>JBKAGP010000001.1:0-4800000 GCA_046290465.1 Planctomycetota bacterium | reverse complement strand
CGCGTCCCCCGACAGCTCGGCACGTTGCGCCAGCAGCCATGCGGTCGTGAAGCCACCGCCACGCACCATCGCCCGCAGCACCTGCAGACGTTCTGCGTGCGAAGCGGACGATTCGTAGCGTCGCTCGAGCCGGCGCCGCAGGTCTTCGGAGGCGATCTCGAACTCCCAGACCAGCTCCAGTCCGAGCACGAACTCGGCGTCGTCGCCATCCAGCATGCCGGCGATCGCCGCCTCGAGCGTCGCCCGGTCGCCGCCCACGAGCCGCAGCATGCGCGCGCCTTGCCGCCGCTTGCCACGATCGTCACTGCCGAGCAACCGCGCCGCGCGCTCGGTGCCGTCGGCACCGCCCAGCGCGGCGAGTTCGAGCAGTTGCTGGTCGAGCCGGGGCCAGTCCCGCGCCTCGAAGCGGTCGTAGAGGCCGCTGGCTACATCGACGTCCTGCAGCGACCACCACCCGATCAGCGAGAACGCGAGTTCGGCCGCGACGCGCTGCGCCGCGGTCGCCTTGGCCGCACTGCCCGCCTGCAGCAGGGCGAGCAGGCCGTTGACGTCGCCGACGGACGGCGCATCGACCGCATCGGCCGCGGCCGAGACCGCGGCCGCATCGCCGGCGCGCACGGCCTCGACCAGATCCTGGCCGCGCAGCGGCACGCCTGCCGCGAGCGCCGCCGCCACGGCCACCTGCTGCCAAGGTCGCATCTTCATCGCATCCATTGCGGCCGCTTCAACGGCGCCGCGCGCACGTGGTTCATCGCAACCGCAGGACCAGCGGCTCGTCGCCTTCGGCCAGCGCGTGGTCGTCCGTACGGTTGCGGAAGTTGCCGCGCCACGCAAACACCTTCACCTCGGTTCCCGGCCACGGCAGGAACCGCAGCGTCGCCCGGCCATCGGCGTCCGTCACCGCACGGCGAACGTGCTGGCCGACCGAGTTCCAGCCGAGCTGGCTCAGGATACCGGAGATGCCGCGCCCGCCGGGTCCGGTTCGGAAGTTGCCGGGCTCGAACTTCGCCCCCGGCACCGGCGCGCCGTCGCCGTCGAGCACGCGCACGACCCGCGACGGCTTCGGCTGCAGCTGCAGCGGCAGCTCCTTTGGCGGCGGCCACTGCTCCAGCCCGGTCGCGATCCACTCCGTGTCGGTCATCGCGATCAGGTTCCATCGCCCCTGCTGCAGCAGCGCCTGCACGCGCCCGGCCTGGTCACTGACCAGGCGCACCGCGTGCTCGAAGTCGAGCGTGTGCGGGTCGTCCGGCACCACCAGCACCTGCGCGCCGACCGCGGGGCCACCCGACGCGTCGCGCAGCCGGACCGACAGCGGTTCGAGCCGATCCTGTTCGGCCAGCACGTTGGGCGTGGCGGCGGGTAGCAACAGCACCGGCCGGCCGTCGATCGGCGGAACGCGCAGCACGAACCGATCGCTGCGAGCCATCGGCGCGGCGATCGTCCACGCGCCGTCCGCCGCGACCTGCATCGCATGGTCGCGGAACAGGTAGTGGTGCATGTTGAAGCCACCCTGGTTCTGCGTCACGTAGCCGGCCGCGAACAACCGCAGCTCGCGACCGCGCAACGCCGTCGGCAGCGGCTCGACCTCGTATTGGGAGGCCTCGGGCATCGTGATGCGCAGCCGGCCCTTCTGGTGACGTTCGACGACCTCGTGGTCGACGAACGCCTCGTGATGGAGCCAGCCAGATGCGCCTTCGCCGAAGCCGGCCTGGTGCGCGACGAACACATACGTGTCGGGCTTCTGCGCGAACGGATCGCTCCACATCTCGACGCCGATGCCGGCGCGGCCGCTGGCGTCGGTCGTCGCCGAGGCCCCGCGGAAGTGCTCGTAGACGACCAGCCCCCACGCGTCCTGATGGCTCTCCCGGCCGATGTGCGTGACCCTGGCACCGACCACCGGCTGCCCGGTCGCGTCGACGACCTCGACCGGCACGACGCGCCGCTCCGGCACGACGGCCTCGCCACGATCGGGGTCCGGCGGAATCCAGACGCGGCCGAGCCGAGCCCCGGACGTGTCGACCAGGAACGCCGCGGCCGTGACGCTCGCGACCGGCACGTCGACGCCCCCCCGCTCGTCGATCGGCAGATCGACGACGTGGCCCGGGCAGTGGTCCCAACGCAGCCGCACACGCAGGTCGTCGCGGTCGCCCCACGCCGCGACCGACGGCAGCTGCACCCGCCGCGCATGGCCGGTGAAGTCCGCGAGCAGCTCGACCTGCATGCCGCACGCGAGGTCGGCCACCGCCTTGCCGACCCTGGCCCGCCCGTCGACGACCGGCCCGACCGCAAACGCCGAGTAGCGCACGCCACGGAGCGCCTGCGCCGCAAAGCGCCCCCGCTTGTCGGCGGTGACGGTGATCACGTCGACCGGGTCGATGCCGACCAGATCGACGTCGTCCTCGACGATCGTCACCGTGGCGCCCGCGATCGGCGCGCCGTCGTCACCGAGCACGGTACCGAACAGAGGATCCCGCTGCTGCGCAGCGAGCAGGCACGAGAGCGACAGGGTCAGCGCGCACAGCGCGGCCTTCTTCATGCCGCGAGTCTAGGGGGGCGGTCGTCGGGATGCGAAAGCCCCGACGCGGGAGGGTCACGCGGACGGACTTGCGGCTCAGTTGATCATCCGCGTGACCATGCGCACCTCGAGGCCTTCGCGCAGCACGTCCACCGGCACGCCGATCACGCGATTGTGCGTGCAGTCCTCGAAGACGACCCGCTGCAGGGACGCGCAGGCGTTGATCGGCTTCAGCTCGTCCTCGAGCAGGTCCGACTCGACGAACCAGATCTGCTCGAGCTTGGGCATGGACGCCACGAACGACAGCGATGCGCTGCCGTCGGTCGGGTTGAGGATCAGCGACTGCAGGGCGTCCTGGTTGCGCAGCGCGTCGGCGACGCGGTCGGGGATGCGCCCGTCCAGCAGCAGCTCGCGCCACGGGCGCGAGCGCAGGATCGCGGCGGCGGCCTCACCGTCGAGGCGGCGCGTGTGCAGGTCCGAATCGCGCGCCCACGGTCGCCAGCTGCCGGTGTAGTCCTTGGCTTCGGCCATGCGCAGCGGCAACCCGATGGTGTGCAGCCGTTCCATCCGGGCCACCACGTCGACCAGGCGGGCGTCGACACCAAAGCAGGTGCTCAGGTCCAGACGCAGCAGCGTGCGCGGCAGCGCGGCCACGACTTCGTCGTCGAGGTAGCAGGTGTCGAGCGTCAGCGACTCGAGGTTGGGCAGCTCCGCGATGCGCTGCATCGCTGCGCGCGACCAGACGCGCGAGCCGGTGCGCGTGACCATGCCGGCGGCACGCTCGTCGATCGAGGCGCCGTGCACCGAACGCAGCGTCAGCCGTCGCAGCGTGCGGAGTTCGGCGAGTGCCTCGAGCGCCGCGGCGGTCACCCCGCCCGACGCGTCGAGCGTCAACGTGTGCAGGCCGGCGTCCGCGAGTGCACGGATGCCGGCGGCGGTGATCGGCATGCCCGAGGTCCGCAGCGTGCGTGCGCGGCTGTGCGCAGCGACCGCACGTCCGAACGCAGCGTCGAACGGTGAGCACTCCACCGCACCACCACGCTGTGCGGCGGCCCGCAGCGCGTCGTTGATCTCGACGATGCCCGACAGCTCGAGGACCTGCAGCCGTTCGAGGTGCCGCAGTGCTTCGAGGTCCGCCGGCACGAGCGAGTAGAAGTCGAACGACACCCGGCGCAGCTGCGGTGCGGTCGCCAGCGCCTGCAGACGGGTGCCGGCCGGCGGCTCGCCTTCGCGCATCAGCCGGCCGAGGGTCTTCACCGTCAGGCGCACGTCGAGCTGCCGCAGCGCCGAGAACCGCGACAGGTCGGCGGCCGTGTAGACCGGCATGCCGATGCTGAGCATCGGCACGTCGGCTGGCACCTCGGGCAGCTGCTCCGGTCGATACACACGCGGCACGCCCTCGGGCCAACGCAGCTCGATCGGCGCCTCGCGGTCCTGGGGGGCGTCGACCTGGTCGTCCTCGCCGCGCGAGTAGAACGCCATCGCGAGCGTCACGCCGAACGCGAGCAGCACCACCGCCGCCGTCAGCCAGACGACCGCCTGCGACCGGCGCCGCGGGCCGTCGGCCGCGCGTCGAAGGATGGCCGCCACTGGTGGCTCGCCGGCATATTCCTGTTCGAGCCGCGCCTCGAACTCGCGCATTCGCGCGGACTCCAGCTCGCGCGCGCGATCCTCGTCGTGACATTCGCTCATCGTTCGTCCTCCGTTCCGGCTTGCGTCGCCCGTTCGATGCATGCGCGCAGGGTCTCGCGACAGCGCCGCAGCAGCGTCTTGACGCCACCCGGCTGCATCGCGAGCACGGCGCCGATCTGCGCCCACGACTGCCGTTTGCCGTAGGCCAGGTCGAGCGCCATGCGACTGCGCTCGGTCAGCAGCGGCAGGCAGTCGCGCAAGGCTTGCTGGCGTTCGTCGTCGTCGCCGTGCTCCTCCCAGACCGCTTCGGCCACCTCCATCGCGACCGGGCTGCGGCGACGCAGTTGGTTGCAGAACAGGTTACGGGCGGTGCGGCGCAGCCATGCCGCCGTCGCCGCGCCACGGTCTTCGATCCCCTTCTGCAGCGCCACGACGAACGCCTCCTGGGCGAGGTCCTCGGCGGTCGCCGCCTCGGCGCCGAGCACGCGCAGGTAGCGGCGCACCGACTGCCAGTGGCGGCGGATCAGTTCGCCGGCGGCGGTGCCGTCGGCCGGCGCTACGCCTTGCGCTCCGGAAGGTTCGCCGCGGCTCTGCACGATCTGGTCGATCATGCAAGACCATGGCCGGGGCGGCGCCAAAGGGGTCGCGAAATCCGGCGGATCGTCGGATCGCGTTCGAACCGCAGCGATCAGCGCTTGGGCAGCACCGCGCGCACGCGTCGGCGTTCGCCAGCGACCACGTCGACCGTGAGCGCCGCCGAGCGACGTCCGTAGGCGGCGAGGAAGACGTCGTGCCGGCCGACCTGCAGCCCGCGCACGACGGTCGCGCCGCGCAACGGCGCCACGCGGTCGCCGAGCGTCGCATACGCCGTGCCCCCGCCGGTGTCGACGTCGAAGCGCAGCTCGCCGCCGTGCATGCGGAACACGACGGGCGCGTCGTGCCCGATCACGAATCGCGTCGGCAGGTCGACCACGCCGGCGCCGTCGAGGTCGGCGGCCTCGGGCAGCCGCGACCGCACCAGCAGCGCGTCGCCCGGCAGCAGTTCGGGCAGCCAGAAGTTGCCGTCGGGTCCGGCCTCGAACGCCCAACCGCGATCGAGATCGGTCCAGCCGGCGCGCAGCAGCCGCACCGATCCGTCGACCAGCGGCGTGCCGTCCGGCCGCTCGAACCGGTGCGCCGGCTCCTCGGGCATCGTGATCGTTCCGATGTCGAAGCAGGCGTCGTCGCCGCGTTCTGGCAGCTCGATCGTCAGGATCACGCGCACGTCGGTCATCTGCTCCTCGATCACCAGCCAGCGCGTGCCGCACTCGGCGGTCGGCAGCGACAGCGCCCCCTTGCTCGCGTGCCAGCCCGCGCCGCGCTCGGGTGCGGTCGAGCCGGGGCGCGTGACCGCGACCCGCACCGGCGCCGGCCAGCCGGCCGAGTTGAGGATCCTGCCTTCGACCATGGTCGGGCGGTACCAGTGCAGCCGCACGACGCCGTCGGCAAGCGCGTCGGAACGGTCCACGGCCACGACGCGCGAGCGGCCCTCGGTGGCCAGCTCGAACACGAACGGCTCGTCCGGCAGCGCCACCGGTTCGCCGACCTCGATCGCGTCGTCGAGATCCCAGCTCTGGCGACGGGTGCGCAGCGTGACGCCGCCGTCCTGCGGCAGGCCGACGACGCGCACCGGCACACGCGGCCACGCCTGCTCACGGCGCTCCTGCAGTTCGCGTTCGTGCTCGCGCTGTCGATCGCGCGCCTCGCGCCGGTCGTCGGTCAGCTCGAGCACCTCGGCACGGTCGTCGTCCGGCAGCCGGTCCGGCGTCGGTGGCAGCTTCAAGCGCATGTGCTGCACCCCATCCTCCTCGAACAGCAGCCGCCAGCCGTCGACGTGCACCCAGAGGTCGCTGCGGCTCTCGAGTCCATACAGACGGAACGTGCCGTCCGCGGCCGTTCGCGCCCACGGGCCGCGGTGCACGCCGGAGATGCCGACCGTCGCGCCGGCGACCGGCTGGCCGTCGGCGCCGACCAGCATACCCTCGTGCGGCACCCCGGCGCCGACGCGCAGCACCATCGGCTGCGCCCCGGGAAACCACTCCGGGCTGTCGTAGCCGAGCGCGAGGTCGCGGTGCACGACGTAGAAGTCGGCGATGCCGTTCCAGAGGTCGATGCCGGTCATCGTCAGCACACCGTCGGCACCGGTGCGGCCGTGCACGAGGTCCTGGGTGTGGCCGCAGCCGGCGCAGAAGCCGACCAGCGCGTTCTCGACCGGCCGGTCCGCCCAGTCGCGCACCTGCACCGGCACCGGGATCGCCGGCGCAAGCCGCACGATCTCGGGGTCGAGCACGCCCATCTGCATGTATTGGCCGTAGCCGGGGGCGCGCACGCAGAGCCAGTTCCATGGCCGGTAGCCGGCGACCCCCTCGTCGATGCGAGCGCTGACGAAGCCCTCGTCGTCGGCCTCGAGGCGCATCGCCGGCGCGAACTCGCCGGCGATCGGCGTGTTCTGTTCGGCCATCAGCAGCACCTCCGCATCGGGCAGCGGCTCCCCGGTGATCGCGTCGACGATCCGGCAGTTCAGCCACCGCTCGGTGGTCCCCTCCGGATCGACGACCGCATCCCCCGCCGGCGCGCGCAGGTCGAGCAATCGGGGTTCGTCGTGTTGCGCCGCCGCGACGACGACGAGAACCAGCGGCACCAGCGTGCAGCGGACGAGCGACAGAGGGCACATGCAGTGCATCCGATATGCAACCCGCGTACCGCGCCACCCTCCACTGACCAACTGGCGCAACATGAACCCGGTTCCGTATGCGGCACCAAGTGGCGCATACGGAACCGGGTTCATGTTGCGCCAGTTGGTCAGTGGAGGGTGAAGGTGGTGTCGTCGAACTGGAGGTGGTGGCCGGTGGCGGTGGCGGCAGCGCGCAGCAGTTCGCGGATGTCGGCCTGGTGCACGAAGACGGACATGGTGGCCTTGGCGGTGCAGGTGAGGTCGATGTCGGGCAGCTGCTGGACCCAGCGCTTTGCCTCGGTCGCCAGTTGGCACGACTCGGCAGTCGCGGACACGGTCCGGGCGTCTGCCGGCCGCGGCTGGATCCGCACCAGCTTGCCGGCGTCGACGTCGGCGCCGACGCAGGCGGCGGCCACGCGCAAGGCCTCGCGGGCGTCCGCGTTTCGCGTCAGCAGGGTCAGGCGGCCGTCGACGCCCGCATCGATGATCGTGTTGAGGCCGGCGATCTTCGAACAGGTCGTGACGATCTTCGTCATCGACGTGTCCTCGAAGTGGAAGAACACGCGCTGCTCGACCCTGGCCTGCCGCCTCGTGATCGCGAGCACGCTGCCGCGACCAACCACGCCGAAGTTGCACCGCTTCGCGACGAGGTCGAGCAGGTCGCGCCACGCCACGTCGTCGACGTCGACCTTGACGCGGCCGACGACATCGTCGCCGACGACGAAGCCGACCCCACAGCGCGCGTGCAGCAGCTTGAAGAACGCGCGCACCGACACCTCGCCGGTGTGCAGCGTCACGCGCGCCTGCCCGGCCGTGAGCTTCGCGCCGACGCCGACCGCGAAGATGCCGTCGCATTCCGCGACCGGCGCCCCGACGTCGCGCGCGATCGCCCGCAGCGCCGTCTGCAGGCTCATGCCGGTCACGACCGTCTGCGAATGCCCCTGCACCCCGTTCGCGATCGCGAGATTCGCGTCGTTCGCCTTGGCGAGCAGCAGCAGGCGGGCCTGCACCTCGTCGGCCGCCGGCGCGTCGACCGGCTCGATCGACGCCGCGACATCGGCGGTCGTCACCAGCACGGCCTCGGGGTCCTGCGCGGCACCGCGGCTGCCACCCTGCAGGCTCGCGGTCGCGAGCACGATGCCACCGCCGAGCAGCAGCGCGGCGGCGACCAGCCAGCGCGACGCACGGGAGCGCGCGCCGCCGGTCGTGCCCAGACGCGCCAGGATGCGCGCTTCGAGATCGGACGGAACGTCGCGACCGACCGCCTCGGTCAAGACCGCGTCCAGACGACGCGAACGGGCTGTTTCGATGGGATTCACGACTGCCTCCGGATGCATTGTTCGAGCCATTGACGCGTGCGCGCCAGCAAGGTCTTGACGCCGTTCGGCTTCATCGCGAGCGCGGTCGCGATCTGCTCCCGGCTCGCGCCTTCGCCGTATGCGAGGTCGATCGCGCGCGCCGCGCGCCCCTCGAGCCGCGCCAGACACGCCTTCGTGCGCGCCAGCAGCTCGCCGCCTTCGTCGCCGCCCTCGCGCGACCACAGCCGCTCGGCGGCAGCCGCGATCGCGCGCTCCTTGCGCCGATCGCTGCGCCGCTGCTGCAGCCAGAGGTTGCGGACCGCGCGCCGCAAGAACGTCGCCAACGCCGCCGCCGGCAGCTCCTGCTTGCCCTTCTGCCAGGCGATGACGAACGCCTCCTGGCACAGGTCGTCGGCAAGCTCCGCGTCGGCGCCGAGCATGCGCGCGTAGCGGAACAGCGGCCGCGCCTGTTCGCGAACGACGGCGGCGGCGGCGACCCCGCCGGTCTCGGCCGCAGGCCAGTCGTCCGCGGATGCTGCGATGCTGTGCATGGAGACCTACCTGCCGGAACGACCGCAGGGTATCCACGAATCCCGCGACGTTCGCGCCCCTGCAAGGACGACACGAAGCACAGCCGGCGCGTGATGGCCTGCCGCCCGGCACCGGCCGCGAACGGACGGGGACCGTCCCGTGGATTTCGGATGGAATCCGTGCCTGCAGCCGGCCGCGGCCGGATCCTGGACGTTCTCCGACGTCCTCGTGAAGCCCGACCGCGACAACCTGCTGCTGCTCCTGCTGCGCTTCGCCGCCCTGCTGTGCTTCGCCGGCTGGACCTGGCAGCACTACTACTGGGAAGGCCCGTACGGCGTGCTGCTGTGGCAGGAGTCGACCTACGCGCTGGTCGACGCTGACTGGGACGCGTTCGTCGGATCGGGCTCGAACGACGGCTGGGTGCAGCGCTGCATCGCGGCGATGTTCTGGCCGTATCTGGCGTGCACGGTGCTGTCGCTGACCGTCACCCCGAGGGCGCGGCTGCAGCAGGCGGCCCTGCTGATCGGCGCCTGCGGCCTCGCGACCGTCGCGTTCGCGAACTACGTGCAGGACCTGCGCCAACTGCCGACGCTGGTCGAACACGGCGGCCAGGTGCTGAGCCCGGTCCTGCTGGTGCTCGCGCTGACCATCGGTGTGCGCCACCAGGTGACCGTCGCCGTCGCGATGCTCGCGTTCGTCGCGGTGTTCGCCGGCCACGGCGTCTACGCGCTCGGTCTGTGGCCGACGCCGCCGAACTTCCACGGCATGACCACGGTGATCCTCGGCACCTCGCACGAGGCGACCACGACGATCCTGCGCGTCGCCGGCGTGCTCGACGTCGCTGCGTGCGTCGGCCTGCTGGCGCCTGCGCTGCGCCGCCCCTGCGCGCTGTATGCGGCCTTCTGGGGCCTGCTGACCGCGCTCGCACGCCCGGTCGCGGGCATGTCGACCGCGCTGCACCACTGGGGTGCCGACCAGTTCGTGCACGAAGCGGTGCTGCGCGCCCCCCACGCGCTGATCCCGCTGTACTTGTTCTGCCACTGGCGCCCGGCCCGCTCGCGCGACGCGACGACGCCGGCGCCCGCCCCTCGCCCGAAGCCCGCCCCCCTGGTATCCACGAACCCATGATCCGCACGCAAGCCCTGGCCATCGCGGCCGTCGGCCTCCTCGTCGCCGGTGGCGCCCGCGCGCAGCGCCGCGTCGACCTGAGCATCCCCGAGGTCGCGGCCAAGGACGCGATCTGCTTCGCGCTCTACACCGTGCACGACGGCACGCTCAAGCTGACCGCCCAACTGTATCCGCTCGCGGACACGGCCCCGCGCACCGTCCGGCTCGAGGTCGAACGCGACGGCGGCTGGGTCGAGGTCGCCAAGACCCAGGTGATCGAGCCGGGCTTCACCGCGCCGTTCCGGGTCGACGGCTGGGACGACGGCCGCGCCTGCCGCTACCGCGTCGCGCACGGCACCGAGGCGACCTACGAGGGCATCGTGCGCAAGAACCCGAAGGACGAAGCCGAGGTCGTCGTCGCATGCTTCACCGGCAACTCGATCCGCCCGGCGCACGGCGGCGATCGCTCGCGCCAGGACCTGATCGACAACGTCAAGAAGGTCGACGCGGATCTGCTGTTCTTCTCCGGGGACCAGGTCTACGACCACCATCGCCACCTCGCGGCCTGGCTCGCGTTCGGCCGCGCGTTCGGCGAGATCATCAAGGACCGGCCGACGCTGTGCCTGCCCGACGACCACGACGCCGGCCAGCCCAACCTGTGGGGCGAGAGCGGCAAGGTCGCGCTGCTCGGCGGCGCCGCCGACGGCGGCTACAAGCGCCCCGGCGTCTACGTGCAGGAGGTCGAGCGCGCGCAGACCAGCCACTTCCCCGACCCGGTCGACCCGCACACGATCGGCCAGGGCATCGGCGTCTGGTTCACCAACCTCAACTGGGGCAACGTCGACTTCGCGATCCTCGAGGACCGCAAGTTCAAGACCGGCCCGGCCGGCAAGGTCCCAAAGCAAGGGCCGCGACCCGACCACATCCGCAACCCCGAGTACGACCCGGCCAGCGTCGACATCGACGGCGCGGTGCTGCTCGGCGAACGGCAGCTCGCGTTCCTCGATCGCTGGGCGCAGGACTGGCGGCACGCAAAGATGAAGGTCGCGCTGTCGGCGACGATCTTCTGCGGCGGCGCCCACATCCACGGCACCGCCAACGGCCGCCTGCACGCGGACATGGACTCCAACGGCTGGCCGCAGTCCGGCCGCAACCGCGCCGTCGCCGCGCTGCGCAAGGCGTTCGCGTTCCACTGCGGCGGCGACCAGCACCTGGCGACGATCTTCCAGCACGGGATCGACGAGCACCGCGACGCGATCTGGTCGTTCTGCGTGCCGTCGATCGCCAACCTCTACCTGCGCTGGTGGGAACCGCTCGAGTCAGGCGCCAACCGCGAACCGGGGGCACCCGCATACACGGGCGACCACCTCGACGGCTTCGCCAACAAGGTCACCAACTTCGCCGCCGCCAATCCCGAGAAGAAGCCCGCCGGCAACGTGCTCAACACGCGCGCAGCCGGGTTCGGCATCGTGAGGCTCGACACCGCGACGCGCGAGATCACGATGGAGTGCTGGCCGCGCAACGTCGACGTCACCGACCCGGCAGCCAGGCAGTACGTCGGCTGGCCGCGCACGATCTCGCAGTTCGACAACTACGCGCCGCCGTCGTGGGGCCAGCTCGGCGAGCTGCGCTTCGACGTCGACGACCCGGTCGTGCAGGTCCTCGACGCCAACACCGATGAGGTGCTCTACACCGTGCGCATCCGCGGCCGGACCTTTGCTCCTGGCGCGCCGAAGGGCCGCACGTTCTTGGTCAAAGCGGGGGTCGACGCACCGACCGAGATCGTCAGCAGGGACGCACGCGTCGGCGGTCCCGCGCAGGACGTGCGGCTCCGGTAGCCGGCGTCAGCGCTTGCCGCGCGGCCTCGGCACCTCGATGTCGGGCACCTCGATGTCAGGCACCTCGATGGTCGGCTCGCCATCGAGCCATCCGAGCGAGGCCAGGAAGCGGTCCATCTCGCGCACGGTCAACGCGTAGCAGCGCGCGCTGCGCGCCCGGCTGAAGAAGCCGTGCGGCTGGCCGTCGTAGACGTGCAGGTCGCAGCGGCTCCCGACCTGCTGCATGCGGCTCCGGTAGGCGCGCGCGGTGGCGACCGGGATCAGCTTGTCCTTGCTGCCGAGGAACACGATGGTCGGCGGCGCCCCCTTGCGGAGGTTGTGCAACGGCGAGATCTGCCGCCACCGCGGCTTGACCCGCGCGTGGCCGTAGCCGTCCGGGCCGTTGTCGAAGACCGGATTGAACAGCACCAGGGCGTCGGGCACCGACGAGACCGCGCGGTCCTCCGACGGCTCGTCGAGTCCGGCGAGCACGCCGGTCGCGGCGGCGACGTGCCCGCCGGCCGAACCCCCGCCGGCCGCGATCCGGCCCGGGTCGATGCCGAGCCGGGCGGCGTTGGTGCGCAGCCAGCGCACCGCGCTCTTGCCGTCGGCGACGCACGCGAACGGCGTCGTCCCGTGGCGCGACCGGACGCGATAGTCGGCGAGCGCGGCGACCATGCCGCGCGAGGCCAGGTAGGCGGCCTGCGGCCGGAACTGCTCGGTCGTGCCGCCGTTCCAGCCGCCGCCGAAGAAGAACACGATCGCCGGGCGACGGTCCTTGCTGGTGTGCCCGTCGGGCGCGACCAGTTCGATGCGCAGCTCGACGTCGCCGACCTGCTTGTAGACCTCCGGTTGGCGGCGTTGCCGCGGGAGCTCGGTGGCTGGCGACGGCCGGGATGGCGTCGGGTCCTGCGGGACGACGGCGGTGGCGAACGAGGACAGGACGGCGGCGAGGATCAGCATGGGGGGGCGGCGCCCAGGGGATCACAAGCTGGGGATCACAGAGCTGGGGTTCGACGAGCTGGGGATTGGGCGCCCGTTCATTGTGCCGGAAACGTCCCCCCCGGGCCCGCGGCAGGCCGAAACCGGCAATCCTCATCGAGTTTCTTCCGAACCCGACAGATCGTTCGTGGCGAGCGGCATGCCGCCTCGCCATGCTCTCCGGCATGAAGAAGATCCTGACGACGATTCTGACTGCCCTCGCCCTGACCATGCTCGCCAGCTGTGGCGCGGGCGAGCCCGCCGGCACCGGTGTCTACGAGCTCGACGCCAAGGCCATGGAAGCCCAGATGCTGGAAGGCGCGCCGGAAGCGGCGAAGCCGATGATCAAGAAGATGGCCGAAGGCATGAAGGGCACGATGACCCTCAAGGCCGACGGCTCGGCCGAGATGTCGATGATGATGCCGAACCCGGCGGGCGGCGAACCCACGGAAGACAAGACGACCGGCACCTGGAAGCTCGAGGGCGACAAGATGACCATCGTCGCGAAGGAAGACGGCAAGGACGATGCGCGCACGCTGACCTACAAGGACGGTACGCTGACGCTCGTCGAGAAGCAGGGCGGCAAGGAAATGACGATGACGTTCAAGAAGAAGGCCAAGTAGGCCATCTTCGCGAGCGACGTCGCGGCCGCACGGGCCGCGACCGCCCCCCGTCGATTCGCCCCCGTCGACCTTCGCGCGGATCCTTCGCGCGCGGTCGACTCGCGCCGGGCGGACGGAGCGCGGCGCAGCGGGCGGCCCCTCCCCCACACCCGACAAGACCAGCGACTACTCGGGCTGCTCGATCGACCAGTCGCACGGCCCCGAGTCGTCCGGCAACCCGAGCCGAAGCTCGCCCTTGCCGTTGGTGCGCGGCTCCATCTCGCCGAACCAGGCCGGCTGCAGCGCGCGGCAGACGACACGGCAGTCGTGGTCGGTCACGCCGGCCGCGCGCAGCGCCTGCAGGAAGCCGCAGCGGTGCAGGCGCATCGTGACCGAACCGCCGTCGTCGAACACCTCGAAGCGGTGGCCGTAGAGGCGCGCCATCTCCTCGAACACCCTGGCCTTGTCGGCGCGGCTCTCACCATCGAGGCCGAACCGCTCGCGGATCACCCGCGTCGCGATCTTGAACTGGCGCTGGAACACCTGGATGTCCATCGCCAGCGTCTTCTCGGGCCCGAGCGCCTCGAGCACGCTGCGGAACCACAGCCCGTCGAGCGTGACGATCATGCGCGCGGCGACCTCGCGCCGGCGCTGCTCCTCGCCATCCTCCGGTTCTGCTGGATCCGGTGCTGCTGGGTTCGGTTCGGTTGGCTGGCTCATCGGGATTCGAACTTGCAGGTGCCGGTGCTGCGGCGGTGGTCGCCGCGCGTGCTCGGCGTGCCCGGCGGCGGCGGCGTGGTGATGCGTTCGTTGTAGGACAGCTGCGGCAGCGGTTCGTCGCCGACGTCGGCGACCCCGAGGCTGGCGAAGTCGGCCAGGCTCGGCGGCGCCATGCCGAACGCGCTGACCCGCGCGCTGACGACGCGCTCGGGCCCCGACACGCACAGGCCGACGTCCTGCATGCCCGCGAACTCGTTGGGGTCCGACGTCCAACGCGTGACCCGCAGCGCCTCGGCGTCGGCCATCATCGGCGCGACCAACGCCGCCGCCAGCGGTGCGTCGTACCACGGGATCCAGTGCGCCTCGACCACCGCCTCGGCGCCGTCGAGCCGCCGCGCCGCCCAGCCCAGCACCGCCCGGCCGCGCTGCAGGACCCAGGCGCGGCGACCGTCGCGCGCCGCCGCGGCGCGCAGCATCGCGGCCGTTCGCCGCATGCCCATGTCGGGACCTGCGTCGAAGGTGATGCCGCCGTCGGCGTCCAGATCTGCCGCGGTCAGCTCGCGCACCGCGACGTCGGCGGGCGCCTCGATGCCGCGCACGCGCCCGACGAACGACAGGCTCTGCGCGATCGGTTCGTAGTTGCGCAGGCGCCGCAGGCACCAGACGTCTTGCTCGTGCCACTGCGCGATCATCGCCTGGAACACCTTGTCCGGCCCTTCGAAGCGCTCGGCGAACGCCGTGTCCAGCTCGTGCAGCATGCTGTGCACGCCGCCGATCCGCGCCTGCTCCTGGATGTAGGCCAACCGCACGATGCCGAGGCCGATCGTGCGCGTGTTGGTCACCAGCTCGTGACGCACGGCGACCAGCAGCCCGACGACGCGGTCGCGCGGGTCGTGCACGATCAGACCGTGCAGCGGTGCCGGCTGGCCGCGCAGCTCGCGCGCGATCTCGGCGTGGGAAGGCAGCTCGCGCTCGATCGTCGACAGGTCGGCCGCTTCGAAGTCACGTAGGCGATACATGGCGTGTCGGGATCAGAGGATGTCGAAGTCGGCCAGCGTGTAGACCCAGTGGTCGCGCAGGAACGCCGGCTCGACGCTCGCGTAGGTCCGGGCGGCCAGCACGTAGTCGGTGGTCTCGGCGCGAAAGCCCCACTGCTGCATCGCCGCGAACCACGGCCACGGTGGCGCCGCCAGAAAGAACACGCCCTGCTGCCCCTCGGCCGCGGCGCGGTCGGTCGACCAGCGCACCAGTTCGACCGCCGCCGCGTCGTCGTCGGGCGCGGCGACCAGGTCGACCAGCAGGCCGAGGTCGCGACCCATGAAGTGCGCGCTGCGGTAGACGGCGGCGCCGCGCAGCGCACCGGTGCGGTCGCGCAGCACCGCCAGCTGGTAGCGCGTCAGCGGGTTGCTGACGAACCGCCACTGGTAGAACTCGGCGGAACGTTCGGAGCGGCAGCGATGGTGCTCGCGGTTGGCCGTCAGGAACGCGTCGAGGTCGTCGGGCAACGCGTCGATCGGCTGCACCTCGAGCTGTTCGTCGCGCGCCGGCAGCCGGCTGGTGTCCGAGAGCACGAACCCGAGCTGGCTGCGCGCCAGCCAGTAGTCGAGGTACTTCGACCCGATGCGGTGCGCGGAGCGGATCGGCAGCCCGTACATCGTCGAGTTGTCCTCGAGGCCGGAGAAGCTCGACGCGTAGGCCTGCGCCAGGCGCACGAACAGCCCCGGGTTGCGCAGCCCGCGCCGCACCTCGGGGTCGGAGCACGAATCGCAGTTCTGGCCGAAGGTCACCGGTCGCCCCTCGACCCACACCCGCGACGGCACGCCGCCGTAGTGGCCGAGCAGCCGGCCCTCGGGACCTTCGCAGACGATGCTGTAGCGACCGCGTGGGTTGGCGCGGTACTTCCAGTTCCACCAGCCGGCGTTGAGCGACTCGTTGGAGCCGTCGCCGTAGTCGAAGGCGCGACGCATCAGCTCGCAGATGGCCTCGCAGTCGTCGTCGGTCGACAGGCGGATGCAGTATCCCTGGGCAAGCATGCGGTCTCGGTCTCGATCTTGTTGGAGTCGTCGGTCTAGGTCGCGGCGCGGATCTGCGCGAGCCGTTCGGCCGCGACCGGCGCGAACGTCGTCAGGCGGCGGTCCACCTGCATCGGCCACAGCGTCGCGAGCGCGACGACCTGTCCCTGGTCGGTCGCGAGTTCGGCCTTCCACGCCGCTCCCGCCTGCGCGCGCAGCGACAGCCGGTCGCCCGCCTTGGTCGCGGCCAGGAACTGCAGGTCGAAGCTGGTCAGGCCGGTCACCCCCGGACGTTCGCCCGCACGCACGAACGTGTCGGTGAGCAGGTCCTCGAGCCAGCGCACGTAGCTGCAGCACTTGACGTGGCCGGACCAGTCGACATCGCTCCAGCTCGCGTCGCAGGTCCGTTCGATCGTCGGCGCGGCCGGGTCGAGCGAACCGCCGGGGACGTCGAGCACCTGCTCGAGCGGCTCGTCGGTCGGCGCGAAGCCGGCGCGCAGGTCGTCGGGGATGTCCTTCGAACGGCCGGTCGTCACGTCGACGTAGACCCAGAACGTGCGCACCCTGGCGATCGGCTCGCCGCTGGCGGTCTGCATCCGGTATTCGCGCGTCGGGCTGGTCTTGCCGACCCGCGAGACCCACGTCGTCACCATCAGCTGGTCGTCGTGACGCAGCGGTCGCCGGTAGCAGAACGAGATCCGCCGCAGCATCCAGAACGCCCGTTCGCGGTGGTAGTACGGCAGCGGGAAGCCGCGCGATGCGGAACCGTCGACGGCGGCCTCCTGCAGCACGCCGACCAGCGGTGCTGGCAGGAAGTAGCCGCCCGCGCCGAGCTCGTCGTGCCGCAGCGGGTAGCGCTGCGTGTAGGCGCCGACGACCTGCTCCGGCAACGCCGCCGCCTCCGCTCCGGACGACGGTTCCATCATCCCTCGGCGCGCAGGCGACGGGTGCGCTGCAGCGTGATCCGGTAGAGGTCGAGGTTGCCGGTGTGGAAGCCGACGAACGCGTAGTTGAGGTAGCGCTGGTAGCGCTCGTAGGCCTCCTCGCCGACGATCGCGATCGCCTGCTCGCGGGTCTTGCGCAGCCGCTCCGACCACTCCTTGCAGGTGCGCGCGTAGCCGGTGCGGTCGTTCTCGAGCGCGACCACCTCGAACGTGCCGACCGCGGCGTCGGCGATGTTGGCGAGCGTCGGCGGGTCGGTCTCCTGGAAGATCTCGGCCGCCAGGAAGCGCGTCGACGGGTCGTCGATCGCCTGCTGGCGAGGCCGGCCGGAGCCGTAGGCGAACGTCTGCAGGCTCATCCGCCCGTCGCGCCCGAGCAGGTGCCAGCACTTGCGGAAGAACGCGGCGTAGGCCTGCACCTTCTGCTGCTCGTCCATGTCGAGCCGCGCGAAGTGCTCGAACGCGCCGATCGAGATGATCGCGTCGTACGGTTCGTCCGGCTGGTGGTCGGCCCAACTCTCGACGCGCGCCTCGGCGCGCGACAGCCGGCGGGTCGCGATGTAGTCGTGCTGCGCCTGGCTGAGCGTCAGGCCGACGGCCTGCTGCACGTCGTTGCGCTCGGTCAGGTGTTCGAGCATCGTGCCCCAGCCACAGCCGATGTCGAGCACACGGCGCTTGCCGCGCGCCCCCGACTCGCGCACGTGGTGGTCGAGCTTGCGCACCTGCGCGCGCTCGAGGTCGTCGCCCTCGGCCCATTTGGCGCCGGAGTAGACCATGCCCGGATCGAGCCAGAGCGCGTAGAAGTCGTTGCTCAGGTCGTAGTGCTGCTGGATGGCGCGCGCGGTCGCGCCGGGCTGCGCCTGCGCGCCACCGGTAGCCTGCGGATCGCCCAGCGGATCAGTCTGCGCAGCCATCAGTTCTGCTCCACGCCGCACGCGTGCGGGTACTGCGCGGCCAGGTGGCTGGCGAGCGCGCGGATGCTCTGGTGCTCGTAGAGCAGCGTCGCCGGCAGCTCCTCGCCGACGCGATCGGAGAGCGCGCCGCTCAGCGCGACGGCCTGCACCGAGTCGAGGCCGAACTCGTCGAACTCGGCGTCGGCGTCGATCTGTTCGGGGCCGACCTCGAGCCGGCGGGCCACCTCGCCGATCAGCCACTGCTGCAGCGGCGTCTGGTCCTTCTGGTTGTCGTTGGGGTTCATCGTGCTTGCTTGCGAAGTCGGGGGTCGCTCGTTGCTCCCGGCAACGAGGCGATCGGGTCGGTCGGCTCGACCGCGGATCCGGGGTGGGCCGAACCGTCGATGGACGTCTCGTCGGGGTCGGCGTGCGGTGCACCGACGAGAGCCGCCAGGCGCTCGCGGTTGGGGCGCCGCGCGTTGCGGACCAGGCCGACGCGCTCGAGCGCGCCGATCAACAGGCCGCCGAGATCCAGTTGCCACCAACGGTGGTTCATGAACGCCGAGGTCTGGTCCGCGTGGTGGTTGTTGTGCCAGCTCTGGCCGAGCGTCGGGATGCTCAGCAACGCGAAGTTGGTGCTGCGGTCCCGGGTCGGGTACGGCCGGCGGCCCAGCGCGTGGGTGACCGAGTTGATGCACCAGTAGGTCAGGTGGTTCATCACGAACACGCGCACCAGACCACCCCACAGGAAGCCGAGCGCCGCACCTTGCAGGGTGCCGTAGGCGATCGCGCCGATGCCGGCCGGGATCAGCATGCCGAGCACCAGGTAGCGCAGGTAGTGCATGTGGATCGCGAGCACGTCGGCGTCGCGATACAGGTCCTTGGCGTAGCGCTGGAAGCCGCCGCGGCCGACGCTCTCGGCGCGCCAGATCCAACCGATGTGCGAGTGCACCGCGCCCTTCAGCCGCGCCAGCAGACCGGGGCCACCGAGGTACATCGAGTGCGGGTCGCCCGGCTGGTCCGAGTACTGGTGGTGCTTGCGGTGGATCGACGCCCACCAGATCACCGGTCCCTGGAACGCGGTCGACCCCATCATTGCCAGCGCGACCTTGACGTAGCGATGCGGTTCGAACGACCGGTGCGCGAATAAGCGGTGGAAGCCGACCTCGACGCCGACCAGCGCGATCGCGTGCATCAGCAGCATCGAGCCGATCTCGACCCAGCCGGGCGCGAGTCCCTGCGTCCACAGCACGATCGCGAGGATCGCGCCGAGCGGCGGCACGAAGGTCACGACCGCGGCGAGCAGGCGGTCGACGCCGCGCCCGGCGACGGGGCGGTCGATGGAATCGGACACGGTCTCAGGCATGTTCGACGCGTGGAGGCGAGGTGGCGACGCGGCGGAAACCCCCGCCAAGGTAGCACTGTCGGTTGTGCGCGTGGCGCAACTTGCCGCTGCTGGTTCGGAGCAGGGAGTCGCGGGTCAGCACGAGGTCGTGCAGCCGCACGCCGAACCGCGAACTGATCTGGGCGCGCGCCGCGCGCAGCACGGCCTTGGCATCGAGGTCGCGGGCCTGACGGCCGCGCACCTCCTGCACGATGACCAGGTTGGCGCCGGTCTCGGTCGCCACCGCGAACGCCGCCGTGCCGCCGGCACGGAAGCTCGGGTGCAGCGCGGCGATGCCGGCCTCGACGTCCTGCGGGTAGAACTTGCGGCCGTTGAGGATGATGCGCGAGCCGAGCCGGCCGGTGACGAACAGCTCGCCGTCCTGCACGAAGCCGAGGTCGCCGGTGCGCAGGTAGCGCGCCGGATCGTCGTCACGCAGCGTCGCCGCGAAGCGCTCGCGCGTCGCCACCTCGTCTTGGTAGTAGCCGGCGGCGACGCTCGGCCCTCGCACCCACAGCTCCCCGACCTCACCGTCCGGCAGCGCGATGCGCCGATCGGGGTCGACGACGACCACCTGCTGCCCCCCGCGCACGCGGCCGCACGACACGACTTCGACCGAGCCTTCGCCAGGTTCGGCCGGCTGCACGCGCCCCTGGTCGAGCACCGCGCGATCGAGCAGACGGGCGCGCACCCCGTGCCCTGCGTCGCCGCCGGTGACCATCAGCGTGCTCTCGGCCAGGCCGTAGCACGGGTAGAGCGCGCCGGCGTCGAAGCCGAACCGCGCGAACCGCTCGACGAACCGACGCATCGTCTCGGCGCGCACCGGCTCGGCGCCGACGAACGCGAGCCGCCATCCGCTCAGATCGAGCGGCGGTCCGTTCTCGAGTTCGCGATCGGTGATCGACGTGACGCAGTGCTGGAACGCGAAGTTGGGCCCGCCGCTGGTCACGCAGCCGGCGTCGGCGATCGCGCGCAGCCAGCGCAGCGGCCGCTGCAAGAACGTCGCGGGCGCCATCAGGTGGCACGGGCGGCCGAGGTAGAGCGGCTGCAGGATCGTGCCGATCAGCCCCATGTCGTGGAAGTGCGGCAGCCAGCTGACCGTGGTCGTGCGCTGGTCGTGCCCGAACGCCGCTTCGATCACCTGCTGGTTGGCGAGGATGTGGTCGTGCCGGACCACCACACCCTTGGGGTCGCCGGTCGAGCCCGACGTGAACTGCAGGAACGCGTCGTCGGAGCCGTCGGCATCCTCGGCGTCGCAGCAGGCCAGGATCGTCGCGACCGCGCTCGCATCCTGCAGCCAGTCGAGCACGCGCAGCCTGCAGCCGGCCTCGTCGCAGACACCGCGATGCACGCCGCGCACGCGCGTCGCCGCGTCGACCAGCAGCAGCCGCGCGTCGACCTTGCGCACGATGCCCTGCAGCGCCGCATGTTCGACGTCGGTGCGCGGCGGCCGCAGCGGCACGGCCACGCAGCCGGCCCGCATGCACGCCAGCAACGCGACCACGAACTCGAGCCCCGGCTCGAACAGCAGCACGACCCGTTGGCCCGTCACGCGTTCGCCCTGCTCGAACCGCAACCAGGCCGCGGCCGCGTCGACCAGCCGGTCGAGCTGGCCGAAGCTCAGCTGCGACAACGCGCCGGACGCGCCGTGCAGCAGGCGGAACGCCGTCGCGCCGCCACGCGCAACGGCATGTCGGCGCAGGCGATGCACGATCGAGTCAGCGGTCGCGGGGCGGAGCCGCGGCTCTGTGGGGTTCCTGCTTCCCATGGCGAGACGTCCGGGAGAGCAACTAGCGTACCTCCCTGTCGAACCGCCAGTTGTCGCGACCTGTCCCCATGTCCATGCGCCGAGACGGATCCGCAGAGGGCGCGACCGACGAGTCTCCGACGGCGGCAGCGACGGAAAACGGTCGGCGCGCGCGCCGTGACAACCCGTTGTCAACAGAAGGAGAACAACAAGCGGTGAAACTCCCGCGTGTGCGTCAGCGGTCCGTTGTGCGCCGCGCCGACGATCGCCGTCGCCCGCACGTCGGGCAACCGTCGGGCCACGACTTCGCAGATGCGACGGTACGGAGCCCGCGTGTGCTCGCCGTGCAGCAGCAGCACCGGACAGCGGATCCGTTCGTAGCGCGACCCCTCCGGCCGCAGCGCCAGCGACGCACGGCTGTGCGCGCACAGGGTGCAGTCGGCGTGCGCCACCATCCACGCGCGCGTCGCCGACGGCAGCCGCTGCCACTCGTCGCTGCCCAGGATGTACTCGAACAGCAGCCGCGCCGCCCGCTCGTCGTCGCCGGCAGCGACGGCGTCGTGTGCCTGCCGATACGCCCCGGCAACCTCGGCGAACGCCGCGTCGTCGACACCGTCGAGCACCGTCGGCAGCATCGGCTCGAGGACCACCAGCTTGCGCACGCGCTCCGGATGGCGCGCCGCGAACTCGAGCGAGACGGCGCCGCCGCTCGAATGGCCGACCAGCACGAACGGCTCCGGCAACTCCGCGGTCAGCCGTTCGAGCACGGCGACGTCGTCGAGGTACGAATACGGCCGCTCTGCCGCACGCGGCCACGGAGCCGTCTCGCCGTGACCATACAGATCCGGCGCGAGCGCCCGGCGGCCGCGCGCGACCAGCTGCGTCGCCAGCGCCCGCCAGTAGTTGCGGTTGGCGCCAGCGCCGTGCACCAGCACGAACGCGTCGCCGTCGCCTTCCTCGGCGCAGGCGATCGCCGCACCGTCGACTTCGAAGATCCGCTTCATCGACGACCTACCAGAACACCCCGACCGCGTACGAACCCTTGCGCCGCCAGACCTCCTTGCCGTCGGCGTCGAGCTCGATCCACTGCGTGGTGCTCGCGATCAACGTGTGCCCGTCGCGGCGCCGCCGCGCGGTCTGCGCCTGCACGAAGTCGCGCGCGACGCGCGGCTCGGCGCCATCCTTGCCGTACTCGAACAGCTTGCCGGCGCGGTGCGCCGTGACCAGCAGGCCACCGTCCGACAGCCGCTCGATGCACATCGGCGATTCCAGCTTGGTGATCCGGCGCACCAGCTTGCCGTCGGGTCCGAACTCGAGCGCGTCGCCGTTCTGCTCGGCGATCAGCACCGTGCCGTCCGGCAGCCGCCGCACCCAGACCGGCCGCTTCAGCTTGGTCTTCTCCCAGACGACCTTGCCGGCGCGCGACACCTCGACGACGCGCTGGTTGCCGGCGTCGGCGACCAGCGTGTTGCCGTTGGGCAGCCGCTGCGCGCCGTACGGGTTCTCGACGTCCTCGAACTTCCAGACCTCCTTGTCGTCGGCGTCGATCTCGACGACCCGGCCACCGGTGTATTCGCTGACGAGCAGCCGCCCACCGCCGATCGGCTCGGCGTGCCACGCCCCCTTCAGCCCCTTGATCTTGCGAACCTGCTCGCCGTCGGCGCCCAGGTGCACGACCGAGTTGTCGGAGTAGTCGGCCAGCAGGCGACCGCGGAACGCGATCCGGTCGATCGCCCATTCCGCGGCGACCTTGCGCGGCGCATCGTCGCCCGCCGCGAGCTTGCGAAGGTGCGGCAACGCCGCGTCGCCATCCTCGCGCAACAGACCGAGCACCCAGATCGCGCGGATCGCGACGTCCTCGCGCGGATCCGAGGTGGCCGCGACCAGCGGCCGGACGGCCGGCGGTCCGATCTCGAGCAGCCCGCACCACGCAGCACCACAGGCGTCCGGCAGTTCGAGCTTGCGCGTCAACCGCTGCGCCAACCGCGCCGGCGTCAGTTCGAAGTGCTCGCCCCCCCGTCGCTGCGACGGTAGCGCCGCGGCGAGCAGGCACAGACCCGACACGATGCAGACCCGCTTCATGCGTACGGGATACCGCAGTCCAGGCGGGTTGAACAGGGGCGGAGGGCGTTCGCGGGGCTACCGGCGTCGCACGTAGCTGCCCTCCGACCGGTGCGGCCGGAGCGGCCAGTCGTCGCTGCGGAACGGGTAGGCCGGCAACTCCTTGCCGTTCATCAGCGTGCCGAGCGGCAGGTTGGACCACGCGTAGCGGACCGCGATCGGCGCCGGCACGGCCGCGCAGAACACCTCGACCGTCGAGCCGTCGACGACCCGGGCATCGGCGACGTGGAACTCGCGGTCCTCGCCGGCGAGGTAGAAGCCGAGCGCCTGCGACTTGTCGAGGCGCAGGCCGTTGGCGGTGCCCTCCTCGAAGCGCACGACGATGCGGTCGCCCTTCACCTCGCTCGACGCGTAGATCGGACCACGCCACCGGAGCGGCTTGCCGTCGTGGCCCTTCTGCGCGTAGACCTCCGCGAGCGCCCAGCGCGCCGCGCGTTCGCCGACCGGCCGCTTGTGGCCGGGGTGGATGTTGGCGTCGGAGTTGAGGTCGAACGTCACCACCAGCCCGGTGTGCGGCGTGCGCCGCCACGTGTCGAACTGCACCTCGCGCACCGCGTTGGTGTGGTGGTTCATGTCGTAGGTCATCGTGCGCCGCGTGCTCCAGCCGCCGATCTGGATCAGGCCGATCGGCAGCGCCGCGTCGCCGAACAGCTCGCGCCACTCGGCGATCACCGCCGGATACGTGTCGGGGAACGGCAGGTACATGTCGCCGAACGCGTTGTTCTCGCCCTGGAAGTAGAGCGCGCCGCGGATCGACAGCCCGCGCAGCGGCGCCAGCATGCCGTCGTAGCCGCCGCCGGGATGGCGCTTGTGCGCCGGGTTCTCGAAGGCGCCGGTGCCCGGCTTGCGCGGCTCGCGCTCGCCGGCTTCGCGCGCGGTGGCGCAGGCGCGTTCCCACTCGGCGAGCGCGGCCTGGTAGCGACCGATGGCCCCCTGCTCGCGCCCGCCCTCGATCCACGCGGCGAGCTCGCGCTGGTAGCGTTCGAACTCCGGCTGCACCGACGCGAACGTGCGCAGCCGCGGCTTGGACACCCAGAACTGCGCCAGCGTGCCGCCCCACGACACGTCGACGAGGCCGACCGGGACCTTCAGGTGGCGGCGCAGCCGCTGCGCGAAGTAGTAGCCGACCGCGGTGCAGTCCCTGGCGGCATCGGCGTCGATCGCCCGCCAGCCCTTGCCCTGGCCGCCGTGCTCCGGCCGCACGTAGTCGCGTCGCGGCTCGCCGCGCGCTTCGAGCGGCAGGCGAACGTAGCGCAGCAGCGGGTCGTCGGCGCAGGCCAGCTCGAGGTCGGCGTCGCGGCTGCTGCGCAGCGTCCAGGCCATGTTGCTCTGGCCGCCGCAGACCCAGACCTCGCCGACCACGACGTCCTGCAGCGCGAACCGGGCGCCGCCCAGCGCCAGCGTCAGCGCACGCCCCTTTGCGCTGGCCGCCAGCGGATCGAGGCGCACCGCCCAGCGACCGTCGCTGTCGACCGTGGCGGTGTGCTCCTGCCCGCCGAAGCGCACCACCGCCTGCTCGCCGGCCGTGCCCCATCCCCAGACGGCACACGGCTCGCCCCGCTGCAGCACCATGTGGTCGTCGAACACGCGCGCGAAGCCGGGCTGCTGGGCGTTCGCCGGAACGAGGTTCGAGATGGCCCAGATCGCGGTGGCAAGGGCCGAGGGACGAGCGAGGAGGCGTCGCATGCGGCACAGCCTACCCAGGGCCCGGGACGGAAATGCGATTCCCCGGTAACGCGTCCAGCAGCCGGTCGCTGCCTCGGGGATCCCATGTACCGCACGCTCCTACGAACCGTCCCGCCGCTCCTCGCGGCCCTCGCCGCAGCGGTCCCGGCCGCGGCCCAGAGCCAGCTCGCCGACCTGTTCCCGACCGCATCGACCGGCGTCAACTCCGGCGGCAGCGAGTTCACCGTGTTCGCCAACGGCACGCGCGCCGTGTTCCGCGCCGATGGCGCCCACGGGGAGGAGCTGTACGTGACCGACGGCACCCCCGCCGGCACGGTGCTGCTGGCCGACCTGACCCCCAACGGCGACAGCCTGCCGTTCTACATGTGCGCGCTCGGCAACGAGGTGCTGTTCCGCGCCAAGGTGCCAGGACTCGGCTACGAGCTGTGGAAGACCGACGGCACCCCCGCCGGCACGGTGCTGGTCAAGGACATCTATCCGGGCTCGCGCGGTTCGAACCCGTCGGACCTGTGCCGCGTCGGCAACGTCGTCTACTTCGCGGCCAACGACAGTCAGGGCGAGAACCTGTGGCGTTCGGACGGCACTGCCGCCGGCACGTTCCTGGTCGCCAACATCGCGCCGGGCCCGGGGGCCTTCTTCGTGCGCGACCTGACCGCCGTCGACAACCGCGTGTTCTTCGTCGCCGACGACGGCACCCATGGCGACGAACTCTACGTGTCCGACGGCACGGCGGCCGGCACGGTCCTGGTCGCGGACCTGACGCAGGGACCGGCCGACACCGACTTCGAGAACCTCGGCAGGTTCGGCGACAAGCTCGTGTTCAGCACCGACGTGCAGGACGGCCACGAACCGTGGATCAGCGACGGCACCGCCGCCGGCACGTTCCGTCTCGCCGATCTGGAGCCGGGCGCGAACGGTTCGGATCCCGAGCAGTGGGTCGTGGTCGGCAACGACTGCCTGTTCGTCGCCGACGGCCCGAGCGGCGAGGAGCTCTACCTCACCGACGGCACGGCCGCCGGCACCGCGCTGCTCGCCGACATCAACCCCGGCACGGCCGGCAGCGGCCCGCGCGACCTGACCAGCTTCGGCAACTACGCGGTGTTCTACGCTGACGGCCCCGACGGCGGCGAACCGTACCGCACCAACGGCACCACGGCCGGCACCTACCTGATCGCCGACCTCGTGCCCGGCGGCAGCAGCTACCCCGGCGAGTTCGTGCAGGTCGGCAACGTCGTCTGGTTCACCGCCTCCGATCCGGTGACCGGCACCGAGATCTACCAGACCGACGGCTCCGCGGCCGGCACGTTCCTGCTGGCGAACTTCCTCATCGGCCCGCAGGGCCTGCGGGCCAGCAGGCTCGCCGCGTTCGGCAACGGGGTGCTGTGCTGGAGCGAGATCGCAGGCGTCTACAACGACGATCCCACCTTCTGCGACGGGACCATCCCCGGCACGTTCCTGCTCGCCGACATCCAGCGCAACCCGACCGACTCGGACCCGGGCGGCTGGACCCGGCTCGACGACGGGCGGATCGTGTTCGCCGCCGCGGGCGGCCTGGTCGGGCGCGAACTGCACGTCACCGACGGCACCTCGGCCGGCACGCAGCTGGTGGCCGACGTCGTCACCGGCCCGACCGACAGCAACCCCGAGTGGCTGACGCCGCGCGGGGACGAGGTGTTCTTCGCCGCGGAGGTCGCGGGCCTGCACCAGCTGTTCGTCGCCGACACGCTGGCCAACACGTTCGCCCAGATGACCAACGCCGCGATCGACCTCGACCCGCGGCACCTGGTGCGCAACGGCAACCGCGTGCTGTTCCACGCCGCCGGCCCCGACGGCCGCGAACTGTGGCGCAGCAACGGCACGGTCGCCGGCACCAGCCAGGTGTTGGACGTGATGCCGGGTCCCGCCGACGGCATCGACGAGGACGCCGTGCTGGTCACGCTCGGCGGCCTGACGTTCTTCGCCGCCGACGACGGCGTGCACGGCGTCGAGCTGTGGGTGACCGACGGATCGCCGGCGGGCACGCAGATGGTCGTCGACCTCGAGCCCGGCATCGACTCGAGCGAACCCGACGAGATGATCGTCTTCGACGGCGTGCTCTACTTCGCGGCCGACGCGCAGGGCTACGGCCGCGAACTTTGGCGCACCGACGGCACCGCGGCCGGCACGATGCTGGCGGCCGACGTGGCCCCCGGCGTGCCGTCGTCGTCGCCCGAGGACCTCGCCGTCGGCGACGGCCGGCTGTTCTTCGTCGGCACGCCGGGCGGCGCGCACCGGCTGTTCGGGTTCGACGGCAGCACGGCGACCGAACTGGACATCTTCTCCGGGCTGCCCTGGGACGATCACGCGATCGCCGCGGCCGCCGGCGGCGTGTTCTACGTCAACGACGACGACAGCGGCAGCGGCCTCGAACTGTGGTTCTCGGACGGCACGATCGCCGGCACCGCCATGGTCGCCGACATCGGGCCGGGCCTCGTCGACGGCCCGATCGAGGGCACGCTGACGCCGATGCTCGGCGGCAGCCAGCTGCTGTTCGCCGCGTCGGACCTGCACCACGGCCTGCAGCTGTGGCGTTCGGACGGCACCGCCGCCAACACCGTCCCGGTCACGTCGTTCGGCGGCACCGGCTTCGGCGCGGGCTTCGTCGGCGAACTGCTCGCGAGCGGCACGTTCGCGGTGTTCGGCTGCGACGAAGGCGTGACCGGCATCGAGCCGTGGGTGCTCGACGCGGAGCAGGAGGACCTGCCGTTCGTGCTGCCGTTCGGCGACGGCTGCGCCACGCCCGGAACGGCGACGCCGAAGATCGGCGCGCTCGGCATGCCGACCCTCGCCAACCCGTCGTTCGCGGTGACCGTCGAGCGGGCCCCGGCCGGCACGATCGCGGTGCCCGCCGGCGCCAACCTGCCGGCGCAGCTGCCGCTGGCGAACGGCTGCACCATCTGGATCGCGCCGCCGCCGATCCTGCTGAGCGCGTCGTTCACCAACGCCTCCGGCCGCGCGATGACGCCGGTCCCGGTGCCCAACGACCCGCTGCTGCTCGGCGGCAGCGTGTTCTTCCAGTGGGCGGTGTTCACGCCGGGCGGACCGTTCCTCGGCGACTTCTCGCTCAGCGGCGGCCTGCACGTGCAGATCGGCAGCTGAGCGAACGCCATCCTGGACGAGCGGCCCGCGGCCAGCGGCTCACGCGTCCAGCAGGTCCTGGATCGTCGCACACAGCGCGCGCGGATCGACCGGCTTGCACAGCACGGCGGCCGCGCCGAGTCGCCGGGCCCGGGCGTCCGCCTCGGGGGACGACTCCGCGGTGACCACCAGGATCCGCGCGTGCTGCTGTCGCATGCGCACCTCGTGCAGGACCTTGAAGCCGTGCATGCCGGGCAGCCCGAGGTCGAGCAGCACGATGTCCGGCTAGTCCTGTTCGATCGCCTTCAGGCCCGTGCATCCGTCCAGCGCCGTCTGCACGCCGTAGCCGCGATGCCGCAGGAAGACCGACCACCCCTCCTGGAGGTCGTGGTCGTCCTCGACGATCAGGACGTTCGGAGCGCCGGGTGCGGCCCAGCCGAGCGCGCCGTCCGCCAGTTGGTCTTGCGGCGCAGGATGAAGTTCCGGTTCGAGCATCAAGGTCATGGTCCCTCTCCGTGTTGGGATGGCCGACCTCGTTCCTCACCGATCCGGTGCTTCGGCCCCTGCGCCGGCACGCTGGAGCCAGAACGCTCGAACGTCCCGATCGGGGCCACCGAGCTCGCCGCCGTGCAGGACCTGCGCCTCGGCGAACGAGACCGCGCCATGCCGTGGCTCGACGCGAGCTGCGAGCGCGAGGTGCTGCAGTTGACGGACCACCTGCTGCCGCTCGGCCATGATCCGGGCCCGCACGCGTGCCCGCCGGCCGACCAGCGACGCACGGCGCGCGGCGCGCGAACGGTGCCGCGCGCTCGCGCGCGGACTCGAGCTGCACCCCGACGACGACCGGCCCGTCACCGACCTGACGCTGCCGCAGACCTACCAGCCCTGACCGCATGCCCGCCCTGCTGCCCGCCGACGCGTTTCCGATCTGCGAACGCCTGCGCGCAGCGCACGCGACGATCCGCGACGAACTGGCCGGCGTGCCCGATGACCTGTGGGTCGGCTGGCCGAACCAGAGCGACGTCTACGGCGACGTCCGGGTGCTGCCGCTCTACCTGCGCCATCGCCCGCCGACGCTGCCCGCGATCGAGGATCGGGTGCGTTCGCTGTGCCCGGGCACGTGGCAGCACCTTGCCGACGACGCGATGACCCTGGTGTTCTCGCGCATGCAGCCCGGCTGCCACGTTCGCCCGCACCGCGACCTGGACGGCCCACACCACCTGCGCGTCCACCTCGGCATCACCGTCGACGCCGGCGCGTGGATGCGCGTCAACGGTGAACCGTGCCACTGGACCGACGGCCAGTGCCTGGTCTTCGACCCACGATGCACCCACGAAGTCCGCCACCAGGGCACCACCCCGCGCACCATCCTGATCGTCGACTTCGTCCCCACCCAGGCCGAACTCACCGCCGCCGGCTGCGACCACCTCCACCCCCTCGCGTGACCGCATACCGACCCGCTGTACGGCACCGCATACTGAACCGGGTTCATCCTGCGCCAGGAACTGGCGCAGGATGAACCCGGTTCGGTATGCGGTGTTCGTGGGTCGTCGGGGTCAGAGACCGAGGGGGCCGGCGAAGCCGTTGGAGGTGACCAGGCCGAGCGGGGTGGCCGGCGACGATGCGACCAGCTGGGCGAAGAACACCGCTCCGGACAGCACCGGGTCTGCGGGGATCGGCGGATCGTAGGTGGCGTTGCCGCCGACGACGGGCGCCGGGAAGTCACCGAGGTTGCCGTTGATGTGGGCGAAGCACCCGCTCGCCCCGACGCCGGCGAGGCTGAATCCTGCGTGAACGCCGCGTAGGTCACATCGGACCGCACGTCCCTTGTTCGTTGCGTCGCTCGAGGTCACTGGCATCGGTCGCGCAGCGCGTGACCTGACGTTCGACGACGACGGCGCCCTCTGGCTGCGCACCGCTCGAGGTCAAGTGTGGCAGTTCGCGCTCGCCCGACTGGAGACCGAGCTGGCTCGGCATGGCGCGCCGTTCGATCGCTGATGCGGCCGACGCGCACCACGTTCAGGCGCCGTGCTCTGCCAGCAGGTCCGAGATCGCGGTCCTCGGCGTCGAGTTCGTCGAGGCGATCGAGGACCGCCGCCATCGCCTCACGGCGGCGACGCGACTGGCGATCCCGAACAGCCAGGCCCGAAAGCCACCGCGCTGCGGATCGAATCGCTCGTGCGCCCGCCACCCGGCGAGCACCACTTCCTGCACCAGGTCGTCGGCGTCGACGACGCGTCCGAGTGGTCCGCGGCAGCGAAGGTGCGCCCACGCGGCCAGCGGTGCGGCGACCTCCTCGTATTCGCGTTGGAAGCTGTCGTCAGCGGTCACGACGAGAGTGTAGCCAGGACCCGCGGGCCCTGCCCTTCCTTCGCGGCCCGACGCCGCACCGTGGATCAGGTGCCCAACGTCGCGTCGAGTCCATTGGTCAGCACGACGCGACCGTCGGGCGCCACGAAAAGCCCCTGGGTGAACAGTTGGGCGCCGGCAAGGCCGATGGTGCTGGGGATCAGGAGTTCGTGCAGCGCACCGTTGCCCGGTCCACCCCACTCAAACAGGATGGTTGGCGGGATGATTACCGGGGGCGGATCCAACGGGATCATCACTTCCGCGTTGGCGCCGTTCGGCCCGAGCCCGCCGACCACGACGCCACAGGGATGCCCGGGCAATGCCTGGGTCGTAACGAGCCAGAGCGTGGCCGTTCCCGTGGGGAGGCCGGCCGCGTCCGACGGGTCATCGATCTCGACCACGAAGTCGTCCCCGAGTTCTGGCGTCGATGCCCAGGGCCGGAGGCCATTGGCCAACACCGTGCCGGTACACGGCAGCCGAACTGCCGTCGAGGCCGAGATCACGGGACCGACGAACAACGAGTCGGCGGCGACGTTGTTGTTCTCGTTGCTCTCCGAGACCTGATGGTATGGGTCGACGAACGCGAGCACATAGTAGCCCCCGTTCGCGACCGGCGGCAGCGTCACCTGCTCGCTGTCGCTCTCGGAGTCGTTCTCGTCGATCGAGATGCCCTCATCCTCGAGGAACGTGTCACCGCTGTCGAAGACCGGGTCTGCCGACAGGTAGAACGCGACCTCCGTCTCGACCTCCTCGGAACTCGTGTTCCAGACGGTGTAGTCGAGTGAAAAGTTGCCGCCCGATGATGCGGACGCATCCTCCAGCGACATCGCGATCGACAGGTCGCCCTGAACTCGCGGTAGCCGGTCTTCGGCCGCGGTCGGCGCCGAAGCAGGGGACGTGCCCGAGAGCAGCGCAGCGATGGCAAGACATGCAACGGTAGGTCTCATGCCCTGCTCGGGTGCAAGCGCCGTACCAGCGGTCCGATTGAAGAATCTGCAAGGCCAGGGACCGAGACGTAGTCCCACCATCCGCGCGCCAGCTCGGAACGGTCCTACGAGCGCAGCACCTTCTCCATCTTCTTGCCCTTGGCGAGTTCGTCGACCAGCTTGTCGAGGTAGCGGGCCTTCTGCGTCAGCTCGTTCTCGATCTCCTCGACGCGGTAGCCGCAGATGACGCCCTTGATCTGCGACGCGTTGGGGTGCAGCTCGGCCTCGTCGAAGAACTGCGCGAACGTCGACTGCCTGGCGATCTGCTCGTCGATCTGCGCATCCGTGAATCCGGTCAGCCACGTGATCACCTCACGCAGTTCCTGCTCGGTGCGCCCCTTCTTGACCACCTTGTCGACGTAGTAGGGATAGACGCTGGCAAACGTCATCTTTGCGATGCGTTCGTCGGAGGAGAGCTTCGCCATGCTCTGCCCATCGTAGGCGCTACGACCGCGCAGCGCGACCGCGCCGACGCCCAGGCGTCGCTACCGATCGCCGCCGAACGCCGCGCGCGAACGGTTGGCGATCGCGACCAGCGACAGCATCACCGGCACCTCGACCAGCACCCCGACGACCGTCGCGAGCGCGGCGCCCGACTCGAGTCCGAACAGGCTGATCGCGACGGCGACCGCGAGCTCGAAGAAGTTCGACGCGCCGATCATCGCGCCCGGAGCGGCGATGCTGTGCGGCTGCCGCCAGCCCTTCATCCAGAAGAACGCGACCGCGAACACCAGGTAGGTCTGCACGGTCAGCGGCACCGCGATCAGCGCGATGAGCAGCGGATCCTCGACCACTCGCTGCGCCTGGAAGCCGAACAGCAGGAACACGGTCGCCAGCAGCCCGACGATCGAGAACGGCTTCATCGCACGGTCGATGCGCGCGATCCGATCGGCCCCGCGCACCGCGGCGCGCGTCACCCAACCGGCGACCAGCGGCACCACGACGAACAGCACCACCGACAGGATCAGCGTGTCCCACGGCACCGTGACGTCGGTGACCCCGAGCAGCAGCGCCGCGATCGGCGCAAACGCGAACACCATGATCAGATCGTTGACCGCCACCTGCACCAGGGTGTAGTTGGGATCGCCGTCGGTCAGCCGGCTCCACACGAACACCATCGCCGTGCACGGCGCGACGCCGAGCAGGATCATGCCGGCGATGTACTCGTCGGCCGCCGCCGGCTCGATCATGCCGCCGAACAGGTAGCGCATGCAGACGACCGCGATGCCGGCCATCGTCAGCGGCTTGATCAACCAGTTGACCGCCAGCGTGACGATCAGCCCGCGCGGCCGTTCGTGGACCTTGGCGACCGAACCGAAGTCCACGCCGAGCATCATCGGGTAGATCATCAGCCAGATCAGCACGGCGATCGGCAGGTTGATGCTGGCGACCTCGTAGCCGGCGAGCGTCTCGAACCACCCCGGCACCAGGTTGCCGACCACCAGCCCGAGCCCGATCGCGGCGGCGACCCAGACGGTCAGGTACTTCTCGAAGATGCTCATCGCGACCGCCCTCCGTCGGAACGAACCCCGACCACCTACCTGGCGATGCGTTCCTTGAACTCGCCGGTCTCGGTGTCGACCTTGACCTGGTCGCCGACGTCGCAGAGCTGGTTGACCTTGATGGTCATGCCGTTCTCGAGCACCGCGTCCTTGCTACCCGAGCCTGCCCCCTTGATCGGCGGCGCGGTCTCGGTGACCTCCAGCAGCGAGTACTTCGGCGGCTGCACGGAGACCAGCTCCGCGTCGACGAACACGGCTGTGTAGACGTCCGACGGCCACTTCAGCGCGTCCTCGGCAGCCGGCACACTGCAGCGGAACTCGTCGCCGTCCGGCGTGAAGAACACCTCGGTCTCGCCGTCGCGGTACGAGTACGACATCTCGCGCTCCTCCTTGTCGAGGATCTCGAACTTGGTGTCGCCGTGCTCCTTCAACTCCTGCACGCGGCCGGTCTGCACGTCCTTGATGCGCATCTGCACAAACAGGCGGCGATCGTTGCGGAGGATGTTCCACCACGTGACGACGCACATGTCGCCTTCGTAGCGGATGAGGGTGCCGGGGCGGAGGTCGAGGGCTTGCTGGTGGGACATCGGGGCCGGAACGGTAGCGACGCAGCCCTCGCCGCACCATACGGAGCTTCGCCGGAGCGACTCAGCGCCCCTGCACGTCCATCCGCCCCCACGGCAGGTGGCGCAGCGCCGGATCGAGCCGGGGGTCGAGGTTGGGGTCGTCGGTGCCGAAGTAGCCGCCGCGACCGTCGCTCCAGTAGTAGCGGTGGCCGGCCTCGACCTCGTAGCGCTGGCCGCTCTGCGGGTCGACCACGACGGCACGCTCGTGGATGCCGTCGACGGCGCGCGCCTGGCCGACGTCACCGGCGGCCGAACGCCGGCGGAACGACTCGTGGCTCCGGTCGAGCAGCGCGCTCGACTCCCGTCCGGCCTGCAGCGCCGCCTGCCCGGCCGCGGCGATGTCGGCCATGCGCTGCCGGTGCTGCGCGGCACCGATCTCCATCCAGCGGCGGCCCTGGTCCTCGATCTGCCGAAGCGACGCCGTCAGCTCCATGCCCTTGGCGCGCTGCCACCGTTCGTCGATCCGCGCATGCGCCAGCCCGTCGAGCCAGGTCCGCCGCGCCTCGTCGAACCGTTCGGCCGGTGCCTCCAGTTCGGTCGTCTGCACGGTCCAGCTCAACGACTGCGGCGACGCGACCACGGTCTGCAGCACGACGATGCACGACCTCGCGCCGTCGGGCCCCTGCCAGTCGGTGCCCAGCACGGCCACGCTGCGGCGGCTGCTGGTCGCCGGCATCGCCGCCGCGCACGCCCGCCAGAGCGCCTGCAGCTCGGGCAGTTCGAACGTGTCGGTCAGGCGGTAGCCCTGGCGCGCCGCCTCGGGTTCGAGGCGTTCGCTCACGATCTGCCGCAACGGCAGCACCGGCGCCAGCTGGGTGCCGGTGCGCTGGATCGTCTCCCGACAGAACGGGTCGTCCGACCAACCGTAGCTGGCGCTCTCGGTCGCGTTGGCCTTGACACCGCCCGGCGCGGTCAACTCGTAGCGGCCGCCCGCGAGCTGGTGCAGCTGCCAGTCGTCGGGCAGCGGCAGGCGGCTGCAGACCTGGCCGCTGGCGTCGCGGACCTCGAAGAGCCGCAGCGGCCTCGTCGGTGCCGACTCGGTCGGTGCCAGCCCCGTCGACGCCGGCCGCATCGACACCGAAGGAGGCGAGTCCCACCCCGTCCCCCCATCGCCGCGCAGCCCGACCCCCTCGGCAACGCGCCGGCCCGCGGCCCGCAGCACATCGAGGTCGAGCGACACCAGCCCCGAGCCGTGGGTCCGCGCCGCAACCGCCTCCGGCGTCGTCCCGGTGGCACCGGCGCCAGCACCCCCTCCGCAGGCGGCGGCGAGGCAGCACAACGCGACCACCGCAAGCGGGCGGGCGTGCAAGAACGGAGAGGCAACAGGGTCGGCGTGGCTCATGTCGTGTTCGCCCGGCTGCGGGCGCCCGCTGGACAACGGCCCGAAGCCCGGCACGTTGCAGCGCCCGCGGCCGACGCCGTTCGGTCGCCACCCGACACGGTGCTCGCCAACAGATCGTCCAACGTGGTGGACGCACCCCCTCGCCGAACCTCATCATCCACCCACCGCGCCATCCCGCGCGGCACCCGCGAGCCCCCTCTGACCACCTCCGAGCAGCCCATCGCCCAGCAGCGCACCGGCCAGCAGCGCAACGGCCAGCAGCCGGAGCCGGCGCGCGCGCCGCTGGCGAGGTTCTGGGCCTACGTCACGACGCGCGCCTGGCCGCTGTGGACGGTCTACACGCTCGCGGTCGTGCTCGCGCGGCTCACCGCCGATCCGACCCGCGGCAGCGTCTACAACATCTACCGGGTCGCCGGCCAGCAGTGGCTCGACGGCGGCCCGCTCTACGACCAGAGCGGCTTCTACTACCTGCCGGGGGCGGCGCTGCCGTTCGTGCCGCTGGCAGAGCTGCCGTTCGCGATCGGCGGCGCGATCTGGCGCGTCGTGACGCTGATGGTGTTCGTCCTCGGAACGTGGCGGCTGCTGCGCGACTGCGGGGCGACCCGGTCGGCCCGGCGGTGGTTCCCGCTCGTCAGCCTGGTCGTCGCGGCGCTGACGTGGAGCTGCGCGCGGCACGGGCAGATGACGCTGGCGATGGGCGGCGTGATGATGCTCGCCGTCGCGTGGCTGCAGCGCGAACGCTGGTGGCCGGCGGCGCTGGCGCTGGCAGGCGCGGTGGCGCTCAAGCCGCTGGCGGTAGTGCTGCTGCTGATCGCGCCGTTCCTCTGTCCGCGGGTCACGTGGCGCCTCGCGGTCGCGTCGGTGCTGTTCTTCGCGCTGCCGTTCGCGTTCCAGAGCTTCGACTACGTCTGGTCGCAGTACGCCGCGGTCCCGGAGATGCTGCGCACGGCGTCCAACCGCGAGCAGACCGAGCTCTTCTACCACCTCCCGGCGCTGCTGCAGTCGCTCGGCGTCCCGGTCGGGATCCCGGCGCGGTTCGCGCTGCGCGCGGGGTTCGCCGTCGCGACGCTGGCGCTCTGCGTGCTGGTCCACCGCCGCGTCGAGAACAGCCGGCAGGGCTTCTTCCTGATCAGCTTCACGATGGGCTACATCCTGCTGTTCGGCTCGGGGACCGAACGCAACACCTACTCGCTGATGGTGCCGCCGCTCGGCCTGCTGCTGGCCCTTGCCATCGATCGCGGCGAACGCGGGCTCGCCTGGCTGCTCGGCGCGATGGCCTTCGCCACGCTGACGCTGAGCTCCGTGCTGTCGCGGGCGTTCCCCGGCACGCCGATCGGCATGCTCAAGGTCTGGGTGTGCCTGCTGTTCCTCGCGCTCGTGCTGCGCGAGGTCCGCGCCACCCGCAAGCGCGGTCCGTAGCCGCGCCCGCGCCCGCCGGCGCTGGCCGAATTGGCCCGAGCGTGACGCATCGGCCGTCCGGACGGCGGCTCCGAGCCGTCGGAGCGCATTCCGGAGCTGCCTGGACGCCGAACCCGCTTGCCCGTCCCGCGCCCCGCCCTACCATGCTTCGCCCCGATCTCGCTGGCGCGCGCCCGCGCCGGATCGGACACTGAGCCCCGAAACCGCCCGCTGCGAGCGACAACCCACGTGACCGACCCCGCCCTCATCCGCAACTTCAGCATCATCGCGCACGTCGACCACGGCAAGTCGACGCTCGCCGACCGCCTGCTCGAGATCACGGGCACGGTCGAGAAGCGCGCGATGAAGCAGCAGCTCCTCGACAACATGGAGCTGGAGCGCGAGCGCGGCATCACGATCAAGGCGCGCGCGGTGTCGATGAACTACAAGGCGCCCGACGGCAACACCTACCTGCTCAACCTGATCGACACCCCCGGGCACGTCGACTTCAACTACGAGGTGCTCAAGTCGCTGCAGGCGTGCGAAGGGGCGCTGCTGCTCGTCGACGCCTCGCAGGGTGTCGAGGCGCAGACGGTCGTCAACGCGCACCTCGCCGAGCAGGCCGAGCTCGCGGTCGTGCCGGTGCTCAACAAGATGGACCTGCCGCACGCGCGGCCGGACCACGTCGCCCAGCAGATCGAGGACGCGATCTGCATCCCCGCCGAGGACGCGATCGCGGTGTCGGCCAAGACCGGCCTGCAGTGCGAGCTGGTGCTCGACGCGATCGTCAAGCAGATCCCGGCGCCAACCGGCGATCCCAACGGCAAGCTGCAGGCGCTGATGTTCGACGCGGTCTACAACGACTACCGCGGCGTCGTCATCTACATCCGCGTGATGTCCGGCACGATCAAGAAGGGCGACGAGATCACGATGCTCGGCACCGACAACGAGCACGAGGTGCTCGAGGTCGGCAAGCTGACGCCCGAGATGAAGGCGTTCCCGCAGCTCAGCGCGGGCGAGGTCGGCTACGTCGTCGCCAACATCAAGACGCTCGCCGACGTGATCGTCGGCGACACCGTCACCCACAAGGCCCAGGACCTGCGCTGCCCGCCGTTGCCGGGCTTCCGCGAGCCGAAGCCGATGGTCTACTGCGGCTTCTACCCGACCGTCCCGAGCGACTTCGACAACCTGCGCAAGTCGCTCGAGAAGATGCGCATCAACGACAGCTCGTTCACGTTCGAGCCGGAGACGTCGGACGCGCTCGGATTCGGGTTCCGCTGCGGCTTCCTCGGCCTGCTGCACATGGAGGTCATCCAGCAGCGCCTCGAGCGCGAGGAGGACATGGACATCGTGCAGACGGCGCCGAGCGTGCGCTACCGCGTCAAGCTGACCGACGGCGAGGTCAAGGAGATCCACTCGCCGAGCGACCTGCCCGACGGCACGTTCATCGACGAATACCTCGAGCCGATCACGCGCGTCAACGTCGTCGTGCCGAGCGAGTTCGTCGGCGCGGTGATGAAGATCTGCACCGAGCGCCGCGGCGTCTACGTGTCGACCGACTACTACGGCAAGGAACGCGTGATGCTCGGCTTCCGCATCCCGTTCGCCGAGATCATCTTCGACTTCCACGACCAGCTGAAGTCGCTGACCCGCGGCTTCGGCACGATGGACTACGAGGTCGAGGGCTTCGAGGCGTCCAACCTGGTCAAGGTGCGCATCCTGGTCAGCGGTGAGGAGGTCGACGCGCTGTCGTTCCTGACGCACAAGGAGCAGGCCGAGGCGCGCGGCCGCAAGATCCTCAAGCAGCTGCGCAAGGAGATCCCGCGCCACCAGTTCGAGGTCGCGCTGCAGGCGGCGATCGGCGGCAAGTTCATCGCGCGCGAGAACATCTCGGCGATGCGCAAGGACGTGACCGCCAAGTGCTACGGCGGCGACATCTCGCGCAAGCGCAAGCTGCTCGAGAAGCAGAAGAAGGGCAAGAAGCGCATGCGCATGGTCGGCAGCGTGGAGATCCCGCAGAAGGCGTTCTTGTCGGTGTTGAAGAGCGACGAGAACAAGTAGGGCGCAGGCGCCTGCGCGCGGGACCGACGGCTCCTCCGCTCGAGCGGCACGCTCAGAACGGCAGCACGTTCAGGCCACCCGTCAGCCTGATCACGAACAGCGGCGCGGCGGTCGCGGCTGCCGCGGCGGCGACGCCGAGCACCGCCGCCGGCCGCCCGGTGATCGCGAACGCCAGCAGCAGCGGCACGACTAGACGAGCTGCACGACGCCGAAGAGCAGCCACGCCCAAGGCACCGCCGCCTCGAGCCCGGCGGTGCAGATGCCGTAGGTGACCATCAGGCCGTGCCCGATGGCGGCGGCAAGCACGCCGTCGGCGAAGCGGCTCCACAGGCGAACGGGGACTGCGGCGCGGGTCGTTTCCATGCCGCTACCATCGCCGAATGCGTCGATTTCCTGGGGGCAATGCTGCCTTACATTTCAATACGCACTGCTAAACGATAACCCCGTGCAGTGCGCAGCCTCTGACCCTCACAGCTCCGCCAGCTCGGCGCAGATGCGATCCTGCAGCTGACGCCACGGCCGCGCCGAGCCGACGAAGTTCTGGCAGAGGATCGCGAACGCGAGCCGCCGGCCGGAGCGGGTCTCGACGTAGCCGGCGAGGTTGCTGACCGCCGAGATCGTGCCGGTCTTGGCCGAAACGCGACGCTCGGCGGCGGAGCCCTTCATGCGGTTCTTCAGGGTGCCGTCGACACCGGCGATCGGCAGACTGCGGCGGAACAGGCGCCCGCCGGCGTCGTCGCGCCGGTCCATGTCGACGAGGATGCGCACCAACAGGTCGGCGCTGACCAGGTTGTAGTGCGACACGCCGCTGCCGTCGGCGATGCGAAAGCCGTCGACCGCGACGCCGAGGTCCTCGAGGTCGGCGGCGACCGTCATGCATCCGATCGTCTCCGACTCCGGCCCGAGGTCGACCGCGTGCAGCTCGCTCATCGAGGCGAGGCGGCGCAGCAACAGTTCGGCGCCGAGGTTGTCGCTGACCTTGTTGGTCTCGACGACGACGTCCGCGAGCGAACGTTCGAACTGCGTGGTGATGCCGGCGGCGACCTCGCGACGCGCCTCGACCTCGACGCCGTCCTGGCAGTCGATGCCCGCGCGCCGCAGCGCGTCGGCGAACACCTTGCCGGTGAACCGCGCCGGATCCGGCACGCTGATGCGACGCGTGGTCGGCTCGCCGTCGGGCAGGCCGCCGGTCACCCGGACCACGTCCGGCTCGCGGTAGCGCCCGCGCGACACGCGCAGACCGCCGCCGAAGCTCGCAACCTCGGTGCGCAGATCGCCGGCCACCGGCAGCAGTTCGGCGGCGAACGAGTCGGCCTCGCCCGACAGCGCGACCGTGACGCAGCCGCGGTCGACCGGGATGCCCGAGAACAGCGGCTGGAACGTCGACGGTTCGTCGTCCCACATCCAGCCCTCACCCCAGCGCGGCGCGCCGGACAGCGGGTCCATCACGCGCACCCAGCCATCGATCTTCTCGACCCCCTGCGCGGCCAGGTTGTCGGCCATCCAGCGCAAGTTGGCCGTGCTCAAGAACGGATCGCCGTCGCCGATCAGCACCAGTTCTCCCGCGGGCGTGCCGTCGCAGATCGCCTGGGTCACGAACGGCCGGTCGACATCGCGGCGGCAGATCGACGAAGTCGTCAGCAGCTTCATCGTCGACGCCGGCCGGCACAGCCGCTGCGCCTCGCGCGACAGCACGGTCTCACCGGTGTCGAGATCGACGACCAGTGCGCAGACCTGCACCGGATGGTCGTCATGGGCCGCCAGGATCCGCCCCACTTCGCCCAGCGGCGACGGGGCGGTGGCGCAGCCGGCCACCAGGAGCGCGAAGATCGGGAGCGTGGAGACCCTCATGTTCGTCAGTCTACGGACGAACCGCGCGCCAGACCCGAACCACCTTTGCGCCACAGCGGTGCCCGCCTACCATTCGCGCGCGCCGGCGCCTGCCGGACCTCCCGTCATGAGCAAAGACAAGAAGGCCAAGAAGCCGATCCTGGTCGGACCGATCCGCCACAACCTCGAGGCGTTCGGCGTCGCGATCCTCGCCGCCGTGCTGCTGAAGTGGTTCTGCATCGAGGCCTACCAGATCCCGACGTCGTCGATGCAGCCCACCCTGATGGGCAGCAACGAGGCGGGCGTCTACGACCGCATCCTGGTCAACAAGCTGATCCAGACCTTCCGCGAGCCGCAGCGTTGGGACATCACGGTGTTCAAGTACCCGCTGCAGAAGAACCAGAACTACGTCAAGCGCATCGTCGGCATGCCGAACGACCGCCTGTCGATCGGGGGCGGCAACGTCGACCAGGTCGAGGGCGACGGCGCGTCGGCGAAGTACACGATCCTGCGCAAGCCGGACGACCTGCAGGAGCTGATGTGGAAGAACGTCTACCCGCTGCGTCGCGATGCGCGCTCGGAGACGAAGGCGCTCGGCCAGATCTGGGGGGCGTCGCCGAGCCGGGCGGCGTCGGAGACCGAGGACGGGTTCACGCTGGAGCCCGACGGCAAGCAGGTGCGCCTCTACTTCCGCGACGAGGCCGACGGCGGCATGGTCGAACGAGTCTGGGACGGCTACCCCGCCAACGTCGCCGCGAACATCCGGGAAGCCACGCTGCCCAGCTACCAGGCCGGCTACATGCCGCTCGAGATCTGCCCCGACGTCCGCCTGTCGGCCGACGTGACCATGACGCAGGTGCAGCAGTCGTTCGCGATCGAGATCGAGGTGATCCGGCCGAACCACGACCGGGTCGTCTACGCGTTCGTCGTGGAGGGTGGCAAGGGCCGCGTCGAGGTGCGGGACGCCAGCAAGGTGCTCGGCAAGTCGGAGTCCTTCGACGTCGCCATCACCGCCGGCGCGGCGAGCAACCTGTCGTTCGCCCACGTCGACGACCGCCTGATCGCGTGGCAGGACGGCAGCGAGCTGGTCCGCTGGGACAGCGAGCAATGGGCCGTTAGAGAGGGCTGCATCCTCGAAGGTTCGAAGCCGGCATCCAACCGCAAGGTAATCCCGCAGTTCGTCTGCAGCGGCAAGGGCACGGTGTCGTTCGGCAACGTGCGCATCGACCGCGACCAGCACTACGCCAACGACAAGAACCCCGACATCATCGAGGTGCCCGAGGGTCACTACTACATGCTCGGCGACAACGTGCGCCAGTCGATCGACTCGCGCGGCTGGACGGCGATCACGATCGCGGTCGACGAGAACGACAACGTCGTGCCGGTCGACAGCCCGAAGGCGGTGCGCAAGATCCGCGGCAACAAGCGCGCGATGGACCTCGACAACCCGCCGGACCGCGACGAGACGCCGATCGGCCTGCCGAAGGAGAACGCGATCGTGATGATCGACGAGTTCGGCGAGATCCTGCGGCTCAACGCCAAGCTCGGGCCCGACTGGGGACCGGAAGTGACGTTCCGCCACAGCAATGCGCAGGACGGCGATCCCGAGGGCGTGTTCTCGGCGGTCGACACGATCAACGCCAAGGGCATCTCGTTCGTGGCGCGCGAGGACATCGAGGGCCGCGCGCTGATGGTCTTCTACCCGATCCGCCCGTTCAGCTGGCTGTTCGGCAACGAGTGGCCGGACCGCGGCGGCTTCGTGCGATGAGCCTCGACGACCTCGACGCAGCTCCGGACCTCGCGGTGCCGGACGGGCAGGAAGCCGAGGAGATCCTGCACACCGAGAAGCTGGTCAAGGCGTACCGCGGCCGCCGCGTCGTCGACCAGGTCAGCCTGAGCGTGCGCGAGGGCGAGATCGTCGGCCTGCTCGGTCCCAACGGCGCCGGCAAGACCACGACGTTCCGCATGGTCGTCGGCATGGTCACGCCCGACCAGGGTCGCGTCATGCTCAACGGCGAGGACGTGACCAAGCAGCCGATGTACCGACGCGCCCGCCGCGGCCTCGGCTACCTCGCGCAGCAGGAGTCGGTGTTCAAGAAGATGTCGGCGATCGACAACATCCGCTGCGTGCTCGAGGCGCGCGGGATGAAGCGGTCCGAGCGCGAGGACCGCGCCCGCGAGCTGATGCAGGACCTGCAGCTGATGCACGTCGCCGACTCGATCGCCGAGACCATGTCCGGCGGCGAGAAGCGCCGCCTCGAGATCGCGCGCGCGCTGGCAACCGAACCGCGGCTGCTGCTGCTCGACGAGCCGTTCGCCGGCGTCGACCCGATCACCGTCGAGGAGATCCAGCAGATCCTGGCGGCGCTGGCCCGGTCCGGCATCGCGATCCTGATCACCGAGCACAACGTGATCGCGACGCTGCGCATCACCCACCGCGCCTACATCATCAACGCCGGCAAGGTGATCGCCAACGGCGACGCGCAGTCGATCGTCGCCGACGAGCAGGTCCGGCGCGTCTACCTCGGCAGCTCGTTCGGCGAAGGCATCACCGAAGAGGAAGAGCGCGGCCTCGAGCTCGACGACTGACGCGTCCGAGAAGCGCTCGGTACAAGGAATCAGCCGGGAGAACCCGGCTGATTCCAAAGCGGAGTGACCCCCGCTGCGGCAAAGGAACCGCTCTGTTCCCGCGGGTCTGCGGCCCGCGGGCGCCAGCAAGGGTGCTGGCTTGATCGTTCATGCCGCGGCGCCGATCACGGCGCCGCCTGCCGGGCTTAGCCCTGCAGCAGCTGCAGGGCGGCCTGCGGCTGGGAGTTGGCCTGCGACAAGATCGAGATCGACGCCTGCTGCAGGATGTTGTTCCGCGTCAGCTGTGCGGTCTCGTAGGCCACGTCGACGTCGCGGATGCGGCTCTCCGCGGCCGACAGCGATTCGGCGGCGACGCCGAGGTTGGCGATCGTCGACTGCAGTCGGTTCTGCAGCGAGCCGAAGCGACCGCGCAGCTGCGAGACGTCGTTGATCGCGGTGTCGATCTGGGTGATCGCGTAGCTGGTGTCGCCACCCGAGCCGACGTCGACCGTCGACAGACCGAGCGTGGTGGTCAGCGCCGGCGTCAACGACACGTTGAGCTGGTCGATGCCCGCCGTCGTGTTGATGCCGACCTGGAACTGCACCGAGCTCGCCGAACCGTCCAGCAGCTTGATGCCGTTGAACTCGGTCGACTGGGCGATCCGGTTGATCTCGTTGACGAGGCTGTCGAACTCTTCCTTGATCGTGTTCTTGTCCGCCGTCGACGACGAACCGTTGGCCGACTGGATCGCGAGTTCGCGCAGACGGACGAGGATGTTGCTCACTTCGTTGAGCGCACCTTCTCCGACCTGCACCAGCGAGATGCCGTCGTTGGCGTTCCGCGATGCCTGCGACAGTGAGCGGACCTGCGAACGCAGACGCTCCGAGATCGCGAGGCCGGCCGCGTCGTCCGCGGCCGTCGAGATGCGCAGACCCGTCGACAGACGCTGGTAGTTGCGCGCGAGTCGACCGGTGACCTGCGAGGTGTTTCGCTGGGCATTGATCGACGCAATGTTGGTGTTGACTCTCAGTCCCATGACTCTTCCTTTGCCTGTGCCTGATTCGCCGTAAGGCGAAGCCGCCTTCGATCGAGCGGCTCACAATGATGGTCGGAACGACGCGCGCGGGCTTTAGCGGCCGGCATCAGAAAACATCGATGCCAGCGCGATCACCCGCGATCGCCTAGCGGCCCGGCAGCCGCGCGAGCACTTCCTCGCGATTGCCCGCGTGCAGCAGGGCCTCTTCCTCGGTCACCAGATGGCGCCCGAGCAGACCGCGCAGCGCGGCGTCGATCGTCTGCATGCCCAGGCCGCGACAGCGCTTCATGATGCCGCCGAGGTCCTGCAGCCTGCCGCCGCGAATCGCCGTTCGCACCGCGGGACTGCCGACCGCCACTTCGACGACCGGCACCCGGCCACCCTTGTGCGAACGGTGCAGCAGGCTCTGCGCGGTGATGCCGCGCAGCGAGCGCGCGATGCGCGTGCGCAGCCGCGGGCGGTGCTCGACCGCCGTCAATGAAGTCATTTCGGCGAGCGCGCCGACGATCGAACCGGCCTCGACGCCGACGAACACCAGGCAGCCGGATTCGGCCGCGCCGAGCGCGGCGTCGAGGGTCGCCTCGTCGTGCACCTCGGAGACGACGATCACGTCGGCCCCCGAGGCCACCGCCTGCCGCACGCCTTCCGCCGCCGACGCGACGTGCGTGCCGACCTCACGTTGGTGCAGCAGCGCCGCGCCGTTGTCGTGCACGACCTCGATCGAGTCCTCGATCGACACGATGTGCCGCGAGGCGTCCTCGTTGCACGCGTCGACGATCGCCGCCAGCGTCGTGCTCTTGCCGCTGCCGAAGAAGCCGGCGACGGCGACGAAGCCCTGACGGCACCGCGCGAAGCCGGCGATCTGCTCGGGCAGTTCGAGCTGCTCGAGCTGCGGCGACTCGGCCGGCACCGGGCGCATCACCAGCGTGCGCAGGCCGTGCGCCTGCGCGATGGTCGCGCGGTAGCGGTCGCCGCCGCGGGAGACGTAGAGCACCTCGACGAAGCCGAACCGCGACAGCTGCTCCCGGTGGTCCGAGAACATCATGTCGCGCGTCAGTTCTTCGATGTCCTCGGGCTGCACCACGGTCTCGTCGCCTTCGACGAAGCGACGCTGCACGCGCAGCGCCGGCGCGCGGCCGGGGATCAGGTGGAGCGCCGAGGCGCCGAGACGCGTCGTCGACGCGAGCAGCGAGTCCAATCGCTTGGAGTCCATCAGCCAATCTCCCTATCGGGGGTCTGCGCGTCGGGGGTCTGCGCGTCGGGGGTATGCACGTCGAGATCGCGGGTGCGCTCGAGCAACCACGCCTTCTCCTCAGCGCGCGCGAACACGTCTTCCATGCGGGCGCGGCCGCTGGTCAGCAGGTCGAGCAGGCTGCGGTCGAGCGCGTGCCCGGAGGCGTCGCCCTCGGCGCGCAGCAGCAGGCCGAGGTCGGCCAGCTCGCCCTTGCGCACGACGCCGCGCGCGGCGTCGTCGACGCGCAGCAGTTCGGTCGCCGCGACCGAGCCGTCGTGCCCGGCGTTCGGCAGCTGCAGGCGAACCAGCACCGTGCGCAGCACCGCGGCCAGCGAGGCGCGCACGCGCGGCAGTTCGTAGCGCGGGTAGAAGTTGAGGATGCGGGTCAGCGCCGACACGACGTTCTGCGCGTCGAGGTAGGCGATCACCAGACGGCCGCCCTCGGCCGCGCGCAGCGCCAGCTCGAAGGCCTCGCGCGAACCGACGTCGGCGATGACCATCGTGTCGGGGTCCTCGCGCACGACGCTGCGCAGCACGTCGGCGCGCGTGCCCGGGTCGATGCCGAAGCGACGCTGCACGACCAGCGCGCCCGCCTCGGGCAGCTGCGTCGGCTCGTCGTCGACGACGACCACGTACTTGCTCTCGTCCTGCGACGCTTCGTGCGTCAGCGCCGTCAGCAGCTCACTGCGGCCGACGCCGCGTTCGCCGACGCAGAGCACCAGGCCCTTGCCGCCGTGCACGGCATCGACGACCGACTGCGGTACGTCGAGCTCGAACGGCGTCGCCACCTGGTCGGGCGCGAAGGTCAACCGCACCGCGACGCCTTCGAACTGCCGGAACGCGGTCGCCGAGCCGCCGTCGCCGTCGCCGTCGCCGTCGCCGTCGCCGTCGAGGCGCCACGGCCGCACGACGTAGTGGTTCTCGGCGAGCTGCTCGAGCACGTCCGCCCCCATCGTCTCGCGCACGAAGTCCCAGACCTCCGGGCCGCTCAGCACCTCGTCGGTCAGCTGCTGCCAGCTGGCGCCGACCTTGATGCGCACCGGACGACCCTCGCTGACGACCACCTCGGTCGCACCGTTGGCGGTCGCGGCCGCGACGATCGACGCCGACGCCAGGTCGCTGGGCGCCGTGCCGGCCGCCGTCGCCTCGTGCCGGGTCTGCTGCAGGTCGAGCAGCCGCTTCAGGGTCGGCTCGTCGAGCAGACCCTGTTCCACGAGAATGCGCCCAATGGGGCGTGCAGTGCCGGTCAATGCCTGGATCGCAAGACAGCGCTCCAGACCGGCCTCGTCCACGACCCCGCCTTCGAGCAGGATCGCGCCCAGTCGGTTTTCGTCCATACCTTTGCCTCCGCGTCCGGTTGATCGGTCGCATCGGCGGTTGGGCTTGAGACGGCCCGACCAGGGCGGGCGTCAGCGCAGGCGTTCGACCGCCGCGGCGGCCTGCTCGGTCGCCAGCCCGTTGCCGACCATGCGGGCCTGCGCCGCCACCTGCGCCCATTTGGTGCGGGCGCGTGCCTGGTCGCCGGCGCCCTCGAGCAGCCGGGCCTCGAGTACGTTCGCGAGCAGCGGATCGCCGAGGTCGAGCCAGCGCCGCTGTTCGGGGGACAGCTCGAGCCCGTCCACCGCCGACGCCAGCCTGGCGAACGGCACGCGCTCCTGCAGCGCCAGGGCCGCGAGGCGACCCGCCATGCGGCCGCGCGCGGTCTCGTCCTGCAGGGCCAGATCGATGGTCCGCAGCAGCATGCGCTCGCGTTCGTCCCGGTCGAGGTCGCCGTCGCCGAGCAGTTCGATGCAGCCGTCCAGATCCGGGCTCGGGTGCCGGGTCGCCACCGACCACCCCAACACGAGCGCAACCCCAAGCAGGAACAGCAACAAGGCTGGAGGCAGCAGTCGTTCGCGGGCGGGATCGGCCATGTTGGGCCCCCTGGGCTACCGTACGGGCGCCTCCAAGGCGAGCCTGCGGGGGTTACGAGACCGCTGAAATCTGCTAGGATCTCCGCTTCGAATTCGGCAACCGAGCCGCCTGCCCATAGAGGGCCGACCTCCCCGACGCAGATGCCAGTATTGCGTTCGAACGCAAGACGTCAGGGAGACCGGCGAGCCGGTTGCCACCAAGCGCCCATGGCAGCGAAGACCACCACCGCCTCTCCCAAGAAGAAGGCCGCCAAAAAGGCCAAGACGAGCAAGGCTGCCGCGACGAAGAGCAAGGCCGCCAGCAAGACGACCGCCAAGAAGGCGACCCGGAAGGCCCCCCCGAAGAAGGCCGCGAAGAAGGCCTCGGCCGCCGTCGCAACGCCGCCGGCCGCGCGTAAGTCCGTGCGCAAGCCTGCTCAAGAACGTTCGGTCTTCCTGCCGCGCGCGGTTGCCAGCGTCGATGACGACAATCCGCTGATGGCGCACGGCGGCGGTGGCGGCGGCTTCGGTCGCTGCGGTGGCCGTCTGCTGTCCAACCGCCTGGAGCAGCAGCTCTGCAACCGCCTCGGCATCGCCGGCGTCGTGCACAGCCACAGCCCGCGCCACTACGAGATCCGCTTCGACGATAACAAGGTCGCCGCCTACGCGCCGATGATCGTGCTGCGCGGCCGCGGCCGCGAGGGCAAGGGCGTCGTGATCGAGGCCGTCGAGGACCCGAAGGCCCCGATCCTCACCAAGATCCAGGCGTTCCGCGCCCAGTACGGACAGGAGTTCTACGTGATCCTGGTCGCCGACGAGGACTCGCTCGACGAGATCCCGCTGTCGGCCTACGACGAGTCCTGCTCGTCGAGCAGCGTGCACACGCTGATCGCGCGCCTCGCCGAGTAGGCGCGCGGCCCGGTTCCGGGCCCCCCGCCCTGATCTCGCGGGGCAGATTGGCGGGCTCGCGGGGCAGATTCGCGGGGCAGATGCAAACGGCGCGGCCAGTTTGGCCCCGTTCGCACACTGCACGGTGGCGACCGCGGCGACGAACAGGTATCGTCCCCCCCCCGATTTCCGCTGCTTACGCCACCCTACGGGTCCGAAGTTGACGCACGAACTGGTCCATCTCGCCCGCTCCCAGAATCTCGACGAGCTCGAGGCCGCCTGGAGCCAGGCGGTCGGCGCGCCCGACGCCGATCACGTCCCCCAATACGCCGATACGCTCGATGTCCTGTGTGAACAGGACATGGCCAGCAAGGCGATCGGCATGGCCTCCGCGATGGTCGACAGCCTGGTCGGCAAGGGCGACAAGCGCTCGGCGATGGAGCTCGGCTTCCGCGCCATGCAGAGCAGCGCCCACAACGACGAGCTGGTCAACAAGCTGATCGACCTGATCGACGACCACTACGGCGACGCCGCCTGGCTGCCGGTGCTCAAGCAGCGCTCGAGCCTCAGCACGGCGACCGTCGGTGCGGTGCTCGAGTTCGACCAGCTGCGCCGCTACACCGAAGGCCATGTCGTCTACCACGCCGCCGGCTGGGGCGAAGGCATCGTCGAAGGCTTCGACGCGGCGACGCAGGAGATCACCGTGAACTTCAGCACCGGACGGCGTTCGCCGTTCCCGCTGGACACGCTGCTCGACAGCTTCAAGCCGCTCGACAACGACGACCTGCGCGCGATGAAGCTGCTGCGCATGGAGAAGCTGCAGGACGAGGCGGCCAACACGCCCGCCGCGCTGATCCGTCGCGCCGCGAGCCTCTACCGCGGCACGATCACCAGCACGCAGGTCAAGAAGGAGCTCGCCGGCTCGGTCATCGAGACCAAGAAGTGGGCCTCGTGGTGGAAGAAGGCCAAGACGGCCGCGACCAAGGACCCGTGGCTCAAGGTCGAGGGCACCCCGACGCGTCCGGTGTTCGTGCTGCGCAAGAAGCCGGTCAGCCTCGTCGACGAGGCGAGCATGACGCTCAAGCACCAGAACGACCTCGGCGAACGCGTCGTCGTGCTGCGCGAGTACCTCAAGCGCTCCGAGGACGAAGAGGTGCGCACGCAGATCCTCGAACTCGCCAGCACCACGCTGGAGCAGGCGCTCGAGGAGAAGAAGAACAACCCCGAAGCCGGCGCCAGCCACGCGCACATCCTCGACGGCATCCTGTTCCTCGAGGAGCACGGCCGCACGGCGTCGGTCAGCGCGGCCGAAGAGCTGCGCGAACTGCTGCTCGAAGAAGGCGGCAAGCTCGAGCCGACGCGCATCGACCTGCTCGCGACGCAGGCCTCGCGCGAGCACGCCGTCAGCCTGCTGCCGCAGGCGCTCGGCGGCGACTGGGCCGAACAGTGCGTGTCGACGCTGACCGACTGGCCGGCGACGGTCGTCGAGAAGGTCGCCGACAAGCTGGTCGAGACCAAGCACGGCCCCGAGATCCTGTCGCTGTGGAACCGCGTCGCGCCGTACCCCAAGCGCCACCCGCTGATGACGTACCTGCTCGGCAAGTACTACAGCGACGGCGTCTTCGACGGCCAGGACAAGTGCCCCGACGCGGTCACCATGGTGCGCGTGCTGCTGCACCTCGGCCGCGTGCTCAACGAGGACCGCAAGTCCAACGCGCTGCACGGCCGCCTGCTCAACCGCCTGCTCAGCCTGCTGACCGGCAAGCGCGGCCTGCTCGACAAGGCCTGTGAGGGCATCTCGCGTGAGGACCTCGCGCAGTACGTCGGCATCGTCGCCCGCGCCGGCGACGACTTCCCGACCGAGCTCGAGGCCTACCTCGACCGCACCGTCGCCCGCCTCTACCCGGACATCCTGGCCGAACCGGACGTCCCGTGGTGGGATCGCGACGAGTACATCTTCACGACGCAGGACGGCCTGAAGAAGATCAAGGAGGAGTACCGCGTCCTCGTCGACGTGAAGATCCCCGAGAACGCCCAGGCCATCGGCGCCGCCGCGTCGCTCGGCGACCTCTCCGAGAACTCCGAGTGGGAGTCCGCGATGGAGGAGCAGCGCAACCTGACGGGTCGCGCGCAGGAGATGGACGGCGAGATCAGCAGCGCCAAGCTGATCGAGGACCAGGAGATCCCCGAGGGCACGGTCGCGCCGGGTCAGAAGATCACGCTGAGCGAGGAAGGCACCGGCAAGAAGCTGGAATACCGCCTGCTCGGCCCGTGGGACTCCACCGACGAGCAGACGATCAACTACCGCGCCCCGCTGGCCAAGGGCCTGCTCGGCAAGGAGCTCGGCGAGGTCGGCGAGATGCCATCGCCGTCGGGCCCGATCAAGGTCAAGATCGAGGCGATCGAGCGGATCGTCTGATCCGCTCGCATTCCCTTCTCCTGCCCCCTTTTTGGCGCGCCCGGTTTTGGCGCGCCCCGTTTTCTCCCGCGCCACTGTCTCCCGCGCGCCCACTCGACCTCCCGGTTCCCGGGGAGACCGCACGTCCGTGACGACGCCGTTCCGCATCGAGCTGGAGGGAGGCCACTTCGTGGTCGGCGACGAACGCGCCGGTGACGGCCCCTGCTACGTGTTCCTGCACGGGCTCGGCTCGGTGCGCGTCGGCGAGAAGAGCGCGTCGCTGCTCGAACACGCGATCGCGCGCGACCACGGCTTCCTGCGGTTCGACATGCGCGGCCACGGCGAGTCGTCCGGCGAGATCGGCCGCGTCGCCGTCAGCGCGCTGATCGCCGACGCGATCCGGATCCTCGAACGCACCGGCCCGGCCTACGTGATCGGCTCGAGCCTCGGCGGCCTGGTCGCGGCGCACGCCGCCGGCGAACGCCCCGACCTGGTGCGGCGGCTGGCGCTGCTCGCGCCCGCGTTCGGCCTGATGCCGCGCATCCGCGACCATATCGACAAAGAGGGCTTCCTGCACACCGCCGAGGGCCCGTCGTTCTTCGTCGAGCCCGGCGTTCGCGACGACGCCGAACGGCTCGACGAGCGCGGCCTGCCTCGGCGCGTGACGTCGCCGACGCTGGTCGTGCACGGCACCGCCGACGACATCATCCCGCAGCAGGTCAGCGAGTGGTTCTTCGCGTCGATGCAGAGCCGCCACAAGCAGCTGTGGCTGGTCGACGGCGGCGACCACCGGCTCAACACCGTCGCAACCGAGATCTGGCAGCGCTTCGACCGCCTACCGATGCCCGAGGACGCATGATCTATCCGGTGCCCAAGTCGCTCGAGCGACTCGTCGACCAGGTCGACGGCTGGCTCGAGCTGCGCTGCCCCGAACGCGCGCTCGAGCTCGTCGGCCCGCTGCTCGGGGACCCGGCCGCGCGCGCCTGCGGCCTGTCGCTGCGGGTCCGCGCCCACGCTCGCCTCGGCGCGTTCGGCGACGCCCTGCGCGACCTGCAGGAATTGCGCAGCATGCACCCCGACGACGACTGGGTCGACCTGACCGAAGCGTGGTGCCGGCGCCGCAACGACGATCTCGACGGCGCGATCCGCTGCGCGGAGCAGCTGATCGAACGCAACCACCGCCACGACGTCGCGCACTTCAACCTCGCGTGCTACCTGGCGCTGGCGCAGCAGACCGACCGCGCGATCGACGCGCTGAGCCTCGCCTGCGGCCTCAACCCGGACAACCGCTCCTACGCGCTCGACGAGCCGGATCTCGACGGCCTGCGCACCGACGAACGCTTCCGCCAGCTGATCCGCCCACCGAGCCAGGGCTGACCGGACCCGAAAGGCCCGACCTGAGACCGATGGCATGGCGGCTGCGGACCCGCCGCTCACCGCGCCGTCGCAGCTGGCCGAAAACCGTCACGGGAGCACCTGTGCCGGCCACCACTGCAACGACGGGCGCGCGTTCTGCGCGCGATCTTCTGGTTCGCAACCTGACCCACGTGGTCAAGCTGCCGGATCCTGCGATCGAGCCACTGCTGTGCGCGCTGGTCGCCGGCGGCCATGTGCTGGTCGAGGGCATCCCGGGCATCGGCAAGACGCTGCTGGCCCGCACGCTGGCGGCCTGCATCGACGGCAGCTTCCGCCGCGTGCAGTTCACCAACGACCTGATGCCGAGCGACGTGATCGGCACCTCGGTCTGGCAGCAGGACTCGGGCACCTTCACGTTCGTGCCCGGCCCGCTGTTCGCCAACCTGGTGCTCGCCGACGAGATCAACCGCACCAGCCCGCGCACGCTGTCGTGCCTGCTCGAGGCGATGGAGAACGGCCACGTGTCGATCGACGGCCGCACCGAGCGGCTCGGCGAGCCGTTCACGGTGCTGGCGACACGCAACCCGATCGAGTTCCACGGCACGTTTCCGGTGCCGGAGGCCGCGCTCGATCGCTTCCTGGTCCGCGTCGAGCTCGGCTATCCGACGCCGGAGTTCGAGCTCGAGCTCTACACCGGCAGCGACGCCGAGGCGCGGCTGCGCGAGGTCGAACCGGTGATGAACCCCGAGCAGCTGCGCGACCTGCAGCTGCGCTGCGAACGCGTCCAGGTGCAGACCCCGGTCGCCGAGTATGCGCTGCGCGTCGTGCAGGCGACCCGCGGCCATCCGGACGTGCAGCTCGGCGCCAGCCCTCGCGCCGCGCTCGCCTGGATCAAGGCCGCCAAGGCGCGCGCGCTGCTCGACGAACGCGACTACGTGCTGCCCGACGACCTCAAGGCGCTCGCGGTGCCGACGCTCGCGCACCGCCTGTTCCTGCACCAGGGAGACGACGCCGCACCGATGCTGCGCGACGTGCTCGCCAACGTGCCGGTGCCGCTCTAGGCCCGATGCCCGCACCGCGCGTAGCGATCCGGCCGAGCGCGCTCGGCTCCAAGGGGCTGCTGCTGTTCGCGGCGCTGGAGCTGGCGTTCCTGGCGACCAACTACAGCAACCTGTTCTTCCTGCTGCTGGCGTTCAGCGCGGTGCTCGGGCTGCTCGGCGCGTGGTGGTCGTGGCGCAACCTGCGCGGCGTGCAGGTCACGGCCGTCGACGTCGGCCTCGCCGCCGAGGGCGGCCAGCGCGACGTCTCCGTGCGCGTGCACGGCGGACGCCGGCCGCGTTTCGACGTCGCGATCGAACTGCCGCTCGCGCGCGAACGGGCCGAGATCGCCTACGCCCCGGTGCTCGTCGGCGACGCCGAACTGCGCGGCCAGCTGGCGCCCCAGCCGCGCGGCGTGCGCCGCCTCGAGCAGGCGTTGGTGACGTCGAAGTTCCCGTTCGGCTTCTTCGTGACGACGTGCCGCACGCCCCTGGCATGCGAGCTGGTCACCCACCCCGAGCCGCTCGCGATCCCCGGCAGCGGCACCGGCCGCGGCAACGGCGAGGGCGACGACGGCGCCCAGAGTCCCGGTCGCGGCACCGGCCTCGCCGGCCTGCGTCCGTTCCGCACCGGCGACGCGCTCGCCGACGTGCACTGGAAGGCGACGGCGCGCCGCGGCACGGCGGTGATCAAGGAGCGCGAACGCGACAGCCGGCCGTTGGTCGACGTCGTGCTCGATCGACGCTGCGACGAGGCGACGTTCGAACGCGCGCTGTCGCACGCGACCACGCTGGTGCTGGCGGCGCGGCACGGCGCCCCGGTGCGCCTGCGCAGCCAGGACGCGGAGCTGCTGGTCGACCCCGAACGCGGCGGCACCGAAGCCGCGCTGCGCTGGCTGGCCGAGGCGACCCCACTGGCCGCCGCGGCGGCCCCGCCGCCGCGCAGCCGCGACGCGATCACGCTGCCCGAGCGCAGCTGGAGCGCGCCGTGAGCGACCGCCTGCATCCGCTGCTGCTGCTGTTGACGCTGTTCGACCTCGGCTTCGTGCACGCGACCGGCGCGGTCTCCGCCACGCTGCTGCTGCCGCTGTGGGCGCTGGCGCTGGCGTCGCCGCGGCTGCGGCGCCTGCAGCGCCTGGCGACCTACCGCGCCGGCTGGAACGTCGGCGTGTTGATCGTGTTCGCGCTGCTGGTCCACCACGCGACCACCACCGGCCTGCTGCACATGCTCGAGGACGGGCTGGTGCTGGCGGTGCTGTGCCAGGTGCACCTGCTCAACAACATCGGCGACCGACAGCGGCCCGACCTGACGTTCTTCAACTCGTTCCTGATCGCGTTCGTCACCAGCTTCTTCGCGCCGGACGTCTGGTGGTCGCTGCTGTTCGCCGGCCACACGCTGGTGTTCGTGCCGGCGCTGCAGGTCTACGTGCTGACCGCGCGCAGCCGCGCCGTCGACGCGGCGACGATGCGGGCGGTGCTGCGCGACAGCGCGCCGCGCACGGTCGCGATCGCGGCGCTGACCGGCGCCGTGTTCGTGCTGTGGCCGCGCGACTTCCAGCGGGCCGGCTGGCTCGAGGACCATCTCGCGTTCGGCCAGCAGCTGCAGTCCGGCATGACCGAGCGCATCGACCTCGACAACGAGACCGCGGCCCACCTCGGCGAGGAGATCGCGCTGCGCATCGAGGCGCCGCAACACCTGCTCGGCGCGGTGCCGACGCACTGGCGCGCGATCGCGTTCTCGGAGTTCGACGGGCGCACCTGGTATCCGCAGGAGGCCGGCAGGCTCGGCTCGCGGTTCGCCAGCGACTCGCCGTGGGACCGGCACCGCGACGGCTCGTGGTGGCGGCCGAGCCGCGGCGACGTGCACACGACGCTGACCGTCAAGCAGTACGACAAGGCCTCCGAACGGCTGGCCACCCCGCTCGTCGCGGTGCAGGTGACGCCGCAGGGCATGGCCGGCGCGATCCTCGACCCCAAGTCGTTCGCGGGCTTCGCGGTGGTGCAGGTCGACGGCGCGCCGGCCGGACCGCTGACCTACACGGTCGGCCTCGCCCAGCCGAAGGCCGCACCGCGCATCGATGCGCGCACCCGGCGGCACTTCACGGCGCTGCCGAGCGACGGCATGCCGAGGCTCGCGCGCGACCTCGCCGCGCGCCTGCGCCAGCAGGCACCCGATGCCGACGCCCTGACGTTCGCGCGGGCGGCCGCCGCCTGGCTGCAGGAGAACCGACGCTACGAACTGCCCGGTGGCCCCGGCTTCGCCGGCAACCTCGGTGAGTTCCTGCTCGGCAGCGCCGCGGGCCACTGCGAGTACTTCGCCACCGCGCTGGCCCTGCTGCTGCGCTCGCAGGACGTGCCGTGCCGCCTGGTCGGAGGCTACCTGGTGCACGAACGCAGTGAGCAGGGCGACGCGATGATCGCGCGGTCGCGCGACGCGCACGCGTGGGTCGAGGTGCTGGCCCCGGACGGCTCGTGGCACACGTTCGACGCGACGCCGCCCGCCGACGTGCGGCGCCGCCGCGACGACGACGGTGGCTTCTGGAGCGAGACGTCGCGCTGGCTCGAGTCGGTGTGGGCCGAGGTCACCGGCTTCGACGACGAGGCGCGCGCGCGCTGGCTGGACGCCGCCTGCACGCTGCCGCTGCGGCGGCCGTGGACCTGCGGCCTGGTGCTGGTCGCGATCGGCGGCGGCTGGTGGCTGCGGCGGCGGCGGCGCGCGACACGGCCTCGGGCGATCGTCGCGTTCGAACGGGCCGTCGCCGGCGCCCGGCTCGCGCTGCGGCCGGGCGAGACCCCGCGCGAACTGCTGGCCCGCGCGACCGCCGCGCAGCTCGATCCGCAGCGGCTCGATGCGATCCGGGCGGCCGCGATCGAACACGAACGGGCGCGCTATCGCGGCTGATCAGTTCATCCAGCCAGGCTTGCGCTTGTCGAGGAACGCGGTGAAGCCCTCCTTGGCCTCGTCGGTCGCGCGCAGGTCGGCGATCCACTTGGAGGTGACCGGGATCGCGTCCTCGAGCGACAGGTGCGCGACGCTGCGGATCAGCTCCTTGGCGCTGGCGACCGCCGCCGGACCGGCCGACAGCAGTTCGTCGACCGAGCGCTGCACCGCCGCATCGAGTTCGGCCTCGGGCACCGCGCGGTGCACCAGGCCGATGCGCTGCGCCTCGCGACCGTCGAAGCGCTCGCCGGTCAAGAACAGCGTGCGCGCGCGCCCGGCGCCGATCTTCTGCAGCACGAACGGCGAGATCACCGCCGGCACGATGCCGAGCTTGACCTCGGTCAGCCCGAACAGGCAATCCTCGGTGCAGACCGCGAGATCGACCGCAGCGGTCAGACCCGAACCACCGCCGAGCGCGTGGCCGTGGATGCGGCCGACCACCGGCTTCTTGCAGCGCGCGATCGCCAGGAACATGCGCGCCATGTAGTCGGCGCTGCTCTGGTTCTCGGCGTGCGGCAGGCCGGCCTGCTCCTTCATCCACGCAAGGTCGGCGCCGGCCGAGAAGCTCTTGCCGTTGCCGCTCAGCACCACGACGCGCGTCGCATCGTCGGCGTCGGCCTCGGCGAACGCCCTGGTCAGCTCGTCGACGACGACCCCGTTGAAGGCGTTGCGCACGTCGGGGCGGTTGAGGCGGACGTGCCGCACCGGGCCGTCCATCGCGATCTCGAGGGTCTCGTAGCTCATCCCCCACAGCCTACGCGGAGCGCCCGCCGCCAACAAAAACGGTCCTGACCCTCGCGGGGCAGGACCGTTCTCGCGCCGGCGGGATTCGACGCTACTTGGACTGCTTGCGCCGGTTCTTGCGCTCCTGGCGCTTGCGCTCGCGCTCTTCCTTGGCGCGCTGCCGGGCCAGCTCCTGGCGCTCCTCGGCGAGCGCCTGCTCGCGCTTGCGGTTGGCCCGCTCGGCCTTGCTGAACGGCTTGCCGCGGTCGCCGTGGTTGTTGTCGTAGAACGGGCGGCCGTAGTCGACGAACGCCTCGAGATCGAAGTCGTCCAGCTTCTGGAACGGCCGCGCCACCATGCGGTCGTGGATGACCTCCGGCACGGTCTTGATCTCGTACTCACCCTTGCCGTTCTTGACGAAGGTGTCGCGCTCCTCGGTCTGCACGCGGTGGATCTCGTGCCAGCGGTCGAAGCCCTGCCACTGGCTACGGCGCTCCATGTCCTTGCCGTGACGGCGCAGGAACGACTTGTGCAGCATCGAGAACATCTGCTGCTTGCGATCGCCCTCGAGGCGCTCGTCCTGGTAGAGGCGCTGGATCTCGAGGCCGAGCGTCAGCTCCTTGATCAGGTCCTGTGCGTGCCAGAACCCCGGCATCGCGTGCAGCACCGTCTCGTCGTCCGCCAGCACCATGAACTGCACGTTGCGCGGTCCGGCGCCGTTGGTCGTGCCGACCGCGGACTGGTTGCTCTTGTAGCCGTGGGACATGCCCACGTGCTCTTCCTTCTCGATGTTCCGGTGGCACAGCACGAAGCGGCCGTCGAGGAACTGGATGATGTCGTCGTTCGGCAGGGTCACGCCCCGCAGGCTCTGGAGAGCGCTTCAAGCAAAGCCGTCGATGTCGCCGAGCGTCTGCAGCAGCAGGATCGGGCGACCGGTCTTCTTCGACACGGCCTTGGCCTTGTCGAGCTTGAGCCACGGCAGCTCGGCGACCTTCTTGACCGCCTTCTTGAGGTCCTTGCCCTGGATCTTGACGCCGCGCGTCGCCGGATCCGGCTTCATCGGCTTGTGGTCGGTCTTGACCCGCACGCCGGGGCGCCTGGTCGCCGTCTCGGCGTTGTCGTTGCCGATCAGCGGCTGTCCGGCGAGCGCCGGGTGCGGCACCGGCGGCGACACGATCGGGATGCCTGGCAGCGGCGGTCGCTGCGCGGAGAGCGAGCCGGCGAGCAACAGGCCGGCTGCGAAGAGCGTCGTTGAGGACGAGAGCTTCATCATTGCGAGGGGTCTCCTGTAGAAGCGTCGCCAAAGGGCAAGGCGAACGGCCATTGGACCCGGCTCGGCCGAGGCTGTCAGGGGGCAATCCGCCGTCGCGTCACAACCAGCGCCGCACGCGCCCGCAGTAGTCGTCGTAAGCCGTTCCCAGATTGGCACGTAGGAATCGTTCTTCGCGGCGGACGAAGCGCCGGTCGAGGATCAGGAACAATGCCGGGGGCACGATCAGCGGGGAAAGCGTGCCGAGCCGCAGCGCGACGCCGAACGCCATCACGACCAGCGCCAGGTACATCGGATTGCGCGTGAAGCGATACGGGCCCTCGGCGACCAGCGCGCGCACCGGCCGGAACGGCTTGATCGACGTGCCGGCCCGTCGGAAGCCGAGCAGGCTCGGCAGGGCGATCACCCCGCCGACCGTGATCAGCGCCCAGCCGAGCTTGTTCCACGGCGTCGGCAGCACCACCGCGATCGGCACGAGGTGGTGCAGCGCGAACATCGCGCCGACGCCGATCAAGAACCAGAACGGCGGCAGGTCGCGGGGGTAGCGTTCTTCGGTCATCGCGTGCGGGCGCGCTGCAGCAGCAGGATCGCCGCCAGTAGACCAGCACCGGCGACGACGGACCAGAGCACCACCGGACGCCAGGCGACCCCGTCGCCCCGATCGTCGCCCTCGCCCGGACGCGCCTCGTCCGCGATCGCCAGCAGCTTCTGCAACGCCGCATCGCTGCGCACGTCCTCACCACGCGCGATCGCGGCCGCCTCGGCCCGCTGGAACGCCGCAACCCAGGCATCGGCCCACGCGCAGCGCGCGTCGATCTCGGCGCGCGACGGTGCCTTCGGCGCGCTGCCGCCGGCCTCCTGCCAGTGCGCCTCGATGCCCTTCTGTCCCTTGCGCAGCTGGTCCGCCGCCGGGTGACCGCGTTCGATCGCACGCTCGAGCGCCCACCACGCGAGGTTGAGGTGCTCCTTGGCGAGGAACCACTCGGCCAGCGAACGGTAGAGCTCGGGACCTTCGAGCCCGCCGAAGCGCAGCATGCCGACGATGCCCTGCCAGGCCTTGTCGAGGTCGAGCTTGCGCGTGCCCCGCCAGTCCTTGCCCCAGTCGCGCGAGTTGTCGGGGTAGTACACCAGCCCGCCGGAGCCGACGTGCGCGTCGATCCGGTAGCCGGCGTGGCGCATGAAGCTGAAGCGCTGCCACAGCTCCGGGTCCTGCTTGCAGGCCGCGATGTATTCGATCAGCTCGATCTGGAAGATCTCGCGACCGAAGTGCGCGTCCGGGTTGATCGCGACCGCCTTGCGCAGCTCGACCAGCGCCTCGTCGAAGCGGCCCGTGTGCGCGTAGAACGTGCCGAGGTTGGCGTGGTAGCGGTACTGGTGTTCGCCGTCCGGCGTCGCCGCGAGCAGCTCGGCCTTCTTCGCCATCACCGCGATCGCCTTCTTGCGGTCGTGCACGCGCTCGTAGGCGACCGCGAGGTCGTCGCACTCGGCCAGCGTCAGCGGTTCCTTGCCGGCCAGTCGCTCGATGCGCTCGCGGTAGTAGGCCTCGCTGTGGCGATGCCACTTGCCGATCACGACGTCGAGCGCCTTCGGCAACCCGCGCAGCTCGGTCGCCAGCGTGTCCCGGTCCCACAGGCACGGTGCCATGGCGACTCCGAAGAACGCGATCGCAAGCAGGGACTTCATGCCAACAGTCTAGCCAGCCGGCCTTGGCATGGGTCGATAGCGCGCGTGTGAGAGTAGCGGTACGGTACGCGGTTCATCCTGCAACGTTCGCGGCGGCGTCGCCGCGAACGTTGCAGGATGAACCGCGTACCGTACCGCTACTTTCAATCGACGGGGGCTCGGATCAGCTTGACGAAGCGGTAGAGGGCGTAGCAGACGGCGCCGATCAGCAGCAGCGGGATCATCAGCCGGCCCAGGCCACGCATCCACAGCAGGATGAGGAAGCCGACGAACACCACGCCGAGGAAGTAGGCGCTGCCAATGCTGCGCGCCGAGCGCTTGTCGGGCGCGGCGCTCACTCGTGCGGGCCGAGCAGCGGCTGCACGTCGCGGAAGCCCTGACGCACGCCTTCCTGCCACGGCCAGCGCTTCTCCTTGTCGGGCCAGACCAGCTGCACGCAAGCGAACGGCTCGTCCTGGTAGGCCCAGGCGGCGGCGCCGAGGTGTTCGCTGGCGGCGTCGCGCGCGACCTCGAGGAAGCGCACCGCGAAGCCGACCAGCAGGCCGTCGTGCTTCTCGCCGTGCGCGAACCTCGCCCCCTCGATGCAGCGGTCGGCGACGTCGTGCAGCAGGCCGTCGGCCGCTTCGACGTCGAGCCCGAACACGATCACCTCCGGCTGCTGGAAGTGGTGCCACAGGCCGACGGTGTAGGCGAACTTCGGCACGCCGTCGTCGCTGGTCACGTGCATGACGTGCACCTTGTGCTCGGCGATGTTCTGCAGGACCTCGCGGCCGGCGTCGGTCAGGTCGTCGGTGATCTCTCGCATGGCTACATCCGGAAGACCGGCGCGCGCCAGTCCGGGATCGGTTGGTTGAGGCTGGCCGAGAACGCCAACGCCAGCGCGCTGCGCGTCTGCCGCGGGTCGACGACCCCGTCGTCCCACAGGCGCGCGGTCGCGTAGAGCGGGTGGCCCTCGGTTTCGTACTTGTCGAGGATCGGCGCCTTCAGCTTCGCCTCGTCGTCGGCCGACATCGACTGTCCCTTGGCCTCGAGCTGGTCCTTCTTGACCTGCGCGAGCACGCCCGCCGCCTGCTCGCCACCCATCACCGAGATGCGCGAGTTGGGCCACGTGAACAGGAAGCGCGGCGAGTAGGCGCGGCCGCACATGCCGTAGTTGCCGGCGCCGAACGAACCGCCGATCAGCACGGTGATCTTCGGCACCTGGGCCGTCGCGACGGCCTGCACCATCTTGGCGCCGTCCTTGGCGATGCCGCCGGTCTCGTACTTCTGGCCGACCATGAAGCCGGTGATGTTCTGCAGGAACAGCAGCGGCACCTTGCGCTGGTTGCAAAGCTCGACGAAGTGCGCCGCCTTCTGCGCGCTCTCCGAGAACAGGATGCCGTTGTTGGCGACGATGCCGATCGGCATGCCGTGCAGGTGCGCGAAGCCGCAGACCAGCGTGTTGCCGTAGCGCTGCTTGAACTCGTGGAAGCGGCTGCCGTCGACCAGCCGCGCGATCACCTCGCGAACGTCATAGGGCGTGCGGGTGTCCTTCGGCAGCACGCCGAGAATCTCCTCGGGGTCGTAGGCCGGGTCCTCCGGCGCCTGCATCGCGAGCTGGTTCGGCTTGACGGTGTTGAGGTGCGCGACGATCGAACGCGTCATCTCGAGCGCGTGCGGTTCGTCCTCGGCGAAGTGGTCGGCCACGCCGCTCAGGCGCGTATGCACGTCGGCGCCACCGAGGTCCTCGGCCGAGACGACCTCGCCGGTCGCCGCCTTCACCAGCGGCGGGCCGCCGAGGAAGATCGTGCCGTTGCCCTTCACGATGATGCTCTCGTCGCTCATCGCCGGCACGTAGGCGCCGCCGGCCGTGCACGAGCCGAGCACGCAGGCGACCTGCGGGATCCGTCGCGACGACATCTGCGCCTGGTTGAAGAAGATCCGGCCGAAGTGGTCGCGATCGGGGAACACCTCGTCCTGCAGCGGCAGGAACGCGCCGCCCGAATCGACCAGGTAGATGCACGGCAGGTTGTTCTCGAGCGCGACTTCCTGCGCCCGCACGTGCTTCTTGACCGTCATCGGGAAGTAGGTGCCGCCCTTCACGGTCGCGTCGTTGGCGACGATCATCACCTCGCGCCCTTCGACCAGGCCGACGCCGGTGACGATGCCGGCCGACGGCGCCGCGCCGTCGTAGAGACCGTGCGCGGCGAGCGGCGACAGTTCGAGGAACGGCGCGCCCGGGTCGAGGATCTTGTCGATGCGCTCGCGCGGCAGCAGCTTGCCGCGCTTGTGGTGGCGCGCGCAGGCTTCCTCGCCGCCGCCCTGCCGGGCTGCTTTGACGTGCGACGCGATCTCGTCGATCGTCTCGAGGTGGTGGTCGCGGTTCTCGCGAAACTCCGGCGAGTTCGGCTTGGCTTGGCTGTGGAGGACGTCGGTCATCGGGCGGATTCCAGGGCGAACAAGATAGCCGTCGCGGCCCGGAAGCCCAGCGCGAGGTGGGGTTCAGCCCCGCTCGCTGCGCGACCGCTGCAGCAGATCCGGATCGACGTGCCGCCGGACCGTGCGCCGGTCGAGCTCCAGACGGCGCGCCGCCGCCTCGAGGTTGCAGCCCTCGGCGACGAACACCTGGCTGACGTAGCGGCGCAGCAGCTCGGCCGCGGTCAGGTCGCCACGCGCCACCGCCTCGGGCAGTTCGTCACGGCCGCGCCGCCGCGCTCGCGGCGTGTAGCGGCGCCGCAGCACGAAGTTGCGCAGGCACTGCTCCAGCTCGCGCACGTCGCGGGCTTCGCGGTCGGCGTCCTGGTCAGCGCACGTCGACCTGCACGACGTCGCCGGCCGTCAGGCGCAGCGGCTGCGCATCCAGCGACACCGCCTGCGTGAGGAAGGCCGCCGGCCGGAACGCCGGCGGCACCGGCACCGACAGCGACGCCGAGGGCCCGCCGAGCAACGCGCTGGTCGACGTCACCACCGGATCCACCAGCAGCGTGCAGCCCGCCGACCACGGCAGCGGCAGGTTGCTCGGTGCGAACCCGAGCGCGAACACCAGCAGGTCGTCCCCGAGCGGCGCCTGCGCGTCGAGGCGCACGCCACCGTCGAGGTCCGGCCGCGCGGTCAGCACCGGCGCGTGCAAGCAGGTCGACGGCGAGACGACCGCGGCGCTGGCGTGCGTCGGCGTGAAGCGGATGCGCAGGCTGGCGACCGCGCCACCGCTCCAACTCCACGAGCTGCCCCACGGCCCCTGGATCGTGCCGGCGTCGGCGCGCACCTCGGCGACCACGCGCAACACCAGCGGGAACGTGTGGAACGCGACCGGCGTCGTATAGGCGCCGTTGGCATCGACGTAGCCGTCGTCGAACACGTCGACCGACAGCACCGAGTTGCCGGTGCCGGTCTGCTGCGGCGCCCATTCGATCGACAGGTCGCCCAACTGCGTCACCGGCGACGAGAACACGTAGCGCACCTCGACGCGCGACACCGTCGTGCCGGTCTGCCACGCCTGCGTCGCCAGCTGCCACTCGAGCTCGATGCCGAGGTCGTCGGCGTGGTGCTCGACGAGGAAGGACGAGGCGCCGGCCGCGCCGGCCGCGACGCGCGACAGACCGGGCCAGATCGGCGTCTGGGACGGCGGCACCGGCGCGACGGTCGCACCGGCCACCGCCTGCGCGCCGACCAGCACCGCGCTGGGCGTCACCTGCGCCGCCGCCTGCACGCACAGCAGACACAGAACCGGCAGACACGATTGCAGCAGAGTCGTTCGCATGTTCCCCTCGCGGGCGCTCCCGCGGCAGAAGGCTACCTCATGCCCGCACGCCGCGACGGCCGATGACGCCCACGGGCCGATGCCATCGATTGGACAACGCGGCGGCCCGCTTGCATCATGCCCGCGGCGATGAGCGAGACCTCCCCCACCCTGTCGATCGTCATCGTCAACTGGAACACGCGCGACCTGTTGCTGCGCGTGCTCGGCCAGCTGTTCGACGCGCCCCGGCTGCCGTTCGAGGTGCTGGTCGTCGACAACCGGAGCAGCGACGACAGCGTCGCCGTCGCGCGCGAACGGTTTCCCGACGCGGTGGTGATGCCGCAACCGGAGAACGGCGGCTTCGCCTACGGCGTCAACCGCGGCCTCGAGGTCGCGCGCGGCCGGTGGATCCTGCTGCTCAACACCGACGCCGACGCCGACTGGGAACAGCTCGAGCGGTTCGTCGCCAGCGCCGAGAACGAGCCCGACGCCGGCGTGCTCGGCCCGCGCATCGTCGACGAGCATGGCAACACCCAGCGCAGCACGTGGCGACACCACCTGCCGCGCCACTACCTGCCCAACGCGCTGTTCCTCGGCCGCTTCGCCGAGCCAGCGCCGCGCACCGACCGCGGCGACGTCGACTGCGTCAGCGGCTGCGTGTTCCTGATCCGGCGCGACGTGCTGGCGAGCACCGGCGGCTTCGACGAACGGTTCTTCATGTACTTCGAGGAGGCCGACTTCTGCGCCCGCGTGCGCAAGGGCGGCTTCGCCATCCGCTACCTGCCCGACGCGAGCTTCGTGCACGTCGGCGGCCTCAGCGCGGCGCAGTCGGCGGAGCGCACGTTCGTCGCGTTCCGCGAGAGCACGCTGCTCTACCACGTGCAGTGGCACGGCAGGTTCTGGAGCGAGTACGTGCGCGCCTGCCTGGTGCTCGGGCACACGCTGCGGCTGCTGGTCTGGCTGCTGCTGGCGCTCGCCGGCAAGGGCGGCCGGGCCGGCCTCTACGCCGCGGCGCTGCGGCAGCTGCTGCGGCCGGGCTACGTCGGCGAGCTTTCGCGGCGACCGCGCCAGGTGCCAGAGCTCTCCTGATCGGCGCGCTCGCAGGGCTCACTTGACGACGCGCAGCGCCACCAGCAGCAGCAGCCGCAGGTGGTCGAGCACGACGTTGAGCACGCGCATCTTCGAGAACCCGAGCAGGCGCGCCTCGAGCGTGCACGGGTGCTCGGCGACCACCCCGCCGCGGCGCAGCACGCGCACCAGCAGCTCGGCGGTGCCGAGGAAGCCCGGGTTCTTCAGCGGCAGGTGCAGCACCGCATTGCGGCGGTAGACGCGGAAGCAGCTGGTCCACGTGCGCACCTTGCTGCCGAGCAGGATCCGGTAGGCGCGCGACAGCGTGCGCGACAGGAACAGGCGCCAGTCCGGCACGTTGCGCACGCTGCCGTCCGGGTGGTACGGCGACGACGTGACCACGTCGGCGGAATCGATCATCGGCACCATGTGGCGCAGCTCCATCGGGTCGTACGACAGGTCGCCGTCGATCGACGCGACCAGCTCGGCCTCGGTCGCCTGCATGCCAGTGCGGATCGCGGCGGCGACGCCGCGGTTGACGTCGTGACGGACCAGCCGCACGCGCCGCCGGTTGCGCGCCAGCCGTTCGAGCAGCGGCCAGGTCTGGTCGGTGCTGCCGTCGTCGACCAATACGAACTCGCAGTCGGCGACGTCGGCGATCGCGCGCGACAGCACCTCGAGCTCGACGAACAGCGACGGCACGCCCTCGGCCTCGTCCTTGAGCGGCACGATCACCGCGAGCCGCGGCACGTCCGGGGCGATCCGGCAGCCCTGGTCCCCGCCGGACGGCGCCCGCTCCGGCAGCGGACCGACCGGCCGCGTTGCGAGCCCCATGCGCTCGGCGATCGCCGTCTTCGCGACGCCCGCCTTCTGCGCCAGCCGTTCGGCGGCGCCGAGCAGGCGCTGGTTGTGCGCCTCGCGCACGTCCTGCGGCAGGCCCATCAGGCGCGGCTGCTCGTCGTCGAGCTGCCACGCGGCGAACCGTTCGAGTTCGAGCACGCTGCCGTCGAGTGCCCTCGCCAACGCCTCCGGTTCGCGCACCGGCGTCGCGTCGTAGGCAAAGCCCAGCTCGCGCAGCACCGGGTGCCACCAGCCGTCGCCCTTGCGCTCGGCCACCGACCACGCCGCGGCGAAGCCGTGCACCCCCTGGCCGAGCGTCGCCTCGAGCACACAGCGCTCCTCGTGCCAGGCACGTCGGTAGGCCTCTCGATCCCGTTCGGCGACCTCGTCGAGCGGCACCGGCGTGCGCACCGACAGCCCGACCTCGTGGCCGGCCTGGAGGATCTCCGCCAGCAGCTCCGAGGCGCGGTCCGCGATGCTCGCCGGCACGAAGAACGTCGCCTTCGCGCCCAGCTGTTCGAGCTTCGCGAACGCCAGCCGCAACGCCACGTCGGCGCGCGCCGGCAGGCGACGCCAGTGTCGTCGCGCCACGTGCTCCCGCCACGCTTCGTCGACGAACCACTCGCTGGCGTCGATCGCGAGGGCGGGTTCGGGTCTGCTCACGGGGGGCTTTGTAACGCCCACGCGGGCCGCAAACCAACCGCGCCTCAGGCAACCGCCCTCAGACCATCTTGTTGACCAGCGTCGGCACCTCGTGCACCAGCTCGTTGACGACCGAGCCGAGCACCGGCGTGCCGAGCGAACGCAGCATCTTGAGGTTGCGCTGCACGACCTCGCGACCGTGGCGGTTCGCCTCGACCACGAGCACGATCGCGTCGAGCGACCGCACCACGAAGCTCGCCTCCGGCGCGCGGTTGAGCGGCGGCACGTCGACCAGGCACAGGTCCCGGCCCTCGAGCGCCTCCTTGAGGATGTTGCGCAGGTTGTCGCCGGTGAACGCCCAGAACGGGTCGGGCGTCTCGCCCGCCGGCAGCAGGTCGACGCCGGCGGCGACCTCCTGGCGCAGCGCATCGCGCATCACGCCCTGGCCGGTCAGCACCTCGGCGAGGCCCGGCATCGGCGTCGCGTCGAACACCGAGGCCAGCGCGCGGCTGCGCAGCGACGCCTCGACCAGCGCGACCTGCAGCCCCTTGCTGCCGAGGAACAGCGCCATGTTGGCCGCGAGCGTGTTGGAGCCCTCGTCGTCGCCGATCGCGACGAAGCCGATCGAACGGTGCGAGTCGCCCGCGCCGCGCTGCAGCAGGTTGGACCACAGGTAGCCGAGCTCGGTCGCGATGACGTCGGCACGGCGGCTCTTCGAGTCGGCCTTCTTGATCAGGTTGCGCATCGAATCCTCCCGCTACCAGCCCTGTTCGCGCCTCGCCATGTGGCGACGCAGGTTCGTCCGGTCGAGGCGCGGCATCACGCCGATCACCGACAGCCCCTCGATCTCTTCCAGGTCGTCGCGCGTGCGCACGACGCGGTCGGGCAGCGCACGCAGCACCACCAGGCCGAGGCCGAGGAACAGGCCGACGAACAGGCCGCCCATCAGCAGCTTGCCGCGGTTGGGGCCTTCCTTCTCGAGTGGCAGCGACGCCGCCTGGATCGGCTTCAGCGAGCTGAAGTTGCCGATGCCGAGCGTGCGCTTCTGCTGCGCGAGCTCCCAGTTGAGCGCCGAGGTCTTCTTGGCGTCCTCGGCCCGCAGCAGCGCTGCGCGCAGCGTCTCGTACTCGGGCTCGAGGTCGACCAGACGCTTCAGCTCCTTGGCCTTGTCGTCGTGCAGCGACTTGGCCTGCTTGACCTGCGCCTCGAGCTCCCAGATGTCGCGTCGCAGCTGGTCCGCGTCCTCGACGGCCGCGAGGTACTGCGGGTTGTCGTAGACCTCCTCGACCAGCGTCGACTCGTCGCCGGTGCCGGACAGCGCCTTGATGGCGCCGCGGATGTCCTCGATCTTGCTCTCCTGCGCCTTGATCTCCAGCGCCTCCGGATTGACGAACTGGCGCTTCAGCCGGCTCAGCTCGACCATCGCGTCGGCGAGCTTGCCCCGCAGTTCGGCACCGGTCTCGCTCTGCAGACTCTGACGAACCTTGCGCGTCTTGGTCGGCGGCAGCTGCTCCGGATCGGCGAGCTGCGCGTCGGTGCGCTTCTTCTGCTCACGCTTGATCACGAGGTCGTCGTTGCGGCTGTCCAGGCGCGTCTTCGCCTCGGTCTCGGCCAGCACGACCGCCCGCATGTGCTCGTCGAACGACGGCACCTGCGCCTTGCGGTCGAGGAAGTCGCGCATCGAGCGCTGCACGCCCTGCAGGTCCGTCACCGACTGCTCGTACGCCTCCTTCGCGGCCTCGTACGCCTTCTGGTCGTCGTACTTCTCGATGTGCCACTTGACCGCCTCGTCCATGTAGGCGGCAAGGATGTCGCGAGCGAGTTCGTTGTTGTTGGCCGCGCAGGTCGCGATCAGCACGTCGGTGAAGCGCGGGCGCTCGACGAAGATCGTCTTCTGGAGCCGCTTCAACGCCTCCTCCGTCGACATGTTGGCCTCGTCGACGGCGTTCCAGTCGCGCTGGATCTTGAAGAACAGGTCCTTGGCCGCGTTCTCGCCGGTGCCGCTCGGCTGGTAGGGCTGCAGGATGCGTTCCGGAGTCAGCCGCTCGACGACGCGCATCAGCAGGTCGTCGGAGTTGAGGATGTAGGCCGCGCCGGTCGCGATCGTCTCCTGGCTGGTCTCCTTCGCCTGCGTCGGGTCGAGCACGCGGCTCTCGGCGCCCGAAGAGGTGAACAGGAATTTGCCCGTGCTGATGTAGCTGTTGGGCGTCGTGATCGCCATGAACGTGCCGATCAGCACGCCGAACAGCGTGGTCCCGATCACCAGGTAGCGTGCGCGGAAGAAGGCGCTGAGCAGCTTGCTCACCGGCAGGCCGCCGACCTCCTCGCCCTGTTCGACGGGCTGGAGTCCGGCCAGCGCCTGGCGAGCGTTGCGCTGCATCTCTTCGGAGAGGTTCTTCGTCATGTCGGTCGGCGTCTCGTCGGCCGGCGGCATCCTACACCACGCCCCGTTGGCACGGCATGAAGGGTGCGGATCCGTGGTTCTTTCGACATTCGGGCAGCCCGAACTGACCCCCGGCTCCGGCGCGCACGAGAAACCGCCGCGGCCGCTCGGTAGCGTTCCTGGCGATGAGCTCCACCCGGGAAACGAGCACCGCTGCCACCGCCTGCTGCGCGCTGCTGCTGGCCGCCGCGTGCAGCGCGCCGCCGGCTCCTGTCGCGAACCAGAACAGCCCGCCCCAGACTGCCCAGGTTCGCGACGGCCTCGGTCCCGACGTGGACACGCAGCAGCGACGCACGTCGCTGTTCGCCAACTGGGACGCGTTCGTCGACCCGGAAGGCCAACCGGTCGTCTACGAGTGGAGCGTCGGCACGCAGCCGGGCGCGACCGACGTGCTCGACTGGCGCGAGGCCGCCGGCGCCCAGCGCGCCGCGATCGGCGACATCCAGCTGCCGATCGGCGTCATGCTGCATGTCAACGTGCGCGCCCGCGACGTCGCCGGCAACCGCAGCGCGGTCGCCAGCAGCGACGGCGTCGTGGTCGGTGAGACCGTCGACCGCACGGCCGCCGTCCGGCCGCAGCCCGGCATCGAAGCGCGCCCCGGACACTTCGGCGGCCTCGACCGCAACGGCATCTCGTGGACGTTCGCCAGGCCGGCGCGCTGCGGCCGCTACGTCAACGGCGACTGGTGGGTCGTCGGGCCCGTGGACGTGGTCGCGATCAAGCCGGAGAGCCTGCGCGACGGCAGCCGGGTGCGCCACGGCTCGATGGTCAACCCGTCGCCCGCCGCGCTGACGCAGGGCTACGACAACGCGATGTTCGGCGACGGCGCCGGTGGCCGCTACAGCGACGCCGCCAACGCCGCGCTCGGCGTCTCGCGCCAGCAGCCGCTGTCGCTGCGGCCCGGATCGTCGCTGGTGTCGACGGTCAGCCATCCCACCGCCGGACAGCTGCCGCAGCTGGACCGCTGCGCCGTGCTGACGGTGGTCGACGAGCCGCCGTCGGCCGACGCGTTCCGGCCGCCGTACTGCGGCACCGACAAGCGCGCGCGCTGGTCCGCGGACGCCCTCGACCTGACCCGCTTCGCGCGACTCGAACCGGTCCCCGGCGCGCCGTCGATCGGCGAACTGGTGGCACGCTTCGAGCAGACCTGGCTCGACCACCTGCCGGGCTTCACCGGCCGCTACCTGCACCCGCGCGAGAACATGCCCGACTACGGTCGCGACATCGCCGACCTGGTCAGCACCGGCGCGCTGGCGCTGCACCTCGAACTGCCGTCCGACGACAAGCGCGCACTGCTGATCGCGATGGTGCAGGTCGGCATCGACGTCTACGGCATCGTCGACAACGGCGGCCGCTTCGTCGCCGACGGCGGCAGCGGCAGCGGCCGCAAGTTTCCGCTGATGCTCGCCGGCACCGTGCTCGACGACGAGCACATGCTGAAGCTCGCGGCCGAACGCAAGTTCGCGTTCGGCGAGGATGCGCAGACGTTCTACGTCGAGCGGACCTCGCCCGGCGTGGTCAACGGCGGCCACGGCGGCTACGGCAGCGACGACCTGGGCCTGCCCGAATGGGGCAACCGCCACGCCGACGACCCGAGCCTCGACCGCAAGGCGTGGACCGCCGATCCCTACCGACGCTGCTGCACCGCCAACGTCTGGCACGGCTTCGTGCTGGCGGCGCGCATCCTCGGCATGCGCGAGGCGTGGGACCATGCGCCGCTGTTCGACTACGTCGACCGCTACATGCAGGTCGAGCAGCAGGGCCACTGGATGCGCGGCTACAGCCCGTTCTGCGAACGGATGTGGGACCGCTACCGCCGCGACTTCTGAAGCGGCGGTCCGTCGCGGCTACTCGCCGCCGGACATCAGGTCCTTGAACAACTGCAGCGACTCCGACTCGGCCGGCACGATCTTGCCGTCGGCCTTGACCACCATCTCGAGCGTCGTCAGGAACATCTGACGGTGCTCACGCGGCACGGCGGTCGGATCGACCTCCTCGATCGGCGGCGGCAGATCGAGCCACTGCTTGACCTTGGCGGTCTCGTCCTCGGTCAGCTTGAGGCTGCCGCACATGCGCATGACGAGGTCCCGTTCGGACTGCGACACGACGAGGTCGGTCCACGCGAACGAGCACACGAACTTCATCAGGTTCAGGCGCTCGGAGGGCGAAAGTTCCATGCGCGGTAGTGGAGCACCGCCGGTGGTTCGGCGCCACCGACAGTTTGCTCCCCTTGCCTGCGGGCAGCGCCGAGCGGCCGGGGGCCGCGGCCCTTGCCGGCATTGCGCCGGGCCAGCGAATCCGTCGGGGGTGGCATTCTGGCTGGCGGATCCAACAGGCCGATTCGACAATCCGCACATGATCCACCTCAAGCGTCTCGTCGCGCCCGTGCTCGGCGCGTTCCTGCTGTGCGGCTGCGCGGCAACCGGCGAACGACTCGCCGACCAGACCTGCGTGATGATGCCGGGCGAGCCGGTCTACGGCGACAGCCGCTCGGCCGAGTTCGACGGCGAGACCGTCTACTTCTGCTGCGCCAGCTGTGCGCGCAAGTGGGAGAAGAAGAGCGACGACGAGAAGCGCCAGCTGATCGCCGACATGAAGGACGGGCAACAGGACTAGGAGGCGACCATGACCGAACCCGACGTCCCGCAGCGTGCTCCGTTCGTGATGGACTGCCAGCCGGGCAAGTACGCCTGGTGCTCGTGCGGCAAGAGCAGCAACCAGCCGTTCTGCGACGGCCAGCACAAGGGCACCGGCATGGTGCCGATCGTCGAGGAGCTCACCGAGGCGAAGAAGGTCGCCTGGTGCGGCTGCAAGCACAGCAAGAACGGCCCGTTCTGCGACGGCGCCCACGCGCAGCTGCCCGGATAGTCCGGCGACCCGCGGACCGGAATGCAGCGCGCCGTGCCACTGCCTGCATGAACGTCCACCGATCGCGCCTGCTGGCGCTGCTGCCGCTCGCCCTCGGCCTCACCGTCTGCGCGCCCCGCGCGCAGCAGTGCGTCGACTTCGGATCGACGCCGATGCGGGCCACCTGGACCGCCGCGCCGGTGCTGCTCGGCTGCCAAGGTGCGCCCAACTGGCCGCAGTGGCATCTCTACACGCCACCGCACCGCGCTCCGACGCCGCACCCTGGCTACCGGCCGACCACCGTTCGCCAGCTGCGCGCGCTGCTGGTACCGTATCGCTGCACCGGCCTGCTGTTCGCCCCGGTGGTGATGGAGCGCGTGCGCGGGATGGGGTACGTCGTGGACATGGCGGAGGAGCCGTGCACGTGATAGCCCGCCCGCAGACGCCGCTCACCGGATCGCGTGCCCTTCTCGCCGCGACAACCACAGGCTGCACACGAGGTCGCTGCTGACATTGGGCAGCGTACGGGTCATGTCGACGAGACGGTCGACGCCGAGGATCAGCGCGAGGAACTCCGGCGGCACCCCGACCTGGGTCAGCACGATCGCGAGCAGCGGGATCGAACCGCCGGGCACGCCGGCGGCGCCGATCGCGATCAGCACCGCGAAGCCGACGATCAGCGCCTGCTGGCCGAGGCCGAGATCGGCGCCGTAGACCTGCGCCAGGAACAGCACCGAGACACCTTCGAACAGCGCGGTGCCGTTCATGTTCATGGTCGCACCCAGCGGCATCACGAAGCCGGCGATCTCCTTGGGCGCACCGAACTCGTCGGTCGCGGTCCGGATCGTCGTCGGCATCGTCGCGTTGGACGACGACGTCGAGAACGCGGTGACCAGCAGCGTGCGGATGCCCTGGTAGAAGCGCCGCGGCGACAGCCCCGCGAACACGCGCGCCAGCAGCGTCACGACGACCAGCTGGTAGAAGACCAGCCCGCCCATCGCGGTGACGAAGTACCAGCCCACCAGCCGCATCACGTCGACGCCGAGCATGGCGGTCGCATGGAAGATCAGGCACGCGACGCCGATCGGCGCGAACTCCATCACCCACGACAGCACCTTCAGGCACAGCTCGTAGAGGCCCTCGAGCAGTTCGCGCAGGATGCGCGTGCGATCGGCGGGCACCCGCGTCGCCGCCGCGCCGAGGATCAGCGCGAAGATGATCAGGCCGAGGATGCTCTTGTTGTCGCCAGCGGCGCCGACGATGTTGGTCGGCACGAAGTCGACGACCATCTGCAGCCAGCCCTTGGCCTGCACCGACTGGTCGATCTTGGCCTGGGCGACCGCGCCGTACTGCTCCTTGATCGCGGCGACGGTCTCGTCGGCGACGTTCTCGCCGGGCGCGATCAGGCGCACCAGCGTGATGCCCAGCACGCCCGCCACCGTGGTCGTGCCGAGGAACCACATCAACGTGCGCGAACCGAGCGAGCCGATCTTCTGCACGCTGCCGAGGCCGGAGACACCGAGGAACAGCGAACAGAACACGATCGGCACGACCACCATGAACAGCAGCCGCAGGAACAGGTCGCCGAACGGCTTGACGACCTGGTCCGCCCACCATTCGACCTCGACGTAGGCGTCCGACTTGGCCGCGCCCAGCTCGGGTGCGTACAGCAGGTTGAGCGTGACGCCGGCCGCCGCGCCGACGACGAGCCCGATCAAGATCCTCGTCGGCAGCGACATGCCGCGGCGCGGAGCGCCGGAGTCGGAGGGGTCGTGCATGGCACGACGCAACGTAGCAGCGAGTCGGCTAGCGGCCCAGCAGTCGCTGCTGCGCGTCGCCGAGGCGGACCGCCGACTGCTTGCCGTGTTGGCTGAACTTCAGCTCGATCGAGTAGACCGTCTTGCCGTCCTTCGCACGGACCGGCATGCCGCCCTCGTACTTCATCGGGCCCTGCTTCCGTTCTTCCTGCGGCTGCTCGGGCTCGTCGGCGCGCCCCTGCTCCTGCACCACGCCACCGCCGCGCTGGCGCATGCGGCGCATCGCGGCCCGGAAGTCCCGTTCCTTGGTGATCGCACGGAAGGCGACCCGCGTGACGTTGCGAGTCTCGACGTCGATGTCGACGACCACGTCGACCGGAACGACCTCCGCGTTGCCGCGCGGACGACCCCGCCCAGCCATGCGGAGGGCCTGCTGCACCGCCCCGCCGGGGCTTGGGTCGTGGATCGCGCCGGCGCGCACCAACGTGGTCAACTGCTCCTTGTCGAGCGTCATGCCGACGCGCTCGACCGCCCGATCATCGACCTCGACGATCTCGCGGATCGTCGGCCTCGGGGCGGCTGCAGCCAGCGACAGCAGCATGCGCTGCGGATCCGGCAGGAACGAGAGGCCGAGCGCGCGCGCCCCGGACAGGTTGTCGAGCCGCCACGGGCCGTCGCCGTCGCGCAACATCGTGTGCCGACCGACCTGCACGATCGAGATCTTGCCCAGACGGCCCGCGTCGTAGTCGACGGCAATCGCGTCCCGATCGAAGCGACCGCCCAGTTGCTCCTTGCCGGAGCCTCCCGACCGCGACGTCGTCGCCGAGCCCACGAAGGTGATCGGCCACGACCAGGTGACGTCGAACACGGCCCCGTCGCCGAGCGCAGCGGCGCGCAGCACCTTCTGCAGGTCGCTCGCTGGAGCGGCCTTGGTCGCGGCGGCGTCCTCCTGGGCAAGGACCGCTACCGACAGGAGCAAGGAACAGAGCAGGCTGTGGATCTTCATGCGGCTTCTTCCTGGGGCGTCCTGGACGGCCCGGCGTCACGGAACTTCCCGCTAATCCAGGTTGGCAGCACCTCCGTGACGAATGTCTCCCTGCATGCCCACCGGCGCTACCATCTGCACATGCTCTCCCGTTTCACCCTCGCCGGATGCCTCGTATCGAGCCTGTCCGCGCAGCAGACGCTGGTCGTCGACATCGCCGGCGGCACGCCCTACCAGCAGGTCCAGGCCGCGATCACGGCAGCCAACGCGGGCGACCGCATCGAGATTCGTCCTGGCGCCTACAGCCCGTTCGTCGTGGATCGGGCAGTACACATCTTCGGCGAGGCAGGCGTCGTCATCACGTCGACGTTCCAGACCGAGACGATCGAGGTGGACGGCATCCCGGCCGGCATGTCGTGCTCGATCCACGACGTCGATCTGCGCAGCCCGCAGACCCCGTGCATCTGCGAGCCGTCGATCCGCATCGTGAACTGCCTCAGCGCGGTGCTGCTGGACGAGGTGTTCCCGGAGCAGGGCTCGCTCGAGCCGCGCATCAGCGTCGCGACGATCCAGGACCTCGTGATCCGCGACTCCTACATCGGCCCGACCACGGTGACGGCCGGCCGGCTGTGGCTCGACGGAACGGTTGCCGGCCCCGCATCGAGCTCGTCCGGATCGATCATCAACCTCCTCGACGCGCAGCTCGACATGACCGACGGCGAAATCCGCATGAACTTCGGCTTCGGCGCGTTCGCGTTCGGCGTGGAACTGACCAACAGCACCGCGCGCCTGCGCAGCGTGCTGGGGCTGCAATTCACACAGAGCTCGTTCGGGCTGTTCGACTTCTTCGTCGACAGCAGTTCGAACGTTCAGTTCGACCCGGGCGTGTCGTTCGTGACCGGCGCACCCACGGTCTTCCCGACGACGGCGACCTCGGTGGTCGCCGTCGACCAAGCCGGACTGCGCGTATCGTCCCCGACGATCGGCAGCAGCGCGGTGTTCTCGATGCGATTCGCGACCAACCCGAGCTTCGTGTGCCCGTTCCTGACGCTGCCGACCCAGTCGGCGGCGGCGCCGGGCATCGGCGACCTGTTCGTGGCGCCGGCATTCTCTGCACTGATCGGCTGCTTTCCGACGAGCGGCGCGGTCACGACGGCCAGCGTCGCGATCCCGGCGCAGCCGGCGCTACAGGGACAGGTCTACCTGACCCAGGCGCTGGCCATCGATGGCGGCCTGTCGACGACCAACGTCGACGTGCTGCGCATCCGCTAGGAGCGCGTCCATGTAGTGGACGCGCTTCCTAGCCGACGGCGCTGGCGGTGGCCGGCTGCTTGCTCTCGACGCCGTCCGCCAGCTGCGACTCGAGCTCGCGCGCGCGCGCCTGTGGCGAACCGCTGAACCGCGCAATCAGGCCGTAGGTGCCCGGCACCACCAGCAGCGTCGTCAGCGTCGCGATCGTGACGCCGAACAGCACCACCAGCCCGATCGCCGCGCGGCCCTCGGCACCGGCGCCGCTGGCGAGCACCAGCGGCAGCGCGCCGAGCGACGTCGACAGGCCGGTCATCAGGATCGGCCGCAGGCGCAGCACGCTGGCGTCGATCACGGCGTCGCGCCAGTGCTTGCCTTCGTCGCGTAGCTGGTTGGCGAACTCGACGATCAGGATGCCGTTCTTCGCCGCGAGGCCGATCAGGATGACCATGCCGATCTGGCTGTAGATGTTGATCGTGCCACCGCCGAGCTCGAGACCGAGCAGGCCGCCGAACACCGCCAACGGCACCGTCAGCAGGATCACCAGCGGCTGCACGAACGACTCGAACTGCGCCGCCAGCACCAGGTAGACCAGCAGCAGCGACACCAGGAACGTCAGCAGCAGGGCGTCCGACGACTCGACGAACTCGCGGCTCTGGCCGCCGTAGGCGATGCCGGGCTGGCCGCCCAGCTTGTCGCGCACCACCCCGCGCAAGAACGTCAGCGCTTCGCCGAGCGTGTAGCCCTCGGCGAGGTTGGCGTTGATGGTGATCGAACGCAGGCGGTCGTAGCGGTTGCGCGTCGCCGAGTCGGCGAGTTCGCGCACCGAGACCACGTTGGCGAGCCGCACCAGTTCGCCGGTCGTCTGCGAGCGCACGTAGATCTGCTCGAGGTCGGTCGGCGACCGCTTGTCGCTGTCCTCGGCTTCGAGCACGACGTCGTATTCCTCACCGCGCTCGACGAACGTCGTCACGCGGCGCGAGCCCATCATGGTCTCGAGCGTGCGCCCGACCTCGACCGACGACACGCCCAGGTCGGCGGCGCGATCGTCGTCGACGATCACCTCGAGCTGCGGCTTGGTCTCCTCGTAGTCGCTGTTGACCGCGACCAGGCCCGGGTTGCGGCGCGCCTCGGCCACCACCACGTCGCGCCAGCCGGCCAGCTCCTCGTAGGTCGAACCGGTCAGCACGAACTGCACCGGCTGCCCCGATCGGCGCAGCAGGCCCGACTCCGCGATGCAGAACGCGCGGTAGCCCGGGATCGCACTGAGCTGCCGATCGACGTCGGCCATGATCTCCCTGGTGGTGCGCTCGCGTTCGCCCCACAGCTGCAGCAGCACGGTGCCGAACGCCGAGTTGACGCTGCCCGACGACGACCACGAGCCCGGCACCCGCAGCAGCACCCGCTGCGCCTCGCCGGACTCGATCAGCGCCATCATCACCTTCTCGCCCTCGCCGCCGGCGCGCACCGCGTGCTCGAACGACGCGCCCTCCGGACCCTTCATGCTGATCCGGAACGAACCGCGGTCCTCCTGCGGCGCGTATTCCTGCGGCAGCCCCTGGTAGAGGCCGCCGATCGAAAGCGCCAGGCCGCCGGCGATCGCGATCGCCGCGAGCGGTTGCGACACCAGCCCTTCGAGCAGCCAGCGGTAGCCGCGCTGCACCGGCACGAACATCCAGTCGACCACGCGGATCAGCGGCGTCGGCTTGCCGCCCTTGAGCAGCAGCGAGCACATCACCGGGGTCAACGTCAGCGCGACGACCGTCGACAGCACCACGGCACCGGCGAGCGCCAGCGCGAACTCGGTGAACAGGCGACCGGTGTTGCCCTCGACGAACGTGACCGGCACCAGCACCGCCACCAGCACGACGGTGGTCGCGACCACCGCGAAGCCGACCTGGCGCGTGCCGACGAACGCGGCGCGCAGCGGCGGCTCGCCGTTGCGGATGCGGCGCGCGATGTTCTCGAGCACGACGATCGCGTCGTCGACGACGAGGCCGATCGCCAGCACCAGCCCGAGCAGCGTCAGCAGGTTGATCGAGAAGCCGAGCTGGTCGAGCACGAAGAACGTGCCGACCAGCGACACCGGCACCGTCAGCGCCGGGATCAGCGTCGCCAGCCCGCTGCCGAGGAACAGGAAGATCACGCCGATCACCACCAGCGCGGTGATGAACAGCGTGCGGTAGACCTCGTCGATCGCGGCGCGGATGTAGACCGACGAGTCGCTCGACGGATACAGCTGGATGTCCTGCGGCAGCGTCTCGTTGATCTCGGCCATACGCTTGCGCACGCCGTCGACGACCGAGACCACGTTGGCCTTGGCCTGCGCGATGATGCCGATGCCGACCATGTCCTCGCCGTTGCGACGGAACACGTTGCGGTCGTCGGACGGGCCGAGCTCGATGCGCGCGACGTCCTCCAGGCGCAGCAGGTGGCCCTGGTCGCCGCGACCGACGGTCAGGCGGCCGAACTGCTCGGCGGTCTGGTAGCGGCGCGCCACCCGGACGGTGAACTCGCGGCTGGTCGACTCGACCCGACCGGCCGGCAGCTCGACGTTCTCGCGCCGCAGCGCCGCCTCGACGTCGCCGGCGGTCACCCCGGTCGCGGCCAGCGCCTCGCGATCGAGCCAGATCCGCATCGAGTAGCGGCTGCCGCCGCCGTAGCGCACCTGCGCGACCCCTTCGACGTTGGCGAACTGGTCCGCAAGGTAGCGGTCGACGTAGTCGGTCAGCTCGAGCGCGTCGCGGATCGGCGAGGCCAGACTCATCCAGAACACCGTGTCGGAGCCGGACTGCACCTTGGCGACCTCGGGCGGGTCGACCTCCTCGGGCAGCCGGTCGAGCACGCGGCCGACGCGGTCGCGCACGTCGTTGGCGGCCGAGTCGAGATCGCGACCGAGCACGAACTCGACGTCGATCGACGAACGGCCGTCCGAGGTGTTGGACGAGATCGTGCGGATCCCGTCGATGCCGCTGATCTCGTTCTCGATGACCTGGGTGACGCGCGTCTCGACGACCGCGGCCGCGGCCCCCGGGTAGTTGGTGCTGATGCTGACGCGCGGCGAATCGATGTCGGGCAGTTCGCGCATCGACAGCCGCATCAGCCCGACGATGCCGAGCGTGACCAGCACCAGGCTCAGCACCGACGCGAGCACCGGCCGCCGGACCGACAGGTCGGACAGGATCACTGCTTGTCTCCGTCGCGCACCGCGACGACCTGCACCTTGCTGCCGTCGCGCACGCGCACCAGCCCTTCGACCACGACGCGCTGGCCGACCTCGAGGCCACCGAGCACCTCGACGCGGCCGACCTGGCGGCGGCCGACGTCGATGACGACCTCCCTGGCGACCGTGTCGTCGCCGACGACGTAGACGAAGTGCTGCTCGCCCTTCTGGATCAACGCCTCCTCGGGCACCTGTCGCGACGCCGCCTCACCGCGGTCGACGTCGACCTTCATCAGCATGCCGGGACGCAGCTTGAGGTCCTTGTTGTCGACGATCGCGCGGATCGTCGCCGAACGGGTGCGCCGATCGAGTCGCGTGTCGATCGCCGAGACCTTGCCGACGAACACCTCTTCGGGCCACGCGTCGCTGCGCGCCTGCACCGGCTGGCCGACCCGCACCGCGGCGAGCCAGGTCTCCGGCAGCGTGAAGTCGACCTTGACCACCGACAGATCGTCGAGCGTCGTGATCACCGTCGACGACTGCAGCAGCGAGCCGACGCTGACGCGACGCAGGCCGAGCACGCCGGCGAACGGCGCCCGCACCACGTGGTCACGGATCGTCGCCTCGAGGGTCTGCACGCGCGAGCGCGCGGCGTTGAGCTGGGCGGCGGTGGTCTGCACCTCGCTGTTCGGCGAGATCCCCTGGCCGTTGAGTTCGACGGCGCGCTCGTGCGCGGCCTCACGCTCGACCATCAGCGCCTTCGCCTCGGCGAGCATCGACTGCTCTTCGGCCGTCTGCAGCTCGAGCAGGACCTGGTCCTTCTCGACCTGCTGGCCGTCGTCGAAGTGGATCGCCTTGACGAGGTCGCTGCGGTTGGCGGTCAGCGTCACCGACTCGTTGGCGACCGCCGTGCCGAGCGCGGCCAGCTTGTCGGCGAACGGAGCGTCGACAACCGGCGCCAGGATCACCGGAGTCGCACCGGCGGCGCGCCGGGACTCCTTGCCCTCGACGTCGTTCTTGGAGAAGAAGCCGAACCACACACCCGCACAGACGGCGAGCAGGGCCAGGACGTAGGCGACGAAGGAGCGCATCGAAGGGTCGAGAGGTTACCCGAGGTAGTCCGACCCGACCGCCACAACAAGTCGCGGGGTTGTCCCGATCGGACGCGCGAACCGGCGACGACGCGATCGCATGGGCCGCTCGCGCCAAGGCCGCTCAACGCGACTCGATCGTCACGACGTGCTCCTTGGTGCGCCCGGGCTCCCAGACCAGCGTGCCGCCGTCGACGACCTTGCGCGACGAGCGCAGACTCAGCCGCCCGCCGATCGGCGGCAGCCGCAGCATCACGACACCGCTCGCATCGCTCCAGACGCCGGGCAACAACGAACTCGCCTGCTCGACGATCCAGGCTCCGGCCGCGCCGACCCCGTCGCCCCCTTCTGCTTCGTCGGGCTGCAGGCCGGTCGGCTGCACCAGGACCGGCTCCGCCACCGGATCACCGTCGACCTCGACGCGCACCGCCAGCGGCACCATCTCCTGCAGCTGCAGCAACACCCGTTCGGAGATCTCTTCGGGCATCGAGCGGGCAGCGAAGCCGCGCATCGAACACGAACCGATCGGACTGCCGCGACCGACGTGGCCGGAGATCAGCGCGCGACCGAGCCGGTCGACACGCACGCCCATGGTCGAGCCGCGGTCGTCGCGATAGAGCACGCCGACGTGCGCCGCGGGCCGGCCATCGGCGGCCGTCACCTGCACCATGCGCGCGTCGCGCAGCCCGAGCGGGTCCTCGACCACCTTGTCGACCGCGAACGTCTCGGGTTCGGCCAGCCGCCAGAACCGCGGCGCGAAGCCGAACCGTTCGCGCAGCTTGTCGCGCACGACGTCGGTCAGCGACACCTCCAGCAGTTCGACCTCGGTCTTGGCCGGCAGCGGCGAACGGAACACCGCCTTGCCGTCCTCGATCGGCGCGTTGAACGGCAGGATCGTGCCGCGCGTCGAGTTCTTGCTCTTGACGTAGATGCGCAGCCCCATGCGCAGGAAGCCCTCGGCCTGCGGCAGACCGCGGTCGGTCAGGTCGATGCGCTCGACATCGGCCTGCTTCAGCACCACGCGCAGCTGCCGCGGCTTCGGCACGTCGCCGGTGCCGACGCCGCCCTGCACGACCTGGCCGCGGTGGAAGCCGTCGATCGACATCCGGAAGCCGTCCTTCGACGTGATCAGCCAGAGGTCGTCGACCGCCTTCTCCGGCACCCGCACGTCGGCCTCGCCGTCCGCATCGGTGCGCGCGACCACCGGACACGGCGAACGGAACCGCTGCATGAACGCCAGCGTGTCGTCGGCCGAGTACCAGTAGTTGCGGATGTGCCAGCGCACCTCGGCGCCGGCGACGGGCGCCCCCTGCGCGTCGACGACCTCGATCGGGAACTCCACCGGCGGCGACATCGCGAACGTGTAGCCGTCCTGCGTGTTCTGCGCCGAGCCGACCGCGACGATCTCGCCGCGCGGGTCCAGCACCTCGATCGCACGCACCGTCATCGGCGGCAGCGGCGGCACGCGAAAGCCGTCGCCCTCCCGTTCGCAGGGCACGAAGTCGACGTTCGAGGCGCCGACCAGCGCGCGCACCGTGAACTCGGCGTGGTCCGGCCACGCGTCGATGCCGTCGATGCGCACCTCGTACGAGCCGGTGCCCGGCACCCCGCGCAGCCCGAGGAACGAGCCGCCCATGACGCCCTCGACGACGTCGGTCGCGCGCTCCGGCCAGGTCGCCCAGGCGCTGTAGCTGGTCTCCTTCGCCAGTTCGACGCGGTAGCGGCCGCGTTCGTCGGTGGTCGCGACGCGCCGATCCTCGACGCCATGCAGCGCGCGCGGGATCTGCCGCGACAAGAACGTCACCTGCGCGTTGGCGACCGGGCTACCGTCGACGTCGACGACCGTGCCGGCCGTCTTGACGCCGCCCTGGGGGACGAGGGCGATGCAGAACGCGAGCGAGGCAAGCATGCGCCGCATGCTACCGCGACGACGCGCGCCGCGTCGCGTCCTCGTTGCTCACCGGAACGCGAACGGCACCACGTTGCTCGGCTCGCAGATCGAATGGTCGAAGGCCTGGAACCGCAGCGGGATGCCGCGCAGCACCGCCGGAACGAACACCGGGAACGACGCCCGACCACTCGTGTCCGCCTCGATCACGCCGAACACCAGCGGCGAGTCGAGGTCGAGCCTCGCATCGCAACCGGGCACCGGCGCGTTCCCACTCATGAGCGCAACACAATGGATCACGGACCCGAGCGGCGAGGCGCCGTCCACGGTGATTTCGTTGTTGGCGCCGGCGATGCCTGGCGCGGGCGCGGCCAGCGCGACGCCTTCGGGCACCATCACGAACGGCTCGTAGAAGCCGTCGAAGACGCCGGTGCCGACGATCACGCCGTCGTCCGAGATGTCGAGCGCGCGCGCGATCGTCCAGCCGGAGTTCGGCGGCAACAGTTCGTTGAGGTCGACGACCGGCTGGCCGCGCAGCTTCATCACGCCGACGTAGGCCGGCAGCGAGTAGGTGCGCGCGTAGCCGACGACGTCGCCGCGGCGGTTGACCGCGCGGCCGTAGCAGTCGGTGCCCGGCAGGTTGCCGAGGTCGTCGAGTTCGCCGTCGGCCCACGTCGCGAGGTGTGCCCGACCCGAGAGCGGCGGCCAGACCACGCCGACCGCGGTGCCGCCCCGCGCGGCCTGGACCATGCCCTGGCCGCCGGCCGTCGGCAGCACGTGCAGTTTCGGCTGGGGACCGGCGAGCCGCCAGACGACCGGCTGCACCGATCCGAAGTCGGCGACGAAGCCGACCGCGGCCTCGGCGTGCAGCATCGCGACCGCCTCCCCGGCGAACGCCCATGCGGGCATCGGCAGCGCCATCGGCGTGGGCTTCGACGACAGGTCGTGCCACAGCATCGGCGTGCCCTGCAGGCCGTCGTCGACGAAGCCCACCGCGCGATCGTGGCCGACGGCGAGCGCCGCCGAACCGAACGCACCGGTGAGCGCGCCGAGATCGACCGCGCGCAGACCTTCCCCATCTCCTGGCAGCCAGACGGTCGCCGACGTGCGCGAGAGGCCGAGGCCCGTCGCGCCGGCGATCGCACCGGCCGTTCCTGTCCAGTACGCGACCCCGACCTCGCTGCCGCCCGCGCCGGCCAGCTGTTCGCCGGCCGACTGCGCGCCGGCCCCTTCACGCCAGCGCACGGCATGCGGCCTCCCCGCTGTGTCGAGCATCTCGCCGACGACCGTGCCGTCGTCGGCGATGCTCCAGGCCACGCCGTGGGCGAGCCCTTCGCAACGCAGTTTGCGGATGCGGTAACGGTTCTGGGCGGAGAGTTCCGCGCTGATCACCGCAAGCGCGGTGACGGCCAACAGACGGATCGGTCGGGGCACTTGAGCGCCTCCTTCTTGGGGAAAGGAGCCTCGAAGAGCATTCGCCGGGGGCAGACAAATGGCGTGGTGCGACCTTCTTCCTCACCGAGGACGAACGTCCCACCGGCACCCCGGACTAGCCCCGGACAGCCGTTCGGTAACCACGCGATCCAGCCCGCGCCGCTTCAGCCTCCAGCCGCGCCACGCTGGCTCTGCACCGTCGCGGCGGGCTTCACCAGTACCAGACCTTCCCGCAAGCCGCCAACGACGCGCCGATCCACCCTGCACATCTCCTCCTGTGCATCGAGACGCAGCTCCCGCAACTCATCCAGCAAGACGAAGCTGTCCGGATAGTCCCGATCATCGAATGCAGGAAGGCGATCGGATCCAGCGGCCGCCCGAATCGGTCGACTGCTTCAGCAGAGGAGGACTCGTCTGCATCCGCTGCCTCCGACGCTTGGTGGCCCATTGCCGGCTCACGAACATCGGCTGTTGCCGGCACCGATGGAGGATCGGTACGCCATGACTGCGCGGCCGGCGGATCCACGAACGTCGGGACCTCGGGCTGGGGCCACAGGAGCACGAGAGCCAAGCCCGCGAGAAGACAGGACCGCGACGAGCGCAACGACTCTCAACCGCACCCCCCGCAGGTCACCGTCACGCTACCTGAGCGCTGCACGTTGCCGAAGCCTGTACGTCGTGGCGCCGTCATCAAGGCGCCAGTAGCCCCACGTAGCGTCTCCATCTCCGTCAGGTGTGCGCCCCCGTCCCAGCAACGCAAGCAACATCTCGAACCGTCCACCAGTCGCGCGTATGCCGCGTCAGCCTCTTCGCGCAACCACCCGGCTCTGCCCCGACCCCTCGGGCCGCACCTCGACCACCGCGCCGATCCGCTCGGCGATGCCGTCGACGTGGCTGATGATGCCGACCTGGCAGCCGGTCGCCTGCAGCGAGTCGAGCGCACCGAGCGCGATCTCGAGGTTGTGCGCGTCGAGCGTGCCAAAGCCCTCGTCGAGGAACAGCGTCTCGACCCGCGAGCGCGGCGCGGCCAGCGTCGCCAGCGCCAGGGCCAGCGCCAGCGACACCAGGAACGTCTCGCCACCGGACAGCGTGTGCAGGCTGCGACGCGTGCCACCCATGTCGAGGTCGACGACGACGAAGTCGAGCTCGCCACCGACGCTCTTCTCGAGCCGGTAGCGGCGGGCCAGTTCTTCGAGACGGCGGTTGGCCTCGAGCAGCAGCAGGTCGAGCGTCAGCGCCTGCGCGAACACCGCGAACGCATCGCCGGCACTGCTGCCGATCAGGTCGTCGAGCGCGCGCCACGTCTCGAACTCCTGCTCGGCCCGCGTCAGCCCGGGGAGCAGGTCGGAGCGGCGCTTGCGCATCGTGTCGTCGAACGACAGCCGCGTGCGCGCGTCGAGCAGCAGCCGCGCGACGCGGTCCTTGTCCTTCTGCGCGTCGTCGAGCGCACGCAGCGCGTCGTCGGCGCCGAGCGTCGGCCGCTGGTGGTCCTCGTGTTCGCGGCGCAGCCTGGTCCGCAGGCCCAGCTCGGTGCGGCAGCGCTGCACGTCGCCGGCGAGCTGTTCGAGCGCGTCCGCCTCTTCGCGCAGCGCATCGACGCCGAGCCGCCGCGCCACCGCGACGTCGTGCTCGCTAACCGAGTTGACCGACAGGGCCGTCGCCAGCGCCGCGTCGGCCTGCTCGCGCTCGCCGCGCGCGTGCTGCTCGCGCTCGCGCACCTGCTCGACGGCGGCCACAGCGGCGCGCGCCTTGGCGAGGGCGTCGACGTGTGCCTGGTCGCGTTCGTGCAGCACGCGCAGGATCGCGAGCCGATCGGCCCCGAGCGCTTCGATCGCCTGCACGCCGCCGGGCAGCCCCGCGCACGCGGCCGAGAGGCCGTGACGCAGCTCGGCCAGCGCGTCGCGCAGCCGCTCGACCTGACGTTCGCCGTCGCGGTGGGCGTCGACCTGCTTGCGCAGCGCGGCCTCGGCCGCCGCCAGCTGCTCGCTGCGAGTGGCCAGCTCCTGCTCGGCCTTGCTGCGCCGCTGCCGCGCGGCGCGCACGACCTGCGAACGGCGGCGCGCGTCGGCCTCGATGGTGGCCAGTTCCTGGTCCTGCTGCTGCCACGAAGCGAGCTGCGCCTCGAGGTCGGCGGTGGCCTGCAGCGGGTCGTCGAACCGGGCGAACGCGGCGCGCCGGTCGGCCAGCGCCACCGCCGCCGCCTGCGCGTGCTCGTCGGCCCGTGCCCGCTCGGCGGTGACGCGTTGCCACTCGCTCTCGGCGCGCGCCGCGTCGGCGACGGCGCGGTCGTGAGCCTGCTCGGCGGCCTCGAGGGCCGCGCGCAGCTCGTCGACGTCGTCGCGGCGATGGCCCTTGGCCGGATGCTCGGGCGATCCACAGAGCGGACACGCCTCGCCGTCGACGAGCTGCGACCGCAGGCCATCGAGACCGTGCTGCTGCTCGGCCGCGCGCATCCGGCGCCGCAGTCCGGCGAGCTCGGCAGCACACCGCTCGACGACCTGCTGCGCCGCGGCGCGCTCGGGCTCGCGCTGCGTGAGGGCGGCGGCAGCCTGCTCGGCGGCCTTGCGCTTCGCGCTGCAGTCCGCATCGGCCTGCCGCCAGGCAACCAGGGCCGCCTCGGTCGTGCGGTGTTCGTCGCGCAGCGTCGACAGCGCACGCCGCCGCTCGGCGAGCTGGTCGTAGTCGGCTTCGCCGAGCGCCCGTTCGGCCTGCTCGACCGCGGCCTGGGCCTCGCGCGCCGCCTGGCGCAGCGCGGCCTCCCCGTCGCGCAGCCCGTCGAGCGTGCGCTGCGAGGTCGCCACCTCCGCGGCCAGCTGCGGCAGCGCCTGCTCGGCCTCGCGCAGCCGCTGTTCGTTGGCGTGCCAGCGCTGCAGCGACGACTCCCACTGGCCGAGGTCGCGTACGAGCCGCGGCATCGCGATCGCCGCCCCGAAGTGCCGTTCGGCGAGCGAACGCAGCTGCTGCTCGGCGTCGGCGACCCGCGCCTCGGCCGCATCCTGTGCGGCGATCGAGGCCCGCACCTCGCCGTCGAGCTTGCCGACCCGCGCACGCGCCTGCTCGGCGACCTCGAAGCGCGGCACCGCGGCGATCGCGCGCTGCCGCGTGCGCAGCAGTTCGCGCCGTTCGGCGGCCGCGTCGTTGCGTTCGATCGCCTCGCGCAACCGCAGCGCGGCCTCGTCCTCGGCCTCGCGCCGCTGCTCGGCGTCCTGGTGCCACAGCACGTAGCGACGCGCGACCGTGATGCCGACGTCGCAGATGCCGACCTGCTTGTCGAGCCGCTCGACGTCGCGTTCGAGCCGCTGCCGCGCCTCGTCCTCGAGCACCTCGCACTGGTCGAGCTGGCCGCGCATGCGGGTGACGGCCTTGTCGTGCTCGACGCGCTTCTCGTGCGCCGCGCGCGACAGCCGCCGGTAGATCTGCGCGCCGGTCAGGGTCTCGAGCAGCCGGGCGCGCTCGCGGGCCGGCGCGTGCAGGAACGCGTGGAACTCGCCCTGTGCGAGCAGCACCGAACGACAGAACTGGCCGAACTCCAGTCCCAGCCGCTGGCGGATCGCCGCGAGCACCTCGGTGCGCCGGCCGCCGGCGACGACGACGTCCTGGTGCACGTCGGTCAGCGACATCTCCTGCTCCTGCAGGCGCCCGTCCGGCTTGCGCCGCGCGCGCCGCACCGACCAGCGCGCTCGGCAGACGACGCCGTCGCGCCCGACGAAGTCGACCTCGGCGTGGCCTTCGACCGCGTTGCGCCGCAGCAGCGTGCGCGGGTCGTTGGCGCGCAGCCAGTCGCTCTCGTCCTGCCCGTCGTCGCCGATCAGCGTGCCGCCGCGGCCGCTCAGCCGCGGCGTGCGGTCGAACAGCGCCAGGCACAGCGCGTCGAGCAGCGTGCTCTTGCCGGCGCCGACCGGCCCGGTGATCGCGAACAGGCCGACGTCGGCCAGCTCACCGCTGGCCATCTCGACCGCGAAGGAGCGCGCCAGGCTGGCGAGGTTCTCGCCCCGGATCGCGAGGATCCTCACGCCGAGCCTCCGTGCTCGACCTCGTCGAGCAGTTCGCGGAACGCGCGCAGCAGCGGCGCCGGCACGTCGCCGTCGAAGTCCCTGCGGTAGCGGCGCACGAACACCTCCTCCGGCTGCAGCGACGCCAGTTCGCGCGGCGCCGCCGGGGCGCTGTCCGGACCGCCGGCGAGCACCACCTCGACGCGCACCAGCCGCGCGTTGCGGTCGGCGATCGCGCGCGCGATGCGCTCGGCAACCGACGGCGACGGCTGCTCGAGCCGCACCGCGACCTCGACCAACGGCCGCAGGTCGTCGGCCATCTCGTCGTCGCGCGGCGGCAGCGCCTCGACCGCCTGCAGCGCCGCGTCGGGGTCGAGTTCGCCGCGCTCGGGCAGGCGGACCAGCTCGACCAGCCGCGGCGTGCGCAGCGACCAGATCTTCTCGACGGCGGCGCCGTCGAGGTCGCAGAACACGACGTGGTGCGCGTGCAGCCGTTCGGGCATCGACAGCGGGATCGGCGAGCCGGAGTAGCGCACCTCGTCGCGCTGCACGCCGCCGACCGCCTGCGGCCGGTGCAGGTGGCCGAGCGCCGTGTAGGCACAATCGTCCGGAAACAGGTCGACCGGCAGCGCGTGCTGGTTGCCGCCGAGCACCTTGCGCTCGCTGAGTTCGCTGAGCGCGCCGCCGACGAGGTAGCCGTGCGCCATCGCGACCAGCGCCTGGCCGTCCGTGCGACGGTCCCGCGCCGCCGCGAAGAGCTCTTCGTGCAGCGCGCGCATGCCGTCGATCAACGGGTCGCGACCGGGGTCCACCGGGCGCGGCACCACTTCGGCGTCGTGCTCGTCGTCGCGCGGAGCCAGCCCGGTCACGTCGCTGGCTCGCAAGAACGGGATCGCGACGCACTGCGCCACCACCTCGCCGCTGGCGTCCCGCAGCGGCACGATCACGTCGTCGACCTTCAGCGCACCGTCGGCGGCGCGGCCGAGCCGGCCGACGACGCGCACGTCGAACGCGGCCAGCAGTTCGCGCGGGGCCTCGAGCCGCGCCGCCGAATCGTGGTTGCCGGCGATCACGACGACCTGCACGTCGGGCTTCTTCTGCTTGAGCTCGCCGAGGAACGCGAACCACATCCGCCACGCCGCCGGCGGCGGGTTGGCGCTGTCGAAGACGTCGCCGGCGATCAGCACTGCATCGACGCGGCGCTCGACCACCGTGTCGACGAGCCACGACAGGAAATGGGCGTGCTCCGCCGTGCGCGCGTGGTCGCGCAGCGTGTGTCCCAGGTGCCAGTCTGCCGTGTGCAGGATCCGCATCAGCCGCCGCATCCAGCATGACGTCCGGGCCGCCGTGACGCTATCTTCGCGGCGTGCTCCCGCTCTGCTTCGTGACCGGCGCCAGCAGCTTCGTCGCCCGCGCGCTGGTGCCGCGCCTCGCGCGCACGCACCGTCTGCGCCTGCTGTTGCGACCGGGGCAGCAGCTGCCGCAGTTCGCCAGCATTACGCACGAACGCGTCGAAGGAAGGCTCGACGACGAAGCCGCGCTCGCCGCCGGCCTGCGCGGGGTCGACCACGTCGTGCACCTCGCCGCGATCGTGTCGTTCCGGCCCGAGGACCGGCGGCGCATGTTCGAGGTCAACGCCGACGGCACGGCGCGCCTGGCGCAGCTCGCCCGCGCGGCGGACGTCCGGCGCCTGCTGCACGTCTCGACGATCTCGGCGGTCGGCTTCACCGACGAACCGCGCGAACTCGACGAACGCACGCCGTTCAACTTCGGCCCGCTGCGGATCGGCTACAGCGACAGCAAGTTCGCGGCGGAGCAGCGCGCGCTCGACGCGTGCCGCACCGGCCTCGACGTCGTGATCGTCAACCCGCCGTCGATGTACGGCGCCGGCGACCGCCGCAAGGGCGACGACTCGCTGCTCGGCTCGGTCATGCAGGGCCGCGTGCGCATCGCGCCACCGGGCGGCACCAACGTCGCCAACGTCGACGACGTCTGCGACGGCATGCTCGCGGCGCTCGAGCGCGGCCGCAGCGGCGAACGCTACATCCTCGGCGGCGAGAACCTCAGCGGCCGGCAACTGCTCGAACGGATCGCTGCGGTCGTCGGCGGCAGGGCCCCGAGGCGCGTCGCGCCGCGTTCGATGGTGCTGGCGGGAGCCCGTGCGCTGCGCATGAAGGAACGCATGTTCGGCAGCCGACCGCCGGTCACCAGCCAGATCCTGCAGCTCGCGGCGCGGCACATGTGGTACTCGAGCGCCAAGGCCGACCGCGAGCTGGACTGGCGCGCCGGGCCCGTGACGCCGGGCATCGAAGCCGCCTGGCGGCAGATCCAGGCCGGCTGATCCTCCGGCAGCCGGGCCGCGCGGCGACCGGTTTCGACGGATTTGCTGCGACCGCCGCCGATCGCGGGCCCCAGTAACGGTGGCGGCGTCGGAGCGGAGCCCTTCGCCGCCGGGCTGCGGCCCGACCCGCTCCGCGCAGCAAGGAGGAGAGATGAAGCACATGTTCTTCGGTGTCGTCGCGCTCGCGGCGATGTTCGCCAACCCCGTGATCGCGCAGGACACCTGCCCCAAGACGAAGGCGCAGACCGTGCCGCTCGACGTGCAGTTCTTCGGCCTCGTCAAGTGCGGCTCGGTCAGCTTCACGATCGGCGGCACGACGTTCTCGGGCCCCAATCAGGGCTGCCCGCTGCTGGCGGTCCAGGTGCCGACGCACGAGGTCGAGGTGCCGCAGACCAACGGCAACCGCACCAAGACGCGGATCTGGGGCCAGGTCGCGACCGAGGTCTACCACTACGTCTGCGAGCGCGACTACCTGCTGTTCGTGCCGTGGGACTCGACCTGCACGCTCGAGCGCCGACATGCGGGCGCGGCGTTGCCGCGCATGACGACGGTCGCCTGCGATCCGTGGCCGCCGACGTCCACGCCGGTCGAGCCGTAGCCCCCGGTCGCGCACTGATGGACGCGGCGCCGGGGTGGCGCTGCGTCCACCTCGAGGAGGAGTCGATGTCGCAGAGAGAGTCCGGGTCGCGCACCGCGCACCTGTTGTCGTTGTTCGCCCTGCTGCTGGGCGTGATCGCCGGGGTCGCCGTCTGGTCGACGACCACGCCACCGGCTGCTGCCGAGACCGCCGAGCAGCGCGAGCCTCCGCCACCACGGCCGACCGGTCCTGCCGCGGTCGACCAGCCGCAGCGCGAAGCCGCGTTGCTGCAAGGACCTGCGGACGGACCGGTAGCCGGGCGGTCGCCGGAGCAGACGTTCGAGCAGGTCGTCGATCGGCTGTGCGTGCTCAGCGGCCGGACCGCCGCGCTGGCGCAGGACGACGAGATCGAGGCGGCGCGCGAGCTGGACGCCGAGGCCCGTGAGGTGCTCGAGCGGCTGCTCGGCGACTTCGCCGACGCCGGCGACCGGGCGCTGGCGATGGTGGTCGCGATGCCCGACGCCGCGGAGGGCGCGCGGCGGCTGCCCGGCGAGAACATCCGGCTCGGCGTGCTGCAGGTGGTGCTCGCGGCCGAGCTGGCGCGGCGCCACGACGAGGCCACCCGACTCGGCGAACGGGCGCGGATCGACGAGCTGACCCGATCGGTGCTCGACTCGATGCCGATCGGGGCCAACACGGCGGAGATGGGCGACCGCGTGCTGCACGATCGCCCTTACCTGCAGGTGACGCACGAGCCGATGGTCCTGCACCTGCTGCAGCAGGCCAGCGACGGCACGTTCTCGCGCGAGATCGCGACCCGCATGCTGCTGACCCTGTGGGACAACCTGAAGGCGACCGGCGCGCGCAGCTCGGCCGAACTGTCGCAGCTCGCGCTGGTGCTGCTCGACGACAGCGACCCGAGTCAGGTCGTCGCGGCCTGCCGGCAGCTGCTGTCGGACCCGCACTACCGCGGCCTGGCGCTCGCGTGGCTGCGCGAACGCGACGACCCGACGCTGGCCCAGGCGATCGCGAAGCTGGCCGGCCGCGAACTGGCGCCCGCCGACGCGCTGCTGGTCCTGCGCGAGCTGTCGCCCCAGCTGCAGCACACGCGCGGCACGTTCCTGGCGATCGGCGTGCGCGCCCCCGAGGTCGTCGCCGACGCCTACCGCGAGCACCTGGCCGCCGACACGCACCCGCAGCTACGCCGCGAGCTGGTCATGGGCGTCGGCATGCTGCCGGACCAGCGCGGCCTCTCGATCGCGAAGCTGGCGCTCGACAACGACCCGTCGGTCGAGGTGCGCATCCAGGCGATGTTCGTGCACACGGTGCACGGCGACGCCGCCGGGGCCGAGGCGGCGGTCAACCAGGTGCTCGACGACCCGGCCGTTGCCGGTGACCCGATGCACCTCGCCGCGGTGGTGCTGGCGCTGCAGAACCTCGAGCACGGCGACGCCAACACGTTGGCGCGGCTCGGCACGCGGCTGCAGAGCATGGCGCTGGCGCCACGCAGTCGCGAGCTGCTCGACGAGATCCTGGCTCGGAGCGTGCCCGGGGGCGGCCGCTGAAGGGCGGCCCGCCATGCAGATCGGGGAGAAGTGCCGACGGACGGTCTGCGACCGCGTCGGGGCGGGAGGCCCTGGCCTCCCTGCAACTACTTCTTCTTCTCGATGTGCTTGGTGTGCTTCCGCAGGCGCGGGCAGTACTTGCTGAGCTCCAGCTTCGGCGTGCCGGGCTTCTTCAGCAGCGTGTAGTTGCGATCGCCGCTCTCCTCGCAGACGAGGAAGACGATTTCTCTTTTCTTCTTGGGCTTGGCCATGGCTGGAAAGGTGCCGACCTCAGGCGGAGGCCGGATTGGGAGGGCCGAGCAGAGTAGCGATCGATCCGCAAATCGCAAGGGCTTCCCGGGCCCGGATGGCACCCGGGCGCGACCCTGCGTCAGTAGTCCAGCAGCACCACCGGCATCTGGCCGATCTGGGGCCCCCACGGCGAGACCTGGGTCTGCCCCGGGAAGAAGAACGTGTTGCAGCGGCTGCCGACGCCGGCACCGGTGCAGACGAGCTGCAGGCCGTTGCTGAACGACAGCGGCACCACCGGCCGCGAGGTGTCCAGCCAGGCCGCCTGCAGCGCCAGCCGGAAGCCGACCCCGGCGCTGCCAGGGATGTCGAACGTGGTCGCGAAGCGACCGGCCCCGTCGGTCGGTCCGAACCAGCTGAAGTCGAACGGCGCCCACTGGTGGCAGTTCGCCATCAGCGGATCCGCCGCGGCGAACGTGTTGCCGTAGCCGACGTAGGTCGGGCCGGGAGCCCGTCCTTCGGGGTCGGTGCCCGCCCAGACGACGACGAAGCCGAACGCGCCGTTGATCGTCGGCGGTGCGCCGGTGACCTCCAGATCCACCGTCGTGCCGGCGATCGGGGCATCGCTGCTGGTGTATTCGAGCATCGTCGGTTCGGACCGCGTGGTGCAGCCGCCGTCGCCGACGCGCACCACCAGCCCTTCGTCGACCCCGTCCTCGAACCAGACCGCGTCGACCCAGTGGTCGCTGCTGATCGACAGCGGCGGGTTGGAGACCTCGAACTCGAGGAACAGCGTGCCGGCGACCACCGGCAGCGGCGTCGTGAAGACGATGTCGACGAACGACTCGCCGACGGTCGTGGCGGGCCCGGGCGCCGGCGTCGCCGGCACGTTGACCATCGTGGGGCCGAACAGCGTCTGCATGCTGCCGGGCTGGTTCTGCGTGTAGCTGCCGTTGACCAGCGCCGCCGCCGGGCCCTGGAAGCCACCGCGCACGGTCAGGGTGCGCGAGATCGCCGGATAGGCGACGTCCCCCGGCAGCACCGAACGGCGCAGCTTGAGGCCAGTGATGGTCTCGCCGACGAAGTTCGGCGGCAGCAGGCCGGGGTCGACGAACACCTGCATCCGGCCCTCGCTCCAGCGCAGGGGCATCGCCAGCGCCGCATTGCCGGGCAGGGTCTCGCAGACCGGCGGCACGGTGGCCGTGCTCTGGGCCAGCGCGGCGGGGCAGGCGAACAACAGCATCGCGAGCACGTTCTCGGGCATCCTTTACCTCCAGGAGCCCTTGCCATCGGCAGCTCGGCGCCTCGCACCCAAGCCGATCCGGCGCGGCCGTGTGCGAGCCGGCAGGCACGCCCGGAAGGATCGCCGTACAAAGAGAAAGGGCTCGGTCCCCACCGAGCCCTTCCTGAGGGTCGTCCGCAACTCGACGCCCCTGCTTCCCTGTCCCACACGCCCTATCGGCGCGCGCGGCCGCCGGACCTGAGCCCTTCCTCGCGGGTCCAGGAACGAAACGTTCGTTGCGAAGGGCGGGCCCGGTGCGCGAGCATGGCACGATGGCGTCGACCGAAGCCCCCGTGACGATCGTGACCGGCAGCAGCCGCGGCATCGGCCGCGCGATCGCCACCGCCCTCGCCGCCGATGGCCACCGGCTCGTGCTGGTGGCGCGCGACGGCGGCCGCCTCGACGAGGTCGCGGCCGAACTGCAGGGCGCCGGCGGCGACGTCGCGACCTTCGCGGTCGACCTGCGCGATCCGGACGCCGCCGGCAACGTGATCACGGCGACCGAGCGACACTTCGGCACGCCGGACCACGTCGTCAACAACGCCGGCACGGCGCCGTCCGACAAGGTCGAGAACACCACCGCCGAGATGATGCAGGAGGCCTTCGACCTGCACGTCGCGGCTCCGCTCGCGTTCGCGCGAGCCTGCGCCGCCGCGATGAAGCAGCGCGGCTCCGGCTGCCTGCTCAACCTGGCGTCGACCGCCGGCCTGCGCGGCTATCCGTTCACGTCGGCCTACACCGCCGCCAAGCACGGCATGGTCGGGCTGTCGCGCGCCCTGCACGCCGAACTGACGCCGAAGGGCCTGCACGTCTACGCCGTCTGTCCGGGCTTCGTCGACAGCGACATCACCCGCAACGCGGCCGCCGCGGTCGCGAGCAAGGGCAGTTCGACCGCCGATGAGGCGCTCGCCCGGATGGGCCAGCAGAATCGCATCGGGCGCATGCACACCTGCCAGGAGGTCGCCGACGCGGTCGCGATGCTGCTGCGCGAACGACCCGACGGCTGCGTCTACGAACTCGACCGCGACCCCGCCGCGTTCCTCGACTGATCCCGCGCGAATGCCATGAGCGACCACGACTTCCACTTCGACATCGACGACGACGGCGTCGCGGTGCTGACCCTCGACCGACCCGACACGCTCAACTCGCTGACGTTCGAGATCTACGGCCAGCTCGAGCGGCTGTTCGTCGACCTGCGCAGCGACGAGCGCGTCAAGGCGATCGTGCTGACCGGCAAGGGCAAGGGATTCTGCAGCGGCGGCAACGTCGAAGAGATCATCGGCCCGCTGTTCGACCGCGACCTCGACGGCACGCTGCAGTTCACCCGCATGACCGGCGCGGTGGTGCGCAACATGCTGCGCCTCGACAAGCCGATCGTCGCGGCGATCAACGGCGTGGCCGCCGGCGCCGGCTCGGTGCTCGCGCTCGCCAGCGACCTGCGCGTGATGTCCGAGAAGGCGAAGTTCGCGTTCTTGTTCACCAAGGTCGGGCTGACCGGCGCGGACATGGGCGCGGCCTGGCTGCTGCCGAAGGTCATCGGCACCGGACGCGCGATGGAATACCTGACGCTCGGCGACAAGATCCCGGCCGACGAGTGCCATCGCATCGGCCTCGCCAACCGCGTGGTCGCACCCGAGCAGGTGCTCGACGAGGCGATGGCGATCGCGCGCCGGCTGGCGAACGGGCCAGGCCTCGCGATCGGCATGACCAAGAAGATGGTCTGGCACGAGTGGCCGATGGACCTCGACGCGGCGATCGAACAGGAGGCGCAGGCACAGGCGCTGCTGCTGCGCGCGCGCGACCACCGCGAGTTCTACGACGCGTGGATGGAGCAGCGGGAGCCGAAGTTCGAGGGACGATGAGCAACGAGCACGACTACCGCGACCTCTACCTGCCCGACAGCGACCTCGACGCGGACGCGCGGGCGTTCGCGCAGCAGATCCGCGCGTTCGCCGAGCACAAGCTCGCGCCGCACGCGCGCGAGATCGACGAGACCTGCACGTTCCGTCGCGAGATGGTCGACGACCTCGGCGCCGCCGGCATCCTCGGCGGACCGCTGCCGACAGAGGCCGGCGGCGGCGGCTGGACGCCGCTGCAGCTGGCGATCGCGCACGAGGAGCTCGGCTCGGCCTGCGGCAACGCGCGCGGGTTCTGTGCGGTGCAGACCGGACTGGTCACGCAGTGCCTGCACCAGAACGGCAGCGACGCACAACGCGAGCGCTGGCTCGGCCCGCTGATCCGCGGCGAGGCGATCGGCTGCTTCGGGCTCACCGAGCCGGACGCCGGCAGCGACGTGGCGTCGCTGCAGACGCACGCCGAACAGCAGGCCGACGGCAGCTACCGCATCTCCGGCCAGAAGCACTGGATCACCAACGGTGGCGTCGCCGACGTGATGCTGCTGTTCGCGACCGTCGACCCGTCGCTCGGCCACAAGGGCCTGACCGCGTTCCTGCTGAGCACCGATCGCGACGGCATCGACCGCAAGCCGATGCCCGGCGTCGACCTCGGCCACCGCGGCAGCGACCACGCCGTGATCACGCTCGACGGCGTGCGCGCGGCCGCGAGCGAGATCGTCGGCCCGATCGGCAAGGGCTTCTCGATCGCGATGAACGGCCTCGCCCAAGGCCGCCTGTCGGTCGCCGCCGGCGCCGTCGGCATCCACCGCCGCGCGCTCGCCGAAGCCACGGCGTTCGCTCGCGAGCGGCAGCAGTTCGGCAAACCGATCGTCAGGTTCCAGATGGTGCAGGAGCGGCTCGCCGACATGCTGACGTCACTGCACGCGAGCCGCGCGCTGGTGCACCGCTGCGCCAACCGCCGGCACGCCGGCTCGGAGACACACGCCGATCTGGCGATGGCCAAGCTGTACTCGACCGAGGCCGCGGCGACCGCCGCCGAGCAGGCCGTGCTGCTGCACGGCGGCCGCGGCTACACCTCGGCCTACCCGGTCGAACGGCTGTGGCGCGACATCCAGGCGCTGCGCATCTACGAGGGCACGTCGATGATCCAGAAGACCATCCTCGGCCGCATGCTGGCCGACTAGTCGCTCGAGCCGACGCGCGCTCAGCGCGTCTTGCCGACCACGTCGCGCAGCTCCGTCAACCGGAACTCGGGGCTCGACGCGATGCAGTGCCGCAGGATCGGCATGTGGCCGTTGCCGAACAGCACCACGACCTTCTGTCCCGGCTTCGCCACCCGGCGCAGGTTGGCGAAGATGCGCAGGTTGCGGTTGTGCCAGTGCGTGACGAAGCCGTCGGGGCCGGGAAACTGCTCGCCGTCGGCCGCGTGGAACGCGCCGATCAGGTAGACGGCGTGTGCGACCTGGTGCACGCGCGGGTGGTTCATGAAGCGGTAGATGGTGCTGAGGTCCTCGCGGTCGATGAAGCGGTCCTCGTCGGCGCGCGAGGCGGCTCCCACTGCCTGCAGCGGCGTCATCAGCTGGCGGATGCGGCCGTTCTTCTTGGCCCAGGCGATCGGGTCGACGCGCGGCTGCAGCCAGGCGCCGCCGGCGTCGATCGCGTGCACCCGCTGGTGCCCGAGGCGATCGGCGAGGCGGTAGCCGATCTGCACGACCTCGTTCTTCCGGTCGCGCAGGCCACCGTCGCGGAACGTCGCGTAGTCGGCGTCGACGCGGCCCTGGCCGCTCGGACGCCGCTCGACGCACACGAGGTCCGGCTTCCAGCCGGCGAGGTCGTCGACGACCCGCACGATCTGCTGCTGGCGGTCGTCGGCGAGCGCGTCGAAGTGGTGCGTCGGCTTGTATTCGTCGAGGCCCTGGTCGTCGAAGTGGAACGTGCCGACCAGCACGACCTCGATCGGCTTCAGCTTCGCCTGCGCCAGGTAGTGGTCGATGACGGCGGCCGGGTCGTCGCGCCAGAGCTTCTCGGGGGCGGACTGCGGCTCTTGGGCGACGGCCGCCGGGGCCCGCACCAGGGCGACACCGAGCAAGAGGACGAGACCCAGCCAGCGAGACGGACGAGGCAGTCGGAGGTTCATGGCCCCAAGATGCATCGCGGCGACCGGCCGCGACAGTGCCGCCGGTCCCCTGTCGACCCATGACCATCGGCACGGGTGCCGGTCCGGCCCACCCGCTAGGATCCGCGCGATGGCAGACGGTCGCGAAGCTGGCGCACGCTCGATCTCGGCGTGGCTCGGCCCGCTCGCGATCGCCGTCGCGATCAGCCCGATCGTGCAGCGTTCGCTGCTGCACCCGGAGACGCTGCCGGACCACCTCGGCTGGTGGCTCGCGTGCGTCGCGGTGTTCGCCGCCGTCGACCAGGTCGCGATCCGCCGCAGCGGGCCGCCGCGGTTCGCCCTGCTGGCGTTGGCCTCGGTGCTCGCGTGCGTCGCGATCTGGCTGATCCCGGTGGTCTACGGCGGCGCGGCGCTGACCGCGACGCTGCTGGTGCTGGTCGCCGCGCGGCTGCACGACGTCGCACCGCGTCACGCGATGCCGTGGATCCTCGCGCAGAGCCTGGTGCTGGTGTCGGTCTACGTGAGCCGATGGAGCGTCGAGGTCGGGATCTCGGCGGCGTTCGGGTTCTTCGGGTTCCAGGTCATCGGCTACCGGTTCTCGCGCACGGCGGCGTCGGAACGGCGCGCGCGCACGGCGCTGGCACGGACGCGGGTCGAACTCGAGGCCGCGGCCCGCCGCGCCGAACGCAACCAGATCGCCGCCGACCTGCACGACGTGCTCGGCCACCACCTGGTCGCGCTGCAGCTGCAGCTCGAGGCGGCGCGCGGCGACGGCTGCAACCCGCACCTGGAGCAGGCGAGGCAGCTGTCGCGGCTGCTGCTGGCCGAGGTGCGCGGCGTCGTCGACGAGATGCAGGAGCGCGAGGACTTCGACCTCGTGCATGCGCTGCAGGAGCTGCACGACGAACGCACGCACCCGCCGGTCACCGTCGACGTGCGCGACGACCGGCGCGCCCGCGCGATGCCCGCCGCCGCCGCGCGCGAGTGCTTCCGTGCGGTGCAGGAGGCCGTCACCAACGCGCGCAAGCACGCGCGCGCCGAGCGTATCGCGCTGCGTGTCGACACCGACGCCATCGAGGTGCAGGACGACGGTGCCAGCTGGAGCGGTGCGCTGCGGGGCCGCGGCATCTCGGGCATGACCGAACGTTGCCGCGCGGCCGGCTGCGGGTTCGCGATCGAACGCATCCCCGGCGAGGGCACGACCGTTCGCATGTCGCTGCCCGCGGAGGAACGAGCATGATCCGCGTCGCGATCGTCGACGACCACCGACTCGTGCGCGAGGGCTTCGCAGCGCTGCTGCACACGAGCGACGACGTCACCGTGGTCGGCCACGCCGCCGACGGTGTCGAGGCGCTCGACCTGTTGGCCGAGACCGAGGTCGACGTGCTGCTGCTCGACCTGCGCATGCCGGAGATGGACGGCCACGAAGTGCTGCGCCGGCTGCAGGAGGCCGAACGGGAGCGGCCGCGCGCGCTGGTGCTGACGACGTTCGACGACGACGCGGCGCTGCTGCTCGCGGCGCGGCGCGGTGCACGCGGCTTCCTGCTCAAGGACACGTCGCGCGACGAACTGCTCGAGGCGATCCGGGACGTTCACGAGGGGCGACTGGCGCTGCGGCCGGCCGTCGGCGACCGGGTGCGCAACGTGCTGGCCGGACGTTCGGGCGCACCGCAGGAGGCGGCAGCGCCGGCGTTGACGCCGCGCGAGTCGGACGTGCTCCGCCTGATGGCTGCCGGCCTGACCAACCGCGAGATCGCCGACGGCCTCGGCCTCGCCGAGGGCACCGTCAAGAACCACGTCAGCGTCATCCTCGGCAAACTCGCCGCCGACGACCGCACCCGCGCCGTCCTCCGCGCCATCGAACTGGGCCTGGTCTGACCGGTCCGCAAGTTCGGTCCCGCGGTCCGCACGTGCGGTTCCGGGAGCAGACCCTACCAACCGCCCGTCGGCGCGCTGCCGTCAGCGGTTCTCGGGACGGGCGTTGGAGAACGAGATGACGACCTTGGCCTGATCCTCCCAGGTGCCGCCGACACCGGGCCGTTCGTTCTGTTCGACGAACTCGTGGTTGACCATCTCCGGCAACACCTGCGGGTTGTTGCGGGCGATGCGACCGAGGGTGCGCACGCGCGCGACGCAGAGGTCCATCGACGTCACGACGCTGCCGTCACGCCGCTCGGCGATCGGGAGATTCGGCGTCTCGACGCGGATGCGGATCGTCGACGTGAACGACAGCGAGCCGTCGAACAGGCGGTCCAGTCGATCGGCCATCTCGCGGCGCACCGGATAGGCGCGGCCCTCGCCGAAGAACTTCGACATCGGCGCGGTCAGCGAGATCGTGTCGTCGACCATCACGATGTCGAGCGACTTGCCGTTCTCCTCGCGGAACTCCTCGAGCATCTCCTCGAGGAACTCCTTCATCGACCCGTCCTGCGCGGTCACCAGCGGCGCGGGCACCTGCACCTCGCCCGCCCCCTTGACGTCGTCGAAGATGCCGGTGTCGCGCGTCTTGCCTTCGCCGGCGATGTTGAACGCGAACTGGATCGACTTCTTCAGCTTCTTGAGCTTCTCGAGGTCCTGCACGCCCATCGCGTAGAGCACGACGAACAGCGCGAACAGCAGCGTCATCATGTCCGCGAACGAGATGACCCACCGCTCGTGGTTGACGTGCTCTTCGTGCTTGTGCTTCTTCGCCATCGCTGCGCGGATCCGGATTGCTAGTGCTTGTCGCCGCCGCCGCCGCCGTGGCTGTCGGCGTAGACCTTCAGCTTGCTGCGCAAGGCGCCCGGCGCGATGCCGGACTGGATACCGACGACGCCCTCGAGCACCATGCTCTTGAGCAGCTGGTCGTGCTCGATGTGGCGCTTCAGCTTGAACGACATCGGCAGGCAGACGACGTTGGCGAAGCCGACGCCGTAGACCGTCGCCACGAACGCGACGGCGATACCGGGACCGATCAGCTCCGGCTGGTCGAGCACGGACATCACGTGCATCAGACCGAGCACCGCGCCCAGCACGCCGACCGTCGGCGCCAGCGCCCCCCAGGTCTCCCAGAACTTCATGCCGGCCTTCTGGTCCTCCTCGGCGATGTGCATGTCGACCTCGACGGTCTCACGGATGGCCTCGGCCGAGCTGCCGTCGATTGCCAGCGTCAGGCACTTGACCAGGAACGGGTCGCCCTCGCCGCTGTTGGCATAGGTCTCGAGCGCCAGCAGCCCCTCGCGGCGCGCCAGGTTGGCGAGCTCGAGGATCTTGTCCATCAGCCCGTGGAAGTCGTACTTGCCGGGCAGGAAGATCCGCTTCAGCGACTGGATCGCATGGCCGGTGTCCGACGGCAGCGTCGCCACCAGGGTCGCGCCGAGCGAGCCGATGATCACGATCATGAAGGCCGTGACCTGCAGCAGTTCCTCCGGGTGACCCCCTTCGAGGATCATGCCGCCGATGACGCCGATGAAGGCGAGGATCAGGCCGAGGAGACTGAAGATGTCCATGCTGCAGGTCGCGGGTGCGCTTCGTCGAACAAGGCCGGGCCACGCGTCCGTGGGACGCGCGGCTCGACATCGCTCCATCGGCACGCCGCTCGCGGCATCGTGAACGGGGACCGTGCCCCCGACGGCATGGGCGGTTGCGGGCTAGTTGGCAAATCCCCGTCCGCAAGCGTACACGCCGCTTCCGCGATCACGGTTGGCATCGCGTCCACTACATGGACGCGCTCCTAGTGGGCAAAGCCCCGTCCGTATGCGTACACGCCGCTTCCGCGATCACGGTTGGCAGCGCGTCCACTACATGGACGCGCTCCTAGTACTCGGCGTCCTTCGGGCGCCAGATCTTGCCCATCGCCGACAGCCACGCGTGCACCTCGCTCTCGGTCAGGCCGGCCCGATAGAACGGCTGCATCAGCTGGCCGATCGCGTTCTTCGGCCGGTTGGCCTTGGCCCACTGCGACTGGCTCAGCGCGTGCTCGAGCAGCTTCTCGAGCCGCTGCATCAACTCGGTCGAAGCCGCGACCTCGACCGGCGCGTCGCTCGTCTCCGCCTGCCGGCACGCGGCGAACAGCTCGGCACCGTAGACGCAGACCGCCTGGGCGAGGTTGAGCGACGACTGCGCGGGCGCGGTCGGCACCACCGACACGGCATGGCAGCGCAGCAGTTCGGCGGGGTCGAGGCCGTTGATTTCGCCGCCGAACAGCAGCGTCGGCGGGCCGCGCCGCAACGCCTCCTCGGCGACCTCGCGCGGCGTCATGACGCGCACCGACTTCGGCGGGTTGTTGGTCGTGCCGACGACCCAGCTGGCCTCGGCGAGCGTCGCCTCCAGGTCCTCGGTCTGCACGGCCGCGTCGAGCACGTCGTCGGCGTGCACCGCCATCTGCCACGCGTCGTTCCACGAACCGATCTGCGACTCGACGATCGACAGCCGCTGCAGGCCGAAGTTCTTCATCGCGCGCGCGACGCTGCCGAGGTTGCGCGCCCAGCGCGGCCGCAACAGCACGACGTGCACCTGTTCGAGCATCCCTACCACGGCGCCGGCGCGTAGTCCTTGAGGAACTGGCCCCAGCAGTGGTGGCCGGTGTTGATGCCGACGAAGATCGGATCGACGCACCGCGCGGCGCCGTCGATCGAGTCGAGCGGCGGCGCGAACCTCTGCGCTTCCTCCTTCTCGACCGTGCGCGCGAAGTCGTCCTCGTCGGTCACCCAGCCGGTGTCGACGCTGTTCATGTGGATGCCGTCCTTGACGTAGTCCGCCGCCGACGTGCGCGTCATCATGTTGAGCGCCGCCTTGGCCATGTTGGTGTGCGGGTGGCGCGTCGTCTTGAGCGCGCGGTTGAACTGCCCCTCCATCGCCGACACGTTGACGATGTGCTTGTCCGCCGTCGGCACCGCGAGCATCAGCGGCTTGAGCCGGCCATTCATCACGAACGGAGCGATCTGGTTGACCAGCTGCACCTCGAGCAGTTCGACCGTCGGCACCTCGGCCAGCTCCATGCGCCACGAGTTCTTGTCGCGCAGGTCGAGCTGCTGGCCCTCGCCGTCCTTCATCTCGGTCGGGAACAGGTGGCTCTGGTCGCCCTCGCCCAGCAAGTCGAGCTGGCTCAGCGCGGCGACGCTGTCCGGCGCGCGGTGGATCGACAGCGCCCGTTCGGACGTCTGCTGGCCGAGCAGGCCCTGCAGCTGCGGCGGCAGGTCCTGCGGATTCTCGCGCGACGCCATGTCGCGGTAGCAGTCGGGCGGCCGCCGAACGGTCTGGCAGGCGTTGTGCACCAGGAAGTCGAGCCGCGTCTCGGTGCGCAGCAGCTCGTCGCAGAAGTTCTCGACCGACGGCGTGTGGCGCAGGTCGAGCGCGCGCAGGTCGAGCCGATCGCGCCACAGCTCGAAGTCCTCGGCCTGCTCGAAGCGCCGCGCGGCATCGCACGCAAAGCGCGTCGTCGCGATCACCCGGCAGCCGGCGCGCAGCAGGAACAGCACGATCTCGTAGCCGATCTTGACGCGCGAGCCGGTGACGATCGCGACCCGGCCGCTCAGATCGGCGGTCGCGGTGCGCTTGACCCAGTTGAGGTCGGCGCAGTTCGGGCACATCGAGTCGTAGTGGAAGTGCAGCTCGGTGTACTGCTCCTTGCAGACGTAGCACGCCTGCGACTTGTTGAGGCGTCGGCGCTCTTCCTTGGGTCGTTCGCGCGCCTGCCGCTCCAGCAACTGCCGCTGTTCGGCGGTGATCTCGAGCTGCCGCGGCGCCACCGGGAACGACAGCGCGCGCTTCAGCTGGCGGTTGCTGGTCGCCTCGAGCGCGCGGTCGTCCTGCTCGCGAACCTCACGGCGGAGCCGGCTGCGCCGCTCGTGCGCCAGCTTGCGGCGCGTCATGCGGTCGGGCAGCGCGACCTTGCCGGCCGCGCGCCGCAGCCGGTTGAGCAGGTCTTCGTCGAGGTCGAGCAGCCGCTCGGGGGAGGCCGCCAGGGCCTCGAGCCACTGCAGGTGCGGCTCGTGTCGGTCTCGTTGGTGCAGGTCGTCGTCGGACATCGGCCGAGAGACCTTACCGGATCAGCCCGCCGCATCCTTGTGTGCCTGGTACTCCCGATAGAACCGCTCGTTGACACCGTCCGACATGCGCGCCATGCGCTCCTCGAACGCGAGGTTGGCGTCCGCCGGGTCGATGCCGACGTGCTCGAGCACGGCCCGCACGGTGCCGGCCCGGTCGCGCACGAAGTCCTCGTAGACCAGCTCGAGCGGCGCCACCCCGGCCGCCGCGAACAGCTCGTCCCAGTAGCGCTCCTCCCGGCCGATCAGCGCCACCTGCGCGTCGATCGCGGCGAAGTCGAACGGGATCCGCTCGCGGCGGTCCGCCTCGCGACTGCCCAGCGCGCCCCCGAGCAGTTCGCTGCCGACCGCATCGTCGGCGGCGACGTGGTAGATGCCGGTCTGCATCGCGATGTAGCGCGAGATCGCCTGTCGCACCCGGTCCCGCCGCTGCACCCGCACCACCGGCCCCGGCCCGAACGCCAGCTGTCCGACGCGCCAGTCGTCCAGGCCCGCGGCCGCCGGCACTCGCCGCAGCCACTGCATCGCGACCGGAAACGTGTTGGCCATCACCTTGCAGCCGAACACGCCGTTGGCGCCGCGCCAGCGGTCCTTGGTCTCCTGCACCACCAGCTCCCAGAACGGCGCGTCGTCCCGATTCGCGTACTCCTGCCACAGGCCGAGGTACTCGTTGGGATGGCCCAGCACGCCGGTCTGGTCGAGCCACTCGCACAGCAGCGTGCTGCCGCATCGCTGCGTCGCACAGATCAGGTAGCTGCGAAGCTCGCACATCGTTCGGAAGCTCAGCTGGCGACGACGGCCATCGCGTCGGCCTGCTCCTCCATCTTCTCGACCATCCGAAACTGCACGCGCGCCCGATCGAGATTGTGCCCTTCACGATGGACCTTGAAGTACACGTCGCCGGCCAGGTGGTCGGCGAGGAAGCGCAGTCCGATCGTGCAGGTGACCAGCCGCGCCGCGAACGGCATCAGCTCGATCTCGACCTTGGAGAGCGCGCCGCGCGTGCCCTCGAGGTAGCCGTTGACGAGCTGTCGGTAGAGGCCGAGGTCGGTGCCGACCTGGTCGAGGTCGCGCTCGTCCTCGTCGGAGGTCGCCGCGGTGAATCGCACCAGATCGCCGAAGTCGTACAGCGAGTAGCCGGGCATGCAGGTGTCGAGGTCGACGATGCACTGCGCCCGGTCGGTCTCGTTGCAGAACAGCACGTTGTTGAGCTTGGTGTCACCGTGCACGGTCCGCATCGGCAGCTCGCCGCGCTGCAGCATGCCGTCGATCACGAACGCCGACTCGCGCCGCGTCTGCGCGAAGCGGATCTCGCCGACGCAGTCCTTGGCGCGGTTGCGCGGATCCTCCGCGAGCGCATCCTCGAACTGCTGCAGCCGGTAGGGCGTGCTGAAGAACCGCGGCAACGTCTCGCGCAGGTTGCTCGCGTCGAGGTCGGCGAGCTGGGACGTGAACCAACCGAACGCGCGCGCCGCCTCGAAGGCCTGCTCCGGCCGGCTGCAGTGATCACGGCTCGAGGTGTTCTCGATGAACGAGTAGGTGCGCCACTGGCCGCTGTCCGCCACCAGGTAGGAGCGCTCCTCACGCGTCGACACCAGGTCGAGCACACGGAAGCCGTCGAGCGTGCTCTTGCCGGCCATCTTGCGCCGCAGGTGCCGACTGACGGTCTCGATGTTGTGCATCACCGCCGGGATGTCGTGGAACACCTTGTCGTTCATGCGCTGGTGCAGGAAGCGACGCTGCCGCCCCTCGTCCGACCAGGTCGACACGAACGTGTCGTGGATGTGCCCACGCTGCAGCGGCTGCACGTCGCACAGCTCGCCGGCGATGGCGAACTGCGACACCGCGTCTCGCAGGTGCGCGGGGTCGATCGGAGCGCGACTCATCGCCGTGGCTCCCCGCTGTTGACGTGGAAGTGCAGGTGCTTGCTGTCCTGGTAGGCGCCGAGGTTGGTCAGCACGCGCGCCTTGCCGTGCTCGCGTTCGACGTCCGAAGCCACCTCGCGCACGACCGTCAGCAGCCGATGCAGCAGCGCCTCGTCGCCGTCTCCGAGGTCGGTCAGCGACGGCACGTGCAGCTTGGGGATCACGACGATGTGCACCGGCCAGAACGGCCGCGTGTGGTGGTAGGCGAGCACCTCGGGCGTCTCCGCGACCACGTCGACGGCGGTGCGCCCGCTCAGCACTTCGTCACAGTAGAAGTCCGAGGTCATTGCCCCCATCGAACTTCCGAACGCCGCGCAACTCAAGCCACCGATTGCACCACCGATCGCACCGGGCGCGCCACGCGGCCGTCCAGCCCTTCGCACCGGCGCATCGGTGACGGCGTCAGCGCAACCGGACGCGCACGTCGGCACGCGCGTCGGCCGGATCGTCGACGAACTCGTAGTGGATCGTGCCGAAGTCCGAGGGGTAGGTGCGCTCCCCGCTGCCGCCGCGCCCCTGCGAACTGGTGTGGCCGTGGTCGAACACCAGGATCGAACCCAGCCACTCGCCGCTGCTGCTCGAGCGGTCCGGCCCGACCGCGAACAGCCTGGCGACGTCGCGTCCGTCGCCGTCCTGCGACATCACGAAGCAGCGCACCGGCTCGCTGCCGGTCGCCGTCGCCTCGACGGCCTCGCCGTCCTTCTGCAGCTCGAAGAAGCCGTTGTCCCGCAGCCACTCCGGGGCGACGCCGTAGCGGTCGAGCTCGATCTCCAGCGACTTGGCGGCGCTCTCGACCTTCTCGACCTGCTTGCGCCGGTCGAAGCTGACGTCGGCGAACAGCAGCGCCCGCAGCAGGTCGTCGGCCGCGCCGGCGGCGTCGCCGGCGCGATCCCGTGCGCGCGCCCGCAGCATCAGATCGGACGGTTCGTCCAGCTCGAGCGCGCCGACGCGCTGCAGGCCGCGCTCGTGGGCGTCGCCCTTCATCTTGGCGAGGCAGGCGAGCAGCACTTCGGGTGCGACGCCGTCCCCCAGCACGCCCTCGAACGCCGCCGCGACCAGCTGCCGATCGGCGCGATGACGATAGCGAACGCTCAGGTCGACGACCTCGGGCTGCGGCTCGTCGGCGCGGTAGAGCACGCCGACCCGCCGGCGCGGCTGCATCGCGTCGACGGTGATGACGACGTCGCCCGCGCGGTAGATGCGATGGGATCGCGTGTGGACCTTGTCGGGCTGGTAGCCCATCTCGGCCATCGCGGCTTCGACCCACTCGAGCGTGCCCTGCACCGTGCCGTCGATGCGCGCCGACCACCAGCTCTCGTTGTGCATCAGCGGCCCGTTCCAGGCAGCGAGCAGCCGGACCGGCACGCCCTCCGGCACGAGCCGGGCGACATCGAAGCGCTCGTCGACCGGACGGAACGCGACGGCGAAGCCGGGCGGCAGGTACGGCGGCACGCCGTACTGCTCGCGCAGCGCGGCGAACTCCTTGTCGAAGTGCTTGCACACCGGCGCGGCCAGCTCGTCGGCGATCGACGCGAACACCAGGTTGGGCGTCGCGAAACCACCCTGCTCGAACGTCGACTGCACCGTCACCTCGAGATCCAGATCGATCCGCGGCGGCGCCGGCTGGTCCTCGGTCCTGTGCACGCTGCCGTGCCGCATGCCGGTGCCGACGTGCACGACGAGTTCGGCCTTGCCTTCGCCGCTGCCGAGCAGCGTGTCGTCGTCGACGTCCCGCAGTTCGATCTCGACGACCAGGTCCGGCCGCGCGACGCCGACCGGCACCTCGGCGTTCGCCGACCGATAGCGCACCTGCCGCACGTAGTCGTCCTGCTGCAGGCCGGCGACGACGCGCGCGGCGATCGCCTGCTCCAGCGGGCGGTCCGTGCGGGTCGTCACCAGGATCGAACGGCAGGCGAAGCGCGCGTCCTGCGAGGCGGTCACGCCCTGCCGGGTCGACGTCTGGGTCTGCGACCTCCGCTCGGTCGCACCGAACGACACCTCGAAGGCCCGCTCCTCGGACGGCAGCGGCGGCCACGAGCCGTCGGCCTGGCGCTCGACGACGAACGGCCGCAGCGGATTGCGCGGCGCGGCGGCGGGGCCGTTCCAGATCCAGAAGGCGACCGCTCCGAGCAGCGCCGCAGCCACGGCGAAGAACGTCAACAGGCGGCGGCCGAGGGACTTGGGTTGGCTTGCTTGGCTCATCGCGGGGTCGCGGTCGCGGGGGTTCGATCGGGCGGGGCCAGCCTACGTGACGGTCGGGAACTATTCGCCGCCGACGCGCCGCGGTCCTTACGCGCACGGCCTCGCACGGTCCAACCGGGCGAACCCATCACCCTCGAAGCCCGCCCATGAAGCACCCCCTCCGCCGCATCCGTCCGGCGTGGTCGCCCGTCCTGCTCGCCGCCCTCGCCACCCCCGCCGTAGCACAGAGCGACGTCGTCGAGCCCAACGCCTACGCGATCCTGCCGGTCCAGCACCTGACCGGAGTCCACCAGCCGACGCCGCGGCTGCCGTTCCAGTCGATGGTCGGCCTGCGCCGGCTCGAGTCCTGGCCGTTCCTCGTGCACGCCCGCGCCGAACCGGAGTGCGTGGTCGAGTTCGACGAGCTGTTCGAGATCGTGCACCTGCTCGATCGGCGCTTCGAGGAGGAGGCCGACGGCGCCCGCCTCGACGCGCGCGAAGGACGCCTGCACGTCACCGCACCCAAGGCGCACCTCGCCGAGACCAAGGCGCTGCTCGCAGCACTCGACGACCACCTGGTCTGCGAGGTCCAGATCGACGCGGTCGTGATCCGCCACGACGGCACGCTGCTGCCGCCGACGATCGTGCAGCCCGACCAGGCACGCGGTCTGTTCGAGAGCCACGACCCGGTCTGGCGCGGCAAGGCGCAGACGCCGGCCGGCATGACGTCATACCTCGGCCGCCACACCGCGACGCGCTACCTGCACACCTACGAGCCGCAGATCAGCGAGGGCCGCCAGCTAGCGGTGCCGACGTTCGACGAGGCGTTCGACGGGGTCGGCATGCTGGTGGCGCCGCACCGCGTGATCAGCGACGACGACCTGGTCGTGCAGGTGCAGTTCGCGATCGGCCGACTCGACACGCTGGTCGACCACCAGACCGGACTGTCGCTGCAGGGCGACCTGCAGCGCCCGCTGGTCGACACGACCACCGGCTGCATGTCGGCGCGCATCCCCAACGGCGGCGCGCTGGTGTTCAACGCGACCGCGCCGGCAGAACTCGGCGGCAACGTCACGATCGTCGTGCGCGCCCGCCACGAACCGCCGAAGGCCAAGCTCCCCGCCGACGTCGCCGTGCTGCCGACCTCGGCGCTGACCTCGTTCGGCGGCATCTGGCCGCGCTTCCACGACAGCGAACGGCTGGTCGGCGGCCGCGAGGACCTGCACGAGTCCTACGACGAGGAGCCGCAGTCCGGCCGCTTCGACGCCGACGAGCTGCAGGACCTGCTGCACAGCAACGTCAGCCCCGACAGCTGGGACGACACCGCGCACGCGCTGTTCCGTCGCGGCCGCCTGCTGCTGATCGCCGAGGGCGAGACCAGGGAGCGCGCGATCTCGTTCTTGCGCATGATCGAGCGCACGTCGCTCGTCAACGCCGAGCTGCGGCTCGACCTCGGCGACGGCCGCATCACGATGCCGACGATGCTCGATCGCAACCACACGGTGCGGCACGGGCGCGAGACGACCGCGGTGCGCCGCGTCAACGGCGAGGTCGCCAAGAACGCGTCGATCCTGGTCCCGGAGGTCGCGCGCGTGTTCGACGGCGCCTCGTTCGCAATCCGTCCCTACGACGCCGGCCAACGCCTCGGCGCCGAACTGACCTGGCTGATGCGCCGCTCGACCGAGGCTCCGCGCCCGCAGTCCCTGCCGGCACAGCTCGGCGCGGGTCGCGACCATCAGGGTGCGATCCCCGAGGGCGGGCTCGACACCGGCGCCGGCGCGCTCGGCGCCGAACGCTGGACGTTGCGGCGTCCGTAGCCGCGGCGGCTACGCTGACGGGCATGCGTGCGCAGCCAACCCGTCGCCACCTCACCGCAGCCCTCGCCCTGGTCGCCGCCGCGGCCACCGGCCTGCCGGCCCAGCAGCAATGGGACCAGGGCTACCAGGTCCCTCGCCCGCCGGCGGTGCTGCCGCTGGCGGCGCAGCGCGCGAAGATCAACGAACTGCTCGTCGATCGGCTCGACCACCTGCTGCCGCGCCTGATGCGCGAGTGCGGCGTCGCGATGTGGATCGTCGCCAATCGCGAGTACAACGAGGACCCCGTCTACCGCACGCTGGTGCCCGCGCCGGTGTTCGCGGCGCGGCGCACGACCATCCTGGTGTTCTTCGACCGCGGCGACGAGCACGGGGTCGAGCGCCTGACCGTCAGCCGCTACGGCCTCGGCGACCTCTACCAGAGCGCCTGGGACGGCGGCACGACCGGCTCCGTCGACGAGCAGTGGCAGCGACTCGGTGAGATCGTCGCCGAGCGCGACCCCGAGACGATCGCCGTCGACACGAGCGACGACTGGGCCGTCGCCGACGGCCTGAGCGCGGGCCTGCGCGCCCGCCTCGAGGCGGCGCTCGGCGAACGTTCGGCGCGGCTGCGCTCCGCCGAGCAGCTGTGCGTGCGCTGGCTCGAGACGCGCACCACGCTCGAACTCGAGGTCTATCCGCAGATCGTGCAGCTGGCGCGAGGGGTCATCGCCGAGGCGTTCTCCAACGACGTGATCACACCCGGCGTCACCACCACCGACGACGTTCGGTGGTGGCTGCGGCAGCGCTTCGCGTCGCTCGGCCTGCCGGTCTGGTTCCATCCGATCTGCGACGTGCAGCGACGCAACGACCAGGCCGACGGCGACCGCCCGTTCCTCGGCGACAGCGACGCGACCATCCGTCGCGGCGACGTGCTGCACTGCGACGTCGGCATCCGCTACCTGCGGCTGTGCACCGACACGCAGGAGATGGGCTACGTGCTGCACCCCGACGAACGGGACGTGCCGGCCGGCCTGGTCGCAGCGCTGCAGGTCGGCAACCACTGGCAGGACCTGTTGACCTCGTCGTTCGTCGCCGGTCGCACCGGCAACCAGATCCTGGCGACGACGCTCGGCAAGTGCGCGTCCGAAGGGCTGCGAGCCAGCGTCTACACCCACCCGCTCGGCTTCTTCGGGCACGCCCCGGGTCCGACGATCGGCATGTGGGACAACCAGGGCCCGACGCCGGTGCGCGGCGACTGGCCGCTGCACGCCAACACCTGCTACGCGATCGAAGGCAACGTCAAGGTGCAGGTCCCGGAGTGGGGCGACCAATGGGTGCAGATCGGCCTCGAACAGGACGCCTGCTTCGACGGCCGCAGCGTCTACTACCTCGGCGGCCGGCAGACCCGCTGGCACGTCGTGCGCTGACGTCTGGCAACCGCGCAACGACCCGGATCGAATGGCGGCGTGCCCACACCACGCCTCGCCGCCCACTCTCCGCTGTCCCAGCCGACCCCCGTGCCGCTGCTGCCCCTCATGCCGCTGCTGGCCCTCATGTCGCTGCTGGCCGCCTGCGCGACCAGCGACGTGCTCCGCCCGCTCGGCGAGGTCGAGCGGCTGTCGCCAGAGCTCGACGCCCTGGTCGCGAAAGACGCGCGCTTCGACGTGCTCGCCGAGGGCTTCGAATGGGCGGAGGGGCCGCTGTGGATCCCGCAGGACGGCGGCTACGTGTTGTTCTCGGACATCCCGCCGAACCGCGTGATCCGATGGCAGGCCGGCGAAGGCACCAGCGTCTACCTCGACAAGAGCGGCTACCTCGGCCCGACGCCGCGGCCGCGACACATCGCGCCGGACGAACCCGGCTCCAACGGCCTGCTGCTCGATCCCGAGGGACGTCTGGTGCTGTGCCAGCACGGCGAACGCCAGGTCGGCCGCATGCGCGCGCCGCTCGACGCGCCGAAGGCGAGCTACGCGCCGATCGCGGAGCGGTTCGACGGCAAGCGCTTCAACAGCCCCAACGACGCGACGCTCCATCGCAATGGCGACCTGTACTTCACCGACCCGCCATACGGCCTGACCCGCAAGATGGAGGATCCGAGCAAGGACCTGCCGTTCCAGGGGGTCTACCGCTGCGCCAGGGACGGCACGGTGACGCTGCTGACGAAGGCGATGTCGCGCCCCAACGGGATCGCGTTCTCGCCGGACCAGCGCACGCTGTACGTCGCCAACTCGGATCCGAAGCGCGCGATCTGGATGGCGTTCCCGGTGGCGGCCGACGGCACGCTCGGCGAAGGTCGCGTGCTGTTCGACGCGACGTCGATGGTCGGCCGCGAGAAGGGTCTGCCGGACGGCTTGAAGGTCGACCGCAACGGCGTGCTGTTCGCGACCGGTCCCGGCGGGGTGCTGGTGATCACGCCCGACGGCCGCCACCTCGGCACGCTGCGCACTGGCGAGGCGACCAGCAACTGTGCGTTCGGCGAGGACGGCGCGACGCTGTTCGTCACCGCCGACAGCTACCTGCTGCGGATGCGGCTGCGCACGACCGGCTTCGGCTTCTGAGGGTCCGCACCCGGAACGGGTTACGGCGATCGTGGCGCGCGGCCATGGCCGTCGGGCGGTGCCTGGGCGGACGCTTGCAGGCGTGCGGCTGACACACATGTGGATGTACGGCGCATGGGTCCATACCCAACGGTTTCGTACGAGCAGATGCCCGCAACTTGCATCCGACACGACCTGCGACGACAGTGGCCGTGGAGGATCGAGTCCACATGTCGCGACGCAATGCGTTCGAGTATCACGACAGCTTCTTGCACGCACGGCTGCTGCAGCCGTCCCTGCGACGCCTTACGAACGGAGACGCGGCGGCGGACTACGACAAGACCGCCGAAGCCGTTTTCAAACGTATCCAAGAGGTCCCGATCCGGCGCAAGCGTGACCTCGCTCTGCGACTCGGCATCGACGAACCCACTCTGGACAAGCTATCGGCAACGGGTATCGACCAACGTGCGAGCACCGCGTCGACCCCGACCTACGTGCCATCCCTGTACAGCCTCTGGGGTTCGTACGATCTGGCCGCGGTCTACCTCAGCCCGAGCCTGACACCACTGCCGGCAGCGCCAGAACTGGAGGTCCGGCAGAGCGAGTTCTCGCTGTTCCTGCCCAAGCTCGGCACCGGTGACGAGGACTGCAACGCGCACTACCTGCAATCGGTGGGCAAGGCCTCCAGCCATGAGCAGCCGAAGGACGCAGGCGACCGCTTCCTCGCGATCGTCCAGATCAAGCTCTCCCCCTACTCGACCTGGAGCAAGAACCAGAACAGCCGAACCCACGAAGCCGTGCGTTCGATCGCGCAAACGGTGCAGGCCTGGCGCAACGAGCAACCCGGGCGACGGAAGTCGGACCAGACGCGTGCCGCGCTCGGCCTGTCGCTCTCGTGGCACGAAGTGGTGCTCGTCGCCCACGCCAGCGATCTGCACCCTCTGCTCGACCTCATCCTGCGCGTACGCAGGTCGCAGGTGCCCGTCGGCAAGCAGGCAAGCGCTCATACCGCACTCGTCACCTCCTCGACGCTGGGGTTCGACTACGCAATCGAGAGTGCAGCTGCCGCTGCGGCCGCGGGGCTGCGCCCCGATGCCACACTCGAGCAGTTGCAGGAATCGGCGAACCGCGTCTCGGAAGATCTCTCGCGTCAGTCACATCGCGCCGGGCGACGCAGCAGCAAGCCCAAGGGCCCGCGCGTGACGTGCCGAACGCACTTCTGTATCAACCCGGGCCACGAGAAGCCGTTCCTGCAGTTCTTCGACGAACACGAGCAGGCCGAACGCAACACCAGCTTCAACGTCGGCGGCTACGACACGTCGTCACCCGCGTTCGACATCCACCCGATCGGCAAGAAGTCCGACGACGCAGACGGCAACCACGTCGATGCGATTGCGGCTGCAGCCCTGACCACGATGCTCAGGACGCGACTGTTCCGGGGTGCAACGCGATCGGACGGACGCGGGCGCCAGGACTTCTTCGCGTCGGCATCGTCGATCTCGACCAGTGCGTCGAGCGATTGCGACGACGTGCCCAAGGACCACGTCGACGAGGATCCGCGCCGCCACCTGTTCGGCTCCAACTGGAACCAGCTGGCACCCAACGGCCCTGCCGAGATGCGCAACCTGCTGCGCGTGCTGCAGGTCACGTACGAAGACACGGAACAGGTCATCAACACGGTCTCCGTGCTCCGCTGGACCTGGGACTCGATGTGGCTGTGGGAGGGCACGGTGGAGCTGCGACCGGTCGTTTCGTCGCTGGTCGACTACCTGCGTCGCCTGGCGGCCAGGCTGCGCGACCTTCACGAGAACCCGGCCTCCACCCGGCGAAAGGCCGTCGAGCAGAGGCTGCGCCACCTGAGTCAGGACATCGGCGAGACCCTCGCCGCGGTCCGGACCGTGCTGTCGGCACCGCATTGGAGCGTCGCCCCCATCGATTCGAACGCGGACCTGAACCTGCGCCGTCCAGGCAACCTCGAGCAGATCCGCAGCATCGCCACACTGGTTGGATGGACGATGGTCGGCACGCTGCTGGATCCGCCTCGGGCATGCATCGCCACCGTAGGGGAGCCCGTGAGCCAGGCGAGCCTGCAGGTCGACGTCGTGCTGCTGCGCGTCCCCATCGCGATCGTCGAGCAGCCCCTGTTCTTCGACGAACTCGCCTCACACGTCGCCACGATGTTCCTCGAGGTCCTCAACGAGTTCGACGTGCAGGGCCGGCCCAACCCCGAGGGCAACGACCCTGGAGGCAGCGTGGACCTGCGACAGCTCGCCGAGGCCTACCACGATCTGCGTGAGTGCTCGGACGCGACGGACTCGAAGCGGCTGCTGCTGGGAGCCAACTTCTACCTGGCCAGCCTGCTGCTCGAGGTCGACACGGCGACCCTGGCACGCTCCCTGTTGCTGCAGGGCCTGCTGAGGAACGACGCCTGCCAGATCCGCGCCTCGAGCCTCGACTCGGAGGCGAACGACCGCGGCGCGGCACGGACGACCTACGAGCAGGAGACCGTTCTGACCCTGGTGATGCGCATCTTGTTCGGCGAGTTCTGCCGCGATCTCGCGGCGTCGGCCGACGAGCCCAACGCCGACGGAGACCTCAATGATCGGGAGGAGTTCGACCGCTGGGTCCGGATCCGGGACCGTCTGCGCGCCAGCGCCATGCTGCTGCGGGAGCGCCTCTACAAGGAGTGCCTCGTGCATCCAGGCGGCCGCGGCCAGCTACACGATCTGTTCGAGAAGAACGCGTGGGACAAGTTCGTCGGCGACCAGATCGAGGCGTGTGGCTGGCTTCGTTCGCCGAGGGTGCTGCGAATGGCCGCCAGCTTCTTCCGCGACAGCCGTCGATACGTGCAGGAGCGACTGGCCGGAACCGTCAAGGTCAGCAAGCCGGCGGCGCTGGCCCGCAGCCACTGGGCTACGGCGAGGGCAAGGCTGCGCGACATCCGCGACTTCCTGCTCAACAACACCCACAACGTGACCGTGACCAGCGGCTACCTCGACGAGGACGAACGGATCCGCGAGCCGGTGCGCGAGAACGACGCGAGATTCGCCGACTACGATCGACTTCGCCTGCCGCCCGCGCGCATGGCCGATGCGCACAGCCCGCCACTCGATCCGTCCGAAGCCGTCGTGTGCCAGAGAGGTCGGCTGTTCTTCGTGTCCGACGCGACCACCGCGCAATGGGCCCGTCATGTCGCGTCGTTCTATGGCTCGATGATCGCCCTGCAGCCGAGCATCCGCAGAGCCATCGGCAACGCGTCGATCCAAGCGAGCGCCCGGCTCGGGGACCGGACGCAGGCGGACGAGAACATCGCTGCCGCAAGTCAGCAGACGAGTACCCGTCACGGAACGGCACCGGAACCCCGTTCGCGGGGACAGGAGGGTGAGGCAGAGCTATGAGCGAAGTCGCCGCCAGCGAACTCGCGTCGATCGGCGACGCCGCGATCAACGAGGGAGACCTGCGCCTGGCCATCGGTGCCGGCGCCAGCATGGATGCGCAGCTGCCCGACTGGAACACGTTGGCTGCGTATCTGGCGCAGGCCATTCGCGGCAGCGATTCGCTGCAACGCTGCAACGTCGAGCCCAGCTGGGCCATCGAGTGCGTTCGCGGCAACGGCTCCGAAGCGAGCTACCGGCGGGCGCTCCGAGACGCGCTCTACGGAGACAACTTCGTGCTCTCCGATACCACCTGGCCGTTCTTCGCGGTGCGGCACCTGGCCGCGATCTCGGCCGAGATCGCGTGGCGCGCGCCCCGCAGCCAGGCGCACGTGATCACCTACAACGTCGACTGCCTGCTCGAACTGTCGATCGCACGCCTGGGCTTCCAGGCGATCGCGCTGGTACCGGTGCTCGGCGAGACCGCGCCATACCGCGAGGTCGTGTTCGAACCCGAACAGCGCCCGGCTCGAGACCTCCCGAAGGTGCGCATCCTGCACCCACACGGGCTGGTTCCGGTCGATGCGAGCCAGTTGGCGGACGAGTTCGAGGAGGACCTGCGCAAGCAACCGTTGACGATGTCCGCCGAGGACTACGAGGTTCGCGGTGGGATCGCCGACATCTGGCAGAACTCGCTCCAGGTCGCGACGTTCTCACAGCACCGCTGCCTGTTCTACGGATTCGGCTTCACCGACCCGTCGGTACGCAAGCTGCTGCGACTGGCTGCGCAGGTCCGACGCGTCAGCGGTGGGCACCTGGCCATGCTGCCCTCGGTCGCTCCCGGCGCCGTTCCCAATCAACGCGAGATGTGTGATCGCCTTGAGGACCTCGGGGTGACGCACACCTATTGGTCGCATCGAAGGGACTTCCAGGACCAGGTCGCGGTGTTGCACTCCCTGACGCGGAACTGCCAGTGGGGGCGGCTCGACTTCGCGCTTCGCAACCACCCCGGATTCCGGAGCGGGCGCGCGGCGAGCAACCACGGCTGACGCCGCCTACCACCGCCGGTCAGCTCGGCGTGAGCGCCCGCCGCAGGCAACGTCGTTCAGTCGCGATCACGGCGACGGGTCGGCACGACCGTGCCATGGTCATCGATCGTGAAGAAGGCCCTGCCCAGATCGCTGACGTTGGGCTGCGGGCGCGACTCGATCCAGAGATCGCCGAGCCGTTGCGACGAAGGCTCACCAGGCCGCGCGCGATCATCCGACCGGGCCGGGCGCCTACCGGGCACATCGAACATCGAACGCGGTAGATCGCTTTCTTCCATCGACAAATCCTGCGGCGTGACGCCGCGCGTGACAAGAAGGGGGACGACGAATCCATGCGAAATCCGCAGCGGTCACGCCCCCGCTTCGAGGTCCGGATGCGTCGCGCTCGACGAGCGGATCGCCCGGTCGATTGGCGTTCTGCGTATTGGCGCCATGACGCCAACTCTCCGCCAACCCTCCAAGGCGTCGGGATGGCTGCCAGCCCCGCTCAGACGGGGTTCGCCGTCCGATATTCCAACTCTCCGCTCGCTCGGCACTTCGACCCACCTCGACGAGTGCGACTCGCCTGGTCGAGCATCCTGCGAAACCAACCGCGCGGCCTGCCGCGGCGCCGGTTCGCCATCCGCTCGAAGCTCGCACCCGCGCGTTCCTGCACCTACGCTGCCGCCCCCACTCGAACCCCAGGGAGGCTCTCCGTGCCCGTCAGTGAATCGCCGTTCTGGAACCCCAAGACCGAGACCCTGCCGAAGGAACAGCTGCGCGCCCTGCAGCTGACCAAGCTGCAACGGCTGGTCGATCGCGCCTGGTACACGTCGCCGTTCCACCGCCGCCTCTACGAGCAGGCCGGCGTCACGCCGGCGCAGATCCGCACGCTCGACGACATCCGGCGGTTGCCGTTCATGACGCGCGAGGACTGGATGGAGTGCCAGGCGCAACAGCCGCTGTTCGGCGACATGATCACGCGACCCGAGCACGAAGCGATCCGCTACCACCTCACGTCCGGAACGTCCGGCCGCCAGCCGCTGCGCGTGCTCGACGGGCGCAAGGACTGGTCGTGGATCGCCGACATGTGGTGCTACGGCTTTTGGGGCTTCGGCATCCGACCGACGGACAAGGTGTTCTTCGCGTTCAGCTACGGCTCCTTCATCGGCTTCTGGGGCGCGCACTACTGCTGCGAGAAGATGGGCACGCTGACGCTCGCGTCCGGCAACATGACCACCGAGCAGCGCGTCAAGCAGATCGTCGAGCTGGGCGTCACGGTCGTGTGCGCGACGCCGACCTATGCGCTGCGCATGGGCCAGGCCGCCGAGAAGATGGGCATCGACCTCAAGAAGGACGGCAAGGTGCGCCGCGTCGTCGTCTCGGGCGAACCGGCCGGTTCGATCCCGGCGGTCAAGCAGATGATCGAGGACATGTGGGGCGGCAAGTGCGGCGACACCGCCGGCATGACCGAGATCGGCACGATCATGATCTTCGAGTGCGACCACCAGCCCGGCGGCCCGCACATCATCGAGGACCACTTCATCGAGGAGGTGCTCGACCCCGACAGCGGTGAGCCGGTCGGCTACGGCGAACGCGGCGAACGCGTCGTGACGTCGTTCGGTCGCGGCTTCATCCCGCTGCTCCGCTACAAGACCAAGGACCTCGTCTGCAAGGTGCCGCACACGACCTGCGACTGCGGGCGCACCGGCGACATCTACGAGGGCGGCATCCTCGGCCGGGTCGACGACATGAAGCTGATCCGCGGCACCAACGTCTACCCGCGCGCGGTCGAGGCGGTCGTTCGCGAGCACGGCGAGGTCGAGGAGTTCCAGATCATCATCTCGCGCCGCGACGACGTGCAGGACGAGATCACCGTCAAGGTCGAGCTCAAGCCCGACCGCAAGGACACCTGGCCCAAGCTGCAGGCCCAGCTCGGCAAGGACCTCGCCGACGCGCACGAGGGCCTTCGCTTCAACGTCGAACTGGCCAACGACGGCGAGCTGCCGCGCTTCGAGCTGAAGGCCAAGCGCCTGCAGGACCTCCGCCCCCAATACTGAGCGACCGCTACCAGGAAACCGTGATGAACGAACCGACCAAGGACCTGCTCGGCAACGAGATGACGGCCGACGAGAAGGAGCTCGTCGGGCTCTACGCGCGCCTCAAGACGCTCAGCGCCCGCGACGACCTGCCGCCGGTCGCCACCGCCAACGTCAAGCAGGCGATGGTGCTGCTGTGGAACGCGTGCAACGACCTCGCGCTGCTGCACGAGGAACCGGGCTGCGACTAGCCCGATGGCACGCCGAACGATCGCCGTTCTGCTGGCCGTCGCTTCGCTGTCGGCCGCCTGCCGACGAGCACCCGGCGCGGGGCTGATCGACACGCTCGACGGCCGCCCGTTGGCCGCCGCCCCGTTCGGGCCGCAGCAGGTGGTCGCCGACCTGATGCCGCACGACGACGAGCTGCGCGGGATCAGCGGACTCGCGGCGTCGCGCGCCCACCAGCACACGCTGTGGGCGATCTCGGACACGGCCACCAAGCTGTTCTCGATCCGCGTGCGCGACGACGGCGTCAAGGTGCGCAAGGTCGACGTGCGCGGAGTCGATCGCTTCGACTGGGAGGACCTGGCCTGGTTCGAGGACGGCGGCGTGCCGTTCTTGCTGATCGCCGACGTCGGCACCAACCGCGAGCAGACGGTCGCGCGTCGCCACGACGGCGCCCAGGTGGGCCAGCTGCACGTGCTGCGCGAGCCCTCGCCCAAGCAGAAGAAGGTCGACGTGCTGCGCACGATCACGTTCGAGCTGCCGTGCGAACCGATCCGGGATATCGAGTCGGTCGCGGTCGACGCGGTGCGGCGGCAGGTCCTGCTGGTCGAGAAGCGCGCGGCCGACAAGCGGCTGCTGGTGCTCGACCTCGACCGCGACCACCATGCACCGACGGCTGCCGACTGGACGTCGATTGCGCTGCCGGACCTCGACCCGTGGGATCGACAGCCCGACGACCTGGCCTCGCGACACCTCTACCAGACGTCCTGGCGCCGCAACCCGACCGCACTCGACCTGCTCGGCGACCAGGCCGTGCTGCTGACCAACCGCCACGCCTACGTCTACACCCGCGCCGGTGACGCAAGCTGGCGCGACGCGTTCGCGCAGCGCCCGATGCAGCTGCAGGTGCCGTTCACGGTCGATCTGCCGGAGCGCGCGCCGCGCACGCTGCCCGCGGGCACGACGCCGATCCTGCCGCAGCGCGAGGCGATCTGCTTCGCGCCCGACGGCGACGTGGTCTTCGTCGCGTCGGAGCGGCGCGACGGCCCCGAGGCCTGGCTGGTGCGGTTCCCGCGGCGCTAGGAGCGCGTCCATGTAGTGGACGCGCTGCCAACCGTGATCGCGGAAGCGGCGTGTACGCGTGCGGACGGGGCTTTGCCCGCTAGGAGCGCGTCCATGTAGTGGACGCGCTGCCAACCGTGATCGCGGAGGCGGCGTGTACGCGTGCGGACGGGGCTTTGCCCACTAGAGGACCGGCCGAGAAGGCGGTTGCTCCTCTAGGTCGAAGCCGATCCGCCGACGGCCTCGCGCAGGGAGCCGGCCTCGCGTTCCACCTGGCCGCTGCGTGGCGACGCTGCGTGCCACACCATCGCCAGCGACACGACGATCGTCAGCAGGTACCAAGGCCCCTCGGGCAGGTGCTTGGCGATCCAGATCACGACCGTGCACGCGGCCAACAGACCGATCGCAACCGCACTTGGACGCCGCGCCACCGCAAACGCCCCCACCGCCCATGCCGGGAACGTCAACGCCAGGTGGTGCTTCTCCGAGATCGGCGAGATCAGCAGCGACGCCGCGAGCCAGGTCGCGAACGCGGCGCCGTGCACGAGCCGTTCGCGTGACCGGCGCGCCACCAGGTCGACGACGAACGCGCCACCGACCACGGCCGCAAGGCACGCATACTTGACGAGCACGCTCGCCGAGGTCGACGGCAACAGCACCGCCAGCAACCCGCGCAGCGTGAAGTACTCGAGATCCCCGCGGCTGGCGATCGTGATCGCGCCGTCGTCGATCGTGCCGCGCGCGATCTTCTGCTGCAGCTGTTCGACGTAGGCGCGATACACCGCCAGCGTCTCATCACCCCAGAACACCGCCGGCGCGACCGCGAACGCGACGCCGAACGACGCGCACCAACCGATCGCGGCCCAGCGCCGTCGGACCAGCAGGTAGCCGAGCAGCAGGATCGGCAGCGCCTTGGTGTGCACGGCCAGCGCCAGCCAGAACCCGGCCCTTGCGCTGCGGCCGCGCCGTTCGGCCTCGAAGCTCGCGACGCACATGGCCAACAGGATCAGGTTGACCTGGCCGTTGACGAGGTTGCTGTGCACGATCCGGTACCAGCCGACGGCGAGCAGCGCCATCGCCGCGAGCCACCAGCCGCCGCTGCGCGCCGTGCCGCCGACCCAGCCACCGACGCGCGCGACCACGTAGCCGAGCGACCAGACGCTGATCGCAAACCACAAGAGCGCCGCGACGGTCCCCGGCAGCCAGGTCCACGGCACCATCAGGCACGCGAAGAATGGCGAGTACAGATAGGGGAACGTCACCTCCAACCCGTATGGGCTCTGGCCTGCGAGCGCCGCGGCGCCGGCGTCGAGGTAGGCCGTCAGGTCGTAGCCATACGGCCGCAGCGCCTTGCGGATCGTCTGCACGCAGCAGACCGCGAGCGCGAGGCTCGTCGTGATCCAGAACAGGCGCCGCCCGACCGTGTTCATGCGGTCAGGCTACGCCTCCACGCTCGGGATCCAATCGTCACGCGACTGGAAGCGTTCTCATCAACCGACGACCCAGGTGTGTCCGTGCGCGTCGGCGGTGTTGGCAGCGACGCGCGCGCCGACGATCCAGGTCGGGTCGCCGTCGTAGGCAAACCCCGCTAGTCCCGGCTCGGGTCGATCGTCGCCGGCATAGCCGGCCTGGTTGGTCATCAACACGTCGCCGGACTGGTTGGTCATGAACGCACGTCGACCGGTCACACCCAGCTCGACCGGATATGCGTAGCAGGTCCACAGCACCTCGGACTCCGCGATGCTGACCAGGTGCACCTGGTCCGCGCGCTCCGCGACCCACTCTCCGTCGGCCGTCGCCAGGAACATCTCGAACCAATAGCCGCCGACGCGCACGCGGCCGTCGACGACGTCGCCGAACCTCGCCGACAACACCGGCGGATCACAGCGCACCGGCGGCTGCCCCGAAGGGCGGCGCAGCAACGCGCTGCCGGCCAGCTGGCCGAAGAACGCATACTCGCCCTGGCCGTTGCCGTCGCCGTCGTTGACGCCGGCCGCCTGCATCTGCGCCTGCGCCGACGAGATGTTCTTGAGTGCGGCGATCGCCGCGGACTCGTTGCGGTTGATGCGCGCGGCGCGCAGGTTGGGTTCGATCACCACCAACCAGATCGTCGTCAGGGCCGCGGCCAGCGCACCGGCCAACCACCAGCGCAGGCGTCGCGGTCGGGCGACCTCGGGTTCGGGCGTTCGAGGATCGATCGCGTCGACCCCATCATTGTCATCGTTCATCGTTCGTCTCCAGGTCTCGGTAGGAAGAAGGCACGTGGCTCCGTCGTGCCGTGCTCACCGCGACTCGGAGGTCGCCTGCAGGAACGCGACGATCGCCTGCACCTGGTCGTCGCGCAGCTGCCGGTCGAGTTCGTGGTGCGCCATCCGCCGCACCACCTCCGCCAGCTCGTGCACCGAACCGTCGTGCAGGTAGGGGCCGGTCCTCGCCGCGTGGCGCAGCATCGGCGCCTTGAACACGCGATGGTCCTCGCGCCGCCCGGTGACGGCCATGCGGCCGTCGTCGTCGGTGTCGTACTCGTGGCGCAAGCCGAGCACGTGCGCCGACGCACCGCCGAGGTTGCGGCCACGATGGCAGGCGCCGCAGCCGACCGCGACGAACTGCTCGAGGCCGCGGCGCTCGAGTGCCGTCAACGCATGGTCGTCGCCTTCGACGTAGCGGTCCCAGCGGCCGCGCGTGGTCCAGGTCGACAGCTCGCCGGACAGCGCCACCGCCAACCGTCCGAGCGAGGCCGGCTGCCGCGGGAACGCGCGCTGGTAGAGCGCGCGCAGCTCGTCGTCGGCTTCCAGGAGGTCGCGCACCGCGACGTCGTCGACGATCCCGCATCGCGAGATCAGCTCTCGACGGACCACCTCGACGAGGTCGCGTTCGCCCCCGTCCCAGCCGAGCACCAGCTGCCGCGACACGTCGACCAGCGCCGGCGTGTTGCGTTCGTGGGTCCGGCCGTCGGTGCCGAGCCGATCGCGCGGATGGCATTCGGCACAGCTCGCATGGCCCGCGCCGGCGGCGACCGGCGTGTGCTCGAACAGCCACCTGCCGAGCTCCACCTGCGCGTCGTTCGTCTGCACCGAGCCGAGCACGCGCGCGTCGTGACCGAACAGCACGTCGACGTGCTGCCGATCCGGTCCGCCCGCAAACCCGTCGAGGACGGGCACGCCGAACGCGGTCGCCGCGACGGCGACGACGCCGCCGACGGCGAGCACCAGCCAACCGGTGCGTGCAGGTCGCCGCCGGCCAGGCGGCGCCGCAGGAATGCCGCCAGGAAGGCGCTGGCGGCGACGAAGAGCAGCAGAAGAAGGACGCGAGTGCACGTTCATGACCATTCCTTGGTTCGAGAACGTGGCGCCGAAGTGTGGGTGGACGCCGGGCGCGCGGACCACCGATCGATGCTCCGTCCACTCCGGCGCACCTATGTCGTCGGCCGGCGCGCTCGACTGAAGTCGGCGCAGCCCGGAATGAGACGGCGACGCCTACTGCACGATCACCCAGACCGCCCCGCGCTCGTCGGCCGTGGCGTGCGCCAGTTGCCGCTGCCCGTCGACGACGCAGAACGCGCTGACCCCCGGCACCGGCTCGCGGTGGTCCCCGGTCGCGTGCACGTCGCCGTGCTCGTCGATGACGAAGCTGCGCCGACCAGAACGTCGCGGTGCCACCGGCCATGCGTACAGCAGCCACGAACGCTCCGCGGCGTCGGCGTCGACGTCGTCCGGCTCGCCGCCGTCCGGCAGCTCCGACAGCCAGCCGCCGCCGGCACGCGGCAGGAACATCGCGAAGCGGTAGCCACTGCGCAGGACCCGCCCGTCGACGACGTTGCCGAACGCCCTCGATACCAGCGGCGGGTCGGCGACGCCGCCGCCGGGCAACTCGGCCGCGCCCGCCAGCTGCGCGAGGAAGCCGTGCTCACCGACGCCGTCGCCATCGCGATCGACCAGGGCGCGCTCACGAAGGTCCCGCTGGCCGGCGCGCAGGTTCTTCAGCGTCGCGATCGCCGCGCTCTCGTTGGCCGATCGTCGCGGCACGCCGTCGAGGTTCGGGATCGCGGCGTAGAACGCCAGCAGCAGCAGCGCCACCAGCACCGCGGCGCGCTGCAGCGCGCGGCTGCGGTCGGGGCGAAGGTCAGGGTCTTGCGGATTCGGGTTCATGCGCACCAGCTCCTCGGCCGTATCGGCCACGCCCGGTAGCGAGCCGGACCAGATCGAGACCGCCGCCGCGATGCGGGCTAGACTGCGCGCCATGCAACGCCACCTCCTCTCCGCATTCGTCGCCGTGCTGGTGATCCCGATGCCGAGCCCGCTGGCGGGCCAGCAGCCGGATCAGCAGGCGCGCCGCGCAGCCGCGGGCTTCCTCGGCCGCACCGTCGGCGCCGAGACGCGCAAGCAGCCCAACGTGCTGTTCGTGATGGCCGACGACCTCGGCTACGGCGAGCTCGGCAGCTTCGGCCAGAAGAAGATCCGCACGCCGCGGCTCGACCGGCTCGCGGCCCAGGGCATGCGGCTGACGCGGCACTATTCGGGTTCTCCCGTGTGCGCACCATCGCGCTGCGTGCTGATGACCGGCAAGCACCCGGGCACCGCCGCCGTGCGCAACAACAAGGAGCACAAGCCGGAGGGGCAGTGGGCGCTGCCCAGCGGCGAACCGATGATGAGCGAGATGCTGCACGATGCCGGCTATGCGACCGGCGCGTTCGGCAAGTGGGGCCTCGGCCCACCGGGCAGCGACGCCGATCCGCTGGCGCGCGGCTACGACCGCTTCTTCGGCTACAACTGCCAGCGCCACGCGCACAGCTACTACCCCGACTACCTGTGGAGCGACCGTGAGAAGGTCCGGCTGGCCAATTCGCCGGCCGTGCCCGGCCACGGCAAGCTGAAGAACGGCGAGGATGCCAACGACCCGGCCAACTACGCGCGCTTCCGCGGCCAGGACTACGCGCCGGACCACATCCTGGCGGCGGCGAAGGCGTTCTTGATCAGCAACAAGGACAAGCCGTTCTTCCTCTACTACCCGTCGGTGATCCCACACCTGGCGCTGCACGTCCCCGAGGAGGAGCTGGCGCAGTACGAAGGTGCGTTCGACGACAAGCCGTATCCGGGCGGCAAGGGCTACACCCCGCACTTCAAGCCGAAGGCTGCCTACGCGGCGATGATCACGCGCCTCGACCGCTCGGTCGGCGAACTGCTCGACATCCTCGACGAGCTCGATCTCGCCGACGACACGATCGTCGTGTTCACGTCGGACAACGGCGCGACCCACAGCCCGATCGGCGGCACCGACGTCGACTACTTCGAATCGTGCGGCGAGCTGCGCGGCCGCAAGGGGTCGATGTACGAGGGCGGCGTGCGCGTTCCCGCGATCGTGCGCTGGCCCGGCCACGTCGAGCCCGGCAGCGCCAGCGATCGCGTGACCGGCTTCGAGGACTGGATGCCGACGCTGGCCGCGCTGTGCGGTGGTGAGGTTCCCGATGGCTGCAACGGGGTCGGCTTCGCGCAGACCCTGCGCGGCGAGGAGCAGGCCGATCGCGAGTTCCTCTACCGCGAGTTCGCCGGCTACCGCGGCTGGCAGGCGGTCTGGGCCGGTGGCTACAAGCTGGTGCGCAAGAACATGCACAAGCAGCCCAAGACCGAGCTCTACGACCTGCGCAAGGATCCTCGCGAGCAGCACGACCTGGCCGCCGAGATGCCCGACAAGGTCGCCGAGCTGATGAAGATCGCCGCACGCGAACACACGCCGTCGTCGGTCTTTCCGCTGAAGGCGATCGACGGCAAGTAGCGCCTCCGGACCACCGGCGGAAAACTCGTGAGTTCTCCGCCATCGATCGGCGTCGTGCGGCATGGAACCCTCGGAGCCGATGTCCGACGACCTACACCAGGAACTGCAACGCCACGCCGCATCCGTGCGCAGCCTCGCGCGCGACCTGCTGCGTGACCCGCACGCGGCCGAGGACGTCGCGCAGCAGACGCTGGCCAAGGCCTGGACCTCGCGGAACGAACTGCAGCCAGGGCCGCTCGGCGGCTGGCTGCAGCGCACGGTGACCAACTTCACCCGCCAGTGGCGGCGTGGCGAACGCCGCCGACTGCAGCGGGAGACCCGGCACGCCGAGCGTGCTGCAAGGGAGGGCCAGCCGTCCCCGGCCGAGGTCCTGGCGCGGCGGGAAACGCTGCAGTCGGTGACCGACGCCGTGCTGCAGCTCGACGAGCCGTACCAGACCGTGGTGTTCCTGCGCTACTTCGAGGACCTGCCGCCGCGCGCGATCGCGAAGCGCACCGACAGCAACGTCGCGACGGTCAAGAGCCGGCTCGCGCGCGGGCTGGCGCAGCTGCGCGAACGCATGTCCCGCGACGGCCGACACGAATGGCGACCCGCGCTCGCGGTCGCGTTCGGCCTGCCGCTCGGCTCCATCGTGATTCCCGTGACGACTGGAGTGCTGGTGATGAAGACCTCGATGAAGGTGGCCGCCGCGGCGGCCGTGCTGTGTTTCGGCGGATGGATGCTCTACGACGGCGGTGAGCCGGCGCCACCGATCGGCCAGCAGCAGACGAGCGTCGAGCACGGCGCGGCGAGCAGCTCCGAGGCTCCCGACCTCGCGGATCCCGACGACACGGCGCGCACGACGATGGCCGGCGGCCCGACCGACGACAGCTGGCTCGCGCACCCGTACGCGATGGAGCTGCACGTGCACGTCGTCGATCCGCTCGGCGTGCCGATCAAGGACTACCGACCGCGACTGGCGCCACCGCACGGCGCGTTGCGCTACAGCAAGCAGGCCACCGACGCCGACGGCGACACCGTCGTCTCGTGGAACGCCCGCCAGCCGCGCGTCGAGGTCGACCTGCACGATCCGCGCGGGCACCGACGGCGCGTCGTGCTCGAGCATGGCAAGCCAACGCACGTGACGCTGCTGCACGAAGCGCAGACCGGCCAGTACGTCGTCTACAGCCAGGGCTCGCAGGTTCGCTTCCTGAGCAACATCAGTTCGCAGCTGGCCATCCCCGAACGGACCAACGACACCGAACTGGGCCTCGGCATCCATCCGCACGCGCAGTTTGGCGAACGTTCGCTGGTGTCGATCCGCACCGAGCCCGAAGACGCCAGCAGCCACCTCGATCTCGTGCTCGGGCAACTCGAGTACGAGGTCACCAGCGCCTCGCTGGCGATCACCGGCTCCAGTCCCGAGCTTCGCGGCGCGAAGTTCCGGCTGCACCGGGCCAACCCGGAGCAGGCGCCCACCAGCGTCGTCGAGGGCATCGTGTTCGGTGAGGACGGCCGGCCGTGTGCCAGGGTGCCGGTGATGGCCTTCGGCGGCGGCGCGCAGCCGCTCGAGCGGACCCGCACCGACGACCAGGGACGCTACCGCATCGAAGGCCTCGGCAGGGGCGAGGTCGTGATCCGCGCCGGCGGCGACCGGGCGGGGCTCGGCTCGGCGCCGCTGCTGCTGACCAACGGCCTGCACCGCCAGGACGTGCACCTGAAGCGCGACGCGTGCGTGCGCGGCGTCCTGCTCGACGGCGACGGCGAGCCGATCGCCGAGGCCACGGTCGAGTGGTATGCCGAGGACGGCAGCTGGGCCGACCGGACCATGACCGACGCGCACGGCACGTTCGTGCTCGCCAACCTGCCCAACCAGCGCGGCACCGTGACGGTCTGGGCCAAGGGCAACGACCGTCGCTTCCCGATCGCACGCGAACCGAGCGTGCTACCCGGCCTGGCCGACCTGTCGCTGACCGGCGCGCTCGGCGAAGGCAGCACGCTGACGATGCAGCCGACCGCTGACGACGACTGCGACCTGACCGACCTGCGCCTGCGCGTGCGGCACGTCGCGTCGGACGTCAGCCGCGGCATCCGCGTGCCGCGGGCGAAGTCGAAGCGGACCAACGCCAAGGGTCAGGAGATCGAGAGCGTCGTCGAGTCGGCGCACCTCCCGTGGCAGCAACAGCATCTGCCGGCCGGGTTCTACGAGGTCGAGATGTGGCTGCCCGGCTGCGGCGCGGTGTCGCTGGGACGGCACTGGATCGACGGCAAGGCCGACTGCGACCTCGGCACCGTGCCGCTGCCGCGCCCCGGGCGGCTGCACTTCGAGACGCCGACGACGAACCGGCCGAAGGACCTGCACGTCGAGATCACGTCGCTGCGACAACCGTTCGACGTGCGCGTCGACGGCCTGCGCGTGCTCGACACCGACCTGCAGCTGCCGCCGGGCGACTACGTGCTGTCGACGCAACGCGGCCAAGAGCCGGCGCGGTTCGAGCGGTTCTCGGTCGAGCGCGAACGCACGACCACGCTGCGCATCGGCTGGTAGCAACGTCCGGCGACGCATCTATAGTGCTGGTCACCGCGAAGCGACCAGCACCGATGAACCCGACGCAAGCCCTGGCCAAGAACGTCCTCGGAACCGAACTGAAACCGTGTGGCACCGAACCCATGACCGGGTTCTTCCGCGACGGCTGCTGCAACACCTCCGCCGACGACCACGGCGTGCACACGGTCTGCGCCGAGGTCACCGACGAGTTCCTGCACTTCTCCAAGGAGGCGGGCAACGACCTGTCGACGCCGCGACCGGAGTTCGCGTTCGCCGGGCTGCAGCCGGGCGACCGCTGGTGCCTGTGCGCGGCGCGCTGGGCGGAGGCGGCCGAGGCCGGCAAGGCGCCGCGGGTCGTGCTGGAGTCGACGCACGAGCGCACGCTGGAGATCGTGCCGCTCGCGGCGCTGCAGCAGCACGCAATTCCGGGCTGATCCCGCCGTTGGGCTGCGCATGTCGACGCTTCGCCTGATCCTCTGGCCGTCGCTGATCACCGCGCTCGTCAGCACCGCGCGCCTGGTCGCGGAGATCAACGAGTGGGTCCCGCCGCGCTCCGGCGGCGCGCTGCACCCGCTCGGCATCTCGTGGCTGGCGATCGTGTTCGGCGCGTGGTTCGGGATGCAGCTGCGCCGCGAGGGTTCGACGCCGCGGATCTGGCCGGCGTGGCCGTGGTCGCTGATCGGATTCGCCGCGATCGTGGCGTCGGTCGGCTGGCAGTTCGGGCCGCTGCTCGAGGCCGACCAGAGCGAAGAGACGTTCGCGAAGCTGCGCGTCGCCGTGCTGACACTCGCCGGCATCGCGTCGACGCTGATGGTCGGCATGTTCGTGCTGTGGCCGCGACTGGCCTTGACGATGCTGTGCTACGCGATCCCGGCGCGCGCCCTGGTCGTCGTGTTCACGCTGCTCGCCAAGCAGATGGAGTGGGACACGCACTACACCAGGTTCGGCCCGACCGGCATCGAACGCGACCTGCCGTCGACCATGCTCAGCACCGCGATCGCGCAGGGCGGCTTCTGGGTGCCGTGGACCGTCACCGCCGGCTTCCTGCTCGGCGCGATGTTCGGCCGCAAGCGACAGCCCACCGGATCGCACTCCTGATCCGTCAGGTCTGCTCCCGGAACCAGCCTAATGGACCCGAAACCAGACGTACGAACGGCTCAGAACTGCTTGAGTTCGCAGGCTTCGTAGATGGGGCCTTCCATGCAGGTCTTGGAGTAGGGCCAGCCGTGGAAGCGGTCGCCCTGGACTTCGACGGTGCAGCCGTTGCAGACGCCGTAGCCGCAGGCCATGTAGGTCTCGAGGCTCAGGAAGCAGCGCAGGCCGCGCCGTTCGCACAGGGAGGCGACGGCGTGCATCATGGGGTCGGGTCCGCAGCAGAACACGGTCTCGCCCTCGCGGACGGCCCCGTTGGCGAGCAGGTCCTCGAGCAGCGCCGTCACCAGGCCGTGGAAGCCGAAGCTGCCGTCGTCGGTCGACGCGTGCACGTCGGCGATCGCGGTGAAGTCGTCGATGCCCGACAGCGCGTCGCGGTTGCGACCGCCGAACAGCAGCCGCATCCGCTTGCCCTGGGCGTGCTGCTGGCGCGCCAGCAGCAGGAACGGCGCCAGGCCGACGCCACCGGCGATGCAGATCGGGTCCTCGACGTCCTCGGGGAACGTGCGCCCCAGCGGCCCGGTCAGCACGACCTTCTCGCCGGGGTCCAGGTCACAGAGCGCGCGCGTGCCCTCGCCCACCGGCTTGACCAGGAAGCTGCCCCACGAGCCGTCGGCGGCGCGGTCGTAGATCGACAGCGGGCGCGGCAACTGCACCGGCCAGCGCTTCTCGGTCCGCAGCATGTAGAACTGGCCGGGCCCGGTCTCCGGAATGGGACCGTCGACTTCGACGGCGAACGAGCCGCCCCCCAGGTCGCGGAGCTTCTGCAGGACGTGCGTGCGGGACTGCATATCGGGCGAACACGATAGCGCTGCCCGTTGCCGGTTCCCAGCGGCAGGGCCGCCGGCTACGGCGTGACCAGCGCCTCGTCGCGTTCGCGAGCCTGCTCGCCGACCAGCGACGTCGACGTGCCGCGCTCGACCGGACAACGCAGCGTGATCATCGGGATCTCCGGCGGCGCGTCGATGCGGATCGGCAGCACCGTGACGCCGACGCCGCGGCCGACGTAGAGGCGGCTGTCGCCGTCGACGAACCAGCCCTGCTCGTAGCCGAACCGGCTGTGGTGCAGCGGCGCCTTGCCGCCGACGCGGATCTGGCCACCATGCGTGTGACCGGACAGCTGCATGTCGATACCGGCCGCCGCAGCCTCGTAGAAGAAGTCGGGATGGTGGCTCAACAGGATCGTCGCCTCGCCGTCGTGGCGGCCGTCGAGCGCCGCCTGCAGGTCGGGTTCGGCCTCGGTCAGATCGTCGACGCCGCACAGCCAGACCGACCGTTCGCCGTGCTGGATCCGCACGCCGCGGTTGTCGAGCACCGTGACGCCGTGCTCCTCGAGGAACGCCCGCCACAGCGAGATGTCGTCACCGAAGAAGTGGTCGTGGTTGCCCGGCACCGCGAACATGCCGTAGCGAGGTTGCAGCAGCGACAGGCCCTCGCGGAACAGCAGGATCTCGCGGTCGCGCGTGTTGATCATGTCGCCGCCGAACAGCACCAGGTCGGGCTGCTGCTCCTGCACCCGGCGGAAGATGTCGGCGAGGTCCTTCTCGTCGAGGAAGCTGCCCGCGTGCACGTCCGACACGAACGCGATCCGCAGCCCGCTGAGCGCCTCGTCCTCGGCGCGCAGCGGCAGCGTCAGATCCGGCATCTGCAGGCTGTTGCGGATCCGCCGGTGCAGCCAGTGCGTGAACGGCATGCGATCGAGCCAGCGATTGACCGCGGCGAGCGCGATCGAGAGCGTGCGTCGGGAGCCGGTGCGCTTGCCCGAGAGCACGCCGGTCGGGCGCGGCGTCCTGCGGGGTTCACCAGTTCGATTCTCCATCTCGTGTCGGCCCGCTGGCTGCGAGGGCGGGCTCCTTCAGCTTGTTGAAGAGCGTCCGCACACCGATGCCGAGCGTCTCGGCGGTGCGCTTCCGGTTGCCCCCGCAGTGCTCGAGCGTGCGCTGGATCAGCGCGCGTTCGATCTCCGCGAGGGGTTTCCCGACCAACCCGCCGATCGGGTCGGCGGGCTGCAGGACAACCGTCCGTTCTTCGGCATCGGAGCCACGCGGCTGCAACCATTGCTGGATCGATTCGCGACAGATCTCGTCGCCGTCGACCAACAATCCGACACGTTGCACCACGTTCTGGAGTTCTCGCACGTTGCCGGGCCACGACCACTCGGCCAAGGCCGCCTCGGCATCGGGCGTAAAGCGCAGGCCCGGCCGCAGGAAGTGTCGCGCCAGCTCCGCGATCTCCTCCGGTCGCTCCCGCAGCGGCGGCAGCCACACCGGCACGACGTTCAGGCGGTAGAGCAGGTCTCCGCGGAACCGCCCGGCATCGACCTCGGCCTCGAGGTCGCGGTTGGTCGCGGCGACGACCCGCACGTCGACCTTCAGCGTCTCGCCGCCACCGACGCGTTCGAACTCCCCCTCCTGGAGCACGCGCAGCAGCTTGGCCTGCATCGCAGCGGACATCTCGCCAACCTCGTCGAGGAACAGCGTGCCACCGTCGGCCAGTTCGAAGCGCCCTTCGCGGCGCCGGCCAGCGCCGGTGAACGCGCCGGCCTCGTGCCCGAACAGCTCGCTCTCGAGCAGGGCCTCGGGCACGGCGGCGCAGTTGAGCTTGACGAACGGCCGGTGCGCGCGGTCGCTGCGCTTGTGCACCAGCGCCGCGATGCGTTCCTTGCCGGTGCCGCTCTCGCCGCGCACCAGCACCGTCGCGGCGCTGCGCGCGACGCGCGACACGACGTCGACGACGTCGAGCATCTTGCGCGACGCGACCACCATGTCGCCGCCGACGGCCTCCTCGCGCAAGAACGCGTTCTCGCGCATCAACCGGGTGCGCTGGCGGATGCGCTCGAGCAACACCTCGAGCGCGTCGAGCGCGACCGGCTTCTCGAGCACGTCGGCCGCGCCGTTGCGCATCGCGTCGACCGCGACGTGCATCGCGCCATGTGCCGTCACCAGCACGACCGGACGTTCGGCGTCGGCCTCCCGGCTGGCGGCCAGCACCGCCATGCCGTCCCGGCGCGGCATGCGCAGGTCGGTCACGACGAAGTCGTAGGCGTTGGCGGCCATCGCGTCGATCGCCGCCTGGCCGTCCTCGACGGCGTGCACGTCACAACCGAACGACTCGAGCGCTTCCTGCAGGAAGTCGCGCGACAGCGGTTCGTCGTCGGCCAGCAGCACCCGGTCGCGACGGCTCACGCGCACACCTCCGCGGCGCGGGCAGCGGCCACGACCGGCACACGCACCCGGAAGCGGGCGCCCGGCTGGCCGGGGTTGAGCAGCTCGAGGTGCCCGCCGAGGAACGACAGCACGCGCGCGCTCAGCGCCAGGCCGAGGCCGGTGCCGCGCTGCTTGGTCGACACGAACGGCTCGAACACGGTCTGCGCGACCTCGCGCGAGACGCCGGGGCCGTCGTCCTCGACCAACAGCTCGAGTTCGCCGTGGGCGACGGTGGCGGTCATCCGCACGGTCGCGTCGGCGTCGGCCTCGACCGCATTGCGCACCAGGTTGGACAGCACCCGGCCGAGCGCGTCGGCGTCGACCATCGCGTCGACGCCACCGCGCAGCTGCCAGCGCGAACGCGGCAGGTTGGCCGCGGCGGTGATCCGCTCGACGATCCGCGACAGCGGCTCGCACACCGCCGGCTTGTCCTTGGGTCGCGCGAAGCCGAGCAGCGCCTTGACGATCTCGTCGACGGCGCGCACGCCGGCGACGATCTTGCCGGCATAGCGGTGCATCGTGGCCCGGTCGTCGCTCCGCTCCAGCAGGTTGGCGAACCCCATCACGCCGTTGAGCGGGTTCTTGATCTCGTGCGCGACGCCGAGCGCCAGCTCGGACAGCCCGGCCAGCCGATCCAGCCGGCGCACCTCGCGCTCCAGCGACTCGAGCCGCGAACGGTCCTCGAGCATCACCAGTTGGCCGACCGGCAACGCCACCCGGCGCACGCGCACGACGTGATCGCCGAACACGACCGTGCCCTCGTCGCGGCGCAGCAGGTCCTCGCCCGCGGCGGCACCCGCGGCGATCAGGCGGTCGGCCTCGACGTTGCTCGTGCCGATCGTGCCATCCTCGCGCAGCGACGCGACGCCGACCGGCAGCGCCGAGAACATCGCCTCGCGCTCGGCCAGCGACTGCGCCAACGCGCGGTTGGTCTGCTGCAGCTCGACGTCGACCGCCGCGGCGCGCTGCTTGAGCGACGCGTAGCTGGCCTCGAGCTCCTGCGCGGCCTGGACGAAGCGTTCGAAGCCGTCCTCGAGGATTTGCCGTTCGCCACTCACCGCTGGTCCGCACCCGGCCACGTCAAGGCCTCGATCTTCGCCGTCGCGTCGTAGCGCGAGTTGATGTTCATCCAACGGAAGTGCTCCATCGCGGTCTTCGCCGCCTGCCCCCACGGGCCGAGCGTCTCGACGTCTCCGGACTCGCCGCCCTTCGACACGTCGCGGGCGCTGATCTGCAAGAACGGGTCGCGCACCTCCTGGGCACGCTGGTTGAACGCGCGGCGCGACGCCTCCAGCGACAGCCCCTCGTGGCGCTGGCTGTAGCGGAACAGCAGTTCGCGGCAGCGACCGAGGTAGAACAGCGACACGAACGGCGGCTGCTTCTCCTGCAGCAGCGGCTGCAGTTCGTCGACGGCGCGCAGCAGCCGCTCGCGGCCGCGGTCGTCGAGTTCGCGGGCCGCTTCGACACGGCCCTGCGCGCGCAGCGACACGGCGCGGTCCATCAGCGCCTGACCGGCCTTGAACAGCGACTGCGCGACGCGCTGGTGGTCCTTCGAACCGTGGATCTGGGCCCGCAGCGGATCCAGCGCGAGCGAGCCGAGGTCCGACGGCTCGACCTTGCTGGCCTGCGACTCACCCGCCGGCGCGGCCGGCATCCGGCTGCCCTGGTTCAGGCGCGACTGGTTCGGGCGCGACGGGTTCCGCCGCGCGTTGGCGCCGTTGGACGACACCCGCGCTCCCGGCGACGGCACCGGCACGAACTGGCCCGGGTCGGGCTCTGCAGCCGACTCGCGGGCCTTGCGGTTGAGGTCGGCGACCATGCGCCGGACCTTGTCGTATTCACCGGCCAGCACGGTGTTGCGCGCCTGGATGTCCTGCAGCTCGCTGCGCATCCGGTCCATGTCGCGCGACGACGTCGACCGCTGCACGCGCACGACGTCGTCGTCGAGCGAGGGCAGCAGGCCGAGGTCGTGCCGCAGCCGCATGTCGATCAGCCGTTCTACCTGCGATTCGTTGTGCTCGAGCGCGCGCTGCGCCAGCCGGCGCTGCTCCGCGACCTGGTCGGGGTTCAGCGGCTCCTGCGCCGCGAGCGCGGTCGCGAGCGACAGCGCGATCCAGGCGAGCGGCTTCATCGCAGGATCCCTCGGAACGCGTCCGCGGCGTGCTCCAGCATGTCGAGCTGGGTGTAGGCCTCACCGATCATCGTCGCGACCTTGGCGCGCAGCTCGGCGTCCTTCACCTTGGGCGCGATCGCGACCGCCTGCGCCGGGAAGTCGTCGAGGTGCTTGCCGGCGACCGCCTGCTCGTAGAGCGCCACGATGGTCTTGTAGCGGGCGCGGTCGCCGATCGAGTCGTCGCGCTCCATCAGCCGGCGCGCGACCGACATGGCGCGCTGCCACTGGTGGTCGGCGAGCAGTTCGTCGACCAGGAACAGCGTCAGCTCGGGCTCCTCGCCGCGCAGCACCATCTGCTCGAGTTCGAGGAACGCCTTCTCCTTCTCGCCGATCGCCAGCGCCGTGCGCGCCCAGACCTTGAGCGTGCGTTCGCGCCAGCTCGGCGACATCCGCGCGAGGTGGCGCTTGCGCGCCTCGATGCTGGCCGCGCGCCCCTCGACGTAGCGGTTCTGCGCCAGGTAGGACTCGGCCAGCATCACGTAGGCCTGGCCGCGCCGCTGGTCGTCCTCGGCGTGGATCAGGAACCACTCGAACGCGCGCATCGCCAGCTCGTTCTTGCCGGCGCCGAGCGCGCCGTAGCCGAGCAGGAAGTGGTAGTCGAGGAACTGCTCGGGGCCGAGGTCCTCGAAGTAGGGCGACTCACGCAGCGTCAGCATGGTCTGGTAGGTGCGCTCGGGCCGCCCCATCAAGAACTGCGCCTCGCCGGCGAGCAGCCAGACCTCGAGCAGCTCGACCGAATCGAGCAGCCGGATGATGCGCGCGCGCAGTTCGTCCTGGGTGTCGCGAGCGCGGGAGCGGGTCTGCTGGCGGGTCTCCTGGTTGCGCGCCTGGCCGAGCATCGCACGGCCGAGCAGGATCGTCGCCGGCGTCACCTCGGGCGCGCTCGGCACGCCCTCGAACACGCGACGCACCCACTTCTCCGCCGCCTCGAACTCACGCAGCTTACTGTCGCGATCGATGTGGCCGGCGGCGAGATCGAGGTGGCATTCGGCGACCTTGAGGATCGCCGACGCGACGTGGTCGTGCGGGCGTCGCTCGTAGACGTCGCTGAAGAACCCGATCGCCGACTCGAGGTCGCCGCTGTCGACCAGCAGCTGGCCGAGGTGCATGCGCACCGCGACGCCCTCCTGCTGCACGACCGGTTCGTACTGCAGTTCGTCGCGCAAGAACGAACGGTACCACTGCCCGGCCAGCGCGCGCAGACGCTGGCGGCCGGACTCGGTCTCGCCCGACGGCACCCGCACGACGTGCAGCGTGACGCGCGCGCCCTCGAAGCCCGCGGGCTCGTCGAAGATGCTGTCGGCGCCGCCGGCGACGGCGATCAGCTGCGCGACCATGCGCGGGTCCTGGTCGGCGAGGTTGAGGTCGATCGACGCGAACCGCAGGTCGTTCTCGAGCGGCGTGCTCTCGACGACCAGGTTCCAGTTCATCGTCCTGGCCAGCTCGCGCAGCGCCGCGAGGCAGTGGATCTGCCGCTTGTCGGCGGAGACGACCGTGTGCTCGGCACGCGCCTCGGTCGCCGCCACCTGCTTGGCGACGAAGACGTCGGGCTCCTGCGCCTGTGGCACCAGCGCGAGCACGGCCAACAGCGAGGCGATCACTTGCCCCCCTTGCGGTTGACGGCCTCGGCGCGCAGCCGCGCGGCCGCTTCCTCGAGCTGCTGCTCGCGCGCCTTGCGTTCGGCAGCGTCGGCATCCTTGCGGTAGCTGTCGCCGAGCTGCAGGTAGGCCTGCGCGACGTGCTGGTAGAGCCAGCTCGGGATCTGTCGCTGCTGCAGCAGGAAGCGCGCCCAGACGCGCCGCAGCGACTCCTGGTCGCCGCTCTCGAGCGCCGCTGCCGCCTCCTTGACGAGGTCGTCGGGCAGCGAGTGGCTCTGTTCGAGCGCCTGCGCCTGCTGCGAGTAGAGGCGCGACTTCTTGAAGTCCTTGTTGCGCGACGCGTAGAACGACAGCGCCGACAGCACGCTGAGCCGTTCGCTCGGCGCCATGCGCGGCTTGTCCTCCAGGTAGGCCTCGAGGATCGAAACCGCCGAGGCGAAGTCGCGCCGTTCGGACGCGCGCAGCGCCTGGTTCCACGGCTCGTTCATCGTCGGCGCCGACGTCGTCGGCTGCTGGATCGGATCCGGACGATGGGTCTCGGGCGGCGTCGTGGTCTGCTCCGGCGCGGGACTCGGCAGCATCGCGACGACGACCATCGCCAGCACGTTGACGGCCAACAGGACCCGCAGCGCGAGCTCGCGCTTGCCGCCCTGCGTCGGCTTCGCCGTCGGCTGTGGTCGCGCCGCCTCCTGTGCGAGCTGCTCGTTGGCCTCGGCGAGCGCCTGCTCGCCCTGCGCCAACGCCTGCTCGGCCGCCTTCAGCGCCTGCTTCTCGAGGTCGACCGCCGGCTTCTTCGGTGCGGCGGGCGCCGGCGACGCCGGGTCCGCCATCAGGCCGCTGAGCTGGTTCTCCTCGCCCTGCTGCGCCTCGGCGCCGGCCTCGGGCTGCGCCTGCTGCTCGGTCGTCACGACGTCGTCGGTCGGTTCGGGGATGTTGTCGGCCTTGTCGTCAGTCACGGCTAGCTCCAGAGTTCGGCCAGCTCCGCCGACAGGCGGGGTCCGACCCGTTCCCTCATCGGCATGTCATGGGTCGTTTCCCAAACTGCCGTGATCGGTTCGAGACGCGCCGGCACGTTGAGCAGGCAGATCCTGCCGCCCGCGGCGTTGCGTTCTGCAACAGCGGCGCACCAGTTCGAGAACGTCTGCTCGCTCGCGTCGGTGCCGTCGCAGTCGAGCGCGAAGGCGTCGGCCTCTGGCCAGGCCGCGTCGACCGCGACCACCGGCGTGTTGGGATCGGGCCGGCCATCGCGGCAGAGCCGCAGCTCGAGCTCGCGTCCGAGGCCGTTCTCGACCACGCGCAGATCGCCGCCGAGGTGCCGCACCGTCGGGGTGTGGTCGGCCGGCAGCGCCGCGCGCAGCACGACGAAGGTGCCGTCGTCGTGGCACGTGACGTCGATGCCGTCGGGGAGCTGGGCCAGCACGTCGTCGACGACCTGCTGCACGTCACGCACCAGCGCGACCTCGGCATCGGCCGTGCGCTCGACGTCGTCGACCAGCTCGGCGATGCGTTGGAGCAGGCGGTCGGGGCGGACCGGCTTGGCGAGCGCGTCGCGGATCGCGCCGACCTGCTGGACCTCCTCGGGGTGGCCGCTGACGGCCAGCACCGGGCAGTCGCAGGCCGCGGCGAACGTCACCGCGGTGCCATCGGGCAGCCGCCAGTCGGTGACCACGACGTCGAAGCGCTGGGCTTCGAGCTCGGCCGCCGCGCCGGCGCAGTCCTCGGCGGTCTGCACCTCGTAGCCGCGCCGCCGCAGCAGCATGGCCAGCCCTTCACGGATGCCGGGCTCGTCGTCGACGAGCAGGCACTTCATGCCGGTGCGGACTCCCCACGGGGGAGCGTGATGGTGAAGCGGGTGCCGACGGGCAGCGCCACGCAGCGGACCTCGCCGTCGATCGCGGCGATCGTCCTGCGCACGGCGTGCAGGCCGAGGCCGGTGCCACCGGACGCCGACCAGCCGGCTTCGAAGATGCGTTCGACGTCGCACGGCGCCACGCCGCTGCCGTCGTCCTCGACGTGGATGTGGATGTGGTCCCCGTCGTGCTGGGCGGCGAACCGCACGGTCGTCGCGCCGGCGTTGCGGGCGTTCTCGCACAGGTTCTCGAGCGCGCGCTCGAGCAGCACCGGGTTGCCGCGCACCGCCACCGACGGCGGCGCACAGACCAGCTCGGCGCGCTGGCGATCGGTGACCGCGGTCAGCAGTTCTTCGACGTCGACGCGGGCCAGCGCGGCCTGCTGGTCGCGGGCCAGGTCCAACCAGCCGTCGATCAGGCCGGTCATGCGGTCGAGGTCGCGCAGCACGCCGTCGAGCACGATCGCGCGCGGGTCGTCGGCGTCGATCATGTCGCGGGCGAGCATCGCGCCGGTCATCGCCGACGCCAGCGGGTTGCGCAGCTCGTGGCCGATCAGGCCGGGCAGACGGTCCTGGGCGAGCGTGCTCATGCCAGCACCTTGCCGCGCATCGGCCGGTTGCCCAGCTCGTAGACGCGGATCTTGTTGTAGAGCGTCGTGCGGTTGATGCCGAGGATCGAGGCCGCGCGGCTGATGTTCCAGTCAGTGTCCTCGAGGACCTTGGCGACCAGCTGCGACTCGAGCGCGCGGATCGAGCGGTCCTGGCCTTCGAGCACCAGCGAGGTGCGGTCGATCTCGTCGCTGCCGTCCGGCATGCCGCCGGTGAACTTCGGCAGGTGGACCTCGTCGATCATGCCGCTCGGGCAGACGATGCAGGCGTGCTCGATCGCGTTGCGCAGCTCGCGCACGTTGCCGGGCCAGCCGTATTCGGTCAGCGTCTCCATCGACTCCTCGGTGAAGCCGGACAGCGACTTGCCCATCTGGCGGCCGATCTGGTCGAGGAAGAAGTGCGACAGCAGCGGCACGTCCTCGGCGCGGTCGCGCAGCGGCGGCACGTGCACGGCCATCACGTTGAGGCGGTAGAAGAGGTCCTCGCGGAAGCCGCCGGCCTGAACCATCTGGCGCAGGTCGCGGTTGGTGCTCGCGATGATGCGCACGTCGACCGGCACGTCGTTGACGCCACCGACGCGGCGGAACACCCGCTCCTGCAGCACGCGCAGCAGCTTGGCCTGCAGGTTGGGCTCCATCTCCCCGATCTCGTCGAGGAACAGCGTGCCGCCGGTGGCGACGGCGAACAGGCCGTCCTTGCCTTCGCGGCTGGCGCCGGTGAACGCGCCCGGCTCGTAGCCGAACAGCTCGGCCTCGAGCAGCGCCTCGGTCAGCGCGGCGCAGTTGACCGCGACGAACGGGCCGTGACGGCGGGCGCTGCGCTCGTGCACACAGCGCGCGACCAGCTCCTTGCCGGTGCCGCTCTGGCCGGTGATCAACACGGTGGTGTCGGGCGCGTGCGCGACCTGGTCGATGCGGGTCTGCACCTCGCGGATGCCGGTCGACAGGCCGACCAGTTCGGTGGCGGTCAGCTCGCGCACGCGGTCCTGCAGCCAGGTCAGTTCGTTCTTCAGCTGGCGCGTCTCGAGCACGCGGCGCACGGTCGCGAGGATGCGGTCGCCGCTGAACGGCTTCTCGATCACGTCGCTGGCGCCCTTGCGCATCGACTCGACGGTCTTGGCGACCGTGCCGTAGCCGGTCAGGATCAGGATGTCCGGTGAGGGCGTACCGACGCGGAACTGGCTGATCGTCGACAGGCCGTCGGCGCCGGGGAGGTTGAGGTCGAGGAAGACGATGTCGAAGCTGCGGGCCTCGACGCGGCGCAGGCCGTCCTCGGCCGTGCCGGCGGTCTCGACGTGCAAACCCTCCTGCTGCAGGAGGCTACGCAGGCCTTCACGAACGCCATCTTCGTCGTCGACGATCAGAACGCGGGGGAGTCCGGGGAAACTGAGGTTCTTCATGTGCCGACCTGTGTGCTGTTTTCCATCAGGCTCGGGATCAGCCTGCGGAAAGCCGTTGGGTGCCTTGCCAAGGGGCTTTTCGGCACGAACGGGCGTCGACCTTTTGGTCACTTCCCCAAAATCGCTGCGATTTGCTCCTGTTCGGACCCCTCCGCCTCAAGGAGTGAACAGGACCGCCGGATCATGCTTCCGAAGTCAACATCCTGAAACGGGGCACACTAGGAGCAACAGGGGATCATGGGTCTCAGAGTCAACACGAACGTCACTTCCATCAACGCGCAGCGGAACCTCAGCTCGGTCACCAGCCGGCTGAGCAACAACTTCCGCCGCCTGTCCACCGGCCTCCGCATCTCGACGGCCGCCGACGACGCCGCCGGCCTGGCGATCTCGGAGCGCCTGCGTTCGCAGGTCCGCTCGCTCGAGCAGGCCAAGCGCAACGCCAACGACGGCATCTCGTTCGTCCAGACGGCCGAGGGCGCCCTCAACGAGGTCAGCTCGATCCTGGTCCGTCTGCGCGAGCTGTCGATCCAGGCGAGCAACGGCTCGGTCAGCGACCAGGACAAGGCCACGCTCAACGAGGAGTTCTCGAGCCTGGTCAGCGAGGTCAACCGGATCGGCCGCTCGACCGAGTTCAACGGCATCAAGCTGCTCGACGGCTCGTCCAGCGCGGTCAGCTTCCAGGTCGGCTTCGGCACGACCTCGGGCATCGACACCCTGTCGGTCAGCCTGTCGGCCGCGCTCAGCACCTCGCTGGCGCTCAACAACCTCGACATCGGCTCGTCCGGTTCGACCACCACCGCGATCACCAACATCGACTCGGCGATCAACACGATCAGCTCGCTGCGTGGTTCGCTCGGTGCCGTGCAGAACCGTCTGGGCAGCACGATCAACAACCTCGCCATCCAGAGCGAGAACCTCAGCGCTGCCGAGTCGCGGATCCGCGACGTCGACGTCGCCTACGAGACCGCCCAGCTGACGCGCAACAACATCCTGCAGTCGGCCAGCATCTCGGTGTTGTCGCAGGCCAACGCCCAGCCGCAGTCGGCCCTGCAGCTGCTCGGCTAACGCGCTCTCCGGCAGAGCAACGCAAGCAGGCGGCGTCCTCCGATCGGAGGGCGCCGCCTTCGTTGCGTACCGGCACACCGACGCGCCGCCGCGCCGGCGCGCCGCCGCGGCGATCGGAGCCGCGCCGCGTGACCAGAGATGAGACCGGCGCCGCGCGGCCGTTCGAATCTTCGACACCCCGCCGAGGCATACGCCGCAAGAAAAACGCCGCCGGGCGTCCGTCCGGTATCACCGGCCAATGGCTGACGAGAACGGCATCGGTTCGCCGCGTTTGGCGACACCACGGCCCGATTCCAGGCCGCCACCGCTCAAGCAATGAGCACTCCCACCGAGCATCCGTGTATCCGATGTCCGGCCAGGCCGGCACCACCGCAGACACAACAGGGAACACATGGGTCTTCGAGTCAACACCAACGTCACGTCCATCAACGCGCAGCGAAACCTGTCGTCGGTCACCAGCCGACTCGGCGACAACTTCCGCCGCCTGTCCACCGGACTCCGCATCTCGACGGCCGCCGACGACGCCGCCGGCCTGGCGATCTCCGAACGCCTGCGCTCGCAGGTCCGCTCGCTCGAGCAGTCCAAGCGGAACGCCAACGACGGCATCTCGCTCGTGCAGACCGCCGAGGGCGCGCTCAACGAGGTCAGCTCGATCCTGACCCGTCTGCGCGAACTGTCGATCCAGGCCAGCAACGGCTCGGTCAGCGACCAGGACAAGTCGACGCTCAACGAGGAGTTCTCGAGCCTGGTCAACGAGGTCAACCGGATCGGCCGCTCGACCGAGTTCAACGGCATCAAGCTGCTCGACGGCTCGTCCAGCGCGGTCAGCTTCCAGGTCGGCTTCGGCACGACCTCGGGCATCGACACCCTGTCGGTCAGCCTGTCGGCCGCGCTCAGCACCTCGCTGGCGCTCAACAACCTCGACATCGGCTCGACCGGTTCGACCACCACCGCGATCACCAACATCGACACGGCGATCAACACGATCAGCTCGCTGCGCGGTTCGCTCGGTGCCGTGCAGAACCGTCTGGGCAGCACGATCAACAACCTCGCCATTCAGACCGAGAACCTCAGCGCTGCCGAGTCGCGGATCCGCGACGTCGACGTCGCCTACGAGACCGCCCAGCTGACGCGCAACAACATCCTGCAGTCGGCCAGCATCTCGGTGTTGGCCCAGGCCAACGCCCAGCCGCAGTCGGCCCTGTCGCTGCTCGGCTAGTCCGATCACGAACCCGGGAGCGGCCGCTCCTACCGCTCGCCACGACGACGGCGTCGCCTCCCGCGCGGAGGCGGCGCCGTTCGTCGTTTGCGGGCCTTCGTGGCGACCGGCGCGAGCCAGCACGGCCGGCTCCGAGGTCCGCACGGCTGCGCGCGCGGATCCGCAGCTACGACCAGGCGCGCCGCGATGCCGAGCAGGGCGTCGCGATGCTCGCCGAGGGCAACCGCCAGCCGGCGCTGGTGCGGCCGCTGCTGCAACCACGACCGCGTCTCGATCCGGGGCACCGTCCAGAAAGCCGACAGTTCTCGCTGAAGCCGACCGCGGTCTCGCCGTGAATCCCCGTCGCCGGCACGACCGCCGGCGAGACAACAGGGGAACAGACGACATGGCACTGACCGTCAACACGAACATCGCGTCCATCCAGGCCCAGCGCAGCCTCGGCTCCGTCACCCAGAAGCTCGGCCAGAGCTTCCGCCGGCTCAGCAGCGGCCTGCGCATCGCGACCGCCGCCGACGATGCCGCCGGCCTGGCGATCTCCGAACGGCTGCGGGCGCAGATCCGCTCGATGGACCAGGCGCGGCGCAACGCCAACGACGGCATCTCGATGGTGCAGACCGCCGAGGGCGCGCTCGACGAGACCGGCAACCTGCTGCTGCGGCTGCGCGAGCTGTCGGTGCAGGCCAACAACGGCACGGTGTCCGGCGCCGACCGCGACACGCTGCAGCAGGAGTTCTCGGACCTGGTCGACGAGATCGACCGGATCGCGCAGTCGACCGAGTTCAACAACATCAACCTGCTCGACGGCTCGCAGGCTTCGGTGACGTTCCAGGTCGGCATCGGCACGACCACCGGCGTCGACACGCTGTCGGTCAACCTGAGCTCGGCGCGGGCCGCCGACCTGAGCATCGACACGCTCGACATCGGCAGCACCGGCAACCCGACCGCCGCGATCACCGCGATCGACTCGGCGATCGACTCGGTGTCGGGCCTGCGCGGCCGCCTCGGCGCGACCCAGAACCGCCTGCAGTCGACGATCAGCAACCTGGGCGCCACCGCCGAGAACCTCACCGCGGCCGAGTCGCGCATCCGCGACGTCGACGTCGCCTACGAGACCGCCCAGCTCACCCGCCTGCAGATCATGCAGCAGGCTGCCGTCGGCGTGCTCGCGCAGACCAACGCGCTGCCGCAGACCGCATTGCGCCTGCTCGGCTGATGGATCGTGCGACGTCCACGGCGCGTTGCCATTGGCAGAACGTCGTGGAATCGCACAGTGCGGCCAGAAATCCGACGTTTGGCCTTCAGGTCCCTTCCCCGGCTATGCCGATCCACTTCATGGCGCGTCCAGGCGTGCCCCACACACCACTAACGAGCTACGCAACGGGGAGAAAATGGGACTTCGAGTCAACACCAACACCGCTTCGATCAACGCACAGCGCAACCTGGCTGGCGTCAGTGAGAAGCTCAGCGGCAACTTCCGCCGCCTGTCCACTGGCCTTCGCATCTCGTCGGCGGCCGACGATGCTGCTGGCCTCGCGATCTCCGAGCGCTTGCGCTCGCAGATCCGTTCGGTCGACCAGGCCAAGCGGAACGCGAACGACGGCATCTCGTTGGTGCAGACCGCGGAAGGTGCGCTCAACGAGGTCAGCTCGATCCTGACCCGCCTGCGCGAACTGTCGATCCAGGCCAGCAACGGCTCGGTCAGCGACCAGGACAAGTCGACGCTCAACGAGGAGTTCACCAGCCTGGTCAACGAGGTCAACCGGATCGGCCGTTCGACCGAGTTCTCGGGCATCAAGCTGCTCGACGGCTCGTCCAGCGCGGTCAGCTTCCAGGTCGGCTATGGCACCACGACCGGCATCGACACGATCTCGGTCAGCCTGTCGGCCGCGCTGAGCACGTCGCTGGCGCTCAACTCGCTCGACATCGGCTCGAGCGGTTCGACCACGACGGCGATCACCAACATCGACTCGGCCATCAACGCGATCAGCTCGCTGCGCGGTTCGCTCGGCGCCGTCCAGAACCGTCTGGGCAGCACGATCAACAACCTCGCGATCACCAGCGAGAACCTCAGTGCTGCCGAATCGCGGATCCGCGACGTCGACGTCGCCTTCGAGACGGCGCAGCTGACGCGCAACAACATCCTGCAGCAGGCCAGCATCTCGGTCCTGTCGCAGGCCAACGCTCAACCGCAGTCGGCCCTCCGTCTGTTGGGCTGATCGAGGGCGAGCGAGGCTCGGCGGGAGGAGGTCGTCGGCCGGACCGTGAGGATCCGGCGGCGACCATCTGGAAACAGGAGACGACATGGACCTCGATCGCACATCCCTCGGAGATCGCGCGCAGGACCTGCGCACGCAGAAGACCGCGCCGCAGGAGCGCGTCGAACAGCCGGACGACGCGCCCCGGCCCGTCGAGCCACAGCACGGTGGGCCGCTGGCGTCGAGCCAGACGGACCAGCAGAGCCGGCTCGAGCGGGACGCCAACGACGAGGCGCGACGCCGCGAGGCACAGGAGAAGATCGCCAGGTTCCTGCGGATCCCCGGCAGCACGGAGCTCGACATCCAGGTCGACGTGCAGCAGGAGCAGGTGACGTTCCAGATTCGCGACCGCGACACCGGCGAACTGCTCAGGCAGGTCCCCGAGGGCGAAGCCGGCGGGCTGTTCGAACAGCTGCGCGAGTTCCACGGCGCGCTGCTCGACCGCAAGTTCTAGTCCGACACGTTCTAGGCACGTTCTCGACCGGCACGCCGTGGACCGGCACGCCCTGGACCGGCACACCCTGGACCGGCACACCTGAGACCGGCATGCCCGAGGCCGGCCTCTGGGCCCAGCAGCCGCGGCGAATCGCCGGCGACAAGGCCGGAATCTCGACTGCGCGGTCAAGTGACCCCGGGCCCGTTCCGATAGTTCCGTAGCGGAATCCGTTCCGCGCCAACCTAATCATGTCCACAGCAGGAATCAGCTTCGGTGGCCTCGCGTCCGGTCTGGACACGCAGGCGATCATCTCGGCGCTGGTCGCGGTCGAGCAGCGACCGATCTTCCAGCTCGAGCAGAAGGAGAGCGATCTCAAGAAGCAGAAGTCGCTGTTCGGCGACCTCGACGGCCTGCTGACCAAGCTGACGGACGCCGCCAAGAAGCTGAAGACGACCAGCAGCTTCCTGTCGATGTCGGCGACGTCGAGCAACGAGGACATCCTGACGGCGAGCGCCAGCAGCACGGCGACGCCGGGGACCTACGAGGTCAAGGTCGAGCGCCTCGCCAGCGGCCAGATCAACAAGGCCGGCGCCGCGTCGCCGAGCGACCCGATCGCCAACTCCAACTCGACCGTCTCACTGCAGATCGACTCGGGTGGCGAGACCTACTTCATCACCGCGAACAACAACCTCGACTCGATCGCCGCGGCGATCAACGCCGAGACCGACAACAGCGGCGTGCGCGCCGAGGTCGTCGACACCGGGTCGGGCAACCCCGACCCGAGCCAGCGCTACCAGCTGGTGCTGCGCTCCGAGGAGCCCGGCGCCGAGAACGGCTTCACGCTGACCTACGACGACGGCGGCACCGGCTTCCAGGACCTCGTCAACACGCTCAACGCCAACGAGACCGCGGCGCAGGACGCCAAGCTCGAGGTCAACGGGGTCACCGCCTACCGGTCGACCAACACGATCAGCGACCTGTTCAACGGCATCACGCTGGACCTGAAGTCCGCGGACCTCGCCGAGACCGTCACGATCACCGTCGCGACCGACGGCGAGGAGACGAGCACCAACGTCAAGGAGTTCGTCGAGGCCTACAACAGCCTGGTCGACTTCTTCGAAGCGCAGAACCAGGTCGACGAAGAGGGCAACGCGTCGGGCCCGCTGTTCGGCGACACCACGCTGCGCTCGATCCGATCGAGCCTGCGCAGCATCGTCGGCGGCTCGGTCGAGACCGGCAACGAGGCGTTCCAGCTGCTCTCGCAGATCGGCATCACCGCCGACACGCAGGGCAAGCTCGAGTTCAACCAGAGCAAGTTCGAGGAGGCGCTCGCCGAGGACGAGGACGCGGTCACCGCGCTGTTCTCCTCCAACACGTTCGGCATCGCCAAGTCCCTCGAGGACCAGATCGACCTCTACACCGACTCGGTCGACGGCCTGATCAAGACGCGCACCGAAGGTTTCGACCGGCGCATCAAGCAGACCAAGGACCGCATCGAGGACGCCGAGCGGCGGCTGACCCTCTACGAGGAGCGGCTGACGCAGAAGTACGCCAACCTCGAGACGCTGCTGACGCGCCTGCAGGGCCAGGGCAGCTCGATCGGCAACATCGCACAAGCGTGACCAGACCAACCCCGAAGAAGAGAGACAGGTAAAGGAGACCCCCATGACTTACGCACAGGCAGCGGCGACCTACCAACGCAACGCGGTGATGACGGCTTCGCCGGAGAAGCTCGTCAAGATGCTCTACGACGGCGCCCTCAAGAACCTCGAGCAGGCGCGCGCCGGCATCGAGGATCCGTCGACGGCCCGTTCGCAGGAGGTCGGCAACGCCCTCAGCAAGGCGATGGGCATCATCGGCGAACTGCGCGCCAGCCTCGACCACGCGGCCGGCGGCGACATCTCGCGCAACCTGGACTCGCTCTACGAGTTCTCGCTCGACCAGCTCAGCCAGGCCAACCTGCAGCGTACGATCGACGGCGTCAACGCGACGCTGCAGGTCATGCGCACGCTCAAGGAAGGCTGGGATGGCATCGTCCCGGCCTAGCGAAGCCGACGCCTACGCGACGCAGAGTGACGTCGCGTTCGCGCTGCAGGAGCTCGACGCCTGCTGGAGCCAGGCCCACGAGGCCATGGCCCGCGACGAGCTCGACACGGTGACCAGCCTGCTCGAACAGGCCGAGGCCCACGCACGCGCGGCCGGCGACGGCGCGACCGATACGCCAGCGGAGCGCAAGCTGCGCGAACGTGCCGCGACCACCTTCGGCCTGCTGCAGCACGCGATGAAGGCCGGCCTCGACGGCATCCGCAAGGAGCTCGGCAAGCAGCGGCGCGGCAAGAAGGTGCTGCGCGGCTACGACCGGACCGAGAACGACGCGGGCAGCCGGCTGACGCGCAGCGTCTGATCAGAGCTTCCGGAACGTCCCGGCCGTCTGCGGCGGGGGCAGTTCGTCCGGCCACGCCGGGATCGCCTTGCGCAGCAGCGCGAGGCTGCCCTGCAGGCCGCTGCCGTCGAGGAACTTCCACGACGAGCCGTCCGCCGGCGACTCGGCGGCGAAGTAGGAGTCGACGACGCCGCGCTCGCCCGACTGGTTGGTCATCTCCAGCTCGATGCGGACGAACGCGAACGCGCTCTCGCCGCGCACCACCAGGCCATCGACGCCGGTGATCCGACCCTTGGGCGGCTCGACCTTGGCGAGGCTGGCCTTGCCGCGCTCCAGCACCCGCCGGTAGCCCTGCTCGCCGCCGAGCTGCCGGACCACCGACGGGTGGGTCAGCTCGACCTGCGCATCCAGGTCCATCGTCGTGAACGCCACCGCCATGCGTTCGGCCGCGGCCAGCAGGCGCTGTTCGAGCTCGGCAGTGCCTTCGGTCCCGGCACCGCACGCGGCCAGCACCGCGAGCGGCAGCCACGACGCCCGGCGGAGGGCCCGGCCGCGGAGGGATCTGCCGCGGAGGGACCGGCTGCGCTGGGATCGGCTCATGCCCCCTACCTACCGCGGCGCGCGGGCGGCCACAACCGCCCGGACGACCGCCTACCGCGACATTCCCCAGGATCTTGGTTGCGCCGGCAGTGCCGCCGCTATCGTTCCCGCCGCCGAACGACCGCGCGCCGAGATCAGCCGCGGCATCGGCGAGATGATTGCAAGAGATCCACGATGAGCCAGCCCCCCACCGGTGACGTGCCCCCCGAACCGAACGAGTTCGGGGAGCTGCCGCTCGAGGCGTTCGAGAAGAAGATCCTGCTGCGCCAGACCCGCATCGAGGACTACGAGCAGCTGGTCGAGATGGCGAAGCGCTGCTTTCCGGGCATGGAGCCGTGGGGCCGCGACCAGATCGAGAGCCAGCTGACGCTGTTCCCCGAGGGCCAGGCGTGCATCGAGTACCAGGGGCAGATCGTCGCCTCGTGCAGTTCGTTGATCGTCGACTTCGGCATGCACGACGAGTGGCACGACTGGCGCGAGATCGCCGACGGCGGCTACATCCGCAACCACGACGCCAACGGCGACACCCTCTACGGCATCGAGATCATGGTGCACCCGCAGTACCGCGGCATGCGCCTGGCGCGGCGGCTGTACGAGGTGCGCAAGGAGATCGCGCGGCGGCACAACCTCGCGCGCATCATCATCGGCGGCCGCATCCCCGGCTACGGCAAGTACGCGGACGAACTGTCCCCGCGTGAGTATGTCGAGAAGGTCGTCAGCCGCGGCCTCTACGACCCGGTGTTGACGACGCAGGTCGCCAACGGCTTCGTGCTGAAGAAGCTGATCCCGAACTACTTCCCGTCCGACACCGCATCGCGCGGCTTCGCGACGCACCTGGAGTGGACCAACCTCGACCACGTCGAGGAGACCGCGCCGCGCCGCATGCAGTCGGTGGCGCTGGCGCGGATCTGCGCGGTGCAGTACCAGATGCGGCACCTCGAGACGTTCGAGGAGTTCTGCGCGCAGTGCGAGTACTTCCTCGATACCGCGTCGGACAGCAAAGCCGACTTCGTCGTGTTCCCGGAGCTGGTCACGACGCAGCTGCTGGCGGTCGCCGATACCAAGCGGCGGCCGAGCGACGCGGCGCGCGCGCTCGCCGAGCACACGCCGGCCTACCTCGAGTTCTTCACGAGGATGTCGATCAAGTACAACGTCAACATCGTCGGTGGCTCGCAGTTCACCGTCGAGGACGACCACCTCTACAACATCGCCTACCTGTTCCGCCGCGACGGCACGATCGACAAGCAGTACAAGCTGCACATTCCGCCGGCGGAGCGGCGCTGGTGGGGTCTGGAGGCCGGCGACGGCATCGAGGTGTTCGACACCGACTGCGGGAAGGTCGCGATCCTGCTCGGCTACGACGTCGAGTTCCCCGAGATCGCCCGGGTCGCCGTCAGCCGCGGTGCGCGGCTGCTGTTCGTGCCGTTCTCGACCGAGAACCGGCAGGCCTACCTGCGCGTGCGCTACTGCGCGCAGGCCCGCGCCGTCGAGAACAACGTCTACGTCGCGATCTCCGGCGCGACCGGCAACCTGCCGTTCGTGCAGAACGCCGACGTGCACTACTCGCAGTCCGGTGTGTTCACGCCCGTCGACTTCTCGTTCGCGCGCGACGGCATCGGCGGTGAGTGCACGCCCAATATCGAGACGCTCGTGATCCACGACGTCGACCTCGAACTGCTGCGGCGCATGCGTCACGCCGGCACGTTCCAGCCGTGGGACGACCGGCGGGCCAGCCTCTACGCGGTGCGCTACGTCGACCCGGAGAGCGGCGACGCGCAGCTGTTCTGAGCGCGCGCGGCGTCAGTTCGCCGCGAGCACGTCCTCGCCCTCCTCGGGCGAACGGGACCGCCTGGCCTGGTCGTTGACCTCGCGCGTCTCGCTCTCGAGGCTGCCTTCGGCAGCGGTCGCCTCGGCCTGCAACTCCGGCGAACGCTGCGCGGGTCGGTCGTCGCTCGCGCCAGCATCGTCCTCGGACGCGGACGCGGCCGCGGCCGCCGTGCTGTCGAGCATGCGCACGGGCACGTCGTCGGGGAAGATGATCTCGCGAGCATCGTCCGGCATGCTGACACCCTCGCGCTCCAACGCGCTCAACACCAGCCGCATCAGCGCCGAACGCACCTTCAGCTGGCTGTGCTTGCTGCCGTCGATCCAGAAGTAGACCTGCAGGTTGATCGTCGACGAGGCCAGTTCGCGCACGAGCACCATCGGGCGCGGATCGGCGAGCACGGCCGAGTGTTCGCGCAGGGTCTCCATCACGACCTCCTGGGCGTGCACGACGTCGACGTCGTAGCCGATGCCCACCGTGAAGTCCTGACGGACGTTGGGGTTGGCCGTGTAGTTCTTGATCGTGCTCTTGTAGACCTGCGCGTTGGCGATCTGGATGTAGTTGCCGTCGAAGTCCATCAGGATGGTGCCGCGCGGGGTCACGCGCTGCACCACGCCGAGGTGTCCGTCGACCTCGATCGTGTCGCCGTAACGGAACGGGCGCTGCAGGCTGATCAGCACGCTGGCGAGGAAGTTCTCGGCGATGTCGCGGAACGCGAAGCCGAGCACGATGCCGAGCACGCCGGTGCCGCCGACGACGGTCATCGCTACCTGGGTCAGACCGGAGACGCGCAGGAACACGTAGATGCCCGACAGCCAGAACGCCACCAGCACGGCCTTGTTGGCAACCGACCGCAGCAGTTCGCTGGAGATGCGGCGTTCGAGGGGTTTGCTCAACCACCTCGCCGCGCGGCCCGCCGACATCATCACGCCGATCAGGATGAGCACTCCGGCCAGGATCCGCGGCAGCGATTCGACGAACTGGCGCCACAAGCCGCCGAGTTCATCGAGCGCGGGCGTCAGGTTCCACACCGGCAATTCGCGCAGCTTGAGCTGGCTGGAGACCGCCGCCACGCCCTCGGTGTTGCTCGCAAGGTCGACGACCCACGCGCGCTCCGCTTCGTCGGCGACGGTGCCGCGCACCAGCGCGACGCCGTGCTCGACGCGCAGGTCGACGTCGGGGAATCGCTCCGTCGTCGCCAGGATGTCGCGCAGACGGTCGGTGATGCGGTCGTCGTCGGTGACCTGCTCGACCTCGACCTCCTTCTGCGAGGACTGCAGCCCCTCAGGAGCCTTCGGGTCGGGCGCTTGCTGCGCCAACGCTGCCGGCGACAGCAGCAGGAACGACGAGAACAGCAGGCACGGGAGGAACTTCACGGGGGGTCACGCTTCGGACACGGTGGGCGGCGAGCGCCGGGGACGTCGGGAAGTGCAGCACGTCCGCATGAAGCGGACGTGCGGCGCGTCGTCGATCAGTTCATCGCCTTCTTCAGGCGCGACAGCGCATCGTGGGTGCGCTGCTGTTCGGGGAGCAACTCCGTCGCGACCATCTGGCGAATCTCCGGCGAGAGGCGGTCGAGGTCGTTCTGGTAGTCGTGCAGGCCGTGGTCCTCGACCTCTTCGAGCGCGGCGACCGCGGCGGACTCGCCGAAGATCTTCGCGCCGCCTTCGATCGCCTTGGCGAACGCGCCCCACACGCCGCTGCTCTCGGCGGGCTCGCCGCCCAGGCGCAGGATCCTGGCGGCGAGGCTGGTCACGCGCCCCTGGTGGTTGGCCAGGTTGTTACGCAGCACGACCTCGGCGGTCGCGTCCTCGACCTTCTCGAGCGCTTGCCGGTAGGTCTCGACGGCGGAGATCTCGCCGCGAAGGAAGGAATTGAGTCGGTCGATGTCGTTCTGATGCTTGTTGTCGGTCATGGGAGGTTCTCGTGGGTCGGACGGATGTGGTCGTGGATGAAAGTGGTCGTGGATGGATGAGGTGCAGCCGGTAGCTCACGCGCACTCGGCAGCCTTGCGCTCGTCGAACTTCGCGCCGAGGTGCTCGGCAAGGCTCGAGTCGAACAGCTGGCTGGCCAGCGGGAACACCTCGGCCTCCTCTTCGTCGAGGTGGTGCTCGACCTCGTCCTGGAGCTGCTTGAACTTCTGCAGCCAGGCCGGACTCGACATGTCGATGTCGTCGAGCTCCTCGATCAGGTCGGAGGCTTCCTTGTGTTCGGCGATGCTGTGCTGCGCCTTCTCCTGTGCCTCGGGACGCTCGATCAAAGCGGCGTAGAGGGTCTGCTCTTCCGCGTTGGCGTGGCTCTCCAGCTCGGCACGGAACTGCTGCCAGAGTTGCTGCCGATCCGCGGAGTCGCCGCTGGTATCGGCGAGTCGCGCCGCGAGTTCGCGCTGGCGTCGGTGGTCTTGCTTCAGTCTGGTGTAGATGTCCATGGTTGCCTGGTTCGGGTCGGAGATGGTCGGAAACGCGGGTTCAGATCGCCGACGTCCTGAGCGCGCCGGCGGCGGCGCAGATCGTCAGGACACGATCGCTCCCGCTGGGATCGCCGCAGTGCAGGCCGACCATGACCAGCGCTCCGGCTGCCCGGTTGGCCGAGCCGTTCGTCGGCAGCCGACCGGGGATGGGTGAGGACGTCGGGCCGCTCGCGAGGAGCTGCCCGCGATGTGCGTCCGCTTCGGCGGCAACCGCATCGGCGCCGACGACCGCGGGACCGCGGCCGTCGTGCTCGGAGTCGATCAGGCTGATGTCGCCCGCGGGGACGCCCGACCGGACGAGGTCGTGCACCGCGGCGTCGGCCGCGCGACCGTTGGGGAACAACGCGGTGCAGATCGTCGTCGTCGACCTGCCGGGGTCGGCCATCGGGCCGACTGCTTCGCCTTTGGGTGTCATGATCGCTTCGAACGGTTGAGGAGGCCGATGCCGCCGAGGACGAGCGCCGCGGCACCACCGAGGATCAGCCAGATGGCCTTGTCGGTCGGCGAGCCGGTGAAGAACTCCGACACCTCGGAGGCGAAGGCCTCCGTGGCGTTGAAGCCCATCACCAGCAGGATCAGACCGACGACGACCAGGGCGATGCTCACGGGCTTGTTCATGGCAGGCGTGCCTTATTGCGGCTTGGTTTCGACGGCGGCGACGCGCGCACGGAACGCCGGGCTGTAGATGGTCGCGCCCATTTCGCCGTTGAGCTTCGGAGCGTTCTCCAGGGCGTCGTGCGCGCAACCGAGGCAGATGCTCGGCTGCTTGCCTTCCGTGTTCAGCGTGACCACCGACCACGGCAGGACCCGAACGCCGTCCTTCTCGATCGACAGGTAGGCGATCTTGCCGGCGTTGGCGTCGAAGTAGACGTCCTCCAGGTCACCGGTCCGCTCGGAGCCGCACATGACGCTGTAGTCGGCGAGCGCCGAGGCCAGGATCTGCTCCTGGTTGGCGTCCATCTCGACCGGCTTCACGTCACCGCTCAGTTGGAACTGCTTCGCCCGCTCGTCCCAGCGCAGCGCCGACGCCGGCACGACGTCGCCGTTGGCACAGATGGCGAGCGACACCTGGCCGCTCTTCGGGTCGAGCACGAGGTCCTTCAGCGAGCCCTTCGCGTTGCCGGCGCGGACGATCGTGGCCCCCATCATCTGGTCGACCGGGATCACCGAGACGCCGTCGCTCGACGCCGGCTCGAAGTCGGCGCGGCGCGTGCCGTAGTATGAGTAGAGCGTGTCGCGGTAGTTCGGGTTGTGCAGGTTGTCGGCGCCGTCACCGAACGCCGGCGCCTTCTCGAGGCGCTTCTTGTGGATGTCGGTGCTCAGCTGGAACTCACCCTCGGCGCCGCGTTCGACGCAGACGGCCGACCACGGGATGACGCGCGACTCGGCGCCGATGCCGAGCACACCGCCGACCGACGTCGTGACGAACGCCAGGTTGCCCGAGCACGTGTCGACGAACGCGCCGCCGACCGAGCCGATCTCGCAGTCCTTGCGGTCCCCTTCTTCGGTGCGCTCGTAGCCGACGAGCGGCAGGCTCACGACGCTCGAGAGCAGGAAGGTGCCGTCGAGCGGCCGGCCGGCCTTGGTGCTCGCGGCGGCGTCCTTGGCTTCCGCGTCCGTCTTCTTCTTCGAACTCGCAGCCTCGGCGGTGCCGGCTTGCGGCTTCGTGCAGGCGAAGCAGCTCGCGTCCGGGTTCCAGCACAGGCGGTCGAAGCTGGCGATCGCGCCGCTGTCCATGACGAGGCCGGCGATGCGTCCGGTCGACGGGTCGACCAGCGCGTCCTTGACGGTGCACTTCGCGTCACCGGGCCACTCGACCTTGCAGCCCATCAGGGAGTCGGTCGAGACGAAGATCGGGCGGTCGGCGCTGCGTTTCTTGGCGTCGTCCTGCGCCGTAGCCGGGTTGAGAACGGCCAGCGCAGCGGCGGCGCTGGCGAGGAGCGGGAGGTTGAGGTTCATCGTTTGTCGTTCGGTGATGGTGTTGGTGTCGGTCGCCACCGAGGTGCCGACCTGCGAGTTGCTTCGCGACGCGGGAGCGTTCCCGGATGGGCCGCCCTCGCGACGAAGGCATGCGGTCGAATGCAGAAGGCGTGCCAAGCGCGGCGAACTGGGGACCGGGACCCCGAAGTCGTCCGCTACGACCTGCTTTTGGGCCGTTGGCGGCGCGCGAACCGGCGCCTGCATCGCACCCGCGTCGACCAACGAGCGCATCCTCGCGCGTCGGTCGCGGCAGATTCTGCAAGTCGCACGCGCGGCGTGCGCGAAGCGACGTGCGCTACGCGCCCTGTTGCGGCTTGCGACGGCGTCGGAACATCGAAGCTCCGACCCCCGCCAAACCGCTGCCGAGCAACAGCAGCGTGCTCGGCTCCGGCACTGGCTGCGCGCCGCTTCCCTGCGCCCCACCACCCGGCGGCGAACTGCCAGCAGACGCACGATCGGGAGACGAAGCGACCGAGGCGTCGTCGACGGTACCCGGCGGAGCACCCGCGCTGGATGCACCGTCGTTGCCGAGGTCCGGCTCGAGCACGTCGGTGTCGAATCCGTTGATCGGCTCTTGTGGGCCGTCGGTGCTGGCTTCGACGGTGCGGGTGCGACCTTCGGAGCACGAGGACATCAGGAGACAGGCAGCTGCGAGCGAGAGGGGGACGAGGGATTGCATGCCCACGCCTTCGCAACAACCAGACCACGTGCCTGCTCGGCAAGAGGGCCACCGCAGCGGCCGTGGCGTCCTGCTGCTTTGTAGAAACGGGATCCGCCGCGCGTCACGAATGCCGGCGGATCGACAGCGACGCTAGTTGGCGCGGCGCGAAGCCTGGCTCGTATCGCGCAGGATCTTGCGCAGCGTGCTGTACTTCGCCAGGCGCGTTCCGGCCACGACCATCCTGCGCACGCCGCGGCTGCGAAGGGCCACGGCGGCACCCGCGCCGACGCCACCGACGGTCAGCAGCGCCTTGGGGCTCGAGAGGCCACGCGTGATCTTGCGGCGCGCACGGCGAAGCTCGGCGAGATGGTGTGTGTGGTCGCCGGCGTCGTGCTGCTTGCGGCGGACGTTGCTGCGCCATCGAAGATACGAGACGGCACCGGTCGCCAGCATCAGACCGGAGACCGTGAGCGCGGCGGCCCACATCGGCAAGCCGAGGCCGTCGGTGAGGCCGGTGACGAGCCCGTAGACCCCGAGCGCCAACGCAAGGCAGGCGGCGAAGACCAGCAGGATGCCGGCCAGTGCGCGCAGCGCGAGCTCCGACAGCCAGACCTTGGAGCGCAGGCGCACCCGCTCCAGCTCCTGCTCGGCCATTCCGGCCGCCGCCCGGATGCCCTGGCGAGCACCCTGGGCGGCAAGCGACAGGTCTTGCAGCAGAGAGGACCGCTCAGGGCCCTCGTCGTGCGAGCTGCTGGGGTCGCGGCGCATGATCACGTTCAGCGGCTCCGGCGCAGCAGGAAGCCGGCGAAGATACCCACGCCCGCGGCGACCAGGATCGACGTCAGCGGCTTCTGCTTGACGACCTCGCCGGTGCGCTCGCGCAGGTGCTGCGCGCCGTCCTTGGTGCTCTGCCACGCATCGCCGGCGCGTTCGGCCGTGCGGTCGAAGGCCTCCTTGACCGCATGGCGACCGTTGCGCCAGGCGTCCGACGCCGCGTCCCCGAGGTGCTGCGCGACCTCGCCGAACGTCGTGCCGACCTCGTCGCCGAACTCCTCGACGGCTTCCTTGGCCTCGCCCTTGGACATCGAGTAGCGCTTGGCGATGACGTCCGCCAGCTCCGAGTAGTGGCCCTCGATCTTGTCGAGGTCGGCCTTGGTAAGCTTGCTCCACTTGCCCTTGATGCGCGTGCGGAGGTCGTTGAGGGTGTTTTCCAATCGTTCGAATCGCATGGTTCTTACTCCTTGCCCGTGGCGACGAGACCGCGCGAGTAGTTCTCGCAGAAGTGGGCCCACTCGGTCTGCGCAGCTTCGCGCTGCGAGCCGTAGCGCATCTGGATGCGCACGGCCGCGTGCGTGTGGTCACCGCGGATCGCGACCAGGTCGCCTTCGGTGAGTTTGCTCCAGCTGCGTTTGAGTTGGCTCTTGAGACGGAGCCAGCTGCCCTCGAGGGCTCGGGTAGTCACGGGAATCTCCTGTGGTTGGTTGATGGATGTGTTGGCCGCGCGGCGAACCTCGCCGTCGGCCGGAAGCCTTAGAAGCAAGGCGCGTGCCCAGCCTGCGGACTTCTCCGCGCATTGATCGTTGCCGCTTGCTCGGCAACCAGTTGCGGGGTGCGAGCGATCTGGTGGCAGCCGTTGGCTTTGCAACATCCACCCTTCGTCGTGGTAGATCGTGCATGCGCGCATCCCGGCGTCGGCGGCAATGGCGGCTGCGCTCAGGCAGAGCAGCGGGCGCGACGAACGGCGCCGTCGAGCCGCCCCGCGCGACTGGCGAGGCGATCGAGTTGCTGCGTGTCGGGCCGGGAACCGAACGACGGCACGTCGAGGTCGGCGATCGATGCGAGCGCGGCGCGCACGCCGAGCAGCCGCTCCCGTGCGGCGTCGGTCTCGTCGAGCGCGGACGCGATCGCGGCCGCGCGTCGCTGGAAGCTCGACAGTTCGGCGGGCAGCAGCGGATCGACGTGGCCGCGCGACAGGCGCAGGCGCCACGACTGGATTTCGCGCGCGAGTCGCGCGGCGTCGGCCAGGCCGCGCCCGACGCGCCCTCGGCGGATGCCCGCGGCGTCGTAGACGCACGCGGTCAGCACCAGGCAGGCGACGAAACAGCTCGGCAACGTGATGAAGACCATGGCTGGATCGCCGGTCGGGATCGACCCGCGACGCGCACCTGGTGACGCAGCCGCGGGCAAGGCGAGCGAAGACGACGGCTACTTGCCGATATCCTCGATCTTGTCGCCGATCTCCTCGCCGACGTCCTGGATTTCGTCGCCGACGTCTTCGATGTCGTCGCCGTCACATGCCGTGAGCGCGAACAACGGCAACATCGCGGCGAGCGCCCAGACCGTGAGCTTGCGGGCGGGCTTGGCGGGAACGGAAGGGCTGGTGCGTGCTTGCATGTCTGGTCTCCTGAAGAAGAGGGTCGGGTCGTCGGGCGTGGTTCGGGCTGGGGTGCGTGTCGATCGGCTCGCCGATCAGGCGACGACGCGGCGGCGACCGAACAGGAAGCTGATCACCAGCAGCACCAGGAACACGACGAAGAGGATCTTGGCGATACCGGCGAAGCTCGCGGCGATTCCGCCGAAGCCGAACACGGCAGCGATCAGGGCGAGGAAGAGGAAGGTGAGGGTGTAGGAAAGCATTGGATAGGACCTCGATGACCCGGGTGTCGGGTCGCACCAGAGCAGGAGCAACCGCCGTGCCAAACCTCGAAGACTGCCGTTCCCCCGGTGGCGTGGCACCGCCCGAGCAGGATCTGCGCAACCGGGCGCGCCGTTTCTGCACAACGCTGCATCCTTTGCACAGCCGCGCACGGCACCGCCGCGGCCAACGCCCAAAACCGCGACGAGGGCACCTTCGCAAGCTGCGAAGGCACCCTCGAACCGGCGGAGCGTGGCGTCCCGTTCGGCGGAACGACGATCAGAAGCGCAGGCCCATCGTCAGCGCGTAGAGCACCTGGCCGTCGTCGAACGCCGCCTCGAGCGAGTCGTCCTCGTCAAAGAAGAACTGGTACTCCGCCCCCGCCTGCAGGAACGCGTCGTCCTGCAGGTAGAACTTCACGCCGGCCTCGGGGCCCGCGACCATCGTCTCCTTGACGCTGTCGCCGTAGACGTAGCCGACGTTGGCGCCGATGTACGGCTGCACGGGACCGCCGGGAACATGCAGGTCGATGGCGAAGCGCGAGGCGCCGTTCCACTGCTCCGACATGCTCGGGCCGGCGTCACTGAACCAACCGTTCTGGCGGAACGAGACCTGGACCACCGGGTTGAGGTAGTAGCCGACGGTCACGCCGAGCTGGGCGCCACCCGCGTCGAAGTCGTCGTTGCTGGCACCGGCACCACCGACCGTGATCTCCCACGGCGCGTCGTCGCGCGGCCAGCCGCTGCTCTTGGCCTCGGGCTCCTGGACCGGCGGACGCTCGGGCGCGCGGACGGTGCGCGATGCGGGTGCCGTCGACGCGAACGGTTCCGCTGCGGACGGCGAACCCCGCCATGCAGGACTGGCCGGGTCGTCTCCGACTGCTCGCGGCAGCGTGGCGTGCTGCGTCGAGCAGGCGATCATGGTCAGGGGGGCGGCGAGGTAGAGGCACCGGTGCAGCTTTGGCATGGCGCGCCGGGAGCAAGCTCCATGCCACGGCCCCTCCCCTCGTCACGTCGACCGAACGTCCTGCTCGAAGGCGTCACGGCGCATCCCGATTGCAGAATGCACACGGGCCGTGATGACGGGCGCCCGAATCGCCGCCGCGATCAGCGCTCGTCGGCGGCGGAGTAGACCTGCAGCCGCGAATAAAGCGTCTTCAGGCTGATGCCGAGGCTCTCGACCGCGGCCTTCTTGTTGCCATCGACGGACTCGAGCGTCGCGAGGATCAACAGGCGCTCCGCCTCGGCGATGCTCATCCCGGGTCGGATCGTGATCGGCCCGGCTGCATCGACATCGTTGCCGCCGGCTGCGTCACCGAATCGTCCTGGCCGTTCGCTGGCGGCGTCGCCGACGCCGCCGGTCGCCGAATCGCCAGCCGAATCGTCAGATGAGGTGACGGCCGGCTCAGCCGCCGCGGCAGCGACCGGTTCGCCGACGCTGTCCGCAACCGCGACGTCCCCGAGCAGCAGGTCGTCGGGTTGGATCACGTCGGTCGACATGATGTAGGCACGTCGCAGCGCGTTGTACAGCTCGCGCACGTTGCCGGGCCAGTCGTGCGCTTCGAGCATGCGCAGGGCGGCCGCGCTGAGCGTGCGCCGGTCCCCGTGCGACTCGTCCAGGGTCTCGAGGAAGTGCTGCGCAAGCAGCCGGACGTCGCCCTCGCGATCCTTGAGCGGCGGGACAACCACCGGAAACACCAACAGTCGGTAGAGCAGGTCGTGGCGCAGGATCCCGCGCGCGACCGCCTCCTTGGGGTCGCGGTTGGTCGCCGCGATCAAGCGCACGTCGACCTCGATCTCCTTCTGTCCGCCGACGCGGGTGATGCGATCGGTCTCGAGCACGCGCAGCAGGCGCACCTGCAGCTCGATCGGCATCTCGGTGACCTCGTCGAGGAACAGCGTGCCGCCGTCCGCCTGCTCGAACACCCCCTTGCGCTGCCGATCGGCTCCGGTGAACGCGCCGCGTTCGTGGCCGAACAACTCGGACTCGATCAGAGCGGGCGAGATCGCGCCGCAGTTGACCGCGACGTAGGGAGCGTCGCTGCGACGGCTCAACTTCTGGATGGTCGCCGCGGCGACCTCCTTGCCCGCGCCGGACGGCCCGATGATCAGCACGCGTTCGTTGGTCGGGGCGACCCGCTCGATGCAGTCGTAGACGCGCTTCATCGCCGGCGACGAGCCGACCATGCCGCCGAAGCGACCGAGCTCGATCAGCTGGCGCCTCAGGTCCTGCACCTGGCCGCGCAGCTGCATGCGGCTGTTGAGGTTGGCGATGATCGCCTTCAGCCGCGCCATGTCGATCGGCTTCGGCAGGAAGTCCAACGCCCCGCGACGGAGCGCGTCGAGCGTGTCCTCGATGGTGGTCTGACCCGAGATCATCACCACGTCCGTGGGCGACCCGTCGAGCTCGGCGAGCAGTTCGGCGCCGCTGCCGTCGGGCAGCTGGATGTCGAGCAACACGAGGTCGAACACGCCGTCCGCCAGCTGTGCACGCGCGTCCGCGAGCGAGGCCACCAAGGTGGTCCGGAGTCCCTGCGACTCCAGGTGTTCGGCGAGGGCGGCACCGCTCACCGAGTCGTCTTCGACGAGCAGGGTTCGTAGTTCGGTCATCGGTCGGAGGGAGCGCGGAAGGCGCCCAGTTTCAGCTTCGGATCGGCGAGGGCAAGTAGATCGCGACGACCGGCCCGGAGCCAGCGTCGCCATCGGCATAGCCGCCACCGATCCCATCGAGGCGCGCCGACAGTTCGAACCACGCGGCGTCGACGTCGCCGGCCGCGACCAGGTGCTGCCGAGCGGGCACCGCCGGCAGCTCCACGCCGTCCCCTGCCAGCAGCATGCGCAGCAGCAGGCGACCGTCTGGCCCGTCGCCGTCGGCACGCTCGGCCCGCCAGGAGGCCGACGCGGCTCCGCCGGCCACGCAGCGGTAGGCGCAATCGAGCAGCCCATCGAGCTGGCCCGGTGGAGCTGCGACCTGCAGGCCATCGGCGCCGTCGATCGAGGTCGTCTCGAACTCACCGGCGCGTTCCGCGGCGCGGCCGAGCGCCTCTGTGAGGTCGTGGTCGCGGCACGCGTCGGTCGACATGCTCGTCGCTGCCCGCCGCACGTGGTGGACCATGCGGCCCATCTGCTGGATGGTCGCCGAGATGCGATCGATCAACTCGGAGCCGCTGCGATCCGCTCCCTCGAGCTTGGCTCGCAACAGCTCGCTCAGGATCGAGATCGAGTTGAGCGGACCGCTGAGGTCGTGCAGCGCGCGGCGCAGGGTCGCTTCCGGAATGCCGCGCAGGACGCCGGCGGGCTCCACTTGTTGGCTGTCGTCCGAACTCATCGGCAACTATCGTATCGACGCCATCGGCGCTGCCCATCGGATCGCACCGGAATCACGACCATGCTCAGAAACGTCTCCATCAACGGCAAGGGCGCGCTCCTGCTGACCGTTCCGACGATGGCCATCGCGGCCCTGCTGGTGCCGCTGATCCTGATCGGCTACTCGCTGGCCGACGCCCTCGAAGAAGCCGAACGTTCGCAGCAGCTGTCGACGCGCCTCGAGTCGATCCAGTCGACGCTGGTGACGATCCAGGGCGAGAACCTGCAGCTGGCGCTGCTCGGCGCGAGCGACCTGACCGGAGAGATCCCGGAGCGGGCCAGCGCGGCCGAGAGCGACCTCGAAGCGATGACCGGAGCGATCGACGACGCCGACGCGCTCGCCGAGAAGCAGCGCACGTTCGCCTCGCTGGCGCAATCGCTGCTGGACCGACTCCTGGAGACGCAGCGACAGGTGCTGCAAGGCAACCTCGTCGAGGGTCGCCGGGCCGCGGCCTCGGACGACCGCGAACTCGGCGAGGTCGTCCGGCTCGCCGAGGAGATCCGCCGCGAGTTCCGCAGCCGCGTGATCGCGCGCTTCGCCGAGACCGACCGGCTGTCCGCGGAGGGCATGAAGGTCCTGATCGGTGGCTCGATCGCCGCCATCGCGATCGTCGTGACGTTCGGCTGGCTGCTGCTGCGCAGCATGCTGCGGCGCCTGCACACCATCCAGGAGAACGTGCTGCGCATGGAGCGCGGCGGCGAGCTGGTCGCGCCGGTCCCGGCCGAGGACGAGATCGGCAGGATCGATACGGCCACCCACAAGATGGTCCGTTCGCTGCGCGCCCAGCAGTCGGAGAACGAGATGTTCATCTACAGCGTCTCGCACGACCTGCGATCGCCGCTGGTCAACCTGCAGGGCTTCGGCAGCGAACTGCACCGCACCGCGGCGGCGCTGTCGAAGCTGATCGGCGAGACCCCCGACGTTCCCGCCGAGGTCAAGGAACGAGCGAACGGCCTGATCGAGGGCGACATGGGCGAAGCGCTGCGGTTCATCGACCTGGCCGTGCAGCGGCAGGCGCGCATCATCGACTCCCTGCTCAGCCTGTCGCGGGCCGGCCGCGTCGACTACCACTGGCAGAACGTCGCCCTCGACGAGCAGGTCCGGGAGCTGGTCGCGGAGCTGAGCAAGCGCCTGCCCGACGGCTCGACGATGGCGGTTCGCGAACCGCTGCCGACCGTATACGGCGACGCCGACGCGCTGGTGCGCGTGTTCGAGAACCTGCTCAACAACGCCATCAAGTATCGGCACCAGGAGCGCGACGCGCAGATCACCGTCGGGGTCGCCGAAGCATCCCCGGCAGGCAGCTACACGATCTTCGTGCAGGACAACGGCATCGGCATGACCGAGCAGCAGTGCGAACGGGCGACGCTGCCGTTCTCACGTTACGCCGGCGGCGAGGGCGAGGGCATCGGCCTGTCGCTGGTCAAACGGGTGGTCGATCGGCACCACGGCGCGCTGAAGATCACTTCGGTCGCCGGCGAGGGGACCACCGTGCACGTGACCCTGATGCAGGCTCGACCGGCCGGGTCCGACGAGTAGGATTGCGGCGACGAAACGCATGGAACCATCGATCACAACCATCATCCTCGGAGAGGACGATGACGGACACGCCCACCTGATCTGCAAGAACCTCGAGCGCGCCGGCTTCGACGGCCAGGTCGTTCGCTGCGAGGACGGCCAGGAGGTCCTCCGATACCTGAGCGAACAGCCGCGGCCGGTCGGCGCCGGCAGCCGCCGTCTGCTCGTGCTCGACATCAACATGCCGAAGCTCGACGGGATCGGCGTGCTCGAGCGGCTGCGACAGGACCCCGAGCACCAGCGCCTGCCGGTCATCATGCTGACCACCTCCGACAGTCCGCAGGAGGTGCAACGCTGCTACGAACTCGGCTGCAACGTCTACGTGACCAAGCCGGTCGTCTACGACGAGTTCGTCGAGGCGATGCAACGCCTCGGCAGGTTCTTGAAAATCGCCCGCTTCCCCGAAGATGCCGGACGAGACGATTGATCCTCACCTGCTGTGCGTGGTCGACGACGACGCCGGCACCGCACGCATGGAGCAGCTCGCGCTGCAGCGCCGCGGCTACGAGGTTTTGGCCTGCGCCAGCACCGAAGAGGCGCTGGCCCATCCGCGGCTGGCGGACGTGCAGTGCTGGTTGATCGATCAGCAGCTGACCGGCGGCCGGACCGGGCTCGAACTGGTGGCCGCGCTGCAGGAGCGTGGGATGCAGGCCCCGTGCGTGCTGGTCACCGGCAACGAAGACCCCAACGTCGTCCTGCAGGCCCTGCGCGCCGGCGTGCGGGACTTCGTGCACAAGGGAGACAGCTTCCTCGAGATGCTCGTCTCATGCGTCGAGCGCGTGCTGCAGAGCGCGCTGGCCGAACAGGAGCTGCAGCGGACCAAGGTGCGCGCCGGCATCGAGGCCGAGCGACGGCGAGAACTCGAGCGCGAGATCGGCGAACGTCGACGCGCCGAGCAGCGCGCACAGAAGGCGCTCGAGAAGCTGCAGGAGATCGACCGGCGCAAGGACGAGTTCCTCGCGATGCTCGGCCACGAGTTGCGCAACCCGCTGGCTCCGATCAGCAACGCCGTCGAGGTGCTGCGCACGGCCCCCGACCCCGAACACGTGCGTCGGGTCTCGGAGATCATCGCCCGGCAGGTCGACCAGATGCGCCACCTCGTCGACGACCTGCTCGACGTCGCGCGCATCATGAACGGCAAGCTGCCGATGCGACGCGAGGTCGTCGACATCCGCACCGTGGTTGACCAGGCGGTCGAACGCATCCAGCCGAGCTTCACGCAGAACCGGCACCAGGTCCGCGTCGACACCGGTCCGGACGCCGCCCTCGTCGAAGGCGACGCGGTGCGCCTCGTCCAGATCGTCAGCAACCTGCTCGACAACGCGACCAAGTACACGCAACCCGGCGGCCACATCGAGGTCGAGGTCGGTACGACCCCGACGTCGGTGACGCTGTCGGTCCGCGACGACGGCGCCGGCATCGCCGCGGACCAGATCGACGCGCTGTTCGACCTGTTCGTGCAGGGCGAACGCAGCCCCGAGCGGGCCGAAGGCGGCCTCGGGCTCGGCCTGACCCTGGTGCGCCGGCTGGTGACGATGCACGGCGGCGAGGTCGAGGCGAGCAGTCCGGGCCCCGGCGCGGGCAGCACGTTCTCGGTGCGCCTGCCGCGCACGCAGGCCGCCTCCGCCGCCGACGACGCCGCCGCACGACCGGACACGCAGGCAGCGCACACCCCCATCGCGCTGATCGTCGACGACAACGTCGACTCGGCGACGTCCGCCGGCATGCTGCTCGAGCTGTGGGGCTTCCGCACGGTGCTCGCCCACGACGGCGAGGCCGCGCTGCGGTGCCTCGAACAACACGACCCCGACGCCGTGCTGCTCGACATCGGCCTGCCCAAGCTCGACGGCTACGAGGTGATCCGCGCGGCGAAGCAACCGAGCACGGAGCGAAAGCGGCTGTGGCTCGCCGTCACCGGCTACGGCCAGCAGTCCGACCGTGAGCAGGCGCTCGCAGCAGGCTTCGACGAGCACCTGACCAAGCCGGTGCAACCCGAGACGCTGCGCGCGGCGCTGGCGCCGCTGCTCTCCGATCAGTGAGCGTCGCCGCCCGCGGCCGACCGCGGGATCCGGAACGCGAAGGTCGTCTGGCCGTCGTCGCAGGCGACCGAGATCGTGCCGCCGTGCGCCCGCACGATCGCACGGCAGATGAACAGTCCCAGCCCGACCCGTTCGCCGCCGCCCTTGCCGCCGCCACCCTGATGGGCGCCGTCCTTATGGGCGCCGTCCGACACGAACGCGTCGAAGATGCTCTCGCGCCGGTCCTCGGCGATCGGCTCACCGTAGTTCGAGACCGCCACCTGCACGACCCGGTCGTCGCCGTCGACGACGACCTGGATCGGCCGCGAGGCGTCGCCGTGGTGGCGCGCGTTGCTGAGCAGGTTGGAGACCAGCTGCCCCATCCGGGTGCCGTCGAAGTCCGCGAGCGGATCGCCGAGCGCGCGGTAGTCGATCTCGCAGCCCGGGAACGCGGCGCACGCCTCGTCGACGATCGCGCGGATCGCAACGTGCACGTCCTGTCGCCGGGGCTGCACCGTCAACCCTTCGTTGTTGGCCAGCCGCGCGTAGTCGAGCATGCGATCGATCATCGACTGCATGCGCGAGGTCGAGCGACGGATCGTATCGCCGGCCTCGTGGGAGGCAGCCAACACCTCCGCCGACAGCGAGATCGCGTGCAGCGGCGTGCGCAGGTCGTGACCCAGGACGCCGATCAACAGGCTCTGCATGCGCTCCAGTCGCGACACGCGCTGCAGCGCGACCCGCTGCAGCTGCACGCGGAACTCCTGTGCCGCATCGATCTCGCCGTCGAGCCAGCTGGCCGAGGTGCCGCGGGCGAGCTCCTTCCACTCCTCGAACGAACCGCGCGGGCTCAGCCGACCGCCGTTCGGGCCGGCGGCGTAGACCTTCTCCGGATTGCCGGCCCACCGGACCTGTCGCACCTGCTCGGACCGGAACCAGAGCAGGTAACCGGTCGAGTCGCGGAAGAACTCGGCGGCCAGCAGACCCGCCCAGGTGCTGTCGTCCTCGTCCTGCACCCACTCCTCGGCGCGATGCGACGCAAACACCGGCTCGGCGCGCGTCGCGACGCGGTCGACCAGCCGACGGATCTGCTGGCGCGGCGGAACCCGACCGATCGTCGCGATCCGCCCGCCGAGCACGATCGCCGCGCCATCGGACGGGACCACGTCGAGCAACGTCGGCGTGCCGGAGATGACTCCCTGGATCACGTCGTCCGCAGCAGCCGCACGTTCGACCATCAGGCGGGCCGCCTGCGCCGACTTCTGCATCACCGCGAGGCGCCGACTCTCGGACACCTTGGCGACGAGCAGGGACAGGTGCTCGGACAGGATCAGGCACGACAGCCTGACGTTGAGCGACGGGTACTTGGGCCCCATGTGGTGGCACGCGATCAACCCCCAGAGCCTGCCGCCGACCACCAGCGACACGCTCATCGAGGCGCCGACGCCCATGTTGTTGAGGTACTCGACGTGGATCGGCGAGACGCTGCGCAGCACGCAGTGGCTCATGTCGAGGTCGCGGCCCGACACCGGGTTGCGACTCGACGGAACCAGCGGCACGGGCTCGTAGTCGACGTCCGGGATCGTGCGCACGCGGTTGAGCACGTAGAGCCGGCGCGCCTGCGACGGGATGTCCGTCGACGGATAGCGCAACCCGAGGAACGGCTCGAGGTCGGATCGCCGCGCCTCGGCGACGACCTCGCCCGAGTCGTCCTCGAGGAACTGGTAGGCCATGACGCGGTCGAAGCCGGTCAGGTCACGAACCGCGACCACCGCCTCGCCGAGCAGCGACACGAGATCGGTCTCCTGCTGCAGACGCGACGTGACCTGATGCACCAGATACGCGAACTGCGGTTCCGAGCCGGCCCGGTCGGGACGGGTCTCGGCCTCGACGAGGATGACGCCATCCGACTGGTGCGCGACCAGATCCAGCGGCCCGTCGGGTCCGTCGAGCTCCAGCGACACGCTGGCGAGCGAGCGCGCGGTCATGTCCTGCAGCAGCGGCAGCAGCCGCCCCTGCATGTGCTCCGGCCCGAGCTGGGCGCCGACCTCCGGGAGCGTCAGGTCGCCGAGCACCTGCCTCGCATTGGCGCTGTGCGCGACCAGCTTGGGCACCGCGTCGAACACCAGCATCGCGCCGTGCGGCTGGATCATGCCGGGGCGATGGATCGGCTCGTCGGCACAGTCCGCCAACGTCACCGCACTGGCGTCGCCGTGCTCGACCGGTTCGTCGCCGCTCACCTGCTCCCCCGCAACCTGGTCACGCCCTGCTCACGAAACCACTCGTGCAGCGAGCCGAACGCGGCGACCGCATGGTCGCAGGACCGTTCGAGCCCGTCCGGGCTGTCCGCGCACAGAGCTTCGATCTCCGCCAGGAACGACCGCCACAGGTCCGGTTGCCGCAGGCCGTAGCCGGTCAGGTAGCGCGACGCGGCGAGCGGCGAGCCGACACCCTGCCAGCGATGCTTGAGCACCAGGCCGCCGAGCAGGGATCCCTCGTGCACGTAGGCGAGGCCGATGCGTGCCCACGGATCGCACACCACGAGCGACTGTCGCGCCATCGGCAGCCGCGCGCACGCGATCCCGTTGGCCTCGAGGTCGCGGCGCAGCCAGTCGTACTTGCGTGCGCGCAGGCCCGGCTCGCTCGCGCTGCTCCAACCGTGCGTCCACAGTCTGGCTCCGGTCGGCTCCAGCCAGCCATAGAGGGCGGCCAGGAAGCGGCGGCGGTCGTCCTCGGACGGGTCGACCGAGTTGATCAGCAGGTCCCGTTCGAGCAGACCGTGCACGCGGATGGTGGCGTCGCGGAGGCGCGCATGCGCAGCCCCGGCAACGCCAGAACGCTGGCGATGACTTTCCATGATGGCTCTTGGCGAGTCCAAACCGAGCCGTCATGGGTCAGCGGACGAAGACCCATACCTTGTAGCGGCCACGCCACGACCGTGGCCAGCCCCTGGCGAGATAATTCCTCCGGCGAACCCCGTGGCCTGGCAGGTATCTTGCTGTGCGGCAAGCTCCCCCCATCCCGCCGAACCCCATGGACGAGAGTCACAAGATCCTGGTTGCCCATCACGATACGGAACGCGGCAACGAGCTGTCGCAGCTACTGACGTCCCTGGGCCACGACGTCGCGGGGCACGTCTCGACGCGCGCCGAGGTCATGTCGACGTGCCGCGGCACGCGACCGGACCTGATCCTGTCGTCGCTGCGACTCGAGGACGGGGACGCGATCCGCTCGCTGATCGACATCTCCCGCATCGACCCGCTGCCGAGCATCATCGTCACCCCGCGCTCGGACCTCGCCAGCGTCGAACGGGCGCTCGAGGACCACGTGATGGCGTACCTGGTCGAGCCGGTCGTGGAGGAGGATCTGCGCCCCACCATCAAGCTGGTCCTCGCGCGGTTCGAGCAGTTCCGCGAACTGCAGGCCGAGGTGCAGGACCTGAAGTCGGCGCTGACGGCGCGGAAGACGATCGAGAAGGCCAAGGGCGTGCTGATGAAGCAGCACGGCCTCGACGAGTCGGAGGCCTTCCGCATGCTGCAGAAGACCGCCGCCAGCAAGCGGCGCAAGCTGCTCGACATCGCCGATGCGATCCTGCTCGCGCGCGACCTCGAGGCCCCGCTCGACGCGAAGCCGAACGAGGGTCAGGAGGCAAAGCCCCGTCCGCACGCGCACACGCCGCTTCCGCGATCATGGTTGGCCGCGCGTCCACTACATGGACGCGCTTCTAGATCCGGGCGGCATCAGCGCCGCGCGATACCAATCACGCCCACCGCGACGCGCGCCCCGGCGTTGCCGGTCGGCTGCCCGTAGTCGTCGCGTTCGGCGTGCACGACCAGGGCGCGACCGACGATCGAGTGCTTGCCGCCGAGCGCGATCACACCGTCCCGGATGTCGACCTTGGCGACGCCGTCGTCGCCCGCCACGATGTTGCCGAGGTCACCCGCGTGCCGTTCGCCGTGCTCGCGCGCGCCGTGATCGTGGCCACCCGGGGCGAAGTGGCCGCCGGCGGACTTGCCCTCGCGAAGGTCGCTCAGGTCGCCGAACTCGTGCACATGGAAGCCGTGCTCGCCCGGCGTCAGGCCGCGCACCTCACCGACGATCCGCACACCGTCGGACGTCGGGGTCACGAGCAGCCTGCCGGTCACGCCGGAATCGCCGACGGGCTGCAGGACACAGATCGCCGTGTCGACGGAGTGGCCGTGCGAACCGACATCCGAGGTGCAGGCAGCCAGCGCGAGGAGGGCGACGGAACAACTTCGAATCATCTTCATGACCGGAGTCCGTGGAGCAAGCTGCGTACCAACGCGGTGGGACGAACGGCCCGCGCGGAATCCCTGCGTCGGGGCAACGGTGCGTGTGCGAGATCTGCAATCTGCTCACACGCACGACCGATACGGCCGCGGAGCGGGCCGTCGAACCCCGGGGCCGACCGGCACGGGCATGGATGTTGCGCACGCGACCCGGGACCGATGAGAACCGATCGACATCATCGCACGCCGGATCGGGGCGCCAGTCCCTCGTGCCACGATCGCGCAGGCGACCGGATCCGCAAACGCCGCCTGACCTTCTGGCGTGCGTTCTGCGGGTCGCTGCTGGTGCTGGTCTGCGCGCGGGCCGCCCTGCCCTCGGTGGTGCGTGCATGGATCAACCATGTGCTCGACAAGGCCGACAACGTGCGGGGGACCATCGAAGGCGTCGACCTCAAGTTGTGGCGCGGCGCCCACCAGATCCGCGGTCTCCGGCTGTTCGAAGCAGACGACCGCACGGCGCGACCGCTGCTGACCGTCGCGAGGATCGACGTCGCCCTGCAGTGGGCCGGCCTGCTGCGGGGCCGGATCGTGTCGGAGGTCACGCTGCATCAACCGGTCGCCGACTTCGCGCTCGCGGACCACGAACCCGTGCAGCGAACCGGCGAGCAGACCGACTGGACGGCGCGGCTCGATGAGTTCGCACCGTTCGAGATCAACCGCTTCGTCGTGCGCGATGGGGAACTCCGCGTGCGGGACGTGAGGACCGACCCGATGGTCGACGCCTACATCACCGACTTCTATCTCGAGGCGCTCAACGTGACCAACATCCGCGGGGAGGGCGCCACCGACGACGAAGACGCCGCGCAGTTGCCGGCCGAGGTCGAAGCAGCCGGACGCCCGTTCGGCACAGGTGAGTTCGAAGCCCGCCTGCGGTTCGACCCGCTGACGCACCCGCCGCGATTCGAACTCGACGCGTCCGTGCGCAAGCTCCAACTGACCGACCTCAACGACTTCTTCGCCGCATACGGCAGCGTCGAGGCGGAGGGCGGAACGCTCGACGTCTACTCGGAGTTCGCCAGCTCGTCGGGGCGGGTCGAAGGCTACGTGAAGACGCTGTTCGAGGATCTGCAGGTCACCCACTTCGAGGAGTGGAACTCGCCCGTAGATGCAGCCCAGAACCTGTGGGAAGGCCTGGTTGCCGTCGCTGCCGAAGTGCTCGAGAACCAGCCGCACGATCGCCTGGCCGCGAGGACCCCGGTCTCCGGGACCTGGAGCGAGGTGACGCCCGACCTCGTCACGGCCGTCGGCAGCATCCTGCGCAACGCCTTCCTGGTCGCGCTCGGCCCGGCCATCGACGATTCGGTCGAACTCGACGACATCACCCGACCGCATCCAACCTCCTCCGGACCCCAGCAGAGGTCCGGATGAACGCGCGATCGATCCTCTGGTTGCCGTTGCTGGCCATCTGCGGCTGCAGCCTGTTCGGCGGGGTCGAGCGGCAGCAGCCGCTCGAACGCCTCGAAGTCGTCGACAGCGATCGGCCGTTCCGGCCCGAGCAGGCCGTTGATGACGACGACGACGAGGTCGTCGGCGGCACAGAAGCCGGCGACGATCCTGAGGATGCCGCGGCGTTCTCGGAGGTTGCGACACAGCCTCTCGATCGTCCCGCGCACGCGAGCGAGCCGCCGAAGATCGACGAAGGCCGCGTCGACGCGCGCAGCGGCGCAGACGGCAGCCCCGACGCGTCGACCGGCCTGCCCAGCGAACGGACCGCGACGGCGACCGAAGTCGAGGCCCGCGTCGCAAAGCGAAGGGCAACCTTCGAGCAGGTTCGAGCCCAGGGCGGAGACCGCGAAGCGAAGACACAACTGGCCCGCAACCCCGCGCCGACGTCCGTTGCGCCACACACCGACAGCAGCTGGACCCTGCAGGACTGGCTGCTCGAGTCGCTCCTGCTCGCCGTCGCGGCTGCCGTCGTCGGCGGAGCGATGGTGCTGGCGGCCCGATTTCCCAAGGTCGCCGTGCTCACCGCCACGGCCTCCGGGCTGCTCGGCGGTGCCTGGTTGATCACGCAGCTCGATTGACGGCGCGACGCCACCGGCTCGGCGACGCGAGTCGGGGCAACATCGCGTGAAGGAATCAGTCAAGCGAACGAGCCTGCGCCGACGCCTGCCCGGCATGCGCCTCCAACGGCACGGCCTGGTCGCGAGCCCCGACCCGCGCCTTGGTCAGCTCGGCACCGAACAGGACGATCGCCACCGAGTAGTAGACCCAGATCGACATCATCGCCAGCGAGCCGGCGGCGCCATAGCTCGAACGGAGCCCGCTGGTGCCAAGGTAGATCCCGATGCACGACTTGCCGAGCAGGAACAGGCCTGCGGTGACCAACGAACCGAAGGCCACGTCGCGCCACCGCAGCCGCACGTCGGGCACGAACCGGAACACCGCCATGAACAGCAGCAGGTAGACGGCGAACGGCAGCGCCTGTTCCGTGAGCACCCAGACGATCGTCGAGGTCTCGAACAACTGATCGTGGAGCGCGCCGAGGACCGCCGTCAGCGCGGAGCTGACGATCATCGAAACCAACAGCAGGAAGCCGGTCGACACGATCAGTCCGAGCGACAGCATTCGTTTGCGCAACCACGGCAGGATCATCTTGCGATCGGACCTTGCAGGGACTTCCCAGATAGCGTTGAGCGCGAACTGCAACTGCGCGAACACGGCCGTGGCAGACAGGACCAGCATGCCGCCGCTGAGCCACCCGGACATGGTCGCGGTCTCGTCGTCGGTGGTGTCCGTGATCTCCATCACGCGACGCACGACCTCGGCGCTCTCGGCGCCCATCAACCGAGCCAGCTCCTCGACCAACTGGCCTTGAACCTCGTCGCCAAGTCCGGACGAGACCCAGAGCATCAGCACGAGGATCGGTGCCAGCGACAGCACGCTGTAGAACGCGACCGCGGCGCTGTGGGTCAACGCATCGTCCTCGACGAATCCCACGACCGCCCGCCACGTGATGGCTGCTGCCCGCTTCGTTCTAAGCACGCTTCCAGGTCTCCGTTCGCGGGATCACCCCTGACCGTGCATCCGCTGTCGGACGGCTTCCCCGAAGCGACCGCCATCGCGCCCACCATCGAGCAGGCCGTGCAGCGAAAGCTCAACCGCATACCCACCGTCCCCATCGGGCACGACGTCGACGAGTCCCATGTTGCGGTTGAGGAACGGGTTGTCCGCCTCGGTCTCGACCACGGTCGCGGACGGCACGTCGCCGGACCGATCCGGCGACAGGTGCGACATCTGCACCGCCGCAGAACTGGCGAGGGCCACGCCCGTCTCCGGGCTGCGCGTGACGCCGCTCGAGATCAGCTGCGCCGCCTTGCTGCCGCCGGGCCACTCGATCGCGCAGATCGCACCGAGATGGATGTCGCCGCTGACCAGCACCAGTTGCTGCTCGGGGTGGCGTTCGACGTGCGAGCGCAGGATCGCGCAGATCCGCCGGTACTCGTGCTCGAACGCGGGGTGGATCGCGCGATCGGAGAAGTCGTCGCCGTCGGGGGTCAGCAGGCCGCCCAGGTAGGCCATCGGCTTGGGGATGTGGAACAACGGCAGGGACGTCGCGACGACCGCGACCGGCGCGTCGCGGTGCATCCGCAGGAACCGTTCGATCGCCGTGAGCTGGTGCTCGCCGAACAGCGTGCCACGCGCGATCGAGCGCGGCGTGCGCATGTCGGTGACCATCACCGCGACCGGCCCGTGGCAGAACGAGAAGTGCAGCGACGGCGGCAGTCGCTCGGGCACGTCGTAGACGCGGCTGCCCTGGTAGTCGACGAACGCGCGCAGCGCACCGTCCCGGACAGCCGCCCATTCGTCGCTGTCGTGCGCTGGCGACGAGCCCCAGTTGTTGACCACCTCGTGGTCGTCGAGCGTCGCGTAGCACGGACGTCCTGCCAGCAGCTCGCGCCAGCCCGGCATCGCGAAGAACCGGCGATGGCGTTCGCGATAGAGCCTGCGGACCTCGTTCGCGTCGCAGTCGAGCAGGCGACGGCGCCCCGGCGGCGCGACGGTCGCGAAGTGGTCGTCGTCGTACAGCGAGCAGCCGTCGGGCGCGTCGGAGTACATCTGGTCGCCCAGCATCAAGACGAACGCGGCGTCACGTTCGCGCAGCAGCTGGTCGGCTCCCGCCAGCATCGCACGCGCGTCCGGATCGAAGCGACCCTGCTCGTCGAACGGCTGGTGGCAGCTCATCACGCCGATCGTGACGCGCTCGCCTGCGGTATCGGGCGCGGTCCGGAAGCGACCTGCTCCGATCGACCGAGCCGGCAGGACCTCGTCCGCCGGGCGTTCGACGGCAACGGTGTGCGCGCGTCCCGGCGCGAGCCCGTTCGCCGTGACCACGGCCAGGTTGTCCGCAGCAGGGTCCGCCGGCACGTCGAACGGCACGCGTCGCCGCGCCGCGTCGCCGGCCTCCGCCACCTCCAATACGTGTGGGCCCGGAGTGGCGCTGCGAACCCAGATCCTGGCACTGTCCTGGTCGACCGCGCCGATCGCGAGCAGGTCGTCCACCGGGTCTTCTCGAAAGCTGTTCTTCATCGCGTGAGCGTCTCGCGACGTGCAACTGCCGAGCCACGCCCCGCCGCACGCCGACGCGGCCGTCGACGCAGCGTCGCGGAGCCGCCGCGCACCGCACCCGAGCAGATCGTCGTGCTTTGTAGAAACGACACGGTCCACGGCGCACCGCCATCGTCCGCGAGAACGCACCGCGACCTCAGCCCGGCGCCTGCCCGCGCGAGGGCCGCAACCTCGTGCCGATGCGCCGCCACCCGGGCCCTGGCACGGTTGTTGGAACCCGCGGCCTACCGCCCACGAGGCAAGGCCCATCATGAAAGCAATCACCTTCCCCCTGCTGGCCAGCTCCATGTTCGCCGTCGGCTGTTCCACCCACCACGACCTGCCGAGCAACGAGCGCGACGGCTTGCTCGCGTTCGTTCCGGAGGCGAAGCAAGACCGGATCGATGCGACCCGACGTGAGGCCGCGGAGTACCGCGAGCAGGTCGCGATCGCCGATCGTGACCTGAACGAGGTTCGCAACCTGCGCGACCTCGCCGACGCCAACTGCTCGACCACCGAAGCGCGGCTGGCCGACGCCACCAGCCGCGTGCACCACGCGCGCCGCCACAGCGGCCAGGAGCAGGTCCGCGAGGCCGAAGCGCTGGTCGTCGAGATCAACGACGCCCGCCGCCTGGAGCACGCCAAGCGCGCCTACTACGACGACGTCGCCACGCTCGCCGTGAAGCGCAAGGCGCTGGTCGAGAGCCGCGCCTGCCTCGCCGATGCGCGCCTCGAACTCCATAAGGCCGAGGCCGTCGCCCAACTCGATCGCCCGCAGGCCTCCGAGGTCGATGTGCCGTCGTACCGCGCCAAGGTGTGCCAGGCGGTCGACCGCGTCGAGCAGTCGCTGCTCGAGGCCAAGGTCGCCGAACGCCGCGTCGCCCTGCGCCGGGAGATGATCGACGCCCGTCGTCAGGAGGTTCCGGAAGCGGCGCGCCTGCAGCCGGTCGAACCGATCGACCAGATCTTCGCGGCCAGCATCGACACCGGCGCGTCGGAGCAAGCCGACGAGGCTCGCTCGAAGGCGCGCGCAGGCGAAGAGGAGGACCGCGAAGGCGGCGATCGCCCGTAACGAACCATCGACCACGTCGATCGACGGGCCGAGGTCGGGCACCGCGCCCACCTCGGCCCGCTTCGTTTCCGCAACCCGCCCACGCCCACACGCGGCACGGACGTTGCTACATCCACGGCAGAGGTTTCACATGTTGAAGACACTAGGTTTCATCTTCCTGCTCGCGCTGATCGTCGGCGGTATCGGCTGGTTCGCCGGCTGGATCGAGTTCGACGCCGCGCATGCTCACAACAGCAGCTCGGTCGGCGTCACCGTCGACAAGCAGCGCGTCGAGCGCGACCTCGAGCGCCTGGGACGCGAGGCGAAGGACGTCGTCAACGGCTCCGAAGAGCCGGCGCCGCTTCCCGAGCACCTGAAGGCGCAGCTCGCTGCCGCCGACGAGGTCCTGCGCGGCCAGGTCGACACCGTCGCCCGCGACCAGCTCAAGGTCCAGGACGGCGGCAAGCTGGTCGCGGTCGAGCTCCAGCTCGAGACGCCGATCTACCGCAACGGCGACCCGGCATCGCGCAGCGACCTCCGGGTCGACGACCGCGTGACGGTCGCGTTCGACGAACGCTCCGGAACGCGCACGGTCCTGTTCGTAAGCGCGGCCGGCGACTGATCCACGGCGTCACGGACGCGGCCCTCGCGAAGCCACGTCCGTAGCGTCCGCACGACCGGTGGCTGCAGCCTATGGCAGCCTGCAGCCGCCGGTCGCTGCATCCGCCTCGAGCAGTCCTACGGCCTGCCCGGGGCCTGCCCGGCGCAGAGCACGATGCCCTCCTGGATGCACGTGCGGATGCTCGGCCCTCGACCCTTGGCCGGCTTCCCTCGACGTGCAGGCACCCTGCTCTTGCGGGTTCGGGTCGCTTCCGGTTCTGGTGCAGCTACAACTCACAGCGCACCGGCATCGGACCCACCATCCGACCCGCCATCCGACCCGTCATACGACCCGCCGCACCCACGGTCCGTACGTAGGAGCATCGCCGGCCCGAAGGCCGGCCCCCGGTGCCGCGGTGGTTCCCCACCGCAGCGAATCGCCGGGTTCGATCAGCTGATGTTCTGCAGGTTGTACTGCGCGTCCTCGTCCTGCGGATCGAGCTGCAGCGCGTTCTGGAAGCAGGTGCGCGCCTCTTCGTTGCGCTCGAGCTTCCACAGGCAGACACCGCGGTTGTTCCAGGTCTGCGCGTCGTTGGCCTCCAGCTCGCTGGCGCGACGGAAGCAGTACTCGGCCTCGGTGAACTGCTCTTGGCCGAACACGACCATGCCCAGGTTGAACCACGCCTCGGCGTTGTCCTCGTCTTCGCTGATGACCTGGTTGAACGACTTGATCGCGCTCGCGTCGTCACCGGTGACGTACTGCACGAAGCCGAGCTGCATGTGGTACTCGAGTTCGCTCGGCGAGAACGTCGCGGCGGCTTCGAGGTGCGGCAGCGCCTGGTCGTAGAGACCCTGCGACAGGTAGGCCTCGGCGGCCGTGCGGTGGATCTCGGCGAGCTTGATGCCGAGTTCGGACAGGCTCTGACGGATCGCGGCCTTGTCCTGGTCCGACGCGGGCTCGACGACCAGCGGCGGCACCTGGGCGTCGCGCATGTCGCGGATCCGCGTCGGGATCGCCTGGAAGCCTTGCTGGAGGTTGGCCTGCTGGAGGTTGGCCTGCTGGAGGTTGGCCTGCTGAGGGTTGGCCTGCTGAGGGTTGGCCTGCTGCGGGATCGACGACGGCGTCGTCGGGTTCTGTTGGGTCGTAGTCATCGTCTCTCTCTCCGTTCCGGGGGGGTATGCGGCCAGTCACAGCCTGGCCAGAAGTTGGTTCACGGCGGCCGCCTCACGGTCGAGGCAACGCGCCTCGAGCAACCGCACGGTGTGCCTGCCCATCTCGCGCGCCGCGTCGTTGCGGCCGAGCTGGTGCAGGAGAAGCATCGTCTGCTGGCACGCGCCCGGACTGTCCGGGTGCTGCGCCAGGAAGGTCGTCAGGACCTGCAGCGCCTGCTGCACGTCGCCGGTCTCGAGGTGCAGGCGCGACAGGTTGAGGTGCGCCACCTCGTAGGACGGTTCGATCGCGATCGCCTGTTCGAGCAGACGCTGCGCGCGCTCGCGGTCACCGCGCAGCAACCAGGCCTGCGCGATCCCGGCGAGCGACACGTAGCTGGTGATGCCCTCCTGGATCGGCACGACCAGCACCTTGTCGCGGTAGGCCATGCAGCGGCGGTAGTGGTGGATCGCACACTCGCTGTCGCCGTCGGCGATCGCCAGGCTGGCGGCGAGGTAGTGCAGGTTGGGCGTCGGCACGAACCGGCGCAGCGCCACGTCGACCACCGCGCGCGCGCGCGGCGAGTCGCCGGCGCGTTCGGCCTCGAGCGCACACAGCGCCGCGACCTCACCCGCGTACGGCAGCGAACGCGGCGTCGTCGGCGGCGCCGCGACGATCAGGTCGAAGCAGCGGTCGAGCAGGCGCCGGGCGTCCTCGGTGCGGCCGGGGACGCGGCGCAGGAAGTCGCCGTACTTGTAGTGCCCGTAGATGTCCTCGGGCTGCAGCTCCATCTGCTTCAAGAACAGGCGCTCGTTGCGCTCGTTCTTGCTGCGGTCGTCCATCACCTGCTCGGTGTAGCCGTGGTGTTCGACCTCGACCTCGGCGCTGAGCAGCGTCAGCCCCATCGGGCCGCCGACCGCCTGCAGGCTCGGCGTGACCTGTTCGTGGATGACGTTCTCGTAGGCGATGCCCGGCAGGTTGCGGAACAGCCGCACCATCATCACGCCGATGGTCTTGCCGCCGGTGTAGAGGTTGGTGAAGCGCAGGTGGTAGCCGAGCGCCTGCGGGTTCTGCGCCAGTTCGCGGATGCGCTGGCAGCCGTCCCCGAGGATGAACTCGTCGGCGTCGAGCACCAGGATCCAGTCGCCGGTCGCCGCCTCGATCGCCTTGTTGCGCGGCCGCGAGAAGTCGTCGTCCCACGGATCGTGCACGACCTTGGCGCCGTACGACTCGGCGATCTCGACCGTGCGGTCGGTGGAGCCGGTGTCGACGAGCACCAATTCGTCGAACGCGTCGCGGGCATGTTCGAGGCACTCGCCGAGGAAGCGCTCCTCGTCGCGCGCGATCATGCAGAGGGAAATACGCGGAGCGCGGCCGAGCCAGGGGGCCGTCTGGGGGCTGGGCGACGGAGCCTCGGCCGCGCTTCGCGGGTTCGTTCGTTGCTGCGGATCGAGCGCCGACCAGCGCTCGACCAGCTCGCGGGTGTCCTGCTCGAACTGCGCGGGGCGTTCGATCGGCGCCGGCGGCGCCGTCAGCAGGGCCTCGACGGTCCACGCGGGCGGCAGCTTGCTGTCGAGCCGCATGGTGTAGTCCTCGAGCGCGACCTGGGAGTTGCCGGTCTGCTCGCAGATCGGGCCGACGAACAGCGCGTCGAGGCGCGGCATCATCAGGCCCGCGATGTCTCCGGCGATGCTGGGCACACCGCCTCGAGCCGGCGCGACCACGCCGATGCAGCCACGCGGCGACATCGCCTCGAACTGCTCGACGGTCGGCTGCATGCCGGCCCGCAAGAACCAGAGCACGTCGCCGCGCGCGGTCGCAACGGCGCGGTTCCACTGGGCGCGCTCGCCGATCGCGTCGGCGGTGACGATCTCCCAGTCGTCGGGCAGGAAGGCGCGCAAGGCGTTCTCGGTGGCGCCGCGTGCGGCTGCATCGCCGCCGGCGACCAGCACCGAGCCCGCCAGCGAACGGACCTTCTCGCACTGCAGCCAGTAGCGCGAAGGCGGCGTGCCGGTCAGCCAGTCGAGCGGCATCAAGCCGGTGCCGAACAGGTTGCCGGCCAGTTCGCGGCCGAACTCCTCGGCGCCGGACGGCACGCTGAGCACGTCGCGGACCAGCAGGCCGGCGGCGGAGGCGGCGGCCAGCACGCGACGCAGCAGCAACGGCTGCGACGGGTCCTTGGAGCTGCCGACCGGGTCGAAGCTGCCCGGCCGCCCTTCGACGACCATGCGCAGCATGCGCGCCGACTGCAGGTTGTCGACGTCGACGAGCAGCGAACCGCCGTCGCGCAGCAGCGCCGCGAAGTCGACGAACGCGTCCTCGACCCGTCCCATCGACTCGGTGAACGCCGTCAGCTCGACCAGGTCGAGCGTGTCGTTGCGATCCTCACCAGCGCGCCACTCGCGCGCGTCGCGCGGCAGCTGCAGCGCGTGCTGCGCCGACGGCACCAGACTGCCCCATCCCTTGACGGGACCGAGGAAACCGGTAGCCAGGTTGTTGCCAGTTCGGACCATTCCTTTGCCTGTGCGGACGAACCGTCCAACACGTCCACACCATCGGCACAGTTGGCCCGACAACTTCAGTCCGCGATGATGTGGGCGGTTCCGGCCCCTTCCCGAATGACCGACGACGAAACCCTGCAATCCGAGCTAAAGCGGCGCACGCGGTTCTCGAAGCTGCTGCACGCCGCGTCGTGTGATTCGACACAAGATCTGGCCGCTGCCGAAGCTACGGACACCCACGGATCCGACGACGCCGTCTTCTGGGCCGACCACCAGACCCGTGGGCGCGGCCGCCAGCAGCGCGTCTGGGACGACGATTCCGGACTCGATCTCGCGGCGACGTTCCGCGTCACGGTGCGCCTGCCCGACCCGATCCTGCTGCCGGCGGCGCTGCCGGTGGCCGTGCTGCGGGCGTGCGAACCGTTCGCCGGGGCGCGCCTGCGCATCAAGTGGCCCAACGACGTGTACGCCGGCGACCGCAAGCTGTCCGGCGTGCTGATCGACCGCGACAGCGCCAGGCCGCACACCTACCGCATCGGCATCGGCATCAACGTCAACCGCACGCGCTTCCCCGCCCCGCTCGCCGCGACCGCCACCTCGCTGCGGTTGCTGCGCGGACGCGAGCACCGACGGGCCGACGTGCTGCTGGCCCTGGCCGAACAGGTCGACGCGATGCTCGGCGCGATCGTCGCGGGCGGCGACGTCGCCGCATACGAGCACCTCTTCCGCGAACGGCTGGCGCTGCTCGGCCGCGAGGTGTCGGTGACCGCCGGTGAGACGATCGAAGGTCAATTGACTTCCATCGACTTCGAACGGCTGGTGCTCGACGGCCAGCGCGCGATCCCGCTCGCGATCGTCACGCGGCTGATGCCCCGTTCGGAATAGTCGTCGCCGGCGCGACGTCCCAGCGCCCACGATGAACCACTCCCCCTCTCGGTGCCGCAGTGCCGGCTTCACCCTCGTCGAGGTCATGGTCGTGATCGTGATCCTCGGCCTGATCGCGACCATGGTCGCGCTCAACGTGTTCCCGATCGCCGACCAGGCGCACGTCGACCGCGCCAGGACCGACCTCAAGGTGATCGCCAACGCCGCCAAGTGGTACTACAACGAGCAGGGTCGCCTGCCGTCGATGCAGGACCTGACCACCCCCGACGAGGACGACGTCACCTACTTCGACGACCCAACCTGCGATCCGTGGGAGCAGGAATACGTGCTGCGCGACGGCGACAGCAAGCGGTCGTTCTTCGTGGTCTCGTCCGGGCCGGACAAGACCCTCGACACCGAGGACGACATCCAGCTCAAGGCGCGGCGCTGAGCTACCGGACGGTCTCGAACGCCGCGACCAGGCGCGCCTCGAACTGCACGATCTTCGACGGCGGCGGCCCGCTCAGCAGCTTCGACAAGAACTGCTGGTCGCCCTGCTCGGCGCGCAGCAGCGGGAAGCCCTTGGCGTGCAGCCAGGCGTTCATGCCGAGCCACGCGATCACCGCGTTGAAGTCCGGGAACGGCGCGATCCGGGCCCACCGCCACATCAGGCGGAAGCCCTGACGGACCGGGTGCATGCCGTTGAAGACGATCGGCGCGTCGCGGTAGCAGCGCTTGCAGTCGAACGAATCGACCAGGAAGCGCAGCTGGTCCGGAGACGGATAGTTGACGTAGAGCAGCGCGTCCCACGGCGGGCTGCGGCGCAGGTCGTTGTTGCGGAAGCGCGGCAGTTCGGCCGTCATCGTCCGGAACAGGTCGACGAGGAACCAGCCGTCCGGTGGCACGCTCTGTGACGCCCGCTGGCGGATCATGCGCAGGCACTTCTGCAGGCCGCGCAGCAGCCGGTACTCCTGCGTCAAAGGCGACATGCGGCTCTCGCGCCCGGCCAGCACGTCCTCGGCGTCGGCGTCGTCGAGGACGAAGCCCCGTAGCCGCAGCAGCGAAATGACGAACTCCGCGTCACTCGGCGACGGACGACGGATCCCGTCCAGCACGCGCTGCGCGCCGGCGATCAGATCCTCCTCGACGCCCTCGCCGACCAGCCGGCTCGCCAACGCGAGATCCGCCCGCTCGAGCATCGAGAGGTTGTGCTTCTTCTGCTGGTTCGTCACTCCGGCGGTCTTTTTCGGCATGATGACCCTCTCGCATGGACGTCAGCTCGAACTCGGATTCCTCGCCCGCCGCAGCTCCCTTGCCACCGAAGAAACGGCGCAGGGGTCTTCGGCTGTTCCTGATCATCGCCAGCGTGCTGCTGTTGCTGGTGCTGCTCGCACCGTACGCGTTGTCCCTCGGCTTCCTGCGTTCGACGGTCGAGGAGCAGCTGTCGACCAACCTCAACGGCAAGGCCACCGTCGAGGACGTGTCGTTCGGCTGGTTCTCGGGCCTGCAGATGAACGGGCTGCGCATCGAGAACCCGCCCGGGTTCCCGACCGAACGGCCGGCGATGACGATGAAGAGCATGGCCGCCGACGTCGCGCTGACCTCGCTGCTGTTCGGCACGCTGTCGGCCAGCGGCGAGATCGTCGGCCTCGAGGTGTTCGTCGAGCAGAACGCGGACGGCACGACCAACCTGCAGAAGCTGGCGCCCGAGAAGCCGGCCGAAGCCGGGGGCGAGGGCGGCAACGAAGGCGGCATTGAGGGCGGCGGCGAGCCGACGCAAAAGCAACCGAGCGGCGCCTTCGCGCTCGACTTCCAGCTGCGCGACTGCGCCGTGACGATCCGCCGCGAGGGCGAGATCCTCGAGGCGCTGAGCGACTTCCAGTGCCACGCCAAGAGCGCGTCCGACTCGGACGAGATCGACGTCGAGGCGACCGGCAAGCTGCGCGCGGGCGACCTGGCGGTGATGCTCAAGCTCGACCCCGCGGCCGAGACGACCGACGCCAAGCTGACGACGCACGGCCTCGACCTCGCGGCGTGGAGCCCGCTGGTGCAGTCGTTCATGCCGGACCAGCTGACCGCGCTCGCGGGCAAGGTCGACGGCGACATCACGGCCAGGCTGCACAGCGGCGACCAGGTCGAACTCGCCGGCGAACTGATCGTCGACAGCCCGCGCATCGCCGGCCCGATCGTGCAGGGCATGGACCTGGTGTCCAAGCAGTGGAAGATCACGCCGGCGATCGCGCTCGGCACCGGCGCATCTTCGAAGATCGACGCCAGCAACTTCGCGATCGATCTCGAGTGGCTGCACGTCAACGGCAAGCCGGCCACGGGTGACGGCAAGGTCGCGTTCGGCTACGACCTCGACATCGCGCGGCTCGCCGAGTTCGGCGGCCCGATGCCGGAGATGCTGAAGGGCTCCGGCTCGAAGCTGGCCGGCCAGCTCGACGTTCCGACCAAGGAGCTGCCGACCGACGCCGCCGGCTGGGCCAAGGCGATCGGCGCCTCCGCCAAGCTCCAGATCGCGGCGCTCGACGTCGCCGGCTTCGCCCTGCGCGACCTCGGCGTCGACCTCGACATGAGCGCCGGCAAGGTCAAGCTGTCGACCGCGCCGACCACCAGGCTCGACGGTGGCGCGCTGGTCGCCAACGTCGGCGTCGACCTCACCGACTTCGCCAAGATGCCGACCACCGCGTCGCTCGAGTGGAACGGCGGCAAGCTGACGGGTGGCGCGACCCAGACCCTGCGCTACGTCGTGCCGATGTTCACGGGCCTCGACGCCGACGTGACCCAGATCTTCGGCGACGTCAACCTCGACCTGAGCTTCGCCGGACCGGCGATGAAGACCGACGAGCAGACCTGGCTCGGCTGGCTCGACGGCTGGAGCGGCGACGGCTCGCTCGGCCTCGCCAACACCGCGTTCGCGCCGTCACCGGCGCTGCAGGGCCTGCTGCAACCGCTCGGACCGCTCAGCGCCAAGATCGCGCCGATCGCCGAGGGCGGCAAGCTCAAGATCGACTCGTTCGCGGCGCCGTTCTCGTTCGCCGAGGGCATGGTCACGACCAAGAGCGCCGAGTGGCTGGCGGCCGGCAAGAAGATCGGGCTCAACGGTTCGGTCGGCTTCGACGGCAAGATCGACTACACGATGGACTTCGCGTCGCTGCTACAGGGCCACAAGGACGGCGAGAAGGTGCTGAAGGCGCTTGGTGGCAGCCTGCCCGGCGCCAAGCTCGGCGGCACCGTCGACGCACCGAAGCTCGGCCTGCCCGACCTCGGCGACGTCGCGACCAAACTGCTCGAACAGCAGGGCAAGGAGCTGCTCGAGGGCGGCATCAAGAAGGGCCTCGAAGGCCTGTTCGGCGGCAAGAAGAAGGGCTGATCCGCGTCGCCGATCCGCGTCGCCGCCCCGCTACGGCTCGCGGTAGCGGTGGCTGACCGGCATGCGCCGGCCGCGCCAGCAGCGATCGCTGAGGCGCAGCGTCGGCGGATACTGGTAGCGCTTCCACTCGCTGTTCTGCACCAGCCGGAACAGGCGGGCGACCTGGTCGCGCGGCATGCCGGTCCGTTCGGCGGTCGCCTCGACCGACAGCTCGTCCTCGACCAGGCAGCGCAGCACCGGGTCGAGCGCGTCGTAGTCCGGCAGGCTGTCGGTGTCGAGCTGATCGGGGCGCAGCTCGGCGCTCGGCGGCTTCTCGATCGAGTGGGTCGGAATGCGCACGCCATCGCGGTTGAGCCAGCGCGACATCGCCCAGACCTCGGTCTTCCACAGGTCCGCGATCGGCGCGAGCGCGCCGTTGGTGTCGCCGTAGATCGTGCAGTAGCCGACCGCGCACTCGCTCTTGTTGCCGGTCGTCAGCAGCAGCTGGCCGTGCTTGTTGGCGAACGCCATCAGCAGCACCCCGCGCGCCCGCGACTGCACGTTCTCCTCAGCCAGGCCCGGCTCGGTGCCGGCGAACACCGGCTCGAGCACCTGTTCGAACGCGCCCTGCAGCGGCGCGATCGGCAGCAGGTGGAACGCGACGCCGAGGTTGTCCGCCAGCGCGCGCGCGTCGTCGACGCTGTGCCCACTCGAGTAGCGCGACGGCATGCCGATGCCGGTGACGTTCTCGGCGCCGAGCGCGTCGACGGCGAGCGTCGCGACCAGCGCCGAGTCGATGCCACCCGACAGCCCGACGACCACCTTCGAGAAGCCGAACTTGCGCACGTAGGCGCGGATGCCCTGCACGCACGCCAGGTATTGCATGCGCACGAGCTCGGGGTCGACCAGCTGCTCGGTCCACGGCTCTGCGGTGTCGACGACGCGGACCGCCTCGGTGAACGCGACCGGCTGCGCTGCGATGCCCTCGGCCTTGGCCGCCAGCGAGCCACCGTCGAACTGCAGCTCGACGTCGCCACCGACCTGGTTGACGTAGACCATCGGCACACCGTGGCGGCGCGCGGCGGCCACGACCATGCGCGCGCGGAACGCCGTGCGGCCACGCGCCCACGGGCTGGCGCTGAGGTTGACGACCAGCTCGGCGCCGGCCTGCACGACCCGTTCGACCGGGTCGATCGCGTAGCTGCGGCGGCCGAAGAACTGCTCGTCGTTCCAGCCGTCCTCGCAGACCACCACCCCGACCCGGACGCCGGCGACGTCGACCACGTTGTGCTCGGGCGTCTGCCACGGCTCGAAGTAGCGCGACTCGTCGAACACGTCGTAGGTCGGCAGCAAGCACTTGCGCGCGACGATCTCGACGGCGCCGTCGCGCAGCCGCACGACCGCGTTGTGCAGCTCACGGCCGCCGGTCCGCGCCGCGTCGTCGTTGCGCTCCAGGCAACCGACCAGCAGGTCGACGCCGTGCGGCGCCTTCGCGGCAAGCTCGGCCAGGGCCCGGTCGTGCGCTGCGAGGAACGCCGGCCGGATCAGCAGGTCCTCGGCCGGGTAGCCGCACACCGACAGCTCGGGAAACACCGCCAGCACGGCGCCCTCGGCGCGCGCACGCTCGGCGGCGTCGACGATGCGACGCACGTTGCCGTCGAAGTCGCCGACCGTCGTGTCGATCTGGCAGAGCGCGACGCGCATCGACGTCAGGACCGCAGCTGCATCGGCAGCGTGAATTCGATCGTCTCGGGGATCCCGTCGACCTCCTCGACCGACGTCGCGCCGATGCCGCGCAGATGGTCGACGACCGCCTGCACGCTGCCCTCCGGCGTGCTCGCGCCCGACGTCACCCCGACCGCGGACACGCCTTCGAACCACTCGTCTTGCAGCTCGTGCGGCCCGAGCACCAGGTGTGCCGGCACGCCGGAGTCGGCGCCCAGCTCGCGCAGGCGGTTGCTGTTGCTGCTCATCGGATCACCGATGACGAGCCAGATGTCGACCCGGCCGCGCAGCTGCTTGACGGCGTTCTGCCGGTTGGTGGTCGCGTAGCAGATGTCTTCCTTGCGCGGCGTCGTCAGCTCCGGGAAGCGGCGCTTCAACACGCCCATCACCTGCATCGCCTCGTCGATGCTGAGCGTCGTCTGCGTCAGCACGCCGATGCGCGTCGGGTCCGGCACCTCGACCTTCTCCGCCTCCTCGGCGGTCGCGACCACGATCGTGCGGTCCGGCGCTTCGCCGACGACGCCCTCGACCTCGACGTGGTCGGCATGGCCGATCAGCAGGATCGTGAAGTCCCGCGCCGCGAACCGTCGCGCCTCGACGTGCACCTTGGTGACCAGCGGGCAGGTCGCGTCGATCGCCTGCAGCTTGTAGCGGTCGGCCTGGTCGAAGACCTCGGGGGCGACGCCGTGCGCGCTGAAGATCACGTGGCTGCCCTCGGGCACCGTCGACAGGTCCTCCACGAAGATCGCGCCCTTCTGCTCCAGGTCGCGGACGACCACCTGGTTGTGCACGATTTCGTGGCGCACGTAGACCGGACGCCCGAACTTGTCGAGCGCGCGCTCGACCGTCTCGATGGCGCGATCCACGCCGGCGCAGAACCCTCGCGGGCGACAGAGCAGGACCTTCATTGGGGCGAGCAGTTTCGGCCGCAGCCGGCCCCAGGGCAAGGGCAGCGACCGCCCCCGCCGCGAAGATCAGTAGACCTCGATCACGAAGCCGACTCCGAGCGACTTGGAACCCGCCGTCGGCACCGGCTGCGCCGGCACCGCGGTGGGGTTGTAGAACTTGAAGATCCGGGCGACCCCCAGCGGGCCGCAAACGGTCGTCTCGCGCCCCTTGGAGGTCACGAACTGCAGCGGGTTGACGGTCTGCGCGTAGACGATCGCCTGCGCGTAGAACGTCGTGCCGACGAACTCGCGGCCCGCCGGCAGCGCCGCGGTGACCAGACCGCTGCCGTTCGCGTCGGTCGCGCCGCCGTACGAAGCCGCTGGGTCGACGTTGAACCAGCAGTCGGGCGCCGACCACGGCAGACCCGCAGCCTGCAGCAGCGCCGACGGCTGCGACGGGTTGGCGGGATCGAACAGCGGGTAGGGCAGCGCAAAGCCGGGGATGTTGAACACGTTGCCCTGGTCGGTCAGGTTGATCGCGACCAGGAACGGCGCCAGCGGCGGCGCATCGTCGACCCGCCAGGTGTAGTTGGCGCCGGCGAGCATCGAGACGTCGCCGGTCAGCAGCACCGGGCCGTTGCCGGTGAACGAACACGCCGGGCCGACGTTGCCGAACTCCGCCGTCGGCGCGGTGCAGCTGCTCAGGTTGTCGACGCGGTACGAGCCGCTCGGCTGGCTGTGGATGTGGATCTCGACCAGCAGGTTGTCGGGCGCGGGCAGCGACTGCGTCGCCGGCGTCAGGCCGTAGATCCACGGGGTCGTGAACGGCAGATCGATGTTGGCCGGCCGCGGACCGCTGCCGGTGCTGATCGGCGGCTGCGCCGGCAGCTGCACCAGCGAGTTCTCGATCACCCACTGCGCGTCGGTGCCGTAGTTGTCGTCGAAGTCCGACGACGACGTCGCCGAGTCGCGATGCGTCGTCGACACCAGCACCGAGATGTCGAGGAAGCCCTTCGCCGGCGACGCCGCGCCATTGTTGAAGTCGGGTCGGATGCGGATGCCGTTGATCACCAGCGGGCCGGTCCACGGCAGTTCCTCGGCGTCGTAGACGACCTGGTAGCGGCACGCCTGGCTGCCGCCGAAGGGGATGTTGGTGCCGCCGCCACCTTCGATGCCGTCCATCGTCGTCGGGATGATGTTCTGCGCGGCGGGCGCCGCCGCCAGGAACGAGAACGCGATCAGGGTCGGAAGTTCGGGTCGCATCGTGCTGCCTCCACCCGGTGCTATCGGCCGTTCGGCCGCGCGCCCTCAACCCGACCCGAGCCGGCGCCGGTCTCGCACCGGGACCGGCCCGTCAAGGAATCCGTCGATCGAGCCGAAGTGCCAACGCCGCAGTGTCCTGAACTTCAACAGGAACAAGGAGCAGTACGTGCATATCGAGAGTCATGCCACCCCGTTCGGGGGAACACCACAGCAGCGCTACGCAACCCTTCACCGTGCGATCGAGCAGGGGCTCGACTCGGACGACGTCTGGGTCGAGCTCGCCAGCGTCTGCCAGGCCATGGGCCATCGCGGAGAGGCGCTTCATTGTGTGCAGCGCATCCACGACGACGAGCGCCGAGCGCGGTCGGAGCGGGCCCTGCTGAGCCCGGCCGAGCGCCGCAAGAAGGACCATCCCGGGGCGCCGGCAGCCAGCCATGCCGGACGCAGCGCGAGGGACTCGCGCGACGCACGCAGCGACGAGCTGCCGGGCGTCGCCGAACACCTCACCGATGCGTGCCAGTACCTGCTGCACCAGCAGATGCCGATGCTCGTCCTGACGACGATGCTGGCGTTCCCGCTGGTCGTCGGCGTCGGCGGCTTCCTGACCGCCGGCGGCTCGCTGCTGCTGCTCGCCGCGATCGCGGCGCTGCCCGGCCTGTCGGTGCTGAGCGTGGTCGCCGCCATGGGGCGCCAGATCCTGCTGCGCAGCAGCGAAGGCGAGGGCGACGTGCCGGAACTGCCGGTGGTCGGTCGGCTGTTGCGCGACGCGCGCTCGTTTGCGTTCGACGCGACGCTGGTGGTCGGCGGCTACTTCGCCCTGCCGGCCGTGATGCTGGCGGCGGGAGCCCCGTGGTACTCGGCGCTGCCGAGCCTCATGATCGGCGCCGTGTTCGCGCCGCTGACGTTCGCGTTGCGGCAGGTGCGCGGCGACATGCGGGCGTTCTCGCCGGTGTTCCTGCTGCGCGCGGTGCGCCGCGCCGGCCGCGGCTACCCGGTGGTCGCGCTGGCGGCGACGCTCGCGTTCGCGCCGGCCTTCGCGGTCGCGTTCGCGGTGCTCGATCGCCCCGTCTGGGTGCAGATCGCGGTGGTCGGCCCGCTGATGGTGCTGCCGGTGTTCGCCACCGCACGCCTGCTCGGCTCGTGGCTCGACACCAACCGGACGTCGCTCGGCTACCTGATGCTGCGCGCCGACGAGACGCTGCGTGATCGCACCGTCACCGACGGCGGCACCGCCGCGCAGAAGCCCAACGCGCCGCGCAGCCTGCGCCGTCCCGAAGCGCTCGACCGGTTCCGCACGCCCCAGGTGCAGAAGCCGGCGACCGGCCAACCGCCGCGCGCCCAGCGACCGACCGCACCTGCACGCCCCCAGGCGCGCCCGGCCGCCGCCCAACCAGCCCGCAGGCCCGGCCCGCGCGCGATCGAAGGTCGCAAGCCGGCGCAGCGGACCGCACCGCCGACCGGCACGACCCGCCGCCCGGCCCCGCAGGGCTCGGGGCAGCCGCCGCGCCGCGCCGCCGGACCGGCGAAGGCCGGCCTCGAGGATCGGCCGGACCTCGCCAGCATGCCGGGCGCCGTCGTCGTCAGCGGCAACGAACGCGCCCGCCACGGAGCCGCAGCCCGCCGCGAATAGGCCTTTCGGCGCGACCTCGCGGGCCCGGCCGACGAAAGCTCGCCTCGGCGAGGTCGACGAGGCACGATCTTGGCATGGATCTCGCCTCGTTCCTGCGCGACGTGCCCGACTTCCCGAAGCCGGGCATCCTGTTCAAGGACATCACGCCGATGCTGGCCTCCCCGGAGGCGATGCAGGCGGCGATCGACCAGCTGGCCGCGCTCGACTTCGGCAAGGTCGACAAGATCGCTGCGATCGAGTCGCGCGGCTTCTTGTTCGGCGTGCCGCTGGCGATGCGCCTGGGAGTCGGCTTCGTGCCGATCCGCAAGCCCGGCAAGCTGCCGTGGAAGACCAACCGGATCGAATACGTGCTCGAATACGGCACCGACGTGGTCGAGATCCACGAGGACGCCGTAGCGCCGGGCGAACGGGTCGTGCTGGTCGACGACCTGCTGGCGACCGGCGGCACCATGGGCGCCGCGGTCGAACTGGTCGAGGCCTGCGGCGGCGAGGTCGCGGCCTGCGCGTTCGTCATCGAGCTGGCGTTCCTGAAGGGCCGCGAGAGCAAGCTGGCCGGCAAGCGCTGCCAGTCCCTGATCACGATCGACTGAGCGAGCCCCGGTGCCCGGCCGGGCTCCACAAGTTTTTCAGGGGCGTAAACGGCATTACGGCAGACAGTTGCGCGAAGCTCTCAAGTTTTTCCCAAGGCGACGCTCAATTCCTGACCGGGTTCGGCCGATAAACTGAATCCGTCCGCTCGCGCGGACCCGTTCTTTGGTGATCTCGACTCCCACCGAGTCGCTTCTCGAAACGGCAAAGCCGGCGAAAGCCGGTGACGCAAAGCCATAGGGCCTTCGGCCGGTCTCCCCAGACCGACCATGGCAGCCTGGTCCCCGAAGGAAGCACGGTCTGGCACACGGCAAACAACAACCGGCGCACGCGGACGACGAACCGCACAGCAACGCGCCAACTCCAGCGCCGCAGCCACGACTCGATTCCAGCAGCCCGCCACGCGCGGCACGCAGACACAGGGACCCAGGCGCTCCGAGGCATTCGAGCAGCGCAGATCAGGAGTCGAACCCGTCGAGCCACGGAGCCCCCATCCGTGCTCGACATCCGCTTGCAGGCTCCCCGACCTGCAGGTCCCGTCCCGTCCCGTCTGCAACGTAGCTGGAGTCCACACATGGCCGCTGTCCGCACTTCGTCCCGTCGCACGCCCGCCCGCACCGCGAGCAAGTCCGCCAAGTCCACCAAGGCCACGACCCGGCGCGCGCCGTCGCGCCGCAAGGCCGAGCAGCCGACGACCAACTCGGGCGCCGCCCGCGCGACGATCCCGACGCCGCACAACCAGCCGCTGACCGAGGCGGAACTCGAGGTCATCTGGAAGACCTACAAGCGCACCCGCGACGAGAACCTGCGCAACACGCTCATCGAGCACCACATGCCGCTGGTCCGCACGATCGCCGAGCGCGTCCTGCAGACGCTGCCGAAGTCGATCGACGTCGACGACCTGAGCTCGGCCGGCACGTTCGGCCTGATGGACGCGATCAACGGCTTCGACCTGTCGCGCGGCATCAAGTTCAAGACCTACTGCACGACCCGCATCCGCGGCTCGATCCTCGACGAGCTGCGCTCGCAGGACTGGGTCCCGCGCCTGGTGCGCCTGAAGGCCCACCGCCTCGAACGCGCCATCCGCGCCCTCGAAGGCCGCCTCGGCCGCAACCCGAACCAGGCGGAGATTGCCGAGGAGCTCGGCATCTCGCTGGAGGAGCTGCAGGCGCACGAGGCCGAGGCCAACGCCAAGACCATCTTCTCGCTGTCGGAGAAGTGGGACGACGGTGACGACGACAAGGAGCTCGAGAAGGTCGAGATCCTCGCCGATCGCAAGTCGTCGAACCCGGTCGACACGATCCAGCAGCGCGACGCGCTCGACATGATCACCAGCTCGCTCACCAAGAAGGAGCGCCTGATCATCCTGATGTACTACTACGAGGGCCTGACGATGCGCGAGATCGGCGAGATCATGGAGCTGACCGAGTCGCGCGTCTGCCAGATCCACAGCAACGTGATGGCGCGCCTGAAGGCGCAGCTCGATCGCGCCCAGGGCAACGACGCCTGATCGTCTGCGCGCGATCGCGCGCCGGGTTCCCGATGGCATGGCGGCGACGGGCGCCATGCCAGAACGGTTGAACTCACGGCTGCTCCCTGACCGATAGCACGTTGCAACCCAGGTCAGCAAAGAGAGCAACCATGACGAAGAACGTACTGATCGTCGACGACTCCGCCACGATGCGGAAGATCATCATGCGCGGCATCCGCCAGGCCGGCATCGACAACGCCGAGTTCAAGGAAGCCGGTGACGGTGTCGAAGGTCTGGCGGCCGTCGAGGGCGGTCAATTCGATCTCATCCTCTCCGACGTCAACATGCCGAACATGAACGGCCTCGACTTCGTGCGCGAGGTGACCGGCAAGCTCGATACGCCCCCGCCGATCGTGATGATCACGACCGAGGGCAGCGAAGAGGTGATCAGCGAGGCGATGAACCGCGGCGCGAAGGGCTACCTGAAGAAGCCGTTCACGCCCGAGAAGATCCAGGAAGTCATCGGCCCGCTGCTGCAGTAGGCAACACGTCCTTCCTCACAACCAGGAGGTCAGATGCCTGCCCAGACCCTCGAACCGCATCTCGTCGAGACGCTGCGCAAATCCGCGTGGGAGATCCTCGAGACGATGGTGTTCATGACGCCCTCGTCGGTCGAGCCACTCGCCGAGGACACGTCGATCTTCCACGACCAGGTGGTCGGGTTGCTCGGGTTCACCGGCACCCGCTCCGGCACGTTCGTGGTCCGCACCAGCGACGACCTAGCACGCACGATGGCAGCCAAGATGCTGATGATGGAACCGGGCGACCTCGACGACTTCGAAGAGGTCGCCGACGCGTTCGGCGAGATCGTCAACATGCTCAGCGGCAGCTTCAAGAACGAGTGGGTCGCCAACGGCAACCAGATGGACCTGTCGGTCCCACACGTCGTGCGCCACGGCAACGTCAACATCAACTCGGACGCCGTCAGCGGCGTGCGCTCGGGCATCCGCGTCCAGATCGAGGACATGCACGTCGACATCGGTGTGCACTTCGAAGCCTGAGGCGAGGAGCGTAGACACGGAACAGCCATGACGGCGGCGGCGCTGAAACAAGGAACCGACACCGAGCTGCGCACGCTGCTCGAGAAGGCCATCGACTCGATCGGTGAGACCCTGAGTTCTTTGGTCGGCCGCGACATCCGCGTCGACCGCGGCGCCGTCACCGTGCAGGACCCGAGCGACCTGCTCGAGTCGCTGCCACGCGCGTGCAGCGTCGCGCGCGGCGCGATGGACAAGGGCTACTCCGGCCACTCGATGCTGACGCTGCTCGAGGTGCCGGACGCGGTCGCGATGTCCGGCCTGCTGATGATGACCCCCGAGGACGTCATCGCCCAGCGGCGCAAGGCCAACACCCTCGACGGCGAGGACATCGAGGCGTTCGGGGAGCTCGGCAACGTGCTCTACTCCGGCTTCTCGAACGTGCTGCGCGAGCGGGTCACGGACTTCGACGTGCGCATGCAGGGTCAGGCACACGTCGAACCCGGCAAGGACGAAGAAGGGGTCCTGGGCGACGCGCGCCTGGTCACGATCTCGTTCAAGATGAAGGTCGGCGAGTACCCCGAGTCGAAGGGCCTCGTCGCGATCGACCTCGAGACCGCCGAACGCTGGAACGGCGCGCCGATCGAACCGGTCGGCGCCGCGCCCGAGGTGGCCGCCGGTCGCCCCGAGGACGAGACGTTCGACGACATCCCGGCGGCGCCGATCCGCGGTTCGCTGGCCGCCTACGTGATCCAGAGCGACGTGCTGCGCGTGCTGCGGCTGAGCTGCCGCCGCGTCGGGCTCGAACTCACCCGCCATGGCCGCGGCGAGATCCCCAATCCTGCCGCGCACCGCAACGAGATCGTCGTGCTCGACGTGCCGCCCGGCGAGGACCGTCGCTTCGACTGGTGCCGTCGCATCAAGGACCTGTCGGAGACGACCCGGGTCATGCTGCTGCTGCACCATCCTTCGCGGCAGCGCGTCACCCAGGCGTTCTTGTCGCGCGCCGATGCGATCCTCGGCTTCCCGTGCGAGGAGCCGCAGCTGTCGCAAAAGCTCGAGCAGCTGACCCCGGAGCCGACGACCGAGCCCGAAGGCCCGGACGACGGCGACGCGGAGTCCTGAGCGCACGGCGGGCCGTTCAGTCGGCTCGGCCGCGCAGCACCTGCAACTCCTCTCCGGTCCGTCGCGCCGATTCGACGATGAGGTCGAGCGCCTGGGTCATCGCCTCGACCGTGCCGATCGACCGAGCAACCTCGGACTGGATCTGGATCGTGCCGAGCAGGTTGTTGACGCGGTGCAGGATGTCGTCGACGGGGGAACGTTCGCTCACGGCGCCAACGGTATCGCGGTCGCGGGTGTCGTACGAAGCAACAACGACGTGTCGGCATCCGCATCGCCTGCGTGGGCCGCCGACCGCATCTGACCGCTACATCTTGTGGTTTGGAGGTTGGCACGCCGGGTGCTTCAGGGAGGGCGTGAGGCCCAACATGAAGTCGACTCCCAAGTGGCTGCTGATTCCCCCGGTCGTGGCGTTGCTGCTCGTGCTCGGTCCGCTCGCGATGGGCGGCGGCACGACCGACCAACCGACCACCCCCGAGACCGCCGCGCCTGCGGCGGCCCAACCGTCGACGTCGCAACCGTCGCCTTCGCGGCAGGCGACGTCCCGGCCCGAGCCGGCGGCCGGCTCGACCGACACCGGCGCGAAGCCGGGCTCGCTGGTCCCGCGGACCCCGGACATGTGGAAGATGAGCAGCGCGCTCGTCGGCGTCCTGCTGCTCGGCGCGGTCGCGTTGCTCGGCCTCAAGAAGCTGCGCGGCGCCGCCACTCCGAAGGGCTCGCAGACGCTGGCGACGCTGCGCCAGACGATGCGGCTCGGCACCAAGCAGGCGCTGCACGCAGTCGAGTTCGGGGACCGCATCCTGCTGATCGGGGAGAGCGACAAGGGCCTGACGCTGATCGAGAGCGGCAGCCTGCCCGACGCGGCCGACGACGAGGCCGCCGTGCTGTCGCGCACGGACGTCGTGGTCGGCGACGACGACGACGACGAAGGGGCCACGCCGAAGAACCTGCTGATCCCGCGTCCCGAGCAACCGGCCACCCGCAAGCGCACGACGCAGCCGAAGGCGCAGGCGCAGGCTCAGCAGCCGAGCAAGGCCGACGTCGCGATCGCCAAGCTCAACGACTTCCGCGCCCTGCTCGAGAAGGCGGCGAACTGATGCGCCCGCTCGTCGCCAACGTCCTGCGGGCGCTGCTGATCGTGCTGGTCACGGTCGCGGCACCGCTGCGCGCCCAGGGCCCCACGGGCGCGCAGAACCCCGACGCCCACAGCGAGACGATCACCACCCCGATCCCGGACCCGGGCGCGCCGACCAACCCGGCGCCGCAGGGGCCCGGGTTCTCGCTGCAGTTCAACACCGGTGAGGGCGAAGCCAAGCTCGGCACGGCGCTCGAGATCGTGCTGTTGATGACGCTGCTGGCGATGGCGCCGGCGCTGGTCATGACGATGACGTGCTTCACGCGCATCGTCGTGGTGCTGTCGTTCTTGAAGCGGGCGATGTCGATGCAGGACCTGCCGCCGGCGATGATCACGACCGGCTTCGCGCTGTTCATGACCATCTTCATCATGAAGCCGGTCGCGACGGACATCTACGACAACGCCTACACGCCGTACGTCGAGGACCAGATCACCTGGCAGGAGGCCGCCGGCGTCGCCACCGACCGCCTCAACCGCTTCATGCTCGCGCAGACGCGCGAAGCCGACGTCGCGCTGATCCTCGACCTGGCGCACGAGCCGCGACCGGCGACCGCGCTCGACACGCCGTTCCACATCACGGTGCCGGCGTTCGTGCTGTCGGAGATCAAGACCGCCTTCCAGATGGGCTTCGTGCTGTTCCTGCCCTTCGTCGTGATCGACCTGGTGATCAGTTCGATCCTGGTCTCGATGGGCATGTTCAGCCTGCCCCCGGTCGTCATCTCGACGCCGCTCAAGCTGCTGCTGTTCATCCTGGTCGGCGGCTGGGACCTCGTCGTCATGTCGCTCGCGCAGAGCTTCGCAACCACCTAGGAGACGCCATGGGACACGAATTCATGCTCGATCTGGCCAAGTCCACGCTGATGACGGCCCTGATGATCTGCGCACCGGCGCTGCTGGTGGGCATGTGCGTCGGCCTGCTGATCAGCCTGTTCCAGACGGTCACCAGCCTGCAAGAACAGACCCTGACGATCGTCCCCAAGATGCTCGCGGTGCTGACCACGATCGTGCTGCTGATGCCGTGGATCCTCGGCACGCTGCACGAATACACGTCGGCGCTGTTCTCGAGCCTGGCGGAGTTCGGCAAGGCCGGCTGAACCGAACGGACCCGACCACGATGGACCTCTCGCTGCTCCAGGACTATGTGACGGCGCTGTTCCTGCACTTCGTGCGGGTGGCGACGTTCCTGGCCGTGCTGCCGTTGTTCGGCAAGCAGCGGGACTCGCTGGTGCTGCGCCTGGCGCTGTCGACCGCGATGGCGGCGATCTTCTGGTGGGTCGGCGACCAGCGCGTCGACACCCCGACGCACCTGCTCGAGCTCGCCGTGATGGGTGTGCGCGAGGGCGTGATCGGTCTCGCGCTCGGTTTCGCGCTGTCGACGATGACGTCGATGCTGGTCAGCGCCGGCGAGTTCCTGAGCCACGAGATGGGCTTCTCGATGGCGCGCACGATCAACCCGGAGAGCGGCGTCAACGGCACGGTCATCTCGCAGCTGCTGCAGGTCGTCGGCTTCCTGTTGATCCTGAGCCTCGACATCCACCACGAGGCGCTGCGCATCATGGAACACACGTTCCGCGCCTGCCCGATCGGCGAGCCGTTCGACATCCTGCCGATCTGGAACGGCATCGTCACGCTGGTCGGCGGCAGCGTGCAGCTCGCGCTGCAGTACTCGTTCCCGATCATGGGCACGATGATGCTGATCTCGGCCGGCCTGGTGCTGCTCGGCCGCGCGGTCCCGGCCATCAACCTGATGGAGTTCGCGTTCGCGCTGCGCATCCTGCTGGCGCTCGCCGGCCTGGCGCTGTTCCTCGTCGAGGGCGCGCCGTTCCTGATCCAGACCTTCAACGGCATCCTCGAACAGGCTGTCGCGATGTTCCCGGGGTAGGCCATGGCGCTGTTCGGAGACGACAACGGCAAGACCGAGAAGCCGACGCCCGGCAAGCTGGCCGACGTCCGCAAGAAGGGCGACACCCCGCACAGCAAGGAGCTGACGCAGGGTGGCGTGCTGTTCCTGGCCGCGATCATGCTGCTGTGGATCGGCGACTGGCTGGTCGGCGCGCTGAGCACGGTGATGCGCACCGGCATGACGCTCGACCTGTCGCAGCGACGCATCGGCGAGCCGGACGGCGCGATGGCCGAGCTGTGGAACGCGTTCACGACCATCCTGCCGCCGTTCGCGACGCTGCTGACGGTGCTGGTAGTGGCGACGGCGCTGATCGGCTACAGCCAGATCGGCGTCAAGATCAGCAGCGACGTGGTCGGCTTCAAGCCGGAGAAGCTCAACCCGTTCACCAACATGAAGCGCGTGTTCAGCCCGCAGTCGCTGATGCGCACGGTGTTCGCGGTGTTCAAGCTGTCGATCATCATCACGGTGCTCTACTTCGTGCTCGGCGACCGCCTGCCGGTGCTGCTGCGCCTGCACGAGCAGCCGTTCGGCACGGCCGCCGCCGAGATCGGCAGCCTGACGCTGACGCTCTTGCTGTGGGTCGGTGCGGTGGTGACCGCGATCGCGCTCGCCGACTTCGCCTACCAGCGCTACTCGTTCACCAAGCGCAACATGATGACCAAGCAGGAGGTCGAGGACGAGCGCAAGCGGGCCGAGGGTGACCCCACCATGAAGGCCCGCCAGAAGGGCGCGCGCAACGAGCTGCTGCAGCAGCGCATGATGGCCGAGGTCCCGCGCGCCGACGTGATCCTGACCAACCCGACCCACTACTCGGTGGCGCTACGCTACGACCGTAACAAGGACTCCGCGCCGATGGTCGTCGCCAAGGGCGTCGACGACGTCGCGATGCAGATCCGCAAGATCGCGCGCGAGAACGACGTGCCGCTGATGGAGGACCCGCCGCTGACCCGCGCGATCTACCGCGCGGTGAAGGTCGGCCAGGCGGTCCCCGAGAAGTTCTACCAGGCCGTGGCGACGGTGCTCGGCCACGTCTACCGACTCAAGGGCCAGACGGCCTGATGCACTAGACGACGATGTCCGACAAGCACAACAAGGAGCAACGCAACAGCCTGCTGGCGGTCTTCTTCCTCGCCATCCTGGCGGTGATGTTGATCCCGATGCCGCCGCTGATGCTCGACGCGATGTTGTGCATCAACATCACGGTCAGCCTGCTGATCCTGATGGCGGTGCTCAACAGCAACCGGCCGGTCGAGTTCAGCACGTTCCCGAGCGTGCTGCTGTTCACCGCGCTGTTCCGGCTCGCGCTCAACGTGTCGTCGACGCGACTGATCCTGCTCGAAGGCGACGCCGGCAGCGTCATCCGCACGTTCGGCTCGTTCGTCGTCGGCGGCAACCCGGTGGTCGGCATCGTGATCTTCCTGGTCCTGGTGGTGATCCAGTTCATCGTGATCACCAAGGGCCAGAACCGCATCAGTGAGGTCGCCGCGAGGTTCGCGCTCGATTCGCTGCCCGGCAAGCAGATGTCGATCGACGCCGACCTGTCGGCCGGCCTGATCAGCAGCGACGAGGCCAAGAAGCGCCGCGCCGCCCTGACCCACGAGATGGAGTTTCACGGGTCGATGGACGGTGCCGGCAAGTTCGTGCGCGGCGACGCCGTCGCCGGCCTGATCATCACCGGCATCAACATCGCGGGCGGCCTGGTGCTGGCGATGGTCTACGGCAACCTGACGCTCGACCAAGCGTTCGAGAAGTACACCATCCTGACGATCGGTGACGGCCTGGTCGCGCAGATCCCGGCCCTGCTGGTATCGACCTCGGCCGGCATCCTGGTGACCAAGGGCGCCAGTGAGCAGGCGCTCGGCGAAGAGATGGGCAGCCAGGTGTTCAAGAGCGGCCTGACGGTGCGCATCGTCGCCGGCATCCTGGTGCTGATGTCGCTGCTGCCCGGCATGCCGACGCTGCTGTTCGTCGGCATCGCGTCGGCGCTGTTCCTCTACGCGGGCAACGCCGACAAGGCCGCCGAGGAGGCCGAGCAGCAGCAGGAGGCCGAGGCCAAGGCGGCCGAGGAGGCCCCGGATCCCAACGACGCCCCGGTCGAAGAACTGCTCGCGATCGACCGCCTCGGCATCGAGATCGGCTACCGCCTGATCGGCCTGGTCGAACCCGGCAAGCACGGCGGCCTGCTCGACCACATCCGTTCGCTGCGGCGCCAGTTCGCGCAGACGCTGGGCATCGTGGTGCCGCCGATCCGCGTGCGCGACAACGTGCAGCTCGAACCCAACGTCTACCGCGTGCTGCTCGGCGGCCAGGAGATCGCGTCCGGCGAGCTGCGCGCCGGCCAATACCTGGCGATGGACCCGAGCGGCTCGGCGCCGCCGATCGACGGCATCGAGACGGTCGAGCCCGCGTTCGGCCTGCCGGCGCGCTGGATCCAGGAGAGCGACAAGGACCGGGCCGAACTGCTCGGCTACACGGTGATCGACGCAGCGTCGGTGCTGATCACGCACCTGACCGAGACCCTCAAGCGCGAAGCCGGCGACCTGCTGTCGCGCGACGACGTCAAGTCGCTGGTCGACAACCTCAAGGAGCAGGCACCGGCGGTCGTCGAGGAGCTGATCCCCAACCAGCTGTCGCTCGGCCAGGTGCAGCGCATCCTCGCCGGCCTGCTCAAGGAGGGCGTGCCGATCCGCAACCTGCAGACGATCCTCGAAGGCCTCGCCGACGCGTCGGTCGAGACCAAGGACCCGCGCCAGCTGACCGAGCACGTGCGCACGCGCCTGGCGCGAACCATCTGCGAGCCGCACCTGGACCCGACCGGCACGCTGCACGCGGTGTTCCTCGATCCGGACCTCGAGCGCAACCTGTCGGACGCGCTGTCCGGCAACGACGGCGTCGGCAACCTGCCGCAGGGCTTCCTCGGCAAGTTCGTCGACAGCACCGCGGAAGCGCTGTCGTCGATGGCGCGCGACGGCCGCGACCCGGTGCTGGTCACCCGCGCCAGCCTGCGCCCGTTCCTCGCCGAAGCCGTCTCGGGCGTGATCCCGAACGCCGCGGTCCTGAGCTACCAGGAGACGTCCGTCGCGAAGAAGGTCGAGACGACCGAACGCGTGCTCGTCGCCAGCTGAACCCCATACCCCTGACGGAACCCCACCATGTTGTTGAAGCGAATCGAAGCGAAGACGCTCCCCGAGGCGATCGAGCGCGTGCGCACCGAGTGCGGCGCCGACGCGCTCGTCGTCGAGACGCGGCCCACGCGGGACGGCTACCTGGTCGTCGCCAGCAAGCCCGAACCGCAGCCCACCCGCCGCGACCAGGCCGGCTCGACGTCGTTCTTGTCGAAGTGGACGCGCGGCTTCCGACCGCTCGCCGAGAAGGCCAGCGACTTCGGCCTGTCGAAGCCGATCCTGCAGGCGGTCGAACGTGCCCTGCTCGGCACGCGCGTCGAACTGTCGCAACCCGGCGACCCGGCGCTGCCGAACCTCGCCAGCCGCGTGCTCGCCGCCCTCGTGCACCACGAGCCCCGCGTCGAGAGCGGTGACGGCTTCCAGACGATCGCGCTGATCGGTCCCACCGGCGTCGGCAAGACCACGACCCTCGCCAAGCTCGCCGCGCGCGCCAAGGACCGCGGCGAACGGGTCGCGATCATCACGCTCGACACCTACCGGATGGCCGCCGTCGAGCAGCTGCGCTCGTTCGCCGAACTGCTCGACGTGCCGTTCTCGGTGGCGCTGTCGGCCAACGACGTGCGCCGCGCGATCGAGGACAACCTCTACGCCGACCGCATCTTCATCGACACCACCGGCAAGAGCCCGCGCAGCCGCGAGAGCCTGCCGATGCTCGAGAGCACGCTGCGCGCCGCCGGCGCCCACTCGCTGCTCTGCATGGCCGCCGGCACGCGCCAGCGGGACGCCCGGGTCGTGCTCGACGCCTACGAGTCGATCGGCATCGACGCGGTGTGCCTGACCAAGTGGGACGAGACGGTCGCGCCGGGTGAGGCGCTCGCCACCGTCGTCGAACAGGGCCTGGCGCTGTCGCACCTGTGCATCGGCCAGGAGGTCCCCTCGGACATCGTCGTCGCCAACGGCCTGCAGATCGCGCAGGCGGCGTTCGACTGCGAACTTGCGGAGGCAAACGCGTGAGCGACCAGGGCAACCACCACCACCAGGCCGAGGGCCTGACCACGATGCCGCGCCGCCAGACGCCGTGGCTGTGCGTCGCCGGCGCCAAGGGCGGGGTCGGCAAGACGATGCTGGCCAGCAACCTCGCACTGCTGCTGGCGCGCGCCGGCTACCGGACGCTGCTGGTCGACTTCGACCCGGGCACCGGCAACGTCGGCGTGCACCTTCGCCTGCACGGCAGCCATGATCTCGACGACGTCGCCGAGCGCCGCTGCACCGCCAGCGAAGCGATCGTGCAGGGCCCCGGCCGCCTGCAGGTGCTGCTCGGCCGCTCGGGCCCGACCCGGTTGACGACCTCGTCCCCGGCCGAGGTCGCCGATCTGCTGCGCGCGATCCGCACCGCATCCAACGAGTTCGACGTGGTCGTGTTCGACACCGGCGCCGGCCTCAACCCGAGCACCCTGTGCGTCGCCGAGCACTGCGAGGTCACCCTCGGTGTGACCACGCCCGAGGTCACCTCGCTGACCGATGCCTACGCGCTGTGCAAGGTCCTGCACGCGCGCGGCGTCGCGCTGCCGCACCTGGTCGTCAACCGCACACGCAACCGCGACGAGGCCATGCGCACCGCGGCCAAGCTCAACGCGGTCACCGAGAAGTTCCTCGGCCAGAAGAACGAACTCGCCGGCTGGATCAGCCACGACCCGCAGATCGAACAGAGCATCCGGGACCAACGCCCCCTGACGTTGTTCGGCCAGTGCCCCGGCCTCGAGGACCTGCGCAGCATCTGCGCCGCCGCCCTCGCCGCGCTGCCGCCGATGACGCGCAGGCAGGAACCGCACACGCAGGGCGTTCGCAAGGTCCGCCTGCGGCCGGCACGCGTCGGAAGCTGAAGGGGAAGAGGCCTGCTACTGGAAGACGATCGCCCGCAGGGCTTCCGCTTCGTGATTCTCGAGCGTAGCGCGCTGCTCAAACCAGGTGATCAAGCACAATGAGAGTTGCCGGCCAAGGAATCGCTGTTCTTCGACAGCAGCGCGACTCAAGGCGAAGTCCTGACGTGAAGCACCGACGACTTTGCCCCCCCCCGCACCGTGCCCATATCTGCTCCCGCGGCCTGCAATTCTTCTATTGAGATGCTCGTCACGGCAACGTTGCCGCTGGCCGTCTCCGCCTGACCTCCTCGCAGGTTCACGTCGAGCTCCCTCACAGCCCCGGACGCCAGAGCCTCTTGGAACGCCTCCGAGTAGGCCCGCGACCACACTTTCTGACCTTCGGCCAATCGAGGCCGCAGCGCATCTAGTGCAGACGTGAGCAGCTTCCGATCCTCAGGCGGGATGTAGACGTCGCGGGGGTTCAACTCGTAGCTCCGGAACAGCGGCCTCGCGGTGAACGCGGGGTTGCATGCCAACGCCATCTCGAACGCCAATGACCAACCCCGCGGAAGCTCTGGCCATTCCGCATCTTGCTGGTCTAGAGCCGCCCCCTCCGAGACGGGCTCAGCGACACCATCTGCAGGGCCCAGAGCTCCCTCGGCAAACGCCAACACCTCTGCAATATCGTAGCCGTGCTCGCGCGCGGAATCGCCAGGCGACGTCGAACCCGCGTCTTGTGCGATCACCTCCGCGCCCTTGCGCTCACCATCCCCTGGACCGGGAGACATCAACCGCCACCCGATGGCCATTCCAGCGACGGCGAAGACGAGAACCAGACCGAGGCGCCGGCTCATTCCTCGTCGTCCCCGGTGCACCCGTCACAGTAAACGCCAGCATACATGCTGCAGCCGACGGCACCGCCCTGCACCCCACACGGCCAACTGTTGAGTGCCCATGTCTGCCCTTGGGTCGAATCACAACCAGTGGCGTAGATCTGCACGTTGATGGCACCCACCATCTTCACCACGCAAGCCGAACTCCATAGTAACGGGCCACTTGAACGTGATATCAGCATTACACGGTGGCGCTTCCAGATCCGGGAGACAGAGAACACCTGTCATCAAGCGGCAGTTGTGCGAGCAGCACTCTAGAGGACCGTTGGCTAGCGAACTGTGGGGCGACGCGACGTCGCGTCTCCTTCTCTCGACGAACGTAGGCGGCGCTCAAGACCTGTCAAGGCCCAGCTCTGGAGCCAGGACGATTGTGAATTCGTAACCCAAGCGAAGACGGCGACCGGCCTGCCGGAGGCACGCTACGAGCGTGCATGAACATCCAAAGCCAGTAGGGGAACCCCCGATCCCGTGGTCACTTCCGGGCCAGTCCAGCTCAACTCGCGGACCCGCCGATGCCGATGGACCTTCCGGCAGGATCCATGAACTCAGGCATCGGAAGCCAAGAACTGACCCGCGTTGCGGCCGCATACATCACGAGCATCGTGTTCGCGATCGCGTTCTTCAGCGCGTGGGTGGCCGGCGTCGACGGCCTGACCGCACTGTGGCGTAGCGTCATCGCCGGAGCATGCGGTCTGGTCGGCGCCAACCTGCTGGCCCCGCCGGTCATCGACGTCGTGCTGTCAGCGATCGCACGCGACGAAACGCGGCGTCGTGCCGAACTCGAGGCGGAGGACGACAAGTGAGGGGCGCGGTCAAGGTGCAGCGCCCGGTCGAGGAACGCGACCGCATGGTCGAGCAGTACCTGCCGCTGGTCCGCTACGTGGTCGCGCGCCTGCCGGTGACGATGCCGGCTTCGCTCGACAAGGACGACTTCTACTCGGTCGGCGTGATCGGGCTGATGCACGCGGCGTCGACGTTCGACCCGTCCCGCGGCGCGTCGTTCAAGACCTTTGCCTACACGGCCATCCGCGGGGCGATCCTCGACGAGGTCCGCAAGCACGACCCGGTGCCGCGCAACCGCCGCGACCGCCTGCGCAAGATGGACCGCGCCAACTCCAAGCTGTGGTCCGAACTGGACCGCGAACCGACCCTGGCCGAGCTGGCCGAGGTCATGGAGTGCACCGAGCAGGAGCTCGACGACGACCTGCAGGCGCTGCACACGACGCGCGTGCTGTCCCTCGACGAGACCTATAGCGGCGACGACGGCAGCAGCACGATGGCGTCGCAGATCGCCGACGTGTTCAGCGTCGACCCGACCGCCAACGCGGACGAACGAGAACAACTGGAGCGGCTGACGCGTGCGATCGCCGAGCTGCCCGACAACGACCGACACGTGGTGGTGCTCTACTACCACGAACAGCTCTACCTGAAGGAGATCGGAAAGATCCTGGGCGTGACCGAGTCGCGCGTCAGCCAGATCCTGACGCGAGCGACCGAGCGGCTGCGCCTGAAGCTCAAAGAACAGGAGTAGTCCCATGAACGGGGTGACCGGACCCACCGGAGTCATCGGTTCGCATCAGGTCCACGAACGAAAGGGTGGCGGCCAGCAGCAGCAGGCCGACGCTTTCCGTCGTGCCATGCAGGAACAGGGGAATGGCGGCGCCGCCGGCGAGCAGGCCGAGCGCGAAAAGTCCGTGCGAAGGGCACTTCAGCGACGGCCCCCCGCTGGCCGAAAGGACGAAGGAGAGGCGCACCACGTCGACGTGGTCGCCTGATCCGACGAGCCCGACATGAGCAGCACCCCTGGCACCAAGAACAACGTCATCCGGCGGGACAGCGTCCGCGTGGTCGCGCAGCCGGCGATGTTGGATTGCGGCACCGTGACCGACGGCAAGCACGCGACGCCGATGGCGATCGTGCCGCTGCTCGACGGCGACCGGGTCGCCGGCTTCGAGGTGCGCTGCGGCTGCGGCGCGTCGGCGATCGTCGAGTGCGTCTACGAAGACACCCCACCCGCTGAGGCCCAGTGATGAAGGAGGCCGAGTGATGAAGCTGCGTTCCCTGATGCTCGTTCCCGCGTTCGCGCTGCTGTTGACCAGCTGCGAGACCGCGACCAACCTGATGTTCGAGCCCGAGCCCAACGACCCGCTCGACGGCTACGAGGGCAGCCTCGCGCAGGCCGGCATCAACACCGACATGGACTGGGGCCCGAAGCAGAACCTGCTGCTCAGCAAGTACAAGACGCTGCTCGAGGAGAACGCCCAGCTGGAGAAGGACAACGAGGAGCTGCTGGCGCAGAACCAGAACCTGCAGTCGCAGCTCAACAACGAGCAGTCGTCGCTCGAGCAGGAGAAGGGCATGCGCGCGCAGTCCGAGGCCGAGACCGACGTGCTGCGACAACGCATCCGCGACCGCGACGCCAAGATCCTCAGCCTGTCGATCGAGAAGGCCAAGCTCGAGCAGGAGCGGCTGCAACACCAGATCGCCGCGCTGAACGACAGCCTCGGACAGCCGGTCCAACCCCAGGAGGCGGCGGCTCGGCCGCCGCGATAGCACCGTGAGACGCGCCACCATGATCGTCGCGGTTGCCGCCGCGCTGACGCTGACGGGCTGCAGGATCCCGCGCCCCGACCGCCCCAAGGTCGTCAACAGCTACCTCGCCGAACCCGAGGACCTCGCCAACGTTCGCCGCATCATGGTGCTGCCGTTCCATGCCGAGCACGGCGTGACGGTCGACAACAACCAGATCCGCGACGCGTTCGTCGGTGAGCTGCAGAAGCTGCGCCGCTTCGAGGTCGTGCCGCTGACCGACGCCGCCCGCGAAGACGACATGCTCAACCTGTCGCTGTCGCACGGTCGCCTGTCGACCGACGCGATGGTGCGGCTGTGCGAACGGTACTCGCTCGACGGCGTGTTCGTCGGCTCGGTCACGTCGTATCGGGCCTACACCCCGCCGCACCTCGGCCTGCGCACCCACCTGATCTCGGTGCACTCCGGCGCCACCATCTGGGCCGTCGACGCGATCTATGACGCCGCCGACCTGAGCACCGTCAGCGACCTGCGTCACTACGTCGACCGCACCCAGCGGGACGACGGCAACCTGCACGGCTGGGAACTGACCCTGCTGTCGCCCGCGAAGTTCACCAACTTCGTGGCGCACCGCTGCGTCGGCACCTGGATCGAAGGATAGTCGCCCCCAGGCCCTGGGAGGGGTCGCGCGCGGCGGGCGGGATCCGTATCCTGTTTGCCCCCAACTCCCCCGAGCCTGCGCGTGTATTCGATCCTCCTGTCGTTGTCCCTCTCCCTGCTGCTGGGCTTCAGCGGCGTGTTCCTCGACTGGTGGCACTGGGCGTGGGGCATCGTGTTCACGCTGGTGTTCGCGATCGTCATCTGGATCCTGATCGCGCGGCGGATCGGCAAGCAGATCCAGCCGGCGATGGAGCAGGTGCAGCGGCAGATGCAGCAGGGCCACGTCAAGCTCGCCATCCAGACGCTCGAGGACATGCTGCCGCTCGGCAAGTGGGTGCCGATGCTGCGCGGCCAGGTGATCGCGCAGATGGGCATGCTCGAGTACTACCAGGGTGACAAGGAGCGCGGCGTCAAGCTGCTCGAGGGCGCCAGCCTGCGCAACGCCGACGCCCGGCTGCTGCTCGCCTCGATCCGCTTCCAGACCGGCGAACAGGACCGCGCGCTCGGCATCCTCGACCTCGCCGCCAAGGTCAACAAGAAGCACGCGCTGCTGCACAACACCTACGCGTGGATGCTGCAGAAGACCGGCAAGGCCGAGCAGGCGCAGACCGTGCTCGCCGCGTTCTTGAAGAAGAATGGCAACAACGGTCCGAGCAAGGAGAACATGCTCCGGCTGCAGAACAACCAGCGCATGAACATGACGCAGTTCGACATGCAGTGGTACGCGCTCGGCCTCGAGAAGCCGCAGCAGGCGATGGGCATGGAGATGCGTCGCGCGCCGAAGGGCTTCCGCGAGCCGCCGAAGAACAAGAAGAAGAAGGGTGGCTAGTCGGATCCGGCACGACCTGCCGGAGGCGGTCTGGCCGACCGCCGAACGGGCCGCGCGCTCGCGCCTGTTCTCGCCCGTCCGCCTCGGCCCGCTCGAGGCCAGCTCGCGCACCTGGGTCCCGGCGATGGTGCCGTGGCGCGCGACCGAGGACGGCTTCGTCACCGACCACGTGGTCGACTGGTACGGCCGCTTCGCCGACGGCGAACCGGGCGTGCTGGTGGTCGAGGCGACCGGCATCCGCGACGTGCCGAGCGGGCCGCTGCTGCGCGTCGGGCACGACCGCTTCGTCGAAGGCCTGCGACGCCTGACCGAGACCGTGCACCAGCGCAGCGGCGGCCGGACCCGGGTGCTGCTGCAGATCCTCGACTTCCTGGCGATCCGCCGGCGACCCGAGAAGGGCAAGTTCTTCGCGCGGTTCCTGCAGGTCACCGATCGTCACTTCGACGGGGTGCGCGAACGGTTCGGTGACGCGGCTGCGGCCGACGAGGCCAGCGTGCGCACCCAGCTGGCGCAGTGCGACGACGACACGCTGCGTGCGTTGCTGACCGCGCGCGAGTTCCGCGACTATGCCTGGGGCTACCGCGAGGAGGTGCACGACCTGCACCTGCCGCACATCGCGGAGCTGCCGCGCGTGCTGCCCGAACTGTTCGCGCAGGCGGCGCGGCGCGCGCGCGAGGCCGGCTTCGACGGCGTCGAGCTGCACTACGCGCACGCCTACACGATGGCGTCGTTCCTGTCGCGCACCAACCAGCGCACCGACGGCTACGGCGGTTCGACCGAGGCGCGGCTGCGGCTGCCGCTCGAGGTGTTCGCCGCGGTCCGGCGCGAGGTCGGCGACGACTGGTGCGTCGGCACGCGCTTCCTGGGTGACGAGGTCATCGACGGCGGCAGCCGCGTCGAGCACGCCGCCGCCTACGGCGTCGCGTTCGCCGAGGCCGGCTTCGACTTCCTGTCGATCAGCAAGGGCGGCAAGTTCGACGACGCCAGGCAGCCGGGCGTCGGCGCTGCGGCCTATCCCTACACCGGCCCGTCCGGCCACGAGTGCATGCCGACCGTGCGCAGCGACGAACGCGGACCGTTCGGTCGCAACGTGCACCTCGCCACGACGATCCGTTCGGCCGTTCGCGCAGCCGGCCACCGCACGCCGGTCGTCGCCGCCGGCGGCATCTGCCACTTCGAGCAGGCCGAAGCCGTGCTGCAGGACGAACGCGCCGACCTCGTCGCGGCCGCGCGCCAGAGCCTCGCCGACCCCGACTGGTGGAAGAAGATGCGGCTCGGCCACGGCGACCAGGTCCGCCGCTGCATCTTCACCAACTACTGCGAAGGCCTCGACCAGAAGCACAAGGAAGTCACCTGCCAGCTCTGGGACCGCGACGTCGCCCCCGACGACACCACCACCCCACGCACCCGGGACGGCAAGCGCCGCCTCACCCCTCCCCGCTGGCACCCGTGACCACCGCATACCGAACCGACCACCGCATACCGAACCGGGTTCAGCGCTGAACCCGGTTCGGTATGCGGTGGTCAGCGGGGTCGGCGGCCGCCTCGTTGGGGGTTCTTGGGGTTGGGCACGATTCGGAGGAGTTCGTCGATCTCGGCCACCTCGGTCTGCGCCGGTTCGCGAACGTGCGGGGGGTGCACGGTGATCCCGCGGCCACGCAGCAGCATGGTCAGGTCGGGCGGCAGTTCGCCCTTGCACTCGCGCAGGTCCAGGTGCCGCAGCGCCGGCAGCTCGACGAGGCGCTTCAGGCTGCCGAACTGGGCGACGCTGCCGCGCAGGACCAGCTTGCGCAGCGTGCCGCGCATGGCCGAGTCCGCCAGTTCGTCGAACAGTTCGCGGCCGTCGTCGGGATAGAAGGTCAGGTCCAGCTCGACCAGCTGGTCGAACCGCGCCAACGACCGCGATCCGAAGTCACTCTGGTGCACGCGGAGTCGACGGAGTGCGCGCGGCAGCCCGACGACGCCGACGTCCGACAGGTTCTTGGTGTAGCCCATCGAGAACGACTCCAGCTTCGTCGTCGCCAGCACCTGCATGCCCGCGTCGGTCAGCCGGTTGGAGATCGTCATCGCCAGCACCCGCAGCGACGGCATGCGCGCCACCGCCGCCAGCACCTCGTCGGTCATCTGCTCGTAGCCGCCGAGTTCGAGCTCGACGACGCCTTCGGCCTCGGTCACGCCGAGCAGCGCCGCCGTGTCGATGTCCGACCCCTCGATGCCCAGCGTGCGCAGGTTGGGCGTGCGCGCGATCGCGCGACCGGCCTCCGTGCCGTGCAGCCCGTCGGCGCCGCCGAGGTCCATCTTGACCAGGTCCGGCATCGACGCAAATGCACCGCGCAGCTTCTCGTTGACCGAGTCCCCCAGCGACAGCTCGCGCAGCGTCGAGATCACGCCAACCGCCTCGTACGCCTCGGCCTCGAGCGCGTTGCGGTGACGACCGACGCGCTGCCCCCGACTCAGCCCGTAGAGATGCAGCTGCTCGAGCGGGTTGCTCGCGATCGCCCGGATGCCGGCCGCGTCCGTGATGCAGGCCGTCAGCGTCAACCGCCGCAGCTGCCCCTTCTCCAGGAACGCGACGAACCCGTAGGCCGGGTCGCGCAGGTCGATCAGCGGTTCGTCCTGATCGACGCGCAGCGTCGCCTCGAGATGCAGGTGCTCCAGCCTGGGCAACCGCTGCAGCACGGCCAGCCCCGCCGGATCCAGGTAGGCGTAGTAGATCCGCAGGCTGGTCAGGCGCTGCAGCGTTGCCAGCTGCTCGAGCCCGCGAATCGGCGCGTGGCCGCTGATGTCGAGCTGTTCGAGGCTCGTCAGCATGCCGAGGAAGCGCGCCGCCTCGGGAAAGAACTTCGGCCGTTCGATCGACCGCGGGCGGAAGCTCGCCTCGACGTCGAACGACGCGTCCAGACGCCGCAGCTTGCGCAGCCGCGTCAGTGCGCGCACCGCCTCCGGCGTGTGCAGCGTCAGCCGCACGTGGTCCGCATCGGCGGGCAGCGCCGCGATCTCCTGCAGCGACGACACCGTCACGACCGGCCCGAGCGCGGGCTGCTGCAGCGCGGTACCGTCCGGCTGCATCGTCAGCCGGATCGCGGCGACGACCATCAGTCCGAGCAGCACGCACGCGGCCTGCAGCCACGTGCGCAGCTGCCACCGACGACGCGCCGGCCGGCTGCCCTCGAGCCGTGCGGCGACCTTGGCCGCCACATCCGGCGCACGCCGACCGCCGAGTCGCTCGGCCAACAACAGGTCGAGATGGCGCTCTTCGACGCCGTGGGATCGTGGATCGTTCATGTTCGTGCTCGCAGGGGAGAAGGCTCGCAATCGCGGCGGGTCGTCGACGCTGACGCCGCGCCCGCCCCGCGCCGCTCCAGGCAAGAACGCAACCCATCGCGGGCGCGCTGCAGCAGGCTCAATGCGCCGGTGCGCTGCAGGCCGAGCGACGCCGCGACCTGGTCGACCGACCGGTCCTCCGCGTGGCGCAGCACCAGCGCCCGCCGCGCGCGCGGCCCCAGTTCGTCGAGGCACGCATCGAGCGCTTCGGCGCGTTGGTCGGAGAGCGCCTGCTCCCGCTCGGCCAGGAAGGCGTCGACCTCGTCCGACCAGGCGACGTCCGCCGGAGCCGCGCGTCGCCGCAGTTCAAACAGCCGCCGCCGCGCGATCGTCCGCAGCAGACGCACCTGGCCATCGGCCGGCTCGTCCGGATAGCGACGGAACAGCGCAACGAACGCATCCTGCATCACGTCCTCGACCTCGTCCGCGCGCGCCCCGAGCAGACCCAGGTACCGCCACAGCGCCCGCTGGTGCCGCTGCACCCATTGGATGCGGGCGGCGTCGAGCGTCGGGTCGTGCGGTTCGGGAGGACGGGCCACGCCCCTACTGATGCAGGAGCGAAGCCGCGAGAGGCAACAAAACCGACAAATCGCGACGATGGCCACGCTGCTGCCCGGCGCAAGCCGGGACGGCGTGGTCGACCCGCGCGGCGCACGCGAAAGCCGCCTCGGCCATCTCGTCTTCACCGGGCCGAGCGACGGGCTGCGCGACCTGAAGGTCCGCGGACCCGACTGCGGCTGCTCACCGCGCGCCGCCGCGTTCGCTGCGCAGCCACGCCGCAGCCTTCTTCGGCTGGTCGCTGCCGATGCGGTCGACTCCGAGGTCGTAGAACGCACCCCACGCCTCGCGCCGATCCGGCGCACCCCAGAAGCGCAGCTCGCGGCCCTGACGGTGCGCCCGCGTGACGAGGTCGGTGATGCGCTCGATCTCGTGCGGCATCAGGTCGTCGGAGCCGGTCCAGTCCGAGATCGACCGCCAGGAACTGCTGACCCACGGCACCAGGTGCGCCGGCGGCGGCGGGCGTCGGTCGAGGTCGCGCAGCCTGCCGTCGATCGCGCACCAGCGCTCGGCATCGGCGGCGACCGTCGACACCGGACGGTTGCCGGACAGCAGGACCGTGACGGCGCCCGGCTCGACGCGACCGTCCACGAAGCGCGACAGCATGTCCCGGTAGCGAGGCAGCACGTCGCGCAGTTCGGTGTAGACCTTGTCGCCGTCGGCCTTGACGTCGACGAGCAGCACCAGCGGCTGGCCGTCGCTGCGCAGCGAGCCGCATCGGCGGAACGCTGCCAGCAGCGGGTCGAGGTACATCGACTGCAGCGTGCGACCGGGACGCAGCTGCCAGCGCTCGTGGCCGACGCGCAGCTCGCCGTCGACGAGGAAGATGTCCGCCTCGAGGCTACCGAGGCCGAGCTCGAGCGCGCGCACCAGCGGCACCGGCTGCAGATAGTCGTTGTGCCCATGCAACCGCAACGCCGGGTCGGGAGCAGGCTTGGGCGCCACGGCGCAGGCGACGGCCAGCAGCGGGAGCAGCACGGGGGCACGCATGTTGCGACCGTAGCCGAACCCGCGGTTCGCGGGGAAGAACCGAACCGCGAGGCACGTCCCAGCGCGCCGAGAATACCGATGAAGCCCCACATCCCGACGCTGTTGCTGCTGCGCACCGCCGCGCCGCTCCTGTCGCAGGAGGCGACGGCGAAGCCGGGCTACCCGACCGCATCGAACGCCTGACGAAGCGCCTCCGAGAACTCGAGCAGCGCATCGAGGCGCTGCAGGAACACACCCGCAAGTAGACCACCAACAGACCTGACGAAGACCCAAGGAGAACCGATGAAGACCCTCGCCATGATGTCGCTGATGCTGCTCGCCGCCCCCGCCTTCGCGCAGGAGAGCAAGCAGAAGGACCCGTTCGTGCTGCCCGCCGGAGAGATCACGATCACCGACCTGATCGACGCCTGCGCCAGCTACCTCGAGTGGAACATCCTCTACAACGACCAGGAGGTCACGTCCGGAGCCGCCGGGCCTGCGCGCACCAAGCTGCAGCGGCAGATCGTCACCGACCTCGACGGCTGCGAGGAACTGCTCTACGGGTTGCTCTACCGCAAGGGCTTCGCCGTGACCCCGATCGACCCCAAGCGCGACGTCTACGAGGTCATCATGATGGCCGGCCAGCGCGGTCGTGAGATTGCCAACAGCGCCACCCACAAGTCGAACGAGGAGATCCTCGCGCGGCCCGAACTCAAGGCGATGGTGATCACGGTCGTCAAGCTCAACCACATCAACGCCCAGCTCGCGAACAACGCCCTGCGGCCGTTCTTCGCCCACAGCGGCGGCGGCCATGCCGGCAGCTACCTGTCGATCGGCAACGTCGGCAACCGGTCGTCGCTGCTCCTGCAGGGCTTCCAGGACCAGGTCGCGCAGGCGATCCGCATGATCCGCCTGTGTGACGTCGAGCAGCCGGTCGAAGGCTACCAGGGCCAACCGATGCCGCAGTACGTCGAGAAGCTCGAGGCCCGCATCGCGAAGCTCGAGAAGCGCATCGACGCCCTGCTGAAGAAGGCGAAGTAGCGCGATGCTCCGCCTCGCCCTGCTCGCATGCGCGCTCGCCGCTCCGGCGGGTGCGCAGAGCGTCGAGGTGCTCGTGCGCGGCACCGAGCGCCACGGCGACATCGTCACCGGCAAGCACGGCATGGTGCTGCCGGCCGGCGAGTTCTCGGTCGCCGAGCTGATCGAGGCGACCGCCGGCTACCTGTGCCGCAACTACCTCTACGATCCCAACGTCGTGATGGAGCGCGCACCGTTCCGGCTGCAGCGCGAGCTGGCGCTGGACGCGCTCGGCAGCGAAGAGGTGCTCTACGCGCTGCTGTCGACGCGCAACCTGGCCGCGCTGCCGCTCGACGAACGACGCGGCCTCTACCAGGTCGTGCCGCTCGAGCCCAGCGGCCACTCGCACCCGATGTCGGCGATCCCGTGGCGGCGTCCGCAGGACGTGCTGCGGCGGCCGCACTATCGCGAGCTGGTGATGACGACGGTCTCGGTCGACCACGTCGACGCGCAACACGTCGCCAGCGGCCTGCGCAGCCACTTCGCGATGATGCGGCAGTGGCAGCCGGGCGCGCCGACGATCGCGTTCGTCGGCGAACGTTCGCTGATCCTGCACGGCTACGCCGACCAGATCGCGCAGACGATCCAGGCGATCGGGGCGCTCGACCAGATGGCGGCGCCCCGGGTCGGCCAACCCGACCAGCCCCGACCGGACGGGGTGCAGCGGCTGATGCAGCGGCTGGACGCGCTCGAGCGCGAAGTGCGCGAACTGAAGCGCCAGCTCGCCGACAAGAAGTAGCCCGGGCCGGTTCGCGCCGTCCGCGCATCGGATAGCGTGGCGCCGATGCGCCGGTGGATGTTCGCAGTCGTCACCCTCGCGGCTTCGCTCGCGGCATGGTGGCTGTGGCGCGGCGGCGACCTGCGTCCGGACGACGCGCCGGCCCCGATGCACGCGTCGGCCCGGGACGCCTCGCCTTCCCGAGCGGCCGACCAAGGCGCCGATCCGCCACAACGCGAACGGCTGGAGGGTGGCATCGCCGGCGCCGCCGATCCGCGCGCTGCAGAGCTCTGGACGGTGCGCCTGACCGGCCTCGATGCCAGCGTGCCGTGGACCTCGCGGCTGACGCTGATCGTCGAGCGCCGCCGCCACATCGACGTCGACGTCGACGAACGCGGCGTCGGCACGTTTGCGCCGCCGAAGATGGCCCGCAACCCGGCGTTCCAGTTGTTGCAGGTGCGCGCCGACGACCCCAACTACGAGATCGCCAACGGCAACACGCGCACCGACGACCTGCAGCTGCGCGGCGAGGACGAGTTCGCCGTGCGGCCGATCGCGCTGCTGCGCGGCCGCGTGCTGCGGCCGCCGGGACACGACGGCCAGGTCCGGGTGCGTGCGTTCCCGATGACCGCGAGCGGGCCGGCCGAAGCCGAGGTCGCGCTGGCCGGCGCCGACGCCAACGGCGACTACCGGCTGCGCGTGCCGCCGGACGTCCCGCTGCTGCTCGTCGCCGACGCGGTCGACACCGGGCAACGCGTCTCGACGCCGTTCACCGGCTTCGCGCCCGACGTCGCGCGCCTGACCGGCGCCCGCGCCGACCTCGACCAGCGCACCGGCGACGCGACGATCGTGCCGGCCTGCGTGCGGACCGCGGGCACGTTCGGCCTGCCGCGGCAAGTCGCGGACCTGACCCTGGCACGCGCCGCACGGCTGACCGGACGGGTCACCTACGCCGACGGCGCCGGCATCGCCGACGTGCGCTGCGTGCCGCACCCGGTCGGCGGTGCGCGCTGGCGCGGCGACCTGCTGTGGAACGGCTCGCGCGTGTTCGGCACGAGCTGGGGCCTGACCGACGCCAACGGCGACTTCTCGATCTGGCTCGCACCGGGCGTGCCGTTCGTCGTCACGGCCACGGCGAGCAACCCGCTGCTGCTCGCCGGCGAGCCGCGCACCACGGTGTCGGCACCGGGTCACGTGCAGCTGGTCGCACCGGGCGACCCGATCACGATCGAGGTCGTGCACGACGAACGCCCGGTCTCCGGCCACGTCTCCATCGACGGCATGGAGCTGCCGACCGACGCCAGCGGCCGGCTCGTCGTGACGCTCGACGAGCGCACCGTCGAGGTCCAGGCGCGCGCTCCACAGGGGGCCTCGCCGACGCGCACGCTCGACCCGGCGACGCGGCCGCCCACCGTCCGACTCGCGCTGCACACCGAGGCGTTGGCCGAGGCGCGCATCACGCTGCGATCGGCACGCACGGCGCTGCGGGCGGCGTTTGCGTGGCACCCGCTCGACGGCGGCCGGCCGCGCACGATCCACGTGCAGCGTGCGCGCAGCGACGAGCCGTTCGTGATGAAGGTGCCGCCGGGCGACTACCGCCTGCACGTGCTGGCCGACCCCGACGACCCCATCGCACGCTACCTCCTGCGCCACGAGGCCTCGTGCTCGGTGCCACCGACCGGTTTCTCCGACACCTTCGACATCGCGCTCGGCGGCCGCCTGCGGCTGGTCGCGCACGACGCCAACGACACCCCGATCGCGGCGTCGTTCACGCTGACCGACGGCGCCGGCACCGTGCACACGCCGCAGACGATCGGCACGTCGGTCACCGGCGACCGGCGCATCGCCGGACCGGGGCAACTGCTGGCGCTCGCGGACAGCAAACTCGTCGACGTGCTGCCGCCCGGCCGCTACCAGCTCGTCGTCCGTGCCGGCCAACGTGGAGCCGGCCAACGTGGAGCCGAACAGGTGGGAGAACGGCGCCAGACCGTGACGATCGAGGCCAGCCACACCGCGCGCGTCGTCGTGCGGCTGCCGTGACCACGGCGGATCGACGCCGCGCTACTTCGACAGCAGGTTCACCAGCAGCCGCACCGCACCCGGGTTGCCCTTGCGCAGCTGGCGATACAGCGACAGCGAGCAATACACGAAGTCACCCTTGCCGTAGCTGGTGTAGAGCAGCGAGCCGTGGTGCAGCTTGTCCTCGCCGGTGTCCTTCATGCCGAGCATCGGCGTCCAGGCGTCGTCCCACGTGCGCGGGAAGTTCAGGCCGCGCTCCTGCACCCACCCGTCGAAGTCCGCCGCGACGATCTGGTGCGGGTAGCTCATCAGCCGGTGCCCGGGGGCGAGCAGCTGGACCTCGGCATCCTCCTCGGTGACGCGCTCGTTGCCGACGGTCAGCGCGAACGGCGACAGCAGCGGGTGGCCTTCCTTGGCGTTCCACTCGCGCGGCTTGTGGTACATCGACACCACCCGTCCCCCGCCGCGGCAGAACTGCTGCAGGCGCTCGCGCACCTCGGCCAGCTCCGGCCGGTGGTGGTAGGCGCGGATGTCGAGCAGCACGACCGAGAACTCGTCGAGGTTGGCGGCGACCAGCGCGTCGCGGTCGAGGTTGGTGAACGGGATGCCGAGGTCGGCGAGCGTGCGCTCGGTCGAGTCCTCGGGGCCGCGCACCAGCGCGACGTTGAGGCCTTCGGGAACGGTCACGTCGATCAGCCGCAGCGGCAGGCGCACGTTGCCGTCGTCGAAGCCGATCGCGAGGCCGGCGTCGGCGGTCATCTCGGTCGCGTCGATGGTCGCGCGCACCTGGATGCGCGCCTCGCGCTGTTCGTTGGTCAACGTCAGCCGGCTCGGGGTCGCCGCAGCTTCGATCCCGGGCCCCATCTGCAGCTGCACCGCGGCAGCAACCGGCGCGTCCAGGTGGCTCTCGGCGATCACGCTGAGCAGCCGTTCGCTCTTCTGGCCGCGCGGCACCAGCACGACTTCGCGGTCGAAGGTCAGCTCGACCGGTTCGACCGGGGTGTACGGAAGGCGCTCGCTGATCATGAACTTCTGACCGTCGAGCACGAAGTAGATCCACACCGTCACGAAGTCCGGCTCAGGGCCATCCGGCACCTCGTCGCCCGCGCCGTAGGCGCAAGCAAACGTGAACTCGTAGCGCCCCGGAAGCGGCGCCTGCCGCGGGTTTGCGGCCCCCTGGCCCGACGGCGATGGCGATTTCGGCACTGCCGGTAGCCCTCCCGGGCCCGGCTGCAAAGGACCCGTCGGTGCGGGACCGGCCGGCTTCGAAACCGTCGGCGCAGGTCCCGGCGCCGTCGGCCGTGCTGCCTGACGCGGACGGTCGTCGAACGGGGTCTGCCGCACGGGCCTGGTGATCGGCACGCCTACGCCGCCGCGATTGCTGCGCACGACGATGTCCGAGACGCGCTCGTGCCCGTGCACGACCACGAACCCCTTGCCGACGCCACCGCGCGGCACGTCTTCCCGATCCAACCAGACCTCGGCGCGAACGCCGGATCGAGCCAGATACAGGCGCTGCATGGCATCGTGCAGGGGAGCGTACTGGCGGCTGAGCTGCACTTCTTGCGCAGTCAGCAGCCGGCTGGTGACAAGCAGATCCTCGTAGTGCTGGTGGACCTTGCGGAAGACGCTCAGCAGCTCACCTTGCCCGACACCCTCCGCGAGGCAACGACGAGCCTCGGCGACCAGCTCACTCTGCTGGCCACGCTTTCGGGCAGCCCACTGTGACAGGTCTTCCGCATCGCGCTTCGTAACGCCCTCCGGGTAGACGACGCGCCAGTAGTCGCGCCCGACTCGCAGCGGGTCGTGTTCGCCCCAGGGGCCCTGACTCTCGTGCTGCGTCCAGGCGTCCCACGCCAGCCGCGCATAGGTCTTGCCGCGAGCCGGATCGAGTTCGCCGGTGACGATCGCCAGCTGCGCCTTGTCGACCCCGCACCGCGCGTAGAGGCGCGGCACGAATCGACCGTTCGCCTGGCGCTCCTTGAGCAGCTCGATCGCCGCCCAGATCGACGCGCGGTGGTGGCCGTGGCCGCGATCCAGCGAGTGGTTGGTGATCACGATGTCGGGATCGACCTCGTCGAACACCTTGCGCATGCGAGTGAGCAGTTCCTCGCTGCCCCAGAACTTCAACGTCTCCTCACGGGTCTTGCTGAAGCCGAAGTCCGGCATGCCGAGCCAACGCACGTCTGCACCCGACATGGCCGCAGCCCGCAGCGTCTCGCGCACGCGGATCTTCGCCAGCGCCGGACCGATCTCGCGCCCAATGGCATTCTGCCCGCCATCCCCGTAGGTCGAGTAGACCTGCACGACGCGCAGACCGTGCTTGCGACGGAGCACCGTGTTGGTGCGCGACGACTCGTCATCCGGGTGCGCTGCAACGTTGAGCACCACGACGTCGCTGTTGGCGTCGAGCCGCGCCTGGTTTTGCGCGACAAGGCCCGCCTCCGGCTCGGCCACCTGCGCGCTCGCCGAGTGGATCAGGACAAATGCCGCGGCGAACGACATCCATGCACGGACATTCAGGATCTGAGGGGTCATTGGGAGAGGCTCCTGAGTCGCTCGGCCGCCTCGGCCAGGACGGCCCGTTCGACGGCGAACTGGAAACGCATGCAGCGCACGCCGTCGGGCTCGGCGAAGAACAGGTCGCCGGGCACCGCGTTGACGCCGATGCGCTCGATCATCGTGGTGACCGCCTCGTAGGGCGTCACGTCACCGAACACATCCGAATAATCGGCGAGCACGTAGTACGCGCCCTGCGGCACGTCGAAGCGGAAACCCGCGTCCTGCAGCGCCGCGCAGAACAGGTCGCGCTTGGCTTCGTACTCGCGCTGCAGGTCCGAGTAGTAGCTGTCCGGCAGCTGCTCGAGCGCGCGCTGCACGCCGCGCTGGGTCGGACGCGCGGCGCAGACTTCGATCTGGTCGAACACCACCCCGCACTTCTCGACGATCTCGGCCGGACCCGCGAGGAAGCCGACGCGCCAGCCGGTGATCGAGAACGTCTTGCTGAACGAGTTCATCGTCAGCGTGCGTTCGGCGAGCTCCGGCACCGCCGCCGGCGACACGTGTTCGCGGCCGTCGAAGCACATGTACTCGTAGACCTCGTCGGTCAGCACCGCGACGTCGGTGCCATCGAGCACCTTGGCCAGCTCCCGCAGCTCGTCGCGCGTCCAGACCTTGCCCGACGGGTTGCCCGGCGTGTTGACCATCACCGCGCGGGTGCGGTCGGTCAGCTGCGCGCGCAGCGCGTCGGGATCGAACGCCAGCTGCTGGCCCTGCAGACGCACGGCCCTGGGCACCGCGCCGAACAGCGGGATCGTCGTCCAGTGGTAGCTGTAGAACGGCTCAAACAGCACCACCTCGTCCCCCGGCTCGAACAGCGTCATGCCGGCGGCGAAGAACGCGCCGCTGCTGCCGGTGCAGACCGCGACGTTGTCGGCGCCGTAGTCGAGGCCGTTGTGCCGCCGCAGCTTGTGGGCGATCGCCTCGCGCAGTTCGGGCAGGCCGGCATACGGCGTGTAGAGCTGCCGGTCCTCGCCGCCGATCGACGCGATCGCGCCCTTCACCAGCGGTTCGGGCGAATCCATGTCGCAGACACCCTGGCCGAGGTTGATGCCGCCCGGCACACCGTTGATGACGAGGGTCAGCGAACGCAGCAGGTTGGCCTGGTCGAGATGGCGCCGGCGCGCCGCTGTCCGCGCGAAGGCGCGATGAAGAACGTGCATGGTCGAGGGGGTGCGGATGATACGAAGTCCTGCCCGCCGCGTCTTGAAGTCCTGACGCCACCGGGGAGCATCGCAGCCGCGTGAATGACGCACTGGAACTGCGGGACCTGCACTTCGGCTACGGCTCCTTCCGAGCCGTCGACGGCGTGTCGTTGCATCTCGAGCCGGGCGACTGCTACGGCTTCCTCGGCCACAACGGCGCCGGCAAGACCACCGTGATGCGCCTGTGCCTCGGCCTGCTGCCGCCGACGCGCGGCGAAGTGCGGGTGTTCGGCGCCGATCCGCGCCGCCATCGACGCGAGGCCAACGGCCTGCTCGGAGCCCTGATCGAACGCCCCGGCTTCCACCGGCACGTATCCGCCCGACACAACCTCGTTGCACTCGCGCGGCTGCAGGGCATGGCCCGCAAGCTCGCCAACGTCGAGACCCAGCGGGTGATCGAGGCGGTCGGGCTGGGCGATGCGATCGACCGGCGCGTCGGCGCGTTCTCGATGGGCATGCGGCAGCGGCTCGGGATCGCGCAGGCGATGCTCGGCCGGCCGCGGCTGCTGCTGCTCGACGAGCCGACCAACGGCCTCGACCCCGAGGGCATCGCCGACCTGCGCGCGCTGCTGCAGCGGTTGACCCGCGACGAGGGCGTCGCGGTGATGCTGTCGAGCCACCAGCTCGCCGAACTCGACGGCCTGTGCAACCGCGTCGGTGTGCTGCGCGACGGCCGCATGGTCGCCGAGGGCGACCTCGACACGCTGCGTCGCCACGTCGGCGTGCGCCACGTCGTGCGCGGCACGCCGCTCGAAACCCTGCAGCAGCAGCTCACCGAACGGTCGCTGCAGCCGGTGCGCGACGGCGACCGCCTGCTGGTCGACCTCGGCACGCAGCCTGCCGGCGAGGTCACCCGCGCGCTCGCCAACGCCGCCGAGCTGACGTCGTTCGGGCCCGAACAGGCGACCCTCGAACGGATCTACATGCAGGCCGCCGACGTCGAATTGCCGCTGCCCGAGGCGCGTCCGCAGCAGCCGCCGACGGCGCCACCGGAGCCGGCGATCGGCCGCACCGACGCGGCGCGGCGCCGTTCGTTCTGGTTCGAGGCGACGACGATGCTGCACCGTCGCTCGACGCTGCCGCTGCTGTTGCTGCCGTGCGTGGTGGCTGTGTTCGCGGTCGACCACTACAGCGGCAAGGTCGGCGACGGCCTCGCGCTGGTCGAGTCGGGCGAACGGTTCAGCGCCGACGCCGGCAGCGGCTACCTCGCCGTCGCGCAGGCGCTGCAGGCGGCGACCCCGGTCCTGGCGCTGGCGCTGCTGTGGTTCGCGAGCCAAACGATCGCGGCCGACGTGTCGGCCGACACCCTGCGCAACACGCTGATCCGCAGCCTGCGTCGCCAGGACGTGCTGGTCGGCAAGGTGCTGGTGCTGTTCACGACCGCGGCGGTCGGCTGGTTGGCGCTGGTCGCGACCGCGCTGGTCGCGAGCTGGGCGACGGTCGGCTTCGGCGACCTCGAAGAGGTCAGCCGCTACGGCGACCGCGACCTGCTCGCCGCCGCCGCCGACGTCTGGCCGACGATGCTGGTCGCGCTGTCGCAGCTGACGCTGCCGCTGGCCGCGATCGTGCTGCTGTCGGCCACTGCGTCGGCCATCGCCAGGCACCCGGCGATCTCGCTGGCCGTCGCCCTGGTGCTGCTGCTCGCACCCGACCTCGCGCGGCTGTGGTATCCCGAACACGACGGCTGGCTCCTGACCAGCCACATGCCGTGGTTCTGGCGCGACCAGTCCGTGCTGTCCTACCTCGACGCGACCGCGCGCGGCGCCGCCGACGCGCTCTGGCTGCACGCCGACCTAGCCGTGTGGGCGCCGCTCGCGTGGATGGCCGTCGCCGCCGTCGCCCTCGCAACCCTCGTCCAACGCATGCGTATCTCGTGAGCCCGATGCTGCGAACCGTCCTCCCCCTCGCGCTGCTCGCGCTGCCGTTCGGCGCGTGCTCGCTGTCCCCCGACCTGCCCGAGCAGTCGCCGGCCCTCGCCGACATGGAGGAGCCGCTCGACCTGCGCACCGAGCCCAACGACGAGGCGCGGCGCACGACGATGCCCGCCGGCACGTTCTCCGGGATCTACCTGCGCGACGCGCGCGAGACCCTCGAGCAGAAGCTCAACGATCCCGAGTCGGTGGTCGTCGAGCGCATCGTCGAGAACTCGCCCGCCGCGCGCGCCGGCCTGCAGGTCGGCGACCTGCTGCTCGAGGTCGAGGTCGACGGCGGCGAGGCGCGCACGATCGGCACGCCGAGCCAGTGGCGGCAACTCGAGCTCGACGCGAAACCCGGCACCAGGGTCACGATGTTCGTCGATCGCGCCGGCCGCGAAGCCGAGACCGAACTGACGCTGGTCGAGCGGCTGCAGCCGGCCGCGCGCGAGCTGACCGAGCGCTACCGCGAGGAGCAGCGCATCGGCGTCGTCGTGCGCACCGCGACCGAGGTCGAGGCGCGCGACGCGGGGCTCGGCCCGGGTGCCGGCGCCGTGATCGTCGGCATGTCGGCGAAGAGCCCGTGGCGGCGCGCGGGCCTGCGCTTCGAGGACCTGATCGTCGCGCTCGACGAGCAACCGCTGGCCCACCCGCAGCAGCTGCTGACGATCGCGCGCGATAGCGAACGCGACACGCTCGACGTCACCTACGTGCGCGACGGCGAACGGCGCACGGTCGCGGCCAGCCTGACCCATCGCGCTACCGAGACCACCGAGGTCTCGCTGCCGCTGATCTTCAGCTACGAGTCCGAGCGCGGCCGCAGCGAGTGGTCGTTCTTGCTCGGCCTGTTCAACTACCGCAGCACCCAGGCCGCGTGGCGGTTCCGGCTGCTGTGGCTGATCGGCTTCGGCGGCGGCGACGCCGACGAACTGCTGGAGGCGGGCGAATGATCGCGCTCGCGTTGCTCACGGCGCTGGCGCCGCAGGATCCCAAGGTCGCGACGGTGCAGTTGCCCGACGCCTTCGTCGCCACCGACGCGGTGATGCAGGACATCGACCTCGACGGCCGCACCGACCTGGTGCTGGCGTGTCGCAACCGTCAGAGCGGCGAGCGCCGCGTGCAGGTGCACCTGCGGCAGGCCCGCGGCCCGGCGTTCGTGCCGACGCCGTCGCAGCAGGCGCCGCTGGACAAGAGCATCGTCGCGTTCACCTTCTGCGACTGCGACGACCAGCCGGGCCGCGAACTGGTCCTGCTCGGCGCGACCAACGCCGCGGTCGTGCTGCGCAAGCCCGACGGCTCGCCCGACTACCGACCGTTGTTCCGGCACCCGCTGGTCTGGCCGGCCGCTTCCTCGGAGCGCGCGATCCCGCTGCCCGATGCCGTCGCCGACTTCGACGGCGACGGCCGCGAAGACCTGCTGCTGCCCGGCCCCGATTCGTGGACCGCGTGGTTCCAGACCGGACGCGGCAGGTTCGTGATGCAGCGCCTCGACCTGCCGGCGTGGCGCGACCGCATCCGCGACGCGGTCGGTGGCCGCGGCGCCAGCTCGGGCGGCGGCGGCCTCGAACTGCGCATCGCCAACGGCCGGCCGGGCAACGCCGCCGGCACGCTGGTCCGCACGTCGGCGCGCACGCCGCCGTGTTCGGTCGTCGACTTCGACGGCGACGGCCGCGACGACCTGGTGACGTTCCGCAACGGCGCGCTGTTCGTCGGCGCGCAGCAGCAGCCCGCGCAGCTCACCACGATCCGGCGCGACCTGCCGCTGCCGGAGAACCGACTGCAGCTGCTCGACCCGTCGTTCGACGTGCAGTGGCCCGACGTCGACGGCGACGGCCGCCGCGACCTGCTGCTGACCACGTCGGCCAAGCGCGACGACGAGGTCGAGGCGCGCATCGACCTGTTCTCGACCCAGGCCGACGGCGGCTGGCCGCAGCGCCACGACGCGCGCCTGCGCCTGCAGCCGCTCGGCCAGCCGCCGCAGATCGTCGACGTCGACGGCGACGGCCGCGACGACCTGGTGTGCGTCTCGATCCGCACCGGCTCGATGCGCGACTTCACCGGCTCGGAGAAGCGCACGCTCGACGCGCAGCTGACGGTGTTCGGCAACGACGGCAAGCAGTTCCGCAAGCCGCCCACCCTCAACGCCGCGCTGCAGCTCGAGGCCGGCAGCCGCGAACTGCGCCAGCCGTTCTTGCGGGTGCGGCCGGGACGCAAGGGCTTCCCCGGCGACGTGCTGATCCACGTCGGCGGCAGGCTCGAACGCCGGCTGCTGTCCCGGCGCGGGGACCAGCTGCGCATGGCCGACGCCGACGCGTCCACCGAGGTCCCCGACGCGACCCGCATCCAGGTCGCCGACCGCTTCGGCGACGACCTGCTGCTGGTGACCGAACGCGAGGTCCGCCACGTGAGGTTCCGCCGATGAACGCCGCCAAGCTCCGCCCGTTCGCGATGCTGCCAGCCTTCCTGCCAGCCTGCCTGGCCGCCTGCCTGGCCGCCTGCCTCGTCGCGCAGCAACCCTCGCCCCCGCGCGCTGCATCGACGGGCCGCGTCGTCGCCAGCGTCGAGGTGCCCGACACGATCGACCAGCGCTTCGTCGACACCGACGGCGACGGCCGTCAGGAGCTGATCGTGCTGCGCGCCGACCGGCTGTCCCGGCACGGCCTCGCCGACGACGGCTGGCAGCCGCGCGGCGAGATCGCGATCGAGACGCCGGCCCACACGCTGGTCGCGCTGGCCGACCTGCTGGCGACACCCGGCGACGAGGTCGTGATCTGCAACCCGCGACGCACAGCCAGCCACCGCTGGGACGGCTCGGACCCGGTCGTGCTGGCCCGCCGCGGCCGCTTCACCGTGCGCGTCGACCAGCCGCAGTTCTCGCCGTTCGTGCTCGACCTCAACGAGGACGGCAAGCTGGACCTGATGATCCCGACGCTCGACGGCGTCGTGCCGTACTTCCAGGAGAAGCTCGGCGCCGACGGCGCGCCGGACTTCGTGCGGCTGCCGCCGGTCAGCGTGCAGGTCGCGGTCACGATCGACCCGGGCAGCCGCGGCCTCGACCAGGAGCTGGTCGGCAGCGTGCGGATCCCGCAGATCCAGACCGAGGACCTCAACGGCGACGGTCGGCCCGACATGCTGACCCGCGAGGGTGACGTGCGCGCGTTCCACATGCAGCGCGGCGACGGCTCGTTCGAGAAGCCGATCACGATCGACGTGTCGCAGTTCGTCGACAGCACGCCCAAGGCCGCGGTCGACTTCGGCCGCACCGCCGTGCTCAGCGACAACCAGCAGATGCAGCGCGGCGACATCAACGGCGACGGCATCCCGGACTACGTCATCGCCCACCGCCGCAAGCTCTGGACGTTCCTCGGCAACGCCAGCGGCCCGCAGTTCGAGAAGGCGCGCACCCAGGCGGTCGCCGACGACGTCACCGCCCTGCTGCTGGTCGACCTCGACGAGGACGACCGCAAGGACCTGCTGACGTTCCGCGTGCAGGTTCCGGGCATCGCGACCGCCGTGCTGGCCCTGGTCAGCTCGACCGACATCGACGTGCGCGCGGTCGGCTACCCGAGCGAAGAGGACGGCTTCGCCAAGAAGCCGAAGTGGCGCCGCACGATCACGCTGCGGATCCCACCGCTGCTGTCGCTGCTGAGCCGTCAGGACGAACTGATCGAACGCTTCACCAACATGGTCAGCGAGGCGCGGATCTCGGCGCGCGGCGCGTTCGTGCGCGAAGGCGCCGACGACCTGGTCCTGGTCCGCGACGAGGACCACGTCGCCGAGCTCTACGAGAACGTCCCGCCCGCGCCCAAGCTCGAGACCGCCGAAGGCGTGCGCATGATGCGCAAGCTGCTGTTCGAGGACGAGGACACCGTGTTCGACCTCGAGCGCGTCTTCGGCCTGATCTCCGGCTTCCTGTCTCGCGTCTCCGACCAACCGCTCGGCGAACGCAAGCCCAAGGCCGACATCGAGCTGCGCGACCCCACCCAATGGCGCCTGATCCTGCTGCAGAAGGCACAGCTGGACCAACTCCCGGGCGACGAACTGGTCGCCGGCTACGAATCGGTATCCGGCCCCGCCACCCGCGCCTTCGACGTCATCACCTGGCGCCCCTCCACCCGCTGACCTCCCCCAACCACCGCATACCGAACCCGGTTCATCCTGCGCCACCGCACGCATGATCCGCGCTCACCACGGCTGGAGGCATGTGTTCGTCACCGCCGCGCTGACGGCCGCTGCCGCGCTGCTCGTCGCCGCCACGACGCGAGCCGAAGCTGACTACGAGCTCTGGCTCGCGCGGCTGCTGTTCTGGTCGATGCCAGCAGTACTCGCATTCGTCGCAACCGGGATGGCAGCGGCGTGGCGCGAACGGCACGAGAGCCTTCGGGCATGTGCCGCGCAAGTCCTGCCGGGCCTGCTCTACTCGGCCGCGATCACCGCGCTGCTGTTCGCGTTGCTGCCGCCCGAACTCCGCATCCAGTTCGACGAGACCTCGATCCTCGGGGCCTCCAAGTCGATGCACGAGCACCACGCCTGCGTCGTCACGACGGGCGCCCTGCCCGTCGAAGGAGAAGTCTTCGCCCGCGAGAACACGACCGACAAGCGCCCACCTCTGTTCGCCTTCCTGGTGCACCTGCTGCACCGGGTGACCGGCTTTCGCATCGAGAACGGTTTCTGGGTCAACGGCATCCTCCTGACGGTCGGCATGACGGCCACCTTCCGGTTCGTGGCGGCACGCGCCGGACGACTCTGCGCATTCCTCGCACCAGCGTGCATCGCGACGGTTCCGGCGATCGCGGCCTCGGCAACGTCCGCGGGCTTCGACCTGATGGCTTCGGCGTGGCTGGCCATCGCACTGTTCGCAGCGATCACGTTCCTGGAACGCCCGACGAACGGCCACTTCTGCTGGCTGTTGGCCGCCCTGATGCTGCTGGCCCAGTCGCGATACGAGTCGCTGCTCGCGAGCGGGGGCATCGCGGCGTTCGTGTTCGTCGCGGTGCGCAAGCGATACCGACCGAACCGCACCGGGACCGCGATGCTGGCATGCACTCCGGCCCTGCTGCTCCCGGTGATCCTCCTGCTCTACCACTCCCGAAACCCCAAGTTCTACCCGGAGGCGGACGGAGCATCGCTGGTCGGCCTAAGCCATGTCGTGGATCACTTGGGACCGCTGCTCGGCGCGTTGTTCTCGCCGTCGCCGACCAGCCCGTTCCCGGCATGGCTGTCCATGGCCGGAGCGATCGCGCTGGCACTACGCATCCGCAAGTCCGGGATGCAGGCAGCCGACTGGCTGGTCGCAGGCACGGTCCTCGGCTCGACCGGCATCGCCCTCGCGTGGTTCTACGGGGACGTTCGCGAACCCAACGCCGTCCGCCTGTTCTTGCCGCTTGCGTGGTCGACGGCCCTGCTTCCCCTGCTGGTCTTCCGCTGGCTCGGTCGCCGCGCCTCGACCGTCCTGGCCGCGCTGATCGTCGCGGGATGCGGGATTCGCATCGCGGGCATGGCGAGGGGCACCAGCGTCTCCCCGTCGCACATCACCGCCCTGACCAACGAACTCGATGCCCTGACGGCCTTGCTGCCCGGCGAGCCCGGAACGACGCTCTGGGTCGGAACGCCCGCGCAACACCTCATCCTCCATGGCCACGCCGCCCTGACTCCAGCCGGCTTCGATCGACGTCGCGCCGACCTCCAGGTGCTCGCCAATCGCGGCGACCTGCAGCACGTCTACATCCTGCGCACTGCCATCGACGACGAGATGCGCGCAGCCGTCGGCAACATGCAGACCGTCTTCGGTGGCCTGGCCGTCGAGCGCATCACCCCGCAGAGAACCGAAGCGTCCGTCGAAGTGTTCCGCATGAAGCGCTGACGTCGCGCGCCCCAACCACCGCATACCGAACCCGGTTCATCCTGCGCCACCGCACCGAACGACGAGGGTTCGCCCTCGTCGCTCGGGCGCGCGGCACGCACGCTACTGCAGCACGACGTCGTCGATGCAGATGTCGCTCTCCCAGCTGCTGCCGAGTTGCGCATCGAAGCGGATCCGGTAGCTGCCGGTCAGCGTGATCGGGATGCTGGCCGCCTGCCAGACGTCACCCTGATCGCCAGAACGCGTCCACAGCGTGGTCACCGCGCCCGACGAACTGACCGCCTGCACGTTGAGCGTGCCCATCGTGCCGCCGAACATGTGGTAGCGGAACGTCAACGTCTCGGTACCGTCGAAGTCGAGCAGACCGGTCGCGAGCCGCGCGTTGGTGCCGATGTTGGGCGACGACGCCTCGACGTAGGCATACCACGAACCCTCGACCGCGCCGCTCGGGCCGGTGTTGGAGCTCGGCGTGCCGCCCGAATTGCGGCTCCACTCGTGCGTATCGCCGGTCTCGTTGGCGAGCGCCCCGAAGCCGGACTCCATGTTGGCAGCGAAGCTGGCGCCACCGCCACCACCACCAGTCCCGATCGACACCGAGTCGATGCAGATGTCGCTCTCCCAGCTGCTGCCGAGTTGCGCGTCGAAACGGATCCGGTAGTCCCCGCTCAGGGTCAGCGGCACGTTCGCCGTCTGCCAGACGTTGCCCTGGTCGCCGGTGCGCGACCACAGCGTCGTCACCGCGCCGGACGAACTGACCGCCTGCACGTTGAGCGTGCCCATCGTGCCGCCGAACATGTGGTAGCGGAACGTCAGCGTCTCGCCGCCAGCGAACGGCAGCAGCCCCGAGTCGAGCTTGGCGTTGGTGCCGATGTTGGGCGACGACGCCTCGACGTACGCATACCACGTGCCCTCCGCCGCGCCGGTCGGGCCGGTGTTGTTGCTCGGCGTGCCGCCCGAGTTGCGGGTCCAGTCGTGCGTGTCGCCGGCGACGTTGGCGAGCCCGCCGAAGCCGGCTTCGAAGTCGACGTCGAGGCTCGCACCCCCGCCGCCACCACCGATCGAACCGTCACCGGTGATCACGATGTTGTCGACCGCGAAGTCGCTCTGCCAGCTGGTGCCGGTGGTCGCGACGAACCGCAGCTGCTGCGCGCCGCCGAGCGACGACAGGTCGACCGTCGCCTGGAACCAACTGTTGCCCTGGTCGCCGGTGCGCGACCACACGTTGGTGACGCCGCCCGTTGAGGACACCGCCTGCAGCTGCAGCGTGCCCATCGACGCGCCGTACATGTGGTAGTGGAAGACGATCTGTTCGGTGCCGGACATCGAGATCGTCGGGCCGTCGAGGATCGCCGTCTTGGTCGGGTAGCCGGTGCCACTGCCCGACGACTCGACGTAGACGTAGGTGTTGCCCTCCTGCGCCGCGGTCGGTCCGGTGTCGACCGACGGGGTCGTTCCCGAACGGCGCGTCCAGTCGAGGTCGTCACCGCTGGCGTTGCTCCAGCTGTCGAAGCCGGTCTCGAAGCTGGCCGCGTCGATCACCGGACCCGGGCCACCGCCGCCGCCGCCGGGCGTGCCGGTGCCGCCGAGCACGGCCAGCGCGTAGCTCGCGTCGGTCGCGCCGGTCGCCACGTGCGCGTCGGTCACGATCGCCTGCGCGATGACCTCGACGGTCCAGTTGCCTGCCGCCGGACTGTCGACGAACACGCACTCGACGGAGTCGATCGTGTTGGCCGAACCGCCGGCCGTCGACGTGTTGCCGCTGTTGAGGCCGTTGTTGCCCCAGTAGACCGTGCCGGTCGGCGACGTCACCCGCAGGTCGAGGTTGTTGACGATCGCCAGCGTCGCCGCCGGGTTGCCCGCCGGCTCGACGAACGTCATGCAGACCTTGAGCCGCGGCGTGCCGCTGCCGACCGCGATCGTGTGCGCGGCCGTCTGCCCCTGCGTCAGCACGTCGTCCTCGGGCACGACGTAGGCCGCCGCCCGGCTCTCGTAGAGGTCCTGCAGACTCGGGAAGCCCCAGCCCTGGTGTTCGCGGCGGTTGTCGGTGCTCGACGCCGTGAACGCGTAGGGCCTCGCGCCGACGATCTGCAGCGCCTTGAGCGTCTGCGCGAACGGACGGTTCTGGAAGCGCGAGCCGCCGACCACGCGCGGGCCGTTGCCGAACAGGTCGTCGGTGTACATCTGCACCAGCAGCGCGTTGTGGCCCGCGACGATCGGGGTCGCGCCCGACGTGCCGCCGAAGCCGGTCGTCGAGTTGCCCGACGAGTAGCCGGCCGCGCCGGTCAGGTCCGACGCCCAGATCGAGTCGTAGTAGGCGCACAGATCCGGCTTGATGCGGCCATCCGATGCCGGGCCGGTCGAGCCGTTGCCCGCCAGCCACGAGTCGTTGGCCGCGTTGCTGTCGTTGAAGTGGTCGACCCCGCCGATCGAGATGACGTTCTTGGCCCAGGCCTGCGGACGCGAGTCCTGGTTGCCGGCGTTCGACTGCGACTGCGTCCACGGGATTCGGTGGTCGAACACGACGTCGTCGGCATCGGCCGAGATCGACGTGTACGACCGCGTGCGCCCGCTGCCCCACGACGCGGTGGTGAACATGCACTGGTTGGTGTTGACCACCGCGTTGATCACCGCATTGCGCGACAGGCCGCTGTTGACGCAGCTGTAGTTGGTGAAGAACCCGACCGCGTCCGGCGCCATGCCGCGCGCCTGCGCCGCACTGGTGCCGTTGCCGAACACGATGCCGGCGGTGCAGTGGCCGTGCCGTTCGGCGCTGTTGCAGCTCTGCGTGACGGTCAGCGGCGTGTTGAAGTCGGGGTGGCCGAACTCGACGCCTTCGTAGATGTGGCCGCGCACGCCGCTACCGGTGTAGCCGGCGACCGACTCGACGAAGTTGCCACCGCCCTGGATGCGGGCGTTGTCCATGTCGAGTTCGGGCGGCGTCCAGACGTCGATCCACAGCACCTCGTCGAACGCCGCGACCTTGCGCAGCTGTGCCGCGTCGAGCGTCGCCTCGACCAGGATGCTGCCCTCGAGCAGGTTGTCGACGGTGCCGCCGATCGCCTGGATGCGCGCCTGCAGCGCCGGCTTGTCGGCGTGCTTGTCGCAGACCACGACGTTGTAGCGCTGCTTCTTCAGCGGCTCCCCCATCGCCAACGCCGCCGCGAGCTGCGGCTCGAGGCGGAACGCCGGCGCGTAGCTGCCGAGCCAGCGCACGAACGGCAGGCGGCCGACCTTCTGCGCGATCGCCTGCGGCATGCGCACGACGTAGGCGTGGTCGGGCAGGTAGCTATGGATCGTCGCGCCGCTGGCCCGCAGCGCCGCTCGCCAGTCCTCGGTCGGCAGGCCGACGAACTGCACGATGTAGAGGTTGGACGCGCCGGCGAGCGCCGGTTCGACCGGATCCGCCACCAGCGGATCGAACGTCGCATAGTTGAGCCGCAGCAGCCGCGGCCCCGCGCGTTCGATCTCCTCGACGGCAGGACCGCGATCCGAACGCACGAGCGTTCGTTCGAGCTGCGGTTCCTGCGCCTGCAGCGCCGCGGCCGTCGCGAGGGTCAGCAGCAGCGCGCGCGTCGGCGTCGCGACTTGCGCAAGGGAAGAGAGGCGTGCCAGGTACGCACGCGAACGGCTGCGCGCGCAACGCGCAGCGAGGGTGAGATCGTCCATGGGAGGTGCATGGCGACCGCGCCGTACCCGAACCGAGAGCCGTCGGCCCCGGCGATGCCGGCGCGATCGTTGTCGGTGACTGAAACGAAGTGATGAGGTCGCGGCGATCGAACGCGTGCCCGATGCCCGACCGCACTTCGACGTGCGCCTCACACAACCGGGTTCCGTCCGCCGTCACCGAGCCCCCGCCCCCGACCACCCACCCGATCGAAGTCCCACCTGCCACCCCATACCGAACCGGGTTCATGTTGTGCCACCACGAACGGCGAGGCGCGCATGCAGTGGCCGTTCGCATCTCGCAGCGTTCGAAGTCACCCAGATCGAACCCACTTCCCCGCCCCTCACTTTGTCGGAAAATCGCGTGCGACGGGGCAGGAACGGGTCCGCACGCCGGGGTGACCGTCGGTCCAACACCGCATACCGAACCGGGTTCATCTTGCGCCACTTGCCGCGCGCGCGCGGCAAGATGAACCCGGTTCGGTATGCGGTGTTTGGGCGTCGTGCTACCGGTTCTTCAAGAACCAGAGTTCCGCCTGGCGGACGGCACCTCGGTTGGCGTCACGATCCTTGCCCGGGTCGAAGCCGAACGCGTCACCGGTGATCGCCTTCAGCGCCTTCGCCGCGACCTGACGCTGCGGCACGATGTCGCTGCGCATCGCCTTGATCACGTCGGGCATCGACGTCTTGCCCTGAGCCACCAGCTGGCGCGCGCACTCGTCGACGTCCCGCTGGCGCGATCGCGGGCCGATGTTGACCAGCCGCACGACGCGTTCGGTGATCGGGCCGATGTCCTTTTGGAACTTGCGCCGCAAGAACAGGATCGCGAACGATGTCGGCACGCTGTCGCCGCGCTTGTCCGAGAGGTGCTGGCCCGGGTGCTTGTCCTTCATGCTCTGCCAACCGCCGCCGGCCAGCTGCTGCTCGACGAACATCTGCGCGCCCTTCTCGTACCAGTCGGTGCGACCCTGGATCTTGACGACGTCGCACAGGATCGCGGCGCGCTCGAGGCCGTAGTGGTAGTAGAACGACCACTTCTCCTTCGGCGAACCGATCGTGTCGCGGTGCTGGTCGAGCCACTGCCACGCGCGCTCGATCTGCTTGTCGATCTGGTCGCGACGCCCGTAGGAATCGCCGAGCGCCTGCCGGCAGATCGCCAGCACCGCGATGCCGGCGACCGTCATCGACGGATACGGATCCCAGCCGGAGCGCTTGCGCGTGTAGCAGAAGCCGCCGTCGGGAGCCTGCTGCTCGCCGATCTCGCGCGCCAGCTTGGACCAGATGTCCTTGCGCACCTTCAGCCCCAGCGACCACGCGGCGCGCAGGCCGAGCGCGCCGTATTGCGTGTTGCTCAGGTCCCACGTGGTCGGGTTCTTCGTGTATTGGAACGCACCCTCGTCGCTGCGGTGCGCCAGCAGCGACTTGAGGTCGGCCTTCGCGAGCTTCATGCGATCGGGAAAGCTCGGGCACGCCTCGAGCACCAGCAGCCGCAGCGCGATGTCGTAGGTCTTGTGCGGCCGCGCCTTGGCCAGCCGCTGGATCGCGCGCTCGAGCGTCTCGTTGGACACCGGCATGCCGTCGTGCAGCGCGGCCAGCACCAGCAACGCCAGCTCTCCTGGCCGCGTCGCGCTGCGCAACGCCTGCTTGAGGTGCGACTCGAGCGCCGGGCGGGCATCGGTGAGCGCGGCCTGGATCTGCTCGCGCAGGTCCCGGGACTGCGCCGGGCACGGCGCGGCCGCAGCGGCGACGATCGCAGCGCACAGGAGTTGCCGGAGTCGTTGCCCCATCGTTCGTGCATCATAGTCTCTGGCCCGGTCCGGGTTGCATCCACCCCGCCACCCGGGACGAACGCCCCGACCCCATGCGCATCGCGATCACCGGTTCGACCGGCCTCGTCGGCTCCGCCGTCGTCGAGGCCCTGCTCGCCGACGGCCACGAGGTCGTTCGTATGGCCCGTCCGTCGTCGGCGCAGGCCGCGCGCGATCGCGACGACGGCACCGAGACCGCCAGCTGGGACCCGTCAACCGGCGAGATCGACGTCGAGGCGTTCGGCGCCGTCGAGGCGGTCGTGCACCTCGCCGGAGAGAACGTCGCCGGCGGCCGCTGGACCGAGGCGCGCCGTCGCCGCATCCACGAGAGCCGCGGCCCAGCGACCGAGGCGCTCTGCCGCACGCTCGCCGCGTTGCCGCAACCGCCCGCGGTCCTGGTCAGCGCCAGCGCCACCGGGATCTACGGCGACCGCGGCGACGAGCAACTGGACGAACGCAGCGAACCGGGCCCGAGCGACGACTTCTTGACGCGCGTGGCGCTGGCATGGGAGGCCGGCACCAGGCCGCTCGCCGAACACGGCACCCGCGTCGTCAACCTGCGCATCGGCATCGTGCTCGATCGGGCCGGCGGCGCGCTCGCCAAGATGCTGACGCCGTTCCGCCTCGGACTCGGCGGACGCCTCGGCGACGGCAAGCACTGGATGAGCTGGATCACGCGGCACGACCTGGTGCGCGTCGTGCAGCGCGCGCTCACCGACGAGCAGCTGCGCGGCCCGGTGCTCGCGGTCGCGCCGACGCCGGTCACCAACGCCGAATACACGCGCACGCTCGGCAAGGTGCTCGGTCGCCCGACGATCTTCCCGGTGCCGCGGTTCGCGCTGCGGCTGCTGTTCGGCGACCTCGCCGACGTGCTGCTCGGCAGCCAGCGGGCACGTCCTCACCGGCTGCTGGAGGCAGGCTTCGAGTTCGCTCACGCAAACCTCGATACCGCACTCACAGCAGCTCTTGGCAAGAACGCTTAGGACCCTCTAGTCCGGCGCTAGCGACAAGTCACCGCTCGGTGACGAAACGCGCAGCCGCTGCGCGATGCCGCACCGCACGGCACGCGCGTTCGCGGCGTTCGTCCATGCCTGCAGGTGCAACCTGACCGGTTTGCGGGAGTACACCCCGCAAGGAGATGTCGCGGCACATCGTTTGAATGGGTCGCGGCGCCGCTCGGACCCCTACGAGTCGGGAAACCCCTCCAACCGCGAGCTCGGTGTTTGCGCACCACGCGTCGGTCGCCCTCGGGCATGGCCGCGGACGCACGAGTGAACGGTCCAGTCCAATGACCGCACCAAGCCTCCCCAAGGAGCCACGGACCCGCGCGTTCGCATCGCTGTGCGCCGCCGCGTTCCTGGCGTTCTCTTCCTGCTCGAACGACAACGGCATACCGCCGGACGCACCGCCCGGAACGACCGTCTCGCCAGAGCTCCTCGACGTGCAGTACGGCCGCCTGGTCGACGTCTACGGCCTCGTCGACGGTCCCGACGGCACGACCTTCGAGCTGTTCGAAGCCGACGTCGTGATCGGTTCGGACATCAGCGACCAGCGCACCGGCACCAGCAACGTCAGCGACGCCGAGATCACCTACGACTTCATCAGCACCGACCCGGCGACGCTGCAGCCGCGCCTGCTGATCACGCGTCGCATCGGCACCCAGGCGTTCGCGACCGCGTTCGACGCGCTCGACGACGAACTGCGTTCGGTCAGTCCGATGCGCTACGGAGAGGGCAGTGAGCAGCTGCCGTTCTCGGTGGTGCCGCGCAACGCGGCGCTGCGGCTGACCTGGAGCGCCGACCTCGAGATCGACGACCGGTTCTTCGTGACCAGGACCGAAGAGGGCTTCGTGACGTCGCTGGTCAACACCGAGGCGGTGCAGCTGCTGCGCATCGTCGGCGATCCCGAGCAGGAGGGCGCGTTCGTGCCGCTGCCGATCCGCATCATCCCGCGCGCGCGGGAGATCGTGATCGACCCGGTGCTGCTCGGCAACGAGGGCGTGCAGTACCAGACCTCCAACAACGCGTCCGGCATGCCCGCGTCGCCCGATCCGTTCGGCGCCAACATCCGCATCGCGGTGGCGCTCGACGGTCCGCTGGCGATCCCGGGCCTGCGCGAGAGCGACGTGGTCGGCATCACCGGCAACAACAACAGCGGCCGCCAGGCGATCGTGCGGGACTTCCGTTCGGGCAACGACGGCGACGTCTCGTCCGAGCTCGCCAACGGGTTCGTGCGCGACACGCTGCCGCTGCGCATGGTCGGTTCGATCCCGTTCTACCTCGAACGCGTCGACAGCATCAGCGCGTCGATCCAGGAGATCACGATCTTCAAGAACGGCATCACCCACGAGATCGACCGCGGCGACGTGTTCTCGTTCCTGGCCAACAGCGCGTCGGTGCCGCTCGAGGACGGCGAGGTGCTGGTCGACCCGGCCGACGACCTCGGCGATCCGGAGGAGCAGCACGTGCGGGTCCGCATCCGCCGCGTGCCCGGCCTCGCCGAGATCGACCCGCGCAACCTCCCCGGCTACCCGCAGCTCCTGCAGGACCGCGAGCCGTGGCTGGTGCAGAACGCGCCGCGCGCGCTGCTCGCCTGCGAGTTCACCGCCGGCGACGAGAACGGCCGCGACGACCCGGTCAACTTCCTGACGTTCACGCCGCAGCCGCTGAGCATCGGCGGCTTCACGCCGGCGGCCAACCAGTTCGTGTCGCCGTTCGCCGGCGCGGTGGTGCGCTTCAACAAGCCGGTCGACCTCGACTCGGTCAAGTGGGCCGACACGTTCTTCTTCGCGATGCGCGACCTGACCAGCGCCGAGGCGCGGCAGCAGTTCATCGAGAGCCGGCCGAACAACCTCGGCGGCACCGGCATGGATCCGGCGACGTTCAACGAGGCCAAGTACCGCACGCCGTTCCTGATCACCTCGCGCATCGTCGACGTCGACGGCTCGCAGACGACGCTGCAGCTGCAGCCGACCGCGGGCTTCTACCTCGACGAGACCATGCGCAACGCGGCCGACCCCGAACAGTACCGGTACTTCCTGCACGTCATCTCCGACTCGCAGGACGGCGGCGTGCAGGACCTCGCCGGCAACCGGCTCGACCTGCAGGGCACGACCGCGCAGCGCAGCAACCAGGTCGTGATGGACTTCACCGTCGACACCCGCAAGGTCAACGGCAACCCCGTGTTCGAGGACAACCTGGCGATCTCGATCGTGCGCCGCTTCCGCGATCGCGACGAGGACGAACGGCCGAGCATGTTCCTCGGCAGCGAGGTGCGCGCGCCCGGCGGTCCGCAGGACGTCGCGACGCAGACCCTCGAGGACCTGTTCGGCGCGTTCTTGTATCTGGACGGCCGCCTGCAGGGCCGGCCGACGACCCGCACGCGCACCGTCGCCGACAGCTTCAACCAGGCGCCGGCGATCCGCTCGCCCGGCGGCCCTCCCAACGCGCTGCCGCCGATCGATCCGCTGGCCTGGTGCCCGCAGACGGTGTTCGATCCCGGCCCGTTCGCCGAACTGACCGACAACCAGCAGGCGGCCAACACCGCGACGCAACCGTTCGGCCAGCCGATCCAGACGCCGCTCAACCCGACCGGCTGCCGCATGCAGACGTGCTGGCGCGAGGTCGACCTGAGCCTGTCGCGCGACAACCCGTTCGACTTCAACCTCGACATCGAGCAGATGTACTGGGCGCCGTTCGACGGCGACCCGCTGTTCTTCGACGAGTTCGACCGCACGTCGCTGCGCCTCGGCCACTCGGAGTACCGCCCGTCGCCGTGCGTCGGCGACTTCAGCTCGCTGCCGTCGCTGCACGAGTCGGGGCTGCGCGGCACCTACCAGCTCAACTGGCTGCGCAACCAGGTGCCCCAGGGCAGCGGCCAGGCGGTCGAGTCGTTCGCGCCGATCACGACGGCCTACGCCGACAAGAACATGCGCATCAACCCGTCGGCGCTGGTGTTCGCCGCCAACGGCGGCTCGCAGTTCCTGTCGCTGCCCGAGTTCGAGGAGCCGTACTTCGTCTGGCGTGACGAGACCGTGCTCGAGCAGGGCGGCGACAGCGACTCGGGCAGCGACGTCACCACCAACCCGAGCAACGCGATCGGCCAGACCTACGCGCCGTACATCCTGACCCCGTTCCGCATGGGGCAGGCGATGGGCGTCGTCGACGGCGCCAACGGCCCGACCCTGGTCCGCTCGTTCTGGAACGACGCGCGCAACTGGCAGCTCGCCAACAACAACGTGCGCGACCGCTTCACCGGCGGCCTGTGCGGCAGCATCTCGATGCCGCTGCTGGCCGACTTCCAGATCTTCTACGACTCGACCGAGCTGCCGGTCGGCCAGCCGTTCTTCGCGACCGGCATCAACGGTTGGCAGGTCAGCATCACGCTGCAGTCCGACCCGCGCCCGCGCTTCCGCGTGTTCAGCGCCGGGCGATCGTCGGCGGCGCCACAGGGCGAGCTGGCGATGGGCCCCAACAACCCGGGCTGGGAGGTCGCCTCGGGCGGCTGGGCGTTCCAACCCAACGGCGCGCCGTGGACGGTCACGCCGCCGCCGCCGCCGTCGCAGCCGGCCGGGCCTGACATCAAGGGCGACAACACGTTCTACTGGATCATGATGGACGTGCTGCGCCGCCGCACCGTCGTCACCAACGGCTTCATCGACCTCAACAACCCACACCGGGTGCCCGAGGACTTCGACGACCCGCGGCTCGGTCCGTTCTTCTTGCAGGGTGGCAACGTCAACACACCGGCCGACACGGTGCCGGAGTTCGCGTGGTCGTTCGACCCGCCGCTGTCGCGGCTGCCGGCCGGCACCTCGGTGGTGCCGCAGTTCCGAGCTGCCGGTGAGGTCGATGCGACGCCGTGGTACTGGCAACGCTGGATCGACACGCCCAACCGGCTGTGGCCGACGCCCAACAACGCCAACCCGAGCATCACCACCGCGCAGCGCGCGCAGCTGCGGCCGGACGCGAACAACTTCCCGCTCGATCCGTACAAGGCCGGCGACGCCCACCTGCGCAAGTGGGACACGCGTCCCGAGCCGAGCAGCGGCGCGTCGCGCGACTGGTGGACGTATCTCTACAACCGCAACGTCACCGGCTACGTCGAGGACGCCAACGAACTGATGGACCCGGCCTACCTGCAGGCCGTCGTCAACTCGACCGAGCCGTTCGTGCCGCAGGACGTGCGCTACCTCAACTGGCGCTTTCTGATCCGCAACAACTCGGAGGCGGAGATCCCGGTCGACCCGTCGATCGAGACGTTTGCGCTGTCGTACCGGTTCGAACGTCGCTGACCGGACCGTGCCGCCGACGTCCCAACGGACGTCGGCGGATGAAGTTCGCGTAAGGACTCCGTCATTCGGGTGCCATCCGTCGCGGCGACGCGAAACCCGGGTTCGAATCACCTTGCGCGGAGCGCGCCCAACCCGTTTGGTACTTCGCTCCCCTCGCTGATCGACGATGTCCCAGACCCCACGCTTGTCCGGCGAGGCGTTCGCGCTCGAACGCCTGCGCCAGAACCCCGAACTCGACTACGAGGCGATGCGTAGCGCCGGCGAGCAGGCCGGCGTCACGGTGCTCCCGATCCAGTTCGGTCGCGCGCGTCGGCAGCTCGGACTCACCGGCGTGGCGGCGACGCCAGCCAAGGTTCAGGCCCCCGAGATTGAGGCCCCCGAGATTGAGGCCCCCGAGATTGAGGCCCCCGAGATTCAGGCCCCCAAGGCTCAGGTCGAGCCGGAGCAGGTCGAACTCGCCGCCGACGCGGTCGCCGAAGCTCCCACCAGTCTGCCTGCCGCTCCGGCCACCACCCAGCCGACGCAGCCGGCAACGCCCGCCTCCAAGACGACCCCGAAGCCGGGCCCCGGCCTATCGCGACCGAGCACGCCCGCGTTCGAGTTCCTGGTCGAAGAGCTGCGCGCGCAGCCGACGATCAGCTACGGCGAACTCAAGAATCGCGCCGACGACAAGGGCCTCAAGATCGCGCCGATCATGTATGGCCGCGCCAAGGCGCTGCTCGGGTTGGTGCCGGTGCGGCCGCGCGGCCAGGGCAAGAACCGCAAGAAGGCCACCGTCACCGGCCTGCCGCGCGCCGAGGCCGCCTCCGCCGAACAGTTCGCCAGGCAGATCGAGACGGTGCGCGACATCGACGACCTGGTCGCCATCGTCAAGCAGCTCGACGCCGAGCGCCGCCGCCTGCGCGCCGCGCTCGACAGCATCGCCGGGCACATCGACGAAGCGCTCAGCTGATCGTCGCGAGCATGCGTTCGCTCGAACGCGCCGCACCCTCGAGGGTCGCGGGAAACCCGGTCGCGGTCCAGTCGCCACAGACGTAGAGGTTGGCCGGCCCACCCGGCAACGGCCCCGGTGCCGGCCGCAGCGCCGACGACCCGGGTCCGGGCACGAACGTCGCGAGCTGCTCCTTGCGGATCCGCACCGTCGCACGCGCGAGGTCGACGCCGTCGTAGTAGTCGGCCGCCTGCCGCTTCGCCACCGCGACGATCTCGTCGACCGGCATGCCGTCGAAGCTGCGGTCGCCGCCCGACAGCACCGCGAACCTGCCGACCGGATCGCCGGGCGTTCGCAGCACGAAGTGGAACGGCTGTGCGCCGACCAGCGCGACCACCGGCCCTTCGTCGGGCGGCGGCGTGCCGTCGTCGACGTCGAAGTAGGCGGTGACGATCGGCGCGCTGTCCAGCTGCGCGAACGGCACCGGCGCGGCGTCGCCGAGCACGCGGCCGAGCGCGAACCACGGCATCGCCGAGACCACCACGTCGCCCGCGGCCGGGTCGAGTTCGAGCCGTTCGCCGTCGGCCAGCACGACCGCGGTGACGCGGCCATCATGCCGATCCAGCGACGCGACCCTGGCACCGGTGCGCAGCGTCGCGCCGGCCGCCGCCAGCGCCGCCGGCGCCGGATCGCCGAGCAGTTCGCCCCAGGTGCGCTTGGGCACCCAGAACGCGGCCGAGCCGGCGCGGCCGAGGAACGCCTCGCGCAGCGTCGCCAGGAACTCCGACGCGCTCGCCTGCTCCGGCTCGCAGTTCATCACCGCCCGGCACAGCGGCCGCCACATCACGTCGTCGGGCTGGCCCGACTGCCAGCGGCGCCGCAGCCAGTCCGCAAACGTCCAGCTGCGCGGCGCGCCCAGCAGCACCGTGCCCATGCCGAGCAATGCGCGCAGCCGCGCACCGAAGCCGATGCCGAGCCCCATCAGGCTCCACGGCATCGACAGCGGCACCGGCAGCCGCGACAGCGACAGCCTGGTCGTCGTGCGCGTGCGGAACCGGTAGCACATCGACAGGCTGCGGTCCTGCTGGAAGCCCTGCTCAGTGCCGAGCCGCCGGCACAGCGCGCGCATCGCACGGTAGCAGCCGAGCATGACGTGGAAGCCGTTGTCGAGGCGGCGGCCGAAGACGCGGTCCTCGCTCGCGAACGCGCGGCCGCCGCAGTGCCGCCGCGACTCGAGCAGCGTCACCTCGAAGCCCCGGTCGCACAGGCCGAACGCCGCGGCCAGCCCGGCGACGCCGCCGCCGAGCACGTAGGCGCGCCGCGATCCGCTCACGCCCGCAACCCCGCCCAGACCGCCAGCGCCAGCCACAGCTTGCGCCACTTCGGCACGCGCACGCGCGGCACCACGATGTCGCCGGCGCGGCGGTCGAGCCGCCGCAGCAGGTCGCCGTAGACGGCGCCCATGATGCGCGCGGCCACCAGCCCGCGTCGCTCGGCACGCGGCAGCCGCCGCAGCTCCTGCCGGGCCGCGTCGAAGCGCTGGTGCGCGCGACGAGCCAGCCGTTCGCACAGCCGCGCGACGCCGCCACCTGGTGCGTAGTGGGCCGCGTCGGCGTTGCCGAGCAGGACCTCGCGGTCGATCCCGAACTCGTCGAGCCAGGTCCGCGGCACGTAGACCCTGCCGACCTCGGCGTCGCTGCGCAGGTCGCGCAGCACGTTGGTCAGCTGCAGCGCGTGGCCGAGCTCGACGGCGTAGCGCCGGCCACCCTCGCTGTCGGCGCCGAGCACCGGCAGGCACGCCAGCCCGACCGCCGCCGCGACGCGGTAGCAGTAGAGTTCGAGCTCCTGTTCGTCCTTCGGGCCGTCCGGCTCGAGGTCCATCGCGCAGCCGGCAACCAGCTCGCGCAGCGCCTGCACCGGGATCCCGAACCGCTGCATCGACGCCTGCAGTGCCTCGCCGACCGGGACGTTGGCGCGCCGCTCGGCCGCCGCCTCGAGCTGGTCGCCCCAGAACGTCAGCCAGGCGCGGCCGGTGTCGACGTCGGGAGCGTCGTCGACGGCATCGTCGACCACGCGACAGAACGCGTAGACGACGGTCATCGCCTCACGCCGTTCGGCGTCCAGAGCGACGAACCCGGCCAGGAAGTTCGAACCCGACCGCGACGTGATCGCCTGCGGGTCGAGGTCGGCATCGGGCGGACGCGGCGAGGCAACCTGGCTCATCGCGTCCCCCATCGCGGCTCGGTCGGCAGCAGCAGACCGGCGAACACCGTGCGCACCCGCGCGAGCTTGCCGAGGTGCACGTTGCCGCCGAGCACGTCGCCGTCGACCGCCCGGATCCGCGCCAGCACGGCCGCAGCGCCGCGCAGGATCGCGCGCAGCTCGAGCCGCAGCCGGCCGCGTACGGCACCGATCAACGGCCAGCCGGCGGCGAACCCGGCGCCGACCCGTTGGGCCTGGTCGAGCACGAACCGCCGCACCGCCGGGCTGGCGCGCTCGGCCCGCAGGTCGTCGACCGACGCGCCGGCCGCCTCGAGCTCCTCGACCGGGAAGTAGACGCGGTCGCGCTGCAGCAGGTCCTCGCGTAGGTCCTGCAGGTGGTTGACGAGCTGCAGGCCGGTGCAGATGTGGTCCGACCAGGCGTCGAACCGTTCGTCGTGGTAGCCGCAGACGCGCAGCACCAGCCGGCCGACCGGATCCGCCGAACGCCGGCAGTAGTCGAGCAGCTGCGGGCGCGAGTAGCGGGTCTGGTGGCAGTCCTGGTCGAACGCGTCGAGCAGGTCGGTGAACAAGGACCGTTCTAGGCGGCACGCCCGGATCGATGCCCACAGCTCGGTGAACAGCGGCACGTCGGTGACCGTCGGCTCCTCGTGCCGCAGGAACTCGTCGCGGAACGCCCCGAGGGCCGCCCGGTCCTGCAGCTCGTCGGCGAGGTCGTCCGCCGTGCGCGCGAACGCGTAGATGCGGTGCAGGTGGCGGCGCGCCGGCTTCGGCAGCAGCCACGAGCCGACCGGGAAGTTCTCGTAGTGCCGCTGCGCCAGCGACAGGTAGTGCTGTGGGTCGCGCAGGGCGGGGTCGATCGTGGTCGTCGTGGAGATCTCGGCCAAGGTGCTCGGTTCGGTTCCGGGTGCAAGGGTACTGGCCGACGTCCGCCGATGGCAGTCGGCAGCCGCTCCGGATTCCGGAGATTCCGTGCCACCGGCGCGCTGCCCGGGCCCCTGTTCCTGTGCCAACACTCGTGGAACAGACATGGAAATCGACTTCGACGCCAAGGACTCCGTCTCCGACTTCATCTCCGTACCGGCGGGCACCTACCTGTGCCGCGTCACCGAGACCCGGGTCGGCACGACCCGGGCCGGCGACGAGCGATGGTCGCTGCGGCTCGTGGTCGAGGAGGGACAACACGTCGGCAAGCAGGCGGCGTGGGACAGCCTCGTGTTCAGCACGCGAGGCCGCGCCCGCGCGCGGCTGGTGCTCGGCGCGCTCGGCCTGCCGACGCGCGGCAAGGTCGAGATCGCCCCGGCAGACCTCGAGGGCCGCACCGCACTGGTCACGGTGCGACCGGCCGAATACGAGAACTCGCTCGGCGTCGTCGTGCGGCGCAACGAGGTCCCGTACGACGGCTATCGCGCGCTGGATCCGGACCAGGTCGCGGACGGGGCCAGGTCCGGGTCTGGAGCGAGGTCTGGTTCCGGAGCGGAGTCTGGCTCCGGATCCTCCGAGGCCCGCTCCACCGCGAACGGCCCCGACGACGACCGAGGGACATCCCCCGACACCGACGAGATCCCGTTCTGACCCAGCCGCGAACTGCTGGTTTTCCGCTACGCACATCGGATTCCGGTCCGATGTGCGAATTCTCGGCAGTGGCCCAGGCTCCCATGACGTCGGATCCCCGGCCTCGTACGAAATCTCGCCACCTCCGACGTAGCCAAATGGGTTAAGCAACAACACCAGGGTCGACCGATCCGGAGTGCATGCAAGTTGCACAGTTTCCTGCGGCTGCGGTGAGCTCGCTGATCGACGGCTACTGCTCGAACTTCATCGAGCTGGCCTCGGTGTTGGCCCAGACGCTGGAGCAGGTGTCGATGCGCGGCATCGACATCCAGCACAGCCGCGGCGACCTGGAGCGGATCGAGGCGGGATGCGCGAGCTGGCGGAGGCGATCCGGGACCTGATCGGGCGCGGCAGCGTGCGTTCGGAGCCGGCCGACTCGCTGGCGATCGGGCTGCCGCGCACGGTCGGCGCCGCCGTCGCGGCGAGCACCATCACCAACTCGGCCGACTGGCTGTGCCCGGACGAGCTGGCCGACGGCGCCGACGTGCACGGCGATCCGGCCCCCGGTCGGGGCGACGGCGCCGCGGCGCACGGCGACGTGCCGCACGAGCCGGACCAGCATGCGAAGCCAGACGAGCAGGCGCACCCGGACGCGTCGCGCTCCCCGGAGCACGCCCGCGGGCCAGCTGCCGCGAACGACGAGCACCAACTGGCCGACGTCGCGACCGACTCCGGGCTGTGCGGCTGCAACCAGAGCATGCCGATCCGCACCGTGTTCCAGTTCGTCGAGCGGGTGCGCAAGAGCGGCACGCTGACCGTGCAGCTGACCGACGAGCTGCTGACGTTCGAGTTCGACTGCGGCTGCGTGCAGTCCTACGGCACCGACAACCCCGACAAGGCCGACCGCCTCGGCGACCTGCGGATCGACTTCGCGTCGAGCGATCCTGGCCGGCTGGCCGACCTGATCCGCGGCTCCGAGGGCCGCAGCCACCTGCAGCTCGGGGAGCAGGTCGTGCGCGCCGGCCTGGCGAGCAGCCCCGACATCCTGAACGCGCTCGAAGCCCAGGCCCGGCGCCGCTACCAGCGCGCCTGCGACGCCGTCGAGGCCGTCTACGAGTTCGTCGAGGGCCGCGCGCGGCGCACGGACGGGCGCATGCGGATCACGCCGCTGGAGCTTTCGTTCGAAACCAGCGGGTCGCCCGGGGTGTAGCTTGACCGTCCGTCGAAAGGGCAATACCAACGTGCCCGGTGAACCCAGCAGACGAGATCGACGAACTCCGCCAGCGCATCCGCAAGGCGGACGACCAGTACTACAACGACGGTGTGAGCGAGATCACCGACGCGCAGTACGACGAGCTGTTCGTGCGGCTGCGCAACCTCGAGCAGGCGCACCCGGAGCTGGTCACCGACGACTCGCCGACCCGCAGCGTCGGCGCGCCGCTGCAGAAGGGCGGATCGTTTGCGACGCACGACCACCTCGTGCAGATGGGCAGCCTCGAGTCGCTGATGCAGCCGGACGACGTCGACGCGTTCGTGGCGCGTGCACGCAAGCTGCTCGCGCTCGAAGAGGGCGCCGAGCTGCGCTGGAGCTGTGAGCCGAAGCTCGACGGCGTCAGCGCCAACCTGCTCTACGAGGACGGGGTGCTGATCCGCGGCCTCTCGCGCGGCGACGGCCAGACCGGCGAGGACCTGACGCGCAACCTGCTGACGATCCGCAACCTGCCGACCCGGCTTGCCGGCGCGGGACCGTTCCCGAAGCGGATCGAGGTGCGCGGCGAGGTCATCATGGGCAAGCGCGGCTTCGCGGCGCTGCAGCGGCGCGAGGAGACCAGCAGCGAGGGCACGTTCCGCAACGCGCGCAACACCGTCGCCGGCACGCTCAAGCTGCAGGACCCGCGGGTGGTCAAGCGGCGGCCGCTCGACTTCCTGGCGTTCGCGGTCGGCCACGTCGAGGGCGTCGCGTTCGCGACCCACACCGAGCTGCGCGCGCAGCTGGCCGCGTGGGGGTTCACCGTCGCCGAGCCGTCGGCGGTCGCCGACGACCTCGAGGCGCTGCACGCCTACCACGACGAGCTCGAGGCCCGGCGCGACGAGCTGCCCTACGAGATGGACGGCGCGGTCGCCAAGGTCGACGCCATCGCCCACCAGCAGAAGCTCGGCCGGACCTCGCGCACGCCCCGCTGGGCGCTCGCCTACAAGTTCAAGCCGAGGCTGGCGCGCTCGCGGGTCGAGAAGATCGGCGCGCAGGTCGGCCGCACCGGCGCGGTCACGCCGGTCGCACACCTCGAACCGACCGAACTGGCCGGGGTGACCGTTCGCAATGCCTCGCTGCACAACTGGGCGCTGCTCGCAGAACGCGACGTGCGCGAGGGCGACGTCGTCGAGATCCAGCGCGCCGGCGACGTCATCCCCGAGGTGGTGCGGGTGTTCCCCGACGAACGCGGTCCCGACTCGCGACCGGCGCAGCCGCCGGCGTCGTGCCCGGTGTGCAGCAACCCGCTGCAGCCGGAGGGCAAGTTCCTCTACTGCGACAACATCGACTGTGCCGCCCAGCTGGTCGGCCGCATCGTGCACCTGGCCAGCCGTCGCGCGCTCGACATCGAAGGCCTCGGCCCCAAGCAGGTCGAGCAGCTGGTCGCAGCACAGCTGGTGCGTTCGGTCGAGGACGTGTTCGCGCTGCGCCCCAAGGAAGAGCAGTTGCTCGAGCTCGAGCGCTGGGGCAAGCGCAGCACGCAGAACCTGCTGAAGCAGATCGACGCGCGCAAGCAGCCGCCGCTGGCGCGGTTCCTCAACGGCATCGGCATCCGGCACGTCGGCGAGTCGACCGCGCGCGACCTGGCCAACCACTTCGGCACGCTCGAGCGGCTGCGCGCCGCGACCAACGCCGAGCTGCTGGCCGTCGACGGCGTCGGCGACGAGGTCGCCAAGGCCGTGCTCGAGTTCTTCGCGCTCGAGAAGAACCAGCAGACGCTCGCGATCCTGCAGGAGGCCGGCGTGCAGCCGCAGGAGGCCGAGCGCGTCGAAGGCGGCGCGCTCTCGGGGCGCGTGTTCGTGTTCACCGGCGGGATGTCGTCGATGACGCGCGACGAGGCCAAGGAGAAGGTCGAGGCGCTCGGCGCCAAGGCCGCCGGCGGCGTCAGCAAGAAGGTCACCGACGTGGTCGCCGGCACCGACGCCGGCAGCAAGCTCGCGAAGGCCGAGAAGCTCGGGCTGCGCATCCACACCGAAGAGGAGTTCGTGCAGCTCCTCGCAGAGCTGTGAACGGCCGCTCGGTGCGCCACTTCGTCAAGCTGACGGTGCTCGGCCTGGTGCTCGGCGTGCTGCTCTATGCCGGCTACCTGGCCCTCGGGGCGCTGTAGGCGGAGCCAGCAAAGACGAGCCGTTAGAAACGAGCCTGCCGAGACGAGCCTGCTGCAGGCGGGAACTGCTGTAGAACCGGCAGCACGGCAGAGCAGGACGCCCGCCGCCGCACCTCGGCCCCGACGAAGCTCACGGCAGCTTGCGAAACCGCTCGAACGCCGCCCGCTCCAGCTCTTCGCGCGCCGCGGGGTGCGCGATGTCGATCAGCGCGCGCGCCCGCTGTCGCAGGTTGCGGCCGCGCAGGTCGACGGCGCCGTGCTCGGTGACGACCCAGTGCACGTGTGCCCGCGTCGTCACGACACCGGCCCCCGGCTTGAGCGTCGGCACGATCCGCGAGATGCCCTTGCCGGTGCGCGACGGCAGCGCGATCACCGGCTTGCCGCCCTCGGACAACGCCGCGCCGCGCAGGAAGTCCATCTGGCCGCCGACGCCCGACCACATCCGTTCGCCGATCGAGTCGGCGCAGACCTGGCCGGTCAGGTCGACCTCGATCGCGCTGTTGATCGCGACCACCCGCGGATTGCGCGCGATCACGTAGGGGTCGTTGACGAAGCTGATGTCGCGCAGACGCACGCGTGGGTTGTCGTCGAGGAAGTCGTAGACGCGGCGCGAACCCATCACGAAGCCGGCGACGATGCGCCCCGGCAGCACCTCGACGTGGCGACCGGTCACGACGCCCTTCTCGACCAGCGGCAACAGCCCGTCCGAGAACATCTCGGTGTGCACGCCGAGGTCCCGGTGGTTCTCGAGCATCGCCAGCACCGCGTCCGGGATCGCGCCGATGCCCATCTGCAGCGTCGCGCCGTTCTCGACCAGCGCCGCGCAGTGGCGGCCGATCGCCTGCTCGACGTCGCCGAGCGGGCGCGAGGCGTGTTCGGGCAGCGGCGTGTCGACGGCGACCGCGGCGTCGAACACGCTGTGGTGCACGAGGCCGTCGCCGTGCGTACGCGGCATGTGCGGGTTGACCTGCGCGACCACGACCCGGGCGCTGTCGACCGCCGCGCGCGCGATGTCGACCGATACGCCGAGCGAGCAGTAGCCGTGCTTGTCGGGCGGCGAGACGTGCACCAACGCGACGTCGAGCGGCAACACGCCGTCTCGGAACAGCCCCGGCATCTCGCTCAGGAACGCCGGCACGTAGTCGGCGTCGCCGCGCGCGACGGCGTCGCGGGTGTTGCCGCCCAGGAACAGCGCATTGACGTGGAAGCTGTCGCCGAGCCCCGGCGCGGCGCACGGGTGCTCGCCCTCGGTGTGCAGGCTGACCAGCTCGACGTCGCGCAGCTCGTCGGCGCGTTCGGCCAGCGCCTGCAGCAGCGCCTGTGGCGTGGCCGCGGCACCGTGCACGAACACGCGCTGCCCCGACGCGACGCAGCGGACGGCTTCGGCAGCGGCTAGGAACTTCATCAGGCTTCGCTCGAGATCACGTAGAGGCGCGACAGGTCGACGCTGGTCATCCGGTCCCGCAGCTCCTTGCAGCGGGACGCCATGCGCAGGCCGTCCGCATCCGGTGGCAGCGCGCGGAACGCATGGCTGCTGCCGACCAGGATCGCCTTGGTGCGCGCCCGCGACAAGGCGACGTTCAGCCGGTTCAACGACAGATGGAACGCGCCGCGCTTCTTGGACTCGGCCGGATCGCCGGCCGCCAGCGACACCACCACGACCTCGCGCTCCTGGCCCTGGATGCGTTCGACGGTCTCGATGGTCAGGTCGTCGAAGCCGGTCAGCGCCTTCTTCTCGATCGCCGAACGCATCAGCCGCACCTGCGCACGGAACGGCGCGATCACCGCGATCTCCTTCGGCGGCACGCCGTGGCGGCGCACCAGGTCCTCGACGACGTCGGCGACCGCGTTGGCCTCCTCGGTCGAGCGCTGGCCCGGCTGGCGGTGGTCGAGCCGCAGCCACACCACCGGCGCAGCGGGGTCGAGCACCTCGTCGAGCCGGCCGCCCGGCACGAACGGCATGCGCCGCGACGCCACCGCCTCGGCCGACTGCAGCTGCTCGTCGTAGAACGTCTCGCTGACCACGCGGCAGACGCCTTCGTTCATCCGGTAGGTCGTGTCGAGCAACGACGAACCGTAGTGCTCGTGCAGGTGCTCGAAGATCGACGTCGCCGCACCGCGGTCGGCGTCGGCGGTGGTGACCACCGGCGGCAGCTGACGGTGGTCCCCGAAGAACAGCCAGCGGTGCGCGCGCAGCATGCCCGGCAGCGCGTGCGGGATCGGCAGCTGGCCGGCCTCGTCGAACACCGTGTAGTGGAACCGTTCGCGTTCGTGCAGCTTGGCGAGCTGGTAGCAGGTGCCGGCCACGACGCAGCCGCGCTCGGGAAAGCGCGAACGGCGCGCGTCCGACAGGTGCACCTTGGCGGCGCGCAGCTGCGCGCGGCCGTCGCTCGACGACGACGCCAGCTTGTAGAGCGGCAGGTCCGGCGCGAGCCGACGGATCGCCAGCAGCGCGTTGTCGACCGCACGATGCGTGAACGCGCAGACCGCGATCCGGCAGGTCTTGCTGCACAGCGCCGCGATCACCGACGCGAGCAGCCGCGTCTTGCCGGTGCCCGGCGGCCCCTGCACCAGCGCCAGGCTCTCGGTGCCGATCGCCAGCGCCCCGGCCTCGACCTGCCCCTCGTTGAGTTCGGACTCGGCCAGCAAGGCGCGCGCCCGCTTGCGCCGCGCCTCGTCGACGCGCACCTGGTGGCGGCCGGCCAGCACGTCCGACAGCATCTTGTTCTCGAACGTCCCGCGCACCGCGTCGCGCAGCCGGCCGCGCAGGCCGAGCGGCCGGCGATCGAGCACGTATTCGGCGTCGACCTCGAACTGCGGTTCGACGTCGCGGCGGAACGGATCCAGTTCGCAAACCAGCTCGCCGGTCTGCGCGTCGTAGCTGCCGTACGACAGCGGCAGCGCGCCGTCGAGATCGAGCCCGTCGCCGACCAGCAGCGGGTCGCCCGAACGGAACTTCGACGCGTTGTCCTCGACGAAGAACACGAAGCCGCCGTCCTGTTCGCGCACGAACCTGGCGCCCTCGATGCATTCCCCCTCGAGCACGCGCAGCTCGGTCGGCTGCGCGCGCAACTCGCGGTTGGCGCGCTGCTCGTCGCGCTCTTCGCGGACGAGGAAGCGCAGCAGGCGTTGTTCGAGGGTCAGCTGCAAGGTGCGGGGCTCAGCGGTCGGCCGATCATCGCGCCGCGACCGCGCGGTTCCAACCGACTGGTGGCGGTGCGTTCAGCGGCTTGCGCGCAGCAGCATCGGCCCCTGGTGCGGCAACGGCACCAGCCGTCGGGTCGACGGCACGTGGAGCACCATCGCCACGACCTCGGGATCCGGCCCGTGCACGACGAACGAGCCGTCCCGCGCGCTGCGCGTCGATGCGATCCGGGCCCCGAGCAGCGGCCGATCGGCAGCCGGCCAGACCTCGACCACCACCCCCTCGACGCCTCGGCCCGCGTCGTCGACGACGCGACCGGCCGCCACCTGCGCCAGCGGCCGCATCGCCGCGACCCGCCCGCGCAGCGGCCCCCAGAGCGGGTTGGCCGATCCTCGGGCAACGACGAAGCAGTGCTCGTCGAGCAACGCTCCGGGTTCGTCCCCGGGGGCCTGGCGGCAGAAGGCGAGGTAGCCCGGCCCGTGCCGCGGCGCGCGCACCGAGTCCATGCCGCCACGCAAGAACAGCTCGACGCGCCACGGCGCGCCGTTCGCTGGCAGGTCGCGCACGCCGAACGGCACGCCCCCCACCGGATCGAGCTGGATCCGGCAGGCGACGCGTTCGCCAGCGCGCTGCGCCGTCCACAGATCGGCGCGTGCGGTTCGCGACGTCGACGTGATCACCTCGACCTGCACGGCTTCGCCCACGGCCTCGGCCAGCAGGTGTGCGCGGCCCTCGACCAGCTCGACCCGGCGCGGCTTGCCGCGCACCTGCAGCGCCCACGGCGCGGTGACCGACAGCGCCCTGGCGTCGGCCGCGGGCTGGCCGTCCACGTCCTGGACCTCGAACACCAGCCGACAGGTCGCCGGCAACGGCAGCACCAACCGGTCTCGATCGCCGACCCGCACCGTGCTCTGCCTGCGCGTCGGAAACGCGAAGCCGACCCGATCCGGCCACACGCCCTGCTCACCGGCCGTCCACGTGGCGACGCCGTCGTGCCCGACACGCAGCCGCTGCACCCGTTCGAACGGCTCGGGGCCGAAGCGAAGCTCGATGCGCAGGTCGTCCGGCAGTTCGTACGGCCCCGGATCGACGGACACCGTCAACGTGCGTGGCCGGGCGTCCTCGGCCGCGACGACCCGCTCACCGGCCGCATCGTCCTCGCGGGACGCGACCTCGCCGGATGCCACCTCGATGGGCGCCCGTGCTGCCGCGCGTTCGAACCCTTCGACGACCGGCTGCCGCGCGACGGGCACCGGCACCTCCATCGCCGGCCACCAGATCCACCCGGCCAGCACGACCGCCGCCGCGGCCGCCGCGATCGGCACCCAGCGCGGCCTCACTGCACCTGCAGCAGCGTCCCCATCCACACCGCGATGCCGAGCGACGTCGCCAGACGGTGCAGGTCGTCGTGCTGCGCGACGAACATCGTCGACGTCTCGCTGGCCCCGACCGGCAGCGCCGTCGCGCTGGCCACCGGCACCACGCCGTCCGTGCCGCCGCCGAGATCGCCGTAGATGACGTGGTAGCGGGTCGCGTTGTCGACGTAGCTCGCGTTCATCTCGAACGGCAGCGAGCCCGGCCGTTCGCTCAGATCGTCCGCCGCCTGCAGCAGGTAGGCCTCGTCCGGCGTGATCACCGACTCCAGCAACGCAAACGGTCCGACCGCTCCCGCCGCGCCCGCGTTGGGCGGCGCGACCAGGATCAGCTTGTCGACGATCGGGACCAGCGACGGGTCGCCGACCTGGTAGCCGGCCCGCGTCACGTCGGTCGGCGAACGCTCCAGCAGGTAACGCCCGATCAGCGCGCCGAGGCTGTGGCCGACGATCCGGCAGCCGAAGCCCGGCTTGCGGTTGGCCTGGATCAGGTCGTAGAGCTCGTTGGCGGCATATGCGACGCCGCGCGCCGACGGATACGAGAACAGCACCACGTTGTCGTGCGTCAGCGCCAGGTTCTCGACGAAGTCCTCGTCGCCGAGGAAGTCCAGCGGCGAGCCGAGCGCGCCGTGCAGGATGATCACGTTGTCGGTCGTCGACGAGTTCCAGAACGACGCCAGGCTGCCGCGGCCGACCTGGCGCGGGATCGAGCCGTTGTCGACCAGCACCTGCACGCCGGCGACGAACTCGGCGTTGGCGTCGGTGGCGGGATCGACGAAGCCGTTCTGCTGCGTGAACAGCCGATGCAGGTTGCCGGTCCACGCGACCATGTCGCCGAGCCGGTCGGTCGTCACGCTGACCCGGCGCGCGGCGACGTCGACGGTCGTGCCGAGCAGCGCGCTCCACGGCGCCCCGAAGCGCTCGCGCGAGAACACCGTCAGCGCCGGCGTGCCGCCGAGGAAGAACGCGTCCGACGCCGGCAGCGTGACGGTGACGTTCTGGCCGTGGAAGTCGAGCGACTCCGGCTCGAAGCGATAGACCGGGAACGCGCTCGGAACGTCGCTCGAGGTCCGGCTCAGCAGCAGACGGAAGCTGGTCGGCACGGCGACGGCACCCGCCGGCACGGTCAGCTCGAGGCCCTCGTTCTCGCCGCTGTCGACGCGCACCGTGCCCCCGGCCGGACCGATGCTCGCCTCCGCCAGGACGGTGTCGATCGGCGGCTGGATCGGGATCGTGTCGCCGCCGCCACCACCGCCACCACAGGACGCCAGCAGCGCGGCCAGCGCGACGATCGAAGTGGTGTGCAGTCCCCGGGAACGCATCACGACATTAAAGCACACCGTAGCGGTCGGCCGGCAGCCCCGAGCTACGGCGGCCGCCTCGCTCACTTCTTGCCGGCGCGCTTCTTCCCATAGCTCCACCGCGGCGCGATCAGCTGCGCGTCCCAGGTCTCGTATCGGGACCGCAGCGCCGCGACCCGCTCGGCTTCGCCCGCGGCGCGATCCTGCTGCTCGCCGACATCGTTGGCGAGGTCGAACAGCATCGCCTCCCCGCCGCCCTGCTGCAGCAGCTTCCAATCGCCACTGCGGATCGCCCACTTGTCGCCGTGCCGCCACAACAACACGTCGTGCGGCGGCGCGCTCTGCCGCCCGCGAAGGTGCGGCAGCAGGTCGACTCCATCCAGCGGCAGCTTGCCCTGCTGCTGCTGGCCCGCCGCGGCGAGGCACGTCGGCAGGATGTCGAGCGCGATCACCGGCTGGTCGTAGACCTTGCCCTCGGGCAACCCGTTGGGCCAGCGCGCCAGGAACGGCACGCGGATGCCGCCCTCCCAGACCGAACCCTTGCGCCCGCGCAGCGCGCCGTTCTTGGAGGCGTTGTTGGTCGCGCCCCCGTTGTCGTTGACGAAGAACACCAGCGTGTCGTCGGCGATGCCCGCCTCGTCGAGCGCATCGAGCACGTAGCCGACCGAGCGATCCAGCGCATGCGTCATCGCGACCAGCTTCTGCCGCCGCTGCGGGCCGGTCAGCCCTTCGAGGTCCGCGCCGACCGCGTGCATCGGCGTGTGCACCGCGTTGTAGGCGAGGTAGACGAACAGCGGCTCGTCGCCGCGCTGCGAGATGTACGCAGCCGCCTGCCGCCCCAGCTCGTCGGTCATGTAGTCGAACGCCTCCGCCTGCACCTTTCGATCGCGCAACAGCCGGTTGAGCCGCGTCGGCTTCTGCAGCGGAAAGTACGAGCGCGCCCCCTGCAGGAAGCCCCAGTAGTGCTCGAACCCACGCGACAGCGGATGGAACTTGTCGGCGTAGCCGAGGTGCCACTTGCCGAGCGCGATCGTGCGATAGCCCGCCGCCTGCAGCTCATCGGCGATCGTGCGCTCGGTCAGCGGCAGCCCGTTCTCCTCGCTGAACCGCGGCGGGATGTTGAGTTCGTGCCCGAAGCGTTGCTGGTAGCGCCCCGTCATCAGGCCAGCGCGCGACGGGCTGCACACGGCGCCGGAGACGTAGCCGTTGGTGAAGCGCACCCCGCCCGCGGCGATCGAGTCGATGCGCGGCGTCGCGATGTCCTTGCTCCCCTGCACCGAGAAGTCCTGGTAACCCGCGTCGTCACTCACGATCACGACGATGTGCGGCCGCTTCGGCCGCGCCGCGGTCACGGGCGTGGAGTCGTTCTGGCCCGAAAGGGCGGCGGCCAGGGCCATCGACAGCGCCAGCGTCGCCGCGCGCGCAAGGTGTGGTTGGTGCATCGTGGTACCGGGAGCGGCGCCATCATCGCACCGCAGCGGCCATGCGGTAACCGAACGGGGAGAATCCCCCGCGACCCCCGTGCGGGACTGGGCACGCGCGGCGTGCGTGCGAGGATGAGCAGATGAAGCAAGCTTCCCTGTTGGCCTTCTGCATCCTCACCGCCTGCGGCGCGGACGCAGCCCCGACGTTCGACCCGCTGCCGTTCGTGGGCACGTGGCGCGGCCGCTGGAAGGACGACACGGGCCGGCGCGGCGGCCTGGAGATGCGGGTCGTCGACAACGGCACGGAGCTGGAGTTCGAGTGCGACCTGCTCGGCGGCGCGCTGCCGGGCGTCACGGTGCCGACCGAACGGTTCGTCGCGGAAGTCGGCGCCCACCAGGCGACGCTGCGCGGGCACGACTCGTTCGTGTTCGGGGAGATCACCGGCCATCTGCTGGCCGACGGCACGCTGGTCATCGACTGCGACGGCGTGCGCGGCAACGTGTCGCGGCTGCACGCGGAGGGGAGTTGGAGCGGGGACAAGGTGGAGCTGCTGGTGGATGTATCGTACGACGGCAGCCTCAGGACGAGTGTGGCGGAGGTATCGTTGGCGCGGATGTAGGGGGGCTCACGCCGACAACCGAGCGACAACCGCGCCACACGAGCCCTATCGCCCGACCCTGACCTCGACCGGCACACCACCACCGGCGGCCACCCGCTGCAGATGGGTCCACTTCATCGAATCCGTATCCAGGATAGAGAGTCCGAACTCACCGATCGGGCAGGGCTCGATCGTCACCTTCCCGGACTCGTCCGCGACCCACGAACGGGACTCACCGAACGCCCGGTCTTCGTCGATGCTCAGCCGCGCTCCGGCGAGCGGTTGGCCCGACGCATCGGCGACCACGACGACCTCGACTCTCTGCAGGGTCATCGGGATCTGCACGTCGACCTGCGCACCGGCCAGCACCTGCACACGCCGCGGCCACACGACGTCCCGCGTCGCGCCATCGTGTTCGAACCGGACCCGCAGCAGGTAGTCACCGCCGGGAAGCGCCATGCGAAACGCCCCGTCCTCGTCGATCGGCACCTGCATCTGGCCGATACCCCGAGACGCCGCCAACTGCACGGGACGGCCGAGTCCGGCACCACCCGCCACGGCCCCGACGAGCGAGCCGGGGCGCAGGTGCTCGAGATCCACGGGGGCCAGGGAGGGCGCAGCGGCACCTTCGATCTGGACGGTTTCGACGAGCCGCGCTTCCAACGGGCCGCGGAACTGGAAGTACCACGCACCGGGAAACACGGGCTCGAACTGCAACCAGCCGGCCGCATCCGGCATGGCCACGATCTGTCGCCGCTTGCTGCCAGGAGCCGGGTTCGCTTCCGTCAACGCAAAGCAGCACGTCTTGCCGAGCGCACCGGGCCCCTGCTGTTCGGCGTAGCGGGCCAGCCAGTCGCCTGCCTCCGGCGGAACGACGGAGGCCAGAACGGTCAGGTCGGGTAGGAGCACCGCCTCGACCATCGGAAAGCTGCCGTTCGTGGCCGCCACCTTGCACCGGAACGATGCATGGCCCGGCGCCGTCACGTGCACGTGGTACTCGCGGCCTGGATCGCAGCCGAACGCAAACCGCCCGTCGCGCGCGACCGCTTGCACCGCCACCTCGGACGCAGTCGAAGCGCTGGCGGACTCGAGAAGAAGGTCGCCGACCGTCGGGCGCTCGGACGGATCCGGTCGTCGTACGGGCTCGACCCGCACCACGACCTGCGGCCCCGACAGCAGCGCCCCACCTGTCATCACCCGCCCCTCGAGCAGCGCGGCGACGTCCGTCGCCAACTGCACGCGCCCGCTTCCGTCTCGGGCGATGTCGACGACGCCGCGAGCCGGCACCCATCCCCGATCCGGCACCGCCAGGATGCGCGCCCGCCCCGTCGGAACCGCGGACACCCTGGCAACCCCCGCTTTTGCCTCGGCACGGCGCACGACACGAACGCCGTCGAACGTCGACTCCGCATACACGGTGAACGTGTCGATCGCATGCCCATCACGATCCGACAGCAGCACCGTCAGGTCCGCACGTTCGTGCGCATGGACGACGGCATCGAGGCTTCCCCAGAAGAGTTCGACCGGCTCGGCGCTGTCGACGACCGCGCCGCCATGACGACTCGACAGCCGCAGCTTCGCCGTGGCTTCGGAGCATGCTTCCTTGCGACAGAACAGGAACCTGCCCCGCTCGTCCGTGACGCAGTAGTAGGCCTGCGACGTGCGAGCATGATCGAGCACGAGCACTTTCTCGACCGCCGCAACCGACGGCGTGCGCACGACACCGGCGAGCAGGTTGCGCCGCGGCGCGATGCTCACGGTCACCGTTTCGGAGGCCGTTCCCTGCCAGACCAGTTCGGCGACCGCCTGCTTGATGTTGGGCACCGACGAGACGACCCGGTAGCGACCGGGCGGCAGACCCGTCGTCGCATGCGCCCCGTCCGCGACCTCGTCCAGCTGCCGCTCGTACGCCCGTTGCCCGCGGAAGGACGACGTCGCTCGCAACAGCAGACGACAGCCCGGCAGCATGTCTCCCTCGGCAGTGACGCTTCGCACCGTCAGCGACGGTGCGTCGCGATCAGTTGCAGCCGGTTGCGGCGAGGCCCCACCCGACTGAACAACGACGCGTTCGCCGGGATCCGGCGTGGCAGATGTCGGACTGCGTGGAATACCACCAGCACTTGGTGGTTCAGGCGTCTGCCCACCGGCTCCTCCTGATCCAACGGTCGGGTTGGCCGCACTTGAGAGTGCGACCACGATGGCCGCCGCCACGAAGATCAGAAGCAGCGGCAAGACCAACAGGTGGCGTCTTTGGGTCATGATCGACGTGGCTCTGCGGCAGCGTTCGCCGCGCGCCGGTGACAGCGTATTCGCATGCAGCCCGCAGACCAGAGGCGACCGGCGGAGTGAGGCCGTCAGCATGGCAACTTGCGCAGGCAGCCCTCAGCCCTCACCCCGCTTGCACGACTACGAGATTGTCAGGTCTGGCCCGACCGCGTCAGCGTCGTAGCCGCTGTCGTCAGTGGAGAGGACAGTCTCATCGCTCGCGGTCGGAGCCTTGTTGTAGCCAGACACCTTTTTCCCGTTGCTGCTCGTGATGATGACACTGGTCGCATCCGGCCACGAGAACTCATGAACGCCCGTGCCGGGCTGCAAGGTGTAGCTGTTGTTGGGTCCGAAGTAGACGGTCACCGTCCCACCAGTGACGCCCGACATGTCCACCTTCAGGACTCGCGTCCCGTTGGCGTCGCGCCCCGAAACAGAGATGTCAGCTGTGCCTTGCGCCGCTGCAGCCGCCGCCAGAAACAGAGGAAGAAGAAGAGAAGCGAACTTATGACTCACCATCCCTTCGACAGCAGCAACACGAGAGTACGCAGCAACATAATTGGTCAGCAGAATACGTAGGTCTCTGACCATCTGACGCCAGGAGCAGTCCACCGTTGGCCTGACGGCCTGGAGGCGGTCGCAACAGCAACAACGTAACTTGCCCGAACGCGGACGAGGATTCAGTATTGCGCCTCGAGACTGCCGAGGATCCTGAGCACGGCCGACGCGGGGATCACAAGTCGGCCAGGCTCCCGGCGGAGGATCTACCAAACACTTCGCACGCGAGCGAAACTCCCACAAGGCGTTGCCATTGAGGGCGACCACCGGTCCATCACCGCGACTGGCGCTCACGCCCCCGCCGTCGCCTTGCGCAACCCCACCCCCAACAGCAACGTCGCCAGCACCGCCCCACCCGCGATCCAGAACGGCGCGCCCTGGTCGATCAGGTCGTACGCATTCCCATACAGCAACGGCGCCAGCACCCGCACCAACCCGGCAAACGACTGCTGCACGCCCATGTACATCCCCCGGTCGGTCTGCGGCACCAGCCGCGACAGCAGCGCGGTCATGCACGGGAACGTCAGCGCCATCCCGACCGGTTGGAACGCGAGCACCAGCGCCAGCGCCCCGAGCGAGCCGACGAACGGCATCAGCAGGAAGAACATCGCCAGCGAGCAGATGCCGATGCGTGACACGCGCACCTCACCCAACCGGTCGACCGCGCGCCCCAACAGCAGCACCCGGGCGAACACCGACACCGAGCCGATATACATGAACACGTATCCGATGCTCTTGTCGTCGATCCCCATGCGGTCGTCGAGGAACAGCGCCATCAGCGGATTGATCGCGTGCGCGGTCCCGATCGCGAGCGCGTAGATCAGGATGATCCGCGACGCCGGCTCGCGTGGATGCGCCAGCACCTGCCGCACGGCGGACAGGATCGGTGGCCGCTTGCGGTCCTTCGGCTGGCGCGCCGCGCTCTCCTTCAGGTAGCGCAGCGCGAAGGCGGCGTTGACGACGCAGAGCAGCGCCGCGAGCACGCCCGGCACGGCGTTGCCGAGCACCAGCTCGTAGTCGCCAGGCCACAGGTCCACTTCGGCCAGGCCCAGCGAACACGAACCGATGAACGGGCCGAGCGCGACGCCGAGGTTGGTCGACGCCGACAGCCAGCCGAGCGCGCGGGTTCGCTGCGAGGGTTCGACCGCGTCGGCGACGTAGGCCTGGATGACCCCGACGAGGCCACCGCCGGCACCCTGCACGACGCGCGACAGCAGCAGCAGCCACAGCGAGTCGGCGAAGCCGAACAGCAGGTAGGCGATCGTCGACGCGGTGAGCGCGACCGTCATCGCCGCGCGCCGGCCGTGGCGATCGGAGAAGCGGCCCCAGAACGGCGCCGTCAGCAGCTGCGCGACCGTGAACGATGTCACCACCAGCCCGGTCAGGAAGCCGACGCCGATGTCGAGGCCGAACAGCGTCTCGCCGTTCTCACGGAACAGCTTCACGTAGAACGGCACCAGCGGGATGACCAGGAACAGCCCGGCCATGTCGACGAACGCCGTGAACATCAGCACCAGCAGGTTGGCCGGCGCGTTGCGCAGTTCTCGGGCGAGCACGATCACGAGCGCCAGCCCGACGAACGGCATCACCAGCTTGACGGTCCCGAGATCGACCGGCACCTCGGCGAACGGCAGCACGCTCAGGCCCGGGCCTCGCGTTCGTCGACCTCACCGGCCGCCGCGTCGAGGATCCGGGCCTTGAGGTCGGCCATGTCGTGCAGGTCGCTGCGCAGCTTGTCGACCAGCTGCTTCTCGGCGTCGTCCTCCTCGCACCACATCGCAGCGGCGCTTGCGTGCCCCTGCCGGTGCGGGTCGCGGCCGAGGCCGTGCTGCACGAAGTCCTGCAGCAGCGCGACCGGCGCCGGGTAGACCGCCGCCGACTTCAGCCGCTTCTGCAGGTCGATGAAGCGCGCCTCGATCGCCGGATCGGCCTCGCTCGAGAACGCGTGCTCCTCGTGCCAGCGGTGCAGCGCCTGGCCGAAGTGCAGCAGCGGCGTGCGCACCGGCAGGTCGATCGTCAGTTCGCGGAACGCGCGCCACTCGTCGTCGCGCGCCTTGGGCAGCGCGTACGAGAAGGCGCCGTCGCGCGTCGCCGGGAACAGCACGCCGAACGCCAGCACGCGGTCGGCGAACGCGTCGGTCAGCACGTGCACCAGCGCCGCGCGGCCGAGCTTCTCGACCGACGGGCGGCTCTCGACGACCGGCCGGCCGAGCAGGCGCGCCTGCGCGCCGCGGCGCAGCCGACGCACCAGCGTCGCGTCGAGGTTGCCGCGCGCCCGCGCATTGTCCGGATGGAACGTCGCCAGCTCCTCGACCGTCGTGCAGCCCGACGCCTCGAGGATCGCGCGCGCCCCCTGGCTCATGCCCTGCACCAGCGACAGGTCATCGCGCACCTCGAGTTCGGGCAGGCAGCGGTGGTTGTGGTAGCAGCTGCCGCAGCCGAGCTGGAAGAACGGCCGCGAGTCGTCGGGGCGCTCGCGCAGGCGCCGCAGTTCGGCCACGACCTCGTCGCACGCCGCCAGGTAGTCGCGCACGACGAACCGCTCTTCGCGGCCGTCCTTGAGGATGATCGCGCCGTGCGTCGGCATACGGCCCTGCAGCTCGGCCAGCAGCTGCGTGTAGAACACGACCTGCAGGATCTGGTCGCCGCGCGTGCGCCCGGACGTCTTGACGTCGAGCACTTCGTAGTGGTGGTCGCCGAGTTCGCTGTCGCCGTCGACCTTGCGCAGCAGGTCGGGCAGGCCGAGCCGGTCCTCGCTGCGCAGCACCGCCTGGTGCAGCAGCGGCGCACCGTCGCGCAGCAGCTGCAGCGTCGCCGCGGCGCCCGCGTCGAAGTCGCGCTCGGGGTAGCTCGGAGCGACCGCGTCGAGGCCGGCGACGTAGACGTCCTCGAAGTCGCGGCCGCGTTTGGCGGCGAACTCCTCCCACGGGTGCGGCGGCCGCCGCTCCGACCGCGGCAGGTGCAGGTCGAGCGAGGCCAGATGCGGGCACTTCACGTAGGAGTAGACGTGGGTGCCGGTGATCCGCCTCATCGATGATTCGTCCGTCTCGCCGCGCGGCCGACCCGTCCGCCGGGCCGCCCCGGCGACGGCGTGCGAGTATCGGATGCGCCGGGCGGCGGGGACAGCCGAAAACGGCGGCGCCCTCGCGCCCGGCCGCCGTGCCGCTTACTGCTCGCCGTCGAGTTCGACCGTGAACCGACCGAACGTCGCGTTGGCCTCGACGCCGACGCCGATCGCGAAGTAGCGCAGCGAGTGGCCGTCGTCGCCGACGTAGTTGGCGCGACCATCGCCGACCGCCTTGACGCCGCCGGTCGCATCCGCCGAGGTGCTCTCGTAGTGGCCGCGGAAGCGACGCTGGTCGCGCAGGCCGATCGCCAGCGCGATGCCGTTGTGCGAACCGCCGCCGACCACGCCGCCGACCTCGTAGCCGCTCACCACGAACGGCACCTGCTGTTCGCCGCCGCAGAAGCTGGCGAGGCCCTTGCCACCGGAGCCCTTGAACACGAAGCCGCCACCGGCGGTGTGGTAGACCGCGACCCCGGTCACGCCCGGATCGGCGAGGATGCCGTCGTGCTCGGCGAGGTAGCGGTCGAGCCGCTGCGACAGCGCCTGGCGCTGCTTGTCGTCGAAGCCGCGCGCGTCCATCAGCCGCACCGCTTCGGCGCGCACCTGTTCGGCCGTGTAGTTCTGCAGGTCCGGACCGCGATCACCGATCGGCTCGACCTGTTGGGTCGCGCAGCCACACAGCAGCAGGCTCGTGATCAGCGTCGTGGCGAGACGAACATGGTTCTTCGCTTCCATGGGAGCATGTCAGAGGAATCCGGGCGCAAACGCAAACCCGGAGTCCCGACCGGGCCACTCAGCGCGCGTCGACCGATGCGGCGACGCCGTCGCGACGCGGGTCCGCGCCACCGGCCCAGCCGCCGTCGGGCACGCGGCCGACCGCGTGCACGCCGCCGAAGTAGGGGTTGCGATCCTCTGCGAACAGGCTCGACAGCGGGATCGCCAGCGAGAAGCCACGCAGCTCGAGGTCGCGCAGCAACGCGCGCGAACGCGGCCGCGCCTCCAGCATCAGGTCGTCGTCCTCGGGCACGACGTGCATGCGCGGCGCCGCCACCGCTGCGGCGGGATCGAGGCCACGGTCGATGTAGTTGCTGACCGTCTGCACGACCGCCGAAATGATGCGGCGGCTGCCGGGGCTGCCGACACCGAACTGCGGCACGCCGTCCTTGGACAGGATGGTCGCGCTCATCGACGAATACGGCATCGCCCCCGGCCGCAGCGCGAACGCGTGGCCCGGCGAGCCGAACTCGAACTCGCGCATGTAGTCGTTGTAGAGGATGCCCAGCTCGCGCGACATCACCTTGGCGCCGAAGTAGGCGTTGAGGCTCAGCGTCGCCGCGACCACGGTGCCGTCCTTGTCGACGACGCTGAAGTGCGTGGTCTCGCCGCTGCCCGTGCCATCCGGCTGCGCCGCGCGGCGCGTGCCCCCGGGCATGCGCAGCTCTTCGACCACGTCGGCCGCGGTCTGCTTGCGAACGCGACGCTGCACCGCCTGCTCGTAGTCCTCGAGGCTGCGGATCGGCGCCGACAGGCGGCGATCGTGCGCGGCCCGTAGCGCCTCGGCCATCCAGATCGCCGCCTGGTCGCCGCCGGCCGTCATCGTGGCGGCCTTGGCGTTCTCGAGGAAGTTGAGCGCGAACAGCACCACCCAGCCGCCGGTCGGAGGCGGCAGCGTGCTGACCGTCCAACCGCGGTAGCTGCCCTGCAGCGCGGGGCCGACGCGTGGCTCGGGGTAGGCCTCGAGGTCGGCGGCCGTGATCCAGCCGCCGTTGGCGGCCATGTCGTCGGCGATCGCCGCGGCGATCTCCCCGCGGTAGAAGTCGTCGCCGCCGGCCTCGGCGAGGCGCCGGATGGTGCGCGCCAGCGCCGGCTGGCGGCACAGGTCGCCGACCTCGGGGATGCCGCCGTCGGCAGCGAGGAACACCTCGCGCACCGCCGGGTCGACCGCCAAGGCACCCGCGTAGCGCGCGACCGAGTTGCGACGGAACGAGCCGAGTGCGAAGCCGTTCTCGGCGTGGCGCGCGGCAGGCTCGAGCAGGTCGCGCCACGCCATCGTGCCGCTGCCGAAGCTGCGGTGCGCGAAGTCCATCACGCGGACCATACTCGGCACGGTTGACGCGCGGCGGCCGCGCACCTCGGCCGAACCGGCGTTGGGATCGGTCGCCGCCGGCGACAGCGTCGAGCCGTGCACGACGAACGCCGCCTCGCCGGGACGCTGCACCAGCAGGAACGCCTGCCCGCCGAGTCCGGAGCCGGCCGGCTCGGTGACGCCGAGGCTGAACGCGACCGCCACCGCGGCGTCGATCGCGTTGCCGCCGGCGGCGAGCACGTCGAGGCCGGCGGCGGTCGCTTCGGGCGACGCGGACGAGACGGTGCCGAGGCGCGAGCCCGGCTGGAGCTGGGAGTCACCGTGGCGCGTCGGCGCTGCACAGGCGAAGAACACGACGAGCGGCGCCAGAACGGCCGAACGATGGATCATGGTTGGTAGACCTCGGCGCGCAGCTGATCGCCGCGCGATCCGGCGCGCAACCGAGATCGCCGCGCAATCACAGGTTTTCGGTGGCTCCGCGCACGAGCCGGACGGCGCCATCGCGCGCGCGCTGGTCCACGGCCGGCGCGAACCGGCTGGCGGCGCGGCTCGCGCGCAGCGCCGGCACGTCGAGGTCGACGAACAGCAGCTGCTCGCGGTCGGGCTCGGCGTCGGCGAGCAGGCCCGAGAACGGGCCGTCGTGCGGAGCGAACACGCAGCTGGTGCCGAAGTGGCGCCAGTCCGGCGCCGGCCGGCCGACCGTCGCCGCGACGACGACGAACGCGTGGTGCTCGACCGCGCGCGCCGCGGCCGTCGTGCGCACGCGGCCGCGGCCGTGCTCGGACTCGGTCATCGACGGCACCAGCAGCACGTCGATCGGCTGCTGCGCGAGCAGCTCGGTCACGCGCGGGAACTCGACGTCGTAGCAGGTCGCGATCGCGGTGGTGCCCCAGGGCGCCGCGAACACGTGCAGCCGGTCGCCGGCGCGCCAGCCGACCTGCCGTTCCCACGCGGTCAGGAACAGCTTGTCCTGCAGGACGCGTTTGCCGTCGGCGAACGCGAACAGCTCGCGGTTGTGCACGCCGTCGCTGGCGACGATCGGACCGCCGACCAGGATGGCGAGTCGGTGCTCGGCAGCCGCGGCGCGCGCCGCGGCGAACAGCGACGGCGTGACCTCGACCGCGAGCCGACGGGCGGCGTCCCGTTCGGACTCGTCCGCGCGCGCCTTCCAGCAGTCGAGCGCGACCAGTTCGGGGAACACCAGCAGGCCGGCCCCGCCCTCGGCAGCACGGCGCGCGGTCGCGGCGACGTCGGCAGCGAGCTCGTCGGCGCTGCGTCCGCTGCGGATCGGCCACTGCGCGATCGCGACGCGCACGCGCGACGCGGGTCCGGCGTCTGGGGCCGACCGCGACTCATGAGCCGACCGGGACTCATGAGCCAACCGGGGCTCCAGGACCGGCCCGGGCACGCGGCAGCCGGCCAGCGCCGCCAGCAGCAGCCACCAGCAACGCCACCTCACGAGCGGACCGCCCGTCGCACCGACGCGATCGTGTCCATCGGGTCGGTGTTGAAGGCGAACACCGCCTGCGGCACCTGCTGGTGCACGAGGTTGACCATGCGTTCGAACAGGTGCAGGTGCGCCGGGTCCGCGCGCACGCCGGCCCCGATCGACACCACGTCGGGAGCGAACTGCGTCAAGGCCGCCGCCAGCTGGTCGCAGGCCGTCGCACCCGAGTCGACCAGGCACCAGCGGGGCTCCATCCCCTCGTCGGCAAGCGCCCGTTCGACCGCAGCGAAGGCCGCTTCGAGCTTCTGCACGGTCAGCTCGGGCCACCTGGCGAAGTCGACGGCGGCACTCTCGAGACCGACCAGCAGCACGCGTGCAGACATGCCCGAGAAACTAACGCGACCGGGGCATGCTGCGACCGCGTTGGCGCCGCCGCGCCGAGCCGCCCCTGGACAACCTGTGCAGAACGCTCCTCGGTACATTGACTCTTGCGGGCACGGCTGCGACACTGCGGTATGTACTTCGAGTCAGAAAAGTCCCTGGAGACCCCGAGTGAGGCCGAAACGCCCCCGAGCGCATCGCCCCTCGCAGCGGCTCCGGACGCCCTGCGACCCGCGCTGGAGAAGCGCGGGTTCGAAAAGCTGACCGCGGTACAGGAGGCCGTAGCCAACGCCGACGACGGCGCCCGCGACCTGCGCATCTCGTCGCAAACCGGCTCTGGCAAGACGGTTGCGATCGGCTTTGCGCTGGCGGCCAGGCTCGAGGACCCCGACCGGGTCGGCCCGACCACGCTGGTGATCGCGCCGACGCGCGAACTGGCGATGCAGGTCCGCGACGAGCTGTCGTGGCTGTTTGCCGGGATTCGCGACGTGCAGTGCGAGGTCGTCACCGGCGGCACCAACCTCGACCGCGAACGCATTCGCCTGCGGCGCAAGCCGTCGGTGCTGGTCGGCACCCCCGGCCGCCTGCTCGACCACCTGCGTCGCGGCGGCCTCGACATCTCGTCGGTCTCGCAGCTGATCCTCGACGAGGCCGACCAGATGCTCGACCTCGGCTTCAAGGACGAGCTCGACGGCATCCTCGAGCACCTGCCCGAGCAGCGCCGCACGCACCTGGTGTCGGCGACGTTCCCGCGCGCGGTGCTGGAGCTGGCCGACCGCTTCCAGAACGAGCCGCTGCTGATCGAGGGCACGACCGGCGAACAGCACTCCGACATCGAGCACGTCGCCTGCCGCATCGGCCCGCGCGAGCACTACCAGGCGACCGTCAACCTGCTGCTGCTCGCCGGCGAGGAGCGCACGCTGATCTTCGTGCGCACGCGTGAGGAGACCGCGCGCATGGCCGACAAGCTGGCCGCCGACGGCTTCGGCGCGCTGCCGCTCAACGGCGACCTGGCGCAGACGCAGCGCACGCGCACGCTCAACGCGTTCCGCAACGGCAGCATCAAGGTGCTGGTCGCGACCGACGTCGCCGCGCGCGGCATCGACGTGCCGGCCGTGACGATGGTCATCCACGTCGATCTGCCGATCGACGCGGCGACCTACGTGCACCGCAGCGGCCGCACCGGCCGCGCCGGCCAGAAGGGCCGCAGCGTGCTGCTGGTCCCCAAGATGCGCGCCGGCCGCAGCCACCGCATGTTCGACCACCTCGGACTCGAGCCGCGCTGGACGTGGCCGCCGACGGCCCAGACCATCGCCAAGAAGCAGCTCGAGCGCGCCGAGGCCGAAGCGCTGACGACGCTGACTGCCGGCATGGCCGCGACGCCGGAGAAGCGCGCCACCGCCGCCAACCTGCTGCAAGAACGCGACCCCGTCGAGGTCGTCGCGATGCTGCTGAGCAAGTCGATCACCGCGCCGCGCCAGCCGTTCGACCTGCTGCCGCCGCAGCCGCCGAAGGAGCGCGACGACGCGCCGCGCCTCGGCAACGACCGCCGCGGCGCGCCGGGCGCCAAGCCGTCGTGGAAGGGCGAGGAGGCCGAGCCGGCCAAGCAGCCCGAGCACGGCTTCGTGCGCTTCCGCATCAACTGGGGCGCGCGCGGCGGCGCCAACCCGCGCCGCATCCTGGCGCACGTCTGCCGCCGCGGCGGCGTCGACAGCCAGCAGGTCGGTTCGATCTCGATGGACGCGATGACGACCACGTTCGAGGTCTCGGAGCAGGCGGCCGACGAGTTCGCGCGCCGCGTGCAGCGCCGCGACAAGCGCGACCCGCACCTGGTGATCCACCGCGAGACGTTCCGCGGCGGCCGCGGTCAGCGCTTCGGCGCGAGCCGCACGAAGCAGTCGAGGTAGGCGGCGCCGAGGCCGAGGTCGGTCGGCCGCGCCGCGATCAGCGCATTGGCGCTGTGGCCGCGGTCGAAGTGGCCGCCCTTCGGCATGATCGCGACGTCGCGTCGCTGCTGGTCGTCGAGCCGCAGTTCGGCCTCGATCTCGCCGTGCGGACTGACGACCCGCACGACGTCCCCGGCGGCCATGCCCGGCGCGGCGTCCGGATGCACGACCACCCACGTGCGTTCGCCGAGCCCCTGCCCGGCCCACTGCGCGCCCTGGCTCTTCTCGGTCGAGTTCGAGAACAACCACAGCGGCTCGCTGCCACCGTCGACGGCGTCGGGCGTCGCGAGCACGGCCTCGTCGGGCTCGCGGTCGATCAACTGCACGCGGCCGTTGGGCGTCAACACGCGGCGATCGGGGAACAGCAGCGGCGTCGCCAACGGACTGCGCACCGCACCGTCGCGGCGCAGCGAGTCGAGGCTCGCACCCTGGCCGGCGATCAGCGACAGCGCCTGACGCTTGAGCTGGTCGACGCTGTCCTGCGGATAGTCGGCGAGCCCGAGCCGGCGCGCCAGGTCCTGGAAGATGCGCACCTCGTGGCGAACGCCGTCGGGCGCCGCCACGACCGGCCGCGACTCGCTGATCCAGTGATGGCCGTAGGCGCCCAGCAGGTCGCTGTCCTCGAGCAGGGTCGGGATCGGCAGCACCACGTCGGCACGCCGCGCGGTGTCGGTCATCAGGCAGTCGGCGACGACCACGAACTCGGTCTGCTCGAACGCCTCGGCGACCTTCTGCGCGTCCGGCAGCATCGACACCGGGTTGCCGGCGGTGACCCACATGACGCGCACCGGCGGCTCCCTGGCGGCCAGCACGTCTTCGCCCAGCAGCGGTTCGCGGATCGTGCGCGGATGCTTCACGGTCGGACCGAACGGCTGGAACGGCTTGCGTCGCGCGAAATAGAACGACACGCCGCCGCCCGAACGGAACAGGTTGCCGCTGATCGCCGCCAGCGCGTCGAGCGCGCGCACGATCGCGCCGCCGCGCTGGCGCCGCTGCATGCCCCAGCCGACCAGGATCGCTGCCGGCCCTTCGGCGAAGCGCGCGCCGAGGTCGCGCACGTCGCGCTCGGTGAGGCCGGCGAGACCGGCCCACTCGGCGACGCTGCGGCGTTCGGCGAGCGCCCGGAACGCGTCGAGGTGGTCGCAGAAGTCGGCCGCGTCGTCGACCACCGCGTCCTCGTCGAACAGGTAGCGCGCGACGCCCATCGCGAGTTCGAAGTCACGACCCGGCGCCGGCTGCAGCGACACGTCGGCGAGCGACGACGACTTGTGGTGCAGCGGGTCGATCGAGATCAGTTCGGCGCCGCGCTTCTGCGCGTCCTGCAGCACCGGCACCAGGTGCACGTTGCTGACCTTGGGGTTCTTGCCCCACAACACGATGTGCTTGCTGTTGCGCAGGTCGAACAGGTCGTTGCTGTCGCTGGTGCCGAGGTCGTGCAGCTGCGCGGCCTCGCCGGCGCCCGAGCAGATGTCGCCGACCTTGGTCGCGCACGGACCGAACTGGTCGAAGAACAGGTCGGTCAGGTGCTTCAGGATCCCGAGCGAACCGCCCGAGCGATAGTGGAAGATCGCGGCCGGGCCCGACTCGTCGCGCACGATGCGCAGCTTGTCGGCGACCAGCGACAGCGCCGCCTCCCACGTCGCCGGCTCGAGCCGACCGTTGCGCCGGATCTGCGGCTGGGCGATGCGCTGGCTCGACGCGGCCAGCTCGGGGAACCGGCTGGTCCGGAAGCACAGGAAGCCCTTGGTGACCGGATGCTCGCGGTCGCCTTCGAGCCGCGTGACGACACCGTCGATGATCGTAGCGACGATCGCGCAGGAATCGGGGCAGTCCCGATTGCAGGTCGTGCGAGCCTTGTGTTCGGCCATGGCGAGGCTTGCCAGCATGGAACGTCGTCGCGCGTGCGCAAAGTGGCTTGTGATCGCATTTTCGTGCCCGCGCCAGTTAGCTGGGCGGCCATGACGGGGTTCGACGTGATCGTGGTCGGCGGCGGCCTGCGCGGCATGCGCGCCGCCCTACGCACAATGGCCAATCGCCCCGACGCGCGGATCCTGTGCGTCGAGGCCGATGCCAATCCGGGCGACGACGTGCGCAGCCAGCGCAGCAACGGCTTCGTCTGCGAGCTGGGCCCGTTCGCGTTCACCCGAGAGGAGGTCGACGCCTGGCTCGAACCGCTGGTCGCGCGGCCGCGGGTGGTCACGGCCCTCGACTCCGGCCGCACCGGCTGGCTGTTCGACGGCCGCGAACGCAGGCCGCTGCGGGTCGAGCCCGAGCCGTGCTCGTTCCCGACCGGCTGCGAGGACGTCGTGCAGGCCTACCGTCGCCAGCTCGGCGAAGCGCTGCACCTCGGCCGCCGCGTCACGTCGATCTCGCCGCGCGACGACGGCGGGTTCGCGCTGCTGCTCGACGGCGAGGTGCCGACCGAACACACCACCACCGAGGTCGTGCTCGCAGTCTCGCCGGTCGATGCCTGCCGCATGCTCGACCCGTTCGAACCGGAACTGTCGCAGGTCGCCGCGCGCACGACCGCCGAGCCGCGCGCGTTCGTCTGGTTCGGCGGCATCGCCAGGCAGGCCCCCGAACTCACGGGCTACGGAGTGCTGCCGCACCCGTCCCTCGACGCAGGCCTCGCCGAGCTGATCTTCTGCACCCAGGTGTTCGCCAACCGCGCGATGCCCGACCGCGTGCTGGTGCGCGCCGAGCCGGCGCTCGACCAGCTGCCCGAGCACGACGACGAACTGGTCCGCCTGGTCGAGGCCGAGCTGCGCCGCTGGACCGGCACCGAAGCACCGTTCGGCTTCACCAAGGTGCACCGCTTCCGGACCGTCGCCCCCGACGGCGACGCCACCGAGTGCCGCACGCGCGTCGCCGAGATCGCCACGCGCGTCCCGGGTCTGTCTCTGGCCGACTGAGCGGCTACGCTGCGCGGATGCTGCGAACGACCCTGCTCGGCCTCCTGCTCCTGACCGCGTGCCAGACCACCGCGGCGCCCACCGACCCGGAGTGGCAGCCGGTCGCCTTCATGACCGGCGCCTGGCGCTCGCTCGACGACGACGGCGGCAGCAGCTTGGAGGTCTGGACTTCGCCGCACGGGCTGACGATGTACGGCCAGAACCGCACCATCGCGCGCGGCCAGCTGGTGTTCTTCGAACTGCTCGGCATCGAGAAGCGCGGCGACACGTTCGTCTACGTGGCGCGGCCGCGCGGCGCCGACGCGACCGAGTTCGTGATGACCTCGCACGGCGAGAACTCGGCGACGTTCGTCAACAACGACCACGACTTCCCCAAGCGCATCCACTACCAGCTGTCGCCCGAGGGCGACGAGCTGCGCGCGACCGCCGACGCCAACGACTCCGGCGGGCAGCGGCTCGAGTACCGCTGGACGCGCGTGCGCTGAGTCAGGCTAGAGGCCGTGGACCTCGGTCCACGCCTTGAGCTTCTCGAGCACGACCAGCGCCGAGCGACCCATCTCGGTGATCGCGTATTCGACCGCGATCGGCCGATCCGAGCGCTTCTACGCTGAGTTCCAGAGCCGCGGCATCGACGTCGTCATGCTGAGCGTCAACGACCGCGAGCTGGCCGAGCGCACGTCTACCGAATGACACGACAAGAAGGTGCCGCTCGGCTACGGCCTGTCGATCGAGACCGCGCGTGCTTGGGGCCTCTACGTCTCCAACGGCGTCAACGACAAGGAGCCGGCGCAGTTCGTCGAGCCCGGCCTGTTCGTGATCCGGCCCGACGGCACGCTCTACGCGTCGTCGCTGCAGACGATGCCGTTCGCGCGGCCGCACACCGAGACGCTGCTCAAGTCGCTCGACTGGATCCTGCAGAACGACTACCCGGCGCGCGGCGAGGCCTGAGCCCTCACGCCGGACAGGCGACGCCGTTCTGCTTCTGCAAGAACGTGCGGTGCCACACCTCGAACCCCATCAGCGTCCACAGCCGCAGCTCCTCGTTGCGGCGCCGACGCATGTGGTCCTGCAGCAGGCCCTCGATCGTCTTGCGGTCGAGGTAGCTGCTGACGAACGCGTCCTTGCCGAGCAGCAGGTCGTGCACGAAGTCCTTCAGGCCACCGCGGAACCACTCGTCGAGCGGCACCCGGAAGCCGACCTTCTTGCGGTCGATGATGTTGTCCGGCAGGTGGCGGCGCGCGATCTCCTTGACGATCCACTTGCCGCTCTTGCCGCGCACCTTCATCGACGAGTCGACGCGGAACGCCAGCTCCACCAGCTCGTGGTCGAGGAACGGCGGGCGGTTCTCGATGCTCGCGGCCATCGACATGCGATCGCCGCGTTCGAGCAGGTTGTCGGCCAGCCAGGTGTGGCAGTCGACATAGAGCATCTTGCGCAGGTGGTCGCCCTGGCAGCGTTCGTACTGTCCGAGCGTGCGCTCGTCGCCGTAGCCGCTGCGTAGCTGCCTGCGTTCGTACCACGTGAACGGCGCGAACCACGTCTGCAGCCGCTCGGCCGTCGAACGTCCGGTCAGCGCGCGTGCCGCCTGGCGGGCACGGAACTTGGAGCCGGGCAGCATGCGCTCGCCGGCGCGCATCAAGAACGTCGGCACCGCCGCGAGCTTGCCGACCTTGGGATCGTAGGCGTACTTGGGATAGCCGCCGAACAGCTCGTCGCTGCCCTCGCCGGACAGCAGCACCTTGACGTGCTGCCGCGCGTACTCGGCGATCCGGAAGATCGCGACGTCGGCCGGCTCGCTGATCGGGCCGTCGCGATGCCACGACAGCTTCGACCAAAGCTCCTGAAAGTCGCCGGCGGTCGTGTGGATCTCGTGGTGGCTGGTACCGACCGCGTCGCTGACCTGCCTGGCGTACGGCAGCTCGTCGTAGCGCGGGTCGTGGAAGCCCGCCGCAAACGTCTCGACCTCGCCACCGTCGCGCAGCTTCTTCATCAGCGCGACGGTCAGGCTGCTGTCGAGGCCGCCGCTGAGGTAGGCGCCGACCGGCACGTCGGCGACCAGCCGCAGCTGCACCGCCTGCTCGAGCGCCCGGTCGACCGCCTGCATCGCCTCGTCGCCGTCGAGCATGCGTTCGGGCAGCTGGTCCGGCAGCTTCCACCAGGTCTCGTGGCGCAGCTTGCCGTCGCGGCCGATGCGGATCGCGGTGCCTGCGGCGAGCTTCTTGATGCCACGGAACAGCGTGTTCGGCGGCGGCACCGAACGGTAGGTCAGGTAGTCCTCGACCGCGTCGTCGTCGAGCTGCGGCGCCTCGAGCGCCGGCAGCAGCGCCTTGATCTCGCTGGCGAACGCGACGAAGCCGTCGCGCTCGGCGTAGTAGAGCGGCAGGATGCCGATGCGATCGCGCGCCAGCAGCAGTTCGCCGGAGTCCTCGTCGTAGAACGCGAACGCAAACTGCCCGTTGAGCCGCTCGAGCCCGCGCAGGTTGTCGCGACGCAGCGTCTCGAGCAGGACCTCGGTGTCGCCGTGCGTGCGCAGCTGCACGCCAGCCGCGAGCAGTTCGTCGCGGCGCGGCTGGTAGTTGAAGATCTCCCCGTTGTAGGTGAGGTGTACCGGGCCGTTTGCCGAGGTCATCGGCTGCGGCGAACCGGCCAGGTCGATGATCGACAGGCGGGTATGGCCGAATCCGACCTGACCCCCGATGATCTGGAAGCCATCCCCGTCGGGGCCACGGTGGTGCAGGTTCTTCGCCATGTCGCGAAGGAGCTGCTCGTCGACGGGAGCGCCGTCGAACCTACGGATGCCTACGATGCCGCACATGAAGAAGGAAGGGTCGCCGGGGAGCGTCGCGTCTCCCCAACATCGGGTCGGGGTGGTTCCTACCTCAAGGGTCGCCCGATTCCTATCCGGCTCCGCCTCCGCCCTCGCCGTAGTCGCGACGCTTGCCGCTCCGGCAGCCGCGCAGGACCAGCGCCCGAACGCCGCCGAGCTGTATCGCCGAGCGTTCGCCGAGGCGCGCGAGGCATTCGGTGTGACCCGGGACCGCGACATCGAATGCCCGCCCGTGCGCAAGCCTGGGCCAGACGCCTACGCGGGCGAGGATTGGCAGCAGATCCTGAGCAAGACCGCCGTCGCGCGCGGCCTGTTCGCCCAGGCGACGACATTGCCGCATTGCGAGTTCGCCGCGCCCGACGGCCGACGGGGTGACGAGGTGCGCGAACGCGTCGCCGCCTTCGCCAGGATGCGCACGCTTCTCCAGGCCAACGCATGGGCCAACCTCGCGGCGCGCCCGGAGGTCACGCTCGCCGACTGCATGACGATGCTGGCGCACGCCGCCCACCTCGACGCGCAGGGCCACCTGTTCCCGTCGATGTACGCGATGGCCTTTGCGGGCGACGCTCTCGAGATCGCAACCGTCACGCTCGATCGCCACCGCGATCGCGGCCTGCCCCGCAAGACGCTCGAACGGCTAGTCGAGGCCATCCGCCGCCGCGGTGCACGCCGACCGGGCCCGCCGCGGTTCGCCGACCTGTCGATGGCCGACTGGCGTGCCACTCTCGACAGCACCATCGAGGATGCGGACCAGAACCAGCCGGCGCTGCGGGCCGCCAAGGCCCGCGCCCTGGAGATGCTGGGCGACTTCATCGAACCGATGCGAACGGCGGGCGCGGACGACCAGCAGCGCGTCCGCCGCGCGACCCGATCCTACATGGCTTCGCTGAAGGCCAGGTTCGGCAAGGCCCGCGTCACGAACGTGATCGAGTCGGGATCCGGAGAGGCGCTGGCGGCGGCGCTGGCGACGATGGTAGCGCACGACCCGGCCGGCATCATGAAGGAGTGGACCGAGGAGCATGCTCAGCTGGCCGCGCTCGAATCCGGTGTGCGCAAGCTGCTCGCGGCGCTACCGAAGGAAGCCGCCGAGCGGCCGACGAAGCAGGACCAGCGCCCGAACCCGGCACCTGCGACCTACCGGCAGGCCGTTCGCGACCTGCGCACCGCGCTTGCCGGCAGCGCCGAACGTTCGGCACGGCTGCCGCGAAGCGATGACCTGCTCGACGCAGCATGGCGCGCCGCGGTGCTCGAGACCGCGACGGCGCGCGCCGGCTTCGTCGCGGCGACCCGCATCCCCGAGTGTCGTTGGCAACTCGCTGGCGACGAGACGTTCTACGAGCTGTGGCACCTCTGCGGCGAACTGCAGATGGTCGCGCGCCTGCTCGAGGCCGATGCGCTGCAGCAGTGCGAACGTCGGCCGGAGGCGGCGATCGAGGCGGCTGCCGCGCTGATGCGCTACGCGCAGCATGCGCAGGCGTGCCCGTCGGCGACCGGTGTGCGCGTCGCCTGGCAGGCCGAAGCCGCGGCGCTGGAGCTGCTGCGCCGCTGCCACGCCCGCGTGCCCGAGCTGCAGCGCACCCGCTACGCGCGCAGCGCCGACGTGCTCGCGGGCGAGGCCAGGCAGCGGCGACGCTCGCTGGTGGACGCGCTCGGCGTCGTGCGTGCCGATACCCGGCGGCTGTGCACGATCGCGGGCGACGACTACACCGACGACATGCCGAAGGTGCCGGTGCGCGCCCAGGAACTCGTCGACGAGCTGCTGACGCCGCAGGCGGCCGACGCCACCATCGCGGGCTTGCAGGAGCGCACCACCCCGATCCTCGATCGCTGGAAGCTGCTCGCCGGAGAACGCGAAGCCGACGGTCTGGCCGCGGCCGACCGCGTCGAGTGCTGGGCGTGCCACCTCGCCTACTTCGTGCGCCCGCAGTTCGAGCTGCTGCTGCCGGCACTGCAACGGCTGCAGCGCGCCGACGCCACCTACACCGAGTATTTGCGGCGCCACCATCCGCGCGACAACGCGGCCCGGCTCTACCGGCTGGCGCTCGAAGAACTGGCGCGCGGCGAACCCGGATTGGCGGCGAAGCTGCCGAAGAAGTACCGGAGCCAGCTGCGTCAGAGCGGCGGCTGCGCGCAGTTCTTCGACGCGGAGCGTGCGCGCGACTGGCAGCCGGCGGTCGACGCGTCGGTCCGCGCGCTCGAGCTGTTTGCGCAGGCGACCACGCGCGAGCACTGCCAGTTCGACGACGGCGCGCGCGGCTTCGCCCCCGAACGGCTCGCGCTGATGACGCGCATGATCGCGGCGGACGGCTGGATCCAGGCAGAGGCCGGCAACGCCGACCGGGCCGCCAGCCGCGCCTGGAACCTGCTGGCCCATGCACGCCACGTGCAACCGTGCTCCACCGTCTTCCACGCGACGCCGCTCGAACTCGAGCAGCAGGCGCTGCGCATCCTGTCGGCGGCGTTCGAGCACCGGGACGCGCGGCAACGGCGCGAACCGCTGCTGCGGCGCATGCGGGAGAAGCTCACGCCGATGGCGGAGGGCACCGGCGACTACGGCCTGCCGGCGATCCTCGTCAAGGAGCTCGACGCGGCGATGGCGCTGCACCACGGCCGGCTGCGCGACGTGCACTCACGGGAGCCCGGTGGCTTCCGACCCGACAGGTTTCGCAGGCAGGTCCTCGAGCTGATCGGCCCGTGCGCCGACCGCGCCAGGGTCTGGGCGGACCAGGACTGGATCGACGCCGCCGAAGCCGTGCGCGCCGAGATGCTGCGGCCGAACGCAGAGGCGAGCACGACCGAGAAGTGCGCGCGTGGCTTCGCCGCGATGCTGCTGAGCGGCAACGGCGAGATCGTCGACCTGCGCAAGAAGCTGGCCGAGGCGGCCCGGGCCCTCGATCCGTCGACGCCGCAGCAGACGCCGCACCGCCGCTCGACCGCGAGGGGCAACGGCCGGATCCGGTAGCCGGGCGGGCGACGGCCTCGCGCTGGCGGCACGGTTTCCTATGGTCTCGGACTCGTCCCCCCACCAGAAAGCACCGTGATCGTCGTTCGTCTCCTCGCTGTCCTGTTCGCCGCGATCGGCGCCTTCATGATGTCGGCCGCCAACTCCGACCCCGCGCCGCGGGACGCATGGGTCACGACGCGCGGCGTCGTTGCCGAGAGCGGCACCCGCGACTCACGCAAGCTCGGCCGCGTGTTCTCGATGACGCTCGTCGACGATGAGGATCGCTACACGATCAACCACCTGCAGAAGCTCGAAGGCGTCGAACCCAGGTTGCTCGCAGCGGCCGAGGTCGGAGCCACCGTCGAGGTCCAGCACGTCGCCCGCGAACGCATCCGGGCGCAGTCGGCTTCGAAGCTGCCGATCCCGATCCTGGTCCTCAGCCGCGACGGAGCTCCGGTCTACGACCGGGACCTGGCCAGCCCAAAGCCGCCGACGGCTACCCTGGTGTTCGCGGCAGGGATCGCGGCGATCGCGGTCGCTGCCCTGATGCTGATCCTGTCGTTTCGCCGGCCGCGGCCGTGATGATCAGCCGCACGCCGCCGTCGGCGCGGCGGCGACGTTGAGCGAGTCCAGGTAGGCGATCAGCTCCTCGGTGCGATCGTCCCAGGTCGCCTTGGCGAGCAGGGCGTCGCGGTCGCCCGGCGACCTCGCGCCGGCGACGACCTCGTCGATGCGCTGCAGGAACTCGTCCCCGGTGCGACCGATGTGCAGGTGGTCGAGGTAGTGCTCGGCTTCGGGGAACCAGGTCGTCACGACCTCCTGGCCGAGCGACAGGTATTCCTTGAGCTTGATCGGGTTGCAGTGGCGGATCCAGTCGTTGTCGAGCCACGGCATGATCGACACGTCGAAGTCGGCGCCGAGGTGCGGGATCTCGCTGTAGGGCCGGAAGCCCAGGTGGCGCACGTTGGGATGCCGCGTCAGGCGGTCCATCGGCAGCGTCGCATCGCCGATCAGCACCAGCGAGTAGTCCGGTCGTTCTACCGCGCAGCGCTCGAGCAGGTCGAAGTCGATCACGTAGTCGTCGAGGCCGCCGAAGAAGCCGACGACCGGCCGCTTGCAGTCCAGTCCGTCGAGTGCGCCCGTTCGTTCGCGCCGGTGGAAGTGCTGCTTGTCGACGCCATGGTCGAGGAAGAACGCGCGATCCCCGGTCAGCTCACGCTCGCTGTCGAGGAACGCCCGGCTCGAGTAGAGCACGCCGTCGCTGTTGCTCAGCAGCGCGCGCTCGAAGTCCGCGATCAGGCCCTGGTCGGCCTCGCCGAACGCCGAGTGCTTGTCGCTGCGGTTGTAGACCAGCGAGCTGCGCGGCATCTCCTTGGCGACGTCCCACGCGGTCGGCACCGTCACGATGATGTGCGGGTCGACCATGCCCATCTTCCTGGCGACCCGCGAGACCTGCTTGCGGATGCTGTTGGCGTTGAACTGCCGCGCCTTCTCGCTCCCGTAGAACGGAAACAGGATCGGCGTCATCACGGTGAAGTCCGGCGTGTCCGGCAAGGGCCGCCGCACCGAGCGCATCATGCTCTTGAGCTTGCGGAAGATGCGCTTGAACGGCAGCGGCGAGCGGCCCGGCATCGGCATGCGCATGCCGATCGAGTTGACCAACAGCACCCTGCGGTGCTTCGCCGCGCGCGTCATCAGCTGGAAGTCGCTGTGCGCGCGGTTGTGGTACCACCAGTCCTGGCCGCAGAAGATGATGATGTCGCGCGGGGTCGCCACAGTGCCCGTTATATCGGTCGAAGCCCGAAACGAAGTGAGCCCGCCGACGTCATCGCCGGCGGGCTCGCACAAGCTTCGCACAAGCGGTCGGCAGATGCCCGCCGACGGCTCGCTGTCACTGGCCGACCCGGATCGTCAGCGCGTTGGTGCGCTTGACGCCGTCGAACAGCGTCTGGCCCGTCGGGTCGAGCGTCAGCGCCGCGGTCTGCAGCTCGAGGCCGACCAGCTGCGGCATCGGCGGGATCGGCAGCGGCATCTGCATCTGGCCGAGCGGGTCGGTGATCGTGGCGTGCAGCTGCGCGCCGAACGGGTCGAGCGGCATGTAGAACCCCGGACCGAACGGCAGCGGCACGTTGGGAGCCTGCAGCAGGCCGCCGGGACCGAACTGCAGCGCGAAGATGCCGAACTGGTTGGGCGCGGTGAACGCCTCGATCACACCGCCCTGCCCGAGGATCGGCAGCCCCTGGAAGACCGCGAAGTCGCCGGTGTCCTGGCCGTTCTCGTCGATCGAGCGATCGTATTCGGCCGCACCGGTGTCGGGCGTGCGGGCGGCGCCGGCTTCGGTCGCGCCGAAGACGTCCTTGGCGCCGCCGGTGGCCTCGACCTGCACGCCCTGCACCTTGCCGCCGTCGACCGTGCGGTCGATGCCGAACGCCGCCGGCGGGATCGGGGTGATCGGCGCGACCGCCGGCGGCAGCGTGAGGTCGTTCACGATCAGGCCCTGCTGCTGCATCATCTGCCGGGCGCGGTCGTTGATCGCCTGGCCGTCGTCGCCGGCGAACACCGGCACCACGACCTGCACCCACAGCAGCGTCGGCACGCCGTTGACGACCTTGATCACCTCGACGTCGACCTGCAGGCTGCCGGTCGACTGCGCCTGGCCGTTGGGGTTGGCCTGGCGCACCTGGCCGCCGACGTTGCGCTGCGCGTTGGCGCCCGGCCCGCCGCCCGGACCGCCGCCACCGCCGGGCGCCTTCTGGACCTTGCACTTGACGCCGGTGACGCCGCCGTCGGTGCTGCCGATGCCGCCGCCGTGCATCAGCGGCGCGCCGCCGGGGCCGGCCGTGATGGTCACGTCGGTGCCGTTCTGCGTGACGGTGAAGCCCTGGGCCGTCAGCGCGTTGGCTGTCGCGGTCGCGATCCCGAGCGAGCCGGTGCCGGCCGGGACGTTGACCGGCACGGTGCCGTGGCCGCCGACGGTGACGCCGATGGAACCGCTGCCAGTGGTCGTCTGGCCGGGCGTGACGCCGACGGTGATGTGGTTCTGCGCCAGCGCGCTGCCCGTCAGGGCGAAACCGAGCGAGAGAAGAAGGACGTTGCGGAAGTTGGTCATGGTCATGTGCTCCTTGCCCTGGTCACCGCGAGCGCGGGCCGGGAGCGGAACGACCATTCCGATTTTTCTCTACTCGCCCGATCGCAGCCGGTAGAGCCGACCCGCAGGCCGGTCGAACAGCACCTCGGCGTGCTGCTCCAGCCAGTCGCGCGCCGGGCTGCGGGCGCCCCCGGCCCAGTCGAACACCAGCGCGGCCCCGCGCGCCTGCAGCCGCTCCAGCGCGAGCGGCTCGAAGCCGTCGGCGGGCAGCGCCCAGCCGTGCAGGCGCGTCTGGTAGAACAGGCGCGGGTCCTCGAAGTTGTTGCGCCGGTGCCACACCGGGTCGACGCGGCGCTTCTGGCTGCGCACGACGATCCGTTCGTCGTGCAGGCTCATTCGCCGGATCGACGCGGCGACGTCGAGCATCGGGTTGTCGACCATGTCGTGCCGCGTGCGCGCCTCGGTCGACAGCCGCCACGCCCCCTGCGCGAGCACGCCCGCCAGCAGGGCGAGCCACAGCCAGCGCGGCACGCCGCCCCCGAACAGCCGCGCGACGCACCAGGAGCCGGCGACGGCCGCGAAGCCGTGGTAGTGCGGCCCCATGCCTTGGTGGTAGCTGTAGCGCAGCGACAGGTAGAGGGCTGCCACCACCGATCCGAGCAGCACCGCGTCCGCGCGGTCGAGCCGGCGCCGCAGCAGCAGCACGACGGCCGCCAGCAGGCCGAGCGGCGACAGGCCGTACTGCACGGTGGTCCAGGCCAGCTGCGCGTGGATCTTGGGCGACAGCAGATGCTCGGCGTCGGGGAACTTGGTGTCGCCGCCGCTCAGCACGCCGAACGTCAACCCGGTCTCCTCGTGCAGCACCTTGCCGTGCAGCAGCCATGCGGCGACCAAGGCCAGCACCACCCCGAAGCCGAGCCACAGCTGTGGATCGCGGAGGCGGCGCGGCGCCAGGAACAGCGCCCAGCCGAACAGGATCCAGCCGACCTGCAGCGCCAGTGGCTTCTGCAGCGCACCGAACGTCAACGCCGCCACGCTGGTCCACAGCGCGACCCGACTGCCCGAGCCGAGGTAGCGCACGAACGCGGTCAGACTCGCGATCGACAGCGCCTGGCTGAACGCATCGGGCATCACGCGCGTCGCGACCAGCAGCGTGCTGCCGCAGGTCAGGAACGTCAGCAGTCCGGCCAGCGCGCCGCGTGCGCCCGTGCGTAGTTCGAGCAGCCGGTACAACGAAACGGCGGCCCACAGCGTCGCGAGCAACGACAGCAGCCGGCCCGGCCACTCGGCCTCACCGAACGCCGCCATCACCGACGCGATCGCCAGCTGGTAGAGCGGAAACTCGCACTCGACGGCGCCGTCGGTGGCCCCGCGCCAGTCGACCCGCGGCCGCAGCGGGTCGAACCCGTCGAGCAGGAAGTTGCGCGCGATCGCCTGCGTGTCGCACTCGCGCCACGACAGCCCGATCCCGTGCGGGACGACGAACCACGTGAGGAGTCCGAACACGACCAGCGCCAGGCACGCGCACGAACGCCCGACTCGAAGCTTCGAGGTGGTGCTGGGCGTCGCTGCGTCCCAGGCGGCTGGCGCGGGGGCAGCGCCGGCTGGTGGGGGCATCGAGGTGGAGGAAGGTGGCGAGAGCCGGCGACACTACGCCTGCCACGGCGGCAGAGGCCACGCTATTTGCGCGACCTCATCAAGTCTTCACCCCAAGCTTGTAGCGCGAATCGCTACGACACCTGGAACGCGCCGACGAGTTCTTGCAGCCGCTTGATCTGCCCCGAACTCTGCGCGGACGCCACCGCCAGCTCTTCGGCGCTCGCCGCGTTGTCCTGCGACGTCTGGCCCAGCGAGTCGAGGCCGCGCGTGACCATGCCGACGTTCTCGCTCTGGTGCACGACCTCCTCGGCGGCACCGCCGAGCAGCCGGCCGACCTGCATCGTCTCCGAGTGGATCTGCCCGAGCACCAGCGCGACCTCCTCGGCGATCGCGCCGCCACGCTCGGCGCGTCGACAGGCCTCCTCGATCAGCGAACTGGTCTCCGACGCCGCCGACGCACTGCGCTGTGCGAGGCTGCGCACCTCTTCGGCGACGACGGCGAAGCCCTTGCCGGCTTCGCCGGCGCGCGCGGCTTCGACCGCTGCGTTGAGCGCCAGCAGGTTGGTCTGGAACGACACGTCCTGGATCACGCCGACGACCTTGGTGATCGTCTGGCTCGACTCGCGGATCTCGTCCATCGCCTCGGTCAGGCGGTCGACCTCCGAGTTGCCCTTGGCGACCGCCTCCTTGGCCCGTTCGGCGCCCTGCGCGGCGCTCTGGCACGAGTCGGCCGTCTTCGAGGACAGGTCGTTGATCTCACCGAGCGTCGCCATGACCTCCTCGATCGTCGCCGCGTTGGTCGACGCGCTGGTCGCGAGGCGCTGCGACTCGGTCGCGATGATCGAGGCCGCGTTGTCGGCGTCGAGGCTCAGCGACACCGCACCCGACAGCGCGTCCTGCACGCGCGCGACGAACGCATCGAAGTGCATCGCGGCTGCGCCGATCTCGTCGGGACGGCTGAGCCCGACCCGCCTGGTCAGGTCGCAGTTGCCGATCGACATCTCGCTGAGGCGCTCGTCGAGCGTGCGCAGCGGCCGGACCAGCCAGCGCTGGATCAGCCAGCGGTAGGCGGTTCCGGCCAGCAGCGCCGCCGGCAGCCCGGCCACCAGCAGCCCGGAGAGCAACGTGCCGAACGCGAACGGCGCGCCCGCGCCGACCGCGTAGGCCCCCGTTCCGATGGCCGCGAACAGCGCTGCCGCGATGCTCGTCAACCGCACCGAAATGCTCCTTCCTCTCATCATCGCACTCCCGATCGGACGCATTTCGACGGGTTCTCGATGGGTTTCTCCCCTACGCGAAGCGACTCGGGGGCGATCCCCTACGCTCCTGGGCTTGCGCCGCTGCGCAGGCCGGCGTCACCTGGACCCGCCGCGGCCGCGACGGCACGGCGGTTTTCTCGAACTTGTTGAATAGCACCTACGCGCCTCGGGGCATTGAGGTGCGTGCAGCTGACGTCCACGGCCCCCGCGATGAACCATCGAGAACCCGCCATTTCTGCGCGCGCGTTCGTCGATCGGCACCTGCGTCCGGTCTGGCGCTACCTGCGCATGCACGGCGCGACGCCGCACGAGGCGGACGACCTGGCGCAGGAGACGTTCGTCACGGCGCTGCAGAAGGGCGCGCTCGACCTGGAGCCGGCGGCAGCCTGGACGTTCTTGCGGCGCTCGGCGCGCTTCGCGTGGCTGCACCACGTGCGGGATCGCCAGCGCGACCCGGCGCTGATGGACGAGGTCGACGCGCTGTGGGATCGCGACGCCGAGCGCGACGGTGGCGACGGCCTGGTCGACGCCCTGGCGGTCTGCATGCAGCGGCTCGACGGGCGGGCGCGGCGCGCGATCGAGCTCAGCTACGGCATCGGAGCCGACGACGCGCAGGACCGTGACGCCGTCGCGCGCGCGCTCGACCTGCAGCCCAACGGACTCAAGACGCTGCTGCAGCGCACCCGCAAGCTGCTGCGCGACTGCATCGGGAGGACGATGCGATGACCCAACGAGAAGACCGACCAACGGCACGACAACGTGCGGAGGAGATGCAGATGGAAGCGACCTTGACGGAGCTCGGCGGCCTCGGCCCCGACCGTTCTCTCACCAGCCGGATCCTCGACGCCCTCGCGGGCGAACCGCGGTCGCGCGCAGCGCACGCGCCGCCACCGGCGACGCGCCTGTCGCGGTGGCTGCTCGCCGCCTGCCTGCTCGGCGGTGCCGGCGTCGTCGGCGGGATCGCGTGGCTCGACGACGGCGACGACCAGCACGCGGTCGCGCCCGACGACGAGCGCGATCCGGACCGTCAGGACCCGAAGCGGTTCGGCCCGCGCGGCAACACGCTGGTCGCGGACTACTCCGAGAACCGCATCGTCGAGATGGACGCCAACGGCAAGCATGTCTGGGTGCTCGACGACGTGTTCGGCGCCTGGGACGTCAAGCGCCTCGCCAACGGCAACACGCTGATCACCGAGTTCAGCGTCAGCCGGATCACCGAGGTCGACCGCAACGGCAAGCGGGTCTGGCAGTACGAAGGGCTGAAGAACCCCTACTGCGCGTCGCGCCTCACGGTCGGCAACACGCTGATCGCCAACACGTTCGGCAGTGAGGTGCTGATCGTCGACAAGGACGGCAAGACCGTCTGGCGCTACGACGACAACATCCGCCCGTTCGACGTCGAGCAGACTGCGGCCGGCACCTACCTGATCAGCGACGTGCTGAAGGACCGCGTGATCGAGGTCAACGAGGCCAAGAAGATCGTCTGGCAGGTCGAAGGCATGCCCAATGCCCACGACGCGGACCGCCTGCCCAACGGCAACACGCTGATCACACTGCGCAACAAGGGCGAGGTCGTCGAGGTCGACGCGCAGGGCAAGCGCGTCTGGACGCTCAAGGGGCTGTCGTCCCCGAGCGACGCCGACCGCCTGCCCAACGGCAACACGCTGGTCGCGGAGAACACGCGGGTGGCCGAGTACGACCAGAAGGGCGCTCGGGTGTGGAAGCAGAAGATGACGTGGTGCGTCGAGGCCGGGCGGCTGCCGTTCCAGAAGGCGAAGGGCAGGCGCGGTCGGTAGGCCGCGTCAGCGGGCCCTGCGCCCGGTTGCCGTAGGCGTTCGGTCTTTGCGCATCGCAACCCAGCGGGCTTCGACGCGCGCGAATACGGGCCTGGATGCCGCAGCCGGCATCCAGGCCGCGCCGACTACCGCCCGGTCTTCTTGGCGACGCCCCGCAAGAACTGGATCCAGTTGCCCTTCCAGGCGCCGAAGCCGCCGGACAGCGAGAACTCCGCGACCTTGTCGCCGGTGGTCGGGTCGACCATGACGAAGTACGGGTTGGTCGTGACGCCGGCGAGCTCCGCCTGCGCCTTCTTGTTGTTGGCGAACTGCTCGTCGGTCAGGTGCTTCTGCGAATCGGTGTGCAGACGCGCTTCGACCAGGTGCTGCTTCATGAGGGAGGCGACCGCCTCCTCGAGGAAGATCTGTTCTTCCATGATGCGGCAGCTGCCTCAATTGAAGCCGGTGAAGTTGTAGAGCACGAGTTTGTCCTCGGCCTTGGCGACCTCGATCGCCTTCGCCGGGTCGTCCTTGACGACCATGTGCGTCTCGACCTTGGCCGCGCCGCCTTCGCCCTTCATGACGATGCGGTTGGAGTAGGCCGGCACGAAGCTCGTCATGATCGAGTCCATGCGGTTGCCCATCGCGCCGAACAAGAAGTAGGTCGCGAGCAGGGTGACGATCATGCCGCTGGCCATCCGGCCGCTGCTCACCCCCATGCTCGGCGTGCCCGCCTTGCGGATCACGCCGAACAGGTAGAGCGCCCACATGCCGAACACCGCAGCCCAGATCATCAGGAACAGCTCGCGCGGCAGCGCGTCCCAGCCGAACGCGATGTCGACCATCGAGACGAACTTGAAGGCCGCCGCCAGCTCGACGAAGCCGAGCGAGATCTTGAGCGTCTCCATCCACTCGCCGGACTTGGGCATCGCCTTGACCTTGGTCGGCATCAGCGACAGCACCATGAACGGGATCGCCATCGTCAGGCCGAAGATGCCCATGCCGACGGCGACCTTTTCCCAGCCGTGCTTGGCGATGCCGCCGATCAGCGAGCCGACGATCGGCGCCGTGCAGGTGAACGAGGTCAGCACCAGCGTGGCACCCATGAAGAACACGCCGGCCAGGCCGCCGAGCGACAGGCCGGTGCTCCCTTCGTTGCCGCCGCCCATGGCCGACATCTGCGCCTTGGTCGCCAGCTTCTGCATGAACTGCGGCGGGTTCAGGTTGACCCATCCGAACAGCACCGCGGCGAAGAAGAAGAACATCACCCCGATGACGGTGTTGGTCGCCCAGTGGTTGACGACGTCGATGATGATCGCCGAGAGCGCGACCCCGACGAACACGAACATCGCGATGATGCCCAGGCCGTAGGTGATCGTCAGCGGCAGCACGTTGCCGCCGGTCTTCTCCGCCTGCTTGGTGAAGAAGCTGAACGTGATCGGGATCATCGGATAGGTGCACGGCATCGCCAGGGCGAACAGGCCGCCGCCGATGCACGCGAGGATCAGCGTCCACCAGCTGGCGAACGGATCGTCGGGGCTGGCAAGCGTCTCCTCGCCGACCGAACCGTCGTCCTGCGGCTCGACCTTCGGCGCCTCGGTCCGGCCCTCACGCGCCTCGCCCGCCTCGATCTCGAGCTCGGCCTCGTACTCGCCTTCGGTCGGCTGGTCGCAGCCGTTCTCGTCGCAGACCTGGTAGTCGAGCACGCCCCCGATCGCGAGTTGGCGCGGCTCGGCGTCGGCCGGCACGCGGAACGTCTGCTTGACCTCGAAGTGGTGCGGCAGCTGGTACTGCGTCGTGCCGTGGAAGTCCGTCGGGTCGCCTGGCGGGATCACCGGCTGGCCTTCGAACTCGAGGATGCCGACGTCCTGCTTGGACGGGTCGTAGCCGACCGGGATCTGGCCGGTCTCGAGCACGCCGTAGGCATGCCAGCCGTCGACGACCTCGACGTCGAGCACCAGCGTCGTCACCTCGCCGGCGCGCACGATCGCCGGTTCGAACTTCGCCGTGATCGTGACCTTCTGGTCGGGGTCGAGCATCAGGCCGGGCACCGTGCCGAGGCCCGGCACCGGGATCGGCTCCTGCGGCTGCTGCGCAACCGGTTCGCCGCTGCCCTCGCTGAGCTTGCCGGCCGCCTCGAACGGCGCCTCGTTCGGCGCTTCGCAGCGGCCCTGCTCACAGATCTGGTAGCCGAGGGATCCCGCGACCTTCAGCTCGCCGCTCGCGTCGGCCGCGACCTTCAGCGGCACCGTCACGCGGAACGACTCGGGCAACGGATACTGCGTGCCATACTGCGAGACGTCCGGGATGCCCGGCGGGATCTCGGCCTCACCGTTGCGTTCGAGCCCGACCAGGTCGAGCCCCGACGTGTCGAGCGACACCGGCACGTTGCTGGTCTCGAGCGTGCCGTAGGCGTGCCAGCCGTGCTGCGTCGTCGCGGTCAGCACCAGCTGGACCTCCTGGCCCGGCGCGGCCGTTGCCGGCTCGAGCGCGGCCTTCAGCTTGAACTTGGGATCGCCCTGCGCATACAGCGACGCGGTCAGCGTCAGCAACAGGGTCAACAACAGGCGCAATCGGGATTCCATCGGGGCGGCGATGATACGAGCCGATCCCGATGCGACACGCAGAGCGGCACAAGAACTTCTTCCGACTTGTTACCGATCTGTATACGCAAGCCGTTCAGCAGCGCAGCGGTGCGAGTTCGCCGAGCGCGGCCTGGACCGGCGCGCTGTCGGGGCGCTGCAGCAAGAACGTGCGGCAGAGCTGTTCGCCGTCTGCCGAACGGCCCATGCGAGCGAGCAGTCTCGCGACGTCCGCGATGATGCCGGGCTGGTCCGGCGCCATCGCCAGCGCGCGTGCCGATGCCTGGAACGCGCCGTCGTCGTCGCCGCGCTGCATGTATTGGATCGCCTCACGCAGGTGCACGTCGACGCTGCCGAGGTCCGCGGCCGGCCGACGGCACGCCTCGACGATCGCGTCGGCGACGCCGGCGGGACCGACCGTCGAGACCGGCACCAGCAGGCGGCTGGTCCACGACGGCTGCGCGGCCGAGACCAGCGCGACGACCTCGCCGGCGAAGCGGCGCAGCATCGCGAGCGCGCCGTCGTCGCACGGTTCGTCGGACAGGCCGACGAGGGCGATCGTGCGGCCGCGGTTCTGCATCAGCGTTTCGCGCAGGTACGGCACCGCGCCGAAGATCCGCCAGTCGGCGACGCACAGCCTGGCGCCGGCGGTGACGTCCCGTCCGATCAGTTCGCTGCACGCGACCGCGCGCCAACGCGGCAGCGACCGGCGCAAGGCGACGTGCGCCGGAAGGTTGGGGTCGAGCACCAGCGTGCCCGGGGCGGTTCTGGCCTGGATCGTCGCCATGCCCGCCTGATCGGAAACGCCGGTGCCATGGCTTGAGTCGCGACGGCGCGGATGTCGATGGGACCGATCGTCGGCCAGGAGCTCCGCCTTGAACTACCAACTGCTGCAGGTCCCCCGGGAGAAGTCCGAGTTGCGCTGTGCGATCGCCGCACAGAAGCGCCCCACCCACGCCGACACCGAGACCGATGCGATCGCTCGCGTGCTCGAGACCTGCGACGTGGTCGTCGATCCCCGCGACGGATCGGTCGCGCGGCACATGCTCGAGGTCGGCTTCTGGGAGTGGTGGGTGACCAAGGCGATCGCCGACTGCATGCGGCCCGGCACGATCTGCGTCGACCTCGGCGCCAACGCCGGCTACTTCGGCGCGCTGTTCCAGTCGCTCGGCGCGGCCGCGGTGATCTCGGTCGAGGCCAATCCGGAGCTGGCGCGACGGCTGCGCCTGACCGGCCAACGCAACGGCTGGCAGCACTTCGAGGTGGTCGAGTGCGCGGTCGGTGATCGCGAAGGCAGCGCGCGGCTGCTGGTGCACGGCGAGGACAACCTCGGCGGCGCGTGCATCGTGCCCGAGGACTATCGGCACGACGGCATCCTCGACGTGCCGATGCGCACGCTCGACCAGCTGCTCGGCGACCTGGCGCCGATCCAGGTGCTCAAGATGGACTGCGAGGGCAGCGAGCCGGCGATCTGGCGCGGCATGCAGGGCGTGCTGGCGCACAACCCGCAGATGCACGTGTTCGCCGAGGTGACCGTCAACGCCGAGGCCGCGCCGTGGCTGCGCGACGTCGCCGCCGCCGGCTACACGATCCGCTACTGCGAGTACGACGGCACCACGCCGCTGCTCGACATCGACAAGCTCGCCGAACGCCAGCTGTGGATGGCCTACTTCCACAAGGAGCAGCGATGAGCGACGCCGGCCCGACCCTGCACTTCGCGATGCTCACCTACGGTGCGCTCGCCGAGACCGAACGGGCGGTGCGCACGATCGCGGCGACCACCGGGCAGCCGTTCGTGCTGCACGTCGTCGACAACGCGTCGCCGGACGGTCGCACGCAGGCGTGGCTGCAGGCCCAGCAGCAACCGTGGCTGCGCTATCGACTCAACCAGAGCAACCGGGGCGTGCCGGGCGGACGCAACGACCTGCTCGACTTCATCCTGCCGGAGACGCAGCCGCACGACTGGATCGTGTTCGTCGACAACGACCTCGAGTTCGAGGCGGGCTGGCTGCAGCCGTTCGCCGAGGCGATGCGGCAGTTCCCCGGTGCGCGCGTTCTCGGCAAGGTCGGCCACCTGATCACCGTGCACGAGACCGGCCGCGAGCTGCTGCCGGCGCCGGCGCGCACCGCGCACGTCGACGTCGTCAGCGGCGGCTTCGCGTGCTTCGTGCGCGCCGACGCGGCGCGCACCATCGGGCGGTTCGACGAGGAGCTCGGCCAGTTCTGGCACGAGGACGACGACTACTGCGTGCGTGCGATCGCCGCCGGCTTCGACGTCGTCGCCGTGCCCGAGGCGGCCATCGTGCACCACGAGCACGCGTCCGGCGTCGCGACGCCCGACCTCGTCCACGGCGGCTCGCGCGACAACCTCGCCTACCTGGCGGGCAAGTGGCGCACGCATGGCTACGTCGATGCGGACGGCTGGGTCAAGCGCGAGGGCGGCCCCTACCTGCCACAGCTGGTGCGCGCCGAGATGCGGCGACGCATCGGCCGAGCGGTCGGCCGCAGCGAGCTCGCCGCCGCGGCGACCCTGCTCGAGCAGATGCTGGAGCAACAGGATCCGGTGCGCTGGTTCGACGACCACCGCCACCCGATCCCCGCCTGCACGTGGGCGCTGCTCGAGCTGCACCGCGAACAGGCCGACCAGCTCCGCGACGAGGCACTGTCCCGGCGGTTCGCCGACATCGCCGCGGCGCTGCAGCGCGCCGGCAACACGCCGCTGCTGCGCTCGATGGTTCGAGGCGGGCCGCACCGCGAAGGCACGATCCCCGGCCAGGGCGTCTGCCGCGATGCGGACTTCGGATCACCCGAGTTCGGCGCGGCGGCCGAGGCCTTGCGGGTCCGCGGACTCGTCGACGACCCGTACGCGCATTCGGCCCAGCTGTGGGAGCAGCTCGCGTTCGCGTCGCACCTGTCGCGCCACGGCGTCGCGCGCGCGGGCGCGCGGGTCCTGCACCTCGGCAACGAACTGGGCCGCGTCGCCGACTGGTTGAGCGGCCTCGGCGTCGAGGTCTGCAGCGACGGTCGCGCGGCCCGCGATCGCTTCGACGCGGTGATCTTCTCCATGGTGCTCGACACGGACGTGATCGAGGAGACGCTGTCGCGCCACGCCGACGACGACACGCTCGTGCTGGTTCTCGGCCAGACCGCGCTCAACGGCGTGCCGACCAAGGCGACGCCGCAACCGCTGCAGCTCGACCTCGACCTGATCGAACGGACCCGCCTGCGGCCGACCGCGCCGCTGGCGCTGGCGGTCGACGACGCGGTGCTCGAGGCCTGCGTCACGGCGCCGGACGTGGCGCAGTATCCGGCGCTCTCGAGCATCGTCGGCCCGCAGGTGCTGACGTCGTTCGTGTTCGCGGCGCACTGGCAGCCCAAGCCCAAGGACACCTGCATCACGCCGGCGCTGCCCGCCGTTGCGCCGACGCTGACCGTCGGCGTCGACCTGCGCACGCTGTTCTACGCCGACTCGACCGCGCGCGGCATCGGCAAGTTCACGACGCAGCACCTCGCCGCGCTGTGCGAGGCCGATCCGGGCCTGCGCATCGTCGGCTACGCAACGCAGGACGGCGCCGTGCTGCCGCCGGTGCTGCAGCTGCCGCAGGTGACGCTGCAGCAGATCGACGGCTACCGGTCCGAGCAGGTCGACCTGGTGCACCTGCCCGACCCGATGAACATGAGCTTCGGGTTCGACTCGCCGATCCGCACGCTGCGGCACCCGCGCGTGACGACGACGTTCCACGACCTGACGCCGCTGCACCGCTATCTCGACGAGTGGCCGCGAGCCAACCGCGAAGGCTACCTCGACCGGTTGCGCCAGCTCGAGCGCAGCGACGTACACCTGCTGACCAACTCGGCGTTCACCGCGCAGGACGTGCTCGCGCACACCGACATCCCGGCGCGGCGGGTCACGCCGATCCTCGCCGGCCTGCACCGCGACGGTGGCCGGCCGCCGTCGGCGGCGGAGATCTCGGAAGTGCACGCCGACCTCGGCATCCGCGGGCCGTTCGTGCTGCACGTCGGCGCGCACGATCCGCACAAGAACTTCTACTGCGCGCTCAACGCGTTCTTGATGGCGCGCGCGAAGCAACCGCTGCAGCTGGTGGTCGTCGGCGCGATCGATCCGGGCACCACCGCCGCCGCGGCGTTCTGTTCGAAGCGCAACGTGCCGGACGTGACGTTCACCGGCTACCTGCCGCGCAAGCACCTCAACGCGCTCTACGCATCGGCCACCGCGCTGCTGTTCCTGTCGCGCGCCGAGGGCTTCGGCCTGCCGATCCTCGAGGCGATGGCCAAGGGCTGCCCGGTGATCGCGAGCGGCGTCACGTCGCACCCGGAGGTCGCCGGCGACGCCGCGCTGCTGGTGAACCCGGACGACCAGGCCGGCGCCGCTGCGCACGTGCTGCGGTTGCTCGACGAGCCGACGCTCGGCGCCGAGTTGCGCCGGCGCGGCGCGCTGCAGGCCGAGCAGTTCACCTGGCGCGCCACCGCAGAACGCACGCTCGCGGTCTGGCAGCGGATGGCGGCGCCACGCGTCGTCAGCACGGTGCCGTAGCACCGCGCCGACGGCTACTTCTTCGGGTCGAGGTGGATCTTCTGGACCGCGGCCTTGGCGGCCTCGGCGATCGCGGCGTCCGCGTCCTGCGTCCAGTCGATCAAGAACGGCAGCGCCTCCGGCTTGCCGAGCACGCCCAGCGACGCGATCGCGAGCAGGCGCTGCTCCTTGCGCGCGGTGGGCTTCGCCTGCAGCAGCAGCTTCTCGACGGCGGACTGCGGCGACGCGTCCATGCCCTTGAGGATGCGGTCCCAGTGGGCCTGTTGCTCGTGGTAGAAGCGGATGCGCGTGAGCGCCTTGGAGGCTTCTTCCTGCACCGAGAAGACGGGGTCCTTCAGCAGCTCGATCAGCTTCGGCACCGCCTGCTTGCTGACCATCGCGCCGAGCCGGTTTGCGGCCAGCAGCCGCACCTGCTCGTTGGGGTCGTCCAGCCGCGCCACCAACACCGCCGACTCCACCGGGGTCCGGTCGCGGGCCAGGCGATCGATGGCCCACAACCGCACCGTGGCATGCTCGTTCTCGAGCGCGGTGCGCAGGTCGATGCCGCGATCGTGACGCCACAGGCGAACGCACGCGGCTTCGGCCCATTCCCCGTCATCGCCGTCGAGCAACGCCGCGATCTGCTTCCGGTAGCGGTCGACGATCCTGGCGGGCAGCAGGTAGAACCACTGGTTCAACCGGCCGTCGCGCCCGAGCTGCTGCAGGAAGTACGGCTCGATGCCATCCACGTCGTCGCCAGCGTGCAAGCGAACGTTGAGGCGATGGACGACTTCGTTGATCCAGGTCCGGTTCTTGAACATGGTCCGGTCGTGCTCGGCCAGCACGAGCAGCAGCGCATCCGAGACCAGCTTCGGATCGCACATCTCGAGCAACGGAACGTGCTCCTGCATGGCCGCGAGCTTGCGAACGACCGCAGCGGCCTGCTCGTCCGAGTAGCCGTGCTTCGGGTCGCCGTTGTCGAGCAGGTAGCCAACCGGACTCATCAGCTGGCTGGCGCCCTCGGGATACGGATGGTGCCCACGCTGGCCCAACCCGACCCCGACGCCGAGGAAGTCGAGCACGCGCTCGTCCGACATCGACATCAACGCCAGCAGCAGCCGCGCCAGTTCCTTGCCGCGCGCCTGCGGACCGCCGAAGCCGCGCACGACCGCGCGCATCGCGGCGCGCACCCGTTCGCTGCGGTTGCTCCGGCCGACCCGGATCAACGCCTCCGGGACCCACTTGGTGTAGTTCGCAGCGGACTCCGGGAAGCGGACCTTGGCCTGGCGCCACTGATCCATGATCCAGTCGACCGCCTCGTCGGTGCCGGCGAACGAGACCAGCCGGCCGACGCGCGGCAGCAGATCGTCGCCGAGTTCGGGCGCCACCGCGAGCAACCGCGGCAAGGCCTCGGCGCTCATCGCCCGGGTCGGAACGTTGGACAACAGGATGCGGCGACCGTCGGCCGACATCTCCGGAGCGCGCTCGAGCGCGGGCACCAGGGTGCCCCTCGTGATGTTGTGCGAGATCGCCTCGTAGACCTCGTAACCACGGTCGGCCCATCGGAGCGCGGCGTGCATCACGCGGTCGTCCTTGGCGTCGTAGACGAGCTGGATCATCAGCGACGTCAGCCACTGCCGGGCGGTGCTCTTCGCCGCGCTGCGCATCTGCCGGGAGGTCTCGTCGATGGCCGGCAGCAGCGCGACGGCCTCGCCCACGGAGAAGTTCCGGTTGGTCCCCCGGCGCGCCCAGGGCGCCGGAGTCACGCCGCGCGTATCGAGGTCGTGCAGCCGTTCGAGCAGCATCGTCAGGCCGGTCACCGACTGCTGCGACGCAGTGCTGGTCACGAACAGTTCGGCGGCCTTGCCCAGCTTCGGGTCGGCACCCTGCAGCGCGGCCCGCACCAGTTCGTGCGCACGCTTCAGTTCGTGGGCTTCGAAGCGCCGCGCAGCCAGCTTGGGCAGCACCAGCGCTCGGACCGCCGGTCGGCCGCGTTCGCACACGGTCAGTAGCTGGTCGGTCGTCAGCTTCTGGATCGCGCCCCCCTCGCCTCTCAGGCCGTCGAGGAAGTTCATCGCGATGCCGACGCTCTCGTTCTCGAGCAGGGCACGGACCCCCGGTGAGTCGAGGTCGATCTCGGTCGCACTGCTGGCGGCCAACGCCACCATCTGCGCTCCGACCTCGCCCTCGATCGCATCCAACAAGAACCGCGACGCCACCGGCCCGCCGCGCATCCACAAGAACTCGAACAGGCCCGGCGCCTTGCCGACGCGTCCTCCGTACGGCTTCTTGAGTTCTTCCTGCAGCCCCGCCGCAACCTCGACAATCGCCGGGTCCCCGATCCAGAACAGCTGGTCCGAGTCCTCGCGCGAGACCCCGGTCAGCTGCGTTCGCCGCATCACGCGCCGGCCGTTACCCTTGTCGAGGATCCGCTGCACCAGCACCCGCGCCTGCGCGCGCAGCTCCTTGACGCGATCCTGGCCGACCCGGCCGTTGGTCACGTCGTCGAGCGACGCCACCACCCCCTTGCCCGCTTGCCGCAGCACGGCATCGGCCTCGTCGGCCTTGCCGAGCCGGCGCAGCAGCGCGGCCAGTCGAGACGCTGCGAACGACCTCGCCTCGTCGCTGCGGTCCGCGTCCTGCATCGCTGCGCGATACAGCTGCTGCGCCTTGTCGAGGTCGCGTTCCTGTTCTTCCGCGGCGACGGCCTTGGCCACCTCGAGCCTGGCTTGCTTCGACCACTTGGGCGCCGCTGCCGCTCCTTCCTGCGCGACGGCCGGAGCCACCAGCGCGAACAACCCTGCGAGTGCGATGTGCTTCATGATGTCGATGAGACCTGTGGATCGGTCGGCCGCGGTCCGGCGCGGATCAGATCGGTGTCAAGGAGTGGTCAAGCCTCGGGCCGTTCGAGCAGGCGGTAGCCGACGCCGTGCACCGTCAGCAGGTGCGCCGGCTGCCTGTGGTCTCGCTCGAGCTTCTGGCGGAGGTTGAGCATGTGCGTGTCGATGGTGCGGTCGCCGACGAACTGGTCCCCGCCCCAGACCTCGCGCAAGAAGTCGGCGCGCGACACCGCGCGTCCCTGCTGCTGCCGCAGCAGCCGCAGCATCCCGGCCTCCTTCGGCGACAGCTTGTGCACCTCGCCGTCCCGGGTCAGCGTGAACGCCGCCAGGTCGACCTGCACCGCGCCATCGTCGAGCGCGAACCGCTCGACGAACGCCGACTCGCCGGGGTCGCGCCGTCGCAGCATCGCCTTGACGCGCGCCAGCAGCTCGCGCAACGAGAACGGCTTGGTCACGTAGTCGTCGGCGCCGAGCTCGAGACCGAGCACCTTGTCGCCTTCCTCGCCGCGGGCCGTCAGCATCAGCACCGGCGTGTCGGCGTCGCGGTCGCGCAGCTCGCGCAGCAGCTCGAGGCCGCTCGGTCCGGGCAGCATCACGTCGAGCACCAGCAGATCGAAGCGCTGCTCGCGGAGCAGCGCGCGCGCCTCGTGGCCGTCGGCCGCCGCGGTGACGCGATGGCCCTCGCCGACGAGCGCGTCGCGCAGCGCCGTTCTGAGCGTGTGGTCGTCCTCGACGAACAGGATGTGGAAGCTCATGCGTTGGGGTGGCCCTGCAGGGTGAATCGGAACTCCGCGCCCGGCCCGTCGGCCGGCGCGACGCAGCGCAGCTCGCCGCCGAGCCGACGCACGATCGAACGGGCCAGATAGAGGCCGATGCCGACGCCGGGTGTCGAGCCGTGGGCGTGGTCGCGGCCGCGCACGAACCGCTCGAACACGGCCTCGCGTTCGCCGTCGGGCACGCCGTGGCCGTGGTCGCGCACGGCGACGCGCGGCTGGCCGCCTTCGAGCCACGCGCGCACCTCGACGCGCCGACCGGCGGCCCCGTACTTGCGCGCGTTGTCGAGCACCGCGACCAACGCCTGCACGAACGCATCACGATCGATCTGCGCGGTTGCCTCGCCGAGTGTCTCGTCGAAGACGACGTCGATGCCGTCGCGTTCGAGGACCGGCACCAGCATGCGCAGCGTCTCGCGAACGACATCGGCGATCGGCCACGGTTGCAGCGCGTAGTGGCGCTGGCCCGACTCGAGCCGGCCGAGGTCGAGCACGTTGTCGATCAGCATCGAGAGGCGTGCCGACTCGCCGACCAGCAGCTGGTAGTACTCGTGCTCGCGGCCGTTCGCGCGGCCTTCGGCGAGCATCTCGGCGAGCAGGCGGATGCCGGCGAGCGGGGTCTTGAGTTCGTGCGTGACCGTCGTCAAGAACTGCGCCTGCTGCGCAATCGCCTGCGCTTCGCGCGAGGCCGCGCGCCGCTGCTGGAAGAACACGAACCCGAACGCCATCGCCAGGGCGCCGGTCAGCGCCGGCAGCAGCCAGGCGTTGGCGCCGAGGTCCGGGCCGGTGGCGGGCACGAGGTCCTGCACCCCGGCGATGCCGAACGGCGACGGTGCGCGCGGATCACCGCAGACGACGACGACGCGGCGCGGCCACTCGAAGGTCGCGCCGGCGTCGGCCGCCGCCAGCACCGCGTCGTGCCACTGCGAAGGCTGCAGCACGGCGGCGCGGCCAGCGCCGTCGACCGACGGCATGCGCCACAGCACGTGGTCGGCGTCGATCGGATGCAGGCCGACACGCGCGTCGTCCGGCGCATCGACGAGGCAGGCGGCCGCCAGGCGGCACCGTTCGCGCAGCGCCGCGCGTCGGCGATGGCGCGAGGCGAGCTCCGCGTCGACGTCGAGGCCGGCGAACACCAGCGTCGGCAGGTAGCTGAGCAGGTCGCCCGTGGCGTCGGCCACGACGCCGAGGCGGGCCGCGGCCGCGACCGCCGCAGCGACGGTCGGGCGGGCGAGGCGCTCGGGTGCGACGCGCAGCAGCTCCTCTCGCAGCGGTTCGCACAGCTCCGCGACCCGCTGGTCGGCGCCGGCGCGCCGAGCCTGCCAGGCCGCCGCCGCGAGCACCTGCAGCCGCTGTTCGAAGACCAGTGGGCCAGACAGCAGTTCGTCGAACTCGCGCTGCGCCGCCGCCGGATCGCGGTCCCCGAACTCGGCGCGGGCCGCTCGCTGCAGCCGTTCGAGCACCACCGGGTCGCGGTCGCTCTCGTCGTCGGCGACGTCGATCCACGCCACCCGGCGATCCGCCACCACCTCGTCCCCCCTCACCGTCACCCGCCGATCGGGCGCCACCACCGAGAACACCTCTTCCGAGCGCGTCGCCCGCTGCAGGATCCGCTCCGCCAGCAGCCGGTCGCGGTCGTAGTCGGCCTGCCGCAGCTGCACCTCGAGCCGCCACGACCGCCACAGCTGGTGCGTCAACGCCAGCGCCGCGACCGCACCGGTCAGCAACAGCGCCGCCTGCCAACGCGCCCGATTCCTGCCACCTCGAGGTTCGATCCCCAGAACCGAGTCGCCCCCACCACCACCCTGTCAAAAACCCGTCAAGCCCCGGTCCGTAAGGCCGGTTCCGGCAGGACTTGCGGACCGGCAGCGGCGGTGGCGGCGAGGTCGCCGACGCACCGCAGCCAGGGCGGACGGACGCGGGCGAGCCTGCGGCGACGCCGCTCCCGGACCGCTGCCCGAAAAAGCGGGTTGCCATTCTGGATCGCTCGTTCCAGAATAGGCGCGTGCCCCGTCCCAAGGAGTTCGATGTCGACCAGGCCCTGGAGCGCGCCCTCGGCGTGTTCTGGCAGAAGGGCTACGAGGCGACGTCGATGCAGGATCTCGTCGATGCGATGGGGATCCAGCGCGCCAGCCTCTACGGAACGTTCGGCGACAAGCACAGCCTCTACATGCGCGCCCTCGAGAGCTACCAGCGGCGCGGCGTCGAGGACCTCGCGCGCAACCTCGCAACCGGCGAGAGCCCGCGCCAGGCGCTGGTCGACCTGCTCGAGGAGGTCGCCGCACGAACGTCCGGACGCGGCGGTAAGAAGGGCTGTTTCTGCGTCAACGCGGCCGTCGAGGTCGCGCCCGAGGACCGCGACGTGCAGAAGCTGCTGCGTCGGCACACCGACCATGTCGAAGAGCTGCTCGCGGACACCATTCGCCGCGCGCAGAAGCTCGAGCAGATCGACGCAGATGCCGACGCCGACGAGCTGGCGACGTTCGTCAACGGCCTGATCCTCGCGATGAACGTGCTCGGCAAGCAGCGCCTGCCCGCCGAGCGCATGCAGGCCCTCGTCGACCGCGGCGTCGCCGCCCTGCGCTGAGCAAGCCACACACCAACCGACCACCCAACCCTCACCATCAACCATTCTGGAACGTTCGTTCCACTACAGAGAGAAGGACCGCAAGAGATGAGCACCCAACCCAAGAACCTGCAGGACAAGATCGCCCTCGTCACCGGGGGCACCAGCGGCATCGGCCGCGCCACCGCGATCGCCTACGCCAAGGCCGGCGCCAAGGTCGTCGTCTCCGGACGCCGCGAGAAGGAAGGCCTCGAGACCGTCGAGCTGATCCGCAAGGCCGGCGGCGAAGGAACGTTCGTGCAGGCGGACGTCAGCGTGCCAACCGACATCGAGAAGCTGGTCGCCAAGACCGTCGAGACCTACGGCCGCCTCGACATCGCGTTCAACAACGCCGGCACCGAGGGCCGCGTGCGCGCGCCGCTCGCCGACCAGGACGACGACGACTTCGACCAGATCTGGTCGGTCAACGTCAAGGGCGTCTACCTGAGCATGAAGCACGAGATCCCGGCGATGCTCAAGAACGGCGGCGGCGTGATCGTCAACAACGCATCGATCGCCGGCGTGATCGGCTTCCCGACCGCTGCGACCTACGTGGCCAGCAAGCACGCGGTGATCGGCCTGACCAAGAACGCGGCGCTCGAATACGCGCAGCAGGGCATCCGCGCCAACGCGGTCGCGCCGGGCGCGATCGAGACCGGCATGCTCGACCGCTTCGCCGAGGACGTCCCGCGCGAGATGATGGTGTCGCTGCACCCGATGGGGCGCCTGGGCAAGGCGGACGAGATCGCCGACCCGGTGGTCTGGCTCAGCTCGCCACAGAGCGCCTTCGTGACCGGCCAGACGGTGGCCGTCGACGGCGGCTTCACGGCGCAATAGCGCCGGAGCCGCCAGCGAGCGCGGCGTCCCGTAGAAGCGGATGCCGCCGCCGACCATGAAGCCGGAGATCTGGATGTCGGTGTCGAACGAGTCGCCGTCGATCTCGCCGTCCAGCTCGAGCTCGAGCGAACGGTAGCCGACGAAGATCTCGATCAGGTCGGTCGGGTGCAGCACCAGCTGCGCCTCGAGGTCGAGCACCTCACCCTCGACGTCGTCGATGTCCGCGGTGATGTAGCCGCCCTCGACGACCGCGCTGACGATGCCGAGGTCGACCTCACCGCGCAGGAACGCCAGCGGCAGCGGACCGTTGAGCTCGACGTTCTCGCTGGAGATGCCGAACGCGTCGCGCACGTCGATCGCCAGGTCGAAGTAGTCGACCGCGATGCCGGGCGAGATGCTGACCGGACCGATGCCGATCTCGAACGCGTAGGCGGCCTTGGCGTTGAACAGCTCGAAGTCCGAACGCACCGGGATGCCGGCCGGCACGTTACCGAACGTCGCGTTCAGCGTGCCTTCGCCGTCGTCCTCGAAGTTGAACACCGAGATCGACAGGTTGGGCACGCCGAAGTCGAGCTTGGCGCGCGCGTACGGGCTGCCCTGGTCGTCGCCGAGGCCGAAGCCGGACTCGATGTCCTGCTGGATGCTGCCCGACGACGTGCCGTTGACGTAGCCGATGTCACCGTCGAGCGCGAGCTGGGCGTAGCCGACCTGGGCCTGCGCCCCGAACCCGAAGCAGGCGGGCAGCGTCGCGACGAACGGGAGCAGCACGAGAGAGAGGAGGATCTTGCGCATGGAATCAGAAGGAGCCGGTCACCGCGAAGGTGTCGAGGTTGAGGAGGAAGGCGCCCGAGATGCCCGAGATCTCGATCCGCGCGGTGTTCGACTTGTCGAACGTCATCGTCGCGTTGACGTTGGTGGTGCCGTCGCTGATGGTCAGGTTGATCGTGCCGCGCGGGTACTCCTGCCCCGGCTCCTCGTCCGTGATCAGGCCGCTGGTGTCGAACGTGATCGTGCAGTTCGGGCTCGAGCTGGTGTCCGCGATCGTGCTCGGGTCGACGGCCGGCGCGCCGGTCGTGACGGTGGCATCGACGGTGCGCACCTCCTCGAGTTCGTTGGCGTTGGTCGCGCCGCCGATGATGCCGAGCAGGCCTTCGGCGGTCGCCGACACGCCGCCGCCGCTGATCGACCAGACGCCGTGCAAGAACGGGTTGGCCGTGCCGAACTCGTTGCGCAGCTGCGTCGCGATGTTGTCGATGGCCTCGCTCAGCGCGTCGTCCGGCTGGATCGCACCGGCATCGGCCAGCGTCTGGCAGTTGCGCTGCTCGGCCGCACCGTTGGGACCGTAGGCACTGATCACCATCGTCACGGTCGACGAGCCGACGGTCAGGTTGGCCGTGATGTCCATCCCGGTGAAGCTCCAGCTCAGCTCGGCCGGGTCCGGCGGGTTGTTGTCCCCCTCGAGCTTCCAGGTATCCGAGATGCGGATCACGCCGTCCACGAACGCCCACAGGTTGGGGAAGCAGTCGGTGATCACATCGATCTGCGGCTGGATCGAAGGGTCGAAGGCCGACGTCGTCTTGCTGTCGCAAGCCGTCATGCCGAGAGTCGCAACTGCCAGGAACGGCAACCAACGAGAACGCATCTGAGGCTCCTGAAGAGAGAGGTGTGAGGCCGAGCCCGGCGAGCGAGCTTCGGGGTTTCCATCGAAGTATCCGCCCCAGAGAAAGCTGGGACCACCTCCAAGGCGCGATCAGGCCTCGGGACCCGCCAGCTTTTGCAGCCGTTCGACGCCGCGGCCCTGACGCACCCCGTGCCACGCCATCACCGGCCCGATGCACGCGTAGACCCAGCCTGGCCCGCCGACGCCGATGCCGATGCCGATGCCGGCCACGGCGAAGGCGACCGAACAGGCGGCGAAGCCGACCTGCAGCAGGTTCTGGCGCATCGCGCCGCGCGTGATGTAGAGCTCGACCTCGCTGAGCTCGAGACGTTCGTGCAGCTTCGCCGCGCGGTGGTACATCAGCGCGAGCAGACCGAAGATCGAGCCGTAGCCGATGCCGTAGATGACGAACAGCGTCTGCATCGCATCGGGCCCCGCCCCCACCCAGATGCTGTGCAGGGTCACGTCGCCGATCGGCCCGAACAGCAGGACCGACAGGAACGTGAACAGGAACTTGAGCGGGTAGGCGTAGAACAGCAGCAGGAACAACAGCAACAGCTGCAGGAACATCGCCCAGCCGTCCCGCAGCGCGAACCGCCGTGAGAACAGCCACGACTCGATCCACACGTAGGCGATGATCGCGAACATCGCGGCGAACGGCACCAGCGACTTCATCGCCGTGAACAGGTCCGCGAAGTTGTCCGGCGGCTCGCTGCGCAGGAACAGCAGCGCCAGCACGATCGCGAACACCGCGTCGGTCAACCCTTCGAGGCGCGAGACGCCTTCGCCGCGCCAGCGGAAGGCTCGGTCGATCTTCTGGTTCGCGCGCGACGAGGGCGAGGCGGGCATGGCCCGAACGATAGCCGCGACGCACCGCAAAGGCAGGGCCGCGCGGCACGTATCGGCCGCCGGCGGCGCAGCTACCGCCCGATCGGCACCTCGAGCCTCTGCGTGCTGCGGAACTCGTCGTTCTCGAGGATCCAGTCCTGGAAGTAGAGCGTCGCGTTGGGCAGCCACTCGGGCAGCGCAAACGGCCAGAACGGCGCCGCGCCGAGCTGCACCGGCATCATGCCGACGTACGACGCGCCCGGATCGACCAACAGCTCACAACCCGCACCGACGCCGCCGAGCACGACCGGGAACGAGGTCGGCGCCAGCGAGACCAGCACGAAGTGCGCCGTGAGGGCGCCCGCGTTGGCGACCTCGACGCCGGAGAACTCGGTGCCGATGCGCTGCGGACCGGACCAGCCGATCGTCGCCCCGGCGCAGCCGTTGCCGGTCGCGCTCCACGGCGTCACCGGCACGTCGTAGTACTGGGTGCCGATCAACGGCCGCGCATACTGCTGCGTCCACTGGTCCGTCGTCAGCACGATGTGGAACTGCTCGCCCTCGTCGTCGAAGCAGACCGCCGGCGCACCGACGTAGAAGTAGCTTGCCGGCGGCAGGTTCTCGATGGTGGCTTCGTCGATCGTCTGCCCGGTGTAGCCGACGAGTTCGCAGCGCGCGCGCTGCCGATTGGCGTCCTCCTGCCGCCAGACGGCCAGCCACCGCGAACGGTCGGCGCGTTGGTGCGCGACGCCGCCGAGGCGCAGCGCCGGCAGCGTCTCGACGTCGAGCTGGTGGGACGGCTGGCTGCCGCTCGGCGCCGCGGCGCCGGCATCCCAGTCGAACCGCTGCAGCCACAGTTCGGTGCCCTCGACCTCGCTCGGCTTGGCGATCGGCCACGACGTCGACAACGTCGAGAACGCGACCGCATACCGACCGCCGGTGCCGGCGACCATCGGCCCCATCTGGTGGCGGTCGTTGGCCGCGCCCAGGTCGGTCGCGAACGAACTGCCCGCGACGGCACCGCCGGTGTCGACCAGGCGACAGATCACGTCCCAGTCGTCGGAGCCGCCGAGCAGCGGCGGGCTGTGCACCTGCATCGCACACACGAACGGATACGGCGCCAGGTCGTCGCCCTCGGCGACGCGGTTGACGTGCGGACGTTCGTAGTCGGACAACAGCGAGCCGCCGATCGCGAACGTGCCGCCGAACGCGCCGTTGGGCTGCGTCGCGTCGAACGTCACCCCCTGCACGGTGCTGCGCGCGGTGTTGGTCATCACCCCGCCCTGCTGCGCGTTGTCCTCCTGCTGGAACACCACCAGCGCGTGCTCGCCCGACCACCCGGAGCGCACGCCGCCGACGCGCGGCCGCCACTGGTTGTAGTCGTTGGACTGCGGCAGCACCCCCGCGATCGCGGTGCCGAAGGTCGCCGACCCGGCGTCGTGCGCGCGGCAGCGGATCCGGCTCGCGCCACTCGCGAACAGGCGCCGGAACGCGACCACCCAGCGGTCGGCGCCGCCGACGAACGCCGCCGAGCCGGAGTCCGAACTCCAGTTGGCGCTGAGGTCGGAGAACACCAGCGTCTCGCTCGCCCCGAGGGACGAGTGCAGCTGGGCGAACAGGTCGTCGTCGGTCGCCGAGACCGCACGCGAGTAGACCACCATCGTGTCCCGCACGGCGTTCTCCGCCTCGCTCGCGACGTCGAGCGACGTCAGTTCCTGCGAGCCGCCGGACCCGCCGAGGAAGTAGGGGAAGAACAGCGGGTCGACGACGACCGGCATCACCGCCGACTCGAGCCACGCTCCGGCGACCCGCAGCGACACGACGCCGTCCTGGCAGGAGGTCGGGATCGCCAGGCGTCGACCCGCCGCATCGAATGCGATCGCTTCGCCATAGCCGACGATCGCGCGACCTTCGTCGTCGACGAACCGCAGCTGCTGGTGTGCCGCACGCACGTTCGCCGCGCGCAGCGACGACGTGATCCGGCCGCAAACGACCAGGTCTCCGGCAGCCGGCAGCTGCTCGACGACGAAGGTCTGCTCGAGACCGTCCTCGCGCACGTCGTAGGCTTCGGTCACGCCCGCCGCGAAGCGGTATTCATGGCGATACGGGAGGCTCCGCTGCTCTGCGACCTCGCCGGCACCGACCAACGTCACGCTGCCGACCGTCACCGACGTCGTCCGCCAGGAGACCGGCCGGCTGACCGGGTAGCTGCGGCCGAGGTAGGGCACGAACGTCATGCCGTCGTGGAACGACGCCTTGTAGTCCCGCCCCGCGCCCCAGGTGCCGTACGCGACCCCCTCGTCCGCGGGCGCCGAGTGGATCGGCACGCGCGCCGCGAGCTGCAGCTCCGGCGATTGGGGTCGCTCCTGGGACTGGCCGGTGGCGGCGAGCCACAGGGCGGCGAGGGCCGGCAGCAGCTGGGCGGCGGTCGGACGGGTCGGGTGCGGACGAGGTGCGGGCATGACGCCTGCACAGTGTCGGCAAGCGAGCGCGGCGGACAGCCGGGCCGAGATTTGTTGCACGCTTTCGGTGGGCGGCACCCCGTGCGATGGGCCTCGCCTGCATGCAACGGGCCGGTGTCACCGGCGGATCGCATCGGCCGATCGCGCTGGCGGACGGCATCGGCCCCGTTCCGCGATCAGGGGCCCCGCTCCGCGATCAGGCGAACGCATGCTCGCGCAGCGCCTGCTCGTCGCGGAACGCGCGGATGGCGATGCCGACCAGGCCGAACGTCGCGAACCCGAGTCCCGTCCACTGCGCCGCTGTGGGATCCATCGCGGTGCCGGCGCCGCAGGCCACCAGCGCAACCGCGAACGCGACCACCAGCACGATGCGCGTCAGCAGGTTGAACGCGGTGATGCCGATGCGCGCGAGATGCAGGCCGAGCAGCAGCGCCACGGCGATCCAACGCACGTCGCCCGCACCGATCAGCCAGACCGCAATCGATCCGGCGGCGACTGATGGCAGCGCGACGCACAGCAGCCGTGCGACGATGTTGTGCCGTTCGACCTGGCGCAGGTCACACCCCCACAGGAACAGCTGTTCGTTCGGCTCCAGCGAGATCACCGACATCGACAGCGCGACCGCCAGCACCGCGTAGATTGCGGCGACCCCCTCGGCCGACTGCCACACCGCCAGCACCCCCGCCCAGATCGGCAGCAGCCAGAACGCCAGCGGGACCATCAGCGACACCGTCGACACCAGCGGCCGCCGCATCGCATAGCCGAACCAGCCCCACTGCGTGGCGCGCACGTAGAACGCCGCACTGGCGAACAGGGAGCGCCGGGTCGACGCCCGCACGTCGGGCAGGGGGCGGGTAGCCAGCAGCTCCTCGAACGTCTCGTCGCGCGCGTCGCCGACCTCGCGTTGGATCGCGAAGCCGCGCCGATCGTAGATCCCGAGGTCCCGCACGAACCACAGGACGACCGCGACGTCGAGCGCCAGCGTCACGATCGGCAGCCAGGCGACGACCTGCATCCAGCCGAGCACGAACGTCGCGGTGATTGCGACGCGCATCGCGTAGCCGGCGAACTCTGCGCGCAGCATGTTGGCCATGCTCATCACCAGCGGCATCAAGCCGATCGCCGCGATCGCCCAGCCGTTGTCGCTGGCGGTGAACAGCATGGCGGCCCAGATCGCCCCGATCAGCACCAGGTACGGCGACAGGCGGAAAAGGCGCAGCAGCAGCAGACCGGCGGGCGGCGCGTGCAGCCGTTCGAACTCGGTCAGCTTGAGCCAGCTGCCGGCGAACGGCGCGAACGACGCCAGCATCAAGCCGGTGATCACGACGACGTTGACCGGCACGTCGGAGTCGACCGGCATCAACATCAAGGACCCGATCGCCACCGCGAAGCACACGGTCAGGAAGCGCGAGATCCGGCCCACGGGCACCAGCTCGCGACCGAAGGCGCGCCCTTCCCGGGCCTGTCGATGCGCGCGGTCGACCTCGCCGAGGCGGCGCGCGTCGGCCGTCCAGATCGCCCAGCTCACGACGACACCTCCTCACCCGCGAGCGACAGGAACATCTCTTCGAGGTTGAGTCGGTCGATCGCGGTGGCGTCGGCATAGCGCGCGGCGAGCGCCTCGGTCCAGCTGCCGGTCACGATCGCGACCTCGCTGCCGAGCTCCTCGCGGCACAGCTCGCCGTCGATCTGCGTCGGCGCCGCATGCTTTGGCAGCACGATGCGGCGGACCCGTTCCTTGACGTCGTCGATCTCGCCGGCGATGCGCATGCGGCCGTTCTGCAGGATGCCGACGTGGTCGACCACGCGCTCGACGTCCTGCAGGATGTGCGAACTGAACAGCACGGTGGTGCCGCGCTCCTGCACGGTCTCGAGCAGCGTCCACAGCACCGAGCGGCGCACCGACGGGTCGAGGCCGATCGCCGGATCGTCCAGCACCAGCAGGTCGGGCGACGGCGCCACCGCGAGCAGCACCTCGGCGAGGCGGCGCTGGCCCTTGCTCAGGCCGTCGAGTCGCTTGCGCCGGTCGACGCCGAGCCGTTCGACCAGGTGGTCGACCCAGTCCCAGTCCCACGCGTCGAAGAAGCCGCGCACGAACCGCAGCGCGTCGACGATCGCGATGTCGTCGTAGGGGAACTCGTTCTCCGACAGGTAGCCGATGCGCTGCCGCACCGCCTTGCTCAGGCGGCGCGAGTCCTCGCCGAACACCGTCGCCTCGCCGCCGTCCTGGCGCACCAGGCCGAGCAACGTGCGCAGCGTCGTGGTCTTGCCCGAGCCGTTGCCGCCGACCAGGCCGAAGACCGCGCCGCGCGGCACGGTCAGATCGAGCCCGTCGACCGCGAAGTCGGCGTCGGAGCCGTAGCGCTTGGTCAGTCCGCGGATCACGACCGCGTCGGCCGAAGCATCGATGGAGGTGTTGGCAGTCATTGCGTCCGTCCTTCGTTCTTGCGTTGCTTCATGGCCTTGCGCAGCTCCTCGGCGACCGTCTCGGCGAGCGCGTCGTAGTCGACGTCGCCGCCGGCGAGATCCTCGACCAGCCGCTGCACGTGCCCGCGAACGAGCTTCTGCAGGTCGGTCGCGCGCAGCCGCCGGGCGGTCGCCGAGACGAACGTTCCGCGCCCCCGCTGGAACTCGAGCACCCCGTCGGCCTCGAGCTCGCCATACGCCTTGCGCACCGTGTGGAAGTTGACCTGCAGGGTTGCCGCCAGCTCCCGCGCCGACGGCAGCCGTTCCCCGGGCGCGATCCGTCCCTGGCCGACGGCCAGGCGGATGCCGCGCACGATCTGGGCGCCGAGCGGCACCGGGTCGTTGGGGTCGATTCGCAGGAAGACCATGTTCGACGGCTCTAGTGATCTATACCACTAGATCACCTGTCGCGTCCAGGCAGGTTTTTCTGCGGTCGGCGCCACCGACGCCGCCTATGCGCCGCGGCGGTATTCGAGCAGTTCCATGCGCATCATCTCCTTGCCATCGGCCTCGGAGACGATCAGCACCGGCGGGCCCGGCTTCTTGTGCGCGAAGTAGAGGCGCTGCACGACGCCCGGCATCGCGACCTGCCGCACCGTGTAGAGCCAGCAGTCGTAGGTGCCGGCCGGCACCGACACGCCGCGGACCGCCTCGCGCGTGGTCATCTCGGCGTCGAACCGCGCGTGCTCGCGCAGCTCCTCCCAGCCGGCGCGCTGCTCGGTTTCGGCACCCATCAGCTCACCGTCCTGCTCGTTGCGCTGGCGAACGGTGGTGCCGTCGGCGTCGCTGTCGACGAACGACATCGTCTGCACGACCTCACCCGTCGTCGGCGACGTCATCCGGAAGCGCAGCACCGTGCCGCTCGGATGCGCGTCGCGGATCTGCGCCGCGGTGTACGGCGTCGGGCCCTTGCCGCTGGTCGGCCACGGCTCGACCTGCATCGCCGGCGCCGGGGTCTCGCACGCGGACGACGCAAAGAACGCGAGCAGGGAACAAGTCATCGCGATGCGCTTCATGCCGCGCGAGTATCCTGCCGGCATGCAGCGACGCCAACTGCTGTTCGCCTGCCTGCTCGCGATCGCCGCCGCCCTCGCGGCGTGGTGGCTGTCGGCGAACCGGGACCTGACCGCGCCGCCACCGGTGCGCGATGCCCACGTCGACGACCAGGTCGGGCCATCGGCCGCGCAGCCCGGCGGGCGCGACGAGCCGATCCGCGCGACGGCGCGCAGCCGCGACGACGAACCGGTCGCGCCGCGCTTCCTGGTCGTGCGCCTGCGCGGGCTGCACGCCGACGCGCCGTGGACCAGCGAACTGCGCCTCGAGCTGCAGGACCGTTCGCGCGCGCAGCATCGCTTCGACGACCACGTCGCGACCGCCCCGATCGACGCCGAAGCCCGCTGCCGGCTCGAACTGCCGAGCTGGTGGCAGCCCGGCCGGATGGTGAGGCTCGGGGTGCAGGGCCGGCAGGACGGCTATCGCGACGTCTTCGTTCGGCAGCGCGGCGCCCTGACGCTGGCCGGCGAACTGGTGCTCGACGTGCAGCCGGTCGCGACCGTGCTGGGCCACGTGCACGACGCGCAGGGCGAGCCGGTGCGCGCGGCGCGCATCGCCGCCTACCGCACCCGTGACGGCCAGCCGATCGGCCGCGCCGTCGCTGAGACCGGCAGCGACGAACGGGGCGCGTTCCGGCTGCTCGCGCCGCCGGACGCCGAGCTGTTCGTCGTCGCGATCCCGATGCGGCCGCAGGCGATGCGCTGGCGGCGCAGCGACGGGGTGCAGGACACCGGCGAGCTGCACCCCTCGCTGCTGCCGAGCGCACGCACGGCGCGGCTCGACATCCGCACACCGCGCGACGGCTTCGACTTCGTCGTGCCGGACGCGGCGCGCGTGCACGGCACCGTCACCCACCCGGACGGCCGCCCGGCAGCCGACGCCCGCGTGCACCTGACGTCCACCAATGCCGCAGATGCGAACGCCACCAACCTGGACGTGTCGGAGCACACGACGCTGACGGTGCTGGCCGACGGCACGCTGGCGGTGTCCGGCGACGTCCCGACTGGCGACGACGGCCGGTTCGAGTTGCCCGCAGCGCCCGGCCAGCAGGTGATCGCGCAGGTGCTGACGGTCCTGCACATGCGCATCGTCGGCAACCTGCAGCTGCACGTCGCGACGGCGCCGGCCCGCGTCGACGTGGTGCTGCCGTTCACCACCACGGTGCGTGCGGTGCACCAGGACCAGCTGCAGCCGCACGCGCGGCTGGTGAGCGAGCGCGGCCAATCGCTGCGCTTCGAGAAGGACGGCACGCGGCAACTGCTGGTGGCCGAGCCGACGGTCGTGCGCGCCGACCGCGGCGTGCTGCGTTCGGACTGGACGGCGCTCGACGTCGGCGACGACCACCGTACCGTCGACCTGCAGCTGACCGATTCGATGGTCGAACTCGCGATCGAGATCGAAGCCGAACCGCGGGTGCGCAACGCGACGTTCGCCTGGCAGCGCAGCGATGGTCGGCGCACCGAGGAGGCGCGACAGCGCGACGATCGCGAGCTGCCGTTCCGTCTGTTCGTCGAACCGGGAACCTACCGGCTGCGCATCACCGCCGGCCCTGGCGAGCGCAACGGCACGTTCTTGCTGCCGATCGAACGCACGGTCACTGTCGCGTCGACCCCGACCAGGATGACCGTGCAGGCGAAATTCGGCGGGCGGTTCGCGTGCAACGTGCTCGACCGGGCAGGCCGGCGCCTGCCGGGAACCGTGGCCGTGCACGGGGTCGACGGCTCGGTGCGCCGCGCCGCGATGCACGACGGCGGCAAGCCGGGCGTGCTGCACGACGACGACGTCTCGGTCTACGCCGACGTGCTGCCGCCGGGGCCGTACCGGCTGGTGTTCGACCTCGGCGTGCATGGCGTGCACGAGCGCTACGTGCAGATCGTCGCGCGCGAGGTCATGCCGGTGAGCCTGCAGCTGTAGGCAGGACGGCGAACGACGCGCACGAGCTGCGGTTCGTCTCGCAGCGCGGGTCGCGCGCCAGGTAGCGGTGGCCCTGGTCGGCGCTGCGGGCAGGGCCGCGGTCCGGGCCGCGGTCCGGGACAGACCAGGTAGCGGCGTGCACCGTGAACGCGCCGATCTGCGCCAGCTGGTCTTGCCCGCTCTCGCAGCGGAGCGTGACGGCCGTGCCCACCCGATCGGCGCGCTACGTCTTGTCCACTCCTTCGCGGCAGCCCGCACTCCACGCTCATACGTACTTTCTAGCTTGCGTGCTCCGGCCGGGCCTCCTCCGGCACCACAGGAAGATGAAGATGAACCTCGCACGCACTCGGGGCCGGAGCATCGCTCCCGCCATTCTGCTCGCCGCTGTCATGCTCGCCGCCACGTCGACCGCGCAGAGCCCCGGCGCCGTCGCGCCGTCGTTCGGCGTCACCACGTACCCGGGCTCGGGTGGCACGACCTATCTGTATGGCGCCGCCACCGCCGATTTCGACAACGACGGCGACGCCGACCTCGTCGCGTCGTCGACGTTCCAGGGCGCACTCGTCTACCTGAACAACGGCTCCGGCACGTTCGGCGCGTTCACCGCCTATCCGGCCGGCGCGATGCCGAGCAGCGTCGCGACCGACGACTTCGACAACGACGGCGACGCGGACCTCGTGGTCACGAGCTTCTCCGGCGTCAACAACGTGTCGATCCTGCTCGGCAACGGCGCGGGTGCGTTCGGCGCGCCTGCCGGGATGGCGGCCGGTTCGACGCCGTCGGACGTGACCACTGGCGACTTCAACGGGGACGGGAACGCCGACGTGGCCGTCAGCAACCGTCAGTCGAACAACGTCTCGGTGTTCTTGGGCACCGGCACCGGCAGCTTCGGCGCCGCGACCAACTACGCGGTCGATAGCAACCCGCGGGCGCTGCGCACCGGCGACTTCGACGGCAACGGCATCCTCGACCTGGCGGTGGCGTGCACCAGCGGGCAGGACGTCGCGATCCTGCTCGGAACGGGCACCGGCACGTTCGGCGCGGCGACGCTGTTCACGACGATCGACGCGAGCGTTCCCGGTGGCGTCGACCCGTGGGGCCTGACCGTCGCCGACCTGAACAACGACGGCAACGACGACGTCGCGACCGCCAACACCGGCTTCAACGACATCTCGATCCTGCTCGGCAATGGCCTCGGCGCGCTCGGCAACCCGACGGTGGTTGCCAGTGGACCGCGCCCGAAGGGCATCGCGGCCGTCGACCTCAACGCCGACGGATTCCTCGACCTCGCAGTGGCCAACTCGAACGCATCGTTCCCCAACCAGCTGGCCGTGCACGTCGGCGACGGCATCGGCGGCTTCGGCACGGCGCAGTTCTTCAACCTGGGCAGCCTCGCGAACTCGCCCAAGTCGATCACGGTCGCCGACTACGACGGCAACGGCCAACCCGACCTGGGCATCGCCAACCAGTTTGGCGGGCCGATCTCGATCGCGCTCAACCAGGCCGCGATCCCGACGACGCTGACGATCACCGGCGCGGAGTGGACCAACGTCAACGGCGTCTACACGCGCTCGGGGTTCACGATCAACGGCCGCCCGGTCTACCAGTCCGGCGACAACATCGTCTACTGGACGGGCAGCTACTGGAACGTGCACGACGACGACGAGCAGCGGCACACGAGCTCGACCAACACCCTTTACCCGCCGCTCGGCAGCTGGCTGATCATGCCGTCGAACGCGCCGTCGTCGCTGCAGGCGAACTGACCCGGCCGGCGCTCAGCTCTCGCGCTGCCCCGTCGCGGCCGGGTTGCCGTCCTCGACGGGCGCGGGGCTGCCGCCGGACCTGCTGAACAGCCCCCACACGCATGCCAGCGCGAGCATGCCCGCGGACGGCGCGGCGATCACGACCGTGACGAACGCGACCGGCGTCTGCACCCAGATCAGTACCGAGCACACGCCGAGGAAGAACAGCAGGGGCACCAGGCACCACCACCGCCAGCGGCCTTCGTACACGATGAAGGTCAACGCCTGGCAGAACAGGTAGGCGAACGGCAGCAGGGCCACGAGGCCGATGGCGCAGAAGTACATCCGGCGGTCAGTCGAGGACGTGTGCGCGCCGACGCGAACCGGCGCGTCGAGATCCGCGTGACGTGCGGTCCGGCCAAATCGTCCGGCGGTCCGCCCGTTCGCCGACGGGCTAGGCCTCGGCCGCGCCGCCGTCACCGCCCGCCGCGTCGACCAGCTCGCGCAGCAGATCGGCCGGCGCGACCTCGACGCCGATCAGTTGCGCGTTCCAGTTGGTGCCGACGAGCACGTCGTCGTTGGCCATTCCCGGCAGCCACTGCTCGAGGAAGCTCTGCAGCGGGATCGCCGTCGGTTCGTAGCCGTGCCATTCGTCGGCGGCGCACTGCGCGGCATAGGCGCGGTCGGACCAGAACGGCATCACCGACCGTTCGCCATGATTGGACGGCGACACCACCCAACCATCATCCGCATGCAGCCCCCAGACCTTTCCCAACTCGACAACCCGTCGAACGAACCTCTGGTGACGCACCTTCGCCGAACCCAAATCATCAAGCATCGCTTTCCTCTCGCAACATCACCCCCCAGCCTACCACCGCATACCGAACCGGGTTCATCCTGCGCCATTTCGCTCGAATCCGGCAGCCCGACGCTCCCGTTCGCAAGTGGCGCAAACCGAACCGGGTTCGGTATGCGGCCTTTCGAACCCACCGACACCGCATACTGAACCGGGTTCATCCTGCGCCATTTCGTGGTGGCGCCTCGCGCTGCGCGGTCAGCAGCCAGCCGAGCGTCCAGCCGAGGGTGAGCTTCTGCGTGAGGGGCAGCAGGTCCACGCCAACGTCGCCGTAGTAGAGGACTGCGCTGCCGAGTTTCGCGACGAGCGCGACGACGCCGGCCCAGAAGGCGCCGCGTTGCCGTTCGCGCCGCAGCAGGTGCAGGGTCGCGAACAGGGCGGCCAGGTAGAACAGCAGCGCGATGCTCACCATCAGGTCGTGCATCGGCGTGACCGTCAGGGCGGCGTAGACCATCGCACCGATGCCGCCGATCCGGATCGTCGAACGGCACCAACCGACCGCCCTGGTCGACAGCCGGTGGAACAGCAATCCGACGCTGGCCAGCACGACGAACGCGCCGGCGACCGCCAACGGCCGTGCCGGGTTGGGTTGGCCGCTGGCCGCGGTCGGCGCGAGCAGAGCTGAGATCGTCTGGTCAGCCCAGTGGTAGCCACCGGGAGATTGCAGCGTCGCGAGGGACATCAGCGCGATGCCGACCAGCGAGCCGAGGGCGGGAACGTTCACGATGGCAAGTGGCGCAGGATGAACCCGGTTCGGTATGCGGTGTTTACTTCTTGGCGGTCTTTTTGGTGCGGACGAGGTCGTAGCTGAGTTGGATGAGGTGGCGGAGTTCGGCATCGTCCTGGAGCGCTTGCTCGGCTACGCGGATCCAGCCGTAGCGGCCCACGTACTTGGCTATTTCGATGCCCTCCCTCTGGATCAGCAGCGACTGCAGCTCCAACCCGACCTTGACGCCGACACACCCCAGCCGCCGTCGTCGTCCCCGCACCCGGCGAAGATCTTGCCGCGCACGTAGAAGTGCGGCGATCCGCCCAGCCGGTCCGATTCCTCGGTCTCGGCGTGCGCCAGCGCAATCGAACGAACCCGCTCCAGGAGGTTGCGGGACACCGGTTTGGGGCTCATGGAGGCGAGTATCCCCCGACGATGCTCCTGGGCATGAAGATTCGCCGCAGCGCGCGGCGTCTTGTTACACTGTTCGGCCCTCGATCCGACCCACCCCGGACCGAGCCAGAGACCCCGCCAATGCTGCGCCTTCCCCTGACCCTGCTGATGCTGTCCGCCCTCGTCGGCGAGCCCGAACCCGTCGGGTTCGCGGTGCTGGCGGGCTTCGACTACTCCGAAGGCATGACCCTGCCCAAGGAGGTGACCAAGCTCGACGAGAAGGAGGTCGAGATCCGCGGCTTCATGAAGCGCGAGATCCCCGGCTCGGGCCCGGTCAACGCGTTCATGCTGATCAACGACGCCTGCGGCTGCAACGGCACGCCGATGATGAACGAGATCGTCTTCTGCATGCTGCCCGACGGCGTGACTGAGGACGTGCACGAAGGCGTCGTCACGGTCACCGGCAAGCTCTACGTGGGCGAAGAGAAGGAAGACGGCGTCGTCATCATGATCTACCAGATGGACGCCGACAAGGTGACGACGACGCAGTGAACGCCAACACCTCCCTGCGGCTGCTGATGGCAGCCGCCGTCACGGCACCGCTGATCGCGTTCTGGCCCACCGGCCAGGACTCCAAGGGCGAGGACTGGGCCAGGCACGTCGCCAAGGCCTGCGAGTCGCGCCGCTACGGCATCCGCCTGGCCGCCGCACGCAAGGTCGCGGCGGGCGGCGACGCAGCCGTCCCGGCGGTCAAGGCCTACATGGCCGACAAGGGCACCAACGCGATCCCCGCATCGCTGGTCGACGCGATCGCCGACAGCGACAAGGACGGACCGATGGTCTCGCGCCTGCTCTGGGACTGGACGATGGACCCGGACTTCTACTGGCGCTCGTCGGCGATGCGCGGACTGGCGCTGCGCATCGAGAAGTACGAGGCCGCCGCCGAGAACGGCGAGAATCCCGGCCTGCAACACCCCCAGGTGCAGTACCTGATGTCGGTTCGCGCCGAGAACGACCCGGCCTGGCTGATGCGCACGCACGCGCGCTTCGGGCTGGCCATGGACGGCAAGCCGCTCGCCGAGCTGTTCGCGATGCCCGAAGCCGACCCGCGCGCGCCGCTGCGCCTCGCGACGCTGCTGCTCGCCCGCGGCGTCGTGCCGCCGATGCAGCCGCTGTTCGACGCGCTCGCGGACGAGCGCACGTTCCTCGGCACGCCGTGGGGCGCCAACCTCGCGACCGAGGCGAGCAAGGCGCTGCGCCGCTGGCTCGGCGACGAGTTCCCCGAGTTCGAGCCGGGCGACAAGCCGGCGGCGATCGCGGCCATCAAGAAGGTCGTCGAGGCCAAGACCGGGCAGAAGATCACGACGCCGGAGCTGCGCACCGACAAGGTCACCGACGCCACCGGCGGCATCGAAGTGCTGTCGTGCAAGTTCGGCGACCAGTTCGTGCAGTGGACCGACGACGGCGAGATCCACTTCGGCCTGGACGGCTCCCGCAAGGTGCAGCTGCCGGCCGAAGCCTGGCAACCGCTGTCCAAGGATCGCACGGCGCTCGCGCTCGAGAAGAGCGTCGGTGTCGTGATCTGCGACAGCCTGCGCGTGTTCCAGCCGACCAGCAAGACCAACGCCAAGGTCGCGCCCGCATCGATGCCCGAGCCCACCGCAGACTGGCTCAAGCGGCTCGCACGGAGACTCGAAGAAGCAGGAGAGACCGAGCTCGCGGCCGACCTTCGTCGCGGTCTGGGACAGTTCGACGGGCGCTAGGCGCCCAACCTCAGGAGACCTCCTTTCGATGTGTGGCATCATCGCCGTGTTGCGCCGGGCGAGCCGGCGACAACCACCCGCTCCGGATCACCTGCTCGCCCTGCTCGCAGAAGCGGAGGCGCAGCTGGCGGGTGCCCCCACGGCCGACCACCTCGCCGCCGCGGCGGACTCGCTGGCGTCGCTCGACGCGCAGCTGCGCGGCGTGCCGGGGCTGTGGTCGCTGCTGCAAAACGAAACGCTGACCGAACGTCTGACCGAGGGCACGGCCGCGCTGCAGCAGCAGGTCGAGGCGCTCGAGCGTTCGTTCGACCAGGGCGTCGATACGGACGCCGACGTCGAGCAGCGCAACTCCGCGATGGTGCGGCTCAAGGACGGTCTGTGGGCGGTGCAGCGCGACCGCGTGCCGCACGCCCGCGAAGTTCGCGAACTCGCCGGCGGTGAGGTCCCGCACCAGCACGCGGCGGCCGCGTTCTCGTCGCTGCAGTCGGCGCTGTCGGCGCTCGATCGCCTCGAGGTCCGCGGCCGCGACTCGGCCGGCGTCTCGGTGGTCGTCAGCGGCATCGACGTCGAGGACGCCCGGTTGCGCAGCCTGCGCGAAGCGCGCGCGATCGACCCGTTGTTCCAGAACGGCTCGGTGCGCTGCGCCGACGGCAACCTCAACTTCGTCTACAAGCATGCCGCCGAGATCGGCGAGCTCGGCGACAACGTCGCGGCACTGCGCGAGACGATCCTCGCCGACGAACTGCTGCAGGCCGCGTTCCGACAGCCCGAGGTGCAGAGCCTGGTGCTCGGCCACACCCGCTGGGCGAGCGTCGGCATCATCAGCCAACCCAACGCGCACCCGCTCAACCAGGAGGAGATCGCCGGCGAGCCGGGCCCGTACGTGATCGGCGCGCTCAACGGCGACGTCGACAACCACCACGACCTGGCCCGCCAGCACGATCTGCAGCTGCACGACGCGATCACCACGGACGCCAAGGTGATCCCGACACTGGTCTCGCACCAGATGCGCGCGGGCCACGACCTGACCAGCGCGTTCCGCCGCACGGTCAGCTCGTTCGAGGGCTCGGTCGCGATCGGTGCGGCGTCGACCGCCCAGCCCGACAAGCTCGCGCTGGCGCTGCGCGGCTCCGGCCAGGCCCTCTACATCGGTCTCGCCGAGGACACCTACATCGTTGCCAGCGAACCGTACGGCGTGGTCGAGGACTGCGACCGCTACCTGCGCATGGACGGCGAGACCCCCGGCAACCCCAACAACCCGGCCGCGTCGCGCGGCCAGGTCGTCGTGCTCGACCGCGACGGCGCGGGTGAGGTCGGTGGCATCACCCGGCTCGCGTACGACGCGACCGAGTTGCCGGTCGAGGATGCGCACCTGACGGCCGCGGCGGTCACGACCCGCGACATCGACCTGGGCGACCACCCGCACTACCTGCTGAAGGAGATCGGCGAATCGCCGAACTCGCTGCAGAAGACGCTGCGCGGCCGCATCGTGAACCACGGTGACCAGCTGCGCACGGCACTGCCCGAGGCCTCGCTGCCGCAAACGGCGGTGCAGGCGCTGCAGGACGGCACCACCCGCCGCATCCTGGTGATCGGCCAGGGCACCGCCGCCGTGGCCGGCCAGGCCGTCGCCGGCGCGATCACCGACGCCCTCGCAGCGTCGGGCATCGCCGTGCAGGCGACACCCGCGACCGAACTGTCCGGCTTCGGCATGAGCGACGACATGAGTGACACGCTCATCGTCGCGATCTCGCAGTCGGGCACGACCACCGACACCAACCGCACGGTCGACCTCGTGCGCGGCCGCGGCGCGACGGTGCTGGCGATCGTCAACCGCCGCGGCAGCGACCTGACCGACAAGGCGGACGGCGTGATCTACACGTCCGACGGCCGCGACGTCGAGATGAGCGTCGCGTCGACCAAGGCCTTCTACGCGCAGTGCGCGGCCGGCCAGCTGCTGGCGCTGGCGATCGCGCGCGCCGCCGGCTGCCACGACGACGCCGCCGAACACCAACTGCTGCAGGCGCTGGTCGCGCTGCCCGACGCGATGCGCAAGGTGCTCGCGCAGGACGAGAAGATCACCGCCATCGCACGTTCGTTCGCGCCGCAGCGGCGCTACTGGGCGCTGGTCGGCAACGGCAAGAACCGCGTCGCCGCCGCCGAGGTGCGCATCAAGCTGTCGGAGCTCTGCTACAAGTCGATCGCGTGTGACGCGACCGAGGACAAGAAGCACATCGACCTGTCGTCGGAGCCGATGATCCTGTGCTGCGCGGCCGGGCTGGTCGGCTCGACCGCCGACGACGTCCAGAAGGAGGTCGCGATCTACAAGGCGCACAAGGCATCGCCGATCGTGATCGCCACCGAAGGTGAGTCCCGCTTCGACAAGGCCGACGGCGTCATCGAGGTGCCGCCGTCGCATCCGTCGCTCGCCTACATCCTGTCGACGATGGGCGGCCACCTGTTTGGCTACCGGGCGGCGCTCGCCATCGACGAACTGGCGCGCCCGCTGCGTCGCATGCGCGGCGCGATCGAGGAGACGTTTGCGACCGGGCTGCCGAAGGACGACGTGCTGACGGCCCTGGCCCCCCGCCTGCAGCCGCACTGGCTGGAGTTCCGCAAGGACCTGCTGCTCGGCCGCTACGACGGCACGCTCGAGGCGCGCACCGCGGCGCGGCTGACGTCGCTGTGCAACTACGTGCTCGAGCTGATGCCGCTCGACTCGTTCTCGGTGGAGTTCGGCGAACCGGGCGCTCCCGGCGCCGTCGTCGACCACCTGACCGAAGAGCTGACCACCGCGATCGACGAGCTGACCCGCCCGGTCGACGCGATCAAGCACCAGGCCAAGACGGTCACGGTCGGCATCTCGCGCACCGACGAGGCGCTGCTGACGGCGTCGTTCGTGCGCGAGGCGATCGCCGCGGGCGCCGTTCGCGACCACCTCGGCTACCGCGACCTGCGCGCGCTCGCCAGCCTCGATCCGGCCGTCGTCGAAGTGCTCGGCAGCACCCGCTACCGCGTCGAGGGCGAGCCCGGCGACGGCACCGCGACCGCCCACGTCGTCGACCGCCGCGGCGTCGCTGCCAACCTGTCGTCGCGCACCGACCAGAACCCGACGCTGAAGGGCACCAAGCACCTGGTCGCCAGCGAGCGCAAGTTGATGGTCGCGCGCGGCCGCAGCGACGACCGCACCGTCGTGATCGTGCCGGAGGTCAAGGACAACCGCACGGTCGGCCTGACCCTGCTGCACGTGCGTTTCCACGAGCACCTGGAGGCCGCGGAGCTGCGCGGCATCCTCGGTGGCTACCGCAACCGCTACCAGGCGCTGGCCGACTCGGTCACCGAGACCGAGCCGACCTTCGACGAGGAGCTGATGGCGTCGATGCCGGTCGTCGACCTGCTTTGCGAGCCGATCTACTCCCTGGCAGATCGCTGGCGCCAGGGCACGCTGAACGCCAAGTGAGTGCTTTCGCCGGGCGCCTGGAGGTCTATCCTCTTCGGCGCCAATGCCGGTACCCCTGATCGACCTCACGCGCGACCAAGCGCAGCTCGCCGAAATCGAAGCCGCCGTCGTGCGCGTCGTGCGCAGCGGCCAGTACATCCTGGGACCCGAGGTCGAGAACCTCGAACAGGAACTGGCGGCCTACCTCGGCTGCCGCCACGCGCTGACGATGTCGTCGGGCACCGACGCGCTGCTGGCGCCGATGATGGCGCTCGGCATCGGCCCGGGCGACGAGGTCGTGCTGCCGACCTACTCGTTCTTCGCGACGGCCGGCACGGTCGCGCGTACCGGCGCGACGCCGGTGTTCGTCGACTCGGAGCCGACCTTCAAGAACATCGACCCCGACAAGCTCGAGGCGGCGTTGAAGGCGTGCAAGAACCCGAAGGCGGTCGTCGGCGTGCACCTGTTCGGCGCCGCGTTCGACGTCGACGCCGTAGTGCGGATCTGCCGCGACCACTCGGTGCCGCTGATCGAGGACGCCGCACAGGCGATCGGCACCAGGCACGACGGCCGCATGCTCGGCGGCCACGGCCTCTGCGCCGGCTGGTCGACGTTCCCGACCAAGAACTTCGGCGGCATCGGCGACGGCGGCTTCCTGACCACCAACGACACCGAGTTCTACGAGAAGTGCCGGCTGCTGCGGAACCACGGCATGGAGCAGCAATACCTGCACCACATGATCGGCGGCAACTTCCGCATGGACGCGCTGCAGGCCGCGGCGCTGCGCGTGAAGCTGCGCTCGATGGAGGAGGTCACCGAGATCCGCCGGCAGAACGCCGACAACTACCGACGCCTGTTCGCCGAGGCCGACCTGATGGAGTGGGCCGAGCTGCCGACCGACACCGACCGCCACGCCTACCACCAGTTCGTACTGCACGTGCCGGAGGAGCAGCGTGACGCGGCGATCACGCACCTGCGCTCGCAGGGCGTCGGCTGCGCCGTCTACTACCCGGTGCCGTTCCACCGCCAGCCGTGCTTCGAGTACCTCGGCTACGACGCCAAGGACTTCCCCGTCGCCGACGAAGCCAGCCGCCGTTCGCTCGCCCTGCCGATCTTCCAGGGCCTCACCGAAGCCGAACAGGTCGAAGTCGTCGGCGCCCTCAAGCACTTCGTGAAGTAGCGGTACGCTACTCGACGTGCCAGAGGGCGGCGTTGCTGGTGGCGGCGATGCCGGAGGCGGGGAAGGTCACGCCCTGGAAGCAGTAGAGGTTGCCGCGCAGCGCCGGGTCGTTGGGGATGGCGATGTTGACGAACAGGCCGTTGCCGTCGACGAGGCCGGCGTTGGCCAGCACGAAGTTGGCGGGGTCGACGTAGTAGCCGATCGACGCGAACACGTTTGGGGTCGTCAGCAGGAACCCCATCGCGATCATGCCGAACACCGGCGTGCCGCTGACCATGCGCGCCATCGCGACGCCGCCGAGCGGTGCCGGGCCGGCGTTCATCATCGGCACGTCCTCGATGACCTCGACGGTCTGCTGCGCGCCGAGCACCGGCGCACCGCCGATGGTCGAGGTCGTGAACCGCGCCGGATCCCACGTCACCGTGCTGTCGAACGCCTCGACCGCGCTGATCGGCACCGGGATCGAGCCGATCGCCAGCATCGACCCGGTCCCGTCGCTCGACAGCCGCACGTCGGACGTGAACACGCGCAGGGCCGGTTGGTTGGTGCCGAGGTAGATCGCGCGGGACGATTCGAACAGCGCGCTCTGGACGATCGCTCCGACGCCGACCGCATTGCCGACGACGTTCTCGCAGCTGGTCAGGTTGCAGAACTGCGCGGTCAACGCCGGGTTGCCCAGCAGAATCGAACGCGTCACGAACACCGATCCGGTGTTGAAGACCTCGAGACCCGGCTGCGTGGTGCCACCGAGGATGACGCTCTCGATCACGACCGGCGCATGGGTGCCGTCGACGCGCATCGCGCCGAGCGGCCCGGCCAGCACCGTGCCAGGATCGCCGGCCAGCACGAACTGGTCGGGGCCCGTGACGCCGTGCACTTCGATCGCGTAGCTGGCGCCCGCGGCCGGCTGCACGGTCGCGCCGTGCAGCACGACGCGCAGCGGCTTGCTGGTCGAGAACCCGGTGTAGAGACCGGGCCGCACGTCGACGATCGAACCCGGCGCGGCGGCGGCAACGGCCTGCGGCAGGTCCGCGAAGCTCGGGTTGCTGCCGCCGACGGTGACGACGGGACGCTGCGCTGCGAGCGGCGCGGCACACAGCGCGAGGACGAGGATGGCGAGGTGGTGGCTGGCTGGCATGGGGGCTTACCAGGGCGTCAGGCTAACGTCCCACCCGCCCCGAAAACCGCAAGGTGGCCGTCAGTCCTCGAACGCGACCACGTGCAGCCCGTATTCGATCGAACGGTCCTTGCCAGCGGACCAGCTGGCGATCCACATGGCGCGGCCGCCGCGCAGGCTGCCGACGTTCGTGACGCGTTTGGCACGTGCGAACGGCAGGTCGGCGGCGAGGCGCTCACCGCTGCTCGTCGACCACACGGTCAGCCCCGTCCGCGCCCCCTCCACCGTCGTGCACGCGAGCTCCTCGCCGACGAGTCCATCCCCGAGGAAGCCGACCGGCAGCGCGCCCTTCGCTCCCAGTTGCCGCCGGCCCCCGGTCACCCCGCCACCGACGTCGTAGAGCATCGCACCGCGTTCTTCGTGGTCACCTTCGAGCAGATAGCGCGCGCTCGGCGACAGCATCAGGTCAACGAAGTGCTTGCCGCGCAGGTCGTCGTCGACGACGTGCGACTGCATCGTCACGAGATCGAACCGGCGCAGCTCCCACTTGCTCGACGCGACGCGCGCGGCCGTGAACAGGCGATCGAGGCCGAACGCGATCCCCGGCGCGCGCTTGCACAGGTAGCTGTCGGCGGTGCCGCGAACCTCGCCGGTGTTCGCGTCGCGCACGCGCACCAGCCGCCGGCCGCCCTTGCTCGGGTCGCGATCGAAGTGCAGTGCGTGGCGGCCGTCGCGCGACAGGAACATGCGCCGTTCGCGGTAGCCGCCGAACGGCGTCGCCGCCCGGAAACGAACGTCGCCGGTGCGCGCGTCGAGCACGCCGCCGCGGTCGGCCTTGCTCGACGACCACGCGACGTTGCCCGCGACGCAGACGAGCCCGTCGATCGGGTGCTGCATCACGTCGAACCGACGCAGCGCCCCGTCCGCCGGCGCGTGCGCGACCGCGCCGTTCTCGAGGCCGAGCCAGCAGCCGCCGTTGGGCAGCAGCGCGATCGAGCACACCTCCCCCGCCAGCGGCGCGTCCCGCACGTCTCCGGTGGCGGCGTCGACGACGCGCGCGAGCTTGCGCCGATGGTCGACCACGGCGACCGCGGAGCCGTCTGGCGCGACCGAGACCTGTTCGCCGCAACCGACGATCGCAGCGACCTCATGGCCCTCGCGGAGCCTGGCCGCGACCCGTTGTGTGGACGGCACCTGCGGCTGCTGGAGCACCGAGATCGACAGGACTGCGAGCACGAGCATCTACCAACGAGACGCCAACGGTGGCCTGCCGTTAACGAGAAACCGGGATCTGCCCCATTGACGAACCGACACGGCGCGCACATCCTGCCGTCACCGCTGGAGGAGCGGTCGCGATCAGTAGCCGTCGTGAGGGCCTCGGAGCCCCACGATCGACGGTGAAAGGCGACGACCGCCGAAGCCGGCGCCCGCCCGAGCGAGCGTTGGTTGGTTGCGTGGGCTAATACCCGCGTGGCTGTCGCAGAGCGCTTGGCGCGATGCGGAGAGCCAGAGGCCGAACGCACGCTCGCGTGCGCCACGGTCCGAGGTGTTCCGAAGGCGGCTCGTTCACGAAGCAAGCCCGACACCGACATGACCGCCACCCAACCCGCCGAAGATCGCGCCGCCTGGCTGCTGGATCGCACCGAAGCGCTGTGCCGCGCCGACACGACGACCGGTCGCGAGGACCACGGCCTGCCGCAGCTCCGCAGCCTGCTGCGGGAGCTCGGCGCCGACGTGCAGCTGCACCCGGTCGCTCCCGGCCGCCACAACGTGCTCGCCACCTGGGGCCGGCCGAAGCTGCTGTTCTCGACGCACCTCGACACGGTGCCGCCGTTCTTGCCGCCGCGGCGCCAGGGCGACCTGCTGAGCGGGCGTGGCACGTGTGACGCCAAGGGCCAGATCGCGGCGCAGCTGGCGGCGATCCGCGAACTGCTCGCGCGCGGCCATGGCGACCTCGCGTGGCTCGGCGTCGTCGGTGAGGAGACCGACAGCATCGGCGCTGCGGCGGCAGCCGACCTCGAACCACTGCTGCGGGAGTGCGTCGCGGTGATCAACGGCGAACCGACCGAGAACAAGCTCGCGACCGGCCAGCGCGGCTCGCTGCAGCTGCAGCTGTCGACCAAGGGCGTCGCCGCGCACTCGGGCATGCCGGAGCTCGGCCACAACGCCATCTGGCCGATGCTCGACTGGCTGCAGCGCGTGCGCGAACTGCAGCAGGACCAGGATCAGGATCTCGGTCCCGAGATCTGGAACATCGGCAACCTGCGCGGCGGCACCGCACCCAACGTGATCCCGGCCAACGCCGAGGCGCAGGTGTTCGTGCGTTCGGTGCCGGGCTCGTCGTTCGAACAGCGCGTCCGCCAGCTCGCGCCCGAAGAAGGCCACGTCGAGCAGGTGTCGTTCACGCCGCCCGAGACGTTCGACAAGGTGCCCGGCTTCGAACACGCGGTGGTGCCGTTCGGCAGCGACGCACCGCGGCTGCGCTCGATCGTCGGCGGTCGCCGCGTCGCGCTGTGCGGCCCCGGCACGATCAAGGTCGCGCACACCCTCGACGAACACATCACCGGCACGGACCTGGTGCGCGGCACCGATCTGCTGATCGCGGTCGCGACCACGATGCTGCGAGGACACACGTCATGATCGTCATGAAGTTCGGCGGCAGTTCGCTGGCCAGCGCCGCGCGCCTGCGGCAGGTCGGCGACCTCGTGCTGAAGGCCGGAAGGACGCCGTGCGTGGTGCTGTCGGCGATGGGCGACACCACCAACGCGCTGTTCGCGATCTGCCGGCAGGGTGCGGCGGGCGACAGCGACGCGGCCCTGCAGGCGGTGGACGCGCTGTTCGGCGATGCGCGCGCGGTCGCGGCCGAGCTGCTCGACGACGCCGACGCGATCGAGCCGGAGCTGCAGCAGCTGCAGCAGGACGTCGGCATGCTGGCCCGCGGCATCGGGCGCGCGCCGCAGCACCTGGCCCGGACCACCGACTCGCTGGTCGCCCATGGCGAACGGATCTCGACGCTGCTGCTGACGCGACACCTGACCGAACGCGGCGCGCAGGCGATCGCGGTCGACGCGCGCGACGTGATCCGGACCGACGGGACGTTCGGTCGCGCTCGCCCCGACAAGGGGCAGATCCGGCAGCTGGCGCACCAGAACATCGGCCCGCACGTCGGCCGCGGCGTCACCGTCGTGACGCAGGGCTACGTCGGCCGCTCGCGCGACGGCTTCACCACGACGCTCGGCCGCGGCGGCAGCGACTGGTCCGCCGCGCTGCTCGGCGCCGCGCTCGGCGCCGACGAAGTGCAGATCTGGACCGACGTCGAAGGCGTGCTGACGACCGATCCGCGGACCGTTCCGCAGGCGCGCCCGATCGCGACGCTGAGCCCCGACGAGGCCGCGGAGCTGGCCGCGTTCGGCGCCCGCGTGCTGCACCCGTCGACGATCCAACCGGCGGTCGACCGCGGCATCGCGGTGACCGTGCGCCACACGATGCGCCCCGACGGCGCGTTCACCAGGATCGCGGCCGACTGCGCCGACCCGACCCGCGGCATCGCGGCGCTGGCGTCGCGCGGGCCGGTGACGGTGCTGACGATGACCAGCCGGCGCATGCTCGAGGCCAGCGGCTACCTGGCGAAGCTGTTCGAGGTGTTCGGCGAGCTGGACGTGCCGGTCGACCTGATCACGACGGCCGAGGTGTCGGTCGCGGTCACGGTCGAACACGACGCGCCGGTCGCCCGGCTGGTCGCAGCGCTCGACGGCACCGCGCACGTCGAGGTGACCGAGGACTGCGCGATCGTCGCCGCGATCGGCGACGGCCTGCAGCACACCGAACGGGTGCTCGAGCGCGCCTGTCGCGCGCTGCATCCGATCGAGCCGCGCATGGTCAGCTTCGGCGGCAACAGCCGCAACCTGTCGTTCGTGGTGCGCGGGATCGAGCGGGAGCAGGCGCTGCGGCGGCTGCACGACGAGTTCTTCGGCGAGGGCCTCGATGCGAGGATCAGCGTCGCGACGGAGGAGCAGGCACGATGAGCGAGCTACGGATCGGACTGTTCGGCAAGGGACGCCTCGGCGCGGCCATCGGCCAGCACCTCGGGGATCGCATCGCGTGGCACCTGACGCGCGAGACGCCGCCGAACGGCGACGTCGACGTGATCATCGAGGCGGCCAGCGGCGACGCGGTGCCGGCACGGCTCGACTGGGCGCTCGAGCACGGCGTGCCGCTGGTGATCGGCAGCACCGGCTGGGAGCTGGCCGACCTGCACCAGCGCGTCGGCGATCGCATCGGCGTCGTCACCGCACCCAACTTCTCGCTTGGCGTCGCCCTCGTGCGACGCCTGACGCTGGTGCTGGCGCGCTTCGCCGCGCGCGACGAGCTGCTCGACCCGTACATCGTCGAGCACCACCAGGCCCAGAAGCACGACGCGCCATCCGGCACGGCCAGGCTGCTCGCCGGCACGATGCTCGACGGCTGCCCGCGCAAGCAGTCGTGGCGCGTCGGCGGCCCGCTCGAGCCGGACGAACTCAGCGTCGGCGTGATGCGGGCCGGCCACACCTACAGCGAGCACCGCATCGGCATCGACGCTCCGGCGGAGGTGCTCGAACTCCGGCACACCGCGCGCAGCCCGCTGGCCTTCGCCGACGGCGCGCTCGCGGCGTGCGAGTGGATCCAGGACAGGAAGGGCGTGTTCACCATGGACGACGTGGCGGCGACGGTGCTCGACCCGCTGTTCGTCGGCCTGCAAGGAGGCGAGCGATGAACGGCATGATCGAACGGTTCGGCAACGGCTTCGGCGTCGCGCTGGCGACGCCCTTCCAACCCGAAGGAGCGCTCGACGAGGACGGCCTGGCCCGGCTCGTGCAGCACGTGGTCGCCGGCGGCGCCGACTTCGTCGTCGCGCTCGGTTCGACCGGCGAAGCGGCGATGCTCGACGACGCCGAGCGCCGTCGCGTCGTCGAGATCGTCGACGAAAACCGCGGCGACGCGATGCTCGTGGTCGGCAGCGGCCAGTCCGGCACCGCGGCGACGATCGCCGCGACGCGCGAGGCGCAGCAGCGCGGCGCCGAGGCCGTGCTGATCGCCGTGCCGCCCTACACCAAGCCGACCCAGGCCGGCATCGTCGCGCACTTCCGCGCGATCGCCGAAGCCCTGCCCGACGTCGCGGTGATCGCCTACAACGTGCCGTCGCGCACCGGCGTCAACCTGACCGCCGAGACGATGGCCGAGCTGTGGCAGCTGCCGAACGTGATCGCATCGAAGGAGTCGTCCGGCGACCTCGTGCAGATCCAGCGCATCGCCGCGCAGCTGCCCGAAGGCAAGCTGCTGTTCGCCGGGGACGACGCGCTGCTGCTGCCGACCTTTGCGGTCGGCGGCCACGGCGTCGTCTCGGTCGCCGGCAACGTCGTTCCGGAGCCGATGCGCGACCTGGTCGCGGCGGCGCGGGCCGGCGACCTCGAGACCGCGCGCGCCCGGTCCGCGGACCTGCTACCGCTGTTCGACGCGCTCTGCCTCGAACCCAACCCGATTCCGATCAAGGCCGCGCTGGCGCTGACCGGCATGGCCTGGTCGGCACCGCGCCTGCCGCTGCTCGCCGCCAGCGACGCGACGCGCAACGCCCTCAAGACCGCCCTGCAACGAACGCGAACCCTCACCAATGTCTGAACAAGAACTGCAAGCCATCTACGAGAACGAAGGCCCGTCGGGCGACGCCTGGCAACGAAGCCACGACCGGCTGCTGCGCGGCCTCGAGTCCGGCCGCATCCGAGCCGCCGAGCGTGGCGCGGACGGCACCTGGCGCGCGGTGCCGTGGGTCAAGCGCGCGATCCTGAGCGGCTTCAAGAACAGCGACATCGTGCGCATGCCGAACGGCGACCAGCCCGCGTTCTTCGACAAGGCCGGCTTCCCGGCGCAGCCGTTCGACGCGGAGCGCCGCGTGCGCATCGTGCCCGGCGGCACGTCGATCCGCCGCGGCTCCTACGTCGCACCCGGCGTCGTCGTGATGCCGCCCGCCTACGTCAACGTCGGCGCCTACGTCGACGAGGGCACGATGGTCGACAGCCACGCGCTGGTCGGCTCGTGCGCGCAGGTCGGCAAGAACGTGCACCTCAGCGCGGGCGCGCAGATCGGCGGCGTGCTGGAGCCGATCAACGCGAGCCCGGTGATCGTCGAGGACCACGTGTTCGTCGGCGCGTTGGTCGGCGTGTTCGAGGGCATCGTCGTGCGCGAGCGCGCGGTGCTCGCCGCCGGTGTCGTGCTGACTGCGGCGACCGTGCTCTACGACCTGGTGAACGGCACCGAGCACCGCGGCGAGGTCCCCGCCGGCGCCGTCGTCGTGCCGGGCTCCCGCCCCGCGAGCGGCGCGTTCGCCAGCCAGCACGGACTCCAGGTCGCCGCCCCGATGATCGTCAAGTACCGCGACGACAAGACCGACGCGGCGACCGCGCTCGAAGGCGCCCTGCGCTGAGCCGCGGTCGGTAAGGTCTGCTCCCGGAACAGACCTTGCGGACCGGTTACTGGACCTTCTTGTAGGTGCCGCCGGTCAGGGCTGCGAGGTCGCGCATCAGCGTGGAGTCGCGGCCGACGGAGATGCAGTGGATGACGATCTGGCGCACGCGGTTCATCCGCTGCACCTCGTCGAGGATGTCGGCTGCGTCGATCGCCTTGCCGGCGGACGGCTGGCCGTCGGTCAGCAGGTAGATCGTGTCGACCTCCGGATCCTGGTAGGCGAGCTCGAGCCCGCCGAACGTGTTGGTGGCGCCGGCATACGGGATCTTGTCGACCTCCTTGAGCAGCTCCTTGCGGTTGCTGCTGGTCAATCGCGTGATCTCCTTCCACACCGACGTCACGTTGCTCTCGAACAGGATCAGGTTGACCTTGTGCGTCTTCGGCAGCGCCTTGACGACCTGGCGCAGCTGCTCCTTGGCGGCATCGAGTCGGGTCCGCTTGCGGTCGGTGCCGACGCGCGACTTCATCGAGCCGCTGTGGTCGACCACGAACGCGATGCGCGAGCTGACCAGCGGGATGTCGTAGTAGCTGATCGTGTTGCCGCCGGTCGTCGAACCACCGCCCCGGACGCTGTTGGGGTGCGGCAGCACGAACCCCTCCTTCTCCTTGCGCCACCAGCGACTCCAGTCGCTGCGTGACCAGCAGCGCGTGCCGGTGTGCACGAACAACGCCGTCTCCAGCTCTTGCTTGAGGCGGCCGTCCTCGGAACCGTAGCGCGCGATCAAGAACGGGATCGACGTCACGTCGCGGTTCTTCGCCAGGTAGCGGAACGACAGCGAACGCAGCTCCCAGGCGCGGTTGCGCGTGTACTTCTGCGCCGACGTGATCGCCGCGGGCGAGCCCATCTCCAGCAGCATCGACAGGCCGAGCAGCCGGCTCTCGAGGTCCGACGCCGCCGCCAGCGACGCCAGGTCCTGGACCCAGGTCGGATCCTTGGCGAGCAGCTCCTGCAAGCCCGCCGCCATGTCGAGCACCCGCTTGCGGTTGCGCCGCAGCTGCTTGCGCACCTTCTCGACCAGCGGCTGCAGCGCCGACGCCGGCGCCTTGGCGAGCAGCGCCTTGGCCGCCGCGCGCTCCGCCTTGCTGTCGGACTCGAGCCCTTCCTCGATCAGGTATTCGATCAGCTCCGGCTGCCTGGCCGCATGGCCTGCGGCGACCTGCAGCGCCTGCCGGACGCCGCCGCCGCGCACCGCGCCGTAGCGCAGCAAGGCCGGATAGAAGTCCGGATCCCCGACCGCCGCCAGGCCGCGGATCAGCTCGACCGCCGAAGCGGCGTCCGGGGTGTCGAACACGCGCTCGATGACGTCGAGCGTCAGCGCCATCGCACGCGAGTTGCCTTGCTCGGCGAGCAGGCGCCACGCCGTCGACGACACGATCAGGTTGCCTTCCTTGACGCACTGCTCGCGCGCGCGGTCGATGACCGGATCGCCCTTGATCGACGCGGTGTTGAGCAGCAGGTAGCGGCGGTGCGCGTGGTCGCCGTCGGTCATCAAGCGGGCCAGCTCGCGCCGGATCCTGGCCGAGTCGCACGCCGACAGTCCCTGCAGCAGGCCACCGCGCGCGCGACCGTTCTTGGTCTCGTACGCGAGTTCGATCAGCGCATCGGTCGCCTCGTCGCCAAACCCGACCAACGCCTTGACCGCGGCGATGCGCACCGAGTGGTGCGAGTTGCCCGCCAACAGCGCCCGCCGCAGGTCGTCCTGCGTGCCTTCGCGCGTGACCTTGCCGAGCGCCTCGATCACATGGGTGCCGGACGAGTAGCGGGCGAGGTTCTTCAGCTCGTTGCGCAGGTACTTGGTGACGCGCGGATGGTCGATCTCGCCGAGCCAGCCGAGCAGCCGACGCCGCTGGACCAGCTTGTCGCGGTCCTTGCGCACGCTCTCGTAGTCCTTGATCGCCTGGTCGATCTTCTTCTGCAGCGCATCCTCGTCACCCTGCTGGGATGCAGCAGGCGCCTGCTGCTGGGCCGGCAGGCTCAGGGCAGGGATCGACAGCAGCGCTGCCACCAGCAGCGGATTACGGAACGGCGCAGGTAGGTGCATCGCGGGCGGGAGGGGCAAAGGCTGTTTTAACGGCTGGGGCGGAGGGACCAACCCCCCGACGCCCAACCCGTGGCAGCCCGACCCGTGGCAACCCGGCCGGGGCAGACGCAGGGTAGCGGACGCAGGGTTTCGGACGCGCGGTTCGCGCCGACGTCAGCCATTGCGTAGTAGTCCGCCAATGCGCCGCCTCAACCTGCTGACCATCGCGCTCTGCGCGCTGCCGCTCGACGCCCAGCAACCCGGCGACCGGCTGTTGGTCTGCAACAAGGCCGAGCACACGCTGTCGATCTTCGACGTCGTCGACGGCCACGAGGTGGCCAGGCTTGGCACCGGCGTCGGTCCGCACGAGGTCGCGGTCTCCGCCGACGGACACACCGCGGTCGTGACCGACTACGGCACGCAGAAGCCCGGACACACGCTGACCGTCGTCGACGTCGTCGCCGCCAAGGTGCTGCGCACGATCGACCTGCCGCGCCCGGGTGAAGATCGCGACAAGAAGTTCCTGCGGCCGCACGGCGTGCAGTTCGTGTCGGCGCACGACGTGGTCGTAACCAGCGAGACGACCCGCCGGCTGCTGCGCGTCGACGTGCGCGCCGGCGCGGTCGAGGCTTCTTGGCCGACCGGACAACCGTCGATGCACATGGTCTCGGTCGCGACCGGCGGCCGCCACGCGGCGGCGACCAGCGTCGTCGACGGGACCGTGACGTTCTTCGACCTGGCGCGGCCGGCGGGCGACCTCGCGCCCGCGCCGATCGCCACCGGCAAGGGTGCCGAGGGCATGGCCGTGCACCCCGTCACCGGGGACGCGTGGGTCGCCAATCGCGCCGACGACACGCTGGCGATCGTGTCGGCGAAGCAACGCAAGATCATCGCGACGCTGGCGACCGGCTCGGTGCCGTTCCGCGTCGCGTTCACGCCCGACGGCGCGCACGTGCTGGTGACGTGCGCCGAGAGCGGCGAACTGATGATCTTCAACACGGCCAGGCGCACGCTGCTGCGCGAGGTGTCGATCCACGGCGACCGCAGCGAACAGAGCTCGCTACCGCTCGGCGTGGTCACCGGCAGCGACGGTCGGCGCGCCTACGTCGCGTGCGCGCGCGGCGAGTTCGTCGCCGTGGTCGACCTGCAGAAGGCCGAGGTCGTCGATCGCATCGACACCCGCAAGGGGCCGGACGGCATCGCGTATGCGCGGCCGTCGACGGCGGCGGACAAGCGCTAGGAGCGCGTCCATGTAGTGGACGCGCTGCCGACCGTGATCGCGGAAGCGGCGTGTACGCGTGCGGACGGGGCTTTGCCCGCTAGGAGCGCGTCCATGTAGTGGACGCGCTGCCAACCGTGATCGCGGAAGCGGCGTGTACGCGTGCGGACGGGGCTTTGCCCGCTAGCTGAGGAAGCCGCGCTCGGCGAGGCGGTTGGCCGTCGCCGCGAACACCGCGGGCGTGTCGAGTTCGCCGGACAGCAGCTTCTGCCTGGCGGCGGCGACGAGCGCGTCGCGATCGCCGTCGTCCGACTTCGCGCGCTCGGTGAGCTGCTCGATGGCAGCGGCGGTCTCGCGACCGGTGTTGCTGATCGTGGCGTCGTCACCACGGAGAACGGTCGGCGCCGTCTCGGCGCGCTTCGCGTCGGTGCGCTTGTTGCGCTCGCCGATGCGGTCGACGTTTCCCTGGTTGCCTACGTTGCGGATGTCCATGTGCGACCTCTCGTAAGGGTGGTGCAAGAGGATCATCGGCAGGCCGCCCGACGACTTGAGAGGCGAACCTCGAAAAGTGTCGAACGACGCAGCGAACGGACGGTCCGCGGCGGCCGGCAGATCCTGCCGGCTGCGGCAGATCCTGCCGCCCCCCGGATCGGCAGATCGTGCCGCCCCCACGCCAGATCGCTCCCCCGAGGGCCGGTTTCGCCGGCGCCACCGTAGGTAGCGCGTCCGCGGATCCGCTTGGCACGCCCGGTGCTCTCTCCAAGTGCAGGCAAAGGAGAGCATTGTGGCGATTCCGAACATCCAGCTAGGTCGTGTCGAATCGGACCCCATGGGGATCCCGGTGGCGGCCTCCATGCGTCCCCAGCAGGACGATCGCTTCGATCGGCTGCTGCGTGACTCCGTTGCCAATGAGCCGAGCGACGTCGAGGCCGAGGTTCCCGATCGCGTCGAAGAGGCGCCGACCGACAAGCAGATCGAGCGCGACGTCGACGACATCGAGCCCAGCAGGGCCGCCGACGAGAGCGACCCGACCGACGCCGCCGCCGACGTCGACGACACCGAGGCGGCGCCGCTCGACGAGCAGGCCGACGTCACCGAGAGCATTCGCCGGGGAGAGCCGGAGCAGCAGAACAAGACTGCCGGCAAAGGAACCGACTCTCCCCGCACTTCTTCTCAGCAGAACGAGCCGCTGATGACCGCCGCGTTCCACGCGCAGCACGGCACCCAGCAGACGCTCGTCGCCAACGCGCAGGCACAGCAGCAGGCCGGACCGGCCGCCGCACGCGCCGTCGAGCCGACCGTTCGCGGGGCCTCCAACGCGCAGTTCGCCAACAGCACCCCGCCGAAGGCGGCGAGCGTGCAGACCGGCTACGCGACCAAGAGCGCGCACTCGATGCAGATGCTCGAGCAGGCGCGCGACTCGGTCTTCAAGCAGATCATGATGAAGCTGAACGACGACGGTGGCGAGATGCGCATGCGCCTGCAGCCGCCGGAGCTCGGCCAGCTCGACCTCCGCATGACCGTCGAGGGCGGCAACAAGCTGACGCTGTTGATCGCCGCCGAGCGCAACGACATGGCGCAGCTGCTGCAGCGCCACATCGAAGAGCTCAAGACGACGCTCGCGGAGAACGGCCTCGAGGTCACTGGCGCCGAAGTGCAGACGCGCGAGGACTTCGAACGGCAGCAGGCCGCACGCGACGCCCAGGGCGACGCCGGCGCGGCCGCGCACGACGACTTCGCCGAGGACGCGGCCTCGGCACCGCGACAGCGCGGCTACATCACCGCAGAAGGACTGGATTTCTGGGCATAGGGGAACGAGCCATGGACAGCGCATTCAACATCAACAACCTCAACAACACCGGCGGCATCGGCGTGCTCAGCACGCAGGAGGCCAGCTACGGCGACAACCAGTTCCTGCAGCTGCTGACCGAGCAGCTCCGCAACCAGACGCCGTTCGAGCCGGTCGACAGCGAGAGCTTCAACACGCAGATGGCGAGCTACTCCAACATGGAGGAGCAGCGTGAGCTCAACAGCAACATGCTGAAGCTGCTCGACTACCAGGGCGTGCTCGCGCGCACTCAGGGCCTGAGCCAGGGCAGCGCGCTGCTCGGCCAGAGCGTCGAGTACCTCGCCGAGGACGGCAGCACCGGCTCCGACAAGGTGACCAGCGTGTTCGTCGCGGAGACCGGCGACGTGCGGCTGCGCCTCGAGGGCGGCGACGAGATCGACATGCGCTCGGTGCTCGGCATCACCGCCGCGCAGTAGCAGCGACCTCATCTGACAACCACCGAGAGCACACCCACCAATGGTCAGCACCGCACTCTACACGGGCCTGTCGGGACTGCGCGTCCACCAGACCTACATCGACGTCATCGGTAACAACCTGGCGAACGTCAGCACGCCGGGCTTCCGCGGTTCGCGGGCGACGTTCAGCGACATCCTGAGTTTCACCGTGCGTGCCGGATCCGGCCCCAACGGCAACTTCGGCGGCCAGAACCCGCTGCAGATCGGCACCGGCGCGTTCATGGCGTCGGTCGACACCGACACCAGCCAGGGCACGCTGCAGGACACCGGCCGCTCGATGGACGTCGCGCTGCAGGGTCGCGGCTTCTTCACGATGACCAACGGCTCGCAGACGTTCTACTCGCGCGTCGGCTCGTTCGGCATCGACGCCAACCGTTCGCTGGTCGACCTGCGCACCGGCCTGCGGGTCGTCAGCGCTTCGGGCGGCAACATCACGGTGCCGACGTCGGACACGTTGCCGGCGCAGGCGACCACCTCGGTGGCGTTCCAGGGCAGCCTGCCGGCCGAGGTCGGTGGCCCGCTCGAGGAGATCGTCGAGTCGAACGTGCCGCTCAACTCGGGCACCGCCGCGACCAAGACGGCGACCGCGACCGGTGCCAGCGCGCCGTCGTTCGACCTGTCAGGCAACGTCGGCGAGACCATGCTGGTGTCGGTCAACGGCGGCGCCCAGCAGAGCATCCAGGTGCCCAACGCGGCGCCGTTCACGCCGGGCCCGACGCTGCCGTCGGAGGTCGCGACGTGGCTCAACGCCAACCTCAACGGCATCAACGCGACCGGCGACGACGTCGCCGGCACGGTCACGGTCGACACCGTGCAACTCGGCTCGAGCGCGACGATCAAGTTCGACAACGGCTCGTCGTCGTCGAGCCTGCTGCAGACGCTCGGCATCAACACCACGCTCGAGTCCGGCACCGAGGCGGTCGCCGTCGGCGCCACCGACCTCAACGAGCTGACCGCGCGCACGGCGCCCTACCAGACCGGTGAGGCGATCACGATCAGCGGCACCAACCCGGACGGCACGGCGTTCTCGGACACGTTCGTCTACGGCACGGCCGGCGTCGGCAACCAGGACGGCACCACGCTCGCCGAGCTGATCACGTTCATCAACAACACCATCGACTCGAACCAGGCGACCGCGTCGCTGACGCCGGACGGCAACATCCAGCTGACCGCCACCGACAAGGAAGAGGCCGAGATGAGCCTGTTCATCGGCGACGTCTCGGGCAACACCGGCGGCGCCAGCTGGCCGAGCTTCGAGGTCGCGCAGCAGGGCACCGGCCCGGACACCGCGGTCACCTCGATCGACGTCGTCGACAGCCAGGGGCGCACGCACCCGGTCACGATGACGTTCACGCGCAACACCCAGGACTCGACGATCTGGGATATGCAGGCGGAGATCGACAGCAACGAGGGCACGATCACGCAGGGCTCGATCGGCCAGATCCGCTTCAACAACGACGGTTCGTTCAACGTCATCGGCGGCGGCACCAACCAGCTGTCGTTCGCGTGGAACGGCATCGCGCAGGCGCAGAACGTCACCGTCGACCTGGGCACGTCGGGTCAGTTCGACGGCATCGCGATGCTCGGCAACGCGACCACAGTCGCGGCGGTCGACCAGGACGGCTTCGGCGCCGGCTCGCTGCTCAACGTCGGCTTCAACAACAGCGGCGAACTGGTCGGCTTCTACAGCAACGGCCAGAGCCAGGTGCTCGAGCAGCTGCGCATCAGCATGTTCAGCAACGAGGGCGGCCTGGTCCGTCAGGGGGACACGCTGTTCGTCGAGTCGCCCAACTCGGACGACGCCATCGCGACGACCGCCAACGCGGCCGGCGCCGGCACCGTCCGGGCGGGCCAGCTCGAGAACAGCAACGTCGACATCGCCCAGGAGTTCGTCAACCTGATCGAGGCCCAGCGCGGCTTCCAGGCCAACTCCCGGGTCATCACGACCACCGACGAGATCCTCTCGGAACTCATGAACATCGTGAGGTAGTCGTGACCGGATACGCAGAGAACACCCTGGTGCGCGGCCTGACCTTCCTCGCGGAGAAGCAGGCGGCCATCGCCAACAACCTGGCGAACGTCGACACGACCAGCTTCAAGCGTCGTGCGGCGATCGCGCAGGACACCGGCAACCGGTTCCACTCGCTGCTCGACCGCGAGCTGTCGGCGGTCGACTACGTCGAGCAGTCCGACATGCAGCGCGGCTCGCTCAAGGAGACCGGCAACCGCTTCGACGTCGCGATCGCCGGCGACCAGTGGCTGCGCGTGCAGAACGGCACCGGCCGCTCGTTCTACACCCGCAACGGCCAGCTGCAGATCGCGACCGACGGCCACCTGACCACGCGCGACGGACTGCGCGTGCTCAACAAGGACGGCCTGCCGATCCAGCTCGGCGCCGGCGACGCCACGCCGACCGACCTGGCGTTCTCGCCCAACGGCACCATCAGCGACCCGAGCAGCGGCCAGCAATGGGGCCCGCTGGCGATGGTCGAACTCGACGACCCGCACGCGCTGATCCCGATCGGCAAGAGCCTCTACGTCGACCCCACCAACCAACAAGGCAAGCAAGCCGCCGACGGACTGCAGCAGGGTTACCTGGAAGGCAGCAACGTCGACAGCCTGCAGGAGCTCGTCGCGATGATCACCGTCGAACGCGGCTTCTCGGCCACCCAACGGGCCCTTACGGGCGTGAACAAGCTCCAGGAAAACATGATCACCCAGATGTTGAGGTAACCCCGAGATGCTCAAGAGCCTCTACACGACCGCCACGGGCATGAAGGCCCAGCAGACCATGGTCGACATGATCGCGAACAACATCGCGAACGTGAACACGTCCGGCTTCAAGAAGTCGCAGGCGTCCTTCGAAGACCTCTTCTACGTCACGCTGCAGTCGCCGGGCCTGGCGCGCGGCGCCGGCGACGCCGCGGTGCCGATCGGCACCCAGATCGGCTCCGGCACGCGCCTCAACGGCACCACCAAGGTGTTCACGACCGGCACGCTCGAGATCACCGAGCGCAGCCTCGACGTCGCCGTCGACGGCGACGGCTTCTTCTCGGTCATCCTCCCGGACGGTTCGACCGGCTACACCCGCGACGGCAACTTCCACCTCAACGCCGACGGCAAGCTGGTCACCGGCGCGGGCAACATCCTGACGCCCGAAGTCACGGTGCCGTCCGACCTGCTCGAGATCTCGATCGACCCGGAAGGCCGCGTCAGCGGTCGGACCGCCGGCTCGCCCGACACGTCGACGCAGTTCGGCCAGCTCAACATCCACCGCTTCATCAACCCGAGCGGCATGCTCGCGGTCGGCGCCAACGTGATGCGTCCGACCGAGGCGTCGGGCCAACCGACCACCGGCACGCCGGGCAGCAACGGCCTCGGCCTGCTCAAGCAGGGCTTCATCGAGCGCTCCAACGTCCAGATCGTCAACGAGCTGGTCAACCTGATCGTCGCGCAGCGCGCCTACGAGGTGAACAGCCGCGCGATCCAGGCATCCGACCAGATGCTGTCCACGGCCACCAACCTGTCGCGCTGATCGCGAACCAAGGAGAACGACCATGAACCTGCTCACCATCTTGACGGTCTGCGTGCTAAGCGGCGGCGGCGGCGACGATCCGCCGGCGCAGCCCGACCTGCGCATCAAGCCGGCCACGACCGTTCGCGGTCTGCACGTCACGATCGGCGATCTCTGCGAGATCACCCCGACCAACGCGCAGACGCTCGCGATCAGCCAGATCCGGTTCGGCCCCGCGCCGGTCAACGGCTTCTCGCGCGCCGTCTCGCGCACCGACGTGATCCAGGCGCTCGCCGCGGCCGGCGTGCAGCTCAAGACGGTCAAGCTGTCAGGCGGCAACGAAGTCGTCGTTCAGGGTCTGTCGGTCGACGTGCCGCAGCAGGACATGCTCGACTCGGCGACCGCCGCGCTGCAGGCGCAGCTGGCGATCGAAGGCGGCGACGTCGAGTTCGAGGCGCCGATCCGCGTACGCCGCATGAAGGCGCCGCCGGGCCGCGTCAGCCAGGACCTGCGCGCCCGCGTGCGCGGCACCAAGACCAACCTGACGTCGGCGATCGTCGACGTCGAGATCCTGGTCGACGGCGAGCTCTTCAAGAAGGTGCCGCTGCGCTACAAGCTGCAGCGCTTCCACCAGGTGCTGAAGACCACCGGCACCATCGCCAAGGACCAGCCGCTCGGCCCCGACAACATCGTCATCGCGCGCGAGCCGATGGCGCAGTCGTCCGGCCTGTTCCTGGCCCGCATGGACCAGATCGCCGGCATGACCGCGCGCAAGAACCTGCGCCCCAACCAGCGCCTGACGCTCGGCGACATCGCGCCGCCGGCCGTCATCCGCAAGGGCGACATCGTCACGGTCGTGCTGACGCGCGGTCGCGTCAAGGTCACCGCCAAGGCGATGGCCAACGAGGACGCGCCGCTGGCCGGCCGCATCCGCCTGACCAACATGAACTCCCGCACCCAGATGACCGGCGTCGTGCACGGCCCCGGCCTGGTCGTCGTCAACCCGTAGAGCCCACCATGACCTTCACCCTGAGCAAGACCCTCACGCTCGCGCTCTGCGTCGGCGCCCTCGCCGCGAACGTCGCGGCCCAGAACCCCTACCGCAAAGCCGGCGTGCGCATCGCGTCGATCGCCGACCAGCGCGCCCGCCACGTCGGCGACATCCTGACCGTGATGATCCAGGAGCAGACGCAGGTCCGCAACGAGGAGAAGGTCGAGCGCCGCAACGACACCTCGCTGGCCGCGCGTCTCGAGGCCTACTCGCTGAGCAACAAGACGTTCAACGAGAACATCCTGCCGCGCATCGACATCCGCAAGGAGCAGGACTTCAACGGCGAGGCCAAGCAGAACACCAACAGCGACGTGCGCGCCAGCATCGCCGTGGTGGTGCTCGACGTGCAGCCCAACGGCAACCTGGTCGTCGCCGGCACGCGCTCGGTCAAGCTCAACGACGAGACCCGCACGCTGCGCATCAGCGGCCTGGTCCGCCCGCTCGACGTCACCCCCGCCAACACCATCGGCAGCGCGATGGTCGCCGACGCCCGCATCGCGATCACCGGCGAAGGCGCCAACACGCGTCAGGTCACCCGCGGCCCGATCGGGCAACTCTTCGACACGCTGGTCTGGGCCGCGTGGCCCTTCTAGATCCTCGGAGGAACGACGATGCGCTTTACCTTCGCCGACAAGATTCGCTGCTCGCTCGCGACGTTGCTGACGACGTTCGCGGTGGCGCAGGCGCCGACCGGCGGCCAGCCGCAGACGCCGCTGACGAACCAGGACCCGACCGGCACGCCGCTGCCCGCGCCTGCTCCGACGCAGGAGCCGACGATCAGCCCGCTCGCGCCGGTGCGCCTCAACCGCCTCGGCCAGACCGTGCTGTCGCCGCGCATCAGCAGCGTCACCAAGGTCGCCAACATGATGCCGCACATGCTGACCGGCGTCGGCCTGGTCTCCGGCCTGGTGCCGGGCCAGGGCGCCAGCGACCGCGGCACCCGGCAGGCGATCCTCAACTTCATCAAGCAGCACGACCTCAACCTGACGATCGGCGACGTCACCGGCGGTACCACCGCGCTGGTCTCGCTGACCTGTGAGCTGCCGCCGTTCGCCAAGGAAGGCACGCGCCTCGACGTCAAGTGCCAGGTGCTGAGCGACGCGCAGTCGCTGCGCGGCGGCCAGCTGCTGCGCGCCGTGCTGCGCGGCGTCGACGGCCAGGACTACGTCGTCGCGATGGGGCCGCTGACGGTCGCGGGCTTCACCGCCAAGGGCCAGAACGCGTCGGTGCAGAAGAACCCCAACGCGACCGCGCACCTGCTCAACGGCGGCCTGGTCGTGCGACCGATGGAGTCGTCGTTCTTCAGCGAGTCGGGCGCGCTCGAGCTGCGCCTGCTCAACCCGAGCCCGTTCAACTCGTCGTCGGTCGCCAGCGGCGTGACCACCGCGCTGGCCGGCATGGGCATGAAGATCTCGGCGGTCGACCCGTCGCTGGTTCGCATCGAGATGCCGTTCGAGCAGCGCACCAGCGAGAACGCCATGCAGGTGCTCGGCCTGATCGGCAACGTGCGCGTCGCCGTCGAGAACCCGACCAAGGTCACCATCGACCAGACCAGCGGCACCGTGCTGGCCGGCGAGGGCGTGCTGATCAGCCCGTGCGTCGTCGGCCTCAGCGAGCTGACCATCGCCATCGTCGAGGAGGACTTCGTGTCGCAGCCCAACGCGCTCGCGCAGGGCACGACCGAACGCGTCGGGCGATCGCGCGTCGAGGCCCAGACCAACAGCACCGAGCTGCAGCCGATCGGCGGCGGCGGGGCCACGGTCGCAGACCTGCTGCAGAACCTGAAGGCGCTCGGCCTGACGCCAGCGCAGCTCGTGCAGGTGTTCGTCGCCCTCGACCAGGGCGGCTTCCTGCACGCCGATCTGGAGGTGCAGTGATGGACACCCTCGCCATCGAGACGATGTCGCTCAAGCCGCAGGACGCGGCGCAGAACGAGCGCAGCAAGGCGGAGAAGGTCGCGAACCAGTTCGAGGCCGTGTTCGTCAAGACGCTGGTCGGCGCGCTGCGCTCGACCTCTTCGCTCGGCGGCGAGGGCGGCATGTTCGGCAAGGGACCCGGCGCGGACACCTACGCCGGCTGGTTCGACCAGAACGTCGCGAACGAACTCGCCCGCTCGGGCGGCATCGGCATCGCGTCGTCGCTGATGGCCGACATGGAGCGCCACGGCGCGATCGAGCCCGACCGGGAGGCAGCCGAGAAGCTGCGCCGCGTCGCGGCCAAGGAGCAATGGATGGCCGCCAAGGCCACGACCAACGGAGGTTTCGATGTCGTTCTCTGAGGATGCGACCCAGCTCGAGCAGTCGTTCCGCACCACGCGGGCGCTGCTGCAACAGCTGCTCGACGCGCTGCAGGCGCGCCGCGCGGCCTGGATCTCGATCCGCCCCGACGTGCTCGCGCCGTCGTCGCAGATCGAACAGCTCTCACACCAGCTCGCCGGCGAGGAGGACCGTCGCAGCGGCCTGCTGAAGCGCCTGCGCCAGGCGTTGCCGACCCCCGCCGGCGCGCGCCCCGAGGAGCTGCACGTCAACGTGACCCGCATCGCGGCGGCACTGCCGTCGCAGCAGGCACGCTCGCTGCGCGATGCCTCCGACCAGGTCACCCGCCTGGCCAAGCTCGTGCGCACCGAGACGACCCTCGGGCAACGGCTGCTGAAGTTCGCTGAGAACGCGCAGTCCGGCATCGGCGCCGAGGTGCTCGGCGCGGCCAAGAACGCGCGCACGCCCGGCTACGACCGGCGCGCCCGCAACCTGAATGGACCCAACGCCGCCGGCCAGCTGGTCGACGGCCGCATGTGAGACACGAGGAGCCACCCCCATGAGCTTCGGTTTCGGATTCGGATCTGGCCTGGCTGCCCTGAAGGCCGCCCAGCTAGGAATGCAGACGGCGGGCAACAACGTCGCCAACGCCAACACCCCCGGCTATTCGCGCCAGCGCGTCGAGCTCGGCACCGCCTTGTCGTACGGCATCGGCGGCAACCTGCAGATCGGCAGCGGCGTCGACGTCAACGGCATCTCGCGCCTGGTCGACGAGGGCCTCGAACGACGCCTGCAGTTCCAGCTGGGACTGGTCGGTGCGGCCGAGCTAGACGACATGCGCTACCGCGAGATCGAGAGCATCTTCGCGGAGCCGGACGAGGGCCTGTCCAACTCGTTCAAGGACCTGTTCGGCTCGCTCGACCAGCTGCGCACCGATCCGTCCGACCGCGCGCTGCGCGGCGGGCTGATCCAGGCCGGCAGCACCATGAGCCAGCAGTTCAACCTGATCTCGCAGCGGCTCGGCGACCTCGGCGGCAGCACCTTCGACGAGGTCCGCGGGCTGACGCGCCAGGTCAACCAGCGCACCCAGGCGATCGCGCGGCTCAACGAACAGATCATCTCGGCCGAGGCCAACGGCTCGGACGCCAACGACCTGCGCGACACGCGCTCCCAGCACGTCAAGGAGCTGGGCAAGCTGCTGGACACGCGCGCGATCGAACGTTCGTCGGGCAGCGTCGACCTGCTGGTCGGCGGCAACCTGGTGGTCGCCGGTGGCCGCGCGACCGAGCTGCGCGTCGGCAAGAACAGCGCCGGCACGACCGAGCTCTACGTCGGGGACAACCGCGCGCCGTCGCAGGTCAACGAGGGCCGCATCGCCGCGCTGATCCGCCAGGAACAGGGTGGTCTGCCGGGCTTCACGTCGCGCCTCGACGAACTGGCGCGCAGCACGATCCTCGAGTGGAACCGGCTGCACTCGACCGGCATGCCGGCGTCGGGTCCGTTCCAGTCGCTGGTCGCGTCCTACGGCGCGGTCGACGGCGACGGCGACGGCGTGATCGGCGACGAGCTGCTGGCGCAGGCCGGCTTCGCGTTCCCGGTCGAGCAGGGCGAGCTCTACGTGTCGGTGACCAACACGCAGACCGGCGAACTCGAGCGCACGCGCATCGACATCGATCCCAACACGATGACGCTCGAGGACTTCGCCAGCGAGGTCTCGGCGATCGACCACATCTCGGCGTCGATCGACCCGACCGGCCGCCTGCGCATCAGCTCGGACAGCGGCTACGGCTTCGACTTCTCGCCGCAGCTCGATCCCAACCCGGACGGCGGCACGTTCGGCGGCATCAACCCGACGATCGGCAGCACCGCGGCCGAGCCGTACGACCTGTCGGGCCAGACGTTCCCGGTCAGCTTCGACGTGACCACCGGCACCGCCTCGTCGCCGACGCTGACCACCGTGACGCTCGACGCGACCGACTTCGCCAACCCCGGGGCCGCGACGGCCGACGAGCTGGCCGCCGCGATCAACAACGACCTCGGCACGGCGGCGACGGCGTCGTCGGTCGGCGGGCGGCTGGTGATCCAGAGCAACCAGGGCGGCAACACGTCCGAGCTGACGCTGACCAACGGTGGCGCCGGCGCGGTGCTGACCGACCTCGGGCTGTCGACGACCACCGCGATCGGCCGTGACAACCCGATCGAGGTCTCGATCGAGGGATCGTACGAAGGCCTCGACAACCAGCAGTTCACGTTCGTTCCGGAGGGCGACGGCACGATCGGCCTCAGCCCCAACCTGCGGGTCCGCGTGCTCGACGAGAACGGCCAGCTGGTCACGACGCTCGACGTCGGCCGTGAGTACGAACCGGGCGAACCGATCGCGCTCGGCAACGGCATCCGCGTCTCGTTCGGCGCCGGCGACATCTCGGCGACCGACGGTCAGGTGTTCGCGCTCGACGCGCTCGCCGACAGCGACACCAGCGACATCCTGGTCGCGACCGGCATGAACGCGTTCTTCCTCGGCTCCTCGGCCGCGGACATCCGGGTCAACGAGAGCCTGCTCGGCAACCCCGACCGCCTCGCCGCCGGCCTCGGCGCGGCGACCGGCGACGCCGGCAACCTGTCGCGCATGATCGGCCTGCGCGATCGCGATCTGTCGCAACTCGACTCGAACACGATCGAGGACTTCTACGCCGACCTGGTCGGCGACATCGGCTTCGAGACGTCGGCCGCGCGCAGCGCGCTCGACGCCCAGAACCAGCTGCTCGGACAGCTCGAGGCCGACCGCGAGTCGGTGTCGGGCGTCAACATCGACGAGGAGATGGTCGACCTGCTGAAGTACCAGCAGTCGTACGAGGCGGCCGCGCGATTCATCAGCGTCGCGCAGGAGATGACCGACGTGCTGATCAACCTGGGGAGGTAGGCATGGCGATCCGGATCACACAAGGAACGCTCTACTCGCGCGCGCTGTTCGACATGCAGCGCGGCCTGTTCCGTTATTCGCAGCTGCAGACCGAGGTCGCGACCGGCCGCCGGGTCAACCGGCCGTCGGACGACCCGGCGGCGGCGCTGCGGATCCTGCCGCTGCGCGGCGACATCCGCGATCTCGAGCAGCTCAGCAACAACGTGTCGCTGGCGCGCGAGACGCTCAACACCAGCACCGCCTCGCTCGAGGACGGCTCGAGCATCATGCAGCGCGTGCGCGAGCTCGCCACGCAGGCGGCCAACGGCACGCTCAGCAACAGCGACCGCCAGAGCGTCGCGGCCGAGGTCGACCAGCTGCTCGACCAGATGCTCGGCATCGCCAACAGCCGACGCGGCGACCGCTACCTGTTCGGCGGCACCGAGACCGGCTCGCAGCCGTTCCGCCTCGAGACCGTCGGCGGCCGCACGCGCGCCGTCTACAGCGGCAACCGCGACAGCCTCGAGGTCGACGTCGCGCCCGGCGTGACGACCGGGCTCAACGTGCCGGGCGACTCGATCTTCCTGTCGCGCGACCGCACCGCGACGACGTTCTCGCCGGCCTTCGGCGAGAACGAGACCGGCATCGCGTCGTTCGGTTCGGGCGACACCGGGATCGGCTTCGCGCAGCTCGACATCACGTTCGCCGGGCTGCACACGGACGCACCTGCGGAGATCACCGCGGGCAGCGGCAACACCACCGCGCTCGGCCAGCTGAACTACGTGTTCACGACCGGTCCGGACACCCTCAGCATCGAGGGCGGCCCGGCGCTTCCGGTGCCGGTGACCGACGGCCAGTTCCGCACCGCGGACGGTCGCGAGATCGCGCTGACCGTGACCGGGGTGCCGGCGACGACGACCGGCTCGTTCACGTCGAAGGCCAACCTGTCGACCGACGGTGGCCTGACACAGCGGGAGGTCGACCTGTTCGGCACCGGGCCCGCACCGGTGCGCAACAGCGAGAACGGCTCGATGCTCTACCTCGACCCGAGCAACCTGGTGCAGACCGGCGTGGTCGACGTCAAGTACGGCGGCACCTTCGACGTGTTCACGACGCTGGCCGAACTGCGCGATATCCTCGTCAACGACGGCGACATCTCCGACGCCGGCGTGCGCGACCGCATCGGCGACCTGCTCGGTGAGGTCGACAGCGCGCACGATGCGGTGCTCGACGGGCTGCGCGAGCTCGGCTTCCGTTCGTCGAGCATGGACGTGCTGCAGAACCGCGTCGAGGGCCTGCGCGTGTCGCGCGCCGAGTCGCTGTCGCTGGTCGAGGACACCGACATCGCCGAGTCGATCCTCGAGCTGCAGCGTCAGGACCTGTCCTACCAGACGGCGCTGCAGGTCAGCGCCCGCGTGCTGCAGACCAGCCTGCAAGGGTTCCTGCGATGAGCGAGATCCCACGCATCGACCCCGCGGTCGGCTCGACCGCGGCGGTGGCCCCGACCGCCGCGGCGCCATCGGCGACGGAAGGTTCGCCGCGGTTCCAGGACCTGCTCGAACGGCTGCAGAAGCTGGCCGCCGAACAGCCCAAGGCCGACGAGGTCGACACCCCCGAGACGCTGCAGGAGGCGCTGCGCACGGCCGACGACGGCTTCGTCGCCGCGATGGACTTGCGGCAGAAGCTCGAAGAAGCGTTCCGCAAGCACATGTCGTGAGCGCCCTGACCGACAGCGTGCGGCGCCTCGACCGCGAACAGGTGCAGGAGTTCCTGCCGCTGCTCGACCAGTGGCTGCTGGACGGCGCCGTCTACGGCGTGCAGCAGACCTGGCCGCAGCTGTACCGCAACGACGGGGCCGGCGCGTTCTTCGTGCTGACCGACGGCGACCGCCTGCTCAGCCACTGCGCCTACCGCACCGCGACGCTGCGGGACCGCGACGGCACCCGCGAGGTCGCGCTGCTCGGCTCGGTCGCCACCGACCCGGCGCTGCGCGGCCGCGGCCTCGCCGGAGAGGTGCTGCAGGCAGCGCTCGCCTCGCTCGACGACGCCGTCGACGAGGTGCTGCTGTGGGCCGAACGTCCCGAACTCTACGCCCGCCACGGCTTCGTGCAGACCGGCGACGACGCCTGCCTGCTGCTGGCGCGTCGGCCGCGGCGCGAGCTCGACGGCGTGCGCCTGGCGGACATCCGCGACCACCACGCGCTGCACGGACTGCACCTCCACAAGCCACGCCACATCGAACGTTCGGTGCACACGATGTCGACGCTGCTGACGACGCCCGGCATGACCACCGTCGTGCTCGAACGCGACGGCCGAGCGGTTGCCTATGCCTGCACCGGCAAGGGCGCCGATCTGCAGGGCCACTGGCACGAGCTCGGCGGCAGCGACGAGGACCTCGCCCGACTGATCCCGGCCGCGATGCACTGCACCGACCAGATCGAATGCGCGCTGCTGCTGCCGCCCTACCGTGTCGAACTGCGCGAACGGCTGCAGGCGCAGGTGCTCGACGAGATCGCCGTGCCCGGGCCGATGGTGCGCGCGGCGATGCCGCCCGCCGGCCCGTGCTGGATCGACGGCCTTGACTCGGTCTGAGCCGCGGCTTCGGTCACTTGCGGATCGTCAACGGCACCGGCGCGCTGACGAACTCGAGCCCCGCTACTGCACCAGCTCGACCGACACCGCGTTGCTCGCGTGCACGACCTGCAGCGAGCCGTCGAACACGACGTGGGCGAAGTCGAGCGTCAGCCCGATCAGCGCCGGCGGGATCACGTTCGGCGGCGCCAGCACCGTCGACGCGCCGGCGCCGTTGGCGTCGAGCAGGCACAGCGTGTCGACGAACACGCCGGTGTTCCACTGCGTCACCATCGCGTCGGTCAGGAAGTCGGCGTTGAGCGGCAGCAGCGTGCCGCCCGGCAGCAGCGTGCCCGGGCTGCGCCCCGACAGCGAACCGAGCAGCAGCGCGTAGCGGTTGGCCTGCGCGGTGCCGAGCAGGTGGTCGAAGTCGACCTGGTCGCCCGTGATCGACAGCTGCTCCTGGCTGGTCCACATCGTGCGGTCGACGTAGTTGGCCTGGAACATCAGGTTGGACGCCGGGTGCACGTAACTCATCACGGTCTGGCCGGCCGGCGTCACCTCGAACACGCGGTTCTGCGTGCCGCTGCAGATCAGCGTGTTGCCGTTGGGCAGGCGTTCGGCGCTCGACGTGACGTTGGAGAAGAAGCCCGGTTCGGCGAACTGCCACACCGGCGCGGCCGGCCCGTAGGTGCCGGTGACCGGATCGATCGACAGGTTGCCGGCTGCGTCGATCGGCAGCACCAGCTCGTAGACGGCCGATTCGGTCGGCGTGTGCCGGTTGTTGAACAGCGTCAGGTGGCCCGCACCCGGGTAGCCCGGCGGCACGAACCGCGGGTCGTGCTGGCCGTCGAGCTGCTGGTCGTTGGCGGTGCCGGCGCGGTAGGCCGCCGGGTTGCCCCACCGCCACAGGATGTCACCGCCGCGGCCGCGCGCGCCGCCGGTGTGCCCGGCCGCCTCGGCCGTGGTGGTCGAGTGGTCGATGATGAAGATCTCGTTCTGCGAACGCACGCTGATCGCGATCAGGTCGTGGATCGGGTCGTAGTCGATGCCGTTGGCGTGGTTCCAGTCGCCGTCGGTCAGCGTGACCTGCGGGTAGTTGATGTCGAGCAGCTCGGGGTGGTCGGCGACCACGCCGAAGTTGGGCTTGCTGGCGTCGAAGTCCTGGATCACGTGGTCGATCAGGTGCCACTGCCAGACGACGTCGGCCGTGGTCGGCCCGGTCGGCTGCAGCTCGATCAGGCCGTCGGGCAGCCAGTCGGTGCCGCTGATCAGCGCCGGGTCACGCCCCTGCGCGATCGCGTCGGCGACCGTGTAGCGCTCCCAGACGATGACCAGCACGTTGCCGTTCGGCATCGGCTCGAGGTCGTGGTGGCCGTAGAGGAACGGACCGTCGAGCGAGTAGTCCCACAGCACCGTGCCGTCGAACGCGATGCGCTGCACGCCGCCGGTCTGGCCCGGCACCGGGATCGCGGACGCCTGGCGGCCACGCAGCAGCGTGCCGTCTGGCGCGACGTGCGCGGTCAGGTTGCCGCCGCCGAACCACTGGTGCACGACGGCCCCCGACGAGTCGAGCAGCTGCGTCGCGAAGTTGCCGATCGGCTGCGCCACGCGCAGACCGGGGTCCTGGGCGCGGGCGTGATCGACGAGAGGAGCGAGGGCGAGGGCGGCCGTGGCGGCCGCGCGTCCGAGGTTCATGCGAACAGGATCGCACCGACGCGCGCGACGACAAGCCCCCGCGCCCGCACATACCCCGAGGCGGAACCGGGCCGGCAGGCCACGCGCCGCGCGGTCACGGCCGCACGTCGTCGATGCGATCGCGGCCAAGCGCGAGCATGACCAGACGGTCGAAGCCGAGCGCGACGCCGGCGCACGGCGGCAGGCCGGCGGCCAGCGCGGCCAACAGATCCTCGTCGACCGGCAGGGCGGGGCGGCCCAGCGCGATGCGGTCGCGGTTGGCCTGCTCGAAGCGGCGCCGCTGCTCGTCCGCGTCGGCCAGTTCGTGGTAACCGTTGGCGAGCTCGACGCCGTCGACGTAGAGCTCGAAGCGGTCGGCGCTCGGCGGCCCGTCGCCGTCGCTGCGCACCTGCGCCAGCGCCGCCTGCGACGGCGGATAGCCGTGCACGAACAGCGGCCGGCCACGGCCGAGCCGCGGCTCGACGTGGCTGACCAGCAGGAGGTCGAGCGCGTCGTCGAGCGTGCCGTCGTCGAAGCCGTCGGGAACGTCGACGCCGACCCGGGCACAGGCCGCGCGCAGCTCCGGCAGCGACGTCGCGAACGGATCGACCTGCACCTTCTGTACGAACAGCTCGCGGTACGAACACCGCTCGAACGACCCGTGGCCGGCGCCCGGCAGCAGCTCCTGCACCAGCGCCTCGACCTCGCCCATCAGGTCGCGATGGTCGAAGCCCGGCCGATACCACTCCAGCATCGTGAACTCGACCGCGTGCCGACGGCCGACCTCCCCGTCGCGGAACGCGTGGGCGAACTGGTAGATCGGCCCCGAGCCGGCCGCGAGCAGCCGCTTCATCGGCGCTTCGGGCGACGTCAGCAGGTGACGCGCGACCTCGCCTTCGGCACCGAGCCGCACGCGGCACGGGATCGGGTCGATGTGCGCCTCGACGACCAGGCCGTCGCCGAGCAGCGGCGTGTCGACCTCGAGCACGTCGCGCGCCGCGAAGAACGCGCGCGTCCGGGCGACCAGCGCCGCGCGTTCGCGCAGCACCGCGATCGGGTCGGCAGCCAACGGCCGGCCCGCGCTCAGCCCTTGGAGACGCGCTCGACGTACGCGCCGGTGCGCGTGTCGACGCGCACGACGTCGTCGACGTTGATGAAGATCGGCACCATCAGCTCCGCGCCGGTCTCGATGGTCGCGGGCTTCTGCACGTTGCCGGTCGAGTTGCCCTTGGCGCCGGGCTCGGTGTAGGTGATGGTCATCTCGACGTGCGCCGGCGGCGTCACGGTGATCGGCGAGCCGTTCCACATCACGACGTCGCACTGCATCTCGTCCTTGAGCCACTTGGCCGCGTCGCCGACCGCGTCGACGCCGACCTGGAACTGCTCGAAGGTCTCGCCGTCCATGAAGTGGAAGTCGGTGGCGTCCTTGTAGAGGAACTGCATCGTCTTCTCCTCGACGTCGGCCGCCTCGAGCGAGTCGCCGCTGCGATAGTTCTTGTCCACGACGCGTCCGGTGGTCAGGCTCTTGAGCCGCACGCGGTAGACCGCCTGGCCCTTGCCCGGCTTCATGAACTCGAGATCGACCATCAGGTAGGGTTCGTTCTCGATCTGGACCTTCAGGCCCTTCTTGAAATCACTCGTGCCGTAGGAAGCCATAGCGGCAAGAACGATTAGCGAAACGACCCCACCGCCGCCAGTGGAACGCCAAATCCGACCCGATCCGAACGCCGAGCCGCGCCCCGAGCGCGGCAGCTGGCGGGACCAGCTGCGCCGCGCGATCCGCGACCCGGACGCGCTGCTCGAGCGACTCGGACTGCCCGACTCGCTGCGCGAAGGCGCACGGCGCGCCGCGGCGCAGTTTCCGTTGGTCGTACCGGAGGCGTTCGTCGCCCGGATGCGGCACGGCGATCCGCACGACCAGCTGCTGGCGCAGGTGCTGCCGATCGCATCGGAGCTGGCGGATGCGGGTTCGGGCTACGTCACCGACCCGTGCGGCGAGGGCGAGGCCGTCAAGGCGCCGGGGCTGCTGCAGAAGTACCACGGCCGCGCGCTGCTGATCGTCGCCGGCGTCTGCGCGATCGCCTGCCGCTACTGCTTCCGCCGCCACTTCCCCTACGAGGACAGCCCGGCCGGCCTGGCCCAGTGGCAGCCCGCCCTCGACGAGATCCGTCGCAGCGAGGACCTCGAGGAGGTGATCCTGTCCGGCGGCGATCCGCTGATGCGCCCCGACCGCTGGCTCGCCGAACTCGTCGGGCAGCTCGAGACGATCCCGCACGTTCGGCGGCTGCGCATCCACACCCGGCTGCCGATCGTGATCCCGGACCGCATCGACGACGCTTTGCTCGGCTGGCTCGGCACGACCCGCCTGGCACCGACCGTGGTCGTGCACAGCAACCACCCGGCCGAGATCGACGCCAGCTGCGGCGACGCGCTGCTGCGGCTGGTCCGGTGCGGCGTGCCGGTGCTCAACCAGACGGTGCTGCTGCACGGCATCAACGACGACGCCGACACGCTGGCCGAACTGTCCCGCCGCCTGCTCGACGTGCGCACGATGCCGTACTACCTGCACCAGCTCGACCCGGTCGCCGGGGCGCAGCACTTCGAGGTGCCGGTCGAACGCGGCCAGCAGCTGATCGCCGAACTGCGCCGGCGCCTGCCCGGCTTCGGCGTGCCGCGCTACGTGCGCGAGGTCGTCGGCGAGGCGCACAAGGTCGAGTTCGCGCCGTTGGCGTGACGCTCAGGCGCGACTGCGCGCCAGCCTCGCCCCGGAGAACCGCTCGTCCGTCGTCACCTCGCGCGTCGCCCACGCCGGCATCGCGATCGCGTCGAGTTCGTCGTCGGCGTCGCACTCGACCTCGGCGACCATCGTGCCCGCCGCCGCCGTGGGCTGCTCGTAGACGTCGATGCAGAACGTGCGGCCCTGCTCGCGCAGCCGGTAGCGGCGCTTGACCGAGCGCGCGCCCGGCAGCGTGCCGAGCACGCGCCCTTCGTCCTCGCGCAGGTAGAACGTCGTCATCTCCCGGCGGCGCGGATCGTCGGGCGCATCCGGGTCGGCCTTCTTCTGGCCCAGCTTCAGCTGCACGAACGTGCCGTCCGGCGCTTCGATTCGCCGCAGGCGCAGATCCGCGCCCGCGACGTAGGTGTCGCGCAACCGTTCGTAGTCCCCGGGATCGACTGCCTCCGGCAGCGCGTCGAGCGCGAACCGCCGCTCGCGCTCGATGCGCGCGTAGGGACGCGTGCGTGGTCGGTCATCCATGCGGCCGGCGAGTGTAGCGAGCCGGCGCTGCCATCGGCTGCTCGGCATGGCGCAAGTCCCGGCGAGCCCAAGGCTTGCCTCGCCCCCGCAATTTGAGGTCGAACCCGAGATTGGCCTCTGTAGACTGTTCGCCCGCAAATCTCGCGGAAACCCCTCCGAGGACCTCCCAGAGCCGACCATGGACATTGTTGTCTGCATCAAGCGTGTTCCGGCGACCGACACGGCGATCAAGATCGCCGCTGACGGCAAGTCGATCGATACCACTGGCGTGACGTTCGAGATGAACGCCTACGACGAGTTCGCCCTGGAGCAGGCTCGCCTGCTCAAGGAGCAGCTCGGCACCGGCACCGTGACCGCCGTCACGATCGGCCCCAAGGACGCCCAGAAGGAGATGCGCAGCACGCTGGCGCGCGGCGCCGACAAGGCCGTGATGCTGACGACCGACCAGTGGATCTACGACGGTGCGTCGACGGCCGAGGCGCTCGCTGCCTGGCTGCAGGCCAACCCGGCGCAGATCGTGCTGTGCGGCAAGCAGGCGACCGATTCGGACAACAACCAGATGGCCGCCAACCTCGCGGCGCGCCTCGGCTACGGCTGCGTGACCGAGGTCAGCAAGCTCGAACTGGCCGACGGCACGTTCACCGCGGAGCGGGACATCGAGGGTGCGCGCGAGGTCGTGACCTGCAAGACGCCGGCCGTGATCAGCTGCAACAAGGGCCTCAACGAGCCGAAGCCGGCCAACCTCAAGAGCATCATGGCCGCCAAGAAGAAGCCGCTCGAGGAAGTCGCCGCCGAGCTGCCCGCCGCCGCGATGGAGATCGTGTCGCTCGAGCTGCCGCCGGCGCGCGCCGAGGGCAAGATCGTCGGCGAAGGCGCCGCCGCCGTGCCGGCGCTGATCGAGCTGCTGCGCAACGAAGCCAAGGCCATCTGATCCAAGGGAGACCCAACCAATGAGCAACATCATCGTCATCGCCGAGGTTCGTGGCGGCTCCCTGAAGCGCCCGTCCCTCGAAGCCGTCACCGCCGCCCAGCAGCTCGCGCAGGGCTCGGGTGGCCAGGTCGTCGCGATCGCCTGCGGCAACGGCATCGACGCCGCCGCCGCCGAACTCGGCAACAGCGGCGCCAGCAAGGTCATCGCCATCGACGGCGCCTCGTTCGAGAACTACTCGGGCGACGCCTGGGCCAAGGCCATTGCCGAACAGGTCAAGGCCAACGACGGCGCGGCCGTGCTGATGGCCCACACGGCCATGGGCAAGGACCTGCTGCCGCGCGTGTCGGCGCTGCTCGAGACCGGCATCATCACCGACGTCGTCGACGTCAGCTGCGAAGGCGGCTCGTTCGGCGCCAAGAAGCCGGTGTTCGCCGGCAAGGCGACGCTGACCGTCAAGGCGACGAAGTCGCCGTTCTGCGCGACCGTGCGCCCCAACAACTTCGCCGCCGCCAGCGGTGGCTCGGGCGCCGAGGTGTCGAAGGTCGACGCGCCGGCCGGCGACCTGCTGTCGGTCGTCAAGGAGATCATCGCGGCCGGCGGCGACAAGACGCCGCTGCAGGAAGCCAAGGTCGTCGTGTCCGGCGGCCGCGGCCTCAAGGAGCCCGAGAACTTCAAGATGATCGAGGAGCTCGCGGCCGCGTTCGGCCCGGGGGTCGCCGCGGTCGGCGCGTCGCGCGCGGTCGTGGACGCCGGCTGGCGTCCGCACGGCGAGCAGGTCGGCCAGACCGGCAAGGTCGTCAGCCCGCCGCTCTACTTCGCGATCGGCATCAGCGGTGCGATCCAGCACCTCGCCGGCATGCGCACCGCGCGCACGATCGTCGCCATCAACAAGGACGCCGATGCGCCGATCTTCAAGGTCGCCGACTACGGCATCGTCGGTGACGCCTTCGAGATCGTCCCGGCCCTGACCAAGGCGATCCAGGAAGTGGTCGCCAACGGCTGATGGTGCTCCAGGCAGGGATCGTCGGCTTGCCCAACGTCGGCAAGTCGACCCTGTTCAACGCGATCACCCGCACCCAGAAGGCGGAGGCGGCGAACTACCCGTTCTGCACGATCGACCCGAACGTCGGCGTCGTCACCGTGCCGGACGGCCGCCTCGAGCCGCTGCGCGTCATCGCCAAGACCACCAAGGTCATTCCGGCGACGATCGAGTTCGTCGACATCGCCGGGCTGGTCGCCGGCGCCGCCGCGGGCGAAGGCCTCGGCAACAAGTTCTTGAGCCACATCCGCGAGGTCGACGCGATCGTGCAGGTCGTGCGCTGCTTCGAGGACGAGGACGTGCACCACGTGTCGGGCTCGGTCGATCCGGTCCGCGACATCGAGGTGATCAACACCGAGCTGGTGCTGGCCGACCTCGAGTCGGTGCAGAAGCGCATCGACAAGCAGGCCAAGCTGAAGAAGCGCGGCGACAAGGACGCGGTCGCCGAGATGCCGATCCTCGAGAAGCTCGAGCCGCTGCTCGACGACGGCAAGCCGGCCTACCTGTGCGACCTCAGCGCCGACGAGCAGAAGATCGCCAGGCACTTCCAGCTGCTGACGATGAAGCCGGTGATCTTCGCCTGCAACGTCAAGGACGACGAGCTGGCGACCGCCGCCGACAACCCCTACGTGCAGAAGGTGCGCGACTACGCCGCGCAGACGCTCAACTGCGAGACGATCGTGATCTCGGCGCAGATCGAGGCCGAGCTGATCGACCTGTCCGACGAGGACGCCAAGGCGTTCCTCGAGGACCTCGGCGTCGAGGAGAGCGGCACCGGCGCGCTGATCCGCGCGACCTACCACCTGCTCGGCCTGCGGACCTACTTCACCGCCGGTGAGATGGAGGTGCGCGCCTGGACGATCCGCGAGGGCGACACCGCGCCGAAGGCGGCGGGCGTGATCCACGGCGACTTCGAACGCGGCTTCATCAAGGCCGAGACGGTCGCCTACGACGACCTGATCGAGTGCGGCAGCGTGGCCGCGGCGCGCGACGCCGGCAAGTACCGCATCGAGGGCAAGGAATACGTGGTGCAGGACGGCGACGTGCTGCACTTCCGTTTCAACGTCTAGGAGCGCGTCCATGTAGTGGACGCGCTGCCGACCGTGATCGCGGAAGCGGCGTGTACGCGTGCGGACGGGGCTTTGCCCACTAGCGCGCCGGGGCGCCCCCCGCACCGGTCCGCACCGAACGGCGGCGGCGTCGCCGCTCGGCCGGCGGCGCCGGCCTGGTCGACTCGAAGTAGAGGCGCACCTCGACGGCCAGCCAGCAGATGATCGCCGCGACCGTCAGGCCCAGGCCGGCCCGCATCTGCGCCTGCCCGGACACCAGCGCGGTGATCGACAGCCAGCCGCAGTAGCACGCCGCCGGCACCAGCAGCCAGATCGCCAGCTTGCGATGCACGGCGTAGCCGGCGAAGCGCAGCCCGCGGATCACGACCACGGCGAGCGCCACGACCGCGACCAGCCAGGCGGGCACGCCGGCCATGTGGATGTCCCACACGTCGTAGAGCCGGAACAGCCCCGGGGACACCCACTGCGCGGCCCACGGCATGAACAGCCCGAGCACGACCGCGCTGAACAGCACGAAGTCGAACCACGGCAGCCTCGGCAGCGGCTTCTTCTGGTCGTCGATCACCGACCTGCGGCTCTCGGCCAGCTGCTTGCGGTAGCGGCTGATCGGGCTCGGAGCAGCCGTCGGCACGCCCTCGATGCGCGCCTTCATCTCGCGCGCCGACTGGATGCGCCGCGACGGGTCGCTCTCCAGCGTCTTCATGACGACGTCGTCGAGCGCCTTCGCCGCTTTGGTCCGGTGCGACGGCGGCTCGAAGCGACCGATCGGCAGCTTGCCGGTGAGCAGCTCGTAGAGCATCACGCCGAGCGAGTAGATGTCGGCGCGGTGGTCGACCTCGCCGGCGTCCGCGACCTGCTCCGGCGCCATGTAGTGCGGCGTGCCGAGCCCCTGCCTGGTGCGCGTCAACGACAGCGCGTCGCGATCGGTGCTGAGCACCTTGGCGAGGCCGAAGTCGGCGATGTGCACGTCGCCGTCCTGGTCGACCAGCACGTTCTCCGGCTTGATGTCGCGGTGCACGACGCCCTGGTCGTGCGCGTACTGCAGCGCGTCGCAGATCTGCGGCACCCACGTCAACGCGTCCTTGACGGTCAGCTCGCCGGCGTTGATCAGCTGCCGCAGATCGGCGCCGTCGACGAACTCCATGACCAGGTAGTAGAGGCCGCCGGCCTCGCCGATGTCCTGCACGCCGACGATGTTGGGGTGGTCGAGCCTGGCCAGCGCGCGAGCCTCGCGCTCGAACCGCTCGGCGAACTCCGGCCCGTCGTGCTCTGGCAGCAACACCTTGATCGCGACCAGCCGGCCGAGCTTCCGGTGCCGGGCGCGATAGACCGCACCCATGCCGCCGCGGCCCAGCTCGGCCTCGATCTCGTACTGCGGGAAGGCGGCGGCCAGCTGGTCGACCGCCGGGGAGGGCAGGGTGTTCGTCGTCGGTTCCATCGCCATGCTCATCACGCAACGAGCACAGACCCCGGCACGCGTCGTCGACGCCAGCTGCGCGCCACACTGCGGGCACGTCGGAGGCGGCGATCCAGAAGGTGTCGAGGTGCTGCTCATCGGGTTCAGAGGGTCATGAACCGGTTTGCGACGATGGTTACACGGCGGGCGACATTTTCCTGCTCCGGCTTGGATCAGCCCGCCAGGGCGGCGAACAGGCGCTTCAGTTCGTCGTCGACGTCCTCTTGCTCGCGCACGGTCTGGGCGACCTCCTCGCGCAGCAGTTCGCGCAGCCGGGCGCGCAGCCGGTGCACGCCGACCTTGACCGCGCTCTCGGTCATGCCGAGCGCCGCCGCCTTCTGCGCGTAGCTGGCGACGGCACCGCCGGCGAGCGTGTCCTCGAGCGCCTCGAACACCGCCCCCCGACCACGGTCGCGATACTCGTGCTCGAGCCTGCCGATCGCGCGATCGATCAGTGTGGTCGCCCAGCGCCGCTCGAACAGCACCTCGGGACTGTCGGTGTCCGCCGGCTCGTGACGGTAGCGCGCCTCGGCGTCGTCGAGGCCGAACGCCTGCAGGTTGCCGCCCCGCTTCTGCGTCGCCGCCGCGCGCCGCACGTTGCTGCGGTAGTTGCGCAGCGCTCCGATCATGTACGAACGGAACCGCCCCCGGTCCGGATCGGCGCCCAGCTCGCCGCGCTCGAGCACGTCGGCGAGGAACCCCTGCACGAGGTCCATCGCGTCGGCTTCCGCGACCGTATCGCGCCGCAAGAACGCATAGAGCGGATACCAGTAGACCTCACACAGCTCGCGCAGCGCGAGCTTGGCGCCGGGATCGGACGGGCCGGCGGCGGCGAGCACCATCGACCAGCGGGTCGTTCGGAAGCGTGGGGACGGCAAGGCGGCCCCACGATACCGCGTCGCTACTCGGACGCGACGCGCTCGATCTGCTCGATCGCGTCGGCCCAGTCGCCGAGCTCGCCCTCGCCCTTCGGCGTCAGCTGGTAGTGACCCTTCTCGACCCGCTCGAACCAGCCGTAGTGGTTGTCGCGCAGGATCGGGCCGGCGCGTTCGACGCCGGTGCGCTCGGCGAGCACGCTGACCTTGGTCACGCCGGCGCGCTGCAGTTCGCAGGCGCAGCGCAGCACGTCCTGGCGGTAGGCCGTCATGCGCTTCTGCGTCGCCGAGCCGCCAGCGATCGGGTCGCCGACGCGTTCGGCGAACTCCTTGAGCAGCCGCGAACGGCGCTGGGCGACGACCCGCGGCCGGTACGGGCCGGGGTCGAGCACGGCCTCGACCTTGCCGCGCGCCGTCACCGTCAACAGGCCGAGGCCGAGCCGCCGCAGCAGGCTCTTGACCTGCTTGCCGCGCTGCCGCCACGACGCGCTGTGCTTCTTGCCGACGCGGAACGCGACGTAGACGCAGTCGCTGACCGCCAGCCGGTCGACCGCCTGCAGGATCAGCGACAGGTTGAGCTGCAGCTTCAGCTCGACGACGACCGGCGGCTCGTCGCCGCGCACCGCGACGATGTCGCACTCCCCGATCTCCCCCTTGACCTCGTAGCCCTGGCGCTCGAGAAACGACTTGATCGGCGCGTAGAGGTCACGTTCGGCCATCGATTGTGCGATCGTAGCGACAACCATGTCCGGCTTCGACGACGACCAGCGCCGCGCGTTCCACGAGCAGAACCGACGTTCGTGGAACGCGGTGACCACGGCCCACAACAGCCACAAGCAGGACCAGGCCCGGTTCCTGCGGGAGGGCGGCAGCACGCTGTTCTCCGACGAACTCGAACTGCTCGGCGACGTCGCCGCCACCGACGTCGTGCACCTGCAGTGCAACTGCGGGCAGGACTCGCTGAGCCTGGCGCGCCTGGGCGCCAGCGTCACCGGCGTCGACATCGGCGACCAGCCGGTCGCGTTCGCACGCGAGCTGTCCGACGCGAGCGGGATCGCCGCGACGTTCCACCGCGCCGACGTGTTCGACTGGCTGGAGCAGACCGAGCAGCGCTTCGACACCGCGTTCGCGAGCTACGGCGTCGTCGGCTGGCTGTGCGACCTGGCGCGCTGGGCGCGCGGCGTGCGGCGCGTGCTGCGGCCGGGCGGCCGGCTGGTGCTGCTCGAGTTCCACCCGATGGTCTGGAGCTACGGGCCCGGCGGCGCGCTGGTCGAGCCGTACTTCCTCGACGGCGCGCTCGACGAGAGCGGCGTCAACGACTACGTCGGCGAGGACCTGGCGCCGTCGGGCTTCGACCGCGGCGTCGAGGGCTTTCGCAACCCGGAGCGTTCGTTCGGCTTCCAGTGGACCATCGCGCAGACCATCCAGGCCGTCGCCGACGCCGGCCTGCGCGTCGAGACGTTCCGCGAGTATCCGTACAGCAACGGCTGCAAGCCGTTCGAGGGCATGCAGAAGCTCGACGGCCGCCGCTTCGGAATGCCGGCGGGCATGCCGGCGATGCCGCTGATGTTCGGCCTGGTGGCGCGCGCCTGAGGGGCTTGCGAGCCCGTGCGCCGCGGGTTCTCCTGCCCGCATGTCCCACGCGACCTGCGCACGGTGCGGCGCCTCGCAGCCGCTGCTGCGCGTCTACCTCGGCATGCAGAGCCCGCGGCCGAACCTGATCGCGATCTCGTGCACCGAGTGCGGCGAGGTCTCGTCGCAGCAGCGCACGCTGGGCGACTACCTGCTGTTCGCGGTCGTCTACGGCCTGCTCGCGGCGCTGTTCGTCGTGCTGGGGATGTTCGTCGGCCCCGACGTCGAGGTCGTCTGGGTCGCGATCGTCGCCGGGCTGGTGCCGTTCTTCTTCCTGCCGGCGTGGTGGGCGTCGTTGGTCCGCGAACGGCTCGCCGGCGAGGCACCGGCCGACGACCTGACCGTCGCGCAGAAGCTGCTGTTCCTGCTGGTCGCGGCGACGGTCATCGGCGCGATGGTCGGCGGCGGCGTGTTCGCCTACCTGCGCTGGCTGTCCTGAGTGCCGATCTCCCGGGGGGAAACATCCCGCGCGGCAACATCCCGGGCGGCAATCCCACGGGCGGCAATCTCCCGCGCGGTGCGCTCCTGCTGCTCCCACTGGCCGTAGAGCGAGCCCTTCGACGCGAGGTTCTTGAGCCGCAGCCGCACCGCGTCGGTCAGCGCACCCGGCGCGGCGCGACGGAACGGCGTACCCGGCAGCGGCATGAAGGTATGGCCGTGCACCTTCGCCCCGGCCGCGACCAGACGATCCATCTGCTGCAGCGTCGCCTCGACGTCGTCGGCCGTCTCCTCGGGCATGCCGAACAGGAAGTCGACGTGCGGCACGAAGCCGTGCTCGACGCACAGGGCGACCGCGCGTTCTACGGTGTCGCTGTCGTGCCCGCGGGCGCTGTGCGCGAGCACGTGGTCGCTGCCCGACTGGCCACCCACGATCAGCGATCGATTCGACACGTAGCGCCGCAGCAGCTGCAGCGCCGCGCCGCTGACGTGCTCCGGCCGCACCTCGCTCGGGAACGTCCCGAACCACAGCTTGCGATCGGGACCGATGTCCTCGCGCACGCCGGCCAGCAGCGCCTCGATCGCATCGAGGTCCGGCTCGGCAGTCGACGTGCCGTAGCTCATCGACGTCGGGGTCAGGAAGCGGAAGTCGCGGAAGCCGCGTCGGACCAGGAAGCGCACCCAGTGCCGCACGTTGTCGACCGAACGGTGCCGGAAGCTGGCACCTGCGAAGTAGGGCGTCTGGCAGAAGCGGCACGCGTAGATGCAGCCGCGGGTGATCTCGATCGGGCCGAAGCGGCCGTGATCGGGGCCGAACGGCGGGTAGTCGTCGAGCACGATGCGGTCGGCACGGCCGTTCTTGTGCAGCGAGCCATCGCGCAGCGACGCGATGCCGGCGACCTGCTGCGGCGGCACACCGTCGAGCAGCGCCAGCACCAGGTCCTGGATCAGCTGCTCGCCTTCGCCGACCGCCGCGAGGTCGAAGCCGGCGCGCAGCGTGCCCTCCGGCTCGGCCGATGCGTGCACGCCACCGGCCACGTGCCAGACCATCGGGTCGTCGACGCGCGCGCGCACCTGACGGTGTTCGTCGCGCATCTGCGCGAAGTCCGGCGAGTAGAACGACCAGCCGACCAGCACGCGGTGGCCGTCGGCACGCGCCGCCTCGATCGCCGCGACGACTGCGTCGACGCCGTTGGCGAACACCAGCGGCACGTCCCGGGTGCGCGGGTTGGTCGACAGCGCACCGGTCAGCACGTAGAGCGCGAACTTGCCGGTGCGGCGGTGCGCCCAGACGACGGTGACGGGGCCCTTCATGCCGCCGGTAGCGTGTCGATCCACCACTGCGCCGCCGACGACAGCCGCGCCGGATCGCCGAACGCGCGCGCGCTGATCATCGCGCCCTCCAGCAGCGACAGGAACGCCTTGGCCATCTGCTGCACCCGTGCCGACGAACTGCGCTTGCCGACGTGCCGGCCGATGACGCGCGCCAGCCACGCCTCGTTGGCGTCGTAGAACGCGCGCACCGCGGGCTGCACCGGCGCCGGCAGCGTCGCCAGCTCGGCGGCGAGCACGCCGCACAGGCAGACACGGTCGCCGCTCTGCACCACCGCGTCGAACAGCGCCGCGTAGCTGCGCAGCTGGTCCTCGGGCTGCTCGCCCGACGCCGCGATCTGCTCGAGCTCCGCCGAGAACCGTTCGGTGTAGGCGAGCATCGCCGCCTCGACCAGCGCCGCCTTGGTCTTGTAGTGATGGTGCACGGCGACGTGGCTGATCCCGAGCTCCGCGGCGACGTCGTGGAACGTGAAGCCGTGGAACCCGCGCGCCTGCATCAGCCCAGTCGCCACCTCGAGGATGCGCTGCTTGGTGCCGATACCGGAGGCTGCGCGCTTGACGCTCATGGCTCCTTCTTACCCGCTCGCGCCGCTGCCGTGCACCGGTCACTGGTTGCGGCCGGCCATGACGCCGCCGTCGACGTCCCAGATCGCGCCGGTGACCCACGCCGCCTGGTCCGACAGCAGGAACGTCACGGCGCTGGCGACATCGTCCGGCACGCCGATGCGACCGATCGGGTGGAACGGGTCGAAGCCCTTCAGCGCCGCGGCGACCTCGTGCTTGGGGATGAAGGCCTCGTAGACCGGGGTCTCGACGACCGCCGGCGAGACCGCGTTGACGCGGATCCCGGCGCCGGCCAGCTCCATCGCCAGGTGCTGGGTCATCGCGTGCAGACCGGCCTTGGCCATCGAGTAGGCCGACGACGGCGTCGCCGCGACCGCCTGTTTCGCCCACATCGAACCGATGTTGACGATCGCGCCGCCGCCGCGTTCCTTCATCGCCCGGGCGATGTGCTGGGTCGCGAAGAACGTGCCGCGGTTGAGCTCCAGGTAGCGGTCGTAGTCACCCGCCTCGTGCTCGAGGAACGGCTTCGGCGCGAACACGCCGGCGGCGTTGACCAGCAGGTCGAACGGCCCTTCTGCGTCGAGCCTCTGCAGCAGCGCCGGCAGCGCGTCGCGATCGTCGAGCGGATGCGCGAACGCGGTGACGTCACCCGAAGGCGACAGCGCGGCGGCGGCAGCCGCCGCCTTGTCGGCGGTCCGGCCGACCAGCACGGCGCTGCCGCCGGCCTGTGTGACCTGTCGCGCCACCGCGAGGCCGATGCCGCTGGTGCCGCCGAGGACGAGGAGTCGCTGGTTCGCGAACGAAGCTTGCTTGCTCATGGCGGCCGTGATACTTACTTGTAAGTAAGGCGTTCCGGGGTGGCCCAAGAAACCGCTGCGCCCGATCCGGCGGTGCGGTATCTAGGGACCTCCATGGGCCGAACGCCGTCACCCCGGATGCCGACCGCGACCGCCAGGTCGCTGGCCGGCGTGCTGCGGATCGACAGCCAGCGGACCTGCACCCTGCGATTGGCCACCCTGTTGTTGGCCACGCTGTTGTTGGCCACGCTGCTGTTGGCCACCCTGCTGTTGGCCGGCTGCCGCGGCGATGCACGTCCGACCGTCCGGGTGTTCGCGGCGGCGTCGCTGACCGCGCCGTTCGAGCAGCTGACGCGCGCGTTCGGCGAACGTCACCCCGAGCTGCGCCTGGACCTGCACTGCGCCGGCACGCCGCAGCTGGTGCTGCAGCTGCGCGAAGGTGCGCCGGCCGACGTGTTCGCCTCGGCCGACCACATCCAGATGCAGCGCGTCGTCGACGCCAGCCGTGCCGCCGGCGTGCCGCGCCCGTTCGCCGGCAACTCGCTGGTGATCGTCACCCGCCCGGGCAACCCCAAGAACGTCACCGGGCTCGCAGACCTGAGCCGCGACGACGTCACCTGCCTGCTGTGCGCGCCGGCGGTGCCGGCCGGCCGCTACGCGCGCGAGGCGCTGGCCCGCGCCGGCGTCGCCGTGACCTCCGCGTCCGACGAGCCGAGCGTGCGCGCGATCGTCAGCAAGATCGAGCTCGGCGTCGCCGATGCCGGCATCGTCTACCGGACCGACGCCCTGGCGGCCTCCGAGCGCTTGCACGCGGTCGAGCTGCCCGCCCACCACGACGTCGTCGCGACCTACCCGATCGTCGCCACGTCTGGCGGCGATCGGACCGACGGTGGCCACGCCTTCGTCGCGTTCGTGCTCGGCGCCGAAGGCCGACGCATCCTCGCACAGCACGGGTTCCCCGCGCCATGAGGCACCACCGCACACCGCTGCCGCGCTGGCTGGTCGCGATCGCCGGCGTCTCGGTCGTGCTGTTCGCCGCACCGCTGGTCGGCCTCGCGGTCGAAGCGCCGTGGGCCGAACTCGGCGAGCTGCTGGTCGCCGACGAGACCGTCGCGGCGCTGTGGCTGTCGCTACAGTGCTCGCTGGCGTCGGCGCTGCTGTGCGTCGGGTTCGGGCTGCCGCTCGCGACCTGGCTGGCCCACGGCGACGGCGCCCTGCGCAGCATCGTGCGCGTGATCACGACGCTGCCGATGGTGCTGCCGCCGATCGTCGGCGGCATCGCGCTGCTGCTCGCGTTCGGACAGAACGGCGTGCTCGGCGGCGCACTCGGTCGCTGGTTCGGCGTCGAGGTTCCGTTCACGACCTGCTCGGTGGTGCTCGCGACCACCTACGTCGCGATGCCGTTCTTCGTGCTGACGGTCGAGGGCGGCCTGCGCGGCTTCGACCGCCGCTACGCCGACGCGGCCCAGACGCTCGGCGCGACGCCGTGGCGCGCGTTCCGCACGGTCACGCTGCCGATGATCGCGCCGACGCTGCGCGCCGGCCTGCTGATCGCCTGGACGCGGGCGCTCGGTGAGTTCGGCGCGACCATCACGTTCGCCGGCAGCTTTCAGGGACGCACGCGCACGATGCCGCTCGCCGTCTTCCACGCGCTCGAATCGCAGCCGTCGGCCGCGATCGCGCTGAGCATGATCCTGCTGCTGGTGTCGGCGGTCGTGCTGTTCCTGCTCCGGCGCCAGTGGTTCCCGATCCGATGAGCGTCGACGCACGGTTCTCGCTGCAGCAGGGCACGTTCTCGCTGTCGATCGCGATGCAGGTCGCGGCCGGCGAGACGCTGGCGCTGCTCGGCCCCAACGGCGCCGGCAAGTCGACCACGCTGCGCACGCTCGCCGGCCTGCACGCGATCGACCACGGCCACGTGCGCATCGACGGCGAACTCGTCGACGACGGCAGCGCCGCCGCGTTCGTGCCGCCCGAACGGCGCGACGCCGGCGTGGTGTTCCAGGACCACCTGCTGTTCCCGCACCTGACGGCCCGCGACAACATCGCGTTCGGCCTGCGCAGCCGCGGCCTCAAGACCCGCCTTGCCCGCGCCGTCGCGACCGCGTGGCTGCAGCGCGTCGACCTACCCAACCGCGGCGACGCGCTGCCCGCCGAACTGTCCGGCGGCCAGGCGCAGCGCGTCGCGCTGGCGCGCGCGCTCGCCGGCAAGCCCCGCCTGCTGCTGCTCGACGAGCCGCTGGCCGCCGCCGATGCGTCGGCACGGCTCGAGCTGCGGCGCACCCTGCAGGCGCAGCTGCGCACGTTCCCCGGCTCGTGCCTGATCGTCGCGCACGACCTCGACGATGCGCTCGCGATCGCCGACCGCATCGCCGTGATGGAGAACGGGCGCATCGTGCAGTCCGGCAGCATCGATGAGCTCGGGCACCGCCCGGCGTCCCGCTACGTCGCCGACCTGATCGGGCTGAACTGCTTCCGTGGCGTCTGCCACGGCAACGTGCTGACCGTCGACAACGGGGCCACCATCGTCGTCGGCGTCGCGCACGAGGGCCCGGTGATCGCGACGCTGCACCCGCGCGCCGTCGCGCTGTTCCGCGAACGCCCCGCCGGTTCGCCGCGCAACGTCTGGCGGGCGCCGATCGTCGGCACCGAGCGCACCGTCGACTGCATCCGGGTCCGCCTCGGCGGCGACCTGCCGGTGATCGCCGAGGTCACCGAGTCCGCCGTGCGCGACCTCGACCTCGACGGCGGCGGCTCGGTCTGGGCCGCGATCAAGGCCACGGAGTTCCGCATCGCGCCGGAGTAGCGTCAGCGCGAATAGGCGCGCAGCAGCCGCACCGCGAACTCGGCCATCGGCCAGGCCACGGTCGCATCGGGCACGTCGAGGCCGTCGGTGAAGCCCTGCGCGCGCCAGGGATCCAGCAGCTCGGGACGGTTGCTGACGAGGTGCACCGGCACGTCGAAGCTCCGGTCGGGCGGCGAGACCGACGCCGCGATCGGCGGCTGGTGGTCGCCGAGCACCACCACGATCGACGGGCGCTCGAGACGCGCGGCGAACCCGAAGCTCGTGCGCAGCACGTAGCCGAGCGAGTCGACATAGGCCGGCAGCACGTCGGGGTCGCGGAACATCGACAGGTACTGCACGTCGTGGGTCGTGGCGGGCCCGCCGAGGAACGTGCGTTCGTCGATCTGCCAGTCGTCGACGAACGGCGGGATCGCCGACCAGGGGGCGTGGCTGCTGACGCCGACGAACATCGCGAACACCGGTCGCTCGGCCGGCACCACGACCCGTTCGAGCAGACGCTGCAGCGCGAACTGGTCGGGCATCTGGCCGAAGTCGTAGCGCGTGCCGTCGTACCCGAGCTCGCTCTGGATGATCGAACGATCGACGCCGTAGAACGCGTCGCCCTCCGGCCAGTGGATCGGCATGCCCGGCAACAGCTCGAAGGTCCCGTAGCCGGCTTCGCGGAAGCGCTTGGGCAGCGCGACCAGGCCGCTCTGCATCAGCATCGCACGCACCCGTTCGGTGGGCACGCGCACGCCGGTCAGCAGCTCCGCGTGCGCCAGCCCCGAGCCGCCGCCCTTGACCGCCGGCGCGATCGCAGAGCTGCAGGAAGCCAGGCCGCGGCGGCGCAGGTCCGCTTCGAAGCCGGCCAGCAGCGCGCGCACGTCAGGTCCGGTCTGCGGGTGCCGCAGCGCCACGCGCCCGTACGACTCGAGCACCAGCAGGTAGACGTCGGCGCCGTCGAGCCGCTGCAGGTCGTGCGGCGTCTCCCGCATGCGGCGTTCGCCTGCGGCGATCTCCAGCCGCAGCGGCGCCAGCACCGCGTCCCGGTCGATCCACAGGCGCAGCGCGTCCCAGGACCTGCCCGCCAGCAGACGCAGCGGCGACGGCTCGAACGGACGCTGCGGGCAGAGCAGCCCGAGCAGCACCAACGCCTGCAGCACGAACAACCAGCAGCCGGCGACCCGCGGCCGCATCGCCGTTCGCGCGACCGCGCGGAACGCCCGCGACGTCACCCAGAGGAGCACGACCACCAGGGCGACCAACGCACCACCCCAGGCCCAGCGCTCCCAGGTGGGCGCCTTGTTGGCCCACGCGTCGAAGAGTCCGTGCAGGCGCGGCAGGTCGGCCAGCTCGAACGCCTTCTGGAACGCCAACACGCTGACGACCTCGCAGACCCGCGAGAACGTGCTCACCAACATGCCGAACGCGGCGACGTGCGCGATCCGCTTCGGCCAGCCGGCGGCGCCGCCGATCACGGCGACCGCGAGCAACAGCAGCAGGTCCGGCGGCAGCGCGGTGGCGGCAGTCGCCCACAGGGCCGGGTCGTGCAACGGCAGGACCGCGAGCGTGTGCAGCCAGGCGAGCGCGAGCACCAGGCCCACGACGCGGCGCCAGGACCAGGTCGGGTTCACGGTCCGTTATCGACCGTGAGGGCACCGCCGCTGACGACATACCGCGGGCCGACCGCCGCGAACGCGCGCTCCTCCGGCAGCCAGGCGACGACCCGCACCCGCACGCCGTCGGTCAGCGGCGGATCGAGCGGGATCCTCCAGGCGACGTCGCGGCCGACGCCTTCGAAGTCGGGCCAGTGCTGCGCGACCAGCTGCGGGTCGCCGTCCCCTTGCCGGGTCACCGCCCCGAGCCAGCTCGGCGTGACGCCGCGCAGCGAGCTGCGCACCGTCCCGCGCAGTTGGTCGACGCGACCGCCAGCAGACCGACCGCCGGTAGACCGACCGACCTCTGGACGCCGTGGCACCGCGGCGACCGCAGCGGTGCGCGCGTCGATGGGGGCTTCGTCGGGGATCCAGCCGCGCGCGACCAGCTGCTGCTGCACGGCCTCGGAGCCGAACACCCGCGTCACACCCTGCGGGTCGATCGCGACCTCGGCGACCGCCCGCACCGCGCGCGTCCTCGCGATGCGCAGCTGCTCGAGCCCACCGTGCCAGTCCTGCACGCCCAGCACCGCGAACGCGCCCGCGGCGAACGGCAGCAGCGACGCGCCGAACCGCGTCGCCAGCAGACCGACGGCCCCGAGCGGCAGCAAGAACGCGCCGTAGGTCGCCTCGCGCATCGTGCCGACGGGCGGCTGCAGCTCGTAGCGGAAGCCGGCGACCAACGTCACCGCGAGGCCGAAGCACAGGCAGCCCCACCACGGCGCCGCCTGCAGGCGGGCGGCATCGTCACGACGGCCGACCGGGATCATCAGCAGCGCCGGCAGCAACCAGCTGAACAGGCCGATCGCCTGCTCGTCGATCCGCGTCGCCGGCCAGACGTCGAGCCAGGCGCGGCCGGTCTCGGCGAACAGCAGCCCGAGCATCTCGCGCGGTTCGCTGCTGACGCGGTGCAGCAGATCGGCGCCGACGACGCCGAACGCGTCGGCCGTGCGCAGCGCGTACCAGGCAGCGAGGTTGCCGACGACCAGCAACACGCCGAGCCACGCCATCGCCGAGATCGTGCTGCCGCTGCGACAGCGCGCCAACAGCGCCGGCACCATCGCCAGGAACACGGCGATGCCGTTGGCGTGGCACAGCGGCGCCAGACCGGCGAGCAGCAGCGCACCGGTCGCACGCAGCACGAAGCGGCCCTGCCCCTGCAGCCACGACAGGCCGACGACCAGCAGCAGCGGCGCCAGGAACGCGCCGACCCGTTGGCCGTGCAGCCAGTTGCTGCCGTGGGCCGGGGACGAGACCAGCAGGCCGATCGTGGCGATCAGCAGCGGCCCGGACGCGAACTTCGCCGACGGGAACGATCGCCGCGCGATCGAGAACAGCGTCGACCCGATCAGCACCGCGCAGAGCACGTTGAGCCAGACGACAGACCGCACCGATGCGCCGGGCACGTGCAGCGCCGCGAGGTGCAGCAGCCGCGCGACGACGTGCAGCGGCCCGCCGTCCGTCCGGTCCCAATCGGCGAACGACCAGGTGGTGCGCAGGTCGCCGAGCGCCTCGCGCGCGGCGTGCGCCTCGGGCAACACGGCCGAGAACATCGCCCAGCCGATCGCCGCGAACAGCGGAGCCAGGGCCAACAGCCACCAGAGCAAGCGTCGGATCATGCGCGGTCCCGTGTGCGTTCGGTCATGACCAGACGGTAGCAGGCGAGGCCGCGGGCGTAGAGCCGTTCGAGGTGCAGGCCGCCGACGAATGCGCGCAGGATGCGGCGGGCGAACGGCAACGGCGTGAGCCGCAGCAGCCCGCGCAGCCGCCGCAGCGAACGGTCGATCGCGGTGACCTCACGCCGGGCCACCTGCCCGGTCAGGTCGAACTCGTCGACGACGCGCAGGCCCGCGGCGCGCAGCGCTGCGTCGCAACCAGCGGCCCTGCGCAACGGCGGCGAGCTCCACGCGGCAGCGAGGCCACGCACGTCCGGATCTTGGCCCGGATCTTCGCCCGGGTCGTCCCGGAGCACGTCCTCGAGCCACAGGAAGCGGCCGCCACCACCGAGCGCTGTGGCGACGTTGTGCAACACGTCGGCCAGCTCGAAGGTGTGCCCGAGCGCCTCGATCGCCAGCACCAGGTCCGCCGGCGGCAGCGCCGCGTGCATCGAGCGCACCTCGAACGTCGCCCGCGCCCGCACGCCGCGCGCGTTCGCGACCTCGCCGGCGCGCGCGACCTGGTAGCTGCTCGGCGTGATCCCGACGGCGGCGCTGGCTCCGGCATCGAGCGCGCGGAACAACGACACCCCGAAGCCGCAGCCGAGGTCGAGCACCCGCGCACCGTCGCAGCCGCCAGCCAGCCCGCGCAGCCAGCGATCCAGACCTTCGCCGCCGTCGTCGGGACCGTCGGCGCTGCCCGGTGGCAGCAGACGCTTGCGGAGTTCGAGGCCTTCGAGCGCGTCCGGCGCGACGCCGCGACGGGCGCGCCGCCACTGGAAGCGGGCAAGCGACTCGTAGAGGGCAACCGCGCCGCGCTCAGCCATCGAGCTCGCTGCGCTCCAACACGAACACCAGCTCGTTGCACCATCGCAACGGCAACCACGAACCGGCGACGCGCTCGCGCCGACCGGGTCCGGGTCGCTGGCCCGGCAGCAGCTGCCGCCATCGCTGGCGCGGCCACTGGTCCGGCAGCACGCGCACGACGCGCAGCCCGCAGCGCACGAACAATGTGCGCCAGTCGTCGAGCGTCTGTGCATCCTGGTGCCCGTCGACCTCGCGGTGGCCCAGGCCCTCGCGCCAGACGCGCCAGACGAGCGTGCTGGCGTTGCGGACCAAGAAGCAGAACCGTGCGGCCGGGCGGGCGACCCGCACCATCTCGCGCAGCGCGCGTTCGCGGTCGAGGAAGCGCTCGAGCGAGCCGACGCACGTGACGCCATCGAAGGTGCCGTCGTCGAACGGCAGCTGCTCGGCGTTGCCGACCCGCGCATCGATCCCCGGCAGCAACTCCTGCGCGAGCGTGATCGCCGCTTCGGAAAGGTCCACGCCGCTCGCCTCGATGCCGCGCTCGCGGGCCGCGCGCAACACCATGCCCGGGCCACAGGCAACGTCGAGATGGCGGTGGCCGCGTTGAAGGTCGAGCAGCTGCAGGAAGATCGGGTAGGCGCGCGGTGGCCGCAGGTAGCGGAGCCCCTTCTTGCGGTAGGTGGCGTCGAACCAGGCGGCGACGTCGTCCTGGGCTACGGGAGGTGCGGGCACGGGATCAACGCAGTCCGGAGAACGGCAGGTAGCGCGGCACGCGGCGGGCATAGTCCCGCCAGCAAGCCCCGTAACGCGCAGCGAGGCTGGCCTCCTCGAGCTGCACGCGCACATGCATGTTGGCCAGGTAGAGCGGGGCGCCGAGCCACAGCCAGGGGCCGCCGACGGCGACACAGAGACCGGCGTACATGACGAACATGCCGACCAGCCCAGGGTTGCGCGAGCGCAGGAACGCGCCGCCGGGCAGCTCGTCGCGGCGCCTGGCTGCGCGCAGGTCGAGCACCGACCAGAACGTCACCGCGCGACCGACGACGACCAGCGCAATGCCCGGCCAGAGCAGACCTTCGTGGCTCCACGGCGCCAGGGCCGTGCGCGTCGACGGCACCAACACGACCAGCAGCGGGAGCAGGAACAACGCGACACAGGCGGCCGTCGGCAGCAGGTAGCGCAGCACGCGCACCGGCAGCGACGACGCGCGCGCGGCGCGCAAGGCCGGTGCGTCGCCGCCGCCGTTGGGGCCGACGAGCTGCACGACGCTGGCCTCGCTCGGGATCGGAAACGCCACCAGTTCGACCAGCAACGATGCGTAGGCGGCGAGCAACACGAGTTCGGGCGCGTTCACGAACGGGCCTCCCGTCCGCGGCGCGCGAACAAGAACGCCCAGTCGCCTGCGAACGACCAGGTCAGCAGCAGCACGGCAGACCCGGTCAGCATGTCGGCCGTCCAGCGCGGCGTGCCCGGCAGCAGCGCCAGCAGCAGCACGACGACGACGACGGCACAGACCAGCCGGCCGCGGTGGTTGTCGCCGTCGACGGGCTTCGGATCGTTGGCCGGCAACGCCGCGCACCACGCGGCCAGCACGAAGGCGTAGCGCATCAGCGGCAGCAGCAGCACATGCGGGGCCCCACCGCCGAACACCACCGAGCACGACAGGCACAGCACCGACAGCTGGTCCGCCTCCATGTCGAGCACGGCGCCGCGATCGCTCGCCCCGAAGCGGCGCGCGACCGCGCCGTCGACCAGATCGAGCATCGCTGCGACCGCGAACAGGATCCACGTCGAGAAGGCATCCAGCCCCGGCCAGTCCGGGGCGCAGGTGGCCATCGCCAGCAGCAGGGCGCGCAGCAACGTGACCGCGTCGGCTGGCGTCGACGGCACGCGCAGCACGCAGGCGAGCGTCGCGATGCTGGCACAGGCGCCGGCTGCGACGTAGAAGCGGCCGCCTGCGGGCGCGGAGAACAGCGCGAGCCAGACGAGCGCCGCGCCCCAGACCAGCGCCTGCAGGCGCGACCAGATTCCCAGCGGGTTCGAAGCCACCGCTCACAGCATACCCCGACACCACGATCGGGATCCCGACGCCCGATCGACGGAGTCTCGACGGCGCCACGGCAACGCATCCTTGCCGACCTCGCCGGCGGCAGCGACGCGGTGCGATGGCGGCGATACGATCCGCGCCGCAACTCGCGCACACCTGCGATGAACTGCGACCTCTCCGACGATCTGCCCTGGCCCGCGCTGCTGGCCGCGCGCGAACGGTTCCGCGACGGCGCCGACGCGGTGACGTTCGTGCCGCGTGACGGCTGGCGCTGCGAACCGGCGTCGTCTCGAGCCGCGGCGACGAGCGGCTCGCTGCTGGCCGAACTCGAGCCCGGCGCCGCCGACGCCGCGCACGCCGCCACCGCGACGGCCGTCTACCGGACCGACGCGCGCGGCCTGCCGGACATCCAACAGAAGCGCGCAACGCCGCTCGATCCGGCGATGGCGACCGCGGCGCGCGTCTACCTGCCGGTGCTGATCGGCGCCGAACGGGCCCGGCGACGCGGCGCCAGCTTCGTCGCCGGTCACGTGACGCAGACGATCGACGGCCGCATCGCGTGCGAGAACGGCCAGTCGCAGTGGATCGGCAACGACGCGGACCAACACCATGCCCACCGCATGCGCGCGCTGCTCGACGGCGTGATGGTCGGCGCGACCACCGCGCTGCGCGACGACCCCAAGCTCACGGTCCGCCACGTCGAAGGCACCGACCCGCGACGGGTCGTGATCAGTGGCCGCGGCCGTGCGCTGACCGAGGGCCCGAAGCTTTCGCTGATGCAGGCGCCCGGATGCGACGTGTTCGTCGACGAGATGCGCCCGACCCTGGACGTCGGCGACGCCGTGCGGGTGCATCGCATCGCCGCGGTCGACGGACAGCTCGCCCCCGAGACGATCCTCGCGCGCCTGCGCGAACGCGGCGTGCACTCGATCTACCTCGAAGGCGGAGCCGGGGTGCTGTCGTCGTTCTTGAATGCCGGCCAGGTCGACCTGCTGCAGGTGCACATCGCGGCGCTGGTGCTGGGGTCCGGGCTGCCGAGCCTGCGCCTCCCCGCCGTCGACCACGTCGACGACGGCCTGCACGTGCACATGGACCACGCGATGCTCGACGGCCACGTGCTGCTGACCTGCCGACCGCGCACATGACCCTCGGATACTGGATCGAGGCGCCGGGCCGCGGCGCGCTGCGCGAGGTGCCGCTGCCGGCGGCCGGCGACGACCAGGTCACGCTGGCGGCCTCGTGCACCGGCATCAGCCCCGGCACCGAACGGCTGGTCGGGCTCGGTCGCGTGCCGACGTCGCTCGCCGACGAGATGGCCTGCCGCGGCATGCTCGGCAGCTTCACGCTGCCGTTGCTCTACGGCTACAGCTTCGTCGGGCAGGTGTGCGATGGCGTCGACGCCGGCCGCCGTGCGTTCGTGATGCGTCCGCACCAACAGCACGCGGTGGTGGCCCACGACGAACTCGTCTGGCTGCCCAACGGCGTCCCGGACGCCCGCGCGACGCTGTTCCCCAACCTCGAGACGGCGCGCAACGCCGTCTGGGACGCCGGCGTCGAACCGGGCGAACGCACCGTGATCGTCGGTGCCGGCGCGGTCGGCCTGCTGTGCGCGTTCGTGCTGGCGAAGGATCTGGACCTCGGCAACGTGCTGGTCGTCGACGTCGACGAACGGCGGCGACGGCGGGCCGCGGCGCTGCCGTGGGTGACCGACGTCGCGGCACCGGACGAGGTGCCGCGCGGCACGTTCCGCCACGCGCTGCACACGAGCGCCAGCGCGTCCGGCCTGCAGCTCGCGATCGACGCGGTCGCGTTCGAAGGTCAGGTCGTCGAGCTGTCGTGGTACGGCGACCAGCCGGTGTCGATCCGGCTGGGCGGGACCTTCCATTCGCAGCGCAAGCGCCTGGTCGCGTCGCAGGTCGGGACGATCGCACGCAGCCATCGCCAACAGGGCCACACCGCCCGTCGCCGCGCCGTTCTGGACCTGCTGCTGGACCACCACCTCGACCTGCTGCTCGACGAGCCGGTGCCGTTCGCCGAGGCGCCGGCGACGTTCGCGGCGCTGTACGAATCGCGCCTCGCCTCCCTCTGCCCGGTGCTCCGACACCGATAGACTGCCGCCATGAAGCACCCCGCCGCGTTCCGAGTCGCCGTCAAGGACCACGTGATGATCGCGCACAGCCTCAACGGCGAGGTGTTCGGGCCGGCGCAGCGCCTGCACGGCGCCACCTACGAGGTCATCACCGAATACGTGGCCGACCGGCTCGACGCGCACGGCATCGTCGTCGACATCGGCCTGGCGACCGAGACGCTGAAAGAAGTGCTCGACCCGCTGCGGTTCACCAACCTCGACGACCTGCCGGAGTTCGCCGGCAACAACACGACGACCGAGTTCCTCGCGCAGTGGGTGCACCGACAGGTCTGCGCGGCGTTCGACGGCTCGTTCGTCGGCGGGCTGCGGGTGACGCTCGAGGAGAGTCGGGTCGCGTGGGCGAGCTACGAGGGGCCGATCGGTTGATCGTGCTGCTGGAGCCACCGCGGCCGGAAGGACTGCCGTCGGGTGGCTTCCGCTACCAGCAACGCATCGTCGCTGCGCTCGGACCGGCCGCGCGCCGCGTCGAGGTCGCGCCGCCCGAGCTGCGGCGCTGCGTGCGCCTGCTGCAGCGCGGCCAACCCGACGCGACCGTGATCGTCGACGGCTGGTTCGCCGACCTGCTCGACGCACCGCTGCCGCCGAACGTCACCGCGCTGCTGCACATGGTGCCGGCGCGCACGCCGTGGTCCGAGGCTCCGCTGCACGTCGTCGCGACCGGCCAACCGACCGCCAGCGCCGTCGCCGCGGCGGCGCGGCGCGTCGACATCGTGCGCCCCGGCATCGACGGGTGCTTCACGCCGCAGCCGCGGCGCGGCGACCCGACGCTGGCGTTCGTCTGCGCCGGCACGATCTGTCCGGCCAAGGGCCAGCGGCGGCTGGTCGCGATGCTGCGCGCGCTGACGACGCCGTGGCGGCTGACCCTGGTCGGCAGCATGACGCGCGACCCCGGTGAGGTCACGGCGCTGCGCCGCGAGGCCGCGGGGCTACCGGTCACCGTGCTCGACGCGGTGCCGGTCGAGCGGCTCGCCGAGCTCTACCGGGAGCACGACGTATTCGCATCGTTGAGCGGCAGCGAGTCGTTCGGCATGGCGGCGGCGGAGGGCGTCGCCGCGGGGCTGGTCCTGTTCGGACTCGACACCGGCGAGCTGGCGACGTTCGGGGACGATCGGTCGCGCGCGCTGCTGCCGCCCGACGCGAACGACGACGACGTTCGCGCCAGGCTGCGGGCGCTGGCAGCGGATCCGCCGCCGCGGCGCCGACGGACCGCCGAGCCGCGCAGCTGGCACGCCGCAGCCGCCGAACTGCGCGCGGCGATCAGAGCCGCGGACTGAGCGCGCGTTCGAGCAGACCGAGCAACCGGTCGCCGAGCACCGCGAGCGCCGCCGCCGGCATCGCCCCGAGCAGCAGCAGCGACATGTCGTTGAGTGCCAGGCCATCGACGATGAAGCCGCCGAGACCGCCCGCGCCGATGAACGCCGCGAGCACCGCGAAGCCGATGCTGATGACCGTCGCGGTGCGCACGCCGGCGAGGATCGTGGGCATCGCCAGCGGGAGCTGCACCTTCCACAGGATCTCGTGGTCGCGCATGCCCATGCCGCGCGCCGCGTCGACGAGGTCCATGGGCACACCGAGGATGCCGGTGCAGGTGTTGCGCAGGATCGGCAGCAGCGCGTAGAGGAACAGCGCGGTGATCGCCGACCACGCGCTCAGGCCGAACAGCGGGATCAGGAACACCAGCAGCGCCAGGCTGGGGATCGTCTGCACGACCCCGGCGAACGCCAGCAGCGCCGCGCGCAGGCGCGGGGCGGCGGCCATGCGCACTCCGAGCGGGATGGCCAGCGCGCAGGCGAGACCGACCGCCGCCAGCGTCAACAGCAGGTGCTGCAGCACTCGTTCGCCGAGCTTGCCCCACGAGCGCTGCAGCGTGCCGAAGAACCCCGGTCGCTGGGCGGCTGCGGCGCCGGGCGCCGGCGGCGCGCGTCGAACCCGCAGGAACGCGGCCCGCGCCTTCTCGGCAGCGACCGACTCCTCGAGGCCTTCGACCAACTGTTCGACCTCGAGGAACGCGCGCGCGACCTGCCGCGCCGTGAAGCCCTCGGCCTCGACCAGGTAGTTGAGCGCCTGCGCGTCGTGGTCCGGCAGCCGGAACGCGAGCCGGCCGAGCGCGCCCTCGATCTCCGGGTGCTGGCGCAGCGTCGCGCCGCGCACCATCGGCGCGGCGTTGTACGGCGGGAAGAAGCGGCGGTCGTCCTCGAGCACCCGCAGCTCGAACCGCAGCAGCTTGCCGTCGGTCGAGTAGACGTCCATCAGGTCGAGCTGGCCCGCGGCGATCGCCTCGTAGCCGAGCGCATGCTCGACGACGCGCACCTCGCCGAGCTGCAGGCCGTAGACCTGCTGCAGGCCGCGGTAGCCGTCGGCGCGTTCGCCGAACTCGCCGCCGAACCCGGCGCGCAGCGACGCCTGGTGCGGGATCAGATCGGAGATGCGGCTGACGCCGAGCTCGACCGCGCGGTCCTCGCGCATCGCCAGCGCATAGGTGTTGTTGAGGCCGAACGGCTCGAGCCAGTGCACGTCGTGCTCGTCGCGGCAGAAGCGGCGCACTTCGAAGAACGCGCGCAGCGGATCGGTGACCTTGTCGGTGCGGCCGACGATCGTCGCCCAGCCGGTGCCGGTGTACTCCGCATAGAGGTCGATCTCGCCGGACTGCAGCGCCTGCCAGCACAGCATCGTGCCTTGCAGGTTGAGCCGGCGCTCGACCGTCAACTCGGTGTGCTGCTCGATCATCTGCGCCATCAGCTCGGCGAGGATCGCGGACTCGGCGAACTTCTTGCTGCCGACCCGGATCGTGGTCTGCGCGCAAAGGGACGCGGAGAGCGCCAGCAGCATCAGCGCGAGCCTCATCGCCCACCCCCGCGCACGCTGGCGACGAAGCGCTCGACGAACGGCTCGGCCGGCCGCTCGAGGAAGTCCCGTTCGACGCCGGTCTGCACGACGCGGCCACCGTCCATCAGCGTCACACGATCGCCGAGCGCGAACGCCTCCGCGAGGTCGTGGGTGACCAGCAGCACGGTCTTGCCGAGTTCGGCGAACAGCGGCCGCAGCTCCTCGATCAGTTCGGCACGCGTGATCGGATCGAGCGCGCCGAACGGCTCGTCGAGCAGCAGGTATTCGGGCTCCAGAGCGAGCGCGCGGGCGATGCCGACGCGCTGGCGCTGGCCGCCGGACAGCTCGCGCGGCAACCGCCGACCGAACGTCTCGAACGGCAGCCCGACCAGGTCGAGCAGCTGGCGGGTGCGCGCCTCGATGCGCTCGGCGGCGTGGCCCTCGAGTTCGCACAGCGTGCCGACGTTGCGCGCGACGCTCCAGTGCGGGAACAGCCCACCGGTCTGGATCACGTAGCCGATGCGCCGGCGCAGCGCGATCGGGTCCTCGGTGCGCACGTCGACGCCGCCGACCATCACCTCGCCGTCGCTCGCCTCCTCGAGCCGATTGACCAGCCGCAGCGTGGTGGTCTTGCCGCAGCCGCTGGTGCCGATCAGCACGTGCAGTTCGCCGGTCTCGATGCGCAGGTCGACGTCGCGCAGCGCGACGTGCTCGCGTCCGTCGTCCCCGACGAACACCTTGCGAACGGACCGGAACTCGATCACGCGCCGCGCCTCGCGACCAGTTCGGCGGTATGCGCGGCACGATCTTGCCATGGCCCGATCGGCTCGGCGACGCGCGACGGACAGATCTCGTTGATCGGGCAGTTGCCGCAATCCGGGTTCTTGGCGAGGCAGACGTAGCGGCCGAGCAGCAGGATCCGGTGGCCGCTGTCGATCCACTGGTCGCGGTCGAACAGCTCGCACAGCGCGCGCTCGACCTTCTCGGCGTTCTTCTCGCTCGTCAGCGCGAGCCGCTGGCTGACCCGCGTCACGTGGGTGTCGACGACGATGCCCGACGGGATGCCGTAGGCGACCCCGAGCACGACGTTGGCGGTCTTGCGCGCCACGCCGGGCAGCTTGATCAACGTGTCGAGATCGCGCGGCACCTCACCACCGTGTTCGGTGTGGATCGCCAGGCTGGCGCCCTGGATCGCCTTGGCCTTGTTGCGGAAGAAGCCGGTGCGGTGCACGACCTCCTCGACGTCTTCGCGCGGCGCCGATGCCAGCGCCGCCGGCGTCGGCCACTTCTGGAACAGCACCGGCGTGACGGTGTTGACGGTCCGGTCGGTGCTCTGCGCGCTCAGGATCGTCGCGATCAACAGCGTGTAGCCGTCGGTGTGGTCGAGCTCGCACTCCGGCTTCGGGATCGCCAGCTGCAGCCGCTGGAGCAGTTCGTCGCGCGCCGGCGGCGGCCCCGACGGCGCGATGGTCGCGGCAGCCTTGGCGGCGGCCTTCTTCCTGGATGTCTTCTTGGTCGCCACGCGTGCACGGTACGGCACGCGCGCGGCGCGCTCAATCGCGGGCGCCGAACAGCGCGGTGCCGATCCGCACCATCGTCGAACCGGCGGCGATCGCCTCGTCGAGATCGCCGGACATGCCGAGGCTGAGCGTCAACAGCGGCAGACCCGAACGAGCCCGCAGCTGCTCTCGCAGCGCGACGACGCGGTCGAACACCGGCCGCGACGCGCCCGCGAGCGGCCCCATCGCCATCAGGCCGCGGCAGCGCAGCGCCGTGCACTGCGACTGCATGTGCTCGAGGAACGCGGCGGCGTCGTCCGGCGAGCAGCCGTGCTTCTGCTCCTCACCCGACGCGTTGACCTGCAGCAGCACGTCGAGCTGGCGGCCGGCGCGCTCGAGCTCCTGCTGCAGCGCGTTCGCCAGCTTGCGACGATCGACGCTGTGCACCAACTCGAGGTTGGCGACGTGCACGACGTCGCGCACCTTGTTGGTCTGCAGCGAGCCGATCAGGTGCCAGCGCACGTCGTCGTCCTCCTGCAGGTCGGAGGCCTTGGCGACCAGCTCCTGCACGCGGCTCTCGCCGAACCGTCGCTGCCCCGCCGCCATCGCCTCGCGCACCGCTGCGGTCGGATGGAACTTGCTGACCGCCAACAGCTGTACCTCGTCGGGGTCACGCTCGGCGGCAGCGCAGGCCGCGGCGATCCGTGCCCGCACCTCGTGGAAGTTGTCGGCGATCGACGTCATTCGTCCCAGTGCCGCGTCAACGGCCCGGGGAACAGCATACGACCGCGACGGATCAGCGCTTCGCGCCCCTCGATGTCGAACGCGCCGGCGAGCAGCGCGTCCCACGCCTCGTAGTGGTCGGTGAACCGCATCCACGTCTCGAGCGCCTCGCCGACGCGCGCGTCGCCCTGGTGCCGGTCGCCGAGGTGGCGCGCCAGCGCGCGCATGAACGAGCCGACCTCGTCCTTGAACGTGTCCTGGGTGACCTCTTCGGGCCGGAACCCGAAGTCCTCGATCAGCCGTTCGCGATACTCGTGCGCCACCTGGCGCATCGACGCACCGAGCAGCACGTCCCTGGCGGCGCGCTGGATGTCCTTCTGGGCAACCATGCGACGCGCCTAGTGACGGAAGTGGCGCTGGCCGGTCATCCACATCGCCATGCCGTGCTTGTCGGCGGCGGCGACGACCTCGGCGTCACGCTTACTGCCCCCCGGCTGGATCACCGCGGTCGCGCCGACCTCGGCGCAGACCAGCAGGCCGTCGGCGAACGGGAAGAACGCGTCGCTGGCGACGACGCAGCCCTTGCTGCGTTCGCCGGCCTTGTCGACGGCGATCTTGGCGGAGTCGACGCGGCTCATCTGGCCGGCACCGACGCCGACGGTCAGGCACGCGCCGTCCTCGGCGGTGCGCGCGAGCACGATCGCGTTGGACTTGACGTGCTTGCAGACCAGCCAGGCGAACTCGAGCGCCTTCTTCTCGTCGTCGCTCGGTGCGCGCCTGGTCGCGACCTCGTCGGACGGAGCCTGCGGCGGGATGTCGGCGGTCTGCAGCAGGAAGCCGCCGCTGACCTGGCGCGCGACGAAGCGGTGACGCTGGGTGGTGTCCGGCGCGCCGCCGAGGTCGAGCACCCGCACGTTGGGACCCCACCTGGCCTTCTGCAGCTCGGCGACGGCTTCGGGTTCGACCGACGGCGCGACCACGACCTCGAGGAACGTGCCGCTGTCGACGACGGCCTTGGCGGTCGCGGCGTCGAAGGTGCGGTTGGTCGCGAGGATGCCGCCGAACGCCGACACCGGGTCCCCCGACAGCGCCAGCTCGAACGCGCGCGGCAGGTCGTCGGCGACCGCCGTGCCACACGGATTGTTGTGCTTGACCAGCACGCAGCTGGTGCGCGAGAACTCGAACGCCAGCTTCATCGCCGCATCGGCGTCGAGGATGTTGTTGTAGCTGAGCTCCTTGCCGCCGAGCTGGTTGGCGTTGGCGAGGCTCGGGCCAGGGTTGCCGAGCGAATAGAACGCCGCCTTCTGGTGCGGGTTCTCGCCGTAGCGCAGGTCGGCGACCTTGCTGGCGGAGTAGGCGATGTTGCGCGAGAAGAACGGCTCGCCGGACATCGCGCGACGTTCGCCGTCGAACCACTGCGCGATCGCCGCGTCGTAGGCCGCGGTGTGCGCGTAGGCCTTGGCGGCGAGCTTGCGCAGGAAGTCGGGCGGCAGCGTGCCTTCGTGCTCCTTGAGCAGACGCAGCACCTCCGGGTAGTCGTTGGGGTCGACGACGACCGCGACGCTCTGGTGGTTCTTGGCGGCGCTGCGGATCATCGCCGGGCCGCCGATGTCGATGTTCTCGACGATCTCGTTGCGGCCGATCCCGGGGCGACGGACCGTCTCGCGGAAGCGGTAGAGGTTGACGCACAGCAGGTCGATCGCGTCGATGCCGTGCTCGCCCATCGCGGCGACGTGCTGGTCGTCGTCGCGACGCGCCAGCAGGCCGCCGTGCACCTTGGGGTGCAGCGTCTTGACGCGACCGTCCATCATCTCGGGGAAGCCGGTGTAGTCCGCGACCTCCTGCACCTCGACGCCCGCGTCCGCGATCTCACGGCGCGTGCCGCCGGTCGACAGCAGCGCGAAGCCGGCCTCGGCCAGCCCCCGCGCGAACTCGGTGATGCCTTGCTTGTCCGTTACCGACAGGAGCGCACGCCTCATGACTTCGCCTCGTCCTTCCTCTTCTTCAGGTAGCCCTCGATGAACGGGTCGACGTCGCCGTCGAGCACACCGGAGACGTCCGAGGTCTCGATCTCGGTGCGCAGGTCCTTGCACATCTGGTAGGGCTGCAGCACGTAGCTGCGGATCTGGTTGCCCCAGCTGATCGAGCCGCGGTCCCCGTAGAAGCTCGCCAGCTCCTCCTCGCGCTTGGCCTGCTCGAGCTGGAACAGCTTCGAGCGCAGCGTCTTCATCGCGGAGTCGCGGTTCTTGTGCTGGCTGCGTTCGGCCTGGCACGACACCACGATGCCGGACGGCAGGTGCGTGATGCGGATCGCGGACTCGGTCTTGTTGACGTGCTGGCCGCCGGCGCCGGACGCGCGGAACGTGTCGACCCGAAGGTCCTCCTTACGGATCTCGACGGCGAGGTCGTCCTCGAGCTCGGGCACCACCTCGACCGACGCGAACGACGTCTGCCGCCGCGCCTGGCCGTCGAACGGCGAGATCCGCACCAGCCGGTGCACGCCCTGCTCCGCCTTCATCCGGCCGTAGGCATACGGCCCCTTGATGATGACGGTGACGTTCTTGATGCCGGCCTCCTCGGCCTTCTGGAAGTCGAGCTCCTCGACGTCGTAGTCGTGCCGGCCCGCCCACTTCACGTACATGCGCAGCAGCATCTCGGCGAAGTCCGAGGCGTCGACCCCGCCGGCGCCGGGCTGCAGCGTCACGATCGCGTTGGACGCATCGTGCTCGCCGCCGAGCATCAGCTGGAACTCGAGGGCGTCCATGCCCTCGTCCAGCTGCTTGCGCGCGGCGACCAGGTCGTCCTCGACGCTGGCGGCGTCCTCGGCACCCAGCTCGACGAGCACGTTGCCGTCCTCGATGACCTGGGTCAGGCGGTCGATCGGCTCGACCACGTTGACGCACAACTTCTTTTCCTGGACGATCTTCTGCGCGTTCTCCGGGTTGTCCCAGAAGCCCGGCTGCGTCATCCGGTTCTCGATGTCGGCTAGTTCACGGTGGCGGCGAACGTAGTCAAAGAGACACCTTGAGCGATTGGAGCCGCTCTTCGGCCGCCTTCAGAACTTCCTGGTGTTCTTGCAGACCCATGGGGCGAAGCATGTTGGCGCGTCGCCATCGGGGTTTCCAGCGTGTGCTGGTGCAGCGCGGAAAAAGTAGAAGCCGCGACGGGCACTGCAGGCAAAGGATCGAAGTCGGCGAATCATGGCCCGTCGCGGCTTCCGGTGTGCGGTCCTCGCGCGTCGTCGACAGGGCCATTCTCGGCGCGCCGCGCGGTCGCATGAGGACACGTCGGCAGCGCAGCGGACGGTCTGGCAGGGCGCGTGATGGGGCGGCGCCGGTCGCATCGCCGTTTCCCCCGAAACCGGACGGTGCGAAGAAGTTCGCAGACTCCAGAAGTGGGACGGCCAGGGCCGCGAGTGTGGCATTCTCAGCCGCGCAGCAGGCGCTTGATCGCCTCGATCCAGGCCTGGAAGGCCTCGCGCGCGGCCGCGCAGTTGTCGCGGATCTGCACGTCCCGCTCGAACGTCTCGGCGAGCATCTCGAGCAGGGGGACGCGCGCGTCCTCGGGGGTGGCCGGGTCGAGGATCGAGACGACCATCGGCCGGACGGCCGCCAGGAACCGCGGGTCGGCGTTCTTGTGGCGGACGGAGAGTTCGGCGATCAGGCTGTCGACGCGTTCCATGGGCACAGGGCGGCTGCCGGAATCGGCGCGCCGAAAAACCCTACCCCATGAAATGCGGCGCGGCGTCGATCACCGGACGAACGCGAGCCGGACCGCCGATGGCACCGATCCGACGCGTCGTCGATTTGGAGAGGCTGAGGGGGTCTCAGATGGCCACCGACCCCGGCTGCTGGCTCATCCGCTTGCGGGCCAGCTCCTCCGACGACTTGTACGCCTTGAGCTTGTTGTAGAGCGTCTTCGTGTCGATGCCGAGGATGCGCGCAGCGCGCGTCTTGTTGCCGCCGGTGGACGACAGCACGCGCATGATGTGGCGCTTCTCGATCTCCGCGAGCGGCATCTGCAGGGTCTCGTCGATCGAGTTCTCGGCGATGAGTTGCTTGAGGTCGGTCGAGGGCTCGCAGAGCACGAAGTCGAACTCGGCCCCCTCGATGCGGCCGCGCAGTTCGTCGAGCGACGAACAGGTCGAGACCATGCATCCCCATTCTGCGGTGACCTTGGTGAGGCCTTGTGCGTTCGGGTCTTGGGCGGAGTAGACGAGCAGTCGTTTGCCGAGAGTCATGAGTGGTCGGTCCACCCGTGCGGGGGCATTTGCAGCAGCGATCCGCAAATGCGGCTTCGGGCAGCTTGGGGTCAGGGGTCTTGGGGGCGAGTTGGTTGCTACGCGACGTGGGCGAAGACGTGAGGTACCTGCCGACATTTCCGAATGGAAGCCGGGATCTTTGGTCCCCCGCGCCCTAGCGCCAGCGGGTCCGCGGGTAACGGGACGACCGCCGCTTTGACCGGTTTGTCAGACAGAAACGACGTTCTCAGTCCGACTTGCGCGGCTGCAGGCGGCGCATCGCGATGTGCCCCGCGGCGGTGCGGAGGACGACCTTAGTCCTTCCGCCCCCTCGAATACCGGTCATCGCCGCGCTGTATGGCGAGGGCTTGGTGACGTCGAACTCGAAATCGTTGCCGATGCGGCCGATCTCGGCGCGACCTTCGACACGGCAATCGATCGACTCGGGGACGTGGCACTGCACCGTGCCCTTGCCGGTGCTGAGCGTCAGCACCTCGCCCGGCTCGACGACGAACGCCTGCATGTCGCCGCCCTGGCTGCGCACGTCGAGGTCGCCACGGTGGTCGTACGCGATCACGTTGCCCTGTCCGGTGGTCGCCTTGATCGCGGCCCGGCAGTCGTCGAACCGCAGGTCGCCGCGGCGCGTGCGCACCTTGGATGGCGCGCGCCGTCCGACCAGCGTGACGTGGCCGTTGTTGGCGACGACGACCTCGAGCGGCATCGCGACCGGCACGCGGATGTGGCCTTCGTAGGCGATCATGCCCTGCACCCCGGCCGGCAGCTGCGGACCGCGAACGACCAGCACCGTCGGGTCCTCGGCGTCGACGGCGGCGACCAGCTGGTGCCGGCTGGCGACCAATTGCTGCAGCTGCTGGTCGTCGGCCGCGTCCATGCGCACGCCGCCCATGTAGGTGAGCTGCGCGGCCTGCTCGGCGCCCTCGGGCGGCGCCACGTCGAGGGTGCCGTTCTCGAGTTCGACCCGGATCGACGTGACCCCCGCCGGGATCGGCAGCGCGCCGTCGACCTGATCGATCGCGCGGTGCGTGCACCCCGGCAGCACCGCGAGCACGGTGGCGGCGATGGCAAGGAACGGACGGGTGGCGCGGTCGGTGCGGCTCATGGGATCCTCGATTAGGCCGAACCTCGCTGCAGCGAGCGATTTTCGCCGTCCAAGGAGTTTCCCCCCACCGTTGCCGTCCTCCAAGGTCTATCCACAGCCGATGATACCCTGAGGCTGCGGAATCCGTCCCGAACCCCTCTCGCATGGCCCAGTCCAACACCGAGTACCAGCCAGATCCGGTCACGATGGTCGCCTACCATCGCGCCCTGGCCGAGCACGCCGACAGCCTCAAGGCCTACGCGAGCCGGCTGCTCGGGGACCCGATCGCCGCCGAGGACGTCGCGCAAGACGCATTCCTGGCGCTCTACCGCCACCTCAACCAGGTGCCGACCGCCGCGTTCCGCCCCTGGCTGTTCCGCGTCGCGCGCAACCTGTGCCTCGACCAGCTGCGTCGCCGCAAGTTCAAGCTGAGCCTGTTCCGCGACCTGCAGAAGGACGACGAGCAGCCGTTCACGCCGCAGGACGGCACCAGCGAGCAGCCCGACGAGGTCGCCGAGACCCGCGAGGCGCAGGAGGCGATCGAGCAGGCAATCGCGGAGCTGCCGACCAAGTTCCGGGAGGCCTTCCTGCTCTGCGAAGTCGAAGGGATGAGTTACGAGGATGCAGCCGCCGTGATGGGCTGCCCGGTCAAGACGGTCTCGACGCGCCTGTTCCGCGCGCGCCAACGTTTCACCTCGCTGGTCAGTCGCCTGATCAAGGTGTGAGGACGACACACAGCCAATGAACTGCAACACCTGTCGCTACGAACTGTCCCAGTGCCTCGACGGCCGTCTGCCGTCGGGTCGCCGCGCTGTCGTGCTCGACCACGCCGAGTCGTGCGAGTCTTGCGGCCAGTTCTGGAAGGAGCTCCAGGCCGCCCAGAACCTGACGCTGTCGCTGAAGCCGACCGAGGTCGGCCACCAGTTCCGCGAAGGCCTGTGGGAGCGCATCCACGCCGGCGAAGGCACCCCGGACGCGGTGTTCCACGAGCCGGTCGCCATCTGGACCAAGGTGCGCTACGGGCTGACCGGCGCCGCCGCCGCCGCCGCGCTGCTGATCGGCGTGACGTTCTTGCAGAAGGACGACCCGGCGCCGTCGACCGGCCACGACATCGCCCGCAGCAATCCCGACGTGGACGGCGGCACGATGCAGCCGCGCCCGCACGAGACGCTGGCCAGCAACGACCGCGGCCCGAGCGGCCTGCAGCCGCGCCAGCACATGCGTTCGGCCAGCCCGGCGCTCACCAGCAACCCGCTATTCTCCAACGCACAGCCGCTGACGATGCAGGTGCTGGCCCGCGAGGCGGCCAACCAGCTGGAGCAGCGCTACCACGAGGCGTCGATCGGCATGCGCATGATGCGCGATCCGGACAGCAACCGCGTCGCCGCGATCCGCCGGGTCATCGACAACGCCAGCGAACTGCGGGACTTCGGCGAGCTGCTGATCGACCTGCGCGAACGCGAGCGGCTGTTCATCCGCGACGCCGACCTGCAGCGCGACCTGGACTTCGCCGTGACCTGGCTCGAGCGGGTGCCCAGCCTGTCCGAGCACGCGCCGGAGGAGGACATCGAGCGCTTCTACGGCCCGGCGCTGGAACGACGCCGCCTCGCCAACGTGACCAAGTACATCGGCCTGCCGGTCGCCAGCGACCCGCAGCGTGAGCAGCTCGAACTCAAGGAGCTCAACACGCGCCGGCCCGAGGTCTTCCCGAAGCTGTTCGTCGTGTTCGGCGACATGAGCGACCTGCACGGCTCGATGACGACCATCCTGCCCAACATGAAGGTCGTCGAGAGCAGCTGCGGCCCGAGCTGGGTCGCGCCGCGCAGCGAGGTCGTGCGCCACGACACCCTGCTGCGCATGTTCGGCGAGCAGGGACAGGTGACGTTCGAGATCGAAGTGCACGAAGGTCGCTGACGCGCGCAACTCGGCGGCGGTCCTGGCTAGAGTGGGGCCTGCCGGCTCCCAGCCGGCCTCCACCGAGATGCTCGCACTCCTGTTCGCCACGATCTGCTGCGTCGCCCCCACGACGCCCGTCGAGCGCCCCGCGACGGCGCCCGTCGTCCACCACGTCCAAGGCTCCGACGCCCGACCGCTGAAGGCGCTCGACGCGTGGATGAAGCTCTACCGCAAGGGCCGGATCGACTTCCGTAGCCCGCAGCCGCTCGGCAAGAAGTCGGTCGCGCTCAAGTACAAGGTCCGCGACAAGAACGACCTCGGCAACCCGACCTGGGCCGGCGACCTCGAGCTGATCCTCAAGGTGCTGGCCGAGCGCAACGACGCCGAAGCGGCGCGCGCGATCGCCGAGGTGGCCGCGGTCGGGCTCGACGACAAGGGCAAGTACACCTACGCGATGGCGCCCTACAGCGTGCGTTCGAAGGCGCTGGCGGCGCTCGCCAAGATGGGCGGCAAGCCGGCGAAGGACGAGCTGGCGGCCGGCGCGCGCGGCGAGTGGAAGGTGCGCAAGGGCGCGTCGGCGCTGCGCGCTGCGGCCCTGCTCGGTCTCGGCCACATCGGCGATCCAGCCTACGCGGAGGTGATCACCGGTGCGCTCGGCGACGACGACGTCGTCACGCGGCTGCACGCGGTGCAGGCGCTCGAGCACATCGGCGACACCGCGTCGCAGAAGGCCCTGATCGGCGTGCTCGAGAACGAAGCCGACGACGCGGTGCTGGTCACTGCCGCCAAGGCGCTGCGCAAGATCTACGGCGAACACCGCCGCAAGGAAGAGGACAAGCGCAATCGCGGCAAGCTGCGCGACGACGCGCCGAAGGCCGACGAGAAGCCGCTGCCGCCGCCGCCGACCGCGCGCGACGCGGTGCGCGCCGCGATCTCGGCGCTCGGCCGCACCACCTGGCGCGCCGACATGGTGCTGGTCCGGCTGCTCGACGACTTCCGTTCGGTCGAAGCCGTGCCGGCGCTGATCGCCGTGCTCGAGCGCTTCCGCGACAACCCGAAGGACGTCGAGAACGGCCGGCTGTCCGGCCTGCTGCAGTTCAAGGCGCATGAGCTGCTGGTCGGCATGACCGGCGCGGTGTTCTCGGCGGACCAGCCCGACAAGTGGCGCGAGCTGTGGGACCGCGAGCAGGACAAGATGGTCGTCGCGACGACGCCGACCTCGGACACGAAGCCAAGCTCGGGCACGTCGGCCGCCGGGTTCGTCGGCATCCCGGTCGAGGGCACGCGCGTCGTGTTCATCCTCGACCTGTCCGGCAGCATGGACTGGCCGATGAACGACGGCGGCAAGAAGCTGCGCCGCCTCGACTACGCCAAGCGCGAGCTGATGAAGGCGGTCGACGGCCTCGCGCCGAACGCGCAGTTCAACCTGGTGACGTTCAACGGCGACGACGAGGCCGAAGCCTGGAACAAGGACCTGATCCCGGCCAACAAGCGCAACAAGCAGCGGTTCGCCAAGTTCGTCGAGAAGCTGCGCCCGCTCGGCGGCACCAACCTGTGGAGCGGCATGGAGAAGGCGCTCGGCATCAAGACGCTGGTCTACGGCAACCACTACGAGACCACCGTCGACGAGATCTTCCTGCTGTCGGACGGCGCGCCCTCGGTCGGCGACGTCATCGACCCGGTCGAGATCCTGCGCCTGACGCAGGAGGTCAACCGCTTCAAGGAAGTGCGCATCAACACGGTCTTCATCAGCTCCGAGACGCCCCCCCAGGTCGCCGCCCAGCAACGCGGCATGAGCCTCACCCCCAAGGAGCTGATGCGCCGCATGGCCAAGGAGAACGGCGGCAAGTTCCGCGACGTCTGAGTCGGCAACTCTGGTTCCGCAACTCTGGTCCGCAACTCTGTGGTTCCGGGACGAGGCCTCACGGACCGGCTCCGGCCGTCGCGGGCGCAACGACTCCCGCCGCGGGGCGAACCAGCGCCTGCGGGACGCAGACCGACGGATCAGCGCTTCCTGGCGGCTTGCGGTCTGCCGCCGCGGCCGCGCCGCAGCAGCGGGCCGGTCAGCGCGACCAGCCCCCCGACGATGACCAGCACCCACGCGGCGCGGTCGCTGTGATGCAGCGCTTCGGGCGGCACCTCGGACATGGCGAGCGCCATCCGCGTCTCACCGCCCTGGAACACGAACGTCGCCTCGCCCAGCGCGCGCCACAGGAAGAACGTGTTGTCGACCTCGTCGCGCATGTAGCGCGCCAGCGCGACCTGGCCGTGCAGCACGAGGCCGGCGCCGACCAGCACCCCTCCCACCAACGTGAACAGCCAGCGCGCGATGCCGATCATGTCGGCATCGTCGCGCGGCCGGCGCCCGACTGCGAGCGCGCTACTTGATCACGGCCTTCTTCTCGGCCGGTTGCTCCGCACCCTTGGCGGGCTCGACCGGCTTCGCCGGCTTCACGTGCACGATGCGCTTGCCGTCGCGGAAGACGACGCGCTCGCCGAGCGCCAGGATCTTGCTGAGCGCCGGCTTCTGCTTCAGCAGTTCGAAGTAGGCCTTCGAGAACGCCTCGACGACCACGACCTGCCTGCGCCACTCCTTCGGCAGCCCCTGTTCGACCAGGTCCTCGCCGACCCGCACGAACACGCGGCCCACGGCCCGCACGATCAGTTCGCGATCCTTGGCATCGTCGGCCTCGCCATCCGGAGCCGAACCCTTCTTCTTCGCCTGACGCGTGCTGCCGAGGTAGAAGTCGTCGGCCGCCGGCTTCAGCGCCTTGCTCTCCTCGACGGCGTTGCGACCGGTGCGGGCGCGGCCGAGGTCCGCGAGGCCGCGGCCACCCGTGATCGGACCACTCGCAGCGGGAGCACCGGCCGACCCGGTCGGCCCGCCCGTCGACGGACCCGAAGGCGCCGGAGCACCCGGACCCGACGGCCCACCGGTGGCACCACCACCACCGCCACCCAGCGCGACCCGACCTCCGCGTCGATCGCCCCAACGCGGCGTGCTGTCGCCCGGACCACGGTAGCGGCGCTGCGGCTGCGGCACCTCACCGGCCAGGCGCATGCCCTCCTCGACGATCAGCTGCGACGTGTAGGGCGTGACGATGCCGTAGCGCGTCGCCAGCGAACGGACCTCGGTGATCAGTTCGCGCTTCTGGCCGTTGCGACGGATCTCGTCGAGCAGCGACGCCACGTGTTGGCGCGCCCACAGCGTCTGCACGAACGAGTGCTTCGCCGACGCCTCCGGGAAGTCGACCGAGAACTCGTAGTGCTTCTCGACGCCGTTCTGCTTGCCGGTCACGACGACCGTGTGCGTGCCGGTGCTGCGGTAGCGACCGACGATCTGCATCATCTCGCCACAGAACAGGTCCCGCGTCTTGTCGGGGTGCGACTGGAACGCGTCGAGCCCGACGAACTGCACCTTCACGTCGGTCAGCGCCGGCCGCGAGATCTTCTGGCACAGCGCGTCGACCTTGGCCTCGATCTTCTCCTTGTTGCCGACGAAGTCACGCGCACCACGGTGCTGCTCGACCAGGTCGTCGAGCAGACGCACGTCGATCTGGTCGCCGACGCCGAGCGCGAAGATGCGCGCCTTGGCCTTGTCGGCCTGCCGGGTCAGCTCGAGGATCTGGTTGGGCCGCGTCAGGCCGACCGTCGGCTGGCCGTCGGTGATGAAGATGATCTGCGGCAGCAGCGCCCGACCGTCGTCCTTGGGCGCGGTCGCATCGAGCGCCGCCTGCAGCGCGTCGCCGATGTTGGTGCCGCCCATCGCCTCGAGCGTGCCGACGCGCGCCAGCGCGGCCTCGACGTTCGCCGCGGTCGCCTTGCGCGGCGCCTCGAAGAACGGCTGCACCGCCGAACTGAACGTCAGGATCTGGAACTCGTCCTCCTCGCGCAGGCTCTTCAAGAACGTGCCCAGCGACGCCTTGGCCTGCTGGATCTTGTCGCCCTTCATCGAGCCCGACGTGTCGACGACCAGCTGCACCAGCCGCGGCGGGACCTTGGCGTCGGCGAGCGTGCGCGGCGGCGACAGCAGGGCCGTGAAGTAGCCCGGCTCGCCCTTCATCCGGTAGGGCAGCAGGTGCAGGCCGAACTCCTGCGTGGTCAGGCCGTAGAGCACGCGCAGGTCCTCGAAGTCGCCGTTCGCCCCCTCGACGCTGACCAGTGCCTTGTGCTCACCACTGCGCTTGACCTCGGCGCCCGGGTGCGGCGTGACGACCGAGCTGAGCGCCGTCTGCGACTCGATCTCGACCTGCAGACCGATCGGCCCCGACTTCGCATCGCCGAGCCGCGCCACGCGCAACGGCCAGCTCCACTCGTACATCCCGCCAGTCGGCTGGATCACCTGCCGCAGCCGCACCGTGACGCCGACCTCACCGTTGGCCGGGATCGGGAAGATGCGCGCGCGCAGCATGCCTTCGCCGGCGTATTCGAGCAGCCCCGGATCGCGGCGGCGGCGCACGATCGACTCGTAGACGTTGCGCGCCTGGCCGGCGTCGAGCACCTCTCCCGAGATCTCCTTGCCGCCGACGCTCATCGTGAACGCGTCGGCCACCGCACCCGCCGGCAATGGCAGGAACCAGGTGCCCTCGGCGATGCGGTTGCCGTTGTTGCGGATCACCTGGTCGATCGTCGTGGTCGCGACGCCGTCGACGATCTTGGCGTGCACCTTGGTGCTGGTGATGTGCACGCCGGGCCGGGTCGTGTGCGACGTCGACGGCGTGGTCGTCGTCGCGGCCTGCGGGTCGGGCCCGATCAGCAGGCCCTGCGCCATCAGTGGCGCGGAGAGAAGGAACGCGAAGGTCTGGAACAGACGGGTCATTGGAGAACCTCGAGGTCACCGGCAGGGAGTGCCGGCCGGGATTGCCGGCGTTGGCCGGCGTGGCAGAAGGCGTACCGCGCCGGGGCCGAACGCCTGCGTCCCAGGCGGGTTCCGGCCTGTTCCGAGGTTTCTCGCGGCCTCGCGGGCCGACCGTTTCGCAGCCGAAACGGTAAGGCGCGGCTACTCGAACAGCTCGGTGCCGCGCGCGTCGAAGATCAGCTCATAGCGGGGTGCCAGGCGCCGCACGAGGTCCTTCGGGGTCTTGATCTGGGATGCGGTAACCCGCGCCAGCACCTCGTGATCCGAGACCTTCTCCATGTTCTTGGTCCAGACCAGCACCTTGCCGGGCACGCGGAACCGGAACGCGACGTCGAGCCCCTTCAGCTGCGCCTGCCGCTTGCGGAAGAACTCCTCCGCGACCGGGTCGAGCTGGTCCTGCATCTTCGCCGCGCGGGCGCGCGCCTGCTGCCAGGCGACCTTGCCCTGCGGGTAGAGCGTCAGCTTGGCGAGTCCCCGCTTCGGCCCTTCGACCAGCTCCCACTCGGCCGACGAGCCGCACAGCGGGCTCTTGCGCAGGGTCTCGAAGTCGCCGAACGACGCGGTCAGGTCGACGGTGCGGTGGCCGCCCTTCTGCTCGACCTTGTGCGCGGTCAGCTCCAGGCCGGCGGCCGTCAGTTCGGTGCGCGTCTTCTGCTCGTAGAACACCGCGGTCGGGTCGCCCGACTCCCCCAGCCGCGCCGCCGGCTGCCGCTGGCGCAGCTCCTTGATCAGGCTGTCGCGCAGATCCATCTTCACGGTCTGCGTGCCCGACCCGTCGGCCTTCAGCGTGATCGTCTGTTCGATTTCCAGACAGCCGCAGAGCACCAGGCAGCTCAGCAGCGCCAACGTTCGGAACGCGCGCATGACGCTCTGATCGGCCGATGGCACCGGCGATCTGGAGCCGATCACCGGCGCGCGCAAATGTCGGGTGTCTCGCGGCGCGCCGCGTAGGATGCGCGCATGCTTCTGTTCGCGGATCACCCGACCTGGGCGAGCGACTACCCGATCCTCGCCGTGCTGGTCGGCCTCGTCGGCCTGGTCGTCGGCGCCGAGCTGCTGGTGCGCGGTGCGGTCTGGATCGCGCTGACCATGGGCATGAGCCAGATGGCCGTCGGCCTGACCCTGGTGTCGATCGGCACGTCGCTGCCGGAGCTGCTGGTGACGCTGACCGCGGCCGACGACCACGCCGACCTGGCGATGGGCAACGTCATGGGCAGCAACATCGCGAACATCCTGCTGATCGTCGGGGTGACGGCCGCGATCCGCTCGATCAAGCTGAGCACGCGCTGGTTCGAGCTCGGCTTCATGATGCTGCTGACGGCGATCCTGTGCCTGCCGTTCTTCGGCTCGTTCCTGGCCCGCTGGCACGCGGCGATCATGCTGACGGTGCTGGTCGTGTTCGTCGGCCAGCTGCTGGCGCGCGAACGGCGCGAGCGCAAGGCGCTCGGCCTGCAGGAGGAGCGACCGCCGGCGACGCCGCGCGGCTGGCTGATCCACACGCTGCTGCTGAGCGCCGGCTTCATCGTGCTCGCCTACTCCGCCGACTGGCTCGTCGAGGGCGCCGCCGTCGTCGCCGAGGACCTCGGCATGAGCCCCAACGTCATCGGCCTGACGGTGATCGCGATCGGCACCAGCATGCCGGAGCTGGCGACGTCGGCGGTCGCGGCGCTGCGCGGCCAGCCGGAGATCTGCATCGGCAACGTGATCGGCAGCAACATCTTCAACATCGGTGCGGTGCTCGGCGGCGCCGGCCTGCTCAAGCCGTTTGCGTTTGCACCCGAGTTCCTCGACCTCGGCGTCACCGTCGCGGCGACGATCGTGCTGGTGCTGATCCTGCGCGGCGCCAAGGGCGTGCCGCGTCCGCTCGGCGTGCTGATGGCCATCGCCTACGCGGGCTTCCTGACGTTCAAGGTGCTGACCGACTCCACCGGGGCGGGCTGATCTTGCAAGCGGTCGCCTTCGTCCGGCAGCACGCGCCGTGGCTCGCGGCGCCCGAACTCGGCGTCTGCGTGGTCGGCTCGCAGGCGCTGGCCGCCGCGTGTCGCGAGGCCGGCATCGACGGGCCCGACCCGAGCGATCTCGACCTGGCCTGGGCGCTCGACCACGAACGCGGCCATGCCCTGCTCGAACGGCACGGCTGCCTGGTACCAACCACCGCCGGCAGCGTCGAGCGCGGCACGCTGGCGGCGAAGATCGGCGGCGAACGCATCGAGATCACCACGTTCCGGGCCGGCGACGTCGACGCGCCGCTCGCGCAGCGCATCCGCGCCGACCTGTCCGAGCGCGACATGACCATCGGCGCGATCGCGATCGAGGTCGCCAGCGGCAAGGTGCACGACCCGTTCGGCGGCCTGCAGCACTTTCGACTGCGCCGGATCGCGCCGGTCGGCGACGCCGCGCAGCGGGTGCAGGAGCACGGCATCCGCTGGCTGCGCTACTTCCGCAAGGCGCACGAGTTCGGCTTCGTCGTCGACGGCTCGATCCGCGGCCTGCGGCGCCAGCTCGATCCACGGCTGCTGCTCGACCTGCCCAAGGAAGCCGTCGCGCTCGAACTGCGCGCGATCGTGCAGAAGACGCCATCGCCCGGCCGCTGCCTGCTCGACCTGCACGAGGTCGGGTTGCTGGCGACGATCTCGGCGGTGCTCGACCAGCAGTTCGACGGACGCCCGGCCGGCCCGCAGCGCTGGCATCCGGAGGTCAGCCAGAGCCTGCACATGATCCTGGCGCTCGAGTGGGCCGTGCAGCACACGACCCACCTCGACGAACGCGACCGCACCGCGACGCTGTTCGCGGTGCTGTGCCACGACCTCGGCAAGTCCGACACCGAACCCGACGCGTTCCCCCACCACCGCGGCCACGAAGGCGCCGGCGTGCCGCACATCGAGCACCTGCAGACGCAGTGGCCCGGCCTGATCGACCAGCGCACCGCGACACTGTGCAAGCACGTCGCGGCGCTGCACCTCGAGGTGCGGCGGTTCGACGAGCTGCGCGCCGGCACGCTCGCCGGCCTCTACGACGACTACTTCCGCGCCAAGGACTACCCGCTCGAGCCGTTTGCGCTGGCCGTCGCCGCAGACTCGGCCGGCCGCCTCGGCTTCGCACACGAGGGCTTCGCCGTGCGCGACCGGCTGATGCGCGACCTGACGATGCTGCGCGACGCCTGCGGCGACGTCGACGCGGGCGCGCTGCGGCAGCGATTCCCGGACGACCTCGAGGCCTTCCGGGCCGCGCTGCACGAAGCCCGCGCGCGCGCCGTCGCTGCGCGCCGCGGCGCTACTTCTTGACCTTCAGGTCCGCGACCTTGGTCTTGCCGGCGACGACCTCGACGACGACCGGCTGCGACGGCTCGCCCGCCTGCACGCCGATCGGCCGGGCGCGGACCTCGTAGCGGCCGGGCGCGAGGCCGCGCAACCGATACGTGCCCTGCATCGCCATCTCGGTCTTGGTCCACTCCTCGGTGCCCGCGGCCCGGCACTGCACCATCGACATCGCGCGCTTGCCGTCCTGATCCTCGACGACGCCGCGGACCTGCCCGGCCGGTGCGACCTCGACGGTGCCGCAATCGGTCCGCTGCCGCTCGACGATCGCGACGTCCGGCTTCCGGAACGGCGCGAACTTGCCGCTCTCGATCTCGACCGTGTAGTTGCCGACCGGCACGTCCTCGAACGTCGCCACGCCGTCCGCATCGGTGACGACGCGCTGGTTGCCGAGGGTCATCGTGCTCGAGCTCTCGCCGCCGTCGCCGTCGGCCGTGACCGAGACCATCATGATGCGTCGCGGCCGCCGCTGCGGCTTCGGCGCGCCGGGCGCCCCCTGCCGGACCAGCCGGACCTCGGCCCGTTCGACCGGATCGGCGTCCTCCTTCGATCGCACCGCGATGCGCAGCGAACCGGTGCGCAGCGACAGGTCGCGATGCAGTTCGGGCGTGTTGGGCGGAACGTCCAGGTCGAGCTTCGCCTTGACGACCTGACCGGGCTTGCCGTAGCGAACCTCGTAGCCGCCAGCCTCGACCCCGTCGAACGCGAAGTTGCCGTCGCCGTCGGTGGTCGCGCTGCGCCCGCCGAAGCCGAGCGCCGCGTCCTCGTCGTCCGACGACTCGATCTCGACGACGACGCCCGCGGCCGCTCCTTCGCTGCCGATCACGCGGCCCGTCAGCCGCGTCAGGACCGGCATCTCGAGCTCGACGCTCGCGGTCTTGCCCGCGGCAACCAGCACCTGCTGCGCCGACGACGCGATGCGCTGCTGGTCGTTGCCGAGGAACATCATCATGTTGCCGGCGCGCCGCGCCTGCGGCTCGCGCGCGAGCACGGCGGTGTAGTCCCCCGCTCGCAGCGGGCCGAAGCGCACGCGGCCTTCGGCATCGGCGTTGCGCCGGTCGAGCGCTTCGTCGCCGGAGGCGCCCGCGGCCTGCAGCATCACCGGGATGCCGGCCGCCGCCGCACCGTCGGTGCGCGTCACCGAGACCTCGACGTAGCCCGGCTCGTGCATCACCAGCCGCTGCGACACCGACCCCGACGCCGGCAGCGCCACGCGCTGCTGGTCGGCCGGGGCGAACTGGGCGTGCGTCGCGGCGACGACCGCATCGGCGGCCGGCAGACCGGCGATGGTCGCGACGCCGTGCTCGTCGGTCTTGGCGGAGCCGAGGCGCCGACGGTCGGCCAGCAGGAAGTCCCCGGGGCCGTTGCCCTCGGTGCGCGTCTCGATGCGCATGCCGGGCATCTGCCGCTTGGGCGCGCGTGTCACGTCGACCTGCGCGCCACGGATCGGGTTGCCCTCCTGGTCGACCACCTCGATGCGCGCCACGGCGCCGGCGTCGGCGACCAGACGCACACCCTCGAGCCGCTGCGCCGGCCGAACCTGCAGGTCGCGGCGTTCGGCGGGCAGGTGCCCGCGCCCCTTGGCCTCGATGCGCACGTTGCCCGGCTTGACGTTGGCCAGCACGAAGCGGCCCTGCTCGTCGGTCTTGCCGCGAGCGTCGTCGTTGCGCTGGATCTCGAGGTCGGCCAGGCCCTCGACCAACGCCGCCGTCTGGCTGCGCTGCTCGTCGACGTAGGCACGCACGCGGCTGCCGGCGATCGGCTCGCCGGTGGCCGTGACCAGCACGCCCGCGACCGAACCCATCCGCATCACCTGCAGCTCGACGCCGCTCGTGCCGGTGTCGACGGTCTGGACCGCGGTGCTGTGGCCGTCGCCATAGGCCTTCAGCGTGGCCCGTTCGCCGTCGAGGCCCGCGAGACGGAACGCGCCGTTGGCGTCGGTCGTGACCGACTCCTCGTCCGAGAAGCGCACGATCTCCATCTCGCCGGAGCGCTCCTTGCGCTGGCTGACGACCTTCATGCCGGCCACGCCGACGCCGCGGTCGTCGACCACGCGACCGGTGACCGCAGCTCCCGGCGCCAGCGTGATGAGCACGCCGGTGATGTGCTGGTCGGCTTCGACCTTCTGCTCGGCGACCCCGGGCAAGAACTGCCCGGACGTCGCGCGCAACGTCCAGGTGCCGGGGCGCAGCTTGCCGAGCAAGAACGTGCCGTCGTCACGGCTCTCCATCGTCGACGTCGAGCCGAAGCCCATCGGACCGAGCTCGGCGGAGACCCGCACGCCGGCGACCGGGCTGCCGTTCTCGTCCTGCACGACACCCGCGACCGTGGCCGCTCCGACGACCACCAGATCACCGAGATCCTGGTCGGCACCGTTGCCCTCGAAGCTGGCGCGCTCGGCGAACACCAGCTCGTCCGCCTTCAGCGAGAAGTTGCCCGAACGCGCGCCTTCGAGGACGAACGAGAAGCGTCCGTCGGCGTCGGTCTCGAGGTCGAGCCGGTCGGTCTCGGCTCCCGGCGTGTCGTCGACCACCTGGATCATGCCGCGCAGGTTCCACGTGCTGACGGTCAGCTCGACACCGACGCGGGGCAGCCCTTCGGCGTCGACCAGCCGCCCGGTGATGCGCGGCCGGCCCGCATCCGTGCCACCACCGGCGTGCACCTCGGTGCGCTCACTGGCGGTCGGCGTCGCCGATTCCGCGGCAGCGCGCCGCTGCTCGTCGACGTCGGCCGACGCGACGCCCGCGGCGCCCATGTCCCGGGAATGTGTCGGGGCAGCCTCGTTCGCCCCGGGCACATCGACCGGCGCGGGCGATCCGCCGAGGTCGAACAGGAACCAGGCGGCCGCGCCGAGCGCGGCGACCAGCAGGAGCGCGAGGAGAGCTTGGGGCTTCATGGTCTGCGAGGGTGATGGTGGCGAGCCAAGACGGCCTCTCCACACCCGAAACTCCCACCCGGTGCATTCAGCGCGGACGCACGGTCGCTACGCTCGGCGCGTCATGCCGAGTCCTTCGCACTTCAAGAATCGCCGCAAGCAGTTCCTCGACGCCATCGACTCGCCGGTCCTGCTGATGGCGGGCGGCTGGATCTCGCGCAACTACCCGGCCAACCCCGGCCCGTTCCGCGCGGACAGCACCTTCTTGTTCTTCTTCCCGGATCCCGAGCCGAACGCCGCGGCGCTGTTCGATCCGAAGGACGGGTCGGTCACCCTGTTCCTCGACGAACGCACCACCGACGACGCCCTGTGGCACGGCCCGACGCCGAGCTTCGCCGACGTCAAGCGCGTTGCCGGCGTGACCAGGATCGAGAAGCGCAGCGAACTCGCGACCGCGGTGAAGAAGAAGCTCGGCAGCCGCAAGGCCAGGACGATCGCGATCGCGGACCCGCGCGCGACCGCCGAGGCGCGCAAGATCACCGGCGACCGCGTCGACTTCTTCCACCCCAAGAAGGTCGGCGACCCGGAGCTGCTGCTCGCGATCGCGCAGCTGCGCAACCACCGCACCCCGGAGGAGGTCAAGGAGATGCGGCAGGCCGCCGCGGTCACGCGCGACGCGCACAAGGCCGCGATGGCGCACACCAGGCCCGGCATCTACGAGCAGGAACTCGTCGGCCACGTCGAGGGCACGTTCGTCAAGAGCGGCTGCGTGCCGGCCTACGGCACGATCCTCAGCGTGCGCGGCGAGGTGCTGCACAACCACGACCACGGCAACCTGATGAAGAGCGGCGACCTGGTGCTGCTCGACGCCGGCGCCGAAGTGCCGAGCGGCTACTGCGGCGACGTCACCCGCACGTGGCCGGTCAACGGCCGGTTCTCGCCAGAGCAACGCGACATCTACGACATCGTGCTCGAGGCCGAGAAGACCTCGATCTCGATGATCCGGCCCGGCGTGCGCTACCGCGACCTGCACTTCGCGTCGGCACGCGTGCTCGCCGACGGGCTGTCGCAGCTGGGCCTGATGCACGGCGACGCCGACGACCTGGTCGAGAGCGGCGCGCACGCCGTGTTCTTCCCGCACGGCGTCGGCCACCTGATCGGCCTCGACGTGCACGACATGGAGGGCTTCGGCGACCTGATCCACTACCCCCCGGGCCGCAAGCGCAGCAAGCAGTTCGGTTCGGCCTTCCTGCGCCTCGACGTCGACATGGCGCCCGGCATGTGCGTCACGATCGAACCGGGCATCTACTTCGTGCCCGCGATCCTGCGCGACCCTGCGATGAAGAAGCAGTTCCGTGGTCAGGTCGACTTCACCAGGGCCGAACGGTTCCTCGGCATGAACAGCAAGCGCGGCTTCGGCGGCGTGCGCATCGAGGACGACGTGATGTGCACCAAGAACGGCCACGACGTGCTGTCCGCCGAGGTGCCCAAGGAGCGCCTCGCCCTCGAAGCCCTGGTGGGCAGCGCCTGCTGATCATGGGACGCGCGATTTCCCTGGCGCTCGCGCAGCTGTTCACGGCGCCGATCCTCGGCGTGCTGGGGCTGTGCGCGCTGTTCAGCATCGTGACGTTCGTCGCCGTCTGGTTCGGCATCGACTACGCGGTGCTGTGGCTGTGGCCCGACAGCGACGGCGAGAGCTGGCTCGGCTGGCTCGAAGGCCTCGCCACGCTGGTGCTGGCGTGGTTCCTGTTCCCGATCGTCGCCAGCGTGTTCATCGCGCTGTTCCTCGACTACATCTGCAACGTCGTCGAAAAGCAGCACTATCCGCACCTGCCGAAGGCCCCCGGCATCAGCATCGTGCAGAGCGTCGCGGTCGCGCTGAGCTACCTCGCCGCGCTGGTGCTCGCCAACGTGCTGCTGCTGTTCCTGCTGTTCTTCCCGCCGATCTACGCCGTCGCCTGGTTCGCCGTCAACGGCTGGCTGATCGGCCGCGAGTACCTCGAGCTGGTCGCGCTGCGGCGGCTGTCGCCGAAGGAGACCAAGGCGCTGCATCGCCGGCGCAACGGCGAGTGCCTGCTGACCGGCGCGGTGATCGCGTTCTTGATGACGATGCCGCTGATCAACCTGATCGGGCCGGTGTTCGCGAGCGCGCTGATGGTGCACCGCTTCCACGCCTGGCAGGCGCAGGACGCGGCGCGCGACGACTACTCGCTCGGCGGGTAGAGCACGACCGGCACGGTCGCATGCCGGACGACGACCTCGGCGACCGAGCCGAGCAGCAGTCGACGCAGCCCCGAACGGCCGTGCGTCGCCATCGCGATGTAGTCGGCACCATGCTCCTTCGCGTATTCGCAGATCGCATGCGGAACGTCGGCCGCGTCGAGCACGTCGGTGCCGGTGCAGCGATCCCCGATGTCGCCGGCGAGCTCCTTCAACTTCTTGTCCCAGTCGGCGCGCAGCTGCTCGCGATCGGGATAGACCGCCATCATCGTGCCCGCGGTCGGCTCGAACGGCAGGTCTTCGAGGATCGCGATCAGCGTGATGTGCTGGCCGAGACGTTCGGCCAGTTCGCGCACCGGCGCGAACGCGCGCTGCGACTCCTGCGAGAGATCAGTGGTCAGGACGATGCCGGGCATGCGGGTTCTCCTTGGTCGAAGCGGAGTGTGGTATCGGATCGGCCCCACGACCATGCGCACATGTGCGCGGAAGGTCGGTGGCAGTGCTTCGGTTGCATTGTGTGGAGGTCGACATGCAGAACCAAACCAAGACCGTTGCTCTCGCCGATCGCAACGCGGCCGGCGTCATGCAGCACATGTTCGAGGCGCGCGTGCACCGGGTGCTGGTCGAGGATCAGGACGAACTGGTCGGCCTGGTCTCGTCGCCGGACCTGATCGGCGCGATCGCCGGCATGGTCTGAGCCGCAAACTCGCCGCCGCTGGCGCCGAGCCCGAACGCCTCGTCGACGCTGGTCAGACCACAGGTCGCCAGCGCCTGCAGGCGCTGCTCGTGCTGCGCGCGCAGATCCGACGCGTGGAACGCCGTGCCCTGGCGATGGCTGAACGCGAGCAGGGCCAGCGTCACGTCGCTGATCGCGACCATCGTCAGCATCACGCCACCGGCCGCCTCGAGGCCGAGGTGGAGCACCGACAGCCACGACAGCCCCTCGAGATCGGCCACGTAGACGAACAGCAGCAGCGCCCCGATCGCGTGGAACGCCAGCGCCTGCTTGCGAACGGCACGCACGACGACGCCGACCTCTTCGTCGGTGTGCGGTCGCACCAGGTCGCGGGCGCGGCGCACGTAGAGGCACGGCCCGGCGACGAGGCACATCACGCCGAGGATCAGCGCCCAGCTGCCCTGCACCTGGCTGAGGAAGCTCAGCACCAGCAGCAGGAACCCGGCCAGGAACGGCGCGAACACCACCGTCAGCCAGCCCGGCGCCGCGGCCTGCGGCAGCAGCGTCTTGAGGGTCAGCGAACTGCGCATGATGCCCGGGAACAGCGCCAGCAGCTTGGGCGCCACCGTCACCAGCAGCATCGCGCCGATCGCGACCGAGACCTGCTGCTGGGCCGCCGCGCCCTGCCCGGCCGCCGCGCCGAAGCCGCCGTTGAGGTGCGAGAAGTCGAGGAACTGCCCCCACGGGAAGCCGGCGATGACCAGCGGCAACACCAGCGCGCACAGCCACGCGTAGCGGCTGAACGAACGCGAGCTGGCGACCCGGGTCCAGCGCACCGCCGCGACGACCGTCAACGCGGCGACGGCCAGCTTGACCAGCAGCAGCACGACCTGCAGCAGGTCGATCAGCGACAGGTTGCCCGCGCCGAACATCTGCTCGACCTGGGCGGACGTCGCGTTGGCCCCTTCCGCAAGCTGCGATGCCGTCGACGAGAAGTCGAGCATCGACAGCACCACTCCGAGCGACAGCAGCACCGCCGCGACCCACAGCGCCGCCCGCCGCCAGCTGACGTAGTCCTGCGCCAGCGGATCGGCGACCGGGCGCTCGGCGCCGAGCAGTTCGGCGCGTTCGCGGCCGGTCGCGCGCTCGCGCTGGAAGTCGGCGGTGAAGGCCCGGACCACCAGGGTGCGGGCGAGATCGGCGAAGGCGGCGAAGGTCATGGGCGGTCGGGAGGCCGCCAGCAACCACCGGAATGCCGTGCACGTTGCAGGGCGACGCTATCTTTCCGGACATGCCCGAGCCGCCCCCGCTGTCGCCGCCGCCGCGCCCCGTCCCGCTGTCGCTCGACCTGCGCGTTCGGCTGGGCGGAATCGTGATGATGATCGGCTGGCTGGTGTTCGCGTTCGGCGGAGCGATGGCCACCATGTTCGTCGGCAACTCGACGCTGTTGACGTCGTCCCGCTACACCGGCGAACTCGCGACCGGCCTCGGCACCGTCGTCGCCAGCGGGGAGACCTCGTCGCGGAGCAACGGCAACACGATCGTCAGCGCCACGTTCGTGCACGAGGTCGACGGCGTCGAGCACGAGTGCGTGTCGTTCCACGACGGCGGCCCGCTGCAGGTCGACGCCCGGTACGAGATCGAATGGCCCGTCGGCATGCCGCAGCACGCGCGCATCGTCGGCATGATGGAACGTCGGTTCGAAGGCTGGGTCGGGCTGGTGCTGCTGTTCCCGTTCGCGGCGGTGGTGCTGCTGACGGTCGCGCTGTTCCGCAACGGCCGCCGCGTGCGGCTGATGCGCCGCGGCAACTCCGCGTGGGGCGTGCTGACCGCGAAGGAGCCGACCCGCACCCAGGTGAACGGTCGCTACGTGCACCGGCTCTCCTTCGAGTTCGTCGACGAGCGCGGCGCGCGGCGCACCGCCACCGATCGCACCCACGACCTCGAGTTCTTCGACGAACAGGTCGCCCGCCACGTCCTGTTCGACGAGGCGAGCGGGCGCAGCTGCCTCGTCGAGTTGATCCCGGGTCGACCGCAGGCGCTCGACGGGGCGTGGCGCCCCCCGGCCCTCGGCGACCTGCTGCGCGTGCTGATCCTGCCGGTCGTCGCGATCGCCGCGATCACGCTGGCGCAGCAGTTCGGGCCGTAGCCGCCGTCACCAGTCGAGCCGCAGCGTGCGCGTCACGTGACGCACCAGGTCGTCCGGCACCCCGAGCTCTGCGGCGAGCTGGGGCCACTGCGAGAACGCGTCGACGACCTCCTCGAGCAGGATGCGGTCGCGCCCCTGCGGCAACCCGGCGTAGTCGGCCAGCTCCTTCAGGTCGTCACGCGTGAACCCGTCGGTCTTGCCGCCGATGCTCAACTGATGGCGCCTGGTGAAGTCGCTGCCCTCGGCGTGGCACAGGTCGTAGGCCGGCGTCAGGTCCCACCGGCCCTGCCGGTCCATCAGGAACGCGGTGTTCTTGACGTGGTCGTCCTGGTTGCAGCCGACCAGGTTGAACAGCACGCGCCGGAACTGCTGCTCCATCGAGGGCTGCGGCATCCGCAGCTGCTTCATCGTCAGGAACAGCTGCTCGTACGAGTAGGCGCCGCTCTCGTAGTAGTCGAAGTGCGCCACCGCGGCGAGCGTCTGCACGAAGCGCTTGCCGCCGTCGTCGTCGCGATCGAACCGGCGCGTCATGAAGTGGCTGCGACCGTTCTCCTGGAACAGGCGGCATTCGGTCATCTCGACGCCACAGCGCGCCGCGATCTGCGAGTAGCTGTATTCGAGCAGCCCGTAGCCCTTGGGATCGGCGACGCCCCAGTCGCCGTTGAACTCGACGCCGTCGAACTTGATCAGCCAGTGCTCGAAGCCGTCCGGCAGGTCGAGCTGACCCGAACGGACCTGCCGCGTGCTCGGATCGAACGCGATCACCGCCTTGGCGCGCGCGCCGCCCGCCGACGTGCCGACGCTGAGGATGTCGAGCATCGCCTGCTCGCCGACCTCGCCGGAGAGCCGCGTATCGAGCTCCCCCTTGCTGGCAAACGCCATCGACGCCAGCTCGACGAGCTGCGCGACCTCGAGCGACCGGTCGTCGCGTTCGTCCGCGAGCGTCGCCGGCTCGAACTCGAGCGCGCCCATGCCGCGGCGGCCCATGTAGCACAGGCGATCGACGGCGTGGAACTGTTCGCGCGTGCGGCCGGTGCGCGCCAGCCACGCATCGATCAGGCGGTTGCCGTAGCGGTCGGGCAGGCAGTCGGCGAGCAGCCCCGGCAGGCCGTGGAACGACCGCGGGTGCAGCTCTGGGAACTGGTAGATCCTGCCGGCGGCCAGCGGCATCTGCAGCGGCGCCAACTCGATGCCGGAACGCGCGAACTCGGGGTCGAACTCGAACCGCGCGAAGCGCTCGCCCTGGTCCATCGACACGTAGCCGATCGCGGTGCCCCACAGGCGCACGGTCGCGGTGGTCATCGCTTGCCGTCCCCCCAGACGAAGCCGCCGTCGCCCTCGGGACCGCCGTCACCCTTGGGGCCGCGGCGGCGGCCGGACCGTTCGCGCGCCTCGCGCATCGGCGAACGGAACGTCTCGGGCAGCAGCGCGTCGATCGCCGCGCTCATGCCGAGCGCGCGCAGCAGCCGCACCCACGAACCCAGTCGGCCGTCGCTGCCGTCCTCGATGCGACGCAGCGTCGCGACGCCGAGCCCGGCCTGGGTGGCGAGCTCGTCCTGGGTCAGCCCCTGCTGCTTGCGCACGAGCTGCAGCCGCCGCCCGAGCTCCTCGAGCACCGCCGCGTTCGGAGTGAGCGCTTCGATCTTCATGTGATCAATTATGATGGATCCTGGCCGTCATCGACCATATTCCGATCGTTTTTGATCACTTCCAGGCGTGCCAAGGAGCTATCGAATACGATCGCTGGCGCCGCTTCGAACGGTCTATTCGATCACATTTGATCGCTCAGGCCGCCGCCACCGCGAAGGCGGCTGCACCTTCCACAGATGGGCCGCCGAGACCGCGTCCCCACCAAGCGGGGCCAGCACGGCCCCGGCCCGCGCCGACAGGCGGGCCAGCCAGGCCGAAAGGCGGCGAGCACAGGCCGGGCCGCAGCCCGGCAAGACCGCGCGCCCTAGTGGTGTGCGTCCATGTAGTGGACGCGCTCCTAGCGCAGCGGCCCGACGAAGCGGCCAGCCGGCCCCCACCCGATCCAGCCGCCCGATGCAGCGCTGGCCAGCTGGATCGTGCGACGCAGCTCCTTCGCCTCGGCGTTGCGCGGCGCGCGCAGGGCCACCCGCTCGACCCACTCGAGCGCCTCGCGGAAGTCCCCTTGCGTGGTCCGGGCGTTGGCGATCGCGAGCATCGCGTCGACGGCACCCGAACCGGCGCGGATCCGGACCGCCATCAGGCGCTGCCGATCCCGTTGGCCGAAGCGCGAATCCCGCAACCACCGGTCCACGTCGTCCTCGACCCCGCGGTAGCGACGAAGCGCGGCCTCGGCGCGTCGCGCGGCGCGAACCGTCTGGGCACCAGCAGCCCGCGCCCGGTTCAGCTCCTTCTCGGCAGAGACCAACGCCCGCTCCGAGGCGGCCAGTCGGCGGGCGATGCGCGCCTCGGCCGAACGGTCCCCGCGCTGCGCGCTGCGGCGCTCCGCGTCGGCCACGCGCTGCCTCAGGCCATCGAGCCGGCTCCGGGCCAGATCACTCGTCAGCGGCTCACTGAGGCGCAACATGTCGCGTCGCGCGGCCTCGAGTTCGCCGCGCTCGAGGCTGCCCATCACGACGCGCTCGCGCCAGTCGATCGCCCAGGCCTCGAGCCGCGCCCGGTCGTAGGTCGCGCGGCGATCGTCGCCCGCGCTGCGCAATCCCTGCCGCACGTGCTGCAACGCGGCGTCGACCTCGCCGACTTCGGCCGCTTCGCGAGCACGCTGCAGGTGCTCGGCGGCGGGCACGCGATCCGCTCGCGAAGCGACGGCGGCAAGATCCTGCGGCGCCGCGTCCGCGCGTTCCGGTTCGAACGAAGCCGGCCCCGCGAACAGGGCCGACAAGATGCCGATGGCCATGGTGTTCATCTCTGCTCTCCTGATTCGATGATGAGGAATGAGGGTTCGGGCGCCGGCGCTCAGCGACGGCGACGGTGCCGTTTGGACCGGTCCCTGCGGGACAGCAGGCTGCGCGCCCGCCGCGCCAGGCGGTTGATCGCCGGCTCCGGGCGCTCGTCGAGCGCGTCGAAGTGCATGCGCTGGCCGTCCACCAGCTGCAGCTCCAGCGAGCACTGCTGATCGACGCCGCCGCGCGAACCGTTGATGTCGCGCACCCGCACCAGCAGGGAGGCGACCTGGCTGCGGAAGCGGTCGAGCGCGCGCTCGAACCGGGCGGCAGCGTGGCGCGTGATGGCGGCGCTGCGGACCCGCCCGAAGAACTGGACACGGATGGTCAGCGGCTTCGGAGCCGCACGATCGATCACCGGGGAACTCGTCATGGCCGCCCTATCGCTCCTCGCTGCCATGATCTCCATGAACTCTTTCCGACCTGACGATTAGGTTCTACCTAACGATTATGGACTGGCTGAACTACCACCACCTCCGCTACTTCCACGCCGTCGCGCGCGAGGGGAGCATCGCCCGGGCCAGCCGCCTGCTCCACACCAGCCCGCCGACGATCAGCGTGCAGCTGCAGAAGCTCGAGGAGCACCTCGGCACCAAGCTGCTCGTCAAGCAGGGCCGGGGCCTGGCGCTGACCGACGCCGGCGCAGTGGTCCGCGACTACGCCGACCGGATCTTCTCGCTCGGCAGCGAACTGGTCGACGCGGTGCGCTCGAGGACCGGCAGCGGCGCGGCGCGCGTGCGCATCGGCGTCGCCGACTCGGTCCCCAAGGAACTCGCGGCTCGCCTGCTCGAGCCGTTGTTCCAGTCGAGCGCCGGCGTGCGCGCGACCGTGCACGAAGGCCCTGCCGAACGGCTGCTGGCCGACCTCGCGCTGCACGCCTTCGACCTCGTGCTGCTCGACGAACCGCCGCCGGCGATCACCCGCCTCAAGGTGTTCCAGCACGAGCTGGGCGCGGCGCGCATCGGCGTCTTCGGCGCCGGTCCGATCGACGCACGGACCCGCCGCCGATTCCCGGGCTCGCTGGACGGCGCGCCGTTCGTGCTACCGGTCGAGGACAACCTGTTGCGACGCGAGTTCGAGGGCTACTGCCGCGCGGCCGGCCTGCGGGTGCGGATCGTCGCTGAGGTCGAGGACTCGGCGCTCGCCAAGACCCTGGCGCGCGACGACCGCGGCCTGCTGCTCGCTCCGATCGTGCTCGCCAACACGCTGCGCAAGCACTACGGGCTCCGCCGCATCGGCGAACTCGACGGCCTGGTGATCCCCTACGTCGCGTGCACCGTCGCCCAGCGCGTCGACGACCCGCAGATCAGTCGCGTGCTCGAGCGCGCGCGCGACCTTCTGGAACAACGGTCCTAGCTCGCGCGTCGGCGGCTACAGCAGCCCGTCGCTGCCGGCAGGCCCTCGTCGCCGGCAGGCCCTCGCTACAGCCAGGCGAAGTCGGTGTTGCCGCCGGTGACGATCATGCCGACGCGCTTGCCGCGCACCTCGTCGGCGACCTTGCGGATCGACGCGAGCACCGTCGCGCCGCTCGGCTCGACGACGATCTTCATGCGCTGCAGGAAGAACCGCGCCGCCTCGACCATCGCCTCCTCGCTGCAGGTGACGACCTCGACGCCGTGCTCCTGCAGCAGCGCGAAGTTGGGTTCGCCGAGCGCCGTCATCAGGCCGTCGCCCCAGGTCTCGGGGTTCTCGACGCGGGGCTGCCGCACGCCGGTCGCCATCGAGCGCGCCGCGTCGTCGACGGCGTCCGGCTCGGCCGCGAGCATGCGCGCACCGGGCAGCAGCGCGCGCACGACCACCGCGGTGCCGGCGCACAAACCACCGCCGCCGACCGGCGTGATCACGACGTCGAGATCCGGCGCCTGCTCGAGCAGTTCGAGCGCGGCCGTGCCCTGGCCGGCGATGACGTGCAGATTCTCGAACGGGTGCACCAGCGCAGCGCCGGTCTCCAGCTGCCACGCGTCGCAGGTCGCCTGGCGCTCGGCCGCCTTGCAGAAGCGCAGCTCGGCGCCGTAGCCGCGCACGGCGTCGACCTTGACGCTCGGCGCGGTGTCCGGCATCACGACGTAGGCCGGGATCCCGCGCGAACGCGCCGCGTAGGCCAGCGCCGCGGCGTGGTTGCCGCTGCTGTGCGTGACGACGCCGCGGGCGGCGTCGTCGTCGGACAACGCCATCACCGCGTTGCAGGCGCCGCGCGCCTTGAAGGCGCCGACCTTCTGCAGGTTCTCGCACTTGACGAAGACCTCGGCGCCGAGCTCTGCGTCGAGGGTCGCGGAGGTCATGACCGGGGTGCGGTGCACGCGGCCGGCGATGCGGTTGGCGGCGGCGTGGATGTCGTCGATGGTGGTCACGCGGAGAGGATAGCGTGGCCGGGTGGGTGGGGTTGGAGGGGTGGTGTTGCGGCGTCGAGGGTTGAGGGGGGCCGGGGAGCCGGGAACTCGGCCACGCGGAGCTTCGCTCCGCTTTCGGCCGCCGCGCTGGGCTTCGCCCAGCGCGGTTGCCGCGAGGCTTTGCCCCGCTCGCTCGGCCACGCGCAGCTTCGCTCCGCTTCGGGCCGCCGCGCTGGGCTTCGCCCAGCGCGGTCACTGCGCTGAAACCTTCAGCTTGCCGCTCTTGCGCTCGACGTCGAAGAGCTTGTTTCCGAGCGGCATGCCCTTCAGCTTGAAGTCGCGCGCATCGCCGATCGGGTCGTCCTGGACCTCGCCGTAGCGGATCGCGAAGCCGCAGCCGATGCGGAAGATGTTGTCGAGCATGAACGCGTTGAGGTTGACGTCGACGCCGCGGTAGCGCGAGCCGATGCCGAACTCGGGGTGGTAGTGCTCGAACGACGTCGCCTCTTCCGCACCCTCGAGCTCGCCGCCCATCATCGTGATGGTGCGATCGAGCAGCTGGTTGGCGAGGCGCTGCGCCTTCTTGTTGCCGCGCTCGGCCCAGTAGGTCAGGCCTTCGAGGATGTGCGAGTTGACGACCGGCCAGGTGCGACCGTTCCACGGCGAGCCCTTGCGGGTGCCCTTCCAACGGCCGGCGCCGTCGAACGTCGAATCGCTCATCGCGATGCTCGGCACCGGGTACTTGGCCCAGAACTCGTCGCGGCTCGACAGCAGATCGACCATCGCGTCGACCTGCTTCTGGTTCGGGATGTCCGTCGCCAGCGGGTAGAAGCCGACCGCCGCCTTGACGTTGGTCTTGCGGCGGCTCTTCGGGTCGAGGTCCATGAACATGCCGGACTTGTCGTCCCACATCTTCTTGCGCACGGTCTCGAGGATGACCTCGACCTCCGCGTGGAAGCGGTTGGCCATGGCCTTCTCCTGGATCTCCTCGGCGACCGCGTGCAGCCACTTGACCAGGCGGTAGCGGAACACCGACGCATCGATGCCCTTGAGGCGGAACTGCTCGGTGAACTCCTCGGCGCGGTCGGCCTTGTTGTCGATCACCGTGTAGCGGCGCGAGAACTCCTGGCCGGCCTCGAAGTGGTTGACGATGTCCGTCAGGCCGCTGCCCTCGGGGTCGCGGTTGTTGCCGACCCACTTCACGTAGCGCTGCATCGCCATCAAGACGGCCTTCTTGGTCGCCTTGTCGTTGTGCATCGCGTCGAGCGCCTCGAAGCCACCACCCCAGTCGGCGTGGTAGAAGTCGTTCGAATCGGTGCCGCTCATGTAGAGCCGGCCCGGCACCTGCCCGTTGTGCAGCAGGTTGTCGAAGAACATCTTCAGCAGGCCGCGCGCGTAGCTCGGATCCTGCAGCCAGCGCGCCTCGCGCATGATCGACGGCGCGGCGAAGCTCGACGGAACGTGCAGCTCGCCGTTGCCCTCGCAGAAGCCGGGCGACGAGAACAGGCCCGCGCCGTGCGGCTGCCGCAGCAGGTAGAGCAGTTCGAAGCGGTGGTTGACCACCCGCTCCATCGCCTTGTCCTCACAGACGAACGTCGGCACCTGCGACCAGAACTGCTTGTAGCCGTTCTCGTCCTTGGGGTCGGGGCGGCGAGCGCGGAAGTTGACGCCCTTGCCCTTGAAGACGTAGTTCGCCTCGAAGCGGTGCTCGGCCGAGCCGCCCGCCTTCAGCGTGATCGGTCGGAACAGGCCCGCGTAGCAGCGCGAGCCGGCGATGATCGGGCTCGGCTTCTCGACCGGGCGCTTGGCGCGCGGGGTCTGCAGGCCGGCCGCGTCGAACCACGGCGTCTCGCAGTAGTCCGGCAGGTCGCTGCCGCCCTCGCAGAAGTATGCCTGCAGGCAGCGTGCCCCCTTGCTGTCGGGACTCGAGTAGAGCACGTCGGTCGGCACCGGCGGGCGGCCGTCGGTGCTCAGCGCGCGGCGGATGCGGAAGCTGTCGCCCTCGTGCGAGACCGGCTCGCCCTCGACGTCCGTGGTGGTCCACAGGACGACGTGCAGTTCGGCCTCCTCCTTGCCCTCGTTGGTGATCGCCAGATCACAGACGAAGCGGTCGTCGCCGGTCAGGTAGCGGCGCTCGACGATCTTGATGCCGGGGCCGCCCTGGTGCGTCAGCACCGCCTTGCCGTCCTCCATCTCGAACCCGACGCAGGTCGTCTGGAACGGCTTGCCGTCCGCCAGGAACGACAGGAAGAACACCGACGGGACCATCTCACTGGCGATGTTGGTCTCGTCGCAGAACCCGGGCTCCGTGAGGAAGCGCGGAAACCTGGGGGCGTAGAGGCAGTAGCCACCGCCCGAGAGGGCGATCTTTTTCGGCAGCTGGGCTCCGGATTTCTGCGACGCCTTCGCCCTCGAGCTGGTGGCCCTGGGCTTGGTAGTACGCTTCGCCGTCTTCTTCTTCTTCGCGGCTGCCATTGGCAAGTCTCTTGATTACAGGCGCTTGAAGCGCCCTAACCGGCTAAGGACTCCGGAGACAAGATTACGGTGCAGCCGGATTCCTACCGAACAGGCGCTCGCATCTTGATCGCTGGGGGATTGCAGTCAAGCGCTTTCCTGCTAGCCGGGAAGAACCGCGACCCGGCCGAGGTCCATCGGCACCTCAACCGCAACCCACAGGAGCACCCCACCATGCGAACGACCCTGCTGCTCTGCTTCCCGCTGCTCGCCGCCTGTTCGACCGCGCCGCAGCCGGCGCCGACCGAGAACGTCACGCTCTACGTCGACAGCGACGGCGACGACCTGCCCGACCGCGTCGCCCGCCCCGAGGAAGCGGCCACGGCCACCGCCTGGATCGACACCGACGGCGACGGCATCCCCGACCAACGCGTCGAACGCTGACCCCCGAACACCGCATACCGAACCGGGTTCATCCTGCGCCGTTTCACGGCGCGGCGGCGGTCGGGCGCAGGGCTCGGCCGCAGGGGCTCGGCCACAGAAGCTGGGACCAGGGGCTGCGGCTCAGGGCAGCCAGAGGTCCGGGAGCTGGAGCGATGGTGCCCGTTCGGTGGCGGCAGCGAGCACGGTTGCGAAGCGCTCGGTCAGGGCGCGGCGCTGGAACGCGGCGAAGCGGTCGCGCGGGCAGCCGGGGAGGGCCTCGCCGCGAACGTGCCGGTCGACCAACGCGGCGATCGCCTCGGCGATGCCGTCCGCATCGGTCGGGGAGGTGACCGGGCCGGCGTCGAGCTGGCGCACCAGATCGGCTCCGTCGCCGTCGGGCAGCGCCGCCAGCACCGTTCGCTCGCTCGCGATCGCCTCGTAGAGCTTGCCCGGAACGACCAGGGCGCGCTCGCCTGCGGGCACACCGTGCAGCGGCACGAACACCGCGTCCGAGGACAGCAGCGCCTCGACCGACGCTCCGTGCGGCACGTAGCCGTGGTTGGTGATCAGGTGCGCGATGCCGAGCCGTTCGGCGAGGCGCTGGTGCGACGCGTCGGCGCGGCCGTAGAGGTGCAGCGCGAGACCGCGCCGCGCAGCCTCGTCGCCGACGCGATCCCGGAAGCGCGCGATCCCGTGCAGCAGGTAGTAGCCGGTGCGCCCCAACGGCTCGATCTGGCGGTTGCGCACCCGCCGGATCGTGTTGGCGGTCATGCCCTCGGGCAGATCGGCCGGGTGGAACGTGCCGATGTGGACCAGGCGCAGCGGCTGCTCGCTGGTCGTGCGCGACGAGGCGGCGCCGGCGAAGTCCTGCTCGTCGTAGCCGTTGGGGATGACGACGCAGCGCCCGGCGTCGGCGCCCTCCGCGACGAACGCGCGCCGCGCCTCGGGCACGTTGGCGATCACGAAGTCGGCGCCGTGCAGCGTGCGACGCAGGTGTGCGAGGTCGTGGCGCGCGTGCACCGCGCTCGGAAACACGCGCCACGCGTCGAGCGCCCACGGATCGCGCAGGTCGGCGATCCACGGCAGCCCGAGGTCGCGCTGCAGACGTTCGCCGACGCGGTAGCACGCATACGGCGACAGCGTCGTCACGACGACGTCGAACCGCTGCTCCCGCGCCAGCTCGAGTGCCCGTTCGCAGGCCGCGTGGGCCCACTCGTCGGCGTCGATGTGCAGGCGCAGCTTGCGGCGCAGACGCATCCGCAACGGCACGCGATCCGGTGCGGCGACGCGCTCGACCCGGCAGCCGCCATGCGCGAGCGTCGGGTCGTCGTCGGGCGCGTGCTCGCTCCGCTCGGCCTCGGCCACGCTCAGCACCACCGGCTCGACGCCGTGGTCGGGGAGGTACTTGCAGAACTTGGCGAACCGCTGCGTGCCGGCGCCGCCCTTGGGCGGGAAGTAGTAGGCGACGATCAGCGCGCGCATCGACTCACGCCTTGGGTTGGACCGAGACCGTCTCGCCGAGCGCGCGCGCCTTGCAGTCGACGTGAGCGCACGCGTTGGTGTTGCGCGACAGCCGGCTGCCGCGGCGGCGCCAACGCTGCATCGTGCGACGCACCACGCCGGCGCGCGCGTCGTCGCGCAGCAGCAGCGCCGGCATCGGCAGCACGTAGCCGTAGCGTTGACCCCACTTGTCCATCAGCCACTGCGAGGCGCGCTCGTAGCTCTCGTCCAGCTTGCCGGTCGACAGGTGCACCAGCGGGGCGTCGATCGCAAACGTCCGCAGGCCGCGCCGATCGGCCTCGAAGCAGAGATCGGCGCCGTAGCAGTGGAAGCCCGGCACAGCGGGATCGAAGCGCAGCCCGGACGACTTGCGCACCGCGATCAGCACCTCGTCGAGCGACAGCACCTTCGCCGGCAGCGACGGCCACGAGCAGTGCCCGTTGGGATCGACGATGTGGCCGCGGAAGCGGCCCGACTTCTCGCAGCCGACCAGGCCGGCGAGCGCGACGTCGTCGTCGAGTGCGGCCAGACCCGACGTCAGCTGCTGCCAGAACCCCTCCGGAAACAGCACGTCCTGGTGCAGGCAGACGATCCACTCGGCGTCGAGCCGTTCGATGCCGTGGTTGAGCCCCTGCGCCGCGTTCCAGCCGTGCTTGTTGGGCTCGACCATCAGCCACTCGGGGAACGGGTCCGCGACCGCGCGCAACGACGCCTGGCACGCAGCGAACTGCTCGGCGTCGTTGACCAGGGACACGAGGGCGAGTTGGTTCACGATTCGTCGTTGGCGGCGCGCAGGCGATCGAGCACCGCAGTCAGTTCTTCGGGCATCGGGTCCTCGATCACGAAGCGTTCCCCGGATTTCGGATGCGCCATCTCGATGCGCTGCAGGTGCAGGAACAGCCGAGCGAGCCCGTAGCGCTCGCGGAACAGCGCGTTGATCCGCCCCTTGCCGTGCGTCGTGTCGCCGATGACATGGCGGCCACAGTGGTTGGCGTGGCGACGGATCTGGTGGTAGCGGCCGGTGAAGATCCGACAGCGGACCAACGCACACCGATCGAACGCCTCGACCACCTCGAAGTCGGACCGACACTCCTTCTGGTTGCCCTTGTCGTCGGTCAGCGGCCGCTCGCTGACCCAACGTTCGCCGAGCTCGTGGTTGCTGCCCGGATAGCGCAGCAGCGCGTAGTAGTCCTTGTGGGCGTCGGCCGCGGCCAGGGCCTTCTGCAGCGCCGCAGCCGCCTTGCGCGACAGCCCGAACAGCAGGATGCCCGACGTCGCGCGATCGAGCCGATGGAACGGATAGAGGTGCTGCTCGATCTGGTCGCGCACCAACTGCAGCGCCGCCGGCGCGTCGGGGTGGTGCTCGTCGCGGTGCACCAACAGGCCGCTCGGCTTGCTGACCGCGACGAAGTCCTCCTCGTGGTGCAGGACCGTCAGCGGCGGCAGCTGCGCCTCGGTCGGTTCGTCTTCGCTCGGGTCCGCCATCGCTCGCGCGGATTGGAACGATTGCCCGCGGCGCGGACAACCTCATACTCGACGACGTGAACGTCTGGACCTTCCTCGCCGACGCCGCCGAACGCGCCCCCGACCGGATCGCGCTGCGCCAGGGCGATCTCGAGCTCACCTACGCCGACGCGCGCGACCGCGCGCTGGCGCTCTGCGGCGACCTGCGCGACGCCGGCGTGCGCGAGGGCGACCGGGTCGGCTGCCTGATGCACAACGGCGTCGAGCACCTGATCGCCTACTTCGGCATCGCCGCCGCCGGCGCGATCCTGGTCTCGCTCAACACGCGCCTGACCGACGGCGAGCAGCGCGACATCCTCGGACACAGCGGCGCGCGCTGGCTCGTGCACGACGACGCGCACGCGATGCGCGCCGGCATCCTCGAGCAGGAGCTGCTGGCCGTTCCGGATCGCTGCGAGCCGGAGGCAGGCACGTTCCTGCTGGAGGCGGACGAACCGGCCCAGCTCTACTACACCAGCGGCACGACCGGATCGCCCAAGGGCGTGGTGCTGACCCACCGCAATGTCTGCACCCACGCGGCGTCGGCGATCCGCGAGCTGGAGCTGACCGAGCACGACACCTGGTCGCACGTCGCGCCGATGTTCCACCTCGCGGACGCATGGGCGACGTTCGCGATCACCGCGGTCGCCGGCACGCACGTGTTCTTGCCGACCTTCACAGCCAAGGCGGCGCTCGACCTGCTCGTCGCCGAGCGCGTCACGATCACCAACCTGGTGCCGACGATGCTCAACCTGATGGTCAAGGAACCCGGCGCCGCCGAACGCAGCTACGCGCTCCGCGTCATGCTGAGCGGCGGCGCGCCGATCGCGCCCGACGTCGTGCGGCGCATCCTCGACACGTTCGGATGCGACTACGTGCAGACCTACGGAATGACCGAGACCAGCCCCTACCTGACGCTGAGCCTGCTCCCCGACGAGCTGCTGCAGCTGCCGCTCGAGCAGCAGCTGCAGTGGAAGTGCAAGACCGGCCGGCCGTTCCACGGCGTCGAGCTCAAGGTCGTCGACGACGACGGAACGCCCGTCGCGCGCGACGCGAAGGCCGTCGGCGAGATCCGCGTGCGCGGCGCGACCGTGACCCCGGGCTACTGGCACAACGACGAGGCGACCGAGGCGGCGTTCGACGACGACGGTTTCCTGCGCACGGGCGACCTCGCCAACATCGACGAGCATGGCTTCGTCGACATCGTCGATCGCCAGAAGGACGTCATCAAGACGGGCGCGGAGACCGTCTACTCGATCGAGGTCGAATACACGCTCTACGACCATCCGGCCGTGCTCGAGTGCGCCGTGTTCGGCAAGCCCGACGACAAGTGGGGCGAACACGTCGTCGCCGCCGTCGTGCTGCGCCCCGGCCAGGAAGCCAACGCCGAAGAGCTGGTCGCGTTCTGCCGCGAACGTATCGCGGGCTACAAGACCCCGAAGGAAGTCGTGTTCCTGGACGCGCTGCCGCGCACGGGGTCGGGCAAGATCCAGAAGCGGGCGCTGCGCGACGCCTGAGGCGCTGCGTCATGCCTGACGACGCGCACGACGCCTTCGGCCGGGTGAGTGCATGATGCCTGCGAGATTCGAGGTCCCTGGGTGCCGCTACGGCCGCCGCAGCACCACCACGCGGTTGGTGTTGGTGCCCATCTTGTTGTTGTCGACGCCCCAACAGTTGGCCGTCTTGGTGAAGTCCTGCGTGTGCAGCATCACCAGCTCTGGCGCAAAGCCGGCAGCGGCCGCGACCGGCACGACGTGCTCCTCGAGGCGGATCTTGCCGCGGCGGACCTCGCCAACCTCGAACGCGACGTAGCCGCCCGGCCGCACCACGCGGTGCAGCTCCACGAACACCTCGTGCATCGCCTCACGCCACGCCTCGACGTTGCGCGCCATCGTGATCGGCACGGACTTGGCGTCGATGCCGCAGAACCAGCAGCGCAGCCAGTTGTCGTCGGCGTACTGCACGACGTCGAGGAACGGCGGCGACGTGACCACCAGTTGCACGCTGCTGCTCGGCATGCGCTGCATCGCCGAAGCCGGGCCCGTCATCAGCACCGACATGCCGGCGAGCACGCGGCTCTGGCTGCGCCACAGCGTCTCGGTGTCGGCGAGCAGCGTGCGCGACTTCTTGAGCAGGATCGCGCGCACATCGCGCTCTTCGGGCGCCTGGTCGCGCTTCTGGTTGATCTTGCGCTGCGCGGCCACCGTCGTCGCCTGGTTGGGCGGCAGCGTGTAGACCGAGAAGAAGCCGCTCGAGTGGCCGGTCAGCCGATTGACCGCGACCATGCGCAGCCACTCGTCGACGCCGTCGAGCTCGCCGTCCTCGTCGCGCTGCAGGAAATGGTCGCGCAGCGCACAGATCGCGCGCAGCGTCGTCGGGTGGAAGAACACCAGCAGGTCGTCGTCGAGCTCGCCGTCCCACGACAGGTCGAGTTCATCGATGCGCCGCGACACATCGGCGAGCGTCGGCGGACACAGCCGCGGCCGCAGCAGCATCGCCGACAGCGGATTGACGTCGTTGCCACACGGCACGCGGCCGCGCAGGCAGGCTTCGAGCGGCGTCGTGCCACGCCCCATGAACGGATCGAGCACCAGGTCGCCCGGCCGACTCAACCGTTCTAGGAAGAACGCCGGCAGCGACGGCTTGAAGCAGGCCCGGTAGCTGATCTCGTGCAGGCTGTTGCCCTCACGCTGCGCCTTGGTCCAGAACTCGTTGGTGAACGTCGGCACGCGGTGCCCTTCGACCTCGAGCTGGCCCTCGACCGTCTTGCCACCGAACGCGTCGAACGCGCGCAGCTCGGTCGCAAGATCACGCGGATGCGGCTGCGGCTCGGGCGCGAGTTCGGACACCCCTCCATCGAATCCACGCACCCCCACGGATGCAACGCCGCCATCCGTTGGATTGGTACCGCGACCAGACCTGACGGACCCACGTCCTACTGGAGCAGCTCCCGGAACCGCAGCAGCAGCTGGAGCGCTTCGCGGCGCCGCCGCTCGTGCTCATCGCACCCGGCGACCACAGGATCGTCGCACGCCGCAAGCGACGCGAACACCATCCCCACCACGACGAACGTCATGCCGACCGGCAACCAGCGCCATCCTCGCATGCCCTCTTGATCGGATCCCGAAGAGCCCCGACAAGAGTCTGCATGCTGTTCGACTGGTTGCTGCGACCGATCCGCCATGCCCGACGCGCAAACCTACTCGCAGAACCGTTCCCCGCGGAGTGGCTGCCGACGGTGGAACGGCTGCCGTTCTACCGTTCGCTCGACGAACGCGGCCAGCAGCGCATCCGCGACGACCTGCGCGTGCTCGTCGCCGAGAAGAACTGGGAAGGCTGCGGCGGTCTCGAGCTGACCGACGAGATCCGCGTGTCGATCGCCGCGCAGGCGAGCCTGCTGCTGCTCAACATCGAGCACGAGTACTACCGCTACGTGACCTCGATCCTGGTCTACCCCGCGGCCTACAAGACGATGCCGTCGCACGGCGCCGACGGGCTGGTCCGCGAGGGCCAGGCCAACCTCGGGGAGGCCTGGCAGCGCGGGCCGGTGATCCTGTCGTGGGACGACGCCCGGCGCGGCGCACAGGATCCCAAGGACGGCCACAACCTGGTGTTCCACGAGTTTGCGCACAAGCTCGACATGCTGGACGGCGCCGCCGACGGCACGCCGCCGATCGCCGACAAGGAACTGTTCCAACGCTGGGTCGAGACGATGACGCGCGAGTTCACCGCCTTGCGCGACGCCGCGCAACACGGCCGCGCGACGGTGCTGGACACCTACGGCGCGACCAACTCGGCCGAGTTCTTCGCGGTCGCGACCGAGTGCTTCTTCGAGAAGAGCCAGCAGCTGCAGCAGAAGCACCCGGCGCTCTACGCCGTGCTGCGCGACTACTACCACCAGGATCCTGCCTCTCGGCAATGAGCCGCGTTTCGGCGATGCTGCGCGCATGATCCCGCGCCCACGACCCGGTGACTACTCCGACTACTTCGACGGCTACGTCGCGCGCGTCCCCGACGGCGACGTGCTGCAGGGCCTCGTCGCGCAACGTGACCGGATGGCCGCGCTGGTGCGCAGCGCCGGTGAGTCCAGGGGCGACTACGCCTACGCCGACGGCAAGTGGTCGGTGAAGCGCCTGCTGCTGCACATCGCCGACGGCGAACGCATGTTCTGCTACCGAGCGATGTGCGTCGCCCGCGGCGACGACCAGGAACTGCCCGCCTTCGACGAGAACGCCTACGCGCAGAACGACGGCAGCGCGTCGCGCACGCTGGCGAGCATCGTCGACGAATACGAGTCGGTCCGAGCCGCGACCGTGACGCTGTTCGGCGGCTTCGGCACCGAAGCCTGGGGCCAGAAGGGCCGCGCCAACGGCGCCCCGGTCACGGTCGCGTCGCTGCCGTGGATCGTGCTCGGCCACGACCTGCACCACTACTCGGTGCTGGTCGAGCGCTACGGACTCGTGGCACCGAACTGATCGCCACTCCTGCCGAACAGCGACGACCTCGACCAGACACCGCATACCGAACCGGGTTCATCCTGCGCCGTTTCACGGCGCAGGATGAACCCGGTTCGGTATGCGGTGTTTGGTCCGGGTTCCTGGTTCGGGGTCGGTCCGGGTCCCGCGCCTGCGGGCTTCGTGCTAGAGCGCGCCGAACGTCAACTGCAGCGCGTTGCTCGACGTGATGCCGATGCAGACGCCCTGTGCGCCGAGCTCACACTGCGCGGCGGCAGCGCCGGCGAGGACGAGAGCGAACGGGACGACGCGGAGGCCTGGCATGGTCTCCGCATGCTATCCCGCCAGCTCACGCCCCGCGCAGCAGCTCGGCCGCGATCGCCAGATACTCGCGACGCACCGGCCCTTCGCCCTGCGCCCGGCCCGCGCGCCGATACCAGTAGCCGGCGTTGGCCAGGTCGCCCTCCTCGCGGTGCAGCACGGCATGCACCCAGGAGTCGGCCTCCGAATCCCCCTGCACCGCGTCGTGCGCAGCATCCCATTCGCCGCGCAGCGCGTGCCAACAGCCCAGCAGCGGGCCGTCGAGATCTCCCGCCGCCCGATCGTCACCGAGGCTGTCGAAGAACTGCTGCATGCGCGCGTCGAGGCTCATGCCGAGAGCTTGTCCGAAACGCCGTCGCAACACCCGTGTCCATGGCGCCGACCCGCTGCTAGGTTCCTGCCCATGCCGGTCACCCTGCACGCCCGCGGCGTCGCCGCCTCCTACGGCAGCCGCGAGCTGTTCCGCGGTCTCGACCTCGTCGTCGCGCCCGGCGACGTCGTCGGCCTGATCGGCCCCAACGGGGCTGGCAAATCGACGCTGCTGCGGATCCTGGCCGGGCTGCGAGCGGCCGACGCCGGCGAGGTCGTGGTCACGCCCAACACCGGCACGATCGGTTACCTGACGCAAGAACAAGAACGGCTGCCGGGCGAGAGCCTGCGCGGGTTCCTGGCGCGTCGCACCGGGGTCTCAGCCGCCGATACCGAGATGCAGCGCACCGCCGACGAACTCGGCCAGGGCGCCGACGGGGCCGACGATCGCTACGCCGAGGCACTCGAACGCTGGCTGGCGCTCGGCGGCGCCGACTTCGAAGAACGCACCAGCGCCGTCGTCGACGAGCTCGGACTGGACGTCGATCTCGACCTCGACATGGCCGCGCTGTCGGGCGGCCAGGCGGCGCGCGCCGGCCTCGCCGCGCTGCTGCTGTCGCGCTACGACGCCTACCTGCTCGACGAGCCGACCAACGATCTCGACATCGACGGCATCGACCAGCTCGAAGACTTCGTTCGCGGTCTGCAGTCGCCGACCGTGTTGGTCAGCCACGACCGCGAGTTCCTGTCGCAGACCGTGAGCAAGGTCGTCGAGATCGATCGCAGCCTGCAGCGGATCACGTCGTACGGCGGCGGCTTCGACGCCTACCTCGAGGAGCGCGCGGTCACGCGCCGCCACGCGCAGGAGGCCTACGACGACTACGCGAGCCGCCGCGGCGAACTCGAGGCGCGTGCGCGGCGACAGCGCGCGTGGATGCAGAAGGGCGTCAAGAACGCGCGGCGCAAGGCGCGGGACCGCGACAAGATCGGCCGCGCGTTCCGCGTCGAATCGACCGAGAAGCAGGCAGCCAAGATCAAGCAGACCGAACGCATGATCGAACGGCTCGGCGAGGTCGACGCACCGCGCAAGGAGTGGCGGCTGCAGTTCTCGATCATGGCAGCGGGTCGGCCGGGCGAACGGGTCGCGACGCTGATGGCCGCGCGCGCACGCCGCGGCGAGTTCGAACTCGGACCGGTCGACCTGCAGGTCTTCTACCGCGATCGCGTCGCGATCACCGGCCCCAACGGCGGCGGCAAGAGCACGCTGCTGGCGCTGCTGCTCGGCAAGCTGGCGCCGAGCGAAGGCTCCGCGTCGCTCGGCACCGGCGTGATGGTCGGCGAGATCGACCAGGCGCGCGCCGCGTTCGTCGCCGACGCGCCGGTGCTCGAGGTGTTCGGCGCGATCCTGCCCGACTGGAGCACCGCCGACGTGCGCACGCTGCTGGCCAAGTTCGGCATCGGCACGGCGCTGCTCGAGCGTTCGGCCGCGTCGCTCTCGCCGGGCGAACGAACCCGCGTCGCGATGGCGCTGCTGCAGGCCAGGGGCGTCAACCTGCTGGTGCTCGACGAACCGACCAACCACCTCGACCTCGAAGCGATCGAGCAGCTCGAACAGGCTCTCGAGACGTTCGACGGCACGATCCTGCTGGTCACCCACGACCGCCGCATGCTCGACAACGTGCGCCTGACCCGCAGGCTCGAGGTCGACGCCGGCGCCGTCCGCGAGATCGTCCCCGACTGACCAACACCGCATACCGAACCGGGTTCATCCTGCGCCGCGGTATGCGGTGTCCGGCGGTGGATGGTGTTCGGGGGTGTGGTGCGTAAGATCCTGCTCCCGATGTCGATACGCCGAGAAGGCCCAGTCACCGAGCGCTTGCTGCAGCTGCTGCGCGCGCATCCCGGACCCGATCCCGCGCGCGTCGGCTCGCCCGACGCGCCGATCGCGCCGCACTCGCCGATGTCCCGCCGCCAGGCGGTGGCGGTGTTCGAGTCGGCGATCCAGTCGCGCCTGCAGGACCTGCTGTCGCGCGAGCTGAAGGACAAGGGCATCAGCTACTACACGATCGGCAGCTCGGGGCACGAGGCCAACGCGATCCTCGGCGAATTGACGCGGCCGACGGACACGGCGTTCCTGCACTATCGCAGCGGTGCGTTCATGGCGGCGCGGCTGCGCAAGGGCCGCGGCGAGACGCCGTTCTTCGACGCGATGCTGAGCTTCTGCGCGTCGGCCGAGGACCCGATCAGCGGCGGCCGCCACAAGGTGCTCGGCTCGGCCTCGATGCACGTGCCGCCGCAGACCAGCACGATCGCCAGCCACCTGCCGAAGGCGCTCGGCTTCGCGATGGCGCTGCAGCGGCTCCAACGGCAGGGCATCCGGCCGCCGGGTGGCGTGCCGTACGACTCGATCGTCTACTGCAGCTTCGGCGACGCGTCGATGAACCACGCCACCGCGCAGGCCGGCCTGCACGGCGCCGGCGCGGCGGTGTTGCACAAGCAACCGTGCCCGATCCTGTTCGCCTGCGAGGACAACGGCATCGGCATCTCGGTGCGCACTCCCGACGACTACGTCGAGCAGATGATGAAGCAGCGGCCCGGGATCCGCTACTTCGCGTGCGACAGCCAGGACTTTCCGCAGGTCTGGTCGACGGCGCAACGAGCCATCGACTACGTGCGAACCCAGCGCAAGCCGGCGTTCCTGCACACCAAGACGGTGCGGCTGATGGGCCACGCGGGCTCGGACGTCGAGACCAACTACATGAAGCCGGAGCACATCGAGGCCAACGAGGCGCGCGACCCGCTGTTGGCGTTCGCCGACCTGCTGCTGTCGACCGGCTCGATCACGCGCGACCAGCTGCTCGCCCTCTACGAGGACACCGATCGGCGCCTGCGTCGCTGCGCCGAGGAGGCGCACACGCGCCGCAAGCTGACGACGGTTGCCGAGATCACGACGCCGCTGCGGCTGCCGCAGAAGGAGCAGTGCTCGGTGCGCGTCGCCGACCAAGAACGGCGCAGCGCGCTGTTCGGCGGGCGGCTGCCGGAGGAGGACGGCCGCGGCCGCCACCTCGCCTACCGGATCCCGCAGGCGCTGACCGACCTGTTCGCGGCGTATCCCAGCGCACTGTTGTTCGGCGAGGACGTCGCCCGCAAGGGTGGCGTCTACCACGCGACCAAGGGGCTCTACGAGTCGTTCGGCGGCGGCCGCGTGTTCAACACCATCCTCGACGAGACCACCATCCTCGGTCTCGCGCAGGGCATGGCGCAGGCGGGCTGCCTGCCGTTCCCCGAGATCCAGTACCTCGCCTACCTGCACAACGCGATCGACCAGATCCGCGGCGAAGCGGCGTCGCTGCAGTTCTTCAGCACGGGCCAGTGCCACAAGGGCGTGCCCGGGCAGTTCACCAGCTTCCAGAACCCGATGGTCGTGCGGATCGCCGGGCTCGCCTACCAGAAGGGCTTCGGCGGCCACTTCCACAACGACAACTCGATCGGCGCGCTGCTCGACATCCCGGGCATCGTGCTCGGCGTGCCGTCGCGCGCCGACGACGCGGTCACGATGCTGCGGACGATGACGTCGCTGGCGCACGACCACGGCAAGGTGTGCGTGTTCCTCGAACCGATCGCGCTCTACATGCAGAAGGACCTGCACGAGCCCAACGACGGCGCCTGGCAGTTCGGCTACCCGCAGCCCGCGGAGGTGATGCCGTTCGGCGAGGGGCGCGTCTACGAGCCAGACGACGACGACGAACTGACGATCGTCACCTACGGCAATGGCCTGTGGATGAGCCTGCGCGTGCAGCGTCGCCTGCGCGACCAGGGCATCCAGGCGCGCGTGTTCGACCTTCGTTGGCTGATGCCGATGCCGATCGAACAGGTCAAAGAACACGTGCGCGCGACCGGCCGCTGCCTCGTCGTCGACGAGTGCCGTCACAGCCACGGCGGGCCGAGCCCGATGCTGCTGACCGAGCTGTGCCAGGACCCGTCGCTGCGCGGCTGCCAGCTGCGCCGCGTTGCCGCGCACGACAGCTACGTGCCGCTGGCCGCTGCCGCCAACCTCGTGCTGGTGCAAGAACCCGACATCGAACGCGCCGCGATCGAGCTGTGCGCGCAGGAGGTGACGCGATGAGCAAGCCCACCGCCGTGCTGTTCTGTCCCGGCCGCGGCTCCTACACCAAGGACGAGCTCGGCTTCGTCGGCCGCACGCTGCGTCCGGGCCCGGTCGCCGACGCGCTGGCCGCGTCCGATCGCGCCCGCCGCGAGCAGGGTCGACCGACGTTGACCGAGGTCGACGGCGCTGAGAAGTTCCGGCCGAGCCAGCACCTCGACGGCGAGAACGCGGCCGAGCTGATCTACTTCGGCACGATGGCGCACGTCGAGCAGCTGCGCGAGCGCTACGACATCGTCGCCGTCGCCGGCAACTCCCTCGGCTGGTACACCGCGCTGCCCGCCAGCGGCGCACTCGACCCGACCAGCGGCTGGCGGCTGGTCACCACGATGGCCTCGCTGCAGAAGCAGGTGAAGGGCGGCCAGGTCCTGATGACGACGGTCGGCGAGGACTGGCAACCCAACATGACGCTGCGGGTCGCGGTCGACGCGACGCTGCAGGGACTGCGCGACCGCGGCCACGAGTTCTTCTGCGACTACAGCATCCACCTCGGCGGGCACGAGGTGCTCGCCGGCGCCGAGTCGGCCGTGCGCGAACTGCTCGTCAACCTGCCCAAGGTGCAGGTCGGCGAACGCGAGTTCCCGTTCCGGCTCGCGGGGCACGGCCCGTTCCACACGCGCATGTGCCTCGAGACGGCCAAGCAGGCGGCGCAGCTGCTGGTCGACCTGCCGATCCGATCGCCTCGGTGCCACCTGATCGACGGCTTCGGCAACGTGCACTCGCCGTGGTCGTCCGACCCGCGCGAACTGCTGCGCTACACGGTGCACGAACAGGTCGTCGAGACGTTCGACTTCTCCGCGTGCGTGCGCACCGCGATGCGCGAGTTCCAGCCGGACGTGCTGCTGTGCGCGGGGCCCGGCGCCTCGCTGCGCGCGCCGGTCGGCCACTGCGTGCTGCAGGAGGGCTGGCGCGGCGTGCGCGACAAGGCGTCGCTGTTCGCCTCGTCGCTGATCGCGATCGACTAGAGGACCGGCCGGAAAGTCGGTCTCTAGAGGCCGATCTCGAAGCCGAGCGCCGAACCGAGCAGGAACGGGTCGTTGATGGTCGCGCCACCGCCCTGCACGGCGAACGTCGAGCCGACCAGCGCCATCAGGTTGGGCACCAGGATGTCGACGTCGAGGCGCTGCGTGGCCACCGGCCCTTCGGCGAGCGTGAACGCCGTGTTGGGGTCGATCAGCAGCGTGCCGACCAGCGTCGTCGTCGGCTGCATCGTCGTCGAGTTGGCCGCGAGCAGGCCGCCCCAGCCGCCCTCGAGGGCGACCGACACGCGCGTCACCTGGCCGATGCGCAGCGTGCCGTCCGACCACGCCTGCGGGATCGAGGTCTGCACGTCCAGCTGGGCGAGGTTCGGATCCGACTCCCCGTCGACGCCCAGCACGCTCTCGAGTCCGGTCAACGAACCCGACAGGAACTGGCCGTAGAAGCCTCGGATGATCGCCTGCGTGCGCTCGAACACCGTCGGGTTGTGCGGCAGCAGGCCGACGATGTTCATGTGGTCGCAGGTCGGCCCCATCTGGTAGTGGAACTTGAGGCCGCTCAGCGGGGTCACCGACTGGTAGTAGGGCTCCGCGTGCGTGCTCGGCGGCGTCAGCGGGTCGGCCTGTCCCGACACGATGCCGAGCGGAACGCGGATCTGCGTGCCGCTGACCGCGATCGCCGGGTTGACCGGCGCGAGCGCGAGGCCACACGTGTAGCCGGGGTTGCTGACCGGCGACGCGACGTCGTAGTCGAGCACGTAGGCGATCACCGCGCCGCCCATCGAGTGGCCGAGCAGACCGACCTGCTCCATGTTGAGCTTGCCGCGGAACTGGCTGCCCAGCGCCGTGTTGGCCGCAACGAGCGCCGGGAACATGCCGCGCGCGTCCTGCTCCAGCGTCTGGTAGCTGTGCATCGCGGTGTTGATCATGACCGCGATGAAGCCTTCCTGCGCGAGCGAGTCGCCGATCTGCGCGTAGTCGTTGCCGAGCTGGCCGTAGCCGTGCAGGAACACCACGACCGGGAAGCCGTCCGGCGACGGCACGCTGAGCATGCGTGCGCCGAAGCCAGGATCCTGCGCCGGATAGTGGATGCGCGCGCTGAGCGTCGGCGTGCCGGCCGCGACCGGGTTGGGCCAGGCGACATCGGCAAGGCCGACCGCGTTCTGGGCAACGATCGCACCGGACAGGAGCACGCCGGCGAGGGACGAGATCCAGAGGTTTCGCATGGATGGGGGCTTCAGGGCCAAGGTCGCTGGGGAGAGAGGCTGAGGAAGATACCTCGCCAGCAGGCGCCGGCAAGGCCAGACAGAGTTGCGGCGCACCGCGTCGTGGACGCGGAGGCGTGGCCGCAACGGCCGACCGCAGTCCAGCGCGACAAAAAGGAGACCCGACCGGGCGGTTACCGCCCTCCGGCGGCGACCTTGCGCGCTTCGGCGACGACCTCGGGCTGCTTGCTCGCCGCGTCGTAGTAGCCGACGAACCGCCGGGCCTCCTCGGCATCGACCGTTCGCAGCGCGTCGACCCAGACCGGCGGCACCGTCTGGTAGAGCACCGTGGCGCGCACCTCCCAGCGACCCGCGGCGTCCGCCCCGACCGGGATCCGGCAGGCCACCCGGTCGCCGCCACCGACGAAGTCCGCGTCGTCGCCGATGCCGACCGGGGCGATGTCGTTGGCCAGCGGGCCGTCCAGACGGAAGCCGCGCGGCAGCAGGCGGGTGTCCTTGCGGCGGTCGACCATCTTGGTCAAAAACGTCGTCGGCTCGCCGTCGGGACCGTTGGCCACCATCTCGAACACCAGCACATCGGACGGCTCGGTGATCGTGCTCGGGTGCGGCATGCGCAGCTCGTCCGCGACGCCGACGATGCGCCCCTGCTCGTCACAGGCGCCGCTCGCGAACACGACCTCGCCGCCGACCAGCGCCTCGATCCGCAGCCACGCGCGCCGCGCCGGATAGCCAGTCGGGAACTTGTGGCCCGTCAGGTTCTCGATCGCCACGTCGAAGCGCAGTTCGCCGTCGACCAGCGCGACGTCGCCGAGGGTCAGCCGGGCGGTCCGCTTCGCCAGCTGCTCGCGCGTCGCCGCAGCCATCGCGCGCAGCTGCGACGCCTCGGCCTCGACGTAGAGGTCGTCGCTGTGCTCGCGCAGGATGTCGAGCATGAACGCGTTGCCGCCGACGAACGCGTGCGAGCGGTAGCCCTCACGCTCCGGGATCCGGAAATCGAAGCCCATCGGCGTGCGCGCGATGCGGGTCTTCGGCAGCTTCGCCATGTGGCACTGCTGGCAGGTGCGCGTCTGCTTCGGGTCGGCCCCTTCGACCTCGTCGTTGAACACGCTGTTGCGCCACTCGAGGTACGGCGTCTGCTCCGGGAACGGCGTGCCGTGGTGCTCGGTGTAGAGCGTGTGGCACGACGCGCACAGCCCGGCGCTGCGGATGTGCTCGCCCTTGGTCGGCGTATAGCGCACCTGGCCTCGCATCGGCCGCGTCTCGACGTCGTCGAACGGTCCGTAGATCAACCGCTCCTCGTTGAACTTCGGCCTGCCGGAGAAGGTGCGCGCCTCACCGAGACCCTCGGGCGAGATCGTGTGGCAGACCGTGCACGACACGCCGTCATCGGCCTCGAGCTCGTCGACCGCCTGCGCCAGCCGCGGCGGCGCCTTGCCGTCGTGCACGTGCTGGTGGTGCACCATCGGCGTGTGGCAGCGCAGGCACAGCTCCTGCACCTGCTCGCCGGCGGCCGCCGTCTCCTTCTGCAGCTGGGCGCGGAAATAGGGGTCGCGGAACGAGTTTGCCATCATCGTCGCCTGCCACGTGTAGTACGGCGACACGTCCTCGTCGTCCTTGGTCTTCATCGCGGTCGCGCCCGGCGCCGCGATGTGGCACACCGCGCATGCGTCCGACGTGGTGAACAGCGGCTCGCGGTGCGGGTCGGCGGCACGTTCTTCGCGCTGCATCGAGCTGCAGACGGCGATCGCGAGGAGGGCGGTGAGGGTCGGTAGGCGCGGGGTCATGCGGCGCCCACTCTAGCGCGACCGACTCGCCGACACCGCCCGCGTGACCACCTCGCCGACCGCATCGAGGAACGGGTCCGCGATCTCCTCGTAGCCGTAGCGATCGTCGTTGAGGATGCCGTCGGGATTGGTGTAGACGACGACCGACAGGAAGAAGCCGGTGCCACCGCGGCGATCCTCGACGTAGGCATTCTCGATCGAGAAACCGTAGGCGCGACCGGTCTTGTTGAAGGTGCGAAGATGACCGGACGGCACCACCCGGCTGGCGCTCTGGAAGATCCGCTTGCAGTAGAACTCGTCGACGTCGGGATAGCGCGGGTTGCGCGACTGACGCGGCAGCTGGCTCATCGCGTCGAGCAGGAACAGCCGCTGGCTGACGCCGAGTCCGGGGAAGCCGCGCTTGCCGGTGTCGATCTCGGGCCGCACGACCTCGACCATCAGGTCCTGCAGATCGACCAGCGAGATCGCGTTCTTCTCGTCGAACGACATCGGACCGTCGACCTTGCGGCCGCCGGCCAGGTAGCCGTCCCCGAAGCGGCGGTCGGCGAACGCGTCGTTGCGAAGTTCGATCGGCGCATCGCGCTCGACGAAGGCCACGTCGTCGATGCGCACCGTGCGCGTCTGCCGGTTCTCGCGCGGCGTGCGGCTCTCGCTGAGGCGGTGCCACAGGCGCGTCGACGTCAGGCCCGCGGCCCACATCGCGCGGTTGAGGCCGTCCGGACCACACAGCTCGAAGCAGTGGTTGTAGGCGGCGTTGTCGCTGACGATCAGCATCTTGCGCAGCGCGTGGCGCACGGTCAGCACCCCGTCGACGACGTTGCTCGCGTCCTTCTGGATGCGTCGATCGCCGTCGAACCGCGGCTCGACGATCATCGTGCTGTCGAGGCCCAGCGCGGTGCCGTGCTCGCGGTTGTGCGCGTTGAGGCGCTGCAGCACCGCGACCGCGCCGCACAGCTTGATCGAACTGGCGGGGTAGAAGTAGCGCTCGTCGTCGCCGAAGTGGCTGCGCTGCAGCGTGACGCGCCCGTCGTCGCCGACGACCGGCACCGACACCAGCACCTGCAGCCGGTGCTCGCGCGCGCGCGCGACGATCGGCGCGCAGCGTTCGTCGGCGCGCAGCAGGGCCTCGAGGTCGAGCAGCCCCTGGGGCAGCGAACAGGACAGAACCGCGGTCGCGAGCAGCAGCATGCGAGCACGGTATGCGCACGGTCAGGGCGCGACCATGCCGAACCGTTCGAGCACGCGCGTCCGCATCTCGCGGTGGCGGTGGATGCGCTGCAGGTCCATCCGCTGCTTCGGCAGCTGCACGTTGGACCGTTCGTGGCCGGCTCGCGGGCGCGCCGCGGCCCGGGCAACGCATGGCGACCCGCAGCGGAAACGCGCCAGGATTTCCGTAGAGTCCGCCAAATGGCCACCCGCCGCTACGGCACGATCGTCCGCCACCTGCGCGAAGACCCCGACACCGCGAGCGAACTCGCGGCCAAGCTGCCGGACGAGCAGCTGATCGAACTGGCCGCCGCGCTGCGCGACGAGATGCAGAAGCGCGCGCGCGAGAGTGGCGACGCCGAGGCGGTGATCGAGGCCGCGTTCGAATCCGGGTTCGCGCGCGACGGCCTGGGCCGCCTGCCGTGGATCGAGCAGCCGTTCGTCGTCTGTCCTGGCGGACTCGTCGGCAAGAACCGCGGCAACCACAAGTGCCAGTTCGTGTCCGCCGACGACCAGTGGGTCTGGGAAAGCAGCGATCTGGTGCGCGAGGACAAGCGTTCGCTGCCGGGCGACGACGAGGGCTTCCGCGCCGTGGCGCTGCTGCCGATCGTCGAGGGCATGCAGCTCGACGTCGTGCGCGCCCGCATGCGCCAGGGCCAGCACAACGTCGAACGCGTCACCAGCATGACCGTTCGCCGCGGTCGCCTGGTCGAAGTCGAACAGCGCGACGTCTCCGCCCGCGGCGCCAGGTAGACGCGAACACCGCCAGGTTGCGGTACGGTACGCGGTTCATCCTCCAACTTTCGCGGCGGCTGCGCCGCGAAGTTGGAGGATGACCGCGTCGCAGCGGCTACTTTCAGGGGCAGCCGGTCGCGGCGCCGCGGATGCGGAGGCCGTTGCTGGCGGCGAGGAAGCCGAGCAGGGGGCCGCCGGTGCGCACTTCGAAGGCCTGGGCGGTGAGGTCGACCGGGGTCATGCCGGGCGGGATCGGGATCGAGTAGCTCGCGGCGCCGCTGGCATCGACGGCGACGAGTTCGCTCGCCAGCAGCGTCGCGCTGTCGACGAACACCGTGCAGCCGCCGAACGGCGCGCTCTGCGCCTGGCTCGAGAACACCAGCACCACCGTCGACGACGGCGTCGCCTGCAGGTCGAGGCCGTAGTTGGGGTTGGGCGAACTCGGCACGCCGTTGGCGAAGATCGCCGGCGCGGGCGAACCGCAGCCGGCGCCGAGGTGCTCGGTGCCGAGCAGGCCGGGCACCGTCGTCGCGACGTCGACCGACAGGGCACCCGGACCGAGCCGCGCCTGGTCGATGCTCACGTCGCCGGCGACCGGCGCCGCGTCGCTGTCGAAGTAGAAGTTGTAGAACGTGTTCCAGTCGAGCGGGTTGCTCGCCGACGCGAGGAAGTCGATCGAACCGCCGTTGCGGGTCATCGACCAGTCGTCGAGCGGATCCTGGTCGATGTCGCGGAAGCCGAGGTTCTCGACGCGCGCGGTCGCACACACCGGAATGCGCAGCGACGCGCCGCCGCGATGGTTGTCGATGTTGTGCACCGCGTACTCGTAGTGCCACATGCCGTCGACCGGCCCGGTCACCTTGACCGCGACCAGGAAGCGGCCGTCGTCGTTGCCGTTCTGGCCCATGCTGGTGGTCGCGCCGTTCCAGCGGTTGAGCACCGAGCCGGCCTGCACCGCGCTGCCGCCGACGGCGTTCCACTGGGTGCCGTCCCACCAGAAGTCCATGTTCGCCGAGACCAGGTTGTTGCCGCGATTGGCGACCGGCTCCCCGATCACGACGACCTGGTTCTGGCCGTAGAAGTTGCCCGATGCGCTGAGTTCGATCTCGGGCACCTCCATGCGATTCTTGACCTGGTCGAAGCCCGTCGGGTCGAGCGATTGCACGGAGTCGGCCGGCGCGGGGTAGTTGGCCTGCGCAGGATCGCCGATGTCGAAGTAGCTGCCGAGCGGATCCCACGTGCCGAGCCACGGATCGACCTCGGTGGTCGGGCCCAGGTTGGTGCGGCTGCCGTTGAAGCCGGCGCTGTAGATGTCGAAGCAGCCGATGCGGAACGTCTGCGACGGGCCCGACTGGCACGGACCGCACGGACTGCCGCCGCTGAAGTTGAACGCGATGCGCGAGTGCTTCATGAAGCTCTTGCCGCTGATCTGCACCATCCGGCCGCCACTCTCGCGCGCCAGCAGGAACGCGATCTTCGGGTAGGGATCGACCATCACGCCGTTCTGCTGTCCGTACCACGGCACGTGCACGCTGCCGCAGTTGGCCATCGAGTGGCCGATCGAGACGCCCGCGGTGCCGTTGGGCCAGGCCGGCCCGGTCCGGCCACAGACGACCGGAGTGACGACGTCGTAGACCGAGATGTCGGTGCCGGGGATGGCGTTGCTCTGGGACAGCGCGGCCGTGGTCAGGGCCAGCGCGACGCATGGGAGAGAGAGCCTCATATGACGAGTGTTCGCGACCTGCGATCCCGCCGTCAAGGTGCCAGCGGCTACATCGGCAAGGACACCCTGGCGTCGGCGGGGACCGGGCCGGGCACCACGATGACGCCCCCACCGCGTCGAGCACTTCGAACTTTCGGTCGAGCACCAACTGCTGGTCACGCACTCCGCGACCGAGGTGCAGGTCCACCGCATCCGCTTCACCCCCGAGTAGCGGCGCGGCTCGCAGACAGCGAGGCGCCCGCTACACTCCGTGGGCCCCTCGGATGCACCCGTGAAATCGACCCACCTGACCGTCGCTGCGCTCGCGCTCTGTCCGTTCGCGAACGCCCAGTATCTCTACCAACAGCAAGTCGGCCTGGTGACCGGACCGACGGTGCGCAGCGAGGGCTGCCTGCTCGTCGACGTCGACGGGGACGGCGACCTCGATGCCGTGTTCGCCAATGGCTACGTGCTGTCGCCGAGCGGCCAGGCGATCCGGCCGACGATCCTGATCAACAAGATCGCGCAGGGCCTCGGGTTCGTCGACGAGACCACACCGCGCATCCCCAACACGGCGATCCGCGGAACGCTCGCGATCGCGTTCGACATCGAGAACGACGGAGACCTCGACCTGCTGTTCTCGTGCAACGGACCGAGCCAGCAGCGGCTCTACGTCAACGACGGCACCGGCAACTTCACCGACGAGTCGGTGCAGCGCCTCGGTGCGCTCAACCTGGCGGTGGCCGGCTGCGCCTACGGCGACGTCGACCAGGACGGCGACTACGACCTGTTCCTCAACGACGAACTCAACAACGGCCAGCTCAAGCTGTTCCTCAACGACGGCGCCGGTAACTTCAGCAACGTCACGGCGACGCACGTCGCGAACGCGCCCAAGAGCAACCAGCAGGACGTGGTCCTGTTCGATGTCGACAACGACTTCGACCTCGATTGCGTCAACGTCGGCAAGTCGGCGGGGCAGCAGATCTACTTCAACGACGGCACCGGTCGCTTCCTGACGGTGACCACGTCGCTGCTGCCGGCCGGCGGCAGCCTGACCTACGAGGCCGAGGCCGCCGACCTCGACCACGACGGCGACCTCGATCTGGCGATCCTGTCGGTCAGCGGCACGACCGACGCCGTGCTGCGCAACAACCTGATCCCGACCGGCAACCTCTCGTTCAGCACGTTGGCCAGCGCGCTGACCGGCGGCAACGGCCAGGACGACAACGAGTGGCTGTTCGTCGACAGCGACAACGACGGCTTCCTCGACCTCGTCAACGGCTCGCTGACCTACGGCGCCGAGAAGCTCTACGTCAACAACGGCGCGTTCTCGTTCGCGCGGCAGAACGGCACGGCCGGGTTCTCGCCGGTCACCGACCCGACGCTCGACGTCGCGGTCGGCGACATCAACGGCGACGGGGTGTTCGACATCCTGACGGCGCAGGGTGAGTTCGGCAACTACACCAACCGGGTCTATTACGGCACCGGCCCGGCCGACACGCAGCCGCCGCGGTTCGTGCACGTCGAGCCGTTCGCGGCGACGCGCAGCGATCCGGAAGGGCCATGGATCGTGCGCGCCGTGATCCAGGACTCGATGGTCGACGACGGCGAGACGTCGGTCGCCAGCGCGACGCTCGACTGGACCATCACGCACATCGCCGGCACCACGTCGGGCAGCACGCCGCTGCGCTTCCTCGGCGGCCTCCTGTATCGCGCCGAGTTCACGCCGCCGACCGGGTTGCTGAGCAACGGCGCCACCGTCGACTTCACGCTGACCGCGACGGATCGGCGCGGCAACAGCACCACGACCGCACCGCAGAGCTTTGCGCTGTGCGGCCTGCAGCGCTACGGCACCGGGCTCGGTGGCAGCAACACCAGCCTGCTCGACGCCTCGGGGACGACCTCGCCCGGCGACGTCGCGACGATCGCCTGGAGCAACGCCGGAACGTCGACGACCGGGGTGCTGGCGCTGGCGCTGGCGCCGGCGGTCACCGTGCTGCCGCAGGGCATCCTGCTGGTCGACACCGCCAACCTGATCGGGGTCGTGCCGATCACCACGGATGCGAACGGCGCCGGCTCGCTGCCGCTGCCGATCCCCAACCTGCCGCCGCTGATCGGCCTGCGCGCCGACCTGCAGGCCGTGTTCGACGTTCCGCTGAGTCTGAGCAACGGCGTCGACCTGGTGATCTGCCCGTAGCGGCGAAACGGCGCGGGGGTTCGCGGGTGGCGAGGCCCGCGCGCGAAAGTTGGAGGATGAACCGCGTACCGTACGGCTACTCTCGGGGGGTGCGTCGACAGCAGCGTGGTGTGGATTTTGGTGAGCAGACCTTTTCGTGTCGGCACTTCGGGGTCTGTGGTGGCTGCTCGCTGCTCGACCAGCCGGTGGCGTGGCAGCTGCACGACAAGGTGCGGGAGTGCGAAGAGATGCTGGCGCCGTTCCTCGGGGACGTGCGCATCGAGCACCAGTTGCCGCAGCGACCGCAGCGCTACTTCCGTTCGCGGCTGCTCTACCCGGTGCGGCAGGACCGCGACCGCCAGCCGGTGCTCGGCATCTACGAGTATCGCAGCCACCACGTGGTGCGCATCGACGAGTGCCAGACGCAGGACCTGTGGCTGACCGAGCTCGGCAAGCGCGTCGAGGGCATCCTGCGCGAACTGCGGCTCGAGGGCTTCCAGCCGAATCGCCGCCGCGGCATCGCCAAGGCGTTCTGGGCGCGGCTGGCGAGCGGCAGCGGTGAGGTGCTCGCCGGGCTGGTGACGCGGCCAGGGCCGTTCGCCGACGGGCCGCGCTTCGCCGAATTGCTCGAACGGGCCGCCCAGGACCTGCCGCAGCGCGGTCGACCGCGGCGACTGGTCGGCGTGATCCACTCGATCAGCGACCGCGACGACCAGTTCCTGCTCGGGGACCGCCACGTGCCGCTGCGCGGCCGCGACTACATCGTCGACAAGCGCGACGGCCTGACGTTCCGGATCAGCGCCGGCAGCTTCTACCAGATCCACAGCGGCGCCTACCAACTGCTCTACGCGCCGGCGATCGCGATGTGCGGCGACGTCACCGGCAAGCGGGTCGTCGACGGCTACGGCGGCATCGGCGCGTTCGGCCTGCGGCTCGCCAGGGCCGGCGCCACCGACGTGCTGGTCGTCGAGGACAACGCGGCGGCGTGCCGCGACGCCGAGGCCAACGCCGCCGACAACGACCTGCCGCAGGTCCGCGTGCAGCGCGCGTCGTTCCCCAAGGCCGAGCTGCCCGAAGGCGTCGACGTCATGGTCGTCGACCCGCCGCGCTCGGGTTTGCAGCAGGGCGGCGTCGCCGCCGTCCTGAAGAGCCGCCCGCAGCGGCTGGTCTACGTCGCGTGCGCCGCCGAGGCGCTGCAGCGCGACCTCGGCCCGCTGACCGAAGCCGGCTACCGGGTGACGGCGATGCGCCTGTGCGACCTGTTCCCGCACACCGAGCACGTCGAACTCGTCGCCCGTCTGGACCGCGGTTAGGCTGGTCGGCCCCCTCCGACCGAACCCTCCGAGACGATGCACCGACCGGTTTCGACCGCGCTCGCAGCGCTGCTGCTGTGCGCCTCCACGTTCGCCCAGAATCCGACCGCCAGGCTCGAGGCCGACCACCTCGCGCTCGGCAAGATGTGGACCTTCGAGAACCCGCCCTTGGCGTATCTCGAGAAGGAGTACGGCTTCCGGCCCGACCAGAAGTGGCTCGACTCGCTGCGGCTCGGGGCGCTGCGCCTCGGCGAACGCGACAACCCGTGGTGTTCGGCGTCGTTCGTGTCGCCGCAGGGCCTGATCATGACCAACCACCACTGCGTGCGGGACCAGATCGCGCAGGTGCAGGGACCCGACGACTGGGTCAAGAACGGCTTCGCCGCGACGTCGCTCGACGACGAGGTCAAGATCCCCGGCCTGACCGTGCAGCAGCTGCTGGCGCAGGAGGACGTCACCGCCAGGGTCGACGACGGCATCACCGCCGAGGACGACGACGTCACCGCGGCCAACAAGCGCAAGGCGAACATCGACGCGATCGTGCAGGCCGCCGACGCGGCGCACGAAGGCCACCTGCACCAGGTCGTCGCGCTCTACCAGGGCGCCGTGCACCAGCTCTACCGCTACCGCGTGTGGGACGACCTGCGCCTCGTCGTGGCACCGCACCTGCAGACCGCGCACTACGGCGGCGACCCCGACAACTTCACCTACCCGCGCTGGAGCATCGACTTCTCGTTCGTGCGGGCCTACGTCGACGGCAAGCCGGCGGACACGTCGGCGCACTACTTCCGGTGGCGCCAGCAAGGCGCTCGCGACGGCGACCTGGTGTTCGTGCCGGGCAACCCGGGCAACACCAACCGCCAGTTGACGATGCAGCAGCTCGAACTGCAGCGCGACCTCGAGTACCCGATGGTCGTCGAGCAGTTCGCCCACAGCATCCGCATCCTCGAACCGTTCAAGGACCGCGCGCCCGGCCTGCTGACGACGCTGCTGAGCTGGCAGAACAGCTACAAGGCCATCCAGGGCATGCTCGACGGCCTGCACGACGACGACCTGATGGCCAAGAAGCGCGCCAACGAGCTGCACTTCCGCGGCGCGGTCTCGGAGAGCCCGGAGCTCGGCAAGCAGTACGGCGACCTGTGGCGCGAGATCAACGTGCTCGTACAGAAGCAGAAGGAACTGCTGCCGCGCACGATGTTCCACCAGCCCGGCTTCTCGAGCGTGTTGCAGCGCGGCGTGCTGGTCGCGCAGGCACTCGACGAGACGGTCGACGAACAGCAGCGCACGCAGGCGCGCGAACAGGCGCTGCAGTTCGGCGGTGGCAGCAGCCCGCTGACCCACGCGCTGCTGGTCGACCAGTTCGAACGCGCCGAGAAGTGGCTGCCGCGCGACGACGCCTACCTGGCCGTGGTCGGCGGCGAACACCGCTCCGGTCGCGGCACCAACTGGGCCGCCGCGCTCGGCGACCTGCGCCGCAGCAAGCTGACGCGCGACGGGTTCGTGCGCGAGATCCTGACAGCCGAGGAGGCCGCCGAACGGTGGGCCGCGAGCGAGGACCTGGGCGTGCGGGTCGCGCGCGTGCTGTGGCCGCTGATGCGCGCCGCCGAGCGCACCCAGGAATTGCTCGACGGCGGCTTCGCGACGCAGGGCACCCGCCTCGGTCGCGCCCTGTTCGCGGTCTACGGCACCGACATCAGCCCGGACGCGACGATGACGCTGCGGTTCTCGGATGGCACGGTGAAGGGCTACGACTACAACGGCACGGTCGCGCCGTGGGCGACGACGTTCTACGGCCTCTACGGCCGCGGCGCGTCGTTCGGCAACGAGTATCCGTTCGACATCCCGCAGCCGTGGCTCGACAACCGCGACGCCGTCGACCTCTCGCAGAAGGTCTGCTTCGCGAGCACCAACGACATCGTCGGCGGCAACTCCGGCTCGTGCGTGGTCGACCGCGACCTACGCGTCGTCGGCCTGATCTTCGACGGCAACATCGAGTCGCTCGCCAACGACTTCTACTACACCCAGGACGTCGCGCGCGCGGTCAGTGTGCACACCGACGCGATCGTGCAGGCGCTGCAGCACGTCTACGGCATGGGCCGCATCGTCGACGAGCTGCGCTCCGGCGCGGCGAAATAGCCACGGCATCGCACCCGGGCGATCCGTCCCGGATCGGGACCGGTCCGAATCCGGTAACCGGCGCGAGACGGCGAGGTAGTGCGGGCCCTCGGCGGGCGGCATTGGCGGGGTATCCTTCTGCCCAGCGTCCGCCAACCCCGCGCCCGCCCGCCATCCGCGCCACCCGACGATGCTCTCGACCACCAACAAGGCCCTGCCGCTCCTCGGCCTGGGCTCGCTCGCGCTCCTGCTGACCAACGTCGGCTTCCAGTTCATGCCGCCGACGGACGTGCAGATGCCGGGCACGCAGCCCGGCGAAGCCGCGATCCTCGGCAGCCTCAACGCCTGCATCGGCTGCCACGGCAACTACGACGCCGAGGTCGAACCCGTGCACCAGTGGCAGGGCAGCATGATGGCGCTCGCGGGCCGCGACCCGGTGTTCTGGGCGGCGCTCGCGATCGCCGACGGCGACATCCCCGGCGCCGGCGACTACTGCATCCGCTGCCACTCGCCGCGCGGCTGGCACGAAGGGCGCGCGACGCCGACCGACGGCTCGGCGCTCGACCCGCTGACCGACCACAACGGCATCGAGTGCGGCATCTGCCACCAGCTGACCAACCCCGACGGCAGCGAGCACGCCGGCAAGCAGTTTGCGCCGTTCGTCGCCAACGACGGCGGCAACCCGGCCGAGGGCTACTACGGCAGCGGCATGGCGGTGCTGGCCGGCGACCAGACGCGCTACGGCCCGTACTCCAACCCGACCGCACCGCACGCATGGGCGCAGTCGGTGTTCCACCGCTCGCCGAAGATCTGCGGCACCTGCCACGACGTCTCCAACCCGCTGGTCGGCGACCTCGCACCCAACAACGGCGCGCAGACGCCGCTGCAGCCCGGCACGTTCAGCGGCATCCCGGGCGCACCGGTCGCCGGCAAGGCAGCGTTCAACAACCCGCCGTATGCGTACGGCATCGTCGAGCGGACGTTCAGCGAGCACATCGCCAGCGCGCTGTCGACGACGCCGGTCGGCAACTTCAGCAGCCTGCCGCAGGACCTGCAGCGCGGTGCGATCCGGCGCGCATACGACCAGGCGATGCTCGCCAACAACGGCGGCAACTACGTCGACGGCTCGATGCGCATGTTCTCGTGCCAGTCGTGCCACGTCGAACCCGTGGTCGGCGAAGGCGCCGCCTTCAACCTCGGCCCGGTGCGCGCCGACCTGCCCCGCCACGACCTGACCGGCGGCAACACGTGGGTGCCCGAGGCGATCAAGTGGCTCGATGCGCAGGTCCCCAGCCGCCTGCGCCTCGGCCAGAACCTCGCTCCCGGCCAGGTCACGGCGATCGACGACGGCGTCTCGCGCGCGCGCGCCTCGCTGCAACGCGCCGGCGCGCTCGACGTGCACAGCGACAACAGCACGCTGCGCGTCACCAACCTGACCGGCCACAAGCTGATCACCGGCTATCCCGAGGGTCGCCGCATGTGGCTGCGAGTGCGCTGGATGGACGAGGACCTCAACGTCGTGCAGGAGCAGGGCGCCTACGAGCCATTCACCGCGACGGTCAACGGCACGCAGCACACGGTCAGCTCGATCACCGACCCCAACGCGCGGGTCTACGAGACCAAGCTCGCGATCACGCAGGACTGGGCGCTGCAGCTGCTGACCATGGGCGTCGACCCGGCCACGCCGCTGACGTTCGATCGCGTCAGCGGCAACGTCACGATGACCCTGGCGCAGCTCGCTGCGAGCCCGGCCGGCACGGAGCAGGAGACGTTCCACTTCGTGCTCAACAACAAGGTCAAGTCCGACAACCGGATCCCGCCATATCGCATGGATCGCGACGAGGCCGAGAAGCGCAACGCGCTGCCGGTGCCGGCGACCCAGTACGGCAACCCCGCTCCCGGCGGCGTCTACGACTACTGGGACGACGTCGCGCTGACGCCGCCGCCCGGTGCGACGCGCGCCGAGTTCGAACTGCTCTACCAGACGTCGAGCTGGGAATACGTGCAGTTCCTGCTGCTCGCCAACCCGGGCACCTCGACGTTCCTCGCGGACGCCGGCCAGGACCTGTTCGACGCCTACATGGCGACCGGTGGCTCGGCGCCCGAGGTCATGACGACCGCCCGCTGGTGCAACATGCCGGGCACCAACGAGGACCTGGTGCTGAAGACCGCCGTCAACGGCGGCGCCTTCGATACGACGTGCGGCAAGCGCGTCGCGGCCGGCGACACGCTCGACCTCGAGGTCACGTCACCGGGCGGCACGCACAACGCGCACGTCGGCGGCCTGTTCTTGCAGATCCACACGCCGGCCGCGCCGCCGATCGACCTGGGCATCTCCGGCCTGTGGCTCGACCACAGCGACGGCGTCGTGGTGATCCCGGGACTGCCGACCGGCAACTTCCAGTTCTCGGTGACGCTGCCGCCGGGCCTGGGCGACCAGATGTTCCGCTTCCAGGCGCTGATGCTCACGCCGAGCCCGAGCAACGGCCTGTTCGCGCTGAGCGACGCGTTCGACTTCTACCAGCAGTAGGGCGAACGCGCGGCGAGTCGGCCGCGCCTCACAGGATGTCGAGCACGCCGGTCGAACCGTTCGTCAGCGTGTCGATGCCGGTCGCGTAGTTGACGTCGACGCTCAGCGGGACGTTCCACGGCAGCTCGTCCTTGTCGCCGACGCCGCCGAGCGCGGCGGCGACGAACGCGCGGCCCAGCTTGGTCAGGCCCTTGTCGTCGGTCATCTCGATCAGCCGCCCGATCGCGCGGCGGTCGCCGATGCGCGAGATCGACGACGCGATCGCGGCCAGCACCGCGACGCTCTCGCTGTTCTCGAGCAGGCCGAGCAGTTGGTCGTTGGCGTGCCGGTCGCCGAGCACGCCCAGCGCCACCGCACACTGCTGCAGCAAGAACGGGCGGCGCGCGGAGCGCTGCATGACCTCGCCGAGGTGTGCGACCGACTTGGTGTCCTGCAGCAGCCCGAGGCCGATCGCGAGGTAGCCGGCGGTGCGCACATCGCCTTCGTGCTTCTTCAACAGCCGCAGCATCGTCGGCGCGGCGTCGCGCAGGCCGGTCAGGCCGACGGCCACGGCCAGCGCCGAACGGAGGTCGTCGGTCGACGCGTCCTCGAGGTCGTCGAGCAGCATCTCGCCGATCACGACGTCGGGCGTGCCGGCCTCGGCCGCCGGCTTCGCCTGCAGCCCGAGCGCCAGCGCGGCCCACGGCTGGAAGTCGGCGCGCGCCCTCGAATACATCTTGGACAGCCACTCGCGGTTCTCGCCGCCGCCGATGCGACCGAGCGAGATCAGCGCCAGCTGCTGCGCGGTGCGGTCCTTGCCCTTCTGGTAGTAGATCCGCAGCGCTTCGCTGAACGGCTCGTCCCCGGCGCGCTGCTCGGCCGGCACGGCGAGCATGCCCAGCGCGATCGCGCAGGACTGCAGGATCGGCTGGCCGCGGCGCTTGCGGGCGTTGAGCGTCGCCGCGAGGCGTTCCTTGACGCGCAGGTGCACCCGCGACGTGCCGCGGCCGAGCAGCCGCGCGACCGCGATCGGCGCGTGCGCCTGCAGGCTCTCCTCGGTCGGGCCGAGGTCCTGCTCGAACCACTGCATCAGGTTCTCGGCAGCCTGCCAGCCGAGCCGCTTGTCGGCCGAACGGTCCGGGTCCGCTCGCAGCACGCCGAGCCCCGAGACGATCGCCACGCGCAGGTCGCGGTCGTCGTATTCGTCGTCGGTCAGCGCCCGCCACAACACGTCGTGCACCTGTTGCGACAGCGCCGGATCGCCGACCCGCCGCGCCAGCAGGCCGAGGCCGTAGGCGGCGTAGGCGCGGGTGCGCTTGCGGACCTTGGAGCGGTCGGCGAGCTTGCGGCCGGCGGCGGTGTCCTCGAACAGGTCGGTCAGGATCCCGAGCGCCTCGCGACGGCCCGCGATGCCGAGCGACAGCACGGCGGTCTCGCGCACCTCCTGGTTGTCGCGGCTCACGCGCGAACGGATCAGCGCCTCGAGCTCGATGAGCTTGCCGTTGTCGTCCTTGCCGTCCCGCCCGACCTTGCCGAGCGCGACCAGGCACGCGGTCTGCACGTCGCGGTTGCGTTCGCGTTCGATCAGCGCGGCCAGCGCCGGCACGATCCGGTCGGTGCGGTCCTCGTCGGTCGGCTTGAGCACGTCGAACGTGCGCTTCGAGCCGCGCGGACCGAGGTAGAAGTCGTCCGAGCCGGTGACCGGCGCCTGCTCGCCGCGGACGCGCGGCACCAGGAACGGCTCCTTGTTGAACTCCCACCAGGTCTGCCATGTGCGCGAGAACGCGACCACATCGCGCGCCCCGGTCGTCGGTGCCGGCGTCGGCGCGGGCGTCGAGCGCGGCGTCAACGGCGCCCGCGGCACGCCCGGCGGCAGCTGCACGGGCAACGGGATGATCTTCGGTCCCCGGTATTGCCCACCGTGGGCGGACAGGCCCGCTGCCAGCATCAGCGCGACCAACGACAGCTTGAAGGGGTGCTCCATGACGACTGGCGCACTGTAGTCCCGTGGAAAGTGAGCGGTAACGCACACTTTTTCAGGTAGCCGCCAGGGACGCTCGAAGGTTGGCCTGCCGCCATCGGCGGCTGACACGGGTCTGGCGCGGGCAGTTCGCGAGACCGACCAACAGGCCCTTGCGCGAGGAGCGACCCTGCCAGGTTCGACATGACGGCGGCCGCCGGGCGACGAGCTGGCGCATGGTGCACGAGAGGCAAGCAGCAAGCTCCGTCACGGAGCCCCTGTGGCGCGCCAGCGCCGAGCCACCGCATGGGGAACCGCATTCGTATTACGTCGCCCGGACATCACGACTTCATCCATAGAATAGTGCGCATGGGAACGCCCTACACATTTCTCCTAGGTATGGCCGCCTGCGCCTTCGCCACATCCACGGCCTCCAGCCAGAACCGGGAATGGCTACCCCGGGTCCCCCTGACGGCTCCGGCTGGACGCTACGCATCCGAACTTGCCTATGATCCGATCCGTGACCGCGTCGTCATGTTCGGAGGGCTCGGAGACAGCGGCGACCTCTCCGACACCTGGGAATACGACGGATTCAATTGGGTGCAGCGCTTCCCCGCGACATCGCCCACGCCTCGCCACGCGCACGCGCTCTTCTGGGACCCGGTATCCCAAAACGTCGTGCTGTTCGGTGGTACCGATGGCAACACCTTGAACGACACCTGGATCTGGGATGGCGTGAACTGGTCACAGCACACGCAGGCGTCTCCGGTCCCATCGCCACGATTCCTACCGTGCATTGGCACGACACCGGCAACGCCAGGCGTATTGATGCTTGGAGGGCAATTCACACCGCCCAGCTCCACCTTCTTGGCGGACTTCTGGAACTGGGACGGCACCCAGTGGGTCCTGCTCGCAACCACGACACCGATCGGTCCGCGTTCGCAAGGCAGAATGGCCTACGACCCCGTGCGAGCCGAACTCCTGCTGGTTGGAGGACACAGCACGACTCCAGTCCGCGTCTTCTACAACGACACTTGGAGCTTCGACGGAGTGGGCTGGACCCAGCTGTCCGTCGGCACCTATGGGCCGCCACGCGCAACCCCGGTGTTCCAGTTCGTTCCCGACCTCGGGCGCTGCATCCTGTTCGGAGGCTACGGGGACCCAACGCCGTACGCGGACACGTGGGAGCTGACGCCGAGCGGGTGGCAGATCATCCCCACGAGCACGACACCGCCGGCGCGCTTCAGCGCCGGCTCGGTCGTGCGCGACGCACTGGGTCGCCTGTTCATGTTCGGGGGCTACAACAACCTCTCCGCCATGCAAGACACGTGGGTCTTCGGCGAGTCTGACCCGCCCGGAAACACAGCATTCGGCAGCGGGTGCTCGTCCAGTCGCGGCACTCCCGTGCTGTCGGCTCTCCGCCCTGCGTGGCGCGGCGAGTTCTACGACCTCCGCTTGAGCGGACTGCCTCCGACCACCCCGTTCCTGCTGCTGGGGAACCGTGCTACGACCCCGGTCGACCTGACCGCATTCGGAGCGCCCGGCTGCGAACTGCTGCTGGACCCGGGGTTCTCGGTGGCGATCGGAGTCCATGTCAGCGGTGTCGCGGCGTGGAGCTTCGTCGTGCCACCACTGTCCAGCCTTGGCACGCTGACATGGCAGGGTGTCGTGCTCGATCCAGGTGCGAACGCACTCGGCGCCGCGTTCTCGAATGGTCTCGAGACGGTGGTCCGTTAGCACGGCCAACTCCCCGATCTCCGTCGGCGGCGCCGTCGCCGAGGGGGCCGCCTACCGGCCGAACGTGCGCACTGTGACCGTCACATCCACCGCGGCCGCATCCCCGAGCGTGCACGTCGCCTGGCCGAACGAACGGTCGGCGGACGCGAACACGCGATACTCGCCCGCCGGCAGCCCGCGTAGTTCGCACGTATTGCCCGTGCTCACCGCCGCATAGCGCGGGAAGCCGAGCTCCTTGGACACGAGCGTGGCGCTCAGCTTCACGGCACCTTCGGCCGGTGCTCCGTCCACGGTGATGCGGAGCAGGCCGCGCCCGGTCGGCGCGAGCTCGATGTCGGCGGTCTGGCCCGCCAGCAGCGACGCCCGACCGCGGATCGCAAACGCGACCTTGCCGCGCGCGCTGCGGACGACGACGTCGCACTCGCCCGGCGACAGGATCGACTCGGTGCGGAAGCGACCGTGGTCGTCGGTGGTCGCCTCGGCGCTGCTGTCGCCGCACGTCACGGTGACGTCGGCGCCGGCGAGCGGTCGTCGGTCGAGGTCGAGCACGACGCCGGACAGGCCGGCGCCCGCGGGCACGCGCACGGTGTGCTCGACCGTGCTGCCGACCGCGATCGTCAACGGGGCCTCGCGGTGGGCAGGCAGCCCCTCGACCTCGACCAGCAGCGCCGCCGGGCCGGGCGGCAGGTCCTCCAGGACGAAGGTGCCGTCGGCGGCGCTCGTCGCGCGGATGCGCGCGCCGTTCTCGCGGTCGAACGACGACGGCGGCTGCTCGGCCGCAAAGTGCAGGACGCGGGCGCCCGCGATCGGTTCGCCGTCCGCGTCGGCGACGATGGTGCCGCGGATCGTGCCGCCGCGCACCAGCCGCACCAGGCAGTCGTCGGGGGCCGGATCGTGGGCGGCGATGCAGCGCTCGTGGCGCGTCTGCGCGTAGCCGGGGGCGGAGACCACGACGCCAGCCACGGCGCCGACGGCGAACTGTTCGTTCTCGGTCCGGAAGACGCCGTCGGTGGTGCGGAACTCGTGACCTTCGCGCACCCAGGTCGCGCTGTAGCCGCCGATCGACGCCTCGCCCTCCGCAAGCTCGGGGCGGAACAGGTGCACGCGGAACTGGCGCACGGGCTCCCCGGTCGCGTCGTCGACGACTCGGCCGGCGAGCTTCGCGGCGCGTTCGACGACGATACGCACATCGCCGCGGTCGACGGCGATGTCGGGCACCTCCTTGCGTATCACGTTGCTGCCGTAGGTCTCGAGGATGACGACCCCGGCGGGCAGGCCGTCGAGCCGGAACGTGCCGTCGGGCCCGGTCGTGGCGCGCACGTCGAGGTACTCGCCCCGTTGTCGGCGGTGCTGCGCGCCCTCGGGGCGCACCTGCCGCGCCGACACCATGATGCCCGCGATGCCGTCGCCGGCGGTGTCGACGACGACGCCGCTGACGAAGTGGCCCGGGAGGAGCTGCACGTCGACGCGCAGGTCGTCGCCCTCAACGGGCACTTCGATCACGCGAGTGTCCGGCGCGAGCCCCTTGCGCGCGGTGACCAACGTGCGCGAGCCCGGCGCGACCGCCGCAAACTCGAACGAGCCGTCGTCCAGGGTGACCGCGTCAAGCCGGTCGTAGGCATTGGGACTGAAGCCGATGTAGAGCCCCGCACAGGAGACCGGACTGCCGTCCGGCCCGAACACACGGCCATGCACGCGGCACCCACGCGTCAGCCGGAGCACGTATTCGCCCCGCGGCTGCTTGCCGTCGACCTGCTCCTTCGCCTCGACGTAGCCATCCTTGCGGGCGAACAGCGAGTGCGAGCCGCGCGCTGCGTCCGCGTGCGTGAGTTCGAAGTGGCCGTCGGCGCCGCTCGTGACGGGATCGTACATCGTGAAGAACGTCGCGACCTGCGCGCCTTCGACCCCCGCGCCGGACTCGTCGACGACGCGGCCCCGGATCGGGAAGCCGGGCTGCAGCAAGAACTCGACGACGGGATCGGTGTCGTCGTCGAGCACGATCGTCTGGCGGGCGTTGGCGTGGCCCGGTGCGCCGGCCTCGACGCGCGTGCTGCCGTACGCGTTCGCGACCTGCAGGGAGAACGAGCCGTCGGCAGCGACCGGGCGCTTGTTGCGCACCGAGCCGACCCACGCGTCCGGCACCGGGCGACGCTGCTCGTCGAGCACGATGCCGGTCACCGTGCAATCGAGCGGCGTCATCCAGACCTCGACGTCTTGCGGCGCCGCATCGCCGGCTGGCACCAGCAGGCTCTCGACGCTTTCGGTGTGTTGGGGCATCGCGCCCTCGCTGCGAATCGTGACGGTGCCGACGGGCCGCGGCAGCGTCCACGCGAACGCGCCGTCCTGGTCCGCGGTCAGCAAGCCCTCGTGCAGCGCCTCGCCGTCGGTCCCCTGGCCGGTGAAGCAGGCGAGCCGCACGCGCGCCCCAGGATAGCGTTCGCCGCGACGCTTCATGACGCGGCCGCGCACGACCCAGGTGTGGTCGGCCGGCGCGGTGGTGTGCACGGCCTCGCGGCGGGCCTCCGGCTGCGCGGCCGTGTCCGCCGCGTCCGCGCCGTCAGGTGCATCCGTGGCCGGGGCGCGCTGCGAGGACGCCGCGCTGTCGGCCTGGTTGCCTTGTTGCGGGACGGCCGGTGTCGCTGCGACGCGGTGCCACCAGAACCAGCAGGCGACCGTCGCAACCAAGACGAGGGCCCCGAGCACGACCTTCTTCATGGCGCCATGGTAGCCGGCCTGCCGCGTGCGCGAGGGGTCGATCCGTTCCGGGTCCTGCCGGGTCACGCGCCAAGAGCCGCGCCGCGCTCGAGCTGGATCCCGACTAGAACACGATCCGCACCGGCGGCGACGAGCCGACGATCGGCCCGCCGTCCGGCGTCGCGATGCGCACGCGGACCAGCGCCGCGTGCAGGCGCAGCGCGGGAAGGTCCGGCCAGCGCAGTTCGACGCGCACGTTGCCGTCGTAGTCGACTTCGCTGATCGTGTTGCTTCCCAGGGAATGGCGCCAGTCGCCCCAGGCGATCACGGGGGCCGCGAGCGGCTGCCGCAGCCACGGCTCGAAGCCGTCGGGGCCGCGCGGGATCCAGCGGTGCGGCCGATCGAGCAGCAGCTCGACGACGGCCAGGCTGCCGGGCGGCTCGGCGACGGCGGCGTGCAGCGAGGCCGCGCGCCCGTTCTGCACCACGGCGGCGCTGCCGAGCGGCTCGGCCGGCTGCTCGAGCCAGACCTCGTCGTGGTCCGGCCGTTCGCCCGACCAGGCGATCCCGGGGGCGCCGGCGCTGATCGCGCCGTCGAACGAACGCACCATCGGCGCATCGTCGACCAGGCCTTCGATCCGGAAGCCGTGCACCTGCAGGGTCAGGGTGACTTCGCGGTCGACGACCGGCAGGTCGGCCTGGCGCACGACGAAGTGGTCGCCACCCAGGAAGCGTTCGAGGCGCACCTTGCGGGCGCTCCAGTCGATCGCAAACAGGTAGCAACCGCCCTGGCTGGTGTGGCGGCCGACAAGCGCGAACATCTCGCAGCCCTTGCCGGGCCGCACCCGCGCCGACAGCCGGTAGTCGCGCAGGTCCGCCGCCGACTCGCCGACGGTTCGCAGGTGGATCGGCGTCTCGCTGCGCGGCGTCGACAGCGTGTCCTCGAACGCGCCAGCGCCGTGCACGTCGACTGGCCGCCGCTCGGCCGGCCCCGCAGCCTGCACGCCGACGACCACCGACGCGCCCTTGGGCACATCGAGGCTCAGCGAACGCGGCTTGCCAGCGGCGTTGGTCGGGAAGTGCACGGAGAAGGCCCCATCCGCGAGCGCCGCGTCGCCGAGCGACGTGACCGCACTGGGCGCCAGCTGCGCACCCGCGGCGCCGTCGACGCGCGCATGCATGCGTCCGCCCTCCATCTGCCACGTGCTCTGCGCGCGCAGGCCACCCGAGCCCACACCGGCCGCCAACAGGGCCCAGGACGAGGCGGCCATCGCCGCCAGCAGACGGGCCCGGCAGAGGCCCTTGGGCATCGAAGCTCGCATCATCCTTCGACCACTCCGTTCGCGCGCAGCATGTTGCAGAACATAGCACCCTGTTCGCGCGCGTCGTCGAGTGCGACGTGCGTGTAGGGAAGATCGTCCCGCCACTCCTTCGGCAGCGCGTCGCGCACGCAGTCGCGATACGGCCGTTTGACCATCGCCATCGCGTACGACTTGATGTCGAGCGCCGAGTGCCCGAACACCGAACCGTCGGTGAACCGCTGCAGGTACCAATACACCCACATGAAGTCGAACCCGGCCGGCTGGCCGACCAGCACGACCCGGCCCGGCAGCTTCTGCACCCACTTCGCGTAGCGCGGGATCGCCTCGCTCGGGTCCTCTGGGTTCTCGCGCGCCTTGGCGAGCGCCTCCTTGTGCCCCTCCCACCACAGCATCGTGCGCGGATGCGGCGCGGCGTCGGGCAGCGGCTGCAGGTTGACGGTGAACTCGTCGACGACGGTCTTGTCCGCGCGCAGGGCGACGGACGCGAGGCTGAGCATCGAATGCGGTCCGGGGATCGGGCCGTCGGCTTCGATGTCGGTACTGACGTAGATCTCTTCGGGCATCGGGTGGCGCCCCCATCTTGCCGCAGGGCCCCCGCTGCCGCAGGGCCCCCGCTGCCGCAGGCCCCGCGACGCGGTTACCATCGGAATACCGGCCGGTCGCCGCAGCAGGAGGTCCACGTGTCCGACACACCACGAGCAGAACCAACGCCACCGAAGAAGCCGTACCTGAGCGGCATGACCCGCAAGCTCGGCAGCCCGTACGAGATGGCCGGGCAGCAGAACTTCCTGTGGTTCGTGTTCGCGATGATGATGTTCGGGCAGTCCGGCCACGGCTTCGGCCCGTTCGGCCTGGCGATCACGATGTCCCTGCTGTTCGTCGCGCTCGCGGTGACGCTGTCGCGGCCCGCCGGGCGCGCGCGCATGCTGCACTCGATCCGCCGGCTGCAGCAGACGATCCCGTGGTTCGAGGCGCACCCGGTGACCTGCCGGCCGCTGCCCGAGGACGAGGTCCTCGACCGGTTGCTCGCCGCCGAGGGCTACCAGCGCGTGACGATCGACGGCGGCGCGATCACCGGCTGGCGCGACCTCGCCGAGCAGCTGCAGCAACACACGTCGCCGATGAAGTACCCCGAGGAGCCACGCGCGCGCACGCTGTCGCTGCTGGCCCAGATGAGCGACGAGACGCCGAAGCGGGTGATCGTCTGGCGCGACGCGATGCGCAGCGTCGCGGCCAACCCGGCGCTGGTCGCGACGTTCGTCGGTGACTGGTCGTCGCACGCGCCGACGATGCGCCCGGGCCTGCTGGTGTTCGTCGACCTGCCGGCGGCAGTCGAAGCCGAGCCGGAGCAGCCGCCGCCCACGATCGAACGCGGCGACGTCGGCGACGAGCCGGACCGGTCGGTGCTCGCCGACGCGCCCGACGGCGCCTGGTGGAAGCCCGAGCCCGGCGAACTCGCGAGGTGAACCGGAGCTGATCCGTTGGCTGTCGGTGCCGTCGCAAGGGTGGCACCGCGAGGCGCAGGTTGGTCCGCATCGACCGATCGCGCCCCGTTGAGGCGCATCGGGCGGCGCGGCAGCAACCCGAGCACGACCGATTTTTCGGCGCACTGGCTCGCGTGACCAGCACCCGCGGGAACCCTTCCGTCGAACCCATGCCCATGGACCTCGACCGAGCCGACCTCACCTGGCTGCGCCACCTGGCGCGCGCGCTGGTCGCCGAGCCGCACGCGGCCGACGACCTGATGCAGGACACGCTGCTCGCCGCGACGCGGCGACCGGACGTGCAGCCGACGTCGATGCGCGCCTGGCTGGCCGGCATCGCGCGCCGCCTGGCCGCGCGTCGCTTTCGCGATCGCCAACGACGCGAACGCCGCGAGGCCGAAGCAACCGCACCCCGGAGCGAGGCCGACCCGGCCGATCTGGTCGCGCGGGCCGAGCTGGCAGAGCAGCTGGCCCGCGCCGCCAGCCGCCTGCCCGAACCGATGCGCACCGCGGTGCTGCTGCGCTTCCTCGAAGGCCTCGACGTGGCGGCCATCGCGCGACGCACCGGCAAGCCCGACGACACCGTGCGCTACCGCATCCGCCGCGGCCTCGACCTGCTGCGCCGCGACCTCGGCGGCAGCGAGAACGACGTGACCAACGAGCGCCGCTGCCGCGCCCTGCTGCTGCCACTGGCCGCACCAACCCTGTCCGCACCAACACTGCCCGCACCACCCACGCCACCACCGCCCACCACCACCGCTCCATCCGGCCTGACCCTGCTCACGATCATGAACGCCAAGAACGTCACCGTCGTCGCGCTCGCCGCGCTGCTCCTGACCACGCTCACGTGGTGGGCGCAGTCCGACGACCAACCCAGCCTCGGCAACGAAGAGGCGCGCCTCGAACGACCGACCACCACCGCCGGGGAAGGGTCGCGCACGCCGGTCGCCGCCGCGACCAACGAACGCACGCTCGTGCCGGCGCCGACGCCGCAGCCCGCCGGGCCGTCGCGCCAGCTGCTCGGCCTCGTCGTCGACGAGCAGGACCAGCCGGTCGCCGGCGCATCGCTCGCGTTGCGCTCGACGACGTCGGCCGACGGCGGCGCCAGCCCAGCGCCGTTCGCCAGCGCGACCAGCGACACGGCCGGCAGGTTCGAACTGCCGCGCACGCCAGCGGCGAGCGAGCTGCTCGTGCGCCGCAACGGCTTCCGACGCAGCTTCGTGCTCGTCGAGCCGGCCGAGACCGAGCAGCCGCTGCGCGTCGTGATGCGCCGAGGCGGCGAGGTCTTCGGCCGCGTCGTCGACGGCGCCGGCCGCGGCGTGCCCGACCTCGAGCTGATCGCCTACACCGAAGGGGCCGGTATCGAGCACATGAGCCCGACGCAGTCCGCACTGAAGGCGCGCAAGGCCAACGCCGGCCCCGCCGAGTCCGGCTACGAGCAGTGCCGCGCGCGCACCGACGAGAGCGGCCACGTGCGCTTCACCGGGCTCGCCGACGGCAAGGTCCGGCTGCGCAGCTGCGACCCCGCCTGGACCATCGAGCAACCGACCACCGCCGTCACCAACGGCTCGTTCGTGCTGTGGACGGCTGCCGCCGGCTTCGGCGTCGAACTGACCGTGCGCGACGCCGACGGCAGACCGCTGGCCGGGCTCACGCGAGCGCGCTTCCACTTCGAAGCCGTGCAGGCCAACGGCCTGCGCCACGATCTCGGCAAGTGGGTCGGCCGCGGCGACGGCAAGGTCACCTGGGGCCTCACCGCGGAGTGCGTGTCGTTCCCGGTGGCCGACATCCGCGAGGTCGTCTTCTACGGCGAGGCCGGCGATGGCACGACCTGGACGGAATGGCGGTCGAAGCCGCTGTTCCGCGCCGGTGAGACCGTGCGCGTGCGCGTCGACCTGCCGCGAACGGCAGCGGTCGAACCATCCGCGCAGCCGACGGCCACGCTCGAGCTGCAGGTCTTCGACGAGAACGGCGCGCCGTGGCGCGGCGAGGTCTTCGTGCGCTGGCGCAGCGTCGCCGACCGCGAGCGGACCGACTCGGCGCCGGCGTCGATCCGCGCCGACGGCCGCCACCGCCTGGAGGTCCCGGCCGGCAAGCTCGAGCTCGAGATCCAGCAGCGCTACGCCTCGGGCAGCATCCAGCCGTGGCGCGGCGAGGTGTTTGCCGAGGCCAACGGACTGGCGACGGCCACCGTGCGCCTGCCGCTCGGCGCCACCGCCGTGGTGACGCGGCCCGCCGGCTTCGACGGCACGTGGAGCCTGCACGCCAGCTACCGCACCGACCTCGACGACGAGTGGTTCGGCAGCTGGAACTACGGCACCGACCAGGAGCAACTGGTGCTCAACGCGCTGCAGCCGGCGCAGTGGAAGTTCGAGCTGCGCCGCTCGGAGGATCCCGACGAGGATCCGATCGTGCGCCTGGTCACGCTGCGCGCCGGCGAGCGGCAGACGGTGTCGCGCTGAGCGCGGCGTTCGGGCGATTCCCCCGGCCCGTGCCGGCGCGCATCGCGGCGTCCGGCTACGCTGCAGCAGCCCATGCCTCGGTGGGCCACGGAGATCGTCCAAGGGAACTCGCGATGCCCCACGCTGCTGCCCGTTGTTGCGCCCTGTCGGCGCTGCTCGTCCCGTTCGTCGCCGGCGCTGCCGCCATCGCACAGGACGCACTGCCGGCAGGTCCGCTGCGCGTCACGGTGCTCGACGTCGACGGCCAACCGCGCCGCGGTGCGTTCGTCGAGGTGTATCGCTACGACGGCGCCGACGCCGGCTACTCCAATCTGGACCTGGACGAGAAGGAACACCGCCAACGCGTCGGCCGCCTGCCGACGCCGAAGAGCGGCAGCGTCGGCTTCCAGCTGCCGGCCGCGATCCCCTACCGCGTGCTGGTCGACGTGCCGCCGTTCGCGATCGAGTGGCGCTCCGGGGTGCATGCCGGTGACGAACTGACGATCCAGCTCCGCGACGGCGCGATCGTCGAAGGCGTGGTGCGCGACGACACCGGCGCACCGATCCCCGCCGAGCACGTCATGGTGATGGCCAAGACCGATCCGCGCTCGGGCCATCGCTACGCCCAGGCCGGCGCGGACGGCGCGTTCCGGTTCGATCGGCTGATGCCGGGTCCGTGGTACGTCGACGCCGAGTCGACGCACGCCGCGGTGCACGGCGGCCAGGGCGTCGCGCTGGTCAGCGGCGAGACCACCGAGGTCACGTTCGCGCTCGATCGCGGCGCGACGGTGCGCGGGCGCGTCGTCGACGCCAGCACCGGCAAGCCGATCCGGGGCGCGCGCTTCGGCGTCGGCTGGACCTTCGACAAGCCGGTGCTCACCGACGCCGACGGCAGGTTCGTGATGAAGGGACTCGGCGGCCCGTTCGGCAACAACCTGTTCTTGTCGTGTCCCGGTTACTGCGAGCTGCAGGTCCAACGGCCGAAGCAGAAGACCGGCGTCGTCGAGATCGAGCTCGAGATGGAGCGCGGTGTCACCGTGACCGGCCGCATCCTCGACCGGGACGGCGCGCCCGCAAGCGACTGCTACGTCGCCGTCGTGGGCATGTCGCACAACGGACGCATGCAGGAGACCGACTGGCTGTCGACCCGCACCGACGCCAACGGCCGCTACACGATCGGCGACGTGCGCGCGGTGCTGCAGCCGGTGCTGCTGGTGCGACGCGATGGCTGCGGCCGCCTGACGACGGCGATCCCGATGGCCGGTGCCAAGGCTGGCGACCGGGTGACCGTCCCGGACGTTCGGCTGCGGCCGCGTCGCATCGTGCACGGCGTGCTGCGCGACGCCGGCGGCCTGCCGATCGCCGGGCAGCGCGTCAAGCTGCTCGGCAACCACCGCGGCGCCCCCGCCAACACAGCCCACGGTGGCGGCTTCCTGTCGCACTACCTCGCCGAACGGCGCACCTGGACCGACGCCAACGGCCGCTTCTTCTTCGGCGACCTGCTGGAGGGCGGCTACATCCTCGAGGTCGACAAGGTGCAGCAGGCCGTCGACGTGCACGAAGGCGTGCCGACCGAGCCGATCGAAGTGACGCGCTGAGCGCGACCGGCGGGATCGGCTATGCTGCTGCGATGCGTGGGACGCAGGAGCAGGCGCGATGAAGCGCGCGTCGATCGTCGTTCTCGTCCTGATGGCTGCCGCGTTCGCGTGGTGGCTGTCGTCGCGCGACACGGCCGCGGCACCTCCCGGCCGGAGCGACGCACACGCCGCCGCCAGGCCCGAGCACGCCACACCCGCCAAGGCCGCAAGGTCCGAGGCCGAGGCCAGCCCGCCAGAAGCCGCCCCGGTCGAACGGCAGGCGGTCGCATCGTCACCGGTCGTACCGGTCGCGGCCCCGGGCGAGGCGCTGCTGTTCGGACGCTGCGTCGACGAGAACGGCGATCCGATCGCGGGCGTCACGGTCGAGGTCTCCGGCTGGGTCGCCAACGACCAGCGGCTCGACGCCTACCGCCGCGAGCACGGCGACGTCGTCTGGAACGAGCCGGAAGAGACCCAGACCGGTCCCGACGGTCGCTTCGCCGTGACGTTCGTGCCGCCACCGCCGTACCAGTTCACGCTCGACCTCGAGGTCGAAGGGCGGGTCAAGGTCGGAGGGCGCTGGGGCAAGATCGAACCCGACACCCAGAAGGACTTCGGGGACGTGGTGCTCGCGCCCGGAGCGATCGTCGCCGGGCGGGTCGTCGACACCGACGGCGTGCCGCAGAAGGGCGTCGAGGTGCACCTCGATCGCTACAACCGCAAGGACCGCTGGCGCGGCGAGATGACGCCCCGTGACGGCTACTCGACGCGTTCGAAGGCGGACGGGACGTTCCGCTTCAAGCAGCCGCTGGCGCCCGCGATCTGGAACCTCGACCTGCGCACCGGGCAGCTCGCAGAGCCAAGAGACGAGATCACCATCGAGGCGCCGTCGACGACGATCGAACTGGTCGTCAAACGCGCGGCCGACGTGCCGTCGATCACCGGCGTCGTCGTCGACGAGGCCGGCATGCCGATTCGCGGCGCCCAGGTCGAACCCGACGGCCGCACCGGCGGCGGCTGGATGACGTCGACCAAGAAGGACGGCACGTTCCACCTCGAGCGGCGCGAGTCGGGCGATCCGGACGGGCCATTTGCGCTGAAGTTCGAGCATCGCCACTGCGAGTACCTGCAGACCGAGCAGGAGTACGAGTGGGGCGCGCGCGACGTGCGCATCGTGATGCAGCGCGGCATCGACGTGGTGCTCAACGTCACCCGCGCGTCCGACGGCAGCGCGGTCGAGCAGTTCGGCGCCCGCATCCTGCCCGCGCCGAAGACGACCGGCCGCTGGTCGAGCAGCTACGGCGACATCCGCGGCGGGTGGAAGCACGAGAACGGCCAGCACACCGTGGAGGGCATCCGGCGCGGCGAGCACGTGGTCTTTGTCGAGCCGCGTGCGGACTCCGGACTCGCCTCGAGCGGAGCGCTGGGCATAGAGGTCGGCGCCGTCGGCCCGGTGGTGCTGGCCGTGCAACTCCCGGACGCGGTCGAGCAGACGGTGCGCGTCGTCGACGCCAAGGGCGAGCAGATGGCCGGCAGCAAGGTCGAGCTGGTCGACCTGCCGGACGGCGAACCGTTCGACGCGCAGACCAAGGTCTACGTCAGTGGCGACTGGAACTGGATGAACCAGAACGGCACGACCAGGATCGACGAGGCGACCACCGGCGCGGACGGCACGTGCGCCGTCCGCGGCGCGGTGCAGCACAGCTACGGACTGCGCGTCACCAGCGAGACGCACGCGCCGATCGTGCGCACCGGCGTCACGCTCGGTGACGGCGTGCTCGAGATCGTCGTGCCGACCGGCGCGACGCTGCACGTCACGCTGGGCCCACCCGAACTGCTCGCCGACCTCTACGCGCAGGCGATGCTGCCGCGCGACGCCGAGCTCGACGCGCGCCAGCTGCGCAAGCGACCGGGCGTGCAGCTGCGCCGCAAGGTCGGAGAGCGCTACGAGATCTACCCGACGACGAAGCAGGGCTTCGTGCCGTTCGACGACGACGCGAAGGCGACCATCGGCGGCATCCCGGCCGGAACGTGGGAGCTGCAGCTGCGCAGCGTCGCGGCCTACGACGACAGCAGCTACACGACGTCCAACGACACCGTGCGCGCCGGGCTCGTGCTCGAGGACGGCCAGGAACAGCAGGTTGCACTCGACCTGCCGCAGATGCGCCTCGGCACGATGACCGGCACGCTGCGCGTCAACGGCAAACCCGCGGCGCACGGCTTGCAGTTCATCGGCGACTGCGGCTTCAACCCGGACGGCACCCCGCGCCAGGTCTACCGCAATGCCCGCAGCGACGAGCAGGGCCGCTTCGAGGCGCTGCTGCCCGAGGGCACCTGGCGCATGCACCCGTATCTGCAGGTCGGTGAGAAGAACTTCAGCGCGATGACCGACGGCGCCATCGACGTGCGCGGCGGCCAGGACGCCCAGGCCGACTTCGACGTGCACGTCGTCGAGGCCCGGGTGCGCGTGCTCGCGCCCGACGGCAGCCCGATCGCCGGCACCAGGCTCGGCTTCCAACGCAACGGGGTGGCGCTCGGCGCGGCCTGCGACCCGACCGACGAGGAGGGGCGCACGACCGTCCTGACGACGCCCGGCTCGGCCGCGCTGCAGCTGTGGATCAAGAGCCTGCAGGACCCACGCAAGCAGCAGGCGTTCTGGCGCGAGAACTTCCGCAACCAGGCCGCGATCGCGGCAGCCCGCGTGCTGGCACCGCCGGTCGTGTTCGCGCTCGGCTCCGAAGCCGAGATCGTGATCCGCATGCCGGCCGATTGGGACCGTTGAGCCGCGCCGATCACGCCGGCGCCAGCGGTGACGAACCGACCCGCCGGTCGTGGCCTGGCGAGACGCCGAACGCGCGCTTGAAGGCGCGGCAGAACGACGCCTCCGAACGGTAGCCGCAGCGTTCGGCGACGATGCCGACCGGCTCGTCGGACTCACGCAGCGCCGCGCGCGCGACCTGCAGCCGCCACCTCGCGAGGTAGCGCATCGCCGTCTCGCCGACGACCTCGGCGAAGCGCGCGGCGAACGCCGATCGCGACATCGCCGCGGCGCGCGCCAGCGACGCGAGCGTCCAGTCGGCACCGGGCTCGCGATGGATCGCGGCGATCGCGCGCCCCAGGCGCTCGTCGCGCAGCGCCGACAGCCAGCCGGTCTCCGCCGTGTGGTCGTGCTCGATCCAGTGCCGCACCATCTGGATCACCAGGATGTCGGCGAGCCTGGTGATCACCGTCTCGCCACCGGGCCGCAGCGACTCGGCCTCGCTGGCGATGAACCGCAGCGTGTCGCCGAGCCAGCGGTCGTCGCCGCCGTGCCAGGCGTCGAGGTGCAGCACCGGCGGCAACGCGTCGACCAGCCGTTCTGCGGCGGCGTGGTCGAAGCGCACGACCACGCAGATCAGCCTGCAGGCCTCGCCACCGCCACCCCACTGCAGCCGTTCGTAGCGGTCGGAGACGCGCTCGATCGGCAGGTCGAAGAACGGGACGCACGCGCGGCCGACCTGGTCGACCAGCGCGTGGCCGAGACCGTGCGGCACCAGCGCGAGGCTGCCGCGCTCGAGCAGCAGCGGCTCACTGCCGTCGATCTCGAGCCAGCAGCGACCGGCCGTCACGACGTGGAACATCATGTGGCCCTCGAACGGCGGCAGCTCGAAGCCCCACGGCGCGGTCAGGTCCGAGCGGGCGTAGACGCTGCCGGTCAGCCGCAGCAGGTGCAGCGCCTCGCCCAGTGGATCGCTCGGGGCGGGCACCTCGGTCGGACGTTCCATGGCGACAGCTTGCGGCACGATGCCTCCTTCGTCCACCCTCCTGGACTCCTGGCACATTCATGCGGACGCACAGACATGGTGCGTCCAACCTAGATGGGCGATGGTGTTGCTCATGCGGCGAACGGAAGCCGCGCCATCCAAACCCGAACAACCCATCGAACGACCCATGAACGACCAACTCCCGATCCTCGTCATCGCCGCCAACGGCAAGACCGGCCGCCGCGTCGCCGACCGCCTCGAAGCCGCCGGCCGCGAGGTCCGCCGCGCCTCCCGCTCCGGCGACGTGCGCTTCGACTGGAACGACCGCAGCACCTGGCGCGACGCGGTCGCCGGCGTCGATGCCGCCTACGTCGTCTACAGCCCCGACCTCGCGGTGCCGGAAGCGCCCGCGGCGATCGCCGCCTTCACCGAGCTGAGCCGACAACTCGGCGTGCGTCGCCTGGTGCTGCTGTCCGGCCGCGGCGAGGAGGAGGCGCAGCGCTGCGAGGGCATCGTGCAGCGCTCGGGCCTCGAGTGGACGGTCGTGCGCGCCAGCTGGTTCGCGCAGAACTTCGACGAGGGCGCCTTCGCCGAACTGGTGGCTGCCGGCGAAGTCGCGCTGCCGGCCGGCGACGTGCTCGAGCCGTTCGTCGACGTCGACGACATCGCCGACGTCGCGGTGGCGGCGCTGACGCAGGATGCCCACCACGGCGAGGTCTACGAGGTCACCGGCCCGCGGCTGATGACGTTCGCCGACGCCGTCGCCGACATCGCCCGGGCGGCCGGGCGCGAGGTCCGCTACGTCACGATCCCGCGCGCGGCGTTCCTCGAAGGCCTCGAACGAGCGGGCCTGCCCGCGGCCCAGATCGGACTGCTCGACTACCTGTTCTCGACGGTGCTCGACGGCCGCAACGCGTCGCTGGCCGACGGCGTGCAGCGCGCACTCGGCCGCGCGCCGCGCGACCTCCGCGACTACGCGCGCGACGCCGCCGCCAACGGCGCCTGGGCGACACGTTCGCAGTTGGCCTGATCTACGAGACGGGTAGCCGCAGGGCGCTGGAGAACGAGAAGCCGCGATGGACCAGGCTCGAGTGCATCCGCCGGGGCAGCTTACCCGCTTGCGGGCAGCTTGCTGCCGCAGTGCGGACAGAACCTGATCCAGATGCCTCCGCCACCGGCCGACTCCGCGATCGTGATCACCCAGCGCGCCGGCCCGGCCCACCATTCGTAACGCACGTCGAAGTCACACGCACTCGTGTGCCCATCGAACAAGTCGCAGCAAGGTGCGTAGCCATCCGGCACGGACCTGGTCGCTTCCTTGCACGGCGTGCCATCTGCATGTGTCGAGGCCATTTCGATCCGGCTAACGTCTTTGGTCGGGCAGCATGCTAGCCAGCTGATCCAGCACGCGGATCGGGAACACGAGAGGGGCGCCCGTGCAGTCGCGATGCAGCGTCTCGACCTCGCCACCTATCACCTCGCCTCGCACCAGGCGAAGGTGGACGCGACCGCCGTAACCATCGCCTGCGTAGGTCAACACTGGCTCCTCACCCTTTGACGACGACTCTTCGTAGGATGCGCAGCCCGCGAGGAGCGCGAGCGAGCAGCTGAGAGCGGCGATGACTGGCTTGGACATGTGGTTCCTGTCTACCCGACGCGTCTTCTTCATCCGCTGCCGCACCGTCGCGCCAGCTGCCTTGCCTGGCTAACCCACGAGCCGGGTCGTCGCCACCGACAGACTGATCGCCAACCACACCCAGAAGAAGCGAAGCAGCCTCGGACGAATCGACGGCTCGAGCCAGCATGCGAAGACCATCGCGGCGCCGAGCAGTGTCGCCAACTCCCACAACAGCGCGGGCCAAGTCGCGCGAGTCACCTCCGCCAGGCTGGCAACGAGCGCAAACAGTCCGAGGGCGCATGCGAAGGCCAGTTCGCCCCAGCCGAACACACGCTCGAGTTCCAGCTCGAACGGATCTCCAGGATCCCTGCTACGGCGACTCATCCGCACAACGTGTCTTCGGTTCCACGGCGTGCCGCGCAGCAGCCCGTCCCGTGCACGCGCTTGCCAGGTGAGAGATGCAACTCATCGCTCCGTTGCACCCTTCCCCGCCAGAATCCTGGCACGGAACCGGTCGATGCGGGCAACTCGCGTCGCGGACTTCTTCGCCGAGTTCAGGTTGATCACGTAGCTCCGCTGGCGACCAGGCGTCAAGCCAAGGAACGCCTCGGACAGTTCGGGATCCGCACGTAGCGCATCCACGAGTTCTTCGGGCAACTCGAGATCGTGCTGCACCTTCGGTGGTTTGATCCCCGCCTCGGCATAACCCATCGCCTCCTTCAGATAGGACGCGATGACCGCCTTCAGCTTCGCGACTCGCGAGTTGCTCGTGAACCGGATCATGTCAGCGTGCCGAGTGTTCGGGCCCGGCTTCTCCAGAACGCCGTTGGGGTCCTTCATCAAGGCGGCATGGAAGAAGCTGATGCGATAGTCCCCACGAAGGGCGCCCAGGATCGCGACGTTGCGCCCGGCATGCATGTAGCAAGGATGGCCCCACTTCACGACCTCCTCGAGTCCGGCATCGAGACAGATCTTGCGAAGTGCCGCGAGGCCACCGCTCCATTGACGGGTAGCGCAGTCTGGAGTCGCGAAACGCTCACAGCGGCCACACCCACTCGTGAAGTAATCCTCGATGCCCGTAATCATGGCTTCTGCCGCCCGACTCGGGCCGCCCACCTGCCGCGCGTAGCAGCGTCAACTCCTGCGACGACTTCACGGCCATCCTACACGTGGCGTGCTGCGTGCCGCCACGCCCGCGATTCATGCGCCGCGCATCAGCGGCATCGCGCGCATTCGGCAGAAGACCACGACGCCAACTGCTGACGAGCCGCGACTACTTGCGTGACTTTCTCGCACATGGAGGACAAAGCCAGACATATGCGCCCTCTTTGGTCTTCGTATGCACCCACCCACTGCGCTCGGCGACGCTGCTGTCGCCCATCTTCTTGCTGCCTCCGAGTGCTCGCCGAGACTTGCAGGTGTGGCACTTGAGTGTGAGATGCTCGCGGAAACCCATTGGACGCCCAATCTGACTGCAGAATGCCGGCCGTCATCGGTCGCAGAGCCGCCGCCGCCAAGTCATGCGACGCGTTCGACGGCATCCTACCATCCCACGCAGTAGAGGCTGTAGATTGCCCCCAATCCGAAGAGCAGGGTTGCGCATCCCGCAACGATGCGCCACCTCGTTTCCCAGACGGCCAAGAGGAGCGCGGCCCCGACAGCGATGGTCAGGCCGCCGATCATCAACCGCTCGACCGGCCCCGGTTCGAGCCACATCACCCCGACGATCAGCATCCCAGCAAGCCCGGCACCGAGAAGCGCCTGACCAATCCAGCCGCCTGGCCCAAACGCCGATCGAATGCCCTGATTGCTCACGCACCCTCCCAACGTCTGTCGTTGATCAGCTGCGGCGCGGAGCGTCGTCCGCTGCAGCGACTCATTAGCGATGCTTCCACGAACGCCAGAAATCGACAAGCTCCGCCGCGCAGGACCTGGAGTGCACCTCGTCGAAGGATGGCATGCCCATGTGGTCGGTGACCAGAGCACGCATCGCCCGAAGAAGGTCATCGGTGGTCACCCCTTGGTCTAGCATCGTCACGAACCTCGTCGAGTAGGAATCATACTCGTCCTGATTGCTCTCGCAGATCACTCCGATCGGATCCCACCGACGGAGTACCTCGAGCACCTTGAGGTGACCTGCAAACTCAGGCTTCTGGAAGTAGTCCGGGAGCGACATGACGGAGCGCGGGCCAGGATAACGACTGTGAGCGATCAGCTGCGAGGCGAAGCCTCGTCTGCTGCATCATCCAGTACTAGTCAGCCCGCTGGGCCGCATGCCAAACGAGGCGAGCCAGCCGGACCAACGCCGCAAGCGGAACCAACGCCGCCCAACTCATGACCGTGTGCAGGCTCCCACGGCCTAGCTGAAACGAGTCGATCGCCATGGCCAGGAACATGAAGGCAAGCGGCACCCAGTACGTCAGCATGCACCAGAACTCGGGTAGGCGTCGAAACCGAGCCGATCCCGCCATCGCAACAGTGAGAATCAGTGCAGCTCCGTGCCCAGCGGCGGCGACGGACGCAAGGAAGCAGTCAGGCCTCCCGTCATTGAGCATCGCGCAGAACACGAAACCCGCAGGACCCAAGAGCCAGCTGACCCACGCAACCAGCAGCGGCCGACTCCATGCATCGGGGGTGCCGTTTGCCCTGTCCATTCCATCAGTTCTCGGCCGACGAACCCAACCCGCCGCGCCACCCTTCGACCTGCACTGCCAACGCCCCACTCGAGACCCGTCCACCTGCCGTTCGAGCCGCGATGAGGACGCTCATGTTCGATGATGGCGCTGCGCGCGCTCTGGATCCTGCGGACCCCTTGGCCGCCTTCCGGCAACGGTCAGCACAGGCATGCCAAGAACGCGCGCAGCAATCCCAGCTCGAGCATCCGTCTATCGATCGCCTACGGAAACCGCACCCGCAGCGCGTTGGAGAACGACCAGCCGCCCTGCACCGGCTCGAGGCACGCGTGCTGCACGAAGAACTCGAAGCCCGTCAGCAAGCCCTGCGGGATCGCGAAGGGCGTGCTCATCGTCGCCGGCGCGCTCGCTGAAGCCTGCGCCAGCACGGTGACCGCCGGATCGGTGTAGAGCGTGCAGCCGCTGGTGCCGAACACCGGGTCGACCGACAGCGGCAGCGGCACGCCCTGCCAGATGCTGTCGTCGATGCCGAAGATGCCCAGGCCGACGGCGTTGGCGGCGTGGTTGTCGGATACGAAGTCGACCGTGGTGCCGAGACCGAACGAGCCGTTGGCGACCAGCTCGACCGGCCCCGATGCGCCGGCGCAACCCGTTCCGAACGGCACGGCGAAGCCGGCCCAACCGACCTCGATGTTGTCGAGCCCGTAGGTGGCGCCTTCGAAGTGCAGCCACAGGGCATCCCACAGCAGCGGGTTGCTCGCGTCCGTCGCGGCCTGGTCGAGCGCCAGGCCGACGTCGATCAGGCCCGGCACCGCCGAGAACGTGGTCGCGCCCTGCGACAGGTTCTGCACCAGCACCGTGCCGGCGCCGGCCCCGGAGTTGGCGCCGAGGTCCATGACCACGCGCACCCGCACCCAATCGCCGCCGCCGATGCCGCCAGCCGTCGCCAGCGTCGCCTGCACGAACGTCTGGTCGCCGCGGTAGAGCCGCAGCTGCTGGTTGCCCTGCGTGCCGAGCTGGAAGCGCACGCCGCGTTCGCCCTGCTGGCTGCCGCGGATCACGCCGTCGCCGTTGGTGTCGTGGCCGAGGCCGAACGAACCACCCCAGTAGCCGACCTGCATGTCGCACTGGAACATCGCGCTGCGCTCGACGCCCGCGAACGGCGCGAACAGCCAGGCCGCGTCGTTGATGCGCGACGCGTCGCAGCCGTAGCCCGGCCCGACCTCCTGGAAGCGCAGCGACGGCGTGCCGTCGTGCGACAACGTCGCCGTGACACCGCAGCCGTTGGGCGCATTGAACGTCTGCGTCGTCCAGTTGTCCTGCCCGTCGAGCGCGGTGAACGGCTGCGGGTCGGAGCCGTTGAGGCCGTTGAAGTCGTAGACGAACTGGGCGGTCGCGGTCGAAGCCAGCAGGAGCGTGAGGCAGTGGCGGAACATGGCGGTCCTTCGGGGGGGGGGTGGGAGGAACGGGAACGGCCGATTGTAGGGCCGCCCGACCGGGCCACCCACCCCGCCGCAACGGGCAGCCCCGGGATCCCAGCGGACGATTCTGCATTTTGGGCGCGACACGGCCGTCGAGCCGTCACTTCCACGGCACCTCCACAAGGTGCCATGACCCGCTCTCCCCGCACGTTCGTTCGCGTGGCCGCCCTGGCGACCGCGCTGTTCTCCGGCCTGACCTCCGTCGCAGCACAACGAGAAGGTCTCGCCGCAGACCTCGCCGCGCGCCGGCACGGCGCCGGCCTGTTCCGGGCCGCGGACGGCTCGCTGCAGGCAGACGGTGCCTGCTACCGGGCTCGCTTCGACGCCGCCGGCGCGGGCATCTGGACCGGCGCCGCCGACCCGCGCTCGCACGCCCCGCTGACGCTGCGGCTGCACGACGCCGCTCGTTCGGTCGCGCTCGACGTCGATCCGCACGCGGCCGGCCGACGGCAGGGCGCCGCGACGGTGGTCTACGATCACGGGGATCTGGTCGAGCGCTACACGCTATGCGCGTCCGGCTTCGAGCAGTCGTTCGTGCTGCGCCAGCGGCCCGCCGGCCACGGCGACCTGGTGCTCGGGGTGGCGGTCACCGGCGACCACGTCGCAGCGAGGACCACCGCAGAGCACCAGGCGATCGAGTTTCGTTCGCCCGCCGGCGACGCCGTCCGCTACGGCGAGGCGATCGTGTTCGAGCGCGGCGGCGATCCGGTCGAGGTCGCGACGCGCTACGACGGTCACGGCCGCATCGAGCTGATCGTGCCCGGCGCGTTCCTCGATGCGGCGAGCTACCCGGTGGTCGTCGATCCCGCGGTCGGGCCGGTGCTGAGCCCCGGTGGCCCCTACTACAACGACTCGCAGCCCGACGTCGCGTTCGAGGAGTCGACCGAGCACTACCTGGTCGTCTGGACCAGGACGTGGACGTCGGGCTCGACCGACCTGCGCGGCCAGCTCTACGACCGCGACGGCGCTGCCGTCGGCACCATGGTCGCGTTGACCGGCAACGGCCAGAGCCGCCAGCCGTCGATCGCGCCGACTTCGATGTGGGGGCCGGCGGGCTTCGTCGTGGCCTACGAACGCGGCGACCGCGTGCAGCTGGCGCACTTCCGGGCCAGCGACGGCGCGCCGCTGCTGGCGGCGATCGACATCGGCCAGCCCGGTCCCGGCGCTCGCGATCGGCGACCCGCGGTCTCCGGCCGCACCGCCTACTTCGCCGGCGTGCAGGTCGCCTGGGACCGGACCGCCGCGGGGGCGAACGACCCCAACCAGATCCTGACTGCGCACGTGCACGCCATCAACTCGCAGGCACAGCTGGTCTGCGACAGCGAACACGTGCTCGACACGGCGACCACCGGATTCGTGCGCAACGTGCGCCTCGCCCAGAACCTGCTGATGCAGCAGGGCACCGGCGCCAACGTCTTCTGGGACGTCAGCCGCGCCGTCTGGGAACGGTTCTACCCGAGCCCTTTGCCGGGGGACTTCGACGTGCGCACGTCGCTGTTCCGCGCGCGCCGACAGGATCAGTTCCAGCTGCTCAACGGTCCGCAGCTGGTGATCGGCGCGAGCTCGATCGGCGACGACGAGAGCCAGCCGGCCATCGCGGTGCACACCCATGCGTTCTACGCCTACGGCAACGACGCCACCTACCTGGTCGCGTGGAACGACCAGGACGACGTGCAGGCCCATCGCTACGACCTCAACGGCCCCGTCGGCAGCGTCATCGACGTGCGCTCCGGCAGCGACCACGAGACCGAGCCGGCGGTGGCCGCCGGCGCCGCCGAGTTCTCGGTCGCCTACTTCGAGGCGACGCCGCCCAACGAGTTCGCGCGCAACGTGCGTGCGGCGCGGGTGCTGCTCGACGGCACCAAGGCGATCGACGATCGCGCGATCGACGTGCTCAACGGGCCGTTCCAGGACCGCCTGCGCGCCGCCTCGCAACCGCTGCCGGTGGCCAACGGCGGCGCGCGGCGCAACACCGCGATGTTCGCCTGGCGTGGCGCCACCGGCACCGGCTCGGGGCTCAACAAGGTCCGACTGCGCCGCTTCGAACCGGTGGTCGCGTCGAGTTCGCCGTTCGGCACGGCGTGCCCCGGACCGCTCGGCGAGCTACCGGCGATCGGCACGGCCGGCGGCGATCCGATCGCCGGCAACACCGACTTCCGCTTCACCCTGACCGACTCGCCGCCGACGACGATCGCCGCGCTGGTGATCAGCGAACAACTGACGACGACCGCGATCCCGGGAGCACCCGGCTGCTTCCTCTACGCGGGCGCTCCGGTGCTCGACATCCTGCCGGTCGTCGTCGACCCCGCCGGTGACGCCGTCGCGTTCGTGCCGATGCCGATCTCGCTACCGGGCAGTGCGCAGCTGGCGTTCCAGTGGGCCGTCTGGACGCCCGGTTGGAACGCGTTCGGCTGGATCGTCTCGGACGACCTCGACATCAGCTGGTCGCACTTCTGAAGCGCCGCTCAGTTGCCGATCCAAAGACCCGTGCCCTGGCTCGCGCCGAAGGCGTCGATCGCCGGGTCGTAGTAGTTGAACTGGAAGCAGCCGGCGTCGCCGACCAGCGCCGCGGCGTTGGGGATCGGCAGCTGGTAGGACGCGAAGCCCGCGCCCGGCGCCCCGGTGGCGATCAGCGGCTGGCCGAGGTGCTGCGGCAGGACGTGCAGGTCGAAGCCGTAGACGCTGGCGACGTTCTGCTGCGCGAGCGGCCCCCACATCAGGCCGCACAGGCAGTTGGCGCGCACGTTCTGGATCGTGCACCGAAAGCCCGCGTTGCCCAGGCGCGGCACCCCGTCGAAGCCGATGCGCGCCGGCCGCGTGGGATCGCCGCCCGACGGCTCGCCGACCTTGACGCGTGCCGGCAGCCCGAGCCGCGGCGGCGAACCGTTGCGCAGCGTGACGCGCGTGACCGAGTTGGGCTGCGCCAGCGTGCGCGCCCCGGCGATCATCAGGTCGGCGTTGCCGTCACTGCCCAGGTCGAACGTGCACAGCATGTCGGGCTCGGTCCACACCGGGCGCACCGCCGACAGCGTTGTCGTGGTGTCGCCGAAGTAGACCTTGGTCGCCAGTGGCACCGTCTGCGGCGATGCCAGGAACGGCGTCGGCCCCATGTGCACGATCAGCTCGGCCTCGCCGACCTCGCTCGGCGTCGACGTCGACGGGTAGGTCGTCAACGTGCCCCGCAGCGTCGCGATGTCGAGCACCCCGTCGCCGTTGAAGTCGTCGACCTGCAGCGACGGCACGAACGAACCGATGCCGGCGGCCGGCGGCAACGGCAGCGTGCTGCTCATCGCGACGTTCGGATTGCCGGCTCCGTCCCCGGGATACATGACGACCGATGCGTCGACCTGGCCGGCGACCGTCTGCAGCATCGCCAGCACGTAGTCCGGCATGCCGTCGAGGTCGACGTCACCGACCTCCAACGCGACCGGACGAGCCGTTCCGAGCGCGACCGCGGCCCCGACCGGCACCAGCGCGCCGTTCTGCACGCACAGGTGGTGCAGGTGGTGGAAGTAGGCGCCGTTGCCGCCGTCCTCCGCCACGACGACGAAGTGGTCACGCTGGCCGTCGCCGTCGAGGTCGGCCCACTCGAGGTCACAGACGCTGCCGGTGAGCGGCAGCACGCGCGACACGTAGGCTCCGGCACCGTCGGCGAGGTAGCACGCGACCAGGCCCGGCCGCGCGACCGCGTTCCAGCCGTCGTGCACGCCGAAGCCGACCGCGATGTCGGCCTCGCCGTTGCCGTCGAAGTCGTCGACGACGATCGTCGCGACGGTGATGCGCGAGAACGGCGGCGAGTTGGGCAGCAGACCGCCGACGTAGGAGATCGTCTGCGGCGGCGCGAAGTCGATCGCAGCCAGCCGCCGCGCCCCGAGGTTGCGCTGCACGTGCACGGAACCCTCGGAGGTGACGAAGATCAGGTCCTCGCGGCCGTCGCCGTCGAGGTCGCCGCCGTGCACCGCGATCGGCGCCGGCGACACCGTGTGGCGCGGGTTGGCGACGAAGCCGGCGGTGACCGGGCTGCTCGCCAGCGTGCGGCCGTGCTCGTCGATGCTCACCAGCAGCGAGCCGAAGAACAGCCCCGGCGACAACACGTCGACCTGCCCGTCGCGATTGGCGTCGAGCGCCGCGATGTCGGGCGACACCGAGTCGTACGGGCTCAGCTGTGGCGGCGCGAACGGCTGCGGCGCCTGCGCGACCGCGATCGCGCACAGCGCGCAACCGAACGAACTCGACCGGATCGACGAGGCGACCGCACCGGTCGCACCAACTCTGTTCTCGAACGTCTCCATCGCAGCACCTGGGGTTCGTGGATTGCGAGCGGGCGCTGATACGTGCCCCGTGAGACGCATTTGGGCGGGGACCGTTCGATGGACACATTTCCGGGGCAGCGGGCACATGCGGCCACGGTGCTGGAAATGGCCCTGATCACTCGCACGTTCGCCGGCGGGCACGTGCGCGTTCGCGGCTCGGCCCGTGCGCACTCGAGCTCCTACGCAACTCCCCGTGCCAACGGCGTCGTCGCGCACGGTGGTGCTCGTGCCGCCGCCGAGCAGCGGGCGTCGGCATCACGGCAGCGAGGTGGCGGTGGTGCGCGCCATCGCGCACCGGACCGCGATCGGCGACGCCTACCGGCCGCGCGCCGAGGCCGCCGTCGCCTGCTGCAGCCTGGCCGCCCAGTCGGCCACCTGCTCGGCAGCCTCGCTCTGCAGCTCCGCACAGTGGCGGGTCAGCGCCCGCTTCGCCCCGGCCGGATCCTTCGCATGCAGCCGCGCCATCCTGGCCTCGAACGCCGGCTGCGCCGCGATCCACTTCGCCTCGAGCGCGTCGCGCGCGTCGTCCATCTCGTGGAAGTGGCTGCCGTAGACGCGGTCGAGGCGGCGCTGGTAGTCGTTGACCGCGGCGAAGCGTGCCGGCGAACCGAGCTTCTGGAACCCCGGATCCATGTGGCGCATCTCGGCCTCCAGCCAGGTGCCGGTCGAATAGCCGTCGGGCACCTGATCGATGCCCGCGTACCACGGCACGTAGACGCTGGCGTCGGGCCGCCCCATCGCGATCCACATCACCGCGCCGATCGCGGGCGGCAGGTCTGTGCGCAGCTGGAACACCGTCGAGAACGACGTGCCGCCGGCGCAGATCGTGGCGCCGTTCTTGTTGGGCGTGCTCAGGTGGTAGCCGAGCGACTTGTCGTACTCCGTGCCCTCGTAGTGGTCCCGCAGCACGCCCATCAGGTCGCGCAGACCGACCTTGCGCTTGGGCGCGACGAATGTCGGCTGCAGCCAGGCCTCGGCGACCTGCTCGGCGCCGATCAGGTTGTTGGCGCGCCAGGCGCGGCGCACGTTGCTGCGGTGGCGGCGCGCGCCGTCGCCGCCGTAGACGGTCGCGAAGTCGAACGGGCCGTCGCGCTCGGCGTCGTACCAGCCGCGTTCGGTCGCGTACTCGATCAGCCGCGGACTCAGCACGAAGTTGTCGGTGTCGTCCGGATCGACGTGGTGGATCGAGAAGTGGTTGGCCACCACCGCGACCCGATCGTCCGGGACGCGCGCCGCCGCCCAGTGCTTGCCGTGCACCATGTCGAGGATCCACGCCTCCTTGCCGTCGGCGATCGTCATGCAGCGACCGCTGTCGCCGTAGCCGAACCGCGCCAGCAGCCCGGTCGCGATCTCGACGCCGTGCCGCGCCGACGTCGCGCGCACGCCGACGATCCGGCGCAGCAGCAGCGTGATGCCGCCGTCGGTCAGCTCGGGCCGGTCCTCGCGCGACTTGCACGCGTTGGTCACGACCGCGACGCCGTGCTCGTTGAAGTAGGTGTCCGAGTACTTCAGCCCCGGCATCTGGCACCAGATGTACGCCGGCGTCTCGGCATCGTACGGCACCGTGCCACCCTCGAGCAGCGTTCGCACGGAACCCTCCGAGTGGCGGTATGCGGGGACCTTCCAGTGGTGCACGGCGGAGTCGACGCCGCTGTCCTCGTTGTGCGCGACCAGGACGCTGCCGTCGACGGTGCAGTCCTTGCCCGCGACCACGGCGAAGCAGTTCATCCAGGCGTCGGTCGACGCTTCGGCCGGCTGCTGCGCCGGCAACGCGAACGCGCTGCACAGCAACACGGCAGGAACGAGTCGGAGGGAGCTCATCGGCGCATTGTGGCCGATCGGGCGCGGCCGCGCAGAGGCGGCAGGCCAGAAGCGACGAAACTGCGACGCCCGGGTCAGGCGAGCTCGAACCGCAGCATCACGTTGTTGGCCGGCATCCGCCGCACCGACGGTGCCGACAGGCCGTTGGAATGCGCAAGCTGCGAGATCTCGGCCAGCGTGCGCACTCCGTAGGCCGGGTCTTGCTCGCGCAGTTCGCGGTCGAACGAGACGTTGCCCGCGGGCCGCGGCTCGTCGGGCAGGAACACCGCGCCGTAGACCAGCAGCACGCCGCCGGGTCCGAGGTGGGTCGCCGCACCGCGGAACAGCGCCTCGGTGGTCGCGATCGGCGCGATGTGCATCACGTTGCTGGCGAACACCGCGTCGAGCGACGCCGGTGCACACGGCCACGCATCGGCGAGGTCCAGCGCCGCCGGCTCGCGCAGGTTGGGCAGCGCAGCGTGGGCGACCCAGGCGCGGATCGAGGCCAGCGCCTCGGGATCCCGATCGGTCGGCAGCCAGGTCCAACCCGGCAACCGGGTCGCCGCCAGCACCGCGTGCTCCCCCGTTCCTGCCGCGACCTCGAGGCACCTGCCGCGTTCGGGCAGTTCGGCGACCAGGGCGTCGACCAGCGCCTCCCGGTTGCGGCCGGCCGACGGCGAGTAGCGGCGGCCGTCGCCTTCGCCTTCGAGGGACTCCAGTCGCACCGGCGGTTGCTCGGACATGGGGCCAGTGGAGCAGTGCGCACCGACCTGTTGCAACCCGGTTCGCGTCTCCCTGCGCAACACCCCGACCACGGTCGCGCTTGGCGCGGCCGTCGCCGCCGCGACGTGCCGACATGACGCAACGCACACCCGCTGCTGCCGCCTGCCTGCTGGCGGCTTCCCTGACCCTGCTGTCCCTGACGTCGTGCGCCGCGACGCTGGACCTGGCGCCGCCCGAGATGCCGGAGCACATCCTGGCGATCATCGAGGAGGACGGCGGCGTCAACGGCGGCCGCCGTCGGCGCGGCGCGGCGGCCACCCGCATCTGGTCGGTCGACGGCAGCGACGACGCGCGCCGCTACCTGCTCGAACCGGGCGTGCACGAACTGCACCTGACGCTGCGCAACCGCTCCCACGGATGGGCCCACAGCTTCGACGGCAGGATCGAGGTCGACCTGCCACCCGGCGACTACCTGCTGACCGGCCAGGTCGTGACCGATGGCTTCGAACTGCGGCTGCTGCCGAAGCCGATCGGCAGCGGTTCTGCGATCGTGCTGGCGCAGCTCCCGTCGGTCAGCCAGCCGCTCCCGCAGGCGAACGGCGCGTGGTTCGTCGGGCCGCTGATCGGCGTCGGGCTGGCGCGCTGCTTCTAAGCGTGGTCGCGATCGACTACCGGGGCACGATCGAGAAGCCGTAGCCGGCGACCGTCGTCAGTCGTGGCTGCGCGTCTTGGGCACGTCCGGGATCGGGATGCGCTCGTGCTCGTCGCCCGGCACGAGCGGAAAGCGATGCTCCTGCCAGTCCCGCTTCGCCTGGTCGATGCGCTCGCGGCTCGACGACACGAAGTTCCACCAGACGTGGCGCCTCGTCGCGAACGCCTCGCCGCCCAGCAGCATCGCGCGACCGGTGCCGGCGAGCGTCGCGGCGTGGCCCGGCGCGAGCACGTAGAGCGTGAACGGCTCCAGCCGCGCGCCGTCGAGCGTCACGTCGCCCTCGGTCGCCAGCACCGCGCGTTCGTCGGCGTCGGCGTCGACCGGGACCTTGCCACCGCGCAGCACCACGTCGGCGTAGATCGTCGGGCTGTGCTGCGGCGTCGCCGCGGTCGCGCCCCACAGCGTGCCCATCAGCACGCGGGCCGAGGCGCCTTCGGACTCGACCACCGGCAGCTGCTCGGCCGCGACGTGATCGAACCGCGGGTCCACGTCCTCGCCGCCGTCCGGCAGCGCCAGCCAGGTCTGCATGCCGTAGAGCCGCACGCCGCGGTCGCGTTCTTCCTGTGGCGAGCGTTCGCTGTGCACGATGCCGCGACCGGCCGTCATCAGGTTGACCGCGCCCGGCCGGATCACCGCGCTGGAGCCGAGGCTGTCGCGGTGGTGGATCGCCCCCTCGAACAGGTAGGTGACCGTGGCCAGGTGGATGTGCGGATGCGGCCGGACGTCCATGCCCTTGCCGGTCGCCATCTGCGCGGGACCGAATTCGTCGACGAACAAGAACGGCCCGACCATCGTGCGCGGTCGACTCGGCAACACCCGGCGAACCTTGAAGTCGCCGAGGTCGTGCACCGTCGGCGTGATCTCGCGAACGTCCTCCATCAGCACTCCTCCGTCTCGGCCCGCGCCGGGGCTCCTGCGATGAGAATCATGCCACCTGTATAGGACCTGCACTGCCCGCCCGGTAAGGCCCCTCCGAGGTCCCGTGGCCCGACGGGTCGAGAAAGGAACGGCATCCCGCGGATTCGGGTGCGGCACGGGCGAGCGCTGCCGCTACCCGTGGCATGCAACACTCCAGCCTTTCGTTCGCGCTGCGCGCAGCCGCGATCGTCGGCCTGACGGCGGCGCTCGCCCCCGCCCAGGCCGCGCCCGTAGAACGCCCAGTAGAACACCCCGTAGAACGCGTGGTCGCGCCGCTCCGCGCGGCGACACCGCAGCAACGCCTGACCGCGACCGCCGACGGCGCGCTGACCGCCACCGGCACGATCCACGAGGCGCGCTTCGACTCCCGCGGCGCCGCCATCCGCGTGCTCGACGGTGACGGCGACGCCCGCGGCCTGCTGCGCCTGCGCCTCGCCGAGTGGCGTCGCGCGACCGGCACCCGCCACCCCACGGCTCGACGCAATCCGACCGGGCTGGTCGACGTCGCGTCGTTCGAGCACGCGCAGGTCACCGAGCGCTACCAGGCGACCGGCACCGGCTTCGAGCAGTCGTTCGTGTTCGCCGCGCGGCCGGCCGGCGAGGGCGACCTGGTGCTCGGCATCGACGTCGACGGCGACCTGCAGGCACCCGCGTGTGCGCCGCGCCACGGGCCGCTGGTGTTCGCTCGCGACGGCGCCCCGGTGCTGCACTACGGCAGCGCGATCGCCTTCGACGGCGGCGGCCGACAGGTCGAGGTCGCGACGTCGTACGACGGCAGGGGCCGCATCGAACTGCGCGTCGCCGCCGCGTTCGTCGACGCCGCCGAGATGCCGCTGGTCATCGACCCAGCGGTCGGGCCGACGGTCTCGATCGGCAATCCGTTCTACGACGACAACTCGCCCGCCGTCGCCCACGACACCCTCAACGGCGGCTTCCTGGTCGCCTGGCAAAGGCCGCTGGCGCAGGGCATCCAGGACATCCGCGCGCGCATCTACGAACGTGACGGCACGCCGCGCACCAACGTGTTCAACGTGACCAACCTGCGCAACGCCAGCAACCCGGCCGTCGCGTTCTGCAGCGGTCGCTTCCTCGTCGTCTGGGACACCGTCGGCAGCATCCGCGGCGCCGCGATCGACCCGTTGACCGGATCGCTCGACTACACGATCACGATCGCGACCCCGCCGATCGGTGCCTACACCCGCCGCCCGAGCATCACCGGCGCGTCGGCCCAGATCGCGATCGTCGCCTGGGACTACCAACCGGTCGGCGCCAGCGCGCCGCGCAAGATCCAGGCCCGCGCGTGGATCAACCCGGCCAACCTGTTGACCCCGTCGCTGAGCACGACCTGGGACCTGCACAGCGTGTCCGGCGGCTACGTGCGCGACGTGCGCCTGCCGGGTTCGGCGCAGCCCTACTCGCAGCTGTGGCCGAGCTACCTGTTCGAGCTGCGCACGCGCGCGGTCTGGGAGGCATCGGGCGGCGGCATCCTGCAGCAGGCCGACGTGCTGAGCGCCGCGTTCGAGGTGCGCATCACCGGTTCGTTCGCGGGGGTGCCGACGCTGTCGTTGCTCGATCCGGTGGCCGGCGTGCCGGGCGGCAGCAGCCAGTTCGGCGACGAGGGCACGCCCGACATCGCGGTGCTCAACGAATCGCAGTTCTACAACAACAGCGGCCACTGCATCGTCTGGCAGGAGAACGGCACGATCCAGGCGCACCGGTTCGACGAGAACGGGCCGATCGGCTCGCCGTTCGCCGTGCGGGCGTCGTCGCAGCACGCGTTCGCCCCGTCGATCGGCGCCGGCGTCAGCGAGTGGACCGTCGCCTACTACGAGGCCGCCAGCAGCACCGCGGCCAACGCGGTGGTGCGCGCCGCCCGCGTGCTGGCCGACGGCAGCGTGCCGACCGACGACCGCCCGGTCGAACCGACGGCGCGCCCGGTCACCGGCCGGCCGCAGGTGTCGTCGCGCGGCTACTTCGGCCCGGGACTCGGCTACGGGACCGACGGCACGTTGATCGTGTGGACCGACGACACCGGCCCCGCGTCCGGCCCCAGCGAGATCCACGCGCGACGGTTCGAGCCGGTCGCCCCAAACGAGATCCGCACCGGCCTGCCGTGCGCGGGCCCCAACGGCACGACCCCGACGATCGCGACCAGCAACGGCCCGGCCTACGCCGGCAACGACGACTACCAGCTCAGCGTCGCCCTGGCGCCGCCCGGCGCGCTCGCGGCGCTGATGATCAGCCCGGTGTCGCAGTCGTCGATCATCCCCGGCGCACCGGGCTGCGTGCTCGAACTCGGCCTGCCGCTGCTCGCCGCGATGCCGGCGGTCGTGTCGCCGTTCGGCTTTGCGACGGTCGGCCTGCCGATCCCCCTCGGCGTCCCCGACGGCGCCCTGCTGACGTTCCAGTGGGCGGTCTACACGCCGGGGCACAACCCGTTCGGCTGGATCACGTCGGACGCGATCGAGCTGCACTACTCGCAGCTCTGACCGCGCCGACCGCGGCTGCAAGCTCCTGCTCGCCGGGGATCTGCGACCTTGGCGCTGCGCGGCCTTCCGCCGGTCCGCGTGCGTCGCTATCCTGTTCGCCCCCGAAACGAGGAACCCCATGAGCTTCACCCACCAAGGCCGCGAGATCCGCAAGGTCGCCGTCATCGGTTCGGGCCAGATCGGCCCGGACATCGCCCTCTACTTCACCAAGGTCCTGAGCCCGTTCGGCGTGCAGACCGTCGTGGTCGACGTCAGCGAGGACGCGCTGGCCGGCGGCAGGAAGAAGCTCGAGAAGAAGGTCGCGAAGGGCGTCGAGACCGGCGCGTTCAGCGAAGAGCAGCAGGCCAAGATGGTCTCGAGCGTCGCGTGGACGACCAACTACGACGACATCCAGGGCGCCGACCTCGTGGTCGAGGCCGCGACCGAGAACAAGGAACTCAAGGGCAAGATCTTCGGCATGGTCGAAGGGCTGGTCGCCGACGACGCGATCCTGTGCAGCAACAGCTCGCACCTGGAGCCCGAGGTGATCTTCGCCAACAGCAAGCACAAGGGCCGCACCGGCGTGGTGCACTACTTCTTCCCCGCCGAGCGCAACCTGCTCGTCGAGGTCGTGCCGGGCAAGGACACCGACGCCGCCACGACGAAGTGGCTGATGTCGTTCTACGAGGGCATCGGCAAGGTCCCGATCGAGGTGCAGTCGCGCTACGGCTACGCGCTCGACCCGGTGTTCGAAGGCCTGTTCTACGCCTGCGCGCTGCTCGCCGAGCGCGGCGTCGCGTCGACCAAGGAGATCGACGTCGTCTGCAAGAAGACGTTCAAGATGGGCGTCGGCTCGTTCACCGCGATGAACCTGACGGGTGGCAACCCGATCACCGCGGTCGGTCTCGACAACTACACGACCAAGATCGGCCCCTACTTCAAGACGCCCGACTCGCTGAAGGAGAAGGTCGAGAAGAAGGAGAACTGGGACGTTCCGGCGCGCGGCGAGAAGGTCGAGGTCGCGGACGACGTCGCCGCCAAGGTGCGCGACGCGCTGATGGGCGCCTACTTCGGCCTGTGCGGCGAGATCGTCGACGCCGGCCTGATCTCGGTCGCCGACTTCAACATGGGCCTCGACGTCGGCCTCGACATGAAGCCGGCGTTCGCTTTTATGAACGAGATCGGCACGGCCAAGGCGCTGGAGCTGGTGAAGGCCTACGCCGCCGACTACGAGGGCTTCCCGGTGCCGAAGTGCATCGAGGAGCACGGCAAGGACAACACCCCGTTCGACATCCCGGTCGTGCTGCGTGAGGACCGCGACGGCATCGCGGTGCTGACGATCCGCCGACCGAAGGTGCTCAACGCACTCGACCAGGGCGTCTTCAAGGAACTGCAGACGCGCTTCGAGGAGTGCGACGCGGACGCATCGATCAAGGGCATCGTGCTGACCGGCTTCGGCAAGAAGGCGTTCGTCAGCGGCGCCGACGTCAACTTCCTGGCCAAGATCGACAGCGTCGAGATGGGCGAGCAGACCTCGCGCACTTCGCAGGTGTGCGTCGACGCGCTCCAGAAGGTGCAGAAGCCGACCGTCGCGGCGCTCAACGGCCTCGCGTTCGGCGGCGGCATCGAGACCGCGATGGCGTGCGAGACCCGCATCGCCAAGAAGGGCCTCAAGGTGCTCGCCGGCCAGCCGGAAGCCAACCTCGGCATCATCCCGGGTGCCGGCGGCACGGTCCGCTTGCCGCGCCTGGTCGGCTTCGACAACGCCAACATGATGCTGCGCACGTGCCGCCCGATCAGCTCGGAGAAGGCGCTCGCGTTCGGCCTGATCCGCGAGGAGGTCGAGGGCGACCTGGTCGACCGCGCCGTCGCGCTGTGCCGCGACATGGCCGACGGCAAGGCCGAGCGTTCGCGCATGGCCGAGGGCCCGATGGAGAACGTGCCGGACAGCCTGCCCGCGGTCGAACTCGGCCACCTGTCGAAGAAGGTCGACGAGATCCTGCAGAAGGCGATCCTCGGCGCCGCGAAGCTGCCGCTGTCGGAAGCCGTGCCGTTCGAGGCGAAGTGCTTCGGCGAGGTGTGTGGCACCGAGGACATGCGCATCGGCGTCGACAACTTCATGAAGAACGGGCCGAAGGTGAAGGCCGAGTTCGTGCACCGCTAGGCGCCGCAGACCACCCAACGCAATGGGCGCCCCCGTCGACACGCAGCCGCCGCGGCCGCCCAACCAGCACAAGCTGGTGCTGCTGACGTGGGTCGGGATCTACCCGACCATCACGTTGGTGCTGTGGATGCTGCTGCCGACGCTCCTGGAGCACTTCGCGCTGCCGGTGATCACGCTGATCGTCACGGCGATCGTCGTGCCGCTGATGAGCTATGTGGTGATGCCGACGCTGCTGAAGGTGTTCGGGGAGTGGACGCGGCGGTAGGGTTCGCCAGCCCTCTCAAGGGTAGCGCCCTACAGGAAGCCGTTCGGCCACGCGACGCACGCCGCGTTCCACGCGAAGTGCCACAGCATGCACGGCCACAGGCCGCCGGCGACGACGCGCAGCACGCCGGCGACGCAGCCGAAGAAGAAGTGCGGCAGCAGCATGTAGTGGTCGAAGTGCATCAACGAGAACAGCATCGCCTGGCCGGCGATGGCCCAGTTGAGCGGCAGGACCCGCCGGAAGCGCGACAGCAGCAGGCCGCGGAACATCCACTCCTCGAACAGCGCCGGCATCAGCGCGATCCAGAACAGCACGATCGGCAGCTCGGAGGCGCCGGCCGACTCCTGGTAGGCCGAGTAGCTGCGGTCCGGATACAGCCAGGCGACCCACTGGTAGTCGATCAGCCAGGCGACGGCGCCGATCAGCAGCACCATCTCGACCGCGCTCTTGCGCGGCTTCGCGAACACGCGGCGCGCCTCGGGGTCGCGGAACACGAACACCCCGACCATGACGGCGAAGATCACGTACCAGACGTTCCAGAACGCCGAAGCGGACAAGCCGGCGAAGCGCCAGCCGAGGTGCGCCCAGATGCCGGCCCCGATCCACTGCGTCATCCACAGCAGCGCCGCAGGGCGCAGAACGGTCGCGACGTCTGCGGCAAGTTGCTTCTCCGGGTCGTGCGGCGCCTCGTCCATACGCCACATCCTAGCCCGGAGAAGCAGAGGGGCAGCCATCGGTCCGCCGACGGCCGCCACCCCTTGGCGGGGGCCGCGGCCCCCACCGATCCGGTGTCGATCAGCTACCGATCACCATCTCGACGCCGTTCGACGTCATCGCGCCGAGCGGGTTCGGGATCGCCGCGTTGAGGCAGAAGCCCTGGCTGTAGAAGATCTGCCCGGCGAGCAGCGGGTTGTTCGGCATCGTGAACGGCGCCGAGTAGGTGCCGGTCGGCAGCGCGCCGGTCACCAGCGAATCGAGCGACGTGTAGAGGTCACACGGCACGCCCAGCGCCGCCTGCAGCGGGATGCCCGGGTCGAACTTGGTGAGGCCGAAGATCACGCCGCCGAGCAGCGTGCCCGTCGGGATGTTGTCGACGACGATGTTGAACGTCGTGCCGAGCACCGGGTTGGCGTCCGCGTCGCAGGCGAGACCGGCGAAGCCATCGCCGGTGTCGTAGCTGGTGATGGCCGACCAGTCGAGGCGCACCTCGCCTTCGCCGCCACCGGCGCTGAAGCCGACGATCGCCTCGTTGTCCGGGCTGCCGCCGTTGCCGAGCGTCGCGCCGTAGGACAGGAAGATCGTGCCGCCGGGCAGCAGTTCGATCTGCACCGAGTTGGTGGCCGTCGTGCCGGTGACGCCGTCGTCCCAGTTGGGCACCTGGTCCCACGTGATGCGCACGCCGCCGCTCGGGCTCGGGTCCTCGTACCAGATGTTGCCGCCGGCGGTCGGGTCGAGGTCACACATGAACGCCGCCCACACCGGCAGGCCCGGGCCGAGCGTTCCGGCGAAGATGTCGGGCGTCTGCAGCGAGTTGGCGCCGTTGGCCTGGAACGAGTTGTCGACGGTGTTACCGAGGTAGAGGCGGCCGTTGGAGTTGACCGTGATCTCGGTCGTGCTCGGGCTGCCGTCGCCCGGGTACGGGAACGGGAACGCGAGCGTCTGGGTGACGGACGCGTCGTCCCACGTCGCCGACGAGCTCGACGTGTAGACGCCGGAGGCGAGGTCGATGCCGGAGACCGACGGAGTGACCGGGTCGTACGGCAGGCCACCGGCGCTGATGTTGTAGGTGCCGCCGGTCGCGCCCGGCTGGTAGACGATCGTCCAGCTGGTGCCGGTCAGGTCGATCGTGCTGGCGGGCGGCCAGAACTCACTGACCATGCGCGGGTTCTCGTAGCAACCGACGTTGCCGTAGGTCGAGCGCGACGCAAACGAGGTGGCGCCACAGTTGGGGTTCGGACCGACCGTGTAGTGGATGTTGCCGTTCCACACGCGCGGGTTGAAGTTGGCGGTGAACGCGTAGGCGAGACCCGCACCTTCGTAGAACTCGAGGTCGCTGTTGGACGCGAACAGCGCGCCGGTCGCGGTGCCGTTGGTGTAGTTGATCGACGTGCCGTTGGTCACGGTCACGTAGAACGACTGCGTCGCGCCCTGCGGGATGTACTCGCAGACCGGGATCGGGCACTGCGTCGGCACGCCGCCGGCGGCGCTGACGACACCGGTCGCCGAGCCGACGAGCGTCCAGTCGGCGGCGGTGTTGACCGACGCGGCGTAGGGACCTGGGATCGTCAGCTTGTAGATCTCCATGTCCCACGTACCCGGATCGAGGTTCACATCGAAGTAGTCGATGTTCACCCCGGCTGGGTTGGTGGCGACGATGTCGAACATGTTGCCGGCCTGGCCGTTGCCGCCGGCAAAGGTGGTCGTGAGGGGAGACTGGGCAGCGAGAGAGGCTGCACCGAGCGCGACCACGAGAGGCAGGAGCTTGCGCATGGTTGGGGCTTCCTGGGTTTTGGGCCCGCTGCCATTCCCTAGGCAGGAGGCCATGGTTGGGGAAGAGACTCCCAGGGACCGGGAGTCGATACCGAGGTGGACGACCTCGACCCGAGGGAAGGTTCCTCACCACCGGGCGGTTCGACGTAACAACGAGGTCTTGCTACAAGTCGTGCCCGGCGCTCGGACTACGCCGGATCGGAATTTCGCCCAGACGCATTCAGGGCGTGCCGGAGCAGGCCGCCTGCACGTCCGCGCGAAGCCGGGCAGGATCGAGGCTGCGGACCAGTTCGGGCAGGTGCGCAAACCACCGGCTGTGCCCGAAGCCCCCGGCAACCATCTCGTCGGCGGCCTGCTGCGGGGTCCATCCATCGACGGCGACGCGCCACCCGGCGACCACCGTTCCGGTGCGATCGGAGCCGCGCCAACAGTGCACCACCGCCGGCTTGGGCGCCTGGCGCAGCACCGCGAGTGCGCGCACGAGGTCGTCGTAGTCCATGTCGCTCGTGTCGGTCGGCACCTCGAACAGGGTCAGGCCGGTGCCTTCGACGTCGTCGCGATCGCTGTGGTGGTCGCGCAGGTTGACGACCGAGCGCACGCCGAACGCGTGCAGCGCGCGCATCTCGTCGTCGGAAGGCTGCGCGCTGCGGTAGAGCCCCGACGACACCGCGTAGCAGTTGTCGGGACCGCCGGTGACGGCAACCGGCTGGGCCCACGCGTCCGGGCGCAGCTGCGCGGGGCGCGCAGGCGTGGCGCACGCGGCGAGGATCGCCAACAGCCAGATGGTCGCGCGCATCGGTGAGCGGGCCGCAGCGTGGGCGAGCAGCGTGGTCTAGAAGAACACCAGCTCGTGCGCGTCGGTGGTCGTGAACAGCGTGTTGCCGGTCTCGGTGCTCGGCTGCTGCACGATGCCCTGCAGCCGCAGCGAGAAGCCCGGCAACGTCACCGGCATCGGCAGGGACAGCGCGATCGGCGCGCTGAGGTCCGGCGCGCTCAGCAACACCGACGCAGCGCCGAGCGGGCTCTGCAGCTCCGGGTAGAGCGCGGCTGGCCCCGTCGGCGAACCGGTCGGGAACACGTCGAGCAGCACCCAGGCCGGCGCGCTGTCGAAGACGCCGTTGATCGAACGCAGCCGCAGCTGCACCAACGTGCCGGTCGTGATCGCGTTCTGGTAGCACGCGCTCGGCGCACCGGCGCCGGCGCGCGTCTCGAGCAGCAGGTGGTCGCCCGACCCGGGGTAGGCGCGCAGCGACGGATCGGCGCTGCGGTCGGCGAGGCCCGACAACAGGTCCCAATCGGCCTGGTCGACGCCCTGCGCCAGCAGCGCCGCCGCCAGCGGCCCCGGCGGATCGAACGTCGGCTCGATGCCGCAGACCGGCTCCTGGTAGATCGTCGTGTAGATGCACATCGCCGCCAGCAGGATCATCGACGGACTCGGGTGGAACAGGTCCGCCTCGTACCACATCGGATCCCACTCCAGCAGCGCGACCGCGTCGCCCGCCGCCGCGTTGGCCGCGGACCCGACGCCGAACGCGTTGTTGAGGTTGTCGACCGCCAGCCGGTAGTTGCCGCGGATCTCGTCGTGCATGTCCATCGGCGTCGGCCACGGCACGGGGTAGTACATCTGCCCCCACGCGCTGGCCCAGGTCTGGTACATCACGGCCTTGGCCGTCGGGCTGTGCGCGCGCACGTTGGTCATGATGCCCTGCGCACCGGCGAGGAAGTCGTTGACGTTGAAGCCGACGCCGTTGGTCGCGCCGAGCGCGTGGCCCTGCATGACCACCGCGTCCCACTGCTGGCCGGCGGGCAGCAGGTTGCTGATCGCGGCGATCTGCTGCGGGTCGCTGGCGTAGCAGGGCAGCGTGCCGCCACCGGTCAGCGAAGACTCGATCGTCGGCGCCGGGTGGCCCGCTTCGATCGCCAGCAGTTCGACGACCTCCGGCACGCCGTAGCCCCACACGTAGTAGGTGTAGCTGTTGCCGTAGAAGAGCACGTTCTTGCCCTGGGCGTCGGCGAACGGAGTGCACGCGAGGAGCGCGAGCAGCGTGCGGGCCATGCGGATCATGTCGGTCATCATAGCGAGTCGGAGGTGGGACGGCGGCGCGCCCGGAGCAAGGCTTCGCGGCCGACAGCAACGCGGATTCGGCGGCACCTGATCGGGACCCGATCCGACTCGAAGCGAACCCCGGTTGCGCATCCGGGCATACCTGACGCGACCCGCCGACACGCAGGGGATGACTTCGTGATCCGGTCGGATAGGTTCGAGACGACCGAACTCATGGACCACACGTTTGCCTTTTCGCAGCAGCAGTCGTCGCGCGTGCTGCTGCAGGTCGGCGCCGAACGCCACCTGCCCGAAGTCGTCGCCCGGCTGCGCCCGCACGGAGTCGTCGTCGTGCACGACTCGGCGCTGGCCGAGACCGCGCAACGCGTCGGCGCTGCGCTCGACGCGTCCGCGGTGCTGGCCGTCGACGAAGGCGAGGCGGCGAAGCGGCTCGAAGTCGTCGGCGCGCTGGCCGACCGCATGCACGACGCCGGGGCGACCCGCGCGACCGTGATGGTCGCGATCGGCGGCGGCACGATCACCGACCTCGCCGGCTTCGTCGCGTCGATCTACCTGCGCGGGGTGCCGTTCGTTTCGTGTCCGACGACGACGCTGGCGATGTGCGACGCGTCGCTCGGCGGCAAGAACGGCGTCGACCACAGCGGCCTCAAGAACCGCCTGGGCACAATCCGCCAGCCCGACGCGATCGTGATGGACCTCGACTGGCTGCGCTCGCTGCCCGACGAGATGTTCCGCGAGGGCATCGTCGAGGTGATCAAGAAGGCGGCCGTGCTGGACGCGGATCGCTTCGCGGAGCTCGAGCAGCTCGCGCCGGCGCTGCTGCGCCGCGAGGACGAGGCGACCGAACGCACGATCGCGATGGCCGTCGACATGAAGATGGCGGTCGTGCTGGCCGACGAACGCGAGGGCGACCGCCGCCGCGCGCTCAACGCCGGGCACACCATCGGCCATGCCATCGAGAGCCTCGCGCAGGGTTCACTCCGGCACGGCCACGCGGTCGCGATGGGCATGATCGCCGAATGCCTCGCCGCCGACGTCGACGCGCGGATCACCGCGCGCATCGAAGCGCTGCTGCGCGCGGTCGGGGTGTCGCCGGAGGTGCCGGCCGAGTATCGGGTGCCGGACCAGCTGTGGGAGCTGGCGCGCCACGACAAGAAGGCGGTGCGGGGGGACGTTCCGATGTACGTGCCGCGCCGGCTCGGCGACGGCGAGATCGTCGACCTGACCGCGGACTCGCTGCACAAGGCCCTGCAGTGAGAGCCTGCCGGAGGTGCCCTGCCGCGAGCTGCTGCCGTGACCGAGCCGCCGTGAGGGCGCCGGCATGAGCGCGCGAGCGGTGCGACCGCTGGCATTTCCGAGCGACGCCGCGCTGTCGGTGCCCGGCAGCAAGAGCGAGGCCAACCGCCTGCTGGTGATCGCCGCGCTGTCGCAGCGGCGGGTGGTCGTGCACGGCGCCTCGCCGACCGACGACGTGCGGCACCTGGTGCGCGGCCTCGGCACGCTCGGCTACGAAGCGCGGTTCGTCGACGAGGGCCGCGGCACGGTGCAGGTCGGCCCGCGCGCCGCGGACGCGCCGACGCGTGGCGAACTGTTCTGCGGCAATGCCGGCACCGCCGTGCGCTTCCTGGTCTCGGTCGCCGCGGTGACGCCGGGCGAGTGGATCGTGACCGGCGACGCCCACATGCAGAAGCGTCCGATCCAGCCGCTGGTCGACGCCTGGCGGCGGCTCGGCGTCGACGTCGACGCGCGCGACGGCTGCCCGCCGGTGCGCGTGCGCGGCGGCCTGCCGGACGGTGGCGACGTGTCGATCGACGGCAGCGTGTCGAGCCAGTTCGTGTCGTCGCTGCTGATGGTCGGCGCCGCGCTACCGGCCGGCCTGCGCGCATCGTTCGAAGGTTCGCTCGCGTCGCGCAGCTACGCGCAGCTGACCGTGTCGCTGCTGCAGCGGTTCGGGATCGACGCCACGCTGACGGCGACGCACGCCCGCGTCGCGCGCGGCTACGGCGACGTGCCCGCGGAGGTGCAGGTCGGCGGCGACTGGAGCGGCATGGGGGCGTGGAGCTGCCTCGGCCACCTCGATGGCTCTCGCGTGCGCAGCGACAACCTGGTGCAGGGTTCGGGCCAGGCCGACGAGGCGCTCGGCGCCGTGCTCGACGCGCTGCGCGGCCCCGGCGAACGCACGATCGACGTCGAACCGCTGCCGGACCAGTTCCTCAACCTGGCCGTCGTCGCCGCGCTGCGCGACGGCACCACGCGCCTGGTCGGCGCCCACAATGTTCGCGTCAAGGAGTGCGATCGCGTCGCGGTGATGGCGCGCGAGCTGCGCCGCTGCGGCGCCGACCTCGACGAGCATGCGGACGGGCTGACCATCCGCGGCGGCCGCGCGCTGCACGGCGCGACCATCGATCCCGAGGCCGACCACCGCGTCGCGATGGCGTTTGCGCTGCTCGGATCCCTGGTGCCGGGGGTCTCGATCGACGACCCCGGCTGCGTCGCCAAGAGCTACCCGACGTTCTGGGACGATCTCGACGCGGTGCACGCCCAGCACCGGCCGGTCGCGCTGGTCGGCATGCGCGGCGCCGGCAAGACCACGCTCGGCCGCGCGCTGGCGCAGCACCTCGGCAGCCGCTTCGTCGACACCGACCAACGGTTCGTCGCCGCCCACGGCGACCTCGCCGCGTTCGTGGCCGCGCACGGCTGGCCGGCGTTCCGCGAGGTCGAGCAGGGCCTGGTCGCAGACGCGCTCCAGGCCGGCTGCGTGGTGGCGACCGGCGGAGGCGCGATCGAGTCGGAAGCGACCCGCGACCTGCTGCGCACGCGCGCGTGCGTCGTCTACGTCGAGGCGCCGCTGGAGCTGCTGCAGCAGCGGGTGCGCGGCAGCGGCCGGCCGTCGCTCACCGGTGCGCCGATCGACGCCGAGGTCGAACCGGTGCTGGCGAGGCGCGCTCCGCTGTACCGTTCGATCGCCCATCGCACCGTCGACGCCACCCTCGCTGCGGACCGGCAGCTGGCCGAAGCGCTGCGCCGTCAGCCGTGAACCCCGAGCGGCGCACGAACCGCGGCAACGAGGTCGGCCAGAGAAGGGTGGACCAGAGTATGGCGCGCCAGTATGGCACGCCGGTCGGCTCCGGTAGAGTCCGGCCGGCGATGTTCACGAGCAGACTGCGTTTCCTGACGGCCGGTGAATCCCACGGCCCCTCGCTGACCGGCATCCTCGAGGGCATGCCGGCCGGCGTCCCGCTCGACGAGGCGACGATCGCGCGCGAACTCGCGCGGCGACAGAAGGGCTCCGGCTCCGGCGGTCGCATGAAGATCGAGACCGACCACGCGCAGATCACGGCCGGCGTGATGGCCGGCCGCACGACCGGCGGCCCGATCGCGTTCGTGATCGACAACGCCGACTTCAAGAACTGGCACGACAAGGACATCAAGCCGATGACGGTGCCGCGCCCGGGCCACGCCGACCTGACCGGCGCGGCCAAGTACGGCTACCGCGAACTGCGACTCTCCCTCGAGCGGGCCTCGGCGCGCGAGACCGCGATGCGCGTCGCCGTCGGCGCGACCTGCAAGGCGCTGCTGCTCGAGTTCGGCGTCGAGGTCGGCGGCTACGTCACCGGCATCGGCGACGTGTCGTGCGCCGACGAGGAGCCGCTCAACGACCCGGCCCGGCTGCGCGCCCGCTTCGCCGTGGCCGAGGCCAACGACGTGCGCTGCCCGGACCAGACGTCGTTCGCGGCGATGCACGCGGCGATCCAGCAGACCATCGCCGACAAGGACACGCTCGGCGGGGTCGTCGAGACCTTTGCGACCGGCGTGCCGGTGGGCCTGGGCAGCCACGTGCACTACGACCGGCGCATCGACGCGCGGCTCGGCGGCGCCCTGATGAGCGTGCACGCGGCCAAGGGCGTCGAGTTCGGCGGCGGCTTCGCCAACTGCCGCCGGCCCGGCACCAAGGCCCAGGACGAACTGCGCCGCGACGGCGACGCGCTGGTGCGCGACACCAATCGCGCCGGCGGCATCGAGGGCGGCATCACCAACGGTTCGCCGATCATCACGCGCACGGCCTTCAAGCCGATCGCGACGACGATCGCGTCGCTGCAGTCGGTCGACCTCGCCACCGGCGAACCGTCGGCGACCAACTACGAGCGCAGCGACTTCTGCCAGGTCCCGCGCGCCGTGCCGATCTGCGAAGCGATGGTCGCGATCGTGCTCGCCGACGCCCTCACCGAGAAGCTCGGCGGCGACTCCCTCGAGGAGATGCAGCCCCGCTTCGACGCGCTGCGCCAACTCGACCTCAACGACTTCCCGATGGACGCCCACCCGTGGCGCTTCGGCTTCCACCAACCGGCCCGATAGTCTGGTTCCGGGGAGCAGACCCTGCCAACCGCGGTCACGGCTGGGCCGGCGCAAGGAGCGCGTCCATGTAGTGGACGCGCTGCCGACCGTGATCGCGGAAGCGGCGCGTACGCGTGCGGACTGGGCTTTGCCCACTAGGAGCGCGTCCATGCAGTGGACGCGCTGCCGACCGTGATCGCGGAAGCGGCGTGTACGCGTGCGGACGGGGCTTTGCCCACTAGCGATTGAACGGAACCTCGTTGATCCAGCGGTAGCCGCGATCGACCAGCAGGTGGCTCTTGCCCTCGTCCTTGGCTTCGCCTTCCGCCGTCGGCGGCTTGTAGGTCGCAAGGTCCCACGCCCGCTGACCCATCGGGTAGAGGAAGCACAGGCCGACGACGATCGTCTTCGGCACCCAACGCAGCCAACCGACGTTGGTGGCCGCCCAGACGTTCGGCGTGCCCTGGTCGGTCGGGTTGCGCTGGAACATCAGCAGGCTCAGCAGACGACGCGCGTCCGGCACCAGGATCAGCAGGCCCATCAACGTCAGGTGCGTCGAGTAGATCTTGACCGGAACGTCGTAGCAGTAGTTCAGCATCACGACGTTGGTCATCACGGCGACGGCCACGATCGCGCCGAGCAGCGCCGTATGCCGCCAGATCAGCAGCGCCGCAGCGACCACTTCGCCCATCCCCGCAAAGATCGTGTACGGCCGCGACGCGCCCATGAACCCCCAGACCAGCCCCATCGGCGAAGTCTCCCCCCACGTGTTGTTGAGCCGGTACTCGTTGACCTCCGGAAACTGGTTGCCGGCCATGTTCACCTTGGCGAGGCCGTAGCCGAGCATGGCGAGCGCCAGCACGTAGCGCAGGTAGGTTCGCAGCAGGTCGACCGACGCGTTCCGGCTCGGGATGCGACGCAGCAGCACCGTCCAGGTCGTCGCGAGCAACAGCGCCAGCACGAAGTAGTTGAGCAGCGTCAGGTAACCCATCGTCGTGTCACCGCTGCCGTTCGGCGGCACCAGCTGGCCCTCGATGCCGAAGAACCAGTCCGCGCTCCGGTGCGCCATCCACGACTCGAACGCGCGGTGCCCCTCGTCGAGCTTGCCGCTGATCTCGAAGATCTTGGTGGACCCGTCGCCCAGCCACGACATCCACTCGACCGACGCGAGCTCGTTGCAGAGCTGGCCGATCGCGCGGATGACGCTCGTGAACGGCCCCGGCAGGCAATAGAGCAGCCAGTAGCACACCGTGAACCGCAGCGCGAAGTAGCGCAGCCAGCCCATGCCCTGGAACGCGACCTCGACCGGCGGCTCCTGCGGCACGACCTTCTGCCGCATCGGCCACATGCCGACGACGAACAGCGCGATCGCGAACACCGGCAGCAGCAACCACCAGGTCCAGAACGACTGCTGCGGCGCGTCCTGTGCCTTGCCGAGGGCCTCGCGCACGATCGCCGGCATCTGGTAGCCACCGCGCGAACGGCTGGACGAACTCGACGAGGAGTTGCCGCCGCCCGTCACCTTCACCGACTCGTCCACGACCTCCATCGACACGTCGTCGATCCACGCCTTGCCCTTGCCGAGCAAGAACATGCCGAGCACGATCCGTTCGGCGTCCTCCTCGACGTCGAGCACGATGTCGTAGTGCTTCCACTCCGCGTCGGTGATCGGGCGATTGCCCATGTTGTCGAACGCGCCCAGCTGCCGGTTGCCGCCCTCGTCCTTGGGTCGATCGACGCGAAACCACAGCTGCGCGCCGATGCCCGCACCGAGCTCCGCGGTCTTGACCGCCGCCCGGTATCGCACCCGCTTGCCGCGCCACGGCGTCGCGTCGAGCGTCTGCATGATGTTCGACATGCCACGCCCCTGCAGCGCGCTCGCGTCGATCCGGGCCGATTGCTTGCCCTCGAACGGCGCCTCGGCGTCGATCGAGCACTCGGCCCCGCCCTGCGCGTTGAACAGCCAACCGGGCGGCTTGTTGCCGGCCTCGCCGTCCTCGAGCCTGGCGTTCTGCAACTCCTGATGCTGCTGCGCCGCAGCCGGGGCAGCGAGCGAGGTCAGCAGGGCGAACATCAGCGCCAACCAGGGCGCGATCCGATGCGGGGCGATCTTCATCTGGACGTCCGTTCGATGCGCGGCGACCTGCCGCGAGGCGCAGAACGTAGCACGTTCGATCCCTGTGCAACGGCTAGCAAAAGTCCCTGGCCCTACCCCAGTCGCGCCCGCACCGGTCCGACTTCGTAGGTCGTGATCTCCAGCCCGTTGCCGTCCGGATCGTCGAAACCACGTCGTGCCCCGGCTCGCCCGACGCGAACAGCGCCAGGTGGACGCGCCCGCGCGGATCCTCGATCGTCAGCGGGCCGTCGGGGTCGTCGGCCCACGAACGGTACTTCTCGACCACGCCAAAGCCGAGCACGCGTGCATACCAGGACGCGGCCGCGTCGCGGTCGGCGACGTAGACGTGCACGTGGTCGATGCCACCGCTCAGCTCGGGCGCCATGCCGGCATCGTCGGCCACGCCACTGCCGCGCACAAGGCAGCGTTGCCGACCGGCTTCACCCGTGCATCGACGAGAACTCGAGGCCGAACCGCGCCAGGTACTTGCGCAGCCGGTCGGTGTCGTTGCTCGAGGCCTTGCGCGCCCGCGACGCCGCGAACAGCTCACGCCCCGCCGCCGACATCGTGCGATGGCGCCGACAGACCCGCACCACCTCGGCCAGCTGCACGCGGTCGAAGCGATCGAGCTCTGAGAGCCCCTGCTCGCCGAGCAGTTCGGCCAACAGCGCGTCGTCGGCCTGCCCACGACCCGCCGCTTCGTCGCCGCCGCGCTGCCAGTCGGCCTCGAGCCGCGCGATCTCGCCGCGCACCTCCTCGTCGGTGATGCGGCCGCCGTGTGCGAGCGTGCACAGCCGCGTCATGCTCGCGTTGAGGTCGCGGAAGTTGCCGCACCAATGGCCGCCCGCCGACGTCGCGAACTCGAGGTAGCGACGACGCGCCTCGGCCGCGAAGTGCACGCGCCGGCCGACGCGCGCGGAGTAGCGCTCGAGCTCGTAGTCGACGTTGGGCTCGAGGTCCTCGATGCGGTCGCGCAGCCCCGGCAGCCGATAGGTCCACAGGTTGATGCGCGCCAGCAGGTCCTCGCGGAACGTTCCTTCGTGCACCGCGCGGCCGAGGTCGCGGTTGGTCCCGGCGATCAACTGGAAGTCGCTCTCGGCCTCCTTGTCGCTGCCGAGCGGCAGGAAGCGCTTGTCCTCGAGCGCGCGCAACAGCATCGCCTGCTCATCGAGGCCGAGCTCGCCGATCTCGTCGAGGAACAGCAGGCCGCCATCCGCCGCGCGCAGCAGCCCGGCACGGTCACCGGTGGCGCCGGTGAACGAACCCTTCTTGTGACCGAACAGCGTCGAATGGGCCCCGTCGCCGCGGATCGTCGCGCAGTTGACCTCGACGAACGTGCCCTGCAGCTGGTGGCGCTGCTTCTTGAGCTCGTAGATCTGCTTGGCGAGCTGCGACTTGCCGGCGCCGGTCGGCCCCATCAGCAGCATCGGCGCGGTCGACAACGGCGCCACCCGTTCGACCTGCGTGATCAGTTCGTTGAACGAACGGTTGCGCGTCTGGATGCCGGACTTGAGCAGCGACTCGCCCTGCTGGTGTTCCTGCGCGAAGCGCTGCGCCAGCCGGTCGAATCGCGACAGGTCGAGGTCGATGATCTGCCAGCTGCCGACCTTGCTGCTTCGCCCGCCGTCCCTCGCCGACGGCGGCCCGGTCTGCAGCAACCGCGCCGGGAAGTGCCGCGTCTCCGTCAGCAGGAACAGGCAGATCTGCGCGACGTGCGTGCCGGTCGTCATGTGCACCAGCACGTCCTCGGCCTCCGGGTCGAGCTCGAGCTCCTCGGCCACCGACAGCAGCACGTCGAAGACCTCCTCGAAGTCCCACGGGTCGCGCAGCGAGACCGTGCGCTGCTCGACCCGGGTGCCCGGCGACACCAGCGCGATGTCCTTCGCGACGACGTTGTAGAGCTTGCCGAACCGGCGCTCGGTCAGGACCACCAGCCGTTCGACCAGCAGGTCCTCGTGCATGCACATCGCGACGTTCGGCCGCCAGCTGTCCCAGCGGTCGTGGCGGCCACCCCGGTCGAGCTGCGTGCCGAGGAAGCTGATGACGGTGTGGCCCTTCGCTGTCTCCACGCGGCCCGGATGGTAGCCTGCACGCCATCCCCCCCGCCATGGTCACCACCAAGCGCTACGACTACGTCCCGATCGAGCAGATCCAGGTGCACCCGCTGGTGCCCAACCACCGCGAGCTGAGCGAGAGCAAGGTCCGCCACTATCAGGACGACATCCTGCAGAACGGTCTGCTCGAGCCGCTGGTGGTCTGGGAACGGCGCGCGCGCGAGTACTTCCTGGTCGGCGGCTTCCACCGCCTCGAAGCGATCCGTCGGATCCGCGGCGACAACCCCGGCTACTACGACCGCGTCGACATCCGCTGCGTCGCCGGCGACGTCGAGGAGATCCGCGCGCTCAACCTCAAGCTCAACGCCGACCGCCTCGACGCCAGGATCCACGACTACTTCGACACGATCCTGTTTCTCAACAACGCCAACTGGTCGGCGGCGCGGATCGCCGCCTTCCTCGACAAGAGCGAATCGTGGGTGCAGGACATCCTGCGCTACGTGCCCGGCATGGACCGCCGCGTGCGCGAACTGCTCCAGCAGGACAAGCTGTCGTGGAGCAAGGCGCGCCAGATCTGCCGCCGCGTGCTCGACGCACCGCCCGGCAAGGAGCGCGAGGTCGCCGACGCGGCGCTGCGCGAACTCGAGGCGCCCGAGAGCAGGGAACCGCGCTACGTGCTGACGCCCAAGGCCGCGCACCGGCGTCTCAGCAAGCGCCTCGAGGAGAAGGCCGAGACGACCTACCGGGTCACCGGCCGCGATCTGCACTCGCTGCTGACGCTGCTCGCCGGCAAGGCCGGCGACGACCGCGAACACGAAGCCCGCGTGCGTCGAATGTTCCCCGACCTGGTGGACTGACTCAACGGACGTTTGCGAGTTGGCTGGGTCCGCCATGAGTGGGCAGCCCGGCGCGGTGACGAAGGATGTTGCAACATCCTGTCGAGGAGCAACAACGCCGCCAGCGGCCTTGCGGGCCGACGACCTGGGCCGCCAACTCCTGGCGGCCCCACTAGTCGATCAGATAGGTCCTGCGATCGATGACGTCCGGACCCAACCGACTCAGGACCCGGAACAGCGATGCGTAGAGTTCTGCCGCATCCGCATCCGGGATCGAGAACGCGTGACCGAGCACCGACCGTGCCCAATTCTCGATGCCGATGACGAGGATCAACCGTCCCTCACCGACGGCTGTCTCGTAGACCTGGATCTTGCCCCCGGCCAGGAGTTCGTAGTGGTCACCGGGCCCCTTCGTGAAGCGCACCTGGTTCGCTTCCTCGTTTTGGTACTCGATTCCGAGCGAGGTGCCCGCGAGCAGGGACCGAGTCGTGTCGAAGCCGAGGCTCGCGGAAGACACGCCGACGAGCATCCGACCGCCACGCCGCAGGGTCGCGAGGGTCCTCTGCTGGACCCATTCGGCCACCGGCGTCACAGGGTCGAGGAACATCGCGGGATGCTCCCCGGTCCAGGTCGACAAGCTGCCAGCGATGTTCGGGAAGCGACCAGTCCTCGGAATCGCGGCGTAGAGCGTGTCGTAGGCACGCGGCAACCACTCTTCCCTGGACGAGCCCAGGACCGGCGGCAGCAGGCTGTTGGTATTGCGGCTGATGTAGTCGACGTGAGGCAGTTCCACGACCGGCTGAGGATCCGGCCAGGCGCGCTCGTGCAATCCCTCGACCAGGTGGCGGGCGGCCACCGGCGACAGACCGACCGATACGAGTACCGCCAGCAGCCAGGTCGTCGATGTCCATCGCCGCAGCAACATCAGTCCGATCAGGCATACCAGGGATCCGCTCGCGAACCCCAACCAGCGCATGCTGGCGCCGCTCTTGCCGCCGCGGGCGCAGAAGTCGATCGCCCTGACCATCGCCTCGATTCGCCCGTATTGGAAGATGCCGAACGACGACAGACACGTACTGTCGGAGTAGGCGAAGACCGTACCGTCGCCGATCGTCCCGGCCGCCCCGTGGGCAACCGGTGCGATGTCCGACCGGGGGTCGTTGTAGAGCGTCCCGAAGAAGCTGCCGTTCGCGTAGTCCCCGCGTACGCGTGTCTCGCGAGGCGCGACCAGCAACGGATCGACGCCTGGCGCCAACCGCAGAGAACAACCGGTCAAGAACTCGGAACCGGCTGTATCGCGCCCGCGGATCGCATGCGACGTCGTCGGCGGTGGGGCGAAGGAGAACGACCCGCTGTGGCCATTGCTCACTCCATCGAACACGAACGCCATTCCGGCATGCACCGCAAACTGGTTGAGACGAGAACTCGTACCCATCAGGTTGGTGTGGTCGCCGATCAGCACCAACCCGCCACCGCCGCGGACGAACGCGAGGATGGTCTCGACCTCCTCGGGTTCGAAGTCCAGCGTCGGAGTCTTCAACACCAGCACACTGGCATCGTCGAGGCTGCCCGGCCGATAGCGCTGTGATCGGTTCACGCGTACCGGGTAGTAGTGTCCGAGATACTCGGACATGGCTGACAGGTTGTAGGTCGAGAAGTCTCCGTACCAATCCTCGTTCATCCTGCGACCGGCTGCGGCCCAGTACTCGGAGTGGAGGTCGTCGACGACGACGACGCCCTTGCCCTCGCGATCGGGCAACCTCAGATCGAGTGCACAGAGTGCCACCAGCGCTCCCAGCACTACGGTCACCGAACACAGGATCCGTTCACGCAGACCGATCGTCGATGCCGCTGCTACATCGATGGCCGGCGGCGGATCCACTCTCCATCCGCTCGCTATCAACGTGATGCCGGCAACCAGCATCCACGGAATCTGCCGGACTACGTCGCTGAAGCGCGTCAGATGACTCGGGAAGTGCTGCAGGAGCACCTTGCTGATGTCGCCGTAGAGAGCGATCTCCACGGCCAGATGCACGACCAACACTGCACACATGCCGAGCACCCCGTACAGCGTTCGGCGCACGGTCAGCGACCCGAAGGCCAGCGTGGCTGCCGCGTGCGCGGCCAGGTAGCCGATCAGCCCGACCCCGAGCTTGACGGTGCTGACCTCGAACAGCAACCGCCCGTCTCGCGCCTGGCTGGAGATCTCTCCGAGTGCGCTGGCGCCGAACCTGCCGAACGGCTGCATCAGGGTTCCGATGAGAGATCCGATCGTCGGGAACGCGACCTGCCGGAGGGCGAGCTGTTCGCAGGTCCAGATCGCGAGCGCCGCGGCCATCGCGGCGACCACGAAGACCGCAACACCCCGCACTCCGGAGGTCAGTCGTCGTCCAGGACAACGGTCGAGCTGAGACGACGCGGAAAAGGCGACGCCAGCCGCTCCCAACAGCAGTACGGTCCACGTCTCCGCAAACGGAGAGGTCCAAGCGATCAGGCCGTGTGCGAACAGCACCGCGCTGAGCAGGCCGATGACGTGCAGCGAAGAACGGATCATTGGGGCTTCTCCGGCGAAGGGAACCGCTCGGGCACGTCGCCGGCATCACTGCCGAACGCGAGCGCGAACACGTTCTCGATGAAGCGGACATTGCCGGGCCACACGTGACGCGAGGTCTCGACGTTGCGCCCGCTGAAGAACTGGCCATCGCCGATCCAGACCAGGCGTCCCGATCCGATCTGCATCGACAACGCCAAGACGTGAGGCCCGAACCGGAACAGCTCGCGTACGATGCCACTCGCACGTGCGTCGACGTACAACGGCCAGGCGTTGCGGGTCCTCGGTTCCAGTTGCTCGACGACGGACGCGCCGGAGCCGGGTACCGTTCCGAGAGGTGTGCTGCCGATGTCGAGGCCGAGCGATGTCAACAGTGGCAGGAGTGCCGTGCGCGACTCGAGCCCGGCCGCGACCAGCAGCGAACCTCCATTCGATACGTATTCGAGGAGCCGCAACGCCTCATGGTCGCCGATGCGCCGGGTCGGCGCGATCATCACGACACCGCGGGGATCCTGGTCGAGATCGACGCTCTGATCCCCCGCGATGCCCTTCAGACCCGATCGCGACATGTTCGTATAGAGCGGCCCAGTCGAGTTCATCTGGGCGTCGTAGTGTCCGGTCCAGGGATCCAGCGAATCATCGATCAGGATCCGATCCGAGAGCACGGCATCAGCAGGATCGATCCGATGCGCGAGGGCTCCGGCCAGAACCGACCCGAGCGCCGCACTACCGATCAACAAGGCCGGCAGCTTCTGCCCACGCAGCACTCCGAGCACGGACAAGATCGCGACGATGCTGATCAGCAGGCGATACCACGACTGTTCCGCGATACCCGCGCGCGTTCCGAGCCACTGCATCAACGGCAAGACGTGCGGCCGATACGTGTGCGGCAAGCCGCCGCTTTGAAAGGCACTGGTATCGCCGTATGCGACGATGCGTCCCCGGCCCACTGCCTTCCAGGCAACCAGCGACAGGTCTCCTGCCAATTCGCCAACCTGGTAGTGGTAGTTGCCGAGGTAGGCGCCCATCTCGTTCGCGCGGACGCCTGTGTCGCTGAAGCCGTATCGAGCCACGATCAGATTCTCGACGCCCGCGTCGATCGCCAGCGATGCCCCGATGCCATGACCGAGCACCAACGGCCCCTGACCCCGTGCGAACGCCGGATTGACGGTCTCGTAGGCAGCCCCCGTCCACGAGTTGCGCACGAAGTAGGCGGAGTCGAATCGAAAACCGATTCCGTACGGCGTGAGCAGGGAGTCGAAGCCCTTCTTGCAACCAAACACATCGGTGTGGTCTCCGAGCACGAGTAGCGAACCACCTCTTCGGAGGAATCCGTCGACGCGCTGCACCTCGTCGTCGGCCCAGACTCTCGGGTTGTTGATCGTGACCAGCACGTCGCATTCGTCGAGGCCCTTGTCCATCAGCTCGTCGAACGAAACCGCCGCCACCGACATGCCATCCTCTTCGAGGTAGTAGGGCAGCCCGCCGAACATGCCGAACTCCACCCCTACCCGGGCACCCCGACTGGGCAAGTGCCAATCGAGTCCCCCTTCATTGAGGAACACGACACGAGGCGCGGTCGACGACGCCGGCAACAGCCACGAGAGCAGCGGCAAGAACGCGAGACCCGCGGCCACGGACAACGGACGCCAGACAGGCGAGTGAGCCGTGGTCACGCCCGACGGTGCTCCAGCGGAAAGCGAGACCGGCACCGACAACCCGATCGCCAACCACCACAGGGGCGCGAACATCTCGATGGCATCCTCACCGGCCGCGACCTGGTCGACGGTCGTCGCACGCCAGACCGCGTAGCCAGCGCCCATCACCACCAGAGCCATCAGCGGCCATCGCCTACGAACCCGCTGATCGGATCGCACCGAGGCGAGCAGGACCGCGCCGAGGATCGGCCATGCACCGATCGCGGTCGGGTTCAAGGAGGCCTCTGCGACCGCCGGCACCAGTTCGATCGGCTTGCATATCCATCCGAGCAATACGTCTGGCCAGCGCGTTACCTCACGCAGCCACAGCAGTGTCGCGAACGCCGCCAACATGGGGGCCCCGGCCCAAAAGCGACGGAACCACAGCCAGAACGCCATCCCGACCGCGAGTGCGCTGGCGAGATTGTCGACCGCAATGATCCCCAACGATGCCAGCAGACCGATCAGGGCGAGCATCGGTCGCCCGAGCCACGCGCTCGTCGCGGCGCCGGCGACGAGGACCGCGGCTGTCACGATGCAATGCACATCGTTGATGCCGGTGGGGACGGTGCGCGCACCGATCAAAACGGACAGGTATCCGAGGGCGGCGATCACGTGCCGCCAGGTCGTCACGGTCCGGCCACCTGCCGACGACGACTCGATGGGACTTGAGTACGGTTCCACTGGGTTGACTCTCCGCTGCTCGATTGCTGCAAGGGAGCCCCGGCCGAGCCGGTGCACTGGGCACCGGCAGGGTCGGGGCAGGGGGTCGGCTCAGTTGCCGTTGATGACCGGCTGACCCGGCTCGACCGGCTCTTCGCCGCCCTGCTCCGGGATCGAGGTCGTGCAACGCGGCGGGTTGCCTTGCGGCGGGTCCACCGTCGGAGGACCACCGCCCGCGGGGATGGTGACCACGCTGCAGAAGTTCGGCGGCGGACCGACCGGCTGGCCCTGCAGGTTCATGGTCGAGCAGGTTCCCGCGCCGGGGCCGTAGTTGTCCGAGTCGACGACCGTGCAGGTCGCGTTGGCCTGGTGCTTCAGCACCGAGCAGAGCGGGAAGCCCAGGTTCGCGAACGCCGAGCACTTCGGGTTCTGTGGGTTTTCCCCCGCCAGACCGAAGGCCGAGCAGGAGTTGTCTCTGCCGCCAGCGCCACCGCCACCGTTGCCACCAGGGTCACCACCGCCGCCGAATACCGAGCAGAATCCCTTCTCGATGGCCGAGCACTTGGCGGTACCGGGGTTGCCCGGCAGCTCGATGGCACTGCAGTGGTTGTCCTCACCACCGTGGACCGAGCAGCGGGTGTTCCAGTCCCCGCTGTTCGTGCTGCACTCGCCGTTGCCGCCGATGTCGCCGGCAGAGCAGTTGTGACCGGACCCGTCGTCTTCGTTGCCGTTGGCGCTGCACTTGTTCTGGTTGGCATCCGTCGAGCAACGGTTGTTGGGCCCGCCGGTACCCGAGCTGCAGATCGGGTCGGTCTGCTGGCTCGGCAGCGTGCTGCGCGGCGGAACCGGAACGGGAATCGGGTCTGGATCCTGGAACCGGGCAGAAACCGCGAACTCGACGAGACCGACGTAGTCGGCCACCTCCTCGGCGCGCGAATCGCCGAGGTACTCCATCTGGTAGTTGGTCTGCGCCGAGCACAGGATCGAACTCTCGGTGCCGCCGATCGGCACACTCACACCCACTTCGTCGAACGCAGGCGTAAACGCCAGGCCGACTAGCGAGCCGAATGAGAGCATTGCTAGGGACTTCATTGTCTGACTCCTAGGTCTTGGACCTCAGAGGAACACGAACCGGCAGACGTTCACCTCGAACGCCATTCACCGGACAACGAGAGCCCGCTGCCGTCACCGGCCGGCTGCAAGCCGGACTCGGCGACCGGAACGGCCTCACGTTCGAGAGTCAGGCGGTACGAAGCGACCGGGAGATCCCGGAGCACGACGGACTCGCCTGCAGACTTGACGTAGACCCGAGCGATCGGCGCCTCGCGGCCTTCCGCGTGCACCAGGATCAGGTCTCCGAGCTGCCCATCGGGCACGGCTACCTCGCATCTCGTACCCGTGAGCTGCAGATCTACGCGCTCATGCACGGGCCCTTGGTCGACCACCCCGGTGAGTTCGGCGACATGCTGCAGCAACGAATCGCCGAACCCAGCCGACCGCCCGTACCGCATCGTGTAGCGCCTTGCCGCCGGCACGCTGTCGATGCGATAGAACCCGTGCTCGTCGGTCGCTCCGTAGAACGGACGCGACCGATCGGGATCGCCGCCGAACACGGCGATCGTCGCACCGACGACCGGCTCACCCTGCAGGTTACGCAAGAAGCCGTACAGCCCGTTTCGCCCCGGCAACTCGACGCGTGGCGCCACATCTGGCACCCGCTGCTCCAGCACGTCACGAAACGGCAAGTAGATCGAGACCTCTGCACCCGGCTGGAGGAAGGCGCCGGTCGGACGTGTCCGCCTGCCTCCGTGCACGACGGCACGCACCAGGGCAGCGCCGGTCGGCCCATAGAACTCGCCGGTCCCTGAGACGTCAGCGAACACCGCAAAAACCGCGCCGCTGTCGAGGGTGATCTCGTAGTGCGCAAACGGCTCGCGCGACCGCACGCGCAGGCGAGATGGCCCGGGTTGCTGCCGGCCACCTGGTGCATCGCTGGCATCGACCGGCATGTAGTCGGTATGAGCTCGAAGGGCGGCCAGGGGTGACTCCGCGATCGCAGCCGGACCGAGCGGAGCGCTGCTGACCAGATCGGCCAGCTGCGTTTCCCGGATGGTCGCACTGCCGGCCTCGTCGACTTCGACTCGGCACCAGCCGAAGCGCTCTCCATGCTTCCACGCGAGCGCCAGCGGCCAGCCGTCCGGATCCCGACGCTCCAGCCGCACGACCCCGGCCTTCGCATCATGCCAGGCGAGGTCCGGCCAGTGACCCGCATAGAGGGGCACGAACGAAGCTCCATCGGGGACGCCTTGCGGCAGGGTCCCCGAACAGCCCGACTCCGGTCGCAGCGTCAGCCTGGTTCGGGCTCCGATGCTGTCGCGAACGATGATGCCGTCACGACGAACCGGGCGGTATCCCGGAGCAGACACGAAGGTCGCATACCGCCCCAGCTGCACTCCCTCGAGCAGGAAGCTCCCGTCGCGCCTGGTTCGCGTCTCTGCGGCGATCGGCAGCGGGAACGGCAGACTCTCCTGCGGCGCCCGCTGCGCACTCGCGAGCACCGACGCCAGCAGTCGGCTCTCGACGGCGATGACCCGAACCGAGGGCGAGGGGGTCATCAGTCGCCCTTCAATCCGCAGTCCTGGGTCGGCGGTGTACGCGGAATCCGAGAGCCGCCTCGCCAATTCGTGCATCGCCAGCACGTCCCGCTCGCGATCCTCCCGCGAGGGCGACGGCGCCATCAGCACGGCCACCAGAATCGTCGACCATGCGACGATTGCGGTCGCGAGCAGCGCCATCCAGGTTCCGGGCCTGTTGGCCAACCAACCACGGTTCGTGTCCTTCATGGATCTAGCCTCAACACCACTTCGGCGGGTCTCCCCGCTTCGAGCCGAACGCGCGCAGGCGGCGCGGTGCCGGTGAACCCGAGCCGCGGCGCCAGGAAGACCATGGCGGGACCCGCCGGAAGCGCACGCAACTCGACCCATCCGGATGCGTCGGTCACGCCGTGGCCGCCCTTCGTGGAAGGTCGCGACTCCGACCAGGGCTGCCAGTCCACTGGCGGCTCCCCCGGGTCGCCCCAGACCCTCACCTGCACCTGGAATCGCTCCTGCGGCCGGTTGGAAGCGTCGACGACCCGCGCACGCAGCGTCGTCACCTCGGGTGCCACGACCTCGACAGTCTCTCCCGCACGAATGGGTCGGCGCACGACAGCGCCGCTCGGAAACGTGGCGGCCATCCTCATCGTTCGCTTCGGCAACTGCCGATGCAGGGCACCGTCTGCGGGTGAAGTTCGCAGCGCGCCGCGAACACCGCCGCTCAGTCGGATGTCGGCCACGACCGGCCTGCCATCATGGGAGCGGGCGACGATCGTCGTCGACTCCGTCGCGATGTCGAATCGACCCCGCCAGCTTCGCACCTCGCGACTGGCCGCCGGCATCGCGAGCGCGAGTGTCAGGCCATCGCGCGTGACCCGAAGGTACTCTTCCGACTGGATCGGCGAACCGAAGCGGAGCGTGAATCTGCCGTCGCCATCCGTAACCGTCCTGCGCCCCAACAGATCGACGCGCGCCCCAGACCACGGGCCGTCGCTACCGATGATCTCTGCATCGAGCACGACCGGCAACTGTTCGCGAAGGTCTACGAACGCGGACTCGGCAGCGCTCACCTGCACACTGGCCAGCGGATCGGGCGGATCCGTCACCGTCAGCTGCGCGCGGGCAAAGTCGCCGGTCTCGATGACGCCGACAAAGTGGCGGCCTACGGGTACGCCATCGAAGACGATCTGTCCATTCGACCCGGTACGTGCGGCTCGACACCATCTGGGATCGTCGCTGAACACGACAACCACGACCGGGTGCCCGACGACCACCTCGACCCGGCCCGCATTCGTCAACGTGAAGTTGCGTTCCACACGACGACCTCCGACGAGGTCGAAGGACGAGTCGACGACCTCGGCGAAGCCGTCCATCGATGCCTTCAGTCGATAGGGACCAGGAACCAGGCCCGACAGCACGTAGCGACCTTCGGAGTCCGTGCGAACCGTTCGCGCATAGATCGGCAGCGGTGCCGGTGCCGGTGCCGACTCCTCGACGACCTCGACAGGGGCTCCGGCGACCTGCCCCTCGTTGACGGCCCGCCCGTTGCGGAGCAACCGGCGACATTCCACAACGGCACCGGGAATGCCCCGCCCGCCCTCGTCCAGGACGCGCCCGGCCACGCTCGCCGCGGGCGCGGCCTGGAGGTCACACCGCGTGGTCTTGCCGGCCTGCACGTAGGCCATGACGGGCTGCACCCAGCCATCGGTCGGCCGCTGCACGGGCAACCCGTCCGCACCGAGCGTGCATAGCTGCAGGTCTACGACTTCGAGACCCCGCACTTCGATCGCGTAGGTCGCGGCGGGCAGGCTGGCGAACCGATACTCGCCAGAGCGCACCGGCGCGACGAACTCGACCGTGTGCTTGCGCCCGAACGGGGTCGCAGCCGCTCCGAGGTGTGCGACGACCTGGAGCGAGTTGGGCAGCTCCACGCCCGCAGGCGCGCGCAAGCTGCCGACCAGGTATCCTTCGCCGGACACCACGACCTCGACGAGCATCGGATCGGGCCGTTCGCGTCGAGGGTATTGCACCGCTGCACCGGAACGTCCGTCGCCAGTCGTGGCGACGACCATCGCGTGCCAGCACGGCTTGCCGGGGAACGAACAGATGCCGTCAGCCGCGGTCTCGCCACGCCACCGTCCGTGGTCGCCCGTGACGACGACCTCGGCTTCCCGAAGCGGCTTCGCGTACTCATCGAGCACGCGCACCCGCAGCGCGACATCGTCACTCTCGTGCGAGAGTCGTCGCCGCAACTGCAGCAGCAGACCTTCGTCGGGAGCCGCCACCGTCTGTTCCGCGACGTGGTCATCCAGCTCCGCCCGAATCCGGTAGATGCCTGCGGGGATGTTCCTCCAGGCGAAGTGGCCGCCCGCATCGGATCGTGCCGCCTCCAGCGCTGTCTCCCCATCGCTCGCCGACAACTGCAGGTGCACGCCCGACGCCGGCAACCCGTCCGGCAAGATCACGACACCGGCGAGCGCCGACGAGGCCACGCGACTGGCGACCGGCACCTCCGTGCGCTGCGCTTCGGAATGCGGCGAGGCCACCGGAGTCACGGACTCGACCGGCTTCGGGTTACGACCGATCTCGTCGCGATCGCGAGGCGCCTCCACGCCCGTGGAGCCGAGGATCCACACACATGCCACGACTCCGATCAGCAACGCCGCCAACGCCGCGATCGGTGAGAAGCCCGACCGGCTCCTGCTGGACTTGCGCGACGGTTCGCTCACCGCGCGACCTCCGCAAGAGCCAACCCGGCAGGGGCGGCTGCCGAACGGGCCACGGCATCGTGTCGCGTCAACCGCGCACGCAGAGACGACGAACCAAGTGTTCGATACATAGAACCTTCCCGATTCCATGCAGAGGACCCAGGTCCCACTGCTCCATCAACGAACGTCGTCAACATGGACGAAGCCGCCTGGCGAGGCGACGCTTCGTTCTTCCGAGAGGCACTTCACGAACCCGGCAGGTCGGGCGACGTCTGGTCTTGCATAGTGATGGCCGTGCAGGATGTCAACCATCGACACGTGCGACGAGCGTGTATCGATACACCCGAATCACATGGCAGGTCACACCCGAACGCGGCCCCTCACGTGCGGTAGCCGCGACAACATCCGCTACCGATCCTGGTCGGCCGTCAACGCAAGACCGGTAGCGGCACATTGATGCACGGAGTTTGCTGCGCGATGACCTTCGCCTCGAACGAAACCTGCCGTCGGCTTCGAAGAAGCCGACAACCGTAGGCACGGACGATTTCGCGAACGTCGGGAAGTGCCCGGCCCTCACGATGAATCGGCCCTCGGCGGAGGCAACGTAGGCGGACGCGTGTCGACCAATCTGCGGAAGAGGACGGCGTCCGTTCGCCGGTGCATTCGAGAACGTACCCCCGATCCGTCGTCCGCCGCCCGCGACCTCGTCGAGTTCGACTCACAGAACGAACGAGCCGCCGCCCGACCGAAGCCCAGGTCGTCCGCCGCCGCGATTCGGCTTCTCGCCGAGCGCTGGGAACCCCGTGCCGCTCGACCCGATCGGCATGCCCGGATCCACGTCGATGGCGATCCCGAGCGTCATGCTGCTCGCGAGCGGCAGCGCCACCATCACCTGGACCGTACCCAACGTGACCGCGACGCTCGACGAGGACGTGCAGGCCCTGTGTCTGGACCCGGGCGCCAACGCCTCCGGCGCCACCGTGTCGAACTCGATGCGCACGTTCCTCGGCTACCAGGGGCCGGGCGCACGCGGTCGCGGTAGCCTCGGGGCATGATCCCGAGAGTCCTGCTGGGGCTGCTGGCGCTGCTCGTTTCGCTCGCCGCGAACGCGCGCGCCCAGGAAGCCGAACCGCTGACCATCGCCACCAAGCTGACGCCGCCGTTCGTCATGAAGTCCGACGGCGGCAGCGGCCCGTCGATCGACGGCTACTCCGGCATGAGCATCGAGCTGTGGCAGATGGTCGCGCAGCGACTCGGCCGCCGCGCGACGTTCGTCGAGCGTGACCTGAACGGCATGCTGACGGCCGCCGAGAACGGCGAGGTCGACCTGGCGCTGGCGGCGCTGACGATCACGCCCGAACGTGAGGACCGCATGGACTTCTCGCACCCGTTCTTGACCTCGGGGCTCGGCATCGCGACCAGCGGCCAGGACCGCGGCATGCTCGGCGCGCTGGTCGACCGGCTGTTCTCGATCGAGCTGCTGCAGGCGCTCGGCGCGCTGGCGCTGGTGCTGGCGGTGTGCGGCGTGCTGACGTGGCTCGCCGAACGGCGCGCCAACCCCGAGCAGTTCGGCGGCAAGGGCATCAGCGGGCCGGCCGCCGGCTTCTGGTTCTCGGCGGTGACGATGACGACCGTCGGCTACGGCGACAAGGCGCCGGTGACCGCGGCCGGCCGCTCGATCGCGCTGGTCTGGATGTTTGCGAGCATCGTGATCATCTCGAGCTACACCGCCGCGATCGCGTCGGCGCTGACCCTCGATCGCATGCAGTCGGTCGTGCGCGGCCCCGAGGACCTGCCGAACGTGCGGGTCGGCACGCTCGGCGGCTCGGCGGCGGCCGAGTGGCTCGACGAGCAACGGCTGCGCTACTCGCCGTTCGCGTCGCCGCAGGAGGCGGTCGCGGCACTCGACCAGGGGCGGGTCGACGCGGTCGTCTACGACGCGCCGATCCTCAAGTACCTGACGCTCGACAAGCCCGAGCTGCTGGTCCTGCCGCAGCAGCTGCGGGAGGAGCAGTATGCGATCGCGATGCCGCGCGGCAGCGACCTGCGCAAGCCGCTGAACAAGGCGATGCTCGAGGTGCTGCGCAGCGACGAGTGGCAGGCGGTGCAGCGGCGGTATCTCGGCGAGTAGCGGCGGCGCGAGTCGGCGTAGGAGATATCCGGAAGGATATCACGCTATCCTAACGGATAACTCACGATCGATCGGCCGAGTGGCCCGGCCGACCCTCACTCCACGCAACTCATTGCTATACAGAGGCTTCCGGGATTCTGCTAGACTCCGGACGCCGCTGGCACGCCGCTCGCTCTAGCCGTTCCGTCGCGGCACACGGACGCCGCACCGGAGTCGCCGATCCAAGGCCGCCCTCGGTGCACGGCCCACGCCGCGTCGGAGAGTCGCTCGCGGATCCCACCAGGGTCTGCGGGCGGCTCGCGTCGCGGGGCCCCGACCTCGCACCCGGTGGGCACCGGCCCACCGGTCACGATCCAGAACAGCATCAGGACCAAGAACGATGACGACCTTCGAACAGTTCGAGACCGGCGGCGTGCCGATCAAGGCATGGGTGCGCGGAGTGCACGCGGACGACAACGCGATCCGTCAGCTGCAGAACGTGGCCCGCCTGCCGATCGTGCACGGCCACGTCGCCGCGATGCCGGACGTTCACTGGGGCATCGGCGCCACGGTCGGCAGCGTGATCCCGACCAAGGGCGCGATCATCCCGGCGGCGGTCGGTGTCGACATCGGCTGCGGCATGATGGCGGTGCGCACGTCGATGACGGCGAGCGACCTGCCCGACAACCTCAAGGGCCTGCGTTCGGACATCGAGCGCGCGGTCCCGCACGGCCGCACCAACCGCGGCGGCAAGGGTGATCGCGGCGCGTGGTTCCACCCGCCCGCGCGCACCGAGGACGCCTGGAAGCGCATGCGGCCGGGCTACGAGCGCATCATCGAACGGCACCCCAAGCTGGACCGCGGCGCGACCGTGAGCCAGCTCGGCACGCTGGGCGGCGGCAACCACTTCGTCGAGGTCTGCCTCGACGAGGCGCAGCGCGTCTGGGTGATGCTGCACAGCGGTTCGCGCGGTGTCGGCAACCGCATCGGCATGCACTTCATCGGCCTGGCCAAGAAGGACATGGAGCAGCACATCCACAACCTGCCGGACAAGGACCTGGCGTACTTCACGGAGGGAGCGCAGCACTTCGACGACTACGTGTTCGCGGTGGACTGGGCGCAGCGTTACGCGCGCACCAACCGCGACCTGATGATGGCGAACATCCTCGAGGCGATGGCGCGGCGGGACGACCTGCCGAAGTTCACGCACGGCGAGGTCGCCGTGAACTGCCACCACAACTACGTGCGGCAGGAGGAGCACTTCGGTTCGTCGGTGTTCGTGACCCGCAAGGGTGCGGTGCGCGCCGGCGACGGCGAGCTCGGCATCATCCCGGGTTCGATGGGCGCGAAGAGCTACATCGTTCGAGGCAAGGGAAACGCAGAGAGCTTCCACTCGTGCAGCCACGGGGCGGGGCGCGTGATGTCGCGCGGCGAGGCGTTCCGGCGCTTCACCGTCGACGATCACATCGCTGCGACGGAAGGAGTCGAATGCCGCAAGGATGGCAAGGTCCTGGACGAGACGCCCATGGCCTACAAGGACATCGACGCGGTGATGGCGGCTCAGAGCGATCTGGTCGACGTGGTGCACACCCTCAAGCAGGTCGTGTGCGTGAAGGGGTGATGTCATGATCCGTATCGACGGCAAGCATGGAGAAGGCGGCGGACAGGTCCTGCGCACGGCGCTGGGTCTGTCCCTCGTCACCGGCACGCCCTTCGCGATCGACGCCATCCGCGGCAACCGCAAGAAGCCCGGCCTGCAGCGGCAGCACCTCACCGGGGTGCTCGCCGCGGCCCGGGTCGGCAGCGCGCGCGTGGAGGGCGCCGAGCTCGGCTCGCTGGCGATCACGTTCGCGCCGCAGACCTGCAACGCGGGCGACTACGAGTTCGCGATCGGGACCGCCGGCAGCACCAACCTGGTGCTGCAGACGATCCTGCCGGCGCTGTGGGCGGCGGACGGTCCTTCGACCGTGCGGCTGTCCGGCGGCACGCACAACCCGATGGCCCCGCCGTTCGACTTCCTGAAGAAGACGTTCGCGCCGGTCGTGCATCGCATGGGCGCGTCGCTCGAGCTGCAGCTCGATCGGCACGGGTTCTTCCCGGCCGGCGGGGGCGAAGTGCGCGCGCGCACCGCGCCCGCCGCGTGGACGCCGATCGAACTGCTCGACGCGCCGGAGCCCGGCGAGGTCACCGCGCAGATCCTGCTCAGCAACCTGCACCCGCGCGTCGGCAACCGCGAGTGCAGCGTGCTGCGCAAGCGGCTCGAGCTGCGTCCCGAGCAGGTCGACATCGTCGACGTGGATGCGGCCGGTCCCGGCAACGTGATCCTGTGCCACGTGCAACTCGGCGTCGTCGACGAGGTCGTCGCGCAGCTGGGCGAACGTGGCGTGCTCGCCGAGCACGTCGCAGAGCGCGCGGCCAGGGCGACCCGTTCGCTGCTCGCGGCGCGGGTGCCGGTCGGCGAACACCTCGCCGACCAGCTGCTGATCCCGATGGCGATGGCCGGCGCCGGCGCGTTCCGCACGGTCGAACCGAGCCTGCACACGCGCACCAATGCCGAGATCATCGAGAGGTTCCTGCCGGTGACGTTCTCGTTCGTCGAGGACGATGCGGCGGGGAACTGGGTGGTCGAGGTGAAGGGGCGGTGAGGTGAGGGGGTCGCGCGGGGTGGCTGGCCACCGCGCGGCGATGTTCGTCGCGGCCCAGTTCGTCGCGGTCGGGTTCGTCGCGGTCCAGTTCGTCGCGGCCCAGTTCGTCGCGGTCGGGTTCGTCGCGAAAGTTGGAGGATGAACCGCGTACCGTACGGCAACTTACGGCAAGCGGGCCTAGAGGCCCGGGAGCCCGTCGAGGCTCGAGGCGTTCTTGTCGCGCCAGTACTGCGCGACGCCTTCGGGGCCCTTCTTGTCGGCCCACTTCGCCATCGTGTCGCGCTCGTGGTCGAAGGTCATGACCGGGACGCCGTAGCCGCAGGAGTCGCTGATGCGGGTGGCCTCGACCTTGATGATCGAGCGCACGCCGAGCTCGCGCATGTCGAATCGTGAGAGCAGTTGGGCGAAGCCGTCGTCGCCGGGACGCACGACCTCGCCGCGGCCGTGCACGCGCACGATCTTGGGGCCGCCCTCGAACGCACAGAACATCACCACGATGCGGCCGTTCTGGCGCAGGTGCGCGATGGTCTCGACGCCGCTGCCGGTCTGGTCGACGTAGGCCACGGTGGTCGGGCCGAGCACCCGGAACGAGTCGCTGCCCTTGGGCGAGCAGTTGACGTGGCCACCGTCGCCCGACGGCGCAGTGGCAACGAAGAAGACGTGCTGCGAACGCATCCACGCCGAGAGTTCGTCGGTGATCTCCGGATAGGTCTTGCCCACGCGGGCAGCGTATCCGCGTCGCCATCGCACGCGAACGGAGCTAGGGTTCTCGGCAGATGCCCCGCCACATCCCCAGCCTCGACGGACTGCGCGCGATCGCCGTGCTGCTGGTGCTGTGGGTGCACGTGCCGCTGACGACTCCCGGCTACCCGCTCTGGCTCGCCGAAGCGCGCTTCTGGATCCGGCCGGGCGACTTCGGCGTCGACCTGTTCTTCGCGCTGAGCGGCTTCTTGATCACGCGCATCCTGATCGCCGAACGGCAGGCCGGCCAGCCGGTGCGCTGGTTCCTGCTGCGCCGCCTGCTGCGCATCTTCCCGATCTACTACCTGCTGCTCGCGGTGATGGCGTTCCAGCGGCCGGCCGGCGAGATCGCGTGGTGCGCCGCCTACCTCGGCAACTTCGCCGACGTGTTCGCCAGGCCGAGCACGCCCAACCCGCTCGGCCACACCTGGTCGCTGTGCGTCGAAGAGCACTTCTACCTGCTGTGGCCGCTCGTCGTCGCGTGGGGACCACCCAGGCTCGGCCCGCGCGTGCTCACCTGGCTGCTGATCCCCGCCGCGGTGATCGGCGCCGTCGTGGTCGGCTACACCTGCGACGCCAAGACCGCCGAACTGGCGGTCAACCGCCTGTCGCCGTTCCGCTTCCTGACCCTGGCGGCAGGTTCGCTGGTCGCCTACGCGGAGCCGCGCCTGACCGCACCGCCGACGCGCATGCGCAACCGTGGCGTCGCGACCACCGCGATCGGCCTGCTGCTGCACCCGCACATCTGGTTCCTGCTGCTGCCGGTGTTCTGGCTCGGCGTCACCTGGTGGCCAGTGCAGCTCGCACCGGCGTTCGTGCGCGCGCACTCGGCGATCCTGTGCACCGGCGTGCTGATGTGGTGCATCGCGCCGCGGCAGCTGTGGTTGTCGCCGGACCGCGCGCTGTCGCTCGCGCCGCTGCGCGCCATCGGGAGGATCAGCTACGGGCTCTACCTGTACCACCTGCCGATCTACCACGCGCTGCTGCTGCCCGCGGCCGGGCCGGCGACCGTGGCCCTCGCGATCGCGCTGACCTTCGCCGTCGCGACCGCGTCCTACTGGCTCGTCGAACGGCCGATCCTGCGCTACGCCGCACGATTCCGGCACCGGAAACCCGATAGGTAACCCGGCGCCGAACCGGACTATTCATCGGCGTCGGACCTCCGTACCCTGGCGACCGTCTGCCCGTCGTCGCCCCACCCTCCGGCCATGATGCTCCGTCCCCGCAAGCCTTCCGTGCCGTCGTTCGCCCTGCTGGTCGCGCTCGCCGTGGCCGCGCCCGTGTCCGCCCAGGACACCCCCGGCTATGCCGAAGCGCTGGCCCGCTACCAGGAGTGCATCGACCGACTGTCGTTCTTCTACCAGCTCGAAGGGCGCGAGAAGCTCGCCGAGACGCGCGACGCGGCCGCGCTCACCCAGCTCGAGAAGGACTACGCCAGCGCCAAGAGCTACCCCGAGCACACCCGCTACACGATCGCGCACCTGCTGGGTCGGCACTTCAAGGACGAGCAGTGGTTCCCGAGGTTCGAGGAGATGCGCAAGAAGCACGGCAAGCCGATCGACACGTGGCTTTGGGTCCACACGCTGCGCAACGAGATCGACGAGACGGGCGACGCCAAGGCGATCGAGATCGCGCAGACCGCCAAGAAGGTGCACCAGCGCGCCGCCGCGATCACCGCGCTCGGCAAGTCGAGCCGCGGCGAACTCAAGCGCGCGATCGTCAGCAACTGCATCGACTTCCCGCGCAAGGACGGCGACCGCATGTTGCTGGTCGGCGCGATGACGGGCGCGCTCTGGCACAACAAGGGCCGCGTCAACGACGACGACTACCGCGAGGCGCTGCGCGCCTACATCGGGCTGCTCGACAAGCGGGTCAAGCTGTCCGAGCTGGCCAAGGTGCAGATGGCGCGCCACCTGCAGGAGATCCTCAACGGCCCGGCCAAGTTCACCGACCCCGAGCCGTGGCTGGAGCTGCTCGACCGCGGCGACGTCAAGAAGCCGAAGGACTACGGCACGTCGGCCAAGCCGCGCTTCTTCGGCATCGAGACCGAGGGCGAACGGTTCTGCTACGTGCTCGACATGTCGGACTCGATGCTGCGGGAGATCGCGCCGAGCGCGCGCCCCAAGGGCCCGATCACCGGCCCGAAGCAGGCCAAGAAGAAGAAGAGCATGGTGCTCGACGAGAGCGACCTGCCGTGGCACCAGATCCGCACCCGCTGGGACCTGGCGCGCGAGCAGCTGCGCATCTCGCTGTCGCGCCTGGGCAAGGACAAGTACTTCTCGATCGTCTGGTTCGGCACCGACGCCGGCACGCTCGAGTCGACCCGGGGCATGGTCAAGGCGTCCAAGGGCAACATCAAGAAGGCCATGGCCGAGCTCGACGCGATCCAGGCCGAGTTCAAGGACGGTCGCGATCGCCTGCGCGGCGAGACCAGCCTGCACTTCGGCCTCAGCGTCGCCTACGCGCTCAACAAGAAGGGCCTCGACGACGAGCCGACCTATGTCGGTGCGAAGGCGCTCACCGAGGGCTGTGACACGATCTTCCTGCTGTCCGACGGCATCCCCAACTGGGACGGGTTCGACGTCAACGACGTCGACTACGGCGAAGGTCGCGTGATGAAGGACCTCGAGGCCGGCGTCGAGACCAACCGCACGCCGCGACTCAACTACCACGGCCCCTACGCGGTCGTGCCGACCGTGTCCGGCGGCCGCGCGCGCGCGAGCCAGCTCGACTGCTGGCTACTGCGCGACGTAAAGCGGATGAACGCTTTCCGCCGTATCCGGGTCCACTGCGTCGGCCTCGGCGAAGCCAACGAAGCGCTGCTGTCGGCACTTGCGGACATCGGCAACGGTGACGTGTTCATCGTCGGCAAGAAGAAGTAACCCCCACCCGTTTCCAACCTCGGGATGAAGATCGCGCGCGCCCGGTCGGCGCGGCCGCGATCCGCTATCCTTCTCCGCCTCGCAACTCCACCAGCTGCGAAGCAACTGCATATGAACTCCACCCTCGCCAAGCTTTCCCTCGCCGCACTCGCGGTCGGCGCTTCTCTCCAGGCGCAGACGACGGTCACGATCCCCACCGACAAGGACACCACGCTCTACGAAGACGCGGCGGGTGCGCTGGCCAACGGTGGCGGCGACTCGCTGTTCTGCGGCGTCGTCGGCTTCAACGGCGGCTTCGGCAAGCGCCGCGCGCTGATGCACTTCGACATCGCCGGCCAGATCCCCGCCGGCTCGCGCATCCTGTCGGTGCAGTTCGACGCGTTCGTCGCGCAGTCGGTCGCGTTCCTGCCGATCCCGGCCGACCTGCACCGCGTGACGCAGGACTGGAGCGAAGGCTCGGTCGTCGCGCCGGGTGCCGGCGGTGCCGGCGGCACCTCGGCCGCGGGCGAGACCACGTGGCTGCACACCGACTTCCCCAACGCCAACTGGACCACGCCGGGCGGCGACTTCGTCGCGACGCCGAGCTTCACGTTCGACCTGGCTGCGATCGGTCCGACGACCGCCACCGTCGACGCCGGCATGGTCGCCGACGTGCAGGACTGGCTCGACAACCCGGGCAGCAACTTCGGCTGGCTGATGAAGACCGACGAGCTGGTGCCGTCCACCGCGCGTCGCTTCTACTCGCGCGAGTTCGGCGCCAACCCGCCGCGCCTGACGATCAGCTACCTGGCCCCGGGCGACACCGGCACCTACGGCACCGGCTGGCTGGTCAACGGCTCGCCGTTCCAGCTCGACGTGACCGGCACCGCCAGCGGCGGCGCGACCCTGCCGATCACCTACAACAACGCCCCGTCCCCGAGCGTCGGCGCGAACTTCTTCTCGCTCGACCTCGACCCGGTCGGCTCGGCGCTGCTGCCCAACAGCCTCGTCTACCTGCCGCTCACCGGCCAGATCCTGCCGGGCGCGACGGCCTTCGTCACGTCGGGCGGCTCGGGCGCCGACGTCTTCACCGTGCCCGCCGGCTTCCCCGGATTCCTGATCGTCGTGCAGGCAGCCGTGCTCGACAGCACGCCGCTCGGCTTCTCGCTGAGCAACGCCGGCGTGATGCTGACCAACTAAACGAGCCCAACGCCCCTCCGAGGCGGGCCGCGGCCCGCCCGTTCGCCGACATGAAGAAGAAACGCACCCTCGTGGCCGCGCTCGCGGCCGTCACCACCTCCCTGTCGGCACAGACGGTCGTCACGCTGACCGCAGACCGCGACGCAGCGCTCTACGAGGACCCGACCGGCCAGACCGCCAACGGCGCCGGCACCGGCCTGTTCGTCGGCATCACCGGGCAACCGAAGATCCGTCGCACGCTGCTGCACTTCGACCTCAGCTCGATCCCGGCCGGCTCGCGCATCCTGAGCGCGACGATCACGACCAACACGACGCTGTCGTCGACGACCACGCCGCTCGACACGACCTGGCACCGCGCGCTTGCCGACTGGACCGAGGGCGCCTCGGTCGCGCCGGGCAACGGCGGCGGCGGCACCACCGCGCTGGCCGGCGACGCGACCTGGCTGCACCGCTCCTACCCGTCGGTGCTCTGGACCAACGTCGGCGGCGACTTCGACCCCAACCCGAGCTTCACGATGCCGATCCAGGGCGCCGGCCTGAGCGGCAGCGGCTTCCAGCAGGGCCTGATCGACGACCTGCAGACCTGGCTCGACAACCCGCCCAGCAACTTCGGCTGGCTGATCAAGAGCGACGAGACGCTCGGGCCGGGCACCTCGAAGCGCTTCGAATCGCGCGAGAGCAGCAACGGCGGCGTCACGCTGGACGTGGCCTACCTGACGCCCGGCCAGGTCGGCGAATACGGCATCGGCTGCACGGTCAACAACCAGACGATGGCGCTCGGCCTGACGGGCCCGGCCAGCAGCGGCACGACCGTCAACCTCGACTACGTGCTGGCGCCGGCCTCGTCGATCGGCGCGACCTTCTACGCGCTCGCGATCGACTACGGCCCGGCCGGCCTCGGCACCCCGGTGTTCCCGCCGTCGTGCAACGTCTACCTGCCGGCCAACGCCATCGTGCCCGGCAACCTGTGGACGACCAACGCCACCGGCCAGGCGAGCGACACGTTTGCCGTGCCGCCGAACGCGCCGGGCTTCCTGGTCGTCTGCCAGGGTGCGGCGCTGGCCGCGACCCCGGTCGGATTCACGCTGAGCAACGCCGGCGTCATGCTGACCAACTGATCACCTTGCCTGTTGGTCCCGCAGACCTCCAGGCAAGCGACCCGTTCACTCTATGGTTGGCTGATCACCAGCGTCGCCGGCTCGGCACTGGCATCGAAGCGCTGCACCGTGCACGCCGTGTAGCTGTCGGCGGTGCGCACCTCGAACTCGGTCGCCGGCGCGACCGGCAGGCTGACGCGGCCGCCGACATCGGCCTGGCCGACGCCGCGCCGCACGCCGTTGATGCTCGAGGCGACCCAGACGCCGGCTGCGACCATGCCGCGGTCGTCGATGACGCGCAGGCGCGCCTCCTCGACACCCTGCAGCTGCACGTCACACGGCACGACCTTGCGGTCGACGCGGACCTTGCAGGCGGCACCGACGGCGCCGCGGTAGGCAAACGGCTCGACCTCGTACTCCGCCGGCAGCAGCCCGCCGAGCACGAACACGCCGCCCGGCCCGGTCGCGACGCGGCGCACGCCATCGGCGCCGCGCACCTCGACCGGCAGGCCGGCCACCGGAGCACCGCGCGGGTCGCGCACGGTGCCGCGGATCGATCCGGCCGGCTCCGCGACCATGCGCGGCAGCGGCACGATGCCGCGCGCACGCGGCGCGACGAACGGCTCGGTGCGCACCGCGAGGCCGCCGGCGTTGTCCTCGGCCGACGGCGCGTGCACGACGAACGTCGCGGTGCGGGACGGCAGCGGCAGCTCGAATCGGCCGATGTCGTCGGTGCGGCCCCAGCAGTGGGTGCCGAGCACGTTGACGAACGCATTCTGCAGCGGTTCGCCGTCCGGGCCGACGACCTGTCCTTCGCCCCGCAGCCGCGGCGCGGCGAGCGGCGCCTGCGGCGTCGCGTCCCACGGCGCCGACGGCTCGAGCCGCACGATCAGCGGGTCGGGGCCGACCGCGGAGGTGCGCAGCCATTCGGCGCGGCGACCATCCGCTCGCACCAGCAGGTCGCTGGTCCGCTGCTCGACGAGATCGATCGAGAACGCGCCGTCGGCGTCGGTCTTCTGCGAGTTGCCGTCGGCGGGCACGACCTCGGCGCCGACCAGCAGGAAGCCCATGCTGTCGAACACGCGACCGCGGCGTTCGGCGCGCGGCAGACGGGTGTCGGCGTGGCGACGGACGACGACGGGGCCTTCGTCGCGGGCGGCCGAACGACTGGCGCGCGCGCTCCCCGGCTTGCCGCCGAGGCCGAGGTCGCCCCGCCAGGCGAACACGCCGAGCACGAGGACGACGCAGGAGGCGACAGCGATCGAGGGCCTGCGGAGGATGGCGTTCACAACGCGCGCATCATACGCGCCCGGACCCTCAACGTGCGACGCGAGGCACCGGAACTTCGAGCACGGTGCGCAGACCGTCGGGCGCGGCGTCGGCGCCGGCGAGGTGATTCACCAGGATCGCCGCGGTCGCATCGTCCCCCGGCAGGCCGTCGGGGAAGCGCATCGTGACCGGTGGCGCCGACTCCAGCTCGATCAGGTCGTGCGGATCGGGCGCGCCGACGTACATCGACAGGTCGAGGTGCACGACGGCGCGCTTCCCGACGTAGCCGTAGCCGTGGTTGCGGATGCCGGCGACCTCGCCCTCCTTGACGACCAGGAACGGCGTCTTGTGGTCCTCCGGTGCAAACACCGGTTCGACCGTGTGCTCGATGCGGTCGAGCTCGAACCCCAGGCCGCGCGCGACCAGCGCGACCGACTCGCGCATGCCGATGTGCCCGAAGCCACCGGCATCGAGCAGGCGGTGGAACTCCGACTTGCTGAGCCCCGCGCCGACCTTGCGCTGCAGCGGCTCGCGGCGCGTCGCCGCGTCGACCACGCGCACGCAGCGAACGCCCGACACCTGCCGCGTCGCCGCCGAGGCGACCACCGGCAGGTAGTCCATCACGAAGCCCGGATTGACGCCGGCGCCGACGATCGACGCGCCGCCCTCGATCGCGGCCGCGTCGAGCGCCGCCGCGAGCTCCGGGTGCTGGTGGTCGGCGACCAACAGCTCTTCGGTCGACGAGACCACGCTGACGCCGCGCCGGGCACACGCGAGCAGCTGCTCCTGCACGTCCGGCAGGAAGCTCGACGTGCAGTGCACCGCGACGTCCGGCCTCAGCCGGTCCAGCGCCGCCTCGGCGTCGGCCTCGACGACGAGGCCGGTCGGCTCGTCGCGTCCGAGCAGTTCGGCCAGATCGCGTCCGGCCTTGTCGGGCGACACGTCGATCGCGCCGACCAGCTCGAGCGACTGCTTCTCGAGCAGCAGCGACGCGGCAGCGAGGCCGATCGGCCCGAGCCCGAAGGAGACGACACGCAGGGGGGCGGTCATCCAGCGAAACGTAGACGCGCGCCGGCCGCCGGCCAAGCGTCAGCCCGCATCACCCGGCAGGAGTCGAGGTCGACGGCCAGGTCCGCCGCGACGCGACGCTACCGGCCCCGCCGGATCCAGCAGGACCCGTGCGGCTCGAAGCCCACGTGTGGGTAGTAGGCCTGCGCCTGCGGGGCGGCGAGCAGGATCAGCGTGGTCCGTTCGCCGGCGGCGGCATGGGTGCGCGCCATCAGCTCGCGCCCGATGCCCTGGCGCTGCCACGCAGCGTCGACGGCCAGATCGGACAGATAGGTGCAGTAGTGGAAGTCGGTGATCGCGCGCGACACGCCGACCAGCCGCCCGGCCGCGTCGCGCGCGGTGACGATCACATCGGCCTGGGCGAGCATGCCGGCGAGGCGCGGTTCGTCGTCGACCGGGCGCCGCTCGCCGAGCGTCGATCGGCACAACACGTCGGCGAACTCCGCGACCGCGAGCTCCGGCTCGACGGCGTAGACCACGTCGGTGCTCACGCTTCGGCGGCGGCGCGGACGTGGCCGCACACCATGTCGGCGAACAGGCGCGTCACCGGGTGGCGGCTGCTCAGCTCCGGGTGGAAGCACGCGGCCAGGATCGGCCCGCGGCGCACCAGCACCGGATCGCCGTCGCGGCGCGCCAACACTTCGCAGTCGCCGTGCACCGCGGTCACGCGCGGCGCGCGGATGAACGTTCCTTCGAGGCGCTCGGGCAGCTCGTCGCTCTCCCGCGTCAGCGCAAACGTGCCAGAGTGGTACTGCCGGCCGTAGCCGTTGCGCACGACGGTCAGCGGCAGCAGGCCGTAGCTGCGCTGCTGCGGGTTCTCGACGTGCTGCGACAGCAGGATCAGGCCCGCGCAGGTCGCCATCACCGGCAGGCCGCTGCGCAGCGCCGCGCCGAGCGGGGTCCACAGGCCTTCGACGTCGAGCAGCTTGAGCATCGTCGTGCTCTCGCCGCCGGGCAGCACCAGCGCGTCGACGCCGTGCAGCTGGGCCGGCGTGCGCACCTGGCGCGTGCGCAGGCCACAGGCCTGGAGCGACGCCTGGTGGTCGGCGAAGTCCCCCTGCAGGGCCAGCACGCCGACGAGCGGCGCGACCGGGCTGTCGAGATCAGATGCCACGCCTGGCGAGCAGCTGGTCTTCGGACAGCGTGTCGATGTTGATGCCGACCATCGGCTCGCCGAGGCCCTTGGAGACCTCGACCAGCACGCTCGGATCCTGGTAGTGCGTCACCGCGCGCACGATCGCCTTGCCGCGCTTGACCGGGTCGCCCGACTTGAAGATGCCCGAGCCGACGAACACGGCTTCGGCGCCGAGCTGCATCATCAGCGACGCATCGGCGGGCGTGGCGACGCCGCCGGCCGAGAAGTTCGGGACCGGCAGGCGCTGGTTCTCGGCGACCCACTGGACCAGCTCGACCGGAACGCGCAGCTCCGCGGCCTTCTTGTCCATCTGCATCGCGTCGAGGCCACGCAGCGAGCGGATGCCGCTCATCAGCGTGCGCATGTGGCGCACCGCCTCGACGACGTTGCCGGTGCCGGCCTCGCCCTTGGTGCGGATCATCGCGGCGCCTTCGTGGATGCGGCGCAGGGCTTCGCCGAGGTCGCGGCAACCGCAGACGAACGGCGTCTTGAACGGCCGCTTGGCGACGTGGAACTCCTCGTCCGCGGGGGTCAGCACCTCGGACTCGTCGATGCAGTCGACCTCCATCGACTCGAGCATCTGCGCCTCGACGAAGTGGCCGATGCGCACCTTGGCCATCACCGGGATGCTGACCGCCTTCTGGATGCCCGCGATCATGTCCGGGTCGCTGGCGCGCGCGACGCCGCCGTCCTTGCGGATGTCCGCCGGGACGCGCTCGAGCGCCATCACGGCGCAGGCGCCGGCCTCTTCGGCGATCTGCGCCTGCTCGGGGTTGACGACGTCCATGATGACGCCGCCCTTGAGCTGCTCGCAGAAGCCGATCTTGCTGACGAGTTCTTCTTGCGTGAAGCCGGGGACGTGGGGAATCGGGTGCTTATCGGTCATGACGTTGTGAGAGTGGTGTGAGCGGGAGTTACAGGAACGGCTGCGCCGTGGCCTGCAGCTGCATCAGTTCGCGCGCGCATTCGCCGAGCACGCGCACGCCCTGGTGGATCTGGTCGACGTCGGCGCGCGTCAGCGACAGGCGAACGCCGCGCGACGGCGCACCGTCGAGGTCGAACGCGCGACCCGGCACTACGCGCACGCCGCGCTCGACCGCGAGCTCGGCGAGCTGTTCGCCGTGACCGGGGTTGGGCAGCTCCAGCCACGCGACGAAGCCGCCGTCGGGATCGGTCACGCGGCAGCCCTCGGGCAGATGCTGCGCGCAGGCGCGCTGCAGCGCCTCGTGGCGACGGCACAGTTCGCTGCGCTGCTGGGCGAGGTGCCGGTCGAAGCTGCCGCGCTGCATGAACTCGACCAGCGCTGCCTGCAGCAAGGGGCTGGTCTCGAGGTCCATGAAGCGCTTCACCGCAGCCATCGGCTCGAGCAGCTGCTGGTCGCCGGCGACCCAGCCGATGCGCAGCGCGGGGAACAGGTCCTTGGAGACGGTCGACACCGTCAACGTGCGGCCGCGCGCGTCCATCGAACGCAGCGTCGGCAGCGCGTCGCCGCGGCAGCGCAGCGAGTGCTGGTACTCGTCCTCGACCAGCACGATGTCGGTCTCGCCGATCGCGTCGATCAGCGCGCGACGCTGCGCGAGGTCGAGCGTGCGGCCGGTCGGGTTGTGGAACGTCGGCATCAGGTAGCACAGCCGCACCGACGGCCGCGACAGCACCCGCTGCAGCTGCGCGCGGTCGAGCCCGTCGGGCCCGAACGGCACCTGCACGACCTGCAGGCCGTGCGCGCGCAGCAGGCCGTGCATGTGGTGGTAGGACGGTTGCGTGACGACGACGGTGTCGCCGGCGGTGCAGACCGTGCGCAGCACGAGGTCGAGCGCCTGCTGGGCGCCGGCGGTCACCAGCAGCTGGTCGCTGGTCAACTCCGGGTCGCTGTCGTGCGAACGGCGCACGAGCAGTTCGCGCAGCTGCTCGAGACCGAACGTCGAGTGGCCGTAGCCGAGCAGTTCGCGGCCGTGCTGTTCGAGCACGGCGTCCATCGCCTCGCGCCAGGCCGCGATCGGGAACTGGGCCTCGTCGGGCTGCAGCTCGGCGAAGTTGGCGACCAGGGTCTGCGCTGCGGGCAGGGCCGGCGCGCCGGCCATGATGCGCGTCCGCCGCAGCGCGGCCTCGGCATACGGGCTCAGCAGGCGGCCGGGACCCGCCGCGGGCGCATCGCTGTTCGTCGGAGTCGCGAGCACGACGGTGCCGCGACCGACCGTTCCTTCGACGAGGCCGCGATCGGCGAGCCGCCGGTAGGCCTCCTGCACGGTGGCGCGGGTGACCTGGCAGGTCGACGCGACCTCGCGGATCGGCGGCAGGCGGTCGCCGACGAGCACACGACCGTCCTCGATCGCGCGCTCGTAGAAGCGGGCGATCTGTTCCGACATCGCGGTCGCGCTGGCGGGATGGAGTTCGGGAAGCAGGCTCGGCACGGGACGGAAGGTGTAGCCGAGGATTGGCCACGATCAATCGTGCCAATTTGACCAAGTCGATCGCAGGAGGGGATCTGGGTCGACAGGCGCCGCTCGTGCCAGCCGCTCTTGAGCGCCGCGACTCGATTGTCTCACGCGCAATCGACCCTTCCCAATGGGCTTACGAAGGCCCGACCGTCGCGTCTTGCAACACCTGCCCCGCGTTCCGCCCGATACCCCGGCACCGGGAGGTGGGATTTGCACAGAAACTCAACAGCTGACGTTCGGCGTGGATTGGCCCTGGCTGGCATCGCCCTGACCGCGGGCGCCTGCGACATGCCGGACCCGGATCCGCGCGCCCTGGCGCTGACGGACCCGCCGCCGGTGATCCGGCCGCAATACGCGACGATCCGGCCGGCGACCGGGCACATCTTCGGCCTGGAGCCGGCGGCAGCGCCGATGGTCGAGACCGGTTCGGCCCAGCGCGCGCTGGTGCCCGAGTCCGAGTCGATGGTGGTCGTGGTCGGGCGCAACGCGCAGGAGTCGTTTGACGACGCGTTCGAGGGCGCCTACCAGCAGACCCTGGAAGGCCGCAAGGTGCGGCACGTCGACTGCACCGATCGCGAGGCCGTCGAGCTGCTGATGATCGGGCGCGCCGACTTCGGGCTGATCGGCGGCACGCTGTCGCAGCGCGAGATCCACGCCGGCCTGCGGCAGACGCAGATCGGGGTCGAGCTGTTCGCCCTGACGGTGTCGCCGACGTCGCCGGTGCGTTCGCTGACGCCGGACCAGATCCGGCAGATCTTCACCGGCCAGGTCAACGACTGGCAGCAGCTCGGCTTCGAGGCCAACCCGATCGTCGCGGTCGTGCCGACCGACCGGAGCCTGCTCGATCGGGCGGCGAAGGTGCTGATCCCGGGCGACAAGTTCGCCTCGACCTGCGTGCGCGTGGCGAGCGAACGGCACGTCGCCGACCAGATCCTGCAGCACCGCGGCGCGATCGGGCTGGTGAGGCTGACGGACGGCCCGCGCGAGCCGGGCCAGAAGCTGGTCGACATCAACTGGACGCCGCCGTGCGCCGCCGCGTTCGGTTACGGCACCTACCCCTACGGCGTGCCGCTGCAGCTGGTCACGTCGGGCATGCCGGACCGGGTCGCGCTCGAGTTCTTCGACTTCGCGACGTCGGAGGCGGGCCGCGCCCACCTCGGCCACCTGGCGTTCCAGCGCTAGCGGTAGCGGGCAGGGGGCAGCACGGGGCGGTGCTGGTGCGGGGGCGGTGCTGGTGCCGGGCCTGACGCCGATGCCTTGTCGGCGCCTTTACGCCGGCTCCTCGACGCTGACGCCCCAACACCGAGTCCGACGCTGCGCCCCTGCTGCGCCCAGTCGGTGAAATGGCGCAACTTGAACCCGGTTCAGTATGCGGCGCTTGGGGGCGCATACGGAACCGGGTTCGGTTTGGGGGGGTGGGTGCGGGTTGACGGTGGCGGGGGGTCTTGGGAGCGTGAGGTGGTGATCCGACGCTCCGCTTGTCTGGCAGCGCTGTTCCTCGGGGCCTGCGCCGGCTTCGATCCGCTGACCAGTGCCGACTCCGAGCGGGTGGCCGCGTTCGACTTCTATTGGGAGCAGCTGGCCGACAACTATCCGTTCTTCGGCAAGGACCTGCTCGACTGGAAGGAGGTGCGGCGGCAGTACCGGGCGGCGGTGCCGTTCGCGCAGCGGCCGCACGAGTTCTTCCACCTGCTCAGCGGCATGTTCAGTGAGCTGAACGACCCGCACATCTCCTACACGCCGCCCGAGGACGGTTGGGTAGAGGACGGCGTGCAGCCGACGTCGCTGCTCGACCGGCCGGGCTTCGACCTGATGGTCGTCGAGGGCAGGGTCTACGTCGTCGGCTGGCCGGGCGGCGAGGCGCCGGAGCCGCCCGAGGACCTGCCGCACCACGCGCGCTTTCCGCAGCTGTGGCGCGTCAACGGCTCCAAGATCGTCTCGTCGCTGCTCGGCAACCTGATGATCGGGCCACCCGGGTCCCCGGTGGAACTGCAGCTGCGCTGGAACGACGAGGTCGTCACGCGGCACGTCGTCGCGCGGCCCGAGGCCGGCGTGGTCGCGCGCGGCTCTTGGCTCGCGCACCTGGCGCGGCCGCAGCAGCAGCTGGCCGAATACGACGGCGATCGCGACTACGGCGTGCTGCGGCTGCACACGATGAACCAGGTCCTGCTCGGCGAAGCGCTCGGCGCGGTCGATGCGTGGATCGACCAGGCCATGGAGAAGGACGGCCTGGTGCTGGATCTGCGGCGCAACTACGGCGGCAACCTCGAGGTCGGCCGGCAGATCGTCGGCCGCTTCCTGCCCGAGGCGACCGACCTGGTGTTCGTGACCGCGCAGGAACAGGTCACGACGATCTGGCCGTTCTCGGTCGAGCTGTTCCTGCTGGTGCAGTTCGCGCCGCGCGGCAAGCGCTACGACAAGCCGCTGGTGATCCTGACCAGCTCGATGACCGCCAGCATGGCCGAACACGCCGCCCGCATCCTCCAGCGCGACTGCGGCGCGATCGTCATCGGTGAGCGCACGGCCGGCGCGGAGGCGGGCATCGAGCGCGTCTACGGTCCCGAGGGTGGGGTGCTCGAATACAGCGAGACCCGGCTGGTCGACCGCACCGGCGTCGGCTTCCAGGACGAAGGCGTGGTGCCGGACGTCTCGGTGCGGCTGCGCATCGAGGACGTCGCGGCGTTCGGACCGAAGCGGTCGGCGCGCGACTGGGAGCAGCGGCTGTTCGACGCCGCAGAGCGGGCGATCAGAAGCGCACGCCGGCGCTGATGTAGAGACCCTGCACGTCGACGTCGGCGTCGAAGTCGCGGGACGACGCGCGGCCGTAGCCGTCGAGCAGCAGGTAGCGATAGCCGCCGCGCACGTCCCAGGCGTCGTCGACCTGCCAGTTGGTGTAGACCTCGAGGTCCCAGTAGCGGCCGTTCGCGTCGCCGAGGTCGGCGGCCATGATCCCGGCCGCCGCACCGAACGTGAAGTCGCCGTAAAACGCCTCGGCCTCGACGTAGGGCATCGGCACGAGCACGTCGGTCACGATCTCCTCGCGTCCGCCGGTCGAGCGCGCCGCGACGTCGAGCGAGTAGTAGCCAAGTTGGCCACCGACGCCGAGGCGGTAGTGCTCCTTGCGCAGCAGCTCGTAGCTGTAGTTGGAGACGATCGCGAAGAAGTCCATCGACGTGCGCACCTGCGTGCCCGCGACGATGTTGCCGTAGGCGTTGTTGAGCACCGCGGTGCCCTCGGTGTCGATGTAGAAGCCGTTGATGCGGACGCGGTGGCGGCCGATGTCGGTCTGCGCCTGGATGTATGGCGAGGCCTCCGACTCGCCGAGGCCGAGGTTGCCGTCGATGCTGTTGGCCGGCGGCAGGAAGCCCGAGCTGTTGGCGAGCGCGATCTCGCCGCGGGCGCGCGCGAACGTCGGGCCGACCTGGACCTTGTAGGTCTGGCCGGCGCAGGCGGCGAAGGCGAGGGGCAGGGCGAGGAGCAGAACGTTCCGCAACTTCATGGTGGGCAGCATGGCTGGACCGGCGTGGATTCGCCAGTCGCACAACGGCTAGAAGCGTATCCCACCGCCGACCACCCAACCCTGGATCTGCAGGTCCGTGGCGAACGCTTCGTCGCCGGTATCGCCGCTGCCATCGATTCCAAGGTATCGATAGCCGACGAAAACGTGACCGAGCGGCAGCGGGTGGATCTCGAGCATCGCCTCGAAGTCGAGGAAACGTCCCTCGTTGTCCCCGAGGCTCGAGACCTCGAGGTAGCCGACCTCGCCGACCGCCGTGACCGGACCGAGCCCGGCCTCGGCGCGCACGAACGGCATCGGCACGAACACCACGTCGTCGATCTCCTCGCGGCTGCCGAGGGTCAGTTCGCGCGCCGAGAAGTCGAGCGCGAACACGTCGAACAGCACGCCGGGCGAGACCTTCAACGGCCCGAGGTCGAGGTCGTAGACGGCGCTCAACTTGGCGACGCCCAGGTCGAGGCGCCCCGCCACCGCGGTCCCGGCCGGCAGGCCGCCGAACGCGTCCTGCAGCTGGCCCTGGCCTTCGTCGCGCAGCCAGAAGATCGAACCGGAGAACACCGGTCCGCCGAGGTCGAGCTGGCCGCGGAAGTACGGGGAGCCCTGGCTGTCGCCGAGCCCGAACGCCGAGTCGACGCCCTGTTCGATCGCCGGCGACGAGCCGCCGCCGTTGTCGAGCGCGAGGTCGCCGCCGACCTTCATGCGCGCGTAGCCGACCTGCCCGGTGAAGCCGACCGGCACGCAGCCGGACAGCATCGTCACGACCAACAAGGCGAGCAGCGGGGCGCGGATCGGCACCGAGATGCGGGGTCGGAGGGCGTGGTGGCCGGTCCAGCAGCGTTGAAATGCCGGCGGGCCGCCACGACACTCCCCCGCCATCGGAACCCGCGCCTCGTCAGCTACAGGAGTACGCATGAATCGCCGTGTTGTCGGACTGCTCTGTGTCATCAGCTTCACCGCCACCGGCTGCATCGTGCCCGAGGACGCACGCCCCGGCGTGTCGATCGGCGGCACGTTCGCCAGCAAGTTCGTGCACCGCGGCATGATCCAGTCCGAGAACGGCGTGTTCCAACCCCGTCTAGCCGTGAGCCTGCCGACGGTCACCGACGACTCGATCACGCTCGTCGCGCGCGGCAACATGGACCTCAACGACGACAACGGCGACGCGTGGTTTCCGCGTGGGCACGGCGGCCGGTTCTCCGAGATCGACTTCGTCGGCAGCTACACGTCGCGCCTCAACGAGACGTTCACGGTGACCGCGGGGGTCTTCAACTACAACCTGCCCAACGGCCTCGAGTTCTCGACCGACGGCCAGGGCGGCCCCGGCGAAGAACGCGGCGGCACCAACGAGTTCTTCGTGCGGGTCAGCGCGAACGTGCTCGAGACCACGCCGTACTTCTCGTGGCACTACGACTTCGACGAGGTGCGCGCCGCCTACTACCGCGTCGGCATCACCGAGACGTTCCCGATCAACGACGAGTGGGGCATCGTCGCCGACGGTTCGCTCGGCTACGTGACGTCGGCGCAGTCCAACTGGCTCTACGACCTCGACGAGAGCGGCCTCGGCGACCTGCGCGGCAAGATCGAGGTGCAGTGGCAGTACGACGCGCGCACCGTGATCACCGGCGGCGTGCACGGCTCGTCGATGATGAACAGCACGCTCGACCGCTGGTTCAACGACGTCGGCACCCCCAACGACGACCCCATCTGGTTCTCCCTCGGCGTCAACTGGACCTTCTGAGTAGCCGTACGGCTACTTAGCGGTGGTCGAGGCGGTAGACGCAGCGCCACTCGGGGACCAGGAGGGTGATCTGGCCGGTGGAGTCGAGGGCCTCGACCTGGGCGTCGGTCAGGTCGATCACCAGTGGCTCGACCTTCACGATGGTCGGTTCCGGCGGCTTGTTGCCGCGGATCGCCGGCGGGCGCACCATCTCGCCGATCTGCACGATCAGCCGGCTGCGCTCGCGGCGGATCGAGCACCAGGCCTCCGAACGGTTGTCGGTGCGCTCGGGCTCGGTCCACTCGCGCACGATCGGCTGCACGCGTGACGTCCACTGGTCCTGGCCGGGCACGCGGTCGAGCAGTTCGTTCTTCCAGGCGCGGGTCTTGATGTTGCGCGTCGCGCGCACCGCCAGGCCCTCGTCGCCGAACGTCACGGCGAACAGCCCGACGCAGGTGTCGACGCCCTCCTCCTCGGTCGGCTCGAGCGTGCCCATCCACTCCCAATAGGGCTCCTCACCGACCTTCTTCTGCAGCGTCGCCGGTCCGTTGCGCACCCGCCCGACCACGAACAGGTCGTAGGGATCCTGGTTGGCCGGCGTCCACGAGCCGCGGTGCACGTACGAACTGTCGCTCTTGAACGTCTGCAGCGGCTTGCTGACCGGACCGTCGCCGACGACGAATCGGTGGTCGATCACGACCGGCTCCTCCGAACGACCGTCCGTCACCCGCGCCGAGATCGTCATCTCGACGCCCGGCAGACCGTCGTCCAGGGCGAATCGGACCGTCGGCCCGCTGGTCGTCGAGGCCGCCACGATCACGTCGGTCGGCCAGATCCACTCGTAATCGAGATCGTCGCCGTCGGCATCCCTGGCCTCCAGCTCGATGGTGAACCGCTCGCCGATGGCGACCGTGTCCGGCGCCTGCGCGATCGTGACGACCGGACGCGCGTTGGGCACGTTGCCCTGGGCCCCGCCGGTCTGGGTGCCGCCGATCTGGGTCCCTCCTGTCTGGCCGCCGCCGACGTCCGGATCCTCCCCGCCGCCGTTCATCGCGAAGAACGCCCCGACACCACCGCCGACCAGCAACAGCACGGCGACGACCGCGATCAGGCCGTTCTTGCCGCCGCCGGCCGGACCGTCCGGCTGGGTGGCGCTGGTGTCCGACGAGCCCTGCGTGACCACGGTGCGACCGCCGGGTCGTTCTCCGCCGGTCCCACCGCCGCCGGGCGCCTCCTGGAACGCGGGCGCGGCGTCGACCGGCGGCACGCCTTCGCTGAGGAAGTCGAGCTCGCCGGTGTTGAGCATTCCGGGCGCGGTCTTGCCGCCCTTGGCGGGCGGCGCCGGCTGGGTCGGCTGCGCCGGCGTCGCGCCACCGAACGCACCGGGCTTCGACGGCACGGTCCGATCGAGCACGTCACCGGCCATGCCCGCGATCGTGTCGGTCCGCCCACCCGCGCTCTGCAGCGCCTCGATCAGCTCGCCGATCTCCTGGTCCAGCTGCTTGTAGCTCGCCGGCCGATCTTCGCGCGCGCTCGCCAGCAGCCGCTTGGTGAACGCGCCGACCGCGGCCGGCAGCGACGCGTTCTCGGCACACGGATCCGGCGCGTCAGGATCGCGCTTGCGCAGCACGATGTCGGTCAGCTTGCTGCCGCGGAACGCCGGGTGGCCGACCAGCATCTCGTAGAGGCAGCAACCGAGGCCGTAGATGTCGGAGCGGAAGTCGACCGAGTCCGGGTCGTCGAACTGCTCGGGCGACATCGTCGACGGCGTGCCCATCACCGAGCCCGGCGAGGTCAGCCCGGCACCGACCTGTTCGTGCGTCATGCGCGCGAGGCCGAGGTCGACCAGCTTGGGCGTGAACGGGAACGCGATGTCGATCGCGGTCGACGTCACCGACTCGAGCAGGATGTTCTCCGGCTTGACGTCGCGGTGGATGATGTCGGACTGGTGCGCGTGCGCCAGCGCCGCCGCGCTCGCGCGGATCAGCCGCAGCGACGCGATCGGCGCCACCGGGCCGTTGTCGCCGATCCACGCCTTCAGGCTGGGACCGTCGATGAACTCCATCACCAGATACGACTGCCCCTGCGGCGTCGTGTCCGCCATGTGGCAGCCGACGATGTTGGGGTGGCTGATGCCGGCGAGGATCTTGGCCTCGCGCTGGAAGCGCTTGGCGAACGCCTCGCCGCCGAGCTCGACCGACAAGAACTTGACCGCGACGCGGCGGTCCAGGAAGTCCTGGCGACCGCTGTAGACGACGCCCATGCCACCGCGCGCGATCTCATACTGCAGCGTGATGCCGGGCAGCTTGGGCAGGTCGTTGGGCAGCGTGCCTCCCGGCGGGCCACCGTCGTCGGCGCCGCTCGGCTGGAACGGGCTGGTCGGGTCGCCCCTCCTGCCGAAGTGCTTGCCGTTGGGATCGGTGCCGCTCACTCCTTCATCCCCTCGATCAGCTTGATCAGCTTGTTGGTCGCCGGCCGGTCGGCGCGGTGCTCGCCGACGTAGGCGTATTGCACGATGCCGTTCTCGTCGACCAGGAACGTCGACGGCGACGCCAGGTCGCCCTCGATGCCGAGCCTGGTCACCAGCTCGAGATCCTGGTCGTAGAAGACGCGGTAGGGCGGCGCGCCCTCACCGAACTCCTCCTCGTAGATCCGCCGGAACGACTCCTCGTTCTCGCGCGGCCCCGGGTAGATCACCAGCACCTCGACGTTGTTGGCCTCGAGCTTGGACTTGGCCTTGGCCAGCGCCTTGGTCTGCGCGACGCAGTAGCAGCACACCTCGCCGAGGAAGCCGCGCAGCACGACGATCATCACCCGCTGCTTGCCGTGGTAGGCCGTCAGGTCGACGTCGCCCCCGTCGACCGCCTGCATCTTGTCGAACGGCAGCGGCTTGCCCTCGAGCTGCTCGCGACGGCCGGTGCCGCCCTTGGGCCGCGGGCTGCCGGCCTGCGGCGCGTAGTCCCCACCGCTGAACATGCCGCCGCCCGGCTTGGGGCCGTTGGTGTACTCGTCGATGTACTGGTCCATCTCCTTCTTCTGCTTGACGGTCAGCTGCGGCTGCGCCGCCGCCGGCATGCGGGCCGGCTGCTCGTCGATCTGCTCGATGACCGCGGCGGCGACCGGCGCCGGCGCACCGGCGGGCTGCGCGCTCTCGTCGATCGTGACCGCGACGAACGGCTCACCCGAGACGTCGAGGCGCTGCTCGCCGACGAACAGCGACAGCTGCTGCTCGGGCGACGCCGCCGCCATCGCGGCGGAGCCGGACCACGGCTCGATGCTCGCCGGCGCCGCCGGCAGCGCTCCCGCGACCAGCTCGCGCACGACGCCGTCGGCGACCGCCGTGCCGCCAGCGACGACCTGGCCAGCCTCGAACCGCCCCTGCGCGACCACGCCGCCCCGCTCGTCCCGCGCCTCGAACACCCCGGACGGCACGCCCGCGACCATGCCGCAGCAGAGCCGCACCTTGCCGTTCTGGTGGCAGCTGGTCCAGCGACCGACCGCCTTGCCGTTCTGCAGTGCGCCGGTGCGCTGCATCTGCTGGGTGCCGGGCCAGACCTGGCGAACGAGCTGCACGCCGGCCTTCTGGCCGAAGTCCTGGATGCGCGACGCGCCGTTCTCGCTCCAGACCTGCCACGGGCCGACGCGGTCGCCGCGGAAGTAGATGCCCTGCGCCTTCGGCTTGCCGCCCGCGTAATAGAACGTCCAGAAGCCCGACTGCTTGCCGCTGTCGTACTGGCCCTCCATCGAGACCGCACCGTCCGGCCCGTAGAACGTCCACAGGCCGTCCTCGAAGTCGCCGACGTAGGCGCCGCGCGCCTTCGGCGTGGCGTCCTCGTACTTGTAGAGCCAGTCGCCAGTGCGCAGCCCCTTGTCGTCGTAGCTGCCCGAGCGCTTCTCGGCGCCGTTCTCGTAGTAGAACGTCCACGGACCGAACTGACGGTCCTCCTTGTAGGCGCCCTTCGCCATCGGCCGGCCGGACTCGTAGAACAGCGTCCAGTCGCCCGCCTGCTTGTCGCCGGCCAGCGTGCCGCGCGTCTTCGGCAAGCCGCTCGGCCAGTAGTCCTGGTAGTCCACCAGCTGCTTGACCAGGAACTTGCACGAGCCGAGCGCGATCGCCGGCAGCAGGAACAACAGCAGGGACGAATTCTTCATCTCAGTTGGGCGGCTGGGTGCCGGGGGCAAGTATCCGGCGATCGACGAACGACTGCCACCACCGACGTGTTGCAAACGCCCCATGCCAAGAGGACTTGGTTGGCAGCATCGCAACAGCCGAAAGGGTAGTCTCTCCCTCCGAACATCGGCTGGCATCGTCCATTCCATGAAGGTACGCCTCCTCGTCACGTTGAGCATCGCTGCGATCGCCATTGCGATCGCCAGCTGCTCGTCCGGTCTCGGCAACAACCTCCCCAACACCCCCACCAGCGGGGAGACGACGCAGACGAGCACCAACCTGCCCGTCGGCCTCGACATCGGGGTCGAACTGACGGATCCGGCCGCGGACTCCGTCGTCGCGGGTGCGGTGGTTCCGGCGATCGGCGCGTTCGCGGAGCGCGACGTCGTGCTGGTCGCGTTCACGACGTCCGATGCGGGCGGAGACGGCGTCACCGCCAACGTCAGCCGCGACCTGGTCAACGACACCAACGGTGCCGCCGACGTGTTCGTTGCGGCGATCTGTGCCCAGGAGGTCAACGCCAACGCCTTCAGCCAGTCGCTGGCCGGCAAGTTCCGTCACCCGCGCTGCGCGACCTGCCACAGCATGCAGAGCCCGACGACGACGGCGTTCGTGTCGGCAGCAGCCTCGCAGGGCCAGCCGCACGCGGGTCCGTCGCCGGGCGCTTCGTTCCCGAGCGGAGACGCCGCGACCTGCATCCCGTGCCACCTGAACAGCACCGCGGAGCCGGTCGAGGACTGGAAGGCGCCCGACGGCACCTTCGACCTGCGCACCGAGACCGTGGCCGCGCTGGCGGCGCGCGCGCAGATCCCGCCGACCGGGGACCTCGAGCACTTCAAGACCGACCCGCGCGTGCTGTGGGCGCTCGACTCCGGCATCCTGCCGACGGTCGGTGGCCGCAACGGCGTCGCCGACGACGACCACGACGGCATCGACGAGCCCAGCGACGTCGACGGCGAGCCCCGCACGGTGCCGGGCGGTTCGGCCGTGTTCATCCAGCAGATCGACGACTGGGAGGCCGCCGGCTTCCCGGTGACCGCCGCCGACGCAGTCTGCGACGTCACGCTCGTCAGCCGCGCCGCCAGCACGACCAACGCCGGTGACGCCGCCTCGACCAGGCCCCAGATGATCTACGTGCCCAACGGCAGCTTCACCGCGCCGGGCACCGTCGGCACGCTCTACATCGTCTACCAGTCCGACGCGACCGACCTGGTCGCCGGCGACACCAACGGTGCGACCGACGTGTTCCGCACCGCGGTCGACCTGATCTCGGACGCCAGCGGCAACCTGTCGCTGCAGGTCAACGGCAACGCCACGCTGGTGAGCGCCACCAACGGCACCACCAACGAGGGCAACGGCGCGTCGACCACTCCGGTGATCGGCGGCGCGACCGGCAACCTGGTCGCGTTCCAGTCGCAGGCCACCGACCTGGTCGCGGGCTTCACCGACGGCAACGGCAGCAGCGGCTTCGACGTCTACGTGCGCAACCTCGGCACCAACGACACGCACCTGATCAGCCACCAGACCACCAACCAGGCGACCGGCGGCGACGGCAGCAGCGAGGCGCCCAGCATCGATCCGACCGGCGTCGGCGTGGCGTTCGAGTCGGACGCGACCGACCTGATCGGCAGCGACACCAACGGCGTGCGCGACGTCTTCTACAGCGACGTCAGCGGCAGCGCGCCGTTCACCAAGAACCGCGCCAGCGTCACCTCGGCCGGCGCCGAGGGCACCGGCGGCGCCAGCGCCGACGCGAGCATCTACGTCGCCGGCGGCGGCCGCACGCTGGTCGCGTTCGAGTCGGACAAGACCGACCTGGCGGCGGCGCTGACCGCGACCACCAACGTCTACGTGTTCGACAGCGACAGCGGCAACACGACGATGCTCAACCGCCTGCTGTCGACCAGCCTCGACGTGATCGGCGACGGCGACGCGCGCAACCCGGTGATCGGCGCCGACGGCGCCAACATCGCGTTCGAGTCGGCCGCGACCAACATCGACATCCTGCGCAGCGACGAGAACGGCGCCGTCGACGTATTCCTGGTCGACGTGGCGCAGGCGCTCGCCGGCAACGTGCTGCCGTATCGCTACAGCCTGACGACGCTCGAGGCGACCGACGGCAACGGCGACTCGACCGAACCGCAGTTCACGACGTTCGCTTCGGCGAGCAGCACCTACAGCGTCGGCTTCTCGGTCTACAAGACGGCCGCGACCAACCTCGGCAACTCGGACTCGACCGACCTGATCGTCGCGTTCCTCGACGAGACGTCCGGGGTGGTCGCCGACTTCACCACCGACGTGACCTCCGGCGCGATCCCGCTGACGGTGCAGTTCACCGACGCGTCGACCGGCGTGCCGACGGCGTGGGAGTGGGACTTCGACAACGACGGCAACGTCGACTCGACCGAGCAGAACCCGAGCTACACGTTTGCGACGGCGGGCAGCTACACGGTGACGCTGACCGCCAGCAACGCGACCACGACCAACTCGGTCACCAAGGCGAACCTGATCACGGCGATCGGAACGCCGGTCCCGGACTTCACGGCGACGCCGACGAGCGGTCCCGCATCGCTGGCGGTGACGTTCACCGACACGTCGACCGGCGACCCGACCAGCTGGCTGTGGGACTTCGGCGACGGCTCGTCGACCGTGACGACGCAGAACCCGAACCACACCTACACGACGCCTGGCACCTACACGGTGACGATGACGGCGACCAACGTGGCCGGCTCGGCGACCGAGACCAAGACCAACCTGATCGAGGTGTTCACCCCGGTGGTCGCAGGCTTCACGCCGTCGACCAGCTCCGGCACGGTGCCGTTCGCGGTGACGTTCACCAACACGTCGACCGGCGCGACCAGCTACTCGTGGGACTTCGGCGACGGCTCGCCGACCGTGACCACCGAGAACCCGACGCACACGTTCACGTCGAGCGGCTCGTTCACGGTCACGCTGACGGCGACCGGTCCCGGCGGCACCGACATGGCCACCACCGGCATCACCGCCAACGGCGTCGTGACCGCGAGCTTCACGATCACGATCTCGGCGGTGCCGGCGACGTCGGGCTACGAGGCGCAGACCGTCACGCTCGACGCGTCGGGCTCCAGCAACGCGACCAGCTACGCCTGGGACCTCGACAACAACGGCTCGACCGATCGCACCGGCGTCACGGTCACCGACACCATCGCCAACCTGTTCCCGACCAGCAGCCAGACCGCCTACACGGTCAAGCTGACGGCGACCGGCCCGGGCGGCAGCGGCTCGACGACCCTGCCGTTCACGTCGGTGGCGGACAGCGAGACGATCATGCTCAACGCGACCGCCGACAACACGATCTACCAGGAGGCGACCAACAACAGCAACGGCGCCGGCACCCAGTTGATCGTCGGCAGAACGGCCGGAACCTCGAGCACGCTCTCTCGCCGTGGCCTGGTGCAGTTCGACATCTCGAGCGTGCCGGCCGGCTCGACCGTGACCAACGCGACGCTGACGCTGGTGTCCGACACCCCGGCGGTGACCGGCAACCAGAGCATCGCGATCCGGCGCCTGACCCAGGCCTGGACCGAAGGCTCGTCCAACGCCGGCAACCCCGGCGGCCTCGGCGCCGTTGCGGCCGGCGGCGGCGCCACCTGGGCCAACCGCACGACACCGTCCACGGCGTGGTCCAGCGCCGGCGGCTCGTTCGCTGCGGCGACGGCCACGATCATGGTCGGCGCGCCCGGCACCGATGTGTCCGGCGACCTGTCGTCGGACGTGCAGGGCTGGCTCGACGCGACGTTCAGCAACTTCGGCTGGGCGCTGGTCGGCAACGAGGGGGCGACGACGACGGCCAAGCGGTTCAGCACCCGTGAGGGCAGCAACCCGCCCGTGCTCACGGTCACCTACACCCGTCCGCTGCCGTAGCGGCACACCCCCGAAATCTCCGCGCGACGGTCCGTAGGGGCCGCGCGCGACCCGCGCCACGATCCCATGCGAACCGCCCTGCTCTTCGTGCCGCTGCTGACGGTGGCCTGTTCCTACCCGCGCTTCACCGCCAGCAAGACCGTCGAGGCCGAGGTCCCACTCGAGCAGGCGATCGCGCTGCACTGCAAGACCCACAACGGCGACATCACGATCACCCGCGGGGACGCCAGCGACACGATCCAGCTGCATACGGTCATGAAGGTGCGCGGCCACACGCAGGAGGAGGCCGACGACAACCTGCGGCTGCTGTCGGTCGCCCACGAGGTGCACGGCGAGACGCTCAAGATCTACGGCAAGTACCCGCGTCCCGACCTCAACAACCGTTCGCCTTCGTTCACCTACACGATGAAGGTGCCCGAGCACCTGGCGCTGACGCTGCTGACGCACAACGGCAACGTGCGCACCGACGGCACCACCGGCGCGCTGCGCGTCGAGACCCACAATGGCGACGTGATCGGCGCCGTGCAGAACCAGAAGGTCTGGGTCGAGACCCACAACGGCGAGGTCGAGCTGGCCATCGAATCGGGCGCGGACCTCGACGGCCGCATCGTCTCGCACAACGGCGACATTGACGTCGTCGTCAGCGCCGACGCCCGCTGCTGGCTCGAAGCGGCGACGCACAACGGGCACATCGACCCGCCGGCGACGATCCACGACGCCGACATCAAGAGGCGCAGCCTGCGCTGCCGGCTCGGCGAGGCGAACACCGACGGCCGCCTGTTCCTGAAGACGCACAACGGCGACATCGAGGTCGCCAGCGGTGCGGGCGGCGGCGGCAACGAGTTCAAGTAGCCGCCGCGGCGGTCGGCGCTACTGCGTGCAGATCGCGACGCGGGCTTCCGACGTCTCGATGGCGAACTCGTTGTTCGCGTTCACGTAGAGCGTGCCGAGCTGGATGTTGTATTGGCCCTGGACCGAGTTTGGCCAGCTGCGACTCCACGAGTAGAAGCCTGCGGCGTCGGGGTTGATGTTGTGGCCCCACAGGTACTCGGTGTAGACCGGGCAGCCACCGAGCGGCAGCGGGAAGCCGCCGAGGTTGTTGAGGCCCCAGACCATGACGGTGATGCCGGCCGGGTCGAGGCCGCCACCCGAGATCGTGATCTGCTGGTTGCCGGCGTTGCCGACCGGCGTGAACGTGACGTCGAGGGTCGGGCCGCAGCCGGTGCCTAGCAGCGACGAGCTGCAGACGTTGAACTGCGCAGCGACGGGCGCTGCCAGCGCGGCGATCGTGATCGCGAACGAACGAAAGTTCATCTGGCTTCTCCTGGTGGTGAGACGTTGGTGGATGCCATTGGAGCAGGACCCGTGCGATCTTGGAGGAGGCCCTCGTGCGCAGTCCGCATTGAGGGCGCCCCGTCTTTTCGCCCGCCCGCATAGCCACATCCGCAGTGGCCCGAGCCACCTGGATCGCTAACCTGCTCGCCCTCGCATGATCACCCTAAGCGGCATCAACAAGCGGCACGGCCACCAGATCCTGTTCGTGGACGGGTCGCTCCAGCTCAACGCCGGCGAGAAGGTCGGCCTCACCGGTCCCAACGGCGCCGGCAAGTCGACCGTCTTCCGCATGATCGTCGGCGAGGACCCGCCGGACGAGGGCGAGGTCGCGCTGCCCAAGCGCGTCACGATCGGCTACTTCAAGCAGGACGTCGGCGAGATGTCCGGCGCCCGCGTGATCGACACGGCGATCGCCGGCAGCGGCCGCGCCGGAGCGCTGCACCACGAGATCCAGCGGCTCGAAGCCGACATGTCGGACCCCGAACAGGCCGACCGGATGGACGAGATCCTGGCTCGCTACGGCGAGATCCAGGGCGACTACCAGGACCTCGGCGGCTACGAACTCGAGGCGCGCGCACGCGAGGTGCTGCACGGCCTCGGCTTCGACGACGAGATGATCGAAGGCGACGTCGGGGCTCTGTCCGGCGGCTGGAAGATGCGCGTCGGCATGGCCCAGGTGCTGCTCGGCAACTTCGACGTGCTGCTGCTCGACGAGCCGACCAACCACCTCGACATCGAGTCGATCCTGTGGCTCGAGGGCTTCCTCAAGCAGACCAGGTCGGCGGTGCTGATGACCTGCCACGACCGCGACTTCATGAACCGCCTGGTCGACCGCATCATCGACGTCGACGACGGCCAGTTCGTCAGCTACCAGGGCGACTACGACTTCATGGTGCGCGAACAGGAAGTGCGCGCCGCCCAGAAGGAGGCGGCCTTCGAACGGCAGCAGGCGATGATCGCCAAGATGCAGCGGTTCATCGACCGCTTCGGCACGCACGTCGCCAAGGCCGCGCAGGCGCAGAGCAAGCAGAAGAAGATCGACAAGATCGACCGGCTGGAGGCTCCGCGGAAGCGCGAGGTGGTCGCGTTCCAGTTCCGGCAGCCGCCGCGCTCGGGCGACGACGTCGTCAAGCTGCACGGCGTGCAGAAGGCCTACGGCGACAAGCACATCTACCGCGGCCTCGACTTCGAGGTGCAGCGCGGCGAACGCTGGTGCGTGATGGGCCAGAACGGCTCCGGCAAGACCACCCTGCTCAAGATGGTCGCCGGCCACCTGCAGCCCGACGCCGGCAACGTCAAGCTCGGCAGCGTCAAGATGGGCTACTTCGCGCAGCAGTCACTCGACCTGCTCGATCCCGAGCTGACGATCTATGAACAGGTCGACCAGCAGTTCCATCTCGAGTCGGTCGGGGTCAAGCGCACGCTGCTCGGCGCGTTCGGATTCAGCGGAGACGACCACGAGAAGCGCGTCGCCAACCTGAGCGGTGGCGAGAAGTCGCGCCTGGTGCTCGCGCTGATGCTGTTCGACCCGCCCAACTTCCTGGTGCTGGACGAGCCGACCAACCACCTCGACCTCGACACCAAGAAGATGCTGGTGCAGACGCTCGAGAAGTTCGAGGGCACGATGCTGTTCGTCTCGCACGACCGCACGTTCTTGCGCGGCCTCGCCAACCGCGTGCTCGACGTCAGCGCCTGCGCCAGCGGCGGCGCGCCGGACAAGTATCCCGGTTCGTACGTTGAGTGGGTCGAGAAGACCGGCATGGAAGCGCCGGGCGTGCACGCCTGATCGCCATGCAGCCGCGCCTCTACCAGGACCTCGCCGCATGGTGGCCGCTGCTGTCGCCACCGGAGGACTACCAGGAGGAGGCGGCGCTCTACGCCGAGCTGCTGCGCGCCGGCCACGGCGAGGACCGCCTCGACGCGCTCGAGCTCGGTAGCGGCGGCGGCCACTGTGCGTCGCAGATGCGCCACCGGTTCGCGTGGACGCTGACCGATCTGTCACCGTCGATGCTGGAGCAGAGTCGCCGACGCAATCCCGAGGCCGAGCACGTCCAGGGCGACATGCGCACGCTGCGCCTCGGCCGCGCGTTCGACGCGGTGTTCGTGCACGATGCGGTCTGCTACATGACCACCGCGGCGGACCTGCGCGCGGTCATGGCGACCGCCCACGAGCACTGTCGGCCCGGCGGCACGGCGCTGTTCGTGCCGGACTGCGTGCGCGAGACGTTCACGCCGGGCACCGACCACGGCGGCGCGGACCACGGCGCCCGTTCGCTGCGCTACTTCGAGTGGCTGCACGCCCCCAGCGACGACGACGCGACCGTCGCCCGCTGTGACATGGTGCTGATGCTCCGTGAGAACGGCATCACGAGGGTCGTGCACGACCACCACGAGTTCGGCGTGTTTGCACGCGCGACCTGGCACGATCTGCTGCACGACGTCGGCTTCGTGGTCCGCGAACGAACGCTGCAGCCCGACGGCCGCCCGCTGTTCGTCTGCGCCAGGCCTTGATCCGCTGGCACTTCTCCTGGTTGGCGCTCCTAGCGCTCCCGAACCAGCTCGAACACGACGGGACGATGGTCGGACGCCTCGGTCGGCACGACGCGCGCCGCCCGCGTGCGCCAGCCAGCGCCGGTCGAACGCAGCAGCCAGTCGATCCGCTTAGTCGGCGCCGCAGCCGGATACGTGCCGCCTTCGCCGTCAGGATCGGCTTCGCTCCAGCAGTCGACCAACGAACCGCACAGCGCGGCGTGCACCCGGCTGCCCGGCACGTCGTTGAAGTCGCCGCCGACCGCGACCAGCCCGTGTTCCGCGACCGTCGCCAGGATCTCCGGCGCGTTCTGCATGCGCTCGGCGTCGTCCCGGCGCGAATCGATGTGCGTGCAGCCGATCGCGATCGCGCCCGCCGGAGCGTCAGCACGCACCGTCAGCAGGCCGCGCTGTTCGCCCTCGCGCAGCATGTCGTAGTGGCGGTTGTGCATGGCGATGATCGGCCAGCGACTGAGGATGGCGTTGCCGTACTCACCGCCCTGGTACGGGATGTTCTTCGAGAACGCCGGCTTCATGCCGAGCCGTCGGGCCAGCTCGGCCGGGATGTCGATCTCCCCGCTGCGCCGCACGCCGACGTCGACCTCCTGCAACAACACGAAGTCGGCGTCGAGCACGCGCAGTTCGTCGGCGATGCGCGCGAGGTCGACGCGGTCGTCGAGGCCGCGGCCGTGGTGGATGTTCCAGGTGACGATACGCACGCGCTGCGCGGCCTCGGGTGCGGCGCGGCAGGCGGCGACGAACAGCGCCAGCAGCGCGAACAACAGAGTCGTCGAGGGGCGGGCGGTCATGGCACCACGCACCCTATCCGGAACGTCTAGCGTTCGCCGCCGCGCATCCCTTCGAGCTCGGCACGCAGCCGCTGCGACTCGGCGTCCTCCCGTCCCTCCAGGAGGGCCAGCGCCCGCTCGACGTCGGCCCGGGTCGCGTCCGGCTGCTCGCCGCCGCGCACCGACGCGCGACGATGCAGCGCGAACGCGAGCCGGAACCGCACGCCGGCGTGGTCGGGCACGACCTCGCAGCCGTGCTGCAATGCGAGGATCGCGTCGTCGACGCGACCGAGGTCGAGCAGCAGCCCGCCGAGGTTCTCGTGGCCGGGCCCCCACCCCGGAACCTCGACGGTCGCGGTGCGCATGCACGCGACGGCGTCGCCCGGGCGACCGGCGCGCATCCACGAGATCGCCGCGTTGAGGTGGGCCGGACCGTTCTTCGGCGACAGCTCCGCCTGTCGCGTGTAGGCGCGCGCCGCGTGCTCGCAGTCGGTCGGCCCCGGCCGGCCATCGAGCAGCATCTTGGCCAGCGCCTCGTGCATCAGCGGGTGGCCGGGCGCGAGTTCGGTGGCGCGTCGCGCCGACGCCACGGCGACGGCGTGGTCGACGGGCCGCGCGGCATAGGCCCGACGAAGGTGCAGCCAGGCGCTGCGCCCGAAGCGCTCGATGCCCCGGTCCGCGGCCGCGATCGCGTCCTGGTGCCGACCGAGGGTCGTCAGGCTCATCACCAGGTAGCGGTAGAGCTCTTCACTGACGTGTCCGGCCTCGAGGTGCTGTTCGCAGAACGCGCGACACGGCTCAGCGCCGCGCGTGGTGTAGAGCACGTAGGCCTTGCCAGCGAGCGCGATCGGCTGCGCGGGGTCGATCGCGAGCGCCCGGTCGTGCGCAGCGACCGCGTCGTCGGTCCGGCCCTGGGCCAGCAGGAACTGGCCGCGATTGGCGACGAACAGCGCGTTGTCCGGCTCGCGCGCGAGCGCCGCATCGATCGCCGCGATCGCGCCTTCGAGGTCCTGGGTCTGGAAGCGGGCCTTGGCGAGGTTGCCGTGCGCAGGCGCGTAGTCCGGCGCGATCTCGATGGCGCGCTCGAGCGCCGGGATCGCCTCGCGCGGCAGCCCGCTGCGCAGGTAGCTCGTGCCCAGGTTGTAGTGCAGCGTGCCGCTGCCGCTGCGCAGCGCGATCGCACGCTGCAGCCGTTCGCGGGCGCGGCTGCGGGCGCTGTCCTTCTCGGCGAAGTAGCTCCAGTACTGCTGGGACACCGAGTCCGGCCAGGCCCGGTGCAGCGCGGCGGCGACCGCCGCGCGGCGGTCGTCGTCGCCGGCGTGGCCAAGTGCGTGGGCCAGCTTGTTGAGGTAGAGCGGTCGGCGACGCGGCGCGAGCAACACCGCCATCTCGAACGCATCCGCCGCCGCCCCGAAGGCCGCACGTTCGCCGGTCGCATGGCCGCGCGTCAGCGCCGCCAGCCCCGCATAGAACGCGGCGACCGCGCTGCCAGCAGGTTCGAGGTCGGCCAACACGGCCCGCGCCTCGTCGCCGCGGCCGAGGCGTTGCAGCACCGACGCACGCAGCCTCGCGCGCTCTGCGGCGGCGAGCTGCGAGCCGGCGAGCAAGGCGTCCAGTTCGTCGAGCGACATGCCGTCGCCCCTGTCGCAGCGCGCCCACACCAACATGCCAATCGTGTCGGGATCGGCGGGATCGAGCGCCAGCGCCTCGTCCAGCGCGAGAGCAGCACCGTCGTCCCCCAGCTCGAGCAGCATCGTGGCGCGCTCGAGCAGTTCGTCGACGCGACGCCGGGCCAGCTCCTGCTCACCGGCCGCCACCAGCGGCGCGCGCGCCTGCAGGTAGCCGCTAAGGAACGCAATCGACGGAACCGACACCAACACGACCAGCGCCAGCGCCGCCTTCCACGGCTCGCGCCGCACGTAGCGCTGCAGGCGCCGCAGCGGCCCCGCCCGCCGCGCGCGCACCGGGCGGTGGTGCAAGAACGCGTCGAGGTCGTCGGCCATCTCACGCGCGGTCCGGTAGCGGCGGCGCGGCTCCTTCTCGAGCGCGCGCAGCGCGATCGCCGCCAGATCGCTCGGGACCCTGCGGTTGTGCACCGACGGGTCGACGGGTTCGTCGCGCAGCACCGCCTGCGCGACCTCGTGGCTGTTGGCGCCCTCGAACGGTCGGTGCAGCGTCAGCAGTTCGTAGAGCACGACGCCCAGCGCGAACACGTCGACGCGGCCGTCGAGATCGCGCGACCGCCCGAGCACCTGCTCCGGCGCCGCGTAGTAGGCCGTGCCGGCGAACTCGCCGCTCTGCGTCATCGACGGCCGACCGACCTCGCGGGCGAGGCCGAAGTCGGTCAGCACCGCGCGGCCGTCGCGGCGCAGCAGGATGTTGGACGGCTTGACGTCGCGGTGCAGCACCCCGGCGTCGTGCGCGTGCGCGAGCGCGTCGGCGATCTGCCAGACGATCCGCGCGGCTTCGTCGAAGTGGCTGCGGCTGCGCTGCGTCGAACCGGAGGCGGTCGCCGCGGTCGCCGTCTTCGGACGTCGCGTCACCGCACGCGCCAGCAGCCCGTCGACGGTGCTGCCGACGCTGCTGCCGTCGAGCACACCCGACCCGGCGGCACCGAGTTCGCGCAGCACGCGGTTGAGCGGCACGCCGTCGACCATCTCCATCGCGAAGTACTCGCAGCCGCGGTCGCGCCCGACGGTCAGCACCTCGACCAGGCTCGGATGGTCGAGCGACGCCAGCAGCGACGATTCCCGCCGGAAGCGGGCGACCGCGCGCGGCTCGACCCGGCCGTCCGCCGGCAACACCTTGAGCGCCACGGTGCGGTCGAGGGCCACCTGGCGCGCCGCGTAGACGACGCCCATGCCGCCGCGGCCGAGCTCGTACTCGATGCGGAAGCCGTCGATCTCGAGTTGGGGATCGGGCTCTGGTTCGTCGACCTCGCCGGTCGCATCGGCGACCAGCGGCTCGAGCACCTCGCGCAGGTCCTCGTGCGCGGCCAGCAGCGCGGCGCCGGACACCGGCATGCCGTCGGCCTCCCACGCCGCGAACACCTCGAGCGCACGCTCGAGGCGGTCGAAATCGCCGCCGCCACTCACGCGTCGTCCTCCAGCGCCTCGTCGAGCAGCCCCGCGCGCAGGGACTTGACCTTGCGCGCGAGCGCCACGAGCCCGCGCTGGTAGCACTTGCGGGTACCCGACGCGCTGAGCCCGACGCGCTCGGCGATCTCCTCGAACGGCAGCTGGTCGTATTCGCGCATCACCACGACGTCACGTTCCTGCGGCGGCAGCAGGTCGATGGCCAGCCGCGTCATCTGCGCGTGTTCGTCTCGTGCGACGATCTGGCTCGGCGTCTCGCCGAGGCGCAGCACGGAACGGCTCGGCATGCTCTCCTCGCGCTGCATGTCGCGACGCTTGGCGTTGTGGTAGTCGCGCCGGTCGCGCAGGTTGTTCTCGACCATCCGACCGAGCAGGGCGCGGAAGCGGTCGCGGTCCGGCACCACGAAGCGGGGGCCGTACGTCAGGATGTCGATGCAGGCGTCCTGCACGACGTCGACGGTCTCCTCCTTGCGACGAAGCTGGTTGCCGAGCCTGCGACGCACGTAGCCCTCGACCCACTCGAGGTTGCGCTGCAGCAGCTCGTCGAGCGCGCCGCGGTCGCCGCCGTGCCAGCGCTCGAGGAGCTGGGCGGTCTGCTCAGGGTCCGAGGACACGCCGGTAGCTGAAGACGCACGTCGGGCCAAGTCAAAGGGGCCCGACGCGGCAGGGGCAGGAACGAATCGGAACAGGACCATGGGAGCGGGAAGACGGCGTTCCGACCAGCGGCAGCGACGGCTCGATCCGCACCGGAATCTGCGGCCCAGTGTCTCGAACGGCCCGTATGCCTCGAACGGCCAGTGCGCCTCCGACGGCCAGTGCGGCTCCAACGGCCAGTGCGCCTCCAACGGCCCAGTGCAGCTCCAACGCCAGTCCGGCCGGAACACCCGACCATCCCCAACGTCAGTCCAGCCCGAACCCCAGCTCGCGCAGCTCGTCGCGCAACACCTTGCGGGCCTCGGCGTAGGCGCTCTCGCCGCCCCACATCCTGGCCATGCGGTCGGCCCAGCCCTTGTCTTCGCTGACCGGCCGGCCGTTGTAGCCACCCTGTTCGGCGTTGGCGCGCTTCGCCCAGGTGCGCATCACCTCGTCGGCGCCGCGCAGCACGTCCGCGGTGTCGGAGTCGTCGTAGCGGTTCCAGTGCAGCACCCCCGCGAGCGGCATCCGACCGCGCGGCACCGGGTCGTCGCCGGGCTTGCCGACCGTCATGCCGAACACGACGAAGCAGTGCCGCGGCAGCCCGAGCGCCTTGGCGATCTCGATCGGGTGGTTGCGCGCGCCGCCGATCATGCACGCACCGAGCCCCTCGGCCTCGACCGCGAGCTGCAGGTTCTGGCCGAGCAGCGCCGCGTCGACGGTCGCCTGCAGGAACAGTTCGAAGCTGTCGCTGCGCACCTCGGTTTCGTGGTCGGCGCAGGCGCGCGCGATCTTGTGCAGGTCGGCGCAGATCGCGAAGAACACCGGTGCCTCGACGATGTGCGCCTGGCCGCCGCACAGCCGCGCGCACTCGTTCTTGAGTTCCTTCTCGCGCACCGCGATGACCGAGTAAGCCTGGATGAAGCTCGACGTCGAGGCGTAGCGCGCCGCGTCGACCAGCCGCTGGATCTGCGCGTCGGGCACCGCATCGGGCAGATACGAGCGGTGGCTGCGGTGCCGGAACATCTGCGCCACGGTGCTCCACGGCTCGCCGGACAGGTCGCAGCGCGCGGCGCGCAGGTCCTCGGGGCGGTCGAGGTCGGCACGCACCCAGTGGTTGGCGGTCGGCACGACGGCGACGCGTTCCGGGTCGCGGCGGATCACATCGCGCAGCGTCGTGCCGTCGCGATCGATCTCGTTGAACACGGCGCGCTTCATCGCCGCCGGGTGCCCCGGCTGGTCGCGGAACAGCGGCAGCGCAATCGCGCAGCCGCCGCGCTGCAGCCGGGCGCGCAGCGCCATCACGGTGTCGACCTCGACCAGCGCGTGGTCGACGGGGAACACCAGCACGGCCTCGACGTCGCGCGGCAGCTTGAGCAGCGCCATGCGCAGGCTGTCCGACATGTCGCCCTTGCCGCTGGTCGTCACCAGCTGCACGTCGAGCGTCTCGGGCAGCGGAGCGGCATCCTCGCGGCGCACGACCACGAAGCCGTCGACCCCCGCCGTGCGGCAGGTCGCCACGATGCGTTCGATCGCGGTCACGCCGCCCAGGTCGAGCAGCGCCTTGTCCTTGCCCATGCGCTCGCCGACGCCGGCGGCCGGCACGATCGCGAAGGTGCGCTTGCCGGCGTTCTCGCTCACGACGCGCGGATCTCGCTGAGCGTCACCAGACACTCGACCTTGTGCGCTGCGCGGAACGGCGCCGCGTCGGGGTCTTCGCGATCGGCGATCGCCATCACCACGACCGGGTCGGCGCCGGCCTCGACGACCGCGTCGATCGCCTTGAGCGCCGAGCCACCGGTGGTGACCGTGTCCTCGAGCACGCAGACCTTCTCGCCCTTCTCGAGGTCGCCCTCGATGCGCGAGCCGGTGCCGTGGCCCTTGGCCTCCTTGCGCACCAGGAAGGCCTTGAGGTTGCGGCCGGTCAGGTGCGACAGGCACGCGACCGCGCTCGCCAGCGGGTCGGCGCCGAGCGTCAGGCCGCCGACCGCGGTGATCTCCGGGTACTTCTCGAGCTTGTCGAGCAGCAGCATCCCGATCAGGTAGAGGCCCTCGGGGTGCAGCGAGACCTTCTTGCCGTTGATGTAGAAGTCGGAGCGTTTGCCCGACGCCAGCACGATGTCGATGCCGTCCTTGTAGGCGCGCTCGCGAACGAGCTCGAGCAGGCGGGCCTTGGCCGCTGCAGGGTCGAATTCAGTCGTCACGGCTACAGGCATACCCGGCGCGCGGGGGCGGACCAAGCGCGGGGCCGAGCACCGCTGCGGTCGCGACCGCGGCCCCGGCCACAACCGGCGGCTCCGGCGCGGCTTGGCCCTGCTCCTCGCGCGTCAGCAGGGAGCCGAGGATGACCAGCATGACCAGGATTCTCATGGCATCCGTCAGGGCGTCGGAACGGCGGCGGGCGTAACGGCTTTTCCGGCGTTGTCGGATACCGTCCGACGTCATGCCGAAGACGAGCACCCCCGTCGACGAACGACTCTTCGCCTTCCTCGCCACCAAGACGACCCAGGAGGACGACTATCTGCGCGACCTGCGCGCCGCCGCCGAACGCGCAGGACTGCCGGAGATCCACATCTCGTTCGAGCAGGGCACCTACCTCAAGCTGATGATGCAGTGCCTCGGGGCGCGCAAGGTCGTCGAGGTCGGCACGCTCGGCGGCTACTCCGCGATCTCGATGGCACGGGGGATGCCGGCCGACGGCCGCATCGTCACGCACGACATCGAGCCCAAGCACGCCGAGTTCGCGCGCGAGTGGATCGCCAACTCCGACCAGAGCGGCAAGATCGAGGTGCGTGTCGGGCCGGCGTCGGAGACCCTCGGCCAACTGCCGGACGGCGCGTTCGACGCGGTGTTCCTCGATGCCGACAAGCCGGGCTACGTCGGCTACCTGCGCCACGCGCTGCGGCTGCTGCGCCCGGGCGGCGCGCTGTTCGCGGACAACGTGTTGGCGAGCGGCCGAATCGCCGATGGCAACGCCGAGAAGGAGATCGGCCTGCGTGCGTTCCTCGACGAGGCGCTCGCATCGCCGCAGATCGAAGGGCTGGTGGTGCCGGTCGGCGACGGCATCTACTTCGGCGTGAAGAACGGTTAGTCCACCGCCGCGGGCGTGGCTACACTGCCCGTGACCGCCCACCCCACGTCGCATTGAGCCAACCCGAACGCGAGCAACCCGTCCGCAGTCAGGCCCCGCAGCCGGGTCCACGACCGCTCGCCGAACCGCTCGTGGCGGTGCGCGACTTCGACGAGGTCGAGCGGCGCGTTCGCGACGGCGTCGACAGCTCGCGCATCGTGGTGCTGCAGGAACAGGACGAGGCCGCGGCGATGGCGTCGGCGGCGCTCCACGTCGGGGAAGGTCGCGGCCCGCTGCCGACGCGCCCGCATCGGGCGCCGTGGCGCACGCTGGTCGTGATCCCGACCTACAACGAGAAGGGCAACGTGCAGCCGATCGTCGAGGCGGTGCACGGCTACCTCGACTGCGACGTGCTGATCGTCGACGACGGCTCGCCGGACGGCACCGGTGAGATCGCCGACCGCATGGCCGCCGCCGATCCGCGCGTGCACGTGATGCACCGTCAGGGCAAGCAGGGCCTCGGCACCGCCTACATCGCCGGCTTCCGCTACGCGATGGAACACGGCTACCAACGGGTCTGCGAGATGGACGCGGACTTCAGCCATGCGCCGTGGGACCTGCCGCGGCTGGTCCACGCTTCGGAGCACGCCGAGCTCGTGATCGGCAGCCGCTACGTCAAGGGCGGCTGCACGGTCGGCTGGGGCTTCCGTCGTCGCATGCTGTCGCGCGGTGCCAACCTCTACGCGCGGCTGATGCTCGGCTCGGGCATCCGCGACAACACGGCCGGGTTCCGCTGCTTCCACGTCGACGCACTGCGGCAGCTCGACCTCGACGCGGTGCACGCGCAGGGCTACGCGTTCCAGATCGAGATGGCGTTCCGGATGAAGCGCGCCGGGTTCCGCGTGCACGAGGCGCCGATCCACTTCATCGATCGCCGCGTCGGCCAGTCCAAGATGGACGGCGCGATCGCGCGCGAGGCGCTGATCCTGGTGCCCAAGCTGCGTGGGCGGGTGCCGCGCAAGCAGGCGGCCAGCTCGCGCAAGCAGGCGGCCAGCTAGGCGGGCGCGGTCGGGTGGCGGCGGCTAGGATGCCGCCATGAGCTATTTCCCCGACGAGGGCGACGGCCCGGCGGTCGTCGTCGACGAGACCGGCGGCCGTGACGAGGTCGCCGACGGCGTGACGATCGAACGGCGCCGCGTGTTCTGGCTGTCGGCGGCCGGCGTCACCGCGCTGCTGCTCGGCCGATCGCCGCGCGCCCAGGATCCGAAGCCCGGCTCGGACCGGCCGGCGCCGGGCCTGGGCACGAAGCTCGACTACGCCGGCTTCCTCGAGCACCTCTACCCGCTGAGCCGGCGCCTGGTCGACAGCAAGGGCGAGGACGAGCAGGCCTACCTGATGACGGTCGCCGCGGCGATGACGCGGATCGCCGACCCGAAGGCACCGCTGCGCGGCGCGATGCAGGCGTTTCGCAAGCAGCACGCCAAGGACGGCGAGCGCTTTCCACTGGCCGCGATGTCGATGACGCTGAAGCCGGGCAAGGGCTTCTCGCACCACGACCACCTCGACTACAACGGCGTGATCATGGGCATCGGCGGCGAGGCCCGGGTGCGCAACTACGACTTCGTCAGCGCGCCGCCGGCGGTCGACTCGGGCAAGACGTTCGAGGTGCGCGAGACCCGCGACGACCTGATCCTGCCCGGGCGGATCTCGACGCTCGGTCGCAACCGCGACAACGTGCACGACCTGGTCGCCGGCAAGGACGGGGCGCAGGTGCTCGACGTGTTCACGTTCTTCAGCAAGCGGGCCGGCTCGCGCTACCTCGATCTCGGCGACCGGCCGCGCGACGCCGAGGCGCGCATCTACGAGGCCAGCTGGCGGCAGCGTCGTCGCCGTCGCGGCTGATGCGGCTGCTCTGCTTCCAGGCGAAGCGCTTCGGCTGGCGCAGCTTCGAGCGCTCGCTCGACGAGGTCGGCGGCGAACCGCTGGCGACCGTCGACGTCACCGACGAGCTGGCGGACTGCGTCGTGGTGTTCGCGCACGCGGAGGTCGCGGACGAGCCGGCCGACGCGCGCAAGCGGGCGTTCCAGCACACGCTCAAGCACGTCAAATGGCTGTGCAACAAGCGTTCGCTGCAGAACGTCGTGCTGCACTCGTTCACGCACCTGGGCGCCGACAGCGCCGACCCGGCGTTCGCGCGCGCGTTCCTGGACGAACTCGCCGAGCGGCTGCGCGGCACCGGCTACGAGGTGCGCTGCACGCCGTTCGGCCACCTGTGCGAGTGGAACCTCGACGTGCACGGCGAGAGCCTCGCCAAGGTCTTCAAGCAGATCTGATCCGCAGCTTCCGGGTCCGTGAGGAATGCTCGTGGAACCAAGCCTGCGGAACACGACCTGCGGGGCGGGTCAGCTGTTCTGGGCTCGGATCTGTTCGGCGGCGGACTTGTCGAAGGAGATGGCGTGCTTCTCGAACAGCTGGTCGAGTTCGCCGGAGAGGGTCATCTCGGTGACGATGTCGCAGCCGCCGACGAACTCGCCCTTGACGTAGAGCTGCGGGATCGTCGGCCAGTCCGAGTAGTCCTTGATGCCCTGACGGACGCCCTCGTCGGCGAGCACGTTGACGTCGTGGAAGGCGACCTGCAGGCCGCCGAGGATGCCGGCGACGCGGCTCGAGAAACCGCATTGGGGCATCAGCTTGTTGCCCTTCATGAACAGCACGACGTCGTGCTTCTCGACGGTCTCCTTGATCTGGGTCTGGATGTCGCTCATCGCTCGTATTCCTTCGTTGGTGTTCGGTTCAGTCCCGCGCGCGGGTCGTCAGCTGCAGCGCGTGCAGCTCGCCGTCCGGCCCGTCCATCTTGCCCTTCAGCGCGGCATACACGGCGCGCTGCTGCGCCACGCGGCTCATGCCGCGGAAGCTCGCGTCGACGACGGTGGCCGCCATGTGCATGCCGTCGTCCCCCTCGACCGTGATGTCGGCATCGGGGAACTGCGCTCGGATCAGCGCTTCGATCTCTTGGGCGTGCATCGGCATCGGGGGCGGAAAGCTAGGCCGAGCCTGCCCGATCCGCAAGGAAGGCGTCCCAGGACCGCCACCTACCAGCGGTTGCGGAGCTCCCGAAGCCGCAGGAAGACGTCCTCGTCGCTCGGATCCGCGGGCAGGTCGGCGAACGACCGCCGCAGCGCCGCGACGACCGACGGGCTGCGCAGCCGGAAGAACGTGTTGATCGCCTTCTCCTGACCGAGCGTCAGCACCGGCGCGTCGGGACCGTCGCGGCCGTCGACGGCCGCCAGCAGCTCGGCCGCGGCCGCGTTGTCGGGCTCCCGATCCAGCGTGAACCGCAGGTTGCCGGCCAGGTAGTCGTGGCCCGGATACAGCTTCGCCGCCGCGTCGAGCCGTTCGAGCTGCTGCGCGAACGTCCGGTAGAGCACCTCGGGGTGGCCGCCGTTGTGGCAGTTGCCGGCGCCGGCGTTGAACAGCGTGTCGCCGGAGAACAGCGCCGCCTCCGGCGCGTGCGCCAGCAGGCAGACGTGGCTCATCGTGTGGCCGGGCGTGTCGAGGCACTCGAGCTCGATGGTCCGACCGACGCGCACCACGTCGCCGGCGCCGACACCGCGGTCGACGCCCGGGATCCGCGCGTCGCGATGCGCCAGCACCTTTGCGCCGGTCGCCGCGACGATGCCGCGATTGCCGCCGATGTGGTCGTGGTGCTCGTGCGTGTTGAGCACCTGGGTGATCTCGAAGCCGCGCCGTTCGGCGACGCGCAGGCACGCCGCATGGTCGAGCGGATCGATCGCCAGCGCCTCGCCGGTCTCGCCGCACGCGACCACGTAGTTGTAGTTGCGCAGCCGGTTGCCGACCCAGACGCGCTCGACGATCATCGCGCCGCCCGCCGCGCCTCGACCGCGTCCAGGACCTGAGCCTCGAGCCGGGTGCCGTCGAGACGCTCGATCTCGCGCACGCCGGTCGGGCTGGTGATGTTGATCTCGGTCAGGTAGTCGCCGAGCACGTCGATGCCGGCGAAGATCACGCCCTTCTCCCGCAGGCGCGGGCCGATGCGCGCGCAGATCTCGCGCTCGCGGTCGCTGAGCGCCGTGCTCTCGGCGCGGCCGCCGACGTGCAGGTTGGCGCGCGCCTCGTCCTCTGCCGGAACGCGCAGCACCGCCCCGGCGGGCTCTCCCTCGATCAGGATGATGCGCTTGTCGCCGTCGCGCACCTCCGGCACGTATTGCTGCGCCATCAGCAGGCGTCGACCTTCGAGCGTGCCGGCCTCGACGATCGCACGCGCGTTGCGGTCGCCCTTGGTGACGTGGAACACGCCGCGACCGCCGTTGCCGTCGAGCGGCTTGACGATCATCTGGCCACCCATCTCGTCGCGGAACGCCAGCAGCTCCTCGACGCGGCTGCTGACCAGCGTCGCCGGACACAGCTCGGGGAACTCGAGCGCGAACAGCTTTTCGTTCTCGTCGCGCAGCGCAGCCGGGTCGTTGACCATCACCGGCCCCGCGGCGCGCGACATCAGCAGCGTCGCGAACAGGTAGGCGTCGTCGAACGGCGGGTCCTTGCGCATCCAGACCGCGTCGTAGTCGGACAGCGCGACGCGCTGCGACGGCGCAGCTGCGTACCAGCGGTCCCCCGAGCCCGCCGTCGTGACCACGGCATGCGCGAACGGCGTCCCGTCGCGCTGGCCGAGCTGGCCGATGCCGCAGGTCTCGACGACATGGCCGCGCCGCCACGCCTCCTGCAGGAATGCGATCGACGTGTCGGACTCGATGTGCAGCAGGTCGAGCGGATCGAGGATGAAGAGGTGTCGCATGGCCTCGGCTCAGGTCGTCTTGTCGGCGGACGGACACTCCGGATCGTAGGCGCGGTCGATCTCGGTGAGCTCGACGATCGCGTCGCGCAGCACCTCGCGCGGGCTGCGGCCGGCCTCGATCTGGGCCAGCCACTGCTGCGACAGGTTGCCTTCGGCGAGCAGGTCCTCGAGCGGCGCCAGGTGCTCGGCGAAGCCGTGAGCCTGCGCGGTCACCATGCAGCCGCGCCAGCAACCCTCGACCCAGTCACGCATCGGCAGGTCCTTGCCGGTGCGCCAATCGGTGATCGTCGCGTCGAGGCTCTTCTCGGCGGCGCGGAGCTCGTTGCTCGCGCAGATCTCCTGCAGCTCCTGCTCGGTGCGCACCTGCAGAGGATCGAGGTCGTCCTGTTCCAGCGACTGCCAGACGCGCGCCTCCATCAACGCGACCACCGCGGCGATGTCGCGCGGCTTGGTGATCCGGTCGCAGATGCGCAGCTCCAGCCGTTCGATCTCGTCGGGCGTGCCGACACCGTTGGGCCGGATCGCCAGCCACAGGTGGCGCGGGTTGAACATCGTGCCGGCGGCGAGCTGTTCGCGCACCCAGCGGCGGAAGTGCTCGTGGTCGACGAAGAACGGGGTCACCTTGGGCGTCGGCGGGAACACCCGCCAGCGCGTCGAATGCGCGCCGGTCGGCTTGCCATGCAGGAACGGCGAGTTGGCCGTCAGCGCCAGGTACATCGACGCCTCGGCGCGCAGCAGGCGGTAGGCCGCGATCAGCTGGTCGGCATCGGGGATGCCGATGTTGATGTGCGTGCTGGCGGTCACCACCGTGGTGCCGTAGGTGTCGCGGATGAAGTGGTAGTACGGGTTGTTGGGGTTGGAGATGACGAAGTCGTCGTTCTCCTCCAGCGACAGCGTGCTGCCCGGGATCAGCGTGTAGTCGCCGAGCGCGCGCACGTAGCGGCGCAGCCGGCAGCGCTGCGTCATCAACCGACCCAGCATGCTCTCGTAGCTGCGGTAGGGCGGCGTCGTGTACTCGACGTTGCGCGAGTCCGGCTCGGTCACGAAGCCGCACAGATCGGCGGCGATCTTGTGCGACAACGGCTGGATGTCGGCGTCGGCGGTGCCGACGTAGACCTCCTCTTCGAGCCCCTTCTTGAGCAGCCGCAGGTTGTCCTGTTGGAGGTCCGTCATGTCCGTTCAGCTCCGGATGCCGACGCCGCGTCGCAGCATCGATAGGGCGGCCAGGTAGAAGCCGACGATGAACAGCATCAGCACCCCGCCCGCGACCCAGATCGGCAGGTCCGAGCTGCCCAGGATCGCGTGCCGGAAGGCGTTGACCATGTAGAGGATCGGGTTGAGGTAGCTGACGGTCTGCCACGGCTCGCCGAGCAGGTTGACCGAGTAGAACACGCCGCCGAGCATCGTCAGCGGCGTCAGCACGAACGTCGGCACGATCGAGACGTCGTCGAAGTTGCGCGCCACCATCGCGTTGATGAAGCCGCCGAACGCGAACGCGACCGAGGTCAGCACCGCGACCACGAACGTCCACAGCGGGTGCGCGATCGGCAGGTCGACGAACATCACCGACACCACCCCGACGATCAGTCCGATCGCGAGGCCGCGGAACACGCCGCCGACCGCGTAGCCGAGCAGGATCGCGTGGCCGGACATCGGCGAGACCAGCATCTCCTCGATGTGGCTCTGGAACTTGGCTCCGAACAGCGACGAGACGACGTTCTGGTACGAGTTGGTCAGCACCGCCATCATGATCAGGCCCGGCGTCACGTACTGCAGGTACGTGAACCCCTCCATCTGCCCGATTCGATCGCCGAGCACCGGCCCGAAGATGATGAAGTAGAGGCTGGTCGTGATGACCGGCGGCAGCAGCGTCTGCGGCCAGATGCGCAGCACGCGGTGGATCTCGCGACGGACCACGGTCACGAACGCGACCCAGCCCTCCTGGAAGCGCGTGCGGCCACCGTCGGCGACCGGCCGCAGCATGTCCATGCGCCTACGTCCGGCATCGGCAGCGCTCACGACGTCACCTCCGCGGCGCTGGCGCCGTCCTTGGACTCGACCAGGCGCAGGAACAGCTCCTCGAGCCGGTTGGCCTTGTTGCGCATCGAAGCCACCTCGATGCCGTTCTGCTCGAGCGCGCGGAACAGCTCGTTGACGCTCGACGTGCGCGCCAGCTCGACCTCGAACGACCCGTCGTCGCGCAGCCGCGTCGCGAACCCGCCGAGCTCCGGCGCGCGATCCAGCGGCGTCTTGGGATCCAACACGAACGTCTCGGTCGCCAGCTGCGCCAGCAGCGAGCGGGTGTCGGTGTTCTGCACGATCTCGCCACCGTCGATGATCGCGATGCGGCGACACAGCGCCTCGGCCTCCTCGAGGTAGTGCGTCGTCAGGATGATCGTCGTGCCGGCCGCGTTGATCTCCTCGAGCAGCTCCCAAGTCGCGCGCCGGATTTCGATGTCGACGCCGGCGGTCGGCTCGTCGAGGATCAGCAGTCGCGGCCCGTGCACCAGCGCGCGCGCGATCATCAGCCGGCGCTTCATGCCGCCGGACAGCGACCGCGCCATCGCCGAGCGCTTGTCCCACAGCCCCATCCAGCGCAGGCACTCCTCGGCACGTTCGCGCGCCTCGCGCCACGGCACGCCGTAGTAGCCGGCCTGCTGCGCGACGATGTGCAGCGGCTGCTCGAACTGGTTGATGTTGAGCTCCTGCGGCACGATCCCGATCAGCCGCTTGGCGCCCTCGAGGTCCTTCTCGGTGTCGATGCCGAACACCTCGATCGAACCGCCGCTGCGATTGACGAGCGACGTGACGATCCCGATCGTCGTCGACTTGCCGGCGCCGTTGGGACCGAGCAGTCCGAAGAACTCGCCGCCGGCGACCTCCAGATCGATCCCCTTCAGCGCCTGGACGCCGTTGCCGTAGGTCTTGCTGAGCCCGCGGATGCGCAGCGCCGGCGGCGAGGTGGTGTCGTTCACGTCCCGAGCCTACCCGCGGTAGTGCTCGTCGACGTAGGCGATGATGTCCGCGCTCTCGTACATCCGCACATTGCGCTCCGGATCGTTGAGGAACGGCACCTGCCCCTTGCCACCGAGCGCGACCAGCTCCTGCTTGGTCTCCGAGTCGGCGCGCAGCGAGATCTGCTTCTTCTCGTAGGCGATACCGTGGGTCTCGAGGTGGTCGAGGACGCGCGCGCAAAAGGGGCACGCGGGGTCGAAGTAGAGCTGGATCATGGCTTGGGTCGGGCGATCGACGGACCCGGGGCACAGTGCACACCGGGTGGATCAAGCCGACGACCTACGCCGCAGGGGGCGGCCAGGCAAGCGATTCCTGCTGCCGGCCGCCCGAACCGGGTGCCTAGGTCGCGCTGCCCGCCGCGACCCGGTCCTTCTCGATGTCGTCGATCATCTCGTCGGTGATGTCGCCGGTCGGGTAGGTGCCCTCGAAGCAGCCCTTGCAGAACTGCAGGTCCTGGTTGCCGGCGGCGCGCACCGCGTCCTCCATCTGCTCGACGGACTGGCAGACGACAGCGTCGGCGCCGATCTCCTTGGCGATCATCTCGTCGGTGCGGTCGCGCGCGATGAAGTCGCGCTTGGACGACATGTCGATGCCGTAGAAGCACGGGAACTTCAGCGGCGGCGAGTAGCTGGCGAAGTAGACCTTCGCGGCGCCCATCTCGCGCGCGATCTTGACCATGTGCCGGCTGGTGTTCCCGCGCACGATCGAGTCGTCCATGATGATCACGCGCTTGCCCTCGAACTCCGAACGGATCGGGTTGAGCTTGGCGCGGATCGTCGCCTGGCGCGCCTGGTCGTTGGGCATGATGAACGTGCGGCCGACGTAGCGGTTCTTGACGAAGCCCTCGCGGCAGCGGAGGCCGAGCTCCTCGGCCATCGTCTGCGCCGCCGTGCGCGCCGACTCGGGCACCGGGATCACGACGTCGGCCTCGAGGCCGGTCTCCTGGAACCGGTGCGCCATCCGGCGCCCCATCTCCAGGCGCGCCTCGTAGACCGAGGTGCCGTCCAGGAACGTGTCCGGCCGCGCGAAGTAGACGTATTCGAAGATGCAGGGGCGGTGCGGCTGCTTGCTGACCTTGCGGAACTGCGGCACGCGGTCCGGCCCGATCCACAGCATCTCGCCGGCGTCGAGGTCGCGCACGATCTCGTAGCCGGCGACGTCGAGCACGACCGACTCGCTGGCGACCGCGTAATAGGTGCCCTCGTCGGTCTCCTTCTTGCCGAAGATGCACGGCTTGATGCCGAACGGATCGCGGAACGCATACATGCCGTCGCTGGTGATGCCGACGACGCTGTAGGCGCCCTTGACCTTCTCGTAGACCTCGGCAACGCCGGCCTCGACGTTGTCGATGCCGATCGGATCGACACCGCGGCGCATCAGCGCGTCGGCGAACACGTAGAGCACGACCTCGAGGTCGCAGTTGCTACCGAGCGGGATGTTGCGCCGCTGGAAGTAGGTGCGCTTGAGTTCGTGGAAGTTGGTGACGTTGCCGTTGTGCGCCATCGCGACGCCCACCGGATACTCCAGCCAGAACGGCTGCACGTCGGTGTCCTCGCCGAGGCCCACCGTCGGGTAGCGAACGTGGCCGACGCTCAGGTTGCCGCGCAAGCGCTGAAGGTGCTTCTCTTCGAAGACCTCGCGGACCAGGCCCAGGCCCTTCTTCGCCTGGAACTTGTCGTGGAAGGAGACGGCGCCGGCAGCATCCTGCCCGCGGTGTTGGATGGCGACGAGGCCATTGATGACGTCCTGGATCGTGTCGGATTCAGGAGGTCCAAAGATCGAGATGAAGCCACACATGCAGGCAACCGAGCTTACCATCCGCGGCCTCATGGCGAACCTGTGCAATGTCGACGGTGCGATCACTTCCGAGGCCGACGGTCGCATCCCCGTGCTCGACCGGGGCTTCCTGTTCGGCGACTCGATCTACGAGGTGGTCCGAACGCACGACGGCGTGCCGCTGGCGTGGATCGAGCACTGGGCCCGCCTGGAGGCCTCCGCGGCCGGGCTGATGATGGCGCTGGACCTGGACGAGGCGACCGTCGCGCAGAGGGTCCAGGCGACCCTCGAGGCGGCCGACCACGGCGACAGTTACGTGCGCATCGTGGTCACACGCGGCACCGGCGACGCCCCCAACATCGACCTGGCCTACGCCAACCAGCCGCCGTGCTGGGTCGTGCTGGTGCGGCCGCTGACGCTGGCCACCGGCAAGCCGGTGCACCTGGGATTGGTGGAGCGGCTGCGCAACGACCGGCGCGCGCTCGACCCGGCGGCCAAGAGCGGCAACTACCTCAACAACGTGCTCGGCCTCGCCGAGGCCAAAGCCCGCGGCGCGACCGACTGCGTGATGCTCAACACCGACGGCTCGGTGACCGAGGCCTCGACGTCGAACCTGTTCGTGCGGCGGGACGGCGTCTGGTGCACGCCGCCGCTCGCGGCCGGCATCCTGGCGGGCATCACCCGCGGCATGCTGCTCGAGTTCCTGCCGACCGTCGGCGAACGGGTCGAAGAACGCACCCTGACGCGGGCCGACCTGGAGTCGGCCGAAGAGATGTTCCTCTGCAGCACGCTGCGCGACATGTCGCCGGTCACGCACCTCGATGGGCGCGAACTCGGCGCGGCGCCGTCGACCGCGCAGCTGCTGCCGCTGTTCGGCGAGCATCTGCAGCGGCGCCTGGTCGAACGCGACGGGCCACACTGGCGCAGCCTCATCGGCTGAGCGACCGGTCGGCTGAGCTACCTGATCGGCCGAGCGACCGACCGGCTAGCGGGCAAAGCCCCGTCCGCACGCGTACACGCCTCTTCCGTGATCACGGTTGGCAGCGCGTCCACGAGATGGACGCGCTCCTAGCGGGCAAAGCCCCGTCCGCACGCGTACACGCCGCTTCCGCGATCACGGTTGGCAGCGCGTCCACTAGATGGACGCGCTCCTAGTCGGCGAGCACGTCGTTCAGGATCGCCTGGATCTGCTCCAGCGCACCCCGGTAGCGGGCCTTCGCCTCCTCGCTGCTCTTGACGGCCGCGACGATGCTGTCGAGCGAGCCGTCGAGCGCCGGCGCGGCGGCCTTGCGCGGCCGACCCGGCCCGCGCTTGGCGACGCCGGCCGCCTTCACGGCCTTCGCCTTGGCCGCCTTGCCCTTGCCGCGCGGCGCCTGCTTGACGATGCCGAGCATCGCCTGGGCGCGGCCCCACATGATCGGGAAGACCTTGAGCTTCTTCTTGGCCGCGGCCGCGGCCATCTCCTGGTAGGTGGCCTTCGGGTTCTTCTTGAGGAACTCGAGGATGAACGCAAAGCCGGGGTTGGCCTTCTTGGCTGCCATGTGGGGGTCCGTCGCTGAAAACAGGTCTGCGTGCCGCTAACACGCGGCGCGCCATATGGCAGACATGTTGATACCTATCTCATACGACCACAATCAGAAATGTGCGAACATCTGCAATCGTGCCCACAGCGCTACTTGCGATCGGGATCCGATCGCACCGTCCACGATTCGCCGGGCGCCAGCACGACCGAGCGGTGCGGCAGCAGCAACCGCTGCAGTGCGTGCAGGTTCTCGAGGCGGACGCGCTGCGTCTTCGCCTGCTCCTGCGGCACGAACGCGTCGTCGAACAGCACCAGGCCCGGCTTGACCTTGTTGACGAGCTCGACGACCGCCCGGTTGCGCGCCGACACGATCATCACGTCGACCTTCCAGGTCTCGTCGACCGCGTTCGGCTTCAGCGTCGGGCCGGCGAACAGCAGCTGCGGGCTGCCTTCGATATCGATGCGGTAGCTGCAGTCGTACGGGACGCCGCCGTCCGGCAGCGCCGCGCCGAGCGCCTGCACGGCGACATCGGTCTTCTCACCGATGGTCTGGCCGAGCTCGACCAGCGGCATCTTCTCCATCGCGACCACCGGCAGGTGGAACACGATGTGCGCCAGCACCGGCCGCACCGGCTTGGACGTGAACATGCGCAGCAGCAGCTCGTCGTTGCGGCGCGTCATCGTCAGCGGCTGCGTCAGGATGCACGCCTCGGCACCGCCCCACAGCCAGTGCTGCACGTCCGGGCCGGCCGGATCGATCAGCATGTTCTTGCGGTTGGTGCGCAGCAGCCAGCCGCCCGCTGGCAGCCGGAACAGGCGCATCGCGCCGGCCGGAACGGGGTCCTCGCCCTGCTTGGAGATCGCGTGCATGCGCTCGCGCCACCACATCGGCAGGCCGCGGCCGGTCAGGCCGGCGACCTCGCGCGTCATCCGACGGTTGATGCGCTGGTGCAGTTCGAGCCAGTCGACGCGCGGCATGCGCTCGGCGTGCTGGTCGATCTTCTCGAGCACCTTCAGGCGCTCGAGCCCGCCGGTCTCCTGCGGGGTGACCTTGCCGTCGTAGACCGCCGGCGGCCGACGCAACAGTTCGGCGGTCAGCTCCCGCCAGTACTCCGGCGGCTCCACCGGCGCGCGCTTGACCGCCGGCTTCGGCGGAAACTCCGGCACCACGCCCCGCAGCGCCAGGTCGTCCTTGCACAGCATCAGGCTGCCGAGCAGACCCGGGTCGACGACCGGGCCGATCCCGAACGTCCAGCCGATCCGCGTCTGCGCCATGCTGTCGGTCTTCTCGTCGAAGTCGTTGAGCACGATCTGCAGGTCGAGGACCTGACCGGGGCTCGCCTGTTTGCCGGGCGGCAGGATCTCGCTCCACGGGATCAGCGCCTCGTAGCTGGTGATGCCCTGCTCCTTGTCGTGCAGCACCACCATGCGCGCCGGCGCCGCCAGCACCCGCGCGGTGCCGCGCAGTCGGTCCCACTGCACCACCTCGCGGGCGTTCTCGTCGGCGATCCAGAACTCGCGGTCGTCCTCGCGACCCGGGTCGGGACCGTTGGCGCGCGTGTTGCGCTCGGGATCGAACGTCAGCACCAGCGAATCGGCGGCCGGGATCTCGGTCAGCAGCAGCGTGTTGGCGTCGAGCGCGCGGTGCCATTCGTCGCGCGCCGAGCACGCGATGTAGAGGCCGTTCTGGTCCCACAGCATGAACACCACCGCGCTGGCGTCGTCGAAGCCGCGCCACGCGCCGTGGCCGGTGCCCGACAGCTGGCGGCGGTCGTTGAGCTGCATCGCCGGCAGCTTCGGCCAATCGATCAGCGAGCCGTCGATGGTGATCTCACGGTCCGCTCGCGGCAGCGCCAGGCCCAGCGGCAGCAGCATCGGCTGCGGCGGACGCGGCTTCTCCTGCGCCAGCAGCGGCAGCAGGCAGAACAGCGGCGCCGTGAGCGAAGTCGCTCGCGATCGAAGGAAGTGCATCATGAATCCTGGATCCTGCGCAGGCAGAGGTGATTGAGGATGGCGTGGGCGGTGGTCGAGCCGAGCAGGCCGAAGCCCGACTGCACGATCAGGCCGAGCACCAGCGCGTGCGCGACCGTGAAGGCGATCCATCGGAGCCCACCCACACTGCTATTCAGCAAGACGTAGGCGGCAACAGAACCGACCAGGCCGAAGACGTCCTGCACGGCCAGCCGGAAGAACAACTCCTCGGCCACCGCCGAAATCAGCGCGAAGGCGATGCCAACGCCCTCCCCGGAGCGCGCGAACAGCCGTTGAGCGGTCGACGTCAGCTCCTCGAAGCTGCGGAACCGACGGCTGATGCGATCGACGACGAACGCGCCCGCGACCCCGACGCCGAGCCCGAGCGCCGAGCCCGCCAGCACGCCGTGCTCGCCGACCGACCGTTCGCCGAGCACGTCGAGGCGATCGCGAAACCACAGCCACAGCAGCGCCGCACCGCCCATGGCGCCGTAGATCACGACGCCGGCAGCGAGCACCATGCCCGGCTCCGGCTCTTCGTCCGGTTCTCGCTGGTCGTCGGGTTCGCTCATCGTGGCAGCTTGCGGGCGCGGCCCCAGGGACCGATCACGTAGGTCGGCTTGCCGAGGAAATTGTCGATCGGCACGTCGCCGATCTGCCGGCTGTCGCGCGAGTCGAACGCGTTGTCACCGAGCAGGAACCAGTGCCCCTTGCGCACGAACTTCGGCCAGGGGCTCTGCTCGCCGATGCTGTTGACCGGCTCGCGATACGAGAACACGTCGCGGAACACGCGCAGCCGGTCGATGCGCGCGTCCTCCTCGCCGACGACGCCGACGTGCAGCCACGTGCGCGGCCGCGGCAGCAGCGACACCCCCGGCGTCTCGAGCACGAACTCGTGGGTCGGGCCGAGCATCACGAAGTCGCGGCCGTCGAGGCGGCCGAACGCGACCTCGCCGTTCCACGACTCCTGCAGCACGCCGTTCTGCTCGCTGACGACGCGGCCGTCGACCCAGACCTGCAGCGTGTTGCCTTCGCCGTTCCAGACGAACGTGGTGGCGAAGTCGCTGCTGTCGATCGACAGCAGCAGCACCTTGGGCCGCTTGCTCAGCGCCAGCTCCATGCCGCAGTCGGCCACCGAGACGTCGTCGCCGCCGAGGCTTCGCACCCCCTTGGCGTCGAGGAACGTCGCGTCGACCGGCTGGCTGGTGCCGATCGTGCCCCGCGGCAGCACACCGTCGGCTGGCTCCCGGTGGCGGACCTCGTGCGCGCCGACGCGAAAGCCCGACCGCACGTCGGCGAGCCCGCGCGCCATCGGCGGCAGCACCCAAGGACCGTCCTGCACCGCCTCGGCGGCGCGCATGTCGAGCACTTCGTGCGCCTGGCGCGAGTCGCCGGCGACCGCCCAGGTGACGCTGCGCTCCATCGCGGCGCGCGGCTGCTTGACCTCGCGTCGCATGCGATCCTTGCTCTCGCCGAGCCAGATGTCGCCCTTGAGGATGTCGATCCAGCACAGCGCGTCGTCGCCCGACGCGGCGATGCGCTTGACCAGCTGGTGGCCCGGCATCGCCGGGTTCTCGACGACGACCAGATCGCCGCGGCGGCACGACGCGGCGCTGGCGAGCTTGTCGACATACACGACGTCGCCGTCCTCGGGGTCGCCGTAGAGCACCGGCTGCATGCTGTCGGACGGCACCAGGTAGCGGTCACCGCACCAGCGCCGCAGCGCCTGCACCGTCAGCACCGCGACCGCGGCGACGACGACGGCGTCGCGCAGCATCGCGAGGGTGGTGGGGTGCGTGCTCATCGGGTGGCGGAGAAGAAGCGGCGGTGCAGCAGCTGCACGGTCTCGGTCAGCCGCTCGGACGCCACCGCGAACGCGACGGTGCTGCCGAGCGCGCCGAGGCCGGCGCAGCGAACGGCGATGCCGGCGCGGGCCAGTTCGGAAAGGACCTCGCCGATGCCGCCGTTCTCGAGCACCGAAGCATCGCCGATCACGCCGACGACCGCACGTCCCGACGTTTGCTGCACCTCGCCGTGGCCCTGCAGCCGCGCCGCGGCCCGTTCTGCGAACGGCTCCTCGACCGCCACCGTCACCGCCGCCTCGCCGACGGCGACCGGGCCGACGTCGCACTCGATGTCGTCCAGCTTGCTGAACACCTTGGCCAGGAACGCATGCTGCGGCACCAGGCGGTGCGAACGCACGGTGATCAGCGCCACGTGGTCGCGGTGCGCGATCGCGCGCACGACCGGCCGGCTGGCCTCGACCTCGGCCTCGATGGTCGTGCCCTCGGCCTCCGGCGACAGCGTGTTGCGCACGCGCAGCGGGATGCCCTGCTGCATCGCCGGCACCATCGCCGCCGGGTGCAGCACCTTGCTGCCGAACGACGCCAGGTCGGCGACGTCGGCGAAGCTCATCCGGCGGATCGGCTGCGCGTCGGCGACCAGCCGCGGATCGGCGGTGTGCACGCCGTCGACGTCCTTCCAGATCTGCACCTCCTCGGCGCCGATCGCCGCGCCGATCAGCGCGGCCGAGTAGTCGCTGCCGTTGCGACCGAGCGTGGTGATGTTGCCGTGCTCGTCCGCGCCGAGGAACCCGGTCATCACCGGCACGCCGCGAACCCCCTGCAGGTGGCGCAGGATCCGGCCGTCGTCCGGCTGCGGCCGGGCGCGCCCGAACGAGCTGTCGGTGCGCAGGCCCGCGGCGAACGAGTCGACCGCCTCGGCCTCGACCCCGTTGGCGTTCAGCGCCGCGGCGACCACGCGCGAGCTGAGCCGTTCGCCGTAGCTGGCCATCGCGTCGACGACCTTGGCACTGGTCTCGCCGACCAGCCGCACGCCACGGGCGAGGTCGCGCAGTTCGTCGAGCAGCGGATCGAGCAGGTGCTCGTCGAGCGACAGGCCGCGCAGGATCTCGCGGTGGCGCGCGACGATCGCACCGGTGTCGGCCTCGCCGGTCGCCGCCGCCCTGGCCGCCGCCAGCAGCGCGTCGGTCACGCCGGCATGCGCCGACACGACCACCACCGGCCGCCGCTGCAGCTGGCTGCGCACGACCTCGACGACCTGGCCGATCGCCGCCGCACCTCCCACCGAGGTGCCACCGAACTTCATCACGATCACGCCCGGATCATGCAGGCGCGCGGCGGCCGGGGCCAGCTCAGCGGCTGCGTCGGCGAACCGACGACCGCGCTCGCTGGGGTCGTCAGGCCAGCGCCAAGATCTCCTTTCGAGGGGTTCGGAGCCCCGACCATACGGCATAATGTTCGCCCCATGACGCGCATCGCGGACCTCATCCACGACTGGAACCAGACCGACGGCAGCTTCAAGCCGAGCCGTCCGCTGCAATTCGACGACGAAACCCTGCGTGACGGCCTGCAGTCGCCGGCCGTCAGCGACCCCACGCTCGACCTCAAGATCGACCTGATCGAGCGCATGGACAAGCTGGGCATCCACACCGCCAACGTCGGCCTGCCCGGCGCCGGCGGCCGCCCGCGCGAGGACATCCTGAAGCTCGCCCGGCACATCGCCGACAACAAGCTGAAGATCGGCGTCAACGTCGCCTGCCGCACCGTCGTCAGCGACATCGAGCCGGTCGTCGAGATGACCCAGAAGGCCGGCATCCCGATCGAGGTGTGTGCGTTCATCGGCAGCAGCTACATCCGTCAATACGCCGAGGACTGGACCCTCGAGCGCATGCTGCAGAACACGCGCGACGCGCTGACGTTTGCGCGGGACCACGACCTGCCGGTCATGTACGTCACCGAGGACACGACCCGTGCGATGCCCGATACCGTGCGGGCGCTGTATTCGACGGCGATCGAGCTCGGCGCGCGGCGCCTGTGCGTCTGCGACACCGTCGGCCATGCGACGCCGGCTGGCGCGGCGGCGGTGGTCAGGTTCGTCCGCGAGCTGGCCGACGAGCACGACACGACGATCGGCGTCGACTGGCACGGCCACCGGGACCGCGACCTCGGCATCGCCAACTGCCTGGCCGCGATCGAAGCCGGCGCCGACCGCGTGCACGGCACCGCGCTGGGCGTCGGCGAACGCGCCGGCAACGCACCGATGGACCAGCTGCTGGTCAACTGCAAGCTGCTGGGCTGGATCGACAACGACCTGACCACGCTGCCGGGCTACGTCGAGGCCGCGTCGAAGGCGCTCGAGGTCGAGATCCCGCACAACTACCCGGTGCTCGGCCAGGACGCGTTCGAGACCGGCACCGGCGTGCACGCCGCGGCGGTGATCAAGGCGTTCCGGAAGGGCGACACCGAGCTGGCCGATTCGGTCTACTCGGGCGTGCCGGCGCACATGGTCGGGCTCGAGCAGAAGATCGCCGTCGGCCCGATGGCCGGCCGTTCGAACGCCGCGTTCGTGCTCGAACGCCTCGGCATCGAGCCCACCGACGAGGTCGTCGCCAAGGTCCTCGAGGCCGGCAAGTCGAGCAAGCGCCTGCTCACCGACGACGAAGTCCGCGCCGCCGCCACCGCCTGACCCCCCACTACCAGCGAAGGCGGCTCGGACTGGTCATCGCTCAACTCGCCGCGCGACGCGCGGCGAAAGTTGGAGGATGAACCGCGTACCGTACGGCTACTTTGGCGGGGGAGGAGTCTTGTTGCGGGATCAAGTTCGGGCGCGGATGGGTCGATCCTGGAGGGAGAGGGGACCCATGCACGACGTTCTGGATCAGACAGTATTGGACGAACTGCTCTCGTTCGCCGACGACGGCGACCCGGAGCTGCTGCTGGACCTGATCCAGATGTTCCTCGACGACAGCCCGTCGAAGGTCGCCGCGGTGCAGGAAGGCCTGGACAACGGCGACTTCGAGAAGGCGGAGCGCGCGGCGCACTCGCTGAAAGGCTCGAGCGGCAACCTGGGAGCCCACCTCGTGCAGGACGTCTGCGAGAAGCTGCAGATCTCGACCCGCAACCAGCAGATGGACGAGTCGAAGCAGCTGGCGCCGCAGCTGGCCGAGCACTACGCGGCCGCCGAAGAAGCGCTCAGGAGGGTCCTGGCCCAGTACCAGGACTAGGTACCAGAACTAGGTACCAGGACTAGCTACCCGGACCAGGGGGTAGCAGGACCGGGGGCCGCGGACTCAGCCGTTCGCGGCGACGCGCTTGTCTTCCTGCGGCTCCGGTCGCGGGATGACGACCTTCTTCACGTCGCGCGGGCTCGGGTCCTCGGCCTGGTTGCCACCGAACGACACCTCGTCGGCGGGCTGCCAGTCGGCGGCCTGGCCGCGGTAGATGCAGCGGTGGCACTTGTGGAAGTTCCCGGCCTGGCGGGAGAGACACACGTCGGTTCCGATCCGGTGCGTGATCAGCGGCGAAGCAGAGCCATCGACGGAGGGGCAGAGTCTCATGCGTTGGGTGTGGGACGGATGGCCGCAGCTGGGACTGCGGCGAAGCCGGTAGACTAGACCGGGCCGCACGCTCGTCAACGACGCGATGGCCCGACGTGCCGGTCCCAGAGCTCCCGACATACGGTGACAGCGGATGGGGCGCAGTGGCTCTGGCGGGACAGCTCAAAGCAGACCGGACCGATGTAAGCACATTTTCTCAATGCGCTTAGCACGTTCTCGAAGTCCACTTCCCCGTCCCCCGGCAGCAGGTGCTCGTGTACGCCGCGCCGATGATCCTCCAGGTGAACCTGGGCCAGAAACGGTGCAGCCTCGGCGATCACTTTGTCCGGCTCGCCCTCCCACACCGCGTACAGATGCCCGATGTCGAGCGTCAGCTCGGGGGCCTGGTCGCCTAGGTCCCGCCGCAGCTGCAGGTAGTCGGCGAACGTCTCGACCGCCATGCCGGGCTCCGGCTCGAACGAAGGTCGCATGCCCTCGGCGCGGATCGCCTCGCACGCGGCCGCGACACCGCTGCGCAGCCAGTCGGCGCTGTCGGCTCCGGGCGACCGGTCGATCCCGGCCCAGAACGACACCACCTCGGCGCCGAGCCGTCGCCCCATCGCGGCCACCCGCCGGTAGAACGCCACCCGCCGCGCGCGCCCGGCCGGGTCGCGCGTCATCAGCGTCGGCTCGTGCTTGGTCGCCGGATCGAGCAGGAAGCGGGCGCCGGTCTCGAGCACGGGCTGCAGCGACAGCTCGTCGAGCCGGGCGCGCACCCGATCCAGTTCGGCGTCGTCGGTAACGTCGGGATCGAGGTGGCAGGTGTCCGGCGTGATCGCGACCGCACCGTAGCCGTGCCGCGCGAGCAGCTCGAACGCGTCGTCGAGCCGGTGGTTCTGCAGGCCGTTGGTGTGGTAGCCGAGCAGCATCGGGCGACCGGGGCGGCCTACTTGCCGCCGCCCATGCGGATGCGCTTCTCGAGCTTGGACAGCTCGCCGTAGAGGTTGCCGAGCGCGGAGTACTCGGCGGGCATCGACCAGCCTTCGAGGTCGGCCTCCTCCTGCCAGGTCAGTGGCGCGTCGAGCATCTCCTTGACCTGGTCGAGCTTGCTCTTGGCCTCGGAGTTCTTGGCGCGCGAACCCTGGTTGTCGCCGGCGCTGCGCAGGCGGACGCCCTCGTTGTTGAGCACCTTGGCCTCCTGGATCACCCCGGCCGCCTTCTGCAGCATCTCCTGCGTCAGCGTCGGCGCCGGGCGGTCCGGCGTCTTGCCGGCCTTGGCCGAACCCATCTTGAGCTCGGTCTTCGGGCCGACCAGCCTGGCCGGCTGCTTGGCGGGCTGCTGCTGGGTCTGGCCGTCGCCGGTGTCCTTGTCGTCGTCGCCCGACTTGCTGTTGAGCATGACGAGCACCACGACCAGGACGAGGGCGCCGACGCCGCCGAGGATCAGCGGCATCTGGTTGTTGCTGGAGGAAGAGGACGCGCGCCGGCGGGACGAGCCGGAGCTACGGCGAGAGGGGGTTCGCGAAGCCATGGGGGCGACCGTTCTATCCGATCGGACCGCATCTCCCCACCCCGTGGCGGCGGCCGCCGCTCACCGGGCCCGGCGCAGCACGGCGAAGTAGCCGCCGTCGTGGGCCCCCGCCTGCGGCAGGGTCAGCTGGCTGTCGACCAGCTCGAGGCCGTCGTGATCCTGCTGCGCCGCGGTAACGACCGCCTCGTTCTCTTCGCGGTCGATCGAGCAGGTGGAGTAGACGACGTGGCCGCCGGGCCGGGTCAGGCCGATCGCATGCTCGAGGATCTCGCGCTGCAGCCGCGGCAGCTCGTCGAACGTCTCGGGCGTCAGCCGGCCGCGCACCTCGACGCGGCGGCCGAGCACGCCGCTGTTGGAGCACGGCACGTCGGCGAGCACGCAGTCGGCCGGCTGCAGCGGACCGGCATCCGCGACCACCTCGACCACCTGCTCGAGCCGCAGCCGTTCGACGTTGTCGGTGATCCGCGCGCGCCGCTTCTGGTCGGGATCGTAGGCCAGCACCTTGCCGCCGGGACCGACCCGCTCGGCCAGGAACGTCGTCTTGGTCCCCGGCGCCGCGCACAGGTCGATGACCGTGTCGCCGGCGCGGCACGGCACGGCGGCCGCCGCGGCCACGGCGGTCGGGTCCTGCACGACGAAGCGGCCCACCCGGAACGGCGGCGTGCCGAACGGCGACGCACCGCCGGACCAGCGCAGCAACCGCGCGTGGCCGGTCGGCTCGACCTCGACCTCGTGGGCCTCGAGCTCGGCGCGCAGCGTCTCGAGCGACACGTCGACGCCCGCGCGCAGGTAGATGCCCGGCGTCGCGCTCGCCGCCGCGGCGATCCGGCGCAGCCCGTCGAGGCCGTGCTGCTCCCCGAAGCGCAGCGCCAGCCAATCGGGCAGCGAGTGCACCACGGCCAGCCGTTCGACCTCGTCCTTGGGCAGCATGCGCGGCAGCTCGAACGAACGCTCGGGCGCCAGCGCCAGCTCGCGGCGCGGTCGCGACGGGTCGGCCGCGACGTCGCGCACGGCGCCGGCGACGTGCCGCAGCATCGCGTTGGCAAAGCCCTTGTTCTGCCGCACCAGCTCGACGGTCTCGTGCACCGCGGCGTGCGACGGCATGCCCGGCACGAACAGCAGCTGGTAGACGCCCAGGCGCAGCGCGATCCGCAGCGGCGGGTCCTTGGGCAGGCCGCGATGGGCGAAGCCCTGCAGCACGTGGTCGAGCAGCCGTTCGCGGCGCACCACGCCGTGCGCCAGCTCGAACGCGAACGCGAGGTCGCGGCCTTCGAGACCGCGCCCCTCGAGCTCGGAGCGCAGCCGGTCGCGCCGGCCCTTGTGCAACGCCACCAGCGCGTGCAGCGCCAGTCCCCGCGCGCTGACCAAGCGTTAGCCGAACCGCGCGTCGGGCGCGATGTGGTGGCCGCGAACGAACTCGCCGGCCGTCATGTTGCGGCCGTTGTCCGGCTTGATGCGGGTGATGCGGAACAGGTCCTTGCCGGTGCAGACGCGGATGCCTTCCTCGCCGGACGACTGCAGGCCGCCGGGGATGCCCATGCCGTAGAGGTCCTGCTCGACGGTGCCCTCCATGACGATGAAGCGCTTGTTGCCGAGCCGCGTCTGCGCGCCCGGCTTGGGCGTCATCGCGCGCACCAGCAGGTCGACCTCGACCGCCGGCAAGGTCCAGTCGATGACGCCGTGCTCCTTCTCGACCTTGGGCGCGTAGGTGGCCTTGCCGTGGTCCTGCGGCGTGAACGTCGCCTTGCCGTCCTTCACCTGGGTGAGCGCGTCGACCAGCGCCTTGCCGGACAGCTCGGCGAGCCGCGCGCGCAGCTGGCCGGCGTTCTCGGTGTCCCCGATCTCGGTCTTCTCGACCAGCATGACGTCGCCGGCGTCGAGCTGGTCGGTGATCTTCATCACCGTGATGCCGGTCTCCTTGTGGCCGTCGCGGATGCAGCGCTGGATCGGCGCGGCGCCGCGGTAGAGCGGCAGCAGCGACGCGTGCGCGTTGATCATGCCGTGCTCGGGGATGCCGAGCAGCTCGGGCTTGAGGATCACGCCGTAGCTGATCACCACGCCGATGTCCGGCTTGATGCGCTGGATCTGCTCGACGAACTCGGGCGAGTGCGGGTCGACCGGCTGCGCGCAGGGCAGCTCGAGGTCGTTGGCCGCGAGCTTCACTTCGGCGTCGTAGATCTTGCGGCCGCGACCGCGAGGCGCGTCGGGCTTGGTGACGACGAGCTCGGGGGCGAAGCCGCCTTCCTTGAGGGCCTTCAGCGAGGGGATCGCGAAGTCACCGGTACCGAAGAAAACGATGCGCAAGGTTCGAACCGTGGAGAGTCGGAAATGGGGCCACAAGGGCGTGCGAGGACGACGAAGGTAGCGGCGCGGCGCAGCGGGAGCAAATCCGTCGGCGTCGCCGAGGTTGAGCGGGGCGGCCCGCGGCGGTACATCCGCAACCCCATGGTCCAGCTGCCTCTCGAACTGCCCGACAGCCTGGTGCCGTTCGTGCCGTCCGCCGAACGCACGCTGGCGCTGTTCGGCACCACCGTGCACCTGGCGCTGGTACCGGGCCGTCGCAACCGCACCGGCCACGATCGCGAGGGCCGGCCGGCGTTCCAGCGCAGCCCCGCCGGACGGATCATCGGCGAGGAGGCCTACTGGCGCAGCGACACGCTGGCGCTGACGCCCAACAAGTTCCCGTTCGCCAGGAACCAGCGCATCTTGTGGATGGCGCGGCCGGCGCGCGACCCGGACCGGACCTTCTGGCGGGCGGCGCTGGACTGGGTCGCGCGCAGCGACGGCACCGTGCTGCTCAACAACATCGGCGCCGCGGCGACGATCGCCCGCGCGCACGCCCACCTGATCGACGAGCGCCTGCCGTTCGTCGACGCACTGCCCGAACGGCCGCTGCGCAGCGACGTCATCGACGTGCCCGACGGCTGCCAGCTGTGTGCGAAGGACCTGCCGTTCTGCATCGTCGGGGTGCGCGGCCCCGTCGACGGCCGCGCCGAGGCGCTGCTGCGGCTGGCCGACGCGCGGCTGACGCCGACGTGGAACGTGGTGCTGACGCAGGACGCCGCGTGGATCGTGCCGCGCGGCAAGCAGACGCCGGCGCCGCACTTCGCGACCGCGATGGGCGCGGCCGAGATGTGGGGGCGCTACTGCTACGTCGACGAGGGGCCGTTCGCGAGCGCCACGGCCGAGGACCTGCGGCAGGCCCTCGAGCTCGCGACGAAGCCGGCGATCGACTGACCGCCGCTCCGCCGCGGTCGCGCGCTACTTGGCGGCGACCTTCTTCTTGTCGGCGGCCTGCTTCATCAGGCCGAGGTCACGCACCTTCTTCTCGGCGGCGGCGACCTTCTCCTTGTCCTTCTCGATCTCGGCGAGCTTCTTGGCGAGCTTCTTCGCCTTCGACGAGTCGGGGCCCTTCTCGGCGCGGACCTTCAGCAGCTCCTCGCGCAGCTGCACGCGGCGCGCGTCGAGCGCGTCGTAGCGGTCGAGCAGCGACAGCCACTTCTTGACGGCCTTCTCCGGGTTCTTGGCGTAGCGCTCCTCGAGCACGTCGTACATCCCCTTCCAGAGCTTGGACTGGGTCTGCTTGCCGTCGAACACGACCGGCCGGCTGTCCTTGTCCGCGAGCAGGAAGAAGTGCGGCCAGCCCTTGTCGAACGTGCGGTAGCCGCGGAACACCATGTGGAACGGGTGGCCGTACTCGGTGATGTGCGCCGGCAGACGCACGGTGCGGAACCACTTGGTCAGCAGCATGGTCTTGTCGTTCTTGAGCGAACGGCTGAGCAGCGCGGCGTCCGTGCCTTCGCACTTGGTGCACTCGCGCAGCACCAGCAGCGGCCGACCGTCGTCGTTCTCCCACAGGATCTTCAGCGCCGCGTTGAGCGGCAGCGGGCCGGCGGCGCGGGTGCCTTCGCCTGCTTCGGCCTTCGGCGGCACCGGGTGCAGCCAGTCGACCTTCAGACGGTCCTTCGACGTGGCGCCACGCTCGAACGAGATCGGGAAGCCACGCGGCGCCGTGCGGCCGGGAGCGGCCCCGCCGACCGGACCGCGCGGGGTGCTCGGACGGGCCGGGCCACCGGTGGTCGGACCACCGGTCGGGCGCGGCGTGGCCGGCGCGGGCGCGGCCGGCGTCGACGGCTGGCTCGGACGCGGCGACGTCGGGTTGGGGGCGACCGGGCCAGCGGGACCGCTGACACCGCCCTGGCCGGACGGTGCCGGCACGAACGGCTGGTAGGACGGGCACTGCGCCGCCAGCGCGGCGGTCAGGGTCAGGCCGGCGAATGCGGCGCGAACAGTGATTGCGGACGAGTTCATCTTCGGCTCCTTGCCTTCGGTCGAGGCTTGGGTGGGTGATGGTTCGAGAGACGGGCTGGGTGCCACCTACCGGCGGCGTTTCTTCTTCTTGCTGCTGGCGTCCTTGCGCCAGGCGGCGTCGACGGCCTGGACCTCGCTGCCGAACGCGGCGGCGAACGCCTGCTGCTGCCGTTGCTGCAGCTCTTCCTTGGTCGGCATACGCACGCGACCGTGGAACGGGCTCTTGAGATCGTGCACGAACTTCGCCAACTGCTTCGGCTTGCTCGCCATCAGGTAGTCGACGACGGCCCAGGCCTGCATGTGCTGCTCGATGCCGAACGAGCCGGCCGAGTCGTGCGCGACCAGGTCGCCGAGCGGTTCGAACACGTCGTGCTTGATCAGACCCTTGACGCGCGCGTCCCAGTCCCAGAACGGGCTGCGGTCGCGCTTGTCGCCGTCGTCCTTGCGGTCGTAGACCGGGAAGCGCGGCGAGACGTTGCGGGCGTGCCAGTGCGCGAGGCCGGTCACCAGCCACGGCGGCAGGTCGTGGCCGAAGCAGCGGTAGCCGGTGTAGAGGTTGTGCGCGACGTTGAACGCGAGGCTCGCGTGCAGCGCGTAGTCGCCCTGGAACAGGTTGTTGGCCGACTCGAGGCTGCAGCCCCAGTACATGCTGCCGAACGCCTGGTCGTGGTGCCGGATCGGCTGCTCCATCTCACGGCCGCGGTATTGGCGCGTGTAGCGGGCGAGGCTGCCGCCCTTCTGCAGCATCAGGACCGTGTACTTCTCCTTCATGCCGAGGTACGGGCCGAGCCCGGCGAACTCCTCGGCCTTGCGCGGGTCGCGCTCGCCGTTGGCGAACCACTCGTCGTCGCGATCGAGCACGTCGCGGACCTCGGCGTAGAGCTTCTCGAGGCGCTGCGCCATCAGGTGCGCGCGCAGCCACGGGTCGAGCGTCTTGACGCGCTTCTTCAGCTTGCCCTTGGGCAGCTTCTCGCGCAGCTCGTCGAGCTCGACCTTGACCTTCTTGATCCACTCCTTGCTCCAGTCCTGCTGGCCGCGCAGACGCAGCGGCGACAGCGCGCAGCCGATCCGGAAGTGGCGGGTCTCGATCCACACCAGCGGCTCGGTGCCGAGCAGGTTCTCGACGGCCAAGGTGTCGTGGCCGGTGCCGAGTTCGAACGGGCCGAGCGACTCGTAGCCGAGCCTGGCGATCGCGTCGGCGTCGCCACCGGTGTACGGATCGGTCCCGGCCTTCTGTCGCTGACTCTGCGCTGGCAGGGCGGAGATCAGCGCGACGCCGGTCGCCAAGACGAGGGCGCACACTCTCCCGGTGGACTGCACCATGGGGTCGGAATGCTATCGGTTTTGGAGGGCGGTGAGGGGACGTTGGCGACTTTCCCCGGTGGTTCGTGGTAGTCGGCGCGATTCCGAGGGTCACACCCCGGTGACCAAATGCCCGACAGCCAATAGAACAGGGTCCGGGAAACGGCGCCGCAGTCCCAAGCCAAGGCCCAAGCACCAGCAGCTCACGCTCAGATGACCACAACCCCTCGACGTCTCGCCCTCTCCGTCCTGATTCTTGCCGGATCGGCAACCTCGCAGGTCGACTGGACCCAGGTCCAGTCCGCCAACGCGCCGCCGCCGTTCAGCGGTTCGTGCTGGGACAGCCAGCGCAACGTGCTGGTGACCTACGGCGGCAACGTCACCGGCGTGCCGGTCTCGACGATGCGCGAGTGGAACGGCAGCAGCTGGACCAACCTGTCGCCGACGCCGAAGCCGACGCCGCGCGGCCGGCCGGCGCTCGCGTTCGACGAGGCGCGCGGCGAGACGGTGCTGTTCGGCGGCACGCCGATCCCGACGCCCGAGACCTGGACGTGGGACGGCACCGCGTGGACGCAGCAGGCGCCGGCGACGCAGCCGACCGTTCGCTTCGGTGCGGCGGCCGCCTACGACCCGCTGCGCCAGGTCGTCGTGCTGTTCGGTGGCTTCGTGCCGAGCGGCCTCGACAGCGACGAGGTGTGGGAGTGGGACGGCAGCAACTGGACGCTGCGCACCACCGTCGGGGCGAGCCCGCAGCCGCGCGGCGCGCACCGGATGGTGTGGGACGCCTCGCGCGGCACCTGCGTCGTGGTCGGTGGCTTCAGCACGCCGCAGAACAACACGCTCGACGACGTCTGGGAGTGGGACGGCACCAGCTGGACGCAGCTCGCGTCGCTGCCGGGCACCATGTGCGACCAGGCGATGTGCTACGACCCGACGCGCCAACGCATCCTGGTGCACGCCGGCCTGCGCATCACCAACGGCGTGTTCAGCGATCTCAGCGACACGCTGGAGTTCGACGGCACGTGGACGGTGCGCACGACCGCGGCGCAGCCGATCGGGCGCAACTCGACCGCGAGCGCGTGGGATCCGGTGCGCAACGAGTTCGTGACCGGCGGCGGCACGTTCACCGGCGGTCCGCTGCTGACCGACACGTGGGCCTACAAGCCGGTCGCGTCCGCGACCGTGACGCCGTTCGGCCTCGGCTGCATCGTCACCAGCGGTGCCCAGCTCGAAGAACGCAGCCTGCCCTACATCGGCCTGCCGTTCGAGCAGGCGATCGTCGACGCGGCGCCGGCCGCGGTGGTCGGCCTGGTGGTGTTCGGCGGCTCCAACAGCAACTGGGCGGGCACGCCGCTGCCGTTCGACCTCAACGCGATCGGCGCGCCGAGCTGCTCGCTGCTGGTCAGCCTCGACGTCGCGCTGACCGTGATCCTGAACAACGGCCAAGGCTCGGTGACGTGGAACCTGCCGAACCTGCCCACCGCGGTCGGCAGCACGTTCTATACGCAGGGTGTGGTGCTGGACCCGACCTCACCCCTGCCGTTCCAGATCGACGCGACCGACGGCCGCGCGTTCACCATCGGCACCCCCTGAGCACCCGTTCGGTGAGGTTTCGCCGCAGAACCGGAATTGCGGGCCGCGTTGCGGGACCGGAAACGAGAACGGGCTGAGTTCGCGGGCGGCGTCCACCTGATAGGCTCTGCGTCCTTGATGGACCCCCGGATCGAACGCGCGCGGCAGATCGTCGAGTGCGAAGCTGTCGCGGTCCGCCAGGTGGCGGACGGCCTTGGTGAACCCTTCCTGAAGGCCCTGGACATGATCCTCGGGCTGCGCGGCCGCGTCGTGACGACCGGCATGGGCAAGGCCGGGTTCATCGCCCAGAAGACGTCGGCGACGCTCGCCTCGACGGGCACGCCGTCGATCTTCCTGCACCCGGCCGAGGCCATCCACGGCGACCTCGGCCGCGTCGACGAGGGCGACCTGCTGCTGGCGTTCTCCAAGTCGGGCGAGACCGAAGAACTGCTGGTGATGCTGCCGCACGTGAAGTCGTGCGGCGCCGGCCTGGTCTCGATCACGCAGAACCAGGCGTCGACGCTCGGCCGCCACAGCGACCTGGTGCTCGAGCTCGGCCAGATCGACGAGCCGGGCCCGCACGGCCTCGCGCCGAGCGCGTCGACCACGGCGATGCTGGCGCTCGGCGACGCGCTGGCGCTGGTCGTGCAGGAGGGCCGCAAGTTCGGGCCGGACGACTTCGCCCGCTTCCACCCCGGCGGCGACCTCGGCCGCAAGCTGATGAAGGTCGGCGAACTGATGCGCACCGGCGATCGCAACCCGTGCGTGCAGGACGACGCCACCGTGCTCGAGGCGATCGAGGTGATGACCCGCACCGAGGGCCGGCCCGGCGCGACCAGCGTCGTCGACCGCTCCGGCAAGGTGGTCGGCTTCTTCACCGACGGCGACCTGCGTCGCCTGATCGAGAACGGCCTGTCCAACCCGCGCGAGATGCGCATCGACCAGGCGATGACGCCGAGCCCGCGTTCGATCGCGGCCGACACGTTCGCGCTCGAAGCGCTGGCGCTGCTGCACCAGTTCGCGATCGACCAGCTGCCGGTCGTCGACGACAACGGCCGCCTGCTCGGCCTGCTGGACGTGCAGGACCTGCTCAACCTCAAGATCGGATGAGCAGAGCCCCCCTCGTTCCCGGCCGGCCGCGACCCGACGACGCGGTGCTCCAGCAGATCGAGTTCCTGCTGCTCGACGTCGACGGCGTGCTGACCGACGGCCGCGTGCACTTCGACTTCGAGGGCCGCGAGTACAAGTCGTTCCACGTGCACGACGCCGCCGGCATCGTCTACTGGCACCGCAGCGGTGGCCGCTCCGGCTTCCTGTCCGGCCGCGGCGGCGAGATCGTGCAGCGGCGCGCCGACGAACTCGGCGTGCACGACGTGATCCTCGGCCGCATCGACAAGGCCGCCGCCTTCGACGAACTGCTGGCGCGCCAGGACCTGACGCCCGATCGCATCGCCTACGTCGGCGACGACCTGCTCGACCTGCCGGTCCTGCGCCGCGTCGCGTTCGCCGCGACCGTGCCGCAGGCGCGCCGCGAGGTCGTCGAGAACGCGCACTTCGTCACCGAACGCGACGGCGGCTTCGGCGCCGTGCGCGACGTCATCGAAGAACTGCTGAAGGCCCGCGGGGTCTGGCAGGACGTCGTCGACAAGGACGGCCGCCCGTGAAGCGGCTGATCGCGTTCCTGGTGCTGCTGGCGCTCGGCCTGGTCGCCCTCAAGTTCGCCATCGGCGACGAGGAGGCGGTGCGCGCCAACGGCAACCAGTCCAAGCGCGACGAGCAGCAGAAGGCCGATCGCGACCCCGAGCCGGTCGGCGTGCGCATCGAGAGCGGCCAGATGAACGCGACGGTGTCGCAGACCGGGCGCCTCGACTACCCCAAGCGCCGCGAGATCGACCTCGGCAACGGCAACGTGCGCAAGGAGCTGGTCTACTGGCTCAAGGCCGACGACAGCCGCCCGATCGGCGACGGCCTGCAGCAGCTGACCGGCGTCACGCTGCAGCTCTACGACAAGGCCGAGCACGCGGCGACGGTGACGGCGAGCCGCGCGTTCCTCGAACTCGGGCGCGACGCCAACGGCCACGCCAGCTTCGACGAGCAGAAGGCGATCGACCTGCGCGACGCGGTGATCACCAGCGAGCCGGACAGCCGCCTCGCCGGCATGCGGCTCGAACTCGGCGACGCCAAGATCAACATCGGCGACGACGAGATCCAGCTGACCACGGAGGCCGAGCAGCCGGTCAAGATGACGCTCGAAGGCCGCCGCACGGCGACGCTGACCGGCCGCGGCGCGCGCGCCCGCCTGCCGCGCGACCAGCGCAACGGCCTGCAGCAGGCGTCGGTGACGATCCTGTCCGACCCGGTGCTCGAGACCGACGACGTGCGCGTCCGGGCCAAGGGCCGCATGCACTACGTCGAGAACACCGTCACCGGCGCGGCGCGCATCACGCTCGACGACGACGTCGAGCTCGACCTCGACCACGGCAAGCTGTCGCTCGCCGGCTCCCAACCCAGGCAGGGCGACGGCAAGTCCACGGTGCGCGGCGACCAGTTCACCGGCTGGCTGCTGCGCTCGCGCGAGCAGGCCGTCGCGGGCAGCACGCTCGGCGACAACCGCGGCGAGATGATCTGGCAACGGCTGGTGCTGGTCGGCGCGCCGGCGACGATCGACATGCCGGGCGTGCACGTCGACACCCCGCGGATCACCGTTCGGCCGGGCCCGCTCGGCGATCCGTGCGTGGTCACCGCGCACGGCGGTGAGTCGCGCATCGAACAGACCGAACTGCGCCCCGGCAGCAAGCAGAAGGACGTGGTCGTCGGCATCTCGCCGCGCCGCATCCACCTGATCCGCCCGGGCGACTCGATCGGCGCCCTGCACCGTGGCATGGGCTTCCCCCGCTGGACGACGCGACCGCTCGACCAGCAGCAGGTGGTCGTGTTCCTCGGCAGCTCGCGGCTCGAGAGCGGCGCGCGCAAGGTCGTCGCCAGCGACGGCCTGATGGTCACGCGCCGCAGCGACTGCGACGCCGGCACCGTGCAGGGCTTCGGCACCATCGAGCTGTTCCAGAAGGGCCAGCCGCAGCGGCCCGGCGGCAAGCCGCGCCCGGACCTGCACGCGTCCGGCAACGACGGCGTGCAGCTGATCGTCTCGGGCACGGACGCCGGCGACGAAGAGCGCATGCGCCTCGGTCCGGTCGTCGACACGCAGTCGGCGCGCTGGCGCCAGCACCGCTACGAGGTCCGCTACGGCGAGTCGCGCCTCGAAGGACTCGGCAGCTGCGACGTGGCGCGCACCGGCGAACGCACCGACCTGTTGCTCCGCGCGCCGTTCGACGAGATCGCCGCCGACTTCGGTCACGACGGCACCAGGCTGCGCAACGTGCGCCAGCTGCGCGCGACCCTCGACGGGGAGCTGGTCACCGACCTCGACGTCGGCGGCCTGCCGGTGCGCGCGATGCTGGTGCAGGACGGCGAGCAGCTGCGCGCGCAGGCGCCGCGCCTGCGCCGCATCGGCCCGCGCTCGCTGCAGCTGCTGCCGATGGACATCGACGAGTCGCCGTGGAGCGAACTCGCCGAACTCGACCGCACCCCGCGCCTGCTGCGCGACTGGACCCAAGCACGGCCCGGCAAGGAGCCGGCGGCCTACCAGGTCGAGGTGTTCGGCCCGCGCATCGACGTGCACCATGCCGGCGGCCGCACGGCGCTGGTCGACGCTCACGGCGACGACGAGCAGCCGGCGCGCATCTACGCGAAGCTGCCGCAGGCCGGCTCGTCGGAGCCCGCGACCGTGACCTGCGCCGCGGCGCGGCTGCGGGTGCTGCCGTTCGTGCTGAGCCCCGAGACCACCGCGATGCACTTCGGCGGCGGTGGCGCGATGCGCAGCCTGGCGACGCACGCGCTGGCGCGGCCGTGGCTGCTGGTCGACGACGTGCGCGACTTCCAGCTCGACGACGAACAGCAGGGACACATCGAAGGCTCCGGCCACCGCATGCTGATCAGCCAGGGCGGCGCGGCCGCGCTGTTCCTCGGCGATCCCGACGCACAGACGCCGGCGATCGTGCGCCGCACCCACGAAGGCCGCGAGGTCGTCGTGCAGGGCGCGCGCGTGCGCATCCGCAACGAGGAGACCGTGCGGCTGTCGGCGCTCGGCACGTTCGACGACCGCTCGACGTTCCTGGCGCCGACGATGACGTTGCACGAGCCGGGCGCGAGCGGTCTCCTGTCGCACATGCAGGCAGTGTGTCGCGGCAACATCCACGTCGACCCCGAGGCGGTGCGCTTCACGGGTCCGGTCGAGGCGTTCGGGCTGCTGCCCGAGGGCGAGGTCGATCCGGAAGGCCTGCACATCGACGCGCGCCAGCTGACGATGCTGCGCCAGCAGGCGACCGGCAGGGTCACGACCGTCAAGGGCGACGACGTGCACGTCGACTGGACGCGCCTCGACGCCAAGGCCGCCAAGGTCGAACTCGACCTGCTCAACGAGCGCTGCGTCGCGAGTGACCCGAAGGCGGCGGTGATCACCACGCCCGACGGCCGCCAACTGCGCTCGACGCGCATCGCCGTCAACTACCTGACGTGGGAGATCAGCATGGGACCGGGCAGTGCCAGCCAGGCAGCACCGGTCGAGTCCGTCGCGCGCGAGGAAGGCAGCGAGGAAGGCAAGCAGTGACGCGCCCGCAACCGCTCCTCGGAGCCGTGCTCACCCTGGCCGTGGCCAGCGCGGTGCAGGCGCAGGGCAAGGATCCGCGCACCGACTACGACCTGCAGGTCGGCGCCTACAACTCCCGCGAACGCGACGACTACTACGAGGTGCAGGCCCAGGGTGGCTTTCGCTTCGCGATCGCCGAGCTCGGGCTGGTGATCCGCGGCGAGAAGCTGCTGATCCTCAACGACCTCGAGACCATGCGGCTGGCCGGCGAGCGCGGTCGCGAGCGCGGCCTGCCGACGCGCGGCTTGCCGTCGCCGGAGCCGCGACGCCGGCTGTCGCCCGACGCGATCCGGCAGCGTCTGCAGCGAACGCTGACGGCCGTCGGCCAGGCGCCGGACCCGGCGAACACCGACACCGCGCTCAGCGACGAGGCGTTGCGCCTGTTCCGCTACCTGTACTGCGAAGGCGACGTGATCCTGGTGCAGAACGGCGTCGAGGTGCTGCGCTGCGACCGGCTGTGGATCTCCCCCATCGACGACCGCATCGTGGTCGAGAACGTCGAGATCCGCTACCTGACGACCAAGAAGACCGGCCAGCAAGAACTCGTCGTGCGTGGTCCGCGGCTGGTCAAGCAGGGCCCGCGCTGGATCGGCAAGGACCTGACGCTGACGACCTGCACCGCCTCGAAGCCGCACGCGGCGCTGCACGTCGCCGAGGCCGAGATCATCGAACGTGTCGGCGAGTTCGAGGTCGTGTCGCGCGGCCAGACCATCCAGGCGGGCGGCATCGACTTCCTGCCGGTGCCCGACGCGCGGATCTTCACCGGCAGCCAGAGCGAGTTCCCGATCAAGAGCGTGTCGGGCGGCTACTCGAGTTCGCTCGGCGCGCAGTTCGGTGTCGTGTTCGGGCTGCCGTGGAACCAGACCGGCGGCGCGCTGCACAACTGGATCACCGGCCGCCCGGCCGGCGAGTTCCGCGGCGAGTGGGAGCTCGGTGTCGGCTGGATCCAACGACGCGGCTACCCGCTCGAAGCCGGCCTGACTTACGGCGTCGACGGCCTCTACGAGGGCCGGACCGAGGCGTTCTACATCGACGACAGCGGCCCGAACATCCGCGAGATCCAGCGCACGATCGACGGCAGCTTCCTCGGTGACACGCACCGCTCGGTCGTGCGCACCGCCAACCGCGTGCACCTCGGCGAACGGACCCACCTCGACCTGCAGGCGTTCCACGCCTCGGACGCCGGCGTCTACAGCGAGTTCTTCATCGGCCCGTACCGACAGGACGAGCTGCCGGAGACCAGCGCCTACGTGCACCACGCCGACGGCAACCACCTGCTGACGCTCGGCACGCGCTTCAACCTCAATGACTTCAGCTACCGCGACGACCGCTACCTGGCGCAGCGCTTCGTCGAGGAGCTGCCGGTGATGACCTACCAGTGGCTCGCCGAGCCGATCGCCGAGACGCCGTGGGACACGCCGATCGTGCTCGACCTCGAGACCCAGCTCGGCCAGCGCCGCAGCGACTGGGACGACCGCGCCGGCATCCGCGTCAGCGACCGCACGTTCCGCGCCGACCAGCACGTCGAAGTGTCGGCGCCGTTCCGCGTCGGCTCGTTCAACGTGCGTCCGTACGTCAGCGGTCGCGGCACGTTCTACGACGACACGCCAAACGGCGACAGCGAAGAACGGATCGCGCTCGAGGCCGGCGTGCAGATCGGCACCCGCCTGTCCCGCACCTGGAAGTGGCTCGACGCCGACGGCGAACAGGACGGCCTGCGCCACGTGATCGCGCCGCGCCTGACCTACCGCAACCGCTACCACGTCGACGACCAGCCGGGCTCGCTGTTCCAGTACGACAACGTCAACCGCATCCGCCTCAACCAGCTCGGCTACGACACCATCGACCTGCTGGGCGAACGCGAACTGCTGCGCTTCGAGGTGCGCAACCTGTTCCAGAAGATGGTCGAGACCGAGGACGGCGAACGGCAGCCGCGCGACTTCGTGTTCGTAGACCTCGCCCAGGATGTGCTGCCCAACGCCAACCGCGACAACAGCGGCGACACCCTCGGCCTGTTCTTCTACGACGTGCTGCTGCGGCCCAACGTCGACTGGCTGCCGTTCGACGACTTCGCGTTCGCCTGGTACGGCGACCTCGACTGGCAGCGCGGCATGCAGACCCTCGACACCGAACTGACCTTCGGCAAGGTGCTGGGCCTGACCTGGGCGATCGAATACCGCGAGGACCGCCTGTTCGACGGCGTGCTCGGCGTCGGCGCCAGCACCGAGTTCTACGATCGTTGGTCCGCGTTCGGGCTGGCCCAGCGCGACCTGACGACCGACGAGTTCCTGGCCTACCAGTTCGGCCTGAGCCGTCGCGACCACGACTGGGTCATCGGCCTCACCGCCGTCTACAACCCGTTCGCCGACGAGGTGACGTTCCGGCTCGACTTCCAGCCGACGTTCGGCGGGATGCGCGGACGCCGCAACCGCTTCGGCGGCGCGGCCGTCCGCGAAGGCCAGTCGTACGACTACTGAGCCGTACGACTACTGAGCCGCCCGACTACCGAGCCGTACGAAGCGGCCGATCAGAAGCTCCAGCCGACGGTCAGCAGCACGCGGTTGTCGCTGCGCTCGCGGCCGGCGGCCGGCGTGTTGTCGTAGTCGATGGTGTGGGCGACCGAGGCGATCATGCTGTCGGTCAACGACGTCGAGATCTCGGTGACCGCCTGCAGGTAGAAGTCGTCCATGTCCTCGAGCGACGGGAACGCCTCGAGGCGGTGCGAGAACTTGGTCTGCTCGCTGAGCTGGTGCGTGAAGCGGTAGGCGACCCTCAGCGCCATCGAGTCCTGCGACGCCAGACCCGGCGTGCGGTAGTCCTCGGTGTAGTACGAAAGACCGACTTCGGTCAGCAGCAGGGTCGTGTCGTCGTCGATCACCGTGTAACCGAGACCGGCACCGGCGGTGAAGCGCAGGTTGAGGTCGGCGAGCGTGTCGCCGAGCGCGCGGGCCGTGGCCAGCGCATACCAGCGCTTGCTCAGGAAGTAGTCATACTTGATGCCGGCGCCGGTGCGGCGCTGGGTCAGCGTCTCCTGGCCGAACGTCGCGCTGGTCCGGTCGACGTCCTTGTCCTTACCGTAGTCCCAGATCGCGTCGACCGAGATGCGCTCCTCTTCGGTCGTGCGCGACGCGTCGAACAGCAGGCCCGCCGACTCCCGGCGCGTGTTGCCGTCCGTGTAGAGCGCCGTGAACTTCAGCGAGCCCGTCCACTTCGGCTGCTTCTTGCTCGGCGGATTGATCATGCCGAGGTTGTCGACCGGCAACTCGGTCGTGTCGCCGCCCTCGAGGCGCAGGCTCTCGTTCTCGATGCCCACGATGCGGCGCGACCACAGGTCCCCGCTCTTGGTCTTCAGCATGACCGGCTCGCCAGTGACCATGTCGCTGACGTCGGCGATCGGGACGACGACATCCTTGAGCACGGGCGAGTGGATCGTGACCTTGCCGGCGGCCATCGACTTGATCTTGCCGGTGATGACGTCGCCGTTGGTCAGCGTGATCTTGTCCTGGGCGAGCGCCCCGGCGGAGAAGGCCGCAATTGCGGCAATGACGAGGAGGTTTCTCATGAGATTGCGGTTTGGGAACCCCGAATGTTGTTGGGTCACCCGAGTGCGGCCAAGGGGAAAAAGCACCGAGCGCCGATCCGGTGCTTCCCGGACTGGCGAGCAGCGGGCCGCCCCCCGATAGTGTGCGCCCCATGAGCAGCGACGAGCAGCAGAGCCCGAAGTCGACTCCCGGCCAGAAGCGCAGCTTCGGCGAGTGGCTGCGCGACATGCCCCGCTGGGAGAAAGTCGCGCTCGGCATCGCCGTCGTGGCCGTCGTCGCCGGCGGCGTGCTGACGCTCGTCAGCGGCGACGCGCCCGAGACCACCGGCGGCGGGGCTGGCACCCCGAACGCACTCGGCGCGGGGCTCGTGCCCGACCAGCCGGGCGGCGGCGGCACCGGCCAGACCGCGGCCGCCGAGGGCGAGCCCGCGTCGAAGGGCGTCTTCCGCCTCGGCTTCAGCTTCATCGCCGGCTTCTGCATCGGCCTGTTCGTGCGCACGGTGCTCAAGCTCGCCGCGATCGCCGTCGGCTTCTGGCTGGTGATGACGTTCTTGCTGGCGCAGGCCGAACTGGTCGTGGTCGACTGGCAGGCCATCAACGACCTGTTCTCGAGCTTCATGGAGCGCGCCGAACAGGACCTCGAGAGCTTCAAGGGCTTCATCCTCGGCAGCCTGCCCGCCGCCGGCCTCGGCGCGACCGGCCTGGTGGTCGGCTTCAAGCGGCGGTAAGCGGCCGCCGCACTAGAGCCGTTCGCCGGCCCAGTCGACGATCGCCTGCAGCACCGGCTCGAACCCGTCGACGAACGCCTCGCCGCGATGAACCCGCGGATCGACCGGCCGTAGTCCGAACCACGGCAGGCAGAATGCGAATCGGTCGTGCAGGTCGTGCAGTCGCGATGCCTGGACGACCCCCGGCATCGCTGCGAGCCCCGAATCGGCATGCAGTTCGGCGCACGAGATCAGCATCGCGAAGACCTGTGCGCAGTAGCCCCACGGTGGCGCGGTCATGCCGACATGCGGCGCGCTCGCCTGGAGATCCTGGAAGAAGACGCTTCCGAGGCGGTAGCGAGCCGGGCGACGATCCTCTCGGATGGCGACATCGACGCGCGCCATCTCGTCGAGCGCGGTGCGCGTCGCCGCCTTCGAGTAGCCGAGAACTTCGTGCAGGTCCGCGACGCTGAGACCACCTGCGTGCCGGTTCGTCGTCGCCTGCAACCCGGCGAGGCACGAGACCAGATCCGCCTTGACGCCGACTCCGAGTCCAGACCGCATGCGCAGCATGAACGCCGCGGGGAAGCGCAGCGACAGCGAGGGCATCGACTTTCGGATGCGACCACGAGCTTCGCGCACCTCGGCTCCCTGCAGAGATCGCCAACGTGCGTCCCCGGCGTCGCGTGCCATGCCGGCGAACCAGGCCAGGTCCTCGGTCAGCCGCCCGGGGAACCACCTGGCCAGCGACTTGATGCGCTGCACGCTGAGCAAGTGCGAGTCCTCGGCGAGCACCATCAGCATGTCGTCCAGCCGTCGCTCGCTCGAACGCACGGACAGCGATGCGAGCACCAACGCCTCAGGATCGACCATGGCACTCTGGCCGGGCTGCGCCTCGACGCGTTCGCCGAGGAGCGAACGCCACTGCTGCCAGCACGCCGTGAGTACTGCGTCAGCGGCGCCCCTAAGAAGGTCGTTGAGCTTGGACATGTGCCATCACCTGATCGACGATTCCGGGCCAGGCCTCACTGGCGTCCTGGGTCACCACCCATTCTCGTGCTCGTGCCAACTCCGGCGCGCTCGGTGCGAGTGCGATCAGGTCCTGACAGTGCACGCTGGCGGGCGAATGGTCGCAGGCCGCGAACAGCTTCAGGGTGACCAACAACTGGCGGCCGGCCAGCCCTACCTCGAGCGCGCCGAACGAACGCCACACGACGTCGCGCAATGGCTCGGGAGGCAGCCCAGTCTGCCACTGCATGGCAACTTCTGTGTTGAGCCAGTCGTCAGGCACCGCGAAGTCACGCGCCACGCGCAGAACGAGCGGCCGGAGCCACGTCAGTTGCGGCAGTTCCACATGGCCGCCGTCGTCGACCATTGCCAGCACGTCGACGTCCTGCGTCGCTCGCGGAATGACCCCGCGCATCCGCATCGCCGCACCTCCGACGACCAGGAGCCGCAGACTCCGTCCAGCGACCTGCAAGTGCGCACCGAGTGCCGCGAGATGCTCCTCCGGGAATCCTCCCCAGCGCGTCATGACCGGATTATCGACATTTAGAGAGTGGATTATCCACCCTTTCTGCGAGAACCGTCCGCAATCCCGGCTCGAGGCCAGGACGTCACCCAAGCACCGCGCTCGCGCAGCGGACCGACCGGCCAACCGCCGCTACAGGCTGTCGAGGAACTTGCCCGGCTCGTAGTTGCCGAGGTCCAGGATCTTGGTGCAGACGCGGTCGAGGAAGTAGCGGTCGTGGGAGACGATCACCATGCACCCGGGGAAGTTCTGGATGCCCTCTTCGAGCACGCGCAGCGTGTCCAGGTCGAGGTCGTTGGTCGGCTCGTCCAACAGGATCATGTTGCCGCCGCGGCGCAGCATCTTGGCGAGCTGCACGCGGTTGCGCTGACCACCGGACAGCGAACCGACCTTCTGCTGCTGGTCGGGCCCGGTGAAGTTGAACTTGGCCACGTAGCTGCGGCTGTTCATCTCGGTCTTGCCGAGCTTGATGATGTCCTGGCCGTCGGCGATCTCCTCCCAGACGGTGCGGTCGGGGTCGAGCGTCTCGCGCTCCTGGTCGACGTGGCACAGGTCGACCGTCTTGCCGACCGTGACCGTGCCCTGCTGCGGCTCGAGACGGCCGGTGATCAGCTTGAGGCAGGTGGTCTTGCCGGTGCCGTTGGGGCCGACGATGCCGAGGATGTCGCCCGGCTGCATGTCGAACGAGACGTTCTCGAGCACGTTCTTCTCGCCGTCGTACGAGAACCACACCTTCTCGAAGCGGATGATCGTGTCGCCGAGGCGCTTGCCCGCGGGGATCTGGAGCTCGACCGAGTCGTCCGACTGCTCGACCTCCTCCTCCATCATCTTGTCGTAGTTCTTCAGGCGCGACTTGTTCTTGGTGGCGCGCGCCTTCGGGTTCATGCGGATCCAGTCGAGTTCGCGCTCGAGGAACTTGGCGCGCTTCTGCTGCGCCTGCTCCTGCGAAGCCATGCGCTTGGCGCGCTGGATCAGGTACTCGGAGTAGTTGCCCTGGTACGGGATCGCGCGGCCGTGCCAGACCTCGAGCATCCAGCCGACGACGTTGTCGAGGAAGAAGCGGTCGTGCGTGATGACCACGACCGTGCCCTTGTAGTTGGCGAGCTGCTCCTCGAGCCAGCGAACGGTCTCGACGTCGAGGTGGTTGGTCGGCTCGTCCAGCAGCAGCAGGTCGGGCGCCTCGAGCAGCGTGCGACACAGCGCGACACGGCGGCGTTCGCCACCGGAGCACGCCGAGACGTTCTTCTCGCCGGGCGGCAGGTGCAGCTTGGTCATCGCGGTCTCGACGTAGCGGTCGATCTCCCACGCGTCCTTGGCGTCGATCTCGCCCTGCAGGCGCTCGAACTCGGCCATCACCTTGTCCATCTCGGCCGGCGGCAGGTCCTCGGCGAGCTTCATCGAGACCTCCTCGTGCGCCTTGAGCAGGTTGCGGATCGGCTCGACCGCCTTCTCGACGTTCTCGCGGACCGTGAGGTCCTCGATCAGCTTCGGCTCCTGCGGCACGTAGCCAACGGTCTTGCCGTCGGCCAGGCGCGCGACCCCGTCGTACTCCTTGTCCTCGCCCGCCATGATGCGGAGCAGGGTCGACTTGCCCGCGCCGTTCTGGCCGATGACGCCGATCTTGGCGCCCTCGAGGAACACGAGGCTGATGTCGTTCAGGACGGGCTTCTTGCCCTGGTAGCTCTTGGTGAGCTTTTCGACGGCAAAGATGGGCTTGTCGCTCATGAGGGCGAAAGAAGGTATGGAGCGGACGGATCCCGGTCCAGTGCTTCCACCAGAGTCCGTGCCTCAGCGGAGCGGAACGCCCGGATTGGCGACGACCTCGGGCAGCCGGTGCACCATGAACGCGATGCTCTGGGTGCGCGTCTCGCGGCTGGTGACCTGCAGGCCCATCACGCGGGTGGTCTCGGTCGTGACGGTCTCGGTCGGCACGTAGCCGCGGAACACGCCGATCAGCTCGGCGCGGCGATCCTCGTGGTTCCAGACCATCACGCCGCCGCCCGACATGCCGCCGAGGTCGAGCTCGTCGCCGACCGCATACCAGCACGAACGGCGCTCGACGGTCTCGCGCACCCGGGCCCGCACGCTCGGGGTCGGCGCGTCGATGTCGATCGTCCGGCCCGGAAAGAACCCCGCCGCGTAGCCGACCAGCAGGATCTCGGTGCCCTCGGGCGGATGCCAGCGCCAGTCGCGCGCCGCCTCGTGCACGACGGCCGGCTGCAGGAAGCTCTTGCCTTCGACCAGCAGCAGCGCCCAGTCGCCGTGCGGCGTGCTCGCGTCGCCCTTGTCCATCACCGTGGCGATCACGTCGGCGCCGTCGATGCGCAGCGGGATCCGGCCGGTCTCGTCGCGCGGCAGGCCGTCGACCACGTGCGCGGCGGTCAGGACACGGTCCGGCGCGACGACCGTGCCGCTGCCGAGCGTCTCGGTGTCGGGGTGGTAGATCGGCACCACCGCATCGAGTGCGCCGGCCGGCACGAAGCCCGGGGTCTGGTCGCCGAAGCTCGTCGCCAGCTGCGGGGTCTCGGCCGGGGCCGGTTGGGGCGGCGGGACCGGCGGTGCGGCACAGCCGGCGAGCATCGCCAGCGCCGCCGCGACGCACGACGAAAGACGAATCATCGCCCACCGTTGTAGCGGCAGGCCTTCCACTTCCATTGGCGTTATGCTCACCGTTCCGTGATCGCCCTGTTCTCGTCGATCGGCTGGCAGGAGATGTTCCTGCTGTTCTTCATCGGGCTCCTGCTCTACGGCCGGAACCTGCCCGATGCTGGCCGCAGTCTGGGTCGGGTGGTCGCGCAGCTGAAGCGCAGCTTCCAGGACTTCAAGGACCAGATCGACCGCGACGGCGACCTGCGCGACGCCGGCCGCGCGTTCAAGGAGACCGCCCGCGAGGTCAAGAACGTGGCCAAGGTGCCGCGCGCGATGTCCAACCCCGCGGGGGCCCTGAAGGACCTGACCCACGAGGCGATGTCGGCAGCGGTCCGCGACGAACCGACCGACGGGCCGACGGACCACGACGCGGACCACGACGCCATGGACGACGATCCGGTCGTGGAGGTCGAGTCCGGCGACCCGGACCCGACCGGCAACCCGGACCCGACCGGCGATACCGACCCGCCGCCGAGCGCCTCCGACACCCCGGAGCCGGCCACGGCGGACACCAACAAGGAGAAGGAAGCATCGTGAGCGAACCCATCAGCACCGTCGTCAAGGTCGCCAGCACGCCCGACCAGGCGAAGATCTACGTCGCCATGCTCGAGGCCGAGGGCATCCCGGCGTTCATCGACGGCAACTCGTCGGTCGACGAGTTCGCGATGAGCCAGCGCCTGCTCAACGTCAACAACGTGCGCGTGATGGTCCCGACCGAGGCCGCCGAACGCGCCCGCGAGATCCTGAAGCCGACCGATGTCGACCAGGACGACCTGACGCGCCAGGCGATGGAATCGAAGAACGACCCGGACGCCGAGCACGAGGACTAGGCGGAACGCTCGTGGCAGGGGCCGAGGTTCGGGCCCGGCGCTGCCTGAAGGCTGCGGCCGCCAGCATCGCCATCCGGCTCGGGATGATCGCGCTGGTGATCGTTCGTGGACCGTTCTACGACGCGTTCCTGGTCTGGTCGTGCAACCTGCCGGCGATCATCCTCGCCCTGGTGGCCCTGTGGAACGGCGCCATCGCCTCGCACCTCGCTGAGGCGGGTCGCAAGCCGGTCCTGGGTTGCACCCTGGCAGTCGTCAGCGCGCTGGCCAGCTTCGTGCCGCCGTTCGCGCCGATCTATCCCGGCCTGTTCTGACGATCAGCCCTTCTTGGTGCTCAGCCCTTTTGGGCGATCAGCCCTTCTTGGACTGCTGGATCGCCTCGTCCCCGGCGTCGAAGATGCTCATCCAGTCGCCCTCCTCGCCCTTCTTCGGCGAGGCCTTGCGCTTGACGGCCTCTTCCTCGCGACGCTTGGCGTCGTCCTCGACCCACTGCGGGTAGTCCTTGTGCATGTCGGTCAGGACCTTCTTGTTCTCCGAGATCAGGCCGACGTACGGGAACAGATCGCAGTTGTGCTCCTTCTGGATCTTGGCGATGTCCTCGAACGAGAGCATCACCGGCATCGCGACCGTGACGATGTCGCCGAACGTGTCGAGCGGCACGATCGTGTACTTGAACAGCGTCTCCTTCGGCAGGCGCTCCTTGGCCTCCTCGCTGATCGAGTAGTTGCCCGCCATCAGGAACGGCAGGTTGAAGTTCTCGGTGACGATCTTGGCGAGGTCCCACTCGGTGATGTGGCCGCCGTTGACGAGCACCTGCGCGAACGGCTCTCCGTTCTTGTCCTGCGAGTACAGCGCGTCGGTGATCACCTCCGACGAGACGACGTCTCGTTCGGTCAGGATCTCGGCGAGCCGGACGGAGGTGATCTTCTCGATGCCCTTCACGGCCTCCTCATCGACCCGATGACGCGGGCGTCTTGAGCAGCCGACTCATGCCTGGACCGCCCGGCCCGGCGGTCCACGGACGAGCCGCGAAGCTCCGATGCGGTCGGAACTTGGGATCTGGCACGAAACCGCTGCCGACCGCGGCCCCGGCCGGACGCGGTTCTGGATGTGCCCGGCGCGACTCCTTCGCGCCGCACCCACGTGCAAGACATGATGCTGATCCGATCCACCAGGCTGGCCTCGATGGCCGGCATCCTCACCCTCGCCGCCACCGGCCAGGGCCCCAACCTGCTGCAGAACCCCGGCTTCGAGTCCGGGAGCCTGACGCCGTGGAGCGTCGTCTCGGGCTCCGCCGCGGTCTCGACCTACGGCTCGCCCGAGCTGCCCGGCACGCTGTGCTCGAGCGTGATCGGCGGCGGCGGCCTGATGCTGCGGGACCTCGGCAACGGCGTGATCGAGCAGATCGTGACGCCGTCGTCACTGCCAGCCGGCTCGCACCTGGTCGCCGAGGCGTTCCTCGGCGGTGGCCGCAACGACCGGACGCGCCTCGTGGTGCGCTCGCTCGACGGCAGCGGCGTGCAGATCGGCCTGCACGCGACCGCGTTCGTCAGCGATGTCGAACGCAACGGCGAAGCCGTGCTGCTCGAGCGCCGGCTGGTCGTGCCGATCCAACCCGGCACCGTGCGCTTCGCGATCCGCATCGAGTTCTCCGACCTCTGCTGCAGCGGGGCCGCGGCCGCCGCCGACCTCGTGCAGGCCTACGTCACCACCGGTCCGGTGATCCCGGCCGGGGTGCCGTTCGGTCCAGAACTGCTCGCCAACCCCGGCTTCGAGGCGGGCTGGCAACCGAGCTCGCCGCTGCACCTGTTCGGCGGCGGTTGGGAGGGCGCGTCGGTCGACCACACCTCGGTGCGCGCCTACTCCGACGTCGATCCGGGTGCGCCGGGCGGCCTGGTGTCGTGTGCGATCGGCGGTGCCGCGCCCAACCCGAGCTGCAACGGCGGCGCCGCCGGCAACTTCCTCGGCCACGCGGGCAACGCCAGCCTGCGGCAGACCATCGACGTGCGCGGTTCGACGTCGCGCTTCGCCAACGGCAACTGGGCGCTGCGGCTCGGCGCCGACCTCGGCGGCATCGGCACCTACGGCGACCAGGCCACCGTCGAAGCCCGCTTCCGCACGGCCAACGGCACCGCTCTCGGCTCGGGCACGATCGGTCCGGTCGGCGCCGCCAACCGCAACTACGAGAGCACGCTGGTGCGGCGGCAGCGCGACCTCGTGGTGCCGGCCAACACCGCCTACATCGACGTGTTCGCGCGCTTCTCGGACGTCTGCTGCAGCGGCAGCTTCGCCAACGTCGACAACGTCAGCGCGCGGCTGGTCGCCGTCGCACCGCCGGCGCCGCTGCAGCTGCAGACCAACCTGCTCGACAACGGCTCGTTCGAGGTCGGCACGCTGCCCGGCAGTCCGCTGATGCTCGGCGTGCCCGTCGGCTGGTACGGCACCGGCGCCGGACGGGCCTACGTGCCGCAGTACGGAACGCCCAACCGACCGACCAGCGCGTTCGCCAATGCGCAGGGGCTCGGCTCGCTGGTGCTCCAAGACGGTGGCAACGCGCGGCTCGTGCAGACGGTCGACCTGCGCGGTAGCGCAGGGCTGGTCGCGGCCGGCCGCCTCGGCTTCGAGGCAGCGGCCTGGCTCGGCGGCGTCGCCAGCTACGCCGATACCGCCGAGGTCCGCGTGCGGTTCCAGACGACGACCGGTGTCGCCACCGGGCCGGTCGTGGTGCTGCCCGCGGTGACCGCGGCCGAACGCCAGAACCAGACGACGCTGATCCGCCGCCAGTCGGGTGCGTTCGTCGCGCCGGCCAACGCGTCGCGGTGCATCGTCGAAGTGGTGTTCTCCGACGTCTGCTGCAGCGGCGCGTTCGGGCTCGCCGACGACGTGCGGCTGGTCGCGTTCGACACGGCCGAGCACGCCTCGAGCCAGCCCTATCCCGGGACCGACCCCGCGAGCCTCGCGCTGCTGACCGGCGTCGACGACCTGCCGCGCACCGGCCCCGGCCACGTGATCCAGCCGGCGACGACCGGCGCGGTCGTCACCACCCGGGTGCTATCGCCCAACGCCACGCTCGACGGCGCGCCGGTGCTGCTCGCACTCGACCTGGTCGCGACCGGCACGGCCGGCACCCAGTACCTGCCCGACATCTGGGTCGATCCGGGCCGCATCCTGCTGCTCTACAACGGCTGGCACGGCTCGCTGTTCGCGCCGGTGGTCGTGCCCGCCGCGCAGGGCGGCAACCCGTTCTCGCTGGTCGTGCCGCCGGGCCTCGCCGCGTCGAGCCTGATGCTGCAGGCCGTCGCGCTGTCGCCCGCCAACGCTCCGTCCCCCAACGGTGTCTACCATGCGACCGAAGCCCACGAGATCCGCGTGCAGTAGCGCGCCCGTCCGGCTGGCCTGCGGCCAGGCCGGGCGGCACAATCGCAGCCCGATGGTCGAGGGTCCTGATCGAGACGCGCAGGGGGAGTCGTGCGACGGCGCCTCCGTGCGCAGCCGCATCGAAGCGCTGGTCGAGAGCCACCACGACAGCCTCTATGCGATCGCAGAACGGCTGTTCGGGCGCGAGCAGCCGGGACACTCGCTGAGCCCGACCGCGTTGATGAACCAGGCGCTGCTCGACCTGCTGCAGCAGAAGGGGCTCGAGGAGGCCGATCTGCTGTTCTTGCGCGCGTGCTTCGCGCGCCAGTGTCGCAACGTGCTGGTCGACCACGCGCGCCGCCGGCACGCGGCCAAGCGCGGCGACGGCAGGCGGGCGGTGACGCTCTCGACCACGGCCATGATCGGTCGCGACCAGCGCGCCAGTCTGGTCGAGATCGACGACGCGATCCGTCGGCTCGCCGAGCTGCAGCCGCGCATGGCGCGCCTCGCCGAGCTGCGCATCTTCGGGGAGATGACGGTCGAGGAGGCCGCCGCCACGCTCGAGGTCTCGGTGCGCACCGCCGGCAAGGAATGGACCTACGCGCGGCGCTTCCTGCAGCGCGAACTGGAGTGACGCCACCGTGACCCGCCCGCCGTTCTCGATCGTCTTCGACCTGTTCGAGCGCGCTTGCTCGGTGCCGGAGCGCGAGTGGCGCGCGTTCCTCGCCGAACATGCGCGCGGCGACGATCGGGTCGTCGCCGAGGTGCTCAGCCTGCTGCGCGACCACCGCGAGGGCGACGGCTCGCTGGTCGATGCCGCGCGCAACGCCGTCGCGCGCGAACGTGCGGCCGGGGCGCCGCTGCCGGCAGCGATCGGTCCCTACCGCATCGTGCGCCAGCTCGGCCAGGGCGGCATGGGCACCGTCTACGAGGCGCTGCAGGAACAGCCTGTGCGGCGGCGCGTCGCGCTCAAGGTGATGAACCACGCGCAGGCGAGCGCCGAGTTCATGCAGCGGTTCGAGCGCGAACGCCAGACGCTCGCGATGATGGCGCACGACGGCATCGCCAAGGTGCACGAGTGCGGCGCGACCGAGCAGGGCCAGCCGTTCCTGGCGATGGAGTTCGTGCAGGGCGAGGAGATCACGACCTACTGCGACCGCCGGCGGCTGCCGCTGTGGAAGCGCATCCGGCTGGTGCGCCAGCTGTGCGACGCGGTGCACCACCTGCACCGACGCGGCATGATCCACCGCGACCTGAAGCCCGGCAACGTGCTGGTCACCGACACCAGCGGGGTCCTGCAGGTCAAGCTGATCGACTTCGGCCTGGTCAAGTCGATCGAGGCCGAGCTGCCGGCGGCCGACTTCCGGACCGTGGTCGGGGACTTCGGCGGCGGCACGCCGGTCTACATGGCGCCCGAGCAGGCCGGTGCCAGCGACAGCCTCGACACGCTCGTCGACGTCTACTCGATCGGCGTGCTGCTCTACGAACTGCTGGTCGGGTCGCTGCCGCTGCCGGCGGAGCTGCTGTTCCGCGACGGCGGTGTCGACATGCTGAGGCTGCTGCGCGACCACGAACCGGATCGCCCGAGCGTTCGCTTCGACCGCTGCGACCCTGCCGACGCGCGGCGCACGGCCGAGCTGCGGCAGACGTCGGTGGCCGAGCTTCGCACCGCGCTGACCCGCGACCTCGACTGGATCGTGATGCGCGCGCTGCACAAGGACCCGTCGCTGCGCTACCCCAGCGCCGCCGAGTTCGCCGCCGACCTGAAGCGCTACCAGCGCGACGAACCGGTCGAGGCACGGCCACCGTCGCGGCTCTACCTCGCGCGCAAGTTCGCTCGGCGCAACCGCGGCATGCTCGCCGTCGCCGCCTTCGTCGCGCTGGTGCTGGCGATCGCGGGCGGCTTCAGCGCGGTGTCGGCGGTGACGCTCGATCGCACCGTGCAGCGCTACGAGCAGCTCGAGGGCGTGATCCTGTTGGGCAACCTGCACAAGCGCGACCGGGAGGCCGTCGAGACGCCGACGTTCACGCCGGAGCTCGGCTCCTGGCTCGCGGACGCCGATGCGCTGCTGGCGCGACGTCCGTCGGTCGAGGCGACGGTGGCGGAGCTGGCCGGTCGGCGGGACCTGTCGGCCGAGGACCACCTGCAAGCAGAGCTGCGCCAGCTGCTGGTCGGAATGGACTGGCTGGCGGGGCGGCGCGACGAGGTGCAGCGCGCCATCGAGTGGAACGGCAAGCTGGTCGCCGCCGCCGATGGCCGCAGCGATGTGCCGTCGTGGCAGCAGGTGCGCCGTTCGCTCGCCGAGAGTCCGGTCTACCGCGACGCGGACTGCCGCTTCGAGATCGACGACGTCGTCGACCTGATCCCGATCGGCGTCAACGCCGCGACCGGCCACTGGGAGTTCTACCACCCGCGCAGCGGCTGCGACGCCGACCTCGATCCTCGGCAGATGCGGGTGCCCAATCCGGACGAGCGGGGGAACGTCCGTGGGCGCGACGACTTCGGGATCGTGTTCGTGCTCGTTCCCGGTGGCACGACGCGGATCGGCGCGCCATCCGGATCGGCGATGGCCCGACTGCGCGAACGCCCCCAGCAGACGCGCGAGCTGGCGCCGTACCTGCTGGCGCGCCACGAACTGACGCGCGCGCAGTGGCGGCGGCTCGGTGGCCCCATCGACCTGGACCGCCTGCACAACAGCGAGACCCATCCGATCGGCGACGTGACGTGGTCGCAGGCCGAGCACGTGCTGGCGCGCCACGGCCTGCGGATGCCGTCGGAGACCGAGTGGGAGTACGCCTGCCGCGCGGGCACGACGACGCCGTGGTGGACGGGCTCGGATCCTGAGGTGATCGAGGCGCTCGAGCCGTTGCAGGACAAGCGGTCGAAGGACCAGCTGAGCGTGACGGTCGGGGCCAGCCGCGGCAACCGTTGGGGCTTCTACGACATGCACGGCAACGTGCGGGAGTGGTGTCGCGATCCAGCCCAGATGTACGGCGATTACGACCAGGTCGCGCCCGACGGTCTCGGCATCGTCGACGACCTCGATCACCCGGTGCGCATCGCCCGCGGCGGCAGCTTCCGCACGGTTGTCTCGAGGGCCTGCGCGCACACGCGCCACTTCGTCGATCCGAACAACCGCGAGACCGACCTGGGCGTGCGCGCCGCTCGTCCCTGGCGGCGGCGGTAGCCAGGTCGGGTCCGCGGCGTCGGGTCAGCGGCGTGCCAGCACGAACACGACGCCGGTCGGTGGCTCCACGTTGTGCTGCCAGGCTTTGATTCGCTCCATCTTCGAGTCGTCGACCCCGATCCGCCACCGCATGGCGAACTGCCGCGTTCCGCCGAACGCGCACGGATCGCTGACCCACAGCCGGTCGACCTCCGTATATGGCAGCTTGCCGTTCTTGTCGCGGAAGCGCGCCAACTCGGCCGACGTCGGAATCCGGAAGTGCATGCCTACGGGTAGACGATCGGCTTCACGTTCGTTGAGGAGCTCGCAGAGGTTCTCCGAGTTCGGGTAGCTCAGGCAACGCGGACCGGTGCTGTTCTCGTAGGAGAAGATCGGTGCCGCTCGAAGGCGGCTCCAGAACGTCTCGTCGATCGGTGCCGTGCTGATGTAGATCTCCTCCCCACCATCGGTGGCCGGACGCATCTTCATCGCAACGCTCGGCACGACCAGCAGATCGCCTTCGACGCCCATCCGGTGGCCCCGCACGATCGCCATCTTCTCGACCAGCGTGCCCTTCTTGATGCGGTCGACCAGCCCGTTGAGTTCCTTCAGGGCTTCGTTGCTGGCGCCGCGTTGCACCATGTCCTCGATCTGCCGCAGTTCGGGGCCGGCCAGGATCGGCAGCTCCGCGCGGATGAACCGGACCACCGCCTGCCAGTCGTTGGTCCGATAGAGCTGGGTCACATCCCCCTTCAGGCGAACCACGGCCGCAGCCTGTTCGCCCTCGAGCTTCTCGGTCGCCAGCGTCGCCAGGGCGCCGGCCCGGCTGGCGCTGCGCAGGCGCTTCCACGCGCGCACCGCGCCGGCGCGCCGGCCGCTCGCCACGAACAGATCCGCCGCCTTGGCGAGGCTGTCGACCAGCGCCGGGTCGCACTGCTGGGCGACCTCGTAGTCGAGCGCGGCACGTTCTCGGCGTTCGTTCTGCTCGGCCTCGCGACCCGAAGCGAGCCGTGCCTGGGCAAACGCGGCGAGCTCGGTCTCGGCCGGTTGCGACACCTCGGTCGATCGCGACGCGCGCAGCTTGAACAGCAGCCCCTCGAGCAGTTCACGGACCTGGGTCGGGCCAGCGGCGTGCACCTTGGTCGCCGACGTCAGAGTGCTGCGATACGCGAGGCGTTCTCGTTCTTCGGGACGCAGGTCGATCGCCGTGGCCCACCGCTCCAGCGCGCGGCCGCAGGCGCGCAGCACGCGCGCGCTCGCCTGCCGCACCTGCAGCACCTGCCGGTCCTGCAGCAGCGTCAGGAACGGCTCGGACGCAACCGCGTCGCTGCGCTCCATCGCGGCGACGATCGCCTCGAGCGTGACGATCAGCGCGTCGCGCGCCGCGTCGCCGGCGGACAGGCGTTCGCCGAACCCGACCACGAGCTGCGACAGCTCCCGCTGCAGGCGCCTCGCCAGAGCCGACTTCACGGCCTCACGCGCCGACGGCGGCACCGTCTCCGGATCCAACGCCAGCACCTGCGACAGCGGAGCCACCGCGACCTTGCGTTCGACCTGCTCACGGCCCTTCTGCTTCTGCTCGTCGTTGCCGTCGAAGAACGGATAGTCGTCTCCCAGGCTGTCGGCCAGCAGCGGTGGCCGGGGCGCATCCTTGTCACCGCTCGCATCGGTCGCGGCAGCCGACGGATCGCTTGCCACGGGGGTCGTCCCGGGTCGGTTGGTCGCGGGCTCGTTCGCCTTGGATGTCACCGACGGCGTCGACGCTGCCGACGGATCGCGCCCGGTGCCGTGGTCACCCGGCCCCCTGCTGCGCGCCACGCCCCCTCCGGGCCGCGCCGGCCGATCGAGCAGGGCGATGCGCTCGCGCAACGCTACCAGCAGCGCATCGGCCTGGTCGTGTCGGTCGATGCGCCGGTAGGCGAGGCAGGCGTGGTAGCACCAGTCGAGCGAGTGCGGCTCGCGCTGCATGCCCTGCTCGGCGAGCGCTGCGAGCGAGGTCCACGCCTTGGCCTCGGCGAGCCGCCTCGCTTCGGCCAGCGAAGGTTGCTGGGCGCACAACGCCGCGGCCAGCAGGGGAAACGTGACGAACGTGGATCGGCTGCGCATGGTCTTGGCTCTGGACACCCCGGTGGGCGGTTCGCGCGGCGCCGCGATCGGCGGCGACATCTCCTACGCGTCGTATGTGACGCGATCCGGCACCGATTTGCACCTTCGTGCGGGCGATCGACTCAGGCGTAGACGACGAACGTGATGCCGGCGTGCACCGCCAGCACCAGCGCCATGCCGACCACGATCGCCGAGTTGACCGATTCGCCGACCTCGGCGCCGGAGCGCTTCGGGCCGGTGCCGAGGTGGTAGCAGGCCAGCGCGACCAGGTAGCCGGACAGCGTCGACTTGCCCAACACGATCAACACGTCGTGCGCGTCGACGGTCATGAAGTAGGCGGTCGCCCAGTTGACCATCGTGGTGCCGGAAACCGCATTGGCGGCAAACGCGGCGGCGAGCGCGGCGGCGACCACGCCGCCGAGCGTGACCAGCGGCATCGCCAGGATCATGCCCCAGACCAGCGGCGTCAGCAGGTAGTCGGCCGGGTGCACCCCCATCATGCGCAGCGCGGCGATCTGGTTGGTGCGCTTCATCGTGCCGATGCGTGCCGACGCGCCCGCCGCGATGCGCGCAGTGAAGAAGAAGCCGCTGAGCAGCGGCACCAGCACCGCGGTCGCGACCTTGCCGGTGCCGGTCAGCAGCGCGGTCTCGAAGCCGCCGTCGATCGGGTTGTTGCGCAGCGCGAAGAACGTCGCCAGGCCACCGATCACCGCGCCGGCGACCGCGACGAACAGCGCCGGCTCGAGCGCGAACCGCATCGTGGTGCGGAACACCTGGCCGAGTTCGACCGGCGGCAACCGCCGCACCGAGTCCCAGACGGTCTCACCGATCGCGGCCATCTGCAGCAGCGCGCGCCGGAACCAGTGCAGCGCGGCCGGCTCGCCGCCGTCGTCGTCGTCGCCGTTGCTGCCGACCAGCGGCCCGCCACCACTGCCCTCGGGCGGCCGCCACGCGGGCGCCTCGAGCCGCAGCGAACGGGCCGGACGATCGAGCACCAGCACGCCGTCGGTCAGGCCGTCGAAGGCCTCGAGGTCGTGGGTGATGATGATCGTCGTGCGCTCGCTGTCCTGGTCGTGCGCGTCGCGCAGCAACCTGGCGATCGTGCGAGCCGCCGCCGGATCGAGCCCCGCGGTCGGTTCGTCGCACAGCAGCAGCTGCGGCGACGACGCCAGCGCGCGCGCGACCGCGACGCGCTTACGCATGCCGCCGGACAGCTGCGCGACGCGTTCGGGCGGGTCGGGCAGGCCGGCCTGCGCGAGCAGCGCCGGTGCCAGCTTGCGCGAACGGTTGGCCGCCAGCAGCGCCATCTCGACGTTGGCGCGCGGGCTCAACTCGTCCAGCAGCCCTTCGTCCTGCAGGATCGCCGCGACGTTGCCCTGCAGCATCTGCGGTGCGTCGCCGGTCAGCTCCTTGCCGAACGCGACCAGCTTGCCGCTCAACCGGGGCGCCGGTTCGCGCGACTCGATCAGGCCGGCGAGCACGCGCAGCAGCGACGACTTGCCGCCGCCGCTGGTGCCGACGAACACGTAGAAGCCGTCTCGCTTCAGCGTCAGGTCGACGCCTTCGAGCAGCACCTCGTCGCCGCCGGGTCGGCGGTGCGCGAGGCCGAAGTTGCAGAACTCGAGCGCGGCGCCCATCGATCGGATCAGCGCGGCCGCAGGTCGTTGGGCAGGCTGTCGAGCGCGACGACCGCGCGCTCGCCGCCGCCGGGCTTGAACGCCAGCAACCCGAGCACCTTGCCGTCGGCGAGCACCGCGCCGCCGAGCTGGTCGTCCTCGACGACACCGTCGGCGGTGTAGCTGGTGCCGGGCAGCGGCGCGCCGTCGGGGCCGGCGATGCGCAGCTTGCGATCGGCGCCCTCGTCGACGTCGGCGCCGTCCGAGAAGCGGTGGCTCGGCGTGCCGGTCAGGTCCGGCCGCGCGTCCTCGAGCACCAGGGCCGCCAGGTTCTGCCCTTCGGGATGCACCCACACTCGGCCCGCGCGCAGCACCGAACCATCGGGCAGCAGCACCTTGATCTGTTCGTCGTCGATCTCGGGATCGCCCCAGAAGTCGCTCTCGGTGTAGCTCGCGTCGACCAGGGCTCGCGCGGTGACCACCACCGTGCGCCCCGCCTTGTCGAGGAACAGCACGCCGGTGCCGTGCCGCAGGATCTTGTCGTCGCTGCTGAACGTGTCGCGCTCGACCGCCTTGTAGGTGATGCGCACCAGCACGACGTCGTCGGTGATCGGCGGCGCCTTGGGGCGCTCGGTGGCGACGGCGTGCTTCGGCACCGCGCCCATCTCGAGCTGCGGGCGGTCGGGCTCGGCGGCGGTGCGGTAGCCGTCCTGCACGAACACGCCCTCGCCCGGCTCGCCGTAGTAGCTGATGTAGGGCGTCAGCAGCGCGCTGACGTCGGTGACCGTGAAGCCGCTGAACAGCGCGCCGCTGACGTAGGGGCGCGCGACCCAGAAGCGGGTCAGGTCGGTGACCGTCTGGCGATGCTTGCGCGCGATCCGCAGCGCGACCTCGACGTGCGTGCCCGACGGAGCCAGCTGCACGCTGCGCACGTCGCCGGTCTTCATGCCGCGGAAGATCACCGAGCTGCCCGGCTTGAGGCCGTGGTTCTCGGGCACCAGCAACGTCATCAGCAGGTCGCCGTGCTGCACGTCGTCGAGCACCTCCGGATCGGAGCCCTCGGGCGGACGTTCGTTGCCGGCGAGCAGGCTGCCCGACTGCAGCATCGAGCCACGGTCGACCGGCGTGTGGAACGCGACGTAGGAGTCGCGCACCAGCGTGTCGAGGCCGGTCGCCCCCGAGGTCAGCCCGCCGAAGCGCGGGCGCACGACCCAGAAGCTGCTGTTGACGCACGCGTGCGCGGCGCCGGCCGGCTCCAGCAGCAGCTGCGCGACCGCCTTGCTGCCGTCGCCGGAGATCGCGACCGAACGCACGGTGCCGACGGTGACGCCGCGGTAGCGCACGTCGGTGCCGGCGCGCAGGCCCTGGGCGTTCTTGAACTCGAGCGTCAGCGACATGCCCGGCTTCTCGTCGATGCTACGGAGCAGTCGCACCATCCAGATCGCGCCGAGCACGGCCGCGATCAGGGTGCAGAGGCCGATGAAGTAGCGGAGGCGGTGCATCGGTTGGGGGATGTGGCCGAACGCGGTCCCGTTCGGTCGCGAATCGTGGCCCGGGAAGCACTCTCCCGGCACCGCGACGACCAGGCAAGGATTGGCGGTGGTTTCCCCGCCGATCCCATCCCACCCCCGCCATGCGGACGGCCAGAACGACCGTCCGCGCGCAGACCGACCGCGCGATCAGAAGTGGTAGTTCTGCACGTTGGTGTAGGCGGCGTTGCCCACCGTCGGCGTGAACAGACCCTGCACCGAGATGAAGTAGAGACCCTGGCTCGGCTCGACCACGTTGGCGACGCTGCCGAACGACAGGCCATTCGGATCGTACGGGGCGAGGTAGTTGGTCACCGCCGTCGTCGCGATCGACAGCGGGCCGCTGGCGTTCGCCAGGTAGTAGCTGTCGTAGCCGGTGAAGCCACCGAGCAGCACCGGCTGGATCAGCGTCGGCCACTCCACCGTCTGGATGTAGGGCGGATCGTAGAGCGTCGGGATCATCGGCAGCGACAGGCTCATGTAGAACAGCAGGTTGCCCGCCGACGGGGTCACCAGGTCGCGCAGGTCCTGGCCGCGGCCGACGCCGTCCGGGTAGGCCTGCATGGTGCTGCGCGTCGTCATCAGGTCCTGCACGAAGTCGTCGTGCGCGACCGAGTCGTTGGCGTTGCTGCGCGCCATGATCAGGTTGCTGGCCTCGTCGAAACCGAGATCGACCTCACCGCCGTTGCTCGGCGCCTGCGGGTCCGACGCGATGCGCGGGTTGCCGTGCTCTTCGCCGTCGTAGTCGAACACCGACATGATGCCGACCGGATCCGTGTAGGTCAGGCCGTTGCCGACGCGGATGATGTTGCCGACCGGCGAGGTGCCCAGCTCCTTGTAGGGCGTGGCCGGCAGCAGTCGCCAGTCGCGGATGTAGCGGTCGTTGGGGCCTTCCCCCGCGGCCCAGCCGTGGGTGCGCGTGATGTACTCGCCGACGTAGCCGGCATCGCGACCGGCCGGGAAGCCGGGGATCGCCACGTTGGCGGGATTGACGTCGATGACGGGACGCGGGTACTGGAGCGCCGGCACGACGATCGACCAGTACTGCGGCAGGCTGCCGCCGGGACCGGTGGTGCCGCCAACCAGGTTGCGATCGAACGCGTTGCGTTCTTCGAGCTGGGTGCCGACGACGACGTCGGTGTCGGTCGAATCGACGCCGAGCAGCGCGCGGGTCGCGCCCGTTCCCTGCGGGGTGACGGTGCGGAAGATGTTGTTGACCAGCAGGTGGTCGTTGATCGAACGCAGCGAGTTGTCGGTGTCGCCGATGATCGGCATCGGGTAGATCGTCGCCGGATCGTTGACGTCACAGAACCCGACCGCGCCGTTGCGACAGGTCACGAGTTCGGTGGCGAGCGCACCCGGGTGCGGCTGCCACGCCATCATCACCGTGTTGTTGAGGAACTCCATCGAGCCCTGGTGGTAGATCGGCTGCGGCGCGTCCCAGTCGTAGACGGCGACCGACAGCACACCGAACGCCGGACCCGCGATCGGACCCCAGCGCGGATCGGCGTTCGGATCGGGCGCTTCGTGCAGCATGTCGAACACGCAGTTCTGCACGGCACTGCGACCGAACGTCTCGTACTCCTGGTAGACCTGGATGTCGCCACCGCGGAACGTCACGCCCTCGATGCGTTCGCCAGCGCCGGCGCCGGAGAAGTCGACCAGCACCTCGAGGGTGGCATCACGTCGGCCGTCGGTGCCGATCGGGCTCTCCGGCAGGAACACACCGACCGCCTCCGGGAAGTGCTGCGGCCCGATCCACTGCGAGCTGCCGTCGCCCAGGATCACGACCTTGTCGGCGCCGGCCGAGTGCACGTCGACACCGGCCTGCATGCGCACCGGCAGCGTCTCGCCGTTGGTCTGCGCACTGTAGATCCCGGGGTGGAGGTGCACGATGTCGCCGAAGTTGGCGATGCCGATCGCGTAGTTGATGGTGCGATACGGAGCGCTGGGCGACGGGCCGCTGGTGTGGTCGACCCCATGGGTCGGGTCGACGTAGATGGTGGTCTGGGCTTCGACCGAAGCCCCGACGAGCAGCGCCGCGGCGGCGGCGCACGAAAACGAGTGGAGTCGCATGATGGACCTCTGCAAGGGATCGAGCCGGCCTCGGTGCGCCCGGCTCAGGAGGTGGTCGCCGCATCACGTCGACGCGGGTCCCACCAACAGAGGTGCCATCCCCGATCGCCGATAACGGGCGCTTTCGAGAACGGCTGCTTCGCTACCCGTCGCGCGGCTCCGGCCAGTCGCTGCGACCCAGGTAGGCGAGGGCGCGGTCCAGCAGCGCGCGGATCTGCAGCGCCCGATCCCCGTCGTCGTCGTCGCGCTGCAGGTGCTGGGCGATCGCCCCCATCTCGATCGCCATCTGCCGGTCCCCGACCGCGGCGCTGAGCAGGGCCGCGAACGCGGCGAGTTCGAGCTGGTGCGTCGGCGGCCGGACATCGCTGCGCGCACGTCGGACCAGCTCGGCGGCACGCCGCCGCGCCGCGAATGCACGATCGCCGACCAGGAGCGCGCTGCCCTGGCCGGACTCGAACGCCAACACCTGGTTGGCGACGTGCTGCGCCATGTCGAACGTCGCGTCGACGTGCAGGTCGTCGATGGCCACGACCCGCTCGAGCGACGTCCAGTAGCGCTGCTCCCAGTCCGATGCCAGGTCGGCATCGCCAGCCGCCATGGTGGCTTCGTACATCGCGTAGCACAGCCCGGCGCGGACCATCGAGGATTCGACCACGGTGCCGAGGTCGCGCACTGCGGCGGCGCGCGCGCACAGGTCCTCGGCGCGTTCCAACAGCTGCTGAAGACGTGCAGGCGTCAGCTCGTCCCCGGCCGCATCGACCTCGAGCTGCAGCATCGACGACTGCGCCCGCCTGCGGTTCCACGGGACCTCGGCGGAGGTCGCCAGGCGCGCGAGCAGTTCGTAGGCCTGTTGGTAGCGTTCGCGTTCGAGCAGCAGGTGCGCGCGACCCAGCGCGAACCACTCGTCCTCGCCGAACCGTTGGCGCGCCCGGTCCAACAACTCCTCGGCCCGATCGTGACGACCGAGGATCGTCTCGCAGGTGCAGTCGGCCTGGGCGAGCCACCGGTTGGGCTCCCGACCGGTCTCGGCCAGAGCCCGTCGGGCCCGATCGAGGTGGCTGCGCGCGCGCTCGGGCTCACCGTCATGGTTGGCCATCTGGGCCATCATCACGTGCAGCTCCGCGCGCGGCCGGTCGCGATCGAGCAGCAGCGTGAAGACCTCGGCTGCCCGCCGCGTGTCGCGAGCGATCCAGTGGCGGACCCCGACCATCAGCCGCGCGCGCGGATGTTCGTCGTCGCTGGCCAACGCCGCTTCGATCTCGGCGTCGACGGCGGTTTGGGGAGCGTCGACGAGCCGCAGCAGGACCGCCGTGAACACATGGTCGTCGACCGGACGCGTGCCGGTCGGCGCGGCCGTCGCGGCCGTGACGGGGTCCCGGCCCTCGCGTTCGGCGAGCAGCGCGGCGACCAGGCGCGGGCACGCGCCGGTGGCACCGAGACGGTGGGCGAGCCGCGTGGACGCGGCCGCGTCCCCCCGTTCGCGCTGGACGAAGGCCATGGCGAGAAGGGTCATCGGTTGCTCGCGCAGAGCATCCGGAAGGTCCTGCAGGGCGGCCGGAAACTCCTCGTCGAGCACGCTGCCCCGATAGACGCAGTCGAGTTGGATGCGATCGAGCATCGCATCGCGCCGCAGCGTCGCCTCGGCGAGCCGCCACGCCGCCGCGAACCGCACGCTGGCGCGCACGCCGTCGTCCTGGCGCAACTCACGCAACCGTCGCAGCGCCACCGCCGGTCGTTCGTCGTCGATCGCGCTCTGCACCACGGCGAAGCGACGATCGAGCTGCGCGGCCCGTTCGCGGGCGTTGCGCCACAGCTGCGGCACCAGCACCACCGCGACCAGCATGGCGGCCAACAGCGAGGCGGCGACGACCCGGTGGCGCCGCACCAGCTTCAGCCCGCGCGACAGCGCGCTCGGCGGGCGCGATTCGATCGGCTCGCCAGCGGCGAACCGTTCGAGATCCTCGGCGAATGCGAGCGCGGTCGGGAAGCGACGCGTCGGCTGCTTCTCGAGCGCGCGCTGCAGGATCGTGTCGAAGTCGCGGTCCTTGAGCTGATCGCAGACGCGGCGCGGATCCTGCAGCAGGACCGTGCGCACCAACGCCTCGGGCGTGTCCTCGTCGAACGGCGGCACGCCGGCGACGCCGTGATAGAGCGTTGCGCCGAGCGAGTAGATGTCCCCGCGGGGGTCGAAGCCCGAACCGTCGCCGCGCAGCTGTTCGGGCGGCATGTAGGCGAGCGTGCCGGGCGCCTCGCCCTCGCTGGTCAGCGTCATGTCGATGCGACCACGCGCGAGGCCGAAGTCGAGCACCCAGGCGTCGTCGCCGTCGATCTGCACGTTGCCGGGCTTGATGTCCCGGTGCACGATCTCGACCTCGTGCGCGGCGTGCAGCGCCCGCGCCAGCTGCGCGCCGATCTTCGCCATGCGCCGTGGCTCGAAGGTGCCGCCGACGCGATCCATGGTCGTGCCGGGCAGCAGCTTCATCGCGAGGAACACGTAGCCCTGGTCCTCGCCGGAGCCGTAGATCGGCACGATCCCCGGATGGTCCAGGGCGGCCATCAGCAGCGCTTCGCGGCGGAATCGGAGTCGTCGGATCGAGTCCGTGGCGAACTCGCGGCGCAGCACCTTGAGCGCCACCATGCGATCGAGCGCGACCTCGCGCGCGAGGTAGACCTCGCCCATGCCGCCGGCACCGATCCGCGACTTCAGTTCGTAGTCGCCGAGGCGGTCGAACGGCAGCGGGCGACGGATCTGGCGGGACTCGACCGGATCCAGCAGATCCTGCTGTCGGTCCAACATCCCGCCGACGCGCTCGGCCAGCTGCCGGTCCCCGTCACACAGTTCGAGCAGGTCCGGAACAGCACCCTGGTAGTGCTGCTCGAACCACCGTGCGAGCACGGCCTCGAGCCGAGGGTCGTCGGCGTCGGACGAAGAATCGTGCATTCGATGCGGACCTGGTGACGGCCCCGGTCAGGGGAGGTCGAACGGGACGAACGCCACCGAGTGCGGCGAGTGGAAGACGTGGCAGCTGGTGGTTGCACCACTGAGGCCCTGCATCGTCAGGTATTGGCTCGTGCTGAGGTTCCAACACGCGAACGGACCCGTGATGACCCCGGCGGGCACGGTGGCCTCGAGCCAGAAGATCGCGTCGGTGTATCCCGGCGGCGTCAGCGAGTGCAGGGTCGCGGGCACGGCGATGTATCCAGCAGCCGTCGGCAGGAAGAACTCGTAGGGCCCGACCTCGGGCTGCGCGAACAGCTCCGCCTTGAGCGTCGAACCCTGGTGCACCGGGTAGATGTAGTTGAAGTGGTAGAAGCCGTCGTAGGCGCCGTTGGTGGTGCCACCGGCACCGGGGATCTGCAGCGTGACGCGTCGCTTGCGCGACAGCTTGATGCGCAACGGCGTCGGCGGATCGTTGACGTCGCCGTTCTGCAGTTCGACGACGACCGCGTTGAGGGCGATGTCCTGCGCTTCGGTCCGGCAGGTGCTGACGATCGCCTCCACCTGCGAGAGCACGGTGACATGATCGATGGCAAGACCGCTGGCGTAGTGGATCTGGCGGGCCAGGCAGGCTCGGACCAGCCCTTCGATATCGAACATGGTCGTCGACGTGCCGTGCGTGAACGAGCCCCACGGCAGGCCGTTGGCTCCGGTCATGCCGGTCGCGTCCCAGGTCATCGGCGCACCGAACGTCTTGGCGTAGCCTCCCAGCGAGGCCCATTCGATCTCGGCGAGCGCGTGCGCGATCACCGACGGCGGCACGGTGTAGACCTCGTTGACGGGGAGCCCGCCGGCGACGATCTCGGCGCCCGGCACGACGAACGACGTCAGGTCGGTGGTCGGCGGGCTCTGGTAGGTGCTGACGGCGCCCAGCGACTTCTTGATCAACACGGCCAGGCCCCCGCTGTCGCCGATGATGTCGACGTAGCAGACCAGCATCGCCCGACGAGCGCCCTCGCCGGTTCCGGTCGGGTTGCCAAGGTCGAACTCGAGCACCGGCTGGCTGCTCTCGTCGTCGATCACCAACGAGGGGTAGGACTGGGCCGGCAGCAGTGCGGCGAGCAGCGTGACGGTGAAGAGAACGGCGGCGAGCCGTGGCGACGGTTTGCGGTTCATACGGTTTCCTCTGTATGGCGGCTCACGACGAGCCGTCACCAGGGTGCAGGTCGTTCGGTGACATAACGCACCATCTCTCCAAATTGCGTCGAGCGTCGGTGGGACTTGTCGAAGACCCCGAACGGATGCGATCCTAACCTGCGCGGGAGATGGCGAGCGCAGCCGCGCCATGCAACGAGCACATGAACGAGACGCGCGATCCGACAGGTCCCGATCCGGCAGGCCCCGATCCGGCAGACTCCGATCCGGCAAACTCTGATCCGACAGGTTCTGATCCGACAGGCCCCAATCCCGCAGGCCCCGATCCGATCGACCCTGGTGAGGGCGATGCGTTCCTGCTCGACCTGCAGCGCGTTCGCAACGGCGACCACCAGGCCCTCGATCGCCTGCTGACCCGCCTGCAGAGCCGCTTCCGCCAGGACGGCGAACGACGCGTCGGCGATGCGCTGCGCGGCCGGACCCGGGTGTCCGACGTGCTGCAGGACGCCTACGTCGAGGTCGTTCGTCAGGCGCCGAACTTCGAGGGATCCAGCGAGGCCGAGTTCTACTCGTGGATCACGACCATCATCGAGAACACCGCACGCCGGCAGCACCGGTTCCTGACCGCCAAGAAGCGCAAGCCGCCGAGCCGCACGACCGAGCTCGATGCACTGACGCTCGCCTACCTGCGCACGACCACATCGCCGTTGTCGCAGCTGCAGCGGCAGGAGGACGTCGAGCTGGTCTACCGCGCGCTCGGCGAGCTACGCGACGAACATCGCGGCGTCATCGAGCAGGTCGTGTTCGGTGGGGTTCCGGTCGAGGAGGTCGCGACGACCAGCGGCCGCTCGATCGCGGCGACCCGCATGTTGCTGTCGAGGGCGCGAGCCGCGTTGACGGTCAAGCTCGAGCAGCTCCGTCGCCGCGAACCCGACGAGCGCTGAGCGGCTGCGCGCCGCGCTGCGCTCCTACTGCTGCGCGAACAGCTGGCCGAGGTCCCGGAACGACTTGAACTCCAGCGCATTGCCGGCCGGGTCGCGGAAGAACATCGTCGCCTGCTCGCCGGGCTGGCCCTCGAAGCGCACGCGCGGCTCGAGGACGAAGGCGACGCCGCGCTCGCGCAGGTGGTCGGCAAAGTCGTGCCAGCGCTGCCACTCGAGCACGACGCCGAAGTGGGGCACCGGGACATGGTCGCCGTCGACCGGATTGACGTTGCTCGGCGGCAGCTCCGAGCGGTCGACCAGGTGCGCGACGACCTGGTGGCCGAACAGGTCGAAGTCGATCCAGCGGTCGCTGGACCGGCCGACGCCGCAGCCGAGCACGTCGACGTAGAAGCGACGCGACGCTTCGAGGTCGTCGACCGGAAACGCAAAGTGGAACGGCCGTAGCGAATCGGACATCAGACGTCCCCCGGTGTGTGTCGTGCCATCCGATTTCTCACGATCAAGTCCGATGTCTCACGATCAGGTCCGATGTCCCACGAACGGATCAGATGTCTCACGATCGGATCAGATATCGATGTTGGTCGCTTCGAGCGCGTGCTTCTCGATGAAGTCGCGGCGCGGCTCGACCTCCGGGCCCATCAGCACGGTGAAGATCTTGTCGGCCTCGACCATGTCGCTGACGGCGACGCGACGCAGCGTGCGGCGCTCGGGGTCCATCGTCGACTCGAACAGCTGCTGCGGGTTCATCTCGCCGAGGCCCTTGTAGCGCTGCATCTCGACGCCGCTGCTGCACTCCTCGGTGACCGCCTCGATCGCCTCGAACAGGCTATGCGCCGGGACGCGCTTCTCCTTGGCGGCGATCTCGAAGCTCGGCTGCTCGCTGCGACGCAGCACGTCGAAGTTGAGGCCGAGCTCGAGCAGACGCTTGAGCAGCGGCTGCAGTTCGCTGCCGAGGTGCAGCGCGTAGACTTCGATGTCGGCGTCGTCGCGCACGCAGGTCGACTCCGGACCTTCGTAGACGACCGGCGGACTGCCCTTCTGCGCGGTGATCGACTCGATCTTCGCCTGCATCTGCTCCTCGTTGTCGAGGAACGCGGCCTCGCCGTCGTGCACGACGTAGTAGTGCGGCAGTTCGCAGTCCGGCACCGTCGCCGCAGCGAGGTAGTCGCCGAACGGCACCACGCCCTCGGCCGGCATGCGGCCTTCGCGGGCGCGGATCTTGGTGACCAGATCCATCAGCCCGCGCAGCTTGTCACCGGCGAACTTCTGGTCGTCGCCACCGGTGAACGTCAGCTCGAGCTGGCCGAGACCGAACTCGGCGAGGATCGCAGCGCGCTCCTCCTCGGTGACGGCGTAGCGCTCCTGCTTGCCCTTCTTGATCTTGTAGAGCGGCGGCTGCGCAACGTAGACGTGGCCGCGCATGACCAGCTCCGGCAGCTTGCGGTAGAACAGCGTCAGCAGCAGCGTGCGGATGTGGGAGCCGTCGATGTCGGCGTCCGTCATCACGATCACCTTGCCGTAGCGCAGCTTCTCCGGCTCGAACGGCTCGTCGAGGAAGCCGGTGCCGACGGCGCTGACGATCGTCTGGATCTCCTCGTGGTTGAGGATCGAGTCGACCGCCGCCTTCTCGACGTTGAGGATCTTGCCGCGCAGCGGCAGGATCGCCTGGTGCGGCATGCGGCCCTGCTTGGCCGTGCCGCCTGCGGAGTCACCCTCGACCAGGAACAGCTCGGCGTCCTCGCGCGGCGTCCCCTTCTGGCAGTCGGCGAGCTTGGCCGGCAGACCGCCGCCCTCGAGCGCCGACTTGCGTCGCACCAGGTCGCGCGCCTTGCGCGCCGCCTCGCGGGCCTTCAGCGCGTCGAGCGCCTTGCCGTAGATCGTCTTGGCGACCGCCGGGTTCTCCTCGAAGTAGGTGCGGATGCCCTCGCCGACGACGGTCTCGACGATCGACTGCACCTCGCGGTTGTTGAGCTTGGTCTTGGTCTGGCCTTCGAACTGCGGGTCCGGCACCTTGACCGACACGACCGCGGCGAGGCCTTCCTTGAAGTCGTCGCCGCCGGGCACCGGGTCCTTCTCCTTCAGCACCTTCTCCTGGCGCGCCCAGTTGTTGAGCGCGCGGGTCAGCGCGGTGCGGAAGCCGACCAGGTGCGTGCCACCCTCGACCGTGTTGATGTTGTTGACGAACGAGTAGACGTTCTCGTGGTAGGCGTCGCTGTACTGCAGCGCGATCTCGACCTCGAACTGCTTGTTCGGATCCTCCGACGACTGCATGTCGCGGCGGAAGAAGATCGGCTCCTTGTGGATCGCGTTCTTGCCGTCGTTGAGGTCCTTGACGAACTCGACCAGACCCTCGGGGAAGTTGAAGTCCTCGCCCTCGTCGGTGCGCTCGTCGAACAGCGAGATGTGCAGGTTGGACGAGCCCATCAGGTAGGCCATCTCGCGCAGCCGCTTGCGCAGGATCTCGTAGGAGAACTCGGTCACCTCCATGATCTGCGGGTCGGGCTTGAACCGCATCATCGTGCCCGACGTGTCGGTCTGGCCGATGACCGCGAGTTCGCTGGTCGGCACGCCGCGGCCGTAGGTCTGGCGGTGGATCTTGCCCTCGCGGTGGACCTCGACCTCGAGCACTTCGGCGAGCGCACAGACACAACTGATGCCGACGCCGTGCAGGCCGCCGGACACCTTGTAGCTGCCCTTGTCGAACTTGCCGCCCGAGTGCAGCTTGGTCAGGATGACCTCGAGTGCGGGCCGGCCGCTGGCGTGCATGTCGACCGGGATGCCGCGGCCGTTGTCACGGATCGAGATCGAACCGTCCTTGTGTACGCGCACGTCGATGCGGTTGGCCCGGCCGGCGAGGGCTTCGTCGACCGAGTTGTCGACGACCTCCCAGACGAGGTGGTGCGTGCCCTTGATGCCGGTGTCGCCGATGTACATCGCCGGGCGCTTGCGCACGGCGTCGAGGCCTTCGAGGACCTTGATCGAGCTGGCGTCGTACTTCTTTTCTTCAGCCATACGGGTGATGGGTCAGGCGTGTCCCGTGCCGCCCAGACGGAAGGCCAGGTCGGCGATCGGTTGGTCCGGGACGAGTTCGTTGATGCGGTTGCGGAGCTCTTCCCTGCGGAAGCCGCTCAGTTCGGCGTAGAGCGGCGCCGAATCGAGCTCGACGACGAGTCGGCCCTTGCGGCAGCTCAGGATCTGGCAGTGGGGCGAGAGTTCGGGTCCGAGGATCTGTTCGAGCGCGTCGAGGTAGACCCGTCGCGACCTGCCGGAACCAGCCTGCTTGACGATGTCCTTGAGGAAGTCGCCGATCGGCAGCGGGTCGGATCCGTTGGGTCGCTTCACGGGTGGGCTACCGATCAGGCGCCGCTGATCGGCATGACGACGTAGGTGAACGACTCGCCCAGCGTGAACTTGGCCGGCATCGAGTCGTCCGACATGTCCAGACGCACCTGCTCGAGGTCGCACTGCCGCAGCGCCTCGAGGATGTAGTCCGGGTTGAAGTTGATGTTGCCGCCGGCCCCCTTGACCACCGCGTCGATCGCGATGTCGGCGCGGCCGCGGGCCGAGCTCTCGGCGGTCATCTTCATCTGCTGGTCGCCGACGTCGAAGCGCACCATGCGCATGTCGGCCGAACACAGGATCGCGGCGCGGCGCAGCGCCCCTTCGAGCACGGCCTTCTGCACCTCGACGGTGGTGTCGGCGGCCTTGGGCATGACGCCTTCGTAGTCGGGGAAGCGCGTGTCGAGCAGCTGGCTGACGAGCTGCATCTGGCCGGTCGTGAACACGATCTGCTTGTCGCCGACCGCGATGCTCAGGTTCTCCTTGCTCTCGTCGGTGAGCGCGCGCGCCAGCGTCTGCAGTGCCCGCAGCGGCACGACCGCCTTGAAGGCGACGTCGTCCTCGGAGTGCACGTCGTTCTGGTAGCTGATCGCCAGTCGACGACCGTCCGTCGCCACCAGACGCACACAGCCGCCGCCAACGTCCACCAGAACGCCGTTGATCGCGTAGCGGGTCTCCTCCCGGGCCGCCGCGAACATCGTCTCCTGGATCATCCTGAGCAGCACACCGGACGGGATATCGAGCTTCTTGCCCGAGGCGACCGAAGCCTCGGCCGGGAACTGCTCCGGATCCTCGCCGAGCAGCACGAACGAACCGCCGCCGCTGTCGATGCGGCAACGCAGGTCGGAGCTCTCGAACGTCACCGTCGGGTCGCTGAGCTCGCGCAGCAGCGCGGCGGTCTCCTTGCCCGGCAGCAACACCGAACCTTCCTTGCTGACCTTGACCGAGTCGAGGCGGACCTTCGCCGCCATCTCGAGGTCGGTGGCGAACAGCGAGATGCCTTCGCTGTCGGCGCGCAGCAGGACGTTCTGCAGGATCGGCTTGGTGGTCTTCGACGGGACCACCGAGGACACGACGCTGACGGCTTCCAGCAACGCCGCTCGATCGCAGAGGATTTTCATCGTTAGCAGGTCAGAGAACTCAGATGCAGGTGGGACCCGACTCGTGCTTCACGTCCTGGTTCTGGTTCGTGAAGCCAGCTCCGAGCCTGGCCGATCGCGCGCGACACGGGGTGAGTGTTCTTAGGTAGAGAATTCTCTCTCTTACTCACTCACCCGTGCCGTCACGAGTCTGAGGAGGATAGCCGCCAAACCCCTCAGGATCGACGCGAAAGCCCTGTTTCCCTGCGATCTCGGTTGTTGAAAAGCGATCGGAAAACGTGCTCGGAGAGTTCGAGCGGTTCCCCCCACGGGGAGAGTCGACGGGGGTCGTCGCCAGACCTGCGGACAAGCGTCCAGGGTTGTCCGCGGAGGCTCCAAAACGAGTCCGGAGCGTTTGCACGGGTCTCGTGACGGCTTCGTTTCCGGTGGTGCTACGCGGCTCGTCGGCGAGCCCCAAGGCGTCAAGAGATTGCCGCACCACGCCGCATCCGATGGGCTTCGGGGGCGCGACGGCGGATCCTCCCCTGCGAGGGGCGAGCCTCAAGAGACCCGTCCGCCGATCGGCGATCAGGAGCGGAACGAGCGCGTCATCAGGCGACTGCTCAGACCGTCGAGCGTCTCCTTGAACATGCGGTCCTTCTGCGAGCGCTCACGGATCTTGTTGACCGCGTAGATGACCGTGGTGTGGTCGCGGTTGCCGAAGATCTTGCCGATGTCCTCGAGGGAGTTCTCGGTGTGCTCACGCAGCAGGAACATCGCGATCTGTCGCGGCAGGCTGACCGACTGCGTGCGGCTCTTGCCGATCAGCTCGCGCGCCGTGATGGCGAAGTCGCTGGTGATCAGGCTCATGATCTCTTCGGCCGTGACCTGGGCGCGACGCATCGGCATGCCGCGCAGGCAGCTCTCGGCGAGCGCCAGCGTGATCGGCTGGTCGGTGATCGCGGCGAAGCCGACCACCTTGATGACCGCGCCTTCGAGCTCGCGGATGTTCGACGTGACGCGCTCGGCCAGGAACTGCGCGACGTCGTCCGGCAGGTCGACGCCGCGACCGGCGGCCTTGTGGCTGACGATCGCCTTCCTGGTGTCGACGCACGGCGTCTCGACCTCGGCGACCAGGCCCCACTTGAAGCGGCTGACCAGGCGTTCTTCGATCGTCGGGATCTCGACCGGCGGCCGGTCCGACGACAGCACGATCTGGCGCTGTCCGTCGAACAGCGCGTTGAACGTGTGGAAGAACTCGTCCTGGGTCTTCTCCTTGTTGGCGAGGAACTGCACGTCATCGATGACGAGCACGTCGGCGCCGCGGTGGTAGTCGCGGAACGTGTCGATCTCGTGCGCCTGGATCGCCTGGATGTAGCTGTTGGTGAAGTCCTCGCAGCTCATGTAGAGCACGCGGGCGTTCGGGTCGCGGCGCAGCACCGTGTGGCAGATGGCCTGCAGCAGGTGGGTCTTGCCGAGGCCGACGTTGCCGTGCACGAACAGCGGGTTGTAGGCGTGGCCCGGGTTCTCGCCGATCGCCAGCGCCGAGGCGTGCGCGAGGCGGTTGCACGGCCCGACCACGAAGCGGTCGAACGTGTAGTTGGGGTTGAGCGGGTTGCCGAGGCGGCGCTTCGAACCGGCGGCGTCCCTGGGAGCGGCCGGCACGTTGGCCGAGGTCCGCGTCTGCGGCGGGATCGCCGTGCCGTCCATCGTGCGCACGTCCGGGTTGGAGTTGCCGGCGGCCGGGTGACCAGCAGCAGGAGTCGCAGAAGGACTCGCCGACGACACGCGGTTGGCGTCGCCTTCGTAGGCGCCGCTCGCGCGCATCAGGCGCTCGATCTCCTCGGTCGGCGACGGCTGCACCAGGCGCAGGCTGTCCTGACCGTCCTCGGCGCGGTGCGTGAGGATCAGACGGCGGCGCCCGGCGGTCGCGCCGGCGTGCTTCGAAAAGCCGGTGGCCGAGTCGACGGCCGCCTGCAGTTCGGCGAGGTAGTTCTTGGCGAGCCAGTCGCGGACGAACTGGCTGGTGACCGACAATTCGACTTCGGACTCCTCGGCCCGCACGACGACCAGAGACCGGAACCAGGTCTCGAGTTGCTCGCGGCGGACGTGCACGACCAGGTGGTCGAGCAGCTTCTTCAGGGTTTCGGTGTTGGCAGCTCCAGGCTGCGCACCGTTCGAGGAGTTGGGGCCCTGGGCACTCGGGTTTCGCGGACCCGGGTTTCGGGAACTCGGGTTTACGGAACTCGGGTTCGGGGATCGTGGGGTGGAGTTGTGTGCGTCGAGGTCGGGTTTGTGGGCCACCATGGGTGTCGGGTCGGGGCTTCTGGTGTCGGTGGTTGCGGGTAACGATCTGGCGGGCGCTAGGCAGGCGCGTCGGCTGCAGTCTGGCTTGGCTGCGTACAGACCGGTGGCGGGTTGGGTTGTCGGATGTCCTTCACAACTGCTGACCGAGCACCTGGGCTTGCCGGTCGAGCGTGGGGAGTGTTCCTTGGTTGTTGAGACGAGAGGGCTGACGAACGCGTCACAGATGCAGCCAGGCAAGCCGCTTCGGGAACGCGCACGAACGATCAGGACGGCCAGGCAAGCCGTCGCGAACCGCTCGCGACTGACGGGTCCGTTTCTAACGACCTCAACGGGTGTTGCAAGACTGCACGGCCAAGTTTGCGGCGCCGCGCGTGGGTCGTTCCCCACACTGTCTTGATGAGTTCTGAACGTCCTACGGGGGAAGAACAACGACTTGGATGCTTCCACCGAGGTGCGCGTCGCAGCGTCGTGTGCGGCTACTTTTTTTTGCGCAAGCGTAGGACCACGTCACCGACCACGCGCCCGACCTGCGCGCATGCTTCGCCTCGTTCGAACCAGTCGAAACTGAAGCGCACGCACGCGCGCGCGAGCGACTCTTCGATCGCCATCGAAGTCAAGATGCGAGGCGGCGTCGGCGAACCCGAAGAACACGCGGAGCCGTGCGAGGCCTGCACGCCGGCGAGGTCGAGCGCCGGCAGCAGGTTCCTGCCGTCGACGTCGACGAAGCACACCATCGCGGTGTTCGCGATGCTGTGCTCGAGCGGCGTCAAGATGCGGTGTTCGCAGCCGGTGGTACGCAACGCGTCAAGAAACGCCGCGCGGTTGTCGCGCATCGTGGCCGCGCGCGTCGCGCACGTCCGCACCGCGAGTTCGATCGCGAGTGCGTTGGCCGCCGCGAGTGCCGGGCTCTGCGTACCGGGTCGCAAGCCGAGCTCCTGACCACCGCCGTGCATCAGCGGTCGCAGCAGGCCGTGTAGTCCGCTCCCGGCGAGCACGCCGTGTCCACGCAGGCCACCGGCCTTGTGCGGCGACAGCGCCGTCACGGCGCCCGCAGCGAACACGTCGTCGAGCGCGACGCGTCCGAGCGATTGCGCTGCGTCGACCAACAACGGGACAGCACGGGTACGCGCGATCTCGGCAGCCTGGATCACCGGTTGCAAGGTGCCGACCTCGCTCTGCGCGTGCACCAGTGCGACCAGGCCGATCGGCCGGTCGGGCTCGGTGACGATCACCGCGCCACTTGCGTCGACCTGCCACGAGAGGGCGCCGCGCTGCGCCGCCGCCTCGCGCACGGCCGGGTGCTCGAGGTCGCCGAGCAGCACCGGCAGCGTGGCATCGCCGAGGCCGCGCACCGCCAGGTTGGCAGCCTCGGTACCGCCGCTCGTGAACAGTACGTCGTTGGACGTAACCCGCAGCGCTGCGGCGATCCGTTCGCGCGCCTGCTCGAGTTCGCCGCGCGCGCGTCGGCCGGCCGTGTGCGCGCTCGCCGGGTTGGCGGGGCAGCGGCGCTCGACCGCGCAGAACTCGTCGAGCACCTCGGGCAGCACCGGAGCGCCGGCGTTGGCGTCGCAGAACCAGGGACCTCGGTCGTCGCCGCTCAACTCAGCACACGCTCGTAGATGCCTTCGTACTGCGCGACGATGCGATCGGTCGTGAAGTTCTCGATCGCGCGCGCTCGGGCGCCCGTTGCCAGCGCGTCGTAGGTCTTCGCATCCGTCAGCACGGCGACGGCCGCGCGCGCCATCGCCTCGGGATCGCTCAGCGGCACCAGCCGGCCGGTGTCACCCACGACCTCGGCGACGCCGCCGACGTCGCTGCTGACGCACGGCACGCCGCAGCTCATCGCCTCGAGCATCGACAGGCCGAAGCTCTCGGTCTGCGAGGCCGACAAGAAAAGGTCCGCCTGCGGCAGCAGTTCTTCGAGGTCGCCGCGCATGCCGAGGTGCTCGACGCGGTTGCTGCAGCCGAGGTCGGTCGCGACCGCGAGCGCGTGTTCGCGGTCGGGGCCGTCGCCGAGCAGCAGCAGGCGCGCCGGGATCTGCTTGTTGATCTCGGCGAACGCGCGCACCACGTCCGCCACTCTCTTGACGGGCCGAAAGTTGGACGCGTGCACCAGGATCCGCTCCTCGTCCTCGCGCTGGTGCCACGGCTTGTGGTCGCGCGGCTTGAAGCGCTCGGTGTCGACGAAGTTGTGCACCACGTCGACGTCTCTTTTGACACCGAACATCAAGTGGGTCTCGTCGGCGAGATACTGACTGACCGACGTGATCGCGTCGGACTGCTCGAGCGCGAAGCGGGTCGGCCGCAGGTAGCTGCGGTCGCTGCCGACGACGGTGATGTCGGTGCCGTGCAGCGTCGTCACGAACTTGAGGTCGCCGCCGCACATGCTGCGCGCCAGGAACGCGCTGACCGCGTGCGGGATCGCGTAGTGCACGTGGAACAGGTCGACGCCGGCCTCCTCGCGCACCTCCAGCATGCGGGTCGCGAGCGCCAGGTCGTACGGCGGGTAGCGGAACAGCGGATACGCCGACACCGCGACCTCGTGGAAGCGCAGACCCGGGATGCCGCCGCGCAGCCGTCCGGGTCGGTCGTAGCTGAGCAGGTGCGCCTCGTGGCCGCGCGCTGCCAGCGCCATGGCCATCTCGGTCGCGACGACGCCACTGCCGCCGACCGTGGGGTAACAGACGATGCCGATCCGCATGGTGCGGATCCTACGACAATCAGGCCCGATCGCTCCGGTCGGTCGCCATCACTTGTGGCAGTTCGAGCACCAGGAACAGGTCCTCGCGCTCGCTGCGCACGGTGCAGCCGCCGCCGAACCCCGCGACGAAGTCGCGCAGCGTCTCGGCGCGTTCGTCGGCGGCCTCGATCGGGTGGCTGCCGTGGCTCTCGACCTCGAACACCACCGCGTCGTGCTCGACCCGCGTGATCAGGTGGATCTCGTCACCGGGCCCCAGCGGATCGGTCGCCAGGTCCATCGCGCGCTGCACCGCGACCGTGACCAGCGCCGTTGGCACGGCGACCCGCGCGGCCTCCGGGCACAGCTCCAGCCGCTGCACGATCGGCACCTCGATGCGCTGCAGGCACGCGTCGGCGACCCGCTCGACGACCTGGTTGACGTCGGCCTCGTCGTCGCCCATGTCGACGACCAGCAGCGAGTCGATCAGCTGCTGCAGGTCCGCCGTGACCTCGTCCAGGCGGTCGACCTCGCCGAAGTCGAAGGTGTCCGCCGCCGCATCCTGCAGGCGGTAGGCCTCTTCGTCGATGCGGCCCAGGCACTGCTGGAGCATCGCAGTCAGCTTCTCGAGGTCGGGATCGTCGTGCGCCATGGCATCGGCGCTATCGACCGTTCCCCGGCCCCAGGATGAGTCGCCGTCGCGAAATCGCGCGGCCCGACCCTCAGGCGTCCGCTTCGGCCTCGGCGGTCGCCGGCGGCTCGCCCGGACGCTCGACCAGCTCCGGGTCCTCGCTGACGTCCTCCTCGGCGACCGGCGCAGCGGCCTCGCCGATCATCGCCAGGAACTCGAGGCCGAACGCGGCATAGTCCTTGGCACCGTTGCTGTCGGGCGCGTGCTCGAAGATCGTTCGCCCGAAGCTCGGCGCCTCGGCCAGCTTGACGTTGTTGCGGATGCGCGTCTCGGTCAGCAGCTTGCCGAAGTGCGCCTCGATCTCGTGCAGCACCTCGGCACTCAGGTTGGTGCGCGAGTCGAGCATGCACGGCAGCACGCAGGCGATCTGCAGGTTGGGGTTGAGCTGCTTCTGCACCAGATCGATGACCTCGAGCAGCTTGGCCATGCCCTGCAGCGACAGGTACTCGGCCTGCATCGGGATCACGACGTAGTCGGCCGCGACCAGCGCGTTGGCGCTCAGCACGCCTAGCGACGGCGGGCAGTCGAACAGCACGAAGTCGAAGCGGTCGTCGGCCTTGGCGTTGGCCAGCGCCTGGCGCAGGATCGTCTCCCGGCCGATGCGGTTGGCCAGCACCTGCTCGACCCCCGCCAGCGACGTGTCGCTCGGCACCACGAACAGGTTCTCGAGCGAGGTCGACTGGATCAGTTCGTTGAGCGGCGTGTCGTCGATCAGCAGGTTGGTGAGCGTGTCGCTCTCGAGGTCGGGGCGCTTGTCGACGTGCACCGTCATGTTCGCCTGCGGGTCGAGATCGAGCAGTAGCGTCTTCCGACCGTGGTGCGCGAGCGCGGCGCCGAGATTGACCGTCGTGGTCGTCTTGCCGACGCCACCTTTCTGATTGATGACCGCGATGCGCTTCATGAGGAGCCTCCCTGGTCCCCGCATGTTGGCGGACAACGCGTGCCGGTGCGAGCGTGAATCCGGTGTCATCAGGCATCTTCGAGCCCCTTTGCGACCGCAGAACGGGTAGACCGGGCCCATGCGCGTGCGCCGATACGTCGAAGCCGATCTGCAGCGGGTCACCGAGTTGTTCACCCGTTCGGTGCACGCGCTCGGCGCGCCGCACTACGACCCGGAGCAGCGCGAAGCCTGGGCACCGGCCGAGCCGGACCACGAACGGTTCCGCGCGCGGTTCTCCACGATGACCGTGCTGCTCGCCGAGGACCAGGGCGACCTGCTCGGCTTCGTCGGCTTCGAATCCGACGGCCACGTCGACTTCCTCTACACGTCCCCCGACCACGCGCGGCGCGGCGTCGCGACGCGGCTGCACGACGAGGTGGTGGCGGCGCTGCGCGAGCTGGGGGTGACGGGGCTCTACACCGAGGCGAGCGAGGTGGCGCGGCCGTTCTTCGAGCGGCAGGGGTATGTGGTCGTCGAGCGCGAGGTGGTCACGCGGGGTGGGGTGTCGCTGCCGCGCTACCGGATGCGTCGGCCGGCGTCGGCCGGAACGTAGTAGGTCGTCTTGCGATCGGCACGAAGGTGCGGTCGAACAGTCGGAGGTTGCCGTGCTCGTCGCACCGCGCGCCGAGCCTGCGGGCCTCGTCGACGTCCCGCGAGGCCCGGGCGCGATGGATGTCGGTCACGCGCAGATGGTGCCACCACTGCGCCGGCATGCAGAGCGTGTCGTAGACGAGCCCGAACGGCAGCAGCGGCCACCATTCAGACGTGGCCATGGACCCCGACATGCGGAACAGGTGGTCGGAGCCGTCGACGTGCAGCAGCGAGCGCATCGCGTAGCCGCGGGCCCGCGCGTCGGCGTCGCCCGAAGCGATCAGCGAATCGGCGAGCTCCAGCGAGGCGATCTGGGGGACGGTCGCGAGCGCGACGGGCGCCGTGGGATCCGCGGTTTGGAGCACGGTGCACGATCCGAATAGCACGACCACCGCTGCCTTCCGTAGCATGGTTCGAGCGTATGCCGCTGGTTGGCCGTTCGTTTAGCCGCCGATCAGCCAGCCGAGGTCCGACACCTTGATGGGCCCGTCGTGGCAGAAGCCCTCGCCGGCGACTGCGGCGACCATCGCCCCCATCGCGCGCTGCCGAACGACCGTGCGGTCGAACAAGTCGAGCCCCTGCACCAGGTGGCCCTTCTCGTCGGGGGCGATCTGCGAGGCGTAACAGCGCACGACGTCGACCTTCTGGTCGGCGACCGACGAGATGTCGACCACGAATGTCGGTTCGACCAGCTGGTTGCCGGGGTAGCGCAACAAGGTCTGCGCGCGGTGCGCCGCTCCGAGCTCCGGGCGGTAGTTGCGCAGGCCGGCGAGGAAGTGCGCGCGGCCGACGAGCTTGGCGGCGTTGGTGTGGTCGGGGTGCACGTCGCGCTCGTGCGGAGCGAACACGACCTTCGGCCGCACCGCGCGCATCGCCGCGACCACCAGGTCGGTCGACGCGTCGTCGTCGCGGATGCCGGTGTCCTTCAGGCCGAGGTTGCCGCGCGCGTCGAGGCCGAGCGCCTTGGCCGCGGCCGCGGCCTCGGCGTCGCGGTCGGCGGCGGTGCCGCGCGAGCCCATCTCGCCGCGCGTGCAGTCGACGATCGCGACCTTCATGCCGGCCTGCTTCATCAGCAGCAGCGTGCCGCCGCAGCCGATCTCGACGTCGTCCGGGTGCGGCCCGAACGCGAGCACGTCGCACTGCGGCAGCGCCGACGCATCGAACCGACTCACAGCTCGAGCACCCCGTGCTCGATCCGGAACGGATCCGCCGCCGTGATCAGCTCGTCGGCCAGCCGCGGCCCGTAGGCGTTGAGGTAGGTCACCGGCCCGTAGACGCGCTCCTGGATGCGCGCCCGCGGCCGCAGCGAGTTGCACAGCCGCCGCAGCTGCTTGATGCCGGTGCCCTCGCGGTTCTGCCGCGCGTTGCGCACCTTGTTCTGTAGGCGGTCGAGCTCCTCGATCGACTTGGTGCGCGCGCGGTCGAGCGCCCCCATCATCGACGCGTCGAGCGCCTTGAGCTTCTTCTCGACGCTCTCGAGCTCGGTGCGCAGGCGATGCTTGACGTCGTCGAGCTGGTCCTCGATGTCGCCGCCGCCTTCCTCGTCGTTCTGCAGCAGCTTCTCGGCGAGCCGCTCGGGGGTCTCGCCGAGGTCGGTCAGGTCCAGCTCGAATCGCTGCAGCAGCCGCTGCATCGACGGTTCGACCAAGGTCAGCGACGAGCGCGGCACGAACACCGGCTGCGGCACGCCGAGCAGGCGGTAGAGCGGCGCGACCGCGGCGAGGTAGCTGAGTTCGCCCGGGCCGACCACGAAGCCGATCGTCGGCAGGCACGCGTCTTGCCACAGCGGCCGGAGCAGCACGCCCGGCGACAGGTTGCCGCGCTCGCCGAACTCCTCGCCGTCGGCCAGCGGTTCGCGGCGGTCGCCGTTCATCGCGAACATCATCGTCGCGCCGGGGTCGAGCGTGATGTCGACGCCGAGGTCGTGCAGGTCGTCGCAGGTCTGCTTGACCTTCTCGCGGATCTCCTCGGACCGGGTCCACCAGCGCTCGAGCGGCGCGAACGCGCTGTCGGGCAGGTCGCGCGGTTCGATCACGATCAGTCCGTGGCGGCCGAACACCTCGAACATCATGCGCGCCTGCAGGTCGCCGAGCGTGTCGTCCGGGTGCTTGGGCGTGATCGTGTCGACGACGCCCTGGTGGAACTCGGTCTCCGGCAGCAGCGGCGTGATCTCCTCGACCAGGCGCTCGACGTCGCGACCGACGTGGATCCTGCGCAGCGACTCGTTGTGTCGGGTGAGGTCGAGGCGGAAGCGCTGGACCTCCTGGTTCTGGTTGACCAGGAACGCGCGGTTGCCTTCCTCGAGATCGTGGTCGTCGCTGTGGTTCCAGAACAGCGGCACGCAGCGCGGCCCGCCCTGCGCCTCGATCTCGCGGCACAGCCGGATCGCGGTAGCGGCCTTGTGCAGACAGAACAGCGGGCCACCGAGCAGACCGGGCTGCTGGCCGGTGACGATCACGTGCGTCTCCGGGTCGAGCAGCGCCTCGACGTTGGCCAGGACCTCGGGCGGCGCGTCGTGACGTTCGGCGTAGGCGCGCAGCGACGCGACCAGCTGTTCGCGCGGGACCACCCGCCCGGCCCCGGTCGGCGCGCGCTTCAACAGCTCGGCCACGTTGCGCGCCCGCATGCCGAGGAAGTTGCCGAGGTCGCGGTCGTCCTCGAGGAAGCGCTGGTGGACCTCCGAGGTGCCGAGGTGGCGGAACGAGATGTGGCGCAGGGTCGAGGTCACTTGGGGAGGCAAGGGCGGGGCTCAGCTGTTGGGGACGGCGACGGCGCGGCAGTCGGCCGCGAAGGTGGCGCAGGCCTGCTCGATACGATCGAGCCAGTCATCGTTCGCCGGGGAGAAGCACTGCATCACGCCGCGGCTCTGGTTGACCAGGGCGCCGAGGCCGCGGTCGTCGAACGCCGCCGCGAGGTCCTCGACCCTGCCCCTCTGGGCTCCGACGCCCGGGAGCAGAAGCCACGAATTGGGAAGGAGTTGGCGCAGGCGGGCGAGTTCTTCGGGCCAGGTCGCGCCGACCACCGCACCGACCGCGTGGTAGCCGTGCTCCTGCTCGAGCGTGGCGCCCCAGTCGTTCACCGCTCGCGCGACCTTGTCGCAGAGGGGTTCGTCACCGATTCGCAGATCCTGGAGGTCCTTGGCGCCGGGGTTGCTCGTGCGGACCAGCACGAACACGCCGCGGCCGCCGCCGTCCCGGGGACACCACTTGAGGAACGGCGCCACCGAGTCGCTGCCGAGGTAGGGGTGCAGCGTCAGCGAGTCGGCGATGCGGAAGTGGCCCTCGGCGTATGCCTCGGCGGTGCTGCCGATGTCGCCGCGCTTGACGTCACCGACGATCAGCAGCTGGTTCTCGTGGGCGAGCTTGCAGACCTCCTCGTAGGCGCGGTAGCCGTCGGAACCGTAGGCCTCGAAGAACGCGATGTTGGGCTTCACCGCCGGCGCGTGTCGGGCGATGACGGGCAGCGCCTCACGGTAGAACGCAACGATGCGGGCCGCCGGCGCGGCGCCGGGGAGCAGACGTTCGGGGAACGCCGAGAGGCGCGGGTCGAGTCCGATGACGATCGGTGCCTGGCCACCGAGAATGCGATCCGCGAGATCACCTACGAAGCTTCTCACGGGCGCCCAGACTAGCCGTTCGTGTTCGTGCGGTGCCGTAACAAAACGCAACGGATTCGGCGCGGCGCTGGGCGTGCCTCGGCCGGCGACGCGCGTCGCGTTCGGAATTGATGCGGCACCGTAGGAACACGTGGCGCGCGGCGGCGGGTTCTGTTTCTCTTGTCGCACTTCATCCGCGAAAGGACCGAGGCAAGGACCCCTATGGTTGTGATCTTCGTGCCGAAGGAATCGGCGGCGGGCGAGACGCGCGTCGCTGCGATTCCCGAGACCGTCAAGGGCATGCAGAAGCTGTCCCTGACCGTGCAGGTAGAGCGAGGCGCTGGCCTCGCGGCAGGCTTCTCCGACAAGGACTTCGAGGAGGCGGGCGCGACTTTGGTCGACGCCGCCGCTCGCGGTTCGGCCGACATCGTGCTCGGTATCCAGATCCCGACGCCGGAGCTGTGTTCGCAGCAGAAGGCCGGATCGCTGCTGGTCTGCACGCTGACGCCGGGCAACGCACTCGACTCGATCAAGGCGCTGCGCGACGCGAAGGTGACCGCGATCGGCCTCGAGTTCATGCCGCGCATCACCCGCGCGCAGAAGATGGACATCCTCAGCTCGCAGGCGAGCTGCGGCGGCTACCAGGCGGTGCTGCTGGCGGCGGTCAACCTGCCGCAGATGTTCCCGCTGATGATGACGGCTGCCGGCACCATCACGCCCGCCAAGGTGCTGGTGCTCGGCGCCGGCGTCGCCGGCCTGCAGGCGATCTCGATCGCCAAGAAGCTCGGCGCGGTGGTCGAGGCCAACGACATCCGCCCCGCGGTCAAGGAGCAGGTCGAGTCGCTCGGCGGCAAGTTCGTCGACACCGGCTCGCCGCCGGACGCCGAGACCTCCGGCGGCTACGCCAAGGAGGCCGGCGAGGAGTTCCTCAAGAAGCAGCGCGAGATCCTGACCAAGCACATCTCGTCGTCGGACGTGCTGATCACGACCGCGCTGGTGCCGGGCAGGAAGGCGCCGGTGCTGGTGACCGAGGAGATGCGCAAGGCGATGGCGCCGGGCTCGGTGATCGTCGACATGGCGGCCGGCCAGGGCGGCAACGTCGTCGGCAGCAAGCCGGACGAGACGGTCGTCGTCGACGGCGTCACGATCATCGGCGACACCAACCTGCCGGCGCAGGTCGCCAACGACGCGTCGCGCATGTATGCGCGCAACGTGATTGCGTTCCTCGGCGAGTTCATCGACAAGGAAGGCACGATGACGTTCGACATCGAGGGCGAGATCCTCGGTGCGGTCAGCATCGTGCACGATGGCGCCGTTCGTCACGAACCCACTGCCAAGGCCCTGGAGAGCTGATCGATGGAACAGTACTTCACCATCATCTTCATCTTCGTGATCGCGGCCCTGCTGGGCTTCGAGCTGATCACGAAGGTGCCCCCGACGCTGCACACGCCGCTGATGAGCGGCTCCAACGCGATCTCGGGCATCACCATCGTCGGCGCGATCTACGCGTCGCGCGGTGAGGGCTTCCTGGTGCAGGCGGTCGCGTTCCTCGCGATCACGCTCGCGATGGTCAACGTGATCGGCGGCTACATGGTCACGGACCGCATGCTCGGCTCGTTCAAGAAGAAGGAGAAGAAGTAACGTGGTCTTCCTCTACCTGCTCGCCACCCTGTTCTTCGTCTTCGGCGTCAAGCGCCTGACGAGCGTCAAGACGTGTGCGTCCGGCAACCGCCTGTCCGAGATCGGCATGGCGATCGCCATCGTGACGACGCTGATCATCTTCCGGGACTCGGTCAACTGGATCACGATCGTCGCCGGCGTCGTTGCCGGCTCCAGCATCGGTGTGTTCCTCGCCAAGAAGACGCCGACGACGCAGATGCCCGAACTGGTCGCTGCGCTCAACGGCTTCGGCGGTGTCGCTTCCGCGCTGGTCGCGATGGCCGACGTGCTGATCGGCATGAAGGACAAGTTCTCGATCGCCGGCGGCATCGAGGGCTTCGGCGGAGGCGCCGTGCCGGCCGTGTCCGCGCTCGCCGCGATCCTGATCGGCATGATCACGTTGACCGGCAGCTTCGTCGCCTACGGCAAGCTGTCGGGCAAGTCGCTGAGCCACCCGCTGTCCGGTAGCGCTCGCCACGGCCTGCACCTCGTGCTCGGCCTGGTCGCGATGTCGTTCGGCGCGTGGATGGTGTTCGCCGAGGGAACGTCTTCCCCGATGATCGCGATGCTGCTGCTGGCGGTCGTCGCGTCGGTCCTCGGCGCCCTGTTGGTGATGCCGATCGGTGGCGCCGACATGCCCGTCGTCGTCTCGCTGCTCAACAGCTACTCGGGCGTCGCCGCGGCGTTCGCGGGCTTCGTCATCGGCAACCCGCTGCTGGTCGTCGTCGGCTCGATGGTCGGCGCGTCGGGTCTGATCCTGACGCAGATCATGTGTAAGGCGATGAACCGTTCGCTCGGCAACGTGCTGCTCGGCGGCATGGGTGGCGAGGACGAGGTTGCGGAGGATGCGCGCGACTACAAGAACGTCAAGCAGTCCGGTCCCGAAGAGGTCGCGATGCTGCTCGACGGCGCGTCGTCGGTCATCTTCGTGCCCGGCTACGGCCTGGCGGTCGCGCAGGCGCAGCACGTCGTGCGCGAACTCGCCGACCTGCTGATCGACCGCGGCGTCGAGGTGCGCTACGCGATCCACCCGGTCGCCGGCCGCATGCCCGGCCACATGAACGTGCTGCTCGCCGAGTCGGACGTCCCGTACGACCAGCTGTGGGAGATGGAGCGCATCAACGGCGACTTCAAGAACACCGACGTGGTCATCATCGTCGGCGCCAACGACGTCGTGAACCCGGCGGCGCGCGAGCCGAGCGGCCCGATCGCCGGCATGCCGATCCTCGACGTCGACCACGCGCGCACCGTCGTGGTCATCAAGCGCTCGCTGAGCCCCGGCTACGCCGGCATCAAGAACCCGCTGTTCGAGCTCGACAACACGCTGATGGTGTTCGCCGACGCGAAGGAAGCGCTCGAAGGCATGGTGCGCGAGGTCAAGGACCTCTAGCCGGCGGAGCGCCCCGCCGCGCAGCGACGCGGCGGGCCTGCCCGAGCGGGCGTCCTGGTGGTAGCATCCGCGCCGAGCGGTCGCCAGCCCTCCCACCGAGAACAGCCCCAACCATGAGCTCCGCTTCGCTGCGCGGTTCTGGTGCGCGTCGGGATCTAGGTCGGTCCTCGCGGCTTTCGTTTGTCGATGCTTCCGTCGTCCGCCGGCGCCAGTGCCGCCTTGGCGGCCGCCTGGATCTCGTCGGTCAGGTCGGTTCCGTCGAGCGAGGTGTTGTGGTTGGCCGACAGCTCGTACACGCTCTGCTTGGGTGCCTTGGCCAGCGTGGCTGCCCGCAGGGCCGTCTGCACGCGTTCGTGCTCGGGCTTGCCGACCGCCCACTCGGCGCGCCGCGCCGACAGCAGTTCGACGGCGCGTAGCCGCACCGGCGCGTTCTTGGCGTCGAGCAGACCGACGAGCGCACCGAGGTCGGCCTCGGGGTCGACCGACAGGTGCGCGTAGGTGCGTCGGTGGATCGCGCGCGTCTTCTGGTTGCCGTGCGACGTGCTCGACATCACCGACGCGCTCCAGTGGTCGCCGCCGAGGGTCGCGACGGCATGGCGGACCAGGTCGCGCTGCTCCTTCGGCTGTTGCCAGGCCAGGTCCATCAGCAGTTCGAACACGACGTCGGGCGCGTCGTGGCGCTTGCGTCGGTAGCGATCGACCAGCAGCGCCCAGCTGCGTTGGTCCGCGAGCACCTCCTTGCGAATCGCCGGTGTCGCGTCGTCGTCGAGCGCCTCGATCGTCTTGCGCAGCGCGGCGAGACCCTCGTCGGGGCCGTCGTCGACGGCGTCCGCGACCTCGACCCCCATCGCCCGCAGCCGCGCGATCAGGCCGTCCGCGAGCCGGGCGCGGACCTTGGTCTCGCTGCGGGTCATCGCCTGCACCCGCACGGCGAACGGAGCGACCGCCTTGCCGGCCATGCCGAGCACCTTGAGCGCCTCGATCGCGAGGGCATCGTCGTCGCCCTCGGCGATCCGCATCAGCTCCGGCGTCGCCTCCGCCGCCATCGGCCCGAACGCCGCCAGCCGGTTGAGCGCCTCCCGGCGCGCCGTCGCGTGCGGATGGTGCAGCGCGCGGTTGGCGTAGGCGATCACGCACCGCTCGTCGTTGGGCGCGAGCTGGATCATCACCTCGCTGGCGCGGAACGCGAACTCGTCGTCGAACGGCACCGGAAAGCCGTTGTGCGTCAACTGGTCGGCGTCGACCGCCGGCGTGCGCTGCCGCAGGCGCGCGTGCAGCAGTTCGACCGTGCGCGGATGGCGCAGCCGTCCGAGCGCCTCGGCCGCCGCTTCGCGCGCGCCGGACTTGTCCTCGCGCAGCACCTGGATCATCCGGTCGGCGTCGGTGACGTCGCCGCAGTGCACGCGCGCATACATGCGGATGTAGCCGACGAAGCCTTGCTTGACCCGCTCCGGGTCCTGGTGATGCAGGAAGTGCATCATCTCGTGCCAGTTCTTGTCCCCGGCAAACGGCTCGAGCCCGGCCAGCACGTGGTAGATCTCGGGACCGAGGTTGCCCGAGTCGGCCCCGACCTGCCTCAGCCGTGACGACAGCCCTGCCGCGTCCGGGCCGAGCAGCCGGATCACGCGGAGCAGCGCCGCGCAGCGGTTGTAGCCCTCGCCCTTCTGGTCGTCCCACTCGTCCATCGCGCGTTCGACGAACGGCACCGCCTTGGCGCCCATCGCGACGAGCTTGCGTTCGGCGGCCTCGCTGACGCGCAGGTCGGCAGCGCCGACGTCCCGCAGCCATCGCGTGGCTTCCTGCGCCGTCGCGGACGTCGCGAGGGCGGCCCACGCGCAGGCGGACACGATCGCTCTCCTGGTGGTTCCCTGCATGCGGCCATCGTAGCGAGGGGGTTGCGCATCGGAAAAGGCGGGCTACCGTCCCCACCCCACTGGAGCCAACCATGCGAAGCATCTGCACAGCTGTGTACGCGCCCCGGTCTGCGCTGGACTGATCTGAGTCCGCGCGCCTGCCGGGGCTGAAGTCGACCCGTTCGCTATCCCGGACCCTGTTCGACGCGCTACCGGTGCGTCCCGACTTGCAGATGCCAGATGCTCATGACCGCGGGGGGCGGTCCGTACAGAAGACCCTCCAACTGTGTGCCCAGGTGAAGGACGCGTTGGCGTTCGCGCTGGGCGAGACGTCGGATCCGTTGCTGCTCGACCTGCGGGTCGAGTTCGTCGAGGCCATCGGTGGCGATCGCCACCTGCTGGTCGGATTCGTCGACCCTTGTCGTCACGGACTGGTCGCTGCGCTCGACGCGCTCGACCGGGCCCGTGGGTTCTTGCGAAGTGCCGTCGCCGCGGAGATCCACCGCGGCAAGGCGCCGCAACTGTCGTTCACGATCGTTCCCGAGGGAGGTGACGCATGACCGAGATCCGCAGCTGGCTCAGCGAGCCGCTCGATCGTCAGGTCGAGCGCGCGCTGCAACGTCTGGCCGAGGCGCCGGGCGTGCGGCGCGTTGCGGTCATGCCCGACGTGCACCTGTCGCGCGACGTCTGCGTCGGCACCGTGCTCGCGACCGATGCCATCGTCTACCCGCAGGCGGTCGGTGGCGACATCGGCTGCGGCATGGCGACGGCCCGCATCGGTGCGGACGTCGGCCTGCTGGACGCTCCGGCTGCCGAGGCGGTACTCGGAGACCTGAAGCACGCCGTGCCGATCGTGCGCCATGCCCGGGCGCGCGATGCGCCGGACGTAGAACGGCTCGACGCCGGCTTGCGGCGCCGGGTCGTGCGCGATGCGCGGGTGCAGTTTGCGACGCTCGGGCGTGGCAACCACTTCGTCGAGCTGCAGGCCGACGAATGCGGCGAGCTGTGGCTGGCGGTGCACAGCGGTTCGCGAGCGCTGGGGCCGGCGATCCGGGACCACCATCTGCGCGGCCGGCGCGGGCTGGTCGACCTGCGCGGTGGCGAGGCCGCAGGCTACCTGCGCGACCACGACCTCGCGGTCGGATTTGCGCAGGCGAGCCGGCGGGCGATGGCGGTGGCCGTCGAGCAGCGGTTGCGCGAGCGGTTCGGCGTCGAGCTCTACTGGTCGACCTGGTTCGACGTGACCCACAACTTCGTGCGTCACGAAGTGCACGACGGGGAGTCCCTGATGGTCCATCGCAAGGGCGCATGCTCGGCCGACGCAGGCGAGCGCGGCATCATCCCGGGTTCGATGGGCACCGCGACGTTCCACGTCGAAGGTCGCGGCTGCGCGGCGGCGTTGCGGTCCAGCTCGCACGGGGCGGGGCGTCGCCTGCCGCGTGGGGAGGCGATGCGCCGGATCTCGCCGCAGCAGCTCGAACGGCAGCTGCACGGCGTCGCCTTCGACCGATCGCTGGCGCGCAGGCTCTGCGACGAGGCGCCTCGGGCCTACCGGGACATCGGCAAGGTGATGCGTGCGCAGCGGGAGCTGGTGCGCATCGTGCGCACCCTGGCACCGGTGCTGTCTTACAAGGGCGGCTGAACACGCGCGGAACCGGCGCTTCGTTCGCGGGGCCTGACCGCGCGTCGGGCCGTCGGGTTCGGCCCCCATGGAACACCTGGGAAACGGCTGCGAAACGGCTGCGAAAACTTCGCGCCGTTTCGCAACATCGACGACCTGCCGGCGTAGTTGGAGGTGAGAAGGCTGCGCCGGAACACCTTCTCGACCTCTTTGGAACGACCGCCGGGCGCAGCCTTCTCGTTCTCTGTACGGACCACGTGCTCGGTCCGATTCGCGGGGCCGGCCTACAGCGACGCGATCACCGCGGCCCACGCGTCGATGTCGGCGGCGAGCGGCCGGGTGACGTCGCGCGGCACCAGCAGGTCGAGCAGCGACGCGTAGTGGCCGTCGCGGCCGCGGTCCTGCTGACCGGCGGCGATCCGTTCGCGCTCGCGCCGCCACTGGCGCAGCGTCTGGCGGGGGTCGAGCGAGTCCGGATGCACCTGCCAGCCGACGGCGTCGAGGATCCAGACGCGCGGGTCGTCGCCCGCGGGCATCGGATCCGGACCACCGACGCGCGGGACCAGCTCCTTGCCGGTCGCGTCGTGGAAGAACCGCTTCAGGCGGTTGCTCAGGTATGGCGAGCCGCGCGGCGGCGCCTCCTGGTAGTCGGCGAGCAACTGCACGAGCGCGACCCGGCGCTCGAGCGGGTCCATGCGATCGAGGCGTTCCCAGCGGTCGGCGTGGGCGTCGAGCCAGCGGCGCATGTTCTTGAAGTCGCGGCGGACCTCGAGGCCGACCAGCGGCACGCACGAAGCACGCTGCAGCAGCAGCGACGCAGTGCGGCCGAGCGGCGACTCGGTGCGCACGTAGTCGACGAGCTGCTGTTCGAACGCGCGATCGGTGGTCGAGAACATCGGCACCGGCCACCGCGCGCGCTTCTCGAGGTCTTGATACGCATCGTTGCCCCACTCGGCCTTGGCAAACGCTTCGAGCACCAGGCCGCGCGCCAGTTCGGGGTTCTGGTGCAGCACCGGGTTCATCGCGTGCTGTCGGAACAGCAGCGGCCAGCTCGCGTGGCGCACGCCCTGCGGATCGGGCCACAGCCAGGCGTCGCTGTGTTGGGGTTGGGTGAGCACGACCGAGCTGGTCCACGCCTTGGCACGCACCCATTCGATCAGCGCGCGTTGCTCCAGCGACGGTTCGGCGGGGATGACGGTGTCGACCCGATCGCCGTCGACGAACGGCGCCGCCCATCGTTGCACGACGCGCGCGGCCCGCAGGCTCGCGTGCAGCATCTGGTCGTAGCCGTCGTTGATGTCGAACCGGCGGGTGTAGCGCTGGCCGGCGACCTGGGTCAGCGACGACGCGTAGCGGATGCAGGTCAGCGGGTCGTCGGGAAGTTCGTGGCCGAACGACGTGCCCTTGTCGAAGCACGCCGCGGCGCCGGTGTAGTTGCCCTGCTCGAACAGCGCATTGCCCTGCGCGATCAGCGCGTTGCGTTCGGCGTGGTGGTTGCTCTGCAGCCACGCCCACACGAGCAGCAGCGGCACGGTCCACAGCACCTTGCGCGCGTGGCGTCGCACGAACTGGCCGGCGTTGCCGAGCGCGGTCGGCCGCGGCGTCCGGATCGGCTCGCCCGACGTGAAGCGGCGCAGTTCTTCGATCATCGCCTGCACGGTCGCGAACCGCTGCGTCGGCTTCTTGGCCATCGCCTTCTGGCAGATGACGCTGAGCTCGATCGGGACGTTGCGGTTGGCCTCGTGCGCGGGCTGCGGCTGTTCGTCGACGATGGCCTGCAGCGTGTGCACCAGCGCGCGGTCGGCGAACGGCGCCTTGCGCGTCAGGCACTCGTAGAGCATCACGCCGAGCGCGTAGACGTCGCTGCGTTCGCCGATGCGGTCGGTCTGGCCGAGCGCCTGTTCGGGGCTCATGTAGCCGGGTGTACCGATCACCTGGCCGGTCAGCGTGTAGCCGCCGGCGGTGTTGAGGTCGCGCGCCAGGCCGAAGTCGACCACGAACGCGTCGAGCTGGCCGGCCTCCTTCTCGGCGATCAGGATGTTGGCCGGCTTGAGGTCGCGGTGCACGACGCCCTGGCCGTGTGCGTACGAGATCGCCTCGCAGACCTGCAGCATCAGGCGCACGGACTGGGTGACGTTCATGCGGCGGCGCTGCAGCAGTTCGCGCATGGTGCCGCCGTCGACGAGGTCCATCGTGAAGTAGACGTGGCCGTCGGCCTCGCCGACCTCGTGCACCGAGACGATGTGCGGGTGGCGCAGGTTGGCGAGCCGCTGCGCCTCGCGACGGAAGCGGTTCATCGCGGCGCCGAACACCAGCTCGCCGGGTCGCAGGACCTTGACGGCCAGTTCGCGCTGCAGCGACGTCTGCCAGGCGCGGTAGACGACGCCCATGCCGCCGCGGCCGAGTTCGTCGCGCACCTCGTAGTCGTCGGGCAGCTTTGGCGGCGCGAGGTCGTCGGCGCCGGCGCGCTGTTCGTCCTCGTCGAGCGCGAACTGCAGCGCGCGCAGGCCGCGCACGCAGTCGGCGACGACGGCGGGGTCGGCGTCGAGGCGGGCGGCGAGGTGCTTCGAGTCGTCGGGGCCGGGGGGCTCGGGCAGCAGCTGCCCCCGGATCGCGTCGACGACGTCTTCGATCGGAGTGCTCACGCGTCGACCTCCTTCAGCGCGGCGCCGAGCTGGCGGACGGCTGCGGCGAGGTCGCGGCGCACCGAGCTCTCGCTGCGCTGGGTGCGGCGCGCGATCTCGGCGCCGCTCAGGTTCTCGAAGTGGTGCAGCACGAGTAGCTGGCGCGGACCGTCTTCGAGCTGCAGCATCGCCTGCGCGAGGCGATGGCGTTGGTCGAGGCGTTCGGCGCGGGTGGCGGGGCCGAGCGAGCCCGCCGAGACGCCCTCCATGATCCGGCTGATGCGCTGCAGCTTGCCCTTGGGGCGACGCTTCTGCGCGCCGTGGTGGTCGGCGCGGCGGCGGATGCAGTTCTCGGCGATGGTGCAGAGCCAGCCGAAGAACGCGCGTTCTGGGTCGCCGGTCGCCGGGATCTCGAAGTTGGCGAACGCCTGGTGCGCGGCGAGGTAGGTCTCCTGCAGCAGGTCGGCCGACTCCTCGGCGAGGCGCAGACCCTGGCCGAGCCGCACCCGCAAGAACAGCTGCAGCCGGTCGACGGTGTTGGCGAACAGCTCGTCGTAGGCGTCCAGATCACCGGACTTGGCGGCGCGAAGTCGCGCCAGCGTGGGGCTTTCGGTCGGCTCGCTCACGGCACAGGTCTGACAGTTTGGGATCACGTCCCCCTGAGGGGAAGCCGCGGCCCGATCCGCCAGATCCGTGGCGAGAAAAAGCTCGTGACGCCGGTGCCCCGACAGCGCCTTGTCGGGATGGTGTCACCCGCCGACCGTTCTCCGGGGATCCCCCGGGCGGATCGTGGCGAATCCCGGTGGCACGACGATTGCTCCAAGCCCCCGCCATGCTCCTGCTCCCCGACGCCGACTGTGAGATCGACCCCTGGGGCGCGATCGACCCGTTCGCGCGCCCGGCCACGACGCTCCACCCCGACGTCCTCGAGGTCCTCCTCACCATCCTCACCGACTGATTTGCCGTACGGTACGCGGTTCGACCTCCAACTTTCGGAGGGCACCCGCGAACGACGCGCTACGCCGTGAGTTGCCGTACGGTACGCGGTTCATCCTGCAACCTTCGTGGGCCTCGGGCCTTGAGCGGCGGACCTGGAGCCGCGGGCGGCGGGCCTCGGGCGGCTGGCATCGAGCCGCGGAACGCGACGGTTCGCGCGTTCCCGGGAGGAGCAGCCGAAGGCGGGAGCGGAGACGCGCGGTGGCGTCGGGTCGCTTCGTCGGGTCCCTCCTCCGCTTCGAAAGTTGGAGGATGAACCGCGTACCGTACGGCTACTTTTCGGGGAGGGCGGCGAGGGCTTGGAGGGCGGCGTCGACGGCTCGGGGGGAGACGTCGCCGATGAGCCAGCGCAGGGCCGGCATGCCGAGGCTCTGGTCGAGGTCGGCGTCCTCGGCGTCCGGGTAGAGCACCGGCTCCTCGGGAACACCGTAGGCGAGCGGCGGCAGGTCGGCGTCGGGCTCGGTCTGCTTGACCTTGGTCAGGGTGTCGTGGAGGTCGACGCCGCGCAGCATCAACAGCTCCCACGGCTTCTCGTCGAGACGCCGCGCGAACAGCTCGTGCAGCGCGAGCACGTGGCGGCACGGCTCCTCCTGGAGGTCGCACGAACACCCGTAGGTGACGCTACGCGCGTCCGGGAACAGCGGCTCGCCGATGATGCGCGCGACCAGGCGGTCGAACGAACGCGGCACGCGCGCCTGGCTGAGCGCCTCGATGATCGACTTGCTGCGACGCAGCACGCGGATCAGCGTCGGCCAGTCCTTCATCGGCAGCGTGCGGATCTGCAGGCTGACCTCGTGGATCGAGCCCATCGCGCCTTCCATCTCGGCGTTGATGCCGCCGGCGCGGATCCGGACCATCGGCTTGCGGATGCTCGGCAGCGCCTCGAGCGCCGCGGCCAGCCGCTGGTCGTCGATGTCGCGGGTCGCCTCGCGGCGCCAGCGCTCGCCGAGCGAGACGGACTTGCGTTCGCCGGTGCTGCTCACGCCAGGGCCTCCTTGCGATCGAGCGTCAGCAGACGCTTGAGGTCGTCGTTGCTGAGCTCGGTGATCCAGTTCTCGCCGGCGGCGAGCAGGCCGTCGGCGACCTCGCGCTTGCGATCGAGCATCTGCTGGATGCGCTCCTCGAGCGTGCCGCTGCAGACGAACTTGTGCACGAACACGTTGCGCTGCTGGCCGATGCGGAACGCACGGTCGGTCGCCTGGTCCTCGACCGCCGGGTTCCACCAGCGGTCGAAGTGGAACACGCGGTTGGCCGCGGTCAGGTTGAGGCCGGTGCCGCCCGCCTTGAGCGACAGCACGAACAGCTTCGGACCTTCCGGACGCGCCTCCTGGAAGTCGGTCACCATCTTGTCGCGCTCCTTCTGCGGGATGCCGCCGTGCAGGAACAGGACCGTCTGGCCGTAGAGGTTCTCGAAGTGGGTCTTGAGGATCGACCCCATCTCCTTGAACTGCGTGAAGATCAGCGAACGGTCGCCCTCTTCGACGGCCTCCTCGATCATCTGCGACAGGTAGTCGAGCTTGCCCGAACGGCTCGGCAGCGAGCTGCCGTCCATCAGGTAGTGCGCCGGGTGGTTGCAGACCTGCTTGAGGCGCAGCAGCGTGGTCAGGATCGCGCCGCGGCGCTGGATGCCTTCGCCGGCCTTCTCGACCTCCTGCAGGCCCTTGCGCACGACGGACTCGTAGAGGATCGCCTGCTCGCGGCTGAGCGTCGCGGTGACGATCTGCTCGGTCTTCTCCGGCAGGTCGGCGACGATCTCCGGGTCGGTCTTGAGGCGGCGAAGCACGAACGGCCGCACCAGCCGCGCCAGCGCCGACATCGACCCCTGGCGGCGCTGCTTGACGATCGGGTGCTCGAGCGTCTGCGTGAACTGCGTGCGCGAACCGAGCAGGCCCTCGTTGAGGAAGTCCATGATCGACCACAGGTCGAGCGGCCGGTTCTCGAGCGGCGTGCCGGTAAGCGCCAGCCGGAAGTGACCCTTGAGCGTGCGCGCGACGCGCGACTGCCGCGTGGTCGGGTTCTTGATGTTCTGCGCCTCGTCGAGCACCACGCCGTCGAACGTGACCTCCTGCATCAGCTCCTCGTCGCGCTGCAGCAGGTTGTAGCTGGTCAGCACGATGTCGTGCTCGGTGACGACTGCGGTGAACGACTCGGGCGTGTTGGCGCGGCCCTTGCCGTGGTGCAGCGAGACCCGCAGCGACGGCGCGAACTTGAGCAGCTCGCGACGCCAGTTGCCGAGCACCGAGACCGGGCAGACGATCAGGATCGCGGTCTTGCTGTTGCGCTGCTTGCGCCAGTCCAGCATCACCGTGATCGCCTGGATCGTCTTGCCGAGACCCATGTCGTCGGCGAGGCACGCGCCGAAGCCCTGGTCGACGAGGAAGTGCATCCACGCGTGGCCGCGGCCCTGGTAGGGACGCAGTTCGCCGTGGAACTCGACCGGCACCACGCGGTCCTCGACGGCGCGGGCCCGTTCGAGGTTCTGCAGCAGGTGCTCGAGTCTCGGCGTGCTGGCGATCGACTCCATCGCCAGGCCGTGCAGGTGCGAGGCACCGCCGAGGCGCAGACGCAGCGCTTCGAAGAAGCTGATGCGCTCGCCGCCGTCGAGCATGCGCTTCTTGAAGTCCTTGAGCGCTTCGCGGTCCTTGGGCGACAGCAGCACCGGCCGGCGGTCGATGAACACCAGCGGCGTCTTGGCGTCGACCAGCTGCTCGAACTGCGACTGGTCGAGCTCCTGGTCGCCGAGCGCGAGGCTCCACTTGAACTCGAACCACGGCCGCGGGTCGTTGTCCTGGCCCTTGCCCTCGACGATCGCGACGCGCGCACTGAGGCGCTGCATCGACTCGATGCCCGGCAGGGTGATCTCGAAACCCTCGGTCTCCAGCAGCGGGATGTGGTCGAGGATCTGGTCGAGCTCCTGACGGGTCAGGCTGGCGCGACCGTCGCTGAGGTTGCGCGCGCGGCGCAGGGCGGGCAGCTTGTCGGCGACGCGGTCGAGGATGTCCTCGACCTTGTGCACGCTCTCGCCGGCGATCTCGTTGCGGAACGGCGACGCCTGCAGGCGCTGGTGCAGGCTCTCGATGGTCTCGGTGTAGGCGATGCCCGGCACCGGGCGGACCAGGATCGACAGGCCCCACGGCGCGCCTTCTTCGAGCGGCTGGTCGGGCACCAGGATCTCGAGCACCGGCGTCATCGGCGTCTGCCAGAACTCGCGCGGCAGACGGTCGGCGGTCTCGTGGCCGGCTGCGGCATCGAGCGTGGTCGCGTGCCGATCGAGCGCGTGGCCGATGAAGCTGACGATCAGGTTGCGCTGGGTCACCGCGTAGACCGGGTCGTCCGGCACGGCGACGCGCGCGGTGCACAGGTTGCCCGGCACCAGGTCGGCGAGCGCCGCGACCAGCCATTGGGTCTCCGGCTTCCAGAACGGCACGAACGCGAGCACGCCTTCGGGGGCGGGCGCGAAGTCGCCGCGGCGCACCATCTTGTCGACCAGCTGGCTGGCGGCCGCGAACAGCCGCATCGCGGGCGGCTGGGTCGCCGGATCCAGCGACGCCAGCCACGGGACCGCGTCGGCCAGCGGCACGCCGAGCGCCGGGATCGTCCACAGCGCCGGCGCGATCCGCGACTGGCTGCGCTCCTCGTCGTTCTCCGTGTCGGGGATCGCCGTCAGCGGCCGCAGCGTCGCTTCCTCGGACGGCAGCAGCAGCTGCGCGTCGACGGGCGTCGCGTTGGCCAGGACCTCTGCGGGCAGCGTCGACCGCAGGGCCTCGACGCCGTCGTCGGACCACAGTGCGATCCGCGCTTCGGCGGGCTGGCGAGTGTGCAGGTAGGCGGCGTGCAGTTTAGTGACCGCCGTCCGGGAGGTTGCTCGGGTGCGTCCACTGCTTGTCGACCGGCGACTTGGTCGTGTGCAGTTCGTGGTCCAGGCGACGCGTGAACAGGTCGGCCAGGGTGAACACGAACAGCAGGGACAAGAACAGGAACGAGCTCAGGAACACGATCTTGTTGATCGCGGTGTCCCACTTCACGTGCATGAAGAAGGCGATGACCAGCGACGCCTTGACGGCGGCGATGCCCATCGCGATCAGCATGTTGGCCGAGCCGAAGTCGAACTGCGCGACGGCGACCGTGATGAAGGTCAGGAACAGCAGCGCCACCAGGACGCTGAAGAACATCGCCGAGCTGGAGACATGGTGGTGACCCATGTCCAGTTCGCCGTGGCCGTGGCCATCGGCGTGGGTGTCGTGTGCGTCGGACATCAGGGGACCAGGTAGAGCAGCGGGAACAGGAAGATCCAGATCAGGTCGACGAGGTGCCAGTAGAGGCCGACCAGGTCGACGGGCATGTAGTAGCCGGCGTGGAAGCGACCCTTCGCGGTGCCGACCATGACCCAGATGATCAGGCCGGCGCCGATGACGACGTGCAGGCCGTGGATCGCGGTCATCGTCAGGTAGATCGCGAAGAACATGTGGCCGTGCGGCACGCCGGCCATGACGTTGTCGTGGTCGGTGAACCACGGCAGCTGCCCGGTCGCGTCGTTGTAGGGCTCGAACAGGTGCGCGAACTCGATCAGGCCGTGCTCGTTCTTCGCCTTGTACTCGAAGAACTTGATGACCATGAAGATCGCCGCGCCGAGCACGGTGAGCCCCAGGAACATCAGCGTCTTCTTCTTCTGGCTGGTCTGCGCCGAACGCACGCCCATCGCCATCGTCCACGAGCTCAGCAGCAGCACCGACGTGTTGAGGGCGCCGAGCTGCCAGTCGAGCTGCTTGCCGCCGAGCACGAACGTCTCGGGGTACATCTCGTGGTAGTAGAAGTAGGCAGCGAACAGTCCGCCGAAGAGCAGGATTTCCGTGGCGAGGAACAGCCAGAAGCCGAGCTTGCCCGCCTGGAACTCCTGAACCGGCGTGTTGAAGTGGTGCGCCACCTCGTGCGGGACGAACTCCGGCCCCGGGGCCGGGATCGTTACCGCGTGGTGATCATCGTGACTCATGAACGATCCTGAATGTTGGCTGTAGCGAACAGTGCGTGTGCGTGGCTGGAGCGGGGACGCGACTAGGTCGCGTCACGCTGCATCGACTCGTAGTCGAGCGTCGAGTAGTCGTAGACCTCGTGGACGACCTTCGGCTCGTCGTCGAAGTTGAGGTGCGGCGGCGGCGTCGGGCACCTCCAGTCGAGCGTGACACCGCCCCACTGGTTCTCCTTCGCCTTCTTGCCGGTCAGCAGCGAGGCGACCAGGTAGAAGACCATCAGCGCGACGCCCGCGCCGAGGATCATCGCGCCGATCGTCGACCACTGGTGGAAGTCGGCGTATTCCGGCACGTAGGTGGCGTAGCGACGCGGCATGCCGCGGCTGCCCATGATGAACTGCGGCAGGAACGTCAGGTTGAAGCCGACGAAGATTATGCCGCACGCCAGCTTGGCCAGCGTCTCGTTGTACATCTTGCCGAACATCTTCGGCCACCAGTGGTGCAGGCCGGCGAAGAACGCCAGCGCGATCGAGCCCATCATCACGTAGTGGAAGTGGGCCACGACGAAGTAGGTGTCGTGCAGGTGCAGGTCGACGTTGAGCGCGCCGAGGATCACGCCGGTCAGGCCGCCGATCGCGAAGATGATCAGGAAGGCCAGCGTGTAGAGCATCGGCGAGTTGAGCGCGACCGAGCCGCGCCAGACCGTCGCCACCCAGCTGAACTCCTTGATGGCCGTCGGGATGGCCACGAAGAAGGTCAGGAAGGAGAACGCGAACATCGCGTAGGTCGACTGACCCGACGTGAACATGTGGTGGCCCCACACCAGGAAGCTGATGATGGCGATCGCCAGCGAGCTGAACGCGATCAGCTTGTAGCCGAACAGCGGCTTGCGGCTGTGGACCGTGACCAGCTCGCTGATGATGCCGAAGGCCGGCAGCACCATGATGTAGACGGCCGGGTGGCTGTAGAACCAGAAGAAGTGCTCGAACAGCACCGGGTCGCCGCCGAGGCGCGGGTCGAAGATGCCGATGTGGTAGAGGCGTTCGAACGCGACCAGCAGCACCGTGATGCCGAGCACCGGCGTGGCCAGCACCTGCAGCAGCGAGGTGGCGTAGAGGGCCCAGACGAACAGCGGCAGGCGGAACCACGTCATGCCCGGCGCGCGCAGCTTGTGCACCGTGACGATGAAGTTCAGGCCGGTGAAGATCGAGCTGAAGCCGAGGATGAAGATCGCCAGGCCGATCGTCACGACCGCCTGGTCGGTGTAGATCGAGTACGGCGCGTAGAACGTCCAGCCGGTATCGAAGCCGCCCATGATGATCGCGAGCGCCGCGAGCACGGCGCCGGTCAGCCACAGGTAGAACGACAGCAGGTTGAGGCGCGGCAGCGCCACGTCCTTGGCCCCCACCATCAGCGGCAGCACCATGTTCCCGATCGATCCCGGGATCGCCGGGATCACGAACAGGAACACCATGAAGGCGCCGTGCAGGGTGAAGATCTGGTTGTAGGTCTGGTTGGTGAACAGCAGACCTTCGGGCTCCCAGAGGTGCAGGCGGACCAGCAGGGCGAACAGGCCGCCCGACAGGAAGGCGATGCCTACGCCGATCAGGTACATGATGCCGATCCGCTTGTGATCGAGCGTACCGAGCCAGGACATGATGCCCTTGGAGCAGTTCAGGTAGTCCTCGCGCGGCGGGGCCGGCGTGGCAACCGAAACGTCAACGGGAGGGGTGTTGGTCGTCATGGTTGGTTCCTCTAGTTGTCGGCCAGCGACTTCATGAACGCGATCAGGCAGGCCACGCGCTTCTCGTCGAGGTTGTCGAAGGCAGACATGCCGCCCTTGTTGTAGGGGTCGCGCGCGACGATCTTCTGCGAGGGCATCGCGATCGACTCCTTGATGTACTCCTCGTCGACGGTGATCGACTTGGTCTCACCGTTCTCGATCACGTCGCGGGTCGTGCCGACGTAGTTGTCGCCGTCCTTCTTGAACAGGCCGGGCTCGTCGCCGCCCGCCTTCCAGCTCGGGCCGACGCCCTTCGAGCCGTTGAACGAGTGGCAGCTGGAGCAGAGCTGGCCGGCCAGCGTCTTGCCGTACTCGACCTTGTCCGCGATCGGCGCGTCGAGGTCGGGGACCACGTTCCACGGCTCCTTCGCGTAGGTCTCGGCGTCGACGACGTGCAGCTTCGCATACATGCGGGAGTGGTCGTCGCCGCAGTACTCGGCGCAGAACAGGTGGAAGTCGCCCTGCTTGGTCGGGTGGAACCAGACCGACTGGTAGCGGCCCGGGATGACGTCGCGCTTGACGCGCATCGACGGCAGGTAGAACGCGTGCAGCACGTCGGTCGATTCGATGATGAACTGCACCGGCTTGTCGACCTCGACCCAGACCTCGCTGAAGCTCTGCGTGCCGTTCGGGTAGGTGAACGACCAGTTCCACTGCTTGGCGGTGGCCTTGTAGGTGTTCTGCTGCGCCTCGTGCGGCACCGTGGTCATGTCGAGCGAGCCCTTGAAGCCCCACGCGAACATCACCATCACGATGATCAGCGGGATGATCGTCCAGATGACCTCGAGCGGCGTGTTGTGCGTGAAGTTCGAGATCGGCTTCTGGTCCCACGTCTTCCGCCGGTGCGCGACGGCCGAGTAGAGCAGCACGCCGGTGATCAGCACGAAGAAGAAGATGCAGACGGCGTAGGTGAAGTAGAACAGGCCGTCGACGTGGTCGAACGTGCTGGCCAGCTCGGTGAGCTGGCCGTACTCGTCGACCGTGGGCGGCGTCATGCCGTCCCAAGGGGTCTTCGGCGGGTCTTGCGGGTCTTGGATCAGATGGTTGATCACGGCTGCACTCGGTATTGGCTAGGCCTGGCCAGCGGGGGAGGTGGCTGGTTCGGAGTTGCCAGGGGTTGAGGTATCTGAAGCTTCGGACCGTGCCTTGCGCCGCTCGCGACGCAGCATGATCCAGATCATCGCGGCCAGCACGACGACCGTCACGGCGCCGCCGATGCGCATCAGCGTCATGGCGGCCATGGAGTAGGTGTTGGTCCGGGGATCGAAGGTGAGGCAGTTGAGCTTCACCTGGTCCCAGAACGTCCCGAGGGTGCCTTCGCTGGCTTCGACCAGAGCGAGGCGCATGTCTTCGGGTTCGAAGTAGGTGTTGACGATGACGCGGCTGACCTTGCCCTCGGGGGTCAGGAAGATCACCGACGGCGGGTGCGCGAACTGCCTGGTCGCCTCCGACCAGTAGTACTGGAAGCCGACCTGCTCGGCGAGCGCCGACGAGTTGGCCTCGTCGCCGACCAGCACCCGCCAGGCCTCGTCGCGGCCGGCCTTGTTGAGCCGGTCCAGGAACGCGGTCTTGCGGTTCTTGGCGACCCCGACGTCTTCCTTCGGATCGATCGAGACGTTGAGGATGCGGTAGTCGATGCCGGGCTCGAGGTCGACCTGGCTCAGCGACCAGAACGCCGCCTCGAGCACCTGGCCGCACATCGCCGGGCAGCTGTAGTAGCCGAGCATCAGCACGACCGGCTGCTCGCCCGGGAACACCTGCTTGAGCGAGAACGGGTAGCCGCGCTCGTCGGTGAACTGCAGGTTGCGATCGACCATGCGACCGATGCTGTCCAGCTGCTGCGCCCCCTCGTCGACGACCTCGAGATCCTTGGTCGGCGAGTGGCCCGGACCCTGGGCCGGCGCGAGCGGGCTCAGCAGGGCGGCGGTCAGGAGGATGTGCAGCGGGGATCTCATGCGGTCCATTAGGACGTGGCGCTCAGCGGCGAAGGCCGTCGACGACGTCGTCGATGTTCTTCTTGTTGGGGTTGCCACCCGACAGGAACGAACGCTCGGTCTCGAGGATCTTGTCGAGCTCGGTGTTGGGGGCCTGGTCGACCTTGCGGCGGTGCTCGTAGTCCTGCACCTGCACGAAGATCGGCACCATCACCCACAGCGAGAGGAACAGCACGATCGAGCCGCCGATGACCCAGCGGGTCGCCGACTTGGCGTCGATGTCGTTCTCGGGATCGAGCGGGACCGCTTCGTGGGTAGCTCCGGGAGCGTGATCCATGGCTTTAGAAGTTGTGGAAGTTGAGGGACTCGCGGAGGCGCGGATCGCGCAGCGGGATCAGGTTCGTGCGGCGCACGTTCATGATCGTCAGGCCGGCGACGACGAACAGCAGACCGAAGAAGCAGCCGAAGTCGCCGAACTCGATCGTGCTGAAGTACTGGCCGAGCTGCGCGCCGAAGCCGTCGGCGTGCTCGCCGGCGGTTTCGGCGGCGGCACCGATGACGCCACCGTCGCCGCCGTGGTCACCGTGCTCGTGGCCCGACAGGGCCGACGGCAGGATCAGGTACTGCATGTCGATGCAGTGGATGACCATCAGGAAGATGGCACCGGCCGGCAGCGCGACGCGGTGGCGCTTCATGTTGCGCGACATCAGGAACACGAACGGGAACAGGAAGTGGCCGACGATCAGGATCGGGCCGACCGCGCCCCAACCGCCGTGCGTGCGGAGGTCGTACCAGGCGGTCTCTTCCGGCAGGTTCGCGTACCAGATCAGCATGTACTGGCTGAAGTTGGTGTACGTCCAGAACAGCATGAACGCCCACATCAGCTTGCCGAGATCGTGGAAGTGCTCCTTCGTGATCGCGGTGGTGTAGTAGCCCTTCTTCTGCAGCCACATGATCAGCACGATCGTGAAGCCGAGCGACGCCATCACGGCGCCGGCGAAGAACGCGACGCCGAAGATCGTCGAGAACCAGTGCGGGTCGATCGACATGACCCAGTCGAACGAGGCGAACGTCAGCGACAGCGCGAACAGCAGCAGGCCGGGGGCGGCCACCTGCGACATGCGCATGCTGAGTGCGGGATCCCCGGTCTCGTCCTGCTTGATCGACTGGCCGCGGAAGTAGAGGGCCAGGCCGATCCAGATCGCGAAGTAGATCGCGACGCGGACGAAGAAGAACGTCGAGTTCAGGAAGCCCGACTTGCCGGCGAGCACCGCGTCGTAGTTGGCGGCGTCCTTGTCGGTGATGTTGACCGTGTCCGCCGTCCAGTGGTGGTAGATCTCGTCGAACCCGACGACGATCGGGATGAACAGCACCAGCATGAACGGCAGCGTGCCGGCGATGTTCTCGGTCACGCGGCGCACGGAGACGCTCCAGCCAGCACGGGTGATGTGCTGGATCATCGTGAAGAACAGCGCGCCGAGGCAGATGCCGATGACGCCCATGTACCCGACGAGGTACGAGACCGCGTGGTGGCCCAGGAAGTAGCCGAGTGCCGTGAGCACGACACCGGCGACCAGCAGGCCCGTCTGGGCCGTCTTCAGGTCGCCTTCCTTGACCTTCGGCGTGATGTCGGGCGCGAGCTGCTGCAGGCTCGCAGCCGTCGCGGGAGTTGCAGTGGAGGTCATTAGTTGCTCAGGGACTGGAGGGCGCGGACGTAGTGGACGATCGCCCAGCGGTCTTCGACGCTGAGGCGGGCACCGTAGCCGGGCATCGTGGTGCCCTTACCGGTCGTGATGGTCTCGAAGATCTCGCCGTCGGGCAGGTTGGCGACGCGGTTGTCGGCGCCGTCGGCCTTGTTGACGTGGAAGTTCGGCACGGCGACCGGCCAGCGACGACCGACCGGACCGTGGCCCGTCGGGCCGTTGCCGCCCAGGCCCGTCTGGCCGTGGCACATCGAGCAGAAGATCTCGAAGCGCTCCTGGCCGCGGTCGATGGTCGACATCTCCTTGCCGCGGACCATGAACTTGTGCGTCAGCGGCAGGGGGTTGCTGGTCACGTATTGGCCGTTGCCGTCGCGGTGCGCGTACTTCGCGTCGGGCAGGCTGCCGCGGGCGACGACGAGCGTGTTGCCGAACGAGTCCGACACCGGGCGACGCGCGCCGCGGTGGTCCTTCCAGCCTTCGAACTCGTGCTCCGACTGGGAGCGCAGCTTCGGCTGGAAGTCCATGTCGAGGACCGGGTGGATCGGCGGCTTCTCCGAGGGGAAGCCACGGAAGTCCTCACAGCTGGCGAGCGACAGCGTCACGGCCAGGAGCGGGAGCAGGGTCACAGTCTTCTTGGAGAACATGGTTGGTATCAGTCCTCGATGATCTCGACGTTCGTGCCACCGATCGACTGCAGGAACTGCACGGTCTTCTGGCTGTCGAACTTGGGGTCGGTCGCTTCCACCGAGAGGAAGAAGCGGTCGTCGGTCACACGGTGGATCGTGCTGTGGTTGAAGATCGGGTGGTGCAGACGCGGCAGCTTGTTCAGGCCGAACATGCCGAAGACCGCGCCGAGACCCGAGAGCAGGACCATCAGCTCGAACGTGATCGGGATCGTGGCCGGCCACGCGTAGGGCTCCTTGCCGGAGACCCAGAACGGGTAGTCGACCGCGTTCATCCAATACATCATCAGCTGCGCCAGGCAGATGCCGGTGAAGCCGCAGCACACGACGATCCAACCGAGCGGGCTCTCGCGGTGGTTGAGCTTCTTGTCGATGCCGTGCACCGGGAAGGGCGTGTGCGCGTCGGTGCGCGTGTAGCCCTCGGCCGTGAGCTTCTCGGCGGCGTGGTAGATGGATTGCGCCGAGTCGAACTCGGCGACCACGCCCCACTTGTTGCTAGTCGTCATCAGTAGGGTCCTCAGTGCTTCTCGTCGTGGCCGTGGCCGTGGTGCGGGTCGGCCTGCGGCATCACGCCCTTCACTTCGCTGATGGCGATGATCGGGAGGAAGCGGCAGAACAGCAGGAACATCGTGAAGAACAGGCCGAACGAGCCGACGTAGGTCAGCACGTCGATCAGCGTCGGGCTGAAGTAGGCCCAGCTCGACGGCAGGAAGTCACGGTGCAGCGACGTGACCGTGATCACGAAGCGCTCGAACCACATCCCGATGTTCACGAAGATCGAGATGACGAACAGCACCGTCGGGTTGCGACGCAGCGGCCGGAACCAGAAGAACTGGGGGCTGATCACGTTGCACGAGACCATGATCCAGTAGGCCCAGGCGTAGGGACCGAACGCGCGGTTGATGAACGCGAACTGCTCGTATTGCACGCCCGAGTACCACGCGATGAAGAACTCCATCGCGTAGGCGTAGCCGACCATCGTGCCGGTCAGCAGCAGCACCTTGGCGATGTTGTCGAGGTGGTTCAGCGTGATGATGTTGTGCAGGCCGAGCCACTTGCGCGCCGGGATCATCAGCGTCAGCACCATGCCGAAGCCGGAGAAGATGGCGCCCGCCACGAAGTACGGCGGGAAGATCGTGGTGTGCCAGCCGGGCAGCAGCGAGACCGCGAAGTCGAACGAAACGATCGAGTGCACCGAGAACACCAGCGGCGTGCTCAGGCCGGCCAGGATCAGGTAGGCCTTCTCGTAGTGCATCCAGGCGCGGTTGCTGCCGTGCCAGCCGAAGCTGAAGATGCCGTAGAGCTTGGCGGCGACGGTGCGGCCGGCCTTCATGGCGCGGTCGCGGAAGGTCGCGAGGTCGGGGATCAGGCCGACGAACCAGAACAGCAGCGAGATCGTGAAGTAGGTCGAGACCGCGAACACGTCCCAGAGCAGTGGCGACTTGAAGTTCGGCCACATGTCCATCTGGTTCGGCAGCGGGAACACCCAGTAGATGACCCAGATCCGGCCGACGTGGATGGCCGGGAAGATGCCGGCCGCCATCACGGCGAAGATCGTCATCGCCTCCGAGCCGCGGTTGATCGCCGTGCGCCACTTCTGACGGAACAGGCACAGCACCGCGGAGATCAGCGTGCCGGCGTGGCCGATGCCGATCCAGAAGACGAAGTTGACGATCGGCCAGCCCCAGCCGACCGGGACGTTGTTGCCCCAGACACCGACGCCGGTGAAGACGAGGTAGCCGATCATCGCGCCGAGGTTGGCCAGCAGCGCGATCGCGATTCCGAACATCAGGTACCAACCGCGCGGCGTCTTCGCCTCGGCCGGAGCCGCGACGAGATCGGTCACATCCGCGAAGTTGCGTCCACCCTCGACGAGCGGGGCGCGGACGAGCGGGTTCTCCGGCTCGTCGACGATCTGGGATTCTGCGGGGATAGCAGTCATCGATAGTGGCCCGTTAGGAGAGAGCGGGGTTCGGGTTGCGCACGCGGCCCAGGTAGGTGGTGCGCGGCTTCGTGTTCAGTTCGGAGAGCAGGCCGTAGTTGAGGTCGCTGCCGCGGAGCTTGGCGACCTTGCTGGTCGTCTCGATGATGTTGCCGAACGTGATGGCCTGGGTCGGGCACGCCTGCGCGCACGCCGTGGTGACGCGGATGTCGTTCTCCCCGTCGCCGACCTTCTTGCCGTTCAGCTTCGCCTCGATGCGGCCCCCGTTGATGCGCTGCACGCAGTAGGTGCACTTCTCCATCACGCCGCGGCTGCGAACGGTGACGTCGGGGTTGAACGCCATCTGCTTCGTGTCGGGCACGTTGCCGATGTAGTCGAGGTAGTTGTAGCGGCGGACCTTGTAGGGGCAGTTGTTGCTGCAGTAGCGGGTGCCGATGCAGCGGTTGTAGACCATGTCGTTGAGGCCGTCGGGGCTGTGCATCGTCGCCGCCACCGGGCACACCGACTCGCACGGCGCGTTCTCGCACTGCATGCACGGCACCGGCATGCTCGCGACCTGCGGGTCCTCGGCCATCGACAGCGCGTCCTCGCCCGTCGAGCTGAAGTAGCGGTCACAGCGGATCCAGAACATCTCGCGGTTCCGCGCGACCTGGATCTTGCCGACCATCGGGATGTTGTTCTCCGCGACGCACGCCGTCATGCAGGCGCTGCAGCCGGTGCACGCGTTGAGGTCGAACACCATGCCCCACTGGTAGGGCGACTTGCGCACGTCGTCGTCCTTGGACGCGGTGCCCTTGTCGTAGCCACGCTCCTCCCAGAGGGACTTGTTGAGGTCCTTCTCGGTGCCGTGTTTCGGATCGTGCAGGCGCGCGGCCTGGTCGAGCGGCGACATCTTCGGCGCCCAGCGCGGGTCCTTCTTGTTGGTCGCGACGTCGGCCTCGCGCACCAGCGCGCGGCCGGCCATCGTGCCGTGCTCCTGGGTGCAGACCAGCGTGTGCGAGCCGCTGCCCCGACCGACGCTGGCGCCGCTCAGGATCGACGACTGCGCGCTCGTGCGCAGCGGGTAGGCGTTGAAGCCGGCGCCGGCGGCGACCTTGCAGTGCTCGAGCTTGCGGCCCCAGCCCAGGAAGATCGAGATGCTGTCGTCGGCGTGACCCGGCAGGATCCACGCCGGGATCTGCAGCGTCGCGTCGTTGGCGCTGATCGTCAGCATGTCGCCGTTCTGGACGTTGAGCTGACGGGCGGTCGCCATGCTCAGCATCGCGGCGTTGTCCCAGCTGAGCTTGGTCATCGGGTCCGGGATCTCCGCCATCCACGAGTTGTTGGCGAAGCGGCCGTCGGCCATCTTCGGGCAACCGCGCAGGACGACTTCCATGCCGGTCGGCTTCTGCCAGGCGGTGACCGCCGTGGCGATCACGCCGCCGTTGACCGTCGCGGTCTCGGCCGCGAGGCCGGTGCCGTCGACCATGCCGGCGTGCAGCGCGTTGGGCCACCAGTTGGACTCGAAGTCCGGGGCGCCGCTCTGCTGCTGCCAGTGCTGCTTGACCAGTTCGTAGCCGAAGGTCGTGTCACGGCCTTCGGGGAGCAGGTCCCAGCTCGCGTTGCCGGCGCTGTCCTGGTTGAAGAACGCCAGGAACTCGAGCGCCGAGACGCCGCCGAACAGCGGCGCGACCAGCGGCTGCTGCATCGACACCGTGCCGTCGTGCGCGCGGGCATCGCCCCACGCCTCGAGGTCGTGCGTCATCGGGAAGTGCCAGTCGCACAGGTGCGCGGTCTCGTCGTCGTAGAGGCCGACGTGGATGGTCGTCTTCGGCTTCTTGTCCTTGAGCAGCTGGCCGAGCTTGAGGTCGGCCGGGCCGTCGAGCACCGGGTTGGTGCCGAGGAAGATCAGCGTCTCACAGGTGCCGGCGGCGAGCGCGGCGGCGAGCTCCTGCAGCTGCGCGGTGCAGTTGCTGGCGATGCCGTCGGCGACGGCCGTCATCGTGACGGTCTTGCCGAGGTTGCCGAGCTTGGCGTTGATCGCGTGCGCGATCGCGTGCACGACCGGCGGCTGGGTGGCGCCGGCGACGACGATGCTCTTGCCGTTGGCCGACTGCAGGTCCTTGGCGATCTCCTCGACCCACTTCTTGCCGTTCTTCTCGAACGCGGCGGCCGAGTGGCCGTTGAGCGCGGCCTGCAGGTCGCTGCCCGCGCCGACGCCGAGCTGCCTGGCGAGCGCGAACGCGACGCCGGCGATCTCGCCGCTCTTGGTGCGGAAGCGGTGGTCCGCCGCGGTGCCGGTGGTCGTGTAGAGCGACTCGACGGCGTAGAGGCGGTTGGGGTTCTGCGCCTGCGCGCGGCGCTTGCCCCACTGGCTGGCGCTCTTGACGTTGTCGCCCTCGGTCGCGAGGAAGTCGCAGTCGAGCGAGACGATGACGTCGGCCGTGCCGTAGTCGTAGTGGGCGGCCATCGGCTTGCCGAAGGCCATCTGCGCGCCCTGCAGCGCGTGGTCCTGGTTGAGCGCGCTCCAGGTGTGGAACCGGGCCTTCGGGAAGCTGCCGCTCTTCATGCGGGCGACCGCGGCCAGCAGCGTCGGCGAGCTGCTCGGCGGCATCACGACGTGCATGCCCTGACCCTGCTTGTTGAGCAGGTCGGCACCCTGGTCGCCGTCGAGCCAGTCGGCCATCTCCTGCCAGACGTTGACCTCGTGCGCCTCGTGGCCACCGTGCCCGTCGCCGTGACCGCCGTGCCCTTCTTCTTCGGCGTGCGACGCCGAGTGCGGGTTGCGGGCCTCGCGGCTGCGGTTGGGGTCGTACATCTGCAGCAGCTCGGCCTGCAGCTGCATGTCCGAACCGCCGTCGCCCATGCTCGGGTGGCCCGGGTTGCCGTCGATCTTGGTCGGGCGGCCGTCGTTGCTCTTGACGAGCACGCCGAGGCCGTAGCCGTTGCGCGTCAGCGTCGTCGCGTACTGCTGCGCGATGCCCGGCTTGAAGCCCTCCGGACGCTTGGTGAACGGCAGGATCTTGGTCTCCGGCTTGCGGCAGCCGGCCATGCCTGCGAGCGCGACCGACGCGGCGACGGCGCCGAGGAAGCCGCGACGCGAGACCGCGTCGGGGGCTTCGGTGATGCCTTCCGGGAACTCGCGCGCCAGGATCTCCTGGAACTCCTGCGAGTTCTCCAACTGGCCGAGGCTGCGCCAGTAGGTGCCGGCCTCGTTGCCGGATTGCTGGTTCCCGACTTGCTGATTCTGGGTGTGCGTCATCTCAGTGTTGCTCATCGGTGGCACGCGGAGCAGTGGGTCGGCGGGTTGAGGCTCGGCGGGGTGTTGCCGTTCCACTCGAGCAGCTTCTTGGCGGAGGCGATCGACGCTTCGGTCGGCTCCCACTCCATGTCGGTGACCTTGACGTCGGCCGGGCGGATGTGCGACGAGGCGTCGCGGTGGCACTCGAGGCACCAGCCCATGCTCAGCGGTTCGGCCTGGCGCACGACCTCCATCTGGTCGACGCGGCCGTGGCAGCTCTTGCAGCCGACGTTGGCGCGCATGTGGACCGCGTGGTTGAAGTACGCGTACTCCGGCAGCAGGTGGACCTTCACCCACTCGATCGGCGTGTTCTGCTTCTCATCGCTGAACGCGTCGCGCAGCGGCTGCAGCTTGACGCTGTCCTTCTTGACGTGCTTGTGGCAGCCGTAGCAGGTGTCCGCGTCCGGGATCGAGGCGGTCGCGCTCTCCTCGACGGTGCGGTGGCAGTAGCGGCAGTCCATGCCGAACGAGCCGGCGTGCAGCTTGTGGCTGTACGGGATCGGCTGGTAGGGCTGATACCCGACGTCCGTGTGCTTCGGCGAGAACCAGAAGGAAACGACGAGGACCACGACGAGTCCGGTCATGGCAGCGCCGAGCGCCAGCATGGCCGGGACTTTGTTGGTCCACTTGGGGAACAGTACGGTCAAGGTAATCCCCTCCGCGGTGGGGACAGAATTGCGGTCGCAGGAAAGTCAGGCGCGCGAACGCCCTGGTGGGCGCACGTGGGGCCGCCCTGCGATCGGTCACCGAGCGACCGTTAACCGGTTGGTCGCGCAGCGGGGGAGCACAGGGGCACGTGCAGTCAGCCCGAAAGGCCAACCCCTGTAAAAGATCGCTCCGGCGGGGTCAATTTCAGACTTCGCAGATTCCCCTTGAAGGGTGCTAACACGCCGGACGCAAACGACGTACAGCGGTTTAGGGCGATCCGGCGGGTCTACCAGCCGGTCTGCGCGCGCACAAACGCAGTGATCGCGGGGAGCACCAGCTGCTGGGCCTTCGGATTGGGGTGCGTGTCGGCCGGCGTGACCCACAGGTCCTCGTGGTTGGTGCCGCGCAGCTGCGGGGTCACGTCGAGCAGCGGGATGCCCGCTTCCTCCAGGTCCGCCGCGACCAGGTCGTGCAGCTTCTGGAACGGGTAGTGGCGGCCCTCGCCAAGCCCCTGCAAGAACGGCCAGATCACCACCAGGAACGGGATGCCACGCTCGTCGCACCACGCCTTTCCCTGCCGAAGTGCTTTCTGCGGGGTGCCTTGTGCCCACATCGCGTCGTACGGCTTGTCCGGTCCGAAGCGCGGGTTGGGGGTGCCGTCCGGGTAGACCTGCGGCATCGCGAGCAGGTCGGCGATCCAGTCCCGGTCGGGAGACAGGTCGAGCGGGCTGTGCCCGATCGCCCCCACGCACAGGTCCAGCAGCGCGGAGCCGGTGTCGATCGGCGGACCGAACACCATCAGGCCATCGCTGCCGACCAGATCGTTGAGGCAGATGGTCAGCACCACGGCGTCGGGGTCGAAGCGGTGGAAGCGTCGCTGCAGGCCGTTGACGTACTCGTCGATGACGACCGTGCCCGACGCACCGCAGTTGACGGTGCGGATGTCGTCGCCGCCCGCGCGCAGTTCGCGCTCGAGCAGACGGACCCAGTTCTGCTCCTCGGGGATGCCCCAGCCGAACGTGAACGAGTCGCCGATGCAGACCAGCCGTCGCTGGCCCTCGGGCTTGTCAGCGACCAGCTCCTCCCGTTCGCGCACGCCGAGAGAGTTGATCCGGTTGAGCACGCGGCCCTGGTCGTCGAGCCAGTCGCGCTGCAGCACCTCCTGGTCGGCGTAGGTGATGTAGAAGCTCGTGCCCGGCTTGAACATGTACCGCCGGCGCGGCTTCTGCTCCGGGACCTTGCCCGGCACCTGCACGACCAGGCCCTTGGCGGCGGCCTCGGCGAGGTCCGCCACCGGCGTGCCGTCCTCGGTCTGGAACGCGATGGCACCGAGCACGCGCGGCTTCGACGCGAACATGCGCACGGTGAGCTCGGCCAGACCGAGCGCGACCAGCGTGGCGATGCCCGCTGCGAGCAGCAGCACCAGAGCACGGGGCTTGCGGGCGTTCGAAGCCATGGCCGAAGCGTACCGGCTCGTTCTCACCTGGGGGCGATTTTCACGTGGTACCCTTCTGGCGATCCGGCAGCATGGACACGCCGGCGCTCGCCTGCCCTTCTGCCATGCCGAAGTACATCCTCGGGATCTCCGCCTTCTACCACGACTCGGCCGCGGCGCTGCTGCGCGACGGCGAGATCGTCGCAGCCGCCCAGGAGGAGCGCTTCACGCGCAGGAAGCACGACCCGGACTTCCCCAAGAAGGCGGTCGAGTTCTGCTTCGCGCAGGCCGGCATCACGGCCGAGGACGTCGACTTCGTCGCGTTCTATGACAAGCCGATCCTCAAGTTCCACCGGCTGCTCGAGACCTACCTCGCGTTCGCGCCGGTCGGCCTGCAGTCGTTCCGCAAGGCGATCCCGACGTGGCTCGGCGAGAAGCTGCACATGAAGGGCAAGATGACGCGCGCGCTCGGCTGCAAGCCGAAGAACCGCTACGTCTTCCCCGAGCACCACGAGAGCCACGCGGCGTCGGCGTTCTATCCGTCGCCGTTCGAGGAGGCGGCGATCGTCACGATGGACGGCGTCGGCGAGTGGGCGACGACGTCGATCGGCGTCGGCGAGGGCAACAAGGTCAAGCTGATCCGCGAGATCCGCTTCCCGCACTCGCTCGGCCTGCTCTACTCGGCGTTCACCTACTACTGCGGCTTCAAGGTCAACAGCGGCGAGTACAAGCTGATGGGCCTGGCGCCCTATGGCGAGCCGAAGTACGCGGACCTCATCCGCAAGCACCTGATCGACCTGCGCGAGGACGGCAGCTACCGCCTCGACCTCAGCTACTTCAACTACTGCCAGGGGCTGACGATGACGAACGACCGGTTCGCGTCGCTGTTCGGGCAGCCGGTGCGGTCGCCGGAGACCGACCTGACGCAGTTCCAGATGGACGTCGCCGCGTCGATCCAGCAGGTGACCGAGGAGGTCATGCTCAAGACCGCGCGCTACGCCAAGGAAGTGACCGGCAAGGACAACCTGTGCCTGGCCGGCGGCGTCGCGCTCAACTGCGTCGGCAACGGCGTGATCCTGCGCGAGGGACCGTTCGACAAGATCTGGATCCAGCCGGCCGCCGGCGACGCGGGCGGCGCGCTCGGCGCCGCGCAGTTCGTCTGGCACAACCTGCTCGGCGAGCCGCGCACGGTGATGCCGGCGGACTCGCAGCGCGGCAGCTTGCTGGGGCCGAAGTACGAGTCCGAGGACATCCAGTCGTTCCTCGACGCGCAGAACGTCGTCTACGAGCGGCACGACGAGCAGGGCCTGTCGGACCGCGTCGCCGAATTGATCGAGCAGGAGAACGTGATCGGTTGGTTCCAGGGCCCGATGGAGTTCGGCCCGCGCGCGCTCGGTTCGCGCAGCATCATCGGCGACGCACGCTCGCCGAAGATGCAGTCGGTGATGAACCTGAAGATCAAGTTCCGCGAGTCGTTCCGGCCGTTCGCGCCGATCGTGCTGCGCGAACACGCGTCCGAGTACTTCGACATCGAGGAGCGCCACGACAGCCCCTACATGCTGATCGTCGCGCCGGTCAAGCAGGACAAGCGCAAGGACGTCGACCAGGGCCTGTTCGGCCTCGACAAGCTCAAGCAGAACCGTTCGGTGATTCCGGCGGTCACGCACGTCGACTACTCGGCGCGCCTGCAGACCGTCGACGGTGAACGCAATCCGCGCCTCGCCTCGATGATGCGCGCGTTCCACGCGCGCACCGGCAGCCCGGTGCTGATCAACACCAGCTTCAACGTGCGTGGCGAGCCGATCGTCTGCACGCCCGAGGACGCGCTGCGCTGCTTCATGGGCACCGAGATGGACGTGCTCGTGCTCGAGAACTTCGTCATCCGCCGCGTCGACCAGAAGGACATGCCCGAGGTCGACCGCGAGAAGTACCTGTCCGCCTTCGCCCTCGACTAGCCGCACGACCATGATCAAGCTCGACCTCAAGCCCGAAGAGCGCATCGTCCGGCAGTTCGCGTTCTTCGCCGTGCTCGGCCTGCCGCTGCTGGCGTGGTTCGTGCTGCGGCTGGTGACGACGTTCGAGTGGGCGCACCCGGTGTTCCTCGCCGCGGCCGCCGTCGGCGTGTCGCAGCTCGGCCTCTACCTGATCGGCGTGCGCGTGCTGTCGCGCGCGCTGTTCCTCGGCCTGTCGATCCTGTTCGTGCCGATCGGCTTCGTGATCTCGCACGTGCTGATCGCGCTGGTCTACTACCTGGTGTTGACGCCGATCGCGCTGGTCTTCCGGCTGATGGGCCGCGACGTGATCGGCAAGAAGCTCGACCCGAACACGAAGAGCTACTGGCACGAGCGCAGCGGCGATCGGCCGGCGTCGAGCTACTTCAAGCTCTACTGAAGCGTGCGTCGAGCAGGGGCGCCCGGCCGATGCCGGCCGCCCTGCTCGCTCTGCCGCCTGGCGGCTCTGCCCGCCCGGGCCGTCAGTAGCTGCCGATCGAGAACGTGATGCCGTTCGAGACGCTGACCGAGGCGAACCCGGATGCCCCCAGCTCCAGTTGCGTGAACTGCTGCGTCAGCTGTGCGCCGGTGAGCGTCGGCACGTTGGGCAGCGGCAGCGCGTAGCTCGCGATGCCGGCGACGGGCAGGCTGACGTCGATCACCTGAGTCGGGGCCAGCAGGCTGCAGCCGGGCAGCGCCGTGGGGAACACGAGGCCCAGCGGCAGCGGCATCGACGCCGGGCCGAAGCCGATCGCCGAGACCGCGATCGAGGACGCGCCGTAGCCGGTGCAGGTGGCGCGGTAGGTCGAGCCGGCCCAGGCCGCCGTCGCGGTCATGGTCATCGGACCGTTGGGGCCGATGCAGCTCGTCGGCAGCACGGTGCTGGTAGGGGGGCAACCGGGCTCGAGGCTGGCGATGTAGGGCGCCGCGACGTCGCCGGACGCCGTGAAGTTGCCGCCGATCACGATCGTGCCGTCGTAGCGGGAGGCCAGCGTCATGACCGCGTCGTCGACGCCGTCGCCGACGGCCGACCATTTGGAGCCGTTCCAGCGAGCCACGTTGGGTGACGGGATGCCGCCGGCATTGGCGAGCGTGCCGCCGACGATCAGGTCGCCGTTGGCGAGCTGGGTGAGGCTCTCGACGTTGCCGTCGACGCCGGCTCCGAGCGGGTGCCAGCTGCTGCCGTCCCAGCGTGCGATGTGGTTGACGGTGTTGCTTCCGGCCGTCGTGAAACCGCCCGCGATCACGGGGTCGCCGGTCGCCGTCGTCGCGGCTTCGTAGACGTTGCCGTTGGTTCCCGAGCCGAGCGGCTGCCAGGTCGTGCCGCCCCAGCTCGCGACGCGGTTGGCGGGGTTGCCACCCGCGAACGAGAACGAGCCTGCGGCGATGACGTCGGCGCCTGCGACGGTGAGCCCGATGGCGTTGCCGTCGAGGCCGCTGCCGAGCGGTTGCCACATCGGAGGGCACTGCGCGCAGAGGGAGGAGGTGACGAGAAGCGCCGACGGGAGCGCGCGCGCGAGAACGGACCGGATGACCATGATGTTCGTGTTGGACCCGTCGAAGGATGGCTCGACGAGGTGCACGCACATCCGTCAGATGGCCCAGGCTTGCGACATGGTTTTCTGGCGGGTCGCGGCCGCAAAACGCAAAACGGCGCCGCCCCGAAGGAGCGGCGCCGTTTCGCAGAGGCCTCCGGCGGGATGCCGGAGCTCGGTCACGAGCAGCTTAGTTGCCGACCGTGACGCGCAGGCCGTTCGACGTCGCGAACGTCAGGGCGTTCTGCGACGTGAAGCCGGCGCCCTGGGCCGCGGCGAACGCGCCCAGCAGCGACGAGATGTTCGGCAGGAGCACGTTGATCGAGCTCGAGCCGGCCATCTGCGGCTGGATGAAGAAGCCGAGGTTGCCGTTCATGTAGAGGAAGCAGCCCGGGCCGCCCAGCGGCGTCAGGTCGAAGCCCGGATCGATCGCCGCGTCACCGAAGCCGAAGACGGCGAACGGCGAGGCCGGGTCGATGTTGTCGAGCTGCAGGCTCCAGATCGAGCCCAGGATCGGGACCGAGCTGTCCAGCGCGAGCGCCGGGCCATCGGTCGCGGCGACCGAGAACGGGCCGGCCGAGAGGTCGGTCGGGCCGCCGTCGACGCTGGCGCCACCCTGCGAGTAGCCGATCAGCCAGTCTTCCGGGTTGCCGGTGCTGACCACGCCGAACGCGATCACGAAGTCGCCCGTGGCCGTGTCCCAGGTGAACTGGATGGTGTTCGGGAGGCCGGTGTTCCAGCCGTCGACGTTGTCGAACGTGATCGTCGCGACCGAGCCGCTCTCCTCGTACCAGATGTCGCCGTTGGTGCCGCCGCCGCTCAGCGGCTGCATGTCGGTCCAGGCGTAGAGGCCGGTGGCCGGGTTGCTGAGCATCGTGGCGACGTCCGGCGCGAAGCCGGTGCTGTTGCCGCCGCCGAGGGCGACCCAGCCGTTCGAGCCGACGTGGATGCCGAGCGTGCCGCCGATGGTGGCGGTGTCGACCGACGCGTCGTCACCGAGGTTGGTGTTGACCGCGCCCGGGCCGAGCGCCGCGATCGACGACGGAGCCGTCGTGATGTCGTAGCCGTTGCCGTTGTTGGTGCCGATGACGGCGACGCCGCCCAGGTCCATGCTGGCCGCGTCCATGACCTCGTAGAACGAGGCGGCCGACTCGTAGCAGCCGGTGCCGAACAGTTCCTTGCTCGGGAACGCGTTGGTGCAGGCCGCCGGGTCGTTGCCGACGTTGTAGTAGATGTTGCCGTTGAAGACGCGCGGGTTGAAGTTCGACGCGAACGGGTAGGCGACGCCAGCGCCCTCGAGGAACTCGAGGTCGGCGTTGGAGGCGAACACCACGCCCGTGGTCGAGCCGTTGGTGTAGTTCATGATGCCGCCGTTCGTCGTGGTGACGTAGAACGACTGCGTCGCGCCGGCAGGGATGAACTCACAGACCGGGATCGGCAGCTGGGTCGGGTTGCCGTTGCCCTGACCTTCGACGCCCGTGACCGAGCCGACTAGGGTCCAGTCGGCAGCCGTGCTGACCGACGGCAGGTACGGACCCGGCGTGGTCAGCTTGTAGACCTCGAAGTCGAAGGTGCCGGTGCCGACGTGCACGTCGAAGTAGTCGATCGTCACGCCCGACGGGTTGAGGGCAACGATGTCGAACATGTTGCCGTTCTGGCCGTTCCCGGCCGCGAACGTGGTGGTGAGCGGCGACTGGGCGAACGCCGTCGCACTGATGGCCAGGGCGGCCATCGCAAACAGACTAGGATTGCGCATGGATTCTCTAATTAAGAGGAGGAGTAACTGCAGGGATAATGACTCTGCGTCGGCACTAGGCGGGACGCACAGGCCTGTTTCATCATCCTACACCGGATGTTTTATCCGCAAGGGGGTGTCCGCCAAGGCATTACGCCTTTTGCTCGTACTGTCTACCGAGCCCGGCAACCCCTACACAGGAAATCCAGGTGGTCTCCCTGATGCGCGGGTGGCCAGCAATCGACGGAGATTGCGCATGGACGAAACCACGCGACGGGATCGGGCGCGAGGTTGCTCGCCCATGGATCGTCCGTCGCATCGCGGCCTGGCGCTCTCGGCCCGACGGACCGCTGCCGGCGAGGTCCCGATGCGGGCTTCTCATCCCGTGGCGTCGGATCCGACGGCTATACTGCTCAGCCCGCGACACCTGAGGACCTGCTGACATGACCGAGCACGCGAACGAAGAGAACCACAAGAACGACGACTTCCTGCAGGCGGCTCAGGAGGAGGAGCGCGGCCTGGTCAGCGAGTTCGTGATGTTCATGGCCGAGAACAAGATGTGGTGGCTGACGCCGATCCTGGTCGTGTTCGGCCTGCTCGGCGTGCTGCTCGTGCTCGGCGCGACCGGCGTGGCGCCGTTCATCTACACGCTGTTCTAGTCGGCGTGCCGCGCAGCCTGCTCGCGCTGCTCGGAGTCGCGGCCGCGATCGTCGCGGCCATCTGGCTGCTGTCCCGATCGGCAACGACCCAGCTCCCCGACCCCGCCGACAAGTGCCGCATACCGAACCCGGTTCAGGTTGCGCCACTTGATGTCGCGCAAGCGGACGAAGGCGACGCCGAGGTCGGATCGCGGTCGCCGGGGAACGAACGGGAGGAGCCGATCGCGCCGCCCCAGTTCGTGCGCGGGTTCGTCGAGGACGAGCGCGGCCAGCCGGTGCGCGGCGCGGTGGTGCGCTGCGCGGACGGCGGCCGCACGCGCACGGACGCCGACGGAGGATTCGTGCTCGAACAGCGGGATCGCCGCATCGCGGAGGCCCGGTTGCTGGTCACCGCGGCAGGGCGGTCGCCGGCGCGGACCCGCGCCGCATGGGGCACCGCGGGCCATCGGGTGACGTTGTCGGTCGCCGGGTTGGTCGCGGTGCAGGTGGTCGACGCCGCCTCGCGCGAGCCGATCGAGGGCTTCACCGTGCAGCTCGTCGGTGCAGCCGATCCGTCGTTGCGCGCCGATCCGGTGCAGATCCACGGTCCCCATCCGGGCGCGCTGGCCGAGGCGCGCGTGGCGATCGAGGACCCCGCCCTGCTGCGTGTCGTCGCCGACGACGACCGCTACGCGCCGTCGCCGCTGCAGCTGGTCCGGCTCGACGCGACCCGTCCGCAGGTGGTCCGTTGCGAGCTGCGACCTTGGCGCGAACTCGCGGTCGCGGTGGTGGACGTCGAGGGAACGCCCGTCACCTCGGCCGAGGTCGAAGTGCTCGCGCTGCCGCCCGGTCTCGCGTGCTCGGCCGACACGCTGGCCGTGACCGATTGGCGGCAGCTCGCGGCCGACCGCGCCTCGTCGATGTTCGTCGCCAGGACCGGGGCGAACGGCGAACGGCTGGTGCGGGTGCCGGCGGGCGATCCGTTCGTGGTCCGGGTGTCGCATCCGGAGCACGGTGGGGCGATCGCGACCTCGACCGACGTCGACGCGGACGGCGAACGGCTACGGCTCGTGATCGCGCGCTGAGCGCGTCCCGCATTGCGACGGTGTCGGTCGCAGCGGCGCAGGATCGCTGCGGTCCTTCCGATACCTCCAAGGTCACCACCACGAGGAGGACTGCCATGCGGGACCACGGTCTCGACACCTACCTGGCCGACATCAACGAAGTTCCGTTGCTGACGGCCCAAGAAGAAATCGACCTGTCGAAGCGCGTGCAGCGCGGCGACCTGGCTGCGCGCGAGCACATGATCCGCGCCAACCTGCGCCTGGTCGTCTCGATCGCCAAGAACTACGTCAACCGCGGCCTGTCCTTCATGGACCTGATCGAGGAGGGCAACATCGGCCTGATGAAGGCGGTCGAGAAGTTCGACCACAAGGCCGGCTGCCGCTTCTCGACCTACGCGACCTGGTGGATCAAGCAGGGCATCCGCCGCTCGCTGGTCAACACGGTCAAGACCGTGCGCGTGCCGAGCTACATGTCGGAGATCGTCTCGCGCTGGAAGGCGACGGCGATGGAGCTGAGCTACCGACTCGGTCGCCAGGCGACCACCGGCGAGATCGCCGAGGAGCTCGAGCTGCCGGAGAACAACTGGGACGTCGTGCGCGATACCGTGCAGTCGAACTCGCAGCCGGTGCACTCGATGAACGACGACGGCGGCGCGGCGTTCGCGGACGTGATCGAGGACACGCGCGGCCGGTCGCCGGAGGAGGAGATCCTCGCGGCGATGGAGATCGGCCGCATGCACGAGCTGCTCGAGAAGCTGGACACGCGCGAGGCGCGAATCCTGCGGCTGCGGTTCGGCCTCGGCAACAACGAGCCGATGACGCTGAAGGCGATCGGCAAGCGCTTCGGCCTGACGCGGGAACGCGTCCGCCAGATGGAGCAGCAGGCGCTCGAGAAGCTGGGCGAGATCATGTCGCGCGAGTTCGGCGAGGAGCGGCCGCAGCCGCGCACCCGCAAGAAGACCGCCCGCTGATCCGCGCGCCGCGTCGCGTAGGCTGGCGGCGATGTCTTCGTCGCTCTACGTGCACGTGCCGTTCTGCGTGGTGAAGTGCGGCTACTGCGACTTCAACTCGTACGTCGTCGAGGACGAGCAGGCGCACGACCGCTTCCTCGACGCGCTGGCCGCGGAGCTTGCGCGCCGCTGGCCGGTCGGTGCGCAGCCGGTGTCGGTGTTCTTCGGCGGCGGCACGCCGAGCCTGCTGTCGGTCGAACGGCTGCAGCGGCTGTTCGCGATCGTCAACGAGCGCGTCGACCTCGCCGCGTGCGCCGAGGTCTCGATGGAGGCCAACCCCGAGAGCTTCACGGTCGACAAGGCGCGCGCCGCGTGGGATGGCGGCGTGCGGCGGTTGAGCATCGGCGCGCAGACGTTCCACGCGCACCACCTGCAGAAGCTCGACCGCGCGCACGACGCCGAGGGGGTCGAGCGGGCGTTCGCGGCGGCGCGCGAGGCCGGCTTCGAGAACGTCAGCATCGACCTGATGTTCGGGATCCCGGGCGAGACGTTCGACGAGTGGCAGAGCGACCTCGAGCACGCGCTGCGACTCGGGACCGATCATGTGTCCTGCTACAACCTGACGTTCGAACCGGGCACGCGCTTCGAGCGGGACCGCCAGCAGGGACGCATCGGACCCAACGAACAAGAACTCGACCGCGCGATGTTCGAGCACACGCGCGTGCGGCTGCGGGAAGCGGGGTTCGTCGCCTACGAGGTCAGCAACTTCGCGGGGCGCGGCGGGCCGTGTCGGCACAACGACCACTACTGGCTGCAGGGGGACTACGTCGGGGTCGGTCCGGGGGCGAGCAGCCACCGCGGCGGCGTGCGCGTCAGCAACCTCAAGCCGCTCGAGGCCTGGGCGGACGCGGCGCTGGCTGGCGTCACGTGCGCGGCGAGCGCCGAGACGCTGCGACCGCTGCAGCGCGCGGCCGAGGCGCTGTGGCTCGGCGTGCGGCGAACGGATGGCGTCGACGTCGCCGACGTGGAGGCGAGGATCGGCCTCGACGTGCGCGCGCGGTTCGCGGCGATCTTCGAGCGGCAGCAGGCCGCGCAGCTGGTCGAATACGACGGCGCGCGTCTCCGTCTGGTCGGCGAGGGTCTGCTGCTCGCCGACCAGGTCGGCGGCGACTACCTCGAAGCGGCGCTCTAGGCGCCGGAGCGCGCGTCGATGCACGCTCCGGGGTGGATCGGCCCCCCAAAACCGAACCAGCCGACCGCGAAGGGTCGGCTGTCGGGCTTGGCTGTCCGGAGTGTTGTCCGGAGTGTCTGTCCGGGGTGGTCCAGTGCGGCGTGGCCTAGAAGCCGCCGCGCCCTTCCATCACCGCGGCGGCACCGGCGGCGCCACCGACCAGCGCACCGATGGCGAGCCAGGTCTCCGGACCGAACGGGCTGACGTCGACCGTCTCGGTGCCGCCGGCCGTCGACTTGGTGTAGCTGAGCGACGCGTAGAGGTGCTGCGTCAGCGTCTCCGAGTCGGGCAGCAGCGACATGTCGATCGGGACGTCCTCCGGCATCGGCACGAACGCGAGCACGCCGGTCAGCAGCTGATACATGCTCTCGAAGTTGGCCTTCCAGTCGGTGAATGTCAGGCTGTCGACGCCTTCCGGGATCTGGCCGGCGATCGCCATGAACTCCTTGTTGGAGCGGATGTCACCCTTCGGGTTGTCCTCGCGGTCCATGCGCTTGAAGACGCGCTTGACGTCGCTCGCCGAGAAGCCGACGACCATGTAGCCGTCCTTGAACGCGAACGTCGGCTGGAACATGTCGAACGGGTTCATGCCCATGCCGTCCATCGGGTCGAAGTTGATCTGCACCTGGTAGCTCTTCAGACCACGCTTGGTGCCTTCTTCGATCTCGACGTTGCCCTGCGTCAGCGCGGCGATGTTCTTCAGCGCGCCGACCAGCTTCTCCTGGTTGTTGACCTTCATCAGGAACGCCATCTCCGGCGCCGACGAGATCGTGCCCATCGGCATCGACCAGGTGATGTAGTGGTCACCGAGCGAGCCGAACAGGTCCTGGCGGATCGAGAAGCCGAGCTGCTTCTCGATCTCGGCCAGCTGGCCGAGCATCTGCTGGGCGAAGTTCGGGTCGTAGGCCTGCAGGCCCTTGAGCAGCGTGTCGTAGATCGACGAGACGTTCATCGCGCCGGCGCTGAACGAGACCGCGTCCTTCGGGACCCACTTGAGGAACTTGGTGTCGACCTTGGTGCCGGCGGCCGCAGTCTGCGCGCCTTCGGCGCTGGCGTGGTAGGACTTGGTGACGCACTTGCCGTCGACGTAGCTGGTCGACATGGCCACCGAGCCGAGGTTGCGCATGCCCATCGCCTGCAGCGCGCGCTCGACGCCGTCGTAGTCGACCATCTCGAGGTCGCGCTCGTTCTCGATCGCCATCTTCAGCACGTTCATGCCGAAGTCGACCATCGGGTCCGGCGACATGAACATCTGTGCTTCGGCGCCGGCGGTGTCCAGGCGCTTGGTCGCGGCGGCGAAGCCCGACGTCTGGCTCAGGACCGGGGTCTTGTTGACCCAGTTGGTGACGACGCTCTTGACGTCGTCGGTCAGCGTGCCGATCACGATGCCGTTCGGGACCATCGCGACGTTCAGCGACATCTCGAGGCCTTCGGGGCCGCCGTTCGGCGCCATCGTCATCGCCTTGACGTCGCCGATGTTCCACTCGGTCATCGTCGCGTCGTCACCGGCCTGCTGCTTCAGCATGCCGAGGCCCATCTGGATCAGCTGGTTCCAGGTCGCGGCCGACTCACCGAAGTCGAGGTGGATCAGCACGCCGAACTTCGGCATCGGGCCGAAGTCGCCCATCGCCATCTCCATGTCGGTGATCGCGAAGGTGCCGCCGTTGAGGCGCAGCTTCATCAGCTGCTCCGGGTCGATCGGCAGGGCGCCCTGCGCGTGCATCTCCTTGGCGCGGGCGAGGCCCTCGTCCATCTGCTCCTTCGCCATCTCGAGGACGTCGGCGAAGAAGGTCTGGACCTCGTCTTCGGCCCACATCTTGGCCAGCGGCATCTTGCGGAACTCGGCCATCGAGACCGAGAGGTCCGGAGCCGAGATGGCCATCATCGTCTTCTTGGGCAGATACGGCAGCATGCCTTGGGCGGCCATCGGGGCGGCCAGCACGGCAAGCGCGGTCAGAGAACGCAGGGAGAACAGCTTCATGGGTTGGATTCTGCTATTTGGTTGGCAGGAAGGCGGCGCAGACCGCCGGTGCTGGCGCACCTAGTGGACGACCATTGTCCGATTCCTGTCGCGACCGCCAAATCCGGTCGGGCGCGGTCACGGTGCACGGGGGAGGCACCCTCCCCCGGAGGCGGTCGATCGGCTACGGCGCCTTCGCGATCAGGGTGTTGAGGTAGGCGACGATCTTGTCCTTCTTGCTGTCGAGCAGCTTCTCGAACGCCGTCAGCGCCTTGCCCGCGCTGCCCTTGCCTTTGCCGGACAAAGCGTTGGTGACGTTCATCAGCGCGTCGGTCGCCTCCTGGTCGCCGCCGCGCATCCCGTAGGCCAGCATCAGGCCGGCCTGGAACAGGTTGAAGTCGATGTCCTTGGTCTCGAGGTCGGCGCTGAGGTCGAAGTTGCTGAACCACGACTTGATCGGGCCGACGCCGCCCTTGGCGACGTGTTGCTTGCCGAACCAACCGGCGTCGCGGTCGTTCTCGAAGCGCGACGTCAGCGTGCCGCAGCCGTGCACGAACCACAGCGGCAGGTCGGCGCCGGCCTCCGAGGCCACCGCGTTGACGTAGGCGATCGCCGCGGCGTGGCGCAGGTAGCGCGTGCCCCAGTCCTTGTCGTTGTTGCAGATCGCCGGGCGCACGACGCCCTGGCCGCCGATGCGGAACTCGGCGTCGTCGCGCATCAGGAACGCGCCGACGACGTCGGTGCCGTCGCCGAAGCTGGTGCCGTACTGCACGTACTCGGCCTTGGTCTTGGCGATCAGGATCACCGGGCGCAGGGCCGGCGGCAGTTCGCGACCGCGGAACAGCGGCATCACGGTCTCCTGCCCCTGGTCCGCGAACCGCTTCAACTCCTCGAGCTTCTCGAGGGGCAGCGTGCTGATCAGCGTGGCGTAGTTGGAGCGGATGATCCACGGCCGCCCGAGCTCGCCGTGGAAGGTGTCGGCCTCAGCCAGGTCGCCCCACTTGCCGTCGCCGACCGGGAAGTAGCCGTCCTCGGCCTTCTTGAGGTCTTCCTGCTTGATGAACCGGCCGGTGCGCGGATGGCGCACCATGCCGTTCTGGTAGGCGGTCTTCTGCTCGATGGTCACCTTCTCGCCCTCGTGCCAGAAGATGCCCTTGCGCGCGTCGTCGACCTTCTCCGGCTCGACCCAGATGCCTTCGATCTTCTTGTAGCCCTTGGCGCCGTACTCGGCCTCGAGCGCCTTCTCGCGTAGCTTCTTCGCCTGCTTCTCGGGCATCCAGACGCCGTCGACCTTCTCGTTGCCGAGTGCGAGGTTGGCGCCCTCGTGCTCCTTGTCGAGCTTGAGGACCTTCTGGAAGATGCGCTTGGCGTCCTTGGCGAGTTCCTTCTCGCGGGCCCACTTGCCCGCCGCGAAGAGCTTCTCGACGTCCTTCTTCGCCTCCCGCTCCATCTTCTTGAGCTCCTTCTTGAGCTTGGTGGGGCTCTGCGCCACGGCGGGCGCTGCGAGGAGGGCGAGGAGGACGGGGATGCTGGTCGACAGTTTCATGGTGGGATCGATGGGAGGCCCCGGCGCGCGAAGAACGGCTCCGGGCGGGCCTCAGTTGTTGCGGTTGCGGCGGCGGGACTCGGGCGTGAACTTCGCCCACGAGTCCATACGCTGGCTCGGCCGCAGATTGAGGTACGGAGTCCAACGCGGGCGTTCGGGCTTGCGCAGCAGGCGCAGGCCGGCCTCCTTCGGGGTCTGGTCGGCCTTGCGCGCGTTGCAGCCGACACAGGCGAGCACGCAGTTCTCCCAGGTCGTCGACCCGCCCCGCGAGCGCGGGTGCACGTGGTCGACGCTGAGCAGGTTGCTGCCCGATCGCTTGCCGCAGTACTGGCAGGTGTAGTCGTCGCGCAAGAACAGGTTGCGCCGCGTGAACGGCGCCTCGTGGCACGGCACCCGGTTGTAGCGGGACAGCAGGATCACCTCGGGGGCGAGGATGCGCACGCTCGGCGAACGGATGGTCGGGGCCTGCGCCGGGATCGGTTGGTCGATCCAGTCCACGAACTCGTAGACGGCCAGGGTCTCGGGGCAGACGATCCGCGCAGCGTCGCGAAACACCATGCACAGGGCGCGGCGCACCGTGGTCACGTGCACGGGCCGCCAGGAGCGGTTGAGCACCAGGGTGGCTCGCTCCAGCAGGTCTGCTCGTCGGACTGTCTCGGAGGCTTGCATGCAGGACTCCTGCACGCCGGAGACCACGCTCCGACGGGCGTTGGGAGTGTATGTCGACGCGTTGGGTCGCGAAACCCTCGCCGTCGGCGGTATCGTGCGCGGTGGGCCGATCCGCGGCGAACCGGGCGTTCGCCGCCGTTGCCTGCCTCCGCGGGCGTCGATAGACTGTTCGGCCCTCCAAACCGTGGCGAGCCGCGTTTCGCGGTTCGTCCAGACCGACAACCGAGGGATTCCCGATGACCAACAAGACGAGTCTGATCGCCATGCTCGCGCTGTGTGGCGTGCTTTCGCAATCGTGCCAGACGGGCCCGAATGAGGCCCCAGCGGTCGATTCGCGGCAGTTCCAGGACTACGTCGTTCCGTCGGGTTTCCGCCTCAAGGATCGACGCCACGAGAGCTTCTCGAAGGAGATCGCGTCGTGGCGCCACGGTCACTACATCTACTCGGGCAGTGACGATCTCGCGGCGGCCGTTTCGTACGTGCAGGCCAACATGGGCCGGCACAGCTGGAGCCTGATCGGCGCCGACGACGTCGACGAGACCAGCAAGCGGCTCCAGTTCGAGCGCGGCATCTACTCCGCCGAGTACCTGTTTCAGCGCAAGGACGGCGTCACGCAGATGACCGTCGACTACACGACCGACTACACCCGCCTGTGATCGCCCGGGCCTGATGCAGCAGGCGTCGGGCAGCGACCGATACTCAGTTTCCGAATCGAATCATGTCCGCCACTCCTCCCTCGACCCTGGAAGGTACCCAGGCCCCCAGCCCGTTCGAAGTCCTCTGGGAGCGCTACAAGTCGCTCGTGATGGTGATCATTGGCGCCATCCTGCTGGCCTTGGTCGGCAATTATGCCTGGAAGACGCTCGACCAGCAGGCGATCGACGAAAAGTGGTCCGCCTTTGCTGCAAGTATGGGCATGGACGACAATTACATCGATTTCGCCAAGGCCTACGAGCCGGTGACGACGGCGCTCGAGGACATCGAGATGTCGACGCTCGAGTCCGGGCTGGCCAACGCGGACGAAGGCCAGCGCCCCTATTACCTGCTGGCGATCGCGCGCAAGGCGATGCTGGACAAGGACTGGGCCAAGGCCGAGTCGTCGCTCGCCGAGATCGAGAGCAAGTATCCGAAGCACCCGCTAGTCATCAAGTCGAAGGCTCCCGTGCAGAGCCGCGACCAGAAGGAGCCGGAAGAAGGGGTCGAGCCGGATGGCCCGAAGTTCGAGGCGGCGACCGAAGGCAGCGTCATCTCGCTGATGCGCAGCCAGATCGAGCATGCCAAGGGCTTCGAGCTGCCGGCCCGCTTCAAGAAGCCGGAGATCCCGGCCGACTGGCCGCGGGTCAAGTTCACGTTCGGGGACTACGGCTCGGCGACGTTCGCCCTCAAGGCCGGCCTGGAGCACACCAAGAAGTTCCTCGAGCTGGCCAAGCTGGAAGGCGGCGCCTTCTGGACCGGGCTGGCGGTCGACGAGATCCAGCGCGGCACCGAGAACTTCGAGCGCCCGTACGCGATGCACTTCGGCTTCGCTTCGACGAAGGAGGATGACCGCACCAAGTGGACGACCACCGAGCCGAGCGAGCACCAGCTCGAGTGGGAGAACACGGGACTCAGCCACTTCGATGGCGCGATCGCGGCCCGCCCCGAGGCGGACGGCAAGTCGTGCGCGGACCGGATCTGGGTCCACCTCGACGACCAGGCCAACCTGGATGGCAACCGCGTCGTGTTCGGCTTCGTGGTCGAGGGCATGGAGGCGCTGCGCGAGATCTGCGAGGCCGGCATGTCGGCCGAAGAAGAGGATCGCGGGGTCGGTCGCCCGACCGAGAACATCCGCATCACCGCGGTCGAGGTCCTCTGATCCTCCCGCTGGGCAGGTCGCTGAACCTGCCGCTGGCCGGGCGTTGCTGCGATCGATCGCGCCGCCCTGGCCGCCCAGGCTGACCTTGGCTGACCTGGCCGCCCCCGGCCCCTTTGATCCGCCCCGGGCCCGGCCGCCAAAGACTCGGCTGCCGGAGAGGCTCCGGGTCGAGCTGCCCCCCTGGCAGCCCCCACAGCGAGCTACTGCGGGCTCGAGTTCTTGATGCGCGAAGAGACGCGGTCGAGCTCGCTGTCGTTCGCACACTCGATCACGATCTGGCTGCGCTTGCGGCTGTACTTGATCGTGACCGTCGTGCTGAGGGCTTCGACGAGGCCCTCCTCGAGTTCGTTGAGCCAGACCGGGCGGGTCTTCTTTGCCTTCGGTGACGCGGGTTCGTCGTTGTCCGGCTTCTTGCCGGTCGAGCCCTCGAGCATGTCCTTGACCAGCGATTCCAGCGCGCGCACGGACAGGCTCTGCTTGATCGCCGCTTCCGCCGTGATCTCCATCGTCTCGTGGTCGGGCAGCGCGAGCAGGCACCGAGCATGGCCCATCGTGAGTGTTCCACGTGAAACATGTGCCTGCACACCCTGGGGCAGGTCCAGCAGGCGGAGGAAATTGGCGACCGTAGAACGCTCGAAACCGACCTGCTTGGCGACCTGCGCCTGGGTGGACTTCATCTGGTCCATCAGCAGCTTGATGCCCTGCGCCTTCTCGATGGCGTTCAGATCCTCCCGCTGGAGGTTCTCCACCAGGGCGAAGACCGCGCTGTCGTTGTCCGACAACTCACGGCAGAGCACGGGCACTTCCTTCAGACCAGCAAGCTGGGCGGCGCGCCATCGGCGTTCGCCGGCGACGATCTGGTAGCGATCCCCCACCTTGCGCGTGAGGATCGGCTGCAGGATGCCGCTCTCACGGATCGACTCGGAGAGCGTCTTCAGCTCGGCCTCGTCCATCTCCTTGCGCGGCTGGTAAGGGTTGGGCTCGATCGAGCCGACCGGGACCTTCTGGACGGCATCCTCCGGGGCGACTGCCGGGGCTTCCGCCGGTGCGGGCTTGGGGGCGGGGGTGCGCTCCTCGGTCTTGGGGGCCTCGGAATCGGCCGCGGGCTTGCGCGAGCCGGACAAGAAGAAGTCGAGACCTCTGCCTAGACGACGATCAACCATTCATGATCTCCTGCACGAGCTCGGTGTAGCAAAGAGCTCCTTTGGACCAGGGACTGTGTACGAAGACGGATTGCCCGTGGCTCGCGGCCTCGACGAGGCTCGAGTCACGGAAGATGACGGAGTCGAGCAGCAGCTCGCCCAGATTGGACCGCAGGTCCTCGAGGACTTCGGTGGCGATCTCCTCCTTGGTGTCGACCATGGTCGGGAGCACCCCTCTGAGCTTGCCCTTGCCCGGGTAGCGCCTGGCAGCCTCCTCGAGCGAGGCCATCATCTGTGAGAGGCCGTGCATCGAGAAGAACTCGGCCTGCACGGGCACGATGACCTCTTCGCACAGCTGCACGCCCGCCCAGCCCCACTCGTCCATGCGCGGAGGGCAGTCGACGACCAGGACGTCGATCTCGCCTTCCAGCTCGCCGACCACGGCCTTCAGCCGTTCGGTGTCCAGGGTGGCTTCGCCAGAAGCGACGGCTTCCCCGCCGGCGGAGGGCACCAGCCAGAAGCGTTCGGCGACGGGGGTCATCCACTCCTGTGGCGCCTTCTGCTCGGAATCGGTCCGCATTCCCTGGACCGCGACCGTGGCATTGCCCTGCGGGTCCAGATCCATCAGCAGCACCTTCCGACCCGCCAACGCGAAGCCGTGTGCCAGGTGGATGGCGGTCGTCGTCTTGCCGACTCCGCCCTTCTGGTTCGCCAAGACGATCGAGCGCACGAGTTCCCTAACCTAGCAGGTGGGTGACCCCCAGCTGCGATGCGGATTGTGCTGCGTCGGCCATTCTGAATCCAGGCCTTGTCCTGCAGCTTGCGGCGCAGGATAACCGGTTCTTGACCGCATGCAGTGCCAGCTTCGCATCATCCGGCTCCTCGCGATCGCTCGCATCCGTTCGGCTGGCTGGGCCCCGTGGCTGCTGATGCTCGGATGGCTGGCGGCGGCACGCGCCCAGGAGCCGCGCATGCTGCGGCGCTTTGGCATCCACATCCTGGATGATGCCGTGTGGGCGGGTGGGTTGTTGGTGCTCGCCGTGCTGCTGCTTGCCGAGCGCCGCCTGCCTCGGCGCGCAGGCGCGGCCACCAATCTCGCGATGCTCGCCGGCCTCTCGATCCTGTTGATGGTCTCCTGCTGGTTGCTCGACCAGGGTGCCTGGTCGGTCGGGATCGGCCGCCGGCTGCTCGACGCCACACACTTCTTCGCGGCCTATTCCCCGCTGGCGATCTGCCTTGCGGTTGGCTTCGGAGACTCGTTCCCCCGCCGTCTGCTTTCGGTCTCGGTGGTGCTTGTGTCGCTGTTGACGGGTAGCATGCTGGCTACTGCGTTCCGTTCGGAAGCCACGGCGCTCGCCTGGGGGGCGGCTGGCCTCTCCCTGCTCGCTGCCGCGAGTTGGGTCAGCCGTCGTGAGGATCAACCTAAGTATCTGTAAATAATGAAGATAGGTATTCTTGGCGACATCCACGGGAATCTGGATGCGCTGAACGCGGTCGTCGAGGCCCTCAAGCGGGAGAACGTCGACGTGTGGGTGCAGGTCGGCGACATCGTCGGCTACGGGCCCGAGCCGTCGGCCTGCATCGACCTGGTGCGCGAACTGGGCTGCGTGACCTGCCTGGGCAACCACGACGCTGCGGTGCTTGGACGACTCGACACGTCGTACTTCAACAACTTCGCCCGAGCCGCGATCCACTGGACGGCGCCGCAGCTGCGACCCTCGGACTACGAGTTCCTCAACGCGCTCGAGCTCGTCGTCGAGAAGGAGGAGTTCACGGTCGTGCACGGCACGCTGCACATGCCCGAACAGTTCGGCTACGTGATCAGCGTCGTCGAAGCGCTCGAGTCGCTCGAGCACCAGAAGACGCGCCTGTGCTTCGTCGGCCACTCGCACGTGCCGGCGATCTACCTGCGACGCGACGAGAACCCGCGGGACATCCACGTCGTGCCACACTCCGAAGCCGAGATCAGCTACCGCGGCTTCGAGCGTGTGTTGATGAACGTCGGCAGTGTCGGCCAGCCGCGTGACGAGGATCCGCGCGCGGCCTATGGCCTCGTCGACACCGACCTCGAGATCGCCAGCATCCGTCGCGTGCACTACGACATCGACAACGTGCAGAAGAAGATCCGCGACGCCGGGCTCCCCGAGGTCCTCGCCAACCGCCTCTCACTCGGAGTCTGACCGCGCGATGCGCTGGCTGTTCGCATGGCTCTGCCTGGCGTCGCTGGCGACGGCCCAACGCTGGCAGGACACCTGCGGCCGCACGCCGGCAGGCATGCTCGCGATGCGCCAGGCCGCGCGCGACGCCGCCGCGGATTCGCTCGTGCTGGTCGCGGCGTCGCACCCCGACGACCGCTACATCCTGCCTGCGGTCTGGCTGCGCTCGAAGTTCGGCCTGCGCGTCGCCGCGCTGCTCGCGACCCGCGGTGGTGGCGGCCAGAACACGCTCGGTCCCGAGACCGGCGACGCGTTCGAACGGATCCGCACGCTCGAGACCGAAGCAGGCTGTGCGCTCGCCGGTGCCGAGGCGTGGTACCTCAATTGCCCGGACGGCGGCTACCGCCGCTCGGCCGACGAGACGTTCGCGGAGTGGGGTCGCGACGAGACGCTGCGCAACTTCGTGCGGCTGTTGCGCACGATCCGGCCCGACGCGGTGTTGACGACGCACCATTCCGAGGAAGGCCACGGCCACGACCTGGCGCTGGTCGAACTGCTGCCGGAGGCGGTTCGCCTCGCGGCGGATCCGTCGTTCGACGCGCCCGGCGAACCGCACCGGATCCCGGTGTTCTTGATGGGGGCCGGCAGCACGGTGAGCCCCGACGCGCTGCTGGTCGACGCCGACCACCTCGACCGCGACCGCGGCAAGGCGCTGCGCCGCATCGCCTACGATATCCTGCGCGGCGCCCACGTCAGTCCCGGCCCGCCGCAACACCTCGACGACGTCTTCGGCGCGGTGCTGCGGTTCGAGCCGCAGCAGCCTGAGCGTGTCTCCGTCGACGGCGCGCGGCCGCTGGGCCTGCCGTCGGTCCTCGATCCCGATCGCTGGCCCGGCGACCCCCAGCGGGCCGTCGAACTCGAGCGCTTCTTCAGCGAGCGCCTGCCACGCCTGCTGCACTCGGCCGACCCGCCGGTCGACGAGGTGATCCACGTGCTGCGCGAACTGCGCGAACTGCGCCGCCGCGAAGGCCTCGGCCTCGACGTCGTCAGCCGCCTGCAGCGGCGCATCGAGGCGCTCGAACGGCTGGCGCTGACGCTGGCGCGCGTGCAGATCGAGGTCGAGGTGCCACCCGGCACGGTCGCGATCGAGGGCGAGGAGTTCTCGTGCCCGGTCCGCATCCTGACCGGCCGCGGCGCCGCGCCCGAGATCCGCGCCGAGGGCCTCGACGGTGTCGGCGTCGAGCTGACCCGGCTCGGTGAGTCCGAGCAGCCGGCGAGCAGCGCGGTCGCGGTGGCGCGCGTGCGCATCCCGCTGAGCGCGCGCAGCGCCGAGGACCCGATGACGGCCCGGTTCCACGCCGACCGCTTCGTGCCGCCGGTGCGCATCCGGTTCTTCGTGGCGCTCGGCGACCTCGAGATCCCGGTCGAGGTCACCGTGCCGGTCCAGCAGCTGGCACCGGTGCAGCTGTCGGTCGTGCCGCGCGTGCTGCTGCTGCCGTCGGCGCGCAAGTCGGTGCAGTTCAGCGTCGGCGTGCAGCGCAACTCGCAGTTCCCGGTCGAGGGCCAGCTCGAGGTGCGCGCGCCGGCCGGCTACGCGATCGACGACGACCGGCACGACGTGGTGCTGCGCGACCAGCGCAGCGACCTGATCGGGTTCGTGGTCGAGGCGCCGAGCGAACGCCGCACCGGCGTCGACCTGCTGCGCATCCGCCTCGGCGACACCAAGGTCGACCTGCCGGTGCACAAGGTCGACGTGCAGGTGCCCGAACGGCTGCGGGTCGGCGTGCTGCGCAGCCGCGACAACACGCTGCCCAACGTGCTCGGGGTCGGCGGTCTCGGCATCGAGTGGGCCGAGCTGGTCGACGCCGACATCGCCGCGGCCGACCTGTCGGTGTTCGACACGATCGTCGTCGACATCCGCGCGCTGCGCGGCCGACCGGAGGCGCGCTACGGCTTCGGCCGGCTGCTCGACTTCGCGCGCACCGAGGGCCACCGGCTGGTGCTCTTCTACCAGAAGGACGTCGAGTTCCATCCGAGCGGCGAGCAGTTCAAGGGCGCGCCGTTCGAGCCGTTCGAGGTCGGCAAGAGTCGCGTCACGCGTGCCGACGCGCCGGTCCGCGTGCTGCTGCCCGACCACGTCCTGTTGCGTCACCCCAACGTGATCCGGCCGAGCGACTGGGACGGTTGGGCGCAGGAGCGCGCGCTCTACCTGCCGGAGGTCTACGCCGGCGACTACCAGGAAGTGCTCGAGCTCGGCGATCCGGGCCAGCCGACCGAACGCGGCGCGCTGCTCTATGCGCGCACCGGCGACGGCGAATACGTCTACTGCGCGCTGGCGCTCTGGCGGCAACTCAAGAAGCTGCATCCCGGAGCGGTGCGCATGCTCGTCAACCTGCTGACGCCGAGTCCCGGCGAGTAGCCGTCAGGCCCCCGGTTCGGGCCTCGCAACGGGCGGCTACGAGCTGCAGCGCCGCGCCAGCAGCATGCAGCACGCGACGGCGTTGGCGCCGACCAACGTGCCGAGCGCGAGCCGCGGCGAACCGGTCTTGATCCAGAACAGGATCGACCAGCCGAGGATGACCATCGCGACCGCGCCGAGCACGACGGTCTGGCGGTTGCTGCGCGAATCGACGAACGACGGCGCCGCCGGCAACGCCGTCGCCGGCTGGGCAGCTGCACGTTCGAACGCCTTGTCGAGGGTCTTGCTGACGCCGCCCTCGACGTGCTGGCCGAGTTGCGTGACGTGCTCGGTCAGCGACGCGAGCGCGACCGTGGTCTGCGACGCCTGCTCGGCCGAACGGTCGAAGCCCTGCTGCAGCGCTTCGACCAGCGGCTTGATGTCGCTGTCGGACTGCGGCGCGGGCGCCGGCTGCGGGCGCTGCGCCATCTCGATCAGCGCGCCCTTCAGCTCGCCGAGGAAGTCCTGCACGCGATCGAGCTGGCCGTTGGTCAGCGCGAACTCCTCGCCCTGCGCAGCCTGCGCTGCGTCTACGTGCTCGACGCTGTCGGTCAGGCCGGGCTGGGTCAGGCCGGGCCGGGTCGCGCCGGGTCCGGTCGCAATGGGCTCGGTCGTGGCCGTGCCCGCCGCCGGAATCTCCGTCTGCGGCTCCGCATCGACCATCGGTTCGGCGGCGTCCTGCTCGAACGTCGGTTCGGCACCGAGTTCCTCGATGACGGGTTCCAGAACGGGTGCCGGGTCGTCGTCGGCGACCTCGACCGGATCCGCGGCCGCCGCGGTGGCGCTCGTCGGTTCGGCGTCGGGCGCGGCTGCGTCGTCCCCGACGAGCGGCGCCGGCTCCGGGTCGAGCTCGGCAGCCCCGGCGTTGGTCGTCGGCGATGCGTCCGTCGTGGTCGGCTCGTCGCGATCGGCGACCGCCACGGCATCCTGCTGCGGTTCGTCCGCGAGTGCTGCCGCGGCGTTCGCTTCGGCTTCCTGCGGTGCCTCTGCCGGCGTTTCGGCGGATGCCGGGTCCTGGTCGTCGGCGTCTTGGGCTCGGCCGTGCTCGGCTACCTCGTCCGTCGGTTCTGGCGGATCCGCCAACGCCTCCGCGACCACCGACTCGGTCTCGCCATCCGAGAACGTCACCGCCTCGCCGAACGTCTCGCCCGACTCGCCCGCCGCGTCCTCCTGCAGCGCCGTGTCCGCCAGCAGTTCGGCCAGTTCCTCGACCCCCAGATCCGGCCCGCCGCGGCTCGTCTCCGTGGGCCCCCCGTCGAGTTCCCCCCCGTCCAGTTCCCCCCCGTCCAGTTCCCCTCCGTCCAGTTCGATGTCCGGTAGATCCACGGCCGCGTCGGCGTCGATCGTGTCGGCTCGGACCTCGGGCTCGTCGACGGGACTCGTGTCCACTTCGTCGGTCATGTCGGTTGCGTCCTCTGGGGTTGGCTCGGCGGCGGACGGCGGTTCCAGCGACTGCCTCGCGGCGATCGCCGACGACAGCTGCAGCGCGAACTCGATGTCCGGATCGACGTCTTCACCACGCACGTGCCACTCGTGCAGCAGGCGCAACAGCGCGTACTCCGGCAGCACGTCCTCCGCGGCAACGGCGAGTGCGCCGCATTCCGCGTGGGTGCTCGGAAGGCTGTGGATGTGGTGCGGTCGGTTCATGCGGGTGCATGCCGACTCGATCCCTGCCTTCGGTTTTTCGGCACCACGGCCGAGATCGGTGAAGGCCCCGGGGCGATGGCGCCATCACGTCGGTGCCATCGGTCTCAGCTCGCGATCCCGCCTACGGCAGCCGCGGGAACCGCATCGTCGAGCGCTGCGTGCGGACCAGCCGCACGTCACGGGTCGCGCCGTTCTTGCGCAGGATGTGCATCGCCTGCGCGTCGATCAGCGAGTAGTCGCCGTTCTCGTAGAGCAGCTCCAGGCGCACGCTCTCCGACTGGTCGTCGAACATGCGGATCTCGACGACGTTGGTCGCCGGCACCGCCGTGAGCTTGCCCTGCATGTCGACGTACTGCAGCGTCGAGATCGGGATCACCGAGATGTTCTCGGGCTTCGGCTCCTGCGGATCCTGGGGCGTCGAATGCGACGGAGCGAACGCGAGGGCGGCTGCGACCGGCAGCGAGAGGAGCATCAGGGACGCTTTCACGGGGTTCTCCAACGGTAGGTGAGGTCTTTGCGGATGGTCCGCGACAGACTATGACGCGCGACCGTCGTGTTCCTGCCCCGGTTCTCGCTGCTGCTGCTGATTCTCGCCCTGTTGTGGACCGGGTGCGGGGGACCGCAGCAGCCGCAGCGGGCTCGGGTCGATGTCGCGCAAGTCGTCGCCGGCACCGGGGATGTCGACGAAGCCACGGTGCAGCGGGTGCGCGACCACGTCGCCTCCGAGCTGGCTTCGCTGCTGCCGACGTTCGACGACCGCGAGGTGCAGCGGTTCTTCGTGCACGTGCACCAGAGCCGAAGTTCGATGCCGGCGGCGCTGGTCGCCGGCGTGCACGAGGACGCGCCGGGCTTCGCGGTGCTGGGTCGCCACCAGATCCACCTGGTGCTCGACGCGATCGCGCGCACCAACACGTCGATGGTCGGCGTCGTGCGCCACGAACTCGTGCACGAGCTGCTCGACCAGTACTGCGGCGAAAACGGCCGCCACGTGCCGCGCTGGTTCCACGAGGGCCTCGCGCAGATGCTGGCTGGCGACACCTACCTCGGTGCGAGCGAGGAGGACCTGGTCTGGCGGGTGACCGGCGGCAGCCTGCGTGCGATCGACACGCTGGCGGACCACTTCCCGACGACGACCGTGCAGCTGCGCACGGCATACGGCCACAGCTACTCCTACGTCGCGTGGCTGACGCGCGAATACGGCCTGCCCGCGCTGATGCGCGTCGCGCGCTACACCGACGAGACCACCTCGTTCGCGCGGGCGCTGGTCGCGCAGACCGGGCGGTCGACGCTGCAGCTCGACGAGGCCTGGCGCAGGTATGTGGTGCACGGCTCGGGCGCGGCGTGGCGTTCGATCTTCACCAACTGGTTCAGCCTGCTGATGATCTTCGTGCTGCCGGTGCTGGTGCTGGCGCTGATCCGGCGGCTGCAGTCGGAAGAACGGGCCGGCAGGAGGTTGGCGCAGCGCGCCGAGGCGGATCGTCGCGCCGCCGAGGCGCGCGAGGCCGAACGGCAGCGCCTCGCCGAAGAACAGCGTCGTCTGGGCCTGTTGATCGAGGAAGACGAGCAGCCTTCGGGGTAAAAGTCGGGGCGTGCTCAAGCCCATGCCGATGCGGGCGCGTCTCTGCGCCGCCGCCTGTCTGATGCTGTTGTTCGCCACCGGTTGCGTCCATCACCGACACTCCGTCGGCCTCGGCGCGACCGGCACCGAGGTCCAGCACGCACGCCAGTACTACATGCTGTTCGGGTTGATCGCGACCAACGACGTCAGCGCACAGCGCATGGCCGACGGCCTGACCAGCTACACGGTCGAGACCGAGTACGGGTTCTTCGACATGCTGCTGCAGCCGCTGCTGCTGCCGCTGACCATGACGTCCCGCACCGTCACGGTGCGCACGTAGCGATGGGCATCGCGCTGCAGTTCCTCGGCGCCGCGCGCCACGTGACCGGGTCCAAGCACCTGGTCGAGGTCAACGGCAAGAAGGTGCTGCTCGACTGTGGCCTCGTGCAGGGGCCGCGCAAGGTTGCCGACAAGGCCAACCGCAACCTGCCGATCGGCGGCGGCGAGGTCGACGCGCTGGTGCTGTCGCACGCGCACATAGACCACTGCGGTGCGCTGCCGCGCCTGGTCAAGGACGGCTACGGCGGGCCGATCTTCTGCACCGAGGCGACCGCCGACATGCTCGAGATGATGCTGCTCGACTCGGCGCACATCCAGGCGCAGGACGCGCGGCACCTACGCAAGCGCGGCCACGACGTCGAGCCGCTCTACGATCAGCAGGACGTCGAGAAGACGCTGCGGCTGGTTCAGCCCAGGCCATACCACCAGCAGTTCGAGGTGATCCCGGAGATGCGGGTCGAGTTCCTCGATGCCGGCCACATCCTCGGCGCGGCGATCGTCGTGATGGACATCGACAGCGGCCACCAGCAGCGGCGCGTCGTGTTCACCGGCGACCACGGCCGCAAGAACCTGCCGATCCTGCGCGACCCCGAGCCGCTGCCGGAGTGCGACGCGCTGATCACCGAGTCGACCTACGGCGACCGCATCCACGAGATGCGACCCGACATGATGGCGGAGCTCGGCCGCATCATCACCGAAGAACAGCACGACGGCGGTCGCGTGTTGATCCCGGCGTTCTCGGTCGGCCGCACGCAGTCGGTGGTGCTGTTCCTCGGCCAGCTGATGCGCGACGGCCTGCTGCAGAAGCTGCCGATCTACGTCGACTCACCGATGAGCCGCCGCGCGACGCGGATCATGGGCAAGCACCCCGATCTCTACGACGCGGAGACCTGCCAGCTGATGAAGGAAGGGCACAACCCGCTGTTTTTCGAGGGCGTGACCTACGTCGACAGCGTCGAGCAGAGCAAGTCGCTCAACCAGGTGAAGGAAGGCGTCATCATCAGCGCGTCGGGCATGGTCGAGTCGGGCCGCATCCTGCACCACCTCAAGCACACCATCGGCCGCAAGCAGGACTGTCTGCTGATCGTCGGCTACCAGGCGCACGGCACGCTCGGCCGGCGGCTGCTCGACGGCCAGTCGCCGGTGCGGATCTTCGGCGAACACTACGACGTGAAGTGCAAGGTGCGTTCGATGCACGGCTTCTCGGCGCACGCGGACTGGCGCGACCTGATGGCGGCGACGCGGCCGCTGCAGGAGCGCTGCAAGCAGGTATTCGTGGTGCATGGCGAGGACGATCCGGCCGAGGCCTACGCGACCCGGCTGCGCAACGCCGGCTTCGGCGAGGTGCACGTGCCGAGCAAGTTCGAACGTCACGAGCTGCGATGAAGCTGCCGTTCACCAAGATGGAGGGCTGCGGCAACGACTACGTCTACGTCGATGGCGTCGCGCACGCGTTTCCGATCGAACGCGCCGGCGAGCTGGCGGCGCGTTGGTCGGACCGGCACTTCGGCATCGGGGCCGATGGGCTGATCGTGCTGGCGCGCGACGACGACGGCGCGCTGCGCATGCTGATGTGGAACGCCGACGGTTCGCGCGGGGCGATGTGCGGCAACGGCCTGCGCTGCCTGGCGCGGTTCGCCGAGGCCTGCGGTCACGCGCCGGGCGGGGCGTTCGAGGTCCGGACGGACGCGGGGCCGCGCGCGGTGGAGCTGCTCGACGGTGGCCTGGTCCGGACCGACATGGGGGCGGTCACCGTCGGCGAGCCGCGGTCGGTCGAGGTCGCCGGTGACACCTGGACGTTCGTGCCGGGGGACGCGGGCAACCCGCACGCGGTGACGTTCGTGCCCGACGTCGACGCGGCGCCGGTGCACGTCGTCGGCGCGGCGATGCAGCAACACCCGGACTTCGCCGGCGGCGTCAACGTCGAGTTCGTGCAGGTTCTCGGCGGCAACCGGGTCCGTCAACGCACGTTCGAGCGCGGCAGCGGCGAGACGTTCGCCTGTGGAACGGGTGCGGCGGTCGTGGCCCTGGCCACGCGGCGCGCCGGGAATATCCACGGACCGGTCGCGCAGGTGCAGCTCCTCGGCGGCACGCTGGCCGTCATCGGAGAAGGACCTTCCCTTGCGATCGAGGGTCCGGCCCGTACCGTCTTCTCGGGCGAGATCGACCTGCCGAATGCGGCGGGGCACGCCTGAACAACCCAACTATCGAGGTTCTGCCTTGGAACACCTGGTCTGGATCATCCCTCTCGCGCTCGTCCTCATCCTCGGCATGTGGGCCATGGGCGTCTACAACGGGCTCGTCAGCCGGCGCAACGAGGCCAAGAACTCGTGGAGCCAGATCGACGTGCAGCTCAAGCGTCGCTACGACCTGATCCCGAACCTGGTCGAGACGGTCAAGGGCTACATGAAGCACGAGAAGGAGACCCTCGAGAACGTCATCAAGGCGCGTCAGCAGGCGGTCGACTTCCGCAATGCGGGCAACATCGGCGAACTGATGAAGGCCGACGGCGCGCTGACCCAGTCGCTGGGTCGCCTGTTCGCCGTCGCCGAGGGCTACCCGGACCTGAAGGCCAACCAGAACATGTTGAGCCTGCAGGAGGAGCTGACCTCGACCGAGAACCGGATCGGCTTCGCGCGCCAGGCCTACAACGACGCCGTGATGAAGATGAACAACGGCATCGAGCAGTTCCCGGCGAACATCATCGCGGGCATGTTCAACTTCAAGCAGGGTGAGTTCTTTGAGGTCGAGTCGCAGGAAGAGCGCAAGGCGGTCAAGGTCTCGTTCTGATGCCGGATGCTTCGCGGGTCGTGCTGCTGACGGGCGCGACCGAACCGCTGGGCGTCGCGATCGCGCGCGCCGTGCTCGACACCGGCGGCAGGGTCGCCGCGACCGTCTCGCGCCCCTGGCAGGTCGACCGGCTGCGTGAGCAGCTGCCGTCGGCCGATCTGCTGGTCGGGGTCGTGATGCCGGGCGACGCCGAGGCCGCCGCCGGCTTCGTCAAGGGCGCCAACGACGCGCTCGGGCCGATCACCGATCTGGTCGCCGCCTCGATCCTGCTGCGCGACCGCGTCGCCGGCCGCGAGCCCGCCGGCGACCTCGGCGAACTGCTCGACGCCAACCTGCACGCCAACACGACCGTCGCGCGCGCCCTGCTGCCCTCGCTGCGCCGCCGCCGCAGCGGTCGCCTGGCGTTCGCGTCGCTGCCCGAATCCGCGCACCACCTCTCCGCGACCTGCCGCGCCTCCCTGGCCGCGATCGACGCGTTCGCCACCTCCCTGCGCGCCGACTTCGCCGGCACCGACCTCGACCTCCACTTCACCCACGTCCCCGCCACCACCGACACCCCAACCCCCTGGCTCCAAAAGTAGCCGTACGGTACGCGGTTCATCCTCCAACTCTCACGACCGCCGGCCGCCAACCCGACCTCGCGAAGGTTGCCGTACGGTACGCGGTTCGTCCTCCAACGTTCGCGACCGCCCGCGGCCTACCTGCCCCGGCCCGAACGGTACGTTCGGATGGTCGCGAACGTGGAGCGCTCGGGGTGCCCGCCGAAAGTTGGAGGATGAACCGCGTACCGTACGGCAACCTTGGGGGGTGTTGTCGGGGGGCTGGGGGGGCTACAAGCGGGGCACATGTTGCGCATTGCGGAAGCCGCGCGTAGGGGCCGGTTGGGCACGGTGGTCTGTCTGGCCGTGCTTGCACCGCTCGCCGCGCAGGAGAAGGGTGATCCGTCGGTGGCCATCGAGAAGTGGCTGGCGTCGGAGCACACGTCCGACGAGCTGATGAGGCAGACCGTCGAAGCGGTCTGTGACGCCGAGAACGGGCTGGCCGTGCTCGGCGCGCTGCAGCCGAGGCTCGCCGCGAAGCCGGACGCACCGCGCAGCAAGGGGCTGCGCAGCCTGCTGGTGCAGGTCACGCTCGAACACCTGCGCCGCACCTACAAGAGCGGGATGGTGTTCGTCGGCCAGTACGACGGACTGCAGGCGCTGCAGCCGTGGGTCGATCCGTTCTTGTTCGAGCTGCTGCTCGACACGCCGGAGTGGTATCCGTTCACGTTCCGCGTGCGGCTGGTGCCGGCGATCCGTGACCTGCAACGCACGCTGCCGGACGCGGAGCGCGTCGCGGCGGTGCTGGCGATGGTCGAGGACGAGCGCGAGCCGACCGACCTGCGCCAGGCGCTGGCCGCGATGCTGTGGCAGTGGGGCAAGAAGAAGCCGGCCGAGGCGTTCGTTCGAGACCTGCAGCGGGCCACGACCGAAGGCGACGGCGAGGACCGCGTCAACGCGACGCTGCAGCTGGCCGACTACTACAACCTGCTGCGCGACTACCCGCGCGCGGCCGGGGCGCACCGCGCCGCGCAGGCCCTGGCGCGCGGCGCCGACTACCAGCTGCGGCCGGTGGCGTGGTACAGCGCCGCCTGCGTGCACGCGCTCGCCGGCCAGAAGGAGCTCGGCATGAAGGCGCTCGAGCGCTGCGCTCGCATGCACGCATCGCCCGACCTGGACCGTTCGCTGCGGCTGGAACGTTCGCTGTTCGAGAAGGACCCGGAGATCGCGCTGCTGCGAGCCGACCAACGGTTTGCCGGGCTGCTCCGTCTCGCGTTCGGCGACGAGCCCGCCGACGAGGGCGAGCAGAAGAAGGGCGAGCGCAAGAAGGGCGAGCAGAAGCAGGGCGAACCCGAGAAGGACGACAACGGCCGCTGACCGGAGCCTGATCGCTTGTCGCTGCCGTTCTCGTTCCTGGTCGGTCTGTTCGTGGTGGTGGCCCACCGCGAACTCGGCGGCGCGCTGCCCGGCGAGGGCCGCGTCGACGATCTGGTCTGGACCGCCGCGCTGCTGGTGACGCCGTGGCTGCTCGCCGTCCTTGCGCGCGCGACGGCGCTGCAGTCGCTGGTGACCGGCAGGCGCTCGGCGGTGCCGCCGCGCGCGCTGCTGCGCCTGTCCAGCCTGGCGACGCCGCTGGTGCTGCACGCGCTGTTCGAACTCGGCCTCTACGGCGACTGGATCGACCGCCTCGCGCCAGACAGCCACATCCTGCGCGTCGTGCTCACGCTGCTGCCGCTCTACGTCGCCGAACTGCCGCGCATCGTCATGGCGACGATGGCCGAGGCGCTGGTCGAGTCGGGCTTCGATGCGCGCGCGTCGCGACCGGTCTCGCCGATGTTCCTGCCGAGCTGGAGCGAGATCTGGCCGTCGGTGCGGTTGCGCTTCGGCTGGCCGTTGCTCGCCGTGATGCCGGCGCTGCTCTATGGCGTCGGCATGGACCTGCTCGAACTGTGGCGCTGGGGTTACGTGGTCGTGCTGGCGACGGCGGCCGGCACCTCGCTGGCGGCGATGGGCTACCTGCTGGTCGCGGCCGCGCTGCTGCCATTCTGGTTCCGCATCGCCTTCGGCGTGCAGAACGGCATCCCCGAGCCGTTCGGCAGCGTGCTGCGGGAGACCGCCCTGCGGCTCGGGTTCTCGCCGCGACGCCTGTTCGTGCTGCCCACGGGCATGCGCGCGGTCAACGCGATGATGGTCGGTCCGCTGCCGGTCGGCCGCCTGCTGTGCTTCACCGACGGCCTGCTCAAGACGCTCGATCCGCGCTCGCTCGCCGGCGTGCTCGCGCACGAGGTCGGCCACGCGCGCATGGGCCACCCGGGTTTGCTGACGCTGCTCGGCTTCGTCGTGCCGGTGATGCTGATGTCGCCGCTGCGGTTGCTCGACCCCGAGCAGGGCGACGTCGTGCTGCTGTCCGTCGTGATGTTGGGCGGTGCGCTGCTCGTCTGGCTGGCGCTGCGAACGCTCGCGCGTCGCTTCGAACACGAGGCCGACATCTCCTCGGTGCAGGTGCTGGGGGCCGAGCCGTGCAGCCGCGCGCTGTTGACCGTGTCGCGCTCGACGCTGCCGGCCAACAACTCACTGCGGGGTCGCCTGATGAGCCTGCACCCCGACGAGCAGCTGCGGCTCGAGACGATGCGTCGCTACGAGATCGAACCTGGCTTCCGGCAGCGCTTCGACCGCCAGACCGTTCGCCTGCGTCGCGCCGTGGCGGTCGTGCTGCTGTTCGCGGTCGGCGTCGGCGTCTGGTTCTGGTCGGTCGACTGGCCGCGCGAGAAGGTCGTCGTGCAGTTCCACACCGGTGACTTCGTCGGCGCGCGTGCGTCCCTGGCGCAGCTCGAAGACGTGCCGCCGCGCTGGAGCGACGCGATGGCCCGCATCGAGGCGCAGCTGGATCGCGCCGACGAACTGCAGCCGGGTCTGCGTGACTGGCCGAGCGTCGAACGGGCCCTGGTGCCGGCCGCCTGGCAGCGCGGCGAGCAGGTGCTGCTGCGCGAAGGGCCCGCCGCCGCCCATCCGTGGCTGTCCCTGGCGATCACCGCGATGCCGTCGGTGTCGACCACCCAGCACGCGGTCTACGAGTATTGCGCGGCCGCGGCGGACAAGGACCCCGATCGCATGCTGCGCCTCGGTCGCATCGTGCTGCAGCGCGGGCCGCCGCCGCAGCTGATGCGCGTGTTCCGCGGCTATCAGTAGCGGTTGACCTCGACCGCCCAGGTCATCTCCTTGCGCCAGATCTCGTTGCCGTGGCGGTCGAACTCGCGCACGCGCGTGTTCTCGGCGACGATCGTGTTGCCGTTGGGCAGGCGGTCGGCGTCCGACGGCGAGCTGAGGTTGGACAGCTCGAAGACGATCTTGCCGTCGCGGTCGATCTCCATCACCGCGCCCTTGTTGCGCAGCGTGACCAGCGTGTTGCCGTTGGGCAAGCGGTCGGCGTCGTGCGCGTTGGGCAGGCCCTTGCCCTCCCATACGACCTCGCCCTCGGGGCTGACCTCGAGCACGCGGTCCTTCAGCACGTCGGCGATCAGCGTGTTGCCGTTGGCGAGTCGGTCGACGTCGAACGGGCGGATGTCGGTCGAGTACGACCAGACGATCTTGCCGGCCTTGTCGATCTCGATGACGCGGCTCGCGAACGTGTCGGCGATCAGCGTGTTGCCGTTGGGCAGGCGGTCGGCGTCGTAGGGGTTCTTGAGGTCCTCGAACTGCCACACGGTCTCGCCCTTGCGATTGACCTCCTGCACGCGGCTGACCGAGAACTCGGTGATCAGCAGGTTGTCGTTGTCGAGGCACTCGGCGTCCCACGCGCCGAAGATCTCGTCGAGCACGAACACCGTGCGGCCCTGGTCGTCGACCTCGACGATGCGGTTGTCGCTGTAGTCGGCGATCAGCGTGAAGCCCCACATCGCGCCGCCGCCGACGCCGAGTTCGACGTGGCGGACCTTGGTCCACGGCATCGCCGCGGCGCCGCACAGCGGCACGGTGGTCGCGACGTTGCTGTCCGACATCTCGGCGATGAAGCCGATCAGGCGTTCGCCGCTGGTCAGGTCCAGGCGCGCGTAGCTGGTCGGATCGGGCTCGGTGATGCGCGGCCGCGTGAACAGCACGCCGGCGATGTCGGCGACCTTCAGCTCCTTGGCGGCGCCGGCCTTGGGCTCGACGACGACGCGGCCGGCGTCGAGCCGCACGATCTTGCCGTCGAGGATCTCGCCCGAGCGCAGCCGGACGCGGTCGTGGTCGACCGACGCACCGACCAGGCGATCGAGGCCGGGATCGAACGCCATGCCCTGCACGTCGCCGCGCGCCAGCGACAGCTCGCCGAACAGCTCCGAACGGATCTTGATGGCCTCGGGGTCGACCGACAGCACCTCGCCGGCGATGCGGCTGCCCTGGTTGAGGAACACCATCGCGCTCTGCGACTTCGCGACCGCGTGATCGGCGAAGTCGAACGTGGCGCAGTCGCTGAACGACAGCTCCGCGGTCTTCAGCCCGACGAACGCGTCGTGGATCAGGAACGAGTCGCCGATCATGTCGCCGAGCGAGCCGGTCACCTGCGCGCGGTCGGGCAGCGTCAGCGTCACCGGCGCCGCCGCGGCGTCGGCGGGCATCGCGACCTTCGCGCCGCTGGCGATCACCGGGTCGGGGTGCTGCTTCAGGTCCTCGACGAGCTTCTTGGCGCCGTCGTCGTCGCGCGCCCGCAGCGCGCGCAGCATGCGCATCATCTCGGTGCGGTTGAGGTCGACACCTTCGAGCGGACCTTGTTTGCCGCCGCCGAGCAGCAGGGTCCGACAGAAGCCGAGCGCGACGTCGGACTTCATGCGCGCCAGCGCGCTGAGCGCGATCGGGCGGTGCAGGCCCGCCTTGTAGGTCAGCATCGGCGCGACGGCCTTGGCCTCGTCGTCGCCGCCGTGCTTGCCGAGCGCGCGGATCGCGCCGCCGGCGATCGACGCGTCGGTGTGGCCGAGCGCGCTGCGCAGCGAACGCAGCAGCCGCGGGTCCTGTTCGAGGTAGACGGCCAGTCGCACCAGGCCCTGCAGCAGTCGCCGTTCGCGGTCCTCCTGCTCGGTGCCCTTGGCCGCGAGCGCGTCGAGGATGCGCGCGCAGCGGATGTTCTGCTCCAGGACCTCGTAGTCGTCACGGCGCTTCTCGATCACGCCGATCGCGCGGCCGCCGATCTCGACCAGCGTGCGCTCGGCGTTCTCGCGGACCTTCCAATTGGGGTCGCACAGTTCGTCGAGCAGGCGGTCGATCTTCAGCCGGTATTCGCGGTAGTCGCCGTGCAGCCGCGCGGCGACCGCGGTGAACGCCTGGTCCTTGGCGGCGAGCAGCCTGCCGACCTGCTCGAGCTGCGCGGTCAGCGACGGCGACTGGAAGCCTTTTGCCTCGGCGACGAGCTGCTCGTCGGTCCAGTCCTGAGCCGGCAGGCTGACGGCCGCGAGCACGGCGAACGTGAGGGAACGCGAAATGGGCAGAGGGGTCATGCGCATCGGAGTGTAGGCAACGGCGGCCGGCTCGTGGGGTTCGTTCGGCGAACGACGTCAGCTCGACGTAAGGAAGAACGTCAGCTCGACGTAAGGAAGAAAGGACGGATTCCCGGCAAACGGAGTTATGGCGGTGGGAAGTGGTTGGGGGGCCTCGCCGTCGATTGCCACAGGACGTAGAGTCCGAGGGAACCCTCCTCGCGCTGCCGCCGTTCGGACCCGTCCCCCGGACCCCGATCGGATCTGCACCCCTCAAGGAACGAAGCCAGTGTCGCTGCCCACGTCATCCGTGACGCGCATGCTCGCGTGCGCCGCGCTATGTGCCGCCGCCTTGCCCGCCCAACAGGTCCGCGTCGCCGCGCAGATCGGGGTGCTCGGGCCGGCGACCGTCGCCCAACCCGGGGACGACCCCGGGACGCTCGTCGAGATGTTCGAGAACCCCAATCTCGACAACTACTTGCGTCGAGCGCGCTCGCTGCTCGAGCGCGAGGACTACACCGGCGCGATCGAGCTGCTGCAGGACGTGATCGAGGGCAAGACGGTCGAGGTCGTCGCGATCCGCCCCGAGACCACCGAGGGGGACGGCAAGCCGGCCGAGGCCGGAGAGCCGAAGCCCGAGCCGAAGCAGGACAAGAAGGGCCCGTCCCCGTCCGAGCTGAGCGCCCGCAATTCGGTGTTCAGCCACGACGGCCGCATCTACCGCCCGGTCCGCCGCCTCTGCCACGAACTGCTGGCCGAGATGCCCGACGTCGGCATCGAGCTGTACCGCACGGCGCACGAGTTCGCCGCGGAGGAGATGCTGCAGCAGGCCCTCGAGGACGGTTCGACGACCGCGCTCGAGAAGGTTGCGAATCGCTACTTCATCACGCTTCCGGCCGGCCGCGCGATGATGCTGCTCGCCGACCGGCTGATGCACCAGGGCCGCTACCGCGGCGCCGTGCAGGTGCTGCGTGACCTGCTCGAGACCTACCCGGCGCAGAACCGCGCCAGGCTCGGCATCAAGGACGTCTGGTGCGAGTTCAAGATCGTGCTGTGCCTGCGCCTCGCCGGCGAGGCCGACACCGCGCAGGTCGCGGTGCAGGAACTGGCCGAGGAGCACGAGGAGAAGTCGCTGCGGATCCTCGGTCGGCTCGAGTCGATCAAGGACCTGCCGACCAGCGAACTGTTCGCTCGCGACACCGTCGCGATCGCGCCGCTGCCGGGCCTCGACCAGGACGTGACCTGGCTCGACGGCGAGGTCGACGACCTGGTCCCGCTGTGGCAGTTCCGCTTCAAGAACCCGGAGCCCTACAAGGACCCGAAGGCGAGCAACCGCAACCGCGGCGGCATCTTCATCGACGGCGGCACGCGCTCGACGCAGATGCCGTTCGCCAACCGCTACGGGCCGGCGACGTGGGTGGAGTTCGCCAACGAGCGCCGCGGCGACTACGTCGAGCCGCGCGCGCTGTTCCTCGAGCACTACCGGCTGCGCATGACCGACGCCGCGTCGGGTCTGCTGCTGCAGGAAGGGGACGGCGCCGAGGAGCCGCCGACCGCGCGAGAGAACCACCCGCGGGTGCGGATCGCGGCGATCGACAACGCGCTGCTGCGCCCGGTCGAGGACGAGTCCCGTCGCTACATCGTGATCGGCCACGAGACCAACACGACGACCAGCGACGAGGCGCTCAAGGCCTCGCAGCTGATCGCCTACGACAAGCAGACGTGGGAGCGATCGTGGTCGTCCAAGGACTGGCTCGACGGCGAGGACGGCCTGCGCAGCGTGACGTTCCTGGCGGCGCCGACCGTGTTCGGCGAGCGGCTGCTGCTGCCGTCGCTGCGTCGCAACGCCTACACGCTCGAATGCCTCGACCGCAGCAGCGGCCGGCCGCTGTGGCACACGCCGCTGCACGCCGGCGGCTCGCCGTTCTACAAGGCGCCGGGCACGCAGGTGAAGGTGCTGGGCGGCATCGCCTACGTCGCGACCAACGCCGGCTGCCTGGCGGCCGTCGATGCGTTCGCGGGGGACCTGAAGTGGGTGCGCCGCTACGAGCGCATCGACCCGATCCACAAGACGGTCAAGAAGAAGAAGACCACCACCAGCCGCAACAACCGCTTCGGCTACCGGCAGCAGTTCACGCAGCTGGCGCTGACGAGCTTCGAGCCGTCGGACCTGATCGTGCACGACGGCCTGCTGGTGCTCGCGCCGTGCGACGGTGAGGTGCTGATGGCGATCGACGCGGCGACCGGCGAGCCGGTCTGGATGCTCGATTCCAACACCCACCACGCGCCCTACGGCCGCCTGACGCAGGTGGTAGGCGCCGCCGCCGGCAAGCTGTTCGTCACGTCGGGTTCGCACCTCGTCTGCGTCTCGCTCGAAGGCGGCCTGGTGCGCTGGATGCAGAAGCTGCCGTCGTGGTCGGGGCCGAAGTACTCGGGTCGCGGCCGCGGTGCGGTCGTCGGTTCGACCGTCGTGGTGCCCAACATGCGCGAGCTGTTGCTGTTCGACGCGGACAACGAACAGCCGATGCGGCGCCTGGCGCTGCCGGCGTTCGACGAGAGCCGCGAGCCGCTGCAGGGTTCGTGCAACGTCGTGGTCCGAGGGCCGTGGCTGGCCGTCGGCTACCCGTCCGGCGTCGAGGTGTTCAGCACCGAGGGTGCGCTGCGCGGCCTGGCCGAGGTCACCGAAGACCCGCTGCGCAAGGCCTCCTACCTGACCAAGAGCGGCGATGGTCTCGCCGCCGAGCGCGTGCTCGGCCAGACCGTCGCCGAGAGCGAGGACCCGCGCCGGCGCGCCAAGGCCGGCCGCCAGCTGTTGTCGCTGGTTCGTCAGCGCGCTGCGGAATCGGCCTCCGAGGGCAACGCGGCGGCGGCGATGGCTACGATGGACGAGGTGCGCGACCTGCTCAAGGACCGCGAGCTGCGGCTCGACTGGCACCTCGCGCGCATCGAGATCTGCAAGGCGGCAGGCGACCTGCGCGCCCACGAATCCGAACAGCAACGTCTGTACGACTACATGGAAGGACGGGGATGATGGCAAGCACGATGGTTCGAACGACGCTGGCCGCCACGTTGGTGGCGCTGGCGATCCCCGCCCAGGAGAACAGCTACCCGCCCGGCGTCACCGCCGAGGTGCACGCGTCGATCGAGCGCGGCCTCAAGTGGCTGTCCAACAACCAGGCCAACGACGGCAGCTGGCGCAACTCTGGCGGCTACGGCAGCTACCCGGCCGCGATGACCGGCCTCGCCGGCATGGCGTTCATCGCCAGCGGTTCGACGCCGACGCGCGGTCGCTACTGGCGCGAGGTGCGGCAGAGCACCAAGTTCCTGCTCAAGCACGCCGACCCGGGCACCGGCGTCGTCTCGGTGCCGGCCGAAGAGGGCCGCAGCATGTATGGCCACGGCTTCGCCACGCTGTACCTCGCCAGCGTCTACGGCATGGAAGAAGGCCTGCGCGAGCAGCAGCGCCTCAAGCGCGTGCTCGACAAGGCGGTTGCCCTGATCGCGTCGGCGCAGTCGTCGGCCGGCGGCTGGATCTATACGCCCGACTCCAACAGCGACGAGGGCAGCGTCACGGTCACGCAGATCCAGGCGCTGCGCGCCTGCCGCATGGCCGGCATCGTCTGCAACAAGAAGACGATCGACAAGGCGGTCGACTACATCAAGCGCTGCCAGAACGGCGACGGCAGCATCCGCTACAGCCTGCGTTCGGGCGGCGACGGTCGGCCGGCGATCACGGCGGCTGGTGTGGCGGTGCTCTACAACGCCGGCGTCTACGACGACCAGCCGTTCGTCGACAAGGCGGTGCAGTACTGCAAGAAGCACATCAAGGTGTCGGTCAACAGCACCGGCCACCACTACTACGCGCACCTCTACTGGGCGCAGGCGCTCTACCAGCGCGGCGGCGAGGACTGGGACGAGTACTACAAGCAGGCGTGCAAGTACCTGCTCAAGCAGCAACGCAAGGACGGCAGCTGGCAGGGTGACGGCGTCGGCACCGTCTACGGCACCGCGATCGCGCTGACGATCCTGCAGCTGCCCTACGCCTACGCCCCCATCTACCAGCGCTGATCCCGACGTGCCCCACCCGTTCCGATCGATCGGCGCTGCGCTGCTGCTGCCGTTGTGTCTGCTGGCGCAGGAGCCTGTGCGTTCGTCGGGCGCGGTGCCTGCCGACGTGCAGGCTGCGATCGACCGGGGGCTCGCATGGCTGGCGAACAACCAGGCCAACGACGGCAGCTGGCGCAACGCCGGCGGCTACGGCACCTACCCGGTCGCGATCACCGGGCTCGCCGGGATGGCGTTCCTCGCGAGCGGCTCGACGCCGACCCGCGGCCGTCATTGGCGCGAGGTTCGTGGCGCGGTCGGCTACCTGCTGAAGAAGTCCGACCCGCAGACCGGCTACCTGTCGCTCGGCCGCCAGGAGCACCACGGCATGTACGGCCACGGCTTCGCCACGCTGTTCCTGGCGTCGGTCTACGGCATGGAGCAGGACCTGCGCACCCAGCGGCGGCTGAAGCGCGCGCTCGACAAGGCCGAGGACCTGATCGCCGCGGCGCAGTCGTCGGCCGGCGGCTGGATCTACACGCCCGACTCCAACGACGACGAAGGCAGCGTCACCGTCACGCAGGTGCAGGCCCTGCGCGCCTGCAAGATGGCCGGGATCCTGTGCGACAAGAAGACGATCGACAAGGCGGTCGACTACATCAAGCGCTGCCAGAACGCCGACGGCGGCATCTGCTACAAGCTCGCGATGCGCGGCTCCAACAGCCAGCCGGCGATCACCGCGGCGGGCGTGGCGGTGCTCTACAACGCCGGCGTCTACGACGACCAGCCGTTCGTCGACAAGGCGGTGCAGTTCTGCAAGAAGCACCTGAAGGTCTCGGTCGACACGACCGGCCACCACTACTACACGCACCTCTACTGGTCGCAGGCGCTCTACCAGCGCGGCGGCGAGGACTGGGACACGTACTACCGGCAGGTATGCAAGTACCTGCTCGCGCAACAACGCAAGGACGGTAGCTGGCGCGGCGACAACGTCGGTGCGGTCTACGGCACCGCGGTCGCCACCACCATCCTGCAACTCCCCCACGCGCTGGTCCCCATCTACCAGCGCTGATCGAGAACAGACCCCTCAGATGTCAGGACCGAAGCGATGATCGGATTGGCCTTCCTCAATCCGCTGCTGTTGTGGGCGCTGCCGTTGGCGGCCGTGCCGATCATCATCCACATCCTGAACCGGCGCCGGTTCAAGAAGGTGCCGTGGGCGGCGATGGAGTTCCTGCTCAAGGCGATGAAGCGCAACCGCAAGCGCCTGCGCATGGAGCAGTGGCTGGTGCTGCTGCTGCGCGTGCTGGCGGTGCTGCTGCTGGTGTCGCTGGTCAGCCGCCCGCAGCTCGGCGGCGGCGCGCTGCTCGGCTCGCGCACCCACCACGTGGTGATCCTCGACGACAGCGCGTCGATGACGCAGCGCAGCGGCAGCTCGAACCTGTTCGAGAAGGCGCAGGACAAGGCGCGGCAGCTGGCCGACGACCTGGCGCAGCGTCGCGGCGGCGATCTGTTCTCGATCGTGCGCACCAGCGCGCCGGACAAATGGGCGCTGACCCCCCAGCGCATCGGCAGCAACTTCGGCCGCACCGCCGGCACCGCGCTCAAGGAGATGGTCGTCAGCGACCTCTCGGCCGACCTCGGCCAGGCGATGCAGAAGGCCGTCGAGCGCAGCAAGGAGGTCAAGGACGCCGCGCGCACCGAGTACTACGTCATCGGCGACCGCCGTTCGTGGGACTGGTCGACGACCGACGACAAGCCGCGGCCGGCGCTGATGAAGGGGCTCGGCTCGCTCGACAAGGACAGCGAGCACGTCACCGTGCTGCACGTCGGCGGGCAGCACGACAACCTCGCGGTCGTCGAGATCAAGCTGCAGGACCGGCTGGCGATCGCCGCGGTGCCGGTCACGCTCGGCATCGACATCAAGAACTTCGGGCTCGACCCGACGGCGCCGACGACGGTCGCGATCGAGGTCGACGGCCAGACCAGCGTCAACCAGGACGTGCCGCAGCTCGCCCCCGGCGAACGCGTCACGGTGCCGTTCGACTACACGTTCCACGCCGCCGGCGCGCACCGCGTCGAGGCGACGCTCGAGCCCGGTGGCACGTTCCCGTTCGACGACCGGCGCACGCTGGCGCTGCAGGTCCGCGAGAAGAGCCGCGTGCTGCTGGTCGACGGCCAGCCCGACGAGGACGATGGCGAGACGTTCTTCCTGCAGGCCACCCTGGACGTGCCGGAGTCCGGCATCGAGGCGCAGGTGGTGACCGAGTCGGGCTTCGACGAGGTCAACCTCGGCGCGTTCGACATGGTCTGGCTCTGCAACGTGCAGGCGCCGACCAAGGAAGCCGCAGAGCGGCTCGAGGCGTTCGTGATGTCGGGCGGGGGCCTGGCGATCACGGTCGGCTCGCTGGTCGACGCGCCGCGCTACAACGAACTGCTGTGGCGCGACGGTCAGGGCCCGCTGCCGCTGCCGATCGGCGAGATCGACGGCGATCCCGATCGTCCCGAGCCGGCCTTCCTGGCGTCGACGGAGCATCCGATGTGCGACGGCGTGGCCGAGCTGTTCCAGCTGGTGCTGGGCAACTGGGTGCAGGTCAAGCGCTGGCTGACGCTCGAAGAGCCCGAAGGCCACGAGGCCGCCATCGTCGCGCGGGTCCGCAACGCCGACGGTCCGCCGATGCTGACGACGCGTTCGTTCGGCGGCAAGGGCGGCGAGGTCGCGCTGTTCGCGATCACCGCCGACCGCTTCTGGTGCAACCTGCCGAGCACCGACCTGTTCCTGGTCGTGACCCACCAGCTGCACCACTTTGCGGCGCGGCGCGACGACCCCAGCCGCAACAACCTCGGCACCGACGGGGTCTGGCGTCAGCTCATCGATCCCGGCCTCTACCGTCCCGACGTCACGCTGCGCGCGATGACCGGCGAGGACGAGCGCACGTTCACCGCGGTCGCGCCGAAGCCGGAGGCGGCCGCGGGTGCGGGCGAAGGCGATGGCAATGCCAACGCCGGCAATGCCAACACCGGCAATGCCAACACCGGCAACGCAGCCGGCAACGGTGGTGACCAGAATGGGGGCGACCAGAACGGCGACCAGAAGCCGGCCGACAACCCGATGCTCGAGGTGCTGGTCGACCTGCGTGAACTGTCGCACTGCGGCGCCTACGAGATCGACCTGCAGCGCCACGACGGCGTCGCCGAGAAGCGCATGATCGCGCGCAACGGCCCGATCGACGAAGGCCGGCTGGTCTCGTTCGACGAGGCGAGCTTCAAGAAGATGTACCCGAGCAACGTGCACGACCTGGTCACGTTCGTGCGGGACGACTCCGGCGTCGGCGCGGCCGCCGCCGAGGGCGAGGCGTGGCCGCTGCTGGCGGCGCTGCTGCTCGCGGGGCTGCTGATCGAGTCGCTGCTCGCATGGAGGTTCGGCCGTCGCTAGGCGGTGATTGACGATGGACGATTTCTTGCGATGGCTGGCGCAGTGGCGCGGGATCGAGGTCGAACCCGGCTCCGAGCTGCAGTTCGAGTTCGCCAACTTCCCGACCGGTGGCCTCGGCATGCTCGTGCTGATGGGCATGGCGGTCGCCGTGATCCTGATCGGCTTCCTCTACCGACGTGACGGCAAGAACCTGAAGGTCTGGCAGCGGCTGGTGCTCGGTTCGCTGCGCACGCTCGCGGTGCTCGCCGTGATCCTGCTGCTGCTCGAGCCCAACCTGGTCTCGGTCAAGCGCGAGGTCCGCGAAGGCCACACGATCCTGCTGGTCGACACGTCGCAGTCGATGACGCACATCGATGCGTGGCGCCGCGACGAGGTGCAGCGCGCCAAGGTCGGCTGGACCGAAGCCGGCGCCGACGATCCGGCGACGGTCACCCGCCTCGACCTCGTCAAGGCGCTGCTGGCCAAGGACGAGCAGGCGCTGGTGCAGAAGCTCGCCGCCAAGAACCGCGTGCAGCTCTACGGCTTCGACGGCACCATCGGCGAGCTGCCGGTCGTGCCGCCGCCGCCGCCCAAGCTCGGCCCCGACGGCGAACCGCTGCCGAAGGACCCGGACGAGAAGGAGCCCGTGCCGGTGCTCGATCTCGACAAGCTGGTCGCCGACGGCCGCTCCAGCAACCTCGGCGGCGCGCTGCGCACCGCGCTCGACAAGAGCCGCCCGGCCGAGATCGCCGCCGTCGTGTTCGTCACCGACGGCCGCCGCACGGCCGGTCCGCAGGGCGCCGAGATCGCGCGCCTGCTCGAGCAGCGCAAGATCCCGCACACGTTCGTGCTCGGCGTCGGCGACCCGTCCGAGACCCAGACGGTCACGCTGGCCCGCATGGAAGCGCCGTCGAAGGTGTTCCAGCGCGACCCCTACGAGATGAAGGCGACCGTCACCTCGCAGGGCTACGACGGCGTCGCGGTCACCGCGCGGCTGATCCGCGCCGACGAGCAGGGCGCCGAGACCGTCGTGCGCACGCAGCAGGTGCAGATCGGCCAGAGCCAGGAAGCGACGATCAACTGGAAGGACCTCACCAGCGAGGCGCCCGGTCGGTTCGTCTACCGCACCGAGATCGTGCCGCCGGACGGCGAGCCGATGGTCGCCGAGCGCCACACCAAGACCGCCGCGCTCGAGGTGCTCGGCGAACGGCTGCGCATGCTGCTGCTCGCCGGCAGCTCGAGCCACGAGTTCCAGATCCTGCGCAACCTGCTGATTCGCGACAAGACCATCGACGTCTCCTGCTGGCTGCAGAGCGCCGACGAGAAGTTCCCGCAGGAGGGCAACGAGGAGGTGCGCATCACGCGCCTGCCCGAGGAGCGCGCCGAGTTCGATCCGTACGACGTCGTCGTGATGATCGATCCGGATCCGGAGAAGCTCACGCGCCGCTTCTGCGACAACCTCAGCAAGCACATCGTCGAGGGCGGCTGCGGCTTCTGGTGGGTCGCTGGCGAGCAGCACACGCTCGACGCGCTGCGGCCGACGGCCAACACGCAGCCGATCGCGGACCTGCTGCCGATCATGCCCAACGTCGAGTTCGCCGAGCGCAAGATGCTCGGCCTCGGCAAGGCGTTCCCGCGGCCGTGGCGCTACCGCGTCACGCCCGACGGCATGGACGGCATCGGCTCCAAGGTGATGCGCCTGCACGACGACAAGGACACCAGCAACCTGCTCTGGGAGCGCATCCCGGGCTTCCACTTCTGGTTCCCGGTGTCGGGCCTCAAGCCGATCGCGACGTCGCTCGCCGGCCACCCGAGCCCCGAGTTCCGCGTCGGCGGCAAGGACATGCCGGTCATCGCGATCCAGAAGCTCGGTGCCGGCCGCGTGCTGTTCCTCGGCACCGACGAGACCTACCGCTGGCGAGCGCTCTACGAGGACGCCTACAACCGGTTCTGGGTCAACGGCATCCGCTACCTGTTCGAGGGGCGACTGCAGGCCGGCAACAGCCGCCTGCGCCTGCTCGGCAGCGACGACAAGATCGACCTCGGCGACGCCATCGAGCTGGTCGCGGAGGTCAAGGACGAGGTGCTGCAGCCGCTGATCGCCGAGTCGTTCGTCGTCTCGGTCGAACGTGAGGGCGAGGCCGCCGAGAACATCGAGCTGGTGCCGATCGAGGCGCTGCCCGGCAGCTACTCGCTGCGCTACCGGCCGACCCAGCTCGGCACCTACCGCGTGCGGCCGGTCGAGAAGATCGGCAAGGCCGTCGAGATCTCGTTCCAGGTGGTCGCCGCGCAGATCGAGTCGCAAGGGCCGATGGAACGCAGCGAACTCGCCGCGATCGCCGGCGCCAACGGCGGCGTGCTGTTCGACACCCCCGCCGAGCTGCTCAAGGCGCTCGACGACATCCCGTCGCGTTCGGCGACCGACACCTTCCGCACCCCGCACGCCATCTGGGACGGCTGGCCGACGATCACGCTCGTGCTCGTGCTGCTGTCGATCGAGTGGATCCTGCGCAAGCGCTTCAACCTGCTATGAGCACCTCGACCATCCCCGAGCAGCCGGCGCCTGCGCCGCAGCCGAGCCAGCCGACGCTGGGGCAAGAGCTGCAGGCCGCGCGCGAACGTCTGCAGCAGCAGAAGAGCCGCGTCCGCAAGGGCCTCTACATCGAGACCATCGGCGTCATCGCGCTGCTGCTGATCGCGTACGCGCTGCCGACGCTGTTGACCGACCGCTTCCTGCGGCTCGAGTGGGCGTTCCGCGCGGTGCTGCTGGGCAGCTTCGCGGTCGTCGTCGTGCGCATCGTGCTGAGGCGTCTGCTGCAACCGATCCGCGTGCAGCTGAGCGACGAGGAGATCGCCCTGGCGATCGAACGAAGGTGCCCGCAGCTCGACCAGCAGCTGATCAGTTCGCTGCAGTTCGACCAGGACCTCGCCCGCGAGTCGCGCTCGATCGAGTCGCGCGAGATGAAGTCCGCGGTCGTGCAGAACCTGCGGGACCGCCTGCAGGCGGTGCCGTTCGCGCAGGCGATCGACGCCGCGCGCGTGCGCAAGTTCGCCCTCGGCATCTTCGCGATGCTGGCGTTCTTCGGCACCTGGGCCGGCATCGACCACCAGTCGCTCGGCATCTGGGCGGCGCGCAACGTGTTCCTCAGCAACACCGACTGGCCGCGCTACACGACCTTGACGTTCGTCGACGGCGAGGGCGAGGTGCGGCTGCCGCAGGGGGACGCGCTGACCGTGCGCGTGCAGGTCGACGGTCCGGTGCCGGACCAGCTGTTCGTCGACTACGAGTTCGTCGGCGGCGACGTCGGCACCGAGCCGATGAGCCTGACCGGCGACGACGAGTTCACCTGGACCATCGACTCGGTCGTCAGCGACCTCGACCTCAGCGTGCAGGGCGGCGACTCGCTGCCGGCGACGCTGAAGGTGCGCATCGTCGAGCGGCCGACCGTCGGCGACCTCGCCATCCGCGTCACGCTGCCCGAATACATGGAGCGCGAGCCGTTCGACGTGCCGCCGACCGAGGGCGAGCTGCGGCTGCCGTCGGGCGCGATGCTGAGCGTGTCGGGCAAGAGCCGCAAGCCGCTGCAGCAGGCGTTCCTGCTGTTCGGCAACGACAAGAAGGTCCCGCTGACCGTCGCCGACGACCAGCAGACGTTCGCCGGCGAGTTCCGTCCCAAGGAGTCGGGCCTGATGATCGTCGACGTCATCGACCACGACAGCCTCGGCGCCGGTACGCCGCCCAAGCTGCTGCTGCGCGTCGGCGAGGACAAGTCGCCGACCGTCGACTTCCGTCTGCGCGGCATCGGCTCGTCGATCACCTACGAGGCGCGCATCCCCGGTGCGCTGCGCGTGCGCGACGACTTCGGTCTGCGCGAGGTGATGGCGTCGATGCGCTACCAGGAGGACCAGGCGCCGGGTCGCGGCGAGAACAGCACGCCGCTGCCGGAGATGCCGTGGACCGACGCCAAGGCGATCTACGACGTGCAGCTCGAGCGCAGCGCGCTGCGCTACGAGGCGGAGGCCAGCGTCGACCTGCTCACCTGGAACAAGGTGCGCGACCAGAACTCGCCGGAGAACCCGATCCGGCCGGGCATGCTGTTCTCGGTGCGCTACTCGGCGAAGGACAACTTCGGGCCCGGCGATCCGCACGAGGGCTACGGCGAGACGATGACGTTCCGCATCGTGCCGCGCGACCAGCTGATCGAGGAGCTGCGCCGCCGACAGGTCGAGCAGCGCAACGAGCTGCAGCAGATCGCGGACCAGGAGGCCTCGTCGACGATCGAGCTGTCCGAGACCGTCAATCCCAAGGAAGCCGGCGACCGGCAGAAGGAGGCGACCGCGAAGTTCCGCGTGTTCGCCCGCCGCCAGCAGGCGCTGGGCCGCCGCGTGCGCTTCGTCGGCGAGGCCTACCAGCGCATCCTGTGGGAGCTCGAGAACAACCGCCTGATCGAGGAGAACAAGGTCCGGCAGATCGAGGCCGTGATCACGGCGCCGCTCGAGCAGCTGGCCAAGGAGGCTTTCCCTGCCACCGCAAGGTTGGTCAACGACTTCGTCCGCTCCAGTGATGAAGCCGTAAGGAAGGAAGCCGTAGAGGGTTATCGGGATATCAGCCGCCGTCTCGCCGAGATCATCAAGGCGATGGAGCAGGCCGAGACCCTGGCTGCCCTACTCGAAGAACTCAGGAATGTGATTAACCTGGAGAGTGACGCGATCCAGGACGTCAAACGCCGGATCAAGGATCGCGAGGACAACCTCTTCAAGAAGAAGAAGAAGTAGTCGGAGCCACGCCGAAGAGACATTCGTCCGAGACCCCATCCAAGCCCCGTACGCCCCACCAGCGGGGCCAACCCTTTGAGGTGCCCATGATTTCACGAGGTATCGCCGTGTTGGCGGCCTTGCTGCTGCTAGCGATGACGCCGATGGCGTCGACGCTGCAGGCGCAGCAGGACCCGCCGGCCGCAGCCCAGAGCAAGCAGGAGCTTGCCGAGGGCAAGTTCAAGGACCTGACCGACCGCATGCAGAAGCTGATGGTCGTCCTGCAGAAGGACGAGCCGGAGGAGAGCAAGCTGCTCGGCGCAGGCCTTCGCTTCGTACAGGAGAAGAAGCTCCACTCGCGCCTCGACAAGGCCGGCACCCTGCTCAAGCAGGAGCGTTGGGACGAGTCGCTGGTGCTGATGGGCAAGCTTCGTGAGGACCTCCGCTCGCTGCTCGAACTGCTGCAGAATCGCAACGGGGACCTGCGCAAGCTGCTCGAGCGCATCGAGCAGCTCGAGGGCTTCAAGAACCGGGTCGACGAGCTGGCCAAGGAGCAGCAGCAGGAGAAGGAGGACTCGGCGCGCGCCGAGGCCCTCGAGAAGCACCTGAAGAACATCGAGGCCCAGCGTCAGCGCGCCGAGGACCTGCTCAACCAGCAGCAGGCCCTGCGCGACGAGACCAACCAACTCCCGCTCGATGCGGCCGCCGGTGCGACCGAGCCGCTCGAGAAGAAGGAGGGTGAGCTCAAGGACGCGACCGACGAGTTGTCCAAGGACCTGCGCGACCTCGACAAGAAGGACGCCGAGCTGAAGGCGGATGCGTTGGCCGCCGAGGCCAAGAAGGCCGCCGCCGAGGCGGCCAAGGCGGCGAAGGCTGCCGAGGCGAAGCCCGGTGAGGCCAAGCCCGGGGAAGCCAAGCCCGGTGAGGCGAAGCCTTCGGAGTCGAAGCCGTCGGAGTCGAAGCCGTCGGAGTCCAAGCCGAGCGAGCCGTCCGAGTCCAAGCCGAGTGAGGGTTCGCCTTCGTCCGGCAAGTCGAGCGGCAGCGCCAGCAAGGCCGCCAAGTCGATGGGCAAGGCCCAGGAGCAGCTCGGCGACAAGAAGCCCGAGCCGTCGCTCAAGGACCAGGACCAGGCCATCGAGGCGCTCAAGCAGACGATGAAGGAGCTCGACGAGATGGCCGAGGAGGCCAAGCGCGAGCTGCTCAAGCTGCCGTTCGAGCAGATGGCCAAGAACCAGGAGAAGACCAAGAACGCCACCGACACCCTCGCCAAGGACATGGAGAAGGCGGAGCAGGGTGAGGAAGGCGGCGAGGGCGAGCCGACGCCGGGCAAGAACAAGGTCCAGCAGGCCGTCCCGAAGCAGCGCGCCGCTGCCGGTCAACTCAAGGAGTACAAGCCGGCCAAGCAGAAGCAGCAGGACGCCAAGGAAGACCTCGAGGCCGCCAAGAAGGCGCTCGAAGAGGCCCTCGCGCAGCTGCGTCAGCAGCTACAGGACGAGGTCCTGCGCGCGCTCGAGGAGCGCTTCACGGCGATGCTCGCGCGCCAGCGTGAGCTGACCATCATGACCAAGACGGTCGATGGCTCGCGCCAGAACATCCTGACCGCCGACGGTCAGCTGCCGACCGCGCTCGCCAGCAAGATCGAGTCGCTCGCCGGAGCCGAGGCCGAACTCGAGCTCGAGACGATCGACGCGCTGAAGCTGCTCGACGAGGACGGCACGACCGCGGTGTTCCCGCCGATGGTCGAGCAGCTCCGCGACGAGCTGCACGATGTCGCCGCCGGCCTGCGCAAGCACGAAACGGGTCCGCGGATGAACCGCGCCCAGAAGGACATCGAGGACCTCCTCGAGATGCTGATCAACGCCCTGCGCCGCACCATCGAGATGAAGGAAGGCGGGGGTTGAACGGGTACTTGAAGCGGTAAGCAACCGCCGCTCGTGCCCGTGTCGGCAGAGCTCAAGATGTTGAAGTTCCTCCAAGAACGCGTGAACAAGAAGACCAAGGATCTCGACGCGCTGAAGGGCGACGAGAAGCCCACGCAGGAGGACTATGACAAGGTGTCCAAGAAGCAGGGTCGCGTGAAGGAACTCATGCGCCGCCTCGCCGAGAAGCTCGGCAAGGAAGACGAAGGAGACAACTGATGAAGTCACCGTCCATCCTCGCGCTGCTCGCGCTGGGTGCGCTCGCCGCCGGCGTGCGCGCCCAGATCGAGCTGCCAGGCGAGGGCATCCGTCCGGAGGCCCACCTCCCGGCGGTCCCGCCGATCCAGGTGCAGAACCCGTTCCTGCCCTTCGATCAGGCCCGGTTCGAGAAGGCCGCGCGCGAGCTGGGCGGTACCGAGCTGCAGGTCAAGACGTTCGCGGAGGAGGTCGAGGAGATCGGCGCCGCGCGCGCCGCCGACGACCTGATGCGCAAGGTGTTCCCGAAGCTCGACGAAGCAGTCACCGCGGCCTACGACCGCGACCCGAAGGCCGCGTTGCTGCTCACGCAGGTGCTGGTGAACACCAAGTCGCCGGTCCTGCAGGCGCACGTGCGCTACCACCTGGCGCGGCTGTTCCTCGACAGCAACGACCCGGAGCGCGCGATCGAGGTGCTCAACGAGTACCTGACGCACAACCTCAACTGCACGCCGCTCGACGGCGAGGCGGCCTACTTCTATGCGCAGTCGCTGGCGGAGATCCCGATGATCGACGCCGCGATCCCGCGCTTCCGCGCCTTCCTGGCCTGGTTCCCCAACGCCAGCGAACGCCTGCGTTCGGCCGCCCACCAGCGTCTGCTCGAGCTCGAGCGCCAGCGCGAGAGCCGCCTGCACATGCTCGCGGACGGCATGAAGAAGACCGAGCGCGACCTCGGCAAGAACAAGACCGACAAGCCCCTGCAGCTCGACCAGGAGACCTACATCGAGGAGCTCGAGGAGCTCATCGAGATGTTCGAAGAGATGGAGAACCAGTCCTCGGGCGCGCCTTCGGGCAACGGTCCGTCGAGCAACCCGGCCGCCAACAGCGCGCTGCCGGGCGGCGAAGGCAACGTCGGCGATCTGAAGAAGCGCCCGTCGCTGGCCGACCGCTGGGGCGACATGCGCGACAGCGAGCGCAAGAAGATCATGGCGGACGTGCAGAACACGATGCCGCCGCAGTACCAGAAGATGCTCGAGGAGTACTACAAGAAGCTCGGTAAGGCCGACCGCAAGTGAACGCCTTTCCGACGGTACTTCTCGCCGCGTGCGGCGCGCTGCTCTGCGCAGCGGCGCCCGCACAGGCAACCGGCACGGTCCGCACGATCGACGGTCGTGCGCTGACCGGCGCGGTCACGGTCGCCGAGGACGGCAAGGTGACCGTTCGCGGTGACGATGGCGAGACCGTCATCGACGTCGCCGAGCTGGTGACGTTCGAACGGGAGGGCGCCAGCGCCCGCAACGTTCGCGTCGAACACCGCGTCTGGCTGCGCTCCGGCACCGAACTGCCGGCCAAGCGGCTGAGCGGCCGCGCCGGTGGCGACGGCAAGCCGTCGATGGTGATCGTCCAGCTGCCGTGCGCCGCCAAGCTCGAGCTGCCGATCAGCACCGTGCGCGCGGTGCGTCACGGCGGCCTGATGCGCCCGCAGCCGACCCTGTTCAACCAGGACCTGGCCGAGCCGCCCGCCAACGAGGACCTGATCTACGTCGTGCGCGACGGGCAGGCCCAGCGCTCGCAGGTGACGGTGACGGCGATGCGCGAGAAGGCGATCGACTTCCTGCTGCGCGGGGACGAGTACGAGTTCGAGCTCGACGGCCTCGCCGGGATCGTCTTCGGGACCAACACCGGCTTTGCACCGAACCGCCAGCCGCGCCCGCGCACGGTCGTCGCCTTGACGACCGGCGAGCGCATCGAGGGCAAGCTGCTGAGCATGACCGACCGCGTGCGCTGTCGCCTGGACGAAGGCTGCGTGCTCGACGTGCCGATCAGCCGCCTGCACAAGCTCGAGGTGTCGAGCGACAAGCTCGTCTGGCTCGCCGACCTGCAGCCGAAGGTCGAGCAGACGCCGGCCTTCGACCGTACCTGGCCCTGGCACAACAACCGCTCGGTCGCCGGCCCCGGCTTCGAGCTCGCCGGCCAGAAGTTCGAACGTGGGATCGGCCTGGTGCCGCACACGCGGCTGACCTACGCGCTCGACGGCCGCTTCGACGTGTTCGAGGCGATGATCGGCATCGACGACCGCGGCGGGCCGGCGGCGCACGCGATCTTCCGCGTGCACGTCGACGGCAAGCAGGTGTTCGAGTCCGAGCCGATGCTTCGCGAACAGAAGCCCGAAGCGCTGCGCGTCGCGCTCGACAAGGCCAAGACCCTCACCATCGAGGTCGACTTCGGCAAGAACTACGACCTCGGCGACTTCTGCGCGTTCGCGAACGCCCGCGTCGTGCAGAGGTAGCTTGCAGAAGTAGACCTACCCACAGGGGCCCCCCGCTGCCCCGACCAAAGACATGATGTTGCTCGCCGTACTCGCATCCTGCGCGATGCAGGACCCGATCGACGCCGTGGTCGCGAGCGAGGCTCGCCGCGTCGCCGTGATCGACCGCTGCGCCCAGGCCGTCTGCTCGGTCATGTCGATGGACTCGCCCGGCGGCGGCAGCGGCGTGATCATCGACCCCGCCGGCTTCCTGCTGACCAACTACCACGTCGTCGGCCAGCCGGACAAGGACTACAAGCTGCCCGAGCCGCCGGAGCCGCCGGCAGAGGTGCTCGAGGAGTGGCGCAGCAAGACGCCCGGCGGCAGTGACGAGGAGGCGGAGTTCGTCGCGAAGTGGAAGGAGCGCTGGCAGCGCGAGCACCAGCCGAGCGGCAAGGCGCACTACAAGAACAAGAAGATCGGGCTGCCCGACGGCCGCCTCTACGAAGGCGTGGTGCTGGGCATCGATCCCGGCAGCGACCTCGCCGTCGTCCGCCTGCTGCCCAAGGAGGAGGGCCAGACCTGGCCCTACTGCGAACTCGGCGACAGCGACGCGGTGCTGGTCGGCGAGACCGTGTTCGCGATGGGCAACCCGTTCTTGCTGGCGACGGACTTCACGCCGACGGTGACGTTCGGGATCGTCTCGGGCACGCACCGCTACCAGGAAGGCCAGGGCAACCGCATGCTCGTCTACCCGGACTGCATCCAGGTCGACGCGCCGGTCAACCCGGGCAACTCCGGCGGGCCGCTGTTCAACGAGCAGGGCCAGGTCATCGGCATCAACGGCCGCATCTCGATCGGCGACCGCGGCCGCGTCAACGTCGGGGTCGGCTTTGCGATCGCGTCGAACCAGATCAACAACTTCCTCGGGGACCTGGTCTCTGGTCGTCACGCCGAGCACGGCACCCTCGACATGAGCGCCTGGTTCATGACCTCGCGCGAGGGCAAGGAGCACCGGCGTGGTGTGTTCGTGCAGCAGATGTTCAAGGACTCGGTGACGGCGGCCGCCGGCATCGGTCTCGGCGACGAGATCACGCAGTTCAACGGCATCGAGGTGCGTTCGGCCAACCAGCTGGCGACGATGGTCGGCGTGCTGCCGGCCGGGGCCTGGGTGACGCTGCGCCACCGCCCGGCGCTCGAGTCCGGCGGGTTCGGCGACGAGCGCGAGGTCACCGTCAAGTTGACCATGCTCGACACCGGTTCGAGCCGCGACGGCACCGGCGACGACGCGCGCCTCGGTAGCCGCATCGATCGTCGCATCGCGAAGGACCAGATCGTCGCGCGCTGGCCGTCCAGCGAGGATGGCAGCGAGGATGGCAGCGACGGTGGCGGCGAGGAGGTCGCGGTGCAGTGGACGCGGCGCGGTCCCGACGGCACCAGGATCCGCGCCGTCGCCTTCGGCGACCAGCTGCGCCTCGAGATCGGCGACGACGTCTACGTGCGCACCGGCCCCGACAGCGGCTTTGCGCGGGTCGACGGCGAGACCCGTGACCTGACCGTCGGCGAACGCGAACGGCTGCGCCGCGAACTGGTCGGCAACCCGCTGCTATGGCCGCGCGCCGCCGTGGCCGAACGGCTGGAGGACGCGCTGCTGCTCGGTGGCGTGCACGTGCACGGCAAGGCAGGCTATCGCTTCGAACTGCCGGGCGACGGCGAGTGCGAGGCGTGGTTCCTGCTGGACGGCACGCCGGCGGGGTTCGTGTTCCGCGACCCGCTGCGTCGCAAGCGCGTCGCGCACTACGTGCTCGGCCACAAGCTGCGCGTGGTCGCCGACGGCGAACTCGAGACCGGCTGGTCGGCGGGCAAGCGCGCCTCGGGTGCGCCCGAGGCCTCGTGGTTCGAGAGGGGGAACGAATGATGCGCACCCTGACGTTCGTGCTCGCGGCCTCGCTCGCCGCCACCATCTCAGCGCAGCAGGATCCCAAGGCGGCGAAGAACGACTTCGGCAAGGCCTACTCGTTCGCGGAGCGCAAGCCGAAGACGCAGGTCGAGAAGACCATCGACAAGCTGCTGCCGAGCATCGTCAAGATCCACGGCGCGTCGGGTCTGGCGACGATCAAGGCCTACGCGACCGGCATCGTTATCAGCGAGCGCGGCCACATCCTGACGCTGGACCAGATCCTGCTGCAGAAGGATCGCACCCGGGTCGTGCTCTACGACGGTTCGGTGCACGAGGCCACGCTGTTCGCCGCCGACGAGAAGCTCGGCGTACGGATCCTCAAGATCGACCCGGAGGAGGTCGACGGCAAGCTGCAGCCGCTGTGGCCGCCGAGCGAGGAGCAGGCGCGGTTCCGCAACGGCCAGTTCGTCGTCAGCCTCGGCAACTGCTTCCGACTCGCGGAGTTCTCCGAGAAGGTCAGCGCGACGTTCGGCGTCGTGGTCGGCACCGCCAACACGGCGCTGCGCTACCGCATGGCTGACGTCAGGTACGACGGCGACATCATCCTGACCGATGCCTGCAACAACCCCGGCCACTACGGCGGCGGGCTGTTCACGCTCGACGGTCGCTGGATCGGGCTCAACATGCGCCTGCTCGACAGCAAGGAGACCAACACCATGCTGTCGGCAGCGATCCCGTCGCGCGACCTGCTGCCCTACCTCGAACAGATGGTGCACGGCAAGGAGCGCGACGAGGTCGAGGCGGAGGTCGTGCCGGTGTGGACCGGCATCACGCTGTTCGAGTCCGCCGGCCGCAAGTCGCCACCGGCCTACGTCGAGCGCGTCAAGCGCAAGTCCCCGGGTCGCGAGCTCGGCCTGCGTATCGACGACATGATCGTGCGCGTCGACGACTTCTCGGTGCGCAGCTGCAACGAGTTCCGTCGCGTGCTCGAGAAGTACAAGCCGGGCGACACGGTCAAGGTGATGTGGAAGCGCGGCACCCGCGTGATGACCGGCGACATGACGCTCGCCGAGGAGCCGAAGAAGTGATGCTGCGTTCGACCATCGTGTTGTTGGGTCTGTCGCTGCCGCTGTGCGCGCAGCAGGGCAACCTGGACGAGTTCCTCGAGCTCGAGCCGGTGCTGCAGGCGGCGCTGAAGAAGGCGGGGCCGTTCGTGGTCACCGTCGAGACGTTCGGCGGCACGCGCCGGCTGATGGGCAAGGACGGACCGATGGACGGCCCCGCGCCGCCGAAGCCGCGTCCCAAGCCGAAGCCCAAGAAGGAGGACCCGGAAGGGGACCCCGACGACGGTGACAAGAAGGACGACAAGAAGGACAAGAAGGACAAGAAGAAGAAGAAGCTCCCGCTGGTCGCCGGCGGCTTCAAGCAGGCGCAGGGCAAGACGTCGGGCATCATCCTGACCTCCGACGGCTGGATCATGATCTCGCGCTTCGCGCTCAACCTCGATCCGACGACCGTGCTGATCACGGTGCCAAAGGTCGGCACGTTCCACGCGGAGCGCGTCGGCGAGGACACCAGCCGCGGCATCGCGCTGGTCAAGATCGACGCCGAGGATCTGCCGGTGCCGACGTTCGTGCACCCGAAGGACGTCAAGGTCGGACAATGGGCCTTCGCGCTCGGCCGCACGTTCGCGCAGGAGGAGCCGACCGTGCACCTCGGCATCGTCAGTGCGAAGCAGCGCCTGTTCGGACGCGCGCTGCAGATCGACGCCTACACCTCGCCGGCCAACTACGGCGGCGCGGTCGTCGACATCCACGGTCGCGTGCTCGGCATCGCCGTGCCGCTGTCGCCGTCGGGGCGCAACGCCGGCGTCGAGTGGTACGACTCGGGCATCGGCTTCGCGACGACGATCGCCGACATCCAGCCGCTGATCGAACGGATGAAGGAAGGCGACATCCTGCAGCGCGCCTGGCTCGGGGTGCAGCTGGCGACGTCGCACCTCGGACCCGGCGCCAAGATCGCCGGCACGCCCAAGGAGGGCGCAGCCGCGGAAGCCGGTCTCAAGAAGGGCGACGTCATCATGAAGGTCGACGGCGTCGACGTCCTGAACGGTCCGCACTTCCAGATGCTGGTCAGCTCGCGACTCGGCGGAGACACCTGCACGCTGGTGGTGCAGCACCGCCGCACGGACGAACTGCGCGAAGTCGGCCCGATCACGCTCAAGAACGCGCCGTGGTCGGAGCAGACCAAGGGCAAGGAAGAGCTGCCGGCTTCGTTCGGGCTGCCCGAGGGCGAAGGCGACGGCGGTCGCTGAGTCGAGCTCCAAAGCCGGCGCGACGCTGTTTTGATTGCGGGGCCGTCGCCGCGGGCCATGATGGCCGCGTGGCCCTCCGAACGTCCGTGCTCGCCCCGGTTGCCCTCACCGTGCTCGTGGGCTGCACCGAGGCACAGCCGTGGCAGGAGCCTTCGTGGCGTCCGGCGGTCGCGCCCCGACGCGTCGTAGCCGCCTCGGTGCTGGCCGCGGAGTCGCTGCTCGGCGTGCTGCCCGACGAACGGCTGGCCGGGGCCCACGCGTTTGCGGCCGACCCCGGCTACTCGCTGGTCGCGGACCGCGCGCGCGGCGTGCCGCTGGTCGGCGCGACGCCGGAGCAGCTGCTGTCGGTCGACCCGGACCTGGTGCTGGTCGACGCCTACACGCGCGCCGAGACGCTGGCGCTGCTGGCCGCGGCGGGCGTGCCGGTGGTCCGCACGCGTGACCCGCACGGCTTCGACGACATCGAGGCGAACCTGCGCACGATGGGTCGCGTGACCCACCTCGACGAGCAGCTCGGTGCGGTCGCGACCGCGATGCGGCAGCGGCTGCAGCAGGTCGAGGCGGCCGGCCGCGACCTGCCGGCGTGGCGGCTGATGAGCCTCGACGGGGCGCTGCACACCTACGGTGAGGCCTCGCTGTTCGACGCGGTCGCGCGCGCGGCCGGCGCGACCAACGTCGCCGCCGAGCACGGCGTCGGCGCGTTCCGCAAGCTCGACATCGAGGAGGTGCTCGCGTGGCGGCCCGATGCGATCGTGCTCGCCGGGGAGCCGGGGCAGGGCGTGCCGGAGTGGATGCAGCAGTTCCCGGGTCTCGACCTGCTGCCGTGCGTGCAGAACGAACGGCTGCTGTTCGTGCCGGGGCCGCTGCTGAGCACCACGTCGCACCATCTGGTCGAGGCCGCGGCGTTCGTGCAGAAGCAGCTGCGGGAGTGGAAGGCCCCGTGAAGCGCCGCCTGCCGCTGCTGTTGGTCGCCGTGCTGGTCGCGGTCTCGTTGCTGCACCTGGGACTCGCACGCGAACGCCCCGGCCTCGACGCCTTGTTTGCGTGGTTGCTCTCGTGGACCGGCCTGACCGACGCGCCGGACGCCGCCGACCGCTTCGTGCTCGGCACGATCCGCACGCCGCGGGTGCTGGTCGCGACCTTCGGCGGCGCCGCGCTCGCGCTCGCCGGCACGGTCATGCAGGCCACCTTCCGCAACCCGCTGGCTTCGCCCGACATCATCGGCACCGCCGCCGGGGCCGCGTTCGGCGGCGCGCTGGCGATCGTGTTCGGCTGGGCCGACCTCGGCGTCGTGATGACGCCGCTGTTCGCGCTGGCGGGCGCGGTCGGCGTGACGTCGCTGGTGTTCGTGCTCGCCGGCTCACACGGCCGCTTCACCGTCGCCAACCTGCTGCTCGCCGGCATCGCGCTCAACACGCTGTTCGGCGCGCTGACGTCGTTCGTGGTCACGTTCGCGTTCGACAACTACACCGCCAGCTCGCGCGTGCTGTTCTGGCTGATGGGCGGGCTCGACGCGCGCACGTGGCAGCACGCCTGGATCACGGCTGGCGGCTTCCTGCTGTTTGCACTGATGGTCTGGCCGCGCGCCCGCGAACTCGACCTGCTGACGCTGCGCGACGACAGCGCCCACAGCCTCGGCGTCGACGCCCAGCGCGCCCGCCGCACGCTGGTCTGGTTCGCCTGCGGCCTGACGGCGACGACGGTGGCCAACAGCGGCGGCATCGCGTTCGTCGGCTTGATCGTGCCGCACCTCGCACGCCTGCTGGTCGGCCCCGCGCACCGCGTGCTGCTGCCGACGGCGGCGCTGCTCGGGGCGGTGCTGATGGTCGTCAGCGACCTCGGTTGCCGCGTCGCGCCGGCCGAGTGGAACCTGCGGCTCGGCGTCGTCACCGCGGTCGCGGGCGCACCGTACTTCTTGTACCTGCTGGCGCGGCAGCGTCGGGGAGTGGCGCTGTGACCTCGGTCGTCGCCAACATGCTGTCGGTGCAGCTCGGCCAGCGAACGGTCCTGCACGGCGTCTCGCTCGAGATCGCGCCGGGAGAACTCGTGCTGCTCGCCGGCCGCAACGGCGCCGGCAAGAGCACGATCCTGCGCTGCATGGTCGGAGCCCTGCAGCCCGACGCGGGCAGCGCGCAGCTCGGCGGCAAACCGCTGGCGGCCTGGGAGCCGCGGGCGCGGGCGCGCGAGCTGGCGTTCGTGCCGCAGGACACCGACGTGCCGTTCGACTTCACCGGCCGGGAGCTGGTGACGATGGGACGGCACCCCCACCGCGGCCGCAGCGAGGCGCTGCGGCCCGAGGACCACGCCGCGATCGAGCGGGCGCTGGTGCTGCTGGATGCCGGTGCGTTCGCCAACCGTGCGGTCACCACGTTGTCCGGCGGCGAACAGCGGCGCGTCGCCGTCGCGCGCGCGCTCGCCACCGAGGCCAGGCTGCTGCTGCTCGACGAACCGACCAACAACCTCGACCTCGAGCACGCGCTGCAGCTGGTGCGGCTGCTGCGCCGGCTCGCCGACGACGGCCACGGCATCCTGGTCGCGAGCCACGACCTCAACCTGTTCGCCCCGCACTGCGACCGGGCGGTGCTGCTGCACGACGGCCGGCTGTTCGCCGACGACGCGCCCGAACAGGCGTTGGCACCGGACAACGTCGAGCACGTGTTCGGCGTGCAGTCGCGGTCGCCGACCAGGTTCTTCCCGCGCGAGTTCACGCTGTAGGCGACGGCCGCATGCCGCGTCGCCGACGTGGCGACTCAGCCGCGCTGGTCGATGGCGGCGCGCAGCGCGCGGGCGAGCTCCGGCGTCGCGACCGGCTTGCGCAGCAGCACCGCGTCGTCGTGTGACGGCTTGCCGGTGGAGCGGTGGTTGCCCGACGCGTAGAGCACGGCCATCGATGGGTGGTCTCGGCGCACCTCGGCGCCGAGCGCGTAGCCGTCGGGGCCGTTGCCGAGCACGACGTCGGTCAACAGCACGTCCACCGGGCCGTCGTCGAGCCGTTTGCGCGCGCTGGCTGCGTCCTCGGCCTCAAGCACGTGGTAGCCGAGCCGCTGCAGCTGGCGGACCATGATCCGGCGAACGCCGGCGTCGTCCTCGGTCAGCAGCACGGTCTCGCCGCGCGCCTGCGGCAGGTCGGCATAGGTCTCGGGATACGGCGTCTGCTCCTTCGGCGTCGAGCTGCGCGCCTTCGGCAGCCGCATGCGTACGACCGTGCCGACGCCCGGCTCGCTGTCGACGACGATGTCGCCGCCGGACTGCTGCATCAGGCCGTAGACCATGCTGAGGCCGAGGCCGGATCCCTTGCCGACCGGCTTGGTCGTGAAGAACGGCTCGAACACGCGTTCGCGCACGTCGTCGCTCATGCCTTCCCCGGTGTCGGTGACCGACACCTCGACGCGGTCCTCTTCGGGCAGCTCGCGCGTCGCGATCGTCAGCACGCCGCCGTCGGGCATCGCATCGCGGGCGTTGATCGCCAGGTTGAGCAGCGCGGTGTGCAGCTGGTTGGGGTCCACCAGCGCATGGTGCAACGGCGCGGCGAGCTGCAGGCGCAGTTCGATCGCCTCGCCGATGCTGGCTGTGAGCATCGATCGGTTGTTGCGGATCAGGTCGTTGAGGTCGGTCTCGACCGGCGCGAGCCGCTGTTTGCGCGCAAACGCCATCAGCGACTGGGTCAACCGCGCGCCGCGCTTGGTCGCCGACATCGCCTGCGTGAGCGCGTCGCGCTGTTCGTCGTCGGTCGCATCCATCAGCGCCAGCTCGATGCCGCCGCCGATGATCGCCAGCAGGTTGTTGAAGTCGTGCGCGACGCCGCCGGTCAGGTGCCCGATCGACTCCATCTTCTGCGCCTGGCGCAGCTGCTCCTGGCTCTCCTCGAGCGCCTTCACGGCGCGATCGGCGGCGGCCTGCAGCTGCAGCGGCCGCTGTAGCTGCACCAACACCAGGCCGCCGAGCAGCAGCGCCATCGCGACGGCACCGAGCCAGAGCAGCGGCGAACCGAACGACGCGGCGAACGCGGAATCGCGTCGGCGCGCGGCCAGCACCCATCTGCCGTTGGGGATCGCGACGTCGACCGCTGCCTGCGGCGCGACGAACAGTTGCTCGTCCCCGAAGAACACGTCGCCGTCGCGGCCGCGTCCGTCGGTTCCGCGCACCGCGAACTCGAGCGAGGTGTGCTGTTCGTCGATGCCGGCCTCGGCGAGCAGCGGCCCGACCTCGAGCAGGATCGTCGAGAACCCCCAGAAGCGGTCGCCGGTCGCGGCGCTGGCATCCGGCAGGAAGATCGGCAGGCGGCTGATCAGCGCGATGCCACCCTGCACGAGCTGCAACGGGCCGGCGAGGAAATACTCGCGGTTGTCGATGGCGCGCTCGACCAGCGCACGCCGCGTCGGGTCGGCGAGCAGGTCGTGACCACGTGCCTTCTGGTTGCGGTCCTCGTGCGTGAGGTAGGTGACGACGGCGTCCGGCGCGAGCTGCAGGCTCAGGATGCCCTTGCGGTCCCCTTCGAGCGCCAGCGCGAACCGCTGGAACTGCTCGTCCGAGAACGTCTCGTGGGTCCGCACGAAGGCGGCGAGTCCGCGCACCATGTTGAGCCGTTCGTAGAGCGCGCCCTCGAGGCGCACGCGCGCGGCGTCGAGCTGCTCGACCATCGCGGCGCGGGCGTCGCGCCGTGCCTGCTGCACGATCAACACGCCCAGCAGGGTCAGCACGAACAGCGCCGAGCCGATCCCTGCGAGCAGTGGCTTGGTGGCGGGCATGCGCGATCCACCATACCGTGTCGGGATGCGTCTCCGCGGCCTCATCGCGGCGCTGCTGGTCGCGACCGCGCCAGCTGCGCAGCAGTTCGAACTGGCAGGAATCGTGCGCGCTGCCGATCGTGCACCGCGGGCCGACGTCGCCGTCACCGTGCGCTGGCGGGTGCATCCCGAACTGCCGGGGCTCTGCGGCTACACGCTGGCCGACGGCGGGGTCGCCACCGAGGTCCTGACGACGGACCGACGCGGTCGCTTCCGCGGCAAGCTGCCGGTCGCGGGCCCGTTCGAACTGATCGCTGCGACAGCAGATGGTGCGTCGATGAGCATGCGCCGGTTTCCGGTCATGGCCGGCGGGTTCTGCGAACTGGAGCTGATCGAGACGCCGTGGGTCGGCGGCGTCGTGAAGGACGAATCCGGAGCGCCGCTGGCAGGGTTCGAACTGGCGCTCGAGCCGTTCGAGCAGACCTGGGCGCGGCACCGCGGCTGCGGTTCGCCGATCACGCGGCACCGCCTGACGACGGACGGCGACGGGCGCTGGCGCTGCGCGTTTCCGAGTGCCTACCTGCAGGAGCCGTTCTGGGAGCCGTACCTGATCCCGGTGGCGGTGGATCGCTCGTGGCTGCTGCTCGACGGTGGCCTGATGATGCCGTTGCGGCGCTGCCGCACGCTCGAGCTGCGGGCCAAGCAACGACCGCTCGTCGAAGGCATCGTGCGCGACCCGGCAGGGGCGCCGATCGTCGGAGCGCGCGTGTTCGAGAGCTTCCGGCTCGGCGGCGAAGCACGCACCGACGAACGGGGCCGCTTCGTCGTCGCGGCGCGGCGGGATCGGCTGCTCGTGGCGGCGTCGGGCCGCCGTCTGGCGCATGGCGACCCGGTGGACGGCCTGATGACGTTCGAACTGCAGCCGGCGCCGGCGCTCTCGGTCACCTTGGTGCACGACGGTCGGCCGATGGCGGATCGTCGCGTGCTGTGGCGCTACGGAGATCGGGGCCATCCGCCGCTGCAACACTGGACCCGCACCGACGACCGCGGGGTCGCGACGCTGGGCGGAGAAGGTCTCGGCCCGGACTGCATCGGCTTCGTCGAGATCGACGGCCGGCACGTGCCGTTCTTGCCGCCAAAGGCTGGTGGCCGGCTCACGGTCGCCCCGCGCTCGCTGCGCGGCGCGATCGTCGACACCAATGGCGTGCCGCTGGCCGGTGCGCGGATCACGGCGCGCTCGCGGCAGCAGGCCTACGTGGACCGCGGCGATCCCTTGTGGGTCACCTACGCCGACCACGGCGGTCGCTTCTGCTTCGCGTCGCTGCCACCGGGCCAGCTGGTGCTGGTCGCGAACTCGGGTGCGGCCGGGTTTGCGATCCACGAGGTCGATGGCAAGGCCACCGAGGTGGCGCTGCAGACCGGCAAGCACGACGCGTTCGAGATCGAGGTCGTCGATGGCGACGACCAGCCGTGCCCGGGCGCGTGGATCACGATCTTCGGCATGAACGACACCGACGCCGACATCGTCGCGGCATCGGCGACCGGCAACGCCTCGCTGGTGGCGTTCTCCGGTGAGCACGGCCGCGTGGCGATCCGTGGCGTGCCCGGCGGCGGGTGGTACGGGATGGCGATGCGCGTCGTCGACGGCGAGGTGGAGGCCACCGAGGTCGTCAGGATCCAGCGCGGCGTGCCGGTCCGGATCGCGCTGGCGCCGCACAAGCACTGAGGCAGGCGCTACCATGGCGGGCATGATCCGTTCCTGGTGCGCCGCCGTGCTGCTGACGACGACCGTCTGTGCGCAGACCGAACCATCCGTCGTCCGCACCAAGACCGCGCAGATGCTGCGCGCACTGGCGCAGCTCGAGCCCGAGGCCGGCTGGACGGCGACCCCGCCCGGCATCGCCAAGGAGCAGTGGAGCTACTACCGCGGCGCATTCGGGATGGCGCCGAAGGGCAACGAGCCGGACGTCACGCGGGTCGGTCTCGGCCAGCTGCTGTTCTTCGACAAGCGACTGTCCAAGGACCGCACGCTCTCGTGCGCGAGCTGCCACGATCCCGAGCACGGCTTCGCCGAGCCGCGGCGCACGTCGATCGGCGTTGGCGGCCAGGTGGTGCCGCGCAACGCGCCGTCGGTGATGAACGCGGCGCTGCAGAAGCGGCTGTTCTGGGACGGGCGCGTGCAGACGCTCGAAGAACAGGCCGCCGCGCCGATCCTCAACCCGCACGAAATGGGCATGCCGGACAAGGCTGCCGTCGTCACGCGAGTTCGCGAGGTCGAGGAATACGTGCTGCTGTTCGAACTGGCCTACGGGCGCGAGCCGCAGTTCGACGACATCGCGCGCGCGCTGGCGGCGTTCCAGCGCACGTTGGTGTTCCTGGACGCTCCGTTCGATGCGTTCCGCGCCGGCGACGACGATGCGATCTCCGAGCAGGCCAAGGCCGGCATGGAGGTGTTTCGCGAGCACTGCACGTCGTGCCATCCGATCAGCCTGCGCGAGCCGCTGCTGTCGGACGGCAACTTCCACAACGTCGGCGTCGGCTTCGACCGGCACGACCACCAGGCGATCGGCCGCGAGGCGTTTCCCAAGGTGCGCGCGCGCGATCGCGACCCGTCGTCGGCGGACATGGCGGAGATCGTCGGCAGCTACGGTGAGCTCGGGCGCGCGCTGATCAGCAAGCTCGAGTACCAGGTCGGCGCGTTCCGCACCGCGCCGCTGCGCAACGTCGCGCTGACCGCGCCGTACATGCACGACGGTTCGATGGCGACGCTGTGGGACGTGGTCGAGCACTACAACGACGGCGGCAACAAGAACACCTGGCAGGACCCGCAGATCCAGAAGCTGGAGCTGACCGACGCACAGGTCGACGAGGTGGTGGCGTTCTTGTTCACGCTGACGGACAAGCGCTTCGCCGAGCAGAACCAGCTCGTCTACGAGCAGCAGCGGCGTCGTTCGCGACCGGTCATCCGCTAGTTGCGGGAGCGGCGCAGGGCGAGCACCGTGCCGAGCGCGATCGTCAGGCCGCGGCCGACGTTGGGCCACAGCCCGCCGGCGGCGTCGTCGGACACGTCGAACAGCGCCCACGCCGCGTTCATCGTCGCGTGCAGCGAGATCGTCAACCACAGGTTGCGGTCGAAGCAGCGCAGCAGCCACGCGTACCAGATGCCGCCGGCCGCCGTCGCGGCGAACGTGGCGAAGTACTGCATGCCGATGCGGTCGTCCCACGGCACGTGCACCGATCCGAACAAGAGCCCCGCGCCGATCGCGAACGGCCAGAAGCGCCGGCCACCGACGTAGACCGGCACGAGCACCAGCATGCCGCGGAAGAACACCTCTTCGTTGAACGGCGCCGTGACGATCGCGTGCAGCTGCTCGACCGTGAACGCAAAGCCGTTCGACGAGAACGGCGCCTGCAGCAGCATCGGCAGGCCGATCACGAAGCCGAGCAGCAGACCCTTGCCGACCGGCGCGCGCAGGCCGAGCGCGCGCGTGGCGTTGCCTGCGCCGGCCGCGAAGCGCGCCAGCAGCAGCGACGCGACGACCAGGATCAGCGGCCCGACGGCCTGGGCCGCGAGCACGTGCACTTCCGTGAGCAGCCAGATGTGCAGGTCGCGGTAGCCCGGGATGTCGCCGCGCAGCCGGTTGGCGACGAGCACGACGAGGGCGAGTGCGAAGGCGACGCTCGTCCGGCTGGTGGGTTGCTTCATGATGGGCGGCGCGCACAGAGATCCCAACAACGGCTGCCTTGCGCGCCCACGCGGCATCCACGCCATCGTGCACGAGGGCTGCCGTCATCTGCAGTCAGGCAGCGAAGAAAATGGCGTACCTGATTGCAGGCTGCCAAGCCCACGTAGTCAAAATGTGGCGGGACACCGATGAAGAGAAGGACATCGTGCCTGGCTTCCGAGCGGGAGTCGTTCGCATGACACGTCGAGCTTGCTTGCGACTGCTTGGCGCCGATCCCGCCAGGCTGCCTCGGAATCCCCCGCCCTGCACCACCTACCGCCCGCTCGGGTAGTCCGCTTCGTCCATCGCGAACGACGCGAACCGCTCGCGCCAGTTCTCCGGCAGCGCGAGCTTGGTGCGTTCGACCATGTGCACGGCGGCGGTCGTGATCTTCGCGCGGCAGCGCGGGCGCGGCTCGTCCCCCACCGTCATCCAGAACGCGAACGTCACCGACGACGTGCCCATGTGCAGCACGCCCAGGTGCACGTCCGGCTCGTCGCCATACGCGATCGGCGCGAAGAACTCGGCCTCGATCTTGACGGCTGGAAAGCCGAGCTGGTCTTCGTGCAGCAGCTTGGGGTACGGGTGCCCGAGCGCGTCGCTCCACCAGTCCTCGAAGGCCTGGTGGAAGTAGTGCAGCAGCTTGGGGTAGTAGGCGATGCCCGCGTCGTCGATGTCGCCGAAGCGGTAGCGAAGACGCGTCGACCAGCTCACAGGCCCGCGCCGCCGGTCATCTCGCTCGGCTCGTCGTCGCGGTTCTCGTCGCTGTTGCGCAGGCAGAAGTCGCTGAGGCCCTTCACGTCGCGCGGCAGTTCGGGGTGGCGTTCGAGCTGGGCGAGCAGCACGTCGATGGTCGCGTGGGTGTCGTGCTCGGCGGCGTGCGCCCCCTCGAGCTCGCGGCCGCAGTAGTGGCGCACGGCGGCCGAGAGGTTGCGCGGCCCCATCAGGAAGCGGTCCCAGGTCTTCTCGCAGACGTTGAAGATGACCTTCACGTCGACCTGGGCGCGGCTGCCCTCCTCGTAGGGAATGTCGTGGCGCTTGCACTCGTTGCGCCACAGGGGCATGTCGTAGTTGATCTGGTTGAAGCCGGCGATGTCGCTGTCGCCGAGGAACTCGAGCAGCTTGTCGCCGACCTTCTTCAGCGGCGGCCCCCAGAACAGGCCCATCGCGTCGTTGGAGTGGATGCCGGTGACCTTGGCCGCGGTCTTGCTGACCTCGATGCCCGGGTTGATGCGCTGGACCATCTCCTCGCGCGTGCCGTCGGGGAGCAGGCGGATGAACGCCAGTTCGAGGATCCGGTCGTGCTTGACGTCCAGTCCGGTGGTTTCGAAGTCGAGGAAGACGAGGGGGCGCTCGAGTTTGAGGATCATGCGGGAGGCTTCTCTGTTGGCCGCGCAGGGGCACGCTGACGCGCGCGCGGGCTGACCGGCCCGTGACCTTCGCGGCGTTGGTTCGCACCCCCATTCTGCGCGGCTTCGGCGGCGGGACAAGTTCCGGCCGGACACGAACTGCGCGGGTGCGCGCAGGCTCAGCTCAGCCAGCGGGTTGCGAGCGACTGGATCTGGTCCGCCCACGCCGCGCGGGTGCCGCGCTCGATCTCGAGCTGCGCGAACTCCTCGATCCAGTGCAGCTGGTCGTCGGCCGGCACGTAGCGATCGCACGCCGGAAACAGCCCGCTCTCCTCGAGCTCCTGGCGCCGCTCGAGGCGTGCGACCAGCGCGTCGACGGTCTCGGCGAAGCCGCTCCGTTCTTCGGTCGTCAGCTCGCCGAGCGGCTCCCAGAACAGGACCAGGTAGTGCAGCAGTTCGGCGATCTCCTCGTGCAGCCGGAACAGCTCGCCGACGATCTCCGCCGACCGTTCGTCGCCACGCATCGCGACCGCCGGACCCAGGACCTCGTCCTCCTTGCGCATGTGCACGGCGACGACCCACTCGCGCAGGAAGCGCAGCACGGTCGCCGTGTCGTCCGCCGGGAACGGGTCCCCGTGGCGCACCTGCCGGGCGATCGCCGCCAGACAACGCACCGCGCGGGCGGCCACGACGTGGTCGTCCTTCAGGTGGTCCGTGGGGCGTTCCATCGGCAGGTTCTTCCGAACAGCACGGCGCTGCATGACGAGCAGAGAACAGCTCCGCCCGGTCGGTATTTCGGCTTGCGCCCCATTGCCGCCGAAGCCCCGCTCAACGGAGGACCTAAAAAAACCCGAACGGTGTTGTTGACAGATCTGAACATCGAGCTAACTTCGAGCCAAACAAAGCGCGAACGAAACCCTACAGGCAGGACCCAGACATGGTCACGATCAGCCAGCAGACGCTTCCCCTCACCACTTCGACCCGCCAGGCCAGCCGGCGCCTGACCGCCAGCACCGCTGCCAGCACGACGGCCAGCCGAGCCGCGGGAGCGGTGGGTGGCGCGGCGCGGAGCACCAGCACGGGCCCGGCGACCCGTCCGGCGACCAACCAGCGCGTGCGCTGGGGGGCGGCCGTCGTCGAGCCCGCGAAGCGAGGCCAAGCAGCTTCCTGGAGCGAGGTTAGCACCAAGGTGCGCCGAGGCCGCCGGACCACGGTGTGGGTCGACGAGGCGCTGCCGAAGGTGGCGGGCAGGCCGCAGCCGGTCCGCCCGCGGGTCGTGCGAGAACTCGAGCCGCCGAGGCAGGCCAAGGCCGGGGATTCGTTTGCGCGAAACCGGATTCGGCATGCGTTCGAGTTGTTCGGTGCTTGTATGATGATCATCACCTTCCTGGCCCTCGCGATGTTCGCGTGACGTTCGGGAGGCCGTCCGTCCTCGGACGCCCGCGTTCCTGACTGGAGAGCTGCAATGAACCTGATGCTCACTGAGAAGCAGATCCGCGTGCTGCGCTACTTCCGCGACTACCGGAAGGAGAACGGCATCGCCCCGACGCTGGACGAGGCCGCCCAGGCGCTCGGGGTCAGCAAGATCACGATCCACGAGCACCTCAACCAGCTGACCAAGAAGGGCGCCATCCACCGCGACCGCGCTAAGGCGCGCGCGGTGGCGATCCTCTACGACCCGGATGCCGAGGAGATGGACCAGCACGAGGATCCGATCCCGAGCCTGCCGCTGCTCGGATCGATTGCGGCCGGCCGCCCGATCGACGTGCTCGAAGATCGCGAGGACATGAGCCTGACCGACCTGGTTCCGACCGGGGACCGCATCTACCTGCTGCGGGTCAAGGGCAAGTCGATGATCGAGGACCACATCGACGACGGCGACCTGGTCGTGGTCGAGCGTCGCGAGACCGCCAACGACGGCGACATCGTCGTCGCGATCCTCGAGGACGAGGAGGCGACCCTGAAGCGCTTCTACCGCGAGTCCAACGGCATGATCCGCCTGCAGCCGGCGAACAGCGAGATGGAGCCACTGTTCACCAACCGCGTGCAGCTTCGCGGCGTCGTGCGCGGCGTCATCCGCAAGTTCCGCTGACCGACCCTCATCCCTTTTCATCCTCGATGCCACTCCCCCACGAGTCGGCGGCCCGCCGGCGGCGGACCGCCTCGGTGGGCCTACCTCGGTGGGCCAGCGTCGAGGGGGCTTCTCTCACCTTCTTCTGACTCCGTGGCTTCCTCGCCGAAGCCGCGGAACCGACTGCAACCATTGCTTGGTAGCTCTTGCTACTCGACCGCCGGGAGGTTGTAGAACGGGAGTGTGACCGACTCCCGTCCTCAACCTCCCGGACGTGTCCTCAAGGGCCCGTTCGTCGATCGGTGTGGCGCCGGCAAGCACGCCTGGTGTCGATGCCAGCGGAGCAGCTCCTACCCGCTGTGTGACGGCACACACCGCGATTCCGACGTGACCCCGATCAAGGTCGTGTTCGACGAACCGCGCACGGTGGTCTGGTGTGCATGCGGCAAGAGCCGCAATGCCCCCTACTGCGACGGCACGCACAGTTCGCTCGGCTGACGCGCCGCTGCGAGCGGCCTTTCCCGACGGGTCCTCTCTGGTTCCCAGGGTCCTCGAAGGTGCTCGCGAAGACGTCGGCGAACCTGCCGGCAGACCTGCCAGGCAAGGGTGCTCGCGCGGATTGGCGAGCAGAGGCCCCAGCAGCAGCCAGCGCCGCGGCCGCGCAGATCAGTCGGCTTCCGCGCCGAGCCAGGCGTTGCGTGCGGCGACCTGTGGCTCGGTCGCGTCCTGATTGGCGGCCAGCTTGATCGTGCCGGGGCTCGCCGAGGGGGTGACCTCGAGCGAACGGATGACGCCACGCCTCGCGACCAGCAGTTCGAACGGTTGGTCGACGTGCGCGATCGCGGCCAGGATCGCCTGCCAGTTGCCACTGGTGACGCGCAGGTTCTGCATGGCGAGCAGTTCGTCGTCCGGAGCGACCCCCGCGTCGTAGGCCGGGCCGCCGCGCGTGACCGAAGCGACCTTGGTCGACCCACCCTTGAGCGCGACACCGAGGTACGGCTTGCCGGCATCGTTGGCTTCGACCTTGACGCCGACGTCGACCAGCACCTCGTCCAGTTCGGGGTCGAGCGGGCCGGTGACCAGCTGGCGCAACGGCTCGATCAGCGCCTCGCCGCCGACCTGCGTGATTGCGCGGTGCACGTCCTCGAGTTCGTAGCCGCGACCGTTCTCGTACGAGTCCCGCCACAGCTGCTGCATCACGTCGTCGAGGCTCTTCTCGCCCGAGGTCGCGCGGCGGATGCCGAGGTCGAGGCACAGCGCCGCGACGGCGCCGTTGCCGTAGTAGTTCTGCGACGAGTTGCGCGTGTTCTCGTCGGGGCGATACAGCCGGATCCAGGCGTCGAAGCTCGACTCCTCCAGACTCAGCTCGAAGCGGCCCGGCGACGAGCGCATGCCCTGCAGGTTCTTCGCCATCGTGGCGAGGTAGTCCTTGTGGCTCATCAGGCCGGCGCGCACCACCAGCAGGTCGTCGTAGTAGGCGGTCCAGCCCTCCATGACCCAGAGCAGCCTGGTGTAGTTCTCCTGCTCGTAGTCGTAGTCCCAGAACTCGACCGGTCGCATTCGCTTGACGTTCCACGCGTGGAACAGCTCGTGCGCGGCGAGGCCAAGGAAGTCGCGGTAGCCCTTGTCGGTCGTCAGCGACGTGCGCGGCATCAGCAGCGTCGACGAGTTGCGGTGCTCGAGGCCGCCGTAGCCTTCGCCGGCGAACAACGCCTGGAACAGGTAGCTCTCGTACGGCAGCTGCCCACCGAACACCGCCGCGGCGGTGCGCGTGATCGCTTCGAGGTCGCTCGCGAGTGTCGGCGGCGGCGACACCGAGCCGAGGCCGTCGAGCTCGATCGCGTGCGGCACGCCGTCGACCTGCCACTCGACCCGCTGCGTGGTGCCGATCAGCACCGGCGCGTCGAGCGCGTCGTCGAGGTCGCGCGCGTGCAGCGTGCAGCGCTTGTGCTCCAGTTCGGGCTCGACGTGGGACGGCAGGCTGCAGCTCAGCGACCAGTTGGGCGGGTAGTCGACGACCAGCTCCGCCGGCACGTTGCGGTGCTCGCGCGGCCACAGCAACAGGCACGTGTGGTTCCAGTAGGCGTGCGACGCATCGACGTCCGCGGTGCGAACCGTCAGCTCGTGCGCGTAGACGCGGTAGCGCAGCTCGACGCCGCCGCCGGCGGTCGCGGCGACCCAGCGGTTCTTGGCGGTCTTGCGGCAGGCGAGCTCGCGGTCGGTGCCGGGCTCGAAGGCCTGCACCCGCGACACGTGGCGCGAGTACTCGCGCAGCAGGTAGCTCCCCGGGGTCCAGGTCGGCAGGAAGAACTCGACCTCGCCGCCGGCGTCGGTCGTCCACGTGGCGCGCACGTGCAGTTCGCGCTGGGCGGGGCGGGTGACGTCGATGTGGAATGCGAGCGTCGGCACGTCGGGCTCCCGGTTTCGCCGAACCAAATACTTTCGCCGAACCAAAAACGGCGCCCTGCTCCGGCGGAGGTGGAGCGCGGAAACTGGCGCACCCGAGAGGAGTCGAACCTCTGACCTACGGCTTCGGAGACCGTCGCTCTATCCAGCTGAGCTACGGGTGCGCGAAACACCGGTCTTATCGGGCCACACTCCGAAAGACAACGACGGGACTCCCGTGGGCAGGGTCGAGCTTTCTCCGTCTAGGTAGGGATTCCGCACGATCCACGGCGTTCCCTGGCTTGCCTGAAGACCCCCGTGGTGGTTGAATCTACTACCCAGGCTGCTTGAAACCCCGAGACCCCTCTCAGCTAGTTCAGGCATCCCAGCGTCCCTGATGCAGCGAAAGTTCTCCCTCCTTCTGGTGGCTAGCGGACTTGCGACGGCCTTCGTCGCATGGTCGGAGCCAGGCCAATCGGTGGCGGCAACGGGTGGCAGTGGCCAGACCGTCGCCGATATCGATACGGATGGTGATTTCCTGCCCGACGTCGTCGAGTGGGTCGTGCTGACCAACAGCACCAACCCCGACACCGACGGCGATCAGGTCCCCGACTTCGTAGAAGTGATCGAAGGGGGGAATCCGCGCTCCGGAAACGCGCCGCTGCCCGCCGACCAGCAGATGCGTCTGGTGATCACCGGACCGACGCCGGGCTCGGGCGACCCGCTGACGTGGATGCACGTCTTCCACCGCGTGATGCCGGCGGGCGGCGCGACCAACCCTGGGATCAACTCGATCCACTCGTTCGAGACCTGGCTGGAGCGCCCCGAATGGCCGGGTGTGCGCTTCCCGCTCAACATCTTTGCAGCCTCCGGCGTGGTCTACCGCGAGCGCGTGACCCCCGAGGACGGCATCTGGGTGCAGCTGTCGATCCCGTTGGTCGACGAGTCGATCCTGCAGTCGGTCTCGCCGTGCACGATTTGGGCCGAGACCACCGTCGAAGGGCAGCAGCTGTCCAACGGCCAGAAGCTGATCCCCGGCCCCGCGGGCCTGGCCACGTTGATCCCGTTCGGCGATGGCCGCTACGTCATCCAGACGCTGAGCCCGATCCCGTCGACCTCCAGCTCGATGAGCATCGAGTCCAACCGTGTCTGTGTGCTGACGCTGGAAGAGGACACCGTCGGCCCCGCCGGCACGACCTACATCGTGACCGCGGCCGACTGCGAGGACGCCAACGACCTCGAGTGCGACAGCAGCTGCAGCCAGTCGGTCGGTTGGACGATCACGATTCCCGGTGGCACCGAGCTCATCGGCGGCAACTAGCTACCTTCGAACGGTCGGCGCCGGTCGGCGCGACCCCCTCGCTAACCCGGCCTCGATCAGGCGTTTGTGACGTCTGACCCGATTTCGACGGAACCCCCGGCCGGGCTCGGCACGTCGAAGACTCGTGGAACTCTTGCGCGACCCCGATGCCGAGCTGGTAGCTGCCTGTCGGAACCCCGACAGCGAGGGCTTCCACCAGGCGTTCGAGGTCCTGTTCAACCGCTACCGGGAGCGCGTCTACGCGATCGCATTCCGGATCTCCGGCAACCAGTCGGATGCGCTCGACATCGTGCAGGAGAGCTTCGCGCTGCTGTTCCGCAAGCTCGGCAGCTTCAAGGGCAACTCGCTGTTCAGCACGTGGCTGTTCCGCATCGTCGCCAACTGCAGCATCGACCACCGCCGGCGCAACAAGGTGGGGCGTGCCCCGACCTTGCTCTCCGACCAGGAGAACCGGGTCGACATGGTCGACGAGTCGCTCGGGCCGCGTGACGTGGCCGCCGTGCACGAGGTGGGCGACCAGGTCCAGCTCGCGATCTCGAAGCTCAGCCCGAAGCTGCGCGCCATCCTGGCGCTGCGCTATCTCGAGGAGATGTCGTACGAGGATCTGGCCGCAACCCTCGACGTGTCGATGGGAACGGTCAAGTCACGCCTCGCGCGTGCCCACCTCGCTCTCGAACACACCGTTCGCACCCGTTTCCCGCACCTGGACGTCAGCCGCAAGCTCGATGCACAGGATGCCACGGGGGACGCACCGGGCGATCCTGACGATCAGGATCCCGTAGGAGGAGTCGGATGAGCCTTCGTCCCCAAATCCATGAGACCTGTCGCGCGGTGCTGCGCGACCCCGATTCGACCGAGGCCGCCGGGCACGTCGCGTCGTGTTCGTTCTGCTCTGCGCGGCTGGCGGCGCCGGCCGCGCTCGGCGCCTTCGTCGCTGCCCGCCCTCCGGTGCCTGCCGAGCTCGCCAGTAAGGCCATGCTCGAAGGCGTCTACGAACGCGCGGTCGAGATGGCCGAGCAGGGGCCGGTCGCCGAGTGGCTCGACGCCGCTCCGGCGCCCCAGCAGGTCGACGCGCCGCAGTGGGAGGACTCGCTGATCGACTCCGAGCTCGCACGCGAGCTCGTCCGGCGTCCCGAATCGCCGTCGGCAGAGGCCTGGTCGGACGTGCGCCGCACGATCCTGGACGAGGTCTCCGCGGGTAGCGTTGCACGCAGCCAGAAGCCTCGTCGGTGGCCCCTGTTGCTGGCCGGCGCCGCCGCAGCTGCTGTGCTGGGAATGATTACGGTTTCCGAGGGAACCAAAGAGGAAGCTCCGATCGTCTTTATGGAGCTGGGAGAAGCTCCCGACATCCCGTTCGTTCATGCACGACGCGGTGGACGGAATTGATCCCGGCAACTGCCAAAGGCAACCCCACCTCGTTTTCGTCTCGTTTACAGTTCGCCCGTCTCTCTCGTGTCGCCCTCCCCCCAGACGTTCCGAGCGCAAGTCGCCCATTGGCTGACTTGTATGCTGCTGACGGTCGCCGTGATCACGGCGGGCGCGGACGGTCTGCGGGGGCAGGGCCAGAGGCAGGGGCCTGGCTCGACGTCGCAGAATTCGACGCTGAGCAAGACCAAGTCGGGCGGATCCTCGATCCCGACGCTGCAGTCGATCGGCCAGGCCGTGCTCCAGGAGGACTACACGGTCGAGCAGTTCCGCCGCTTCCGCACCGACGGCGGCAATGTCGTCACCGTCCGGGAGCAGCTCCAGGTCGTCGCGAACGGCACGCACAAGCCGCAGTTCTCGATCACCTTCCTCGGCGTCGAGGGTGAGCCCGCGGGCTCGCAGCTCAGCCTCGAGTGGCAGCAGACCTACGCGCGCTTCGGCTCGCTGTTCTTCCGCCACGGTTCGTTCCAGGTGCGCGACCTGCTGCGCGCCGGCAACAACTACACGCTGCACGACTTCGGCCAGGTCGTGCGCGCCGGCCGCATCGCGCGGCGGATGGTCGTGTTCCCCAACACGGTCGACAAGGCCATCTGGGTCGTCGACATCGACGGCTTGACCAACGTCCCGCTGTTCGTCGCCGAGTTCGACAACCAGCTCAAGATCTTCGCCGAGATCGAGGCCGTGCAATTCACGTCGGGCGTGCAGAACATGACCGCGATGGCGCCGAGCCAGGTCATCACGCCGATGCCGGACTTCGCGTCGGCGCAGACGTTCCTCGGCAGCCCGACCGGCCTGATCGATCCGGACATCCTGAGCGTGGTCGGCGACTACGGGCTCGAGTCGGTCGAGGTCCACCAGGACCCGATCAACGCCCGGGCCAAGCTGGTGATGAGCTACACCGATGGCATCGACCAGTTCATGGTCGTGCAGACGGTCAACGTGGTGAACCCGTTCCAGGGCTTGCCCGGCACCGCGGCCAACACCATCGGCCGCTTCCGCGATCCGGCGGTCAGCGCGCTGGTGTTCTGGGACAACGGTGTCAGCTTCCACGTCGCCGGACGCGGCTCGTTGACGCGCCTCGACGACGTTGCGCGCACGATCTACCGCCAGGCGCTGAGCAACTGAGTTTCTGGCTGCTGGGCTCCTGGCTGCTGGATTCCGGGCAACTGGGCATCGGCCAACTGGGCTCCGTGCAACTGGGCTCCGTGCAACTGGGCATCGGGCAACTGGGTTCCGGGCGCCGCACCTCCGCGCATCGCACCGCCGCGCTACCGGGCTGTGCTCCGACCTCTCTGGCCGCACGGCTTGCCGCCAACCGCTCCCAGATCGTCGCATCCATGCGTCGCCGTCCGGCGGATGCGACCGGGACCGTCGCGAATCTGCGACGCCACGCCGCACCGGCGGGCTGCCTGTCCGTGACCTCTCCCCGTGTCACGGCGTGTTCACGTTCTCGACAGGAGTTGGCACACGCGGTGCTCCCCTCGACACAAAGAGAGGTTCACTGAATGGACGCCGAACAGAACAACACTCCCAAGCTTCCCGAGGCCCTCGGCTCTGCCGAGTACCGCACCCGCCTGACGACGAAGCTGAACTGTCTGATCGCCGTGCTCGAGGTCGCGATCGCCAAGATCACCAAGAGCATGGACACTCCTGGCGCCAACGAGGACCGGCTCACCAAGATCCGCGGCAACCTCGAGAACACGCTCTCGATCTGCCACCGTGCCAAGCAGACGCTCGACAAGACGCAGAACAACAAGCAGACGCAGCGTCGCGACGCGGACGGCAAGCTGATGACCGCCCGCGACTACGTCGAGCTGACCTCGATCGAGGAGTACCGCAAGTTCCGCGGCATGAAGCCGATCACCCAGGACGAGCTCGAGACCATCGATTTCGACGAGCTGTCGCGCCGCCTGATCGACGGCTGATCTGCCCGCGGCGTCGGGCCTTTCCCCGCCTTGCGCAGATGGGCGCATCGGGGAATCCCCCAGCGCGATGCGCAAGCCGCCTTTACCGGCAGGCTTCCGAATGCCGATCCCTGGCTGGGACAAGGCATGACCATCGCACTGATCGGGAATGAGAACTCGGTGCGCGCGACCGCGCGTATCGGGTTGGTTTCGCCGCAAGGCAGCGACGAACTGACGACCGCCGTCGAGCAGGCCGGCCACGAGGCCGTGCCGTACACCAGCTGGAACGCGCTGGTCGAAGGCTCGGTCGAACAGCCCGTCGACGTGATCTTCTGTCACGAGGCGATGGCTGCGGACGTCCCTGCCGGCGTGACCGTGCCGGTGCTGCGCGTCGACGACGACGCCGACCTGGGTCAGGACACGATCGCCGGTCTCGCCGCCGTCGCGGTGGAGCTGGCGCAGAAGAGCGCGCGCGTCGCCGAACTCGAGGCCCTCGTCGAGGGCATCCGCAGCGGTTCCGCGCTCGTCGGCAGCACGCCGGTCATGCGTCGCCTGCAGAGCGCCGTCTCGCGCGCTGCCGATTGCGACGCGACCGTGCTGATCGAAGGCCCGGTCGGTTCGGGCAAGTCGCTGGCCGCGCGGGCCATCCACCTCAAGAGCCGCCGTGCCGACCAGACGATCGTCGTCAAGGACTGCGCGACGCTGTCCGCCGACGAGCTCACCAAGACGATCGCCGGCAACCCGCAGACGACCTTCGTGCTCGAGGCCGTCGACCAGCTGCCCGCCAACGCGCAGGCTGCGCTGGTCAAGCACCTCAAGGAGCGCTCGACGTCGCGCGCGCCGTCGCTGGTGCGACTGATCACGACGACGTCGGCCCACATCCCGGAGCTGGTCGCGCGCGGTGCGTTCCGCGAGGACCTGTTCTACCGGCTGCACGCGTTCCCGATCATGGTGCCGGGGCTGCACGAACGGGTCGACGACATCCAGACGCTGGCCGACGCGATCCTCGACTCGGGCGTTCCGGCGTCGGGTCGCAACCACCAGGGCTTCACGCCGGCCGCCCGCATGCTGCTCGAAAGCATGCAGTGGCCTGGCAACGTCGCGCAGCTCGAAGCGACCATCCGCCGCGGGCAGATGCTCGCCGGTGGTGCGCCGATCGACCGCGACCAGCTCATGGCTCCCGCCAGCAGCGGTGCGGCGCCGACCGCCGCGCCGGCCGCTTCGGCGACCGGCAACGCCAAGGCCGATGAGGTCGAGCTGACCGAGGACTGCATCCGTCCGTTCGAGGACGAAGAGAAGTTCCTGCTCGGCCGCGCGCTGCAGGCCACCAAGGGCAACGTGCGCCGCGCTGCGCAGCTGCTCGGCATCGGGCGCGCGACCCTCTACCGCAAGATCCAGCAGTACCACTTGCGCCTGCACTAGGCGGCACCGATCGTCGGCTGCGATGCCGAGAGAGGTCGCCGTTCTGCACCGTGACGATCACCTGCTGATCGTGCACAAGCCCGCCGGGGTGCTCGTCGTGCCCGCCGCGGGCCGTACCGAACCCTGCCTGGTGGACATGCTTACGAAGCAGCTCGGGCAACGGGTGATCGCCGTGCACCGGCTCGACGAATACACCACCGGGTGCCTGGCGTTCGCGTTCGACGAGCACGCACAGCGAGGGCTCGACCGGACGTTCCGTGACCACGCAGCCGAACGGGACTACTTGGCCCTGACGACGGCTGTGCCCTCACCGGAGTCTGGCTGCATCGAGAGCCACCTGGAAGAAGGACCGGACGGAATCGTGCGGGTCGTTCGTCGGGGCGGCCGACGTGCCGTCACCCACTATGCGACCGTGGCGCGTCGGGGACGCGGCAGCCTGGTTCGTTGTCGCTTGGAGACGGGGCGACGCAACCAGATCCGCGTCCACCTCGCCGCACTTGGCTGCCCCGTCGCCGGGGACAGGAAGTACGGCTACCGCGCGCGTCCCGGTGAGCGTTACCCCAGGGTCATGCTGCACTCATGGAGCCTCAAGCTCGCACATCCGATCACCGGCACGCCCGTCGAGGTCGTCTGCGAGGCGCCCGAGCCCGAGCTGCGGCCGTAGCAGAAGAGTGGCGGCGGGGCCATGCGCCCATCTACAATGCCGACGCCTTGCGCGTCCAGGTCCAACTGTCAGAGGAAACCCTGTTCGGGTTCCTCACGAGCACCCGACTCCCGGTCGTCTCCAGCCTGTCGCTGGTGATCCGCTGGGCGTCGCTAGCGATGGCGATTGCGGCGACCGGTTTCGGGGTCGGCTGCCTGTTCGTCGACGGCGGCCTGTGGACGACCGACCTGCCGTGGAGCGGAGCCTTGCCGGCGCTGGCGTCGGCGCCGGTGTTCTTCCTGGCGTGGCTCGGTTGGCGGCGTCATCGCATGCAGTACGCGGCGACGCTGCTGTTCCTGGCGATGTTCACGCTGACGATCCTGGCCAACTGGCCGCGCGGCGTGTTCAGCCCGGCGTGGTACCTGCACCCGGTGCTGTCGCTGTTGGCGACGACGTGCCTTGGCGTGATCGCGGGCCTGAGCATGACGATGGTCGCGGTGACCGCCATGTTGCTGGCGACGTGGTTCGCGCCGGGTTCGTCGGTCCGGCCCGAGACGCTGCCGGATGCCTGGGTGCATGCGATCAGCCTGACCGCGGTGTCGCTGGCGTCGGCGCTGGCCGGGGCGATCCTCAACCGGCTGGTGTTCATGGCGCTGATGACCGCCGAGTCACAGCGCCGCAAGAACTTCGAGTCGAGCCGCGCGCTGCGACACCGCGAGAAGCTGCTGCGCCACGCGCTGCGCGTCGAGACGGTGGGGGACCTCGCCGGCCTCGTGTGCCACCAGCTGCGCAACACGTTCCAGGTGCTGCTCGGGCACGTCACGCTCGGCAACATGTCGGACGATGACGAGCGTCGGCGTCGCCTGACGATGATCGAGGAGACCCTGCAGCAGACGCAGCCGCTGCTCGATCAGCTGATGCGGATGGCGCACCCGGACGAAGGCACCAACACGGCGTGCGACCTGTCCGAGATCCTGCGGCAGTTCCACGTGCAGGCGCAGCGGGTGCTGCCGAGCGGCATCCAGGCGACCTGTGAGGCGCCGTCGGAAGCGCCGCTCGTCCAGGTCAATCCCAACGGTCTGGTGCACGCCCTCTGGAACCTGGTCATCAACGCCAAGCAGGCGATCGACGGCGAGGGGGCGATCACGTTGCGGTGTGGCAGCGACCGCCACCAGGTCTGGATCGAGGTCTCCGACACCGGACCGGGCATGCCGAGAGAAGTGCAGGAGCGGATCTTCGATCCATACTTCACGACCAAGCCGGTCGGCCAGGGCACCGGTCTGGGCCTGACCGCCGTCGCACGCTACGTGCGCGGCAGCAACGGCATCATCCAGGTCGACAGCGAGGCCGGTCGTGGCACCACGTTCCGGATGCGGTTCCCGCGCTCGTCGGGCGTGCGGTCCGCCTGAGGCTGCCCCGCCTGAGGCAGCCCTGCCGGAGCGTGGCCGGATCCTGGCCGAGGAGCGGCCGCTCAGATCTGGACCGGCCGCCCGAGCCGCTTCGTCAGGACCTCTGACAGCACGGCCGTCAGCGCCCCGCGGCCCTTGGTGTCCATCCACTGGCCCGAATCGGCGTCCAGCTCGAAGTGCCAGGCAGTGGCGCCTTCGGCGAGCCAGATCTGGTGTGCGGCGGTCTGGCGGTTGAGCACACACGCTCCACCGCTCGCGAACGTCATCTTGATGACCCCGGCGGCCGCGTCGGCCTCGAGCTCGTCCGGGTCGAACGTGTCGAACTTGCCGAGCAGGTCCTGCATCAGCTTCTCGGCAACCTGAAGGAACTCCTGATCCGTGTTCATCTCGCCGCATGATGCGCCAGCCATGGACGGAGGCCAAGTGCGAGAGTTGGCAGGTGTTTGCGGCTGGGGTAAATCGCCGCTGGGATGAAGGCCCGGGGGGGGTTGAAAAAAAGAGTGGCCGACGATTCTCTCCCAGAATCGTCGGCCACGAAGGTCCCGACCGCTCAAGTTTGCCCTCTCGAATCAGCGCTGCGGTAACAGCGCCGGGCGGTCGGGACCACTCGTCCCATGCTTCTCTAGTAGACGAACGAGGGGCCGGAACTTTCCAAGCGCGTGCAGTTTTTTGTGGCGCGCCGGCCCTCGAGACCGCAGGACCCCCGAAGGTGTCAGCGTTCTCGTAAATAAATCGGTTCGTTTGAAACGTGCTAGCTCACCGCGCGTTGGGCGCGGGTTTGCCACTGCGGCAGCAGGTCCTTCACCGTTACTTGTTCCGCGTCGGCTTCGAAGCCGAGCAGCACGCGGTGGCGCAGAGCAGGCAGCAGGCACGCGTCGATGTCCTCTTGCACGACGGCCGGACGACCGGCCAACAGGGCGCGCGCTTTCGCACCGAGCAGGATCGCCTGGCCGGCGCGCGCGCTTGCTCCGTAACGAACGAAGCGCTGGGTCGGTTCGTCACTGCCGGGATCGTCGGGGTGCGTCGCGACGACCAGTTCGGCCACGAATCGCACCAGGTGCGAGCCGCACAGCACTTCGCGGACGAGCGCCTGCAGCTGCAGAAGTTCCTCGCCGGCGACTCGCATCAGCGGCGTGTCGTCCGTAGCACCCGTCGTCGCTGCCAGGATTCGAGCCATGTCTTCGGCCCCTGGCGACGTCACGTCCAAACGGAACAAGAACCGGTCGAGCTGGGCCTCGGGCAACGGGAACGTGCCTTCCAGCTCGATGGGGTTCTGCGTAGCCACGACGTGGAACGGCTGCGGCAACCGGTGCGTCGTGCCGGCGACCGTGACCGAACGTTCCTGCATCGCCTCGAGCAACGCCGACTGCGTCTTCGGCGTCGCGCGGTTGATCTCGTCGGCGAGCACGAGGCCGGCGAAGATCGGCCCCTGCTGGAAGCGGAACGTGCGCCTGCCGTCGTCCTCGTCGATCACCTGCGTGCCGGTGACGTCGCTCGGCATCAGGTCGGGCGTGAACTGCACCCGCGAGTAGCCAAGGCCGAGGCCGTCGGCGAGCGCCTTGACCAGCATCGTCTTGCCGAGGCCCGGCAGGCCTTCGAGCAGCACGTGGCCGCCCGCGAGCAGCGCCACCATCAGGTCGTCGACCAGTCGTTCCTGGCCGAGGATGCGCTGTTGGATCTGGGTTCGCAGCGTCTCGACCTTGCCGATCAAGGCCGCGGCGCGTTGCTGGACGTCGGACGAAGGCTCGGAGTTGCTCATGACGGGCTGTCGGGCATCCAATGTTCGATGTTGCGTTCGGCCGCGTCCGGGAGGACGGCGACCACCATCTTGCCGGCGAGTTCGCTGCGGGCCGCCAGCTCGAGCGCCGCGTGCAGCACGGCGCCGCTGGCCGGTCCCAGCAGCAGCGACTCCTCGCGCATCAGCCGTTGGGTCGCCGCGCGCGCATCCTCGTCGCGCACGTCGAGGATCTCGTCGAGCGCATCCGGCGAGAGGATGTCGGGGATGAAGCCGGCACCGAGGCCCGGGATGTTGTGAACGCCCGGCGAACCACCGGTCAGCACGGCGCTGGTGGCCGGTTGCACGCCGATGACCCGGACGCCGCGGTCGCGGAAGAACTCGGCGCAGCCGGCCGCCGTGCCGCCGGTGCCGACGGGCACGACGACGGTGTCGACCTGCCCGTCGGTGTCCTCCCAGATCTCGCGTGCCGTCGTCTCGGCGTGCACCCTCGCGTTGGACCGATTGGTGAACGCCTGCAGGCAGACGGCGCCGTCGACGCTGCGGGCGAGCTGCTCGGCGCGGTTCATCGCGCCGCGCATGCCGTCGGCCTCGGGCGTGACCTCGACCTCGGCGCCGACGGCGGTCAGCAGGTTGCGGCGCGCGGGGGCGACGCTCTGCGGCATCGTCAGGATGACCCGGTAGCCGAGACGCCGGCCGATGGTCGCGATCGCCAAGCCGAGGTCGCCGCTGCTGCACTCGACGATCGTGCCGCCGTCGACGAGGAAGCCGCTGCGGCGGGCGTGCTCGATCATCCCCAGCGCGGCGCGGTCCTTGTTGCTGCCCGAGGGGTTCCAGGCGTCGAGCTTGCCCACGACGCGGGTGCCCGGCGGCGAGAGCCGGGAGAGATCTACCAGAGGGGTTCGTCCGACCAGCCAGGTGATGTCGGCGGCAATGCGCACCATGAGACGAAGCGTAGCTTTCCGTTCGGGGCAGGCCAGACGATGATGGGCGCATGCGTCTGTGGTGTCGGATCGGTCCGTCCGTGTTGCTGCTGCTGTCGGGTTGTGCCGGCGTCGCGCCCGACCCGGAGAAGGTCTCGATCGACTCGTTGGCGATCGTGGAACTCGCCGACGATGTGCGCGAGCAGTGTCAGGAATTCGAGCAGGCCGCGATCGACGCCGTGGTTCGTCGTCGCTACGGCGAGGCCGAGGCGATCGCCGCGCGGGTGTTGGCCACCAACCCGCGCTCGGCTCGGGCCAGAGCCGTGCTGGGCATGGTCCGCCTGCAGGAGGCGGCGCAGCAGGACCCGATCGAGTGGTTCGGGATGCGGCGCGGCGAGGCGCAGCTGGCGCTCGCCCGGCAGCTGGCGCCCGCCGACGCGTTCGTCGGCTGGATGCACGCCGTGTTCCTGGCCGAATCCGGACACATGAGCGCTGCGGCCAAGGCCGCCGAAGACGCGCTGGAGCGCTGCCGGGAGGCGCCGGCCGCCGAGAAGGCCGCGCTGCTCGGAATCGCCGGCACCTACCGCTACGAACTGGGCGAAGAGCGCGCCGCGCTGCCTCACCTGCGTGCCTATGTCTCCCTGCGGCCGGACGATGCGACCGCGCAGTTCCGGCTCGGCGCGTCGCTGCTGTCGATCGCGCGCACGCCGCAGGGCGTGCCGGTGCCCTACCAGCAGGCACAGACGGACGCCCAGCAGGCGGCGCAGGCGTTCGCGCGCTGCGTCGAGCTGGCGCCCGGTGACGAGGACGCGGCGCTCGCGATCGCCACCGCGACGCTGCGAGCCGCCGAGTTGGCACGCCTCAAGCCGAGCAAGGACGGGGCCGCGCGCGATCGGGAGGTTGCAGGGCTCGAGCAGCAGGCGCTGGACCACCTGCGCTCGGTCGCCGACCGGTTCCCCGACAGCGCCGAGGCGCGTTTCCGCCTGGGCATCGTCGCGACCGGGTTGGGGCAGCCGGAGCTGGCCGAGGCGTCCTACCTGGCGGCGCTCGAGCGCGAGCCGAGCCATACCGGCAGCCTGCTCAACCTCGCCACCCTGGCCGCCGAGAAGGGCGAGTCCGAGCAGGCGCGCCGCCTGCTGCAGCGCCTCCTCGACGCCGACGCCACCCGCGGCGACCTCTCCCGCGACGAACGCCAACGCATCCAACGCTGGCTCACCCAAACCACCCCCTGACCGGTCCGCACGTTCGGTTCCGGGAGCCAAACCCACGGACCACCAACGCGGGCGCGGTCACTGGCGCCGGGGTGCGTGATTCGTAGGGGTCGGCCGCGGAACCAGGCTTTCGCACCCACGCCGGCGCGTCTCACCGGCGCCGCGGCGTTTGGTCCGTCGGGTCTCGTCGCGGCGCCAGACGTTCGCACCGCGAACGCGGGCGCGTTCCGACGGCGCCGGGGCGGTCGGTCCGTGAGGTCTCGTCGCGGAACCGAACCTACGGACCCCGAACTTACGGACCCCGAACTTACGGGCCCCAAACCTACGGGCCGGGGTCAGATGCCGAGGATGCTGTAGCCGGCGTCGACGTAGATCACCTGGCCGGTGACGCCGTTGCTGAGCGGGGACAGCAAGAACGCGGCGGTGTTGCCGACGTCGGCCTGGTCGACGTTGCGGCGGAGCGGCGCCTTCTGCGCCATCGAGTCGAGTAGCGAGCCGAAGTCGCCGACGCCCATCGCCGAGACGGTCTTGATCGGGCCGGCCGAGATCGCGTTGACGCGCACGCCGTGCGGGCCGACGTCGTTGGCCAGGTAGCGGGTCGACGACTCGAGCGCGGCCTTGGCGACGCCCATGACGTTGTAGTTGGTGACGACCTTCTCGGCGCCGTAGTAGCTCAAGCAGACGACGCTGGCGTTGCGGCCTTCCATCATCGGCAGCGCACCCTTGGTGAGGCCGATCAGCGACCACGCGCTGACCTGTTGCGCGAGCGCGTAGCCGTCCCACGAGGTGTCACGGAAGTTGCCGCCCAGCTCTTCGCGCTTGGCGAACGCGATCGAGTGCACCATCCCGTCGATGCCGTCCCACTCCTTGCCGAGCGCCTCGAAGAAGCGGTCGATGTCGCCGTCGACGGTGACGTCGCACGGCAGCAGGAGCGGTGGACGCTCGAGGTCGCCCGCCAGCTTCTTGACGGCGTCGCCCATGCGTTCGTTCTGGTAGCCGAGTGCCAGGTTCGCGCCCTCGCGCACCAGGGCCTGGGCGATGCCCCAGGCGATCGAGCGCTTGTTCGCGACGCCGAAGATCACGACGTTCTTTCCATCCATCAGGCCCATAGTTCGTTCCTCTGCGTCGGAGTGGGTTGTTGCTGCAATCGAGGGGCAACCACGATAGCGAGGTCGCGGCGCGGGTTCACGCCTCCGGGGCGCCCGAGTCCAGGAAGGTCTTGGCGAACACCTTGCGCGCCGGGGTCGTCCACGGCGTCTGCGCGTCCCGCGCAAACCACCGTAGCCGTCCCCGTTTCCGGAGTTCCGCCGCGTGCGCGTGCAGGCTGATGCGGTGGTGGGTGATCGCATGCCGAACGGCCGCGAGCGGCTCTCGGACCCGGATCTCGGCGCCGAACCGCTCGCGCACGGCGGCCGCCAGGTCCTCCGGGTCGCAGTCACACAGCACACCTGGGCCGGGCAGGTCGACCTGCCCCGCATTGGGCTGGTCGTCCGGGACCCGGTAGCCCAGCACCTCGCCGCCGCGTGCGATCACGACGGCGCGGGCGATCACGTCGACGGCCTTTCGCGGCGCCTTCTTGACCGGCAGCTCGGCGGTCCGCCCGTCACGCATCGCGATGCAGTCGCTGCCGACCGGGCAGCCGTCGCAGGCGGGGGAGGTCGGCGTGCAGACCGTCGCGCCGAGCTCCATCATCGCCTGGTTGAAGTCGCCGGCGCGTGCCCGGTCCATCCAGGCCAGCACCTGCGCGCCGATCGCCTTGCGGGCCCTGGTGGTCCCGATCGGCTCGGCGAGACCGCGGTGCCGCGACACCACCCGTTCGACGTTGCCGTCGACGGCCGGCTGGCCGTGCCCGAACGCGATCGAGGCCACCGCCCCGAGCGTGTAGGGCCCGATCCCGGGCAGCTCGCGCAGCTCGTCGACCGTGTCCGGAACGACCCCGTCGTGCACCTCGGCGACCCTGCGGGCACCGTCGCGCAGCAGCCGCGCCCGCCGGTAGTAGCCCAGGCCGCGCCACGCGACCATGACCTCGTCGTCGCTGGCCGCGGCGAACGCGGCGGGCGTCGGGTAGCGCGCCAGGAACCGCTCGAACGGCGCGCGCACCGCCTCGACGCGCGTCTGCTGCAGCATGATCTCGCTGACCCAGATCGCCCACGGGTCCCGCGTGCGGCGCCACGGCAGGTCCCGCCGGGCGCGGTCGAACCAGCCCAGCAGGCGCGGTGCGAAGCCGCTAGTCGCCAAGGCGCGACGCGTCGGTCGGCGGCGTGTCGAACTCCAGCCCGAGGCGGTCGCGCAGGTCCTGTTCGGCCTTCTCGAGCAGCTCGTTGAGCTGCACGGCGTCGTCCTGCTCGGCGACCAGCACGATCCGGATCGTGCGGGCCATCTCGGTGCCCTGCACGCGCGTGCGGATGCTGATCTCCGGGTGCATCTTGCTGACGTCCGCGAGCACCCGGCTGATCGACGACTCGTCGTGGCCGTGGTAGTCGACGGCGCGTTCGCCGCGCACGGTGTCGGGGCCGGCGGCCGCCATCACCGGCATCACGTGCGCGGTGAAGAAGCGCTGCATCTCGGCCGGCACGCCCGGCAGCAGGAACACCGTGGTCTTGTCGACGTCGAGCTGCACCGCCGGCGCGCTGCCGACCGTGTTCTCGTAGCACTTGGCGCCCTTGGGCAGCATCGCCATGCCCTGGCGCGCCTCGGTCAGGTCCGGGTTGCCGACGACCTGCTTGGCGAACAGCCGGCGGTAGGCGTTCTGCACGTATGCCTTGGCCTGCTCGTTCTCGATCAGCTCGAGGCCGGCGGCCTTGGCCAGGCAGGCGCGGGTGTTGTCGTCCCAGTTGGGGCCCATGCCGCCCGTGACCAGCACGAACGTCGGCTTCTGGCCCAGCGCCCAGGTCATGGTCGCGACCATCTCGGCCTCGACCCGGTCACAGACCTGGATGGTGCGTACGCGGTAGCCGATGTCGTCGATCCGGTTGGCGATGAAGGCCGCGTTGCGGTCCACCACGGACCCCTCCAGGATCTCGCGGGAAACGACCAGGATGATGACGCTCTTGTCGAACAAAAGTGGGGCTCCGGTAGGCGGTTTCTAGGCTCCCCCCGACGGTGGGGGCGCGAGCATCGTACAGGAACGGCAGCAATGTTGAAGCGGTAGCCAGCGGGCGGAACAATGGGTCCTTTCCGCAGCCGATCCCAGCCAGGACCCCGCCCGAACATGACCGACACGACCCCGCCCGACGGCGGCCGCATCACCGACCTCCTGCTCGAGCGGGAGATGCGCGAGAGCTACCTCAACTACTCGATGAGCGTCATCCTCTCGCGCGCTCTGCCGGATGCGCGGGACGGTCTCAAGCCGAGTCAGCGGCGCGTGCTGGTCGCGATGAACGACCTCAATCTCGGCCCGCGGAGCAAGCACCGCAAGTGCGCCAAGATCTGCGGCGACACGTCCGGCAACTACCACCCGCACGGCGAATCGGTGGTCTACCCGACGCTGGTCGGCATGGCGCAGCCGTTCACGACGCGCTACCCGATGGTCGACAGCCAGGGCAACTTCGGCGCGATCGACGGCAGTCCGCCGGCGGCGATGCGATACACGGAGGCGCGTCTCGGCTACCCGGCGACGCACATGCTGGAGGACCTCGACAAGGAGACCGTCGACCTCGTCGAGAACTACGACGGCACGCGCATGCAGCCGGTCGTGCTGCCGGCCCGCTTCCCCAACCTGATCTGCAACGGCTCGACCGGCATCGCCGTCGGCATGGCCGCCAGCCTCGCGCCGCACAACCTGCGTGAGGTCGCGACCGCGCTCGACAAGCTCTACAGCAAGCCGGACATCACGCTCGACGAACTGCTCGAGATCGTGAAGGGGCCCGACTTCCCGACCGGCGGCACGATCATGGGCCGCAGCGGCATCCGCAACGCGTACGCGAGCGGCCGCGGCTCGGTCACCTGCCGCGCCAAGTACCACCTCGAGGAGAAGAAGGGCCGCAAGCAGCTGGTCTTCACCGAGGTCCCGTACCAGATCAAGACGACCACGATCCTGGAGCGCATCCAGCACCTCGTGAAGACGCAGCAGATCGACACGATCAGCGACGTCAACGACGAGTCCAACGACCGCGTCGGCCTGCGCCTCGTCGTCGAGCTGAAGAAGGCGGTCGAGGACGAGATGGTGACCTTGAACAAGCTGTTCAAGATGTCGCCGCTGCAGAGCACGTTCTCGATCATCAACCTGGCGATCGTCGACGGCCGCCCGCGCACGCTCGGCTTCAAGCAGATGCTCGAGTGCCACCGCGATCACCGCATCGACGTGATCCGGCGCCGCACCCGCTACCTGCTGCGCAAGGCCGAAGAACGGCTGCACATCCTCGAAGGCCTGCGACTGGCCGTCGCGAACATCGACGAGGTCATCGAGATCATCAAGTCGTCGGCCAACACCGACGAGGCGCGGCAGCGCCTGATCGCGCGCTTCGAGCTCAGCGACATCCAGTCGCGCGCCATCCTGAGCATGCGCCTGTCGCAGCTCACCGGCCTCGAGATCGAGAAGCTGGAGGCCGAGCACGCCGAGGTCATGGAGAAGATCGCCTACTACAAGACGATCCTCAACGACCGCGAAGTGCTGTTCGGGCTGATGCGCCAGGACCTCAAGGAGATGGTCGAGCAGTACGGCGACGAGCGCCGCACCGTTATCAGCGACGAGGAGGTCGGCAACTTCATCGCCGAGGACCTCATCCCCGAGGAGATGATGGTCGTGACCTGCACGCACCAGGGCTACATCAAGCGCACCGCGCTCGATCAGTACCGGACGCAGGGTCGCGGCGGCAAGGGCGTCAGCGGCGCGGACTTCAAGGAGGGCGACTTCCTGTGGAACCTGTTCGTCGCGTCGACGCACGACTACCTGCTGTTCTTCACCGACCGCGGCCGCGTCTACTGGAAGAAGGTCTACGAGCTGCCGAGCTACGGCCGGACCGCCAAGGGCCGCGCGTTGATCAACGTCGTCGAGACGCAGGAAGGTGAGAAGATCACCGGCATCCTGCGCGTCGACAAGTTCGACGACGAGCGCTTCCTGATCAGCGCCAGCCGCAAGGGCCTGATCAAGAAGACCGCGCTCAGTGCCTACAGCCGTCCGCGCGCCGGCGGCATCATCGCGCTCGGCCTCGACGACGGCGACTCGCTGGTCGGCGTCAACATCTGCCGCAAGGGTGATCACATCGTGCTGGGCACCAAGAACGGCATGTCGATCCGCTTCGACGAGGACGGCGCGCGCGCCATGGGTCGCAGCGCCGTCGGTGTGCGCGGCATCAAGCTCGACGAGGGCGACGCGGTCTGCGACATGGTCGTCACCGACGGCAGCGGCACGCTGATGACCATCTGCGAGAACGGCTACGGCAAGCGCACCAAGGTCGAGGAGTACCGTTCGCAGACGCGTGGCGGCAAGGGCATCATCGACATCCGCGCCACCGAGCGGAACGGCAAGGTCGTCAACCTGCTCGGCGTCACCGACGAGGACGAGGTGATGATGATCACCAAGGACGGCCAGATCGTTCGCACCGAGGCCGGCGACATCAGCGTCATCGGCCGCAACACCCAGGGCGTGCGCTGCATCTCGCTGCGCGAGGGCGACAAGCTGGTCAGCGTCGCGCGCATCCCGCAGGAAGAGCCGGTGGCAGGCGGCGACGCGCCGGCCGGTTCCGACGACAAGGGCTCCGACGACAGCACCACTGAAGACAGCACCACCGACGACCGGGACAACGGGGAGAAGAAGGACTGATGGGCAGCTACCTCGACAAGCTCACCGCCGACGTCAAGACGGCGATGAAGGCCGGTGAGAAGGACAAGCTCACCGTGCTGCGCATGATCATCAGCGACATCAAGAAGAAGGTCGAAGCCGAGGGCGAGCTCTCGGACGAGGCCGAGCTCGCGGTGCTGCAGAAGGCCGTCAAGACGCGCAACGACACCATCGATCAGGCCACCGCCGCCGGCCGCGACGAGATCGCGGCCAACGAGCAGAAGGAGATCGAGATGATCCAGGGCTACCTGCCCAAGCAGATGACGCCCGACGAGGTCGACGCCAAGGTCCGCGAGATCGCCGCCGAGATCGGCTTCGAGGGCCCCAAGGACAAGGGCCGCTTCATGAAGGAGTGGATGTCCCGCTACAAGGGCCTCGCCGACGGCAAGACCGTCCAGACCGCCCTCGCCAACCTCTGAAAGTAGCCGTACGGTACGCGGTTCATCCTCCAACTTTCGACCCGCGCGGATCCCCGTTGCTGCTCGTCAACGGGTCGTAGGCGTGTGACGGCACCCGTGCGGCGGCGGCCGCAGCGAGCAGCACGGGAGGGTGGTCGTGCGGAGCATGGCGCGCCCCGCGTCCGCGGGGGCCGCCGAATCTACCCGCGCCGCGCGTCGGCATTCGCCGGCGCGTCGTCCACGCGCAGTTCGTCACCCTTCGCCAATCGCGAACGCACCCACGTCGCCGTCGCCGCGTCGAGCTTCACCTCGTCGGCCTTGCGCTTTTCGAGGCTGCGCAGCGGCATCGCGATACGCTGGTTGCCGTCCAGCCGTTCGGCGTTGCGTGACAAGAACGCCCAGTAGAGCCGCGTGATCGGGCACGTCTTCTTCGGGTGGAACGCGCACGACTTGCAGTAGTCGCTCATCTTGGCGATGTAGGCGCTGCCGGCGACGTAGGGCTTGGTCGTCATCAGCTCGCCGACGCCGTAGGTCGCCATCGCGAGCACGTTGGGTTCGACGACCCAGTCGTAGGCGTCGGCATAGGCGACCCAGAACCAGTCGCTGAGCTGCCGCGGCGACACGCCGATCAGCGTCGCGAGGTTGCCGAGGATCATCAGCCGCGTGATGTGGTGGCTGTAGGCCTCGCGCCAGACGTCGTCGACGACGCGGTCGAGGCAGTGCAGCCCCGACGGCTTGCCGCCCCAGAACACCGGCGGCAGGTCGACGTCACCCTGCAGCACGTTGTCGTCCAGGTCCCGGAAGCCGTCGGTCGTCTCGTGCACGTGCCGCACGAACTCGCGCCAGCCGAGCACCTGGCGCACGAAGCCCTCCTTGCTGTTGAGCGGCAGGTCGGCGGCGACGACGTCGTCGACGACGCGCTGCGGCAGCAGGCGGTGCAGGCTGAGCAGCGGCGAGACGCGCGTGTGGAACAGGTTGGTCGACTTCGTCGACATCGCGTCCTCGTAGGGCCCGAAGTGCACCATGCACTCGTCGAGCGCCCACGCCCACATGCGTTCGGCGTCGTCGCGGGTCGCCGGCAGGTGCTCGGGCCGCAGCTCCCCGGGGTGGTCGCCGAACGTGCGCTCCACCAGTTGGCAGACCTCGCGGGTGACGTCGTCGACCTCGAACGTCGGCAGCGGCGGCGCCGCCGGCTCACCGTCCCACCGTTCGCGGTTGTCGGCGTCGAAGCTGAACTTGCCGCCGACCGGCTTGCCGTCCTCCATCAGGATGCCGGTGCGCTTGCGGACCTGCCGGTAGAAGGCGTCCATGCGCCACGGCGGTCCCTTGATCGCGCCGAAGTCGTCCCCGGTCGTCAGCCAGCCTTCGTGCGGCAGCTCCTCCAGCTCGCCGTTGGCGAACAGCGGCTGCAGCTCCTGCCGCAGCTCCAGCTCCGCCGGCCGCATCACCCCGATCGTGCCGAGCTCGCCGTGCAGTCCGCCCAGCGTCGTGGCGTAGTCGTCGTCGCCGGCATCGACGTAGCGCACCGCGACGCCGCGCTCGGCCTGCTCGAGCGCGAAGTGCCGCATGTTGGCGAGCACGAGCGCGAGCTTCTGCTTGTGGTAGGGGCGGCGGCCGGCCTTGGCGCGGCTCTCGATCATCACGATCCCGAGTTCGTCGGCCGGCTCCTGCGCCAGCGGCCCGATCGCATCGTGCAGTTGGTCATACGGAACGAACACCCAGCGCCGTTCGCCGGCCTCCTCGCCCGCAACCTGCCGCAACGCCTCGACGAACGCACCCACCCGCAGCCCTTCGCCGGCCCCACCCCGGATGCGCGAAGTAGCGGTACGATCGCGGTTCATCCTCCAACGTTCGCGGGCGCTCGCGCCCGCGAACGTTGGAGGATGAACCGCGAACCGTACCGCTACTTTCGCTGCATCAGGTAGGGGGTGTGCACGTCGAAGCCGAGCAGGGGCTTGATCGCGGTGGGGTTCGCGATGGCGGGGCCGGGGCGGCGGACGTAGGGGTCGTCGGCGGTTCCGAAGCGGCCGTCGGGGCCGACCAGGCCGGCGGCGAACAGCACCGGAAAGACGCCGGCGCCGATCTCGTCGATCACCAGCGCGGCGAAGTGGCGCTCGGCCAAGGCCTCGGTCGTGTTGGTCATGACGGCGTGCAGCGCGAGCCGGCCGCGTTCGGGCAGGTGCGCGAGCTTGGCGTCGTCGGTCAGCGCGGCCAGGTCGAACATGCCGTTGGGCAACTTCGGCAGCAGCTGCATGACGTCGAAGATCGCCTGGCCGTGCGCGCCGGTGCCCTTGCCCGCGCGGTAGGCGATGTGGCCGTGGGCCGGGATCCACACCGGACCGTCCTGCCGTTCGACCAGCGTGCGCAGCTCGTCGTGCGCCTTGCGATGCGCGTCGGACGGCAGCAGCGTCGACGTGCCGCGATGCCATGCCTCGTAGCCGAGCCAGCCAAACTGGCCGAGCAGCAGCAGCGGCGCGAGCACGCGCAGCCAGAGCACGTCGACGCGGTGGCGGGCGAGCCCGCCGTTCGCCGAGGCGCCCAGCAGGCAGGCGCCGGCAAACACGTACATCATCACGTTGTCGAAGCCGCCGACGTGCATGCGCGACAGATACGAGGTCACGAGGCTGCCGGCACCGACCGACGCGAAGAACAGCGCCTCCCGCGGTCGGAAGCGCACGTAGCCGACGAAGCCCAGCAGGGAGAGAACCAGCAGCGGCACGATCGGCACCAGGTCCTCGGTCCAGAAGCCGAGCTTGCGGTCACCGACGATGCCGTGGTGGCTCGGCATCTCGAACAGGTAGAACGTCGACCAGCCGTCGGACACCAGGTGCAGCGCACCGACCGACGCGGCCATCGCGACCGCGCTGGTCACGCCGAACTTCACCGCGACGCGCCAGTTCCAGCACAGGCAGCCGACGCCGACGGCCGGCAGCCACATCAGCGCGGACTGCTTGGCGAGCAGCGCGACCGCGGCCAGCAGGCCGGCCCACAGCCAGCGCCGTTCGCCGCCGTGGCGCAGCTGGTAGGCGGTCGACAGCGACAAGAACACGAACAGCGAGTCGTTGCGCGCCAGGTCGAACCACCACGCCAGCCAGCCGTAGCCCGCGAGGAACATGCCGGTCGCGACCAAGCCGGGCACCAGCTGCCTGGACTCGACGCGCACCCAGTGGCCGATCAGCATCGCGCTGCTGACCGAGAACCCGACGGCGACCAGCCGCAGCGCGACGATGCCGTCGATGCCCAGCTTCATGCCGAGCGCGCCGAGCCAGAACAGCAGCGGCGAGTAGAGGAACGGCACGTGCTCCGCGGTCGGCTCGCAGTAGAGCGGCAGGCCGTCGGCGACCCGCGAGGCGTGGTCGGCGAGCGCGCCCTCCATCCACTCGAGCTCGTGCGGATACAAGAGGCGCTGGCTGACCGCATACACGAACCACACGACGGCGCACAGCGCCAGCGCGAGCAGGATGCCCCAGGGGATCCACAGCAGGGCGGCGAGCAGCGGGTGCATCCGTGCGTTCGTCGAGGACATGCGTCGAGGATCATAGGCCGCGGTATGCTCGCGCGCCTGTGATGCGTGCCGCGCTGTTGCTGTTGACGTTGCTCGTGCTGGCAGGCGCCGGCTACTGGCTGATGCAGTCGGGTTCCGAAACGTCGCTGCCGCCGGGCGGTGGCGACGTCTCGTCGGCAGGCGACGGCCAACGGGAAGCCGTCGGCGAGTTGCCCGAGGGCGTCGTCGCGACCAACCGTGATGCCGTCGAGATCGATCCCGGCGAGCTGGCCGATCGGCCGACCGTCTGCCTCCGGGTGATCGACCACCGCAGCGAACGTCCGGTCCCAGGCGCGATCGTGCGGCGGCTGCTGACCGGCGCCGACCTCGCGTTCACCGACGAGCAGGGCATCGCGCTCGTGCCGCTCGGAGAGGCGGCGCAGCTGGCCGTGGTCCGCGATGGCTACCTGATGCGGCTGGCGCCGGCGCGGCTCGGCAGCGACGAACAGAATCCGCTGGTCGTGCGCATGCTCACCGACGCCTGGTCCACGGTGCGTCGCTTCGCGTTCGTCGATGCCGCCGGCGACCCGGTGGCCGACGTGTCGGTGCGGTTGCGCCCGGCGCCGGACGCGCAGCTGGTCGACAACGTGCGGGTCTCGACGCTCGACCAGATCGAGCTGCGCGCCTGGTCCGAGCACCTGATGATGGCCGCGAAGGAAGTCAGCCGCGACCAGCACGTGCACGCAGGCGCAGAGGACCGCCACGTCTACCACGCGACCGACGCAGCGCTGGCGGTTCGCTTCGTCGCGTCGGGCGCCTACCGGCTCGAGGCGGCGACCACGACCGGTCTGGTCGCGACCATGGACGTCGACGTCCGCCTCGGGCCGGAGCCGCCGGTGCAGGTCGTGCGCATGGTCGCCGGCGCCTTCGTCAGCGGCGTGGTGATGGACACCGCCAGCGCGCCGCTCGCGGCTGCCAACGTCACGATCCAGGGCGGCGATCCGCTCGGCCTCGAGGCGACAACCGGGGACGACGGCGTGTTCACGATCGGTCCGCTGCCGCGCGGCCCGCGCACGCTGCTGGTCCGCCATGCCGTGCACAAGCCGGTCGCCGTCGAGCGTGTCGCGGTCCCGTCCGACGACCAGCGGATCCGGCTCGAGCCGCTGCAGCGCACCCCGCTGCGCGGTTGCGTGAGATCGCGGCCGGGCCTGCAGCCGATCGCCGGCGCGACGCTGATCTGGCAGGTCGCCGGCGGTGGCGCGATCACCGCGCGAACGGCCGCCGACGGGACCTTCGAGCTGCAGGCGGCCGGCAGCATCGCGGCGCGCCTGATCGTGCAGGCGCCGCGGCACGTCACCTACGCCGAGCTGGTCGATCCGGGTGCGGCGTTCGCCAACTACGACCTGCTGCCGGCGCTCACCGAAGTGCGCGTCGAGCACGGTCTGACCGCGACGATCGAAGGCGTGGCCTTCGGGGCCAACGGCTTTCCGCTCGCCAACGCATCCGTGCGCTGGCGGCCCGCGAACCAGTCGACCGCGACCGGCATGCCGGGCCGCCGCGTGCTCGAAGGCGGCACGCTCGAGCTGACCGACGTGACGACCACCGACTCGGCGGGCGCGTTCGTGCTCGAGACGACCAACTTCGGAGCCGGCACGCTCACCCTCAACGACCAGTCCGACCGTTCGCTGTCGGTGACCGCGGTCGCCGGCCAGCGGGTCAAGGGACTCGAACTCGGACGATGACCAGACCCTGGGAGAAGCTCGGCGACGAGATCCTCGCGCGCCACCTCGTGTTCACCGTGCGCCGCTCGCGGCAGCGCTCGCCGCGCACGGGCGTCGAGATCCCGTTCTTCCTGATCGACACGCCCGACTGGGTCAACATCGTGCCGGTCACCGCCGCCGGCGAACTGATCTTCGTGCGGCAGTGGCGCCACGGCAGCGAACGCGTCTCCCTCGAACTGCCCGGCGGCCTGATCGACCCGCACGAGACCGACCCGCTGCAGGCCGCCGTGCGCGAGCTGCGCGAGGAGACCGGCCACGAGGCTGCCGAGTGGATCGCGCTCGGCGACAACAACCCCAACCCCGCGATGATGAGCAACCGCTGCCACGTGTTCCTGGCCAGCGGCTGCACCCACGTCGGCGAACTGCAGCAGGATCTCGGTGAGGATCTCGAGGTCGTCAAGGTGCCCGAAGCCGAACTCGACGACCTGGTCCGGCGCGGCGAGATCGACCACGCGATCGTGCTGGCCAGCATCGCGATGTGGCGGGCTCGCCGTCCCGGCTGATCGGCGCCGTTCTGCCCACCGGGCCACGAATTGCGGCAGGATCGGGAACGGTTCGGCCACAGCAGCCAGGTCCCCCTCGGAGTTGCCATGCAGCGTTCGCTCGTCTTTGCCCTGATCCTCCTCCTCGCCGCAATCGCCGGCGGCCTCTGGTGGCTGCTCGGCGGCTCGGCCGCACCCCCGCCGCCGGGGCCCGGCACCCAGCCCGAGATCGAAGGCCCGGTCGACGCCGAGCAACTGGCCGCCAAGGCCGAGGTCGACCCGGCCGGCGACACGATCGTGCGCGAGGCGGTGACGACGCGCGGTAACCCGCTGCTCGACGATCCGGACATCCGCGCCGGCCTGTGTGGCTTCCGCGGCCGCGTCGTCGACCACAAGAAGGCGCCGGTGCCGGCCACTGGCGTGCGCATCTATCGCGGCGCGATGGACTCGGTGCTGCAGATCCAGGGCGATCTGTTCGGAGACGCCCCCGAGTTCGAACCGCAGCTGGTCGCCGGCGAGGCGCAGACCGGCGACGACGGCCGCTTCGAGATCACCGGCGTGTGGCCGCGCGGCGTCTACCTGATGTTCGCCGGCATCGGCACCGACGCGCCGACGCACATGGTGCTGACCAAGACGCCGTCGCCCGGCGAGATCGTCGACCTCGGCGACGTCGTGCTCAACGACGCCGGTGTCATCACCGGCATCGTGCTCGACGCCGACGGCAACCCGATGCCGGGAGCGCTGGTGCGCGCGGCCGACATCCCTGGCGCGCTGGCGCGGTTCTTCCCGGCCGAGCGCTTCGACCCCGAGGGCGCGATCCTGATCCGCGAACCGCGCGCGCCGGTGCACGTGCTGCCGATGCCGCCGTGGGTGAAGCGCATCTTCGACGAGTTCCCGATCCCGACGACGCGCTCGGCCGCCGACGGCAGCTTCCGGCTGGTCGGCGTGATGCCCGGCAGCAACATGCTTGCGGTCACCGCCAAGAGCTACCTGTCGCACGTCAAGGACAGCGTGCTGGTGCGCGCCGGCCAGGAGAAGAACGTCGGGCGCATCGGCATGCGGCTCGGCGAGGAGCTCTACGCCAAGGTGCTCGACGAGAAGGGCGACCCGATCGCGGGCGCCGAGGTCGCGGCCGGCTCGACGCTGCCGTTCGCGCCGTTGGACCTCGCGCAGATGCTCGGCGAGACCAATGCCGACGGCGAGATCGACGGCACCGGGTTCTCTCCCGGCAAGGTGACCGTCGCCGCGCGCCGTTCGCCGAAGCACGCCTGGGTCGTGGCCGAGCCGCAGTCGATCAACAACGACGTGATCGTCACGCTGCCGGCGATGTACTCGGCGACCGTCACGGTCGAGACGGCCGACGGTTCGCCCGCCGAGCAGGCCGAGTTCCGCCTGCTGCGCGGACGCAAGGGCGACGGCGCGGCCGAGCGATACCTGCTCGGGTTCGCCCCGCCGGTCCAGCTCGACGGTCGCATGAAGCGCATCGACGACGGCCAGTGGCAGATCACCGACCTGCACAAGGGCACCTACACGGTGTTGGCGATGGTCGAAGGCCAGGCCAACGGTTCGGCGGTGTTCGACCTCAGCGAGAAGGACGCGTCGGTCGTCGTCAAGCTGAAGGCGCCCGACCGCTTCACCGTTCGCGTCGTCAACCAGGACCAGCTGCCGATCAAGAACGTCGCGATCTTCGCCGAGGCGCGCGGGGACCGGGTCGTCGAGATGCCGGTCAACTGCGGCCGCACCGACGAGAATGGCGTCAAGCAGATCGACCAGGTGCAGGCCTCGAGCCTGCGCGTCAGCGCCGAGCACCCGCGCTGGGGTGTCGTGCACGGAGAGGTCGAGCGGGACCAGGAAGTCGTGCTGACGCTGGTCGAGCCCGGCACGCTGCGCGGCGTGCTCAGCGAGAACGGCAAGGCGCCGCTGCCCGGCAAGTTCACTGTCGCGCTGATGCGGCGCCGCAGCGGCGGCCCGCGCGGACCGCTCGAAGGCGTGCCGCAGATGATCACGGCCGGCCTCGACGGCACGTTCGAGGTGCGCAACCTGCAGCCCGGTGAGTACTGGGTCGGCGCGGTCAAGTCGCTCGACACGCTGCGTTCGCCCGGTGCGATCTTCGAGATCGCGCAGGCGATGTACATCGACTCCAACGTGCCGGACGAGCGCGTCGAGGTCGTCTCGGGCGCGACCGCCGAGGTCCGCCTCGAGGTCGGCGACAAGCCGCTCGAAGGTCCGACCGCCAACCTGACCGGATCGGTGACCGTCAACGGTCGCGTCGCCAGCGGCTACACGGTCGTCGCGCGCATCAACGGCAACCGCTTCGCCGGCGAGGTCGACGACCGCGGCCGCTTCGATCTCGGCATCGTCTCGGCCGGTCGCGGCACGGTGTCGGTGATCGGCGGCGAGGGCGGCCTGTTCGTCGGGCCGGGCCAGAGCCTCTACTCGGAGAACGTCGAACTCGCGGAGGGAGAGCCGCGCGAACTGACCGTCGACATCTACACGTCGACGATCAGCGGCACCGTCTACCTGCCGGACGGCAGCCCCGCCGGCAAGATCTTCCTGCGCGCGGAGGCCAACCTCGGCGAGAACGGCCGCGACGGCCGGGCGCGCAAGTTCGGCTCGACCAACGACGACGGCACGTTCCGGTTCGAGGACGTCGCCGAGGGCATCTGGACGATCCGCGCCGAGGGCGGCACCGACGACGGCCGCTACGAGGCGCGCGTCGACAACCTCGAGGTGCGTTCGTCGGCGCCGGCGACCGGCCTGCGCATCCAGCTCAAGGCCAAGCTGATGGTGCGCGGCACCGTCGACCTGTCGGCGATCGAGGACAAGGGCCGCTGGCGCTACCTGACCTTCTATCGCATCGACCCCGCCGACCCGAGCAAGGAGCGGCGCGCCGGGGGCGATGGCATCGGCGACGACGGCAGCTTCTCGACCGACGACCTGACCGCAGGCCGCTTCCGCGCCGAGCTGATGATCGGCTACGAAGGTCGCGAGCGCGGCACGTTCGACTGCGGCTTCGTCGACGTCGGCACGGTTCCGATCGAAGGCCTCAAGCTGCTGCCCGTGCGCCGGTGATCCCGCGCGCGTCGATCGCTACCAGTCCTCTAGGAGCGCGTCCATGAAGTGGACGCGCTGCCAACCCTGATCGCGGAAGCGGCGTGTATGCGTGCGGGCGGGGCTTTGCCCGCTAGGAGCGCGTCCATGTAGTGGACGCGCTGCTGACCGTGATCGCGGAAGCGGCGTGTGCGCGTGCGGACGGGGCTTTGCCCACTAGCCGAGCTTCGCGGCGGCCTTCTGGCCGATCGCGAAGCGCAGGCTCGCGATCAGGCTGGTCGGCGTCTCGGTCTGCACGCCGACGATCATGCCCTTCTTGAGCGGGATCGACAGGCCCGGGTTGCCGGTCAGCAGCATGCCGAGCAGGTAGCCGAGGTGGGGCTCATGGCCGATCACGACCACGCTGTCGGTCTGCGCCAGCATCTCGCCCTCGAGCAGGGTCATCGCCTGGGTCGTCATCGCGCTCGGCACCAGACCGGCGTCGACGTGCAGGTCGCCGTCGAACCCGATCGCGTCGGCGAACACGTCCGCGGTCTGGCGCGCGCGCTTCAGCGGGCTCGTCATCACGACGTCCGGCGTGTGCACGAGCTGCTTCCAGGTCCCACCGGCACGCTGCAGGCGCTTTCTGCCCTCGTCGGTGAGCTCGCGGTCCTCGTCCGGTCGATCCGGCCGGTGGTCTTCGGCGATGCCGTGGCGGAGCAGGTAGATCCACATGGATGGCAGCGAACGGTATCGTCTGTGCCGTGGCAACCCCTCGACCTCGACGAAGGACCCCGCCGCCGCGCCGGTGGCGGCCGTTCGCAATCGTGCTGGCGCTCGCCGCCGCTTGCGCCGGCGCGTGGTACGGGATGCGCTACTACGCCGAACGGCACGTCACCATCGGCTTCGCGCACGTCGCCGCGATGCCCGAGCTGGAGCTGACGTTCTTCCCGGAGCAGATGGCGTTCGCCGCGCCGTCGCCGCCGCCGCCGCTCGGCACCACCACGCTCACCGGCGGCGACGCGCTGACGGTCGGCAGCGACCTGGTGCCCGAGCGCAGCGTGCTGCGCTACCAGGGCGAAGGCGTCGGCGCGGGGTTTGCCTACGTGGAGCTCGGCAAGCAGCCGCCGACGATCGAGCTGCGCGCCCCGACGACGCTCAGCGGGCGCGTCGGCGAGCCGCTGCAGTACTGGTGCATGGGTTGGCGGTGCGACGGCTACCTGCCGATCGCCGACGCCGAGGTGGTCGTGATGGGCGGTGGCGAACACGGCGTCGATCTCGCGCGCACGCGCACCGACGAGCAGGGCCACTTCACCGTGTCCGGATTCGACGGCGAGCTCGATGCGCTCGGCCTGCGGTTGCGCGCTCCGGGCTTCGAGCTGGTGCACCAGCGCATCGAGGCGCTGTCCGAGCACGCTGGCGAACGTGCGATCCTGACGATGACGCGGGTGCCGCCGCGGCGCGGCCGGGTGGTCGTCGAGCAAGGCGTCGACCTGAAGCCTGCCGACCTGCTGCTGCTCGCGCGCGGCCTGCCGGGCGTCGAGGCGCGGCCAGCCGACGACGGCACGTTCGTGTTCGACCACATCCCGCCGGACGTCGAGGCCCGCATCGTGGTCTACGGCCTGCCGCCGCTCGCGGCACAGACCGACGTGCGCACCGAACGCGACGGTGAGATCGAGGTGCGCGTGGTGCGCGGGGCGATCGTGCGCGGCCGCGTGCTCGGCGAGAACCTCGAGCCGATGCCCCGTGCGCTGGTGTGGTTCGGCCGGCAGCGCGCCGTGCGCACCGACGACGACGGCGCCTTCGAACTGCAGAACGTGCTGCCCGGCCAGGATCGCCTGGTCGCGCAGTGGCAGCCCAAACGACGCCGCGCCAAGCCGTGGCTGTCGGCGCGCACGCTCGACCTCGAGGCCGGGCGCACCTACGAACGCGTCGAGATCGTGCTCGAACGATGAGGATCACCATGCGAACGACGTCGACCCTGTTGTTGCTCTGCCTGACCGCCGGCGTGTCGTTGCAGGACCCGAAGCCGGCCCCCCAGCCGGCTCCGCAGCAGGACCCCCAGCAGGACCCCCAGCAGGAGCCACAGCCGGCCGCGAAGCCAGCCGGGCAGCAACCGTCCCGCACCGAGGCCAGCCAGAAGCCAATCCCCGGCAAGCCGAAGCGCCACCCGTACGAGGGCGTCTACAAGCTGACGCGGCGCGTCATCAACGGCATCCCCGACGCCAAGCCGAGCAAGGGCTACCTGGCGCTGACCGGCCGCCACCTGTTCTTGAACCTGGCATCGTCGGGGCCGGAGGAGCAGCACCCGCTGGTGCACTCGGCGGTGCGCGAATGGCGCGAGGTGCGGGACGGCATGCGCACCACGGCGCGGCTCGACTGGTTCACCGACAGCGAGGGCGACCTGCACTTCGCGGCCGACGGCAAGCAGGAGGTGCGGCGCATCGAGCCGATCCACGGCGGCCTGCGGGTGATGCAGGGGCTGCGGACCTACCTCGAGTTCGAGCGCATCGAGTAGCGCGTCAGTCGGTGCGGCGCGAGAACAGCAGCCACGGTCCGAAGGCCTCGGGCCGGTCGAGGTCGAAGCGCTCGGAACTGCGCTCCTGCACGAACCGTGCGAAGCGTCGGTTCGCCTGTTCGTCCGTCGAGAACGGCGGCAGCACCAGGCTCACGCCTCGCTCGTCGCGTCGGTAGTCGGTCGCGTACAGCACCAGCAGGTCGGCCTGCTCGATGCCGATCGGGAAGAAGTCGAGCGAGCGGCCCGGATAGAGCGTGGTCGCGAGGTTGGCCGATACCGACAGCCTGGAGCCTGCCGGGACCTTCTCGGCGAGCGCGCGCAGGTGCGCGAGCGTCGGCTCGGACGCCGCGTGCCGCTGCTGGACCTCGGCGCACTGCAGCACGAACCACTGCGAGCTGGTCGAGGTCTGCCATCCGTCGGGCACGTTGCGCACGTCGACGACCAGCGGATGGCAGGTGGCCAGCAGCAGCCCCGACCCGAAGGCGAGCATGCCGGCCGGCGAGCGGGCGCCGCCGTCGCGCGCGCGCAGCGCCAGCGCCTCGTAGAGCGCAAAGGCGAGCACCGGGAAGTAGGTGATGTGGTAGTGCGTCGGCCAGCCGATCTTCTCGGCACCGCCGACCGAGCCGAGCAGGTTGGGCAGCAGCGCGACCAGCAGCAGCGCGATCAGTCGCCGGTCACGCAGCAGCAGCGGCACGTAGACGGCGAAGCTGACGAACAGCAGCGTGGCCGAGTTGCGCAGCGAGCCGGCGCTCAGCAGGATCTCGAGCCAGGTTCCATACTGGTAGTGTGGCCGCACCGAGTAGTCCGGCTCGATCCACCGCGCCGTTCGCGACACGACCAGGAACAGCACGAGCAGGCCGCCGGCCGCATACACCATCGACCTGCGGGTCCTGCCGCGGTGGAACAGCAGTGCGAACGTGCCGGTCAGCAGCGCGGTGACGAAGATGAACTTCTCGCAGACCAGGCAGCACAGCAGGGCCAGCAGCAGCGTCGACCAGGAGCCGGGCCGAGTTCGCAGGCCGATGCACAGCAGGAAGCCGGCCGGCAGGAACAGGAAGTCGACGTAGACCTGCCAGCTCAGGCAGTGCATGAAGAACGGGTGCGCGACGACCAGCGCGGCGAACGCCAGGGCATGCCACGGCCTGCCGGAGCGGCGCAGCAACAGCACGAAGCCGAGCGCGACCAGCGCGGTCAGCGACAGCGTCTTCGCCGCGGTCAGCACCATCGCCGGATCGAACCACTTCGTGAACGGCGCCAGCAGGTACAGCGCCACGTAGCTGTGACGATGGAACTGGTTGATCTCGTGCGGCGGCGCCGGCGCCACCGCCTCCGAGAAGTCGTCGACCTCGGCGAAGTCGTGCAGCAACGTGATGTAGCGGTGCGACGCCCGGTTGACCGACGTGTAGGGCAGGCCGCGTTCGGCGATGTTGTCGAGGCACTCGGCCAGGAACGCGTTGTCGGAGCCGCCGATGACGTGCCAGTTGGATGCCTGCGTCACGAACATGCCCGCCGCCAGCAGCGCGAACGCGAGCACGCTGATCGCAACCGCCGTGCGCATCACGTGGCGTCCGCGTGTCGGGCGACGTCGCGCGACGTCTCCCAACACGACAGGTCGAGGCCGTAGCGGCTCGCCAACTGCTCGTTGGGCACGCGGAATCGTCGTTGCAGCAGGCGACGCTGCTCGTCGGTCAGCCAGCTGGTCGGTTCGGGCGTCGCGTTGACGATCTCGCCGCGGCGCGGCGCTGCGAACGTCGGGTCGACGCCGAGGAAGCCGTAGAGGCGCTGCAGCGGTGCGATGCTGGCGATCAGCTGTTCGTAGAGCAGGATGCACAGCCGCGCCCGGCCGAAGATCCGTTCGTAGACCTGCACCGAGTCGATGTAGCGACTGCGCTGCAGGTAGGCGAACGGCGACGCCGACACCGCCGACGCGTCGTAGGCGTCGCGCCGCTCCTCCTCGCGCTCGAACGCCTCCCAGGCCGGCAGCGTTTCGAAGCCGTGCTCGGTGCTGAAGCGGTGGTTGGACAGCGCGCGCGCGACCGGCTCGCGCAGCACCATCACGATGCGGGCGTCGGGGTAGGCCGCGTGGATGCGCCGCGCAGCCAGCTCCGATCCGAGGTAGCTGGTCGACTTCTCGCCGCGCACCCTGGCGCGGCACGCTGCGTCGAAGAACCGCCGTTCGTAGTCCGCGCGGTCGCCTTCGCGATGGTCGCGCGCGAGGAAGTACTTGGGCTCCGGCCGCGCCGGGCTCGCCATCTCGATCTCCGGGTGCGCCTCGAGTGCGCGGTGGAGATAGGTCGTGCCCGATCGCTGCGCGCCGACGACGAAGAAGTGCTCAGGAGTCGCTGTCACGCGTCACGATCTGGCGGACGTGGTAGCCGCGGTCGGTCGAGGTTTGTTGGAGCAGGCGGATCACGTATTCGCCGAGCATGCCGAGGATCATCAGCGTCACGCCGTTGAAGAACGACAGCAACACCACGAGCGTCGTCCAACCGGCGACCGCGACGTTACCGAACAGGCTCTTGACGATGTAGAACGAACCGAGCGCAAAGCTGCCGGCGGCGACGACGACGCCGGTGGTGGCGACGAAGCGCAGCGGGAACGACGAGTAGCTGAACAGGATGCGCATCACCAGCGTGACGATGCGCAGCAGGCTGTAGTTGCTCTGGCCGACCGCGCGGGGGTGGTGCTCGACGTCGACGTTGGCCGGGCTGTGCGCGAACATCAGCGCCAGGCCGGTGATGTACGGAAAGGCCGTCCGGTAGCCGCAGATGCGGTCGACCACGTCGCGCCGGATCAGGCGGAAGTTGCTCGCCACCAGGTCCCTTGGCTGGTGGAAGATGCGGCGGTTGATCGTCAGGATCAGGTCGCTGCCCCAGCGGCGGAACAGCGAATGGCGCTTCTGGCGGAAGCGGCCCATCACCAGGTCGTGCCCTTCGGCGGCCTTGCCGATCAGGTGCGCGATCTCCTCGGGTGGGTTCTGCAGGTCGTCGTCCATCGTGACCACGAAGTCGCCGGTCGCGTGCTGGAAGCCGCAGTAGTTGGCGGTGTGCTGGCCACTGTTGCGCAGCAGGTCGATCGCGACGATGCGCCGGTCCTGGCGCGCCTTCTCGGCGATCACCTGCCAGCTGCGATCGCGGCTGCCGTCGTTGACGAGGATCAGCTCGAGGTCGAGACCCTGCGCGTCGAAGAACGCGCAGGTGCGGTCGATGGTGTCGCCGACGATCGCCTCGCTGTTGAACACCGGGATGACGACGCTGTATTTCGTGCGCGCGGAGTCGTCCTGGGGCGGCGACGGCGGGTCTGAGGAGGGCAAAGGCACGGGCGGCGGTCGGGCGGGCGGCCCGGCGCAGTCTAGCCGCGGCCCCTGGCCGGTTCACCAGCCCGAACCCGGCTAGCTCCGCTTCTTGCGCAGCGCCCGCAGCTCCGGCGAGCGCATCAGCAGGTGCGCGGCGATGTAGGCGAGCATGCCGGCGCCGATCGGCAGCGCCAGGTTGCCGGTCGCCCGTTGGAGCAGCGGGGCGTCGTCGTCGACCAGCCGGCAGAACGGCACCACCGCGCACATCGCGCCGGTCGCCAGCAGCGAGCGCAGCCAGGCCATGCCGAGGTTGTGTTCGGGCGGCGCGTGGCGGCGGAACCGGCGCGACAGGATCGCCGCGTTGCCGAACGACGTGATGCTGCTGGCCAGCGTCAGCGCGGCGGTGCCGAGTTCGGTGGTCAGCAGCAGCGTCACGCTGATCATCACGTTGGCGACCACCAGCTGCGCCGCGGTGCGCGCCGGCGTCGACGTGTCGCCGACCGCGTAGAAGGCCCGCGCATACAGCTGCGCCAGCCCGAGGAACGGCAGCCCGGCGACCAGGCACGACGTCGTCAACACCGTCGGCGGCACGTCCTCGGCGACGAACCGACCACCGACGAACAGCACCTCGACGACGTCCTCGGCGAGCAGGATCAGGCCCATCGCTGCGGGCAGCGTGACCAGGATGGTGGCCGCGGCGGCGAGGTCGAGCGTGCGCCGCATCCTGGCGCGGCCGGCGTCGTCGGCTTCGCTGGCGAGCTTGGGGAACACCGCCACCGCGACCGCCATCGCGGTCAGCGCGTGCGGAAACAGCAGCAGGCGGTTGGCGAGGTAGACGTAGACGTTGGCGCCGGGCGAGATCAGGTAGTAGGCCAGCAGCTGGTCGATCAGGCTGCTGATCTGGTTGAGCGACATGCCGAGCACGGTTGGTCCCATCGCCGCGAACACCGCGAACGCCGCCGTGCCGCGCTTGGGCAGGCCGAGTCGCGGCCGCCCGAACTCGCGCCGCTTCCACAGCGGCAGCAGCACCATCATCAGCTGCACGAAGCCGCCGACCATCAGGCTCCACGCCGCGAACGTCGCGACCTCGGTGTCGACCTCGAAGCCGAGCGGCCGGGCCGCGACCAGCGCGGCGATCCAGATGATGTTGAGTGCGACCGGGATCGACGCCGGCAGGGCGAACACCCCGATCGTGTTGAGTGCGCCGGTCGCGACCGCCGCCAGGCAGATCGGCAGCGCGTAGACGAACAGGATCGCGTTGAGCGCCAGCAGCAGCCGGATCGCCTCGGGTCCGCCTTCATCCGGGACCGGCAGCCACGACGACGGCACCACCAGGCTGGCCATCGCGACCAGCAGGCAGACCGGCGTCAGGATCGTCACGACCGTGCCGGCGACGTCCTCGAGCAACCGCTTCGCCGCTGGTTCGTCCTGCTTGCGCAGCCGGGCGTAGTGTGGCACCAGTGAGGCCGACAGCGCGCCTTCGCCGAGCAGCCGCCGCATCAGGTTGGGCAACGTCCACGCCAGCAAGAACGTGCCCTGCACCCAGCCCGCGCCGAGCGTCTGCGCCATCAGTCGGTCGCGGACCAGACCGAGGATGCGCGACAGCAGCGTGATCGCGGAGATCGAGGTGGCGGCGCGGACGAGGCGGGTCATGAACGCAACTGCGCCGGGACGAGCGTTGTGCCCCGGACGTCAGGCGGAACAATGCCCTGCGAACGCGCAACATGCGAAGGATCTTCGTCGGTGACATCCAGGGCTGCCTCGGCCCGCTGCAGCAGCTGCTCGACGCGGTCGGGTTCGTGCTCGGTCGCGATCGGCTGGTGCCGGTCGGAGACCTCGTCAACAAGGGGCCGGACTCGGACGGCGTGCTCGATCTGTTGATGCAGCTCGATGCGCACCCGGTGCTCGGCAACCACGACCTGCACTGGCTCGCCAAGGGCAAGGCCAAGGGGCGGCACCTCGCGTGGCTGCGCGCGCAGCCGATCGTGCGCATCTACGACGACCTGATCGCCGTTCATGCGGGACTGCATCCGGCGTGGGACGAGCAGCGGCTCGCCGCGCTCGATCCGGACGACGTGCACTACGCCGTCAACGTGCGCTACTGCGACGAGCACGGCGCGCAGCCACCCAAGGACTGGCCGCCGCCGGGGCCGCCGTATCGGCCGTGGGACGACTTCTACGGCGGCAGCAAGCGGGTGGTGTTCGGCCACTGGGCGCGCCGCGGGCTGGTGGTGCGCCCGCAGTGCATCGGTCTCGACACCGGCTGCGTCTACGGCGGCCGGCTGACCGCGTGGATCGCTGAGGAGGATCGCTTCGTGGCGGTCGACGGGTGGCGGCGCGGCCAGGGCAAGGACGCCGGCCGGTCCTAGGGCGCCGGCCGGTCCTGGAGCATCGGCCGGTCTGGAGCGCCGGCGCACCAACGCTGGCCGGGTCTCGAACTCCGGCCGGTCGGGAACGCTGGCCGGTCGAGAACACCGGGATGGCGAGCGTGTCGATCAGCGGCCGTTCGCCGGTCAGGTGGTTGGACACGAACGTGATCCGGTACTGCAGCGCCGGCCGGCCGTCGGCGACGTCCGGCGAACTCGACCACGCGGTCGGGTTGTTGCCGTTCTGGTCGCCGCCGCGGTACTCGATCTGGATCGAGGTGCCGAGCGGTTCGGTCTTGGCCACGACCGGCGTGCCGTAGTCGAGGTTGCTCGTGTTGGACACGATCCACGCCGATTGTGCCGTCGACGTGGTCCGCGCGAACACGAACTCGAAGTCCGGGATCGCGTTGTCCGGAAGGCCGTCGGCGACCGTGTTGGGGTTGATCGGGTTGGTCGGCGTGCCGGCCGCGACGCAGCGGGCGCCCGGCAGCGACGAGCTCGCGAGCGCGAGGTTGACCGCCATGCCGTTGAGACCCTGCGCGTTGCCGGTCGGTCCGGCGCGGAAGTCGATCAGCAGGCTCGACACGCCGTCGTAGTCGAACGTGGCGGCCATCGGATACGGCATGTAGTTGCCCGGCAGCACGTGCGCCGGATCGATCGCGTAGTTGCCCGAGTAGACCACCGCCGACGGGTCGCTGAGCTGCTCGTTGTCGGCGAACGCCGCGGCCAGACCGCTGTTGGGCTGCGTCGGCAGCGCGGTGAACGGGTCGACCGTGTAGTCCGGCGTGATGCTCGTGTGGGCCATCCGGATCGTGAAGCTCTGGTAGAGCTCGGGCTGCACCGCGGTCTGCGCGCGCCAGCGCATCGCCAGGATGCGCTCCGGCTCGCCGGTCGCGCCGAGGTCGCTGGCGCGGTAGACGACCTGCTCGCGGCAGCCTTCGGGGTCGAGCGGCGACGTGATGCCCTGGTTGAACGGGATCGTGCCCGGCAGCACGGTCCGGACCGTGCGGGTCGTCACCGGCGCGCCGCGCACCTGGCCGGGCACGTCGGTGCTGTAGTTGCCGGTCAGGCTGCCGATCACCGAGCCGTCGAACGTCTGCACGATCAGTCCCGTGCCGGTCGTCGTCAGGCAGCTGCTGGCGGCGTTGGAGACGCGGAACAGGCCGTTGGGCGCAGCCGGATCGAGCACCACGCCCTGGCCGTGGATGACCAGTCCGGACGCACCCGGGAACAGCGGCACGAACGACGACCGGAACGCCGTGCCCTGGGCATTGGTCTGGCCCCACTGGGCTGCGACGAACGAGTTGGTGAAGCCGAGGTAGAACCGTTCGCCGAGCAGGTCGACCGGTCCGCTGTCGAGGTCGACGAAGATCGTGAACGGGCCGTTCGGTGGCGCGTTGCTCAGCGAGAACACGATGTTGGCCGACACCTGGCTGATCGACGGTGCCGGCGTCATGTGCAGGTTGGGGGACTGGCAGAGGCAGGTTGCCTGCAGCCCGACGAGCGCGCCGAGCGCGACTTGAGAGCGGATGAGCATGTGCCCGAATAGCCGGCCGCAGCCAACACGTCACCAACAGAGCGAACTCGCACACCGATGTTCCCATTCCCCCACACCAAACACCGCATACCGAACCGGGTTCATGTTGCGCCATTTCGACTCGACCCGGATCGCCCCTATGGCCCGGATCGTCCGAATGGCCCCGATCGCCCGAATGCTCAGGGCGAAGCCGCTTGCCACCGCTGCCCCTGCACGTCACGGGACACCCGCCAAGGTCGACGCGAACGGGCGCGCCGGCCTTCCCCCGCGACGCCCGCGCCTCGGCAGGTGGACACCTGTATGCCATACCGTATGGTGCAGGCTGATTCGGGAGAGTTGCCGGAGCGTGCGCACCAACGGGCCACGATCTCCGGCCGGCCCGACCGGAATTCCTCGTCAAATCCGCGCCCCGTTGACGTGTCCTCCGTCATGCAACCGTCCCCGACCCACGGTCCGGCATGTCGGACACCGCATCCAACCCCCATGCCTGCTCCCGATCGACCGCATGACGCTGGCGCCGACGCACCCGATCCGACCGACGGCAACCGGTTCGCCGGTCTGTTCGCGCGCATGCAGGACGGCGACGAACGGGCTCGCGACGAGGTCTACCAGTTCGTCTATGCCGAGCTGAAGGCGATCGCGAAGCGCAACATGCGCCAACAGAGCGACCGCCACACGCTGCAGCCGACTGCCCTGGTGCACGAGGCATACCTGCGCCTCTCCGGTGCCGGCACGGTGTTTCGCAGTCGTGGGCACCTGATCGCGGTCTGCGCCCAGGCCATGCGGCAGGTGCTCGTCGATCACGCGCGCCGCAAGGCGGCACACAAGCGCACGCCGCCGGGCCCGCTCGATGCGGTGCTTCGCCACTACGAACAGGCCTCGATCGACGTGCTCGCGCTGCACGAAGGGCTGCAACGCCTTGCCGAGCGCGACGCGGTGGCGGCGACGCTCGTCGAGCAGCGATTCCTCGGAGGCGCCTCGGTCGAGGAGTGCGCCGACCAGCTGCAGATCCCGGTCCACCAGGCCTACCGCCGGTTGCGGTCGGCGCGCGCGTTCTTGCGGCTGCACGTCGAGGGGGACGCAGAACTCGGCCATGACTGACCCCGAGTGGCAGCGGGTGCGCACGGTGTTCGAGCGCGCGGTCGAGCTCCCGGAGCACGAGCGCGAGGCCTTCCTCGATCGCGAATGCGGCGAACATGCGTCGCTGCGACGCGCCGTCGAGCAGCTGCTCGCGCAGGACCGCGACGCCGACGACGGCTTTCTCGAGCCTCCCGACCTCGAACCACAGGCCCGGCCCGGCCTGCAGTTGGGCGAGTTCGAACTTCGCGAGGAGCTCGGTCGCGGCAGCATGGGCATCGTCTACCGGGCGTTCCAGCCATCGCTGCAACGTGAGGTCGCGGTCAAGGTGCTCGTCGAGGGCGTGACGACCACCCGGACCCAGCTCGAACGGTTCCATCGCGAGGCGCGCGCCGCCGCCCGCCTGACCCACGGCGGCATCGTTCCGGTGCTCGCGGAAGGTCGCAAGGGCAGCACCCACTGGTTTGCGATGGAGTTGGTGCGCGGTCACGATCTGGAGCGCGAGCTGTGCGCCCACCGCGATCGTCGGCCCGGCAGCCGCGTCGCGATCCTGCCGCCGCCCGACGACCCCGAGCACATCGGCGCTGTCGTGCGCATCGTCGCCGAGGTCGCCGAGGCACTCGCGCACGCGCACACCCACGGGGTCGTGCACCGCGACGTCAAACCGAGCAACATCCTGGTGACCGACGAAGGAACGGCGCGCCTCGTCGACTTCGGGATCGCCCGCGACGTGACCTTCGGCACGTTGACGCAGGAAGGCCAGGTGATGGGGTCGCTGCCGTACATGAGCCCCGAGCAGGCCAGGCTCGTCGAACGCCCCGTCGACCATCGCACCGACGTCTACTCCGCAGGTGTGGTGCTCTACGAGATGCTGTCGTCGCAGCGGCCGTTCGGCGGCACGACGTCGATCGAACTGCTCGCCCACATCCGCCGCGGCGAGCCGCAGCCGCTGCGTCGCCACAATCGCCGGATCCCGCGCGAGCTCGCGATCGTCTGCCACAAGGCGATGCACCGCGCGCCGTCCGGCCGCTACGCCGATGCCGCCGAGTTCGCCGCGGACCTGCGGCGCTTCCTGCGACACGAGGCCGTGCAAGCCAGCCCGCCGGGGCTGCAAGAACGTCTCGGCCGGCTCGCGCAGCGCTACCGCGTCGTGTGGATCGGAGCGCTGCTGTTGCTGGTCGGGACCGCGGTCGGGATCGGTTGGGCTCGGCATGCCACCGAACGTGCGCGCCTGCAGCAGTTCGAGCAGGACCTGCACGACCACGTGACGCTGGTGCTCGGCGATACCGGCGATGCGCCGCCGGCGGCAAGCATCGCGCGGCTGCAGCAGGCGTCGATCGACGACGTCCGTTCGCTGCGTGCGCTGCTGGCGAAGGCCGAGGACGAGCCGGATCTCGGCCCCCGCGGGCGCGCCGATCGGGTGGCTGTGGCGACCAGCCTGCGAGCCTACGAGGCCAGCCTGGACGCCAGCGTTGCGACCAGATGGCAGCACTACACCAGGAGCCAGTCGGCCGACGCCGAGGTCGAGCTCGACCGCATGGCCGAAGCGATGACGCTGCTGGTGCGCCAGGCCGCGCTGTTTCCCGCGTCCGTCGACACCAGCCTGTTGACGATGTTGTGCGACGTCTCGATCGCTGTGCGTGCGCACGATGGCAGCGCCGTCGCCGGCGAGGTGACGGCCGTGCGGCTCGCCGCGCGGTCCGGAGAGCCGGACGAGGAGCAGCCGCTAGGGGCGCTGCCGATCACGTCCGCGCGCCTGCCCCGCGGCTTCTTCCGGTTTCGCATCCGCGACCGCGCGGGCAACGTGCACGAACTGACGCGGCGTCTGCGTCGCGGCGCTGCGATCGGGATCGACCTGACGTTGTCGCAGGACCCGGGCTCGCGCGACGGCATGGTGCTCGTGCAGGGCGGTCGGTTCGACCGCGACCCGACCGCCGACACGAGCGATCTGCGCGAAGGTTGGAGCGTGGCGCCGTTCTGGATCGACGAAGCCGAGGTCTCCAACGGCGACTACCGCGCCTACCTGCGCGTCCACCCGCGCGCCGAACTGCCGGGCTATTGGACCACGTTGCCAGAAGGCAGGGACGACCTGCCGGTATCCGACCTGTCGTGGGAGACGATGCGCGCCTATGCGGAGTGGCGCGGCAAGCGGCTGCCGACGGCAGGAGAGTGGCTGTGGGTCGCCCGCAACGGCAACGAACTGCGTCCGTATCCGTGGGGTGATACGGCTCCGTCGGACCCGATGCCCAATACGCTGAAGGCGTCGCTGGCGGACTATCTGCGCTACACGCTTCCCGTGCGCAGCGCGCCCGAGCTGGCTTCGACGCAGCCCGCGCGCCTGTTCCACCTGTTCGGCAACGTCGCCGAGGCGACCGAGACCCCGACCGTCGAACGGCACGACGGCCAGTTGCTGCGCCTGCCGTTCACCCGACTCGTCTGCGGCGGCTGTTGGACCGCGCGCGCGTCGGAAGCCCAGTTGCACACCTACTACAAGGGCGGCGTCGGCCACGCGATGAAGTCGCACAAGATCGGCTTCCGCTGCGCCCGCAGCGCGCTGCCCTAGACCCCGAGTCGAGACACCATGACGCTCATCGTAGAAGTACTCACCCGCGGCCAATGCGACGGCAGCACCGAGCTGGCGACGCTGCAGGAGTTGGCGGACTGGATCAACGCCAGCTACCTGTCGTCCTCGGACATCGACGTCGAGGATCTGTGTGACCCGCGCAATCGCAAGCACCCCGATCGCTTCCGCGAACTGCTCGACGCTGCGGTGCTGGCCTACACCGAGTCGGACGCCGGCAAGGACGCGGGGGTCACGATCGACGATTCGGTCGTGACGACGGGTGGCGTCGACATCCACCTCGCGCGTGACCCCGAGCCCTCGTCGGGCAACGCCAACAACTGGCAACCGGAGGGCTTCTCGTGGGCAGCCGAGGGGACCGGCGACGGCTGCGAGCTGTGGCTGTCGGTTCGGTGTCTGTGCGAGTGCAGGTGGAGGGTGCCGCGCATGGACGCGGCGGACCTGGCTGCGCTACAGCAGCAGCAGCCCACCAAGGTCGTCGCGTTGGCCGTGCACTTCAGCCCTTCGCGAACCAACATCGCCCGGGTGCCGCGCGCATCGCGGCGCGTCGGCAACGTCTTCGTGCTCGAAGGCTTCGACGGCACCGTCGACGTGACGTTCGGGGTCGAGTTCAGCGGCGATCCGCCGCACCTCGGCAGCGCCACGTGGTTGCTCGATCGCGACGAGCGGGAGTTCGTCGTTCCTCCGACCGAACCCTATGTACGCATGCCCCGCTACCACGTGGGGCCGGAGCACCTGGGAGCGCCGGCCGAGGCCCGCGAGGCCTACGAGGCGCTGCTCGACCACTACGGCACGATGGCGATCGAGGACGTCATCGCCCTGCGCGAACACTGGGCCGACGACACGACCGGTTCGCCGCACAAGCACCAGCGCCTGCACCGCGAGCTGCTGCGCATCGAACGCGGCTCCTTGCTGGCGCCCCCTTCGATGATGCGCGACTGCAACCGCGTCTGGCGCACGCTGGTCGAGCGCTTCTGGGATCGCGCCATCGCCTACCTCGAAGACCCCGGCCGCTCGCTCGAAGTCGCCAATCCGCTCGATCCAGAACGCGACGAGCTGTATCGCTCCGAGGCGCGCGTGGCCGAGGAGATGCACGATTGGCTGACCGACGGCCGGCGGATCGGCAGGGGCGCGCTGCATCGCTCCTACCTTCGCTTCGCGATCGGCAAGGGCACGGCGTTCCATTGCTTTGGTGCGCCCAACGGCGCCAACCTGCTCTGCTTCCCCGAGCTGGCGCTGCTGCTGTGCGATCCGGCCCACAGCTACGAACATGCGGGCGGACGGGCGTTCTGGTTCGACATGGCGATGACGTGGTGCGCGATGTGCGAGATGGCCCTCAACGTCTACCGGAAGAAGCGCTACCGCGTCTGCTCCTATCGAGCCGCGAACAACCCGTTCGACGACGACGCGATCGACGAATACGGATTCACGACCCTGCCGGTGCGGCCCGAGCGCACGTATTCGCGCAAGCAGCGCCGGGACTTCTTGCGCCGCTGGCGCGGGCTCGCCGGCATCTCACCCAAGCAGTTTGCATCGTTGCTGGCACGCGGCAAGCATCGCCAGGCGACCAGTCGGATCGAGCGACTGCGGCTGGAATACGGCCGCCTGGTGCTGTCGGCGCTCGGCGACGAGCTGAAGGCGCCGCGCGCCGGGCTGATGCCGCTCGACGACTTTGCGTAGGCGGCGCGCCGTGCGCGACCTCGGAGAAGGCGTGTCAATTCCCCGCGCCGTTCGCGTGAACAGGGTGACGGCGGCCGCAGTTGGCCGCCGGCTTCCCCAACCGCCAACGACGAGGAATCGACTCATGGCCGATATCCCCCGAAACAAGATCCGACTCACGGTCGGCAAGTCCGCCGCCAACCCGAGCAACGAGCGCGCCGTCGTCAAGCTCAGCTGCATGTTCAGCGACCGCGAGGTCAGCGAGAACGGCCGCTACCGCGTCCGTGCCTACCTCTACGAGGCCGACGGCAACAACCAGCGTGACCAGTTCCAGTGCAAGCCGGACGGCCGCCCGCTGCGCCAGAAGAACGGCCCGTGGGACGACCGCGTCGGCCACGTCGCCTCGAAGTGGGTGCGCCCCGACGGCAAGAACGAAGTCGTGCTCGAACTCGAGCGCGAATGGAACTTCCCCGAACTCGACGAGTCGTTCCTGGACCCTCGCGAGCACTTCTATGCGTACGTGTCGATCGTGCCGGAGTACGCGATGGGCGATTGGGAGTTCAGCAAGATCGTCGCCTTGAACATCGACTGAAGCGCCGCCGGATCGGGAGCGCGTGCCGTAGGGTGCGCGCTGCCGGCGACCGTTCGCTGGGTTGGCTGCCGCTCTCTCGCCTCGAGACGCGCAGCCTGCCACGCCGGCGTCGTCTCGCCCGAGTTGGCGCCACGAGCCAGCCTCGCGGTCCGCGGTGATCGCGGAGTAACCCCAAGGCAGACTCGTCCCCGCGCCCATGCGATCCAAGACCCAGATCCGCAGCGCGTGCGCCGTGCTGCTGGCCGCCGCAGCCTGCCAGACCACCTCCCCTCCAACCCTCGACGAGGTCCGCGCCGAGTTGCTCGCGATGAGCGCCAGCGACCAGCAGCTCGAGCAGATGGTCATCCAAGGTGATCCCGCCATCCAGGATCCCGGGTTCTACGAGCGCAAGGACCGGCAGCAGGACCGCTACGGCGAACGCTGCAAGCAGTTGTTCGAGCAGTTCGGTTACCTCGGCGCGGACCGTGTCGGCACTGAGGCGGCCGAGGCGTTCTGGCTGTTGGTGCAGCACGCCGACCGCGACCCCGGTTTCCAGGATCGCGTTGTCGAAGCGATGAGGCCCGTCGTGGCCCGTGGCGACGCGCGCCCGAGCAACCTCGCCTACCTGACCGACCGGGTCCGCGCCAACACCGGCCGCCCGCAGGTTTACGGCACCCAGGTCTACTACGACGGCAAGACCGGCCGCATCCTGCCCAAGCCCCTGGAGGCGCCGAGCCAGGTCGACGAGCGGCGCGCGGCTGTCGGACTGGAGCCGCTGTGGAAGTATGTGAACTCAATGACGGAGCTGCACTTCCGGATGAACCGAGAGCAGCTGAAGGCGCAGGGCGTCGAGGCTCCCCCGCTGGTGCCCGTGGGCTTTGCTGGCTGGTGAGGGCGCCGACGGGAGCGACCGAGAGAGTCTCGATCCGCACGATCCGAGGTCGGTTGTGCCCGGCCGTGCCGACCTGCGCCAGGCGGTGCCACGTTGTGACCGAGGCGATTGCACACTCGCCCTGGCGACGAGATCAACTCCCGCGAATCCGCGACGACACGCCGTTCGCGCACGATCCGACTAGTGGGCTCTGCAGGGTTCGAAGGCGCAGGGCAGGGTTGTGTCGGGCGGAGTCAGGTTGGGACCAAGGCCGTTGCATACTCGGCAGCAGGAGGGCCCTACCCGTTGTCGGCAAACGCTCGTGCCGCGCTGCGAGTGTTGGCTGCCTATCATCGTCGGTGAGCCGCCAACCGGCTGCTGCGCAGCTTTCGAGGGTCGTCAGATCGGAGCCATCCCAGTTCGCCGTTCTGCCAACGGAGCCGCTATGCAGCACGCCGGTGCGAAAGCGAGAAGTGGAACGAGCCGCCGACCGCGAAGGTGACACGCCCCTCGGTGCGAAGTTCGCTTTCGACACACAGGGGGCTAACGTCTTGCCATGGGAACATCATCTCGAGTCATCATCAGCGCGGTCCTCGCCGCCGCTGCGGCGAGTGCCCAGGCGCAGCCTCTGATACGCGGCGATAAGCAGATCCAGCTCACGCTGCACCCGGGCGAGATGAAGCCCGCGGTCGCCGAGCAGGTGATCGACGGTTGCTGGCAGGCAACCGAGAAGCTCAACGCCCTGCTCAAGAAGGTGAAGCGGCCCAAGAAGTGGCCGCGCGTCGAGCTCTATGCCGATGCAGCGGCCTACCGCACGGTCGAGAAGAAGAGCAGCCCGTATGCGTTTCCGGTGCAGGCGTTCTGCGACCACGAGAGCAACGTCGCCTACGTCGCCGTGCCGAAGCTTGGCGACGCGAGCTTTGCGGTGCTCGGTGCGCCGGCGTCCGTGCGCCATGACGTCATCCGCATGGCGGCCAAGCTCGTCGCCCTCGAACATGGCGTCGGTCGCGGTGACCCGTGGCTTGCCGATGTCGTCTCGTTCGCCGTCCTCGACGAACTCGAGAATCCCAAGCGTGCCTGGGGCGTCGACCCGCTCTTCGACGAGCGCAGCCTGATCCTCAAGGCGCGTACTGAGACCGGTTGATGAACCCAGCTTTTGCCGCACGTGCTTGCGGCAGGTCCATACGTAGATGCGAGCCAATACGACTTCGCGCTCGAGGCCGCCTCGTGGTGCTCGATCATGCTGGCCGACAGCAGGAAATCGAGCCTCAAGAGGCTGCTGACGAAGCAGCGCAAGCCGAAGAAGAGGGAGGGCATCGCCGACAACCGCAAGGCGTTGCTCGAAGGCCTGCTCGGCAAGGACTGGAGCAAGACCGAGGCCACCATGGCCGGCAAGGTCGCGTCCAGCAAACCCGACTGGTTGCTGACCTTCGACGTCGCCGGCAAGCAGGGCGACCGCATCTACCTGGCCGGCAACGACAAGAGCCCCGGCCAGATCGAGTTTGGCGGCAAACTCCCGGAAGGCGGCTACGCGGTCAAAGCACGCGTTGAGGTGGCGGACATCGAGGGCCGAAAGTCGTTCCGCTTCCTGTTCGAGCTACCGCGACAAGAGATCCTGGGCGTAATCTTCGCGCCGAACCGCTGCATGATCTCCGAATGGCGAGGCGGCAAGTGGGTCGACCTGGCAGATGCCGAGATCAACACGCCAGCCGGCAAGCCGTTCGACGTGACCATTGCCGTCGACGAGGAGCTCGTCGTCCACATCGACGACAAGCCGGTCGTCAAAGCGGACATCCAGCATCAACTACTGCGGCAACGCCTCTACGTCGCCGTCAACCAATCCGTGGTCTGGCTCAGCAATCCGCGCGTCGAGGCCCTCTGAGCGACCGCGTGGTGTCCGGAGGCTCGTCTGCGCCTTGGCGGCCGGGAGTCTCGCCGACCAGGGTTCAGCCGAGCATCGCATTCCAGGCGAAATGCGACGGGCCCGGTAGTGGCGGGGGCACCGACAGCGTGACAGCTGCAGGCCGCGTACCAGCGGGGAACGCGCTATCGGTCTACCTACTCCGCCCAAGCCGGCTGCGGCCAGCTGGTCATCGATAAGTCCGAAGCGACCGATTCACGTCGGTTGGCATCCGGGCAACATGGTGTCACTTCGCCCCGATCAACCGCTCGACACCGTTGCTGGCAAGAGTCGTGGACACGTCGTGGCGGGCGCGCGATGGTGGTTGCCATGCACATGCTGTTTGTCAGATTTCCTCTTCCCGGCTACGGTGCCAGCGTAGAGGTTGTCGACGCTTTAGTGGAGTCTGTCGGTCATGACGTCGATGACGCGCTGTTCGATCTTGGGGCTGATATCTGTGGCATTGAAACTGGGCCGGATGAAGTGGTCCTTGAGATTGAGATGCCACCTAATGACGAGGTCCACAGCCGAGTGTTGGACTGTTTGCAACAGGTGTGTAAACGGAAGTGCGCTGACCGTGGAGTCGTTGCCGAATTGGGGCGGCCTGATGGAACACGGGAGGTTCTCTGGCAGCAGTGATCTTGCGCCTTCTCCCGAGCTCCTCGCGGGCCGTGCAAGCGGGAGCATATGTGACAACCATGACTGGGTGCATTGGTAGCGGATTTAGCCCAGCATTGGCAGGCGGAGTCCGGCCGACCGCGTCGTCGACTTCCGGCGGCGCGAGCACGCGGAGAGTCCATCAAAGCTAATATCCGGCGCGTCAGAAGCGGAGCGCGAGTATAGGATTCTGGCAAATGTCCCGAGGGGTGTTTTTGTGCTGAGGATCGTTCCGTGAGTTGGCCCAGCGGAAGCGGTGGAGAGCTGACGCAAGAGGTCGGTTTCTTTGAATGCGCTCATGCTGCGGTTGCCGAGTGGCTTGCTGAAGGCCTCGGGTGGCGAGTCGTCGAGGCGAGGTGGCGCTCTTTCGTTGACGTTTTGGATGCGCTAAATCCGGCTGCGGTTCTGAGTCGACATGCGTGGATGAGTGTTGGCGGTTGGACGCTGCTTGTGAATAATGCTCCTAGGGGGACAGACGTAGGTGTGCTTCCCAGTTATGCGGCGCGTGAGTTGGGCTGTCGAGCCGTGCGCGCTGCTTACATTGAAGAGGGCGGTATCGGCCTTCCTGCAACAATCCTAGAGGTCTATGGGCCCGCCGGTGAGCGACCGTTGAAGCTGGAGCGCGGAAGGCCACCGACCTCGACCCCGAGGCTCTCAACGGCGGCGGCGTCGAGAAGATCGAGCAGAGCCGCGACGTCGAGGCGGATCGGCTGTGGGAGTGCCGCATGGCATGAAGCTCTCGGACAACGCAGCACCGGACCGACTTGACGGTGTGCGACATTGTCCTACACTCCCGTCATGGCCCAGCGAGAGAACATCAGCGTCTCGTTCACTCCACGACAGGCAGAGTTCTTAGCCGACTGCGTGGCCTCGGGCCGATACCAGTCCGCGAGCGAGGTCGTCCGGGAGGGCCTGCGACTTCTGGAAGATCAGCAGCGCCGCCGCCAGGCCGAACTCGAACGCGTTCGCGCCCTCGTGCAGGAAGGCGCGGACCAACTAGACCGAGGCGAAACGGTCGACGCAGATACCTTCTTTGCGGACTGGGACCGGGAAATCGCCGAGCTGGAAGCCCAGCAAAAGGACGCGCCGTGAGCCACATCGAGCTCTCGCTCGCAAGCCAAGACGACCGCCGACAGATTACCGACTACACCGTCCGCCGCTTCGGCGTCACGCAAGCGCGTCGACTACGAAACGCATTCGAACAGGCCCTAAGACGACTCGCTGAGTCGCCAGAGCTCGGCACGAGCCAGCCGGAGATCGATCCCCCTGGACGGTCCTTCCGTTACTTCGTCCTGCTCCGCACATTCATCATCGTATACGAGCCGGTGGAGGACGGCATCCGCGTAGCCCGACTGATCCACGGCGCTCGCGATCTCTCCCGAGAACTCGACGATGATCCCGGCGCTGATTAGTCATCACCGAGGACGTATACACAGGCAGTCGTATTCCAGACGTGATGCGACGGGCTCGATGACGGCGGTGCGCCGGCCTCGGGAGACCGCCTGGCACTCGAGCGTCGATACAGGCTGATGAGCACCGCCTTCCCGCTCAGGTTCCTGCTCGCCGCGTTCGCCGGCTTCGTCAACAGGCAGCAGGCGCAGGTCATCGACTACCTGGCCGAATAGAACCACGTGCTGAAGGAACAGCTCGGCAGGAAGCGACTCCGCCTGACCGACGACCAGCGCCGCCGCCTCGCGGCCAAGGGCAAGCCGTTGGGCCGCCACATCCTCAACAGCTTCGCAACCATCGTCACCCCCGACACGATCCTGAGGTGGCACCGCCGGCTGATCGCGGCGCACCACACCTACCCGCACAAGGGACGAGTTGGCCGCCCCGGCATCATGAAGGCGATCCGCGAGCTGATCGTCCGCATGTCCACCGAGAACGCGAGCTGGGGCTACCTGCGCATCCAGGGCGAGCTCAAGAAGCTCGGCCACCGCGTTGGCAAGACGACCATCGCGACCACGCTCAAAGACAGCGGCATCCAGCCAAGCCCGGACCGGCCGACGAGCTGGCGCACGTTCCTGAAGGCGCATGCCGATGCGATCTGCGGCATGGACTTCTTCACGGTCGACGTTTGAACCAAGCGCGGACTCGTCACGCACAACGTGCTGCTCGCCATCCAGCACGCGACACGGCGGGTCGGGATCAGCGGCGTCACCACGCACCCGAACGCGAGCTTCATGGCGCAGGTAGCGCGCAACCTCACCGATCAGGTCGACGGGTTCCTGCATGGGCAGCGGTTCCTGGTGGTCGACAACGCGCCGTCGTTCACGAGGCAGTTCGACAGCATCCTCGCCGCGGCCGGCGTCAACGTCATGCGCACCGCCATCCAGGCTCCGAACATGAACTCGTTTGCCGAGCGGTGGGTGCAGAGCGTCAAGCGAGAGTGCCTCAGCAGGATGATTCTGTTCGGAGAGCAACACCTCCGGCGGGCCCTGTCAAACTACGTCGACTACTACAACGCGGAGCGCCCGCATCAGGGCCTCGGCAACCGGCTGGTCACGACAGGCGACAGCGAACCGCCGAGAGATGGCGAGCTCGTCGCCGACGAGCGTCTCGGCGGGCTGCTTCGCAGCTATCGACGCGCGGCCTGACGGCCCTGCTGCTTCGTGACAGGCTGGTTGGCTGGTTACCGACATCGTTCACGAGCACCAGTCTGCCAACTCGGCCGAAGCCAACCGTCGCGAATAGCTCATCGAAGCGATCCGAGCCAGAATTTCTGGCCAAATCAGCGTCGGCCAAGTTTCCGGATACCACGCGCTTCGAGCCCACCAATCTGCGCCAGCGCCCGTTCCTACGGCGCGCTGGTGTCGTCGGGGGCCATCCCGGCTTCGAACTGCGCGTCATGAGCCGAGATAGCCTCGTCCCAGACGCAGTCCCACATTGAGACGTAGTTGTCGGCCGACAGAACGCACGTCAATCCGCGAGTGCGGCCGTCCTCGTAGTAGGGCTCGAAGCACCGACGGGTGCCCGTCGCACCATCCTCGAACATACCGAAGTTGACCTGTTCGGCGTCCGTCGTCAGGAACCGGATCTCGTACCCCGGGAACTCCTCCGACAACCGATGATGGGCACGCAAGAACTCGTAGCCCTCCGGCAAGTCGCCGTTGCCCACAAGAGCGTCCAGCACCTGTTGCGAATGTCCTATCGGAAGCGGGAAGATGCGCCGAGCCTTGGCTCCGCGCGACAACGCTCCGACCAGCGCATCGAAGAACGGACCTTCGCCGGGATGGCCCGCGAGGCACTTGATGCTCCGGTGGAAGTTTATGCGCGATATGGAGCGGTAGCTGTCGGCCTTCCTCATGCTGTTCGCCTCGACGGCTAGGACGTTCTCAACCAATTCGGCCGGCGTCGGTGGCGCGTAGATCAACTTGCCGTGCTTGACGGTGCCGATGGTCTTTGACACCTCGGCCGCGACGATCGCATTGCGCAGTGGCGGGACCGTCTCCTGCGACGACACCAGCGCATCCGACAGGTCAAAACTCATCTGGATGCAGTTCTTCTGCTTGTCGTCGCGCTCGTCGCGCGAGATATCGCGCAACAGGTATCGGTAGTCCGCGGCACACCGCGCGCACTCGAACAGGTGTGCTTTGACGGTTGCGAACACGTGCTGGTCAGCTTCCGACAGGCTACCGCCCACTCCGAGGGCCGAGTAGGCGACGATGCCGATCGAATCAATGCTGGGGCACTTGCTGCGATCTTCGTCCAGCAGCTTGGCTGCCAGCGAAATTGCTGGCAGCGCCTTGAGCGGGACGGTCGTTCGCTTCTTCGCGTTACTCATCTTCGCCTCCCTTTGAGTAGCTCTCGATAGCTTGCAGGATCGCGGTGTCGAGTAATCCCTTGCATGCCTTCACACGCCACAGCTCCATGTCGAGTTTCTCCGCGACCTCGGCCTGCTTGAGGCCGTCGCACGTCAACGCCTGGAAAATCAAGTCGTAGGGCGACCCAAGCTTCTTGACCGAGGCGGCCACGAACTGCGCCAACTCACGGGTCGCGACCGTGTCGAGGACGGACTCCTTGCTCTCGGCCAACGTCGCTGGCGAATCGACGACGATCACGGCGTTGCGGCGATCAGCGCGATCACCGTCCTTCAACCGCCACTCGATCAATCTCTGGCACCACGCCTTCGCCGGAACGCGTTCGAGCAGGGCATTCTGGTTGCGGATGTACTCGTAGCCGGCCTGGTTGAGTGCCGTTTCGGCGCGGGTGCGCGCCGGCGTGCCGACTACGGCGATTGCGTGGGCCAGCCTGACCGCATACGAGTGGAGATCACGCTCCATGGCCTGGAACTGTTGCTCGCGGATGTACCTGCGCATCGCATTCCACGACACGTGCATGATCGCAAGCGGCCCGGGTTCCGTGCTCGACGACTCGATCTCGGCCTCGGCGACCTGGATGAGCGTCTGCGGCTGCGGGCGTTGGGCGGGTGGGAAGTCCGGGCGCACGAGCTTGCAGAGGCGCTTCGCGTGCTTCTGGAGCAACGGCGCAAGTAGCCGCAGCTTTGCCATTGCCTTCGAGTTCGGATGTTCCATCAGGCGTTCCTCGGTTCGGCGGTGTAGGGAGGCGATCTACCAACGACCTGCCAAGGGGGCCAAGTCGAAAGTGCTTAGCATGGAATCCGTGCCAGGGAACGTCGATTGAGGTGGCGGTCGCCTCCTCATCGGGGCGGCCATTCGGTGCCTACCTTCCCCTAGCACGTCGACTTGCGACCCTTCAGCCGCGGAGCGACCTAACCTCCCGGACGCGCCAGGCGGGCGCGGCGCACCATTTGTAACAAGCATGCGGCCGCCGACGACCGAGACGACCCTACGGGCGCCGGTTGCAGCCGTAGCCCCCGCCGTTGCTCGAGCCCTTCGCACTCGTGGCAGGTGACAACGCCATGCCGCGGCTGCCACGGATACGCCCCGTCCAACCACACCACGTGGTAGTGCAGATTCGGCCGTAGCGCCGAGTCGAACCGGTGCACGGACGCCACCGCCCGTGCGCGGGCGCGGCAACCCGAGCTCCCCCATCCGTGCCAGGCCGTGCCACGTTGTGACCGAGGCCATTGCACACTCGCCCTCCCCGAGTACTCCGACCCCCGCGAATCGGCAACTACGCGCCATCCGCGCACGATCCGAGTGGTAGGCCCTGCAGGACTCGAAGACGCAGGGCGGCGTTGTGCCACGCTGTGTCAGGATGTGCCTAACCGTGCCACGTGTCGGGCGATGCGGCACCATCTGGCGCCAGCGATCGTGCCACGTTGTGCCAGGCTGTGACCAAGGTCGTTGCACACTCCGTTGCACACTCGCGGCCGAAACGCCACCCGCCGCCGCAACCGGCTCGCAGCACCAACGCCCCCAGCAAGGTATGCTAATCCGCATGAACGACTCCGAGGACCTCCTGCGTCGCGCCATGTCGCTACCTGCCGAGGCCTGCGCGGCACTCGCGGGCAGCCTGTTGCGCAGCCTCGAGAGCGCGGTAGACGCTGACGCTGAAGCCGCCTGGTCTGCCGAGATCCAGCGACGCCTGACCGACCTCGACACTGGCAGAGTGAACGCCGTCGACCTCGACGAGGCTCGTCGCCGGATCTCGGGCTAGCGTGGGCGTCGAACTGTCGTTCCACCCCGAGGCCGTCGAGGAGGCGGCCGCGGCGCGCGCGTGGTATGCAGAACGTAGCCCGCGAGCCGCTGACGCCTTCGTCGCCGAGCTGGAGCGAGGGTTCGCCGTCCTGCAAGAGGCGCCTCATCGCTGGCCCGAGGACGTCACGGGCACCCGGCGCTGCTTCTCCGCAGATTCCCATTCGCGCTGATCTACGCCCTTCGCGTCGATCGAGTCCTCGTACTCGCAGTCGCGCACCTGCACCGACGCCCCGGCTACTGGCGCAAGCGAAGAGAGTGAGCTGACGAATCGAAAGGGGGCTGATGCCGACAGGCATGCGGAGTCCAGGCGTGATGCGACGGGCTCGGTGATGGCAGTGCGCCGGCTTCGGAACGAAGCCCCGCACTCGAGCGCCGATACAGGCTGATGAGCACCACCTTCCCGCTCAGGTTCCTACTCGCCGCGTTCGCCGGCTTCGTCAACAGGCAGCAATCGCAGGTCATCGACTACCTGGCCGAAGAGAACCGCGTGCTGAAGGAACAGCTCGGCAGGAAGCGACTCCGCCTGACCGACGACCAACGCCGACGTCTCGCGGCCAAGGGCAAGCCGCTCGGCCGCCGCATGCTCGACCGCGTCGCGACGATCGTCACGCCCGACACGATCCTGAGATGGCACCGCCGGCTGATCGCTGCGCACCACACCTACCCGCACAAGGGTCGCGTTGGCCGACCAGGCATCATGAAGGCGATCCGCGAGCTGATCGTGCGCATGGCCACCGAGAACGCGAGCTGGGGCTACCTGCGTATCCAGGGCGAGCTGAAGAAGGTCGGGCACCGCGTCGGCCGAACCACCATCGCGGCCACCCTCAAGGACAACAGCATCAAGCCGAGCCCGGATCGGCCGACCAGTTGGCGGACCTTCTTGAAGGCGCACGCTGACGTCATCTGCGGCATGGACTTCTTCACGGTCGACTTATGGACCAGGCGCGGGCTCGTCACCCACTACGTGCTGCTTGCCATCCAGCACGCGACACGCCGCGTCGAGATCGCCGGCGTGACGACCAAGCCGAACGCGGGCTTCATGGCGCAGGTCGCGCGCAACCTGACCGACCACGTCGATGGCTTCCAGCGCGGGCAGCGATACCTGATCCTCGACAACGACACGCTGTTCACGAAGCAGTTCGTCGGCATCCTCGACGCTGCCGGTGTCCAGGTTGTGCGAACCGCTGTCCAGGCGCCGAACATGAACGCCTTCGCCGAGCGATGGGTGCAGAGCGTCAAGCGCGAGTGCCTGAGCAAGCTGATCCTGCTCGGCGAGGCGCACCTGCGACGCGCTCTCCAGAGCTACGTCGACCACTACAACCAGGACCGACCGCACCAGGGGCTCGACAACCGCCTGGTCACGGCAGGCGACAGTGAACCGCCGAGAGATGGCGAGGTCGTCGCCGACGAGCGTCTCGGCGGGCTGCTTCGCAGCTATCGACGCGTGGCCTGACGGCCCTACTGCTTCGCGACAGACTGGTTGGCGACCTCGATCCCCGCCACCAGTCCGCCTGCTCGGCCGGAATCAGAGATCGCGAATCGGCCATCGGCGGCATCTGAGCTCGGGATTCTGGCCGAATCAGCGTCGGCCGACTTTCCGGACAGGACGCGCTCGGAGTCTCGGCGGGCGCCCTGCTGCTGGCTCAAGGGTTTGCCGGTATTACTCGCCGACTCATGTCAACCGTGGCAGATGCTATATGATGGCTTGCCACTTCGCTTGGTCCAGTGATCACGAGGTGGTGAGCTGTGCACGAATCACCTGAAGACGCCGATCGAGACAAGGCCGCGCTGCCCGCGCTGTTGCGCCGGTGGTTTCAAGAACGGGATCATGGCGCGCTCGGTCAGATACTCGATAGCAACATGGAGTATCTGCGCCGCTACGCGCACGGGCGGCTCGGCCGCCAGGTTCGGAGCAAGGCGGATACCGGCGATGTCCTGCAGGATGCCGTTGTCGAGTTCATGCGCTACTCGCCGCCGTTCGAGGTCGAGACGCGCGAACAGTTGCGTGGCCTGTTGGTGAAGATCGTCGATGGCGTTATCGCTGGTCAACATCGTTGGTTTGCGCGGATGCGGCGCCAGGTTGCCCGTGAGAAGCCGTTGCCCAGCGGCACATCGGTAAGGCTGCACATGTGCGCCGCCGACGATACGACGCCGACCGAGGCGGTTCGTGGCAACGAGCGCGAAGCCGCCGTTCGCTTGGCGATCGCGACGTTGCCGCCGACGGATCAGCGCATCGTGATCATGCGCATCTACGACGAGCTGGACTTCGCGACGATCGGCACGGCCGTCGACATGAAGGAGGATTCGGCGCGTGTCCGGTGCAACCGCGCCATCGCCAGGATCTCCAAGAAGTTGATGGCGATGAAGCGCGGCAGTGTTGATGAGTTTCTCGCCTAAGCTCGGCTCAGCAGTACGACCTCCAGACGAACTGCTCGCTGCCCTCGCTGTCGATGAACCACAACTCGATGCCTTCGATCTCCTCAAGCACGGTCGAGCCTTCGAAGAACAGATCGGTCTCATACCCTTGGTAGTCAAACGCGTTGCCGGGCACGTCGGTCAGCATGCTCGCCGCGCCTTGGCCCTTGCGGTGCCGGACCCGGAACTTGCCGGTTGGGTGACGTCCGCTGCTTGGTAGTGGCGGAAGCTTCAGGCCGATCTCGTAGCGGTGGTCCTTGTCGTTGAACACACCGACAACTCGGGTGTCCCCGGTAAACATCGGCACCGAGCTCAAGCTAGTTACGCCGAAGGCGCCGAGATCCGTTGCACGGATTGAGGGGGTCGAGGGGTAGAGGCCGAAACCCTGCGCCGCCAGTTCGGCGGTAGTGACCGGTAGCGGAATGTTGGTTGTGAAGCAGCCGGCACCCGTGCCATCCAGCAAGACGATCGACGTAAAGACCGGCGGCTGGATCAGGACGTTGCCGGCAATGACGGCCGGGAGAGAAATCGGGGCCGAGATGTTCGGAGCAACTGCGATGACACCCACGCCGCCCGGATCACCGTTCTCCATGCAGATCGTGATCGACAAGGTGTCGGGTGCCGCGTGCAGATCGATGTCCGGCCGGTCTTCGCTCGGAGGCGGTGCAATGTCAGCGATGATCTGGGGGCCGGTTACCGTGAAACGGTACGGTTCCATGCCCAGGCCGTCGTCCGCGGTGAAGATCAAGCCGGCGCCGAAGATGTTGCGATGGGACGCCATACCGACCGGACCGTTACGATAGGTCCGCTGCAGCGTCGTCGTGCTACCGAATGCGCTCGCGGTCCACAAGCTCGGCGTGAAGGCGCGGTCGACGAACGCGATTTCACCGATGTTGCCGGTCGGCGTGAGGGAGCGCGGCTCAAGGCTGCCCGTCCCGGGAACTAGGTTGGTGATGCGAATCGGTGGCCCGGTCAGGCCTACTGATCGCCAGATCTCGTTGCCGTTCGGGCCGTCGTCGGCGGTGAACCACAGATCGAGGAACCCGTCGGAGACGAGCTCGCGTGGGTCGGAGCCTCCGACCCCGGGTTGGATGTCGGCGAACAGTTGCGTAGTTGCGCCGTCCGTGACCCACAATTCGCGTCCGTTGGTCGGGCTGGTCGCCGCGAAGTAGACCCTTGACAGGTGCCGTGTCAGGTTACTGGGTGCGGACCCGTTGGCGCCGGGGAAGATGTCTGCCAGTTGCACGGCCGTGATCCCGTCGGTGCGCCACAGCTCGGCGCCGGCGATGCCGTCGTTCGCCACGAAGGCGACCGTCGTCGCGGAGACCTGTGTAAGTTCGGCTGGCAAGCTGCCTTTAGGGCCGGGCGAGATGTCTGCGATGAGTGCGGTGCCAGCCGCCGTGCCATCCGTTCGCCAGAGTTCGGGCCCGCTGAAGCCGTCGTCGGCCGAGAACAACAGGACACCTTGAAAGGCGGTCAACGAACGCGGCTTGGACCCACCGATGGGATTGATGTCGGCGACAAGCGAAGCGGTGGTCCCGTCGTACTGCCAGAGTTCGTCACCGGTGAGGCCGTCGTTCGCTACGAAGAAAACCCGGGTGCCAACGACGGTGAATTCGCGCGGGTAGGAGGAGCCGGTCGGGTTGATGTCGAGCACGAGCGACGCGGTGGTGCCGTCGCTGCGCCAGAGTTCGTCACCGGTCGCGCCGTTGTCGGCTGCGAAAACGTAGTCGGGTCCGAGGAAGGTCATCCCGGTCGGGTTGGATCCAACGGCACCGGGCCGGATGTCAGCGACGATGCTGGTAGTGTTCGAAAGCAGGTCGAGCTTCCACAGCTCCTTTCCGACCGCCTGATCGTTGGCGGCGAACAGGCCGAACGTGCCGGTTTGGTGGGTCGTGAAGCTGTGCGCGTTTGAATTGCCCTGGACGTTCTGGGCGGCAAGTGACGCTGTCATAGTGACGGCGGTCAGGATTCTGCGGGTGGTGGCAGGCATCGGACTCTCCTTCTTCAATCGTGGTGCCTTATGTAGAAAGGGACTCAGTCGTTCGCAGGTACGAGACGCATCGCCGGCCGGAGGCCGATGATCTCCTTCTCGTCTCGGGCGCTGCTGGTGTTGCGTGCGGTCGGGCGCGAGTTCCAGGCGTCGTAGGTGTAGAGGCCACCGCGAATGGCGCGGTGATCGCCGTCCGGGGTGCCGCTGCGGACGCCGTCACCGGGTGCGGACTGCCAGCCGCGATCGATGAACGGATCGCGGCACCACTCCTGCACGTTGCCTGCCATGTTGTGTAGCCCGAACGGATTCGGTGCCATCGCGTAGGCGCTAACCCGCCCGGCGTTGCGATCGTCGACGTGTTCCTTGCCGTCCAGGCTCTGTGCTTCTTCGCCCGTCCAGAACATGTGCGGGGAGCCGGCGCGACATGCGTATTCCCACTGCGATTCCGTCGGCAGTAGTAGACCCTTCGCTGTGCAGAGTCGTTGGCAGTTGACCCACGAAACGCGCGCGATCGGCTTTACTTCGAAGCCTTCCCGTCCTTCGAAGTGCGCGGCGCGGTGGTAGACGTCGAGTCCGGTGGCGAGCCGCGTCCACTGGGCGTGAGTCATCTCAAACTTGCTCAACAAGAACGGGTCGAGTTGGACCTTCTTCGGTGAGAGTTCGTTTTGTGCCGCGTATTCGTCGAAGTTGGCGCCGGATGGGTTGGTGGTCTGGGCGCCGATGATCGGCGTGCCGCCGGGAATCAGCACAAAGACCAGTGCCGATTCTGCGTCGAGCATGAGCTTGCCGTCGGCGTCGCGCTTCGGAATCCTGCCGGAACGGTGGTGCGCGAACTCAAGCAAGCCGCTGTCGCGGTCGGCACCGAGGGGCACCAGGCCGGGTTGTATGGCAAGCTTGAGGTTGCCGTATGGCTTGTCGCACGCCGCGACCCCGATGGCTTCCTGCCAGAGGTCGCGGTTGGCCTGCGACAACGGCTTGCCGAGTTCATCTGCCCACGCGGCCCGTCGGCGGATTTCGGGTATCCGGTATTCGGCTAGCCACTGCAATTCGGCGACGTAGTCCTCAATGGTGTCGTGCAGATACTCGACTTCGTCGTCGGCGAACGCCCAGCGACGGCGTTGCGCGATCAGTGCCGTGAGCGTCTCGATCTGTGCATCGACCTTTGCCAGGCGACCTGCGACCGTCGCTTGCCACTCGGGCCGCGCCTCACCGGATGCGACGCGTTGCGCCAATCGTCTGGCAGTTGCTGCCCGATCCGTGCGTAGTCGGTCGAGGTAGGCGGCTGCCGGATGTTCTTTGAGGAGCCGGCGCGGTTCGACGTGCGAAGTCGAGACTCCTTCGGCGGTTAGATCGGCGAGGATAGTGCGCAGCCTGGGCACCTGCACGAGCAGGTCTTCGGCGGACCCGGCGACTTGGTGAAGTTGTGCGGCCGTAGCAGGCGCAGCGGCGGGCGCCGACCGCATCGCGAGTTTGATCAGTTCGATGTCGCGTCCTAGCTTGACGCTCTGGAACTGCACCAAGCGGCTATCGGCGACCCGCGCCAGTTGCAGCACGACGAGCAGCGCCGCGGTGATCGAGAGCAGGAACGCTGCTGGAAGCGGATTGCGTCGGCACCATCGGGCGATTCGAACCAGAGCTCCGACGGGTCGCGCATGCACAGGACGACCACTCTGCCAGCGCCGCAGATCGTCAGCAAACGCCGCAGCGGTGGCGTAGCGCTTGCTTGCGTCCTTTTCCAACGCGCGAAGCACGATCGAATCGAGGTCGCGCGAGACGGCCCGTACCAACCGGGACGGTGCATGCGGGTCACGTCGTTCGATCCGGTAGCGCAGCTCGGTTATGGAATCGGCGTCGAACGGCTTCTGCAGGGTCAGCAACTCGTACAGCGTTGCACCGAGCGAGAAGATGTCGGTTCGATGATCGATGTTGTTTTGGCGCGCGCGTAGTTGTTCTGGGGACGCGTAGTTCGGTGTGCCGGCGAAGTCGCCGGTCATCGTGACCGACATCGCTTCGGCACTGCGGGCGACGCCGAAGTCGGCCAGCATCGCGTTGCCGCCGTCTTGCACAATAATGTTGGCCGGCTTTACGTCGCGATGCACGATGCCGGCCGCGTGGGAGTGCTCAAGCGCGTCGGCAACCTGTGCGATCAGTTCGACCGCGAAGCGGACGTCACTCGCCTGCGTGCCGGCGCGCAGGGCCAGCAGCTCCGATAATGGAGTGCCGGCGACGAGTTCCATGGCAATCCACAGCTGGCCGTCGTGGTCGCCGCTGTCGAACACCTTCGTGATGTGTGGGTGATCGAGGTTGGCGGCGATCTGTGCTTCGCGGCGAAACCTCGCCACGGCCCTTTCGTCGAGCAGCGAACTCGGTGGCAGGACCTTCAAAGCGACGCAACGACCGAGTGACGTTTGCTCTGCCTCGTAGACCACGCCCATTCCACCGCGGCCGAGCTCGCCGACGATGCGGTAGTCGCCGATGGTGCGTGTGCCTCCTCCAACGTCGCTCGCGTCGCCCTCCGGTGAGGACTCATCACCCGAAAACGATTCGAGCAATAGTGGTTCGAGCAGTTCCCGCAGATCTTCGTGTTGGCGCAGAACGGCTTCGTGGTCCTTGCCGCCACTCGCGAGGAACTCGTGGTGGATCTCGATCACGCGAGCAAGGCGGTCTCCTGGCTCGGGGGCGGCTGGCTTTGGCATGGTCATGGCCGTTGGCGAGGTGGTAGCGGGAGGCGACGACCGAAGTCGTCGCCGTTGTGAAGGGGCTATCCTAAGCAAGGATCCCACTTCATGAGATCATTGGCATCGCTGGACGGTGATCGACGCGCAGTCAACGGTCGTGTCATCCTGGATTCGGATGTCGACCTCACCTGCGAGGATGGCCTCGGCGAGGACGCTCGTCACGCTGCTGTTGCTCGGCGGCAAGTCGGCGAGGTCGAGGCAGACCGTGGCCGTCTGGCCCGAGGTCCAGGTCCCGCCGGTGCCGGGCAAGTCGGAGATGCGTAGACTCCAGACGAAGGCGCCACCGTTGAGCACCAGCTGGATGTTGTCGTTGGTCGACATGGCGTTGTTGCTGCGAAGATGCAGTTCGAGGCTGATGCCGGTCGTGGTCGTGCCGGGGCCTGTCGGAATCGGGATCGTGTGCAGGAAGTGACGGTCCGACGCGGTGGTGTCAAAGATTGCCAGCGGCGCCGACGGCGTGTTGGCGATGTACCAAGCGTTGAGGTTGGCACCGATCGTCGTCGGTTCGGTGGGCGCGGCGAAGTTGTCGCAGGTGCCGTCGGTCGCGGTCACGCGCAGCGTCGGGTCGTACTTGTATTGCATGACAAGCGAACCGCCCATGAACTGGGCGCCGCCGTTGATCTGGATCGTCAGCGTGCTCGCATCAGGGGCGAACGCGCTGAGGCCGTCACCGGCGAGGTTGAAACTGAGCATGAACGCGAGGTAGTTGGCGCGCGCGGCTGACGTCATGCCGCAGATCGACACCTGTTCGACTTGACTCTCGATGCGGTGATAGTCGCCAGCGTTGTCGATCCACCAGAATTCGCTGAAGTAGACGCAGAACGTCGCACCGTCGCAGAGCTCGGGCAGGTCGGCCACGAACTGGCCGTTCTGTACGTCGAACCAGATGTAGCCGTCCTGACACGGCACGCACGGGTTGCCGAACGACGAGAACGACGACACTGGCGCGAACGTCTGCGACGACATCGCCATCTCGTTCGGTTGCACGTTGGCGTTGCGCCAGCTCCAGACCGACTGTGGCGCTGAGGCGCCGGGCACCGGCGGCAGCGCTTGGTTGTTGCCGGAACCGAGTATGAAGCCGAGCTTGCCCGGCACGGCGCCGGGGCGCACGGTCTTGATGCGCGCGGTCATGTCCGTGTCGGTGCGCGTCTCGACCTTGAGAAACGCCTGGATGTGGTCGGTATTGTCCATGACCGCCATGCAAAGATCGTCTGCGGGGCCGTTGCCGAAGTTGGCCCCGCGGATCGTCAGCAGGTCGCCTTCGGTGCCGCTCAGTTGGCTGATGCTGCCGATGACCGGGTCGCTGGTCGGCGTGATCATGTCGATCTGCAGGCCTTCGCTGATGCCGTCGAGCAAGGCGTTGCCCTGACCGAACAGGATGGCGGATTGCGCGTAGAGCGTCGTGTTTGCCGGCAGCAACGCCGGGATGGCCAACGTCGCTGTGCCCTGCCCGTTGAGCGGGACCGGAACACTATAGTCCGGCGGCACTAGCAGCGTGCAACCGGGGTTACCGATGGCCGCGAGGTCGAGCGGCAACGGCACATTGGCGTAGGTCTGGTTCTGGAAGGACAGCATCACATAGGCCACCTTGTTCGGCGGGCCGGACACGTCGAACACGAGCGGCGTGTTTGCGAACGGTGCTCCCTGGAGCGAGATCGTCGGCGTGGACGAAGTGGATGAGGCGCACCCGTTGCCGAACTGGGTAGCTTGAGCAAGCAGGCCTGTGGTGACGGCCGGCGAGATCAGAAGAGTGGAGAGAACGCTGCGAAAGGACATGGTCTACCTCGGGTTTGAGGCGGCGAACTACTCGCCGCACCCGACCGATGGCCAGCCACCTTCTCGACCGGACAGCCGTTCTGAGGTTTTCGGCGTTGCATCCAGCTGGCCTCCGAGAGCCGTTGCCAGATCGTGCTACGACTTCCCTTCGACGACCCTCTGTCGAACGTATTCGACTTCCCCGCCCTTCGGTGGTGGCGGACGGTGCTTCGTGCGCATCTCGTCCCACTGTGCGAGGGCGCCCCGGATCCGGGTGATGCGGCCGGCCACCTAGCCCGGATGTCTCACCACTGCGCGGTTTCGGCGTAGTTGGCGCCTTGAGCGGCGCAAGATGCTGACGAGACGGCGGCGTTGACGCGCACGCGACGGCATCAAGGCGGCCAGCGTGTGGCCTGAAAGGCGAACAGGGCCGAAACGGGCGTGTTCCGTCGACTGCGTACAGACCGGTGGCGCAGAAAGAGGCGGGCGCAGCGGGCGAATCGACAGCCTCAGGCGCGGCGAGCAGGCGGCGCGCGGAGATTCGCGACGACATCACGGAAGATGCCAGCGTACGGGCACGCGCGTGACAGCGAGACCCAGACCTTTCGTACCGTGACGCGCACGATCGCGCCGATCTTCAACAGCTTCGCCCTGATCGTGTTGCACTGGGCGCGTGCGAGGTCGGTCCCGCGCAGCCCAATCCGACGAAGCGCCGCCAACAACGTGTACGCGATCGAAGAGAAGTAGAGCCGCGTTTGGTTGGCGCGCATCGTTGCGGTGCTGGTGCGATCGGCGAAGCAGAACAGCTGCTGCTCCTTGATCCGATTCTCCATGTCCCCACGTGCGCAGTACAGGTCTTCGTAGAGCTTCTTCACACCGCACCGCTTTCTCGTCAGCGAGGTGACGACGAAGCGCGGGTTGCTCCCCTTGTCGAGATGCTCGGCCTTGCCGATCATGCGACGCTCACGGCTCCACGACTTCTCCGTGCGGTAACGAAAGTCTACGAAGTATCGAGCCGGCTGACCGGTTTGCGCGTGCCGCTGCTGTGCGCGGCTCAATGCACACGCGATGCGCTTCACCAGCCGCGAATTGCGTGCAAGGCCGAGTACGTAGTCCACAGCGTGATCCTCGCACCATGCCATGATCTCCTCGCGACGGAATCCAGAGTCGCCTCGCACGATGATCTTCACGTCGGGCCACTGCTCGCGCAGTGCCGGCACGATGCGCTCGAGCTCGTCGACCGTACCGGCCGCCCCATCGATGCCCGAGGATCGAAGCCGCGCCGCGAGCAGGTGGTCGCCGCAGAAGACGTAGAGCGGCAGGTAGCAGTAGCGGCCGTAGTAGCCGTGGAAGAAGCGACCTTCCTGCTTGCCGTGTAGCGGGTCGTCGGTCGCGTCGAAGTCGAGCACGACCTCTTCGGGCACTTCGTCGAACGACTGAAAGAACACGTCGAGCAAGACTTGGTCGACGAACTCCTCGCGCAGCACGACCCGCTTGTAGCGGTGGAACTCTGCGTCGTCCGGCCGCGCAAGCTCGACGCGATTCAGCGTGCTCGACGTCGCCAGGCCGGCACCGCGATCGCGCTCCCGCAGCCGCTTGAGGCCCTTCGGATCCTCTTTGCCAACGGCCGTCGCGAGCAGCGGGTCGAAGCGCAGGTCGTCGTGGTCGTTGAGGTCTTCGTACCCGAGTGCGATCCCGAAGACGCGTTGGGCGAGCAGGTCGCGCACGCTGTGCTCGATGCGCGTCTCGTCGCGGTGGTCGTCGAAACAGTGCGAGAACTGCTCGATGATTCTGGTCCGCTCTTCGGTCTCTTGCAGCAGCAACGCGCCGCCGTCCGAGGAGGTGTCACCGCCGTCGAAGTCGGCTCGGATCTCACGTCGACCCGGATATTGGCGAGGGTAGCAAGATCTCCCTTCGCGGCACGCTCTACGTCAGAGCAGAACTGCGCGAAGCCTGTCGTCTGCCCAGGCTCAATGAGGTCGCGGGTGACGAATTGCGTAGACCGACGATCCTGGATCTCGACCACCTGTCGCGCACCCCGCGCGATCAGGACTTGGGTCGGATGCTTGCGCAAGAGCTCGGTCGAGCGCTCGATGTTGACCAGTGCGTCTCCCTGGTAGCGCTCCATGCAGGTGTACTCAGCGAGCACTACGACGTTGCGGGGCGACTCGCCAAAGTAGTCGAGAATCTCCGGGGACCGGAGGAAGCCCGTGTCTGCCACGACTGCTTGCGCGACTCTCATCTGCCCAACTCGTGTGCGACAGCGGACCAAATCCCGCTGCCCGCCCACGCAGCCTACCACCACGGACCACGGCCAGGCACCCCAGCGCCACCAGGCACCCTATCCGGATCGCGAGATTCGGCCCGTCAGCCCCGCGCGCGGCCGCCACCGCGGCCCGAGCCCCCTCCGGGCCACGCCCTCTGGCCCATCGCCGCCACGCCCACCGGCGGCGCACCACGGCCCCCACGCTGCAGGAATCACCCTGCAGCGCCCTCTCCGCAACCGTGCCAGGTGGTGCCAGACCGTGCCACGTCGTGCCAGCTTGTGACCGACGCCATTGCACACTCTGTTGCACACTCGCCCTTCCCGAACAGCGCACCCCCCGCGAATCGGCAACTACGCGCCATCCGCGCGCGATCCGAGTGGTAGGCCCTGCAGGACTCGAAGGCGCAGACGTTTGCGATGCAACGATGCTTGCTACAGCGACATCGGCAAAGCGCCCTCGATACCCAGCAGCCGAGTTGACAGCTACGAGATGAGCGGGCGAGCGACTCCGACCACTAAGCGAGCCACGGATCCATGCGCGCCAATCGACACGCTGTCAACCGCCGGCTTCGTCGGAAAGCGACTCGGGTGGGCCGTTGCCCATCACTTCGCGCGCTCGCACCGCCTGCGCCTCGACGCCCTGAATCTCGGCGGGTGTCGGATGGCGGCCCTCCCAGAAGCAGCCCCGAATGACGTCGTCAAGTTTGGCACGCAGCGAGTCCATGCGGTCGAGCATCTCGTCGATCGGGAAACTCGGGTTGTTGTGCGCGTGCCTCGCGTAATCCGGCGCAAGAGCCACGACCTTGAGCGCATCCGTGATACCCCACAGCACGTAGCGAGCCTTCCGCCGCGACTCCTCAATCCGTTGCTTCGCAGCAGCGCCTCGGTCGATCCACTTCTGCAAGTGCTCAGGCTTCGACGCGGCCTTGATCTTCTTGGCCAGGATGTGGGCACTCGCGAGCACCTCGTGCATCCCTTCACCCAGGATTGGCACGAATGGAGCCATGGATTCTCTGACGACCTTCCGAGCCTCCTCAGACCTAGACGCAAAGAGTCGCCAGACGAGATGAGCGGTCGAGGCGACGAAGCCAAGCGTTGCGACACCGAGCGTCACCCAGTCACCAGCATCCACAGCGAATCCCCCACTTTGTGATGATCTCGGCTCCGAGCGTGTTGCCCGGAGCCGAGGAGTCGCAGTCCAGAGCGATGTCCGGCACTACGGTTGAGCAACCGCAGATTAGCTGCCGTCGGCATCGCCCACAACCAACGAGGCGAGAGCAAGAATGGCCACGAAGAAGAAGAAGCCGACGAAACTACGGAACCGACAGGAAGGCAGACTCGCGGAGGGGAGACGGGCAGAATGCAGTCGAGGATCCCCTCGGGGCAAAACCCGCTACGCCCGAAAGCGTGGCGCGCGAGTGCCGCAGCGTCCAACGCAAGCGCCAGAGATCCTCGTTCCTCTAGGAGAGCCGCTCACCCGCATCCCGCTCACGCCGATCGGCATCGTCGACACGATTCGGACACAGTTGAACGCGGTCATCAACGACAACGACCTACGCAACCTGCTCGCGAGAGAGAGCTGGAAGCAGAGCAGCGACGCTGCTTACAAGACCTTTCTCCGATCCTCCGACGGCATGCGCATGACCTTGCGAGAGAACATCGTGATGGTCGAGGTCAGCGTGCCCAGGGCTCTTCGACTTCACAACGACGAGCAGCACAACGTCTCCGAGGAAGAACTGCTGAGAGTGTTTCAAGAGATGACCTCGTTGCTTCTACCGTGCACGACCGTGGAGGCCGAGCAGGCTGGACACCATTGGCACGTCACACGACTCGACCTCGCGATCAATTTCGACGGCGATGCTTCCTCGATCACTGAGGTCGCACGCAAGCTCAACTTTCGGCCACTGATCCAGGCTGCCGCAACGGTGTTCGGAAGTGACGGCGTTGCCTTCTACGGGAGCAACCACGATGCCATCGTCTACAGGACTGACAAGCGCCCGCAACGCGGGAAGCTCGCGAAGGCACTCGGACAACAGACGTTTGCCTCACGGTCGATCAAGAACCTTCGGTTCGAGTTTCGATTCAAGAGGTTCACCGCGATCCAGCGCCTCGTGCAAGGCATGAGGACTTCAGATCGAGGGCTGCCATTCATGGTGGACACGGCAACCGGTCGCGAGGTTCGCACGTTCGCCATCGACTACCAGCTCCTTCACGAGAAGCTCGCCACCTACGCCCTTCGACTCGGCCACCGAGACGTCCTTGACTCCGTGCTCAAGGAACGGGGCTCCTCGCGCTTCATGGTTCTTGCTCTGGCGAGATGGGGCAACGACATCCCGGAAATGTGGGCGCTTGCAACCGAGTGCCTCGCCGAACGCACTCTGCGCAAACGGAGGGCAACCATCGGCAAGGTGCAGGCCGCCCGCCGGCATCGGCGCAGTGTTGTTGACGCGGCATGGGCTCGCCCCCAGGTCTCGGTCACCCTGCGAAGGCGCTTACTTGATCAGGTCGCCGCCGATCCAGGGATCCGGACCGTCGCGTAGTTCAGACGGAGCTGACGCGTTAAGAAGCTGGTAAGGCAACCGCATCACCAAGATGGACTCGTTACCAGTGACCCGGGGTCACTGGCAGGAGAGACGGTGAACAGGCACGAGGGCAGGTTCACGGCCAGAGTGAGGATTAAGCGAACGGGCGACAGCAGACCTGACGGACGTGGCCCTGCGCATTCAGCGTCCGCAGCTCGGCCGCGATGTCAGCCACACCCACGATCGAATGGTGAACAGGCAGCACTTGCGCGGTGCGACGAGCTAGCAACGATCTTAGACGTCCGTCATGAGGTATTTCAGAGTCGACAAGCGGCGCTTCTGTCTCGGCCAATCGATCGCCTCGGCGCAAGAGTTCGTCGACAAGCACGAACTCGGTCGAGCGGTTGAGGACGCTTTCGAGGGTCATCGGCCGGAGGGAAAACCCAGGCGGGAAGGAAGCCTGTTCGTGTTCGAGAGTGAGGACGACGCGCGTGAGCATCACGCGAAGATGACCGATGGTCGGCTCTACGAAGTAGAAGTCCCGGATGCCGACGTTCTTCATCGGGGGGACATGCAGCTGACGGAACAAGTGCGAAGTCACCTCGAAGACTGTGCGACGTGCGGTGAGCTTGCACGACGATACTGGGACGGCCTGGAAACAGATGCGCCGGTTATTGAACTGATCGTGCGCTCTTCAGAGGTTGTGCGCGAGATCGACGTCAGTCCGGACGAGAAGAACAGGGCTCTGCTGAAGGCTGTGGGCATCCACATCGAGGACACGGACGACCTCCGCGATTCCTACCCACGGCGGTAGCGGATCCGACGACGCAGATCACACACTGTTCTCGCTTGCTCGCGTAGCGCGATGACGATCCACGACCCGACGAGACGATCGAGAGGCTTCGCGACGAGAACTTGATCCTGCGCCGTCAGCTCGTCCGCGCACCGCAGAGCGGCCCTCGGCTAGCAAACAGGGCGATCGAATCGGAGAGCGGACGAGCCGTGTTCTGCTAACCCGGTGGTGCTTGACCCGATTGGCGTGATTCCGGTCACGGCGAGAGACCCTGTGTCCACCCTGGTCATCCGTGCTCGGCAAGAACTTCGCGTCCCGCGTCACTGATCTGGATGACCACCTTGTCAATGCGACCGTCTCGGGAGGACGTGTGCGGCAGCACGGCGTCGAGGTATCCCGCGCCCAGTAGTGCCTCGGCTCTCTCCGCGACTTCGTCCAGCCCGTTCTCGTAGCGCCTGTCGAACGACGCTGTGCCGTTTCTGTTCGCCGCTGCCTGCGCGAGCATGTAGAGGTGCCTCGGGGTCAGCTCCATGTCGCTGTATTCGACCCAGGGCGGCCGCTTCCTGAAGCGTATCGACTTGCGAAACTCTCAGTTCTCCAGGCTCTCAGCAGCTTCTAAGAAACGTCGCGCGTTCGCGCCAACTGAGCGTCGATCTGGTCGCGCATTGCTTCCATGGCTGCCCAGACGCGCGGTGCTCCTCTACCTTTAGTCGACGAGTGGTTCTTGTCGAATCGCTTCAGCCGTTCGGCACCTGAGGCATTCGGAGGCGCTCCGTAGCGAACCTGCTGTCGGAACCCGCGCGACGGAGAGAACGCTGGCTTGCAGCGAGGTGTGAGGTCCCTTGACATCCGGCGGTCGCGCTCGGAAACCGCGACCGGCGCGAAGATGCCGAAGCCCGGGATACGCACCACCTTCCCCCGACTGACCTCATCTGCGATTGCCTCGAAGAACAAGCTCATGACCTGCGCAACCGCAACCGAATCGCATGCCGTTCGCTCGGCAGCGAAGTCGATCGCGTCTTGCAGAGGCTTGCCGTCTTCGGTGCGCGACAAGAACGGGATTCTCACGAGGCACATTGCTCACCTCATCGGGTCACTGAAACACCGGGTCACTGGCGGTTCTACGCCACACGAAACCAGCGGGGAGGGAGGGGGTTCTAGAGCACTGATTGTCTCGCTTCCGACGAAGCGCGGCCAGATCAAGCTGTCGAATGAGCGCGCTCACGCTGACCGCCCCCCCAACAAGCATGGGTCTACGCAACCCGACGATCGTCGACGCACTGCATCGGCGAGCAGCCAGTGACCCGGGGTCACTGGCGCGCAGAGCGAAGACACAACGTGTCATTCGGATGGAAACCCGGTCACGAGATCACTCGGCCGCAGACCGTAGACTCGGAGGAAGTCGCGGAACTCGATCACGTCCACTCGCCGCTCTCCCGTCTCGCATCGCGACACGAACCGCTGGCTTCGGCCCATCGCCTTCGCGACGGCTTGCTGGGTGAGCCCCGCCGACTCGCGCGCCTCGCGAAGGCGCTTGACGAATCGTCGATACTCGCGGTCGTGGAGTGCTTCTCGTGAGCCCATGTCCGATCCGGTGGTCTCGGTCGGATGGCGAGTCTGGGCTCGCGACGCGCTTAGACAGTTTCTGACTAAAGACCCGCTGGGGTGGGGCCGATCACGCTGCTGACCAACGCACTCACGATGAATCGCCTAGGCCCATGACCAGCACTCCGATGCACCCATCCAGCCGCCGGCACCGATCGCCTACTACCCAGGAGGGGCCGAGCGGACGGCGCGGCTGGCTTGCCGTTCCGGTTGTGGTCGCTGTTGGCAGTGCCGCCCTGGTCGCTCTCCCGTTCGAGTCCGAGACGGATCGCCAGTTGGCCGAGATCGAAGCCCGCGAAGGTGCCCAGATGCACGGGAGCGGACCCGCCGCTCAACCCATCGCAGCTGGATCGCCGGGAACTGGCAGCACGGCATCCCCGACACCGACTAGCTCCCCAAAGCACGCGACCGTCGCGCACTCGGAGTCATCCGGGTCTCTGCTCACGATGGCCGCGTCATTGGACGAGTTCACATCAGGACTGCCCTTCCTTGCCAGGGAGGGCATTCGAGAGGAGCGCCGCGAGCGCGACACGCACTGGCTGTGGACCGCAGGAGCTGACTCAGTCGCAGTCGAGAAGAGCTGGGTTCGCTTCGTCGACGTGACGTCCGACGGCTCCCTCGACGAGGTTCGAGCCGGCTTGGTCTTCCCCGACAGCGCCAAAGACAAGCAGCTCGCCGCGATGGGAACTGCGTGTCGCCTCGTGACGATCGCAAGCAAGGGGCAAGTTGACCCGGAAGCGGTCGCTCGCTGGCTGGTCGAGAGTCAGGCGGAGCTTGCTGTCTCCAGCAAGGCCAGCCTCAGCCACACGTTCGGTCGCGCAGAGGTGGAGCTATCGCTCCTTCGAGTGAACGGCGTTGCTGGCGCCGTCATCCTCCTCGGAATCCACGCGTCAGCAACTCAAGATGCGAGCGTAGAACCACCATCTGAGAGCACAACACGGATGGTGGCGTCCGAGGGCGAAGGAGCTAGGCGCAGCGACGGTGCGCCTTCGCATGGGCCGAGGCCGAGCGTCATGTTCGTTGGCTACCAACACAACGTCTTCTCCGTTGTGTTGCGGGAGGGGGTCGCCATGGTCGAGCTACGCGACCTCCAGGGCACCCTGGTCGACGTGAAGCGACTGGCCGCGGACGGTCAGTTCAGGATGAGGCGCACGCCCAGCGTCATCACCGCCCGCGTGTGGGTCGACGACGGCCCGTTCGAGACGTTCCGCCTAGCGCAAGGAGAGACGCAAGAGCCGTTCGCTCAGCGCCTCCGCGAAGAGATGGAGAATCGCGTTCGCAACCAGCGGAGACAGGTCGTCGAACGCGAGTGGAACCGATAGCTGAGTAGGGCTGATGCTCGCGCGGCAGACTCCCAGCCGACCGGCCCGCACCTGAAGGCAAGAACGCCAGTGACCCCGGGTCACTGGCTGAAGATGTCCCACCTCGCCGGGACCACCAAGGTCATCCAAGCCCGCCTCAGTGACGATGGCGAACGTTGGTTGCTTCACGGCCGAAGCGCACATCGACGCATTCACTTCTGGGGCCGGGGACGAACTGGCACTGAACCAGCAAGGCCGCGCCTTGACACCGTCCAGACAAGGCGCACGATTGGAGCGTGCGAACGGGATCGCAGGAGTCGCGCTCCCGGACGCCACGCCCTCATCTGATGAGGCGCCTTGACCGAACAACCTGCGCCGGGTTGTCCGCGACGGACGTGAAACTTGACTCTCCTTCTTCCCCTTTTCCCGAAGTTCCCCCGGCGCTTCACTTTCCTCCGCCCAAACCGAAGCCTGCCCCGACGTGGGGGGCTCCGTCACCACCGCCTGCGGGTCGAACAAGACGAGCGACCAACAACCGGACATCGGCTTCGCGACTTGGGAGCAGTCCAGACCATTCAGGGGCAAGGACAAGACTGATGCCTTCCGTGTTCCTCAGCTCGGTGATGAGCGGCATGGAGTCCATGCGAGAAGCCGCAGTCGCCGCGTGCGATTCCCTCGACATCCGTGTCACGAAGGCGGAAGACTTCCAGTCGGACCCGGCTTCGCCGCGCGGCGCGTGCCTTCGAGGCGTCGGGTCGACCGACGGCTTCTTGCTTCTCATTGGCCCTAGCTACGGCACACCGCTGCAAAGCGGGAAGTCGGCGACCGAGGAGGAGTTCGACGAGGCCGTCCGACTGCGGAAAGAGGTCTTTGTGTTTCGCACTGCTGAGCAACTCGACGACGAGCAAGCCGCGTTCTTGAAGCGAGTCGGCGACTGGCAGGGGGGACACTTCTACCGGACGTGCATGACCCCGGCAGCGCTGCAACGAGACATCGTCAAGGCTCTCCGGGCCTGGAGTTCGCAACCGGAAACGAGCGAGGTCGACTCCCTAGTTCAGCAGAATCTCGTCCGAGTCACACCCGGCATCGAAAGAGGCTACATGTCCACGAGCGGGCCTTGGCTTGCCGTCTCGTGGTCACCGAACCAACGCCTGTTTCTCGATGACGATCTCGTGTTCGAGCGCCTACCGGAGATCGTTGGCGACAGGCTCGTCGCCGGCCCATCGCGACTACTGAACCGGCGCCCCTCTGCTTCAACGGAGGAGCACGGTCTACTGATTCATGGCATCAACGGAGAGCCGCCAGAGCTGAGAGCATGGGTCGGCACGAACGGCTCACTCGCGATCGGTGTCGAAGTCGAGCAAGAACGCGAGCGCGACGGCGCAAGCATGATGGCCCACATGTTCTTCCTCCCGCCCGAGGAGCTTGCTGCAACGCTCAGCCGAGTGTTCGCATTCCTCGGAGAGATGCTTGATGTGATCGATCCCGATCGACGATGCACCGCCGGCCGGATGCAGCTCAGCCTGTCGCGCATGGGGACAAGAACCATCGGTGCGGCGCGTCCGGGCCAGTCCGCCTTCAATCTCGGGATTCCCGGTGACCCGAGCCACGACAAGGTGACTGTCGTGCCCTCCGCTCCGGAGACCGTCAGCAGGTCTCGACTGGTCGAAGGTAGTCCGGAGGTGGCGAGTCTCGTGAAGAAGATCAGCAGGCGATTCGGAGAGCGTCGTGATCCGACTTCCTGACAACGACGACCCACATGGAGGTCGACGTGGCGATCAAGGTGAATGAGCAACTTCGCGATGGCCACCACCGACGGCCGAAGAGCATGTGCTTGGCACTTGACGGGGGCACGGCGCCCAAACTCAGGTCAGCTCGCACGCCGGTAGGGGACGTGCAGCATGTCGACGGCGCGCTTCCGAGCCTTCGAGTCTCTTCGGTCGTAGCGCCGGGTAGTTTCGATCGACGCGTGCCCCATGAGCCCCGCTACGACCGCAACGTCGGCGCCCGCTTCGAGCAACATCGTGGCGAAGGTGCGACGCAGGTCGTGAGGCGAAAGCCGCTTGACGCCAGCCTGCGTCGAACGCGTCCTCAGCAGGTTGTAGATGGCCTGCGCCGACAGCCGTCCCGAGCCGAGCTTTCCGGATTTCGAGATTGGCACGAACAGCGGGCCGGCATCGACGCCGCGGATAGCGATCCAATCTCGCAGAGCTTCGAGGATGCCGTTCGTGGCAAACGCCTCGCGCTCCTTGCTACCCTTGCCCTGAATCCGTAGCTCACCACAGTCCGCGTCGAAGTCGCCAACGTCGAGTAGGACGACTTCTTGTCGCCGCAGCCCTGCCCCGAACAGCACTCCGAGGATCGCAGCGTCGCGAACTCCGGCGGGGCCTCGATCGTCACAGCATGCACCGAAAAGCGCGTGGATCTCGCCGCTCGTGAGCGTTCGCCCTGCCGGTAGCGTCGCCCCTCGAACTGGCTTCAAGTCGACGGCGCGGTGGAAGTCCTCGGCGGCGATGTGTCCGAGTCTCCATGCTTCACGCAAGACACCGCGCAAGGCGCTCAGCATCCGGTTGGCGGTTGCTGGCCGGTAGGACTCGGCGAGGCGCGAGCGCAGAGCCTGAGTGTGCTGGTAGCGCAAGCGGTGCCACGCGACCACACGCGACTCCTCTACCCCGGTCAGAATCCCGGCGATCGCGTTCAACGCCTGCCCTTGGGTGCGTCGGCTGCTGGGTGCGAGACTGGCAAGGTAGACGGCCGCCGGTTCGCGGTCGACGGGCACGCCGCGGTCCAGAACCAGTTCGGCCGACAAGTCGAGGTTTGTGCTGACGAGGTCCGACATGTCGAAGCCTACCTCTGATCAGTGACGCAAACTGCCATTTGCATAAGCCATCGGCTCCGCTGTCGGACCGTTTGAGCCGCCTCCAATGAAAGTGTCTCGTTACGAGATTCCGCGACGGGTAGCTGGCGACTACTCCTCAGCCGGACATGACGCTTTAGGGAAACGGTGCCGCAGGTCCTTGGCGACCGACGCGAGGTTTGGCGAGTCGAGGGCGGCCCTAACCAACACGGCTGCTGCGCGTCGCTCGACGGCTTTCCCCCGGAGTCTCGACTGCCAAGCCTCGGCAACGCTCGGTGGGTCCATCTTCGCAAAAGCATCCATGAGAGCGTCGGGGGCAGTCTCCTGCACGATCGCGACGAAGTAGTGCAGATGCTCGCACTGATTCGGTTGTCGGATCATCAGTTCGGATGCCATGGCATCGACATGCTCTGTGACCGCCCGCTTAGCCTGCAACACATCACGTTTGGCGATCTCGTAGATTGCGACAGCAGGCAAACCCCAACCGAGCACGCCGGACAGCTTCAAGTCGACAACCGCGCCACGCCGACACGCAGCGACCGCCGTTTCTGGCGCCATCACAACCAACCGCGCAGGTATCGACTGCAGGTCTCCCTCGTGTCTCGCGATCCAACTCCTCGCGGGCTCGAAGCTCTCGACGGAGCCCAATCTGCCGAGAACACCGATGAACTCCAGGAGGTCGTCCGGCGGGTCAGCCCAAAGGTCCCGGATTCTCTCGTCGATCTGTCGTAGGTCGATCCTCAGTGCGATCTGCTCACCGAGATGCCGGTTTGCTTTCGCAACCACGGCAAGTAGCCGAGCACAAGACGCAAGGGCCCACCGAGGACTGCATGAGATGCTCTGTGCAACCCGCGCCGACTCCACACTCCGGAAGACTCTGCGGGCGACGCGCTTCTGCTGTGTCGTTGGCTCTTTGAAACGAAAGTCCTTGGGGGCGAGCCCGAGAACAAACCAGAACGTGTGGTGGAACTCATCGTAGGCGCTCGAGAAATCCTGGTTGATCCGTTCGCCAATCGCATCCCCGATGTTCTCGATGAGCTCCAGCGACACGTCGGGTTCCAAGCTCGCGATGCCATTCGCCAAGCTCGCGTGATAAGGCGCATCATCCGCGCCGGCTCCAGCAGCAGACGCGATCAACGGCTCACGCCGATCCCGCAGGGCTGCTCCAAGAGGCAACGCCGCGTCGCGCCCCAGCGCCAATCGGCCCAAGAGACTACCCCACGCGCGTCTGTCTCTAGTGGCCGACGCAACCACCGCATTTGCAACGGCCGGGCCATCCACTTGGGACACCAATGCACTCAGGCTGGGTGAATCGTGCAAGCTGTTCAACAGAGTTGCCAGTCCATTGGCTGACTCGGGGCTTGCCCTTGAGATCCAGCTGGCGAGCCTTCGTGAGTTGCCGGCGATCCAATCGCTCAACGCTGGGTGGTAACCCTTGAGGGCTTCGAGCAGGTAGCCGGCGCCACCGCGCTCTGCATCAGATTCTGCTTTCAGGCATCGAGTCGTCAGAGTAGTCCAGACCGCGTCTGTCACGATGGTGCCCTCACGCGACCACCGAAATCCCTCAGCGAACCACAGCCCACGAAGCAGCACCGCCACACCGGCCAGTTCGGGTTGACGCAGAAGCACTACCTCTCGAAGCGCGTTGACGATATTCGGCCACTCCGGGTCCTTGCGGTCCGAACAGACCAGCTGCAGGATCTTGTCCGCGTGCCTCTGATGTGAGCAGCGGATCACTCCATCACTGATAACCAAAAGCCGCCTCGCGCTCAGTTCGCCGAGAACACGAGCTGCCCAGACGGAGTCCCTCCCCATGGTATTGGCCAACTGGTCGAGGTCTTTCTCTGTAGCACCCGCATCGCGAGTGACCAGCTGACGCGCAGCGACGAGCAAGAGAAGAAGGTCCGCACGTTCAACGCGACGAGCTTCTCTGATCTGGCTGCCAGCCCGACGTTCACCCGAAGTCAAGATGAAGCTGAACTGCCATGGATAGTCTGCCCTAGCCGCCTCGTCGAGCAGGAGATCAAACCGAGCCTCAAGCCATGCTCGATCGAACTCGTCACGAAACTTGCTGACAACCGAGAGCGTTTCGTCGGCCCGCTCGCGCAGGGATTCTGCGATGCACCGCACGGCCTGCTTGCCAAGGATGCGAATCTCGCCAAGTGCGCCAGTGGTGGTCGAGTTGGAAACAACAAGGACTCGCACATCACTGCTGGCGAGGTCCCGAACGCGCCGAACAAAATCAGACCGGAGGTTCTGTGCGTCATCGAGCATCACCACCGTAGGCGTTCGGAGCCCCTGAAGCCCTGCGACCAGCTCGTCGGTCGCGCGGTCGCGTTCTCGCAGGCGCACGACCTCGACCCCTTCGCTCAGCAACTCAAAGGCTGCTTGGTGTGCTGTTGCCGACTTGCCACTCCCTGGGTCACCAAGAACGGTCGCGGCGTGTGCCGTCCGCAGGTCCCGCACTACCGAATCAACCTCTGGCAAGCGAGGGCAAGCCTGAACGTCGCCAGCCCCGAGGGCGCGACCGGCAAGAGCGTGCCCAAGATCATTCTGTTTTTGGTAGGTCACATACTCCCACCCCGGGAGTTCATCCGTCCCACCAGTCGCAAGATCTCGAATCGCAGACATGGCTTCGTCCGCGGGTCTTCGCACTGCGAGTTCACCTGCTGCGCTCGGCCCAATTCGCGCTACCCGCCACTTCGACGAGAGGGGCGAGATCAGCCTGTCCACAACGGCTTCGTCGCTCTCCGAGTATCCGACGATGATCAAGATCCTCGGCCTAGCACGGGCGAGTGCAGCCATCTGCTCAACAAGAGCGTCCGGGATCGCGCCTGGATCATGCGGCAGGACCCATGGCGAGTCGGGTTCTGCAACATCTCCGTGCGGCTTGTGCAACCATGTGCCATCAGCTCGCAGCAAGCGGCCATAGCGACGAGCGAAGGACGCCTCCAAAAGGCTGTCCCAGTTCATCGACACAACTGTCTCCACCATGCGCCGGTGCAGCAGTTCGGCTACAGCGTCATGCGTCGGTGAGAACGCGTGCACGCGACCTATGTCGAGTTCTCGGAAGGACTGCTGGAAGGCCTTCCTGGCACCCGGGCTTCGCGTCACAGCCTCGTAGGCCACACGACAGGCTTCTGGATCATCGCCAACGAGTTGCTTCGCACTCTCGGCATCCCGACCAAGCTCTACCGCTAGGCGCTCCAGGAGCCGTGGATCAGCCTCGATCGCATTCCACAGATGGGGCCGAAGCTGAATCGTCAGCGGGTAGCCAGCCGCGATTGACGCACCCGCGCCCACAAGAACGACTGCATCGGACGCCCGCAGCTCGGCGGCAACTCTCTGCAAGGAATCGTTCATCGAATGGCCGCGCGAGTTGCTCGATCAAGGCACCGACTCGGCGCGATGAGGAAGCTCGCGACCCCGGCCTGAGCTTGCCCGAAGCGCGTGAGAGCCACAGAATGTGCACCACATGATCGGTTTTCAACTCCTCTCGGAGCCACGCGCATGTCTCGACCCTCATCGCGAAACTTGCTCGGGCACTCCAGGACCTGTCCGTCGATCAGCCCTCGCCCGCATGGCGATTCGCGCGGAGTCGAGAATCGGACGAACTGATCGGGCGGGGCTAGCTGGAGGCAATTGAGTGCACGTAGCCAGCTTGCAACGCACTCGCGAAGCGAGAGTTGAGTGAACACTGTTCGAGTCGATATCTGCTACCGCCCCCTGCGTATTGCCTGGGCGATCCGCGACGGCGACGTCGATGCCTTTCGGCGAGCGGTGCGGTTGTCTCACGCGCTATGGGGCGGACGGTTCAACTGCATCGTGATCGTCGACCATGACGTGGAAGCAACACGACTCATCGAGTTGTTTCGCGTTGATCTCATCGTGCCGCTGGGCGAGTCAGAAGCAGTCCGCACGTTTCCCGCGCGGTTCAAGCACATCATCAATCCCTTCTTCCACGACGGTCTATACATCGATGGTCAAGGAGGGGCGACGAACTGTCAGGCGCTCGACATCCACAACATGCTCGCCGCGTTCCATGGAACACCCGAGCTCACAGCTCTCAAAGACAAAGGGGTTCGGACCTACTCGTGGGGTCAAGACGACCCGTTGGCAGACCCCTTCTTGATGCTGCTTGGGGAGTATCCGACGTTGGACGAATCCCACACCGACTACTCGGGTTTTCTCCGTGAGAGCGTCGGCGCCACCAACGCCGACATCACCATGGAGCCCATTCCGACAAGCATCCTGGAACACCCCACGATTGCGCACTTCTCCAGGCACGGAGTCACGACGCACCACAGCGTTCAACGGGGGTGGGACGCACCCGGGTTCTACGTCGGCGATGCGACGAATCTCGTCGACCTTGTGTCTTTCTGGAATCTGCGAGCTGCAGACATTCCTCTCTGGTTCGTCGATCCGGAGCACTTCGCCCGCTACACCCATCTGGTCCCAGCGTGGGAGACGCGACTACGGGAGATGGTGTCACGTCGACACGATTTCGAGAGGCGTATCGCGGTTTGGTCCCGGATGGACGTTCACGAGGCGCGGAGACGATTCGATAGAGAAGACCTTCTTGCGTGCCCAGTTTCGGTCGACCTGTGGAATGGACGTAATGTCCGTCCGCCCATGATGCAGCTCGGCGTAGCCTCAGCTCTTGGAGTAATCGGGCGCGAGGCGGGCAGGCCCAAGGTCTCGTTCGCCTTGAGCGACAAGCCGTTCTGCGGAGACAACTGGTTCCATCGCCAGCACTTGGTGGCGTCCGTCTCCTTCTTCGGTGGGATCTTCGGAGACGAGCAGCACACGTTGAATCCCCCGTTCATCCCCGAACTCCATGAGTTCTACGCGCGAGAGATGCACTTCCTCTACGACAAGCTCCGAGTCGAGCCAGAGCGCGTAGGACTCATTATCGATGCTGCTGACTCCGACACGTTCCTTCGTGCCCTGCCGATCGTGGACCTCATGGAGAAAGTCTTCGGCATGGGGAGACTCAAGGCGAAATCGAACTCCGCTGGACACATTGCTCGGCAGATCATCGCGAGCGTCGGCGGCATTCAGGGCGGACGCGTGCTGAAGATTCCCGGCGTTCGACGCTTGCTGAAGACGCACGGGCCAACAGCCTCGTTCACGAAGACTGCCGCACTTCAGTTGATCGGAGGACGGAATCCCGAGGATCCGGCTGCGAGTTTCTCCGATCACGCGGACCTCCACATCGAGAGCCGCGCGAGCGGGACGAAACTGACCGCTGCCGAAGTGTTCACCTATCTAGTGGATCGGGGTCTCTTCCGGATCGGCGTCGAACTCGCGTGCCCCGCCTGCCGCATGTCGCCGTGGATTCCACTCGACGACCTGAAGCAGCAAGCGAAGTGTGATCTGTGCGGCCACGAGTGGAACGCGACGCGGCAGCTCGTGGACGAGAAGTGGCATTACCGACGCTCCGGTGCACTGGGCGTTGAAAGCAACTCCCTAGGTGCCGTCCCCGTGGTGCTCACGCTGCAGCAGCTTGACGCCAACCTTCACCGCCTCATGGACCATGGAGTCTACTCAACGTCTCTCGACTTGGCCCCGGATGCGGGTAGCGACGTTCCGAAGTGCGAAGTCGACTTTGTTTGGATTATCCCTCGGTCGGTGCCACGCAAGACGGTAGTGCTGTTGGGAGAATGCAAAGACCAAGGAGAGATCGACGCAGATACGATCGATAACCTGCGGCGTTGCGCTGACGCTCTGCCTCGGAACCGGTTCAAGACGTTCATCGTGCTCGCTAAACTCGCCCCCTTTACACAGCTGGAAGTCGAACTCGCCAAGAAGCTAAACGGCGACCACCGGCAAAGGGCGATCATGCTCACGGCCACGGAGCTTGAGCCCTACCACATCTACGACCGCGCCGGGGCGGACACCGACTACCGCGCTGGCACGCCCGAGGATCTGGCACAGGCTACGGCGCGGATGTATTTCATCGAAAGCAACGGCTGAACGGGCATCGGCATGCCGCTGATTCTCACGATCCCGCAAGTTCACCAGAGGAACCCTCAGACCGGATGCATCCCAACGTGTCTTGAGATTCTGCTTCGGTTCGGAAACGCACAGGGCGTGAACTTCGAGACGTTCCAGGAGGACTTCGATCTCCAACACCGAGGTGTCGGACACAACAACTTCGGGAGCGTGACGTCTGAGGTCACGGCCAAGTATCCGCAAGCGAAGTTCAGGATCGAGAAGTTCCCCCCAGGCAAGGGCAGGGACAAGCTCGACTACCTGCTACACCGCTTGAGCTGTGGCTTTCTCACGGTTGCGTCGCTCGTTGTTGCAGACCGGGAGGAGCAAGGACGCAGACAAATCGGATGCCACATGATGCCCTTGATGGGCAGGGATACGGACAAGCTCTTGTTCGTCGAGTCCTTCGACGTCAGGGGCGTGCTTCACCCTCGCAACCTCTCCGAGGATGACGTGGTCCGGTTGCACAACGACTACCCGCTGATCGGCGACGATGTCGTCCACCTTCCGGACCAATAGCCATCGCGCTACGGCGGTGCGAAGGACGGGTCACGAAGACCCAAGTGTAGGACAGAACGATGAAGACCATTGAGGCGAGGGAGCGGCCGAGCTTGTCAAAGAACCCTGGGCAGCCTGTCGGAAAAGTCTGCCTCGCGCCTGACGACTGTGCCGGGACAACTCTCGACTTCAGACAGGCTCATCACCCCCCGACGAGCAAACACAGGAGAGAGTGTCGGTGAAGGACGACGACGAGACGAAGCAACGCCGCCTGCGAGGCGACCGCCCGATCAAGAAGCCGGAGCACGACCTCTTCGGCTTCGCTCCGTTTGCAAAACATGCGGCGCGCGCGATCGACCAGCGCGTAACGACCCCGGGGCTCGTAGTCGGGATCCTCGGCGAGTGGGGCAGTGGCAAGTCGAGCGTCCTGAACTTGATCGAGCACTACCTGACGACTGAAGGAGATTGCAGCAACACAACCGTCATCCGGTTCAACCCTTGGTGGTTCTCGTCCTCGCCCGAAACTCTGCTTCGATCGTTCTTCTCGCAGTTGGTTGCCCGGTTCCCCGCGAACACGCGCTATCTCCGCAGGGCTCGTAGGGCAATCGCCAAAGTGGCCCGAGTCCTCTCGCAGACACCATTGGGTGGCTGGGAGAAGGCGTTCGCGGCCCTCCACAAGATACTGCCTACTTCCAAACCGAGCGTTCACGATCTTCGGCGTCAGATCGACAAGCACCTAGGGAACCACCGGCCACGCATCGTCATCATCATCGACGACCTCGATCGACTCCCCTCCGAAGAGGTCTACCAAGTGTTTCGGCTCGTGAAGGCGGTTGCTGACTTCCCGCGCTTCACCTACTTGATGGCCTTCGATGCCGACTTGGTCGCATCCGCGATGTCTCGCTACGTCACCGACCAGGGTGCTGGCTACATCGAGAAGATCGTGCAGATCCCCTTCGCGATGCCGACGATCAGCCAAGGCAACATCAACTCAGTCTTCTTCCGCGAACTTCAGGAGATCGTCGGTGACGTTGCCGATGAAGAGCGCCACCGCTTGCTCAACCTCTACTACGGTGGGATTCAGGCGTTGATTCGCTCTCCTCGCGACATCTCTCGATTCATCGACTCGGTCTCCGTTTCCTACCCAGCAATCCGCGAAGAAGTGGACTTGGTGGACTTCGTCGCCCTTGAATCGCTGCGAGTGTTCACTCCCGGTGTCCACCAAGTCGTGGCGGTCAACCCGGACTACTTCGGCGCCGCATTCCGCTTTCGGCACGATCCCAAGGACGACCTGTCTTGGCACCAAGAGTATCTCGACGCCTTGCGACCTGAGCAGGTCGAGCCGGTGAAAGACATCCTGCGCAGGACATTCCCCCACCTCGACAGCGTGTGGGGCAACATCAGCTACTCGGGCGACGCCAGATGGCGTGCAGGGCGACGAGCATGTAGCGAAGCCCACTTCAACACCTACTTCCAGTGGGCTTTGCCCCCCGAACAGTTGCGAGCATCTCAGCTGCAACAGCTACTGCGAGGCAACGACGATGAAATCGCAGCTCTGCTCGACCTCCACCTCCGCGGCGACTCGCTTGAGAAGCTACGGCGGGCTCGCATCCTGCTGGATGATCTGAGAGTTCGGGAAGCGAATGCCGGTGATTCGCAGCCGAACCTTGCACTGTGTCGAGCACTAATCGATCGAGCAGACTTGCTTGCGGGATCAGCAGACCCGCGAGCGAACGGGGAATCCGACTGGCCATTCGAGTGGTTGATCGACGAGATCGTTCACAAGAACGTTGCCCAGCTTGAGGTAGCGGAGCGGGTCGCCTTCCTGCGACAGGCTTGCCAAGAGACTCCATCCCTCTCCGTGATGCTCGGGTTCATGAACCATCGCTTGCTCGAACACGTTGAGCGCCCTGACAAACCCCCGATTCCCGAAAATGAGAGGCTTCTGAAGAGAGCGGATGTCGACGACCTTCGCGAGATCCTCCGAAAGCGCATTCACCAACACGCCGAGGATGGCTCCCTTCTCGATCTCCCACTGGCCGGCTGGATCGTTCACTGGTGGTCGGACCTCGATGCCGCCGCTTGCAGCGAGTGGGTGTCCAAGGTCGCGGAGAATGACCAGAGACTAGTGCAGATCCTACGCAGCTTCGTCAGCTACTCCATCAGCTCAACACTGGGTGATCATGTCGGACGTCCGTCACCGATGATCTCGCTCCAGCATCTCACGACAATCGGACTCGATCCTCCGTCGCTTCGAGGCCGCGTGGAAGCACTAGCGACCTCGTTGTCCGATTCGGACTTGCTCGCAGTTCGGACGTTCCTAGCAGCCTTGGACAACTCGACAGATCGTTGATCGGACTCCCAGTGGGATTGGGACCCGACTGACTATGAAGACCTCGGGCGCTGGTCCTTCGTCGCGTTCTCCATCGAGCCCCTCCTATCCGCCAACTCCGTAGGGTTCACCTCACTCGCGTTCCGATCTTGTGAACCAGAATCACTGCCTCGGAGTCGTGAATCGCCCGGAATCGTCAAAGCTCAGGCTCTTCGGCCAACCGCTGGACTGCCAGAGCACGTCGAAGGTCGGTCGCAATACCTGCTCAACCTCGCCTGCAAGGTCGTCGAGCTGAACGTCGAGGACTCCTAAGTGGTCCAGCTCGATCGTGTGGATGTGGCTCGTGTCGTAGCCAGGATTTGGCGGTGGAATGAAGGTGCCTTCGATACCCACAACCGAGAGCATGACGAGGCACGGAGGCCCGAGGTCAGGTTGGCTATCGAAGAACTTCTGGGCCTGCTCGACGGTCGTGAGCACGTCAAGCTCGACCTGCCGCACTCTAAAGCCGAGACGATCTCGCTCCTCGTAGGTGAGGTCCGTGTTGACACCCTCCACCGCACCATGGCGGAACACCTGAAGATAAGAAGTGGCCTCGGGACGCCCTGCATACGCAATTCGGCCATCGAAGTTGGGAACAGGACTCCAGGAGCCCCCGGCGCCGCTGCTAGGGCAAAGCAGCGGGACATTGTCCAAGGGTAACCGTTCGCCAGACGCGAAGAAGCTCAGTGGCAAGACATGAACGATCGACCTACCCCTCTCCTGCACCAAAGGGAACGTCGTCTTGCCACTCAGCACTAGCTGCACGCGTTCGCGATGGAACGCGCGTGCCCGGTCGGCCAACGTCGCAGCAGCCGAGAATGCATCGCGGATCTGGTTCATGTCCATCGGTTCGCTATTCGCACCCGATCGCCGGTAGAAGGTCCGACGTTCGCTCGACGTCACGGAGTGCGGCGGGTTCCACGTCCGATCCACCTTGATCACATACACCGGTCCGTCTGCCCAAGACCCCTGAACCGCCTGAATCCGCACGAAGTTCCCGATGCGAGGTTCGATCGAGGCGTGGATGAGGTTCTCTGCAACAGACTGGTCAAACCACCTAGCACCGCTCGGTTGATCAACCGGCATGCCAGTTTTCGCACCAGTCGCGTCGCGCTGTTCGTCCACGCCGACCAGGATGTGACCGCCGCCGTTGTTCGCAAACGCGCAGATGTCGGCGAGTAGTCCCTTCTTGCCTTTCGAGTCGCGAAGGTCGTAGTCCCGCTTGTAGTCGAGGCTCGCCGTCTCAGGCAGTTTCGTCTTCGCGACGAAGTGCCGGATGGTCTCCTCCTCAATCTGGTCGAGTGGCGTTCGCAGCATGTGTCTCGCGCTCCCGCGTCGGGTTGCTTCCCAGTCATGATCGGGATCGCGATAAGCAAGTCCAGGGCCTGCCGCGACTAGCAAGCCTGCCTTGCGATCGTCACCTTCGAAGAAGCAAGACACCCCACGACCACGGTGCTTCACGATGGAACCTCGCGTGCCTCTGACCGACAGAACAGGTCGCACGACACCTACGACGCCGACCTGCTCGCCTCTACGCGGCTCGACCGATCCCACGACGCTGGGTTCCTCACACCAGGATTCAGGTCAACTGCGCGAGCGCTTGCGGCGGACTGGTGGTGCTTCGTCCAAGATCGGAAGAGGTGCCAGCGATCTACCTCAGGATCGAAACAGCCTGCGCCCGAAAGTTGATGTTGGAACGACCGGCGCAATGCAACCTTCCGACACAAGCCAACTGCTCATCGATCTCAAGCGGTGGGTGACTCACGTTCACGCCACCATCCGCCTCCTCATGAAGGGCGCGGCCGCGGGCTCCGGTCGGACACAGGCCCGAAACACGAGTCGTATCGGCATGGTCCTGCAACGACTCGCCGACCTACGCCACGAGCAGCCGCGCTGGCAGGACTTGGAGCCGCCCAGAACGGGGATGAGGGTGGAAGGACGGCCAAGTGGCATCCGCGTGCTAGCCGAGGCCATGGAGTTCGTCGAGACCCAAGACAAGGCGCTGCCAGCTGCCGAGTTCCTGGCGGTCATCAGGAAGGAGATACCGCTGTCAGGACTTGACGCGGCCGTGAACCGTGCATGGGAGGAGATTGAGACCATGCGTGCGACGGCCATCGACGGTCGCGCGGTTGTCCAAGTGATGAAGCCGGCTCAGCGGCGCTGGATCGTTGCGCTTGGAAAGATCATCGAGGCGCGTCGAAGAGCGCCGAGCAGTGGATCCGAGGTGTCGCACGGAGCGATCGCCCATGAACTTGGAATCGCCCTCAAGACCTCGCAGAACATGTCCGGTCTTCTGAGGAAGGAGGGCTTGCTGGGACCTATCCCGCGCACCGCGCTGGACCACCTCGACCTGACCGCCAAGGGTTGGCTGGCCTACCGAACGTTGTCCGACGACATGGGCACCTAGCGCCCACTCCGAGATAGCGCCAAGATCGCGGCTCCCGTGAGTCGTCGGGAGGTGCGGTCGCAGCTCTTGGGAGGTGTTGGGTGATGTGCGTTCTCAGCGAAGTGCGTAGCAGGTTGGCCATTCGACCAACCGCAGACCATCCAGAATGAGCGCATCACACCCGCAGGAACCCCAGAACTCGGGACGACCAAACTCCGACCCGATCCTCGTCAGCTACACCGACCTCGCTCACCTCCTAAGCTTGTCAGTTCGAGAGCTGCGCCGACTTGTTGATCGTGGCCGCTTGCCAAAGCCGGTTCGGGTCGGTCGGCGGAAGCTCTTCCGGCTTGCACAGGTTCGCAGGGTGATCGACGACATGCCCGACGATTCCGAGGACTAGCAACATGGCACGACAACGATCCCGAGCGAACGGCTCGGTTTACAAGCGCAGACGTGAGGACGGCTCACTTGAACCGCGCTACACGATCCAGTGGCACGACGAGAATGGAGTTCGTCGAACAGCCAGGATCTCGAAGGACAAGAGTGTGGCCGAGGCCGCCCTCGCTCAGAAGATCCGCGAAGTAGAGCGCCGCAAGGCTGGCATCATCGACGAGGCCACCGACCATCACCGAGAGTCGCTTGGGCAACACGCCGCCGCCTTCCTCAAGTCGATCCAGGCGAAGAACTGCGCGGCCCGCTACCTGAGCGGCCTCCGGTTCCGCTTGACGAAGCTGCTCGCGCGGATGGACGCGAAGAAGCTGTCTGACTACCGCCTTGACCGTGTGCAGGAGGTTCTTGCCAAGTTGCTGGCCGACGGTTCTTCGGTGAGCACTCGCGACCACTACGCGGCGCTTGCTCGACAGTTCGGAAAGTGGCTGTTCGACACCGGAAGGCTCAAGAAGAACCCAATGCAGACCCTGACCAAGGTCTGTCGGAGAGCGGATCGAACGCGTAACCGCTTTGCGCTCGACCCCGCGGACATTCCCAAGCTACTAGCCGCTACCGCCACGAAGCCGGCCGAGGCATACCTAGCCACTCATCCGAACGCACCGATGTCGAAGCTCGATGACCTGCGATTCGAGGGTGAGGCACGGGCGGTGATCTACGCGCTCGCTGCAACCAACGGCCTGAGGAGGGCCGAGATCGCTGCGCTTCGCTGGTCGCATCTGCGCCTGGACGAGAACCCGCGCGTCATCCTGCCCCCAGAAGCGACGAAGAACGGTGAGGGTGGCGAGCTGCCGCTCATCCCATCCACGGTTGAGCGTCTCCGGCAGTATCTCGCGCGTGTCCACGAACGCACGGGTCGTCTTCCGAGGCCACAGAGTCACGTTGTTCGGATGCCAGACCGAGTGGCTGTGCGAGTCCGCGAAGATGCCGCCCGAGCCGGCATCTCGATCCCAGAAGATCGGGAGTTCGATCTTCATGCCTTGCGCACGACCTACGCGACCTCGCTCTCGCGTGCGCAAGTGCCGATCCAGGCTGCGAGTCGCCTTCTGCGCCACACCGATGTGCGGATCACGATCGACTTCTACACGAAGCTCGATGATCGCGACCTCACCGTGAGTCAGGACCTGCTGGCAGACCTGCTCGACCGGGCGCTGACAGCCAAGCCGACAGCTACCCCCAGTCTTTCACAGGCCGACACAGTCATTCCCAGTCCGGCCGAAGAGCAGAAGGCTGAGGGCCAGAACCGTGGCTGAGCGGCGCTTGAGACCGCTCCAGACCACGACTAGCACTCGCTGGCCGGTCTGCGAAGATGGTAGGCCCTGCAGGACTCGAAGACGCAGGGCGGGGTTGTGCCAGGTTGTGCCACGCTGCGTCAGGATGTGCCTAACCGTGCCACGTGCCGGGCGATGTGGCAGCATCCACGGCCGGCGATCGTGCCACGCTGTGCCAGACAGTGTCAGGCTGTGACCGAGGTCGTTGCACACTCCGTTGCACACTCCGGCCGTCGGCCCTTCGGCGAGCGTTGGCGGCACGAGCAGGCGCCGCGGCCGCGCTGGCGCCGCTGTCGACCGGCCGGCCCTCGTCCAGCCAGGCCAAGGGGAGGCAGTCGCGTCCGCCCGGGCGGATCCGGAGCCCGATGGGGGATCCGTCGGAGATTCCTGGCGAGGCTCGCCGAATCCGCGGCAACTCAACTTGATGTCGTCGGCGAACAGAGCGGTCATGTCAGCACGCCGGATCTCCCGGCTTCACGACCACGAGGAACAACATGACCACGAACGAAACGCAGAACGAGACCATCGGAACCCCGGCCTGGGACGCTCTCGCCAGCGAGACGCAAGCCCCGCTTGCCGGGATCACTGACAGCGCCCTTTGTTGCATCTACTGCCTCGAAGCCGACCAAACCTGGTGGGGCGTTCTTTGATCGCGTAGAGAGTCGTGTCAGGCAGCCGTACGGCCTCCAGGTGTGCCGCTAGTTCCAGCCGCCTCTGGGTGCCTCGAAGCCATCACTCGCGATTCGCTGCACGACGAGCGGTAGGCGCAGCGGAGTGAGCGAAATGCGCGGCCTGGGCTGCCCCCGGCTCACGACCATCGGGGGCTGTTGGTCGCCAAAGCCCACTTCGGGCCGCCTTGGAATCGAGAGGAGCTGGCAGGATACCGCCGACCGAGTCGTCAAAGGTCCCAAGACTCCACGAAGCCGATCATCGCCGTTTCCGAGAATCTGACCTGATCGAGGTTTGCGGAATCCTTGGTTGCCGCCAGCCATGCGTCGACCCACTGCTCGTCCTCTTCGACAACGCGACCGAACCTTGCGGTCAGCTCAGCCTTAGTGTTTGGCCGCCCTTTCTCCCAGGCGTTCAGCATGATGCGGAGCCTCCACGCAGACGTGCGTTCATCCTGCGAATCAGCTCTTGCCAGCACCTTGAAGAAGAGCGCCTCGACTCGACCAACAAGCTCGTTGCTGTTGTCACTGTTGTGCATCGTGCCCCACCTGGCGCTCGACACAGCATGCAGGAGGCTTCCAGCAGCATCGCGCTTTAGTTGATACTCCTCTCGGCCAACTGCCAACACGTTGGTAAGCCACGCAATCGCAATGGCTCCCACCGCGCCAACAGTGCCACCCACAACTCCCTGCAACATTGATTCTGCCTTGGACATATTCACCTTGGTTGAATGGGACGAATTACACCTTAGATGCTTAAGTGACGCGACGCAACGCGCAAGTATTTCGACCTAGCCGCAGCAACATTAATTTCCTCAGGCCAACAGGCACACACCGATACCATGCCAACGCTCAACCCCCTTCTTCACCGATACTTGCTGCCCGTCCCGGCCGTCAACGGGCCTCGGGGAACGGTTTAAAATTGGCCAGTCAGACGACGTGGACGTGTTGGGTGTAGCGTTTGGTGTTAGTGGCGCGGGGGCCAGACCACAGAGTAGAGCCGCCCTTCTTGTCAGTCCTGGTTCTCCAGATTCACGGGTCGCACTTGAGGACGTTCGAGTGATGGAGAAGCCGATCGAGCATCGCAGAAATGGCCGGGGTGTCGCCGAGCAGCTTGCCCCAAGGTTCGACGGGACGGTTTGACGTGACGGTCGTGCTGCCCCCGCTCGTAGCGGCGCATGATCACCGCGAGCAGCAGGTCCTCGAAGGCTGTCGCCGGCAGATTGCGCACGCCGAGGTCGTCTACGATGAGCCGCTGCGCGGCGCCGACCGCCTCCAGGTGGTCGCGTCGCGTGCCGTCGGCGTCGCGTCCGCAAGCTCTCACTGACCGTTTTTACCATCCCGCGAGGAGGTTCGGGGCCACGATCGCAGGCGGGAGCGCCAGCTCGGAGTTGCCGTCTTGCCCGATCGCGATCACAAGGCGAGCTTCAAGGCGCGTGCGGACCGCAAACTCATGGACCAGGTCGACGCTTTTCTCCTGGGCCGCGGCTCATGGTTGCCGACAACGCAGCGTCGTTCGTGAGGCGCATTCGCCGAACGCTGGGTGCTGAGCGTCAAGCGGGAGTGCCTGAGTTGGATGGTCGTTTCCGGCGAGAGCCACCTGCGGCGCACTCAGCGAATACGTCGCACACTACAACGCCGATCGCCCGCACCAGGGCCCGGGCAACTACCTGGTCACGCCACGGAAGTGCGAACAGCCAGCCAGTGCCGTGGCCGTCGCTGATTAGCGCCTTGGCGGACCGCTTCGCAGCTACCGCAACTCGGCCTGACGGCCTCGGTCCTCCGGGACAACCCGGATGGTGACCTCGCCCCCGGCTACCGATCTGGAAGCTCGGCCGAACCAGGCTCGCGCGAATCGGCCATCCGCGCCATCGGAGCACGGGATTCTGGCCGAATCAGCGCCGACCGAGTTTACGGACACCACGACTTCGCAGCTATCGACGCGCGGCCTGGCGGCCCAGGTTCTCGGCGACAGGCTGGCAAACAACACTAAATCGCGCTACCCGTCTGTCTACTCGGCCCACGCAGGCTGCGACCAACTGCTCATCGACGACATCCAAGCGACCGATTCACGCCCGAATCGCGTCGGCCGACTCTTCGGACACGACGAGGATGCCAGTGCTTAGTCGCATCCGCCGACTTTTCGGATGGCACGGCTCAGTTTCCGGGCATGACGGCCAGCCCGCGGTGTGCAGAGATGCGCATGATGCGTCCCCGGCCGCAGCATCGCGGATCGCATCGCCGGGACAGCGAGGGGACTGCGCCGTCGCGCTTGTGATCAGCTGCGCGGGCGCCGCCAGGGCGTCAGGTAGGCTACCACCAGACTCCAGGTCGCAGCGCGCACCGACTCGATCGTGAGCCAGGCCAGTTTCAGCACGAAGACGGCGTGCAGCCAGCGCCACGCCCACACGCCGCGATGCGTGCGCCGATGGCTGGCCCAGTCATGCAGCAGGTCCTCGAGCGAGGGCTCGAACAGGTCCTCGCGCACCTTCCGTGGCAGCACAAACGCGAACAGGCTCGCAACTCGACGGTATCGAGCCGCGGTCGTTCGCGCCCCACGGACACCGCGCACCTCCTGTTCTTCACCCGCGCCACTGCGAGACCGCAGCATGCCGCCGAGGGTGCCGGCGCTCACGACTACAAGGCCCCAGAAGAACTTGAACGGGACGGCAACCATCAGGGTGACCCCGGCGACCGTCGCGGCAGAAAGCATTACGAGGAATCGCGCGAACGCATGGGCAAGCAGGGCCACGTCCCGCCACGGCAGCGAGCGGGCCGCATCCTCGAGGTCTATCCGCACCCAGTCCCGGAACGGCATCCGGCCACTCCCGTAGATCGCCCAGCGACAGGTCAGACCGGGCTTTGCGGTTGCGCGCACGCGCAGCCATTCGCGTTCTTCGTCGCTATGCCATTCGGCATCGCGCCAGGCAAAGGGAACCGGAGCCGGCCCGACGAGCGTCATGTCGCCACGCAGCACGCTGAACAAGAGAGGCAGCTCGTCGAGACAGAACTTGCGCAGAAATCGCCCAACCGGCGTGATCCGCGGATCGCTCGTCATCTTGAAGGCAGGCCCATCGGCCTGGCGGTCTCGCAAGAGCATGGATCGCCGCTCGTCGCCAGTCCACATCGTGCGAAACTTCCAAACCCGGAACGGCCGCCCGTGCCGCCCGATTCGCACTTCGGCAATGAGGATCGGGCCGCTCGTCAGCCAGACGAGGACCCCACAGGTCACGAACCAGGGCGCAAGTAGCACGAGGCCCACGAGCGCCACAGCAAAGTCGAGCGCACGCCGAATCACGATCCACCTCTGGCTGGACGCAGCTTCTCCTGGCGCATGTAGAAGGCCCAGGTCTCCTCCCACGCCACGGCGCCATCCGCGATGATCTCGTACCAGCGTTCGCGCAGCGCAACGCCGTCGACTTCCTTTTGGCGGTAGCTACCGCGCACGTAGCCCGCCGTCTCCATGCGCTTCATCAGCGCGTAGAAGGCCGGTCGCGAGAATCGGAACCCCTCCCTCTGCAGGTGCTCCCGGACCTGTCGCCCCGGAACCTCGCCGGACCGCAGCAATCCTAGGATGGCGAACTGTTGGTGGCTGTCGAGCACTGCCATCAAGATAACACGATGTTAGCTCCCCAGCAAGCACCGCACCTCGGTCTATTCCCCGCCTGCTACCGGAATCGGTTCGGCAGGCAGATCGCCTCGGCAGCGGGCAGCACGCCGGTCTTGAGTCGTGTGCATCTCGTTGACCACGCCGCCGCTGCCACGCGCCGCTGCTGTGTCCCGTAACACTTCGGGGACGAGGACTACCCCGCCCCCGTGGCATCGATCCGCTACAGAGCGCAAGGCCGCTCAATAGGCGGCAGCGGGATGTGCCCGGGAAGTCGGCCAACCTCGCCACGAGACAGCAAGCGAGTCCCTGCGCTTGCACCAGCACCGACGGCAGCAGGCCAATAGGTGCGTCCAATCGCCCGTTTCGGCCGTTCCCCGTCGTGCCGATTGCGCCCAACCGCACCACATGTCGGGCGATGTGACAGCATCCTTCGTTTGACGATCGTGCCGCGTTTTGCCAAACAGTTTCAGGCTGTGACCAAGGTCGTTGCACACTCCGGCCGTCGGCCCTTCGGCGAGCGTTGGCGGCACGAGCAGGCGCCGCGGCCGCGCTGGCGCCGCTGTCGACCGGCCGGCCCTCGTCCAGCCAGGCCAAGGGGAGGCGGTCACGTTTGGCCTGGCGGATCCGGAAGTCGATGGGGGATCCGTCGGAGATTCCTGGCGAGGCTCGCCGAATCCTTGGCAACTCAACTTGATGTCGTCGGCGAACAGAGCGGTCATGTCAGCACGCCGGATCTCCCGGCTTCACGACCACGAGGAACAACATGACCACGAACGAAACGCAGAACGAGACCATCGGAACTCCGGCCTGGGACGCCATCTCCCGGGAGCTCGAGCCCCGCTTTCCTGGGATCAAGGACAGCGTGCTTTGCTGCATCCACTGCCTCGAAGCTGACCGCGACATGACTCTCGAGGCCATGAAGCAGCGTGCGAACGGGTTCGGACTTCGGGTTACCGCCGCTTCGGCGAACGCCGCTCGCCGCCTTCTCGATGAGAAGCCTGAGAAGTCCGGCGGCGTGCGAGGGATCAAGCCCGACGCGTTGATCAAGAGCATCGCGGCGCAGATCGAACGCCATCGCAACGGAGAGGTCGAGCGTCTGAAGACTGCGCTTAGGAAGTCGATCCAGATGCTGCAGGCCGCGCTTGATGCCTGACCGGTGCCAGCAGGATTGCGCTGGCTAAGACAGGCATGCATCGAACGCGGTGTCGTTCGCGAACATGAGGACATGAGGCAGCTCCACGGAGCTGGGTGCGCGGCAGGCGGCGCAGGTCGGGGCGTCGATCCAGGTGGCGAAGCTACCGCAGCTGCTGAACCAACTCACTCGTCACATCGCGAACCGGCAGACCGCGGGCATCACGAACATCGCCCTCGCTGACGATGCAATCCAAACCGCAACGTCGCGCAACCAGGGCAGCCGCACCACGCAGGCGCCGATACATCTGACCCCAGAGGATTCGGCCCCGAGCTGAATCGCGGTCGACACTTTCGGCACGCATCGTCTGTCCCTCCGGGGTGTGTTCGACCACGTGATCGAGGCTGAAGGTGCCCGGCCTCGTGCAGCTCAGATAGCTGCCGAACAGCACCATTGCGCCCGGAGCGACGCCGATCCCGGGGACGTTGGAACCATCGGACCTCGTTGCCGAGCGTAGGCACGTCCTGCATGTTGGCGCGTGAGCATGAGCAGCTAGCTCAACTCCGCCCGTAACCAATCGGCCGCATCGTGTAAGGGCGGGATCATCCGGCCTTCGTTGGTGTGTGATCGCCACGCAGGTCTCTCCGTGGTCCAGACTACGCATCCGGCAGTCCTCGTCTGCCGCCATTCGTCACATTCCTAAGCAAATGCGGCAGAACAGCGAGCAATGCAGATTGCGCTTGGCCGGTCAGGCATGCATGCTCGCCAATCATGGCAACCAAAAAGCGCAAGGCGACGGCCGAAGAGAAGGCGACCAAGAAGCAAGGCCGCAAGTCCAACGCCGGCTCCAAGTCCGCCCAGATACGTGACCTCCTCAAGACCGGCATGAAGCCCACCGACATCGCGAAGAAGGTCGGCTGCACCCTGCCGCTCGTCTACAACGTGCGATCCCGCGTGACCGGAGGGCCGAAGAAGCGTGGGGGTGGGGGCCATCGTAAGAACGCGTCCGCGCCCGCAGCCATCGAGGGCGTTGACAGCATCCTCGCTGCAGTAAAGCAGAGCGAGCAGGAGCGTGCCGCGCTGCGCAAGGCGCTGCAGCAGATCCAGGCGGTGCTCGACGGGGCGTTCGCCTAGGAGGGTGACACGTGAGGGCGAGGCGCAAGGCCCGGCCCGGACGAGTGCTAATGAGCGGCTCGTTGAACTGATTCGAAGCTATCGGCGTGTCACCTGCCGGCCGGGGTCCTCGATGACGACGTGGCTGGCAACTTCGACCCCCGCCACCGATCTGCTTGCTCATCCGACCGGGGCGGACGTGAGTCGGCAATTGGCGCAAAAGCGCAGCTCAGGATTGCGGCCGAGTTGGCGTCGGCCAACTTCCGGACAGCACACCGTCAGGACTCAGTCCATCAGGGACATTGCCCTGACCGCCTTCGCCACCAGGTCCATCGTCTCTTGAGCTCGTCGCGGAAAAGCCCGGTTGAGAAGGCGGGCGAGGACGGACGGATACGTCGGCCGCAGACTGCCTAGCACGGCTGCTGCTTTGAGATCAGCCGACTTGGCGACCATGTCCGCGTATTTGCCCAGCCGGACGTCGACTCTGGCTTCCAGCAAGCGCATGTGGAACTTGCACAGATCGAACTCCGGTATGAAGGCCATAACATTGTTGAATGGCCCCGAGCATCACGTTGGTTCCCGGGGGCTCTCGCAAGAACGCGTCCGCGTCCCGCTGCCATGGAGGGCGTTGGCGGCATCCTCGCTGCAGTCCAGCAGGCCGATCGGGAGCGTGCCGCGCTGCGCAAGACACTGGAGCAGATCCAGGCGGTGCTCGACGGGGTGCTCGCATTGATCCAGCGCCACCATGCTCACACATGCCGCGCCCGATGTGAGTGGGGATGGCAACACGCTCCGGTGTCGCCATTGCCCGCCGGGTGTTCGGCGCGGGCCCTGTCGGGCCATGCTCGGCATGTGAAGCCATGAGGCCGCATCAAGGTGTCGGTAATAGCCTGGCCTGCATCGCGTCGTCCGACTCTCCCTACAGCGCGGGCTTGGCGCGCCCGTCACGTCCCGCGCTGCCTAGCCGTCGTGCATCTGCGCTCACCGCTGCATTTCGAGGGGTATCGGCAACATCTGCGATTGCGCGATGCCCGCCGGCCGGGTGGCGCGGCTGCCCCGCCAACAGCTCCGCACCACCGGGATATGCACGGGCCACACCCGTCCTGACTTGGGGTCTTCCAGGTTCAGTACGCAGTTGTCTAATTGCGCCTGGTCAACCCGCATCTCTCTCTCCCAGAGGATGACGCGAAGCGCGTCATGGGTTTGCGTGAAGCTCGCGAGCGACTGATCAAGAAACGCCTCTACGCCGGCCGGTAGGGCTGCGATGCTGCAACGCACGCGGGCTCCGGTTTCTAGATGAAGCACGCCACCAAAACCGCAGCCATCGGTCTCGAGCGCGATGACGCCTTCTACGGGTCTGACCCAAGGGCAGCGCTCGACCACGAGGCAGAGGGAGGCGTGATCGAGGACGCTGCCGCTCTCGGCAGTGATTGCAATTTCGATTCTCTTGTTGCGCCAGCTCTTGCTCGCGAATCCGGTGGCAACCAGCTCGATAGAGCCGCCCACGGGTATGCGCGCGATTGCGTCGCGACGCGCGGGTGCATCGGCGTTGACTGCAGTGACCTCAAGCCCGCAACGGCAGCGAACGTCCACGGCAGCGATGTCAACAGGGGTTGCGGCGGTATTGCGCACCTGCCAGCGCGCGCTTACTTTTGAGCCCGATTCGAAATGACCGAGCCAGCTTACGGGCTCGGGCACTTCGATCAAACTCGCGATTCCTGTGGCGGCAGGGCGGGCAATAGCATGGCCAATGGCGGGGGTCACATCGGTGTTGTTGTGAGCTTGTGCCTCAGGAGGAGCGCAAGCAGTGAGCGCGAGTGCGAGACTCGGTGCGCCTAAAATGTGAATGAGCCTCACTACTTTGGCCTCACGGTAATCTCGAGGTGGTCAACGCTCTCAGTCGCGTGCGCGTCGAGTCGTATTGTCGGGCTGGCGGGCGCGATCTGTGCCAGCCCTGAGCCCGGCACTGTTACGGCGAACGAGCCTGCCCCGTTTGTGTCGATCGTCATTCGCGGGAACACCATACCCCCCTCCGCGAGGGAGACGTGCAATCGCACCCCAGTCGCCGGCGTCGCATCGGGCGATCGCGCTTGTCCCGAAATGCGCCGCGAGCGGCCGAGCTGCATGGGGACGCGGTGCATAAGGCCGGCCGTTAGCTCGCAGCTTGTGTGGGCATGGTATTCACCGGTAAACAGGACCAGGTCCACTGGTCCGACCGGGATGTTGTCAACGACACATAGGTCATTGCCAACTGTCGGTAAGCGCCGAAGGGTCCATTCCTTGCCAGTCGTGCGCACGTACAAACGAAGATCGCTGGCCTCCCAAGGTTGGCCGTTGGATCGTATGTCAAGTGCAACGGAGGCGGACTTGGCTACTTCGATTAGCATGGGGCCGCTAGGAAGATGCCACGGAAAGCTCCGGGTCTGCAGACCCGGGCCGCTAATGCGGGCCCTGTAGCGACCGCTTGGTAGGCCCGTCATGGAGACCGCTCCGTCTTCGTTAGTGGTTCCGCGTTGTTCGTGAATCACCTGCGTGCCACCCTCTAGTTCCGCTTCAAGCTGCATTCGGACGCGGGCATCGGTAGCGGGTGCTCCGTCTGCTGAGAGAACCCTTGCTTCAAGGGTGCATGCGCCTGGCAGGCGCGAGCCCAGGGGGATCGGAACAGTTGCGTCGTGTGAAGGCAGTTGGACCGCCGAGACCCACGTGCCGTCTTCCGCTCGCCCCGTTGATGAGACTAATATTGTCTGAGCGCTAGATAGAAAAGAAAAGACGCCGTCGTGGACGCTCCCCTCGCGATCGCCGCCCATCTTGGTGGCCGCTGCACGGATCTTGATCCAGCCAACGTCCGGTCCGGCGGCCGCAACGGATGGCTTGAGCCCGTAGCGGAAAATGGGGACCTCGTAGCCACTCTCCAGCAGTCTGGAGCACTCATTGAGAGATGCGAACTCGCGAGTGTGTAGGCAGAATCGCGTTTCCGCATCAAATATCATTAGGACAACAGGGTCGGCGACACTGCGCAAAGACGAATAAGGGCTTTGAATGTGCACATCGATCTCGTTGCCATCAAACCGCATGATGCCGAGGTTTTTCCGGCTGCGTGCAGTTGTCAGCAACATCATGCCTTTGTGTCGCACTGAACTCTGCAGGCGCACCGAGCCTGTGAGTTCCCACCCCTCGCCACTTCGTGAGTGCCCAGTTAGCACGATGTCGGGGGCTACGCTGATGTAGCCGACGCCATGGCAAATCGGCTCACCATCGGCGGGCTTGCCCATGATCGCGTAGTGCGCTGACTCATCATATGCAGACGTTGGCAGGTCTACGGCAAATTGACCGTTTGCGTCGACAACAGCAGACCGAAATCCGCGGTCCTTGCCCGAAATTACGGACTCGAGCGGGGAGCGAAACTCGACTCGCACCGCCGTCATAGGGGCGCCATGCTCGTTGACAACGACGCCGCCAATACGAACCGTCGCGGGCTGCTTTATGGGCGCGGGTTCAGCAGCTTCAGACTGGTCATCAAGCACCGTGAAGCGCTCGGGCGGACTTGGTGGCAGGATGTCCTGCTTTGAGGCGCTGGCATGCGCGCTTGGGGTTTGAGGGGTCTGCGCCTCACCGGCGCGAGGGGCAAGGCCCGCTCCGGCGTAGCTCATGCCGAGCCAGGCAAGGCCTGCGAGGGCCAATAGAACCACGAGTAGGATCTTCATCTTGACGGTGAGGCGCAGAGGTCGTCGTTTGGTGAGTGGGGGAGGCCTTTAGACGCCTGTTCCCGGAGGATGCGTCGTGCAGCTGAAGCACTGGTTCCATGACGGTTGCCCCGAGTTGCACGTGCAACTCTGGGTGCCAGGGCTTCCGATCCAGCCGCACTCGTCAGGGTCGGAGCACGCGGTGATGTAGCCCGTTGCCACCGTCACGCGGTTCGGCACGCCGCAGTCCGTGCAGTCTGTGAACAGCGTGCACCAGCTGGGCCCGCCGCTCTGGCCAACGCAGCCCGCCTCGGGCTCTTCTTCCTCTTCCTCCTCCTCTTCCTCGAGCGGGGCCAACCGAACGACTGCCCAGCCCATCGCTTCGGCTTGTTCCCAGCAAACGGAGTTGCCATGGGTGTCATCGGTGCTGGGGGAAGCAGCCACCAGGAGTGCCAATAGGCACGGGAGCAACAACGCTAACGTCTTTGCGGACATCGCACTTTCCTTCTTCACGGGGTCAGAAACACTTCACCCACGTTGGGCGAAGCATGAAGTCGCACCTAGAGTGCGGGTGTGCTACATGTTGCCGCGGGAGGCGCGGCTGTCAACCCGCTCGGTGGAGCGTGCGCCGCGATGGCTGGGTCTCGTGAGCGAGTCCGCCGAGCTTGATGCTTGCGGAAAAGGGAGTGGCCTGGTGCTGCCGGGATGCTGACCGATTCTCGGTGGCTGTTGCGCGGGGGGCCTACGTATGTGGGGCGTTTGACATGAGCCGAAGGCGCCGTTCACGCTGCGCAGTGCCACCGCACGCGCGTCGTGGTGTTCGAGGTGCGAACGCTCGTGCGAGGTGCCCCCTTTACGTGAAATCGCAGTGTTCGAGGAGGATGCGAATTTGCGAACCCGCTAGACGCGGTTGTCGCATCCCTGGGATGCTCGTCATGCGCTCAAAGCGCGTTGCGTCTTGGACGCAGCAACCGGCGACGTGTCCCTCGCTTCGAAGTTCTGTGAAGTGACTTCGATCACGGTTCACTTGAGCCGATGGCCACCCTGTTGGGAGTCAAACTTGCCACCTCGTGAGTTGGGTGCAATATCGTGTGCCCAGAATGATGTGAAGCCACCACATTCGGTGTGCTCAGCTGGGTCGTCAAGGTGCGACCAAATGCGTAGGCCGTGTGCGAGTGCGTGGCGCGCCTGTGCGACAGCATGACTCCAGTGCGGGCTTCGCGAAATGGGGGCTCGCGCCTTCGCCGAGTCAGGAGTAGAAGGAGCCTCGGGTAGAAGAACCCGAAGGAGATCCACCATGCGTCCTCGCCTGTTCCGCGAACTGCTCGCGATTCCCGCAGTTGCCTTCCTCGTCGCAGGGCACGCATCATCGCCGTCCCCGTCGAAAGCGCCTAGCTGCGAGGAATCGCGGAACTACTACGCGTCCGTCCAGGCCGGGACACCCGCGGAGCTCCGCCTCTCGCTCCATGAGCTGATCGACGACCACACGCGTGTCCCCTACACAAGCTCGGCCACCGACACCTGGGATGTGCTTGAGGCCGCCGACCAAGACCCGACGGACTCCGGTAACGTCATCGACCTCTACAAGAACGCCAGCTACGCGAAGGCGGGGGGCGGCAACAGCAACTACAACCGCGAGCACTCGTGGCCCAAGTCTTACGGCTTCCCGCACGATGGGGCCTCGAACTACCCCTACACGGACTGCCACCACCTGTTCCTCTGCAACTCCAGGTACAACAGCAGCCGCAGCAACAAGCCCTACGGCACCTGTGATGCCAACGCTACGGAGAAGGTCACGGAGACCAATCTCGGACGTGGCGGCCAAGGGGGCGGCTACCCAGGAGACTCGAACTGGACGCAGTCTGGGGCTTGGGAGACCTGGGTCGGTCGCCGCGGCGACGTCGCCCGTGCCCTGTTCTACCTCGACGTGCGCTACGAAGGCGGCCAGCACCTGACCGGTTCGGATGAGCCCGATCTGATCCTCACCAACAACCTAGCCTTCATCCAAGCCAGCCAAACCGGCAACAACGAGGATGTTGCCTACATGGGCATGCTGTCGGTGCTGCTCAAGTGGCACTGCGAAGACCCTGTCGACAACCTCGAGCGTCAGCGCAACGACGCGATCTTCGCCGCTCAGGGGAATCGCAACCCGTTCATCGACCACCCCGAGTGGGTTCACACGCTCTGGGGAGCGCAGTGCCCGAGCGCGCCGGTCCACCTGCCAGCGCCTCCGGTGGCCGGGGCAGTCTGGGTTAGCGAGATCCACTACGACAACGCTGGTGCGGACACGGGTGAGTTCATCGAGGTTGCCGGCCCCGTCGGCACCGACCTCTCCGGCTGGAGCCTGGTTCTCTACAACGGGCGCGACAGCCAGATCTACAGAACAAAGACCCTCAGCGGCACGATCACCGGCTCGGTGCCGAACGGCGCCAGTGCGTTCGACATCGTCGGAATCCAGAACGGACCCAAGGATGGCGTGGCGCTTGTTGACCCCGATGGCACACTCATCGAGCTGCTGAGCTACGAAGGCACGTTCACCGGCGCCGAGGGCATCGCGACCGGCGTGACGTCGACCGACATCGGAGTGAGCGAACCTGGGTCGACGCCGGTCGGTCAGTCGCTGCAGCGACCGACAGCCGGCGCCGGCTGGATCGGCCCCGCTCCGCACACGCGAGGCTCACTGTAGCCGAGCCAGAACCTGTGTCCGGCTGTCGCTTCGTCTGGCGTTCTCGCCAGTAGACCTTGGTCGGACAGTTGCCACCCGAGAAGACCGCAGCCACGCATCCTCATGACTGAGAACGAATCCGAAATCGACTGGGCCGACCTGTGCGGCAAGTCCACCGAGCTCGACAGCTACGACTATCGCAACCAGGACGACGAAGACGACTACGTCTCGGCCACGCTCTACCGTACGCCCGACGGGCGACACTTCCGGTTCATCTCGGCAACCGGGATGAACACCGGGTGGGCCGGCGCCGCTGACTTCGGCGAGTGGCTTGTGGACGGAGAGGAGCAGACCTGGAAGTCGTTCTACCCGTAGCGAGTGCGGTGCGTCGGCGTGTCAGCCGTAGGGTTGAGCAGCTTAAGGCTTGATCCGGCCTCACGCCACCTGCCCGTGAGCAGCGTGGCAGTGCCTAGATCCGCACATCTCGATGACCATTTCCGAGTAGGGCCTCGAGCATGCCGAGCCACCACCCAAAGCACCCGATCATCTACGTTCGCGGATTCGCAGCCACTCAGGGCGAGATCGAACAGACAGTTGCCGACCCCTACATGGGCTTCAACATCGGCTCGACGAAATCGCGCAAGGCATGGACGGGAGACATGCGCCGCTACTACTTCGAGTCGCCGCTCGTCCGCCTGATGAGTGATCACGACTACGATGACGTCTTCGTGGACGGCGCTGACCTGTCCGGCATTGAGCCGCAGAGTCTGCCCATTCCCTACCGTAGCATCGTCATCTACCGCTACTACGATGAGGTGTCCAATGACTTCGGAGATGGTCAGGCACGGCCGATGGAGCACTTCGCCAAGGGGCTCGACCACCTGATCCTCAGGCTTCGAGAGCGAATCTGCGCCAACCCGAAGAACGGCGTCGCACCCGAGGACTTTCGTGTTTACCTGGTTGCGCACTCGATGGGCGGACTGATCTGTCGCGCCTTCCTGCAGAATCCGAAGCTCGGGTCTGATGATGCGCGCAAATGTGTCGACAAGGTGTTCACCTATGCGACGCCCCACAACGGCATCGACCTGCGCATCGTTCGCAACGTTCCGGGTTGGCTGACCTTTGGCAGCATCGACAACTTCAACCGCGGCCGCATGGCCCAGTACCTAGCTTTACCGCCAGGAGCCTCAGATGTTTCGGAGCTGCAAGGCTATCCGGCCGAGAGAGTCTTCAACCTCATCGGAACAAACTCCAGCGATTACGGCGTGCTCGGCGGCGTGTCCGCCTGGGCAGCGGGCCCAGCCAGTGATGGGCTGGTGCGGCTCGAGAACGCGACGACGCATACTGTCGACTCGAGCGGTCGGAAGGTGGCATCGCCGCGCGCCTACGTGCATAGGAGCCATTCGGGGCACTACGGCATCGTCAACTCGGAAGAGGGCTACCAGAACCTCACTCGCTTCCTGTTCGGTTCGCTACGCGTCGACGGTGTGCTCAACATCGACGAAATAAGCCTGCCGGTCGAAGTCCAGAGGGCGCTCGACGACGACAAGTCGATCAAGGCGTCCTACGAGTTCGAGGTAGCGGTGAGTGTGCGCGGATGCCAGTGGCAGATGACGCGACAGGAGGTGCGCGAGCACTCGGCGATCTTCCGGACCTTCGATGAACTGTTTCCGAAGCGTGGAGGTCAGCGGCAACTAGACCGGAGTCGCAGTCCTCACCTGTTCTCAGTCTTTCTTGATCCTGCGAAGAGCGTGAAGTCGTCCGGCTCGGTGAGCTTCGCGTTCGACCTAAAGGTGATGGTGCCCGACTACGAGGTGGATGGATTCCTATTCCTTGACCGCCACTACGAGGGAGGGTTCATCTTGCGAAAGCTCATCCTGGTCGAGGCAATTCCGGATAAGGACAGTCCTGTTGGCTGGCGCATCCGCTACGGCTTGCAAGAGACCAACCCCGGCAAGCCAGGGGTCGCAGCGGAAGCGTCAATGCTCCCCGACAACTCGGGGTTGCGCTTCTCCCTGCCGTTGGAGCAGAGGACACGACCGGGGCTTAAGGGTCATCTGGAGATCGCGGCCACGCCTTGGAACCGAGTCATTCGAAATAGCTGACCAGGGGGCGGCGCCGAGCTTCTGCCCAGACCGCAAGCGGCAGCGACGTCGCCAAGATGGGGGAGGCAGCCAGGATGGAGTGGTGTTTGTTGTCGCCGGCGGCCCTCTCATCGACATTGAAGCTGCGAGGGCAAGTGCACTGGTGCCGAGAGCATGACGATGGGCGCGGCATCGACCGACGGCAGAGTTGGCGAGTCTGGGCCGACTTCGGACGGCCGTTCGCCGCAGCGGCCAAAAGCCGACGCCGGTTGGACTGGCCCCGTCTCGTGGGCGCGGGGGTCGCAGTAGCTGGGGAAATCTTGTCCGGTGACGGGTGGGATCAGCGTTTGGAATGTGCGCGCTCGGGCGTCGTGACTGGCGCGACGATTGCTGCCGGTCGTGGCTTCCGGACGGCGGACCGAATCAGTCGTCTTTGAGTGGCCGCAAGCACGGATCCAACGCTTCTTTCTTCTGCGAAGCCGCACATAGGCCGGCTGTTGGTGGGTTTATTGGTCGCCTCCTCGTGACGTATTAATCGAGTGTCTGGTGCCCGGTAAAACTTGTCGGCTAGCCTGAGCGACCACACACCACTCACACAGGCGGAGCACTGCTGCAATGGAACAAGACAAGGCGCAAGATCTGGCTTCTCTCGCCACTCAGAGGCCCTGGTGGCGCCATCTCATGCTTGCGCTGGCCTTGCTGATGGCAGTTGGGATCTACAAGTATGTCGTCGACATATATGACCCGAACAAGAACTTGCTGACGCAGCTGTATCTCGGCATCACTCAGGAGAGTTATCAATTCCACAGTGGTGCGGAAGGAGGGTTTGATATCCGAGTGGGGGAGGCTATTCAGCGCGAGACGTCAGGGTGGAGTCCCATCGCCGTCAGCAATCAGCCGTCAGGAGGTGGGCTTGACAACGCGAAGCGCGTCATGAAATACAACAGGTCTTTTGGGCTGGTGCAGGAGGACTCCGTCGCGTCCAGCGATTTCATTCGAGATCATATAGCCTATATAACGCCCTTGTATGTTGAGCGAATGCACATCATCTACTCTCGCGAGGCATGGGAAAAGCACCTACGTGAAGTCGGCGGCAACCAGAAAAGCGGCGGCGAGTCGGCTGTCGAGTATCACAAGCCGGTAATTCGGCGCAGTGGCCTTTCCGAAGACCCGCGTCCCCAGGCCATACGGAGCTTCTTCCGGAGCCATTCTATTAGCATGGGGCCCGTCGGCAGCGGTAGTGGCGTGCTCGCCCAGTATGTGTTGGATCATTGCGGCATATCGCCCGGGGTCAATCTCCGGATGGACTTCAAAGAGGCTCTGAACTCGCTTGGGACAGCCGATGGGCCATCCGTCGTGTTCACGATTGCTGGTGCGCCCCTGCCCGAGGTTACTAAGAAGCTTGCCGAGCGCGATGGCGTAAGCGGTGAGAGGAAGTTCGCGCTCATGTCGATCGATCCTCCGATTATACCGGAGATCAATCGGAAGTATACATTGCGACTCCGGAGTACCAGCTTTAAGAACGTCTACGACGGTGGCGCGAACGTCACGACTTTGGGAAGTTATGCTTTCTTGATCGCCTCGAAGGACGTGCCCAAGTCAGCTACGATGGCGCTGCTGGATGCTCTCGATCGCGCAAAGACTCAGATGCGAACGGAGTTGGATGTTGGCGCAAAGGACTTCCCGCTGGATGAGTTCCCGTTCGCTCAAAGCTTCAAGAAGCAGTATGACGGCTTCCTCGTCGACCTTCTGAAGAGTGCTCTTATATTTATCGTCTCAGTGTCGCTAAGCAGCGCCGCGATCATGACGTTTATTGGTTGGGCGACTTCGGGTTTGCGCAACGTTTCGTTCTATCGCGAGATCCAGAAAATATACGACGCAATTCCGAAAAATACGAGGCTCGAGCAGGGCGACCTCCCGTTCGCGGTGCCCAAGATATACTCGAATCAGACAATGTTCATTGACGCTATCGTTAAGGGTATGCGCGACATGCTGACGATCGGCGCTAGGGTTCGGAAAGCATATGAAGTTGGGGGGCTCATTGTGTCGCATCAGCAGCACCTGCTTGCAACGTTGACGCGGCTTTCCGGCGTGCTGCAGCGCAATCTGCATCAGAGACTCGATGCGTTCATCAAAATGGGTGGCAGTATCGATCCGAGCGTCCTGCAGCGGTTTCACACCGCGGGATATCTGACTACGGAACACCGAGAATCTCTGTCTCAGTCTCTCCAGGTGGCCGCGAAGCCGAAGCGCGCCTCTAGGAAGCCACGCAAGTCCACGCGGAAGGCCGGCTCATAGCTGTGCAGCTGGGAGGCTGGTGACACCTTGGCGGTGTCACAGACCGCCCTATGAGAGCCACTCCGGTTCGCCCAAGCGGAGCCACCGCCAGTTCGGCCAAACGGAGCCAGGCCAGTTCGGCAGAACGGAGCCACTCCGGTTCGGCCAAGCGGAGCCACCTGTGACGGGTTGAGCCGGAAGCGAGTCTGGAACTGGGTGAGCCCCCTGCCACCCGGGATCTTCGAGGAATCACTTACCCCCTCGAGGAACCAGATGGGCAGGAGGCTCAGCATGCATTGTCTACAAGATCTCGTCCGACTCCACCGCGAAGGCGTCCCCGGCCGCACGGCGGCCCGCCTTCTGAAGATGGGGCGCAACACGATCGCCCGCTACACGAAGGCGCTGTCGGCGGCCGGCCTGCTGAGCGGCGACCCGAGAGACCTACCAGCCATCGAGGAGCTTCGCGCCGCGGTCGACGAACACGCGCCGCCGAGCACGCCGCCGCAGCAGAAGTCATCGATCGAACGATGGCTGCCGATCGTCGATGCAAAGTCCGGCGAAGGCGTGCCGCCGACGGCGATCTTCGACTTCCTTCGGCTCGAGCACTCGGACTTCGCGGGCAGCCTGTCGGCGATCAAGCGCCGCTGCGCGGCCCTGCGCCGCGAACGCGGCGTGCAGCCAGGCGAGGTGACGATGCCCGTCGAGACGGCGGTCGGCGACGTCGCGCAAGTCGACTTCGGCTACGTCGGCAAGCTCTACGACCCCGAGTCGGGCAAGGAAAAGAAGGCGTGGGTCTTCGTGATGACGCTCGGCCACAGCCGGCACATGGTCGCGCGCCTCGCCTTTGACCAGAAGGTCGAGACGTGGCTGCGCTTGCACATCGAGTGCTTCGAAGAACTCGGCGGCGTGCCGAAGACGATCGTGCCCGACAACCTGAAGGCGGCGGTCGTCCGCGCTGCCTTCGGCGTCGACGACGAGGTCACGCTCAACCGCAGCTACCGCGAGCTCGCGCGCCACTACGGCTTCGTCGTCGACCCGACGCCGCCACGCAGCCCGGAGAAGAAGGGCAAGGTCGAGTCGTCGGTGCGCTACGTGAAGTCCAACTACTTCAAAGCGCACGCGCCCGAAGACGTCCGCGACGCGCGCGTCGGCATGCATCGATGGCTGATCGACATCGCCGGCCAACGACGTCACGGCACGACGGACCAGCGACCTGCCGACGTCTTCGCCCAGCGCGAGAAAGACGCGCTGCTGCCGCTGCCGCGTGAGCGCATGCAACTGGTCGCATGGCACCGCGCCAAGGTGCATCGCGACTGCCACGTCGTGTGCCGCGGCGAGTTCTACTCGGCGCCCTGGAACCTCGTCGGGGAGCACGTAGAGCTGCGTTTGACGCGTTTCGCGGTCACGCTCTACCACGACGATAAGCACGTCTGCACGCACGATCGCGTGTCGCGCGGCAAGCGTGCGACGATCGAATCGCACCTGCCCGACCAGCGGTCCGCGCTGCGGCACCGAAGCCGCGATCACTGGCAGTCCCTGGCCTACGAGATCGGCAAGCCCGTCGGCGACTACGTGGCGGCGATCTTCGATTCGGACGACGTGCTCCACAAGCTGCGCCAGGTCCAGGCGGTCGTCACGCACTTGCAGCGATTCCCCGTCGAGCGCGCCAACGCGGCGTGCATCCGGGCCATGCACTACGGCAACCAGTCCACGCCGGGATCAAAGACATCCTCCGGCGCGGCCTCGACCTGATCCCGATCCCCGGCGATGGCGATCGTCTTGCCAGCCACTGGTCGAACAAGCCGCGCTTCTCCCGTGTCCCATCAAGAGCCACCGATGACCACGATCCAAGACCTGACCAGCGTGCTGAAGAAGCTCCGACTCTCTGGCGTCCTCGAGACGATGGAACTCCGCGAGCGGCAAGCGAGTGACGACAACCTGAGCAACCGCGACTTCCTGTTTCGCGTGCTCAACGACGAGGTCGAGCGGCGCGAGGCCAAGCAGCTTCACCTGCGCCTTCGCCGCGCCGCCTTCGACTGCCAGCGAACGATCGAAGACTTCGACTTCGCCTACAACCCGCAGATCCCCAAGGCCAAGATCGTGGACCTGGCGACGTGCCATTTCGTCGAGCGACACGAGAACGTGCTGCTCGTCGGCCCGACCGGCGTCGGCAAGTCGCACCTCGCGCAGGCGCTCGGTCACCGCGCGTGTCGCGCTGGCTACTCGGTGCTCTACGTCGCCGCGCACGAGATGCTGACCAAGCTGCGCGCGTCGCGAGCCGACGGCAGCTACGACCGATGCCTCGCCAAGTTTGCGAGCCCCGACCTGCTGATCATCGACGATCTCGGGCTGCGACCGTTGGAGAACGACGAGCCCATCGACCGCTACGAGGTCATCCGGCAACGCTACGAGCGCGGCGCGATGATCGTCACGAGCACCCGTGCGCTCGAGGAATGGCCGCCGCTCTTCGTCGATGAGCTGCTCGCCAGCGCGGCGATGGACCGCGTGCAGCACCATGCCCACGTCGTCGTCATCGATGGGCGGTCTTTCCGCCAGCCGCGGAGCGCGTAGTGGCTCCGTTTGGCCGAACTGGGCGTGATTCCTGCCGAACGCGATCAGGCTTCTGTGCCAATCCCGAAACGTCGCCTGTGCCAGTCCGAATCCGGCTTCGAGAGGTGGCTCCGAATGGCCGAACTGGGGTGGCTCCGATCAGGCGGTCCTTGACAGGCGGACGGCGCCAGGCGTAGCGCGGATCGAGGCGTCGACCACGCCGATGCAAGTTGCAGGACATGATTCCCGGTGGCAATCTGGGGCGATGGCTGCCAAGTACGACCTCAAGCCGACCAGCGATGGTCAGTTCATGTTCAACCTGAAGGCCGCGAACGGTGAGATCATCCTCACCAGCGAGCGGTACAAGCAGAAGGCGAGTGCGGAGAACGGCATCGAGTCCGTGCGAACCAACTCGCCGCTCGATGAACGCTACGACCGACGCACGTCATCTGCCGGCAGCCCCTACTTCGTCCTGAAGGCGGGCAACGGCGAGATCATCGGCAAGAGCGAGATGTACAGCGGCGATGCGGCGATGGAGAACGGGATCGCGTCCGTGAAGCAGAACGGTCCAAGTGCTCGCCTGGACGATCACGCCTAACCAACCCGCAGACGAAACGTCAGCTGATCGCGTGACTCGACCCAAGGGCTCCGCCAACGTCTCAGCCGAGGAGCGTGAGCGCATTCGGGAGCTGTTCCGTGCAGGCATGAAGCTCGCGGACATCGTGGAGTCGACAGGTCGATCCATGAGTGTCGTCCAGCGGGCGACGCGGGGGCTCAAGCGCAAGCGCCCGTCCCCACCGATCCGCGTAGACCACAGCGAACGCGACAACCGCATCCTCGAGCTGGCAGAGGACGGCTTGACTCGCGCCGAGATCGGCGCGGCTGTTGGCCTCCGTGCTAGCAGGGTCGGCTCGATCATCGCCGCGCATCCGCATGTCGTCTGGCTGTTGTGCGTGCGCAAGGTCAAACCAGCAACCGTCGCAGCGCGCTACCGTCTCGAGTTGGCCACTGCTCAGCGCATCGCCAAGGGCGCAGACACCAAGCAGGTCCCGAGATCGCGGCAGCGCCCTTGGTGAAAGCAATCCGATGCGCCGGCGCTGCTCGTGGGCCATCGGGCTTCGTCGGTGCCACCGCCGAAGGCGCTGTACCCTTGGCGGCCTTAGGAAGATGGGGGACACCTGCTAGGTGCCCCACCCATCAGTCGGCCCTGCCGACCAGGATTCGAGTCGGCGTCTAGTGCTCGGTCGATCATGGCCACGTGCGCCTGCGTGAGGGCTTCTAGGTTGGCGAGGCAAGCCTGGAGATCGCTCGCAACACGCTCGTGCCAGGCGATCACAATGCGCTCCTGCGTGCTGGTCGGCCGCAGCCCAAGCGACTTCAGCAACTCACGAGCCTGCTCTTTGGTCACGGCCTTCATGGTGTCACCTTCGACTGATGGGCTTCGCAACTCTGACCGGGAAGCTACCTAGGCGAATACCCGAGGCATGACGCCCGTGTCGCCCGGCTTCAACAGGTCTCGAATCTCCTCTGATTCGGTGTCGCCTCCAGACGCCCGGCCGCGTTCTCTCTTGTGAGTGCCCGTTCAGCTCATGGTCAGCGGCCCGAGAAGCGTTGCAAGATGTTGTCTGCGGGGGTCGTGTGGCCTGATAAGTGCATGTTTGCCGAACGCGCCAATCCGGTTGCGTCGGGCGATCACTAGCGGCGCCTGCAGCCTGCATGGGAGACACAGAGTATGAGTAACCAGTCCGAGGGTGACGAGCGGCGCATCAGGGATCTCGAAGAACGCGTTAGGGCGCTCGAAGCGGCCCACGTCCCGGCGGTGGAGCCCACTCTCGATCTGGACCTCGATCTCCACGAGAAGGGGCTCAGCAAGCGCCTCGAGAGCTGCAAGTCGGTGGCGATCCTTGCGGCCTTGCTCATGGCGTTCTCGCGAAAGATCGACGTCGAAGGCGGTGTTGGCTTCCTGCTCGACATCGTGGGGCTTGCCGCACTTGCGCTGGCGATCGTCTGTGCCGTCTTGATCACTCTCGTGACGGGGTGGGCCCAGACGCAGTTCTGGCGGGACCGGCAAAGAGGCTTGGGATCTGGCAAGAAGCGGCACTTCGACAGCGCGCTTGCGTACGCCGACTTCCTCGACGACGTCGCGAAGAAGCTGGGCGTGTGGGTTTACGTGCTGGGGGGCATAGGGTTTATCGCGGTCGTCCTGGCTGCGGCACTCGCTCGATAGCGGCGCTATGGTGGTGCTTGCCGACATCGGTTATGCCGGCTACTGTCCGCCGAGATCCCTCGGCTCCCGAGAGTCGCTCTCCTATGCTCACCGCCTCATCTACGGGTGCCGCTACACGGCGCGCAGGTTGTGTTCTCGTATCCGCGTGCTTTTCCTAGTCGTGTTCCGAGGCGGCGGCTGGCTCTGCCACTCGGCGCTTGCCCTACTTCCCAAAGGCCCGGCGAGGGTGCGAGGCGAGCCACGCATTTCGTCGTGCAGGATGTCGGAACATGTCGCTTGGCAGCACGGCACGCATCGTGACTTGCTCAGGCTTTGAATGAGGATGTGACTTGTTGGGGTTCAGATATGCACTCTGCTAGAGCTGGGTATACAGCTGCTGCCTGTATTGGCGCGCTAGTTGTTGCTGATGCCCTGTACGGCGCTTCGATGCGGCGGGAGTCGCTCATCTCCTGGATGCAAGTTCTCCTAAGTGGTCTGGCGCTGTTCGCTCTCTTCGGGCATCGCATGACCGAGTTCGCGCTCAACAAGGATGGCATCACGATCAAACAGGTCGAAGCTGCTGCGGCTCTCGGAGTCGCCGAAGGCGCTCATCCAGCCGGCGAACCCGGCGAGGACTTGCGTGAGAGGCGAACCCGTAAGATCGCAGAATCCGTCACGACAGCCTCGCGAGATCATCGTCTTCGCGGGAAATCGATTCTCTGGGTCGATGACCGGCCGCCGAACAATACCTACGAGCGTAGGGCCCTTGAGGCATTGGGAATCCGATTCACCCTCAGTACGTCCACCGAAGACGCTCTAAATAGGTTAGAGCACGATTCATTCGATGCGATCATCTCGGACATGGGGCGACCGCCGGATTCCAGCGCGGGCTACACGCTCCTTGAGGCTCTGAAGGCACGTGGATCCTACCCGCCCTTCGTTATCTACTCCGGGTCGAATGCACCGGAGCACAAGCGTGAGGCGAAGGAGCGAGGTGGATGGGGGGCCACAAATAGGCCGCAGGAGCTGTTCGAGATGGTACTCTCGGCGATGACCAGTCACACACAAGGGGGCTGAGGCGTCGGCCTTGCTGTCGAGAAGGCGGCGAGCCGACGCTCGCAATACGCAGTTTCGAGCGCCTCCGATGGCGCCGCCGTTCGCGGGCTATCGGTCGGTGTCGGTTGACTACGCGTTCGAGGTCGACGGCTATCGTTGGCGACGACCGGCTACGCGGTGAACGGCAACGACCTGTGGCTGCGCATCGTGCACGGCGGCGGCAACACCGACGTGGACATTGGCTGGTAGGCGGGAGCGCCTCGTCTGTCACTTCCGTCCGTGGGCTGCTGGCGCAGTTCGCGGACTCGCGCTCCAGCGCGTCGAGTCGATGCATCACCAGCTGCACGTCGGTCTGCTTCGGCTGCGTTGGCGAGGCCATGCAGTTGCGTGGTATCCGGATACTCGATCGCGTTTCGCTTCAAGAGACGTCGGCCACGCGGCCCGCAGAAGGAGCGCGTCGGCCGCCTCGACATCATAGTGTCACGACGCAAACATCTGTCACCTGGTGCACCAGAGGAGTTGAGCATGGCCCTGGAGAGCCCAGGATCCGTACGCCCTGGAATGCGTATGGAAGACCGGTCACCGCAGCGGGAAACGTGACGCTGAGGTTCTCGCCGAGGCTTACCAGAGCCGTCATCGGGTCGAACCCGAAGCGGCAACCGGAGCAGTACGGCGTTTGCATTGCGTAGGGCCCGAGGAAGATGAGCGGGATGCCATCGGATGCAGTTCCCGGGACCGTGAAAGTCTGCGTCGACGACTGGCCCGGTTGCAGGAGGCCGGAGACGGCAAGGGTTCCAAGGCCGGTGCAGCCGGAGGCGACGTGCGCGACGCTCGTCGGAGTGCAGGACGGAGTGTTGCCGCTTGCGCGGAGTTGACTGATGTGCACGTCAGCCGAGCCCGACAGCGTGCCATCGCCGAAGTAGAACTGCCGCCCAAAGGCCGGGAAATCTGGACCCTTGGGATGACTCGCAACGATCACGCCGTCGATGAAGACGCGTAGCGTTGTCGAATCCGCAGTCATTCTCACTGCAACCGATCGGTCGACCAGGGGAACCGGAGCAGTAGTCGTGTTGGCTGTAGTTACCGGGTCGTTAGGGCTCGTCAAGATCGCCACAGTGTTCTCGCTGAACATCGCCACGAACACGCTGCCATCCTCGTCGACCGCTTGCATCTGCACCCCGTAGCGGATCTGCCCACCGGGGAGCGTCAGCTCGGTCGATCGCGCGATTCGGATGGCTGCGGACGCTTCGAATCCTGCATCGAAGTCGATCACGAAGTCGTTGCGTTGGAAGTAGCTTTGATCGCTGTTCGGGCCGGTTTCGATTCGAAGCTCTCCGGCGGACAAGCTCATCAGAGACGGGTCGCCCAGGACTTGGAAGCACTGCGCGGATGGAAGTGTGCCGCGCGCTGCGTTGTAGACGATGGGGCTCTGGGCAAGTGCGGTCGCAGATGCCGTTATGAGCGACCACAGCGTAGCTGTAGCGGTGATGTGTTGCATGGTTTACTCGGATCGGGGCGATCGGCGCGTGTAGTACAGGATAGGCCAAGGGCGGGCGGTCCCCAGGCGCCTTGGCGCGGCCCGCACGGCTCCATCATGCGCCGCCCGATCGATGCCATCACACCCGCGCAACGCCCTGGTGAGTTACCCGCGTCTGGTGAATCAACAGAAGTCCTAAGCCTGCCGCAGCACTGGCGAGGGCTCTTCTCAGGTCAAGACTGCTAGAGGATGCCTCACCGAGGCAATTGCAATACGTGTCGGGCATCACGAAAGACCAGGCCAGCGCGGTGATTCCTGCGGCAGTGGCCAGTCCGCCTGCGAGATATAGTCGCCCAACTAGGAGGGTTGCCATTAGCGATGCTTCGAATGCGACAGCGAGCCATCCGTAACCCGACACACCTCCGGCTAGCTTGGACCACAATACGGCAGCTAGCCCACCTATGAGAGCGCCGCGCAGTGTCGGCACTGAAGCATGTCGGCAAGTGCGATCGCGAGCAGGGCTCACTTTTTGAGTGCCGTCCTGCGCAAGTTGAGGGCTCTGCTGACGCGGTTAGTGTCGCCGTCGCGCCGCATGAAGAATGGTAGTCCCTGCAAGCTCTTCCGCCGTCGTAGATCCATGCGCTTGGCGGAAACGTCGTGCCACTCATGTGACCCCGCCTTATGCTTGGCCAGTTCTGCATCGAGCGAGCCTAGGAGTCCTTCAATTCGCTCATTCTCTGAGATTCGAAGCGTGCGCTCGTGCTCCGGGAGCTTGTTGAACTCCTCAACGGCCTCGTCCCAGCCGTCTTGACTCAGGGACAAGCGAGCATCGATCGCCTCAAATAGCTGGGGGCTTTCGGCGCGAGTGTAGCGGATCCTCAGGTGGCGATCACCGGACTGGTATGCTGAGTAGCAGGTGTCGGGCGTTCCGAACAAGCCGCCGCCGATCGGGTCCTTGACCTCATCATAGTTCCCTGCGCGGATCTTCATCGCTGCAATTAAGTGCTTGTCGTACGAAATCATGTTGTCAAGATATTCCTCAGGTAGGCCGGCGGCCTGCATCGCCTGTCGGGCCTTGGCCGCCCGTTCTTCCAGGCGCGCCAGAGTCGCGAACAATGCAGCTTCTCTCTCGCTTGAATCCGTGCTGGTGTCGTTGAGCGGCTGAGGGGGCAGCCCGTGGCGATTCGGGATCTCTTGGGCGTCACCAGGATTGAGCGACCCAGGGGTTGGGTCCTCACTTCTGGGCGAGGGCGGCGCCTCTTCATATGAGTCTGCCCGGGGCTTCTCGGAACCGCGATCGATTAGCAATGCTACGGCGACAAAGGAAGCTGTCGCTGCCGCCGCGACTAATGCGGTGACTCTCATGGTTCAACACACTGGTTGTCGGTGTTGTGGCACGGGTGGTGCCCAGTAGCGTAGGAGAGATAGCCGCCGGGTAAGACGGCGCCTGCGCAGTAGAGGCCCATGCTGAAGTAGTCAGTGTCTGGGCAGGCGACCAGTGCAAAGCCGCCGCCGATTGGGCCCGTCTCGCCGTGACCCAAGGGCGTATCGAACCCACCGAAGCCGGGAAGCGCGGCGACGACGGTGCATTCGCAGTTGTTCGTCACCTCATACAGATGAAACTGATACGCGCAACCAGCTTGCGGGCAGTCGAGTTGCGTCTCTATCGGGCAACAGCCAGGTATCGCCGTGCCATAGTGGACGTCGAAATCTAAGCACGCGTCTGGAGATACGACTTGCTCCCAGTAGGCCTCGGCCAAGCACGCGCAAGCCGTAGCGCAATCAGTGTCTGACCAGCCTCGCCAAGCGAAAGTGGCAGCAAGCAACCCGAACAGTATTGCGATTGTCTTCATCGATCCTTGTCCTCGTCCTAGCGATCGCTAGTTGGTATCGCCTCCCTTGCCTCACATCGTACGGGCGGTTGCACGGCTGTCAAGGGGCAGAATTTGGCTGGCGGCAGGTCGCCGGACCGGCGGGAAGACGTGACCCGTCGCTGCGTTGAGCGCGGCGAACAGGGTGGATGCCCCGTTTCGCTTGTAGTCATGCATGATCGTCTTGGTCGTGCGGCTGCGGAGCGGCGGCGACGGCTGCGTGCGGTCCAAAGCCAGGATCTGCGGCTTCTCGTCGCAAGATATATCTGCCGGCGTAGGTCACCACGTGCCCGCGCAAGCGGCTACGACGCATCTTGTCGACGAGATCCGGTCGGCCAGGTTGGTGGCTCAGTTCGTTGTATGCCGAAGGGTCGAGGTAGTACGTGATCGGTCGACGCTTGCCCGTCACCAGCCTGCCCAGCACGTCGCCAGCACCTGCCATGTCCATTGCTGTGGTAGTATGCTGCGGTCGAGCCTGAGTCCAAGCACACCTCCAATGGCTCTCAACCCTGATGAGGAATGTGCATGGACAGCTCTACCGCCCCGCCGATCGAGACCGTCGAAATCGACCGGCTCTACTGCTCCCCGACCAACCCGCGTCACAACGACGACGCCGTCCCGAAGGTAGCGGCCAGCATCCGCCGCTTCGGCTGGCAGCAACCCATCGTCGCGAAGCGCGACGGCGAGGTCATCGCCGGAAACACGCGCCTGAAGGCCGCCCAGAGTCTCGGGATGACCAAGGTGCCGGTCTGGTGGTTCGACGGCACCGACCTAGATGCCACGGCTTTCGCGATCGCCGATAACCGAACGGGCGAGTTCGCCGAGTGGGATGACGCCGCCCTGTCGAAGCTCCTCGAGCAACTCCGCGAGGAGGACGCGCTCGACGGCATCGGGTTCGATACGGACGACATCGACCGCCTCGCCGCGGAGCTCCGCGAGCAGGAAGAAGTCGACCGCGATCTCGATGACGAAGGACCAGAGGCTCCGCCAGTCGAGGCCGTCGCCGAGCTCGGCGACCTCTGGGTGCTTGGTGACCACCGCCTGCTCTGCGGAGACTCCACCAAGCCGGCGGATGTCGAGCGGCTCATGGACTGCGCCAAGGCCGCGCTCGTCGCGACCGATCCGCCCTACTGCGTCGACTACACCGGCGAGCGCCCCAATGACTCCGGTAAGGACTGGAGCGATCGCTACGACGAGGTGTCGATCAAGGACCCGGAGGCGTTCTTCCGTGCGGTGTTCGCCAACGTGCTCGACGTGCTCGGCCCGAAGGCCGCCATCTACTGCTGGCACGCACACAAGCGCAGCGGCGATCTGCAGCGCATCTGGCGCGAGCTCGGCATCCTGGACCACCAGCAGATCATCTGGGTCAAGCCGTCATCGGTGTTCGGCCGTGTCTACTGGCACTTCCGCCACGAGCCTTGCGTCATGGGGTGGCGGAAGGGCGACCAGCCCGAGCACGACGGCGTACACGGCCATGACTCGGTCTGGGAAGTCGACTTCGACGGCAAAGCGCGCAGCACCGGTGCCGAGCACCCGACCGCAAAGCCCACAGAGCTGTTCGAGCGCCCGATCCGCAAGCACACGAAGCCCGGCGACATCGTCTACGAGCCATTCAGCGGCAGCGGTTCGCAGCTGATCGCCGCCGAGAAGACCGGCCGCCACTGCCGTGCGATGGAGATCAGCCCGCCGTTCGTTGACGTTGCGATCCGGCGCTGGGAGAAGGCGACGGGCCAGCAGGCGATGCTCGACGGCACGTCCTCCACCTTCGCCGAGATTGCCGTCAAGCGCGGCCACGAACCGGAGACGTCGGCGGATGGCTGAGCAGCGGGACTCGACGCCCGCGCGCGACGAGCGCGGCCGCTTCGCCACCGGCAACACCGGTGGGCCTGGGGGTGCGCGCAAACGAGCTCACGAGCTGCGGCGGGCCGCCGAGGAGGCGGTCACGCCCGAGCACATCCAGGCCATGATCCGCAAGGCGCTGCACATGGCCCTCAAGGGCGACGTGCAGGCGATGCGGTTCGTCAGCGACCGCGTTATCGGGCGCCCGACCGACACGCCGTCGGAACCCGAGCCGGTGCGCTTCGACATGCCGCGCCTCCGAACGATCCAGGATTGCCACAGTGCGACGGAAGTGGTGATCAACGCGATCTGTGCTGGCAGTGTCGAGCGGGAGTCAGCCCAGCTGCTTGTGGACGCAATTCAGGCACGACTACGCGCCATCGAGGCTACCGAGATTGAAGAGCGGCTGGCTCGCGTTGAGCAAGCCGCGGAGATGGCGAGCGAGCCGCGGAGGCAGGCATGAACAAGCAGAGAATGCAGCGGTTGACTCGCGTTGAGGGTCTGCTGAGATCGCGACCCTTGCCACACCAGGTCGTAAGGGCCGCGTTCGAGACCTTCGCGTCCTCAGGGCGGTTGCCTGAGGATGATCGCCTTGCCTACGCCGTCGTTTCCCGTGCACGTCAAGGCTTCGAATGTGTCTTCGACGACAACGGCATGATCGATTGGGCGGCGAGTATCCAGGCTGCGATCGACGCACGAGTGCCCAGACCAGACCCTCTGTGCGACGAGCTGTACAACGAGGCGGTGTTCGGCGATGGTATGGTCCGGTGGGGCGCGCGCTACGCACTCCAGGCCTTTGCGAAGTCGGGCAGCGACGTGACGCGGCCGCTCTTTCAAGACTGGGATCCGGAGATCCCCGACTACGGTAGTGTGGGGCTGCACTTGCTCGGTTTCCCGCAGCGGCTCGTGCGCCCGCCTTACGAAGTGGAAGCCACGAGTCTGCTTGAGCGCGCCGCTCGGCTACGCGAGCGGCTACCCGTCGGCGACCAGGAGTGGGCCGTGCGTCTGGCGGAAGCGGCGGACCGCTGGCAGCAGCAGGGACTACTGCCGGATGATGACGTGCTTCGGGAGGCAGCCCTGATCGAGTCAGGCATGGAGCTGCTCTTCGACAACTTCCTGGGTCGCGATGTCGGCGAAGCCATGCGAGAGCTGATGGCAGCGAGTTCGGAGGCGACCGCGGCGAGCACTCGCAGCTGATGCCCGATTCGCCGCTGCTCGGCTGGGCTTCGCTGCTTGTAGCCTGCGACGCGAGCGCACTCGTCAGGTTCGGATCCGTGATCCGTTGCCCTGCTACCGCCTGACGAGCCAGCATTGCGATCACACGCAGGTATTCCTGGACCAGCTCCATGGCTCGCTGTCGGAGCCGTGGGTAGAGCTTGTACAACGATCTGCCGAGCAGCTCGAGCGCGCTCGTTCTGGCGGCGCTTCGCATCGGTCGGAAACCGTGGCGAAGACGACCTGCCAGGCTGGTGCATCGACGCACGCGAGCACCGCTTGTTCCCAAGGTCGAAGCTCGCGCGAGCTGTTCAGAACGTGTAGCCGGGCTGTGACCACGTCGTCACATCTTCACGTAGGCCGCGCTGCCGCTCTCACGCACGCGCAGACGATCGTTCAAGTCGGCCATCGCCCGCTCTCGGGAAATCGCGTAACGCGCGGGCCATGAGGGCGCCCCGCCGGCCAGGTGGAAGCGTTACACGGACGCCTTCGGTCGGACCGGAGCCATCAACTCAACGCTTCCGCACCCATCAACGCGCAGCGCACTGCGCCACAGCACCGATACCGTACTCATGAAGAGCCACCGCTTCCTCGCATCACTCGCCGCCTCGACTCTGCTGGCCTCGACCGTCGCCAGCCAGATGGTCTTCCCGGTCCCCGCGCCAAGCGGGTCCGACGACGCACCGGCCATCCAGGCGGTCCTCGACTCGGCTGAAGCCTGGCTCGTCGCGAACCCGAATGCCGGAGCCGCGATCGTCAACTTCCAGTCCAAGGTCTACACGCTGAAGTCCTACCCGGATCTCGGCCCGTTCACCCTGCAGGTGCGCGGCATGACAACCAACACGGATCAGATGATCCTCGCGGGGAACGGCGCGACGCTGCTGCACGGCCTCAAGGAAGGGCAGACGCTCGGTATCCGGACGTCCAACAAGGTCGTGATCCAAGACCTCACTTTCGACCGCACCCCGCGCCCCTTCATGGAAGGTACGGTGCAGAGCGTCACGGGCCTGGACATCGACATCAAGTTCCTGCGCGGCCTGAAGCCCGACCAGTTCCCGTCCTCGATTACGAATCGATGGGGCTGGCTACTCGATCCGAGCATCCCGGGGCGACCAAAGGACGGCACGCGCCCGCACCACAGGTTCACGTCGGTGCAGCCGATCGGAAACGACGTCTACACCTTCGCGCTCGACCCCAACTTCGGCCCCGTATCGGAGTTCGCGGTCGGTGACCGATTCACCTACCACTACCGCGAAGGCGGCAACGCGATCCAGATTCGCAACAGCGACGACACCATCATTCGGAACGTCAAGTGCTACGCCGCCGGCTCGATGTTCGTGAACGCCGAAGGCTGCTCTGGCCTCGAGATCGACCAGTGCCAGGCGCTGATCCCCTCTGGCTGGTGGCGCTCGCTCAACGGCGACGGGTTCCACATCAAGTGCTCGGACGACATCACGATCACCGGCAACTTCCTGGAGGGCCTGAGCGACGACGGCATCAACCTCACGGCCGTCGACAACTTCACGGTCACGAACAACCTGTTCAGCAACAAGCTACGCCACGCGATCCTTCTGGACGCCAACGACAGCATCAACTGCCCGGCCGACAACTCGACCAACGGCCTGATCCGGTGGAACGGCGCACATGACAACGGCGGCTCGTTCATCGCCCACGACGGCGGCGACTACGCGACCGTCACGATCATCGACAACAACGCCGCGACCAACAACCTGACGCGTGGCGGCACGAACAACCGGCGCATCCGCCTGCTGTCGAGCCTCAACTCGTCGCTGGCGATGCGCGCCGATGCTGGCACCAACGGCACGTGGGAGCCCAGCGACACCGTCTACCTCGACAGCGTTGCCGGCGGCGGCGAGTTCGAATGGCACCTGCAGGACCGGCTCGACAACGCCGAGCACCTGTTCATCCAGCGAGCCGCGCGCGACCAGAACATCTGGCTCTATCTGGCTAGCTCGGCCGCAACTCCTACGACTGGCACGCCGGCCGGCATGGGAGCGCCGCTCCCGAGCTCCAACCCGGGTCAGCAGAAGTGGCGCGTCGAGGAAGTCACCGGACCGACCGTCATCCGGGTCTATCTGGAAGGTACGACGCCGAAGCTCTACCTGTCGGCCGCGACCAGCGGAGCACCGACCATCGGCACGACGCTCGAACTGCGGCCGCTCAACGCCGTCGATCGCAACCAGGTCTGGGTCCTCGACCTCGTCGAGGACTAACTGAAGAAGCCCGACGCATGCGGTGACCCGGCGCTGGTGGACAGCCGTCCGGCGTCCGCCGGCACGCACCGCAAGGAAAACAGCACCTCGACACCACGTCGCGATCCCATGCGCTGCGATCGCCGCGCGTTTCCACACCTGCGCGATGTCGAGGCAGCTGTATTGCGACTGCCAGTGCCCAAGCCGTGAAGCCCTGGTGTGGCCGTCGCCTTGAGCCGCTGCTCGGCTGTTCTCATGCGGGGAAGGGAGTGATCCGAACACGCATCAGCTGGTCGCCGAAATCGTCCACGACCACCGGTCTGCCAACTCAGCCCAAGCCAGGGGTCGCGGGCCGGTCATCCGTAAACGGCCTCATCCCGAGGGATGGGGCCGTCGCCTTCTGCATCACGTGATGCGCCTTGAGCAGTAGGAGATCGCCGTCCGCCTGAAGCAGCTCGCGCACAAACATAACGTCTGCGTGATGCTGATGTCGGCGATGAACCGCGGAGTGGAAGCTCGCGACGACCATAGCCCCTGGCTAAGGACCTCCGAGATAGCGACGCGCTCGTTCTTCGCCGGGCTCGAGGACGAGCTGGCGTCGATCCGCGCGCGCCAGCTTGCGGCGGCGCCGGAAGGCACCCGGCCGGCGGTCGACCTGCTGCTCTACTTCGAGGTGCACGCTAACAGCGCCGCGAACGCGCGACGGCTGGTGCAGCAGCTCAACGCGCTGCCGAGCGCCGAGTTCGCCTACGCGCGCGAATTGCCGATGCCGCCGCCCGGTGACGGTCCGCCGTTTACGCCCGACTTCAGCAACCATGCAGGGCTACCGTGCACCGGCCCCGACGGCATCGGCGCCAACGCGGTGCAGGCGTTGACCGGCGCCTCGGTCGCGGGCATCACGGTGCTCGACATCGAGTGGGGCTGGGACTTCGGGCACGAGGACATCGCGCCGCTGAAGGCCGCGTCGCTGATCGGCCCACCGATCTTCAACTCGACCTACAACAACCACGGCGTCGCCGCCTGCGGCGAGATCGCGGCCGATGTCGACGGCCACGGCGTCTCGGGCCTCAACCCCGACATCACGCTGCGCGTCGCCACCGACTACCCGTCCAGCGGCTACAGCGTCGCCAACGCGATCGCAGCGGGCTTGCCGGCGCTCGGCAGCGGCATTGGATTTCGGACGCCCTAGCGAGGGGCGTGTGCGCTGGCGCGGATCGAAGAACGACGCGCTGGGGAAGGCGAAAGTGGCATTCCGGAGGCTGTCCTCCGGAATGCACTGTGGCGCTAGGCCACGATCATGATGATCACTGCTGATATCTCTACCAGCCGCAAGGTGATGAACAGCAAGCGGTAGCGGTATCGAGGAACGCGGATCATCTGCGCTGATGTCGCCACCAGCTTGGTGAGCAAGAACATCAAGTGGTTTCTCCTGATGTGACCTTCCAGCTATGCTGGGAGGCAACGGGTTCGTCCTTCGGGGTGAACTAGATCCTCCGGCGGTGTTGTAAGCGCCGCCGGGGGGTCAACTTGTGGGGTACTGGTCGTCGCTTGTTCGTGCCTCCTATTGGCTTGGTCTCTCTCTGCGTGGTCTACATCCATATAGGCACGCACAACTCACATCCTGATTCAGCGCCGCGGCTGACGGCAACACCGATGCGCCGGGCCGCTGCAGGACGAACGCTCGGCCTGCAGAATCGAAGTGTGTAGCGGTCGAATTGCCACTGTCATCGACGTCCTGACTCGGAGTGGACCTCGAGCACGTTGGCGCTGGTCGCGGCGAAGTTGTAGCGCTCGCCGTGGATGCGACCGATCGAGTCCTCGCGACGATGCACGGTGCCGATCGGCACCTGGTTGGCCGGGTCGGCAGCGCCCCTGGTCTCCGTCGTAAACGTCCGTCATCCTCGACGCGGCATCGTATACCGCGAACAGACACATATCTGCATTCGGCGCCGCGGCCGACGGCAACGCCGATGCGCCGGGCCGTTGCAGGATGAACGCTCGGCCTGCAAAATCGAAGTGTGTAGCGGTCGAATTCCCACTGTCATCGACATCCTGACGGATCGTGCGACCGTCTCCCTGGGTGGCACCCGAGTCGGTGAATATGGTCGACGTAACGATGGAAATCGCTGCGCCATCGACCCGCGCGTGTTCGACGACGCGCCCGACGCCGTCACGGAGGTATTTGTGCACCAGGCCCTTGGGGTCGATGTGGCGATCCAGGACACCCAGGCTGTCGTAGGCATAGGCGTGCACGAGCGGGCTGGCTTCGGTCGCACCGCGACGGGCCAGCACGACGCGACCGAACGCATCGACGTCGAACTCGGTCTCGAAGATCCGCAGTCCACCGAGACCTGCGTCGACCTCCCGGCGCACGACGCTCGCCACGTAGGGCGTGCCCGCGTGGTAGTCGTATTCGAGCACGTCGCCGGACTGGGACGCGCTCTGCAGCCGCCCCGTGCTCGCCACATACAGGTAGGTCGTCTCGTCGAGACCGCTGCGCAACAGCCTGGCGAGCTGGGTCTGCTTCGCCGGCACGAACTGCCACGCCGTCTGCTGCACGGCCATCGGAGTGGCTCCCCCGAGGTCGCGACGGAAGGCGTCGTCCTGGGTCCAGATCACGCGCGACAGCTGGTCGTAACGAACGGCTCGCCGCGCCAACACCTGCGTCGCGTCGCCCGTCTCGGTCTCGGTGACGCGGCCCATGCAATCGACCTCGAATGCATGCACCGCGCCGCCGGTCGAATGGGTGTAGCCGACGGGGGCGGTCGTCGACGGCTCGGTGACCGAGGTGATCGCGCCGGCAGCGTTGCGTTCGACCACCGTCCACAGCTCGTCCGTGCCCGAACCGTCGTGGTTGGCGGCGACCTGCCGCGTGGCGGTGACCTCGAGGAACTCGTTGACGAAGCTCGCCGGAGATCGCACCTCGTCGACGTTCTGCGGGTCGCGCGTCACCGTCTCGAACACGGTGCCGTAGCCGTCCTGCACGATCGTCGTCACCCCGCCGCCGGGCCGCGTCATCGTCGCCAGGCGCCCGTCCGCGCCGTAGGACAGCTTGGTGACCAGGTGTTCGACCCCGCCGCCCGGCTCGTCCAACGGCTTGCGGTCGACGTAGACCTCCATCAGTTGCGTGTGGTGATAATGGTACTGCGTCTCGATCCAATCGCGGGCGGCCGGACCGCCTGCCCCGTGCCGCGTCGGCTTGCTGCCGTTCGAAGCCAGGTTGTTCCGCTGCACCACGGTGCGGTGGCCGAAGCGGTCGTAGTAGGCGCGCGCATCGCGCAGGAACCCGCCGCTGGTGCTGGTCACCTTGCGCACGGCCGGACCCGACGCGCACAGCTCGTAGACGACGACCGCCGGCTGCCCCGCGAGGGCATGGTGGGTCAGCTGTTCGACGTCCCCGATCGCGCTGAGCGCGTAGTCGGTCTGGTCGGTCGAACGCTGCAGAACCCGCGTCAGGCGCCCGTTGGCGTCGTACGAGTAGACGGTCCGCAACCCGTCGCCGTCCTCGCTCCGGCGCACCTGCCCGTTGACGACGCCCTGCTTGGCGAGGCCACCGGGTGCATTCGAGAGGTTGCGCCACCAGGTCTCGGACACCGCCGAGCCCGGCACGCTCGTGTTGGGCGCGTTGGTGAGCGAGTCCTGGATCCGCACATCGCTGATGGTCTTGACCGTCGTGCCCGGGATCTGGCCGTGCTGGACCGCATCGACCCGATCCAGCATGTCGGTGTGCGTATAGGTGTAGGTGCCATCGGGCGTCGCTTCGGTGTGCGGCAACCAGGCGCCCCATACCTGGCCGGCTCCCGCAGCCTGCGTGTAGGTATACGTCCACTCGACGTGTGACGGATACGGGCCGGCGTCCCCGTGCTCGGGATTGGGGGCGCGGTAGGTCTTCAGCAGCTTGCTGCCCGCGATAGTACTCGTACTCGTGAGAACGGGTGACGGTCGCGCCGTCCCGCGTCGATCGCACGTCCATCCGGATCGGCTGGCGACACGCGCACGTCGCGTCGGCGTAGACGCAGTACCGTTCGATCTGCTCGGGCTCGACACCGGCGGCCGGGTTGCCCGCTCCGCTCGGATACGCGGTGGCACGCGGACGCCCGTCGGCGTCGTCGCTCGCCGTCACGAACTCCGAGTAGAGCCGGCCCGACCACTTGTCGTAGTCGAAGCGGTACGTCGAGCCGCCCACCTTCTGGACCTCGATCGACTGCATGGTCGTGCCGGTCAGCACCTCGGTGGACCGCGTCGCGACCGGATAGCTCGCGACCAGCTTCTCGCCGGTCATCGGCCGCTCCTGGGACCCGAATCGACCATCGGCGAGGTAGGTCGTCTCGAGGATCTTGCGATCCGGGTGCGACGTCGTGACCAGCGCCTGCGCGAACGGGGCGCCGCTGTGCACCTTGTGCCACTCGCAGAGCGACGGCGGCACGTTGGCGGCGCCGACGTCGTAGACGAACTCGTGCACGATCTGCGCCGTCACTTCGGCGGCGGCATCGATGACGATCGCATCCTGGCCCGTGCTGTCGTTCAGCACCTTGCGAGACGAGGAGTAGACGCGATGCAGGCGTCGGCCGAAGTAGCGACCGCCGGTGACGCTGGTCGCACCCTGGAACACGATGCCCCACGTGCGCGCGACCGCCTCCGGCGGGCTGGCGCCGTTCTGTTGGTAGCGGATCTCCAGGCAGTCCTGCCCGGACCACGCCCACGAGGGGCTCCAGTCGAACACCTGGGTCAGCCCCGAGGCGAACTGGACCTCCGCTAGCTGATCCTGCGTGTTCCAGACGAACGACGACGTGTTGTCGTACGGGTCGCGAACGCTCGTCAGCCGCCACAGCGTGCGCGGCGGACTGGGCTGGTAGGACGACGAGTACGGGTTGAAGGTCTCGTACTGCGCCACGGTGCCGTCGACGTGCCGGACCTCGGCCCGCCCCGCGGTCGCGTCGTGCCAAAGCTGCGCCCCGACAGGTTGCTCGTGAACCGGTAGACCATCGTCGGCAGCGGCGCCGCGGCATCGGCCGCCGCACGCTTGCGTCGCTTCGAGCCCTTCGACGAGCCACCCTGCGTCTGCCCGATGCCCGCGTTGCTGAACACCGCGGTCGTCTGCGGGTTGGCGCCGGTCTCGAGAGGTCCGCCGTATTGGTAGAAGGCCGTGCCGGCCGCGTGCTCGACCTGCATCAGGTAGAGGCCCGGCATGCTGCCGGGTCGTGGCTGCACGGCGGAGTCCAGGTCGAGCAGCGCCGCCGACATGTCCGGCACCGGCACCGACGGCTTGAGCGGGGTGCCCGAGCCCTGCCACGTCGGGTAGCTGACGTCGAACAGGAGCCACCGGCCGTAGAGGCGGGCGACGCCCATCGAGCCGTCGTGCATCTCGGGCATCGGCAGCCGCCGCACCACGGAGCCATAGGTGGAGACGTCGGTGCTGCCCATGCCGACGTCGCGCAGCACGACCGAGTGGTCGCCGGTCGTGCTGGCGCGCTGCGGGTTGCGAGCGACCAGCGGATCCTGCGCGAAGACGACGCCCCCGAGCTGCACCAGGTCCGACGGCGCGGCCGGGGTGAACTGCGTGCGGACCTCTTCGCCGCCCAGCATCAACGAGAGCGCGTAGAGGTCGTTGACGGACACGGGTTGGCAGCACTCGGTGGTCGGCTGCTGCGCGATCGCGGCGGTGCCGAGACTTCTTGTCCGCCTTGAGAGACTTGAACGGGAAGCCCGCCAGCATCGTCATCACGAGGTTGCTCGCCGACTTGGGACCGTTCGGGATGTTGCCCGCGAAGCACGAGAATATGCTCACGTCGGGATCGAGGCCGTGCCAGTTCTTGGCGAGCGACGTCCACGCGCGCGCCTCCTTGAGGCCCGCTTCGGCCGCCTCCATGTCGGGGAACGTGCCTGACTTTTGGACGATTTCGACCTACACTAGTAATAGGAGCGATGGCGCATGGACGAAGACAGAAAAATACGCTTCCTAGTTTCCCCGCTGGTCTTCGTAGCCTCGTTCTTGTGGGGACTAGCTCTCGACACCGATAAGTCTGTTGCGAACGTCTTCCCGGTCTCGCTTGCCCTGCCAGACACTTGGCAAGGAAGCGTGGCGCTCCTCGCTGCCGGCGGCTCGGGCGTCTTTACTCTCGGCGTCGCAATCGGCTCAATTTCGTTCGTCGTGCTGCGAGCCGGCTTCTGCATCTTCTGCCTTAGTCATGGGCGGTCGCATGAAGTCGTAATGCGTCCCGACGTTCTTCGGCGAGCGTGGGCCATCCTCGGCGGCAAGGGAGTGGGCGACCCAAGGAGGGAGGTGTACATCGGTGTGAGCCTCGACCACGGCGTCATCCAGTCTCGCTACGAGGGAATCCACAAGTGGATTCGCCGCCGCTGGAACGCGTTCAGCATTTCAGTGACATCAATTACTGCGATCGCCCTCTCGCTCATTGTCGCGGTATTCGCTGGAGTAGATATTCCCCTTGGTTGGTGGGGTCCCGCTCTTGCTATGACCGCTGTGTTCGTATTCAGCGCGCGTTGGGCGTGGATAGACTCGATGGAAATGCTCGCACTTATGACCGAGATCGACCTTTCGACGGGGTCGAAGAAGCCCTCGTCCGAACACGGCAAGAGCGCAGCGTCAGATGCTTGACCAAATGCGACGCGCTCCTGGGGGATGGGGACGCCCCGGTAGAGGTTGCCCGATAGCCTGCCGGGCACGCGCGCTGACCGGCACCAAGCCGGCCCGACTCATCCGCCGCGCACTTCGTTCAAACTGAGCCAAAGATCGTGCCACTCGAATCCCGCTCACCGTTGAGCAACGGTGTTTCAACGGTGAATCGCGGCACAATTCCCGAGATTGCGCCCGATTTCTGAGCCGGGTGCGGTCCTGCCGACCGTGCTGGGGGCCGTTCTGCGGATTGCTGGCGAGGCTTCGGTTCCGTGGGTCTCCGGCCGACTTGATGTTCTCGCCGAGACCGACGTGCATGTGGTCATGCACCTCCAAGACGCCCTTCGGCAGTTCCAAGTCCAGCTGCGAGCGGATGGACGTTCGCAGCACACGCGCAAGCAGTATGAGCGGCACGTCCGGGCCCTGATCGACTGGTTGGGCACGGCGAACGAGAGCACCGACGTCGACGACCTGTCGCCTGCCGCGATCGCCGAGTTCCTCGCGAGCGACGCGGCCACGGGCAGCGCGCGAGGCGGAGCAAAGAAGGCCTCGAGCACGAACGCCATGCGGACAAGTATCCGCTGCTTCGCCCGCTGGGCGCACGAGTCGGGCCTGGTGGCGAGCAACCCCGCCCGCTTGCTCCGCAGGGCGCGGTGCACGCCGCCGCCGCCCAAGGGCCTCCACGACGACGAGCGGACTCGGCTGCTCGAGGTCCTCATGACCGCCCAAGGCTGCGCCGCCGAGCGTGACCGCGCGCTGATCCTGCTGCTGCTGCACGCCGGCGTGCGGATCGGCTCCGCGATCGGGCTCGACATCGAGGATGTCGACTTCGAGCACGGCGAGCTGCACCTGCGCAGCGGCAAGAACGACACGCGCTCCACGGTGGTGCTGCCGACAGCGGCGGCCAAGGCGCTGCGAGAGCTCGTCGGAGACCGAACCGCGGGTCCGGTGTTCACTGCCGGTGAACGGCGCATCAGCGTCCGGAACGCGCAACGGCGGATCGCAGGGTGGTTCGAAGCCGCCGGCGTCCGAGGCAAGTCAGCGCACTCGCTACGCCACAGCTTCGCGACGGCCCTGCTTGATCGGACCGGCGATCTCCGCCTGGTCCAGAACGCCCTCGGGCACCGCTCGATCGTGTCGACGACGGTCTACGCGCAGGTTGATCGGGGCCGGTTGCGCGCGGCGGTCGGAGCATAATCCTCAACAGCGCCTCCCCCCGTGCACCGCCATGCACAGTTGTCCACAATCAGTTCCCCCGTCCATGTACAGGAACGGCAGCAATGTTGGTTTTCGCGAGCAGCGAGGCAAGCATGGGTTGATATCCGCCCCCGGCACTGCTGGAGAGCGGCGAGAGAGTCAGCCCAAGACGACGCCCAAGGATGATCGAGCTTCTTCAAGAAAACCCCTACCGCCAGCTGCACGAGTCGGTCCGCAAGATCCTCGGGAAGGTCTCGGATATGCTGCGCGCCGCCCACCGGGACGGTTGGGATCAGCAGGGCTTTCTCTGCTTCGACTTCGCGCACCCAGACGCTGACCCTGAGTTCTTCACCGTTGACGCGGTTCGCCAGCAGTGGCGTGGCGACTTCATCGAACTCAGCTCCGAGGTCGAGAAGGCCAACGAACTCTGGGGCCGCCATTCCGACGACTGCTCGGCGACCGTTGGTCAGGCATTCACAGCGGCGAGCCCGCAAGCAGTCGAGTGCGGGCCCCTCGCGAGGTCCAGCTACCACGAGCTTGGCCTCGCTCTCGGGAGGATCGCAGTCGGGCACCTGAAGCCGAACGTCATTCTCGACGACGAGCTGATCGGGCTCGACGGCTTCAAGCGGGACACCCGCAAAAACCGAGCAGGCGCGACTCGACTGAACATCTTCAAGGTGCTGGCAGACCACAAGCTGCTCCAGCGACTCCGATGCGGCGCCGAGCGCGAAGGGGCGGGGGTCCTGCGCATGATGCCGAACACAACGGGTCGCACCAATGGCAGCACGTCGCCGAACCATGGCCATCGTGCTGCGCACGATGACTGGCTTCCGCCCCAGAGCGTCAAGTCGCTCCGCTTGGTGCGATCTCGGATCGGTCACCTCAATCGGCGACGAACCGCTCAGTCACTGATCGAGCTGGCGAGGTCCCTGGAGAAGGACACGGATTCCCTCCGACGCGCTCCTTCTTGGCAGATCGTCGAGAGCATGCGGACGCAGCTTTCCGAGGCTGGAGGACTCCTCTTGCGCCTCTTGGCGTTCGGCGCCGTGCCCATGCCCAACAAGCCGCCGACTTGGCTTGGGTGGTGGACCGCCCCGCATCCCCGACCGAGATTCACGGCCTTCAGGTCGGCGACCGAAAGGCTCGGCGCTTGGCCCGAAAAGGTCGGATTCGCCCGCCTCGCCTACAAGCTGGATGTACACGAACACCCGGCACGGCAAGAGGTCATCATGAGCCGTCCGCACGGCTCCTTTCTGCGGAGGCTGATCTTTCTCGAGGCCGCCTCAAGCTGGTTGGGCCGAATGACAGGAACCGCTTCCGAGATCATGCTCCCGGACGTGAGTGTGCGGGCCCAGTCCACAGAGCCGGGATCAGCCGAGGGTAGCAGTCAGTGGATCGAAGCTACGAGCGACCGTGCGGAGACTGCAGAACATGAACACACGCTCTTCCTGCAGATCGGACGTCTGGGAACTCGAATGTGCACATTTCTCGCGAGCATCACGGCGGCGCCAATCGACGAACAACTTCTCCAGGGACAGTCGGGTGTCAAGGACACGCAACGCCTCCTTGAATCCGGTGCCCGTCGGGAACCCGCGGCCCCAGAACCAGAGGCGGATGACCAAGTCAACGAGCCCCATGCCCCCCAAGCGGCCGCCGCTGAACGAGCCGAGGACGGCGCCAACGCGACGATGCTGCACGGCTGGCCCGAGATCCTCCCTGCGCTCGGATTCGAGGCGAAGAACCGCAACGATCGCGAGAAGGTCAAGAAGCTCAACGAGCAACTGGGCGGCCCGATCACGAAGCGGGGGATGCGCAAGGTGATGGCGAATGAAGGCCGCTTGCTTGCTTGGTGGTGCAATCTGGAAAAGCGCGCTCGAGAACGTGCTGATCAGGATTGTCAGAAGGCCCGCCAAGACCGCGCTGTTGACGCCGCGATGAGCAACCCAGGCGTGCGCCGAGAGGCCGGATTCCACGACCGAACCAGCCCAAATCAGCCAGGGCGAAGGTAGGCGGCGGGCCATTTTCCGACGTCCTACGACGTTCTTGGACGGAGCAGGACGCGTTTCGACGAAGAGCTGTCGAAAGTCAGCCCCCCCTGTGAGAGCTCGACCGCAAGTGCGGTGAGCGCCACAGGCTATGAACTCCAAGAACTCCATCGGGCAGTCGCCCGAGAGCAACCTCGGCGACGCCTGCCGCTACGTCGATGGCGGGAAGCGTTTGGTGCTACTGCACGAGCCCACGGCGGACGCATCGTGCTCGTGTGGAAACGCACGCGGCGGCTGCCCTTCCAAAGGCGGGGCCGACGCGACCGGCAAGCACCCCCGTGAGAAGGGGTGGCTGGATAAGCTCATCACGGACCGGGCGGCGGTACACCGCGCCTGGGGGCGCTACGCGACGGCAAACATCGGCATGTGCCCGCTTCCTGAGGAGTTCGTCCTCGATGTTGATCCGCGGAACGGCGGCGCCAAGACCATGGCCAGGCTTGAAGCAGACCTGGGTCCGCTCGCTGGTCCCCTCGCGCGCACGGGTGGAGGCGGGTGCCATCACTGGCTCAGGCTTCCCAGCGGCATCAAGGTCGACAGCGTGAAAGCCAAGATCGCCCGGCGGTTCAAGGAGGCCGGTGGCGGCGTCGACCTGCGGACTTGCCACCACCAAGTCGTCGTGCCCCCTTCCATCCACCAGTCGGGTAAGCGATACGAGTGGGTCGAAGACCGTTCGATTCTCGAATGCGACCCCGTGGTGCCCAACCAAGCCTGGCTGGAGTTCCTGGGGATCTACGGGAAAGAGCCCGAATCGAAGCGTTCGTCTTCGCCGCCCCGAGTCGAGGAGCGTGATTTCGATCGCGCCGAGTGGGGGCTCGTCCATGAACGACTGCTCGACCCGGACTCCGGCTACGACAGCTGGTTCCGGGTAGGTAGCGCCCTTCGTGCGCTCGGAGACGATGGACTGCGCCTCTGGATCGAGTTCTCCAAGTCGTCAGAACAATTCGACGAAGACGAGATCCGTCGCAAGTGGCCGGGAATCGCCGGAAGCAGCATCGCGAGCTTGTTCGGCATGTTCGACGACGCCGATCCCGGGTGGCGGCAGCGATATCGGTCCCGTAGCACTTCGCCGATCGAGGGACGAGAAGGCGCGGCTGGACGAGTCGCCGGTGGGGTGGATCGACGACACGGTGCGTCACTCGTCGGGCCCGCTTCCCGTGTCACCGTTCTTGTTCCTGGCGACCATGCGTCGGGCCGCGTTGGCATAGACCGATTTGTTGAACAGGCACTCCGCGCCTTGCCTCCGGGCGCCCTGTACCGTCGGGGTGGGCAAGTCGGCGAGGTCGTGCGCGAGCGAGGCCAACTGAAGTTCGACTTGGTTGATGAACATCGGTTGCGAGCCGTCATCGACCAGCACATGCACCTCGTCACCGAGGTCGCAAGCAAGCAACGTGAGGACGTCATGCGACGGTTCAAGCCATGCTCACGCGACCTGTCCGCGGTCGTGCTCAGCACAGCTCGAACTGCGCCCGGGCTGCGCGAGCTGCGCGGCATCGTCAGCTATCCCGCGTTCGACTCTTCGTTGGAGATCCTCCAACCGGGCTGGAACGAGTGCGGGATCGTCTACGACCGCGATGAAGAACTCGCCGACCTACAGCCGCAACCGGAAGGCGCTCTCGCCGTCCTTGAAGACCTCCTATTCGACTTCCCTTTCGCTGACGACGCCTCGCGCCAAAACGTCATCGGGATGATGCTCACGGCGCTATGCCGCGAAGCCATCGACGGCTCGATACCCTTCCACCTCGTTCACGCTCCGCTGGAACGCACAGGCAAGGGTCTCCTGATCAACACAGCGTTCGGCAGAGTGATCCTCGGGCGCGATGATGCGCCTGTCCTGCAACTCGGACGCACGGAAGAGGAGCGCGAAAAGCGGATCACGTCGAGCCTCTTGGCCGGCACAACGCTCGTGCACTTCGACAATCTGCCACCGGAGGAGGTCCTCGACAGCCCCGGGCTCGCATCACTCGGCACCTCACGGGTCTGGTCCGGGCGCCTGCTGGGCAAGTCTGCTCTCACGTCGCTGGACAACACACTGATCGTCGTCATGTCGGGCAACAACCCGAAGGTCACGAGCGAGCTCGCGAAACGGACAGTTCCGATCCGCCTCCAACCCGTTGATGGCCGGCCAGAGAACCGTCGCGACTTCAAGCACCCGGACATCCGGCGGTATGCGAAGGAACGCCGGCGCGCCGCTCTGGAGGCGCTGCTCGGGATCGTGTTCGCCTGGCGCGATGCTGGATCTCCCATTCCTTCGGACTTGATCCGCATGGGAGGGTTCGAGCAATGGGCGCGCGTTGTCGGTGCTGCACTACATCACGCTGGGGCGACCGCATGGATGATGAACTACTCGTCGTGGGTTCGTCAGGGGGACGACTTCAACGCCGACGCCGAGGCCCTGGTCGACAAATGGTGGAACGAGCACGGCAAGGCCGAGGTCAAGTCCACCGAAGCAATGGAGACGGCTCGTTCGCTTGGCATCTTTGAATCTGCCTTTGCCGGCCCGGACAGCGGGCACGCGGCTCGCTTCTCCCGCCGAGTCCTTGGGCCGCTGAGGGACCGCCCTGTTGGGCGATTCGTCGTGCGGCGTCGTGGCTCAGGCGGAACGAGCCTCTACCACCTTGAGGAGGCCGCCCGATGAGTCGTCACGCGTGGGTTTCGTGGGTTCGGTTTCGCAACCCACGGAACGTAAAGTCTTGCAGCGGCTGCGCCCCTGAGGACTTTGTGGGTTTGGAGGGTTCTGTGGCCCTGCATGGAGAGTGCAGGTCCCTCTTCTGTAGAGCGCGCTCAGCAACCCCCGAAACCCACGAAGCCTGCGGACTCACGGCCCTCAGCCCGCTGCTTCGCCGCTCGCAGGCGGGAGGCCAAGATGTCTGATCGCATCGGACTCGACCGACTCGTCACATCGATCGGCTTCACCCGCGCAAGCGACCGCGAGATCCGCACCGGCCTGGTCGGCTACGTGACGGCCGTGATCGGCGGCGTGCTGCTGCTCGACGGCATCACTCTCCGCATGACCGCCGCGCGGCGCCCGGCCCTGAGCTTCCCCGCGCGCACCGACCGGCAAGGTCGCAAGCACGCCTACATCCGCCCCGTCGATGACGACGCCAGACGTGCCATCGAAGCCGCGATCTTCGAGGCGCTCGAGATCGACCCGGAGGTGGGCCTGTGACCGAACGCACCGACATCCATGCGGCGCCCCCGGCAGCCAGTCCCGAAACCGCACTCTTCGACGAGAAGTCGCTGCGCGAGAAGATGTTCTGGTCTGTGCCGGAAGCCGCCTTCATGTGCCGCCTTAGCACGCGCACTGTGTGGCGGTTGATGGCCGACCCACGATCAGGATTCCCCGAGCCGCGCCGCGTGCGCGGGCGCACGCTGCTCGCCGCCGCGGCCGTGCTGAGGTTCATGGAGGCGAGCGCGTAGCTGTGGCGAAGAAGAGCGCCGAGAACGCTTGGGTCGGCAACCCCTACAAGCGGCCGAACAGCCCCTTCTGGCACATCGTCTACGACGACGAGGCTGGGGTGACGCGCCGCAAGTCGACGCGCACGAAGGACAAGCGCGTCGCGCAGGACTTCCTCGCCGAGACCCTGCGCGAGATCGGGCGCCGCAAGCTCGGCCACGTGGATCCGTTCGCCGAGTGGCGCGAGGTGCCGCTCTCGCGCCTGATCGCCGAATACCGCGAGCACATGTCGGTGGAGCAGCGGGCGCCGCGCTACGTTCGCGAGACCGTGCGCCAGCTTCGCGCCTTCGTCAGCTTCGCCAAGGTGGGCACGATCCCCTCGATCACGGCCCCGGGCGCCGAGCGATGGCTGGAGTCGATTCGAAAGAAGCGCGCCGCCAAGACGCGAGACCACCACGCCTCAGCCCTCAGAGGCTTCGGGCGCTGGCTCGAGCGGACCGGCCGCTGGGACCGGAACCCGTTCCAGTCGATCCGCGTCCGGACCCCGAAGCGGGACCGGCACCGCGTGTTCAAGAGGGTAGGGTTCACGTTCAGCGAGGCCGAGCAACTCGTCGAGGCCGCCTGGGCGCGGTTCGAAGCCGAGCGCGTCTACGGCGGCGTGCAGGCGCAGAAGGGCTACGACGAGAAGGTCCGAGACCGGCAGGTGCTCTACTGGTTCGTCCTGACCACCGGCTTCCGAGCGAGCGAGTGCGCCTCGATCCGGTGGGAGGACGTGTCGCTCGACGGCGACAAGCCCTGCGTCCGTCTGGCCGGCGACTTCACGAAGAACGGCGACGACGCGCGCATCCCGCTGCAGGGGTTCGTCGCAGAGGCGCTGCGGGCGATGCGGACGCGGCGCAGCGAGTCGCAGGTGCGCCGCTACCTCGGGCCGGTGCAGGAGACGGACCACGTCTTCCAGATGCCTGACAAGCCGGCAGAGTTGGTGCGCAAGGACGCGGCCTTCGCCGGGCTGATCCCGCAGAAGAGCCCGACGAGCAAGCGCGTCGACTTCCACGCGCTCCGCAAGAGCTGCGCCCGCATCCTCATCGAAATGCAGGTCCATCCGAAGGTCATCCAGCAGGTGCTGCGGCACAGCGACATCCGGCTGACCATGGACCTCTACGGGGAACTCGGGGAGGACGACCTGTTCCGGGAGCTGCCGGGGACGTTCCCGGTGCCGAGGATGTTCGGTGAGGCGGTATAGGCGGAGCGCCGCCCACTACTCGGATGCTCTGGTCTAACCTGCACGGCACAGTTCCCGGATACTCCGTGCTTGCTCGCCGTTCGCCGTCCGGCGATTTGTTTTGATGCTACTGATTCCGAGGTTGTCACCGGCGCTTCGCGGCTCGGCGGGGTAGAGTCGTCGGTCATGGCTGCCACGCCAAAGCGGGTTGTGTTCATCGACACCACGGAATTGATGTCGAAGGGCCGGTCCCCCATATTTGCCGGTGACTTGAGCCGACTCAAGCAGAGCGGCCACAACGTGGTGACCTCCACGCTTGTCCTGGACGAGCTTGAAGCCAACTACGTGAAGCACCGTCGCGAGGTTGGCAAGAAGTACGGCCACTACTTTCCGGCAGACGTCTTGCCAGATCCGCCGGCCCTGAAGGAGCAGTTCGCAGAGCACTTAGCCGGCGCTGGCGTCATCACTCTGCCGATCACGGTAGATGTTCGCGACGTCATTCAGGCAGATCTGAAAAGCGGACAGCCCTTCAAAAAGGAAGGAGCCGGCTATCGCGACTTCATCAACTGGGTGACGTTCGTAGATCATGTCAAGACCACCAGAGCGGGTGCCGGTTCGTTCCTTACCGACAATCACAGGGACTTCGGTGGAGGGGGATCGCTGCCATCCTCGCTCGATGCTGTCGCAAAGGCTCGCGGGTGCAGTGCAGATCTTGAGACGCGTTGCACTCGCGACTTTCTGAAGGACCACCTTGCACCCGTCCCGGCGGCGCAGCCGGTCGAGCAGCAGCACCTCGACGCTGCCCTCGATGGGTGGATCTCCATCGCTGAGGACGCTGAGATCCTCCGAGCAATGGGGGTTTCCGGCCCTTTGGGGATCGAGCTGATGGTCTTGGGTGTCAGAGACAAGGAGGCGGACCTCTTGAGAGGCCCTGACAGCGGAGCAGTTCAGATGGTGTTTCGAGCGACCTTCGATTGCGCTGTTGTCCTCGCCTCGCGAGTTGCACCTCGTGAACGGCCCGTGTCGCACTACGCCGAGCATCGGCCGTGGACTACAGACCGGCGTTCGGTGCGGCTGGAGTGGACGGTCGAGGCGGCTTTCGACGAGACTCGTGGGATCATGGGTGTGCCGATGCAGATTGCCCCTCTCCGCCAACTCAACCCCGACACTGGAGATCCTCTCAATTGATCCCAATGACGGACTCCGGGCACACAGCGCTGTCCATCATGCTTAGATGATGAAGCACAGCCGCGCCGTGCTCGCAGCCCGCTGGCCAACGCATGAGGACGCATCTATCCTTCGGAGCTGCGGTTGTCGCATTCCCTGCAGAATGTGACGTTGCCCCCGGTCGGTCTTGGCGAGGCGTGGTGCTAGCGAAGACTGCGGCGCCTCGATCGTCGATCGTCGCTCTCCTCGGCGTATGCGGCTGACAATCACCTCGCGCGGATGTCCCAGCTGAACCTGAATGCGGCGCATGTTGACCTGTCGTCCCAACGTCCGTCACGCTGAGCTGCGGCGCGTAGCGCCGTCAGCTCCTGCGTGTAGTTGGGCCGCGCATGCTACTTGCGCTCCTTTCCACGTGCTCGAAAGTCCTGTGCTAGCTTCCGGAGAATTGTCCCTGCCGCCGCAACACCGGCCCGATCAAGGTCTCGGGCCGCTTGCTCCGCGATTCGTGCAAGGTCCTGCTCGATCCCATCCATCTGCTCAGCCAAGCGATGCAGGGCTTTCCGCGAGCCAAACCGCAGATCGTCGCGCAAGCGCCGCAGGCCATCTAACGCCTCACGGATCTTGATCGCAGCCTCCGTCTTTAGCGGTGCCGGTGGGCGGCTCAGCAGTGCGTCGTAGTCCGCGATCTGGGTCTCGCTGAGATTGTCTGCCACACCGTCAAGCGTGTCTGCCAACGCAACCGCCAACTCGCGGCTCTTCATGTCGAATGCGACGGCGCTAGCATCTACCGGCGGAGGCTCCGCGGGCGTCTCGACTGGCACGGGAACCTCGACCCGCTTCTCGACGATCCGCTCGTCAGCGAGCGACTTACCGGCAACGAATCCGACCATGCCAAAGGCAATCGACGTCAACGCCACCACTCCGATCCAAGAACCAGTTTCCATTGTGCTTGCAGACCGGGACGTCGGCCCAACGTCTTTGGTCTCTCAGCTGCGGGGCGTAGCCCCGTCAGCTGCTGAGACTAGTTAGCCAGGGATCATAGCCCCGGCACTTGCACTCGCTTACTCGAAACAACGCAAGGAACACCAGCCTCGCTGAGGAACCCTATGATCGCTGCGGCGTGGAGAGCCACGCCGAACTCGACTACCCGATGGATGGTCTCGGTGAAGCGCTCTTGATCGTCCTCGAAGGATGAAACCTCATGAGCAAGGATGCGAGAGGCGCGGTTGCCGATGGCAAGACCCACGAGCTTGGGGCCATTGTGGTAGGTCAACACCGGGCTGCCGGACATGCCCTCGAGAACGGCATAGGGCAACAGCATCGAGGTTCGGCCAACAACATTCTGATGGCCGAAGAAGCTAACGATCTTGCCGGCGAAGAAGCCGTGCTCGATCTCTGAGTCGCCTCCACCTAAGGCGAAGAAGCCGAACGAATAGACGTCCTCTCCCACCTTGAGATCACTTGGAACCAGGATCGGAAAGAACTCCGGCTTGGTCGACGAGAGCGTATCGGGCAGAAACGCCAAGTCGACCAGAGGGTCACTCGGGTAGACAGGCTCGGCACTGACTTGTGCAAGCCGAACACCACGGTAGTCGTGCACGGCCAGGATGGAATCACGAGGAAGCGACTTAACGACGTGGCGGCACGTCAGAAGCCCACCGCCCGGAGCTACAGGAAACGCCGTCCCAAGGTAGGTTGTGGCGCCATCACTGGATTCAGCGCAGAGCCGGAAGAACAGCGGTGCTAGGTCCACGCGTTTGGTGTCACTCCTCTGGCTAACGTCGTTTAGACGGAACTCGACAAGAACAGCTCGCCGACTTCTGCCGCCAGCCTAAACCGCTCCCGAAGAGAGGCCGACGCCTGCCTGGGAGGAATTCGGCTGGCCCGTGTAGTTCCGTTCCTGGTGCGAGCCGGACCGTGATTTGCTTGCGGTGGACAGTTCGTGGCTCGCTTCAAGTCTCGGCGCCCACAGCTTGTGGGTGTGGAAGGGCAGCCGGTTCGACGTCTGCTCAGGACCTGCCGAAACCGTGAACAGGCGGCCAGGGCTCGGCCGATCGTCTCAGCTCAGCCGCGCGCCTCCACATGCCATGAGTGCCAACTTGCCCCCGCGGCAGGCCTCGGTCGACTTCGAACGTCGCGACTCTCGCGATCTCCGCGAGCTGATCCGCATGGTTCGTGACCTTCTCATGGAAGCGCAGCCAGCAGCGGGTAGGGCGAAGCTCAGCCTGTGGCGCTGACGCGCGCGGGCATCCGAGTCGAATCTGGCGTGCGGGCGGCCTTGGCAGCGACTCCGGTCGCGATAGCCGCGGTCCTGCCCTTCGTGTAGCTCCGGCTCGCCCCCTGGCGCCGCCTCTGGCCCTTCGTGTTCAAGCCGCGGTCTGACCGGGGCGCGGCCCTTGTGCTGCCCGTTGGGCTCTACGACGGCTCAAGCCCGACGGGCCGGCCCCAGTCCTGCATCGCGGGCACGCCGCCGGAATCCGCCCGCCACCTGCAGGTCTTGCCCTGCAGGTGCTACTTCCCGTCCCCGGGAACCACCCGCCCGACCGTGCCACGTTGTGCCACGCCGTGCCAGCTTGTGACCGAGGCCATTGCACACTCTGTTGCACACTCGCCCTTCCCGAAGAGCGCACCCCCCGCGAATCGGCAACTACGCGCCATCCGCGCACGATCCGAGTGGTAGGCCCTGCAGGACTCGAACCTGCAACCTAGCGGGTATGAGCCGCCGGCTCTGACCAATTGAGCTAAGGGCCCTCGGGGGTCGATCGGTATACCATGCCGGCGCCTTCGACCATGACCAAACTCGACCATCGCACCCTCGTTCCGCGGCTGCGCGACCTCCAGGTCGAGATCCGCAGCGCGCTTCGTCAGCACATGGAGACGCAGACGATCGAGCACATGGCGCGGGCCGCGCGCGACGACGAAGGCGACACGATCTTCGGGATCGATGTCGAGGTCGAGGAGATACTGCTGCGCTACTGCGAGCGGTGGGGCGAGGAGCAGCACTTCCGGCTGGTGGGCGAAGGGTTGCCGACGGACGGGGTCGAGTTCGGGCGGCCGGGGGTCGGGGGGCCGCCGTTTCGGTTGCTCGTCGATCCGATCGACGGGACGCGTGGGCTGATGTTCGACAAGCGCAGCGGCTGGTGCCTGATGGGGGCGGCGCCGGACAACGGTTCCGAGACGCGGCTGCAGGACGTCGAGGTCGCGGTGATGACCGAACTGCCGACGACCCGGCAGCACATCAGTGATGTCGTCTGGGCGGTGGCGGGCCAGCCGGCGCAGGCAGAACGGCACGACGTGGTGCGCGACACGACCGCCCCGCTGCGCATCCTGCCGAGCACGAAAGACCACGTGAAGCACGGCTTCGCGTCGGTCGCCAACTTCTTCCCCGGCGGCAAGACGCTGATCGCCGAGCTCGACGAGGCGATCCTCACACGGGCGCTTGGGGGATGGAATCCGGAGAAGGCCGAGGTCTACACGGACCAATACATCTCGACCGGCGGCCAACTCGCCGAGGTCATGCTCGGACGCGACCGCTTCGTGCTCGACCTGCGACCGCTCGTCTACCGCAAGCTCGGCATCGAGTCGGCGCTGGCGTGCCGGCCGTACGACCTGTCGACGTGGCTCGTCGGGCAGCAGGCCGGTTGCGTCGTTTGCGATCCGTTCGGCCAGCCACTGGACGCGCCGCTCGACATCACGACCAACATGTCGTTCGCGTTCTACGCCAACCGCCAGCTCGCCGATCTGCTGATCCCGATCGTGCGCGAAGAGGTCACGCGCATTCTCTGCTAGGAGCGCGTCCATGTAGTGGACGCGCTGCCAACCGTGATCGCGGAAGCGGCGAGTACGCGTGCGGACGGGGCTTTGCCCGCTAGGAGCGCGTCCATGTAGTGGACGCGCTGCCAACCGTGATCGCGGAAGCGGCGAGTACGCGTGCGGACGGGGCTTTGCCCGCTAGGAGCGCGTCCATGTAGTGGACGCGCTGCCAACCGTGATCGCGGAAGCGGCGAGTACGCGTGCGGACGGGGCTTTGCCCGCTCGGCGCGTCCATGTAGTGGACGCGCTGCCAACCGTGATCGCGGAAGCGGCGAGTACGCGTGCGGACGGGGCTTTGCCCGCTAGGAGCGCGTCCATGTAGTGGACGCGCTGCCAACCGTGATCGCGGAAGTGGCGAGTACGCGTGCGGACGGGGCTTTGCCCGCTAGGGGCGCGCGTCAGGCGGATGCGGGCGCGACGCAGGAGGCGCGCTTCTCGTTCGTCGATGACCTCGTCGGCGTTGCCACCGTCGGCCCGTATCCCGGTCGCCATCTCGAACGATCCGCCGGATCGGCCGGTCTCGACGGCGCCTTGACGGGTGCGCCCGTCGCGCGGATGGTCAGGCGCCACGATCCGCAGGTGCTCCGATCCGCACCCCGAACCGTCGACACCCGCAACACCCCGCCAGCCCATGAAGTACCTGCACACGATGGTGCGCGTCACCGACATCGACCAGTCGCTCGAGTTCTATTGCAAGCACCTCGGTCTCGTGGAGATCCGGCGCAAGGAGAGTGAGAAGGGCCGCTTCACGCTCGTCTTCCTCGCGGCGCCCGGCGACGAGGAGGCGCAGGTCGAGCTGACCTACAACTGGGACCCCGAGGACTACGGCGAGGGCCGCAACTTCGGTCATCTGGCCTACGAGGTCGACGACATCTACGGGATGTGCCAGCGGCTGATGGATGGGGGGGTGACGATCAACCGTCCGCCGCGCGATGGCCGCATGGCCTTCGTGCGATCGCCGGACAACATCTCGATCGAACTGCTGCAGCGCGGCGAGGCGCTGGCCCCGGCGGAGCCGTGGGCGTCGATGGCGAACACGGGACACTGGTAGCGCGCATCCGCCGGTGGCCGCCCGGCGATGATCCAGCTACCATCTCGAAGGACCCCTGCAGACGGGAAGGTCGGCTCCTGCCCCCCGCCGTTCCGTGCCCCGCCTGCTCCAGACCAAGGCTGTCTGATGCAGACCTCCCTCCGGCGCAGCGCCAGCGTGACGATCGCGGCGTTGCTTGCGTCTACCCTCCCTAGCCAGTCGCCATGCGCTCCCGTCGCCGTCGCGGGGCTCGGCTTTCCCGGCGTCGATGGGGCTGGCTTCCCCTACGGCGATTGGTGCAGCATCGTGCCTTGGGATCCCGACGGTCCCGGGCCGGAGGCCGAGCGACTCGTGCTCGGCGGCGACTTCGTCGTGGCGGGCGACGTCTACTCACCCGGGGTCGCGATCTACGATCCCGTGGCGTCTCGCTTCGAGCGGTTTCCGTCGCCGCTGCCCGGCTTCGTGCAGTCGGTGCACGCAGGGGACCAGGGCCAGCTGATTGCGCAGCGCGTCTCCGTGTTTCCGGCGGGCTACAGCCTGTCGAGCTGGAACGGCACCAACTGGGACGACATCGGCTCGTTCGACACAGGCGTGTCCGACATCTTGTTCCTGCCGAGCGGCGACGTGATCGTCGCGGGCAGCTTCACGCAGGTCGACGGCGTCGCGGCCGCCGGTCTCGCTCGCTGGAACGGCAGCGCGTGGAGCCCGTTTGGCGACACGTGGGTCTCGCAGACGTTCCTCCCGGTGGGGTTCCCGTCGTTCCCGGTCAACGGCGAGGGCGCCGTGTTCGACCTCGAACTGCTGGCCAACGGCGATGTCGTCGCGGCGGGAGTGTTCACGTCGATCGACGGCGTCGTCACCGACCACGTCGCCCGCTGGGACGGCACGCAGTGGAACGCGTTCACGACCGGCGGCCAGCTGTCGGCTTGGGTCAGCAGCGCGGTCGAAGTCGGCGGCGTGCTCCACATTGCCGGCCCGCTGGGCACGTCTCCGTTCGCGTTCTGGAGCGGTTCGGGATGGACACCGCACCCGTCGCAGCCGCCCGGTGGGATCACCCTCGGCGAAACACCCGCCGGCCAACTGGCGTGTCGCGGCGCGTCGTTCTTCGGCGTGCTCGGCCCGGCTGGTTGGCAGCTGCAGCCTTGGACTGCCAACGGCACGAGCTACCAGATCGCGCGCCTGGCCAGCGGTTCGCTGTTCGCGGCAGGTGACTTCACCGAGGTCGGTGGCACGCGGGCCGTGCGCGTTGCGAGGTTCGCGCAGGGCTGGGCGGCCCTCGGGCGCGGGACCGAAGCGCCGATGCTCGCCGTCGCTGCGGCGGCTGACGGCACCCTGGTCGTCGGCGGTGCATTCACGAGCCGTGGCGGCCAGGCTGCGACGCGGATCGCGCGGTTGGACGGCGCCGGCTGGGCGGACGTGACGCCGGCGTCGGAGATCCCGGTCACCGACGTCGCCAACGGGCCCAACGGGGAGGTGCTCGCGATCGGCGCGTTCTCGTTCGCGGGTCTGGCAACGCCGGTGCCGGTCGTGCGCGTGGTCGGCAACGCGGCGCAACCGCTCGATCCCGCCTTCTGGGTGGCCAACGAGCCGCTGGCGCTGGCGACCGCCATCAATGGCGATGCCGTGCTCGGGTGTCGGGATCGCCTGACCCAGGAGGTCGTGCTGGCGACCTGGGACGGTGTGACCGTCTCCGGCACCGGACTGACCGGGCTCGTCGGCGAGGTTCGCACGATCGTGGTCGAAGCCAACGGCGATGTGTTGCTCGGCGGCACGTTCGCAGCCGGCGCGACCAGCTGGCAGGTCGTGCGGTGGAACGGCGCGAGCTGGGTCGGCGAACTGCAGGGCCTGCAGGTGCAGGGGGTTCCCAACACGATCCGGACGATGTTGCGGCGCAGCAGCGGCGAACTCGTGCTGGGCGGCGATCTCGCCAATCGCCTGCACATCTTCGACGGCACCAACGTGACCACCATCCAGGCTCCGGCACCGTCGGGCCCGGTGCGCGCGCTCGCCGAACTGCCCGGAGGCGACCTGCTCGTCGGTGGCCGGACGCTGCAGCGCTGGAACGGCAGCACGTGGACGTCGCCTGCGTGGGTATCGGGCCCGGTCCGCGACCTCGCGGTTGCGGCCGACGGTTCGGTCGCGGTCGTCGGCGAGTTCGCGGTTGCGGGTGCCGGCCCGACCGATTCGATCCCGAGCGCGCACTTCTTCCGCCTGCAACCGGCCTGTCCCGCGACGGTGGTCGTTTCCGGTCAGGGCTGCGCGTCGACGGCCGGTGTGGTCACGCTCGGTTCCGACGATCGGCCGTGGATCGGCACCACCTTCCGCAGCCAGACCGACGGCGTATCGGTTGGCTCGATCGTGCTGCAGGTGCTCGGTTCGACGTCCGCGTCGCTGCCGCTGGCGGCCGTCGTGCCCGCGAGCGACCCCGCGTGCTCCCTGCTGGTCAACGCCGAGATGCTGCTCGCTCCGGCGGTCGCAGGAGGCAGCGGTTCGGTGGCGACATCGCTGGCGATCCCGGTGGTGCCGGCGCTGGTCGGCAACGACATGCACCTGCAGTCCCTGCCGATCGTCTTCGGCCCCGGTGGGGTGCTGGCCAGCTCGTCCAACGCCCTCGTGCTGACGGTCGGCGCGCTCTAGCGGGCAAAGCCCCGTCCGCACGCGTGCACGCCTCTTCCGAAATCACGGTTGGCAGCGCGTCCGCTTCATGGACGCGCTCCTAGTCTAGCGCCGGCGCCAGTCGCGTGACGAACAGGGCGCGACGAACAGGGCGCGACGAACAGGGCGCGACGAACGGCCGGGCTGCCGTCGGATGGCGGCAGCCCGCTGGTAGCGGCGCGAGCCGCACCCGCTACGGCACCGGCAGCGGCACCAGGATCCCCGACAGCGTCGCCAGCTCCTGCTGCTGTGCCGCCGTCAGCGACATCTGCCGCGAGATCTCGCGCAGCATCGCGACCTGGTTGCGCATCGCGGCGGTCGTGCGGCCGCGACGCATCATCTTCAGCTTGCTCTCGGCGGCGCTGGCCGGATGGTCCCAGAGCCCCGGGGTCGTCGACGACACCGACTCGATGATCGACCGCAGCCTGGTGGTGTCGGCGTCGTTGAGCTTGAGCACTTCGCCGAGTCGCGCGCCGGCGCGGCGGGCGAACTCGCTGGCGTTGTTGGCGCGAACGGGGCGGACCAGGGTGCGCGACAGCAGGCCCGAACCGAACAGGCTCAGGCCATCGAACTCGGTGCTGCCCTTCGGGTAGATCGACGCGAACTGCTCCGGGGTCAGTCGCTCCGACATCTCCTTGTAGAAGCGGTTCTTGGCCTCGATCTCCTGCTGGAGCTGCTCGGCCTCGAACGTGAACTGTCCCGCCGAGATGCTGTCGAGCTCGGAGCCGAACGACTTGACGAGGCCGGACAGCGCGGCGCTCTGCGCCTGGTCCAGCGGCTTGCCGGCCGCCTGCAGCGTCTTGGCCAGGATGTTGGAGACGACCAGCGGGTGCGTGTAGGCGCCGTTGGGGCCCCTGCCGGGCAGGCCGGCCTTGAGCAGGGCCGGGACCTGACCGATCAGGTTGGCGTTGAGCTGCTCGATCTTGACGGCCAGCTCCGGCGGGATCTCGCCGTCCTCCTCGAGCGCACGCACCAGTTCGTTCATCAGCGGCTGCATCTCGAGCGTGGTCTCGCCCATCAGCTTCCAGTCGATGTCCTTCAGCACGTCCCGATAGCGATCGTCGCTGAACGCGAGCTCGGCGACGGGCTCGGCCGTGGCCGGTTCGACCGGCTCGGATGGCGCTTCGACCGGCTTGCTGGCGACCTCCTCGCGCAGCGTCAGCAGGCTGCGGTTCTCGCGTTCCAGCTGCTGGATGCGGGCCAGCAGGCGGGCGTTGTCCGCGGCCAGGTCCGTGTCGGCGACCCCCTCGGCCTCGAGGTGCACGGTCTCGCCGGCGACCGCCGTGCCCGACCCGTCGAGTGCATTCCAGGTAACGATGCCGGCAACCACGCCGAGCGTCAGCGACGCTGCGGCAACCACTCCATTCTTCATCGAGAACTCCATCGAACGAACCTCCAACTCCGTGTCGGCCGCGGTCAGCAGCGTCGGAAAGACGCCGAGCCGCACCGTCGTCGCAACCGGCGTGCGCACGCGCGCACCGACATCGGTTGCAATGGTGGTGACTTCTCCCGCGCGGACCAGCACGCGCTGCCGGGCCGAGCCCGTCGCCGGCGCCGACAGCTCGATCGCGCCGGCCAGCACCTTGGCCTCGACCTTGCGAAAGCGCGTGATCGGCTCGTCCACGAACAGGCTGCTGCCGAGCGCGGCGACGGCCATGCCGAGCAGCATCAACGCCGCCGCCAGCAGCACCGAGCGCAGCGGCGAACGGGTCGGCTGCTGCAGCCGCGGCAGCGGCCCCGGCGCCTGCTCGTCGAGCGTGATCAGGATGCGCGCCGACAGGTCCGGGGGCCGTCGGCCCGCGAGTTCGTGCAGCGCGCTGTCGACGACGCGGTCGTCCCAATCGGTCATGACTGCCTCCTTGCCCGTTCGACGCACTGGCGGAGCAGGTCGCGCGAGCGACGCAGCAGCGATTTGACGCCCTGCTCGCCGATGCCGAGTCGCTCGCCGATCTCGCGGCGCGAGCGCCGTTCTTCGTAGTGCAGCTGCACCGCCTGGCGCGCGCGCCCTTCGAGCTGGTCGAGGCATTCGCGCAGCCGCTGCAGCGATTCGTCGCCGCCGTCGTCGCCCGCGTGCTCGCACCAGGTGGCCTCGATGCGGTCGAGTTCGGTCAGCGCGAACGGCGGCCGACGGAACGACTTGACGAACAGGTTGCGCGCGACCGTGCGTAGCCACGAGGCGCGGGCTACGTCGCCGCGATCCTCGTAGGGCGCGCGCAGCAGCTGCAAGAACGTCTCCTGGCAGAGGTCGTCGGCGAGTTCGGCCGACGCGCCGAGGAAGCGCAGGTATCGCCAGACCTCGGTCTGGTGACGCCTCACGAGACGGGTCACGTCTTCGCGGCGGATCGTGCGGACTTCGTTCACTGCCCCCACAATCCGCATCGCAGGCCAGGGGGTGCAAGTTTCTTCGGAACTGCGCACGCGGGGCGTCGCGCAGCCGCGGCGGTCGGGCTTGCTGCCCCGAGGCGCGCGTCGCCTACCAGTCGGTCGCGCGGCCGATGCGCGACCCGCGTCGCGCCCAGTCCCGCCACTCGGCGTCGACCTCGCCCGCGCGGACGCCGAGCTTCTCGTCGAAGCACTCCTTCACCTTCTCGACGGTCAGTCCCTGGACCTCCGGAATGCCCGCCACCAGCTCGAACCAGCGGTCCGGATAGCGGGCCATCAGAAACAGCACGAAGCTCCACGACTTGATCCTCGCCGAGTCGCGGAAGTTCTCGATGCGTTCGCGCGGGATCTGTGCCAGCGGCCAGTCCTTGTCGGCGTCGATCTCGGTCTGCAGACGCTTCCGCCAATCGTCGGGATGCCGCCCCAGCGGCTCGAGGTCCTTGGTGACGGTGTGCTGCAGATCGGTGTAGGAGCTCTCGACGGTGCCGACCAGCAGCCAGGTCATCGCGTGCACGCACCCTTCACCGAAGCCGTCGTTGCAGCGGGAGACGAGGTGGCGCTTGGTGACGTGGCCGACGACGTTGTCGGCGGAGGTCGAATGTGGATACCTGGCGAGGTAGGCCCAGCCGCTGCCGTCCTTGTAGGGCGTGCTGCCGAACAGCTTGGCCTGGTCGAACGTGTATCTGCCGCGCGTGGTCGGGGACTTGGCCAGGACCGTCTCTCGCTGTTCCCGGGTGCGGACGATCGCGAGGTACCGCTGGTGCCGGTGGGGCCGTCGTGGCGTGGCGTGCCCGGCGACCTCGCGGCGGAATGCGTAGGCCCGTTCGGCCCATTGCAGGCTTTCGAAGGCATGCTCCTGCGACTCGACCACCCAGTGCGTGAAGTGCTCGGAACGCGCGCCGAAGAACTCGAGGCCCGAGACCTGCAGCGCCTTGGGCATCTTCGATTGCGGCACCGCTTCGACCTCGTACTCGCGTTCGGAGAACTCGTGCGCCTTGGCCTGGATCTCGCGAAACCTGCGGATGAACGCCACCTGCTCCGCGGTCCCGAAGAACCCGTCGATCTGCTCGTGGCCGAGTGCTAGGTGCCACTCCTCGACGCCGGGCTGGAACTCCAGCGCGCGCTCGAGCTGGTAGTGCGCGCGCGCGACCTGTCCCGCCTCGATCAGCTCCATGCCGAACTCGCCGTGGAACGTGCTGACCAGCTTGCGGGTTTTCTCCCACTCACGACGCGCCCGCGCCGCCTTCTTCGCGTCGGCAACGGTCTCGCCGAGCCGGACCGCGCCCTCGCGCCACTCGTCGCCTACCTTGCGGAAGCCCAGCCCCCGGCGCGCCGTCGGCTGGTCGGAGTCGTAGTGGTCGAGGACCATCTGGAAGGCGACGCGCGCCATCTCGGCCTGCTTGAGGCCGGTGGCCCGCCGACCGAACGCGACCAGCTTCTTGACGACGTTCCCGTCGACCTCGGCGCGACGCTCGTCGTAGTCCTCCTGCGCCAGGGCGGGCGCGGTGAGCAACAACGGGAGGAGAAGGCGGACGGTGGGGGAGCTCGGCTGCATGACTCTCGCGCGGCAGCATAGGTTCGGGGCCGTGCCCCGACAAGCCGAGCAGAAGTGCCCGGCGCGCCGATCGCGCCGGGCTGCGGCTGCTACTGGCCCCAGCGCCAGCGTTGGTCGTACTGCGTCCCCGAGACGAAGTTGACGAAGGCGCTCGCCTCGCCGACCGTCGCGCCGCCGTAGATCGGGATGGCGCCCGACTGGAGCAGGTAGACCGACGGCGAGACCCAGAGCGGGAAGTTGGACGTGGGCATCGCCATGTACCAGTAGTTCTGCACCTCGCTCGCGGTCGCCGCGATGCCGTAGCCATTGGCATCGGGGCGCCAGGCGTATCGGAACGCGATCTGCAGGTATGCAGGCGTTCCGGGCGGCGTGTTCTGCAGCGGGCCGCTTACGGTCGTGCCAGGGTATGCATAGCTCGACAGCGGATTGGACGAGGCCGACCACACGGTGCAGTGGCGCAGCATCGGTCCGGCCAGCGCCATTGCCGCGATCATGTGGTTGTCGCCGTAGTTGGTGCTCTGGCCGTCCTCGAGCGTCATCTTGTAGCACGCGTAGAGCCCGTACGGCGCCATCTGTTCTTCCCAGGGAGCGATGGTCGCCGGGCTCTGCATCGCGATCGTCTGGCCGGGGTTGGCCGGGTCCTCTTCGTAGAGCGTGTAGGAGCCGGTGCTCGCGTCGACGATCGAGGCGACGTATTGGGAGCCGAAGAACGGACCCCACATGCGCGGCTTGACCGGCCACTGGCCACCCGACTTGGTCGTGCCCGGCGTCGACCGACGCAGGATCGCATTGTCGGTGCGCGCGTTCAGTCGTTCGAGCAGGCTGTTGGGCGAGTAGTCGTGCAGGCCGCGCGCGTTGGCGATCTGCGCCATCGCGAAGTAGCTGCGACCGACGGAGCGAGCCTCGCCGTAGTGGTTGAGCCAGGTCTGGTAGTTGTTGTCGGGGTCGGGGTTCTGGAACACCCACGCCTCCTTGTGGAAGTCGAGTTCCTCCGCCAGCGTCTCCGACCACGGGTTGAGCACGTAGGCGGTGTAGAGGTGGTTGATCGACATGTGCGAGATCTTCCAGCCGTTCCAACCATTGGTGTCGTGCGGGTTGCCGGCGTCGGGCAGCCGTCCGTGCGTGCTCGTGGTCGTCTTGTTCTTGAAGAAGAACGTCTGCGAGACCGAGCTGAACGTGTCCGAGCCGTAGAGGGCGATCTGGTTCGGATCGGGGTGCGCGGCCTCGGTCGCGTGCACGATCGCACCGCTGGTCGCGGTCTCGGGGCCGTAGTAGCGGTGCACGCTGCGCCGCGTCGAGTGGTAGCCGAGGTAGCCGTATTGCTCGGCCAGCCGCGGGTCACCCGAGGCGAACGCGTCCCAGCCCTCGAGGATGCCGAAGTCGGGTTGCGCGCCGGTGCTGCCGTTGAACTTCAGCAGGCCGATGTAGTCGTTCTGGTTCGGGCCCTGCACGAAGCGGTCCCAGAGGTCGACCGTCGCGCCGGTCGCGGACAGGTCCAGCCAGCTGGCGAAGCCGGCGAACTTGGCGTCGACGGTCGCCGACGAGACCGTGCCGGGCGCGATGTAGCCCTGCGGCCCGAACGCGGTCGTGTTCTGCCACTCCTGGCACATGCCGATCAGCGGGTGCGCCATGTGGCCGGCCTCGTCCGCGTCGTAGGTCGCCGAGAACGTGCTGAAGTTCCAGTCCGGCACGACCAGCTGGCCGCGCCAGACCTGCGACTGCCCGTCGCCCCAGTCGTCGCCGGACGTCGACAGGACGTAGCCCTGCGTCATCGAGTTGGTGTCGAAGACGAACGAGCTCTGGGTGCTGCTCAGCGATGCACGGCGCCCCATGCGCTGCTGCGACGCGTAGGCCGTGCCGGGGAAGCCGCCGACGCCGAGCGCTTCGTGGCCGCGCTCACCGTAGATGCCGATGTCGCAGTTCATCCACGTGCTGAGCAGGATGTCGTGGTCGGTCGAGGTGTAGTCCTGCGTGCCGGTCGCGCCGCTGGTGCCGGGCGCGCCGTCCCAGTAGCCGCTGTTGGTCACACGCAGCTCCCAGTTCATGTAGTCCTCGTCGTCGAACTGATAGACGTAGAGCGTGTAGACGTAGTCGCCGGCGCGGCCGATGTAGCGACGCGTGTGCCGCGGGCCGTGCTCGGTGATCGACTCGGGGCCGTTGGCGCTGCCTGCCGGTTGCTGCAGGTCGCAGGTGAATTGCGTGCCGTTGATGTCGAGGTGCATCTGCAGCGAACTGAGCGGCGCCGACAGCGTCCCGAGCTTGGTCGTGTTGGGCCCGAAGTTGAAGTTGGGCGCCGGGCCGAAGTCGGTCGTCGTGGACAGCGTGTAGCTGACGGTGCCCGGTGCGGCACCGACCGCGGCCGGCACGTCCACCGGCACGATCGCCTCGGCGAACCGATAGCTACCGTCGCTGTAATGGCGACCGAAGGGCCGCGTCGTCAGGATGGCGCCGTTGGCGACGAGGTCCTGCGCACCGAAGTACTCGCCTTCGTTGAACGGGATCGTCACGACGCCGTACTCACCGCTGCGGGTCAGCGCCGTGCGGTTGGAGAAGTTCACCGTGCGCGTGCTGGTGAGGGCCGTCGCGGCCGGGGCCTGCGCAGCGGCGACGCTGCACAAGGTGGTGGCGCTGAGCAACGTCGCGAGGGTCGCGCTGTGGAATCGTAGCGAGGAGCGAACGCATCGTGCGTGTCGCGGTCTGTCGGTGGTCGTCATCAGGGAGCTCCGGTCGTGGAAGCAAGGGGGACGGCCGCCCCGACGGGACGGCCCGCCCGTTCCTGGCGTTCCCCGGCGCCTCGACCGGAAGTCGATGCCGCAGAATCCGCGCGACGCAGCCGCGCCCGGGCTTTGCGTCAGACGTCCGAACCGTCGTCCGTCGGAGGTGGCCGCCTCGTCGGCGGCCGCCGCGGCCGCGGCGGGCGACGCGTATGTCCCCCGGCTGACGGCCGGTTCGGCGGCATCGTCGACCTCTGCCGACCGCTCTGGCCGCGACCGTCGCCACCGCCGGTCGGTCCGACCAGGGCGCGCGCCGCGCCGGCCATGCGCTCTGCAGCCCCTGCGACGATCGATTCGAACGTCGTGACGAACAGGCCGATCATCAGCGCGAGGATCGGCACGTACCAATAGTGATCGTACGGCGGATGGCGGGTGACGTCGCCGTTCTCGAGCTTCTGGGCGCTGCCCCAGATCCACAGGAAGGCGACCAGCGTGTAGATCAGGGCCTGCGCGACGCGGAACAACAGGCCGTTCCAGAAGATCCGTACGTTGAAGGTCTCGCCCGATACCTGCCGGGTCCGACTCGCGGGCGACGCCGGCTCCCCCTGCGTCGGCGGCCGGAACCTCTGGATGCGACGCAGGCAGAACAGGCACGCCCCGAGCGCCGCGACGATGCCCGATACCTGCACCAGTGTGGCCGTCTTGGCGGCGCGATCGGGCACGACCCCGGTCCACCTGGCCACGAAGTCGAGCACCTGTTCGTGCGGCGTCGGCGCCTCGCTGGCGACGTGCGGCAGGTCGCCGCCGCGGATCTCCGCGATCACGATCAGACCGGCGGCGATCGCGAGCATCGCACACCACATGCCGAGACCGGCGGCGCAGACCTCGTACTGCCGCGCCGGAGGCTGCAGCGCCAGTCGCTTGAACGCAGCGTGCAGCAGCGGCGCGCTGACCAGCAGGAACAGCACGACCAGGGTGGCTGCGAGCCAGTGGTCCAGCACCTCGTAGGCCGTCAGCGTCGGCACGATGCACAGCGAGGCGATCAGCATCGAGATGCCGAGCCCGCCGTAGGTCGAGGTGGAGCCGCGCGAGGCCCGCTCGCGGATGCGCTGCAACCATTCGGCGAACGAACTTCTCTTCGGTGTGTCTGGCACGTGGGGTCCCGGTCGCCGCGCCGGTCCGGCGGCGAGAGATGTCGTGCAGGGCCGCGGCGTCAGCTGCAGCAAACGTATGTTCGGCCTCGGGTCGGACACGGAATCCCGCTCGACCTGTGCGCAATTTCCCTGACATACATGACGTGACGCGCGCCCGGATCCCGTTCTCCGTTTGCCGGCCTCCCGGTCGGCTTGTCCCACCCGAAGCAGCCACCACGATGAACTCCCCGCCCGCCAACCCGTTCTCCCTCCGCTGTCGGCACCTGGCCGGCGTCGTCCTGCTGCTCGCCTTCGCGGCGTGCTCCAACCTCGCGGCGGTGCGCGAGTTCGCCAAGACGTCGGCGGCGACCGCGGACTTCGCGCAGATCGTCACCGACTACCAGCTGTCCCCGCAGCGGCAGCTGGTCTACCAGCTCGACGAGGCCACCGAACACCTGCGCGCGATCGCCGAGACCCGCAAGGAACGGGCGAAGCGGCTGCTCGACTGCCAGAAGGTCGTCGTCGACTACATGAGCGCGCTCGGGGATCTGGCGGCGGACGAGCTGACCAGCGTCGACAGCGAGATCGACGGCCTGACCAAGGCCCTCGAGGACGCGAAGGTCATCGGTGAGGCGGACAGCCGGATCTCCAAGGAGACCGCGTCGGCCGCGGCGGCGATCGCCAAGGTGCTGGCGCGTGCCGCGCTCAACGGCTGGCGCCAGGGTCAGGTCTGCAAGATCGTGCGCGAGGTCGACCCGCACCTGCAGGTCGCGCTCACCGGCATGCTCGAGGTCCTCGACAAGGACCTGCGCGGTTCGCTGCAGAACGAACGGGTGGCGATCGAGAAGCGCTTCGGGGCCTGGGCCGCGAGCGCCAAAGCCAACGGCGATCCGGACGGCGCGCCGCCGATCAGTCGTGTGCTGATGGCCGAGCGCGTGCTTGCGATCACGCGCATGCAGGAGCAGCTGGACCGCTACCTCGACGTTCTGCGCAAGATCGCTTCGGGCCACCGTGGCCTGGTGGAGCACCGCGAGGCGCTGACGACGGACAAGGCGATCGCGGTGATCCGCGCGCATTCCAAGGACCTGCAGACGCTCTACAAGCAGATCCGCATCCTGGCCAACTGAGGAGATAGACGATGAGCATCACCAGCGAACAGGCGAGGGAGCTCGCCCAGCAATTCCGCGAACTGTCGGTCCAACTGGGCAACTACCGGTTCGACAACTGGGGCGACATGACGGCCGCGCGGCGCCGCCAGATCGAGAGCGTCGAGTGGACGCTGCTCAACTACTCGAGCGACTTCATCGACACGGCCGTCGGCATCACCCTCGACGACACCGAACGGGACTTTGCAGCGATCGTGCGCGCGACCAAGCGCGCCCGCCGCGCGATCCGGCGCATCGAGGCGGTCCGGGACGTGGTCAAGGTCGCGACGGCGCTGGTGGTCCTCGGCGGCGCGATCGCGTCGCAGAATCCGGGCGCGATCGTGTCGTCGGCGAGGGACCTGGTCGAGACGGTTGGGGATGCGCTCGACTAGGCCTTGAGTCAGCGGTCCCGAGCGCGCCGGGTCGGGGAACGAGCGTCTTCTGGGCGTGCCTCGCGGAAGCGACGCACTTCCGACCCAGTTCGGTATGCGCGCGGCTGTTTGCCTCTGGCTCGTCCAGATGGGTGTGCCAGAGAAATGGTGACGGCGCATGCTTGCCTATGACCCGGTGCCGGTGTCGCTCGGCGGGTCGCCACCGTGTCCGGCGATCGAAGTCGCAGCGAGCGACTTCGAAATCGGGACCTCATCGTCCTGCCAGGGCATGGCAGAACTCCGGTCGACCGCCCAGGGCACCGCATCTACGTAGGAAGTCGCAGATCGCCCGGGCGGGTCCTGGACGGGGCGTGCTCGAGGCGGCCCCACGGCAGGCCGCGGGACCGGTTGGCCGCCCCGAGACGTGTCAGGTCCGTCCGCCGGACCGCCAACACACTCGGCTGCCCAACACCCTCAAACTCTCCGATTCCCGTACACCGGGGTTGGTTCATAGCCGAAAACCGGAGACTATTGCGGCATGGCAACCACGAAATCGAAGCGAGGACGCAAGCCCAGCGCGGACTCGAAGTCCGGCAAGATCCGGGAGATGATCAAGGCCGGCAAGAAGCCGATGGACATCGCCAAGCAGCTCAAGTGCACGCCCGGGCTCGTCTACAACGTCCGTTCGAAGATGAGCGGCGTGGCGAGCAAGAAGCCCGCGGCCGTTCGCGTGAGCAAGGCAGCGGTCCAGGGTGACGGCCTCGAGGCGATCGTCGCCGCCGTCAAGAACGCAGAGGTCGAGCGCGCTCGCATGCGAACGGCCCTGGAGCGCATCCAGAAGATCCTGAGCGAAGCGCTCGCGTAGCCGGCGATCCCCGATCCTCGCCGCGGCACATGTCTCGTACATGTATCGCGGATAAGGAAGGTGCCGTTGCTGTGGTTGGTACCGGTGGCGCCTCACCCTCGAGGCGCCTCGAGGTCGCCACGTGGTAACGCAGCAGAGAAGGATCGAGGTTCACCAGCCCGGCGGGACCGTGCACCGGTTTCCGGCCGAGCAGGATTTCCGCGCCATGCTGGCCAGCGCCAAGGGCGCGGACGGTCTCGAGGACCTTCGCCGCCTCGTCTCTGCATGGCAATCCGTCGCCCGGCAGTGCGATGTCGCGTTCGACGAGGCCGTTCGGCTTGCCGTGCACCGTCTGGAGGTCGAGCGGGCGCTCGGCGATGAGCTGGCGCGCACGGTCTCCCGCGGCGGGCGGGGATCGAAGTCTCCCACGGTGACTTCGAAGCGCGGCGGCGCGTCCAACGGTCTGCCCCACGGGGTGACCAAGCAAAATGCGAAACGGTATCGCGACCTGGCTGGCGTGCCCGACGACGTGTTCCGCAGCTACGTCGAATACACCCGTTCGCAGAAGAAGGTGCCGTCGAGCAACGGTGCGCGGCGGTTTGCGGCCAGCCACGAGCGCGCGGTCCGTTCGTACCCTCAGCAGCCGAACGGCCGCGCCAACGACCTCGCGCTGCCCGATCCGCTGCTGGCCGCGATCGGCAGGATCCTGGTGCCGGACGTCGTGGTTGGGGAGCCGCGCCTGCCCGGTCGCCGCCACGTCGCCGGCCATCGCTCGCTGCAGCCGGCCGACCTCGAGGGCGACGTGTTCCTCGGCGCCTGCCACGATCCGGCCAAGGTGGTGCCGCAGCTCGAACGGCTCTTCGCCAACGGGACCGTGCGGCAGGCCGTCGTCGTCGCCAGGGCCGAGGTCTGGGCCGACTGGTTCGGGTCGGCGATCCGCGCCGGCTGGGCGTTCTGTCTGGTGCGCGGGGTCAAGGTCGCCGGCGGCGGCCTCGCCGTGCTGCAGCTCGGAACGGGTCGCAGCACGTTCAGCCTGGTCGCGGCACAGCACGGGGCGTCGTTCGAGGGCGGCGCAGCGTAGCGACGACGACGGACCGAGGCGTCCGGCAGCGCGCGCGGCGCGAACGCGAGATTTTGCGACCCCGAACGGCGCGCCCGGCAGAACCTCGGGACGATGGATGTCGTGAGCCCCCATGGCCGTGGCATCCCCGACGCCGGCGCGGCGCTGGCGCAGCACACTGCGATGCTGCGGCGCTACGTCTACGTGCTCGGGGTGCGCGCAGACCGGGTCGAGGACCTGGTGCAGGACGCCATGGTCGTCGCGCTGCAGCAGTTCGAGGGCTCGGTGACGCCCGACCGGTGCGGCGCGTTCTTGCGCGGCATCGCGCGCAACCTGGCCTTGCGCGCCCGCAGCGACGCAGCCGGCCGGCGTGAGATCGAACTCGGCGACCGCGTCTGGCACGAGCAGGTCGGGGCCGAGACCGAGGCACGGGTGGTGGCGCTGCGCGACTGCGTGCGGGCGCTGCCGGCGGCGAGCCGGCGGCTGCTCGATCGGCGCTATCGGGACGGCGCCGACCGGGCGACGCTCGCGCGCGAACTCGGCCTGCGGGCCGAAGGCGTCAAGTCGGCGCTGCGCCGGCTGCGCGAAGGACTCAAGCGATGCGTCGAGGTGCGGCTCGGCGTCAGGAGGACGGAACGATGAACGAAGCGGAGCACACGGATCCCAGCGGGCCGGCCAGGCGGCGGCTGTTCGATGCCGAACTGGCGCAGGCGATGGATGTGCCGATCGACCGGTTTGCGGTCGACGACGCGGAGGGCGAAACGGCGGCCGCCTCGTCGCCGGCACCGCGCCCGCGGCGGCGCTGGGTCGAGGCCGCGGTGGTGCTGCTCGGCCTGTTCGTGACGGTCGCGGTCGTGCAGATGCGCGCTGCCGACCGCGAGGCCGGTCCGCAGGAACCGGTGCGCCTCGATCCACCGCAGCCGCTGCCGATCGTCGCGGTGATGGGGCCCGACAGCCGCGTGCCGGCCACGGCTTCGAGCATGATCTTCAGCTGGCACCCGGCCAGCAGCGGGCTCGAACGGCTGCTGGCGTGCGAGCGCCTGCGCTACCTGTGGCTGCAGATCCCGAGCACGGTGCGTGCGACCCACGACGACCTGGCTCGCGACTGCCTCGAGCCGCTGGCCGAACTGCCGGCGCTCGAGAACCTGCACCTGCAGGTTCCTGCTGCGCTCGACGCGGAGCGGCTGCGCACGCTGACCAGGCTGCCGCGGTTGCGCTTCCTGACGCTGACGCTGCGGCGCGACCTCGTCGCGGCCGACCTCGACGTGCTGCGTCGGCTGCGCGGGCTGGTCGGGCTCGAGCTGGTCGCGATCGAACCAACGGTCACGCTCGACGTGGCCACGCTGCGCATGGTGGCGTCGATGCCGTCGCTGCAGTCGCTCGGGCTCGCCCAGCTATGCGGCTGCACCGAGGCGGTGTTGCGGGAGCTGCGCGGTTGCCACCAGCTGCGGCGGTTGCGGCTCGCCGGGCTGGGCCGCCAGCCGGCTGCCGCCGAGCTGGGCATCGGGTTCGCCGACGACTCGGTCGGGCTGACCGAGCCGGTCGCGCGGGCCTTGGCGGACCTGCCGCTGCTCGACGAGCTGCGCCTCGAGAGCGTCGCGGTCTCGGCGGCGGCGATCCGCGCGCTGCCCAGGCAGCTGACCGGGCTGAAGTTGACGATGGCGCCCGACGCCGGCGCCGACGTCTACCGTGCCATCGGTGAGATGCCGTCGCTGCGCCGACTGCACCTCGGCCGCGCGATCCGGTTGCGCGCGTTCTCGCATCCGACCCAGGCGGTGCCGACCGAGGAGGAGGCGCGCGAGGCGGGCATGCCACAGCAGGCGCAGGTGCAGCGCGAGGTGGCGTCGCTGCTGCGGAGCGGCGCGTTCGTCGAATGGCGCTACGAGTATCCGATGGCCGACGAGGTGCGCGAGGCGCTGGCGGAGGCGCACGGCGTGCAGCGCGTCGAGCTGACCTACCCGGTGGCGGCCGACGTCGCGGCAGCCGCCGCCGCGCCCGACCTGGTCCGGCTGCAGCTGGTCTCGTGCGGTCGCTTCGGGGTCGCGCCGCTGCAGGCGGCCCGTTCACTGCGCGAACTACACCTGCGCTGGTCGAGCGTCGGTTCGCTGAGCTGGCTGCGCGAGCAGTTGCCCGAGGTCACGATCACCGCCGAGAACTGACGCCCGCGGGCGGCGCGGCCTCGGGCGCTGCCGCCGGTCGGCGCGACCGTTGGCGGGACACCGCTGGTGCACGACCTGGTCGTCCCGGAGCTACGATCGGAGCGAATCCTCGCGACCCGATCCGACCCCATGTCCAAGCTACCTGCCTTCGCAGCCGTTCTCCTCTCGGCCGGATACCTGTCGTCCCAGGCGTTCACCTGGCGACTCGAAAGTCCCAGCAACGCCCCTTCGCCGCGCATCTGGGCATGCATGGCTCACGACGACGTGCGGGGCCGCACCATGCTGTTCGGAGGATTTCCGACGACGGGGCCCCTGCTCGGGGACGTCTGGGAGTGGGACGGCACCAGTTGGGCCGCGCGGTTCTCCCAGCACTATCCGCCGCCACGCTCGAACGCGGCGATGGTGTTCGACCGTGCTCGTGGCCGGATCGTGCTGTTCGGGGGAGCTGGCAACGGCTTGCTGAACGACACCTGGGAGTGGGACGGCGTCGATTGGGTCGAGGTCACTCCGGCGACCTCGCCGTCGCCGCGTCACAGCCACACGATGTCGTACGACGTGGCGCGCCAGCGCGTCGTGCTGTTCGGCGGCCTGCTCAACGGGAGCTTCTTCTCCAACCAGACCTGGGAGTGGGACGGCGTGACCTGGTTGCTTCGCACACCGGCCAACGCGCCGGCGCCGCGGATGTCGCACGGCATGGCCTACGACGAACTGCGCCAGCGGACCGTGCTGTTCGGTGGCCGCATCAACTCCAACCAAGAGCGCGACACCTGGGAATGGGATGGCGTCGACTGGAGTCTGCGCAGTGCCATGACGTCCGCGATGCCCAACGGCCGCAAGGATCACAAGATGGCCTATGACACGGTTCGCCAGACGGTGGTCCTGTACGGCGGTGACGGCGGCGGTGCGGACACCGTGGAATGGAACGGCGTGTCGTGGCAGGCGCAGTCCCCCGCGACCAATCCGCCATCGAGCGACACCCACGCGATGGCGTTCGATCGCACCCGGCAGCGCATGGTGCTGTTCCTGAGGAATGGCTCCCAGAGCCAGACGTGGACGCGCGGGCAGTTCGGAACGACGGCGGTCGCCGCGACCTACGGCATGGGCTGTGGAGCCCCGGCGCTGACGTTTGCGCCGTCGACCGCGGCGCGCCCGATCATCGGGCAGGTCGCGAGCGCAACGATCGACCAGGCGCCTGCCAACCTGGCCGCGGTCGCCATCGGTTGGAGCAACACCAACTACGGACCGTTCGCGTTGCCGGTGACGCTGGCGGCGATCGGGATGCCCGGCTGCGAGCTGCTGCAGTCCTCGGACGTGCTCGGGTTGGCCACGACCGTGACCGGGCCGGCGACCCTGAGGTTCGACCAGCAGCTGCCGAACGACCTGTCGATCGTCGGCCAGACGGTGTTCTTGCAGGCCTACGCGCTCGCGCCCGGAGCCAACGCGCGCCAGGTCGTCGCGAGCAACGGCATCGAGTGGTTCGTCGGCGACCTGTAGGTCGTCGGCTCGCAGGTCGCGGCGTGCATGCGGTCGTCGCCGCGATAGCATCCCCGCCCCGATGTCCTGCCCGGCGCGCCGACGCGACGACCCTCGATGAGCCCTACCCGATCCGCACGCGCCGGCCTCTGGTTCGGACTCGCGGCGTACGGCTGGTGGGCGTTCGTCTTTCCGCTGCACGTCAAGGCGCTCGGCGCCGTCGCGCCCGACGAGGTGACCGCCGAGCCGGTTGCGTGGTCGCTGGAGATCCTCGCGCACCGGATCGTGTGGTCGCTGCTGTTCTGTCTGGTGCTGTGCTGGCAGCGGCGCAGCTTCGGGCGGCTCGGCGAGACCGTTCGCGATCGGCGGGCACTCGGCCGGCTGTCGCTGGCGGCCGTGCTGGTGACGATCAACTGGAGCGTGTTCATCGTCGCGATGGCGCGCGGCGAGCTGTATCGCGCCGGGATCGGCTACTTCGTCACGCCGATCGTGCAGATCGCACTCGGCACGATGCTGCTCGGCGAACGGCTGCGCCGCACGCAGTGGTGGGCGGTCGGGTTCGCGGCGGCTGGGATGGCGACGCTGCTCGGCATCGCGATCCTGCTCGGCGGTGAGCTGCCGTGGATCGAGGCCGCGCTGGCGCTGTCGTTCGGCTTCTACGGGCTGGTCCGCAAGGGCGTCGCGGCGGGACCGGTGGTCGGACTGACCATCGAGACCGGCATGCTGACGCCGTTCGCGCTGGCCTGGATCCTGCTCGGGCCCGGCCTGCTGGCGGTGCCGCCGGCGTTCGTCGTGGGCGGCGGTGCGACCGCATCGCTGTTGGCGTTGACCGGCATCAGCACGGCGGTGCCGCTGCTGTGCTTCGCCGCCGCCGCCGCGCGCCTGCCGCTGTCGACGATCGGCTTCCTGCAGTTCACCGCGCCGACCGGCCAGGTGCTGCTCGGCGTGCTGGTCTACGGCGAACGTCCCGCCGACCCGCGCCTGTGGTTGGGCTACGCGTTGATCTGGCTCGCGGTGCTGGTGCTCGCCGCAGACATGCTGCGCGCGCGGTTGCGCCGCAGCCGGTAGGGGGTCTACGGCACGAACACCCGCGTCGACGTGTTGGTCAGCTCCAGCTCCCCGGGCGGGTTGAGCAGCAGCCCCTGCACCAGCAGCGGCTGGCCGACCAGCCCCGGCAGGTTGGGCAACGGCAGCGACGCCGTGCCGTCGCCGGTGGCCGGGTCGATCGCGATCGGCGGCAGGCTGATCGCGGCGAGCGGGTCGATGCCGAGGTGGCCGAACGGCGGCAGCGGGACCGACACGGCGACCTGCGAAACCCACGGGATGACGATCGCGGTCGGTGCGACCTGCACGCCGCGCGCATAGGCCTCGAGCTCGAGCGTGCCGCCGGGCTGCAGCCGGGCCGCGATGTGCACGTGGCGACGCAGGTTGAAGTAGACCGAGGGGCCCGGGTTCCCGAGCGCCAGCAGGTCGGGGTCGCCGTCGAGGTCGACGTCGTCGACGAACAGCTCCCTCGGCGTCGTGCTCCACTCGGCGACGTCGGTCGAGACGTCCTGGAAGCTGCCGTTGCCCTGGTTCTCGAACAGGCGCGCGCCGCCGAGCTGCAGGCCGGACGAGCTCACCGCGTAGAGCGACGCGACGTCCGCGTCGCCGTCGCCGTCGAAGTCGACGAACCGGATGTGGTTGAGGTGGCGGCCTGCCGGGAGGCCGTGCGGGGGCAGGTTGCCGTTCGGGGCGCTGCCGAACACGCCGGTGCCGGTGTTGAGGAACAGCCGCTGGGTCTGCGTCGACCACGAGCTGCCGTCGACGAACACCAGATCGAGGTCCCCGTCGCCGTCGACGTCCGCGACGTCGACGGACTGTGGCGACGACAGGACCTGGGTCAGCGTTGGCGAGGCGAGCACTGTGAAGTTGCCGCTGCCGTCGTTCTCGTAGAGGAAGGCGCCGAGCGACTGGCACGAGACGATGTCGAGGTCTCCGTCGCCGTCGAGGTCGAACAGGGCCAGGTCCCTGCCGCCGTACGACGAGTTCGGGATGCCGACCCCCGCCGCGAGCCCGCCCGCGCCGTCACCGCGCAGCACCGAGACCGCCGCGCCGGCGGCAACGCCGACCACGACGTCGGCATTGCCGTCGCCGTCGACGTCACCGATGGCGATGCTCTGCACCTGGCTGAAGCCCGCGTAGGCGCTGGACGACGCGACCAGGCGGCCGGTGCCGTCGTTGCGGCAGACCACCAGCGCGCCAAACGTCGCCGCGAGCACGTCGGGGTCGCCGTCGCCGTCGAGGTCGCCCGCGGCCATGCGCGCCGGATACGACACCTGCGTGATCTGCGGCTCCCAACCGGTCCGCCGCTCGAAGCCGTTGCCGGTGTGGGCGAGCACCGACACGCCCTGCGCCACATCGATCTGCACGAGGTCGCGACGGCCGTCCCCGTCGAGGTCGACCATCGCACCGCCCTCGGGGTAGGACTGCGCTCGGGCAAACCACTGGGCACCCCCGACGGCGTCGGGGTCGACGAAGCGATCGATGCCGTTCCAATGCAGCAGCAGGTTGGGCCCGTCCGAACTCGCCATCACGAGGTCCCGGTCGCCGTCGCCGTCGACGTCCACTGCGGCCATCCGGCGCGCGGCGGTGGACAGGCTGCCGGTGATCTCGCCGGACCACCACCAGAAGGTGCCGTCGCCCTGGTTGACCAGCGCCATCTCGACGCCGAAGCGGTTGCCGATCAGCACGTCGGGATCGCCGTCGCCGTCGAGGTCGGGCGTCACGACGCAGGTCGCACAGGCGACGCCGCCGGCGTACGGCATCGTGCCCACGGTCACGTCGACGAACGCGCCCGCACCGTTGTTGCGGTAGAAGCGCGGCTGGTCGCTGCAGTCGATGACTATCAGGTCGAGGTCGCCGTCGAGGTCCTGGTCGAACGGATGCGCGGTGCCGGCCGGCGTCGTTGGGATCGCGCCCACCGCGCTGACGAACACGCCGGTGCCGTCGTTGCGCAGCACCTTGGTGTCGCTCGAAACCGTCCACGATCCGTACGGGCCGAACACCTCGTCCTCGCCGCCGAGTTCGATCAGGTCGAGGTCGCCGTCGCCGTCGACGTCGCACGCGATCAGCGACTCGGTGATCGTCTGGGCGCTCGGCAGGACGCTCGCCGTCGCCTCCGTGAACTGGCCGGTGCCGTCGTTGCGGAAGACCCGGTTCTGGCCGTCGTAGGGAGCCGAGTAGTAGCTCGACGTCCCGCGGTTGCCGATCGCGATGTCGAGGTCGCCGTCGCCGTCGAGGTCGCCGAGGATCGCCGTGCTCGTCGGTTCCTGGTGCGCGGCCATCGCTGCCGGCGTGCCGTCCGAGAACACGCCGGAGCCGTCGTTGAGCAGCAGGCGGTTGGTGGCGTATCGGTTGCCGATGACGAGGTCGAGGTCGCCGTCGCCGTCGACGTCCCCGGCGCTGACGTGGCGGCTGCTCGCCGTGTCGACCGGCATGTGGGTCGCGGTGACGTCCTCGAAGGTGCCGTCGCCGCGGTTGCGATAGAACGTGTTCTGGCCGGTGTTGGCGAACACGACGTCGTCGTCGCCGTCGCCGTCGAAGTCGCCCGTGACCATGCCGTAGCTCGCGTCCGACCGGGTCGGAAACGTCGCGGCCGGCGCGAGCGATGCGAACCGCGGCGCCTGTGCCTGCGCGTGGTCGGCGACCACCGACGCGACGATCGCGGCCAGCAGGGCGCCGTGCGGCGCGCGAGAGCCCGATGGTCGAGCGGATGTGCGAACGTTCATGATGGTCTCCTGTCCCGGGCGAGGTTGCGGATGTCGAGCGGCTCTTCCCCGGTCGCCGCGCCGACGGATTCTCCCCGGGGTCGTCGGGGCCGTCCAGGGGCGCCGCCCGGCCCGCCTGCCGCCCGCCCGCCTGCTTGCCGCGGCGCCACGGCGGCGGGGGCGACTACTTGCGCACGTAGACCCGGGCGCTGTTGGTCGCGGCCAGCGAGCCGTTGTTCTGGTCCAGCGTGATCGCCTGGAAGTAGAAGCTCTGGCCGACCAGTGCGGCGTTGTTGGGAACGGAGATCGTGTAGTCGGCGGTCGCGCCGTTGAACGTGCCGAACGAGGCCGGCGCGGTCGTGGCCGGGTCGAGCAGGCGGCGGCTGTCGGCGACGAACGGCGCCGGCAGCGGCGCGTTCATCGTCGACGTCGCGCCGAACAGGCCGTAGAGGTCGCCGGTGGTGCCGGCAAACGAGCGCTCGATCTCGAGCACGACGTTGGTGCCGAGCCGCGGGTCGGCGCTGACCGTCAGGCCGCGCAGGATGTCGGCGGCGGCCAGCAGTGCGGCCGCATCGGGGCGGCTGCCGATGTTGGGGATCGGCGTGCCGGTGGCCTCGATCAAGGAGCGCAGCGCGAACGCATCGAGCGCCGCGGCCGCGGTGGGGTCGAGCTGCGCGTCGGCGGCGCCGCGCACGGCGACGACCGCGGCCGTCACGATCGGCGAGGCCGACGACGTGCCGTTGAACGACGCGGTGTAGTCCTGCAGCGACGTGCCGGGCGCCGAGAACAGCGAGCCGTAGCCGGTCGTCGCGACATCGCGGCCCCAGCCGTTGGCGGTGACGCGCGAGCCGTACGAGCTGAACCCGGCGCGGGCGAGCGATACGCCGTCGCTGGCGCCGACGATGATCGCGCCCGAATCGCGCACGCTGAGATCGAACAGGCCGTTGAGCACCGGCGAGTCGAGGTTGACGCCGCCGTTGCCGGCGGCCTCGACGGTGAGGATGCCGAGGTTGGTCGCGATCAGGATCGCGTCGAAGTCGGCCTGGTTCCACTCGGTCGGGCCGAGGCCGAGCGGCGTCGACGTCTGCGCCTCGAGCAGCATCACGTCGCCGCTGCCGAGCGCCGGCAAGCCCGCTGCGATCGCGTTGGCGACGCTGTAGCCGCTGGCCGGGTAGTCGGTGGCGACGCGCAGCGTGATGTCGGGGTTGAGGCCCGAAACGCCGTGGCCGTCGACATCGGCCGCGATCTCGCCGCATGCGGCGACGCCGTGGTTGTTGTAGGTCGAGTTGAAGATCGGCGGGCCGATCAGCGACGCGGCCGTCAGCGGCGCGATGTCCTCGTGGCCGAAGTCCCAGCCCCACTCGATGTCGAGCACCGTGATGCCCGCGCCCGAGGCGCCGGTCAACGCCTGCACCGCGTTGGCGTCGATGCCGTCGGGCGCCGGCGCGCGGTAGCCCTGCTGGTTGCTGAAGTCGGGCGTGAACGGCGGGTCGTCACCGGGCGGCGGCGTCGGCAGTTCGCGCGGGTAGGCGAGCTCGACGCTCGGCAGCGCGTTGAGCTGCTGCACCAGCCGTCGCGCGTCCGCGGCGCTGTTGGCGTGCACCTCGTAGTAGAGCGACAGGTCGACCGCCGGCCGGGTGCCTTCCGGCGCCGCCGCGAGCTGGCGCGCGCGGATCGAAGCCAGCTCGTCCTCGAGCCCGGCGAAGAACGAGCGCGTCGACCGGCCATCGATCACCGCGAGGATCTCCGCTGCGTCGATCGCGCCGCGGCGGACCAGCTCGGGTCGGCCCTCGGCCAGCTTGACGACCACGCGGGTCTGCTCGGCGGCGACCGGCAGCGCGTTGGCCAGGGTCTTGGGCATCACGGCGCGCCGGGCGCGCTGCGCCTGCTGGCCGACGGCGGCAGTGGACCACAGGATCGCCGAGCAGGCCGCGGCGGCCGCGAGGCGAGAGAGGGTGGGACGGTTGTCGTTCATGGGCTCCTTCCGGGTCGACAGAGACTAAGGCGACGGCTCGCCTTGCGAGAGGGGAAGGGGGGAGTTCGCGCCTGTGGCGGCCAGCGGGCGAGGCCAGCGGGTTAGGCCAGCGGGTTAGGACAGCGGTTTAGGACTGGGGGGGGGCCAGCCTCCAGGGACCCGCGCGGCTTCGAGGTCACGCGATGGGACTTCGACGATCGCGGGCGACCGGTGGACCTGACGGGTCCTGGCTCGGTGTATCGATCGAGACTGACGTGGGTACCCGATTTTCGGAGGCTGCCGGGAATCGGTATGTACGGATGCCGAAGGCCGCGCAGCCCGGCTGCAAATGCATGCACGCCGCGGGTCGATCCAGCCGTTCTCAGGCTTGCTTGCCGACCGTGCAATCGGTATGCACATGGTGAAGGAGATATGTGGTGCAGGAAGAGCACCACGAAGCAAGGGAATGAGAGGAAACCCGCCCAGGAATCGTCGGGGCCGTGCGTCGGCATCGATGCGCAGTCTGGCATTCGCCCTGCTCGGCACCGCCGCGATCGCGCAGCAGCCGACCACCGAGTGCTGCCAACCCGTGTCCGTCAACGACCTCTACGCGCTCTCGTTGATGCTGGGCGGCGAAGAGGTCCGCACGCAGTTCACCCCGGCCGCGCCGTCGGACCTGGTGCAGCTCGGGGGCGTCGTCTTCGCGCAGGATCCGCTGGTCGCTCGCAACCCGCAGCGCGCCAGCACGACCGGCGACCACTCGGTCGTGCTGCGCGACGTCGGCATGGGCAGCACCGACGTCTCCACCTATGGCTCCGTGGTGCGGCGGCTGCCGATGCCCGAGATGCACGACGGCTCGATGGGCGTCGCCCGCCTCTACGGCCGGTGGCTCCTGTTCGACGTCAGCTACCCGACGTGGCAGGGCTCGGGCACCCCGCTCAAGCCGTCGGTGCCGGTGCCGGACATGTCGGCGGCGCTGCTCGACCTGGACTCCGCCGTGCAGCCACGACCCGGCAGCATGCCGGGCCTCTACCTGATGCAGGTCGAGCACGCGGCCGGCACGGCCTTCTACCAATACGGCGGACCTCTCGAGACCGGCGCCAACCCGCAGACGACCGCGGTGTTCAGCAACGCGGGCATCGGGCAGACGCAGGGTGGCTCGTCGAAGGGCTCGAAGCGACGCAAGCGTGCGGCGGCCGATGCCGCGGCGCCGCTGCCGACGATGGTCTACCGGTTCACGAGCAACCTGTCGGGGGCGCAGCTGTGGCACGACGCGACCGCGGGGCGGGCCGAGGTCCGGCACGTCGACGGCACCGTGGCGCAGTACGAGACCTTCAACCCGTACTCGTCGTCCTACCAGCCCAGTCCGCCGCGCACGCTGTGGCGGCTGACGAGCGTTCGCGACCCGTACGACAACACGTCGTCGTTCGTCTGGAACACGCAGGATCAGCTAGCGGAGGTCCAGTTCGCCTCGGGGCTGACCCAGGTGTTCGACTGGAGCCCCTCGTGGGCGTGGTCCGGGCAGGACTGCCTGGAGATCCGCTACCAACAGAACGGCGCGAGCCCGCCGGAGGCGGTCGCGCGCACGTGGGGCATCGTGTTCCAGGGTGCGACCAGCGTCACCGGCGGTCGCTACTTCGGCCGACGCCTGCATCGCGTCTACTCCTCGTCTCGCAAGGTGCTGAACGACAGCACGGGCCAGGATGCGATCGTCATCGATGCCGCCGCCGAAGTGACGGCGCAGATCGTGCACGAGTTCGTCTACGACGTCGGCGCCGCCAACGTGCCGCCGTCGCTCTGCGAGTGGCACAAGGTGCACAGCGGCGCCCCGTTCGCGCAGGCGCTGGTCACGACGTCGCACCCGGATCGCAAGATCCTCGAGACGACCTACCTCGCCGATGGTCGATTCGGGTCCCAGGAGCGGCCGATGACCGGCGAGAAGCTGGTCGCGAGCTATCCGGTCGCGACGCGGTCCACCGAGGTGCTGACCGGCACGACCATGCAGTCGATCGAGGTCCAGAAGGTGGGCGGCTCGACGTACCGCTTCGACTACGACAAGTGGTCGGGCCGGCTCTACTCGGAGTTCGTGACGGCGAGCGACGACGCCGACGGGCGTCCGCGTGCCACCGCGTATCCGAGCGGAGCGGGCAACCCGGCCGCCGGTGTCGAGCCCGAGCAGATCGAACGGTACTACGTCTACGCCGACGCGACGTGCGCGTGTCGCCAGCCGATCCGGATGGACGTGCGATCGACGCGGGACGGCGCGACCGTCACCCGTTCTCACGAGTACGAGTACTATGCGGGCAGCAAGCTGCTGAAGACCTACCGCGCCCCCAATCCCGAGCACGGGGACGCCGGCCCGTATCCGTCACCGTCGAGTGGACGGTACCTACACGCAGGCTGCGGGAGCCGGCCAGGTATGGGCGCCTGGTTGCCGCACACCGAAGCGACGCCCGATGGCACCTACACCTATACGCACACCGACATGCTGGATCGGGTCGATGCGGTCCAGCACGGCCAGATCCCGGGCACGACGGTCAAGACCATCAGCGATGTGCGGATCCAGGACTCGCTCACCAACGCGCCCAACACGAGCGTGCCGGGCTCGGCGGTGTCCGAGACCTGGTGGCGCAACCTCTCGAATGCACCCGGTGGCCTCGCCAAGCAGGGCGTCGTCAACGGGCAGGTGCGCCGGAGCGAGGACGGCGACGGGTTGCGGACCGTCTACTCGTACGACGCCAACGGGCGCCTGACGCGGGTTCTGCAGCGTTCGACCGACCAGACCGACTACGCGCTCAGCGCGATCGGGGACGTCGAACAGCTGACCCACCATGCCCTCGCGGGGCAGCCGGCGGTCGTCGTCTACGAGCTGTGCGCGTCGGGTCCGGCCGTGCGCAAGGTGACCAGCACCAGCGGCGGGTTCCTGCGCGATGCGCGCGCCTACTACGACCGCTTCGGCCACCGCACCGTGGTGCAGCGGAACAACCTGGCTTCGAACGGCAGCAAGCCGACGCGGCACGGGGCAGGCGGTCCGGCCGCCCGCGATTGGATCGAGACGCAGTACCATTATCACCACACGCAACTGATGGAGGTCTACGTCGACCGCAAGCCGTTGGACGAGCCGGGCGGCGGGGTCGAACACCTGGTCACCAAGCTGTCCTACGGCGCGGACGGGCGCCTGGCGACGATGACGCGGCCCGGCGGCGGGGTGACGACGATCGTGCAGGACGGCTACGGCACCGTGTTCGAGACGGTGACGCGCGACCCGCAGAACGTCGACGAGGTGCGATCTCCGGCGAGCTTCGTCAACGAGTTCCTCGAGGTCACCGCCACGCGGCAGGTCGCCGCCAACCACGACGGTTCGGGCACGGACGAGCTGTGGACGGTGGTCGAACGCAACGCTGCCGGCGCGATCACCTCGGTCACCGAGCCGTCGACGACCGCCCCCGTCGGCTACACCCATTCGACCGGCGGCGCGGTGCATGCATTCGAGGTCGATTGCATGGGCCGCGTCACCGAGACCGAGACGGGCGACGCGACGCAGGTGTTGGCGCGGCGAGCCGTTCGTTACGACCAGCTGTCGCGCGTGATCTGGACCCAGGACGACGCCTTCCGTCGCGACCTCGGGGGAGCCACTCCGATGGCCGTGCAGCAGACGGCGTGGCAGTTCGTGCCGGCGAAGCAGACCCAGCTCGCCAGGCTGTTGCGCAGCGGTCTCGACGAGACGACCTACCTGTATGTGGCGAGCACGGGCGGCTGCAGAGCGCGTCCCAGTCCGGCGACGTGCTCGAATACGACTACCACGCGGGCACGCCCTACGTGGCGAGCGTCGTGCGCCGGGAGGTCGACGCAGGTCTCGGTGGACTGCGGATCTTCGAGACCGAGTTCGACGTCGATGCGTTCGGTCGCGTCGTGCTGGCCCGTCGCGGTGCGACCGAAGCCAGCCCGCTCGTGCACGCCTATGCCTACGACAGCCTGGGTGTCCTGGATCGCCACATCGACCCCAAGGGCCTGGTGCACAAATACCTCCGTGACGGCGTCGGGCGCGTCGTCGAACACGCGCGGGTCGATGGCGCAGCGATTTCCATCGTTACGTCGACCATATTCACCGACTCGGGTGCCACCCAGGGAGACGGTCGCACGATCCGTCAGGATGTCGATGACAGTGGGAATTCGACCGCTACACACTTCGATTTTGCAGGCCGAGCGTTCATCCTGCAACGGCCCGGCGCATCGGCGTTGCCGTCGGCCGCGGCGCCGAATGCAGATATGTGTCTGTTCGCGGTATACGATGCCGCGTCGAGGATGACGGACGTTTACGACGGAGACCAGGGGCGCACGCGCTTTGCGCGCGATGGCGCCGGACGCGTCATCAAGCGCTGGTTGGAGGGTGCGCCGAACAAGATCTCCGGCTGGAACGTGACCGACTGGATCCGTCGCGATGCGCTGGGTCGGGTCGAGATCAACGACTACCTCGCGGACCCGGCCAACCAGGTGCCGATCGGCACCGTGCATCGTCGCGAGGACTCGATCGGTCGCATCCACGACGAGCGCTACAACTTCGCCGCGGCCAGCGCCAACGTGCTCGAGGTGCACTCCGAGTATGTCGGCAATGACCCGTTCCGCAGTGGGTGGGACTTCGTCGACGGTCTCGGAGCGGGCAGCGCGTTCGCACAACCACTCGGCGTGACGATGACGCGCGACGGTCGCGGCCGTCTCGACGAGCTGGACTGGGACACGTCCGGCGACCTCAGCGGCCCGAACGTTCCGTTGGCCGACTATGGCTGGACCGGCATGCGTCGGCGCACGCGGCGGTTGACGCCGGGCGGGACCAACCTGCCGGAGGTCGACACGACGTTCAGTTGGGACGGCTTCGGTCGCCTGGGTGGCATCGAGCACGAGTTCTCCGATGCGTCCAACCCCACGCCGACGACCATCTCGGACTTCGCCTACCTCTACGACGCCGCTGGCAACCTCGAGAAGGAGGTGCACACCAAGGTGGACGGGTCGGCCGGCGACCGCTTCGCCTACGACGGCTTCCACCGACTCGAGAAGGCCTGGAGCGGCGTCGCCACGATGGCCGGCTCGCCCCCCGCTGGCTACGTGGCGGGTCAGGTCGGGCAGTTCCAGCAGTTCTCGATGGACGGTGTGCACAACCGCATCTCGCTCGATCGCGAGGATGCGACGACCGGCGGCCTGCTCGAGCAGGACTACGCGACCCAGGGTGCGAGCCACCCGCAGGGCGCGAGCAATCGCTATGCGTCGGTCTCGACGCCGGCGGTCGGTGGTGGCGGCGCGGCGATTCCATACGAATACGACGGCCGCGGCAACCTGATCTGCGACGGAGTCTTCGTCTACAAGTACGACTACCGCAACCGTCTGTCGGAGATCTGGGAGATCCTTCCGGACGCGCCGGCGAACGACGAGGAGAAGTACGCCGAGGCCCAGCAGGACGGCTTCGACGACGCGCAGGACGACGTGCGGATGGGGGTCACCAACCTCTACGGGCGTCTGCTCAAGGAGCACATGGATCCCGCGTTCCGCAGCCAGCTACGGGCATCCATCGCGGGCGGCGTGATCACGCTGAACGCGACCGGTGGCGGCGGCAAGCCCGGCTTCCTGCCGAGTCCGGGTCAGCTGCAGCTGAAGGCCGTGTTCGTCTACGACGTCTACGACCGCCGATCGGTATCGGTCTGGGTCGGCGTCGAGACCTGCTTCCACGTCTACGACGGCTGGAACGAGATCGCCGAGTGCGGCCTCGACGGTGGCGCGCCCAACACCGCGGTGCCGCGGAAGCAATTCGTATGGGGGGCGACCTCCAACGAGCTGGTGGCGTACCGCCGGCGTGACGCTGCCGGCGCGTGGCACGACTACCATGCGCTGCAGGGGCTGCGCGATTCGACGGCGGTGCTCGTGGACGACACCGGCGCCGTCGTCGAGACCTACGAATACGATCCGTATGGCACACCGACGGTCTTCGTGGCCGGGTCCGGTGCAGCCTCGCAGTCGTCGATCGGCCAGCCGTTCTTGTGGAACGGCACGCGATGGGACTCGGCGACCGGGCTCGCATACATGCGCAATCGGTACTATGCGCCCGCGATCGGACGCTTCCTGACCCGCGATCCGCTCGGTGCCTTCGCCGATTCCTGCAACCTGGGCAACGCCCATGCCTTCGTCGGTTCCGGACCATTGTCCCACTCGGACCCGCTCGGACTGATCACCGTCGTGGTCATCATCGGAGACGATGGCAACGCCGCCGCCGGAAATATCGCGGTCATGACCTTCGAGCAGTCGATAGACGGCACGGAGGACGTCGACGGCGTCGTGATCATCCATGCGCGCCGGGACGAGGACGGCGAGGTGGTCGTCACGACGCGGTTCAAGCCGCCGAGTGAATATGGCGCGTGGTTCAAGGATGACGAGGGTGCGTGGATCAAGGACCGAAAGGGCATCGTCAAGCCGGGCCTGCAGGGAGGCCTGAAGATGCACGTCTGCGGACACGGCAATCGCGACGGCACGTTCCCCGACATGGAGGCGGCCGAAGCGGGCCTCAAGGAGGCGCGCGCGTGGACGTCGCTCGCCAAGAACTGGCACGGCCTCGATCCCGACGTGAGCATCTTCTCGTGCTTTGCGGGCAACATCCCGAACGGTCCCAAGTCGGCGAGCAACCTCGTGATGACGATGCTGGCGGGCTTCCCGTTCCAGTCTCTCAAGGCGGACAAGAAGTCGCCGACCCTCGAGTCTCGACCGGGCGAGCGCTCTTTTGACATCAACACGGACATCAAGTGGTCCGACCTGCTCGAGCTCAAGTAACGCCCATGCTGACAGCCATTCCTTGCCTGCTGTCCATCTGCTGCGTGGGCGGCCCCCAGCAGCCGCAGGCCAAAGCGTCGCTGCACGGGCAGGATCTCGTGCCGTACATACACCTCGACGCGGCGCGCCGGGTCGCGCAGCTCCGAGATGGCGGCGAGTCCGGCAACGTCATCGTCGTTCCGCTCGGAATCTCGACGGCCGCGATCACGATGTCGCAGGTCGTCGGGACCGAACTCGAGGCCGCGTTGTTGTCTCCGTACACTGGCGGCGGCCATACCGTGGCCACGGCGATTCCGAGGCTGCAGCGATTGATACGCGAACTGCGCAAGCGTGGCGGCGAGGAGCTTCGCATCGGAGGGCGGTTGGTCGTGTCCCCCGACCTGGAGTTGCACAGTTCGGTGACGCGACTCGTGACGGATCTCGGGTGGCAACTGCAGCGAGGCCGGACACGCAAAGAACTGCTGAGCATGGCCTGCGACGTCCCCGGTGTGCCCGGCCTGACGCATGCAAAGGGGCAGGACCTGTCGAAGAGTCTGCGCGCCTCCGATGGGCGGGGCGATCGCGGCATGGTCGCGGACCTCCCCGAGGGTGTGGACCGGATCGCCGTGTCCTGGTTCGGCGCGAAGCTGGCGTGGCAGGACCCGTTCGAGAAGTCGAACAGCCAGTTGGGCGCGTTCCGCCCGGCCAAGGACCAGCGCATCTTTGCGACGTTCATGAAGCGCAAGGGCAACTGCCTCATCGGTGAGTCGGCGGACTTCCGGGTGCTGCGATTGCCGTTGCGCGAGAAGGGGTTCGCGGTCGACTTCCTGCTGCCCGACGGCTACCTCGACTTCGAGGCGCTGCGCGGCTTGCTGGCGCAGGCGATCGCCTCGGGCGACTCGATGCTGCCGAAGCTCGAGCCGTCCCGGGTGACCATGATCCTCCCCAAGGTCGACGCGCAGGCGCGCTGGAACCTGATGGAGCGCGCCGGTCAGAACGGCGGCGGCCGCTTCCTCGCCGGCACGCAGATCGCCGCGTTCGGCATGAACGAAGAAGGTGTCGGGGTCGGCTCGGTGACCATGGTCAGCTCGGCGCCTTCGACATCTCGCCGCCGGAAGGTGTTCCACGCCGACCGTCCGTTCGTCGCCATCGTGCGCGATCTCGAGACGGGCCTCGTGGTCGCCGCCGCCGCGATAGCGGATCCAGGCACGGGTGGCGCGATGAATCGACGGAAACGTTGATATCGTATGAGCGCGCCAATAGCTTCTCGGGCTGGATAGGGAGTCTCACGTCCGCGGGTCGAAGGGTCCCGGGTTGCTTCAAGAGAGGAGAGTTCACATGACGGTGCTTCGATTCGCGACGGCCTTGGCCCTGGTAGTTGGCGCTACCGCATCCTGGACGCCTCCCACCGAGATCCGTGCCGCTGCGCCGGTCGACGATCCTGTTCCCTGCAGCTGTTCGGCAACCGCCGGCCCCGCCAACAACAGCGCCGTCGTGCTCTGCGGTGACGGCGCGACGACCTGCTTCAAGATCCAGAACCTCGCGCAGCCGACCCTCGGGGACGGCTACTGCAAGGAAGTCGACGGCGTCGACTGCGAAGACCTCGAGGCGGAATGCAGCCTCAAGTTCAGCTGTGATGTCGTCTACGTGGACGACTGCTGCTGCAACGGCGGCGACCTTCAGGTCACGTACGACAATGGCGTGTGGGGTCCGACCAACGACACGATCCCCTACAACATCGGCTCGGAATCGTACGTCGTGAGCGGCAGCGTCGCCTGCGCGGACGAGGACAAGAGCCAGGACGTCGAGATCACGATCAAGTGCGGGCAGAAGATCGCCTTCGCCAAGATCCCGCTGCAATGCGCCAAGTGCGGAGGCTAGGGCCATGCGCTACACGTTGATCGTCGCGATCGCGCTCGTCGTCGGTTCCTGGCTGTGGTTCGGCCGCAGCACCACGGCGGTCCCTGCCGCCAGGCCGGCGCCCGAACTGGCGCAGACCTCTGCGCAGCAGTTCTCGTCGCAACTCGATCCGGCGGACCTCGCCGCACCGCAGCGAGAGCCGCAATGCTGCGCGGAGCACGAAGCGCCGACCACCGCCAGCGCAGCTGCGTTGGCCGTGGCCAAGGTGACCCTGGCTCCGCTCGGGGACCTGCCGTCGGACCTCCGCACGCGCGTCGCCACGGACCTGCAGGAGAACGTGCGCAGGAAGGAGCTGGCCCTGGCCCGGCTGCGCGCCGAAGGCGGCGGGCTGATGGACGAGGCCAACCTGTCGGAGCTGATCGAGCTTCGTTCGGCGCAGATCCGCATGCTCGAATCCGGCGACTACCTGCTGGTCAAGCCGGGCGAGGTCGGCAAGGCCTGGCCGGCGTCGCCGCCCGGCTGGCGCATCGTGACCTACGAGACCGTCGTGCTCGACGACGGTCTGCTGGCCGATCTGGTGTTTCCCGTGCGCGTCGCCGACCACGCCGGGATGGTGGACTCCATCCGATTCCGCCGCGGGATCGAGCAGTTCACCGCCGAGGACGCGGCATACCGCTTCAACGGTCTCGACAGCGAGGAGCGGCACGCCGCCCTGCGTGCGGTAGAGGCCAGGCCGAAGCGCACCGGCGCGGACACCGAAGCCGAGATCTGGGTTCGGCTGGCCCGGGCCCGCGGCTACCGGGTCGACCAGGCGCGGCTGCTGCTGCGGCGCAGGTAGCAGCACCTGCGCTGCCGGCCCTGCGTTGCCGGCCCTGCGCTGCCGGTCCTGCGCTGACGGCCCTGCTCAGGCCAGCAGCTCCCGCACGACCCGGCCGTGCACGTCCGTCAGGCGGAAGTCGCGCCCGGCGTGCCGGAACGTCAGCCGTTCGTGGTCGAGGCCCAGCAGGTGCAGGATCGTCGCCTGCAGGTCGTGCACGTGCACCGGGCCGTCGACGATGTGGAAACCGAACTCGTCGGTCGCGCCGTGCGTATGGCCGGCGCGCACGCCGCCGCCCGCCATCCAGATCGTAAACGCCTGCGGGTGGTGATCCCGGCCGAGGCTGCGGCCGAGCGCCGGGTTGGTCTCGACCATCGGCGTGCGACCGAACTCGCCGCCCCAGACGACCAGCGTGTCGTCGAGCATGCCGCGGCACTTCAGGTCGTGCACCAGCGCCGCGCAGGCGCGGTCGGTCGCGCGGCAGTTGCGCAGCGTGCTGCCCTTGACGTCGCTGTGCGCGTCCCAACCCTCGTGGAAGATGTTGACGAAGCGAACGCCGCGCTCGACCAGACGGCGGGCCAGCAGGCACGCCCGCGCGAACGACGGCTCGTCCGGATCGCAGCCGTAGAGCGCCAGCGTGTCGGCGCCTTCGCTCTGCAGGTCGAGCAGTTCGGGCGCCGAGGTCTGCAGCTGTGCGGCCATCTCCAGCGACTGGATGCGGGCCGTGATCGACGGATCGGCGAGCGCTTCGGCGCGACGCCGGTCGAGGTCGGCGACCAGCGCAAACGTCTCTTCCTGCAGCCCGTGCGCGGCGAAGCGCTCGGGCGTGCTCAGGTTGAGGATCGGATCCCTGCCGTTGCGCAGCCGCACGCCGTCGAAGCTCTTCGGCAGGAAGCCGCTCGACCACAGCGCCGAACCGGCGCTCAGGCCGGAGCCCGTGCTCATCGCGACGAACGCCGGCAGTTCGCGGCTGGCTGCGCCGAGCCCGTAGATCGCCCAGGAACCCATGCTCGGCCGGCCGGGCTGCGAGAACCCGGAGTTCATCAGCAGCTGCGCCGGCGCGTGGTTGAACTGGTCGGTGTGCATCGAACGCACGATGCACAGCTCATCGGCGACCGACGCCAGATGACGCAGCGGGCTGCCGAGCACCGCGCCCGACTCGCCGTGCCGCGCAAACGCAAACCGCGGCCCCAGCACCGCCGCGTCCGGCCGGATGAACGCGTAGCGCTGGTCGCCGATCACCGACGCCGGCAGCGGCTTGCCCTCGAAGCGCGTCAGCTGCGGCTTCGGGTCGAACAGGTCGAGCTGGCTCGGCGCGCCGCCCATGAACAGGTGGATGACGGCCTTGGCGCGCGGGGCGAAGTGCGGCGGCCGCGGGTCGGTCGGCCGCGGGTCGCTGCCGCGGCCCGCGCCGAACGCGGGGCCGGCCAGCAGGGACGCCGCCGCGATCTTGCCGAGGCCGACGCCGCAGTCGGACAAGAACTGGCGGCGGCCGGCGCGCAACGGGTCGGAGTCGAGTCGTGCTCGCATCGTCATCAGCTCCGGGTCACCGCCTCCTCCAGGCACAGCAGCGCGCGCGCGACGGCGGCCCAGGCGGTCTTCTGGTCGGTCCGTTCGAGCTGCCGGTCGAAGAACGCGCGCAGGCGGTCGAGCTCCGCGTCCTCCGGCGCGCGCGTGCAGACGCGGCGGAACGCGTGCACCAGCGCCGCCCCGACGCCGTCCCGTTGGGCGCGCGCCGCGAGCGCCTGCCCGAAGGCCTCGTGCAGTTCGACCATCATCGGGTCGTTGAGCAGCGACAGCACCTGCAGCGGCGTCCGGGATCGCTGCCGCTGCACCAGGCACGACTCGCCGCTCGGCGCGTCGAACGTCGCATAGAACGCAAACGGCGCGGTGCGCTTCTGGAACGTGTAGATGCTGCGTCGGAAGCGCGCCTCGCCGCGGTCGGCGCGCCACCCGGGCCGGCCGAACGCGATCTCGGTGACGTCCTTCGGTTGCGGCGGTCGCACCGGCCGACCGAACCGCGTTTCGCTGAGCTTGCCGCTCGCGACCAGCGCCGCATCGCGCACGACCTCGGCGTCGAGCCGCAGGCGCGGAGCGCGCGCGAGCCAGCGATTGTCCGGATCGCACGCGAGCTGGCCGGCGGCGGCGCGCGCGCTCTGTCGGTAGGTCGCGCTGGTCACGATCTGGCGGTGCAACCGCTGCAGGTTCCACCCACCCTCGATCAGGTCGACCGCGAGCCAGTCGAGCAGCACCGGATGGCTGGGGGCCGCGCCCTGCGCGCCGAAGTCGCCGGGCGTCGCGACCAGTCCGCGACCGAAGAAGGCCGCCCACTCGCGGTTGACGACGACGCGCCCGGCGAGCGGGTTGTCGCGCGAGACCAGCCACCGCGCCAGTTCGAGCCGATTGCGGGGCCGCTGCGTCGCGCCGAGCGCCGCCGGCAGCATCGGTTCGACCGGTTCCTTGGGCTGCAGGAACTCGCCGCGATGGTGGCGTCGCGTGACGCGGCCGCGTGCGGCGGGACGCTCCTGCATCACCAGCGTGCTGGCGTGCTCGACGCGTCGGCGCAGCCGACGGACCTTGCCGGCACCCTCGGCGACCTCGGCCGCCTCGAGCAGGAACGCATCGCGCAGCTGGCGCCGTTGCGCCTCGTCGAGCTCGCCGTCCGGCACGTGCAGCAGCGCCTCGACGGCGCCGTCGTCGTCGAACGCGAGCGCCATCGCGTCGGCGCCGCCGTCCCGGTCCGTCACCGAGATCCGCAGGCGACCGAGCGAACTGGCGAAGTGTCGGCCGAAGTGCAGTTCGAGCGTGACCCCGGCGCCGGCCGGAATCGGCGCCGCGAGCACGAACACCGCGACGTGCCGTTCGCCGTTGCGCGTGTGCGTCGACCAGCCGGTCTGCAGGTCCCCGTCGATCGCCGCGGCGGCGTTGGCGGGGTGCGAACCGTACTGGTTCTTGGCGAAGCTCTCGCTCGCACGCGCGACCTTCGCGCGCCGCCGTCCGTCGCCTTCGTCGACGTGCGCGACGAACTCCGACAGGAAGAAGTCGCCCTTGCGACCCTCGTAGTAGGTCAGGCCCGGTCCGCCGGCCGGCAGCGCGTCGTCCGGCAGCGCCTCGATCCGGATCGCGGTGACCGTAGTCGCGAGCGGCGCCAGCGCGAGGTCGTAGGTGTCGTGCTTGCTGGTGTCTCCCGTTGCGACCACGACGCCCGGATGGTCGCGATCGGTGGTCAGCGTCGGCAGGTTGGATGAAGCGCGGGCGACCGGCGCCGGCGTCCACGCCGCCGCCTGCGCGCGGCGTTCGCCCAGCCACTGCGCGAAGCGACGATCGCGCGGCTCGGCATCCTCGGGCCAGGACCGCCACAGCGCGTCGAGCTGTCGTCGCGCCTGATCGCGGTTGGCAGCGAGGCGACGGTCGGCGGCGGCGTCGGGCACGAGCAGGTCGGGTTCGTCGGCGTCGTCGAAGTAGGCCATCAGGCCGAAGTACTCCCGATGCGTGATCGGGTCGTACTTGTGCGTGTGGCACTGCGCGCAGCCGATGGTCAGCCCGAGGAACACCGATCCGGTGGTCGCGACCCGATCGGTCAGCGCGTGGAAGCGGAACTCGAGCGGATCGATACCGCCCTCCTCGTTGAGCATCGTGTTGCGATGGAAGCCGGTCGCGATCCGATCCTCGGCCGTCGCATCCGGCAGCATGTCGCCGGCCAGCTGCCGCACCACGAACTCGTCGAACGGCATGCGCGCCTCGAACGCGCGGATCACCCAGTCGCGATACGGCCAGATGCTGCGCGGCCGGTCCTTCTCGTAGCCGTTGCTGTCGGCATAGCGCGCGAGGTCGAGCCAGCGCCGCGCCTGCCGTTCGGCGTAGTGCGGCGAAGCGATCAGCTCGTCGACCAGACGTTCGTAGGCGCCGGGCGCTCGGTCCTGCACGAACGCATCGGCCTGCGCCGGCGTCGGCGGCAGCCCGGTCAGGTCCAGATACAGGCGGCGCGCCAGCGTGACGCGGTCGGCCTCGGGTGCCGGCTGCAGGCCGTGCTCGCGCTGGCGCGCCCGCACCAACCGGTCGATCGCACTCGCGCCCGCATCGGCTCCATCCGCGACCTCCACCCGCTCCGGCCGCACGAACGCCCAGTGCGTCTCGTATGGCGTGCCCGCCTCGACCCACTCCGTCAGCGTCGCGATCTCCGCCTTCGACAGCGTCTTGCCGCTGTGCGGCGGCGGCATCACCTCACTGCGTTCGGTCGCGGTGATGCGCTGGATCAGCTCCCGCGTCCGGCCGTGGCCGGCCACGTCGAGCCGCAGATCGGCCTCGCGCCCCGCCTCGTCCGGACCGTGGCACGCAAAGCACTTCTCCGACAGGATCGGCCGAACGTCGCGGCTGTAGCCGGGCGCCGCCTGCGCGGCGATCGCGGTGGCCATCGCGGCCACGACCAACGCGGCGCGCGTGAGCCTGGCGGGCTTCGTGACGAGGGTCGCGCTCACGCGCACACGGTAGCCGTTCGGGTGCGGCAGGACACGTGGGGGGGCAGTGGGACCTGCTCGGTGGCGCCCCCGACGCGCCCGATCACCCGCGGTTGCGAAGCGCGAACCAGTAGACCCCGGTCGCCATGACCGTGCCGACCGCCGCGCCGATCATCAGGCCGAACGGGAAGTCGTCGAAGATCGCACCCATCGGAATGCCGAATCCGCCGGTGGTCATGATCAGCAGCACGACGGCGACCGCGATCGAGAACCGCCCGCCGCCCTTGCGGTCCGCGTCCGGTTCGGCGGGGCGGGTTTCGTGGTCGTGCATGACGGATGTGCAATGAAGGGATGGGCCGCGTATTTCGTGAGGATTGCGGAACCCCGCGGCGCGTTGGGCAGCGTGTCACAATGCCCCGCTTTCCTACGCGCGGCCGGCGCGCTACGACGTCCCCATGGACTACGACCTGTTCGTCATCGGCGCCGGTTCGGGCGGGGTGCGCGCGGCCCGCATGGCCGCTGGCTTCGGCGCCAACGTCGCGATCGCCGAGGATCGCTACCTCGGCGGCACGTGCGTCAACGTCGGTTGCGTGCCCAAGAAGCTCTACGTCTACGCGTCCGAGTTCCGCCATGCGTTCGAGGACGCGCGCGGGTTCGGGTGGTCGGCGCAGACGCCGTCGTTCGACTGGCACACGCTGCGTGACAACAAGAAGGACGAGATCGCGCGGCTCAACGGCATCTACGACAAGATGCTCGGCAACGCCGGCGCCGAAGTGATCCACGGACGTGCCAGCATCGTCGGGCCCAACGAGGTCGAGGTGGGCGGTCGGCGGATCACCGCCGACAAGATCCTGATCGCGACCGGCGGCTGGCCGCGGCGCGATACGCGGCCGGGCACCGAGCTTGGCATCACGTCCAACGAGGTGTTCGACCTGCCGGAGTTCCCGCGGCGCATCCTGATCGCGGGCGGCGGCTACATCGCCGTCGAGTTCGCTGGCATCTTCAACGGGCTCGGAGCCGAGGTGACCCAGCTGTATCGCGGCCCGCTGTTCCTGCGCGGCTTCGACCGGGACGTGCGCGAGTTCGCGGCGCAGGAGCTGCCCAAGTCCGGCATCGATCTGCGCGTCGAGGTCATCGTCGATTCGATCGAAAAGACCCAAGGCGGGCTGCGGTGCCGGTTGTCGGACGGCAGCGACGTCGAGGTCGACCAGGTGCTCTATGCGATCGGCCGCGTGCCCAACACCGACGGGCTCGGGCTCGAGAACGTCGGCGTCGAGCAGGACGACGACGGCTACGTCCAGGTCGACGGCGACTTCCGCACTGCGGTGCCGTCGATCTTCGCAGTCGGGGACGTCACCGGCGGCATGGAGCTGACGCCGGTCGCGCTGGCCGAAGGCATGGCGTTCGCGCGCAAGCAGTTCGGCGGCGTCGACCGGCCGGTCGAGTACGAGTTCGTGCCGTCGGCGGTGTTCTGCCAGCCCAACATCGGCACGGTCGGGTTCACCGAAGAGCGTGCGCGCGAGGAGTTCGACCGCATCACGCTCTACAAGTCGACGTTCCGTCCGATGAAGCACACGATCAGCGGGCGCGACGAGAAGACGTTGATGAAGCTGATCGTCGACGATGCCACCGACCGCGTCGTCGGCGTGCACATGATGGGGCCCGATGCGGGCGAGATCATCCAGGGCATCGCGATCGCGCTGAAGGCGGGCGCGACCAAGGCGACCTTCGACGCGACCATCGGCATCCACCCGACGGCGGCCGAGGAGTTCGTGACGATGCGCGAGCCCTGGCAGGGCTGAGCGGGGCGTCAGTCGACGACGGCCTGCACGTGCAGCGCTTCGAGCGTGCCGTCGGCCGCGTGCAGGTCGGCCGTGTGGCCGGGCGGCAGCGTCGCCGCGCCGTGCTCCGGCAGGTCGTGGCTGGTGTCGGCGATGGTGATTCGGCCGCTGCCGCGACGCACGAACAAGAAGTCGACGCACGCGGGGTCTCCGACGATGCGGCCCGACGTTCCGGCGACGAGCTGGTGCACGCGGACGCGGCCGGCGGTCGCCTGCTCGAAGTCGACCTCGGGTTCGGGCTGCGGCGCGCCCGGCAGCGATGGCCGATGCAGCAAGAACTGCTGCCCGTCCCATTGGCGGTGCGTGACCAGTGTCGCGTCGGGCAGCGCGAGCTCGTGGTCGAGCGTCGTCAGGTGCTCGGCCGGGCTGGTGATCTCTACGACCTCGAGCATGTCGGAGCACATCCGCACGCGGTGCCGGATCCCGGGCGGCTGCAGCAGCGTCTCGCCGGCACGCAGTTCGACCTCGCCGCCGGGGTTCTCGTAGTCGACGCGAACCCAGCCGCGCAGGCAGTGGATCAGCTGGAACGAGATGTCGTGGAAGTGCACGTCGTCCGGCACCGGGCCGCCGTGCTGGATGCGGATGTGCGAGGCGATCAGGTGGCCGCCGAGTCGGCCCGGGATCAGGTCGCGATACTGCATGCCGGCGCGGCCGACGGTCCAGTCGTCGCGACGTGCCCGGCCGACGACGGTCGGCGCGCCGGTGGGACGGGGCACCGAGGTCGCGGCGATCGCGCGCCGCTGGATGCGGGTGCCGTTGGGCGCGAGCAGGTCCTCGTCGCGCTCGGCCTCGAGGCGCAGCGTGCCGGGGTCGCCGTCGTGGGTCGCGTCCAGCAGCAGCCGGACGCCGCCGCCCGCGACCAGCGCGGTGATCGGTTGCTCTGCAGGGCGGATCGTCAGCAGGCGCATGCCGAGCCGTTCGCGGAAGAACGCGAGCGTCTCGGCGAACGGGCGGGCGGGCAGCACGATCTGCGCGTTGGGGATCACGCTGCCACCTTACCGCGGTCAGCGAGAGCCGAGCACGACCCGCATCGTCGGCGTCGCGCCGATCGGGAACGCCGTCGCGTAGCTGTCGACGAACGCCTGCACCGCCAGCTCGAGGCCAACGAGCGCCGGCAGGTCGGGCACCGGCACGAGCACCGAGTCGGTGTTGGCCGCCAGCGGAAACGACGCGATGGCAAACGGCGTCATCGACGTGAGGCAGGTGATCCCCGGAGCCGGCAGGAACGCAGTGATCGAGGTCGTCGTGCCGAGTGCCAGCACCATCGTCGACGGGTTGGGCGGCAGCTCCTCGAGCTCGAGGTCCCAGGTCTCACCGATCCACGGCAAGTTGGCCTGGCGACGCGTTACCAGCCGCGCCGCCGGGACCGGTGTGCCAAGGCCGAGGCAGGCAGCGGATCCGCCGATCGTCTGGACGAGGCCGTGGTCGTTGCGCGAGCCCAGCGTCGGGGTGTGGTCCCAGTACCAGCTCTTCGGGCTGCGCGACGGGATGCCGGGGTTGTCCAGGCGCGCCATCGTCACCCCTTGCCCCTGCGGTACCGGGATCGTCGCCTGCGGTCCCGCCCACAGCACCATCTGCAGCGCGAGCTGCAGCGTCGTGGTGCCGCCGCCGAACGACACGAAGTCGACCAGGTTGGTCGGCGCCGTGATCGGCACGTCTCGGAACAGCGCGATCGAGTCCGACGTGCTCAGCGGTGCCGCGTTGGGGAAGTAGACGTCGCTCGAGGTGTTGGTGCCGGCGGCGCCGAGGTGCACCAGCACGACGCCATAGATCGGCACCGAGACAGAAGGCAACGCGAGCACGTTGGCTCCGGTGACGAGTTGCCAGCCGTCTAGGTTGAGCGACCCGGTGGTGTTGCGCAGCTCGATCAGCTGGTTGCCGGCGTTGGGGCCGACCGGGTTGACCAGGATCTCGTCGATCTGCAGCTGCGCGCACAGAGGGGCAGTGGCGAGCAGCGCGATCAGAGATTGCTTGATGGGCTCCATGCGATTGGTCGGGTTCCGCTGCGGCCGACGTGGCTGCCAGGGGACCGGCTCCTTCTGCCGCGATCGTAGGTCGATCCCGGCCGATCGCGCAATGCCCCCCGCGATGCCGCTAGAAGCTCGACCCCGGCTGCTTCAGGAACTCGCGTTCTTCGTCGGTGCTGGTGCGACCGAGCAGCTCGTTGCGGTGGGGGAAGCGACCGAAGCGCGCGACGATCGCCTCGTGCCGGCGCATGTAGTCGGCGGCGGCCGCCGCCGCGTCGCGCGCGCCGGGTTCGGCCGTGGCCGCCAGTTGGTCGAAGCGCTCGACCCCCTGCTGCTGCAGCTCGCGCGACTCGGCGTGCATCAGCGGCATGTAGAGGAAGTAGCGTTCCATCGTGCGCAGCTGCTCGGGGTCGCCGCGTTGGATCGCCAGCCGCAGGAGGTCCTGCGCCAGCGGGTCGGCGTCGTACATCGCGCCGCTGCCGCGGCGGCTGTTGCGCGTCATCTGGTCGCACAGGATCACCAGGGCCAGCAGCCCGCGCGGCGTGTCGCGCCAGCTCGCCAGTCGGCCCGCCTCGGCGGCGGCGATGACGGCGCCGAACCGCTGCGTCACCTCGCGGTCGAAGCCCTCGTCCTTGGCCCACCATCGCTTGACGAACGCGGGCGAGCAGCTGCCGTCCTCGGCGATCGGACCGAACCAGAACGAGAGCACGTCTTCGGGGGTGGGCATGTCGGCGTCGAGTGTTGCCGTTGCACCCCGGTCCTGTCGACCCGTTGTGGCGACGCTTCGTCGTCAGCGCGGCTGCGCGGCCGGGTCGAGCACGACGTTGCCCGCCTGCAGCACCTGCCCGGCGACCGCCGCAGGCAGCGGTAGGCCCGGTCGATGCTCGGCGACCAGCTGCACGCCGGCCGGCACGCCCGAGATCACGAACGTGCCGTCGGCGCCGGAGCGCACCGGGAACGTCCAGATGCTCGAACCGGCGAGGGTCGTCGGGGTCCAGCGCAGCGTCGTGTCGGGCAGCGGCCGTCCGCGCGGATCGACCAGCGTGCCGCGCACCTCGCCGGCAGCTTCGAGCGTCACGTGCACGACGGCGGCAGCCGGGTCGGTCGCGTCGACCTCGAACGCCGCCGCCAGCCACACGCCGCCGCGCTGCAGGCTGAGCCACGCGTCGTAGACACCGGGTTCGAAGCGGGCGACCCGCTCGACGATCGGGGCCCGACCGGCCTCGCTGATCTGCAGCCCGTCGACGCGGCCGGTGGTCCGGTTGCGCACCTGCACCTGCACCGCGGGCACCTCTTCGCCGTCGGGACCGCGCACGTCGAACACGCGCGGCACGCCACGCACGACCGGCACCGCGACGACGACCGTGCCGCCGCCGAGCCGTTCGACGCGGTCCTCGACCACGCCGCTGCTGTCGACCCGCTGCACCGACGCCCGCGGCGCGAGCCCCGGCGCCGGCCGCGCCTGCAGCTTGAGGCTGCCGCTCGGCACGCCGTGCAGCACAAACTCGCTGCCGAACGGGACCCGCGCGAACTCGGTGACGGCGTCGGCGACGGTCTGGCTGTCCGGCTGGAACGCGATCGTCAGCACCGCCTCGTAGCTCGCGGCCTCGTCGAACACGTCGGTGGCCGCAACCGGCTGGCCGCCCGCGCTCAGGTCGACGCGCACGGTCGCCCGCGCACCGTCCATCGGCGCCAGTGCGCCGAGGTCGACGTCGTCCTCCGCATCGAGGCGCAGGGTCGTGCTGACGAAGTGGATGTCCTGCTGGCCGCGCAGCCAGCAGGCGCGCAGCGCGAAGATGCCGGGGCGCACGTTCTCGAACCGGAACGCGCCGTCGCTCGACTGGCTGGTCCGTTCTGCATCGATCGCGGTGACCGCCTCGACGCCGCTGTCACCGCCACCCGCCTGCGAGATGCGGGCCAGCTTGACCAGCACGCCCTGCGCGCCGACGCCGGTGATCCTGCCGTGCACGGCGCACGAGCCGAGCGTGGTCGCGTGGCCGCGGGCGGTCTCCTGCGCGACGACGTCGAGCGTCCCCGACAGGTTGAACGGCGCGGGGGCCCCGACGCGCACGCCGCGCGGGGTGACGGTCAGGCGCGTGCGCTCGTTGGCCGGCTCGACGCGGACGTGCGTCGCGCCGAGCACGCCGAAGCGATAGCCGGTGCCGGTGGCGACGTCGTCGAAGCGCGCGATCCCGTCGCGGTCGCTGGTCGCGGTCCAGCCGTGCGCGCATGCGACCCGCGTCGGCAGTTCGATCGCGGGCAGCTCGCGCGGCCGCACGGTCGCCGCACCGGCCCGGACGATCCCGTCGACCCCGGCGCGCAGCTGCGGCAGCAGCGCCCCTTCGATCGCCGGCACGCCATTGGCGCGAACGGTCGGCCATTCCCGCGACCAGTCGGCCGCGCCGTCGCAGGCAGGCGGCAGCAGCGCCACCCCGATGTCGGCGACGGGCCGGCCGTCCCGGTCGACGACGGCGATCTCGACGCGTCCGGCCAGCTCGAGTGCGAGCACGACCTCACCGTCGGCGCTCGGCGCCGTCAGGTGGCCGCGCAGCGGCGCGTAGCCTTCGTGCTCGACGGTGACGACGGCGCGCCCGGCGGCCAGCGCGTCGGGCCACGGCGCGTGGCCGTCGTCGTCGGTGCGCAGGGTGCGCGTGGCGCCCTGCGGACCGACCAAGGTCAGATCACATCCCGGCAGCGGTGCGAGTTCCGCTGCCGAGACGACCCGAAGTCGCCGGGTGGTCCCGCTGCCGTCGGCGCGCTGCAGCGGCGCCGATGCCGGCTTCGTGCCCGGATCGGAGCCGATCGGGGCGCTGTGCGGTCGTTCGGCGCGCTCCGGCGGGAGCTCCTGCGCGGCGGCGTTGGCCGGCAGCGGGGACCCGGTGTCGCGCAGGCCGAGCACGGCGAGCGCGAGGGCGCTCACCGCGACGGCCACGAACAGCGCGACCCGACGGACTTCGGGGCGGGTGTTCATCAGAACAGGGTGACGGTGCCCGAGGCGTCGGCGCCGGCGAACAGCTGGATGCCGCTGCCGAGGTCGGTCAGTTGGCCCCAGCAGCGCGAGCCGGCGTCCATGTCGACCTGGAACGACGTGACGTTGGACGCGGTGCCCGTGGCCGAGACCGGCAGGGTCTGCATCGTCGGGAAGGCCGGCGGCGGCACCGCATCGGCGACCGCGCTGGCCGTCTGGTTGCCGAACAGCGGGCAGGTCACGATGACCGTGCCGAGCGCCGAGCCCGAGTAGCCGGTGCCCTGCAGGTTGGCCGACGGGCTGATCGGCTGCGCGTTGAGCACGCAGTAGACGTTGCCCGGCGTCGGGCGCGTGTAGAACTCGCTGCAGCCGACGACGGCTTGACGACCGTCGCTGTGCGAGCCGGTGCCCTGGTGCAGGCCCTGGATCGACGCGCGGGCGATCGTGTCGTTGGTGCACAGCGTCGTGCCGACCTCGGCGCTCGCGCCGCCTTGCAGGAAGACGCCGGCGCCGTTGTTCGACGAGAAGTTGTTGATCTGCTGCAGGCAGCACGGCGTGGCCGTCCAGCCGCCGCTCAGCGAGACGTCGATCTGGTTCTGGGCGGAGAGACCACCGGCGACGGTCGCGGCGGCGAGGATGGAAGCGATGAGCTTCATGGGATGGGTTCCTTGCGGTTCTAGAAGTGATGCGGTGTGCAACTCACACACCGATGGCAAGGGCGCCCGTCGGCCGTGCACCGTTACGTGACGAACCTGATTTTTGTATGGATCCGGCGTGACCGTGGGCGGCAATACAGAAAGCGGCGTAACGCCGTCGCGTGCCGCCTGCTCTTGCGTCTTCCCGTTCGGGCGAGGATCCTGCGCGCGTGCGTCTCGCCTACAAGAAGCTGCCTCTGGTTCTGAGGCTGTTGAACTGGCTGTTCCTGATCCACGGCTGTCTGCGGGTCGTTCTCGTGCTGGTCGGCCAGTTCGCCGAAGAGCCCCCTCCGCTGTCGAGTCTCGGGTTCCCCATCGTCTACGTCTGGAGCGCGATTCGGGTCCGGCAGGGGCTGCGCGAAGGAGTCAGCTGGCTGCTGTTCACGGTCGTCGCGCAGTTCGTCTTCCTGGTGTGGTTCGTGTTGCGTGGCACGCTCGCCCCCGACATCCCGGTTGTCCTTGCAGCAGCCTGGCTCGTGGCCACGGGCGGCTACCTCGCGTGGGCCCGGCTGCGCCTACCGTGGCGAGAGCCCGGTAGCTACGGGGACTGGATATCGAATCCGGAGGCAGCGCAGGGCGTTGCCGGGTTCTTCGCAGCGCGCGACAGATTGCTGCAGCAGGATCGTGAGCAGCCGCCCGATCCAGATTCGATGGTCGCCGGACTGCTGGACGGGGACGGCGTCGAGATGATCCGGCAGAGGTTGCTGGCGCAGCCGGAGCACTTCGGCATGGCGGTGTTCCGGGCGCTCGGCGATCCTGCGTTTCGACGGAATCCGGAGGCGCTGGCCATGTTGATCGGGCAGCTGCCCGAGTCGTTGCTGGCTCGTTCGGGGCCGCGACTGTCCGCGTGTCTGCCGCACGTTGAAGCAGACCAGCGACGCCGCGTGCTGCAGCTCATGGCCGCGAGCGGCGATCCGGAGCTCGGGTCGACGTTGGCGGGCGAACTGCTCGGTGAGCATGGCGACTACGTGGCCAGGGGGCTGGATGACGCGGCCAAGTCTGGCCGGCTCGGCGACGAGCTGTTCGCCGAGCTGGAGCCGTCGTTGTGGAGGTGCCTGGAGGCCGAGAACGCGTGTGCCCCCGCGTCGCTGGTGTTGTTGTCACGACGCCCGGATCTGCCGCGGCAGCTCGCCGAACAGGCTCGCGACCTCGACGAGACGTCACTGCGCGCCCTCGTAGCGATCGCCGAGGCCGGGCAGTCTGTCCCTGGCGAACAACTGCTTGGGCTGTGGCGAACGGCGCGCGACCGCGGCGCATGGTACTGGTGCTGGCGGCTGCAGGAGTTTGCGGACGTGCCAGAGGACGATCTCCGCGACCTGCTTGCGCGCGCGCCGGCGTACTTCGGAGACGAAGCAGCGATGCGTCTATGGACGCGTGAGAGCGCGGCCCGCTACTCGCGCCTGGCGTTCGTGCGGGCGCTGGCGAAGCTGTGCCAGCGTGGCGTGGTCGACGCAGAACAGCTGCTGCGCGAAGCGATCGCGATGGAGTTGCAAGAGGTCAGTGACGAGGCTGCCAGGATGCTCGGTGAGCGGCTCACCGCACCCCAGGACTGGTCGTTCGGCGGCCGCGGCACGACGCACCGCCAGCGGATGTTGGCCACCCTCTCGGTGGCCACCAGTTTCGCGTGCAATGGCGGATTGGAGCATGCCTTCATGTGTCTCGACGAAGAGGACATGCAGGTGCTGAAGCCGGCGCTTGATGAGATCGTGCCGACTGCCGTGCGCGACATCTGGATGGCCGCGATGCACGAAATCGCGCCCGATGAAGATCTGCCGGTCGACAGCAGCGCACGGCAGGCGGCGATCGGCAGTCGCTACGACCAGATCGAGCAGCGCCTCGAAGAACTCAACAGCGCCTTCTTCGCCTGCCAGTGGCGGCAGACGGTCGCGATGCACCTCTACGCGATTGAGCACCAGGACGAGTTGAGGTCCGGGTCCGCGGAATAGCGCTGCACCGACGGTGAGCCAGGTGCTCCGTAAGCGATGCACAGCAGGCCGCTGATGACGACAGACCGCATGCCGGCCGCCCAGGGGCGCGCTGCTCTGGTCGGTGGTAAGGCGTGCCGTCGACCAGAAAACCCGAGTGACACCAACGGTCGACCTGCGCCTACCTCCCGTGGGCCGCGCCCCGCCGTGCCCACGACCCTGCACCCCGGACAACGGAACGATGCCCCGACTGTCGCTACGTCTCCTCCCGCTGCTCGCCTCGGCCGCCATTGCGCCGGCGCAGGTCCTCGACTGGCAGCAGGTGCCGATCGGCGCCGCGGTCAGCCCGCAGGGGCGGGGGTATCCCGCGATGGTCTTCGACAAGGCCAACCAGAACATCGTCATGTTCGGCGGCTACAACGCCAACGCGCTCGATGACACGTGGATCTGGAGCGGCTTCGGCTGGACGCAGGTCCAACCCACGCAGCGGCCGTCGACCCGGCAGCGGGCGTCGATGGTCTACGACGAGGCGCGAGGTGTCGTGATGATGTTCGGCGGTCGCGCCGGTTCGACCGTTCGCGGCGACATGTGGACCTGGGACGGAACGGACTGGACGCAGGTCACGACGCCCAACATGCCGCCGCCGCGCGCGGGCGCGCTGATGGCCTACGATCCGCTGCGCCAGGTCGTGGTGATGTTCGGGGGCTCGGACGGCACGTTCTTCTCTGGGCGGACCTACGAGTACGACGGCGTCGACTGGACCGAACGGTTCCCCAGCCAGATTCCGCCGCAGCGGGCCGACGGGCTTGCCTGGTTCGACCCGGCGACCGGCAACGTGCGCATCTACGGCGGTGCGGTCAGTCCCAACAACCTGTCGTCGTACGACGATGTCTGGAGCTGGGATGGCAGCAACTGGAGCAACGACGTCGTCGCGGCGCCGCGCGGCCGCGGCGGCACGATGCTGGCCTTCTCGCAGGACCTGCAGGCGCCGGTGCGCTACGGCGGCAACACGGCCATCTCGCAGACGGTCTACAGCGACCAGGCCTACTTCGACGGAACGTCCTGGCAGACGCTCGTCGGCTCGGTGCCGGGGCCGCGCGCCGAGGGCGCGATGGTCTACGACGAGGCGCGCCAGGAACTGATGATGTTCGGCGGCCGGAACACCTTCCTGGCCTCCTACCCGAGCGACACCTGGGTGTCGGGGCAGTCGCTGCCGCAGGCGACCGCGACGGTCTACGGCAGCAACTGCGCGCAGACCGGCAACACGATCCTGTCGTCGCTGCCGGTGATCGGTTCGAGCGCGAGCATCCTGATCACGCAGGCGCCGAGCACGGTGGCGTTCCTGATGATCGGCACCAGTGGCACCACCTTCCAGGGCGCGCCGCTGCCGATCGACCTGGGTTCGTTCGGCCTGACCGGCTGCCAGCTGCTGACGTCGGCCGACGTGCTGGGCCTGCCGTTCTCGGTCGTATCGCCGGCGATTCCGCTGCTGCGTCGCGACGAGAACATCCCCAACGACCTCAACCTGATCGGCCAGCAGGTGTTCTTGCAGGCGTTCGCGCTGGCGCCCGGCGCCAACCCGGCGCAGGTGGTGACGTCGAGCGGCGTCGAGTGGACGTTCGGGCCGTTCTGATCGGCGCGTCGGGATCGGCTCGTCAGGATTGGCGCGGATTCGAGGGAACCATGTCGGCACGGGCGTCGTTCCGCTCGCCACCCCGGCAAGCCCTCCGGGGTCCGCACCGCCATGCAGCGCTACCGCCTGATCCTCGCCCTCGTCGCGGCCACCGCCGCCCTCGCCCTCTGGCTCTGGCTGCGCGATGGGCGGGACCCCGCACCCCAGCAGCCGCCGGTCGAGCAGCGGCAGCAGCAGCCTGCGCCCGAACCGGAGCCGGAACAGGCGCTCGAACGCACCGCCGCGCCCGCGCCGAAGCCTCAGGGGCCGGCGGCGGCCGGTCCGGCGGGACCGGGGCGTCGGGACCGTTCGGATGCGCCGGGGCTGCACGGTGTGGTCAAGCAGACCCAGGGCAGCGGGGTCGCCGGCATCCTGATCGAACTGGTCGACGCCGACGGCAACACGGTGCTGTCGACGGTCTCGGGGGAGAAGGGCCGGTTTGCGTTCGACGAGGTCGCGCCGGCCGCCAGGTCGCTGACGACGCGGGTCGCGCCCAACGGCCTGCCGCGGCTGCGACACGAGGGCTGGAAGGTCTCCGGCAACCAGCGAATGATCCTCTGGGTCCCGCCGAGCGACCGCATCACCGGCACCGTCGTCGACGCCGACGGCCGGCCGGTCGCCGGCGTGCAGGTGCACACCGACAAGCCGTACATGCCAATGGGCATGCGGCCGTGGCGCGTGATCGAGGGCGAGATGCCGCCGGCGACGTTCCAGGTCGAGACCGATGCTTCGGGCCGGTTCGAGCTGCCGGCGGCGTTGCCCGGCACGCATCGGCTGCGCGCCAACCACCGAGGGGTCACCGGATCGGTCCGGGCGCGATCGGACGAACGGGGCGTCGTGCTGCGGCTGGGCACACACCTCGGCGGCAGCGTGACGTTCTCCGGGCAGCTGACGGATCGACGGACCGGGGACCCGATCGCCAAGGCGCGGCTGCAAGTGATGCGGGTCAAGCGGTCCGCCGGCGGCTACTCGGCGACGGGCGTCGCCAATGCGATCACCGACGCGCAGGGGCGCTACGAGGTGCAGGGCCTCGACGTCGGCCGGTTCTCGTTCAGCGCGACGCCCGACGGTTACGCGCGCCACTCGGTAGCCGAACGGGACTACCAGGCCGGGGCGCACATCGTCGACCTGACGCTGATACCGGCGCGTAGCCTGCGGGTGCAGGTCGTGCTGCCAGACGGCTCGCCGGCCAAGGGTGCCAAGGTGCGCGCGCGGGACGGTGACGGGCGCGCGGTCGAGATGCCGGGGCGGCTGCGCATGATGGGCAAGGAGGTCGCCGTCGACGCCCGCGGCATCGCCGAGCTGCGTCGGCTGCCGGCGGCGCCGGTGACGCTGACCGCGGTGCGCGGCGACTTCGTGCCGGCCGGCAGCGTCGAGGTCGACCTGACGGCGGCGGCACCGGAGTTGGTGACGATCCGCATGCCGTCGACGACGACCCGGTTCGCGCGCAACCACTTCTTCCGGTTGCACGGCCCCGACGGTGCTCCGGCGGACATCGACGGCACCGTGGTCGCGTCGGCGTTCGACGGCGAACGGCTCGTGTCACGCGTCGAAGGGCGCTGGAGTGGCGACAAGTTCGTGCTCGGCAACCACGCGCAGTACGACTTCTCGCGCCCGACGCTCGCGGTGGGGGCGCCGGCGACGGCGTGCCGGATCGAGATCGTAGCGCCGGGATACCAGCCGGTGACGCTGACGCTCGAGCCCGGGGCCAAGAGCCCGACGCTGGTCGAGCTGCACCGCTGAGCGCGCGCTCAGCCGAACCGACAGAAAGCTGAACCCCCGGCCATGGTGCGCGCGTGCGACGCCAAAGGTGGCGCCGACGGACGCTACCTCGGCGGCGTCGTGACCGGCTTGGCGTCGGCGGGCATCGGCTGCGCGACGCGGGTGACGGCGTCGTCGCGGCCGAGGTCGGCGCGCCAGCGCATCTCGGTGGTCGAGCGGCAGCCGTCGGCGTGCACGTACCACTCGACGCCGACGTCCGAACGTTCGACGCCGACGATCGGGCTCCACGGTCGGTTCTTGGGCCAGACCTCCTGCAGCGGGCGCACGGAGGTCGCGCCGTTGAGCGTCGCGACCCGGCTGCCGTCGGGCAGCAGCATGGTCGCGCGCGGGTCGGTCGGCGCGGGGGCGGCGGGCTCCGGTTCGGCCGGGAACGCGGCCTGCGCCGTGCTCGCGTCGGTGCCGGTTGCGGCATCGCGCGAGGTCGTCGGCGGTGGCGTGGACGGGCCGGTGGCCGCTTCGACCTCGCCGTCGAAGCAGCCGCAGCGCCACGCGGTGGCACCGGCCAGCAGCGCCGCGGCGAGCGCGGTCAACAGGGCGCCGCGCATCATCAGAAGTTGACGACCTGGGCGTTGGACAGCTGGCCGCCGCCGGTCGCCGGATCGAACATCAGGCCCTGGAACATCAGCTCGCTGCCGATCAGCGCGGGCGAGATGGCGCCGGGGCCGGCGAGCGGTGCGACGGCAGCGCCGCCGACGGGCAGCGCGAAGCCGAGCGGCACGAGGCTGGCGAGGTCGATCTGCACGTCGCCGACGAACGGCGGGATCTGCAGCGACGGGATCGTCTGCCACGCGTTGCCGCCGAAGAACACCGCGATGCCGTTGGCACCGTTGCCGTCCTCGAGGCGCATGTTGAGCCCGTCCATGCGCGGCGATCCCGACACGTCGGGGAACAGGCCCGCCATGCCGTAGCTCGGGTCGCCGGCGACGCCGCTGCCGGTGCGCAGGCTCCCCGGGTCGATGCCGCCGAGGTGGAACGTCGGGTTGTCGACGATCGTGCCCATGATGTAGGTCCACTGCGTCTGCAGGAACGAACTGCTCGCGGTGACGGCCCAGGTCACCGGCGGCGCGGTCATGCGGGCGTTCTCGCCGACGGTCGCCGGCGTGCCGATCGCGAGCGTGTCGGCCGACCAGATCGAGTGTCCGTCGGTGTTCGGCCAGTTGGGGCTCGCCGGCAGGCGCATACCCTGGAACCACGTCGCGTCGGTCGGCAGGATCGCCGGCGTCGCGAAGTTGTCGGTCATGATCCAGCCCTGGTTGCCGCCGCCGCCGGTCGGCGTCGTCAGCCCGGTGACCTCGACGATCACGCCGGTCGGCGCCAGGTCCGGCTGCCCGGCGGCGTCGGCGGTGCGCAGGATCACGTCGTAGGTCTCGGCCGTCGCCGAGTCGAGGTCGCCGGCCCAGTGGTAGAAGCCGAACGCGAGCGCGCCGCCACCGAGGTTGCCGACGCCGCGGAACCAGTCGGTCGAGACCTCCTGGAAGCCCTCGGCTGCGAGGTTCCAGTCGGGGCGGCGTACGTACGACGCGGCGGTGATCGTCTGGCGCAGCGGATCCTGCGGGAAGACGACGAAGACGTTGTCCTGCGCAAGCAGGTCGGCGGCGCACAGCGCGAGGGCGGTCGCGGCGAGGATCGGGGCACGGTGGTTCACGGGCAGCTCCTTCGTTGGGTGGTGAGGGGGGCGGCAGCGTACCGTCGATCGCGCACGCTGTGTCCTTTGCGAACGTGCCCGGGCGCGCCGTTCGTCACGCGAGAAATCGGATCGCTGCTGCGATTCGTGCGCGGGAGGCCGCAATGGGTGCCGTTCCAGACTGTTCGGGGCTTCTCGAAGCCGGGTCGGTCCGTGGCCGCCGCCGAGCGGCTGCAACAGCTTCGTTACGGATGCGGACCGTCCGCTTCTTCCCGAACGACGCGACGCGCGCGCTACAGGCTCATCGTCGCGAACCCGGACGGCACGATGCCGAGCGCGTTGGCGTTGGCGTCGAGCGTCAGCCAGCTGCCGTAGAAGCGGATGCCGCCCGGGAACGCCGCCGGGAACACCAGCGGCTGCGTCGCCGCGCCGTTGACGTCGGTGAGCACCGGCGCGAAGGCGACCTCGCTGCCGTGCCAGAACGTGCAGCCCGCGGCGCCGATCGGAGCCATGTCGAACGGCAGCGGCACGCCGAGGTAGTTGGTCGTCTCGAGGCTCAGCACGAGTGCCGCGAGCGAGTTGCTCGGCCCGTCGGTCAGCTCGACGTCGAACGTCGAGTTCGCCACCGGCCAGGTGCCGGGTTGTGCGCCGATCCGCGGGACGGCACCGGACGAGCCCGGGCACGAGCCGAGGTGCGCGACGAACTGGCCGTCGAACAGCAGGAAGCCCATCTTGGCGCCGTAGTCGTCGACCGCCTGCGCGGTCGTCGGTTGCAGCGTGGTCCAGTCGGTGGTGACCGCGCGTTCGATGCCGAGGTTGGTGTCCGTTCGGAAGTAGACGTAGTGGCCGAGGCTGTTGGGGGTCATCGCGCCGCTGTCGGCGACGCTCCAGATCGTGAAGTCGACGACCAGGTTGTCGGTCGGCGAGAACGGCACGAACACGTACGACAGCGGCAGCCCGATCGGGCTCCAGGCGTCACCGGTCAGGTTGACCAGCAGCGGCCCGCGGTAGACCAGCTGCGCGAACGGCATGTTTGCGGCGTAGTCGCTGCTCAGCGACTGCGACGGCGTCGAGCTCATCTGGATCTCGATGTCGTCGAAGTAGATCTGCGTCCCGGCGAGGCCGCCGTAGTTCGACATGTTGAAGTAGACGTCGTTGATGACCGACGGCAGCCCGCCGAACACGCTGCCCGGGATCAGCTGCTGGCAGCGGATGCCTTCCTTGCCGAGCGGGTAGGCGTTGGGGCCGCCGGTGGTCGTCGACGTGTTGCCGTGGTAGACGACGTTCTGCGCGCCGAGCGACGCGCTGAGCAGCGCGCCGAGCGCGGCTGCGGTGAGGATGCGTGCGATCTGCATGGAGGTCTCCTGAGCGTTTCCGGCCGGATCCACGGCCGTGCTTCCCTGGGGCGTATGCCCGCGCAGGACGTTAGTCGCTTTCTGCTGCGTGGCAACCGGGGTCGCCGGCCCTGCGGATAGGCTCTCGGCCGTGCCTCTCTCGAACTCCCTGCGTCTCCTGACGTTCGCGTGGTGCGCGGCGTCGCTGCTCGGACAGTCGCCGCCCGCCGGCTTCGAGCAGACCGACTTCGACATCCGGATCGGCGTGCTGCCCGGCCAGCTGCGCTTCGACAAGGAGCGCTTCACCGTGGCGCCCGGCAGCAAGGTCAAGCTGACCCTGCGCAACACCGACGCGATGCAGCACAACCTGGTGCTGTGTGCGCAGGGCAAAGGGGTCGCGGCGAAGGTCGCGGCGGCGACGCTGCAGCTCGGCGCATCGGCGAGCGAGAAGCACTACGTGCCCGACCTCGACGAGGTGCTGGCGAGCACCAAGGCGATCTTCTTGGACCAGAGCGACACGATCTGGTTCCGCGCGCCGAAGCAGGCCGGCGACTACGCCTACGTCTGCACGCTGCCGGGGCACTCGTTCACGATGAAGGGCGTGATGCACGTCGGTGCCGGCAAGGAGCCGGGCGGCGCGGTGCCGATCGCCAACCTGCGCTACCGCGTGTTCCGCGGCCGTTGGCAGCAGCTGCCGGACTTCACCGCGCTGACGCCGTTCCGCGAGGGCGACCTCGACGACGGCCTGCTGCAGCTGGCGCCGCTCGGCGAACGCAAGGACTACGGGGTCGTGTTCACCGGCAGCATCGAGGTGGCGCGCGCGGGTCAGCACACGTTCTTCCTCAACAGCGACGACGGTTCGCGTGTGCTGGTCGACGATCGTGAGGTCGTCGCCCATGACGGTGTGCACCCGGCGAACGCGGAGCAGCGCGGCTCGGTCGCGTTGACGGCGGGCGCGCACCAGCTGCGCGTCGAGTTCTTCCAGGGCGGCGGTGGCCAGGTGCTGAAGCTCGCGTTGGCGGGCCCGGACGGCAAGCGTCGCAAGCTGTGGACCCGGCAGGCCAAGGCGGCGCGCGTCACGCCGGTCGCGGTGCACCACCATCCGGTCGTCCTGCGCGTGCACGTCGAGGGCGCGAGCGCGCGCACGATCGCGGTCGGACTGACCGGTGGCATGAACTACGCGTTCGACGCCGAACGGTGCGCGGTGCAGTTCGGCTGGGCGGGCGCGTTCCTCGACGTCGGACCGGATCGCGACGGCCGTGGTGGCCGGCCGTGCAAGACGCTCGGGCCGCGCTTCGGCGTCGGCGACGTCGGCTTCCCGCTGCGGCGCGCCGACGGCAGCGCACGTCCGGTGCGCTTCCGTGGCTATCGCACCAGGCCGATGCCGACGTTCGACCTGGACTGGGACGGCAAGGCGATGACCTGGTCGGTCGAGCCCGCGGCCGTCGGCGTCGGTCTGGCCTACACGTTCACGTTCGCCGAACCGCTCGCCGACGCGGTCCGGTTCTGCATCGACCCGAAGGGGCTGCAGGTGGCGTCCGGACTCGGCGCGCTGCAGAACGGCTTCCTGACGGTGCCGGCGGGCACCAGGACGTTCTCGGTCACGGTCGGCAACCCGGAGGGCGTGCGATGATGCGCTGCACGACGAGGTCGGCGGTGTTCGCCGTCGCCGCGGCCGGCCTCTGCGCCCAGCAGCCCGACGTGATCCCGGCCGGCTACACGGTCGAGACGATCGAGACGCCAAAGGGCCGCGCGTTCGGCGTCGGTGGCATGTCGTTCGCGTCGGACGGCACGCTGTTCGTCAGCACACGCGAGGGCCAGGTCTGGACCTGGCGCGCCGGCAAGTGGCAGCTGTTCGCCGACGGCCTGCACGAGCCGCTCGGCCTGCTGGTCGACCCGAAGACGAGGCAGGTGTTCTGCGTGCAGCGTCCCGAACTGACCGAGCTGATCGACGAGGACGGCGACGGCCGCGCCGATCGCTTCCGCACCGTCTGCGACGCGTGGGGCCTGACCGACAACTACCACGAGTACGCCTACGGCCTCGTGCGCGACGCCGACGGCAACTTCTACGGCTCGCTCAACACGACGCTGAGCTGGCCCGGCTGGGCCGGCAGCGACAAGTGGGACGTCGCGCGCGTGCACGACGGCAAGATGGGCCGCGCCGCGAAGTACCGCGGCTGGTCGTGGCGGATCACGCCCGACGGCGCGTTCGAACCGTGGTCGAGCGGGCTGCGTTCGCCCGCCGGCATCGGCCTCGGCGCGCGCGGCGAACTGCTGTGCACCGACAACCAGGGCGACTGGGTCGCGACGTCGTGCCTGTTCGTGATGCAGCGCGGCGACTTCCACGGCCACCCGTCGTCGCTGACCGACCATCCCGACTACGCGGGCAAGGACCTCGACGCGATCCCGATCGAGAAGTACGGCCAGCTGCGGCGCGCGCCGGCGGTGTGGTTCCCGCACGGCGACCTCGCCAACTCACCGGGCGAGCCGGTGCTCGACGCCACGCAGGGCCGCTTCGGCCCGTTCGTCGGCCAGTTGTTCTGCGGCGACCAGACGCGCTCCAACGTGTTCCGCATCGTGCTGGAGCGGGTCGGCGGTCGCTACCAGGGCTGCGCGATCAACTTCGTCGACCACCTGCAGAGCGGCGTCGTGCGCTCGCGGTTCGCCAAGGACGGCAGCCTGTGGGTCGGCCAGACGGGTCGGGGGTGGGGCTCGCGCGGGCCGGCCAAGTTCGGTCTGCAGCGCATCGTCTGGAACGGCACCACGGTGCCGTTCGAGCTGCTGCGGGTCGGGGTCACCGCGGGTGGCTTCGACGTGCACTTCACGCGGCCGGCCGACGCGGCGCGTGCGGTCGAGCCGCAGCGCTACCGCGTCGAGCGCTGGCGCTACCGGCACCATCCCGGCTACGGCTCGCCCAAGCTCGACAACGGCGAGGTCGCGGTGGCGTCGGTGGCGCTCGCCGAGGGCGGGCGGACTGCGCGCCTGCAGCTGCCGCTCGAGCTCGGCTACGTCTACCACCTGACGGTCGACGTGCCCGGAGCGGACGGCGCGGCGCTGGCCAACCGGGACGCGTGGTACACGCTGCACGCGGTGCCGGAGTAGCGGGCTGCCTGGAGGTCGGGCCAGCGCCCCCTTGTGAATCGAGACGACCGGTCGTATTGTCGCCGCGATGGCCGCGCGAGCCGACAAGATCGACACCCGCCGCCGGCTGCTCGAGGCCGGCATCCGCCTGTTCCTCGAGAACGGCTACCACGGCACCGGCCTGAAGGCCGTGCTCGACGACGTCGGCATCCCCAAGGGCTCGTTCTACAACTACTTCGACAGCAAGGACGCGTTCGGGGTGGCGACCATCTCGTTCTACGCCGACGGCATGGGCGCCAAGCTGGCCGACGCGCTCGCCGCCGCCGCAGATCCGGTGGCCGGGCTGCGCGCGTTCTTCGAGGGCGAGATGGCGCAGTTCGAGCGGTCTGGCTTCGTCGGTGGCTGCCTGGTCGCCAACCTCGGTGGCGAACTCGAAGCCTCGCCGCGCCTGCGCGAGGCGCTGGCCGAGGCGTTCGGCCGCTACCTCGGCGGCATCTGCGAAGCCGTAGCCGCGGCCCAGCGCCAGGGCCTGATTCGCGGGGACGTCGCCGCGGTCGAGCTGGCCCGCGTGCTCGTCGACGCGTGGGAGGGCGCCGTGATCCGGATGAAGATCGAACGCTCGCTCGAGCCGCTGGCCGCCTGTCTGCGGCACGTGTTGGGCGGCTACCTCGCCGCCGGCGCCTGACCCGCCTTCCTGCCTATCTCCCTCCTGGCCATCTCCTTGGTCATCCAATTCCTGTGCGGCCGGTTCCAATACGACCGGTCGTCTCCATTTCCCGAAAGCAACCGACATGACCCGTTCGTCCGCCGCGCCAGGCGCTCCGACCATGAACAACATCGAACTGATCGAGGCGCTCTACGCGTCGTTCCGCTCCGGCGACCACGCCCGCTTCGCCGAGCTGTGCCACGACGACCTGGAGTGGATCCAGAACGACGGCTTCCCCTACGGCGGCCGCCACGTCGGGCCGGCCAACGTCGTCACCGGGGTGTTCGAGACGCTGGCCCGGCACTGGGACGGCTTCGGCTTCGACGACGACGAGATGCTGGAGGCCGGCACCCACGTGACCGTGGTCGGCAGCTACCGCGGCACGCACCGCGAGTCCGGTCGGTCGTTCCGCGCGGCGACGGTGCACCTGTTCGACGTCGTCGACGGCCGGGTGAAGCGCTTCCGACAGTTCACCGACACGGCGGTGGTGCGGGACGCAGTCGGCTGATCGCGCGGCTTGCCAAAAGCTGGCACACCCAGTGACGCTGCGGGCAGGACGGCACTTGGTCGGGCGGCCCGCCCGGCTACGGTCCTCCCAACTCGCTGACCCTGCTGATGATGAAGCTCCTGCTGCCCCTGATCCTCGCTGCTCCTCTGGTCTCCCAGGAGCTCCAGTTCTACCGCACCGAACGTGACTGGCCCGCCTCGATGACCGGGGTGAGCGCCTCGCTCGTGGCTGGCCAGCACGTGCCCGACCACGTCGGGCGCTCGGTGCTGCTGATGCGCGCAGGCCAGGCCTACCTGTCGTTCCAGCCGCTGCAGTTCGACCACTTCGCCGCGGTCGGGACGCCGGCCGCGCTGGCGGCGACGGCGCTGCCGAGCGCGCGGCAGCTGGCCCCGCTGCCCAACCACGACGGCACGGCCAGCGACCGGGTGGCCGCGGTGGTGGCGGGCGGCGTCGACCTCTGGCGCTACGACAACGGCCAGTTCGTGTCGGTGGCGGGGGGCGAGGCGGCCTACGCCGGCGCGGTCCAGATCCGTTCGGGTGTGCACCACACGGCGGGCGGCCCGGAGAACCACTTCGTCGCGTTCACCGATTCCTGGGTGCAGGGCGGCGTGCACATGGCCGACGACACGATCGTGCCCGGCCCGCGCATCCCGACGCCGGCCAACACCACCGTCTGGGACGTCGCGACGGTCGACTGGGTCGCCGGCGGCATGCCTGAGATCGTCGTGCTGAGCTCTGCCGGCATCTTCGTGCTCGACTTCCTCGGCAACGCGCTCGCGTCGCAGGCCTTCCCGGTGTTCGGCCGCGGCTCGCTGTGCGCGATCGACCAGGGCGGCACGCCGGGGGTGACCGCGGTGATCCCGACCGGCAGCGGGCAGTGGTTCGCGCGGACCTGGCAGGCGGGTTCGACCACCACGTGGGACTCGCCGACGTTCCTGCTGCCGAGCATCCCCAACGGCATCGTCGCGGCGCAGCTGACCGACGACGCCTACAGCGATGTCGTGGTCTCGTGCACGGACCACCTCGAGCGCGTCATGATCGGCACGGCCAACGGCCCGACCTGGCAGAACGGCTATTACCTGCGCAAGCACGACCCGTCGGCGACGCCGTCGCACACGGCGTCGGTCCTCGACGACATCGATCGCGACGGCGAACTCGACCTGGTGCTGCAGGCCGACGGCTCGGAGCAGCTGGTGGTGGTGGCGGACTTCGCGGAGCAGATGCACGACCACACGGGTCAGCTGTTTGCGAAGGCGCCGGTGCCGACGCTGTCCTCGCCGGAGATTCGCGGCCTGGTCACCGACCCCGCCTACCTGACCTCGTGGCAGTTTCCGCAGAACCACGCGGCGTTGATCGTTCGCTTCGACCTGCCGACGGGCCTCAACGACCAGATGGAGGTCCGCTGCTACCAGTACGGCATGCAGGGCGACGTCGTCGACACGTCGTCGGTGACGACCTACTACGCCGACCTGCCGACGGGTGCGAGCGGCGGCACCTTCGACATGATGATCCCGGTGCCGCTGGAGCAGAACGGCACGATCGTCGGTCGCCTGCTCGAGTTCACGCTGGTCGACAACGGCAACGACGGCTTTGCGTCGAAGTCGGTGCTCGGCCGCTTCACGCGCCACCCCGGGGAGGTCCTGGCCAGCGTGCTGATCGCCGACATGATGGACGCGAACGGCAGCCTCTGGCTGATCAAGCCGTTCTCCAACGTGGTTGCCAACTGGGGCGAGCTGGTGGTCGCGGGGCTCGAGACGATCCTGCACCCCAACCAGAACAGTGGCAACTCGAGCCGATACCTGGGTGGCTACGAGCCGACCGAGGACCTGACGGGCCAGCAGACCGATCCCGTCGGGGCGGCACCGCTGGAGATCCCGTCGATCCTGCTCTGATCAGAACCCGCGGCCGTGGAGTTGCATCAGCATCAGCTCCACCCAGGCCGCGCCGCGCCCCGCCTTCGACAGCGATCGGCGGGCCGCCAACAGCGCCTCGGCCGGCGGTGCTCCGCGGCCGAGCTGCTCGTGCACGATGGCCATCGCGGCGACGTGGTTGCCGAACGTCAGGTTGCTGAGCGGAACGACGACACAGCGCGCGTCGGCCTGCAGCAGCGCGCCGGCCAGCGACGCGGCCATCGGTTCGCCGCCCCGGCGGAACGGCGTCGCGCCGAGCTTGCAGGAGCCGACGATCGCGACCAGGCCGGAGAGGTCGAGGTCGACGATCTTCTCACCCCACAGCGCGCCACCCTCGCCATCGCCGAAGCGGATGCCGTTCTGGAACCTGCTGTTCGGGTCGTGGGCGCCGTGGCCGATCAAGTGCACGACGCCGGCGTTCGGCAGGCGCTCGAGGATCGCGGTATCGACGACCTGCCGGTCGAGCAGCGACGCCTGCGCGCCGTAGTGCGCCAGCGACGGTCGCAGTGCAGCACGATCCATGCGCACCGGCTTGGCACCGTCCTGGCTGGTCTGCAGGCTTGCAACCATCAGCACCGAGCGTGGCGGTCGCCGGTTCGGCGTCTCGATGGCGCGGGTCAGGTTGGCGAGGTAGTCGATCGCCAGGTGCTCCCCGAGGAACCGGACCCGGCCGTCGACCTCGATCGGCAACAGCTCGAACGGTGCGTTGTGCAGCATGCCGGCGCCGCAGACGGACAGGCGTCGCCAACCGGCGATCCTGGTGCGCACGTCGTCGGGCAGCAGCAGGCCGCTGAGCTTCCTGGCGCTGCGCTGCCATCGGGCGGCGCTGCTGGCCGGTGTGTCGACGAACTGGCTGGCGCGGATCGTCAGCCGTTCGGCCGCGGGACGCAGCTCGACCGCATCGGCGAGTTCGAGGACGGTGACCCCGCTCTTGTCGGCGACCAGCATGACCGACGTGATCCGTCCCGGCAGCAGCACGAGCATGCCGTGCTCTGCGGTGAGCAGTTCGTCGAGCACGGCTTCGACCGTCGGCGCCTGCTCCAGGTGGCGTGACGCCGCGTGCGCGTCGAGCACCTTCTGCAACGCGATCCGCGCCCCGGCGGGGCCGGGTTCGGTCATGGCGCAGAACCGGATGTAGTTGGCGAACAGGGTGGCGCGATCGTCGACGTGCAGCAGCCCGACGCCGTCGGCCAGCAGCGGGCTCTTGCGCCAGCTGTCGAGGAGGTGCCCGAAGGCATCGTCGGCCCGATCCCGGAGGTCGCGTTCGGCCTTCAGCACCCCGCGCGTCGCGAGTTCCATCTCCTGGGACGCGAGGCGCCGTCGCAGGCGGGCGACGTCCGGATAGCGATCGAACGCCGCGGTCAACGTCCGGAAGCGCTCGGCGGCCAACGGCAGGTCGCCATCGGCGATCGCCTTGCGCACGAGCTTGGGCGCAATGACGGACAGGAACCGCGCGCTGATCGCGCCGTCGACGCAGCTCCGCAGCAGCTCTTCGGCCGCCTCCTCGTCGTCGTCGAGCATGCGTGCGACGAGTGAGTAGAGGCGGCAGCCGCGGTCGCCGAGATGGTCGCCCAGGCGGAAGCCCTCTGTTCCGATCGGGGCACCGGCGACGATCTTCTGGGTGTTCTCGTAGTCGCCGCACATCAGGTAGAGGTCGGCGGCGGTCATGACCGTGTTGCGCACCGCGGCGGTATATGCCGGCTCGACCTTCGGGTCCGATCCGGCTTCGGCTGCAAGCCGTGCGGCGTTGCGGATGGTGAAGGTGAGGTAGCGTTGGGCGATGTCGAGGCGGCCGAGCTGCGTCTGCACGCGCGTGGCGAGCGTCAGCAGCAGCGTCTGCTCGTAGAGGTCCACGTCCTTGGCCCGCAGACCGCGGCGCACCGCCCTGTCCATGGTCGCGAGGTCGCCGACCAGCTGAGACGACTCCGCGAAGCGTCGGAAGTGCACCGCCTGGTCGAGCAGCCCGGTGGCGTCGGCGTGCCGATACGCGGTGTGCAGTTCCGCCGCGGCCGCCTCGCCCCGACCGTCTTGCGCGAGCGCTTGCAGCGCCTTGGTCAGGTTGCTCAGCAAGCCCATGAATGCGTCGCGATCGGCTGCGGCGACGCCGCGTCTGGCGTGGGCCAGAGCCTCGTGCGTCAACATCGAGAGTTCCCGCTCGTCGGGCCGTGGCGTGACGCCGGCGCGCTGCGCGAGGCCTTCGATCCCGTCGGGGATCTGCTGTGCCGCGATCGTGGCTGCGAACAGCGCTGCTAACGGAACGTGACGTCTCTCGAGCATGTCGTCGCGCCTCTACCGGCCGGTTGCCAGGAGATGACCCAGAACAGCGAGGTGGGTTTGCGCGCCCGCAGCGCCTCTGGCACGGCCAACTGCTGCACGCCCGTCACCCGGATCGGCTCACCGAACGGCTCGTCGTCGACCTCGATCTCGAGCTGCACGGCGACGTCGTCCGGGACGTCGAGGTTCCACTGGAAGCCCCGACGGGCGAACTCGTCGAACGTCACCTCCCCGTCCGGCCACATCTCGCCCTTCGCAAGGCCGAGGGTCTGGCCGGGATCGACGACGTCTTGCCCGTTCCACGGCTTCCAGATCAGCACGGCGATCAGCGCGGTCGCGGCGATCGCCGCCCACATCGGCCAGCTGCGGGCGGGTCTGCTATGCGGCGCGACGCCGTCGGCGCCGAGTTCCTTCGTGACCAGTTCGGCGACCGCGCGATCGGCGCCGGGCCACGGCTCTTCTTCGCCGACCTCGACCGGTGCACCGACGCTCAGCTCGTCGCCGAGCGCGAGCAGTGCTTCTGCCTCTTCGGCGAACTCCGGGTCGTCACGCATCGCACGCTGCACGTCGCCGTCCGTGATCCGGATCTCGCCCGCAAGCAACTGCGCCAGCAGACGTTCGCGTTGGTTGGGCTCGTTGGGCTCGTTGGGCTCGTTCATACCGGGGCCTCCCCGACGTCCTCGTCGGTCAGCATGTCCTTGAGCTTGCGGAGCCCTCGATAGTACCGGGTGCGGAGGGTCGCCACGGGTGTGCCCGTGCGCTCCGAGATGTTTCCGAAATCGAGCCCGTCGAAGTGGCGCTGCCGCAGCACGTCGGCCTCGGCGCCGCCGATCCGGTCGATCGAGTCGCGCAGGCGCCGGGCACGTTCGCGGCGTTCGGCTTCGTCGATCGGAGCCGAGTCGGCGGTCGCCGGCTCGACCTCGAGGGACGGCATCCGCTGCCGCCGTCGGCGGCGGGCGTAGCCGAGCAGCGTGTTCTGGCAGAACACGTTGACCCAGGCGTCGAACGCGCAGTGCCCGCCAAACTCGGCGAGGCGTCGCAGGACCGCGGTCGTGACCTCGGAGCTCATGTCCTGCACGTCCTCGTCGGTGAGGGCTCCAAAGCGGCGGGCGAGCCCGGCGACGTAGCGCGGGATGCGCTGCAGCCGCTCGGTCAACCAAGCGACGGCCGCAGGCTCGCGCGCGATCGCGTCGCGAACCTGCTGCAGGTCGTGGTGGTCGGCCGGGCCCATCTGCGCACCCTAGGGGTGGTGCTCGGCGACGCAATGGCCGGTGGGCATGGCGAGGGCGATCGCACGCCTTTGCATGGCGGGCCCACGCCGCTGGCGGCAGACCGGCTGTGTCGGACAGGCTGTGTCCGATGCCGACGGCGGCAGCCGCGGTCGCTCCGGCGGGCTATGCTTCTCGACCTCGTCCCATGACCAGCGCCTCCGCCCCATCGCCGGCCGCGTCGCCGTGGTTCCGGTCCGCGTCGTTCGACTTCCTGCTCATCCTGGGCGTGCCGTTCCTGACGTGGCCGCTGGTCTCCGCAGCCAGCGGCGCCTGGGGTCCCGAGCTGATGTCGCAGCTGATCCTGCTGACGGCGACCGGCCACTACTTTGCGACGTTCGTGCGCGCCTACGGCGACCTCGACCTGCTGGCGCGCTTCCGCACCCGCTTCGTCGTCGCGCCGATCGTGCTGGCGGCCACCTGCATCGGGATGTTCGGCGCCGGCTACGGGCCGCAGCTGATGATCGTCGTGGCCGCGTGGGCGTTCTGGCACTGGCTGGCGCAGGCGTTCGGCTTCGCGCGCATCTACGACATCAAGGTCGGCTCGTTCCACCCGCGCACCGCGCTGCTCGACAAGGCGCTGGTGGTCGCCGGCTTCGTCGGCACCGCGACGCTGACCGACGGCGCGGTCGCGACGTTCGGCAAGCTGGCGCTGGATGCCGGGATCCCGCTGCCGGCGGCAACGACCGTCATGGCAGCGCAGACCGTGATCGGCGTGCTGGTCGCGGTGGTCGTGGTCGCATACCTCGCCAACCTCGCTGCGACGATCGTGCGCGGCCAGCCGTGGAGCTGGCAGAAGCAGTTCATGCACGCGACGACGATCGGCTACTACTGGTTTGCGTTCGCGTGGCTGCCCAACGTGCTGATCGCGCACGTGCTCTACGAGCTGTTCCACGACATCCAGTACTTCGCGATCACCTGGATCACCTGCCAGGGCCGCAGCCGTCGACCGGGCGTCGCCGCGTGGATGAAGGCGCTGTTCCGGCCGACGTGGGCCGCGGCAGCGCTGTTCGTGGCGCTGATGGTGGCGTTCGGTGGCCTCGACCTGTTCCGCCGGCGCAGCCTGGACGACGGCACCGCGGCCAACCTCGCGCTCGGGCTGTTCGTGGCGTTCGCGCTGCTGCACTACTACTACGACGGCTTCATCTGGAAGGCGCGTGAGAGCGCTCTCGGCAAGGACCTGGGGATCGACCAAGGCCTGCGCGCCAAGGTCGTGCCGGGGCTGCGGCACGGCGCGGCGTGGCTGCTGTTCTTCGCGCCGCTGGCGGTGATCCTCGGCGTCAGCGAGCCGATCTCCGAGCGGCAGCGCACCGAGATCCTCGCCGAGATCGCGCCGGACGACTTCTTCAGCCAGTCGCTCTACGCGATGGAGCTGACCCGCGAACGCAAGCTCGACGAGGCGCTGCGGCGCTACGCGCGCGCGGTCGAACTCAACCCGGAGTTCGGGCCGACCCAGCTCAACTATGGCGCCGCGCTCGACCTGCACGGCGACCTCGACGCTGCGGCCGAACGCTACCGGCAAGCGCTCGAACGGGTCGACAAGGACCGTTCGCACGTCACCGCGCACGGCTACCTCGGTGTGCTGCTGATGGTGCAGGGCAAGGAGGCGGAGGCGCGGCGGCACCTCGCGCAGGCCCGGCAGATGGGCGGCGAGAACCCGATGGGGCGGATGTTCGCGATGGCCAACGCGCTGCCGCCCGACGCGCGCCAGCGACGTGAGGCCTACTTCCGCGCCGCGGTCCGCCTGGAGCCCGACAGCCGCGATGCGCGGCTGATGATGGGCATGTTCCTGGTCGAGGAGTTCCGCTACCGGGAGGCCAAGCCGCACCTGCGCGCGTTCTTGCAGCAGGTGCCCAACTACGCGCCGGCGCTGGCGGCGATGGGGCGGGCGCAGCTGGAGACCGGCGAGGTCGATGCGGCGCGCAAGAGCATCGCCGACGCGTTGCGCGCCGACCCGACCAACGGCGAGGCGCGCGCGCTGCGCGAGCGCTTCCGCGACCGCTGAACGGCGGCCCTCAGAAGATGTCGAGGATGCCGTTCTTGCCGTTGCTGATGGTCTGCTCGCGCACGGTGTAGTTCATGCCGTGCGCGATGCGCGCGCCGAAGCCGAGCGGGTCGCGGTCGACTACCGATCCGATCGCCGCAGCGGCGAACGCCGAACGGAAGTTGTCGAGGCCGGCGGCCGTGCGCCGGCGGTTGCGGTCCTTGCGCGCCTGCAGGGTCGCGATCAGCTGCGGCAGGTCGGCGGCGTTCTTGAGGTGGCCGAGCGCCTGCGCGCTGGCGGCGAGCCAGGTGACGTAGTTGAACGACAGCGGCAGGTTCTGCAGGCGGGCGAGCGGCCACGACGAGTTGCCGCGGCGGCCGTACTCGGCGAGCGCCAGCGCGCAGTGGCCGAAGTAGACGGCGTCGCGCACGGTCTCCATGCCCTCTTCGGCGACCATGATCGCGGGCTTGTCCTCGAGCATCGACAGCGCCACCACCAGGTGCCCCTTGTGCAGCTCGGACTTGGTCTCGAGCGCCATCTTGCGCAGCGTCTCGGCGGCGCTGGTGGTGCCCGACAGTCCGAGGCCGAGCGCGATCGCCGCGCGCATCTCGTCGCGGTTCTCGGACTTGATCGCAGCGCCGAGCATGCTCTCGACCTCGTCGCTCCAGTCGCGCTTGATGCTGGTGGTGCCGACCGGGGCCGGCGCCGGGCGGGCCTTGGTCTCGTGCACGTGCAGGCCGAGGCCGAGCGCGGCCCACGGCTGCAGGTCGCGCTTGCCGCGCACGAAGCCGTCCCGCAGTTGTTCGAACGCGACCTGGCCGCCGATCTGCCCGAACGCGATCATCGCGAACTTCGGGATCAGCGAGTCCTTGGGGCGCTTGACGTGCTTGACGAGCACCTCGAGCGCTTCGGTGTCGGTCGGCCGCAGCAGTTCGCCGAGCGCGATCACCGCCGAGACGTAGCTCTCGGTCTCGGCGTCGCGGCGCCGCGTCAGCACGTCGAGGGCGACCTCGACCACGCGTTCGCGATCGGCCTGCGAGCCGCCTCGCGCCAGCATCGCCATCGCCGTCATCGCGTGCGACTGGGCGACCGCGAGCTTCGACGACATGCGCCGCTTCTGGAACGTGATCAGCGCGTCGAGCGCCTGCCAGCGGAGTCGCTTGAAGCGCGTGCCCTTGACGCCGCTGTCGCCGACCAGACGCATGCCGTTGAGCACCCCGGTCAGCACGTCGCGCTCGCGCAGGCCCTTGTCCTCGAGCGCGCGGATCAGCGCCGACAGCGCCTTGGTGGCGAGCTCGGGCGATTCGGTCCGCTGGGCGAGCAGGCCGAGGCCACAGGCCGCGAAGGTGCGGGCGCGCTCGTCGACGCTCGAACGCTCGACGAGCTTGCGTCCGGGACGTTCGTCGTGCAGCAGCGCGGTCAGGTCGTCGACGGCTTCGGGGCGGCCGCTGAGGCCGAGCGCCAGGATCGCCGCCTCGCGCACGTCGGCGTTGCCGTCCGGCAGGTGCTCGCGGATCGCGGCGACCGGGTCGATCGTCGGGTGGGCGACCGTGGCCTTGCCCATCGCGATCAGCGTGGCCGACAGCACGTCGGGGTTCTTGTGGTCGGCCAGCGTCGCCTGCAGCGCCGGCATCGCCTTGTCGCGGCGGTCGGCTTCGCTGGCGTTGCCGGCGATGCCGACGAAGCGCGGGTGGTTGAGCTGCCACCAGACCTGCCAGCTGTTGATGTCGAGGTTGGCGTTGCCGCCGGTGGTCGGACCGCCGGCGACCGGGCTGCCCGGCGTGACCGGTCGGCTCGGCACGCCGGGAGTGGACGACGGGCCGCGATACTGCCCGCCGTGGGCGAGCACTGTCCCGGCAGCGAGACAGATCGTGGTCACAAACGCAGCGAAGCGGGCCTGGATCGACATCGTGCGGCCGGCCCAGCAATCGATGTGCCCAGGCGGTCCGGGCCTCAGCCGTCGGTCGCGTCGCCGTGCAGGGAGCCTGCCGCGGAGTTCGTGCCGGGCGGGAACAGCCGGGCGACGTGGCGCGGCATGTAGGCGCGGATCAGGTCGCCGAGGCGCAGCGTCAGGTCGCCGACGTCGCCGTTGTGCATGCCGCCGAGCGCCACGAGGCGGGCGTCGTCGTGCTCGGTGTTGCCAGAAGACGGCGCGCTGTACTCGTCCCAGTAGGACGCTCCCGGTTGCCTGCTGGCGTGGGCCAGGTAGATCGCGGCGGCGCGCGCCATCCCGACGAACGTCGGCCGCCAGTAGGCGGGGGCGTCGTCCATGCTCATGGCGCGGCGGGCGAAGCCGGCGAAGCAGAGGAAGTTCGGCGAGTCCGGCGCGCGCACGTGCGGCTCGGGCTGGCCCTCGGCGAGCTTGCCCTTGGCGAACCGGAAGAACGCCTGCTCCAGGCCGGTGGCGTCGAACTCGACCGCGCGCCCGAAGTGCCGTTCTAGCAGGGGCTCCATGATCGCGCGCACCGCGCGGATGTCGTCGATGCGGTCGTGCCACGTCGGCGCGTCGGCGCGACCGAGCCGGTGGCCGGCGAGCTGCAGCAGCTTGTCGCGCACGTGCTCGGTCTCGCGCGCGACCAGGGCGAGGCGGGTCGCGTTGACCTCGGGGAACTCGTCGCTCGACTCGAGGTGCGGGATGGTTGCCGCGTCGAGTTCGGCGAAGAACACGTGCGCGTCGCGGTCCGGATCATCGGAGGGGATCGCACGGGCCCAGCGGATGCGGTCGGCGACGACCTCGGCAGGGGACGGTTCGTCGGTCGTCGTGTGGTCGTGCGTCCACGCCGACGTGACCAGGCTCGGCAGCGCACCGGCGAACGGCAGGTTGACGACGAGCCGGCCCTTCGGTCGGTGCTCGGCCCGCCAGCGCAGCGTCACCGTGCGCTGCTGCACGTGGCGGGCGAGGTAGCGGATCTCGGGCGTCGTCGTGATGCGCTCCGGCACGATCTCGTTGCGCGAGACGGCGAAGCGCAGCGTCAGGCCGGTCGCGTCGGCCGGCACTTCGGCACTGGTCCATCGCCACCGTCGCTGCGCCCTCTGGGCATCGGGCGTCGGCATGGCTAGACGAACTGCAGGCTGAGCAGGAACTTGACGGTGACCTGCTGCAGCGGCGTCGCCGGGGCGTTGTCGAAGCGCAGCAGTTCGTTGGTCGAGTTGTCGGTCGGAGAGACTTCGAGCAGCGAGTACATCGCGCCGCTGCCGCGTTTCCACGGCGGTCGCGAACCACCGGTCGGCTCGAACGTGTCGGACAGTTGCCAGCCGGCCGTCGCCGTGCCGAGCGCGTTCCAGATCTCGACGATCTTGTCGGCGAACAGCTGCGCCTGCTGCAGTTCGCCGGGCGCGTCCTGTGCGGCGAGATCGTCGACCTGGTGGTTGGTCGCTTCGGCATGCAGCGCGGCGATCAACTCGAACGGAACGGTCACGCCGCCCTGCTGGTCGAGGCTGCCGTCGATGACGGCGATGTCGAACTCGAAGCGGACGTCCTTCAGGTCGGTCATGTCGGTCTCCTTCTCCATCAAGGCCGCGCACTGCGCGCGCACCGGAATCCTCTGCGCACGGACGAGTGGTGGATGTCCATGCCCTTGTTCTCGTGCCAGCGGAGGTCCTCGCCCAGCGCCTCCATGTCCCACGCGCCGCCGAGCGCCCAGCGGCGATCGTCGCGCACCTTCAGCACGCCCTCGACCGTCTCGGCGACCATGCTCTCGGTCCACTCCGACACGTTGCCGAACAGGTGGTAGACGCCATCGACCGAGCGCGCATCCGGCACGCTGCGGACCGGCTGCACCGCGTTCAGGTAGAAGACGATGTCGGCCTGCTTGTCGTTGCGCACCGTGTGGATGCCGCCGCGGGTGACGCCGCGATGCTCGCTGCCCGGCCACGGAAAGAACCGGCCGGCGCTGCCGCGCGCGGCCAGCTCCCACTCGGCGTGCGTCGGCAGGCGTTTGCCGACCCACTCGGCATACATCCGCGCGTGTTCCCAGCTGACGTAGGCGACCGGCTTGCTGTTGGTCTCGTCGTCGTCGGGCACGAACTCCCAACCCCACGGCCGGCTGACGTCGTGCGCCGCGAGGAATGCCCGATACTCACCGATCGACACCTCGCACTCGTCGAGCCAGAAGCTGGCGACCTCGACGGGACGTTCGCAGTTGGTGCACAAGGGCTCGTCGGCCGGGATCCGCAGCGTGTCGCCGCCGATCTGGACCATGCCGTCGGTGGACCCCTGACCGTCGCGCACGACCAGTTCGATCGGGTTGGTGCCGCTGCCGCGCCGCAGGTTGCGCGCGCACTCGCGAAAGCCGTGGCCGTCGATCGCGACGACGATGCGGTAGTAGGCGGGGGGCACGACGGCGTCCGAGACCGGCAGCGGCCCGAGGTCGAGGCGTCCGACCGGCTGGCCGCTCATCACGTCGAGCCGGTCGGCCCACGCGTGGCCGGTCTGCGCCCGGCCGGCCTCGTCACGTGCGCGCACGGCGACGCGCGGCCAAAAGGCAAGGGTCAGGTCGCGGTCCTGCAGACTCTGGTCCTCGGGAAACAGGCGCCCGAGATCGATCAGCAGCAGGATTGCCTGGATTGCCTTGGCGTCGTCGATGGCGATCGCGTTCGCCCCCGGGTTGCCAACCATCGCCTCGACCAGCATCCGGTTGCCGTCCTGCTGCCACGCTTCGTGCGCGGCCGCCAGGCGGGGATCGAACTGCCGGAGCAGGGCCAGGCTGGTCCGGTCCCCGTCTTCGCGCAGCGCGGCGGCGTGGCGTCGCGCGACGATCAGCTCTTCGATCCGGTCGGGCGTCCAGGGCGGCGCCTCGAGCAGCGCCTCGATCGGCGCGCGCTGCTCGCGCAGCCATTGCGTGCGCTGGTTGGCCGCGAACGCGGTCCAGACCACGATCGTCGTCGCCAGCATCGCCGCGACCAGTATCACCGCGACGCGGTGCCGGCGCAGCGCCTTGCGCGCGCGCGGCCAGCCCCGGCGGTCGTGCCACGATTGCCTCGTGAGCGAGGAAGCGGTCGAGGTCGTCGGCGAGTTGCTGCGCGGTCTGGTAGCGGTCGCCCGCCTCGCGCGCCATCGCCTGGTGGCAGATGGTCTCGAGGTCGAGCGGCACGCTCTGGCTGCGGCGGCGCACCGGCACCGGATCCTCGACGCGGATCGCGCGCTGCACGTCGGCGCTGGTCGTGCCGTCGAACGGCCGCTTGAAGGTCAGCAGTTCGTAGAGCACGACGCCGAGCGAGTAGACGTCGGTGCGGAAGTCGACGCGGGTCGCGGCGCGGGTCTGCTCCGGGCTCATGTAGTGCGGCGTGCCGGCCCCTTCCCCGGTGACGCTGGCGCTGCCGAGGTTCTCGTCGCGGGCCAGGCCGAAGTCGGCGACGCGCGTGCGACCGTCGCGGCCGATCAGCACGTTGTGCGGCTTGATGTCGCGATGCACGATCCCGTTCTGGTGGGCGAACTGCAGCGCCAGCGCGGCGTCGCGCACCAGCCGCGCGGCAGCCGGCACGAAGGTGGCGTCGTCGCGGGGCGGCAGCAGCAGGTCGCCGTCGTCGGCGCGGCTCGAGCGCTGCAGGCGCAGTTCGTAGGCGAGGTCGTGGCCGTCGACCAGCTCCATCGCGAAGTAGTGGAACTGCTCGGCCGCGCCGTCGGTGTAGACCTGGACGATGCCGGGGTGCTGCAGCTTCGCCATGTTGCGCGCCTCGCGGTGGAAGCGCAGCACGTCGTGTTCGCTCGTGGTCAGCGAGCGCGAGATCAACTTGACCGCGACGCGCCGATCGAGGCCGACCTGGCGCGCCTCGTAGACCACCCCCATGCCGCCGCGGCCGATCTCGGCGATCAGCACGAACTCGCCGAGGCGCGGCGGCGGCTTCGGCTCGGTGCTCTCGGGGATGCTCGGCGGCTCGAGGAACTTGCTTTCGACGTCGTCCTCGGCGTCGAGCAGGCGCCGCACCTCGACCAGCAGCCCCTCGTCGCCCTGGCACGCATCGCGCACGAACGCGTCCCGCTCGGCGCCGTCGAGCTCGATCGCCTGCAGGTAGATGTCCTGCGCGCGTTCCTTGCGTGGATCGACCATGGCTTACTCGAGGCGCTCGCGCAGGATGGTCTTGGTGGCCTTCCAGCGCCGTTCGATCGTCTTGTCGCAGACCTGCAGCAGCTCGGCGATCTCGTTGAGCGGGCGGCCGGCGAAGAAGCGCATCTCGACGATGTCGACCAGATGGGGGTGCTTGTGGGCCAGGTCCTGCAGCGCCGCGTCGAGGTCCAGCAGCTCGATGGCGCGCCGTTCGTAGGCATCGACGAGGTCGTCGAGCAGCACGCGCTCGGTCGGGGTGCGGCGCTTGAGCGCCTGTCGCAGACGGGCGTGGTCGATGACCACCTGACGCATGACGCGGCCGGCGAGGCGCATGAAGTGCTGGCGGTCGTTCCAGCGGGCGTCGCGCTTGGCCAGCCGCAGGTAGACCTCGTTGACCAGTGCGGTCGGCTGCAGCGTGTGGCTCGGCGACTGGGCGCGCATGTGCACCTCCGCCTGCCGCTTGAGCTCCTTGAGCACGAGCGGGAACAGCTGGTCGAGCGGCGGGCCTGCGTGCGGCCCGTCCCCGAAGGGGATATCGCGGTCCGAGACCAAGGTGACTCTCCGCGGGGCGCGGCGGGTCTAGAGAGATAACGAGGGGAGCCGGACTCGTCTAGCGAGGCGGCGAGACGTCTCCCCGAACGTCATCTGCGGCGCGCTCCGGACACGAACGCGCGACTTTTTTCGCGGGCGTTCGCGTCAGCGCAACGCGCGCCGCTTCGCCAGGTCGTAGCGGCCGCCGGCCTCCACCAGCACCTCGACGGGCTCGTCGCCTTCTGCGTCGACGAACGTGACCCCTTGTTTGCCCAGGACTTCGGCGGTGGTGCCGGTGACCACGAGCGCCGTGTCCGCGTCGACCCCGATGCCGAGCAGCTGCGGCATCGATCGCACCAGTTCGGCGAACGGGCGCTGGCGGTCGCGGTCGCGGAAGTGCGCGTCGAGCACCACCCCGGGCAGCAGCCCGAGCGCGCGCGTGTAGCCGTCGAAGGCCAGGTCCTTGTTGGTGCGTGGGTTGCCGCGCACCAGGAAGTCGCCGAGCACCTGGCAGCCGGCCGAGCTGCCGCCGACGGCGCCGCCCTGCTGCAGGATCTCGCGGATCCGGCGGTGTACGGCGGTGTGTTCGATCGCGTCCATCAGCTGGTAGGTGCGGCCGCCGTCGATCCAGACGCCGGTCGCCCCGTCGAGCAGCTGCAGCAGCGCGCGGTGGTCGGCGCGGCGCGGGTCGTCGGTGTGCAGCACGACGACGTCGGTGCAGCCGTGGTTGGCGAGCTGGCGGGCGCTGTAGGAGCGCGGCTGTGGCTCGTCGTCCGCGGTCGATGCGCTCGGGATGCAGACGATGCGCGCGTCCTTGCCGCCGGCACCGTCGACGAAGCGACGCCAGGTCGGCGACTGCACGCCGCCGCCGCCGCTGAGGACCAGTGTGCCCTTGCGCACCTTCGGGGTGGCCCGCCTGGCCGACGGATGGAGGGGGCCCTGGCGATCGCGCGCCGAGCGCATCCAGGCGAGCAGGTCGAGGTCGTACGGCAGGTCGCCGCCGAACGTGAACGCGTCCTGCGGCTCGATCGAGCGTTCGCGCGCCGGCCAGTCGCCGTTGGCCGCGACCCGCACCAGGATCGGCGACGTGCCGATCGCGCCGGCGCGGCGACCGTCGTGCACGACCAGCGCGGTGTCGGGCGGGATCGTCAGGTGGACCTCGCCGCTGCCCGGCTCGAGGCGTTGTCGGGGACGGGCGGACGCCTTGCCGAGCCGTTCGATCGTGCAGTGGTGCAGCAGTCCGAGCGGCCCCGTTGCCTCGACGCCGGGCCCGCCGACCGCGCCGCCGCGGGCGAGTACGTTGTGCACGAGCCGCGTGAACAGGTCGCGGTCGTTCTGCGGCAGGCCGGCGTCCTCCAGCCAGATCCCGTCGGCATCGAGCATCGCGTCGGTGAGCTGCTGGCCGCCCTGCTTGCGACCGCCGACCGCCACCACCTCCCGCGCGCCGAGTTCGAGCCACGGCTTCGTCGTCGCGCGCCGCTTGCTCCAGACGACGACGATGCGCGCGTCGCGGCGACCGCACAGGTGCAGGAAGGCCGTCCGCATCGCGTCGGACGTCTGCCCGTTCCCGACCACCAGCACCTTCTCGGCGACCCGAGGCAGCGACCCGACCCCCCGCTTGGCCCCGACCACCTGCTGAGCCCCGACCGCCCCGGCCACCATCATCCCCAAGACACACCGTTGCCAACGCATCCCCCGATCCTAAGCCCCCAGCCCTCCGATCGGTCCGTAAGGTCCGTTCCGGGAGCAGACCTTTCGGACGGGAGGGCGAACGGTCGTGGTCCGCCTGGTTCAGGCGAACAGGGGGGTGGTGGCGTCGCCGAACGTCTTGGTGGCGAGGCCGAGCCGTCGCAGCGCGGTCAGCCAGAGGCGGCAGAGCGGGGTGTCCTTGGGGGAGACGATGCGGCCGGTGGGCACGCCGCCGCCGGCGACGACGATCGGCAGGTCGTGCGGCGAGTGCGCGTTGCCGTCGCTCATCGCGGCGGCGAGCACGATCGTCGCGTTGTCGAGAACGTCGCCGTCGCCTTCCTCGATCGCGCGCAGCCGGTCGAGCAGGCCGGCGAAGCGCTCGACGTGCCAACGGTTGATCTTGCGGTAGGGCTCCTGCTTCTCGGCCTTGCCCTGGTGGTGCGAATACTCGTGGAAGTTGCCGCCGCAGCCTTCGATCCAGTCGAAGCGGCGGCCGGAGACCTCGTTGGCCATCAAGAACGTCACGATCCGCGTCGCGTCGCTGCGGAACGCCAGCGCGATCAGGTCGAGCATCAGTTCGACGTGCGTCGGGTAGTCCTTCGGTCTGCCCGCCTCGGGCGCCTTGGCGCGATCGAGCGCATCGACGTCGGCGACCGAGGCCGCGTGTTCGATGCGCCGCTCGAGCGAACGGACCGCGTCCTCGTATTCTTCGAGCTTGCGCGCGTCGGCGCCGGACAGCTGCGCGCGCAGCCGCTTGCTGTCGCGGCGCACCGCGTCGAGCACGCTGCCGCGGGTGTCGTCGACGGCCAGCCGTCGGCTGCGGAACATCCGGTCGAACGCCTGCCGCGGCACGATCTCCTTCAACACCGGCCGATCCGGCGCGCTCCACGCGATGTGGCCGCCGTAGACCGTCGAGTAGCCCATGTCCTCGACCGGGTAGATCGGATCGCAGCCGAGCTCCATCGACGGCAGCAGCGTGGCCGCGCCGAGATGTTGCGCCGCGACCTGGTCGACCGAGACGCCGTTCCACAGATCGCGCCCACCGGTGCGACGGATCTTCTTGCCCGTCAACAGCGGCGCGACCTTCGCGTAGTGGCCGTCGCCGGAGAAGCTGCCGCGGTTGGCGAGGTTGGTGAAGACTCCGAGCCGCTGCGCGTGGCGCTGCAGCGGCGCCAGCGTGAACGACGGCATCCACGCCGGCAGCGACGCGTCGCGCGCCTCGCCTTCGGCGGCCGGCGTCGGGTGCCAGGCCGACGGCAGCATGCCGTTGGGCGTGACCAGCACGCACAGGCGATGTGGCGGCGCGCGGCGCGGCCCGGGCAGCCTGGCCGCCAGCGACTCGAGCCACGGCAGCGCAACGGTGACGCCGGCGCCGCGAAGGAACGCGCGCCTGCCGAGGAACGGAACGGTCATGGGGTGTGGTCGGGGTCGCGGAGCACGAACAGGGGAGAGGTGACGACCGCGTCGAGCAGCGCCGAGAAGCGGTCGCCGTTGGCGCGCGTGTGCGCGACGATGCGCTGCAGCTCGGCTTCGTCGTGCAGCAGCATGTCGCGGCCCACGCCGTGCACGAGCAGGTTCTTGGCGAACGCCCGCACGAAGTCGTCGGCGCGCGCCAGCAGCGCGTCGCGCAGCGCGACCGGTCCGTCCAGCCGGGTGCCGTCGGGCAGTTCGGCCGCGCAGTCGATCGGCTTGCCGTTGACGTCCTGGTCGCGCCAGCGTCCCAGCGCATCGTAGTTCTCGAGCGCAAACCCGAGCGCGTCCATCTCGACGTGGCACGCAGCACAGCTCGAGCGTCGGCGATGGTGTTCGAGCTGTTCGCGGAGCGTGCGGCCACGCGCGTTCTTGTCGTCGCGCGGCAGCGTGCCGGCGTCGGGCGGCGGCGGGGGCGGTGGCGAGTCCAGTAGCCGGGTCAGGATCCACTGGCCGCGCTTCACCGGGCTCGTGCGCAGCGGATACGACGTCGCCATCAGCATCGCGCCGGCGCCGAGCACGCCGCCGCGGCGACGATCGGCCAGCTCTACGCGGCGGAACTCGCGACCCTCGACGTCGGGGATGCCGTAGTGCTTCGCCAGCGTCGCGTTGACGAACGTGTAGTCGGCGTCGATCAGCTCGAGCACGCTGCGGTCCTCACGCACCAGATACGCAAACGCCTGCACGACCTCGTCCCGCATCGACGGCCGCAGCGAACGGTTCCAGATGTCGCGAAAGCGCCGGAAGTCGGCGTTGGCGTCGAGCACGTCGCGCAGCGACAGCCACTGGGTCGCGAAGTCGCCGGCCAGCGCGTGCCCGTCGTCGCTGCGGGCGAGCCGCCGCGCGTGCTCGCGCAGCACCTCGGGGCGCAGCAGGCTGCCGTCGTCGGCGGCGGCGCGCAGCTCACGGTCGGGCGGGCCCGAGACCAGCATGTACGACAACCGCACCGCCAGTTCGTGCGGACGCAGCCGCCAGGGCTGCTCGTCGCGGCCACGCTCGGCGCGGAACAGGAAGCTCGGTGACGCCAGCACCGCGCGCAGCAGCGCCTGCCGCGCGTCGGCCTCGCCCTTGCCGCGTTCGCGCAGCGCCAGATGGTCGGCGGCGAGTTCGGCGACCTCCTCGTCGGTGGCCGGCCGCCGGTAGGCGCGGCCGAGCAGGTCGCGCAGCGCGTGCTCGAGGTCCCGTTCCCCGAACAGCTCGGCGATCGCGCCGGCGTCGCCGCAGACCCGGGCCGCGACGTCGGTGGCCGCATCGAGGTACTTCTCGAACATCAGCGGCGACACGTTCTGCACGTCCCCGATGCCCTCGAAGCCGTGCGCGGTCGCGTCGTCGGGCAGCAGGTCGCGCGCCTGCCACCGCAGGCCGAACAGCGCCTGCACCGTGTGTTCGTACTGGCGGCGGGTCAGGCGGCGCATCGTCGCGACGCGCGCTCCGGACACGCGCGGCGCCAGGTCCGCGAGCAGCGTCACCAGCGCGCGTCGCTGGTCGGCGGCGAGCGGCTCGACGTCGGCCGGCGGCGGCATCGTGCGGGCGCGCACGCGGCGCGCCATCGCCTCGAGGTGCCGGCCGAAGTCCGCGGCGCGACGGGCATCGGGCGCGAACACCGCGTCGAGGTCGACGTTGCCGGCCGGATCGTCGCCGCTGTGGCAGTCGGCGCAGTGCGTCTCGATCAGCTCCGGCAGCTGCGCACGCAGCGCCGCCGGTGCGATGGCGGACCACGCGATCGCGGGGAACAGGAGCAGGCGAGCGGCACGCATGGGCGCGCATCCGACCCCACGCGTGACCCGCTGGTCGCGCGGCGGCCGGATGCCCCGATGCGTTCTGGCGGCAGAAGCCGGCGCGCGACCTCGGACCGTTGGGTATCGTCGCCGCGATGACGGGCGGCATCGATTGGGACACGCTCGCGGCGCGCGTCACCGCCGCGGCGAAGGGCGCGGCCGGCGCCGAGGTCCTGCGGTCGCAGCTGCCGGCGCTGGCCGACGGGCTGTTGTCGGTCCGGGCACATCCGTGGGTGCTGGCGCCGTGGGGGATCAGCCGCAACTTCGACGAGAACGCCCGCTGCCGGATCGTCGAGCCCGGCGTGCTGCGGGCGATCGCGTTGCTGGCGCGGCAACCGATGCCGACGCGCGCGTGCCACGCCGGTCTGCTGCACACCTACGGCTACCTGCTGAGCACGATCGAGACGCCGTACGGGCGCAAACGCGATCGCTGGGTGCGGCCGGCGATCGAACGCGGACTCGGCCTGCGCGATGCGCTGCGCCCGATGCCGCGCGACGGCTCGCTGCTGCACAACGTCACCTGGTTCCTGGCGCGCATCGCGTGGAGCGACGAGCCGCGGCAGCTGCGCCGGCTCGCGCGCGAGCGTGGCGGCGTCGCCGCGTCGGTGCTGGACTACGACTACGCTGGGCTGGCGGTCACCCGCGTCAGCGAGCGGGTGCGGCTGGCCGACCGGCGGCTGGTCGAGCTGCACTCGGAGCTGGTCGCGTTCCCCGATCGACAACGGCGGGCACCGTCGACGCTGCTCGTCTACTGGTACCGCACGACCGCCGCAGGAAGGCGGCTGATGACCGCGTTCCCGGTGTTCGACGACGTCGTCGACGCGTTGCTCGCGCAGGGCTCTGGCGATGGGCGGGTCGACGTGCGTCCGCGCTACAACGCGGTCGTCGACGGCTTCGACGCGCCGCGGCGCGGGCGCTGCGACGTCACGACAAGAACTGCGTGACCAGCAGGTAGGCGAAGCCGAACGGCACCCCGAACGTCAGCAGCCGGATCGAGGTCGACACCCGGCCGTACTTCGCCGACGAGATGTGGCTGTCGATCAGCAGGCCCGCCAGCACCTGCCGTTCGAACTGGTCGACCCCACCCTGCTGGCAGTCGTCGATGAACCTCTCGACCTCGTGCTCCTGGTAGGCCTGCGAGATGGCGGCGGGGTGGAAGTGCTTGCAGTGGCCGAGCGACGGGTGCTGTCCCTTCTTGCGCAGCGGCAGCACGCACCAGACGGCATAGGCGCCCGACAGCGTCATCAGGATCGCCCAGACGCCGAACAGGCCGACTGCAGTGAAGTAGAGCCACTCCGGATCGGGCTTGTCCGGCAGCTCGGACAGCGTCGGGATCAGCACGCTCGCGAGCGCGCCGACGACGGTCAGCACGACCGCGGCCTTGGCGTCCGCGAACCGGATCCACTCGCCGATCGCCGAGTAGGCCTCGAGGTAGTTCTCGGTGCGTTCCGACGACGTGTCGTTCGTGCGCGGGGAGGGCGACGGGGTGTCGGTCATGGCGGCGACATCATGGTGTCTGCCGGGGGCGTCCGCCAGAGGGGCCTCGTGGCGCGCCGCTCAGTGCGTGAACGTGACGCGGTGCTCGACGTCGGCACGGCCGACCGAGACCCGGTCGATGCGGTGCCGTTCGCCGCGGCGGACCTCGACGGTGTAGTCCCCGGCCGGCACTTCGGCGCGCCAGTGGTCGTGGCCGCGATGGCTCGGCACGACCGTTCCGGCGGGACAACGCACCTCGATGCTGGTCTCCATCTCGGGGCCGCCGAGCACGCTGATGCCGAGCTGCGGTCGGCGACGCACCGGCACCTCGACGTCGGCGCGCCTGCCGCGGGTGACGTGCACCGGCGTCGGCGGCGGTGGGTCGACCGGCGCGAAGCGCACGCGACCGTCGGCGAGCTTGCGGTCCTCGATGCGCAGCTCGTGCGTGCCGACCGGCACCGCGTCGAAGCGCACGCCCTCGTAGACCCACATGCGGCCCTCGCCGCGGTGGCCCTGCTGCACCTCGCGGCCGGCGACGTGCAGCGACAGGTCGGCGGGGTTCAGCGGTTCGTAGAGCTCGCCCTCGTGCATCAGCTTGACGAGCGCAGCGCCGGCGTCTGCCATCGTCAGCGTCACCTGCTGGCGGCCGTCGCCGAAGCGCGTGCGCACGTGCGCCGGCATCGGCTCGAGGTGCATCTCGTGCGTGCCGTGCACGACCCAGTCACCGGCGGGTAGCTCCGAGAACGTGATCGTGCCGTCGTCGTCGGTGCGCCGTGTCCACGAACGGCCGCCGCCGGAGTCCCGTCGGATGGTGACCGATGCATCGCCTACCGGCCGATCGTCGGGCGTGCGCACGCGCACCTCGACCTGCGCCGACGGCAGGTCGAAGTCGCGTTCGACGCGGGTCGGCGCCGCGCGCAGCGACAGCGTGTGCCTGGCCATCGACTCGGTGTCGACCTCGACCCAGATCGTCGAACCCTTGATGCTCCACGACATCGACGTCGGCGGTCCGACCACCGATATCTCGTAAGTGCCCGGTCGCAGCAGGTGGCAGTAGTAGCCGTGTTCGTCGGTGTGCGCGTCGTGGTGCACGTCGCCGTGCCGATCGGAGCCGTGCACGCCGACGGTGCGGTCGTGGATCGCGCGACGGCCGGCCCGCACGTGGCCCGACACCAGCACGCACGGCTCGTCGACCTGCAGCACCACGTCGCGGCGTTCGCCGGGCGCGAGCGTGACCTGCTGCTCGACGAACACGTGGTTCCAGATGCGGCAGGCGAACGTGCCGTGCACGTCGGCGAACGCGAAGGTGCCGTCGGTCGCGGTGCAGGCGTAGGTGGCCTGATGGTCGCGCGCGCCGTCGGCGAGCAGGCGCACGGTGACGGCCTCGAGCGGCTGGCCCTCGTGGTCGAGCACGACCCCGAACAGCCCGGGAGTTTCGCCCTCGCCGGGGGCGCGTTCGGGCGGCTGCGCGCTGGCCTCGCTGGCCTCGCCGTGCGCGCGGCGGCCCTGGCCCGTCGCGCCCTGGTCCGCCGTGAGCTGGTCCGCCGTGAGCTGGCCGCGAGCCCCATCCGCTGCTCGGCCCGTCACTTCGGGCGTCGGCGGCGCGACGCTGCCGGCGCCGGACCAGCCGACGACACATAGGCCGGCCACGGCGACGAGCACGATGGCGAGGAGGGAGCGCATGGGGAGCGACGCTCCCGACGATCGTGGGCGGAGAATGCTCCCGCGCGACCGGATCAGTCGAGCCGTTCGACCGTCGCGAAGTAGGCGCCGTGCTCCTTGCCGTCGGTGCGACGCAGGGTCGTGCGCAACGTCGCCGGCCCGCGCGGCAGCTCGACCTCGAACGCCACCGAGGCGTCGTCGGGGGCGAGGTCGCGCTGCGCCTCGACGTCCCCGATCGCGATCGACGCGTGCACGCACTGCATCGCCCGGTCCAGCTGCGCGGGCCAGCGGTAGAGCGTGACGCGGTAACGGCCGGCGACCGCCACGTCGACCGCCCACGGCCCGTTGCCGACGTAGCCGTTGCGCACGTGGTTCTGGTGCCACGGCGTGCCCTGGTCGTCGGTGTGCCAGTCGTGCGACATCAGGTGGGTCGGGTTCTGCCGGCCGCCGAGCGCGATGCGCACGTAGTCGTCGAAGGTCGGCTCGAGCGAACGCCACCAGCCCTCGTAGGCTTCGCGCAGGCGGGCGACGACGTCGGCGTGGCGAGCCGCGACGTCGTGCTGTTGGCCGGGATCTCGCTCGATGTCGAACAGTTGCTGGCCGTTGACCAGTCGCCAGCGCTCGGTCATCACCGCGCACTTGCGCCACTTGCGCGGATGCTCGACGCGCTGCGAATGCACGAACAGCGTGCGACCCTCCGGCGCCGGGCCGGTGCCGCGCAGGGCCGCGGCGAACGACGCGCCGTCGCCGTCGGTCTCCGGCTTCGCCTCGAGGCCGCACAGCTCGGTCAGCGTCGGCATCACGTCGACGTGCGCCGCCAGTGCTGCGATGTCGCGACCGCCGCCGACGCCGCCCTTCGGCCAGTGCACGAACAGCGGCACGCGGTGGCCGCCGTCGTACTCCGAGCCCTTCTTGCCGCGCATGCCGGCGTTGAAGCCGTTCCAGCTGCCCTGCTCCTTGCCGCGCCGCGCATTGCCGGCGGCTGTGCCGTTGTCGGTGGTGAACACGAACACCGTGTTGTCGGCGAGGCCGGTGTCCGCGAGCAGCTTGCGCAGCCGGCCGACGTTCTCGTCGATGTTGGTGATCATCCCGTAGAACTTCGCCATCGTCGCCGGCACGCCGGCCTGCTCGTAGGGCTTGGAGTACGACGGGTCGACCAGATACGGCCCGTGCGGCGCATTGGTCGACAGGTAGACGAAGAACGGCCGCGCGTCCTCGCGCTGCACGAACTCGGTGGCCTGCTCGAACCAGACGTCGGTGCAGTAGCCGTCGAACCTGCGCCACGCGCCGTCGACCTCGTAGGTGTCGTCGAAGTAGTCGTTGCCCCAATGGTCCGGTCCCTGGCCGACGCCGCCGCCGTGGTGCCAGACGACGCGCTCGAAGCCCTGGTCCTGCGGCCGGCACGGCGCGTTGTCGCCGAGATGCCACTTGCCGAACATGCCGGTGCGGTAGCCGTTGGCGGCGAAGCGTTCGGCGAGCGTGGTCTCGTCGGTCGACATCAGCGACCGTCCCATGATCGTGTGCCAGACGCCGGTGCGCGTCGAATAGCGACCGCTCATCAGCGCGCTGCGCGTCGGCGAGCAGGTCGGATCGACGTGGTAGTCGGTCAGCCGCACCGATTCTGCGGCGAGGGCATCGAGGTTGGGCGTGCGGATCTTGGTGTTGCCGTGCACGCCGAGATCGCCGTAGCCCTGGTCGTCGGTGATCACCAGCACGACGTTGGGGCGCTGCGCGAGCGCCGCGGAGAGCAGGACGAACAGGACGAGGAGGTGCTTCATGGGGCGCGCAGTGAGACGATGCGGGCCGCCAGTCTCCCGCAACGTCCGCGCCCATGCACATCCGCTCCGCTGTTTCGCTGCTCGTCAGCGTGTTCGCGTTTGCCGTCGGCCCACTGCTCGCGCAGAAGCGGCCCAACATCCTGCTGATCGTCGTCGACGACCAGTCGCCGTTCGACCTCACGGTCTACGACCCGAAGTCGCCGTGCCGCACGCCGGTGATCGACCGGCTCGCCGAGAACGGCACGGTCGTCGACGGCGCCTACCACATGGGTTCTTGGTCCGGTGCGGTGTGCACGCCGTCGCGCCACATGATCATGAGCGGACGCACGGTCTGGCACCTGCCCAGGCGCGGCATCCGCGGCGAGAAGCAGAACCCGCTGTGTCCGGGCGACCTGCCGGGCAAGACGCTCGCGGCGGTGTTCAACCGAGCCGGCTACGACACGATGCGCACGTGCAAGCGCGGCAACAGCTACCAGCAGGCCAACGCGCAGTTCACGGTCGTGCACGACAAGACCTGCCGCAAGGCGGACCCCCAGAACGGCTCGCCGTGGCACGCCGAGCGGGTGCTGGACTACCTGGCCGAACGCGAGCGGACGGACGACGAGGACCCGTTCTTGATCTACTTCGGCTTCTCGCACCCGCACGATCCGCGCTGGGCTCCGCCGGAGCTGCTCGCGCACTACGGCGCCCAGAACGAGGGCGCGCTCGGGGAGCCGTCCGAGAACGCGCCGCCGCTGCCGGCCAACTGGCTGCCGGCGCACCCGTTCCACCACGGCCAGCCGGGGCTGCGCGACGAGGTCAACGTGCAGGGCGTCAAGCGGCGCCGCGACGAGCGCACGATCCGCAACGAGCTCGGCCGGCAGTTCGCGTGCAACGAGAACATCGACATCCAGATCGGCCGCGTGCTCGAACGCCTGCGCCAGATGGGTGAGCTCGACGACACGATCGTCGTCTACACGGCCGACCACGGCATGGCGATCGGCCGCCACGGTCTGCAGGGCAAGCAGAACCTCTACGAGCACACCTGGCGCGTGCCGATGATCGTCTCGGGCCCCGGCGTGTCGAAGCAGGCGCGCGTGCGCGGCAACGTCTACCTGCTCGACCTGCTGCCGACGCTGTGCGACTTCGCCGGCATCGCGCCGCCGGACACCGTCGAGGGCAAGAGCATGAAGCCGGTGCTGACGGGGTCGCAGTCGGTCGTTCGTGACGTGCTCTACGGCGTCTACGCCGGCGGCACCAAGCCGGGCATGCGTTGCGTGCGCAAGGGCGACTGGAAGCTGATCCAGTACGACGTGCTCGACGGGTCGGTGCGGAAGACGCAGCTGTTCAACCTGGTCAGCAACCCGAACGAACTGCTCGAGCAGCACGCCGTCGACGTGGTCGCGGCGTTGACCGGCAACGAGCCGCGGCGAGACCAGGTCAACCTCGCGCACGAGCCGCGCTACGCCGAGAAGCGCGCCGAGATGGAGGCGCTGCTGCTGGCGGAGATGGAGCGGCTGGACGATCCGTATCGGATGTGGTGCCAGCCGCAGCAGGGCGCCGCGAAGAAGTGAGCGGCCGGGTTGTTTTCGCGGTGGCCGCGGGCCGAGAATCGCCCGGATGCCCGCAGACGACCACGAGGACCCCGAGCCGCGCCCGATGGCCGTGCGGGTGTGCGTCGATGCGCGCGACCCGGCGGCGCTCGACGAGGCGCTGCGCGAGCCGGGCCGGTGGTTGCGCGAGGGCAGGCTGGTGGCGTTTCCTACCGAGACGGTCTACGGCCTCGGCGCCAACGCGCTCGACGCCGCCGCGGTGCGGCGGGTATTCGCGGCCAAGGGACGGCCGTCGTTCAACCCGCTGATCGTGCACCTCGACGACGTCGCGCGCGTCGGTGAGGTCGCGGCGGCGATGCCGGAGACGGCGCGGCGGCTGGCCGAGGCGTTCTGGCCCGGCCCGTTGACGCTGGTGCTGCCGCGGCGCGACGTGGTCCCCGACGTGGTCACCGGCGGCCTCGACACGGTCGGGGTGCGGGTGCCCGCGCATCCGGTGGCGCGCGCGCTGATCGCGGCGGCCGGCGTGCCGCTGGCGGCGCCGAGCGCCAACCCCTTCACCAAGGTGTCGCCGACGATCGCGCAGCACGTGCTCGACCAGCTCGGCGACCGCATCGATGCGGTGGTCGATGGCGGGCCGACGACGGTCGGCATCGAGTCGACGGTGGTCGCGGTCGAGCCGGACCCCGCGGGCGGCGAACGCGTCGTGCTGCTGCGCCACGGCGGGATCTCGCGCGCACGGCTCGAGCAGGCGGGCTTCCGCGTGGCCGAGCCGTCGGCCGACGAGGACGGTGGCGCCGCGCGCCGCTCGCCGGGCCGGGTCGAACGGCACTACGCGCCGGGCGTGCCGCTGGTGGCCGTCGACCGCGACGCCTCCGGCGACCTGTCGCTGCCGGCGCACGATGGACCGTTCGCGGTGCTCGCGCGCGGCGACGACCGCGGCGCCGCGACGGCCGCGCTACGCGAGGTGCTGCCGACCGACGCCGAGGGCTTCGCGCAGCAGCTCTACGCGGCGCTGCACCGGATCGGCGCGAGCGGCTGCGCCGTCGCGTTCGTCGAGCGGCTGCCGGACGACCCGGCCTGGCAGGCGGTCGCCGACCGCCTGCGCCGCGCCGGCCTCTAGGCCAGGAACTGCGCGATCGGGCCGCGCTGGTCGATGCCGAACTTGTCGAGGCCGGTGTCGGGCGCGCCGAAGTGCTCGATCGGGCTGCCGTAGGCGTTGAGCAGCGTCGTGTACCAGTTGCCGAGTGTCTTGTGGCCCGGCTTGCCGTAGTTCGGCAGGCGGATGTAGCGGCGGCCGAGCTGCACCTTGGCGTTGTCGCCGGCGACCACCACGAACGGGAACTCCGTGCCGTGGCTGTGGTGCGTCTCGCCGCCGTCGGGGAAGTAGCAGACCATCGTGTTGTCGAACATCGTGCCGTCGCCCTCGGGCACGGCCTTCAGGCGGCTGACGATCGTGTCCATCAGCCGCATGTGGTGCGTACGCGCCCGCGCGCGGATCTCCGGCGCGGCCACGCCGCCGAACGGCTTGTTGTGGCCGACGTCGTGCATGTTGACCTTCTCGCCCTCGATGCCGTCGATGCCGGTGTAGATGTGGCCGAGCTCGTCGACTGTGAACGCGACGACGTTGGTCAGGCCGCTGATCAGCGCGCCGAGCAGCACCTCTGCATGGCCCTGCTGGCGCTGGATCGTCGTGATGTCGCCGGCCAGCAGCTTCTCGTCGAGCACCGGCACGTGCTCGCGGATGCGCTCCGCCATGCCGTCGATCTTGCGGTTGCGCTCGCGGATCGCCTCGAGCGAGTCGGCGTAGCCCTGCACCTTGGCCTTCTCGATGCCGGCGAGGGTGCCGGCGGTCTCGCCCTCGTTCTCGGCGACGAACTTCAGCAGGCGCCGCTCGAGCGCGTACTCGGCCTGCGCCGACTTGTCGGCGGAGACCGACTTGAACAGCTGCTCGAGTGCGATGCGGGGCGAGCCGAACGCGTAGTTGGGCTGCTGCGGGCCGCGCGCCGAGAAGCCGGTCGCGATGCCGTCGAGGTCGCCGCGGGCGTTGCCGCCGCCGAGCGGGAAGCACGCCAGCTCGATGTGCTCGGCCGGCGACGGGAACAGCCTGGCAAGCTCGAAGTCGACGGTCGCCCAACGGATCGAGCTCAGCCGTTCGTTCGCCTTGTAGGCGCCGAGCGACGAGCACCATGAGTGGTGGCCGGTCGTGCACATCTTGCCCGACAGGCCCTGCAGCAGCGTCAGGTGGTCGACGTGGCCGGCGACCGGCTGCAGCCACTTCGGCAGCTCGTGGCCGTCGAGGTCGACCTCGTAGGCCTCCTTGCGGCGCTCCTTCTCGAGCAGCTTCTTGTCGAAGCTCGGCGGCACCATGACCTTGGGCCACAGGCCGTTGCCGCGGTGCATGAACACGAACCGCATCGGCGGACGTTCGGGGCGGGCGAACAGCTGGCTGGTGTCCAGGCACGCCATCGCGCCGGCGCTGAACAGGCTGTTCCTCAGGAAGTCGCGGCGGGTGTTCATTGCTGGTCGTCGAGATCCTTGCGGAAGCGGAACGAGTCGGAGGATAGCAGCGAGACGATCACCGCGCGGAAGCTGCCGTCATTGTCGACGTAGGCGCGGTCCGCGTCGACCAGCGTCTGGGCATCGGACAGCTGCTCGTTGCGCCCGAGGTAGAAGCGGAACGCGTGGCGGATGATCGACTGCCGCACGCGCGTCGAGCGCGACAGCCGGTCGATCAGCTCGAACGGGTCGGCGACGTCGCCGTCGAGCGCCGGATCGCCGGTGCCGTCGAGGCGGCCGGTCGTCACCACCGGCTCGGTCGGGTAGACGTCGAACGTGGTCTTGCCGTTGCCGCGACGGATCAGGTTGTCCGGGTGCTCCATCGACTCGACCGCGCGGAACCGGCCGAAGTCGTCGAACGCCTCAAACGGCAGCCCGAGCGGGTTCATGTGCCGGTGGCAGCGGTTGCACTCCTGCGGCGCGGTCACGTCCTCGACGCGCTGGCGGAACGTGCGGTGCGGATCGTCCGGCACCTGTGCGTCGACAGTGATCGGCACGTCCGGCACGCGGCCGGCGAGCAGCTTCTCGCGGATCCAGCGACCGCGGCGGATCGCGTCCGGGTGGAAGTTGGTCGAATGCGCGATCAACCACGACGGGTGCGTCAGCACACCCTTGCGGTGCTCAAGCGCGATCGGCTGGGTCGGGCTGTAGTCCCAGAAGTCGCGCTTCTCGACCTTGTCGCCGGTGTACTTGGTCGACTTCCAGCTGCCGTAGCGGCCGATGCGCGGCGTCGGCGGCAGGTTGTAGAGCGGCGCGTGGTGGAACGTGTAGCCGTGCGCCCACGGAACGGTCGTGAACGGGCGGATGCCGCGTCCGAAGTGCTCCGTGAAGAAGTGCATGTAGTTGACCAGCTCGCCCGGCTTGGACGCGTCGCGCACGCGCATCGACTTGATGGACTTCAGGAACGCGAGGTGGTCGTCGAGCACCTTCTGCGGCTGTCCGATCCAGTCGGTGTCCTTGAGGCGCTCGTAGACCGAGCGCCACTCCTCGAGGATCTGCTCGCCCTGCTCGTTGGTCTTGTCGTGGTAGACGAAGAACCGGTCCGACGTCAGCAGTTCGCGAAACACGTCGCGGTCGGCCTCGACGAAGCGCGTGACGATGCGGTCGGTCTCGAGGATCAGCCGGCCCGGCGTGCCGACCGTGCCGCGGCCCGGGTTCTGGTAGATGCCGCCGCTGCGCGGCGGGTCCTTGAAGACCTTGGTCGCGCCCGGGTAGCCGAAGAACTCGCGGAAGAACCGCACGACCTTCGGGTGGCTGGTGACGTTGGAGCGGTAGTGCTTGCCATTGAGCGACGGGTCGATCTGGCCGCGGTAGTAGCTCTCGTCGGCGAGCAGCCGGCGGACCTCGCGGGCGTAGTCGTCGCGGCTGCGCAGCTTGCCGCGGCGCGCGGCCTCGAGCAGTGCGGCGTCGGGGCGGCGGTCGCCGAGCGCGTACGAGATTGCGTAGGCCGCCTCGCGCCCGCTGAGCCGCGCGCGGCCGTGGTCGTCGACCTCACCGTCGCCGAACTCGACGCGGTAGACGAACTCCGACTCGAGCAGCACCGCAATCATCATCTGGCGCAGTCCCGCGACGTTGCCGCCGAGCGCGATCGACTCCGTGGCGAGCTTGCGGTAGCGCGCGAGCTCGTCTGCGGACGCGGGCCGGCGCAGCACGCAGTCGAACTGCTCCTGCACCGCCGCGTCGATCTGGTCGTCGCTGGGGGTGCCCTCGAGCTTCACGATCGTCGTGAACGCGGCGTAGGACTTCGCGATCTGGCGCGGCATCCAGCGGTCGCGCTTGTCGGCGAACGCGATCTGGCGTTCGCCGCCGAGCCGGCGCGCCATCAGGATCTGGCGGTCGGCGATCCAGCGCGCGTTGCCGAGCATCACCAGCAGGTCGCCGCCGTCGAGCGCGTCGACGTCGTAGTCGCGCACGCCCGAGCGGTCGGGCAGCACGAACGGGTTGGTGACGCCGACGAAGCCACGGTGCTGCTTGTTGTCGCGGTCGCGCCCCTCGAGCTTGAACACGTCCATGACGCGCTCGTGGAAAATCTGCGGGCTGACCAGCCAGCGCCGTGCCGGCGTGAACGCCTTCGCGTCCGCGTCGCCGGCGAACAGCCGGTCGTGGTCAACGACGTTGCCGTAGTGCGGGTGGCGCAGCTTCTCGCGCACCGCGGCGCTGTCGCTGAGGTCGTCGAGCCAGGCGTCGAGCAGCTTCTGCTCGGCGTCGGTCGGCTGCGGCTCCTCCTCGGGAGGCATCTCGCCGAAGCGCAGCATCTCGCGCACGCGCTCGATCAGGTCGGTGCGCTCGGCGACCGGCAGCTGCGCGAGGTTGTCGAGCCGCACGTCGGCCTCGGGCTCGTCGGCGCCGTGGCAGTCCAGGCAGTAGCGCTGGAGCACGGCGGCTGCGCCGTCCTGCTGCGCGGCCGCACGGGGGGCCGCGCCGAGCAGGGTGATCGTCAGGATCGCGCCATGCAGCTTCATGGCGCGCATCCTACGCCGCGAGCCCCGGCTGCCCGAACCGGGACCGATTCGGTGCAGGTCTTGCGGCGCGGCGGGCTACTTCTTCTTCGCCGGCTTCTCGATCGCGACGCCGTCGGCCATGAAGCGCAGCACCTTGCGGCCCTCGGTGACCTTCTTGGCCTGCTCGTGCTTGCCGGCGTCCTCGAGGTAGTGACGGGTCTCGGCGACGGTCTCCTGCTTGAACGACAGCTGGCCCTCGAGGATCGCGTCGCGGCCGCTGGCGTCCTTGGGCACGAAGAACGCGTAGTCCTTGAACTTGACGAAGATCGGCGGGTTGCCCTTCGCGTCCGGCTTGCCGAGGTTCATCCAGCAGCCCTTCACCTGGCAGACGCCGGTGATCGGGCCGCGCACGCGCACCTTCTTGCCGACGAAGTCCTTCGGCGACTCCATCACCTCGGCGAGCGTGACCGGTGCTGTGCCCTTCTCGATGCCGGCGCCGAAGTGCTGGTAGGTCGTCAGGTCGATCGGCTTCTCGATCGCGACGCCGCTGGCCATGAAGCGCAGCACCTTGCGGCCCTCGGTGACCTTCTTGGCCTCCTCGTGCTTGCCGGCGTCCTCGAGGTAGTGCCGCGTCTCGGCGACGGTCTCCTGCTTGAACGACATCGTGCCCTCGACGATCGCGACGCGGCCGCTCGCGTCCTTGGGCATGAAGAAGCCGTAGTCCTTGAACTTGACGAACATCGGCGGGTTGCCCTTCTGGTCCGGCTTGCCGAGGTTCATCCAGCAGCCCTTCACCTGGCAGACACCGGTGATCGGCGCGCGCACGCGAACGGTCTTGCCGTCGAGTTCCTTGGCGTTCTTCAGGGCCGCGCGCAGCGTCAGCGGCTCGGAGCCGACGGTGATGCCGTCGCCGAAGTGGTCGTACTTGTTGGCGTCGAGCTTCTTGTCCTGCGCCGTGGCGGCGGCGGCGAGGACGAGCGCGGTCAGGACAGGGAGGAATCGCGTGCTTTGCATCGGGGTCTCGTTGGGTGGGGAGAACAGGTTAGGGCATGGCGGCGGCCGGGGCCATGGGGCGAATGCCCCCCGGTGGTGCACCTGGAAGGGACTGCTGATCCCTCCAGACCACTCCCCCGATAACGAGGAACACGCTCATGCAACTGGTTCTCCCGCGCGGCGCGACCGCCGCGATGATCGCCGCCGCGATGGCCGCGGCCGCGCAAGCCCAACAGCAAACGGTCGTTCCGGCCGCCTTCTCCGATCTCGACGCGGTCCGCCACCTGCCGGTGGCCGGCATCGGCGGCCCGATGCGCGTGCAGACGCTGGTCGGCCCGAGCCACCTCGCCAGCCTGCTCGGACACGCGATCACCGCGTTCGAACTTCGGCGCAGCGCAGACGGCGAGGCCTATCCGGCCGGCGCGGCCCAGGTCACCGTCACGATGTCGACGTCGCCGCGTTCGCCGCTGCAGACGTCGACGACGTTCGCGAGCCACGTCGGCGCCGACGCCGTGCAGGTGTTCGCCGGCGTGCTGCACGCGCCCGCATCGCCGGCCGAGCCCGGCCCACAGGTCGCGTGGGACAGCGACAACACGGTGCGCGTCGACCTGCAGACGCCGTTCGTCTACACCGGCGGGACGCTGTGCGTCGACGTCGTCGGCGCGCCGATCACCGGGGCGGTGTGGTGGCTGGCCGACGCCGAGAGCCTGGCGAGCCAGACCCGCGCGACGTCGGTCGGCAGCGGTTGCGGTGCCTACGGCGGCGCCAACGGGGAGTGGAGCGCGGCGGTCGGATTCGTCGCCGGCGGCCACACGCAGTTCTTCGCCAACGGCACCCCCGGCGGCGTCGCGCTGGCCGCGTTCGGCACGCTCGGTGCCGCACCCGTTCCGCTGGCGGCGCTCGGCCTGCCGGCGTCGATGCTGGCCGGGCCCGGCTGCGCGCTGCACCTCGGGTCGTTGCACGTCGTGCTGCCGGCGGTGTTCACGCCGATGCCCGAGCCCGAGGAGCAGCCGTTCGGCGGCGAGGCCTGGCTCGACGTGTGGGTGCCCGACGATCCCGCCCTGTGCGGCGCGTCGCTGTCGGCGCAGTGGTTCGACCTCGCGCAGGTCGCGGCCAGCAACGCGACCCGCGGCGTGATCGCCGCGACGCTGCCGTCGCTCGACATGGCGACCGTCTACGGCCACCCGCTCGATGCGGAAGGTCACGCTGCGGCCCACACCGCGCACGTGCTGCGCCTCGAACACCAATGAGGTGCGCGTCTGTTGTCGTCGCGCTGCTGCTGGCCGGCTCGCTCGGTGCCCAGATCCGCGCGCCGGCGAGCGCCCCGGCCGGTGCCGCGATCGTCGTCGACGTCGGGCCGGGCGCGATGCGCGTCTGCTACGCCGTCGAAGGCAGCCGCCACGTGCGCTGGCGGCTCGTCGCGCCGAACGGGCGCGTGACGCTCGAGGTGCCGGCGGCACCTTCCGGCAGCGTGCTGCGCATCTGGATCGGCCGCGGCGATCGCCGCACCACCTGCCGGGTCGTGGTCCAGTAACCGCACGACGAGCGGTTAGCATGCCTTGCATGGATCCGATCCCCCTCGATCAGTTCGAGCAGAAGCTAACCGCCCGCCGCCTCCGCCTGGACGACTTCGAAGCGATCGTCGCGATGCAGAAGCGGTGCTTTCCCGGCATGCCGACCTGGACGCGCGAGCACGTCGAGAGCCAGATCGAGCACTTTCCCGACGGGCAGATCGGCATCGAGTACGACGGCAAGCTGGTCGCGTCGTCGTGCAGCCTGATCGTCGACTACGACCTGTGCTCGGACTGGCACGACTGGAAGGCGGTCGCCGACGCCGGCTACATCCGCAACCACGACGACGGCGGCGACGTGCTCTACGGCATCGAGATCATGGTCGATCCCGACTACCGCGGCATGCGGCTGGCGCGCCGGCTCTACACCGAGCGCAAGAAGCTGGCCCGCGAGCGCAACCTCGAGGCGATCGTCATCGGCGGCCGGATCCCCGGCTACCAACCACACAGCGAAGAGATGTCGGCGCACGAGTACGCCAAGAAGGTCGCCGACAAGACCCTCTACGACCCGGTGCTGACGACCCAGCTCGCCAACGGCTTCGAGCTCAAGCAGCTGATCGCCGACTACCTGCCCAACGACGAGGACAGCGCCGGTTGGGCGACCCACATGGAGTGGGTCAACGTCGACTACCGGCCGCACCAGAAGCGGGAGATGCGGCCGGTGCAGGTCGTCCGGCTGGCGACCGTGCAGTACATGATGCGCGCGATCGACTCGTGGGAGCAGTTCGAGAAGCAGGTCATCCACTTCGTCGACACGGCCGGCGACTACCGCTGCGACTTCGTCGTGTTCCCCGAACTGTTCACCACGCAGCTGCTGTCGCTGGTCGACGCCGTCCGGCCCGGCATGGCCGCGCGCGCGCTGGCCGACTTCAACGAGCGCTACCTGGAGCTGTTCCAGGGCCTCGCGCTCCGCTACCACGTCAACATCATCGGCGGCAGCAACTTCGCCGTCGAGAACGACAAGCTCTACAACGTGTCGTACCTGTTCCGCCGGGACGGCACGATCGGCAAGCAGTACAAGATCCACATCACGCCGGCCGAGTGGCGGTGGTGGGGCGTCAACGGCGGCGACAAGGTCGAGGTGTTCGACACCGACTGCGGCCGCGTCGCGATCCTGATCTGCTACGACGTCGAGTTCCCGGAGCTGGCGCGGATCGCCGCCAAGAAGGGCGCGCAGGTGATCTTCGTGCCGTTCAACACGGACGAGCGCTACGGCTACCTGCGGGTGCGCAATTGCGCGATGGCGCGCTGCATCGAGAACCACGTCTACACGGTGCTGTCCGGCTGCACCGGCAACCTGCCGCAGGTCGAGAACGCCGACATCCACTACGCGCAGTCGGGCATCTACACGCCGGCGGACATTCCGTTCAGCCCCGACGCGATCGCCGCCGAGTGCACGCCGAACATCGAGACCATCGTCATGAAGGACCTCGACATCGAGCTGCTGCGCCGTCACCGCTACCTCGGCACGACGCAGAACTGGCGCGACCGGCGACGCGACATCTATCGCGTGCGGTTCCGCGAGGACGGCCAGGACCAGGAGGTCTGAGCCATCGCGTGCAGAGTTCCGCCGGGCTTGCGTTGACGTCGATCGCGTCGGTGGATAGGAGGAGCGCCCCTACGCACTTGGCCGCAGCCGGATTCGCCGGCGCGGTCGGTGGCCCTTCTCGACATGGACCAGAGCACCCGTGACGCCCTCGACGCCTGCACCGAACTGCGCACCCGCGTGCAGTCCGGCTCGGACGCCTCCGACTACCTCGCCGAGCTGAGCGGCAACGACGCCGTGCTCGCGATCTCGCGCCTCAGCGAGCCCGAACGCGCGGCGCTGTTCTCCCAGCTGCAGCCGGAGGACGCCGCTGACCTGGTCGAGCAGATGCCGGAGCCGACCGTTCTCGAACTGGTCGAGGATCTCGAGCCCGAGACGGCGGCGCGCATCCTCGAGGAGCTGCCGAGCGACGAGCAGGCGGACATCATAGGCGACCTCGACGACGAGGACGCCGAGGCGATCCTCGCAAGGCTCGATCCCGAGGTGGCCAGCGGCCTGCGCGCGCTCGCTGCCTACGAGGACGACGAGGCCGGTGGCATCATGGTCACCGAGTTTCTCGCGTTCCGCCGCCGCGCGAAGGTCGCCGCGGTCATCGAGGACATGCGGCAGAACCGCGAGGAATACGCCGACTACGACGTGCAGTACGCCTACGTCGTCGAACGCGACGGCCGCCTGGTCGGCGTGCTGCGGGTGCGCGATCTGTTGTGGGCGGCGCCGGACCAGCAGCTGTCGGAGCTGATGATCCCGGACCCGTGGTCGGTGACGCACCACGCGTCGCTGGAGGACGTCGAGGCGATGTTCGACGAGCACGACATCCTCGGCATCCCGGTCGTCGACGACGAGGGCCGGCTGGTCGGCGTCGTGCACGGCCGCGACCTCGAGGTCGCGACCGGCGAGCGCAGCGACAACGACTACCTGGCCGCGCAGGGCATCGTCGGCGGCGAAGAGCTGCGCACCATGCCGCTGCGCACGCGAACGTCGCGCCGTCTGGCGTGGCTGTCGCTCAACATCGTGCTCAATCTCGGCGCCGCCAGCGTCATTTCGATCTACGAGAGCACGCTGCAGGCGGTGATCGCGTTGGCGGTGTTCCTGCCGATCATCAGCGACATGAGCGGCTGCTCCGGCAACCAGGCGGTCGCGGTCAGCATCCGCGAACTGTCGCTCGGCCTGGTGCGTTCGGGCGAGCTGCTGCGCGTCTGGAGCAAGGAGCTGGCCGTCGGCATCGTCAACGGGACCGCGCTCGGCTGCCTGGTCGGCCTGGTCGCGTGGGTCTGGAAGGGCAACCCGGCGCTCGGCGCGGTGGTCGGCGGCGCGATGATGCTCAACACGCTGATCGCGGTGTCGATCGGCGGCCTGGTGCCGCTCGTGATCAAGCGCTTCGGCAAGGATCCGGCGCTGGCGTCGGGGCCGATCCTGACGACGGTCACCGACATCTGCGGCTTCTTCCTGGTGCTCGGCATGGCGAGCATGGCGCTGCCCTACCTGACATGAGCTGGGGCCGGCGCGCACTGCGGGCGCTGCTGCTGGCCGGCGGTGTCGCGGCGTCCGCGGGCGCGCAGGACGGGGCATCCGCGTGGTGGCAGCCACCGGGCGTCGAGGTCTCGGCCTCGGCGATCGCCGACGCATCGCTGCTGGCGCGCGGCGGCCGGCGCGAAGGCCGCGGCGTGGTGCGCGCGCTGGTGGATCTCGAGGCGGCGCTCGACGGCGCGCGCCTGTTGGGCATCGACGGCCTGCGCGTCGTCGGTGGCCTGCAGATCCAGCAGGGCCGCGACGGCAGCCGCGACAGTGGCGACGTGCAGGTCTACTCCAACATCGACGGGCCCGACCGCGTGCAGCTGGCGCGGCTGTTCGTCGAGCAGCGGTTCTGCAGCGGGTTGGCCCGGGTCCGCGTCGGCAAGTTCGACGCCAACGACGAGTTCGCGCTGGTCGACGCGGGCGTGCTGCACGTGCACTCGTCGTTCGGCTTCACGCCGACGATCGCCGGCTTTCCGAGCTACCCCGACCCCTCTTTCGGTGCGCTCGTCGACGTCGGCGATGGGCAGGGTGCCTACCTGCGCGCTGCGGTCATGGACGGCGCCACCCAGGCGGGAACGGCGACGGGACCGCGCGGCCCGCGCACGGTGTTCGGCTCGCCCGACGGCGCGTTCTCGGTCGCGGAGACCGGCTGGCGCTACGGCGGCGACGTGCTGCAGGGGCGCGCCGCGGTCGGCGCGTGGCACCACTCGGGGCCGTTCGAGCGCGCCGACGGAGCCACTCGCGACGGCCTCGCCGGCGCGTTCGTCAACTGGGAACAGCGGCTGCCGTGCGGCGTCGATGACCCCGATCGCGGCCTGCGCGTGTTCGGTCAGTACGGCTACGTCGACCCCGACGGCAGCGGCATCGAGCACTACATCGGCGCCGGCGCGACCTGGACCGGTCTCGGTCGCTGGCGGCCGCGCGACATGGTCGGGGTCGGCGTCGCGTGGGCGCGCTTCCGGGACGTGCGCGGCGACGACCTGCGCGGCGGCGGCGAGGTCGCGACCGAACTGTTCTGGCGGCTGCAGGCGACGCCGTGGCTGGTCGCGATGCCGGACGTGCAGTGGCTGCACGATCCGTCGGGCCAGCGCGGCATCGACGACGCGCTGGTGTTGACGCTGCGGTTCGAAGTGCTGCTGTGACGTGTGGACTCAGCGGCGCATCGGTGGGCCGCCGAGGTTCCACGTGCAGCCGAAGAACACCTGCAGGTCGGCCGCGTCGTCGGACAGCCCGACGTTGACGCCGCCGTCGAACACCAGCGACGGCGAGTAGGACCAGGTGACGCCGGTGATCGCGAACAGCGCGTCGGTGTCGGTGGTCGGCACGAACTGTCCGCCCAGTTCGAAGAACCCGCCGACGTCTTCGGCGAGCGGCGTGCCGAGCGTCAGCGTCGCGATGTGCTCGGAGGTGGTGCCGCCGCTGGCCTGGCCGAGCGCGCCATACTGGTAGAACAGGTTGGCCGAGACGTCGCCGAACGACTGGTTGAGGATGCCGCCGACACGCAGGTCGACCTCGCCCGAGCCGAGGCCGTTGTTGGAGCTGGCCGTCGGCAGCTTGCCGCTCAGCACGACCGCGCCCGACGGCGTGCCGTCGTCGGCGTCCCACAGCCGGTGCCGCGCACCGAGCACGACGTCGCTGGCGCCGTCGGCGTCCTCGCCGGGTTGCGACAGGACCTGCAGTGGCGACCAGCCGACGAACAGCTCGGTGCGTTCGCCGGTGCCGTACTTGAGCGTGTTGGGCGTGTCGAAGAAGTCGCCGGGGTCGACGTTGACGCCGGTCTCGAGCTCGAACGTGCCGGGTGCGGTGGTGGCGGTGTCGAACGAGACGGTCGGGCGCTGCGGCGTCACCGGCGCCTGCTGCGACAGCTGGCAGCCGGCGAGGGCGAAGGGCGCGAGCACGAGGAGCTGGCGGGCGAGCGCGTTCATCGCCGGCAGCGTATCCGCGGCGAGTCCGTGCGCGTAGCATCGGCGCCGATGGACGTGCTGCACGTGATCCACCAGTTCCTGCCCGAACACCGCGGCGGTTCGGAGTCCTACACGTTCGACCTGGCGCAGCGGCAGCAGGCGCGCGGCGTCGACGTGGCGGTGTTCACGGGAACGATGCACGCGACCGAGCAGGTAACGCTGGATCGCGACGAGGTCGAGGGACTGCCGCTGTGGCGGCTACATCGCAACGATCTGTTCTTCGACCACCACGTCAAGATGTGGCACCCCGGTGTCGAGGCGCGCTTCGAGCAGTTCTTGCGCGAGCACCGGCCGGGGCTCGTGCACGTGCACCACTGGGTGCGGTTGACCTGCAACCTGGTCGAGATCTGCGAACGGGTCGGGGTGCCGGCGGTGGTGACGCTGCACGACTACTACACGAGTTGCCCGCGCGCGTTCCGTCGCCGCGAAGGGGACGAGGCGTGTCGGCGCGAGCTGTCGCCGGACAGCTGCCGCACCTGTGTGCCCAAGTACGGCTACGAGCCGCAGCACGAACTCGACGACGGCATCACGCTGTATCGGGACCACTACCGCGCCGAGCTGTCGCTGGCCCGCGCGGTGCTGGTCGCGGTCGATTCGACGGCCGACCTGCTGTCGCGCACGACGGGCGTTTCCCGCAGCCGTTACCGCACGCTGCCGCTCGGGTACAAGAAGCGCTTCAACAGCATGTCGGCGCTTCCGGTGCCCCACGAGGGCGATCCCCTGAGCTTTGCGTTCTGGGGTGGAATCGGGCGCCACAAGGGCGTCGACGTGCTGTTGCAAGCATTCCGTCGCGTGCACCAGCAGCGCAGCGGCCGTGCGGTTCTGCACGTGCTGGGCGGTTTCGAGAGCGAGGCGTTCGAAAGCGAACTGCGGGCGTTGGCCGACGGTCTGCCGGTGACGTTCCACGGTCCGTTCGACGCCGCGGCGCTGCACGCGGTCGGCCCGCACGTCGGGGTGTTTCCGAGCACGTGCATCGAGACGTTCGGGCTGGTGCTCGACGAGTGCTTCGAGCTCGGGCGTCCGTGCATCACCAGCGACCTCGGCGCGCTGCCGACGCGCGCCGGCGCGGCCGGGATCGCCACCAAGGCCGGCGACATCGACGACCTCGCGCGCGCGATGCTGCGCATGATCGACGAGCCGGCCCTGTGGCCGCAGCTCGCCGCCGCGATCCCGCCAGCCTCACCGACGCTCGACGAACACGTCGACGCGCTGGCCGTGATCTACCAGGAGGCGCGCACCGCCCCGGCGCCGACCCCCCAGTTCGCCGCCGTCGACGCCCAGCGCCGCCTCGCCTTCCTGATCAAGCAGCGCGACACCGCCATGAGCCAACTGATCCCCCCCGGCGGCCCAAAGTAGCGGTACGGTACGCGGTCATCCTCCAACTTTCGCGGCGGCGCTGCCGCCGCGAAAGTTGGAGGATGAACCGCGTACCGTACCGCTACTCAGCGGCGGTGGCGGAATCGGCGTGACCACTGCTGGACCTTGCTGTGGAGGCGGGGGTCGACGCTTTCGGCGGCGGCGCGCAGGACGCCCTGCGCGTCGAGGAAGACGACCCAGCAGTAGGGGCCTTCGAACGGCATGCCGACGTCGTGTTCGACCAGCTCCATCGGCTGCTCGCGCAGGTCGGTCAGGTCTTCGAGCACGGCCTTGCGGTCGGCGGGGTCCATGCCCTTCGGCGTCGCCAGCACCCACTTCTGCGGATACTCGAGCGGGTGCTGCAGGATCCGGCTCAGCGGGCGCACCGCGCGGCCGAGCTTCTGCGCCGGCGAGCCTTCGTCGACCTTCGGCAGCCACAGCACGAGCGTGCCGTCGGGGCCGACCGGGATGCCCTTGGTCTGCAGGTGCACGAAGTCGTCGAGCGCGCCCTTCGGCTGCACGGCGATGTCGAGGCCGAAGACCGGCGGGGTCAGTTCGTCGTCGAGCCGCTGCACGGTCGGCTGCTGCACGCGGATCGCGCCGGTCGACGTCGCGAAGCCGACCCGACCCTCGATCGGCGTGCCGTCGTGCACGCCGTAGTTCATCACCGACTCGCCGTTGATGCGCACGTCGACGCGCGGGCCGCGAACGATCAGTTCGTACTCGAACCAGTTCTGCTCGTCGGGGATCTCGACGGTCTTCTGCCGACGGCTGTCGGGCAGCTTGCCGTCGCGTTCCCACAGGCCGGCCAGCGACAGCCGCACGCGACCCTTGCGGTCGTTGGTGTCGCTCTTGCCGATCGCGTACTGGAAGTCGCCCGCCGAGAACCCGAGCCGCAGGTTGCGGTCGCGGCGCGTGTAGCCGAACACGATCGCGCCCGACACGTACGAGGTCGTCCAGTGCACCCGCCCGCGCAGCACGTAGTGGCCCGGCTCGAGCCAGCCGACGGTGTGGGCGAACGCGTGCCGCTGGTGCGCGCGCCGGTCCAGCACGCCGGTCGCCTCGCGCGGCTTCTCGCGGCCGACGTGCAGGTCGCCTTCGGGCGTCACGTACCACAGGCCCTTGCGCCGCCGGTCCTCGTAGCTCGTCAACCCGCTCTCGTCGAAGCCGGCGCCGCCGAGGTGGCGCGGCAAGCGCGCTGTGACGTCGGCCCGGGCGTGCTCGCTCGGCGGCAGCCCGAACAGGTGGCGCAGGGCGGCGTGTTCGCGTGCAGTCGCGGCCGAAGCTTCGCGATGGCCGGCCGTGGCCAGCGTCGCGGCGCGTTCTGCGAGCGCGGCCAGCAGCGCCTTGGTCTTGGGCAGCCTGGCCAGCAGTTCGGTGCCGTCGAGCGTCGCGATCTCGGGGAAGTGCGCGTTCGCCAGCGTCGAGAACGCCTTGCTCGCCTCCTGCGAACGGCTCGCGCCGAGCGCCTTGCCGAGCGCGGCGGCGACCTCCGGCCGCCAGCCGTCGGCGGTCAGCGACCAGACCCCGGCTGAGATCGTCGCGTCGAGGTCGGCGACCTCGGCGAGCAGCAGCGTCGCGGCGGCGGCGTGCTCCTGGCCGTAGTAGGGCTCGGCGCGGTTGCGTCCCCACGACCAGGTCGGCTCGTCCATGACCATCGGCGCCTTGTCGCCCTTGCCGGGGCCATGGCGGTAGTTGCGGATCCAGCGGTTGTTCTCGCGCTTGCGATCCTGCCAGTCGTAGCAGCCGCGCACGAACGTGCGCCAGTCCTCGTGCAGCCCGTCGAAGTCCGCTGGCCGGCCGTCCTTGCCGTCGCAGAACGTCGCCAGGAAGTAGCCGAGCGGGTCGCGCTGGCCGGCCCGCGCGTTGCGCTCGAACTTCGGCAGCGCCGCGGCGTAGCGCGGCTGGTTCGGCGGGTAGGTCTGCAAGAACGTGTAGAGCGAGTAGCCCGCGAAGTAGTTGTCGCGGTAGTCGTCGACCTCGCCCTCGAGCAGCTGCTTCAACTTCCGCTTGCCGCCGTAGCCCTTGTAGAACGTGTGGGCCGCGGTGCCGATCTTGAGCATGTCGTCGACGAACGTCTCGTCGGCCATCTTGGCGTAGTGCGCACCGGTCCAGTCGGCGTGCCCCTCGACGTACCAGGCCGGCAAGAACGGTCGGATCACGCCGTCGAAGCGGTGCGTCAGTTCGTGCGTCAGCGTGCGGCCGAGGCCCGGGATCGTGCCCCACGAGAACCGCACCGTGGTGCGGTCGCCCGACTGGAAGCCGGCGGCCCACCAGAACGGCGCGCCCTCGGTCTCGAGGTCGTCGACCTCCGGCACGATGCGCGCGATGCCGCGGCGGCCGTCGAACGGATCCTTGCCGTAGTGGTTGACCAGCCGGTGGTGGTGCAGCTCGATGGTCTTGGCGGCGCCGAGCAGCGTGCCGTGCCCGCAGATCGTCTCGACGCGGTAGAGACCCTTCGGGCTCAGCGCGATGCCAGGGTTGTGCCAGTCGCGGTGCTGCTCGGTGAAGCGCAGCGACTCGTCGAGGCTCATGTTCTCGAGCTCTTCAATCGTCCACACCTTGCCGCTCTCGACGTCGGCCTTGCGCTCCGACTCGAGCAGTTCGCGCGCTTCGTCGCCGAGGCTTTTGGGGCCGTCCGGGCGTTCGCCCTGCAGGTCCTTGAAGCGCACCTGGCGCGACAGCCCGAGCAGGATGCGGGCGGCGCGGATGCGGCGGTCGTTGATCTCGTCGATCGCCCGGTCGCCGCCGGTCGTCGGCGCGGTGTCGTCGCCGGCCGCGGCCGGCAGCGGCGTGCGCATGACCTTGGCCAGCGCGTCGTAGATCAGGTCGTATTCGGGCCGGTACTTCGCCTGGTGTGCGTCGACGTCCTTGGCGACGCCGCCGAGCGCGGCCGGCGCGCCCTCGCCGACCTCGAGCAGCAGTTCGCTCGCCCAGCGCACCAGCAGCGCGCGCGGTGCGAGGTCCTTGCCGCGCGCCTTCTGCCTGGTGACGTAGCGCGCCAGTTCCTTGATCGCCGCGAACCGCTTCTGCGTCAGCGCCTGGGCTGGCTTGATCGCGTCCATCGCGCCGTCGACCGCGCCGAGGCGCTTGCGCGTCGGCGAGCCGAGCTTCATCCGGCCGCGTTCGTCGGTCGCCGCCCGCACGTAGCGTTCGGTCCACTGCTGCAGCAGGTCGGCGTCGTCGCCGCACGCGCAGACGATGTCGAGCAGCAGGTCGGCCGACGACGGGTGGAACTCCAGCGCCGCGAACAGGTGCTTGCGCGCCTCGGCGAGGTTGCCGTCGGCCAACGCGCCGAGGCCGGTCTGGCGGCGCGTCATCGCCGGCCCGGTCGCCGGCAGGGTCGTCTCGAGCGCGAGGTCGCGCGGCATCGTCGCTCCGGGAGGGCACTGGGCGGTCAACGGCGCGCAGACGGACAGCGCGGCGGCCAGCAAGGGCCGCAGGCTCGGGCGGATGGGGTTCTGCATGTGGGCGGCGGAGAGGGGCGGCAAGTATCGTCGGTGCCGCGGCTGGACGGAGCAACCCCGTGGGCGCGTCCGCCGCGCCGAGCCGCCTACGGCCTGGGCTCCATCTCGGTCAGCCGCCACAGCGTGCGCCAGACCACCAGGCACAAGAACGCCACCAGCGTCGCGAACAGGCGCAGGATCCAGCCGTAGGCGCTGTCGTCGGCGAGCGCCATCGGGCCGAACCACATGGCGGCGCTGGTCAGCAGCAGCGCCGCTTGCGGCATGCCGCGGTTGAGCAGGGTGTTCGCCGGCAGCGCCAGCGGCAGGCCGACCGTCATCCAGACGAAGCCGGCGGCGGACGGCGTCGAACGGAACTCGAGCCCCCCCCAGGCCCAGCCGTCGCCGATCGTCAGCGTCTTCTTGAGCCCGTAGCCGAGCGCGGCGACGCCGGCCGCGAGGAGCGCCATCCGGATGACGAACAGACCGCCGCGCGCGAGCTTGCCGAGCAGTTCGATCTCGGGCTCGCGCGGGGTCTCGGGGGTGTCGTCGGCTTCCGGCTCGGTCATCCGGCTACCGTAGGTCACGGTGGCGCCGGTCGGAAGCGGTCGTCACCGCTACTGCCCGGCGTCGACCTTCTGCTTGAGCCGTTCGAGTTCGCGGAGCAGCTTCTCGTGGGAGTCCTCGAGCTTCTTGAGCCGCGACCGGGTCACCGGGTCGACGTTCTGCGGCGGTTGGTCCGCCGACTGCAGCAGCCGTAGCGCGTTGGCGACGAGGTCCTGCGGGCCGCTGAGCAGCAGCGACGCGTTGTTGCCGAAGTTGCCGATGACCAGCCCGAACGAGTTGCTGCTCATGCTGGCGAAGAACGGTCGCAGCGAGTTGTTGGCCTGCTGCGCGCTGGCGTGCTTGAGCATGTAGACGGTGGTGACGAACTGGCGCAGCGTCGGCCGCGCGAGGATCTGTTCGGGCGTGCGCTGCCGGCTGCGCATCATCAGCTCGCGGCCGCGTTGCCCTTGCCGCAGGATCACCTCGTAGGCGTCCTTCTGTTCGTCGAGCGGCATCAGCGCGAACCCGTACCGCCACAGGATGCTGCTGAGCATCTCCTCGCAGCCGTGCTTGTCGGTGACGACCGGCAGGTGCAGTTCGACGATCGGACCGGTGGGCTGGTCGTTGTCGGCCTCGGGCTTTGGCGCCTTGCGGCCGCGCGGGCGGCCGCCGGTGACGACCGCCGCGAACTCGTTCTCGTCGATCAGCACGTTCCACTGCAGGTAGCGGCCGCACTTCTCGACCAGCTCTGCCAGCGGGATCGTGCCGGCCTCGAACACGAACGGCGGCTCCTTCTGCGGAGCCTGCTGGTCCTTGGCGGCAGTCTTATGGTCCTCGGCGGGAGCCTTCTGGGGAGCCTGCTGCTGGTCCGGGTCCTGGGCGGACAGGCCGGTGCAGAGCAACAAGAACGACAACGTCAGGGCGGTTCGGTTCATCGCGGGTGGTAGCTGGGTCGTCCCTCCGACGAAACCCAGGCCCGACCCTTCCCCGCCGTCAGCGATCGCCGGGCGCGGTCGCCTGGATCTGCAGCGCGTGCACCTTGCCGGCCATCAGGTCGCCGAGCGCGCGGAACACGAGCCGCTGTCGCTGCACGCGGTTAAGCCCTTCGAACGCAGTGCTTTCGATCGTCAGCGAGAAGTGGCTCTCGCCGGAGCCGTCGTGGCCGGCGTGGCCTGCGTGCTGGTCGCTGTCGTTTTGCAGGGTCAGCTGCGTCGGGCTCAGCGCCTGCTCGAGGCGGCGTCTCATCTCGGTCGCAACGGGGCCGTCGGCGGCGTCGGTCATGGCGCCGGTATAGGCGAGCGCGGTCCGGATCGGAAACGCGTGTAACGCCCCGGGCACCGGATCGCTGTCCCAGGTGCTCCTCATCCAGGACCGAACATGAACGCCCGCCTCATCCTCACGACCCTCGCCCTCTGTGCTTTCGCTTCTGCGCAGAGTCTCGTCGGGAACCTCAGCACCAGCAGCGGCAGCCAGCCGTCGAGCGGACTCGATCCGTTCTACGTCGCCGGCGGCATCGCGGTGTTCGACGGTGGCGGTCAGTTCGGAAGCGAGCCGTACGTCACGGACGGCACCCCGGCCGGCACGTTCCTGCTCAAGGATCTGATGCCGTCGGGTAGCAGCAACCCGAAGGAGTTCACGGTGATCGGCTCGGAGGTGTTCTTCGCGGCCAACGTCCCGGGACTCGGCTTCGAGCTGTGGAAGACCGACGGCACCGTCGCGGGCACCGTGCTCGTCAAGGACGTGCGGCCGGGGACCAGCAGCTCGAGCATCAGCGACCTGACCGCGTTCAACGGGTTGCTGTACTTCGTCGCGATCGACCCCGCGGTCGGTCTCGAGCTGATGGTGTCGGACGGCACCGAAGCCGGGACGCAGGTTCTCGTCGACCTGCGCCCCGGCATCAGCGGTTCGTCGCCGGACAACCTGACGGTCGTCGGCGGCAGCCTCTACTTCAACGCCAACGTGTCGGGCGTCGGCAACGAGCTCTACGTCAGCGATGGCACCGCGGCCGGCACGATGCTGGTCGCCGACCTGACGCCCGGCAGCGCCGGCTCGTCGTTCCGGCAGTTCGCGCCGTTCGGCAACCAGCTGCTGTTCGCGTGCGACGTCGCCGACGGCTGGGAGCCCTACGTCAGTGACGGCACCGCCGCAGGAACGTTCCAGCTGGCCGACCTCGAGATCGGCACCGACGACTCCAACCCGGAGGACTTCACCGCGTTCGGCGCGCTGGCGCTGTTCACCGCGGACGTCACCGGCACCGGCCGCGAGCTCTACGTCACCGACGGCACGCCGGCCGGCACGATGATGCTCGGCGACTTCGACCCGGGCACGCCCAACAGCGGCCCGCGCGCGTTCGTGCCGTGGAACGGCCAGGTGCTGTTCTCGATGGACTCGCCCAACGGCCGCGAGCTGTGGATCAGCGACGGCACCGTCGCCGGCACCGTCGAACTGGTCGACGTCCGGCCGGGTTCGCTGAGCGGCGGCGTCGACGACCTGACGGTGGTCGGCGGTGAGGTCTGGTTCACGGCCAGCGACGGCGTCACCGGCAACGAGCTCTACCGCACCGACGGCACCGCGGCCGGCACGTTTCTGCTCGAAGACATCGTCCCCGGCACCGGCGGCCTCAACGCGATCGGCCTGACGGCGTTCGGCAACGGCCTGCTGTTCCGCGGCAGCTTCGGCGCAGGCACCTTCGAGCCGTGCTTCAGCGACGGCACGGCGCTCGGCACGGTGCTGCTCGACGACCTTGCCCCCAACGTCTCCAACTCGTCCCCGGACGAGTTCACCGCGCTCGGCAGCGACGTGTTCTTCGTCGCCAACGCCGACAGCGTCGGTCGCGAGCCGCACCTCACCGACGGCACGGTCGCGAGCACGGCCCTGATCGTCGACATCAACGGCACGTCGCTCGGCAGCGACGTCGACGACGCCGCGGAGATCAACGGCGAGGTCTGGTTCGAGGCCAACACCAACGCGTCCGGCAGCAACCTCTACCGCACCGACGGCACCGCGGCGGGCACCGTGCAGGTCACGTTCAACGGCCTGTCGCCGCGGGCGATCACCGGGTTCGGCAACCTGGCGCTGTTCTCGGCGATCGACGGCAACGGCCGCGAGCCGTGGGTCAGCGACGGCACCGCGGCGGGCACCTTCGAACTGATGGACATCCATCCGACCAGCGGTTCGTTCCTGCTGTTCGGCGAGAACTTCACCGTGGTCGGCGGCCTCGCGTTCTTCACCGCCAACGACAGCGTCACCGGCCGCGAGCTGTGGGCGACCGACGGCACCAGCGCCGGCACCTACCAGGTCGCCGACATCCGCGCCGGCTCGGGCAGCTCGGATCCGTCGGAGTTGGTCGCCTACAACGGCGAGCTCTACTTCTCGGCATCGCAGACCGGCACCGGCACCGAGCTGTGGAAGAGTGACGGCACCCAGGCCGGCACCGTGCTGGTCAAGGACATCCGGCCGGGCATCGCCGGTTCGGCGCTGCGCGAACTGCAGGTCGCCAACGGTCTGCTCTACATGACCGCGACCGGCAGCTCGGCGGCCGGGGAGCAGGTCTGGGTCAGCGACGGCACCAATGGCGGAACGCTGCAGCTGACCGCCAGCGTCAGCGGCGTGCTCAACCCGTACCGCGACCTGACGGCGACGGCCAGCGGCGTGTTCTTCCTGCACGACGACGGCAACGGCGCGGGCCTCGAGCTGTGGCACAGCGACGGCACGATCGGCGGCGAGGTGCTGCTGAAGGACATCGCGCCAGGTGCGGCGCAGGGGCCGATCGAGGGCACGCTGGTGCCGGCGCTCGGCGGCACGCAGGTGCTGTTCGCGGCGAGCGACCTCGAGCACGGCCTGCAGCTGTGGCTGTCGGACGGCACGTCGACGAACACGCGCCAGATCACCAACTTCGGCGGCAACGGCTACGGCGCGGTCACGATGGAGGAGTTCACGCCGATCGGCGCGCGGGTGTTCTTCGCCGCGGACGAGGGCGTCAACGGCCTCGAGCCGTGGGTCTACGACCCGGCGGTCGCGGGCCTCGCGTTCACGCTGCCCTACGGTAACGCGTGCGGTGGCACCGCCGGCGATCCCGTGGTCGGCTCCAACAGCCTGCCGACGATCGGCAACGGCGCGTTCGCGGTGACGGTCGCCAACACGCTGCCGCTGACGCTCGCCGTGCCAGCGGTGTCGGAGGGCTCCAACAACATCAACATCGGCGGCGGTTGCCGCCTCTACATCGACATCCCGTACGTGCTGCAGCCGGCGGTGCTGACCGACGCCAACGGCCTCGGCGCGAGCCCGCTGCCGATCCCCAACGACACCAACCTGATCGGCTACAACCTGTTCTTCCAGTTCGCCGCGTTCGACCCGGGCAACGGTCCGTTCCTCAACGACTTCGTGGTCAGCGGCGGCCTGCAGGTGCAGCTGGGGCTGTAGCGCGGCCTGCGCGGGTGCGGTTGACGAGAGCGGCACGCGCGGCATGCTGCCCCCGTCATGATCGCGAACGCAGCAGTCTACGGGGCCATCGGCGGCGCCGCGGCCACCCTGGTGCTGGGCCTGATCGCGCGCAGCCGCGGCAGCCGGCTGATCCCGCCGCTGGCCGATCCCGAGCAGGACGGCGACTCGATCGTCGTGCGCGCCTTCGACCGGTTCCGCTACCACGCTGCGCACGGCACCGCACTGCTGCTGGGGCTCGCCGCGGTCGGCGTGCTCTACCTGATCGCGCCGCCGACGTCGGAGCCGAGGACGTTCACGCCGGCGAGCGGGATCGGGTGGTACCTGGGGCCGTTCTTCCTGGTGCTGTCGATCGGTGCGGCGACCGCGCCGTGGCTCACCGACCGGTTCGTCTCGCCGCGGCCGTTGGCCAAGCTCGTCTACCGCGCCTCGGCCCGCGGCGGATACAAGGACTTCCGGTCGCTGCAGATCCTGCTCGGCGTCGTCATCGGCTGCCTCGCGCTGGCGCTGCACTTCTCGATGGGCTCGTTCTTCCTGCGGCTCGACGACGACGGCGTGCGCTGGTGCAACCACCCGTTCGCGTCGGAGCAGCAGCGGTCGTGGTCGCAGGTGTCCGAGGTCAAGATCGTGCGCACGTTCGAGGCGATGACCGGCAAGGTCGTCGAACGGCCGCACCTCGCGATCGTGTTCGACGACGGCGTCGAGGCCGTGCACGGCCGGCAGGACACCCACCCGCCCGAGGTCTGGGCCGAGGCGGCTGCCTTCGCCGCCGCGAAGGCCGGGGTTCCGGTGCGGCGGGTCGACAAATAGTCGGCTCGCGCCGACTGGCGCGCTATCGTCTTCGGCCCCGATGGCAGACCAACCTCCCTTCCAACGCGTGCTCGTCGCCAATCGCGGCGAGATCGCCCTGCGCGTGATGCGCGGCCTGCGCGAACTCGGCATCGAGTCGGTGGCGGTCCACAGCGATGCCGACGCCAACTGCGCGCACGTGCTCGCCGCCGACCACGTCGTGCCGCTCGGAGGCAACACCGCGGCCGAGAGCTACCTCGACATCGACAAGGTGCTGGCCGCGGCCAAGGCGACCGGCGCGCAGGCGATCCACCCCGGCTACGGCTTCCTCAGCGAGAACAGCGCGTTCGCGCGCGCCGTCAAGGACGCCGGCCTGGTGTTCGTCGGCCCCAACGCCGAGGCGATGGACCGCCTCGGCGGCAAGAAGGCCGCACGCGAGGAGGCGATCGCCGCCGGTGTGCCGGTGATCCCGGGCACCGAGCAGGACCTTGGCGACGAGGAGCTGATCAAGGTCGCCAAGGAGATCGGCATGCCGGTCATGGTCAAGGCGAGCGCCGGCGGTGGCGGCCGCGGCATGCGCCGCGTCGAGCGCGAACAGGACCTGGCCGAGGCGATTGCGGCGGGCCGCCGCGAGGCCAAGGAGTCGTTCGGCGACGACCGCATGATCGTCGAGCGCGCGGTGTTCCCGGCGCGGCACATCGAGATCCAGTTCCTCGCCGACGAGCACGGCCACGCGGTGTCGCTGCACGAGCGCGAGTGCTCGGTGCAGCGCCGCCACCAGAAGGTGCTCGAAGAGGCGCCGTCGGCGGTGGTCGGCGAAGACCTGCGCAAGCAGATGGGCGATGCCGCGGTCGCGCTCGCCAAGCGCGTCGGCTACGACAACGCCGGCACCTGCGAGTTCCTGGTCGACGACGCGGGCAAGTTCTACTTCCTCGAGGTCAACACGCGCCTGCAGGTCGAGCACCCGGTCACCGAGTTCGTCACCGGCGTCGACCTCGTGCACCTGCAGCTGCACGTCGCCGCCGGCGGCAAGCTCGAGGAGGCGCTCGCCGGTAAGGACCTGACGCCGCGCGGCCACTCGATCGAGGCGCGGATCTGCGCCGAGTCGCCGGAGCAGGGCTACATCCCGGCCGCCGGTCGGCTGGATCTCGTGCACGAGCCGACCGGCCCGGGCATCCGCGTCGACAGCGGCGTCTACTCCGGCTGGGAGGTGCCGCCGTACTACGACTCGATGCTCGCCAAGCTGGTGGTCTGGGGGCCGGACCGCGCGACCGCGTGCGACCGCCTCAGCAAGGCGCTCGAGAATACGGCGTACCTCGGCATCCCGACCAACGTCGACTTCCTGCGGCGGATCGTCGACGACCAGGCGTTCCGCACCGCGGCGATCAGCACCGACATGCTGTCGAAGCGTCCGGAGCTGGCCGAAGGGCCCAAGGACGGACCCGACGACCACGCGCTGGCCGCGGCGGTGCTGTGCCAGGCGCTGCAGCGGTCGGGCAGCGGCAGCGGCGGCGGCGGGTCGAGCGGCGCCTCGCACGCCGGCTCGACGCAGGTGTGGCAGGATCTGAACGGCTTCCGACTCTTCGAGGTGACGCGATGAAGCTCTCCCGCGAGTTCGTGCGCGACGGCGAGACCGTCGGCGTCCAGGTCGAACGCATCGAAGGCAACCGCTTCCGCGTGCGCGTTGGCGACCAGACCTACGAATACGACGCTCGGGCGATGCCCGACGGTGGCGTTCGCCTGCAGCTGCTCGGCGAGAACGGCCGCAGCGGGGTCGCCTACGGCGCCGGTTCGCAGCAGTCCTACATGGTGCGTGTCGACGGCCGCACCCACGCGCTCGAGGCGCCCGCGCGACGCGGCGGGCCGGGCGGCGGTGGCGGCGACGGCACCGTGCGCGCGCCGATGACCGGCACCGTGCTCGAGGTGTCGTGCAAGCCGGGCGACGAGGTCGACGCCGAGCAGACGCTGGTCGTCGTCTCCGCCATGAAGATGGAGCACAAGCTGTCGGCGGGCGTCGCCGGCGTGGTGCAGTCGGTCTCGACCGAGGTCGGGGCGACGGTCGACCAGGGCGACGCGCTGGTCGTCGTCGAACCCAAGGAGGGCTAGATGGCGAAGGATCCCCGCTACCCGACCGGACGGCTGCAGCTGCCGGGCCGCCTGACGCCGGAGCGGCGCGCGCGCTGCCTCGCCGAGATGGCCGCGCTGCCGACGCACCTCTACGACGCCGTGCGCGGCCTCGACGAGGAGCAGCTCGACACGCCGTATCGCTTGGGTGGCTGGTCCCTCCGTCAGGTCGTGCACCACATCGCCGACAGCCACATCAACGCCTACATCCGCCACAAGCTGACCATCAGCGAGGACATGGCCACGGTGCCGGCCTACGACGAGGCGTTCTGGGCGGAGATGGTCGACGCCAAGGCGCCGATCGGCGCGTCGCTGCTGATCGTGCAGGGCATCCATACGCGCCTCGTCGACGCGCTGCGTTCGCAGCCCGAGAAGGTGTTCCGCAAGCGTTCGCTGCACAGCACCGACGGCGAGCGCACGCTCGACGACTTCGTCGCCACCTACGCGTGGCACGGCGCGCACCACGTCGCGCACATCACCACGCTGCGCGCGCAGAAGGGCTGGTAGCGCCTACTCCAGCGCCTTCGCGATCCGGGTGCGCAGGCCGGGGTCGGGATCGTTGGCGGCGGCCTGCTGCAGCAGCTGCAGCACGCTGGGATCGTCGCGGAGCTTCAGCAGGACCGGCAGCAGCGCAGAGCGCACCGCCGCATCGGGTTCGCGGCTGAACGCGGTGAGCACGGTGTTGCTGATCGCCGGATCGGCGTAGTTCAGGAGCATCGCCGCGGCGCTGCGCCGAGCCTTGGCGTCGGTCGACGTCAGCAGCAGCGAGGCCAGGCCGGGAGCTGCGGCGGCGCACGTCTCGGGCTCGTCGAAGCCGAACGTCAGCATGCCGCGAAAGGCCTCGATCCGGTCCCAGTCGCCGCACGTCGGGTCCGCGGCGATCGCCGCGAGCACGCCGAGGTTCTGCTGGATCGCCTCGATGTCGCCGACCTTGGTGACGACGCCGCGCGAGGCCAGCAGCACCGCCAGCGCCGCGGGGATCGAGTCGGGCTCGGCCAGGCTGCGTCGCTGCTGCGTGTCGCGCGCCGCGGCCTGCTCGAGGTTGTGCAGCCGGGTCGTCAGCTCGGCGAGTTGCTGCCGGAGGGCGACGTCGACGGCGCTCCGCTCGATCGGTGTCGACGCGGTGGTCGGTTCCGACGGTCGGTCGTCGGGCTGCGGCCGGGCGCTGGTCGCGGCGGGCTGGCCCTCGAGGCGGGTGACCCGTGCCTGCAGGTCACGCACGGCGGTGGCCAGCTCCGGGTCCGTGTCGGCATTCGGCAGCGCTGCGGCCGGCGTGCGCAGCACGGCGGTGACGGCGACGGCGAGAGCCAGCGTGGCCAGCACGGTCGGGACGACGGGCGCCTTGTGGGACGAGCGCATGCTGACGTTCTACCCGCTTCGTCAGCACCGTGGGCCGGGACCGTCGCGGTTCGAGGTGATCGCCCTCGTGCGACGCGCGACCGGGGGAGGGTTCCGGATACTGCGGCCCCGGATGCTGCTGCCTTGGATGCTGCCGTCGACCGAGGTAAGACAACGAGCCTGCGCGACACAGCGCACCAACCCGATGACCAACGTCATTTGAGCAATCCCTGAGCCCGGCGTGGCCGGGCGCCTGCCCAGAACCTGCGAAGGCCGTCCAACCTGACGTGTGTCGGGGAGGCGTGCGTTCGCCATTCCCCGACATGACCTCTCCGATTCCCTCGCATCCTCGCACCGCGTTCGCGCAGCCAGTCCGCACCTCTGTCCGTTCTCGCGGCGGCGTTCGCCTTGCCGCCCTGCTCACCCTCGCCGCGCTGGCACCGCTCGCCGCCGCCCAGGACGGCGGCGCCCCGCCCAAGCCGGATGGGCCCGAGGCCTCGCTGCCGCCGAGCTTCTGCAAGTGGTGGAAGAACCTCGGCACGCTCTACAAGGACCCGGAGAACCCCTACGTGCAGGAGTTCAAAGTCTTCGGCCGTCTGCACTACCAGTACGGCATCGTCGACGGCGAGGGCTCGGGCAACGAGTTCAACTACCACGCCGACCAGATCCGTCGCTTCCGGACCGGCATCGGTTCGAAGTTCCTCGACCACTTCGACCTGTATGCCGAGGCGGAGATCGGCCAGGACCGTCGTCCGCGCGGCGGCGACTTTGACATTCGCTTCCAGCACATGTGGCAGCTCAAGCTGCACTTCGACGCCAAGAAGGCGTTCGGCATCGACGAGCTCGATGCACTCAAGGTTGGCATCGGCTCGCGCGAGATCAACATGTCGTACGAGTGGGTGACGTCGTCGAAGCGCATCAAGACCGTCGAGCGCTCGGCGATCGCCAACAAGATCTGGGCGTTCAACTCCGAGTTCGCCAACCCGACCGGCGCGTGGGTGCAGGTCGGCCTCGACCCGATCGACTGGACCGTCGGTGTGTTCAGCACGACCCAGGACGACTGGCTGGCGCCGTTCGACGATGGCGAACTGTACTACAGCAACCTCAAGTGGGACCTGCACGACGGCCCGGACGGCGCCGACACCGACCTGCGCTGGACGGCGTTCCATCAGGAGCGCAGCGTCGGCGACGAGGTGCTCGCCAACGGCCTCGACTGGGCCACGGCAGTGGCGTTGGTGCACAAGGAAGGCCCGTGGGAGTTCGCCGTCGAGGGCATCGCCGGCAACAACGGGGATCGATCGAACCCGAACCGCGAGGGCGACTTCTGGGGCTTCACGGTGATGCCGTCGTACTGGATCCTCGACAACAGCCTCGAGGCGGTGTTCCAGTTCCAGTACCAGGGCTCCGAGGAGTCGCAGGGCATCCGCCTCAATTCGCGCTACGTGCGGCGAGCCGGCGTGAAGGACAACCTGCCGGCGTTCGCGAATGGCCGCGGTGACGAGCAGCTGACGTTCTACGCGGGCCTCAACAAGCTGCTGTGCGGCCACCAGCACAAGGTCATGTTCGGCGTCGAGTACGACACGCTGAGCAGCGACGGGATGGACATCTTCCGCGGCTGGAGTGCGTTCGTCGCCTACCGCACCTACTGGTAGGCGCTCCTAGCAGCGCGGACCGCGCTGGATCCGGCGCGAGATCCGGTCGATAGCCACCGTCAACAGCACGGTGGCCAGCAGGAACGTCGACGCCCGGTTCATCGCGCCATGCGCGAGCGACGCACGGAACAGGTAGCCGATGCCGCCGATCCCGACGATGCCGAGCACGACGCCGGTGCGCACGTTGGACTCGAACTGGAACAGCGCGTAGGTGCGCCAGTCGGAGCGGCTCAACGGCAGCGCGCCGTAGACGAACGCCGTGCCGCGGCCCGGCGCGCTGACGTCCTCGAGGCGGCGATACGGGATGTTGTCGACGGTCTCGGTGAACACGCGTGCCAGCAGGCCGGCGCTGTGCAGCACCAGCGCGCCGAGCGCCGCCTCGACCCCGGTCAGGAAGAACAGCGCCAGGATCCAGACCCACGCGACCTCGGGGATGCCGCGCAGCACGGCGGAGCCGACCCGCATCGCCAGCACCAGCGCGGTGCGCCAGGCGCGCACGGGCAGCGAGCGCCGTTCGGGAGCGAACCGCTGCGAGTGCAGCTGGAATGAAGCCGAGCCCCACCACGCCATCGCCGCTGCGATCGCCGATGCGGCGATGGTCGCGAGCACGCCGAGGGCGAGCGGCACGACCAATCCGCGCAGCGCGTCGCCGAGGGTCTCGGCGCTCAGATCCGGCAGCAGCAGCTGGCCGTAGTGCTGGCGCAGGTAGCGCAGGTCGAGGCGGGCGAGCTCCTGCCCGAGGTCGAGGATCGGCGCGCGGATCGCGAACAGGCTGAGCGCGATGGCGGTCGCGATCGCCAGGCCGGCGAGCTGGCGACGGCGGCGCGCCTGCTGCAGCGAGCTGCTGCGTTCCTGGCGCAGCAGCCGGCGCAGCGTGTTGCTCGCGAAGTCGGCGCTGACGGTCACGACCAGCGCGGCGAGCAGCAGGGTGACGGCGCGCTGTTTGTTGCCGAAGCTGAGCTCCTGCATGATCGCGCCCCCGAGCCCGCCGCCGCAGACGGCGCCGATCACCGACGCGTTGCGGACGGCGCATTCGAACCGCATCAACAAGAACGACAGCATGCCGCGGCCGGCCAGCGGCTGGCTGCCGTACAGCAGGACCTGCAGGCGCGTGGCGCCGGTGCCGCGCAGCACTTCGCCGTGGATGCGCGGCACGCCATCCCACAGCTCGCTGAGGATCTTGCCGAGGATGCCGGCGACGTGCACGGCGATCGCGAGCACCGCGGTGACCGCGGTCGGGCCGAAGATCGTCAGCAGCACCAGCGCCCAGGCGAAGTCCGGGACGCCGCGCAGCGCGTCGAGCACGAAGCGGAACGACTCGCGCACGGTGGCGCGGAGCGCCGCGCGCCAGCCGACCGGGCGGCTGCCGTCGTCGAGGGTCGCTGCGCTCGCGAGCACTGCCAGCGGGTAGGCGAGCAGCAGGCCGAGACCGACGCCGAGCACGGCGATGGCGAGCGTCTCGAGCGCGAGGTCGGTCGCGAGCGTGAGCGTGCTCCGCGACAGGTCCGGCGGCGCGAAGCCCTCGACGAACGTGTCGACGCGCGCCCACGCGGACGTCCAGCCCTCGGCGGTCGCCAGATGGCTCAGGTCCCACGGCAGCACGGCGACGCTCAGCGCGGCGGCGACGACGAGCGCGAACCAGACCCGGTACGGCCGCAGCGGGCGGAGCGACGGCGAGCGGCTCAAGCTTCGCGGACCCCGGCCAGGTCCAGGCGCTGGAACTCCGCGCCGTAGACGTCGCGCAGCGTTGCCTCGTCGAGCTCGGCCGGGGTGCCCTGCCAGTGCAGGCGACCGGCGCGCAGGGCGACGACGCGGTCGAAGCCGCGGTGCAGCAGGTCGAGGCTGTGCAGGCTGACCAGCAGCGTCGCCGCGCGTTCGTCCGCGAGCGCCATCAGCAGGTCGACGACCTGCTGGCCGAGGCGGATGTCGAGCGCGCTGACCGGTTCGTCGGCGAGGATCGCATCGGGCTCCTGCACGACGATGCGCGCGATCGCGACGCGCTGCCGTTCGCCGCCGGAGAGTTCGTCGGGCAGCGCCCACAGCCGGTCCTCGAGTTCGACCCGTCGCAGCGCCTGGCGGGCGCGGTCGAGCTCTCCGGGCCAGATCAGGTTCCAGGCGGCGCGCAGCGGCGACCATCGGCCCAGGCGCCCCATCAGCACGTTGTGGGCTACGCGCAGCGGCGGGATCAGGTTGTCCTGTTGCCGCAGGAACGCGATCCGGCGTCGGTGGTGGCGCAGCGCGCGGCCGTGCAGCGTGTCCGGCCGTTGGCCGAGCGTGTGCACGCTGCCGGCATCGGCCCACAGGCTCGCGCCGAGCAGGCGCAGCAGCGTCGTCTTGCCGGATCCCGAAGGGCCGATCAGGGCGACCTTCTCGCCCGCGGAGATCGCGAGGTCGACGCCGTCGAGGATCGCGCGGCCGCCGGCGCGCACGGTGGCGCCGCGCAGTTCGAGCGCGGTCACCTGATCGGTCGCGGGGGTCGGAGCCGGCGTGGACACGTCGGCCCAGGTTACTTGAGCAGACCCTTGTCCTTCAGCCCCTTCATGACGTCGCGGATCATCTGCCACTGCGACGACTCGGCGGCGACGAACTTCTCGGCCTTGAACGCGTCGAGCATCGCCTTGTGCTCCGCATTGTTCGGGTCGAGCCGGGTGAACGCCGCCTGGATCTTGCCGATCAGCTCGTCGCCGAGCGTGTCGCGCGCGACCATGCAGTAGTCGACGTAGGTCGGGGTCTCGTAGATCTTGACCGCCTGCTGCTTCTTCTCGTCGCTGGCGGTCTCGTAGTTGGTGTAGTTGAGCGCGCCGACGTCGACGCGGCCGTCGGCGACCATGTCGAGCGTGAGGTCGTGGTTCTTCTGGTTCTTGGCGCCGCCCTTGGGGTCCTTGTCGGCGTCGATGCCGGCAGCCACCATGAAGTGGCGCGGCATGATGTGGCCCGAGGTCGAGCGCAGGCTGCCGAACGTGAACGACAGGTCCTTCAGCTTCGGCTTCAGCTCCTCGAGGCTCTCGACCGGGGCGACCTTGCCGGCGTCGACGACGGCGCGGTTGGCGATGAAGTAGGTCTTGAACTTCAGGTCCTTCTCGCGCGTCGCGATCATGCGCGCCTTGCCCTCGCAGGCGTCGACCGCGTCGACGCCGGTGACGCCACCGAACCAGCCGAGGTCGATCTTGTTGGAGCCCATCATCGTCACCGCCGCGTCGTAGTTGGTGGCGTTGATGTACTCGACCTTCATGCCGAGCTCCTTGCCGAGGTAGCTCTCGACGGCCTTGGCGAGCGCATCGATCTCGGTGCCCTTGCTGTCGGGGATGCCGGAGACGCGCAGCACCTTCGGAGCGGCGTCTGTGTCGGTGCCGCAGGCGGTCGCGATGCAGAGCAAGGCCGCGAGCGCGGCCTTCGTCGATGCGTTCTTCATGCGAGCACTAGAGCAGATGGCGCAGGCACGCACAGGGGCAAGTTGCCCTGACGCCGACGCGGTCGTCGGCAGCTCAGCCGCGCGACGCGAGCCTGCGATCGAGCGACCAACGGCCGCCGCCGGCGAACACCAGCGCGAGCGACATGCCGATCACCAGCAGGTGGTACTCGAAGCCCTCGCCGGTCTGCTGGCCGGTCCAGTTCATGAAGAAGCCTTCGCTGCCGTGCACGGTCGCGATGGCGCCGATCATGATGCCGACGAAGCCGAGCGCGACGGCGCGGGTGCCGAGGCCGGCGAGCAGCAGCAGCGGCCCGAGGAACTCGAGCAGGATCACGCCCGCCGCTGCAAACGACGGCATGCCCATCTGCTCGGTGAAGAAGCCCATCGTGCCGCTCCAGCCGTAGCCGCCGAACCAGCCGAGCACCTTCTGCGCGCCGTGCGGGAACATCACGACGGCGAGCGTGGTGCGCAGCGCGACCGGCGCGAGGGTCGGGCGGCTGGCGAGCAGGCGGGCGAGCAGGCCGGTCTGGCCGGCGGAAGCTTCAACGGGCAACGATTGACTAGTCATGGATATCTCCGTGGTTCGGGTCGGTCGATTCGAAAGGGGAAGGGTCACTGCGGCACGGGGCCGCGGGTTCGGGCGTCGTGGCGCAGGCGATCGAGCGTCGCGATCAGCGTCTGCACCTCCTGGTCGTCGAGGCCGCGCAGTAGCACGTCGTCGAGCGCATCGACGGGGCCGTCGAGTCGGGCGAGCAGCTCGTCGCCGGCCTGGGTCAGGTGGCAGAACACCTGGCGGCGGTCCTGGCTGGAGCGCTCGCGGCGGACCAGGCCCTTCTTCTCGAGGCGGTCGATCAGCCGGGTCACGCCCGGGGTGCGCTCGATCATGCGTTCGGCGATCTCGAGGGTCGGCAAGCCGATGTCCTTGCTGCCACGAAGGATACGAAGCACGTTGTACTGCTGGTGGGTGAGCCCGTCGTGCTCGGCGAGCAGCTCCTGCATCGGCCGCATCAGCTCCTGGGCGGTCAGCAGCAGCCCGATCATCGCTTCGTGCCGCCGGCTGCGGAACGGCTGGGTCTGCTGGATCGCCTCCTGGACGCTCTGCGGTTGTTCGGGGTCACGGGCCACGCGGGCAGTATCGGCCGATAAGCATGACTAGTCAAGTATTGACGCTGGGACTTTTCTGGCGAAGCAGCGGCGGTGCGTCCCGACGGCGGTGGGGCCGCCCGATTGCGCGGCCCGCCGCACCCTGGCACCCTGTGCCGCCGCGATCCCGCCGCCCATGACCTCCAGTTCTCCCGACCAGTCCGCTGCGACCCCCAACCTGGTCGGCTCCACCCTGGTGGGCTCCGATCTGGTCGGCTCCAGTCTGGTTGGCTCCGGCCTGTCCGGTCTCGGCCAGGTCCTGTCGCGCGAGAAGACCCTGCTGGCACGCCGGCTGGTCGCGCTCGGCGAACGGGTCACCGAGCACGAGTTCGACCGGCGCGGCCTGCGGCTGTCGCAGCGCGAGTGGGACCTCGTGCAGCAGTGGCTGGACCACGGCCTGGTCACCTCGGTCGTCGAGCGCACCCGTTCGACCGACGGCACCGTCAAGCTGCTGGTCCAGCTGCAGGACGGCCGGCGCGTCGAGAGCGTCGCGATGCCCGTCGGCGCGTGCTGCGTCTCGACGCAGGTCGGCTGCGCGGTCGGCTGCCGCTTCTGCGCGTCCGGCATGTTCGGGGTCGAGCGCCACCTGACGCCCGACGAGATCGTCGAACAGGTCGTGCATGCGCGCGCGGAGATGCGGATCGGCCGCGTCGTCTACATGGGCATGGGCGAGCCGTCGCACAACCTCGACAACGTGCTCACGGCGGTTGCGCGGCTGCGCGACGAACTCGGTATGTCCGCCAAGCGGCAGACGCTGTCGACGGTCGGTGGCGTGCACGCGATCGAACGCATGCTGGCGGCGGATGCGCGGCCGTGCCTGGCGCTGTCGATCCACACGCCGAAGGAAGACGTGCGCCGCGAGCTGCTACCGCGCGCGCACAAGGACCGCCTCGAGGACATCGTCGCGGCCGCTGATCGCTACAGTCGCGCAGTCGGCACGCCGATCCAGTTCGAGTACACGCTGCTCGAAGGCGTCAACGACGGCGACGACGACGTCGACCTGCTGGTCGACCTGCTGCGCGGCGTGCGCGGCTACGTCAACTTCATCAAGTACAACGCGGTCGACGGCGTGCCGTTCGTGTCGCCACCGCGGGCGCGCATCGTCGAGATCGTGCAGCGCGTCAACGCGCTCGGGATCCTCGCCAAGATCCGCGACTCGGCCGGCTCCGATGCCGACGCCGCGTGCGGCCAGCTGCGGCTGCGCGACAAGCAGAAGCAACCATGCGACTAGCCACCTCCCCTGCGCTCGGTGCGCTGGCCCTGCTGGCGTCGGCGTGCGCCCAGGCGCCCCGGCCGTTTCCGGCTGCCGCCGCGGCGCGCTTCGCCGCACTCGCGCTCGACTGCGTGCATCGCGAGTATCCCAACAAGATCAGCCACGTGCTGCGTTCGCCCGACGACGTCGCCGAGCCGCACGAGCTGACGCCGGCGTTCTACGGCTGCTACGACTGGCACTCGTCGGTGCACGGGCACTGGCTGCTGGCGCGGCTCGCGCGCACGTATCCGGACGCGCCGTTCGCCGCGCGGGCGCGCGCGGCGCTGCGGCGTTCGCTGACCGAGCAGAACCTCGCCGCCGAAGTCGCCTACCTCGAAGGCGCGGGCCGGGCCTCGTTCGAACGTCCCTACGGACTCGCGTGGCTGCTGCAGCTCGACGCCGAGCTGCGTGGTTGGGACGACGACGAGGCGCGCGGCTGGGCCGCGGCGCTGGCGCCGTTGAGTCGCGCCGCACGCCAACGGCTGGTCGCGTGGTTTCCCAAGCTGAGCCATCCGATCCGCACCGGCGAGCACAGCCAGACGGCGTTTGCGATGGGGTTGATGCTCGACTGGGCGCGCGCCGTCGGCGACCGCGAGTTCGAGCAGCTGCTGGTCGCGCGGGCCAAGGCGTTCTACGGCGGCGACCGCGGCTGGAACCTGTCGTTCGAGCCCGGTGGCCAGGACTTCCTGTCGCCGGGGCTCGCCGAGGCGGACCTGATGCGACGGGTGCTTGTGCGCGGTGCGTTCGCCGAGTGGCTCGGCGGCTTCCTGCCGGGTCTCGACCAGAGGTTTGCGATGGCGCCGGCGGTCGTGACCGACAAGTCCGACGGCAAGCTCGCGCACCTCGACGGCCTCAATCTCGCGCGCGCGTGGATGCTCGAAGGCATCGCGCAGGGGCTCGGCAAGGACGACCCGCGCACTGCGGCGGTGCTACGCGCGGCGCGCGCGCACCGCGACGCCGGGCTCGCGGCGGTCACCGGGGAGCACTACGAAGGCGGGCATTGGCTCGGCAGCTTCGCGGTGTACTTGGTGACAAAACGCGGCCTTCAGGCCGCGTCGGACGCCCTGGCGCCAAAACGCGGCCTTGAGGGCCGCGTCGGACGCCCTGGCGCCAAAACGCGGCCTTTAGGGCCGCGTCGGACGCCCTGGCGCCAAAACGCGGCCTTGAGGGCCGCGTCGGACGCCCTGGCGCCAAAACGCGGCCTCTAGGGCCGCGCCCGAACGTTCTCCGGCCTAGAGGCCGAAGAACATGTCGATGCCGTTCGACGACGACAGGCCGAGCGACGTGGTCGGCGAGAAGGCGACGCCTTGCGCCGAGAACGTCGAGCCGATGAACGTGGCCGAGTTCGGGATCGGCAGCGGCAGCGAGCCGGTGCCGGCGACGACCGGCGAGGTCTGGAACAGGCCGATGTCGAGCGACGTGTAGCCGAAGCAGCCGGCCATGCCGACGGCGGTCAGGTCGAGGCCCGGGTTGACGGCCGTCGTGCCGAAGCCGACCAGCGCGATCGGGACCGCACCGACGTTGTTGACCTCGAGCGAGAACGTGTTGTTGCCGATCGTCGGGGCGCCGGTCGTCGTCAGGGTCAGGTTGTCGCAGCCGACGCCGTAGGCGGTGGCGCGCGCCGAGCCTTCGCTCGTGAACGTCATCAGGTCCCACGTGAACGGGCGGGCGTCGGCGTTGACCGTCAGGCCTTCGCGGTAGCTGGCGTAGAGGCCGCGGTCGATGTCGTCGACCGTGGTCGTGAACACCGTGCCGTCGGCGACGCCATAGGTGCCGCCGAAGCGGGCCGTGACGTTGCCGCCGTTGATCTCGAGGCGCAGGCGCTGCCAGCCGTCGTTGACGCCCGAGGCGATCGCCACGGTGCCGATGACGGTGGCGTTGCTGATCGCGTTGCCGCCGAGGCCGCCGTTGTTGTGGTCGATCAGGTAGATGTTGGCGCCGAACTCGTCACGGACGAACGTCCAGGTGACGCCGGTGTTGCCGTTGGCGGTGAAGCCGAGCGCGGCGGTCGGGTCGGGGAAGTTGTAGAAGGTGCCGGACGTGCCGAAGCCGACCGACCACATCTCCAGTTCGGTGACCGGGAGCTGCGCCGAGGCGATGTAGACGTAGGCCTCGAAGCTGCCGTTCTTGCCCGGATCGGCGATCAGCATGCCGTGGTCGCCGCCGCCCGACGGATCCCAGAGGATGCCGGCGTTGGCGCCCTGCGGCGACACCGGGATGGCGTTGGGGTTGTTGCCGTCGATCAGCGTCGGGTCGATGACGCGCGGGTTGACGAACGAGCTGCCCCAGCCGGGCACGTCGGCGCCGACCGTCAGGCCGTCGAAGGCCTCGACGACCTGCGGCTGGTAGGGGAGGTTGTTGCTCGTGCCCGGCGACCACGGCTGCAGACGGAAGTCGTTGCCGTTGTCGTTCGAGTCGAAGCCGTCACGGAAGCGCGACCAGGTGGTCTCGTTGCCCTCGACCAGCATGAAGTTGCCCCACAGGCCTTCGCCTTCGACCAGAGTGGCGTTGAAGACGCTCTTGTTCGACTCGTAGATCAGCGTGTCGATGAGGTTCTGCGAGTCGTCGAACAGGGTGATCGACTCGTCGCTGTTCTGCAGGAAGCCCGACGCGCGCACGATGTCGACGTTCGGGACGTTGGCGTCGCCGATGACGAGGTAGTCGCCCGGGTTCAGGATCGTGCCGGCCGGCAGGACCTCGGTGAAGTTGACGCCGTTCGAGTCGTCGCCGACCAGCGACCAGTTGCTGAGATCGACCGGCGCGGCGCTGCGGTTGTAGAGCTCGACGAACTCGAAGTCGTCGCCGCTCGAATCGTCGTAGCTGAACTCGTTGATGACGACCGGGGCCGTCGAGGCGCCCTGGCCGCCCTGGGGCAGGAAGGCGAGAACGTTGAGCAGAGTAGTGCTGAGCATAGTTGTGGATACCTGGAAGTAGGGGGTGCGACCGCGACCCGTGCGGGTCGGGCGAGGGGAGCGGCATCGCTCCGCCGTCGATCGCGCGAGCATCATAGGCAATGAGCGCAATGAGGCCATTCGCTTCCTGACGGATGCGCGCGGGGATCGCCGGCGCTTACGGCGCGGCGATGAGCGGAGGAAATCGCGAGCACGCGCGAGCACATCGTCGGTGGGTGGCACTGGTGGGGGCCGACGCATCCCTTCCCCGATCCATCGAGGTCCCCACCATGATCCGATCCCCGTTCCGTCCGTTCGTTGCCACCGCGGCGGCCGCCGTCCTGCTGTCCGCTCCCTCGCTGCTCGCGCAGGAGGTTGCATGGGCCTGGGTCACGCCGAGCACCGCCGGCGCGACCTTCACTCCCAACCCCAACTACCAGTACACCAGCTCCGGCGGGACCATCACGGTCAGCCGTTCGCCGACGCAGCAGAACCTCTACTACGTCGACATGCCGGGCTTCTCGGCCGGGACCGGGGTGGTGCAGGCGCACGCCTACGGCGGCGACAGCGTCGCGGTCGTCAACGGTTGGGGCATCACCGCCGGCACCGTGCGCGCGTCGGTCGAGATGTTCGACCTCAACGGCGTCGCGGCCAACGACGCCGCGTTCACGATCTCGTACCGGCTGGAGGGCGACGACGAACGCCGCGAAGCCTACCTGTGGGCCAACAACCCGACCGCGGCCAGCTACACGCCGAGCGCCATCTACGCGTGGAACGGCAACCGCGCCGCGCCGACGATCCAGCGGCTCAACACCGGCCACTACCGCGTGCGGCTGCCGGGGCTCGCGCCGCTCGGCGCCGAGGGCGGGCACGTGCAGGTCACGCCGTACGGTTCGAGCGCGATGCGCGCCAAGGTCGCGACCTGGAACCCCGGCGGCGGCGACCAGCTCGTCGACGTGCGCACCTACGACGCGACCGGCTCGCTGGCGGACCAGCGCTTCACGCTGAGCTACCAGGAGACGGCGGCGGCGATCGACGGCAACGCCGGTTCGGGCGCGCACGTCTGGGCGAACGATCCGTTCGCCGCGAGCTACGTGCCGACCCCGACCTACACCGACAGCAACGGCCCCGGCGGGCCCGACGGCGTCGAGCGCATCACGCGCGTCGGGGTCGGCAGCTACGACGTCTACCTGCCGGACATGATCCCGACCAACAAGAGCTACGCGGCGGCGACCAGCTACGGCAACGACAACAGCCACGCGGTGGTGCAGTACTGGAGCGGTGACGGCTGCGGCGGCACGATCGTGCGCGTGCGCACGTTCGACGCCAACGGCGGGCCGGCTGACGCGCGCTTCGACCTGATCTACCTGAGCGACGAGCCGGCGCGGCAGCGCGAGGTCGCCTGGGCCTGGGTCTACCCGGTCAACCAGGGCGCGTCGTTCACGCCGTCGGCGACCTACCAGCACACGACCTCGGGGCAGACGATCACCGTCGACCGCTTCGCTGGCCTGCAGCACCGCTACGTCGTGAAGATCCCCGGCATGAGCACGGCCAACGGAACGGCGCACGCGTCGGCCTACGGCGGCAACCACACGGCGGTCGTCAACAGCTGGTCGCTGGTCGGTTCGGCGGTGTGGATCTACGTCGACTGCTGGACGCCGAGCGGCGGCCCGGCCAACGACGCGGCGTTCACGGTGCACTTCCGTTCGGGTGGCAACGACCGCACCCGCGAGGCCTACTGCTTCGCCAACTCGCCCAACGCCAACAGCTACACGCCGGCGACCGACTTCTCGTTCAACGCCGACCGTCCGGATCCGACGATCACGCGCGGCGGCACCGGCAGCTACACGGTCTTCTTCCCCGGGCTCGATCCGCTCGGCGCCGAACTCGGCCACGTGCAGGTGACGCCGTACGGTCCTGGTCTGCTGCGTGCCAAGGTCAGCGGCTGGGCGGCAGGCTCGACCGGCGTGACCATCGGCGTGCGCGTCTACGACGGCGCCGGCAACCCGAGCAACGGCCGCTTCATGGTCAGCTACAACGAGGTGGCGGCGCCGATCGGCGACATGCAGGGCTCCGGCGCGCACGTCTGGGCGGGGCAGCCGTTCACGGCCAGCTACCTGCCGGGTGCGGCCTACACCGACGAGAACGGCACCGTGCCGTCGACCGATCCGATCGAGGTCTCACGCCTCGGCGTCGGGGTCTACCAGGTCGAGCTGCCGACGCTCGCGGCGTTCGACAGCTCGACCGTGCAGGTCACGGCCTACGGCGGCGGCAGCGAATACGCGTCGGTCAGCGGCTGGGCCGGCAACGGCAGCGGCGGCACGCAGGTGACCGTTCGCTGCTACGACGCCGCGGGTGCGCCGGCCGACGAGGCGTTCACGATGCTCTACCTGTCGGACGATCGCGCCAACGGCGACCAGGTCGCGCAGAACGACAGCTACGGCAACGGCTGCTACGGCATGACGATCAGCGGCAACACCCGTCCGATGCTGTGCCAGCCGTGGCAGATCAACCTCGACAGCGTGCCGGCGGGCGCGTTGATCGGCATCCTGCAGCTCGACATGGTCGCGGCCAACACGCCGCTCGGCCTGCTCGCGCCCGGCTGCACGGTGCTGACCGGCGGCGCCGTGACCGAGGCGTTCCTGCTGCCGTCGCCCAACCCGGTCTACTCGCTGTTCGTGCCGGCCAACCCGGCGCTGGTCGGGCAGATGGTCTACGCGCAGGGTGGCGCCTGGGTGCCCGGCATCAACCAGATCAACATCGCGTTGAGCCAGGGCCTGCGCGGCACCATCGGCGATCTCTAGTCGCGGTCGGCGCCGTCGCCGCTCGCGCCGTCCTTCATCAACTTGCCGAGGCGGGTCACGGCCCGCCCGAGCGCGTTGCGGACGGATGGCAGCGAGCGGCCGAGGTGTTCGGCGATGTCCGCGTGCGGCATGCCGACGATGCGCGCCAGCACCAGGATCTCGCGGTAGTCGTCCGGCAGCTGCGCGAGTGCGTCTTCGAGCCGGCCGACCTCTTCCTGATCCATGACCTCGCGACTCGGCGACAGCCCGCGATACGCGATCGCGTCCGGCAGCACCGCCTCGCGGGCGACGTCGCGGCGCTGTCGAGAGAAGAACCGCGCCCGTTCGCGCAGCTTGTTCATCGCGGCGGTCAGCAGCCAGCTCAAGAACGCGCCCTCGCCGCGGAACTCGAACGAGTCACGTTCTTCGAGCACCTCGCGGCAGACCGATTGCACGACGTCGACGGAGGCTTCGCGCCGACGCAGGCCCGGCCCCATCTGCACCCGCACGAACGCGTGCAGGCGCGGCAGGAAGCGGGCGACCATGCGATCGAGCGCCTGCTCGTCACCATTGGTCACGCTCCGCTGCAGCTCGTCGAAGTCGCCGCTCACTCCCGCATCCTAACGCCGTCCGGCTAGCATTCGGCCAACGCGTCGCCTTCGCCATGTCTTCGCACCAACCGGACCAGGAGCCCGACGACCTGCCGCCGCTGCCGGAGGACGTCGAGACCGAGCTCTACGAGATCCTGCTCGATCGCGGCGCCGACGAACGGCCGCGGCTCTTGGCCGGGCTGTGCGATCGGCGTCCGGACAGCCGCGCGGCGATCCGCGCCCGCGTCGACATGATGCAGACCGGCGACCGCATGCTCGAGCGGGTGCGCGATCCGCTCGCGGAGACGCCGCTGCCCGAACGGGTCGGCGACTACCGGGTCGAGTCGCTGCTCGGCGAGGGCGGCTTCGGCACCGTCTACCGCGCGCTGCAGCACGAACCGGTGCGGCGCGTCGTCGCGCTCAAGGTGCTGCACCCGCTGCGGCTCGACGAACGTTCGAAGTGGCGCTTCCAGGCCGAACGTCAGGTGCTGGCGCGCATGCAGCACCCGTTCATCGCGCAGATCTTCGACGCCGGCAGCACCGACGAGGGCCTGCACTACTTCGCGATGGAGTTCGTCGACGGCGAGCCGATCACGGCGTGGTGCGACCGCTTCCGGCTGTCGCTCGACGACCGCGTCGCGCTGTTCCTCAAGGTCTGCGCCGCCGTGCAGCACGCCCACCAGCGCGGCGTGGTGCACCGCGACCTGACGCCCAACAACGTGATGGTCAAGCTCGAGGACGGCGAGCCGACCCCGAAGGTCATCGACTTTGGCGTCGCCAAGGTGCTCGAGGACGCCGACGGCAAGTCGCTGGTCACGCGCGACGGCGCGATGATCGGCACGCCGGGCTACATGAGCCCCGAACAGGCCGCCGGCGAACCGGTCGACACGCGCGCCGACGTCTACGCGCTCGGCGCGCTGCTCTACGAACTGCTCAGCGGCGACCTGCCGTTCGCGCGCACGCGGCTGTGCGAGGTCGGCCTCGGCGAGCTCGCGAGGTTGGTCCAGCAGGAGGAGCCGCGCCGGCTCAGCACGGCGTTGCGCGATGCCGAGGCGGCGGGCGAGGCGATCGCGGCGCGGCGGGCCTCGAGCGCGGCGGCGCTGCAGCGGGCGTTGACCGGTGACCTCGAGTGGATCGTGCGCAAGTCGCTGGCCCGGAGTCCCGAGCAGCGCTACGGCGCCGTCGGGGACTTGATCGCCGACGTCGAACGCTACCGCCGCCGCGAACCGGTCAGCGCGCGGGAACCCGAGGTCCTCTACCTGCTGCGACGGTTCGTCGACCGGCATCGCGTCGCGGTTGCGCTGACCCTGACCGTGCTGCTCGGCGTCGGTGTCGGGGTGGCCGGGCTGTGGTGGTCGCTGCGGCAGGTGTCGCTCGCCAACGACGTCGCCGAGCAGCGTCGCGAGCTGGCGACTCGCAACGAATACGCGGCCCATATGGCTGCGGCGCAGGCGGCGATCGAGACCGGGGACGTCGCGTCGGCCCAGCGGCACCTCGACGCGGCGGCGCCGCCGCTGCGCGGCTGGGAGTGGCGCTACCTGGCGAGCCTCTGCGACACGTCGATCGCGAGGTTGCCGAGCGTCGTCGACCAGGAGATCGGCGGCCTGCTGTGGCTCGACGACGACCAGCTCTGCCAGGTCTACTACGACGCCAACGTCGCGCGCTGGGACCCGTCGGATCCGAGCGAGCACACGCGCCTGCTGAAGTTCGCCGGCCACGTCACCCAGTTCGTGCACAGTCGGGATCGGCGGCGCGCGTTCGCGGTCACCGACAACTACTCGCGGGTCACGATGATCGACACGGTGATCGGCCTGCGGCGCACGCTGCACGACGTGGCTCCGCGCGGCGCCCGCGGCCGCCTGCTCGACATCCGCTCGCTGGCGCTGTCGCCGGACGAACGGGTGCTGGCGATCTCGCAGAACGTCGGCGACGTGACCCTGCTCGACATCTTCGGCCGCCAGCCGCCGCGTCGCCTGTGCAACGTCCCGGGCGAGCAGTTCGCATGGCGCATGGAGTTCGTCGCCGATGGCGAAGAACTGCTGTTGGCGCTCGCCGACGGCCGCCTGCAGCGGCGGCGGGTGCGCGACGGCGCGCTGGTCGCCGAGGTCGCGCTCGACAAGGAGGGGGCCAAGACCCTCGCCGTCGACGAGCCGCGCGACGCGGTGTTCGTCGGCGGCGGCCCGAAGCTGCACCGCGTCGACCTCAGCACGATGCGGCTGCGGCAGCGCGTGCACGTCGGCTTCGAACTCAACGCCCTGCGGCTGTCCGACGATCGCCGGGTGCTGTTCGGCGCGGGTGCGCCCGGCACCAGCGTGCTGGCCTGGTCGGCCGAGACGTTGGAGCTGCACGGCCGGTTCCACGGCCTGGACGGTCCGTGCGAGGCGTTGGAGCTGAGCCCCGACGGGAAGCTGCTCGCGTGCACCTCCGAGCGTTCGACCAGCGTCTGGTCGACCACGCCGCGGCGCCGCGCGGTGGCGCTGCCGGCGGGCTTCAACGTGACCGACCTCGGCGTCGCTGCCGACGGCAGCACGTTCGCGGTCTGCAATTCGCGCGGCAACGTCAAGTGCTGGAACGCGGCCACGCTCGAACTCGAGTTCGAGCGCGACTTGGTCGACGGGGACAAGGCCGCGTGGTTGATGGGGTGCGCGGTGACCGGCGGCGAGGTCTTCGTCGCGGGCCACGCCCTGATGGCCATCGACCGGACGACGGGAGAGGTCCGCCATGGCGATCGCCCCGGTCGCCCGATCGCGCACCTCGAGGTGTCGCACGACGGCCGCTGGTTGCTCGGCACGACCTGGGGTGCGGGCGGCGCCCGGATCTGGAGCCTGCCCGACATGAAGCTGCGCCATCGGCTCGACCAGGGCGTCGGCGAACGGGTCCGCTGGGACCGGGCGAGCGGCTGCTTCGTCTGTGGAGTGGGCGCCGACGAGCTGCGCTGGATCGAGCCCGAGACCGGGCGGGTCGGCCGCCGCGAGGCTGCCGCCGACGTGACCGCGTTCGCGCTGCGTGGCGGCGAGCTGGTGCGCAGCGAGCGCGAGCGGATCGCGTGGCAGCCGGCCGGGGCGGCCGCGTCGACGACGCTGCTCGACCGGGCGCCCTACTCGGCGTTGGCGATCGAGCCGGGCGAGGGGCGGATCGCCGCCAGCGACGATCGCGCGATCGTGCACCTGATCAGTCGCGACGGGGTCGAACTGCTGTCGCTGTCCGACGCGCCCAAGGCGGTCGCGCGACTGGCGTTCGTGCACGGCGGTGAACGGCTGATCGGGCTCAGCTCGCTGTCCGGCGCCGAGTGCTTCGTGATGGTCTGGGGCGTCGGCCTGTGAGGCCCGCGGCAGCGATCCGGGCCGTGCGGCCAGGCTGTGCTAGGCGCGCTTCTTCGCCAGCAGTTCGGGCAGCTTCGCGTCGCGGGTGCCGAACGCGTCGAAGCGGCGCATCAGCTCCTGGTCGGGCAGGCCGCTCTCGATCTTGTGATCCTCGTTGCCGTTGAGCTTCTTCAGCAGTGCGTCGTTGTAGAGGCCCGAGCGGGCCTTGTGCACGTGCAGTTCGTCGGCGCCGGTGACGCCGATGCCGATCGTGGTCAGCTCCAGCGTGCGTTGGATCGAGATGTCGTTGTCCCAGAAGAACCGGTAGCTCGGCGCGCGCTCGATCGCCTTGCGCATGTCGACCCCGTCGATCGCGACCGTCTCGTTGCTGAGCGTCGTGTCGGTGACGACGCCGCCGTTCTTGCGGCGCTGCGCGACCGCTTCGCGGCGCGTGATCTCGTTGGGCATGTTGTCGAGGAAGTGGTCCTCGATCGCCTTCTTGAACCACCGGTGGTCCTTCGGCGAGAACGGCAGGCGCAGCTCGATGCGGCCGTCCTCGATCGTCAGCATCTTCTCGCGGCTGCGCAGGAACTCGCGGATGTTGTCCTTCGACTCGTCGTCGAGCTGGTGGTTGCCGAGCGGCTTGATGCCGCCGGTCGCCTGCACCGCGAGTTCGAGCAGCGTGTTGAGCTTCTTGACGAACGACTTCGCCTTGTTGATCCGCACGAACTGGTAGGCGCAAAGCTCGCCCTTGGGATCGGTGAACAGGCCGCCGTTCTCGACGTCGATGTGCTTCAGCAGCGCGTTGCGCGGCGCGTCGTAGTCGCGGCTCGGGTTGCACGACATCGGCCAGTTGTTCCAGAACACGAACTCGCCGGTCTGGCTGGCCTCGTCGAGGTCCTTGATCGCCTTGGCGATCGGGTCGCTGCCGCTGCCGTTGCCACCCTCGGCGAACACGCCGCGGTGGATGAACATCGCGTCGATGCGGTCGTTGTCGACGTCGAAGCGCAGGTAGACGTCCTGGCCGTCGAGTTCGAGGCATCCGCCGAGGCAGACCAGCAGGGAAAGAAGAACGGCGACTCGGATCCGGTTCATGGCAGCTCCCAGCGCGAGTCTCCGCCGCCCGATGCGCCGGCGCAAGCGGGCTGGTGCGGCAATGCTCCCGATCGGCGACCTGCGATCGTCTCGCCAGGGGCGGTCGGGCTCAGCCGAGCATCGCGCTGGCGATCACGGCGACCCCGACGACGTCGTCGGCCGTGCAGCCGCGCGAGAGGTCCAGCCACGGCTTGCGCAGGCCCTGCAGCAGCGGGCCGTAGGCGTCGAAGCCGCCCAGCCGCTGGGTCAGCTTGTAGGCGAGGTTGCCGGCGTCGAGGTCGGGGAACACCAGCACGTTGGCGCGGCCCTCGATCGGGCTGTCCGGGCACTTGCGCTGCGCCACCGACGGCACGTAGGCGGCGTCGAACTGCAGTTCGCCGTCGGCCAGCACGTCCGGGTGCGCCTCGCGGAACGCGGCGCACGCCGCGCGCACCTTGGTGACCTTGTCGTGCTCGGCGCTGCCGTGCGTGCTGAACGACAAGAACGCCACGCGCGGCTCGTCGTCGGTGAACAGCCGGTGGTTGTGCGCGGTCGCGTTGGCGATGTGCACGAGTTGTCCCGGGTCCGGGTCCGGGATCACGCCGCAGTCCGCGTAGGACAGCACCTCGTCGCCGCGCACCATCAGGAACATCGACGAGACCAGCGGGATCGACGGCGCCGTGCCGAGGCAGAACAGGCCGGCGCGGATCACGTCGGCGGTCGAGTGCGCGGCGCCGCTGACGCCGCAGTCGGCGTGGTCGAGCGCGCACAGGCCGGCCCCGAACACCAGCGGCTGCGCCGCCAGGTCGCGCGCCTGCTGTTCGTCGATCCCCTTGTGCCGGCGTCGCTCGTGCACCAGCGCGGCGACCTCGTCGAAACGCGCGTCGTCGCGCGGGGATTCGACCCACACGACCTCGCCGAGGCCGTCTCTCTCGATGCGCTGTCGCGCGGCGACGGCGCGTTCGTCGTCGGTCTCGGGCAGCACGATGCGCGCCCTGCGGCTGCGGGCGCGGTCGCGCAGGCGGTCCAGCACGTCGATCATGCAGGGCATTCTGCGGGCGGTCCGTTCGCTTGCAAAGGGCGCGTCGCGAGCGCGGCTGCCCCGTGCGCGGCAAGCTCTGCCGCGCCCGGTCACGATTTCCGACGCACTCGAGCGCACCGTCGACGCGCGAAGCGGGTTAGAACTGCGGGCCGCCATGCGCCGCGTTGCCCAGATGCTGTTGTTGCTGCCGTTCGCGGCGTGCACGTACGTCGACCAGAGGCTGACCGATCTCGGCGACTGCTTCGTCTGGCGTTGGCACCAGAGCGCGCTCGGCGCCAACGTCGACGCCAAGGTCGGGCCGCTCGCGGTCAACGTCGGCGGCTGGTATGCCGAGTGGGGCGTCGGCAAGGACACGTGGTGGCAGCGGCCGGGCTACACGCTGACCAACCACGGCTACGGCATTCCGTTCACGACGCTCGGCCCGCTCGGCTACGGCCAGTCGTGGTCGCGCTTCCTCGCGACGAGCACGACCGGCAACCACGTCGAGGATCCGCAGGGATTCGACGACGTCAGCTCGTGGATCCTGCTCAGCGACGTGTTCGACCTCGACGACAGCGCGCCGTTCGCACTGACGCCGGAGCAGAAGGTCGTCGACCTGTTCGGCGTCGAACTCGGGTTGACGCCGGTGTTCGTGCACGCGCACGTCGGCTTCAACGTCGCCGAGTTCGTCGACTTCGCGCTCGGCCTGCTGCTGATCGACGTGTTCGGCGACGACCACGTCGAACGGCCGCCGACGCTGCCGTTCGTGCCCGAGGGGCGCTGACTCAGCGGTGGCTGGGCTGGCCGGGCGGTGACGTGATGCGATCGACCGGAGTCGCGCGGCGAACGTAGCTGCGCGGTCCGCCGGGGCGCGTGCGCAGCCGGCGCACGTGGCCGACGCGGCCGCCGAGGGCCAGCGACAGCGTCTCGGGGTCGAACGCGAGCGACAGCACCGCGTCGGGGCGGCCCTGGCTGACGAGGCAGCGGCCGGTGTCCGGCGTCCAGAAGCGCAGTTCGGCGTCGAAGCCGCCGCCCGAGATCAGCCGCGCGCCGTCGGTGTCGGTGACCATCGCCATCGGCACGCGGGCGTGGCCCTCGAGTTCGTGGCGCAGCGCGAACGTCTCTGCGTCGAGGATCCGGATGATCGTGTCGGCGCAGCCGGTCGCGATCCACGAGCCGTCCGGGGCGATCGTCATCGACGCGATCCACTCCGGGTGGGTCGGTCCCGTCGCATCGAGCGCGCCCGTGTCGAGGTCCCAACGCTTCAGCTGGCCGTCGACGCAGGCGGTCCAGGCGCGGTTGCCGTGCACGACCAGCGAGGTGATGTGCGCATCGTGCGCCCGCCACGCCGAACGGTCGTCGCCCAGCACGACCACCTGGCCGTCGCCGGTGGCCATCGCCAGCCGGCCGTCGTCGAGCCGCTGCGCCGTGGTCACCTGGGTCTCGAGTTCGATCGTCGTCGTCGGCTGCCAGCTGCCGTCGGCGCGATGCCAGAGGATCACGCGGCCGCCCTCGTCGATGCTGGTCAGCTGCCCGTCGCGGTACAGCAGCGCGCTCACCGCGTTGCCGTGCGCGGCCTGGCCTTCGATCGCCTCGAGCCGCGTGATCTGGCCGTCGTCGTCGGTGGCGCACAGGTTGCCCATCGAGTCGCCGCTGATGCAGGCGCCGTCGCCGACGAACACCAGCTCCTGGACCAGCCGCCGGTGGGGGCGCGCGCCGGTCTCGGCGCTGCGCATCGGGTCCCAGATCCGCACGGTCTGGTCGGTGCTGCCGCTCAGCAGGTGCCGGCTGTCGCTCGCGAAGGTGAGGTGCTGCAGCAGTCCTTCGTGGCCGAGCAGCTGCGCGTAGCGTTCGATGCGGAACGGCTGCTGCTGCGCGACCCGGTAGATCTGCAGCTTGCGGCGCGTCGCGGAGATCGCGACCCACTTGCCGTCGGGGCTGATCTTGCTGGCCAGCACGGTGCGCGCGTTGCGGTCGAGCACGCGCGGCGCCTCGTCGGCCTCGGCGATCGTCTTGGCGTAGAGGAACAGGCCGTCGGTGGCGCAGACCGAGGCGCCGTCGGGCGAGAAGAACAGGTCCAGCACCCAGCGGCCCATGCGCCAGGACGCCACCTCTTCGAGCGTCTTTGTGTCGAACACCCGCACCATGTTGTCGAAGCCGCCGGTCGCGAGCCGGCTGCCGTCGCTGCTCAACGCCAGGCAGTGCGCCTGCGCGTCGTGGTGGCCGAAGGTCTCGACGAAGCGCCGTTCGCGCGCGTCCCAGACGCTGACGTTGCCATCGGAGCAGGTCGAGAACACGCGGCTGCCGTCGGCGGTGATCGCCAGCGACGTCAGCTCGCCGGCGAGCGCGTCGGTGGGCCGTTCGTAGGTGCCGGTGCGCACGCCGTTCGCCGCGTCGCGCACCTCGATGAGCGCGCCCAGCATGCCGGCGATCAGTTCGTGGCCGCCGTCGACCGCGCGGAACACGAACGACGAGATCGGCTGTCCCTGGTGTCGCCAGACCTGCTGCTGGTCGCGCGTGTAGCAGACCAGTTCGCGCTCCTGCGTGCACGCGACGTAGCGGTCGCCGTCCGGATGCCAGAGCAGGTCCTGCACCGGCCCGGCGAGCTCGCTGTTGACCGACCGGCTCTGGTCGGTCGCGTATTCGAGCTGCAGCCACTCCCAGCCGCGGTCCTGTTCGCGGCACTGCGACAGCTGCAGGCGGGCGCGTGCCGGCCGGCCGCTCGCGCGCATCTCGACGTCGGCGCTCGAGACCAGGGCGCTGTAGCGCTCGATCTCGGCGGTCTCGCGCAGGTTGTCCGACTGGACCCGCTGGTCGCGCTGCTGCACGCCGAACGCGACCAGCGCGACGATCGACACGAGCAGCGCCACCGCGAACGCGACCATCACCGTCGGGTGTCGTTGCGTCCACCGCCGCGTGCGCCGCAGCACCCCGGGTCGCCGCGCCTCGATCGTCTGGCGGTTCCGCACCCGCTCGAGGTCGCGCTGGAAGTCGAGCATCGTCCGGTAGCGCTTGCTCGGGTCCGGATCGAGCGCCTTCATGCAGACGGTCTCGAGCTCCCACGACACGCCGCGCTGTTCGCGACGCAGGCGCAGGGCGCGGGCGCCGAGGATGTTGCGCCGCGTCTCCTCGCCGTTCTTGCCGAGGAACGGGTTGCGCAGCGTCAACATCTCGTAGAGCGTCACGCCGAGCGAGTAGACGTCGGTCGCGCGGTTGGGATCGGGGGTGTCGCCGGTGATGTGTTCCGGCGGCAGGTACGGCAGCGAACCGAGCTGGCTGGTCGAGCGCGTCAGGCGCTGGTCGGTGTCGTCGGCCCACGCCAGGCCGAAGTCGACGATCATCGGTCGGCAGTCCGCCGACAGCAGGATGTTGGACGGCTTGACGTCGCGGTGCAGCACGCCGCGTTCGTGCGCATGGTGCAGCGCCGCGGCGATCTCGGTCGCGATCGCGACGCACGTGTCGGGCCACGAGAGGCCGTCGATGCCGTGCGTGCTGCTGCCGCTGCCGGAGTTGGAGCCGGACCTGGATCCCGACCTCGTGCCCGACGGGGAACCGCTGCCGTGCGCATCGACGCGCTCCGAGCCGGCCGCCGCCACGCGCGTCAGCGCGCGGCCGTCCGGCGCCGTCTCCTGCTGCTGCAGTTCGGTGAGGGCCTGCGACAGCGAGCAGCCGCCGATGTGCTGCATCGTGAAGTACGGCATGCCATCGGCCTTGCCGACGCCGTAGATCGGCACGATGCCGGCGTGCTGCAGGCGCGCGATGGTCTCGACCTCGCGCTGGAAGCGTTCGCGCGCGCCCGGCAGGTAGAGGTGCTCGGGGCGGATCAGCTTGAGCGCCACGGTGCGCTGCAGCACGTCGTCGCGCGCCAGGTAGACGACGCCCATGCCGCCGGCGCCGAGGCGCTCGAGCAGGCGGTACTCCCCGAGCTTCTCGGGGACCTGTTCGGGTGAGCTGCGCGGCGCGGTCGCGTCGCCGATCAGGTCGAAGTGCGCCATCTCGGCGTAGGCGCGGCGCAGTTCGTCGGCGAGCGACGGGTGGTCGGCCGCAGCAGCTTCGATCGCGGCCTCCGGATCGTTCGACTCGAGGCATTCGAACAGCAGCTTCTCGACCGGATCCTCGGTCGGGGCGTCGTCGGGCTGTGCTGGATCGGCCACCATCGCGTCGCAAGGATACCGCGTCGACACGGGCCGCCCCCGGTCCTTCGGGCGGGTTGGTGGCCGCGGGCGGGCGACCGGGGGTGTCGACCGGGGGTGTCGATCGGGGGCGTCGACCGGGGCGACCGGCCGGCGGCATGGGTGTGTCGCGGGCGGTGCCGTGGCCGGCTACGCTGCCGGCCGTGTCCGCCGAACCGTCCCCCGTCGCCGTCGCCTACCTCGCGCCCGAAGGGCTGGTCGCGCCGATCGTCGACGCGCTCGGCGACCGGGTGCTCGCCGTGCGCGGGCGGCTGGTGCTCGCCGCCGAGCCGTGCGACGAGGCCTCGTGGTGGGCCGCCAACACCTGGCTGGAGCCGGAGTGGCGGCGGATCGGCTCGATCGGCGACGGCGCCCGCTGGCTGCGCTCGATGCAGCGCAACTGGACGTTCTACGGCGACGACTTCTACCGGCGGGCGACGCTGCTGGTCGACAAGCTGCCGCCGCTGCGATCGAGGCCGCGGGAGTTCCCGTTCGAGGTGCCGACGTCCCCGATGGGATCGTGGACGTTGTGGGAGCACGACCTGATGCTGGCCAGCGCGCGCTGCTCGTCGCCGTTCGGCAACGGTGAGCTGCAGTTCGTCGAGGACCGGACGGGGCCGCCGAGCCGCGCCTATCGCAAGCTGTGGGAGGCATTGCTGCGGTTCGGTCCGCTGCCGCAACCGGGGGAGCGATGCATCGACCTGGGTGCGGCGCCCGGCGGCTGGACCTGGGCGCTGGCGCGCCTGGGCGCCGACGTGGTCGCCGTCGACAAGGCCGACATGGATGCTTCGGTCGCCGCGCTGCCGAACGTCGAAGTGCGCACCGAGAGCGCGTTCGGTCTGGATCCGCGCGAAGTCGGCCCGGTCGACTGGCTGTTCAGCGACGTGATCTGCTACCCGCCGCGGCTGTTGGAGCTGGTGCAGCGGTGGCGGGAGGCCGGCATGGCGCGCCGCTTCGTCTGCACGATCAAGTTCCAGGGTGAGGGCGAGCACGAGGCTGCGCGCGGCTTCGCCGAGATCGACAGTGCGCGGGTGCTGCACCTGCACCACAACAAGCACGAGCTGACGTTCCTGCTCGGCGACTGATCGCGGCCCGCCGGCGCATCCGTGGCCGGCGGCCGCGCGAACGGCTCCGCATGCTCAAGTGGTGGAAGCGTCGTCGCCTCGAGCGACTGCACCGGAAGCTCCTGCAGGAAGCCCGCGATCTGCAGCGGCGCGGCGACATCGTCGCGTTCGCGGCCAAGACCGCCGAGGCCGACAAGGTCGAGCGCACGCTGGCGGGGCTGGCCTGATCGGGGCTGGCCTGATCGGGGTTGGCCTGATCGGGGTTGGCCTGATCGGGGTTGGCCTGATCGGGGTTGGCCTGATCGGGGTTGGCCTGAGCCCTGCCGCCGGCGGCCGGGCAGACATGCCCGGCTGCAGCGGCTCCGCCGCTACGGCGTGATCTGCACCGACTCGACGTTGCTGATCTCGACCACGTAGCCGGTGCTGTCGATCAGCGCGTGGCAGAGGTTCATCTCCGCGCCGATCAGCGCGGGCACCAGCAGACCCGGCGGGATCTGGATCGACGAGTTGGCCTTGCCGACCGCGTCGACCGTGCCGAGCGTGTCGACGAACACCGTGATGTTCGGGTGCGTGACCATGCCGACCAGCAGCACGTCGGTGTTGAGCGGCAGGATCACGCCGCCCGGCAGCGTCGTGCCCGGCGTCGTGCCGGCCAGCGAGCCGAGCAGGTAGTAGAAGTCGCCGGTGCGCTCGGTGTCGCAGATGTGCGTGCAGTCGATGATGCCGCCGTTGGCGACCGACAGTTCCTTGCCGCTCGTCCACATCCGGCGCTCGATCGCGTCGCACTGGAAGATGATGTCGCCGGTCGGGTAGGTGTAGCTCCAGACGGTCTGGCCGGCCGGGGTGACCTCGAACAGCAGCGAGTTGGCGCCGCTGCAGATCAACGTGTTGCCGTTGCGCAGGCGCTGCGCACCCGACACGAACGCCGAGAAGAAGCCCGGCTCGGTGAACGTCCACACCGGCGCGGCCGGCCCGAAGACGTTGCTGACCGGATCGACGAACGGGTTGCCCTGGGTGTCGACCGGCATCGTCAGTTCGATCACCGAGGACTGACCGGGCATCGCCTGGTTGTTGAAGATCGTGATGTTGCCAGCGCCCGGGCAGCCCGGCGGGATGAAGCGCGGGTCGTGCTGCTTGAACAGCTGCCGGTCGGCCGACGTGCCGCGGCCGTAGCACTGCGGGTTGCCCCAGCGCCACAGGATGTCGCCGCCGCGGCCGCGCGCGCCGCCGGTGTGCCCGGCCGCCTCGGCGGTGGTCGTCGAGTGGTCGATCAGCCAGCATTCGTCCTGCGCGCGCGAGCTGATGATGATCCAGTCGTTGATCGGGTCGTAGTCGATGCCGTTGGCGTGGGTCCAGTCCCCGATCACGTCGAGCAGGATCGGCGGGTAGTTGATGTCGACCAGCTCCGGGTGGTCCGACACGACGCCGAAGTTGTTCTTGGTCGGATCGAAGTCCTGCACCAGGTGATCCTGGACGTGCCACTCCCAGACGATCTGGCCGGTGGTCGGACCGGTCTGCTGGATCTCGAGGATGCCCGCCGGGAACCAGTCGGGCGCGGTCAGCAGCGCCGGGTCGCGGCCGTCGGCGATCGCCTCGGCCTGCGTCATGATGTCCGAGGCCATGACCAGCACGTTGCCGTTGGGCAGCGCACAGATGTCGTGGTGCATCAGGTGCTCGGAGTCCGTGACGACGAGATCCCACAGCAGGTTGTCGTTGATGTCGCGACGCTGCAGGCGACCGGTCGTGCCGGGGAAGCCCGAGTTCGGCTCGACCATGCCGCGGATCAGGTTGCCGTCGTGATCCATGTGCACGACGGTGCTGTTGAACCCGCTCCACGAGTGGACCGTGGTGCCGTTGCCGTCCACGATCTGCGTGTTGTTCGTCTGGGTGGGGGAGAACAGGCGCAGGCCGGGCGATTGCGCGACAACCGGCATGGCGACCACGAAACTGATGAAGAGGGCCTTCCTCATGACGCGGAGAACATAGCGTCTTACGCGCCAGTTGGAGCCTCCTGGCGCAGGTCCGTAATGACGCTTTCGCGTCTGTCGCCGAAGCAGGGTCTCCGCGGCGGGTTACGCATTTCGGCGCGCAGTGCGGCCGGCGCGCCTCGCCGTTCTTTGTTTGCGGCGGCCGATTGCCGCCCCGCCAATCAGCGCTCGACCTCGAGCTCGAGCAGGCCGAGGCCGTGCGTCTTGCCCTGCGCGTCGGTCTTCAGGCTCTCGCTGCCACCGCCGCCGAGGCTGTCGCGCAGCAGGAAGTTGAGCGCGAGCATGTTGGGCGCTTCGTAGCGGGTGATCTCGCCGAAGCAGATCTCCCGGAAGTGCTGCTGCACGCGTTCGACCGTCAGCTCGCGCTTGATCACCTCGTAGTCGGCTTCGTTGGTGACGAAGATGCCGACGTTGCTGCCGTCACCCTTGTCGCCGCTGCGCGCCATCGCGAACTCACTCAGCTTGACCTTCGCCATTACGACTCCTCCACGCGCACGCGCGTCTTGACCTGGTTCTTGTCGAGCAGTGCCGGCCAGTAGCCGACGATGTCCGTCGCCTTCGGGCGGCCGCCCGCGAAGCCGGTGACGCCCGGTGGTCCGGACGTGACCAGCGGCACCAGTTCGCTGCCGAAGCGATCGACCCGGGCCTTGTGGCCGCACTTGACGCCCATGCGCAGCACGACCTCGGGCGGGTCGTTGGATTCGAGGATGCCGGCGTGGGTCATGCCCGCGCCGACGAACTCGACCATCTTCTCGTCGTCGGCGAACTCGCAGCCGTCGAACGCCAGCCGGCCCCAGACGATGTCGGCGCACAGCTTCGCCTTGTCGATGGCGTCCGGGCCCGCGATGGTCAGCTGACCCGTCGCCTTGTAGCCGTTCTGGTAGCTCAGCGAGACCTTGTAGGTGTCGGTCGGCGCGCTGCCCTTGACGCCCGAGATCTGCACGCGGTTCGGCCCGACCTCTTCGATCCTGGCGCTGGTGAAGTCCGCGGCGCAGTCGGGGCCGAGGTAGTTGTTGGGGTCGCCCATCTCGTAGAGCAGCTGCGAGACGACCGTGTTGCGGGTCAGCAGGCCGCCGGTGCCTTCGTGCTTGGTGACCGTGAAGGTGCCGTCGGGCGTCGCTTCGATCACCGGGTAGCCGATCCGCACGAAGTCCTCGACCTCGCGCCAGCGCGTGTAGTTGCCGCCGGTGCACTGCGCGCCACACTCGCCGATGTGGCCGGCGACGGTGCTCGCCGCGAGCTTGTCGTAGTCGGTCGGCTGCCAGCCGAACTCGTGCACCATCGGGCCGCCGACCAGCGCCGGGTCGGTGACGCGGCCGCAGATGACGATCTGCGCGCCGGCGGCCAGGCACTCCGCCACCGAGAACGCGCCGATGTAGGCGTTGGCGCTGAGCAGCTTGTCCTGCACCTCCGACAGCGGCCGGCCGTCGTCCATGTTCTTCATGTCGTGGCCGGCGGCGAGCAGCTCGGGCACGCGCGTCAGGATGTCGTCGCCCTCGACGATGCCGACCTTGAGTCCCTGGATGCCCTTCTTCCTGGCGAGGTCGAGCACCGCGTTGAGGCAGGCCTCGGGGTTCACGCCGCCCGCGTTGGCGATGACCTTGATGCCCTTGTCGGCGATCTGGTCGAGGGTGCGGTCGAGCATGCGCACGAAGTCGGTCGCGTAGCCGGCGTCGGGATTCCGGCTCTTGAGCTTCTGCATGATGCTCATCGTCACCTCGGCCAGGTAGTCGAGGGCGAGGTAGTCGAGCGGACCTTCGTTGACCAGGCGAACGGGGCCGAGGATCGAGTCGCCCCAGAATCCCTGGCCGTAACCGATGTGGATCTTGTCGCGCATGTGCTTGCTCCCCGCGGTTCGGGGGCAAGCACGATAGCGACGGACGCGTTCGAACGCCCGGCAAACCGTGATTCCGTGCCGTAACGGCGGCGGTCGAAGTCCGCCCTGGGGGCAGCGCGAGCAACGTCGCTCGCCGGGAAACCCAAGGAGAACCCATGAACAAGCACACCATCCTGCTCGCCGCCGTCCTGTCCGCGAGCGCGCAAGCCCAGGTCTTCGTCGACGACAGCGCCCCCGCCGGCGGCAACGGCGTCAGCTGGGCGACGGCCTACAACGACCTCAACACCGCACTGGCGATGAGCGGCGGCAGCGCCCTCATCTACGTCGCCGAAGGCACCTACCGACCGAGCACGATCCCTGCCGGCCAGCTCAATCAGCTCGCCAACTCGACGTTCCAGGTCGGGCCCAACGTCACGTTGATCGGCGGCTTCCTCGGCAACGAGACCAACGGCACGCCGCTCGGCCTGCCGGCCAAGACGATCCTCGACGGCGAAGTCGTCTCGGGTGGTCCGAGCCGCGCGCGTCACGTCGTCAGCGTCGTCATCCCTCCCGGCGTCACCGGCACGACCCGGATCGAACGCGTCAAGATCATCGACGGCAACGCGACCGGCAACGGCAGCTACGAGGACGTCGGCGCCGGCATCCTCTACACCGCGCCGCTGACCGGCGGTCCGATCGGCGGCCACTCGCTGGAGCTGCGCGACGTGCGCGTGCGCGACTGCAAGGCCGACACGGCCGGCGCCGGCATCTACGCGCAGGGCGGCACGCTCAACGCCTACCAGTGCCGGCTGATCAGCAACAACGCCGGCATCGCCGGTGGCGGCATCTACGTGATGGATCACGGCAGCGGCGAGCTGTCGCAGCACTCGCACGTCTACAACACGCTGTTCCGCCTCAACGTCGCCGGTGACCTCGGCGGCGGCTGCATGATCGACACGCCGCAGGACTTCGTCCAGCAGGACCCGCGCGTTCGCTTCATGAACTGCGTGTTCGATCGCAACGCGGCGGTCGACATGGGCGGTGGTCTGCACCTCGGCGCGTGGGCCGCGTCGGACATCGCCAACTGCAGCTTCTCGGGCAACCGCTCGGGCATGGGCGGCGGCCTGTCGCACGACCAGGGCCACGGCCTGCCGGAGATCCAGACGCGCATCTGGAACTGCATCAGCTACGGCAACACGGCCCTGACCGAGCCGGAGTTCCAGACCTGGTACGCGATCACGCTGCAGTGCAGCGACCTGCCGGTCGTGATCGCCAACAACGATCTGACCAACGCGGCCATCGGTGCGCCGGCCTGTGGCGCGACGATCGCCAACAACTTCTACGTCGACCCGCTGTTCCTCGACCCGGCCAACGGCAACCTGCACATCAGCACCAGCAGCTTCTGCGTCAACACCGGCACGCAGGCGTTCGTGCAGCAGGACTACTTCGACGCGGACGGGGACGGCAACGTGACCGAGCCGATGCCGTTCGACTACGACGGCACGATGCGCATCAAGGGCAGCCAGATCGACCGCGGCGCGTTCGAGCCCTTCCTGCCGATCGAGCCCCAGCAGGACGATCGAATCGCAGGCCGCCGGCCATCCCGCCGGCGGCCTACCATGCGGGCGACGATCGTCTACAACGTTGCCCATGCGTTCGATCGTCGCCGTCCTGTCCGCGCTCAGCGCGTGCCTCGCGCAGTCCGCTCCGAAGGCCATCCCGAGTGGCTTCACCGAGCACGACGTCCGCCGCGGCTCGATCACCGACGAGCGCGCCTGGTGGGACGTGCGGCACTACGACCTGTCGCTCGACGTGCACCCCGACAGCAAGTCGATCCAGGGCGTCAACGTGATCACGTTCGCGGTCCTCGACGCCGGCGATCGCATGCAGATCGACCTGCAGCCGCCGCTGCAGCTCGACGAGGCGCGCATCGGGGACGCGGTGCTCGCGTTCGAGCGCCAGCAGAACGTCTACTGGATCTCGCTCGGCGACCTCGAGCTCGAGAAGGGGCGCGACTACCAGCTGCGGCTCGCCTACGGCGGCCGGCCGCGGCAGAGCACGCGCCCGCCGTGGAGCGGCGGGTTCTCGTGGCGCAAGGACGACCACGGCGACCACTTCATCGCGACGACCTGCCAGGGGATCGGGGCCAGCATCTGGTGGCCCAACAAGGACCACGGCTACGACGAGCCCGACCGCGGCATGGACGTGCGCGTGACCGTTCCGAAGGGGCTGGTCGCGGTCAGCAACGGCCGCTTGAAGGAGCGCTCCGACAGCGACGACGGCAAGCGCAGCACGTTCCACTGGCAGGTCACCAACCCGATCAACAACTACGGCGTCAACGTCAACATCGGCAACTACGTGTCGATCGACGGCACCTACGAGGGCGAGGGCGGCACGCTCGATCTGCAGTACTGGATGCTGGCGCACCAGGTCGAACAGGCGAAGAAGCAGTTTGCGGAGGTGCCGCGCACGCTGGCCGCATTCGAGCACTGGTTCGGCCGCTACCCGTTCTACGAGGACAGCTACAAGATCGTCGTGGTGCCCTACCTCGGCATGGAGCACCAGAGTTCGGTGACCTACGGCAACGGCTTCCAGAACGGCTACCGCGGCCGCGATCTGAGTCGGACCGGTGTCGGTATGAAGTTCGACTTCATCGTCGTGCACGAGTCGGCGCACGAGTGGTGGGGCAACAACATCTCGATGAAGGATGCCGCCGACATGTGGATCCACGAGAGCTTCGCGAACTACGCCGAGAACCTGTTCGTCGAATACCACTTCACCGAGAAGGAGGCGCAGGACTACGTGATCGGGTGCCGCGCGCTGATCCGCAACGACCGGCCGATCATCGGCACGTATGGCGTCAACCACTCGGGTTCGGGCGACATGTACTACAAGGGCGGCAACATGCTGCACACGATGCGGCACGTGCTGGACGACGACGTGCGCTGGCGCAAGGTGCTGCGCGGCCTCAACGAGCACTTCTGGCACCAGACGATCGGCACCGCGGAGTTCGAGGCCTACATGAGCCGCGAGTGCGGGTTCGACTTCGGCAAGGTGTTCGACCAGTACCTGCGCACGACCAGGATCCCGGTGCTGTGCCGCAGCTTCGACGACGACGCGGGCGAACTGGTGCTGTGGTTCGAAGGGGTGGTGCCGGGCTTCGAGGTGCCGGTCGCGGTGACGGTCAACGGCGCCGAGCGGCGCGTGACGGTCGGCGAGCAGAAGGTGCGGGTGCCGGTCGAGGGGGCGCTGGAGTCGTTCGAACTCGACCGCAACTACTACATGACGGTCGAGGAGCGGTAGGGAGGTTCGCGGCAAGGCCCTTGTGGGGCGGCCCTGCGGGGTCGACACGTCCGTCGGAAATCCTGGCCCGCAGCAGGCACGCCTGACGCCGACCGCAGGATCCAACCCTGCAACCCCGATCGAAGCCCGTCATGCCGACTCTGAAAGAACGACTGGACCGTCTCAAGCAGGCCTCGGCCGAGCGCACGCCGCCCGAAGCCAAGGCGATCATGAACCGCGCCACCCAGGACCTGCGCGACTCCGGGATCCTCGACCGCCTGCCCCGACCCGGCGCGGCATTGCCGCCGTTCGAGCTGCCCGACACGAACGGCCACGCCGTGCGAGCCGTCGACCTGCACGGTGACGGGCCGCTGGTCGTGACGTTCTACCGCGGCGTCTGGTGACCCTATTGCAACGCGGAGCTGTACGCTCTGCAGCAGGTTCACGACGAGTTGCAGAAGCTCGGGGCCGACCTGGTCGCGATCTCACCGCAGTCGATCGAGAAGAACGCCGAGGTCCGGCAACGCCATCGCCTGACGTTCCGCGTGCTCCGTGACTCCGGCAACGCGTATGCGCGCCAGCTCGGACTGGTGTTCACGCTGCCCGAGGACCTGCGCCAGGTCTATCTCGGTGCCGGCATCTCGCTGCCGGACCACAACGGCGACGATTCGTGGGAGTTGCCGCTGTCGACGCGCATCGTCGTCGCGGCCGGCGGCCGCATCCACCGGATCGACGCCGACCCGGACTACACGCGGCGCCCCGAGCCGGAGGAGACGCTGGCGGCGATCCGTTCGCTGCGCTGATGCGTCAGCCCGCGCCCGGCCCACCGCCGCGCGCCGCCCGGCTCTTCGCCAGCTGCGACTCGGTGATCCCGAACACCCGGGCCGCGGTGCGCCACGAGACGTTCTCGAACTGCTCGTCGTCGAACTCGAGTTCGTGCAGCAGCTTGATGTAGGGCTTCATGCGGACCAGCGGCCAGTCGGTGCCGTACATCAGCTGCTTACCCGGATCGCCCATGTAGGTGATCATGTCCTTCAGCCGCATCGCGACGTAGCGCTCGAACTCGTAGGTGAACTCGCCGAGCGTCAGGCCGGAGATGTCGGCGAACACGTTGTCGTTCTTGTAGAGCACCTCGGCCGCGTCCTGGAACCAGGGGTTGCCGAGGTGGCACATGACGAAGCGAACGTCCGGGTAGTCGACGGCGATGTCGTCGACCAGCAGCGGGTGCGCCATCCGCACCTTCGCGGTCTTCGAATAGGTGTCCCCGGTGTGGATCATCACCGGCACGTCGTGCTTGGCGGCGATCCGGAACACCGTCTCGAGCGACGGGTCGTTGATCGGATAGTGGTCGTAGCCCGGGTAGAGCTTGATGCCGCGCACGAGACCGTCGCGGATGCGTTCTTCGAGCGTGAACAGGTCGGTGCGCTGCTCGCCGCGCCAGCGCAGGCCTTCGACGACCGTGACGCGCGGGCTGTCGGCGAGGGACTCGAGCACCTGCTCGACGCTCGGCCGATCCAGGTCGACCTTGTAGGACGTGATCACGATCGCGTGGTCGACCCCGATCTCGTCCATCTTCTCGACCAGCTCGCGCACGTTGTCGACCGTCGGCTTGCGGGTCGCCTCGTGGTAGTTGTTGAGGTGGACGTGCGCGTCGATCAGGTACGGTTCGGCCATCGCCCGCATGGTAGCTTCGAACCCGCCGCGATGACTCCGCAACCAGGATCCCCGACCGCGCCGACGCCGCTGCACGTGCTGACCGGTTTTCTCGGCAGCGGCAAGACCACACTGCTGCGACGCGTGCTGGAGGCGACCGGAGAACGGATCGCCGTGCTCGTCAACGAGGTCGCGGACCTGCCGATCGACGGCCACCTGCTGGTCGACTACGACGAGGACGTGCTGACGCTGCCAGGCGGCTGCATCTGCTGCGCGCTGCGCGACGACCTGCACGAGTCGCTGCTGCGGTTGCAGGCGCTCGGGCCGGACCGCATCGTGCTGGAGACGTCGGGGCTCGCCGATCCGGCGCCGATGCTCGGGGCGTTGACCGCCGATGCGCGCCTCGGCCGGCTGGTCGCGCCGCGCGGCGTGATCGCCGTCGTCGACTGCGAACGCGGCGAGCGGCTGCTCGAGACCGAGCCGGAGTTCCGCCGCCAGCTCGACCTCGGGGATCGCGTGCTGCTGACCCGGTGCGACGTCGCGCCGCAGCGCGTCGAGCCGCTGCGGCAGCTGCTGGCCGAGCAGTTCGGCGGCCGGGACGTGCGCGAGTCCGGTGAAGGTGCCGTGGACCTGGACTGGCTGTTCGCGGCGCCGTTCGGTGGCGACGGCATGGCGCATCGGTGGCTGGTCACGATGCCTGCCGGTGAGTCCGGCGCGGTCGACCACGGCGCCGCCGTCACCCGCAGCGTGCGCGGCGACGCTCCGGTCGACATCGATGCCCTGCAGCTGTGGCTGCGGCTGGCGACACAGCTGGACGGCGAGCGGTTGCTGCGCGTCAAGATGGTGGCGCGCTGCGCGGCGACCGGGACGGTCTACGCGCTGCAGAGCGCCGGCCGTTCGGTCTCGCCGCCGATGCCGCTGCCGCGCGCGCCGCGCGGCCTGGCCGGTGCCGAGGTCGTCTGGATCCAGCGCGGCCTGCCCGAGCGCGCCGAACGGGAGCTGCAGCGGGCGCTGCAGCAGGCCATGTCGGCCGGCGTTGTCGGCAGAACGGAAGGTCGCTCCTAGCAGCGAGGCGCGGCGATTCCTGCCGCGATGCTGGCCGCGCCGGCCACGTTCATGGAGGGTGTAGCCATGCGACTTCGTGTCCTCGCCGTAGCCGTAGCCGGCGCGCTGACGTCCTGCTCGTTCACCAGCACCGCCACCCACTGGAACGGTCGGCTCGACCCCGAGGGCCGGCCGGTGTTGATGAAGGCGACCACCAACGTCGGCATCAACCTGCTCGTGTTCATCCCGCTGCTCGGCAACATCACGCTCGACGAGATGGTCGACGTCACCACCGCGGCGATCGCCCGGCATGACGGCACGCGCGTGCGGGTCGTGCAGACCGGCTCCGTCAACTACTCGCTCGCCTACTGGCCGCTGACGCTGCTGGTCACGCCGGTGACGACCGAGGTCTACATCGAGTACGAGCCTTCGTGGGCCGAACTCGTCAAGGTCGTCGGCCTCGAGAAGGCGATGGAGCTGCGCAAGCCGCCCGAGACGTCGCCGCCGACGGAGACGCGCAGCGGCGACGGCAAGCCGTAGCGCCGGACGGGCGCGTCGCGGCTACGCCGAGCGGCGGCGGCGCACGATCTCGACGACCAGCATCAGCAGCGCGATGCCGATGATGATGCCGCCGCGCACGAACCACGCGCCGTAGTCCTGCGGCGGCGTGGGGTCGACGACGGCGCGCGACGGGATCTTGGGGTTGACGTGCACCGTCAGCGAAGCGCCGACCGGGCTCGCCGCAACCGCCGCCTGCGCGTCCTGCTTGTCGGCGAACGAGCGCGAGCCACCGGGGTTCCACCAGTACGAGTCGTACGACGTGCCCTCGTGCTGGTAGCGATAGGTGATGCGCGCGATGTAGTGGGTCGAGTGGACGTGCGTCGCGCTGTTGTAGTTGCTGTGGGCCTCGACCTCGCTTGCGACGACCCTCGCCTCGCTCGTCGGCCAGGTGCCATCGGGCAGGCCCGACCAGGCGTGGTCCAGGTCGGGGAGCATCATCAGCAGGCCGAACAGGGCCACGCAGAGGATCAGCAGGGGGTGGGTCGGCGTTCCTTTCAATGGGTCACCAAGGTCGAGGTCGGTGCTGAGGGTGGGGGGGGCGCGTCTTCCCCGACGGCGCTACGATCGCCCACTGCGATGAAGGTGAGACAGTATTCGATCGTGGCGATCGCGTGCGCCGGCAGCCTCTGTGCCCAGAACGTCAGCATGACGATCGAGGTCACCGGGGGCAGCGCCAGCGCGACCGTCAATCCCAGCTATGCCGCGGCGGTCGTCAGCAACGTGTCGGCGCAGCCTGGCGTCGTGCCGCCGGGCACGGTGTTCGTCAACTCCGCCTCGTTCGGTGCGAGCTCGGGCCAGAGCAGCGTGACCGTGCTCGACTCGGTGTCCAACCAGGTCGCGCCGTTCGCGTTTGCGATCGAGTCGTCGGCGAGCGCGGTTGCAAGCCCGCCGACCGGTCCGGTCGCCGAAGCGGTGAGCACCAGCATGCAGGCGACGGTGCGGCTGACGCTGGCGGCGATGCAGCCGACCCGCGGACGCCTGCAGGTCGTCTACTCGGGCTACGAGTACGACATCGGCGCGGCGCACGTCGCGATGGACGTCGGCGCCGACGGGTCGGTCGAGGTCGCCGCGTCGTCGCAAGTGTTCTCGCCGTCGCTGTCGGAGATCGCGCTCGATCTGCCGTTGGTGATCGGCGCGCAGCCCGTGCCGATCCAGCTGCAGGTCGACAACACGGCCGGCGCATCGGCGGTCAACGGCCAGTTCGACGGGCACGGCGCCGGGTTGACGTTCGAGGTGCGGTTCTTTCCGGGGCAGCCGGTGATCGAGGGGTTCGGCTGGGCCAGCGCGACGGCGCAGCTCCATGCCGAGCACCGTCGCGACAACGTCGTCGACCTGCGGCTGTATCCGACCGGCCAGCCGGGCCTGTTCGCGTTCGGTCTGCAGTCGACGTCGGTCGCGTGGACGCCGACGCTGACGCAGCTGGTCGCGGTCGACAGCTTCGTCGTGGCCGACCAGCTGCTGATCGCGATGCCGTCGCTGCCGCCCGGCACCGAGTGGTTCTGCCAGGGGCTGGTCGTCTCGCCGTCCGGGCAGCTGCTCGGAACGTCCGCCAGGCGCGCGTTCTGGCCCTAGGAGCGCGTCCAGGTAGTGGACGCGCTGCCAACCGTGATCGCGGAAGCGGCGTGTACGCTTGCGGACGGGGCTTTGCCCGCTAGGAGCGCGTCCAGGTAGTGGACGCGCTGCCAACCGTGATCGCGAAAGCGGCGTGTACGCTTGCGGACGGGGCTTTGCCCGCTAGCGGCTTGCAAGGCGAGCGATCGGGGCCCAGCATCGCGACTGCCGTGTCCCGATTCCTGACGCTGTCGTTCCTCTCCCTGTTCTTCGTCGCGTGCACCGCGGACGAGCCCACGCAATCTGGCCAGGCCCAATCCGGTCAGGCCCAATCCGGTCAGGCCCAATCCGGTCAGACCCCGTCCGGTCAGGCCCCATCCGGAGACAACCCGACCGGTGCCGCCGGCGCCGATCGGCCCGAGCAGGGAGGGGCCGCAGACAACCCGTCCGGGCAGGGTGCCTACGACGACTCCGACTGCAACCTGCAGACGGTGCTCGACCCGAACAAGCCGGGTGCGCCTGGGCACCTGATCGAGTCGCCGCGCAACCCCAACGGCGACAGCGAACTCGCCGTGCTGATGCGTCGGTTCGTCGATCAACTGAAGGAGAACCGTCTGCGCGTCAAGAACGGCGAGTCGGTCGAGAAGCTGTTCCCGACGCATCGCACGATGCGGTGCGCGTGGCCGACCAACCCCAAGGAGCGCAACGAAGGCTACGACGGCCGCGCCCAGAGCTACCTCGCGACCGTGCGTGCGTTCGACGAGGCGCCCGACAAGGAGACCTACAACGCGGTGGTCAACGCCTGCATCCAGTGCCACCAGATCAACTGTGGCGGCGTGATCGGGTTCATCGAGACGCTGCGCTGGGAGTAGGCGATGACGGCGGTCGAGTTCGACAACGCGGGCGACCGGCCGGTCGACTTCGTGTTCCTGGTGCTGGCGGCGGTGTTCCTGTCGTCGCTGGTCACCTGCAACCTGATCGCCAACAAGTTCCTGACGGTCGATCTCGGCTTCAAGGTGTTCACGCTGTCGGCCGGGGCGCTGCCGTACCCGATCACGTTCCTGGCGACCGACCTGCTGTCCGAACTCTACGGCCGACGCCGCGCCAACCGCGTCGTCTGGGCCGGCTTCGCCGCGTCGCTGTTCGCGCTGCTGGCGCTGTGGCTCGGGGCACAGTTTCCCGCGATCGAGGGGAGCCCCGTCGGCGACGAGACCTACGGGCAGGCTTTCTCCAACACGTGGCGCGTGATCGCCGCCTCGATGACGGCCTACCTGTTCGCGCAGTTCGTCGACGTTCGCCTGTTCCACTTCTGGAAGGACCTGACGAACGGCCGCCACCTCTGGCTGCGCAACAACGCGTCGACGGTGCTCTCACAGCTGCTCGACTCGGTGCTGGTGGTGCTGGTGCTGTTCGCGGGCGTCTGGGAGTCCGACCAGATCCTGTCGACGGTCCTGGACCTGTGGCTGTTCAAGGCGCTGGTCGCGCTGGCCGACACGCCGCTGTTCTACTTCGGCACCTGGCTGCTCAAGCGCACGCCGACGCAGCCGCTGTAGCCCGCCGGCGCATCCGGCCCTGGCCGGCGGCCACCGATCGGCGAGGACGGCGGCCATGCTCGCACGCGTCGTCGCGTCGTGCCTGCTGAGGACCGCGCCGCGTCAGCGCCAGAGCTTGCGCAGGTGCTGCTGGCCCTTCTCGGTCAGGCCCAGCCTGCCGATCTCGGCGTCGAGCTGGCGCCGGCCGCCGTGCCCGTCGAGGTAGCCGTTGAGCCGCGCCGCCGCGGTCGAGTCGACGAAGTCGCGTTCGTCCGGGTAGATCGCGCGGATCTCGTCGAGCAGCTCCGGTTCGTGCCGCAGCCGGTACTTCTGGTGATAGTCCTCGGCGATCCAGAACCGCTCGAGGCGCTGGACCTCGGTCTGGACCTCCTTGTCCTCACCGACGAACTGCTTGCGCGTGCGTTCGATCGCGTCGCGCTGCGCGTCGTCGGCGTAGAAGATCGCCGACATGTACTGACGGCTCCACGCGGTGCGACACGGGTTGTGCGTGGTCCAGAAGATCTCGAGCAGCCGGTCGTAGCTGATGCGTTTGGGATCGAAGTCGATCTGGATGGTCTCGGCGTGGTCGCCGATCTTGCGATAGGTCGGCGCGTCGGTGGTGCCGCCGCAGTAGCCGACGCGGGTGCGCAGCACGCCGTCGAGACTCCCGAACCGGGAGTCGGGTCCCCAGAATCAACCGAGGGCGAACGTGGCGGTCTGGAACGCGGCGGGCGCTTCGAGGTCGATCGCCGGCCGTACGTGGGTGTCGGTTTCGGGTCGCATCATCTGCCTCCGGGTCGTCGTCTCGACGGCGGCCTGCGGGTGGCGCTCGGTGCCGCTGCAGGCAGCGGCGGCGAGCGCGAAGGCCACCGGAAGGGTCGAACGGATCATGGCGCGCATTCTACGTGGAGGGGAGCGATCGGTTCGCGAAAGTGAACGCGCGGGCTGAGCTGGTCGGCGGTGGGGCGTTGCATCCCGGGTGCAGGCGGCGGTCAGCAGCCGCAGCGTGGCGAGCACGCTGCGGTGGCATCGAGGATCCCGGTCGAACATGGGGCACGATAGCAGCGCCGCGCGTGCACCGCTTGATCGGTCGCTCGGCTGGCGTCGATGATGCGGGCGATGCGGAACACGATCTGGTGGCCCCTGCCCTTCCTGTTCGCGGCGTGCGCGTCCTACCCCGACGACTGGGTCGATCCGACATCGTCGACGGGGTTGCACGATGCGTCCGACGACGACCTGGAGAGCTACGGCGGTCAGCTGTATCGCATCCAGTGGCGCGGCAACCCGCGGGCGCCGGAGCAGTCGCTGTGGCGGCTGCGCGGCGACGAACTCGCTGAGCAGGTGGTGCCGTGGGGGCCATGGGAGCAGCTGCGGGTGACCGACGACCGGACCTTCTTCGTGCGTGATCGCGGCAGCCGTGACTGGCTGCGTCGTCGGGCCGATGAGCCGGTGGCGGTCATGAACGGTTGGAACCACGTGTTCCGCGCTGTCGCCGAGGGATTCCTCGGCCATTACGTGTTGCTCGACGAGCAGACGGCACTGATCCGCATCGACGCCGCCGGTCGCGAACTCGCACGCGTCGCCGGCGACGACTTCGAATTGGCCGCGGGCGGGCTGCTGGTGCGGCGCGGCGACCAACTGATCGACTACGTCGATCGCGATCTGCGGCCGCGCACGACCGCACCGCTCGAGCCGTTCGACGCGGTTGGCCTCGGCAAGGTCTGGCTGGTCCGCAGCGCGGACGGGGTGCGCGTGGCGACCGAACGACGCTTCGTCGGCGACGGACCGTACGCAGAGGTTCGGCCGCTGTCGTTCGGCGAAGGTCGTCGGGTCGAGGTCTGGGCGCTCCGTCGAACGGGTGACGCAGGATTCGGGCTGGCGGGTACGGACCTGGAGCTACGGACCGCGGCCGACTTCGTCGAGATCGAGCGCGCCGCCTGGGTCCGCGCGCCGGGCGTCAGTGCGCAGCGCCGCGTCGTCGTCGTGCAGCGCGACGGCGAGGCCGAGCCGTGGCGGGTGCTCTCGTGGGACGAGGACGAGCGCGAGCTGGCAAGGGCCGACGACGTCGGGGCCGCTTTGCAGCGTACGAGTGCGCGGTTGCTCACCGAATTCCGCGAGGCCGAGGATCGTGCCCGCGTCGAGCGAGGTCTCGCCCTCGAACGCGCCCTCGCGAAGAAGCGCGAGGAGGAGCAGCGCGAGCGCGACCGCCGGCAGCAAGAGGCCGAAGAACGTCGCCAGCGCGCGATCGCCGCCGAGAAGGAGCGCGTCGCGTTCCGCCAGGCGCTGGTCAAGGGAGGCATCGCCGAGTGGGAGATCGATCGCTACGAGCGCAACGACACGCCGATGGTGGTCGTCGGGGGCAAGAGCTACGCCGGCCAGCGCATCGTGACCGTCGACGGCGTCGTCTACGACGGCAGCATCGACTGGGAGCACGCGCCGAAGTGCTTTCTGTGGTGGGACGGCGACAACTGGCAGTCTGCGATGAAGGTCAACACCGGCGACGGCTACGAGCGCGTGCTGATGCAGTGGAGCGGTCGGCTGCAGACGCGCCTCAAGAACGAACTCAACGGCACCTACATCGTGCCGGTGGCCGCGGCGGAACTGCTGGCCGAGTGCGGCCGCTGTGGTGGCGATGGCGTCGAGCGCCGTTGGCGCGAGGTGCTCGTCTACGACAAGATCAACGGCTACCGCTGGGAGCAGCGGCGCCTGCGCGTGGGCAACGTCGTGCGGCAGGGCAACTTCGTGCACCGCAAGGTGTTTGTGCCTGGCACCTGCAACCGCTGCTGGGGCCACGGCGTCGAGCCGTTCCTGCCGAAGTGAGCGGGGCCGGCGGCGCAGCGTCCGCCGATTGCGATCAGCGCGCCAGCAGGCCGGCGTGGCCGTCGGCCAGCGGCACCTGGACCGACAGCGGCAGCAGGCTGCCGTCCGGCTTCCGGTAGAAGCCGCGGATCTCGTCGCCCGCCGAGTCGAGCACGTAGAGGAACCGGCCGTTGGCGGTGAAGTCGAAGTCGATCGGCCGCGCCGCCGCGCCGAGGTTGCCGGTCACGCCGCTCGGGTCGAGCAGCGCCAGGTTGCCGGTCGCGTCGAGCGAGAACCCGGACAGCGTGCCGTCGGCGGTGTTGGTGGTGTAGGCGAAGTCGCCGTTCTTCGGGATCGCGATCCAGCACGCGGCGGCCTGGTTGGTCGCGGCGGCGCCGGTGACGACCTGCAGGCCGCCGTTGCCGTCGATGTAGTAGCTCGACACGACGCTCGCGCCGGCGGCGCCGCCCGCGGCCTCGCTGACGACCAACGTGCCGTCGTCGCGGAACAGGAACCCGAACGGCGTCGGGCCGGCCGACGGCACGAACTGCGCGTTGCCGAGCCTGCCGTTGGGCTTGACCGGGAACACCGCGATCGTGTCGGTCGCACGTTCGGTCACGACGAGGTGGCTGCCGTCCGGGCTGAAGCCGACCTGTGCCGCCGCGACGCTGGCGCCGCTGAGCGGGTAGGTGGCGCCGGCGATCGGGATCAGGCGCGGGCCGCGGCGCCGGAAGCCGGTGATCGAGTCACTGTCCGCGTTGAGCACGTAGACCAGCCGGCCGTGCACGGCGACGCTCGTCGGCCGCATGCCGCCGCTCGGCTCGCGGTCGAGCAGGACCGGGTAGATGCCCGCGATCACGCGGAACATCGAGACCTCGTTGCTGCCCGGGTTGACGGCCAGCAGCGTGCGACCCGACTTGTTGGTCGCGAGGGCGCCCTGCGAGCCGAGGCCGCTGCCGGTGCCGGTGCCGCCGGTCGAGTGGGAGCCGACGGGGATCAGGTTGCCGGTCGGACCGCGGAACATCACGTGCACGCGGTTGTCGGTGGGATCGTTGTCGAGGGAGAAGACCGTGCCGAAGTGTTGGGCAGATGCGGAGACCGCCAGGAGGGCGCCCGCGAGGATGGAAAGCAGCTTCATCTTGTTCAGCAGAAGGGTGTTGGGTCGATTCGCCGCAGGGGAGTCACGGCGACGGGCGACTGGTTCGCGGCGGCATCTGTTGCGTTCCTTGCAATGTTTCGAAGCCACCATTCGAATCCGTGCATGGATGGCCTGGCTCCGATGCGCAGCCTGCTCTCGATCTGGCCGTGGTTGCCGCAGTTCCGCGCGATCGCCGAGACCGAGCACCTGCCGAGCGCGGCGACGATCTGCGGCGTCGGGGCGTCGTCGCTGTCGCGAACGCTCGGCCTGCTCGAGCGCGCGCTCGGCCAGCAACTGTTCGAACGGACCGGGCGCACGCTGCGGCTCAACCACCACGGCGAGGCGCTGCTGGCCGCGGTGCGCGAGGCGATGCGCCGCGTCGACGACGCGCGCCACGAGTTGGCGCAGACCGGGCTCACCGGCCCCCTGCGGATCTCGTCGCTCGGTGCCGGCACCACCGCGCTGGTCGCTCCCGCCGTGCAGCGGCTGCGCCAGGAGCATCCCGAGGTGGTGCCCCAGCTGCTGACGCGTCCGCTCGGCGTGATCCTGACCGAACTGATGCGCGGCGAACTGGACGTCGCGTTCCAGGAGGATCCGATCCAGCACGACAGCCTGACCGTGCGGCGGATCGCCGACCTGACGCGCGCGGTCTACGTGCCGCGCGGGCACGCGCTGTTCGACGAAGGCGACCTCCAGCCGGCACGGCTCGCGGACCTCGACTTCGTCGCGCCGCCGCAGCTGCGGGACGGCACGACCCCCGACGGCTGGCCACCCGAGCTGCAGCGACGCATCGCGGTCACGGCCGACCAGCTGCGCGTCGGCCTCGAGCTGTGCCTGACCCAGGGCATGCTGGCGGTGCTGCCCGACGTGCTCGCGGCGCAGCACGGTGGCGACCTGCGCCGCGTCGAAGCCGTGTCGATCGCGCCGACGCCGGTGTTCGCCGTGCACCGCACGGTCCTCGGCCGCGGTCCGACGGCGGCTTCGCGGCTGGTGGAACTCGCCGCGAGCTGAGGCGGCCCGACGGCCTTGTCGGCGGCGCAGAGCTGGTGGACCATGTGGTCGGGAGACGTCTCGCCAATGCAGCAGCTCGAGACCGTGCTGCAGGCTAAGGCCCGCTGATGCACCGGGCGGCGCCGTCGCCTACATGCGCTCGGGCGCCGCGATCCCGATCAGGTCCAGGCCGGTCGTCAGCAGCTTGCGGGCGGCGTCGACGAGCACCAGGCGCGCGTCGCGAACGGCCGGCTCGGCGCCGAGCACGTGGTGGTCGACCAGGTAGCTGTGGATCTCGCCGGCGAGCGCGATCGTGTAGTTGGTCACGACGCTCGGCTCCGACTGGTCGGCGGCGCGCTGCACCGCACTGCCGAACGCCATCATCGTCAGCAGCACGTTCTCGGCGTCGGCGAGATGGGCGAAGTCGATGCTGGTGACGTCCGGGACGTCGCCGCCGGCCTTGCGCAGGATCGAGCTCAGGCGGGCGCAGGCATACTGCACGTACGGCCCGGTCTCACCCTCGAAGTTGAGCATCGTGTCCCAGTCGAACTTGACGTCCTTGATGCGGCCGTTCTTCAGGTCGTTGAAGACGATCGCCGACACGCCAACCTGCTCGGCAACGGCGTCCTTGTCGTCGAGATCGGGGTTCTTCTCGGCGATGACCTTCTGCACCTTGTTGACGGATTCGTCGAGGATCTCGTCGAGGAAGACCGCGTTGCCGCTGCGCGACGCGAACTTCTCCCACTTGCCCTCCGGGCCCTTCGACAGCACCAGGCCGAACGGCACGTGCTCGACCGCGTCGGCGACCGGCTCCTTCATCTTGGTGAGCACACCCTTCAGCTGCGCGAAGTGCAGCTTCTGTTCGGCCCCGACGATGTAGAGGATGCGCGTCGGGTGGTACTGCTCTTCGCGGTAGAAGGCCGCCGCCAGGTCGCGAGTGTGGTAGAGCGTCGTGCCGTCCGACTTGCGCAGCAGGCACGGGACCTTGATGCCCTGCTCCTTGAGCGTGACGACTTCGGCTCCCTCGCTCTGTTCGAGTACGCCAGCGGCCTCGACGCGCTGCATCGCGGCTTCCATCTTGTCCTCGAAGAACGACTCGCCGGTGATGTGGTCGAAGGTCACGCCGAGACGCGAGTACGGACCCTGGAACGCCTCCAGGGATTCGTCGCGCAGCAGCTGCCACATGCGGCGTTCTTCGTTGTCCTCGCCGGACTCGAGCGCCTTGAAGTGCCGGGCGGCCTCGACGTCGAGCTCCGGGTTGGCCTCGGCCTCCTTGCCGTACCGCTTGTAGAGCTCGAACATGTAGCGCATCGGGGACTTGTGCAGTTCGGCCTCGTCACCGAAGTGCATGTACGCCGTCATCATCTTCGCGAACGGCATCCCCCAGTCCCTTAGGTGGTTGATGCCGTGCACCTCGGCGCCGAGGTGGCGGTGGATGCGACACAGCGCGTTGCCGAGCACCGTGCTGCGCATGTGGCCGATATGGAACGGCTTGGCGATGTTCGGCGAGCTGAAGTCGATGCACACGACCTGCTCGTTGCTCGCGGCCTTGCCGTAGGGCGCCGCATCCGTGCAGATCGCGGTCAGCACCTGCCTGGCCATCGCCGCGCGCCGGAACCTGAAGTTGACGAACGGACCGGCCGCCTGCGCCGACTCGATGACGTCGTCGGGGGTGATCTTCTCGACCAGCGCGGCGGCGAACGCCGGCGGCGGCTGCTTGGCGAGCTTGGCCAGCTGGAACGAGCCGAGCGCCACGTCACCGTGGTCGCGGTTCTTCGGCGGATCGAGGCGCACGAGGCCTTCGACCTGCGAGCGGTCGAGGCCGAGTTCGGCGACGGCGGCGAGCACGCGCTCGCGGAGATGTTGGTGCAGGTCGGTCACGGCGTTGGTCCCGGTTCGGGGGCGAACAGGATAGCGACCGTTCGCCCGCGGCGGGCACGCTTCGTGGGAGTTCCCTGCCACGGCGGCCGTGGGGCGTGCGCGCACCGGCGCGCTCGTTGCGCAGCAGCGAGGCGCGTCCAGGGGACCTGTTACCTGCGTCCGGTCGTGCGATACTCGTCGGCGATGCCGACCCCGCTGCCCTCGATGCGGACGTTCGGCACGCTCGTGGTCGTCCTGGGAGTCGCGGCAGCCTGCAGTGGCGGCGGCGGCGGTCCGTCGATCCCGACCGTGTCGACGCCGACGATCCTGACCACCTCGCCGCCCGACGGCGCGGTGGATGTGGAACCGACCGCACCGGTGCTGCTCGACATCGCGCTGCCCGAGGGCGGCACGCCGGTCGGCGACATCACCGTCTACGATGGCGGCAACGAGCTCGACGGCGAACTGGTGGCGCTCGGTGGGATCCGCTGGCGATGGCAGCCGCTCGGCCAACTGCCGCGCGGCAACCGCATCGAGATCCGTTCGCGATCGCAGGGTGCCGTCGCGTCGTTCTCGGTGCGCGAGGCCGATGCGCAGCGCAGCTACGAACTGCCGGGCATGACGGCGAGCGCGCTGCGGGTCTGGCCCAACGGGCGTGCGGCGCTGCGTGCCGACGGACGCTGGTTCGAGGTCACCGATGGCGGCCTGGTCGAGCGCTTCGTGCAGATGCCGGACACGATCTTCGCCTACGGCGACGGCGAGGCGCTGTGGTACGAACAGGACCCGAGCAGCCAGCAGTGGTGGAGCGTGCGCGGCGGGCTCGACGGCGAACGTGACCGCACGCTGCCGCCTTCGGTGACCGGGCCGGTGGCGGTCAACGGCCGCGGCGACTTCGTGATGTTCGTGTCGGGTTCGCACCCGGAGCCGTCCGAGCGCGGCCTGTGGCGGCTCGACCACGACGCGGTGGCCTGGGAGCTGGCGGGTCCGACCGACGTCGAGCCGCAGCTGGCGGTGTTCCGCCTGCCGCACATCGCCGACGACGGCGCCGTGTCGATCGTGGCGGACCTGCCGCAGCCCGAGCTGCGCCGCTTCGCGCGCGGCAGCCTGGACGCCGAGATCACGGCGCTGCCCGAGGGCTTCCTGTACACCTACGTGGCGCAGGACAAGCACGGCGCCGGCTGGGCGTTCTGGTTCGAGGTCGAGTCGCCGGGCCCGCTCCTCGGCGGTTCGGGCACGCTCTACGGCGCCCGCTACCAACCCGGAGTCGGGCTCGGGGCGGCCGTCGAACTGCACCGGTGGGCGGACCGCCTGGCGCTGCCGCTGCTGTCGTTCGAACCCGATCGCTTCGCGGCGCTCGCCGGCCGCGGTGGCTCGGTGCTGCTGCGGCTGCAGACCCAGGGCGTCGGCGTCTACTCGACCCGTCAGGAGGCGCTGCGCGTCGAGCCCGACGGCTGGACCAGCGAGCCGTGGGCCTACGCGACCGGCAGCGGCACCAACGAGATCATCCTGGCGCCGGGCCGCGCCGAGTTCTGGGTGCGGCCGTACCTGCTGCTCGCGCCGTACGCGACGGTCGCGATCGGTTGGCGCAGCCGACCCGGCACCGAGAGCGAGCAGATCGCCGATCCCGGCATCCCGTTGGCGCCGATCGATCCGCTGTGGGAGCTCACCGAGGGCCCGCTCGCCGACGAGAGCGGCCGGATGTTCTCGGTCTACCAGACCGTGCAGCCGGGCAACGCCGCGACCGCCGCGCACGTCGTGGTGCTCGAGTAGGTGCGGGATCGGGTAAGCTCTGCGGCGGTCGCCGGACCCGTGAGTCGACTGGAGAGAACATGACCCCCTCGAAACCCCTGCGTCCGTCCGTCTGCGTGCTGTTGGCCGCGGCGACGTTCGCGGCCTGCAGCAACGGCGGCGGCGCCAACGCGCCGTTCGCGACCACTCCGACGATCCTGCGCACCGAGCCGGCCGACGGCGCCGCCGACGTCGAACCGACGGCCGAGGTGCGCATCGAGGTCGCGCTGCCGATCGGCGGCTCGCCCAACGGCGACGTCACCGTCGGCGATGGCGTCAACCAGCTGCCCGGCACGTTCGTGCTGGTCGGCGGCGGCACCTGGCGCTGGGTTCCGCAGAACCAGCTGCCGCGCGGCAGCACGGTCGAGATCGCGTCGCGGACGCAGGGACCCGTGGCTCGCTTCGCCGTGCGCGAAGCGGCGACGTTGCGCAGCTACGACCTCGCGGGCGTCACCGTCGAGCGGGTGATGGTCTGGCCCAACGGTCGCAGCGCCGTCTGCGCGGACCAGCGGTGGTTCGAGGTCACCGCCACCGGCACCGTCGAACGGTCCACCAACCTGCGACCTGACGCGCTGCCGTTCGGCGACGGCCGCGCGGTGCAGGTCGAGTACGACCCGGTGGCCACCGAGCAGTGGCTGGTGCGCACCGGTCTCGACGGCGAACGCGACCGCGTGCTGATGCCGGCGACCAGCGGGCCGATCGACCTCAACACGCGCGGCGACGTGGTGACGTTCACGCGCGAGAACACCGTGCTCCCCGGCCAGGGTGGCTTCTGGGTGCTCGGCGCGGACGGGCTGGCCTTCGACCGCATCCCGTACGTGACGATCTACGGGCCGACGCCGCGCATCGCCGACGACGGGGCGGTGTCGGGCGCGTGGGGCGAGCCGGGCAAGCTGCGCTTCGTTCGCTTCGCGGCGGGCAGCCAGGTGCCGTTGGAGTTCGAGGAAGCCGGCCTGACGCCGCAGCCGCGCTGGGACGTGGCCGCGGACGGCAGCGGCTGGCTGCTGTGGACCGTGCGCGACGACCCGCGGTGGATCCTGCGCGGCCGGCGGTTCGAGCCGGAGACCGGGCTCGGCGACGCCGTCGACCTGGTGGTCTGGGAGCCGGGGCCCGGCTTCACGTTCCTCGGCATCGAGGCGGTGCGGACCGGCGTCGCCGGCTCGACGGTCGTCGAACTCAACGTCAGCGGCATCGGCAACGCCTACCGGCAGTTCGTGCGGCTCGAACGCGACGGCTGGGTCAGCATCCCCAACGCGTTCTCGGCGACGACGTTCGAACGCAAGCTGCTGCAGTCGCCGGTGCGGGCCGAGACCTGGGGGCTGCTGCGCAGCGCCGACGGCAGGGAACTCGCGTTTCAGCGCAGCCGGCCGCGCGCCCAGAGCGAGCTGGACCGGTTGCTCTACCGGATCCCGGAGCCGATGCAGACGATCGGCGAGTTCCACGGCGGCCTCGACGACGCCGGCCGCGCGATCGTCGCGTTCGCCATCGGCGGGCTCGGCGTCAACCAGCAGGTGACGCGCGTCGTCGTGCTCGAGTAGCGACCCCGCTGGACATCCCGCCGGCAGCGATGATGATCGTTGCCGCATGTCCGCCATCCGCCTCGTGCTCAAAAGCCTGGTCGGCCTCGCCGCGCTGCCCGCGCAGGCGCCGACGTGGGCGGCCGACGTCGCCGCGATCGTGCACCGGTCGTGCACGCCGTGCCATCGGCCGGGCCAGCCGGCGCCGTTCTCGCTGCGCAGCTACGAGGACGTGTTCAAGAAGCGCGCGTTCGTGCTCGAGGTGGTCAAGGACGGCTACATGCCGCCGTGGCAGCCGAGCCACGGCGAGTTCGTCGGCGATCGTCGCATGGCTGCGGCGGACATCGCGACGCTCGAGGCCTGGGTCGACGCCGGCGCGCCGCGCGGCGACCGCGAGCAGGAGCCGGCGCCGCCGACCTATCCGTCCGGGTGGCAGCTCGGTGAGCCGGACCTGGTCGTCGAGATGCCGGACGTGCTCGAAGTGCCGGCGGCGGGCCCGGACATCGTGCGCAACTTTGTCGTGCCGATCGACGTCGAGCGCATGCGATTCGTGGCCGCGGTCGAGATCCTGCCGGGCAACGCCGCCGTGCACCACGCGGTGCTCGGCGTCGACCGCACGCGGCTGTCGCGGCAGGCCGACGCGCGCGACGCCGAGCCGGGCTTTCCGGGCATGACGCTCGGCGCCGCCGGTTCGCCCGACGGCCACTTCCTCGGCTGGACACCGGGCAAGACCGTGCGCCGCAGCGCCGACGGCATGTCGTGGCGGCTGTTCCCCGGCGACGACCTGGTGCTGCAGCTGCACGCGGTGCCGGTCGGCAAGGCCGAGAAGGTGCAGCCGCGCATCGGCATCTGGTTCACCGACCGGCCGATGCGGCAGCCGTACGAGCTGCTGATGCTGTTCTCCGAGGAGATCGACATCGCGCCCGGTGACGACAACTTCGTGCTGCGCGACCACATCGTGCTGCCGGTGCCGGTGCAGCTGCACGCGATCTACCCGCACGCGCACTACGTGTGTCGGCGCATGCGCGCGACGGCGACGCTGCCCGACGGTTCGGTGCGCACGCTGTTCGCGATCGACGACTGGGACTTCGACTGGCAGGACGACTACCGCTACCGAGAGCCGATCGTGCTGCCCGCGGGCACGCGCCTCGCGATCGAGTACGTCTACGACAACAGCGAGGCCAACGACAACAACCCGGTGCGCCCGCTGCAGCGGGTGCGCTTCGGCCAGCAGTCGGCGGACGAGATGGGCACGCTGACGCTGTCGCTGACGGTGCGCAGCCCGCAAGAACGCGACCTGCTGCAGCTCGCCAGCGTCGACCGGGATCTCGAGAAGCTGCCCAGGGCCTGGAACCTGCTGATGCGCAAGGCCCAGCTCGAACGCGGTCGCGGCAACTTCGCGGTCGCGCAGGATGCGATCGAGAAGGCCTGCGAGATCTCCCCGGGGGCCCCGGACGTCTGGTACGAACGCGGCTTGCTGGCCGAGTTCCGCAAGCAGCCGCAGGAGGCCGAGCGCCACTACCGGCGTGCGCTGCAGGTCGATCCCGGCCACGCGATGACGCACATGCAGCTCGGCACCATCTGCGGGCGGCGCGGCGACAACCAGGGAGCGCTGCGGCACTTCGGGGCTGCGGTCCGGGCGCTGCCGAACGCCGCGGCCGCGCACCAGAACTTTGCGACGGCCAACTTCGCGGCCGAACGGCTGGAGGTCGCCGAGCGCCACTACCGGCTCGCGCTCGGCATCGACCCGGACTACTTCAACGCGCGCTTCAACCTCGGCCGCGTGCTGATGGCGAGGGGGCGCAAGGCGGACGCCCGGCGCGAACTCGAACGCGCGGCGAAGCTGCGGCCGGACCTGCAGGTGGTGCAGGACCTGCTGAAGCAGCTGCGCTGAGTCATGGCGGCCGGCGACGAGTCCGGTGTCGCAGGCTCGCCCCCGTGGTCTCAGATGTCGCTGCTCAGCAGGTGACGCCAGTTGGCGCCGTCGGCGTCGCGATGCACGATCGTCGCGGTCGCGTCCGGCCGCAGGCCGCGCTGCCGCATCCGTTCCACCAGCACGTCGTCGGCAGGCAGGCAGAACATGTGCACGGCGCCTGCTCGGGCCTCGGCGTTGGCCCGCGCGAACGGGCCGTGCTGGGCGTGCAGCAGCGGCATCGGGGCGCCGCTGCTGCGCAGCACGATGTCCTTGACGCCGTGCGGGTCAAACCAGCCGATCGGTCCGAGCGCCGCCGTGATCTCGTCGGCCCGATCGAGCCACTGCTCGTGGCTCAGCGAGTAGAGCACGATCGGCGCGTGCGACAGTTCGTCGGCGCGCCAGCGGCGCATCGCGCGCACCAGCCGGTTGTCGCCGCGCGCGGGGTTCATCGACACGCCGAACACCGGCTCGCCATCCTGCAGGTGCGCGCGCGCCCACGACGTCAACAGGCGCGTCGCGGCGCGGTAGCGCGCGTAGACCGGGTCGACCTTGAGGTCGCACAGATACCAGCCCTCGCGACGGCCGACGCGCCGTCGCACCGCGACCAGCACACCGACGACGCGGCGCGCGACGGTCGCCAGGAACGGCGCCGGCTCACCGAGTCGGCGGAAGAACGCCAGGTAGTCCTCGCCGTGGTCGATGTGGAAGTGGTCGTCGCCGAGCGGATACTCGAACCGTTCTTCGAACGTGCGCAGGTCGTCCTGCCAGTTCGCGAAGCGGTCGGGACGGACCTGCAGGACCCGCAGGTCGCTCATTCGTCGTAGACGTGTCGCTGCGGCCGCACGACCGGCGACATCACGCGGCGCAGACGCGCGGCGAACAGGTCGCGATAGAGCCGGTCGAACGTGTAGGCGCCGAGCTGGAGCCCCTGCGTGATCAGGTAGCGCTTCTCCTCGCTGCGTTCCCACGTCGGCGCGAGCGTCGCGAAGAAGTCCTCGCTGTGTTTGATGTCGAGCACCTCGTGCACCGAGTAGTGCACGATGCGGTCCTTCGGCAGCCAGCCGCGGTCGGCGATGCTCTGGCCGATCCACGCGGAGATGTCGACGAACATGCGCTCGATGATGCCGAGGCAGCCGGCGCCGATCTCCCAGTCGTCGAGCGCGCAGCAGCCGATCAGCGTCGTGTTGAAGGCGCGCAGCTCCGGCCACAGCGCGCGCGCCTCGACGTCGTCCTTGCCGAGGCCGCCCAGCCGGTGCAGCAGCTCCAGGAAGGTCGCGCCGTGCCGGGACTCGGCGTCGCCCTCCCCGTGCTCCTCCCACACGTTGCGCAGGATCTCGGTGCGGGTGGCGGCCGACGGGATCTTGGCCGCGAGCACGGCCATCGGCCGGCTGAAGAACACCACCGCGTAGTAGAACTGGATCTGCGTCTCGAGGAAGTCCTCGCGGGTCAGGGCGCCGTCGCGCAGCGACGACAGGTAAGGGTTGGCGGCGACGGGGTGCTCGTCGAGCACCGACTGGATTCGGTCTTGCAGGCTCATGCGCGGACTCCGCAGTGCACGCGATTGTAGAACAGGCTGCGCTCGTCGGCGGTCAGCGACGCGTCCCGTTCGGTGTCGAACGCGAATGCGGGGGCGAAGTGGCCGGTCAGGTCCCGGTTGTTGTTGAGCTGGCGCCAGAGAATCCTGGCGCCGGGTGCGAGTTCGGCGGAGAGCCGCGTGGCCAGCGCCGCGCAGTCGTCCGGCGCCATCCAGTCCATCACGTTGGACAGCTGCACGAAGTCGTACGGCGCGAAGCTGTCGACCTCGAGCAGCGCGCAGCCGTGGGTCACGAACGGCTGCAGGATGGCGACGCGCTTCTGCAGGTAGGGAGGCCAGGCGCCGTCGGCCTCACGGTAGTGACCGAGCAGCACGTGGTGCAGCCACGGGTTCCGGTTGCGTTCGGGGTCGCGCAGGCCGAGTTCGATGCGCTGCCGGAAGTACGACGGATAGCTGTGCGGGCGCGCGTGCTGCACGGCGTCGGGGCCGAACATCGCGACCAGCAGTTCGTCGGAGAACACGGTCGCGAACGCAGCCGGCCAGTAGCGATGTTCGACCACGTCCTGCCAGTCGCTGCCCTCGTCCTCGAAGCGACGACGCCGTTCGTCGGCCGAGATCACGAACCGGTCGAGCGCGTCGCGGAACAGGCGGAACAGCCGTTCGAAGTTGCCGCACTCGTGCAGGCCCTGCGGATCGGCGGTGCCGACGTTGAAGCGGGCCGGCGCGAAGCTGCCGAGCGCACGCTGCTTCAGCGCGACGTGCGCGAGCTGCGCCGGGTTGGGGTCGACCAGCTCGATCTCCAGCTCCGGCATCACCGCGTGCAGGTAGAGCGCGGTGCAGCCGGCCGAGCCGACCAGCAGCACGCGGCGGTGCGCGCCCTCGCGCAGCACGCGCTCCTCGATGCACGGATCCTCGCGAACCGCTGCGAACTGCAGCGCCAGGTGCTCGACGATCGCCATCGGCACATCGTCGCAGGGGCGGCGCGGCAGGACGACCGCCGGGAGCGGCGAACTCCGAGGTCGGCCGAATTTCGCCGAATGCCCCGGACATCTGCCCCTTCTGCATCCGGCATGCGCCGGGGCGGCGAACCGCGCTTCCGTCCGAGAGAGACCATTCGAGAGAGAGACCAATGACCAAGACCGCCATCCTCGTCGCGCTCCTGTCCGGGGCGCTGTCCGCGCAAGCATCCATCCTCGAGACCGCCCAGAAGGACGGTCGCTTCAAGACGCTTGTCACCGCGCTCGGCAAGTCGACCGCGATCGAGACCCTGAAGGGGGACGGGCCGTTCACGGTGTTCGCGCCGACCGACGACGCGTTCGCCAAGCTCGACCAGCACGCGCTGGGCGACCTGCTGAAGAAGCGCAACCAGGCGACGCTCGACAACCTGCTGACCTATCACGTCGCCGCGGGTCGCTACCTGGCCGACGACGTCGTCCGTCGCAGCGGGCTCGACATGGCCAACGGCCAGCGCCTGGCCGTCAACGTGCACGGCAAGACCGTTCGCGTCGACCGCAGCAAGCTGGTGCTGACCGACATCGCGTGCAGCAACGGCGTGATCCACGTCGTCGACACGGTGCTGATGCCCGAGGCGCGCACGCTGCCGCAGGTCGCCAACCAGCGCTACTTCGGCACCCTGCTGGCCGCCGTCAAGGCCGCCGGCCTGCTCGAGCCGCTCAGCGGCAAGGGCCCGTTCACGGTGTTGGCGCCGACCGACCAGGCGTTCGCGAAGCTGCCGAAGGGCACGGTCGAGAACCTGCTGAAGCCCGAGAACCGCGGCCAGCTGCAGGCGATCCTGAAGTACCACGTGATCCCGGGCCGCGTGTCGGCGGCGCAGGCGATCGCGGCGGGCAGCGCCGAGACGCTCAACGGCCAGCCGGTCGGCTTCGAGATCGCCGGCGGCCAGCTGCGGGTGCGCGGCGCCACCGTGACCCGCACCGACGTCAACGCCAGCAACGGCGTCGTGCACGTCATCGACCAGGTGCTGATCCCGCCGGCGCCGCCGGCACCGAAGGGCCGCCTCGTGGTCGGCGTGCGCTTCGAGGCGCCGAGCGCCGCGCTCGCTTCGCAGTTCGACCTCGACCGCCACAAGACGCTGATCATCACCAGCGTGACCGATGACAGCGGCGCCTCGAAGGCCGGCCTGCAGCGCTACGACATCATCACCGGCGTCGACGGCAAGGCCGCGACCGACAGCGCGTTCACCAAGGCCAAGCAGCGCGTCGGCTACCAGGGCACGATCCAGCTCGACATCATCCGCGCCGGCAAGCGCATCCGCGTGCCGGTCACGGTCGGCGTCGAGGCCGAGTGATCAGCGCGTGCGCGTGCGCGACGGCGCCCGCAGCTCGATCTCGGTGATGCGCAGCTGCGGACCCCACGTCGCGATGCCGACCCGGTGCCGGCCGTCGATGCGGCGGATCGGCGCCTGGTCGAACAGCGTCTGCGAGCCCAGGCGGACCGTCAGCCGGTCCGCCCAGTGGTGCAGTTCGAGCGTCGTCGGCTTCTTCGGGTCCGACTCGTAGGCGACCACGTCGCTCTGGTAGACCAGCCGGTCGTAGCGCTCGATGCGCGCCTGGACCTTGTCCCGCCCGCGCGGGCTGAGGATCAGCGTCCAGCCGGCCAGGCCGTCGCGCATGCCGTCCCCCTGGAACGTCACGCACATCTTCGGCGCGCGCGACTTCTCCTCGAGGTCGATGCGCAGCAAGAACGCGCCGAGCTCCCTGGTCGCCTTCTCCGGCAGCCAGGCCAGGTTCGACGGCGAGTCCTTGGGAAAGCCGGGGCGAACCGTGTACTTGCGCCACTCGACGCCGCGGTTCGTCGAGGTGGCTTCGATCGCCTTGTTGCGCACGCGCCACTTGCCGACGGTCGCGTCCAGCTTGCGCGACGAACTGCGGCTCGAGCCCTTGAGCTTGAGCAGCGACTTCCAACGCTTGCCGTCCGGGAACTCGATGCGGTTCTCGACCTGCTTGGCCGGCAGCACGTCGGTGCTCCAGCCCGGCAGCGGCGTGCCGTTGCGCTGCGCGATCGCGAGCGTGCAGCCCGAGCCGCCGGTCCGGTTGCGCACCTTGAGCAGCACCTTGTGCCGGCCCGGCTGCAGGTCGACGCGGAACCGCGCCGCATCCGGCAGGTTGACGGTCCAGTTGGGCCGCCACGGACCGAGGCCGCGTCCGATGTTCGTGTACTTGCCGACCAGCTGGTCGTCGACGAACACCGTCACGTCGTCGTCGCCGCGAACGTGCAAGAAGGTCTCGGTCTGCTTCTCGACCGTCACGTGCGTCAGCGCGTAGATCGCGCTGTCGTCCATGTAGGAGAAGTGAAACTGCAGCCAGCCCGACGGGTCGACCGTGACCGGCTTGCGGCCGGGCCGCCGCCACGTCGGGTTGTTGTTGATGCTCTCGTAGCGCTTCTTCAGGTCGACCTCGAGCTCCGGCGCGAACCGGAACGCGTCCGGGTCGATGCCGCGCTTCTTGAACGGCCCGATCACCCACCAGTCCTGCACGACACCCAGCTCCGCCTCGTGGTCGTCGACGCCGGCCTTGTCGCCGCGCAGGCGGCGCGCCGCGACGTCGCGTGGCACCGGCGAACCCGGCTCGGTGTCGAGCCCGCTGAGCGAGCGCGGCCGTCGCGCGGCCTTCTGCTCGGCCCGGATCGCCTCCAGGTCCTGCGGCAGCAGCGGCCATCGGAATCGGACCAGGTCGTCGAACGCCGCCTCGCCGAACGCCTCCACCAGGTGGAACGCAAACGCGCGCGCCAACGTCGGCGTGCGGCCGTCGTCGACGGCGCGGGTGCGATAGTCGCGGAAGAACCGGCGGTAGCGTTGCCACTCGAACCCGCCGCCCTGCTGCTTGCCGTACTCGTTGATGAAGTGCAGCAAAAAGCCGGCGCTCGGCCCGTAGTTGGGGATGCGCCAGTATTCGAGGTCGCGCTCCAGGTAGTCGCCGAGGAACGCGCGCCGAGCGGCGCCGATCGCAGCCCGGGCCTGCGCGACCTGGCCGAGCTCGTGGTAGGTGAACGCGGCGGCGAAGTCGGCCAGCCCCTCGCGGAAGCCCGGATAGATCGGGTTGGTGTCGTCGACGCAGTGCGCCAGCTCGTGGTAGAAGAGCCCGCCGTCGACGCGACGCTTCTTCTCGTCGGGATCGGCGCGGCCGATGTCGATGATCTTGCCGCCGCCGACGCCGCCGCCGAACTCCCACAGCTCCTTGAAGTAGACGGTGACGCGGTCGCCCTGCGGGTTGGGCACCCGACCGAACAGGTCGGTCTGGTAGAGGTAGGCGAGGTCGAACAGCAGCAGGCTGTCGGCCGGGATGCCCTTCAGCAGCTTCTGCGGGCCGATCAGCACGAAGCGGTGGCTGACGCGCTGGGTCGTGCGCGCCCAGCACGGATGTTGGAGCGCCTCGTCGGCCTCCTTGCGCTGGTCGGCAGGAACGTCCTTCAGCCAGGCCCGCTCGATCTGCCGCCGCGCGTCGGCCGCCTCTTCGCGCAGTTCGGGCGTGAACTCGATCGTGCGCACCAGCTCGCGCGCGATCGGCCGCCGCTTGCGGTCCTTGGCCAGCTCGACGCCGAACGCCAGCCGCTCCGCCTCGTCCTTGTGCTGCGCGACCAGCGCGTCGACCTCCGCCTTCTGCTCGGCCGTGATCGCAAACACCTTCTCGGCGATGCCGTCGCGGTCCTTGGTCACGCGGCGGGCCTGGTCGAGCGCGCCGAGCACGGCGCGGTCGGCGTCCTCCTGCAGCGCGCCGCCGACCTCGTCGAGCAGCACCAGCGCCGCGAACAGGCGACCGCGGTCGTAGAGCCGGCCGGCGACCTGGCGCAGGTAGCGGGCCCGTTCGCCGTCGATGCGGCGCTGCACGACGCCGACCTCCTCGAACGACAGTTCGGCCGGCGGCATCCTGCCGACCTGCAGCAGCGCCTTCTGCAGTTCGCGCTTCAGCGGGTAGCTGTCCGTGCGGCGGAACGAGAACTCCAGCTGGTCCCAGGCCGCGCGCGCATCCGACCTGGCGAGCTCGAGCGCGGCCTTGACGGTTGCAGCGACCGACTCGGCGGTGACCTCGGCCTCGATCTCGGGGAAGCGGAACGTCGCGACCTCGACCAGGCCGCCGCTGGCGCGCCGGCGGGTCAGCGGCGGCAGCGGCTGCTTCTCGTCGGGATCGAGGAACCCGATCAGCACGCGCACCGCGCCGCGCGTCTTCGGCGTCAGCGGGAAGTAGAGCGGCAGGTCGTACGCGACTTCGGCGTCCGCCTGCCAGTCGGTCGTCGGCGTCGGCGGCGCGTGGTCGCGACGCTGCAGCAGGCGGCCACCGGAGTGCAGTTCGACGCGCACCGCATACGGCGTGTTCAGCCGGGTCTCGGTCGTGAACCGCAGCTGCAGCGTCGCGCGGCCGGTCGTCGCGAGCGCGTCGGTCACGACCTTCGCGTCGGCCTGGATCGGCAGGGACGATTGCGCGGCGACCGGGGCCGCGAGGAGGAGCAGGGCCCCGAGCAGGGGCGCGTTGGTTCGGAGCGTCATGGCGGCGGGAGGGCCGGCAGAGCGTAGCCGATTCGCGCGCGGTCGGCCGTCGTGGGGCTGGCCGTGCCGGCGCGGATGGCGCCCGCCGCGTCGGGGCGCCGCGACGCGGGCGACTAGTGGGCAAAGCCCCGTCCGCACGCGTACACGCCGCTTCCGCGATCACGGTCGGCAGCGCGTCCACTACATGGACGCGCTCCTAGCGCCCGTGGTCCCGCCGCCACTCGAAGCGCTGCCCCGCCTGCACCTGGTAGGCCGATCGTCGGCCACCGTCGATGCCGACGTAGACCTCGCCCCGGCCCGGCGGCACGCCGACGAACCGGAACCGGCCCGCGGCGTCGGTGACCGCATTCTCCTGGTAGTCGCCGCCGTCGTCCTTGCCGTGCAGCGACACGAACACGCCGGCGATCGGCGCGCCGTCGTCGGTCGCGACGATGCCGGTGACGATCGCGGGTGGCGTCAGCTTCAGCGTGCCGAGCTGCACGCGGGTGCCGCTCTCGGCCAGCTTCAGGTCGTCCGACCGGTGGTTCAGCGAACCGTGCTGGCTGCGCACGACGACGCGGAGGCGGTCGCACCGACGATCGGCTCGCCGAGTATGTCGACGACCTCACCGGTCAGCGCGTAGGTGCGCACGGTCGGCTGTTGCGGGCAGCAGAGCACGATCAGGGCCAGGGGTACGACGGCGGGCATCGGGCAGTTCCTCCGGCGCGCGAGGCTACCCGTTCTGGGTGCCGCCGTGGTGTGCCGGGGTCAGTTGCGCGCGGCCGGCCGCCCGAACAGGTAGCCCTGCGCGAACTCGACCCCGAGTTCCTGCAGCACGTCGCGGTCCTCGCCGCGTTCGAGGCCCTCGGCGATGATCCGCGCGTCGAGCGCGCGCGCGGCCAGGATCAACCGTTCGAGGTGGCGGCGCATCGCCGGGTCGTCGGCGACGCCGTGCACGTAGCGACGGTCGATCTTGATCGTGTCGGGCTCGAGCACGATCAGCGCTTCGATCGAACTGCGGCCGTAGCCGACGTCGTCGAGTGCGACCTGGCAGCCGACCCGATCGCGCAGCACCTTGACGCGTTCGATCAGCTGCTTCGGGTCGCCGACCAGCATCGACTCGTTGAGCTCGATGCACACCTGGCAGCCGGTGCCGCCGCGCGACAGGCGCTGGGCGATCTCGTCGATGTCGGCCTCAAGCAGCGTCGACGGAAAGACGTTGACGTGCGTTGGCGCGTTGTCGCCGCGGGCCCGGATCGTGTCGATGCAGCGGTCGAGGCAGGCCAAGTCCATCGCCGTCAGCGTCTTGCGCTCGCGGTGCAGCGCGAACAGGCGGTCGGGCGACTCCAGCGGGCCGCGCGGGCCGCGGATCAGTAGTTCGCACGCGACCTCGCGGCCGGTTGCCAGTTCGACGATCGGCTGGGTCAGGGCCCGCAGTTCGAGCGCGTCGGGTTCGTCCGGCTCCTGCTGCGTGCGCGACGAGCAGACCGTGTTCTTGCCCATGCTCTTGGCGACCGACAGCGCGTTGCTGGCGTCGCCGAGCAGGTCCTTGAGCTGCGAACGTTCGGGCGTGACCGTCTCGACGCCACAGCTGACGGACACCTGCAGCGGCGGTGAGGCGACGTCCATCGTCGACGCGGCGATCGCCTCCCGCAGGCGTTGGGCCAGCCGCATCGCGCCGCCGATGCGGGTCTCCGGAGCGAGCACCATGAACTCGTCGCCGCCGATCCGCCCGACCAGGTCGGTCTCGCGGGCGGCATCGTCGAGTCGGTCGCCGATCTCGCGCAGCGCCGCGTCGCCGGTGTCGTGGCCGTGTCGCTCGTTGATGTCCTTGAAGTCGTCGACGTCGATCAGGATGACCGCAGCGCTGGTGCCGTAGCGGCGGATGCGTTCGACCTCGACGGCCAGCGCGTCCTCGAAGCCGCGTCGGTTGAGCAGGCCGGTGAGGGGGTCGCGGTCGGCCAGTTCGCGCAGGCGCCGGTTGGCGCGCTTGAGCCGCAGGGCGGCGCGCTCGAGCTCCTGTTCGTGGGCGAGCTGGTCGCGGATGTCACGGGTGATGCCGGAGATGCCGACGACGGTGCCGTTGCGCCCGAACACCGGGGACAGCGACACCGACACCGGGATCCGGTAGCCGTGCTTGTGCAGGCGCTCGGTCGTGAACGGCGCGATGCGTTCGCCGTTGCGCACGCGTCGGGTGTAGTCGATCGCCTGCTGGTGCAGGTCGTCGGGCACCAGCGCGGTCACGTGCTTGCCCACCATCTCGTCGGCGGTCAACCCGTAGAGCCTGGTGGCGCCGTCGTTCCAGCTGGTGATGTGGCCGTCGAGGTCCTTGGAGACGATCGCGTCCGACGACGCGGAGATGATCGCGGCGAGGCGCGCGGTGGCCTCCGAGAACGCCGGTATGCGCAGCGCCGCGCGCATCGTCGGCACCAGTGCGAGCACCGTCAGGATCGAGATGATCGCCGTCAGCGCCTTGAGCACGCCAGACCACGGGTAGACCGGCCACCAGAAGATCACCGCCTCGAACAGGTGCACGGTGCCGCAGGTGAACACGAACGCGACGAACAGCCATGCGACGCGCGGCACCGGCAGGTCTTGGCGGCGCCACAGGAACAGGCCCAGCACGATCGGGATCGCGACGTAGGCGGCGAACGTCACCAGGTCCGAGACGATGTGCAGCCAGCCCAGCCAGGCCGGCCAGGAACCGCAGTTCCATCGGGCCGGAAAACCGTCGGTCGCAAACAGATCGCTCAGCCATTCCCACATACTTGCATCCTCACGCGCCCTCGGGTCCTGGCCTACCCGAGCGTGCCAGTGATCCGATGCTAGGACGTGGCTTGGACTTGCACCAGGGCGCGGGGGCGACCGGGAGCCGCGTCTACTGCCAGTTCTCCCACTGCTCGTAGGCCTCGGCGAGCTCCTGCTTGCGCTTCGCCTCGTCGGCCTGCAGGTCCTTCATCTTCTGCGCGCTGCCGTAGTTCTCCGGTTCGAGCATCGCCGCCTGCACGGCTTCGATCTCGCCCTCGAGTTCGATGATCCGGTTCTCGAGGCGTTCGAACAGCAGCGGGTTGCGGATCTTGCCGGTCTCGCGCGCCGGCTTCGGCTGGTTCGCCTCGGCGGCCTTGCTGGCGGCGCGTTCCTTGGCGGCCGACTCGGCCGCTCGCAGTGCCGAGCGCTCCTCGGCGAGCACGCGCTGGCACTGCTCCAGGCCCTGCTCGAAGCTGCGCACCGCGCCGGCCTCGACCCACAGCACGCGATCGGCGACCTCTTCGACCAGCTGGCGATCGTGCGTGATCAGCACGACGGTGCCGGGAAACTCCTTCAACGCCTGCTCGAGACCTTCGGTGCCGGCGACGTCGAGGTGGTTGGTCGGCTCGTCCAGGCACAGCAGGTCGAACTGCGCGCGCGTCATGCGCGCCAGCGCCAGCCGCTGCTTCTCGCCGCCGGACAGGTCCGCCACCGGCTTCTCGACCTCGTGACCGACGAACAGGAACATCGCCAGGTGGTCGCGCAGGGTGCCGTCGTCGATGGTGCGGTCGAGCTCGCGCAACGCGTCGAGCACGGTGCCGGACTGCGGCAGGTCGTTCTTCTCCTGGCTGAAGTAGCCGATGCGCAGGTTGTGCGCGTGCTTGAGCGTGCCGCCGGCCGGCGCGCCGTCGCGCGCGAGCAGCCGCAGCAGGGTGGTCTTGCCGGCGCCGTTGCGGCCGAGCAGTGCGGTGACCTCGCCGAACCAGATCCGCAGGGCGCCGTCGTCGATCAGCTGCTTGTCGCCGGCGCGCACCACCAGGTGTTCGCCCTCGATCGCGACCTGGCCCTCCTGGCCGCGCGTCGTCTGCCCGAACGTCAGCCGCATCTGGGCGCGCTTGCCCTTGGGCTTGCCGATCAGCTGCAGCCTCTGCAGGCGCTTCAGGCGTCCCTTGGCCTGCGCGGTCTTCTGGCCGGCGATGTTGCGCCGGATGAAGTCCATCTCCTTGGCGACGAACTCGGCCTGGTTCTTGAACTGCCGCTGCAGCGCCAGCAGCGCCTGGTCGCGCTGCTTGCGATAGGCGGAGAAGTTGCCCTTGTAGCGGGTCGCGACGCCGTCGGCGACTTCGACGATCGCGTCGGCGACGCCGTCGAGGAAGCGGCGGTCGTGGCTGACGACGACGACCGCGCCGGGGTAGCGCTTGACGAAGTCCTCGACGAACTCGATGCCCTGCAGGTCGAGGTGGTTGGTCGGCTCGTCGAGGATCAGCAGGTCGGCCGGCGTGGTCATCAGGATCGCCAGCTGCACGCGCGACTTCTCGCCACCGCTCAGCACCGACACGTCCTTGTGCAGGTCGCCATCGGGGAAGCCGATGCCGCTCAGCACCTTCTCGACCTGGTGCTTGCGGTCGTAGCCGCCGCCGGCCTCGAACGACGCCTGCAGCTCGCCATAGGCGGCCAGCGCCGAGTCGCTGCCTTCGGCCATCCTTGCCTCGAGCTCGCGCATGCGCGTCTCGAGCGCCGCGTGCTCGCCGGTGCCGTGCTGCACCAGCTGTTCGATCGTCGTGCCCTCGGGCATCTTGGGCATCTGTGCGCCGTAGGCGATGCGCAGGTGGCGGCGGCAGTTGCGGCTGCCGGAGTCGGAGTCGTCGACGCCCGCGAGGATCCGGATCATCGTGGTCTTGCCGGCACCGTTGTCGCCGACCACGCCGATGCGGTCGCCCTCGTCGACGCGCAGCGACAGCCCGTCGAGCACGGGGAAGTCGCCGAAGCGGCGGGTGATCTTCTCGAGCGTTACCAGCGTCATCGGGGCGAACAGGATAGCGAACGCGCGATCGAAGTCCCGCCCGATGGGGCCGTGGCGTCTCAACCGCCGCTGGTGGCGCGCTCGATCACGCTGCGCAGGCCCTCGCGGTCGAACGGCTTGGCCAGCGCCGCGCAGAAGCCCGCCTTGGCGAAGTCGCCCATCGTGCCTTCGTCGGAGTAGCCGCTGATCGCGACCAGGCGCGCGTCGCCGTCCAGCTGCAGCAACCGGTCGGCCGTCGCGCGACCGCCGAGCCCGCCGACGACCGTCAGGTCGAGCAGCACCGCGTCGAACGCCGGACCACGCTCGACCGCCTTGGCGTACTCGTCGACCGCGTCCTCGCCGCGTCGGGTCGCGACACACTCGTGGCCGATGTGCTCGAGCATGCGCACCAGCAGGCGCCGCACGTTGTCGTCGTCGTCCATGACCAGCACGCGGGCGCGCTCGGGCGCGACCGGGGCAGGAGCGCGTTCGCTGGCGGCAGCCTGCCTCGCGGCCGGCAGCAGCAAGCGGAAGGTCGTGCCGGCGCCGGGCTCGGACGTGACGCTGGCGCGGCCGCCGTGCCGGTTGACGATCGAGTGCACCACGCTCAGCCCGAGCCCGGTGCCGCCCTCGCGCGCACTGAAGAACGGATCGAACACCTTGGCGCGCACGTCGGCCGGCATGCCGGGGCCGTCGTCCGACACCTGCAGCTCGATCCAGTCGTCGCCGTCGAGGTCCGTCGGCGGCGGCTCCGGCACGCGCGCTTCGATGCGCACGGTGCCGCCGCGGGTCAGGATCTGGCGGGCGTTGAGCAGCAGGTTGTGCAGCGCCTGCGCGATCTGCCCCTCGTCGACGTCGGCGTGCGGCAGACCTCGTGCGACCGCGACCTTCGCCTCGATCGGCGAGCCGCTCAGCGCGAACGCGACCGCGTCGTGGATCAGCGCCTCGAGGTCGACCGCACGACGGACCGGCGTGCCGCCGCGCGAGAACGTCAGCAGCTGCTGCGTCAGCGAGACCGCGCGTCGCAGCGTCGAGCGCGCGACGCTCGCCTGCGAACGTTGCTCCGGCGTCAGCGAGGCCTCGTCGACGAGCATGTCGAGCGTGCCGTTGAGCACGGTCAGGTAGTTGTTGAAGTCGTGCGCGATGCCGCCGGCGAGCTGCCCGAGCGACTCGAGGCGCTGGCGGTGCGCGACCTCGCGTTCGAGCAGGTGCCGATCGGTCACGTCGCGGAACGCGATCACGGCGCCGGCACCGAGCGTGCCGAGCGGCGCCACGGTCCCTTCGAACGTGCGCACGCGCCCAGCCACCTTGAGGTCGTCCCAGACGAACGGCCCCTCGTCGGGCAGCTCGCCGAGTTCGGGCAGCAGGTCGCGCAGGTTGCGGCCGAGCGCTGCGCGTTCGTCGATCCCGGTCAACGCGCACGCGGCGTCGTTCCACAAGAACACCTCGCACATCGGGTCGGTGGCGATCACCGCGTCGCCGATGCTGTCGAGGGTGCGTTCGAGCTGTTCGCGGTCCTGCGCCAGCTGTCGCTGCGTGGCAGCCAGCTGCTCGGTCCGCCGCTCGACCTCGTCGCTGAGCCGCCGCGCATAGCGGCGCTGGCTGTATTCGCGGAAGCCGAGCGCGCCGAGACCGAGGATCGCGGTGCCTGCCAACGCCAGGAACCACCAGCGTTGCGTCAGCGGCGTGGCCACGAACATCGGCCGCGACACGAACTCGTCGCTGCGCTGGTTGTCGGCGCCTTCGACGAACAGCCGCAGCCGGTAGGTGCCCGGCGCCAGCGAGGCGAAGTAGATCTCGCGCGTCGGCAGGCTGGTGGGGCCGACCCAGTCGTCGTGCAGGCCCTCGAGTTGGTAGTAGCAGCGGATGCGGTCCTCGTCGAAGAACGAGATCGCGCGGAAGTACCACCGGGTCTCGCCCGGGTCCGCCGGCACCTGCCAGATGCCGTCCTCCAGCGGCACCGGCTTGCCGTCGTGTTCGACGCGTAGCATCTCGACGGTCGGGCGAGCGGGGCGGATCGACAGGAACGGGCCGGGCACCAGGTTGAGTCCGCCGTCGGTGCCGACCCACAGCCGTCCGTCGCCGTTGTCGAGCGCGCCGTCGCGGTTGGCCTCGTCGCCGAGCAGGCCGTCACTGCGCGAGATCCGCCGCTGTCCGTTCGCGTCGCGGAACACGATGCCGGCGTTGCTGCCGAGCCACAGCTCGCCCGGCAGTTGCCCTGGCAGGACGAAGTAGACCGGCCGATCGCGGGTCGCCTCGGGCGCCGGCTCCAGGCCGTGCTCGCCCAGCTGCAACAGGCCGCCGCTCGACGCGACCAGCGTGCGGCCGTCCGGCAGGTGGGCGACGCCGTAGGTCGAGCGTTCGATGCCGTTGTCGGACGACCACTGGCGGATCTTGCCGTCGCGGCCGTAGCGGATCACGCCGTGCAGCGACGTCGACATCCACAGGTTGCCTTCGTCGTCGCCGGACAGACGCCGGGCCCGCTTGTGCAGCAGCGGCGGGTCGCCGTCCGCCCGCGAGAACGTCTCGCCGTCGAACCGCATCAGGCCGAAGTCGCCGGCAACCCAGAGTTCGCCGTCGCGTCGCGCGATCGCATGCACCTGCCCGGTCGCGTCCGGCTTCCAGAACGTGCAGCGGTCGTCCTCGTCGAGGCGGCCGAGGCCGAGCCACGACGCGGCGATCCAGACCTCATTGCCGTCGCCCGGCTCGAGGTCGAGCACGCGGCCGCGGACCGGCGGGGCGTCGAACGGGATCGGCCGGCTGCGATGGTCCGCGAACAGCGAGATCCCGCCGTTGTGGCCGAGCACCATGGTGCCGTCGCCGCGTCGGCAGATCGCCGAGACCTCGCTCTCGAGCAGGCCGCTGATGGCCGAGTACGAACGGACCTCGCTGCGGGTCAGCCTGCAGATGCCGCGGTCGCTGGTGAGCCAGATGTTGTGCTCGCGATCCAGCGCCATGCCGTTGGAGCCGTAGAACGGCAGGGGCGTCGCGACGTCGAGGGCCGTCAGCCGGCCGTCGTGGCGCACGTGATGGATGGTCGGGCCGTCGGCCACCAGCGCGCCGCCGCCGCCGTCCGGGACGACCGGGCAGAGGTTGCGCGTCGTGTTGAAGTCGACCGCGCGGTCGAGCGTGATCGGTCGCAGTTCGCCGTTCTCGTACCTGCCGATCCAGTCGCTGCCGACGACCCAGACGGCGCCCCGATCGCGCGCCATCCCGAGCACGCCGGTGCGCGCCCCGGCGATCGTCCGCGGCGCCTTCGACAGGTCGCCCTCGTCGTAGGCGATCAGGCCGTCGGGCGTGCCGACCAACAGCTGGCCGTCGACGCGCGCCAGCGCGTTGGCGTGGACCGGCCCGTCGTCGGCGTCGGGCAGCGTGGTCCAGGTGCCGGCGTCGAACATCACCACGCCGTGCCGGAACGTGCCGATGTAGGCGCGGGTCGCGTTCACGCCGACGAGGTCGGTCGGAAACGGGTCGGTCGCGAACGTATCGGTGCCGTGGTCGATCCAGCTCGTTCCGTCGAAGCGCGCGACGTGCAGCGGCGCGTAGCTGGTGACCGCCCAGATGCCGCCGTCGTCGTCGAGGCCGAGGTAGCGCTGCGGTTGTCCGATGCCCTCGGAGACGCCCCAGTGGGCGCCGTCGTAGTCGGTCACGCCGAGCCGCGTCGCGAACCACATGCGCCCGTCCGGGCCCTGCACGGCGTCGTAGGCCTGCGTGCACGGCACCTCGTCGCGGTCGACGTACGACTGGACGCGGTACTGCTGCGCAGACGCGACAGTGCATGCGACGGTCGCAACGAGGATCGAACGGAGACGGAGCAAACCGGGGGGGGCCGGATGCTAGGACGACGCGGCGGCCGTTGGAACGGGGCCGATCGGCGCAGGTCGGGGGCACGGCGAGGCCCGGCGGCGTAGGGCGCATGTCGCGACGGGAATTGCGCTGCGTCGCGTGACGCACGCCATGGTCCGGGACTACGTCCGCCGCCTCTCGCGTCCGCCGCTCCCCTTCGATCGCGATCCATGAACCGAACGCTGCTCCTGCTCTCTTCCCTGACCGCCGCTTCCTGCCTGCCGTGCCAGGAGGTCGGCCTCGAACTGCGCAGCTCGACCGGCCCGTTCGCAGCGACCGCGGGCTCGGTGTGCGTGCCCGTCAACTGCGCGCCGGGGCCGCAGGAGACCCTGACGGTGGCCGCCGGCAGCGTGGTCAGCGCGCACGTGTTCGGCGTGCCGCAGACGCCCTACCTGCTCGGTCTGTCGGGCACGCTGCAGTGCCAGACGCTGCCCGGGTTCGGCAACCAACTCGGCCTCGGCGGCGCGCCGGTGCTGCTCGGTGGCGTGCTGCCCGCCGGCGGCTTCCTTTGCGGTGGCGCGGTCAGCAGCGCGGCGATCTTCGGCATCGCGGTGCCGGCTTCGCTGCCGCCGGGCAGCCAATTCGTGTTCCAGGGGCTGGCGGTATCGCCGCAGTCGCAGCAGTTCACGTTCACGACGCCGGTCCTGCTGGTCACCAGCTGAGCCGCGGCGAACGCGCTGCTGCAAGCACGTTGCATCGTCACGGTGGCGTCGCGACGCATCCCTGCCGAGCATGGTGGCATGGTCGAGAATCGCCTGCGAACGCCTGTCGTCGTCCACACGCTCGTCACCCTGCTGCTGGTCGGTGTCCTGCATGCGCAGGACGAGGCCGCGCCGGCCGCCTCGTCGCCCGCCTCGCCTCCGACCTCACCTCCCGATGGCGGCTGGACCAGGCGGCACACGATCGAACTGCAGGGACAGCAGGTCACCTACCAGTCGGTCGTCGACCACATCCCGCTGCGCAACGACGCCGACGAACCGACCGCCGAGCTGTGGTACACCGCGTACTTCCGCGACGCCGTCGACGGCACGCGCGACCGGCAGCGGCCGCTGATCTTCGCCTACAACGGCGGTCCCGGGTCGGCCAGCTTCTGGCTGCACATGGGGGTGATGGGGCCGCGTCGCGTGGTCACGTCCGAGGTCGGCCCGCAGGGTGCGGCGCCGTATCCGATCGAGGACAACGCCGCGTGCCTGCTCGACGTCGCCGACATCGTGATGGTCGATCCGGTCGGCACCGGGTTCAGTCGTCCGGTCGGTGGCGCCAAGGGCTCGGACTTCTGGGGCGTCGACGAGGACGCCGCGTCGCTGGCGCAGTTCGTGCGGCGCTTTCTGAGCCGCTACCAGCGGTGGAACGCGCCGCGCTATCTGCTCGGCGAAAGCTACGGCACGACCCGTTCGGCGGTGCTGGCCGGCCGGCTGCAGCGTGACAACGTCGACCTCAACGGCATCGTGCTGGTGTCGTCGGTGCTCGACTTCCAGACGATCCGGTTCGGCGAGGGCACGATCGTGCCGTTCGTGGTCAACGTGCCGTCGTACGCGATCACGTCGGCCTACCACGATGCGTTGCCCGGCGGCAGGCCGCAGGACCTCGGCGCGTTCATGAAGGAGGTCGAGGCGTGGGCGACCACCGACTACGCGACCGCGATCCTCGCCGGCAGCGCGGTCGACCCGGCGCAGCGCCAGCGCGTGCTCGAGCAGATGCACCGCTACACCGGCATCTCGAAGCAGTACCTGGATCGCACCGACCTGCGGGTGACCGCGTCGCAGTACGAACAAGAAGTGCTGCGCAGCCGCGGCCTGGTGGTCGGGCGACTCGATGCGCGCTTCACCGGTCCCTCGGGCGACCTGCTGGCCGACCGTCCGTCGCACGATCCGCAGTCGACCGCGATCAAGAGCGCCTACACGTCGGCCTTCAACGCCTACCTGCGCGACGACCTCGGCTACGACGGGGACAGGGAGTACGTTCCGAGCGGCCGGGCGCGGCCGTGGAACTGGGATCGCGGCGCGGGCGGCTTCGGCGGCGGCGCGCTCAACGTCGCGCCCGACCTGGCGCGCGCGATCCGGCAGAACCCCAAGCTCGAGGTCTTGCTGGTCAACGGCATCTACGACCTCGCCACGCCCTACTTCGCGGCGGTCTGGACGTTCGACAACCTCAACCTGCCCAAGGACCTGCGCGACAACGTGCAGCGGGCCGACTTCGCCGCCGGGCACATGATGTACGTCGAGCAGAGCCTGCTGCCGCAGTGGCGGCAGACGCTGGTCGCGTTCGTGAAGCGGACCAGCGGCCGCTGAGTCGCGGCGCTTGCGGATAGACTGCGTCGCCCCATGACCCTCTCTCGCAGCCCCGAGGATCAGGAGCGGCTGATCGCCTGCGTGCGCCGGGCGTTGGCGCGCATCGACGAAGGAGAAGCCGTCGACCTCGACGAACTCTGCCAGGACGATCCGCACCTTCGTGGTCCGCTCGCCGAGGTGCTCGGGCTGACCGATGCGCTGGTCGGACTGCAGCAGGAGGCGTTGCGCGAGGATCCGCTCGCCGGCCTGCTGCTCGCCGATCGCTACCAGCTGACCGAGAGCCTCGGCCGCGGCGCGATGGGGGTCGTCTACCTCGCCGACGACCGCGAGCTGCAGCGCGAGGTCGCGATCAAGATCCTCGACGCGCGGCTGTTCCGCGACGACGCGGCCGAGCAGCGGTTCCAGCGCGAGGCCGAGTCGCTGGCCGCGCTGCAGCACCGCAACATCGTCGGCGTGCACGACCGCGGCCGCACTCCCGAGGGCATCCACTACCTGGTGATGGAACGGCTGCGCGGTGCGACGCTGGCCGAACTGCTCGGCGAGATCGCGACCGGTCGGCCGGCCGCCGATGCGGTCGCAGCGTGCATCGAGTCGCCGGTCGAACCGCACTGGCCGCGGCAGGTCGCGCTGTGGGGCAGCGAGCTCGCGCGCGGGCTCGCGGCGGCGCACGAGCAGCGCCTGGTGCACCGCGACGTCAAGCCGTCGAACGCGTTCTTGACCCGCGACGGCCGCGCGGTGCTGCTCGACTTCGGCATCGCCTCGCGCGGCTCGGACGAACGCCTGACCGCGACGCAGACGACGCTCGGCACGCCGTGGTACATGCCGCCCGAACAGGTCGCCAGCGGCGGCATGCAGACCGCGCATCCGACCATGGACGTCTACGGCCTCGGCGCGACGCTCTACCACCTGCTCGCCGGTCGCCCGCCGTACGAGGGCGACGCCGCGACGGTTCTGGCGTCGTTGCTGCGCGACGACCCGACGCCGCTGCTGGTCGCCAGGCCCGGCCTGCCGCGGGACCTGGTCGCGATCGTCGAGCGATGCATCGAGCGCGACCCGGCGCGCCGCTATCCGGACGCCGCGGCGCTCGGCCGCGACCTCGAAGCGTTCTTGCAGCACCAGCCGGTGGCCGCGCGGCCGCTGTCGTCGTTCGGTCGGCGGTTGCGTCGCTGGCAGCGCGCGCCGGCGCGACCGGTCGCGATCGCGGCGGTGACGCTGGCCCTGCTGGTCGCGGCGATTGCGTGGCCGATCCTCGAACGGCAGCGCGAGCTCGAGCGCGCTGAGCAGAAGCTGGCGCTCTACCGCACGCTGCCGAGCGTGCTCGCGATCGAGGGCTGGCCGGACGAGCGCGTGCTCAACCAGCTGCGCGGCGAACACGAGGCGGCGATCGCCCAGCTCGACGCGATCCTCGCGCTCGATCCCGCCGACCTGCCGGTGCGGCTGTGGCGCGCGTGCCTGCGCTTCGACCTCGGCGAACGTGACGCGGCGCTGCGCGACCTCGAGTGGATCGCGGCGCAGCGCGACAGCGACTACTTCCGCGCCTTGGTGCAGCGCTACCTCGACAGCGACCCGGAGCAGGTCGGCGCGTTCGCGGTCGGCATCGAGGGGCTGCCCGAGCCGGTCACGCCGCAGGAGCTCTACGTGCAGGGCTTCCACGAGCTGCGCAACCGCCACGTCAAGGGCTACGCGGCGCGCGCCGACGCGCTGCTCGCGCGCGCGTCGGACCGCTACCTGCCGGCGCGCGACCTGCGCATGCTGTCGCTGGCGGGGCGGTCGGAGCGGACTGCCGGCGACGAACAGCGTGAGGTGCTCAACCGCCTGTACGACGAGTCGGTGGCGCTCGAGGCGATCTACGGCGGCGAGACCGCGCGCACGCAGGCGATGCGCGGTGTCGCGCTGGTGATGATGCGCCGCTACGGCGAGGCGATCGGTCCATTGCAGCGTTCGCTCGAGCTGCGGCCCGAGCGCCACGGCCCGCACCAGAACCTCGGCATCGCGTATCGACGTCACGGCGACCTCGCGTCGGCCGAGCGCCACCTGCGCGAAGCGCAGCGGTTGCGCTCGTTCGCGTGGAACACGCGCTTCACGCTGGCGCAGGTGTTGCGCGACCGCGGCCAGCTCGACGAGGCGATGGCGCTGTGCGACGAACTGCCGACCGAGGGCACGCGCGGTCGTCTGCGCCTCGACCTGATCGGCAGCATCCACCTCGAACGGGCGGCGCTGTGCAGCTCCTGGGAAGAACGGCGCGGCGTCGCCGAGCAGGCGGCGGCGAGCTACCGCGCGGCGCTGGCGATGCGCGCGACCACGCGCGGTCGGCGGCAGCTGGCGATCGCCGAGGCGCTGGCGTCGGAGAATCGCGACGAGGCGTTCCTCAGCTACGCGCGCGCGGTCAACGAGTCGCCGGGCGCTGCCTACGACCTGGCCAACCTCGCCTTCCTGATGCCGCAGTCGGGGCTCGGCGTCGACCAGACCGCCTGGCTCGCGATCATCCTGCGGCGGCTCGCGCTGCAGGAGGCCGGCGACAACGCGGCGCTGCGCGAACGGCTGCTCGCCGAGATCGAAGTGGGCCTCGAGACTTTCCGCTGATTCCACCTGGGGTTTGCGGTCGCGGCTACGCTACCGATTCCATGCGATCCACCGTCCCCGCTCTGCTCCTCGCCGGCGTCGCCGCCGGCCTCACCGGTGCCGCGCGCGCCCAGGTCGAGTCCCGCGGCGTGCTCGCCGGCTCGCCGACGGCCCTGTTCGTCGATGGTCCGGACCCGGCCGGCAACGCCGACGGCACCACGCTGGTGCACCCCAACGGCTTCTCGCAGGCGGCGCCCGGCACGTTCGCGCCGGGCAGCATGACGCCGGACCTGCGTGCGATCCTGACGGCCTTCGGCGCGCCGTCGACCGTCGACCTCGACGACTTCAGCACCGGGCGCGATGAGCTGCTGATCGACGGCAACGGCGTGCTCGACATCGACCCCGAGCTGTGGAGCGTCTGGTCGTTCTCGCTGCGCGAGGGCGCGGTCGGTGCTCCCGGCTCGTTGATCGCGCAGCAGGCGGCCGAAGGCGACCTCGGCGCGACCGTGTTCTCGTACATCCTGCCCGGCAGCGGCCTGCCGCCGCAGCTGGTCGGCCGCACCCAGCGTTCGCACTCGCGCGGCGACCTGGGCCTCGGCGCGGGCGGCGTCGTCGAGGTCGACGGCCTCGACCTGCCGCTGGTGCTCGGCGTCGACCAGGGCCTGGCGCTCCTCAGCGGCATGCCCGCGGTCGAACCGGGCTTCGGGCCGCTGGTCGGTTCGCCCGCGATCTACTTCACGGTCTCGCACGCGACCCGCGACTTCGTGCCGGGCGCCTGGTGGGGCAGCACGTCGCGCAGCGGCGCGACGATCCTGTGCGTCAAGCCGTCGCCGTTCGGCGGCGGCTGGGGAGCACCTCAGGTGTTCTTGAGCTACACCGAGCTGGGCCTCGGCCAGGACGAGGACATCGACGCGCTGGCCGTCGACGCGGCCAACGAACGCGTGCTGTTCTCGGTCACCGGCAACCTGCGCGACCAGTTCCTGTTCCTCGACTTCTCGACCGACGGCGCCAGCAACCCGGTGCCGGTGACCACACCGAGCGGCACGCGCGTCAGCGACGAGATCGGCAAGGCGCAGAACGACGACGTCGACGCGGTCTGCACGCTCGACCCCGATCTCGAAGGCGTCAACCTGCCGCCGCCCGGCGGCGACGACTTCGGCAACAGCTGCGGCGCGCCGCGCAACGGCCTGCTCGGTGTGCCCGAACTCAGCGGCTCGGCGTTCCGCCGCTACGAGTCGTCGGCGACGCGGTTCGAGTCGTGGATGGTCGGCTGGCCGCCGGCGACCGGGCCGGCGCCGAGCCTGGCGTTCGCGTTCCTGACCAGCGAGGACAACCTCGATCCCGTGCTGATCAACGGCCTGCTGCTGCGCGACCCGCTGGACCCGATCCCCGGCAACCCGCAGGCGACCGCGTTCACGGTGCCGCCGTCGCTGTCGTTGTCGGGCAGCCGGTTCACGATCCGCTGGTTCCACCTGGACTGGAACTCGGCTGCGCTGAGCGAGGCGTGGCCGGTCCAGGTCTACCTGTAGGTCCGCGGCGAACTCGGGAGGCAGCAAGATGGACTGGCAGACGTTGTGCCCGGAGATCGTCGCCGCCGCGGGCGGGGACGAGCACGCCCAGGAACGGGTCGTCGCGGCGTGCTACGCGCCGGTGAAGCAGTTCGTGCACCGCGACCTCGAGCGGGACTTCCGCAAGCGGCACCGCTGGATCCTGCCGCTGTTCAGCACGCACGACGTCGTGCACGAGGTGCTGGCGGCGGTGGTGCGGGACCTGTCGGACACGTCGTTCGAAGGCCCCGAGAAGTTCTACTCCTACCTCGGCACGCTGGTGCGGCACCGGCTGCTGGACGCGGTGCGCTTCCACGAGGCGGCGCGCCGCGACGACCGCAAGAAGGTCGCCGAGCCGACGGCGGGCATGGCGGCGATGGCCGCCGACGCGCGCGAGGCGACCCCGACGATGGCCGCGTCGCTCGGCGAACGCGCGGCGCTGGTGCGCGACGCGCTGCAAGAACTGCCCGAGCGGCACCGACGCCTGCTCGAGCTGCGGCTGCTGGAGGACGCGACGTTCCCGCAGATCCGCGACGCCCTCGGCTACTCGAGCGACGAGACCGCCCGCCAGGCGTTCCAGGACGCACAGGCGCGGTTGCTGGTCAAGCTGCGCGTGCGCGGCTTCGGCCGCACGCTCGGCTGAGCGGCCAGCCAGCGCGGTCGCCCAGCGCGACCGGCCCCCGCGAGAAAACCGAAGGAAGCGACCTTGGGATCCGGCGCCCGCCTTCGCTGGAGGGGGATGCCATGAAGACGAACCCATACGTGCTTTCCTTCCTGTTCTCCGCCGCCACCTTCGCCGCCGCGACCGACGTCGCCAGCGCCCAGGGAGTCGCGGTCTTCCCAGACGAATACGCGGCCGTCCCGGAGGGCCCGCTGTCGTCGCCCAACCTGCCGCTGGCGCGCGGCACCTCGCGGGTGCAGTGCCTCTACGAACTGGTCGACCTCGACATCCCGGTCGGCCAGCAGATCACCAAGCTCGGCTTCCGCGAGGACTCGCAGACCACGACGATGGACGTCGGGGTCGCGATGCAGCTCGAGATCCGCATGGGCTGGTCGACCGAGACGCACGCCTCGATGGGCACCAACTACGACAACAACTACGACGGCACGCCGGTCACCGTATTCGGCCCGGCGCTCTACACGCCGCCGACGCTGCGCGACCCGGCCAACCCGCTGCCGAACGGCGAGTTCTTCATCGACCTGACCACGCCGTTCGCGTTCCAGCCCAACGGCCGCAACCTGGTCGTCGAGTACCGCGTCTACGGCACGGCCAACGGCGGCGCGCAGTTCACCTACCGGATCGACCGCGCCGACTTCTACTCGCCGATCACCTACGGCGCGGCCGGCTGCCAGCACTCGGGCGGCGGCGTGCCCAACCACACGCTGCAGCCGACGCGCCCCGGTCTGTCGTGGATCGGTTCGGTCGCGCAGGGCCCGGCCAATGCGCCGGCGTTCGTCGCGCTGTCGGTCGGCAACTCGCTGGTCGCCCCGTACCCGATCTCGGCGGTGTTCCCGGGCATCGCGCCGGCGTGCCAGGGCCAGCTGTCGCTCGGCCCGATCAGCCTGCTCGGCGGCACCACCAGCGGCTCCGGCAGCAAGACCTGGTCGTTCCAGATCCCCAACGACAACGCGTTCGCCGACATGCCGATCAGCTCGCAGGTGCTGATGCTCGACTTCTTCACGCCGGGCCAGGTCACGATCTCGAACGGTGGCGAGGTGCTGACCGGCGCGCGCCCGCGCACGTCGATCGTCTCGGCGTCGGGCGCGCCCGCCAACCTGACGACGGGTTCGAAGAGCCTGTCCTACTGCCCGGTGGCGTTCTTCGAGCACCAGTAGCGGTGCCCTGCGCGCGGCCGAAGCCGCGCGCCCGCCGCTACGGCAGCAGCGTGATCTGCAGGCCCGGCGACGCCGTCAGCCCGGCCGGGCCGCAGGAGTCGAACCAGAACGCCTGGAAGAACACCTGCAGGCCGATCGCCGCCGGGTCGGTCGGCAGCGCCAGCTCTGAGCGGCTGTCGCCGAGCACGGTGCCGAGCCCGAAGGTCGGCAGCAGGGCGCCGGTCGGATCGATCCAGATGTCGACGCCGAGGGCGGCGACCCCGACGGGGAGGCGGGCCAGCGTCAGCGAGTGCGCCCAGAGGCCCGGCGACGGGCCGCCGTCCGACCCGTACGGGAAGGTCGTGCCGAGCACCGGCAGGCGCGGCGCGATCACCGACGGGGCCGTGCTGCAGTTGCTGGTGCCGGCGCCGAAGATCTCGAGGCCGGTGTCCGGCACGCCGATCTGGCCGCCGTACTGCTCCGCGAAGGCGATGCTGCCGACGGCGACGCCGTCGTTGCCGTTGGCCGAGTCGGTCAGGTCGCCGTCGAACTGCCACGAGCCGACGATGCCCGGCATCGTGTCGACGTCGCGGTCGAGCAACGCGACCAGTTCTTGCTGCTGGAGCGCGACCTGCCACAGGCGCACCGAGTCGATCCGGCCGTGGAACTCCTCGTTGCCGAGGTCGTCGCCCTTGCCGATGCGCAGCGTGCCGGTCGACGGCGTGAATGCGCCGGACGCCGCGACCGTGTCGATGACCTGGCCGTCGAGGTAGAGCGTCATCGTCGCACCGTCGTAGGTCGCGGCGACGTGCAGCGGCTCGCCGAGCGGCAGCGGCGTGCCGAGCGCCCACAGCGTCTGGAACCCGGTCGTGGTGTTGATGATCAGCTGCAGCGCGCCGAACTCGACGCGGAAGTTGTAGCTCTCGGCGAACGGCGCCAGGTCCTTGCGCACGATCGTCTCGCGGCCGAAGTTCGAGTCGAGTTCGATCACCGCCTCGATCGTCAGGCCGGCTGTGGGGACCAGCGCGTCGCTGTGCGGGACCTCGACGAAGCCGGTGCCGTTCTGCGTGTCGAGCGCGGTCGTGAACGCCGGCGCGAACTCCGGCGCGAAGCCGGTCGTCGCGACGGCGCTGCCCGAGAACGTGCCGAGCTCCCGCCGCATGCGACGCAGGCTGGTCGTGGTGACGATGCCGGTGGCGCGGCGGGCGAGGATGCGCCGGCTGGGCCGCATCGGCTCGTGCTCGCGCACGATGCGCAGCCAGTCGGTCAGGCCGTCGGCGGCGCCGGACTCGAGCGGCCGCACGCCGACCAGCATCTCGTAGAGGATCATCCCGAGGGCATAGACGTCGCTGCGGGTGTCGACCTTGCGCCCGTCGCCCGCCCAGCTGCTCGGGGCTCATGTAGTCGAGCGTGCCCAGCAGCGTGCCCAGCAGCGTGCCCTGCATCGTCATGTCGCCGCTCTCGCCGAACGGCTCCTCCAGCGCCTTGGCGATGCCGAAGTCGATCACCTTCGGCTGGGCGTCGTCGCCGTGGGTGGAGACCAGGATGTTGCTCGGCTTGATGTCGCGGTGCAGCACGCCACGTCGGTGGGCGTGCTCGACCGCGTCGCAGACGCGCGCGAACAGGTGGAGCCGCGACTCGAGGTCGCAGTCGGTGGCCTCGCAGTGCTCGACGATCGGCAGGCCGTCGACGTATTCCATGACCAGGAACGGCTGTCCGTGCGCGTCGCAGCCGGCGTCGTGCACGGTCGCGATGCCCGGATGGGTCATGCGCGCCAGCGCCTGCCGTTCGGCCTCGAAGCGTCCGCTTCCGCGATCACGGTTGGCAGCGCGTGGACTCCATGAACGCGCTCCTAGCCGTTCGCGCGTCGGATCTGCTCGAGGATGCCCGGGTCCTTCAGTTCGCGGTCGCGCGCCAGCAGCAGCATCTTGGACAGCACCTCGGCGGTCCGCGGGTCGTCGTCGGCGAACGGCAGGAACAGCCGGCCCCGGTGCTGCGAGTGCACCGCGACGATCGCCAGCGACAGGCCGCCGCGCACGCTGGCGACGGCGCTGCCGAGGTGCAGCGAGTAGTCGGCGAGCGAGCCCTTGATCAGCGCGTGGTGGTCGAGCACCTCGACGTTGTCGATGTCGAGCAGCCTGCAGGTCTCGCGCATCAGGTTGGCGCGCATCTCGACGGTCGACGCGCTGGCCTCCGGATCGACTCCGCCCTCGTGGGCGACGCTGACGACCAGGTCCATGTCCCGCATGGCCTCGCTGAACACACGCGGCGGCACGTCGACGAGCTGCAAGGGGTCGTGCTCGCCCTTCCTGGTGAACACGACGTCCTCCAGCGTCAGTCCCTCGATGTCCGCCGGCGAGTAGAACGCCTCCTGGAACGTCAGCCGTGCGGTGACGCCCTCGGCGTGGAACGTGCGGCTGACGCCTTCTTCGGGCTGGGCGACCCAGCCGCGCTTGCCGAGCAGCGCCAGCGCCCGGCGTGGGCCGACCTGGTGCCCGGCGTAGCGCTTGGATCGCTTGCCCTCGTCGCGTTCGGCTGCGGTCAGCGGGTAGGTCTCGCGGAACACCTGCTTGAACGGCTGGATGCGCTCGCGCCGGTAGCAGTCGCGCTGCCACGAGGCCCAGTCGCCGCGATCGAGCAGGTCGTGTGGATGCGCCAGCCGCAGGGTCTCGGTCTTGCGGATCGGCTCGATCGTGCCGGCGTGGTCGACCAGCACCCTGCCGTCCTTCTCGAGGTAGCCGGCGATGTCCTCGCCGAGGAACACCAGGCGGCGCAGGCTCGGAGCCAGGATCGGGTGCTGCAGCAGTTGGCGCAGTTCGTCCGCCTCGAAGGCGTCGCCGCGGCACATCGACTCCTCGAGCGCGCCCTGCACGCGCGAGGCCTGCCGGCGCAGCTCCTTGAGGCGCGCCTTGAGCTCGACGATGTCCGCGTCCTTGTTGAGCCGCGCGGGAACCGACTTGAGCTTGCGTTCGCCCTTGTGCACGGCGAGGTCGGGCTTGCCCTGTTCGTCGATGCTGAGCGTCAGCACCGTGTCGCCCTTGGTGACGACCACCGGGCCGTCGCGCAGATCGGCGATCGCGTCCATCTCCATCGCCCACTGCAGCCGCAGCGGATCCGTGAAGCCGGCGGTGCGGGCGAGGTTCTCGAGGCCGATGGCGGTCGCGCGCCCTTCGCTCTGCTGGCGCTGGGAGCCGAACTTGCGGCTTTGGCGGCGGAACTCCTGTAGCGCCTGGTAGCGCGCCAGCAGGTCGGCGTCGCGACCCTTGCCCGTGGCCAGCGGCAGCAACCCGAGCGCGCGCACCGAGTCCTGATGGCGCTTCTCGTCGATCCGTGCCAGCAACTCGTCGTGCGTCGTCGTGCCGCGCATCGCGTCGGCGAACAGCTGCGCGCGCTTGTGGCCACCGCTGCTCGACGCGTACTTCGCCGCCTTGTCGAGCGCCTGCCAGCGCTCGGCGCCGAGACGGCCGTATGCGTCGTGGAACCACGCGACGTCGACGGCTCCTTCGGTCAGGTCCGATGCGGACAGCGGCGTGCGTTCGCTGACCTGCGCCGTCCACTGCTCCTTCAGCTCCTTGCCGTTCCAGCTGTCGTCCTTGGTGTGGGCGTGGATCCACCAGACGCCGTTCTCGAGGCCGTCCCAGCCGAGCACGGCGTTGACGTGCGGGGCCCACTGCGGCGCGTAGGTCGCCAACTCGACGAGGCGGGCCTGCTTGATGCCGCTGGCGTCGGCCCACTCCACGAACGCGTCGTGGGTGTCCTCGGGCCGCGGGATCGAGTTGATCACCAGGTGGCTCAGCGTGTCCTTGCGCGACGGTTCGTCGCCCCACCAGCTGTAGCTGCGCGCGAACTTCGTGCTGCCGAGCGCCTTCATGGCCGCGCCGAGCGTGTCGAGGCCGCCGGTGTGGCGCAGGCCGATGGTCAGGGCGGATGCGGCGGTCGTGCGGTCGCCGCGCCGGGTCTCGACCTCGACCAGGCGCTCGCGGATGCGCTGGATCGTCGTCGCGAACGTGGCATGGTCGGCGAACTCCTTGCACGGCTTGTGGCCGGTGCACTGACTGAGCAGGTCGCGGTCGGCCGCCGGACCGATCAGCAGCTGGGTCAGTTCGGCCGTGGGATCGTCGAACAGGCCGGCGTCGGCGGCGGCGCGGAACTCACGGAGGTTCGGCCCGAGCCGGCTGCGGGATCCGGTCTCGAGCTGGAACCAGCGCAGGGTCGCATAGGCGCGACGCGCCGTGGCCTCGTCCACCTGGCTGGGGAGCAGGTCTTGCAGCCTGCGGTAGCGCTGCTGGAGGTGCGATGCACGGTCGACGATCCGGTCGTGTGGTTTCTCGCTGTTCCAGACGCAGTGATGGCCCTGGTCGGCGAGCGTGCGAAGCTGCCCCCTGGTCAGCCTGCCGAGTTCGTGCGCGATGCCGTCGACGAAGTGGGCGAAGGCGCCCTCGGGGCGCTGCCAGAAGATGGCCCACTCGAGCAGGCACGAGAGCAGCTGTCGGCCGCTGCTCCAGGCCTCGGACCCGGCCAGCTTGCGCGCGGTCGGCCCACCCCAGATCTTGCTCGCGTCGTCCGCGACCCAGGCCCGGACGAGCTCGAGACCGTCCTGGTCGCGCAGCTCGGTGCCGCGACCACGCTGCCATTGCTGCCAGACGTCGACGAGCGGCAGCTTGCCCTCGCGCTGTTCGGCGAGCTCGCGGTTGCCCGGGTCGCCGATGCGGCGGCCGGCGTCGAGCAGCGTCGTGCGATCGCCGAACAGGTCGACGATCTCGGTGTCGCCATGGTCCAGCACGAGCTGCGCCAGCGATTCGAGCGCGGCGCGGGCGGCCTTGGTCCGATCGGTCGGCGCCTTCGCGGAGGGTCGCTGCCACTGCATCCGCGCACCGCCGTCGATCAGGCCCAGGCAGTCGTCGCGCGAGGCGACCTCCGTGCGATCGCCGAGGATCGTGTCGAGGTGGGCGCGTTCGCCGTCGGTCGGTTCGCGCTGCGCGAACACGTCGCGCGCCAGCGCGCGCGCCTGCTCGGTGCAGCGGTCCTTCTCGACCGCGTCCCGGACCAGCTCGAGGCCGGCGAGCCGACGCATCGCGTCCTTGTTGCGCATCAGCGTCGCCGCCGTCGCGAGCAGTTCGTCGTCGTCGAGCCTGGTAAGGCGCGCGAGCACGCCGCTGCGCAGGTCGCTGGCCTTGCGCCGGAGCAACTCGACCAGGTGGTCCCGCTCCGCGGCCTGCACCTCGGTGCTCGCCAGGGACGCGAAGGCCGCCTTGCGCGCGTCGGGCGACGCGTCCCCGATCAGCGCGACGGCGAGCTCGTAGGTGCCGCCGGTCAGGACCTTCGGCTTGCGCATGGCGTCGCCTTGGGCCCAGCGGTCGAGGCCGGCTGCCTCACGCACGAACCCCGCGCGATCCCACGAATCGAGGTCGTTGACGTACGGCATCAACCGGCTCTGCGGCATGCCCTTGCCGTGGCGGATCAGCTGGTCGGCGATCTCCGTGCGCTCGATCTTCATCTCCCACCACGGCCACACGATGCTCGGCAGCTTGACGCTCTTGCGCCGGAAGCGACCCAGCAGCGGCTCGAGCGCGGCGAACGTCTCGTGGCTGGGCTCGGTCTCGGCGACGCACAGGAATGCGCGGGCCGCGACCCGCAGGTCGTCGTCGGCGAGCATGCGCGGTGCGTGCGCGACCGCGGTCGTCCACTGGGTCTGCGCCAGCAGGTGCATCGCGACGAAGCGCATCTCGGCCGACTCGTGCTCGAGCAGCCGCGCGGCGGGCGCGACCGCCGACTCGACGTCTTCGAACGCGAGTGTCCACAGCGCGAGGTAGGCGGTTTCGGGGTCGTCGCCGGCGAGCGCCCGGTCGCGCTGCGCGTCGTCGTCGAAGCAGCGCAGCACCTTCTCGAGCACCTCGTTGACCTTGATGCCGCTGGAGCCGTCCCACATGAATCCGAACCACGTGTCGAACGCGCGCACGACCGACGAGAACCGCGCCAGGTCGTGCTCGAGGATCAGCCGCAGCATGCGGCGGAACGCCTCGGGGTGGCTCTCGTCGATCGACTCCAGGATCGTCTGGCGCAGGCCTTCCTGCCGCTGCGCGGCCAGCAGCAGCTTCTCGTTGAACTCCCAGGCGTCCTCGCGGCCGCACGACATCATCGCCTGGGTGACGTGGCGTCCCATCGCACCGATCTCGTGTTCGCCGCTCGCCGAGTCCTTCAGGATCTCGAAGACCTCGTCGGAGGCCGCGTCGCCGCGGTCGAGCGCGCCGGCCAGCAGCCAACCGATCTCGGTGGCCTCGCCGTAGGACGAGATGTGCGCGGCCCACTTGGCGAGCCAGATGATGTCGCGATCCAGGTCGCCGAACTTGGCGGACTGCTCGAGCAGCCACGAGCCGCGGCGCACGTCGAGCTCTTCTGAACCAGCGGGCGCGCGGAACGGCTTGCGGGTGCCTTCGTCCTGGTAGGGCCGGCGGGCCAGGGTCGACCATGCCTGTTCGGCCGCGTCGGCGAAGTTGGGCAGCAGGCTGCGGATCAGCTTGCTGCGTCTGGCGTCGGTGATGCCGGCGAAGTGCTTGCGAACGATCTTGGCCTGCACCTCGATGGCGCGACGCGCGTGGTAGGCCCAGCGCTTCTTGCTCGCGTTGTCGACGACCTTGCGCAGCTCGCCCGGCAGCGTCAACACCGGCTTCAGCCGCTTGCCCAGCGGGCGGCGCCGAGCGTCCTCCAGCTCCTGTTCGACCTTCTTCGCATCCATGGCGAACAGTTCTACCCGTCGCGCTCAGCCGCCTGCAAGGAAGGTCAACCGCAGGAACACGACGCGGCTCTCGTCGGTGACGAACACCTGTCGGTCGAGCGTGCGCTGCTCGACGCCGTCGAGCACGACCATGTAGAGGCCGTCCTCGAACGCCTGCAGGGCGGTCCCGATCGCCTGCTCGACGTCGACGGTCTGTTCGAGGTCGCGGCCACCGGGGTCGATGCGGCCCTTCTCCCTGCCCGCCTCGATCTCCTGCTCGGACAACGTGCGCACGAACTTGCGCGCCTGCTGCCGGCGCTCGAAGGCGCCGACCTCGGCGCGCACGATCCGCTCGATCAGTTCGCGCAGCGTCATGCCGCCGTCCCCGTCGTCGGACGGGCCGGGATCGATCGGGACCGACCATTCCGGGATCAGGGCGCGGCGGCGTCCGAGCGCGCGGGCTTCTGCGAAGACCATGCGACGGTTGTAGCAGAACCCGCAACGACGATCGGCGGGCCCGGTGCGTTGCAGCCGATCCGGGAAAACCGCGAAGTCTGATTCGCGCGCGGTTTTTGGCGCGAAAGGCGGCGGTCGCGGGGCCTCGGTCGCGCCATGCAGGCAAGCCCCGAGGGTGGGGCGACGAGACCACGAGACGAGAGACCAGCCATGAACGCCATCACGACCTCCTTCCGCCTGTTCGCCGCGACCGCCGTCGCCGCCGCTTCGCTGCACGCCCAGATGCCGACCACCTGCGGCGGCTACGTGATCACCGACGACAGCGGCGTGCGCATGGTCGACGCGCAGGGCGCGCAGACGTTCTACCTGGCGACCGGGCAGTTCCCCAACGCCACCGTGCAGCCGGTCGGGCCGCGCCTGATCGTCACCGACCAGGCGGGCACGCGCATCCTCGGCCGCGACGGCACCCAGTACGGCAGCCTGATCGCCACGATCGGCGCCTACCAGTCGGTCGCGTTCGGCGAGGACCGGGTCGTGGCCATCGACTACAACCAGGTGCGCATCTTCGACCTCGACGGCAACCAGCAGGGCGCCGCGATCCTGAAGACCGGCAGCCAGACGCAGAGCGTCGTGGTCGGCGCGACCCGCGTGGTGGTCATCGACGACGGAGAGGTGCGCATCTTCGACAAGGACGGCGTGCAGATCGGCGCGTCGATCCCGAAGAGCGGCACCTACCGTCAGGTCGTGTTCACCAGCGACGATCGCATCGTCGTGCTCGACGACGACTCGGTGAAGATCTTCGACAAGGACGGTCTGCAGAAGGGGGCGACCATCACCCGCACCGGCCAGAACCGCCAGCAGGTCAAGGTCGACGGCGACCGCGTGATCGTCGTCGACGACGACCGCGTGCGCATCTTCGACAAGGACGGTGCCGCCAAGGGCGCGCCGATCACCAAGACCGGCAGCAACCGGCAGCAGGTCATGGTGTGCGGGGACCGCGTGATCGTCATCGACGACGACCGGGTGCGCGTGTTCGATCGGGACGGCGGCGCGGTCGGCGCGCCGGTCACCAACACTGGCAGCAACCGCCAGCGCGTCGCGACCAGCAAGGACCGGATCGTCATCACCGACGACAACCGCACCGAGATCTTCGACAAGGACATGCTCGTGCAGGGCGCGCCGATCGCCAAGACCGGTAGCGATGCGCAGATCGTGACGGTGTCCGACGACGCGATCGTGGTCGTCGACCAGGACCGCACGCGGATCTTCGACAAGACCGGCGCCCAGCAGGGTGGCGACGTCGTCAAGAGTGGCTGGGACACGCAGAAGGTGCGCATCGCGGGCGATCGGATCCTGATCACCGACACCGACCAGGTGCGCTGCTTCGACCTGAACGGCAACCAGGTCGGCAACGCGATCCCGGTCACCTACGTCGAGGAGTACGACGTGCTGCTGTTCGCGCAGTTCTTCACCATCGTCGACGACTTCTCGACCGTCACGATCTACGACCGCGACGCCAACCAGCTCGGCCAGCCGATCCAGGTCGGCTACGGCGTGCAGCACGTGCAGGCCAGCTCGGACCGCATCCTGGTCATCGACGACGACGACGTGCGCACGTTCGACGCGGCCGGCAACCAGCTCGGCAGCACGGTCACGACGCAGGGGGAGCCGTGGGCGCAACCGGTCTGCTTCCTGCAGGGCAGCGTCGAGACCTTCGGCACCGGCTGTGGCGGCATGCAGCAGTTCGCCTACGGCGACGCGCGCATCGGCGGCACCGTGCACTACGAGACCTACGGCCCGGCGACCGCGCTCGGCATGATGGGGCTCGGCTTCACCGGGTTCTCGACGCCGTTTTCGCTGGCCGCGCTCGGGGCTCCGGGCTGCTTCGCCTACGCCGACCTGGCGATCACCTACCCGGTGCTGACCGACACCGAGGGCTTCGCGTCCGTCGCGCTGACGCTGCCGGGCGTGCCGGCTGCGATCGGCTACGAGCTGACGACGCAGTTCTTCGCGGTCGACCTGCCGGCCAACAACCTCGGCATCGTCAGCAGCGACGCGGCGCGCACCGCGATCGGCCAGGGCCTCTAGCCGCGGCGCCCTTGGCCAGCGGCGGGCCGGCTCTCATCGGGTTGGCGCCGCCAGCGTCGGTCGGTGCCAGCGCACGACGTTGGTGATGCAGCGAACGGTGCCGCCGTTCTCCGCCAGCCCGGCCGCGCGGATCGGCAGCACGTCGCAGCCGAGCTGCGTGTAGACACGGGTCGCGGCGAGCTGCAGGTGCTCGAGGCCGTAGCTCGGCAGGTAGACGCGGCGACGGAACCCGCGCCGCTCGACCAGCGCGTTGTTCCAGGTCAGCAGCCGGCCGTCGGCGCCGTGCACGATCGGCAGGCGACGCACGCCGATGCCGTGGGCCTGCAGCTGGCGGGCGACGGTCTCGTAGTGCTCCGCGGCGCGGTCGGCGGCATCGGCGGTCCACACGTCGAAGTCGGGGATCACCGTGCCGGCGGCGGCGCGGTCGTGCTGCAGCAGTTCGTGGCCGCACTGCGGATCGCCGACCAGGGCCAGCTTCGGGCCGAGCAGGGTCACGTACATGTCGAGGTGTTCGTGCGGCACTTCGTCGCCGCCGAGCACGACGACCCGACCGCCGACGACCGAGCGCAGGATCTCGCAGAACTGCTCCTCGCGAAACTGGTGCGCGTTGCGGCGCACGGTCTCGACGCTGACGAAGGTCGCGCCGGCCGAGCACAGCAGGTCGCCGCCCTCGAGCACCAGCCCGCTGCTGCGGCGCGGGGTGTTGCTGAGCTCGGCGATCGCGGTCGCCGCCACCACGTCGAACACGTACGGCTCCTCCATGGTGTCCGCGCGCGGCAGCCAGAAGGTCGGTTCGCGGTCGCCGCCGATGACCAGCAGCCGGTCCCGCGTCCAGCACGTGGGCGTGGTGTCGACGATGTGGATCGTCGGCCGGATCCCGGTCGCGCCATTCAGCAGCCGCCGCAGCTCGACCGCGTCCTCGAGGTCGGCCACGGCGATCTCGACCTGGACGTCGGCCGGCAGCGCGACCAGCAGGTCGCGGCAGGCCGGCAGCCAGTCCTCGGCGGCCTCCGGGTCGAACTGGAGCAGCAGCTTCTGGATCGTGTCGCTGCCCTCGGCAAACGGTCGCTGCCACGCGGCCTGCTGGCTCAGGGCCAGGCCGGCCGTCAGCAGGGCGGCGAGGATCGGGGCGATCAGACGCCCAGGCACCGATTGGTGGTTCACGCCTCCGGCGGAGCAACTGGCGTACCCGGGTCGGGCGGGCGCGACCGGAAGTTCCACCGTTCGAGCAGACCCCAGCGGCACTTCGCCGAGATCCAGATCACCAGCGCGATCTCGACCAGCACGAACTCCGGGTAGTCGAACAGGAACTGCGCCAGCGGCTCGATGTAGCCGAGGGCCGAGATCACCGCTGCCAGGCAGACCGTGACGACGCCGCGCATCGCCGCGGCTGCCGGCCCCTCCTCGGTGACGACCCGCGCAAACCCGTCCGCCGACAGGCATAGCACGACGATCGGGAACACCGCGGCGTCGAGCAGGGTCTCGAGGCGCAGCGCGGCGCCGAGCATCAGCGCGACCAGTTCGAGCACCACGACGGCGCACAGCAGCAGCGACAGGCGGCCGAAGTACGGCAGCATTCCGCGCCCGAGCCGCGGCCGCAGCACCACGACCAGCAGCATCACCGACACCAGGAACGCGGTGCCGGCGAGCACGCCGGTCTGGTAGAAGGCCAGCCCGATCAGGACCGGCCGGAACGGCCCCAGCATGCGCAGGCCGAGGCCGACGCGGCAGAGCACCACCAGCACCGCGGCGAGCGGCACCAGCAGCAGGTCGTCGACGTGCTGCTGGGAGTGTTCCTTGAGCTTGTGGAACGAGATCTGGTCCTCGAGCCAGTCGGACAGCGGCCCGGGCCAGCTGCGCGCGATCATCACGCCGCAGCCGAGCGCGACCAGCGCGACCGGCACGAACGTCTCCAGGCGCGAGCTCGGGGCGGGTTGCTCGGTCATGACGGACCGGCTCCTTCCGGGCCGGCGGCGCCGCCATCGCGGCGCGGTTCGCCGACGCCGAGGAACTCGCCGCCGCGGCGGACCGCGAGCTGCAGGCCACCGAACGAGAACGCCCACGGATCTGCCGGCGTGACCCGGAACAGGTTGCGCAGGTGGCGTCGGCTGGTCTCCGGCAGGCGGTCGATCTCGGCGAGCATGCGTCCTTCGGGCGTGCAGTGGATGCGGGGTGCCGCGACCGCCTCGAACGGCGTCTCGCGCTCGAGCCGCAGCAGCGTCGTGAAGATTCCCGACGTCATCCGCTCGGAGCCGGTCGAACCGATCGCGATCGCATCCCCGGACGGATCCAGCAGGATCGTCGGCGCCGCGTTGGAGCGGGCTGGGACGCCGGGCCGCAGGTAGTGGGGGTGCCGCTGGTTCTCGACCTTGAAGCCGCGCAGGTAGCCGTTGTAGAGGAAGCCGAGCTCCGGGTGCATGCGCGCCGAGCCGAAGCTGCGCTCGATCGACACGGTCATCGAGACGACGCCGCCGTCGGCGTCCATCGCGCACAGGTGGCTGGTCTCGCCGGTCTCGGGGCCGTGGGTGCGCAGCAGGTCGGCGACGGCCAGCTCGGCCGACCGCAGTTCGAGCAGTTCGCCGGCGAGGTGCACGTCACGGGCGCCGATCGTCAGCCGGTGGCGGCGACGGTCCTGCCGGGTGCGCTGGATCATCGCGCCGATCAGGCCCAGGTGGCGGGCGCGGCGCGGGTCGGGCAGCCAGCCGAGCGCGGTCGTCATCTGGGCGAGTCGCGCCAGGTTGATGCCGCCGGCCGGCGGTCCCGACGTGAACAGGCGCCGGCTTCCGAACGCGACCTCGATCGGAGCCTGGGGCTCCGGTGGTTGCACCCGATCGAGGTCGGCGGCCGACAGGAAGCCATCGTGGGCGCGCATGTCGGCGTCGATCGCGGCCGCCATCTCGCCGCGGTAGAAGCTCATCAGGCCGTCTCGGCCCAGCCGTTCGATCGTGTCGGCGAGGGCCGGCTGGCGGATCAGGTCGCCGATCTCCCACGGCGACGCGTCCGGGCCCTCGATCAGGTGGGTGGCGTTGCCGCGCCGCACGGCGCTGCGGTAGGTGACGCCGAGCTGCTGCTGCATCGCCGTCAGGCGGTGGCCCTGGCGAGCGAGCGCGACCGCCGGGGCCGCGACCTCGCGCAGGTCGAGGCGACCGAACCGCTGGTGCAGCGCGGCCAGCGCGGCGGGCGCACCGGGCACGGCGACGGCACGGTGGCCGCGGTAGCGGTGCGACTGGCGCACCAGTTCTGCGGTCGCGGCCTCCGGGGCCGTGCACGCTCCGTCGAGGAAGAACGGCTCGCCGCCGCCGAAGCCGGCGCCGACGATCATCGCCATGCCGCCGATCCCCGAAGCGGCCGGTTCGCAGACGTTGAGCGCCAGCGCGGCACCGACCGCGGCGTCCGCCGCGCTGCCGCCGGCGGCCAGCAGCGACGCGCCGATCTCGGCGGCGTGGTAGTGCGCGCACGCGACGACGCCACGCGTCGAACGCGCGGTCCAGGCCTCGGGATCGTCGCGACGGTCGCGCCGATCGACGCGGGGATCGATGAGCATGCCGCGGCGCAACCAAATGCCGTGCCGCGCGGCGACGCTCCGGCGAACTACCGAGAGGGCCTCGGGCAGTATCTGCGTTCGAGCGATGACGATACGGGCGCGGCCCGACTTGCGGCCGCGCCCGCATCCTGGCGCCAACGCTCCTGCAGCCGGCGATCTGGGGCTCGGGACGTTACACGGGCGCGACCGTTCACTAGAGTCGGCGCCACCCCTCTGCCCTCCCCGTTTCGCCCATGATCCGTGTCGCACTGCTGTCGGCGCTCGCGCTCGCCGTCGCCGTAGCTGCTCCTGCCCAGAAGAAGAAGGGCAGCAGCGCTCTCGCCAAGGTCGGCCTCGAGGACAAGTTCACCGACAAGGACCCGAAGGCGATGGCCAGGCTCGGCGTGGTCGAGTACGGCCCGCTGGTCTGGGCGGACAACAAGCGGACCACCGACATCGAGAAGGTGCTGGGCGAGGGGCGCGTGCTGTGGATGGAGACCGAGCACTTCAAGATCGGCAGCAACCTCGGGTTCTCGGGTGCGCCGAAGGACTCGAAGGCGCGGCGGCTGCTGAAGGGCGAGCTGAAGCGCCTCAACAAGAAGTGCAAGAAGATCCCGTCGAGCACCAGCAAGCTCGATCCGTGGCTGCGCATGCACCTGTATGCGCAGCGGGCAGAGGAATTGTACGACGAGTTCGCCGACCTCGCCGGCCGGCCCAAGGAGGGCAAGCGTCTCGGCGAGAAGCAGAAGTTCCTGCTGGTGCTGTTCGAGAAGAAGTCGGACCTGGTGCGCTACTTCAAGTCGTTCTGCGGGCGTGAGAGCCAGCAGTCGCAGCGGCACACGCACTTCGGCACCGGCCACCTGTCGCTGGTGATGACGGCGGAGGGCGACGACGGCCCGCGCGAGTCGGAGACGACGCACGCGCAGTTCCGCTACTTCATCATGCAGATGTTCATGGATGCCGCGGGCGGTGGGCCGCTGTGGCTGCAGTACGGGCTCGGCCACGTGTACGAGCGCATGGTGCCGTGCAACATGATCAACTGCGGCGTGCGCGCGGACGAGAGCGTAGATCCCGCGACGCAGTACGAGTGGGACCAGAAGATCCGCAAGCGCGTGAAGTTCGAAGGGCTGGTGATCCCGTTCGAGAAGCTGACGCGCACCACGGACCTCGGCTACTACGGCCACGTGCAGTCGTGGGCCCGGGTCGAGTGGATGCTGCAGGACCGCGCGAGGTTCGCCGAGTTCCTCGGGATGGTGCTCGGCAAGCCGACACGGTCGCGGCAGGTGGCGGCGCTGGGGGAGGTGTACGAGTTGGAGCCGGCGGCGTTCGACGAGGAATGGCGGAAGTGGTGCGCGAAGCACTTTAAGTAGCGCGCTGCGAAGCAGCGCGCAGCCGCGGAAGCGGTGCTTGCACCGCGTGCGGCCACGAGCGGCGAAGCCGCGGGAGTCCGCCCCTCCAACCTCCGCGCCACAAGCAGCGCACCCGAGTCACATCACCCGGTACTCCACCGCAAACCCCTTCCCACCCTTCACGTACTCCACAAACACCCGCGCCGGCTTCCGCCGCTTCACGAACTTCGTCACCACCTGCAGCAGCGACTTCGCGCTGTCGATCGCCACGCCGTTCACGCTCGTGATCACCGCTTCCGCCGGGATCGCCAGCGGCTTCAGCTCGTCCGGCACGCGCGCCACGCGGAAGCCCGCGTACCACTTGCCGTCATCGTCCTGACCGCGGAACGGATCGCCGATGCTCGAGTTCTCGAGCGCCTGGATCGCGGCCGCCGCGATCGCCTCACGCTCCTCGCTGGGGAACAGCTGCACGATCGCGTCGTTGAGGTTGCGGATCGGCGGGAACATGTGCTTGCAGGCCACGTCGGCCCATTCGCGCAGCGCCTCGTCGTCCTCCGGCGGCGCCGGCAGCTTCTTCGGGCCGATCAGCTGCAGCAGCTCGATCGCCTCCTTGCGGACCTGCGCGTCGCCAGTGATCAGCAGCTGCTTGACGCGCGGCAGCGCGGGCTCGAGCCAGGCTCTCGCCATGTCGAGGCGGACCTTGAAGATCTCCTTGAGGAACCACAGCGCCTGCGCGTGGTCGATCGACTCTTCGACGTCCAGCAGCTGGAAGAACGGCGCCATCCGCAGCGAGTGCAGGTGGTCGCCGTCCTGCGGTGCGCGGGTGATGCCGCGGGCCTTCGCGACCGGCGAGCCGACCTTCGGCATGTTGGCGAGCACGATCTCGCGCTCCTCGTCCGACAGGTCGCCAAACTTGCGGCCGAGGTTGGCGCGCAGGAACTCGACCGCCCTGGGGAACGCCCGTTCGCGCGTCGCGCGCACCGGCTCGCCCGGGATGTGCGAGATCAGCTCCATCACGTAGCCGATGTTGTCGCAGTAGAACCCGGCGAAGAACGCGACGTCGCGCTGCTCGGCGTTGCGGTGCAGGCGCATCATCTGCGCCATGCTGCCGGCGTCGATGCCGAGCTGCTGCACGCGGTCGTAGGCCGTGCGCCACGTCGGGTCGTCGACGACCTGGCGGCCCCTGGCGTCGTAGCTGGCCTTGTCCGGCATCTTGGCGGCGACGTTCTTCATGATCCGCAGGTTGCGGAACAGCTCGTCGGGCGGCGCGGTGATGTCGGTCGGGTTGCGGAACGGCGACAGGATGTCGCGCTCCGGGTAGCCGCAGTGGATCGGTGCCTGCGCGGCGGCGGCCTGGAGGATGCACGCCATGGCGGCGGCGGAGAACAACGTCTGGATGGCGACAGTCATGGGGGGACGTCGACTATCTAGTCGGGGAGATGGCAGAACGTAACGGCGGCGGCCTGCAGGGCGCGCCATGGCGGCGGCGGTCAGCCGCGCAGCCACAGGAAGCCGACCTGGGCCAGACCGATCAGCACGCCGAGAACTCCCCCGAGCACGACGATCGACCGCAATTCGCGGTTGGCGACCTCGAGGATCAGCTTCTCGAGCTTGAGGATCTCGAACTTCGCGACCTTCGCCTCGACCAGCTTCGGCACGTCGAGGCCCTTGCTCAGGCCCTTCTCGACCTCGTCGAGCACGGCCTCGCGGTGCTTCATGATGCTGTCGGTGATCGACTGCTTGATGTCGGCGATGCGCTCCTCGGTCAGGAAGCCGCCGATCAGCGGCAGGCTGCGCAGCTCCTGGATCTTGGGGCCGAGGCCCTTGTCGAGCACCTTGCCGAGGATGCCGCTGAAGTCGAGCTTGTTGAGGCTCTTGACGACGTCCTTGTGCTCGACGAGGTGGTTGCCGACGACGCGGCCGATCGCCTTGGCTAGGTCCTGTTGGCGGCGGCCGATCAGCCCCTGCATCTTGAAGAACAGGATCCGCCGCGGCTTGATCGGCCGGAAGATCATCTTCACGGCGAGCCAGTTGGTGCTCAGCCCGATCAGTCCGCCGATGGCGGGGATCGTGATCCAGGTCCAGACGTCGGGTGCGGTCGGCATTTCGGGGGCGCGAAGTATGGCCATCGCGGCGGGTTGGCTCAACGACGGCGCCGCCGGACCGGCCTTTTCCGCGCGTCGTGTCGATTCTGCGGCCGGGCGGTCGTCGAATGGGTGCTTCCCGCGACCCCGTTCCCACAAGCACAACCATGACCGCTCGCCAGACCGTTCCGTTCGTTCTTGCCGCCCTGTGTGCCGTCGCCGTCGCGCCGGCGCAGGAGGAGTACGACATGAGCCCCGCCAAGGAGCTCGCCCGGCTGAAGCCGCTGATCGGCAACTGGCAGGGTTCTGGCAAGATGTACGAGCCGGGCGGCCAGGAGACGCCGTGGACCGCGAAAGGCACCTACCGCTGGACGCTCAACGGCCACTTCGTGCAGGAGGACTTCGTCATCGAGATGGAAGGGCTGCCGGTGCCGATGGTGTTCCGCACCTACATCGGCTGGGATCGCGAGCACGGTCGCTACCTCGCGGCGATGGTCAGCAACGAGGGCGTCGCGCGCCTCAACGAGACGCAGTTCCTGCCGGACGGCACGATGCTGACCGTACAGACGCACCACCAGGGCGGCGTGCCCTACAACGAGCGCGCGCGGGTCAAGATCGACGGCGACAAGATGACAATGCGCATCGACCTGCTGATGGCCGAGGGCGACTCGATGAAGATCATCGACTGCACGATGGCGCGCGGCGGCGGCGGCTTCGACGGCGACTGGAGCACGGCGCCGTGGATGGGCGCCAAGCCGGGCGCCGGCATGAAGGGCCTCGCGCGCATGGCCGGCACCTACGCGACCGAGGGCGAGATGATGATGGCGCCGGGCATGCCGTCGACCGGCATCCACGGCACCGACTCGTGGCAGATGGTGTTCGGCGGGACGGCGATGCACGGCCGCACCGACGGCCACGCCGACGGCTCGTCGGACGCCTACGAGTCGCATGCCCTGTGGGGCTGGGACGAGCACGACCAGTGCATGCACGCGGTGTTCGTCGACAACATGGGCCAGATCGGCGAGATGCAGTGCCGGTGGCACGACGGCAAGCTGATCAGCACGATGGACGGGGTGCAGATGGGCATGCCGACGACGCAGCGCTACGTGATCTACGTCGACGAGAACGGCCACGCCAAGAGCTGCAAGGGGCACAGCACGTTCGGCGACATGGATCCGTTCCTGAGCTTCAAGGCGAGCTACCAGAAGAAGAAGTAGCCGGCGCTCGCTGCGGGCGGACCGCTACTGGATCTGCTCGCCGTTCTTCCAGGTGGTCTTGCTGGTGACGTTGCCCTGCTCGTCCCAGAACGTCTGCACGCCGTCGAGCTTGCCGTCGTCGTAGGTCGCCTCGCTGCGCTTCTGGCCGTTGGGGTACCAGCGGGTCCAGACGCCGTGCATCCTGGCCGAGCCGAACTGGCCCTTCATGACGCCCTCGTTCGACTTCTGGCCGTTCTCGTGCCACTGCACGGTGCGCAGCTCGGTCTCGCCGTAGATGCGCTCTTCGGACTTCTGGCCGCTCGGGTGCCAGCTGGTGCTCTTGCCGGTCGGCCGGCCGTCGGCGAACACCATCTCCGAGCGCTTCTGGCCGCTCTGGAACCAGAACGTCCAGGTGCCGTGCCGCAGGTTGTTCCGGTAGTCGCCGCTGCTGAGCTTCTTGCCGTTCTGGAACCACGACAGCCACGGGCCGGTCTTGTAGGTGCGGCCGGTGTCCTCGTCGACCGCGAGGTAGCCGCGGTCGCGCACGATGCCCTGCTTCTGGTCCCAGTAGGTGATCTGCAGCTGGCAGAAGTCGTATTCGCTCGCCGGCCACGCGGCGATCGCGACGCCGGCGACCAGAGGGGAGAGGGACAGCAGGGCTCTCTTCATGTCGGCCATGCTAACGTCCTGGCATGCTGTCCTTCGAGCAGATGATCCAGGCGGTCGACTCGCACACTGCGGGCGAACCGACGCGCGTCGTAACCGGCGGCCTGCCGCAGATCCCGGGCAGGACGATGGCCGAGAAGCGCGACGTGCTGCGGCGCGATCACGACCATCTGCGCCGTGCGCTGGTGCTCGAGCCGCGCGGCCACGACGCGATCATCGTCGCCTACCTGCTGCCGCCGACGCGCGACAACGCCGACCTCGGGGTCGTGTTCGTCAACGATGCCGGCTACCTCGGCATGTGCGGCCACGGCGCGATCGGCCTGGCGACCACGGCGGTCGCGATGGGCATGGTGCCGGCGGTGGAGCCCACCACGACGATCCGGCTCGACACGACCGTCGGCGTGGTCGAGTGCAAGGTCGAGGTCGAGGCGGGCCGGCCCAGGAGCGTCACGATCACCAACGTGCCGTCGTTCCTCTACCGCCAGCGCGTCGTCGTGCCGGTGCACGGCTTCGGTAAGATCGCGGCGGACATCGCCTACGGCGGCAACTGGTTTGCGTTCGTCGAGGCGGACCAGCTCGGGCTGATGGTCGAGAAGGCGCACCTGCCGGTGCTGATGCAGGCGGCGACCGCGATCCGCGAATCGATGGTGCGCGAGGGCATCCGCGGCGTGCACCCGGACGTCGGCGAGGAGGAGATCGTCGACCACATCAAGCTGTTCGTGCCGCTCGACGGCGAACGTCCCGGCGCGCGCTCGCTGACGTTGTGCCCGGGCACCGCCTACGACCGTTCGCCGTGCGGCACCGGCACGTCGGCCAAGCTCGCGGTCCTGCACGCCAAGGGCGAGCTCGGCGTCGGCGAGTGGTTCGACAGCGACAGCGTGCTCGGCACCCGGTTCCGGGCGCGCGTGCTCGAGACCACCAGGGTCGGCGAGCACGACGCGGTCGTTCCGGAGATCACCGGCTCGGCGTGGATCACGAGCATGGCGACGTTCGTGATCGATCCCGAGGACCCGTGCCGCTACGGGATCTGACGGTCCGGCTACCGGTCGTCGACTACCTGGTCGACTACCGGGCCGCCGACTACCTGGCCGCCGACTACCGCGTCCCGGTCTTGGCCAGGTTCTCGTAGAACCACGTGAACGACACCCGCTGCGGCCGCGGCTGCAGCTTGTCGAGCTCCTTCTGCAGCGGCTGCAGTTGGCTGGTCACCTTGGCCATCTGCGGACGGATCTGCTCGTAGGCCTTCGCGAACGCCTGCTGCGCCGCCTCGCCGGTCAGGCCTTCCCTGGCCTTGCTCGCCTGCTCGTAGAGCTTGCTGCTCTCGGCGCGCAGTTCGCTCAGCTTCTGCTGCAGCTCCTCGGCGCGCGCCTTCTCGGCGTCGCTCAGCTCGCGGGCGTTCGGCTTCCACATCGAGTAGCCGCCGACGATCAGGTCGAGGTCGCCGTCGCCGTCGAGGTCGACCGGCTCCGGGTGCAGGCCGGCGTCCGGCCGGCGTGGCTCACCGACGCTGCCCTTCGGGCTCGGCTCGATCAGCGTCACCGCGGCGCCGAAGCTCTTGTCGCCCGAGGTGCTCTCGTCGAGGTAGACCGCGACGCCGCCGCCGGTGCCTTCGCCGTAGGGGTCGCCCATGCCGGACACCATCAGGTCGAGCTTGCCGTCGCCGTTCCAGTCGACCGCGCGGATCGTCGCGACGGTGCCGGGGTCGTGCATCGGCTTGCCGGCGGCCATCACCAGCTCGTTGCGGGTCGCGAACTTCGGCGCCGCGTTGCTGCCCTCGTTGCGGCGCAAGTAGACGTAGCCGCCCTTGTGGTCGCCGAGCACCAGGTCCCAGTCGCCGTCGCGGTCGTAGTCGAACGCGATCGCCGAGGTCAGGTGGCCCTCGGCCGGCGCGCCGCCCTCCGGGTCACAGCGGTCGGTGTCTTGCCACTGCTTGGCGTCGAAGTTCCACCACGCGTTCAGCACGATGCGCTGGCCCTGCTTGTCGAGGATGCCGACCGGTTGCAGGAAGCCGCCGGCTTCGGCGTCCCAGTAGCTGACGTGTGGCGAACCGTCGAAGATGCCGCAGACGATGTCGTCGTGGCCGTCGGCGTTGAAGTCCACGAACTGTGGACTCATGCCGATGCATCACCAGTTGCCGAAGTCGAGCACCTTGCCGGCGGCGTCCTGGAGCTTCTGCTCGGCGGCGAACGCGCCGGGGCCGGTCTGGCGGGCGTAGGTCAGGTGGCCGCGCAGGTCGCCGACGACGAGGTCGAGCTTGCCGTCGCGGTCGATGTCGTAGGCGGCTGGCGACGGGTACATGCGGCCCTTGCCGCAGACCTTGTCGCCGGCCTGGATCATCACCGGCGCGGCGAAGTTCGCGCCCTGGGCGGTCGCGAGAGAGAGCGTGGTCGCGCCACATGCGAGCGCGACGAGAGGTCGTTGGATCAGCATCGTGCGCTGCACGCTAGCGCGCACGCTGTTTCCAGGGTGTATCCGCGCGGTGGGGCGGGCGGATCGCCCGCCCAGATCGAGTCGGCCAGATCGAGTCGGCCAGATCGAGCCGACCCGATCCCACCCGGGGGGCGCCGGTCTAGAAGATATTGACCGTCGCCGGTTCGCTGACGAACGTCTCGCTCAGCGTGAAGTCGAGGCCGACGACCGCGTGGTGGAGCAGCGTGCCGGCCGGCAGGTTGAGCGCCGCGGTGGCGCGGCCGTTGGCGTCGAGCACCGACAGCGTGTTGCTGAACACCGACGTGTTGAACAGCGCGACCGTGAGGTCGGTGTAGGCGTCGAAGTTGAGCGGGATCGTCAGCGGGCCGAGCGGCACGACGGTGCCGGGCGTGGTGCCGCTGGCCGTGCCGATGACGGCGTAGAGGTCTCCGGCGTGCGCCGCGCCCGCGTCGATCGCAAACGTCTGGGTGCCTCCGTTCGCCTCGGAGATGGTGCTCGGCGTCGCCGCCAGCACGCCGCTTGCACCTTGACGATCGCGGCCTCGACGTTGTTGTCGATCGACTGGCGGAACACGAAGTCGCCCGCGTGGTCGAACCAGATCGGGCTGCCGGCCGAGCCGCTGAAGGCGCCGCCGGTGCTGGTGCTGCCGGTGCCGTCGTCGGCGCTCTGGTTGAACAGCAGTTGGCCGTTCGCGTTGACGTTGGTCGTGCCGGTGACGTTGCCGGCGACCCAGGTGCCGTTGGCCGACGGCGGGATCGCGATCGGCTCGCCCTCGCGGACCGGGAAGCTCCAGTTGCCCGGCGTGCCGACGACCATCACCGCGTCGTTGGTGGTCGGCAGGGCGCCGCCGCTCGCGTCGCGCAGGAGGGGAAGCGGGGTCTGCGATTGGGTCATGGTGCGAATGCGGGCCCTCGGATCGGGCCCGGTCTGCACCCGGCGTCGTCTGGCGCCGAACGGCCAACGAAAACCCCGCGGCCCAGGGATCACGCGACCGGCGGTCGCCCGCTACGCGAAGCCGTCTTCGCTCGGCCCGAACCGGGTCAGGGTCGTTCCTCCCGCGCGCCCGGCAAAAACCCCGAACGCGGCCAGCCCGATGATCGCCCGGGTCGGCGTGTCGGCCGGCCAGACCAGGTCGCCGCGCGCCCACAGGAAGACCACGGCCAGCACCAGCAGTTCGGCGAAGAACTGCGCCAGGTGCTCGCGCGGCTGCACGAACACCCGGAGCACGCTGGCGGCGAGGTCGCCGAGGAACAGGCCGGTGAGGATCGCCTGGCCGCACGCGTAGTGGCTGGCGAAGCCGCCGACCACGGCGTAGGCGCCGACGCGGATCAGCAGGCCGGCGAACGAGATCGCGGCGTCGATGCGCTGGATGGTCGCTTGGTCGGGCATGCAGGTTCCTGGCTGCTTGCCTCATCGTCAGGATGGCTCCGCGAGTGAAGTCGGCTATCGTTCGCAGCCATGCGGTGGGTGATCGTCGTGGCGGCGTTGTTGACCGGTTGTGTCGGGTTCCACCCGCGCAACGCGGACTGGAAGGCACAGGACTCGTCGGCATCGCGCGATGTCGCCGACGCTTCGGTGCCGCGCGCGATCGCGCAGCCGTCGCCGTGGCAGACGATCGGCCAGAGCCGCGAGGGCCGGCCGCTGCGCATCCGTCGGATCGGCAACGGCCCACGCCGCGTGATCTGGGTCGGCGGCATCCACGGCAACGAACGCGAAGGCTCGGTCTCGACCGCGGAGCTGCCGAGCGCGTTCGCGGCGTTCCCGGGCGCGCTCGAGCAAGTGACGCTGACGATCCTCGAGGACGTCAACCCGGACGGCACCGCGCACGGCACGCGCGGCAACGCGCAGGGCATCGACCTCAACCGCAACTACCCGGCGAGCAACTTCCTGCCCGGTCGCGCCTACGGCCAGCGGCCGCTCGACCAGCCGGAGGCCCGCGCGCTGCACGACCTGGTGCGCGCCGAACGTCCGCACCTGGTGATTGTCGCGCACAGCTGGCGCAACGACCACTTCATCAACTACGACGGGCCGGCGGTCCAGCACGCCGAACTGTTCTCGCAGCACTCCGGCTACCGGGTCAAGCCGTCGGACAAGATCGCGCCGACGCCGGGCTCGCTCGGTTCGTGGATCGGCCGCACGCTGCAGATCCCGATCCTGACGCTCGAGCACGAGCGCGGCTCGGACCCGTGGCAGTGCTGGCTCGACACGCGCAAGGCGATCCTGTCGGTGATCGTGTCGGCCTGAGAAGCGATGGGGCGCTGGTTCCTGATCCGCCTGCTGTGGCTGATGCTGACGCTGCTCGGCGTCACCTTCGTCACGTTCTTCGTGCTCGACCGGTCGCCGATCGACCGCGCCGAGATCGAGGCGACCGTGGCGTCGGAGTCGGGTTCGTACGCGGACGCGAAGCGACGCGACGAAGCGGTGCAGCGGCTGCGCATCCGCTACGGCCTGATCGACGCGGAGACGCTCGAACCGTACCCGCTGTGGCGGCGCTACGCCGCGTGGCTGGGCAACGCCGCGACCCTGCAACTGGCCGGCCCCGGTGAGGACAACCGCGCGCTGTGGCGGCGGCTCGGCGAGGCGGTGCCGGTGACGATGCTGCTCGGCGGGCTCAGCATGCTGCTGGCGGTCGGCGTCGGGCTGCCGCTCGGGGTCTGGCTCGGACGTCGCGCCGGTCGCCGCCGCGAACGGTTCTGGTCGGTCGCGATGCTGATGCTCGCCGGCGTGCCGGAGTTCCTGATGGCGACGCTGCTGCTGCTCGCGTTCAGCGTACTGTGGGTGCAGTGGTTTCCGATCAGCGGGCTGCGCTCCAACGGCGCCGAGCAGTGGACGTTCTTCTGGCAGCTGCTGGACTTCGTGCACCACCTGACGCTGCCGGTGCTGGTGATGACGATCGGGCCGCTGGTGATGGTGACGCGCTTCGTGCGCGACGCGGTGGCGCGCGCGTCGGTGGCGCCGTTCATGACCAGCCTGCGCGCGCTCGGCGTCGACCGGCGCGTCGTCGGCCGCCGCCTGCTGCGCCACGGCGCGACGCCGGTCGCGACCCTCGCCGGCGGGCTGCTGCCGATGCTCGTCGGCGGCTCGATCGTGGTCGAGAACCTGTTCGCGCTGGACGGCCTCGGCCACCTGGCGTTCGCCGCCGTCGTCGGGCTCGACCAGGCGATGGTGATGGCGCTGGTGCTGCTGACGTCGGTGGTCACGCTGCTGGCGCTGCTGTTGTCCGACGTGCTGCACCGGCTGGTCGACGCGCGCGTGAGGCTGACGGATTGAGCGGCGCCAACGACAGACGCGGCCGCGTGCGCCGCTGGCTGCCGTGGACGTTCGTCGCGGTGGTGCTGCTCGTCGGCATGCTGGCGCCGATCGTCGCCAACGACGTGCCGCTGGTCGCCGAGGTCGACGGCGAACTGAGCTGGCCGGCGTTCGCCGACCTGGTCGGAGACCCGCCGCCCGGTCCGGACGACCTGAGCTGGAAGCAGTGGTGGTCGCGGCTGGACGGCGACGGCGACGACTGGGCCTGGATGCCGCCGTGGCCCTACGGGCCGCTCGAGACCGACGCGTCGCGCTTCCAGGAAGGCCCGACCGGAGCGCACCCGTTGGGCAGCGACGACACCGGTCGCGACGTGCTGGCGCGGATCGTGCACGGTGCCGGCACGGCAGTCGGCATCGGCCTGCCCGCGGTGTTGCTCGCGATGTTCGTCGGCACCCTGCTCGGGATCTGGGCCGGCTACGCGCGCGGCGTGGTCGACGTGCTGGTGCAGCGCCTGATCGAGCTGTTCGTGTGCTTTCCGAGCATGCTGTTCCTGCTGTTCTCGGCCGCGTTCTTCGGCTCGTCGGCGGTCGGGCTGAGCCTCGCGATGGCGCTGTTGTTCTGGATGAGCTTCGCGCGGATCGTGCGCGGCGAACTGCTGTCGCTGCGCGAACGGGACTTCGTGATGGTCGCGCGCGGCCTCGGCGTGCCGACCTGGAAGCTGATCGTGCGCCACCTGCTGCCGCAGCTGCTGAGCCAGGTCGGGGTGACCGCGGCGTTCTGTCTGGCCGCGGCGATCGTCGCCGAGTCGACGCTGTCGTTCCTCGGCATCGGCCCCAACGCGGTCAGCTCGTGGGGCACGATGCTGCGCCAGGGCAGCGAGCACGCCGCCGAGGGCGCCTGGCACCTGTGGCTGTTTCCGGCGCTGGCGATCGTCAGCGTGGTCGTGACCTGCCACCTGCTGGCCGACCGTCTGCGCACCGGCCAGCAGCAGCTCGCGTAGCGCTCACTCGGCGAAGCCGAGCCGGCCGAACGGCGTCTTCAGCGCCGGCGGCCACAGGTCGACGCCGAAGGTCGCGCCGAGCAGGTGCAGTTCGATGCCGTCGAGCAGCCCGATCGCGACGCCGAGCGACAGGGCGTCGACGTGCAGGCCGGTGCGCGTCGGCGTCAGGCCGGCCGAGATGCCCAGCGGCCCGAGCCAGTCCTTGCCGATCATCTTCGGGTCGAGGTCGACCGACACCCCGGCCTCGGCGAGCACCCAGCGCGCGTAGCCGTTGCTGTTGGGGCCGGGCCAGATCAGGTAGCCGTCGTGGTGCGGGTAGTCCTTCGGGCGCCGCAGCACCTCGATCAGGCGTCGCGCGTCGGCGCCGGTGAACTCGGCGGCGAGCGCCTCGCTCGGACGTTCGTCGATGTAGGTCATCGGCGCCCAGTTGCGCACCGCGCCGGTCTGGTTGTGCGCGAACGGCACCTCGACGTCTTCGCTGCCGGTGCTGCGCAGCGTCTGCTGGCGCTCCTCGGAGTAGTAGCCGAACTGGTCACCGGCCCATACCTCCCACTGTTCCCAGCGGTTCTGCTGGTGGTCGTACGCGAGGAAGAACGGGTGCCACGCCCAGTCGCCGACGTAGAACGACTCGCGCAGCCAGAACTGCACCAGGTCGGTCTCCGGCGACTTCGCGTGGTCGATCCAGCCCTTGGTCACGCGACCCACGGGCGTGACCAGCTTGCCGTCGAAGCCGACCGTTCGCGGGAAGATCAGCACCGGATAGGTGTGTTCGACGTCGGGGGTTGCACACGCGGCGAGCAGCAGCGGCGCGAGCGGAAGCAGGCGTCTGGCCATCGTGCGCATGATGAAGGTGCGCCCGGCCGGCGCGAAGGGGCTTGGCAACGAACGCGGTCACGTCTATTTCCGCAGCCATGAAGCGCCTGCTCGGGATCCTCGCGTTGTCTCTGTGTACGTCGTGTGCGTTCTCCGACCAGCCGCTGGCGCTGGCCGAATACGAGGCGTCGCTGCCCGAACGGCACGCGCCAGGGCTCGCCGGCCGCAAGGTCTGCATCGAGTCGGTCGAGTATGCCCCGGGCGAACAGCGCGGCTGGAGTGGCGGCGAGCCCGATGCGACGCCCGACGGCTACGAGTATCGCGGCTTCAGCGATGCCGCGGAGCGACAGTGGGCCGAGCACCTGAAGGCGCAACAGGACGCGGCCGGCGAACCGCTGGTGATCGGCTACGTGCGCAACGGCTTCGGCATGACGACCGCGGACGTGGTGACGCGCGACGATCCTGCCGCGTGGTTCGCCGAGATGCTGCGCCTCGAGATCGTCGGCCAGGGCGGTGAGGTCGTCGCGACCCGCGAGGCGGCCGACGTCACCGTTCGCGCGGTCGTGCGCCACGTCGATGTCGACCTCTACATGACGACCAAGTCGCACCTCGTCGTCGACGTCGAGCTGGTCTCCGGCTCGGCCACCCGCACGCTGTCCCTGCACGGCTACGGCACCAAGACCGCCTGGTGGGGCACGGCCCTCGAATACTACGGCGCGATCCGCAACGCGGCGCAGCAGCTGCTCTGGCGCCTGCTCCCCGAACTGGCGGTCGAAGCAGCGGCGTAGGCCTTCGCGAACGCAATGCGGCCGGACCGCTGCGCTACCCGCCGCGCGTGTGCATCTCGAGGTGCGGGTTGTCGCGCATCGCGTCGGCCTGCGCCAGCGCGCCGCGGTCCGGCATGCCGGCGCGCACCTCGGCGCCGCGGTCGCGGCGGCCGGCCCAGACGTCGAGCAGCTTCTGCCGCAGCACCGCGTCGCTGGCGCCAGATCGCAGCAGCGCGCGCAGGTCGGTGCCGGTCTCGGCGTAGAGGCAGGTGAACCACATGCCGTCGGCGGTCACGCGCGCCCGGTCGCAGCTGGCGCAGAACGGCTGCGTCACCGAACTGATGATGCCGAAGGTGGTGCCGTCGGGCAGCGTGAACCGTTCGGCCGGTGCGCTGTCGGTGCGCGGCACCTCGGTGATCTCGCCGAAGTGCTCGCCGAGCCGTTCGAGGATGCGCCGCCGCGGGATCACCCGGTCCATGCGCCAGCGGGTCGCGCCGCCGACGTCCATGTACTCGATGAAGCGCACCTCGGCGTCGACCGAACGGCCGAACTCCACCAGCCTCGCCAGTTCGCCTTCGTTGACGTCCGCGATCGCCACGGTGTCGATCTTGGTGCCGACGAAGCCGGCCTCGCGCGCGGCTTCGATGCCGTCGAGCACGCGGCCGAGGTCGTCGCGGCGCGTCATCATCGCAAACGTCCTCGGGTCGAGCGAGTCGAGGCTGACGGTCAGGCGATGCAGTCCGGCCTGCTTCAGCGCGCGCGCGTGCTTGCGCAGCAGCACGCCGTTGGTCGTCATCGCCAGGTCCTGCAGCGGCCGCTGCGCGAGCATCTCGACCAGCTTGGGCAGTTCGTTGCGCAGCAGCGGCTCGCCGCCGGTCAGCCGGACCTTGTCGACGCCGATCTCGACGAAGCGGTCGACGACGCGCATCGTCTCCTCGAACGACAGCACGTCCGACTTGGGCAGCCACGTGTAGTCCTCCTCCGGCATGCAGTACTGGCAGCGGAGGTTGCAGCGGTCCGTCACCGACAGGCGCAGGTTGCGCAGCGGGCGGCCCAGGCGGTCGGGCAGTGCGGGCATCTCGGCCCGGCGAGGATAGCAGCCGCGCCGCGCTTGTGAACGCCCGGCCGCGCCCGCGCCGCCGAGTTCGGCAGCTTCTTGGCCAGGATGCGCAGCCGCGAGATCATCCGCCGCGACGCCGGCTCGCTGGTCTGCGGGTCGATCGGCGGCACCTCGAGGCGCAGGATGCGCTGCAGCGCGGCGGCCGACGCGTGCCGGGTGTGCTCGGGCGTTCGCTTGTCGGCGAGCAGGTCGATCAGCACCATCGCGACCGGCTCGCGCGGCTTGCGAACCAGCGCGTTCCACAGCGTCGTTGGCACCGGCTGTTGCCGCAGCGCCGCGGCCAGCTGCGGGCCGCCCTTGCGCACCAGGTGCAGCGACGCGGTGTCGACCCGGTCGCGCTGGTGCGCGACGGTGCGCACGACGATGTCGACGTCCTCGTCGAACTGCTGGCCGAACGCCAGCGTCAGCACGCGCTGCAGGATGCGGCCGCGGTTCTCGATCGGTTCGCAGACGCCGCGCCCGGACTCGGCGATGCGCCGGAAGTGGTCGTGCGTGGTCGGGCCGGCGCGCTCCGGGCTGGTGATCAACGTGTGCACGAACGAGCGCTTGTTCTTCGCGAAGCGACGCACGTCCTTGAGCATGCCCTTGAGGTCGCCCGCGTGCGCCGGCGCGTCGCCGGCCAGCACGATCACGCGCTGCGCGTTGGGCCGCCACTCCTGCCGCATCGCTGCGGTCAGGCCGGCGCGCACGTCCTCGGGGCGGTCGCCGCCGCCCTCGGCGGTGACGAACTGCACGAAGTTGCTGGCGCGCCAGTAGTCCAGCGCCAGCGGCACCTGGCGCACCAGGTAGTCCTCGTTGCGGCCGCGGTCGCGATACGTGACCAGGCCGATGCGCGCGTCCGGGACCAGCGACCGCAGCACGCCGCACATCTCGACGATCGTCGACTTGGTGTCCTGGATCGTGCGCGTCATCGAGCCGGTGCTGTCGAACACGAACACGATCTCGAGCCCGCTCTCCTGCAGCTCCCGCACCTTCTTCTGGAAGCTGCCGGAGCCGATGCCGCCCTCGTCGGCGACCACGCCGCCGCCGCCGCCGCTGTTGCGCGGCCGCTTGCGCGTGCGCAGCGTCGGGTTCTCGATCGGCTGGGTCTGCATCGGCTTCGGGCCCTCGGTGATCGGGATCGGGACCTCCGCTGCGAGCGGGTCCGGGTCCTCGACGACGTCGTCCTCGGCCTGCTCGACGACCACCTCGGGCGGCGCCGGCGGCCCGTCGCCGAGCGGCGCGCCGGCCCGGACGTCGATGTTGATGGTCGCGACGCTGGCGCCGCCGATCTCGCGCTGCGGCACGTAGATCGCGAGCAGCAGGAAGATCAGCGCGTGCAGCACGATCGACAGCGCCAGCCACGGCGCGTCGCGCAGGCCCTCGCCGACCAGTTCGGCGAACGTGCGCGGCTGGTGGCGCAGCGCCGCGGCCGCGACCCGCACCTTGGCGATGCGGCGCTGCACCGCCGCCTGTCGCAGCGCCGGGATCGGCACCAGCGCCGCGCTGCCGTCGTCGACGGCAAGCACCAGCAACTCGCCGGCGATCGCGACCCGGTCGCCGGCCTGCAGCGTCGCGCTCGGCACGCGCTGCTCGTTGTGCAGCAGGCCGGACTCGCTCTCGAGGTCGCTGATGGTGGCGCCGTCGGCATCGACCGACAGGCAGGCGTGGTGGGGCTCCGCGTCGGCGATGCGCAGATCGCAATCGTCCGCGCTACCGAGCAGATAGTCCCGACCCGGCTCGAGCGCGTGGCTCTGGCCGCCGAATCGCAGAGCCAGCAGAGGGGTGCCTGGTTCCACAGTGCCTCTTTTATCGTCTTCTCGGCGTTCGTGTCGGAGTTGCGTCAGGAGGTTCTGCCTGCCACCATCTGGGGGCTCATGAGCCTGCGAATCATTGGTGGCGAGTACGGCGGGCGGACCCTCAAGACGGTGCGGGGCCTCGGGACCCGTCCGCTGCTGGGCCAGGTCCGCGAGGCGGTGTTCAACATCCTTGGAGACCGCATCGAGGGCGCGTTCGTCTGGGACCTTTTTGCAGGAACTGGCGCATCCGGGATGGAATCCCTGTCCAGGGGGGCCGATCGGGTGCTGTTCGTCGAGAAGAACGGCAAGGCCATCGATATCCTACGGAACAACTTGCGTTCGCTCGGCGACGACGCCGAGGACCGCGCCGTGGTGATCCGGGCCGATGCCTGGGACCCGCCGCTGATGCACCGACCGCTGTTCGGGGCGGCCCGTGAGGACGAGGACGCCGACGCGCCGACCGACATCGAGGTCGCGCCCGACGTGATCTTCCTCGACCCTCCCTATCCGATGGTCGCCGAGGATCCGGTCAAGTCGATGGCCCGGGCGCGACGCCTGCTCGACCGCACCGCGGACGGCGGCTGCGTGCTGTTCCACTTCGAGAGCGGCGTGCTCGACGAAGACGACTTCGACGGCGACCTCGACGTCGACCTGCGCGAGTGGGGCACCAGCGTCATCGCGATGCTCTGGCGCGAGGGCCAGGCGCCCGAGGCGGTGCACAAGCGCAAGGCGAAGGAACGGGCGAAGAGCGGCGAGGTGTAGGGTTGGCGCCTCGGCCTACTGTCCGACGACCACCCGCAGCGCGTTGCTGATGCCCTGGTAGGGCGGGTTGACCCCCGGCAGCAGTTCGAGCACCAGCGCCTGCACGTGCATCTCGAGGCCGATCAGTTGCGGCGGGTAGCCGGCCAGCGACATCGGGATCTCGGTCGACAGGATCGTCGCGGGCACCAGCCACGTCATCACCAGGCCCGGCGTGCTGATCGCCTCGACGCAGCCGACGCCCGAGTAGTTCGGCAGGATCGACGGCTGGTTGGGCGGGGCGGCGGCGGAGCTGAAGCCGACCAGCACGTATTCGCCGAAGATGCCGGTCGTGTGGTCGAGCGCGAAGCCGAAGCCGGCCGCGCCGTAGAGCGGCAGCGACGTGGCGCGCAGTTCGGGCAGGCCGAGCAGGTGGTTGCCCGGCAGCGTGCAGGCCTGACCGTAGCTCTGGATGACCGCGCCGGTGATGTTCGGCATCAGCGGTGTCGGGGTCGCGTCCAGGAACCAGCTCTCGTCGGCGAACGTCGTCACACCGATCGCGTCCGGATCGCGGGCCAGGCTGTGGTCGGTCGGGATCGCCGGGGCGGCGCGGTTGGTGGTCCACAGGCCGGCCGAGACCGCGAGCACCTCGCGCTGGAAGCCGCTGCTGCCCCAGCTGACCCAGTCGGCGACCATCGTCGACGAGTTCATCTGGCCGTTGGACTGCGAACGGAACAGCGCCGCGGCGCCTTCGTCGCCCGACAGCGGCTCACCGCCGAGGCCGAACAGGAAGCCGTACGGCGACGTGCCGGTGTAGAGGTCGCCCGGGGCCGGCGCCGCCGGCGAGTCGGCGAACCAGTGCACGCGCAGGTAGGCGCCCGGGGCGAGCACGGTGCCGGCCGGGAACGGCCACCAGTAGTTGTTGGGCATCCACGCGGTCGTGGTCGCCGCGTGCAGCGTCCAGTCCGACAGGTCCTGCGACGCGGTGCCGCGGTTGTGGATCTCGATCCACTGCTCGGTCGCGTCGGCGCGCACCTCGCTGAGGTAGACGTCCTGTGCCAGCGCGGGCGCGAGGAAGGTGGATCCGGCGAGCAGCAGCGCGGCGATGCGGCGGTTTGTGGCGATCGTCATCAGGTTCGGCAGGGTGTGTCGAAGTTGCCGTCACTTCGTCGGCCGGCTGTCGACTTCTCAAGCACTCGCGCGGCGGGCCCATGCGGGCGGCGGTTGCGCGCGGTGGGAGTCGACGCGGCGCGGCGCGAGCTCCGGGTGCGTCCTATTGGGATTGCCTGCAACAGGGCGTCAAGCCGAGGGGGCGCGCGGGTCGATAGCCAAGCTGCACGGCTCGCCGTGCACCTACACGCACCCGGGTTTCACAACTTGACCAAGTCGCACTCCGACGTCGATCGCATCGTCGATGAGCTGATGCATCGAGATCTCACCAAGGCGCAGCGCATCGCTTGCCTACGCGAACTGGCGAAGTCGGGGGACGACGTCCCGGACGAGTTGATGGACGAGGCTCTGCGCAAGCTGATGGAACGGATCACCGAGTGATCGCGGCCCCCCCGAATCGACCCGAGAGAGAAAACGAAATCGCCATGAGAACCGCACTGCTTCTTTCGTGCCTGATCGGCGTCTCCGCGCTTCCTGCGCAGGACAACGAGTTCGGCACCCCTGTCCGCACGACCATCGAGGCGATGCGCGCCAACCCGGACGCCTTCCACAACGTGAAGGTCAGGTTCGTCGCGCAGTTCGCGTCGCTCGGCCGCATCTCGAACCCGTTCTTCACGAAGTTCACGCCGACGGACTACACCAACTTCTACGCGTGGGGCGACGACCAGCAGATCTGGCAGGAGAAGTCCTACAACGACGTCTTCGGCATGCTCTTCCTGAGCAAGTCGAACAAGCAACTCGAGCAGGTCTACTCGATGCCGCTCTACACGCGCATCCAGTGCACGGGCGTGATCCGCAACACCTTCCAGGACATCCCGTGGATCGAGGTGCTCGAGTTCCAGAAGCTCGGCCCGAAGCTCGACACGGCCGTGCTGACGCACCTGCACCGCGGTGAGAAGCTGATGGAGCAGCGGCTGTGGCAGCGCGCCATCGCCGAGCTGTCGCTGGCCCCGGGCAACGGCGTGCCGCCGGCCGCGACCCGCGCCGCGCACAAGAACCTGGGCGTCTGCCTGCTCCGCATGGGCGAGCCGCAGGCCGCGATCGGCTACCTGCAGTCGGCTTCGAAGCTGGCCAAGGGCGACGACGTCGAGGTCGAGAACCTGCTGGCGATGGCCCAGACCAGCCCGGAGAAGGCGATCGACCGCACGGTCGACTCGAGCAGCCTGAGCGACAGCGAGCGCCCGATGTGGGAGGCCTTCGACGGCGACAGCAGCGCCCCGGCCCGGACCCGCGTGCTGACGCGCTGATCCAACCTGCCGACCGACCGGGTCGGCGCTGAAAATCCGTCCTTGGGCGGGCATTCTCATGGGCTACCCGGCCCATGACGACCATCGAAGCCCAGCCTGCGTTGACGGAATCCCCGACCCGAGGGCCCTTTCGGCTCGCGGTCGTGATGCTGATCGTGACCACGTTCACGATCCTGTGGGGCGCGCTCACGACCAGCACCGGCTCGGGCATGGCCTATGCCGACTGGCCGCTCTCGGACGGCCAGCTGATGCCGGAGAGCAGCTACACCGAACTGCCCGGCTTCTTCGAGCACTTCCACCGGCTGATCGCGTCGAGTGCCGGCCTGATCGCGCTCGGCCTGTGGCTGTGGCTGCTGCTCGGCGGGCGCGGCGATCGCAAGGCGGTGGTGACCGCGTTCTTCGGCGGCTGCCTGGTGCTGGTCCAGGGCATCGTCGGCGGCACGGGCGTGCTCAACAACCTGCCGGCCGCGAGCTCGGTCACCCACGGCACGCTGGCGCAGCTGATCCTGGCGACGTTCGGCTGGCTGGCCTACCAGCTGTCGGGTCGCTACCGCTCGACCGCCGTCGTGCGCGAGGCCGGCCCGGGTGCCGGTCGCAAGCTGGCCGTGGTCGGCATCGTGATCGTGGTGCTGCAGACCGTGTTCGGCGCCATCGCGCGCCACACCAACAGCCCGCATGCCCTGTGGACGCACGTCGGCAACGCGTTCGTCGTGTTCCTGGTGGTCACGATCGCGACCGCGTTCGCGGTCGGCAAGCTCGGCGCGGCGCAGGGCATCAAGGGCCTCGCCCAGACGATCATCGGCCTGTTGATCCTGCAGATCGCGCTCGGCTTCGTCGCGCTGGCGATCCGCAACGAGGCCGGCAAGCAGCCGGAGAACGTCGACCGCCTCGGCGCTGCGATCACGATCTCGGTGCACGTTCTGCTCGGGGCCCTGTTGACCGCCCTGATGGCGGCGCTCGCAGCGCACGTCTTCCGGGCGACCCGCCATCCGGAGCAGGCATGAGCGTCGCCGAAGGCAGCGCCGGTAGCGCCGGCGTGCTGCGCGCCTACTGGGAGCTCGGCAAGCCGCGGCTGTCGGCGTTGGCGGTGTTCGCGGTGGTCGCGGGCGCGTTCATGGCGTGGCCGGCCAAGACGTCGTACCCGCCGCTCGACCTGCTGATCTACACGACGCTCGGCAACTTCCTGGCGGCGGCGGGCGCGGCCGCGCTCAACATGTATCGCGAGCGCGACCTCGATCCGCTGATGGAGCGCACGCAGGGCCGGCCGATCCCGAGCGGCCGCCTGAAACCGCGCAACGTGCTGATCTTCGGCGCGGTGGCGTCGCTGCTCGGCGTGCTGCTGGTGCTGATCGGGGCCGCGCCGCTGGCGCCGGACGGCTCGCGTCCGCCGGGCCAGTGGAACTGGACGGCCGCCGGCCTGTGCGCGCTGATCGTGGTCAGCTACGTGTTGGTCTACACGCCGATGAAGACGCGCACGCCGCTCAACACGCTGGTCGGCGCGATCCCGGGGGCGCTGCCGCCGGTCGTCGGCCACGCCGCGGTCGCCGGCGAACTGGCGATGCCGCAGCTGGTGCTGTTCGCGATCCTGTTCTGCTGGCAGATCCCTCACTTCCTCGCCATTGCGTGGCGCTACCGCGAGGACTATGCGCGCGCCGGCATGCAGATGCTGCCGGTGGTCGACCCGACCGGCCACCGCACCGGCATCACCATGCTGCTCTACGTGGGCGGCCTCGGTATCGCCAGCCTGATCCCCTACGTTACCCAGATGTGCGACGAGCGTTACGCGGTCATCGCGGTTCTGCTCGACGTGCTGTTCTTCGTGCCTACGCTGTTCGCCGCGCTGACCCGACGTGACGTCGCGATGCGCATGACCTTCATCATGTCGATCGTCTACCTGCCGCTGTTGTTCGTCGCCATGGTGTGGACGCGCCTATGAGTGCGACACCCGCTGTCACCGCGTCCGGCGTGCGGTTCGCCTATGGCGAACGGCAGGCGCTGCGCGGCGTCGACTTCGAGGTCCAGAGCGGCGCTGCGTTCGGCTTCCTCGGCCCCAACGGGTCCGGCAAGTCGACGTTGTTCAAGCTGCTGTCGACGCTGGTGCCGCTGCAGGAGGGGGCGGTGTCGATGCTCGGCCACGACCTCTCGCGCGAGGCCGCGGCGATCCGTCGCCGCATCGGCGTCGTGTTCCAGTCGCCGGCCGTCGACAAGAAGCTGACCGTGCAGGAGAACCTGCGCTACGGCGGCCTGATGCTCGGTCTCGGTGGCAGCGAGCTGTCGCAGCGCATCGACGCGTGCCTGGCCGCGGCCGACCTGGGCGATCGTCGCAAGGACAACGTCGAGGACCTGTCGGGCGGCCTGCGCCGCCGCGTCGAGATCGCCAAGTGCCTGCTGTCGCAGCCCGACCTGGTGCTGCTCGACGAGGCCAGCACCGGCCTCGACCCGGCCGCGCGGCGCGAGATGTGGAAGGTGCTGCGCGCGCAGGAGGGGCTGACGGTGCTGTTCACGACGCACCTGATGGAGGAGGCCGCCGAAGCTGACCGCCTGATGCTGCTCGACGAGGGCGACGTGGTCGCGCACGGCCGCCCGGGCGAACTGATGGAGGAGGTCGGCGGGCAGGTGCTCGAGATCGAGTCGGCTACCGCCGAGGACCTCAAGGCGCAGCTGCAGCGCGAGCTGTCGGTCGAGGCGACCTTGCTCGACCAGACGCTGCGCATCGACGGCCAGAACGTTCACGAGCTGGTGCCCGAGATCATGAAGCGCTGGGGCGACGCCGTGCGCCGGCTGCAGCTCGCGCACCCGTCGCTCGAGGACGTGTTCTTGCAGCGCACCGGCAAGCGCTTCGTCGTCACGGCACCCGAAGAACCCAAGAACAAGAAGAAGAGGGGGCGTCGATGAGCAAGGCCGTCTTCTCGTTGTGGCACCGTGAGATCGTGCGCTTCCTGCGCGACCGATCGCGGCTGACCGGTTCGTTGATGCAGCCGATCATCTTCTGGCTGCTGTTCAGCGGCGCGCTGCACGGCTCCGTGCAGTTCAACGGCATGGACTACAGCGAGTACTTCTTCAGCGGCACGCTGTCGATGATCACGCTGTTCACGGCGATCTTCGCGACCATCACGGTGATCGAGGACCGCAAGGAGGGCTTCCTCCAGGGCGTGCTGGTGTCGCCGGTGCCGCGCGCCGCGATCGCGCTCGGCAAGATCCTCGGCGGCGCGACGCTCGGCGTCGGCCTGGCCGTGGTGTTCCTGGCGCTGGCGCCGTTCGCGGGCATCGAACTCGACTTCGTGCGCGTGCTGATGGGCCTCGGCGTGCTGGCGCTGCTGGCCGTCGCGGTGACCGGGCTCGGCTTCGTGCTCGCCTGGCTCATGGACAGCGCCGCCGGCTACCACGGCATCATGATGCTGTTCCTGATGCCGATGCTGCTGCTGTCGGGCGCGTTCTTCCCGATCGAGAAGGCGCACTGGCTGATCAGCTGGATCCGCCACGTCAATCCGATGACCTACGGTGTCGGTTCGCTGCGGCATGCGCTGCACGGCGAAGCGCCGGGCTGCCCGTCGTTCGCGGTCTGCCTGCTCGGCACCGCGCTGTTCGCCGTCGCGACGTTCGCGCTCGGCACCTTCGTCGTCACCCGCCGCAGCGTGCGCGACGCTGCCTGATGCCATGATCGCACTGCTCGACGTCGTCGCCCCGGGCCCCGGCGGGATCGACTTCCGCTTCCTCGCCGATGTCGACGCGATCCTCAACGGGATCGCGTTCGTGCTGATCTGCGCCGGCCTGGTCGCGATCAAGCGCGGCAACGTCGAGCTGCACAAGAAGCTGATGCTGGCCGCCGTCGGCACGTCGGCGCTGTTCCTGGCCTGCTACCTGACCTACCACGCGACCTGCGAATCGGTGAAGTTCCAGGGCGAGGGCGCCATCCGCCCGGTCTACTTCACCCTGCTGATCTCGCACATCGTGCTCGCCGCCGTGCAGGTGCCGCTGATCCTGCGCACGGTCTACCTCGGCCTCAAGGACCGCCGCGAAGCCCACAAGAAGTGGGCCAAGATCACCACGCCGATCTGGCTCTACGTCTCGATCACCGGCGTCGTCATCTACCTCCTCCTCTACCACCTCCCCCAAAAGTAGCCGTACGGTACCTGGTTCATCCTCCAACTTTCAGGAGGGGCTACCCAGATCCCGACCCGGCTGCTTCGCTGACCAACGGCCGCACGCCGCGGTCGCCGGAGCGAACAGGAGCTGCCGATGAAGAGGTCGTGCATGGTGCCCGTGCTCGCGCTGCTGACGACGACGTCGCCGGCGCAGCAGGGCTGGCCCGAGTCGATGCTGTTCGGGTGCGTCGTGGATGCCCTGCACGAGGCCGTGCCGGTCGCCGACGTCTGGGTGACCGACGAGCACGGCGAGGTCGTCGCGCGCACGGTCGCCGACGGCAGCGGCATCTACCAGCTGCGGCGGCTGCCGTTCGGCCAGCTGTTCGTGCACGCGAAGGCCGAAGGCAAGGTGCAGCGCGGCGTCGAGGTCGGGTCCAGGGGGCGCCGTCGCCAGGCGACGCTGCGGCTGGACGATGGACGCGCGGTTGCGGGCGTCGTTCGATGGCCCGACGGCAGTCCCGTCGTCGGCGCCGACGTGCTCGTTCGCGAGGTCGGCCTGCAGTCGCGGTGCCTGGCCTGGAGTCAGGAGACGACCACCGACGAGGCCGGCAGGTGGCGGGTCGACGCTGCTCCGCTGCGCCGGGTCGCCGTCGTGGTGTTCCAGCCGGGGTTCGGGATCGTCACGGTCCAGCTCGAGAACGACGTCGCCGCTCCGGTAGCGATCGAGCTGCCGAAGACCGCCGTCGAGCAGCGCGTCGTCGAGGTGCGCGGTATCGAGAAGGGCCGCGCCGCGAGGGTCTTCTACGCGCCGAAGCGATCGGCCTACGGCGACTACGCCATCAGCCTGCCGCGCCGCGCGCGCGAGGCCGCGGTCGGCGACGACGGCATCGCGCGGATCTGGCCGGTCCCGAGCCGCGAAGAGCTGCGCGCCGACGCCGCCGGCATGTCGAGCCTGCCGGTCGTGATCCGCCTGTCACCGCGCTCCCAGCAGCGGCTTCGATTCGAGATGCAGCCGCTGCCGGAGAAGGTCGTGACGTCGAGAACGGTCATGCACGGCAAGGTCGTCGACGAACTCGGTCGCCCGCTCGCCGGCGTGCCGGTGGTGTCGCTGTTCGAAGGTCGCCGCAGCGCGCCGGTGCCGAGCGGCGACGACGGGACGTTCTGCATCGAGGTGCCGATCTATCCGGGCGTGCTCGTCGACGTCGGCGTGCTGTCCAGCGAACGCTACCTCGGCATCCCGAAGACGCGGCTGGGCGGCGACGGCGTCTGCTGGCTGTCGGTCACGTCATCCGCTGACCAACCGCTCCGCCTCGACACGGCTGCGGCCGGGCGACTGCGCGGCACCCTGCGCACACCGAACGGCGGCTACCTGGCTGCCGCGAACGTCGTGCTCGCGCGCAGCGGCGCGACCGCGGGGAGCGTGGTCACCGCGGCCGACGCCGGCGGCCGGATCGAGCTGTCGGGGCTGCCGCCCGGCGACTACCGCATCACCGCGACCGGCAGCGACGGCCGCATCGGGCGAGCCAGCGTTCGCGTCGTCGCCGGGCAGACCGTCGAGCCCGAGCCGCTCGCGTTCGATCCTGGCGCCGCACTCAGCGGCGTGGTCTTCGACGACGACGGCGCGCCGGCGGCCCTGGCCGAGCTGGTGGTGATGCCGCCGTTCGACCGGCGGCGTCGCCAGCGACCGGGGCAGACCTATCGCGTCACCAGCGGCGCCGACGGTCGATACCGCCTGCCGTTCGTCGCGGCGGGCGAATACGTGGTCGTCTCGACCAGCTTGCAGGCGCGCGTGAGGATGCAAGGCGTCGCGACGGTGGAGATCGAGGACGGCAAGCCGGTGGTGTTCGACGTTCGTTCGCCGGAGTAGTGGGGTGAACCAGGTGCCGTACGGCAACTTCCGCGTGATGGCGGAGGCGGCGAAAGTTGGAGGATGAACCAGGTACCGTACGGCTACTTCTGGAAGTCCTGGGCGGTGCCGGTGGCGCCGTGGGCGCGGTCGAGGCGTTCGAGGGCGACGGCGTAGGCGGCGGTGCGCATGGGGGTGCCGATCTCGGTCATGCGGCTGTGCAGGGTGCGGTACTGGGTCTGCATGGTGGTGCGCAGCTTCTGGTGCACCTCTTCGAGCTCCCAGTAGATGCCGGCGCGGTTCTGCAGCCACTCGAACCAGCTGACCGTCACGCCGCCGGCGTTGGCGAGCACGTCGGGGACGACCAGCGCGCCCTGTTGGTGCAGGATCGCGTCGGCCTCGCCGGTGGTCGGGCCGTTGGCGAGTTCGATCAGGACCTTGGCCTTCACGTTGGCGGCGTTGTCGGCGGTGATCTGGTCCTCGAGGGCGGCGGGCACCAGCACGTCGACGTCGAGTTCGAGCAGCGCGCCGCTGTCGAGCTTGCTGCCGACCTCGGGCAGGCGCCGCGTCGAGCTCTTGGTCTCGATCACCGACGGGATGTCGAGGCCTTCGGGCGAGTGGATGCCGCCGCGCGAATCGCTGACCGCGACCACCTTGTAGCCGTCCTTGTGCAGCAGCTTGGCGATGTGCTGCCCGGCGTTGCCGAACCCCTGGATCGCCACGGTGATCTGGCTCGGCTTCCAGTCGCGCTGCGCCTCGATCTCCTTGAGCACGTAGTAGCCGCCGCGGCCGGTGGCGTCGTCGCGGCCCAGGCTGCCGCCGCGACCGACCGGCTTGCCGGTGATCACGCCCGGCTCGTGCTGCCGCACGACGCTCGAGTACTCGTCCGCCATCCACGCCATCGTGCGCGCGTTGGTGTAGACGTCCGGCGCCGGCACGTCGCGGTCGACGCCGATCACGTCGGCGATCGCGCGCACGTAGGCGCGGCTGAGCCGTTCGGTCTCCGCCAGCGACAGCTGGTGCGGGTCGACCTCGACGCCGCCCTTACCGCCGCCGAACGGGATGTCGACCACCGCGCACTTCAGCGCCATCCACAGCGCCAGCGACTTCACCTCGGCGAGGTCGACCTGCGGGTGGAAGCGGATGCCGCCCTTGAACGGCCCGCGCACGTCGTCGTACTGCACGCGGTAGGCGCGGAACAGCCGCAGCGTGCCGTCGTCCATGCGCAGCGGCAGCGAGACCTCGACGGTCCGCCGCGGTGCCGACATGCGCAGCAGGGTCTCCGGGTCGATGCGCGCGTGTCTGGCGGCTTCCTCGACCCGGGCGATCGAGCGGGAGAAGAGATCGGCGCCTGCGGCGCCCCGGCTGTCGGCCTGGTTGCTGGCTTCACTCATGGTCTTCCTCGTGGCCGGGGATCGTCGTCCCTTGGCGGCCACGAGGAAAGACCCGAGCGCAGCTTCCGTTCGCCGAACGGCCTAGTTGATCGTGCCGACGCCGCCGTCGGACATCGTCCAGAGCGGGCCGAACTCGATCGACTGCAGGTGGAACTGCGTGCCCGACAGGTTCGGGTCGTTCGGCAGCACCAGCTGGTAGAGCGCCTGGTTGGCGAACACATTGAGGACCTCGACCACGTCCGGGCGGGCCAGCAGCGTGCAGTTGCCGGCGAAGGCCGGCAGCGTCAGCGGCAGGTTCTCGCTCGCGAGGCCGACGATCATCGCCGCCGGTGCGCCACCGAGGTTGGCGGTGCGGGCGATGAACGTGGTGCCGAGGTTCGGCATCGTCAGCGCCTGCATGGTCGGCGCGCTGAGGCCGTTGCTGCAGCCGACGCCGTAGTTCGAGAACGTGCCGATCGCGCAGTCCGCGTCGACGATGCGGAACGCGTCGAGCGCCGCCTCGGTCACCGAGTTGTTCGGGTTGTCCGAGACCGAGAAACGCATCACGAACTGATCGGGGTTCGGGAACACCGACGCGACGTCGAACGTGCGCGACTCCCAGTCGTTGGTGCCGGAGACCGACTCGATCGCCGTCCAGGTCTGGCCGCCGTCGTTCGACGCGCTGATGTCGAGCGTGTCGTTGGGCGTGGTGCCGCCGATCTCGAACCAGACCAGGTAGCTGACGACCGGCGCGTTGGCCGCCGACAGGTCGACGACCTCGGTGGTCAGCACGGTCGGGCCGCCGTCGACGTCCTCGTTGTTGGCATTGCCGGTGACCCAGCACTGGCCGCTGCCGTCCCCGTCGGCCGACGGGCCGCGCGAGTCCTGCGGCGTCGCGCGGACCCAGGCGCCGGTCGACAGCGCGGTGTTGACCACCGACCAGCCCGGCGGGTTGGTGTTGAAGTTGTAGTTGCGGATCGTGGTCAGCGCGGCCGCCGACGGCGCCGAGAAGACCGACGTCGGCGCGTTCTCCGGGCTGGTGTAGGTGTTCGCGTCGAGGCCGGTGGCGCTGACGTAGAACATCACGTTGCTGCCGCAGGCGGTCGACGGGAACGTCGCGTCGAACGTGTTGGCGTTGATCGCGGTCGGCACGATCTGCTGGTAGGCGCCGCCGGTCGAGACGTTGAGGCGCAGCGTGCCGGCCTGCAGGCCGATCGGGCCCGAGGTCGTGATGCGCAGCGTCGTCGTGCCCATCGGGTCGATCACCGTCGGCAGCCCGTTCGGGTACGAGAACTCGAGCGCGGGGCAGTCACAGACACCCTGCGGGTTGGCCAGCGCGTTCTGCAGGCCGCTGTGGTTGGCGCCGGTGCCGGCGTTCGAACCGCCGGTCGACGAGCAGCCGCCGTGCGTGTGGATGCCGATCGCCTGGTTGGTGCCGTCGAGGATCACGGGCGAACCCGAGTTGCCGCCGGTCGTGTCCGTGGTGTAGCGGACGGTCGTGCCGGAGAAGCTGAAGTACGGGCCCGAGTGCGTCTTCTGCACCAGGTACCAGGTCGGCGAGACCGGCGACGACGTCGAGCCGTTGCCGGTGATGCGGATGTTCTGGCCGCTGACGCCCGGCGGGTTGATCAGGTCGAACGCCTGGTTGCCCTGCGCGGCGTAGGCCGACAGCCCGGTGGTCGAGTTGTCGAACACCCCGAAGTAGGCCCAGTCGTTGCCGACGCCCTGGCCGCCGTTGTCCTGCAGCGACGACGTGTCGACCGCGTACTGGTCCGACGGGGGCGGGTGGTTGAGCGAGCCGTTCCCGTTCGAGAGCGGCACGTTGAACTCGACGACCTGCAGGCCGCTGCCCGCGCAGTGGCCGGCGGTCAGAAAGCAGTGGCTGCAGTCGTTGATCATCCACGACGTGCAGCCGGTCGGCTGGTTGCGGCCGACGCGCGGGTCGCTGCTGAGCACGCGGTCGTCGACCGGTCCGCAGATGCTGTCGTCACCGGGAGGTGCCGCGGGGCCGGCCTGCACCGCCTTGAGCACCAGCCGGTTGTCGCCGGTGCCGGGGTGGGCGAGCAGTTCGACCAGGACCGTATCGCCGTTGAAGTAGGCGGACGTGTCCTGCCACTCGCCGACGTGGCGCAGGTGCTGCGTCTGGATCGCGCCGTCGCGCATCGACGTCAGGCGAAGGAACGAGCCGTCGCTGCCGCGGTCGGCGTTGCCGGACAGCAGCACGCCCTGGTACTCGAGGCGCAGCCAGGACGAGGTCGGGATGGTGACGACGTGCGACCAAACGACCTGCGGGATGCCGACGGCAGCCGGCGAGGTCGAGTCGTTGCGGACGATGCCGGAGTCGACGTCGATGTAGTGGGTGGTGTGCCGGGGCGGGACCGCCTGGGCACAGATGGAGGATGCGAGCAGCAGGGTGGCTGCAATGCGGGAGATAGCCATTGGCAGAAAGGAGGGGCGGACGGGGCGCGAAGAAGTGTAGCAAGGATCTGCGGCTTGTCCGCCGGTTGCGATCCCTGCGACCGTGCGCGTCTTCGGGACACTTGATGGATGGCGCCGCGCGACCGTCGGCGGCATGCTTCGAAGCGCATCCATGCTGCACACCCTGCACATCCGCAACCTCGCCCTGATCGAACGCGCCGAGCTGCGCATGGCCGACGGACTGACCGTGGTGTCGGGCGAAACGGGCGGCGGCAAGTCGCTGCTGATCACTGCGCTCAAGCTGCTGCGCGGCGAGAAGGCGCAGGGCAGCCTGGTCCGACACGGTGCAGCGGAACTGCAGGTCGACGGTGAATTCCGGCTCGGCGGGGGCGCGCGCAGCGCCGCGATCGCCCGGTTCGTCGAGCAGGCCTGCGGCGGCGCGGTCGACGACGACCTGCTGCTGGTGACGCGCATCGTCGACAAGGGCGGCCGCACCCGGGTGCGCCTCGGCGGTCGGCCGGCCACGCTTTCGGCGCTGCGCGAACTCGGCGGCATGCTGCTCGAGATCCACGGCCAGGGCGAGTCGCGCGCGCTGATGCGGCCGGAGATCCAGTGCGAGACGCTCGACGCGTTCGCCGGCACGGCGGCGCTGCGCGGCCAGTTCGCGACGGCGCTGGTCGCCGCCCGCGAGCTGCGCGCACGCATCGGTCGGCAGGCCGAGGGCGAACGCGAGCGCAAGCAGCGGCTCGAGTTCCTGCGGTTCCAGTTCTCCGAGATGAAGCAGCTGGCGCTCGGCGAGGGCGAACTCGCGCAGCTCGAGCAGGAGCACCAGGTGCTGAGCAACCTCGACGCGATGCGGCAGCAGCTCGACGACGCGCTGACCGCGATGCAGGACGGCGAGACCAACGTCGCCGACCAGCTGGCGATCGCGGTGCGCGCGGTGCAGCAGGCAGCCGCGATCGACGTGCGGCTCGAGGAGGCGTCGGAGCAGATGGCGCAGATCGAGGATCTGGTCGCCGACGTCAGCCGCAAGCTGCAGTCCGGGCAGGCCCGGCTCGAGCTGGACCCCGGTCGGCTGGCGGCGGTCGAGGAGCGGCTCGACGAGATCCACGGCGCGCTGAAGCGCTTCGGGCCGACCGAGCAGGATCTGCGCGACAACCTGGTGGCGACCGAGCGTGAGCTCGAGCAGCTCGAGGACGCCGACACCGAGCCGGAGGTGCTGCTGCAGGAGCTGCGCAAGGCGACCGACGGGGTCGTGCAGCTCGGCCGCAAGCTGGTGCGCGCGCGCAAGAAGGCGGGGCGCACGTTCGCCGCCGCGATCATGGCGGAGCTGCACGACCTCGGCATGCAGCACACCGGGGTGCAGCTGGCGATGGACGAGACGTTCGCCGCCGACCGGGTGCTCGACGACGCGACCGAGCACGGTCCGGTGCCGGTCGACATCGAGGTGCGCATCAATCCGGGCGAGCCGTGGCAGTCGCTGCGCGAGACCGCGTCCGGGGGCGAGCTCGCGCGCGTCGTGCTGGCCGTCAAGAAGACGATGGCCGACCAGGATCGCGTGCCGCTGCTGGTGTTGGACGAGATCGATGCCGAGATCGGCGGCCGGCTCGGCCTGCAGGTCGGCAAGAAGCTGCACGAGGTCGCGCGCCACCACCAGGTCGTCATCGTGACCCACCTGGCCCCGGTCGCGGCGTTTGCGCAGCAGCACTTCCTGGTCAACAAGGTCGTTGGCGAGCGCACCACGTCCAACGTCCGGCAGCTGCCGGCCAGCGAGGTCGAGAAGGAGCTCGCGGCGATGGCGACCGGCGACGGCGACGACGGCGCCGCGCTCGAGCAGGCGCGACGCCTGGTCGCGAAGGCGCGCGAGGAGACCGGCGACGGCACGGCGGGCAAGCAGGTGGTCGGCTAGCGGGCAAAGCCCCGTCCGCACGCTTACTCGCCGCTTCCGCGATCACGGTTGGCAGCGCGTCCACTCCATGGACGCGCTCCTGGCGGTCCGTTCGGCCGGCTGCGTTCTGTTGCGTATGTAGCCGCCCGATGCCATCGGCCGATGCCGACGTGTGCGCGTCGAAGTCGTCGATCCCAGCGGCCACGGTCTCGGGCTGGCCATCGGTCTGCTCGAGCTGGGGCACCGCGTGCGCTACGTGCCGGCCCGTTCGGAGCAGGTCGCCGGCCAGCTCGACGGCATGCGCCGGGAGTTGGTCGCGCACATGTTCGGCGGCGGCGAGCCGTTCGTCGGCGAGGCGGACCTGCTGGTGCTCGTCGACGTGTTCGCGGACTACCTGCACTGCCTCGAGCAGGGAGTTGGCGCGGTCGGGTCGGCCGAGCCGCGCGACCCGCTGCAGGCGGACGCCGGCATCCTGATCTACCCCAAGCGGCTGCAGTGGTTCTGCGAGCGTGCGCTGCGAACCGCTGAGGTCGTCGTCGTCGACATGTCCGATCGCGAAGGGCCGCGCGAGGTCGCGTTCAAGGCGATGCCGCACGTGCAGCGGTTCGCGCGCGAGCTGCCGGGCGGCCGTGAGGTCGACGGTTGGCGGCCGCTGCCGTTCTTGTTCAACACCGCGATGCTGTGGCTCGAGTACACGCGGGCGCAGCGGGAGTGGTGGATCGAGCGGCGGCCGGAGGCCTGGGACTGGGCGTTCTGCGGCACCGTCGACCACGGCCGCTACCGAGGCCGCCGTCGCGAACGACTCGGCCAGCTCGCCGCCGACTGGCCCGCGCTGCGTGGGCTGGTGATCGGCGAGCAGCCGTTCCAGGACGTGCTCGGCACGCTGCAGTCGGTGCGCTTCGGCCTCGACCTGCCCGGCGTCGGCGAGCTGTGCTTCCGCCTGCACGAGTGCCTCGCCCTCGGCGTCCCGGTCTGGCGCCCGGAGCCAGGCCGCGTGCACCTCCCGCCCGGCCTCGACGACCTGGTCTTCGCCGACCCCGCCAAAGCCCCCCGCCAACCACCCACCGAGATCCGTTCCGCCTACCTGCGCCACTACGCCCCCCTCGCCGCCGCCACCCACCTCCTCAAAAGTTGCCGTACGGTACGCGGTTCATCCTCCAACTTTCGCGCGTTCGCGAACGTGCACGCCTGAGTCGGGAGCCCGCCGAACGGCTCCAAGTGGCGCAGGATGAACCCGGTTCGGTATGCGGCACCTTGCCGTACGGTACGCGGTTCGACCTGCAACTCTGGCGCGTTGGCGAACGCCTGCGCGGGGCCGCCGAACGGCGGGCAAGTGGCGCAGGATGAACCAGGTTCGGTATGCGGGGTTTGGGGCGTTACTTGTAGTCGAGGAGCCAGGCGAACAGCATCGCGATGGCGGCCAGGAGGTAGAGCTGGATCATCAGGGGCACGATGAAGCGCAGCCAGCGTCCGTAGGGCACGCGGCCGAGCGCGAGCATGCCCATCAGCAGGCCGTTGGTCGGAACGACCATGTTCATGAAGCCGTCGCCGATCTGGTAAGCGAGCACCGCGGTCTGGCGCTCGACGCCGCACAGGTCCGACAGCGGCGCCATGATCGGCATCGTCACGTAGGCCTGTCCCGAGCCCGAAGGGATGAACAGGTTGGCCAGGCTCTGCAGCGCCAGCATGCCGAGCGACGCGGCGTAGGAGCCGGCGCCGTCGATCGACGTGGCGACGCCGTCGATGATCGTGTGGATCACCATGCCGTCGTCGAGCACCACCTCGATGGTCCGCGCGACGCCGATCAGCAGCGCCGTCGTGGTCATCTCCGCAGCGCCCTCGCAGAACTTGTTGGCCGCCTCGTTCGGCGACAGGCGGCCGAACAGCGTCGCCAGGATGCCGAGGCCGAGGAACACGGCCATCAGCATGTCGAACCACCATTCATGCTTGCCGACGCCGTAGACGATCAGCCCGATCGCCGCCAGGAACGACAGCAGCACCAGCACCCGTCCCGGCGTCAACGCGACGTCGGTCGGCGCCTCGAAGCCCTTGGAGTAGTCGATGTCGCGCACCAGGCTGCGGCTCGGGTCGGCGGCGATGCGCCGCGCGTAGCGCATGATGTGCAGCACGCCGACGGCGGTCGCCGCGATCATGAACACGATGCGGAACAGCATGCCCGAGGTCGGCTCGACGCCGGCGACCTCCTGGGCCACCAGCACCGTGAACGGGTTGAGCGCCGCGCAGCCGTAGCCGACGCCCGCGCCGATGTAGACGATGCCCAGCGCGACGATCGCGTCGAGCTTGAGCGCCAGGCTCAGGGTCACCAGCAGCGGGATGAACGGCATGTACTCCTCGGCCATGCCGATCGTCGACGAGCCGATCGCGAACAGCACCGTCATGCCGGCGATCAGCAGCACCGGCTGGTGCGACAGCCTGCCGATCGCGCGCCCGATCAGCGCGTCGATGGCGCCGGTCGCGCGCAGGATGCCGATCACGCCGCCGACCACGAACACGAAGAAGATGATCTCGTTCGCCTTGAACAGGCCTTGCGGCAGCTTGGTCAGCGCCGCGTGCCACGGCAGGCCCTCGCCGCCCTCGATCTCGCGGTAGGTGCCGCCGACGACCGTCGGATGGTTGTCGCCGACCGTGGTCTTCCAGGCCTCGATCTCCGCGACGGTCGGCTCGGTGCCGTCGCGCACCCAGCGATCGAGCAGCGCGCCGACGTTGGCCTCGATCTGCGAACCGACGCGCCACGCCTCGCCATCGGCGAGCGGCCCGGCCTCCCAGCCCAGCACGGTCTTCTCGGTGACGTGGAAGACCTCGGCCAGCTGCTCCTCGTCGAGGCCGCGTGCGGCGCGCGCTGCCGCCAGTCGCTGCCGCAGCGGCGCGACGCCGACCTCGGTGCTCTCGACGAACGGCTCGCCGCGGTCGGGTCGCGGCTCCATCTCGAACTTGCCCTTCGGCAGCACGTAGGTCATGAGCTGCGCGAGGACGACCATCGCGAAGATCAGGACCAGCGAATGCGGAAACCTGCTCGGCTTGTTCACCGCGACATCATGTCGCCGTTTCCGGCGGGAAGCGACGTTTTGCCATGTGGGCACGTCGCCGGCAGCCGCTACACTGCTCGCACTTGGAAACGTCCTGTAGACCGACCACGAGCCCACAAGTGCTAGAGCCATTCCTGCTGGAGCGCCGGCTGCTGCCCAAGGTCTGGGGCGGAAGGGCGCTGCGGGACACGCTCGGGATCGAGGTGCCGGCGGACGGCGAGCCGATCGGCGAGTCGTGGGAGCTGTTCGATCGTCCCGACGGCTCGTCGGGCGTGCGCGGCAGCACGACGACGCTCGCCGAGCTGATGCGCAAGCACCCCGAGCAGCTGGTCGGTCGCGGCGTGCGCCTCGGCCACGACGGCAGCTTTCCGCTGATGCTCAAGTTCCTCGACGCGCACGACGGCCTGTCGCTGCAGGTCCACCCGGACGACCGCCAGGCGCACGGCGACATGGGCAAGAACGAGTGCTGCCTGATCCTCGACGTGGCCGACAACGCGCGCATCGTGCACGGCGTCAGGAGCGGCGTCGATCGCGACGAGTTCCTCGCCCGCTGGCAGACGCCCGAGGTCGAGTCGATGCTCTACTCGTTCCGTCCCGAGGTCGGCGATCTGGTGCACATCCCGCCGGGCACGCCGCACGGCATCGGGCCGGGCGTGGTCGCGTTTGAGGTGCAGGAGAACAGCGACCAGACCTACCGGTTCTACGACTGGGGGCGCGGTCGCGAGACGCACGCAGACGATGCCCGCGGCGTCGTCAACATGGTGGTCAACGAGCACCCGCCGGTGCAGCGCTCGACATCGCTGCCGGACGGCGGCGAACTGCTGCTCGCGACCGAACACTTCGTCGTGCGACGCTACGAGGTGGCGCACCGCGTCGAACTGCAGACCAACGCCCGCTACCTGACGGTGACGTGCCTCGCGGGCCGCGGTCGCCTGCAGTGGGGGCACGGGCAGGGCGAAGGTTCGCTGCACCTGGGCCGCGCCGACACGGCGTTGGTGCCCGCAAGCACGCCGATGGTGGCGATCGAGCCGGATGGGCCGATCGACTTCGTCGTCTGCGATCCCGGAACACGCTGATGGCGAAGCGACACGAAGACAGGAAGCCCGGCCAACGATTCAGCCGGGCGGGCAAGGCGTCGACCGACAAGCCTGCTGGCAAACCCGCTGGCAAACCCGCTGGCGGCAAGAAGCCGCGTGCGGGCAAGAAGGTCGCGAAGAAGCCGTTCGCGAAGCTCGGCCGCAAGGCCGACGACGACGACGGGGCACCCAAGCGCAAGGCGCAGAAGCGGGTCAGCACCAAGCTGACGCGCGCGATGGAGCGCGCTGCCGAGGTCCGCACGGCCCGGAAGAAGACGGGCAAGCGCGCGCCGGTGCGCGGCAGCGCGCGCCGCGCCGAAGGCCTGATCGTCAAGAAGAGCAGCGTGTTCGATGGCGAGAGCCGGACCGCCGACGGCAAGGTGCGGCTCAACCACTTCCTGGCCAAGGCCGGCGTCTGCAGCCGCCGCAACGCCGACGAACTGATCGCGACCGGACGCGTCGAGCTCAACGGCGAGGTCGTCACCGAACTCGGCGTGCGCGTCGATCCGCTGGCCGACGATGTGCGCTTCGACGGCACGCGCCTGCAGCCGGAGAAGGCCGTCTACGTGCTGCTCAACAAGCCCAAGGGCGTCGTCTGCACCAACGCGGCGCACGAGCAGAAGAAGCGCGTGGTCGACCTGCTGCCGACGATCCGCGGTCGCGTGTTCACGGTCGGTCGCCTCGACATGGACTCCGAGGGCCTGCTGCTGGTGACCAACGACGGCGCCTTCGCGCAGGAGATGACGCACCCGAGCTACGGCATCGGCAAGCTCTACTCGGTGATCGTGCGCGGCCGCATCGAGGACGGCCACCTCGACAAGGCGCGCGGCGGCGTCTGGCTGTCCGAAGGCCCGACCGGCGGCATGCAGCTCAAGGTCGACCGCATGACCAAGGACCGCACCTACCTCAAGGTGACGCTGCGCGAGGGCAAGAACCGCGAGATCCGCCGCGTGTTCGCCAAGCTCGGCTATCCGGTCGCTTCACTGAAGCGCGTGCGCATCGGCAACCTGACGCTGCACGGTCTCGGCGACGGCGACTGGCGCTTCCTGCAGCTCGACGAGGTGGCGCGGCTGCGCGAACTCGCGCGCAGCGAGGACGTCTTCGACGATGCGCCGCCGGAGCCGAAGCCGACCGCCCGCAACAAGACCCGCAAGTTCGCCAAGGCGGGCCGCAAGCCGCTGCCGCCGAAGCCGGCGAGCCGCCGCAGGGCCACCAGGACCACCCGCCGTAGATAGCTGCGCCGATGAAATTGGACATCCAGATGTTGCCGGACGTCGACGTCGTCGAACTCGACAACGGCTTCCGCGCGTTGCTGGTCGAGCGAGGGCCGCTGCCGGTCGTCACCTCGGTCTGTTGGTACCAGGTCGGCTCGCGCGACGAGCGGACCGGCGAGACCGGCGTGTCCCACTTCCTCGAACACATGATGTTCAAGGGCACCGACAAGTTCGGGAAGGGGCAGATCGACCTGCAGACCAGCAAGATGGGCGGCAGCAACAACGCCTTCACCGACACCGACAGCACCGCCTACTACTTCTCGCTGGCGTCGGATCGCTGGGAGACGGCGCTCGAGATCGAGGCGAGCCGGATGCGCGACTGCCTGCTCGACCCGGCCGAGTTCCAGAGCGAGAAGGGCGTCGTGCTCGAAGAGCTGGCGATGGGCGAGGACGAGCCGTGGCGGCCGCTCTACCAGGCGGTCGAGGCGACGATGTTCCAGGTGCACCCGTACCACCACCCGATCATCGGCTACCGCGAGGAGCTCGAGCGGCTGTCGGTTGGCGGCATGCGCGACTACTACGAACGGCACTACGGCCCCAACCGGGCCTGCCTGACGGTCGTCGGCGCGATCGACCGCAAGCGCACGCGCCAACGCATCGAGCAGCTGTTCGGCGACATGCCGCGGGTCGCCGACCGCGCCGTGGCGATCCGCGAACCGGAGCCGGCTGGCGAACGTCGCGTCACCATCCAGAGCCCGCACAGCGTCACCCGCCTGTGCCTCGGGTTCCCGACCTGCCGCATGGGCGAGCGCGACGACTACGCGTTGGACCTGCTGGCGATGGAGCTCGGCAACAGCAAGAACAGCCGTCTCTACCGCCGGCTGGTGCTCGACGACCGGCTCTGTTCGGAGGTGATGGCGTTGAACGAAGTGCGCCAGGATCCGGGCGGCTTCTTCGTCATGTGCGAGCTGCACCCGGGCAAGAACCCCGACAAGGTCGAGCGCGCGATCCGCGAGGAGTTCGCCGGCCTGATCGCCGACGGCATCAAGGCGCGCGACCTGCGCCGCATCCGCACGCAGATCGAGTCGTCGTTCCTGTTCCAGGACGAGACGGCGCACGACCTCGCGATGAAGCTGGCTCGCTTCGAGGCCGGCACGCCCGACGGCTACCGGACGCTCGGCGACGTGCTGCCGACCTACGAGTCGATGGCCAACGACGAGCTGCGTGAGGTGGCGGCGAAGTTCTTCCGGTTCGACCGCGCGTCGATCGCCTGGGCGGTGCCGATGGGCGGGCCCGGCGAGGCCGGGCCGGCCGCGCGCCGTCCGGCGAAGAAGGCGCCCGGCAAGAAGGCGCCCGGCAAGAAGGCGACCGGAAGGAAGGCGCCCGGCAAGAAGGGCGCGGCCAAGCGGGTCACCCGGAAGGGCACCTCGAAAAAGGTTGCGACCCGCAAGTCGGTCGCCAACAAGTCGACCACCAAGACGGTCAAGAAGGCCGCGAAGAAGGCCAAGGCGGGGCGCAGGAAGTCGTGAGCAAGCAGGCCATTCGTCTCTCCATCGGCGAGCGCAAGCTCAAGAACGGGCTGACGCTGCTGGCGGTGCACAACCCCGGCGTGCAGACGTTCGCGTGCGCGGTGTCCCTCGACACCCGCGTCGCCGACGATCCCCCGAAGCTGCCCGGCGTCGCCAACATGGTCGGCGAGTGCCTCGACGAGGGCACCGCGCGCTACGACGCGCTCGGCCTGTCGGCGGCGGCCGAAGAACTCGGCGCGGTGCTCGAAGGCAACCACCGCGGCGGTGCGCTGGTCTGTCCGGCGCCGTCGCAGAAGAAGGCCACCGACCTGCTGCGCCAGCTGGTGCTCGAGCCGAGCTTTCCCGGTCGCGAGGTGCGTCGCGTGCAGTCCGAGGTGCTGACCGAGATGCAGGCCGAACTCGACGACCCGCGCACCGTCGCGGCGCGCCGGTTCCGCAGCCGGATCTACGGCAAGCACGTGCTCGGCCGTGCGATGCAGGGCACGCTCGACAGCGTCGCCGCGATCAAGCCCAAGCACCTGCGCGACTACCACGATACCTGGTTCCGTCCGGCCGGCGGCTACATCGCGGCGTCCGGTCCGTTCGAGTCCGACGAGATGCTCGACCGCCTCGAGCGCGCATTCCGCGGGCTGCGCGGCAAGGCGCCGGAGCACGCGCCGTTCCCCGAGGTCGAGCTCGGCAAGGCCAGCGACGAACACATCCCGATGGCGCGCGAGCAGGTGCACGTGTTCCTCGGGCACAAGGGTGTGCGCCGCACCGACCCCGACTTCTACAAGCTGTCGGTGATGGACCACATCCTCGGCTCGGGCCCCGGCTTCACGTCGCGGTGCTCGCGCAAGCTGCGCGACGAGATGGGCCTCTGCTACGCGGTCAGCGCCGGCATCGCCGGCAGCGCCGGTGAGGAACCCGGCACCTTCACCGCCTACATCGGCACCCAGCCGGTGAACCGCGAGAAGGCCGTCGACGGGTTCCTCGCCGAGATCCGCCGGATCCGCGAGGAGCCGCCGAGCGAGAGCGAACTACAGGACGTCAAGGACTACCTGACCGGCAGCTTCGTGTTCGCCCTCGAACGGAACAGCAACCTCGCCGCCTACGCGATCCGCGCACGGCGCTTCGACCTCGGCTTCGACTTCGTCGAGCGCTACCCGGACCTGGTGCGGTCGATCTCGGTCGAGGATGTGCGCGAGGTCGCCGAACGCCACCTGCACCCCGACCGCCTGACCGTCGTCAGCGCCGGCGCCTCCTGATCATGGCCGCACCGACCCTCGCCGAAGTCCTCGACCTGCTCCACGAGATCGCGCCGCTCGAGCTCGCCGCCGAGTGGGACAACGTCGGCCTGCTGCTGCGTTCCGACGTCGGCCGCGACCAGATCGGCAAGTGCCTGCTGACGATCGACCTGACCGAGGCGGTGGTCGCCGAGGCGGAGGCGTTCGGCGCTGACCTGGTGCTCTCGTACCATCCGCCGATCTTCAAGCCGATGGCGAAGCTCGACGCCGCCGACGCCACGCAGCGCCGCGTCGTGCGAGCGCTGCTGGCCGGGTTCTCGGTCTACTCGCCGCACACCGCGCTCGACGCGGCGCCCGCGGGCCTGGCCGACTGGCTGATCGAAGGCGCGCTCGGCGACACCGTCCCCGAAGCCGTGCACGCGGTCGGGGACGGCTACGGCCGCCTCGCCGAGCTGTCGAAGGCGATCTCCTGGTCGGCGCTGGTCGAACGGCTCAAGGAGCAGTTCGGCGTCGAGCACCTGCAGGTCGCGCGCCCGGCGAAGCCGCCCGGCAAGGTGCGGTCGATCGCGGTCGCGGCCGGCGCCGGCAGCGGGGTGCTGCGCGGGGTGCAAGCGGACGTCTACGTCACCGGCGAGATGTCGCACCACGACGCGCTCGCGGCGGTGGCCTCAGGGACATCCGTCATCCTCGCCGGTCACAGCAACACCGAGCGCGGGTTCCTCCGCCTGCTCGGCAAGCGGCTCACCGCCGAGTTCGGCAAGGCGCTGCAAGTGCGTGTGGCGAAGGGAGATCGCGACCCACTGACGGTCGTCTGAGCCGGCGCGTCATTGCGCTACGGCGGCATTCTGCTCAAGCCGCCTTGCCATCGTTTCGATGGGGGAATCCAGCAGGCGCCGGAGAGGTGGCGCGTGCCACTACTCGTTCCCCCCAGGAAAACGACCATGAGCAGAATCCCCCTTTCGTTGGCCGTCGTGTGCGCGTTCGCGCCAGCAGCCTTGGCCCAGGAATGGAAGTCGGCCATCGAGGAGCTCAACGAGCGCCTCGACGAGATCGAAGAGCAGCAGCTCGAGACCTCGGAGAAGGTCACCGGCACGGTCGTGAACGCGTTCTCCGCGGGGTCGCTGACCCTCGGCGGCCACGTCACGTCGCTGTTCACCCACATCGAGGGTGAGTCGTCGAGCGATACCGGCCACATGGTCAGCCTGATCGAGCTGTTCGTGAAGGCCAAGCTCAACGACGAATGGTCGCTGTTCGCGGCGCCGGGCTTCTACACGTTCAACGGCGCGCTGCTGGACAACCCGGCGACGCCGACGACGGCGGGCGATCCGACGTTCATCGCGGACACGTCGAGCACCGAGAACCTGTTCGTGTCGCGCATCTACGGTGAGTGGAAGCCGAGCGACCGACTGATCCTGCAGGGCGGCGTCATCGGCACGCCGCACGGCGTGCAGAACCGGGAGTACTTCATCCCGTCGCGCACGATCGCGGCCAACCCGCTGCACACCCGCATCTTCCTCGCCAACCAGCTCTACCCGCAGGTCATCAACGGCCTGAAGGCGTCGGGCAAGTACACGGTCGGCGACAGCGACTGGATCGAGTACGACGCCTACTTCGGCAGCGGGTCGAGTTCGGCCGGCGTCGGCTCCGGTGGCGTGCGCGTCGGCTACGCGTTCGGCGAACTCGGCCTGACGGTGGCCGCCAACTTCGGCCAGGGCACCCGCGCCGGCTCGACCTCGCCGACGACCAACTTCGGCATCCTGCAGTCGCCGTTCGCGGCCTCGTTCAACCTGACGCGCGGCTACCAGTTCGGCGGCATCGACGTCGACTGGCGCACCGGCGACTTCATGTTCAAGGGTGAGGCCTACTACAGCGCCGAGGACGGCGTCGGCGTCACCGACCAGCGCGCGCTGTCGGCCGAGGCGACCTACTGGGTCGACTCGGAGTGGGGCGTCACCTACCGCTACGACTTCTACGACCCGGGCGCGGACATGAACGTGTTCTTCCCCGGCATGCCGATCCTCGCGCTCGGCCACTCGACCGAGCACGTGCTTGGCGTGACCTACAACCCGCACCCGAACGTGCGCCTGCGTCTCGACCTGCACCACAACAACCTGCCGAACACGGACGACACGGTGCAGTACGCGAACTTCAGCTGGTCGCTCAGCTTCTGATCGACCAGAGGATCCAAGGAGAACCCATCATGTTCCAACTCGCCATCCTGACCTCCCTGATGCTGGCCGCCGCCGTCGCGGTGCCCTCGCAGGGCAAGGCGACCTACGCGGTCGTCGTCAACGAGAAGAACGCCTGCAAGGACACGGGCGACAAGGCCAAGAGCACCGTCAAGAAGCTGTTCCTCAAGGAGCTGTCGAAGTGGCCCAACGGCGACGCCGCCAAGCCCTACGGCCGCAAGAAGGGGGAGGCGTTCGACGCGTTCCGCAAGGACGTGCTCGGCATGGACGATGCCGAGCTCGCGCGCCACTGGCTGAAGATGAAGAACCTCAACGGCACGACCCCGCCCAAGGACGTCCGTTCTGGGCGCATGGTGCTGAAGTACGTCGCCAAGTACGAAGGCGCGCTCGGCATCGTGAAGATCGAGGACGCCGAGAAGGCCAAGGGCGTCAAGATCCTCTGCCGCTTCTAGGAGCGCGTCCATGTAGTGGACGCGCTGCCGACCGTGATCGCGGAAGCGGCGAGTACGCGTGCGGACGGGGCTTTGCCCGCTAGCGCGTCTCCGGACGAACCCGAAGCGACCGCGGCAAGGCGCGGTCGCGACTCGGGGACAGCTGGCAGTCGCACGCGGTCGATGAGCGGTGCAAGAGAGGCCCAGGTTGAAGATCCGTTCCAAGCTATTCGTGGCGTTCGCGGCTGCGCTGCTGTTCCAACTGGTGCAGCTGCTCACCACGGAGCACTACATCGGTCGCATGACGAAGGCGGCCGTCTGGCTCGACAATGCCGTGACGGTCAGCCAGGCCAGCCAGCGAGCGAACGAGTCGCTGATCGCCGCGCGTGCGGCGCTGCTCGAGATCCCGGAGGCCGACAAGCCGGCGTCGAAGTTCGAGGTCGCGCGCGTCTACCTCGATGAGCTGTGGGGTCAGGTCGGCACGGTGCTCGACGCTCCCGAGAACCTCGAAGGCATCGCCGAGTTCCGCGCCGACGTCGTGGCGAAGCGGGCCGAGGTCGACCCCGAGGTCGATGCCTGCGCCAAGTCGATCGCCGCGGCGGATGCGGAGGGCATCGAGGAGCACTCGATGTTCGCCGAGGACGCGCTCGGCGGGCTGACCGAGGCGCTGTCGAAGCTCGCGGTCAAGATGAACACCGAGATCCAGACGGCGTCCGAGGTCGAGCGCGCGGTGCGCGACCTGCCGACGCGCGCTGGCTTCATCGTGTTCGGCATCGCGCTGGTGCTGATGCTCGGCTACGCCGCGTTGTTCTCTCGGCGGTTCGTCAAGCCGATCGTCGAGGTCGTCGAGCAGGTCCGGATGATCAGCCAGTCGAAGAACCTCTGCGTCGAGATCCCGGTGCGCACCAAGGACGAGATCGGCGTGCTGGCAGGTGCCATCAACGGGCTCGCCCGCGAGTTCCGTTCGTCGCTGCAGACCGTGGTCGGCTCCGCCCGCGAGATGGAGCAGCAGAGCGAGTCGCTGAAGCAGAGCAGTTCGCTGATCGCAGACGGCTCGGTGGGGCAGGCGCGCAACATCAGCGAACTGGCGCAGCGGCTCGACGCCGTCAGCGGCGAGATGACCCGGACGGTCGAGGGCACCGCGAGTGCCCGCAACCTGGCGGCCGACTCGCGCGAGAAGACGTCGTCGAGCTGGACCCAGATGCAGGACCTCAGCAAGGCGATGCAGGAGATCGGGGAGGCCAGCGCCGAGGCGCAGAAGGTCGCCACGGTGATCGACGACATCGCCTTCCAGACCAACCTGCTGGCGCTCAACGCGGCCGTCGAGGCGGCTCGCGCCGGCGAGGCCGGCAAGGGCTTCGCGGTCGTCGCCGAAGAGGTGCGCAACCTGGCGCAGCGCAGCGCCGAGTCGGCGCGCAACTCGTCGGCGATCATCGTGCGTTCGCACGAACGTGCACAGGCCGGCCTCAACATGGCGGACTCGCTGGCGGCGACGCTGCAGGAGGTCATGGCGGCGGTCGAGCAGGTCGACGGGCATCTCGAGACGATCAGCGAGATCGCCGAGCGTCAGGTCGGCGACCTGCAGGGCCTCAACGGCCGGCTCGCCGACTTCGACGTCGGGGTCCAGTCCGGCGCGGCCGGTGCCGAGCAGCTGGCCTCGACGGCGTCGCAGACGTCGGACAGCTCGGCGGTGCTGCTGCAGCTCGTCGAGCACTTCCGGCTCGAGCCCGAGGCGCAGGCCCAGGTCGCCATCGAGGCCGAGAAGATGGTCGCGGTCGTCGACGACGACGACCTCTGAGCGCGGCCGCCTCGCGCTCAGGTCTCGGCGGGTTTCTCTGCCGGGTGTCGGATCGCGTGGCGGAACACGTAGTTGACGATCGGGATGCCGAGGATCAGGCCCCAGATCCCGAACAGCTTGCCGCCGATGGTCAGCACGATCAGCACCAGCACCGGGTTCATGTGCATGTGGTGGCCGTAGATCTGCGGGTTGAGCACGTAGGTCTCGACCAGGTGCACGACCACGATCAGCACGATCACCAGCAGCATCGCGGACACGCCGCCGCCCTGTAGCGCCAGCAGCGCGATCGGCGTCGAGCTGATGAACGTGCCGACGACCGGGATGAAACTGCAGAAGAACACGATCGTGGACAGCACCAGCAGGTTGGGGATGCCCATCATCCAGATGCAGACCGCGGTCAGGATCGTGTTGCAGACCGCGATGAACAGCTGTGCCTCGAGCGCGCGGCCGAGCACGCGGCCGAAGCCGGCGATGTTGTCGGCGACCTCGTCGTAGATGAAGCCGATCTTGGTGTTGGCCAGGCCCTTCACGCCGCGCGTGATCTTGCGCAGGTCGAGCACGATCAGGAACGAGAACAGCAGCGACAGCAGGAACGACGACGCGAACGTCAGCACCGACTGGCCGATCTCGAGCGGGTTCTCGGCGAGCGACTTGCCGACGTTGTCGACCAGGTCGCGGACCAGGTGCAGGTTGGGCAGGACCTTCTTCACGGGCTCGTCGCCCTCGGTCTGCTGGCCGTCCTGCCCTTCTCCTGGCGGCCCGTCCCCGTTCTGGCCGTCCCCGTTCTGGCCGTCTCCGTTCTTCCGGGCACCTGGGCCCGACTCCCCGACGGACGGCTCGTCGCCATCCTTCTCGGACGGGACGGTCCCCTCGCCCGGAGCGACCTCCGGTTCCTCCGGCGGCAGCACGGTCTCGCCGGGCTTGGCCGGCTGCTCGCCGGCGGCGTTGGCGCCGGCCTCGGCCAGCGCCTTCTTCTGCTTGGCCAGCGACTCGTAGATCGACGGATACTCGGACAGGAACGAGTTGAGCTGCTTGTCCGCGTCCGCGATGTAGACGTCCTTGTTGTTGAAGAACTGCTTGGCCTGCTCCTGGACCTGCGGCAGCAACGTGAACCCGGTCGCGAACAGGGTGCCGAGGAACACCAGGCCGACGATCACGACGCGCAGCGCGCGGTGCTTGATCCGATGCGCCAGGCCCTCGACGCCGTGCGCCTGGATGTAGGCGAACACGAACGTCAGGAAGACCAGCAGCAGGAACGGCCGCAGGATGTAGAGCACCGAGATCAGCAGCGCCCAGACGAACGTGCGGGTCGCGAGCGAGAAGATGCGGTCCCACGGCGGCGGGAGGGTCTTTTCGTTGGGCTCCTCGGACGTCATGCGGGGGCGACACTACGACGCGTCGCGGGGTCTGAAAAGGCGGGACCGTGGAATGATCGGCGGCGCCGATGCGGCCCGCGTGAAGGCCCTGTTCAGGCCCGCTTCGGCCAGGGATGATCGGGGCATGTCGCGCGCGGCGTTGCTGGTGGTGTTGGCGGTCGTTGGGTCGATGGTCGGGTGTTCGAAGGAGCCTGCGCCGTCGAACGGGTCCGGGCAGGCGAAGGATCTGGTCACGATGACCCCGCTGGCGAAGCGGCCAGTCGTCGACGGCACGCGATTCTCCCGACTCGATCCGGCCGCGACGGGCCTGTCGTTCCGCAACGAGCTGCGCCGCGAGAACACGGTCGCCTACGTCTACATGGGCGCCGGCCTGACGGTCGGCGACTACGACGGCGACGGCCTGCCCGACGTCTACCTGGTGTCGCAGGACGGCGCCAACAAGCTGTTCCGCCAGACGGCGCCGCTGCAGTTCGAGGACGTGACGGCGACCGCCGGCACGGGGCTCGCCGGCACTGGGCTCGACGGTGGCGACGCGTGGGGGACGGCGGCGACGTTCGCCGACGTCGACGGCGACGGCGACCTCGACCTCTACGTCTGCAACCTCGAGTCGCCCAACCTGCTGTTCGTCAACAACGGCGACGGCACGTTCGTCGAGAAGGCGGGCATGTTCGGGCTCGGCGCGACGTTCGCGTCGACCGGCGCGGCGTTCGCGGACTACGACAACGACGGCGACCTCGATCTCTACCTGCTGACCAACCGGGTGTTCCGGCCGACGCTGGCGCGCGAGATCGTGCAGGAGACGACGCCGCCAGCCGCTATCCAGAAGGGCAAGGGCGAGCTGCTCGCGCCCGAGATGACGTTCGAGCTGGACGGCCGCACGTTCATGGCGGGGCAGCAGGACCGGCTGTTCCGCAACGACGGCTACGCGACGTTCGTCGACGTGACCGCCGAGACCGGCCTCGAGGACCACGGCAACGGGCTGTCGGTCGTCTGGTGGGACTTCGACGACGACGGCTACCAGGACCTCTACGTCGCCAACGACTTCCAGTCGCCGGACCTGATGTGGCGCAACCGTGGCGACGGCACGTTCGAGGACGTGACCAGCCGCCTGCCGCACACGGCGTTCTTCGGCATGGGCTGTGACTTCGCCGACATCGACCACGACGGACGCATGGACCTGTGCGTCGCCGACATGTCGAGCACGACCCACTACATGGGCAAGATGCTGATGGGGCACATGGACCAGCACCGCTGGTTCTTGATGAACAGCGACCCGCAGCAGTACATGCGCAACGCGCTGTACGTGAACACCGGCACCGAGCGGTTCCTCGAGTGCGCGCACATGGCTGGCCTGGCGAGCACCGACTGGACCTGGACGGTGCGGTTCGCGGACCTCGACGAGGACGGGCGACAAGACTTCTACGCGACCAACGGCATCCCGGTGTTCGCCGACAATCCGGACATCGGCGATCGCGTCAAGGCGCTGTGGCAGGACCAGCGCTACCAGGCCGCGCTCGACGTGATGCGCAACATGCCGCGCGTCGACGAGAAGAACATCGCGCGCCGCAACGTCGGCGACCTGAAGTTCGAGGACATCGGCGTGGCCTGGGGGCTCGACGAGTCCGGCGTCACGCACGGCGCGGTGGTCGTCGACCTCGACCGCGACGGCGACCTCGACATCGTGACCAACAACCTCAACGCCGAGGCCAGCGTGTTCGAGAACCGCACGTCGGGCACGCATCGGCTGTTGGTCGAGCTGCGCGGGGCCGACGGCAACACGCACGGCGTCGGCGCCCGGATCGAGGTCGTCGCCGGCGGCGCGACGCACGTTCGCCAGGTGTCGCTGACGCGCGGCTACATGAGCGCCGGTGAGGCGGTGGAGCACTTCGGTCTCGGTGACGCGGCGAAGGTCGACGAGCTGCGCGTTCGCTGGCCCAACGGGACGTCGCAGCTGGTGGTGAACGTGCCGGTCGACCACCGCGTGGTCGTGCGGCAGACGCACGCGCCCAAGGCGGCGACCAAGCCCGAACGGGTGGTCGGCAGCCTCAACGACGAGTTCGAGGACGTGCGCCACGTCGAAGCGGAGTTCGACGACTTCGCGGCGCAGCCGCTGCTGCCGCACCGGCTGTCGCGGCTCGGCCCTGGCGCCGCGGCCGCCCGGCTCGGCGGCCAGGGTGACGCGATCTGGCTCGGCGGCGCGGCCGGGCAGGCCGGCTCGTTGCTGAAGGGGCTGAGCCGGGACGTCGAGATCGAACGCATCGCCGGGCCGTGGCAGGAGGACGCGCGCTACGAGGACATGGGCGCTGTGTTCGTCGATTTCGACGGCGACGGCGACCTCGACCTCTATGTCGCGAGCGGCAGCAACGAATGCGGGGACGACACCTCGCTGCTGCGCGATCGCCTCTACGTCAACGACGGTGCGGGTGGCTTCACGCGCGCGGCAGACGGCGTGATCCCGGACGTGCGGACCAGCGCGAGCTGCGTCGCGGCGGCGGACTTCGACCGGGACGGTGATGTCGACCTGTTCGTCGGCGGGCGCCAGATCCCCGGACGGTTCCCGCAGGCGCCGCCGAGCATGCTGTTGCGCAACGAGGGCGGCCGGTTCGTCGACGCGACCGACGAGGTCGCACCGCAGTGCCGCCTGCTCGGCATGGTCTCGAGCGCGTGCTGGAGCGACCTCGACGACGACGGTTTCGTCGACCTGGTGGTGGCCGCGCAGTGGCAGCCGGTGCGCGTGCTGCGCAACGATGGTGGTGAGCGCCTCGTCGACCGCACCGAGCAGGTCGGCCTTGCAGGCGTGCGCGGGCTGTGGAACGGCATCCTCTCGGCCGACCTCGATCACGACGGGGACTTCGACCTGGTGGTGAGCAACCTCGGCCTCAACACGAAGTACAAGGCCAGCGCGAGCAAGCCGATGGAGATCTTCGCGACGGACTTCGACGGCAACGGCACGATGGACGTCGTCGAGGCCAAGCACTCGGGCGACCGGACGCTGCCGGTGCGCGGGCTCAGCTGCAGCAGCCAGGCGATGCCGTTCGTTCGCAAGAAGTTCCCGACGTTCGACCAGTTTGCGAAGGCCACGCTCGGCGACATCTACGGCGACAAGCTCGACGAGTGCCTGGCGCTGTCGTGCAACGAACTGCGGCACGTCTGGTTCGAGAACGACGACGGCACGTTCCGGATGCACGCGTTGCCGCGCCGCGCGCAGATCTCGACCGGCTTCGGCGTGCTCGCGACCGAGGCGAGTCCGGACAGCATCTTCCTCCAGATCGCGCACAACTTCTTCTCGCCGGAGCCGGAGACCGGCAGGACCGACGGTGGCCTCGGCGCGTGGATGACCTTCCGGGCAGGCGTGTGTGTCGATCAGCAGATCCTCGACGCGCGCGCTGGGGACCACCGCGGCCTGCTTCGCTGGTGCGACGACGGCGGCGACCTCAATGTCTTGCACGTTCGCAACGACGACCACCACAGTTCCGCCTGGGTCCCGATGGCGTCGTCGCACAACGGCTTCCTCCGCGTGCGGTTGGCGGGGCCGAAGGGCAACCCGACCGGGATCGGCGCCAAGGTCGTCTGGACCGGCGCGGAGGGGCGGACGCGGGTGCGCGAGGTCGTGGCCGGCGACGGCTACCTGACCCAGTCGACCGCCGCGCTGTCGTTCCCCGGCGTGGTGGGTTCGCTCGAGGTGCGCTGGCCGGACGGGCACGTGACGACGCACGAACTGACCGGCAAGGAGTCGCAGGTCACCCTGCGCCGATAGCGGCAGCGGCGCGATAGGCGGCAGCGCGAGTTGACCGCGGCGAGCACCCGCGCGACGCTGCGTCCGTGAAGCTCTGCGTCATCCTCGCCGTCGGTCTACGCCCGAAGGACCTCGCCCACGCGCCGTCGATCCGAGCGCTCGGGGAAGAGGGCTTCGCCGCGCCGCTCGACACGGTGTTCCCCGCGGTCACGTGCACCGCGCAGGCGACGTTCCTGACCGGGCTGCAGCCGTCGGGCCACGGTGCTGTCGCCAACGGCTGGTACTGGCGCGACCTCGCGCAGGTGATGCTGTGGCGGCAGCCCAACCAGATCGTCCGCGGCGACAAGCTCTACGAGATCGCCAGGGACCGGCACGGCCTGAGCACCGCCAAGATGTTCTGGTGGTGGAACATGTATGCGCGCACCGACTGGTCGGTGACGCCGCGGCCCGAATACCACGCCGACGGCCTCAAGAAGCCCGGCCTCTACAGCGAGCCGCAGGACCTGCACCGCGAGTTGCAGCAGGAGCTCGGCGACTTCCCGCTGTTCGACTTCTGGGGGCCGCGCGCCGGCATCCGGTCGAGTGAGTGGATCGCGTCTTCGTCGCTTTCGGTCGCGCGCCGGCACGATCCGGACCTGATGCTCGTCTACCTGCCGCACCTCGACTACGACCACCAGCGTTGGGGGCCGGACGATCCGCGCAGCGTGCAGGCGGTGCAGGACCTGGACGTGCAGTGCAAGCGCCTGATCGACGATGCGCGCGGTCGGGGGGCGCAGGTCGTGGTGCTGTCCGAGTACGGCATCGAGAAGGCCAGCAAGCCGGTGTTCCTCAACCGCGTCCTGCACGAACAGGGTCTGCTGCGCGTGCAGGAGACCTCGCACGGCCAGCTGCTCGACTGCGGCGCGAGCCGGGCGTTCGTCGTCGCCGACCACCAGTGCGCGCACGTCTACGTGCGCGATGCCGGCGACGTCGAGCACGTTCGTGGGCTGCTGCAGCAGGTGTCGGGTGTCGGCCGCGTGCTCGATCGCGAACAGCAGAAGGAGCTGCACGTCGACCACGAGCGCAGCGGCGAACTGGTCTGCGTCGCCGAGCCGGGCTGTTGGTTTGCCTACCACTACTGGCTCGACGAGGCGCGTCGCCCCGACTTCGCGACCTGCGTCGACATCCACCGCAAGCCCGGCTACGACCCGGCCGAGCTGTTCGTCGACCCGAAGATCCGCTTCCCCAAGCTCAAGGTGGCGCGCGTGCTCGCCAAGAAGCTGCTCGGCTTCCGCTACCTGATGGACGTCATCCCGACCGATCCCTCACAGGTGATGGGCTCACACGGCCGCCTCTACGACGACGCCGACGCCGGACCGGTCTTCGTGTGCAGCGACCGTTCGCTGGCGCGCGACCGCGTCGCCGCAACCGACGTGCAGTCGATGTGCCTCGAACTGCTCCACTGACCACCCCGGACACCGACACCGCATACCGAACCCGGTTCATCCTGCGCGACAAGTGGCGCAGGATGAACCGGGTTCGGTATGCGGTGTCCAGGGCTGCTCACTCGTTCGTTGGTCGGGTTTCGCGCTCCAGCTGTTCGAGGGTCTGCATGGCGGCTTCGTCGTCGTCGCGGCACATCTCCTGGGATGGGCGCAGGTCGTTGCACCATGCTGGTCGCTCGGGCTTGCCGAACAGGGTGCAGAGGTTGGCCGGGTCGAGGTGCACGCAGCGTTCGCCGGCCCGCTTGCCGTGGGGCATGCCGAAGAACGGGGTCGCGATCGACGGGGCGATGCAGCAGGCGCCGCAGCCGACGCGGCACTCGAACTCGCTGGCCATCGCGGCAGCGTAGCGCCCGGCCGCGGCCCGGTCAGCGGCCGTTGGCGGCGGTCACCGCCTCGACCAGGCGTCGCGGTTCGTCGCGGCCGAGCGTCAGCGTCCGATACGGGAACGGGATCTCGATGCCGGCCTCGTCCAGCGCGGCCTTGGTCGCGGTCAGGATCTGGTCGGTGGCGTCGCGGCGGGCGGCCGGGTCGGAGCCGGTCCAGCACAGGATGCGGAAGTCGACGCTGCTGTCGTTGAACTCGCAGACCTGCACGTCGACCGGACGCTTGTCGGCGACGGTCGGCTGGTCGCGGACCGCGCCGAGGATCACCTCGCGCGCCGCGTCGATGTTCTCGCCATAGGCGATGCCGACGGTCAGTTCGAGTCGGGCGAGTTCCTCCGCGGTGAGCACCTCGACCGGGTCCTTGAACAGGCGCGCGTTCGGCACGACCAGCAGGCGCCCGTCGACCTGCCGCACGAGCGTCATCCGGATCGTCGTCTCCTCGACGCGCCCGGTCAGGTCGCCGCAGCGGATGAAGTCGCCGTTCTCGAACGGAAAGCGCCACAGGATCAGCACGCCCGCGAAGAAGTTCTCGAAGATGTCCTTGAAGGCGAACCCGATCGCGATCGAGCCGATGCCGAGCGCGGTCAGCGTCTTGCCCGGCGTCAGCGTCGGGAACGCGATGTTGGCCGCGACCAGCAGGCCGAGGATCCAGGTCGCCGCGTAGGCGAGTTGTCGCAGCAGGTCCTGCAGCGAGTTGCGCATCGACGTGCGCGCGAGGAAGTGCCGCAGCAGGCGAACCCCGCCGCTCGCGACCAGCCAGGTGAGCAGCAGCGCCACCAGCGCCACGGTGAGGCGCGGCGCGGCGGCCAACGTCTCGGTCCACAGCGCGTGCAGCCGCTGCAGGATGATCTGCAGCTCGGTCTGCTCGGCGGCATCCTGCACGGGCATCGTCACGATCGTCATCGGCGTTCTGGTCTGGATCTGCTGCCGTTAGCCGTCGGTCAGTGCCTTCCAGGCCTTCTCGACCCGGTCGGCGGCCGCTTCCGCGGCATCGACCACGGCCTTGCGCGCCTTCTGCAGCTGGTCGCCGGTCGCGTCCTTCAGCTCGACCAGGCGCTCGCCCAGTGCTTCGCTCTCGGTCTCGAGCTTGGCGATCGCGTCGCGGGTGTCGTCGGCGAGTTCGGAGTTGGCGGCGCGGTTGCGCAGTTCGGTCAGGCGGGCTTCGGTCGCACGCAGCAGGCGCTGCGTCGCGTCCTCGAACTGCTCCGCCTTCATCTCACTCCAGCGGCCGAGCGCCTGACGGGCTTCGCGCAGCTCCTTCGCGGCTTCGGATTCGCCGGCGTGGGCCGCGTTGCCGGAGCACGCGGCGAGGAACGAGCCGAGGAACGCGCACTGCCATGCGCGACGATTGCGGTTGGTGGCCATGCCGTGCCACGTTCAACAAGCGTGCCAGCGCCGTTCTGCGGCCCGACGCACCTGTACCCGCGCACGAACCGCGATCGGCGTGCATCCTTTGCACGATCTGCACGGCTTGCATGCACCGCCTGCACGGCGCGGGGTGGATCCGGCGGGTGCTTCCTCTGGACGAGGCGCAATCCGGGTTGGCGGCACGACCGTTGCTCCGGCTCCGCCCATGCTTCGCTGGACCGTGATGTTCCTCCTGTTCGCCCTGGTCGCCGCGCTCTTCGGCTTCACGGGCATCGCCGCCGACTTCGCCTGGATCGCCAAGGTGCTGTTCGTCGTGTTCCTGGTGCTGCTGGTGCTGAGCGCCGTCGCCGGTCGACGACAGGTCACCACCTGATCGCCCGCCCGACTCCCGACGTCCAGGCTCGAGAAGCGGCGACGAGGCGACAAGATCAAGTAGCCGGGCGGCGAGTTCGCCAGCAACGACGACGGCGCGAACGACCACGCCACGACGGGCGACGCTTGCAACGACAGGGCCACCAAGGACAGGCCACCAACGACAACGGCCCGACGACGCGGTTTCGCGTCGTCGGGCCGTTGTCGTTCGGATGGGGTCGGGCGGGCGCGGACTAGAAGCCCATGCCGGGCATGCCGCCCATTCCGCCCATGCCACCCATGCCACCCATGCCGCCCATACCACCCATGTCGCCATGGTCGTGGTCGTGGCCGCCGCCGGCCGACTTCTTCTCCGGCACCGAGCTGATCAGGGCTTCGGTCGTCAGCAGCAGCGTCGCGACCGAAGCTGCGTTCTGCAGCGCGGCCGAGGTGACCTTCGCCGGGTCGACGACGCCGGCCTTGATCATGTCCTCGTAGTTGCCGGTGCGCGCGTTGTATCCGAACGTGTCGCTCTTGTTGCTGCGAACGGTCTGGATCACGATCGAGCCGTCGACGCCGGCGTTGGCGGCGATCTGGCGCATCGGGGCCTCCAGCGCGCGGCGCACGATGTCGGCGCCGATGCGCTCGTCGCCCTGGAGCTTGAGGCCCTCGAGGATCGCGGCGGCGCGCACCAGCGCGGTGCCACCACCGGCGACAATGCCCTCTTCGACCGCGGCGCGGGTCGCGTGCAGGGCGTCTTCGACGCGGGCCTTCTTCTCCTTCATCTCGGCCTCGGTCGCGGCTCCGACCATGATCTGGGCGACGCCGCCCGAGATCTTCGCGAGGCGCTCCTGGAGCTTCTCACGGTCGTAGTCCGACGTCGTCCGACCGATCTCGGCGCGGATCTGCTCCATGCGGGCCTTGGTGTCCTTCGGCTTGCCGGCGCCTTCGACGATGGTGCAGTCGTCCTTGCCGACGATGACCTTCTTGGCCGAACCGAGGTCGGCGGTGGTCAGGCCCTCGAGGTTGATGCCGAGGTCCTCGAAGATCGCCTTGCCGCCGGTGACGATCGCGATGTCCTCCATCATGGCCTTGCGGCGGTCACCGAAGCCCGGCGCCTTGACCGCGCAGCACTTGAACACGCCGCGCAGCTTGTTGACGACCAGCGTCGCCAGCGCTTCGCCTTCGATGTCCTCGGCGATGATCAGCAACGGACGGCCGCTCTGCGCGATCTTCTCGAGCAGCGGCAGCATGTCCTTGATCGACGAGATCTTCTTCTCGTGGATCAGGATGAAGGGGTTCTCGAGCTCCGCCTCCATCTTCTCCTGGTTGGTGGCGAAGTGCGGCGACAGGTAGCCCTTGTCGAACTGCATGCCCTCGACCCAGTTGACCTCGGTCGCGAGGCTCTTGCCCTCTTCGACGGTGATCACGCCGTCCTTGCCGACGCGCTCCATCGCGTCCGACAGGATGCCGCCGATCTCCTCGTCGTTGTTGGCGGCGATCGAACCGACCTGGGCGATCTCCTTCTTGCCCTTGACGTCGATCTTGATCTTGCGGACCTGGCCGACGACGGCCTCGACGGCCTTCTCGATGCCGCGCTTCAGCGCGACCGGGTTGGCGCCGGCGGTGACGTTCTTGATGCCTTCTTCGAAGATGGCCTCGGCGAGCACGGTCGCGGTCGTCGTGCCGTCACCGGCGACGTCCGACGTCTTCGAGGCGACTTCCTTGACGAGCTGGGCGCCGAGGTTCTCGTACTTGCCTTCGAGCTCGATCTCCTTGGCGACCGAGACGCCGTCCTTGGTGACGGTCGGGCTGCCGAACGACTTCTCGATGATGACATTGCGACCGCGCGGGCCGAGGGTGACCTTGACGGCGCGGGCGAGCTGCTTGACGCCGTCGCGCATGCGCTCACGCGCTTCCTGGTCGTAAGCGATCTTCTTGACTGCCATGGGAATGTTCTTGCTGGGGTGGGGGTTGTCGGGAGGAACTGGCGTCAGTCGATGATCGCGAGGATCTCGTCCTCACCGAGGATCATCATCTCTTCGCCGTCGAGCTTGATCTCCGAGCCGGCGTAGCTCGAGAACAGGACGCGGTCCTTCTTCTTGACCGAGAGCGCCTGGCGCTCGCCGTTGTCGAGCAGCTTGCCGAGACCGACCGCCATCACCACGCCTTCGCGCGGCTTCTCCTTGGCGGAGTCGGGCAGGATGATGCCGCCCTTCGTCTTGTCGTCCGCCTGGACGCGCTTGACGAGCACACGGTCGCCGAGGGGGGTCACGGTCGAGGTCTTGGTCTTGGCCATTTCAGTTCCTTCGTGGGGTTCAGTCTGAGAGTGGGGATGGGGAGAGGGAGGGACGTCGGATGCGGGCTCGAAGCCCCGCGGGTCACGGCGTCGGGGGGTGGCGGCGCAGGCATTCGGAGACGCCCGGTGGGTGCCTCCACGGCGCCAGCGGTCCGCCGAAGTGCGATTGGATCAGCCGCTCGAGCGACTGGCGCAGCTGGCTCAGGTCGAGCGGCTTGCGCAAGAAGGTGAAGAAGCCGGCCTGCTGTGCCGCGGCCACCTCGGTCGGGTTGGCCAGGCCGGACATCAGGATCGACGGCAGCGGGCGAACCGTCAGCAGCTGCTGCAGCAGTTCGACGCCGGTCGTCTCCGGCAGGTGGAAGTCCAGCAGACCGAAGTCGAAGCGCTGTTGGCGAGCCAGCTGCATGGCCTCCGTCGCGAAGGCCGTCGCCGACACGCCCCAGCCCTGGCTCTGCAGGAATTCGCCGAGACACCCGCGCAGGGAGTCGTCGTCTTCAACCAGCAGGATGCGGAAGCTCTGGGCCATCGGAATCGGGTGCCGACAGAATGCGGCTCCGGAGCAAAGCAAGCGATGTGCCGAGTCGGCTCCATCGAGCTAAGCCGTTTTGCAGGTTGCGGATACGGAGCGGCTGTGGTCTCGGCTCGGGCGCCGCGGGTGCCAAAATGGCGGTCGGCGCGGCGCGGGGTCCTGCCAAGTTGGCGCGGCAGGGCGACCAGCGGGAGAACCCAGCGGGAGAACCCAGCGGGAGAACCCAGCGGGAGAACCCAGCGGGAGAACCCAGCGGGAGAACTCGGTGGGCCAACCCAGCGGCTCGCTCAGCGGGGGAGGCCGGCAGCAGGGCTGGCGGCGGCGGCCGGCACGACAGGTCGGCCAGGGAGGCCCGGCATCGTCGGCCGCCCGGAAGGTCACCAGGCGGGCAGGGAGCCCGCCGGCCGGGGTCTAGTCCCGCTCGTCGTCGTCGTCGTCACCCTCGTCGTCGTCGTCGTCGTCGAGGTCCTCGAAGTCGTCGTCGTCCCCGAGGTCGTCATCGTCTTCGTCGCCGTCGGCCTCGATGTCGTCCTCGTCGTCCCAATCATCGTCGTCGACGTCGCCGTCGTCCTCGTCGTCCTCGTAGGACGCGAGCACGCGGTCCCAGTCGGCAACCTCGATCGTGCTGTTGCAGACGAGGCACACGCTGTCGTTGTCGCGGAGGTCTTCGAGCTCCTCGACGTCGCGGTAGACCTTGCCGCACTCGCGGCATCGAACGATCTTGCCCATGGCTGTTGGCTTTGTCGGTTGAGAGGGGAGCGGCCCTTGGAACGAGGCCGATGCTTACCCCTGCGAATGCGCAAGGCAATGGCCTGTTGCGGTTTCTTGCGCCACCTTGTCCCAACGGCAGGGACCACAGTTCTGGCGCGCTGCGGCCGATGAGGAGGAGGTCGTGTCCAAGTCCATCCCGTCGATCCTCGGTATCGGTGCCGCCGGCCTGATTCTGATGTGCCTGATGATGAAGCACCTGGCCGAGGTGACCACGGAACGCGACCGTTCTCCTTACGCCGCGGCGGTCGAGTCGCGGCTCGGATCCAAGCTGATCGGCCGGGTGCAGATCGAAGAACGCGAGCACGACGGCCGCTTGGTCCGCGTCGTGCACGGCCGCGTGCTGGCCGGCTGCAACAAGCGCAAGGTCGCGGACGCCGCCGGCATGGAGCTGTGGCTCGGCTCGATGCGCGCCGGTGACGTCGCTGACGAGGTGCGCGTCGTGCTGGTCGACGACGACGCCGCCGACGGTGCTGCCGAGACGTTCGTGGTGCCGCCTCCGTCGACCCGCCGCTGACCTCGCGATGGCATCGGCCGTGCGTGTCCGGTCGAAGCTCGGCAGCGCCACCGCTCGATAGACAGCGCGTATGCCGAGAGCTGTCGTGTTCGCCTACGCCGTCGAGGACGGCCTGACGCCGGTCGTCGGCGCAGCGCCGTTCGACGTGCTCGCACGGCAGATCCCGCGCATCCTCGTCGGCCAGCTCAACGACGGCGGCGACCGCGGCGTGCGGTTCTTCCCGTTCCTCGGTCCGGTCGACGGTGCGCGCGGCTTCCTGCGGCTGCGTCACCCGCTCGAGCCCAAGGCGCTCGCCGAGCTGCACAAGCAGGGCGACGTCGAACTGCTCGTCGACGGTCTGGTGCGGCAGGACCAGCTGGTCTGGCGCGTGCACGACGGCGCCGGCAACGAACGCCTCAAGGTCGAGCTGCCGTTCGATCCACTCGACCCGATGGCCGTGTTGCCGCGGCTGACGTTCGAGCTGGTCGGTCTGCTCGGTTGGACCGGCAAGGTCGAAGCGGCGCCGGCGCTCGCCGGCGAAGCGCTCGGCTGGTTCCTGGTGCTCAAGGACGAACTACTGCGCCACGAAGCCAACCTGCCGGAGGCGTCGACGCAGCCGCTCCGCGCGGCGCAGCGATGCGTCGAGCTGGCCGGCGACGACGTCGAGGTGCAGCAGCTGGTGGCGGACTTCCTGGCGCTGTTGCTGCGCCGCGGCCAGCACCGCGACCAGGTCGCGCCGGTGGCCAACGCGCTGGCGCCGTCCGTGGTCGACGGCCGGCAGCTCGACCGCCTCGCGGGCCTGACGTTTGCGGCCGGCGACCAGCGCGGCGCGGCGGCGATGGTCGTGCGTGCGTTCGGCCTGTGTCCGGACGACCGCGAGCTCGGCGAACGCGCAGCCGCGATGGCGTTCCAGGTCGGCGACGACGCCGGCGTGCGCACGGTCGTCGACGCGGCGCGCGCAGCCGGATCGATCACGCCCAAGCTGATCGCGCAGCTGGCGGCCAGCCTCGACCGCGTCGGCGACGTCGCCGGTCGGACCGCGCTGGTCGAGGAGCTGGTCGGCGAGGACGACCTGCCGGTGCCGGTCGCGCGGCTCGTGGTGACGTTCTTGCTCGAGGAGGACCAGCCGACGCTGGCCCGGACCGTCGTCGAACGGGCCCTGCAGAAGTCACCGGACGAGTCGATGCTGCACTACGAGCTCGGCCGCGCGTGCCTGCTGCTCGACGACACGGTGCGCGCGTCGACGGCGCTGCAGCGCGCCATCGATCTCGGGGTGTCCGCGGCGCTGCTGCCGCAGGCGCGCCGGTTGCTGCGCCTGTCGCTGGTGCCGGGTCTGTGGACCGGCACGCAGCAGGTCGAGAAGGCCATCGCTGCCGACGATCTCGGCGCGGCGCTCGGCGCCGTGCGCGTGCTCGTGCGCCGTGTCGGTCCGGTCGCCGAGGCCTGGCTGATGTTCGGCATCGTGCAGCACAAGCTCGGCAAGCTGCGCCGTGCCGCCCGCCTGCTGCGCCGCGCCGTGCGCTACCACGACGCCTGCGCCGAGGCGCACAACCGCCTCGGGATCGTGCTGTTGCAGCAGGGCGACGTCGAAGCCGGCGACCGCCACCTGCGGCGCGCCAACGAGCTGGCTCCCGACGACACCTCGACGCTGCTGCACCTGGCGCAGTCGTCGGCGCTGCGAGGCGAGCGCGAACAGGCGGAGGAGCAGGCTCGTCGCGCGGAGCAACTCGGTGCCGACCCGCAGCTGGTGCGGGCCGTGCTGCGCGAGATCCAGGCGGCGTAGCGGGCTGCCGGGAGCGCTGCCGTTCGCGCGCGGCCGGCACCGTGCTCCGCCCGAGTATGGTGAGCCCGTGGTGATCCGTTGATAGCGTATCAGTGACGTTGCAGAGCCGGCGATGGCAACGTCGTTAGGGGTGGTTGATACCAAATCTCGGTGGCACACTGTGGGGCCCCCTCTCCCTCCCTCGCGTCCCCATGCGCCACGCTCCCACCCCACTGCAGAACGAGGTCCGTTCCCGCCGTCTGGCGGCGCGGATGAAGCAGGCGGAGCTCGGCGACCTCGTCGGCAAGACGCAGTCGGCGATCTCCATGTGGGAGAACGGCGACGGTGCGGCGCTGTCCGCCGATGCCGTTGCCGCGATCTGTCGTCGGTTCGGCATCGACGCCGACGACTACCCCGACGACAACGAGGTCCGCGCCCGGCGGCAGGCGGAACGCAAGGTCGTGAAGGGGTGCCTCGTGCCGGGTTGCTTCAGCCAGACGCCACTCCGGACTCCGCGCTTCCTGCTCCGCCCCCGCTTCACCCGGGTCGCTCATGCCGGCCGCCAACCCTGCGTCGAGTGCGGCGAACTGCTGGCCGACGCGTGCCCCTGCGGGCATCCGCTGGAGCCGGGCTCCATCTGCCCCGGGTGCCACCGGCCGTACGTCGACCTCGGCGGACTCGCAGACCTCGAGAGCTGGTTCGAGGACCGGCTGGTGGCGATCCGCCATAACCTGCGCGAGGAGGTCGAGTGATGGTGCGCTGCCTGGTCCTGGTGCTGGTCTGCGGTGTGTTCGCCTGGATGCTCCTCGGTCCTCACTTCTCGGGCCGGGTGGCCTTGTCGGCGCATGGCCGCTCGAAGCCCTACCGGATCCCCGTTCAGGGTCTTGACGCCGCAGGCAACGACGCGGACGTGCGCGTCAACGGACGCCGCGTTCCGTCTGCGCACCTCCTGCTCCAACCGGACTTCATCCTGCTGCGCGCCAGCTACTTCGCCCGGCTCGGCAGCGGGGACCTCGAACTGCTCATCGAGGCCGGCGACTACTCCGAACGGATCCGCCTGACGGGTGAGGCGCAGGTCGACGCATCGTCCGAGTCCGAGCAGCCGGTGTCGCCAGCTCCGATGCCGAGGGCGCGAGCGCCCCGCTCCGATCCCGTGGTTCGGGACGTGTCTCGCGAGCTGCTCCTGCGCGTCCAGAACGTGCTCCGGGACCGCGACGGCCTGCGCGCCCTGAAGCGCACGGGCGGGAACAAGACGGTGTTCGGGGTCAACGAGCTCGGCGAGATCCGCGCAGGCGCCGGCATGAAGAAGGCTGAGGGCCTCGACGACTACCGCTCCTCGAGCCTCCTGCTCGTGAAGTGGGGGCGCGAGTGGGTCCGGGGGCGGTTCGAGGTAGCGCTGGAGTACAGCCGCTTCGACGACGGAGCCATGGCGCTGAACCTTGGCCCGTTCCGTCTGCTGCTGCCGCTCGACCCACGGAACCCGTCGTCCTCCCTCGTGCAAGCGATCAACGCGGAGTCCCTGACGTCGACGTGCGGACACCCGACGGACGATCAGGGGCGCGCCAGCGTGGTCTTCCACGGCGACGCGTTCGTTCGCGGGCAGGGGTGGCACAAGCTATGCGTGGCTTGTGAGGTGGAGCCCGCCCGAGACGGCTTCCTGCTTGCGATCGAAGTCCAGGTCGACAGCAAGCTCTGGACGTTCCGTGCGGAGCGCAAGACGGCTCCCCACTTCGGCGTCCAGATCGAAGGGCTGCGCTGTCAGCAGTTCGGCATCCGCAACGTCACGCTCACGGAGACGACATGACGGTCGGCGCGCCATCCGTGCTGGTGTGGCCCCGCCTGCTGGTGTGGGGGCTGGTGCTGCTCGTCCTGTGTGCCGGCATCTACGCGTTGGCGGTCGAGGTCGATCCGCTGGACCTGCGCGAGCAGTGGTTGCTGCTCGTGCTGGCGGCGATCGTGCTGCTCGGCGCGGCGTTCGCGAGCGACATCCGGGCGTGGCTGCTCAGCCTGTCCGCAGACGCACAGAACCTCGTCCTGGTGACCTGTCTCGGGGCGGTGCCGATCTTGCTCCTGCTGGTGCAGGTGCCACCGCTCGTGCAGGGAGCGTGGTCGCAGATGTTCCTGCGGGCGCTGTTCGCCTGTTCGCTGACCGCCTTGCCCGGGGTGCTGTACTACTCGTCGGCAGCGACCCGTAGGCGCAGTGCGCTCAACGAACTCATCGTCGCGTTCCGGCGATTCCAGCTGATCACGACGCCGATGATGCTGCGTGCCAGCAAGCGACGCATGGAGTCGTACCTGCAGCAGTTCGAGGCGATCCACGGAACCCTGCCCAACCGCTCCAAACTGATCGGGGACGTCTTTGCAGGCACGGCCGAACAGTCGGACAGCCTCGCCGAGGATCCGCAACACGGCGTGCTGCGGGCGATGCCGAGGCCGATGCTCGTGCACCTGATCGCGATGGTCATGTTGATGGCGATCGGCTGGACGCTGGTGTACCCGCCGCTCGGTCAGGCTCTGGAGCGCTCGCCGCTGCGACCGCAGCCGACGCTGTTCAACGCAGCCTTCATCGGCGCCTACATCTACATCCTGGTGACCATGGTCACCCGGTGGATCCGGCACGACCTCAACGTCCAGGCGTGCATGGCGGCGACCAAGCAGTTGGTGTTCGCCATGCTCGGTTCGGTCGTCCTGGTGTTCCTCGACTTCGATGAGCTCGGCACCTCGGCGCCGTTCGGGACCTTGGCGACGGCGCTGTTGGTCGGGGTCTTCCCCAACCATCTCCTGCACCTGCTGACCTCGCTCTACTATCGCCTCACGCAGCGCGGTGGCGGGCAGTCGAAGGCCGACGCGAGCCTCAGCAAGCTCGACGGCCTCAGCCTCTGGAACGAAGCGCGGCTGCAGGAGGAGGGCATCGACGACGTGCACTCGCTGGCCTCTGCGGACCTGATCGAGCTGTCGATGCGCACACGCCTCCAGCCTGACCTGCTGGTCGAGTGGGCCGATCAGGCGATGCTGAAGAGCCAGCTGATCCACGCGATGCCGACCTACGAGCACCTGCGCGGCAGGGCGATCACGAAGGCCACCGAGCTGGTGCAGCAGCTGCTCGATCCGGTGGACGACCTGATCGATATGGAGCACCAAGCCATCGTGAACCGCGTTGCCCGCAATCTGTTGGAGCTGCGCTCCGCCTTCGAGGACATCCGTAACTGGCGCGCGCAGGTCGCTCCGCGCACCCGCATCCCGATCCGGTAGTCCGGGTGCGTTCCAGCTGGGGCGTCCCTAGGAGCGCGTCCATGTAGTGGACGCGCTGCCAACCGTGATCGCGAAAGCGGCGTGTAAGCGTGCGGACGGGGCTTTGCCCGCTAGCGCATTTTGCTACTTGTGGCGTGCCGGAACGGCAATAGTCTACGCGGTTGGAAAGTGGGGCGTTCTGAGACGCCGCTGCTCACGGTGTCGCTGGCGCTCCGCTGGCTGACCCTGCACGTCTCATCCTTGCACTCGCTTCCCATGCTCTGGCCGGCGGTCTGCCTGGCCGTAGTGATCCCTGCGCAGGACCTCGCCATCGAGGTCGTGCCTGTGCCTGGGATCGTCGACTCTCGCGTCAAGGCGATCTGTGAGGATGCATCGGGTCGGCTGTGGCTCGGGGGCACCGCAGGTCTGTGGTTGCACGACGGCCAGCAGATCCACGAGATCAGCCTGCCCGAGGCCGTCGGTGAACGGCAGCGCGTCATGGACCTGGCCGCGACGGACGACGGCGGCCTGCTGGTGGGCCTCATCGACGGGCTCTACCGGATTGCGCCCGGCGGCCGCGAGATGCGTCGTGTGTCCGGGACCTCCGGGTGGCGGGTGACCGACCTCGACGTCGGAGTCGACGGCGTGCCGTGGGTGCGCGGGGACGGCGGGGTGCTGCACTCGCTGTCGCACGGCCGGTTCGAGGAGCACGGCCTGCCCGGTCGGGCAGCCGTTCGCGGCATGGCGATCGGCGCGAACGGCCGCTGGATCTGGGACCAAAACGAGCTGTGGTACGGCGTCGGCGACGTCGGGCCGATCCACAAGGTCGCCGACATGCACGTCGTCTACGCGGTCGAGCACGACGGCGCGTTGATCTTCTGCAACGCAGGGGGAGTCGGGCGCGTCGACCGCGATGGCGACTTCGTCTGGCTGGCCGAAGGGTTGCGGATCATGCAGGTGCTGCCCCATCACGGCGGTCTGTGGCTGCGCGCGATCGACGGGCTCTACTGGCTCGCGCGACCCGGCGGACCCGTGCGCCGCGTGCAGCTGTTCCGCGATCGCGAGCGGATCCGCGAGATCTCGACGCAGGCGTTGGCGGTCGACAAGCAGGGTTTGCTGTGGCTCGGCCACGAACTCGGGGCGATGCGCCTCTGCATCACCGACGGCGTGCAGAACATCATGATCCGGCAGCTCGACCACGACGAGCGGATCAGCGCGATCCACGAGGCGCCCGACGGTGCGGTGTGGATCGGCACCGCGCGGGGCCAGCTGCTGCGTCGCGCGTCGAACTCCGCCGAAGAGTGGCACGCCGTGTCGGCGCCGGCCGGGCTGCGCATCATCAGCACGATCACCAGCGACGCCAATGGGCGCCTGATCGTGTCGGCCTACAGCACCGGTGTCTGGCGCCTCGGTCGAGAGCGCTGGAGCCGCGTCGGCGGCGACGCCCTCAGCGGGAGCCGGAAGGTCCTGGATCACGAAGGGAGCCTGTACGGCTGCACCAACAACGAGGTCTGGCGCGAGAACCCGGACGGCACGGTCGAGTTCCTGCCGTTGCGCAGGGTGGACGAGCAGGTCGGGGCGCTGCCGCGGAGCTTCGCGAAGGTCTCTGGCGAGCTGTGGCTCGCGACCTACAGCGGCGGTCTGTTCCGGCTGGCTCCGGCGCGGGACGGCTTCGTGCACGAAGCGATGGACCAGAGCGTGCTGGGCTTCGTCGCGGTGGCCGGCGTCCCGCACCTGGCGACGATCCACGACTACTGGCGCGTCGTCGATGGTGGCGCCGAACGATTGTCCGTCGGCGGCGTCGGCCCGTTCCGGTCCCTCGCGGTCGACGCGGCCGGGGGCCTTTGGATCGCCAGGACCGCGTCGTTGACGAGCTTCGCGGGCGGGGTCTCGCGGCGTCTGACCGTCAGCCAGGGGGCGCACCCGATGGGCTACTCCTATCTGGCGTCCGCCAACTGCGCGGACGGGGGGCTGCTGTTCGGAGGCCACGGCGGCTACACGCGGCTGCGGCCGAAGGCGAGCCTGCGGTCGGCGGAGCGGGCCCGCATCGCGCGCAGCTGGTTGGTCGACTCGGACCGGCCGGGCGTGCGGCAGGCGATCTGTGACGCTGCACCTGCGATCGTGAACGGGCGTTCGTTCCGCGTCGGGGTGCAACTCGTCGACCGCACCCGCGACACGGCCGTGCCGTTCGAAATCGTGGCTCGCAGGCACGGCTCGGGCGAACTGCTGGCGGGCGCCGACGGCGCGTTCGAACCCCTGGTCGGTGGGGACTACACCGTCCTGGCGCGCTTCCGGGAGGCGACGGAGGCGTATCGGTCGGTCGATCTCGGCGTCGTCCGCGTGCAGCTCCCGGGGATCAGCTGGGGGTGGTGGATCCTTGGGTTGTCGGCGTTCGCCGCGTTCGCCACCGCCGCCTTCGCCACCGCCGCCTTCGCCCGGCGCCATCGCCCACAGCCGAGCTTCCGGGAAGCGGCCGAGCTGGCCGAGTCGCTCGGTCCGGACTCCGACGGCGTGCTCGACATCGCGTTCCTGGTGCTGGCCGCCATCGAGGCCGACGCGAGCACCTCGAGCACCTCGAGCCGTGCGGTGTGGCTGTGCCTGCGCGGGGGGGCGCGCACGCTGCTGTCGGCCAGCGGTGTCGCCGGCGCCGAGGCCGGTCGTTGGCTCGACGAGGCCGAGGCGCAGGGGCGCCTGGTCGGCCCCGGCATGCGCGCGCACGAGCACGGTGCCGGCACCGACCTCGCGGTCGAGTTCGCGGGCGACGAGTGGTCCTTCCACGTGATCCTGCGCAAGGACGATGGCTGGTCGCAGCAAGCGCTGGTGCGGCTGCGTCGCGCGATGGAGCCGGTGCGCGCGGCGGTGTCGAGGCACGCGTGGGTGACGCGGCTGCAGAGCTACTGCGTGCGGTCGGGCATGTCGCTCGAGGCCGGACTGCACGATCTGCGCGGTCCTTTGACCGCGTTGCGTCTCGGGATCGCGCAGCTGCAGGGCGATCGCGCGCCCGATCCCAAGATCGAGGACCTGTCGCAGGCGACCGAGAGCCTGATCCGGGCGGTCGACCAGATGCGTTCGCCGGACCTCGTCGAGCGCAAGCCACACGACGTGCACGCGATCGTCGACGGGGTGGTCAGCGCGCTGCGTCCGCGCGCCGACGAGCGCGACATCGAACTCGTCTGCAGCGGTCCAGAGCCGGGCGTGGCGGTCGCCGAGGTCGACGAGGTCTGGTTCGCCCGCGCCGTCCAGAACATCGTCGGCAATGCGCTCAAGTACACCGCCAACGGCAGCCGCGTCGGTGTCCTGGTCGACGTCGACGACGACAGCGTGCGCATGCAGATCGAGGACGAGGGGTCGGGGATCCGACCGGAGGACTGGGACTACGTGTTCCTGCCCGGCGGCAAGGCGCACAACGAGCCGCAGAACGGCGAGGCGCAGAACGGCATCGGCCTGTGGGTGTCCAGGCAGGCGTTGCGAGCCATGGGCGGGCGCCTCTGGATCACGTCCGGCGCTGCCGGTGGCACGTGCGTGCAGCTGTCGCTGCCGCGCTCGTCGCAGCGCGTCGACTCAGCTGCCGCGGACGTCGCCCATCGGGCCGCCCGCAAGTCGCGCGCGTAGCAGCAGCAGGTCACCCGGCGTGTCGAGGTGGAACTTGGTGAGCACGTTCGAGCAGTGGATGTGCGCCGTGCGCGGCCGCAGCCCGAGGTCGACCGCGACCTGCTTTGGCGTCGCACCGGCGGCCAGCAGGTCGTAGACCTGCAGCTCGCGAGGGGTGAGTCGGGCGACGCAGGCGTCGAACTGGGTCGCGATCCGGTGCTCGACGGCGAACTGCGGCGCTCGCTGCAGCAGCTGTTCGATCGCCTTGGCGAGCTGTTCGCTCTGTGGCGGTTTGGGCAGGAAGTCGAGCGCCCCGCCCTGAATCGCACGCACGACGCTCTCGACGTCGTCGTTGCTGCTGAGCACGATCGTCGGCAGGACCGTGTTGCGCTGCTTGAGCGTCGCGAGCAGCTGGATGCCGTTCATGCCCGGCAGGCCCAGGTCCAGCACCAGGCCTTGCGGCGCGCGCGGCTCGAACCGGTCGAGGAACGCCTCGGCGTGTTCGTGCACCTGGACGTCGCAGTAGTAGCTCGCCAGCGCCCCTGCCAGGGCCTTGCGCAGGTTCTCGTCGTCGTCGACGACGTGCACGACGGGGCGCCCCAGGTCGTTGGTCGACCCGAGCGCCGACCAGGCCTGCGGCAGTCCCGGGACAGGACGGCGGCGAGAGCCGGCGTTGCATTCGTCGGAGCGGTCTTCGGCGTAGGCGTTCATCGGCGAGGGGAGGAGCGGCCGGGCGAGAGCGAGCACGATACACGATGGGCTTCGCCCGGGTCCGACTCTTCGGTCGCAACCGCGTCTCGTGCTGGTAGCGATCCGTGCTAGCGCGAACGGCTAGACGGGCCTGTTACGGCCTGGGGGTAGCCGCGCGTGCTAGCGCCGCGCGCTAGCGAAGTCGGCTATGCAGCACGCAATGCGTCATTCCGAGAAGCTCCTTGCGAGTTGCGCCTGGCTGCGCGACGTCGCGAGGAGGCTGCATGGAAGACACTGACGACATCCTGGCTGAGTTCCTGGTCGAGACGCTCGAGGGCATCGACCAGCTGGATCGCGACCTCGTCACCCTGGAACAGGAGCCGGGTTGCAAGGAGGTGATCGCCCAGATCTTCCGGACGGTCCACACCATCAAGGGGTCGAGCAGCTTCCTGTCGCTCGATCGGCTCGGCGAGGTTGCGCACCGCGGTGAGAGCCTGCTGAGCCTGCTCCGCGACGGTCGTTGCGACGTGACCACCGAGGTCACCGACGCCCTGCTCGGCATGGCCGACGCGATCCGCGCGATCCTCGGACACGTCGAGCGCGACCAGAACGAAGGCGGCGAAGATCATGCAGAACTGCTCGCCACCCTCAAGGCGCTGGTCGAGGACCCTCCTCGCCTCGAGGCCGGTGCTGCGGCTGCACGGTCGGTCGGTGCCGGTACCAGCACCGTCGGCGCGGCCTCCAGCGCACTGCGCGTCGACGTCGGCCTGCTCGACCAGCTGATGAATCTGGTCGGCGAGCTGGTGCTGGCCCGCAACCAGATCCTGCAGGCGACCGACCAGCTCGAGGACTCGGGCCTGCTCGGGACCTGCCAGCGGCTCAACCTGGTGACGACCGAACTGCAGGAAGGCGTCATGAAGACGCGCATGCAGCAGGTCGGCAGCGCCTGGACCAAGCTGCCCCGGGTCGTTCGTGATCTGGCCACGGGCCTCGGCAAGCGCGTCGAACTCGAGATGACCGGCCACGAAACCGAACTCGACAAGGCCATCATCGAGACCATCCGCGACCCGCTGACGCACGCGGTGCGCAACGCCGTCGACCACGGTATCGAGGACCCGGCGAGTCGTGAGGCTGCCGGCAAGTCGGTCGCTGGACACCTGCGGCTACGCGCGTTCCATGAGGGCGGGCAGGTCAACATCGAGATCAGTGACGACGGCCGCGGCATCGACCCCGAGAAGGTGCGGGCCAAGGCGGTAGCCAATGGGCTGCTGACCATGGACGCGGCGGCGACGCTGTCCGAACGCGAAACGCTGCAGTTGATCATGCAGCCGGGCTTTTCGACCGCCGAGCAGGTGACGGCCGTCTCCGGTCGCGGGGTCGGCATGGACGTGGTCAAGACCAACATCGAGGCCATCGGTGGCACGCTCGACGTGCACAGCTCGGTCGGCAAGGGCACCACGCTGCGCATCAAGATCCCACTGACGCTCGCGATCGTGCCGGCGTTGATCGTCACCAGTCGCGGCAACCGCTTCGCGATTCCGCAGGCGAACCTGCTCGAACTGGTCCGACTCGACGCGTCGCAGAGCGGCCGTGGGGTTGAGTACATCAACGGTGCGCCCGTGCACCGGCTGCGCGGCGAGCTGCTGCCGCTGGCCCACCTGGACGAAGAACTCGGCTGGGCCGGCGACGGTGACGGCGATGGCGACGGCAACGCGGGTTGTTCCAACCTCGTCGTCCTGCAGGCCGACGGCCGCCAGTTCGGGCTCGTGGTCGAGTCGATCCTCGATACCGAGGAGATCGTCGTGAAACCGCTCGGACGACAGCTGCACGGCATCCGCGCGTTCGCGGGGGCTGCGATCATGGGCGACGGACGGGTCGCGCTGATTCTCGACGTGCTCGGGCTTGCGCAGCAGACCGGGTTGTTCGGCGAGGGCGGCGCCAGCGCGCGGCAGCTCGTAGCCGAAGCTGAGGCGGTATCTCGCGCCAAGTCCTCTTGGCTGTTGCTGGGCGTAGCCGGCAGGCGTGTCGCGCTCGAATTGTCGTCGGTCGCACGTCTCGAGGAACTCGGTGCAGACGAGGTCGAGCGTGCGGGCGGTAGCGAGGTGCTTCAGTACCGAGGAGAGATCATGCCGATCGTGAGGGTGTCGCGCCTCTTCGATGATGGGGCTCCAGCGGACCCGGCTCGGCAGTTGCCGCTGGTGGTCGTCCGCGACCATGACGGGCGCAGCGCTGGCCTCGCTGTCGACGAGATCCTCGACATCGTCGAGGAAGACGTCGAAGTCGGGCGTTCCGCAGGGGCGCCGTGGCTACGTGGCGCTGCGACCCTGCAGGGTCGCGTTACCGATCTCCTGGACGTGGATCACTTGGTCGCGCTGCAGCATTCGTCGGAGGTTGCTTCGGTCCCTTCCGTAGCGGTTGAGGAGGTGGTGCGATGAGTCACGTTGTCCAACTCTGCACGTTCCGCCTCGGGTCGCAGCTGCTCGGCGTCGAGGTCGAGCGCGTCCAGGAAGTCCTGCGCTGGCAAGAGATGACCCGCGTGCCGCATGCTTCCGCGGCGGTGGCCGGCCTGATCAATCTGCGCGGACAGATCGTCACTGCGATCGATCTGCGCGTTCGCTTCGGCGATGCGGCTGCCACGGGGGCGAGCGAAGCCATGAACGTCGTCGTCCGAGTCGACGGCGGCATCACGAGCCTGCTCGTGGATGAGATCGGAGATGTCCTCGAGATCGACGCTGATCAGATCGAGGAGCCGCCGCCGACGTTGGCTGGGCCGACGCGTGACCTCGTTCGAGGCATCCACCAGCTCGCAGACGACCTACTGCTCCTGCTCGATGTTGAGCAGGTGCTCGATTTCGACGCGGCATGTGCTGCGCCGGCCCAGGGGGGCATCCCCCACACCACAACGCTAGCGAAGAGGAACCCGCAATGACCGCTGAATCACCCGTGCTCGTCCAAGACGAAATCGAAACCGAACTCCAGGACCTGCGCGGCCAGCTGGCTGCTCTCAGTGCCAGTCAAGCCGTAATCGAGTTCGAACTCGACGGCACGATCAGGGCCGCCAACGAGAATTTTCTGTCTGCCTTTGGCTACTCCGTCAACGAAGTGGTCGGGAAGCACCACAGCCTGTTCGTGCCGCAGCACGTGCGGGACGGCGCCGAGTACGCCAGCCACTGGAAGCGGCTCGGGAGTGGGGAGAGCTTCACCGGCGAGTTCGAGAGGGTCAGCAAGGCCGGGAAGCCGGTCTGGGTCCAGGGTAGCTACAACGCCATTCGTGATCAGGACGGCCGTCCGTACAAGGTGGTGAAGTTCGCTGCGGACGTGACCGAGATGGTCGAGGCGCGCGCGCTCAACGTGCGCTACGCCTCGATGATCGAAGACACGCCGATCAACACGCTGTTCGTCGACCGCGAGCTCATCGTTCAATACATGAACACTGCGTCGTCGAAGACCCTCGGCCAGTTGCAGTCGCAATTGCCGATGCAGGCCGATCGAGTCGTCGGTTCGAGTGTCGACGCGTTCCTTCTGAATCCGTCCCAAGAGCGTGGCATCATCGCGGATCCCGACAAGTTGCCCATGAACTGGGAACTGCAGTTCGGCTCCGAAACGCTCGATCTGTTGGCCACTCCCGTCTACGACGAGCACGGCAATCACCTCGGTGCGATGATCACGTGGTCGGTGATCACCGAGCGGCTGCGGACCGAGAGGCGCGTCGAGGAGACCGCGACCTCGCTGACCGAATCGGCGGAGCGGCTCGCCGCCACCAGCACGCAGGTCTCGAGTGCGGCTGAGGAGACGGCGTCGCAGGCCGACACGGTCTCGAGCGCGGCCGAGGAGGTCAGCTCCAACGTGCAGACCGTGGCGACCGGCATCGAGGAACTCGACGCGAGCATCAGCGAGATCGCCAAGAGTGCGGACGAGGCCGCGCAGGTCGCGACCAGCGCCGTCGACGTTGCCAGTTCGACGACCACCACGATCGACAAGCTCGGCGTCAGCAGCGGCGAGATCGGCAAGGTGATCAAGGTGATCACGTCGATCGCGCAGCAGACCAACCTGCTCGCGCTCAACGCGACGATCGAGGCCGCGCGCGCTGGCGAGGCCGGCAAGGGCTTCGCGGTGGTCGCCAACGAGGTCAAGGAACTCGCCAAGGAGACGGCGCGCGCCACCGAGGACATCGGACAGAAGATCGAGGCGATCCAGGGCGACACCGAGGGTGCGGTCTCGGCGATCGCGGAGATCAGCGGCGTGATCAGCCGCATCAACGACATCCAGGCGACGATCGCCAGCGCCGTCGAGGAGCAGACCGCGACGACCAACGAGATCAGCCGCAGTGTCGCCGAGGCGGCGAAGGGCAGTTCGGAGATCGCGTCGGCGGTGACCGGTGTCGCCCAGGCGGCGAAGGACGCTGCCACCGGGGCATCCGGCACGATGAACGCGGCCACCGATCTGGCCGGGCTGTCGACCGGGCTGCAGGAACTCGTCGCCGAGGCCAAGAAGCGCAACGGAGCGGGGGCGTGATCCGGGTCCTGATCGTCGATGACTCGCTCGCGACGCGAAGCGCCGTGAGCCGGGCCCTGTCCCGTGAGATGGACCTCGAGGTCCTGCGCCCTGCGAGTAGCGGCGCGGTGGCGATCGAGCGGACCATCAAGGAGTCGCCGGACGTCGTCGTACTGGACGTCGACATGCCCGGGATCGACGGTCTGGAAGTGCTGGACGAGCTGTGCATCCGCAAGCCCGGCCTGCCGGTGATCATGTTCAGTGGGCTGACCGAGCGCGGCGCCGAGATCACGCTCGACGCGCTGGCGCGCGGCGCGACCGACGTGCTCGCGAAGCCTGCCGACGGCGGCGACGTGGCCGAGACCATGGCGCTGCTGGCGCGCAAGGTGCGCGAGTTGGGCAGCGGCAGGGAGCGTCGCGAGGCACGCGCGCGTCCCCGCCGCGGCTCGCAGACGGTCGAGGCGGTGGTCGTCGGGGTGTCGACCGGCGGGCCGAACGCCATGGCCGACCTGCTGCCGCGGTTCCGAGGCGACCTGGCGGCGCCGATCCTGGTCGTGCAGCACATGCCGCCGGTGTTCACGCGTCAGTTCGCCGAACGCCTCGACCGCCGTTCGGCGCTGCGCGTGCGCGAGGCGCAGCACGGTGACGTGGTCGCTGCCGGCGACGTGTGGATCGCGCCGGGGGATCGCCACATGTCGATCGAACGGCGCGGCACCGAGGTCGTCATCGAGCTGTCGGACGGCCCCGAGGAGAACTCGTGCCGACCGGCCGTGGACGTGCTGTTCCGTTCAGCGGCGGCGTGCTACGGCGACGGCGCGCTCGGCGTCGTGCTGACCGGCATGGGGCAGGACGGCTTCTGTGGTTCGCAGAGCCTGGTCGCCGCCGGCGCCCAGGTCATCGCGCAGGACGAGGAGACGTCGGTCGTCTGGGGCATGCCGGGTGCGGTGGTGCGCGGCGGCCTTGCGGCTCGCGTGCTGCCGCTGCCGATGATCGCGGGCGAGATCGAGCGCCGCGTGCGTTGCGGCCATCCGCCGCAGTCGCAAGAGGTGTCGCGATGAGCATGTTCACGGCCGGTGACCTGGACTACTGCCGGCAACTCGTGCACCAGGTCGCCGGGTTGCTGCTCGACGAGCGCAAGGACTACTTGTTCGAGACGCGGCTGCGGGTCGTGGTCGATGACTACGGCTTCGGCGGAACGGCGCAGCTGGTCGAGGCCCTGAAGCGGCCCGCGAGCGGCGAACTGCGCGCGCGCGTGGTCGACGCGATGACGACCAACGAGACCAGCTTCTTCCGCGACGAGCACCCGTTCGAGGCGTTGCGCGAGTTCGTGCTGCCGTCGCTGCTCGAAGCGGGCGGCCGCCGCTCGATGGACATCTGGTCGGCGGCGAGTTCGACCGGCCAGGAAGCCTACTCGCTGGCGATGTTGCTGCGCGAGAACGTGCCCGAGCCATACGTCTCGCGGGCCCGCATCCGGGCGACCGACCTGTCGCTGCGCGTGCTGGCCCAGGCGCGCGCCGGCATCTATTCCGATGTCGAGGTGCAGCGCGGTCTGTCCCCGTCGCTGCGCGAGCGCTATTTCGAACGTGACGGTCGCTGTTGGCGCGTGCAGCCGCCGCTGCGCCGGATGGTCGAGTTCGGTGAGTTCAACCTTACCGGGTCGTGGGCGAACGTCGGCCAGATGGACGTCGTGTTCCTGCGCAACGTGTTGATCTACTTCGACGTCGCGACCAAGCAGCGCATCCTCGGCGAACTCCGACGCGTGCTGCGGCCGGACGGCCTGCTGTGCCTCGGCGCGGCCGAGACCGTGCTCGGGATCCGCGACGACTTCGTGCCGGTGCGCTTGGGGCGGGCGACGTTCTACCGACCGGCATAGGGGGCGGGGTCGGTGGGGTGAGGGTGGTGACGTTCTCGTGACCTCGGGCGCCCCCTGCGCATTCGTCTCATCACACCGCCGTCGGTACGAAGCTTGGTGCAGCGTGCGCCAACCCCCTCCGATCGCTGCGCCCGCCGGGATTACGGGCGCAGTGTGGCCCCCCAGGAGTACACATGCGCTGCACCATCTGCCTGCCCGCCCTCTTCCTGTCTGCGCTGACCGCGCAGGAGACCGTCGAACGCACCTACGATCTGTCGGAGCTGGTTCGCCCGCTGCCGGGCATCACCCGCAACTTCGATCGGCCGTTGTTGTTGCTGCCATCCGGGCGCGTGCTGGCACGCGAGCGGCGCAACGAGTTCTCGTTCCTGCCGGGTGGCGAGGCCCGGCCGGAGCCGATCGCAGCACCGTGGTTGCCGCAGAAGCTGCTGGTTCCGTGGCTCGAGCACCTCTGGGATCAGGAGCGCGGCGTCGGCAAGGTGTTCGACCAGACGCTGACCCTGCGCGCGCCGATGCCGGTGCAGACCGAGGTGCAGGACGTGTTGACGCTGCTCGAGTGGGGGGGGCCGTGCCGCCGGTCGCGACCGTCGACCTCGGCAACGAGGATCTCGGCGCCATCGATACGCCGGCGGTCGCCTGGACCGACGTCGAGCGCACCGTCGCCGTCGACGGCAACGGCTGGCAGATCGCGCACATCGGGCCCGACCCCGCGGCTCCGGGTGAGCGGTCGTTGGTGCTGACGGTGCAGGTGCGCTGACGGGCGGCGTGCGTGGCCCGCCGCCGGTGCTTTTCACGGGCGACGGGCCACGCACACCCGTAGAACTGTGCGCCCGTGGCCGAGACCCAGACCGACAACGATCCCCTGCTGGCGTTCCGCGAGCGCTTCGCCGTCACGCAGCGCAGCAACTACCTGATCAACAACTCGCTCGGCGCGATGCCCGCGGCCGCACGCGCCAGCGTGCAGCAGTTCCTCGACGAGTGGGACACGCGCGGGGTGCGGTCGTGGGGCGACGGCTGGTGGGTGCTGCAGGAGCAGGTCGCCGACCAGGTCGCGCGCACGCTCGGCGTGCAGGCGGGCACGGTCACGATGCACCAGAACATCGCGGTCGCGCTCGAGATGATCCTGTCGTGCTTCCGCTTCGACGGGCCGCGCAACGGCATCGTCTACGCGGACCGCAACTTTCCGAGCGACCAGTACATCTACGAGGCCCGCCAGGCGCACGGCGCCCGGCTGGTGCGCGTGCCGGCGGCGAGCGACGGCATCTCGACCGACGGCGAGCAGTTCGCGTCGCACATCGACGACCGCACGCTGCTGGTTGCGATCGACCACGTGATGTTCCGCAGCTCGGCGATCGTCGACATCGCGCCGATCGTCGAGAAGGCCAACCAGGTCGGCGCGTTCGTGATCCTCGACACGTTCCACTCGGTGGGCACGCAGCAGCTCGAGCTGGAGCAGGCGGGGGTGCACGCGGCGGTCGGCGGCGCGCTCAAGTGGCTGTGTGGTGGCCCCGGCAACTGCTTCCTCTACGTGCGGCCGGACCTGGTGTCGTCGCTGACGCCGGCGTTCACCGGCTGGGCGGCGCACAAGCAGCCGTTCTTGTTCTCGCCCGAGGGCCAGGACTACCGCGACGACGGCCATCGCTTCGCGACCGGCACGCCCAACGTGCCTGCGCTCTACTCCGGCAAGGAGGGCATCGCGACGTGCCTCGAAGCCGGCCTCGACAACGTGCGGCGCCGCAGCCAGCAGCTGACGTCGCTGCTGGTCGACGAGGCGCAGCGGCACGGCTTCGCGCTCAAGTCGCCGCTCGATGCCGAGCGACGCGGCGGCCACGTCGCGCTCGACGTTCCCGACGGCTACGCCGTGTGCCAGGCGCTGTCGGCGCGCGAGATCGTCGTCGACTTCCGGCCGGACGCCGGGCTGCGCATCGCGCCGCACTTCTACAACACCACGGACGAAGTGCGCGCGTGCCTGCAGGCGATCCGCGACATCCTCGACAGCGGCGAGCACCGGCCGTTCTTGCAGCAGGAGCGCAAGCCCGGATGACCAGCGAGGGGACCAGTCGCAGGGTGATGAACCGCAGGATCTGGGACATCAGCGAACCGATCGAGCCGGCGACCGCGACGTTTCCGGGCGACAACGCGTTTTCGCAGGAATGGGTGATGCGCATGTCGCAGGGGGCTTCGTGCAACGTCAGCACGATCCGCATGTCGGTGCACGTCGGCACGCACACCGACGCGCCGCTGCACTACGACTCGGCCGGGCAGGACATCGCCAGCGTCGACCTGCACACCTACATGGGGCGATGCCGCGTCGTCGAGGTGACGCCGGTCGGCTCGCCGCCGCGCGTGCCGGCCGAAGCGCTGACGCGCGAGGTGCTCGACGGCGCCGAACGGGTGCTGCTGCGCACCGCCGCGCGGCACGACCACAAGACGTTCGATCCGGACTTCGTCTCGCTCGGCGAGGCGGCGGGCAAGGTGCTCGCCGACGCCGGCGTCAAGCTCGTCGGCATCGACACGCCGAGCATGGACCACGCCACCGACAAGGACCTCGGCGGCCACCACGCGCTCTACGAGGGCGGCGTCGCGATCCTCGAGAACCTCGATCTGAGCGGCGTGCCCGAGGGCGACTACGAACTGATCGCGCTGCCGCTGCGCATCGTCGGTTGCGATTCGAGCCCGGTGCGTGCGATCCTTCGCGAACTGCCATGACCAAACGCGCCATCAACCCCGACGATCTCTCGCCGCCGGTCGGCTTCGCCCACGCCTGGCTGGTCGAGTCGGGCGGCGACCAGCGCACGCTCTACCTGGCCGGCCAGTGCGGCTACGACCAGGCGGGCCACGTGATGCACCCGGGCGACGTCGCGGCCCAGCTCGACCAGGCGATGGCCAACATCGGTGCGATCCTGCGCGACGCCGAGATGGCGTTCGAGGACGTCGTGCAGCTCAACTTCTACGTCACGTCGCGCAACGACTACTCGACCGCGCGCAAGGAGTTCGGCCGCGTCTGGCGCAAGCACTGCGGCAAGCACTACCCGGGCATGGCCATGTTCCAGGTCGTGTCGCTGTTCGATCCCGACGCGCGGATCGAGGTCCAGGGGATCGCAGCACGATGAATCGGCGGCTGCGAACGTCGTGCGCTGCCGCGTTGCTGCTCGCCGCGTGCGAGGGCGGTCCGCCGATCGACACCGAGTTCGACTACAGCGCCGGACTGGTGTCCGTCGAACTGCTCGGCGACGGCTTCGTGCGCGTCGACCGGCGCCGCATCCCGCTCGAGCGGCTGGTGCTCGAACTGCGCCAGGCGACCCGCGAGATGGAGCCGACCGAACTGCTGCGCTACGTCGTGCGCCTGCGCCTCGCCAAGGTGCGGGACGGCGAGTCGGCACGCATCCAGCAGGGCTCGCGCGCGCGGCTGCTGAGCGAACTCGAGATCATGGGCGTGCGCCAGATCGTCTACCTCTGAACCCCGACCGAACGTGAGTCCGCAACAGTGAGCCTGCTAGACCGACACTGTCCCCCCGACCTCGTCATCTTCGACGTCGACGGCACCCTGCACGACACCTTCGCCTGGTGGGCGCCGGTCATCCGCGTCGGGGTGCAGCGCTTCGCCGAGCAGGAGGGCATCGAGATCGAACTGCCCGACCGCCAGGCGGCGGAGGCCGTCGTCGGCATGAAGGACGCCGGCGTCTGGGCGCCGTTCTTGCCCGAGGGCTACCAGGACCGCTGGTTCGACCTGCGCAGCGTGGTGCTGCCGATGGAGGTCGAAGAGGTCAGCCGCGGCGTCGACTACCTGTTCGCCGGGGTCCGCCCGCTGCTGATCCACCTGCGTGAGATCGGCGTCAAGGTCGCGCTCGCCAGCAACTGCCGCAGCGAATACCTGGCCGCGATGCAGGACGGCCAGGGGCTGCGACAGCTGACGGATTGGCAGTTCTGCCTCGACAGCGAGAACGTCGAGAGCAAGACCGACATGCTGCGGGAGGCCCAGCAAGCTGCTTCTGCACAAAGAGTTGTGATGGTCGGCGACCGCGAGCCGGACCATGAGGCGGCGGTCGCGCACGGCTGGCCGTTCGTCTGGCGGCGCAACGATCGCTGCACGATCGACGAGGCCGACTGGGTCTGGGACGGCGACCCCGACGCGTTCCTGACGCGGCTGGGGCTCAGCCCGCTCGATTCGTAGACGACGGATCGCGAATACAATCGAGGCGGCCCGTATCCCCGCGCCGCCACCGACCCGGACCCCAGCCCATGGAAGAGATCGCGTTCTTCGTCGTACCCGTGCTGATCACGATCTTCGTGTTCGCGTTGATCAAGGGCTGGATGGATGCGCGGGTCCAGTCGCGCACCGAGAAGGTCAAGCTGCTCGAGGAAGCGCTCAAGAACCCGGCGATCGACCGGGCCACGATCGAGAGCCTGACGTTCCAGCTGACCGGCGCCCGCGGTCCGAAGAAGCCGGGGTCGAGTCCGCTGATGGCGATCATCCTCGCGGTCGGCTGGATCGCGCTGTTCGCCGGCATCGGCTGCTGGGTGTTCGGCGAGATGACCCACGAGAAGGACGCGCTGGCCGGCGGCGTGATCACGTCGATCGTCGGCTTCGGCCTCGTCACCTACCCGTTCGCGCTGCGCGAACTCGAGGCGCGCCGCGCCCAGCAGTAATGTCTCAGCAGTAGTGTCGCAGCAGTAGCGTCGCAGCAGTTCGCCACGACCCCCGCCGCCCTCGTCCCATGCATAGCGAAGACATCGCCGTCATGGCCTCGATCTGCGCCATCTCCGGCGCCGTCATCGCGGTCGGAACCACCTACATCCAGCGTCGCTTCGAGACCCGCAAGCAGCGCCTCGAAGTGCTCGACAAGGCGCTCGACCGCGCCGACCTCGATCCCGCGACCCGGCAGGAGCTGCTGCGCTCGCTGACCGACGAACAGAAGGGCGACCGACCGTTCTTCCTGCAGCCCGGCTTTTGGCAGCGCACCGCGTTCGCCGTCGGCTGGATGGCGTTCCTGCTCTGCGGCGGCCTGCTGGTGCTCGGCTACACCGGCATCATCTACATGCCCAACCTCGAGTTCGTCGCGCCGATGGCGCTGATCGGACTCGGCCTGATGTCGCTGCCGGTCGCGCTGCGCGACTTCGGCCGGCGCTCGCTGGCCGACCAGCGCCAGTAGCGTCGGCGCCGCACCCGGACGCGAACGAGGTGTCCGCTCGGCTGCGCCCTGCTAGGCTCTGCCGCGTGACCGTGACCGAGGACCTGCCGACCCCCCGACAGCTGCAGCAGCGCTGCGCCGAACTGTTCGAGGCCTGGCGCGTGCTCGACACCGAAGTCGACGTGGTCTGGAACGCACGCCTGTCGACCACCGCCGGTCGCGCCTACGTGCGGCGCGGCTGCATCGAGCTCAACCCGCGGCTGCTGGCGCGCGTGCCGCACGAGATCGACGGCGTGCTGATCCACGAAGCCGCCCACGTCGCCGCCTTCCGCCTGTTCGGCGCCAACATCCCGGCACACGGCCGGCACTGGCGGTCGCTGATGCGGATCGCGGGCCAGGAGCCCAACGTCACCCACACCCTGCCGGTCGACGACCTGCGGCGGCGGCCGAGCAGGCGCTTCCTCTACCTGCGAATGTGTGGCTCCTGCGGCGACCGCGTCGTCGTCGAGCAGGTGCGCTACGGCCGCTGTCCCGGCTGCTCGCGTCGCGACGACTACCTGGTCGTCAAGACCCGCGCGTCCGCCGCCGGCCGCCGTGCGCTGCAGCAGATGAGCGACGCCGACGTGCGCGCGCACTTTGCGTGAGGGCCGTTCCGTCCTAGTCTGGATCGCCTTGGCCGCCCAACCCGACATCTTCGAAGAGATCGTGCGCCTGCGCGCCGAGGGCATTCCCGCCGCCCTCGCGACCATCGTCGGCACGCGTGGATCGACCCCTGGCCGCGCGACCATGCGGCTGCTGGTGTTGGCCGACGGAACGTTCCTCGGCACGGTCGGCGGCGGCTGCCTCGAGGCCGAGGTCTACGACGCGGCGCTGCAGGTGCTCGCCGACGAGAAGCCGCAGTCGCTGCAGTTCCGGCTTACCGAGAAGGACTCGCCGGACAGCGGCCTGATGTGTGGCGGGGAGGTGACGATCTTCGTGGAACCGATCACGACTCCTGTGCTGTGGATCTTCGGCGGCGGCCACGTCAGCAAGGCGCTGTGCCAGGTCGCCGCGCTGGCGGGCTTCCGCACGACCATCGTCGACGACCGCGAGGACTACGCGACCGGCGAACGCTTCCCCGAGGCGCACGCGACGGTCGGCGGCGCCTATCCGGACGCGGTCGCGCGGATGCCGATCCGCCAGAACAGCTATGCGGTCATCGTGACCCGTGGCCACAAGGAGGACGGCGTCGTGCTCGCGGCGCTGGCGCAGCGCTTCGCCGGCGGTGACCGGCTGCGGTTCCTCGGCATGATCGGCAGCAAGACCAAGCAGGCGCTCTTGTGGAAGCACCTGCGCGAGCAGGGCGTCGGCGACGACTTCCTCGACTCGGTGCGCACGCCGATGGGGGCGTATCTCGGCAGCCGGACCCACGAGGAGATCGCGGTCAGCGTCGTCGCCGAACTGATCGCGGTGCGCCGCCTCGGCCACGACCTGCACGGCAGTTGGGACGAGCGCAGCGCGCAGAAGGCCCGCAACGAAGGGGTTCGGGACCTTCCGGTCGCCGACGCCTGATCTGCGGCGAACCGCACGAACGGACCCGCTCCGGCGCCGTCCTCCGGGCGCATCGTGGCCCGATCTGCCGCCCGACCGAACCTCCCAGGGGGCCGCGCCGTTGTGCCGACGGACCCCGATCGGCAGAATGTTCGCCCCCTCCCGACTGGTCACCAAGACCCTCCGCGATCCCAGATGACGTCCAAGATCCTCGCAGCAACTCTCTTCGCCCTGCTGGCCGCCAACGTGGCGACCGCCCAGTCCGACAAGATCCACCTGGTCAACGGCACGGTGGTCGAGAAGTGCCAGGTCACGGAGTACGGGATCCGCAGCGTTCGCTACAAGCGCGGCAGCGGCACCGAGTCGGTCGAGACCGACCGTGTCGCCAAGCTGGAGCTGGGCAAGTTCAAGTCGGTCTACGCCCGTGGCCTCGAGGACGCGGCGCTGATGCTGACGCTCGTCGGTGAGCAGGTGAAGGCCAAGAACGACGTGATGGCGCAGGTCGGCTACGTCGCGTGCGCCAACCGCTTCCTCGACGAGGGCAACCCGGCCCAGGCGATCGCCACGCTCAACGAGCTGGCCAAGGAATACAAGGAAGGCGGCGCGCTGCCCGAGGTCTACCGCCTCAAGTTCGAGTACTACATGGGCGTCGGCAGCCCGGACGCGCTGAAGGTCGCCAAGAAGTACGAGACCGATGCGATCGGCGGCGCCTGGCCGGACGCGTTTGCGATCGAGGCATCGTTCTTCCAGGCTCTCGCCGAGAAGAGCTCGCCCGCCGACTTCCAGAAGAAGCTCAAGACGATCGTCAGCCGCGCCCGCAGCACCAACCCGATCGTCGCCAGCCGCGCCAACATCGAGCTCGCGCACAGCATGCGCAAGAGCGGTGAGGCCGACGGCGCCAAGCGCATCTACGAGGAGATCGTCGGCAAGGACGCCGTCGACGACAGCGCCCGCGCCGGCGCCTACCTCGGCCTCGGTCTGATCGACCTCGAGGGCGAAGGCGGCAAGGATGCGGCCAAGCAGGCGCTGCTCTACTTCCTGCGCGTTCGCCTCGAGACCCGCGACGCGTGGCCGAGCCTGCAGGCCGAAGCGCTCTACCACGCCGCGCAGGCGGCGCGGAAGTGGCAGGGCCCGGAATACGTCTACATCGTCGGCCGCTGCCGCGGCCTGCTGTTCAACGAGTACCCGAACTCGGAGTGGGCCAAGCTGGCCAAGTCGCGCTGAGCCGCGGCTCCTGTCGTAGCATCACCGACCGACCGTGATCGACTACGACCGACTCTCGACCCCGCCGCCCCGGTGGGACAGAGCCCTGTTCTGGGCGTTCCGCTTCGGGGTGCGCCTGATGATGCGGATCTGCTTCCGCTGGCGCGTCGAGGGTGCCCCGCCGGCGAGCGGCGGCTACGTGCTCGCCGCCAACCACACGTCGTTCCTCGATCCGGTGATCCTCGGCGCGTCGGTGCGGCGCCGCGTCATCTACCTGATGACCGAGACGGTCTGGCGTTCGGCGGGTGCTGGCTGGTTCTATCGCTGGAACCGCACGATCCCGCTGAGCGCGCGCGGCGGCAACCGCGAGGCGCTGCGCGCGGCGAGGACCGTGCTGAAGCAGCAGCGGGTCGTCGGCATCTTTCCGGAGGGCGGCCTCAGCCGCGACGGCAAGCTGATGCTCGGCAGTCCCGGCGCGGTGTCGCTGGTGCTCAACGAGGGCCTGCCGATCGTGCCGGTCGGTCTGGTCGGCGCCGCCGAGGCGCTGCCGTCAGGGGCGATCCTGCCGCGCTTCAAGAAGGTCGTCGTGCGCTACGGCCGGCCGATCCTGCCCGAGGAGATCGACGCGCTGGGCGGTGGTCGACGTGAGCGCCTGCAGAACGCGACGCGCCTGATCATGCAGCGCATCGCGGAGTTGACCGGCCAGCAGGCGCGCGAGGACGTGCTCGAGGCCGCGCGCGAAGACCAGGTCACCGCGTAGGTTTTCGAGGCGCACTGTGCGCGCCCCGCTGCCACTAGCCCGTGCATGGAGCGGGGGGAGCAGCGATGGCGAGAGGTTGTGGCGGCGGCGCAGGACTACCTGCGTCGCTTCCGCGATCCGATGACCTGCGCGCTGCGCGACGAGATCGCGCAGGACGCGGCGGTGCTGGCCTGGCAGTGGGTCGGTCGACTCGACCGCACTTCGCGGCTGTTGGCAGCGGTGCGCACGATCACGCGTCGGCAGCGGCTGCGCAAGCTGCGGCAGTGCAAAGACCGCGGCCCGCTGCAGCTGGTGCCGTTCGGCGACGACGGCGTGGACGATCCCATCGCGCGCGTGCCCGACGAGGCCTCGCTGCGCATCGGCGCCCGCACCGTGCCGCTCGGCTGGGCCGTGCATCGGCTCGACCGTGTCCTGGACCGTCTGCCCGAGCTGGACCAGCACCTGCTGCTCGGCTTCCACGAGGGCTTCTGTTGTGCGGAGCTTGCGCACCGCTTCGGTCGGACCGAGGCGTGCGTCAAGACCCGCATCCACCGCGCGCGGCGACGCGTGCAGCGACTGTTGGAAGGACTCGTCCGCGGTGCGGCCGGGTTCGACGATCGAGAAGAAGAGGAGGGTCGGAGATGACGATGAAGGACGTTCGCATGTTGTTGGTCGGTTGGCTGTCGGTGGCGGCGCTGTGCGCCCAGGCCGGGGAGGTCGAGCCGAAGGTCGACGAGCCGAGCAAGAAGGTCGCGACCGCGCCCAAGCTCAGCGACGCGGCGCGCGCCGCGATCGGCGAGGCGCGCGCGCTGGCCAAGGCCAGCCGCGGCAAGAACGGGCCGGAGCGGGCGCGTTCGCTCGAGCTGGCGGCGTCGGCGTTCGATCGCTGCGTCGCGAGGTTCGAAGCCGAGCCGCGGGCCGCGGCGCTCGCCGCATGGTCGGCCGCCGAGCTGTGGCGCCGCCACGGCAGCCTGCTGCTCGCCGAGAAGGACTACCTGCACGCGGCCAGCTGCGATGCACCGCGGTACGGCCAGCGCGGCCTGCTCGGCGCCGCCGACATGCAGCGCCGCCAGCAACGCCTCGAGGAGGCGATGAAGTCCTACGCCGCCGCCGAGAAGGTCGACCCGGCGACCAGTCGCGCCCAGCGCGCGCGTCTGTGGATGGCGCGCATGCTGCAGAGCCAGGACAAGATCGACGCGGCGATCGCCCGGTTCCAGGCGGCGCTCGAGTCGGCGCCGTCGCCGCGGCAGGCGATCGACGCGGCGGACTTCCTGGCCAAGGCCTGGATCGTCAAGGGCGACCTCGAGTCCGCCGGCTTCGTGATCGAGCACGCCGAGAAGCTGGTGCGCGAGCACGAGGACGGCGACCCGATCGTCGCCGAGCGCCTGCGCCGCGCCTGCCAGCGCATGAGCGCCCGCAAGGCCCTGCAGCGGGCGCTCGACGACAAGCACGACGCCGCCGGCGATGCCGTTCGCCTGGACGAGCACCGTCGCAAGAACGGCAAGTAGGCGGGGCGCCACCGGGCCGGCCTGCTACCATGCGCGCATGACGCGACGGCTGTCCCGCTGGTCCCTGTTGCCGGTCCTGTTCTTCGGCGCCTGCTCGATCCCGAACACGATCGAGCAGCTCGGCGACAGCAGCCCGCCGCCGGAGTTCGGCCGCCCTGCCTGGGTGCGCACGACCGCCGGCGTCGGCGGCTGGATCGGCGGCATCGTCGGCGGCGTCGCGTCGGTCGCGCTGCTGCCGATCACTTGGCCGCTGAGCGAACTCTGCGACGAAGGCCTCGGCGAGCACAGCAAGGACGAGCTGATCATGTTCCCCGCTACCGGCCTCGCCGCCGGCTGCCACGCCCTCTTCGGCGCCCCCGCCGACCTGCTCGACTGGACCTTCCGCCGCGCCTGGATCGACCAGCCCAACCCGGTCACCAGCTTCGACTACACGCCACTGGATGCTCCGGAGATCCCACGGGCCTCGAAGCCGGATTCGACGACGGAAGGTGACGGCTAGAACAGCGGTGTCGGCTCGGTAGACTGTGCGCCCGGTCGGGGCGATTAGCTCAGTTGGCTAGAGCGCCTCCCTTACAAGGAGGATGTCGGGGGTTCGAGTCCCTCATCGCCCACCATTCTTGTTGTCTGAATTCGGGGGTCTAGGAGAGCCCGAACTCGCAGTGCGGCCATCGCTGCTTTGCGATCGGGTCGTGCAACCGCCTTCTAAGCCCGTCTTTTTAGTTGGACGTCCAGGAGTTGCCACACCGTATCGCGCCGAACAGATTGCGAGCTTTGGGTGAGATGACGCCATGTTGCTGAGTCGGCGATGAAGCGCATCAGGGACGTGCTTGACATCACGTGGCGAGTTGGCGCGGGCGCTTCGAAGCAGCGCGGCGCCGCGTGAGGTTCCCTTGTCCGCGGAAGCTCAACCATCCCTGGACTTGTGGCGCTCAGAGTCTCCCTGTGCTAATACCATGCTCCGGCGATGGTAGAAGGACTAGTGGTGGGAGGGCTCAGCGACCGTTGTCGCCTACTCGAGGCGGTCATCAAGCTGGGAGACTCGAACAAGTCGACACTCGGATTCATGCCGAGAGGGGCGTTCGAGGCCAATCAACGCACGATCGTTGTAGCGAGCTTGCCTGATGACAGCGCACTCGCCGGCTACCTCATGTATCGAGTAAACCGGCGGTCAGAGACGGCGGTCATTGCTCACCTTTGCGTCGACAAACGGTTTCGAGGCGAGGGTGTCGCTCGCGCGCTGTTCGACGAACTCAAACAGAGAGCACGCCATCTGTCTTCGATACGCGTTCGCTGCCGTAATGACTATGAAGAGAACGACGTGTGGCCACAGCTTGGATTTCGACGTGCCGGTGATGCCGTTGGGCGAGGGAGGGATCGGAAGCCGCTAACGATATGGCGTTACCATATATCCGGATCCAGTCTGTTCGATGGTGTCGATGCGCAGCAGGTGCTTCCAGTCGCGGCGATTGATGCGCAAGTATTTTATGATTTTGTCCGCGTGTCGTCGGATTCCCACGAATCGGAGGCTCTACTTGAAGACTGGCTATCCGACTTCATCAAGTTGTCGCTAACGCCCGAAATCGACGTCGAGATCAGTCGAGGTCGGGACAAGGGGCGGCGCAAACACCACGAGGCTCGAGCAAGGGACTTCGAAGTCACGGAGGGCGATGGAGCTGACTTCGACAAGGCCCTCAAGCGAGTTCAAGGTTTGATCGGCCCGGGGAGGACTAGGAACGATCATTCGGATCGGCGTCACATTGCTCACGTGGTGGCGGGCGGTGCAAAGTTCTTCGCTACGCGCGACGAAGCAGTGCTTAAGTGGCGAGAGGAGATCGATAGGGAGTTCGGAGTTAAGGTTCTGCGGCCTTCAGAGTTGATCGCCACGATCGACAGAGCTGGGAATGAAGCCGACTACGAGCCGGCGAGGTTCGAGTCCTCATTGATGCGCGTTGCGCGTCCGAGTCAGTTGGACGAGAGCGTGCACGTCTCCCCGTTCCTTCGGACGGACCTTGGCGAGAAGAAATACGAGTTGCGACGGGCCATCACCGGACTGTTGTCCTCTGCACGCACAGCGAGGTTGCAGCAGATCTCCGACGCTCGCGGTAGCCCCATCATGCTCGTGGGCTGGAGGGGGATTGGAAGTAGATCGCTCGATGTGACTGTTTTCCGGGTCAGTAGTTCGCCGTTGGCTCCGACTGTCGCTCGAAGAGCTGTCATGGGATTGATTTCCACGATGGGCTCTCATGTGGTTCAGGTGACGGATTCCAAGCTTTGCCATAGCAGCGTGGCAGCCCTCCGAGACGCCGGGTTCTCGCGGTCGGAGAGATCCTGGTGGAAGTGCCTGGTCCATGAATCGAACTTCGCCTCAAGCATTGCGCAAAGCGCGCGCTCGATGCTCCAAGAGGCATCTCCCCCTGTCGCTGCGATGACGGAAATGGACAATGATCCATCTCTTCAGATGGAAAAGACCTATTGGCCGTGCAAGCTCAGGGATTTGTCGATCGACAACTGGATTGTTCCGATCCAGTCGAGGTGGGCGGAGTCGATGTTTGAGACTCGCCTCGGTGCAGATTCACTCTTCGGTGTGCCGCCGGAGCTGGCATTTGCATTGGAGAATGTCTACTACCGATCTGCTAGGACGGGGATCAAGGCGCCGGCGCGCCTTCTCTGGTATGTAAGTAGGGGACCACGCAGTATTCGAGCGGCGTCGCTTCTTGAGGATGTGCAGATCGACAAGCCAAGTGTTCTCTTCAAACAATTCAAGAGACTTGGCGTCTACAGCTGGGAGCAGGTCCTTGAGACTGCTCATGGCGACGAAGGTGCATTGATAATGGCGTGTCGCTTCTCGCACACGGAGTTATTGCGCCCAGTCGACTTCGGCGAAGTCCAATGCATCCTGGAGAATCACGGCTGCTCACGCAACAATCTGCAGAGTCCTCTGCAAATCTCGAGCGAGATCTTCTTCGATCTCTACCAGCGCGCTTGAGCGCAGTCCTCATGAGCGGTGAACGTGCCCTGCTTCTCTCTCTGTCGCCTCGCTATGCCGAGGCCATCATCGAAGGGACCAAGACCGTGGAGTTGCGGCGCACGCAGCCGCGGATTGAGTCTGGCTGCCTAGTTCTCGTCTACGCGACGGGTAGCGTCCGCTCGTTAGAGGGTGCGTTCCGTGTTGGGGAGATCGTGACTGGCGCACCAAGCGCGATTTGGAGCCGATTTGGGGGGCGTGCGGCGATATCCAGAAGCGGTTTTCGAGATTACTATCAAGGGTCAAAGAAGGCTGTCGCGCTCACGGTGGCGAGAGCGTGGCGCTTCAAGTTGGGAGTTCCCCTCTCCCGAATTCGGGACTCCTGGGCAGGCTTCATGCCGCCGCAGTCGTTCCGCTACGTGGCCGTGTCGAGGCGGGGGTGCCAGTGGAGTCTGGCGCTTGGCGAAGGAGCGTTGGCGGTGACTATTGCGCCGCGGTCGAAAACGCGACAGGGGCGGAGTACGCCTGTCCTCGCCTAGCTAGCCAGGCTGCGCAACGACACGCAGCAACTGTCGACGCGTTGTGCCGAAGCTCAGCGTGACAGGCGGTGAGACGACATGGTTCTGCGTCGCGCTCGTGCTTCTGAGCCGCAACCCACGCCAGGTGCAACCGAGACGGTTCGCAGCTTGATGCGCAATGGGTCGATCGGAGCGAGCCGTTCATGGAGACGGCTTCGACAACGCCCTCGACGCGATGGTTGAGGCGCTCGCCCGCTTGCAGCGGTGGCCCGAGTTGGATCGCCGCCCCGCCCCAGCTCACTGCAGCGTCAACGTCACCGTATTGCTGACATGCGTGACCACGCCGCCCTGCATGCTGGCCATGCAGGCCGTGATGGTCAGGCCGGCCGCGGCCGGGCCGAGTGCCGGCACGACGACTCGCGCCGTGGTCCGGCCCTGCGCGTCGAGCGTGCCGATGCCGCCCGGGAGCGCGTTGGGCGCCTGGCCGGTGATCGCTTGCACGAACAGCCAGTCCGGCACCAGCGGCAGGTGGAAGCCGGCGAACTCGAGCAGGGCCGGTGTGCCGAGCGGCATCGTGCCGCTGGTGCTCGCGGCGAGTACGTGGGTTTGGTTGGCGTAGCCGGCACCGAGGGCAAGCTGCAGCGTCTGCACGCCACCGGTCGCAGCCGGAATCGTCGCGACGTCGGCGAGCAGGGTTGGCAAGCTGCGGCGTGCGCCAGGATCGACGGGCAGGCGGCGCGCGGTCAGCGTGAGGTCCAGCGGCAGCGCGAACTCCGGATCCCCGACGTTGTCGAGCGCACCGCCCCGACGCGGTCGCGCGTCGGTCAGAAAGGTCGCCGGATCGACGGCGACGAAGTCACTCAGCCCGGCGCCGCTCCGATAGCCCGTGCCCGTCTGGTTGCTGGGGCCGAACAGCACGTTGCCGGCCGCGAGCACGCCCTGGTCGCCGATGCCATAGTAGAGGCTGTCCGCGCTGGTGCTGTAGCAGGCGTTGTTTGCGAACACCATGCCCGGTCTGCCGCCCCAGCGGCTCAGTTCGCACGCGCGGCCGACGTTGACGAACGTATTGTGCAGCAGCTGCAGGTGCTGCGAGATGCCCTGGTGGTCAAAGCTGGTGAACGCGCGCGAGCCGCCGATGGCGACGTTGTTGCGCACGATCGCCTCGCCCTGCACCTGTAGCACGACATCGTCACTGTCGTAGCACAGGTTGCCCTCGACCACGTTCTCGTCGACGCCGCCGGTGCCGTAGACGAGGATGCACGGGTTCTTGCAGTCGTGCACGTGGTTCCACGCGATCCAGTTGCGGGTGCTGCCCTGCTTGAGCTCGATGCCGTCGCCCTGACCCGGCACCGCCATGCGCGTGTCGTGCACATGGTTGAACGCGACCACCGAGTCGGTGACCTGCAGCGAGCCGAAGTTGCCGCCGAGGTAGATCGCCTCGCCATTGCCGGGGCCTGGCCGCGCGATCTCGTTGCGCGTCACATACAGGTGTGTGCAGGATTGGGTCTGCACGGCAATGCCGACCCCGTCGCCATCGTGCAGGTAGCAGCCGTCGATCCACGTCGACGAGCCGTCGTAGATGCGGATCAGGTCGCTGCCGCCGGTAAACTCGAGATCGCGCAGCACCAGGAAACGCGATACGCCGAGGCTGCCGACGTTGAGGCAGTTCTGCTGGTTGTCGGGTCGCGTGATCACCGGCCGGTCGTTCGGGTCGCTCGCGAATACCCACACCGGCTGGCTCGCCGTCGCCTGGATGGACAGGTCGAGCCGGAAGGGCACCGACCACGTGCCCGGGCCGATCGCGAGGCCGTCACCCGGCTGCAGCGCGCCGAGCGCAACGTGCAGGTCGGCGCCGTTCTGGGTCGGACTGCGCGCCGGGTCGTAGGCGAGCGTCGTAACCGAGGTCGGCGCATTCCAGTTGGGCAGCGGGCTCGCAGGAAGCCAGCTCTGGGATGGCATGCCGGCGACCAGGGTCAGGATCGCGAGGATCGGCAGCAATGGGGCGTGGGTCGTGGTCATTGCAGCAACCGTTACGCAGGGACCTGGCGCACTGGGTCGGGAACTACCCGGCCAGGGCACCCTGCTATCGCCCGGCGGAGCCATCGACCTGCGGGACGCGTTACATCGGATATGCTGCGCAGCCCCACCCGAGGAGAGTCATGAAGAATGCAATCTGCCAGCGCGCCACGTGGCTCGCCGTGTGTCTGTCGATCGCCGCCATGTGCAGCGCGACCCCAGGCCTTGCCCAGTCGCCTTCGTCGTGGGCCACGCTGTCCCCGCCGGGCGGGGTCGATCCGGCGAAGTTCACGCGCGGCGCCACCGTGGCCGTGTATCGCGACGGCCTCTACATGCGTGTCTACTCGGCGATCACGCGGCAGTGGTACGCACACGCTCCGAGCTTCGGCACGTCCCAGCAGATCGAGGACCATCTGGTCGCCGTGCCCGAGTCGGATCGCTGGACCGCGTTCTCGCCGTTCCGCGGCACGTTTGCGACCCAGTTGGTGCCGTTCTCGGCTTCGACCTGGGACATCTCGGCGGGCCTGTTCGTGGTGCGTCACAACGACACCGCGCACGTGTTCTCGGCCTACACCGGCACCTGGTCGACACACGCAGTGCCGGCGACCTGGTCGATGTCCCTGCACGATCGCATCTGCGTGTTCGCCGACTCGACCTACAGCGGGCCGACCGAGGGGGCTGCGATCTTCGACGCGTTCCGAAGCCAATGGCACGACCTGCCGGCGCGGCCGGGCGCGCTCAGGGTGCGCGTCAACGGCGGGTCGGCGATGCTCCTGTTCGCCAACGAGACCATCGGGTTCTCGGCGCAGCGCGGCGTGCTCGACGTGCTGCCGGTGGCCACCAACCTGTCGGGCGGAACGATCGTCGAGAACGATCGCTCCGACCTGATCCAATACCGCGGCGCGGTCTACTGCGGACTCAACGGCCAGTTCGCGCAGACGCCGTATCCCACCTACACGTTCGGCAACAGTCCGGGCTACGAGCTGTCGGGGATGCTGGTGCGCGGAGCCGCGGCCGGGCAGCCGATGCACGTGATCGGCACCGGTGGCAGCTGGGTTCCGTTGCCGGCGGGCGCCACCGGCAACGTCGGTGGGGTGACGGTTGGCATGTTCCAGGACGGCGGCACGACGCTCGGCTTCAGTGCGGTCACCAACCAGCTGACGCCGCTTCCCGGCACGCCGCCGGGCACGGGTTCGGTTGGCGGCGACCACGTCGCGGTGGGCACCGACTCCAGCGGGCAGATGTGGCTGTTCAGTGGGCTCACCGGGCAGTGGTATCCCGCGCCTGCCGGCGCGCAGTCGCCGTGGTCCTTCGGCGACAACGGTGCGATCCTGTCGACCAGCGGCGGACTGGTCGGCTTCTCGGCGCACGACGGGGCGTTCGTGCCGCTGGCGATGCCGGGCCTGCAGCTGGTCTACGGGCTCTCGACGGCGCTCGCCGCCTACGACGCCACGACGATGCACGTGTTCGACGCGGCGCGTTCGCGCTGGCTGGCCGTGCCGATCGCGGTCGGTTCCCGGGCGCCCGAGGTCTCGTCGGTGGGTTGGGCCAGTTCGGTGCTGCTCGCACAGGAGGGCAACCGCCTCCTCGGCTACTCGGCGAGAACGGGCCGTGTCGGAGAACGGGTGACGTCCGAGCCGGTGCTCGATCGCGGCGTCTGGCGCCAGTTTGCATGGGCGCGAACGGCGTCCCGGCTGCACATGTTCTCGGAGTTCGGCGAGCACACGTCGTGGCAGGGTCTGCCGCACGACCTGGTCGCGATCGGCCGCGGCTCGGCGCTGCGTCATCAGCTGCTTCTCGACAGCGGCGAGTTCGCGCTGGTCGGCTTCGGCCCGCGGGCACCCGCCGGGATCAACCTGCCGCCGTTCGGCCAGCTATGGCTCGATCCGGCAGCGACGTCGCTCGCGCTGTATGGCCAGTCCGGTGCCGGGCACACCCTCGACTTCACGGTCACGATCCCGGCGCTGCCGGTGTTCGCGGGCAGCGAGTGGTTCGTGCAGCCGCTGTTCCTGCGGGCTGCTGGCGCTGCCTATCTGGCCGAGCCGACGACGTTCCGGGTGTTCTGAGGGTGGCGGCGGACCGTCGGTGTGGGCGTGCCGCTTGCGGAGCTGGCGCCGCGGGTCACATCACCGCCGCGCCGGCGCAGACGAGGCGTCGTCCGCCCGACAGTTGGCTGGCCTGGTGCCGCAATCGTCGCAATGGCACACCAGCGCCGCGCCCTAACGCGCCCGCCCGATCAGCTCCGTCAGAACATCATCCAACGCCTCACCGCGTGGATCGATCGACCGGATCACTCCCTCGTGATCCAGGACGTACAGCGTCGGCCAGGCGCGCACGCCCCACCGGCTGGAGATCGGTCCCGACGTCCCGAGCGGGCCGTTCCAGAACGAACGCCAGTTGATCTGCTCCTGTCGAACGCGAGCCTTGGCGTAGGCGAGGTTGGCATCCGAGTTGACGCCGATCAGGGCGAACGGCTGGTCCTTCCACTTCTGCACGAGCGACCGCTCGTGGGGGTACATGGCCCGGCACGGGCCTCACCAATCGCCCCAGAAGTCGAGCAACACGACCTTGCCGCGGTAGTCCGTCAGTCGAAACGCCTTGCCGTCCAGGTCGACGCCCTCGATGTCCGGCGCCTTCATGCCGACCTGGAGGTGCTCCTTCTGGAACTGCGGCGCAGCGATCGTCATCGCGGGGATGCTGTCGGGGTGCTCGCGCACGATGCGGTCCAGCTCAGCTTGCGCGAGCTTTCGTTGTTCCTCGCTCGTGGACTTCGAGCGAAGCCTGGTGCGTGCCTGGCCGTAGCGCACCCACACCCGCACTTCGTCGAACGGCGTCTTGGCGAGCAGGGTGGCGAGGGCCTCACTCGGGTCCTTGCCGAAGAAGTAGCGGGCGTTCGGCGCGAGGGTCTTCCAGATCTCGTGGTCCGCGTGCCGCTCGAGCAGCTGCTGCGCATACGGGCTTGGCTGGCCACGCGGCGGCATGACGTTGTCGAGCAGCCAGGCGAGGAACCAGGCCTCGCCCGGTGTGCCTTTGAACCTGGCGCGCGCAGCCTCGAACCTGGGACGCATGGCCGCTTCGGTGTCGGGCAGCTTCGCGAGGAGCTTGCGGCTGCCGTCGAAGTCGCCGGTTTCGACGGCTTGCCTGTAGGCCGCGGACTGCCGGATGCGCGTCGACTCGGCAGAACGTGCCAGCTTCGCTGCGACGTGCTCTTCGACGAGCTTCTGATGGAGGTCGCGCGCATCCTGCTGGGCAAGGAGTGGCGATGCGAGCAGGGCAGCGCCGAGAGTGGATCGCAGTAGGTGGTGGGTCATCGATGTGGGGCAGCCGTGCTGCCGGTCGTCGCGTCAGGTGGACGAAGGCCGCGTGGCTTTGCCGGGGGAATCGGCCCGGGTGTTCCTGTGTTGGCTTCAGGGCGGTTGTTGCGGATCGTTGCGTCTCGCAAGATTGCACCATTCCGTGACCGCCGCGCTGCAACGGATGGCGATGCTGCCTTGGCGGTGCGGGTCTGGAGCAGCAGGGGCAATCGGTGATGGGAGAGGCAATGGACAGCGCACGTGTTCGGCTCGCGGTGCTGGCGGCAACTGCGCTGGTTCTCGGCGTCGTTCTGTTGGCGATCATCGCCAGCAGCGGCGTTCCGAGGCCTCGTGGTGAGCGTGACGATGGTTCGCATCGACAAGGCGCAGCCGCACCAGCGCAGGGGAACGTCCCTTCAACGGAGCCGGTGGTGCGTGATGCGCTCTCCGGCGAAGACCTCGTTCGAGATCTCATTCTCGTCCAGGCGCCAGGTGGCCAACGTGTCGGCGGTGTGCGGGTCTGGATCCGTAGCGGCGATCACGTCCAGGAAGGCTTGACGGAAGACGACGGCGGGATGCGGGTCGGGCTACCCGTCGGGCTGGTGGAACTGGAGGCTTCCCACGAGCGGTTTGGGACCAGGTCCCTGGCTGTGGCGACGACCGCTGGGGCGGACGAGGTGCTCATGGAGTTGCGGCCCTGGGCGCGGATCGCGGCCACGGTATTGGACGAACACGATGCGCCGGTTTCCGGGGCGATCGTGGCCGCGACCGTTCGGGGCGTCGCTGGAGACGCGCAGGGCAAGCCATATGCCGGTGCTGGGCATGCGAGGTCCGGGCCGGATGGGGGCGCCGAATTGAGGGTCAGCCCCGATGGGGTCTATTACGTCGCCGCAACGGATGGTGAAGGGATGGTGTCTCCATCCACTCTGGTCAGCGTCGCTCCGGGTGGGGTGTCTCGAGTGGAGCTGAGGGTCGGGGCGCCCACCTACCGTCTCGCTGGGCGGGTGCTCCACGATGGGGTCGGGGTGTCTGGCGCTCGCATCGCCGTATCAGGTATGGGCGAGTTCCTTGCCAGCCCATTCCATACGAAGCTCTCCTCCGCCGATGACGGGTCCTATTCGTTGGACTTGCCCAGGCCAGGCGAATACCAGGTGACCGTCATGGCGACGGGGTATGTGGGTTCGGTCTCCCGCGTGCGTGTGGACGCGGATGTTCGGCGCGCGCATTGTGACTTGCACGTGCATGAGTCCGAGCCACTGGCGGGCATGGTGTTGTGCGAGGGGCGGCCACTGCCTGGCGTGACGCTCGAGGCGGTGCCGCTCGATGCTGCGGGATTGGCTGTCGACGTATTCCGGGCGATGGACCTTGGCAGTGCCGCTGGTCTTGGCATGCCTCATCGCTGGCACATGCAGGCGGAGACCAGCGGCAGTGGGGAGTTCCGGTTTGCGTCTCCTCCGCCGCTTGCCGGGATATGGCGAGTGGCGATCAGCGGCCCTCTCGTCGTTGGCGGCCACGTCGGTAGCGTGGATGTCGTTTGCGAGCCAGGGGCTCGTAGCCGTCAGGACCTCGTGGTCGATGCAGTCGGAGTCCAGGAGCGCTATCCGCTCCGGGTCGAGTGCGCTGCGAATGCGGTTGGCTCCGTCAAGCAGGCGAGGTTCGTGCGAGGGATGTGGGGTGATTGGAAGGAGGTCCAGCGCTTCTCGGGCGTGCACGACGTGTGGATACGGGGCGAAGAGCTTGGGGATGCGTTCCGATGGGACTCGGATGACGGGGGTGGCGCCCTGCTGAGTGGTCCGCAACTGATGAAGGTGTTGCGCGAGGGGCGCTTGCGGCTCGCGCCCTTTGCCCAATGCGTCGTAGAGGTGGCCGATGCACGTGCCGTCCCGCTCCAGCTCATGATCGTGCGATGCGACTTCATGCACATCGCCCGACCGATGCGCCGTGTGCAGGGCGGCGAGATGGTTCGGTTGGTCGAGCCGCCGGGGGACTACGTGGTCACCCTGCTCGAGGGTTCCAACGTGCTGGACCGCAGCGTCGTGTCGTTGTCGTCGCGGCGTGTCGAGCAGATCACCCTGACCGCAACGAAGAGGTGAGGGTGTGGTGCCTCGTGGCGATGGCGGTCGCGGCGGTCCGGCTTCGCGCAGCTTGCGGATGATCCCCAGACCACGGGTGCCCCGCGCGCACGCAGTCCGCACTCACCGCAACCGCTCCAGCCGATACCGACACGCCTTCTCGAGCTTGTGCACCGCACGCCCGTCGAACGGCAGCTCGTGCAGTCGCTCGAGCCAGCGCGGTGCCGTGCTCACCAGTTGGTCCAGCATCCGCGCGGTGGCGCGGGCGGGCACGCCGCAGGCCTCGCCCGCCGTCACGAAGTCGGCGCGGCCGATGTCCTCGCGGTCCTTGCCGGCGATCGGCAGCGCCATCGTGACGTCGCGATACGGATGGGTCGAGGGCCGGTCGTAGGCCGGGGAGACGCGCCATTCCGTGCCGGTGTGCACGATCGAGAAGTTCTTGCCGTGGGCGTCGCCGTTGCAGCTCAGGTAGGCAAACGCGAGCTGCTGCAGCAGCGTGCGTGCGGCCACGATCGGTGCGCCCGTTCGTGCGGCGAGGCCGGCGATCAGTTCTTCGGTGGTCAGGCGATACTTGTCCGCGGGGTAGCGGCCGAGCACCTGGCAGGCGTCCTCCTGGGCGCGCGGCTCGAGCGTCCGGCCGTCGTCGCCGGGCACGCGGTCGAAGCGACGCACGAGCAGTCCCGGTGCGCCGTCGCGGTCGTGCACGACGTGCGCCTCGGCGACCGTGAGCCCCGACTCGCGCGCCGCCGCCAGGAAGAACGCTTCGTTGGCGACCAGGTGCGGAAACTCGGGGGGATCGAGCTTGAGGATCCAGGCGGCGTCGCGATGTTCGACCGGTAGCGAGATCATCCGGCCGGAGACCTTGTCCTGCACGCCTGCGAGCGCGGTGCGGTCTTCGGCCTCCGGGCCGACTGCGCGTTCGAACACTTCGCGGAACGACACGTCCGCGAACGAGCCGACGGCCTGGATCTGCTGGTGGGCCTGGGTCTGCCGTTTGGGCTGGGTCTGCTCGTCGGGCGGTGCGGAGGTTCCTTCGGGCAGGACCTGGACGTCGCCGACGACGTCGGCGCCGACCGCCAGCAGCAGCGACAGTTCGTCGTCGGCCGAGGTCTTCACCGCGCTGCGGATGGCGGTCAGCCGCCGGCCCTCGGGCAGCAGGCCGCTGAAGAACGGCGGCAGCGCGCCGCCGACGGTGCGCACCGGCTCGGCGCCGAGCGGCAGGGACGTGGCGACGGCGGGGCCGCGGTAGCCGGGCTCGTAGCAGAACGTGATCCCGCCGTCGGCTTCGCGGGTCAGGCGGGCGGCGGGTTCGCCGGCCTTGTGCACGGCGCCGACCGCGACCCGCCGGTAGTCGGGGGCGTTCATCGGGGATCGCCTCCGTGCGCGGGCTCGACGACCAGCCGCAGGCCCAGCACGTCGAGCAGCTGCAGCAGCTTGTCGAGTCGGAGGGTCGGCTTGCCGGCCTCCGCTGCGTGCACGAAGCGGGTCGAGCAGCCGGCGAGCTCGGCGAGGTCGACCTGCTTCAGCCCGAGCTCGGCGCGGCGTTGGCGGAGGCGTTCGCCGAGCGATTGTGGAAATGCATGATCGTGCATGTCATGGCGGAAGATCGGCGATCTGGGGCCTGAGCGCAAGACGCAATGCACGAACATGCATATCGCGGCCCCGGCGCGTTGGATTGGGGGGCCGTTCGCCATTGGGATGCACGAACGTGCATGCATGTGCTCGTGACCACGGCATGGCGGGCGGTGGCAGTGCTCGCGTGCACGATCGTGCATTCGGAATGGGGCCGCGAGCCCGTCGCCTTGGCCGGGGGCCGCGGCCCCAGGCGAGCCAGTGGATCGCTGTCCTGGCGGATGCGAGCCGGCCGCCGCGACCGCCGTCAGTCCCGGCGCGCCTGCCGGCGGCGCGTCTGCTCGCCGATCATCGTCAGCACCTCGACCTCGTCGTTGTGCGAGTGCGTGAAGCCCATCGCGCGCTCGGCGGCGATCGTCGCCTGCGAACGGAACGCCAGCACGTAGCCGCGTCGCCAGCGGTCGCTGTGGTTGCCGGCCGAGCCGTGCACGGTCCGTTCGTGGTGCACCGTCACCGAGCCGCGCTTCATCGCCGCGCTGCGGATGCGGTCGCGTCGGGGGTCGACCTCGGCGACCAGCGAGTGGTTCTCGTCGCGGTCCCCCTGGAGCGGCACGTGTTCCCGCAGCTCCGGTTCGCGGTGCGAGCCGTCGACGAAGCGCACGCAGCCGTTGTCGTCGGCGACGTCGTCGAGCGCCAGCCAGAACGTGGCGGTGCGGGTGTCCGGCGTGATCGGCCAGTAGCCCAGGTCCTGGTGCCACCCGAACACCGCGCCGTGGCGCTGCGGTGGCTTGGCGACCAGCTGGTCGTAGTCGATCGCAAAGCCGTGCCCGAGCAGCTGCCGCACGACGTCCGCGGCGCGCCGTTCGTAGACGTTGCCCTGCAGGTCCGGCAGGTAGGTGCGCGGCAGCATCACGTTGAGGATCTCGAACTGCTCGATCGGCCGCGCGTAGTTGCCGGTCATGTCGCAGTAGTCGCGACCGGTGACCGGTACCTCGCGTCGCAGCAGGCGCATGTAGGCCTGCTCGAGCGGCGCGAGCTCCTGCTCGTCGAGGAAGTCCGGCAACACCACCCAGCCGTCGCGCGCGAACGCGTCGAGCTGGTCGGGTTCGAGCTCATAGCCATCACCGACGCGCGCCATCTGCGCATGCTACCGCGAACCTGCCCGGGTCCACCCATGCCGCCTGCGGCAACGCGGGCGCGACGACCGGTCGACGGGAGAACTGCCCACGATCGACGGCGGTGCGCGCCGGCAGGCCACCTCGCGCCGCGATGCGAATGCTCTTCCTGTCCCTGTTCACCACCTTCGGTCTGCTCTCCGCCTGCGCCACCCATTCGATCTCGATCTCGCGAACCGACGCGGCCTACGGGATCGAGCAACGCAGCGAGACCGTGCAGCTCGACCTGCAGTGTCCGCAGCGCGCATCGGTGCTCGACGTCGACCTCGACGTGTGCGGCGTCGGCGGCGCGGCGCGCTTCTCGCTCCGCGATCCCGGCGGCAAGGTCGTCTGGCAGGTGGCGGCTCGCGGCGGTCACGTCGAGCAGACCGGCCAGCTGCCCGCCATGGCCGGTCGCTGGCGCGGCGAGCTCGTGCTCGACGGGTTCTCCGGCGACTACTCCGTCGGTCTGTCGGCGCACGAGTGGCCGGAGCTCGACGTCAAGATCGAGATCACCGAGGTCCACGTCGAAGGCGTCGAGCCAGGCGAGTCCGGCGGTGCCGGCGAACGGCGCGGCGAGGGTTCGTCGGAGCGCTGATCCGCCGACGAGGCGCCTACCGGATCGGGGTCATCGACAGCTGCGACTCGATGCGCACGCCGTCGTCGACCGGGCTCCAGTCGACGAGGACGCGGTCCTGCTCGACGCTGCAGTCCGCGACCCAGGGGCCGGGGGCGGTCGCGTGGCATTTCCCTGCTGACAGCGTCGCCGGCTCGCCGCACAGTTCCGCAGATGCTACGTGGCGAAGTGACTCCGGCCCGCCGAACCGCGGGCGTCCTGCTGATGGCGGTGGTCGGCGCGCTCGCGGCGGCGCTCGTGCTGTTGGGCAACCCGGGGAACATGGGGCTGTGCGGTGCCTGCTTCGCACGTGACGTCGCCGGTGCGCTCGGCCTGCACCAAGGGCCATCGATCCTGCGGCCGGAGGTGCCCGGCGTCGTGCTCGGCGCACTGTTGTTCTGTCTGGTGAGCGGGCGCCACGTCGGTCGCTCGGGATCCAACGCGGTGGCGCGGTTCCTGCTGGCGGCGGCGATGGCCGTCGGCGCGCTGGTGTTCCTCGGCTGTCCGTTCCGGCTGTTCCAGCGGCTCGGTGGCGGCGACCTCAACGCCTGGCTCGCGCTGCCGGGCTTCGGCCTCGGCGTGCGGATCGCGATGGGGTTCGAGGCGCGCGGCTACTCGATCGGGAAGACCCACGAAGTGCCGCTCGGGGTCGGGCTGCTCGGTCCGATCGCGTGCGTCGGGCTGCTGGTGGTGTTCGTGGCGACGGACGTGCTCGCCGGCCCCGGTCCCGGCGTCGGTGGTCCGCCCGGCCATGCTCCGTGGCTGTGGGCGCTCGCGATCGGCGGTGTGGCCGGCGCGATCCTGTCGGCGACCGGGTTCTGTGGCATCTCCGCGATGCGGCAGGTGTTCGGCGGTCGCCGTTCGATGCTGGTCGCGGCGGGGGCGATGGTCGGCACCTACGCGCTCGTCGCCCTGGTCGGCGGTCGCTTCACGTTCGGCTTCGACGCGCCGGTCGCCCACGGCGTCTGGCTCTGGAACCTGCTCGGATTGATGCTGGTCGGCCTGTGCGGCGCGCTCTGCGGGGGCTGCCCGGTGCGCCTGATCGTGCTGACCGGCGAAGGCAACGGCGATGCGTTCGTCGGCGTCGCGGGCCTGATGGCCGGCGGTGCGCTGGCCCACACGCTCGGCCTCGCCGCAGCGCCGGCCAAGGCCGCCGCGGCTGGCGGCCCTGCCCTCGCCGGCAAGGTCGCCGTCGTCAGCCTGCTCGCATTGGTGGTTCTCTACGCGTTGTCGACGTGCCGGCCCGCAAACCGAACGTCCCCCTAGCCGCGCCCCCAGCCCAACGACCGCTGCCGCCGCGCCGTTCACGGCGCAGGATGAACCCGGTTCGGTATGCGGTGTTTGCTCGTTCTTGAGGGCCGCGGTCGTCGTCGGAGGGTCTATTGCGGGGCCGCGCCGCCGAGGTGGCGGGGTTCGCCGGTCGGCAGGCCGAGCGCGGCGCGTGCTGCGTTGCGCACGGTCGTCGCGCGTTCGGTCGCCTGCTTGCTGGCCTTCGCCAAGAACGCGTCGGTGCTGCCGCTGTCGGCGATCATCTTGGGCATCGCGCGTTGGAAGACCTTGGTCCAGCCGTCGTAGGGGTTGTAGCTGCTCGACCACAGCGGGTCCGGCAGCGGCGGGGCGGTCTCGCGCACCAGCGTGGTGACGGCGCGCGGGTCGTGGTCGTTGGCGGCGAGCACCATCTGCACCTGGTCGCGCAGCGAGTAGAGGCCTTCGGCGGCGGTCTCGTAGCGGCGTAGCCGCGCCGGCAGTTGCACGTCCGGCGGCAGCACCAGCGACAGCGCGACGGCCTCGCGGAACGCCCGGTACTGTCGGTAGCTCAAGAACGAGTCGTGCAGCGCATCGTGCGCGGCGTCGAGGCTGCTCGCGAGGTGCTTGGCGGCGGCGCTCTTGCCCTTGCCGAAGCTCTTGACGTAGTCGCCGAGCATCACGTCGTAGAAGAACACGCTGTCCTGCGTGCCGGCGGTCCGGTCGAGCGCCTGGTAGAAGCTCTCGTCGCCGTTGCGCCACAGCTCGAGGAAGCGCATGAACGGGTCGGCCGACCGGTCGCCGTCCATCTGGCGCTGAAGTTCGGCGACGACCAGGTCCGCGTCCGGCAGCATGCCGAGCAGCAACAGCTCGGTCGGCACGCGCAGTTCGGCGGCCTTGAGCGCGTTGCGACCGCCCGTTCGCAGCACCGGCTCGATCCGGGCCAAGCCGTAGCGGTAGGTGACGACGGCCGGCAGCTGCCAGCTCGCGGGGGCCTTGGGTGCTGGCTTCTTCGACTCCTTGGTCTTGCCGAGCTTGCTCTTCTGGTTGGCGAGCTTCGCCTTCCGCAGTTGGGCGAGCAGCTCCCGCTGCGCGTCGAACGCGACGTGCTCGATCGCGTCCGCGGCGAGCCGCATCTCCTTTACGAGCTTCTTCTGCCGGGCCGGCGACAGCTCGGCGAACGCCGCCATGCCGTCGGCCGCCATGCCATGGGGCTGCTGTGCGATGCAGGTCGCGAACGGACCTGCGGACAGACCGATGGCACAGATGATTGCGATGTGGGCCTTGCTCATGCTCTTTCTTCCTTGGGTCCGGATGGAGGCAGCCATCCGGCCGTGTGCACGTGGCGAGCCGTGGGGTCGGCGGGTCGCTCGGCGGCAGTGCGCTGTGAACGGACCGCGCGCGTTCCTGTCACCGGAAAACGACTCGGTACGGCGATGGGACGCGTCCCCGGCGACGGATGCCGCCGAGGACGCGCGGACCGGGTGGTCCGGTCATTCCTGTTCGCCGGAGGCGATCAGGCTCTTCACCTGTCGCGTGATGTCACCCGAGCCGAACACGAAGGTCGTGCGCGCGTCGCGCAGGATCGCTTCGAGCGACTCGAGCTCCTTCATGCGGAGCAGGACGGGGTGTTCGGCCAGCAGCTTGGCGGTGTTGGCCTGGCTGCGCGCCGCCGCGGTCTCTTCGCGACGACGGATCAGGTTGGCCTCCGCCTTCTTCTCGGCCTCGATGACCTGGTTGAGGATCGTCTTCATCTCGCCGGGCAGCACGATGTCTCGGATGCCGACCGACGCGATCGCGACGCCGAACTCGGACGCTCGCGGCGTGATCGACGCGCGGACCTCGTTGGCCACCTTGTCCTTGTCGGACAGCAGGCGGTCGAGTTCGCGGGTGCCGACCGCGGCGCGCAGCGCGAGCTGGGCTTCGCGGTAGACGGCCCCGGCCGCGTTGTCGACGACGCTGGTGCTCCGTTCGGGATCGGTGACGCGCCAGGCAACGACGAGGTTGAGTCGCAGCGTGACCTTGTCGGCGGTCATGATCTCCTGTCCGGCGACGTCCGCGATCTGCTCGCGCATGTCCACGGCCGTCCAGGTGATCAGTCGACCGCGCGACCAGAACGCGTGACGCCCGCCGCCGTAGACCCCGACCAGTTCGCCGCCGCGCCGCACGAGCAGGCGCTCGTGCGAGTCGACGTCGACCCCGAGCAGGTGCTCGGGAGCCTGCGGCATGGTCATGATCGCATCGCGCTGCGGGTGACGAAACTCGACCTCCGCCACGTTGAAGGCCTCGACCTTCAGCGTGTGCGGAGTCTTCCAATACGCGTAGCGGCCGGAGCCGACGAAGTCGTACAGGCAGCCGTTGCGCCACACGACCGCGCGGTCGTCCTCGCTGAGATCGACGATCTCGAGGTGCGAACGCAGGGTCTCGTTCTCGACGAGCGTGTCGAGGGAGTCGTGACGGAAGCGGGTGTCGAGCATCGAGTGCTTCTCGATGCGGGTGTCGGGCAGCAGCCGCTCCGGCAGGATGTGCCGGCCCGGCTCGAGCACGCGGCTGAGGTCGCCGCGACGGAACACGAGACCGATCTCGTGCTGCTTGATGTAGGTGCGGATCATGGGGTCCTCCTTCGGAGGTGGGGAGTTGGTTGGAACGTGAAGGCTGAGCCGTCGCAGGCGCCGTTCCTGATCGCCGGCGACGGGGGAATGCAGTGGTCGGGATACGTCGAGAAAGGTGCCCCGCCAGCGCCACGTGTCGCAGCGACCCCGCCGCGATCACGGACCAGGCGCAGGCGAAGCGGCGCGACGCGGTGCGGGCGACGCCGTGCGTTTCGGAAGGATCGCAGAGGTCCGCGGATCGCAACCTGGGCGCACAACGGTGCCGTTGCCGCGCCGCTTCCGCGGCGCGAGTCGAATGGTGCAAGGTGATCGAACGGTCCTGCGTGCCGCTCGTCGGGAGCGATTCGCAGGCGGTCGCGGCGTCGCGCGGACGCCGGCAGGAACACGCGTCGGGTGCGCCCTTTTGGGCAAGAGGTGCCGAGTGCCTCGGCTGGACGGGATTCGAACCCGTAACCCCGGGATCAACAGTCCCGTGCTCTACCATTGAGCTACGCAACGCGCGATCTGACGCCGTGAGAACCCGTGTCGCGGAACACGCAGCCGGAACCTCGATGGGCCGGGAGCGCGCCGCCGGACGGCGTTCAGACGAGTTGTTCGGTGCAGATGTCGTTCATCGGGAGTCCTCCTTCTTCCGTGTGTGGCAGGGTCGCACTGCCGGTTCGGCCATGCAGCCGGTTCCAAAACCGAAAAGGCCTCGCACCGCAATCGGTGGCGAGGCCTTTGTGACGAGAGCGATCGTGGATCGATCAGCTCGCGTGCGTAGACCTCAGGTCGCGAAAGCGCGACGTGTCGATCTGGTTGTGCAACTGGTGGCTCATGGCGGCGCGGGACCATAGCGAGCTGCGTCGTTGTTGTCAACACCGTGCTCTTTGAAAGCCGCGTGTGCGGCTGCAGGGCTACCATGTGCGGGCCCATGCTCACCCTCTTCAGTGCCCTCGTTCTGTCCGCTCCCCAGGGTCCCGATTGGCCGGAATACCGCGGCCCGGACCGCACCGCAATCGTCGCCGCGCGCGACTGGTCGCCGGTCGGCGCGGACGAGCCGCTGTGGCGCGCCAACGTCGGGCTCGGCTACTCGTGCCCGTCGATCGTGGGCGGCCAGCTCGTCACGATGGGCTACCACGAGAAGGAGGGCGTCGATCGCGTGCTCTGCCTCGACGCCAAGACGGGCAAGCGGCTCTGGAAGTACGAATACGACTCGTCCGACGAACCGCGCTACCACGGCGGCGGCACGCTGACGACGCCGACGATCCACGACGGCCGCGTCTACTGCCTCAACCGCTTCGGCGTGTTGCACGTGCTCGACCTCGCCAACGGCAAGGTCGCCTGGACCCGCGACTATGCGAAGGAGTGGCAGGTCGAGAGGACCTTCCACGGCTTCTCGGCGTCGCCGCTGCTCGAGAACGACCGCATCTACCTGCAGTTCGGCGGCCTCGTCGCTGCCGTGCGCAAGCAGGACGGCGCCGTCATCTGGAAGACCAACGACCTCGGCGACGCGTCCTACTCCAACCTCGCGATGCTCGAGGTGGGCGGCACGCCGGCGCTGGCCGCGATGCGCGCGACGACGTTCTTCGTGCACGCGCGCGACGACGGCCGCGTGCTCTACGAATACCCGTGGCCGCTGATGGGCAGCGCCGTGCACTGCGCGGTGCCGATCGCGGTCGGCGAGGATCGCGTGTTCTTGTCGACGGCCTACAACAAGGGCGCGGCGATGATCCGGCTCGGCGACGACAAGGAGCCCGAACGGCTGTGGTCGAACAAGCGCATGCGCAACAAGGTGACCGCGTGCGTGCTGCACGAGGACCACCTCTACGGCTTCGACGAGTCGATGCTCCGCTGCCTCGACAGCAACGGCAAGTCGAAGTGGCGCGTGCGCGGCCTGGGTCTCGGTTCGCTGTCGATGGCAGGCGGTCGCCTGCTGGTGCTCAACTCGGACGGCGAACTGATCGTCGCCGAGGCGGACCCGGACGAGTTCCGCGAGCTGTCGCGCAAGAAGGTGCTCGAGGGCGGCGTCTACTGGACGATGCCGGTGTTCGTCGGGGGGCTGATCTACGTGCGCAACAGCCTTGGCGACATGGCGTGCCTCGACCACCGGGGCGGTGGCGTCGCCAAGGGGGCTGGCGGGGACGCCGCGGCGGATGCGCCCGCCGCGAAGGACCTGTTCGACAAGCACGCAGCGGCCGTTGCCGCCGACGCCTTCGCGGTCGAGGGCAAGGCGCTGCGGCTGACCGGCACCTGGGCGATCCCGCTGCGCGGGCTGCCGCCGGAGCCGATGACGATGACGCTGGTCGCGCCGGACCTGTGGGTGCAGCATCTCGACGAGGGAGGCCTCGACTACGTGTGCGACCAGGACTCGTGCTGGGCGATCGAACCGCAGGGCGCGCGCATGGTCTCCGGCGACGAGCGGTTCGAGCTGCAGCAGCTGTTCCCGCTGTCGCAGCTGTTTGCGCCGACGTGCCCCGAGGGGGCGAAGACCTCCGGCCCGGTGCGGTTCGCGGAGACCGAGTGCTGGAAGGTCACCGCGTCGAGCGCGGGGGACAGCCGTTCGTTCTACTTCGCCGTCGACTCGGGCCGCCTCCGCGGCACCGAGGGCGCGCGGCGGTCGACGCTGGTCTACCACGGCTCGCAGCGCCTCTCCGGGCTGACGCTACCGCAGAGCATCACGCGCTACCGCGCCGAGGACGGCCAGGAGCACGTGATGGCCTTGCAGGGGGCCGAGTGGGTGGAGGTCGGCGACGCGTTTGCGCAGCCGAGCGCCATCCGGCGGCTGATGCGCACGCCGGCCGAGATCGCGCGCGATACCGAGGCGCTGAAGAAGGAGTTCGCGTCGATCCTCGGCCGCTACAAGCCGACCATGAAGAACACCCCGCTCGGCGAGCGTGAGGTCGCGATGTCGGTCTCGGACGGCGAGCTCTGGTTCGGCCCGGACGGCGATCGCAACCGCGTCTGTGTCGACGAGAAGAAGGACGGCGCCTACCCGATCTCCGGCATTCCGGTCGACCTCGAGATCATCACGCCGGCCTCCGGCCCCAAGACGATTGCGCTGCGCATCGGCAAGGACCAGAAGCTCATGTTCGAGCGTGTCGAGAAGAAGTAGCGGTCGCCGCTACGGCCTGGCGAGGCAGTACAGGTGCTGCCGGCCGCGCAGGTAGATCGCGTCGCCGACGACCGCCATCGACGCGCTGAAGCTGTCGTCGAGCACGTTGCGCGCCAGCACCTCGGGCTCGGCGCCGTTCGCAGGATGCGCGAGCACGAGCGTGACACCTTCGCGATCGGTCAGGTAGATCCGGTTGGCGGCGCCGACCGGCGAGGCGTAGATCGCGCGCATGCCGGGCAGGCGGATCGGGCGGTGGGCTTCGCGTCCGGTCCTCGCATGCACGCGCGCCAGGAAGCCCTGGTAGTGGTTGAGGAAGTAGAGCCACTCACCGTAGAGCAGCGGCGAGGGCACGTAGGGGGTGCCGCGCTGCCGACGCCAGACGACGCTGTCGGTGTTGGTGATGTCGCCCTTGGCGCCTTGCAGCTCGACGGCGAACATGCGCCGCTTCTCGTAGCTGCTGCCCGCGTAGACGAAGCCGTCCGCGGCGACCGGCGACGCGACGACGTTGTGCGACAGGCCGCGGCACGACCAGATCACGTCGCCGGTCGCGAGGTCGTAGGCGCGCACGGCGCCGGTCGCGCTGACGATCACCTGCACGCGGCCGTCGTGCTCGACGGTGATCGGCGTCGACCACGAGGTCACCTCGTCGCGCTGCTTGCGCCAGCGCTCCTCGCCGGTCGCCTTGTCGAACGCGACGACGAACGACGGCCCCTCGTGGTCCCAGTTGACGACCAGCGTGTCGCCGTGCAGCACCGGCGTGACGCCTTCGCCGTGGCCGTGCTTGATGTCCATGTCGCCGAGGTCGGTCTGCCAGACCAGATCGCCGTCGACCGTCAGGCAGTAGAGGCCGTACGAGCCGAAGAACGCGAACACGTGTTCGCCATCGGTCACCGCCGACGCCGCTGCGAGCGCGCTGCTCTGGTGGAAGCCCGCGTGCGGCAGCTGTTGGTGCAGGTCCGTTCGCCACAGCTGCTCGCCGGTGCGTGCGTCGAACGCCATCGCCAGGAAGCGGTGCTTCTGCGTGACGCGCGCGTTGTCGTGCGCACCGGGTGCGTCGTCGGGCACCGGCGCGAGTTCGGGCCCGAACGGCTCCGCCGCGGTCACGAAGACCTGGTTGCCGTGCACGATCGGTGTGCCGTAGCCGAAGCCGGGCACCGCGACCTTGAAGCGCACGTTCTGCCGTTCGCTCCACTGGATCGGCGGATCGGCCTGCGGCGCCACGCCGGTGCCGAGCGGGCCGCGCCAGCTGCTCCAGTCGCCGCGCTGGTGCTGCGCCTCGAGCCCTGGCCGGCTCTCCGGAGTCGCCTGCCGGCCTTGCTGGGCGAGCGGCAGGCCGCAGGACATCGCGGCGACGAACAGGGCGGGCAGCACGGGCGACATGTCCCGATGCTACGCGTCGCGCCCGAGCTTGCGTCAGCTCTGCGTAAGGGCGCCGCTACTTCTTCGGCGCGGCCACCGCGATCAGCTGCGTGCGGGTGCGGAACAGCAGCATGCCCTGCGAGATCGCGGGCGACGCCATGCAGGTCTCGCCGAGGTCGTTGGTCGCCAGCAGTTGGTAGCTCTTGCCGGCCTTGACGACGTGCACGACGCCCTCCTCGCTCGGGTAGTAGAGCTTGCCGTCGGCGGCGACGCCCGACGCCGTGTAGCCGACGCCGGCGGTCAGCCGCTGGCGGTAGTGCTGGGTGCCGGTCTTGGCGTCCCAGCAGGTGATCACGCCGTTGTCCCGGCACACGTAGAGTTCGTCGCCGTAGACGAACGGCGACTGCATGTAGGCGCCGTAGCGACGGTTTGCCCAGACGACGTTCTCCCCGTCGGCGTCGACCGACAGTTCGCCCTCGGCGTCCTCGGCGATCGCCAGGATGCGCGCAGGTCCGCCGTGGGCGTTGGTCAAGAAGATCCGTCCATGTGCTGCGACCGGCGTCGGCACCGGGATGTCGCCGGTGCCTTCGAGCCACCAGAGTTCCTTGCCGGTGTCGAGGTCGTAGCCACCCATGTGCTTCCAGCCGTTGAGCACCAGCTGGCGGCGGCCTTCGCTGATGTGCACGGTCGGCGTCGACCAGGTCGGCACCTCGTCGCGCGCGGTGCGCCAGAGCTGCTCGCCGGTCTTGGCGTCGAACGCGGCGACGAAGCTGTCCTTCTGGTGGTCGGCCTGGACGTAGACGCGGCCGCCGTGCAGCACCGGCGAACTGGCCCAGCCCCACTGCGCCGACGGCATCCGGAAGAAGCCGGCGTCGAGCACCCCGAACTCCTTCTTCCACAGCAGTTCGCCCTGCATGTCGAACACGTGCAGGCCTTCGGTGCCGTGGAACACCGCCACGCGTTCGCCGTCGGTCGCGGGCGTCGACGCTGCGTGCGAGCCCTTCGGGTGCCGCTTGATCGCCGGCACGCCCTTCCACACGAGCTTGGACCACAGCACCGCGCCGCTGTTGCGATCGAGGCACAGCAGCCGGAACTCGTGCTCCGAGTCGTCCTCGACCGACTTGATGTCGCCGTAGAGGCCAACGCGCAGCTCCGCGTCGTCGTCGCCTTCCTTGATCGCCGTGTTGACGAATACCTTGTCACCCCAGACGACCGGCGACGAGTGCGACAGGCCCGGGATCTTGGTCGACCAGGCGATGTTGGTGCCCGCCTCGACGTCCCACTCGACCGGCGTCGCGAAGCCGTCGGCGACGCCGCGGCCGAACGCACCGTGGTAGGACGGCCAACTGGTCGCCGCCGGGTCCTGCGCCTGCTGCGCAAGCAGCGCCGGCGCCGCCAACGAGAGAGCGAACGCGATCATCGCGGTGTGCATCCCGCCATCGTGCAGGGTCCCGCACCGCCCGTCACCCCCGCACCCGGATCCGCCACCAGCAACCTCCCACCACGCCCGCCGCAGCCGGACACCGCATACCGAACCCGGTTCACGGCGCAGGCTGAACCGGGTTCGGTATGCGGTGTTTCATGCGGTGCCCGCCATCGGGGTCCGCGATGCAGGGTCGGGGGATGGCGTCACTTCGCCCGTCGCAGGTCGGCGCAGACGAGCCGTTCGTCGTTGCGTGCGAACACGTGGCCGTAGGCGAACGCGGGATGGGACCAGCAGACTCCACCGCGGCGGTTGAGCTGGCCGCGGGTCGGCGAGATCAACGCTGCGCGGTCGATCTCCTCGAAGCCGTCGGGCGACAGGCGGGCGATCAGCAGTTCGCCGCGTTCGTTGAACATCCAGATGCGTTCGCCGTTGCGCACGAAGTGGATCGTCGCCCAGCGGCTTCGCGGCACGGCGGTCCGGTCCTCCCAGACGCGGCTGCCGTCGGCGAGTGCGAGGCAGCGTAGTTCGCCGTAGCTGTCGACGCCGTAGACGTGCCCGCCGAGCGCGATCGGCGTCGAGATCGTGCTGTGCAGGCCGCGCGTGCGGCGCTCGCTCGGGCCGCGCAGGCGCCATAGTTCCTCGACGGCGAGCTTCTCCTGGTCGAGGCGCAGCAGCGCGCAGCCGTCGTAGAAGCCGGTCAGGAACAGGCAGTCCTCGTGCAGGAGCGGCGACGCGACGCCGAGCGGCATGTTGCGCGACTTCAGCGGGTATTCCCAGGCGAGCTTGCCGGTGTCCGGATGCACGGCGAGCACACGATCGCCGGACCAGCAGACCAGCAGGCGCTTGCCGGCCTGTTCGATCACGATGGGCGCCGAGTAGTTGCCGCGGTCCGAGTGCGCGGCCCAGCGGGGTTTGCCGGTGCGGCGATCGAACGCGACGAGGTAGGCGTCCTTGCCGCACGCGGGCACGATCAGCAGGTCGCCTTCGACGACCGGTGCCGCGGCGATGCCCCAGATCGGCAGGTCGATCGTGTATGCGGCGTCGAGGTCCTGCTGCCACACGACCTCGCCGGTCTTCGCGTCGAAGCAGTGCAGGTGGCCCTTGGCGCCGAGGCTGTAGGCGAGGCCGTCGAAGATCTGCACGGCGCAGCGCGGCCCCGCCGTGTAGGAGACCCCTGCATACGAGCACGCGTAGCTGTGCGACCAGATCGGTTCGCCGGTCTGCCAGGCAAAGCAGTGCACCCGTTCGACCTCGTCGGGTTCGTCGAGCCGATCCATGACGTAGACGCGGCCGTCGGCGACGGTCGGCCCGGTGTAGCCCGCGCCGATCTCGACCTGCCAACGGGGCGAGAGCCGTTCGGGCAGCTGCTCGACGATGCCCTGTTCGCGCCAGACACCGTCGCGCGTCGGTCCGCGCCACTGCGGCCAGTCGTCCCCTTGTGGCGCAATCGTCGGAAGCAGGGCCGCCAGCAGCAAGATCATGCACGAACGGTACCCCGCCACCACACCACGAACACCCCCGGACACCGCATACCGACACCGCATACCGAACCCGGTTCAGCCTGCGCCGTTTCACGGCGCAGGCTGAACCGGGTTCGGTATGCGGTGTTTGCGGCGTCAGTGGGTCACGAATCGGTGGGTGACGAATCAGGGGGTCACGAACTCGGGGTCGGGTTCGGTGCCGATGCCGAGGGCGCGGCATTCGGTCCAGAAGCGGCGCAGGCCGACCAGGTCCTGGTCGTCGAGTTCGTAGTGGGCGGCACCTTCGGTGCCGTCGACGGCGCCGCGCTGCCGGCCGACTTCGCGCGCGCGCTGCAGCACCGGCAGCACGGCGTCGTGGTCGACGCCGGGACGCAGCACCCACAGGGCGAACACGAACGGCAGGCCGGTCCAGCGAACCCACTCGGTGCCGAGGTCCCAGACCTCGCGGTCGCCGGCGTCGGCCTCGAGCCCCGGATCGCCGATCAGCATCACCAGGTCGTGCGGCAGTTCGTCCGGTGCGCGGGTCGGCTCGATCGTCTCGAACTCGGGGGTGCCGTCGACTTCTGCGTGGTGCACGTGCTGCAGCAACAGGCGCAGCAGCGACACGGTCGTCGCCGAGCTGCGGTCGCAGCCGACGCGCCGGATCTTGCGGCCGCGGCGACGGAAGGCACGCACCGAACGGATCTCCCGCTTGCACGCGATGCCGAGTCCGCCGGCGATCGTGTAGCCGGGGTGCCGGATCGCCTCGACCGACGACAGCAGCGCCGCGTCCAGCGTGCCCGCGCGCAGCGCCGGGATCATCGCCGTCGGCGGCTCTCGCACCAGTTCGACGCCGGGTGCGTCCTCGAGGCCGCCCAGCAGGGGCGCGCCGACACCATAGGGGACTCCGCCGATTCGAATGCTCACGTCGGCAGCAGCATGCAGCCGGTGCGGACGAATGCCTAGCGGGCGAAGCCCGTTTCCCCGCAGGGCACGATCAACGCCGCGGAGACCCGTTCGGCGCAAACACCGCATACCGAACCCGGTTCATCCTGCGCCGTGAAACGGCGCAGGATGAACCGGGTTCGGTATGCGGTGTTTGTGGGATCCAGGGGTGGCCGGATCGCTGGCGGGCAAAGCTCCGTTCGCACGCGTACACTCCGCTTCCGCGATCACGGTTGGCAGCGCGTCCACTACATGGACGCGCTCCTAGTGGGGCCGGGCTACTTCCACGACCACGCCGCCAGGCCGTCCTGCTCGCGCACGATCAGCTGGCCGCCGTCCACGCACAGGTGTGCCCAGGTCTTGCCGTCGGAGATCTGCAGCGTGTCGAGGATCTTCAGGTCATCGGGATCGTGCTGGATCAGGTGCAGTTCGCCGGCGTCGGTCAGCGCCAGCATGCGTTCGCCCTGCGCGACCAGAGACCAGTAGTCGTCGGCCATGCCGCTCGAACGCCAGACCTCCTCGCCGCTGTCGAGGTCGACGCACGCAAAGCGCTTGGCGCGCAGGTAGAGATAGGCGTAGTGGTCGATGACGACCGGCGAGGTCATGTTGGCCTGGGCGCGGTTGTTCCACGCTTCGTTGGCCGCGAACGCGCCGTCGGTCGACGACACGTCGAAGCGGTGGGCGCGGCCGCCGTAGGCCGAGATGAACACCGAGTCCTTGTAGGGCTGCGGCGTCAGGATGTTCATGCCGCGGAACGCGCGGATCTTCTTGGACCAGAGCACCTCGCCGTCGTCGACGGCGACGCCGGCCAGCTCGTTGCGGCTCTGCACCAGCAGCTGCTCCTTGCCGGCGATCGTCGCCAGCGTCGGCGAGCTGAACGCGCTGCCGAACATGCCGCCGCCGTCCTTCATCGAACGCCAGACGGTCTCGCCGGTCTTCTTGTCGACCTTGACGAAGCTCGCGCCGGCCTGCACGTAGACGTGGTCGCCGACCACCAGCGGCGAGCAGACGAAGCCGAAGTCGGGCTTGGGCGCGTCGAAGCGCCGGGTGAAGTCGGCCCGCCAGCGCTCCTCGCCGGTCTCCTTGTCGAGGCAGACCAGCACGTCGAGCATGCCGGCCACGTAGATCGAGTCGTCGTCGACCGCCGGCGTCGAACGGATCCACGAGCCGTTTTTGGCCGCGAAGAACGGCACCTTCATGGCGCCGGCCCACGACGTGCGCCACTTGCGCTTGCCGGTGCGGCGGTCGTAGGCGGTCACGACCTCGTCCTTCTTGTCGACGGTCTCGGTGGTGTAGACCGTGTCGCGGTCGACGACCGGCCCGGAGTAGCTCGGGCCGAGCTCGACCCGCCACAGCCGCTCGACGCGCTGCTCGGTCAGCCGCTCGGGCCACCAGTCGCCGGGACAGTGGCCGTTGCGGTCGGGCCCGCGCCACTGGTTCCAGACGCCGGTCGGCGCGTCCGGGCGGGCGGCCTGGGTCTCCGGAGCGGCCTGGTTCTTCGTTGGGGCCTTGGCCTCCGATTCGGCCTGGGCGGGGGCTGCGTTCGCCGCGAGGGTGGCGAGCACGAAGGAGAGGATGCGGAGCTGGGTGGCGGCCATCGTCGCCGTTTCGTCTCGGCGCCGGGTCCGGATGCGGGATTGCTCGACGCCGCCGTAACATCCCGCCATGCGCAACCTTCTCGTTCTCGCTGCGTGCGCGGCCCCGCTCGCCGCCCAGGCCGTCTGGCCGGAGTTCCGCGGCCCGAAGCGCGACGGCGTGGTCGCTGCGGCCGACGTGCCGCTGACCTGGAGCGAGCAGCAGAACGTGCGCTGGAAGGTCGCGATCCCCGGCGAGGGCTGGTCGTCACCGGTGGTCTGCGACGGGCGCATCTGGCTGACCACGGCGACCGACGGCGGCCGCAAGATGCACGTCGTCGCGGTCGACGCCGACAGCGGCGAGATCGTGCACCGGCGCGTCGTGTTCGAGGTCGAGAAGGCCGGCAAGAAGAACGCGCTCAACAGCCACGCGTCGCCGTCGCCGGTCGTCGAGCCGGGCCGCGTCTACGTGCACTTCGGCACCTATGGCACGGCGTGCATCGACACCGAGACGTTCGACGAGGTCTGGCAGCGACGCGACATCAACTGCGACCACATGGAAGGGCCGGGCTCGTCCCCGGTGCTGGTCGACGACTTGCTCGCGTTCCACGTCGACGGCGGCGATGTGCAGTTCGTCATCGCGCTCGACAAGCGCACCGGCGAGACCGTCTGGAAGACCGAGCGTTCGATCGACCTCGCCAGCATGCAGAAGGACCTGCGCAAGGCCTACTGCACGCCGATCGTCACCGAGCTCGACGGCACCCGCGTGCTGCTCAGCCCCGGCGCGCACGCGGCGATGGCCTACGACCTCGAGACCGGCAAGGAGCTGTGGCGCGTGCGCTACAAGGGCTTCTCGCTGGCGTCGCGACCGCTCACCGACGGCGTGCGCGTCTACATCCCGACGGGGTTCATGCGCGCGCAGCTCTACGCGGTCGAGCTCGCGGGCAGCGGCGACGTGACCGACGAGAAGGTCGCGTGGACGTGGCGGCGCAACGTGCCCAAGATGCCGTCGCCGCTGCTGGTCGGGGACCGCATCTTCATGGTCGACGACGGCGGCTACGCGACCTGCCTCGACGCCCGGACCGGCGAGCCGGTGTGGCGCCATCGCCTCGGCGGCGAGCACTCGGGTTCGCCGCTGTGCGTGGGCGACCGGATCTACTTCTTCGACCGCGAGGGGCGCACCGTCGTGCTGGCGAAGGCGGACGAATACCGCGAGCTGGCGGAGAACCACCTCGAATCGGGCTTCATGGCGTCGCCGGCGGTGGTCGGGGACGCGCTGGTGCTGCGCACGCGGAAGCACCTGTACCGTATCGAGACGAAACGGTAGCCGCCGCCGGCAGGCCGGATCCGTAGCATCTGGCCATGTCGCCCGTTCGCTCGTTCGCCGTCGCCGCGCTGTGCGCGGTGGGTCTGCTCGCCCAGGAGGCGACCACCTCCCCGTGGAACCGATTCCGTGGGCCCAACGGCACCGGCCTCGCCGCGTCCGGCAGCTACGCCGCCGAGATCGGGCCAAAGCAGGGCGTGATCTGGAAGCGCGCGTTTCCGCCGGGCCACAGCTCGCCGGTGTTCAGTGCGGACCGCGTGTTCCTGACCGCGGTCGAGTCCGACAAGCTGTGGACCTACGCGCTGGACAAGCGCACCGGCGAGACGGTCTGGCGGCGCGAGGCGCCGCGGCCGCGTCGCACCGAGTTCCACGGCAAGAACGGTCCGGCCGCGGCGTCGGCCGCGGTCGACGGCGACACCGTGGTCGTGTTCTTCGACGAGTACGGCATGCTCGCCTACGACCACGACGGCAAGGAACGCTGGCGCAAGCCGCTCGGGCCGTTCTTCAACATCTACGGGATGGGCGCGTCGCCGATCCTGGTCGGCGACGTCGCGGTGCTGCCGTGCGACGACGGCAAGGACAGCTACGTGCTGGGCGTGCACAAGCACAGCGGGGAAGTGCTCTACAAGGTCGCGCGGCCCGATGCCGTCAGCGGCCACTGCACGCCGATCGTCTACCGACCCGAGGGCAAGCCGGTGCAGTTCATCCTGCCGGGCTCGTTCCTGCTCGATGCCTACGACGCCGACACCGGCGAGCGCGTCTGGTGGGTGCGCGGCCTGCCGTGCGAGATGAAGTCGGTGCCGGTGCTGCGCGGCGACACGCTGTGGATCCACGGCTACGGCAGCCCGATGAACGATCGCGGCCGCCAGATCGAGCTGCCGAAGTTCGCCGACGCGGTCGCGGCGATGGACGCGAACGGCGACGGCGCGCTCGGTCGCGACGAGGTCGACGAACGGCGCGTGAAGGCCTACTTCCAGTACCTCGACCTCGACCACAGCGGCGGCCTCGACGCGGGCGAGTGGCGGCTGTGTCGGGCGTCGTTCGCGTCGGTCAACGCGGCGATGGCGATCACCGTCGGCGGCGAGGGCGATCGCACCGAGCAGGCCGTGCAGTGGCGCTACTACCGTTCGATCCCGCAGCTGCCGTCGCCGCTGGTCCTCGACAACGTCTACTACCTGGCCAGCGATCAGGGTGGGCTGGTCACGACGGTCTCGGCCGACGCCGGCAGGCGGCTCGGCAAGGCGCGCGTCGGCGACGCCGGCGACGCCTACTTCGCCTCACCGGTGGCCGGTGACGGCAAGGTCTACCTGCTCGGGGAATCGGGCGTGCTGACCGTGCTCGCCGCCGGCGGCCTCGAAGAACTGCACCGCGCCGACTTCGGCGAGGAGTGCTTCGCGACGCCCGCGCTGGTCGACGACAGCGTCTGGATCCGCACGCACGGCCACCTTTACCGTCTGGGGGCGAAGTGATGCGCGCGGCGCCGGGGTTGCTGGTCGTGCTGCTGGCCGCGGCGCCCGCCGCGCAGGAGTGGACGCGGCTGCGCGGCCCGGCGGGGCAGGGCCACGGCAAGGCCGACCTGCCGGCGGTCCTGACCGAGCAGCACGTTCGCTGGCGGGTCGATGCCGGCGCCGGCCACTCGTCGCCGGTGCTGTGGGGCGATGCGCTGTTCCTGACGCGCATCGGCGACCAGCGCGGCGAACGTGAGGTCGTCTGCTTCGACGCCGACACCGGCGAGCAGCGCTGGGCGCGCAGAAGCGCGTTCGAGCCGCACGACCAGCACAAGCTCAACAGCTTTGCGTCGTCGACGCCGGCCGTCGATGCCGACGGCGTCTACGTGTTGTGGACCTCCGGCAAGCAGCTGGTCGCGCTGGCGCTCGACCACGCGGGCAAGCCGCTGTGGCGGCGCGAGCTCGGCGCGTTCTACAGCAACCACGGCAGCGCGACGTCGCCGGTGTTGTGCGGCGACCTGCTGGTCGTCGCCAACGAGAACCAGGGCGACGACTGCTTCGTGACGGCGCTCGATCGCCGCACCGGCAAGCCGCGTTGGCGCATCGAACGGCAGCAGAAGGCGCGCTGGGCGTGCTACTCACCGCCGTTCGTGCACCGCCCGAAGGATGCGCCGCCGGTGCTGCTGCTGGCGAGCTACGCGCACGGCCTGACCGCGATCGAGCCGGAGTCGGGCGAGCTCCGCTGGCAGGCCGACCTCGGCTTCAAGAACCGGTTCATCGCCTGCCCGTGCCTGTCGGGCGACCTGCTGATGGTGCAGACCGGCAGCGGCGACTCGGGCAAGGAGTGCGTCGTGTTCGACCTCGCCGACGGCGCCCGCAAGGAGCCCGAGGTGCGCTACAAGCCGCGTCGCGGGCTGCCGTACGTGCCGTCGCCGATCGCCGTCGACGGCCACTTCTACCTGTTCTCGGACAGCGGCTACTGCAGCTGCATCGAAGCAGAGACCGGCGAGCAGCGGTGGCGCGAACGCAGCGAGCACCGCTTCTTCAGCTCGCCGGTGAGCAACGGCCGCGCGATCTACATCGGCGACCGCGAGGGCCACCTGGTCAGCTTCGCGATCGGCCGGCACCAACGGCTCGGCTCGCTCGACCTCGGTGCGCCGATCCTGGCGACGCCGGCGCTGGCGCGCGGCTGCATGTTCGTGCGCACGGCCGAGCAGCTGGTCTGCCTCGGCGCCGCCTCCAAGTGACGGCTACTCGTTGCCGATGCAGTACAGGTTGCCGTGGCCGCGCAGGAACATGCGGTTGCCGAGCACGATCGGGCTGGCGTCGAACGAGTCGTCGAGTTCGTTGGTCGCCAGCTCCTCGAAGGTCCCGCCGGCCTTGACGACCTTGGTGACGCCCTCGCGCGAAGTGAAGTAGACCCGGCCGTCGGCGCCGAGCGGCGACGCGTAGACCGTGCGCAGGCCCGGCAGGCGCTGCCCTTCGTAGCGCACCTCGCCGGTCTTGGCGTCGACGCAGCTCAGCACCGCGTTGTTGCTGCGCAGGAAGTACAGGTTGTCGTCGTAGAGCAGCGCCGACGGCACGTACGACGTCTGCCGCTTGTGGCTCCACAGCACGTGCTCGCTGTCGGTGATGTCGCCCTTGGCGCCCGACAACCGGATTGCCTGCAGCATCGCGCCGCGGAACCCACTCATCAGGTAGGCGACGCCGTCCTTGACGATCGGCGTCGGGATCGCGTTGAGGGTCATGCCCTTGCAGCTCCAGACGACGTCGCCGGTCTCGACGTCGTAGGCGCGCGACGCGCCGGTCGCCGTGATGATCGCCTGCTTGCGGCCGTCGACCTCGGCGATCACCGGCGTCGACCAGCTGGTGACCTCTTCGCGCGGCTTGCGCCACTTGTCCTCACCGGTGCGCGCGTCGAGTGCGACCACGAACGAGTCACCCTCGTGGTCCCAGTTGACGATCAGGGTGTCGTCGACCAGCGCCGGCGAACTGCCCTCGCCGAACGCGTTGCGCGTGCGCATCAGGCCGAGGTCGTCGCGCGACCACACCTTGTCGCCGTCGACGGTCAGGCAGTGGATGCCGCGCGAACCGAAGTGGGCGTAGACGAAGCGGCCGTCGGTGATCGGCGAGTTGGATGCCTGCGAGCCGGTCTTGTGGCCACCCTCGTGCGGCACCATGCGCGTGACGCTTTGGTTCCACAGCACCTTGCCGGTGGCGCGGTCGAGCGCCAGCACGCGGAAGTCCCAGACGTTCTTCGGCGCCGGGTTGTTCTGGCGGCCGCCGCCGCGTCGGCCGCCGCGACGGCCACCTCGTCGCCCGGCGTCCCCTGCGCCCGATTCCTCCGGCTCGGCTTTCGGCGCTTCCCCGGCCTGTTCGGTCTCGATCGCCGTCGTCAGGTAGATGCGGTTGCCCCAGACGACCGGCGTCGAGTTACCGAGGCCGGGCAGCGGCGTCTTCCAGACGATGTTCTCGTCCTCGCTCCAGGTCAGCGGCGGCTTGCCGGCGGCCTCGCCCGAGCCCGCCGGGCCGCGCCACGTCGGCCAGTTCTGGTCGGAGCCCTGCTTGCTCGCGGAGGAGCCCTCGACGCGGCCGCTCAGCACGTCGTCGAGCGAGACGGTGTCGCCGCGCGCGCGGTCGTGCTTGCGCTCGATCCTGCCGAACATGTGGCCGCCGTAGCTCTTGCCCGACCAGGTGCCCGCGTAACGGTTGCCCTGGATCAGCACCCGCGCGCTGTAGGTGCCGAGACCCGGAACCGACAGGTTGGTGACCTGGATCATCGGCGTCTCGCCGGCCCAGAACACGTCGACCGTCAGCGGCACCGTCGCCGACTTGTCGGCGTACTCGATCTTGGCTTCGACGCGCCACTTCTCGTCGCGCATCTTGCGCACCTCGCCGAGCGTGTAGGTCTCGGGCTGCGCCGGCTTGTCGGAGCCGTCGAGCGTGAACCGTCCGGTCATCTTGCAGCCGGACATCTGTGCGGCGAACAGCTGCTCGAGGCGCTGCTGCTCGGCGAGCTGAGGATCGGGGGCATCGTTCTCGGTGGTCTGGCAGAGCGCGCTGGTCGCGAGCGCGGCGAAGACGATGACGGTGCGGATGTGCGGCATGGGAGCTCCTGGCACGTTGGCATAGCGGGGGCGCGCAGGGAACGGAAGCCACCCCGGCACCCCAACCGCGACACATACGGAGTTAGGACGTAACTGGGACCTCGCCGCGTCGACGCGGCGCCGTCAGTCGCCGCGCAGCCGGTCGAGCAGCGGGCCGCGGGTGGCGAGGCGGCTGGCCAGCCAGACCCAGAACGCGCCGCTCGCGGCGAGTGCGCCGAGCAGCAGGGCCGACGACCCGAGCGGCAGGTCCCGGCCGTCGCGCAGCGCCGGGATCATGGCCATCGAGGCGGCGGCGGTTCCGGCCAACAGGCCGAGGGCCAGCAGCAGCGCGTGCTCGCTCCAGACCAGTCGCCGCACGGCGCCGTCGGAGAACCCGAGCGCGCGCGCGACCGCGAGTTCGCTGCGGCGTTCGAGTGCGTTGCGCATCACGACGACGCCGAGGCCGACCGTGCCGAGCAACAAGCCGAGGCCGCCGAGCAGTTGGAAGATCGACAGGTAGGTGTTCTGCACCGACTGGAACGACGCGAGCCGCTGGCCGGTCGGCGTCAGTTCGAGGCCGATGTCGGACAGCGCGTCGCTCAGGTCGCGCGCGACCTCGTCGGCGCGCTGCGCGGGCGCATCGACGAGGAACATGCGGAAGCCCGACGCTGAAGGGAAGCGCGCGCGCAGGTGGCGGTCGGCGATCAGCAGGTTGCCCTGCAGGATCGAGTCGGCGACGGTGGCGACGATGCGCACGTCGAACTCCTCGCCGTTCTCGTCGCGGTAGCGCAGCGAGTCGCCGACCTTCTTGTGCAGCGCCCAGGCGACGCTGCCGCCGTCGCCGATCGCCGGCACGACGTTCGGACCGAGGTCCCGTTCGAGCAGCGTCCAGCCGTCGTCGACCGACGCGCCGTCGATCGCGCGGGTGAAGCGGAACGCACCGCGCCGGGCGAGCCGTTCCGGCAGCACGCCGAGCAGCTGTGGGTTCTGGGCGGTGGCGAGGTTGAGGCAGCTGGCGTCGTCGCCGGGCCGCAGCCGCAGCGGCACGACGTCGACGTCCCGCAGCGTTCTTGAGTCGAGCGCGTAGGCGTCGCGCGCCGCCTCGGTCGCGAGGTCGCGCAACACCGGCAGCGTCGAGCGACCGAACAGCGCGAAGCCGCCGGTGCCGGAGGTGCGTTCGGTCGGGTCCTGCGGCGGCGCGAGCCGGTTGGCCTGGATCGCCAGCACCAGGAAGGCGCCGCTCGCGAGCAGCGCGATCGACGCGAGGCTGCGCCCCGGCCGTCGGCTGGCGCTGCGCAGGCCGAGCGCCGCGACCGTCGCGATCGGCCGACGTGGACCGGCACCGAGGCGCGCCAGCAGCGCACGGCACGCCGCGAGCGACGCGACCAGCAGCAGCGCGCCGCCGCCGAAGAACGCGCTGGTCGCCCGCCACGGGTCGGCGCGCAGCGCCAGCGTCAGCGCGCCCGTGGCCGCCAACGCGGCGACCAGGCTGCTGGTCCACAGCCGTCGGCGTGCGCTGGCGGGATCGGTCGAGGCGGCCTCCAGGCCGCCGCGGGTCGCCAGCAGCTCGACGGCCGGTCGCCGCGCGGTCGCGCGCAGCGTCCACCAGATCGCGACCATCGCGGCCAGGATCGTGACTGCTGCGCCGGTCAAGAGCGAGCCGGGTTCGACGTGGGCCGAGAGCGCCGCCTGCCGGGCGGTGTCCTGCCACAGCGTGGCGAGGCCGGCGAGCACGCCGTCGGCGTAGCCGATGCCGGCGAACGTGCCGAGCGCCGCGCCGACGCACGCGAGCAGCAGCGCCTCGCGCACGAACAGGCTGCGCACCTGCCGTGGCTCGTAGCCGACCGCCAGTAGCGTGCCGACCTCGCCGGCGCGCTGCTCGATGCCGAACACGAACAGCAGCGTGGTCAGCAGCAGCGCCGCGACGATCAGGAAGAAGCTGAGGCCGAGGTAGAGCGCGCCGAAGTCGGTCGCGGGTGCGGCGGCAGCGAGCGCGGGGCCGCGCAGGTCCTGGAAGAACAGGCCGACCGATTCGGGCAAGAGCCGGCGCGGCAGCTGCGCGAGCCGTTCGGCGTCGGGACCTGCGGGCACGCGGATCGCCGTCAGCGTGCCGAACCGATTGGCCCACAGCGAGCGCGCGGTCGCCAGCGACACGAACGCCTTGGGCGTGCCGCGGTGTTCGTCCCAGTACTGCTGGTCGCGGTCGTCGAGCTGGTCGAGCTCGACCGGCACGCCCGGCTCCCAGTCGGTGCAGCTACGCGCCTCGGCCAGTCCGGGGAACTCGGGCATCAGCGTCGGGTCGGCGGCCACGCCGACCAGCGGCACGACGCGGCCGATCCGCAGTTCGTGCTCGCGTTCCTCGAGCTGCAGCTGCTCGTTCATCACGTAGTAGCGCAGCCGGACGCGGTCGTCGCGGTCGGCGCCGAGGTCGTCTGCGAGCCAGGCGTTGGGCATCAGCAGGTCGTCCGTGGCCGGCATCAGCTGCCGCAGCGGAGCCGTCGCCGGTGCGCTACGGAGCGGGCCGACGCCGCAGACCATCGAGTAGGGCGTGACGCGCTCGCCGACCTGCAGCGCGTTGACGAAGTAGGTGAACACGCCGAACGCGTCGGGAGCCAGCTCCGTGGCCGCGTCGACGATCGCTGCATCGAGGAACACGCGGCCGCTGCGCAGTTCGCTGCCGGCGTCGCCGACGCGCAGCTCGAGTTCGGCGTCGGCGAGCGTCCAGTGGGCGCGCAGGGCCTCGTCACTGCGGGTCGTGCCGGCCGCGCTCAGCAGCAGGTTGGCGTGGCCTTCGAGTTCGAGTTCTGCGGCGAGCCAGGTGCGCGACACGAACACGTCGAACGGCGCGACCTGGCTGGCGCGCAGGCCGAAGCGGCCGAACTCGTCGTCGTCGACGAGCGCGTCGATCTCGACGCGCATCGCGAACGCGAGGTCGTCGACGGTCGCCATCGTCGCCTCCTGCGGCATCAGGCTGGGCTTTTCGATGCGCAGCACGATCTCGTCACCGGGCTGCACGCCGAGCTGTTCGGCCAGCTGCCGGTTGAGCAGCGCGTGGCGAGGTGCCGGTGCCGGGCGGGCGACGCCGCGCGTGCTCATCGCGAAGAACGTGTCGTCGACGCCGAACACGTCGACGATGCCGGTGCGCGCGTTGCCGTCCCCGCGGTTGGCGACCCCCGGCAGCTGCAGCGCCGCGCAGGTGGTCGCACCGAGTCCGGCCTCGATGCGTCGCGCGAGGTCGGCGGTGACGAAGCGGTCGCCGCAGGCGAGCACGCTGTCGAAGCGGCCGATGCGCTGCAGGGCCTGGCGGCGCAGGCTGGCGCGCACCGAGTCGCCGACGATCAGCGCGCCGGCCAACACCGCGGTCGCGACCAGCACGCCGAGCACGACGCCGACGTGCGTGCGCCAGTGGTGCGCGAGGCCGCGCGCGATCAGGCTCCAGGAGCTCATCCGGCCGTGTCCGCCGCGCGGGCGTCGTCGGCGCGGCGCAGGCGGCCTGCGTGCAGCTCGACCACGCGCCGCATGCGCCGGGCCAGCCGCGGCGAGTGGGTGACCGTCACGACCGCAACCCGGTGCTTCTCGTTGAGCGAGCACAGCAGGTCGCCGAGCAGGTCGGTGCCCGCCTCATCGAGCGAGCCGGTCGGCTCGTCCGCCAACAGCAGCCGCGGCCGGTTGATCAGCGCGCGCACGACCGCGACGCGCTGCTGCTCGCCTCCGGACAGCTGCGCCGGGCGGTGGTCGAGGCGTTGGCCGAGGCCGACGTCGGCGAGCAGCTCGCGGGCACGCGACTCGGCAGAGCGGCGCGCGTCGTCCTTGGGGTGCACGAGGGTCGGCACCAGCACGTTCTCGAGCGCGGTGCACTGCGGCAGCAGGTGGTGCGCCTGGAACACGAAGCCGATCTCGCGGTTGCGCAGCGCGGCCAGTTCGGTCGCCGACATCGTCGCGAGGTCGCGGCCGTCGAAGCGCGCGGTGCCACTGGTGGGCGGCAGCAGCCCGCCGAGGATGTGCAGCAACGTGCTCTTGCCGCAGCCGGACGGGCCGAGCACGGCCAGCGTGTCGTCCGCGGCGACCTCGAGATCGATCCCGCGCAGCACTTCGGTCGTCGCACCGAAGCGACGGGTGATCCCGCGCAGTTCGACCAGCGGTGCGCTCATTTCGGCGCGTTCTGCTGGCTCGGTGGCTGGCCGGCCGGCTTGGCGCCGCCGGGCGCGGGCTTGTAGAGGCTGACCAGCAGCCCGCCGGTCGCGGCCAGGGCGATGCCGAGCAGGAAGCGCCAGTCGAGGCTGCCCCAGCCGCCCTTGGGTGGGTGCAGCGACATCGCGACGAACGCGTTCACGATCGGTGCGCCGGCGAAGATGATCGACATCACCGCGGCCGGGTGGCCCTTGGCGCCGAACGCGAGCAGCACGCCGAACGCGCCGACGGCGCCGACGACCCCGGCGAACAGCGACAGCCAGATCGCCTTGGACGGCATCGACCACGAGGCCTTCGCCGCCAGCAGCATGCCGGCGGGCGCCAGCACCGCGATCAGGAAGTAGGCGATGCCGACCCAGAAGAACGCCTTGTAGCGGCCGTTCTGCGGGTCGCTCATCGCGACCTGGCCGCTGTGCAGCAGCACGCCGTAGATGCCCCACGAGGCGACGGTGAGGAGCGCGAACAGGATCCAGGTCTGCATGGGGGGAGTCTCGGTGCGGTCGGGATTGGGCGCAAGTTCGCTCAGGTCGAGCGGGCGGCTGCGAGGGCTTCGCAGATGCGGGTGACGTTGGCAGCCATGTGGGCGGACGTGAAGCGCTCGCGCACGGCCTCGCGGCCGCGGCTGCCGAGCCGGTCGGCGTGCTGCGGGTCGGACAGCACTTCGGCGAGGCCCGCAGCGAGCGACGCCGGGTCCTCCGGTTCGCACAGCAGGCCGCCGCCGGTCGCGTCGAGCACCTCGGGGAACGCCGCGTGGCGCGGCTGCACGACCGGCACGCCGGCCGCCATCGCCTCGAGCAGGTAGAGGCCGAACGACTCGCCGTAGCGCGCCGGCACCGACATCACCGTCAGCGAACGCAAGAACGTCAGCTTCTGCGCGCGGTCGATGTTCGGCAGGAACTCGGCGTCGTCGAGGCAGCCAGCGGCCTGCAGCCGCTGCTGCAGTTGCTCGACGTAGGCGCGATCCTCGGCGAGCTGCACCCCGGCGACGCGCAGGCGCAGCTGCGGGAAGCGCGCGTCGGAGCGCAGGCGGACGAACGCGTCGACCAGCGTGTCGAGGCCCTTGTCGCGGCACATGCGCGCCAGGTAGCCGATCGTCGGCGGCGTGCGTCCGGACGGCGGTGCGGCCTCGTCGTCGAAGCCGCTCAGGTCGATGCCGTTGTGCACCACGTGCAGCCGGTCGGGGTCGACCTGCAGGCGCGCCTGCATCTCGTCGCGGTAGTCGGCGCTGACGGCGACCAGCGCGTCGACCTCGCCGGCGCGTTCGCGCAGCGTCTGCCACGCCGCGTCGCGGTCCTGCGGCGGCAGCGCGTCCAAGAACGGCGCCTCGCCCTGCAGCGTCACCATCACCGGCACGCCGAGGGCGTCGCGCAGGCGCCGCACGACGCCGGTCAGCATCGCGTTGGAGACGATGACGACGTCGGGGCGCGGCTGTGTGCCGATCCACGCCACCAGCTTGTCGATCTCCTTCTCCTGCTTGCCGCACTCGCCGCGCAGGATCGACACGGTCATCGCGCCGAGGTCGCTGGCGTCGGTCATGCTGCTGCGGCTCGCCACCCAGCGCAGCAGCCTGGGGCTGTCGAGCCAGTTGGCGACGAAGCGCGGCAGATGGCGGAACATGCGCGCCTTCTGCTGCAGGTAGACGTTGATCCCGCCCATGTGCACCGGGACCGGATGGTCGTCGGGACGCTCGAGCACCATCGGCAGGTAGAGCGGCACGTTGGTGGCATCGTGTCCCTGCTGTCGCAGCGCGTTGCCGAGCGCGTCGTCGCGCAGGCAGCTGCCGCAGAAGAAGTGGCCGGTGCCCGGCGTCAGCAGCATCAGGCGCATCGCGCTACCTGCCGCCTCCTGCGGGAGCGCGGAACGCGTAGACGCGCTGGTCGCCGGCGCCGACCACGATCATGTCGTCGACGACCGCCGGCGACGAGTAGATCGGCTTGCCGATGTCGTAGCTCCAGACCTTCTCGCCGGTCGCGAGCCGCAGCACGTAGAGGCGGCCGTCGCCCGAACCGAACACGACCTTGTCGCCGCAGATCACCGGCGACGCGTCAACCTTGCGCCTGGTGCGGAACTGCCACTGCGGGGTGCCGTCGGCGCGCAGCGCGCAGTGCAGGTGGCGATCGCGGCCGCCGAACACGACGTACTTCTCGCCGACCGCCGGCGACGAGCAGAAGCCCTGCCGCTTGCTCGCGTAGCGCCACTCGGCCTTGCCGTCGTCGAGGTTGACGCGCAGGAACTCGTTGCCGTAGTGGCCGAAGTAGGCGCGGTCGCCGAGCAGCGCGACCGAGCCGGCGACCTGGCAGCCCTCACCGAGCTCGACCTTGGCGACGCGTTCGCCGCTCTCGAGGTCGACCAGGTGCAGCGCGGCGTCGCAGCCGCCGAACAGCGTCTCGCGGCCGGCGATCGCCGGCGAGCCGTTGACGTAGTTGTCGGTCGCGTAGGTCCACAGCGGATCGCCGCCGTGCACGTCGAAGCAGTAGACGTTGGCGTCGTAGCTGCCGACCAGCACGCGCGTCTTGCCGTTCTGGCTGCGGAACCAGTTGGCGCCGCCGAGGATCCGGTCCTGGGTCTCGTACTTCCACAGCAGCCCGCCGCCGGCGGCGTCGAGCGCGTAGAAGAAGAAGTCCGACGAACCGACGAACACGCGGCCGTCGACGACCAGCGGCGGCGCCTCGACCATGTCCTTGGTCTCGAACTTCCAGCGCTGCTCGCCGGTCTTCAGGTCGATCGCATAGACGAAGTTGTCGGTCGAACCGATGTAGACCAGGCCGTTGGCGATCACCGGCGACGACAGGATGTCGCCGGCGGTGTCGAACCGCCACGCGAGCGTCGGCTGGTCGCCGAGTCGTGCCGCCGAGACACCGTGCAGCTGCGGGTTGCCGCGATAGTGCGGCCACTCGGTCGACGGCGGCGGACCGAGGTCCGCGACGGGGGTGCGCTTGCGGGCGACGGCGGCAGGCGCCTGGTAGCCGTACTTGGCGAGCAGGCGCTGGCGCAGCTGCAGGATCTCGGCGCTGCGCGCCTTGCCGCCGGCGAGCTGTCGGACCAGCTCGGTGCGCACGTCTGCGAGCTGCGTCGTGGTGCGGTCGAGCAGTTCGATCAGGTGCACGCCGACCGACGACGAGACCGGTTGCGAGACCTCGCCGACCTCGAGCGCGCGCACCGCTCGGGCGAACGCCTCGCCGTAGCGATGGTAGTTGTAGTTGGGCAGCAGGCCGGCCTCGGCGCGGCGCTGCGGATCGCGCAGCAGCCGGCGGGTGACGCGGTCGTGCGACTTCGCCAGCAGGTCGTCGAAGGTCGCGCCGGTCTGCAGCGTGGCGCGCAGCGCCGCGGCTCGCTCGCCGGCCGTCTGCGGCGCCGACATCCGGTCGGTGCTGAGCACGTGGCGGACCCGCACGCGCACGCCGCCCTTGCCGTATCGGTGCTCGAACAGCTCGCGCAGCGCGTCCTCGTCCCTGGCGCGCTGTTCGCCGATCAGCGCGACCATGCGCAGGTCGCGCAGGGCCTCGGTCGCGAGGCGGGCACGGGTCTCCGGATCGAACGGCTGGTCGCCGACGGTCTGCTGCGCGACCTCGGAGCGGGCCAGGGTCGGGGCGCTGCGGGCGAGCCCGCGGGCCTCGCATTCGCGCGCCAGGGCCATCGCGAACGCGAGGTTCTCGAGGATGCGCGGCCCGGTCCGCGCGCCGCCGAAATCGGCGAGCATCGACGGCGTGATGGCGCCGGCATCGAACGTCACCAGCGGTCGCTCTTCGGCGGTGCTGGCCGGGTTGCTGGTGAAGAACGCACCCGAGGCGTCGAGCCGCATGCGCTGGGCGACCAGCGCGGTGCCGGCGAGCACCAGCACGGTGACGAACGGCAGGATCCTCACGCGAGCACCTCCCGGTAGAGCCCGGCGAACGCGGCGACGTCGACGTCGCGCGGGTTGAACTGCGCGGTCCATTGGGTGGCGGCTTCGGCAGCGAGCTCGTCGGCGGCGGCCGACGGCACGCCCGGAATGTGCGGGCCGAAGCCGGCGCGTTCGACCAGCGTGCGCAGCCGGCGCAGCAGCGCGTCGACGGCGACGCCGTCGTCTGCATCGTTGGTGACCAGGGCGGACCCGCGCGCGAGGTCGGCGTAGCCGATGCGCGCGGACGGGTCGCCGGCGTTGTACGCGACGACCGCCGGCAGCGCCTGGCCGACCGCCTGGCCGTGGGCGGTGTCGAAGCGCCGGGTCAGCGGATTGGCCATCGAGTGCGCGGCGCCGAGCATGCCGTTCTCGATCGCGATGCCGGCCAGCGCCGACGCGTGCAGCATCGCAGCGCGCGCGTCGAGGTCGTCGGGCTGGCCGAGCACGCGTTCGAAGTGGCGTTCGACCAGCCGGAACGCCTCGCGCGCGAACGTCGCCGACCACGGCGTACTGCGGCGGCTGACCGCGGCTTCGACCGCGTGGGCCAGCGTGTCGAGGCCGGTGCACGCGGTCACCGGCGCTGGCATGCTCACGGTCAGCTCGGGGTCGAGCACGGTCGCGAACGGCGCGCTGCCGCCGCACGCCATCTTCTGGCCGGTGTCGCGGTTGCCGATCAGCGCGAACGACTGCGTCTCGCTGCCGGTGCCTGCGGTGGTCGGGATCGCGATCAGGCGCGGGGAGGTCACGTCGATGCGGGCGCGGCCGAGGTAGTCGGCCATGCGGCCGCCGCCGCAGGCGAGCATCGCGCAGCCCTTGGCGACGTCGATGGCGCTGCCGCCACCGAGCGCGACGATCCACTCGATCCCGTCACCCGCCCGCTCGAACGCGGCGAGGCACGCCGCGACCGCGTGCTCGTCCGGATTCGGCTGCACGTCCTGGTAGCGGTGGACCTCGATGCCGGCGTCGGCCAGCAGCCGTTCGAGACGTTCGCAGTGGCCGGCCGCGACGATGCCCGGGTCGGTGACCACGAACACGCGGTCGCCGACCAGCGTCGGCACCTCGCCCAGCGCGCCCGCGCCGAGCACGACCTTCGTCGGCAGCTCGAACGTGCGCGCTTGCATCTACCAGTCGGTCGCCCGCTGGATCGCGCGGCGTTCGTACAGGAACTCGAACAGGTTGCCCTCGTGCGGCTGGTCCCACTCGACGTGCGAGGTCGGCACCGGGCCGAGGTTGAGGCGGTCGACGTGGTCGGAGCGCTTCAGTTCGTCGATCAGCGCCTGGTCGCGGGTGATCGCCGTGACCACCAGGCTCGGGCCCATGTCGGCGACCAGCCGTTCGGGCGCGACCTCGACCACGCTGGTGAACGGGAACAGGAACTCGGTGCGCGCCAGCGGGTGCTCGACGCTGTCGCAGTGCACGACGGTCGGCAGCAGGTAGGGCGCGCCGTCGATGTCGCGTCGGCGCGGGCCACCCCGGTGCCGGCTGCTGACGTCCTCGGCGCCGCCGGCCGCGACGTCCTCGTCGATCTTGGCGTCGATGAACTCGGCGAACTTGCGGTTGGCGAACGCCGACAGCACCGCGCCGTCGTCGTCGGCCGGCTTCGGCGCGCGCGACGCCAGCTCGGTGGCCAGCGCTTCGGCGATCTCGCGGCCGTGCGCCGGCACGAAGATCGACGAGGCGTTGATGCAGCTGCGGCCGCCGTTGTCGGCGACCGACGCCGCCAGCACCGGCAGGAAGCTGCGCCAGTCGTCGACCACGTCCGGGCCGAGGATCACCTTGCTGCGGCCCGGGCCGTGGATCTGCACGCGCTCGTCGTGCGACCAGGCCTTGGTCACGGCCTCGTCGCCGAACAGCAGCACGCGGCCGCAGCGGTCGAGGATCACCGACGAGCCTTCGTGGTCGGTCGGGTAGAAGCAGAACGCCTCGCGCGGGCAGCCGGCGGCGATCAGCGCCTGCATGATCCGCAGCGGCGTCCACGGCTCCTCGCGGCCGGGCTTGAGCACGACCGGCACGCCGAGCGCCAGCGACGGGATCCAGATCGAGTTGACGCCGGGCGAGTTGCTCGGCAGCACGACGCCGAGGGTCGACGTCGTCGGTGCGTAGTAGACCGGCACGCCGCAGTGCTCGCCGAAGCCGGTCTCGACGACCGCCGGGTCCATGCCGCGCATCAGCCCGCGCAGGATGTCCGCCATGCCGTCGAGCACGGTGAAGACCTTCTGCATGTTGCGCCGCACGAGCACGTGCGGCAGCCCGCTGGTGCGGCTGAGCGTCGCGACGTATTGGCCGGCGGTCTGCGTGTCACCCTGCTCGTTGAGCGGCAGGTCGCCTTCGAGGAACAGCTTGCCGGCCTGCTTGCAGATCTCGAGCAGGCGCGCGCTGCTGAGCGCGCGCAGCTTCTTGGCGGCGTCGTCGGCGCGGCGCAGGTCGCGCTTGATCATGCCGGCGTTGGTCTGGCTGATGCGCGCCAGCACCTCGTTGCTGCCGATGCCGGTCAGCTCGCTCTGGTCGAGGCTCTCGTACTCGACGCCGTGCCGCAGCACCGGGATGTGGGGAGCGCTCAATAGACCCCCTCGACGATCGTGGCCGCCTGCTTGCCGAACGGGCGGACCTCGCCGACGCCGTCCCACGGGTACCGTTCGCACGGCGCGCGGCGCAGCGCTTCGTCGCGTTCGAGGAAGCGCGGCATGAAGAACTCCCTGGTCAGCGTCGTCAGCTCGACGCGGCCCCAGCTGTCGACGTCGACGACCTCGTCGGTCCGGTCGGGGTCGACGCAGCGCAGCACGGCGCGCGGCTGCGGCGCGTAGTAGGTGATCGAGTAGTTGTCGGCCTTGAGGTCGGGCTTGTGCGCGGCGAGGCCCATCAGCGTGTTGCCGTAGGTCGGCACGAAGCCGACGCGGTCCTCGAGGATCTCCTCGCACAGGAAGCGGGTCGTCTGCGGGTCCATCGTGGTGCCGCCGCAGAACACGCCCTTGATGCCGGCGTCCGGGATCGACATCCGGTCGCCGAGTTCTTCGAGCAGCTTCGGCGTCGTGAACAGGGCCGACACGCTGCGCTTCTCGAGGATCGCCACGGCCTGGTCGACGACGTGCGCCATGTAGGCCTTGGCCTGGTCGAACTGCCGGGTCTTGATCAGCTTCTTGACCCAGCGCGGGTCGAGGTCGACGAAGTAGCACGACGAGCCGCGGTGGTTGGCGAGGTGCTCGATCGCCAGCCGCAGGCGGCGCGGGCCGGTCGGCCCGACCATCAGCCAGTAGCCGCCGCGCGGGAACTCGTCGTCGCTGAGCGTTTCCGAGAACTGCTCGTAGTCGACCTTGTAGTCGTCCCAGCCGATGCGCTGCTTCGGCATGCCGGTGGTGCCGCCGGTCTCGAAGATCGTGAACGGCCGGCCCTCGTAGGCCTTGGGGATCCACCGCTCGTGCGGCTCGGTGCGCAGCAGTTCGCCGTCGAAGTGCGGAAAGCGCGTCAGGTCGGCGAACGAGGTCACTTCCTCGGCCGGGTTCCAGCCGGCCTGCTTCGCCCAGTCGAGCCAGAACGGCGTGCCGGTCTCGGGGGAGAAGTGCCAGCGAACGATGTCGCGGAAGTGGGTGTCGAGCTCGGAGGCGGTGGTCATGGCGTCGGGGTCAGGATACGGCGGCCGGGTCTTCGTCGAAGAAGCGGGCCACGGTTGCGGCCGAGGGCGGCTGCGTCATCAGGCTGACGACGACCAGCGTCACCGCCGAGGCGGCGATCATCACCGTGACCGGCATCATGCCGCCGATCAGGTAGTCCTCGCCGGCGCGTTCGCCCGCGAGCGTCGGCGCCAGCAGGCCGTCGTAGAACAGCACCGCCCAGGTGCCGCCGGCGACCAGCACCGACGCGATGGCGCCCTTCGCGGTCGCGCGACGCCAGTAGACGGCCGCGACGACCAGCGGGAACAGGCTGGCGAAGCCGCTGAAGCACCACACCGCCAGATCGAACACGTTGGGCGGCGGGAACAGCGACAGCACGTAGGTCAGCGCGACGATCGCGACGATGAAGAACCGGCCGAGGCGCACCCGCTGGGCCTCGTCGAAGCGATCGCCGGTCACGTGCACGACGATGTCGTGGGTGAAGATCGTGCCGAGGCAGACGAACTGCGAATCGAGCGACGACATGATCGCGGCCAGGATGCCGGCCATCAGCAGGCCGCTGATCCAGGGGTTCTTCAGCTGCATGCCGACCATCTTGGCCAGCACCGCGTTGGAGTTGCCGCCGGGCGCCTCGATGCCGGCGCCGGCCGCCCAGACGCCGATCAGCACGCACGGCACCCAGACGATCATGATGAAGATCGGGTGCGCGATGACCGTGGTGCGGAACGTCTTGGCGCTGCGCGCCGTCAGCCAGTGCTGGAACAGGTGCGGGAACATGCCGACCGAGAGCGGCACGAAGCAGTAGCTCAAGAACTGCAGGTGGCCGATCTTGCCTTCGCGGGCGAGCAGCTCCGGGGTGTTGTCGGCCGCGTTCTGGGTGGCCTGCTCGACGCCGCCGAGCGAGCCCGAGATCAGCACGAACGCGAGCAGGCCGACCGCCATGAACACGATCGTCTGCACCGCGTTGGCGAGCGCCGCGGCGCGCACGCCGCCGGTCAGGATGTAGGCCAGCACGACCCCGCAGACGACCAGTCCGGTCAGCCAGGTCGGCACGCCGGAGATGCCCTTGACGACCGCGCCGGCGCCGACGATCCCGATCAGCAGGTACGGGATCACCAGCCCGACCAGCACCGGGAACAGCAGGTAGCCGAGCAGGTTCGACTGGAAGCGGCCGCGGAAGAACTGGATCTGGGTGACGTAGTTGAAGCGCTTGCCGATGGCCCACAGCCGGATGCCGACCAGGAAGAACACCAGCGAGTGGATGATGCCGGACGCCGACGCCATCAGCCCGTAGACACCGATGCCGCTGTCGTAGGCCTTGCCGGTCGAGCCGACGAGCGCGAACGCGGTCATCGTCGTGCCGAACACGCTCATCAGCAGCAGGAACGGTCCGATCGAGCGGCTGGCGACGAAGTACTCGCCGGCCGAGCCGCGCGCGCGCCGGCTGTTGAGGATGCTGAACGCGAGCAGCAGCAGCAGGTAGACGCCGACGACGTAGAGCGGGGTGGTGCTCTGCGGCGGGCCTTGCAGGAGTGCCGAGATCATTCGTCGTCAACGGGCCGGTCGGCCCACTCCTCGATGTGCGTCGGCCACGCGAACCGGACGACCAGCGCCCAGGCGATGGCGGCCCCGAGCGAGATCAGCGCCTGGAACAGCAGGCCGACCGGCAGGAAGCCGAACGCGACGCTGCGGTCGCCCCAGAACCAGAAGTCGTAGTGCAGGATCGCGAGCAGGACGACGAGGCCCCACGCGAACTTGCCGCCGCTCGAGAGCTTTCGGGTCATGCGTGGCTCACTTGCCGCCGTCGTCCCCGGCCGCGCCGGCGCCCTTGGCGATGGCGAACAGGTGGGTGTGGGTCGCGATGTAGAGCACGCCGTTCGCCGCGATCGGCGAGCTGTAGATCGGGACCGCGAAGTCGATCTCCTTGACGTTCTTCTTGTCGAACGCGCGCGTCGCCGGCGCGCTGACCAGGAAGCCGTCCTCGATGCCGACGTAGACGCGGCCGTCGGCGACCAGCGTCGAGCCCCAGATGTGCGCGCTGGTGTCGTACTGCCAGCACTTCTCGCCGGTCTTGGCGTCGATGCAGTAGAGGTAGCCCGAGTAGTCGGCGGCGAACACCAGGCCGTCGGTGATCGACAGCGTCGAGATCGAGCGGTGGATCTCGCCGAACGACCAGACCTGCTTGCCGTTGCGGTCGAGGCAGACGAGGTTGCCGACACCTTCGCCGTGCTCCGGGTCCTGGCCGATCAGGGCGTAGGCGTGGCCGTCGTAGACGACCGGCGTCGCCAGCACCTCGCTCGGTCCCTTGGCGGTCGCGTACTTGCGCGGCGAACCGTCCTCCTTGACGCGGTAGGCCTTCGGGTTGCAGTCGTACTTCCACGCCTCCTTCAGCACCAGGAAGCCGTCCTCGTCCTTCACCGGCTTCGGATCGAACGCGTAGAGCACGCCGTCCGGGCCGCCGAAGATCACCAGCTCGGTGTCATCGGCCTTCAGGTAGGCGGGCGACGACCAGTTGCTGTGGAAGATGTTCTGGCTGAGGCCCGAGGCCTCCTCGCCGATCAGCTTGCCGGTCTTCTTGTCGACGACGATCAGCGACGGCGCGTTCGGGGCCGGCGTCTCGACGTGGCCGTAGTCGACGCCGTTGGACGTCGAGGTCCAGATCTGGTCGCCAACGACCATCACCGAGCAGCTGGTGATGTTGTGCGGGAACACGCCGCACTCGTCGATCATGTTCATCTTCCAGATGATGTCGGCGTCGGTCTTCTCGTTGACCTTGACCGGTGGCTTGCCGTTGTCGGCGTAGTACTTGGCCTCGTCCTGGAAGCCCTGGTTGCCGTCCTTGAAGCCGTTGACGTCGACGCACATGACCTCGCAGCGGTTGGTCACCAGGTAGACGCGATCGCCGTCGACGCAGGGCGAACTGCAGATGCCGAGGAACTCCCAGTCGCTGACCTTGCCGGTGCCGAGCTTGGGAACGTTGAGCTGCCAGATCAGCTCGCCGGTCTTCTCGTCGAGGCAGTAGACGCAGCTGCGGTCGCCCTGGAAGCGGTCGTCGCGCGGCACGTCGTTGTTGGTGCCGACGTAGACGCGGCCGTCGGCGACGGTCGGGTTGCCGTAGCTCTGCGAGCCGAGCTTGGCGATCCACTTGACGTTCTTGGACGTCGTGATGTCGATGTCCTCGCTGTCGTCGGCGAACTCGCCGGGCACGATGTCGAGCGGCAGTCCCTTGACGTCGGCGACCATGTTGCGGGTCGCGTTGCGGCCCCACATCGGCCAGTCCTGGGCCGACGCGAGCGAGGAGAGGAGGGCGGGGGCGATCAGCAGCGCCGCGACGCCACGCAGGGTCAGATCAGTCATTGGGGGTCACCACGATGTTGTCGACGTAGCAGCGGAAGCGGCTCTGGGGGGTGAAGCCGTAGATGCCGGGGGAGCCGCTGCGATTGGCGCGCGGCACCTCGACCTCCAGCAGCCAGCCGTCCGGCTCGGGCTCGTCGCGTTGCCAGGCCTTGGCGCGCACGACGCCGCTGCCGTCGGGCGCGACGTCGACCCGGCTCTTCATCCGGTACCAGACCTTGGGCTTCCAGCGGAACTTGACGCGCTCCTTCAGCAGCTCCTCGTTGGAGGTGATCTCGAGCGCCTGGTGGTTGCCCTTGAGCAGGATCAGGTAGCGCTGGTTGACCATTCCCGGCGTCGACATGATGCGGCGGTTGCCGTCGGTCATCACGTCGACCTGCATGGTGTAGTTGGCCATGTCGGGCGCGCCGATCATCGAGATCGTGCGCTGGAACAGCGGCTGGTCGAGCGTGCGCGCGAGCACCTTGTTGCCGTCGCGTTCGCGCACCTCCCACTTGAGCCTGGCGCTGATCCAGTGCGCCCGCGGGAACGCGAAGTTCACGCCATCCTCCTTCGGGTGCGGCTGCAGCGCGACGTCCTCGAGGTCGTCGGTGTAGGGCGCGCTCGGCACGACGCGCACGCGCGCGGTGCCGGTGACGCCGCCCGAGGACGCCTTCAGCACCAGCGCCGTCGGGGTCGCGTCGGCCGCGATCGTCAGCTTGCCAGCGGCGTCGATGCGCATGCCGTCGGTCAGCTTGCCGGTCCACTCGATCGCGCCCGCGACCGGGTCGGCGACGGTGTTGCCGTCGGCGTCGAGGCTGCGCGCGCGGAACTGGATGGTCTCGCCGGTGCGCACCAGCACGTCGGCCGGCAGCACCTGCAGCCGCGTCGCCGCACCAAGGGTGGCGTCGACGGTCGGCGCCGGGATCGCCGGCGGCGCTTGCTGCGAGCCTTCCCCCGCAAAGCAGTAGAGCGCCTTGGTCGTGTGCACGTAGACGCGGCCGTTGCAGATCGCCGGCGCGCCGAGGCAGTTGCCTTCGAGCGTCGTCTCGGTGAGCACTTCGGCGGCCGCATCGGTCGGCCGGATCACGAACAGCGAGCCGTTGTTCATCGGCACCCACAGCAGACCGTCACCGAACGCCGGCGAGGCGTGGATCTGGTCGGGCGCCAGCTTGTGCTCCCACAGCACCTCGCCGGTGTCGGCGTTGACGCAGGCGAGCTCGCCGGTCGCGATGGTCGTGTAGACGCGGTCGTCGACCAGCACCGGCGAACTGGTGAACGCGGTCAGGTGGTTGCGCCACTTCTCGTGTTCGGCGCCGAGCACCAGCTGCTTGCCGTCCTTGCCCGGCAGCGCGCCGAGCTTGATCGCGACCATGCGGCCGGCGGTCGACGAGTCGAGGTTCTCCTTGCCGTGGATCGCGATCAGCGTGTCCTTGTAGAGCACGGCGCTCGAGCTCATGCCGCCGGTGCACATCGGAAAGCGCCACAGCGCGTCGCCGGTGCGGGCGTCGACGCAGGTCATGTGGCCGCCGGACAGGCCGGCGTAGGTGAGCAGGCGGCCGCCGCGCTGCTCGACGACCGGCAGCGAGAACGAGATGTCCTTCGGCGGTCCGCCCGGCGTCGACGTCCACGCCGACGCGCCGTCGTCCTTGTCGAACGCGAAGAAGCGGCCGCGCGCCGGCCCCTGCGGGCCCCAGCCGGACGTCGTCATGTGCAGCACGACGTGTTCGTCGGTCAGCGCGACCGCGCCGGTGCGGCCGTTGGGGAACACCAGCCGGCCGTACTCGGCGCCGAGCGCGTGCTGCCAGCGCAGCTCACCGTCGGCGGTGAACGAGCAGAGAAGGCCGGCCGACGTGATGCAGAACACGTTGCCGGTCGCGGCGTCGATCGTCGGGCTGCCGATCGCGAAGCGGTAGTAGATGATGTCGGTCAAGAAGTGCTGGAAGCGCTGCTCCCAGATCCGCTCGCCGGTGTTCTCGTCGAGGCAGACCAGCACCTCCTCGAGCTCCTTGCCCTCGCCCTCGTAGCCCATCGTGTAGACGCGGCCGTTGGCGATCACCGGCGTGCCGCGACCGCTGAGGTCGTAGCGCCAGGTCGGCTTGTTGCCGTCGACGTCGGCGGGCTCGGGCAGGCCGGTCTCGCGCGAGCGGCCGTTTTGTTCGGGGCCTCGCCAGCTCAGCCAGCCGTGCGCGGCGAAGCTGCCGGTCTCGATGTCCGGGGTCGTGCCGCAGCCGGTCGGGAGCAGGGCGAGCGGGAGCGCGAGCGCGGCGCCGAGGACGGCGGCCAGCGTGGAGGTGCGTCGTTTCATCGGAAGGGAGGGGGCTGCGCCGGCGGCGGCCGACCCGAAATCGGGTCGACGAGGATAGCGGCGCTGCGCGGGCGTCCCATCGTTCGCGACGCGGGCTCGCGAGACGCAAGCCCGGTTGTCACAAACTCATGTCAACGGAGCGACGTCGATCGCCGCAGCCACCACGGCCGGCATCTCGGCGGCGCGCAGCCGGCCGTCCGGCCCCTTCTCGACGCACACCGCGGTCAGTTCGCCCTGCGCGGCCAGCTCGCCGTCGAGCACGAACCGCACCTCGTAGACCAGCGCCTTGCTGCGCTTCTCCTTGACCGTCAGCTGCAGTTCGACCTCGTCCTCGTAGCGCAGCGGACGCTGGTAGTCGCACGAAGCGTTGCGCCGCGCCCAGCCCCAGGCGCCGCTCTGCTCGCACGCGTGCACCTGGAAGCCGAGCGAACGGAAGAACGCGTGCTCGGTCTCCTCCATGTAGCGGAAGTAGTTGGAGAAGTGCAGGATGCCCGCCATGTCGGTCTCGGCGAACGTGACCCGGCGCGTCATCGCGAAGCGGTGCGCCATGGCTCAGGCGTAGCGCACCGCGCGGTGCTCCTCGGGGAAGAAGTCGTGCAGCAGCCGGTCGACCTGCAGCAGGCCGTGCCGCGCCAGCTCGACGCGCGGGCCGTCGACGCGCAGGTAGCCGTCGTCCTGGTGCTTTCGCAGCGGTGCTGCGAAGCGCTGCAGCGGATCGACGCCGAACTTCTCGACGAACGGTCGCGTGTCGACCGAGCCCAGCTTGAGCTGCAGGATGAACTCACGGATCAGCCGCTGGTCGTCGGTGAGCTGCAGCGCGCGGTGCACCGGCAGCGCGCCGGACTCGACCCGTTCGAGGTAGGGATCGAAGTCGTGCACGTTCTGGTAGTGCACGCCGCCGATGTGGCCGAACGACGCGACGCCGAGGCCGAGCAGGTCGGCGCCGTGCCACAGGCCGTCGCGGTACTCGAACGTCGCCTGGTCCCCGCGCGAGGCCGTGTAGGCGCTGCCGACGCGGTAGCCGGCCCGTTCGAGCGCCGCGAACGCCTCGTCGACCCAGCGACGCTTGGTGTCCCAGTCGGCGACCGGCGCGACCTCCTGCTGGTCGTCCTTCATCCGGCGCGCGACCGTCGTGTTGAACGGGATCTCCATCTGGTAGATCGTCACGCTGTCCGGCTCGAGCTCGAGCGTGCGCTCGATGCAGCGACGCCAGTTGTCGTCGGTCTCGCCGATCATGCCGGCGATCAGGTCGATGTTGATCTGCCGGAAGCCGGCCTGCCGCGCGAAGCCGTAGGCGCGGTCGATCTCCTTGGCGCGGTGGGCGCGGTTGTTGCGCTCGAGGATGTCCGGATCGAAGTTCTCGACGCCGAGGCTCAGGCGGGTGATGCCCATGTCCTTCAGCGCGTGGATCTTCTGCTCCTGCAGCGTGCCGGGCTCGCACTCGAACGTGATCTCCTTGGCGCCGTCCCACGGCAGGTGCTGCTGCAGGCCGTCGAACAGGCGGGTCAGCTGGTCGACGGACAAGTACGACGGCGTGCCGCCACCGAAGTAGACGAACTCCGGCTTGCGCCCGCGCACCGCCGCCTGCTCGGCGTGCCTGCGCGCCTCGTCGACGACCGCGTCGAGGTAGCGGTGCACCGCGCTCGCGTTCTTGTCGGTGTAGACCCGGAAGTAGCAGAAGTCGCACCGCTTCCTGCAGAACGGGATGTGCACGTAGAGGCCGAACGGCGTGCCGGCGGCGGGCGGCCGTGCGAGGCGGTCGGTCGCGACGTGCGCGTCCTCGACGCGCCACGTCGAGAACGGCGGGTAGTTGGCGACGAAGTAGTTGCCGGTCTTCGTGTCGGATTCGGAGGCCATGGCGTGTCAGGATCCTATCGCTGCGGCGGGCGGTTCGCGCGCGATCGCGTTTGCTGGGTCGTGGTGCGCACGAATTCCACAAGTGTCAGAATCTCGTCTCGCTACCACGTGCGAAGGACCCTGGACCATGATGCAGCGGCACGTGACTGAGTCCGAGAAGAGCTTCGATGTCGTCGTCGTCGGCGGCGGTCCCGCCGGCGCCACCGCCGCCACCCTGCTGGCGCGCGCCGGCCATCGCGTCGGTCTGTTCGAGCGCCAGGCGTTCCCGCGCTTCCACGTCGGCGAGTCGCTGGTACCGGCCGTCAACCTGGCGCTCGACAAGCTCGGCGTGCGCGCGCGCATGGACGAGCTCGGCTTCCCGCAGAAGCACGGCGTGCAGTTCTACGGGCCCAACGGCCCGAGCCGGCCGTTCTACTTCTCCGAGGTCCGCGACCAGCGCATGCATCACACCTGGCAGGTGCTGCGCAGCGACTTCGATCGCATGCTGCTCGACACCGCGCGCGAGGCCGGCGCGCAAGTCGAGACCGATACGCCGGTCGTCGACGTCTGCCTCGAAGGGGAGACTGCGACCGGTGTGCGGGTGCGGCGGCTCGACGAGAGCGAAGAGGTCGTGTCGGCGCGCGTCGTGCTCGACGCATCCGGCCAGAAGGGCGTGATCCCGCGCGAACTGAGCCGCCAGGTCGGCGTGCCGGGCCTCGAGAACACCGCCGTCTACGCGCACTACGAGGGCGTGCGGCTCGATCCCGGCATCGACGCCGGCTCGACGCTGATCTTCCGCCTCGACGCGCGTTCGTGGATCTGGTTCATCCCGCTGCCCGGCGTCGTCAGCATCGGCCTGGTCACCTCGGCGCGCGAGATCCTGCGGTTCGGCCAGAACCGCGACGAGATCCTGCAGGCGGCGATCGACCGCTGCCCGCACCTCAAGGAACGTCTCGTCGACGCCAGGCTGTCGGGCGAGGTCCGGGTCGCGCGCGACTTCTCGTACCGCGCCGAACGCGACGGGGGTCCGGGCTGGGCGCTGATCGGCGACGCGCTCGGCTTCATCGATCCCGTCTACTCGACCGGCCTGCTGCTGTCGGCGCGATCGGCCGAGATCCTCGCGCTCGAGGTCACCTGCGCGCTCGCGGGGGACGCCCGGCATCCGGACCTGCAGGGCCGATCGGGCGAGTGGCAGGTCGCGTTCGACCGCTTCCTGCCGCTGGTGCGCGCGTTCTACACCGAGGACTTCCGCTTCGGCGAGCTGTCCAAGGTCGAGGCCCACCGCCAGGGGCTGGTCGACATGCTGACCGGCATCGTCGACACCGACGAGGCGATCGGCGTGATCGAGCAGATCCAGCAGATGTTCGACGACGAGGTGGCGACGGGGTCCTGAGCCGGACCACGGGTGCCATCGACCTGTATTCTCCGCGGAGCAGACCATGCCACACGCCTCCATCCGTCTCCCTCTCGCCGTCGCCCCTCTCGCCGTCGCCCTGTTCGGAACGCTGCTCGGCGCCCTGTCCGCTCCGGTCGTCGCGCAGGACTGGCCGCACTGGCGCGGCCCGCACTACAACGGCGCGTCCGAAGCGAAGGAGCTGCCGCAGGCGTTCGGCCCCGAACAGAACGTGCGCTGGGCGGCGACGATGCCCGGTCCCGGCGCCAGCACGCCGATCGTGCTCGGCGACCGCGTGTTCGTGACCTCGGTCGACAGCGCGCGCGAACGGCTGGTCGCGATCTGCCTCGATCGTAAGACCGGCGAGGTCGTCTGGCAGCGCGACGCGGGCAGCGGCTACAAGCCGACCGAGCAGGGCACGCGGATCGCGCGCGGCGCCCGCACCCGCGCGACCTACGCGTCGCCGTCGCCGGTCTCGGACGGGCAGCGGGTGGTGTTCTTCTTCGGCAACGGCGACCTGGTCGCCTACGACTTCGCCGGCGAGGAGCTGTGGCGCCGCAACATCCAGCAGGACTACGGCAACTTCGCGTTCAACTGGACGTTCGCGGCGAGCCCGACCTACCGCGAGGGCCTGGTCTACCTGCCGGTGCTGCAGCGCGACGTGCCGATCCGTCGCGGTCGTCCGGGCGGTGGCCGACGCGGTCGCGGCAAGCAGGCGCAGGAGGCGGCCGCCGCCAAGCAGCCCGAGCCGATCGAGTCGTTCGTGCTCGCCGTCGACGTCAAGACCGGCAAGAACGTGTTCCGCCACGTGCGTCCGTCGCCGGCCCAGGTCGAGTCGCTCGAGTCCGACACGACGATGATCCCGTTCGTCGGCGAAGGCGGCCGCGAGGAGATGCTGCTGGTCGGCGGGGACGTCATCACCGGCCACGATCCGAAGACCGGCAAGGAGCTGTGGCGTTGGGGCACCTGGAACGAAGGCCACCGCGAACGGTTCTGGCGGCTGGTGCCGTCGGTCGTCGTCGGCGACGGACTCGCGCTGGTCTGTGCGCCGAAGCGCGCGCCGGTCTACGCGGTGCGGCTCGGCGGCTCCGGCGAGCTGGACGACGACGCGATGGTCTGGAAGAGCGGCGGCCGCCCCAACCCGGTGTCGAGCGACGTGCCGACGCCGGCCTTCCACGACGGCTGCTTCTTCGTGCTCAGCGACGTGCGCTCGGCGATCTCGCGCGTGCGCGCCACGGACGGTGAGGTGCTGTGGACGACGCCGATGCCCAAGGACCACCTGTGGCGCGCCAGCCCGACGGTCGCCGACGGCCGCGTCTGGTGCATCGACCACAACGGCCTGGTCATCGTGCTCGACGCCGAGAGCGGCAAGGTCACGCACCAGGTCGCGATGGGCAGCGACGACGACGACCACATCCGTTCGTCGATCGTCGTCGCGCACGGCGACGTGCTGATCCGGACCAACGAGAAGCTGTTCTGCGTCGGCCGCTAGCTCTGAAGACCAGGGGCGTTGGTCACAGCACCGTCACGGTCAGGCCGTTCGAACTCGACAGGTCGAACGGCAGCTGGGCGCAGCCGGCGAGCCACAGCGCGAAGACCTGCATGTGCAGCTGCGCGCCGACCAGGTTGGGATCGTTCGGGATCGGCTCGGCGTGGGCGCCGTGCGTGCCGATCGGCAGCGGCAGACCGAGCGTGAACTGGGACTGCACGTGGGCCAGGAACCCGAGCACCGGCAGACCCGGGGACGGCAGCGGCGTGCCGACGCCCAGGATCGGGAACGTCGTCGCCGACATGCCCGAGTAGCGCAGCTTCATCGGCTGGCCGGGCTTGACCGTGCTCAGCAGCGTCAGCACGTGATCACCCGCGCAGCCACCGGTGCCGCTGCCGAACGCTTCGCTGCCGAGTTCGCGCGCGGTCCAGGTGGAGGTCGCGCCGGTGGCGGGATCCCAGCCGGGCGTCGAGACCTCGGTGTCCGGCGAGCCGATGACGAAGTCCGCCATCCGGTCCCCGTCGAGGTCGCATCCGCTGGCGACGGCGCGCCCGAAGCGGGCGCCGTCCTCGCTGCCCTGCAGCGTCTGGTACCACGACGTCGTCGCGCCCGAGTAGAGACGCACGCGGCCGGGCACGTTGCCGGCGAACGGGTCGATGCCGCGCGGTTCGCCGACGGCGAAGTCGACGATCCCGTCGTTGTCGATGTCTCCGCATGCCGCGACCGAGCTGCCGAGTCGCGATTGGAACGCGCCGTCGCCGGACCAGATCGTCGCACCGCTGGCACCGTCGTGCAGCTGGGCGCGACCGTCGCCGCGCGCGACCGCGCGGAACCGCGGAGCACCGGCGAGCCACTCGGCAGCGCCGTCGCCGTCGATGTCGCCGATGCTGGCGACCGCGGCGCCGAATCGCATCGACGGCTGGCCACCGCCGACGATGCCGAGCGACGGCCCGCTCGCCCCAGAACGCAGGTGCACGCGGCCTGCGCCGACGAGCAGCAGCGACGCCGTCTCGCCCGGAGCACCGATCAACAGTTCGCCACGGCCGTCGCCGTCGAGATCGTCGCTGCCCGCCAGCGCCGCGCCGAACGTGCCGTTCCGCATCGTCCCGTCGATGCTGTAGCGGTGGGCCCCGGTCGCGCCCGAGTAGACGCTCACACGGCCGGCGTTGACCGGGCCGGCTGCGACCGTGACGGCGGGGGCGCCGATGGCATAGTCGTCGACCCCGTCGCCGTCGGTGTCCGGCACGCGGGCGATGGCGGCGCCGAAGCGATCGCCCCACGTCACACCGAAGTGGTGGCGCAGCGGCTGCCCGGTGGCGCCAGAGTAGATCGAAGCCGCGCCGACCACCGTATTGCCGAACCTCGCGCGCGGTCGTCCGATCGCGAACTCCCCGACGCCGTCGTCGTCGAGGTCGCCGAGCGCGACCACCGCGGTGCCCATCTGTTCGCCGAACGCGCCGTCGAGCGCATAGAGCACGTTGGTCCCGGAATAGACGCGCACGGAGCCCTGATCGGCGAGGTCCCCGGGGGTCGCGTGCGGGCCGCCGACGGCGATCTCCGGGCGGCCGTCGCCGTCGAGGTCGTCGAGCATCGCGACGGCTTCGCCATAGCGTTGGCCGCCCGCGGCGATGCTCAGCGGGGCGGGCCATTGGCCATCCCCCGGAACCGGGTCGCGGTAGAACAGGCCATCCCAGCGATACGTCATCCACAGGTCGTCGTGGCCGTCCTGGTCGGCATCCTCGGCCAGCGCGAAGCCCCACCAGGCGCCACCGGGAGTGAGTTCCTCGAGCACGTTGCCGTTCGCGCCCGACAGGATCCGCATCAGGCCGTATGGCGCCGACGCGCCGCCGAGCCAGTTGCCGGCGCTCGAAACGAGCACGTCGCCGACGCCGTCGCCGTCGACGTCACCCGGGTCGGCGACGTCCCAGCCGAGGCAGTACCCCGACCAGCCAGTGTCGGACAGCAGCACGTTGCCCGAGACCGAGCCGTGCACCGCGACGCGGCCGCCCGGCGTGCCATTCGACGGCAGTTGGAAGCTCGGCTGGCCGATGGCCAGGTCGCGGCGGCCGTCGCCGTCGACGTCGCCGACGCTGGCGAGCGCGGCGCCGAACTCCGTGCCCGGCGTGCTGGTCAGCATCGTCGTGGGCTGGTTGCCGAGCACCTCGTAGACGAACACCCGGTCGAGGCCGGGCGCTCCGATCGCCAGCGTTGGTCGGCCGTCGCCGTCGAGGTCGCCGAGCAGCGCCAATGCGATGCCCATGCGGCTGCTGTTGACGGTCTCGCGGTAGTCGATCTGGCTGCCGTCGGTGCCGGAGAACACGGTGACCGCGCCGGCGTCGGGCCCGGCGAACGGCACCAGCGTGCTGGTCACGCCGGGGGCTCCCACCGCGTAGTCGGCGACGCCGTCGGAGTTGGCATCGCCGATCGCGCAGACTTCGTAGCCAAACTCGTCGTGCGCCGCGGCGCCGACGTGCGAGCGGAGCAGCTTGCCGGTTCGTCCGGAGTAGACCCGGACGATGCCGCGCTCGACGGCTCCGGTGCTGTGGCCGGGGAATCCGGCGACGACGTCGCGGTAGCCGTCGCCGTCGAGGTCGTCGATCGCCGATATCGAGATCCGCGACGAGTCCTGGGTTCCGGGGCCGATGAGCAGCAGCGTTGCGCCGGTGTCGCTCGACCGGACGTCGAGGTAGCCGGTGCCGGCCTGCCCCATCGCGATCACCGGATCACGTAGGCCGTCGCCGTCGAGGTCGTCGAGCAGCGCCATTTCGGCGCCGCCGCCGGCCGACTGGGTGCCGAGTGGGGCGGCGAAGGTGTCGAGCTGGGACTGGGCGTCGAGGCTCGCAACGAACAGGCCGGACAGGATCCAGCCGAGCATGAGGTGTCGCATGCCGGGAGCAATCGAGGGCGCCCGGCGGCCGTCTCGCGAAATCCGTGCGAAGCGGCATCGGCAAGCAGGCTGTCGGGCGTGCCGGCCCGGGCTCGCCTCGCGTCCGAGCGCAGCGTTGGCTGGCTGCGCTGCAGCTGCCGATCGCGGCGACCGCGGCACCGCCACGATCGGTTCCCGAGTTCGCGCTAGAACGTCACGCGCACCGACAGGCCATAGGTCCGCGGCGCGCCGTTCTGGCCGACGAACTGGGTCGGGTCGGCCGGGTTGGCCTGGAACGCGAGCGACACGTATTCCTCGTCGAAGGCGTTGTGCATGAACAGGTCGACGCGCCAGTTCTCGTAGTCGACGCCGATGCGCAGGTTGGTCAGGTTGTAGCGCTCGCGGCCGAGGTTGCCGGCGTCGTAGTAGAACTCGCCGACGTGGAAGTAGTCGATGCGCGCGAACGCGGCGAGGTCGTCGTCGATGCGCTGGCGATACTGCGCGCCCGCGCCGAACGTCCACTCGGGCGCGAACGGCAGGCTGCGACCGGACACGTCCTGGCCGAACTGGTCGGTGAAGCGGTCGAACTCGGTGTCGAGGTAGCCGGCGGTGCCGAACACGGTCAGCTCGTCGGTGGCCTCGCCGACCAGTTCGAGCTCGATGCCCTGGCTGGTCGACTCGCCGGCGTTGCTGACGAAGCCGCCGGCCATCGGATCGAACTGGCTCAGCTGCATGTCGTCCCAGTCGACGAAGAACACCGCTGCGTTGGCCTGCACCCGATCGTCGAGCCAGCGCGACTTGACGCCGAGTTCGTAGGTCCAGCTGCTCTCGACGCCGAACGACTCCTGCCCCGACGGCGCGGTCAGGTTGAAGCCGCCCGCCTTGAAGCCGCGCGCGATCGTGAAGTACGACGTGACGTCGTCGTTGGCGCGCCAGGTGATGCTGGCGCGCGGCAGCACGCGGTCGAACGAACGGCTCTGGCTGGTCGTCGCCAGCGGCGACGCGAAGCCGCTGACGCTGAACGTGCGGTTGATGCCCGCCTTCTTGTCCTCGTAGTCGTAGCGCACCGCGCCGGACACCTCGAGGCCGCTGCCGAGCAGCATCGACACCTGGCCGAACGCGCTCAGCGCGTAGCTCTGGAAGTCGCCGACGCTGCGGTCGGTGCCGACCATGCTCGGCGCGAAGATGATGCCGGCGCCGCCGGGGCGGAACTCGTTGGCGGCCGAGCGTTGCTCGTCGCTGTAGAAGCCGCTGACCCCCGCGAGCCAGCGCATGCCGGTCGCGTCGCGGTCGCTCGGGTCGTAGTCGCCGTTCGACTGCAGGCGGAACTCCTGGTAGGCGTAGTCCTCCTCCTCGCTGGTGTAGCGGCGCACGCCGTCGATCTGCGAGAAGTCGAAGTCCGACGTCTCGTCGATCTCCCAGGTCTGGGCCGACGTGATCGACGTGAAGTCGAAGCCGTCGCCGGTGTGCTCCCAGATCACCGACGCAGCCAGGATGTCGCGGTCGGTGCTGCCCTCGAAGTCCTGGTTGATGCGGTAAGGGTTGCTGCGCAGGCCGCCGACGTCGGACAGCACGAAGCCGCCGTCGCGCGTGCCTTCGCCGTAGAGCACGAAGCGCACCGTGTTGTCGTCGTCGGGCGCCCACAGCACCTGACCGCGGGCGAACGTGCTCTCGCGGAAGTCGACGTCGTTGCCGGTGAAGGTGTTGTCGGTGAAGCCGTCGCGCCGCTCGTACGACGCCGACACGCTGGCGGCGAGCGAGTCCTCGGTGATCGGGCCGGTGGCCCGCACCTCGTAGCGCTGTGAGTTGAAGTTGCCGACCGACGCGAACAGCTCGGCGCCGTTCTGGAACTCGGGCTCCTTGGTGATCAGGTTGATCGCGCCGCCGATCGTGTTGCGACCCCACAAGGCGCCCGACGGGCCGCGCAGGATCTCGATGCGGTCGAGGCCGACCAGCGACAGGTTGGTGCTGCTGATGCTCAGCTGAGGCACGTCGTCGACGAACGTCGCGACCGCTGGGTCACCCTGGCCCGAACCGACGCCGCGCACGTACGGAAAGCTCAGCCGCCGCGCGGTGAAGCCGGTGACCAGCGCGTTGGGCACGAACCGCGCGGCCTCCTCGATCGACGTGATGCCGGCGTCCTTGCGCAGGCGCTCGGAGATCGGCGTGAAGCTGCGCGGCACGTCCTGGGCTGCCGGGCCGTTCCACTTCTCGGCGGAGACGAACACCTGTTCGGGCAGCTCGGCGGCCTGCGCGGGCTTCGGCTGCTGGCCCGGCGGATCCTGCGGGTCGGTGTTGGGGTTCTGTGACTGGGCGAGTGCGCTGCCGACGGCGAGGCACGTGATGGTGAGAGAGGTGCGGATCACGAGCCGGAGTGGGGGGCGTTGCGGTTCATGGGGGCGCGGCAATCTACGTAGGAGGTCGTCGATGGCCAGCGTCGCGTCGCGTCCGGGCCGGTTCGGCGGCTCGGAGACCATTTTCTGACGCCTGCGGGCGGTCCGGTCCCGGGGCCGGGCTGCGCGCTACGGCGGATCGCCGCGGAACACCGACAGCCCGCGTCGCTTCAGCGTGACCAGTCCAGCGCGCACGAGCTGGTGGTCCTTGTGCATCGTGCCGAGGTGCCGGGCGTCGACGAAGGCGAGACCGTGCCGTTCGAGCAACCGCTGGATCTCGTCGGGGCGTTCGGTGTAGAGGCGGGAGGGCTCGCCGCCGACCTGCTGCAGGAGCACGAGCAGTTCGGGGTCGGCGAACGCCGGCGCGAACGCGGCGAGGTCGTCCGGGATCGCGTCTCGCTGCGCCAGGAAGTGGTCGCGTGCAGCCTGCCGCGCGCGGCTCTGCCTGCCGATGACCTCGAGCGAGAGCACGCAGCAGGTGGCGATGGCGAGGTAGATCAGCGCCAGCAACGCCGTCCGGATCCGGGCCGGCAGCCGGGCCGACGCCAGCAGGATCGTCACCGCGATCCACATCGGCGTCGCATAGGAGAGGTAGCGCGAGGCGCGCGCCTGCTCGGTCGAGGTGCCCAGGCGACCGATCGCCGTGACCGCCGCGGCGCCGATCGAGAACGCCAGCAGCGCGAGCACGAACGGGCGGGTGCGCGGTGCGCGGGTGCGCGGCAACAGCGCGATCGCCGCGACGCAGCCGACGGCTCCGCACAGCAAAGACCACGTTTCCGACGGGCCGGCCAACGGCGCGCCGAGGTAGACGAGCACGTAGCGCGCGGCGTCCCACGGAGCCTCCACGAACGCGCCGGTGTCGGAGTCCGTCTGCAGCAGTCGGTAGGCGTTGGCCGCGACGGCGAGCATGCATCCCGACCAGACCAGCAGCGTGCGCAGCGCACCGCGCACGCCGCCGTGCGCCATCAGGATCGCGAGCAGGCCGGCAGGCCAGACGAGGTTGCCCTGGAACTGCGAGCCGCTGGCGACGACGGCCGCCAGGATCGCCGCGACCAGGCGCAGCGGCGACGGTCGCTCCGTGCTGATCAGGTGCAGACCCGCGAGCGCACTCGCGACGCACAGCAGCGACGAGACCTGCAGGCCCCAGAGCCAGTTCTGATGCTGGGTGATCGCGGTCGTGATCAGCGCCGCCGTCGGCAGGGCCAGCAGCGTGCCCTCGCCACGTTCGCGCTGTGCCGCGACCACGCGCCACGCGATCGGCGCGAAGGCGCACAGGCCGAGCACGCCGTTGACCAGCAGTTCGGCCCTGCAGTTCCAGTCCGTCCAGGACGCGAGCGCGAGCATCAGCGCCATCGGCACCGGCATCCAGTGCTCGTGGTGGGGCGTGACCACGTCGTTCCACGTCAGCCCTTCGGTGCACGCTCGCTCGACCCGCCCGACCAGCGCCCACTGGTCGTTCAGCGGCACGTCGACGCCGTAGCACGCGATCAGTGCCGCGAGGACGGCGATCGGCAGCAGGACCAGCAGGGCCTGCACGGCGGTGCGAACGGTCGGGGCCATGGATGCGCGGGCAGTCTAGCCAGCGCGTGCGGTAGTGCCAGCCATGGGCCTGCCGGCGCGCCGCGCACTCAGCGCTTGATGCGCAGGTGCTTCATCCAGACTTCCTCGAGCTGCTCGACCGACAGGCCGTAGACGCGCTGCACCAGGCGCGCGCTGACGGCCGGGCCTCGTGCCAGGCCGTGGCCCTGGGTGCACGCGGCCTTCAGGAAGTCGCCGAACCTGCCCGCCACCGGCTCCTCGTCGGTGTTGATCAGGAAGTCGAGCAGGTCGCCCGCGTGGTCGTAGTTGCGATGGCCGTTGCCGTTCCGGTCGGCCAGCAGCGTGCGGATCGCGAAGAACTCCTTCAGCGGGTAGTAGTCGCCGCGCTTGACGTCGCTGCGGCACTTGCCGAGGCCCTGGTTGGTCATCTGCTTCTCGAAGTAGACGGCCAGGCCCTCCTGGAACCACGAGCCGACGCCGTTGACCTTCAGGCACGCGCCGACGATCTCGTGCGCGGCTTCGTGGTAGACCGTCGGCGCCCGCGGGGACTCGTAGTAGGTCGCGTAGTAGCTGGGCAGCGCGTGGCCGGCGGTCGCGCGCGCGGACGCTTCGGGCCAACCGGTGACCTCGACCGTGAACCGGTAGTAGTCCTCCGGATCCTTGAAGATGTAGGCGACCAGCAGGTGGTCCGGGTCTTCGAACGGCAGCTCCTTCTGGATCACCTTGTAGAGCTTCTCGAGGGTGACCGCGTACTTCTTGCACGACGCCTTCGGCCCGTTGGTGAACACGATGTAGTGGCCGCTGACGACGGCCTGCCACTTCTTGAGGTACTTGTCGCGGCGCCGTTCGTCGTCGTCGCACTTCGGCTCCCAGCTGATCGGCAGGATCGTCTTCTTGATCTGCTCCAGCGCGGCATCGACCTGCTCGTCGTCGGCATCGGTCGCCACGACGACGTGCTGCACGCCCGGTGCATCGCCACCGCGCTGGGCAGCGAGCGGATGGGGCAGCAGGGTTGCGGCAGCGACGAGACCGAGCAGGGCTCGACCGGGGGCGGTTCTCTCCATGACGCGGGGGGTGGGCGTGCCGCGGCGGTCCCTGTCACGCGGAATTGGTGATTTGCCGCGTTGCGCGGAGAGCGACCGGGTCTTTACGGCGCCTGGCCTTGCGGCTGCGTCCTTCTGAGCAGGAGGAATGCCCGGATCGCTACTTGCCGTTCTCCGGCCGCTCCGCCTTGCCGGCCCCGGTCGCATCGCCGGCGAAGTGCCGGTCGGCGAAGTCGAGGAAGTGCTGCCAGTCGACCTCGAGCAGGTCGTGCTTGCCGCTGCGCACGTGGTAGCCGATGCGGCCCTGGATCGACGTGTCCACGGCCGGCATCTCGGTGGTCGGCAGGCCGTCGCCGCACAGCAGCCGGTAGACGCCGTCGGCACCGGCGGCGGACGCGAACTCGCCGGCGGGGTCGGCCCAGCGGTCCTGTTCGGCGCTCGCGACGTAGACCGGACGGGGCGCGCACAGCGCGACCAGCAGGTGCTGGTCGAACGGCATCTGCTCCTCCTTGTCGGCGTAGCTGCGGAACGCGCGGCAGAACCAGTGCGGGAAGTTCCGGGTGATCGCCGCCACCGTCTCGCCCTGCTTGCGACGCGCGTAGGCGGCGCCGCCGCAGCCGGACTCGTTGGCGATCACCAGCGCGAAGCGCTCGTCCTGCGCGCCGGCCCACAGCGACGTCTTGCCGAGGCGGGAGTGGCCGAGCAGGGCGATGCGGCGGCCGTCGATGTCGTCGTCGTGCTCGAGCGAGTCGACGATGCGCGACAGCCCCCAGGCCCATGCGCTGATCGCGCCCCACGCGTCCGGCGGTCGCGGGCCGTCGCGTTGCGGGTCGAGCACGCCGTGCACGCCGTTGTGGAAGCCGTCGTCGAAGTCCGGGTCGAGGTCGCCGTAGTAGGCGGTCACCAGGCCGTAGCCGCGAGCCAGGATCGCCTCGACCGGCCAGCGCCGTGCCGCGCGGCCGCGGGTCGACTCGTTGGCGCGATGATCGTGGATGTCGTGCTCGTCGGAGTTGCGCACCCAGCTCGAGGCGAGCCGGATGTCGGGGTCCGGGTGCACGGTCTGGTTGCCGTCGAAGTTGAGCGCCAGGAACACCGGCACCGCGCCGTCGCGTTCGGCCGGCAGGTAGGCGAGCACCCGCACGACGGCCGTCGGCCCCTCGGCGTAGCGGACGTGCCACTGCTTGCGCAGCGCCTTGCCGTCGAGCGCCGGCGCCTGCGAACGTTCTTCGATCGTGATCGCGCTCGGCCGGGGCGCGCGTCCGTACATCTGGCGCCGGAACAGCTCCAGCAATTCCGGTCGCCGCCTGGTGCGCCACTGCTCGGCGGTCTCGACCCGCGAACCGTCGAGGCACACCAGCGCGTCCGGCTCGCATCGGGCCGGGCGATCCTGCTGGCAGGCGGCGATCTGGGCGAACGCCAGCGTCGCGGCCAGCGTCGATGCCAGCAGCGGATGGTCGGTCGGAGCGGTCGTTGGCGAGCCACGCATGGCCGGCGAGTGTAGGCGACGCATAGGATTCTGCGATGCACTGCAGGCCTTCGCGCGCACTCTCGTTCCTGGTCACGGCCGCAATCCTCGGTGGCTGCGGCGCTACGCCGTCGGCGAAGCTTTTGGATGGATCCGCAGTGGACCCGGCGCTGCGCGAGCGCGCGCTCGCCCTCGAGGCCCGGGCGCTCGACGACAACCGCGCGATCGCAACGCTGCGTTCGCTGGTCGAGGCGGCGCCGAAGCGGCTGGCCGGCTCGCAGGGCATGCTCGACGCCGAGCAGTGGGCGGCCACGACGATGCGCGAGATCGGCTTCGACGAGGTCCGCCTCGAGAACGTGATGGTGCCCAACTGGCGCCGCGGTGTCGAGGCGGCCGCGACGACGGCGCCGACCGCCACGCCGTTGCGCGTGACGGCGCTCGGCGGCAGCGTCGGAACGCCGATCGGTGGCGTCGAGGCCGAGGTCGTCGAGGTCCGTTCGTTCGAACAGCTGCAGCAGCTAGGGGCCGCGGCCAAGGGCAAGATCGTGTTCTTCAACCGGCCGATGCCGCGCGCGTTCCGTCGCACCGGCCGTGCCTACGGCGCAGCGGTGCCGCAGCGCAGCAACGGCGCGATCGAGGCCGCCAAGGTCGGCGCGGTGGCCGCGTTGGTGCGTTCGATGACGACCGCCGTCGACGGCTTTCCGCACACCGGCGCGATGCGCTACGACGACGACGTCGCCAAGGTGCCGGCCGCGGCGATCGCGACCGAGGACGCCGAGGCGCTGGCCGCGATGCTCGAGAACGGACCGGTGCGCGTCAGCCTCGAACTCGGTTGCCGCACGCTCGAGGACGTCGAGGGCCACAACGTGATCGGTGAGCTGCGCGGCAGCGAACGCCCCGACGAACTGGTGTTGATCGGCGGCCACCTCGACGCGTGGGACCTCGGCACCGGTGCGCACGACGACGGTGCGGGTTGCGTGCACTGCCTCGAAGCGGTGCGGCTGCTGCGTGCGATCGGCTGGCGGCCGAAGCGCACCATCCGGGTGGTGCTGTTCGCCAACGAGGAGAACGGTCTGCGCGGCGCGCAAGCCTACGCGGCGGCGCACGAGCACGAGATCGCGCGGCACGTCGCGGCGATCGAGACCGATTCGGGCGGCTTCACGCCCAAGGGCTTCTCGTGCTCGTTGCGCGGTGACGAGGCGGTCGCGGTCGAGCAGCGGTTCGCACCGCTCGACGAACTCGGTGCGGGCCTGTTCTTGCCGGGGGCCGGTGCCGGCGGCGCCGACATCAGCGTGCTGCATGCGCGCGGCGTGCCGTGCTTCGGCATGTGGGTCGACGGCCACCGCTACTTCGACTACCACCACACTTCGGTCGACGACCTGCCAGCCGTCAACGAGCGCGAGCTGGCTTTGGGCGCGGCCGTGCTGGCGTATGCAGCTGCCGCGCTGGCCGACCGTTAGCACGCCCTGGATACGCACACTGGCCGAGCCCGGGGCGGCTGGACCGGCGGTAGCATCGAAGGTTCGCGCCAAGGTGCGGGTCCTCGGGTGCCGATGAAGCGGTCGACACCCATCACCTACGGAGTCGGCCCCGATGAACGACGCCATCCATGCCCTTCAGCGATCGGTGCTGGAGCAGGTCGCCGCCCGGCGTCCGACCAGCGAGATCCTCGATCGCCTCTGCGAGCTGATCCAGCAGGCCGTGCCGCACGGCCTGGCGACGGTGATGCGCTACGACGCGGTGCAGAACTCGCTGACGTTCTGCAACGCTCCGAGCGCGCCGGCGGAGGTGCTCGAGGCGTTCGGGGTGCTGACGCCAGGGCCGTTCGCGGGCTCGTGCGGCTCGTCGGTGTTCGAGCGGCAGATGGTCGCGGTGTTCGATACGTCGACCGATCCCCGCTGGCAGAACCTGCGCGAGGTCGCTGCGACCTACGGCATCAAGGCGTGCTGGTCGGTGCCGATCTTCCTCGACGAACAGACCATCGCCGGGACGTTCGCGATCTCGCGCACGGTCGCGGGCTCGCCGTCCGACGAGCAGCGCAAGCTGCTCGAGCTGGCCGCCTACCTGGCCGGGGTCGCGATCCGGATCGAGCGCACCGAGGGCCGCGCGGCCGAGCAGAGCAACCTGCTGCGCGCGGTGATCGACTGCGCCGAGGACCCGATCTTCGTCAAGGGCATCGACGGCCGCTACCGGCTCGTCAACGAGGCCGAGGCGCGCCACCGCGGCCTGTCGTGCGAACAGATGGTCGGCCGCAGCGACGAAGACCTCTACGGGCTCGAGCAGATGCGCGAGTCGATCGAGTACGACCGTCGCGTCGTCGCGACCAACGAGTCGATCGTGCACGAACTCGAGGTGACTTCGAAGGTCGACGGTGAGCAGCGCGAATACCTGATCCGCAAGGACCCGCTGCGCGACGACGACGGCTCGGTCGTCGGCATCGTCGGCATCGCTCGCGACCTGACCGAGCGCCGCCGGGTCGAACGCGCGATGCAGCAGGCCCAGAAGCTCGAGAGCCTCGGCGTGCTCGCCGGCGGCGTCGCGCACGACTTCAACAACCTGCTCGTCGGCATGATGGCGAACGCCGCGCTGATCGAGGAATCGCACGAGGTGCCCGACGAGCTGCGCAAGAGCGCGACCGACATCCGGATCGCATCGCAGCGCGCCGCCGAGTTGACCTCGCAGCTGATGCAGTACGCCGGCAAGCGCCAGCCGGCCAGGCAAGCGCTCGACCTCGCCGAACTGCTCGGTGAGATCCCGACGCTGCTGCCCGGCACGGTCTGCCAGCGCTCGCGGCTGGTGATCGACCTCGAGCCAGACCTGCCGGTGATCGCGGCCGACCCGGTGCAGATCCGTCAGGTGCTGATGAACCTGATCCTCAACGCCGCGGATGCGTACGAGGGCAGCGATGGCGTCGTGCGCGTGCGCGCGCGGCTGCGTCGCGGCTGGCGGCCGACGTCGCGGCTGGCGACCTTGGAGGCTTCGCAGCAGGACTGGCTCGAGATCACCGTCGAGGACGAGGGCAGCGGCATGGACCGCGACACCCAGGCGCGCATCTTCGAGCCGTTCTTCACGACCAAGGACTCCGGGCGCGGCCTCGGGCTCGCGGCGGTGCTCGGCATCATCAGCGGCCACGGCGGTTGCCTCGACGTGCGTTCCCGACCCGGGGAGGGCACGACGTTCTGGATCTCGCTGCCGGCGACGCCGGCCGGTGCGGTGCTCCCGCCGGCACCGCGCCAGGGTTGCCCGTCGGCGGCGGACGGCCGCGTGCTCGTCGTCGAGGACGAGGAGGTCATCGGCAGCGTGATGAAGCGCATCCTCGCCCGGCAGGGACTCGGCGCCGAGGTCGCCGCCGACGGTGAGTCCGGCCTGCGCCGCATCGAGGCCGAGCCGAACGGGTTCGATCTGCTGATCTTCGACTTCACGATGCCGGGGCTCGACGGCGCCGAATTGGCGCGGCGCGTGCGCGCGCTGGGCGTCGACGCGCCGATCGTGCTGACCAGCGGTCTCGGGGAGATGGAGGCGCGGGCCGCGTGCGCCCACGGCACCGTCGACGCGTTCTTGTGCAAGCCGTTCACGCCGTCCGATGTCGCCGCCGCGATCGCCGAAGCGCGCACGCGCGGCGTGTCGTCGACCGGGTAGGGGAGCTGGGCTCCCGCGCGGAGGTCGCCGGGGCCGGTCCGGCGGCATTCTCCGCTGCCACCGGATCTTCGTTGACGGCGGAGAGGGCGGCGTGCGAATCTGCGCGCTTGAACCCCAATCTGCCCATGAAGAGGAATCGTCCGGTCAGCGTCTTCCTTCTCGCCCTCGTCGCCGCCTGCAGCAGTGGTGGTGGCGGCGGTGGCCCCTCGGGTCCCGACATCCCGGCCGCCGTGCCCGAGGGCGCCGGCGGCGTCCAGATCGACATGGCGGGCACCTGGGTCATCCAGAACGCGACGGTCGTCGAGACCAACGCGACCGTCCCGGACCCGCCGGTCGACGGCACGATGTTCCAGTTCGAGCCGACGCGCATCGCGACGATCGGCGGCCTGAGCGTCGACCCCGACGACCTGGCTGCGATCATCGGCGCGCCGCTGATCAGCTACGTCAACCAGATCGACGCGTCGCGCGTGTTCTACGGTCTCGTGGTCGATCGACGCCCGTCGGCCGGCACGCGCATCGAGACGGCGCTCGCCGGCGGCGCGGTCGACGCCAACACGATCGCGGTCGAGGCCTTCAACAGCCTGCAGGCGCCGAACGACGTCGAGCCGATGTTCACGCGTTCGCGCTACCTGCTGGTGCGCGTGCCCGGCACGACCCCGCTGCAGCATCGCCCCGAGGACTGGACCGCTGACGACCTGGTGCGCGCGGCGTTCGGCGGCAGGTGAGCGGATTGCGGCCGCCGATGGCCGAACGCGCTTGAGCCGACGCGATGCGTGCCGTCAGATTGGCGGCGCATCGCCATGGAACCTCGCAAGATCCGCTCGTTCGTCGACGGCGTCTGGGAGCAGGACATCGTCCCCCAGCTCGTCGACTACATCCGCATCCCCAACAAGTCGCCCGCGTTCGACAAGGACTGGGCCAGGGCCGGGCACATGAAGCGCGCGGTCGACCTGATCTCGGGTTGGTGCAAGGCGCAGCCGATCGAAGGGCTGACCGTCGAGGTCGTCGAACTCGAAGGGCGCACGCCGCTGATCTACATGGAGGTGCCGGCGAGCGGCCCCGAGTCGGGGGACGACACCGTGCTGCTCTACGGCCACCTCGACAAGCAGCCGGAGATGACCGGCTGGTTCGACGGCCTCGGTCCGTGGACGCCGGTCCGCAAGGGCGACAAGCTCTACGGCCGCGGTGGCGCCGACGACGGCTACGCGGCCTATGCGTCGCTGACGGCGATCCGCGCGCTCAAGGAGGCCGGTGGCACGCACGCGCGCTGCGTGATCATCATCGAGGGCTGTGAGGAGAGCGGCAGCTACGACCTGCCCTACTACATCGACCACCTCAAGGAGCGCATCGGCAGCCCGAGCCTGGTGGTCTGCCTCGACTCCGGTTGCGGCAACTACGACCAGCTGTGGTGCACGACGTCGCTGCGCGGCGTGATCGGCGGCGACGTGCGCGTCGACGTGCTGACCGAGGGCGTGCACAGCGGGGATGCCAGCGGCATCGTGCCGAGCAGCGCGCGCATCCTGCGCGAACTGATGGAGCGCGTCGAGGACCCCAGGACGGGTGAGGTGCTGCCGAAGGCGTTGCACGTCAAGATCCCGAAGGAGCGCCAGCAGCAGGCCAAGGTCGCCGGCAAGGTGCTCGGCGAGGAGATGTGGAAGCGGTTCCCGTGGGTCAAGGGCGTCAAGCCGATGCACAAGAGCCTGACCGAGCTGGTGCTCAACCGGACGTGGCGGCCGTTCGTCGAGGTGGTCGGCGCCGACGGCATCCCGCCGTTGGAGAAGGCCGGCAACGTGCTGCGTCCGTACACGACCTTCAAGCTGTCGGTGCGCGTGCCGCCGACCGCCGATCCGGACAAGTGCACCGAAGCGCTGGCCAAGGCGTTGACCAAGAAGCCGGTGCACGGCGCGAAGATCACGTTCACGCCCGAGAAGGTCGGTGCGGGCTGGGAGGCGCCGGCGCTGGCGGGCTGGCTCGAGCGGGCCTGCGGCAACGCGTCCAACATGTTCTTCAAGAAGCCGTGCGTCTACATGGGCGAGGGCGGCTCGATCCCGTTCATGGGCATGCTCGGCGAGAAGTTCCCGGCGGCGCAGTTCATGATCACCGGCGTGCTCGGCCCGAAGAGCAACGCGCACGGGCCGAACGAGTTCTTGCACATCCCGATGGGCAAGAAGCTGACGGCGTGCGTCGCGATGGTGCTGCAGGACCACCTGCATCGCGGCGGCACCGGCGTGCCGCGCCCCGAGCCCAAGCCGGCCAAGCCGAAGGGCAAGGCCAAGTCGGCGCCGAAGCCGAAGAAGAAGGTCGGCAAGAAGAAGGCCAAGAAGCGCGCCGCGAAGGCCTGACGCGAAGGCCTGACGCACAGGCCTGATCGGGTGGCGCAGCGGCCGTTCGCGTGAAGTGCACGTGACGTGAATCCGCGGGGCGGGGGACCTAGCATCCTCCGTCCGAAATGGACTCGCACACCCCGGTCGCCGACCCGTCCGGAGCCCCCGGCTCCGTCTCGCTCGCCCACGTCGAAGCGCTGCTGCAGAAGCCGCTGCTCGAGCTCGTCTTCGAGGCTGCGACGGTGCATCGCCAGCACCACGATCCGCAGCGCGTGCAGTGCTCGCAGCTGCTGTCGATCAAGACCGGTGGCTGTCCCGAGGATTGCGGCTACTGCTCGCAGAGCGCGCACCACGAGACGCCGGTCGAGCGCGAGCCGCTGATGGAGGTCGACCAGGTCCTGGCTGCGGCCAAGGCCGCGCGCATGAACGGTGCCGAGCGCTTCTGCATGGGAGCGGCGTGGCGTTCGGTCAAGAAGGGCGAGCCGTTCGACCGCGTGCTCGAGATGGTGCGGGGCGTCAAGCAACTCGGCATGGAGGCCTGCGTGACGCTCGGCATGCTCGACGAGGAGCAGGCCACGCAGCTGCAGCAGGCGGGGCTCGACTACTACAACCACAACCTCGACACCGGTCGCACGCACTACGAGAAGGTCATCACCACGCGGACCTACGACGACCGTCTCGACACGCTCGCGAACGTTCGCAAGGCCGGCGTCAAGGTCTGCTGCGGCGGCATCCTCGGCCTCGGCGAGCAGCGTCAGGGGCGCGCCGAGCTGCTGCACGAGCTGGCCAACCTCGACCCGCAGCCGGAGTCGGTGCCGATCAACACGCTGGTGCAGGTCGAGGGCACGCCGATGGCAGGCTCGGAGCAGCTCGACTGGACCGAGCTGGTGCGCATGGTCGCCGCCGCGCGGGTGCTGATGCCGCGCACGGCCGTGCGGCTGTCGGCGGGGCGCACCGATCTCGACGAGGCGACCCAGGCGATGTGCTTCCTCGCCGGCGCCAACTCGATGTTCGTCGGTGACGAACTGCTGACCACCCCGAACCCGGCGCCTGCGACCGACGCGGCGCTGCTGCAGAAGCTTCTGATCAACGCGGTGGCGGATCCGGGCGCGGCGACGGAAGGCTAGGCGTGCACGACCAGCAACTCGACCGGGAGCTGCAGGCCGCGCTCGACGAACGCGAACGCCGCGGCCTGCGCCGCGCGACCTTCCTCGACGGATCGGTGCCGGGTCTCGACTTCGGCAGCAACGACTACCTCGGGCTGTCCCGCGATCCGGCGATCGCGGCTGCGATGGTGGCGGCCGTCGCGCACGGCGTCGGCGGCCGGTCGGCGCGCCTGCTCGCCGGCGGCTCGCCGCTGCACGAACGCGCGGAGGCCGCGATGGCGGCGTGGCTCGGCGCCGAGGCGGCGCTGCTGTTCCCGTCGGGCTACCAGGCCAACGTCGGGCTGGTCGGCGCGCTGGTCGGGCGCGGCGACGCGGTCGTCTCCGATCGCGACAACCACGCGTCGCTGATCGACGGCGCGCGCCTGTCGCGGGCGCGCGTGCTGGTGCACGAGCACTGCGACCTCGACGACCTCGAACGGGCTCTGCAGCGCGCCGCCGGCGCCCGGCGACGCCTGGTGCTGACCGAGGCGGTCTTCAGCATGGCAGGGGACCGCGCGCCGCTCGCGGCGATCGACGCGCTGTGTCGTCGCTACGACGCCTGGCTGGTCGTCGACGAGGCGCACTCGGTTGGCCTGCTCGGTCCGGCTGGCGCCGGCGCGTGGGCGGAGGCCGACGTGTCGGGGCCACACCGGCTGTGCGCGCGGCTCGTGACCGGCGGCAAGTCGCTCGGGGTCGCCGGCGCGTTCGTCGTCGGCAGCGACGCGCTGCGCTCGCACCTGGTGCACGCGGCGCGTTCGTTCCTGTTCACGACGGCGCCGCCGCCGCCGGTCGCGGGGGCGCTGCTGGCCGCCATCGAGCGCTGTCGCGAGGCCGACGATCTGCGCGCAGCGACGCTCGCCAACGCCCGGGCGCTGGCCGCGCGGCTCGACCTGCCCGAGCCTGCGGCGGCGATCGTGCCGGTGCCGGTCGGGGACAGCGCGGCCGCCGCGGCGCTGGCGACGCGGCTGCGCGACGACGGCTTCTACGCTCCGGCCGTGCGACCGCCGACGGTCGCTCCGGCGGATGCCGGCCTGCGGGTGGTGTGCCACGCCGACCAGTCGGCCGAGCAGATCGAGCGGCTGGCGGCGCGCTTGCGCGACCGGCCCGAACGGGTCGCGCCCGAGGTGCTGCCGCGCAGCAGCGTGACCTGCATCGCCGGCACCGACACCGGCGTCGGCAAGACCGTGATCAGCGCGCTGTTGCTGCGCGCGGCCGGTCGCCTCGGTCCGGCCAGCTACTGGAAGCCGCTGCAGACCGGCGACGACGACGACACCGCGGTGGTGCGCGAACTGGGCGAGGCCGCGGACGACCGGCTGCTGCCCAACCACGCGCACTTCCCGCTGCCGGCCTCACCGCACGAGGCGGCCGCGGCGGCGGGCCAGCGCGTCGACCCGGCGGCGCTGCACCGCGACTACGAACGGCACCGCAGCGCGACCGAGGGCCGGCTGCTGGTCGAGTTCGCCGGCGGGCTGTCGGTGCCGATCGACCTGCAACCGCCGGTGCTGCAGCTCGACTGGCTGGCGCGCATGCAGGCCGATGTCGTGCTGGTGGCGCGCTCAGGGCTCGGCACGCTCAACCACACGCTGCTGTCGGTCGAAGCGCTGCGCGGCCGCGGCCTGACGCCGCGGGCGCTGTTCCTGGTCGGCGAGCCGCACCCGAGCAACCTCGCGACGCTGCGCCAGCTCGCCGGCGTCGAGCGGTGCTACGAAGTGCCTGCGTTCGCGCGGCTGGTCCCTGCGGCGCTCGACGACTGGCTCGCGCAGCACGACCTCGCGGAGTTGTTCGATGACTGACCTGCCGCAGCGCGACCAGCGCGTCACCTGGCACCCCTACACCCAGCACGGCATCGAGGCGGCGCCGCTGCCGGTCGTGCGCGGCGATGGCGCGTGGCTCGAACTGGCCGACGGCCGCCGCATCCTCGATGCGATCTCGTCGTGGTGGGCGACGCTGCACGGCCACTCGGAGCCGGCTCTGGTCGACGCGATGCACGCCCAGGCGCGGCAGCTCGACCACGTGCTGTTCGCCGGCGCGACCCACGAGCCGGCCGTGCAGCTCGCCGAGGGCCTGCTCGAGGTGGTGCCGGACGGTCTGTCGCGGGTGTTCTACTCGGACGACGGTTCGACCGCGGTCGAGGCCGCGATGAAGATGGTGCTGCAGTCGTGGGTGCACCGCGGCGAGCCCGAACGGCGCGTGTTCGTCGCCCTCGAGGGCGCCTACCACGGCGATACGTTCGGCGCGATGGCGGCGGGCGACCCGGACCCGTTCTTCGTGGCGTTCGCGCCGCTGCTGTTCGAGGTTCGCCGGATCGCGCCCGATGCCGATCAGCTGACGCGGGCATTCGACGAACTCGGTGGCCGCGTCGCCGGCTTCCTGCTGGAGCCGCTGCTGCAGGGGGCGGCGGGCATGCGCATCATCAGCGCGGCATTCGTGCAGCAGGCGCGCGCGCTGTGCACCGATCGCGGCGTGCCGTTCGTCGCCGACGAGGTGATGACCGGCTTCGGCCGCACCGGTCGCCTGTTCGCCTGCGAACGCGCCGGGGTCACGCCGGACCTGATGTGCCTGGCCAAGGGCATCACCGGCGGCATGCTGCCGCTCGCTGCGACGATCGCGACCGAGGAGTTGTTCGCGTGCTTCCTGCACCACGAACGGTCCCGCTTCTTTCCGCACGGCCACACGTTCACCGCCAACCCGATCGCGTGCGCGGTCGCGGTCGCGTCGCTGCGGTTGACGCGAGAGCGGGACGTGCCCGCCCGCCTCGAGCGCATCGGGGCACTCGTGCACGAGCAGCTGCAGCCGCTGGTCGGGGATCCGCGCGTGCGCAACGTGCGCCACCTCGGCGGCATGGCCGCCCTCGACCTGGTCGTTCCCGATGCGGACGCCGGCTACCTCTCGACGCGCACCCCGCAATTGCGGCGCGACGCCATCGAGCGGGGCGTGCTGCTGCGCCCGCTCGGCAACGTGCTCTACGCGCTGCCACCGGCGTGTACGAGCGACGACGAGGCGCGCCGGATCGGCGCCGTGATGCGCGAACTGGTCGTGGGACTCGGGTAGTACATAGCTCGGGTTGACGGACCGCTGGCCGCCTCGGAGCATTTCCACATGCCCCCTCGTCTCGCCTCGTGGCTCGCTGTGCTGGCGCTCGCTTCGCCGGCGGCGGCGCAGCTGTCCAACATCGCCGGCAGCGGCTGTCCCGGGTCTGGGTTCGTCGCCACCGGCGGGTCCGTGCAGGTCGGCCAGACGCTGTTCCTCGGCTACTCGTGCCAGAGCGCGCTCGAGTTCCCGCAGCTGTTGACCGGGGTCGAGATCACCCCGACCAACCTGCCGACGTCGCTGACGTGCGGCGGCAGTCCGTGCGCAGTGGCGCTGCAGGTGGCCGGCTCGGTGTCGGCGGCGCCGGGGCAGACCGCGGTGCTGCAGCTGGCGATCCCCAACAACCCGACGCTGGTCGGCCAGTGCTTCGCCGCGCAGGGCGCGTGCTTCAACCCGTCGGGCTGCATCGAGCTGTCGGTCGGTCTGCGCTTCTGCCTGCTACCGTAGCTCCGCGAACCGCGCGTCGCCGCGGATCACGTCGTAGTCGCGGCTCTCGAGTCGCAGGCGGTAGTCGGCCTTCTGGCACGAACGCAGCCACGTGAAGGCGAGGTCGAGCAGCCGTTCGCGGTGGCTGGCCTCGGCACGCTGCGCGCATCGCAGCAGGTCCCACGCCGCGTTCTCGAGCCAGTTGGCCGGCAGGCCGAGCTTCGCGAACGCGATCGCCGCGTGCTCGAGCTCGTCCCACTGCCCGGTCTCGCGCAGGCAGATCGTCAGCAGCATGCGATGCTTCTGCAGGAAGCCGTGCGCGCCGCGCAGCTTCGGCGCGCGGCGCAGCGCCTCCTCCTGGTCGGCGATCGCCTGGCGCACCAGCGGGATCGCTTCGGCGTGCTGGCCGCGGTTGCAGAGCAGGACCGCGACGTTGCAGCGCGCGCCGCCGCGTTCCTTCAGCAGCGTCGTCATGTCGCGGTAGACCGGCACCAGCTCGTCGTAGAGCTCGACCGAGCGGCGGATCTCGGCGAGCGCGGTGTCGTGCTCACCCAGCGCCTTGGCGATCGAGAAGCGTTCGCCGTGCGACTGGGCGAGCACGAGCTTGGGCACCGGCCACGGCATGCGCGGCTTCGGCGGGATCCGCTCGACCTGCGCGATCAGCTCGTCGACCGCGTGCCGGGCTTCTTCGAGCCGGCGCTGTCGGCGCAAGAACTGCACCATCGCGAACCGCGCGCGCATCCAGCTGGTCGGGTTGGTGTCGTCGCGGCGGGTGTGGTCGGACGCATCGATGGCGTCGCGGAACAGCTGCTCGGCCTGCTGCGGCTCGCCGCGGTTCTCGTGCACGCGCGCGTGCATGACCAGCGCATCGGCCAGCCGCACGAAGGTGGTGGTGTCGTCGACGCCCTCGGCGACCAGCTGCTCGAGCGTGCCGCGCGCCGCGGTGATCAGCTCCGGGACGCCAGCCATCACGCCGCGGTTGGCGCACGCGGCCGCCTTGCGCAACTGGAAGCGGGCGTGGTGCAGACGGATCGTCGCGGTCGGCGCGTGCCGTTCGATCAGGGCGAGGCCGGCATCGATGTGGCGTTCGGCGTCGTCGAGCCGGCCCATGTCGCGCTCGATCCCGATCAGCTGGTCGAGCGTGCTCAGGTGCAGCGCCGCCATGCGCTCCCAGTCCGGCTCGTGCACGCCGAGTTCGTCGAACAGTCCGAGCGCGTCGCGCAGCATCTCGGCCGCGATGCGCTGGGCGCCCGCCTGGTTGCGCAGCTTCTGCGTCTGCAGGCCGGTCAGCAGCCGCTCGATCGCGTCGAGCGTCAGTTGGCGGCTGTGGTTGGCGACGTGTACCTGTTCGGCGAGCCGTCCGTTGGTCTGCTCGAGTTCGTCGTTGGTGCGCGCGAGGTCCTCGTTGGCCTTGCGGGTCTTGGTCACCTGCGCACCGAGCGCCACGCTGGCCTCGCGCTGCTGCCACAGCAGCAGGATCGGCAGCAGCAGCAGGAAGCCGATCGCGACCGCAAGGGTCGCGGTCAGCGTCGAATGGTGTTCGACGAAGCGGCGCCCGCGCACCCGCAGCGGCAGGCGACGGACCTGGATCGGTTCGCCGGCGAGCACCGCGCCGAGGTCGTCGGCGAACGCCTGCGCGCTCTGGTAGCGGTGGGTGCGGTCGAGGTCGAGCGCGCAGTCGAGCACCATCAGCAGTTCGGGCGGTGCGTTGGTGCGGTTGCGCAGCGAACGGCGGTCGCCGGTCAGGATGCTGCTGCGCAGGACCTCGCTGCTGTCGGTCGGGAACGGCGGCTGCAGCGCGAGCAGGCAGTGCAGCGTGGCCGCGAGCGCGTAGACGTCGGAGCGCTCGTCGGCGTCGTCGCCGCGCAGCTGCTCCGGCGCCATGTAGGCGGGCGAGCCGGCTGCCGCCCCGGAGCGCGTCATCTGCGCGTCGCCGCGCGCGTGCGCGAGGCCGAAGTCGAGCACGACCGCGTCGCCGTCCGGCGACAGCATGATGTTGGATGGCTTGAGGTCTCGGTGCAGCACGCCGCGGTTGTGGGCGTGCTGGATGCCGAGCGCCGCCTTGCGGATCAGGCGCACGATCGCCTGCCAGTAGCTGCCGACGAACATCTCGTGGGCGCTGTGGTCGGCTGCACCGGGCACGCCCCCGAGCAGTTCGTGCAGGTCCCGGGCGCGCAGCTCGCGCGGGTCGCGGTCGCACAGCGACTGCAGCACCGCCTCGCCGCTGATGCCGCGCAGCCTCGGCATGACGTAGTACGGCACCCCGCGGGTCGCACCGGTTGCCAGGATCGGCACGACCGACGGGTGGTCGAGCCGCGCGACCGCGTCGATCTCGCGGCGGAAGCGTTCGCGCGAGCCGTCGAACAGCAGCAGTTCGGGGCGGATGACCTTGATCGCGACCTCGCGGCCGAGCGACTGTTGCTCGGCAAGGTAGACGACGCCCATGCCGCCGACGCCGAGCTGGCTTCGCACCACGAAGTCGTCGAAGCGCTCAGGCATGTCCGACTCGGGTTGCTCGAGCATGTCGAAGCGCTGCAGGTCACTGAGGGCCATGCGCAGCTGGCTCGCCTCCGCCGGGTGCCGATCGAGGAACGTGCGCAGGTCGTCCGGGCCGTCGCTCTCGAGGATCGAGAGCGCTTCGGCGAGCAGGTCTTCGAGGCGTTCTTGGTCGGCGGTCATCCGTTCGTCACTGGTTGAGCCCGGTGAAGCGAGGATCGTTACGGATCGGATTGTAGAGCTCGTCGGCCTTGTCGATCTTGCGCCCCTCCGCGTTGGCCTGCTGCAGCCATGCGATGGCCCGTTCGCGCAGCGCCGCTGGATCCGAGGGGGCGCCGTTCTGCACGACGCGCAGCAGGTCGCGCGCCGCGCCGACCCGCCACAGCGCCGGGATCCGGCGCGCGCCCAGACGGGTGGCCTCCTGCGCGAGTTCGTCCCAACGCTCGCTGTGGCGCAGGGCGTAGCACAGATAGCGCTGGTGGGTCGCGACGAACCGCTGCGCCTGCAGGTCGTCCGGCATCATGCGCAACGCCTCGAGTTCGTCGGCGACGGACTGCCGTGCGGCGGCGACGGCGAGCTGCCACTGCTCGAGTCCGCCGTGCACGATCGCCAGGTTGCACAGCAGGCTGCCGCGCAACCGCGGCAGCTCGGGCGAGTCGGGGAAGTCGTCGATCAGCGCGTCGAGGCTGGCCTTGGCGACCGCGGCCGCCGCGATCGCCTGGTCGTCCTGCTGGGTCAGCTGCAGCAGCCGGAAGCGTTCGTTCTGGCCCATCGCGCGCTGGTAGCGCGGGATCGGCCAGGCCATCAGGTCGCTGTCGGGGGGCAGCTGCTGCAGCTCGCGCAGCTGCACCTCGATCTCGGCGAGCGCTTCGTCGTAGCGACGGTTGGACTTGAGGAAGCGCACCAGGTTGAGGCGATTGACGCCGTGGGTCGAGCCGATGCGCTGCTGCTCGGGCAGCTTCTCGGTGGTCGCGATCGCGCGGCGCAGCGCCGCTTCGGCCTCGTCCATGCGACCCGAACGCATGGCCAGCCCGGCGACCATGTTGTCGATCGACGCGATCTCGGAGATCGCGGCGCCGCGCCGCGCCTCGTCGTCGAGCAGCAGCTCGTAGGTCGCGCGCGCCTTGGCGAGCAGCTCCGGCACGCCCTCGTGGTCGCGCCGGTCCATCTTGATCATCGCGCGGGTGCCGTGCAGCGTGGCGCGGAACGGCAGCAGCTTGCTCGGCAGCTCGCCGTCGCCGAGCAGCACCTCCATTTCGGCCAGCGCGGCCTCGGTCTCGTCGAGCTTGCCCATGCTCATCAGCACGTCGCACAGCGAGCGCAGCGCGTGCAGGCGGGTCTCGAGCACCTGACCCTGGAACTTGTCGTCGAACTCGAGTTCGCCGAACAGCTCGTAGGCGTTGCGCAGCAGCCCCGCGACGACCTCCTGCGGGGCCGTGCGCTTGCGCAGCCGGTTGACCGACGTGCCAGCGAGCAGGTTGCTCACCGCCGCGATGCTGACCGAGACGCTCTTGTCGGCGCGCTCGATCTGCTCCTTCAGCTCCAGGTTGACCTCGCTGAGCAGGGCGTTGCTGGTCTGCAGTTCGCCGTTGGTGCGCTCGAGTTCCTGGTTGGCGGCGGCGAGCTTGCCGTTGGCGGTGTTGGTCGCCTCGACCTGGTCCTGCAGCACCGCGCTGGCGCGCAGCTGCTGCCAATAGAGCAGCAGCGGCACCAGGATCACGAACGACAGCGCCACCGCCGATGCGACCGACACGGTGCGGTGTCGCTGCACGAAGCGGCGCGCGCGCACCCGCAGCGGCAGGCGCCGCGCGGTGATCGGGCGGCCGTCGAGCACGCGCTGCAGGTCCTCGGCGAACCGTTCGCAGGTGGCGTAGCGGTGCTGGCGGTCGCGGTCCATCGCCGTCGCGATCACGACGTCGAGCTCGGCCGGCACGTCGCAGTGTTCGCGCAGCGCGTCGCGGTCGCCGGCGAGGATGCGCGAGCGCAGCACCTCCTCCGTGTCGGTGGCGAACGGCGTGCGTCGCGCCAGCAGCGCGTGCAGCGTCGCGGCCAGGCCGTAGACGTCGGTGCGCTCGTCGGCGTGCTCGCCGCGCACCTGCTCGGGCGCCATGTAGGCGGGCGAGCCGGCTGCCGAACCGGTGCGGGTCAGGTGCGGGTCCCCGCCTGCGCGCGCCAGGCCGAAGTCGAGCACGACGGCCTGGCCCGACGGCGTGAAGTAGATGTTGGACGGCTTGAGGTCTCGGTGCAGCACGCCGCGGACGTGCGCGTGCTGGATGCCGAGCGCGGCCTTGCGGATCAGGCGCACCACGCACTGCCACCAGCAACCGTCGAAGGTGTCGTCGACCTCGGTTCCCGAGCCGCGCTGGTCGCCGAGCACGCGGCGCAGCTGGGCACCGCTCAGGCCGTCGCGATCCTGGTCGCGCAGCGCGACGATCACGTCCTGCGCCGAGCCGCCCCGCAGGCGCGGCATCACGTAGTAGGGCACGCCGCCGACGCAGCCGGTCGCGTGCACCTGGATGATCGCCGGGTGGTCGAGGCGCGCGACCGCGTCGATCTCGCGGCGGAAGCGCTCGCGCGAGCCCTCGAACAGCAGCAGCTCCGGCCGGATCACCTTGAGCGCGACTTCGCGTTCGAGGCTCGTCTGCCGCGCGCGGTAGACGACACCCATGCCGCCGGCGCCGAGCTCACCGAGCAGTTCGAAGTCGTCGAAGCGGCGCGGCAGGGTCGCGTCCTTGCGATCGAGCAGGTCGGCGCGTGCCAGGTCGTCGAGCGCCGCGCGCAGCGTTGGGGCCTCGTCGGGATGCTCTTCGAGCAGCCGGTCGACCGCCGTCGCATCGCCCCGTTCCTGCAGTTCGAGGGCGCGGGCGAGCAGGGTCTCGAGGACTTCGGTCCGGTTCTCCGGGGACTGGTTCTCCTGAGACTGGGAGGGATCGGGCATATTGCGGGCGGGCGAATCGCCGCGCGGGGAGCAATGGGACGAGGGTGGGAAGCTCAGGGTAGACTTCCGCAACGGTATGAGCGAATCGAGCCTGCCACTCGTCACACGTGCAAAGGCGCAAAACCGCGAGGCGGTCGAAGTTCTCCTCGTCCGCCACCTCCCCGGGTTGCGTTCGTGGCTGCAGTTGCGCATGGGCGCCAAGCTCCGCTCGAAGGAGACGCCCGACGACCTGGTGCAGTCGGTCTGTCGCGAGGCGCTCGGGGACCTGAGCGGGTTCGAGTGGCGCGGCGAGGCCGCGTTCCGTCACTGGCTCTACGTCAAGGCGCAGCGCAAGCTGGTCGACAAGGCGCGCTACGTCGATGCCGACAAGCGCACGCCCGATCGCGAGAAGGCGATCGATGCCCGTTCGGGTGAGCACTCCCTGATCGGAGAACTGCTGTCGCCGAGCGGCGAGGTGCAGAGCGCCGAGGAGATCGAGCGCATCGAGCGCGCGTTCGGCGAACTCTCGCCCGACTACCAGGACGCGATCAGCATGCGCCGCCTGTGCGGCCTCGAATACGAGGAGATCTCCGAGCGCATGGATCGCAGCGTGCCCGCCGTCCGCAACCTCGTCCACCGCGGCCTCTCCCGCCTCGCCCTCCGCCTGGGCAAACTCCGCCAAGAAGAATCCACCCGCTGAAGTTGCCGTACGGTACGCGGTTCATCCTCCAACTTTCGCCGCCCGAACGCCGGCGACGAACCGCGCGAACGTCCGGCTACTTCGGCAGCAGCCCGATGCCACTGTCGGCGACGGCCTTGCGGAACGTCGGCAGGTCCTGCTCGACGAACGTCGCGATCACGGCCTCGATCTCGGCGACGACGCGCGTCGCGCGCACCATGCCGTCGCGCTCGGTCTTGTTCGGCGCGTCGTCGGTCGACGAGATCCGCATGTGGCGTTGGGCCTCGCTCAGCAGGCCGTCGTTGCCGCGGCTGATGCCCTGCACCTTCTTCTCCTTGCCCCACACGCGGTCGAGCGCGTCCTGGTGGGCCTTCTCGACCGCCGCGAGCGCGTCGCGCAGCGGCTGCAGTGGATCGTCCCCCTCTTCGGGCTCGTCCTCCAGCGCCAGGCGTTGGCGCACGACGTCGACCTGCTTGCCGATCGGCGCGATGCGCTGGCTGGCGACGTGCAGGCGCGACATCAGCTGTTCGCGCTCGGCGCGCAGGGCGTCCTTGGCGCGGCGATCGTCCATCGCGATCTCGACCCGCGGGTCCGGCTGCACCACGGCCTCGACGACCTGCTCGGTCCCCTGGAAGCGAACGGTGATGCGGTAGTTGCCGGGCAGCACCGGGCGGCCGGCGCGCGGCAGCTTCGGCGGCTTGGTGACGTTGCGGCTGGGGCCCTGCACGCCGTCGCGCTCGAACCGCCAGTAGACGCGGTTGAGGCCGAGGTGGGCATCCGCGCGGAACGTGCGCACCAGCGCGCCCGCGGCGTCGCGGACCTCGATCGTCACCTTGTCCTTGGGGGCGTCGTCGTCGACCTCGCTCGCGTCGCCCTCGTCACTGCCACCCGGCTTCGATGCCTTCGGTTTCTCACGGGTCTTCTCGACCTTCGGGTCGGGGTGCTTCAGCTCGGGCGCGTTGGCGACGAACTGCAGCAGCAGGCCGCGGCGCGCGGTCTCGCCGCGGAACTCGCCCTGACCGGGAAAGCGCGTGCTCGGCGTCTGCGAGACGCCGTGCATGATCGCCGTGCGCGGCGCGAACACGTGCAGCTTCTTCTGCAGCAGCTCGGGCGACATCGCGCGCAGCGCCGCGAGGTCGTCGATCACGAAGATCGAACGGCCGTGCGTCGCCACCACCAGATCCCCGTCGCGTTCCTGCGTCGTGATCGCACGCGCCGCGCAGGTCGGCACGCCGTGTCGCCAGGCGTGCCACTGCTTGCCCCCGTCGAACGTGACGAACAGCCCGAACTCGGTGCCGACCCACAGCAGGTCCTTCTGCACCGGATCCTGTTCGATGACGTGGCAGTAGCCGTCGATCGCCTCGGTCGCGATCGACACCCACGTCGCACCGAAGTCGCGCGTGACGTAGACGTAGCTGGTCCAGTCGCTGTTGCGGTGGCCGTCGAACACCGCGAACGCCGTCGCCGCGTCGAACTTGCTGGCCTCGATGTGCGGGCACCAGGTGTTGCGCGGGCGGCCGGGCACGTTGGCCTCGACGCTGGTCCAGCTCTCGCCGCCGTCGCGCGTCACGTGCACGCGGCCGTCGTCGGTGCCGGCCCAGATCACGCCCTGCTGCACGGCGCTCGGCGCGATCGTCAGGATCGTGCAGTGGTTCTCGGCGGCGGTGACGTCGATGGTGAGCCCGCCGCTCTCCTCCTGCTTCTGCCACTCCGGATTGTCGGTGGTCAAGTCCGGCGAGATCACCTGCCAGCCGTCGCCGCGATCGGTGCTCTTGTGCACGAACTGGCTGCCGTAGTAGACGGTGCCGTCGGCGAACGGATTGAGCGCGATCGCCGCGTTCCAGTGCCAGCGCAGCTCGACGTCCTCGGGCGCCGGCGGCCGGATCGACTTGCGCGAACCGTCGCGCAGATCCCACCGCACCAGTGAGCCGCCCTGGCTCATCGCGTAACCCTGGCGGCTGTCGCTCGGGTCGGGGATGGTCGCGAAGCCGTCGCCGAAGCAGACCTCCTGCCAGTGCAGGTTGCGGATGCCGCCGTTCTCCCAGACGTTGGCCGGGCCGCGCCAACTGCCGTTGTCCTGCAGGCCGCCGTAGACGTGGTAGGGCACGTCGTCGTCGACCGCGACGTGGTAGAACTGCGCCAGCGGCAGGTTGGCGCAGAATCGCCAGTGCGCGCCGCGATCGCGACTGGTGTAGACGCCGCCGTCGTTGCCGATCAGGATGCGCTGGGGATCCCGCGGGTCGATCCACATCGAGTGGTGGTCGGGGTGCGCGGCGTTCCAGCCGACCAGCGTCTCGAAGCTGCGGCCGCCGTCCGTCGACACGTCGATGACCGTGTGCATGTTGTAGACCCGGTTGGGGTCGCGCGGGTCGACGCGGATGTCGCAGAAGTAGAACGGCCGCGGCGCGATGCCGTCGCTGCCGTTGACCGTGCGGAAGCGGAAGCCGCCGTCGTCGCTGCGCAGCAGCACGCTCTTCTTGGCCTCGGTCAGTGCGTAGACGACGTCCGGATCGCTCGCTGCGATCGCCAGCCCGATGCGGCCGAGTTCGCCCTTGGGCAGGCCGTCGTCGCTGCCGAGCCGCGTCCACGTCTCGCCGCCGTCCAGCGTGCGATACAGCCCCGAGCCCGGGCCGCCGCTCTCGAACGCCCACGGCCAGCGCCGGTGCTGCCACATGCTGGCGAACAGCTTGTCCGGGTTGCGCGGATCGAGGATCAGGTCGCTGCAGCCGGTGCGTTCGTCGACGTAGAGCACCTTGGTCCAGGTCGCGCCGCCGTCGGTCGTCTTGAAGACGCCGCGCTGCTCGTTCTCGCCCCAGCTGGTGCCGAACGCCGACACCCAGGCAACGTCGGCGTCGTCGGGATGCAGCACGATGCGGTGGATGCGTTCGGTCTTGTCGAGGCCGAGCTTGGTCCACGAGCGGCCGCCGTCGGTGGTGCGGTAGATGCCGCGGCCGACGCTGGCCGAGTTGCGCGGATTGCCCTCACCCGAGCCGACCCAGACGATGTCGGTCGCCGTCGGGTGCACCGCGATCGCGCCGATCGACGCGACGTCCTGGTCGTCGAAGACCGGTTCGAACGTCACGCCGCCGTCGGTCGACTTCCAGACGCCGCCCGCCGATGCTCCGGCCCAGACGATCGTCGGGTCGCCCGGCACGCCGGCGACGGCGCCGATGCGGCCACCGACGACGGCCGGGCCGATCGCGCGGGCCTCGATGTCGCCAAGCAGCGACATGTCGATCGCGGGGGTCGGCTCCTGGGTCCGCGCCGGCGTCGCGAGCGAGGCGGTCGCCAGCGCAGGGAGGATCGTGAGTGCGAGCGCCCGGGCGCGGGCGACGGAAGGCGACGGAACGCAGCGTGCAGCCATGGGTCGGGCACCATACGTGCCGACCGATCCGGCCGCTTGCGCGAGTTCGCTACGCGCGTGTCGCCAGTTCGTCCCGGACGACTGCGGTCAGCCGCGTCAGGTCGAACGGCTTGAGCACCAGCGGCACGTCGAGGTCGTCGCCGCGAACCGCCGACTCGGCGTGGCCGGTCATCAGCACGATCGGCAGGCCGGGCAGCTTGCTGCGCAGGTGCCGGGCCAGCGTCTGGCCGTCCATGTCGGGCATCGTCACGTCGAGCAGCGCCAGCGAGATCCGGTCGTTGTAGCACTCGACCAGCTCCAGCGCCTCGAGGCCGCCGTGCGCCGACAACACCGCGTGGCCCTGGCCCTCGAACAGGCGGGTCGCGATCGTGCACACGTCACGTTCGTCGTCGACGACCAGGATCGTCTCCTGGCTCTGCGTGTCCGGCTGTCGGCGCGGCGGCTGCGGCTGCAGCACGGCGTCCGGCGCTGGCTCGGCGGCTGCATCGGCCGTCTGCTGGTCGTGCGCCGGCAAGTAGATCGTGAACTGCGTGCCGCGACCGACCTCGCTCTGCACCTCGACGATGCCGTCGTGGCGGCGCAGGATGCCGAACGCCGCGGCGAGGCCGAGGCCCCGTCCGGCGAAGCGGGTCGAGAAGAACGGGTCGAAGATGCGGCGGATGGTCTCGGCGTCCATGCCCTGGCCGTTGTCGAGCACGGCGACGGCGACGCAGTCGCGCGGCTCGCCGGTGAACTCGCCGAACCAGTGTCCGGTGGGCGGTCGTCCGTCCAGTCGCTGGCGGTCGATCGACACGTGGATGTGGCCGCGATCGCCGACCGCATCGCCGGCGTTGACGAGCACGTTGAGCAGCACCTGCTCGATCTGCACGCGGTCGACGCATGAGAACTGCGACGCCTCGCCGAGGTCCAGCGTGACCTCGATGCCCGAGCCGAAGCCGGCCTTCGCCAGCGGAACGATCCCGCGCAGCACCTCGCGCAGATCGGTGGGCTGCTTCGGCGTCGGGGTCGCGTGGGCGTAGCTGAGGATGTCCTTGCACAGCCCGGCGGCGCGGTCGCTCGCCTGCAGGATCTCCTCGAGCATCTGGCGGCGTTCGGCGCCGGTCTCGTCGCCGAGCAGCAGCTGCGAGTTGCCGCGCACGGCGACCAGGATGTTGTTGAAGTCGTGCGCGAAGCCGCCGGCGAGCAGGCCGATGCTCTCCAGCCGTTCGATCTGCTGCAGGTTGTTGGCCAGCGCCTCGCGCTCTTGTTGCAGCTCCTGGGATGCCGCCATCGCCTGCTGCAGTTCGGCGTTGGTGCGGCGCAGGCGCCGCTGGTTGCGCCACAGCAGCGCGCCGGCGATGCCGAGCACGGCGAGCAGCGCGACGCTGCCGATGATCATCGCGCGGTCGAACTTCGCCTCGTATTCGGCCGCGCTCTGGCGATGCAGCTCGAGCTCCTTGCGCAGGTCGGTCTCGAGCTTGCCCATCTCCTGCCACATCCGCGCGCGCTGCTCGGACGTCGAGCGCTTGCGGATCTCCGCGTCGAGCTCGGCCACCTGATCGCCGTGGCGGCGCGCTTCGTCGCCGTCTCCTCGCAGCGATGCCAGGTAGGCCGCCGTCGTCAGCGCGCTCTGCTGCCGCAACAACATGCCAGAGCCGTCGAGCAGCTCGAGGGCCTTGCCGATCGCGGCGCGCGACTCGTCGGCGCGATCGATGGACATCAGCATGCGGGCGTGGAACTCGTGCGACACGGCCGCCTGTTCGCGGTCGCCGAGCGCTTCGCCGGCCGCGATCGCGCGGTCGACCAGCTGCATCGCGAGTTCGCCGTCCGACGGCGCGTGGTGGATCGCACGGCGCAGCGCGAGGAACGCCTCGGTCGCGCGGTCGCCGAGCCGGGTCGCCTCGTCGAGCAGCCTGGCGTACTTTTCGTCGGCGTCGGTCAGGCCGCCGGTCTGCTCGGCCGCCATCGTCTGGAACAGGCTGGTGCTGAAGATCAGTCCGGCATGCCCCTCGCCCAGCGCGAGTTCGTGCAGCTTGCGGGTCTCCTCGACGGCCTCCTCGGGGTCGCCGATCACCGTGAGCGCGAGCATGTGCGCGCGGATGCGCGCCTCGCCGTCGCCGGACTCGTCGGCGAGGTCGAACGCGCGTCGCAGCTCCGCGACACACTCCGGGGGTTCGTCGAGCGCGAAGTGCACGATCGCCGCCGCCAGGTGCACCTGCGCCCGCGCGGCGGCCGGCGCGTCGGCTCGCAGCGCGTCGCGCGCGGTCGCGAGCGCATCGCGGGCCGCCTGGGGCCCGAGCGTCTGCACGGCTGCGCGCGCGCGTAGCGAGTGGGCGACCGCGAGCGCGGCGTGATCGCCGCGCTGCTCGGCGAGCCGGATGCACTCGGCCGCGCGCTGCAGCGCCAGGCGGAGGTCGAACCGCAGCAGCGTCGTCACCTCGTGCAGGGATGCCTGCAGGCGTTCGCTGCTGCCGGGGAGCGCGGCTTCCCGCGCGGCCTCGGCGTCGCGCACCAGCTGCTGCGCCGTCAGCGGCGCAGCCGCGATCAGCAGGGCCGCGACGCAGGCGGCGCGCAGGCGCGGCAGCCGTGACCCTCGTTTGCCGGACGTTTGCACGTGATCACCGTTGTAGCGATTCGGCGACGATCGCGGCGAGTTGTCGGGCCGAGTAGGGCTTCGGCAAGAAGGCGACCAGGTGCTCGCGCACGCCGTGCCGGAGCACGTCGTCGCTCGTGTAACCACTTGTGAAGACGATGCGTAGGTCCGGGCGAACGGCGGCTGCCTCCTGCGCGAGCAGGCGCCCGCCGATGCCCGGCATGACGACGTCGGTCAGCATCACGTCGATGCGATCCTCGCTCGTCACGAGTTCGAGCGCGGTCTCCCCGTCCGGCGCCGACAACACGTCGTAGCCGTAGCGCGTCAGCACGCGGGTCGCGAGCTGGCGGTTGGCGTCGTCGTCCTCGACGACCAGCACCCGCTCGCCGTTCTGCGCGTGCAGTTGGGTGGCGTGCGGCGTTTGCGGGCTCGCCGTCTCGGTCGCGAGCGGCCACAGGATCTCGATGGACGTGCCCTCGCCCGGTTCGCTGTGCGCGGTGATGGTGCCGCCCGCCTCGTGCACGATGCCGTAGACGGTCGACAGTCCGAGGCCGGTGCCGACGCCGTCCGGCTTGGTGGTGAAGAACGGCTCGAACACCTGGCGCAGCGTCGCCTCGTCCATGCCTTCGCCGTCGTCGCGCACGGTCAGCTTCATCTGGCCACCGGCGTCACCGTCGGCGTCGTCGACGCGGCCGATGCGGACCTCGATGGTGCCGCCGTCGACCATCGCGTCGCGCGCGTTGACGAACAGGTTGAGCAGGACCTGCTGCAGCTGGTGGCGGTCGGCGTGGATCGTCGCGGACGCCGATGCGAGCACGTCGACGTGGATGTTGGCCTCCAGCAGGCGGCGCAACATCGGCATCATCTCGACGATGGCGTTGCCGGCGTCGATCGTCTCCAGGCGGGTCATCTGCCGCTGGCCGAACGCGAGCAGTTGCTGCGTCAGCGCGGCGCCGCGGTCGGCCCCCTTGCGGATCTGTTCGACCAGTTCGCGGCGGCCGTCGCCACGTTCGAGCTCCATGTCGAGTACGTCGGTGAAGCCGCGCACCGCGGTCAGGATGTTGTTGAAGTCGTGCGCGACGCCGCCGGCGAGCTTGCCGACGGCCTCGAGCTTCTGCGACTGGCGCAGCTGTTCCTGTAGCTGTTGCTGCTTGCGTTCGGCGTCGACCCGGTCGGTCACCTCCCACGCGAACACGACCACCGCCTCGACCTCGTCGGCCTGGTCGAGCACCGGGAAGAACACCGACTCGAGCCAGAACGGATCCTGGCGACGTTCGCCGCCTTCGAAGCCGTCGGCGCCGAGGTGCACTTCGTGCCGCGCGATCTGGCTGGGGCGTCCGGCGAGCGCCTGGCGGAACACCACGTCGAGGCCGCTGCTCTGCGCCTGCGGGTCGTTGAGCAGGTTGTAGCTGCCGATGTCGTAAGTCGTCGACGGCAGCCCGATGATGCGCTGCATCGCGGTGTTCATCCGTCGCGACGTGCCGTCCGGTGCGAACACCTGGATGCCGACCGGGCTGCCGTCGATCAGCGTGCGCAGGAACTGCTCGCGTTCGCGCACCTTCGCCTCGGCCTCGGAGCGCGCCAGCGACTCGAGGGCCGTTGCGAGGTAGCTCGCGATCTTGCAGGCGAAGTCGATCTCGTGCTGCTGCCAGACGTGCTGCTTGCCGACGTGCTCGAGGCACAGGGTGCCGTAGCAGCGACCGCCGAAGCGGATCACCGCGTCCAGCATCGACGTGATGCCGTTCGGCCCGAGGTAGCTGTCGCGGTAGCCAGCGGCGCGGGGGTCGGTCGCGACATCGTGCACGTCGACGTAGAGCGAACGGCGCAGCGTCTCGAACTCGGCGCTGCACTCGCTGGCGTGCAGGTGCTGAGAGCACTGGTGCTCGCGCTTCGAGCGGAGGAACAGGTCGCGGCAACGCAGCTCCTGCTGGTCGTCGGTGAACAGCCACACCGCGGCACGCTCGAGGTCGTAGAGCTCGCAGATCCGTTCGCACAGGTCGCGGATGACGCCGTCGAGGTTGCTGCGCGTCACCGGCGTGCGCGCCAGCCAGTCGTGCAGTTCGCGCTGTGCCTGCACGAACGCGTCGGCGGGGACCCCGCGCGTGTCGGGCTGCAGCGACCAGGTCGCTTGCACCAGGGGCGGGTCGTTGCCGGTGTCGAGCGGCTGCAGGCGCAGCGTCAGCGGACCGTGCGGCCCGGTCCAGCGAGCCACGGTCGCCTTCCGGTTGCGCAGGGCGCTGGCGAGCGGTTCTCGTTCGGCCTCGGGCGGCGTCAGCCGGTCGAGCAGGCCGGTCTCGGCGTCGTCGCCGGCGGTGAAGCCGGCGTCGCGGGCGAGGGCGTTGGCGATGACGATGGTGCAGGTAGAGCTGTCGACGACCAGGGCTGGAGGCGAGGTATGTTCCAGCGATTGGCGGAGCAGCTCCACGGCGTCCGATTGCAGGGGGTCGGTGCGCATGGATGAGCGAGGCGAGTTGGCGCGGATTGTAGCCGTGCGCCCGTTGCCATCGCGACGCTGGTGTGCGTCGGGCCGGGTTCTCGTAGGGGGTCGATGTTCGTATCGCCGGTTTCTTGCGTCCCCTCGCGGGGCCGGGCAGGCAACCGTTGGCCATGGAACCCCTCGAGCATCCCCGGACGGCCGATCCAGCCTGCCGCGTGCGCGTCACCGAGCGCGATGGCGAGTTGGCATTGGTCGCCGCGGTCGACGTCGCGGCCGGTGGCGCGATCCTCTATCTCGACGGCGAGATCTATCGTCGGCCGACGCGTTACTCGGTGCAGGTCGGGGTCGGTCGTCACGTCGACGCGCCGCACGACGTCGATCCGAAGGGGCGGGCCAATCGCTACGTGTGGCGCTTCCTCAACCACGCGTGCTCTCCCAACGCGGTGCTGCACGAGCGCACGCTGGTCGCCAACCGCGCGATCCGGGCGGGCGAACAGGTGACGTTCGACTACGAGTCCAACGAGTGGGACATGGCCGAACCGTTCGCGTGTGGTTGTGGCGCCGTGGACTGCCGTGGCTTCATCCGCGGGTTCCGTCATCTCGACGACGAAGTCCGGCGTCGGGTGTTGCCGCTGGCGTCGTCGCACGTGCTGGCGATGCTGCAGCAGGCGTGATCGTGGCGGCGGACGTCGTCGCGGTCCATGATGCGCGCGGTTGCCCATGCTGCTGACGGATCTGTTCCTGCGAAGTGTCGCGCGGCACGGCGAGCGGCTGGCGGTCGAGGTGCCGCCGGGCGTGGACCGGCCAGAACGGCGACAGGTCCGCTACGCGCAGCTGTGCGCGATGGCCGACCGCGTGCGGCGCGAACTGCTCGGGCACGTCGACCGCGAGGCGATGGTCGTGGTGCTGCTGCCGCGGGAGACGCCGTGGCTCTACGCGGCGCAGCTCGGCGTGCTGTGGGCCGGCGCGGCGCACGTCTGTCTCGACGGCGGCTTTCCGGATGCGCACGTCGCGCACGTTGTGCGCGACACGGCCGCGGTGTGCGTGATCACCGACGCAGCCTCGCGGGCGCGGTTCGACGGCTTCGGCGTGCCGGTGTTCGTCGTGCCGGAGGCCTGCGACGAGGTCGCTCCGCTGCAGGGGGCGCCGGCGCCGCTGCCGGCGTGGTCCACCGAACGCAGCCTCGCCTATGCGATCTACACGTCGGGCACGACCGGCAAGCCGAAGGGCGTGTTGGTCGAGCACCGCGGCGTCGTCAACCTGATCGAGCAGGGCCTGCAGCGGTTCGCGATGTCGCCGACCGACCGGATGTCGCAGAACAGTTCGCCGGCCTACGACTCGTCGGTCGAGGAGATCTGGCTGGCGTTGGCCGCGGGTGCGGCGCTCGTCGTGATGGACGACGTGACGGTGCGGTCCGGCCCGGACCTGGTCGCGTGGCTACGGCGCGAACGCGTCACGATCCTGTGCCCACCGCCGACGCTGCTGCGCACGATGGCCTGCCGTTCGCCGCGTGACGAACTGCCCGAGCTGCGCATGTGCTACGTCGGCGGCGAGTCGCTGTCCGACGACCTGGCCGAGGTCTGGGGCGGCGCGCTGCGACTCGAGAACGGCTACGGGCCGACCGAGTGCACGGTCACGGTCGTGCGCGGGCAGGTACTACCCGGCGAGCCGGTCACGATCGGCGCGCCGGTTCCGCCGCACGTCGCGCACGTGCTCGACGAGCAGCTGCAGCCGGTCCCACCCGGGTGGCCCGGGGAGCTGTGCATCGCCGGGCCGGGGCTGGCGCGCGGCTATCTCGGGCTCGACGAACTGACCGAGCAGCGCTTCCCGACGCTGCCCGGCATCGGCCGCGTCTACCGCACCGGGGACCTGGTCACGGTCGACCAACGGGGCCGGCTGCACTACCACGGCCGGATCGACGCGCAGGTCAAGGTGCGCGGCTATCGCATCGAGCTCGAGGCGATCGAAACGGTGCTGGCGCGCTGCCCCGGCGTGCGCGAGGTCGCGCTGGCCGTGCAGGGCAACGAACCCGAGCGCTTCCTGGTCGCGCACGTGGTGCCGGCCGACGACGCCGCGCGCCCCGAGGTCGCAGCGCTGACGCAGGCCGTCGCGAGCGAGCTGCCGGCCTACATGGTGCCGGCGCACTTCGCCTGGCTGCGCAGCCTGCCGCGCACCGTCGGCGGCAAGGTCTCGCGCAAGCAGCTGCCGCCGATCGAGGTCACGGCGGTCGCCGACACGTTCGTCGACGACGGCACGGCCCACGCCGCGCTGCGTCGCGGCTTTGGCGAAGTGCTCGGTCTGCCCGCCGAGCGGCTCGCGGACGACGACGACTTCTTCGCGTGCGGCGGCAACTCGCTGCGCGCGGCGATGCTGGTGTCGCGGCTGCGCGATCACCGGGCGCTGCAGGCCGTCGCGGTGCGCGACGTCTACCGGACGCCGACCGTCGCCGGGCTGCTCGCGGCCGTCGGCACGCGCGCAGGCAGTGGCGTCGACCGCTCGGTGGATGCTTCGACGCACGGTTCGGCGCAGGGCAGCCTCGCGGCGTTCTCGCTGGTGCAGGTGCTGTTTCTGTCCGGGCTGCTGCTGGCGGCGTCGGGAGCGATGTGGGGCCTTGCCGCCTGGCTGCTGCCGTGGCTGCTGTCGCTGCCGCTGGTGGTGGTGCTGTTCGCGTTGCCCTGGCTCGTGCCGGTGACGCGGGTCGCGTTCGGCGCTCTCGGGGTCGTCGCCGCGGTGGTGGCGAAGTGGACGCTGATCGGCCGCTACCGGCCGGGCCGCGTGTCCGCGTGGAGCGCAATGCGGTTGCGCCACTGGATCGTGGCGCGGCTGGCGCAGCTGGTGCCGTGGGGTTGGCTCGAGGGCACCGAACTGCAGTCGGTCGTGCTGCGCCTGCTCGGCGCGCGCGTCGGCCGGCGCGTGCACGTGCACCGCGGCGTCGCGCTGCACGACGGCGGCTGGGACTTGCTCGACCTCGGTGACGACGTGACGCTCGGCCGCGACGTCGAGCTCGGCACCTGCGAACTCGACGACGGCGAGTTGGTGGTCGGGGCGGTGCGGATCGGTGCCGGCGCGACGCTGGAGGCGCGTTCGGGCATCGGCCCGGACGCCGAGGTCGGCGCCGGTGCGATCGTGCGGCCGCTGACGTTCGTTCCGTCGGGGATGCGCGTCGCGGCGGGCCACGTCGTCGACGGGGTGCCCGCCGAGACGGTCGGGCAGGCGCCGCGGGCGCCGCGAGCCGGCGCGGGCCGCGCGTGGCGCTATTCGATCGCGGTGCTGGCGCTGCGACTGTTCGGCTCGGCGCTGGTCTGGCTGCCGTGGGCGCTGGTTGCCTGGCTGCTGGCCGACACGTTCGCCGTCGACGGCGCCGCGGTGCGCCAGTGGTTGCTCGTCGACGGGCCGTCGTCGACGCCGGCGCTGTTCGGTTGGTTGGTGGCGGCGTCGCTGCTGGCGGTGCCGCTCGGCGTGCTGCAGATCGCGCTGCTGCTGCGTCTGCTGCCGGGCGTGGCCGAAGGAACGTTCTCGCGCTGGTCGCTGCGGCACTGGTGGATGACGGTGCGCATGCGGTGGCTCGAGGACGCCGGCGAGTGGCTGTCGGGCACGTTGTTCTGGCCGCGCTGGCTGCGGCTGGCGGGCATGCGGGTGGCGCACGACGTCGAGGTCAGTTCGATCCACGACGTGCTGCCCGAACGCACGTCGCTGGGCGGCCATTCGTTCTTGGCCGACGGCGTCTACCTCGGCGTGCCGCGCATCCACCAGGGGCTGGTGACGGTCGGCTCGACGTCGCTCGGTGCGCGGACGTTCGTCGGCAACCACGTGGTCGTCGAACAGGGCCAACGCCTGCCGGACGACCTGTTGCTCGGCATCAGCACGGTCGCGGACGACGCGACGATGCGCGCCGGATCGTCGTGGTTCGGCCACCCTGCGTTTTCGCTGCCGCAGCGCGAGGTCGTCGCCGTCGACCGTCGCCTGACCTACGAACCGGGGCCGCTGCGGGTCGTCAACCGGCTGTTCTGGGAGGCGCTGCGGTTCGCGCTGCCGGCGTTGCCGACGGCGCTGGCGCTGTGGTGGTTCGACGCGTTTGCCGCGTGGGGCTTCGGCGGCGTGCTCGCGGCGACGGCTACCGCCGCGGCGGCGCTGGCCGCGGTGGTGCTGGGGACCAAGTGGCTGCTGCTCGGTCGTGTCCGGCCGGGGCAGCACGGGCTGTGGTCGTGCTGGGCGAGCCGCTGGGACTTCCACTACGTGATGTGGCAACGCTATGGGCGCGCGCTGCTGACGCCGCTCGAAGGCACGCTGCTGCTGCCGTGGTACCTGCGCGCGATGGGCATGCGCATCGGCCGTCGCTGCGTGCTCGGCGACGGCTTCGCGCAGGTCGTCGATCCGGACATGATCACGATCGAGGACGGCGCCACGGTGCACGCGCTGTTCCAGGCGCACAGCTTCGAGGATCGCGTGCTCAAGATCGATCGCGTCCGCCTCGGCGCGCGCTGCACGGTCGGTCGCGGCGCCGTCGTGCTCTACGGCGCGGACGTCGGCGACGACGCGCACGTGATGCCGCACAGCGTCGTCATGAAGCGCGAACGCCTGTTGCCGGCCCGCCGCTACGCCGGCGCGCCGACCGACGAGATCACGTAGCCTTGCCGCGATGGACGCCGCGCCCGCATCGCGCCGTGACGAGACCCTCGACGCCGCGCGCGGGCTGGCGGTGCTGCTGATGGTCTGGGTGCACTTCGTGCCCGACGACGGACCGTGGACTTCGGTGTGGGCATTCGACGCGCTGCCGGCCGCGATGTTCACGATGCTGGTCGGGGTCAGCGCCGCGGCCGGCGGCGAACGGAACTTGCGCGCGGTGGTGCGGCGCGCCGCGTCTTTGGTGCTGCTCGGGCTGCCGTTCTGGGTGTGGGTCTGGCCCAACGACATCCTGATCCCGATCGCCTGCATGCTGCCGGTCGTCGCCCTGCTGCGCGGGCGGCCGCAGGTGACGTGGTTGGTGTTGTCGGCGCTGCTGGGTGCGGTGCCGTGGGCGACCGCGTCGTGGGGTGGCTTTGCGTGGACCGAGATCCGCGCCGACGGCACGCACGAGGCGAACCACTCGCTGGGCATGCACACGCTGCGCTACTTCGTGCTGCACGGCGCCTACCCGTTGTTGCCCTGGCTGGCGTTTCCGCTGCTCGGTCTGCGGCTCGGTCGCGCGCGTTGGTCGCGGCGCGCGCTGTGCGCCTGGCTGGTGGTGGGGCTCGTGGCGATGCTCGCCGCGCTGGTGTGCGATCGCTGGGGCGATGCCGAGGCGGGTGGTGTCGCGGCGCACCTCGACGTCACCTGGCAGCCGACCTCGCTGCCGTTCGTGCTGCTGTGGGGTGGCGCTGCCTGTGCGTCGATCGCGTCGCTCTACCTGCTGCGGCTGCGGTCTCGGATCCTCGCGGTGGTCGGTCGCTGGTCGCTGCAGCACTACCTCGCGCACCTGGTGCTGGTGTTCTGGCCGCTCACGATCTGGTGGCCCGACGAGGATTGGTCGTGGGCGCTCGGTGCGTCGGTCGCGACGGGTTACATCGCGGTTGCATGTCTCGCTGCAACGCGACGATCCGGGCGCCGTTGCCTGCGCGAAAACCATCACGGGTGACGGAGAACCGGCGGGCGGGTGCCTAGACTCGTGCGCGCCACGCCTTCGCATCCGGATCCGAGACATGCACCCAACCGCATCGAACCGTCTTCTCCCTACGTCTCTCCTCGCCCTCGCCGCCCTGATGGCGAGCTGCGCAGCACCCGGCCATCGCGCCGCGGGCTGGGCGACCGAGCCGGCCTCGTTCGCCGCGAGCCCGACGCCGCTGGCCAACGTCGCAGCGCCGCCGCAGGACGCGCTGCCCGACATCGACCAGATCCACCCGCGCACGATGGTGACGTTCGGGCTCGGCATCGGCGACCAGACCCTCGAGGTCAACACCGGCAATCCGCTCGGCACCCCGCCGGTGACCGCGCGCAGCGCGTCGTCGCAGCGATTCCGTCTGCGCGGTGAGCACTTCTTCCAGTCGGGCTTCGGCATCTTCGCGGAGGGCTTCCTCGGGCTGGCGGACGACATCGACGAGGACCTGGGGGCGACGGACTCGTCGTACGACAGCTCGGGTCTGTTCCTCGCGGCGACGTTCCGCGCGACGATGGACGACGACTTCCGCCTGCCGGTGCGCTTCGGACCGTTCATGCGGATGACGGAGCAGGACAACGCCGGGTTCACCGATGGCGCGATCGAGCGCACGACGGTGGGCGTGCGGCTGTCCGCGGAGCCCGAGGTCATCCTGATGCAGAACAACCACGACGGCAAGATCAGCGAGCTGTCGGTGTTCGCCGAGATCGCCGCCGGTGCCGGCGCGACCGACGTCGAGGACAACGTCGACAGCGAAGAGGGCTACTCCTTCACGCTCGACTACGAGTTCGGCGTCCGCTACCGCTTCGCGTTCGGCCTGCTGACGAGCCTCAGCTACGTCGGCAGCAAGTACCACGTCGGCACGACCGAGACCTACAACAACGCGGTCTTCTTCGGCGTCGACGACGACTGGAACGGCGTCATGCTGACCGCCGGCGTGCGCTTCTGACCCCACCGCATACCGAACCGGGTTCATCCTGCGCCACTTGCCGCGCCTTGCGCGCAAGGCGCGGCAAGTGGCGCAGGATGAACCCGGTTCGGTATGCGGTGGTTGGTGGCTGGTCGTTCGGTGGCCTTCAGCGGGTGGGGGCGAAGACGACGCGGAAGCCGGTGTAGCTGTCGGAGAAGCGTAGCTTGGCGGCGGTCACCTGCCTGCCGTCCCACAGGGGGCGCATGTCGACGCTCTCGTCGGGCGACTGGGCGAGCCACTCGCGGGCGCCGCCGATCTTGATGCCTGAGACGTTGGCAGAACGGATGCGCTGCCACTCCTGCTTGGTGGGCAGGCGCAGGCCGGCGAAGCGCGCTTCGCGCAGCCTCGAGTTGACGTCCAGCCAGGTCAGGCTGCCCTGGTTGCTGCCGTCGCCGTCGCCGTTCCACTGCACGTCGCTGACGACCTCGCGACCGACGTAGAGCGTTGGCGCGCCGTCGTCCGGCAGGTCGACCGCCAGCAGCTCGATGCGCGTGGCCTTGTGCCGGAGCGCCTTCGGGTAGCCGGCGCGGTTGAGCGCGCCGATCGCCTCGAACTGGCCGGCGTCGATCGTGCGCGCGAGCGTCGGCCGGTCGGGCTCGACCACGACCGGGCTCGCGGTGGCGGTCGCGATCGTCACCAGCGTCTGCGTCGTGTTGCCGGCCTCGTCCTCGATCAGCAGCGGCACCTTGCGGCTCTGCCCGCCGACGGTCAGGCGCAGTTCGAAGCTGCCGCTGCGCGGCGTGTCGCGGGTGACCTTCGCCTTCGGAGCGTCGCCACCGATCGCGCCGATCGAACGCACCCCGACGTTGTCGGACCAGGTGCCGCGCACGACGACCTCGGTGCCGGCCGCGGCCGGCGGCACGGCGTCGGCGCGCAGCGTCGGCTTCTCGGTGTCGACGACGATCGTCAGGCCGAACGGCTTCGAACGGCGCTTGCCCTGGACCGCGACGAGTTGCAGCGAGCGGGCCTTGCCCGGTTGGCCCGAGGACAGCAGGAACCGGCGCTCGCGTGCGTTTCCGTCGACCTCGAGCTTTGCGGTCGGGTCGTCGATCGCGACCTCGAGTCCCGGTCGTTGCTTCACGCAGACGCGTTCGCCGGGCTGCACCGTGCGACGCTCGCCGCCGACCTCGATCGCGACGCCTGTGATCTTCGGCGTCGGCGCCGTGCAGGTGACGTCGAGCGGCAGCGAACGCACCTTGCCGGTCAGGTTGCGAACTTCGACGACCAACGCGTTGTTGCCGTCGTCGAGCTCGATCGGTGCGGGCGTCTGCCAGCGTTCGCCGCCGTCGATGCGCTGCAGCGCCGTGCGCTGCTCGCGCAGCACGGCCACCACCTGGTCGGTCCACTCGTCTGCCTCGACCTCGATGTCGATCCGGGTCCGGTTGGTCGACATCGACGCGGCAGCCGGGCTCACGATCCGCGCGTTCGGCGGCTCGATCAGGCGCACGACTTCGAGCGAGGTCGTGGCGCCGTCGAACTCGCCGGGGCGCCGCACGGTCAGCTGCAGGTCGTTGCGGCCTTCCCTGGCAAGCAGGATGCCGGTCGTGAACGCGCCGTCGGGCTGCCACTGCACGGCGGTCAGCACCTGGTCGCCGAGCAGCAGTTCGAGATCCGGCTCGCTGGCGCGGCCCACGAGCGTGATCGGGAACCGGCCGATCGTGTTGCGCGGCCCGAGCGCGGGGTCGGTGGTCACCGCGCCGACGAACTGCACCGGTGCCGCGGCGGGCTCGTCGCGGCCGGCCGGTGCAAACGTCACCTGCCACGTCGCGATCGGCACGGTGTCCGTCGGCGTGATGCGCGCGGCCAGTTCGATGGCGCCGTTCGGCGGCGGCGTGCGCGTCGCGGCGAAGCTGCCGGCGACCAGCTCGACCGGCTCGTCGTCGAGCAGCAGCGCGTCGATCTTCGGGCCGTCGTAGCGGCCTTCGAAGCGCACCGGCTGGTCGCGCGGCACCGGCGCCTTCGGCGCGAGCTGCTGCAGCGCGGTGGCGAGCTGCGCGCGGCTGCCCTCGCGCAGCTGCGACAGCAGCACCTGGTCCTCGGCAACGTCGCCATCGTCGAAGGCGGTGCGCGCCGCGACCAGCGCCGCGACGAAGCGCTGCTGCTGCTGCAGTTCGCGCGCTTGCGCGAGCGGGTCGACGCTCGGTCGCGCCGGGTTGGGGACGGGGTCCGACGGTCGCGAGGTTCCGAACAGCGCGTCCCGGTTGATCCATGCGGTGGCCCCGCCGCCGCCGAGCACGAGCACCAGCAGCACGATCGCCCAGCGAAACCTCGCACCGGTCCGTTCGGCCGTTTGCTCGTCGGTGCCGTTCCCGCCGGTACCGTCCGTGCCGGTCCGGTCCGTGGCCGGGCCGTTGGGCCCCGCCTGGTTGCGCGTCGTGACCTTGCCCTCGCGCAGCAGCTGCTTGATCTCGTCGAGCTGCGGCATCGGCGGCGGGGACAGCATCGTGCGCAGCTCGGTCGTACCGGCGTCGGTGTCGATCAGCGAGATGCGGTGTTCGGGCAACTCGGCGACCGCGTGCGCCAGCTCGGTGGCGTCGAAGAACCGTTGTCCCGCGTCCTTGGCCGTGGCCTTGGCCATCAGCGCCGCGACGCTGTGCGGAACGTCCGGACGCAGTTCGCGCACGTCCGGGAAGTCCTGCAGCACGATGCGGCTCATGATGTTGGCGAGCGAGTCGCCCTGGATCGCCTCGCGCGCCGTCAGCAGGTAGTAGAGCACCGCGCCCATCGCCCAGACGTCGGACGCGTTGGTGACCGTTCCTTCGCCCCACTGCTCGGGCGGCATGTAGGGCGGCGTGCCCATCACCTGACCCGCCATCGACACGACCGACTGGCCGCCGCCGATCGAAGGCTTGGCCAGGCCGAGGTCGGCGACCTTGACCTGGCCGCGCACCGAGATCAGCAGGTTGTCGGGCTTGATGTCGCGGTGGATGATCCCCATGCGGTGCGCCTCGCCGAGGCCGAGCGACGCCTCGTAGACGATCTGCAGCGCTTCGGGGACCGCGAGCGGGCCCTTGCGTTCGACCCGCTGCCGCGCGGTCTCGCCCTGCACGTATTCGAGGATCAGGTAGTGCAGGCCGAGGTTCTCCGCGACGTCGAACACGCGGATCACGTTCTGGTGGTTGATGCGCGCCGCGGAGCGGCCCTCGCGCTTGAAGCGGTCGACAAACGTCGGGTCGTCGACGACGAGGCCGGGCTTCAGGCACTTGACCGCCACCTCGATGTCGAGGTTGAGGTGGTGGCCGCGGTAGACCGCTCCCATGCCGCCGGCGCCGATGCGGGCGTAGAGCACGCACGGCGGCAGCACCTTGAAGCCCTTGACCTCGGTGGTCTTGGCGAGCAGCGGGTCTGTGCGGAGATCTTCCATCGATGGCCGAACGGCGCGCCGATCATAGCCGCGGCCTACTGCCGGATGCGGAAGGTTGTGGGCAGAGGGGTGGCGCCGTCGCGCGCGGGGGTGGACGGGTCGGTCGTCGACCTGGAGCCGCTCGTGCGGAGGCGGTTAGCATCTCGCGGGTGCCCGTCACGCCCGATCAGTTCCGCAGGTTTGCGCTCGCCTGTCCCGACTGCGTCGAGGGTTCGCACCACGGCAACGCCGACTTCCGCCACGGCGGCCGCGTGTTCGCGACGCTGCACGCCGACGGGGTGACCGCGATGGTCAAGGTGCCGCCGGGCACGCAGCAGCAACTGCTCGCCTCGGGCGACGCGTTCCGACCGGCGAGCGGTGCGTGGGGCCGCGCCGGCTGCACGCTGGTGTCGCTCGACCGCGTGCCGCGTCAGGTCGTCGAGGACGCCGTGCAGTCCGCCTGGCAGTTCGCCGTCGCGACGGCGACCCGCCGCACGGCAAAGAAGTGAATGGACCGGCGAACGTTGCCCGAGCGGGCGCGCGATGCATCGTCCAACGTTCGCGAGTGCTTGCGTTCGCGAACGTTGGAGGATGAACCGCGTACCGTACCGCAACTCAGGTGAGGAGTCGGGGTTCGATGCGGCCGGCGACGTCGGTGAGGCGGAAGTCGCGGCCCTGGCTGCGAACGGTCAGCTTCTCGTGGTTGATGCCCAGCTGGTGCAGGATCGTCGCGTGCAGGTCGTGCACGTGCACGATGTCCTCGGCGGCGGACCAGCCCCAGTCGTCGGTCTTGCCGTGCGCGTAGCCGCCCTTGAAGCCGCCGCCGGCGACGATCGCCGAGCACGCCAGATTGTTGTGGTCGCGGCCGTAGGTGTCGAACGCCAGCGGGCCCTCACAGTAGGGCGTGCGGCCGAACTCGCCGGCGAACACCACGATCGTGTCGTCGAGCATGCCGCGGTTCTTGAGGTCGCGGATCAGCGCGGCGGTCGGCTTGTCGACCTGTTCGCACTTGCGCGGCAGCACGCGCGGGATGTTGAAGTGGTGGTCCCAACCGGCGTCGCACAGCTGCACGAACTTGACCCCGCGCTCGAGCAGGCGGCGCGCCAGCAGGCAGTTGTTGGCAAAGCTGCTCTCGCCCGGCTCGGCGCCGTAGTCCTCGAGCAGTTCGTCCGGTTCGTCCGACAGGTCGGCGAGTTCGGGCACGCTCGTCTGCATGCGCGCGGCGGTCTCGTAGGCCGCCAGCCGCGCGACCGCGTCCGGGTCGCCGCTGCGGCCGGCCTCCATCTGGTTGAGCTCCTTCAACGCGTCGAGCTGGTACTTGCGCACCTTCTCGTCGACGCCCTTCGGGCTCTTCACGAACAGCACCGGGTCCTTGCCGCTGCGGAACGGAACGCCCTGGTGGCGGCCCTCGAGGAAGCCGTTGTGCCACAGCCGCGGGTGCAGCGGCGTCGACGGGTTGGGGTTGGACAGCAGCACGACGAACTCCGGCAGGTTGCTCTTGCCGTCGCCGAGCGCGTACGACGACCAGGCGCCCCACGACGGTCTGCCGAGCAGCTGCGTGCCGGTGAAGAAGATCGTGTTGGCGGCTTCGTGCAGCACGTGGTCGCTCTGCAGCGAACGGATCAGGCACAGGTCGTCGGCGACCTCGCCGAGGTGCGGCACCAGTTCGGACATGCGCAGGCCGGACTTGCCGTAGTCCTCGAACTCGAACTTGCTGCCGACCACGGGCAGCTGCCCCTGGCGCTCGGTCAGGCCCGAGACGCGGCCGCCCTGGCGCACCGACGGCGGCAGCTGCTCGCCGCGGCGTTCGTTGAGCAGCGGCTTCTCGTCGAACAGGTCCTGCTGCGACAGGCCACCCGACAGGAAGATCACGACGACGCGCTTGGCCTGCGCCTTGTCGAGCTTCCATTCGGGGTCCTGCGGTCCCTGCAGCGTCGGCGCTGCAGTCTGGGCGAGGCCGCGCTGCGACAGCATCGAGAACGCCAGCGAGCCGAGGCCCATGGCGCTGCCGCCGACGAAGGAACGGCGCGAAAGGTGTTCGGACATGTTCATGATCAGCCCCTCCGGATCGCGGCTTCGAGGTTCAGCAGCGTGCAGCCGAGCTGCGCCCAGGCCGCGGCCTCGGCCGGCGGCACGTCGTCCTTGCGCTGCTTCGACGACCGCGCGACGGGTTTGGGTTTCGGTGTCGGGGTGCCGCGCGAGCGCCCTCGTGAGTTCGGCTTCTTCTCCTCCAGGCCGAGCACCGCCTTGGCGTCCTTGTCGTTGGCCTCGTAGTGCTTGCGGAGCTGGCCGAGCAGCCGGGTCAGCAGCTCGACCTCCTTGGGCTCGGGCGCGCGCGAGGCGACCAGCTTGAAGCCGAACGCGATGCGGGCGCGATCGTCGTCGCCGCCGTCCTTCTGCAGGCGCTGGCCCAGGTGGCGGCCGGCCTCGGCGTAGACCGGGTCGTTGAGCATGACGAGCGCCTGCAGCGGCGTGGTCGTGCGCGTGCGCGTCACCGTGCAGGTCTCGCGCTTGCTCGCGTCGAACGCCATGAACGACGGGTACGGCACGCCGCGCTTCCAGTAGACGTAGAGGCCGCGGCGGTAGCGTTCGTCATCCTTGTCCTGCGACCAGCGGCCCGAGCCGAGCGTCGCGCGCCACAGGCCCTCGGGCTGGAACGGCTTGACGCTCTTGCCGCCGACCTTCTGCTTGAGCAGGCCGGCGACGTGCAGCGCCTGGTCGCGCACCATCTCGGCCGTCAGGCGTTGGTGCGGGCCGCGCGCCAGCCGCACGTTGTCGGGGTCGCTGGCCAGGGCCTGCTTCGACATGTGCGCGTTCTGGCGGTAGGTCGCCGACAGCACGATCGAGCGGTGCAGCTTCTTGAGGTTCCAGCCGCTCTGCACGAACTCGGTCGCCAGCCAGTCGAGCAGCTGCGGGTGGCTCGGCTGCGCACCGCGGATGCCGAAGTCCTCCGCCGTGCTGACGATGCCGCGGCCGAAGAACTGCTGCCACGCCCGGTTGACGGTGACCCGCGCGGTCAGCGGGTGATCGCCCGACATCAGCCACCTGGCCAGGCCGAGGCGGTTCTTCGGCAGGTCCTTCGGCATCGGGGGCAGCATCGACGGCGTGCCGACCTCGACCTCCTCGCCGGGGTTGCGGTAGTCGCCACGCACGAACACGCGCGTCTTGCGCGGCTCGTCGAGCTCCTCCATGACCAGCGCCGACGGCAGCGTGCGTTCGAGTTCGCCCTTCTCGCGCTCGAGCTTGCGCAGCTCGTCGGCCAGCACGCGGCCGGCCACGTCGATGCGGGTCCGGTACCATTCGCGAGCGACCTTGGCGCGGCGTTCGACCGGGGTCAGCTGCTTGCTCTTCTTGTCGGCCTTGTCGCCGTCCGGCTTGCTCACGCTGGCTTCGGCGGCCTTGCTCGGCGCGTCGCCGGCGCGGCCGCGCACGGCGAGCATCGTCTCGTAGTTCAGCACGTCGTCGCCCTCGGGCACGATCTCGAACGTGAACGACGTGCCGCTGCTGCGGCTGCGTCGCGACATCGGCGACGGGCTCGTCGACGAACCGCCACCGCGGCGGGACGACGACGGCGAACTGCCCTTGCCGGTCAGCTTGACGACGAGGTGGTTCTCGCCCTTGCGCAGGCCGATGCGCAGCTCGCGCGGCTTGCTCGTCGAGCGGCTGCGGCGCAGCTGCGACGGGTCGAAGTTCTCGAACATCGCCGGATCGAAGTTGGCGAAGTCGAAGGTCTCCGGATCGAAGTCGGCCGGGTCGAACGCCATCGGGCTGCCGGTCTGCGGCTTCGGCGGCGTCGCCGGGGTCGGGCTCGGCGCGAAGTCGCCGACGACCTTGCCGTTGAGCCAGACCTTGGCACCTTCGCCGCCGGACAACTCGATGCGCGCGGTGCGCGGCTGCCTGGTCGTCAGCGTGCGCGACAGGTAGGTCGCCGACGCCGGTCCGGTGACGGGCACGGTCGCGCGGCTGCCGTCACGCCACTTCGTCTGCTCGGTCCACGCGAGGCGCTTGGGCTTCGGCTTGCGCTTCGGCCTGGCCTGCTCGTCGTCCTTCTCGTCGTCCTGCTGCTGGGGGGCGGGCTTCTTCGCCGGCGCCGCGGCGACCGGCTTCGGGTCGGCCTTGCCGGTCGGCTTGCCCTTCGCCGCGCCCGTCGTCGCCGCGGGCTTCGGCGTGTCCGCCCTGCCCTTGCCGGCCTCGGCCGTCTTCGGGCCGGCTGGCCGCGGCTTGCCCTTGGCGACCGCGGCATTGGCCGCCGGCGCCTTCTCGCCGGGCTTGCCGCCGCCCGCCGGCTTCTTGCTGCTTGCCTCCTCCTTCTTCGGCAGGATCGGCTGGTTGTGCTTCTTCTTCCAGTTGGGCTCCTTGAGGTCCTTCTCCGGGCCGAACGGCAGCGCGTGCGCGGCTGCGACGGACGGGGCCGGGAACGGCCCGATGCTGCGCCAGTGCGTCTCGGCCAGCGGCACCAGTTGCTCGCGGACGCGCGGGTCCTCGGTGAACGACACGCGGAAGCGGCCGATCAGGCTGCGGAACTTGTTGCGCGAGTTGTGTTCGAGCGTCAGCCGCAGCAGCGACATCGCGTTGGAGTCGAGCGGTTCGATCGGGATCAGCACCGCCTCGCGTGCCTGCTTGCGCTCGTCGCCGGCGATGCTCCAGCCGCCGAACGAACGGCGGAAGCCGCCGCTGCCCGAGTCGTCCTCGACCGCGACGGACGCACCGAACGAGCCGGGGTTGATCGCGGTCAGGTAGTGCTCGTCGCGGTCGCGCTTCTGGTTGATGTCGGCTTCGGCCAGCGCGTAGGCGATCAGCGGCGGGTCGCTGCTGTCCGAGACGCTGGTCATGCGCGACGTCAGGCGCGACAGGATGAAGCGGCCGTCGTCGGCGCGGCCCGAAGCGCCGTGCGGCATCGACGGGTCCGGCAGCACCTCGATGCGGATCGCCTGGATCTTGCGCTTGCCGGGCGCAAACACGAGGTCGTAGGTGTCGCGCGACGGCGTCGGACCGGTCGCGAGCACCGAGTGGTCGTCCTGCAGCACCAGCCGCGAGCCGTAGCGCGCCATGAACTCGGTCGGCTTCAGCGGCGTCCACGCGATCGGCCCGCCGAGCCGTTTGCGCGTCGCGTTCTCCCAGCGCGTCTGGAACTGGTCGGTGATCGGGTCGTCCTGTTCGAGCCGCTTCTTGAGCATCTCGATGCGCGCCTCGAGGTCGCGCAGCCTGGCGAGCTGGTCCTCGTCGGGGGCTGCGATCGCCGGCTTCGGGTTGCGGCCGCTGCCGTTGTCGCGCTCCTTGATCGAGTTGAAGAACCCGTAGAACGAGTAGAACTCCTTCTGCGAGATCGGGTCGTACTTGTGGTCGTGGCACTGCGCGCACGCGACCGTCAGGCCGAGGAAGGTCGTCGCCGTCGTGTGCACGCGGTCGATGACGTAGGCCGAACGGTACTCGTCGAGCTCCTCGCCCGCCTCGGTGTTGACCGGGTGGTTTCGGTTGAAGCCGGTCGCGATGCGCTGGTCCAGCGTCGGCTCCGGCAGCAGGTCGCCGGCCAGCTGTTCGATCGCGAACCGGTCGAACGGCATGTTCTGGTTGAGCGCGTCGATGACCCAGTCGCGCCACTTCCACGCCTCGCGCGAGCTGTCGCGCTGGTAGCCGCTCGAATCGGCGTAGCGGGCGGCGTCGAGCCAGTCGGTCGCCATGCGCTCGCCGTAGCGTTCGTCGGCGAGCAGGCGGTCGACGACCTTGGCGTAGGCGTCGGCCGAGGTGTCGCGCAAGAAGGCGTCGATCTCCTTCGGAGTCGGCGGCAGGCCGATCAAGTCGAACGTGACGCGCCGCAGCCACTGTTCGCGGGTCGCCTCACCGCTGGGACGCAGCCCCTGCTGTTCGAGTCGTGCGAGCACGAACGCGTCGATGTCGTTGCGGGTCCAGTCGCCGTCCTGAACCGGTGGCGTCGCCGGCCGCTTGGGCGGCACGAACGCCCAGTGCTCCTGCCAGCCAGCGCCTTCCGCGATCCACTTGCGCAGCACCTCGACCTCGGCAGGCTTCAGCGCGTCGTCGCAGTCCGGCGGCGGCATCACCTCGTCGGGGTCGTCGCTGGTGATGCGCAGCAGCAGTTCGGAGTCGTCCGGATCGTTGGGCTTGACGACTGCGTAGTCGCCGCGGTCGGCGAACGCGTCCTTCTTCAGGTCGAGGCGCAGGTCGCCCTTGCGTTCCTTCTGGTCGGGGCCGTGGCAGCTGTAGCAGTGCTCGGCCAGGATCGGCCGCACGTCGCGCAGGTAGTCGACGCTGGCGGCGGCGGCTGGCTCGGGCACGACCCCGTCGTGCTGGGCGGCGGCGGTCGTGGTCAGTACGAGGGCAACGCCCCCGAGGAGTCGGCGGGTCGGACGAGGCATGGCGCGCATATCCTAGCGAATGAGCGCGCGGCGCCGACGTCCCGCCGAACGTGGGTTCGTGACACCGTTGTCACCTCCGTCGCCGAACGCCCCTAGTCCCGCGCTTCGGCGCGCGGCACCGCGCACGCGCCCGCCGGAACCAGCCGCGCCGCGAACAGCCCCACGAACAGCCCGAGCACCAGCGCGTGCGGCACGCCGGCGTAGTGCTGAAGTGCCCATCCGGCGGCGGTGACGAGGGCCGCGACCGCGATCCTCTTCGGGGTGTTCAGGGCTCAGAGCATGGCTTACTGGAAGGTCTGGCTGACGTTCGGGGTGCCGGGGGTCTGCACGAACGGCGGCTGCCAGGCGAACTGCGCGTAGCCGCTGCCGGTCCCGGAGAGCCGCAGCGAGAACCCGACCGGCGTCGAGGCGCCTTCGGTGACGCCGATGTCGACCGAGCTGCGGCCCTTGCAGGCGCCGTTGCTGGCGACGAACGTGCCGCCGTAGCTGAGGAACTGCATCACGACTCCGGTCGAGGTCACCACGGCGACCCCGTCGAGACCGTTCTGTAGGCCGGGGAACGCGAAGGACAACGTGCCGAACCCGTTCTGCTGGTCGGCGAACGTGCCGCGCAGCGCGACGCGGTCGTAGGCCTGGCCGGTGGCACCGTCGTAGGCGACCAGCATCCAGCCGTCGATGCGTTCGCCGGCGCGGCCGGCCAGTTCGACGAACTCGTTGAGGTCGGCGCCGGCGTTGTCGTAGTGCAGCTCGTTGATCCAGACCTCGGGCTCGCGCTGCGACGTCGAGGTGCTGCACTGGTTGGCGAAGATGCAGTCGACCCACTCCGGGTGGTCGACGAACGGGTTGCGGTTGCCCTGGTAGCCGAACACCGCGTCGTTGCGTGCCATCTCCTTGCCGTCGACCGGGTCCTGCGCGTGCCACTGCAGCAGCACGCTGAGCTTGCCCATGTAGGCCACCGACTCGTTGTTGCCGGTCGCGCTGCTGGTGATCAACGACACCGTGTCGGTCAGGATCAGGTCCGGCTCGGCGCTGCCGTTCTGGTGCGTGCCGCCCTCGTAGCGAACGTCCATGTAGAACAGCGCGCGCGCGATGTCGCCGCGGCGGTCCTGCCAGACCTCGAAGCCGCCCGGCGAGTTGCTCGTCGTGCGCCAGTTGGAGTTGCCCGGGTAACTGCCGCTGCCGCCGCCGACGGTCGTCAGCTCGACCCAGCTGGCGCTGCCGTTGTCGAACGGCTTGCGGTCGCGCTGGCCGTTGTAGCCGATGTTGCAGAGGAACAGGTTGTGGCAGTCCGTGTAGGGGTAGTTGCCGCCGCCGTCGTTCGGGAAGCCGTAGCTGTTGGGCCAGACGTGCTCGCGGTTGTAGTTGGAGTTGCCGCCGCCGACCTTCGCGTACGACGCGTTGCGGTAGACGTCGAGGATGCGCGATGCGTTGCCCGGATCCTGGTCGGCGTCCTCGAGGATGTCCCACGTGTCGGTGCCGCCCGACGTGTAGGGGAACCGCTGGTGGTCGTCGATCACCGCGTGCAGGGTCGCGCGCAGCTGCGCGGCGTTCGCGGTGACGACCGTGTTGTAGTAGTTCGCGGGGGCCTGACCGGCGGCGGTCGCGGTCAGCGCGAGGAGGATGGCGGCGGCGAGGCGCATGACGCGGGCAGCATAGCCTGCCCGCGTCATCGCGACAGTCATCGCGACAGTCATCGCGACAGTCATCGCGACAGTCATCGCGACAGTCATCCCGCTGGGCGCACCTCGATCTCCAGCGGCTGCGCCCACTGCTTCTGCTGCGGCGTGTAGTAGAGGTAGGACCGCGACGCTGGCCCGCGCGACGTGCCCGGGATGCGCGCCGTCAGGTCGAACGTCAGCTCGCGCCGCTCGGTGGCATCGAGCTTGCGCCAGTAGAGCACCAGCTCGCGGCCCTGCAGTTCCCAGTAGTCGAACCGCTGGGCCTTCTTCATGTCCTCGAGCACCTCGGTCGAGATGTCGAGGCCGGCCGGCAGGCCGACGATCGCCATCGGGGTCGGCAGCTCGTCGTCGGTGACGTTCTCGATGGTGACGTCAAGGGCCACGGTGCGACCTTCTTCGACGCTCGCCTCGCGCAGCCGGGTCGTCACCGCCGTCTGCGTCAGCGGGTCGGTGGCCGGAAGTTCGGCGTGGTAGGCGATCTCGCCGGACCAGGGCATCGGCGACTTGCCGCCGCCGGTGAGCTCGATGCGCAGCGAGTGTGCGCCTGGCGTGAGTTCGTTCCAGAGTTCGAACTTGATCGGCCCGACGTCGTGCGCCGCGAACGGTTGGCGAGCCAGCAGGCGCTCGCCGTCGAAGACCTGGATCGCACCGGCCTCCCGCATCGTGCGGCTGACGGTCGCGTATTCGGTCAGCGCTCGCAGCGCCACGATGGTCGCCTGCGTGGCGCCGAACGTGCCGTGGCCGCCGCGCGCCGCATGCAGGTAGGCGACGGCCTTGCGCACGTGGCCCGCCTTGGCCGGGTCTCGCAGCCACGCCAGCACGGCGAAGCCGGTGGTCTCGACGATCCGGTCGCGGCCGCCGCTCATCGTGATCGTCGTCCTGGCGCCCGGCACCGAGCCGTCGTCCTGCTGCAGCGACGCGAGGCGGTCGCGCGCCTCGGCGGCCTCGACGCGCTCGGTGAGGGCGAGCGCGCACGCGATCAGCGCCAGCTCGTAGGCGTCGGCCTGCTCGATGCGCGCGACCAGCGCGTCGATCTCGACCTTCAGCTCCGCCTCCGGCGTGCCGGTCTGCAGCAGCGCGTAGGTGACGTAGGCGTTGGTGACCTTCGGGTCACGGCCACCGAAGCTGTGGCTGTTGCCGGTCGGTCGCACGAAGTTGCCTTCGCCGTCACGCCGTCCGAGCAGCCACCTGCGGGTGCGATCGACCATCTCCACGTCGACGTCGTAGACCTTCGACATGTCGTGGAACTGCAGCAGGCCGTAGGCCGTCAGCGTCTCGTGACCGGGGTCCTTGCCCCACCACTCGTAGCCCTTCTCGGGGCACTCGTAGCCGACGATGCGGCGGTAGCCGCGCGGCAGCAGGTCGCGGGCGCGCGCCGCGATCCGCGGCAGGTCGTCGCCGCTGGCCTCGATCAGGCGGAGCACCAGCGTGTTGGGGTAGTTCGACGAGCTGGTCTGCTCGAAGCAGCCGTGCGGTTCGCGCAGGATGCCCTCGAGGCCTTCGGTCAGCGCGGCGATCGGCGACGGGTAGACGACCAGCGTCGCCTGGCCGGAGCCCGGCACCGCGTCGTCCGGGATCGTCACCGACCAGCGGCCATCGGTGCCGGCGATCGCCTGGCCGCCGGCCGAGCGGCGGTGGGGGAAGCCGCGCGGCGCGACCTGCAGCGTGTGGCGCACACGGTCGACGAAGCCGCCGGCGCGAGCCTCCAGCTCGATCGTGGTGGTGCCGACGAAGTCGGTGACCTCGACGGGCAGCAGGGCCCGGCCGCGGCCGGTGCCGCCGCTCTGGCCCTCGAGCGCGATCGCGCTGGGCGCGTCCTTGCCGAGGCGCAGGCCGGGGCCGAGCTTGACGGTCAGCGCGACCTCGCCGGCGCGGGCCTGCTTGAGGATTGCCGCGACCGGCAGCTGCAGGCGGTCGCCGCACGAGACCTCGTCGGGCAGCTTCGGCTCGATCTGCAGCGGCAGCTGCGTCGTGAACGTCGTCGACGCCTGGCCGAGGCGGCCGGTGTCGCCGATCGCGACGTGCGCGTCAGCTTCGACCTGCCAGGTGGTGACGGCGTCGGTGGTGTCGAACGCGATCGTCGCCTCGCCGCGCTCGTCGGTCAGCAGCAGCGTGTCCCAGTAGATCGTCGGGGTGAAGTCGCGGCGTTGCTCGGAGGCGACGTGGCGGTGGGCGTACTGGCGCTGGATCCAGTGCTGCTTGTAGTTCTGCAGAATCGTCCTGGGGTCGTAGCGGAACGCGGGCGCGAAGTAGGCATCCGAACGCGGGGCGGCTTCGCCGAGGAGTTCTTCGGCCTCCTCACTCGGGATCTCGCGGATCTGCGGCGGCAGGAAGAGCGACGGTTGCACGTCGTCGAAGCGAGACGAGAACCGGTGCACGACGGGCAGGTCGATCTGGCCACCGCCGGCGGTGGCGCCGATGCCGAAGTAGTCGAACGAGATGTCGCCGGCAATGCCGTCGTTGAAGTACCTGCCGGCTTGCAGGCCGCGCCACGCCGGTGCAGCGAGTGGCTGGGCGTGCGTGGCGAACATCGACGGTCCTTCGAAGTCGACGGCTTCGCCGCTCCGCGCCGGGGCCATCGCGGCGCCGTCCGCCGGCTCCAGCAGCTGCGAGCCGAACAGCTGTAGCACCGAGAAGGAGCCGAACAGCAGGACCGCGACCACGATGCCGGCGAACACCTGTGTCGACGCGGACACGCTGCGCCAGCTGCGCAGGCCCCACGCGACCAGTTCGGCGACGATCAGCAACAGCAGCAGCATGATGCCGAGCGTGGCCATGCCCGCGAGCAGCTGCCGCGAGTCGCGCACGCGCTCCTGCGCCTCCGCGAACGGCGCCATCGCGGCCTTCAGGTTGCTGCGCACCTGCGGCGTCTGCGAGAAGCCCTCGCGCGCCAGGATGCCCTTGCCGGCGTCGCCGGCGTCGACGATCGCCTGCTTGGCGGCGGCGTCGTTGCGCCAGACGAAGCGGCGCCAGCCGCGCGTGCCGAGCAAGAGGTCGGCGTTGCGTCCACCCGCCTCGTTGGACAGGAAGAAGTCGCCGAGGTCCTCCATCTCGTGCACGTCGCCGAACAGCATCGCCTGGTCGACCAGCGAGATGCGCGGCTCGTCGCCCATCGACGTCGCGGCGACGTCGGTGCAGCGCACGCCGAGCACGGCGCGGGTTGGCTCACCGGTCTCGTCGATCGCGGTGACCTTGACCTGCTGGCGGTCGCCGGGAGCCAGCACGTCGTGCTCGGTGGCCAGGCGCACGTCGAGCGTGTGCGTGCTGCGGCGGCGCAGCAGGCGCTCGGCGACCGGCTTGAGCTCGCGGTCGAAGACGGTCGCGCGCAGCACGCCGATCGCGGTGTCGGGCAGCGCGATCTCGGGGCGCGCGTGCAGTTCGCCGTTGTCGTTCGGCCGCAGCGTCGTCTGCGCGACCATCACGCCGCGGCAGAACACGCCGAGCACCCACGGGCCGTTGCCGCGGCCGCCGAGCGCCATGCGCAGCGGCTGGCCGGCGCCGACGTCGTCGCCGAGCAGCCGCATCGCGACGCCGGACTCGCGCACCGCCGGCAGCTCGAAGGTCTCGGCCTTGCCGGCGACGCGGACGCGGTAGGTGGCGCCCTTCTCGGGCACGAACGTCATCCGCACGCGGCCCTGGTGCTGCGTGCGGAACGACGCGACGCGGCGGCCGTCGGCGTCGATCAGCTCGCCGGTGGTGTCGATCGGGCGGTCGAGCGCGTCGGTGCACTCGAGGTAGAGGCCGTTCTCGATGCCGGCGACCAGCTCGCCACCCTCGGGGAAGGCCGCCACCGCGACCTTCCCCGTCGGCACGACGAACGGCTCGATCGCCGACTCGACGACGCCGCCGTCCGTCACCTGCGCGACGAAGCGCGCCGCTCCCCGTTCGATCTCCTTCGGGATCTGGAAGCGGAACGTGATCTCGCCCTGAGCTCCGAGGCCGCTCTCCTCACTCCAGACCTCGTTGCCGTCGACGATCACCGCGCCGCGCACCTTGGCGAGCGAGCACGGCTGGCCGTCGCCGAGCCGCGTCGCGGTCACCGTCGCCGCGCCGCGCGCGCCGGGCGCGTAGCTCTTGCGATCGAGCACGATCTCCTGATCGAGCTGCGGGTTGCGGAACGAGCGCACGACGAGCTCGGCGGTCTCCTCCGGGAACAGCTGCATCTGCGAGCGCACGCGGACCTGGTGCACGCCGCCGGCGCTGTCGGCCGGGACCTGCATGCGGAACGTGCCGACGCCGTTCGGCACGACACCGTCGAAGTCGTTGGCGATCGATGCGCCCTTGGCGTCGATCAGCTCGGCATACATCGGCGACGGCCGCTTCAGCGGCAGCCGCGAGACGCGGTCGAGCACGGTGACGCGCACGAACACCGGCTCGCCCGGACGGTAGACCGGGCGATCGGTGCTGACGTGCACGAGCGGGCTGGCGTAGGCCGTCGACAGCGCGAAGATCTGCTTCGCCTCGTCGGCGTGGTGGCTCGCAACGACCTCGACGCGCGTCGGCACGGCCAGGTCGCTGCCCATCGCGATGACTGCGCTGCCGGCCTCGGTCGGCGCCTCGCCGCTGGCGAGCGCCTCGCCCTTCTCCCCGAAGGCGGTCCAGCGCACGCGGCATTCGGCGGGGCCGCCGGACAGGTCCTTGGTCTCGACGGTGAAGCTCCACGGGGCACCGGCGGGGACCGCGCGCGGTGCGCTGACGGTCAGGTGCAGGTGGTCCTCGCGGTAGCCGTCGAGCTGCCAGTCGTGTACGCGCTCGAGGCCGAGCAGGCCGAGGACCACGAGCGCGGCGGCGGCAAAGGCCATCGTCACGCGGCCGATCGGCGTGTGGTACCAGCGCGGGCGGCGAGCGGCGCTTGCGTGCACGTCGTCGGCGGGCAGTTCGAGGCGCGCCTGCTCGGGCTTGACGGCCTCCTCGATGACGCCGGCCTGGCCCGCCACCTCTGCCTGCAGCGCGCGCAGCGCCGGGTCCTGGGCGAGGCGCGCCTCGAGTTGGTCAGGGGCTTCGTGACAGCCGAAGTGCAGTTCGAGCAGCTCTTGCACCAGCTGCTCGCGTTCTTCGGGGCTCCAGTTGCCGGGCGCGCTCATTGCAGGCTCTCCTTGGTGAAGTTGGTGGTCGTGGCCTTGGCGCCGAGCATGCTGCGCAGCTGCATCAGCGCGCGGCGCATGCGGGTCTTGGCGGTGCCGACGGGGATGCTCAGCGATGCGGCGACGGCCTCGTAGCTGAGCTCGCCGGCGACGCGCAGCAGGAACACCTGCTGGTCGTCCTCGTTGAGCCGGGCGACGGCGGCCTGGGCCTCTGCAACCGCCTCGCGCTGCTCGAGCGCGTGTGACGGCGAAGGGGTGGTTCTGGCGGTGACGGACACGGTTCGTTCCTCGTCGAGTGGTTCGTGGTTGGGTCGTCGCTGCCGACGTCTCCTCGCGTCGGTTGCGGCGTTCCAGACGATGACGAAGATCCATGCCACCGGGTCGTTCGGTCGGGTGCCATGTTGCCACGCGCGCCAACACTTGAGGAAGGCGTCCTGCAGCACTTCGGTCACGTCCTCCGAAGGACCCAGCACACTGCGCACCGCCCCCGCCAGGCCCCTCCGATGGGCCTGAAACAGCTCTGCGAGGATCGGTTCGGCAGTGCTCATGAATCGATCGTGCCGGTGAAGACGACGGCCGGCGAACGGGGTTTTGGGCGGTCCGGTTTTTCTTGGGCGCGGGCATCCCGGCGGGGGCCGCGGCCGAACCGCACGGCGTGCCCGAACGGCGAGAGAAGATCTGCGCCCGCTGCGGCCGGACGTTCGCCTGGCGCAAGAAGTGGGCGGGCTGCTGGGAGCAGGTCCGTTACTGCGGAGAGCGCTGCCGCCGCAGCCGGCCGGACGGCGTCGATGCCGCGCTCGAACGCAAGATCGTCGAACTGCTCGAGCAGCGCGCGGCCGGCGCGACCATCTGCCCGTCCGAGGCGGCGCGGGCGGTCGCCGAGGACTGGCGACCGCTGATGGAGCGCGCCCGGATGGCGGCCCGGCGGCTCGTGGACGCCGGTGCCGTCGAGATCACGCAGCGCGGCCGGATGGTCGACCCGAGCACCGCCCGCGGTCCGATCCGGGTCAGATTCCGCCGCTGACGCCACGGCCCGGGTCGCGGTGCGCTCTGCGCCGCCATGCCACCTCGACTGCTCCGTCGCCTGCTCCCGGCCGTGCTGGTCGGTGGCGTGGCGTTCTCGTCGTCCTCGTGCACGCTGGCCAAGCCGGTGGTCTGCGCCGTCACCGCGCCGATCTACGTGCTCGGCAACAGCACCACCTGCGGCTGCGACGCGCGCGGCGCGCTGTGCGGCCTCGTCGTGATCTCGGCGGTCGGTGCGGTCGGCGGGCTGGTGACCGGCATCATCAGCGACATCAACTGTCTGACGCGCGAGGTCGACGAGCCGTATCGAAACCTGCACGACCCGTTCGCGACCAACACCAGCGAGTCGTCTTTCTAGTCGCTGCCGGCAACACGGTCCGGCGACGTGCGCTCGGCGGCGCCGTCCGATGAGAGACACCCAGATGAGAGCTAGTCTGCTGCCGTGCGCGGGCGGGATCGCCGCGCTGTTCCTGTCCGCCTGTTCCACCTACGACGACGCCTGGCCGCAGCGCGACGGCCTGCCCGACCTGGCCGCGCTCGAGAAGGCGCGCGCCGACGATCCCGACCAGGACGACTCGGTCGGCGCCTTCACCTGGATCCCGCTGCTCAACCTGCAGGGCGAGATCTACGGGCCATCGAAGCCGCACCTTGCTGCCGGCACCTCCTATACCGACTTCGACGCCTACGGGCCGCTGTTCTTCGCCGGCGACGTCGAGAAGTTCCACTACGGCCAGGGCAAGGAACTCTACGAACGCGAGCAGCAGACCCACGCCGCGTGGGGCTTGTGGCAGCGCAAGCGCAACGACGTCAAGGTGCCTTCGGGCTGGCGCGTCGAGACCGAGGCGAGCCTGCTGTGGGGGCTGCTGAGCTGGCCCGACGTCTACTACGTCACCGACGCCCCGGCGACGGTGCGGGCCGCCAGCGTGCAGGCCGCCAGCGTGCAGGCCGCCAGCGTGAAGGCCGCCAGCGAGTGAGCGACGTTCCGCTCAGCCCAGCCAGCAGAACGTGATCGTCGCGTCGATGTCCGGGTGCAGACTCTTGTGCACCGGGCAGGTGTTGGCGGCGCGTTCGAGCACGGTCTTCTGTTCGTCGCTGTAGCTGCCCTCGATCGTCAGTTCGACGGGCAGCCGGCCGATCCGCCGCGGGTCGGCGTTCATGTGCTTTTCGACCGTGGCCCTGGCACCCTTCAGGTCGATCTCGCGCCGCTTCGCGACGATGCCGAGCGTGGTCAGGATGCAGGTCGCAAGCGCGGTCGCCACCAGGTCGGTGGGGGAGAAGTAGCGGCCGAGGCCCATGTTGTCCTTGGGCGCGTCGGTCTGGATGGTGTGCTCGGACGGACCGTGCACGGCGGTGCAGCAGAGGTCGCCCTCGTAGGTGGCTTGGATCGTGACCATGGCCGCAGCGTAGCCGGGTCAGGCCGGCTTGGTCAGCACTTCGTAGGCGCGCTGGATGGCCGTGAAGCGCTCGGTCGCCTCCTGTTGCGCGGCCTCGCCGAGGTTGGGCTGCGCGTCCGGGTGGAACTTGCGCACCAATTCGCGGTGGCGCTTGCGGATCTGGTCCTCGGACGCGTGCACCGGCAGGCCGAGCACGGCGAGTGCGTCGATGCGCGCGTTGGGCGGCGAGGCGTCCTGCGGCTGGCTGCGCTGCCGACCCCGGCCGTCGTCGCGATGCGATCCGGCCAGGAACTGCGCCCGCGCCAGGTGGAACAGCATGCGCGCGCGCGGCGGCGGGATGTCGAGGCCGCGCGCGATCTCGTGCAGCGCCTCGTGCTCGTCCGGTCGGAAGCGGCCGTCGGCGAACGCGACCATCGCGCACCAGCAGAACAGCGTGTCGAGCTCGGCCTCGTCGAGGCCGACCGCGATGCGCGCGGCGAGGCCGACGCGGTCGTTGACCTGCAGCGGCTGCCGCTCCCAGGTGCGGATCTCGTGGTCCTCGATCGGAAACCGCGGCAGCAGGAACGTGCGTACGATGTCGCGTTCGCTCTGCGTGATCGGGCCGTCGGCCTGCGCGACCGCGAACAGCAGGTAGTAGATGCGGCGCGGCAGCGAGGCGCGGTCCCAGGCGGTGCGGGCGGCGTCGTTCCAGGCCTTGCGGGTGCGCGAACGGTAGCTGCGGATGCGCGCCATCGGCGCGACCGCGGCCAGCGCGATGTAGAAGCCGACGAAGCCGAGCGCGACGGTGGCGAGGCCGAGCGGGTCCTTGAGGTGCAGCACGCGCGGCACGAAGCCGAGGCCGGCGGCGACCAGGATGCCGACGCCGAGCAGGAAGCGGCCGACCCAGAACTGCAACGACGAACGATCAGCCATGAACTGCGGGCAGGAACGGTACGCGAACCCGGCCGGCAACGCGATCCCGTCAGGGCTTGCTGACGACGATGGTCACCGGCGCCGTCCCCGAAATCGTGCGTTCGCGGGTGATCGTGCCGACCGACGGATGGTGGACGCGGAAGCTCCAGCGGCCCGGGCCGAGCTCGCCGACGTCGATGGTGCCGTCGGGCCCGATCGCCTGCACCAGCAGCATCGGCGGCAGCCACGGGTGGTCGCCGACGCGCGCCGTGACGGTCGCGCCGCGCAGCCGCTTGCCGAGTCCGTCGACGACCGAGATGCGGGTCGGAGCACCGTCGCCGAGCCGCAGTTCGAAGCGCGTGTTGGCCTCAGCCGACAGCGTCTGCACCAGGGTCGCCCCGGGCGCGTAGCCGGGCGCTCTGCCGACGACGCGGGCCGGACCGTCGGCCATGCCGCCGAACGACGCGGTGCCGTCGGGGCCGGTCGCGGCGACGCCGAGGTTGCCGAGCGGACGGCCTTCGTCGTCGACGCACAGCACGGTCGCGCCGCGGATCGGCCGGCCGTCCGCGGTCGTGACCTGCACCGTCGCGCCCGCCGCGGGCCGCGAACGCAGTTCGACCGGATCGCGGCTGGTGCCGGTGCGGACCTCGATGCCCGAACGGCGCGACGCGGTGTTCTGGCCGGCACCCAGCAGCGGCTCGGCGGCCACCAGGCTGTAGCTGCCGTCGGTCAGCCCCGTGAACCGGAAGCCGCCGTCGGCATCGGTCAGGCACATGCCGATCGGGTCGTCGCGTTCGCCGTGGCCGTCGTGGTGCAGCCGCACGATCGCGCGCGCCAGCGGCTCGCCGGTGCGGTCGTCGACGACGCGGCCGCGCAGCTCGCCGCCGGGCAGCGACAACGTCGATGTGTGCTCGTCGGCGCCCGCGGGGAACTCGAGGTCCTGCGGCGCACCGACCGGCGTCATCGTCAGGCCGGAGCGCACCTGCATGCGGTGGCGGCCCGGGTGCACACGACCGAAGATCGCGGTGCCGTGCTCGATCATCGCGACGCGCAGCGCGCCGGTCTCGAGCGACGTCGCCTCGACCATGCCGGCGGCCTGCGGCTCGCCGGCGACGTCGACGTGCACGATCCACTGCGCGCCGATCGCCAGGTCACGGACGTCGAGTTCGACCTTGGCGGTCTCGTCGGCGCGCACCCGGCAGCGCTGCGAGACGACGTTGTCGGTGACCTGCTTCATCATCTCGCCGATGTCGAGGCCTTCGCCCGGGCGCCAGTCGTGTCCCTGGAAGCCGCTCATCAGCGCGGCCGGCATCGCCTGCACCTGGTAGGAGCCGGGGTCCAGGTTGTCGATCCGGAAGGTGCCGTCAGGCCGCAGCTCGGCGGTGGCGGTGTTCTGCGTGACCTGGTGCTGTGCCAGCAGCAGGAAGTCTTCGGGGTTCTGCTGGGCGTTCCAGCGCAGCACGCCGTCGATCGAACCACCGTGGCCCAGCTCGATCACGACGCCTTCGAGCTGCTGTCCCGGCGCGACCGCGACGCGTTCGCTGCGGCCGCTGGCAAAGCCGTTCGCGGTGGCGAGCAGCTGCAGCTTGCCGGGGCTGACCGGTTCGAGCACGAACCGACCGGTGGCGTCGCTGAACGTGCGCGAACCCGAGCCCATCAGCATCGTCAGCATCGGGTTGTCGGCCATCGCGCCCTTGCGCTTCTGCACCATCGCGTTGGCGATCGGGTTGCCGTGCTCGTCGCGCACCACCCCGCGGATGCTGGCGGCGCGCTGCAGTTCGATGCCGGTGACGACGACGTCCTGCCCTTCGACGACCTTGATGCCCTTCTCGAACGTCCCGAAGCCGTCCGCCTCGACCTCGACGGTGTAGCTGCCGGGGCTGATGCCGCGCAGCGAGAACGTGCCGTCGGCGGTGACGAACGTGTCCGAGGCGACCGGCATCTTCATGACCAGGAACGCCGTGCGCACGATCGACACCGAGAACCGCGGCACCGGCTGGTGGTCGTCGGCGCGCGTGACGGTGCCGAGCACGCCGCTCAGCCGCTGCAGCTCGACCACCACGTCTTCGTCGCCGATCGCAACCTCGCGCGCCACACCGGCGCCGAAGTCCTCGTGCGCGCCGACCACCAGGAACGGATCCTGGTCCGAGATGCCGGTCAGTCGGAAGTGACCCGACTCGTCGGTCTCGGCGCCCTCCTGCGCGATCTGGCGCAGGTATTCGGGGCCGAGCTGGTCGGTCAGGTCGCCGAGCAGCGGGATGTCGGCCGCGGGGTGGTGCGCGACCCGCGCGCCGGCCAGCGGTCGGCCGTCGGGCGTGCGCACGATGCCGGTCACGACGCCGCCCACGCCGAGCGTCAGCTGCAGCCGGTGCGGCTCGTCGCGCCGTTCGAGGTCGAGGTCGCGGCGGGCGGTGGTGCGGCCGCGCGCGTTGGCCTCGACCTGGAAGGCGCCGGCCGCCAGGCGATCGAACCTGCAGTGGCCGCGCTCGTCGGTACGTTCGGCGTGGGCCTGCAGCATCGCGGTCATGCCGGCGCCGCCGGCGGGGCGAACGTGCACGCGCACCCCGGCCAGCGGACCGCCCCGTTCGTCGACGACCTCGACGATCAGGATCGCCGCGTCCTGCACCGGCAGCACCACGTCGCGCACCTCGCCGGCCTGCAGCGCCGGTTCCTGGGTGCGGCCCGACACGCCGCTGCCGTCGACCGCGAACGCGAGCTGCGCGCCGGGTGCGACGGCGCGGAACGAGAACGTGCCGTCGTCGCGCGGCCGCGCCTCGGGCCGCGTCGCGGCGAGCATCGCGGCCATCATCAGCCGCGCGTCCCGCAGGATCGCCATCGGGTCGGGCTCGAGCGTCAGCTTGACGGCGTCGACGTCGCCGCTGCGCGGGCCGAGCAGGCGGCCGCGGACCTTGGCGCCGAGCAGCGGCGACAGCACGAGGTGGTGCCGGCGGGTGTCGGCGTTGACGTGCACGACCTCGGGCACCGGCTGCAGGTAGAAGTCGTGGTCGATCGTGACGCGCAGGTGCGGCGTGCGCGTCCGCAGTTCGAACGCGCCGTCGGCGGCGACCCGGCCCTCGGCGATCGGGTCGCCCTTCAGCACGAATCCCGGCGCGCGCGCACCGCGCTGCATCGTCGCCATCGCGCCGGTGACGATCCCCGACGCGTCCTGTGGCTGCCCTTCGTAGGCGAGCACCCGCACCTGCGAGAGGTCCGGCGCCCGCTCGTCGGCGACCACGGTGCCGCGCACGACGTAGTCCGGCGCGTCGCGAACGACCTCGGCGTCGGTGCGCAGCGTATCGAGTTCGTTGCCGGTCTGCAGGTCGGCGTCGGCGGCGGCGAGATCGGCTCGCGGGGAGCCGGATCCTGGCGGGGCGTCGGGGCCGCCGATCGGGGCGTCCGGTTGCCGGTCGAACAGCCAGAACGCGGCTGCGAGCAGCAGCAGCGCCAGCGCGACGAGGGTGCCGAGGCGGGCCATGGCAGCCAACGTAGCCGAACCGCGCGGCAACCTGCCGCGCGTCGGGTGCCGGCCCTACCGTCGTCGCGCGACGAACAGGCTGCCGACGATCAGCGCCATGCCAGCCCAGCTCCACGGTCCCGGCACGTCCCCGAACAGCACCAGCCCGAACACCGCCGCGAACGCGATCTGCAGGTAGCCGACGGACGTCGCGCGGCCGGCGCGTTCGCGCGCGAGGCCCTTGGTCAGCGCCAGCTGCGCGATCTGCGTCGACGTGCCGACGCCGAGCAGCAGCAGCCATCCCCACGCGTCCGGCCAGACCCAGTCGGCGAGCGCGAACGGCAGGCTGACCGGCACCGATACGGCCGGGAAGTAGAACACCACCAGGATCGGCGGCTCGGTCCTGCCCAGCTGGCGCACCGACACGTAGGCGAACGACGCCAGCAGCGCGCCGAGCACGCCGACCAGCACGAACGGCCACGGGACGTCGGTCGGCGCGTCGTCGGCGCCGAACAGCGAGCCCGGCTGCGCGATCAGCAGCACCCCGACGAACGCGAGCCCCATGCCGAGCAGCACGCGCCCTTCGAGCCGTTCGCCGATCCACAGCGCGGCGACCACGGCGGTCAGGATCGGCGAGATGTGGTGGATCACGGTCGCCTCGGCGAGCGGCAGGTGGTTGACCGCCGCGTAGAAGCAGATGAAGCCGCCGGAGCCGAACACGCCGCGCAGCACCAGCAGGCCGTTGTTGGTGCCCCACGGCCGCTGCCGCGCGCGCACCAGCCCGATCGCGCTCAGCGCCAGCGTCACGACGGCGCGCGCCAGCACGATCTGCATCGTCGGCAGGCCGCGGCCGCCCGCCAGCTTGACGAGCATCGCCATCACCGCGAACCAGAACGCCGCCTGCACCATGTAGTGCAGGCCGCCGCCGGTCGCCGGCACGTGCCGGTCGGGCCGGCTCAACGCAGGGCCGCCGGGTCGAAGCCCATCGCTTCGGCGAACGCGTCGAGCCGCATCGAGGTCGTCGCGGTGCCGCCCTTGCGCACGCACACGACCAGGTTGCCGCCGTCGGGCAGCAGCGCGCGCACCTGCACGGCCGCGGCCTGTGCGAGCGTGCGCGGCGAGCAGCCGATGCGGCAGGTGTCGTGTCGATCGTCGAGCAGCGGGTCGAGCACGATCACCGGGCGCGGCCCGTCGGGCAGGCTCCCGGCGGCCTGCCGCACAGCCGCGGTCTCGGCGGCATCGTGCGTCGCCAGGATCAGCAGGCGCGGCTGGCCCTGGACGGCGGTCTCGGCATCGCTGGCGACGGCCAGGTCCAGCTGCGGGTAGCGCGCGGCGGCCGCTTCGGCCTCGGCGAGCGCGGCGCGCTGCCACGGCGCAGCGTCCCCCGGCAGCACGAACGCGATGCGGTGCACTTCGTCGGTAGCGGGACTGGTGGTCAGCCGCTGGGCGTGCTGCGCGCGCAGCATCGCCAGGATCGGGTCGGCCGGCGCCAGCGTCGCGGTGCCGCCGGCCCGGCGGTTGGCCTCGGTCCAGGTGCGCGTGCCGACCTCGTAGCGGGTGTTCTTGGTCGGGATGCCGGTGCACGCCAGCAGCGCGAGGTCGATCGCGACGTCGGCGCCGGTCGCCTCGGCGACCAGCGCGTCCGGCAGCGGCATGCCCTCGCGATACGGGCCGACCGCCACCACGAACGGCTGCTGCGCGCGGCCGGCGGCACGGACCGAGGCCAGCACGTCGGCGCCCCCAACGTCGAGCGCGACCACCAGCGTCGCTTCGTCGTGCTGCTGCAGGGTCGCCGTCAGGGCCTCGGGCGCACACACCGCCGCGACGTGCATGCGGCCCGCGTCGTCGGTGGTCACCGGTTGCGGCCCGCACGCGGCCAGCGTGCCGAGGGCGATCAGGAACGTGCGCAGCGACCAGGCCATGCATCGATCATGACGGCGCGCCGCAGCGTTTCTAGGGCGCGCGGCCGCCACGGGCCGGTTCGTCGAAGAAGCCGACGAACGCGCCGCGGACCTGCTCCGGGGTCAGTCGGCTCGGCCGCAGCTCGCGCGTGATCTCGCCGTATTCCTGCGCCGACGGCACGCCGAAGTAGAGCTCCGGGATCGGCGTGTCGGGCGGATCGGCGTTCCACGACGCGCCGTCGCGCTCGGGCTCGAGTGCGCGCAGCCGTTGGCACAGCGGTCGCAGGTCGCGCCGCGGCGGGGCGTGGAACGTGACCAGTTCGAACCAGCTCTCGGTGCGGTCGTGGTAGCGGTAGCGCGGGCCGTCATCGCCTTCGATCACGTGCAGCACGCGCCACGCGCCGGCCAGCGTGTTGAGCGTCATCCGGTGCCGCGGGCCGGCGGTCGTGACGGTGCTGAATCCGCGTTCTCGATCGAGGCGAACGTCGAGCGCCCCGCGCAGGCCGCGGTCGATCTCCTGCTGCACCTGCGCCATCTCCTCCTCGTACAGCACGCGGTAGCCACCGGTGTGCTCGACGACCGACTCGGCGTTGTCGAGCAGCCAGCGGTAGCGCGCCAATGCCAATTGGTCGTCGCCCTCGACGCCGTGGAACGCACCGCGCACCGGGGAATCGGATCGCATCAGGTTCTTGACGATGCGGTCGATCGCGAAGCCGCGCCAGGTGTGCCACAGCCCGAAGTCGCCGACCGTCGCCGCCGAGATCAACCGGTCCTCGCAGCGGAACGCGAGGTCCGGCCGCAGCACCGCCAGCAGCGAGCCGAACCCGTCGGTGTCGTAGTGGTCGTTGACGACGTGCAGCGCGTCGCCCAGGAACGCCTGCTGCTCCGCGGCCGGCGCGCGCGCGAACCGCAGCGCGATGCCGGTGCTGAGGTCGGCCTTCCACTGCGGCGGCGTGCGGTTCCCCGGCCAGTGCGACAGGTTGGGCCCGGCAGGCGTCATGCCGTCCACCGACAGGTGCGGATCTGGTACACCCGCGCCGCCTGCGTAGCCCAGTTCGAGCCTTGCCGTCGGACCTTCTGCCGAACCCGAGAAGAACATCGTCTGCTTGATCTTGGGCCCAGGAACCACCCGTCCTAACCACCGTAGTAGCGAGCCGGTCGTCCGGCCCCTGGCGCCGCCAGGCACCAGGGACAAGGCGGCCGCTTCGACACGAGAGAGCGAAGAGTGGCTTCGGCCGGCGGGGTGTGAGCCCGCCGGCCGATTTTTTACCCCCACCGGTCGCCCGTCACCATCGCCGGGACCGCGAATTGTCCGATAGAAGACGCTTGCAAAGCGCCGGGCGGTCGGTAGATTCCTCGGCCCCCAACGCGTGGGGACGTAGCTCAATTGGTTAGAGTCCCGGACTGTCGATCCGGTGGTTGAGGGTTCGAGTCCCTTCGTCCTCGCCAGCAGGAACCCCTCGGAGTGCCACTCGCGCTCCGAGGGGTTTCTCTTTTCCCGGCCGCTGCTACTCGCCGGCCAGCACCCGACCGACCTCCGAGCCCGGCAGCCAGTCGCTCTCCTCGAGTCGTTCGGCCAGCTCCATCACGGCGGCGAAGCGGCGCCGCACGGTCGCGTCGATGGCGGTGGTGGAGCCGTCCATCAGGTTGGCTGCGGGAGCGTGTGGCGGGATCCGGCGGGTGTGGCGGTAGCTCTTCAGGTGCATCGCGAACACCTGGCGCGCGGTGTCGAGGATGCGCAGGTCTCGCGCTGGCAGGCGGCCCGACGAGCCGGCCATGCAGCCGAGGCAGCGGTGCTGCATCTGGTCGGCTCCGACCACGACCTCGCTGGCGAGGTGGCCCATCTCCGCCATCACGATGGCTATGACGGCCGTCGCGGCTGCATCGTCGGATGGCTGCATGGGTGGTCGGTGGTCGGTGGTCGGATGAGAGAAAACGCGGCGGCCGCAGCTCCCAGGTGCTGCGGCCGCCAGGACCCGCCCGGCGACTGAGAGGTTGGCCGGGCAGGTTCGCGTCGGGGCTCGCGCCCCCAGGCACTCCTGACATCGGCCAGAATGCGTAGAAGCCTGAGTCTCGTTCCTTAGGGATTTCCCCAGGTGGGGCCATCGACGCGACCCAGCGGTGCCCGTGGTGGGCTCGGCGGGGGCTACCGCGACTTCTTCTTGCCGCGGCGCACCGCGGTCGCGCCGGCGTCGTCGACCTTGCGCATCGTCATCTCGAGCAGCGCCATCTGGCTGCGCAGCGGCAGTTCGCCGACCGGGCGCGCGATGCGCTCGCTCTGGCCGTCGGGGCGGATGCGGCGCGCCTTGACGTTGTCCTTCAGCGCCATGCCGAGCACCTCCTCGATGACGCGCTGCTTCAGCTCTGGGTCGAGGATCGGGGCGGCGACCTCGACGCGGCGTTCGAGGTTGCGGATCATCCAGTCGGCGGACGACAGGTAGACCTGCGGGTCGCCGGCGTTCTCGAAGTAGTAGACGCGGCTGTGCTCGAGGAAGCGGTCGACGATCGCCTTGACGGTGATGTTCTCGCTGAGCCCGGGCACGCCGGGGCGCAGGCAGCAGACGCTGCGCACGCTGAGCTCGATCTTGACGCCGGCGCGCGACGCCTCGTAGAGCGCCAGGATGACCTTGGGGTCGGCCAGGTTGTTGAGCTTGGCCTTGACGCCCGACGGCCGGCCGGCGCGGTGGTTGTCGATCTCGCGCCGGATGTTGGCGATCACCTGCTTCTGCATCGTGAACGGCGACACCAGCAGGTGCTCCATGTGCGGCACGCGCGTGTAGCCGGTGATCATGTTGAAGGTCTCGGAGACCTCCTCGCCGATCTCGTGGCGCGCCGTCATCACGCCGATGTCGGTGTAGAGGCGCGCCGTCGCCGGGTTGTAGTTGCCGGTGCCGATGTGGCAGTAGCGGCGCAGGCTGCCGTCGTCCTCGCGGCGAACGATCAGCGTGCACTTGGCGTGCGTCTTCATGCCGACGATGCCGTAGACGACGTGCACGCCGGCCTGCTCCATGCGCCGGGCCCACTGGATGTTGGCCTCTTCGTCGAAGCGCGCCTTCAGCTCGACGATCGCCGTGACCTGCTTGCGCTGCTGCGCCGCTTCGATCAGCGCCTCGACCATCACGTTCTTGCTGCCGGCGCGGTAGATCGTCTGCTTGATCGCGAGCACGTTGGGGTCGCGCGCGGCCAGCCGGATGAAGTCCTCGACGTTGGAGAACGAGTCGTACGGGTGGTGCAGCAGGATGTCGCCTTCGCGCAGGTCGGCGAACATGTCGTCCGGCGAGCTCCACCGCCACTGCCGGCGCGGCTTGGCCGGCGCCTCCTTCATGCCCGGCTTCTCGATCAGGGAGTAGAGCTCCATGATCCGGCCGAGGTTGACCGGGCCGTCGCAGAAGTAGATGTCGTCGTTCTCGAGCTGGAACGCCTTCAGGAAGCGCTCGAGCATCTCGGGGTGCGCGTCGCTGTCGATCTCGAGGCGGACCGGCTCGCCACGGCGGCGCTTGATCAGCTCCTTCTCGATCGAACTCATCAGGTCGGTGACCTGCATCTCGTCGACCTCGAGGTTGCCGTCACGCGTGACGCGGAACGTGCTGGTCTGCACGACCTCGAGCCCGGGGAACAGCTCCTGCAGGTTGGCCTGCACGACGTCCGCGGTGAACACGTAGGCGCGGTGGCCGTCCTGCTCGGGCAGGCGCAGGATGCGCGGCAGCGAGCGCGGCACCTGCACGACCGCCATCCGGTGCGCGCGGCGCTCCTTCTTCTGCGGGTCCTGCAGCAGCACGACGATGTTGAGCGACTTGTTGAGCAGCACCGGGAACGGGTGCGCCGGGTCGACCGCCAGCGGCGTCAGGATCGGGTAGACCTCGCGCAGGAAGTACGAGTCGACGAAGCGCTTCTGCTCGCCGGTCAGCTCCCGGATCGACGGGAACTGGATGCCCGCCTTGACCAGTTCGGGCAGCAGCCGTTCGCTCCACGTGCGGTGCATCGCGGTGGTGAACGCGTGGCAGTCGGCGCGCACCTTCTCGAGCTCCTCCGGCGGCTTCAGGCCGTCGTGGCTCTCGGCCTGGATCTCGGCGTCGACCATCTCCATCACGCCAGCGACGCGGATCTCGAAGAACTCGTCGAGGTTGGTGCTCGCGATCGCCAGGAACTTGACCCGCTCCAGCAGCGGGTTGTTGGGATCCTGCGCCTCCTCGAGCACGCGCCGGTTGAACGCCAGCCACGACAGCTCCCGGTTGACGAACAGCGTCTTCTTGTCGATCGACGTGAGCGGCGCGTCCTTGGCAACCGGCCGGATCTCCTCGGCTCCCCCTCCCCCCTGGACCTCGGGCAGCCGGTGCAGGCGGCCCAGGCTGTCGGTGCGGTGGCGCTGTGGGGGGAGTTCGGGAAGATCGGTCATCTGGTGCTGGTATCGGTATTCCACCGCGCCTGTCTGGGCGCAGCCAACGATTCCCCACGGGTTTTCCAGGTCCTGCGCAGGCGAACGGGGCGCCTGCTCTCCTCGAATCGTGGGGCGAGCAGGATACCGGTGTGGGCGAGCGGGGGGAAGCGGGGATGTGCCGCGCTACGGCCCGATCGGAGCCGTCCCGCGGCGACCGCCCGGCCGGGCCGTCTCGGGATGGGGCAACCCCTGACAGGCCGCGTCAAGCGCCGCCCGGCGCTTACCGATTCCGGTGCCGGGAAAGGAAGTCGGTTCACTTGGGAGAGGGAGAGTTGCCGGTGTTGCAGATCGACGAACTGTTGCGAGCGATGGTCCAGAGGGGCGCGTCCGACCTTCACGTCAAGGCGGGGAGCCCGCCTGGTTTCCGGATCGACGGCGAGGTCCAGCCGCAGGAGGAGTTCGGGCGGCTGACGCCGGAGATGACCTCGGAGCTGGCGCGCCAGCTGATGTCGCCGGAGCAGTGGGAGCGGTTCCTCGACGACAAGGACATCGACTTCTCGCACGCCGTGACCGACTGCGCGCGCTTCCGCGTCAACGCGCTGCACCAGCGCAACGCCGTCGGCATCGTCGTGCGCCAGATCCCGGACACGATCCCGGACTACAAGACGCTCGGGCTGCCGCAGATCACGCTCGACCTCGCCGCCAAGCCGCGTGGTCTGGTGCTGGTCACGGGGCCGACGGGCTCGGGCAAGTCGACCACGCTCGCGGCGATGATCGACTACATCAACCAGACCGAGTCGGGCCACATCCTGACGATGGAGGACCCGCTGGAGTTCGTGCACCAGGACAAGAAGTGCTTCGTCACGCAGCGCCAGATCGGGCAGGACTGCAACACGTTCCGCGAAGGCCTGCGCCGCGCGCTGCGCCAGGACCCGGACGTGATCCTGATCGGTGAGATGCGCGACCTCGAGACCATCTCGATGGCGATCTCGGCGGCCGAGACCGGCCACCTGGTGTTCGGCACGCTGCACACGACCAGCGCGATCTCGACCGTCGACCGCATCATCGACGTGTTCCCGACGGACGCGCAGCAGCAGGTGCGGGTGCAGATGGCGTCCACGCTGCAGGGCGTGATCTCGCAGACGCTGGTGCCCAAGATCGGCGGCGGCCGGGTCGCGGCGCGCGAGATCCTGGTCGGCACTGATGCGGTCAAGTCGCTGGTCCGCGAGGGCAAGTCGGCGCAGATCCTCAACCTGATGCAGACCGGCAAGCAGTTCGGCATGACCACGCTCGAGGACGAACTGCTCAACGCCTACGTCGAGGGCCTGATCTCCGCCGACGACTGCATCGCCAAGGCCAACCGGCCGGACGACGTGCGTCGCCGCATGGAGACGGTCAAGCCCAAGGCGCAGCCGAGCAGCAGCCTCGACACGATGGGGGCGGGCACGCGGCAGCGGCCGGCGCCGGTCGGCGCGGGCGGCGGTGGCGGCGCCGGGGGCGCGATGGGCGGCGGCGGCATGGGCGGCGGCGGGGGCGTTACCGGTGGCGCTCCGCGGCCGCGGCCGACCGGCGTGGTCGGCGGCGCGCGCTCCGGCGGGGTCAAGATGCGGATGCCGAAGGGGCGCTGAGGCGCGCCGGACCTCGCCGACGCGGGATGCCCGCGTCGGCGAGGTCGCGATCCGACTCCGGTCGTGGCATAGTCCACGGCATGAGAAGTGGAGTGCTGGCCGTCGCTGCGATGGCCGCGACGTTCGCCCCGGCCCAGGAGCAGGTCGGATTGTCTCAAGGCCTTTTGCCGGAAGGTCATACGTGCCGCATCACGGTCGACGATCCGCTGCCGTGGATCCGCGCCGCGCTGACCAGTGAGGTCGTCGCGCAGGCCGTTCGCAGCGGTCCGCTGGGCGATGTGCTGGCCGTCACCGAGCTGGCCCGGGACGTCGTGCCGGCCAACCTGTGGCGGCAGGTCCAGCTGTTCGAGGACCTCGTGCCCGAGCGGGTGACGCTGGCCTTTCCGCCGTCGACGTCGGGCGGTGTCATGCAGGTGCTCCGCGCTTCGGTCGCGCGCGACGTGCTGGCTGCGACCTACGGCGCCGAGCGCACGCCGGAGCAGCGACTGCAGGCCGCCCGCGAGCACGCACGCGCGACGCTCGTCGATGCCGTGCGCGGCGTCGCCGGCATCGCGTTCTCGGTCTCGTTGCAGTGCCGGACGGAGCGGGTCGCCGACGAGTGGTTCGAGTCGGTGGCCGACGAACTCGAGTTCCTGCCCGACGAGGAGGAACAGCTCGAGACGAGCGACAGCCGGGTGCGCGTGCGCATGCCGCTGCACGACCTGCTGCCGCTGGAGGTGTTCGATCCGGTGTTCGCCGACTACGTCATCGACGAGGACGAGGCGCGCGAGGCCGCCTGGCAGGTCCTCGAAGGCGTCGTGCGAGAACTTGAGGCGGTGCTCGACGGTCGCACGATCGTGATCCAGGTCTGTGCCGATCGCGGCGGGGCCGCGGCCGCGGCGACGCCGATGCTGCCCGTTCCTTCGGTGCGCGGGGACGCGCTCGCCAGCTGGCAGATCGACCTCGGCAGTGCCGCCGACACGCTCGCGAGCGCCGACGCGTTCTGGCAGGAGTACCGCAACAAGGAACTCGGCAAGATCGTGGTCGGCTGGGACGGCAGCGGCGTGCAGGACGACCTGGCGCTGTTCGAACGGGAGATGCGGCAGCGTCAGCGCATGAGCGGTGCGATCGGCTGGGACGAAGGGGGCGTCTACTTCGCGCTCGAGCAGCCGGCCGCCGGCACCGTCGAGGACGTCGTCGACAGCTCGCTGTGGCGGTTCGTCCCGGAGACGGCGGCGTTCTACCACGTCGACGGCACGACGACGCTGGCCGAGTCGGCCTACGACCTGATGCTGCGGGTCGACGAGACGTTCGAGCGTCGCAGCGGCGAGGCGTGGGAGCGCGGTGCCGACAACGCCGAGCAACTCGTCGAGCAGACCGAGGCCTACTACGAACGTGCGCGTGCGTTGCGCGAGCTGCTGCGCACCGAGGGGGCCAAGGTGCTGCGTGCGCCGACGCTGGCGCTGGTCGACCAGCCCCGCGCTCGGGACGGCATCCAGTGGCGCGCGCCCGGTCTGGTGATGGCGGGCCGGCTGCGCGCCGGCGCCGACGGGCGGGCCTACCTGCGCCGGATCGCGGCCGAACTGGTCTCGGTCCTGGGCTTGGACGGGCAGACCGACGTCGAGGAGCGCGGTCGCGCGCTCGGGCTCGGCGTGCCGACGGTGAGTCTGCCGATCCCGATGCCGCCGGGCAGCGCCACGCTCGACGTCGACCTGCACGGGTTCGTCGTCGACGGCCACCTGGTGCTGTCGACGTCCCCGAAGATCAGTCGAGCCATCATCGCGGGCATGCAGGAGGTCCGCATCCTGGAGCAGCCCGCCGGCACGGTCGCGGCCGGCGCCACCAACGGGGTGCGGCTCGCGGCGGTGGTGCGCTCGATCGGGGCCGGCATCGGCAGCCTGCTGGCCGGGTCGTCCGAGCGCGCCACGGTCATGGACGGAGCCTACATCAACCTCGCTTCCTGTGCGGTCGGCGAGGCCCTGCGGATGTTCGCCGGGTGCCGGTTCTCGACCTCGCGGTCGCCGTCCGGACTGCGTTCGGAGGGCGTCTTCCGGTTTCGTTCCGATCGCCGCGAGCAGCGACTCGAGGCGCTGCTGGCACGCTCGCGCAAGGCGATCGGGCCGTGGCCGGCGCGCGCCGCGGCGCTGCGGGCACAGGGGGCGAGCCGCTACCGGGACGTCGACGGCACGTTTGCGTTCGTCTGCGGCAAGCAGGGCTACATCCACAACCGCATCGACGCGATCGCCTACGAGGAGAACGTCTGGACCGGTGCCGAGGCCTGGTCGCGCAACGAGGGTCGGCTGCCGCGCACGCTCGGCATCGCAGAGCGCGACCTGTTGATCGCGTTCAACGCGATCTGGTCGGGCCAGTGGACCGAGTCGCCGGCGGGCATCCAGCTGTCGCTGCCGGCCGATGCGCTGCCGGGCACGCCGCCGGAGGTGTTGATGACGTTCGTGACGTCCGACACGTGCATGCGCGTCTGGCTGGACCCGGACACCGGTCTGCCTTCGGCGTTCTCGATGAACGGGCACGCACAGGGCTTCGTGACGCCGTATCGACTCGGGGACTACCGCGCCGTGCGCGGCCGCATGCTGCCCTACGTCGTGCGCCATCCCGGCCCCGAAGGTTCGGAGGCCTACCGCGTCCGGTCGTGGAAGACGGCGACGATGCGCGAGGGCCGCCCGGCGCGTCCGGTGGCCAAGGACGACACCGTGTTCAGGGGTGAGCCCGAGGCCGGGTTCCGCAGCGATCACGGCGGCGTCGTCCAGGTGCAGGCCGGCGGCAAACAGGTCTGGCTGCAGTTCTCGCTGTGGGCGACGGAGACCGCCATCACCCGCAGCGCGCTGCGCGAGATGGGCGTCGGCGTCAAGGACGACGAGATGTGGGCGACGGTCAAGCGATTGCGGGTCGGGCCGATGACGATGCGGGACCACGTCGTGCGCGTGATGCCGGATCCGCCCGCCGAGGCTGGCGACGCCGACCGCAACGGCGCCGCGGCGGACCTGGTCACCACCAACGGCACGATCGGGATCGCGATCGCCGCGCGCGCCTGCGTCGAGCTCGACCATCGCGCGCAGGTCCTGCGGCTGACGCCTCCCGGTTCGTTCGACGATCATCCGGGCGAGTTCGTCGAGGTCGGCTACCTGGCGCGTTGCCCCACCGTGCCGCTGCAGCTCGACCGCAAGACCGTCGTCGCATGTCCGCTGGTCTTCGGCCCTATGCGAGGCAAGTTCCTGTTCGGAGGTGGCGCGGTCTTCCGCGGCTACCGGATCGATCGCGACAGCCTCCACGTCGCCGGATCGATCACCGCCCGACACGGCATGCTCGGCGGCAAGATCCGCAACGCCACGCTCGCCGGCCAGCCGCTCGAGGACGTCTCCGTGCTGTGGCCGACGGTGCGTTCGCTCGACTCGGTGCCGACGACCGCGCCGGTCTTCCTCGGCATCGAACTGCTCGACCGCGACTTCGTGATGCTGCTCGACCTGCGGAACGAACGCGCCGCGTTGGTCGAGCGGCGCTGAGCGCCGCGTTGACTCGCGTCGCAAGCGACGCGTTGGTTCCGCGGCGCTGAACGCCGCTCCACTCGCGTCGCAAGCGACGCGTTGGTCGAGCGGCGCTGAGTGCCGCGTCCGCGTGCGGCGCTAACGCTGGTCGGGTTCCAGCTCCGGGAACGCGTGCCGCTCGCCGTCGAGCGGCAGCGGCTGCTCCCATCGCACGTCGCCGAGACGCAGTTCGCGGTAGAGGTGCGGGAACAGCGCACCGCCGCGGGAAGGCTCCCAGCGCAGCGCGTCGCCGAGGGCGTCGGCCTCGAGCGCCAGCAGCCGCAGGCCGTCGACGCCGGCGAAGTGCTTCGCGGCGGTCTCGACGACCTGGGCCCCGGTCGACAGGTGCACGTAGCCATCGGTCCGGTCGATCGGCGCGCCGGCGGTCACGCCGTCGCGCTGCAGCGCCAGCCACTCCTGGTCGCGGAGGATCTTGTAGACGAGCATGCGCCCGACTATCGCGAAGCTCAGCTCCCGATCCAGACGCCGGTCGCCTGGGTCGCACCGAAGGCGCCGACCGCCGGGTCGTAGTAGTTGAACTGGAAGTAGCCGGCGTCGCCGATCAGCGACGGATCGTTGGGGATCGGCAGCGCGTAGCTGGCGAAGGCGCGGTTCGGCGGTCCGCTGCTGATCGTCGCGTAGCCGAACTCCTGCGGCCCGATGTGCAGGTCGAAGCCGTAGACGTTGGCGATGTTGGCCATCCCGTACGGTCCCCACATCAGCCCGCACAGGCAGTTGGCGTGCAGGTTCTGGATGGTGCACGCGAACGACCCGTTGCCGAGGCGCGGCTCGCCGCCGTCGAAGCCGATCCGCGCGGGGAGCTGTGGGTCCCCGCCGGACGGGTCGCCGACCTTGACGAACGCGCAGTCCCCGAACTGCGGCGGCGTGCCGTTGCACAGCGTGATGCGTTCGATCGTGGTCGGCTGCGCCACGGGCCGGATCGCCGACATCATCAAGTCCGGGTTGCCGTCGCTGCCGAGGTCGAGCACGCGCAGCTGGTCGGGTTCCGTCCGCAGCGGCAGCACGTTGCACGACCACTTGAGGCAGTGGCCGAAGTAGCAGGCGCCGTCGAGCGCGAGCGACTCCGCCGTGGCGTTGAACGGCGTCGGCCCCATGCAGACGTAGACCTCGGCAGCGCCCGTGTGCGCCAGCTGGGTGAGCGTCGGGTAGGTGGTGATGTGGCCTCGCACGCAGGCGACGTCGAGCACGCCGTCGCGGTTGAAGTCCTCGACCTGCACCGATGGGATGTACGAGCCGAGCGTCGTCATCGCCGGCAGCGGCAGCGTCTGGAACGTGCCGACGTTCGGCGTGCCGTTGCCGTCGCCGGCAAAGCAGACCACGCTCGAGTCGACCGCACCGCCGCCCGAGTGCAGCATCGCGACCACGTAGTCGGGCAGGCCGTCGAGGTCGACGTCGCCGACCTCGAGCGCGACCGGACGGCCGGGGCCGAGCAGCAGCGGCGGCTTGCTCGACACCAGCGTGCCGTTCTGCAGGCTGAGGTGCAGCATCTCGTGCAGGTAGGCGCCGGCGGCGCCGGATTCCTGCAGCACCACCAGGTGGTCGGGCTGGCCATCCCCGTCGATGTCGGCCCACTCGATGTCGGAGATGCTGCCGGTGGTCTGGTAGCGGATCGGTTGGAAGCCGCCATTGCCGTTGGCGAGGTAGACGGCGACGACGCCCTGACCGGCGAACGCGCTCCACGTGTCGTGCAGGCCGCAGCCGAGCACGATGTCGTTGAGGCCGTCGCCGTTGAGGTCGAGCACCTTCAGCGCTGCGAACGTCGCGATCGCGAACGGCGGGTTGGTCGGCAGCATGCTGCCGAGGTAGTCGATCGCCTGGGCCGGCGCGAAGTTCGGCTGGTCGATGCGCGTCGCGCCGAGGTTGCGCTGCAGGTGCAGCGTGCCGTCGGCGAGCGTGAACACGAGGTCGCGGCGACCGTCGTGGTCGAGGTCGCCGCTGGCCATCGTCACCGGCGTCGGCACGATCGGCGAGCGCAGGTTGGTCGCGATGCCGACGTTGAGGTTGGACTTGGCCAGCGTGTTGCCGTGCTCGTCGAGCGTCGCGAGCACGCTGCCGAAGAACAACCCTGGCGACAGCACGTCGGCGCTGCCGTCGCGGTTGAGGTCGAGCGCCGCGATCTGCGCGGACAGCGAGAAGTGCGGTTCTGCCTTTGGCGGCAAGAACGGCTGCGGCGCCTGAGCTGCGGCCGCGGACACGAAGGCGCAGCCGAGGCCGGCGCGGCAGAACCGCGCCAGCGTGCTGCGGGAGAAGGCGACGGCGTCCGTGTCTGGACCGAATGGCTTCGGCCGAGACGCGAACGGCTTCGCGCAACGTCGGATTCCGTGCATGTGGATCCTCCCCGACCCAATCAGGCGGCGCCGCGCGCGAACGCGTGAACGCGTCTGCGCCTCCGGCGTGAGCGTTTCCGTGCGCTCACCTACATCCGCTACCGTTTCGGCAGTGGCACCTCGCGCCGTGATCGCGCGAGCGCCGCCTCTGGGCTGTTAGGTGGCACTTCGTCGCGCGCTATGGGCGTTGATAATGGAGGTTTCCCCCCGGGTCCTTGCGCCGCGAGCGCGACCCGTGGCAATGCCTGTGTCGCTACGAGCCTTGTCCGAAACCGGTTGCACCGGGCGGTCGGGGACGACCCCAGCTCGCGCATGGCGTGCGAAAACCGCCGAAATTCGTGCGAATGGCGCCGGTCAGACCTGCTGGGCGTAGTCGAGGTAGCAGGTGTATGCGCCCAGCGATTCGTGTCGTCGGATCTCCGAATGGGGGACTCCGTCGCGCATCCAGCCGGGCATCACGTCGCTCGGACAGAAGTGGGTGACGAAGCTCTTGCGGGTCGCGCCCTCGCGACCGTCCTGCGCGCCGCCGTGCACGAGGTCGGCGTGCCAGACCAGCACATCGCCCTTCTTCGGCAGGAACCGCACCAACTCGCAGCCTGCGGCGACCGACTGCTCGTAGACGTGACGCAGGAACGGCTCGTCGTCCGGGTCGTCCGAGCGCTTTCTGCGCCACCTGCCGTCGAAGCGATACTCGGGAATGCGGTGGCTGCCGACAAAGTACTGCAGTTCGCCGGTGCCGGGCTGCACGTCTTCCAGTGCGATCCATACGCCGACCATCTCCATCGGGGAGTTGACCGGTACGTAGGCCGTGTCCTGGTGCATGTGCTGCGCGTCGACGTCGGCGGTCGGGATGGCGCCGGGCAGCTGCAGGAAGCCGTCGTCGATCCAGGAGCCGAACTGCCGGACCTCGTGCTCGTCGAGCACGCCCGCTTCGCCCATGCCGTCGAGCCAACGCGGAGCGTCGGCGAGGTCGGGCCAGGTGAGGCCGAGCGCGCTGCGGAACGCACCACCGCGGCTGGTCGGCCGGGTGATCGGATACCAGAGGTCGTCGCTCACTGGGCGAATGTAACCCGGGGGAGTCGCGACGTTCGCGGTGCAAAAAAGCGCATCCCAACGGGGCGCGGATCCGTAGGGTGCTCGGCCCGATGTCGTTGCCACTCGCCCGCTTGCTGCTGTCGCTCAGCGCCGCGTCCGCGCTGCTCTCGCAGGGCGACGGGACCCGGCGAACCTGCCAGGTGGGTCGCGTCGAGGTCGAGCATGCGCCGCGCATCGACGGCCTGCTCGACGATGCCTGCTGGAAGGGGGCGCCGGCGATCGGCGAGCTGGTGATGGTCGAGCCGTGGGTCGGCCGCCGACCGAAGGAGCAGACCATCATCAAGCTCCTGCACGACCGCCAGAACCTCTACATGAGCATCTGGTGCGAGCAGGACCCGGCGACCGTGCGCGACAGCCAGCGGGTCCGCGACGCGCGGCTCGACCCCGACGACCGCATCGAGATCCTGATCGATCCGTTCGAGAACCGCCGCACCGCCTACTTCTTCCAGATCGGTGCCGGCGGATCGCTCGGCGATGCGATCGTGTCGGCGAACGGCACGCGCTTCAACAAGCCCTGGGACGCGCTGTGGCGGGCGCAGGCGCGCCGCACCGACGACGGCTGGGTTGCGGAGCTGGCGATCCCGTTCCGCAGCATTCCGCGCAAGCAGGGCGCGCGCTCGTGGGGCTTCAACTTGAAGCGCTACATGCGCGACCGCAACGAGGAATACCAATGGGCCAACCCGAGCCAGTCGGTGCCGTTCTTCCGCGTCAGCGAGTTCGGCACGATGACCGGGCTCGGTGAGGTCGACGGCGGCATCGGCCTCGAGGTCGTTCCGTATCTGGCGGCGGGGATCACGCGCGACCGTTCTGCGGCGGACAGCGACTGGGACTTCGACCCCGACGCCGGTGGCGAGATCTACTACCGCGTGTCGCCGTCGATGACGTTCGCGACGACGATCCTGACCGACTTCGCGCAGACCGAGAACGACGGTCGTCAGATCAACCTCAACCGCTTCCCGCTGTTCTTCCCCGAGAAGCGCGACTTCTTCCTCGACGGCGAGAGCTACTACACGTTCGGTTCGCAGTTCGCGGGCGGCACGCGGTTTTTGCCGTACTTCACGCGGCGCATCGGCCTGATCTCCGGTTCGCCGGTGCCGATCCTGTGGGGCATGAAGCTGCAGGGCGAGGCCGGACCGTTCGAGGTGGGCCTGATCGACACGCAGGTCGACGGCACCGAGACCACCGACGAGGAGAACCTCGCGGTCGCGCGGGTCAAGTACGCGCTCGGCGAGCAGACCACGGTCGGCCTGATCGGCACCAACGGCAATCCCCAGAGCACCGGTGCCAACAGCGTGTTCGGCGTCGACTTCTACCACCGCATCCCCGAGTTCGTCGGGGACATGGACCTGCAGATCAACATTGACGCGGTCGGCTCGACCGGCGAAGGGTTGGACGACGACGGCGAGAGCTTCGGCGTGGACCTCGAGGCGCGCGGGCAGGAGTGGACCGCGCAGGCCGGCACGCGCTGGGTCTCGGACGACTTCCAGCCGGCGCTCGGCTTCGTGTCGCGGCGCGGCATCCGCCAGTCGGAGCTGCAGGTCGGCTACCGTCCGCGCGTTGCACCGGGCAGCGTGATCCGTCGCTATCTGTTCGCCGTCAGCACCAGCCGCGCGGAGCGGTGGGAAGGGGCGCCCCAGGAGGTCGGCTTCCGTCTCGACGAGATCGGGGTGCAGTTCCAGAACGACGATCGCGTCACGCTCACCGTCGACCGTCGGTTCGACCGCGTGTTCAACGACTTCACACTGTTCGAACGGGACGGCGAGGCGCCGCGCGGCCTGGTCCGCGCCGGCGACTACTGGAACACGCGCAGCACGTTGCGCTTCCGCGGCAGCGAGGGGCGACCGGTGAGCGGCCAGGCGAGCGTCTCGCACGGCGACTTCTTCGGCGGCACCAGCACGAGCGGGGTGCTCGAGGTCGACTGGCGCACGTCGCCGCTGCTGCAGGTCGGCATGGAGTATCGAACCACCGACGTCGACCTGAAGCAGGACGGCAGCTTCACCACGCACATCGCGGCGAGCACCCTCGACCTGTTCTTTTCGCCGGAGCTTAGCTTGCGCAACCTGCTGCAGTACGACAACGAGTCGAACGCGATCGGCTGGCAGAGCCGGCTGCGCTGGATCTACGAGCCCGGCCGCGAGTTCTTCTTCGTCGTAGGCTCGACCTGGCAGCGCACCGAGGACGAGTCGATCGTCCCGACCGAACAAGCCGTCAACCTCAAGATCGCCCACACCCTCCGCTTCTGACCGACACCGCATACCGAACCGGGTTCATCCTGCGCCACGTGCGCGACAAGTGGCGCAGGATGAACCCGGTTCGGTATGCGGTGTCAGCGCTTCAGGATGCGATCGAGCCAGTGCTGGATGGTCTGCAGGGCCTTTGGCGCGAACGTCTCCTCGAGGTCGCCGTACTCGGAGGGCTTGCCGGTCTCGGTGTGCTGGAAGAGGTGGTTGACGCCGTCGATGGTCACGATGGTGGCCTTCGGTTGGCGGCCGGCCAGCGCTGCCTCGAGCGGCGGGACGTTCTGGGCGGGCTCGACCTGCAGGTCCTTGCCGCCGAACAGCGCCAGCACCTCACAGCGCATCGCCTTCAGCGTCGGCACCGGGTCGTGGTGCACGAGCCAGTTCATCCACGGCGTGTTCAGGCGCTGCATCATCTTGGCGAGGTCGGCGGGCGTGCCGCCGACCTGCTTGCGCGACTCCTCCGGCAACTTCGGCCAGTACTCGTCGGCGATCGCCTGCAGCGCGGCTTCGCGCGCCTTCGCGTCGTCGCGGTTGGCAGCGACCGCGGCGAGCGCGGCACCGCTCATCTCGGCGTCGAGTGCCACCTCGTCGGGATCGCCGCCCTCGGCCGCGCCGATCAGCGCGCTCTGTCGTGTGATGACGTCGCGGATGTTGACCGCGGGGGGAGCCAGCAGCACCGCGAACGCGACCAGGTCGCGGTCCGGTCCCGCGGCCACCATCGGCGCGATCAGGCCGCCTTCGCTGTGTCCGATCAGGCCCATGCGGGCGTGGTCGATGTCGTCGCGCGTGCGCAGGTAGCGCAGCGCGGCGCGCGCGTCGACGGCGAAGTCGGCCGACGTTGCCGCGGCGAAGTCGCCGGTCGAGCCGGCGGTGCCGCGGTCGTCGTAGCGCAGCACGGCGACGCCGTTGCGGGTCAGGTGGTCGGCGATCACCCAGAACGGCTTGTGGCCGAGCAGCGATTCGTCGCGGTCCTGCGGGCCGCTGCCGCTGATCATCACCGCGACCGGGTGCGGCCCGTCGCCGCGCGGCAGCGTCAGCGTCGCGGCCAGCGTGACCGGTGCGCCCTGGCCGACGACGAACGACTCGGCCAGCGGCTGCTTCGGGTCGTGTCCGAACGCCACCTCCTCGACGCCGTACGGCACCTCCCCGGTCGGGTGCTGTGGCCGGTTCAGCGGCTTCTCACCACCGGGCTCGAGGTCGAGGTCGAGCGAACGTCCGCCCTGCTTCCACGTTCCGTCGAGCCGGGCCGCGGCGCCGTCGGTTGCCGCCACGAAGGTCGCGACGTACTCCGCGCCGATGCGCGGCAGCTTGGCCGTCACCGTGTCGCCCTCGCGCGCGAGCGACGCGACCGGGATGCCGCGTGCGCCCTGCGTGACGCTGTCGAACGTCGCGTGGTAGCCGTCGTCCTGCCGCTCGATGTGCAGCACGACCTCGAGCTTGGCGATGCCGACGAGCAGAGTGCCGCGCCACGGACCGACCAGCGGGTCGGGGCCGGACTGGGTCGCGGCGACGGACGTCAGCAACAGGATCGCGGGCAGCAGGAACGTGGCGAAGGTGCGGGAGGTGTTCATCGTCGGTAGGGAATCTGCAGGTAGGCGCAGCCGAGCGCGGTCAGGCGGTCGACCATCTCGTCGTGGTCGGGGAGGTCGCGGAGGCCGTCGTGCAGCAGCGACTCGCGCGCCGCGGCGCTCATCGCGAGGTCGGCGAACTCGATCGCGGTGTCCGGGTCGGGAACGTCGAATTGGTCACGGCGCGCCATCAGCGCGGCGGCGAACATGCCGTGCACGGCCCGGTTGTGTTGTTGCAGGGTCTGGCTGGCCGGCAGGTCGCGGTCGCTGCGCAGCAGCAGCGCGAGGCGGCGCAGCACGCCGCGGTCCGGGCCGCTCATGAAGTCGACCAGGCACGCGGCGTAGCGCCGCACGACATCGGCGGCGTCGGCCGCCCCGAGTTCGTCGGGCTGCAGCGCGTCGGCGAAGATCCGGCGGAAGCGGACCATGCGCGCCTCCGCGACCGCGCGCTGCAGGTCGGCCTTGTTCTGGTAGCGGCGGTAGAGGCCGCCGACCGAGACCCCGGCCCGCCGGGCGATCTCGGCGACCGGCGTGGTGTCGAACCCACCCGCTTCGAAGATGTCCGCCGCGGCCTGCAGGATGCGCTGCGCGGTCGCCGCGCTGCGCTCCTGCGAGGTCGTCTTGGCGAAGTCGGACGGGCTGTCGGGGGTCGAACTCAAAGCGAATGCGATTCTCGTTCGCATTCGTGTCCGATCGGCCGCTCGTCCTGTCGCGGCTTTTTCGACCATGCCTCGTCCGCTCCGGAGGAGCGTCCCACTGCGACACTCCCGCTCCTTGCGCCACACCGTGCACGGAGGCGTCCTTGCGAGGGGCGTGTTGCCCGTTCCCGGTCGCGGACTAGCCCTGGTCGGAGCGGCCGCACGGCGTTCTTCGCCCGCGCCCCTGGCGCCTCGCCGGGCCGCAATCCGCTACACTGCCTCTGGCCGAGCTGCCTTCGGCCCCCTTTCTCCATATGCGCGCATTCCTGCTCACCTGTCTCCTGGCGGCCACCGCCAGCGCCCAGGTCATCGTCGACCACCCGAACCTCGCTTCGCCGACGAACATCGACCGTCCGTTCGCCGGGGGCCTTGGCCGCTACCAGCAGTGGTACAACCCGACGCCGGTGCTGACCGGGGCGATCACCGAGCCGATGCGCATCCAGCAGGTCCAGTTCCTGTGCGGCTCAAACAACGCGCAGGCGCCACAGCCGGTGACGGTCAACTGCGAGGTGCTGATCGGCCACGGCAAGTTCTCGGGCGTGTTCGGCACGTTCGACAACAACTGGGACGGCACCCCGGTGCAGGCGTTCCCGCCCGGCCAGGTCAGCCTGACGGTCGGTCCGACCGGCTCGGTCGCGTGCACGATCCCGTTCACCAACCTGTTCACGTGGGACCGCTTCCGGCCGATCCTGATCGAGATCCGGATCACCGGCAACAGCGTCGGCAACCAGACCTTCTTCTTCAACAACGCCGGCACCACGCAGCTGATCGGCCAGACCTCGCGCGTCTACGCGAACAACAACCCGGGCGCCGTCAACGGCACCGTGCAGCAGGGTTGGGGCATGGTCACGCGCTTCAACGCGCGGCCGGGCGTGATGATCGAGTTCGGTTCGGGCTGCCCGTGCGAGGGCAACGTCATCCCGCAGAACACCGCCGACCAGATCGCCTCACCGGCGATCACGTGGGTCAACCGGATCGGCAACGCGCCGTCGCAGCGCACGGCGTTCTGGGTCATCGGCGACACCAACACGGCGCCGTTCCCGGTCGACCTGACGTCGCTGTTCGGGCTGCCGCCCGGGACCTGTGACCTGCTGACCAACCCGGTCAACGCGATCGGCGTGATGACGGTCGGTGGCGGCGCGGGCGCCGGCCAGGCGCAGGTGCCGATCAACCTGCCGGGCACCACCGGCTACGTCGGCATGTCGATCTACACCCAATGGGTGGTGTTCGACCCGCTGTCGATCAACAGCTTCTTGTGCGTCTCCCCGGGGCTCTGGACGATCGTCGCGCCGCTCGGCGGCTGAGTCGCTGCGCCCGGCGCTGCCGCGATCGGGGCCGCGCGCCGCCGCGCACTTTTCCCGATCGCCGAGAAATCGCGGAGCTTTCTCTACTACCGGAGTAGTTGTGGCCGACTACTGTGGTAGCAGACGAAGCTCATGCAGGGACCGAAGAACCTAGGCGATCTGCAACTGGCCATCCTGCGCACCCTCTGGGAGCGCGGTGAGGCGCCGGTTTCCCAAGTGCACAAGGCGTTGCACGACCGTGGTCTGGCGCTGACCACGATCGCGACGATGCTGCGCAAGATGGAGGAGAAGGGCCTCGTGTCGCACCGCGGCCAGGGGCGCAGCTTCCTCTATCGCGCCGAGGTCGACCCGGAGCTGGTGCAGAAGAACTTGGTCGGCGACCTCGTCACCCGCCTGTTCGACGGCGATCCGCTGGCACTCGTCAACCACCTGCTGCGCGCCGGCGACATCGAGCTCGACGAGCTCGAGGATCTGCGCCGCGCCGTGTCCGACGCCGAGCAGCGCCAGGAAGGGGCCGACCGCCAGGAGGACCCGTCATGATCGCGCTCTCGCTCGCCGACCTCGAACGGACCCTCGAGCCGGTCGCCGCCTGGCTCGGCACGTTCGCGATCCACTCGACCGTAGCACTGGCCCTGACCTGGACGGTCACGCGCCTGTTCGGCCGTCGTCGCCTGCCGCTGCAGGATGCGCTGCTGCGGCAGGTGATGTGGCTGCCGTTCGTCAGCGCGACGCTGCAGTTCGCGCTGGTCGGCAGCCTGTGGACGTCGCTGCTGTCGGCCGAGCCGCAGCTGACCGTCGACGAACTGGTGCCGCTGGTCGGCATGGTCGTCGAAGCGCCGGCCGCCACCGACCCTGCCGTGATCGCACCGGCGGCGCCGCTGCCGTGGGCGACGATCGTCGTCGGCGTCGCGCTGCTGCTCGGCGCGATCGGCGCGTTCCTGCTGTGGCGGACCTGGTGGCGCCTGGGTCGCATCCTCGCCACGCGCCGTCCCGAGACCGACCCGCGGGTGCTGGCTGCCGCCGCGCGCCTCGCCGAGTCGCTGGGCCTGCGCCACTCCCCACACATCAGCCGCGCCGAACGGTTGTGCACCCCGATCGCGTTCGGCTTCGTGCGCCCGGAGGTCTGCCTGCCCGAGCGCGCCGCGAGCCTCGACGAGGCTTCGCTGCATGCGATGCTCAGCCACGAACTCGCGCACCTGCGTCGCGCCGACCCGGCGTGGATGTGGATCGCCGCCTGGGTGCACGCGCTGTTCCCGTGGCAGCTGCTGCTGCTCGCGGTGCGGCGCCAGTGGTCGCGCGTCGTCGAGCTGCGTTGTGACGCCGAGGCCGCCCACCACACCAGCCCGACCGCGGTCGCGCGCTGCCTGATCGAGGTCGCCGAGTGGCTGCGGCCGCAGCCGACCCCGACCGCCGTGGCGCTCGGCATGGCGGCCCGCCCGTCGGCGCTGCGCGAACGGGTCGAGGCCGCGCTCGGCGCGGCCGAGCCGCCGACCGCGCGTCGCCTCGCCAGCGGTTCGGTCGCGGTGCTGTCGCTGGCCGCGCTGACGATGGCGGCGCCGGGCCTCGATGGCCAGGCGGTCGCCTCGCCCAGCGCCAGCGACGAGTTCGTCGCCGCGTTCGCCGCCGACGAAACCTCGGTGGCAGCGCAGCTTCAGCCGTACGTCGCGTTGGTCGAAACGGAGTACGCCGCGGTCGTGCGCGAGGCGCGACAGCTGCAGGCGCTGCTCCGGATCCAGCCCGATCCGGAGGCCGCAGAGCTGCAGCAGCTGCTGCAGTCGCGCCTCACCGTTCTCACCCGGCTCCGGTCGCGCCTGCGGGCGCGGCTCGGCCGGGGTTCGTCTCTCAACCGTTAGTTCGAAGATCGTTACGAGGAGAAACCCATGACCCCCAACCTGATCCGAATCGTGGCCGCCGCGTGCCTTGGCGGCGCGCTGGTTCCCGCACAGCACGAGCATGAAGTGATCGTACGCAAGGCCACCGAGGCCCGGCCGTCGCCGTCCCAGCAGGACCCCGTCAAGAGCAAGGCGAGCCGTGCCAGGCGCCACGCGCTGGTGCTCGCGCTCGTCGAAAAGCTCAGCGACGGTGACCTGTCGGACGCCGAGCGCAGCAAGTGCAAGCGCGAGCTGATCGAGCTGCTGGGCTCGGTCAACGTCGAGAAGGACGCGCTGCTGCACGCGCGCCCGATCGTGTCGCGCCTGCGCCGCAACGGGGGCGATGAGGTCGCGGTCGTCGTCGACGTCGAGGACGCGCGGCGCGAGGACGTCGTCCGCAAGATCGTCGAGTCCAAGGCCAAGGCGGGCAAGCCGTCGGTTCGTTGGCACGTCGACAAGAAGAACAACGTCGCCCGCGTCGTCGAGACCGAGTCGGTCGAGCGGCCGCGCTTCCTGTCGGTCAAGCCGGCCGAGGTCGAAGGCGACGTCGTCGTCGAGGTCGACACCGCGATCGTGCAGGACCCGAAGAAGAACAAGAAGGTCCGCAAGGTCGACCTCGGCGATCGCGCCGAGCGACTCCGCGCGCGCCTCGGCAAGGTGTCGAAGGCCGGCGGCATCCTCGACAAGGTCGCGACCGGTAGCGACGGCCGCGTGATCCTCCAGTACCGCTCGGCCGAGGACGCCCGGCGCGCGGCCGAGACCGCCGTCAAGGCGCACGCGGATGCGCTGCGCGCGCACGAGGAGGCGATCAAGGTGCACGAGCGTGCCCGCAAGGCGCACGGCAACCGGATCTTCCAGGTCCACAAGGGCGACGGCAGCGAGGTCGAGGCCGAGGTCCTCTACTTCGACGAGTACCACCAGGACCCCGACCGGGCCAAGAACAAGGCCAAGGCCAAGAACAAGATCAAGAACAAGGCCAAGGCGAAGAACAAGGCCAAGGCGAAGGCCGACAACAACGCGTTCTTCACGTTCGACGTCGACACCGGGGCCGCCGGCAAGGCGAAGGTCGAGAACCGCTTCTTCACGTTCGAGCGGGACGGCGACGCGAAGATCGACGTCGAGGGCATCGAGGAGCACATCGCCAAGGCGATGAAGGACTTCAAGGGCCACGCCGCGGTCGAGTTCGACGTCATCGTGCACGACGAGCACGGCAAGCCCGCCAAGGCCAAGGCGCACGCGATCGTCGGCGAGCAGCCGCAGGTCGACGTCTGGGTCCAGAGCAAGGACAAGCCGTCGAACGGCGGCCTGTTCGTCTTCGAAGAAGGCGACGGCGACCACAAGGCGGTCTACGAGTGGGTCGAGCGCGCCGTCCACGGTGAGCACGACGTGCATGAAGGGCACGCGCACGCCGAGCACGAGGAGGAGTGCGAGGAGTGCGAAGAGGAGTGCGAGGAGATCGAGGAAGAGGTCGAGGAACTCGCCGAGATGATCGAGGAGATGCGCGCCGAGATGCGCGAGCTCCGCGAGATGATGCAGGAGATCCGGCAGATGCTGCGCGGCCGCGAGAGCCACGACGCCCCGCAGGAGCGCTGGCGCCGAGTCTCTGGCCGCCGCGGCGAGTTCGTCGGCCCGTCGCGCGTGCGCTACCTGCGCGAGCGCCGCGACCGATAGGGCGGCCGGCCGCCGTACTTGCCGCCGAGGGCGGCGAACTCCGCTTCGGTCACGTCACGACCGAAGGGGTCTTCCTCGCCGCGGCGCAGGCGCTCGAGCACGACGCGCGCGAACCTGTTCGACGGGTTCTTCGCGACGGCCTGCTCGAGCCAGCCGATCGCCTGCTGCCGCTTCTTCTGCAGGTAGCTGGCCATGCCCGCGAACACCGCCGGACGCTCGTCGTCGTCCTGCGCGGCGGCGAACTCGAAGTACTCGAGCGCCTTCTCCGGGTCGTGGCCGAACAGCTTCGGCGCCAGCAGCTTGCGCAGGCCGAGGGCCACGTGCAGCTTCGGGTCGTCGGCGTCGCGCTCGCCGGCCTCCTTCAGGGCGCGGCCGATCTTGCCGTTCCACTGCAGCGCGCTGGTCCAGCCGGTGATGCGTTGGCTCATCAGGCCGGCCTCGATGCGGAACAGCTGGCCCGTGTCGTCGCCGTGCTCGCGCGCCCTGGCGACCGCGGCCATGCCGGCTTCGAGGTCGGCCTCGAGCGCCGCCGGCAGCTTGTCGAACACCGGCTCGCCGACCGCGATGCCGCGCAGGTGGGTGCGCTGCTGGGCCCGTTCGAGGTGGGCTTCCGCGAGCAGCCGCCACGTCGCGGCATCCTCGGGGCGCGCCTCGGCGTCTCCCCGGACCTTGGCGACGACGGCGTCGATCGCGGCGAGCGAGCACTGCTGGCGGGCCTTGCGCAGCGCGGCGCCGGCGTCCTGCCCGGCCGGCGGGGCCGCGGGCGTCGCGCCCTTGGGAATCTCGAGGTCGGTGTCGCCGGCGGACAGTTGGGACCATGCGGTCAGGCCGATGCCAACGGTGGCAACGGCGCAGAGGATCGGCACGAGGCGGCTCATCGTGGCAGGGGCGGGCAGCGTGGGTTGCGAGCAGGATCTCGACGGGGGCAAGGTGGCCGCTACGGGCCTGGAGGCTGTCGATTTGCAGGCGGCCGTGACGATTCGGCGCCGTCGCGGGGAGGGCTTCTGTAAGTCATTTCCGAGCGGCTGCTTGTGCCCGGGTGTCCGAACCCGGGCCGCGGCCACCACGAACGGTCAAGGAGTGTACGGGTTTCTGTCGATGGCTGCGTTGCCACCCATGCCGGAATTGCAGGTCAAGAAGGTCGTCGCCGTCTGCTTCCTCGAAGCGGCGAAGCTGACGCTCGAGCAGCTCGGAGCACACCGCCTCGAGCTCTCGCAGCAGAGCGTCGCGGGGCCGGACACGCTGCCGCGGCTCTATGGCGACGTGCGCCGCCTGCGCGATTACCTGCAGCGCTGCGCCAGCGGCTACCAGGACATCGTCGCGCTGGACCTGAGCGAGGGTGATGCCAGCCTGCTGGTCGCCAGCTGTCGGCGCGCGGTCGAGGCGATCGACGTGCGGCTGGTCGAGCGCGCGATGGCGCCGGACGAACGGCAGTGGCTGACCAAGAAGCGCCAGGTGCTCGGAGACTGGGCGGTCGAGCTGGCCGAGAAGCCGGTCGTTGACCTGCCGCTGCCGCGCCTCGCCCCGGTGATGGGGGAGGCCGTTCGGGCGCTCAACACGCGCATCCAGAACAAGGTCTTCGGCGACGTCGCCGCGCGGCAGAAGATCGTCGCGCCCGGGACCGGCGCGCTCGGTGGCGACCCCGCTGCAGGTGGCGGTGCGTCGCACGCGCCGAGCATGGCGCAGGGGATCACGTCGTTCGGCGACCACATGGCCGGGGTCGGCTCCCAGGACGACTGGCAGAGCGGCTCGCCGGCGGCGACCCAGCCGCTGCCCGGCCCCGAGCCGGAGGCGCCCGAACTGCTGGACGAGGTGACGGCGGGTTCGGAATCCGCCCCGGCCCTGCTCGACCGCAACAAGATCCGCGACCCGCGGCTGCGTTCGCTGGTCGGCATGGACCTGACCGCCTACGAACGCTCGGCCGCGGCCGGGGACTACCGGATCGCGACCGTGATGCTGGCGTCGGTCATGGAGACGGCGCTGCTGGACCACGCGATCCCGCGTCGCAGCGAACTCGGCGTCAGCGGCCAGCCCGACAGCTGGAAGATGCACGACGTGCTGCTGCTGGCGATGGGCGACGCGGTGGAGCCGAAGGACCGGTCGCTCGCGTTCCACCTGTTCGCCGCCCGCAGCCTGCTGCGCCCGGCGCTGCAGATGGTCACGCCGGCGGTCGTCACCGCGGCCAGCTTCGAGCGCCTGCAGGAGTTCGTCGGCCGTGCGCTGCACGCGCTCGGGTTCGGCGGCGCGGCGAAGACGCTGCCGCCCGGCGCCGTCAACGTCGACGAGCTGCCGCCGGTCTAGTCGCATCGCGGCGGAACTTCTCCGCGCAGAACGCTAGGTGCGCTTGCCAAGCCGGGCCAAGGGCCGTTCACTGCGACGCCCCCAGCCCGAGCGATCAGCCCGAGCTCCCAGGCCCGAGCCATCAGCCCGAGCCATCCGCCCCGCACCGAAGACCACCTTGCGACTGTTCGCCATCAGTGACCTGCACCTGAGCCTCGGCGTCGACAAGCCGATGGACATCTTCGGCGAGCAGTGGGTCAACCACGCCGAACGGATGCGCGAGGCCTGGGACGAGATGATCGGCCCGGACGACTGGGTGCTGGTCGGCGGCGACACTTCGTGGGGGCTCAACCTCGCCCAGGCGCAGCCGGACCTCGACTGGCTGTGCGCGCGGCCCGGCCACAAGATCCTGATCAAGGGCAACCACTGCACCTGGTGGCAGTCGCGTGCCAAGGTCGAGCGCGCGCTCGACGACTCGGTGCAGCTGCTGCAGAACAACGCGATCAAGATGCCGGACGGCACCGTGGTCATCGGCACGCGCCTGTGGGATCCGCCCGATGCCCCGTGGGCCGACGACAAGGCCGGCACCGTGTTCGCGCGCGAACTCGAGCGGCTCAAGCTGTCGGTCCAGGCGGGCCGCAAGCTCGGCGGCTGCGTGCCGGACGGCGACCGCACGATCGCGCTGGTGCACTACCCGCCGCGCTACTCCGACGGGCGTGAGACCGACGCGGTGCAGATCCTGCGCGACGCCTGCGTGCAGGTCTGCGTCTACGGCCACCTGCACGGCAAGGACCACAAGTACGGCTTCCAGGGCGAGGCCGACGGCATCCGCTACTACCTCGCGTCGGTGGACGCGATCGACTTCCGACCGATCCCGATCGAACTGCCGTGAACCCCCGCGTCTGGTCGTCGACGTTCGCCCTGCTGGCGCTGGCCTCGTGCTCCGGCCTGGAGGGCACGCTGCCCGCTGGCGAAGGCCGCGGCGTGCTGCAGGTGGATCCACGGCCGGACGGCGTGCAGACCTGGGACCGGCCGCAGTGGTCGGTCGGCGACCGCTTCTCGCTGGTCCGCGGCGAACAGCTGCGCGGCACGTTCGAGGTCGTCGCGATCGAGGACGGCGCCTACGTGATCGACATGGGCGACGACCGGCAACTGCGCCGCGACCTCGACCTGGGCAACCTCGGCGAGTGGGTCGCGGACGAGCCGCAGCGGCTGATGACGCCGGCAGACGTGCGCTACCACTGGCCGCTCTGGGTCGGCAAGCGCTGGCAGTGCGAGTTCGTCGATCGCGTGCGGGACGGCAAGGCGCTGCCGATGCTGGCCAGCTACCACGTCGAGGGGATGGACCGCATCGAGGTGCCGGCGGGCACGTTCGAGGCGCTGCGGATCGCGCGCACGCTACGGCTCGGCGTGCCCGAGGCGCAGGGCAAGTTCCTGACTCGCACCCAGATGATCTGGTTCGCGCCGGATCCGGGCATCGAGGTCCGCCAGCTGCTGGGGGACACGATGGTCGAGCTGGTCGATCACACGAAATAGGCGGGCTGGCGGTCGCGTTGTCCGTTCGTGGAACGCGCGACGAACGGTCGGGTGGTGATCGCCGGCGGCACCGGCTTCCTCGGCGCCAACCTGGCGGCCGACCTGCTGCGGCGCGGCTACCGGGTCACCGTGCTCGGCAGGACCCGGCCGGTGCAGCCGGTCGGTGAGTTCGTCGGTTGGGACGGTCGCACGGTCGGCGACTGGAAGCGCGAACTCGATGGCGCGACGGCCCTGGTCAACCTCGCCGGCCGTACCGTCGATTGCATCAAGACGCCGGAGCACCAGGACGAGATCCTGCGTTCGCGGGTCGAGTCGACCACCGCGCTGGGGCGCGCGCTGCGCGACCTCGATGCGCCGCCGGCCGTGTGGGTGCAGATGTCGACCGCGCACATCTACGGCGATCCGAGCGAGCAGCTGTGCGACGAACGCAGCGCGTTCGGGGTCGGGCTGGCGCCGATGGTCGGTCAGGCGTGGGAGCGCGCGCACACCGAAGGGCTGCTCGAAGGCATGCGCAGCGTCGTGTTGCGCACCAGCTTCGTGCTCGGTCGCAGCGGTGGCGCGCTGCCGCGGCTGGCGTTGTTGGCGCGGTGCTTCCTCGGCGGCCGCATCGGTCACGGTCGGCAGGGCATCAGCTGGATCCACGAGCGCGACATGGACGCGCTGTTCGTGCGCGCCATCGAGGACCAGGACATGCGCGGTGCCTACCTCGCGACCGCGCCGAACCCGGTTTCGAACGCGCGGTTCATGCGGTCGCTGCGGCGCGCGATGGGGGTGCCCTTCGGCCTGCCGGCAGCCCGCTGGATGGTCCGCATCGGCGCGCCGCTGCTGCTGCGCACCGACCCCGAACTGGCCACGCTCGGCCGCTACTGCGCCTCGCACCGCCTCGCCGAAGACGCCTTCCCCTTCGCCTTCCCCACCCTCGACGAAGCGCTCGCCAACCTGTTCGGTCCGTAAGGTCGGTTCGTAAGGTCGTTCCGGGAGCAGACCTGACGGACCAGGACAGCGCCCGCGGCCCCGGTCGTCAGAAGCGCGCGACGAACTGGGCGCCGCCGCCGCCGAACGCGAGTTCGTCGAGCTGGGTGCTGACGATCAGCGCGAGGGTGACGTTCGGCGAGAAGTCCCAGCGTGCGTTCCACGCGATCTTGCCCTCGAACCGCGAACTGCCGCGGCGGCCGTCGCCGTCGAAGAAGCGGTCGCGCACGTTGCCGGCCAGCAGCTGCGGTTCGAACGACAGGCGGCCGTCGATCGGCAGCTGGTAGCGCACGATCCCCATCCACTCGCTGCGCAGCGCGCGCAGGTCGTTAACGGGATCGTTGGGTCGGTTGCCGCGTTCGCTGAGGTAGGTGTGCGCGAACCCGATCGACCACGGCTGCGGACCGTCGCGCCACCACTCGAATCGGATCTGGTGGAACTCACGGTCGAAGTGCTCGCGCAGCGGATCGCCGTCACCGACCGGGCGCAGCATCTTGTCCGCGTATTCGGCCTCGATCGCGCAGACGATGCGGTCGTCCTCGTCGACGTGCAGATGGGTCTCGAGGTTGGCGATGTAGCGCTCCATCTCGAAGTGGTTGCCGCTGTCGAGTTCGCGCAGCTCGAACGGCAGCTGGGCGGCGACGTCGAACACCAGCCGGTGGCCGTCCGCGTCGCCGAACGCGCCCGCGACCTGCAGCCCGTAGGGCGCCCGTTCGAACTCGAACGTCCGGCTCTTGTCGCTCGGTGCATCGACCGACGTCAGCATCACACGCAGCGCCTGGTCCCCGCGTCGCCACAGCCAGGCGCCGGCCGACACGTCGATGGCGCTCTTGTCGGCGAACGGCGTGCCCTGCACGAACAGCGCCGTCGTGTCGTCGAGTTCGTACTCGAGCCCGATCGCGTTGCGCACGAAGCGCGTGTCGCGGTTCTCGCCCTGCAGCACGTGGTAGCGGAACGAGAACCCGTCACCGAGCTCGATCCGGTGGTCGATGTGCCCTTCGATCGTGAAGTCGCGCGAGCTGACCGAGCCGAGCTGGTAGCGCACCTCGTTGCCGAACCGCTGCAGGCCGCGGTCCCACCACGGCGCCAGCGTCACGTACGACATCCGGTCGATGTAGTACTCACGACCCTGCGCAAAGTCGCGGCGCACGCCCTCCTCGTCGAGGCCGAGCCAGACGGCGCGGTTGAGGAACTGCGCGGTGGTCGGCGCCGCCAGCGCGAGCGCGACCGTCGGCAACAGCAGCGACGTGACGCGCGGCGACATGTCGTTACCGCTCCGTTCGCGTCCAGCCCGAACGGTCGGACAGCAGGCTGTCGACGTGGCCATCGGTCCACTCGACGTCGAGGTGCTGGAAGCCCGTGCCGTTGCCGTCCCAGGCGTCGTCGAACCAGAAGTAGTACGGATCGGTGATCGCGAAGTCGATCACCAGCGCGCCGGCGTGGCACACCGGATAGACCGGCACGATCCACATCGCGGCGTTGAGCCACGGGCTGTTGACGTAGACCTGGTGGTCCCAGTCGTCGACGGAGCGCCGCAGCTGGTGCGGCCCGGCGGCGCAGGAGCCGAGCAGCGTGCTGAGCACGAGCAGGGCGCCGACTCGCTTGGTGTTGCGCATGCTCGCAGCGTAGGGCACCGCCAGCCGGCGGGCGATGCCCGTTTCCGCCAAAGGTCGGCGCGTGGCGCGGTGTCGACGCAGCTAGGAGCGCGTCCACTACATGGACGCGCTCCTAGCTGTCGACGCGGCTCGCGGTCCGACGCCGCAGGTGCAGCAGGTCGCCGTCGAGGTCGATCGTCGCGGTGAACCGGCGGTTGCTGCGGTCCTTGACCAGCACGCGCCAGTACTCCTCACGAACGGGCCCGGAGACGATCTCGACGCGTTCGACGAACGGTCCGCAGCGCAGCGCGGTGGCCAATACGTGTTGCGGCGTCTGCGACACCGGCAGCGTGTGGCTGCGTTCGAGCACCTTGCCCAGTTCGTCGACCAGCAGCGAACGTTCGTGCGGGCTCGGCTCGTCGTAGCGCTTCTCGACCCGGAAGCCTTCGCCGCGCGGTCCGCGTTCGACACCGCAGAACAGCAGCGTGCCCTCGGGCGCCACCGTGTCACAGGTCTTGCGCGCTTCGGCCGGCAGCGCGCGGAAGTCGGCGGGGGTGGCGAACGCGACCACCGCGTCGCCTTCGATCGTGATGCGGGCAGACTGGCCGATCGCGGAGTCGGCCAGCAGTTCGCCGAGCGACGGCCCGGCCGGGCTCGCACAGCCTGCCAGGAGGATCAGCCAGACGCATCGGGTTCGCCGCATGCCGACACTGTGCAAATCGCCCGCCGGGACCGCAAGGAACCACCTCCGGCCTTGTTTCCGATTCGCGCCTGCCGACACTGTTTGCCTCAAATGATCACGCAATCCTTCCAAGAGCTCGTCGACTCGATGGCCGCGAAGACGCCGACGCCCGGTGGCGGCGCGGCGGCGGCGATGGCCGGGTGCATGGGCACGTCCCTGTTCTTGATGACCGTCCGCTTCTCGCAGGGCAAGAAGGCCAACGTCGATCGCGAGGACGATCTCGCGCGCGTCGAGTCGCTGCTCGGCGACCACCTCAAGCGGCTGATGCCGATGGCCGAGCGCGACTGCAAGGCGTTCGACATGGTCTCGGCGGCGTACGGCATGCCCAAGGACACCGACGAGCAGAAGACGCTGCGCGACAAGGCGATCCAGGAGGCGATGGTCGGCGCGATGGTGGTGCCCGAGGAGACCCAGGCGATGATCCGCGACGTGTTCGTCGCGATGGAGCAGGTCAGTGACTGCATCGGCAAGGCGATCGTCAGCGACCTCGCGTCCGGCGCCGCGCTGCTGCTCGCCGCCGCCGAGGGCGCGTTCCTCAACGTGCGCATCAATGCCGGCTACCTGACCAACCGCGAGCTGGCCGAGACCACGATGGCCCGCGCGACGGCCGTTCGCGACGAGATCCGTCGCCAGCAGGAGGTCATCGCCGTGTCCGTCGACAGGAAGCTGGGATGAGCCGACGCGCGCCGCTGCTGCTGTGCGTGCTCGACGGGTTCGGCGAAGCGCCGTCCGGGCCGGGCAACGCGATCCACCAGGCCGAGCCGAAGTTCTGGAACGACCTCCGCCAGCGCTACCCGTCGACGCTGCTGTCGGCCAGCGGCGAGGACGTCGGCCTGCCGTGCGGGCTGATGGGCAACAGCGAGGTCGGCCACCTCAACATCGGCGCCGGCCGCGTCGTCTACCAGGAGATCACGCGCATCGACCGCGAGATCCAGGAAGGCCGCTTCGCAGGCAACGAGGCGCTGCGCTCGGCGTTCGCGCACGTCGCGGACTCGGGCGCCACGCTGCACCTGTTCGGGCTGGTCTCGGACGGCGGGGTGCACAGCAGCGATCGCCACCTGCGCGCGCTGCTGGAGATGGCCAAGGCCGAGGGCCTCCGCGGGGATCGCGTCGCCGTGCACGCGTTCCTCGACGGCCGTGACACGCCGCCGCGCTCGGCGCAGAAGTACGTCGAGACGCTGGAGGGCTGGATGGCCGAGCTCGGCGTCGGCCGGATCGCCTCGGTGATCGGGCGCTACTTCGCGATGGACCGCGACAAGCGCTGGGAGCGCGTGCAGCTCGCCTACGACGCGTTGACGCTCGGCCAGGGGCTGCAGGCGGACTCCGCGCAGGCGGCGATCGCGCAGGCCTACGAGCGCGGCGAGAACGACGAGTTCGTCAAGCCGACGGCGATCGGCTCGCCCGACCAGGGCCGCGTGCGCACCGGCGACGCGGTGGTGTTCTTCAACTTCCGCACCGACCGTGCGCGGCAGTTGACCGAGGCGTTCGTCAGCACCGAGTTCGAGGGCTTCGCGCGCGCGTCGTTCCCGGTCGTGCACTTCGTGACGATGACGCGCTACCGGGAGGACTTCCCCTGCCCGATCGCGTTCCCGCCGCAGAGCATGAAGGGCGCGCTGCCGCAGGTCGTCAGCGACGCGGGGCTGAGCCAGCTGCGCATCGCCGAGACCGAGAAGTACGCGCACGTCACGTTCTTCTTCTCGGGCGGCGACGAGGCCGAGGTGCCCGGCGAACGGCGCATCCTGGTGCCGAGTCCGAAGGTTGCGACCTACGACATGCAGCCGGAGATGTCCGCGGTGGAGGTCACCGACCAGCTGCTCGAGGCGATGGCGTCGGATCAGCGTCCCGACGTCACGATCCTCAACTTCGCCAACGCCGACATGGTCGGCCACAGCGGCATCGTGCCGGCGGCGATCACCGCGGTGCAGACGATCGACCGGTGCCTGGCGCGGATCGTGCCGGTGTTCACCCAGCTCGGCGGCACCGTCGCGATCACCGCCGATCACGGCAACGTCGAGCAGATGCTGGATCCCGAATCCGGCGGCGTGCACACCGCGCACACCACCAACCCGGTGCCGCTGGTCGTATGCTCGGACGCATTGGTCGGCCGCAGCATGAAGGGCGGCGGCCGCCTCTGTGACATCGCCACCACCCTGCTGCCGATCCTCGGCGTCGACAAGTCCGAGGGCATGGAAGGAATCGACTTGTTCGCATGATCCACGATCGTCTCGGTGTCGTTCTCGCGGCCACGCTCGCCGCAGTCGCCCACGCGCAGGACCCGATCCGGGCCCGCATCGCCGAGGCGGTCCAGGAGGTCGACGCCGCGCGGATCGAGGCGACGGTGCGCAAGCTGTGCAGCTTCGGCACCCGCCACGTGCTGTCGCGCACCGACAGCGACACCGAGGGCACGGGCGCGGCGCGGCGTTGGCTCGAGGCGGAGTACCAGAAGATCGCCGCCACCAGCGGCGGTCGCATGACCGTTCGCCTGCAGAAGGCGAAGGTGCCGTGCCTGCGCAACGGCATGCCGCGCGAGGTCGAGGTCGTCAACGTCGTCGCGACGCTGCGCGGCGCCACTGATCCGGCGCGCATCTACGTCGTCGGCGGCCACTACGACTCGCGCAACAGCGACGGTGCCGACGGCAAGAACGCCGCGCCGGGCGCGGTCGACGATGCCTCGGGCACGGCGGTCGCGCTCGAAGCGGCGCGCGTGATGGCGACGCGGTCGTTCCCCGCGACGGTGCTGTTCGTCGCCTACGACGGCGAGGAGCAGGGGCTGCTCGGCTCCAAGGCGCACGCGCAGTTCCTGGCCGACGCCGGCGCCAGGGTCGACGGCATGATCACCTGCGACATCGTCGGCAACACCACCGGCATGGACGGCAAGACCTACGACGGCTTCGTGCGCTGCTTCAGCTACGCGCCGACCGGCAACGACAGCTTCGGCCGCAGCCTGGCGCGCGCCGTCAGCCGCGGAGGCCGTCGCTACGTCGACGGCTTCGACGTCAAGCTGATCTACCGCGGCGACCGCTACGGCCGCGGTGGCGACCACCGCTCGTTCTTCGACCAGGGTTACCCGTCGGTGCGGATGACCGAGCCGCGCGAGGACTTCTCGCGGCAGCACCAGAACGTTCGCCCGAAGGACGGCAAGCCCTACGGCGACCTGCCGGACTACGCCAACTTCGCCTACTCGGCCAACGTCGCGCGCGTGGTCGTGGCGACGCTGTCGGAGCTGGCGTCGGCGCCGGCACCGCCGCTGGTCAGCAATGCGCGGCTGGCGCGTGATGCCTACGACACGCTGGTGGTCTACAAGCTGCCCGACGGCGTGAGCCGCTGCGAGTTCGTCTGGCGGGAGACGATCGAGGCCGACTGGACCCACGTGATGTCGATGGCGGAGGCCGATCCGAAGCCGACGCGTTCGGGCCGGATGCTGGCGCGCATGCCCGGCGTCTGCCTCGACGATGTCGTGGTCGGGGTCCGCTCGATCTCGGCCGACGGCGCGCGCAGCCGGGTCGCGACCCCGCCCGAGCCGGACCGCTTCGCGCAGCGTCCGCGCAGCGGCACGCGCAGGAAGTAGGCGGGGCGAACGGGTAGCATCTCGCGCATGACGGGTGTGGTTCGTCGGCGCGACCTGGTCGCTGCCTCGCTGTTCGTGGTGCTCTCTGCCTGTGCCGGGGAGGGCAGCGACATCGGTCCGAGGCTGCCGCGGCTGCCCGACGCCAGCACGCGGGTGCTGCTGCTCGACGACCAGAATCGTGGGGTCGTGTCGGCGACGGTGACCGTCACCGGCAGCACGACGCGCGCGGTGACCGGTCGCAACGGCCGCGGCGACTTCTACGCCGAACCGCGCGGCCGCGTGCTGTTCGACGTCGACCCGTCGTGGGCGGCGGCGAGCGATGGGGACACCCTCGGTGGCTACCGGGTGGCGCTGTCGGTGCTCGACACCGACCTGCCGATGCCGCTGCACGTGCCCGACCAGCCCGACGCAGCCAGCGTCGTGATCGGCAACGGCTCGCAGGGCGGCACCAGCACGATCACCTCGACCAGCGGCGCGGTGCTGACGATCCCGTTCGGCACGACCGCGCTGGCGCCGCCGTCGGTCGTCGGCGGTTCGGTCACGGTGCGGGTCGGGCTCGGAGAGCTGGCTGCGCAACACCTGCCGGGGGACCTGCCGCTCAGCGGGTCGTCGGGCACGCGCCTGTTCGGTCGCGGCTACTACATCGGTCCCAAGGAGATGACGTTCACGCCGGGCATCGACCTCGACGTGCCCGACGACCTGTCGATCACCACGCCGAACGCGCAGCTGTTCTGGCTCGACGACGAGACCGGCGAGTGGCGGCCGGTGGCGTTCGCGACGGCGTCGGGCGGTCGCCTGCAGGTGCTCGGTGCGATCACCCGGGGCGGCCTGTATGCGTTCGGCGTCGGCGTCACGCCGCGAACGGTCACCGGCTTCGTCGTCGACGTCGACGGTAACCCGGTGTCACAGGCGATGGTCAAGGTCGACCACCGCTACGCGTCGACGGCCGGCGACGGCTCGTTCTTGATCGACGGCGTGCCGGCGACGCTCGGGGACGGCACGCCGCGCGACGCGACGGTCGAGGTGTTCGCCGGGGCGACCTGGCTGCCGGTGGTCGCGACGCAGACCGCGCCGTTCAGCGCGACGCAACAGGATCTCGGCGACTTGCTGCTCGACACCGTGCGGGCCGGCAACGTGCGCGTGCAGCAGATCGTGCGGGCGCGTGCCGACGTGTTCCAGCCGGCGCGGATCAGCAGCCTGCGCGGCGACGTGGCGCTGTTCGGCGTCAGCGATGCCGACGGCCGGGTGACCTTCGAGGACGTGCCGGCCGGCTTCTTCGGCTACCAGGAAGGGCGCCGCCGCAACCGGGTCGAGTCGTACTACGGCCAGCAGGTCGGCTTCCTGGCGTTCGGTCGTCGCTCGCTCGACAGCTACCAGTTCTTGTTCGATCGGCCGTGGTTCCAGGGCACGCGCAGCTCGCGCGGCTACGTCTGCGACAGCATCGGCGGCGGGCCGGTCGAGTTCGCGGACGTCGTGCAGGGTGAGTTCGCCGGCGAGGGCTACGTCGGCGAGACCCGCGAGAACGGCCAACTGTTCGCCGATCGCGGCTTCAACAAGCGCGGCACCGCGACGGTGCGCACGTCGCGCGACGGCTTCACGATCACGCACGGCTTCACGGTCGAACTGCCGAGTTCGGATCACCTCGAGTTCCCGATGCGCCGCGTGCTGCGTCAGCCGCTCGGCAGGTTCGATCGCCACGGCTACATCACCGGCAACGTCGCCAACGTCGACCCGGCCGCGTCGCACGCGACCCGCGTCACGCGGCGGATCACCCGGCAGGAGCTGTGGGATGCGGTCGTCGAGGGCATGCCGATCCAGTCCTCGGTGCCGATCGACATCGATATCGCGACGACGCAGGACGACTTCCGCGTCGGCCTGCCGCTCGCGGGCGGCAACCTCGCGCTGGTCGAGTTCACCAGTCCGGGCGGCCGGGACACGCTGCAGAAGGCGGCGATCCGCGCCGACCTGCGCGAGGGCGTGGTCGAAGGTGCGGGCGGGGCGTTCGGCGCGCCGGTCTCGCTGGTGCCGGTGACGACGTTCACGCTCGGCGGTGCCCTGACCAGCGCTCCGGCCGAGGTCGACCCCAACACGCTGACGCTGTCGCTCGGCCAGGAGGTGGCGGACGCCGGCGTCGTCGACGTCGCGCGCGGCATCGACGGCTCGGTCAGCGCGTCCGGCAGCGACCTCTTGTTCGGCCTGCCGCCGCTCGCCGCCGGCGAGGTCTGGCTGGCGCTGCTCGGCGGGGAGACGTCGGCGGGCGGGGTGACGTCGTCGCACCACTCGATGATCGACCTGGCCGTGACGCCGACCACCGGGTTCGCGTTCCAACCGTTCCCGACGCTGACCGGGCCGCTGCCGGGGGCGACGGTGCCGGCGACGGGGTTCGAGGTGCAGTTCTCGCTGCCGGCGGGCAGCCTCGGCGGCAAGGTCGAGCTGCGTTCGGAGACCGGCAGCGACCTGCTGCTGTGGGAGGTGCTGGTGCGGCCCGACCAGCCGGACTTCACGTTCGTGACGCTGCCGACCGAGGCCGAGACGCCGCTGGTCGCCGGACGCACCTACACGTTGACGGTGACGGCCTGGTTCGGCGAAGTCGACATCGTGTCGCCCGACGTGTTCGGGGACTTCGTCGCCTACGCGCAGTCGATCGACCTGATCGAGGCGGGCGTGCGGCAGGTGACCAGCCGTTCGATCCAGATCACCACCAACTGATGCGCCGCGCGTCCGCAGGGCTGCTCGCGTGTGCGCTGCTGTCGGCCTGTGTCGGTCGCGGCGCGCTGCGCACGATCGACGAGCAGCTGGCGCTGGCGTCGAAGGCGCTCGGCGAAGGCCGTCTCGACGAGGCGCGCGAACTGGTCGTCGAGGCGCGCCAGCGGGATCCGCGGCACACCCGCGCGGCCCAGTGGAGCGCGCTGCTCGCCGACCTGACGTGGAACGACGACCTGGCGGTGCAGGAACGCATGGCGGCGATCCGGCTGGCGCGGGCGGACGGCGACGACGACCTGGTCGCCGATCTGCGCGGGCAGCTCGGCGACCAGCTGTTCCAGTCGGGGCGTTGGGGCGAGAGCTCGACGCCGCTGCTCGCCGGCGCACTGGCAGAACACGCCGAACGGCGCCGCGCGTTTGCGGTGATCTCGTCGGCGTTGCCGTTCGTGCGGCGGTTCTCCGGACCGCTCTTGACCGAGCAGCCGCTGCTGCCGGGGCAGGTTCCGGAGTTCGTCTGCGGCACGAAAGACCGGCTGCGTCCGTTCGCGATCGACACCGGCACGTCGATGACGACGGTCGCGGCGAGCTTCGCCGACGAGCTCGGGGTGCGCAGCCGGCGCCGCGCTGGCGAGGCGCTGGACGGAGCCGGTCGGCGCCTGCCGATCGAGGTCGGGCTGTTGCCGCAGTTCCGTGTCGGCAACGTCGACATCGGCGCCGTGCCGGTGCTGGTGGTCGCCGACGGCGCGCTCAAGCTGCGTGACCTGCACGGCGGCCCCGAGCGCGTGCCCCGCGGCGTGCTCGGCCTCGACCTGCTGGGCGCCTGCCGCCTGACCGTCGACCCCGAACGCGGCGGCGTGGTGCTGGCGCTGCCGCACGGGCTGCCGGTGCAGCAGTCGGTGCAGTGCGTGCGCGCCGAGGGGCGCTGCCTGGTGCCGGTGGTGGTCGAGGGCGCGCGGTTGTGGTTCGTGCTCGACACCGGCGCGAGCCATTCGAGCCTGACCGCGCTCGGCCTGTCGCGGATCCCCGGTGGCGACGAGCGCGCGGTGCCGTCGTTCCGGCGCGTGCGAACGGTCGGCGGCGGCCTGGTGGCCGTAAAAGAAGTGCGAGATCTCGTGCTGCGCTGCTCGGACGCGCGCTTCCTGCAGGTCACGCTGCCGGTCGTAAACCGTGGCAGGGCCGAGGTCTTCCCGGTGCACGGCGTGCTTGGCATCGATCTGCTGAGCCGCTGCCGCGTCACGCTGGATCGCGGTCGCGCGCGATTGACCGCGGTGCGGTGAGGCCGCGCAGGTCGCGTCTGCTACAAGGTCGGCATGCCTCCGCCCTCGTCCGTGCCCTCGGCGTGCGTCCGTGACGCCGTTGCGCTGGTCGCCGCCAACGGTGCCCTGACCGGGGTGTCCGGCGCGATGGCGGCATGGTCCTCGAAGTTCGGTGGCACGCTCGACGCGCTGCCGCTCGCCGACGGCGACCGCGCCGACCTCGACGCCGGAGACCCCGTCGTGATGTTGACCGACGACGAGGCCTGGGAGCTGCAGCGATACGAAGTCGACGGCCAGGGCTGGCTGGTCGCGCGGGACGTCACCGACCGCGAGCATCGCGCCGCGACGGTGTTGGCCTCGGTGCGCTGCCGCGCGCTCGGCAACATGGCGGCGAGCCTGTCGCACGATCTCAACAACCAGTTCAACGCGGTGCTGGCGCTGTCGGCGCAGCTCGGGATCTACGCGCGGACCGACGCCGACCGCGAGAGCCTGCTCGATCTCGAGCAGGGCACCAAGATCGGTGCCCGCATGGCGGGGGTGTTGGCGCGCATCCTGGTGCGCACCCCGGCCCGTCGCGAACGGGTCGCCGCCGGTGCGCTGATCGACGACGCGCTCGCGGTCGTTCGCAAGACCATCGAGCATGCCGGGATCGAACTCGAGGTGGCGGTCCCGGACGGCCTGCCCGACGTGCGCGTCGTCACGGTCGAGGTCGTGCAGGCGGTGATGGAAGGGCTGCACATGCTGATCGAAATCGGTGCGGCGACGATGCGGTTCGAGGTCGTGGAGCGCACGCTGAGCTGCCCCGAAGGGCGTTTGCGCGATTGCGTCGTCGCGCGTTGTGATGCGACCGGCGTCGACCGCACGCGCGCCGAAACCGTCGCCGGGGTCGTCGGCATGCGATCGGGCGCGATCGCCGACGTCGCCCGTGGTGCCGGTTCCTACGACGCGATCCTGACCGCGGCGTTCCTGCAGCGGCGTCTCGGCGGTGACCTGCGCTGCGAGCACGACGGCGACCGCATCGGCCTCGAGTTCTGCTGGCCGCGCGCCCGCTGACCCGTCGCGTCTACTCGGGCGCCGGCGGCTGCATCGCCACGGCGGCGCGGATGCCCTGCTCCATCGTCGACGCGTGTTCGTCGTCGAACTCGCGGCCGCCGAACCGGACCTCCTGGTAGGCGGCGAACGCGGCCTTGACCTCCGGCTGCAGCCGCGCGCGTTGGTCCAGATCCTGGGCGAACAGCTCCAGCGTCTGGCCGTGGCCGCGGCGATGGCCGGCGTGGGCCAGCGCGCGCATCAGCTTCTGCAGGGCGCGCCGCGCCTTCGGTGCGACGTTGGCGTAGGCGCGCTCCGGCGGCTTGGGGGCCCGCCGCGGCAACACCGCGAGCAGCAGCACCGCGCCGAGCACGATCGCCCAGGTCCACGGCGTCGTGACGACGTCGGTGACCGCGCGTACCGCCGGTTCGAAGAACGGCCGCTCGACCTCGACGTCGGGGTCGGACTCGATCGCCGGGCGTGAGTCGGGCACGAAGCTGCGGCCGCGTGCGCCCGGCGGCGTCGGGTCGAAGATCACGTAGCCGCGACCTTCGAACGGCACCTCGACCCACGCGTGCGCGTGCTGCGAGCCGTAGATGCGCACGTCGGGACCTTCGCGGCTCGGTTCGCCACCGTAGAGGCCGACGCCGATGCGGCACGGGATGCCGCGCATGCGCAGCATCAGTGCGGCCGCCGACGCGAAGTGCATGCAGTAGCCGTGGCGGTCCTCGTCGGCGAACAGGAAGTTCTCGAGTTCGTGCGGGTAGGGGCCGATCGGCGCGCTGCGGTCGTAGCGGCAGTGGCGGGCGAGGCCGTCGGCCAGCGCCTCCATCGCCTGCATCGGATCGCGGCCGACCCGCCACTTCGACAGCAGTTCTTCGAACGGCACACGGTCGAGCCGGGGCGGCAGGCTCAGCATGCCGAGCAGCCGCGCGCGCCGGTCGACCTGGGCGCCCGCCGGTAGCGGCGCGAACTCCTGCCACAGCACTTCGTATGGCTCGGAGTTGGGCGAGCGCGGCCGGATCCACTCGCGGCGCGTGTCGACGACCAGGTCCTCGAGGCCGCGCACCTGCGTGGTGTGCGGCGGCAGGAATACGAACTTGGCTGCGCCGGCGTAGCGTTCGACGACCAGCGTGTTGGTCGCCGCGAAGCGCGAGGGCCGGCGGAACACGTGGCCGTCGCTGGACGACTGCGGCCGCAGGTTGAGCTGGCCGATGTCCCAGCGGTCGAGGCCGGGCACGGTGAAGAAGCCGCAGCGCAGGTACATCCGGTCGGACACCGGGCCGTCGGGGCTCTCGGCGCGCACCAGCTGCTCTCCGCGCAGCTCCGACAGCACACCGCCGGTGCCGTCGAACGAGAACGTGTCGTCGAGGCCGACCTCGCGATCGTTGCCAGCGAAGTCGCCGCCGTCGGCCGTCGACGTGCTGCCGCGGCTCGGCGACGGCAGGCAGCTGAGCGTGCGGTCGATCGCGAACACCGCGAGGATGCACGACATCACCATCAGGCTGACGGCGTTGACGTCGAGTGCGCGCAGCGGCGCCGGCTGCTTGCGCGGCGTGCTGGTGCGGTAGCTGTGCAGCAGCGTCGCGCCGTGCAGCGACAGGAACGCCGCGGCGCCGTAGCCGAGCAGCAGCGGGATGTGCAGGCCGTCGAGGATGATCCCGACCAGCAGCACGCAGAAGCTCAGGAACAGCGCCAGCGACGGGTCGGCGTCGTGGTTGCGCGCGGTGGCGAACGCCAGCGGCGGCAGGATGGTGCAGGCCAGCGCGGCCGGCCTGGTCATCGGCCCGACCCACTCGAGCGCGGCCCAGCAGGCGCCCGCCTGCAGGATCACGGCGATCGCCGCGCGCCGCCACGGCGACCGCGCGAGTCGCGACCAGCCGCCGAGGATCGCGCCGGGCAGCGTGAACGCGAGCAGCCACGGGACCGGCAGCTCGTCGCCGGGCAGGTTGGCGAGGGCCAGGATCGTCGCCGCGAACATGCACACGGTGGCGAAGCGGCGCAGGCCGCGCGGGGCCGGATCGCGCGCGGTCATTCGCGTTCCTCCTCGAGCAGCGTGACGCGGCCGGGCAGCGCCTGGAGTTCGGGCGCGCGCAGGTAGCCGCCGGCCGGGATCCAGTAGCAGTGCACCAGCGCCTCGAGCCCTTCGAGCAGTTCGTCGGCGACCGGCGCGTTCGAAGCAAGGCTGGCCTCGGACAGCAGCGTCATCAGTTCGGTCAGCTGTGCCGGGCCGCGCACGTCGAACGACTCGGGCGTCGCGTCGAGCACCAGCACGCGTACTTCGGAGCCGCGTCGGTGCAGTTCGTGCACCAGCGTCGCGCAGGCGCCGAGGCTCCACTCGCAGCGGCGCAGGCCGCGACCGCGCGGCGTGCCCGGGGCGCGCCGCAGGTCCAGCACCACGCCGATCATGCGTGGCATGCGCCCTCGGGTGACGCGGCGCACCAGCGTGCCCATCGCGGCGCTGCGCAGCGCGTGCACGCCGCGCGCGTCCTCGTCGACGCTGTGTTCGCGCAGCGCGTAGAACTCGGGGCCCGGCAGCTGCGAGCGATCGATCGGCGAGACCTCGGCCTCGGCGGCGGCGTCGAACACGTCGGCGCGCAGCGGCACGCGCGCCGGCTCGGTGATCAGTTCGGCGTCGGCGCTGACGACCGATCGGGTCGCGAACATGCCGAGCGGCCACTGCGACTCGAGGATGAACACGCGCTCGAGCACGTGGCTGCGCACCATGCTGCGCTGGCGCATCTCGACCCGTTGCTCCGCGAACGGCGTCAGCGTCGGCAGCAGCGTCGGGGCCTCGCCGCGCATCGAGCGCGGCTCGTACAGCTGGCAGTGGCGCAGCGGCCGGCGACCGCAGTGTTCGACGACGACGCTCTCGTTGTAGATCGCGCCGGCGGTGGTGGTGCGCGGCGCGACGCGGATCCTGGTGAAGTGCAGGCGGCGCTGCTTGGCGACGAAGTCGACCACGATCGGCGCGGCGAGCATCGCCGCGGCCAGCCGCGCGTTGCCGTCGCCACCGAGCCAGGCCGCGCCGCTGGCGAGGCCCGCCAGCCACAGCACGACCTTGCCGCGTGGGGTCAGCTCGAGCGTGCTGTTGGGGGTCGCCATCTGGGAGTTGCGTCGGGTCGGGGATGCCGGGGCCGTCGGGCTAGTCCGGCAGCGGCGTCTCGGCCAGGATCTCGTGCAGCACCGCATCGGCGTTGGCGCCGGTGCGCGGTGCCAGGCGGTGGGCCCACGACGGCACCAGCAGCGCGCGCACGTCGTCCGGCACGACGAAGTCGCGACCGTGCACGTAGGCGCGCGAGCGGCAGGCGCGGTGCAGCGCCTGCGCGCCGCGCGTGCTGACGCCCTGGATCACGTCCGGGGACGTGCGCGTGCGGTTGGCGAGTTCGACGACGAACGCGACCAGCTCGCGGTCGCAGCGCACCTCGTCGATCGCCGCGCGCGCGGCAAACAGGTCGTCGCGCGAGGCGACCGGCCGCACGTCGTCGGCCAGCCGGTGGCCGTCCTCGCGGCTGACCACGTCGATCTCGAACTCGGGGTCGAGGTGGCCGATCTCGATGCGCAGCAGGAACCGGTCGAGCTGGTTGTCCGGCAGCATGTAGGTGCCGGCGGCGGTCAGCGGGTTCTGCGTCGCGACCACGAAGAACGGATCGGGCAGCGAGTGGGTCTCGCGGTCGACGGTCACGCGGCGCTCGGCCATGCACTCGAGCAGCGCCGACTGCGTGCGCGGCGGCGTGCGGTTGAGCTCGTCGGCCATCAGCACCGACGTGAACACCGGTCCCTGGCGGAACGTCAGCTCGCCCGTTCGTGGGTGGTAGATCTGCGCGCCGATCAGGTCCGACGGCAGCAGGTCCGACGTGCACTGCACGCGCTGGAACGGCAGGTCGAGCGACTGCGCCAGGGTGCGCGCGAGCAGCGTCTTGCCGACGCCGGGAAGGTCCTCGACCAGCAGGTGTCCGCCCGCGAACAAGGTGATGACGGCCAGTTCGATGGCGTCTTCCTTGCCGTGCACGGTCTGGCCGACGGCCTCGATGAGTTTTTGCGCGAGAGGGGTCATTCGCTGGGTTCGGTACGCAGTCGGCATGCTAGCACCACGCGCGGGGAGAAGGGCAGAAGGGGCACCCCAGCAACGGGCGGGGGGCGGTCCTGGTTCGCTGGTCTGGCGGACATTCCGCGGCTACGTTCCGGCGGTGAGCAAGCCCATCGTTGCGAAGTTCCATGCGCGCGGCCACCTGATCGACAGCGGCCTGCTGTCGGACGCCATGGAGGCGGTGCACGCGGCGGACGCGAGCTACGAGATCACCAGGCTCGAGATCGGCCGGCTGCGCACCGACGACAGCGAGCTCGAGATGCAGGTGACGGCCCCGGACGAGCAGGCCTTCGAACGGCTGCAGGCGGACCTGATGTCGCTGGGGCTCAGCGAACTCGAGACCGAGGACGCCGTCTGGGAGGTCGTCGACATCGACGGCACCGCGCCCGACGGCTTCTACTCGACCACCAACCTGGTCACCGAGGTCCGCATCGACGGTCGCTGGGTGCAGGTGCACAAGCAGCGCATGGACGCGGTGGTCGCCGACACCGGCGACGGCGTGCCGACCTGCATCAAGCTGCGCGACCTGCAGAAGGGCACCCGCTGCGTGGTGGGCTTCGCCGGCATCCGCATCACGGCGCACACGACGCGCAAGCGGCAGCAGGGCAAGTTCGGGTTCATGCAGGGCGGCGTCAGCTCCGAACGTCGGCTGGCCGCGCAGGTCCAGGAGGTCGCCGAGGCCTGGCGGAACGTTCGCGCTGCCGGCCGCAAGGTGGTGCTGGTCGCCGGGCCGGTGGTCGTGCACGTCGGCGCGGCGCCGACGCTGGCCGCGATCCTGTCCGCGGGTCTGGTCGACGGCCTGTTGAGCGGCAACGCGCTCGCGGTGCACGACGTCGAGGTGGCGCTCTACGGCACCAGCCTCGGCGTCGAGCTGGCCACGGGTCGTCCGGCGGTGCACGGCCACATGCACCACATGCGCGCGATCAACGCGGTGCGCCGCGCGGGCAACATCCCCAACGCGGTCGCGCAGGGCACGCTGACCACCGGCGTCATGTACGCGGCGGTGCAGGCGAAGGTGCCGTTCTGCCTCGCTGGTTCGATCCGCGACGACGGGCCGCTGCCGGACACCGAGATGGACTTGATCGCGGCGCAGGCGGGCTATGCGGAGATCCTGCAGGACGCCGGCATGGTCGTGATCCTGAGTTCGATGCTGCACGGCATCGGCACCGGCAACATGATCCCGGCCGACGTGTTGACGGTCTGCGTCGACATCCACCCGGCGGTCGTCAGCAAGCTGAGCGACCGCGGTTCGGCCCAGAGCCAGGGCATCGTGACCGACGTCGGCGCGTTCCTGGCGGCGATCGCGACCGAGCTCGGGGTCGCGCTGCCGGACGCCTGATCGCGGCGCGAACGTCGTGGCCGCGGCTACGGCTGCGCCGCGCCGCGTGCCGATAGGTCCGCTGTGATGGGCCCTTCGATCGTCCGGCTGTTGCTCTGTGCTCCGCTCGTCAGCGCGCTGCTCGCGCAGCAAGAACGCACGCCGCTGCGGCCGCTCCAGAAGCAGCTGCCAGAGGTCGTCTTGTCCGGCGCGGCCGGATCCGTGCCGGTGGCCGACTTCGGCCTCGGCGACGGCGGCGTCGCGCGGCGCGAGCGTCGGCTGCGCTTCCACGACACCGATGGCTGCGTGACCCCGGGCGGTGTGCACGTGGCCTGCCGCGCGGTGGGCGTGAAGCTGACGTTTCCGTCGGGCCGCCAGCTGCTGGTCGCACCCGACGGCGCGCTGCACCTGCGCAGCGGCGAGGCGGCGGGCCCGTTCGCGGCGGGCCTCGAACTGCTGCTCGCGGACGGCAGCCGCGTGCAGGTGTCGCTGGCCCAGAGCCGCAAGAACCGCGTGCGCGACGTGTGGGTGGTGCACGGGGATCGCGCGCTGCAGCCGTGGCAGCGCGGCACCGCGGCGAAGGGCCACGGGCGCGCCCGCGAGTGGGCCGGCGTGCGGCTGGCGTGCTGCGGGGACGGCGGCGACCTGTATCGGCCGATGGCGCTCGGCGCGATGGTCGTGCTCGATCGTGTCCTGGTGGCGAAGGAACGCCGCGACGACACGCCCGAGGAGCGGCTGGTGGTGCTGACCGATCCGCTGCGCCGGTCGCTCGCGCGCATGCCGCGCCAGCACCGCGAGACCCAGAAGAACGTGCGCCGTGCGGTCGCGGCGGTGACCGCCGTCGCCGATCGCGGCGACGTGATCTTCCCGGCGGGGGCGTCGCTGCGTCGCGCCGAGCACGACCGCCTGCGGTGGCTGCTCGAGGGCGGCTTCGAGCTCGAACTCGACCTCGGCGGGCCACTGGCGCCACGGCTGCAGCTGTTCGCCGGCGCGAGTCCGCTGCCGATGGTCGAGTGGACCCTCGGCGCGGCGGGCGCGGCCTACCTGACCAACCCCAACGAGGACCAGCTCGGCAAACGCTGGCACGGCAACGGCACCCGCATGCCGCGCGTGGTGCCCGACCTGCAGGTTCGCGACCACCTCCAGGAACGCCAACATGCCCTGAAGGTCCTCCGCCGCCTCGCCGCAAAGTAGCGGTACGTTACGCGGTTCATCCTCCAACGTTCGCGGCGCAGCCGCCGCGAACGTTGGAGGATGAACCGCGTACCGTACCGCTACTTTCAGAACGTGCCGATGGTGGCCTGGAGGGCGTTGGTGCTGGTGATCGAGGTGATGGTTGCGGGTGAGAGGTCGAAGGCGACCAGCTGCTGGACGAAGGTCTGGCCGGCGATCGTCGGGTCGTTGGGCAGCACGAACGTGTAGCTCGCTTCGCCGGACGTGGGGGCCAGCAGGTCGAGCACGTCGGGGGTGGCGGACAGCTGGCAGCCGGGCAGCGACTGCGGCAGCAGCGCCGGCAGCGGCAGGCTGGCGGGCGACAGGCCGGTGACGGCGACGACCAGCGCGGTGCCGGCGAAGCCGAGGCCGCGCACGGTGTAGCCGGCGCCGGTCCACGGCGCGGTGCTGGCTTGCAGCGAGGTGCCGCCGCAGGCCGCGCCGAACGGCATCACGCCGGCCGGGCACGGGGTGCGCAGGGTCGCGACGAACGCGCTCGGCGCGCTGCTGGTCGACGTGAACGCGCCGCACGCGTGCAGTTCCCCGGCGGTGAACAGCAGGTCGTCGATGCGGTTGTCGACGCCGCCGTCGAGCGCGGTCCAGGTGGCGCCGTCGAGCCGGGCTGTGTTGTTGGTCGGCACGCCGCCGGCGGTCGAGAAGCTGCCACCGACGGCGAGGTCGCCGTCGGGCAGCACGGCCACGGTCTCCACCGGTCCGTCCGGGCCGGTCGCGAACGGCAGCAACGCGGTGCCGTTCCATCGCGCGAGGTTCTGGGTCGGCGTGCTGCCGAGCGCCGTGAAGTTGCCCGCGACCAGCAGGTCGCCGTTCGCTGCCGGCACCAGCGCGTAGACCGGCCCGTTGGTGCCGCTGCCGACCTGGGACCACGAACTGCCGTTCCAGCGCGCCAGCCGGCTGATCGCCTGGCCGTCGACCTGGTCGAAGCCACCGCCGACGAACACGTCGCCATTGGTGGCGACGTGCAGCGTGCGCACGGTCGAGTTGACGCCGCCGCCGTAGGCCTGCCAGCTGCTGCCGTCGAACTCGGCGATGCTGCTGGCCGGCGCGCCGCCCGCGGTTGCGAAGTTGCCGCCGACGATGACGTTGCCGTTGGCTCGCACCGCGACGCACCAGACCGCGCCGTCGACCCCGCCACCGAGCGCGCTCCAGCCGGCGCCGTTCCAGCGGGCGACGTGGTCCACCAGTTGCCCGCCCGCGGTCGTGAACGAGCCGCCGACGACCAGGTCGCCGTTGGGCGCGAGCACCAGGTCGCGCACGGTTGCGTCGGTGCCGCCGCCGAGCGGCTGCCAGGTGGCGCCTTCGAAGGTCCCAAGGTGGCTGCACGCCGTGCCGCCCAGGGTCAGGAAGTCGCCGCCCGCGACCAGGCCGAACGGCGAGTCGAGCAGGCAGCGCACGCGCGCGTCGGCGCCGCCGCCGACGAACGGCTGCCACGCGAGCGGACACTGGGAGACGGCGAGGGCGGGAAACGCCGCGGCGAGCGCGGCGCACAGGATGCGGCGGTGCGACATGGGAGAGCTGCTCGGGCCGGAGCGCCGCGTGCTACGACGCGGCGGGGCGCTGGTGCCGACGAAGCCTAGGGCGTTGTGAGTCGTTGCGAAACAACGACTTGGGTTCGCTGGAATAGCGGGCGCCCGGCTCCGTCCGACTGTTCCGCCCATGACCTTCACCAGCCTGATCGCGATCTTCGTCGGCGTCTTCGGCCTGTTCTCGATCGGCGCGGCCTTCCGCGCCCACACGCTGACGCTGCGGATCGCGTTGCTGCGCCGCACCCTGCTGGTCTTCGGGGCCCTGCTGGTGCCGATGGCCGCCACCCTGGTCGTCACCGCTCAGGTGCGGCCGCCGTCGGCGCGCGAGGTCACCGGCGCCGAGGTGCCGATCGAGTGGTACCGCGAGCTGCAGCTGGCGACCGACGAGCACCTGCTCGGCTTCTCGATCGTCGCGTTCGTGCTGACCGTGGTCGCGATCCAGGGTGCGCTGCTGCTCGGTTCGCTGCGGGTCTTCGTCACCGAGCAGGCGCTCGACCTGACGACCCGCGAGCAGATCGCCGACCACGGCGGGCGCGTCGCGTCGTAGCGGCAGCGCTACCGGCGCCTGCCGGCAGCGTCCCGCGCCTTCTTCGAACGGTGCTCGCGCAGCGCGGCGACCACGGCCGCGTCCTTCTTGTCCATCTTCATCAGCGCGTCGAGCGCCGACTGCGTGTTGGTGGCGCCGATCGCCATCAGCACCATCTTGCGGTCCTGCTGCTTGCCGAGGTTGCGCAGCCGTCGGCCGAGTACCTCGGTCGCCCGTTCGCCGTGCAGCACCTCGCTGATGCGGCCGACGCAGCGGGCATAGCGCGGGTCGGTGACCGGCCCGAGCGACACGGCCAGCGCCTCGACGAGGCCTTCGAGCCGCTGCTCCCCGCAGAGCGTGGCCAGCGCGATCTTGTAGTCGACGTCCTCGACCTCGCCGGTGGCGCGCGCCATCAGCTGGTTCCAGTGCACGGCGGACAGCTTGCCGCGCAGGTCGCCACGTTCGGTCAGGTAGCGGGTCACTTCGGTGCGCACGCTGGCGTCACCGCTGATCGCCATCGTCACCAGCGCTGCGGCGGTGACGTCCGGTGCGGTGCCCTTCTCGCCGTCGGCGAGCGTGCGCGCGAACCTCACGATCGGATCCTGGTCCCGGTCGGCGCCGATCAGCGGGTGGCTGCCGGACCAACCGACCATCTTGTAGTAGGGCGCGCCGCTGGCCGGGAGCGCGAGGCGCTCGGCGATCGCCGACGCGTCCTGCAGGCAGAACAGCCGCGACTGGCGCGGCGTCGGGCGGTTGTGCAGCGACAGCTTGGGCCAGTCGATGACGGTGACGGCGCGGTGGCCGTCGACGCCGCGCACGTTCTCGACGATCTGCACCCGGTGCAGCGTGAGCGAGTCGCCGTGCGGCTTCTTGCCGACCTGGCGGCCGACGAACACGGCGTCCGCGTCGACGAGCCCGCGGCGGAGGCTCTGGGCCGCGGCAGTGGCCGCCAGCGCGAGAGCCGAACAGAGGACGGGGAGGAGTCGCATGATCAGTTGCCGTAGAAGACCTGCTCCTGCAGGTACGCCCGGTTGAGGGTGTTGAAGTCGGTCGAGGAGCTGGTCGCGGTCGTGTAGGACAGCGACGGGCTCATGATGTTGGTCGAACCGGCGGGGAACAGGCTCGCATTGCGGATGTGCCCGTTGGCGGAGCCGGGGAAGTTGACGCCGTCGTTGCCGTAGAGGCCGGCGGGCATCGCGCCGTTGACGACCAGGCCGACCGAGTGTCCGCACTCGTGCGCGGTCACGGTGGCGACGAACCGCGCCAGCTCCGCGAGCGCGGCGTCGATCGCGGTCTCGCGCGAGTCGCCGACGGTGCCCAGCAGGCGGTTGCCGTCCTGGGCGTCGTCGCCGATCGGCGTGCCGCCGAGGTCGGTGGCGAAGTCGTCGAAGGTCGTGCGGAAGTTGCTCGACGACGGCGGTCCCATGCCTGAGTCGACGATCGTGTGCAGGAACACGCCGAGCCGCTGGCTGTCGAAGTCGGTGACGGTGTTGTTGTTCTGGGTCGTGTTCGACGGATCGAAGATCGCCAGGCCGAGCACGCCCGCCGACGTCGAGGCGCCGCCGATGCTGATCGCCGAGTAGCCGAGCGAGCTGTAGGTGACGCTGGTGCTGCTGCCGAAGCTGCCGGCCGGCTGGGTCAGCGTGAACGTCACGTTGGCGCCGGTGTAGTAGGTGGCGAGGTCGGCCAGCAGGTTGGTCTTGAAGCGGTCGATCGCGACCTCGTTGCTGTCCATGCCGCCCTGCACGTTGGCGATCGGCGTGGCGCTGGTCAGGCCGATGACGCGCAACAGGTCTTCGAAGTCGCTGGTGCCGTTGGCGCCGTTGACGACGTCGACCGAGAAGCCGCCGGCCTCCGCGGTGGTCGTGTAGGACTCGAGGTCGCGCGAGAAGTCGAGGAACCAGACCTGGCTGGCGTTGACCGCGGTTTCAAACGGCTGCAGCGCGGCGCTGAACGGCCGCACCGCGACGGCGAACGTCGTCGGCGTCGACGACAGGCCGCTGACGTCGGACACGATCACCGTCAGGGTCACCGTCGTCTGCGGGAACTGCACCGTCGTCGGCACCGTGTAGGTCGCCGCGGTGTTGCCGGCGCTGACCTCGGTCAGGAACGGCCGCAGGTTGGTGCCGGCCAGCTGCGAGCCCGACGACGTGTTGACCGCGACGTTGGCGGTGATGACGGTCTGGGTGGTCGCGATCGCGCTGTTGTCGGAGTAGGCGAGGTCGAGGTTCCAGCCGTTGGTCGGGACCTGCAGCGTGCCGCCGGCGGCGCCGGTGCCGTTCAGTTCGTCGTCGATCATCGCGACCGTGACGTTGGTGACCGTCGGCGAGACGCCGTCGCTGGTCCCGATCGTGATCGGGTCGCCGCCGGCCTGCGGCGACGTGGCGGTGCCACCGACCACGTCGTTGCCCGCGCCGAGCGCGATCGTCGAAGAACCCGGCGTGAAGCTGACGCCGGCCCCGAGCGTGACCGACAGGGTGTTGGAGCTGAGCAGCGTCGGCGCGACCGTGACCGTGCCGAGCGTGTCGCCGGTCGACAGCACCAGGTCGTCGTCGGTCAGCAGCTGGCCCGCAGCCAGCGTGATCGTGGTCGAGAAGGCGAGCACCAGCGTGTCGCCGGCGGCCGGGTTGGCGCCGACGCCTGAGAACGACGCGGTGACGATCACCGGGGCGGCCGAGCTGGGGCCGCCGCCGCCGCCGCCACCGCCGCAGCCGGCGAGGGTGACCAGGAGCGCGGCTGCGAGAAACCGCTGCGGCGAGAGGTGGTTGGTTCCGATCATGGGTTCATGGCCAGGTGGGCGTTGTGGGCGGCACATCGATACGTGTGGGCGGGCGCTGCCGTGCCCCGCACGGTCGGTCCCGACGGCCGCTTGCTGCAGCGGCCGTGGCGCAAGCGCTCCGAACGCGCCGTCACCGAAGCCCGCCGCGTGCGCGCGGCGCGGCCACAGTCGCGGTGGCCCAGGTTGCTCGGATGGGGGTGCATCGGGGTTGCGTGCGTCGGGGTTCTGATGCCGGTGGGGCCGTTGCCACCGCATGTTCCGGTATCGGCCGCCAGCGGGCCAGGGCCTGAGTCGCGCGGTCCGGCGATGGCGATTTCCTCGCTCGAGTTCGACGAACTGCTCGGCGCGTTCCGCTGGTCCGAGGCCGGGATCGAGGGGCCGTTCCGGCTGGTGCTGCTCGGCGAGGATTACCGCCCGATCACGACCATCGATGGCATCGAACGTTCGCCGTGGAAGCCGACGGACGAGCTCCGGTTGTCGTTGAAGCCGACAACCACCTACCACGCGCACGTGCTCGCTGTGGTGAACGACCGCACCGTCAAGAGTCCGATGGTCCGCTTCGTCTGGTAGCGGGCGCGAAGTCCCGGTGGCACCGCCGCCGCCGCCGTTGTCTCAGTCCTAACTCAACTCTGAGTAAGGGGATACCGAAAACTCAGCGGCGGGGGGAAGCGCTCCTCGCAATAGCAACTGGGACACACAGCGGATGATGAAGCTTGCGGTCGGTGAGGTCGTAGAGGGCTACCGGATCACTCGTTTCCTTGGGCGCGGAGGCTTCGCCTCCGTCGACCTCGCCCAACACGAGCAATCCGGCAGCAAGGTGGCGCTCAAGGTAGGCGGCATCTCCGGCGGTGGCCGACAGGTCACCAGACTGCTGGAGGTGACGTCGCGGCGCACCGCGGAGGGTATCAGCCCGGACGAACTGCCGGCCGAGGCGGTGTTCTTCGAGCCGCGCGGGGTGCGCATCGACCTGTTCGACGAACAGGAGGTGCACGCCATGCTGCGCGCCGAGGGCGACCTGCTGGCGGCCTGCGAGAACGACAACCTGGTGCGGGTGCAGGATCGGCTGATGGTCGACGGCGACCCGGTGCTGGTGCTCGACTACGTGCGCGGCAAGACGCTGCGCGAGAAGATCCGCAGCCTCGAGGGCATCCACCTCAACTGGTTCCTCGCGATCGTGCGGGCGCTGACGTCGCTGCGCGATTCCGGCGCGATGCAGTACCACGGCGACCTGAAGCCGGAGAACGTCATCGTCAAGCCGAGCGGCAAGGTCGTGCTGCTCGATCCCGCGATGCGCATCCCGGAGCGGCCGGTCGTCACGACCACGCCGCACTACAACCCGATGCTGCTGACGGACAGCAAGGCCGACGTGATGGCCATCGGCATCATGATCTACGAGATCCTGACCGGCACGCTGCCGTTCGACGAGGTGCCGTGGGAGTTCGCCGGCCGGCAGAGCGGCGGCGAGACGCAGCGTCTGTCGCTCAGCTACTTCTTCAGCTACACGCCGCCGAACGTGCTCAACCCGAAGACGCCCGAGGAGCTCGAGCGCATCGTCTACCGCTGCATCACGGTGCAGGACTACGGCCTGTCGGACCTGCAGACCGACCTCGAGGGCTTCATCAGCAAGGCGTGATAGCGATCGGGTAGTCTTTCCAGACTGCTGTCGACCGCATTCGAGAGACGCGCGCCGCGTGCCCGCCGCGCGCCGTCATTGCACTTCGGACATGCTCTGCGCCGCTCGATCGACGCTGGTGCGCATCGTCATTGAGGTCTGCCGCAACGATGTCTGCAGGATGTCCCGGGCATGGCTCCGCAGGGGTTTGCGTGGTTCCCGGCCTTCACTAGGATTGCCCGGACCTGCCCGTTCTCTTCGGGCCTCACTCGTCCTTTCTGTAAAGGCAATCCATGCAAACCTCGAAGATTGCGTTGGCCGTTATGGCCACCGCCGGCGCTGCGTTCGCGCAGTGCAACGCCCTCAACCCGTCCACGATCCGAACGTTCGATCCGTGGGCCGTCAGCTTCTACTACGCGAGCGCCAACGGCGACACGCTGAACCAGTACGTCGACCTCGCCGTCGATGCTCCGCTGACGATCAACGAGATCTACACCACGACCTACAGTCAGGGTGCCGGCTCGACGACTCCTCCGGACCAGAGCGGCAACGTCGCCGAAGTCCGCATCTACACGACCCCGACCACGCACGTCGGCCAGGAAGGTACTCCCGCCAACTGGACCCACGTCGCGACGGGTGAGATGACGATCGTTCCGTGGAACGGCGACTGCGTCACCACCAACTTCAAGGACCCGGTCACCAACGCGCCGTTCACGTTCGTCCTCCCGGCGGGCAGCTACGGCTTCTGCATCGAGTACATCCCGACCACCTGGCAGGGCACCACCTCGCTGCCGCAGACGAACGTCCCGCTGCTGAACCCGGGCGATCACTCCTGCATCGGCTTCTCGCCCGCCAACTGGCCGGACCCGCTCAGCAGCGACCAGTTCATCCAGATGAGCAACGGCGACATCCAGACGTCGGGCTGGCAGCAGGTCGACCCGTCGGGTGTGCTGATCCCGAACCCGGCGATCGGCGGCATCTTCAACGACCAGCCGAACATCGCGTTCGACTACACGCCGGATCCGAACGCCGGCGCGTCGCAGTCGATCGGCGGTGGCTGCTACGACCTGCCGTTCATGATCTACGAGCAGATCGCGGCCAACACGCAGCCGATCGACGTGGCCAGCACCGCCTACACGGCGATCCTGACCCCGTCGGCCAACGGCGGCTTCTACCAGATCAGCAACGGCGGCATCCCGTACATCGCGCCGCCCGCTGGTGCGACCAACCTGACGCAAGGTGGTGGCGCGGCCGTCCCGATCGCCAACTCGTCGGGCACGCTCGACGACTGCACGTTCAGCTACACGCCGGCGTTCCCGATCTCCCTGCCGGCCCCGGGCGGCGGCCTGATGGCCACCGAGCTGGGCATCAACTCGAACGGCAAGGTCTACTTCGACACGGTTGCCCCGAGCGACACGTCGTTCAACTACAACGGCGCCAACTACGCGAGCATCGTGCCGTTCCGTGACCTCGCCACGCAGTGGTGCGTCTTCAACACCGACCTCGACCCGACCGGGGGTGGCGACATCTACGTGATGGAGCCGAGCCCGAACCTCGGCGGCGTCATGATCTGGTGGGACAACGTCCCGAACTGGCCGGTCGTCGCGGGTGTCACCTGCAGCATGTCGATCGAGTTCACGCAAGACGGCTCGGTCGTCAACATCGCCTACGGCCCGAACCTGGCCAACGACGGTGGCGGCAACGACGCCATCATCGGCTTCAGCGCCGGCAACGGTGAGCCGGTCGGCGGTCTGACCGACTGGTCGGCCATCCCGGCCCTGCCGGGCGCCGCGGTCTCGGGCGACGGCTCGTCGGCCCCGACGCTGGATCTGGCCACCCGTCCGGTCGAGAACGGCAACGCCGACCTCGTCATGGGCAACCTGCCGGCCTACCCGGCGGGCATCGGCCACATCGGCCTGTTCGCGCTGAACACGACCGTCAACCCGGTCCCGGTCGACCTCGGTGTCATCGGCATGCCGGGCTGCCCGTTCTACCCGGGCCTGAACCCGGCCCCGATCGTCATCACGGCGTTCGAGGATCCGAGCCTGCCGGGCGAGATCGTCCTGCCGTTCCCGCTGCCGGCCGCCACGGCTGGTTTCGACGTCTACGCGCAGGGCGCGGCGCTGCACATCCAGCTGCCGCCCAACCAGCTGGGCCTGACGCTCAGCAACGCGGTCTGCTTCAAGATCGGCACGCTCTAAGCGATGCCCGACGGGGCGCCGGCTGCGGCCGGCGCCCCACCCCGAGCGCTCCGGAATCGCCCCCTCCGTCGAGCGCTCGCCCTTTCTTCGCCCGCGAACGCGCGATGGCGTCGCCCGGTGCCGGTTGGCCCCGTTGACCCTCTGCGAAGACATCGAGTACCCTTCTGGGGCCTCGCCTGCCCTCCCTGCGGATCCCGTCTGAGGGATCCACCGCGCCATGATTGCATCCCTTCTCTCCCTGCTCGCCTGTGCGGGGCACCCGGGGGCCGACGGCATCCCGGCACCGCTGCCGGCCGCCAACCCGCCGTCGTTCCACCAGATCGCGTTCGTCAACGACGCGCTCTCGCACGGCACGTTGGGCGACGCCTTCCTGTCGCTCAACGAGGCGATCCAGCTGCACAACGGCACGATCACCGTCACCCAGCTGTCGGCCGCCGAGCAACTGCAGGTCAGCCTGCTGCCCGGCTCGGTCACGACCGACGTGACGTGGATCGACATCGACTCCGAGGCGATCCCGACGATCACCGTGCAGCAGGACTTCGAGTCGATCGTCAACACGCCGTTCGGCCTGTTCATCCGCGGCGCTGGCGGCCGCGTGACCCTCGACCTGAGCGCCCCCGGGCTGACCTACGGCCTGCACTCGACCAGCAGCAGCCTGGTGATCCAGGGCCTGCGCTTCCTCGGTGGTCCGAGCGGCCTCGAGGTCGTGCAGTCGGACGCGACCGGCCAGCCCGGGCTGACGGTGCTCGACTGCGTGTTCGAGAACCTCGCCCAGTTCGGCATCGACGTCGACGGCACGCTGCCCGGCGGCGTCGGTCGCTTCATCGTCGAGAACTGCCGCTTCGTGAACGTGCCGAACGCGATCGCGTTCGACGACTCGCCGGCCGATCGCGACACGATCTTCGAGGCGCGCGACGTGCGCGTCACGGGCGCTGCGACCGGGTTCGACTTCGATGTCGGCACCGGCGGCACCGCGCGCTTCACGCTCGACCGCTGCGTCGTCGAGTGCACCGGCACCGGCGTCGACCTCGCGGCTCCGTCGACGAACGGCCGGCCGCTGCTGGTCGAGGGCACGCACCTGCGCGTGCGGTCGCCGCTGTGCGCGCGCATCGATGGCGCCAGCGACGCGGTGACCTGGCTGCAGTGCTCGATGTGGAACCTGCTGGCGCCGCCCGGCGGCGTCGCGCTCGAACTCGGTGCCGTCGGCGACCAGCTCTACGGCCATCTGCGCGAGTTCCGCTGCGTCGGCGACGTCACCGTCGCGACCGGCGGTGCGCCGCTGTCGCTCGACGTGCGCAACCTGCGCTGCCGCGACGGCGCGGTCTCGTTCTCGACCGAGGCCGGCCAGGCCTTCGAGGTCACCGAGTCGCGCTTCACCGACTGCGTCGTCGAGTCGCTCGGCACCGGCCCGGTGTCGTTCGTCGGCTCGAGCTTCGAAGGCGGCTCGACCGGCGCCGCGACTGCCGCGGGGCTGATCACCACCAACGGCTGCTATGTCGCCAGCCCGGGCGCCGGAGTCAGCGCGACCGCGTCGCTGGCCCAGGCGCAGCTGGGATCGATGGAGGTCGCGCCCGACGACGCGCCGTTCGGCGGCGCGATCCAGTTCTCGATGGACCTGCCGACCGGCCTGGTCGGGGCGTTCGCGCTCGGCGTCGTGCCGCAGTTCGTCTCGCCGCTGCCACCGCCGTACCACGTCTACATGGACCCGGCGCAGATCGTGTTCCTGCCGGGCATCTACACCGGCCAGCAGGGCACGTCCTGGCAGGTCCCCAACCAGCCGCTGCTCTACGGCGCCCAGCTGATCGTGCAGGCCGCCGTGCTGCCGCTGACGATCCAGGCGCCGCCGATCCAGCTGCCGCCGGGCTGGCGGTTCGAGATTCGCTAGTGGGCAAAGCCCCGTCCGCAACGCGTGCACGCCGCTTCCGCGATCACGGTTGGCAGCGCGTCCACTACATGGACGCGCTCCTAGTGGGCAAAGCCCCGTCCGCAACGCGTGCACGCCGCTTCCGCGATCACGGTTGGCAGCGCGTCCACTACATGGACGCGCTCCTAGTGGGCAAAGCCCCGTCCGCACGCGTACACGCCGCTTCCGCGATCACGGTCGGCAGCGCGTCCACTACATGGACGCGCTCCTAGCGGTTGCCCGTAATCAAGCGGCGCTCGCCGTCGCCTTGCTGCCCGGGGCCGATTGGTGCCTGGGCGCGCGTCGCATACAGTAGATCTGCCACCCCGCCTCGAGTCTGCGCCAAGACTCCACGATCTCCCCATGCAGATGAAGAAAGCCCTCCTTGCGGCCGGCATCTTTGCCGCGTCGATCTCCGCCCAAGGCGTGAATTGTGCCCTGCTCGGCACCTTCAACAACCACGGTCCCTTCAACGATGTCTGGGGCTACACGGCACCCAACGGCGACGAGTACGCGCTGCTGTGCTCGACGACGGGCACGGTGGTCGTCGACGTCAGCAACCCGGCGACCCCGATCGAGCGCGGCTGGTTCCCGTTCGGCTCGTCGTCGTGGCGCGACTGCCGCACGTTCGGCAACTATGCGTACGTGGTGACCGAGGCGACGTCGGGCTTCCAGATCATCGACCTCACCAATCCCAACAGCCCGACCGCGGTCGGCACGTTCGGCACGTCGGTCACGACCAACGCGCACAACGTCTGCGTCGACACCGCGACCGGCCTGCTCTACCTGGTCGGTTCCAACGCCGGCACGCCGGTCTGGGACCTCAACACCAACCCGGCCAACCCGACCTACCTCGGCAGCGCCGGCGGCAGCGGCAACAGCAACTACTACCACGACCTCTGCGTCGAGAACGGCTACTTCTACGGCTCGATGATCTACAACGGCGACCTGCGCATCGCCGACGCGAGCACGTTCCCGCAGACCGTGCTCAGCAACACGCAGACGCCCGGCAACTTCACGCACAACGCGTGGCCGAACGCGGCGGGCACGCTGTGCGTGACGACCGACGAGGTGACTGGCGGGGTGATCCGGATCTTCGACATCACCAACAAGTCGAACCCGATCGGGCTGAGTTCGTTCACGCCGAACCCGGCGTCGATCCCGCACAACGCGTTCATCGTCGGCGACAAGGTGCACGTCAGCTGGTACACCGAGGGCTACCGCTGCATCGACATCAGCGATCCGGCCAACCCGGTCGAGGTCGCGTCGTACGACACGTGGCCGGGCCCGTCGGGCGGCTTCAACGGCGCCTGGGGCGTCTACCCGTTCTTGCCGTCGGGCAACATCCTGGTGTCGGACCGCGCGACCGGTCTCTACATCGTGCGCCCGACCAGCGCGAACTTCGCCAGGTTCGGCCAGGGCTGCCCCGGCTCGGCCACGGCGCCGTGCCCGGAGCTCAACCCGGGCGGCGGCTCGCTCGAGGGCGACACCCGCGACAACGAGTACTGCTACACCGCGCAGTCGGCGGGCCCGATCAACATCACGTCGGTCGACATCTTCACGCAGACGACCGGTGGCACGCTCAACCGCCCGGTGCACATCTACCCGGACGTCAACGGTGGCCCGGGCGCGAGCCCGATCGCCAGTACGACGATGCAGATCGGCACGTCGCCGCAGTTCTACACCGCGACGTTTGCGGCGCCGGTCGCGGTCAACGGCACGTTCTACATCGGCCTCGACAGTAGCTCGAACAACGTGATCATCAGTTCGCTGCAGGCGGGCCAGCAGGGTTCGGGCTACTACCGTGACCTGATCAACGGGCCGGCGCAGTGGACCAGCTCGGGCCTGGTCGACCGCCCGTCGTACCGCGTCAACTGCACCGGCGGCGGCGCGATCACGCCGTCGATCGGCAACCAGGGCCTGCCGACGCTCAACTCGAACTACAGCGTGACGCTGGCCGATGCGATCCCGCAGACGTTCGCGATCTGCGTCTCGGGTCTGTCGGACCAGGTCTACAACGGCGCCCCGCTGCCGATCGCGATCCCCGGCGCGCCCGGCTGCAGCCTGTTCGTCGCGGCGGACGTGCTGGAGCTGTTCATCACCGACGCGCAGGGCACCGCCAGCGCGCCGTTCAGCATCCCGGCCTCGCCCGCCAACATCGGCCTCAGCCTCTACCACCAGTGGGCGGTCTGGGACCAGGTCAACGCGCTCAACATCGTCGTCTCGGACGCCGGTCGCGCGACCATCGACCAGTAAGGCCAGCGACCCAGCTGCCGAGCGACCCAGCTGGGCCGACGAGCCTCGCCGGGTCGCATCCCCTCGAACCCCGCGACGGCGGTGCCTGCCGCCGTCGCACCCTGTCGGTTGCCCCACTCCCCTCTCCCATGCTCACGAAGAAGGCACTCCTCCTGACCGGCATCCTGGCCGCGTCGATCTCCGCCCAAGGCGTCAACTGCGCCCTGCTCGGCACGTTCAACAACCACGGCCCGTTCAACGACATCTGGGGCTACACGGCGCCCAACGGCGACGAGTACGCGCTGCTGTGCTCGACGACGGGCACGGTGGTCGTCGACGTCAGCAACCCGGCGACCCCGATCGAGCGAGGCTTCTTCCCGTTCGGGTCGTCGACGTGGCGCGACTGCCGCACCTTCGGCAACTACGCCTACGTGGTGACCGAGTCGACGTCGGGCTTCCAGATCATCGACCTCAGCAACCCGAACAGCCCGACCGCGGTCGGCGCGTTCGGCACGTCGGTGACCAACAACGCGCACAACATCTGCATCGACGAAGGCACCGGCCTGCTCTACCTCGCCGGCACCAACGTCGGCACGCCGGTCTGGGACCTCAACGCCAACCCGGCCAACCCGACCTACATCGGCACGACGACGGGTAGCGGCAACAGCAACTACTACCACGACATCTGCGTCGAGAACGGCTACTTCTACGGCTCGATGATCTACAACGGGGACCTGCGTATCTCGGATACCAGCTCGTTCCCGCACCCGGTGCTGAGCAACACCGGCACCCCCGGCAACTTCACGCACAACGCGTGGCCGAACGCGGCGGGCACGCTGTGCGTGACGACCGACGAGGTGGCCGGCGGCGTGATCCGGATCTTCGACATCACCAACAAGTCGAACCCGATCGGGCTGAGCTCGTTCACGCCGAACCCGGCGTCGATCCCGCACAACGCGTTCATCGTCGGCGACAAGGTGCACGTCAGCTGGTACACCGAGGGCTACCGCTGCCTCGACATCAGCAACCCGAGCAACCCGGTCGAGGTCGCGTCGTACGACACGTGGCCCGGCGCTTCGGGCGGCTTCAACGGCTGCTGGGGCTGCTACCCGTTCTTGCCGTCGGGCAACATCCTGATCTCGGACCGCACGACCGGCCTCTACATCGTGCGCCCGAGCGGTGCGAGCTTCAGCAACTTCGGCCAGGGCTGCCCCGGCTCGGTGACCGCACCGTGCCCCGAACTCAACGCGGGCGGCGGCACGCTGACCGGCAACACCAACCAGTATGAGTACTGCTACGAGGTGACGACGACCGGGCCGATCCAGATCAGCGCGTTCGACATCTACACCGAGTCGACCAACGGCACGATCACGCGCCCGGCGCACGTCTACGCGTCGACCGGCAACGGGCCCGACACGACGCCGCTGGCGAGCACGACGATCACCGTCAGTCCGTCGGCCGGCTTCTACACCGCTACGCTGGCGTCGCCGGTGACCGTGAACGGCACGTTCTACATCGGCTACGAGAACTCGCCGGACGGCGTCATCTCCAACCTGACCGGGGGTGCTGGCGGCGTCGGCCACTACCGCACCGCGGTCACCGGCAACTGGTCGCAGTCGGGCCTGGTGCAACGGCCGTCCTACCGCGTCACCTGCACCGGCGGCAACACGATCGTGCCCGAACTCGGCAACGCCGGTTCGCCGATCCTCGGCTCGAGCTACGACGTCACGCTGGCGAACGCGCTGCCGAGCACGTTCGCGGTGCTGGTCACCGGGCAGTCGGACACCGTCTACAACGGCGCGCCGCTGCCGGTGGCGCTGCCGGGCGCGCCGGGCTGTGACCTGCTGGTCTCGCCCGAACTGCTCGAGCTCAAGATCACCGACGGCCAGGGCGCGGCGAGCGGCACGTTCAACCTGCCGAGCAACCCGGCCTACGTCGGCCTCGAGTTCTTCCACCAGTGGGCGGTGGTCGACTACGTCAACCCGCTCGGCATCGTGGTGTCGGACGCGGGGCGCGCGACCTTCGACCAGTAGCGCGGCACGCAGCGCTATCTGGCGAAGTCGTCGCGCTGCACGCCGACCAGGCCGGAGCCAGCGGCGACGGCCAGCAGGCCGAGCGTCAGCGCGAACATGTTCTCCGGCGTGCCGAGCCGGTCCGACGGCACGAACGCCGCGGTGTAGGCGGCGGCGCCGATCGCCATCGCGCGCAGCCTGCCGGTCTGGAAACGGCGCCACAGCACTCCGGTGGCGCCCATCGCGACCACCGCGCGCGCGATCAGGTCGAGGTGCCAGCCATCGAGCGTGCCGTGCACGACCGTCGCCGCGACGAACACCAGCACCGCGGCGAACACCGACGGCGCGTAGTGCACCACCAGGCTCTGTTCGGGCGTGCTCGCCGGCGTCAGCTGGGGCTTCTCCTGCGGCGCGCGGTCGGTCGCCCGGCGGGCGTGTACGACCGGGCTGTTCGGGTCCGGCCGGCCGTTGGGGGAGCGGCGTTCGACCGGTGCCGCGCAGCCGCCGTGCTCGTCCCAGACCGGCGTCTCGCTCCATTGCGGAGCCTCGGTGCCGGCCGCTTCGTCCTGGTCTCCGGTCCAAGCGGTCGTCGACGGCGCGACCTCGAAGTCGGTGCGCGCCTTGCGCTCGGCTTCCTTCTGGGCCGCCGCCGCGCGACGCTGCATCTCCTGCATGCGCCGCTGCTGGTAGTCGGTCTGCTTCGGTTCCGCGAGGTCCTTCTGCAGCTCCGCCAGCTTCGGGTCCTCGAACACCGCCGAGTCGTCGTTCCACGGGCCGTTCTCGCCCTGCTGGATCGACTTCTTCAGGTCTTCGGCGTCGTCGAACGCGTCCAGGATGTCGCCGTCTTCCATGGCATCGGAGCCATCGGCAGGTGTGCACGCAGGGGTTGAGGGGATCCCCGCGGTCCGGGCCATCGCGTATCCTCTTCGCGGCGCCGCTCGTGGTCATGTGGGAGTTGGTCGTCATGGCGATCGAGCGCACGTCATCGCGCAGGCAACGGATCCAACCAACGAGTCGTGAGTGGAGGTTGGCAGATGAACGAATTGGCGAGACGCAGGGCGGCCGTTGCCGTGATCCTGGTCCTTGCATGTCTCGTGGCGCTGATCCTCTGGGCGACCTCGCGATCGCAAGGCGATGCACGTGCGTCCTCGGTGGGGGCGGCGTCGCACGATGCTGGTGGCATGGAGCGGTCAGGGAGCCTGCAAGGAGATCCCGAGACCCTGGTTCGGGTCGAGGCGCAGCCGGCGGAAGCCCAGTCCGTCGAAGGCGTTCGCAAGCCGGCGTTCCGCATCCGGTTCGTGGATCCGGATGAGCGTCCCGTCGGCGATGTTCGCTTGTTTCGGCCAGGAGAACGCGTGTGCGTTTCCGGGCCGTGTGCGATCGACCTGGTCAGCGACGAGAACGGTTGGGTCGAGCTTGCCGAGAAACAGGTCGGTGACGAACTCGTGGCCTTTCATCCCATGTATGCACCGGCACAGCTCCGGGTCGAGACGGACGGACCCGCGGAGCAGGTCGTATTGCTCGGGAGTGGGCGTCGTCTGGAGTTGCACTGCGTCGACGACGCTGGTGCTCCGTTGGGGGGGTGCCCGATCGAGCTGTCGTTGGATCAGGCCGGTTGCCGCGACGGCTGGGACTGGTCCGAGAGCGGATTCGACAATCCGTGGCTGACGACGAGTTGCTATCGCGCAACCACGGACGAACGAGGGGTGGCCGTGATCGGCGGCATTCCGACGGGGGCCGAAGCCTTCGTGCGCGCGATGTGGCGGTTGGGCATGCACGACGGCTACTTCGTCGAGGTGGCTCCGAACGTGGCGGTGGTGCAGATCGTCATGCATCCAGCCTGGGGTGTCTGGGCGGTCGTTCCTGGCGGAGTCGAGGTCGCGGCATGGAGGTTCCATCCTGACCGGCTGCCAGTCGACCGACAGGTGTACCGGCGCGCGAAGGATCTCGCGTCGCAATGGTCGACGCGGGCGCCGGGTTCGCGCGCCTACGTCGTGGCGAGCTTGGGTGAGCACACAGGCGATACCGTTCGAGTCATGGCGACGGCCGTCAGCGGTGAGCTGTATCAGGGTTCGATCGAGGTGCGGCCGATCGCCGGTTGGTCGCGTCCCCACTTGCTGCGTCGCGCATCGGGTAGCGTCGGTTGGCTCCGAGTCGATCTGATGGCCGGCCTGGACGTCGTGCACGACCACCCGCTGATCCTGCTCGATCAGGCGGGCAGGTCCTGGTCCATCACGAGCGGCCGGCAAGTCGAGCTACCGGTCGGGGAATACACGCTCACGTCCCGAGTCATGTGCCCCGAGGTCATGGACGAAGTGGAAGGCGTCAGGGTGCACGTGCGAGATGGAGATCGAGGGCAAGCCGCGATTGCTCTCGTTTCGTTGAAGGGGCCTCTGGGGTGGCTCAGGATCCCATCGTTCGACGCGGATGTCGGGGTGACGGTCGAGCTCGAGTCAGGCGATGGCTTCACGTTGGCTGCAGCATCCGGCAAGCAGCTCTGGCCGATGCCCCTGGGTCGGCACCAGCTTCGCATCAGCAAGCATGGCTGGGCTGCCGTGCAGAAGGAGGTCACGATCGAGGAGGGGCAAGTCACCGACGTGGATGCCGGGCCCCTGGTTCGCAGCCGGCTGCCCAGGTAGCCACAGCGGTCGGCGGCTCGACCCATCAGCGAACCGGGCCTCGCAGGGCGCCTGGCGTTGTTGCGCCGCCCCGGCCGTTCGGGCCGAAGCGGGTCAGATGATGAACGGCTGGTCGCCCATCTCGGGCGAGTAGTACTTGATGCGCATCGGGCTGACCTTGCCGGTCACCGGATCGAACACGTTGATCTCGTCGAGGTCCCGCCCGTAGACGTGCAGGGAGATCGTCGGCTTGTCGCTGGTGTTGCCGATCCGGTGGATCTCCTCGTAGGGCGGCAGCAGGTAGGCGACGCCGCCCTTCGACACGTCGGTGCCGCGGGTCTGCTCCAGCTCGCAGAAGTCCGGCCGCGAGCCGTCGTCGAGGCGCTCGTAGCAGATCTCCTCGAGGGTGTTGTCGACCAGGCCCATCACGCCCCAGCAGGCGTGGTCGTGGATCGGCGTCATCTGGCCCGGTTGCCAGACAAGCGACAGCACGATGAAGCGGTTCTGCGGGTCCTTGTGCAGCAGGTGGCGCGTGTAGCGGTCCTTCTCCCCGATCCGGTGGCGATCTTCGAGCCAGCGGTCGTCGCTGCAGAGCTCCTTGGTGGCCTTGGAGACCTCGCGGATGATGATCCGGTTGGAGGGGCGGCGGTCGAGCACCTGCTCGATGGTGCGGATGTATTCGTGCAGGCCGAAGCCGGTGGGGGAAGCTGTGGACATCTAGGGGATGGGCGGGAAGATGGCGGGCCGTCCGCCGGTCTCAGGGGCGGACCATTCTGGCCCTTCCGACCAGGAAGGCCAATCCGCAGCTCCGCCATGTATTTCGTGCGACCCCTCCCGACGGCCCTTCTCCGAACCGCGGTCCCGCTGCTCGGACTTCTCCTACTCTCCGGGTGCGCAACGAGTTCGGTCATCGAGAAGAGCCGTTCGTTCGAGCGTCGCGGCGACTGGCAGCACGCCTTCGAGGTGCTCGACACGGAGTATCTGCGCCAGCTCGAGGGCGGTGGCGTCGACGAGGCGCTCGAGAAGGAGCACACCCGGATCAAGCACGAGGCGATCCGCGACCGCGCCCAGACGCTGATCTTCCGCGAACGGGAGGACGATGCCCTGCGGCTGCTGGCCAAGCTCGAGCGCATGGCGCCGGACTTCAAGCCGGAGGCGGTGCAGGACCTGCGCGACCACGCCCACCACAAGCAGGCCAAGGCGCTGGTGCTGCGTGGCGACACGATGCTGTCGCAGCGGGAGTTCCAGGAGGCGATGGAGATGTACCTCGAGAGCCAGCGGATCATGCCGGGCTTCGAGGCGGCCAACGACGGCATCCAGCGCGTCAAGGACGAGCTGACGCGGATGGATGCGGTGGCGCAGGCGCAATTCCTGCAGGCGGTGCGCAAGTACCCCGAGTTCCGCCACATCGAGGTCGCGTGGCACGCCGAGTCGGTGCTGCGGCACACGCCGGATCCCGACGACGAGCGCCGCGACAACGCCAAGCGGCTGCGCGACGAGGCTCGTCTGGAGCGCGCCCGGTCCAAGTTCGCGGAGGCCAAGGCCTGCGAGCGCGACAACCAGTTCGGCGCGGCGCTGGTGCTCTACCGCCAGGCGCAGAAGCTCGACGCGGAGCTCGAGGGCACGCAAGAGGCGATCGACAAGATGACCTCGGAGCTGGCCGCGCTCGGCCTGATCGAGTCGGCGCAGCTGATCATGCGCAACGGTGAGTTCAAGAAGGCCAAGGAGATGCTCGACGAGGCGTTCGAGCAGTCGACGCTGTCGCGCGGCGCCATCAGCGAGCTGATGATCGAGAACCGCAAGCTGCAGGGCCAGGCCGAGTTCCGCGCTGCACGGGACCTCGAGGTGATGGGCAAGAAGGCCGAGGCGCTGGCCGCGTTCGAGGCGCTGGCCGTCAAGTGGCCGGACGGCTTCCAGGACGAGGGCGCGCGCATCGACGCGCTGCGCATCGACATCCAGGGCGCCAAGACCGAGTGGCAGGCGGCGATCGACGCCGAGGCTGCGGGCGACCTGGAGAAGGCGCTCGACCACTACATCAACGCCGAGCGCTTCTACGAGCTCTGGCGCGACGGCGAGAAGGAGATCGAGCGCCTGCGCAAGGCGATCGCCGCCCAGGCCGCCGAGACCGGCGGCGAAGGCAACTGACCCTTCGGTCGGAAGCGGGCGCGTCCGTGGCATAATCGCCGCGTGCACGCGCTCTCGCTGGCAAGCCGGTTCCTGATCACCCTGGTGGTGTCGGCCGTGCTGCCGCTGCTGCTCTACGGCTGGTTCTCGCTGAACGGCATGCGCGAGCAGATCGACGAGCAGGTCGTGCGCGTGTTCCTGCCGCAGCTGGCGGCCGACTACACGCAGAAGATCGAGACCCGGCTCGAGCGCACCGACCAGGCCTGCGCGATCGTGCGCGAACTGTCGCGGCGCGTGCTCGACACGCCGGCCGACCAGCTCAACGACGAGCTCGAGGCGTTCGCCGAGCAGGTCGAGATGATCCCGGACCTGCTCAGCGAGTTCCTCGACCTGCTGATGCTCGCCGACGCCGACGGCCGGGTCGTCTACTGGCAGGACGGCCGCAGGCTGGACCCGAGCCAGCACCAGCGCCGCGCGTCCCTGATCCCCGACAGCGTCGCCGGTACCGACTGGTTCGGGCGCTCGCAGCGGGTGCGCGGCACCCACTTCCTGCCGTGGGGGCGGTCGCGCTACCTGCACCGCGGGCTGGACTTCCGGTCGATGGATCCCGGCAGCCACCACCTCGGCGTCGCGATGGACGTGCCCAAGGCCGAGGGGCCGTCGGGTGTGTTGTTCGCGCTGATGCGCTGGCCGGAGGTGCAGGAGGTCATCGACGAGGCGCGGCAGGTGCTCGTCGACGAGGCGCGGCTGCCGTCGGCCGAGGTGTTCCTGATCGGCAGGAACGGCACCGTGCAGGCGCACACCGACCGGCAGCACTACGGCCTGCCGCTCGAGCCGCCCGAACTCGCCGTGCGCCTCGCCGCGGCGGCGGAGCTCGGTCGGTGCGAGTCCCTCGGTGCCGACGGCGAACGCTGGCGGGTCGGCTATGCGCCCGGCGGCGGCGCGGCGGCCCGGTCGTTCGTGCTCGGCGTCGCGGTGCCGGAGACCGAGCTGTTCGCCGCCAGCAACGCGTTCGAGCAGGTGCTGCTGGTCGCGATCCTGGTGTCGATCATCGTGTTGGTGATCTGGTCGCTGGCGGCGTCGCGCGCGATCACCGCGCCGATCCAGGCGCTGGTCGCCGCGACCCGGCGCATCGCGCAGGGCGACCTCGCCGTGTCGGTGTCGCAGCGCGGCGGCCCCGAGCTCGGCGAGCTGGCCTCGGCGTTCAACCTGATGGCGCACGAACTCGCGGTCGGGCGGGACCGGCTGGCGCACGCCGAGCGCGACCAGGCGTGGGCCGAGATGGCGCGTCAGGTCGCGCACGAGGTCAAGAACCCGCTGCAGCCGATGCGCATGACGGCGCAGCTGCTGCAGCGCGCGCGTGGCGACAACGACCCGCGCGCCGACCAGGTCGCCGAGCGGCTCGCGCGCACCGTGCTCGAGCAGACCGAGGCGCTCGATCGCATCGCCAGCGACTTCCGTTCGTTCGCCGGCATCGCGGCGGCGCAGAAGTCGGTGGTCTCTGCCGACGACTGGCTCGTGGAGCTGCGCGAGCAGACGGCGCGGCTGTTCGCCGACAAGCCGTTGACGCTGACCTTCGCAGCCGGCGCCGGCGACGCCTCGATCTCGATCGACCAGAAGTCGATGGCGCGCGTGTTCGTCAACCTGGTGCAGAACGCGATCGAGGCGGCGCAGGGGCCGGTCCAGGTCGGCATGGCCTCGCGGCGCGACGACGACCACGTGCTGGTGACGGTCGTCGACGACGGACCCGGCGTGCCGACGGACGTGCGCGACAAGCTGTTCGATCCCTACTTCACGACCAAGACCTCGGGCACCGGCCTCGGCCTCGCGATCTGCCGCCGCCTGGTCGAGGCGCACGGCGGCACGATCCGGCTCGATGCGACGCGCGTCGGCGAGACCCGGTTCTTGATCCGGCTGCCGCTGGCGAAGTCACGGTAGCGTGACGCGCACGTGCGGCTGGTCGAGCAGGCTCGCAGCCGTCCATGGTCCTTCGGGCGTGCGGGCGAACGCGACCGGGATCGTCGGCGCGCACGCGAACGTCACCGAGCGGCCGTCGTAGATGCGGCGCGTGCGGCCGGCGTAGCGGACCCAGCAGGTTCGTTCGACCGGAGCGCCGCGAGCGTCGAGCAGGTCGACCCGCACCGTGCGGCCTTCGTAGTGGAACGACTGCGCGACGGTCTGGCCGGCGACGACCGTGACGACCTCGGCCAGCACGCCCGCGCGCACCGGTCGCCCGACCGCGACCCGGTAGCGACCCGGCTGCAGGCCGGTCGCGTGGAAGTCGCCGTGCGCATCGACGGCGAACTCGCCGCGCGCGCCGAGGTCGTAGTCGGCGTATTCGAGCCAGACCGTCGCCGGCAGCCCGGCGCCGTCGGTCGGCACCAGGCGGCCGCGCAGCCGCCCGAACGTGCGCTGCGGCACCGCGAACGTCACTTCGGCCGGCGTGTCCGCCGCGACCGTGGCCCGTCGTTCGAGCAGGGCGCCGTCGACGCGGCACGGCACGAACGACGTCATCGACGTGTGCGGCCCGGACACGGCCATCGCGTTCATCAGCCGCACGCGGTAGCTGCCGACCCGCAGCGGGGGGCTGCGGAAGCTGCCGTCGGCCTTCAGCCGGGCGGTGCTCGCGCCTTCGACGCGGATGCCGTCCGCGTCGAACAGGCCGACGACGTAGTCGCGGTGGTCGGCACCGCGCAGCTCGACCCGGCCGACGACCTGTCCGTAGCGCTGCAGCACCAGCGTCTGGCGCCGCTCGCGCGCGAGCGCAGTCGCGACGGTGTCGTCGGGTCGGGCGTTGCCCTGCCGCACGCGCAGCAAGAGGCCGGTCGGATCGCGTGGGGTCGGGATCGTGAGCCTGCCGCGGCCGTCGCTTCGGCCACCCGACACGCGTTCGTTGTGGTCGCCGGCGTGGTGGTACATCGGCCGGCGCAGGTCGACGATGCCGGTGTGCTGGGCGACCCCCGCGTAGGTGCGGAACAGCGTGACCTCGACCCCGGCCGCCGGCGTACCGTCGGCGTCGAGCACCTGCACGGTGGCGTCGTCGAGCCTCGGGACCGTCACGCGCAGGCGCGGCTGCCGGGTCGCCGTGACCAGGACCTGGTGCGGCGGCGACGCCGCCCAGCGCTCGGACTCGGGGAACACCCGCAGCACGAACGTGCCGCGTCCACCCGGTTGCAGCCGCAGCCGGCCCTCCGGGTGGTCCTCGGGCGGCGCGCTCTGCGACGCGCGGCCACCCTTGGCGAAGCGGTGGCCGAACCGTTCGACCGGCTCGCCCCGGTCGTCGACGACCTCGACCTCGATCGGCGGCGTCTCCGGCAGCCGGATCACGATGCCGTGATCCCCCCAGTGCGCGCGCGTGCGCGGCGCGTCGGGCCAGTTGGCGCCGTCGTCGACGACCAGGTCGACCGGACCGTGCCGCGGCTCGGCGCTGCGCAGCACGAAGTCGCCGACCGCGTTGGTCTCGGCGCGGACCGCGCGATCGGCGGTGGCGACGACGATGTGGGTCATGCGGTGGTCGTCGGGACCGAGCACCTGACCCTGGATCCGCGATAGCGCACGCACGACCAGCTGCAGCGTCGGCGCCTGGTCGCCGACGATCGAGAAGCGGTCTTCGAGCAGCACGTAGTCGCCCTGCAGCTGGATCTGCCAGGTGCCGTGCGGGATCTCGCCGTCGAACGTGAACCGCCCGGCGGCGTCGGTCGTCGCGATCGACGCGCCGAAGCGGGTGTGGCCGGCCGGGATCTGGTTGTCGAAGCCGGCGACCGTCAGGTGCACGTCGGCGACCGGCGCGCCTTCGGTGTCGACCAGCTGGCCGGGCACCAGGAAGCCGCGCTGCATCGGCAGCTCGCCGAGGTCCTCGGTCGCGCCCGCGCGCAGCTCGTCGAGGTCTCTGTAGCGGGTGACGCGCCCGTTCGCCGAGACGGTCAGGTGGTAGCTGTCGCTGGCCGTGGGGACCGCCAGGGAGAACGTGCCGCGCCCGTCGCTGCGGGCCACCAGCGTGTCGGCGCCCGGGCGATCGAGTTCGATCCGGCAGTCGGCGCAACCGGCCCCGTCCTCCTGGCGAACGCACCGGCCCGTGATCGTTGCGAACACCGTGTCGTCGGCCGCATCGGGCCCAGCAGCAGCGACTGGTTCCGCGACGTGCTCGCGCCGTGTCGGCGAGTCCGACGCCGGCCGCACTTGCTGCAGGCTCTTCGGCAGCGGCAGTTCGGTCACCGTCGCCGTTGGGGGTGCGGGCGCGCCGTCGTGCCGAAGCCACCAGGCGATCCCCGCCAGCAGTCCGACCAGCAGTCCGACCAGCAGCACGACCCAGGCGACCCGCATCGTCGCCATTGTGCCGTCCGACGGATCCGAGCTCCGGCCGTTCCGCGTCATTTCTCCGACAGGACCACGTTCGGGCCGTCCACCCCTCGCCCGCCCCGCAGTGCCCCCGCGGGGCTCTCCCCCTGACCACCCATGCAGAACCGAGCTGCCGTAGCCGTCGTGCTCGCGGTCCTCGTCGTCGCCGCCGTCCTGTTCGGGATGTATGGCTTCGGCAGTGCCAATGACGTTTCGCTCCCGACCGGGCCCAACGGTGGACCGGACGACCCCGTCGCCGAGGCGCAGACCGGGGGGCTGGCGTCGGCGAGTGTGGACGGCGGCGCCGTCGTCCCGGCCGAACGCGCCGAAGCCGTCACCGGCGACCGCACCACCGGCGTGCGCGGCATCGTCGTCGACGCACGCACCGGCCAGCCGCTCGGCGGCGTCGAGGTGGTCGCGGTCAAGGACCAGCCGTCGCTCGCGCCGCTGGTCGACCGCTTCCGCGGCCTGTTCCAGCAAGGCATGTTCGTCGACACGCGCGCGCCGCGCCGCGAGCTCGGCCGGACCGTCAGCAACCCCGACGGAACGTTCGAGATCACCGGCCTGACGCCGGGTCGCCTGTTCCTCGACGGGCGCAGCGACGGTTGGTTCGTGCGCACCCCGACGCCGACGCGCGTCGCCCGCGGCGAGATCGTCGAAGGCCTGGAGCTGCGTGCCTCGCCCGGCGGCCGGCTGCGCGGCATCGTGCTCGGCGCCGACGGCGCGCCGGCCCCCGGGGCCAACGTCAGCGTGCGGCCGGGTCTCAACGCGTTCCTCGGCCAGATCACCGACCGCCAGTACCGTTGGCTCGACACCGTCACCGACGACCAGGGCCGCTTCGACATCCCCGGCATCCCCGAGGGCAACGGCTACACCGTCGCGGTCACCGCGCCGTCGATCGCGCTCGAGGAAGTGCACGGCGTCGCGGTGCAGGCGGGCCAGGTCACGACGCTGTCGGTGCAGGCGCACCAGGGCGCGATCGTCGCGGGGCGCGTGCTCGATCCGGACGGCGAACCGCTCGCCGGCGCCAACGTCGCGATGGTCTACCTCGACATCAGCCGCGTGCTGTTCTCGGCCGACGGCCGCAACGAGCCGCTGGTGACCGATGCCGACGGCTACTTCCGTATGGACCACGTCGCGGCCGGCCGCGTCGCGGTGGTCGCCGCGGCCGACGACGTCGCGCCGAGCAACATCGTCGAGCTGGCCGTCGTCGACGGCGGCGTCTACGAGGACGTGCTGCTGCAGGTCGCGACCGGCTCGCCGGTGACCGGCCTGGTCGTCGACGACCAGGACGATCCGGTGGCCGGAGCCGAGGTCGAGGTGCGGCCGTTCGAGCGGCCGAACGACCCGCAGTTCCTCAAGATGATGCTGAAGGTTCGCCGCGTCACCGCCAAGACCGACGCGTCCGGGCGCTTCCTGGTGCGCGGCATGACCGGCGAACGGCTGATCATCCAGGCGAGCAAGCCGGGCTACACCACCGCGATCGCGTCGGGCTTCGAGCTCGACGACCCCGAGATCGTCGTGCGCGTGCAGCGCGGCGTGACGATCCGCGGCCGCGTCGTCGTCGGCGAGGGCGACCAGCAGCAGCCGATCACGCGCTACCGCATCGAGACGCGCAGCCGCGAGATCCCCCGGGACGACGACGGCAACGTCATCGCGATCGACGCCAGCTCGGACCGACGCGGCTGGCGCGGTCGCGGTCGCGGCGGCCCGCCGTGGCAGCGCATGCGCGAGAAGCGCACCCGCCAGATGCCCGAGGGCATGACCATGGGCAACCGCAGCCTCGACGGCAACTGGCGCGAGGTCAAGGCGACCGACGGCCGCTTCGAACTGACCGGCATCCCGCCCGGCCGCGTGCGCCTGCGCGTGCGCGCCGACGGCTTCCTGCCGCCGGAGAACCAGACCGTCGACCTCGAGCCGGGGGCGACCGTCGAGGACCTGCTGTTCGTCTGCGGCGGCGGCGAGTCGGTGTCCGGATTCGTCGTCGACGAAGCCGGCGCGCCGGTCAGCGACGCGCAGGTGACCGCCTACAAGAAGGACGACGACGAGGACGGTCGCGGCGGCCTGCGCGGCCTGTTCCAGGTCGACCCCGAGGACTTCGACTTCCTGGCGCTGTCGACCAACCAGCGAGCGGCCCTGACCAACTCCAAGGGCGCGTTCACGGTGCCGGCGCTGGCGCCGGGCGAATACCGCTTCACCGCGCGGCACCCGGACATGGCCAAGTCGTCGACCACCAACGTCGCGATCCAGGCCGGCATCGAGACGCCGCCGGTCGAGATCGTCATCGACGCCGGCGGCGCGATCGACGGCACCGTCACCGGCCTCGGCACGCGACCGCTGCCCGACGCGCTGATGGTCGCGTTCAGCCTGCAGGCGGGATCGATGCGCAGCGGCACCACCGACCAGAACGGCTACTACAAGATCGACGGCCTGCCGCCGGGCCAGTACGTGGTGTTCAAGTCGCGCCTCGACGAGCGCGCCGACAACATCCCGCTCGAGCTGATGAGCAACATGCGGCTCAAGACGGTGACCGTGCGGCGCGGCAAGACCACGCGACTCGACGTGCACGACGAGGGCGAGGACGGCGTGCGCATCTTCGGCACCGTTCGCGAGAACGGCCAGGTGGTGCCGCGCGCGCTGATCACGCTGCTCGGCAGCGACCGCCAGGGGTTGCTCGGCATGGGCGTGCGCGCCAACGCCGCCGACATGAGCGGCCGCTACGAGCTGGTCGGCATCAAGCCCGGCGACTACGTGATGCAGGTCACGCGCTTCCAGGGCCAGCCGGTGCAGACGACGTTCGAGCTCGAGGTGCCCGAGGGCCTGCGCGAATACGCGTTCGACATCGAGCTGCCGACCAGCACGATCTCGGGCGTCGTCGTCGACACCCGCGGCAACCCGGTGCCGAACCTGCGCGTCACGCTGGGCAGCGACGACAGCGGCCTGTCGGGCCAGAGCGGCCTGATCGGGATGATCGCGCAGAACGGCCTCAGCCAGGCGCGTACCAACGAGCAGGGCGAGTTCACGATGAAGTCGGTCGCCGCCGGCACCTACCGCGTGACCGCCGGGGCACGCATGGGCCGCGGCCCGCGCCGCCGGCCACAGGAGGGCGAGCAGCTCTACGGCGAGGGCCGGCTCGACGACGTGCGCGTCGACGGCGTCACCGAGCTGAGCGGGCTGGTCGTCACCGTGCCGCTCGCCGGTGCGATCACCGGCATCGTGCTCGATGGCTCCAACGCGCCGGTCGCCAACGCCGAGATCGTCTACGTCGACAACGATCGCGAGCAGCGCCGTCGCAGCGGCAACCCGCTGCTCGACCTGATCGGCACGACCCGGCCGGTGCGCACCGGCGAGGACGGCCGCTTCGAGATCGTCGGGCTGACGCCGGGGTCGTATTCGCTGCGGGTCGAGAGCGAGGCGCTCGAGGCCGGCAAGCTCGACGACGTCGCGGTGCAACAGGACCTGCCGACCGAGGTCGAACTGCGCGTGGTGCGCGGTGCGACGCTGCGGGTGCGCGCGACCAACGTCGACAAGCAGCAGATCCCGCTCGGCAACATCACGCTGCTGGACGGCAACGGCAAGCCGGTCGTCAGCCGGCTCTCGACGTTCACGATCATGAAGCGGTTGATGTCCAACAAGGACAGCGTCGAGAACTCCGGCTGGTACGAGTTCGGCAGCGTGCCGCCCGACACCTACACGGCGGTGCTGCGCGAGCAGGGCAAGGAGGACATCCGCATCGTGCGCACGATCCGTGACGGCGAGACCGTCGAGTGGGACATCGACGTCGGCCTCGAGCTCGAGGCCCGCGATCGCGCCCGCAAGGGAGGCAAGTGATGCGGCGCGCGCGCGGCGTCGCGCTGGCTGCTCTGACTGCTCTGGCCGCGGCCGCGCTGCCCGCTCAGGGCGGCCGCCACGAACTCGGGCTGCGCCTGCGGGCGTTCGAACGGCACCTCGCCGAGGTGCCGGATCCGGCGCGCCGCGATGCTGCATTCGTCGAGCTGGAGCGCGCCGTGCAGGCGTTCTTCCGGCTCGACATGGCCAGCGTCGCCGCGGCGGTCGACGCCGCCGACGTCGCCCTGGCCGGCGCGGAGGCGTCCGCGGACGAGCGCTTCGCGCGCAGCCTGCAGCTGCAGCTCGGCCGTCGCCTGGTCGATGCCGGGAGCGCGCAGCTGCAGATCGAGGTCTCGCAGCTGTACGAGGCCGATGCGCGGCAGCAGCTCACGTTCGCCTGGCGCGTGCACGACGACGCGCCGTGGCAGCGACGGCCGATCGCCGCGGTGCCGTTCGAGATCGAGCGCGAGCTGCGTGATCTGCCGGTCGGCGACCACACGTTCGCGTGGCGGATCGAGCGGGACCAGCAGCCGGTGCTGGCGCGTTCGATGGCGTTTGCGGCGGTGGCGGACCTCGACGCGCGGCTGGAGCGGGTGTTCGCGGCGGCCGCGACCGCGCGCAAGATCACGCCGAAGTCGATCGAGTCGGCGACGCTGCCGGCGCTCGCCAACCTGCTGCGCACCACCTTGCGCCGCTCCGCCTACGAGACCGAGCTGGCGGGCCGCGCGCTGCTGCTCGAGGCCGAACGTCTGGTGGGCTGGCTCGACGACTCGCGCGAGCAGCACCGCTACCACGGCCAGCGCCCCGGCTCGTTCCGGCTGCGCGTGCCGACGGGCAGGCGCACGGTCGCGGCGCGGTTGTTCGCGCCGGCCGTCGACCAGGGAAGGCGCCCGATCGTCGTCGCGCTGCACGGAGCGGGCGGCAGCGAGAACCTGTTCTTCGACGGCTACGGCGACGGGCTGTGCGTCGAGCTCGCCCGGCGCCGCGGCTGGTTCGTGGTGTCGCCGCGCAACGGCATGGGCTTCGTCGACATTGCGAGTCTGGTCGACGCGCTCGCCGAGCGCTACCCGATCGACCGCGAGCGCGTGTTCGTCGTCGGCCACTCGATGGGGGCGGTGCAGACGATGCAGAACGTCTCCCGTCGGCCGGACCGGTTCCGCGCCGCAGCGCCGATCGCCGGCGGCGGCAGCGTCCGGGCGTCGCAGGCCTTCGCCAGGCTGCCGTTCTTCGTCTGCGCCGGCGAACGGGACTTCGGGCTGGGCGGCGCGCGCCGGCTGCACCGGGCGATCGAGGCTGCCGGCGCCACCGCCAGCTTCCGGGTCGACCCCGCCGTCGAGCACCTCGCGATCGTGCAGGTCGCGCTGCCGGACGTGTTCGCGTTCTTCGACGAGCACGCGAAGTAGCGCGGTTGCGCTCCGCCGTTCGCTCGTGCGTCTGGACGGCAGGGCTGCCTTGCCGACAATGACGGTCCATGCCAAGCGTTCGCGCCCTCCTCTCGTTCTTCGCCGGCCTGCTGCTGCTCACCGCCAACGCGTCGGCGACCTGGTCGATCGTCGTCGTCAACCTCGCCACCGGTGAGGTCGCCGTCGGCATCGCCACGTGCCTGACCGGCTTCGACCTGCGTCCCAACACCGTAGTCGTGGTGCCCGGCCGCGGCGTCGCGGCGGCGCAGTCGTTCGTCGGACCGCTGTCGCTGCGGCAGCTGATCCGCGACGGCTTCCTGACCGGCGAGACCGCACAGAACATCCTGCTGCAACTCGCCAACGCCGACGGCGGCCACCAGTCGCGCCAGTACGGCATCGTCAGCCTGACCGGAGGCGAAGTGACGTTCACCGGCACCGGCGCCGGCATCTGGGCCGGCGGCGTCACCGGCCAGACCGGCAACCTGCGCTACGCGATCCAGGGCAACGTGCTGACCGGCCAGCCGGTGGTGACGGCCGCCGAGCAGGCGCTGATCAACACGCCCGGGACGCTGCCCGACAAGCTGATGGCCGCGATGGAGGCCGCGCGCGTGATGGGCGGCGACGGCCGCTGCTCGTGCCAGCCGACCGCGCCGACCGCGTGCGGGGCGCCGCCGGCCAACTTCACCAAGTCGTCGCACATCGCGCTGATGATCGTCAGCCGGCCGTCGGACGTCGACGCGCCGTGCAACGGCGGACTCGGCTGCGGCGCCGGCGATTACTGGCTCGACATCAACATCGCCAACCAGCCGGCCAGCGCGCCCGATCCGGTGCTGCAGCTGCAGACGCAGTTCAACGCGTGGAAGGCCAACCAGATCGGCCGGCCCGACCACTACACGTCGACCGCGACGGTCAGCGCGACGACGATCCGCGCCAACGGCCTCGACGAGGTGGTCGTCAACGTCGAATTGCGCGACGCGCAGAACAACCCGCTCGGCAACAGCCTGCCGCTCGAGGCGCGGCTGGCGCTGAACAGCACCGTCGGCAACGTGTCGTTCAGCCCGGTCACCGCGCTGCCCAACGGCACCTACGAGTTCGCGATGCGCGGCGCGCTCGAGTCGGGCCTCGCCGTGCTCGACATCTCGGTCACCGACCAGTTCGGGCGCGTCGGCATCTGGCCGCAGCCGATGATCACCGTCGAGGACCTGTTCGGTGCCTGCGGCGGCGGCGCGATCCCGGACGGCCAGGGCGGCGCGCTCGGCGCGCTGCAGGTCAACGGTTCGACCGGCACCGACCGCGTCGTCGAGGTCGGCTTCGCGCAGCCGTTCACGCTGACGCTCGACGCGCCGGTGGTGACGCCCAGCACGTTCCCGGTCGGCATGTTCGCGCTGTGGGCGCACGACGGCATTCCGGCGATCGGTGCCGGCCTGCCGATCACCGGCGCGACCAACGCGCTGTGCTTCACGCCGGATCCGATCCTGACCGGCGCGCCGACCGCGCTGATCGCCGACTCGTTCGGCCTGGGGGCGCCGCTCGCGACCGGGCCCGCGCCGTTCCAGCTCAACGTGCCGGGTCTGCCGATCCTGCTCGACGCGGCGCTGCAGGGCGCGATGGTCGTCGACACGCAGGGCACGTTTGCGGCCACCAACGCGGTGTTCCTGCGCATCAAGCCGCTGCCGGCGCCGTCGCTGGCGACGGTCACGCCGTTCTCGCCGACGCCGGGCCAGCAGGTCAACGTGACCGGGACTGACTTCTTCCCCGGCATCGTCGCGACGGTCGACGGCGCGTTCGTGCCGCTCAACTACATCTCGCCCAACGCGGTGACGTTCACGATGCCCAACGGGGTCGGCTGCGACGCGACGCTCGCGGTCGGCAACCCGGGGGGCGCGTCCGATTCGCTGCCGTTCAACGGCACGCCGGTGATCACCAACATCCCGTTCGCGTCGGGGCCGGCTGCCGGCGGCAACACGCTGATCCTGATCGGCAACAACCTGATCGGCACGACCGCGACGCTCGGCGGCGTGGCGCTGACGCCGATCTCGCAGTCGATGACGTCGATCGTCGCGACGGTGCCGGCCGGCTCGCCGGGGGCGGTGCCGATCGTCATCACCAGCCCGAACGGTTGCCAGACGACCGGCACCTACACCTACCAGTAGGCGCTCAGGTGGCCGCGTGGCTGGCGGCGGCGGCACGCCACCGCTGCGGCCGCCGCTGCTGCTGGTCGAGTTCGCGCTCGACCCGCCAGAAGCCCTTGGCGAACGGCTGGCCGCGCGTGATCCAGGCGATGTCGTCGTCGCGCAGCCCGTAGGCCGCGCCGACCAGCACGTCGATGCGGGTCTGCAGCTCGCGGCGCAGCTTCGCGTCGTCGGCCGGGTCGCGGCGCGCGCACCAGCCCTCGCGCGTGGCCTCGCGCCACAGCGGCGCCGTCCAGCTGGCCGTCGCACAGAGCCGCAGCGCCAGCCGCGCCAGTTCGTCCCGGACGTCGTCGCGCAGCTGCGGCAGCACGCAGTCGGTCAGCACGAAGCGGTTGAGGTTGGTGCCGCCGAGCCGCATGCGCAGCGCCCAGTCGAACGGCAGCGACGCCAGCATCGCAGAGCCGGCGGCCAGCTCGCGCACCGGCGCGTCGCCGTCGGCTGCCGGGCGCATCACGCCGATCGAGTTGCCGCACGGCACGTCGGGCAGCAGGCACGCGATCGCGGTCCGTTCGTTGGTCGCGTTGGAGAGGGCGCGCAGCCCGATGCGCGCCGGTGGTCGCCGGTCCGATCCGCTGCGCCACGTGGCCGCGTCGACCAGGTAGAGCGGACGCAGCTCGTCGGGGTGTGCGGGTCGGCGCCAGCGCGTCTTGTGGCCGACCCCGCGATCGTGGGCGCCGGCGTTGCCGTCGAGGTCGTAGAGCATCGCGCCCTGTCGCAGCGGCAGCAGGTCGGGCCTGCCGTCGGCGCGCCAGACGCCGTCGCGTTCGCCGCGGTAGCCGAGCGCCTCGGCGTCGTCGCGCAGCACGAAGCGGTCGCGGTCGGCGGTCATGTTGAAGTCGCCCTGCCGCCAGCAGAACGCGCCGCCGTCGCCGAGCAGCGGCCGGCCGGCGGCGTGCATGCGCGCGAGGATCTCGAGGTCGCGGCGTGCGTCGACCTCGACGAACGTGCCGGCGTGCGGACTGAACCGCGCCAGTTCGTCGCGCGCGTAGCTGGTGTGCTCCGGTCGTGGTCGTTGCCATTCCTCCAGCCGCGTCCGGCCGAACGCCGTGCGCACCCGCCGCGTCGCCGCACCCTTGGTCGCGATCACGACGCCGAAGCGGTAGCGGCTGTCGATGTCGAAGATGCGCGCGCGGTTCTCGAAGCCGAACAGCCACTCCCACGCGCACTGTTCTAGCAGCAGCTGGCGCAGCGGCGCGGCGTCGCGGTCGAACCACAGGCTCGCCGGCACGACGATCCCGAGTCGGCCGCCGGGACGCAGCAGCCGCACGGCGCGTTCGACGAACAGCCGGTAGGTGAACAGCTTGCCGCGACCCTGGTGCGCGAACCGCGGGCGTAGCTGCGCCACGCGCGCGCCGGCGTCCGGGCCGTCCTGCAGGGTCTCCCACGGCGGGTTGGTCAGCACCGCGTCGAAGCTGCCGTCGTCGAGGTCGAGCAGGCCGTCGCCGACCCGCACGTCGGCGTCGCCGAGCGCCCGGCTGGCGATCGCGACCGCCTGCGCATCGACGTCGACGCCGACCAGCTCGGTGCTCGATCGCTGCAGCGCCGCGCGCGCTGCCAGCAGGAACGAGCCGCCGCCGACGGCCGGATCGCAGACGCGCAGCGGGCGGCCGTCGTCGAGCGGCGCGAGCGCGCGTTGCGCCGTCGGCAGCGCCAGCGCCGGGGGCGTGAACCAGACGCCGTGCCGCTTGCGCAGCTCGGGCGGCAGCGAGAGCTGGTGGCGGCGTGCCGCCTCGAAGGCCTGGTCGCCGCCCGCCGCGGTCACATCGTCTCCGCGCGGAAGCCGGCCGCCTCCAGCCGTTGGAGGATCGTCTGCACGTGCGCTTCGCCCTTGGTCTCCATCACCACCTGCAGCTCGGCCTCGCGCGGCGCGAGCTGGTTGAACAGCCGGTGGTGCTCGATGTCGACGACGTCGGCGCCCGATGCGCCGATCAGCTGCGTGACGCGCGACAGCACGCCGGGCACGTCGTGGATCGGGATGCGCAGCTTGGCGATTTTGCCGTCGCGCTTGAGGCCGCGCAGCAGCACCGTCGACAGCATGCGACGGTCGATGTTGCCGCCGCAGATGACGACCCCGACGGTGCGGTTCTGGAACCGCTGCGGGTGCCGCAGCAGCGCCGCGTAGCCGGTCGCGCCGGCGCCCTCGGCGACGACCTTCTGCTGCGCGGCCAGGATCTGCACGGCGTTCTCGACGTCGCTCTCGCCGACCAGCAGCACCTCGTCGAGGTGCCGACGCAGGATCTCGAGCGGCAGCTTGCCCGGCGTCTTGACCGCGATGCCGTCGGCGAGCGTGTGGGTGTTGGGCTTGGGCATCGGCTCGCCGGCGAGCGCGGCGTGCATCGACGGGCAGCCCTCGGTCTGCACGCCGAACACCTGGATGTCCGGCTTGACGTGTTTGGCCCACAGCGCCATCCCGGCCGACAGTCCGCCGCCGCCGATCGGCACCACCAGCACGTCGAGATCGGGCACGTCCTCGAGCATTTCGCGCGCGACCGTGCCCTGCCCCGCGACGATCAGCGGGTCGTCGTACGGGTGCACGAACACCAGGCCTTCGGCGTCGGCGATCTCGAGCGCGTGCTCGTAGCTCTCGGCGAGCGACTCGCCGTGCAGCACGACGCGCGCGCCGTGCCCCTCGGTGCGCTCGACCTTTGCGAACGGCGTGGTCAGCGGCATCACGATCGTCGCCGGAATGCCGAGGCGGTTGGCGTGGTGGGCGACGCCCTGGGCGTGGTTGCCGGCGGATGCGGCGATCACGCCGGACGGCCGCGGCTCCGCAGCCGCCAGCTGCTCCAGCTTGTAGCAGCTGCCGCGGTCCTTGAACGAGCCGGTGTACTGCAGGTTCTCGAGCTTGAGCCAGAGCCGCACGTCCAGCGGTTCGCCGAGCCGTGGCGCCGGCACCGTCGGGGTGCGCAGCACGTGGGGCAGGATCGCGGCGTGCGCGGCTTCGATGTCCTCGGGCTTCACCGACATGTCGGCGCGAGACTACCCGGTCGCTAAGATCCCTCCATGCTCGAACTCGTCTGGGGCCTGGTGCTGCTGTGGAACGTGCTGACGCTGGCCATCTACGGCTGGGACAAGTGGCGCGCGTCCAAGCAGGGGCGGCGGGTCTCCGAGCGCACCCTGCTGTGGATGCTGTTCGCGACCGGCTGGCCCGGCGCGTGGCTGGCGATGGCCTGGTTCCGGCACAAGACCGTCAAGCAGCCGTTCCGTCGCTACGCGACCCTGTGGACGATCCTCAACCCGTTCTGGGCGGTCGTCTGGTGGTCGTGGCAGAGCGCCGCCAGCTGACCCGGACGTCTGCTCCGGCGCAGCGGCGCGGCGATCACAGCAGCAGGCGGATCTTGGCCTTGCGGCGCGCGGCGTAGAGCAGCTTCTCCTGCATCGCCCGACGCATCACCTGACGGATCGACGGGATCGCGTCGTCGGTGAACAGGATGAAGATCTGCTGCGCGAACTCGAGGCGGCGCACGAAGTGCCAGCCGTACTGCGTCTCGATCACGTCCGACGTGACCTGGCCGTCGCGCAGCGCCCACGCGGCGCGGCACAGCGACGCCGGCAGCCGGTCGTCGAAGCGGTGGATGCCCGGCAGCCTGCCGTCGTTGTCGCGCGTCTTGGTGTCGTCCGAGAACAGCCGCACCAGTTCGCTGAAGTTGGAGCCGTCCGGCCGCAGGCGCGCCTTGATCTCGGCGACGCGGGCGTTGGCGCGCGCCAGGCCTTCGTCGTTGAGCAGCAGGCCGGTGCCGCCGTGTCGGTGCTGCACCAGGATGTGCTGCACGGTCACCTGGCCGCCGAAGAAGCGCGCGTTGTCGTTGAAGAAGTCGCGCAGCTCCTTGCGGGTGTAGTCGTCCTTCTCGAGGAAGTCGAGCATGCCCTGCAGCTCGGCGCTCAGGCCGCGCTTGAGCTGGAAGTCCGCCAGCAGCCGGTTGACGTGCCGCTGCGACAGCTCACCCGAACGGCCGGTCAGCCGGCGGTGCTCGACGACCTTGCCGAGGTAGGCCTCGAAGCTGGTCTTGAGCGACGCGCTCTGCGCCTTCTCGAGCAGGACCGGGTCGATGTAGCGGTCGCCGAGGTGCTGCCGGATCGCCTCGATGTCCGCGAACTGCCGCACCCACGGCGCCATCAGGTCCGACTGCAGGAAGCGCTGGAACGACGGCTGCTTGCGCAGCAGCTGCTCGAAGCCCGGGTAGTGCCGCTCGTCGATGTGGCGAACCAGGTCGCGCAGCGTCAGGGTCTTGCTGCCGACGACCGCGACCGCCTTGTCCTGGTCCCGCGGGTAGCGGACGGCCACGAACTGCGGCCCCTCGGCCTGCAGGCTGGCCGGCTTCTGGTCCTGGCACGGCGCCGACAGCGCCATGGCGAGGGCCAGCGAAGTGGCGGAGAACATGCGGATGGGCGTGTGCATCGTCGGGGAATAGTGTGCGGGACGGGAGGCGTCACGCCTCATTGCGTTCGGCAACAAATCGCTCCCGGTTTGAGCGGGGTGTCTCTCAGTGGGACAGCGCCGCCACGGCCGCGATCAGCGCGATCAGCAGCAGCGGGGCCAGGGCAGCGACCAGCACGGCCCGGCCGCGGCGACCGGCGTCGACCAGATCGCGCGCGCCCCAGGCGAGCAGCAGCAGCGGCAGCGCGAACTCGGCCAGCGCCAGCCAGCCGCCCCAGCCGGTCGGCAGCGCCAGTCCGACCACCTTGACGCCGAGCTGCAGCAGCGCGCCGGCGCCGCACGCGTAGGCGCACAGCACGTACCACTCGAGCCACGAGCGTCGCAGCCCGAGCGGCCGGCCGAGCAGCGCGATGGTGCACGCCACCGGCAGCGATACGAGGATCGCCAGCAGCCCGAACGTCGGCCTGCTGTCGAACCCGACCACGTAGAGCGCCTGGCCGGACGGCAAGCGGTTCTGCCGCAGCTGCTGGATCGGCTCGAACGTCAGCAGCGTCACCACGCCGACGACGAACAGGAACCGCAGTGGATGCAGGTACGACGTCCGGCGGCCGTCGATCCACGCGCGTGCGACCTTGCCCGGGCCGCGTGCCAGGTCCCGCAGCGTCCGCAACGCCGGCGCGTCGAACGACAGCATGCCCTGGATCGCGCTGCTGGCGATCTCGCCGATGCGCAGGGGTCGCACATCGAGACGTTGGCCGCACGCCGAACAGAACGTCGCCGGTGGCATCGCCGCGCCGCAATCGGGGCAGGCGTTCGGGGGTGGTGTCGAGGGGGCCTCCACGGATCCCCGAACCTTAACCGGCCCACGGCGAACGCCGATGTCGTGCCGTCACCTTCGCAGCTTGCACCAGGACCAGACGGACAGTTCGATGATCAGCGTGACTGCAGAACCCCGCTCCCGATTGCTCGACGCTATCGAGTCGCGGTCGCGGGCCGACTTCGGCGCGGGGGCGCTGCGCTACTTCTTCGCGCCCGGTCGCATCAACCTGGTCGGAGCGCACCTCGACTACAGCGGTGGGGACGTCATGCCGATGGCGGTCGATCGCGGCATCTACGTCGGCGTGCGCCGCAACGACGACGGCCGCATCCGCCTGCGCAGCATCGACCAGGAGCTGGCCGTCGACGTCGGGGTCGACGAGGTCGGCGACGTCGCCGACAAGCGCTGGGGATGGGGCGGCTACCCGCTCGGGGTCTGGCGCAGCTTCCAGCGCGACCACGGCGTGCAGGCGGGCTTCGACGCGGTGTTCGCCGGCGACGTGCCGATCGCGTCGGGGCTGTCGTCGTCGGCGGCCATCGAGGTCGTCACCGCCCTGGCGCTCGACGCGCTGGCTGGCACCGGCCTCGACCGCGAGGCGATGGCCAGCATGGCGCACCGCGCGGAAAACGACTTCGTCGGCGTGCGCTGCGGCATCATGGACCAGTACGCGTCGGCGCTCGGTCAGCCCGGCAAGGTGCTGTGGATGCGCTGCCAGGGGCCGCGCTGGGAGCACGTGCCGTTCGATCCGGAGGCCTGCGAGGTGCTCGTGATGGACACCCGCAAGCCGCGCAAGCTCGCCGCCAGCGGCTTCAACGAACGGGTCGAACAGTGCGCCGCGGCGCGCGCCTTCCTCAGCGAACACGTGCGCGACGAGCGGCACCTGGCGTCGTACTCGGTCGAGGATCTGGAGTCGGTGCGCGATCGCATGGACCCGGTGCTCTACCGGCGCGCCCGCCACGTGGCGACCGAGATGGGCCGCATCGCGGCCGGCGCCGAGGCGCTGCGCGACCACGACTACGCCGGCCTCGGCGCGCAGCTCGACGCGAGCCACCGTTCGACCGCGACCGACTACGACGTCAGTTGCGACGAGCTCGACGTCATCACCGACGCCGCGCGCGCCTGCGACGGGGTGTTCGGCGCGCGGCTGACCGGCGCGGGCTTCGGTGGCTGCGCGATCGCCCTGATCGAGCCGGGCCACCGCGGACGGGTCGCCGCGCACGTCAGCGAGGTGTTCGGTGCCCGCTTCGGCGTCGAGCCGGGGTTCGACCTGCTGCGCATCGGCGACGGGCCGGGCGAGATCGAGGCATGACGACGATCGGGTTCGACGCCTACGACTACCACGCCGACCAGTCGTTCGTCCGGGCCCGCTACCGCCTCGAGGGCTCGTGCGAGCGCGGCTGGCGCGTCGAGCGGGACGGCCGGCAGGTGCTCGAGCTCGGGCCGGGCTACCGCGCGCTGCGCGTGCGGCAGTGCGGCGTCTGCTCCACCGACCTGGCGCGGCACTTCCTGCCGTTCGAGCTGCCGCAGGTGATCGGCCACGAGGTCGTCGCGGTCGACGACGACGGCCGCCGCTACGTCGTCGAGATCAACGCCTCGCACGCCGCGCGCGGCGTCGCCAGCGACTGCGCGTTCTGCGCGGCCGGGCTCGAGACCCACTGTCCCGAGCGCGTCACGCTCGGCATCGACGCGCTGCCAGGCGGTTTCGGGCCGTGGATCCTGGCGCCGGTCGCCGCGTGCCTGCCGATCCCGGACGCGGTCGCCGACGACGACGCGGTGCTGGTCGAACCGTTGGCGGCGGCGCTGCACGCGGTCACGACGGTCGGGCCGAAGCCCGGCGAACGCATCGCGGTGCTCGGCCCGCGCCGGCTCGGCATGCTGGTCGTCGCCGGCCTGCACGCGACCAACACCGGCTACACGGTCGCGGCCGTGGTGCGCGATCCGCAGCTCGCCGAGCTGTCGCGGCGGTTCGGGGCCGACGAGGCCCACGTGGTCGGTGACGACGATGCCGCGCTGCACGAGGCGTTCGACGTCGTCGTCGACACCACCGGCAGTCCGGCGGGCCTCGAGCGCGCGCTGCGCCTGGCGCGCCGCGAGGTGCACCTCAAGTCGACGCACGGCCAGCCGGCGGCCGGCGTGTCGCACCTGACCGAACTGGTCGTCGACGAGTTGACGCTGGCGCCGATGCCGGCTTCGGCGGGCGACGCGCGCGTCGCGTGGCTGGCGGCGGCCGGACCCGACGCGGACTTCGTCGACCGGGCCGAACTCCGCCGGGGCCCCGCCGCCGAGCTCGCGCGTGGCTACGCCGCAGCCGACGGGCTGCCGCACGCCGACGCGGCCGTGGTCGACTCGGCCGAGAGCTTCGCGCGCGCGGTGCGTCCGCGGACCGGCAGCGAACGTCCGCTGGTCCGGCCGCGCGGGCAGATCTGGCTGCACCCGGATGCCGCGACGGCGGGTTCGCCGCTGCTCGCGGCCGTCGCGACGCGCGGCCTGCGGCTGTCGAGTTCGCGCTGCGGTGACTTCCGGCTGGCGCTGGAGCTGCTGCAGAAGCCGGCGCTGCAGGGCCTCGGCGAACGGCTGGTGACGCACCGCTTCGACGCGGCGGGCCTCGACCGGGCGTTCGAGGTCGCGCGCTCGCGCGCCTGCATCAAGGCGGTGGTCGCGCATCCGCCGGCCTGACCCTTGCCGGGTTCGGAGCGGGGACGGAGGCCCCGCGGGTCCGTTCGTCGGACCCGCATGAGGCCGCCGCCCCGCTCGTCCGGCTAGGAGCGCGTCCATGTAGTGGACGCGCTGCCGACCGTGATCACGGAAGCGGCGCGTACGCGTGCGGACGGGGCTTTGCCCACTAGCGGATCTCGAGGTATTCGCTGGTGGCGAAGCCGAGCGCGTTGCCGCTCGTCATCGTGCCGACCTGGAAGTAGCTCGGCTGCAGTTGGCCGAACAGCGAGCCCGGGATCGTGTAGCCGACCTCGACGGTGCCGGAGGCGTCCGTCATGGTCGCGATCGACGCGACCAGGTTGGTGTTGAGGAAGCAGCCCGGGGCGCCGATCGCGTCGAGCTGCAGCGGCAGCGACAGCGCGCCGAGCGACGAGATGCTGTCGCCGAAGTTGACGATCGCCATCGCGTTCGGCTGTGCGCCGGTCGCGATCAGGCTCCACGGCTGGCCGTAGTCGAACGTGCTCGGCGAGGCCGAGATCGCCGGGCCACAGCTCCAGCCGCCGATCTGCGTGGTGATCTGCGCCGGGACCGCCGGGGCCAGGTCGCGCTGCACCAGTTCGACGGTGAACGTGCCGCCGTTGAAGTCGCCGAGCGCCAGGAACTGGTAGGCGACGTGGTCGACCGGGCGGAAGTTGACCGGGCCGAAGACGGTGTTGCCACCGGCGGCGAGGCTCACCTGCAGGTTGCCGAGCGGCAGCTGCGCGACCGCCTCGTTGCCGTTGCTGAGGCCCGGGATCGTCGCCAGCGGGCCAGCGACGTCGTCGACGACCACGTCGACCGCCGGTGCGGCAGCGAGGTGGCGCACGGTGACGCGGGCGTTGCCGCTCTGGATCATCGTGGTGTCGTTGGCGAACGCCGACAGCTGCGGCGCGGCGCTGCCGTCGAGGTGCGCGACGATGGTCACGTCGTCGCCGCGACCGACCGTGTCGGTGCGGTTGAGCACCGAGTTGCCGTTGACGACCGCGTCGAACGTGTAGGTGCCCGGCAGCACGACCAGCGGACCGACGACCTCACGGTAGTCGAACGTGAACAGCGCGCTGCCGTTGGCCTCGACGGTCACCGGGGCACCGAGCGCCGGGATGCCGTGCGCGACCGTGACCAGCGCGGTCAGCGGCACGCGCTGCTGCAGCAGCTGGAAGTTGTTGGTGCCGACCTGGCCGACCGCGAACACGCCGTAGCCGATGCCGTCCTCGACGCGCACTTCGACCGGCCCGAAGGCGGTGTTGCTGGTGCCGGCGACGTTCAGGCGCACCGAGTAGGTGCCGGGCGGGACGTCGGCGGTCGCGTCGCCGCCGTTGCTGACGTTGCTGATGGTCGCGAACGTGGTGCCGTTCTGTTCGAGCACGACGTCGACCGCGGGGGCCTGGGCGGTGTGCCGCACGTAGAGGCGCGAGGTCGGCAGCGTCAGGTTGTCGAGCGCGTTGACGAACGCGCCGAGCTGCGGGTTGCCGTTCTCGTCGAGGTTGGCGATCACCGAGTAGTCGGTGTCGGCGGCGAGCGTCGCGTTCAGGCTCAGCAGCGTCGAGCCGTTCTGGCGGACTTCGAGCGCGTAGGCGCCCGGAGCCAGCTCGAGCGGACCCTGCTGGTCGCCGTAGTCGAAGCTGAACAGCTGGTTGCCGTTGGCGAACACGTCGACCGGGCCGTTGAGGCCGGGAACGCCGTGAAGCACGGTGACGGTCGCGTCCTGGGCCGCGAGCGGCGCGAGGGCAAGGGCTGCGGACAGAATGGTGGCGGAAAGTCTCATCGGTGCGAGGGGTGTCTGGTGGTGGTGACGGGGTTCGAGGGGGCATGCATGGACGACATCACTCGCCATGCGACCGCGCTGTTCGCGACCTCGTCCTCGCGGATGCAGGATTCCTTCGCCGCTCCTGCGGGCGGTCGCGCGATCGATGCGATCGTTCGCACGCGCACGTCGATGTGTGCGCGTACGCACGTTCGCCGTGCGCATCGGTCCACCGTCGGGACCGATACGGCGCTACAGGAAGCCGCCGTCGACGCCGATCACCTGGCCGGTCACGTAGCTCGCGGCTTCGGAACACAGGAAGCCGACCACCGACGCGACCTCTTCGCTGCGGCCCATGCGCTGCATCGGGATCATCTTCTGCACGAAGTCCGGCACGTCGCTGGTCATGTCGGTCTCGACCAGTCCCGGCGCGACCGCGTTGACGGTGATGTTGCGCTTGGCCATCTCGATCGCGAGCGATCTGGTCGCGCCGAGGATGCCGGCCTTGGCCGCGGCGTAGTTGGTCTGGCCGCGGTTGCCCTTGATCGCCGACACCGACGACATGTTGACGACGCGGCCCCAGCGCTTCTGCACCATCTGCATGATCAGCGGCTGGGTGACGTTGTAGAAGCCGCCGAGGCTGGTCGCGATGACGTCGTCCCACTGCTCGGGGTTCATCGCCGGCAGCGGCGCGTCCCGAACGATGCCGGCGTTGTTGACGATCACCGAGATCGGGCGCGGATCCTGCAGCAGCTCGTCGAGCGCGGCCTTGGTCGCCGTCCGGTCGGCGACGTCGAAGCCGGCTGCCTGGGCCTCTCCGCCGGCCTCGCGGATGCGGGCGACGACCTGTTCGGCGGCGTCGGCGTTGCGCTGGTAGTTGACGATGACCGGGTGGCCCATGCGGGCCAGCTCGACGCAGACGGCGGCGCCGATGCCGCGGCTGCCGCCGGTGACGAGGGCGCGGCGCTCGGAGGCGGGGGTGCTCATGTGGCTCGCATCATTCGCCGAACTTCGACGACGTCAAGCAACGTAGGCCGCGCCGGCTCGTTGTTGCATGCCGCGGCCCGATCCGCACACTCAACCAACATGCCCACGCGAAGCCGTTCCAACTGGGGAATCCCCGTCGTCCTGCTGTCACTCGCCGTCGCCGGCGGTTGCCGCGTCGCCCAGCCGCCGCAGGTCGAGACCGCCGGGCTGCGCGTCGACGTGACGCGCGTCAAGCAGAAGCGCGGCCGCATCGACTGCCGGCTGCGCATCTGGAACGACCACGACAAGGCCGTGTCGTTCGAATACGGCACCGTGCGCCTGATCGTCAGCGATGACCGCGAAGTGTCGCCCAACCCGCCGCGTCGCAACGCCCCGGCGGTGATCCAGCCGGCCAACAAGCTGGACCTGCGCTGGCTGTTCGAGGCCGGGGAGTCGCTGCCGAAGGGCAACTATCCGGTCGAGATCCGCGACTTCAAGGTCGACGGACTGCCCTCGGGCGAGACCGCAGTCTTCACGATCAACCTCTGATCCGTCGGCGAAGGGCAGGTGGGGCTACGCCTCGCCGGCCGCATCGGGGATCATTGCGGCCCATGCCCAACCTCCGTCGCGTCGCCCTCGATCGCCGCACGCTGCTGCGTGGCGGCGCCGCCTGCATGGCGCTGCCGTGGCTCGATGCGATGCTGCCGGCGCTGTCGCCGCCGCCGGCCGGCAAGCCCAAGGCCGTGTTCGTGTTCTCGCCCAACGGCATGAACATGGACCGCTGGCGGCCGCAGGGTGAGGGCGCGGACGCGAAGTTCGGGCCGACGATGGCGGCCCTCGAGCCGTTCGCGGCGCGCACCACGGTGTTCTCGGGCCTCGAGATCCGCGGCGGCTGGTCGCACGGCGACGGTCCGGGCGACCACGCGCGTTCGGCGGCGTCGTTCTTGACCTGCGCGCACCCGCGCAAGACCGGCGGTGCCGACATCCGCGCCGGCGTCTCGGTCGACCAGCAGATCGCGCGCGGCGTCGCCGGCGACGAGCCGTTCGCGTCGCTGGAGCTGGGCATGGAGCGCGGTCGCTCGGCCGGCGTCTGCGACTCGGGTTACTCGTGCGCCTACAGCAACAACGTCAGCTGGAGCGCGCCGGACCGGCCGGTCGCCAAGGAGACCGATCCGCGCGCGGTGTTCGCGCGCATGTTCGGCGACCCGGAGTCGGCCCAGGACCAAGAGCAGCGGCGCCTGCGGCGCGAACAGCAGCGCTCGATCCTCGACCTGGTGCACGCCGACGCGAAGTCGCTGGCCAAGGAGCTCGGTGGGGCGGACCGGCGCAAGCTCTCGCAGTACCTCGACTCGGTGCGCGACCTCGAGCGGCGGCTGGTGCAGGCGGACCAGGAGCAGGACGAGGTGCTCGCCGACGTGCCCGACGGCCTGCTGGACGCGGGCGGCACGCACCAACGGCAGCTGCAGTTGATGTACGAACTGGTCGTGCTGGCGTTCGCGACCGAGCGCACGCGCGTCGTCACGCTGATGCTCGGCAACGGCGGCAGCAACCGCAGCTACCGGTTCCTCGGCGTGCCGGAGGGCCACCACACGCTGAGCCACCACGGCAAGCTCGAGGCCAAGCGCGACAAGATCGGCCGCATCGATCGCTTCCAGGTCGAGCAGCTGGCCGGCTTCGCGGCGCGCCTGCAGCGAGAACGTTCGGGCGAGCACGACCTGCTGCACGACTGCATGGTGCTGTTCGGTTCGGGGATCGGGGACGGCAACCGCCACAACCACGACGACCTGCCGATGCTGCTGCTCGGCGAGGGCGGCGGTGCTGCGCGCGGCCGCCGCCACGTGCGCGTGCCGCAGAAGACGCCGATGGCCGACCTCTACCTGTCGGTCGTCCGCGCAATGGGCGTGCGCGCCGAGTCGTTCGCCGACAGCCGCGAGCCGCTGCCGCTGGCCTGATCACCCGCTGGCCTGATCACCCTTTGGCCCGATCAGCAACTGGTCCGCTCAGGACCGCGTCGCGATGAACTCGTAGACCGGCGGGCACTGCAGGAAGCCTTCGCCCGCGGCGATGCGCTCCAGGTCGGCGAGCAACTCGTCGCAGTCCTGCTGCCGCAGTTCGCCCATCTCGACGAGCTTCGGCCCGAACGTGCGCCACCAGGTATCGGGCCAGGCGAACATGCTGTCGCTGCCGCGTGCGACGCGCACGTGCGCGCGCACCTCGTCGAGCTGCAGGCCGTGTTCGGCGAACAGCGCCGGCAGCCGCTGCCCGACGTCCGGGTCGCCGCCGTGGCCGCGCCACGAGCGGATCGTGGCTTCGACCGCGAGGTCGTGGCTGCGCCGCCGCGGCGCCATCGTCATCGAGCCGTAGTTGAAGTAGTCGTGCACGACCAGCCGGCCGCCCGGACGCAGCGCGCGAGCGATGCCGGCGACGACCGCGCCGGGATCGGGCACGAAGCACAGCACCCAGCGCGCATAGGCGAAGTCGAACGTCTCGTCGTCGCCGAGCGTCTCGCCGAGTCGCTGCACGTCGCCGGTGCGCGCCTCGAAGTGTTCGACGCGGCGGGCCCGCGCCATCTCGTTGGCGTCGTCGACGAACGCGCGCGACTCGTCGATGCCGACGACCGCGCCCGACGGCGTCACCAGGTGGGCCAGGTCGAACGAGGCGTAGCCGGGCCCGCAGCCGACGTCGAGCACGCGCTGGCCGAGCCGCAGACCGGCGCGCCGCCAAGCGTCGACCGCGGTGTCCGACCACAGCCGGTTTTGCAGCGCCAGCCGCGCCAGCTCGTCCTGGCCGGTCCCGAGAACGTATTCGCGCTCTGTCATGACAAGGCGATCTTCGCGCCAACGACGCGGCGGAGCCAGCCGTAGGATCCGTCCATGGCAACCACGCGCCGCACGTTCCTCTCGTCCGTTGCCGCGGCTGGGGCGGCATTCCCGCTCGCGGCCCGTTCTGCCGCTCCGGCCCGCACCGGCGCACCGATGAAGATCCTGGTGCTCGGCGGGACCGCCTTCCTCGGGCCGCACTTCGTGCGCGCGGCGCGGGCGCGCGGCCACGAGATCACGCTGTTCAACCGCGGCCGCACCAACCCGGAGTTGTTCCGGGACCTCGAGCAGCTGCGCGGAGACCGCGACAAGCAGGAGCTCGAGCCGCTGAAGGGACGCAAGTGGGACGCCGTGCTCGACACCTCCGGCTACGTGCCGGCGCACGTGCAGCAGGCGGCGTCGATCCTGAAGGACCACGTCGGCCACTACCAGTTCATCAGCACGATCTCGGTCTACGGCGCGTTCGACCAGCGGCCCGAACGGGTCGACGAGGACGCCGCGACGACGACGGTCTCGCAGCAGGTGATCGACGAGGTCAAGACGATCCGGCAGTCGTTCCGGCACTACGGCGCGATGAAGGCGCTGTGCGAGGCGGCCGCCGAGAAGGAGATGCCCGGCCGCGTGTCGAACGTGCGCCCGGGGCTGATCGTCGGCCCGATGGACCGCAGCGATCGCTTCACCTACTGGCCGTGGCGCATCGACCGGGGCGGCGAGGTGCTGTGCCCCGGTGACGTCGACGGCCATTCGCAGTTCGTCGACGTACGCGATCTCGCCGACTGGATGCTGCACTGCATCGAGCAGAACGTCACCGGCGTCTACAACGCGGTCGGCTTCGCCGGACGCACGGCGCTCTCTGAGGTCCTGTCGGCGTGCAAGTGCGCGACCGCGAGCGACGTCCGGCTGACCTGGGTCGACGAGGAGTTCCTCGCCGAACACGGCGTCCGGCCCTACTCGGAGATGCCGCTGTGGATCCCTCGTGCGGGCCGCCGCATGGTGCAGAACGGCAAGGCGATGGAAAAGGGGCTGAAGTTCCGGCCGATCGCGGACACGATCCGTGACACCCTGGAATGGGCCAAGGCCGAGCGTGGCGACAAGCCGCTGCGTTCGGGCATGCGTCCGGAGCGCGAGAAGGAGCTGCTGGCCACGTGGCACGAACGGCAGAAGCGAACCTCCGGCAAGTAGAGCCAGACGGACTGTGATGAAGCGTACGATCGGTGTTCTGTTCTCCCTGCTCGCGCTGGTCTCCCTGCTCGCGCTGGCGGCGCCCGTCGCTGCGCAGGACGAGCTCGGCCTCGGCAAGATGTGGACGTTCGAACGTCCGCCGCTGGCCTACCTCGAGCGCGAGTACGGCCTGAAGGCCGACGAGGCGTGGTGGAACCGCATGCGGCTGGCGTCGCTCCGGTTCGGTCGCGGTTGCTCGGCGTCGTTCGTGTCGCCCAACGGTCTGATCCTGACCAACCACCACTGTGCGCGCGACGCGATCGCCGAGGCGCAGCGTGAGGACGACTGGGTCAAGAACGGCTACGTCGCCGACGAGCTCACCGACGAGGTCCGGCTCGAAGGCCTGACCGTGCAGCAGCTGGTGTCGATGCGCGACGTCACCGTCGAGGTCGACGACGGCGTCACCGCGGGCATGTCTGCTGCCGAGGCCGAAGCGCGTCGCGCCGACAACCGCAAGCGCGTGCTGGCCGCCGCCAAGGCGCGCGACCCGCAGCTGGCGCCGCAGCTGGTCAAGCTGTTCCAGGGCGGCGTCTGGCAGCTCTACCAGTACCGCGTGTTCGACGACATCCGGCTGGTGATGGCGCCGCACCTGCAGGTGGCGCACTTCGGCGGCGACCCGGACAACTTCGTCTACCCGCGCTACGCGGTCGACTTCGCGTTCTGCCGCGCCTACGTCGACGGCAAGCCTGCCGACACCAGCGCTTACCACTTCACGTGGGGCGACGGCCCGAAGGCCGGCGAGCTGGTGCTGCTGACCGGCAATCCGGGCGGCACCTCGCGGCTGCTGACCAAGGCGCAGCTCGAGTACCAGCGCGACGCCCGCTACCCGCGCGTGCGCGAGCTGATCGACAACCGCATCGCGATCCTGCGCGAGTTCAGCGAGAAGGACCCGCGGATCGAGAAGGCGCTGCGCACGTCGATCCTCGGCCTCGAGAACGGGCAGAAGCTCTACCGCGGCGAGCACGGCGCGCTCAACGACCCCGGCTTCATGGCGCGCAAGGATCGCGCCGAGCGCGCGTTCCAGCGCCGGGCCGAGGCGAGCGGCCACGCCGGCGAGCTCGAGATCTGGTCGCAGCTGGCGGCGTTGATGGAGAAGAAGGTCGCGCTCGAGGCGCCGCTGAGCTTCCACTCCGCCGGCGGCATGCCGCTGCTGCTGCGGGCGCTGTACCTGCTGGAGTTCGCCGAGACCGGCGATCCGGCGGCGGCCGCGTGGGCGCGCGACACCGACTGCCGCCGCGATCCGGTGCAGGAGGCGCTGTTCGCCGATCACCTGGCGCGGGCGCGCGGGCACCTGCCGGAGTCGGACCCGTACCTCGCCGCGCTGCTCGGCGATCGCGACCCGAAGGGCGCGGTCGTGCTCCTGCTGCAGCAGAGCCGCCTCGGCGACGATCGCTACCTCGAAGAGCTGCTGGAAGGCGGTAAGGACGCCATCGTCGCGTCGCAGGACGCGGCGCTGCAGGCAGCGGCCGCGATCCGGCCGCTGGCCGCGGCCAACAAGGCGCGCAAGCGCGAGATCGAGGCGGCCGAGGCGGCGCTCGGTGCCCGCCTCGGCCGGCTGCTGTTCGCCGTCTACGGCGACCAGGTCTCGCCCGACGCGACCTTCACGCTGCGCTTCAGCGACGGCCGCGTGGCTGGCTACGAGTACAACGGCAGCCTGGCGCCGTGGCGCACGGTGTTCCACGGCATGTTCGCGCGCAACGTCGAGTTCGACGGCGTGCACCCGTTCGACCTGCCGGAGCCGTGGCTGCTGGCGCGCGACCGGATCGACATGCAGGCGCCGGTCGACTTCGTCTGCACGGTCGACTCGACCGGCGGCAACTCCGGCAGCCCGGTCGTCAACGCCCGGCTCGAACTGGTCGGCTTGTTGTTCGACGGCAACATCGAGTCGATGGCCAACGAGTTCCTCTACGGCGAGCGCGTCGAGCGCAGCGTCTGTGTGCACCCGCAGGGCATCGTCGAGGCGCTGCGCAAGGTCTACGACGCCAGGCGCCTGCTGCGCGAGATCCGGCGCTAGACGGCGGCGAGTTGTCGCCCGTCTGGTCGACGCCGCCGACGTACTTCGGCGCGTCGGTCACCACCGGGCGTTCGCCGATCGCCGGATCCTCGTACGGCGTCGCCGTCGGGGCGGTGATCGGGGTGCCGTCGATGTCGAAGCCCTGCGCGGCGTAGACCGTGCTCGGGCTGCCGACCGCGACCATCGTCTGCTCGCCTTCCAGCTGCTTGATCTTGTAGGTGTTCTGGCCGACGGCGATCGTCGTTCCGGTCGGGATGTTGAACACCGGGTAGTAGTTGTTGGTGTTGGTGTCCTGCTCGTGCGGGATGCCGCCGAGCCACTGACCGTCCCACTCGAGGAAGAAGCTGCGGTCGTCGTACGGCGAGCCGGTCTCGTCGTGCGTGTAGGTCATCACGATCGGCGGATCGAAGTTGACGAAGTTGTCGTTCGCGTCCTTGAGCGTGCGCAACTGGTTCCACGAGTTGGAGCCGATGTACCACTGGTAGGTGGTGTCGCGCTGGCCGATGTCGTTGAACGACGTCAGCGCGGTGTCGAACAGCGGGCCGCAGTTGAGGCCGAACATGCCGGGGCCCTGCGTGATCGTGACGCCGCCGGCGAGGTTGACCGGGTCGGCGCCGATCTTGAGCAGCAGCGACGACTTGTCGAACGTGTAGACCGTGTTGCCGGTGCTGACGCCGGTGGCGTCGGGCAGGTACGGGGTCTCGCTGCTCTGGAAGTTGGCCTGGTTCTGCGTGATGTTCGCCCGCAGCATGTTGAAGTAGCCGTAGAGCGTCAGGTCGCCGCTGGCGAGTTCCGCCGAGTCGGCGTTGATGGTCGTGTTCTGCCACACGTAGGCGGCCTCGGTGTTGCCCGGCACGGCCGGCCAGGTGAACTCGACCTGGCCGCGCGCGCTGCTCCAGCACGACACCCACTGGCCGGTCGAGAACGACGACGCGATGCTGACCGCGGGGCTGATCTGCGTGTAGCCGTTGCCGCTGCGGGTGCCGACCTTGACGAAGTCCTGGCCGGTCCACATCACCTGCAGGTCCTCACCCGAGGTCGGGTCGAAGTACTCCATGACCTCGTCGATGATGTCGCCCCAGACGAGCGACGAGCGGGTGCGCTTCTCGAGGCGACCGGGGGCGACGAACAGCGTGTACGGCGTCGTCGAGTTGGTCTCGAACGAACGGCGCAGGATCGTCTGGCCGTTGGTCAGCGTGGTGCCCTCCGGGAACCAGATGCCGTAGTAGCCGGCCCAGCCGTTCTCGCCGTTCTCGTCCTCGACCGGGAAGCCCGACAGCTGCTCGATGCGCTCTTCGGTGGTCGCGTCGTAGACGCCGTACCGGTAGACGCGCGTGTTGTAGTCGTTGCGGTCGAGCACCGACAGCGTGTTGGAGTTGGTGACGTCGCGTCGCGCCAGGTAGTCCGCGTTGAACTCGATCTGGTACTCGCCTTCCTCGGTGAACACCGAGCCGTTGTTCATCTTGAACACCGACTCCGTGTAGGCGCGGCCGCTGTCGGCCCCAGGGTTGCCGATCACGTGCACGCGGTCGCGCATGGCGTACTCGTTGAGCGCCGGGGTGGTGTCGACGTCCCCGTGCGACATGTAGAACTCGAGTTCGCTCTGGCTGTCGTTGCGTGCGACGGTGCGCAGGTAGCCCTCGAAGTTCGTGTCGGTGCTGGTCGAGGCCTCGCTGGTCGACAGGTTCTTGAAGTAGAGCGTGAACTGGCCGAGCGGCTGGTCGGTGCTCGGCTCGGCGGTGACCGTCAGGCGGCCGTAGATGATCGACGGGGTCGGGTTGCCCATCGTGTCGTCCTGCTCGATCCAGAAGCTGACGATCTGCGGCGCGCTGTTGTCGGCGCGCGTCGAGTTGACGATCCACTCCTCGTACTCGGTGCCGTTGTTGCCGCGGCCTTCGCCGCCGCCGCGGTTCTCGTCGGCGATCAGCGCGCGGTAGGCGCCGAGGTTGGTCTGCTCCCAGTAGCGGGTCTGCTGCAGGCTGTTGAGGATCATGTTGACCGTGTCGAGCGCCTGCATCGAGTTGTCCTCGACCCAGAAGCGCGTCGGGTCGGTCTCGTAGTCGCTGCCAGCGAGCGGCAGCAGCTGGCTCGACAGCAGCAGCGTGCTGGGCGTGCTGCCGGCGGCGTCGACGATGGTGACCTGTTCTGGCGCCTGCAGGCCCTGCACGGAGCCGGTGCTGGAGCCGCCGCCGCAGCTTGCGAGGGCGACGAGAAGAAGGGTGGGCGTGATGAGCTTCGACATGGCTGACTCGATGAGACCTCTCCTGGGTGGGGTTCTCTGCGCGGCGTCCTGTTCGCCTCGCGGTAGCGGTCGCATCGGCAGTTCCGCCCTTGGCTGTTGAGGGGCCCTTGTCGGTAGCCGTAGGCTGTCGGGATGATGATTCGGCGATGGCTGTGGCCGGCGGTGTTCTCCGGTCTCACCGTGTCCGGGGTCGTGGCCCAGGACACTCCGCAGGCGTTCGTAGGGGCTCGCATCGAGACCTGTGCAGGCGCGGCGATCTCGGACGGAACGCTGGTCGTGCACCGCGGCAAGATCGTCGCGGTCGGTGCGAACGAAGACGTACGGGTTCCTGCCGAAGCGGTCGTCGTCGACGCCCGCGGCAAGACGCTGATGCCCGGCCTGGTCTGCAGCCATTCGCACATCGGTTCGGTGTCGGGTGCCGACGGCAGCGGGCCGATCCAGCCCGAGGTGCGCGCGCTCGACGCGATCAACCCGCGCGACCCCGGCATCCAGAAGGCGCAGGCCGGCGGCATCACCACGGTCAACGTGATGCCCGGGTCCGGCCACCTGCTGTCGGGCCAGACGATCTACCTGAAGCTGCGCGACGTGAACACGGTCGAGGAACTGGCGGTGCGCAACGCCGACGGTTCGATCGCCGGCGGCATCAAGATGGCCAACGGCACCAACCCGCAGAAGAAGACGCCGTTCCCGGGCACGCGCGGCAAGGCGGCGGCGCTGGTGCGCATGCAGTTCCACCGCGCGCGCGACTACCGTCGGCGGATCGAGGCGGCCGCCGGCGATCCGGCCAAGATGCCGGACCGCAGCCTTGCCTACGAGGCGCTGCTCGAGGCGATGGACGGCAAGCGCGTCGTGCACCACCACACGCACCGCCAGGACGACATCCTGACGGTGCTGCGGCTGCAGAAGGAGTTCGGCTTCCGGGTCGTGCTGCACCACGTCAGCGAGGGCTGGATGGTCGCCGACGAGATCGCCGCCGCGAAGGCGCCGTGCTCGGTGATCGTGATCGACTCTCCCGGCGGCAAGCTCGAGGCCGCGCGCCTGTCGCTCGAGACCGGCGCGATCCTCGACCGCGCCGGCGCGCTGGTCGGCTTCCACACCGACGACGGCATCACCGACAGCCGCCTGTTCCTGCGTTCGGCGGCGATCGCGGTGCGTGCGGGCATGGACCGGCAGAAGGCGCTCGAGGCGGTGACGATCGCCAACGCACGCATGCTCGACATGCAGGACCGGGTGGGCACGCTCGAGGTCGGCAAGGACGCCGACTTCGTGCTGCTCAGCGGCGACCCGCTGTCGGTCTACACGCGCGTGCTGCAGACCTTTGTCGACGGCGGCAAGGTCTTCGACCTTGCCGATCCCGCCGACAAGCTGCTCGCCAACGGCGGCTACGGCGCCAGCAACGACCAGTCGATCTCGATGTGCTGCTACGGCCAGCAGGGGGGCAACCAATGATCTCGCTCGCGATGACGGTGGCGGTGTCGTGCCTGACGCCGCAGGGGCCCGGCCACACGCCGCTGCAGCGGTTCGCGGTGCGGGCGGAGACGCTCTACACGATGGCCGGCAAGCCGATCGAGAACGGCGTCGTGATCGTGCGCGACGGCAAGATCGAGGCGGTCGGCAAGGTCGACGTTCCCGAAGGGCTCGAGGTGGTGCGCGCCAAGGTCGTCACCCCGGGGCTGATCGACGCGCACGCGACCGTCGGCCTGACCGGCGTGCTCAACGTGCCGCACGACCAGGACCAGCTCGAGAAGTCGTCGCCAATGCAGCCGGAGCTGCGCGCGCTCGATGCCTACCACCCGCGCGATCCGCTGGTCGAGTGGGTGCGCGGGCTCGGCGTCACGACGATGCACACCGGCCACGGTCCGGGGGCGCTGATCTCCGGGCAGACGATGGTCGTCAAGACGCACGGCCGCAGCGTCGACGCCGACGTCGTGCGTCCGCTGGCGATGGTCGCGGTGACGCTCGCCGACAGCGGCCGTTCGCGCGACGGCAAGGCGCCGGGCACGCGCGCCAAGTCGGTGGCGATGCTGCGCGAGAAGCTGCTCGAGGCCAAGGCCTACGCCGCGCGCCGCGAACGTGACGACCGCGCGTCGACCGACCTCGGCCTCGAGACGATGGCCAGGGTGTTGGCCAAGGAGGTGCCGCTGCTGGTGACGGCGCACCGCGCGCACGACCTCGCGTCGGCGCTGCGCGTGGCCGAGGAGTTCGACATCGAGGTCGTGCTCGACGGCGCCGCCGAGGCCTACCTGATGCTGCCGCGGATCGAGCAGGCCGGCTGCTGGGTGTTGCCGCACCCGGCGATGGCGCGCAGCCGCGGCGACCTCGAGAACGGCACGATGGAGCTCGCCAGGCTGCTGGCGGACGCGAAGGTGCCGTTCGCGATGCAGAGCGGCTACGAGGCCTACGTGCCGAAGACGCGCGTCGTGCTGTGGGAGACCGCGATCTCGGTGATGCACGGCCTCGCGCACGAGCGGGCGTTGCGCGCGATGACCATCGACGCGGCGCGGCTGTGCGGCGTGGACCAGCGGGTCGGCTCGCTCGCGGTCGGCAAGGACGCGGATCTGGCGTTGTTCGACGGCGATCCGTTCGAATACACGAGCCACTGCCTCGGCGTGGTCATCGACGGCGTGCGCTACGTCGGCTCGAAGCGGTGACCTGACCCGCGCGCCTGTGCCCCCGGCGTCGACTCAGATCGCGTCGGCGCCGGGCAGCCCGGCGAAGGCCGGGTGCTCGCGATGGCGCGCGGCGAGTTCGCGTGCCGCCCGCGCCGCCAGCTCCGCGTCGTCGAGCGCCCGCAGCACGCGACCGAGCGCCTCCAGGCCGGTGCGCGCGCCGCGCTCGCCGAGCCGGTCCGGGTCGCCGAGCAGCGCGGCCGTCAGGTCCTGGCGCGCGTCGTCCAGCCGACCCGCACGTTCGCGCTCGCCGGCACGCTGCAGCAAGAACGTCGGGTTGTCGCCACAGCCGGCCTCGATGTGCGCCAGCAGCGGCTGCGTGTCGGGATGCGCGGCGGCGTCCGGATGCTCGAACGCGGCGTGCACCTTGGCCATCAAGAACGTCTGCGGCGCGGCGTCCCGACGTTGCAGGGCAAGCTGCAGGTCGCGCACGCCGCGCTCGAGGTGCCCGCTGGCGGCCAGGTCGGCGGCGCGGCCGAGCAGGTAGGCGGTCGACTGGTCCGTGGCCAGACGAGCGCGCACGGCCTGCGCCGCGGCCTGCTCCTCGGCGGGATCGACGACGGGGCAGCGCCGCAGCAGCTGCTGCAGCCGGTCGTGGTTGCGGATGTAGCGGTTGGCGTCGGGGTTGAGCTTCTGGATGCCGACCCAGCTCGGTTCGACCACGTCGAGTCCCAGGAACGCGAACAGCTGCTCGTGCGCGCGCCCGCCGCAGACGTCCTGTTCGTAGCTCAGTTCGAGCATCCGGTGGGTGGCGGCGAGCGCGCGGAAGCGCCGTTCGATCAGGCGCGCCTCGCGCACGTAGCGACGGAACGTGCGCGGCGGGATCCGCAGCGTGCCGGTCGGGCTGCGGCCCGACCACGAGTGCCAGACGCCCGACCTGCGGGCGCGCAGCTGCGAGCCGCAGCTGGCGACCAGATCCGCGCGCGTTACCAGCACCACCAGGATGTCGGGGAAGAACTGCTCGAGGCAGTCGCAGATCACGACCGCCTCCTCGTGCGTGACGATCGCGGTCTTCGCGCCCTGGATGCGCGTATCGGGTCGCTGGTCCGCGCCGGTCAAGGCATCGAACAGCCGCGGGAACGTCTCGCGCACGTTCGCGAACGTGCCCTGGCCGGCGACGAAGTCCTGCATGCCGACGCCGAAGAATCCCTGCCGCAGCTCCGGGCCGAGCATCGACGCCTGTGGGTGGCCACCCGCGCACGCCGCGACGAACGTCGTCCCGGTGCGCTGCATGCCGAGGATCAGGAAGCGCTTGCTCATCGTCGCAGGGCAGCGCCGGCGGCGCCGCCGACGAGTATCGACCGGGTCGATGGCCGCGCAAGGGTCGCGAGTTGTAACCGTGCTGTCGTCGGCCGCTCGTGGGTTTGCGCGCGCCGTTGCCATCGGCCATCGTGACCGCCCGGAGAATCCATGCTGCGCCACCAGACCTTCCTCGTCGTCCTGACCTCGCTCGTGTCGCCGTCCGCAGCCCTCGTCGCCCAGCGCGACGTGCAGGACCTGATCGCCGAGGCGCCGGCGCACCTGCGCGCGGGCCTGCCGGGTGACAGCCGCGCGATCCGCCGCGACGTGCCGTTGACGCGCACGATCCGCCGCGGCCTGGCTTCGGGTGCGCGCGCGCTGAACGGCCGCCCGGGCCCTGCCTACTGGCAGCTGCGCACCGACTTCGACATCGAGGCGCGGCTCGACACGGCGACCCAGACCCTGCACGGCAGCGAGACGATCACCGTGCACAACAACAGCCCGGACGCGCTGCGCACGCTCTACCTGCGTCTCGACCACAACCTGTTCCGGTTCGGGGTGCCGCGCGGTTCGTCGGTGCCGGCGGAGAACACCGACGGCATGGTGGTGACGCGGATCGCGGTCGACGGCAGCGAGGTCGATCTCGCCGCGCGCGGCCGGCGCGGTCGACGTGGTCGGCCGGGTGGCTCGGGCGGTGCGTCGGTCTCCGGCCTCGACCGCACGGTCGCAGCCGTGCACCTCGCCGAGCCGATCGCCGCCGGCGCCAAGGCCCGGGTCGCGATCGACTGGCACACCAGGCTGCCCGGCGGCGACGGCGGCCGCGGCCACCGCATGACGCAGCGCTGGGACGACACGCTGTTCCAGCCGACGCAGTGGTTCCCGCGGTTATGCAAGTACGACGACCTGCACGGCTGGGTGACGTCGCCCTACCTCGGCCCGTCCGAGTTCTACAACAACTTCGGCAGCTTCGACGTCGCGCTCGACGTGCCCGGCGGCTGGCTGGTCAGCGCCACCGGCACGCTGCAGAACGCCGACGAGGTGCTCAGCGAGACCGTTCGGGAGCGCCTCGCCAAGGTGACCGGATCGGACCAAGAGCGGGTGATCGTCGGTGAGGACGAGCGCGGCTCGGGCAAGGCCACGGCCGCGGGCGAACGGCTGACCTGGCGCTTCCACGCCGACCTCGTCAACGACTTCGCGTGGTCGACCGCACGCGACTACGTCTGGTCCGCGACCCGCGCGACGATCCCGCAGAAGGGGCCGGTGCCGATCCACATGTTCTACCTGCCGCGGCGGGCGCGCATGTTCCGCAACGCCGGCGCGATCACGCGGCACGCCCTCGAGTTCTACAGCGACCTGTGGATCCCGTACGCGTTCCCCAAGCTGGCGCTGCAGGACGGCCCGAGCGCCGGCATGGAGTACCCGATGGTCATCAACTCCAACCAGGGCGCGGCCGACCACGAGGCGGCGCACCAGTGGTGGCCGATGATGCTCGGCACCAACGAGACGATGTACGGCTGGATGGACGAAGGCTTCAACAGCTACATGAACATCCTGTCGGGCGCGCATCGTCGCGGCCGCGAGCCCGGCCTCGACGGTCGCGGGCAGAGCTACGGTCGGCGCGCGCTCGACGAGCGCGAGGCGCCGATGATGTGGACCGCCAACTACGGCGGCCCTCAGTACGGCTTCGTCACCTACATGAAGGCGCCGATGATGCTGTCGATGCTCGGCGGCATCGTCGGGGACGATCGCGTGCAGGCCGGCATGAAGGAATACGCGCGCACGTGGTTGTTCAAGCACCCGTGCCCGTGGGACTTCGCGTTCTTCATGAGCGACTACCTCGAGATGGACCTCGGCTGGTTCTGGTACTACTGGCTGTGGACCACCGAGTCGGTCGACGGCTCGATCCAGGGCGTGCGGCAGGATGGCGACGACATCGTCGTCACGGTGCGCCAGGACGGCGGCATGCCGTCGCCGATCGTGCTCGACGTGACGTTTGCCGGGGACGAGCAGCCCCGACGGCTCACGCGTCCGGTCGACGTCTGGTTCGACGGCAGCCGGACCGAGGAGGTTCGCATCCCGGGCCGGCTCGCCGAGCTGCAGCAGCTGGTGCTCGACCCGGGCGGCCGTTTCCCGGACGCCGCGCGTGGGGACAACTCCTGGCCGCGGTAGCCTGTCTCGCCCGATCCGGGATAACCTCCGAACGTTCGCGTAGCCGCCGCCTCCCATGAGCGACCCATCGATCCGAATCACCGTTCGTCACGACGAAGAGAACTGCGGGCCCTACTCGCTCAGCGACGTCAACCAGCTGCTGCTGTCCGACCAGCTCGACCGCAACGACCTGGCATGGGTCGAGGGCACGCCCGACTGGGTGCCGCTGCGCTCGATCTCCGGCGTCGTCAACGTGCCCGGCAAGCGCGAGAACGTCAGCGAGCGCAAGGTGCTGGTCGCGTTCCTGTTGGCGTGGTTCATCGGCCCGCTCGGCATCCACCGCTTCTACGCCGGCAGGACCGGCTCGGGCATCGTGATGCTGTTGCTGACGCTCACGCTGGTTGGCGTGATCGTGACCGGCATCTGGGTGCTGGTCGACCTGATCATCCTCGCCTGCGGCAACTTCCGCGACGGCGACGGGCTGATGATGAAGGACTGGACGTAGGTCGCGGGTCGTCGCTTCTCGGCTGTCTTGTCTCGGTTGGCCCTTCGCGACCGGCCCATCGCGGCCGGCCCTGCCAGAACGGCGTCCGCCGCTGCTAGTCCTGGACCTGCAGCACCGCCGTCGCCGCGGTCGCCGGGTCCAACCGCTGCTGCAGCGACTCGTAGATCGCCCGCACCGAGCGGTGCACCGTCGCCGCCGGCAGCGGCTTGCCGTCGAGCTCGATGCGCAGTGGCTCGTCGAGATCGACCAGCGCGTCGCGTAGCCGCAGACGCAGGCCGGTGACGTTCTCGGTGGTGAGCACGATGCGCTGGCCGTCGACCTCGGCGCGCACCGTCTGGCCGTCCCTCGCCGCGCCGGCCGCCAGCGAGAGCCAGTAGAACCGTTCGTGCAGGCGGCCGCTCTGCTTCCAGACGACCTTCTTCGGCCATGGTTCGCGGGTGTGTCGTGCCATCCACGGCACCGCCTTGCGGTCCTCGCGATCCATCCAGTGGCCCTTGCCCGCGACGATGTGGGTCTCGTGCACGTAGCCGCCGGGGTCCTTGGCAGCGAGCTCGTCGAGCTTCTTGCCGTAGGCGGCGGCCTGCTCGTTGCGCTGGTAGGCGCCGTCCTTGGCGCCCATCCAGATCATGAACGGCAGGTTGCGCAGGCCGAGCATCGGCACGCCGTTGGGGTGGCCGGCCATCATCGACGCGGCGGCGAACCGGTCGGCCATGCGCGGCGCGAGCTGGTAGACGCCGTCGCCGCCGGCCGAGTAGCCCATCAGGTAGACGCGATTGGGGTCGACGCCGCGGTCGATGACGTAGTTCTCGATCAGGCGATCGAACAGCGGGTCGATGTGGCCCTCGTGCCAGAGGTTCCAGGTGTTGCTCGGCGCGCGCGGCGCCACGTAGATGCCTTCTTCGGGCTGGTAGAGCTCGATCTGGTTGTGCCACTGGCCGTCGTTGACGCGCGCCGGGGCACCGCCGCCGCCGTGCATCGAGATCCACAGGCTGTGGCCGCGCTCCGGCGCCTTGCCGAACGTGCGCTCGTAGACCTTCATCTGCTTGCCGGCGGCTTCGACCGTCAGCAGGTTGGTCGGCCGGCGGCGCTCGGCATCGACCGGCTTCAGCTCGGCTGCGCGCGCCGCCCGCGCCTCTTCGCGCAGCTTGACGAACACCAGTCCGACCACCTGCTCGGCCTGGTCCGCGCTCAGGCGCACGTCGGGGATCTGCTCGCCGCGCTGCGCGGCCGGTCGGGCGAGCCAGGTGCGCACCGCCTCGAGCGGGTCTCCGTGCTGGTCCGCCGCGTGCCGGTCGGCGTCGGACTGGGCAACGAGGGCGCCGCAGGCATGCAGCGCGGCGACGACGGCGACGGTCAGGGTCTTCACGTCGGCAGCGTAGCGTCGGGGAAGTAGCGCCGCACCAACTCGCCGCAGCGGGCGGCGGCGTCGCAAGGATGCCAGGTCGCGAGCGTGGGAGCGCGATGGCGCGGGCGACCGCAACGGTACGGGCGCGCGTCGCTCGATCCGCTATCGTGCCGGCGTGACCAGGCCCTCGTCCCCACGGCTGGCGTTGGCGCTCGCCGCGCTCGGCATGATCGTCTGCGCGATCGCGAGCCGCGCGTCCGCGCAGCAGACCGTCGACTACCAGCGCGACGTGCGGCCGCTGCTGTCGCGCCGTTGCTTTGCGTGCCACGGCCCCGACGCGCGCGCGCGCAAGGCGGACCTGCGCCTCGACCGCGCGACCGAAGGCGTGTCGATGCGCGAGCTGTGGCGGCGGATCACCAGCGACGACGACGACGACCGCATGCCGCCGCCGTCGGCGCACCAGCAGCCGTGGACCGACGCGGAGCGGGCGATCGTGCGGGCGTGGATCGACGGCGGCGCGCGGCACGAACGGCATTGGGCGTTCGAGGCGCCGCAGCCTGCGGCCGTGCCGGTGGCGGGCGACGGGCCGTGGTCGGAGCGGGCGATCGACCGGCTGGTGCATGCGCGGCTCGAGCAGCAGGGGCTGCGTCCGAGCGAGCCGGCCGACCGCCGCACGCTGATCCGGCGCGTGACGTTCGACCTGACCGGCCTGCCGCCGACGCGCGACGAGGTGCGTGCGTTCGTCGACGACCGTGCGCCCAACGCCTACGAACGGCTCGTCGACCGGCTGCTGCAGCGAGCGCAGTTCGGCGAGCACATGGCCCGCTACTGGCTGGATGCGGTGCGCTTCGCCGACACCAACGGCATCCACCACGACCACTACCGCGAGCTGTCGCCGTATCGCGACTGGGTGATCCGCGCGTTCGCCGACAACCTGCCGTACGACGACTTCCTGCGCTACCAGCTCGCCGGCGACCTCTACGACGAGCCGACGGACGACCAGCGGATCGCGTCGGGCTACCACCGCCTGCACCTGATCATCGACGTCGGCACGGCGCTGCCGGAGGAGAGCCTGGCGCGCAACGTCATCGACCGCGTCAACGCGTTCGGCACCGTGTTCCTCGGCATGACCGTCGGCTGCGCGCAGTGCCACGACCACAAGTACGACCCGATCGAGCAGCGCGACTTCTACCGGTTCGCGGCGTTCTTCAACAACCTCGACGCCGACCCCGAGACCGGTCGCCGCAACGGCACCGACTTCCGTCGCGGCCTGCAGCCGCCGTTCGTCGATCTGCCGGACCCGTCGCAGCAGGCGGCGCGGCGCCGGCTGGCTCGACGGCAGCGTGCCGCCGACGGTGCGCGCACCGGAGCCGAGTGGCTGGCGCGCCTGTGCCTCGAGCCGTTCGCCGGGCTCGCCGGCCAGGCGGTCGAGCGCGCCAAGGCCGAGGTCGGCAAGGTGCAGAAGCAGCGCGACGAACTGACGCTGCAGATCCCGGCGGCGATGGTGATGAAGGAGCGCGCCGACGTGCGGCCGACGCACGTGTTCGTGCGCGGCCAGTACGACCAGCCGGGCGAGCAGGTGGCACGCGGCACGCCGGCATTCCTGCCGCCGCTGCGCAGCCGCGGTCCGCGGCCGTCGCGCATGGACCTCGCCGACTGGCTGCTCGACCCGCAGCATCCGCTGACCGCGCGCGTCGCCGTCAACCGGTTCTGGCAGCAGTTCTTCGGCGTCGGGCTGGTGCGCACGGCGGAGGACTTCGGCATGCAGGGCGAGGTGCCGAGCCACCCGCAGCTGCTCGACCACCTGGCGACGCGGTTCGTGCGCTCGGGATGGAACGTCAAGGTGCTGGTGCGCGCGATCGTCACGTCGCAGACCTACCGGCAGTCGTCGGCGGCGAGCCCGGCGGCGTTCCGGCGCGATCCCGACAACCGCCTGCTGGCGCGCGGCGCGCGCTTCCGCATGGACGCCGAGATGCTGCGCGACCAGGTGCTCGCCAGCAGCGGGCTGTTGAACCCGGAGATGTTCGGCAAGAGCGTCAAGCCGCCGCAGCCGGCCGGCATCTGGAAGGCGGTCGCGCTGCCGTCGTCGTTCCCGCGCAGCTACCGGCAGGACTCCGGCGACCAGATCGTGCGGCGCAGCATCTACACGTTCTGGAAGCGCGGGCTGCCGCCGCCGCAGATGACGATCCTCAACGCTCCGACGCGCGAGGCGTGCGTGGTGCGACGCGAACGCACCAACACGCCGCTGCAGGCGCTGCTGCTGCTCAACGAACCCGAATACCACCGCGCCGCGCGCCACCTGGCGCTGACCACGCTGCGGGATCTGCGCGGCGACGACGCGCAGCGGTTGGCGTTCGTGTTCGAGACGATCACGTCGCACCTGCCCGACGCGCGCGAGCGCGAGTTGCTGCGCTCGTCGCTCGACGAACTGCGCCGCGACTACGGCCAGCGGCCGGGCCTGGCCGACGCGGCCTGCCGCGGCGTCGCGCTGCCCGACGGGGTCGCTGCGCCCGAACTGGCCGCGTGGACCATGGTGGTCAGCGCCGTCTACAACCTCGACGTCACCAAGACCCACCAATGAGCCGACCGCTGCGAGACCTGTTGGCGCTGCAGCAGCGCCGGACCTTCTTGAAGACGTCGGCGATGGGGCTCGGCGCGGTCGTCGGCAACTCGCTGCTGCACGGCGGGAACGACGACGGCCGGCGCGGCATGCACCACGCGCCGCGCGCCAAGCGCGTGATCTTCCTGTTCATGGCGGGGGCGCCGAGCCAGCTCGACCTGTTCGACTACAAGCCGGACCTGGCCAAGCGCTTCAAGGAGCCGCTGCCGCCGAGCGTGAGCAACGGCCAGCGCGTGACCGCGATGACGCGCGGCCGCACGCAGCTGTGCGCGCCGTCGATGTTCGGGTTCTCGCGCCGTGGCCAGAGCGGCGGCTGGTGGAGCGAGCTGCTGCCGCACCTCGGCGGCGTGGCCGACGACATCTGCGTGGTGCGGTCGCTGACCACCAACGCGATCAACCACGACCCGGGCAAGACGTTCTTCTGCACCGGCTCGGAGATCCCGGGCAAGGCCAGCATGGGCGCGTGGCTGAGCTACGGGCTCGGCTCGCTCAACCGCGACCTGCCGGACTTCGTCGTGCTGACCTCGGCGTACTGGACCGGCGGCACGCGCAACGTGCAGGGCCTCTACAGCCGGCTGTGGTCGAGCGGCTTCCTGCCGGGCAAGCACCAGGGCACCGCGTTCCAGACCAACGGCGACCCGGTGCTGTTCTTGTCCAACCCGGCGGGCGTCGACCGCGGCGTGCGGCGGCGCATGCTGGACGCGGTCGCGGCGCTCAACGACAAGCACCATCAGGAGCTCGGCGATCCGGCGATCGCGACGACGATCGCGCAGCAGGAGATGGCGTTCCGCATGCAGGCGTCGGTGCCCGAGCTGACCGATGTCGCGAGCGAACCGGAGAGCGTGCGCGCGCTCTACGGCCCCGAGGTCGACAAGCCCGGCTCGTTCGCGCGCAACTGCCTGCTCGCGCGCCGCATGATCGAACGCGACGTGCGCTTCGTGCAGATCTTCCACCGCGGTTGGGACCACCACACGATCCTGCCCAAGCAGCTCCCGGGCCAATGCTTCGACGTCGACCAGCCGTCGGCGGCGCTGCTGATCGACCTCAAGCGGCGCGGGCTGCTCGACGACACGCTGGTGGTGTTCGCCGGCGAGTTCGGTCGCACGGTCTACGGCCAGGGCCGGCTCGAACGGCACGACTACGGCCGCGACCACCACCCGCGCTGCTTCAGCGGCTGGCTGGCCGGCGGCGGCATCCGCGGCGGCCTGCACTACGGCGAGACCGACGACTTCAGCTACAACGTCGCGCGCGACCCGGTCTCGGTGCACGACCTGCACGCGACCATGCTGCACCTGTGTGGCGTCGACCACGAGCGGCTGACGTTCCCGTTCCAGGGCCTCGACCAGAAGCTCACTGGCGTCGAGCCGGCGAAGGTCGTGCGCGGCATCCTGGCCTGACCTCGGTGCCGACCCTGCAAGCGACCGACAACCGCTGGCTGGTGCGATCGATCGTGATCGCGCAGTTCGGGCCCGCCTTCATGTTCTCCGGCGTCGCGATCGCGCTGCCGGAGATGGGGCGCGAACTGCAGATGTCGGCGGCGTCGCTCGGCCTGGTCGAGACCGTCTTCATCGCGTCGAGCACGGCGTTCCTGCTGCCCGCCGGTCGCATCGCCGACATCGCCCCGCGCGGCCTGGTCTACCGCTGGATGCTGGCCGCGTTCGGCCTGCTGTCGCTGCTGATCGGCTGCGTGTCCGACGGCTCGCTGGTCCTGGTGCTGCGTGTGCTGCAGGGGATCTCGGCGGCGCTCTGCACGGCGTCGGGGCCGGCCCTGCTGACCGACCTGGTGCCGGCCGAACGGCGCGGGCGCATCTTCGGCGCGATGATGGGCATGGCCTACGCGGGCCTCGCGTTCGGGCCGCTGGCCGCGGGGTGGATCGTCGAGAACCTCGGCTGGCGCAGCGTGTTCTTCGTCGGCGCCGCGCAGATCCTGATCGGCGGCCTGCCGGTGCTGCTGCAGCTACGCGACCGCTGGCAGAAGCCGACCGCAGGGCTGCACCTGCCGAGCACGGTGCTGATCTGCGTCGGCACCGCGCCGATCGTGGTGCTGGTCTCCGCGCTCGAACGCGGCGCCTCGCCGTGGCCGTGGGCGGCGGCGGCGGCGGTCCTGCTCGGCGCGTTCTTCTGGTGGCAGCCGCGGCTGCAGGACCCGCTGCTCGACCTGCGCGAACTGGTCCGCAACGGCGTGCTGCGCGCAGCCCTGCTGGTGCAGGCCCTGCTCTACCTCAACGCCTACTGCTCGATCTTCCTGCTGAGCCTGTACCTGCAGGTCGGCAAGGGGCTCGACGCGCGCTTCGCGGGCCTCTGGCTGATGACCGGGTCGATCGTGATGGCGATCGTCGCGCCCTACGCCGGTCGGCTGTCCGACCGCATGCGGCCGCAGGTGGTCTCCGGCATCGGCGTCGTGTTCGTCGCGATCAGCTCGGCGCTCGGCCTGTGCCTCGACGGCGATGCGCCCGCGTGGTGGGTCGGCGCGGTGCTCGGCACGCAGGGTCTCGGCTTCGGTCTGTTCTCGTCGCCCAACCTGTCGCTGATCCTCGGCAGCCTGCCGCGCGAGCGCGGCGGCTTCGCGTCGGCGATCGCGGCGCAGTCGCGCGGCATCGGCATGTTCAGCGGCATGGCGATCACGTCGGCGCTGATCGCGCTGCGCTTCGGCGAACGCTCGGTCCAGGAAGACCGGGCCGCCCTGCTGGCGACCGTGCACTCGGCCTACCTGGTGCTGGTCGTGACGTCGGGCGTGGCGCTGCTGGCGGTGTTCGCGCGCGCCGCGCGGCGCTCCTAGCGCGCAAAGCCCCGTCCGCACGCGGACACGCCGCTTCCGCGATCACGGTCGGCAGCGCGTCCACCACATGGACGCGCTCCTAGCTGGCGACGACCTCTTCGTAGACCGTCGTGCGCTGCACCGGCTCGTAGCCCGCCTCGCGGATCAGGTGGCCGATCTGGTCGACGGTCAGCACCTCCGGCTCGGTGGTGCCGGCGTCGTGCGTGATCTTCTCCTCGGTGACGGTGCCGTCGATGTCGTTGGCGCCGAAGCTCAGGGCCGTCTGCGCCGACTCGCGCGTCAGCATGATCCAGTAGGCCTTCACGTGCGGGAAGTTGTCGAGCATCAGGCGGCCGACCGCGATCGAGCGCTGGTCGAGGTAGCCGGTGGTCTCGTGGCCGAAGTTCTCGAGGTCGGTGTGGTAGGGCCAGAACGCGAGCGGGATGTAGGCCATGAAGTTGCCGCACTCGTCCTGCAGCTCTCGGAGCCTCATCAGGTGGGTCACACGTTCTTCGACCCGCTCGATGTGGCCGTAGAGCATCGTGGCGTTCATCTTGAAGCCGGCCTTCTGCACCTTGCGCGCGGTGTCGATCCAGCCGTCGGGGCTCTGCTTCTCGCGGAACACGGCCTTGTGCACGCGGTCGACCAGCACCTCGGCGCCGCCGCCGGGGCACGAGCCGAGGCCGGCGTCGCGCAGGTCCTGGAAGACCTCGTCCTCGGACTTGCCCGAGATCTTCAGCATGTGGTCGATCTCGACCATCGTGAACGCCTTGACGTGGATGTCGGGGCGCGCGCGCTTGGCCGCCTTGACCACGTCGATGTAGTAGTCGTACCCCATCTTGGGGTGGATGCCGGCGACCATGTGGACCTCGGTCACCGGGCGGTGCAGCTGCTCTTTGACCTTCTGCTCGACGATCTCCGGCGTCATCAGGTAGCCGCGCTCCTCACCTTCCTTCGCCGCGAACGCGCAGAACTTGCACGAGTACTGGCAGATGTTGGTGTAGTTGACGTGCTGGTTGATGTTGAAGTAGGTCTTCTTGCCGTGCATGCGCGTGCGCACGCGGTGGGCCATCAGGCCGACGGCCGCCAGGTGCGGCGTCTTGTAGAGCGTGACCCCGTCCTCGAACGTCAGGCGCTCGCCGTCGCGGACCTTGCGGTCGATCTCGCCGAGGCCGGCGCGGTCGATCAGCTTCTGGGCGAGGGAGTCGTCGAGGTGGGCGTAGTCGAAGGTCTGCATCGTCGATTTTCGGGCGGATGAGGGTACGCCCTGCCCCGGCGGGGGAGAAGCGAAACCGGCCGTGGAGCCACAACGACGTTCGGCCGCGGCGAATTGCCGCCTGGGTGGACCCGGGCCGGCCTCCGGGTAGCGTCGGCGCCGATGAGCCCACGTCCCGCTGGCATCGCCTGGTGGATCCTCGCCGTGCTGGCGACCGCGGTCGGCAGCTACGGCCTGCTGATGATCGACGCGCGCGAGCACACGGATGCGGTGCCGGGCATGCCGTGGCTCGACGAACTGCACTTCGTCACCGGTGGACTGGCGCTGATCGTCGGGATCTGGGGCTTCCGCCGCGACGTGCTGGTGCGGCGCCGCGGCCTGCACCGGGCGCTTGGCAAGGTCTACGTCGGCAGCGTGCTGCTCGGCGGCCTGAGCGGAGCCGCGATGGCGTGCTTTGCGATGGGCGGCGCGGTGCCGCGCGTCGGGTTCGGGCTGCTGGCGCTCGGCTGGCTCGGCACGACGGCCGCTGGCTGGCGCGCGATCCACGGGAGCCGAAACCAGGGGGGCAGGGACGTCGCGGCGCACCGTCGCTGGATGGTCCGCAGCTACGCGCTGACCTGCGCCGCGATCACGCTGCGCATCCAGCTCGGGCCGCTGGCGATGCTGCTGCAGGGCTTCGAGCCTGCCTACCGGATCGTGGCGTGGTCGGCGTGGGTGCCCAACGCGCTGTTCGCGGAGTGGTGGCTGCGCCGCCATCCGCAGCCGTGAGGTGACGGAACGGTCGGCGGCAGCGTAGTGCTGTCCGACGAGGCGGTGCGCGTGCTGACTGCCCGGCAACGACGAAGTCGAGACCGCGTCGTTGCGCTTCGGCCCGGTCGGCGGACGATCGGGCCCATGAGTCAGGCTCCGCGTCGCCGGCTGCCGCAGTGGGTGCGGTGGCTGCACATCTACCTGTCGATGATCGCGTTCGGCGTCACGATGCTGTTCGCGGTGACCGGCCTGACGCTCAACCACGCCGACTGGTTCGAGAGCGGCGAGCCGACCGTGCGTTCGCTCGCGGGCGAACTGCCGCAGCCGCTGCTGCGCGGGGAGCTCGACAAGCTCGCGGTCGCCGAACACCTGCGCCACGAGCACCGGCTGAAGGGCATGGTGACCGAGTTCGAGGTCGACGAGCAGAAACTGTTCGTGCTCTACAAGGGCCCCGGCTACTCGGCGGATGTGGTCGTCGACCGCCAGGCCGGCAGCTACCGCGTCGAAGAGGCGCGCCGTTCGGTGATGGCGATCCTCGACGACCTGCACAAGGGGCGGGACTGCGGCCCGGTGTGGTCGCTGGTGATCGACGTCTCGGCCGTGCTGTTGACGCTGCTGTCGATCACCGGGATCTGGCTGCTGCTCTACCTCAAGAAGCGGCGCAGGTCCGGCCTCGTGCTCGGCTTCGTCGGCGGCATGGTCGCGACGATGTGCTACGTGTTCGGCGTGATGTAGCGGCTACTTCGGCTGCTCGCCCTCGGGCGCCACGAACGTCAGCGTCGCCAGCGCCGCGTCGATCGCGGCCTTCTGCTCGTCGGTCGCGTGCGAGGCGATGACCAGCACCATGTGGTCGTCGAAGCGGCGCGCGAAGTAGCGCTGCTGTGCGGTTTCGGCCCCGGGCTTCAGCGACGCGTAGAGCACCGAGAACTCTTGGCCGCCGAGCGGCTGCGTGTCGGGCGCGCGCGGGTACTCGACCTCGACCGGCGATCGCGCCAGCAGCTTCTTCGCTTCGCGGAAGTAGTCCTCCGGCGTCTGGACCTCGGGGGCGAGCCGCAGGTTCTCGGCGATGCCGATGATGCTCGGGTTGAACGTCAGGGTGCTGCCGACCGGCCGTTCGAACACCGAGAACAGGTTGATCGTGCGCTTGGTGCCGGCCGCGATCTCGGCCGACAGCTGCTCGTCGTCGCCGGACACGACCTCGGCGCCGGCGTCCATCAGCCGCTTCTTCTGGGCGTCGTCCTGGATCGACCAGCCGTCGGGAAACGTCAGCTGCAGGCCGAGGTCCCCGTTGCGCCAGACCCGGTCCTCGATGGTGCCGGGGCCGACCGGCTGGAACTTCTTCTCGGGTCCACAGGCAGGGACGGCAAGCAGCGCGAGCAGGGAGCAGAGCAGCAGGGGGCAGGGCAGCAGGGAGCTGGGCAGCGAGGGGCGGGTCATGTCGGCCACAGCATAGCGGCGCGCGCCGCGCAGCTCAGCAGCCGCGCACCGCCGCGGCCCAGCGCACCAGGTGGGCCTCGACGTCCTCGTTGGCCATCGACGGCGCGAACGCCCGGTCCTGCCGCCAGGTGGCGGTGATCGCGTCCTTGGACGGCCACAGCCCGCAGCCGAGCCCGGCCAGGAACGCGGCGCCGAGCGCGGTGGTCTCGAGCAGCTGCGGGCGGCGGATCGGCACGCCGAGCACGTCGCACTGGAACTGCATCATCAGGTCGTTGGCCGCGGCGCCGCCGTCGACCTTGAGCGTGCCGAGCGGCTGGCCGGCGTCCTTCTCCATCGCGCGCAGGATGTCGACGTTCTGCAGGGCGATGCCCTCCAGGGTGGCGCGCGCGATGTGCGCGCGGGTCGTGCCGCGGGTCAGGCCGGTGATCGCGCCGCGCGCGTCCGGTCGCCAGTGCGGTGCGCCGAGGCCGGTGAAGGCCGGCACCACGACGACGCCGTCCGAGCCGTCGACTGTGGCGGCGAGCTGCTCGACCTCGCGCGACGACGAGAAGAACCCCAGTCCGTCGCGCAGCCACTGGACCGCGGCGCCGGCGACGAACGCCGAGCCCTCGAGCGCGTAGGTCCGTTCGCCCGGGATCTGCCACGCGACCGTCGTGACCAGGCCGTGCGTGGACGGCACCGGCACGTCGCCGGTGTTCATCAGCAAGAATGCGCCGGTGCCGTAGGTGCACTTGGCGTCGCCGGGTCGGAAGCACGCCTGCCCGAACAGCGCGGCCTGCTGGTCGCCGGCGATGCCGGTGATCGGCAGCCCGTCCGGCAGGCCGTCGACGCCGCGCACGCGACCGAACTCGCCGGCGCACGGTGCGACCTCGGGCAGCACGCTGCGCGGCACCCGGAAGCGCGTCAGCAGGTCGTCGCTCCAGTCCATCTCGGCGATGTCGAACAGCAGGGTGCGGGACGCGTTGCTGACGTCGGTGACGTGGCGGGCGCCGCCGGTCAGCGCGTGCACCAAAAACGAGTCAATCGTGCCGAACGCGAGTTCGCCACGTTCGGCGCGGGCGCGCAGGTCTCCCTGGTCGAGCAGCCATTGCAGCTTGGTCGCCGAGAAGTACGGATCGATCGGCAGGCCGGTCGCCGCGCGTACCTCGTCCTGGTGGCCTTCGGCGATCAGGTGCTGGCAGACGTCGCTGGTGCGGCGGTCCTGCCAGACGATCGCGCGGTGCACCGGTCGGCCGGTGGCGCGGTCCCAGACGACGACCGTCTCACGCTGGTTGGTGATGCCGACCGCCGCCAGATCCGCCGCCGCGACGCCGCTCTGCGCGACCGCCTCCGAGATCGCCGCACGCACCGACGCCAGGATCGCGTCCGGTTCGTGCTCGACCCACCCGGGCCGCGGATAGTGCTGCGCGAACTCCCGGTAGCCGCGCCCGCGGACCGCGAGCTCCCGGTCGAGCACCAGCACCGTCGAGCCGGTCGTGCCCTGGTCGATCGCGAGGATGTGCTGCATGCCCGGCATCCTACCGCTGCCCCGGAGGACTCCACACCGGTGCGAACGCCCGGACGCGCAAACACCGCATACCGAACCGGGTTCGTCCTGCGCGACAAGTGGCGCAGGATGAACCCGGTTCGGTATGCGGTGTTTGCGCGTCTGCCGCGCTCCGGTCAGTCGGACTTCGGCCACAGCCCGCGGTGCCGCCGGTGGTCGAGTTCGATGTGCAGGATCTCGGGGCGGGCGTAGTGGCCGGAGATGTCGAAGTTCTGGCGTTCGCGGCGCACGAACGCGTGGTCGAGCTCGGCGACGATCAGGGCTTCGCGGTCGACGACCGGCTCGACGACCCAGCTGGCGTCGGGCGCGGCGATGCACGAGCCGCCGTTGCCGGACACTTCGGGCAGCGCCGCGCGCAGCTCGTCGGCCATCGGCGCGCCGTCGGCGACGTCCTCGCGTCGCATCAGGCTCGCGACCGACAGCACGTAGCTGCGGCCCTCGCGCGCGGCGAACCGCGTGATCTCCTCGGTGTTGTGGCGGTTGCCCGGCCACGTCATCACGTGCAGGTCCTCGCCCTGCGCGTGCAGCGCCGCGCGCGGCAGCGGCATCCAGTTCTCCCAGCAGTTGAGCGCGCCGACGGTGAACGGCTGCACCTTGTGCACGCGCAGGCCGTGGCCGTCGCCCTGGGCCCAGACCAACCGCTCTTCGTAGGTCGGCATCAGCTTGCGGTGCGTCGGCTGGATCAGGCCGTTGCCGAGGATCGTCACCAGCGAGCAGTAGAGCGAGTGGCCGCCGCGGTCGAGCGCGCGCTCCATGCAGCCGAACAGGATCGACAGGTTGCGGTCTTCGGCGAGCCGCGCGAGCTCCTTGAAGTGGTGGTCGGGCTCGCAGCTCTGGTCGGCGTAGTGCGCGAACCACTGCTTCTGCCGCGGATCGTCGAAGCGCGCGCCGTCGGTCCGCTCGACCCACCACGGGTAGCCGGGCACCAGCGCTTCGCCGAACGCGACCAGCTGCGCGCCCTGGTCGGCCGCCCGCCCGGCCCAGTCGAGCATCTTGGCGAGCGTGCGATCGCGGTCGAGCCACACGGGCGCGATCTGCGCCAGGGCGACGGTCAGCTTGTCGGTCATGCCCGCAGACTAAGGCCGCGGCGGTCGCGGCCTACGCCTCGACCTGCGACACGACCTTCTTCTTCTTGCTGCCCTTTTCGACGCCGAACTTGTCGGTCTCCGGCGTCTCGACGTGCTCGTACATCATGTTGCGACGCTGCGGCACGTAGCCGGCGTCCTTGATGTGGCGCTCGATCTCGGGCACCGACGTCGGGTGGGTGCAGCCGGCCGAGCTGACGACGTTCTCCTCGAGCATCGCCGAGCCGAAGTCGTCGGCGCCCATCGACAGCCCGATCTGGCAGGTCTTCATGCCCTGCGTGACGAACGAACTCTGCACGTGCGGCACGTTCTGCAGGTAGAGGCGCGACAGGCTCAGCGTGCGCAGGTATTCGGCGACCGTCGCCTTCTGGCCGCCGCGGGCCTCGAGCAGCTGGTCGCCGATCGGCGTGTTCTCCGGCTGGAACGTCCACGGAATGAACGCCGTGAACACCTGCGTCTCGTCCTGCAGCTCGCGGATGCGCGTCATGTGCTCGATGCGCTCGGCGTCGGTCTCGCAGTGGCCGAACATCATCGTCGCCGACCCCTTGCCGCCCATCCGGCCCCACTGCCGCATCACCTCGAGCCACTCCTCGCTGGTCGCCTTCTTCGGCGCGATGACCTTGCGCACGCGCTCGACCAGGATCTCGGCGCCGCCGCCGGGGATCGAGTCGAGGCCGGCGGCCTTGAGGTCCTTCAGCACGTCCTGCACCGGACGCTTCTCCATCTTGGCGACGTGGGTGATCTCCGGCGGGCTCATGCCGTGGATCCAGACCTGCGGGTAGCGCTTCTTGAGGTCCCCGAACAGCTCGGCATACCAATCGGTCTTGAGCTTGGGGTGGTGGCCGCCCTGCAGCAGCAGCTGGCGGCCGCCCATCGCGACCAGCTCGTCGACCTTCTGGTAGATGACCTCGCGCGGCAGCACGTAGGCCTCGGGGTCGTCCGGGGACCGGTAGAACGCGCAGAAGCCGCAGTCGGTGACGCAGACGTTGGTCGGGTTGAGGTTGCGGTCGACGATGTAGGTGACGCGGACCTGGCCGTCGTCGCCGGGCGGGTTGAGCCGCAGGCGCACGTCGTTGGCCAGCAGGCCGAGCGACGGCTGGTTGAGGCCGCGGTAGAGGGTCAGCGCCTCGTCGGGCGTCAGCGCGCCGCCGTCGACGGCCTTGCTGCCGAGGTCGCGGATCTGGGTCGGGTCGGGGGTGCCAGCAGACATGGGGGAAGCAGGTTAGGACGGGGGATGCCGTCCGAGAAGCGTTCAAGGGGCACAACGCGTCCGGCTCGATCGAATTCCGCCCGTGCACGCCCTGGCGTTACGGGCCGGGCCGTCCATGCTATCTGTCCCGTATGAGAGTCTGCCCTGCCAAGTTCGCGCTGGTTGCGTGCGCCCTCGCCGCAGCCTGCAGCGATTCGAGTTCGTCAGGAACGGGAGCATTGGCCTTCTCCCGCATCGGTCCCGAGGGTGGGATCGTCGTGGTCGAGAACGGCAGCCAGCAGGGGCTGGTGCTGGAGATCCCACCGAACACAGTCGACCAGCCGACCGACTTCCGCGTCTTCGAGGAGCTGTTGCCGCTGCCCGACGGCATGCAGCTCGTCGCTCCCGGCCCGGCGGCCGGGCAGCCGTTCCGGATCGAGCCGATCGACCTGATCACGACCGAGTCGATGCGGCTGCGCATGCCCTACCAGCCGGGCACCGGGTTGCTGTCCGGTGCCGGCAACGTCGACGTGCGCCAGATCAACCCGTGGACGACGCGCGAGTACGATCCCGAGGCGGTTGACGCGCTCGCCGGATGGGTCGAGATCTCGGTCAAGACGCTCGGCCGCTTCCAGGTCGTCGCCGCGCCGAGCCCCGAGAACCGTCGCGACTACCTGCCGGCGTTCGGCTCGGTCACGCAGCTGACCGGCGGCTTCGAGTTCCGGATCGAGCCCGAGATCACGCCGTCGCCGTACGTCAGCCTCGGCGCCGAACAGTGGACCATCACCGGCCCCGGCATCGACGAACGTCTGATCGTCGCGGGCAACACGATCGTCGGCCGTCGCAGCGAGCCGATGGTCTGGCTCGAGAGCTGGTCGGAGCCATACGACCCGTTTGGCGATCCGTCGGTCGCGCTCGCCAACATGACGGTGCAGCCGGCGCAGGTCTCGGCGCCGATCAACCAGCAGTTCACCGGCGGGTCGATCATGCCGCTCGGCTACTTCCAGTACTCGCTGCCGCAGGTCTACCAGGGCGAACTGCTGACCGACATCGGCCGGCTGACGATCAACGTCGCCTACAACCGCACCGACCTCGGCTCCGGCGAACGGCGGCTGACGTTCTGGTTGTCGCCGGAGTACGGCCTGCTGCAGCTGGCGGTCGACGACGTGATCTACGACCGGATCCCGTAGCGCGATCGTCGTAGCATGGCGGCATGACGAGCCGCTATGCGTTTCTGGTCGACACCTACGAGACCGAGATCCTCAAGGTGGTCTCGGTGTGGTCGATGGTCTCCGACGAGGACCTCGACGTGCGCCCGCGCGACGGCGACCGGCGCGGGCGCACGCTGCGCGAGCACATGGTGCACCAGTGCCAGAGCGAGAGCGGCTGGTTCGTCAACATGTTCGGCATCGAGGTGCCGGGCGAGGTGTTGCCGGCCGAGCGGACGCGGCTCGCGTTCTTGCGACACTACGCCGACGTCGCCGGCCGTCGGCACGCCGAGCTCGGCCAGCGCGACGATGCGTGGTGGGAGGCGGACGCGCCGTTCTTCGAATTGCGCCGACCGCGCAACTGGATCATGACCCGACGCATCGCGCATACCGCGCACCACCGCGGCCAGCAGACGACGCTGCTGCGCATGCTCGGTCGCGACCTGCACAGCACCTACGGCCCGACTGCGGACACCGGCGGCCTGCCCAGGCACGAGGCGCCGGTCGTCGATCCGTACGACGGCGTGGCTGCGTTGCTCGACGGCGAGGCCGCCGGTGGTCGCGCGCGCGCGCTACCGAGCCCGGTCGATCACCCGGTCACCGAACTGCCGGATTGATCGCGGCGGCGTCGCGCTCCACATTGCGTGCATGCCGAGACTGCAGAGCCTTGGCCTCCTGCTGGCAGCGTCCTGCTCCCTTCCGATGGCCAACGATCCCAACGTCCCTCCCGTCGCCAAGCGCGTCCGCCACGAGAACCACTGGCACGGCGAGGTCTTCGTCGACGACTACTACTGGCTGCGCGACAAGGAGGCGCCCGAGGTGCGCGCCTACCTCGAGGCCGAGAACGCCTACACCGCGGCTCGCACCGCGCACCTGCAGCCGCTGCAGGAGCGGCTCTACGAGGAGATGGTCGCGCGCGTGCAGCAGACCGACCTCAGCGTGCCGGTGCGCATGGGGGGCTTCTACTACTACGCGCGCACGGTCGAGGGGCTGCAGTACCCGATCCGTTGTCGCAAGGCGGCCGGCGCCGACGGCAGCTGGAACGAGGCGGCCGACGAGCAGGTGCTGCTCGACCAGAACGAGATGGCCAAGGGGCTCGACTACCTCGGCATCGGCGACGTCGTCGTCAGCGACGACGAGCAGCTCTACGCCTACACGACCGACGTCACCGGGTTCCGTCAATACAACCTGCACGTCAAGGATCTGCGCACCGGGGACGAGCGACGCAATCTCGCCGAGCGCGTGACGTCGGTCGAGTGGGCCGCCGACGGCCAGACGCTGTTCTTCGTCACCGAGGACCCGGTCACCAAGCGTTCCAACAAGGTCTGGCGGATGCGGCTCGGCGGCGAGCCGGAGCTGATGTTCGAAGAGCCGGACGAGCTCTACTACATCGGGGTCGGCCGCACCAAGGACCGTCGCTACCTGCTGATCGAGTGCTACAGCACCGACACCTACGAATATCGCGTGCTCGACGCGCGCCGGCCGGAAGGGGCGTTCTCGGTGCTGCTGCCGCGCGAGAAGCAGCACCGCTACGCGCCGGTCCATCGCGACGGCTTCTGGTACCTGCGCACCGACAAGGACGCGCTCAACTTCCGCGTCGTGCGGGCGCCGGTCGACGATCCGAGCCCGGCCAACTGGGTCGAGGTCGTGCCGCACCGCGAGGACGTGCTGGTCGAGCGCTTCGAGGTGTTCGCCGAGCACGCGGTCGTGCAGGAGAAGCAGAGCGGCCTGACCCGCTTCCGCATCCTCGACTTCGCCAGCGACACGTGGCGCGAGATCGACTTCCCCGAGACGGTGTATGCCGCGAGCGCCGGTGGCACGCCGGAGTGGACGTCGACCGACTACCGCATCGAGTACCAGTCGATGGTCACGCCGCCGTGCGTCTACGACTACGACCTGCGCACGTTCGAGCGCGAGCTGAAGAAGCAGCGCGAGGTCAAGGGCTACGACCCGTCGCAGTACGAGACCACGCGGGTCTACCCGGCGGCGCGCGACGGCAAGCCGATCCCGGTGTCGCTGGTCTACCGCAAGGGCACGCCGCAGGACGGCTCGGCGCCGCTGTGGCTGTATGGCTACGGTTCGTACGGGGTGTCGATCCCGGCGGGCTTCAACAGCGACCGGATCAGCATGCTCGATCGCGGCGTGGTGTTTGCGATCGCGCACATCCGCGGCAGCCGCACGCTCGGTGAGCCGTGGCGCAAGGACGGCATGCTGATGAAGAAGAAGAACACCTTCCACGACTTCATCGATGCCGCCGAGGGGCTGATCGCGGGTGGCTGGACCGGCAAGGACCGGCTGCTGGCCGAGGGCGGCAGCGCCGGCGGCCTGCTGATGGGGGCGGTCGCCAACCTGCGCCCGGACCTGTTCCGTGCGATCCACAGCGCGGTGCCGTTCGTCGACGTGATGAGCACGATGATGGACGCGTCGCTGCCGCTGACGGTCGGCGAATACCTCGAGTGGGGCGACCCCAACGAGAAGCGGGCGTTCGACTACATGATGTCCTACAGCCCCTACGACAACCTCGAGGCCAAGGCCTACCCGGCGACGCTGGTGACGACCAGCTTCAACGACTCCCAGGTCATGTACTGGGAACCCGCCAAGTACGTCGCCAGGCTGCGAACCCTGAAGACCGACGACCACGACCTGCTGCTCAAGACCAAGCTCGAGGCCGCCGGCCACGGCGGCGCCTCGGGCCGCTACGACCGCTGGCGCGACCGCGCGTTCGAGGTCGCCTGGATGCTCTCGCAGGTAGGAATCCGCGAGTAGCAACCGGGCCCCGAATCGCAAACACCGCATACCGAACCGGGTTCATCCTGCGCCGCGAAGCGGCGCAGGATGAACCCGGTTCGTTGCGTGTGCGCGCCGGCCTTCTGGTAGCCGGCATGCGAAACCCAGCCCGCGCCGTTCGTCGGACTCAGCAGTCCTTCGCGTCCGGCGAGCCGGCGAACAGGGCGAACACGGCGCCGACCGGGTCGGCGAGCAGCGAGAATGCGCCGACTTCGGGGATCGGCTGGTTCTCCATCATCACGTTGGCGCCGAGTTCCTTGGCCTTGGCGGTCGACGCGGTCAGGTCCTCGACCAGGAAGTAGACCAGCCACGCGCTCGGGGCGCCGGGCTGCGGGTTCTTCATGATGCCGCCGGTCTGCTTGCCGCCGATCATCTGGCAGTGGTAGGTGCCCATCGGACCCATGTCCTTCGGGTCGTCCTGCCAGCCGAACATGTCGGTGTAGAACGTCTGCGCCGCGGCGTCGTCGCTCGTCAGCACCTCGTTCCAGCAGATGCGGCCGGGCACCGGCAAGTCGGGATCGAAGCCGTGCGACTCCTCATTGCCCTTGTAGATCGAGAAGAACGCACCCTGCGGGTCGCCGACGACCGCGAAGCGGCCGGTCTGCGGGATGTCGGTCGGCGGCACGCACACCGAACCACCGAGCTCCTTGCACTTCTCCGCCGCGGCGTCGACGTCTTCGACCGCCACGTACGGCATCCAGTGCGACATCGGGATCGCCTTCTCCTCGATGATGCCGCCGACCGGCCCGGGACCCGCGTTGATCATGTGGTACGTGAAGCCCTGCATCGGGCGGTCTTCGACGTTCCAGCCGAACAGCGATACGTAGAAGACCTTCGACTTCGCGGCGTCGGTGGTCATCAGGTCGTGCCAGACGAAGCGGCCGGGCCAGGGGCCTTGAGAGGGCTGAGCGGTCATGTCGTTCTCCTTGAGATGAGGGTGTGGCGAGTCGGGTCAGGTTACGTCGTCGCGACGATCGGCGCGGGCGCGAATCGACCGCCGGTGCGCAGATTCTCGCTACTCCGGCAGCCTGGCCGGCGGTCGGCCGGGCTCGCCGGGCAGGTCGAGGCGCGTGCCGCGCTGCATCGGCCGCGTCGCGAAGTCGCCGTGCCGGAGCAAGAACCGGCCGTTCGCGACGCCGCCGCGCCGATCGAGCCGGTGGCGGTTGCCGTGGCCGTCGTGCGTGAACTTCGCCGAGCGCGACGGCAGCCAGTCGCCGCCCTTGGTGCGCAGCCAGACGTTGCCGTAGCGGCACTCGCGCCGCGCGTCGCCGTTGGCGCCGCTGAAGTTCTCGCTGAACGAGTAGAGCCCGTGCAGGAAGCGGCCGTCCTTCGGCGCGCGGAAGCTCGCGACCAGCCGCCACGGCTCGGGCCCGGCCGCGCCCGCGCGGTGGTGCGCGAACCAGCCGGTGTAGGTCGTCTGCTTGCCGTCCGGTTGGGCGCGCACCAGGAAGCCGATCGTGTCGCCGAGCTGCCAGTCGTGCACGAGGTGGCTGTGGCCGCCCGTGCCCTCGTTGCCGAAGCCGCCGGCGTGCACGTTCGCGCCCTTGCGCAGCAGCTGCACCAGATCCTGTTCGCCGACCTTGCCGCGGTCGACGGCCTCGTTGCCCGAGTCCCAGACGCTGAAGATCACGCGCCGCTCGGTCGCGCTGTTGACCTGCATGCCGAAGTAGCCGCGGTGCCAGCCGGTCGCCATGTAGTAGGTCCAGAGCGGATCCGCGGTCGGCGTCAGCTCGCAGTAGAAGTACTCGATGTCGTCGACGTGCTGGGTCGGCACGTCGTACCACAGGTGCACGGACGACGCGTTGCGCCGTTCGACGGTCGACGCGCGCGCGCCGGCGGCGCCTTCGCCCCAAAGCGACAGCGACGCGATCCGACGCAGCGGCTGCTCGCCGTCGACCTGCAGCGAGATGCGCAGCGGACCGACCGCATCGCTGACCAGCCCGCGGAACAGGACCGTGTCCGCCTCGGTCGCCGCCGGCGCGTCCACGAACTGGCTCGTGCCCGACTTGCCGCCGACCCGCCCGAAGCGAAGCTGCAGCCGCTGCGCGGGCGCCCCGGCCAGCCGACGCACGTGCACCTCGATCGCGCCGGTCGCCGCAGCCTCGACGTAGAACACCAGCTGGCCGTCGCAGCGCTCGACCGCGCCGGTCTTGCGGTCGCGGCGCACCGCGCGCGGATCCGGATGCGCGTAGCCGCTGTAGGCCGGGATCGTCAGTTCTGCGGCCGGCGCGTCGTTCTGGGCCGGCAGCAGCGATGGCAACAGGATCGTCCCGAGCAGGACGAGGCGCACGTGGTCGAGCATCGCCGCAGTCTACGATGCCGGCATGCGCGCACACCTCCTGCTGTCGTTGCTGATCCCGTCGCTGCCGCTGCCGGCGCAAGAACGGCTGGTTGTCGCCGACCCCGCGGCGTCCGGCTGCGATGCCGCCGCGCTGCGCCAGGCCGCGGCCGGCATCGAGCAGCTCGTCACCGAGAACGACCTGCGCGGCGCCGTCGTGCTGGTCACGCGCGGCACGTCGATCGTGCTGCACGAGGCCTACGGCTGTCGCGACGTCGCCGGCGAGCAGCCGATGCAGAAGGACACGCTGTTTCGGATGGCGTCCAACACCAAGGCGGTCACCGCCGCGGCGATTCTGCACCTGGTCGAACGCGGCAAGGTCGGCCTCGACGACCCCGCCAGCCGCTGGTTCGGCACGTTCGGCAGCGGCAAGGCGGCCGCGATCACGGTGCACCACCTGCTGACCCACACCAGCGGCCTGACCATCGGCACGCTGTTCGTGCAGCCGCTGATGCAGCCGTCCGAGCGGCACCCGGACGCACCCAACCTGGTGCTCGAGTGCGCGCGCTTCGGCGAGATCGGGCCGACCGCCGCGCCTGGCAGCAGCTACTCCTACAGCAACCCCGGCTACAACACGCTCGCCGGCATCGTGACGCTGGCCGGCGAACGGGAGTTCGAGGCCTACTGCCGCGAGGCGTTCTACCGCCCGCTCGGCATGGCCGACACCTGCAACCTCGAGACGCGCGCCGACCTTTCGCGCATGTCGGCGGTGATGGTGCGCGCCGCCGACGGCAGCTGGCGGGCCCGCTGGCAGCCCGGCGACGCGCCGACCCTGCCGTTCGTGCGCGGGTCCGGCGGCCTGATCACGACCGCCGTCGACTACGCGAAGTTCGCGCGGCTGTTCGTGACCGGCGGCGTCGCCGGCGAGCGCCGCATCCTGTCCGAGGACTCGGTCGCGCGGATGACCGGCAACCGGATCCCGCACCTGAAGGGCCGCAGCTACGGCTACGGCTGGGGCATCGCCGCCGACGGCAGCTTCTCGCACACCGGATCCGACGGGACCATGGTCTGGTGCGACCCGGCGCGCGACCTCGTCGGCATGGTCCTGACGCAGACGCAGCGCAGCAAGCGGCTCGGCCCAGCGCGTTCGGCGTTCCGCAAGGCGGTGGCCGCGGCGTGCCCGGTGCTGCGTCCGCAGAAGAAGTGAAGAACCGGTGAGATGTCGGCCGCCCGCTACCGCTGTCTTCTCCGAGACGCGCCACCTGGGAAGCGGCGTTACGTTGAGACCGCACGCGCGCGCAGCCTTCGGGCTGCGCGCGTTTGCTTTTTGTAGGGGGTGCGGCGGGGCGCCGACCGGCGAGCCGGGTCCGCTACCGCCAGATGCGGACCTTGGCGCGGCCGGCGTGTCGCGATCCACTGGTGGTCGGACGCCATCCCGGTCGGCCCCGCCGGGTGCCTGCGGCCCGAAGAATCTCGGGGTCGCCGCGGTCGATTCCGCGATCGGCGGCAACCCACCGGCATGCGCGACCTCCAGGTGACGCCTCCTCTCGAACCCCTGCTCGAACACGCCGCCTGGCTGCGCCGGCTCGCGGCGCGGCTGGTCGCCGGTCCGCACGACGCCGACGACGTCGTGCAGGAGGTCTGGCGCGCGACGCTGGCGGCCGGTCGCACCGACGTGCGCGCCCCGCGCGCGTGGCTGGCCGGCGCGCTGCGCAACGTGCTCAAGATGCGCGGCCGCGGCGAGGCGCGGCGCAGCCGGCGCGAGCAAGAACGGCAGCCACGCGTCGAGGTGCCGTCGGCCGCCGAGCTCGCCGGTGAGCAGGACGTTCGCCGGATGCTGCTCGAGCACGTCGACGCGCTGCCGGCGGGCGAGCGCGAGGTCGTGCTGCTGCGCTTCTACCAGGACCTGCCGCCGCGCGACGTCGCGACCCGACTCGGCATCCCGGTCAACACGGTGCGTTCGCGAACGGCGCGCGCGCTGCAGCGCCTGCGCGAACGGCTCGACGACCAGCACGGCGACCGGCGCAGCTGGTGCCTGTCGCTGGTGCCGCTGCTCGATCCGCGCGGCCTGCAGGCGGTCGGGGTCGGCGAGGCGACGCGTCGCTCGACCACGCTGCTGCTCGGCGCCGCGATCGCGACGGTGGCGGTCGGCGGCTACCTCGGCCTGCAGGCGTGGACCGCGCGCCGCATCGTCGACCTCGAGCAGACCACGTCGGCCGACCGCGCGTTGGATCGCTTCGCGGCGGCGCCGCCGTCGGACGCGGTGTCGCTACGCGCCGCGGCGCCGGGGACGGCGCAGCCGTTCGTCGGCCGCGTCGTCGACCTCGACGGCCGAGCGATCGAAGGCGCGACGCTGTCGCTGCAGGACCGCATGGTCGGCAACCGCATCGTCGACATCGGCGACCGCGAGCAGTGGACGCGGCGCACCGGGGCGGACGGCAGGTTTGGCTTCGACGCGGATACGCTGCCGCTGGTCGCCGGCAAGCTGAAGATCGGCGAGGTCGAGCATCCCGACTACGAGGCCGAACTCGGCCACAGCCTGTGGACGCGCGACGACGCGCCGGTGCTGCGCATGCGCCGCGCGTTCGACACGGTGGTCGACGTCGAGGTCGTGCAGCAGGACACCGGCGAGCCGGTCTGGTTTGCGGCGACGGCGTTTGCGTCGTGGGGGCACGACTCGACGCCCGGCGTCCTGCGCGTCGGGGATCCGACCCGACGCAGCGTCTCGTCGAGTCCCGACGGCGGCGCTCCGGGCCGCCTGCGGTTTGCGATGCGCGTGGTCGCCGGCGCCAGCAACACGGTGCGCCTGTCGATCCCCGGCAGCCGCGACCACGAACGCACGCTCGAGCCGCCGACGGCGCACGGCCACGTCTACCGGATCCGCGAACGGGTGCGCATCGACGCCGCCGCCGCCGACCCCGACAAGCGCGTGCTGCAGGGGCGGGTGACGGACGCGGTGTCCGGCGAGCCGATCCCGATGGCGCGCGTCGCGCTGCTGCGCGAGTGGAGCGAGGGCCGGTGGAGCTACTCCAACCGCCAGCCGACGCAGACGCGCAGCGACGGTCGGTATCGGCTCGGCTACGCGCCCGAATACGTCGACTCGGAGCTGCTCGTCGAACACGACGACTACTTGGACCTGCGTGTCGGCTTCGACGGCGAGGCGCTGCGCGACTGCAAACTGCGCCGCCGCCCGTCCCTGGTGGTGCGCGTGCAGCACGCCGGCCGCCCGCTCGGCGACGTGCCGGTGATGATGATCCACGGCGACCACAGCCACCGCGCCCGCGCCACCAGCGACGCCGACGGCCGCATCGACTTCGGCCTGGTCAACACCCAGCGCGTCGTGCTCTACGTGCTGCCGCGCCTGCGTGCCGCCGACGAGCAGGCGATCCTGAGCCGCGCCGTTCGTCTGGAGGCGGGGGGAGCCGACGAGGTGGTGCTGGAGCTGCGCCGCCCCGACCGCGTGGCGGTGTTCGGCAACATCCCACCGGCCCCCGGCGGCATCGCGCTGGTGCCGACGCTGGTCCCACTCGAAGAAGGCCGCGGCTGGATCGCCGCGCGGCGGCTGGGTGTGTCCGGCTACGAAGCCGGCGACGTGCAGCGCGGACGGTATCTGGTGATGCTCGCGCCGGCCGACGACCGGCACGTGGACGGACCGTTTGGTTTGTGTGGCGTGGTCGAGATCGATGGTGTGGTGCGTCAGGCGCTGGACCTGGCGCTCCCGACCGGACGGATCCACGGTCGCGTCGTCGGGGTCGAGCGGCGCGAGGGCCTGCGCGTGGTGGCGCTGCCGGTGTTGGAGGCGGGCAGTGCGGCGACCGAGCAGCTGCTGTCGTCGCCGAAGCTGGCCGAGTGCATGGGCGCAGAGCTGGCGCCGGATGGGTTCTTCTTCGTCGAGAACGTGCCGGACGGTGTTTGTCGCGTGGAGCTGCGGCGGGGTGTGGAGGTGGTGGCGAGCCGGCGTGTCGAGGTGGTCGCGGGTGAGGCGACGGTGGGCGATTGGCGGATTGGTGGGTAGCCGGGGAGGGATGCCATGGACGAACGAGTGACGACGTGGGGGCTGTTTCGCGGGGTGCAGGTGTGGGCCGGGATCGCGATGGGGGTGGTCGGGATGGTCGGGGCGGACTGCGGGGTGAAGGGGCTGTCGACGATGACGTTTCTCGGTGGGATGCAGCTGGGGATGGGGGTGGTGTGGAACCGGTGTCGGGGGATGGGGGCTTCGGGGCGTGGGGGTGGTGGTGGTCGTCGTGGAGGTGGGGATGGCGGGAGTGGCGCTGGGGCGGGTTAGCGCTTGCCGATTCCGGTGCTGCCGCTAGCATGCTCCGTTCCCTGGGGCCCTGGTGGCCTCGAGATCGACGACCGAATCGGAGCGTGGCGCAGCCTGGTAGCGCACCTGCATGGGGTGCAGGGGGTCGGAGGTTCAAATCCTCTCGCTCCGACCATTCATAACTACGGCTGAAGATGCAGGTTGCGTAGACCTGCGTGCACCTGCCCCCGCGGCAGAGCAGCCGGGAACGGTGGTAATTTACCACTTAACCCGTGAGCTGCTCATGCCTCGCAAGCGTTCGCTCGTCCCGAGCTACCGTCTTCACAAGCCATCCGGCAACGCCGTCGTTCGTCTGAACGGCAAGGACATCTACCTCGGAAAGCACGGCACCGAGGAGAGTCGGGAGCGCTACTCGGCGCTCATCGCCGACCACCTCACCATCGGGGCCGAGCGCGGCCAGATGGACGACGGGGCTCGGGGCCCAACGGTGGACGAACTCGTCGCCGCCTACTGGACCTACCTCGAGACCGAGGGGCGCTACATGAAGCGCGGCCAGGAGACCTCTGAGCGCGGGTGGATTCGCGATTCGCTTCGTCCACTGAGCGAGGGCTTCGGTTCGCTTCGCGCCGAGGAGTTCGGACCTAGGCGCCTGCAGGCCTTTCGAACGCTCATGGTCGAGCGCTCGCGTGTAAACGGCAGGTCCCTCTCGCGAACCACCGTCAACGGTCGGGTGCGTCGTGTCGTTCGCGTGTTTCGCTGGGGTGCATCGATGGAGCTCGTTTCGGGCTCCGTCTGGCAGGCACTCGCTTCCGTGCCCGGCCTCAGAAGAGGAGAGTCCTCGCAGGTCGCCGAAAACGCCAAGGTCCAGCCAGTCCCAGAGAGTGTCATGCGAGCCACCCTCCCCTTTCTGAGCAACGTCGTGGCTGCGATGGTCGAGCTTCAGTGGCTGACCGGCATGCGACCCGGCGAAGTGTGCTCCATCACCGCTCGAGACATCGACCGAACCGAAGACATCTGGGTCTACCGACCCGAGCGCCACAAGACCGAGCACCACGGTCTCTCCTGTGAACGGTTGCTCGGCCCAAGAGCTCAGGCCATCTTGCAGCCTCGGCTCGCAAGGCACCCGGACGCGCTCCTGTTCTCACCAGGGGACGCTCTGAGAGAGCGTCGCGAAGGCGCTGACGCGAGCGCCCCTCCCTGGCCACGTGCAACCAGCGCCGTTGAGCCCTGCTACTCGACTCACTCTTACCGCCGCGCCATCCACCGCGCATGCGACCGGGCTGGAGTCGAGCGCTGGTCTCCCAACCAACTCCGGCATTCCAGAGCTACGGAGGTCAGGCGGCGTTTTGGACTGGAAGCTGCACAGGTCGCGCTGGGTCATGCCAGTGCCGACGTGACTCAGGTCTACGCGGAGCGTGACCGAGAGCTGGCTGCGCGCGTTGCGCGAGAGACGGGGTGATGCGCCAGTCGATGCCTGGGTTGACTGGGTTGCCTAGGCTGCATGCAACCAAGGCATTGCAGTCAATGTAGGCGTTTCAGCGCGGGCCGGGCTTGAGTCGCGTGCTGCTCTCCGGAATCTCGATGCCCTCCTCGAGGAGTCGCTCTTCGAGCAGCCTCAGGCCCTCGAGGTATGTGCTTCCAACGGTCTGCTCCTCCGCGAGAGCGAGCATCCGGGCGCGAGTGAGCCGTTTGGCAAGCTCGTGTGTTCCAACCGAGACTGAGACTGACGTGCGCTTGGCGCTCTGGGGCGCTGTGCGCCGCGTAGGGCGACGATTCGAACTGAACGAGTACTCTCGGGAGGGGGGCTCAAGAACGGCAGTCTCAGCGGCGTCTCGTGGCTCGCCCTCTTCCGGCCTGCTCGGAGCACCAACACCCGCCAAGCTCGCTCGCAGGTCGCTCAGTGTAGACTCGTCGACTTGTGTCCTGATTCTTCGCTTTGGCTCAGCCATAGATTTTCCTCCTCTGAATGCAATGCAGTCGATGACCTCCCTGCCTAGGTTGAATAGCGAGAGGGCAATGACTGCAATGACTAGAATGAAGTCAACGCATGAGGCTCCCCAGCTGGGTGAGTCACAAGCCTTGGCTCTATCCAGCGTGCGCCATTTTCCGAGTAGCTGCTGAGTGGCGCCGAAGGAGCTCTTCGGCGACCTCGACCACTGCGGGGAGACCATGAGCTCTGAAGTCAACGCTCGGCACAGGCTTCATGGCCTTGTTGACTTCGCTTCGTCGGCGGTCAAGCTTGTTCGCCACAATGCCAAGAAGCGAAAGCGACGGGTTGAGCGATTTCAGCCTGGCAATCGTCTTGAGTGCTTGAGGCACCTCCTGCACGCTCTCGCGCTTACACTCGCTCACAACCACAGCCCAGCGAGCGAACGAAAGAGCGCCAAGCGTCAAGGTGCCGTAGTCCGGCGGAGTGTCGATGATGACCAGGTCCGCCTGCGCGTCAGCGAGAGTCGAGAGCGACTCCTGCACGTTCGAAAGTGCGAGAGCGTCGAGTCGAAGCCTATCGCTCGCGAGCTCAAGCGGCTCACCAGACGGTGCAACACGCAGTCCGCGCTGGGGCGACTTGGTGAGGTAGGGGAGCAGACTCTCACCCGCCGCGAAGGCGCTTGAGGATTCCTCGATGTCCAGCTCTCTGACCTGCTCTCGGGTGAGAAGTGCCTTCGTAGTCGTTGCCTGAGGGGCAAGGTCGACAACAAGAACTCGGAGACCCGAGTTGGCGTACGCGCGGGCGAACAGCGTGGTGCACATACTCTTGCCAACACCGCCTTTACGAGCAATAACCGATATTGTGAGAGGTGAGTATGATGCATTCATTGAGTGCAATCTCTCACGGCCGATTTGAAAGCGTCAATAGGGGAAAGCGCATGGGGCTTCGAAAACCACCGAGAGGCGACGCTCAGCTTGAGCTCTTCTCGGCCCTCTTTACCGACATATCGACTCGGGACGCGAGAGAGGCGATGGAAGTGCCGTTCGTAAGCCTCGACAAGAGCCCAAGGTTCGAGCCGATTCGATTCGAGAAGGGAGACGTCGAGGTCGTGGTCACAGGCGGTGAGCCGTATGGCATTGCCACAATATGGGACTGGGACCTCATCCTGTGGCTGCTCTCACAGATTCGCCAAGCGCTTGACCGGGGCGAGACGCCTTCGCGCAAGGTGCGCTTTCACCGGCGCGCATTCCTCAAGGACACCCGAAGGGGAGTGGGTGGTGGGCAGTACAGGAGACTTGAGCAAGCCATCGAGCGGCTCAGCAACACGAACGTGTTCACCACGATTCGGCCCGGGAGCGGCAAGAAGACCGTGAAGTTCAGCTGGATTGAGTACGCCGAGATGGAGCGAGACGAGCGAGGTGTTGTCACTCACGTCATCGTGGTTCTGCCAGAGTGGCTCTACTCAGCGATTTGCGATAGCAGTCGGGTTCTTTCGATTCACAGGGACTACTTCCTGCTCACTGGAGGAATTGAGCGCTTTCTATATCGACTCATCAGAAAGGGCGCCGGTAAGAGCGAGTGGGCCTGGAGCATGAGCACGCTCTACGAGCGCTCTGGAACAAGTCAGGAGTTCAACTACTTCGCTCGAAGTGTTCGAAATCTTGTTTCACGGAAGACTCTGCTCGACTACGAGCTCTCTCTCTCTCTCTCTCTCTCTCTCTCTCTCTCTCGAGACTCGAAATGGCGAAGTCCACCTGAAGGCGAAGCGCACAGGCGGTAGGGGCGGAGGCGTTGCCGAACGGTCCTGCGCCCCCGCCGAGCGCCAAGAAAGCCCGACGTACCTCCGCTTAGATACGGAAACCTATGAGAAAGCGAGGAGGCTCGCGCCAGGACTCGACGTGTACGGGCTCGAGGCGGACTGGCGGCGAAAGACGGCGGAGAACGGAGTCGTGGTTGAGAATCCGGATGGAGCCTTCCTTGCATGGTGTAGGGCTGTGAACAAGCGCTCGCCTGCCCGGACTCGATAGCGCGTCTATCGCGCCACCGCTCAAGGCCCTGTGGCGGCACGTGCCTGTGGATAACTTCGGTCGCGTGCGCGTCTATCGCACCACCCGGGCGCGTCTATCGCACCACCGCTCCGCGTCTATCACGCCACCCGGACGCGTCTATCACGCCACCGAATCCCCCGATTCGCTTGTGATGCCAAGGGCTTGCAGCGCCTAAACTTATCTAAGCTGTGTAAACACATCTAAACGGGGCCTTGGGCTGTGGATAATTACCCATCTGCTCGGCCCTATGGGGGTAGGGATGTCGTTTCACTCCTTGGATGACCCGCCCCGGAGTCGGGGTGGCGACGCTCGGGCGAGGCGGTGGGCGCAGTAGTGCTGGGTGCCCTCACGTTCGTCTGCCGCGGCAGGGCCTTGGATGTCGTTCAGGGGTGCTCTGGGGCCAGGTGGACGAGACGGCTTGTGGCGGCTTGACAGGTCGTCCACGCCGATGTAGTCTGGGAGGAGCTCTGGAGGACCCTTGTGACCGACGTGGACGACGCCAAGAAACTCGAAGCTCTGGTAGGCCATCTCGCGCAGCTGGCGCTCACTGCTCGTCCACAGGACGTGCAGCTGCACGTTCGTCGCATGGCCAAGAAGCTCAAGGAGGAGATGCCCGGTCTTTCCGAGCAGCTTCTCCAGCTTCTTCGAGAAGTGCCAACGCGCTCTTCGCCGCTTCGAAAGGCCGCAGTTAGCGAAGTCCCGGTCGACCTAGACTCCCGACAGCAGCTGGTTCGCGTGGAGGCGTCCGTAGCGCTCGATGTCGAGCCGGTCTATCCGCCGAGCGTCGAGGCTTCGCTCAGGCAACTCGTTGCGGAGCGTGAAGCGCGTGAGGCCCTGGAGCGGGAAGGGCTCAGTCCGAGCAAGAGTGCGCTGTTCACAGGCCCTCCGGGGGTCGGCAAGACCCTTGGGGCCCGTTGGCTCGCCCGGGAGCTTGGACTTCCTCTGCTAACGCTGGACCTCTCGGCGGTCATGAGCAGTTTCCTTGGAAGGACCGGAAACAACCTTCGGTTCGTTCTCGACTACGCCAAGGGCATGGAGTGTGTGCTCCTCCTGGACGAGCTGGACGCCATCGCCAAGCGTAGGGACGACGACTCGGAGGTCGGAGAGTTGAAACGCCTCGTCACAGTCCTTCTTCAGGAGGTGGACGACTGGCCGCCGAACGGGCTTCTCGTCGCGGCGACCAACCATCCGAACCTCCTCGACCCAGCCATCTGGCGGCGGTTCGAGATGGTGGTGGAGTTTCCGTTGCCAGACGAGCAGGCAGTGGATGCTGCCGTAAGGCGGTTCCTGGACGAGGCGTCGAGTGGGGGCTCGGCTCACTGGGCTGGCGTGCTCGCGGTCGCGCTTCGAGGCATGTCGTTCAGCGACATCCACCGTGACGTTCTTCGGGCCCGCAGGTCGGCCGTGTTGGGCGGCTCTCCAGAGGAGCCGTTCGAGCGGCTGCTTCGTTCACGGCTTGGCGAGATGGAGTGGGACGACCGAGCGGCGGTCGCTAAAGACCTCGTCTCAAGCGGTGCGCTGTCCCAACGTCGCGCGTACGAGCTGACGGGAATCAGCCGAGACACCATCCGAAAGATGGCTCAGGAGGAGGCGGAGTAACCCATGGCGGATGACCCGAAGTTCCTTCTCGGTTTCGGTGAGCGGCTCACGGAGCCTGTACCGCCGCCGAAGCGCGAGATGAACAAGACGGACCCGTATACCGTCTCGGCGGCGCGCTCCCGACTTGTCCCGATGGTGGCCAAGGCGGTTGAAGAGTTGGACTCCATTCCCGATGAGGCTTGCCCAAACGACGAAGCGGTAGCTGTCCTAACGCTCCACCCTGAGTTTCTGGCGAAGAGCTACTTCCCTGGTGTGCTCTTGCAGGAACTCGAGCTGACGGCGGTTGGGAGTCGTCCCGTTTCGGTCAAGCCGGAAAAGACCACTCGCAAGAAGGTGCGCGAAGGCGCCGAACCCTCAACCGAGCTGTTCGTCGCTGGTCCGCGCGACGCGTTCCGAGCCTGGTCGACGGAGCTCAGTGGGTGGGCCGACGACCGAAAGGGTGCCGCAGACCTGACCAAGTTGGAGTCGGTGGCCTCGTTTCCAGCGCATGCCAAGTTGAAGGGAATCACAGGATATGAGCAGCGGCCGCTCCTCGAGGTGGCTCTTCACGCATCGACGGGTGATGTCCTTCGCAGCTTCGCTCGCTACGCGGACTCGCTCGGCGCAGAAGCCGACCTTCGGCGCGTGTTTCGAGCCAGCGGGCTTTGCTTCCTGCCGGTGCGAGCAGACGCCTCACGCCTCGAGGAGCTTGCGCGCTTTTCGTTTCTGCGTGTGGCGCGCTCCATGCCTCGAATCAGGGTGCTGCAGCCGGTGGTCCGGTCTTGGGCTGCGCCAAAGGCGTTTCGAGTTGAGCTCCCAACCGAGGGTGCGGTTGACCCAGGTCTTCGCGTAGCAGTCTTCGATGGGGGAGTCGGCTCGGGCTCAAACCTCGAAACCTGGGTGACGAGCCTCGAGGGCGCGAGCGTTGGGGAGCCAGTTGATGTCTACCTGCGCCACGGAGCAGCCGTCACGTCCGCCTTGCTCTTCGGGCCACTCACAAGCGGGCGTCCCCCTGAGCGGCCGTACGCCCGAGTTGACCACTACCGCGTCCTCGATGCGGAGTCAGGGAAGCAAGACGGGCTTCCGGACGTAGACATGTACGACGTCCTCCGGCGAATCGAGACGGTGCTGAGTGGCAAGCAGTACGCGTTCGCGAACTTCAGCATCGGGCCTGATGAGCCCATCGAGGATGACGACGTCCACGGTTGGACCGCTGTCATCGACGAGCTCCTTAGTGAAGGCGACACTCTTGCCGCCGTTGCCGTCGGCAACGGTGGTGACCGAGCGCTTGACTACAACCGCATCCAAGTCCCAGCCGACTCGGTGAACGCTCTGTCGGTCGGCTCAGCTGACGTCAGCGGGGACGGGTGGAGGCGTGCCGTGTACAGCTCCGTTGGTCCGGGGCGAAGCCCAGGCGTCGTCAAGCCCGACCTGCTTGCGTTCGGTGGCTCGGAGCGGGAGCCATTTTGGGTCCTGGACGACGAAGAGCCAGAGCCGCAGGTCCGACCAGAAGCCGGAACCAGCTTCGCGTCTCCGGCAACGCTCCGTCTCGCCACTGGCTTGCGAGCCCATTTCGGTTCTTTGCTCGGCCCACTCGCCATCAAGGCGCTCTTGGTTCACTGCTCGCAAGGTGGTGGGGAGCGGCACGAGGCTGGCTGGGGACGTGTCCCGAACGACCTGGAAGACTTCGTGGTCTGTCCCGATGGCACAGCCCGAATCGTCTATCAGGGCGAGCTAACAGCGGGGCAGTTCCTCCGCGCAAGAGTGCCGCTTCCATCGGAGCAGCTTCCAGGGATGGTCAGCATCACTGCGACCCTCTGCTACGCAACCAAAGTCGACTCAAACCACCCAGGGAGCTACACGAGGGCAGGCGTTGGCATCGTCTTCCGACCCCACTCCGAGAAGTTCTCAGCGAAGTCCGAAGACCCGACCAACCCTGTCACTGACTCCTTCTTCCAGCTCAAGGAGTTCTCAACGGAGAAGGAGCTGCGTCACGACGCCCACAAGTGGGAGACGACGCTTCACAGGTCCAAGAACAAGCGAGGTAGCTCGCTGTTCGAGCCCACCTTCGACATTCACTACAACGCCCGCGAACAGAGTGCGGCGACGAACAGGGCGGACAAGGTGCGCTACGCGCTCATCATTTCCGTCACGTGCAAGAACGCGAAGGACCTGTACGACCAGGTGGTCCGCGCGTTTCCAACCCAGATTCGACCGCTTCAGCCGGTCGTGAAAATCCCGGTCAGAACCCGCTCCTAGGAAGGAATTCGAGATGTCGAAGATGAAGCCAGGTCAAAAGGCCCCAAACTCAGGGCAGTACCAAGAAGTCGGACCACGCGGCGGGAAGCGCCGTGAAGTGACGGTCGTGAAGGGGGAGCCACTTCCCCCAACGACCACTCCCAAGGCCACCTACACGCTCGTGGACCGAACCAAGAACAAGTCGGGCCAAGGCTGAAGCGCGATGGTCGACTTCAGCCACATCGCGAAGCGGTGCGAAGAGTACGAGCGCTCGCTGACAGAAGAGCAGCGGGAGGAAAGAAGGCGAGTTCAGTCTGAAACTCTGCGGCGAATCGAGAGGGAGCGGCAGACCATGGAGCGGTTGCTCAGGCCGTCGAGGGCGTTGTCGAGCACCTTGGATTCGGTCGCAGCCGCTCAGCGTGCTCTCGAGCCCCTTCGGTTGGCGGAGGTCTCTCGAGCCGCAAGTGCGCTCGCGAGCAGCCCTGCCCTCAGCGTCGCGAATGCTCTTTCGGATGGACCAACTGCGATGTGCGCGGGCATTCTCGAGCAGGCGCAGGAGGCGAAGGCGAGGATGGAGGCTCTTGCTTCCGCGCGAGCAGTGTTTCCCGAGCTTTCGGGCCTTGACCGACTTCGGAAGGCGACCGATGCGCTGCGAGCAGAGCCTTCCTACTTCAGACCGCTGCCGTCAGCGCTCGTCATGCCTCCGGTTCGAACGCGAGACGAAGACCAAGATGAGCGCTTCGAGAAGCTCACTGATGTCGTTGTCGAGCAGACCGGCCAGGTCGTTGAACTTCGCAAGGAAGTGCGCGAGGTTCGCGACTCCGCAGCCAGAGACGCGTTCCGAGGAAGACGCCAGAGCACGCGCCAGAGCGAGGCGGGGACACGCCTTCAGTGGTGGCACCTTGTGCTTTCCGCGGTGCTCGGTGGGCTTGTCTCGAAGCTACTCAGTATGCTCGGCTAACAGCCGCCGTTTTGCTCAAGATGAAACAGCGTGCTAATCTCGGCCTGAGTCTCTGTGGATAGCAGAGACTTGGTCGTCAGAGCCTGAAACACGGTCTGGCGTCGCCTCGAATTGGCGAAGTAGCGCCCGGTAAACCTGGAACGCTTCCAGGCTAAGGGGGCAGGCTCACCACCTGCCATTGCTGCTTGCTCGTAGCGCTGAGTGCGTCGAGAGGCGCTTGCTCAGAGCGAGGGAGGCTTGAACGAGTAAACCGTTTGGTCGTGTTGTTTCGGTTGGTTCTACAGAACAAGGAGGTCTACGCGCTCTCGGGGATGGTTCCGGGGGACACGTCGTCCTCCACCCGAGCATTACCAACACACCAACGTCCAATCCGTTCATTCTATCCCATAACCTCACGGGTCCCGTGGATGCGGGACGACCGAGACAGACCTGGAGGTGAGAGTCCTTCAGGCCGTGAGAGAAGAAGACCGCACTTGAAGACCGGGTGGGTGCGCTTCGTGCGGGGCGTTCGGATGCCCGGCTGCAAGTCGTACGGAGTGAGATGGCTCTGCTTGGTCGACTCAGCGCCGTCCTCGACGCATTCGCCGCCTTCGACGAAGCCAAGTTTCGCGAGCAGCTTGTAGACATGGACAAGGCGCGCGAAGCACTCACGACGGCAACCAAGGAGGGCCTCGCATCGTTCCCGATTCCCGGCTTCCAGAGTGAGACATGGAAGGCGTTCGTGGAAGCCGCGCAAGCCTACGTCGCAGCAGAGATGCCAGGCGACTACCCGCAGGAAGGAGAACCATGCGCGTACTGCCTCCAGCCGCTCGAGGAAGCGGCAGTGGAGTTGCTGCGGAAGTACCGGGAGTTTCTGCTTGGCTCGCATCAAGCTGCGCTGTCGACAGCCACAAGAGCTGTCAGCGCTTCTGCGAGCGGTCTCGAGGAGTTGGACCTGGAGAGCATCTCGAACGAGATGAGGGTGAAGGTCGAGAACGCAGAAGACGCCCACCGGACGATTCGAGACGGTCTCGCGTTGCTCCCACACCTCGAGAAGGTGGTGGGTGCAGTGAAGAAGCGGAGCGACCCCGAGGAAGTACCGAGACAACGTGTCGCTGAACTGAAGGTGGCCGTGACGGAGCGAAGTAGCGGGCTCGAGTCAACGGAGAAGGACCTCGGAGAGGCGGTCACGAAGAGGAAGGAGCTTCTGGCGGACGCCGAAAAGGAGCTGCGCGAGTTGAGCGACCGGATGGTCCTCGCAGAGCTGCTTCCGGGAGTGCGGGAGCACGTCGAGAACTCGAAGTGGGCGTCTCGAGCAACGACTCTGGGACGCACGATGACGGGAATACTGAAGTCGCTGACCGAAGAGGCAAAGGCAGCGAGCAAGCGGCTCATCTATCAGGACTTCGAGGCGACGTTTGGTGACGAGTGCAAAGCTCTCAAGGCACCATCTGTGAACCTGAACTTCGCGGGGGAAGGAGGGGCTCCAGCGAGAACTAAGAGTCTGGCACCGCAGGTCGGGCTCCGAGCCATTCTCTCGGAGGGCGAGCAGAAGGTGATTGCGCTTGCAGACTTCCTTGCCGAGGCGACGCTTCGGAGGAGCGCCTCGCCCATGGTCTTCGACGACCCGGTCACGAGCCTCGACTACCGACGCATGAGATATGTCGCCGAGCGGCTCGTCGATTTGAGCAAGGGCCGTCAGGTCATCGTGTTCACGCACAACGTGTGGTTCACGATGCTGCTCCTTGAGCACTTCGACAAGAATAAGAGTGCGTGCTCATACTTCGATATCACCGAGGCTGGCGAGAAGCGTGGTAAGGTACAGCTAGGGGGCAGCCCAAAGCTAGACACCTGGGACGACAGAAGGAAGCGCGTGAACCGTCTCATCGAGCGCGCGAAGGTCGAGTCCGATGCCGAGATGCAGACGATGTTCGTGGAGAAGGGATACGAGGCGCTTCGCGGCGCTTGCGAAATCGTCGTTGAGCAGAAGGTGTTGAAGTCGGTCGTCCAGAGCTACCGCCCGAACGTGATGGTCGGGAACCTTCGCGACATCAATATCCAATCCTTGGCAGAGACGCGTGATGGGGTATGCGATATCTTCGACGACTGCTGTCGGTATCTGGACTCGCACAAGCAGCCTCTCGAGACGCTGAATGTCCGACCAACGCTCGCGGGCTTGGAGGCGGACTGGAAGAAGCTACAGGAACTCCGCAGGGAGCACTGACGCGCTCACGTATCGTGCCTTGTTACCTGCGTGATGAGATGCGGAGCGCTGTAGACGACCTCGAGAACGGCGCGGCACAGGGCCTCAGCGCTGCGGACCTCTGCCTTCGACAGCCTCTCCCACTCGTGCGCACCGCGGTTGCCTAGCGCTCTCACTTCATGAGCAAGCTGAGCTAATCGCGACTTGAGGTCCTCGGACTCTACAAGCTGGTTGATGCCCGTTGCGAGCTTCGGGGTCTGGACCTTCTTGTCGCGGCACACCATCTCGAGGACTCGGCGAAAGCCAACGCCGGAGAGAGAGGTGCTAAAGCTAGCCGCTCTTGCGGCTTCCACGAAAGCATCTTGGATACTTGAGGGTAGGCCTACCGGGGGTCGAACCTCTGCTGGGTATACAACCGTGCAAACCGGTACATCCATGTCCTCACAAGGAACGTTGTCGGTGACCCTCCTTTGAAGAGAAATGCCCGAGCACTTCGGACAGCTCAACGCGACCCAGCGTTCGGTAACGGTGATGGGACTGACGTCCTCGACCGTCTGCACGAAACTGGCGGCCCGATACATAGGGGTCTCGGCCTGACAGTGCCGGCAAAACATCGGGTCAGTGTAAGTGTCGGGTTCAAAGTCCATATTCATAGTGGCCTGCCTTAGGTGGGGGATGGCACTCGTGCCACCGTCGACACTCTTCGACCACCGACGCTCGCTCCTCTTATTCGTGAGACGAGGTCATGCTCCTGTGCCGACACGGTCATCGGCCGAGCCCAAGGTCATTGAGGCAGGAGAGGATTACGGACACCGGATGGGCGAGTCCGAAGTTGACAATGCTCGCGATGCGCTCTCGCTCGGTCATGCCTCTCCCGTCGGTGAACTCGTGTTCGAGTGATTCGTCGACTCTGGACCGATGGTTCTGAAACATCATGCCGACGACTCTCTCTGGCGGTGGTGTCGAGGAGTTGTGGTCTGGTGCCACAAGGGCGGCTCCACTGAACCCAACGACCGAAGGAAAAGAGACCTCCAAGCAAGCGTCGCCCGCTCCAGGGATATAGTCGGGGGTTGCGATGGTCCTCGTGACGTAGCCCTTCAACCTGCGGCTCAGCAAGTGTGTTCCGCTACCGCAAGTCTCGATGACCCATCCCGCCGCTGAGACGTCGTCGAGGAGTCCGTCGTCTGGAGCGGGGCCGAACCAGCGCCACTCTGGATTCCAACGGTGGTCCGAGTCCGAGAAGTCGATGTGCAGCGCGGCGAAGTCGACTTTGGGGTGAGGCCGGACCTCGAGGATGGGGTAGAACTTCGGGTCTCTGTTAGTCGTCTCCAGTGCGTCGCAGATGAATGGCGAGTGACCTTCGGGGCAATCGTCGACAACGTGTCGGCAAGTTGCAAACCATCCGCGTCCGTCGCTGTGGCCGACGAACTCGAAGCACGACCCACCGAACTTGATGTCGCTGAGGTCAGGGTAGGAGCTTCCGTAGCAGAGTGGGACAGATAGTGGCAGGGGCACGGATGCGGATGTGTGTCAGAATAGGACGAGCGCGACGTTCTCGAGCGTGACGTCGTAGCCGGAGTGGTCGCGGTCCACGAGACTCGCCGCAGAGACGCGCAGCGCGTCGTCGCCATGCCCGGCTCAACTTCTTCGGAGATTCTACGTCATGGGCGTGCGTTCAGAGTGGCACGTCGTGCGACGCACTCTTCTTGGTGTCGCGCAGTAGCTTAATGTAGGCCTGGGTGACGCGGATGTCCTTGTGCCCGAGCAACTCCTGGATGCGCTTGATGGGCACCCCGGCCTCGTCGAGTAGCGTCGCCGTGGTCGCGCGTAGCGAGTGGGGGGAGTAGCGACACCGCTTCCGGCTCGACCCATCTTCGAGCTCTTCCTCAGCCATCGCCCCCGGCACGCGCTCGAGGTAGGAGAGAAGCAAGCCGTACATCGTGGCTTGGCTCACCTGGCGCGAGCTCAGCTTCGCACTGCGGGGGTTCGTTCGCGCCCGGAAGAGAGGCCCTTTCGTGAGACCTGAACGCTCGAGGTAGTCGCGAAGCGCCTCGGCACACACGAAGTTGACGCCGATGCGGCGCTTCGAACGCGACCGTCCCTTCTCGCGGAAGCTGATGGTGGGGTCGTCCTCGTCGTCGTGGAAGTCCGCGACGTGGAGCGCGCAGACCGAGCCGATGCGCGACCCGGTGTAGAGAAAGACCGCCAAGACAGCCCGGTCGCGAGCAACCAAGACGTCGAGTTCGTGCTCGAGCGCTGCGGGGTTGTTCTTGAAGCGCTTGGCGAGGAACTCGTCGGCTCGCAGGATGTGGTCGCGTGAAGGAAGCGCCAGGAGTCGCTTCGCCTTCGAGAGGGTGAGGGCGGACGTTGGGGAGACCGGCTCGGGGCTCTCGCGGCCGATGAACTGGGCGTGCGCCGGGTTCGGGACCTGGATGGGTAGCTTCATCTCGGTGACCGAGACCTCCCGCATGAAGCGGTAGAACCCGGAGAGTGCCGAGAGCCTGGCGTTCAGGGTCGCGGGAGCCTTGCCTGCAGCCGCGAGCGTGTCCCGCCAGGCCCGGACGTCCGGGACCGATGCGGAGAGCAGCTCGTGCGAGTTCTCAGGCCAGTCGATGCCCAAGAACTCGATGAAGTCCATCACGGCACGGCGGTACGTGCGCTGGGTGTTCGGGTTCTGGCTGCGCTGAATCCAAGCCTCGAGCATCGAGGCGACGGACCTGCAGAAGCTCTCAACCTTGGCCGCGACCTGAGGCGTCGCATGCCCGAGGAGCACCGCGGGCATCCCATCGCCAGCCGAGACGAGCTCGCCGACCGGCGCCGGACCCGAGGAGGGGTCCGGGAGCCCGGGGTCACGAGTCGCATCGACGCTTCGGTTCATAGTCAGGAGTGCCGCTCCAAGCTGTTCAGGAGACAGGAGTTGGCCGAGTCCCCCACCCGAATCTGGCTCATGACTACTGACGATAACCCATTTTATCAAGCGTGGTCAAGCCCGGGAACGGCGAGTGGGGGGGACCGGGTTACTCAACGAGCGCGGGCTTTGTCTGCGCCTACCACGCGGCTGCTTCTCTCTGTTTCTCCGCGTCGCCGTTGCCTCACCTCCCCTTGCCACGAGAGAGTGTGCCTTCATGCAGGAGAAGGCCCAGCCGGACGTTGTTGCGTCGAAGACCGAAGCGGTAGCCACCGCAACGGATGCCGTCGATGGTGCGGAGTTCTTTCTCCGTCTGGTCGAAGCTCTGGCATGGCCCTTGGTCGTGTTGGTCATCGTGTGGTGGTTCCGAAAGCACGTAGTCGCTCTTCTTGGCCGTCTTCGAAGCTGGGACTCACCCTGGGGCAAGTACGAGTTCGGGGAGGGAACGACTAGTGCGCCGGAAGCTGCGCCCGACGCAGAGCTCGTGCCCGAGAATGTTGAACTCGGAGACATGGGACGCCGCGTGCTGAACACGCTGTGGCACTACCAGCAGCAGCACTTCAAGAAGCCAACCGAAGGTCGGTGGACGTTCGGACTCGACCCGCGTTCGTCGGTTTGGAGGGACTACACGCGAGCCGTTGCCAAGCTTTTCGAAGCTGGTCTCGTGGAGCACGACCCGGGCAACGGCCAGGTGTTCTTGTCGAACAAGGGGGTTGCCTACTGTCAGAAGAACGCGGCAGGTCTTGGAGCGGACCGCTTCACGTTTCCTTCGTGACCACTCGTTAGCTCTCAGGAGCTACCTGCACGAAGAGGTGAGGTAGCAGGCAAGACGGCCGCTCAGGCGGCCCCGTCACCGTCCGCCTTGCGCTGGTCGTGAATCCAGCGGAAAGCCAGGTCGCAGACCTTTTCGACGGTGGGAAGGTCGTCGCGGCCGAAGCTCTCGGTGCGCTTCCAGTCGTCGGTGGGCCCGCTCTTGTAGAGCCTGCTGAGCGTCACGTTGTGGCGCGTGCCGAGGGGAGTCTCGTTCGCCCAGATGGCGGCCACGATGCGGCCGATGCGAACTTGGTGGATGGGACGTGCTGTTGTCATCTTCGTTGCCTCCGGTTGAGGGTTCGTGTTGCTCACTCACCCCGAGCTGGTGAGCAACCGACGCCCGAACTCGAGGAGGAACGCAAGAAGACGCGGCATGGCTCCGTCACCGAGGACCCGAAGCCGTGGTCCCCCATCGGGTCAGAGAAGGAGCCACGGTGTGACGTTGTAGGCGACGTAGTAAGCGCCAATCAGAACAGCGAGCACGTGCCAGCGCTTGGTCCAGAGGTGTGGCCAGCGAGTGCGAACCCACGGCAGCCACCCCTTGGTTGCGAAGTAGCCAAGGGCGAGGACCACCGGTGAAACGGAGAAGAGCAGAAGTGCGAGGAGTCGGTACAGGTCCATGTCATCCTGCGAGGTCGCGCCCCAGGTCTCCATGACGGATGCGAAGAGCTTCGGGTCTTGAGTCGGCAGGTAGAACCAGTAGACGAACGCGGTGATGAGGTAGGTCTCAAGCGAGAGGACCAGAGCGCCAAAGGCCTTGGACCAAGTTGTGTTGGCAGCGAGTGCAGCGGCGATGAAGGAGGCGATGACGCCGAGAGAGTCGAGCTTCCAGAGCAGCGAAGAGCTTGTCTCGCGAACAGGAACGACCAGCCACGAGTAGGCATCAGCGAGGAAGGCGAACCCGAGGAGAAGCAGCGTGGTCAGTTGCGCCTTAGGAGTTGTCCCCCCGATGAGGGTGAAGAACCCGTAGAGGGCGGCGAGAGCGCCAGCGAAGTAGAGGTCGCCGATGAGGTCGTGCATGAGCGTGTCCCAGACGTCGAGCCTACGCGGAGGCCTCGGATAGATTCAGACGGCGCCATGGGATGGGAGCTGCGGGCGATGCGTCCTGCGGTGACAGCCGTAACTCAAGTCCGAACAAAGGCTTGAACCGCCGCGCGATCCTACCCGGTGTCCGCACGACGAGTGCCCCCGACCGCGCCCAGCCAAACGCCACGCTCGCAAGCCATCCCCACCGACCCGATCCCTCCGTCGAAACCACCGTCACGGTGTGGATCGAGCGGCTCGGTGGTGGCGACGAACGTTCTGCCGAGCTCTTGGCAGCGCTCCTTCCGTCGCCTGGTCGTGGGGCGGGTCATGACGCACGCAGCGCCGTGCTCTGCGCCGTCCTCAGCGAATGCGGTAGACTGGTGCGCGCACTCGCAAACCACGACCGTGCGACACAAGCTCATCGTCAAGTTCCGCAGCGCGAGCTCGCCCGTGCAGGTGAAGACGGCCCGGATCGAGTCCCTTCTCGGCGGACAGCCTTGCCGTGCAAGGCAGCTGTTTCCCGGCGAGTCCGAGGAGGAGCTTGCGACCCTCTACGAGGTCGAACTCGACGCCACCGGCCCGGTGTCCGAGCTGCTCGACTCGCTGAGCCTTGCGGACGACATCGAGTATGCGCACGAGCCAGGGCCGCGGTTCCCGCAGGGCTGAGCAACCGTCAGGGCCCTGGCCAGAGCAGCTTCAGGTTGCTTGCGATGTTGGTTGCTTGGAGCCGTCCGGTTGGCAGCGCCGGTTCACGGGCGGCCTGATCGGTATCCACCGGCCCATGCGGGCGGTCGGGTTCGTGGTGCGGGGCGATGCCCGCCGTCGCTACTTGGCCCCGATCGCCCTGTTGACTGCAGCTTCCATCCGCTTTCTGGCTCCTGGAAGCCGGAACCGCGGAAAGAACGTGCCGCGGCCCACCAGCGGTCGCACCTGTCCGATGATCGGGTCGCGCGCCAACGCCGGATGCTCGTAGGCGGATCGGGTGGCCGGAAGCAGGTACCTCGGCGCCGCCTTCGCTCCGAGATCCGCGCTCTGGTGGATCCAGGCGAACACGTCGGCCCGGTTCATGAACTCGCCGAACCTCCGCGCCCCCTCGCGGCGGGCCTTGATCTCCTCCGGCGTCACGCCATCCGGGTAGTCGCCCGGCAGGACGAACATGTCCACGAACCAGATTGGATCGGAGCCGGCGCCGAGCGGAGCGGATCCCACGAAGACCTTCGTGGGGTCGATGCCCGCGGCAACCGCGTGGTGCATCCGTTCGGAGTAGCCGAGCAGTGCGTCGGCCTTGCCGGTGCCGAAGTCGATCGCGGCCTGGTCGTTGTCCTCGTAGTCGCCGTTGATGCAGGGGTTCACGCCCTGGAAGGCGCCTTGGGCGGCGACCTGGGCGAGTAGCCCGGCGACGTCGGTGTCGAGCGGGAGCCGGATTGCGCCGAGCAGGTCGTTGGAGCTGCGCGAGTCTGCCCACGCATCCAGGTAGAGAGCGGGGCCGTTCCAGCTTCCGCGGAGGTTGGCGGCGAGGTTGCGGGTGCCAGGTGCTGCGGCTTCGAGCGCCGCCACGAGTTGGCTTGCGCTCTCGGCCGCTGCGACCTTCTGGTGCGTGCTCATCACGAAGTGCCCGCACAACCAGTGCGGCATTCCATAGGTGATGCCATCGACGCGTGCGGCGTCACGGGCGATGGGCTGCGCGTCACTGAGAGGTGCGGGCCACGGGGCCACCAGCTCGAGGTCGAGCAGCGTGCCGAGCAGGACCGTGTCCACCTCGATGATGTCGTAGCGATCCGCGCCGCGGAGCAGTTTCGTCAGGAAGTGCGGGTCGTAGAAGTTCTCCCAGCTGTCGAAGCGGCGTAGCTCGAGCTTCAGGTCCGGGTTCGCCTTGTGGAACTCCGACGTGATGCGTTCATGGAGTGCTTCGTTGTGGCGGTCCGGCGGCAGATAGGGGAACAGCGCTGCGCGTACCGTGACCTTCTCCTGCGTCGATGCGGTGCAGGCGAGCAGCAAGAGCAGCAGCAGCGGTGCGAGGCACTTCGGTCGAGTCATCGGGGCTCTCCGTTCGGCAGGTGGGGCGCGACGGATCGTAGCTGATCCCGTCGTAGCGGGGAGGATACGTAGAAGAGAACTCCTGTGGTGTTCTACCCGGACAGGAGGAGGCCCCGGTGCTCGTCAGGTCGGACAATATCTATGGGGGCAGCAGCAGGTGTGCGGTCTCGCAGACCGGATCCGCCGCGACCCGCAGGTCGGCGAAGCAGCGCTCAGATCGCGTCCCGATCCAGCATCCGCCAGTGCCCCAACCCCAGCACGATCGGCTGCACCAGCAGCACCATGCTCACCACCCTCGTCGGCAACACGCCCACCGCCGCCCCGAGCCCGGCCGCCGCCAGGGACCCGAGCGCCACCATCCCGGCACTCCGGCCGACCACCCCCGATCGCCCGAATGCCGCCGACGAGAACAGCGCAACCATCAGGCCGAGGCCGACCCACTGGCCGACCTGCAACGCCCGGCTCGCGCCTTCGAACGAGGGGATCGTCCACGCCTCCGGCGTCGGCGCGAGCTCGATCCCGAGGGTCATGGTCAGCGCGATCACGGTCATCACCAGGTAGATCGTCATCGCCATCCACGCGACGCTCACCAGGCCGCGCGTGGCCTTGGCCAGCAGCAGGCTGCCAGCGGCGATCACGGCGTGGCCGATGGCTTCCCAGCCCCAGATGTGCTGCATCAGGTGCCAGAAGTCGCCGGCGGACTCGGCCAGGGTCTCGTGGGATGCCGTGGGGGCGAGTCGGCCGATGCACTCGAGGCTGGCGATCGCGGCGAACGTCACGGTCGAGCCGAGGGTCAGGCAGAGGCCTCCGAGGCGGGGTTCGTTCATCGGGTGGGATCCTGGGGTGGGCTTCTTCCTGCGGCGTCTCGCGGGTCGTGGTGACCGCGGGTCGCGCACGGCGCGTTGGCCGAACCTTCGTCGACGGAGCGTCAGCGTAGGAGCGAGGCTCCCCGGCACAAGGTCCCTGGGGCGGTGCGAGAAAATGGTCGACATGGTCGACCATTCGAGGCGCGCTGCCCCTCGCACGGCGCGTCGGATCCTTGCGAACCGGTCGCAGCCAAACGCCTTGCGTCATCCCTGCACGGGTATCGATACCCTGGCGGGCGCGGCGACCAACACGTATTGTTGACGGCTGACCCAACGGGTCTAGGGTGCCAGCGGGAAGATCTCGCGCCGCGGGATCAGAGCTTTCTTCTGCTTTGAATCGGAGTCCAACATGATCCGTGTTCTCTCTACGCTGCTGCTCTCGACGCTGTTCGCGAGCGCCCTCTCCGCCCAGGGCCCGAGCCCGCTGCCGCCCAACGCCGATCCTGCCGACTACACCTGCACGATCTACGACGCCAACGGCGACGAGGTCTGGTCCGGCCCCTGCGACACCAAGTACGGCGACGACTGCTTCGAGTACCAACCCGCCTGCCCGACGCTCGACAAGTGCCGCGCCGGTGAGGTCGACGAACTCGAAGAAGGCGAAGGCTGCTACGAGGGCAAGATCGTCGTCACCAACGACGAAGGCGAAGAGGTCGGCTCCGACGCGCTCTGCTACTGCAAGGTGCCGGACGATCCGTCGCGCAGCCCGCTGCCGTGGGCGCTCGGCATCCTCGCCGGCCTGGCCGCGTTCGGCCGCCGGTTCCGCCTCGCCTGATCCCGGCAACACCCGATGACCGACGTCGTTGCCGCTTCGCCCGATTGCCTGACGGCGAACGCCGGTGGCTCGCGGTCCGAGGCCGGTCCTGCAGCTGCAGGGCCGGGGCTCAAGAGACGCATCCTCGGCGTGGCCGGTTGGGCCATACCGGGGATCGTGCTCGGCGTCGCCGGCGTGCAGAAGCTCGTCTTTGGCGCGCCGGCGCAGCCGGTGGTGCTCGGAGCACTTTCGGCGACGGCCTTCCAGCGCATGGTTCTGGCCGTTGCGGTGCTCGAGTGCCTGGTGGCGGTGGCCCTGGTGTTCACCCGGGGTCGCCGCATCGCCGCGCTCGTCGGCGGCGTGCTGCTGACGTCGTTCTCGCTGCTGGCCGCTGCCAGCGCGGGCGACCACTCGTTCCTCGCCAACTGCGGCTGCGGGGTCACGCTGCCGGCCGAGACGTTCGGCTACGGCGCGCCCCTGATGGTGCTGCGCAACACGGTGCTGGTCGCGATGCTCGCGAGCTGTGCGCGTCGCGGTCGGCGGCTGGTCTGGATGCTGGCGGCGATCGCGCCGGCTGGGTTCGTGCTGGCGCTGTCGGAGTCGATCGATCGCCGCAGCACCAAGGCCGCGCTCAACGGCGTGCTGCGCGATGCGCGCCTCGACCGGGTCGGATGGCGCATTCCCGACGTGCGGCTGCGTGCCGTCGGCGGCGACGTCACCAGCGCCTACCGGCTGCTCCGGGTCGAGGACTGTCTGATCTTCTACTCGCGGGACTGCCCGCACTGTCACGAGGCGGTTGCTTACTGGCAGCACCTGCAGCAGGACGCGGCGCAGCGCGGCGGCCGGCTGGTCATGGTCGACGTCGACGCCAGCTCGGCCGAGCCGGTTGCCGTTCCGGCCACGATGCAGAGTGCGGTGCCGGACGCCGTCGTCTGCCGGCTGGTCGAACGGCGTGACCTGGAGGCGCTGGGGGTCACGATGGTCCCGTGCATGATCCGCGTCGGCCGCGGCATGCGCGTCGATGCCAAGACCTCGACGTTCCGGCACACGTCGTCGTTCGCCGCGATGCGTCGCCTGGTCGGCGAACGCGCCGCTGCCGAGCTGGTGCTGCGACAGCTCGACGGCGCCGACGCGTCGATGCAGCTCGGCGAGCTGCGCCGTTCGGATGGGTGCCTGTCGGTCGAGGTCGCGGGCGCCGAGCCGCAGACGCTGCTGGTGGTCGGTGGCAATCCGTATCGCCCCGAGTTCGTCGAACTGGCGCTGCTGCTCGGTCGCGACGGCCGCATCCGCGCTGCGCGCGCCATCGACTGGCAGCTCGGCTTCACCGGCGCGGACGATCCGGCGCCGCACCTCGAGGCGCTGCCGGGCATGACGCTCGAAGAGGCCGCCGCCTACGGCGCCCACCTGCATCGGGACGCCCGGCTCGGCTACGTCTGGATCCCCGTCAGCAGTGCACTCGAACGGGCGCTCGCCCGATCCGTCCAATGAGCAGATCGCCGTCTCGTGGTTGGTTCGTCGTCGTCGCGCCCGTTGCGCTGGTCGCTGCCCTGATCGCGGTGCTCGCGACCGGCGACTGGTGGCGTGGCGTCGACGGTCCGGAGCCGGTGGCCGACCCCGATCTCGTCGCCAAGCCGTCGGCCGACGTCGCCAACGCGGCGGCGTCGCCGGTGCCGGACGCGAGCGAGCGGCAGCTGGCGCGCGGTGCCGACGGCGGCGAGGCGATCGGCGTGCGCGTGCAGCGCGACGGCCAGGACGTGGCCGGGGCCAGGGTCGTCTGGATGCCCGAGTCCTGGTCGTGCCGCCTGTTCGCGGTTCGCGAGGGCAAGCTGGTGCGGGTCAACACGCTGCCGGCGAGCTGGAGCACGAGCCACAAGCAAGGCGACTTCGAACTGCTCGGCGTGACCGACGACTCCGGCTGGTGCGCGCTGCCGCCGGGCGCCGGTGGGCTGGCCGTGGCGGTGTTCGATCCCGAGCAGCAGCAGGTGCAGAGTCGCTGGCAGTGCGTCGGCCAACGTGCAGGACTGCAGCGCGACCTGGTGATCCCGCTGCGTGCGCCGCGGCGGCTGGCTGCGCGCGCGATCGACGCCGCCAGCGGCGCGCCGGTGCCGGCGGCCATGCGGTTGCTGGCGGCGGCCGGGGCCGAGACCGGCGACGGCGATGCGCTCTACGTGCTCGAACGCGAGGCGGAGCGCGGCCAGCTCGCGGCGCCGGTCGCGGCCGGTGTGCCGTTGGTGCTGCTGTGCGAGTGTGCCGGCTACGAGCCGCAGCTGCAGGTGGTGCCGGCAGCCGACGGGGACGTCGAGCTGGAGGTGCCGATGCGCGATGCCGGCAGCATCCGCGGCCGCGTCGTGACCGAGGCCGGCGTGGCCGTTCCGGGTGCCGCGGTGCAGGGGGCGTCCGGGTTCCTCGGGACCGGCCGTTCGTCGTGCACGAGCGGCCCGGACGGGACCTGGTCGATCGCCGCCCGCGGCAGCGCGTTCCGGATCACGGCGCGCAAGACCGGATTCGTCGAGGCGACCGTCGACGGCGTGCAGCGCGGCCAGCGCGACGTCGAGATCGTGCTGCAGCGCGTGCCGTGCCGGGCGCTGCAGGGACGCGTGCTGCGCGCCGACCGCACGCCTGCGGTCGGGGTGGCCGTCGAGGCGTGGCCGCTCGACCAGCGCCGGCCGCCGCCGGAGCCGCATCCGCGCATGGGGCGCAACCCGCCGCTGGCCGAGGCGCAGACCGACGCGAACGGGCGGTTCTCGTTCGAGCAGCTGCCGCTGGGGGACTACGCGTTCGACGTGCGCCCGACGCCGCGGCCGAAGCACGACGGCACCGCGTCCGTCACCAACCTGGCACGGTACACGCTTGCCGACGACGGCGCCGCCGCGTTCGTCGAACTGCAGCTGCCGCCGCTCGGCGAGATCGTGCTGAGCTATCCGTCTTCGACGCGCGAACGGCTGCTGCGCGATCAGCCGGCGACGCGGCTGCCGATCGTGCTGCTCAAGCGCGTGTTCGGAGAGAAGAAGCTCGTCAGCGTCGTCGTCGCCGAGCTGCCGGTGCGCGGGCCGCTCCGCTTCGGCGGGCTGGTCGCGGGACACTACGTGGTCCTCACCAACCCCAAGTCCGAGCCCGTGCACCGCGAACTGGCGCCCGGTGCGAGCCTGTCGATGTCGTTGGCCATGCCGCACGACCGGGCGCAGGTCACGGTCGAACGGCAGGGCACGCCGCTGCGCGGCTGCCGGGTCTCCTACCTCGACGTGCGCAGCGAACGCGTGTCGCACGCGACCACCGACGACCACGGGCGCGTCGCGCTCGCGGTGCCGGCCGCGGGCGACGGCGTGGTGCGGCTCGAGGCGGCGGACGGGGCGGTCGCGGTGGTGCGCAGCCAGCTGTCGCCGCTGCGCGGCAACCTGATCGCGTGGCCGCTGGCCGGCGTCGAGGTCGGCCTCGCCGAGCCGGTCGACGCGCGCTTCGACGGCGCCGGGACGGTCCGTGTCGAAGCGCTCGAGGTCGAGGGCGTGGGCCTGCCGCGGGCGGTCAAGGTCGCCGAGGTGCAGGTCGACGACCTGCGCACGCTCGCGACGCAGGCGGTGGCGGTCGACGGCCTGTCGCCGGGGAGCTACCGCATCACGATCCTGCGCGGCGGCGAGGCGGGGCGGACCGGTGAGGTTCGCGTCGCTGGACCGGCGCGCACGCGGACCTCGCTGTAGCGGTGGACCTCCGGTAGTCCCCAGCCTCCTGGCTGCGAAGCCTGCTCACGACGACGCCCCTTCTAGACGACGCTCCTCCACAACGACGCCCCTCCACAACGACGCCCGCCATGCCCGTTCGCAGTCCGAAGCAGCGCCGCGCCTTCGCCGTCCGCGTGGTCGTGTCGCTGGCCGCAGCCTTCGTCACGATGCTGCTGCTGGCCGAGGTCGGCGTCGTCGACGCGATCTGCCGCGCCTTCGCGCAGGCCAGCACGTGGTTCGCGCGGCTGTTCGGCGCGGCGGCCGACGTTCACGACGTGACCATCGCCGTGCAGGGCTCGCGCATGCGCTTTCTGGTCGAGCCGATGTGCGCCGGCCTGCTGGCGATCCCGTACCTGGTCGCGCTGTCGGTCTCGATCCGCGGCTCGTGGACGTTCCGGTCGGTGCTGCTGCTGGTGCTGGCGGCCGCGTGGACGGTCGCCAACATGGCCCGCATCGGAACGGTCGTCGCCTACGGCCACGGCTCGATCAACACCTTCGTGCTGCTGCACGACTGGATCTGGCCGTTCGTGCAGGCGTTCACGTTCACCGCGGCGTTCTTGTGGGCGCGGCGCGTCGACGGGCGGTGCGCGGCGGAGCCGGCGCAGCCGGCGGGAGCCCCGGCATGAACGAGCCGGGCACGCGCCGGATCCGTTGGTCGCGGCTGGTCGCCGCCGTGGTGGCCGCGGGCAGCTTCGTGGTCTCGGGCGTCAGCAAGTTCTTCGACGACCAGGTGACGATGCCGCAGTTGTTCGAACCGCTGCTGGGCCTCGAGACGTACGGCCGGGTGATGCTCGGGCTCGGCGCGCTCGAGATCGCGCTCGCCATCCTGCTGTGCCTGCGCTGGACGCGGGCGGTCGCCGCTCACGGTCTGCTCGGTCTGCTGCTCGCGTTCGCCGGGACCGTCAGCCTCAGCGCGCGCGACGGTGCGTTCCTCGACGACTGCGGTTGCGGCGATCCGGTGTCGATGATGGTCGACACGCACGACCTCTGGACCATGCTGCTGCGGCTCGCCGGCCTTGCCGTCGCGGTCGTCTGGGCCGGCATCGGCGCGTTCCGCTGGCGCTACCTGTGTGGTGTCTGCATCGCCACGCTGGCAGCCCTGCTGGTCGCCGAGAAGCTCGCCCACGGCGAGCCGGACGGCGAACAGATGGTGGTTGCGCGCTCCTCCGAGTTGCGACCCGGGCAGCCGATCCCGGCCATCGAGGTCGAGGCCGTCGACGGGCGACGCCGTGCGCTGGCCGACGTGTTAAGCGCGGGCAGCGCCGCGATCGTCATGTCGCCGGACTGCGAGCACTGCGTGCGTTCGATGGTCGACTGGGGGCGCATCGACGACGCTCGCCACCGCGACGGCGGCGCGCTCGTGGTGCTGACCAGTCGCGAGACGCTGGCGCGGTGCCGCGAGGCCCTCGATGCGCGCGGCCTCGAGCGTTTGCCGTGCTATGGCCTGTGCGAGCCCGGGGACGCCAGGCGGCTTGGGGTCCTGCGCCTGCCGCACTATCTCGAGGTCGGCGACGACCGACGCATCGCCGTGCAGACCGGCAGCGTCGCCTTCCAGCGCTTGTCGCGGTCGCTCGACGGGATCGTGCCGATGCAGACCCTGGTGCTCGGCGCGGCGCGCAAGGTCCTCGGCGGCGAGGTCTCGATCGCGACGACCGGCGGGGCCGCGCAGCCGGGCATGCCAGCGCTCGCGCTGATCGACGGGCAGGGGCGCACGTTCGATGCCTACCTCGCGGCGGCGGCGTGGCGCACGAGCGGTTCGCTCGAACTGGTCGTCGTCGTCGATCGCGATGGCGTCGTGGTCGGCACGCACGTGCTGACCTACAGCTTCGTCGAGGGCGGCGTCGGCGGCATGCTGCAGCGGCTGGCGCGCATCGACGGCCTGCACGTCACGAAGGCGGCGTCGCTGTGCGCGTCGCTGGTGATCGCGCATCCGGAGGTCGGCGTCTGGCCGCCGGTCGCGGACATCCTGGCACGCATCGCGGCGAGCGTCGCGGCCGGCAAAGACCTTGTCGGCAAGGATCGTGTCGGCAACGATCGCGTCGGCAAGTAGCCGTGTCGCGGCCGCGCTGGTGCATGTATCAGGTCCGATGTAGGGTGTCGGTATGCAGTGTGTAGAAGGGAACGGCGCGCGGGATTCCTACGTATGGACGCGCGCGAAGCGCTGCGTCGCGGTCCTGGGCCTCGCGATCCTGGCGGGGTGCGCCGGCACGGCGCCGGCGGCCGCGACGCCCGAGGTGGTCGACCTGGCGGCCCTGGCTGCCGAGTGGCCGGTCGCCGACGGGATCCTGCAGGGCTTCCCCGCCGCCGGCGACCGCGAACACATGCGGGCCGGCGACCGTGCGTTGTTCGGGGTCCGGACCCGGCGCGGCGACGAGGTCGAGGACCGGTTCCTGCTGGTGCGCGCGGTCGTGGACGAGTCGACGGAACGCGCTGCGTCCGTGTCGCTCGAGCTGGTGACCTTCGCCGCCGATGGCCGGCGCATCGGCTCGGAGTCGGTGCGCGCGTCGCCGTCGCTGCTGCACGGTGCGTTCGAGGGCTGCCGGCTCGAGCACGAGGGGGCCGAGCCGCCGGCCGAGCCCGAGAAGCGCGGCATGCTCGCCTCGTTCGTCGGCTACTCGTCGTCCCCGAGCGCCAAGGCGCGCTTCGCGATGGCGAGCATCCTCGGCGTCGTGCAGGAGTCGGACGAACTGCTCGCGCTGGTGCAGAGCGTCGCAGCGGTGCCGCCGGTCTGGGAACTCGTCGGCGGGGTGCACCTCAAGAAGCGGGCGGTGTTGGACCAGTGCCGGCCGGCGACCGGGCCCGCGGGCCTCGACGCCTACTCGTTCCCGGTCGACCTGCTGATCAACGACCAGCTCAGCCTGCGCTGCGCGATGGTCGTCGTGCCGTCGACGCCGCCCTACCGCACCTGCGGCGGCTTCGTCGGTCTGGTCGGCGTGCATCCACACGACGACCGCCGTTCGATCTCGGTCTGGCTGCTGGCTGCGGCGACGCCGTAGCGCGGGCGGCCGTCGACGGCCGTCCTATCCCTGCACGACGAAGCCGTTGCTGGTGCCCAGCCCGGTCGGCAGCAGCACCACACCCTGCACGTAGACCGTGATCGGGCGCACCGCGGCCGGCAGACCGAGCAGGTGGCCGTTCGGCGGGATCAGCACCACCAGGTCGGGGCTCGGCACCAGCAGGCACGGCTGCAGCGCACCGCTGTTGGGCAGCAGCGTCGGCTGCACACCGAGGCCGTAGACCGCGACCGCGGGGCCCGACGCCACGCCGACGCCGAACAGCACGCCGCTCTGCGGGAACGCCGGCAGGGCGACGCGCTGGCCGTCTCGCAACCGTAGGCCGCCGGCTGGATCGCGAGGAAGTTCTGTGGCGTCACCGACAGCCGGATGCTGTCCGAAGCGACGTGGTTGCCCTGCGTCGCTGCGTGCTGGCCGGTGAGGCGCACGCGGATCGGGACCGAGGTGGTGCCGAGCGTCAGCGGCACGCTGCCGGCGCCGGCAAACGTCCCGGAGAACTCGATCGTGCCGTCGTCGCCGACGTTGCTGTGGCGGGCCGGGTGTCGATGCTGGCGGGGCGATGCATGCTCCGCCACGTCCCATTTGCGTCAAGGGGGTGGCCCGCCTGGGCATGGCCGGTCGCCGGCGAGCCGTTCTGTGGGGCGTTGGATATCCTCTCGGACCATGCCCGCTCCGGATCTCCGCGCCCTGCGCTTCGTCGCCGCCGCCTCGGTGCTGCTCGCCGGCTGTGCCGTCAGTCCCGGGCAGGCAGAACCGACGCTGTCGCTGCCGCCGCGCGCCGCCAGTGCGCGCACCGGCAGCCAGCTGTTGCCGACGCTGGTCAACCTGTCGACCGCCGAACGCGAACAGCGCGTCTGGCACGAACTCGCGGCGGGCAACGTGCCGTCGTTCTTGCGCGAACTGGTGCCGATCACGACGCAAGCGGTGATCGCGGGCCAGCTGCGCACCGCGACGTTCTGGTGCACCAACGACCACTTCGGCGTCGGCGACGACCAGGACTGGTTCCGCATGCCGATGACGCCCGGGCTGGCGCAGCAGCTCGCCGACCGGCTCGAATGCACGCTGCCGACGCGCCGCATGTCGGACGCGATCTGGCAGCAGGCACAGCTGCAGCTGCAGCCGTTCCCGTTCAGCCCGACGCAGTACAACATCCAGTCGGTCTCGCTGTTCCACCAGCATCACCAGCAGATCGAGAGCCAGCGGCAGGGCGCGCCGCAGGACTGGCTGGTCGCCGGCATCAAGAAGGACGTGGTCGCGTCGTCGCTGATCGCGAGCTGGCCGCAGCGCGTCTGCATCTACGGTTGGCACTACCCGAGCGGGCAGGCGATCCAGCCGCTGTCCAAGGTGCACGGCGCGAGCTACGTCGACTACAGCCACGGGGCGCGGCTGGTCGCGCGGCGTTGCCTGGTCGACGGGGTGGCGACGACGATCGACGCGGTGCTCGCCGATCCGGTGCTGCATCCGCTGCTCAGCGACGAGGGCGCGTTCGCGAGCTGGCGCTACCCGACGGCCGGCTTCGAGTCGTTCCCGGTGATCGACGCGTTCCCGGCGTCGGGGCCCGAGGTCACCTGGCTGCCGAAGTTCACGACCCCGGACGTGGTGGTGGCGCCGGCGCCGACGCCGAGCGGCGACCTGACCGTGCTGCGCGTGATGGATCCGGCGGGCGGCACCGACTCGGTGCGGCTCGAGCCCGGTGCGGTGCGCGACGTCGCGGTGCAGGCGGATCTCTATTGCGAGCATCGCCCGCAGCTGGCGGGCAACGGCTTCGAACGGATCGGGTTGTTCGTGCGCGACCGCGCGGCCGGCGCGTTCGACGGCACGCTGAGCCAGCACGGGCAGTGCTACGCGCTGACCTGGGACTCGCACGACGGCCGCCTGCGCTGCCTGCGCGCGGCCGGCGGGGTGCTGACCGACCTGTTGCCGCAGCCGCGGCTGTTGCCGGGATCGGCGTGGCGGCGGTTCCGCGTCGAGGCGCGCGGCAGCGAGTTGACGTTCTACCTGAACGGCGAACGGCTGCTGCAGGTCCACGACACGACGCACCCGGACGGTGCGTTCGGGATCGGCTACCACGAGTCGTTCGCGAGCAATGCCTACATGCGCGGCGCGCGCGCCGACGCGGTGCACGCGGACGTTCCCGGCGCGTTCGCGCTGCGGCTCGATCCAGGCCTCGCGCCGGGCACCCTGCGCGTGCGCCGTCGGCGCGGTGTGCCGGGCGACTGGTTCGTATCGGCGTTCACGCTTGCGCCGGGCGCGTTCCCCGACGGGTGGTTCTTCGGCCTAGACGTGCCGCTGGCGCAGCTGCAGGCGCAGCTCGCGACCGGCCACCCGCTGTTCTTCGGCACGCTCGACGCCGCTGGCGAGCGTGAGGTGGTGGTGCCCGACCTGCCGCTCGGCCTGGGCGTGCAGGGCGTCGCGATCGCGGCCGATCCGACGTTGCGGCGTTGGCAGGTGGCGGCGGCGACGGCGACGGTCGTGCAGTGACCCCGCGTGCATGTGGGGCTACGGGCTCAGAGATCCCATGACTCAGAGGCTTTCATGAACGACATCAAGACGTGGCTGGTGGCGATGCTGTCGCTCGGTGCGGCGGTCGCGGCGCAGGCCGAGACCGCAGAACCCGTGCGCGCGGGGCGCCTGGTCAAGTACCTGGAGCTGCCGGACAAGCGGCAGCACGCGATCCGCGAATTGCTGCGTCTCGGCGAGGCCGGTGTGCCCGACCTCGCCCGGGCGATGCGGGATCCGCGGCCGGAGATCGTGCGCACCGTCGCCGAGATCCTGCACGAGCTCGGGCCGGCGGCCGCCGCGGCGCGTCCGGCGCTCGAGCGGGTCGCGGGCAGTGACGACGAGCGATGTGCGTTTGCGGCCAGGTGGGCGCTGCGCGCCGTGGGCGAACGGGAAGGCATCGCGCTGGTCGCGTGTGCCGACCGCGGCCACGCGCAGGCGGTCGACATCGAGACTGGCGAGCTGCGCGGCAAGCCGATCGAGCTGCGCAAGAAGGTGTTCGACTGCGAGCGCCTGCCCGGCGGCAACCTGTTGACGACCAACTGGGGTGAGCACGACGTTCGCGAGCTGGATGCCGACGGCAAGGTCGTTTGGAAGCACGAAGGGCTCGGTTCGCCGATGGACGTCGACGTGCTGGCGGACGGCAACCTGCTGATCGCCGACATGGGCAAGGGCGTGGTGCGCGAGATCGACCGCGCCGGCAAGACCGTCTGGGAGCACAAGTCGCCCGACTCCTACAACGCCAACCGTCTGCCCGGCGGCAACACGCTGGTCGCCGATCTGAGGGGCTATGTCGTCGAGGTCGACCGCGCCGGCAAGGAGGTGTGGAAGTACGAGTGCCCGTCGGCGATGAGCGCCGTGCGACTGCCCGACGGCAATACGCTGATCGCGACGTGGGGCGACCAGGTCCTGATCGTCACGCCGGAGGAGAGGGTCGTGCGCGAGCACAAGCTGCCGTTCGGCGCCTACGTGGCGCGCATGCTGCCCGATGGGGACCTGCTGGTCGGTGGCTCTGGCGGGCTGATCCGCCTCGGCCCCAAGGGCGAGGTCAAGTGGAAGCAGGCGCTCGGGTCGGTGGGGTCGGTGGAGCTCTACTAGCGCGGCCGGCCTACGATCCCTTGCTGGCCCCTGCTGGGTTGGCCCTTGCCTTACTGGCCCTTGCTGGCCGCGTCCCACCAGCGGCGCAGCTCCGCGATGCCGCCGGCGCGGTTGCCGCCGTCGGGTCGATAGCTGCCGTTGACGAAGTCGAACCGCCGGTACGGGAACAGCCCGCGCATCACCTGCTGCAGGCCGTTCCAGGCGTTGCGGCGCACCTGCACGTTGGCGTCGTCGAGCATGTCGAGCAGCGGCTCGGCGACGCGACGGTCGCGGAAGTTGCCGAGCACCCTGGCGGCCTCGGCGCGGTGCTTGCCGGCCGCTCCGACCTTGTCGAGCACGACGGCGAGCCCCGACACGTCGTCGCGGCGGCGCAGCTGGTCGGCGGCGACCAGCACCGACGCGAGGTCGTCGCCGCGCAGCATCGCCTGCAGGTCCTGCTCGCGCAGCGCGCCGGGGATCGCTGCCAGCGCCTCGAGCGCGGCCGCGCGGATGTCCTCCTTGTCGTGCTCGCGCAGGGCCCGCAGCGGCTCCGCGGCCTTGCCGGCGGACTGCCGCTGCAGCAGCTGCGCGGTGCGAGTCACGTCGAACCTGCTGCGCGGCTCGCGCAGCGCGGTGCCGATCGCTTCGACCAGCGCGTCGCCGAGCGGCCGATCGGTGTCGAGCAGATCGCGCACCGGCCAGAATCGCTTCGGGTCTTCCTGCAGCAGGCCGGCGAGTTCGTCGGCGCGCGCGCGATCGACGCGCGCGAGCCACGCGAGCGCCGCGACCTTGGCGCCGACGTCGGCGTGTGCGGCCAGCGGTTCGACAGCGGCCTGCATTCGCTGCGCGTCGGTGCGGCCCTGCCGTTCGAGGTGCAGCAGCGTCGCGCGGATGACCGCGGCCTCGGCGCGCGCGTGCAGCCAGCCAAACAGGGCTTCGTGCACGTCGGCGTCGTGCAGCCCGTAGAGATGGTTGGTGCAGCTGACGCGGTCGCGCTCGGGGACCTCGGCCAGCACGGTGACCAGGCGCTGCGCGGCACCCTTCTGCTGCTTGCGGGCCAGTTCGGCGGCGGCCGCGACCCGCAGGAACCACGGCCCCTCGGCCGCGAGGTCGCGGTAGAGCTTGCGGGTCGCGTCGATCGGCAGCTGTCGCAGCAGGTAGATCGCGAACTGCTGGCCGCCGCGCGGGAACGTCTCGATCCTGCCTGCGAGCAGCGTGGCGATCGCCGGGTCCTTGCGGCGCTGCAGCTCCTGGTAGGCGCGCTGGCGGACGCGGCCGTCGTCGGCGCCGAGGTCGTCGACCAGGCGCGGCAGGTCCTGGGCCGCAGCGATCGAAGCGAACGCCGCGAGCAGGGCAGGAAGGCGAACGCGCATGCCTAGGAGCGCGTCCATGTAGTGGACGCGCTGCCGACCGTGATCGCGGAAGCGGCGTGTACGCGTGCGGACGGGGGCTTTGCCCACTAGCGACCTCCGCCGGTGGTCGGGCCGCCCGCGCCGCCGGCGCTGCCGCCGCCGCTGCGCGTCGGGCGGCGCTCGGTGATCGGGCCCTTCTGGTCGTTGTTGCTCTTGGGCCGCCGCCGCTTCACGTTGCCGGCGATGCCCGGGAACGTCGGCCAGAACTGCGCGATGCCGTTGCGACGCAGCGCGTAGCCGAACTGGCTCTTGCCGTAGCGCAGCTGGTAGCCGCGGAACATCGCGTCGAGCCGTTCGAGTTCGGGGCGCAGCTCCCGTGCGCCCGGCAGTTCGACGCCGTAGAACGGCTCGACGCCGTGGCACAGCGCGAAGTTGGAGAAGCCGATGCCGACCGGGCGGCGGTCGGGGTCGACGCGCGGCACCTCCGGCGGTTGTGGTTCGAGGTCGCCGTCGAACAGCGCGGGCGCGTCCTGTTCGCACCAGGCCGCGTAGGTCAGCAGGTTGACGCGCGTGACCTGCAGCATCACGACGGTGTAGCTCGCGGCGGCGCGCGAGCGCATCGAACCGGCGTCCTTGCCGAGCGTCGCCAGCCGGTCGGCCAGCGCGTCGCGCAGCTGCTGGGCCTTCTTGGCGGCCTGCCGCGCCTTCTTGGCGTTGCGCTTGAAGCCGGCGCGCGCCAGCAGGCCGAGGTCGCGGCCGCTGCGGGCGCGGTCGGGTGACGCCGACGTGGAGCTGATCTTGATCGGCGGTTCGCTGCGCACCAGGCCGGCGCGCGCGGCGGCGCGCCACGTGTCGATCATCGCGCGGAACACCGGGTCGCGACCGAGCTCCTTCATCGTGTCGTCGCGCGACGACACCGACGGCGACAGCTGTGCGACCAGCGCCATGTTCCAGCTGTCGTCGGGATGCTCGTGATCGCCGCTGCAGAACAGGCACGTCGTGCGCACGCCGCCGCACTGGTGGCGGGTCTGCTGGCTCGATGCGTGCAGGAACACGCGGCCCTCGGTCGCCGCGGCGAGGTGGTTGAGGCCCCACATCGCGTAGCCGGCGGGCGTGGTCTCGTTGGCCGGCACGGACTGGAACAGCCAGCCCCACGGCAGGTCGACGACGGCGCCGTCGGGGCCGGTCAGTTCGGTCTTGCGCGGCCGCCGCTGGTTGGGGCGGCCGGCCCAGTAGCTGTCGGCCAGCGTCGCTTCGCTGGTCAGGGCGACCAGCGTGACGTCGGCCTTCTTCAGCAGCGAGGCGGTCTGCGCGACGTCGTCCTCGACGTCCGCGTTCTCGAGCGCGACCAGCAGCAGTGTGCGTTCGCCCTTGCTGCCCTTGAACGCCGACACCGCCTCGCGCGCGCCGGCGTAGAGGTTGCGGAACTCGCCGGTCGGGGTTCGCAGCGCCGCCTTGGCCGCGCGCACCACTTCGTCGAACTGCAAGGTCGGCGCGACCACCGTGCCGCCGTGCTCGCCGGTCAGGCACAGGCCGAGGCGGGTCTTGGCCAGGGTCGCCCGGTTGTCCGCGATCGCCTTGTCGAGCGCCGCGACGAAGCCGGCCTGCTGCAGGCCCTGGGAGGGATCGAGCAGCAGCACGATGGTGCGTTCTTCGGGGCGTCGGGTGCGCCCGCCGAGCACGATGTCGAGCGGCCGCGCCAGCGTGCGCCCGGGCTCGGTGACGCTCGCCGCATTGGGCGCCGACTGGGCCACGGCCCCAGCCGCCATCAGGACCGCCGACAACGCTGCACATCGCATCCCACCACTCTACCGCCACCCCCAGCGAAGGTAGCCGTACGGTACGCGGTTCATCCTCCAACTTCGCCGCGCTGTGCGCGGCGAAAGTTGGAGGATGAACCGCGTACCGTACGGCTACCTTCGTGGGATGAGCCGAGACTCTCGTATTGCCGATGCCCTCACCACGGATGATCTGTGGCGGTTGATGATGCGGCGGGTGCCGCCGGTAGTGTCGGAGTACTTTCGCGGGGGGGCCGACTGCGAGACGACCCTGCGCGGCAACGTGCGCGCCTTCCAGCAGTCGCTGACGACGGCCTACGGCGCGCTGAGCTTCGACGAACTCGATACGCGCACCACGGTGGTGGGGCAGCAGCTGGCGGTCCCGTGGTTCATCTCGCCGGTCGGCAGTCTGCGTTCGCTGTATCCCAAGGCCGATGCCGTGGCCGCGCAGGTGGCCGGCGAGAACGGCACCGTGATGACGCTGTCGACGCTGTCGGGCACGCCGATGGAGGAGGTCACCGCGGCGTCGACCGGCGGCTGCTGGTTCCAGCTGTATCTGTGCGGCGGCCGCGAGACGGCGCTGCGCGGCATCGCGCGCGCGCGGGCGGCGGGCTTCCGGGCGCTGCTGCTGACGATCGACACCGGCGTCTCCGGCCTGCGCGCGCTGCACGCTCGGATGAAGCCGATGCAGGCGGCGGCGTCGTTCGCCGGCCTCGGCCTGGTCGAACGCATCAAGCTCGCCGGCCGCAAGCTCGCGCTCGGCCCGCAGATGATCACGCGCCTGGGCTGGCTGCTCGACCACTTCCGCGACGGCGGCCTGATGCACTTCGTCAACGTGCTCGACGACAACGGCGATCCGATGCCCTACGCGGACATCGGCACGCAGCTGGCCGCTTCGGCGGTCACCTGGGACGACCTGCGCTGGGTCAAGGAGGCGTGGGGTGAAGATCGCCCGCTGATCGTCAAGGGCGTGCACTGCGCACACGACGCGCGCAAGGCCGAGGAACTCGGCGCGACCGGCGTGATCTGGTCCAACCACGGTGGTCGCCAGCAGGATCGCGTGCCGCCGGTGCTGCACACGGTGGCGCAGGAGATGCCCAAGGTCGGCGACACCCAGCTCGACTTCATGATGGACGGCGGCGTGCGCAACGGCACCGACGTGCTGGTCGCGCTGACCTACGGCCTGAAGGCGGTCGGCATCGGCCGCGTGACCGCCGCCGGCATCGGTGCCGGCGGCCCCGTCGGCCTGCGTCGCGCGTTCGAGATCCTGCACTCGGACTTCGACCGCGCGATGCGGCTGGTCGGCGTGCGCACGATCGACGAACTGCGCGAACGGGGCCCCGAGCTGCGCCGCGACAGCCTGATGTGCGGCGACGGGCACCTGCCGCCGTTCGTGTTCTGATCGCCGGCTACGCCTGCGCGTGGCCCTGGCCGGTCAGCTTGCGCATCACGGCGATCCAGGCCGGGCTCAGCGCCAGGCTCAGCGCGATCACCGCGATCGTCATCAGGTAGCCGTAGCTCTCGATGATGCGCGCCTGGTAGGCGACCGACGCCAGCACGAAGCTGAACTCGCCGATCTGCGACAGCAGCGCGCCGGTGTAGAGCGACTCGCGCCACGGGTCGCCGAGCATGCGCAGCGTGATGCCGTTGATCAGGTTGTTGGTCAGCAGCACGGCGGCGACCAGCAGCAGCGCCTGCCACCAGTGGTCGATCAAGAACTGCAGGTCGAGCAGCATGCCGACCGACAGGAAGAACATCGCGACGAACGCGACGCGGAACGGCTCGAGGCTGCGGTGCACCCATTCGGTCTCGCGCGCCGACGCGACCAGCATGCCGGCGACGAACGCGCCGAGCGCGGTGGACAGGCCGACCAGGCCGCTCAGCAGAGCAAGGCCGGTCGCGACCGCGCCGGCGGCGAACACCTGTAGTTCGTGGTCGTCGCGCAGCCACGACACCAGCGGCAGCCTCGCCGGCCGGCGCACCGACAGCACCGCGATGCCGACCAGCACGACGCCGCCGATGGCCTGCTGCAGCCACATGCCTTCGCCTTCGTGCGCGTCGCCGAGGAATCCGATCATCGCAAGCATCGGGATCACCGCGAGGTCCTGGACCAGCAGGATGCCGAGCGCGTCGCGGCCGACGTCCGAGTCGAGTTCGCGCCATTCCTTGAGCAGCTTGAGCACGACGGCGGTACTGCTGAGGCTGATCACCATGCCGAGCACGACGCTGCGCGGCAGCGGCCAGCCCAGCATCGCGCCGAGGCCCATCGCGCAGCCGACGCTCGCCGCGATCTGGACCCCGGTGCCGATCACGGCCACGCGCCAGCCCTGCGCCAGCTGCTTGGGCGAGACCTCCATGCCGACGAAGAACATCAGCAACACCAGGCCGACGGAACCGAGATGGTGGATCGTGTCGGCGTCCTCGATGACCCCGAGCACGCCGGGGCCAAGCACCACGCCGGCGATCAGGTAGGCGACGACGTGTGGCTGCCGCAGCACGCGCATGACCAGCGCGATCGCCAGCATGGCGAGCAACACGGCGACCAGTTTGGGGAGCAGGGGGTCCAGGTGCATGGCCGGATCGTCAGGTGGGGTGGCCTCGGATGGCCGCGCGCGTGCAGTTGACGCGGGCGGGGCGGCGGTCGCGAGCGCGTTCCGGGAATCGTGCGTCGTCGACGAACGGGACGAACGCTTGCGTTGCGGTGCCGCCATGCCGAGCCTGCGCGCATGGACTTCCTCTCCGACAGTCCCGTGCTGCTCAGCGCCGTCGTGTTCGCCGCCCGCGTCGTCGACGTGTCGCTGGGCACGGTCCGCACGATCCTGGTGATCCGCGCGTTCCGCGTGCGCGCGGCATTGATCGGGTTCGTCGAGATCCTGATCTGGTTGATGGCCGCCAGCGCGGTGCTGCGGGATCTGTCGCAGTGGTACATCGCGGTCGCATACGCCGGCGGTTTCGCCGCGGGCAACTACGTCGGCATCTGGCTCGAGACCAAGCTCGCGATGGGCATGGAGCTGGTGCGCATGATCTCGTCCAACCACGACGTCGACCTCGCCGCGATGCTGCGTGACGAGGGCTTTTCGATCACCGAGCTGAACGGCCACGACGACGACGGCAAGCCCGTCGAGGTGCTGCTGGTCGTCGAAGAACGTCGTCGTCTGCCGCGTCTGCTGCGGCTGATCGAGGGGGCGGACCCCGACGCGATCTACACGATCTCGGACGTCAAGCGGCACCGCGGTGGCGCGCGGATCGGCGCCCGCACCAGCAGGATGCTCGTCAAACGGAAGTGAGCCCCCGGCCCGCGATCTCGTTTTTCTAGGAGCTTCTATTCAGTTCGAGTCCGGCCGGATCCGAAAGGTGCCCCTGTCAGGCAACGGGTGCTGTCAGGCACAGGAAGGGAGACGAACCATGGACAACGAACTACGGTCAGATCGGATCAAAGGCGAGAGCCTGTTGGAGCGGTGCAAGCGGGCGTCGCTGCGGACCCAGGCGTGGCGTGCGGCGTGGGAGCTCGGGGCGCTGGTGCGTCGCACCGCCACCGAGGCCCCCGAAGTGCACCCGCGGCTGCGGCAGGCCGTCGAGGCGCTGCAGGTGCTGGGAGCGCGGTTGGCGCTCGAGGACGAGCCGGAGGCCCAGCCGGACGGCCTGCCCGACACCCTGCCGGTGGCCCGGCCGCGCGACCGGTCGGCGTCGGCGCCACCGGCCGAGCGCAGTGCCGAGGATTTCTAGCACCAGAGCTAAAGCAGCTAGCTGAGAACGCCGATCAGGCAGTGCCATGACCAGCGAGATCGAGATCAAGATCGGCCCCGTCGAGCTGACCTGCCGCGGCGAGGTCGACACCGAGCAGCTCGAGGGCGTGCTGCGTTCGCTGCGTCGCTCGCTGCCGGAGCTGATGGCGCAGGGGGAGGCCGAGGCCGCGCCGACGCCCTCGGAGCTGCTGCAGCGTTCGTCGGCCAAGACCCACGCCGACAAGGCCGGCGTGATCGCCTACTGGCTGGAGACGCATTGCGGCCGCAGCGAGTGGCGCAGCGGCGACATCGTCGACGCGCTGACCGAGGCCGGCGAGGAGCTGCCCAAGAACATCACCGACACGCTCAACCAGAAGCGCGACAAGGGACTGTTCGAAGTGCAGGACCGCCGCTGGAAGCTGTCCGACGAAGGGCGCGGTTGGGTCAAGTACGGCTTGCTCGACAAGGGCGACATCCGGTAACCCGGTGGCACGCGGCGCATCCCGACCGGGCGCGCACGCGAACCGCGGCCGTGTTCGAACCCGTTGCCGAGCCCTACATCGCCGCCACCGAACGACAGCTCGGCGTGGCGTTCCCGCCGTGCTACCGCGCGTGGCTGCGCCACAGCAACGGCGGTGAGGTCGAGGTCGACGACGGCTGGTGGGACCTGCATCCGGTCGCCGACGACAGCGACCCGCGGCGCATCGGCCCGACCTGGGACCACGTCTGTCGGCAGACGGAGCAAGCGCGCCTGCTCGGCGGCTTCCCCGAGGCCGCGGTGGCGATCGGCGACGACGGCTCCGGCGATCGGCTCGTGCTGATGCACCGAACGCCCGGCGCGTCGCTGCAGCTGGCGGTCTGGCGGCACGTCACCGGCGAGGTCGTCTGGACGGCGGTCGCGGCCGAGGTGGTGTTCTCGCGGAACTGAGCGGCGCTTTCGGCGGTGGTCCGTGCCCACTACACATGACAACTCCAGCTGGGCCAGTCCAACTGGGCCAGTCCAGATGGGCCGTCGCATGCACCAACCGCCGAGTGATCCGCCACGTCGATGAGCCTGCGGCCCTACCAGGACGCGGCGCTGCGTGCCGTTCGAGAGGCCTACCGGCAGGGCCACCGGTCCGCGTTGGTGGTGATGCCGACCGGCACCGGCAAGACGGTGCTGTTCGCCGAGATCTCGCGGCTGGCCAAGGGGCCGGTGCTGGTGCTCGCGCACCGGCAGGAACTCGTCGAGCAGGCGCGCGAGAAGATCGCCAACTGGTGCGACGACGTGGTCGCGGTCGAGATGGCGGAGCAGCGCGGCTTCACCAGGCCCGACGGCACGCGGCCGAAGATCGCCGTCGCCAGCATCCAGACGCTGAGCGGGCGGTTGCGGCACATCCCGCGCGACGCGTTCAAGATCGTCGTCGTCGACGAGGCGCACCATGCGACGTCGGACTCCTACCGCAAGGTGCTCGACCACTTCGACGCGTGGCTGCTCGGGGTGACCGCGACGCCGGACCGCAGCGACCGCGTGCCGCTGGGCGAGGTGTTCGCGACGGTCGCGTTCGAGTACGACGTGCGGCGCGCGATCCAGGACGGTTGGCTGTGCCCGATCCGCTCGTTCCTGGTGCAGACGCAGGCGGACTTCTCGGGCGTGCGCAAGATCGCCGGCGAGCTGGCGACGCGCGACGTCGAGGACATCCTGACGCGCGAACTGCACCTCGCCGAGATCGTGCAGCCGATCCTGCGCGAACGCGACGGCCGGCCGACGATCGTGTTCGCGGCGTCGGTCGCGCACGCGCACTCGCTGTGCCGCGTGTTCAACGAGGAGGCGGGGGATCCCGACTTCGCGGCGGCGCTCGACGGCAGCAGCCCGTGGGACGTGCGGGCGCCGGTGCTCGACCGCTTCCGTCGCGGCGAGATCCAGGTGCTGGTCAACTGCTCGCTGTTCACCGAGGGCTTCGACGTGCCGCAGATCGCGCTGGTCGCGATCGCGCGACCGGTGTTGTCGCGTTCGTTCTATGCGCAGATGGTCGGCCGCGGCACGCGGCTGTCCGAGGGCAAGCAGGATCTGCTGGTGCTCGACTTCGTGCCGGGCAACTGCCGTCACTCGCTGGCGCAGGCGGTCGACATCTTCGCGTCTGCGGACCCGGACGTGCAGGAACGCGCGCGGCGCATCGCCAAGGAGACCAGCGAGGAGGGGCAGGCGATCGCGCTCGAACGGGCGCTCGAGCTGGCGCAGCAGGAGCAGGAGGCGTTCGAGGCGTCGGTCAGCTACCAGCTGCGGCAGCGGGATCCGTTCCGCGCGGTCGGCATCGACCTCGACTTCTACGTGCGGCGTTCGCGCGGCGGCGCGCGCGCCAGCGGCACGCAACGCAAGTATCTGGAGAAGGCCGGGGTGCCGCCGGAGCGCGCCGAGCAGTTCTCGAGTCGGCAGGCGGAGGCGCTGCGCGACGTGCTGCGCGAGCGCAAAGCTGTCGGGCTGTGCACGCCGAAGCTGGCGCAGGAACTGTGCGCGCTGGGGATCGATCCGGACGGCCTCTACCAGGACGAGGCGAAGCAGCTGCTGCAGCAGCACAAGCGGCAGCGGCGCGACGGTCGGGGGTAGGTGTGCCCGTCGGCGTTGCGGCCGTCGGTCGCGAGAGCCTTGGGTCGGTGCAGCCGTCGTGGATCGTCGTGTGCGATCCCGCACTGCAACCTGAACCCGGTTCGGTATGCGGTGTTTGGGGTGGGGTCAGGGGGTGGTTGGCCTTGCGAGCCAGGCGTGCAGGAGGCGGACCAGGTCCTCGCTTTTGAGGATGCTGTGGTGGTCTTCGTGCAGGCCGATGACGTTGCGCGCGCGTTGCTGCACGTGCAGAGGTAGCTGGCTCTCGAACGAGATCACGCCGTCGTCGCTGCTGCCGCGGAAGCTGAACAGCATCGAGAAGTGCACGTCGTCGGGCAGCGGTCGCTGCCAGAGGCTCTGCAAGAACGGGCTGTCCGGCACCATGTCGCGCCAGACCGGCACGACAGTCGGGGCGATCGCGACGCCGACGCTGGCGCCCCAGTGGCCGCCCCACGGCGTCGACACCGTGATGAACGTGTCGACCGGGACGTCGCCGGACTCGATGCAGCGCGACACGACGTTGCGGCCGACGAGGCCACCCATGCTGTGCGCGACGATGCACAGCCGTTCGAAGCCGTGCTGTACGTGCAGCTGCAGCAGCGCCTGGTGCACGTAGAGGCCGACCGTCGCAAGGTCGAACCCCGACGGATACTGCAGGATCCACGGTTGGTAGCGCGTTCGATCGAGCCGCGCGACGACCTCGCGCCAGTCGCCGCCGGCGCTGCGGATGCCGTGGATCAGCAGCACCGGGATCTTGTGCTTCGCGTACGGCTCGAGGAAGAACAGTCCCTCGCGGCCGTCCTCGAGGAAGCGGTACGGCTCCCACATGCCGTCGTGCCCGACGGCCGGCGCGAAGCGCGGATCGTCCATCGTGACGACCTCGCCGATGTGGGTGGCCTGCGGATCGATCGGTTCGAACGTGGTCGGGCTCTCGAGGATCCACGGGTAGCGTTCTTCGGCGTCGACCGCGTCCAGCAGTTCGATGTCGAGGTCGGTGGCCCGCTCGCCCTCGCCGAGGTCGAGCAGCGTCGGGTCGCCGTACCAGCCGAACCGCTCGGTCGGCTGGTAGGTCATGTCGCGGTTGGCATCGGCGAACGCGAACAGGTACGCCTTGCCCGGCGCGGCCGGGAACGCAAACGGACCGGGGCCCTCGCGCACCCACAGGGTGCCGGCGCGGAAGTCCTCGCCGTCCAGGGTGCGGTAGAGCGCGACGACGATCGGGCCGTCGGCGCCGCGGACCTCGCCGGACACCGAGCCGATCGCCTCGAGTCGGGCGATGTCGTCGCCGTAGCGGAACAGCACGCACGACGGCGTCAGCGCGGCGAGCGCGACCAGCAGCATCCAGCGGGTCATGGGCATCGTCGGGCACGTTACGCACGGCCGACGGGCCGTGCCAGTCGCGGGCCGTGCTACCGGGTGCCGCGCGCGACGAACAGGCCGGGCGGGATCTCCGGGAAGCGGAATACGCGCTCGGTTCCCCACGGCGACAGTTCGCGATCGAGGTCGGCGACGGCGCGCACGGCGCGCACGCCGAGCGAACGGCTCTGCTCGGCGATCCGCCAGTCGACCAGCGCGGTCTGCACCGCGTGCCACCTGGCCGTGGTCCGCGAGCGAGGCGCTTCGAGCAGCGTCCAGACGCCGACGCTGGCGCGCTGGCCGTCGGCCCAGCGCACGCGGCCGCGGTGCACGAACTCGCTGCCGCCGACGTGGCTGCCGGTCGGCGTGTCGGGCACGGCGAGGTACGAAAAGTCGTCGTCGCGATCGGTGACCAGCTGCGCGTTGTGGTGGGCGACGAAGCCGACCGTCGGGTCGAGCATCCAGCCGTCGTCGCCGCGGCGGCCGCGAACGCGCCGGAAGCAGTCGAGCTGGGCCGCCGGCTTGCCGTCGGTCGCGTATTCGAGCACGGCGACCATCGGCCAGGTGCGCGGGATGTTCTTGACGATCTCGTCCTGGTGCCAGAAGCCCGCCGAACGGTTGACCGGTCCGATCGCAATCCGCGGCTTGCCGTCGACCTTCTGCCAGCCGCTGGTGTGCGCCGCGTGCCGCTGCAAAAGGGCCTTCTCGACCACCTTGCGATGGCGCGGCCGAACCGGACCGTTCGCGTAGACGTAGACGGCGGCGTGCCGGTGCACGGCGTGCTGCGGCAGCGCGTCGTCGCGGTCGGGGCCGAGCCGGCCGGCGCGCTGGCGCACGTGGTCGTGCACGCGCCGTTCGAGCGTGGCGAGGTCGATCGCCAGCACGCCCTTCAGCGCGCGGCTGCTGTCTAGGCCGCGCGAGGCGGTCGCGAGCAGTTCGGCCAGCAGCGTCGGGCGCGCCGCGTCGCCGTGGGTCGTCGCCGCCTGGCTCGTGATCAGGTGGTCGACCAGCGCGAACGCGAGCACGTGCTGGCCGAGGTCGAAGTCGTCCGACTCGGTGCGCAGCAGGTCGGGGAGCGGCGGCAGCTGGCCGCGGCGCAGCAGTTCGCCGGCGGCGCGCCACGGGTCGCCGCCCCAGGTCTCGACCGGCCGCTGCACGACGCCGCGCACGACGAACGTGTCGAAGCTGCCGTTCGCCAGCACTTCGGCGCGGTGGGCGAGGCCGGTCGAGAGCCAGCCGTAGCCGAGCGATCGCCGGGCCTCGTCGGCGAGCGCGTCGCGGAACCGCAGCAGCGTCGCCACGTGCACGACCGCGCGGTGCAGCTGGTCGTCGCGGCTCTGCTTGCGATCGCTGACGAGCACCAGGCTGCGGCTCGTCGCCGACACCACGCCGCGTTGCTGCAGCGACGCACCGCAGCGTTCGCGGACCCGTCGGCGGGTCTCGACGGAGGGCGGCAGCAGCGCGACCTCGATGCGTTCGGTGCCGGTGGCGAGCGGTCGCAGGGCCTCGCGCAGGGCGCGTTCGGCGTTGCCGACGCGGGTCGCGAACAGCTGCGTCTGCGCGGCCGTGTCGTCGCTCGCACAGCCGTGGATCACCGGCAGCTGCAGGTCGATCGCGGCCGTCGGGGGCCTCTCGTCCTGCGCGCCGAGCAGGCCGGCGAGCAGCGCCGCCATCGAGAACGTGCGCATCGCCGTGATCGTATCGGATCCGTCGTACGGCGCGTGCGCAGGTCGGGGTGGGGCGGTTCGCACCGTCGACGGATCGCGTCGATCGGCGCGCACGGAATCGAAGCGCACGCCTTGACGGCTTCGAGCGAGCCCGCTACGACACCCGCCCCCGTGACCGCCACGATCGACACGACCTGCACCGAGAACGCCCGCGCGAGCTTCGCCTCGTCGCTGGGTCTCGTCGTGCTTCCGGTCGTCGTCGTCGCGCTTCTTGCGGTCCTTCTCGTCCTCCTCGTCACCCCGGAGGGGATGCGGTAAGGCGGTCCACAGACCGACCGAAGCTCGAAAGAGCCCCGCATCCTCAGCCGAGGATGCGGGGCTTTTTTCGTTTCGGCACCGGTCGCTGCACCAGGCGATTCCATGCGAAGCGACGCGATCAAGAAGGGTCCCCGCCGCGCCCCCGCGCGCGCCATGCTGCGCGCCACCGGCCTCGACGACGAGGCCCTGGCCCGGCCGATGGTGGCCGTCATCGGCACGTTCACCGATGTGATGCCGTGCACGATGCACCTGCGCGAACTGGCCGGCCACGCCGCCGCGGGCGTGCGCGAGGCGGGCGGCACGCCGTTCGAGTTCGGCACGGTGGCGGTCTCCGACGGCATCGCGATGAGCCCCGTCGGCCCGCTCCTGCAGAAGCTGACCGGCCTGCTGGACGTGCGCGCGGCGCACTCCGGCCACGGGCCCTGCTCCGACCGACCGAGACCATGACCACGTCCGATCCGAACGTTTCCGCCCACGCCCAGGACCGCCTGATCCTGTTCGACACCACGCTCCGCGACGGCGAGCAGGCGCCCGGCTTCTCGATGCAGCTCGACGAGAAGCTGGTGGTCGCGCGCGCGCTCGCGGCGCTCGGCGTCGACTGGCTCGAGGCCGGCTTCCCGGCCGCCTCCGACGGCGACTTCGAAGCCGTGCGGGCGATCGCGAGCCAGATCGAAGGGCCCGGCATCGCGGCGCTGGCGCGCTGCGTGACCGGCGACGTCGAGCGTGCCGCCGACGCGGTCGCGCCGGCGGCGCGCGGCCGCGTGCACGTGTTCCTCGCGACCAGTCCGCTGCACCGCGAGAAGAAGCTGCGCATGGACCGGGACGAGGTGCTGCGCCGGGTGGAGGCCGGGGTCCGGCTGGCCCGCAGCCGCTGTGCGGACGTCGAGTTCTCGGCCGAGGACGCGTCGCGGACCGAGCCGGAGTTCCTGGTCAAGGTCGTGCAGGTCGCGATCGACGCCGGGGCGACCACGATCAACCTGCCGGACACCGTCGGCTACTCAATGCCGGCGGAATACGGCGCGATGTTCGCGAACGTGCGCGAACACGTCCGCGGCATCGACGGCGTCGTGTTGAGCACGCACTGCCACGACGACCTCGGGCTCGCGGTGGCCAACAGCCTGGCCGGCGTGCAGCACGGTGCGCGGCAGGTCGAGTGCACGATCAACGGCATCGGCGAACGCGCCGGCAACTGCGCGCTCGAGGAGGTCGCGATGGCCGTGCGCACGCGGCCCGACCGCTTCGGTGTCGCATCGGCGATCGACACGACGCGCTTGTGCGCGACCAGCCGGGTGCTTGCCGCGGTGACCGGCGTCGGGGTGCCGCCCAACAAGGCGATCGTCGGTGACAACGCGTTCGCGCACGAGTCGGGCATCCACCAGCACGGCGTGCTGCAGCACCGCGCGACCTACGAGGTGATGCGCGCCGAGGACGTCGGTGCGCGCGCCTGCGGCATCGTGCTCGGCAAGCACAGCGGCCGCCACGCGCTGGTCGCGCGCACCCGTGCGCTCGGGTTCGCGCTCGACGACGACGAGCTGGATCGGCTGTTCGTGCGCTTCAAGGAGCTCGCGGATCGCAAGAAGCAGGTGTTCGACGGCGACCTCGAGGCGTTGATCCACGACGAGGCGACCGTCGAGGGACCGTGGCACCTGCGTTCGCTGCATGCCAGCGCCGGCGCGGGCACGCTGCCGAGCGCCGCCGTGCGCATGCGCCATCGTGAGCACGGGGATCGCGACGAGGCCGCCGTCGGCGACGGTCCGGTCGACGCCGCGTGGAAGGCGATCGTGCGCGCCACCGGCATCCCGAACGCCGCGCTGCACCGGTTCCAGATCCACAGCGCCACGCTCGGCGAGGACGCGCAGGGCCGCGTCACCGCCGAGTGCCGCTTCGGCGACGACCTGGTGCGCGGCCACGGCGTGCACACCGACATCGTCGAGGCGAGCGCGCGCGCGTTCCTCGACGCCATCAACCGCAACGAACGCAGCGCTGCGGCCGCAACGGCGGCCGCCGCAACCACCGAGCCCAACTGACCTGCAACGATGACCGACGACTCCCGAACCATCTGGAAGAACGGCCGCCTCGTGCCGTTCGCCGAAGCGACCACACACGTGATGAGCCACGCGCTCCACTACGGATCCTCCGTCTTCGAGGGCATCCGCTGCTACCGCACCGAGCGCGGCCCGCGCTTCCTGCGGCTCGAGGACCACGTCGACCGGCTGCTGGCCTCGGCGCGCATCTACCGCATGCCGGTGCTGTTCGGCCGCGACCAGCTGATCGACGCCTGCCACGAGGTGGTCGTCGACAACCGCCTCGAGAGCGCCTACGTGCGCCCGCTGCTCTACCGCGGCCACGGCCGCCTCGGCCTCGATCCCGGCGACACGCCGACCGAGGCGATCGTCGCCGCGGTCGAGTGGGACCACTACCACGGCGAGGGCGCCAAGACCGACGGCGTCGACGCCTGCGTGGTGTCGTGGCAGCGGCCGGCGCCCAACACGCTGCCGCAGCTCGCCAAGGCCGGCGGCAACTACCTGAGCGGCCAGCTGATCGCCGCCGAGGCGCACCGCGACGGCTACGCCGAAGGTATCGCGCTCGGCACCGACGGCTACGTCAGCGAAGGGTCCGGCATGAACGTGTTCGTCGCCCGCGGCGGCGTGCTGTTCACGCCTCCGGCATCGTGCTCGCTGTTGCCCGGCCTGACCCGCGACCTGGTGTTCGAACTGGCGCGCGGCGCCGGCTTCGAGGTGCGCGAGGAGCGCATCGTGCGCGAGCTGCTGCTGTTGGCCGACGAGCTGTTCCTGGTCGGCACGGCCGCGGAGATCACGCCGGTCCGCAGCGTCGACCGCGCCCCGGTCGGCGACGGTCGGCCCGGTCCGATGACCCGGCGCCTGCAGCGTGCGTTTGCCGAGCTGGTCGCCGGCCGGATCCCGGACCCACGTGGCCACGTCACGCCGCTGCGGCGCGCGGAGGTGCACCAGTGAGCGCGCGCACCATGCTCGACAAGGTCTGGAGCGCGCACGAGGTCGAGGTCGGCGTCGGCGGTCCCGACGGCCCGTCGATGCTCTACGTCGACCTGCAGCTGCTGCACGAAGTGACCTCGCCGCAGGCGTTCGCCGAGCTGGGGCGCAGAGGGCTGTCGGTCCGCTGTCCCGAGCGCGCGCTGGCGACGATGGACCACGCGACGCCGACGACACGGCCGCGCAGCGACGGCAGCTGGCCCGAGCTGCAGCCCGCGGCGCGACGGCAGCTCGACGCCCTGACGGCCAACTGCCGGCAACACGGGATCCGCCTCTACGCCGTCGGCGATCCCGAACGCGGCATCGTGCACGTGATCGGCCCCGAACTCGGGGCGGTGCATCCGGGCATGACCGTGGTCTGCGGGGACAGCCACACGAGCACGCACGGTGCGTTCGGCGCGCTAGCGTTCGGCATCGGCACCACCGAGGTCGGCCACGCGCTGGCGACGCAGTGCCTGCTGTTGCGGCGGCCGCAGGCGATGGCCGTCGAGCTGCACGGTCGGCCCGGGCCGGGCTGCACGGCCAAGGACCTGGCGCTGGCGGTGCTGCGCCGGACGGGCATGCACGGCGGCACTGGCGCGGTGTTCGAGTATCGCGGCGAGGCCGTGCGGGCGCTCGGCATGGCCGGACGCATGACGCTCTGCAACATGTCGATCGAGGGGGGCGCACGCGCCGGGATGGTCGCGCCGGACGAGACGACGTTCGCGTGGCTCGAAGGCCGGCAGCGCGCGCCGCGCGGCGCCGCGTTCGACGCGGCGGTCGAACGCTGGCGCACGCTGCGAAGCGATCCCGGCGCCGCGTTCGATCGCAGCGTGTCGGTCGACGTCGACGGGCTCGGCCCGCAAATCACCTATGGCACGCACCCCGGCATGGTGATCGGCGTCGGCGAAGCGGTGCCGCCGCCGCGCGACGAGACCGAGGCGCAGGCGCTGCGCTACATGCAGCTGCAGGCCGACGAGCCGCTGCTCGGGCGTGCGATCGACGTGGTGTTCGTCGGCAGCTGCACCAACGGTCGGCTCGAGGACCTGCGCGACGCCGCGCGCGTGATGGAGGGGCGAACCGTCGCGCGCGGGGTGCGCGCGCTGGTCGTGCCCGGTTCGGGTGCGGTGCAGGCCGCCGCCGAACGCGAAGGCCTCGGCGCCGTGTTCCGCGCGGCCGGCGCCGAATGGGCCGAACCCGGCTGTTCGCTGTGCCTGGCGATGAACGGCGACGCCGTGCCGCCGGGCCGCTACGCGCTCTCGACCTCCAACCGCAACTTCCGCGGCCGTCAGGGCGAGGGCTCGCGCACGTTCCTGGCGAGCCCGCTGACCGCCGCCGCGGCCGCCGTCACCGGCTGCGTCACCGATCCCCGCGACCTGATCTCCTGAACATGAACCCTCCCCTGCTTCGCGTCGAATCCCCGATCCTGGTGCTGCCGACGGCCAACATCGACACCGACCAGATCGTGCCGGCGCGCTTCCTGACCACGACCGATCGCGATGGCCTCGCCGACGCGGCGTTCGCCGACTGGCGCAGCGATCCGGCCTCGCCGTTGGCCGATGCGCGGGCGCGCGGCTGCAGCGTGCTGGTCGCCGGCGACAACTTCGGTTGCGGCAGTTCGCGCGAGCATGCCGCCTGGGCGCTGCGGGCGCTGGGCCTGCGCTGCGTCGTCAGCACGTCGTTCGCCGACATCTTCCGCGGCAACGCGCTCAAGAACGGCCTGCTGCCGATCGTCGTGCCCGAGGCCTTCCACCGCGCGCTGGTCGCGGCGCCGTGGAGCGAGCTGCACGTCGACCTCGAGCGCCGGGTCGTCACGCACGCCCACGGCGAGATCGCGTTCGCGCTCGGCGACTACGAGCGTGACTGCCTGATGACCGGCCGCGACGACCTCGACCAACTGCTGCAGCGGCGGGCGGCGATCACCGTGTTCGAAGCACGGCGGGAGGCGGTGCGATGAGGACGTCGACGATCGCGGTGCTCCCTGGCGACGGCATCGGCCCCGAGGTCACGCGCGCGGCGGTCCGGGTGCTGCGCCGTGCGCTCGAGGCGGTGGACGTGCGGCTCGAGACCGTCGAGGCGGCCATCGGCGGCGCGGCGATCGACGCCGTCGGCGAGCCGCTGCCCGCGGCGACGCTCGCCGCCTGCCGGGGCGCGGCCGCGGCGCTGCTCGGGGCCGTCGGCGGTCCGGCCTGGGACCACGTGCGCGGCGCCGATCGACCGGAGGCCGGCCTGTTGCGCATCCGCAAGGAGCTCGGCCTGTGGGCCAACGTGCGGCCGGTGCGCCCGCGCCCGGCCCTGTTCGGGCGCGCACCGCTGCGCGCCGACCTGCTCGACGGCGTCGACCTGGTGTTCGTTCGCGAACTGACCTCGGGCATCTACTTCGGCGACAAGCTCGAGGGCGACCAGCGTGCCCACGACGTCTGTGCCTACACGCGCGAGGAGATCGAACGGGTCGTGCGCCGCGCCGCGACGATGGCGCGGGCGCGTTCCGGGCGGTTGACCTCGGTCGACAAGGCCAACGTGATGGCGACCTCGCGGCTGTGGCGTGCGACCGCCGAACGGGTGGTGCGGGAGGAGTTCGCCGACGTGGCCCTCGAGCACGTGCTGGTCGACGCGATGGCGATGCACCTGGTGCAGCAGCCGGCGCGCTTCGACGTCGTCGTGACCGAGAACCTGTTCGGCGACGTGCTCAGCGACGAGGCGAGCGTGCTGGCGGGTTCGCTCGGCATGCTGCCGTCGGCTTCGCTCGGCGTCGGTGGCTTCGGGCTCTACGAGCCGGTGCACGGCTCGGCTCCGGACCTCGCCGGCCAGGACGTCGCCAATCCGTGCGGTGCGATCGAGAGCGCGGCCATGCTGGCCCGGCACTCGCTCGACCAGCCCGAGGTCGCCGCTGCGATCGAACGAGCGGTCGACGTCGCGCTCGCGGACGGGTGGCGCACGCGGGACCTCGCCGAGGACGGTGCCGCGTCGACGTCGTGCAGCGGCTTCGCCGAGGCGGTGTGCGACGCGCTGGACGTCACCGGCCACGAGGCGCCCGGCATCGACCAGCAGCGCGCTGGATCCGCGGATCGGGGCGCGCCTCGATCCTGCCGGATCTGGCGCTAGGCTCGTGGACCATGCCGTCTCGATCGGTCGACATCCTGTTCGGAACGGGGCGCAAGCCCCTGCGGTTGCCTGCCGGTGCCGAAGTGCTGCGCGGGCCCGAGATCCCGCGCGCGGCGGATCCCGAGGGCGCGGTGCGCGCGGCGCTCGCCGCTCCGATCGGCTGTGCCTCGCTGCGCGAGATCGCGGCCGCGAAGCGACCGGCGTCGGTCGTCATCACGATGAGCGACATCACGCGGCCGGTGCCCAACGAGCTGCTGATCACCGCGATCCTCGAACAGCTCAACGCCGTCGGGATCGACGACGGCGCGTGCACGGTGCTGATCGCGACCGGCATGCACCGACCGTCGACCGAGCGCGAACGGCAGATCATGCTCGGCGACGCGCTGCTGGCGCGGCTGCGGGTGGTCGACCACGAGGCCGATCGCACCGACACCCACGTGCGCGTCAGCGACGACCCGCCGGTCAGCGTCAATCGCATCTACGCCGAGGCCGACCTCAAGATCGTCACCGGCCTGATCGAGCCGCACTTCATGGCCGGCTACTCCGGTGGCCGCAAGGGCATCTGCCCCGGGCTGGTCGACCTCGAGACCGTGCAGCGCTTCCACGGCCACCGCACGATGGGCGATCCGGCGGCGACCGAGGGCCGCATGATCGGCAACCCGTGCCACGAGATCGGCATGCAGGTGGCGCGGCAGGTGGGCTGCGACTTCCTGGTCAACGCCGCGATCACGCACGACCGCGAGCTGGCCGGGGTGTTCGCCGGCGACCTCGTCGCCGCGCACGAGGCCGGCTGCGAGCAGGTCGGTGCATGGACCTCGGCGCCGGTGCCGGTGCCGTTCGACCTGGTGGTGCAGTCGGCGGGCGGCTACCCGCTCGACGAGAGCTACTACCAGACCGTCAAGGGCATGGTCACCGCGCTGCCGGCGCTGCACGCCGGGTCGCGGCTGCTGATGTGCTCGCCGTGCACCGAGGTCGGCTCGCCGGAGTTCACCGGATTGATGCTGCGCTACGGCAACGACCACGAGGCGTTCCTGCGCGACATCGCCGCGAGCGGCCGCACCGAGAAGGACCAGTGGCAGTTCCAGATGCAGACGCGGGTGCTGCAGCGGATCGGCCGCGAGCGGCTGCTGCTGGCCAACGACGGCCTGCCGATGGACGTGCAGCGCCGGCTCGGCGTGACCCCGGTCGAGGGCGACGGCGACGCCACGGCGCGTGCGCAGCGCTACGTCGACGAGTTCGCCGCGCAGCATCCGGACGCGCGCATCGCCGTCATCCCCGAAGGTCCCTACACGATGCTGCGCGCGTGAACCGCGCTCAGCGGTGGCCGTGCTTCTCGAGGTACTTCTTCAGGTAGCCGGCGCGATACGGATACGCGTCGAACCCGACCTCGGCGCCCTCGACGAAGCGCGGATCGCCGGTCCTGCGCAGCTCGGTGGTCAGCTGATGGTCGAGCCTGGTGACCAGCTTGCGGTACTTCGGATCGCCGGCGAGGTTGACGACCTGGTCCGGGTCGGCGGTGCAGTCGTAAAGTTCGAACGCCGGTCGCCTGCCGAAGCACAGCGCGTAGAAGCGCCCGCCGGCGTCGGCCTCGCGGTTGCCGATGATCCAGGACTTGCTCGGGCCGTTGTCGCAGTCGGCGTGCACGTTCATCGGGTGGCTGGCGCCGTCGAGCACGCCCGCCGGCCAGCGCTCGGGCTCGAGATTGCGCACCAGCAGCCAGCCGTCGGTGCGGATCGCGCGCGACGGGTAGCCGTCGAGCGACGGCATCTTCTGCGCCGGGGTGTGGCGTTCGCGACCGAACGTGACGAAGGTGCGTCCCGGACCGTCGCCGGTGAGCGTCGGGAGCAGGCTCCGGCCGGTCATCACGTCGGGGACGGCGACGCCGGCGGCTTCGAGGAACGTCGGCGCGAGGTCGGTCAGCGACACGAACGACGCCTGCACGGCACCGGCCTCGACCCTGGCTCCCCAGCGCAGCGCCAGCGGCACGCGCGCGCCCCAGTCGTAGAGGTTGCCCTTGCAGCGCGGGAACGGCATGCCGTGGTCGCCGGTCATCACGACGATCGTGTCGTCGAGCTCGCCGCGCGCTTCGAGCAGGGCCAGCGCCTCGCCGACCTCGCGGTCCCAGCGCTGCACCTCGAAGTAGTAGTCGGCGAGGTCGCCGCGGATGTCGTCGTTGTCGGGCAGGAACGACGGCACGTGCACCTTGTCGGGGTCGATGCCGGCCTCGCGGCCGCTGTGCCGCCGGTAGCCGCGGTGCGGGTCCGACGTGCCGAACCAGAAGCAGAACGGCTCACCGTCCGGCTGCTTGTCGAGGAACTTCGCGAACGTCGCGTTGGGCCCGCACGGGTTGCGCTGGTAGCCGCCGGCCTTGGCGTTGCCCGGTCCCCAGGCCTTGCGCCAGTGGCCGACGCGGTAGCCGTTCTGCTCGAGCAGCTGCACGAACGTCGGGTGCGCGACATCGAGCGTGCTGTGCAGGTTGGCGCCCTCGCCGAGCCGGTAGAACGCCTGGCCGGTCAGGATCGCGTTGCGCGACGGCGTGCACGACGGGCTCGACACGTAGGCGTGCTCGAAGCGCACGCCCTCGCGCGCCAGCCGGTCGAACGTCGGCGTCGCGACGACCCGGTCGCCGTAGCTGCCGGCGTGCGGCCAGCCCCAGTCGTCGGCCATCGCGAACAGGATGTTGGGGCGGCGGGCGGCTTCCTGCGCGGTGCCGGCAACGACCAGCAGGCCGAGGACCAGGAGCAGGCGAAGGCGGTGGGGCAGGTGGTTCATGGCGTCTTCGTCCGGATGGAGGTGGCGCCGGCGGGCCGGCGTCGCGGCCCTGCATCGTACGGTCTGCACGCCCGACGCATCCACAACCGCGTCGCGGCGAACGTCTCGTGCCGCCTCGGAGCGGCGCAGCTGGCATGACCAACGAGCTCGCACCACCGGCCTCCCCGACGCCGTGGCCCGGCACCGCGCTGGCGTTCGCGCTGGCCGGGGCCGCCGTGCTCGGGCTCGCGGAGGTCTACGACGCCCAGCGCCTGATGCACCTGGCGACCTGGCTGGTGCTCGGACTGGTGTTGCTGCCGCTGGCCTTCGTCGCCGGCCTCGCCGGCTGCGCGGCGATCCTGCTGGCCTTGCTGGGCCCGCTGTCGTTGCCGGCGCGGCTGACGGGCCGCCCGGTCGGACTCGGCGGCGTCGCGCGCGCGCTGGGCGAACTCGTCGGCGGCATCCTGCCGGGCTACTGGCGGGCGCTGCGCGCGGTGCAGAAGCCGTGGCTCTGGGCCGCGGCCGCCGGCTTCGTCGTCGGCATCGTGATGCGCATGGCTTGGTTCGGCCTCGGTCCGGCCTGAGCCTGCCGACGCCGGTTGCCCGTTGCTGCCTGGCTAGCGGGCAAAGCCCCGTCCGCACGCGTACACGCTGCTTCCGCGATCACGGTCGGCAGCGCGTCCACTACATGGACGCGCTCCTAGGCGTCGCGGCCGCTGCGCGCGTCGAGCCAGTCGCACAGGTCGGCCAGGGCTCGTGCGCGCACGTCGGCGGTCTCCTGGTAGACCTCGTGGAAGACGCGCGGGTAGTCGATCCAGGTCTTGTCGGCCGCCGCGACCTGCTCGAAGAACGTGCGCGTCACCGACGCGACGACGACGCGGTCGGCGCCGGCGACCTGGAACAGGCACGGCGTGCGCAGCGCGTCGGCGCGCGCCATCGTGCAGCGCTGCGCGCGCAGGCTCTCGGTGTACCACCGCGCCGTCGCGACGCGCACGATCAGCGGGTCCTCGTCGAGCCGACGCAGCGCGGCCTCGTCGTGGGTCAGGTCGCGCGGGTCGATCTCGGACGGCAGCGTCATGCTCGGCCAGATCGCCGACGTCAGCTGCGCCAGCACGCGCTTCCACGTCGGCACGTGCACCGCGAACCGCAGCGCCGGGCTGCTGAGCACCAGGCCCTGCAGGTCGGGGGCGCGTTGGATCGCGAAGTGCGCGCAGATCAGGCCGCCCTGGCTGTGGCCGAGGAGGAACGGGCGGCGGTCGCTGCGGGCGCGCAGCTCGTCGAGGCCCCACTGCACGTCGTCGAGGTACTGGTCGAACGAGCGCACGTGCGCGCGACGGCCCTCGGCCTGGCCGAAGCCGCGGTAGTCGATGCCCAGGCACGAATGGCCGCGCTGGTTGAGCGCCGCGAACACGTGCTCGTAGCGACCGCTGTGTTCGCCGTAGCCGTGCACGACCAGCACCGCGCCGCGTTCGGTCTCGGCCGGGCGCCAGCGCGAGAACAGCTGCGGACGCACGGGCATCTAGCGCAGCCGCGGGGCGGGCACGTGCTGGTCGATCAGGATGACGTTGCCGTCCGGATCGGTCAGCGTGATGCTCGCCGGACCGCTGCCGGTCGGCTCGGCGCGCGTCGTCAGCGGGATGCCGTCGTTGTCGAGCTTGGCCTGGATCTCGCGCACGTCGGGAAACTGCCTGGGGTGCTTGCCGTCGATCGACCAGCCCGGGTTGAAGGTCAGCAGGTTGCCTTCGAACATGCCCTGGAACAGGCCGATCGTGGTCGTGCCGTTGCGCAGGATCTGCCAGCCGCCGGCTGGATCGCCGCCGAGCGCCTCGAAGCCGAGCTTCTCGTAGAACGCGCGCGACCGGGCCAGGTCCTTGACCGACAGGCTGACCGAGAACGTGCCGAGCGGCAGCTGCGAGCGGATCGGCGGGAACATCGGATCGCGCGGCTGGTCGGCGGCGTCGAAGCTGCCGCACGAGGTCAGAGCGCAGAGAGCGGCGGCGAGCACCGCGAGCAACGGGCGGGGGTTCATGGCAGCAAGCCTATACTGCGCCGGATGCGCGTTCTGCTCCTCGTCGTGCTGTTGTCATCCGCCTGTGCCGTTGCGCCCGATGCGCCGCCGAAGCTCCCGAAGCTCCCGAACATCCTGTTCGTGATGATCGACGATCTCGGCTGGAAGGACCTGCACGTGCAGGGCAGCCCGCAGTTCGTGACGCCCAACATCGACCGGCTGGCGGCCGAGGGCACGCGGTTCACCGATTTCTACGCCGCGGCGCCGGTCTGCTCGCCGACGCGCGCGGCCTGCATCACCGGGCTGGCGCCGGCGCGGTTGCAGGTGACCAACCACATCCCGGACCGCTGGAGCTTCTACGACGCGCCGAAGCGCGGCGACGAGCCGCGGCGCGGCCGCGAGTGGGGGCCGGCGCGTTCGAAGCACGTGCTCGACAAGTCGCACCCGACGATCGCGCAGCGGCTGCGCGCGGCGGGCTACCGGACCGGGTTCGTCGGCAAGTGGCACCTGGCGGGGCCGGACTGGCGGACGACGGACGCGTCGCTCTTCCCGGAGAGCTACGGCTTCGACGTCAACGTCGCGGGCAATGCGATGGGCGGGCCGGGCACGTTCCACGCGCCGATCCGCATGCCCAACTACCAGAAGGGGGTCGAGGGGGACTACCTGCCGGACCTGCTGGCGCAGGAGGCCGTCGACTTCGTCGCGGCGCCGCGCGCCGAGGGGCAGCCGTTCTTCCTGTGCCTGTGGACCTACACGGTGCACTACCCGATCGAGGCGACGCCCGAGCTGCTGAAGAACTACAGCGACGAGGCCGAGCCGGACATGCCGACGCGTTACCGCGCGATGGTCGAGGGCATGGACCGCGCCGTCGGTCGGGTGCTCGCCGAACTCGACCGCCAGGGCATCGCCGACGAGACGCTGGTCGTGTTCACGTCGGACAACGGCCAGATGCCGGGCGCGTCGGTCGCCGATCCGCTGCGCGCGGCCAAGGGCTACCTCTACGAGGGCGGCATCCGGGTGCCGATGATCGTGCGCTGGCCGGGTCGGGTGCGCTCGGGCGCGGTCGAGGCGACGCCGGCGATCTCGATGGACTTCGCGCCGACGTTCCTCGAAGCGGCCGGTGTGCCGTTCGAAGCGGGGTCGTTCGACGGCGTCAGCCTGCTGCCGCTGCTCGCGACCGGCGAGGTGCCAGAGCGCGACGCGATCCACGTGCACTACCCGCACTACGCCTACCACGGCAAGAACCACCTCGGCTCGGTCATCCGCCGCGGCAGCCTCAAGTACATCCACCACTACGACGACGACCGGCACGAGCTCTACGACCTCGCCACCGACCTCGGCGAGCGCACCAACCTGATCGCCGACCGTCCCGCCGACGCCGACTCGATGCGCCGCGCCCTCGAGACCTGGCTGCACGACGTCGGCGCCCAGCTTCCCCGCCCCTACCCTTCCATCCCCGCAACCGAACTCCCCGGCCGAAAACGCGGTCCGTAGGATCGGTTCCGCGACGAGTCCTCTCCGGCCAGCGGTCCGCGCCGGTCAGGCCGGTCGCAGCACCACGGCGTCGAAGCGCTGTTGGCGTTCGGTCCAGTGCGGCTTGTAGTCCATCAGCGGCCCCATGTCGTAGCGCGGCACGCCGTCCTCGCAGAGCCAGCGGATCTGTTCGAACTGCAGCAGGTTGCCGATCGAGTGCGGCCGCCAGTCGTCGACGAAGCTGAACTGCTGGCCGCGGTAGACGCCGCTGCCGACGCAGCCGAGGATGAAGCCGATGTCCTCGTCGTCGTGCCGCGCGAACATCACGCGACCGCCGCGCGCCGGACACAGGCGCCGCAGCATCACCCGGTAGAAGTCGCTCGAGGGCGGCTCGGCCATGCCGCATCGACCGATGCCCTTCCAGCTGCGCAGCTCGACGTCGAGGATGCGTCGGTAGACGGCGTCGGCGTGCTCGATGCTCGTCGGCGCGTGCCGCTCGAACGTCACGCCCATCGCTGCCGCGCGCCGGGCGGCGCTGCGCACGCCGCGGCGCAGCTTGGCCGACCGCCGCGACAGGTAGCCGTCGAAGCCGCCGTCGAGCGACGCGATGCAGGTGGTCTCGGTCGCGACGCGGAGCAGTTCGCAGCGGTGCGCGAACACGCGGATCAGCTCGGCCAGCCGTTCGCCGTCCGGCAACAGGCCGGCGACCAGCACCGGGCTCTGCGGCATCGAAGCCATCAGTTCGACCAGCAGCGGCACCGCGTCCGGGCCGAGCAGCGGCGATCCGAACAGCCAGTTGCAGTCGATCGGTTCGAGCGCCGTGACCTCGCCGGCATCCCGTTCGGCGAACGCGATCACGCTGTCGTCGCTGGCGCGCACGTGCACGTCGCGGTGCGGCGCGAACGTCTCGTGGAACGAGAGCTGCCACTCGGTGCGGCAACAGAACGGGTCGCCGTGCTCGTCGGCGCGCACCGCGCGGTTCCAGACCGAATCGTGATGGTCGAACCGAAGCATGCGGTGGTGGCCCGCCAGCAGCCGCGAGAGCGGCGCGGCGGGCCTGCGGTCGTTCGACCGACTACTTCTTCTTCGCGGCCTTGACCGGCACGGCCACGTGCTGCTTGCCGAACGCGATGTGCAGCGAGCACATGCCGTTCTCGGCCGACGGCTCGAGCGCGATCTTCAGGCACTTGGCTTCCTTCGGCGCGTCCGAGAGGACCATGCGCCAGCGGATCGCGTCGCCCTTCTCCGGCTTCAGGTTGAGGATCCAGCCGGCGTTCTCGTTGACCGTGAAGTACATCGAGTACTTGCCGGCGGCGACCTTCTTGCCGGCGGCCATCAGGTCGACCGACGTCTCGACGGTGCCGACCGGGCGCTTCTCGGCGAACTGGTTGAAGCCATCGTGGCGGTCGGCGGCGTCCTTGATCTTCTGCCACTGGCCTTCGCCGAAGCGCAGCGCGGTGTAGTTGACGGACAGCTTGTTGCCGCCCATCTCGATCGAGTTGGTCACCTTGGCGGCGCCGCGGTTGATGCTGCCCGAGACTTGGGCTTGGAGGCCGCAGGTGAGCAGGGCGGCGGCGGCGAACGCGAGGACGGACTTCATCATGATTCGGATCCTTTTTGGATGGGGGGTCGGAAGATGGCTGGGAGTCTAGGCGAAAGGCGTAGCTACCGGCGGCGGTTTCCTACGATGCGACGGGCGAATCGGCGACGCATTTCCGGGGACGCCGCGGGGAACTTTCGTATGCGCCGGGCAGTTGTGGCACCGTTGTCCCAGGCGCGATGTTCGATCCCGACGACCTCGACCCGGTGACCGCTTCCTACCACGAGGCAGGCCACGTGCTGATGGCGCACCTGCTCGGTGGCCGGGTCGTCGCCGCGAGCATCGAGACTGAAGAGCAGGACTGGATGGGCCACACCGCGGTCGAGTGGCCGCGCACCGCGCCGCTCGAGCACGCGCGCCGTTCGGCAATGGTGGCGCTGGCCGGCCCGATCGCCGAGGCGCACTGGCGCGGCAGCGCCGACCTGCTGGACGCGTTGACCGCCTGGCGCGCCGACTGGCTCGAGGTCGAGCGCGCGCTCGCGGTCTTCGCCGTCGACGAACGCGACGCGGTGCTGCGCGGCTGGCTCGCGGAAACCCGCTTCGAATTGACCACCGACACCGCCTGGGAACACGTCTGCCGGATCGCCGACATGCTCGAGGCACACGGCACCCTCGACGAGACGCTGGTCGACGACGCGCTGTCGTGACCGTTCCCGCAACCACCGCATACCGAACCTGGTTCATCATGCGCCACTTGTCGCGCGCATGCGCGCGACAAGTGGCGCAGGATGAACCAGGTTCGGTATGCGGTGGTCAGAGGCCGCGCATCCATTCGGGGCGCAGGGGGACCTGGCCGTCGAGGGCGGCGTCGATCGCCTGCACGATGGCGTCGCGGTCGCGCGGCAGGCGTCCGGAGATCGGCAGGCGGTTGGAGGCGTGGTTGGTGCGGAAGATGGCGTCCGTCGGGGCGGCCTCGGCGACCAGCGTGCGCAGTTCGCGCAGCGTGGTCGGGATGTCCGGCATCTCGAACAGGCCCTTCTGCTCGGCGCGTGCGATCGGCGTGTCGGGCACGACGGTCAGCGTCAACGCCGACAGGAAGCGCGGGTCCATCGCGGTGGCGAGTTCGGCCGAGCCGCGGGCGTGTTGCTCGCTGCGCTCGACGCCGCCGGCGCCGAGCAGGAAGATCACCGACAGCTTCATGCCGGCCGCGTGGGCGCGCTGCGCAGCGGCGACGTGCTCGGCGGCGGTGCTGCCCTTGGCGATGCGCTTGAGGGTCGCGTCGTCGCCGCTCTCGGGGCCGATGTAGAGCAGCTCGAGGCCGAGTTCGCGCAGTTCGCGCAGCTCGGCTTCGCCCTTGTCGAGCACGTTGCTCGCCATCGCGTAGCACGAGACCCGCCGCAGCGAAGGGAACGCGTCGCGGCACGCGGCCAGGATCGCGCGCCAGTGTGCCATGTCGAGGACCAGCGCGTCGCCGTCGGCCACGAACACCTTCTGCACCTGCGCGCCGAGCGCTTCGCCGGCGGCGGCGACGTCCTCGAGCGTCTCGTCCAGCGGCCGCACCACGAACTGCTTCTCGCGATACATGTCGCAATAGGTGCACTTGTTCCAGCTGCACCCGATCGTCGCCTGGAGGATGTACGAGTCGGCTTCGCTCGGCGGGCGATAGATCTTGCCTTGGTAGCGCATCGGCGCGTCGAGCGTAGCCGCGCGTGCCGGGAGTGCCCACGACGAACGCCGTGCCAGCCGCTCGTAGAGAGCCGCCGCCGTACAGAACCGCAGCCATACAGAACCGCAGCCGGGCCGTCGGACGACGACGCCGGCTGCGATCCTACTCACTGCGTATCTCACCGGGCTGCGACCCTCGCGTTGCCCGGTGGTGCCGCGCTCCCCGCGGCGTCGCGCACAACGTGCGTTTTCGGCGGCTCCCCACCGAGAACGGCTCGGTTGTTCCAATGGCGTTCGCGTGCTTGCAGGGAATACCGCGCACCGTCGAGGGTCTGACCGGCGCCATGAACGCTCCCAAGCCGGTCCTCTCGCTGCTGCTGTTCGGCGGCAGCCTGCTCGTCTCTGGATGCGCCTCGACGAAGGTCGATGCCACGCAACAAGATCCGCCGGTGTGGGCGGTCGACGCGGACGAGTTGACGTTCTCCTGCGAGCAGCCGATGCAGGTCGGCGACTTCCTCGAGTGGGCGCAGCAGGTCACCGGCAACGTCTACACCTACGACCGCCGCGTGGCCGACGACGTCGAGATCTCGTGGGTCGGCACGATGAAGTGCAAGAAGGGCGAGGTCGGCGACTTCGTGCAGACGATGCTCTACGTGAAGGGGCTGGCCGTGCAGCAGCGGTCCCAAGGGGGTATCCAGGTGCTCGAGGTCGTTCCGATCGAGCCGCGCTGAGCGTCGTCGCGACGGCGGTCGCGTCCCAAGTATGTCTGGGACGCGCGGCGGCGGTCGTGCCTCGCGGTGGCCGTCCTAGCATGTCGGCCTCGCGATGAACAAGACGTCCATCCTGGTATCGCTGCTCGCTGCGCTGGCCATGGCCGGCGGCCTGTTCGCGTGGCTCGGCGGCGGGACCGCACCGCCGCCGGCGCCGCTCGCCGACGAGCCGTTCGGCCCGGGGTCGGACGTCGACCCGACGGCCGAGGTCGAGGCGTGGCAGGCCGAGGCCGAACTCGTCGACGCCGGCTTCGACGCGGACACCGAGCAGCCCGAGCGCAGCGAGTTCGTGCTGACGGCCGACGTAGCGCCGAGGCTGGTGCTGCAGGTCTGGGACCGCAAGCGCGGCGAGGTCGCGCCGGAGGCCGACGTGTTCGTGCTCGAGGGCTACGAGGGCCCGGAGCTGCGCGATCCGTTCGCGCCGCATCGCTGCGAGCTGGCGATCGAGAAGGGCCGCCGGTTCAAGGCCACGACCGAAGGGCGGGTCGAGCTGCCGCGGCTGACGAAGCGCGCGCTGGTGGCCGCGCAGCTGCCGGGTGCGGTCGGCTTCCGCGTGCTGGACCAGCGGCATCGGGAGCGCGAGGAGATCACGCTGCGGGCCGACGAGTCGGTCACCGTGCGGGTCGTCGACGGTCGGGGTCGTCCGGTCGCCAACGTGCCGGTCGGCGTGCAGCAGCGGGTCGTCGAGCGTGTCGATGCCAAGCGTGCCTTCCGCGACCTCGAGGAGATGCGGCAGCGGATCGAGCAGACCAAGGCGCAGATCGGCCGCGATCCGGCGCGTGCGCAGCAGCTGCAAGGGCGCATGGCCTGGTACGAACGGCGCCTCGCCGAGGCGCAGAAGACCGTGGCGCGCGTCAAGCAGGCCGGCGAGAAGCGGCGATCGCAGGCGGCGAGCCGGCTCGCGAAGGGCAAGCAGGTCAACAAGAAGGCCGCGGCCGAGCCGCTGGTCGACACGCACTACGAGATCAAGGCGCAGAGGCGGACCGACGCGCGCGGCTACGCGGTGTTCCGGCACTTCCAGTTCGAGCGCCACCGCCAAGAGAAGTGGTGGCCGAAGAAGCACCGCGACCGCTTCGATGCGGTGTTGATGGTGCCGCTGTCGGCGCCGGTGCGCGAGCCGTTCGTCGGTCGGCCGATGCCCGAGGAGGCGATCGTGCTCGAGATGCCGCCGACCGGCATCGTCGCGCTGCGCACGGTCGATCGCGACGGCCGCCCGTACACGCATCCGGTGCGCGGCAGCCTGCGCATCCAGGACGGGCGCAATCCGGCGTGGACGCGCGTGCCGCTGCGCAAGGAGCAGGACGAGCGCGAGATCGTGTTCGAGCACGTCGGCCTCGGCATGCAGTTCCTGGCCGACTGCCGTCTCGACGACGACGACTTCCGCTGGCGGTCGCCGGTGTTCGTCGGACCCGAGCGCGCTGGCGAACGCAAGACGATCGACCTGGTGGTCGCGCCCGGCGCGGCGATGCTCTACGGCCGCGTGCTCGACGAGGCGGGGCTGGCGCTGGGCGGCCGTGAGATGACGTTCTTGATCAACAGCGCGCGCGGTCGTCTCGAGGGCGAGGAAGTGCTGCTCGACGGCGAGGGCCGCTTCCACCTGCCCTACAACGTGCGCGGCAGCCACCAGGCGCCGTTCCGGTTCCAGGTCCGTCAGGAGGAGCACCTGCAGGTGCCCGGTCTCGCGCGCACGCTGCCGGCGCTGCCGGCGGAGGGCATCACCGACGTCGGCGACCTGCAGATCGGCGTGCTCGACCGGGTCGCTTTCGGTCGGATCGTCAACGACCTCGGCGAGCCGATCGCGGGCGCCCACGTGCAGCTGCAGCGCGAACGGCCGTCGGGTCGCAACGGCGAGCGGCTGCGCTTCCAGGACGAGGCGTTCACCGACGCGCGCAGCGACGAGCACGGCGACTTCCACGTGTTCGGCGATGTCGAGGCGGCGCGCTACCGGCTGCGCGTGCGCGCCGACGGGCACTTCCCGGAAGAGACCGTGTCGATCAACCCGGTGCACGGCACCGAGGTGCGAATGATGCGCAAGGCGCGGCTGGTCGGCACGGTGACGTTGCCGGAGTGGCTGCCGAGCCGGCGCGTCAAGGTCGAGCTGCGGTCCCTCGGCGACCGCAGCCTCGACAAGAACGGCCAGATCGCCGACTACCGCGGCAAGAAGTACATCCACTTCGACTGGGTGCGTCCCGGGCTCTACAGCCTGTCGCTGCGCATCCAGGAGTTCCCCGAGCCGTTCTTGCGCATCGACAACCTGCAGGTCCGTCCCGGCGACCACGATCCGCACCCACGCCTGCGCGATCTCGACCTGACGCGATACCTGTATCGCTTCGAGGTGTTCGCGTTCGATGACGGCGGCCAGCGCCTCAACCCCAAGACGCCGCTGCTGGCGCGCATCACGCGGACGGACGGCTCCTCGCAGTTCGTCGGCTTCTCGTGGCGTCGCGGCCGGGCCGAGATCGTCAACTCGCAGCCGACCCTCGAGGTGCGGCCGGTGGCGCCCGGCTTCCGCGCGGCCAGCCGGGTGCTGAACGCCGGTCGCAGCGAGGTCCGGTTCTCGCGGGTGCCGCCGCTGAGCCTGCACGCGCCGGGCATGCGGTCGATCATCGGCAGCACCAACGCGTGGATCGGTATGCGGCTGGTCCAGGCGCTCGAGCTGGCGTCGGTGGACGGCCGCGGCGGCCGCAGCACGCGTGGCTTCCGTCGCATGTCGTCCAGCTTCGGGCGGCTCGGCGCCGACGAGCGCGCGGCGGTCAGCCCGCTGACCAACGGTCGCTACGCGATCAAGGCCTACCTCGGGGACAAGGGGCGCGGGGGCCTCGTCGAGGTCGAACTGGGTGCGGTCGACGTCGAGGTCGTCGCCGGTGGCCCGCCGGTCGTCGTCGAGGTCCAGCCGGACGCGCAGCGGCTGCAGCTGGCGATGCAGGAGGTCGCTCAGCGCCAGGCCCGCGCCGCGGCCAACCCGGGCGGGAAGTAGCGTCCTGGCCGCGCGACCGGGGCGGCCTTCCAAATCGGCATGAAAGGCTCGGCGCGCGGTCGTCTACTGGGCGCGAACCGATCCCGAACCGTATGGAAGCCACGCATCTCGTGCGGCGAAGCCTCGCCTTCGCATCCCTCGCCCTGCTGACCTGCAACCTGGCCGTCGACCTGACGGCGCAGCGCCGTGACGAATATGCGCGCGCGCCCGGCGTGCGGCCCGACCACACGATCTTCAGCCCGCTGGATCTGCCGTCGCCCAACCGCATGCGCACCGGTTCTGGCGCGCCCGGCCCGGACTACTGGCAGCAGCAGGTCGACTACGTCATCGACGTGACGCTGCTGACCGAGACCCGCACGATCCGCGGTCGCGAACACGTCACCTACCACAACAACTCGCCGGACCCGCTCGACTACCTGTGGGTGCACCTCGAGCAGAACGTGCTCAAGGAGGACAGCATCGGCTCGCTGACCGAGGGGGCGTCCGCGATGGGCGGCCCGATCGAGCACAACGACGGCGTCACCGTCGCCGAGGTCTCGTCATCGGGCAACGCGCTCGAACACCACGTCTACGACACGATGATGCGCGTGCACCTGCCGGCGCCGCTGCAGCCGGGCGGGACGTTCGAGTTCGACATCGCATGGGACTTCGACGTGCCGCAGCAGGTGTTTCGTCGCTACGGCACCATGGAGGTGCGCAAGGGCGTCGTCTGGGAGCTGGCGCAGTGGTTCCCGGCGGTCGCCGTCTACGACGACGTGCACGGCTGGAACACGCTGCCGTACCTCGGCACCGGCGAGTTCTACACCAACTTCGGCGACTACCAGCTCAACATCACGGCGCCGCGCGACCACATCGTCGTCGCGACCGGGGTGCTGCAGAACGAGGACGAGGTCTACACGGCGGAGCAGCGGGCGCGGCTGCAGAAGGCGCGGCAGAGCGCCGAGCCGGTGATGATCCGTAGCCAGGAGGAGGTCGGCCAGCAGGACAGTCGGCCGGCCGGCGACGGCCCGCTGACTTGGCGCTTCCACAGCAAGAACGTGCGCACGGTGGCCTGGGCCAGCAGCGAGGCCTTCATCCAGGACGCGGCCTCGGTCGGCGACACGCTGGTGCAGTCGGTCTATGCCGAGGACTCGCTGCCGGTGTGGGGCAAGTCGACCGCGATGCTGTGCGCCGCGATCAAGGGCTACAACGAACGGCTGTATCCGTATCCGTACCCGGTCGCGACCAACGTCGCCGGCATCGAGGGCGGCATGGAGTACCCGATGATCGTGTTCTGCAGCGGCCGCAACCGCCGCAACGATCGCGGCCTCTACGACGTCACGACGCACGAGATCGGGCACAACTGGTTCCCGATGATGGTCAACACCGACGAGCGCCGCCACGCGTGGATGGACGAGGGCTTCAACACCTTCATCAACATGTACTCGACGGCGGACTGGTTCACGCGCAACAACAGGCCGGCCAAGCCGTCGTCGTTCGCCGGCATGATGCGCATGCCGGGCGTGCCGGTGGTGACGCAGGCCGACCGCCTCAACGGCCTGCAGCTGGGGGTGCTCGAATACCAGAAGACCGGCGTCGCGCTGCAGGTGCTGCGCGAGTACGTGCTCGGTCCGGAGCGCTTCGACTTCGCGTTCCGCACCTACATCCGTCGCTGGGCGTTCAAGTCGCCGCGGCCGGCCGACTTCTTCCGCACCATGGAGGACGCCGCCGGCATGGACCTGGCGTGGTTCTGGCGCGGTTGGTTCCTCGAGGACGCGATGCTCGACATCGGCGTCGATGGCGTGCGCAACGGCAGCCGCGGCGCGCGCATCACGTTCGTCAACAACGAACGCATGGTGATGCCGCTGACGTTCGAGGTGACGTTCGAGGACGACAGCAAGGAGATCGTGCGCCTGCCGGTCGAGGCGTGGTCGAAGTCCAACCGGATCACGCACACGGTGCGGAGCGAGCTCGACGTGGTCGCGGTCCGCATCGATCCGGAGGGCATGCTGCCGGACATCAAGCGGTCGAACAACCGCTGGAAGGAAGAGGACTGATCCTCTTCCTGCCGGTTCAGCGCAGCAGTTCGCGCAGCGAGAAGCGCACGAAGTAGAGCTCGCGCACGCCCTCGTAGAGCACGCCGACGTGCTCGCGGTCGATCCGCGTCAGGCACGAGTAGCCGTAGCCCTTGCGCTGGTCGTAGAGCGTGCGCAGGCCCAGCGGCCAGGTCCGCCCGTCGTCCCGGCTCACCTGGATGCTGAGGTCGAACCGGCCCTCGTCGGTCGCCGGGTTGGAGAACAGCAACAGGCGGCCCCAGACGTCGTGGTCGACCCGCAGCAGGCTCCCCATGCAGACCGGCTCGACCAGCGCGCTGCGCGAGCTCTGGTGGACCTGCCAGGTCCTGCCGAGGTCCGTCGTCGTGTAGACCGAACGGGAGCCGCCGCGGTTGTCGCGGCAGTTGATCATCAGCACGCCGTCGTCGAGTTCGACCACCTGCGCCTCGGTGGTGTCGACCTTGACGCCGGTGCCGATGTGCCAGCTCTCGCCGTGGTCCTGCGACCACAGGATCGTCGAGAACGGCTTGCCCCGGTGCGGCCCGTCGGGCGCGCTGCGGTATTGCGCCGCGAACACCAGCGTGCCGTCGTGCAGCGTGATGCCGCGGCCCGGCCCCTGCAGCACGAACCGCCACTCCGGGTCCTTGACCTGTTCGGTGATGTTGCGGGGCTTCGACCAGGTCCGGCCGTCGTCGTCACTGTGCGCCAGCATCAGCTGGCCGGTCTGCTCCGGCGCGAGGCCGGGGCCCGAGCCGTGCCATGAACGGTCCCCGTGGCTCCACGTCGCCGCGACCCAGATGCGGCCGGTCTCCCGGTCGACCAGCACGGCAGGGTCGCCGATGCCGTCGTGCTTCCACTTCGGATCGTCGCCCATGTCCATGATCACGCGCATCGGCTCCCACGTGCGCCCGCCGTCAGTGCTGCGCGACATGCCGACGTCGATGTCGCCGGGCAGATCGCGTGAGCCGCGATAGCGATTGTCGTAGACGGCGATCAGGGTGCCGGCGTTGGTGGTGGTCAGGCCCGGGATGCGGGTCGTGTGCACGCCGTCCTCGCCAGCGGCGCGCACGCAGGCGCCGATGCGGGCATGGAGCGCCGGCTGCGCGACGCTGCCGTCGCAGACGACGTGCGTGCCGTTGTCGAGCACCAGTTCGACGATGTGCGGACGGCTGACCCACTCGGCCCGCAGGTCCGATCCGAGTTCGAGTTCGACGTCGATGTCGTTGTCGCCCGGACGCAGCGCCTGCTTTCCATGGATCACGAGCTTGCGCTGCCGGGGTTCTTCGCTGGCGGCGTCGCCGCCGATGTGCGGGCCGTCGTCCGGCATCGCGGTCGCCGCAAGCGCCGAGCCTCCGAGCGCGTGCACGGCCTCGATGTGTTGCACGCTGTGGCGATCGAGGTGCACGACACAGGCCTTCACGTAGCTGCCCTGGATGCGGCCCGTGACGTGCAGCCTGGCGCGCGCCGCGACCGTGCGACGTCCAGGCAGCAGCGGCAAGACCGGCGACATGTCCGTGCAGGAAGCGATCTGCATCGGCGCGTCGTCGTCTGCGACCACGTCGTCGATCAGCAGGCCGCTCGCGTCGGGCGACGTGCAGCGGAACCGCAGCCGCGCCGCGTCGGCCGGCAGATCGAACGCGAGTCGGCTGAGGAACCGCGCGCCGACGCGCACGCCGTCGCCGTCCAACACTTCGCGCCACGTGCCGTCGACCTCGGCGTCGATGCGGAACGAGAACGGCCCACGCGCGGTCCAGCGTTCGGCCTGCAGCCGCAGGCGCGCCGGCTGGTCCTCGCCGAACTCCAGCACGACCTCGCGGTCGGCGCCGCCGAGCACGTGCAGGCAGCAGCGTCCCTCGTGGGCGAAGCGGTCGGTGATCTCGGCGTGCCCTGCGGCCGCGCTCCAGGTCCCGATCGATCCGCGGTAGCTACGCAGCGGCCCGGTGCCGGTCTCGAACCCCTCGACGGTTCCTCGCTGCGTCGGTGCGCACGTGGCATCGTGCCAGTCGTCCGAACGGAACGGGATCACGGGCAGGCCGTGGGGGCCGCGCAGGCTGGTCTCGGGATCGTCGTCGTAGGCGTAGCGCACGGCGACGGGCCGGGGGACCGCAGGGGTGCTCAGGATGACGCGGTTGCCCAGGAAGACGACGTTGGCGGGATGGAAGATGCGATCCTCGCCGGCGATCTCGAAGCCGGGGATCCGCTGGCTGCCGAGGTTGTGCAGAGGGCGGTCGAAGCGGACCGAGATCCGCGAGCGGTCGGCGCGGTGGCCCGCGTAGCGAGGTCCGCCGGCGGCCACGTCGCGCCCATACGTCTCGCGCAGCGCCACGCCAGCCAGCCGTTCGCCGACCGGCACCTTGCGCGGCGGGTGCACGTCGGTCGGATGGCCGAGGTCGATCGTCACCGCCATGCCGCAGTGCCCGGTCGTCGTCGCGACCTGGTCCTGCATCTCGCGAAACCGTTCCCAGTCGCGGTCCAGGCCGGGCAACTGCACGAAGTGGAACGGCAGCTCGGGCGCCTTCCAGTTGTCCCGAAACGCGGCGATCACCCGCCGGAACGTCGCCTCCTCCCGCGCGATCGCACGAGCCCGCGACGTCGCGGTGTCGGTGGCGTTGGACTCGCCCTGGTACCAGACCACGCCCTTGATCGGCAACGCCGCCAGCGACTTCACGCCAGCGGCAAACAGGAAGCCCGGCTCGAACGGATGGTGCGGCTGTGAGCCGGTCGGGCGACGGAACCAGCTCGCGAGGTTCTGCTTCACCCGTTGGCGGCACCAGCCCGGATAGGCGTCGCTCGTCATCCAGTCCGCCATCGCATCGGGCACGAACGCCTGCATCGGTGCTCCGCCGATCGCGTTGTGCACCAGCCCGACGGGCGCATCGATCTCGCGCGCCAGCCGCCGGCCGAACGCGAACGCAACCGCCGAGAACGTGGCGGCCGTCTCGCGACGGGCGCGAGCCCAGCCGTCGGTCGTGTAGTAGTTGCCCGCGTCGATCTGCCGCAATCGGTCGAGGTCGTAGCGGGTGCCGTCCGGATCAAGCCGGCCCTCGAAGTCGAGCAGGCGCAGGCCGCGCACCTCGGCCTGCTCGAGCACGTCCTCGGCCTCCGCCGACTGGCTCACCCGCCAACGCATGTTGGACTGGCCCGTGCACAGCCAGACGTCGCCGACGAGCACGTCGCGCAGGGTCACGCGCTGCAGCTGCTCTCCGAGCCGCGCCTCGATCCGCAGCTGCCGCGGTTCGAACGACGCCCGTTGCGCCGGCAGGCGCAGGTCCCACGTGCCGTCGCCGGCCGTTCTCGCCGCGCCGCGCGCCTTGCCGAACTCGGCTTGCACGATCGTGTCCGGCGTGCCCGTTCCCCAGATGCGAATCGGCTGGTCGCGCTGCAGCACCATGTGGTGCGAGAACACCGGCGCGAACCGTAGGAGCTGCGGATCCTGCGCGCGGGCCGGGGCGGCGACGGCGAGCCCGGCAAGGAGGACGCTCGTGAGCGTGCAGCGTGGCATGGTCGGAGGATAACGCGAGGGGGTGGTTGCCGGTTCGATTGGCCGGCGGAGCCAGCTTGATCCAGTTGCGGTCGCCCCGCAGCACCGGACGTTCGGCCGACGAAGCGGCGGGCATCGCGCGTTCGCTGCGTGTCGCTGGCTTGTCCCAACTGTCCCCGACGCGTGGGCCTGGACGGATACGAACCGTTTGCCGAACCCGGCTGACCCAAGGACACAGACCCATGAGAACGACCACGATGCTGGCGACGATCGTCGCCTTGATGTTCACCTTCTCGCTCGATGCGCAGGATCGCGGCCGGCGTGGCCGCGGTGAGTGTGAGGGCGCGCGCGCCGAGCGCCGCGAACAGATCCGGGAGCGCATGCGCGAGCGCTTCGAGCAGCTGCGTGAACGGCGGGGCGCCGCGCGCGGCGAACAGGACCAGGGGCGGGCCGGACGTGGTCGTGCGATGCGCGGCGAACGCGGTCGTGGCGCGGGCCGCGGCGAACGCGGCGGGCGCCGGGGGATGTTGCGGGAGCGCCTGCGCGAACGTCTCGAGATGCTGCGCGAGCGCATCGGTGAGCGCCGCGAAGGCGCTGGTCGCGGGCGCGGTGGCGCGCGCGGGCGCAACGGCTTCGGGCGGGGGGGTGGCGACCACGGCCGCGGTCGCGGGCGCGGTCGTGGCGACGGCGCGCGGCGCGGCGGCGGCCGAGGGCGTGCGGAGGCGGGCGGTCGACGTGGCGGTCGCGACCAGCGTCGCGGACGCCGTCGGCGCGACGACGCCTGATCCCGGGGGGCGCGTGGGCTCTGTCGCGGCGGCTGCGCGCGGCGTGCCAGCGCGCCAGCGTGCCAGCGTGCCAGCGTGCCAGCGTGCCAGCGTGCCAGCGTGCCAGCGTGCCGGGGTGGCGGCGTGGCGATCCGCGTGTGCACGCCGTCGTCGCCTTGCTAGGCTCGCTGATGTGACCCAGACGATCCGGCTGCACGACGCCAGCGAGCACAACCTCGCCGGCATCACCGTCGAGATCCCGCGCGGCCGGCTGACCGTCGTGACCGGCGTGTCCGGCAGCGGCAAGAGCTCGCTGGTGTTCGACACGCTGCACGCCGCGAGCGAACGTCGGTATCTCGAGACGCTCAGCTCGCATGCGCGGCAGTTCTTGCAGCGCATGCCGAGTCCGCGGCTCGGGCATGCCAGCGGCCTGTCGCCGAGCATCGCGCTGTCGCAGCGCCGCGGCGGGGATCATGCGCGTTCGACCGTCGGTACGCTGTCCGGCCTGCACGACCTGCTGCGGTTCTGGTTCGCGCGGCACAACGGGATCGAAGCGCGCCAGCTGTCGTTCGTCAGTGCCGGCGCCTGTGCGGAGTGTCGCGGCGTCGGCTCGGTCGACGAGGTCTCGCGCGAGCTGCTGGTCGCCGATCCCGATCGCACCCTGCGCGAGGGCGCGTTGGTGCCGACGACGCCGACGGGCTACATCGTCTACAGCCAGGTCACCGTGGATGCGCTCGACACCGTGTGCCGCGCGCACGGCTTCGACGTCGACACGCCGTGGCGGGAGCTGACCACCGAGCAGCAGGACGTCGTGTTCTTCGGTTCGGACCGCGTCGAGGTGCCGTTCGGCAAGCACTCGCTCGAGTCGCGGATGAAGTGGGAGGGCATCACCGCGAAGCCGCGCGAACTCGGCCACTACAAGGGGCTGATCCCGACGATCGCCGACATCCTGCGCCGCAGCCGCAACGAGAACGCGCTGCGCTTCGCGCGGTCGGTGCCGTGCCCGGCATGCGGCGGGTCGCGACTCGGCGAGGCGGCGCGCGCGGCGGCGGTCGACGGCGTGCGGTTCGAGCAGGTGCTGCGCATGCCGTTTCCCGAGCTGCTTGCGTGGTGCCGCCAGCACGGCTGTGAACAGGCCGCGCGGCTGGTGCGTCGGCTGGAAGTGTTCGCCCGGCTCGGGCTGTCGCACCTGTCGTGCGAACGGAGCAGTGCCAGCCTGTCCGGTGGCGAGCACCAGCGCCTGCGCCTCGGTTCGATCGCCACCGACGGGCTGGCGGGCGTCACGTTCGTGTTCGACGAGCCGTCGATCGGCCTGCACGCGAGCGAGGAGTCGGCCGTGCTCGAGCTGCTGCTCGATCTGCGCGATGCCGGCAACACGGTCGTCGTCGTCGAGCACAGTGAGCATGCGCTGTCGGTCGCCGACCACGTGATCGACATCGGCCCCGGCGCTGGCCGCGACGGCGGTCGCGTGCTCCATGAAGGGCCGCCCGGTGCCCGTGCTCCGCGGCGCGACGACGAGCAGCCGCTGCGCGCGCGCCGGGATGTCGAAGGGGCGGCACGGATCCGTGTGCTGGGTGCCCGTGCCAACAACCTTCAGGGGGTCGACGTCTCGTTCGTGGTCGCGCGGCTCAACGTCGTGTCGGGCGTCGCCGGCGCCGGCAAGTCGACGCTGGTCAGCGAGGTGCTGGCGGCGGTCGCGCGCGGCGAGTCGCTGGCGGGCCGCGCCGACGCCGTGCACGGGCTCGATGCGATCCAGCAGGTCGTGCACGTCGACCAGGATCCGATCGGGCGCACGCCGCGCAGCAACGCTGGGACCTACACCGGCGTGTTCGACGAGATCCGCAAGCTGTTCGCGGCCGAGCCGCTCGCGCGCGAACGCGGCTTCCAGGCGACGACGTTCTCGTTCAACACCAAGAACGGTGGCCGGTGTCCCGCCTGCGAGGGCAGCGGCCGCGAGGTCGTCGGCATGCACGGCCTGCCGAGCGTCGAGCTCGTCTGCGCCGCGTGCGGTGGCCGACGCTTTCGCGACGACGTGCTGGCGGTTCGCTACCGCGGGCGGGCGTCGATCCTCGAGGTGCTCGAGGCGACCGTCGACGAGGCGCTGGAGCTGTTCGAGAACTCGCTGAAGGTCCGTTCCGTGCTGCACGCGCTGGCGCGGGTGGGGCTCGGTTACCTGACGCTCGGCCAGCCGGCGACGACACTGTCGGGCGGCGAGGCCCAGCGGGTCAAGCTCGCCGGCGAGCTGGCTCGCGGCGGCGACAGGCCGGGGCTGTTCGTGCTCGAGGAGCCGACGATCGGCCTGCACCGGCGCGACGTGCGCAAGCTGCTGGTCGCGCTCGACGCGCTGGTGGATCGCGGCCACACCGTCGTCGTCGTCGAGCACGATCTCGACGTGCTGCGGGCGGCCGACCACGTGGTCGATCTCGGCCCCGGTGCCGGACGTGCGGGTGGGCGGCTGGTCGGGGAGGGCACGCCGGACGCGATCGCTAGGTCGCACGGCCCGACCGCCACCGCCCTGCACACGGGCGCGCCGGCGTCGGCGCGTGCACCGCGTGCCCGGCCGACGGCGATCTCGTTGCGCGGCGTCGCGACGCACAACCTGCGCGACCTCGACGTCGACCTGCCGGCCGACGGCCTGACGGTCGTGACCGGGGTGTCCGGCAGCGGCAAGAGTTCGCTGGTGTTCGACACGCTGTTCGGCGAGTCGCGCGCGCGCATCACCGAGCACCTGTCGGGCTACCTGCAGCGGCAGCTCGGCGCCGGCGGCGTGCGCGCTCGCTCGCTGCGCGAGGCCAGCGGGTTGCGTCCCGCGATCGCGCTGCGCCAGCGGGCCGAGGCCGAGACCAGCGCCGACCGCCGCGCCACCGTCGCGACCGCCGCCGAACTGCACCCGACGCTGCGCACCGTCTGGTCGCGGTGCACCGATGCCGGTCTGCCGGCAGCGGCGTTCTCGTTCTTCCGCAAGGAAGGCGCCTGCGAGACGTGCGCCGGACTCGGGACGGTGCGTCGCTGCGATCCCGAACTGCTGATCGACGACGCCGCGATGCCGTTGTTCGACGGGGCGCTGCGGGCCAAGAACAAGGTCGTGCGGGACTTCGGCGATCCCGGCATGCGGCACCGTTCGCTGCTCGAGGCCGTCGCGCGGGCACGGGGCTTCGACCTGTCGCGGCCGTGGCGAGAGCTGGATGCGGAAGCGCAGCGGGCGGTGTTGCTTGGGGCCGGCGACGAGCAGTTCGATGCGGTCTGGGAGCACGACGGCGCTGAGGGCGACGTGCACCGGTGGCGGGCCGGCTGGCCCGGGATCGCGCCGGCGATCGACCAGGAGCATGCGCGGCGTCTCGCGAGCGGCTCGAAGACGCGCCGCGCCGACTTCGAGGAGTTGCTCGCCGAGGCGACGTGTCCGGCGTGCGATGGCGCCCGGCTGCAGCAGGCGTCGCGGCAGCTGCGCGTCGCCGGCATCACGTTGCCCGAGCTGTGTCGTCGGTCGGTGTCGGAGTTCGGCGCGTGGATCGCCGCGGCCTCGCTGTCGGCGCGCGAGCGCGAGGTCGCCGCCGATGCGTTCGGCGAACTGCTCCGCAGGGTCGAACGGCTCACGTCGCTCGGGCTTGGCCACCTGCAGCTGGACCGTGCGATGGCGAGCCTGTCCGCCGGCGAACGGCAGCGGGTGCGGCTGGCGCGCCAGCTCGCGGCGCCGCTGACGGACTGCGTCTACGTGCTCGACGAGCCGACCCTCGGCCTGCACCCGAGCGACGTCGACGCGCTGCTCGCGGCGATCCGCGGCCTGGTCGACGCCGGCAACGCCGTCGTCGCCGTGGAGCACGACCTGCGGGTCGCGGAGGCGGCGCAGCACGTGATCGAGATCGGACCGGGTGCCGGACGTGACGGCGGCCGGGTGGTGGCGTCGGCGCCGCCGGCTGCGATGCCGGCGTCGTCGCGCACCGGCCGCCGGCTGCAGCGGCCACGGCCGGCGCTGCGTTCGACCCCGCGGCGACCGAGCGCGGGTCGGATCGAGATCTCGGGCGCCCATGCCAACCACCTCGAAGACCTCGACGTCGCGCTGCCGATCGGCCAGCTCACCGTCGTCTGCGGCGTGTCGGGCAGCGGCAAGTCGTCGCTGCTGGGTGGCGTCGTGGCGCGGTCGGCGAAGGCGGGCGTCGCGATCGGCTGCCGCAGCATCGCCGGCCTCGACGCCTTCGCGCACGTCGTCGTCGACGCGGCGGCGCGCGCCCGTCGTTCGCGAACGTCCTGTGTCGCGACGTTGCTCGGTGGGTTCGACGAGCTGCGCAAGCAGTTCGCCGCCACCGACGCGGCGAGGGCCAACGGCTGGCGCGCCGCGCACTTCTCGCTGCACGGGCGTTCGGGCGGCGCCTGCCGCGCGTGCAGCGGCGTCGGCTGGGTTCGCAGCGAGTTCGACTTCCTCGGCGCCGGGCAGTGGCTTTCGTGCGACACGTGCGAGGGGCGTCGGTTCGACGACGCGACGCTGGCGATCCGGTGGCGCGGGCTCGACCTCGCGCAGTGCCTCGCGGCGACCGTCGACGAACTGCTGTTGTCGCTGCCGCCGCGCGGGCTGGCGCGTCTGCGCGGGCCGCTGCAGGTCGCGGCGGACCTGGGGCTCGGCTACCTGACGCTCGGGCAGGCCGGCGACTCGCTCTCCGGCGGCGAGGCGCAGCGCCTGTCGCTCGCCACGCACCTCGCCGCGGCCGGCGACGGCGCGACGCTGTTCGTGCTCGACGAGCCGACGCGCGGCCTGCACCCGGACGATGTCGACGCGCTGCGCGTCGCGTTCGACCAACTGCTCGAGCGTGGCCACACGATCCTCGCGGTCGAGCACGACCTGTCGGTGATCGCCGACGCCGACCACGTGGTCGAGCTCGGGCCCGGCGCAGGCGCCGACGGCGGGTGTGTAGTCGTGCACGGGACGCCGAGCGATGTCGCTCGCTGCGAGTCTTCACGAACGGGATCTGCGCTTCGTGACAACTGAGCGGAACCGGATGGACAGGTCGCGTATCAGCGCGCCCCGCCGCTTGCCCCACCTCGCGTGAGGCAACGACCCTCATCCGTACGACTCGCCCATGATCTCGCTTCGCACCGTTGCGACGCTGGGTGCCGGCCGCTTCGACGCGACGATCGCCGGCCCGAACGGCCCGTTCGCGCCGGGGGACACCACCGCGCGGTCGTTCCTGCTCGATCCCAACGATCCGCGGGACCGCTACTTCAGCTACGCGTCGATGGTGATCCCGAGCAACGACGCGTTCGTCGCCAGCGGCAACCCGATCGCGCACCCGGTCCTCGGCGCGGCGGGCAGCAACGGCCCGGTGGTCGCCGATCTGATCGCGGCCAGCGGGGGCTCGGCCTCGCCGCAGTTCTTGCTCGCCGAGATCCGCAGCGAACAGCTGGTCGGTCCGCTGGCCGACTACCCGCTCGATGCGCTCGCCGGCCGCATCGAATCTGGCGACGTCTACGTCAACCTGCACACCACCGCCAACCCTGCCGGGGAGTTGCGCGGCCAGCTGACGCGGCTGCAGTAGCAGCAGGAGGACCCGATGAACCTGCGCGACCCCAACCTGATCCGCATCACGCTGCTGCTGGCCGCGATCGGCCTTGCGGGCTTCTTCTGGAGCAGCCCGAGCCCGGACCCGGATCCGGGCCCGCGAACGGCCACGGCCACGGCGCCGGCGCCGGTCGCGGCGCAGCCGATGGCGCTGGTGGCCGAGCCGCCGCAGCGCCAGCGGGTCGAACCCGAACAGCCGGTCGTGGCCATCACCCGCGAGCGTTGGGCGCAGGACGCCAAGCTGCTGCAGCGGGAGCTGATCGAAGCCGTGTTGCGAGGCGACGAGGCCGCGGTCGAGCGCGCCCAGGCGAAGGCCCGCGCGCTCGCCGCGCGCAGCGCTGCTGCAGCTACGTCGCCGTCAACGGCAAGACGCTGAAGGTGAAGGCCTACGACCTCGATGGCCGACGGTTCGACACGCTGACGATTCAGAAGCGCTGAGCCGCGGTGCGCAGCGCCCACGCATACGACGTCGCGACGGCGACGAAGAAGAACGGGCCGTGCGGGAACGGCTTGCTCAGCAGCATCGCGGTGGCCACGACCGCCGCCCAGGCGAACGACTCGATGCGCTGGCGCCGGCTGCCGTCGATCGCCGCGTAGAGGCCGAGCGCCGCGGCCGGCAGCAGCATCGCCAGGTGGTGCTTCTCCGACATCGGCGAGGTCAGCAGCGCCGCCAGCAGCCACAGGCAGAACGCTGCGACGGTCGCCAGCGGCAGCTTGCGCGTCCACATCCTGCGGTCGAGCCACAGCGTCGCGCCGAACACCGCCGCCATGCAGCCGTGGCGGGCGACCGGGTTGGCCGACGTCGCCGGCCACAGCGTGGCGAGCATGCCGCGCACCGTGAAGTACTCGCGGTTGCCTTCGGTGTCGGTCGTGAACGCGCCCATGTCGACCGTGTAGGTGCGCAGCTTGTAGTCGATCATCGCGAACCAGTCCCGGTAGACCGCGACGGTGTCGCTGCCCCATACCACGAACGGCAGCAGGCTGGTGATCGCGCCGAGGCCGGCGGTCCAGGCGATCGCGCGCCAGCGGCCGCGGACCAGCAGCAGGCCGAGCAGCAGGATCGGCACCGTCTTGAACTGCACCGCGAGCGTCAGCCAGACCGCGGCGGTGCGGTCCTTGCCCTGCAGCGCGGCCCGCACGAAGGCGGCGGCCAGGCCGAGCACGATCAGGTTGACCTGGCCGTTGGCGAAGTTGGCGTGCACGATGCGGAAGCCGATCGCCGCCAGCAGCGCGATCGTGACGAGGTCGCGGCCGTCGAAGGCGCGACCGCGCGCGACCGCGAGTTCTCGCACCGTGCGCACGGTGAAGAACAGCGCCCAGCCGGAAAGCAGGCTCCAGATCACCGAGGCCACCGCGACCGGCAGCAGCGACAGCGGGCTGATCGCGAGTGCGAAGAACGGCGAGTACAGGTACTCGAAGTAGGCCGCGGTGTCGTACGGCGTTTCGCCGCGCAGCGCCAGCGCGCCCGCGTCGAGGTAGCAGGTCAGGTCACAGCCCTGCTCGCGCAGGGCCTTGCGCGCCGACTGGATCGTGAAGACCAGCAGCGCGACCAGGCCGACGCCGGCCGTGACCTGTGGAACTCTGCGCACGGGCGGGGTGCGCTCAGCCGTCGATGATGCCGTTGAGCGTCGCGCTCGGGCGCATGGCCTTGGCCGCGCGCTCCGGGTTGGGCTGGTAGTAGCCGCCGACGTCGCACGCGGCACCCTGCACTTCGTTGAGCTCGCGCACGATCGTCTGCTCGTGGTCGGCCAGGGTCTTGGCGATCGGCGCGAAGCGCGCCGCGAGCTCGGCGTCGTCGCTCTGCTCGGCGAGCGCCTTGGCCCAGAACGTCGCGACGTAGTAGTGGCTGCCGCGGTTGTCGAGCTCGCCGGCCTTGCGCGACGGCGCCTTGTTCTGCAGCAGGTACTGCGTGCTGGCCTCGTCGAGCGTCTTGCCGAGGATGCCGGCGGTCTTGTGGCCGTAGCGGTCGGCGATGTGCTCGAACGACGCCGCCAGCGCGAGGAACTCGCCGAGCGAATCCCAGCGCAGGTGGTTCTCCTGCTCGAACTGCTGCACGTGCTTCGGCGCCGAGCCGCCGGCGCCGGTCTCGAACAGGCCGCCGCCGTTCATCAGCGGCACGATCGACAGCATCTTGGCCGACGTGCCGACCTCGAGGATCGGGAACAGGTCGGTCAGGTAGTCGCGCAGCACGTTGCCGGTGACCGAGATCGTGTCCTCGCCCTTGCGGAGCCGCTCGAGCGAGAACTTGCAGGCGTCGACCGGCGACATCATGAAGAACTCGAGGCCGTCGGTCTCGTGCTCCTCGAGGTAGGTCTCGATCTTCTGCAGCAGCTGCGCGTCGTGGGCGCGGTCCTGGTCGAGCCAGAACACGGCCGGAGCACCGGTGGCGCGGGCGCGGCTGACCGCCAGCTTGACCCAGTCGCGAACCGGCGCGTCCTTGACCTGGCACATGCGCCAGATGTCGCCGGCCTCGACCTGGTGCTCGATCAGCGCGTTGCCGTCCTTGTCGACGACGCGCATCGTGCCGTCGGCCGGCGCCTCGAACGTCTTGTCGTGCGAGCCGTATTCCTCGGCCTTCTTGGCCATCAGGCCGACGTTCGGCACGCTGCCCATCTGCGTCGGGTCGAACGCACCGTTGGCGCGGCAGTCGTCGAGCACCGCCTGATAGACGCCGGCGTAGCAGCGGTCCGGGATCACGGCCTTGGCCTGCTGCAACTCGCCCTTGGCGTTCCACATGCTGCCCGAGTCGCGCACGACGACCGGCATCGACGCGTCGATGATGACGTCGCTCGGCACGTGCAGGTTGGTGATGCCCTTGTCCGAGTTGACCATCGCGATGCCGGCGCGGTCCGCGTAGCACGCCTCGATGTCGGCCTCGATCTGCTTGCGTTCGGCCTCGGGCAGCGACTGGATCTTGGCGACGACGTCGCCGAAGCCGTTGCGCGGGTCGGCGCCGAGCTCGGCGAGCTTGCCGCCGTACTTGTCGAAGATCGGCGCGAAGTAGGCCTGCACGCCGTAGCCGAAGATGATCGGGTCGGAGACCTTCATCATCGTCGCCTTCATGTGCAGCGAGAACAGCACGCCCTGCTGCCTGGCGTCTTCGACCTGCTCGGCGAGGAACTTCTGCAGCTCCTTCTTGCTCATGAACGTCGCGTCGATGACCTCGGCGGCCTCGAGCGCGATCGGGCCCTTCAGCCGGGTCTTGGTGCCGTCGCTGGCGACGTGCTCGATGCTGACCTCGGTCGCGTCCGCGACCGTCACCGACTTCTCGTTGGCGCGGAAGTCCCCCTGGCTCATCGACGAGACGTGCGCCTTGTTGTCGCTCGTCCACGCGCCCATGCGGTGCGGGTGCTTCTTGGCGTAGGCCTTGACGGCGGCGGGCGCGCGGCGGTCCGAGTTGCCCTCGCGCAGCACCGGGTTGACCGCGCTGCCCTTGACCTTGTCGTAGCGCGCCTTGGCCTCGCGCTCGGCGTCGTCCTTCGGCTCCTCGGGGTAGTCCGGCAGCGCGTAGCCCTGGCCCTGCAATTCCTTGATCGCGGCCTTCATCTGCGGGATCGATGCGCTGATGTTCGGCAGCTTGATGATGTTGGCCTCGGGCTTCTGCGCCAGCGCGCCGAGCTCGGCGAGGTGGTCGTCGATGCGCTGCTCGGGCGTCAGCGCGTCCGCGAAGTTGGCGAGGATGCGGCCGGCCAGCGAGATGTCGCGGGTCTCGACGTCGATGCCGGTGCCGGCGCAGAACGACTTGATGATCGGCAGGAACGAATAGGTGGCGAGGGCGGGGGCCTCGTCCGTGTGCGTGTAGATGATCTTCGGGGCGTCGGTCATGGTGCCAGGAACGGGCTCGCGGGTGCTCTGGGGTGGGTTTCGGGCGTAACACGTTAGCAGATCCGCGGGCGCATTCCCGCCACGAACGGGCGCCGCGGTATCGTTCGCTGCCATGTTCCGCCTGCCCGCACTGTTGTGGCTGCTGTTCGCCGGCGCGTCGCTGCTGGCACAGGTGCCGCTGAAGGTCTCCGAGCCGCACGCCCAGGACTGCGAGGTCGCCGGCGCCGCGACCGCGACCGAGCTTCGGCTCGAGCTGACGATCGCCGACGGCTACCACGCCTACACCCGGGACGTCGGCGGCGGCGGGCCGGTCAGCGTCGAGCTCGACCCCGGCTGCGGCTTCGAGGCGACCGGGCCGCTGGTGCCGCCGGCGAGCGACGACGGCGAGGCCGAGGGTTTCGCGGTCTGGCGGCTGCCGATCCGCGCCAAGGGCGACGGTGGCGAGCTGCGCGCGACCCTTTGGCTGCAGGTCTGCGACGAGCTGCAGTGCCACGCACCCGAGCAGATCGAGTTGTCCGCACGGCCGGGCGCGTTCTCGGTGCTGCTGGTCTCGGGGGCGCGCGACGATCGCTCGACGCGGCTCGAGCGGTTCCTGGCGGCGCGCGGCTTCGACGTCTCGGTGACGACCTATCCCGAGGTGACCGTCGCGCTGTGTGACCGCCACCAGGTCGTGCTGTGCGATTCGAAGCGCTTCCGCGAGACCGCCAAGGTCATGCAGCACGTTCGCGCCTTTCCGCGCACCGACACGCCGATCGTCGCGGTCGGGTTCTTCGGGACCGAGCTGATCGAGCGGCACGGCGTCGCGATGACGTCGGGCTACATCTGAATCTGCATGGACCACCTGGGCCACGGGCTGGCCCTGCAACACGCGATCTTCCAGAAGCCGAACCCCGTCACGTTCGAGTGGATCGAACGCGATCGACCGGCGCACTATGCGGCGGGGGAGACCTCGCCGCTGCACCCCGAGGGCGTGCCGGCGAAGTACCGGCTCGCCAGGTTCGAGAACGAAAAGCCGGCCGGCTGGAACCCGACGCTCGTCAGCCATGAGGGCTTCTTCACCGACGTGCCGGGCTTCGAGAACCTCGCCGAAGGCAACTCGGCCAAGATGCTCGGCAGCCTGTCGCTCGCCCGCCAGGGTCGTTACTTCTACTGGGGCTACTCGGTGGATCCGCAGCAGATGACCGATGGCGCCAAGGACACGCTCGCCAACGTGCTGCACTACATGCGCGGTCGCCGGGGCGAGCCGACGGTGCCGTTCGTGTGCAAGACGCGCAAGATCCTGTGGGTCTACACCGTGCTCGGCAAGGACAAGGGCTACCAGCGCGGCGTCGAAGAGCACTTCCCCAACCAGCTGACGGAGGAGTGGCGCAAGACCTACACGCCGAGCTTCGAAGGTGCCGAGCGGTGGGTGGCGAAGTACCAGCCGTTCGTGTTCAGCGGTCGCGGCGAGCGGCACCAGAGCGGCCGCTACAAGACGGTGTTCGAGGTCGACGTCGACGCGATGGAGCTGGGCACGCCGAACAACGCACGCGCGAGCCTGGAGAAGTGGATGAGGTTCGACGACACCCTCGAGGGCTCCGAGGAGGATCGGGCGCGCGCCCGCCGCTGCCTGCGGCGCTACGTGCATCCGGACATCTACCCCGACCGGAAGGCTACGACGTGGGCCACGTGGTACGAGCGGTATCGCGACCGCCTCGTGTTCGTCGACTCGGCGGGCTTCTACTGGATGCTCGACCCGACCAGAGGCTGATGGCAAAGCGGTGATGGGGCGGGTCTCGCTGTTGGAGGAGCTGGCGGCCTACGACGGCAGGCACGCAGACGTGCTCAAGGAAATCGCGGCGGCCTGCGAACCGAAGGCCGCCATGCTGCGCCAGGCCGTCACGCTGTCCGTTCACGAGGACGTGACCATCGCCCAGGGTGCGACGTGGTTGCTGTGGACGTGGCTCGGCCGAGGGGCGACGTGCGCCGACAAGCAGGTCGAGGCGCTCGTGCAGCGGCTGCCCGCGATGCAGGACAAGTGGGTGATGCTGCACGTCGCGCGCTGCCTGCCCGGCCTGAAGCTGTCGACGGCGCAGGTCGAGGCCAGTTGCGCCTTCTTGCGGCGCTGCTACGCGGGCGAGCTGCCGTTCTTGCGGGCGTGGGCGATGGACGCGCTCTACGAGCTCGCGCAGCGCTTCGGTGCAGCCGAGCCCGCCGCACGAGAGGTGCTCGAAGCCGCCGCCGAGGATCCTGCCAAGTCCGTACAGGCACGCTACCGCAAGATCATGAACCTACCCCGCCGCCCCTGACCAGAGTTGCCGTACGGTACCTGGTTCATCCTCCAACTTTCGCCGAACCTACCGCCGCCTGAGGGCCTGGTGGTTGGTCGTGGCCTGTCGCGCGAGCGAACCGCAGACCAGCTCGCACAGCTGGCGAAGGGTCGGGTCGGCGATGTGCACGTGCACCTCGCGGCCGTCGCGTTCGCGAACGACGCAGCCGGCCTGCTCGAGTTCGGTGACCTGGCGCGACAGGTTGGACTGCTGCAAGCCGGTCGCGTCGGCGAGCTCGGCCATCGACAGCGGACCGTTCATCAGCGCGTCGAGCACGCGCAGGCGGCTGGGCACCGAGAGGGCCCGGAACCGCCGTGCCACCGCGTCGAGCTGGGCTTCGGACAGCGGCGCATGCCGGCGAGGTCTTCGGGCGGTGGGCATCTGCGTTTGAAAATATGAGCGAACGATCATACTTTCAAGGATGGCGGTCGTAGACGCCACCCGAACCAACGCCATGACCTCTCTGCAAGCCGATCCGTCTGCCGACCGCACCGTCGGCAAGCTCACCGTCCTCGCCGTCGCCCACCCGCAAGGCTGCCGGGCCTACCTGCTGGCGGATCCGGTCAGCAAGCAGGCGTTGGCATTGGACGTCCACCTCGACCTGGTCGAGGACGTCGCCGCCAGGGTTGCGGAGCGCGGTTGGACGCTGCCCTACGTCGTCGACAGCCACACCCACGCCGACCACCCGTCGGGTTCGGCCGCGATCGCCGAACGGCTCGGCAGCACCCGCATCGCCCACGAGAAGTCCGGCCACGTCGGCGTCAGCCGGCATCCCGCGGACGGCGATGCGCTGCACCTGGGGGACGTGCCGGTCATCGTGCTGCACGCGCCCGGGCACACGCCCGACCACATCGTGCTGCGCACCGACGCCGCGGTGTTCTCCGGCGACACGCTGCTGATCGGCGCGGTCGCCCGCACCGACTTCCTCGGCGGCGACGCCGGTCAGCTGTTCGACTCACTGCGCCGCGTCTTCGACGAGCTGCCGGACGAGACGTTGGTGTTCCCTGGACACGACTACGCTGGCCGCATGCAGTCGACGCTCGGCGACGAACGTCGCGACAACCCGTGGCTGCGCATGACCGATCGCGACACGTTCGTACGGGAGCTGACCGCCAACAAGCCGCCGCGACCCGCCAACATGGACGACCTGCTGCGGCTCAACCGCGAAGGGGTCGACATCCCCGACTCGATCCCGGCGGTCGAGGCCGCCGCGCTGGTGCGCAACGGCGCCGCGACCAGCGTGATCGACGTGCGCACCGGCGTCGAGTTCGCCGGCGAGAGCGTCGCGGGCTCGCGGTTGGTGCCGATGGATCAGCTGCAGCAGCGTCTCGACGAGATCCGCGCGACGCCGGCGCCGCGGCTGCTGATGTGCCGCAGCGGCGCGCGCGCCGAGATGGCGCGGCAGCTGCTGCAGAAGAACCACGTGCGCGGCCTGACCGTGATCGAGGGCGGCATCGAGGCGTTCCGGTCCGCGGGCGGCGAGACCAGGAAGGGCAAGGCCGTGATGTCGCTCGAGCGCCAGGTGCGCATCGCCGCGGGCCTGCTGGTCCTGACCGGCGTGCTGCTCGGCTTCTTCGTGCACCGGGGCTTCTTCGGGCTCAGCGCGTTCGTCGGCGCCGGCCTGACGTTCGCCGGCATCACCGACTGGTGCGGCATGGGCCTGCTGCTCGCCAAGGCGCCGTGGAACCGCGCGGCTCCGGAGGCCGCTGGCGGGCCGGCCTCGGCGTGCTCGGCGGGAGCGCCGTCGGCGTGCTCGGCCGGCGAGCCCGGACAGGGCTGAGCTACGGCAGCTCGCGGATGCGCAGGTTGCGGAACTCGACCTTCGCGCCCTCGCTCTCGAGCGCCAGGTAGCCGGTCGCCGGTGAGCAGTCCTTGCCGCCGGTGACCTCCCGGCCGTTGACCCACAGGCGCACCTCGCCGTTGATCGCGCGGATGTAGTAGTGGTTCCACTCGCCCGCGGGCTTCGTCAGCCGCATCGTCGGAAAGCTGCGCGTGCTCTTCGGGTTGCCGACCGTGAACGGCTTGCCGTGCTCGTCCTGGTAGGTGATCTCGGGCGTGAACGCGGTCATCTTCGAACCGCCGACCGGAAACACGTCGCCGTGGCTGGTGAACCAGTCCGAGCGCTTCTTCTTGTTCTTCAGCCAGTTCTCCTCGTAGCCGAGGTCGAGCACCTGCACCTCGATGCCCTGCCGCGGCAGCGTTCCCTTGGGCAGGTCGGTGAACGCCGACTCGGGGCACCACAGGAAGATGCCCGAGTTGCCGGCGTACTGGTGGTGCTTCCACTCCGCAACCATCTCGAAGTTGGTGAACTGCGTCTTGGTGCGGGCGCCGCCGTTGGGCTTGCCCGAGCACGTGATCACGCCGTCCGCTTCCGACCAGGTATCGGCGTTGCCGTTGACGTTGACGAAGTCCGCGAGCGTCAGTTGCCGCCAGCCGGCGCCGTCGACGTAGGCCTTCTGCAGCGGGGTGCCTTGCAGCCACAGCGGGGAGAGCGCCGCGCCGAGCACGGCGACGAGCGAGAGCGGTCGGAGCGTTCTGTGCATGACGGCGACAGGCTACGATCCGGCGATGAGATGCACCATCGTGGGCGCGGGGATCGCGCTGTTCCTCGCGCAGGTCGGCGTCGCGCAGACGTCCTCGACGACGGTCGAAGCCGTGCAGCTGACCGTGCGGGCCAAGCCGACGATCGACGGCGTCAAGATGTTCGGCGAGCCGGGCGTCGAACTGCAGCTCGCGGCGCGGGTCCCCGGCAAGCCGATCCTCGCGGTCGACGGCGACAAGAGCCGGCTGGTGCGGCTGGTCGACGACCAGGGCACCGACCTTGCGAAGGGTGCTCCGACCGGCTTCTTCAGCTGGATCTCGCTGAGCAACGCGTTCCGCGACGAACCGACCGATACCTGCCTGCTCGACGTCAAGACCAACACGCTGCCCGCGGCGGGCGCCGGCAGGCTCGAGCTGGAGGCCGAGGTCGCGTTGATCTCGGCGTCCGGCAGCGTCACCAACGAGCAGAAGGTCAAGCTCGAGAAGGGCGCCAAGGTCACCTGCGGTCCGGTGCCGATGACGCTCGGCAGCGTCGAGAAGTCGAGCTTCGGCGGCAGCGCGCTGAACGTGCAGCTGTCCAGCGAGCAGCGGATGGACGCGATCAAGTCGGTCGTGTTCGTCGACGCGAAGGGCGACGAGATCGAGGTCCAGCCGATGGGCGAGGGCTCGTTCGGCTTCGGCGGCAAGAAGACCTACACGAAGAGCTTCGGCCTGCCCAAGAAGCTCGGCGAAGTGACGGTGCGGATCACGTCCTACGCCAAGATGGAGACGGTCAAGCTGCCGGTCAAGCTGTCGATCGGCATGGGGCTGCGCTAAGAGCGCGTCCATGTAGTGGACGCGCTGCCAACCGTGATCGCGGAAGCGGCGTGTACGCGTGCGGACGGGGCTTTGCCCGTTAGGGACGCCGGGCGCGGCGGGAGTCGCGCGCCCGTTCCTCCAGGGCCGCGCCTCAAGCGAACGAGACCGCGAACGCGTCGTCGCTGAAGCCGACGTGCCAGGTCTTGCCGGTGCGCAGGGTCGGTGCGCGCAGGTTCCCCGACGGACCGATCGCGACCTTGCGCAGCTCGTCCTCGTCGAAGTCGTCGCTGCCCGGCTTGAACGTCAGCACCTTCTTGCCCTTGGCGACGACGATCTTGCTGGCGCCCTCGAACAGCGCGCCGATGTCGTCCGGGCCGAACCGTTCCTTGCTGGCGTTGACCGTCTCACGGACGGTGGCTCCGGCTTCCTCGAGGAAGGCGTCGGAGCGCTTGCAGCTCGTTCAACCCTTGCGGTGATAGTACCAGTCGATCTTCTTCGGCATGGGGTCCCGGAGTAGCACCTCGTGCGACGCAATCAAGGCCGCTGTCGGATCGCGGCCCGCCATTCCTGCAGCTGCGTGCGCATCTCCGCGACGCGGTCGGCGTGGCGTTCGGCGACGTCGGTCCGCTCCGCGGGGTCGTCGCGCAGGTCGAACAGCTCGACGCGCTGGATCCCGGGCGGCTGCCGGCGGTCCTTGCCGCGGCGTGCAAGGTGCGCGACCAGCTTGAAGCGGTCGTCCGTCCACGTCGCCATGCGCGCCGACTCGAACCCGATCGGCCGGCCGCGCGGTGCGCTCTCGCCGCGCGCGGCGGCGGCGAGCGCCGGGCCGAGGTCGATCCCGTCCAGCGTGCGAGCATGGTCGAGCGGCAGCTGCAGCCAGCCGGCGATCGTCGGCAGGTAGTCGCTGGTGCACGCCAGCGTGTCGACGACCGCGCCGGCCTGCAGGTGGCCGGGCCAGACCGCGATCCCGGGCACGCGCGTGCCGCCCTCGTAGAGGCTGCGCTTGCGGCCACGCAGGTCGGCCGCCGAGCCCGGTGCCTTGCCGGCCTTGCCCTCGGGGCCGTTGTCCGAACAGAACCAGAGCAGCGTGTCGTCGGCGATGCCCGCTTCGACGAGCGCCTGCCGCAGCCGACCGACCTGGCGATCGAGCGCCGTGATGCAGCCGTAGTAGTGTTGCGTCGCCACGTCGAATGTTGCGTAGCGGGCGCGATCGGCGGGACTCGCGACACACGGCAGGTGTGGCGCGTGGAACCAGATCACGCACAAGAACGGCTGCTCCGCTGCGGCGCAGCGGCGCACGAACGGCACGGCGCGGTCCATGATCACGCGCGAGTCGTCCCCGTCGAGTCCGTTGCGCACCATCGCACCGGTCTCGTCCCAGTAGTGCGTTCCGTAGGGCTTGCCGGTGCCGGGGTGCTTCATCGGATCGAACGTCGGCACCTTGGCCTCGGTCGAGAAGCACGTGTCGAAGCCTCGCTGCCACGGCGGCGCGAAGTGCGCGATGCCGCGCGGACCACCGCGGTTCGACTCGACCACGGTCCTGGTCAGCGTGCCGAGGTGCCACTTGCCGAAGTGGCCGGTGCGATAGCCCGCGTCCCGCAGCAGCGTCTGCAGCGTGCGTTCGTCCTCGCGCAGGTGGCCGCTGTTAGCGCCAGGGATGTCGGCGCGATACGGGTGGCGACCGGTCAGGCACGAGGCGCGCGTCGGTGAGCACACCGGCGCCGCGGCGTGGAAGCGCGTGAACCGCACGCCGTCGGCGGCCATGCGATCGAGGTGCGGCGTGTGCAGGTCCGGGTGGCCCTGCACGGAGAGGTCGCCCCAGCCGAGGTCGTCGGCCATCACCAGGATGACGTTCGGGCGCTGCGCGGCGGTCGGGGCGACGGCCAACGTCAGCGCACACAGCGCCAGCAGCGGGCGCATCACGGCTGCTCCTTCAGCCAGGCGACCAGGTCGGCGACGGCCTGTGCGTCGAGCCCGAACAGCTGCGGCGGCCACATCAGCGAGCGCTGCATGCGGCGGATCTTCTTGACCTTCGCCTTGGGCAGCAGCTGCAAGAGCCCCGCCTGCGACTGCACGATCACCGGATCGCCGCGCGACAGCACGATGCCGTCGACGTTGCCGTCGTCGGTCTCGACGGTGTGGCCAACGTATCCGTGGCTGATGCTCTTCGACGGGAGCAGGATCGCCTCGACGATTGCCTGCCTCGACTGCGCCTTGCCGAACGCGGTCAGGTCCGGGCCGAACGCGATGCCCATGTCGCCGACCTTGTGGCAGGTGTAGCAGGTGCCGGCGCGCGCCGCGCCGCGCTTCGCGTCGCCGGTCAACGCGAGGACCTGGGCGACCGTGATGCCGAGCGGGGTGTCGGGTTCGGGCGGCACCTGGACCGCCTGCACCTCGACCGCGTCCGGGTCGTAGATGCCGCGCTCCTTCAGCTTGCCGCGCACGCCGAACTCGGACCACTCGTTGCCCATCCGGTTGAGGCACCACCAGGTGGCCTGGTCGCGCAGCGGAAACTCGAAGTCCCCGGCGAGGGACAGCATCGCGTCGGCTGCGGCAAGGTCGCGCACGAACGCCAGCGCGGTGACGGCGCGCGTGCGTTCGGGCAGCGGCAGGGCGGCGTGGCGGGCGCGCGCGACCAGCGCCGGCACCGAGGACCTGGCGCCGAGACGCCACGCGATCCACGCCATCCTGGCGTCCCAGCCGGTCGGTTCGCCGGCGTGCTCGGCCAGCGCCCGGTAGACCTGCTCTTGCTTGCCGGTGCAGCCGATCCCGAACGCGTCGAGGTAGGCGCGGTCCTTGCCGTCGAAGCGGCGGCCGATCTCGACCAGCGCCTTCACCGCGTCCTGGCCCTTGGCGTCGCGCAGCGCGGTCGCGACGGCCGCCCGCACGAACGGCGCCTCGTCGCGGCACAGCTTGCCGGCCAAAGCGACGACGTCGTCGCCGGCATTGCGCAGCGCCCGGAACGTCACCAGCCGGTGCTCGGCACGTTCTGCAGCGAGTCCGCCGCGTGCGTCTGCCGCCCCTTGCTCGCCGAGCAGGGGCTGCAGCCACGTCGCGCGCGCCAGCAAGAACGGCTCGTCGAGTGCTTTCAGGACCTGCAGCAGCGGCTGGGCGTCGTCGCCGGCGTCGCGCAGCCTCCGGAAGCCGAGGTGGCGGACGTTGACGGCCGGGCTGGCGAGCGCATGCATCTGGCCCAGCGGCTCGTCGAGATCGAGCTCCGGGGTCTGGGGGTTCTCGCCGGTCGGCACGATCCGATAGATCGTGCCCGAGCGCGCGTCGTCGAGGGTCTGGTGGCCGCCGACGCGACCGTCGAACCAGTCGGCGACGTAGATCGTGCCGTCGGCCCCGACGCAGACGTCCGAAGGCCGGAACTGCGTGTGGAGCTTGCCGTCCCAGCGGCCGCCGGTGAAGTCGGAGCCGACGAAGCGGTGCTCGCTGTTGGTCGTCAGGAAGTCGAACCGCTCGAGCCGGTAGCTTGCACCGTCGCGTTCGGGGAAGTAGCCGAACACCGTGTTGCGGCCCGGCTCGCACGCGAGCAGCATGCCTTGCCATCTGGGGTCGAGCGCGCCGTTCTCGTAGAACGCGACGCCGGTGGGGGAGCCGCCGCCGTAGACGTCGCCGGCCGGCATCGTGCCGGGGTCGTCCTGCCGCCATTCGGCCCTCGGCGTGTCCTGTCCGTGGCGCTGGTCGGCGCGCCACGAGCGCTGGCCGTCGCGCGACGAGAACCCCGCGTTGCCGTACTCGAGCACGTGGGTGACGCGGCACGCCGGCGGGTCGTCGTTGTCGCTCTGGAACACGTCGCCGAGCGACGTGACCACCTGTTCGTAGCTGTTGCGGTAGTTGTGGCCGATGATCTCGACGGCGCTGCCGTCGGGCTGCATGCGCGCGGTGAAGCCGCCGACGTAGACGTGGCCGTCGTCGCTGGCGGTGCCGGCGACGCCCTTGGGGTCCATGTACGAACTGGTGATCCGGAACGTGTAGCCGGATCGGTCGGTGAAGATCGCGCCGCAGTTGCCGCTGTTCCAGTACCAGCGGCCGTCGGGGCCGGCGGTGACCGAGTGCAGGCTGTGGTCGTGGTTGCGCCCCTGGAAGCCGGACAGGCGCACTTCGCGCGTGTCGGTCGCTGGGTCGAACTCGAGGTCGCGGTCGACGTCGGTGTAGACCAGCAGCTCGGGCGGCTGCGAGACCACGACGACGTTGTCGAACACCGCGATGCCGAGCGGCGAGACCAGCGCCGGCTCCTGCACGAACACGGTGCTGGTCTCGGCGACGCCGTCGCCGTCGCGATCCTCGAGCACCACGACGCGGTCGCCGGCCGGCCGGCGGCGCGCCTTGCCGCGGTAGTTGACGCCCTCGGTCACCCAGATGCGGCCGCGGTGGTCGACGTCCATGTTGGTCGGGTTCTGCAGCAGCGGCGACGTCGCCCAGACCGTCACCTCGAGCCCGTCGGGCACGTCGAAGGCCTCCGGGGGCACGTGGGTCGGCTGCTGCGCGGGCGCGATCGCAGCGGCGGCGAGGAAGGCGAAGAACGGTCTCGTACGGATCATCGTCGGCGTCACTCCGGCGGCGGAGGGTAGCCGTTCGCCGCGACGGCGGCGCGGAAAACGCCACGCCATCGGGATTGTGCCTACAGTTCGCGACCGGACGCGTCGATGCATCGGGTGCCCAGGTCTGCTGCGGGCATCCCCCAGTGCCGCCCCGATCGTCGATGGAGAGCGAGAGGGGTGGCCGCCCGTGGTCGGATCCGAGTGGAAACCCGAAGACGGATTCGATCCCCCCACAGTTGGCGACGCGCACATGATCCCAGTCATCCTCTCAGGTGGTTCTGGAACCCGGCTATGGCCGGTGTCCCGCGCGGCGTGCCCCAAGCCGTTCATCAAGCTCGCCGACGGGCCGAGCCTCCTGCAGCGCGTGCTGAAGCGCAGCGCCCCGCTGGCAGAGGACTCGATCTTCGTCGTGACCAACGAGAGCTACGGCTTCCGCACGCGGGACGAAGCGGCGCAGGTGCCGGAGTTGAAGGACCGCACGCTGTTCCAGTTGCTGGAGCCGTGTGGCCGCAACACCGCACCAGCCGTTGCTCTGGCGGCGCTGGCGGCGAGCACGCGCGGCAAGGACCCGACGATGCTGGTGCTCGCGGCGGATCACCTGATCCCCGACGAGGTCGCGTTCCAGAATGCGTGCCGCGAGGCGGAGCGCATCGCCGAGACCGGCCGTCTGGTGCTGTTCGGCATCCAGCCGACGTCGCCCGAGACCGGCTTCGGCTACGTCGAGCTGGGCGACGAACTCGAGCAGGGCGGCAGCGCGGTGGTGCGATTCGTCGAGAAGCCGGACCTCGCCCGTGCCCAGGAGTTCCTGGCGGCGGGCAACTTCGTCTGGAACAGCGGCATGTTCTGCTTCAAGGCGTCGACGATCCTCGACGCGATCGGCGAACACGCTCCCGAAGTGCTCGAGGCTGCGCACGACGTCTGGGCGCAGGCGCAGGCCAGCAGCGTCAACGCCGCCGAGGTCAAGTTCGATCGTGAAGTGTTCGAGCAGCTGCCCGACATCTCGATCGACTACGCGGTGATGGAGAAGGCCAGCAACATCGCGCTGCTGCGCGCCAACTTCCACTGGAGCGACATCGGTTCGTGGAAGGCCGTCGCCGAGCAGCTGCCGCGCGACGTCGACGGCAACACGACGGTCGGCGAAACGCTGCTCGTCGACACCAACAACACGCACGTGCAGACCGAGGTCGGCCGGGTGGTCGCTGCGGTCGGCGTCGACGACCTGATCATCATCGACACCCCGGACGCCCTGCTGGTCGCGGACAAGAACGCCAGCCAGCAGGTCAAGGAGGTCGTCCGTCGGCTCAAGGAAAAGGGGCACGAGGCCGCGACCCTGCATCGCACGGTGTCGCGTCCGTGGGGCACCTACCAGACGCTGCACGAAGGGCCGCGCTCGAAGATCAAGGAGATCATCGTTCGCCCCGGCGAGACGCTGTCGCTGCAGATGCACCACCATCGTTCCGAGCACTGGGTCGTCGTGTCCGGCAGCGCCAAGGTGACCTGCGACGACGAGGTGCGCATGGTCTACGGCAACCAGTCGACCTACATCCCGGTCGGCACCAAGCACCGGCTGGAGAATCCGGGCAAGGTCGATCTGGTGCTGATCGAGGTGCAGAGCGGCGACTACGTCGGCGAGGACGACATCGTGCGCTTCGACGACCGCTACGGTCGCGCGCCGATCAACAGCGGTACCTGAGCGCCGCGCCGCGGGCTACGGCGCGGTCGAGACCAGCGGGCGCTTGTGGCGCTGCGGTGATGCGAGCGGATGCTGCCGCTCGAGCTCGTCGAACTCCGCGGAGACGTCGTTCTCGTCGGAGTTCTCGAGGACCATCACGCCCCAGAACAGCACGAAGAACTGAAACTTGTCGAGCTTGAGCAGGAAGCTCTCGCCGAACGCGCCGACGAAGCACAGCCCCAGCGCCATCGACACGAACGCCGCCACCGCGTTGCGCCGCCGCGTGCCGCGGCGGCCGGCGTGCCGCTGCCACGCGCCGAGCAGCCGGTAGTGCACGACGGCGAGCACGAGCAGCAGACCGAGCACACCGATGTCGACGAACACGTCGATGTAGGCGTTGTGCGCCTGCCGCGGGTTCCACGTGCCGGTCAGCTCGCGGCCGCGCCCTTCGTACCAGAACGCGCCGTAGCCGGAGCCGAACACCGGCGACTTCATGCCGGCGTTGAACACGTCGGCCCACAGCGTGTCGCGGCCCGACATCGACTCGTCCCGGCCGACCAGTTCGAAGAAGAACGACTTGATGGTGCCGACCCCGATGAACTTCACGATCGCACCGAGCGCGAGGCCGCTGAGCAGGTAGGCGCCCGCCCGGTAGGCGGGGCACGTCATCAGTGCGTAGATGCCGGTGGCGACGGCGGTGGCGATCAGCGCGGTCACCGAGTTCGACATCAGCCGGGGCGAGCAGGATGCCGGCCATCGCCCAGTATCGCGACAGCTTCTGGAACCGCGTGACCACCGGCATGCCGAGCGCGAGGCCGAACGCCATCTCCAGGCACGGTCCGAACACGTTGGGGTGCACGGTCAGGCCGGCGAGCCCCGGCCGGATCGACAGCACCGTGTGGCTCTTCGGGAACGTGAAGTACGTCGCGATCGAGATCCACGCGATCCAGCCCATGCCGAACACGACCGTTCGCATGTAGTACTGCATCGGCCGCCGCGGCACGTGCACCAGCGAGATCAGCATCAGGTAGCCGAACACGTAGACCATCGAGCGCTTGACGGTCAGCACCATGTCCGTCGACCAGGCCGTCGACGCGACCAGCAGGATGCCCAGCACCAGCCCGCCGAGGTGCATGCCGAGGATCTGGCCGAGCGTGCCCGTGTAGAGCATGCGCCGGCACGCGAACATCACGCCGAGCGCGCAAGGGCTTCGAGCAGCTGGTCGAGGCCTTCGCGCGGGTCGCGGGGCCGCATCCGGACGCGGTGCTGGTGCTGGTCACCGACGCGCCGGCGCCGTTGCGACGCAAGGTCGCGGCCGCCCGGCTCGGCGATCGCATCCGCGTGATCCCGCGTATGGACCAACAAGCGTTGATGCAGTGGATGGTCTGGGCCGACCTGTTCGCGATGCCGTCGTGGTCGGAGGCGTTCGGGCTCGTCTACGTCGAGGCACTGGCGTGCTCCAGCCCGGTGCTGATGACGTCGGACTGCGGCCTCGCGCCACAGATCGGCCTGGTGACGAGCGACCCGGCCGACGACCAGCACGGTTGGGTCGTCGAACCGCGCGACACCGACGCGATCGCGCGGGCGCTGCACGACGCCCTCGGGGATCGGCAGCGGCTCGCCGCGATGGGGCGGTCGGGTCGCGGCTTCGTGCTCGAGCGGTTCACGTGGCGACAGAACGCGCAGCAGCTGCTGGGCGCGCTGCGCGGCGACCGTGCCGTCGACGTGGTCGACGCGCGGCGCGAGGAGGCTGCATGTCGGTAGCGCCGGGCAAGCGCGACAAGTTCTACGCGCTCGCGGACAGCGCCGGGCGGTCGATGTTCCGGCTGCTCAGCGCGATCCTGGTGGCGCGTCTGTGCGGACCGGCGATGTACGCCGTCTACGTGCTGTGCATCACGATCGAGACGGTCGCGACGGCGATCCCCAATGCCGTCAACCTGTCGCCGATGCTGTCGATCGGCCCCGGGCTTCAGGACGACTGCCGCGAAGGCTTCCTGTGGCGTGTCGCGCGACGGCACGTGCGCTGGTCGGCGTGGCTGGCCCTGTTCGGGGCGCTTCTGGCGCCGCTGCTGGTCGACGAACCGCTCGGCGCGTGGCCGTGGCTGGCGTTCGGCGCGGCGCTGTTCGCCAGCGGCGCCGTCAACGCGGCGCGTTCGCGCCAGCAGGCGCGGTTCCGGTCGCGCTCGGTTTTCTGGGCGGACTTCGGTGGGCTGATGCTGCCGCTGCTGGTGGCCCTGTCCCTGCACGACGCCTCGCCACAGGTGCTGCTGACCGGCTACTTCGCCGCGACGGCGGTCGGCTTCGGCCTCGCGGCGCTGGCGATGAACCGCCAGCGGCCGGCGAGCACCGCGGTGCCGGACGACGTGCTGGGCAGGTTCCATCGGATGGGGCCGCCGATGGCGACCGGCTCGGTCGCCAACTCGGTGTGCTCCCGGGTGCAGCCGTTCGTGCTGCAGGCTGCCGCCGGTGCCGGGGCCGTCGGCGTGTTCGGCGCCGCGGCGACGACGATCGGGCCGATGCGCCTGCTCGCGATGGCGCTCAGCAGCGTCGCGCGGCCGCGCCTCGCGCTGTTCGCGGGTCACGCGGACCAGCGCGGTGCCTGGCGCATGCTCAACAAGGTCTGCCTGCTGCTCGGCGGCTGTGGCGTCGCCGGGGTCGTCGGTGCGCTGCTGCTCGGCGAGTGGTTGGTCGACATGGTTTTCGGCCCCGAGTTCGCCCCGGTCGGCCAGCTGCTGCCGCTGGCGTTCGTGTTCGCGAGCCTCGAGGCGACCGCTGCGGTGATGGTCGTCGCGCTGCAGACCCTGCGCGAGAACGGCGCCGCCGCGGCGACGCGTCTGCGCGTCGGGGTCAGCGTGCTGGCGCTCGTGATCGTCTGGCCGGCGTGCAGCTACGCGTCGGCAGCCGGGGCGTTCGCGGCGCTGTGCGCGACCGAACTGCTGTTCCTGGTGCTCGCGGTGATCGCGATCCGGCAGCCCCGGTCGGTGCCGGGATCGGCCCAGCTCGAGGCCGCGGCCACCGCCGAACGGGTCGGCTCCGCGTAGGGCCGGTGGCAGCGCGGCGACCGGGGCCGCGAGCTCCCTCCGATTCCCGGAGACCGCGCATCCGGTGCGCGTGCGGCCACTTGCACGGGCGACGGCGATGTAGTGTCGTTTGGGCCGCTCGTCGCAACCATGCACCAACCGGACTCCCTCTCCGAGCGCCGTGGCCCTGCCATGCGCGGAACCAAGCTGTTCGGCGGCACGCTGGTGCTCGCCGCGCTCGCGGTGTTCGGTGCGCTGCAGCTGGAGTTCCTGTGCGACGACGCCTACATCGCGTTCCGCTACGTCGCCAACGCCCACGACGGCAACGGCCTGGTCTGGAACGTCGCGCCGTTCCAACCGGTCGAAGGCTACACGTGCTTTCTGTGGGTGATGGTGCTGTGGGCCGTGTGGAGCTGGTTCGACGTTGCGCCGCCCGAGTCGGCCAACGTGCTGTCGATCGGTTTCGGTCTCTGCCTGCTCGCGGTGACGGCGGTGGCGGCGTCGCGGCTCCGCGATCGTTCGGGCCGGCCGCTGTCGGTCGTGGCGGTGTTGCTCGGGCTGCTGTTCGTCGCGACCAACCGGACGTTCTTGACGTGGTGGACGAGCGGCCTCGAGACGGCGCTGTTCAACCTGGCGTTCGTGTCGTGGGTGGTGCTCGCGTTTCGCCGCGCGGATCTGCGTAGCGCCGCCTGGCTGTTGCTGTGGTCGACGACTGCCGCGGTCGCGGCGCTGACGCGCCCGGACGGCCTGCTGCTGGTCGGCGCAACCGGCGCGGTGGTCGTCGTGACCGTGCTGCGCTGCGGCATGCGTGCCGTGCCGGCGACCTTGTCGATGGCGCCGCTCGCCGCGGTGGTCGCGCACGTGCTGTGGCGGCGCTGCTACTACGGCGAGTGGCTGCCCAACACCTACTACGCCAAGGTCACCGAGCCCTGGCCGGAGGCCGGCCTGCGCTTCCTCGGCTGCTTCCTGCTCGAGCACGGCGCGTGGCTGTGGCCGCCGATCGTGCTGGTCTGGGCGCTGGCAGAACTGGCGCGCGGGCCGGCGCGCGCGCTGCGTGCGATCGCCGACAACCTGCCGGCGCTCGCCGCCGTCGGGGCACTGCTGTTCCACCTCGGCTACTACGTGATCCGCGTCGGCGGCGACCCGTTCGAGTATCGCGTGCTCAGCCATCTGGTGCCGCTGGGTGGGCTCGGGGTGCTGGCGATCGGCGCGCGGCTGCGCGGCGACTCGGCGCTGGCGATCGCCGGCTCGCTGCTGGTCGGGGTCGCGAGCCTGCTCGGATGGGCGCACTACTGCTACCAGGAGCCGACGCTGACGCCGTTCTACCGGCCGATCGAACCCAAGGTGCCGAGCCTGTTCGCGCCACTCGCACGCTGGCACGACCGCCAGCAGAGCTGGCTGCACGTGCAGGTGCTGTGTGGCCGTCCGCAGGTGCACGCGATGTTCCTCGAGGGCCTGCGACGCGAGCTGCCCGAACGGTCGCGTCGCGAGGTCGATCCGGACGATCTGCCGGTCGCCGCCTACAAGGGAGTGGGGCTGCCCGGATGGGTGCTGCCCGACGTGGCGATCCTGGACCTGCACGGACTCAACGACTGGGCGGTCGCGCGGGCCCCGACGGGCGGACGCTCGGCGCGCGTCCTGATGCCGGATGCGCTGCTGCAGCTGCTGCTCGGCAGCGGCGACGCGGACGGCGACGGCCGCTACACCGGGGCGGAGCTGCGCGCGGTGCTCGCGGCGTTGCCCGGGCTCGACCACAAGCACGTCGACGGGCTGGTCGCCTTCTTGTTGCTGCAGTTCGGCGACGAGGCCCCGGACTCGTTGACGCGGACCGAGATGGAGCGGGTCGGGCCGTTCTTCGGATCGCTGCGCTTCATGGCGCACGAGCGGTTGGCGCCGCAGGCCTACGTCGAGGACCTGGATCCCAACGTCACCGTCGCAGGCCCCGACTTGGTGACGAGGGCGCGCGAGGTGCCGCTCACGCCCGCGCGCGTGCGCGAGATCGAGGCGGACTGGCGCCGGCGCACGCTCGAGCAGCAGGGCCGCTGAACCGGCGCCGACGCGGCGCGGCTCAGGCCTTGAAGACCTGGCCGTTGCAGTCGAACGACGCCATCTGGTTGCGCGTGTCGACGATCAGCGACGCGTGCTGTGCGATCGCCTGCCAGTCGGTGGCGTCGTGGTTGGTGACGACCACCACACAGTCGGTGTTGGCGAGGTTCTCCTGTGACAGCTCGACCGACTGCATGTCGAACGAGTACTTGCGCATCTCGGGGAAGGTCTGCACCAGCGGGTCGTGGTAGCAGAGCTCCGCGCCGCGTTCGGACAGCAGGCGCAGGATCTCGGCGGCCGGCGTCTCGCGGGTGTCGTCGACGTTGGGCTTGTAGGCGAGGCCGCAGATCATGATCTTGGCGCCCTTGACCGACTTGCCGTTGTCGTTGAGTGCCTCGACGACGCGGCTGACCACGTAGTCGGGCATCGAGTTGTTGATCTCGCCGGCGAGCTCGATGAAGCGCGTGCGGTGGCCGAACTCCTTGGCCTTCCACGTCAGGTAGAACGGATCGATCGGGATGCAGTGACCGCCGAGACCCGGGCCCGGCCAGAACGCCTGGAAGCCGAACGGCTTGGTGCTGGCCGCGCCGATCACGTCCCAGATGTCGATGCCCATGTCCGTCATCAGCGGCTTGAGCTCGTTGACGAGGGCGATGTTGATGCAGCGGTAGATGTTCTCGAGCAGCTTGGCCGCCTCGGCGACCTCGGCCGATTCGACCGCGACCGTCTGGCCGATGCCCGCCGAGTAGAGCGCCGTCGCCAGCCTGGTGCTGACCGGGTCGATGCCGCCGACCAGCTTCGGGATCGTCGACGTCGAAAAGTCCTTGCGGCCCGGGTCCTCGCGCTCGGGCGAGAACGCGACGAAGAAGTCCTCGCCGGCGGTCAGGCCGCTCTGCTCGAGGATCGGCAGGCAATCGCCGCGGGTCGTGCCCGGGTAGGTCGTCGACTCCAGGCAGATCAGCTGCCCCGGTCGCAGGACCTTGGCGATCATGCGCGTCGACTCGACGATGAACGACAGGTCCGGCTCGTGGTGGCGACCGATCGGCGACGGCACGCACAGGATCAGCACGTCGGCGTCGGCGAGCGTCTGCGGGTCCGACGACGCGCGGAAGCGCTCGGACTTGCACAGGTCGGCGACGAAGTCCTCACCGAGATGCTTCAGGTAGGACTCACCGCGCCCGAGCTTCTCGATCTTGCGCTCGTCGCAGTCGAAGCCGAGCACCGGAAAACCGACGTCGTGCAGCACGCGCACGAGCGGCAGACCGACGTAACCGAGACCGATGATCGCGACGGTCGCGGTGCGGTCGTCGATCTTCTTCGCGAGCTGCTCCGCGGGCAGAGCTTGGGTGTTGGTGGACATTCGTTTCCTCTCCTGACGTGTTGGCCCGACCGTCGCGGGAGTCGTGGCCGGATCTATCAGCCATCGGACGCGGCCCGGGCGAGGCCGGAGGCCAGCTCGGATCCTCCCGCAGCATGGCGACTTGTGCTGGCTGCGGCTGCACGGCCTGTCGCGCCGCGGGCGACGCTGGGCGCCGCGCTGCGATACGAGCGAGGCGGGCGCTCAAGTCGCGGCGCGCGCCGCCCCGATCTACTACGCACGACGGAGCGGGCGCAGCATGCCGGCTCGCGGCTTCGACGACCGAATGAGCGCCGAACAGAGCAACGCCCCCTCGATCTCCGTGCACGAAGCGATCCTCGAGTCGCTGCACGACGCCATCGTGATCATCGATCCGACCGGCGATGTCGAGCTGTGCAACGGAGCGGCGGAGGAGATGTTCGGGCGCAAGCGGGCGGATCTGTGCGGCAGGCCGCTGGACGAACTGCTGGTCGGCAACTCGCTGACCGGCCAGAACCGCGGCTACTACGTCCAGCAGATCTACGAGCGCAGCCGGGTCGGCACGCGGCTCGACATGTTGCCATCGAGGCGGACGGCACGCAGCGGGCCGTGGAGGTCACGGTCGCCGACCTCGCCGGCGAGAGCGAACGGCAGTGCCTGATCATCTGCGACATCACGGCGGATCGCCGGGTCGCGATCCAGGCGGCCAAGCTGTCGATCCTGCAGCAGGTCGTCACGCGCGCGACGACGACGCTGATCACGTCGAGCACGCTCAACGATTCGATGGCCGAGGCGCTCGCCGCGATCGGGGAGATCCTCGACGTCGCGCACGGCTTCGTGTTCCGGGTGCGCACGTTCGGCGGCAGCAAGACGCTGACGACGCCGGCGGAGTGGGCGTCGGCCAAGGCCGACGACGCGGATCGCGGTCTGATCGGCATACCGCTCCTGCGCGATCCGTTCATTCGGCAGGAACTCGAGGCCGACCGGGTCGTCACGATCGACGATACCGAGGCGACCGATTCGGAGACTGCGGCGCGGCTGCACGCGCACGGGATCCGATCGATGATCCTGCTGCCGATCCAGTGCCCCGACACGCTCGAGGGCGTGCTCGGATTCGACGAGACCCATGCCGGCCGCAAGTGGTCGGCGGACGAGCGCGCGGTGCTCAGCAACCTGGCGCAGGCGCTCGGCCGTTCGATCGAACGGATCCGCGCGCAGTGGTCGCTCGAGGAGGCGCGCAAGCGCAGCAGCGAAGCGCTGGCGCGCGCCGAGGCGGCGAGTGACGCGAAGAGCGAGTTCCTCGCCAACGTGTCGCACGAGCTGCGCACGCCGCTGACCGCGATCGTCGGCTACGCCGATCTCGCCGCGCGGGCCAGCACGTCGCTCGAGGACCGCATCCGGATGTGCACGCGCATCCAGCGCAGCGCCGACTTCCTGCTCGGGTTGATCAACGACATCCTCGACATCTCGAAGATCGAGAGCCGCAAGATGGCGGTGCAGCTCGGCGCGATCAACCTGACCGAGCTGGTCAGCGATGCGGTGATGTCGCTCAACTGGATCGCGCAGGACAAGGGCATCGAGATCGCCGTCGTCTACGCGTCCGAGGTGCCGTCGAAGGTCCTCTCCGATGCGACGCGGCTGCGGCAGATCCTGGTCAACCTGATGTCCAACGGGCTCAAGTTCACCAGCGAGGGCGGCGTGACGATCACCGTCTCGTACGACCAGCCGCAGGAGGAGAACAAGGCCGGCACGCTGCGGCTGCAGGTCCGCGACACCGGCATCGGGATCCGGCCGGAGAAGATCAAGGAGCTGTTCGCCAAGTTCACCCAGGTGCACACCGACGGCAAGTACGGCGGAACCGGGCTCGGCCTCGCGATCACCCGCCACCTCGCGCGGCTGCTCGGCGGCGATGTCGAGGTCGAGTCGGTGTGGGGGGGAGGGCTCGACGTTCACCGTGTCGCTGCCGGTGACGATCCCGGAGCAGGCGGAGGTCGTCGCCGAAGGCGCGGCGAAGCCGGTCGTCGAGGAGCAGGTCGAGGCGAAGGTGCGGCCGGGCACGCGCGTGCTCGTCGCCGACGACAACGACGACAACCGGCAGATCTTCCGGCTGGTGCTGGAGGACGCGCGAGCGGACATCACCGTGGTCGAGAACGGACAGCTGGCGCTGGACGAGGTCGCCGCGGCCGAGCAGCGAGGTGAGCCGTTCGAGCTGGTGCTGATGGACATGAACATGCCGGTGCTCGACGGCTACGACGCGACCCGTTCGCTGCGCCAGCGAGGCACGCTGGTGCCGGTGGTCGCGCTGACGGCGTTCTCGATGGCGACCGACCGCGACAAGTGCCTGGCGGCCGGCTGCGACGGCTACCTGACCAAGCCGATCCGGCCGGAGGTGTTGATCCGCGAGGTCGCGCGCCGAACCAACCCCGGCGGTGCCGTCGCGGCCGCCGCCGCCGAGGCGTTGGCAGCGGCAGACGAGTCGGTCGTCGCGCCGAGCAACGAGGGGCGTTCGGTGTTCGACGGCAACCCGGAGTACGAGGAGCTGCTCGAGAGCTTCCGCGGCGCGGTCGGCAAGCGCATGGACAAGATCGAACAGACGTTCGCGTCCGGGGACGCCGAGCGCCTGCGCGCGCTGGTCCACCAGATGAAGGGCTCGGCGGGCTGCTACGGCTTCATGAGCCTCGTCGCGGTGGCGACGAAGTGCGAGAACGCGCTGCGCAGCGGGGAGAGCGTCGAGTCGGTCACGGGCGACGTCCACGAAATGACGCGACTGGTCGAGCTGATCAAGGGAGAGGGATAGCGATATGTTCTGGAGCAACAAGTCCGTGCTGGTGACCGGCGGAGCCGGCTTCCTCGGCAAGTTCGTCTGCGATGGCCTGCGCAACCGCGGCGTCACCGACATCACCGTGCCGCGGCGCGTCGACTACGACCTGACGCAGGAGGCGGACGTCAAGCGCCTCTACGACGACTGCGATCCCGACATCGTGCTGCACCTGGAGGCCGAGGTCGGCGGCATCGGCGCCAACCGCAAGAACCCGGGTCGCTACTTCTACGCCAACATGGCGATGGGCCTGCACATGATCGAGCAGGGCCGGATCCACGGGCTCGACAAGTTCGTGCAGGTCGGCACGATCTGCGCCTACCCGAAGTTCACCCCGGTGCCGTTCAAGGAGGAGGACCTCTGGGCCGGCTACCCGGAGGAGACCAACGCACCCTACGGCGTCGCCAAGAAGTCGCTGCTCGTGATGCTGGAGGCCTACGCGCAGCAGTACGGGTTCCCGGGCGTCTACCTGCTGCCGGTCAACCTCTACGGGCCGCACGACAACTTCGACCTCGAGAGCAGCCACGTCATCCCGGCGCTGATCCGCAAGTTCGTGACGGCTCGCGACGAGGGCAAGGACACCGTCGAGGTCTGGGGCAGCGGCCAGGCATCGCGGGAGTTCCTCTACGTCGAGGACTGCGCCGAGGGCATCCTGAAGGCGGCCGAGGACTACGACGAGACCGACCCGGTCAACCTCGGCACCGACCACGAGATCACCATCCAGGACCTCGCCGAGAAGATCGGCAGGCTGGTCGGCTACCAGGGCACGATCGAGTGGGACGCGAGCAAGCCGGACGGCCAGCCGCGGCGCCGCCTCGACACGCAGCGCGCGTTCGACAAGTTCGACTTCAAGGCGCAGACCGGCCTCGACGAAGGCCTCGAGAAGACCATCGCCTGGTGGCAGGCGAACGCCGCGGCCAACGTCTAGTAGCGCGTCCATGTAGTGGACGCGCTGCCGACCGTGATCGCGGAAGCGGCGTGTGCGCGTGCGGACGGGGCTTTGCCCACTAGCGCGGCGTCAGGATCACCTGGTAGGGCGCGACTATGGTCGTGCCGTCGGTGCAGGTGATCTGCAGGTCGACGTCGCCGACCGCGAACGGCACGTTCTCGTAGGTGATGCGGTCGCTCTCGACGACCATGCGTTCGACGAACGGCTTGCCGCCGGCCTGGATCGACGTCCGCTCGACCACGAGCTGCTCGCGGAACACGACGGTCACGTCGACCTTGCGGGCGCGTTCGAGGCGCAGCAGCCAGCAACCGTCGTGACCCCAGCCGACGCCGTCGGCGGGCACCCAGTCCTGTCGCGTCAGCACCGTCACCGGTTCGTTGGCGTCGCCGACGACGATGCGCGGCTTGGCGTAGTTGTCGGGGCGGGTGGCGGACACGTCCGCGAACCAGGCCCGGTAGTCGGCGAGCAGGCGCGCCACCACGTCGGGATGCGCCGCCGCGACGTCGCGTGCTTCGCCGGGGTCCGCCTGCAGGTCGAACAGCTGCAGCGGCACCTGGTCCGGCAACTCGCGCTTGCCGAAGCCGGAGTGGCGCAGCAGCTTCCAGCGCTGGCCGACGAGCGCGAAGTGGTGGCCCCCTTTGGGCACGTCGCCGCGGTGCGTCTGCAGCACCAGCGGTCGATCGGGCCACGCGATGCGCCGGCCCTGCAGCAGCGGCAGCAGGCTGCGGCCGTCGACCTTGCGGTCGTCGGGCAGCGGTGCGTCGGCCAGTTCGCAGATCGTCGGCATCACGTCGATGTGCGCGGCGATGCGGTCGATGCGCAGCGCGGCGTCGTTGCGGCCAGGCAGGCGCACCCACAGCGGCGACCGGATGCCGCCCTCGTGCACCGACGTCTTGGCGCCGCGCAGGCCCTGCACGAAGCGGCCGGCGATCGGGCCGTTGTCGCACAGGAAGATCACGACGGTGTCGTCGGCGACGCCGCGGCGGTCGAGGTGGTCGAGCAGCCGGCCGAAGTTCTGGTCGATGTTCTCGATCATCGCGAAGATGCGCGCGATCCGATCGAGGTTGGGCCGGTCGCCGATCGCGACCTTCTTCAGGTCCTTGCCGAGGTACTTCGCGAGCAGGTCGTTCGGCACGTCGTGGAACGGGCCGTGCGGCGCGTTGGTCGCGATGTAGGTGAAGAACGGCTGCTCCCGCTCGATCGCATCGTCGACGAACCGCATGGCGGCGTCGAAGTAGACGTCGGTGCAGTAGCCCTTGGTCGCGACCACCTCGCCGTTGCGCAGCAGCAGCGGATCGGTGTAGCGGCGCCGGTTCTCACGCGGCTCGGACGGCTGCGCGATGCCGCCGCCGCGGTGGACCAGGGCCTCGTCGAAGCCCTGGTCGATCGGGCGCTGCGGGTAGCAGTCGCCGAGGTGCCACTTGCCGAAGATGCCGGTGCGGTAGCCGACCTCGCGCAGCACCTCGGCGACGGTGACCTCGTCGGGCTCCATCATCGACCGACCGATCCACGTGTCGACGACGCGGGTGCGGTAGTTGTAGCGGCCGGTCATCAGGCTGGCGCGCGTCGGTGAGCACACCGGACTGACGTAGAACCGTTCGAACTGCGGGCACTGCCGCGCGAACGCGTCGAGCCGCGGCGTCTCCAGCACCGGGTTGCCCTGGCAACCGAAGTCGCCGAGCCCCTGGTCGTCGGTCATGACCAGCACGACGTTGGGGCGCGGCGCGCGCTCCTGCGCGAGGCCGGCGCCGGCGAGCGCGAGCGCGAGGACGGCGATCGGTGGGCGATGCATGCCCCACTCGTACCCGTTCGCGGCGCCGGGGTCTGCCCCGGCGCGGATTCGGGCCACGTTCGGGCTCGCCGCGGCTAGCCGTTGGCCTGGTGCAGGTGCACGTCGCGCTGCGGGAACGGGATGTTGAGGCCCTCCTCGTCGAAGCGCTCCTTCACCTTGCGGGTGACGTCCCAGTAGATATCCCAGTAGTCGCCGCTGTTGGCCCACGGGCGCACGATGAAGTTGACCGACGAGTCGGCCAGTTCGTGCAGCTTGATGACCGGCTCCGGGTCCTTCAGCACCTTCGGGTGGTTGGCGACGATCTCCTCGAGCACGGCCTGCACCTTCTTGAGGTCGTCGCCGTAGCCGCAGCCGAACGTCATGTCGACGCGGCGCGTCGTCTGGCCGGTGATGTTGGTGATCACGTCGCCCCAGATCTTGCCGTTGGGGATCACGACGTGCTGGTTGTCACCGAGGCGCAGCGTCGTCGACACCAGCGTCATCGCCTTGACGGTGCCGGTCATGCCGGCGGCGCTGACCAGGTGGCCGATGTCGTACGGGCGGTACATCAGGATCATCAGACCGGCGGCGAAGTTCGACAGCGTGCCCTGCAGCGCGAAGCCGATGATGAAGCCGGCAGCGCCGAGAGCGGCCACGAACGGCGTCACGTCCAGGCCGAGGAACTTCAGCGCGATGATCAGGCCGATGAAGAACACCAGCTTGCGCACGACGTTGATGAAGAAGTCGCGCAGCAGGTCGCTGGTCTTCTTCATCCGGTTGAGCGCCTTGTTGGTCGCACCCGCGGCGATGCGCGAGATGATCATGAACGCGATCAGCGTGATCAGGAACAGGCCGAAGTTGATCGCCAGCTGGATGCCGCCGTCGGGGCTCTTCACCCATTCGATCGCGAAGTCGAACATGCCGGCGACGTCGGCGAGGTCGGCGCCGGTCGAGGCCTCGACGTACTTGACGTACTTCGATGCGTCGCCGCCGCGCGCCGTGTAGGCATCGGTGACCAGCGTCATGCGGCTGACGATTCCGCTGCGCTGCAGCGACAGCTGGGTCGACTGCTCGGGGTTGGCGGCGATCTCCTGGTTCTTGGCGACCAGCAGCGCGAGCCAGGCCTCGGCCTCGACCTCGACCTGCTCCTTCAGCAGCGGGTTGATGCGTCGCTGCAGTTCGGCGACCGCGATGTCCGGGTCGGCGGTCTGCGCGGTGTAGGCCTGCGGGTCCTGGGGTTGGGCCGAGCCCTCCTGGGCGAGAGCCGGCATCGCGACGGCGAGGAGCGCGAGCAGGCCGAGAGTGAGATTCTTGATCATGGCGTTCTTCCGGGAGTAGGAGGAATGAGGGTCGCCATGTTGGTGATCGGGGGGCGCCGCCGCAACGCAAGGCGGAAAGCATGCTGCAAAATCAGTGGATCCCCTGAGGTCCGGCGGAACCGTAAGAACCTTGGCGGGCCAGCCGGTATCGTGTGGGGGCCCCTTTCGAAACGATCGCATCATGAAGGCACCACACATGCTGTGCGCGCTGCTCTGCGCCGCGCTCTCCGCCCAGAACGTCGTCTACCACGACGATCCGAACCCGACGACCGGCGGCGGCAATGCGTTCCCGTTCGGCTCTGAGGGTGTGCGCACGCAGCAGCTGATCCCCGGCAGCGTGCTCGGCTCGACGCCGGCGATCATCAACGACGTCTACGTCAACCCGCGCGTCTCGGCGAACCTCAGCTACCAGACCTCGCAGGTCGTCTACGGCGACTTCGAGATCCGGATGGGTACGACGCAGCTGACGACGCTGACCAACACGTGGGCCAACAACTCGAGCAACGCGGTGACCGTCTACCGCGGTCCGCTGGTCGTCAACTTCGTGCGGGACACGTGGGTGCCGCTGGGGCTGCCCAACTGGTACCTGTGGCTGCCGCAGCCGGGCGACAACCTGCTGATCGACTTCATCTGTTGGGACGTGATCGACACCGGATCGGTGCCGCCGTCGACCAACGGCTACTTCATGGACATGCACCGCAGCCCGACCAGCTCGATCTCGCGGGCCTACCGGCTCGGCTGGACCACCAGCCAGCAGGCGACGTCGGCCGGCGTCGACGGTTCGGGCATCAAGATCGGGCTGCTGCTCAACGACGGCACGTTCGTGCCGCACCAGGGCTCGTGCGCGGGTTCCAACGGGCTGGTGCCGACGATTGGCGCGACGCCCGGGACCTGGCCGGTGCCGGGCCAGCCGTTCGACGTGATGTTGAGCGACGGTCCGGCCAACTCGATCGCGGCGATGGTGCTCGGCTTCGAGACCGTGAACTACCTCGGCGTGCCGTTGCCGTTCGACATGGCGCCGCTCGGCGCGCCGGGCTGCGTGTTCTGGCACGGTTGGGAGGCGCTGCTCGCGCCGGTGCTGACCGACGCCAACGGTGACGCATCGTTCACGCTGCAGTTCACCAGTGCGTGGCCGTCGCAGGCGCGTGTCTACGGCACGTGGCTGGCGCTCGATCCGGCCGCCAACGCGTTCGGCATCGTGCCGTCGGGCTTCGCGACGATGATCCTGTAGGTCCGAGGCGGCCTGCAGGTCAACGAACCGAAGCGAACGCGCGGTCGAGCTCGTCGAGTAGGCAGGCGGCGGCGCTGGCGTCGAACGTCATCGGCGGGCGGATCTTGAGCACGCTGTCGAACGGGCCGTCGGTGCCGATCAGCACGCGGCGTTCGCGCAGCAGGTTCTTGATGCGCGCCGCTGCGTCGGTCGCCGGCTCGCGGGAGTCGCGGTCCTGGACCAGCTCGACCCCGAGAAAGAAGCCGCGGCCGCGCACGTCGCCGATCACCTCGTGGCGCGCCTGCAGTTCGCGCAGGCCGGACCGCAGCGTGGCGCCGACCGCGCGCGCGTTGGCGGCGAGGTCCTCGTCCCCGAGCACGTCGAGCACCGCCAGTCCGGCGGCCATCGCGACGGTGCTGCCGCCGAACGTGCTGAAGAACTCCGGGCCGTTGGCGAACGAGTCGGCGATCGCGCGGGTCGTGACGACGGCGCCGAGCGGGAAGCCGTTGCCGAGCGGCTTGCCGAGCACCAGCAGGTCCGGGACCACCTCGTGCCGTTCGAATCCGAACGCGTGCTCGCCGGTCCGCCACAGGCCGGTCTGCACGTCGTCGGCGATGCACAGGCCGCCGGCTGCGCGGACGGCGTCGTAGACTGGGCCGAGGAAGCCCTGCGGAAGCTCGAGCTGGCCGCCGACGCTCGGCAGGCATTCGCACAGGTAGGCGGCGATGCGGCGGTCGGCCGCTCGGATGCGCCGGATCTCGGCGGCGACGTCATCGGCGTAGCGGGCGCCGGCGTCGTCGCCGCGGTGGGGGCCGCGGTAGACGTCGGGCTGCGCGGTGACGTGCACCCAGTCCGGCTTGGGCTGGGCGCCCGGCTGCCGGAACTTGTACGGGCTCATCGCCATCGCCGCGTTGGTGTGGCCGTGGTAGCCGTGGTCCATCACGCAGACGTCGCTGGCGTCGGTGTGCTGCCGCGCGAGGCGCAGCGCCAGCTCGTTGGCTTCGCTGCCCGACGGCGTGAAGAAGAACACCTCGAGCTGCTCGGGCAGCCACGCGCGCAGCCGTTCGGCGTAGCGCTGCATGCCGGCGTGCAGGTAACGCGTGTTGGTCGCGAGCCTGCTGGTCTGCTCGTGCACGGCGCGCACCACGCGCGGGTGGCAGTGGCCGACGTGCGGCACGTTGTTGTAGGCGTCGAGGTGGCGGCGGCCGTGCTGGTCGAACAGGAAGTGCCGCCAGCCGCGCACCAGCGTCAGCGGCGACGCGTAGCTGGTCGCGAGGTTGCGCGCGAAGCGCTCGGAGCGTGCCTGCGCCAGATCGGCGTATCGATCGCGCCAGATCGCGCGGTCGTCGGCAAGCCCGAGCAGCGCCGACGGGTCGGGGTGCACCAGCCGGTGCGCTTCGAGGTCGTCCGGATCGGCGACGCCGCGCGGCACGGCCGGCAGCTCGCGAGGGTCGGCGGCCAGCAGCTGCAGGTGCAGGTGCGGGGGCCAGCCGCCGTTGACCTCTGCGTCGCCGAGCTGCGCGAACGGGTCGCCGGCTGCGAGCCGCTGGCCGGGAGCCAGTTGTTCGAGGCTGTCCGGGTCGAGGTGGCCGTAGAGCGTGCCGAACGCGGTGCCATCGGGCAGGGTGTGCCGCAGCACGACCACGCCGCCGTAGTCGAGGTGGCCGTCGCAGACGTCGACGTCGTGCACGACGGCGTCGAGCGGGGTGGCGACCGACGTTCCGGCCGGCGCGAACACGTCGATGCCGAGGTGCACCGTGCGGCGATTGCCGTTGGGTGCCGCGTCGCCGAACGCGTCGTCGCTGTAGATCGGGCGGGGCTCGGCGTAGCGGCCGAGCGCGAGGTCGGTGTCCGCCTCGAGCATGGTCCGGCGGATGCGCTCGGCGGCACGGGTCGCATCGAAGGCGATCGGGTCGTCGCCGCCGGTGCACGAGTCGAACGACAGGTCGAGCACGATCGCACGTTCGAGTGGCGTCGGCGTCAGCAGCACGGCCGGCAGCTGCCCGCGGTGTCGGTCGACGTAGGCGGCGATGCGCTGCGGGTGCGGCGACGGCGGCAGGCCGCAGGCGGCGCGCAGTCGCTGGTGGCCGGTGTGGTGGTCGCGGCCGTGCAGCTGGCGCAGCACGCGGCGCGCGCCGATCTGGCTGACCTGGGCGTAGGCGTGTTTGGGGCGGCGCTTCGCCTGCACGGCGGCGTTGACGATGCTGACCGCGAGACGGAGTTCGACCAGCGGCAGCACCATCGCCAGTTCTTCGTCGTGCAGCGGCAGTTCGGCGTGGAAGCCGCGGGTCACCGCGTCGATGGCGGCGAACGGGTCCTGTGCCAGCATGGCCGCGTAGCTGGCGGCGATCGCGAGGTCGCCGACCAGCGCGGTGTGGCACATGTCGCCGAAGTCGATCAACCCGGTGATCGACGCCGATCCCTCGGCTGCGACCAGGATGTTGTGGTCGTTGGCGTCGTTGTGCACCGTGGCCTGCCGCAGGGCGGACAGGGCGTCGCGGTGGTCGACGAACCAATCGTGCACGGCGGTGACCACGTCGCGCAGCCAGCCCGCCTCGACGTCCTCGAGGTGCGCTTCGATCCAGTGCGACTGCAGCAGGTTCCACCGGAGTTCGCGACGTGCGCGTGCATCGTCGAACGTGCCGAGCGCCCGGTCGAGGCGGCCGAGGGTGCGGCCGAGGGACTCCAGCGTGTCCGTGCCGACCCCGGGCCGTCGGCTCAGAGGGGTGCCGGGGAGCCAGGTGGTGATCCAGACCGGATGCTCGACGCCGTCGATCCGGATGCTCGAGAGCGCGGCCCCGGAGCGTGTCGGCACCGTTCGCGGTATCGGCAGATCGGGGGCCGTCCGGGCGACGTGTTCGAGCGCGGCGATCTGCAGCTGCAGCGGTCCGGGATCGGTCGACGCGGCAATCTTGACGAGGTAGGTGGCCTCGTCCGTCACCAGGTCGAGGTTGGCGTCGACTTCCCCCGGGAGCGGGCCGAGCCGCCCGCGCAGGCCGTAGTCGCGCAGCAGCAGCTCATCGAGCTCTTCGGCATGGCCATGGAGGATCGCATCCGTCAGCAGCACGCCCGCAGTCTTCCCCACTCCCGCCCCCAGCACAATCCACTACCCCGGTTCGTGAGTCCGGTTCCGGGAGCAGTCCTCACGGACGGGCCGGCGCGTGGTTGGTCCGAGAGGTTCGTCCCGGAACCGAACTTGCGAATCGGGCTTGCGAATCGGGCTGGTCAGGTGAGTTGGTGGTGTTGGTGCCAGTCGAAGAAGGCGGCGGCTTCGGGTTTGCCCATGTAGCGGCCGAGGATGCGGGGGTTGGTCTTGCGCATGTCGATGACGACGAGCGCGGTGATCGAGTGGTTGAAGCTCGGGTCGACGTTGAGGCCGACGAGGCGGCCGCCGAGCTTCAGGTATTCGCGCAGCAGGACCGGCACGCCACGCTGCTCGGTCTCGATCTCGGAGACCATCGCGCTGACCTCACCGAGGTCGGAGACCATCGCCTTGGTCCACTGCGGCATCGCGTCGGCGCTCGGTGCGGGGACCGGGTGGCGGGGCTGCACCAGGCCGCTCAGCTCCGGATCCATGTAGTTCTGCAGGTGGTCGAGCATCAGGTGCTTGGACACGTCGTGGTGCCGATCGCTGATGCTGACCGCGCCGAACAGCGTGCTGTAGCGCGGGTTCTGCCGCACGTAGGCGGCGATGCCGCGCCACAGCAGGAGCAGCGGCAGGAACTCGCGCTGGTGCCGCTCGACGACGAACGAGCGCCCCAGCTCGAGCCCCGGCGTCATCCGTTCGAGGAAGCGCAGGTCGTAGTCGTAGAGCGTGTTGGTGTAGAACGCGCGCTGGTCGTGGCCGATCAGGATCTTGTCGACGTGGCCGAGTCGGTAGGCGCCGACCAGGTAGCGCCGCTCGCGGTGCCAGACGAACAGGTGCAGGTAGTTGGCGTCGAAGCGGTCGAGGTCGATGCTGCGGTTGGTTCCCTCGCCGACCTTGCGGAACGTCTCCTCGCGCAGCCGGCCGATCTCGCGCAGCACGCTCGGAGCCTGCGGCGCCCACGCGTACCAGACCTCGTAGTCGCCGCTGGTCACCAGGCGCTGCGCTGTGGGCAAGCCGTCGATGTCGCGCTGCACCTCGTCTGCTGGCAGTGCCGCGACGATCGGCTCCGGCGCGCGGCTGCTGCGCCGGATCACGGTCGGCCCCTCGTTGTGACGGCGCGCGAGGATCTCGGTGCGAAGCCGCAGGTAGTCGACCAGTTCGCGCGCTTCGTCGAAGCGCTGCAGCTGCTTTTGCGGGATCGCGTTGCCGATGCGGATCGCTACGGTGCTGCCGCGCTTCTTCATGGTCTCGCGCGCGATCCGCAGCGTGCGCAGGCGCGGGTGGATCAGGCCGGCGAGCTGGAACAGCCAGCTGTTGTGGCCGCCGATGTGCACGGGCAGCACCGCGGCCTGGGCGTGCTGCTGGAGCCGCGCGGTATGCGGCGACCAGCGGTCGTCGTGGATGCCTCGCCGACCCCAGCGGCGTGCCGAGATCTTGCCCGCCGGGAACACCAGCAGCGCGCCGCCGTCGCCGAGCCAGCGGTGGGCGGCGCGCATCGAGGCGGTGTTGGAACTCCTGGCACTGCGGCCGCCGATCGGGTCGACGTCGAGCACCAGGCCCCGCAGCTCGGGCATCTTGTTGAGCCAGCGGTTGCCGAGCACGCGCAGGTCCGGCCGCCGGCGGCGCAGCAGCGCAGCGAGCAGCAGCCCGTCGACGATGCCGTGCGGGTGGTTGGCGACGACGACCAGCGGCCCTTGATCGGGCACCCGGTCGAGGTCGGTGTCGCGAAGGTCGGTGTAGAGGTCGAGTTCGCGCAGGGCCTCGTCGAGGAAGGCGTCGACGTCGTCGGGATCGCGCATGCGCGAGACGATCCGTTCGTAGGCCTGACGAAGCTGACGAAGTCCCAGGCATCGTTCGACGATGCTTCGCAGCGCGCGACGGACGCGCACGGCGGCCTTGCGGATCGGCATGTGGATGCTCTCTGCTCGGTCTGTGGGCGCATGATTGCCCCCTCAGCCGCGGCCAAGGTGGCGTCGGACCGTGTATGCCGTTTGAAGACGCGGTGAGCATCTGGCGCGGGAGCGGTGCGGCTGGCGCTGGCCGGTCCCGGTTGGCCTGCCCCGGCTGGCCTGCCGCTGCCGGTCACCAACCTCTGCGAGACGACGTTCTACTAGTCGTGGCCGCGGGGCCGGACCCCGTGCGCGACCTCGGTGGCTTCGCCGAGGTCGCTGCCGGCCGGATCGTGGCTACCATCTCCGGCATGAGCCACGACGAGTTCGCCGAACTTCGCATCGACTACGGCGACGACGCGCTGCGCCGCGCGGACCTGCCCGGAGATCCGGTCGCGCTGTTTCGCAGCTGGCTGCAGCTGGCGACCGACGCCGGCGTGCGCGAGCCCAACGCGATGGCGCTCGCGACGTGCGGCGGCGACGGCCAGCCGCACTGCCGCATTGTGCTGCTGAAGCAGCTCGACGAACGGGGCTTCGGCTTCTTCACTAACAAGCAGAGCGACAAGGGCCAGGAGCTGCGGGCCAACGGCAAGGCTGCGGCGACGTTCTGGTGGGTCGCGCCGCGCACGCGCCAGGTGCGCGTCGAGGGCGATGTCGTTGAGCTGCCGGAGTCGGACAGTGACGCCTACTTTGCGAGTCGGCCGCCGCGCGCGCAGCTGTGCAGCGCCGCGTCCCCGCAGAGCAGGGTCGTCGACGATCGCGCGGCGCTCGAACGGCTGGTCGACGAGCTGGGGCAGCGCACCGGCGAGGGCGGGCTGCTGCGGCCACCGCACTGGGGTGGCTACGTGCTGCAGCCGCGCCGGATCGAGTTCTGGCAGGGCCGCGATGCGCGTTTGCACGACCGCTTCCGGTTCGTGCGCGACGGCGCGGCGTGGCGCGTCGATCGGCTCGCGCCCTGATCCGGGCGGCTCACGTTCGAGCCCATTCGGCCCGGGCGGCCCGGCCGGCGATTCACGCGCCGAGGCGTTCGGCGGTGTCCCGGTGGGCGAGTTCTTCGCCGGCACCCGAGATCGCCATGCGGACGTGCACGAGCTCGGTGGCGAGTTCGTCGTATTCGCTCTGCAGATCGGAGCAGTGCGCCAGCAGCGAGCGCGCCTGGCTCGGTGCGTCGCCCAGCTGCTGGAAGCTGGCTTCGCGATGCCAGTGTTCGAGGCGGTTCTGCAGGTCCTGCAGGGCCTCGCTCATGAAGCGTTCTTGGTTCTGGAAGCGTGACATCAGGTCGCGGAGGCGCGTCTCGTGGTCGGCGCGATCAAGCACTTGCAGCATGGCAGTCTCCCTCGACGGCTCCTTCGACGGCGGGGACCCCGTCGAGCACCTGGTGCAGCACGGCGACCTTCTGTCGGTGCATCACCCGCTCGACGCGGACATCAGCCGGGATCGGCTCCCCCTGGGCGAGGCTCGCGTGCGCACGAGCGTCCGCGATGGCGAGTTGGGCCTGCGCCTGGGTCAGTTCCGCGTGCAGCCGGGCGGTCAGGTCCGCTGCGGCGCACGCGACGCCGTCGATGAGTTCCGTGTCCATGCGACCAACATCGATCCGGCCCGTGAACTCGTTGCAAAGCCGGCGAAAACTTCGGTCGCATCGGTGCGGTCAGCGGTGGAGCGCGCCGCGCCGCACCCGGTCGATCACTCGACCCACTCGGCGATGAAGATGTTGGTGTCGCCCTTGGTCTTGTTGTAGCGGTTGCTGGCAAACACCAGGAACCGGCCGCACGGCGAGAACATCGGGAAGCCGTCGAACTCGGGGGTGTCGGTGACCTGCTCGATCCCGGTGCCGTCCTCGTTGATCAGGAACAGGTCGAAGTTGCGGGCCTGGGTGTGGTCGCCGGTCTCGCGCATCTTCTGCATGCCGCGGAAGTTGCTCGAGAAGATGATGCGCCGGTCGTCGGGCAGCCAGAACGGCGCGAAGTTGGCCGAGCCGTTCTTGGTGACCTGACGGAAGTTGGAGCCGTCGCGGTCGCAGACGGTGATCTCCATCTGCGACGGCTTGACCAGCTGCTGCATCAGCAACGCGGCGTCCTCCTTGGCCCGTTCTTCGCTGTCCGGGAACGCCGAACGCAGCACGAACTTGCTGCCGTCGTGTGAGAAGAACGCGCCGCCGTCGTAGCCGGGGCGGTCGGTGATGCGCTTCACGTTGGAGCCGTCGGCGCTCATCGTGTAGAGCTCGAGGTCGCCGTCGCGGACCGACGTGAAGACGATGTCGCCGGTCACCGGGCAGACCGTCGCTTCGGCGTCGTAGCCTTCGGTTTCGGTCAGGCGGCGCAGGCCGGTGCCGTCCGGCTTGACGTCGAAGATGTCGTATTCGCGGTGCACCGCCCACTGGTAGCCGCGGCCGGTCATCTTGACGACCGGCGGCGCGTCGCCTTCGTGGTGCGTCGAAGCGTAGACGATGCGCTCGTCACCCTGGGTGAAGTACGAGCACGTGGTGCGGCCCTTGCCGGTGCTGACCTGCTCCATTTCGCCCGTCGCCAGATCGAGCACGTAGATCTGGTCGGCCTTCATCTCGTGGCTGCGGCGCTGCAGCACCAGCTTGGTGCCGTCGTTGGACCAGTAGGCCTCCGCGTTCTCGCCGTCGAACGTCAGCATGCGCACGTTCTTCAGGTGCGGCTCGTTCGGCAGCGAGTCGACCGGCTTGCCGGCCTTGATGACGAAGTCCTTCGCCGGGACCACCGGGTCCTGGTTGGTCGGGAGCGGGTCGCAGGCGGCGAACGCTGCGAGAGGGAGCAACATGCAGTACGGGCGCATGTCGCAATGCTCGCGTGCGCCGCGGGCGCAGGCAATTACGAAGACGGGCGCCCGGTCATGCGAACGTCACGCGCGAGCGGCGTGCCGTTCGCGTCGCGCTACTGGTCGGCTTCGCGCGCGGCCATCGGTGCGCCGGCGATGGCGTCGTTGCTCGCCTCGGAGCCAGCACCCTGAGAGCCGGCTCCCTGAGAGCCAGAACCCTGAGAGCCAGAACCCTGGGAGCCAGAACCCTGGGAGCCAGTGGCCTGGGCCGACGGAGGCGGGGTCGCTGCCACCTGCCCGACCGCGCCGTCGCCCAGGCCGAGCACGCCACGTTCGGCAGCGGTCAGGTCCGGGAACCTGGCCTCGAACGCCTCGCGCTGGCTCTGCACGAAGGTGCGCAGGCGTTCGACCAGGCGCGGCGGGTCTTCCGCCGCGAGCAGGCCGGTTCGTTGGATCGCATCCGCGGTGCCCTTGCGCGCCACCTGGTCCACGTCCTCCGGCGTGAGCCGGTCGTCGTCGAGCCAGAACTCGGCGCGGATCTCGAAGAACGAGACCAGGTTGCGGAGGTGGGGCAGGGTGATTGCGGACCGCCCCTTGCAGATGTCCGTCGCAGTTTGCGGCGACACCCCCAAGGCCCTGGCGAGATCCCTCTTCTTGAGACGGCGCTGCTCAAGCAGGGCCGTGATCTTCTCGTGGATGAGGACCATAGTTTCGACGCTGACCGTTGTGGCTCGAAAGCCCGTCGGCATGGACGGTATCGCCGAATCCCGGGCCGTGCAAACCAAACCTCTACAAGCCCTGGTGTGGTGGGCGGCTGCGTGCGCCTTTCGCGCGCATCGGGTCAAGAGATTGGGCGGTCGTCGCCGCGCGCGTTGGCTAGGATGTGGCGGTGAAGGTCATGCGGGTACTGGTCGCGCTCCCGGCGCTGGTGGCGGCTTCGTGCATCGGCGGCGGGCTGGCGCCGTCGGTGTGGCCGCCGCCGAACTTCGTCCTGGTCGCCGACGAACTGCGCGCCGACGCGGATGGCATGCACGTGGTCCGGCGCCTGCACGTCGACGCCAGCGGCGTGGTGGTCTACGGGACGTCTTCGCAGCCGCTGCGCGACGAGCAGAGCGGCGCGAGCCTGCCGGTGTTCGACCGCATGTCGATCTATCGGCTGGAGCCCAAGTCCGTTCGGGCCCTGGCGCGCAAGCTCGACCGCTACGATATCGGCGAACTGGTCGTTCCGACGCCGGTCGCCGGCGCCGACGGTGGGCCGGGCCTGTCGCTGACCTGGCAGGCGTTCGACCAGCGGCGCAGGCTGACCAGTTCGGGCCGCCTGCGCGGGCGTGTCGGCGAAATCATGGCGCTGATCGCGGCGCACCTGCCGCCGGGTGAGGCATTCGACTCGGAGATGAACCGTCCCGTCGTGCCGGTGCTGCGCGGGGTGCCGGAGCCAGCGACCGACGTCGGTGGCGCGTTGGCGGCGCTGCAGGCGCTGCTGACCGAGCGGCCCGACGACCCGTTCCTGCTGCTCGAGGCGTTCGCCCTGGCCTGCCGCACCGGAGCCCGCGACCTGGCGACCCAGCTGCTCGACCGCTGGCAGGCCGCCGCCCAGGCCGAGATCGGCGGCTCCGCCTTCGCGACCGACCCGGGCTCCTCCCCCCGCCGCCGCGCCGAACTCTACCGCCGCCTCCTCCCCAGCTGACCCCGCATACCGAACCGGGTTCAAGTTGCGCCAGTAGCGGCCGGCAAGCTCCGCTCCCGGAACCAACCTTCCGGACCCCGCATACCGAACCTGGTTCAGGTTGCGCCGGTAGTGGTCGGTATGCGCCCGGAACCGAACGAACGGACCTTCGCGGTGCGGAGGTGCAGTTCGTAGGCGTAGAGGAGGTAGAGGGCGTGGCCGAGGTCGGCGCGGTCGCCGCGGTGCTGGTCGATGGCGCGGATCAGGCCGCCGGGGCGCAGGTGGGGGCGCTCGCGGCTCTGCGGCTCGGCGAGCACGTCGAGGGCCGGCAGGTCGCCGCGGAACCACGCGTCGAGGGGTAGCGAGAAGCCGCGCTTGGGCAGGTTCTGCACCCGTTCGGGCAGTTCGCCGGCGAACGCCTCGCGCAGGTGGCGCTTGCCCATCGCCATGCGGTCGACGCCGAAGGCCTCGATGCCGGCCTCGAGGTAGGGGCACCGACCTTCGACGCCCGCCGCCATCAGCGCGACGTCGATCTTCGGCAGCAGGTCGCGCGGCAGGTAGTTGGCGAGGTCGTCGTCGCGGCCGGCCAGGGCGAGGTCCGGCGGGTTCGGCTCGGTGGCCTCGTCGTCGCGCCAGCAGCGGTGCGAACCGAGTTCGCTGCAGAGCACCTTCTGGCCGAACGCGGGCGGCGTGACCGCCAGCAGGGCACGGATCGGGTTGGCGGCGGTGGCCGCGCGCCAGTAGCGGGCGGCCTTGTGCATCGACCACGCGCCGGCGAGCCGGGACAGCGCAGAGAGGCGCGACCAGCGCGGCATGTGCGCGAGCGCGCGGTAGCGACGGTAGCCCAGCAGCAGCTCGTCGGCCCCTTCGCCGCCGAGCAGGATGCGCACGCCCTGCGCCGCCGCCGCGCGCGCCACCGCGTGCGCGGCGAGGATCGAAGGGTCCCCGAGCGGCTGGCCGGCCATGCGCGTCAGCATCGGCAGCGCGTCGAGCAGCTCCGGGCCGCCGTCGATCTCGTGCAGCGGCAGGCGCGCCGCGCGCGCGACGTCCTCGGCCGCGGCGCGTTCGTCGCCCGGCGTGCCGTGGGCGCGGAACTGGTAGGCGGGGATCGTCTCGCCGAGCCGCCCGAGCGTCAGCGCCAGGCAGCTGCTGTCGACGCCGCCCGACAGGAACAGGCCCGCCGGCGACGGGCTGTCGAGGCAGCGGCGCACGCTGTTGGCCATCCGTTCGCGCAGTTCGGCGTCGCGCGTGTCGACCCCGCGCACGGTCGCCGGTCGCGGCTCGAGCGCCGGCCGCGCCCACCGCGTCCCGTCGGCCGCCGCCACGAACGGCACCCCGCGCAGCGGCAGGTCGCGAACGTGCATGCGCGCGTCGATCCGTCGCGTGGTGCCCTCCGACCAGCCGAACCGGAACCACTGCGCGACGTGGCGGCCGGCGTCCCGCACCGGCACACCGAGGCAGCGCAGCGCTGCCGGCGTCGACGCGAACGCGACCAGGCGCCAGACGTCTCCGATGCGCGCGACGACGCAGTGCAGCGGCTTCTCGCCGTAGCGATCCTGGCCGAGATGCACGCGGTCCTCGACGGTGTCGACGACTGCGTAGGCGTGGTGGCCGCGCAGTTCGGCGAGCGCGTCGTGGTCGCCGTGCTCGACCGCGAGCAGCGGCAGCCAGGCGTCGTTCGGCGGCGCCGGGCGCTGTTCGACGCCGGGCGCGAACCGCGCCCACAGCTCGCGTGCGTTGGTGACGGCGCCGTTCATGACGCCGACGAAGCGGCCGCCGCGGCGCGCGACCGGCTGCGGCCGTCGCGGCCCGGAGATCGCGAGGCGCGCGCAGCCGAGCCACCAGCTGCCGGCATGCTGCAGGCCCTCACCGTCCGGCCCGCGCCAGCGCAGTTCGCGCAGCGCGGTCCGCATCGCGGCGTCGGGATCCAGGCCGCAGGATCGTAGCCAGTCGTCGCGGGCGCCGACGATGCCGCACATGGCGCTTCCGGGTCAGTCCGCGCGCACGCGGTCGAGGTATTCACCGAGCATGTGCCACTGCCGGTGCAGGTCGTGCTCGGCGACGCCGAACGGCTGCTTGAAGAAGCACGCCAGATGTGGCATCGGGCCGCTTTCGCCGCGCGCGGCCGCGAGGTCGGCGAACCGGATCAGGTCCAGCACCAGCGGCGCCGCCAGGATCGCGTCGCAGCCCTGCCAGATGAACTGCAGGGCCATCTTGAAGCCGAGGAAGCCCTCGAAGTGCACGAAGTCCCACGCGGTCTTCAGGTCGTGCAGCGACGGCACGTAGTCGATGCCGACGTGGGTGTGCAGCGGGTAGCCGAGGATCGACGGCAGCAGCGCGTCCTTGCTGTCGACCTTGCTCTTCTTGTTCTCGCTGTCCGACAGCACCCGGCCGTCGCGATCCCCGAGGATGTTGTAGCCCTGCCACGTCAGCACGCGCAGGTTGCGGTACTTGAACATCGGCGCCAGCGCCGACTTGACCAGCGTCTCCCCGGTCTTGCCGTCGCAGCCCATGAACGGCGTGTCGTGCTGCGCGAACAGCTCCTCGATCGCCGGCGTCAGCGCCGAGTTGCTCGGCGTGAAGTGCACGAACGGCAGGCCGAGGCTGCCGGCGGCGTAGGCGTAGAGCGCCGACGGACGCACCGCCTTCTGGTTGTCCTTGTCGAGCGCACGTTCGAACGCGGCGAGCGTCTTGTGCGCGGCGCCGAGGCGCAGGTTCGGTTCGGTCGAGGTCAGGTTGACGCAGACCACGCGGTCGAGCTTGTGACGCTTCTGGAAGGCGCGGATGTCGCGCTGGATCTGCGCGATCTGCTGGCGCAGCGTCGCCTTCTTCTGCTTGCCCTCGGCGAGCTGCTCGATGGTCGCGCCGGCGTTGGGCAGCACGCCGGTGACGACGTTCTTGCTCTGCGTCGTCAGGTCGCGCTTCAGCTTGCGGATCAGCTCGGGCGGCAGCGTGCCGGTCTTGCTGTGGATCTCGGCCGCCGCCGAGGCGTAGTCCGAACGACGGATCTCGTGACCACCGAACACCATGCGGTCGATCGGCCGCCACGGGATGTCGGCGGCGATGTCGGTGTCGGTGGTCAGACCCTGCGGTTCGCTGAGGCCCTTCGCGATCGCGCGGGCGCCGACCACGACGGTCGTCGCCAGGCCGCCGTAGGCGCCGAACAGCCAGACGCCGAGGCGTCGGCTTCCTTGTTGTGAGCGTGTCTTGGCCAAAGGAGGGCGAAAGAGCTTACCGAAACGGCCGCCGCTTGCAGCGGTTCGCTCGATCTTCTGGACGGCGTCGTTGGACATCGGCCCGAGATCGCGCGATAACGCGACCGTGAAGCGTTCCTGGCTCTGGCTCGTGCCTCTGCTGCTGGCCGCAATGGTCGGCGGGTCGTTCTACTTCGACCGGCAGGCGGCCAAGGGAGATCGGGAGCTGGGCGTCTACGTCACCGGCGGCCAGCGCATGTCGGCGGGCGAGGAGATCTACCGCCGCGGCACCGACGGCAAGCCGTTCACCTACCCGCCGTTCGCGGCGGTGCCGTTCGTCGGGTTCTCGGTGCTGCCGGACGAATGGCACGCCGAGGCATGGTTCTGCGTCAACTTCCTGATCCTGCTCGGCATCGTCTGGTGGCTGCACCGCTGGGCGCGCAGCGCCGACACCGGCCGGGCGCCGCCCCGCATGTGGTGGTTCTGGATCCCGACGGCGGTGTTCGGCGGCCGGCACATCGTCTCGGTGTTCACCAACCAGAGCCACGACCTGACGATCCTCGGCCTGGTGACGCTGACCGCCGTGTCCTGGTGCGGGCGGCGCCAGGTTGCGGGCATGCTCGCCGGGTTCTGGGCCGGGCTCGGCGCCGCCACCAAGGCGACGCCGTTGATCTTCGTCGGGTTGTTCGGCCTGCGGCTGCACTGGCTCGGACTGCTCGCGATCGTCGCGACGACGCTCGGCGCGACGCTGTTGCCCGACTACGTGTTCCCGCGGTCGCAGGAGACGATCGCCGCCGCAGACCAGGTGTTCGACCCCGAACGCGCCGGCGCGGGGACCTGGTGGCGGGCGTGGTACGACGTCAACCTGGCCGGCCTCGAGGTCGGCGGGACCGCCGACGCGCGCGGCGCGTGGAACTCGCACAGCGTGCTCAACCAGAGCCTCAGCGGCGCGCTGCGCCGCCTGTTCACGCCGGTCGAGGTGCCCGACGGCAGCTTCGTCGTCGGCGACAAGGGCGACGTGTTGCTGGCCGAACTGTCGACGACGATGGTGCGCGCCGTGACCCTGTTGGCCTCGGCGCTGGTGCTCGGCGTGATCTCGCTCGGCGTCTGGTTCGCGCGCGGCGCGGTGCGTGCCGCGGGCGATGCGTTCGCCGGCGTGCAGCGAACGGTCGGCCTCGGCGAGGTCGCGGCGTTCGCGTGCGGCATGGTGCTGCTGTCGCCGCAGAGCAGCAAGTCGCACTTCTGCGTCTGGATCCTGCCGGTCGCTTTCGTCGTCAACCACCTGGTCCGGACCCGACGCGACTGGTTGGCGATCCTGCTGTTCGTCGCGGCGCTGGCGCTCGGGCTGACGTCGAAGGGCCTGCTCGGCAAGGCCAGCGCCAACGTCGTGCTCGCCTACGGCAGCGTCGCCGGCAGCACGCTGCTGCTGCTGCTGGCGACCGTTCGCTGCCTGCAGCAGTCGCGCATCACTTCGCCTTCATCCGCTCCGCCGCTCGCTGGATGAACTCCTGGTAGTCGCGGCGGACCGGCATGTTGGGTCGTTTCGCCCGCTGAGCCGAACGGATTGCCTCGCGCGCAGCGTCGCGCTCACCGTTTGACCAGAGCACCTCGGCGCGGGTCAGCGAGAGCCACGGTCCGCGGTGCGGGATCTGGAGCTCGGGATTGAGGCGATCGAACGCTTGGAGCCGGACCCTGGCCAGTTCGGGGTCGTGCAGCTGGGGGGCCGACTCGGGGCTCGCGCGCAGCCAGGCGTCGTCGAGCAGCGCGGCGACGTACCAGGACGGCGGCCGGCCCGTGCGAGCTTCGGGCTCGGAGGCGACGCCGCGTGCCAGCAGGCGTCCCGCCTCGAGGTACTCGCCGAGCCGCGACAGGCCGAGCGCCGCGTAGTAGTAGGTTTGCTGGCTGTCCGGGGCGTCCTCGAGACACCCCATGGCGTGCCGGCGCAGTTCGTCCCACTCCCGCAGGAAGATGTGCGCGCGCATCACCATGTGCACGACATTCTCGATATGCATCCCCTCGAGGCTCGCCTCGCGGCCGAGGTCGGCGATCCTGCGCATCGCTTCGCGAGCGTCGTCCCCGCGCTGCGGCCACGCCATCATGATCGCGTGCGGATGCAGGCTGCGGCGGTCCGGGTACAGCTCGAAGAACCTGGCGATCGCGCTCTCGCTGAGTTCACGCTCCTTGTAGTCGAACATCGCCGCCTGCTTGAGCGCGCCCGGACTGGGCGCCGCCTGCGCTACCAGGGAACGGGCGAACGTCACCGCCTGCTCGTGGGACAGCGTGCGCAGCGCGAGCAGGCGGGTTCCGTCGGGCAGCAGGTCCTGCCGTTGGTGCGCGAGCAGCGCCTGGGCCTGCTGCACGTCGCCGTTGCGGGCGGCGGTCATCGGCGCGTAGATGTCGAGCAGCGGTGATGTGAGCCCCGCCGAGCGCGCGCGTTCGATGAACTTCTGCACGCCGTCGACGTCCTTTGCGCGCATCCGGTTGGCGGCGCAGACCTCGTAACCGTAGACGTCGCCGGGCGTGCGTTCGATGACCTGCTCCGCGCGTTGGAGGGCGAGGTCGGCATCGCTTGGCTCGATCGCGATCGACGCCCAGGTCAGCGCAACGGCGTCGTTGGGCCAGCGCCGACGCATCAGGCGGGCGACCGAATCGAACGTCTCGGTGTCGTCGAGGCGCGCCGAGTTCCACAGCAACAGGCCGAGCAGCAGCGGGTCCGGCGCGTCCTGCATTGCGGCCGCCTCGAGTGCTGCGTGCGCCTCGTGGCGGCTGCTCTGGCTGCGTTCGTCGTTGGCGTGGAAGACCCGGTCGAGCGCGACCACGTAGCGGGCGAGCGCGGTCTCCTGTTCGCGCAGGGTGTCGAGCTCTTCGTCGCTGAAGAACGAGCGCCGCGCCATCGCCTTGTCGCGCACCATGCGCAGGCTCGCTTCTGCTTCGATCACGGTCCGTTCCCGCTCCAGCAGCTCGTCCAGGTGCGGCCAGCCACGTTCGTTGGTCAGCGCCAGCAGGCTCGCCAGTGCGGTTTTGCCGGGGTCGATCGCCAGCGCACGCTCGAGCGGCAAGATCGCGTATTCGTGGGTGCCGTGTGAGGTCAGGAACCGCTGGAACGCGTCCTGCTTCAGCTGGTTGACCTGTTCCTGCCGGTCGCGTACCTCGGCCGCGAAGATCGTCGGCATCTGCACCGCCAGGTAGGTGCCGAGCACCAGCAGCGCCGGCACCATCACGGCCAGGGTCGCGGCCAGCGCGGCCTTCCACGGCTCGTTGCGCATCCAGCGGCGCAGGCGCTGCGTGCGGGTCAGCGGCCGCGCCTGCACCGGGCGGTGTTCGAGGAACGCGTCGAGGTCGTCGGCGAGCGCCTGCGCGGTCGCGTAGCGGTGTTCTGGCTCGGGCGCGATCGCGCGGTGCACGATGTTGGCGAGGTCGGGCGGCACCGCGACCTTCGACGACAGCGGCGGCATGCTGCCCGACTCGACGCACTGCACGATGCCGGGCAGGTCGAGACCGCGCAGCGGCTGGGTGCGCGCCAGGGCCTCGTAGAGCGTCACGCCGAGGCTGTAGACGTCGGTGCGCGGGCCGATCTGGTCGTCGTCGCGGCGCAGCTGCTCGGGCGCGGCGTAGACCGGCGTGCCCGCGAACGTGCGGGTCTGCGTCGGCTCCGGCGAGATCTCGCGGGTGACGCCGAAATCGGCCAGCAACGGCGTGCCGTCGCGGCGGATCAGCACGTTGGACGGCTTGATGTCGAGGTGCAGCAGCTCGGCGTCGTGCACGGCCTGCACCGCCAGCGCGACGTCCCGGATCAGCCGCACGAAGTGGCGCACCGAGCTCTGCTCGAACGTCTCGCGCGCCTCCTGCGAGGTGCCGAGCGCAGTCGTCAGCAGCACCATGTCGTCGCGACCGGGTTCGGTCGGCAGGGTCCGCAGCAGGCTCGCCAGCGTGCGGCCGTCGACCCACTCCATGGCGATCGCGAACGTGTCGTCGACGTCGATGATGTCGTGGATGACGACGATGTTGGGGTGCTGCAGCCGCGCCATCGCCTGCGCTTCCTGCACCAGCATCCGGCGGGCGCGTTCGCCGCCGCCGAGCCAGGCCGGCGCGACCTTGACCGCGACGTGGCGGCCGAGCTTCTCCTGCCGCGCCAGGTACACGGTGCTCATGCCGCCCTGGCCGATCTCGCCCAGCATCGTGTAGCCGGGGATCTGCGGCCCGACGCCCGGCTTGGGGGCGTGGGTCGCGGACAGGTCCTCGAGCAGCTGCGGCAGCTGCTCGCGCAGGGACGGATCGTCGAGTTCGCGGGTCGACAGGACGATCGTCTTGCCGTTCGCGAGGTCTTCGCTGAGACGTGCCCGGATCTCTGCCGGGGTCTTCACGGTTGCCATGGGGAGATCGGGCCGAGGGGATGGGACCTCGGATTTGTACCGGATCGTCCCGACCGGCGTGGTCTCCTGATTCCGGAACTGGCCGGACGGCCGCCCGCTCGCCGGGCGGGGCGCGTCAGGCCGGCGGGTGGGCGGTGCCCAGGATGTAGAGCACGACGCCGACGTAGAGCACTCCCGACAGCACCAGCGGCACGTCGCGGAACAGCAGCTTGGCCGGGTCGCCGCCCTCACTCTTGCGGTAGACCAGGAAGAGGTAGCGGAACACGCCGTAGCAGACGAACGGCACCGTGAACATCAGCTGGTCGGTGTGGTGCCGCTGGATCGTCTCGGGGCTGACGGTGTAGAGCGCGTAGCTGAGGATGCTGAGCGCCGCCAGCGGCCCGATCAGCATGTTGAGGAACGGCGTCGAGTACTCCGACATCGTCCGGCGCGTCTGCCCGGAGGCCTCCGACTGCCGGCCGACCTCCTCGTAGCGCTTGCAGAACGCCAGGAACAGCGCGAAGAAGAACGTGCACAGCTGGATCCACTTCGACGCGTCGACGTCGATCGCGGCCGCCCCCGCCATCACCCGCAGCTGGAAGCCGAGCGCGATGCACATGCAGTCGACGATCACCAGCCGCTTCAGGTAGAAGCTGTAGGCGACGTTGAGCACCAGATAGGCCGCCGGCCAGATCAGGAACGAGCGCTCGGTGACCGGCACCAGCCAGGCGAGCGTGCCCGAGATGACCAGCGTGATCAGCAGTTCGGCCCACGCGGCGCCGACCGGCAGCCGGCCCGACGCGATCGGGCGGTGCTTCTTCTTGGGGTGGTTGGCGTCCTCGTGGCGGTCGAGGATGTCGTTGAGCAGGTAGATCGAGCTCGCCGCGAAGCAGAACGAGCCGAACGCCGTCAGCGCCGCGATCCAGCCCGCCAGCTCGAACGCCCGGTTCGTGAAGAACAGGGGGAACAGCACCAGCAGATTCTTGACCCACTGGTGCGGGCGCAGGGCTTCGACGAACGGCGGCATGGCGGAGCGGGATGGACCAGCAGGGATCATGGGAATCGACTCTCTCCACGCAAGCGCGGCGGCAACGTTTCGCCGGCCTTGTCGTGCCGCTAACCTGCTTGCCGAATTGCAAATGGCGAACACGCGAGGTCTCGACGGCATCTTCCGCCCGCGCTCGGTGGCGGTGATCGGTGCCAGCCGAAGGGAGGGATCCATCGGCCGGCAGGTAGTGGCGAACTTGATCGGAGGTGGGTTCCAGGGACCCGTCTATCCGGTCAACCCCAAGGCGGAGGTGGTGCTGTCGATTCCGGCCTATCGGTCGGTTCGCGCCATCCGCGGGCCGGTCGACCTGGCGGTCCTGGTGGTGCCGCCGGACGTCGCGCTGAAGGCCGCCGAGGAATGCGGCAAGAAGGGCGTCAAGGGGCTGGTCGTGATCACCGCGGGCTTCCGCGAGATCGGCGGCATCGGCGCCGAACGCGAGGACAAGCTGCAGGCGATCGCCCGCAAGTACCGGATGCGCGTCGTCGGCCCCAACTGCATGGGGATCATCAACACGGAGGCGACCTACTCCTGCAACGCCAGCTTCTCGGCGACGCCGCCGCCGGCCGGCAGCGTCGCGATGGTGTCGCAGTCCGGTGCGCTCGGCGAGGCGATCCTCGCCGACGCCGCCCAGGCCGGCCTCGGCGTGTCGATGTTCGCGTCGGTCGGCAACCGCGCCGACGTCACCGCTGCGGACCTGGTGCAGTACTGGGGGGACGACGACCAGGTGCGGGTCGTGCTGCTCTACCTCGAGACCGTCGGTGAGCCGCAGGAGTTCCTGCGGGTGGCGCGCGCGGTCGCTCGCAAGAAGCCGATCATCGCGGTCAAGTCCGGGCGCAGCGACGCCGGTGCGATGGCGGCCAGTTCGCACACCGGTTCGATCGCCGGCGCCGACATCGCCGCCGACACGCTGCTGCAGCAGTGCGGCGTGTTGCGCGTCGACAACTTCCGCGACATGTTCTCGCTGGCGCAGGCGCTGCTCGAGCAGCCGCCACCGCCCGGGCGTCGGATGGCCGTGGTCACCAACGCGGGTGGGCCGGGCATCCTGGCCACCGACGCGATCGACGGCCTCGGCATGGAGATGGCGCCGATGTCGTCCGCGACCCAGAAGAAGCTGCGCAAGGTGCTGCCGGTCGAGGCGAGCGTGCACAACCCGATCGACCTGATCGCCTCGGCCGATGCCGGCCGCTACCGCGACGCGTTGCGGGTGGTCGCACGCGACAGGGACGTCGACGGGCTGGTGGTCCTGTTCGTGTCGCCGATCATGATCGACGCCGCGGCGGTCGCGCAGGCGATCGTCGACGAGACCCGCGGCCTGAAGAAGCCGGTGCTGGCGTGCGTGATGGGGCGGCAGCGCAGCGACGAGGCGCACCAGATCCTGCGCGACGCGGGCATCCCGGTGTTCCGCTATCCGGAGGACGCCGCGACCACGCTGCACCTGATGTGTCGGCGCTCGCGCTGGCTGCAGCGCGCGCCGGTCAAGGTTCCGAGCCTGCGCGTCGGCAAGGCCAAGGTCGGCAGGATGCTGGCCGGAGTGGCCGACGGATGGTTGCCCGGCGCGACCACCGAGGCGATTCTGCAGGCCTATGGCATCCCGTTCGCTCCTAGTCGACGCGTCGACAACCCCGGTGACGCCGTCGCCGCCGCGCACGCGCTGGGGTATCCCGTCGTGTTGAAGGCCGAGGGCGAAGGGCTGGTGCACAAGAGCGAACACCGCGCGGTGCGGACCGGGCTGCGCAACGGCGACGAGGTGTTCGCCGCGGCCAGCGACCTGCAGAAGCGGCTCGGCCGTCGCTTCGGGCCGTTGACGCTGCAGGTGCAGGGGCACGCCAAGGGCCACCGTGAGGTGCTGCTCGGGATGACGCGCGATCCGCGCTACGGGCCGCTGTTCGCGGCCGGGCTCGGCGGCGTCCAGGTCGAACTGATGCGCGACGTCGCCGTGCGGGTCGGGCCGATCGACGGCCAGGATCCGGCGGAGATGTTCCAGGGCCTGAAGGGGGCGGCGCTGCTGGGCTCGTTCCGGGGTGCGCCGGCCGCCGACGTCGCCGCCGCCTACGAGGCGCTGCTGCGCATGCAGAAGCTGGTCGACGACTTCCCGCAGATCGCCGAGGTCGAGGTCAATCCGTTCATCCTCGCGAAGGCGGGAAGCGACAGCGTCGCGGTCGACGGCCGCATGCGCGTGGAGGTGCAGTGATGGCGGAGGAACAGCCCAGGTTCTCGCTGGTCGTGCCGATCTACAACGAGGAGGAGACCGTCGCGACGATGCTCGCCGAGGTCGGCGAAGTGCTCGCGCCGCACGGTCCGTTCGAGGCGCTGTTCGTCGACGACGGCAGCCGCGACGGCAGCCTCGAGATCATGCGCGAGTGGAAGCGCGAGCACGCTGCCGACTGGCTGCGCATCGTCACGCTCAAGGCCAACAGTGGCCAGAGCGCGGCGGTGATGGCTGGCGTCGAACAGGCGCGGGCCCCGATCGTGGCGACGCTCGACGGCGACATGCAGAACGATCCGCGCGACATCCCGGCGATGCTCGAACTGGTCGAGAACGGCGAGGCCGACGCGGTCGTCGGCGTGCGCGCCGAGCGCCAGGACACGTTCGTGCGGCGGGCGTCGTCGAGGATCGGCAACGGCGTGCGCAACTTCTTGACCGGCGACAAGGTCAAGGACGCCGCCTGCGGCATCAAGGTCATCCGCCGCAGCTACTTCCTGCGGGTGCCGAAGTTCGTCGGCATGCACCGCTTCATGGCGACGCTGGTCCGCTACCTCGGCGGCAAGGTGCTCGAGCGCGACGTCAACCACCGCGAACGCTACGCCGGCACCGCCAAGTACGGGATCGGCAACCGCATGTTCAAGGGGCTGCGCGACTGCTTCGCGATGCGCTGGGTGCGACAGCGCCTGCTGCTGCACGAGGTCAAGGAGGAGTTCTAGATGCTCTCGAACCTCGCCGACGGCGCGATCGAGTCGACGCCGTGGTACTGGTGGGTCATCGGGTTCGGCGGCCAGCTGGTGTTCGCGTCGCGCTTCTGGGTGCAGTGGATCGCGAGCGAACGCGCCCGGAAGTCGGTCGTTCCGATCTCGTTCTGGTGGTTGAGCATCTCGGGCGGGATGCTGAGCCTGTGCTACGCCATCTACCGTCTCGATCCCGTGTTCATCATGGGGCAGGTCACCGGCAGCGTGATCTATGCGCGCAACCTGATGCTGATCCGGCAGACGCGCAAGGACGAGGCGGCCGCTTGACGGAGGTCGCGCGCGCGTGCTGATCCGTGCCCTGATCCTGCTCGCGGCCGCGGTCCTGGTGCTGCTGCCGACGTGGCTGCGGCCCGACTGGGACGGCACCGAGGGCCGTCGCGTGCAGATCGCGCTGGAGATGCTGCGCAGCGAGAGCTGGATGATCCCGCTGCTCAGCGGCGAGCCGACCTGGGCGAAGCCGCCGCTGCACTACTGGCTGATCATGCTGTGCCACGAGTGGCTCGGCAGTGACTACCTGTCGCTGCGGCTGCCCGGTGCGCTCGGCGCGTGGCTGTCGGCGCTGCTCGCCGGCGAACTGCTGCGGCGCTGGTTCGGCGCGACCGCCGGCTGGCTGGTCGCGTTCGGCCTGCTGTGTTCGCCCTTGGTGGTGTTCAAGTGGCCGACGGCCGAGATCGACCCGCTGTTCGCGAGCCTGACCGGCATCTCGCTGTGGCTGCTGGCGACCGGCGTCGCGCGCGACCGTTCGCTGCTGGTGCTCGCCAGCGGGGTCGTCGGTGGCCTCGCATTCTTGCAGAAGGGGCCGCCGTTCTTCCTGTTCGCGATCGGTGCCTACCTGGTCTGGTGGCGGCACCGCCGGCTGCGCTACGTGCTGCACCACTTCGTGCCGATGGCGCTGGTGATCGCGGCCTACTTCGTGCCGCTGTGGACCTGGTTCGTCGACGCCGGCGCGATGCTGGAGGTCGCCAACGAGGAATCGGTCGGCCGCCTGGCGTTGTTCGAGTGGAAGCACGTGCGCGAGACGCCGGTCTACTGGCTGCGGGCGCTGTTCGTGCTGATGCCGTTCGGGCTGTGGTGCTTCTGGGAATGGCGCGGCGCGCGCGACGCGCGCATGGGGGCCGACGACCTGACGCTGCGCATGTGCAGCGGTGGCGCCGTGCTCGCGGTGGTGTTGCTGACGTTCTTCCCCGGCCGCCCGACCCGCTACCTGCTGCCGAACGTGATGCTGTTCACGTTCGCGGTGGCGCCGGCCGTGGCGCACTACTGGAGCATGCGCGGCGCGGTGCCGGCGTTTGCGCGGCGCGTGATCTGGGGCCTCGGCGTGCTGGCCGCGATCGCGCTGGTGGTGATCCCGTTCGTGCCGCGGGCCGGTGAGGCGTCGGTCGGGCTGGCGCTGGTGATCGCGTGCGCGCCGCTGCTGGTGCGGCGTCCGCGCGACGTCGTGATCCTGTGCCTGGTGCTGCCGATGGTGGCGTCGTGGACCGTCGGCCTGGAGCGCAGCGCGCGTTGGCCGGAGAGCAAGCGCGCGCGCGCCGCGATCGGCCAGCTGATGTTCCGCGAACTGCGGCAGCTCGGCGTCGTCGACGACCTCGGCGGATACGGGCACCTCGACTCGCCGACGATGCTCGCGAGCGGCCTGTGGGTGGAAGGCGACGAGTTCCGTCGCCGCCTGCCCGACACCCGCTGGGTCCTGCACGAGGACACGCCGTGGCGGCCGCTGACGCGCGAGGACTACCGGCTGCTGTGGCGGATGACGACCCCGTTCAAGACGTTCGTCGTGCACGAGCGCCCGGCGACGCCGAAGTGAACGCCGCGCTGCTGGTGCGGCTGTCGGCGATGGGCGATCTGGTGCAGTCGCTCGGGGCGGTCTCCTCGCTGCGTGCGATCCGTCCGGGCCTGCGGCTGACGTTCGTCACCCAGCCGACCTTTGCGCCGCTGCTCGATGGCGTGCCCGGGATCGCGCGCGTCGTGACGTTCGACCGCCGCGGCGGCCTGCGGGCGCTGCGGGCGGTGCGGCGCGAGCTGCGCGAGGAGCGCTACGACGTCGCGCTCGACCTGCAGGGCAACTGGAAGAGCGCGTGGATCGCGCGGCTGTCCGGAGCCCGTCTGCGTCTGGGCATGGCGGCACCATGGCGACAAGAGCCGGCGAGCCGCGTGCTGCTGCGTCGCACGATCCGGTGCGAGGCGACGCCCCATCCGGCCCGGGCCGCGTGGGAACTGGCGCGCGTGATCGCGCCCGACGCGCCGTTTGCGCTGGCCGAGCTGGCGCCGACGGCGGAGGAGCTGCGCTTCGAGCGCGAGCAGCTGCGGCGCGCCGGAGTCGACCCGGAGCGGCCGTTCACGGTGCTCGTCGGCACCGACCCGTCGGATCCGCGCGCGCTGCGGCCGTGGTTGCTGGATCGGCTGTGGCACCAGGAGCAGGCCGTGCTGGTGACCGGGCCTGCCGAGGCGCGGCTCAGCCACGACGGCGAACGGCCGTTGCTGCACCACGAGGCCGGTGAGGTGCGGCGGCTGATCGCGCTCGGCGCGGCCGTGGCGGCTGCCGGTGGCGAGGTGATCGGTCCGGACCAGGGGGCCAGCCACGTGCTGCTCGCTGCCGGTGCGCGCGGCCGGATCCTGTTCGGCAGCCAGGATCCGCGGCGCACGTCGCCGCCGACCGCCCGCGCGCTGGTCGCGCCGGCGGACCTGCCCTGCCGCCCGTGCCGCCGCGCGAGCTGTCGGCTGCACGGCGTCGAGCGCTTCGCCTGCATGGACTTCGACCCCGACGACGGGGTGGCGGTCGACCTCGGCCTGCCGGCTCCCGGCGACGTCGCGCCGGGCTGAGCTTCGCGGCGTTTGCCGGCCGGCGATCCTTGCCCCCGGCCTGCTGACCTGCTTCGCTCCGCGCATGCCGTTGCCAGAGCCAGCCCCGCACGACACCTCCGCGCTCGAGACGTTCCCCAACCCGGAGCCGGGTCGCGACTACGAGATCGAGTTCGAGTGCCCGGAGTTCACCTGCGTCTGTCCGAAGACCGGGCAGCCGGACTTCGCGACGATCTTCATCGACTACGTGCCGGACCAGCTCTGCGTCGAGCTCAAGAGCCTCAAGCTCTACCTGTGGAGCTTCCGCAACGTTGGCGCGTTCCACGAGAAGGTCACCAACGACATCTTCTCGGACCTGGTCGACCTGCTGAAGCCGCGGCAGCTGACGATCCGCGGCGAGTTCAAGGTGCGCGGCGGCATCACCACCTGCGTGACCTGCCACCATCCCAACTAGGCCGTCGGCGCGCCTTACGGGCTCGTCCAGGCGGCCCGCGTGGGCTAGAACCGGGGTGTGAAGACCCGAACGCGCTGGATGCGCCGCATCCTCTGGCTGGCCGGATTCGGCTGCCTGTGGATCAACGTGCTCGACGACCCGCCGCTGCGGACGGGCGCCTACGTGCAGAACGTCACCACGGACGCGGCCACGGTCGCCCGGATCACGGCGGAGCCCGAGCAGCAGCACCTGACCGTCTACGACGCCGCCGGTGAGGCCGTCGCCAGCGCGCACGGTGAGGTCGGTCGGCGGCATGCGCTGCGCGTCGAGGGCCTGGAGCCGGCGACCGAGTATCGCTACCAGCTGGCGTCGCGCGACGGCGGCGCGATCGAGGGCACGTTCCGGACCGCGCCAGCCAGCGACGACGCGAAGGTGCGGTTTGCGTTCTGTGGCGACAGCGGCGACCAGCCCTGGTGGGTCTGGCTGCAGCGGACGCCGCTGCTGCACCTGCCGGCCCGGTGGGGTTGGCTGCCGACCAAGGGGGCGGTCACCGAGGTCGGTGCGGCGATGGCGGAGTATCGGCCGGATTTCGCCCTGCATCTGGGCGACGTGATCTACCCCAAGGGCCTGCATGCGCACTACAGCAGCGGGTTCTTTCGGCCGTTCGGCGAACTGATCCGCCAGGCCCCGCTCTATCCGGTGCTCGGCAACCACGACGTGATGAACGCCGCCGGCGTGCAGATCCTGGCGAACTTCGAGCTGCCGACCAACGAGGTGACCGGCGATGAGCGCAGCTTCTCGTTTGCGTGGGGGTCGGTGCGGGTGATCGCGCTCGACTGCAACACGTTCTTCACCGGGGATCACTACCGGGAGGGGCACCCGACGCACACGTTCTTGCTGCGCGAGCTGGAGCGGCGGACCGAGCCGTGGATCGTCGTCGCCAGCCACTTTCCGATGCGCAGCGCGTCGCGGCAGGGGGACAACCCGGAGCTGCTGGTGTCGCTGCTGCCGGAACTGCAGAAGTGGGGGGTCAGCCTCTACCTGAGCGGTCACGACCACTGCTACCAGCGGTTCGGACCGAGCGAAACCCTTCCAGTGCCGTTGGTTGTGAGCGGCGGCGGCGGCAAGCGGCTCTACGACATCCGCGAGAACCCGCGGGCGCGGCGCGAGGCCCAGGCGCTCGAGAAGGCCTACCACTGGTGCAGCGCCGAGGTCGACGGTCGCGTCATGAGAGTGGTCGCCCACGGGCTGGACCACAAGCCGTTGGACTCCTTCGAGCTTCGGCTCCCCGAGGGCGCTGCACTGGATGCGCTCCGGGCGCGGAACCCGGGTCGGGTGCGTCGGATCGAGGGTCTCTGAGCGTCGCCCCGACGCGCGACGGGCTCAAGTTCTGGCGAGCCTAAGTGGCCTCAGCAACGACACTTGAGACTGTTCGCAAAAAACCTTTTGCCAACGCTTGCGAGCAGTCGACTAGCTCGCTACTGTTCCTCGCCCCCCTGAGCGAGCAAAACTCACTTCGGGGGTCGATCTTTGGCATTCTGGGTGGCCTCGAAAGTAAGCGTGTGAGCTTATTGAGGTTGGTTCTCGCGGTTTCCGGCGCTTGCGTCGGGCAGCGGGGACCGGCAAGCCGCTCATGCTCGGAATGCGGTGGGATGCATCAGCATCTTGTCGTTCGAGTGTGAGTTAGCGACAAAGCCAAAGAGAATGACCCTGTGTTGTTCAACGAACATCAAGTGAAGGGTTTGATCCTGGCTCAGAACGAACGTTGGCGGCGTGGATGAGGCATGCAAGTCGAACGCGAAAGCCTTCGGGCAAGTAGCGTGGCGGACGGGTGAGTAACACGTAATCAAGCTACCTGACAGACGGGGATAACTTCGGGAAACCGGAGACAATACCCGATGGTCTCACGGCATCGCATGTTGCTGTGTGTAAATGGACGGGATCCTTCGGGATCGTCTGCTGTCAGAGGTGATTGCGGCCCATCAGCTAGTTGGTAGGGTAATGGCCTACCAAGGCGACGACGGGTAGCCGGCCTAAGAGGGTGGTCGGTCACACTGGGACTGAGACACTGCCCAGACTCCTACGGGAGGCTGCAGTCGAGAATCTTCCGCAATGGACGAAAGTCTGACGGAGCGACGCCGCGTGGAGGACGAAGGCCTTCGGGTTGTAAACTCCTGTCACGAGTTAAGAAGTGTATGCCATTAATACCGGCATGCATTGACGAAGGCTCGAGAGGAAGCACTGGCTAACTCTGTGCCAGCAGCCGCGGTAATACAGAGAGTGCGAACGTTGTTCGGAATTACTGGGCTTAAAGCGTACGTAGGCGGCGTAACAAGTGTCGGGTGAAAGCCCACGGCTCACCCGTGGAATTGCCTGGCAAACTGTTATGCTAGAGTGTGGTAGGGGAGAACAGAACTCATGGTGGAGCGGTGAAATGCGTAGATATCATGAGGAATACCGGTGGCGAAGGCGGTTCTCTGGTCCACAACTGACGCTGAGGTACGAAAGCTAGGGTAGCGAACGGGATTAGATACCCCGGTAGTCCTAGCCGTAAACGATGGGTACTAGCTTGGGGGATCCCTGTGTTCTTCCAGGTGAAGCAAAAGTGATAAGTACCCCGCCTGGGGAGTATGGTCGCAAGGCTGAAACTCAAAGGAATTGACGGGGGCTCACACAAGCGGTGGAGCATGTGGTTTAATTCGAAGCAACGCGAAGAACCTTACCTAGGCTTGACATGCAGGGGCTAGGCCGGTGAAAGTCGGCTGATTACCTTCGGGTGTGACCTGCACAGGTGTTGCATGGCTGTCGTCAGCTCGTGTCGTGAGATGTCGGGTTAAGTCCCTTAACGAGCGAAACCCTTATCACTAGTTACCAGCGGGTAAAGCCGGGCACTTTAGTGAGACTGCCGTTGTCAAGACGGAGGAAGGTGGGGACGACGTCAAGTCATCATGGCCCTTACGCCAAGGGCTACACACGTGCTACAATGGCTGGTACAGAGAGATGCGAAGCCGCGAGGTGGTGCAGACCTCATAAAGCCAGCCCCAGTTCGGATTGTAGGCTGCAACTCGCCTGCATGAAGTTGGAATCGCTAGTAATCGCGGATCAGCTACGCCGCGGTGAATATGTTCCTGAGCCTTGTACACACCGCCCGTCAAGCCACGAAAGCTGAGAGCGCCCGAAGTCGCTAGTCCAACCGCAAGGGGGACGGCGCCGAAGGCGAGCTTGGTGATTGGGACTAAGTCGTAACAAGGTAGCCGTAGGGGAACCTGCGGCTGGATCACCTCCTTTTAAGGAACCTTGTCGGTGGACCTCTAATCCACCGATAACCACAGGGGCTTGCACGCTCTTCTCGAGGCCACCCTATTTTCTCCTTCCGGACCAGGTCGAAGCGACCGTTCCCCGGAGGTGAGAGAAGCGAACACGACGCGTTCGGTTCGAGCGAGAGCTCACCGTGCGAGTCGACGTGCTCTTTGACAAGTAGGGTTGGTGGAACGAGATCGTCGAGGATCTCGAGTGAGAATCAGATCAAGCTAGAAAGGGTGTACGTGTGGATGCCTAGGCACCAAGAGCCGACGAAGGACGTGGCTAAGCTGCGAAATGCCCCGGTGAGACGCAAGCAGTCTTTGACCCGGGGGTGTCCGAGATTCGGAAACGACGCGAGCTAGACGCTCGTGAGCCGTACGTGAATCCATAGCGTGCGGTAGGGAACGCAGGGAACTGACCCATCTAAGTACCTGCAGGAAAAGAAAGAGACATCGATTCCCCCAGTAGCGGCGAGCGAAAAGGGAAGAGCCCAAACCTTGTATGTGTAAGCCCGCAGGCGTTGCATGCAGGGGTTGTGAGAGCCGGAGCAGTGGTTGCGGACCTGCACGGAGTTACCAAGTTGTTCGCTAGGAGAGCTGGCTGGAAAGCCAGGCCATAGAGGTGATAGCCCGTATTCGAAAGCGAGCAGCCTCCGCCGGATATCTCGAGTAGCGCCTGTCCCGTGGAACCAGGCGTGAATCAGCGCGGCCCACCGCGCAAGGCTAAATACTCCTTGGTGACCGATAGTGAAGAGTAGCGCGAGCGAAAGGTGAAAAGAACCCCTGTTAGGGGAGTGAAACAGAACCTGAAACCGTATACCTACCAGCGGTCGGAGCCCTATTCATGGGGTGACGGCGTGCCTTTTGCATAATGACCCGGCGAGTTGGCGTAGGCGGCAAGGTTAAGGATTAGAAGTCCGAAGCCGAAGCGAAAGCGAGTGCGAAATGTGCGATACCAGTCGAGTGCGCCAGACCCGAAATCAGGTGATCTAACCATGGGCAGGTTGAAGCGGATGTAACAGTTCGTGGAGGACCGAACGGGTAAATGTTGAAAAATTTTCCGATGACCTGTGGTTAGGGGTAAAAGATCAATCAAACCTGAAGATAGCTGGTTCTCCCCGAAATAGCTTTAGGGCTAGCCTCAGGTGTTTCGCAACGGGGGTAGAGCTACTGTTCAGGCTAGGGGGGTGCATAACCTACCCTACCCAGACAAACTCCGAATACCGTTGTTGACAGCCTGGGAGTCAGACTACGAGGGATAAGCTTCGTGGTCGAGAGGGAAACAGCCCAGATTGGCAGTTAAGGCCCCTAATTCATGCTCAGTGTATGTAAGGAAGTGGGGTTGCATAGACAGCTAGGATGTTGGCTTAGAAGCAGCCATCATTTAAAAAGTGCGTAATAGCTTACTAGTCGAGCAACTCTGCGCCGAAAATGAACGGGACTAAGCATGAAGCCGAAACTCCAGACTGCACACAATGGTGTGTGCATTGGTAGGGGAGCGTTGGACGAGCGGTTGAAGCCAGAGGGTAACTACTGGTGGACGTGGTCCAAGTGATTATGCCGGGATGAGTAGCGAGAAAGCAGGTGAGAATCCTGCTCGCCGTAAACCTAAGGTTTCCTGGGCAAGGCAATTCCGCCCAGGGTTAGTCGGTCCCTAAGGCGAGGGCGAAGGCCGTAGTCGATGGGAAGCAGGTTAATATTCCTGCACCACTGTTAGCGTTGAAAGAGGAGTGACGGCGGGTCGAAGTGCGGCCAGTTATTAGTTCTGGTTGCTGAGTTGGGGTGGCGAATAGGAAAATCCGTTCGCGTGATCTCCGGCTCGGGTGGTAACCGCGTGGAAGTCCGTCCAAGAAAACCTTCGCTGGAGCGAAGCAGTGACCGTACCAAATCTGACACAGGAGGGTGAGGCGAATAGCCTCAGGCGCTCGAGAGAACCTTACGTGAAGGAACTAGGCAAATTAACCCCGTAAGTTCGCGATAAGGGGAGCCACCGCAAGGTGGCCGCAGGAAAACGATGGCTGCGACTGTTTACTAAAAACACAGGTCTCTGCGAAGTCGTCGAAGACGACGTATAGAGACTGACGCTTGCCCGCTGTTGGAACGTTAAGATGAGTGGTTAGAGCAATCGAAGCTGCGAGTCGAAGCGCCAATGAAGGGCGGCCGTAACTATGACGGTCCTAAGGTAGCGAAATTCCTTGTCGGGTAAGTTCCGACCCGCACGAATAGCGTAACGACAGCCATACTGTCTCCACGAAGGACTCGGCGAAATTGTGGTCGTGGTGAAGACGCCACGTTCCCGCACCAAGACGGAAAGACCCCGTGAACCTTTACTATAACCTAATACTGGCTCTAGGTTTGTCATGTGTAGCATAGGTGGGAGACGTTGATGTCGGCGGCGCCAGCCGTCGAATAGTCACCGGTGAAATACCACTCTTGGCATATTTGGAGTCTAACCTGTGACCGTCATCCGGCATGGGAACAGTGTTAGGCGGGTAGTTTGACTGGGGCGGTCTCCTCCTAAAGAGTAGCGGAGGAGTGCAAAGGTACACTCAGAGCGGTTGGTAATCGCTTGCAGAGCGTAAAGGTATAAGTGTGCTTGACTGCGAGACATATAGGTCGAGCAGGTACGAAAGTAGGTCTTAGTGATCCGGTGGTCCCGTGTGGAAGGGCCATCGCTCATCAGATAAAAGGTACTCCGGGGATAACAGGCTGATCACGCCCAAGAGTCCATATCGACGGCGTGGTTTGGCACCTCGATGTCGGCTCATCGCATCCTGGGGCTGAAGGCGGTCCCAAGGGTTGGTCTGTTCGCCCATTAAAGCGGTACGTGAGCTGGGTTTAGACCGTCGTGAGACAGGTCGGTCCCTATCTGGTGTGGGCGTAGGATGATTGAGGAGACTCTTTTCTAGTACGAGAGGATTGAAAAGAACGTACCTCTGGTGTGCCAGTTGTCGCGCTAGCGGCATCGCTGGGTAGCTAAGTACGGACCGGATAAGCGCTGAAAGCATCTAAGCGCGAAGCCAACTCCAAGACTGGTCATCCCTGAGACACCTGGTAGACCACCAGGTTGATAGGCCGGGAGTGTAAGGACAGTAATGTCTTCAGCTGACCGGTACTAACCAGTCGATCGGCTTGATCTCATTTTCACTCGCTGGCAGCAGCAGCTGCAGATTCTCGACGACTCGTTCCACCAACCCTTCTTATCTCCTCGCGGAGGCAGCTCGACTGTCCGCCGCGTGGACAAGCGCCTCCCGGTGCCCATACCAGACTGGAAATACCCGTTCCCTTTCCGAACACGGCAGTCAAGCAGTCTGGGCCGATGATAGTGCTATGCGCGAAAGTAGGTCAGTGCCGGGTCATTCTTCCAACAGCTCCGTCGTCCGTCAGGACGGCGGAGCTGTTTTCGTTTCCTGCCCGGGGCTGCTGTTGCGCAGCGCCACGGCCCGCCCCTAGTCTCGCCTGTGGCATGAAAATCGTCGAACTGTTCGGTGGCAGCGACCCCGTCATCTCCTTCGAGTTCTTCCCTCCGAAGACCGAGGAAGGCGTGGAGGCGCTCTACGGCACCGTCAAGGCCCTGCGTCCGTGTCGGCCGTCCTTCGTGTCGGTGACCTACGGCGCCGGTGGCAGCACGCGGGACCGCACGCTCGAACTCGTCGCCCGGATCCAGCGTGAGCTGGGCATCACGACGATGGCCCACCTGACCTGCGTCGGCAGCACCAAGGAGGAGATCCGGCAGACCCTCGAACGGCTGCACGACTCGGGTATCCGCAACGTGCTCGCGCTTCGGGGCGACCCGCCGAAGGGCGAGACCGAGTTCAAGCCGACGGCAGGGGGCTTCGGCTACGCCACCGAACTGGTGGCCTTCATCCGCGAGACGGGCCTCGACTTCTGCATCGGCGCAGCCTGCTACCCCGAAGGGCACGTCGAGACGGAAGATCTCGAGAAGGACCTCGGCCACCTGGTCGAGAAGGTCGACGCGGGAGCGGACTTCCTGGTGTCCCAGCTGTTCTTCGACAACGCCGACTACCGGGCGTTCGTCCGTCGCGCCCGCTCGGCCGGCATCCAGATCCCGATCGTGCCGGGCCTGATGCCCGTGACCAACGCCGCCCAGGTCGAGCGCTTCACCAAGATGTGCGGCTCCCGCATCCCGCAGGAGCTCTACCGCCGCCTGCGCATCGTCGAGAGCGACCCGTCGGCGGTCGTCGCGACCGGTGTGCAGTGGGCCGTGGACCAGGGCCGCGAACTGCTCGAGCTCGGCGCGCCCGGCCTGCACTTCTACACGCTCAACCGCTCGTCGGCGACGCTCGCCGTGCACGCGGCGCTGGGCCTGTAGGCGCATCGAGCGCCTGCCCGGCGCCTGCAAGGGGCCAACGCTGCACCTGCACGGGCCTGCGAGCAACCGACAAGGCGCCACGCCGCGCCTACGCCTCGAGCCCTCCCTCTTGGGCGTCGTCCACCGCCGGGTGCACCCCGTCGTGCCGGACCAGATCCCGGAGCCGCTCGCACAGCCCCGACCATCGCCGGCCGTCGTCGTTGTTGCGCGTCGCCATCTCGAGCGCGCGACGCGATCCGACCAGCACGACCAGCTTCTTGCCGCGCGTGATCGCCGTGTAGAGCAGCGAACGGCGCAGCATCAAGAAGTGGTCGGTCGTCACCGGCATCACGACCGCCGGATACTCGCTCCCCTGCGAGCGGTGCACCGAGATCGCATAGGCCGGGATCAGGTCGCCCAGCTCTTCGAACCCGTATTGATGCTCCCGCTCCGGAAAGCGCACGTAGAGCTTGGCGGCGTTGGTGTCGATGTAGGTCAGCTGGCCGACGTCGCCGTTCCACACCTCGCGGTCGTAGTCGTTGCGGATCTGCATCACCTTGTCGCCGATGCGGTAGCGCTTGCCGCTGCGCTCGACCTCGATCTCGCCGGGATTGAGCAGGTCCTGCAGGTCGCGATTGAGCGCGTCGGCGCCGACCTCGCCGCGATACATCGGACACAGCACCTGCACGTCGCGCAGCGGGTCGAGGCCGAACTTGCGCGGGATGCGCGAGCCGATCAGCTCGCGCAGCAGCGCCCGCGAACGGCGGGTGTCGTCGGCTTCGACGAAGAAGAAGTCGCCGTTCTCGCCGCCGCTGGTCGGCACGTCGCCGGTCAGCATGCCGTGGGCGACGCGCACGATGTCCGAGTCGTTCTGCTGGCGAAAGATGCGGGTCAGTGCCGTCGAAGTGACCCGACCGCTGGCGATGATGTCCGCGAGCACGTTGCCCGGTCCGACCGACGGCAGCTGGTTCTGGTCGCCGACCAGCACCAGCGTCATCGTCGGCGGTACGGCGCGCAGCAGCGAGTGGGCGAGCTGCACGTCGAGCATCGACGCCTCGTCGACGACCAGCAGGTCGCCCTCGAGCGGGTTGTCCTCGTCGCGCGCGAACCGGTTGGCCCCCGGCGTGAATTCCAGCAGCCGGTGCAGCGTGCTGGCGTGGTGGCCGGTCGACTCCTCGAGACGCTTCGCCGCGCGGCCGGTGGGGGCGGCGAGCGACACCTTCAGGTCCTTCTGGCCGAGGATCTGCACCAGCGCGCGCACGATCGTCGTCTTGCCCACGCCGGGTCCACCGGTGATCACCGACACGCGCTCCCGCAGACCGCGAACGATCGCGTCCTGCTGCTGCTCGGCCAGCTCCATGCCCGACACCTGTGCGAACCAGCGCACCGCCGACTCCGGCTGCACCGGCAGCCGCGCAGCCTTGCTCTTGACCAGTGCGTCGAGCGCGCGCGCGGTGCCGTCCTCGGCTTCGACCAGCGCAGCCGGATACACCACCGGCGCCGGGTCGTCGTGCAGCAGCACCGGACCTGGCGGCAGTTGCCGCGCGATCCGGCCGCTCAGCGCGAACTGCGGCAGGCGCTTCTGGATCGCCTCCTCGTCGCACGCCAGCAGCTCGGCCGTGCGCCGCACCAGCACCTCCTCGGGCAGGTAGCAGTGGCCTTCGCGAGCACCCTGGCCGAGCACGAACTCCATCGCCGCGTCGAGCCGTTCGGCCGCGAGCGGCTCGATGCCCATCTGGCCGGCGAGCCGGTCGGCGATCCGGAAGCCGACCCCGATCACGTCGTCCGCGAGCCGATACGGGTTGGCCTGCACGAGCGCCGACGCGTTGGCGCCGTAGCGCTTGACGATGCGCGCCGCGAGGCCGGCGCCGAGCCCGTGGGCTCGCAAGAACACCAGCACGTTCTGCAGGTCCTTCTGCGCCTTCACCGCGTCCGACAGCTCCTGGATCTTGCGCGGACCGAGGCCCTTCACCTTGCGCAGCTGTTCCGGGTCGTCCTCGATCACCTGCAGGGTCGCGTCGCCGAACACCTTGACGATCTTCTCGGCCGTCGCCGGGCCGATGCCCTTGACCAGCCCCGACGCCAGGTAGGCCTCGATGCCCGCGGCGGTCGACGGCGCGATCGCCTCGAACGCGTCGACCTTGACCTGTTCGCCGAACTTCGGGTGGGTGTCGACCTCGCCACGGATCCGCAGGCGCTGGCCCTCCTTCAGCTGCGCCATCGGGCCGACCGCCGTAACCGTCTTGCCCGTGCCTTCTTCGGCGAGCCGCAACACCGCCCAACCGCTGTCCGGGTTGCGGAAGGTGAAGCGTTCGATCGTGCCCTCGAGGGTCACTTCGCGGCTGGAACCGTCGCTGCTCATCAAACTTGGGCGTCGACCCGTATTGTCATGTGGCGACGATCCGCTAAGGTGTTGCGCCCTTTCGTCCGTCCATCGGGAAGGTCTGGCAACGATACGTCAGCCTCTCCAGCGGCGCCATGGAGCCGCGCGGGCAACTGTCAGCCTACTTCCTTCCACCTCCCTTCCCTCCGCATGATTCGCGTCCAGGTCCGCCCGAACGAGCCGCTCGAGGCTGCGCTCCGCCGCTTCAAGCGCCAGTGCAACTACGCCGGCATCTTCCGTCTCGCCAAGAAGCACGCCTACCACGAGAAGTCGAGTGACAAGCGTCGCCGCGAGGGTCGGGAGCGTGAGCGCAACATCATGATGGCCGAACGGAAGCGCCAGGGCGTCTCGGGCGGCCGCAGCAAGAAGCGTCGCACGCGCGGCGGCAAGGGCAAGGAGCGCCGCGACAACCAGCCGGACTTCGATCCGTTGACCGCCGACACGACGCTCGACACGAAGGCCGCGAGCGAAGCTGCCGCGAACACCACGCCTGGTTCGGACGCCGCGAAGGCTCCCAGCGCGGCGCCCGCCGCGGCCGCGACTCCTTCGGAGTCGTAGTCCGTCGAGCCGACGGCTCGAGCGGCCCGTGTCCCTGCCACGCTATCCCGGCGAAGGTCCACGTGACCTGAGCAAGCCGCTCGAACAGGTCCGCGTCCTCGTGGACGCACGCACCGCGGGACAGCGCCTGGACCTCGCGCTGGCAGCGGTGCTGACCTGGCGATCGCGATCGAGCATCGCACGCATGATCGAGCAGGGGCAGGTGCGCCTGCAGGGGCGCGTCGTGCCGCCGTCGCGCAAGGTTCGCGCCGGCGACACGATCGAGGTCGACATCCCGCAGGACCCGGTCGCGCAGCCCAACCCGGACGCGCGCTTCGATCTGCCGATCCTCTACGAGGACGAGTGCATGATCGCGGTCGACAAACCGCCCGGCATGGCCGTGCACCCTTCGGGGCGTCACCTGCACGGCACGCTGATCCACGAACTGCACCGTCGCTACCGGCGTCCGGACCAGCCCGAGTACGACGTCGTGCCGCGCCTGCTGCACCGCATCGACCTCGAGACCTCCGGCGTGGTCGCGGTCGGCCTCGACGAGCACTTCCACCATCAGGTGCGCAAGCAGTTCGAGGACCGCCTCGTGCAGAAGGGCTACCTGGCCGTCGTGCACGGTCGCCCGGCCCGACCGGAGGGCGTCGTCGATCGGGGCATCGTGCCGGACAAGAGCTCGGCGGTGCGCCTCAAGCTGACGACCTGCGAGTCCAGCAGCGGCCAGTCGGCGGTCACCAACTACCGCGTCGTGCGCAGCAACGAACGGTTCTCGCTGGTCGAGCTACGCCCCGAGACCGGCAGGACCCACCAGATCCGCGTGCACATGGCGGCGATCGGCTGCCCGCTGGTCGGCGACAAGCTGTACGGCGCGGACGAGCAGCTGTTCCTGCAGGGCATCGCCGGCCAGCTCGACGACGCCGGCCGCGAGGCCCTGGTGCTCGATCGCCACGCGTTGCACTCGTCGTCGCTGACGTTCTTCCATCCCAAGCAGGGGCGCGACATGACGATCGAGGCGCCGCTGCCGAAGGAGTTCGAGGACCTGGTGCCCGACGTCGGCTGAGCGGCTCAGCCTTCCTGCAGCACGCCGAGCACGCGATCCAAGAACGCCAGTTCGGAACGGGAGCAGGCGCTCCAGTCGAGACCGATCCGGTAGAAGTGCGAGTCGGGCTGCACCTGCACGCGGGCGGCGCGCGTTCGCAGTTCGTGGGTCTCGTCGTCGAGCGAGATGCGCAGCACCACCGCCTGTCCCTTGATGGGGGGCTGGCCGGTCTCGAGTCCGATCCCGGTGCGCGACAGGTCCTGCACGGTGCAGACGGCCTGGTCGTTGGAGCTCAGCGCCCCCTGGGTCTCGAGGGTCGCCACCGCGACGACGCGCACGCGGGTCGACCTTCTGCGTTCACGGTGCTGCATGTGCGCGCCATCGGCATTCGCTCGACGGCGGCTGAACGGCGGCCGTCAGTTGGATCGCCCGTTGGGCGCAACGTCCGAGCCGGGCAGGCTCAGGCGGTAGCGATCCGTCGATCGCATCGGGTCCACGCTGACCCGCTGCGGTGCGGCGTCGGCATGGTCGTCGGCGGCGCGGGGCGCGCGCGTCGTCTGGTCGTCCGGTCCCCCCTCAGCCGCAAGTCCATCGTCAGCAGTGCTCATCGCAGCGGCCTGACGAATCACCTCGGTCTTGGCGTTCATGGGTGCTCCTTTGGCTGAAGAACCCCCAGGGTAGGGATCGGCGAAGTCGGTGACAACGGGGGGAAGCCCGGTTCGCCAGCTTCATGCCGCAAAGACGGCGCCCGCGAGCCACGGGAGCACGCAAAGCACGACATAGAGCACCGCTACGGCACGCAATTCGCGTCCCAGGGTCGGCTCGGCTGGCGTCGGCAGGGGGTCGTCGCCGTCGGTCTCGGCCGGCGCAGGCGCCGCGGGCGCTGCCGGCAGGTTCTCGTCGCTCGCGTCGGCCAGCAGCAGGCGCGGGTCGGGTTCTGGCAGGCGGCGCAGCCGCAGCGTCGCGCCGATCAGCGCCAGTGCCGCGACCGGCCAGCGCAGCGCCGCCGGCACGCCCGCACCGAACGCCGTGCCGAGCACGCCGAGCGCCAGCGCGCCTGCCATCAGGTTGCCGAGTTCGAGGCCCCGGTCCTCCTCGCGGTCGTCGCTGAACGGCACCCGGTCGAGGTTCGCCATGCGTTCGGCGGCGAGCACCGCCATCGCGAACGCGAACACCGCGCCCGCACCGCGGTCGAGTCGGTCCGGTCCGAACGCGACCACCAGGGTCAGCGCCATGCCGTAGGTCGGCACCAGCACGTGGGTCGTCAGCGCGCGCCAGGTCGCGTCCGAGACCAGGTCGCGCGACAGCTGCGGCGCGTGCGCGAACACCCAGCCGGTCTTGGCCTGATCGGCACGCGGCAGGAACGCGATCAGGAACGGCAGGTAGATCGCCGGCAGCATCAGCAGCAGGCACAGCAGCACGAAGTCGTCGCCGTCGTCGCCGCCGAGCGTCAGGAAGACCATGCCGGCCGGCAGCCCGAGCAGCGGCAGCACGCGCGCGCGGAAGCCGGCGCTGCGCCACATCGACAGCGCGACGAACTCGGCGATGCCGAGTCGCGGGCCGCGTCCGGAGATCGCGGCGAGCAGCCGCAGCAGCGGCTGGCGGCCGCGGATCCGCGTGCGGCCCGAGGCGTTGTCGGCGCGCAGCAGCACGTTGAGCAGCAGCATCGCAGCGACCAGCAGCAGCCACGGCGCCAACCGCCAGGACTCGCCGCCGGGGGCCGCGAGCAGCCGCGCCGCGTGGTAGGGCGGCAGCAGTTCGGCGCCGATGCGGCCGATCGGCAGGTCGTCGGCGGTGCCCTCGAGTGTGCGCAGCGCGAGCGCAAACAGCACGAAGCCGCCGCCGAGCAGCGCCGCCTTGGTCGTTCCCATCGCCAGCGTCGCGCGCGCGGCACCGAACATCCGCGTCAGCAGCGCGCGCATCGTCGCCAGGCCCGCATTGGTCAGGCCGGTGCAGGCGCACGCGGCGAGCACGTAGCCGAGCGACTGCAGCGGATCGCCGGTCAGGTGGCCGAGCAGGATCGCGGGCGAGATCGCCATGCCGGTCGTCACCAGCACCAGGTGGAACGCCGCGTGGCCGCTGCGCGCCAGCACCACGGTCGTGTTGGAGACCGGCGCACCGGCGAGCAGGGTCTCGTCGGCGGCGAGCCGCAGCGGACGTTCTTCGTCGCCGAGCGAGCCGATGCCGATCAACAGGGTCGACAGGCACAGGTTGGCGGCGACGAACGGGATCACCGGCACGTCCGGGTAGAGCAGCATCGCAAACCCGAACGCGAGCAGCGACTGCCACATGATCGTCGTCGTCAGGCTGCTGCCGTGGCCGCCGCCCGAGCGACGGGCGTCGCCGAAGAAGTCGAGCAGCAGCCAGGTGCGCACCAGCGCCGCGATCTGCACGCGTGGGCGAGGTGAGCTCATGCGGGCGCGCCCTCGCGCAGCAGCAGGCACGAGGCCGTGTAGCCGTGCATGTGCGTGACCCGACCGACCGGGCCGATCTCGCCGTTGCAGGTGCAGCCGGCGAGCGGCACCTCCGGCGCGAGGCTGCGGAACCGTTGGTGGTCGAGCCCTTCGCGTCCGATGCAGCGGAACATCAGCGCGGCGCCGGCGCGGTCGGCGCCAACGCGCCGCAGCTGCGCTTCGAGGTCGTCGAGGCCGCCGTCGCCGTCGCGCAGGTGGAGCTGCACCGAGCGGCCGACCGACAGGTGTTCGCCGACGACGAGGTGGCCGTCGCTGTCGATGCCCAGCACGTTGCGCACCAGGAAGTCCCCAGCGGTCGGCTCCTCGACCGCGAACGGGTCGCTGGCGATGCCGAGGAACAGCGGGTTGCCCTCGGCGAGTTCGAGTTCGTGCGAGGCGAGGCCCTGCAGCTGCTGTTCGACGAAGGTCTTGACGGGCAGGTCGTCGACCGAGGCGAGCCGGTTGCGATCGGCCTTGGTGATGCGGCCCGGGCGGCCGATCGGCCGGCAGCCCTGCGCGACCACGGGCGCGACCTGCACGTCGCCGGCGATCGCCAGCATCACGGCGCCCTGGCCGATGCGCTCACGGCCGCAGAACAGCGCGTTGCCGTGTGGGTGGTGGCTGCCGCTCGCAAGGCCGCCGACCTTCGGCGCCTCGGGCAGCACGAAGTCGAGGCCGGACAGCAGCGGGCGCATGTCGAAGTGGAACGGCTCACCGAGCACCAGCACGCCGCGGATCGGCGACGACAGCTCGGGCAGCAGGCGCCGCCAGTCGGCCGGCGGCGCGTCGGCGTGCGGCAGGTCGGCGTTGCCGACGGCGCAGGCGGCGACCTCGGCGGCCGGCATCCGGCCGGCGATCACCGACAGCGCGGGGGTGCCCTCGCACATGCTGGTCGCGTGCAGCTGGGCCGCGCCGGTGCAGCCGATCAGCGTGCGGGCTGCGATCCGTTCGTGCAGCATCACCGGCAGGCCGTCGAGGGCTGCGCCGTAGTCGGCCGATGCGAACACGACGGCGAGATCGAGCGGTGCCGTGCCGAGGTGACGGCGCAGTTCGCTGGCCACCGTGTCGCAGGCTTCGGCGAGGTCGTGGGACTCGGCTAGCGAACTGTGGAACTCCATGGCGGCGTCGGCGCGACCGGGGAAGGATAGGCGCGTCGGCCGTCGGTGCAACGCAGCTGCGTTGGCGGATTCGATTGCCGTGCCCGCACGCTCGTGCGATCGTTCTGCCGTGCAGATCGTCGTCGTCAGTTCGCCCGGAGCGGGGCGCGAGCCGCATTGGAGCCAGGCGGTCGCGGCCGAGCTGGCGGCAGACGCGGCGCAGCGCGGGGCGGCCGTGCGCTGGCTGGCGGCCGTTCACGAAGGCGAGTCGACGCCGACCGCGGGCGACGGCGTGCAGGTGTCGACCTTCTGCGAGCGCAGGGCCCTGCCGCTGAGCAAGGTCGCGAAGAGTCAGGTGGACGCGCCGCTCGAGCTGGCGCTGACCGGGCTGCTGCGCGCCGAGCCGAACCGTGTCGTCGTGCACGTCGGCCTGGGTGGCCAGGGCAGCCCGAACGTGCTGTGGCTGGCGGACCGTCTCGGCAGCCGGACGTTCGCATGTGCGCGAGGTGCCGAGCTGGTCTGCCACCGCGGCGACCTGATCGACCGCGACCGGGAGCCGTGCCGCGACTGGAACGACGCCGAGCGCTGTCGATGGTGCTGCGCGACCTCGTGGTGGTCGAAGCCGCGCGCCAACGACCTGCGCAACCGCGTCGACCTGTTCGTCGCCGGCCTGCACACCTGCGAGACGATCACGGTCCCCTCCGAAGACGACATCCCGTTCGTCACCGACCTCGGCATCGCCCCCGCCCGCCTCACCATCGGCATCCCCACCCTCCTGGCCCACCTGTTTCGATAGTCACCTTTCACCCCGCACGGTCGGCCGGCGAAGTGGCGCAGCTTGAACCGGGTTCGGTATGCGGTGGTTATTGGGGGCGGCGGAAGTCGAGTTGGGCGAAGTCGAAGTCGGCGATGGGGCAGTCGATGTGGAACGCGACCACCGCGCTGTTGCTGTCGAGTTCGAACTGCACCAGCGCGAACGGCAGGAAGCGGTCCGGGAAGTCGACGCGGAACGTGTCGTCGTGCCAGTGGGACATCGTCCCGTGCAGGCGCTTGCTGGCCGGCTCGAGCACGACGTGCAGCGCGCCCGCCTCGGTGCGCGTGATCGTCGCGTTCCCGTAGATCTCGTCGCGATACGAACCGACACAGGCCGCCAGCTCGTGTGACGGAACCGTGCCCTTGCGCCGCCTGGCCTCGCGCGCCGCGACCTCGGCTGCCTGGCGCGCATCGATGCGCTTCTTGATCTCGCCGATGCGTTCGATCACCGCGACGCCGTCGCCACCGGCCAGCTCGGCGTAGATCGCGCGTTTGATCGCCTCGTTGAGCACGCCGTCGTTGCCGTTGTTGAGCACCGCGAACCCGAACTTCTTCACCGGCACCAGCGAGACCTTGCTGAGGAAGCCCGGCATGCCGCCGTCGTGCTCGACGACCTTGTTGCCGCGGTCGACCGTCAGGAACCAGCCGAGCCCGTAGCTCTCGAAGTCCTCGACGCCGGGCCCCGTCCCGGCGCGCGCCAGGTGCGTCTGCGGCCGCCACATCTCGGCGAGCGACTTCTGCTGCAACAGCTGCTCGCCCTGCCACCGCCCGCCGGCCAGCAGCATGCGCAGCCACCGGGTCAGATCGTGCACCGACGAGTACATCGACGCCGCCGGCTTGCACGCCACGAACGGATGGCCCGCGATCGGCTGGCCATCGATGTGCGGCAGCGCGACCTCGGCACCGTCGGGCAGGTCCTGCACGGCCGGCCGCGACGCGGCCATGCCGAGCGGGCCGAGCAGCCGTTCCTGCACGAACGCGCTCCAGCTCTTGCCCGTCTTGCGCTCGACGACCTTGCCGGCGCACAGGTACATCAGGTTCTGGTAGCCGAACTGCTCGCGGAAGTTCTGCGTGATCGGCAGCTTGGCCATCCGCCGGATGACCTCGTCGTCCTCGTATTCGGTGCCGTACCACAGCAGGTCGCCGGCGAACGTCTTGAGCCCGCAGCGGTGGCACAGCAGGTCGCGGATCGTCATGTTCGCCGTGATCCACGGGTCGCTGAGGCGAAACTCGGGCAGGTGCTCGACGACCTTGTCGTTCCAGGCGACCACGCCGTCCTCGACCAGCAGAGCGACCGCCGCCGCCGTGAACGCCTTGCTGCACGACGCGATGTTGCAGAGCGTCGTCGGCGTCATCGGGCGACCCTGCTCGGCCTCGCCGATCGCCGTCTCGACCAGCACCTCGCCGTCCCGGATCACCGCGAGCGCCATCCCCTGCACCGGGAACGCGGCCGCCGCGGCATCGACCAGCGCCTGCACGCGCTCGGCCGTCAACGGTTGCTGCGCGGTCGCCGCACCGAATGAGAACAACACGCAAAGAACCGTTGCGAGCTTCGTGAGGGCGCGCCGCGGGCGAAGTGGCTGGTGGACCATGGTCCGCTCATATCCGATCTGCGCAGCGGATTTGGCCCGCCGTGTCAGGTCTTTGCCGGCAGCGACGAACGCGCGGGAGCTTGCTATGCTCTCGCGTCGCATGCACCTCGTCCTCGCAGCCATGCTGGTCGTTCTGTCCGCCGGTCTGTCCGCGCAGTGCGCGCGGCCGACGCCGCCGCCGGACGGCTTTCCGCTGCAGTCGACGCTGTCGGTGCCGGTGACCTATTCCGACGGCTACCAGACGTTCGCGGCGCTGATGCTGCCCAACGCGCCGGCGCCGTCGTGCGGCTGGCCGCTGGTCGTCTACGTCCATCGCCTCGGCCACAACCGCTTCGAAGAACTGTCGCTGCAGACGTTCCTCGCCGAGCAGGGCTTCGCGGTCTGGAGCTACGACGTGCGCGGCCAGGGCGAGGCGATGACCGCCAACGTCGGACACATCCAGGAGGGCACCACGCTGTGGGGCCCGATCGAACGTCACGACCTCGCCGAGCAGATCGCGTTCGTCGCGGCCGAGCCGATGTGGCAGGGCGTCGTCGACACCGACCGCCTCGGCATCGTCGGCACCAGCCAGGGCGGCGCGCACGCCTGGACGGCGGCCGCTTCGACCGGAACCGCGCTGACCACGCCCGGGCGCACGCCGATCACGTTCCCGCTGGTCGACTGCATCGTGCCCCGCGACCTGGTCGCCTGCTCGTGCGACGACTGGCTGCGCGGCGGCCTGCTGTTCAGCACCTGGTGGATCGAGGCGATGGCCGTCGGCGATCCGAGCGTGACGTTCGACCCGGCGTTCGTGCAGCAGGCGCGCGCCGGTTTCGTCGCGCAGGACCCGGCTTCGCTGCTCGCGGCCTGGCAGGCCGAGGGCCGCGAGATCGGCCCGCAGCTGGTCGGTGCCGACGTGCCGACGTTCTACACGCACGCCTACCACGACCTGATCAACTCGCCGCTGTCGGCGCTGCAACGGCTCTCGACCATGCAGGCGCCGACCCGCACGATGCTGAGCACGCTCGGTCACGGCGTCGTGCGCAACCAGCTCGAGGAGGCCGCCAACGACCACCTGACCCTGCGCTGGCTCAACCGCTTCCTGTGGGACGAGGCCAACGAGGTCGAACTCGAACCGGCGCACCTGCTGGCGCTGATGCCGCTCGATGCCGGCGACCGCGACGATCCGCTGTCGGCCTGGAGCCGCGAGCACGTCGACGAACTGATCACGCCGTCCGGCGCCGAGCGCTTCCACCTGTACGACGACCTGCTGCTGCGCAGCGCGCCGCCGTCGACGCCGCAGGGCGACGTGCGTGTCGAGCAGGTGCTCGACCCGGCCGCGACCAGCTTCACGCCGACCGACTACTTCGACCAGGCTTCGGTGCGCGCGCTGCCCAACGTGCTGAGCGCCTGCCCGCTCGACGAGCAGGTCTGGTCGATGACGATGCCGGCCGACGTGCGGCTGCTGCGCAGCCCGACGCTGCACCTCGAGCTGACGCCCGACCAACCGGAGTGGATGCTGGCGGCGCTGTTGACCGTGCAGCCGGTCGGCGGCGACGAGGTGCTGTTGTCGAGCAATGCCGTCGCGTCGCGCGGCAGCGTCGCCGGCGTCGTCGAGGTCCATGACCTGCGTCTGCCGCCGGTCGGCGTCGAGATTCCGGCCAACGCGACCTTGCGGCTGCGTCTGCGCAACCTGTGGCTGCGCGAGTTCCCGATGACGCCACGGCTCGCGGTGGCGCCGATCTTCGGGGACTTCGGCGTCGACCTGACCCTCGAGAACGGCAACGGCTGCTGGCTCGACCTGCCGCTGCAGCCGTCGGCACCGCACCTCGTCGTCGACCGTCAGTCGATCGACCTGGCTCTGGCCCAGCCGGTGCAGGCGTCGCTGCGCGGTGGCCTCGACCACTCCGAGGATCCCTACTTCGTCGCGCTCAGCCTCGGCGGCATGGTGCCCGGCACCCCGTACCTGGGCGAGGTGTTCCCGCTCGAGGACGACTGGCTGCTGGTCGCGTCGGCAGGCAACACCGGCGCCTACTACACCGGCTTCCTCGGCTTCCTCGACACGGACGGCAACGCGCAGGTGGGCTTCGACTTCTCGCCGGCCGCGCCGCTGCCGCAGTTCCTCAACGCCACGCAGATCTCGATGGCGGCGTTCGTGTGGGACTTCGAGTGGGCGTCGAGCGGCCAGCCGACCAACGCGTGTGAGATCCTGCTGAAGTAGCCGCGAGTTACGCGTCGCCCGCCGCTTCCATGCGCCGCTTGCGTCGCTCGTCCGCCGTCATCTCGCTGTCGAGCCGGCCGAGGAACGCCGCGCCTTCCTTCGCGCGGATGAACTTCGCGAACAGCGGGCTGACCTCGCGCACGTGCGCGAACATGTCGAGTGCGACCTGGCGATACGAGAAGTGGCCCTCGGGGCCGCTGCGCAGTTCGACGAAGTAGGCGACCTGGCGCGGGTCGAAGATCAGCCGCACGCGCTGCAGGAATCCGAACGGCGTCACGTAGGCGGCGGCCTGCGGGAAGCGCTCGGCGACGCGCTGCTGCCGTTCGGCGACGCGCTTCATCACCGCTTCGTACTCGTCACCGAGGCCGGCCTCCTGCATCAGCGGCGGCACCGCGAAGCCGTGTGCGGTGGTCAGCGTCTGCTGCTGCTGGAAGCCCTTCCGGTGGCGGCCGATGTCGCGGTAGGCGCCGAAGTCGAGCTCGGTCTCGAACTCGAACATGTCGCCGCCCTCGAGGCCGATCGGCCACGCGTCGTGCGAACCGCGCTGCGCCATCAGGCGATCGAGCAGCAGCTCGCGTTCTTGCGCCGACATCGCCTGCACGCGGTCGAGCAGCGCCAGGAACGGCTGCTGGCTCGACTCGTAGAGCAGCGACGCCAGCAGGCGGTCGTCGAGGTCGCGGTCGTAGCGCAGCATCACCGTGTGGCCCTGCGCCGGACCGACCACCGGCTCTGCCCTGGCAACGCCGAGCTCGGCGGCGAGCTTCGGCAGTTCGCTGTGCTGCGCCTGCAAGAACGCGTTCGGCTTCGCATGCGTCAACAGCGTCGGCAGCACCTGCTGCGCCTGCTCCTTGATGCGTTCGCCGACCGCGCGGAACTCGGCCAGCGGGTGGCTGAGCAGTTCGGTGATGATGTCGCTGAGCGTGCGCGCGTCAGCGACCATGCCCCACTTGGTGTAGATCGCCGGCGTCAGCAGGTAGCGCGCCGCGTCGAACGCCTCCGCCTTCAGCGTGCGCAGGTAGGGACCTTGCTTCTCGCCGTCGGCCAGCGGCCGCACCTTCTGCAGGTGCTCGAGCAGCACGCCGGTGGCCTTGGTGTAGAGGTCGAACGACTCCTGCAGCACGGCGTCGTAGTCGGCGAGCACATCGCCACCGGCGGCGACCACGTCGGGGTCGCGGTAGTGGGTCTCGGCCGTGAACGGGATGTAGCGCGTCGACGACTCCTCGAAGCTGCAGCGGCGCTCGCGCTGGATGAAGCGCGTGACCAGCTGCGACACCCGCTCGACGGCGAGGTGCACGACCGAGCCTTCGCGCAGCGAGTTGTGGCCGTGGTCGATCGCGTAGGTCTTGAGGAACTTGCCGGACTTGTCGGCCATCACCGCCGACAGTTCGTCGCGCGCGCCCGACGGCAGCGGCAGGTCTTCGAGCTTCTTGCCCTGGGAGTCGAGTCCCTGCCGGAGGCGGTCGAGGAACTGGTCGCGCATCGACTTGCTGCTGCGCGAGTAGACGCCGTTGAGCGTCGCCGCGACCTCGGCCGGCAGGTTGCGGACCAGGTAGATGTCGGCGTGGTCCGGGCCGTCGACGACCGAGAAGTAGGTCTCGAGCAGCTGCCGTTCGAAGTCGCTGTATCCGCCCACCTGGCTCAGCTCCGGGTGATGCGTTGGCGGTTGCCGATCCGGTTGCGGACGAGCATGGCGGCGACGCCGACCGCGATGCCGGCGGCGAACGCGACCCAGAGGAGAGGGGCTTCGAGCGGGGTGATGTGCGCGAACATGTAAGCATCGGAGCGGGCGCATGGGTGCCAGGCAAGCGCGTTCGCCAATCGCTTCACGGCGCGTTGCAGCGTGCCGCAACATCCTCCCACAGGACTTTCCAGTCCCCCTGTTTTCGAGTCCCCCTGTTTTCGAGTCCCCCTGTTTTCGAATCCCCCTGTTGGTGCACTGACGGGCATGGGGAGCAAGCGACGTGGTGGGGGAGGGTTCTGGGTGTGGATGATGACGGCGTGCGGCGCCGTTCCGGCGCAGGCAGCCGCGTGGACGGTGCCGGAGCACGGGGCGGTCGAATACCGACGAACGGCACGCGCGGCCGCGTCGGTCGCCTGCCGCAGCAAGGCGTTGGCCGACAAGGCGCCGCTCGACGCGAAGCTGCCGGCGCGCTACCTGCCGCGCATGCCGCCGGCCCCGGTGCTGTGCGCAGGGGAGTTGCGCGACGATCGACGCGGCGTCGCCGGCCAGGTCTGCGACCTCCGCGACGTGCTGCGGGCGGTCGCGTTCGAGCTCGGGCCGCGCTCGGCGAGGATGACCGTTCCGATGCTGCTGCCCTACGGCGAGGTCCGCGTCACCGGCAGCTGGTCGTCGCCCGACGAGGGCGGGGTGCAGCACCTGCGAGCGCGGATCCGGCTCAAGCCGCCGTCGCGCCGCGACCGGCTCGCGGCGCGGTGCGTCGGCGGCGGCGCAGGCGAAGTGACGATCACGCGCAGCGTCGACGCGGCGCGCGGGCTGGTGGCCGGCTACCACGCGGAGTGCCTGCTGGTCGTCGACGAGGGCGAGCGCCGCTGGCGACGGCTGCAGATCGTCGACGAGTGGCGGCTGGTGGCCGTTCGCGCCAACCAGGACTTCGACTTCCGCAAGCGCGTCGCCACGGCGATCCGCGACGGCGCCACCTGGGTGCGATCGGCGGTCGCTGCCGACCGCGGCTTCCTCGAGGATCGACGCGGCGAACGCAACTACGGTAGCGGCCGGCTGGCGCTGGCGCTGCTGGCGATGCTGCACGGGCACGTTCCGCCGCAGGACGAGGTCGTGCAGGAGGGCTTCTCGACGCTGCGGCGACGGCGCATCGACGATGCCTACTCGCTCGCGACCGCGCTGATGGCGATGGCCGCGCTCGGCCGGCGCACCGAGCTGTCGGCCACCGACCGCCGGGCGGCTGCCGGGTGGCTGGTGCGGCTGCTGAAGTGCACCGATCCGCGCGTCCGGAGCGACGAACTGCTGCGCTTCAACTACACGCGGGGCCCGCGCTACGACACGTCGCTGCAGCAGTATGGCCTGCTGGGGCTGCGCGCGGCGCAGCAGCTCGACCTGGACGTGCCGGCGTCGGCGTTCGCGGCGGCGGCGCGGCACCTGCTGGCGGTGCAGGCCGGCCAGCAGGGCTCGCTGCACCTCGAGTTGGTCGACCACGGCGCGCTGCTGCGGGCTGCCGGTGGCGACGAGCCGGCCGTCGCCCAGCGGGCCCGCGCCAAGGTGCGCGGCTTCGCCTACCGCGAGCCCGACGAGCCGACCTACGGCGCGATGACGAGCGCCGGCGTCAGCGGCCTGCTGCTGGCCCGCGCCGGCCTGACGGCGCAGGGCGTGCGGGACCGCGGGCTCGAGCGTCGCATCGACGACGGCGTTCGCGATGGCTTTGCCTGGATCGCGCGGCACTTCTCGGTGCGCAGCAACCCCGGCGACCCCGAGCGCGCCGACAACCACCGCGCCTACTGGCTCTACTGCCTCGAACGCTGCTGCGAACTGGCCGGCGTGGCGCAGCTGCAGGGGCGTGACTGGTACTACGAGGGCGGCATGCAGCTGCTGCTGGCACAGCGGCCCGACGGCTCGTTCCGCAGTGGCCACGCGAGCACGCTGACCCTCGACAGCACCTGCTTCGCCGTGCTGTTCCTGTCGAAGGCCTCGGCGCAGGGACCGATCACCGGGGGGCAGTGACGGAAACCGGACCGCGACGTTGCGGCGGGCGTGGCCAGCGCGGAAAACCTGCGCCCTCGCATGCCCTCGCCCGCCGAATCTCCGCTGCTCGCCGACCTGGCCCGCCATCGGCGGTGGCTGTGCCTTGCACTGCTGCTGATGGTTGCTGCCGGCCTGCGGCACAACCTGGTCTGGGGCAGGCACCCCGAGCAACCGTGGCTGCTGCCGCTGCTCAACGCGCTGGAGGCCTGCTGTCTGATCGCGTTCGCGGCGATCGGTGGGCTCGCATGGTGGCGCGCTTGGCGGCGCTGCGCGCAGGGCGGCGCCGCCTCGCTCGGGCAGCTGGTCCGCATCTCGCTGCCGATCCTGCTGCTCGCCGTCTGCGTGCCGCTGTTCCTGACGACCGACCCGATCGACTACGTCGTGCGCGGCCGGGTGATGGCGGTGCACGGCGGCAATCCCTACCACGACGTCGCGCTCGACTATCCCGATGACCCGTTCCTGGCGTTCGGCGATCGCGGCTGGAAGGACATGCCGCTGCCGTACGGCCCGCTGGTCGCCAACCTGCAGGGCGCGATCGCCTGGCTCGCGCACCTGCTGCCGGTCTCCCCGCGGATCGAGCTGATCGTCGGCCTCGGCCTGTTCAAGCTGGTGTTCGCGGGCGCGATGCTGTGGATCGGCGCGCTGGTGTGGCGGATCGCGGCGACGCTACGCCCTGGCAGCGAGCCGGCGGCGTTCGTCGCGGTCACCTGGAATCCGCTGTTGCTCGACAGCTGCGTCGCCAACGCGCACAACGACGGTCTGGTGCTGGTGTGCCTGGCGCTGGCAGTCGTCGCGGCGATCGGTTCGCGCTACGCGATCGCGACCGTCGCGCTGACCGCCGGCGCGCTCGCCAAGGTCGTGCCGGCGCTGCTCGGGCCGGTCTGGTTCGCGGGGGCGCTGCGCACTCGGCGGCTCGGGTCGCTGGCCGTCGGGGTGGTGCTGTCGCTGCTGGCGGTCGCGGCGTTCGCGCTGCAGTTCTTCGCCGGGGAGCAGGGGATCAGCGAGGTCATGGCGCGCCAGGACGACCTCGAGGGTGCCAGCCTGCTGTGGAGCGTGCAGCGCTGGACGGGGCTGCCAAAGGACCAACTGGTGCGGATCGGCCGCCTCGGCGTGATCGCGTGGGTCGGCTGGTGCAGTGTTCGGATGTGGCGCCGACCCGAACCGCGCGAACTGGTGTTCGCGACCGCGTCGTCGCTGTTCGCGCTCGCGCTGTTCGGCAGCGCGCTGTTCGGCAGCTGGTACCATGTCTGGTGGCTGCCGTTCGGGTTGTTGCTCGAGCGCGGGTTCCTGCGCCGCTTCGCGATCGCCGCGACGTTCACGGCACCGCTCTGCTACCTCGCCTGGGCCGGCTTGCGCCGCTTCGACGAACCGGCACAGTGGTGGATCGCGACCTGCGGCGTCTGGGTGCCGTTGGCGCTGGCCTTGCTGGCCCGCCCGCGAAGGCGCTAGCCGGCAAAGCCCCGTCCGCACGCGTACACGCCGCCTTCCCGCAGCAGGTCCTAGCCGTGCTGCTCTTCGAGCCAGCGCTCGGCCTCGATCGCGGCCATGCAGCCGGTGCCCGCGGCGGTGACCGCCTGGCGGTAGTAGCTGTCCTGGCAGTCGCCGGCGGCGAACACGCCGGGGATGTTCATCGCGGTCTTGCCGGGCTCGGTCTTCAGGTAGCCGACGTCGTCCATGTCGAGCACGCCCTGGAACAGCTCGGTGTTGGGCTTGTGGCCGATCGCGAGGAACAGGCCGTCCGCCTCGACCTCGCGCTTGTCGCCGGTCTTGCTGCTGGTCAACTCGAGGCCGGTGACGCGGCCCTTCTCGACGTCGAGCACGTCGGTGACCTGCGTCTCCCACAGCACCTCGATCTTGTCGTGCTTCAGCGCGCGGTCCTGCATGATCTTCGAAGCGCGCATCTGGTCGCGGCGAACGACCATCGACACCTTGCTCGCGTACTTGGTCAAGAACGTCGCCTCCTCGCACGCGGTGTCACCGCCACCGACCACGTAGACGTGCTTGTTCTTGAAGAAGAAGCCGTCGCAGGTCGCGCACGCCGAGACGCCGCGGCCCTGCAGCTTGGTCTCGTTCTCGAGGCCGAGGTAGAGCGCGCTGGCGCCGGTCGAGATGATCAGCGTCTCGGACTGGTAGGTCTCGCCGTTCTCGGTCTCGACGGTGAACGGCCGCTTGCTCAGGTCGACCTTGTTGGCCATCACGTCGTGGATCTCGGTGCCGAAGCGGGCCGCCTGATCGCGGAAGTGCTGCATCATCTCCGGGCCCATGATGCCGTTGGGGTAGCCCGGGTAGTTCTCGACGTCGTTCGTGATCGTCAGCTGGCCACCCGGCTGGTTGCCGGCGAGCAGGATCGGCTCGAGGTTGGCACGGGCAGCGTAGATGGCGGCGGTGTAGCCGGCGGGGCCGGAACCGAGGATCAGGGTCTTACGAGTTTCCGTCATGGCTGAGGCTGAAGCGTAGCCGTGCTACGGCTCGGCCTGCATCAGTTCCCGCGAGGATTCGCCGGCGGCTGGCTCAGCTCGTACTCGCGGATGCGATCGAAGTCGGCGGGCTGCAGCGGCGTCGGTGTGAACTCCTCGCGGCTGCCGCTGGCTTCGATCGTCTGCGCGGTCAGCCCGGCGCTGGCGACGAGGTCGACGACGAAGCGACCGTGTTCGCGCACGACGACGAACTGGCCCGCCTGGTCGGCCTCGTTGGGGTCGGTCACGTCGACCAGGTACTCGCAGCCGTTGGCGACGCGGCGGGCGCCGCGCACCTGCAGCGGTTGCCGCCCGGCCAGTCGGTCCCACGGCAGGTCGGCGAGCGCCTGCCGGGACTCGCTGGTCAGCAGCGACCGGCAGCCCGGCTCGTCGCGGGTCTGCAGCGCCGACTGGAAGCTCGCGAACGCCCGCGCGGCGCGGTCGGCGTCGGCGTCGGCGCCGGTGCAGGCGGCGGGGATGGCGAGCAGCAGCAGTATCGACACACGCGTCGTCATGCCGGTGGCATCGGCACGACGGGGGGCGGACTGGAGGGCGCGCACGTGGGATCTCTCCCGGCTGCGCAGATTTCTTCGGCTCGGGCCTTGGTCTGTCGGCGCGTTGGATTAGACCAGTCGGTCCAATATTAGACCGACCGGTCGGTCTCGCCCCATTGCTCCCATGACCCCCGCATCCCGAGAACCCGATACCCGCACCCGGCTGCTCGAGGCCGGCGCGGAGCTGTTCACCAAGAAGGGCTTCCACGCGTGCGGCCTGAACGAGGTCCTGCAGCACGCCGGTGTCCCCAAAGGCTCCTTCTATCACCACTTCGGTTCGAAGGAGGAGTTCGGGGTGGCGCTCGTCGAGCGCGCCACGGCGGAGCACCTGGAGGAGCTCGAAGGGCTGGTGTCGGACCCCGCCACCCCGCCGGTCGATCGCCTGCGGCGCGTGTTCGAGACGATCCGCGCCGAATGCGCGGAGCTCGGGCCGACCAGCACCTGCCTGATCCCCAAGCTCGCGCTCGAGACCGCGCACCTCAGCGCACCGGTCCTGGAGGCCGTGCAGCGCGCCTACCGCGAGTGGACGTCGCAGCTCGCCGTCGCGGTGCGCGAGGGCCAGGCCCTGGGCGTCATCCGGTCCGACCAGACGCCCGAACGGCTCGCCTCGCTGCTCGTGATGCTGTGGGAGGGGGCGACCATGCGCATGCAGGTCGAGCACAGCATGGCCCCGCTCGACGACTTCCTCGACCTCGCCTTCGACTCGCTGTTGCGGCCCAAGACCTGAGGCCTTCGCGAACGCCTGTCACTTTCCTTCGTCCTCGATCGTCACCTTCGCGATCCGACCCGAACGCGCAGCGCCGCTGCCGACCGAACGCCCCGAACATGTCTGCCAAGAAGACCCTCCTCACCGTCCTCGGTGCCGTGCTGCTGCTCGGCGCCGTCGGCGGTTCCGCCTACGCCGCCTGGCTCTACAAGCAGCGCGCGCGCGAAGCGGCCGCCGCCGCCGCTTCGTCCCAACCCGAACCCGCCGAGGCGATCCGCGCCGAGCCTGCGACGACCACGCAGTGGACGCAGACCAGCTCCGCGATCGGCACCGTTCGCGCGCTGCGTTCGATCACGCTGCGCAACGAACTCGCCGGCACCGTGCGCCAGGTCAAGCTGAGCACCGGACAGCGCGTCGATGCCGGCGACCTGCTGGTCGAGATGGACGTCGCGGTCGAGCAGGCGCAGCTGGCCGCGCTGCAGGCCGAGGCGCGACTCGCCGAGTCGATGCTCGGCCGCATGGAGCGCGCGCTCGAACGGCAGGGCGCCCCCGAGGCCGACGTCGACCGCGCCCGCGCCGAACGGGACATGGCCGTGGCCAACGTGCAGCGGCTCGAGGCGTTGATCGAGCAGAAGCGGCTGCGCGCGCCGTTCGACGCGGTCGTCGGTCTGGTCGACCTGCACGTCGGCCAGTACCTGCAGCCCGGCACCGAGATCACGACGCTGCAGGGCGTCGCCGACTCGGTGCACTGCGACTTCCCCGTGACCCAGGAGGTGGCCCGCGCGCTGCACGTCGACGGCGAGATCGAGGTGTTCGTCGGCGGGAGGGAGCAGCCGGTGCGTGCGCGCATCGAGGCGCTCGACGCGCGCATCGACGCCGCGACCCGCAACCGCCAGGTCCGCGCCGTGCTCGCGGGCGTCGACCCGATGCCGCGCCCCGGCGCGTCGGTGCGCGTGCGCGTGCCGGTCGCCGCACCGCGAAAGGTGGTCGTCGTGCCGGTCAGCGCGCTGCGGCGCGGCCCGGCGGGCAACAGCGTGTTCGTCGTGGCGGAGGCCGATGGCGGCCAGCTGCGCGCGGCGATGCGTCGCGTCACCAGCGGTGCCGTGCTCGGCGACCTGGTGGTCATCGAACGCGGCGTCGACGAGGGTGAGCTGATCGCGACGACCGGCTCCTTCAAGCTCCGTCAGGGGGCGTTGGTCGTGCTCGCCGCACCTGAATCGACTGGCTCTGCATCGACTGGCCCCGAATCGACTGCGCCCGAGATGGCCCAGAAGCCCAACTGAGGTCCCCAGCGATGCGATCCATAACCGATATCTTCGTCCGGCACCCGGTGCTGGCGCTGGTCGTCAACCTCGCGCTGATCCTGGTCGGCGTGCGCGTGGCGACGTCGCTGCCGGTCCAGCAGTACCCGTCGCTCGACAGCGCGTCGATCCTCGTCAACACCGTCTACACCGGCGCCAGCGCCGAGACCGTGCGCGGCTTCCTGACCACGCCGATCGAACGGGCGGTGTCGTCGATCGGCGGCGTCGACCACGTCGAGTCCGAGAGTCGCCAGGGGCTCAGCGCGGTGACGATCCGCCTGCAGCTCGGCTACGACACGACCCGCGCGTTGGCCGAGGTCACGGCGCAGCTGCAGCAGGTCCGCAGCGAACTGCCGACCGAGGCCGAGCCGCCGTCGGTGGCGGTGCAGCGGGCCGACCGGCCGTATGCGTCGTTCTACCTGAGCTTCACGTCCGACCAGCGCAGCCTCGCCGAGATCACCGACTACCTGACCCGCGAGGTGCAGCCGCAGCTGGCCACGATCGACGGGGTGCAGAAGGTCACCAACCAGGAGGGCGGTCGGCCGCTGGCGATGCGCATCTGGATCGATCCGGACGCGCTGGCGGCGGTCAACCTGGCGCCTGGCGACGTCTACGCGGCGATCCAGCGCAACAACTACCTCGCGGCGGTCGGCCAGACCAAGGGCAACCTGGTGCAGGTCAACCTGCTGGCGGACACCGACCTGCGCACCGTCGAGCAGTTCGAAGAACTGATCGTCGCCGACCGCGGCGGCGCGATCGTGCGCATGCGCGACATCGCCAGGGTCGAACTCGACGCCGAAGAGGCGCAGTTCATGGCGAAGTACGACCAGACGCCGTCGGTCTACCTCGGCGTCTGGCCGCTGGTCGGCGCCAACGAGATCCAGGTCCAGGAACGGCTGGTCGCCGAGATGGCGCAGCTGCAGGAGACGCTGCCGCCGGACTTCGACATGCGCCTCGCCTACGACGGCACGGTGTTCATGCGCGACGCGCTGACCGAGATCTCGTGGACGCTGATCGAGACGATCCTGATCGTCGGACTGATCGTGTTCCTGTTCCTCGGCTCGGTGCGCACCGCGCTGGTGCCGCTGGTCGCGATGCCGGTGTCGCTGATCGGCGCCGCGGTCGTGATGGCGGCGTTCGGGTTCTCGCTCAACCTGCTGACGATCCTCGCGATCGTGCTGTCGGTCGGGCTGGTCGTCGACGACGCGATCGTCGTCGTCGAGAACGTCGAACGCCACGTGCGCATGGGCAAGTCGCGCCTGCAGGCCGCGGCCGAAGCCGCGCGCGAACTGGTCGGTCCGATCATCGCGATGACGATCACGCTGGCCGCCGTCTACACGCCGATCGGCTTCCAGGGCGGACTGACCGGCGCGCTGTTCCTCGAGTTCGCGATCACGCTGGCCGCCGCCGTGCTGGTGTCGGGCTTCGTCGCGATCACGCTGTCGCCGGTGATGAGCGCGTGGATGGTCCGGCCGCACGGCCGCCAGCCGCGCCTCAGCAAGCTGGTCGACGCGGTGTTCGTGCGGCTTCGCGGCGCCTACACGCGCGCGCTCGACGCGGCGCTGGCGATCCGCTGGGCGGTCGTCGCCGCCGCCGCGCTGGTCGCGCTGGCCGCCTGGCCGCTCTACGAGGGTTCGCAGCGCGAGCTGGCGCCGGTCGAGGACCAGAGCCACGTCAGCCTGTTCTTCGACGTCGCGCCCGACGCGACCCTCGAGGCCGTCGACGACGCGTCGCGGCAGGTCGTCGAGCAGGTGCACACGTTGCCGGAGACCCGCTTCATGTGGTCGCTGGTCGCCGACTGGGGCGGCTTCGGCGGCATGGTGGCCAAGGACTGGAAGGAGCGCGATCGCTCGACGCGGGATCTGTATCCCGAGCTGTTCGGCAAGGTCTCGCAGGTGCCGGGTGCGCGGGTCTTCCCGCGTCTCGACCCGCCGCTGCCGACCTCCGGCCAGCACGACGTCGAGCTGGTGCTGCAGAGCGCGCAGCCGCTCGAACAGCTGCTGGAGACGACCATGGCCGTGGTCGGCGCCGGCTGGCAGAGCGGCAAGTTCTTCTACGTCGACACCAACCTGAAGATCGACCGTCCGGAGGCGCGCGTGCGCGTCGACCGCGAACGCGTCGCCGACCTCGGCATGGACCTGCGAACGGTCGGCAGCGAGCTCGGCGCGTTGCTCGGTGGCGGCTACGTCAACCGGTTCAACTACCACGACCGCAGCTACAAGGTGATCCCGCAGATCGGTCGCGAGGACCGCGCCACCGTCGGCCCGCTGCTCGACCTCAAGATCAAGACGCCGCAGGGCGACCTGGTGCCGGTGTCGTCGTTCGTGACGATCGAGGCGGTCGCCGCGCCGCGCACGCTCAACCGCTTCCAGCAGCGCAACGCCGTCAAGGTGTTCGGCGGGCTCGCTCCCGGCGTCACCAAGGAAGAAGGTCTGCGCGTGCTCGAAGAGGCGGCGGCGGCGGTCGCCGGGCCGGGCGTGACGCTCGACTACGCCGGCGAGTCGCGGCAGATCCGCGCCGAGAGCTCGTCGCTGGTCACCACGTTCGCGTTCGCGATCCTGCTGGTCTACCTGGTGCTGGCCGCGCAGTTCCGCAGCTTCCGCGATCCGCTGATCGTGCTGCTCGGTTCGGTGCCGCTGACGATCTCGGCGGCGCTGCTGTTCCCGTATCTCGAGGTGCAGTTGACCGCGGCGACCGCGACCATCAACGTCTACTCGCAGGTCGGGTTGATCACGCTGGTCGGACTGATCGCCAAGAACGGCATCCTGATCGTCGAGTTCGCCAACACGCTGCAGGAGCGCGGCAAGGACAAGCTGGCGGCGCTCCGCGAGGCCGCCGCGACGCGTCTGCGGCCGGTGTTGATGACCACCGCGGCGACGATCTTCGGCCACGTGCTGCTGGTGTTCGTGGCGGGGCCCGGCGCGGCGGCGCGCAACAGCATCGGCATCGTGCTGGTCGCCGGCATGGCGATCGGCACCGTGTTCACGCTGTTCATCGTGCCGATCTTCTACCTGCTGCTCGCGACCGACCACCAGAAGGTGGCGGCCCGCGCCGACGAAACCGATGGGCTCGCCAGCGGCGAGCTGGTGGAGGAGTTCGCATGAGCCATCCCCTGCTTCCTACGCGCGCCGCGCTGCTGACGGCGGCGCTGTTGGCCGCCTGCGCGGTCGGTCCCGAATACCAGCATCCCGAGCTGGAGATGCCGACCGCCTGGCGCGGCGCGGACGACGCGGTGCTCGATCCGGGGCCGGTCCGTGACGACGCCTGGTGGCGCACGTTCGACGATCCGCTGCTCGGCGAACTGGTCGAGCAGGCGCTGCGCCAGAACCTCGACCTGCGGGCGAGCTTCGCGCGGCTCGATGCGACCCGGGCGCAGCTCGGCATCGCCAAGGCCGATCGCTGGCCGCAGGTCGACGCCAACGGCTCCTACACGTATCGCCGCGAGAGCCGCAACACGCCGTTCGGCGCGTTCATCCCGCGGACCGACATCCACCAGATCACCCTCGACGCGGCCTGGGAACTGGATCTGTGGGGGCGGGTGCGTCGCTCGGTCGAGGCGGCCGACGCCGACCTGCAGGCCAGCACGTTCGACCTGCAGGGGGCGGCGCTCAGCGTCGCGGCCGAGGTCGCGCGCACCGATGTCGACCTGCGCGCGGCGCAGCGGCGGCTGACGATCGGTCGCGCCAACCTCGAACTGCAGGAGCAGACGCTCGGACTGGTGCAGGCCCGCCTGTCGGCGGGGCTGGTCGGCGAACGCGACGTCGCGCAGGCGCGCACCAACGTCGAGACGACCCGCTCGCGCCTGCCGCAGCTGGAGGCCGCGGCCGTGACCGCGGGCAACCGGTTGGCGACGCTGCTCGGCGGCGCGCCCGACGCGCTGCCGGCCGACCTGCTCGGCTCCGCGGAGGCGGCGCGCATGCCGGGGATCCCGGCGAAGATCGCGGTGGGGGCGCCGGCCGACCTGCTGCGTCGCCGACCCGACGTGCGCCGCGCCGAGCGCGCGTTCGCCGCCGAGGTCGCGCGCGTCGGCGCCGTCGATGCCGAGCGCTACCCGCGGTTCACGTTGAGCGGCCAGATCGGTCTGGCCGCCAACACCGCCAAGGACCTGTTCGACAGCAGCAGCGACGTGTCCGGGTTCGGCCCGTCGGTCAGCTGGAACCTGCTGGACGGCGATCGCCTGAAGCAGCGGGTGCTGGCGCAACAGGCGACCGCCGAGGCGGCGCGCGTCGACTTCGAGCAGACGGTGCGGCTGGCCGTCGAGGAGGCGGAGAACGCGATGGCGTCGTTGGTGCACGAGCGCGAACGTCGCGCCGCGCTGGCGGCGGCCGCCGCCGAGGCCCGCCGGGCGTCCGAGCTGGCGCGCACGCAGTACCGCGAAGGGCTGTCGGACTTCCAGGCCGTGCTCGACTCGGAGCGCGTGGTCGCGACCGTCGAGGACGACCTCGCGAGCAGTGACGCGGCGGTCGCCGGCCACCTGATCGCGCTGTTCAAGGCGCTCGGCGGCGGCCTGCCGGAGGCGGCGGCGCGCTGAGGCGCGCCGCGCAATTCGCGGGAATGCGCCGCGGTGGCCAACGGGCGCGGTAGGGTGACGTATCCGTCGTCCGCCGTGACCGCCATGCCGCCGCCCCCGACCGTTCGCCTGCCGCTGTCGTCGCGCCTTGCGCGCTTCGCCACTGCGATCGCCGCGATCGCGGTCGCGTCGCTGGCCCAGCAGCGGTCGCGGCCGACCTTCGCGCGGGTGCTCGATGCGGACGGCGCGCCGCTGCGCGCGACCGTGACGTTCGTCGGCGGCCACCCGCACCTGTCGCCCGCCCTGCAGGACGTGCACGTGACCGAGGTCGACAGCGACGATCGCGGTCGCTGCATCGCCCGCCTGCAGCCCGGCCTCTGCTACGTCGCGTGGGCCGTCACCGGCGCGGAGGACGGCGCGCGGGCGCGCTCGATGGTCGAGGGCTACTTCGCGGCCGGCGCGATGGTCGAGCTGCGCTGTGCCGCGCTGGCGCCGGCCGGTTCGATCGAGCTGGTCGGCGACGACGCGTGGTCGCAGCACGGTGCGCTGAGCTGCTTCGCGGTGACGTCGATCCCCGGCACCGAGCGCGAGCTTCTGCGCCGCGAGGACGGCACGTTCGAAGCGCCGGGAGCGCCGTTCGATCGCTTCGAGGTGCGGCTGCCGGACGGCCAGCCGCTGTGGCAGCAGCGCGTCGCGGCCCGCCTCGAGCTGCCGCCGCCGCGCCGGGTGCCGGTGCTCGCCGTCGACGAGAACGGCGACCCGCTCGCCGGCGCCAGGGTCTGGCATCGCGTCGGCCGACGGACCAGCTGGCGCGTCGACGGCCTGCGCTCGGTCGGGCAGGACCGCATGCGGCTGCTCGGCGCGACCGGCGACGACGGTCGTTGCGAAGTCGTGGTGCCGTACGACGGCGACCCGTTGCGCGATGCGCGCGAGAACCTGCTGCTGTTCGTCGAGAGCGGCGATCGGCCGGCGGTCGCGGGCGGCGTCTGGAACCACGCGTTCTACGTCAGCGACCACAAGGTGCCGCGCATCGACGGCGACGAGCTGCGCTTCGAGTGCTTCCCGGTCGAACCGCTGCGCGGGTCGGTGCCGGCGGCACCGCCGGGGACGGTCGCGCACCTCGCCGCGATCTGCAAGCTGCACCTGCAGCGCAACAGCTACCTGCACGACGCGCGCGTGTTCACCGCCGAGGTGCAGGCGGACGGTTCGTTCGCGTTCGCCGACGTGCCGACCGAGCTGCACTCGTGCCGGCTGTCGTTCCTGCCGCCCGCGGGCAGTGGCTGGCAGCCGCCGGTCTATCCGCCCGAGGCGAGCCGCGCGCTGCCCGACGACGTCGTGGCGCGGGTCGGCACCGCCGATCCGATCGGCTTCGGTGGGGTCGAGCTGCAGGTGCTCGACGCGCTCGGTGGGCCGGCGCGCGGCGGCGTGGCGTTCGTGTCGTCGGCCGACCGCAGTGGCGTGCTGCTGCGCGACTCGCTGCTGCGGGTGCCGCTCGACGAACGCGGCCAGGCGTCGCTGCGCATGCAGCCGGGCAACTGGGTCGTCGTGGTCGTGACCGACGAGGGCTTCGGCGGCGATCGGCTCGAGGTCGGCCGGACCGGTGGCCGTCTCGAGATGAACCTGCGGCCGCTGGCGCGCACGACCGTGACGCTGCGCGGCGCCGATGGCAGGCCGGTCCCCGGCGCGCGCGTGCGCTCGCGCGGCACGACCACGCGCGGCACCAAGGATGCGGTCGGCTCGATCATGCAGGGTCTGCGCGCGACCACGCGCATGCATTGGCAGGGACTGCGGACCGACGCCGAGGGGCGGGTCGTGATTCCGTTCGTGCCGGTCGAGGGCGTGCGGCAGCGGGTCGAGCTGACCTGGGACGGCGGCCGTTCGGAGGAGTTCGCGTTGGCTGTCGACGAACGCGTGACGGTGCGCGAGACCGAGCCGCGGAAGCGGTAGAACTCGGGCATGCCCGACAGCGTGCGTTCGATCGACAAGGTCTGTGAGGTGGAGTTGGTGCGCGGTGCGCACGCCGATCCGGCGGCGCCGCCGGACCTGCTGCTCGAGGTCCCGCACGGTGCGACGCGGGCGCGGCACTTCGACGAGCTGCGCGCCGAGCTGCGGGGCGACTACGACGACGGCCTGCGCGACTTCTTCTTCGTCAACACCGACGTCGGCGCGCCGGAGCTGGCGGCGGCGATCGCGCACCAGCACGTCGCCGCGACGCCGACGGCCTGTGCGGTCGTGGTCCGCTGCGAGCTGCCGCGCACCTTCGTCGACACCAACCGCAGGATCGATCGCGACACGGTCGCCGCCGGTTCGAAACCGGGCGAGATGACGCCGGGGCTGCCGCCGTGGATCGAGCACCCGGCCGATCGTGAACTGCTGCTCGATCGCTACTTCGCCTACCGGGAGGTCGTCGAGGCCGCGTTCGAACGGGTCTGCGGTGCCGGCGGTGACGCGCTGTGTGTGCACACCTACGCCCCGCGCAGCCTCGCGGTCACGGTCGACGGCGACATCGGCCGCACGCTGCGCGATGCGTATGCGCCCGGCAAGGTGGAGACCTGGCCGTTGCGCCCCGAGGTCGACCTGATCACGCACGACGACGACGACCGCGAACTGGCCCACGCCTTGCTCGCGCGCGCGACCGAGCAGCGCTTCGTCGAGGCCGGCTTCCAGGCGGTTCGCAACGACACCTACAAGCTGCACCCGTCGACGCTGGCGTTCGACTTCGCGCGGCGCTTCCCCGGCCGCACGCTCTGCTTCGAACTGCGCCGCGACCTGCTGCTGCGCGAGTTCGTACCGTTCGTCGAACTGGTCCCCGTCACCAACCAGGTCGACCGCGCCGCCACCCCGATCGTCACCGCCCTCACCGACACCCGCCCCCAACCAACTGACCCAACATGAACCCGGTTCCGTATGCGGCCCCAAGCCCCGTATCCGGCACTGGGGCCGCATACGGAACCGGGTTCATGTTGGGTCAGTTGGCTTTGGGGAACTGGAGGTCGTGGATCAGGGCGAGCACCTTGCGTTGGAACGGGCGCAGCAGTGGGTTGCCGGACAGTCTGACGGCGCTGGCGATCAGGTCGACGGTGCGGTCGATCAGTGCGTGGGTGCGGGCGCGGCCGTCGCTGCGGTCGTGGATCCAGTAGAGCACCGTGCCCATCATGTAGGTCCACAGCAGGCCGGGCAGTTCGGCAGCGAGGGCCTTCGGCGGTCGCGCGGTGCTGCCGGCGACGACCTCCGCGAACAGCTCCTCCCCGACCTGCCGGGTGTGCTCACCGGCCGGATGGAACGGGTTGAGCGGGCTCTCCGGATCGGCGGCGCTGCGGAACATCAGCGCGCTGAAGCGGTGGTAGGGCTCGATCGCCTCGAGCCAGGCGAGCATCGTCGCGCGCAGCCTGGCGTCGAATTTGCGCTCCCGGTCCAGGTGCGGCCGCGCCTTCGCGACGAACGTCTCGTGCACCTCGCGGTAGAACGCCTGCAGCAGCAGGTCCTTGCTCTTGAAGTAGTAGTAGGCGTTGCCGAGCGAGACGCCGGCATGCTCGGCGACCATGCGCATCGTGGTCGCCTCGTAACCGTGCTCGCGGAACAGCTGCAGCGCCGCGTCGACGATCTTCTGCTTGGTGCGCGCTCCCTTGCCGGCCGTCATGACGATGGCCAAGGCTACGCGCACCGGGCGGCGGCGGATTCACTTCTTCGTCAACTTGGCCAGCCCGGCGACCACCGCGAACAGGTTCTCGGCGACCGGGCGCCACTGGTCGCGCGCGAACCGCAGCGACCAGCCGCGGTAGTTGCGCAGCGCCCACAAGACCGTGATCCACGCGTTGGTGCCGCGGTAGACGGCGCCGTCACTGGCGGTCACGGTGACCTTGTCGAGCAGCGCCCTGGTGTCCAGCGGGCACCCGGCCGCGGCGGCCGTCTGCGCCGGCGCGCAGTGCACCGGCACGAACTTCGGCTGGTGCTCCAGCCACTTCGCGACCCGCTTGCACAGGGCGCAGTCGCCGTCGAACCACACCGTCAGCTGCAGGTCGTGCGGCGTCATGGCTCAGGCCTCCGGATCGCCGCGTTGCTGCAGCTTGTCGACCGCGGCGAGCGTGCCGTCGGGCTGCACGATCGCGTCCGGCGGCACCGGTCGCGGCGCCTGGGCAATTCGCTTGTTGGCGCGGATGCGGCTGAACAAGAACAGGTTGAAGAAGTGCATCAACCCGAGCACGACCAGCACCAGGCCGACCTTGTAGCTGACCGCCTCGAACGCGTCGGTGGCGTTCTCGGCGCGCTCGGTCAGCTTCAACGCCAGCGCGATGTAGCCGAAGTTGATCAGGTAGAAGCCGACCACCAGCAGGTGGTTGACCGAGTCGGCGAGGTCTTCGCGATCGGCGAACACATCGATCAGGAACGCGCGGCCGTTCTTGTGCAGCGTGCGCCCGACCCAGACGGTCAGGGCGACGCTGAGCAACACGTAGGCCACGTAGGCGTAGATGGTGACGTTCATGGCAGGTCTCCTTCGTTGGTGCGGCGATCAGATCGGTCCGATCCCCGGCAGCATGCAGCAGCCTCCGGCCAGCACGGCGCCCAGCGCCACGATGGCCAGGGTCGCGCCGAGCAGCATCAGGGCGAGGTCGCGGGCGAAGCACCGTCTCGGGTCGTCGTTCTTCATGCGTGCCTCCGGGGCAGGCCGTCGCCGGCCTTGGGTGCGGTGGCGTCGGTGCCACTTTTCTTGAACGTGTTCAAGAACAGCCCGGCCCCGGCCGAGTTTCGGATTTGTTGAACATGTTCAACTCCGGCCGTGGACCGGCCGATGCCAGCGCGGCCGTCGCGATCGCGCGTCCGCCCCGGATTCCTCTGAACCGCGGCCCGTTCCGCTCGTTGCGCTTGGCTCCAAACCCAGAGCACCCTCTCGCTATGGCCCGAAACGCAGTCCTCGCGTTGGCGATCACCGCCTTCTCCGCCCTCTTCGTCGCCCCGGCCACGGCCCAGGAGCCGCCCGGCATGCTGGCGACGGACAAATACCTGTTCGTGGTGCGGGGGGGCTGGGTCTACCAGTTCGACGTCGACACGCTGGCGCTGCGACGCAAGGCGCGCTTCCCGAAGGCCCCGGCGGTCATGTGGAACACGCCGAAGGTCGGCGTCGAGGTCGTCGAGGCTGAGCCGAAGGACGGGCCGGCAGCTGTCGCCGTCGCCGAAGACGTGCAGGTCGACGAGGTTGAGGTCGACGAGGTCGAGGTCGACGAAGCCCAGCTCGGCGGTGCCGGCGGGCGCTACGGTGCCCGCGGCGGCGCCAAGAGCCCGGGCAAGGCCGGCGGCGCGATCGAAGCCGGCCTGAACTGGCTGGCGCGGCACCAGGACGAGACCGGCCGCTGGGACGCCGACGGCTTCATGAAGCACGACACCGAGGGCGAGCCCTGCGACGGCCCCGGCAACGCGATCCACGACGTCGGGGTCACCGGCCTTGCGATGCTGGCGATGCTCGGCGACGGCAGCACGCTGCGTTCGGGGCCGCACCGCGAGAACCTCAAGCGGGCGGCGCGCTGGCTCAGGAACCAGCAACAGGAGAACGGCCTGTTCGGCACCAACGCGTCGCACGACTTCATCTACGACCACGCGATCGCGACCTACGCGATGTGCGAGGCCTACGGGCTCTCCAACTACACGCTGCTCAAGAACTGCGCCCAACAGGCCCTCAACTACCTCGAGTCGCACCGCAACCCGTACTCCGTCTGGCGCTACCAGCCGCGTGACAACGACAACGACACGTCGGTGACCTCGTGGTGCCTGATGGCGCTCAAGTCGGGCGAGTTCTTCAACCTCGAGGTCAACCCGAACGCGCTCGAGCTCGGCCTGACGTTCCTCGACCAGGTCAGCAGCCCCGACGGCCGCCACGGCTACACCAAGCAGGGCGAGGGCAGTTCGCGCATGCCTGGCCAGCACGCCACCGCGTTCCCGATCGAAAAGACCGAGACGCTGACGGCCGCGGCCCTGTTCTGCCGCTTCTTCCTCGGCCAGAGCCCGAAGGACAAGCCGGTGATGAAGGCCGCTGCCGACCTGATGCTGAAGAAGCCGCCGAAGTGGAGCGAGAAGGGCGGCAGCATCGACCACTACTACTGGTACTACGGCACCTACGCGATGTACCAGATGGGCGGCAAGCACTGGCGGAGCTGGTCCAAGCGCATGCTGCCGGCGGTGCTCGGCAACCAGCGCCACAAGGGTCACGCCGGCGGTTCGTGGGATCCGGTCGGCGTCTGGGGTGAGTCCGGTGGCCGCATCTACTCGACCGCGCTGATGGTGCTCACGCTGCAGTCGTACTATCGCTACGCGCGCCTCGTACGCTGAGCCGCGAGCCCCCGTCGGGGGAGCTGCCGGAGGGGCTTTTCAGCGGTCGATTCGTGGCTAGTCTTCGCATCATGAAGAAGATGAGTCGTTCGATCGTGTGCACCGCCCTGTCCGTGGTCGCCCTGTCCGCCGCCGCCGAGGCGCAGGCGACCCGCGTCTACCTCAACGGCACCCCGAGCAACCTGCTGGTGGACTGGGGGCTGGCGGCGGTGGTGCCGGGCGTGCAGCCGGACTCGTTCGTCGCGGTGCTGCCGATCGGCGACCTCGCCCCGTTCATGCGCTTCGAGCCGGACGCGTCGATGGACCTGTCGTTCGGCGCCGGCAACTGGCTGCGCTGCACGATGCGCGCGACCAACTGGGGCTACCTGTCCGGCGACGCATGCGCGCACCAGCCGGCCGCCGGCGCGTCGTCGCCGTACTCGCTGTTGACCACCAGCTACGACTGGGGGATGTACGACGAGACGTTCGCGTCGCTCGGTGCCCAGCTGTTCCCCGGCCTGACGGCATTCCCGACCGCTCCGGCGAGCGTCTGCCAGGGCCTGTCGGGCTGGACCTTCGAGAACTGGCAGCTGCGCACGCGCGGCTTCGCCCTCAACAACCTCTGGAACGCCTGCCCCGGCAGCGCCTCGGTCGACCCGAACTTCGGCGGCTACGTCGGCGCGGAGTTCAGCTACGGCTTCCAATAAGAGGGCGCGGGTCGCGCCACGCACCCGCAGCACGCTCAGCCAAATCGAATGACCGGCACGTAGTTGGGCGGGGACACGAACGACCCGTCGACCCGGTTGTTGCCGCGTGAACCCCACACCCAGATCGTGCGGCCATACTCGACGGGCGCGATGCCCGACGGTGCGCCGCAGATCACGTCGATCGCGTTGGAGGAGACGAACGGCGCGCTGGACGCGACGAAGAAGTCCAGTGCCAGCGCCTGGAACGACAGCGGTGCTCCGATCAGCAGGGGGTCGTTGGGCAGCGGCAGGTCGAGGCGCGCGCGGGCATACCGGGTCGAAACGTCGCCGACGAGGCTGTTCCACGTCAGGGCCGGGCCGATGTGCGCCGCGCATGTGGCGCCCAACCCGAATGGCGACAGCGGCACCGGGCTGGTGGTCGGTAGTCCCAGGTAGAAGGACGCCAGTGCAGGTGGTGCGCAGCCGTCCAGGCGCAGGTTGATCGACCCCCCTGGCCGCAGGTTCTGCACATCGACCCAGAGGTTGGGTCCGTAGGTCGTCGACCCGGGGCAGCCTGCGCCGAGTGCCCGGAAGTCGCCGGATTGGTCGAACGGAAGCTGGATCGCGTCGCGCTTCCAGTCGGTGTTGGGCGGGCCGGTCCACTCGATGTCGATGCCGAGGTCGCCGCCCAGGTAGGTGAACGGCTTCGTGAACGGGATCACCAGGTCGAACGGCGCTGCCGTTCCCGAGCCGGGGAACGGCGCGTTCGGCAGCGAGAACGGGGTGCCGTTGAAGACCTGCTGCGGCTCACCCAGCCATGCCGACTGGAACCTCCCCGAGGGGCGCATGGCATCGGGGACCACGCCGATCTTGACGCGCAGGTTGCCGTTGACGGCGGGGTAGCCGGTGGCGTGCTGGGAGTCGCGGCGAAACGCGAGTTCGTTGAGCACCGTGCCGGGCCCGAACGGTAGCGACGCGGCCTTGAGCGTGCACAGGGCTCGGGTGTTGGACGTCGCCGTATTGGGCGAGATCGAAAACGGAGTCGCCTGGGCGGAGCCACCGGGCTGGTTCGCGAAACCGGCCGGCCAGTAGTGGTACTGGGCGGTCACATGAGGAGCTGCCGCGCACGCTGCCATGAGCACCATGCCTACGCCGCTGAGTCGTGCTGCTCGCATCTGCGTCTCCCTATTGGATCGTGATGGTGATGTCGTCGACCAGCAGGCTGTCGCCGGGCGCGCCGCTGGTGATCGTGAACGCCAGCTTGGTGAAGTCGGCGAAGTCCGGCGCCCCTGGCACGGTGTAGGTCTCGCTGAACGGAACCCAGCCGGTGCCGGCCGCTGTGTTGTGCTGCCAGAACAGGGTCGCCGGGTTGTTCGGGTTGAGTGCCTGGCCTCCCTGTCCGACGAACATGTTGATGAAGAAGTCGTTGCCGGCGGTCGCGGGAATGCCGCGCACCCACCCGCTGAGCGTCAACGTCTGGCCCGGTTCGAGGAAGGTCCACTGCTTGTTCAGCTGGGTCACGCCGCTCGCCGGCATGTCGATCCGGGCGGCCGCGCTGCCTGGCGCAGCTCCGGACCGAAGCACCTGCGGATTGCGTTCGAGATAGGCCGAGGCACCGAAGTTGAACCAGTATGCCGGACCCCACTCCTCGCTGACCTGGTTGGCGAACGTGCCGAACGGATGGTGGTCGGTCGCGTCGAAGTCGAGGTTGACGAAGTTGTCCGCATCCCACCAGTTGAGGACCTCCATGTCGAGGTCGTCGACCAGCACCTCGAGCCCGCCACCGTTGCCCGGCGCGCCGACGTAGCCGATGCGGAGCACGACGTGTTGGTCTGCTGCGGTGACCTCGTACGGCGGCGTCATGAACATGCGCCACTGGCCTGCGACGATCGTCGGGCCGACGCTCGTCGAGCCCCCGGCCGACCCGCGCACCTGGCACTGGATCGCAGCTCCTGCGGGGATGTTGACGCCGCGGATCCAGCCGCGGAACCCGACGAGGGTTCCCTGCGGCAACGCGATCTGCTTCTCGATGTGGCCGTTGGCTGCCGTGCCACGCAGGCGGTAGCTGGTGACGCCGTCACTCTGGCCGCGTACCGAAGTCGAACTCGACCCCGCGACGTTGGCGCCCGCCCAATAGTGCGGTACGCCAGCCGACACGGGGGCCTCGAAGTCGGCGTTCTGGAAGTCGTAGTTCTGCGCCGTGGTCGGGCGCATGATGGTGATCGACCCGCCTGCCGTCGTGTTGCTGGTCGTCGCCCCGTCGTCCCACAGCTCCCGTGCCAGGATCTGCGCGTTGTTCGGCGGCGGTTGCGGGCCGAACTTCTGCGGGCCGGTCCTCAGGTTGAGGCTTCGCGCGAGCACGCGCTCGAGCAGGACCGTCCCCAGCCCGAACGAGTTGATCTGAGGCTGCAGGCCGGTTTCCCCGATGATCGCGTCCGAGATCCGCAGGTCCGCCGTTGTCGGAAAGCCCGGATACTGCAGTCCGGTCAGCACGTTGAACGACGAGGCGACCATCTCCGCGTCGAAGCCGTTCCCGCTGCTGAGCGACAGCTGCGAGTCCTGCAGAATGACCTCGGCGATCCGCATGTTGCCCTGGATCGTCAGGTCGGAGTTCTCGTCCAGGTTGAACGCCCAGCTGATCACGTGGATCCAATCGCGCAACGTCGCCGGACTGCTGGTCGGTGCTTCGATCAACACGTTGCCGATCCGGACACCACAGCCCGGTGGGATCGCGTTCTCGCCCGGGGGGCGCACGGTGGGGAGTGCCGGCAGCGGGCGGGGCAGCGGGAAGTAGTTGCGCCAGGGACCCACGAGCACCGGCGCCTGTGTCAGACCCAGTCCGCCGATTCCGATCACGACCTGCCCGGCATTGGCGAGGCGGAACCGCCGGAGATTGCCGCCGTTCGAGTCGCGCACCTCGAGAATCCGCAGCCGCCAGTCGGGCGCGAGGTGGTTCTCGAGTTCGAGTCGCCACGGCGCGCCCGGGACCGGGTGGTTGATGGGGGCTCGGAAGGTCGCGTCGTGCAGCGCCGGATCGCCGTAGACGTCGTGCACGATGCGCTGCTGGTTGTCGAGGTCCAGGTCGACCGTGCTGACGCCGTTGTCGTAGAGGTAGAGCGAGATCGAACTCGTCGAGTTTCGCATCGTCACGTCCCCCCAGCCGGACACGTGCACGGCATCGCTGTTGGCCCCGCCGAACAGGCCGTCGGCGATCAGCTCGCCACCCGTGAGGTTGGGCTCGCCGCGGAATCCGGTGATGCCGCCGTTGCCGTCGTCGGCCAGCAGGCCCACCAGGATCCCGCCGGTGTTCACGTAGGTGGTGTCACGCGCCGTCCAGACCCCGTTGTTGAGGTAGATGTTGCACAGCTGACCTCTGCCCTGCGCATCGAGGCGGCCGCCGATGATGCTCCGTTCGCTGTCCAGTCGACCCCCTTCGAAGTAGATGCTGAACTCGCGGTTGAAGCTGTTGTAGACCAGGAACTCGCAGTCCTCGAGGTGCAGCGACCCGCCCTCGCGGATGTAGACGTCGCCGCGCACCTCGACGCGGGCCCCCTTGAGGCGAAGGTCGGCGCCGGCGTCGATGACCAGGTCGCAGCGATTGCCGCCGGGGTTCTCGACGCGGTGGACACGGCCTGCGGCCCAGGTCGTGTCTGACGTGATGAAGCGAGCGTTGCGGGTCTGGGTCGTGATGACCGGAACGTGGGTGCCGTTGGACGCCAGCGGTGGGCCCGGCGGGAAGCGGGTCTGGTCCGCATCCAGGGCCGACTGACCCGCGGCCATGCCGAGCAGGGCGAGCATGGCTGCAAACGGGTTGCCGAGGTTCGAGATGATGCGGCCAGGGCTCATGACGCTCTCGTTGGTGCTCCGGTGGGTGTGCTGGCAGGTGCCGGCCGATGCCCCACCTCCCGGCGGTTAGCATCTCGCATTTGCCCCGTAGATCCCAGGCGCGGGGAGCTCAAGAGCCCATCCCAACGACCGGTGCGCCCATCCGGCGGCGCAGCTAGCCTGTGGCGCAATGCCCGAGGACCTGCTGATCCGCCCCGCGCGCGCCGACGACGCGGCCGCCATGGTCGAGATCTACCGCCCGCACGTCGAACGCTCCTGCGTGTCGTTCGAGCTGGTGACGCCGTCGGTCGACGAGTTCGCGCAGCGGGTGGCGAACGCGCAACAGCGGCACGAGTGGTTGGTCGCCGAGGCCGACGGTGCGGTGATCGGCTACGCCTACGGGGTCACGCACCGCACCCGTGAGGCCTACCGCTACACGGTCGAGGTCTCGGCCTACGTGCTCGACACGGCGCAACGTCGCGGCGTCGGTGCCCGCCTCTACCAGCGGTTGTTCGAGCAACTCGCCGAACTCGGCTACTGCAACGCCGTCGCCGGCATCACGATGCCCAACGACAAGAGCGTGGCGTTCCACCGACGCATGGGCTTCGCGCCCATCGGCGTCTACCACCGCATCGGCTTCAAGTTCGGGGCGTGGCGCGACGTGTCGTGGTACGAGCGTTCGCTGCGCGACGGGTTGCCGCCAGACGCGCCGCCGCCAGACGCGCCGCGGTAGGGCTGGTGGAACGGTCGGTCGCCGTCCCTCACCGACGCGCGTGCATCCGCTGGCGCACTGCGGTGGCCGGCGCACCGACCTCACCCTGTGAGAACGACAGGACCTCGAGCCCGTGCCGCTCGGCGAGTTCGCGCAGCTCGCCGTCGCGCAGCAGGAAGTCCGGGTTGCGCGGCCGGTCGTGGCGTTCGTTGCCGACCATGAACGTCTCGTAGAGCAGCTGGCCGCCGTCGTCGAGAGCGGCCACCAGCTGCGGCAGCAGGGGGCGCCACAGGTAGTCGACGACGATCACCGCGTCCCAGGTGCGTTCGCCGAACGGCCAGGCGTCGTTCTCGAGGTCCGCCTCGACGACCTCGATGCCCGCGGCGTCGAGCTTACGCAGCGCTTCGGTGTCGCGGTCGACGGCGGTCACCGCGCAGCCGCGCTCGGCGAACAGCCGCGCGTGGCGGCCGCCGCCGGCTGCCACATCGAGCGCTCGCGCGCTGGTGGGCACGTGCTCCGCCCAGGCAGCGATCGTCGGCTCGGGCGCGCGTAGGCGATGGTGGGCGTGCATCGCCTGAGCCTACCCTCGGGCGATGGCCGCATCGCGACCATCCGCCAGATCGCGGCGCCGGTCGAACCGGGGTTGCACGTCGTCTGGCACTGCGCTTGCGAAGAGGGGCGCGATGCCCGCTCTGCTGTCCCGATCGCGCACCACTGCGTTGTGCAGCGTCCTGCTGCTGTCTGCCGCCGCCGTGCGTGCCCAGTGGCAGATCCCCCCGGGTGGATGTGCCGTCTTCCGGGCGAAGGAGCGCGCGCACTTCCACACCGTCGGCAAGCCGCGCGAACGCAAGGCACTGCCGGTGGCGCGCGCGCCGCACGTGCCGCTGTTGTTTCACAGCGACCTCGACGACAAGCAGATGCGCATGCGGGTCGAGCCCAACGACGTGCGCTGGATCGGCCTGAGCGTTGCGTTCGACTGGTCGCGGCTGCGCGGCGGGCCGATCAAGCGGCGCATCCCGTGGGTGTCCGGGTTTGGCGACGTGCGCGTCACCGGGCGCGCGGAGCCGCCTCGGGAGGACGGTTGGCAGCGCATCGAGCTCGAGCTCGCGACCGTGCCGGTGCGCCAGCAGGATTGGGAGGATCGTCTGTTCGACTACTTCCAGCGGGTGATGTGCCGATGGCAGATGAACGGCACCGTGGTGGTCGATCGCCGCGTCGACCGCGAGCGCGGCGCGATCGAGGCGGTCCGGGTCACCGGCAACCTGCAGTGCGAAGGTCGCGACGAGGAGAGCGGCAAGGGCAACGGCGTGCATCGGGTGTTCACGTTCGAGCTCGACTGGCAGCTCGAGGAGCTGCGCGAGAACCGCGGCGCCGGGTTCGAGGCGCGCGTCGCCAAGGCGGTCGAGCGGACGGCTGCCAACATCCACGAGCAACTGGCAGACAGCGATCGACGTGAGCTGCGCGAGAACCGCCTGCACGGGGAGCGCGCGCTCGGCCTGCTGGCGCTCCTGCACGCCGAGTATCGACCGACCGACACCGTGCTGCGGGCGCGTCTCAACCAGCTGCGACGCGCCGAACTGACCCGCACCTATCCGTTGTCGCTGGCGATCCTCGTGCTCGAGAAGCTCTACGCGCCGGCGGGCGAACGCGAGGCGCTGCTGTCCGGCGCGCGCCAGCAGCCGATTGCACGGCAGCCGAGCGCGGAGGACCTCGCGATCCTGAAGCAGTGGACCGAGCGGCTGCTGGCCAATCGCGACAGCCGCGTCGACAGCGCCTACGTCTCGCGCTGGGGCTACGAAGGCGTCGGCTACGACAACAGCAACACGCAGTTCGCGTTGCTCGCCGTGCACGCGGCCGAGATGTGCGGCGTCGAGGTCTCGCGCGGTGTCTGGCACACCGCGGCGCGGCACTTCCTCGACGCGCAGCATGCCGGCCACGACAACAAGTCGATCCGGCTGCCGCTCGTGTCGCACGCCGAAGCGCGCAAGCAGCCGCATCCACGCATGCTCATGCGCACGGCTGCCAGGTCGCGCGCTCGCGGCTTCACCTACAACTCGCCTGCCGACGAACCGTACGGCAGCATGACGGCCGGTGGCGTGTCGAGCATGACCATCTGCCTGTCGCACCTGGCGCCACCAGGCAAGCGGCCCGCCGCCGAGGCGAAGGAGCTCGACCAGGCGCGCAGCGACGGCTTCGCCTACCTCTGGCAGCATCGCGGCATCCGCTACAACGCCGGCCGCAACCCCGCGCAGCGCAACCAGCGATGGTTCTACTGGATCTACAGCCTCGAGCGCGCCTGTGAGCTGTCGCGCGTCGCGTGGATCGGCGATTGGGACTGGTACTACGAAGGCGCCGAGGTGCTGATGGCGCTGCAAGACTCGCGCGGTGGGTTCGGCGGGGCCAACCACACCGACGTCTGCTTCGCCCTGCTGTTCTTGAAGCAGGCGCAGCTGCCGGTGCTGACCGGGCCGCGCCGCGGTCAGCGCTGAGCGTGCTTGCGCAGGATCTCCCGCGCGTACCACGCGTCGGCGGACGGCATGCCGTCCTGGTCCTCGGGCGTCGACAGGATGCGATGCAGCTCGGCCCGCAGCACCCCTGGTAGCTCGGGCGCGTCGTCGAGGTGCCACATCACCGGGTAGTTGCGGTCGCTGCGCAGCACCTGCCTTGCAAGTTCGATGTCCTGCTCGCGCTGCACGCCGATCCGGACCAGCACCGAGAGCAGGCGGTTGCGCACCTCGGTCCCTTCGGCGGCGTCGAGCAGGCGTTCGGCCTCCTTGCGCAGCAGCGCGCGGTCACTCGCGTCCAGCTCGTCGCGTCGCAGCGTCTGCCAGGCGATGCCGCGGCGCAGCAGCGGCTCGTACAGCGACAGCTTCTGCGCGAACGGCAGGCCGACGTCGGTGAGGAACGCCGTGAAGTCGTCGGCGAGGTGGTCGGACTCGAGCTGCTCGCAGAAGGCCACCACCTGCGGTACGAACGCGGTGGCGTCCGGGCGTTCGCGCAGCCACGCGACGCAGGTGTTGGCGAGCCACGCGCGGGTGTCCATCAGCTCGACCAGCCGTTCGCTCGAAACGCCGGCGGCGTCCCCCAGCGTGCGCAGACCCTTCAGGGCCAGCACGCGCAGCCTCGGTTCGGGCTTGTCGAGCCAGCTGCGCAGCGCGTGTGGCGCGGTTTGCGCAAACCGCCTGGCGACCGCCTCGGAGTCGATGCCCGCGGCCGGGTCCAGCAGCAGGCGCGCGAGTTCTGGCGCGGCGTCCGCACCGTCGTCGGCGACCGCGAGGTAGGTCGACGTGTTGGCGTGGATCGTCGTCGCGATGTAGGCCTTCTCCGCGGTGGTCAGGTCGGTGGCGATGCCGAGGTCGCGCACGCAGCCGAGCAGGCGCGCCTTGATGCCGCCGGTCGGCGGCTTCGCGATCGCCGCACGCAGCTTGGTTCGCAGCTCTGCGTCGACGCCGTCGCCGCAGTTGCCGAGCGCGTCGAGCGCCAGCAGCTTGCTGGCGTAGTCGCGTTCTTCGAACACCTGCCACGCGGTCCGGGCGACCTTGCTCCGCAGCGGTGCGGGGATCTCGAGGTCGGACAGCGCGATCAGCGCGCGCCGCCGCGTGATGCGGTCGGCGTTGGCGACGCGTGCCAGCGCTTCGGCAGCGGGCGCCGCGTCCGCGCCCAGCAGCGCCAGGATGCCGACGGCTCGGCTGCGCGGAATGCGCTCGTCCCCGATCGCGCGCGCCAGCGGCGCGGCGGCCGCGCGGCCGAGCTGGCGCAGCAGGTAGCCGGCGTGGCTGTAGTCGTCGGTGCGCTCGCCGTGGCACAGCTGGTGGACCACGACGTCGATGCGCGCCGGTGCGTCGAACAGTTCGGTCTGGCCGAGAGCGAGCGCCGCACGCCGAAGGTCCTGGTTGTCGCCGACGAGCAGCCGGCGCAGCTGGTCGCGGGTCTGCTCGCCGCCGAGCCACAGCGCGCAGACGAGGGACTCGGACGTGCGTTGCTCGAGGCAGCACTTCTCGACCAGTTCGTCCTCGGGCTGCTTCAGCTGCAGCCAGACGCGGGCCCGTTCGATCGTGGTCGGGATCGGCGCGCGGTCGTTGCGGGTGTCGGGATGCTGCTGCAGGATCAGCCGCACGAGTTCGTGCGGGTGGCAGGGGTAGACCAGGTCGTCGAGGCTCTCGACGCCGTGGTACCACGTCAGCGGCGACTGCTGTCGACGGACCAGCCCGTCGCGAACGTTCTTCAGCGTGACCATGCGCGGCTCCTTCGGCGGGAAGCGACCGCCGGCACCGCCGCCGTAGAGGCCGAAGGTCGGCAGCCACTCGTCCCACTCGGTCTCGAGCACCTGGCACAGCGCCTTGACGTCGGGCGCCTGCTGCGCCAGCGCCCGCGCAGCTTCGTTGCGCTGCTGCCAGTCCTTGGCGAGCAGGTCCTCGGGCGTGAACTGCGCTGCTGCGGCGCAGGCCAGCAGCAGCGGGGCGAACGGGGCGACGATCCGGCGGTGGCTCACGCCTTCATGCTGGCGGTCGCGCGCGGGCTCCGCAACCCGCCTACTTGCGATGGGGGTGCATCTTCAGTCCCGCCGACATCTCGTGCGCGCCGAAGCGGATCCGAAACGTGCCCGTGTCGCGATGGGCGCGGTCCACGTCCAGCGTGATCTCCAGCCGGCCCGCCGGCACCGCGGCCTTGCCCTTCTCGAGACCGATCCGGATGCCGCCCGTGGTCTTGCTCACCTCGTAGGCGTCGAGGCGGCGGCGGCGCACCTCGTCGGGGTCGAGCAGCACCAGCTCGAGGCCTGCGTTGGCGTCGTTCTGCAGCACGCAGTAGTACGCGCCGATCGGCACTTCGGTGTCGCCGATGGTCAGCGCCATGTTGGTGTCGAGCGTCGTCCAGAAGTTCTCGCCGAGCCGCCAGCGGCGCTTCGACGGCTGATCGAGGAACCGCTGGTAGCGGCCGTTCCAGCGGGGGCGGCCATGGTCGATCGCGACCTGGCCGGCCGAGTCGGGGCCGTACCAGTAGAAGATGCGCGTCGAGCCGCGGGCGCTGGTCTCCGGATAGGGCGTCTGCTCGGTCGGCTTCGGGCCGGCGATCATGCCGCCGGTGGTCGGGACCGCGTCGCTGAAGAACACCAGCACGTCGAGGTCCTCGGTGATGTCGTGGAAGTGGTGCTTCGCCTTGCCGGCCACGAACACCGTGTCGCCGGCGCGCAGGTCGCGGGTCTCGCCGGCGGCGGTGAACTTCGCCTTGCCGGCGACCACGAAATAGACCTCGTCGCGGTCGTGCGGCGACTGGCCGTCGCGGCTGCCGGCCGGCAGGCGGTAGCGACCGACGCTGAGCGTGCTGCGGCCGAGCATCGGCACCCATGGGGTCGACCCGGACAGCAACTCGTCGAGCTGGGAGCCGATCCGCCAGACGACCGGCGGCGGCGGTCCCGCCTGGCTGGCGACGGTCGGTGCGGCGGCGAGCAGCGCGATGGCAACGAGGATTGGGCGCACGGTGGGCATGGCGTCACCCTACGTGCGCCGCGGCCGGTTTGCGGGCACCGGCCGACGATTGGCGTATCCGAGGGCCGTGCTGCCGCTTGTGGCGGGGGGCGCCAATCGGGCGACGTCGCCCTCGCTCCGCCGCAGAGCCGCCGCTATCCTGCTCGCCCCCATGACCGAGACGAACAAGGTACTCGCGACGTTCCAGGTGAACGGCGAGCCGCACGAGGTGGCGTTCCTGCCGCACAAGACCCTGTTGGAGGTCCTCCGCGAGGAGATGACCCTGACGGGCACCAAACACGGCTGCGAACTCGGCGAGTGCGGCACGTGCACGGTGCAGGTCGACGGCACGCCGGTGCTCAGCTGCCTGGTGCTCGCCGTCGACGCGGTCGGCAAGGAGGTTCGCACGGTCGAGGGGCTCGCGTGCGGCAGCGACCTCGCGCCGCTGCAGGACTGCATGGCGAACCTCGGTGGCGCCCAGTGCGGCTACTGCACGCCGGGCGTGCTGATGGCGGCCGACTCGCTGCTGAAGGACAACCCCAACCCGACGCGCGACGAGATCAAGGAGGCCCTCGCCGGCAACCTGTGTCGCTGCACGGGCTACCTGAAGATCTTCGAGGCGATCGAACTCGCCGCCGCGCGCATGCGCGGTGAGGACGCCGAGCCGAGCAAGGAGTCGATCTATGGTTCTTGATGACCCGCAGGCCCGCCTCGACGGGCAGTCGAACGAGCCGGCGGCTCCGCAGGCGCGCGACGACGCGCCGTGGCAGCACGACAAGAAGAAGGACGAGCTCGAGCACATCGGCAAGCCGATCCGCAAGGTCGACGCGCGCAGCAAGGTCTCGGGCCTGACGCAGTTCGCCGATGACATGACGCTGCCGCGCATGCTGCACATGAAGCTGCTGCGCAGCACCATGGCGCACGCCGAGATCGTCAGCATCGACACGTCCAAGGCCGAGCAGCTGCCGGGCGTCAAGGGCATCCTGACCGGCAAGGACATGCCGACGCCGTTCGGCATCCTGCCGGTCAGCCAGGACGAGCACGCGCTGTGCCCCGACCAGGTGCGCTTCGTCGGCGACCCGGTGGTCGCGATCGCGGCGACCGAGGAGGAGATCGCGTGGGACGCGTGCCGCCTCGTCGACGTCGAGTACCGCGAGCTGCGCACCATCGGCGGCGTGCACGAAGCCGCCGACAACGACGAGCCGCGCCTGCACGACTACGGTGTGCGCGGCAACATCCACCGTCTCGAGAACCTCGAGTTCGGCGACATGAAGGACGGCTTCGACCGCGCCGACCACATCCGCGAGGACACCGTCTGGTTCGAGGGCAACACGCACCTGCCGATGGAGCAGCACGCGACCCTCGCGCACTTCGACAAGGACGGCAAGCTGACCGTCTGGTCGTCGACGCAGACGCCGCACTACCTGCACCGCGCGCTCGCCCGGGTGCTGGCGCCGCTGCCCGCCAACCGGATCCGCGTCATCGCGTGCCCGAACGGCGGCGGCTTCGGCGGCAAGAGCGACCCGTTCAACCACGAGATCTGCGCGGCCAAGATGTCGATGCTGACCGGCCGCCCGGTCAAGGTCGCGCTGACCCGCGAAGAGGTGTTCTGGTGCCACCGCGGTCGGCACCCGGTGCTGATGCGCAGCAAGATCGGCGTCACCAAGACCGGCCGCATCACCGCGCTCGACTTCCACAGCTTCCTCGACGGCGGCGCCTACGGCAGCTACGGCACGGCCAGCACGTTCTATACGGGTGCGCTGCAGACGGTGACCTACGCGGTCGAGAACTACCACTTCCGCGGCGCGCGGTTCTTCACCAACAAGGCGCCGTGCGGCCCCAAGCGCGGCCACGGCACCGTGCAGCCGCGCTTCGCGCTCGAGGTGCAGCTGGACAAGGTCGCCTGTGACCTCGGCCTCGATCCGGCGCAGATGCGCCTCGACAACCTCGCCGAGCGCGACTCGCTGACCGCGAACTTCCTGCGCATCGGCTCGATGGGCCTCGGCCAGTGCATCGAGAAGGTCGTCGAGGGCTCGGGCTGGAAGGAGCGCCGCGGCAAGCAGGAGGTGCTGCCGAACGGCCGCATCCGCGGCCTCGGCCTGGCGTGCTCCAGCTACCTGTCGGGTGCTGGCCTGCCGATCTACTGGAACGGCATGCCGCACTCCGGCGTGCAGCTGCAGCTGGACCGTTCGGGCCTGTGCACGGTGTTCTGCGGCAGCACCGACATCGGCCAGGGCAGCGACAGCGTGCTCGGCTGGATCGTCGGCGAGGTGCTCGGCATCGATCCGCTCGACATCAAGGTCGTCACCAGCGACACCGACCTGACGCCGGTCGACCTCGGCAGCTACAGCTCGCGCGTGACGGTGATGACCGGCAACGCCGCGATGCAGGCCGCCGAACGGGCCCGCGACCTGGTCGCGCAGGGCGCCTCGAAGAAGCTCGAGGTGCCGGCCGGCCGGCTGGTGTTCCACGGCGGCCGCGTGTTCGACTCGCAGGACCCCGAGAAGGGCGTGACGTTCAAGGAGGCCGTCGGCTTCGCCGAGGCCGCGCTCGGCACGATCGGCACGGTCGGCAGCTACACGCCGCCGAAGACCGCCGCCAAGTTCCGCGGCGGCGGCGTCGGTCCGAGCCCGAGCTACAGCTACTCGGCGACCGTCGTCGAGGTCGAGGTCGATCCGGATACCGGCATCTACAGCGTGCCGAAGGTCTGGATGGCGCACGACATCGGCCGCGCGCTCAACGCCGCGATCGCGATGGGCCAGATCGAGGGCTCGATCTACATGGGCCTCGGCGAAGCGATGATGGAGGAGATGGCCTACCGCGATCGCTCGCACAAGGGCAAGCGGGTGTTCCTGCACAAGATCCCGTCGATGCTCGAGTACAAGAGCCCGAGCGTGTTCGAGATGCCGGAGTGCACGACCTACGTCATCGAGGACCCGGACAAGAACGGCCCGTTCGGCGCCAAGGAGGTCGGCCAGGGGCCGCTGCTCCCGATCATGCCGGCGGTCGCCAACGCGGTGTTCGACGCCGTCGGCGTGCGCGTCGACGAGAACCCGATCTCGTTCGAGAAGGTGTTCGCCGCGATGCAGGCGAAGAAGGAAGGCAAGGAGGGGCGCTACGGCCCGGCCAACGACGAGACCGGCGTGCCGAACGTCGACTTCGGGGAGTCGCTGCAGGTCAAGACTCCGTGGCAGGGCGGCGACGGCAAGGCCCACAACGACCCGCACCGCACCAAGAAGGCCGCGAAGTAAGGAGCAACCCGAAATGCTGCGTCTCCCCACGTTCTCCTACCACACGCCGAAGTCGGCCAGCGAAGCGGTCGCGCTCAGCAAGCAACACGGCAAGGCGGCGATGTACGTCGCCGGCGGCACCGACCTCTACCCCAACATGAAGCGGCGTCACCAGACGCCCGAGCAGGTGATCTCGCTGCGCGACGTTGCCGAGCTGCACACGCTCGAGGTGCTCGAGGACGGCCGCCTGCAGATCGGCGCGATGGTCACGCTGACCGCGCTCGAGCACTACCCGCACCTCAAGGCGCACTACCCGTCGCTGGCCCACGCGGTGCGCGAGATCTCCACGCCGCTGCTGCGCAACATGGGCACGATCGGCGGCAACCTGCTGCTCGACACGCGCTGCACCTACTACGACCAGTCGCACGAGTGGCGCGAGTCGATCGACTTCTGCATGAAGTCGAAGGAAGGCGCGATCTGCTGGGTCGCCCCGGGCAGCCCGCGCTGCTGGGCGGTGCAGTCCAGTGACTCGGTGCCGGTCGTCTGCGCGATGGAGGCCGAGGTCGAGCTCGCCGACGAGAACGGCACGCGCACCATCAAGGCCGACGAGCTCTACCAGGACGACGGCATCCAGTATCTGACCAAGAAGCCGGAGGAGCTGCTGACCAGAATCACGCTGCCCGCCCCCGGCAACTGGAAGTCCAGCTACCTCAAGCTGCGGCGCCGCGACACCTACGACTTCCCGGTGCTCGGCGTCGGCGCGGCGATCTGGTTCGCCGAGGACGGCACGGTCGAGAAGGCCAACATCCGCCTCGGGGGTGCCGGTTCCTACGCGATCCCGGCCACCAAGTCCGAGGAGATGCTGGTCGGCAACCAGCTGACCGACGAGCTGATCGCCGAGGCCGGCAACGCGGCCATGAAGCCGACGCGCACGATGGACAACACCGACCTCGACGTCTACTGGCGCCGCAAGGTCGCGCCGGTCTACGTCGCGCGCGCGATCAAGGCCTGCCAGCAGTAGCGCGATGGCGCGCGGCTTCTGGCAGGTCGTCGACGCGTGGCTCGCGTTCGTCGAGGCGTCGACGCCGCTGATCCCCGAAGAACTGCCGCAGCTCGTCCGGCTGCTGGACGAGCTGGCTGTGACGCTGCCGCCGTGGGGCGGCGAGCTGCCGGCCAGCGACGACGATCCGCCCGGTCGCGATGCCGGCGCGCGCCGCGAGGCCTTGTGCGCGCGCTTCCCCGACTTCGGCTTCTACCGGGTGGTGGTGCCGGCCGAGCCCGACGACGGTGGCGACGACGGTGCCGTGACGCTCGGCGACGCTGTCGACGACCTGCTCGACATCACGTCGGACCTGCTCGACGCGCGCTGGTACCGCGAACACGGCGCCGCCGGCGACGGTGAGCGCTGCGCCGGGGAACTGTTCCACTACCACTGGGGCCGACACCTGCGCGACCTGCAGAGCTACCTGCACCGCCGGCAGCACGAAGCGCGCGGCTAGCGGCGCTTCGCCGGCTGGCCGCCCATCAGCATGCCTTCGAGCAGCTGGTCGACCGTGATCTTGTCCGGGTCGTAGGCGACGGTGATCTCGGCATTGTCCGGCTGCACGTCGACTTTGCCCGTTCCGGGGAGCTTCTTGATGACGCCACGCACGGTGGCGCAACAGCTGGCTCAATCGGGGACCTTGTTGAGCACCAGCTGCACGCTGGCGGTAGCGTTGACATCGTCCGCCGGAGAGGAGCCGCAGGAGGCGAACAGCATCGTGAGGGCGGCGGACCCCAGCATCGACGGTGGCTTCATGCTGAGCATGCTAGCCGGATCTGGCGCCGGCGGCAGCCGGCGCCAGGGATCACAGCGAGACCACGTTGGTCCACGAGCCCGGGAAGTCGTCCGGGTCGGCGGTGACGTCGAGCACCTGCGCGTGCAGCATCCCCGGCGGGAACGGCGGCAGCGGGATGATCGTGCGGCCGTCCGGGTCGGCGACGAAGTAGGCGTTGGTGAAGAACACCGAGCTCGGGTCCAGCAGCAGTTGGAAGCCGAAGTTCAGCGTCTGGATGCCCGGGCCGAGGTCGGTCGCGAGCGCCAGCAGCACGACGTTGTTCGGCAGCGTGTCGATCCGGAGGTAGTTCGGGTCGACGCCGTTGAGCGGCTCGCGGCGCTGCAGCATGGGCAGCACCCCGACGCCTTCTTCGAGCGTCGTCGTGCCGACCGGGTTGCTGAACGTCACCGGCTGGAAGCCGGGCTCCGGCTGATCGGGTAGCGACACGACGATCTCGTCGACCGTGCGGGTGATGACCGTCGCGTTCTGGCCGCCGACGGTGATCGTCGGCGTCGGGCCGAGCCACAGCTCAGTGCCGGTCAGCGACAGCTGCCCGTTGTTGATGCGCCGCACGAAGAACGGCCGCGCGGCGGTCAGCCGCGGCTGGCCGAGCACCGGCGCGGTGCTCGCGCCGTAGAACGCGCCGCGCATCTGGTAGGTCTGCGAGACCGCGTGCGGCTCGTTGACCACGCCGCTGCCCTGGCTGCCCTGGAGCTGGTAGAGCAGGGACGTCGCGGCCTCTGCGCTGCCGAACTCGGTGCTGACCATGTAGTAGGTCTGGCTGCTGGACTGGCCGGGTTCCTTGTGTTGGGCGGTGAGGGTGGGGGCTGCGAGGAGCAGCGCCGCCAGCGTCGCGATGGTGGGGAGAGGGTGCATTACTTGATTCCCGTCCACTTCATGGAGAGCTGGTTGTAGCCGCCAACGATGATGTTGGTGATCAGGCTCGGAGACATCTGGATTTCCACGACGTCGTTCGCGTCTACCTTCACGTGGTGTGTTCCAGCAGGCGTGCTTGGCGCTGAGTTTCCATAGTCGAGAAGTTGGCTGACCGTCACCCCGTTGACCTTGATGAAGACCGAAAGGAACGAGCTACCCTGAGCAAACACCGTGGGTGAAATCGTGAGCACGCCAGCGCGTCGGATAATGAAGCTTCCATCCGCCTGCTTGTCGAAGACCGCCGTCGGCGCAGTGTTCTGCAGCACGGTGTCGTACTTGGCGTTGATGTATGTGTTGCTCGAACTGCTGGTGAACTCGATGTCATTGCTCAGCTGCCCGCTGAACACCTCGACACTCATCACGCTCGTCCCCGGCGCCTGCATCGCAGCAGCCGGCACCGTCTGGAACGGGCTCAAGAACGTCAGGCCCGTGTAGAACAGGTCGCCGTCGGTCGTGAACACGTCGCCGCTCGGCAGCGTCGACTGGATCGAGCAGTTACCGATCGAGATCGGGCCGGTTGACGCGTCTTCGATCGCGACGCCGGCGCCGCTGCGGATCTGGCCGTTGCCGACCTGCAGCTCGCCGTTGCCGGTGAGCGTGACCTTGCCGAACACGTCCGGGTCGCGCAGCCAGGCGCGGCCCTTGCCGTTGGCCGAGCCGTCGCCGGTGATCGCGATCGCCGCGGTGGTCTGCGCCGTCGGCCAGAACGTGCCGCTGCGGCCCTGGATCGTGCCGCGCACGATGTTGGCCGCGACGCCGGCGCCGCCGCCGACGATGCGGAAGTTGACGTTGTCGAACAACACGCCCGAGCTGCCCGCCGTCGTGACGTCGAGTTCGACCGCGTTGTCGACGCCGTAGCCGTAGACGACGCAGTCGCTCAGGTAGAGCTGCGTCGACGCGTTCTCGCCGCTGACGGTCAGGGCGTCGCCGCCGGCTGTCGCGTTGATGTCGATGCCGATCATCGAGGTCACGCCGGCGGTGTGCGTCACGTTGCCGAGGATCTGCGTCGCGAACGACTTGCCCGGCACGAGCGCGGTCAGGTTGATGCCGCCGACGAGGTTGACGTTGCCGGTGTAGCTACCGGGACGAACCAGGATCGCGGTGCGGCTGCTGCCGCCGAAGCCGTCGAGAACGGCCTGGTCGATGGCGGCCTGGATGCTGGTGTGCGTGACGCCGAAGCCGGACGCCATGCCGACGACGTAGCGCGCGCTGGCGGCGCCGTCGGCGCCGGCGGGGCCCTGCGGACCGGCCGGGCCTTGCGGGCCGGGGTCGCCCTGCGGGCCGGTCGCGCCCACCGGGCCGATCGGGCCGGCGTCCCCCTGCGGGCCCTGCGGGCCGGTCGCGCCGACGGGACCTTGCGGGCCGACGTCACCCTGCGGGCCTTGCGCTCCGGCGACGCCGGGATCGCCCTGCGGGCCCTGCGGACCGGCGACGCCTTGCGGACCCTGCGGCCCCGTGGGGCCCGAGCCGGGCAGCAGGAACGCGGCGGCGGGCATGGTCTGCAGCGGGCTGCTGTAGGTCAGGCGGCCGTAGGCGAGGTCGCCGTCGGTGACGACGAGTTCGCCGGCGTAGGCGAGGTCGGGCTGCAGGAAGGCGTCGTAGAGGCCGATCGTGCCGGCCGACGAATCCTCGACGCAGAAGCCGAGGCCGGATCGGATCTGGCCGCCGGAGACGGAGCACTCGCCTTCGTCGATGACCGTGATCTTGCCGAAGATGTCGCAGCTGTTGAGCCAGGCGCGGCCGCGGTTGGCGCCGGTGCCGCTGATGGCGATCGACGGGGTGGTCGGGGCGGTGGGCCAGAAGGTGCCGCTGCGTCCCTGCAGCGTGCCGCTGAGCAGGTTGACGGCGATGCCGGCGCCGCCGCCGACGATGCGGAAGTTGACGTTGTCGAAGATCAGGCCGGACGAGCTGGCGACGGGGAGCGACAGCTCGAGGGCGTTGTCGTTGCCGCGCGCGTAGACGACGCAGTTGCTGAGGTAGAGCTGCGTCGGGGCGGTGGCGCCGGACAGCGTCAGCGCGTCGCCGCTGGGCGCGTCGATGTCGATGCCCTGCATCGAGACGACGCCGCTGGTGTGCGTGACCTGGCCGGCGATGCGCGTCGCGAACGACTTGGCGCCGACGACGGCGGAGACGTGGATGCCGGAGACGAGCGTGACGTCCTCGGTGTAGGAGCCGGGACGGACCTGGATGCTGGTCTGGTTACCGGTGCCGAAGCCGTCGAGCACGGCCTGGTCGATGGCGGCCTGGATGCTGGTGTGGGTCGCGCCGTCGGTCAGCGTCGGAGCGACGAGGTAGCGCGCCGCGGCGGCGCCGGGATCGCCCTGCGGGCCCTGCGGACCGATGGGACCGATCGGGCCGATGGGGCCCTGAATGCCGGGATCGCCCTGCGGGCCGACGGCGCCCTGGATGCCCGGGTCGCCCTGCGGACCCTGCGGACCGATGGGGCCGATTGGGCCCTGGATGCCCTGATCCCCTTGCGGTCCCTGCGGGCCGGTCGCGCCCTGCAGGCCGGCGTCACCCTGCGCGCCCTGCGGACCCTGCGGACCGGTGGGGCCCTGCGGGCCGACCGGGCCCTGGGGGCCGACGAGGCCGCTGTTCGGGCCGACCCAGTTGCCGCCGGCGTCGATGACCGGCACGCCGTTGACCGTCACGCTGTTGGGGTTGATGTCCTGGTTCTTGACGTCGATGGCGTTCTTCGCGACCTGGGCAAAGGCCTGCGACGAGATCCGCGTGCGCGGCGCCATCTCGTTGTCGGTCGCGACCTGGATGCCGAGGTAGAGGTCTCCGTTCTCGAACAGCTGTGCGGGGAAGCCGACGAGGCTGCCGAGCTCGACCTTGAACAGACCGTTCTTCACCTCGACCAGCGGGTGCGTCTCGACCCAGAGCGGCGAGCCGCCGACCGCTTGCGTGTAGACGCGGAACGAGATCGGCAGGAAGGCGTTCACGTCGACGCCGCCCGACTGCAGCGTGAGCCGGGCCTGGAACGGCAGCGTGGACGGAGGGGTGGACTGGGCGCGGGCGATGCCCGTGAGGGCAAGCGCGGCGCAGAGCAGGGACGCGTACAGACGCATGGAACGGTTCCTCTGGGAGAAGGGGACGCGCGAATCTCTCCTCGCGCGTAGGGGCTTGGTCGCGACGTTCGTCGCGACCGGATCCTAGGTGAGCGGTGCCTCCCGGCAATCCGTTCGCATGCTTCAAAAGTGCAACCTGCCGGCCGCTTTACGGAAGCAGGGCGCGCATCTTCGGTACGCCGTGTGCCGGCGCTGGGGCGTGGGGCGTAGGTGGCGCGGCGTCTACGCCAAAGGTGTGCGTAGGTGTTCCTCGATTACGTAGTTGGCCGCGTCGAAGCGCGAGCCTTCGCCGGTCCAGTGCAGCTGGCCGTGGTGCACATGCGTGGTCGCAGCCGCGCGGTCGTCGAGGAGCAGGCGCAGCGCGAAGTGCACCGCGGGGAACGCCAGTTCGCGCCACGGCAGGTCGTCGAGCGGGAAGAAGGCGCACTCGAGGCTCTCGACGCCGGCCTCGATCTCGGGCGACGTCAGCCGCGCACGGAACATCGCGTAGTGCTGGCCGATGTGGGTCAGGTCGAGCAGGCTGTGCGGCGCGACGATCTCGACGCGTGCGCCGGCCTCTTCGAAGGTCTCGCGCGCCGCGCCCGCGGCCAGCGTCTCGCCGAGTTCGAGGAAGCCGGCCGGCACCGTCCACTTGCCGTGCGCCGGCTCGATCGCGCGGCGGCACAGCAGGATCTCGTCGCCGCGTGCGACCAGGCAGCCGACGACGACCAGCGGGTTCTGGTAGTGCGCCTTCTCGCAGGCGTCGCACCATCGGCGCGTGCGGTCGTCGCCGGGCGGCACCCGGTCGACCAGGGCGCCGCCGCAGTCGCTGCAGAACTTCATGTCCGCATGCTAGCCCCGACGCGGGTCAGCCGTGCGCCTTGCTGCGGGTCAGCATCGTCTGCAAGAACGCGCGGGTCTCGCGGCAGTCAGCCAGCCGGAAGCGCGCACCGGTGCGGCCGCCGCCGATCTTGACCGTCAGCGCGCCTCTCGGTGCGGCGTCGAACATGTCCTCGTCGGTGCGGTCGTCGCCGAAGATCATCGCGGTGGTCGCCTCGTCGTCCTCGGCCTGGATGCGAGAGATCACGTTGCCCTTGTTGATGCCCATCGGCCGCACCTCGAGCACCTTGTTGCCTGAGATGACCGTCGCGCCGAACTGGCTCAGCATCTCGGTCAGGTGCACGCGGATCTCCTTGACGACCGAAGCCGCGTACTCCGGATCGACCTGGCGATAGTGGAACGCGATCGACTGCGCCTTGGTCTCGACGATCGAACCGGGGACGCGCGCAGCGAACCGCCGCAGCACGTTGAGCACGCGCGGCTGCCACAGCCCGGGACCCGTCGGCGCGGTCACCCAGTTGGTCCTGCCGGCCATGCGTGAGACCAGTCCGTGTTCGCCGTGCAGGCCGACCGGCAGCAGGCCGAAGTGTTGTTCGAGGAAGTCGCGCGGTCGGCCGCTGACGACGTGCACGTCGAAGTCGTCGCTGCTCGCCAGCTGCCGGATCGTCTCCAGCAGCTGGGCATCGGGCACGGCCATCTCCGGGCGCGGCTGGAAGTCCACCAGCGTGCCGTCGTAGTCGAGGAACAGCCGCATCGGCCCGCGCTCCGAGGCTTCGGCGAACGCCTGCGTCAGCTCCTCCTTGTCGGCCGGCTGTGCGTGCTGGTCGGCGTTCGCGTCCCCGAGTTCGTCCAGGAACGTGCGCACCCAGGCGTGCACGTCGCCGTGCTGGACCGCCTCGCGCATGCCCTGCATGCGGCGCTGCCGCTCCTCGCGCGGCAGCGCCAGCGCCGCCGCGATGACCTCGGCCGTGCCCTGCAGGTCGAACGGGTTCATCTTCAGCGCCTCGGGCAGCTCGGCGGCGACGCCGGCGAACTCGCTGAGCACCAGCACGCCGTCGTCGTCCTTGCGCGACGCCACGAACTCCTTGGCGACCAGGTTGAGGCCGTCGCGCAGGGGGGTCACCAGCATGACGTCGGCCGCCTGGTAGAGCGCCGTGACCTCGCGCGCGTCCTGGCCACTGTTGATGTAGCGGATCGGCGTGAAGTCGGGCGTGGCGAAGCGGCCGTTGATGCGGCCGACGAGTTCGTCGACGGCGCGCTTGTGCTTCTTGTATTCGTTGACGTTGTTGCGCGACGTCACCGCGACCTGCACCAGCTGCACGCGCGGGGCATCCGGGCCGCGCATGTCGAGCAGTCGCTCGAACGCCAGCAGGCGGCGTGGCAGACCCTTGGTGTAGTCGAGTCGGTCGACCCCGAGCACGATCTTGGCGCCGTTGGCCTGCGTGCGCATCGACTCGGCGGCCTCGCGGATGGCCGGTTCGTCGGCGAGGCCGTCGAACATCTCGACGTCGATGCCCATCGGCATCGCGACCAGGCGCGCCGATCGATCGCCGAGGTCGACGCGGTCGATGCCCACCTCGAGGCCGAGCACGCGCAGCAGCGACGATGCGAAGTGGCGCAGGTAGCCGAGGGTGTGGAAGCCGATCAGGTCGGCGCCGAGCAGGCCGCGCAGCAGCTGTTCGCGCCACGGCAGCACCCGGAAGACCTCCGACGACGGAAACGGGATGTGCAGGAAGAACCCGATGCGCGCGTCGGGCAGCCGTTCGCGCAGCAGCTGCGGTAGCAGCATCAGGTGGAAGTCGTGCACCCAGATGCGGTCGCCGGGACGCCATTCCCTGGCGACCTCGTCGGCGAAGCGCTCGTTGATGGCCCGGTAGGTCTCCCAGTCGGGCGCCTCATTGGGAAAGCGGTCGACGAGGTAGTGGAAGGTCGGCCACAGCACGCCGTTGCTGAACTGGTTGTAGTAGCCCTCGACCTCCTGACGGCTCAGCTCGATCGGCACGAAGCGCTCGTCGCGCAGCATCTGCAGCGCCTGCTTCTTCTGCGCCGCCTTCATGCCGGTCATGGTCCCGGCCCAGCCGAACCACAGGCCGTCACCCGACTCGTGCGGGCCGCGCAGGCCGGTCGCGAGGCCGCCGGCGTTGTGCTCGATGCGCGGGCCCTCCGGCCCTGCTGCGACGGCGAGCGGGAGACGATTGGCGACGATCAGCAGCCTTCCGGACATGTCCACGAAGACGACGATACCGTGCCTCGCGGTGACGTCGACGCAGAACGGCTGGCCTTGCCCCGCGGTGTGCTCCGGTCCGCTGGTCTGCGTCGATGCCTCCGGCTGCCGAACGCCGGATTCGTGGATGGCACGGGGACTTCGACGCAGCCATCATGGGGAGATGGCGCACAAGCCCCGCACCGTGACTTCGGCGAAGAACCCGGCCGTGCAGCGTTTCCGCGACGCGGCCAACGGCAAGGCCGACGGCATCATGCTGGCAGAGGGCGTGCGGCTGGTCTGGGAGGCCGTTCGCGCAGGGGTCGAGATCGTCGAGGTCGCGGTGTCTCCGAAGCTCTCCGACATCGACCTGCGCGACGCCGTGGCCGAACGGGCCGGGTCGTTCCTCGACTGCACCGAAACGCTGCTGGCGCGGCTCAGCGCTCTCGACACGCCGCAGGGCGTGGCGGCCCTGTTGCGGCGGCCGGAGTACGACGACGCGGCGCTGCTCGGTGACGAACTGGCACCGCTGGTCGTGGTGGCCGCGGGGCTGCGCGATCCCGGCAACGTCGGCGCGGTGCTGCGCGCGGCCGAGGCGGCGGGGGCGACCGGTTGCCTGACGCTGCGCGGTGGCGCCGATCCGTTCCGTGACAAGGCCGTGCGCGGCTCGATGGGTTCGGTGTTCCGGCTGCCGGTGCGGCACGGCATGACCGCGGCCGAGGCGATCGCGTTCGCCCGCAAGCAGCGCCTGCAGATCGTCGTCGCCGACGGCGGCGGGCGTCTCCCGCACACCCGGGTCGACCTGCGACGTCCGGTGATGCTGGTGGTCGGGGCCGAGGCCGACGGCGTCGCCTCGGAGTGGTTGGAGGCAGCCGACGAGCACGTGCGCATCCCGCTGCGCGAGCCGGTCGAGAGCCTCAACGTCGCGGTCGCGGCGGGGGTGTTGTTGTTCGAGGCGCAGCGGCAGCGGACCGACGGATGAGCCTGTTCGGAGACCTCAGCGAGGACGGCGGGCAGCAGAAGAAGTCGCCGCTCGCGCCGTTGGCCGAGCGCATGCGGCCGGTCAGCCTCGACGAGTATCTCGGCCAGGACGAACTGCTCGGTGAGGGCCGCGCGCTGCGCGCCGCGATCGAGCAGGGCGTCGCCGGCTCGCTGCTGCTGTTCGGTCCCCCCGGGGTCGGCAAGACGACGCTGGGGCTGCTGATCGCCAAGCACGCGGACCTGCACTTCCAGCCGTTCTCGGCGGTGCTGTCGGGCGTCGCGCAGGTTCGCGAGGCGGTCGCCGAGGCGCAGCAGCGGCGGCGGCGTGACGGCCGCGGAACGCTGCTGTTCGTCGACGAGATCCACCGCTTCAACAAGGCCCAGCAGGATGCGTTCCTGCCGCACGTCGAACGCGGCGACATCGTGCTGGTCGGTGCGACGACCGAGAACCCGTCGTTCTCGATCAACGGCGCGCTGCTGTCGCGGTGTCGCGTGGTGCCGCTGCAGCCGCTCGATCCGGAGCGGATCGGCGGGCTGGTGCGCAAGGCGTTGGCCGACGAGGAGCGCGGCCTCGGCGTGCGGCGGTTGACGATCTCGGACCCGGCGGTCGAACGGCTGGCCGCGCTGGCCGGCGGGGACGCCCGTCGTTCGCTGGTCTGCCTCGAGGCGTGCGCGGCGACCTGCCTCGACGGCGACGAGATCGATGAGCAGATGATCGTCGAGGCCTTCCAGCACCGCGCGCTGCAGCACGACAAGTCGGGAGACCTGCACTACGACCTGCTGTCGGCGCTGCACAAGAGCCTGCGCAACTCCGATGTGCAGGCGGCGGTCTACTGGCTGGCGCGCGCGCTCGAAGCGGGCGCAGATCCGATCCATGCCGCGCGACGGGTCGTCGCGGTGGCTGCCGAGGACGTCGGGTTGGCCGACCCGATGGCGCTGCAGGTGGCGATGGCCGCGGTGCACGCGGTGCAGTTCCTCGGTCTGCCCGAAGGGCGGCTGCCGCTGACCGAGGCGGTGGTCTACCTGGCAGCGGCGCCGAAGAGCAATGCCGTCTACCGGGCGATCGCGGCGGCGCAGGAACAGGTTCGCGGCGGCGACCAGCACCCGGTGCCGACGCATCTGCGCAACGCGGTCAGCGGGCTCGCGCGCGACCTGGGGCACGGCAAGGGCTACGTCTACGCGCACGACACCGAGCAAGGTGTCGCCGCGATGCAGTGCCTGCCGGATGCGTTGAAGGACGCGCGCTTCTATCGGCCGGGGTCGCGCGGCTTCGAGCAGCGCATCGCCGAGCGCATGCGCGAGCACGACGACCTGCGGCGGGGGCGCGATGGCTGACGACGTGCTGTTCGGCGTCGCAGGGTGGTCCTACGACGACTGGAAGGACGTCGTCTATCCGCGCAACTGCAAGGACACGCTGCGCGCGGTTGCCGAGCGCCTCGATCTGATCGAGGTCAACAGCACGTTCTACGGCCTGCCCTCGGCGAAGAGCTGCGCGTCGTGGGCGAGCCGCACCGAAGACCTCGGCACGCGGTTCACGGCCAAGCTGCCGCAGGAGTTCACGCACCTGCGCCGCTTCGACGACGCGCTGGTCGCCAAGGTGCGCGAGGGGTTCGCACCGCTCGAGGAGTCGGGTCGTCTCGTCGGGCTGCTGGCCCAGTTCAACCACGAACTGCCGTTCGATCCGCGCGCCGTCGATCTGGTGCGGCGCCTCGCCGACGCGTTCACGCCGGTCGCGCCGCTGTTCGTCGAACTTCGCCACCGCAGCTGGAACGCCGCGGCCGGGCTCGACGCGATGAAGGCGTGCGGCGTCGGGGTGCTCGAGCTCGACTATCCTGGCATGGTCGGCGGCTTCTCGCGGGACGTGACCGGCGTGCGCGCCGGCGGCGTCAGCTACTTCCGCCTGCACGGTCGCAACCGGGCCTGGTTCCGTCGCGGTGCGAGCCGCAACGAAGTCTACGACTGGCAGTACTCCGAGCAGGAGGTGCGGCAGCTGTGGGGGGCGCGTGCAACGCATCGATCAGGACGCCACGCGCACGCTGGTGGTCGCCAACAACCACTTCCACGGCAAGGCCATGGACGTCATCGACGAGCTGTTGGCCTACTACCGTTCTGGGGCACGGTCGCCACGCTCGCCGTGAGCGTGCGCTGGTAGCCGCCGTGTCGCCGGGGGGCTCCTCCCGGTGTCCTGCTGGCGCGACACGCTTCGCCCGGCGCGGCCCGAACCGTCGGTGGCACGCGCGCCGTGGGCCCGTTCGGGCGGCACGGCGGTTGCTTCAAGCCTGCGCCGGGATGCTTCGTCCCGGACCTTTCCAGAGACCGAAACCATGCGCTTCCAACTGCCGATCCTTCTTTCCGCTGCTCTCCTGCTGGCCGCCTGTGGCGGGAGCGGCCGCCGCGGCACGATCGTCGTCGAACAGGCGCGGCTCACTTCGATCCTGGTCGAGGTCTACGACCCCAACACCAACCTCGCCTGGGAGAACGTGTCGGTCCGCGTGGTCGAGGCGGACCAGGAATGGTCGGGGTGCACCTGTGTCAGCCCGTACCTCGACTGGTTCCTGACCGACGGCAATGGCCGGGTGCTGATCGACGAGTACATCCTGGCCGACGCCGAGGTTGGCTTCCTCGAGGACAGCACCGGTGCTGCGATCCTGAGCCCCGCTTTCGACGAAGACGAGGCGTTGGTCGTGCTCGAGATCGACGCGGTCGGGTTCGCGCCGGTGTTCGTCGAAGTGCCGTTGTCGTGGGACCAACCGGACGTCTTCGTCGAGGTCCCGTTCTTCTAGTCGTGTGCGCGAGCGCGGGTTTTCCCGCGCTCGAACTGTGTCTACCGGGATCTCCCTGAAGGGACTGCTCCTGTAAAGGCTCGATGCCAACGAGTCGATGTTGGCATCAAAGCAGTTAGACGGAGGGGACCAGACTTTGCACACGATTCTGCTCGTAAACGACTCGGCTACGCTCACCAAGGTGTTGACCTCGCACTTCGCCGAGGCCGGCCTCAGCGTCATCGCCGTGTCCGACATCGTCGGCGCCTACGAGGCCTTCATCCGTCACGACGTCGACCTGATCCTGACGGACTACATCGTCGGCGATCGTGAAGGTGTCGACATCGTCGAGACCGTGCGCGCCAAGAAGGCCTCGGCGGTGCTGCCGATCGTCGTGTTCACCGCGCTCGAGGACGAACAGACGGCGGCGCGTTGTCGCGAGGCGGGCGCCAACCTCGTGCTCGCCAAGAGCAACGGTACCGACCAGCTGCTCGGCCAGATCGAGAGCCTGATCGACGACTACAAGTCGAGCCTGCCGGGCTTCTCGCTCGACCAGGACATGGGCCGCTGCATCACCAAGGCGACCGTCGAGGTGTTCCGCACCATGATGGGGTTGCGCGTCAGCGCCGGCGACGTGCGGGTCGAGAAGGCCGAGATGCGCAAGGCCGAGGTCATCGGCAGCATCGGCGTCGCCGGTTTCCTGACCGGTTCGATCTCGCTGTTTCTGCCGCGCGAACTGGCCAAGAAGGCCTGCGGCTCGCTGCTGATGATGGAGCCCGAGGAGCTGCAGGACGGCGACGTCGTCGACGCGATCGGGGAACTGACCAACATGGTCGGCGGCAACATCAAGACCGAGCTGTTCCAGAAGGCGCCGCTGTTCGACATCTCGGTGCCGAGCGTCTACATGGGCGACGACCTGCAGCGCCGGGCGGTGACCGACGATCTGTGCTTCCACGCGCCGTTCTCGATCGAAGGCATGGAGTTCTCGGTCGAGTTCCTGATGGTCACCAAGAAGGCAGGTGGCACCGGCGTGCAGATGTCGGTCGTCGACTCGATGAGCTCCTGAGCCTTTTCCGGCGGCGGGTCGCACGGCAAACTCGCGCGGCGTGAGCCGCGACGCCCTCCTCGATCCGTCCCTGCATCGTTCGCGCCGCCAGCGGCTGCTGAACGCGCTCGGCGACGGCCTCCTCGTCCTGCCGACCCCCGCCGAGGCGCCGCGCAACGGCGACGTGCTGCACGAGTTCCGGCCGGGGTCGGATCTGCTGCACCTGACCGGCTTCCCCGAGCCGGATGCGGTGCTGGTCGCGTGGCGGCTGGACGGCCGCCGCCATCGCGCGATCCTGTTCGTGCGCGAACGGAACCGCGAGCGCGAGGTCTGGGACGGGGTGCGCTTCGGTACCCGAGGCGCGCGGCAGAAGTTCGGGGTCGACGAAGGGCGGCCGATCGGCGACCTGTGGTCGGACCTGGCGGAGCTGGTGCAGCTCGACGGCACGGTGTTCCACACGTTCGGTCGCGATGCCGAGTTCGATGCGCGCCTGTTCGGCGTGTTCCGGGAGGTCTCGCGGCGCCGTCGTCGAGCGCGGCTGCCCTCGCACCCGGTCCTGCGCGATCCGTCGCCCGAGCTCGCCGCCCAGCGCCTGGTCAAGGACCGCAGCGAACTCGACGCGATGCGGCGCGCGGCCCGCATCACTTGCGCCGGCCACGCCGCGGCGATGGCGGCGACGCGGCCCCGGATGTTCGAGTACGAGGCGCAGGCGGCGCTCGAGCAGGCGTTCCGCGCTGCCGGCAGCCCGCGCAACGGCTATCCGTCGATCGTCGCCAGCGGCCCCAACGCGTGTGTGCTGCACTACCACGAGAACGACCGGCGCATGCGCGACGGCGACCTGCTGCTGATCGACGCCGGCGCCGAGGTCGCTGGCGTGACCGCGGACGTGACGCGCACGTTCCCGGTCAACGGGCGGTTCTCCGAGGCGCAGGCGGCCGTCTACCGGGTGGTGCTGCGCGCCCAGCAGGCCGGCATCCGGGCGTGCAAGCCGGGCGCTGCGTGGGACAGCGCGCACCGTGCGTGCGTGCGTGCGCTGACGCGCGGGCTGGTCGAGCTCGGCGTGCTGCGCGGTGAGGTGCCGGCGCTGGTCAAGGCGCAGAAGTTCCGGCCGTGGTACATGCACGGCACCAGCCACTGGCTCGGTCGCGACGTGCACGACGTCGGTGGCTACGAGGACGAGCGGGGCAAGCCGGCGAAGCTGCCGGTGGGCGCCGTGCTGACCGTCGAGCCCGGCCTCTACTTCGCATCGAGCGATCGCAGCGTGCCGAAGGAGCTGCGCGGCATCGGCATCCGGATCGAGGACGACGTGCTGGTCACCAGGTCCGGCCCGGAGGTCCTGACCGCGGACGTGCCGAAGTCGATCCGCGAAATCGAACGCCTGATGGAGGCGTGATGGGGGCGGGGCAGCGGGGGCTGCCCGCTACATGCCGGTGCCGCGCGCGACCACCCGCACCGTGTGCAGGATCAGCTTCAGGTCCAACCACAGCGACCAGTTGTCGATGTAGTAGAGGTCCATCTCGACCCACCGCTTGAACGACACGCGGTTGCGGCCGTAGACCTGCCAGACGCACGTCAGGCCCGGCTTGATCGAGATCCGGCGGCGCTGCCACCAGGTGTATTTGTCGACCTCGCTCGGGATCGGCGGGCGCGGCCCGACCAGGCTCATGTCGCCGAGCAGCACGTTGAACAGCTGCGGCAGTTCGTCCAGGCTGAACTTGCGCAGCACGCGGCCGACGGCGGTGATGCGCGGGTCGCCCTTGATCTTGAACGCCGGGCCGTCCTGCTGGCTCGCGGCGCGCAGCAGTTCTTGCTGGGCGTGGGCTCCGACCTTCATGGTGCGGAACTTCAGGCACCCGAAGCTGCGGCCGGCTTTCCCGACGCGCGTCTGGCGATAGAAGATCGGGCCGGCGCTGGTCAGCTTGACGGCGAGGGCGCAGGCCACGAACACCGGCAGCAGGATCAGCAGGCCGATGGTGGCGCCGACGATGTCGATGGCGCGCTTGGCGATCGCCGACAGCGAGGTCTCGCCGACGGCCTGCACGTTGAGGCCAGGGCGGTTGGCGCTCCAGGTCATGCCGACGCGCATGTCGTCGACGTCCAGGAACGAAGGGAAGTACTGCGTCTGCAGCCCGAGGGCCTCGCAGGTGTCCATGGCTTGGTGGACCTCGCCGGTGATGGCGTCGTCCGAAGGGCTGACGAACGCGACGTCGATCTCGTGCTCGCGCAGCATGTCGGCGAGGTCGTGCACCCGGCCGAGCTTGGCGAGGTGCGGCATGTTGTGGGGGTCTTCGTTGGTGAACGGCACGAAGCCGAAGAACTCGAACGCCTCGCCGGCGTCGCGGGTCGAGGTCAGGGCGCGCGCGCTCGGGCACGAGCCGACCACGATCGCGCGCAGGCGGTCGCTGCCCGCGCCGGCGCTGGAGAACGACGTCGCCAGCCGGAGGAAGGCCAGCAGCGCGGCGCCGACGACCAGTACGATCCAGATCTGCAGGTGGGCGGGTGCGATCGTCGTGACCGCCAGCAGGACCGGTGATGCCCCAGGTTGCGGCCCAGGACTCGAGCGTGCGCCGCAGCGACAGCGTCAGGTTGCGGCTAGGCGGAATCGACTGCGCGCCGAGTCGCCGGGCGATCAGCAGCCAGCCCGCGCCGAACAACCCCCACAGCCCCAGCGCGGCGCCGACCTGGGCTTCCGTGGAGACTTGTGCAGACGTTGCCCACAGCCCCGCGGCGCTCAGTGCGGCGAGGATGCAGAGCAGTTCTGCGATGGTGGTGTTGAGTCGACGGGGGGAGCGCGACATCGCGGCGAGTTGGTGGCGGCGGCTACTAGTGGTTGTGGTGCAGGCGGGTACGAGGTACCCGCTCGATTTATCGGTCGCTGATCGAACCGCGGGACAACGGTTGAAGCGTTTTTTCGTTGCAGGCGCACTCGGGTTTTCCACCGATTCGACCTGGGTTCGTCGAGGTCGCGATGGCACCGGGCTCCGACACCCGTCCGGCGTCCGTCTCGACCGACGCCCGCCACGGTTTCCGGGTTGGTCCGGTCAGGTCTGCAGCTGGGCCAGTTGGCGGGTGGTCGAAGCACCCGGAACCAGCGTCAGCGAGCCGATTGCGGCGAGCAGCATGTTCCACTGGACGACGATCTGCTCGAAGTAGCTCACGGCGATGAAGTTCATGCAGTGCATGAACAGGGCCGTGCCCAGAGCCCAGGTGCACAGCCAGTAGGTCTTGCCGCCGGCCTGCAGTCGCATGCTGCGCGAGATCCCGGCGAACGCCAGCAGCACGATGATCGTGAACATCGCCAGCCGCCAGACGCCGCCGTTGACGCCTTCGGCGACGTATTGGTTGGTGACGTCGTGCAGCCCCGGGCCCCAGTGGCCGGTGCCGAGCGTGCCGACCTGCCACCACTCGTGGAAGTAGACGAAGAACTTGTCGACGAGGTGGAAGCGGTGCCAGCCGGTCGAGCCGCCGACGACGTCGACGCGCGCCAGCAGGTGCCAGACCGGCTGCTTCATGATCAGGAAGTGCAGCACGCACAGCCAGGCCAGCGTCAGCCAGCGCAGCCAGCGCAGCGAGCTCCGGATCAGGAACGCGCTGGCTCCGACCATGCCGAACGCGAACGCCATCACCGGGGTGCTGGAAGCGCACATGCCGATGATCGCGACGGCCGCCACGGTGCCGGCGCCGACCAGCAGCCAGCCCTTCCCCAAGAAGCCCCGCACGGCGTAGAACGGGATCAGGCACGCCCAGAAGCAGCCGGCCAGGATCGCGTGCGCGAACGCGCCCTGGCAGCGCAGGCGGCCGTCGCGGATGTCGGTGAAGGCAGGCACGCCGCCGAACATCGAGAACAGGTTCTTCTGGGTGCGGTTCTCGACCAGGAAGAACATCGCCACCGCGAAGCTGCTGAGCAGGAACTGCTTGGCGATCGCAGCCAGGTCCTCGTGGCTCCGGATCAGCATCCGGAAGAAGAAGTAGACCATCATCGCGTCGATCGCGATGCCGAGGCGGTTGATCAGGATCGACAGCGTCCAGCCCAGCAGGCCCCCGGTGACCACCGACACGAACGCCCACAGCAGCATCGCGCGATCCAGGTGGTTCCAGACGATCGGCCGCATCTCCCGCCGGATGAACAGCCGGAACCACACGACCAGCATCAGCAGCCGGATGAACGTGAAGTCGACCGTCGCGATGACCAGGCGCTGGCCGGCGGGGATGAAGCACAGCAGCAGGATGATCGGCAGCGCGGAGAACCGCCGCGGCGCCAATACGGCGAGGGCGGACAGCAGCCCGAGCGCCATGACGCCGACGGGGTGGATCTCGGTGGATCCCCCGAAGTCGGCCCCCGCCTGGGCGGGGACCGGGTCCTGGAACAAGAGCGTCAGCACCTTCGACTACCGGTTCGCGATGGCTGGTTCACCATGGATGGGCCCCGTCGGACCCGCCATGCTTTGCTCGGCACGTCGACCCTGCTGGCTTGACCACATGTTCGATGTCGTGGGCGCTTCAGCCGACGTGCCGCTGCAGTCGAAGATCGTCTGAGGGAGCGCGCGATTCCAGTGTCGTGCTCCTTCGTCGGCGAAACCCCATTCCAGATCCCACTCGTGAGCACGAAGTCCCTGCGCATTCTGATCGCCGCGTCGCTGGCGCTGTTGCTGACCTCCTGCGCGTCCGCACCCCCGTTCGACGCCAAGGCCGTCGCGATGGAGTGGGCCGCCTACATGCAGCGCGACTACATCGTGCGCGCCGGGGACAGCCTGTCGGTCCGCGTCGACCTGCCCACGTCGGGCGCCGAGCAGGGCGACCGGACCGACAACGTGCAGGCCGTGATCGTGTCGCCGACCGGCACCATCGACCTGCGCCGCCTGCCCGGCCCGCTGCAGGTCGCCGGCAAGTCGGTCAGCGAAGTGCGCACGCTCGTGCTCGAGGCCTACAAGCGCGAGTTCACCGAGGTCCGCATCGGCGTGCAGCTGACCGAGGCCGCCGCCCAGTCGGTCTACGTCGCCGGCGAGGTCAACGCGCCCGGCGCCATCGCCTACCAGCCGGGCATGACGATGACGCAGGCCATCACGATGGCCGGCAGCTTCGACATCACCGTCAAGCACAACGACATCCGCATCCTCCGCATCAACCCGGACGGCACCCAGCGCACGTTCCGCGTCAACATGCTGGACGTGCTCTACGACGAGCAGCCCGACTTCCTGCTGCTGCCCGGTGACGTCGTCTACGCGCAGACGTCGTCGATCGCCGAGGTCGGCAACTGGGTCGAACTCTACATCCGTCGTCTGCTGCCGTTCCAGCTCGGCGGCCCGGCGGTCGGCACCATCGAGTGATGAGCGCATCCGAGCGACCGTTGCGCGTCTGCATGGTCGTGCACGCCTACTACGAAGGCGATGCGCGCGTGCGTCGCTACGCCGAGAGCCTCGCGGCCGGCGGCCACCGGGTCGACGTGCTGGCGCTGCGCGCCCGCGACAAGCCCAAGCGCGAGGAGTTGCGCGGCGTGCAGCTCGAGCGCCTGCCGCTGTCGCGCCGTCGCGGCGGCACGCTGCGCTACCTGTTCGAATACCTGTGGTTCACGCTGCTGTGCGGCTGGGTGCTGACCTTCCGCGCGCGTCGCTACGACGTCGTGCACGTGCACAACATGCCCGACTTCCTGGTGTTCGCCGCGCTGGTGCCGAGGCTGTTCGGCCGCGCGGTCGTGCTCGACGTGCACGACCTGATGCCGGAGGTCTACTGCAGCAAGTTCAAGACCAGCATCAAGCACCCGGGCATCTGGCCGATCCGCATCCAGGAGTGGGTCTCGCACCGCTTCGCCAGCGCCTGCGTGTTCGCGACCGAACGGTTCCGACAGGGGGCGATCGCGCGCGGCACCGTGCGCGACGACCGCTCGATCGCGTGCATGAACGCGGCGGACACGACCCTGTTCGATCGCGTCAAGCACCCGTGGACCGGCCCGGATGATCCGGGCGAGTTCGTGATGCTCTACCTCGGCACCGTGTCGCACCGCCACGGAGTCGACCAGTGCGTGCGCGTGCTGCCGCTCGCGGCCGAACGGATCCCCGGCATCAAGCTGCGCATCCACTGCAAGCTGTCGGAGGGGGAGGGCACGCCGCTCGAGGAGCTGAAGCAGATCGCCGAGGAGCTCGGCGTCGCGGATCGCGTCGAGATCGGTCCGCCGCTGCCGCTGCAGGAAGTGCCCGCTGCGATGAGTCGCGCGTCGGTCGGCGTGTTCACGCCGCACATGGACGTGCACATCGACATGGCGCTGTCGCTGAAGGTGCCCGAGTTCGTCGCGATGGACGTGCCGGTCGTCGCCGTGCGCACGTCGATCATGCAGTCGTTGCTCCACGACGACGAGGTCTGCCTGTTCGAGGACGGGGACCACCAGACGTTCGCCGACCTGCTGGTCCGATTGCACGACGACCCGTCCTTCGGCCGTGCGATGGCCGAACGGGCGCGGCGCTTCACGCGCGAGCGAGCCTGGGAGAACGAGTTCGGCGGCTACGTGCGTCTGCTCGAACGTCTGACCGGCCGCGAGCTGTCGCAGCCGGGCGAGCCGGTGCAGCAGTCCGCCTGATCGCCGGGCGGACCGGGCCTTCGTCCGGTTGTCCGAGGCGGTGCTCGCCCACTAGAGTTGGCGGTCCATGAAGATCGCCTGCATCGGTGGTGGCCCGGCGTCGCTCTACTTCGCCATCCTGCTCAAGAAGCGTCTGCCGTCGGCGGAGATCGACATCTACGAGCAGAACAAGGCCGACGACACGTTCGGCTGGGGCGTCGTGTTCTCCGACGAGACGCTCGGCAACTTCGAGGAGGCGGACCCGGAGAGCTACCGCCGGATCCGCGAGAACTTCGCCTACTGGACCGACATCGACACGTTCTACGCCGGCACCAAGGTGACCAGCACCGGCCACGGTTTCTGTGGCCTCGCGCGCAAGAAGCTGCTGCTGCTGCTGCAGGACCGCTGCCGCGAGTTCGGCGTGCGCATGCACTTCGAGCACGTCGTCGACGACATCGACGCGCTGGTCGCGAGCCACGACCTCGTGGTCGCTGCCGACGGCGTCAATTCCAAGGTGCGCACGCATTTCGCCAGCTCCTTCCAGCCGGACCTCGACTGGCGCAAGTGCAAGTTCGCGTGGTTCGGGACGACCAAGGAGATGACCGCGTTCACGTTCGTATTCAAGGAGACGCAGTGGGGGCTGTTCCAGGTGCACGCCTACCCGTTCGAGCAGGGGCGCGGCACGTGGATCGTCGAGTGTCGCGAGGAGACCTGGAAGAACGCGGGGCTCGACCGGCTCGACGAGCAGCAGTCGGCGCAGTTCTGCCGCGAGCTGTTCGCCGACCACCTGCGCGACGAGGACCTGCTGATCAACCGTTCGATCTGGCGCACGTTCCCGACGATCCGCTGCGGCTCGTGGCGTCACCAGAACGTCGTGTTGCTCGGCGACGCGGCGCACACCGCGCACTTCTCGATTGGCTCGGGCACCAAGCTCGCGATGGAGGACTCGATCGCGCTGGCCGACGCGGTCGCCGCCAACGTCGACTCGATCCCGCGCGCGCTCGAGGCCTACGAGGACGCGCGCCGCATCGACGTTCTCAAGGTGCAGCGCGCCGCGCAGACCAGCCTGGAGTGGTTCGAGAACAGCGCGCGCTACCTCGGCCAGAGCCCGGATCAGTTCGTCTTCAACTTGATGACGCGCAGCAAGCGCATCACCCACGACAACCTCGAGACCCGCGACCCGGAGCTGGTGGCGAAGGTCGACCGGGTCGTCGCCGAGGAGAACGGTGCCGCCGGCACCGAGCTGCCCGCGTTCCTGCCGTTCGCGTGCCGCGGGGTGACCTTGCCCAACCGCGTCGTCGTGTCGCCGATGTGCATGTATTCGGCGACCGACGGCGTCGTCGACGACTGGCACTTCGTGCACCTCGGCAGCCGCGCCGTCGGCGGCGCCGGGCTGGTGTTCACCGAGATGACCAACGTCACCGCCGACGGCCGCATCACGCCCGGTTGCGCGGGGATGTACACCGACGAACAGGAGGCGGCGTGGCAGCGCGTCGTCGGCTTCGTGCACGGCCACTCGGCGGCCCGGATCGGCATGCAGCTGGCGCACGCCGGGCGCAAGGCGTCGTGCAGCCGGCCGTGGCAGGGCGACGCGCCGCTGCGGGGGGCGGATGCCTGGCAGACGATCGGTCCGTCGGCGATGCCGTTCGACCAGGGCTGGCACGTGCCGAAGCAGATGGACGAGGCCGACATGGCGCGCGTCCGCGACGCGTTCGTCGCCAGCGCCGGCCGCTGCGCGCGGGCCGGCTTCGACGTCATCGAACTGCACATGGCGCACGGCTATCTGCTGTCGAGCTTCCTGTCGCCGCTCAGCAACCGTCGCGACGACGACTACGGCGGCGCGCTCGAGAACCGCGCCCGGTTTCCGCTGGAGGTGGCGCGCGCGGTCCGCGCGGCATGGCCGGACGACAAGCCGCTGTTCGCGCGGATCTCGGCGACCGACTGGTTCGACGACGACGGCAAGGGCTTCACCGTCGACGAGGCGGTGCAGGTGGCGCGCTGGCTCAAGGACGCTGGCGTCGACGTGATCGACGTGTCGTCGGCGGGCAACGCGCCGGAGTCACGGCCGCAGTACGGCCGGATGTACCAGGTCCCGTTCGCCGAACGGATCCGCTACGAGGCCGGCGTGCCGGTGATGGCGGTCGGCGGCATCCAGGGCCTCGACCACGCGCACACGATCGTCGCGGCCGGGCGTGCCGACCTGTGCGCGATCGCGCGCGGCTTCCTCGCGGATCCCTACATGGTGCAGCGCGAGGCGGTGCGCCGTGAGGTCGCAAGCCACGCGTTCCCGCCGCAGTACCTCGCGGCGAAGACCGTGCGCTGAGCGCGCGCTGGCCCGACGCCGCACGGCGCCGGGCGATCGCGTGGCTAGAGGTCGAACGCGACCGATTCGGTCGAAGCCGCCGCGAAACCGGTGCTGCCGAGCGACAGCAGCTGGACCTGCCCGACCAGGCCGACCGTGCCGTTGAACGGCGCCGGCCACGAACCCACCAGCGAACCGTTGCCGTCGGTGAGGCCGAGCGGCTCGATCAGCAGGGTCTCGACGCCGTTGTCCAGCATGCCCAGCAGGCCGAGGTCGAACGACGTGGTGCCGGCGCGCAGGCCGACCGAGACGAAGCCGAACGCGAACGGCGCCGCCGCCGTGACCGCGTAGTCGCGCGAGGTCGTCTGGTTCTGCACGACCGTGAAGCCCGGGCGGGTGCCGATCTGCTGCACGCGCTGGTCGGCCGCGACCGTCCGGTCGGCCGCGCCGAACGCGCTCGCCGCGAAGTTCGCGAGCATGTACTCGGCGAACGCGTCCTGCTCCGAGCCCGCGGCGGCGAACGTCGCGGCGCCGGCCGGCAGGCCGGCGGTCTCGAGCTCGACGAAGTCGGCGAACACCGGATCGGCCGCCGCGAACGTGTCGAACGGGTAGCCGTCACCGCCGCCGGCGAGGAAGTCGAGCGTGACGATGCGGATCGGCTGGCTGCCGACGACCGCGCCGTTCTGCACGACGACCGCCTCCGACGTCGCGTCGGTCAGCGCGGCGTAGCGGACGCGGCTGCCGGCCGGCAGGCTGACGTCGAAGCTGAACGACACGCCCGCCCACTGGCCGAACTGGCCCGGCGTGCTGCCCGGCCCGCTGCCGGCGACCGCGTGCTCGAGCACGTCCTTGAACTGCTGGCGCGACAGCGTCTGCAGCGCGAGGCCGTTGTTGAAGCGCAGCGCGTTCTCGACGTCCAGCTGGCTGACCTCGCCCGCCTGCTTGCCCGACAGCGGGTTGGCCTCGTTGGGGCCGAGTTCGCCGTTCTGGCCGATCGAGCCGATCGGGTTACGGATGCCGCCACCGTTCTTGTGGCTGACGAGCACCGTGGGGTCGAACTGGCGGGCGACGAACAGGTTCGCGTCGGCCGTCAGGTTGCCCATGTTGGTCTCCTCGGTGCGGATCGGCGTGCGGCGACCCTCCAGGAAGACGTCGGCGCGGCCGACGATGTTCGCGTCGCGCGCGATGACGATGGCGCTGACCGCGTCGGTCAGGGTCTTGACCGCGGCCGCGTCGGTGCCGGCCAGGAACGGGTCGACCAGGTTGCCGAACAGGTCGATCACGCCCTGGTTGTCGGTCGCGTAGGCGCCCGACTCGGCGGCGACGACGCTGTTGGGATCGACGACGCCGTTGGCGTCGAAGTCGACGACCAGGCGGCCGACGTACGAGTACTGTCCGTCGGTGCTCAGCAGCAGCGCCGGGTCACCGTCGCCGTTGGTTGCGACCGTCGGGTAGTTGCCCTGGGCGACGTCGCCCGCGCGCAGCCGGTCGCCGGCATCGGCGAGCAGCGTGTCCGAGCCGCCGGCGATGACGATGTCGACGCCGCTCAGCAGCGACACCAGTTGCTGCTCGAGCGCGAACTGCTGCAGGTGGCTGACCAGGATGATCTTGTCGATGCCCTGGTTGGTCAGCGCGTCGATGCTCGGCTGGATCAGCGAGGCGAGCGCGGCCATGTCGTTGGTGCCGGCACCCGGGTTGTTGACGGTGACGCCGCCCGTCGACGAGATCGATTCGACCAACGGGGTGGTCGCGCCGACGATGCCGAACGTCTGGCCGCCGCGCGTGACGGTCGTGGCCGGCGCCAGCTTCGGCGCGTTGGCCGCCGCGACCAGGTCCGCGAGGTCGCCCTGGAAGTCCGTGTTCGGAAGGATCTGCGCGGTGTAGAGGCCGGCCAGCGACGAGTTGCTGAAGTCCAGGTTCGTGCTCAGGTACGGAAACTGCGCGCCGAGCCAGCGAGCCTCGGTGAAGTTGTTGCGGATGTCGGTGCCGATGATGCTCGCGAACGCGCCGGTGCCGGCGTCGAACTCGTGGTTGCCCACCGCCGAGGCGTCGAAGCCGAGCAGGTTCATGATCGAGACGTCGACGCGGCCTTCGCCTTCGCGGGCGTCGGGCTGGCCGAGCACGGTCCGGAACGTGTTGCGCAGCGTGAAGTCGCCGGCGGCCGAGAAGAACGGGCCGGGGATGTAGTTGTCGCCGGCCGACAGCAGCAGCGACGGGATCGCGCCGCTCTGCGCGTCCGCTTCGAGGGCTTCGACGACGGCGGCGAAGTTCGGCGCGTCCTGGACGGCGTCGACGCCGCCTTCGAGGTCCGAGGCGTGGAGGATCTGCACGCGCGTCTGCGCGCCGGCGACGGCCGTCATGAGGCCGAGCGCCGCGATGGCGATCGGAGTGGTGGTGAGGTTCATGGCTCGAGTTGTTGCGGGATGATCTGGAGGCGCCGGCGATCTCGGCGGCCGCACGACACGCGGGTGCGGTCGGGGAGTGCGGCGTCGCCGGTTGGGATCGCGGCGGTCCGTCAGATTCGCGCGCCGTGTTAAGGCTCGGCCGGACGGCAGTGAGGAATGTGTGCATGCATGTCCGAATCCGGCCAGCATCGAGCCGGTCCGGGTGCAAGACTGTCGGCCATGCAGATCGAGGGCGTGGTGACGACCGGCATCTACTGTCGGGCGAACTGTCGGGCGCGGCCGCGCCCCGACCACGTGCGCCCGATGCCCAACGCGATCGCGGCGCTCGCCCACGGCTTCCGGCCGTGCCTGCTGTGTCGCCCCGATCGGCTGCCCGACCTCGGCCTGTCGGCGCAGACCCCGGCCGTCGCGCAGGCGCTGCGGCTGGTGGTGTCGGGCTTCCTCGACGAGGCCAGCACCGAACAGCTCGCGGCGCGCGTCGGCTACAGCGCGCGTCAGCTGAACCGGCTGTTCGAGGCCGAGGTTGGCGCGACGCCGGACTTCGTCGCGCGCGCCAACCGCGCCCACCTGGCGCGCCGGCTGCTCGACGAGTCCGACCTCGGCATCACCGAGGTGGCGTTCGCGGCCGGATTCTCCAGCATCCGCCAGATGAACCGCGTGATGCGGCAGCTGTTCGGGTTCGCGCCGTCGGAGCTGCGTCGCAAGCGGCGTCGCGGCGACGTGCTCGACCCGCTCGACGGCGGCCTGCGCCTGCGGGTGCCGCACGGCGGGGTGATCGATCCAAGCCGCATGCTCGGCTACCTGGCAGGCCGGGCGATCCCCGGGATCGAGGAGGTCGTCGACGGCGTCTACCGGCGAACGATCGAGACCTGCGGGCATCCGGGGGTCGCCGAGGTGTGCGACGCCGGCGATGGCGAGCACCTCGAGGTGACGCTGCACCTCGCGACGTTCGGTTCGATCCTCGACCAGGTCCGGAGCGCGCGCGCCATGTTCGGCCTGACGCGTGGCGACGCGGATGCCGAGCGCGCGCTGCGCCGTGACCCGCTGCTCGGCGCGCTGGTGCGCGACAACCCGGGGCTGCGCGTGCCGGGCGCGTGGGATCCGTTCGAGACCAGCGTGCGGGTGTTGGTCGGCCAGCAGGTCAGCGTCGCCGGCGCGTCGACGGTCGCCGGCCGCCTGGTCGAACGCATCGGCCGGCGCATCGAGCTGCCGCTGACCGGCTCGCTGCACTCGCTGTTCCCGACGCCGCAGCAACTCGCCGAAGCGTCTCCCGACGTGCTCGACATGCCGCGGGCGCGCGCCGAGGCGATCCTGGCGTTCGCTCGCACCGTCGCCGACGGGCAGCTCGACCTGACCGCAGCCTTCGACCTCGACGAACTGGTCGCGCGGCTGACCGACCTGCGCGGGATCGGGCCGTGGAGCGCGCACCTGATCGCCGCGCGGGTGTTCGACCAGGCCGATGCGTTTCCGGCCAGCGACCTCGGTCTGCGCAAGGGCGCGGGTGCGTGTCGCGGCGGCGAGGTGCCCGCGGCCCGCGAACTCGAAGGCCTGGCCGCCGCGTGGCGACCCTACCGTACCACCGCCTGTGCCTACCTCTGGATGGCCGACTCCGCGGCCCCGAAGCAGAACAGGAACCGACGAGCATGACCCTGGAGCACACGACCTTTCCGACCCCGCTCGGTCCGATGCACGCCTTCGCCAGCGACGTCGGCCTGCGGGCGATCTTGTTCGACGGCAGCGATCCGGCTACCAACGGCGTGGTGGGGGAGCTGCGTGAGGCACCGCGCAACGACCTGCTGCGCGCCTGCTTCGCACAGCTCGGCGAGTACTTCGCCGGGCGGCGGCGCGCCTTCGATCTGCCGCTCGATCCCGTCGGAACGCCGTTCCAGCAGGCTGCCTGGCGCGCGTTGCGCGAGATCCCGTTCGGCGAGACCCGCAGCTACGCCGAGCAGGCGGCGGCGATCGGCCGGCCGTCGGCGGTGCGGGCGATCGGCGCCGCCAACGGGCGCAACCCGCTGACGATCGTGGTCCCCTGCCATCGCGTGATCGGCTCGGGTGGCCAGCTGACCGGGTTTGCGAGCGGCATCGACAACAAGCGGGCGCTGCTCGAACTGGAAGGTGCGCTGCCGCGGGCGGGGGAATTGCCCTTCGGGTCCAGCTGAGCGCATGGGGCCGTTGCGGCTCGATATAGTCCCGGCATGATCCGCGCCCCGTTGTTGTCGCTGTTTGCTGCCGGCGTGCTCGTCGCGCAAGATGCCGTCGATCCCCGTTGCTTCATGGTGCACGACTACACCAACGTCGTCGCCGCGGACTTCCGGGCGATGCGCGAGCTGGAGGTCCTCGACGAGCTCGAGTCGTCGGCCCTCAAGATGGCGTTCGGCATGGCTCGGGACGCGCTGGGCTTCCCGCTCGAGGCCCTCGATCGCTTCTCGCTGACGATGCGCTTGCCGAGCGGGGATGCCGAGGGCGCGGACGAACGGCGACTGCGCATCTTCGTGTTCGAGGGCGCGCAGAAGCTGGCCAGGCCCGAAGGCATGGCGGAGAAGTTCACCAGCTACCGGCACCGCGGCCGCGACGTCTACCTGCGGTTCGAGGATCGGGAGCATGCGCTTGTGTGGCCGACGGACAAGCTGCACGTGATGGCGCCGGCCGACATCATCGAGCAGGCGATGGACGGCAAGCGTAAGCCCGGTCTGCCGAGCGCCGACGTGATGTCGCTGTCGGTCGGCAAGGGCCGCGGCATCGCGCACATGGTCGCCGACCTCAGCGAACGGTCGGCACGCCGCACGTTCCTCGACCAGCTGTTCGAAGGCTCGACCTGGCCCGAGGACGACATGCCGGCGTTCTTCGCCGGGCGCGTCGCGGTGACCGGCGACGAGGACGACCGCCACCTGACGCTGACGATGACGTTGCGCCACGCCAAGGTCGGGCCGGGCGTCAAGGCCAGCGACGAGGCCGTCGACGCGTTGCTCGAGCGCGCGCTCGCGATGAAGGAACTGCGGCTGTTCCGCAAGATCCTGAAGTCGGCCGAGAAGGAGACCCGCGGCTCGGACGTGATCGTTCGCGTCGACCTCGGCCGCACCCGCAACGCGGTCGGCAACCTCGCGATGGTGATGGCGCCGCTGTTCCTGATGTCAGGAGTGGACTCGGCGCCGGCGCCGGTGGTGCGGGAGGTGCAGGTGGCGCCCGCCGCGCCAGAGGCGGAGCGGGTCGACAAGCCGAAGGCCGGCGGCGGCGGGCGATAGACGCGCTGGCTAGAACGCGTCGGCGTCGCGGTAGGCGCGGATCAGCTGCAGCTCCCCCTCCTTGCCGCCCTTCGACAGGCCGTGCTCCATGCCGACGATGCCCGCGAAGCCCTTGCCGTGGATGTGCCGGAACACGTTCCGGTAGTTGATCTCGCCGGTGTAGGGCTCCTTGCGGCCGGGGTTGTCGCCGGTCTGGAAGTAGGCGATCTCCGACCACGCCGCGTCGATGTTCGGGATCAGGTTGCCCTCGGTGATCTGCTGGTGGTACAGGTCGTCGAGGATCTTGCAGTGCGGGCTGCCGACCGCGCGGCAGATGGCGAACCCCTGGGCGATCTTGGTCAGGTAGAGGTTGGGGTGGTCCCGGAAGTTGAGCGGCTCGAGCACCATCACCAGCTCGCTCTTGTTCTGCTCGATCTTGTCGCAGCAGCGCTTCAGCAGCTCGACGCAGTTGGCGAACTGGTAGCCGTCGTCGAGCCTCGGGTCGATTGCGCCAGGCACCACCGTGCACCACTTCGCGTTGACGCGCCCGGCGATCGTGCAGGCCTTGTCGATGTCGGCCAGCACGCGCTCCTGGAAGTCCTTCTTGCCCGACGTGAAGGTCGGCTTGCCGAAGTCGCCGTGCGCGACGAACACGCCCATCTTCATGTCGAGCTTGGCCATCCGGGCCGCGAGGCGCCGCTGGGTCGCCTCGTCCTTGCGACCCATGCCATTGTCCTCCCAGGCGCGGAAGCCCTGGTCCGCCGCGAACTGCAGCTGGTCCTCGAGGTCCTTGGCGTGGTGGCGGAACATGCCGAAGTGCGGCGCATACAGCAGCTGGAACGGCTTGCCGCCGGGCGCGGCCCCCGGATCCGACTTTTGCGGATCCGACTTTTGCGGATCCTGCTGCTGCGGATCCTTCTGCTGCGGATCTGGGGCCTTCGGCTTGGAACCCTTCGGGTCTTGCAGGGCGTGGCCGGTCGCGGCGAAGGCCGCGGCGCCGGCGCCGGAAGCGAGGAACGTGCGTCGGTCCATGGTGCGAAGCGTGGTGGCCGGTGGGCTAGTTGGTCTTCTCCAGCAGGCGGAACAGCTCGCTGTCCGTCGACAGGATCACGTTGGTCTGGCTGCCGAGGATCGAACGGTAGGTGTCGAGCGTCTTCAAGAAGCCGTAGAACTGGCGCGATTCGGCGCTCTGGTCGTAGGCCTCCGCATAGATCCGCGTCGCCTCCGCGTCGGCCTCGCCGCGCAGCTCCTGCACGCGCTTGTAGGCGTTCGACTCGATCTCGCGCAGGTCGCGCTCGCGGCGCCCGTTGATGCGCGCCGCCTCGCCCTCGCCTTCACTGCGGAAGCGCGCCGCGATCTGCTCGCGTTCGCTGATCATGCGCTTGTAGATGTCGATGCCGACGTCGCGGTTGTAGTTGACGCGCTTGATGCGCACGTCGAGCAGCTCGATGCCGATGGTCGCGAGCTTCGGCGCGGCCGCCTTCAGCACGTCGGCCTGCAGCTCGAGTCGTCCCCGCGTTGCGGGCGGCAGCACCGAGGTGCTGGTCTCGTCGGAGTTCGGGTCGGTCACGGCGACGCGGTTCTTGTCGCTGCGCACGACCTCGATCAGTTCGTGCGCGGCCACCGCCGTGCGCACCTCACTGCCGATGATGTCCTCGAGGCGCGACTGCGCGCTGCGCTCGTCGCGCAGCTTGACGAAGTACTGCGCCGGATCGCCGATGCGCCAGCGCGCGAACGTGTCGACCTCGATGTAGGTCTTGTCCTTGGTCGGCATCTCGGTCGCCGGCCCGTCCCATTCGAGCACGCGCTTCTCGAGGCGGTTGACCTCCTGCACGAACGGCGTCTTGAAGTGCAGCCCGGGTTCGGTGACGGGATCTCCGACGGGGCGGCCGAACTGCGTCAGGATCACGGTGTCGGTCTCGTGCACGGTGTAGAACGCACCGCCGAGCACCAGCACCAGGAACAGGGCCACCAGGCCCACCAGGATCGGCCAGATCTTCACTTTCCACCTCCCAGGCCCTTGCCCTGCACCATCGGCAGCAGCTGCGTGACCGAGTCGTCGACGATCCAGGTGCCCGACAGGCCGGGGATGACCTCGGCCATCGTCTCGAGATAGAGGCGCTTGCGCGTCACGTCGGGCGCCTTCAGGTATTCGGTCAGCACCGAGTTGAACGCGGCCGCGTCCCCGAGCGCCTCGTTGACGCGCTTCAGCTTGTAGCCTTCGGCCTCGCTGATCTTCTGCTCCGCCTCGCCCTTGGCGCGCGGCACGACCTTGTTGTACTCGCCGTTGGCGACGTTGATCATCTGCTCGCGCTCCTGCTGGGCCTTGTTGACCTCGTTGAAGGACTTCTGCACCTCGCGGGGCGGGTTGACGTTCTTGAGCTGCAGCTGGTCGACCTTGACGCCGAGCTGGTAGTCGGCCGCCATCTCGCGCAGCCGCTGCAGCGCGCGGTCCTCGATCTCCTGGCGGCCGGTGGTGATGACCTCGTCGACGGTGCGGTCGCCGATCACCTCGCGCATGACCGCCTCGCTCAGGTCACGCAGCGTCTGTTCCGGCGCGCGCACGACGAACAGGAACGAGCGCGGATCGTCGATCCGATACTGCACGACCCACTCGACCAGCGCGGCGTTGAGGTCGCCGGTCACCATGCTCTTCTCGCGCACCTGCGCCTCGCGGCTGCTGCTGCGCTGGCTCGAGTTGGTCGCACCGGAAGTGCCGAAGCCGAACTCGAGCTTGAGCTGGCGCCGGACCGGGACGGTCTCGACTGAGTCGACGCCGAACGGCAGCTTGAAGTGCAGGCCCGGCTCTTCGATCGAGCTGAAGCGGCCGAAGCGCAGCACCACGCCCTGCGAGTCCGGCGGCACGGTGTAGTACATCGTCAGCGCCAGGATGACGACGAGCACGGCGGGCACGATCCACTTCAGGACGCGCAGCCGGCTCCAGTCGGGTGGATTGCGGAAGGCGAGGGTCGGTTCGGACATGTGTGGGTTGTACGCCACGAGGGCGGCCGGAAAACACCGGGAGTCCGTTTCGGCCGGATCGGCGCCTTCGATGCGGCTTTCCCAGGAGGTTGATGCGCGTGCCGTCGCCGCGCACGATCGCGGCATGACCAACGCCGTGCACCTCGGTTGCCTGCTGTCGCTCGTGTTCGCGGCGGGCTGCAAGCTCGGTCCGGGCATGCCGCGCGCCTGGAGTGCGTTCCGCGGCGGGCCGCTGCACCACGGCAGCGCCGACGGCGCGCGGCCGATCGGACAGCCCCAGCAGGTCTGGGAGTTCGACACCGGCGGCACGGTCGAGTCGTCGCCGACCGTCGTGCACGGGGTCGTCTACGTCGGCACGTTCGCGGACCACCTCTACGCCCTGGACGCCGAGACCGGCGACGAACGCTGGCGCTACGCGGTCGACGGACTGGTGCGCTGTTCGCCGTCGGTGGTCGACGGCGTCGTCTACTTCGGCGCCGACGACGACCGCTTCTACGCGCTCGACGCCCGGAGCGGTGAGCTGCGCTGGTTCGTGCAGCTCGGCGAGGGCGGCCAACAGTCGTCGCCGGCCGTGGTCGGCGACACCGTCTACTTCGGCGGCTTCGACCAGCTCGTCTATGCGATCGGCAAGCGCGACGGCGAACTGCGCTGGACGTTCGAGACCGACGGTCGGATCCTGTCGTCCCCCGCCGTCGTCGACGGGTTGGTGGCGATCGGTTCGCAGGACGGCCGCGTCTACGGCCTCGAGGCCGAATCCGGAGCCGAACGGTTCCGCTACCAGACCGGCGCCCCGGTCTGGTCGTCGCCGGCGATCGTCGACGGCCTCGTGCTGGTCGGCTCCGACGACGGCAACCTCTACGCGCTCGACGCGGTCACCGGACGCGAGGCCTGGCGCCTGCCGACCGGCGGTCCGGTGTTCTCGTCGCCCGTCGTGCACCGCGGCGAGGGCGTCGTCTACGTCGGCTCCGGCGACCACCATCTCTACGCCTGCACGCTCGCCGAAGGCCGCGAACTGTGGCGCTGCAACCTGCGCGGCCGCGTGCTCGGCACCCCGGCGTTGGTCGGCGAGCACCTCTACGTCGGCGGTGAGGGGGCCGGCGGCGACGATCCGGGCGCGCTGTTCGCGATCGACCGGATCCGCGGCGAGGTGGTCTGGCGGTTCGGCATCGGCCGCACCGTGTGGAGCTCGCCGACCGTGGTCGACGGCTCGCTGTGGTTCGGTTCGCACGACGGCCGGGTCCGCCGGCTGGTCGAGCGCGAGCGCCGCGGCGGCAAGGTCGACGGCTGATGGGGAGCGCCCGGACGGGCGCCCGCGGTGCGACCTCGCGCCGACCCACGATCGCGCGCAACCGAACCGGGACGGGCTCGTATCCTCGCGCCATGCTTCGCACGCTGCTGCTCGCGTCGCTGGTCCTGCTGACCGGCTGCGCGTCCTCGTTCCGGTCGCTCTGGCGCGACTGGGGCAACACCGACCTCGCTGGTCGCACCGCGCCCGCGCTGTCCGACGGCGCCTGGCTGCTGCCGCCCGACGAGGACGACGGCGCGCGCGACGCGCCCGACGACTGGGTGCCGCCGGACGTGCGCTGGCGGCTGGTCGTGTTCCTGCAGCCGCATTGAGGCCCTTGTCGTGACGAACTGCCGCATCTCGTGAAGATCGCGGCCGACCATCGTGGCGACGGCTTGCTCGTGCTCGGCGTGACCGACGCCAGCGTCGACGAGACCCTGGCGTTCCTCGACGAGGAGCAGCTGCCGTTCGCGATCCTGGCCGACGCGGCCGGCGCGCGAGAGGCCTGGGAGGTCGGCGTCATCTGGGGCTCGCCGAGCTACCTGGTGGACGCCGACGACCGCATCGTCGCCGAGGAGGTGCTGTCGCTCTCCGCCGGCGAGTTCGCCGAGCTGCTGGGCCGGTAGCGGCGGAGCGGGGCGGGGGCGCGGAGTCGCAAGGCCGTTCTCGGATCGGATCGGGCGCGCCGGCCGATTTGGGGCCGTTGCCAGGCCCTCGCCCTTGGCGTCGGCTCGCGCTCCGTTACCTTGTGCGACCCCTCTCCCCTCGACCCCTCAGACAGAACGAATGACGAAGCACGGCCACGGGCTGCCCCGCAAGCGACCAGGTCGCTCCGCCAAGGACGAAATCGAAGCCGAACTGCCCGAACTCGAGCCGCTCGCGGATCTCCCCGAGCTCGAGTCGCTCGACGACCTGCCGGAGCTGCCCGAGCTCGAGGCGGTCGAGCAGGACGAAGGTCCGGTCAAGGGGTCCTGCGCCGACGGCGACGAAGACGGCTTCGACACGGTGGTCACGCTCGACGTCCCGGACATGCCCAAGAAGGAGGTGTCCGATGCGGTCGAGGGACCGCTCGGTCGCATCGCCGGCGCGTTCGGCGCCAGGCTGCGCCACAAGAAGGTGCTGGTGCGGTTCACCGGCGACGGGCTGGTCGGCAGCGCGGTCAAGGCGCAGGTCGCCGAGCAGCTGCAGCCGCAGAAGCCGCTGCTGGTGGTCGTGCGCCGCGGCTTCGGCGACGAGACCGTGCACGAGGGCAGCCTGCCGACCGTCGAGGTCCAGACCGAGGTCGGAGACGGCGTCACCATGGTCCAGGTCGCGACCGGAGACTGCGAGCAGGCCGACCTGCCGGTCGCGCTCGATCCGCACCTCGCCAAGCTGGTCGCGTACGCCAAGGGTGGCCGCTTCGTGTTCCAGTTCAAGGGCGGCGCCAAGCCGGGTGCGACCACACGCGACGCGCTCGCGATGGCGCTGCGCGATGCCGGCGCCCGCAGCATGGCGGTCGGCGCGCGCGTGCTGTTCGACCGTGACCTCGAGGAGCGTGTGCAGTGCTCGGTCAGCGGCAGCAAGGCGACGATCACGATCTCGCTGACCGACAGCGACGCCGACTGCATCGACGCGCTGACGCTGGTGCTGCCCAACCACAAGGCGGGTCTCGACGGCAAGAACGTGCGCTTCCAGTTCGCGCGGGAGTCGAACGCGGTGCAGTCGTTCTGCGTCGACTTCGCGCGCGACGCCGGTGCGACGCTGGTCGAGGTCGGCGGCGCCGACGACTTCGACATCGTCTGGCCGCCGCTGATCAGCGTGCGCGCCGGCAAGGAGGTCGAGCTGCGGCTGACCCCCAATGGCCGCTCGCGCGCCGCGGTGCTGTCGACGTTCGTGCGCGAACTCGCCGAGCACCATGACGACACCGCCGGCAAGGACGTCGTGATCGACTGGCCGCAGGACTTCGCGCTCGACGAGGAGGCCGTCAAGACGCTCGAGGAGGCGACCAGGACGATGGCGCCGCACCGCCTCGCGTGCACCGTGCACGGCGACGAACGCGAGCCGTTCGTGCCGGCTCCGATCCACTTCGGCGTCGACGGCGACGTGCAGGTAATCGTGGTCGAGAGCGAAGCGGGCAAGCCCAAGGAACTGCAGCGAGCGATCGACCGCCGCCTGCCGGCGCATCTCGCCAAGCTGCACGGCCAGGCCGTGCGCATCGAGGTGCACGGTGAGGTCGCGCTGTCGCGCACGCTGCGCAACGGCCTCTGTGGCGCCGTGGCCGAGGCCGGCGCGATGCGCCTCGAGCTCGCCGAGGGCGGTGAGGTCGACGTGCTGCTGCCGCCGATGCTCGCGGTCGCCGAAGGCAGCCAGGGGCTGACCGTCAGCTGCGTCGTCGACGGTCGCAACGAAGGCCAGCAGCAGCGCGCCGTCGTGCGCGAGCTCGAGGGCGTCGAGGTCGCGCTGCAGTCGGTGACCATCAAGGACTCGGCGGCGGCGACGCTGGTGGCCGACTACGTGCTCGAACAGGGCGCCTCGCAGGTGGTGCTGGACGGCGCCGAGCCGATCCGGCTGCACCCGCCGCTGTTCGAGGCGGCCGACAAGAAGGGCAAGCAGGCCACGTTCGTGGTCGAGCCGACCGGCGACGCCGCGATGGACGCCCGCATGGTCGAACGCGAACTGCCCGATCGCCTGAAGGCGCTCGGCATGCTGGTCGGCGCGACCGTCACGGTCACGTGGCCGGGTGGCGACGCCGACGGCGATGCGGTGCAGAAGCTGGTCGCGGCGCTGCGCGACAAGAAGGCGTCCAAGGTCGTGCTGGCGCGCGGCGAAGGTGACGAGGTGCAGCTGCACCCCGAACCGCAGCCGGCCGCCGAGGAGATCCCGGAGCTGACCGCCGACGACGCGGTCGCGCCCGAGCCGGTCGGGGACAGTTCGGCTGCGGCGGCGACGCCGCCGCCGGTGCCCGCGACACCGCCGCCGGTGCCGGCGACGTCGGCGCCCGGGTCGTCGCCCGCCGCCGCGTCGACGGACGGACCGCTGCTCAAGCTGCTGGGCCGCCGCGACGAATCGGTGCCGCCGATGGTCGTGCTCGGCGTCGCCGCCGGCGACGACGAGGCCCACCTGCAGGCGATCGTCGGCGAGCTGCAGGTCCACCTGCCGCGCTTCGCCGGCCGCGCGGTGCTGCTGGTGCCGCAACAGGACGGCGTCGACGTGCCGGTGCGCAAGACGACGCCGCTGGTGCAGCTGCTCGGCCAGGCGATCCCGCAGGCCGCCGCGGCGACGCTGGTGTTCCGCGGCCCGGACGCGCAGGGGCGGCCGCACTTCCAGGTGCTGCACTCCAACCTGCGCGCGCTGCCGGTCGGCGGCACGTTCGGCGACCCGCGCGCCAGTTAGGCGAGCGGGCGGTCGGGCGCGGTATCGGGCGATGTCGAACCGATCGACGGGGCCGTCGTAGCATGGCCCCGTCATGAACCTCCGCACCTCCCCGTTCGTCCTGTTCGCCGCGCTGGTCGCGTGCAGCGCGCCGCCGCCGCCGGAGAACCTCGAGCAGGTCGACCTCGTGCTCGACATCTCGCCCTGACTGCAGTGCGTCGCCACCGTGCGTGGCGAACTGGGCCAGATCGACGGCGTCTACGACGTCTACATCCGGGCCAACGTGAAGCAGTTCTCGGTACGCTACGAGCCCGACAAGGTCGGCGTCGACCAGCTGCTGGCGGCGCTCGAAGCCGTCGGGGAACCGGCGAAGCGCAAGTAGTCCGCGGCGTCGGAAACGCTGCACCCTTTGGTCGATCCCGGGGGATCAGGCGTCGTGACCCCGATGACCATCCCCGAACAACGCGCCACCGCGAACGACGTCGGCACCGCCCTCGAGCGGCACCGCGCCGCGCTCTGGCGCTATCTACGTGTGCTGGGCGCCGACGACGCCAGCGCGGACGACCTCGTGCAGGAGGCGTTCGTCGTCGCGCTCGAGCGGCCCGGCTTTGACGCGTCTTCGCCGGCGGCGGCGTTCTCGTTCTTGCGCACGACGGCGCGGCACCGCTGGCTCAAGTCGCAGCGCTGCCGCATGACCCGCCGCGAGGTCGAGCACGCCGACGAGCTGTGGCAGCAGCAGTGCGGCGACGACGGCGCCGACGACTACGTCGACGCGCTGCGCGCCTGCATCGACGAGCTGCCCGAGCGCAGCCGGCGGCTGCTGCACCGGACCTACCACGAAGGTGCGGGCCGGGCGGCATCGGCGCGGCGGTTGGGCATCAGTGAGCACGGCGTCAAGAGCGCGCTGCGTCGGCTGCGGTCGGCGCTGCACGCGTGTATCGAGCGGAGGAGGAACCGATGAGCGATCGAGAACAGGATCTGGCCAACGCGCGCGAACGGCTGCTGGACGCGTCGCTCGCCGAGGTGTTCGGTCGCCCCGGGGCGTCGCCTGCGGCGGCGCCGTCGACGCGGCGTAGCTGGCTCGGGGCGGCGGTCGCGCTGCTTGGCATCGGCGTCGTCGCGGTGACCCTCTGGTGGTCGTCGGGTCGCACGCCGCACCAGGCCGGCGAGCGCGAGGTCCAGGACCCCGCGCCGATCCCCAAGCCCAAGGCGTGCACGAGCGTCGAGCAGATGCTCGCGCTGGACGTCGACGCGCCGTCGCTGCTGCTGGTGCTCGATGACCCGACCGACCTCGCGCACGTCGAACGGTTCCGCGCGTTGCGTCAGCTGATCGTGCTGAACCCGCGCGGCGAAGGAGCTGCCTGGCAGAAGGTCGACGAGCACCCGGATGCGCTGCGGCCGATCGGCACGCTGACGACCCTGGAGGTCCTGCAGCTGCCGGCGGAGATGAAGCTGACCGCGCCGCACCTGCGCAGCCTCGCCGGCGCAGAGCGGCTGCGCTCGCTGGCGCTGCCGGGCCGCACCGTGGTCGATGCCGAGGCTGCGGCGGCGCTGACCGGGCTGCCGGCGCTGCGCGAACTCCGCATCCATCAGGCGACGATCGGGTCGGGCTTCCTCGAGGCGCTGGCGCCACTGCGCCTGACGCACCTCGAACTCAACGGCTGTCCGGTCTCGGCCGCGACGGTCTACCGCGAGCTCGCGAAGCTGCCGACGGTCGGCCACCTCGCCGTGCGCTTCATGACCGGCTACTCGGAGAAGACGCCCGCGCTCGGCGAGCACGCGTTCGCCGCGTTCGAGCAGATGCCGGCGCTGGTGGATCTCGATCTCGACGAGAGCAACTTCGACGACCGCTTCATGCGGCGGCTGCCCCAGGGCCTGCAGCGGCTGCGTCTGGGTCACCACGTGATGACGCCGTCGACGATCGCCGACCTCAAGCGGCTCGCCGACCTCGAGGAGCTGATCTTCCACCACGCGACCCACTACCAGGCGGTGGTCGACCTGCTCGGCGCGCTGCGCTTGAAGGCGGTGTTCCTGCACGGGTGGCTCGACCAACGCGTGCTCGAGGCGATCGCTCGCCACCCGAGCCTCGAACGCGTCACGCTGCGGTTGCGCGGTCGGGACTCGCTCGAGCCGCTGCGGCGTGCGCACAAGCTGCGGTCGCTGCAGCTGCGCTTCGACCGCGGCGTGCCTTTGGTGGACGATCCGGACGAGAGCCTGCTGCAGGCGCTGCGCGACAACGGCGTCGACGTGTCGTTCGATCGCGAGAACTGAGCCGGGCGACCGGGTGCCGAGGACGGGCTACGCCGGGCTGCCGAGGATGAGCTACGCCGGGCTGAACCCGTCCGGCAGGATGCGGCGCGACTTGCGCGCGGCCTTGGACGCCTCGACGGCGTCGGCGAGCACGTTCTCGAGCACGTGGATGTAGTCGAGGTAGCGCTTGCGGCCGTCGTCGCTCAGGCGGCATAGCGTCTGCGGGCGCTTGCCCTTGTAGCCCTTGTGGATCTCGACGATGCCGGCCTCCTGCAGCACTGTCAGGTGCCGCGAGAGGTTGCCGTCGGTCAGGTGGCACAGGGACTTCAGGTCGGTGAACAGCAGACCGTCGGCCTTGGCCGCCAGGGACGTGACGATGCCCAGTCGGGCCTTCTCGTGCAGCACGCGGTCCAGGCCGTCGTACGCGTAGCGGCCGTCGTCCTTTTCTTCGGCTCTCATCGGGTTCGCTCCATCGCGAGGAAGGGTTCGTTGCGTTCGTTGTGCCACCACAGGATCGCCGCGAGCGCCAGCTGGCCGGCGGCGAACGGCACGCCCATCGCCCACGGCTCGAGCGCGCGCGGGCCGAGGTAGAGGCAGCACGCACCGGTGACGACGAACATCAGTCCGACCGAGAACGCCGGCGGCGGCAGCAGGCGGTGCGCCGCGAGGTTGCCGAGGCCGAACAGCAGCTGCCAGAGGCCCGGCAGCAGCCACAGCAACTGCGGCTGCTCGCCGACGACGAACCAGGTGACGATCGCACCGACCAGCAGGCTCGGTGCGAACTGTCGGACCGCCTGCCACGCGTTGGCCGCGCTGAGCTCGCCCGGGCAGCGCAGCGTGCGGCGCGCGACCACGATCGTGGCCAGCATGCCGCTGACGATCGCCGCGCCGCACCAGATCAGCAGGTAGCGCCGCGGGTAGTCGAGCGGGTTCTCGAGCCACAGCACCTGCGCGAACGCGGCGGCGATGGCCAGCAGACCCGAGAACGCGACCGGCACGGCGCGCAGGCTCTTGAGGTGTTCGGTCGCAGCGAGCTGGCTGCGAATGGTCGTGATCTGGTCGATCGCGTCGCGGAGTTCCATGGGGCTCCCGGGGGTTGGGCTTTGTGCCAGAAAGTAGTCGGTCGCCGCGATCCGTCAAGCCGCCTTACCGACCCCTTACCCAAAGCAGGGCGTCTGCAACGTCTATTGGTCCGACAGAGAGAACAGGACCCCGACGTGACCCAACAGACCGAGAGAGGTGCCCCGGTGAAGCAAGCAACCCAGGCCGGAATCGCGCTGGCGGCCGCAGCGCTCGCAGCCCTGCTGCCGTCCCAATCGCCCCATGCCACGGGGCCGTGGCGCCACCAATGGGTGGTGCCGAGCCGCGCGGTGCTCGCGCCGTACGGCACCCCGCCGGTGCGCGTGCAGGCGGCCAAGGCCGACGTCGTGATCCGCGACCGGGCCGCGACCACCACGCTCGAGTTCGAGCTGCACAACCCGGCGGGCCGCCAGCAGGAGGCGGCGCTGCTGCTGCCGGTGCCGGACGGCGCGGCGGTCAGCAACTTCACGTTCGAAGGCCCGGCGAGCGAGCCGACCGCGAAGATCCTGCCGCGTGACGAAGCGCGCAAGCTCTACGACCAGATCACGTCGCGGCTGAAGGACCCGGCGTTGCTGGAGTTCGCCGGCTACGGCTGCCTGCGCAGCAGCGTCTTCCCGGTGCCGGCCAACGGCCGCCAGAAGATCCGGCTCACCTACGATCACGTGCTCGAGGTCGACGGGGATCGCGTCGACTACCTGCTGCCGCGCAGCGAGATGCTGACGCTCGAGGCGCCGTGGTCGATCACGGTCGACCTGCAGGCGCGCGCGACGATCGGGGTCTGCTACTCGCCGAGCCACGAACTGCACGTCACGCGTCGCGGCGCCAAGAAGATGACGCTGCGGGTGACCGAGGGCTCGCAGCGCGATCCCGGTGCGTTCCGGCTGTGCTTCACGACGTCGGGCAAGAACGACGAGCCGACCGCGGCGATGTTCACCTATCCCGACCCGACGGTCGGCGGCGGCTACTTCCTGCTGCTCGCCAACGCGCCGAAGATGGCCCGCGCCAAGGCGCTGCGCCGCGAGGTGACGCTGGTGCTCGATCGTTCGGGCAGCATGGCCGGGCGCAAGCTCGAGCAGGCCAAGGCGGCGGCGCTGCAGGTCCTCGAGGGCCTCGGCGACGGCGAGGGCATCCAGATCATCCACTACGGCAACGACGTCGGCCGCGCGTTCGAGCAGCCGGTCGCGAAGGACGAACGGACCACGGCGCGGGCGCGCCGCTTCCTCGACGACATCCGGCCGCACGGCGGCACCAACATCCACGACGCGCTGCTCGAGGCGCTGCGTGCGCCGGTGATGCCGGACACGCTGCCGCTGGTGCTGTTCCTGACGGACGGCCTGCCGACCGTCGGGCCGACCAGCGAACGCGACCTGTTCCGGCTGATCGAGAAGGGCAACCAGCACAGCCGTCGCGTGTTCTGCTTCGGCGTCGGCAACGACGTCAACGTGCCGCTGCTGGACCGGATCGCCGACGAGACCCGCGCGGTGACGACCTACGTGCAGCCCGAGGAGGACGTCGAGGTCAAGGTCGCGCGCACGTTCGCGCGGCTCGACCACCCGGTGCTCGCCAGCCCCGTGCTGCGCACGATCGACGCCCAGGGGGCCACGGTCGCGCGCACCGCCGAGGTGCTGCCGCGCCGGATCAACGACCTGTTCGCCGGCGAGCAGCTGGTGCTGATGGGGCAGTACCGCGGGGAGGACGACCTGACGTTCGAACTGCACGGCCGCACGCCCGCCGGCGAGAAGCGCTATCGCTTCACGTTGCCGGTCCGCTCGGCGTCGACCCGCCACGCGTTCGTGCCGCGGCTGTGGGCCAGCCGGCAGATCGCGTTCTTGGTCGACGAACTGCGCCAGCAGGGCGGCGACCTCGGCGCGCCGTTCGGCACGCCGCAGCGCGACCCGTTCTCGGATCCGCGCCTGCGCGAACTGCGCGACGAGATCCTGCGGCTGTCGACGCGCTTCGGCGTGCTCGGCGAATACACCGCGTTCCTGGCGCGTGAGGGCAGCCGCCTCGACGACTGGAACGCGCTGTCGATGGCGTGCCAGTCGAGCCTGAAGGGGCGGGCGGTCGTGACCCGCAGCGGCAAGGCCGCGGTCAACCAGGGCGAGAACCTCTGGAAGCAGAAGGCGCAGCTCTACGCCAACCCGCGCAACGTCTACCTCGACCAGGACCGCAACCGCGTCGAGCTGAGCCTGATCCAGCAGGTCTGTGACCGCGGCTTCTTCAAGCGCGGCAACCGCTGGGTCGACGGCAACAGCGTGGTCGCGCAGACGATCACGCCGCACCAGACGATCGCGCTGGCGAGTCCGGCCTACTTTGCGCTGGCGCGCCGCCTCGAGTCCGAAGGCCGCTGCGGCCTGCTGTCGATGCCCGGCGAGATCCTCGTCGAGGTCGACGGCAAGAACGTGCTGGTGACCAACCCCGTCGTCGTGCCGGCCACCCCGAAGGTGCCGGATGGGAAGCCGCCGGCGCAGCAGCAGAACGAGACCCAAAAGAAGACGACCCAGAAGAAGAAGACCCAGAAGAAGACGACCCCGAAGAAGAAGAACCCGAAGAAGGAGATCCGCTGATGTTCCGATCCACGACCACGCTGTTCGCGCTCGCCGGCATGAGCCTCGCGCAGGCGCCGTTCCCGTCCGTTCCGATGCGTCCGATCGCCGACCCGGAGGCTGCGCCCGTGGTGTCGGAGGTCCGCGAAGTGTCGCCGTCGCGCGACATCGACCTGGTGCTCTGCCTCGACGTGAGCGGCAGCATGCAGGGCCTGATCGACTCGGCCCGCCAGAACCTCTGGTCGATCGTCAACGACATGGCGACGCTGCAGCCGCAGCCGCGTCTGCGCGTGGCCCTGCTGACCTACGGCAGCCCGCTCTACGGCAAGGACAGCGGCTTCGTCGCGATCCAGACCGGGCTGACCGACGACCTCGACCTGGTCTCGCAGAAGCTGTTCGCGCTGTCGACCAACGGCGGCAGCGAATACGTCGCGCGCGTGGTCAAGCGATCGCTCGACGACCTCGACTGGTCGAAGGACCAGCAGGCGCTCAAGCTGATCTTCGTGGCCGGCAACGAGCCGGCGACGCAGGATCCGCAGTTCGCCGCCGACGAGATGGCGAAGCGCGCCATCCAGCGCGGCATCCTGGTCAACACGATCTTCTGCGGCAGCCAGCAGAAGCCGGAGGTCGAGGGCTGGCGCCACGTCGCCCGCCTCGCCGATGGCAAGTTCACCGCGATCGAACACAACCAGCAGGTCGTGATCGAGACGCCGTTCGACAAGCAGCTGCGGGACCTCAGCACCCAGCTCAACTCGACCTACGTCGTCTACGGCGCCAACCGCGTGCAGTGGGCCCAGAACCAGGTCACCCAGGATCGCAACGCGGCCACGCTCAACCTCGGCGCCGTCGCGCAACGCTGCCAGACCAAGGCCGGCAACCTGTACCACAACCCGCGCTACGACCTGGTCGATGCCTGCAAGGATCCGAAGTTCGTGCTGACGTCGGTCAAGACCGAGCACCTGCCGGAGGCGCTGCAGAAGATGACGGTCGAGGAGCTGAAGGCGCACGTCGACGGCATGGCCAAGAAGCGCGGCGCGATCCAGAAGCAGGTCGCCGAGATCGGCAAGCAGCGGGACGCCTTCGTGCTCGCCGAACGCAAGAAGCTCGCCGGCAAGGGTGAGAAGCTGTTCGAGGAGGCGATGCTGGAGTCGGTGCGGGCGCAGGCGCGCAGCCGCGGGTTCGAGCGCCGGGCGCCGTCGGTCGTGGAGAAGGCCGAGTCAGAGAAGCCGGTCCAGCAGCAGCCGGTCCAGGAGGAGCCGGTCCAGCAGGAGGAGGCGATCAAGGCGGAGAAGAAGGCTCCGCAGGCGCCTCGGAAGGAGGCCCCGGCCGCCAACGTCCGGCAGGCCCGAAAGCAGGTGCGCAAGTAGTGGCCGCCCGCCCCGCCCCGAACCACAACCACGTAGACTGACCGCTCATGTCGAAGACCGTCCTCGTCGTGGAAGACGACCCCGCGATCCGTCGCGGGCTGGTCGATGCGTTGCAGTTTGCCGGCTACACCGTGCTCGCGTGCGAGGACGGGGACGACGGCATGCAGACCGCGCTGGGTGCCGAGCTCGACCTGATCGTGCTCGACGTGATGCTGCCCGGCCGCGACGGCTTCGAGATCCTCGCCGAGGTGCGCCGGGCGCGGCCGCAGCTGCCGGTGATCCTGGTCACGGCTCGCGGCGCCGAGCAGGACCGCGTGCACGGGCTCAAGACCGGCGCCGACGACTACGTGGTCAAGCCGTTCTCGTCCAAGGAACTGCTGGCGCGCGTCGAAGCGGTGCTGCGCCGCAGCGCCGAGCGGCCGTCGGACGTCGGTCGCGTCGAGGTCGCCGGCCGCGCGATCGACTTCGAGCGGCGCGAGATCGAGCGTCCCGACCAGAGCCGCGTGCAGCTGTCCGAGCGCGAGGCCGAACTGCTGCGCTACCTGGTGCAGAACCGCGGTCGCGCGATCGCACGCAGCGAGATCCTCGAGCGCGTCTGGGGGCTGCCGCCCGGCGGGGACTCGTCGACGCGTGCTGTCGACATGCACATCGTCAACCTGCGCGGCAAGCTCGCCGATCCATCCGATGCGCCGCAGGTCGTGCTGACGGTTCGCGGCAAGGGCTACATGCTGGCGCAGGGGGAGGCCGTTTGAGCTCCCCTCGCGGCGCTGCGCTGTGGTGGTTCGTCGGCGTCACCGCGGTGATGCTGGCGGTGTTGTCGTGGCTGACGGTCACGCTGCTGCAGCTCGACCTCGACGAACGCGACGCGCGCCGCGAGGCGGCGCGGCAGGAGCGGCTGCGGCTGGCGCTGTGGCGCATGGACAGCTGGCTGGCACCGCAGCTGGTGCGCGAATCGCTGCGCCCGGCGACCGACTACGACCCGTTCCCGCGGACCTCCAATGCGTGGACCAGCGGCTTCAACAAGATCGCGCCGAACCAGGTGTTGGTGCAGTCGCCGCTGCTCGGCGCCGAGTCGGAGCTGTTCCCGCTGCACTTCGAGGTGACCTCGCAGGGCCTCTGCAGCCCGCAGAGCCCGACCGGCAACGAACGCGACTTCGCCGAGGCCAACGGCATCTCCGGCGACGTGCTCGACCGCGCCCGCAAGAAGCTGTTGGAGCTGCAGGGCTCGCTGCCGGTCGAAGACCTGAGCAGCAAGCTCTCGTGTGCGATCCTCGAGCTGCCCAAGCTCGGCGGCAATGTCGCCGGGATCGAACAGGCGCCGGCGCCGGTCGAGCAGGTCGAGACGCCGGAGTCGCCGCGGCCGCGCGCCCAGTTGGCGTCGCAGGCGCAGACGATGCAGAGCGTCAACGAGCTCGACAACCGTCAGCGTGCGTTCCGCAACAACATCGCCAACGACGTCGCCAACTACGGCAATCCGGGCGGCTACCTCGGCAAGGAGGACGACGCGGTCGGGCCGATGGTGCCGGTCTGGCTCGACGGCGGGGGCGCCGAACTGGTGTTCGCGCGGCGCGTCGTCAGCGGTGGCGCCGCGCGCATGCAGGCCGTGTTGGTCGACTGGCCGCGCCTCGAGAGCGAATTGCTGGCGCTGGTGACCGATCTGTTCGAGCACGGCTGCGCCCGCATCGTGCGCTGCGAGGAGCCGAGCGCCGCCGAGCAGCCGTCGATGCTCGCCTCGGTGCCGGCGCGGCTCGAGGCCGAGTTCCGCGGGCCGGTGATGGAAGCGGAGCTGCCGATCAACGCGATCCTGTGGACGACGTGGGGCGTGACGCTGCTCGGCCTGTGCGTGCTCGGATTCACGCTGCGCACCGCAATCGGCTTCGGCGAACGGCGGGCGCGCTTCGCGTCGGCGGTGACGCACGAGTTGCGCACACCGCTGACGACGTTCCGGATGTACAGCGAGATGCTCGCCGACGGCGTCGTCAAGGACCCCGACGCGCAGCGCGAATACCTGACCACGCTGCAGCGCGAGTCCGACCGCCTCGCGCGCGTCGTCGAGAACGTGCTGGCGTGGTCGCGCCTCGAGGAGGGCCGCTTCACCGGGCGGCGCGAACGTGTCGCCGTCAACGCGGTCGTCGATCGGGTCGTGCCGGTGATCGGCCGGCGCCTCGGCGAGGTCGGCATGATGCTCGACGTGCGTTTCGAGGACGACGCCAGGCCGGCGGTGCTCGAGACCGACGAGGAGGCGGTCGGCCAGATCCTGTTCAACCTCGCCGACAACGCGGCGAAGTACGCAAGCGGTGCGCACGACAAGACGGTGCACCTGTCGATCGACGTGCGCGACGGGCAAGTCTCGTTCACGACCTGCGACCACGGCCCGGGCGTGGCCGCGGAGCATCGCGAAGCGGTGTTCGTGCCGTTCGATCGCGGCGCGGTGCGCGGCGGCAGCAACGACGTGCCCGGCGTCGGCCTCGGGCTGCCGCTGGCGCGCGGCCTGGCCCGCGACCTCGGCGGCGAGCTGTATCTGCAGGACGGCCCGGGCGGTGGTGCCTGCTTCGTGCTCGAACTGCCGATCGCCTGACCGCGACGGGTATGCTCATGGCACCGCAGGAGGTAGCCATGAAACACAGACTGTATCCGTTCGCGCTGGTGCTCGCCCTCGGGGCGGTCGCGCCGGCACAGGAGTCGGAGACCCCGCAGAAGCAGACGCAGCAGACGCAGCCGACGCTGACTGCCGAGCTTCGCAAGGCGCGCGCGCGTGCTGCGATGCACAACAAGCGCGTGCTCGTCGTCCTGCCCGAGGACGGCAAGGACCTCGAGAAGCTGATCAAGCGGGAGCGCAGCATCTCGCGCACGTTCCTCTACGAGTTCGAGGTCGTCTCGCTCAACTCCGAACTCTGGAAGGGCGTGCAGCGCCCGTCGCTGGTCGTGCAGGACGCCGCCGGCAAGACGATGGCGACGCTGTCGTCCGACGTGTTCCTCGACGAAGGCAAGGTCGACGGCAAGGCGCTGCTCGCGGCCGTCAAGCCGCACTTCTGTGCGCCGGTCGACGCCGAGAAGAAGCTCGCAGCCGCCAAGAAGCTTGCCCGCAAGACCGGTCGCAACATCCTGATCCGCTTCGACGCCCCCTGGTGAGGCTGGTGCAAGGTGCTCGAGGAGTTCCTCGGGCGAGAGGTGACGGGGCCGATCTACCAGCGTGGCTGGATCGACGTGATGATCGACGTCGACCGCGATCTGCACGGCAAGGAGATCAACGAACGCTACAAGGGCAAGCGCAGCGGCGGCCTGCCCTGGTCGGTGATCGTCGGTCCCGACGGCAAGGAGCTGCTCAGCTCCAACGCGCAGACCGGCGACAAGAACGACGGCAAGAACATCGGCGGCCCCGTCAGCGAATGGGAGTGCGCCTGGTTCGTCGAGATGCTGCGTCGCACCAAGGGTGACCTGGTCACCGAGGCCGAGATCCGGCGCGTCGCCGAGGACCTCGAGGCCTACGCGAAGCCGCGCCGGCGCCGCTGATCGGGGGGTGGCTCTCGGCCCGGTTTCGAAGCCGGCCGGGGGCCCCGAGCGGTCTTCGACCTACGGGGTCGAGAGCCACCACTCGTTGCCGTTGGACAGCGCGAACTCGCCCGAGGTCGGGTTGAGCGTCAGGGCCTGCCAGTTGACCGGGCCGAAGCCCTGCAGCGCGGGGTTGTTCGGGATCGGCCACTGGAAGGTGTAGCTGCCGGCGTTCATCGGTGCGCCGTTGTTGAGCGTGACCGAGCCGTCGACGGTGGCGAGCAGCACGGTGCCGATCGGTGACGGCGCGTTGGCGCGGCCGATGCCGACCGCCAGGATGCCGAGCACGCCCGGTTCGAAGTTGTCGACGGTCAGCTCGCCGGTCTGGCCAAGGAACGGCAGCGCCGTGGTCGCCAGTCGCGGCGCCGCCGCCTGCGAACTCGGGCTGCCGTCGCCGTACGGGATGCCCGCACACGGCGTCACCTGTGCGTAGACCCGCGCGATCGGACCACCGGTCGTCTGCGAGTAGGGGCCGGTGCCGCCGTTGCTGACGATGTTGGTCTGGGTGAGGAAGCGGGTCAGTTGGGCCTGCACGCCGAGGATGTCGGCGTTGAGCGGTGCGCCATACGAGTTGCGCATCGTGGTCGCGTCGCCGCACGCGCCGAGCACGCCGACGTATTCGCCGGCATCGAAGCTGATCACGCACGGGATCTGCGAGCCGGTCTGCACGCCCGCCTCGAAGAACGCCAGCCCGCCGGTCGTGCTCGCGGTGTAGATCGGCGGTGCGCCGTCCATGCGGTAGACGGCGACGTTCTGCAGGCCGTGCTGGCTCTCGTCGGGCACCGACAGCGCGACGATCGAGAACCGCAGCGGCGCCTGGAACCAGTAGCCGCGCGTCTGGCTCGACGACGTGTAGGTGTTGGTGAACGGCGACATCTGGATGTGGTCGACGAACAGCGTCTCGGTGACGCTCGCGGTCGTCGCGCCGAACGTCGTCGTCAGCGTCACTGGATAGACCCCGGCACCGGGGAACGCCCAGACCGGGTTCTGGTTGGTGTCGTCGGCGATGCCGTCGTCGTCGAAGTCCCACGCCCACGCGGTCGCGGTCGCGCCCGACGAGGTGTCGGTGAACTGGTAGACGTGCTGCGCCAGTTCCTGGTAGGTGAAGCTGGCGGTCTGGGCGACGCCCGCTGCGCAGAGCAGCAGGCACGCGGTCACGGGCGGCAGCGGGTGGGCCAGCAGGCGGGGCCGCGGGCAGGGCAGCAGGCGGGGCATGGGCGGGCTCTTCAGGTCGACGGCGCTACTGCGCCGACAGCCACCACTCGTTGCCGTTGGACAGCGCGAACTCGCCGGTGCCGGTGACCAGGCTGGCCGCCTGCCAGTTGACCGGGCCGAAGCCCTGCAGCGCGGGGTTGTTCGGGATGGCCCACTGGAACGTGTAGCTGCCGGGGTTCATCAGCGCGCCGTTGTTGAGCGCGACCGAGCCGTCGATGCTGCCGATCAGCACGGTCCCGAGCGGCGACGGCACGTTGGCGCGGCCGATGCCGACCGCCACGATGCCGAGCGCCGCGGTGTCACTGTTCTCGACGGTCAACTCGGCCGTCTGGCCGAGGAACGGCAGGGCCGTGGTCGAGAGTACCGGGGCCGGCGCCTGCGAGCTCGGGCTGCCGTCGCCGTAGGGGATGCCGACGCACGGCGTGACCTCGGTGTAGATCCGCGTCACGTAGCCGTTGACCTCGGTCGAGTAGGCGCCCATGCCGTTGTTGGTGACGATGTTGGTCTGCGTCAGGAAGCGCGACAGCTGGATCGGCACGCCGAGCAGTTCGCCGGGCTGCGCCTGGGTCGCGTTGCAATACGAATTGCGCATCGTGGTGGCGTCGCCGCAGGCGCCGAGCACGCCGACGTATTCCCCGACGTCGTAGCTGACGACGCACGGGATCTTGACGTTCGACGGCGTGCCGGCCTCGAAGAACTCGAGGCCGCCGGTGGCGTTGGCGGAGAAGACCGGCGGCGGGCTAGACATCCGATACACCGCGACGTTCTGCGTGCCGTGTGCCGACTCGTCCGGTACCTGCAGGCTGATGATCGAGAACCGCTCCGGCGTCTGGAACCAGTAGCCGCGGGTCAGCGCGCCCGACGAGAACGTGCTGCCGAACGGCGGCAGCGTGATCGCGTTGGGGAACACCTCCTGCGTTGTCGTCGCGGTCGACGACGCGAACGTCACGGTCAGCGTGACCGGGTAGCCGCCGCCTTCCTGGAACACCCAGACCGGGTTCTGGTTGGTGTCGTCGGGGTTGCCGTCGCCGTCGAAGTCCCAGGCCCACGCGGTCGGCGTGCCGCCTGTGGACGTGTCCGTGAACTGGAAGACGAGCGGCGCCAGTTCGGTGGCGGTGAAGCTGGCGGTCTGCGCCGAGCACAGCGCAGTGAGCGCGCTGCTCGACAGCGCGAGGAGGGTGGTTCGTTGCATGGTGGATCTCCGAGGGAAAGGACGAGACCCACGCAAACCTAACGGAGCTTCTCGAACTCGTCGCCCGGCGACCAGCTTGGGACACCCTCGTCGTTCGCCGTCCGGACCAGCAGCTGGAACAGCACCTGCATGTCGCCTACGGCGCCCTTGAAGTTCCACCACTTGGCCAGTTCGTCGGTCGGCTGGTGGTAGTGCACGGTCGTGTAGCTGGCCTTCATGCGCTTGCGGTCGGCCGGGCGATCGAGGAACTCGGAGCCGGCCTTGAAGTAGGCCGCCGGCACGCCGATGCGCGCGAAGTTGAAGTGGTCGCTGCGGTAGAAGTAGCCGCGGTCCGGGTGGCTGTCGGGCTTGATCGAACGGCCGCGCGCCTCGGCGATCTCGGCGGCGACGTCGCTGAGGCTGTTCTTGCCGTAGCCGACGAACTCGATGTCCTTGGTCTCGCCCCAGACGTTGAGGCCGTCGACGTTGACGTTGGCGACCAGCTTCTTGCGATCGACGGTCGGGTTCTGCGCATAGAACTTCGAGCCGAGCAGGCCCGACTCCTCGGCGGTGACCGCCAGGAACAGCATGCTGCGTCGCCGCTCCTTCAGCGAGGCGGCGGCGCGCGCCAGCGCCAGCAGGCCCGCACAGCCGGATGCGTTGTCGACGGCGCCGTTGTAGATCGCGTCGTCGCCGCGCGGCTTGCCGACGCCGAGGTGGTCGAAGTGCGCGGTCAGCACGACGTACTCGTCGCGCTTGTCCGCGTCGGTGCCCGGCAGCACCCCGAGCACGTTCGCCGACTGCATCTCGCGCACCTCGTTCTCGATCGCCAGGTCGACCTTGACGCCGAGCGGCACCGGCGGCTGGTTGCCGCGTTCGGCGCGGGCGCGCAGCTGGTCGAGGTCGTGGCCGCCGAGCTGGCACATCTTGCGGGCGGCGTCCTCGGAGCACCACGAACGCACCGCGAGCGTCGGCGTGCCGTCGGGAAACGGCAGCCAGAAGTTCTCACGCCCGTGGCTCGCCTGGATCACCTGGAACGGGTAGCCCGCCGACGGGTTGGTGTGGATCACGATGCAGCCGATCGCGCCGCGCCGCGCAGCCTCCTCGTACTTGTAGCTCCAGCGGCCGTAGTAGAGCCGGGTCTTGCCGGCGAAGCGCTCGGGGTCGTCGGCCGGGTCGTTGTTCATGACCAGCAGCACCTTGCCCGCGACGTCGACGTCGCCGTAGTCGTCCCAGTCCTGCTCGGGCGCATCGATGCCGTAGCCGACGAACACCAGTTCGGCGCCTTGCCAGGCCGCGCTCGCGTCGGGGCTGCCGGCGACCGCGGTGTAGTCGATCGGCGCCTCGAACGAGGCCTCGCCGTCCTTGCCGGTCGCCTTCAGCGGCGTGGTGACGTTGGACTGGATGCCGAGGATCGGCACCGGCTGCTCCCAGCTGCCGTCGGCCGCTCCGGGCACGCAGCCGACCTTCTTCAGCTCGTCGGCGATGTACTTGCGGGCCTTGCGGTCGCCGTCGGTGCCGACCCCGCGGCCCTCGAGCTCGTCGCTGCTCAGGTAGGTGACGTGCTCACGCAGGACCTGCTCGGTGATCAGCTGTTCGGCCTGTTGCGGATCGTGGTCGCCGGTCGTGACCTTGGGTTCGGCGCCGCCGCAGGCGCACAGGAGCGCCAGCGTGGCCAGCGTGACGTGGATTCGGGTTCGCATGGTGGAGGTCTCGTCGGGTGGGGGTGGTCAGTCTTCGAGCAGCAACGACAGGTCGCACGGCGGCGTGAACTCCTCGGGCGGCGTCCCGCGCCGGAACAGCCGAGCTCCGGTCGTGCCGCGCAGCGTCATCGCGGCGCCGTCGACCCGCAGCATGCAGCCCTCGCGCAGGCCGAGCACCGGCACGTCGTGCTCTTCGTGGAACTGCAGGATGCGCTCCTCGCGGGTCTCGCCCATGTGCGAGCTGCCCGGGTCGGGATCGAGGTAGTGCGGGTTGATCTGGAACGGCACCAGCTGCAGCGCGGCGAACGACGGCGGCTGCACGATCGGCATGTCGTTGGTGGTGCGGATCGACAGCGTCGCGACGTTGGTGCCGGCGCTGCTGCCCATGTAGGGCATGCCGGCGAGCGCGCGCCTGCGGATCGCGTCGAGCAGACCGTGGTGGTGCAGCGCGCTCAGCAGGCGGAACGTATTGCCGCCGCCGATGAACACCGCGTCGCCGTCGTCGAGCGCCTTGACCTTGTCGTCGTAGGTGTGCACCGAGACCAGCTCGTGGCCCATCGCGGTGAACGATCGCCGCGCCTTCTCGGCGTAGCCGTCGTGGTCGTGCAGGGCGAACGGCACGAACAGCACCTTCTTGCGTGCACCCAGGAACTGCTCGATCTCGGCCTTGCAGTGCTCGAGGTAGCCACCGCCGTGCATCGTCGAGTTGCTGATCAGCAGCAGCTGCAGGCGAGAACGTTCGGACATCGGGACGGAATCGGTCATGGCTCGGTCGAGGGTCGGTTCGTCGGCGCCGACGCGTGCGAGGATGCGGGCGGCGTCGTTGTCGGCGTCGCGCACGATGCCCATCAGCACGTGCTGGCTGCCGATGTGGTTGTGGCGGCGGCGCGCCGCGTCGGCCATCGCCAGCTGCAGCACGTTCTTGATCGTCGGCGTGAACGGCAGCGGGCCGTCGTCGGTGTGGGTGCCGGCCGGCAGCAGCGTCTCGAGCGCCTCGTGCAGCGACGCGACGTCGACGTCGAGGTCCTCGAGCACGCGACGCGCGTTGCTGCCCTCGAGTTCGAGCAGGCCGATCAGCACGTGTTCGGCGTCGAGGCAACCGCTGCGCTTCCGGACTGCCGCGCCGCGCGCCAGCGTCATCGCCTTCTTGGCGTTCTCGGAGAAGCGGTCGAACATCGGCGGCGGCGAGCATACGCGCTCGCTCTGCCGCGACGATCAGGACTTTGCCAGGCCGATCACGAGGTCGTCGACGACCGTCGCGGTCCATCCGTCGAAGCGCAGCTTCGTCGACAGCCTGCCGTGCAGCACCCGTCGGATCGGGCCGAGCCGTTCGACGGCGTGCTGCACCGGCATCAGCGTCAGTTCGTCGGCCAGCCCGGCGGCGGGGTTGGGCACCAGGTCGTCGCGGGCCTGCACGACCTTGTCGCCGATCACCAGCACGGCGTCCTCGAACACCTCGCCGCTCGCGGTCGCGTAGCCGAGCTGCATCGTGCCGCTGCCGGCCCGGAACTCCACCGGCGGCCCGAGGCGTTCGCGCAGGACGGCCAGCTCCATGCCGACCAGACCTTCGGCGGGATTCGTTCGCGCGGCGGTGCACGCCAGCGCGGCCATGGCCAGCGAGGCCAGACTCAGGGTGACTCTCATGGCCGCTCGGACGCTGCGGACGTCGGAGGTATTCCCATCGGACCTGACGCCGCGCCCGTTCGGCGGTCAGAGTGGTAGTTTGATGCCCGTGCATGCCCTCCGCGCCCTGATCTTCGCGGCCTGCGTGCTGCCCACCGCACACGCGCAGGACCAGCCTGACCAGACCCGACCTGACCAAGATCTGGCTGACCAAGATCTGGCTGACCAGACCCTGGCTCGGGATCTTCTCTACGCGTCCAAGCGCACCGTCGCCGACGCCGAGAAGGTCGTCGCGGCACTGGCCGAGTCGGGCTCCGAGCTGCGCCTGGTCGCGGTGATCTCCAACCTCGAGCACCGCGGCGGCTGCTTCGTCGACGTCGACGGCGACGGCGCGCTCGACTACGTCGCGTCCGAACACGGCACCGGCAAGGAGAGCGTGCGCGTGCACCACAACGTCGACAGGGGCTGGCGTGCCGGCACGTCGCGCAGCCGCGGCATCAGCGGACACAATCCGCTGACTCCTTGGGTGCTCGACGACGACGGGTCGGGGCGCCGCGCGGTGGTGCTACCGACCGCGCGGCCGCCGTACCTGTTCCTGCTGCCGCTCAACAAGGGGGGTGACTTCACCGGCAAGCCGATCGCGCTCGGGTCCTACCTGCCGCGGCGGCTGTCGCGGGTGCGCGGCGTCGACAACCTGCCCTACACGATCACCGGGGTCGAAGCGGCGACCGCCGGCGGCGCCGCCCGCATCTTCGGCCGGATGACCGACGAGAACGACCGCGAGCGGCAGGACGTGACGTTCGAGCTGCAGTTGCGCGACGGCGGCGTGCTCGCCGACGTGCGCCAGGTCGCGCCGGGCCCGCGCCGCCTCGGCCTCAACCAGCCAATGAACTTCGTGGCCTCGCCGGCCGGCTGCGAACACCAGTCGGCGGAGCGCCACGCGGTGCTCGGCACCGAGGACTTCGATGCCAACGCCGACGGGATCGACGACAAGGTGGTGCTGACCGGCGTGCTGTCGGCGCACGTGTTTCCGGGGCGCATCGCGGACGATCAGCTGCAGTTCCAGCAGGAGCTCGGTCGCGGCCGCGCCGTGCCGATCGCCGACCTGCGCTACTGGTTTCCGTTCGCGCTGCAGGCCACGGCCAAGGAGCGCCGCTTCGCGAACACCGCGCGCGCGGCGCTCGACGAGATGGGGTTCACGGTCCGCACGCAGGGTCGCTACGACGCGGTGCTCTCGCTCCACACGACCAGCGGGCGCGGCTGGCTGGTCCACGACTATGCGACGCCGGATGCGCTGGTGCCCGTGGTCGACTACCGCCCGTCGTGGCCGAAGACCGACGGCGTGCACCCGATGCGCGAACGCTACCGCGACCAGGTGCTGCTCGACGCCGACCACGACCGCACGCCGGACGTGCTCAGCGCGCACGTCGGCCAGTCGTTCGAGTGGCTGCGGCCGCCGCCCAGGGAGCGCTCGGTGATGCCGGACGACCACTACCGCGACGTCGATCCCGGCCGGTTGCGCGCCGGCATCGTGCTCGGCCTCGGCGAACGCGGCGGCCGCGGCGGCCGCGTGCTGGTGCAGTTCGACGAACAGGTCAAGCTGTCCCGTCGGCCCGAGCAGGACGCGCCGGTCGCGGTGACCGAGGTGCCCGTGCACGGCGACGAGCCCGGCCGCGTGCGCTACTGCGTGCTGTTCCGGCCGCGCAGCGTCGGGTTCTTCTTCGAGGTGGCGCCGGTCGACCGGCAGCAGGAGGACGCCCGGCGCTATCAGACCTGGCGCCGTCGCGGCGAACGCCGCCTCGAGATGTACGGCCACTACCACGCGTGCGACCAGGGCATCTGCGATCCCGACAAGCCGCAGGGAGGCGGGGTCTGCAGCGACGCGGCGGCGCTGTTCCTCGCGGCGGTGCCGCACGCAGCCGACGCCGTCGAGAAGGCACGCGTCTGGCGCGACGTCGCCCGCTGCTACAGCACGGCCGGCGAACTGGCCGAGGCGCGCCGCGCCTACGAGCGCTTCGTCATGTTCGGCAAGCGGCTCGAGCCGCTCGCAAGGCCGCCGGCGTCGCTGGCCGCGCTGTTCGCCGACGAGGCGTTCCGGGCGCTGTATCGAGGCTGGTCGGAGCGCATGCCGGTGGTGGCCCGCGACGACCTCTGATCACCAGATGCCGACGACGCCGCGGATCCGCCCGTCGGGCGCGAACCGGAGCACGTTGACGCCGCCGCTGGTCTTGTTCCCGTCCGCGTCCAGCGCCTCCCAGTTGCACAGCCCGGTGCCCTGGCACGCCCGCACGTCGCCGTCGCGACGCATGCACGCGCTCGACATGTGCTGCTGGCACGCGGCGATGTGTTCGCTCAGCTCGTCGCGACCCTGCACGGCCGCATAGCCGTCCTGCATCGTCACGTCGTCGCTGGCGCACGATCGCAGCAGTTCGGCGCGGCGCTCGGGGTCGGTCTCGAACCACGCTTCGAACCAGGCGTCGGCGTGCGCGTTGGCATCGGCCTGCTGCTCTCTGCCGACGACGTTGGCGAACTGCGCCAGCTGGAAGCGCCAGCCGGGCACGTGCTGGTCCCGCGCGACCTGTTCGCGCAGGTCGTGACGCAGCTTCAGCAGCGTGCCGTCGACGTGGTCCTCGAGCTCGATCGTGACCAGCGAGTCGCCGGGCGCGATCGGCTTGCCCTCGTCCTGGTAGCCGTAGGTGAACACGATGCGGCGATCGGGTTCGAGCTGCTGCACGCTGCCGGTGACGACGACCTGGTTGGGATAGACGATGCGCACGTCGCCGCCGACCTTGGCGTCGATCGTCGAGCCCGCGCCCCACCAAGTGGCGAACCGTTCGCTGTCGACGAAGTAGCGGAACACGACGTCGCGCGGCGCGCAGATCACCAGAGAACGATCGAGGGAGTGGGGGTAGGTCACGGCGTCGAGGCGGCGGGGCCGCGGCGGGAGGCTTCGAGCTCGGCGGCGAGCTTGAGGCGGTAGAGGGCGTCGTCCCAGGTGGACTCCAGCCACCGGCGGAACGGTCCCAGGGCGGTGCGCCGCGCGCGATACAGCCGCCGCCGGCCGTCGCGCTGCACGTCGACGAGGCCGGCGTCGCGCAGCTGCTTGAGGTGCTGCGACACCGCGCCGAACGTGACGTCGCCGAGCGCCTCGTGGATGGCGCTCGCCTGGATCGGCTGCTGCCAGCACAGCCGCAGGATCTCGCGGCGGCGCGGGTTGTGCAGCGTCTTGATCAGGGTCGTCGTCACAAGGTTGAGTAGTAACTAAAATATGGGGTCGAGGCAAGCCCCGGTCCCCGGCAGGGGCATGGCTAGGGGGCAAAGCCCCGTCCGCACGCGTACACGCCGCTTCCGCGATCACGGTCGGCAGCGCGTCCACTACATGGACGCGCTCCAAGGGCAGCAGCGGCTGCAGGCGGGCGGCGAGTTCGGCCTTGCCGGCCTTCTGCAGCTCGCCGTGCACGCGGATCGCGATCCCGCGTGGCTTGCGCTGCAGGCTGTCGTCGAGGTCCAGGGTCTCCGGTCGCAGCTCGGCGGCGCGCACCAGGTCGTCGACCGCGGCCTTGCTCTGGCCGCGTCCGTGCCGGACCAGAGCCCGGCCGGCCAGCGCGAACACCGCGTAGTGGTTGGACGAGTCGGCGTAGTCGGCGTTGGCTGCGGCGCTGCGCGCGAACCGTTCGATCGCGTCGGTGTAGGCGTTGTCGGCCTCGATGCGGCGCTCGTCCTGGGTGTGACGGTCCCCGGCCACCAGCGCGGCGTAGCCCGCATACCACTCGGCCGTCGCCCGGTCGTCGGCGTCGCTCGCGTACTTGGCGTAGCGGTGCCGCATGCGCTCGGCCCCCCAGTCGATCAGCATCCGGTTGCGCCACCGGTTGTGCACGTCGAGCGACGCCGGAAACCGCTGCACCAGCCGTTCGAGGTGGCCGCGGGCCTCGGCGCGCAGGCCGGCGAACTCGAGCAGGCCGATGCCGGCGAGCAGGCCGCGCTGCTGGCCGGCGTCGCGGTCCTCGAGTAGCGCGAGCGCGGTGTGGGCGCGCGCGATCTCGCCGGCGAGGCTTGTCTGCTCGTCCTGCTGCGCGCGTGCATAGGCGCTCTGGGCCGACAGCTGCAGCAGCACGTCGAAGAAGTTCGCGGCCAGCCAGGCGTCCGGGCGGCGCGCGCTGGCGGTCTCGGTGAGCGCTTCGGTCGCGGCCCGCTGCGCGAGTTCGGCGTCCGAACGGTACCACGCCACGATCGCGGTCAGCGCCCGCGCCTCGGCGCGCAGCTCCTCGGCGGAGACCTTGCCGACGTTGTTGGCGGCGTCGGTCAGCCAGAACTCGATGCCGGCGCCGCCCTCCTGCATCAGCATGGTCGCGAACGCGGCCTGGGCGGTCGCGAGTTCGAACCGCAGCGTGTCGTCCTTCGGGTTCTTGCCGATCGCACCCTCGACCCGGTCCAGCTCCCGTTCGATGCCCTCGCGGCCCTGCAGCAGATCGCCGCTGCGCCACTCGTTGCGCCACGGCTGCGGCGCCTGCTCGGCCTCGCGCGAGAAGTGCGCGGCCATGCGCGCCGCGGCCTTGTCGGTGCGCCCGAGCTTCTGCAGCTGCTCGACCAGCTGCGCGCGGATCTGCTGGTCCTCGACGCGCGCCAGCGCGTCCTCGATGTCGATCAGCGCGTTGCTGCCGCCGACCTGGCCGAGCGCGATCGCCGCCAGGCCGACCAGGTCTCCGTCCGGATCACGCAGCCCCATGCGCAGCAGGTCGACCGGGTCGTTGTCGGCCTTCGCCGCGCGCTGCAGCAGTTCGCGCCGCCCCGAGGCGTCTGCCTTGCGGTAGCGCTGTTCGAGCAGCGAGCGCGCCATCGCGTCGCGACGACGGAACATCTCGGCGACGTCGTCGGTCGGCTTCAGGTGGGCCGGCTCGGCGTCGCCGCGGTGCTTGGCGATCGCGTCGATCGCGGTCTGCATGCTGCGGTCGAGGAAGCGGTCGTAGAGGATCTCGCCGTCGGTGCCGACGCCGACGTGGCGCGGCGCGTTGCGGTTGCCGTTGAAGTAGCGGCGGAACAGCTCCGGCTCGATGTTGATGTGCTCGCTGCAGGTGCAGCCGCCGAAGCGCGGGCACTCGATGCGGTTGCCGAGCGCGTCGTAGTCGCTCTCGGTGTGACGGTTGGGCGACGCGATGACGCAGACGTAGCCCTTGGTCGACTCGACGAACGCGCGGCTCTTGTAGGTAGTGCCGGCGAACCGTTCGTTGAACACCTCGCCGTCCATGTTGACCGCGATCAGCAGCGGCAGCCCGGTCTGCTGCTGCAGCGCCAGCGCGTCGTCGAGGCTGCGCTGCCACGCGACCCGCGGCGGGTCCTGTGGGATGTCCGCCCAGGTCGGTGCCGGTGGGGCGAGGGAGAGCGAGAATGCGGCCAACAGGGGAGCGAGCATGCGGTGGTGATCCTACGGGTTGCCCATGCGGCCGGGATGTCCCCAAATCTTCGCGAACCCGGAGTCGCCGATGCGTCCGTTGTGGTGTCCATGGCCCTCGACGCCAATCCCGCTGCCGGGCTCGCTCGTGCAGCTGCGCGACCAGGGCGAGGGCAAGGTTTGCTGCGCCGGCGGCCAGGAGGGGCGCTGCGTCCCGGCGCGGCGCGGGAGCGCGCCGCTGATGCCCGAGCCGCGCTAGCGGGCAAAGCCCAGTCCGCACGCGTCGACGCCGCTTTCGCGATCCCGGTTGGCAGCGCGTCCACTGCATGGACGCGCTCCTAGAAAAACGGCGCGCGTGTCGGCGCGGCAATCGGTCGCTGCGAAGGGCCGTTGCGGCAGGGGACCGCAAGCGCCCTGCCGACCTCTCAGGGTTTTCCATGGGATCCTTCCAAACCTTGGTCCGGCGTGCGCCGGAGCGGGGAAAAGAAGCCCATGAATACGTTTCGCACCAAGTTCTCCATTCTATTCACCCTGTTCGTGCTCACGTCGATGGCGACGGCGCAGCAGCTCAACCTCGGCACCTCGGGGGTGCTGCAGGCTGGGGAGACGGTGAAGATCGAATACTCGGATCCGTCGCGAGCCGGCGAGACCATCACCATCACGATTTCGAACGGCGCTGCGGCTCCGTTCGACGAGGAGGTCTCGATCGATGTCACCCTCGACGCGAACGGCCAGGGGACGGTCGAGTGGGTTGTCGATGGCGACTGGGATCGAGCCTACTTCTACGGACCGGGAGCGGCTGAGCTGATGCGTCCAATCGGTTCGGCGAAGGGCCGCTTCTCAGTCCTTGATCCCAACGACCTTCGCGAACTTGTCGAGGTCGACGGCGAGCATCAAGCCAGCATCTGACTCAGGGTGTGCCTCGAACGCCTTCATGGCTTTGAGGCACAGGCAGCCGAGGCTCTCCAGGCTGACGACGGCGTCCAACAGGTCCGCTTCCGATGCTTGCTCGTCCCGCGCAAGGAATACCGCGGCGACGTAGCTGGTGTAGGGACGCCCAACGTCTTGGGCCTCTCCCGTTCGGAAGCGGTCCAGTGATGCCTTCGCTGCGTCGGCAACCGAGGGATACTCGTGTTCGCCGAGCTTGCGCAGCGTTCGTACGCAGCGCAGGCACACATCCGATACCGGGCCTACGGCTAGCTGAGCATTCTGTCGGTCCGGCGGGAGTTCGATGAGGGCAAGGATGTCATCGAAGCTGCGTCCCTCGGTGAATGGCTGATCCCAATAGGGTTTGCCTACGAAGGCCACGCCGCAGACCACCAGTAGTGCGGCTGCTGCGGTCATCCACCGAGAGCGCCCACCCCGCTTCCGCACCGGCGCCGCCGCAGTACTCAACCGAACCGCATCGACGGCAAACGTCGGATCCGGCTCTACGGTCTGCAACTCCAGCTCGGCGCGCGCCATCTCGGCTCGCGACGGGGTGTTCGCATCTTGGATGCGCTGCCAGAGCGCGTCGTCCTCTTCCCGTTCTCTTCTTCGGCTCACTGGGCAGCACTCTCCGGCCCCAATGGTGGCCGATCATTGCGCCGTCGTCCAGGCCCATACCCCATCCGGTGTAGCAGCTTGCGCAGGCGGCGGCGGCCGCGGAGGCGGGCCACGTAGATGCTGGAGAGGGCCGAGCCGAAGCGGCGCGCCAGCTCCGGGCCGGGCAGCGGTTCGCCGGCGTTGAGGTCGGCGAGCAGGACCAGGCGCTGCAGGTTGGGCAGGGTCTCGATGGCACGGTGCACGTCGAGCACCAGCCGCATGCGTTCGACCTCGTCCACCGCGGTGTAGCCGAATACGGCCGGATCGAGGTCGTCGATCGCGACGGTGCGTTCGCTGCGCCGCTGCGCCACCAGGCTCAGTGCGCAGTTGCGGGCGATCACCGCGAACCAGGCGCGCAGCCGGCCGAGCTCGGGGTCGAACCGGTGGGCCGACTGCCAGGCCCGGATCGCCGCGAGGCTGACCGCATCCTCGATCTGCCAGCGGTCGAGCGTGCCGTGGAACTTGCGCCGCAGGTGGGCCTGCACGTGCGGTCCGTGGTCCTCGATCAGCCGGGCGAGCCCTTGGGCGTCGCCGGCCTTCAGCAGCCGCAACGTGGCGAGGTCGCGGGACACATTGTCCGACGAGCGGGACAAGGGTGCGAGGTCAGGGGAGCGTTGGAGACACAGGGCGCCGCGGCAGGCGCCGCGGTCGGCGCAGGTCTACGGCAGCGGGTGCGCTTCGCAGAGTTCCTGCACGATCGAACGATAGCGCTGCGGGTCCTCCCCGCGCACCAGTCCGATCACGATATCTGCGACGGCGTCGATTTCGGCGGTGCCGAAACCGCGGGTCGTGACCGCCGGCGTGCCCAGGCGCAGGCCGGAGGTGACCATCGGCGGGCGCGGGTCGTTGGGCACCGCGTTCTTGTTGACCGCGAGGCCGGCGACCAGCGCGCGTTCCTCGACGTCGGCGCCGGTCACGTCCGTTCCCTGCAGGTCGACCAGCACGATGTGGTTGTCGGTGCCGCCGGAGACGATCTTGAGGCCGGCGTTCTGCAGGCACGCGGCGAGGTGCGCGGCGTTGGCCTTGACCTGCTGCTGGTAGTCGCGGAACGCGGGCTGCAGCGCTTCGCCGAACGCGACCGCCTTGCCGGCGATCTGCTGCATGATCGGGCCGCCCTGCGAGCCGGGGAACACCGACGAGTTGATCTTCTTGGCGACCTCTTCGCTCGCCAGGATCATGCCGCCGCGCGGGCCGCGCAGCGTCTTGTGCGTGGTCATCGTCACCACGTCGGCGATGCCGACCGGGCTCGGCAGCACGCCGGCGGCGATCAGGCCGGCCGGGTGCGCGATGTCGGCCAGCAGGTAGGCGCCGACCTCCTTGGCGATGTCGGCGAACGCCTGGTAGTCGATCACGCGGGCATAGGCGCTGCCGCCGGCGATCAGGACCTTGGGCTGGTGTTCCTTGCAGAGGTCGCGCACCTCGTCCATGTCGATCCGGCCGTCGGCGTCGACGCCGTACTGCTTCGGCTCGAACAGCATGCCGGTGTGGCTCTTCGGGTGGCCGTGGCTGAGGTGCCCGCCGTCCTTGAGCGACATGCCGACGATCTTGCCGTTGGTGCCCGCGAGCGCCATCAGCGCCGACAGGTTGGCGGTGGTGCCCGAGTGCGGCTGCACGTTGGCGGCCTCGGCCCCGAACAGCTCCTTGGCGCGCGAACGGGCGAGGTCCTCGACCGCGTCGGCGACCTCGCAGCCGCCGTAGTAGCGGCGCGACGGATAGCCCTCGGCGTACTTGTCGGTCAGGCGACTGTGGCCGGTCTCGCGCACGGCGGCGGAGCAGTGGTTCTCGGATGCGATCAGCGTCAGCGTGGTGGACTGGCGCTTGTCCTCCCGCTGGAGCCAGTCGGCGACTTCGGCGTCCTGGCTGCGCAGCGGGCTCGGTTGCGGTTCTGGCGTGGTCACGGGGCGAGGACCTTAAGCTGCGAACGGCCGTCGGGCCAGCCTCCGCGCGGCGCCGGCGCGGTTCGTGCTGCCACGAAAAAGTCCCGTCATCCGTGCATGGTACGGTCCACGTCGGGTGTAATCCGCGCGAACGCGAAGCGCGAGCAGGGCGAACCACAGCGGCGTGGCAGCCTGCGGTCGGCAGCGTTCCAGGAGCACTCCCGAGTTGAGCACCCCCGAGAAGGAGCTGCGCGCGTGGACCACGCGCGACAGCGTCGAACTGTACCAGCTGGCCGCTTGGGGCGGCGACACCTACGCGATCAACGACCGCGGAGAGCTGCTGGTGCAGCCGCAGGGCGCGGACGGTCCGAAGTTCTCGCTGCCGGAGCTGGTCGACGACCTGCGCAATCGCGGCATCGAGCTGCCGATGCTGCTGCGCGTGTCGGACATCCTGCAGAAGCGCGTGCAGGCGTTGGCGGGTTCGTTCGCGACCGCGATCCAGGAGGGGGCGTACCAGGGGCGCTACCGGCCGGTGTTCCCGATCAAGGTCAACCAGCAGCGCGACGTCGTCGAGGAACTGGTCGAGTTCGGGCGCGACCACGCGCTCGGCCTCGAGGCCGGCAGCAAGCCCGAGCTGCTGGTCGTGCTCGCGCACATGACCAACCCGGACGGGGTGATCATCTGCAACGGCTACAAGGACCTCAGCTACATCGAGACCGCGGTGCTGGCCAAGAAGATGGGCCTGCACACGATCATCGTGATCGACCGCTTCGACGAACTCGAGGCGGTCATCGAGGTCAGCCAGCGGCTGGGGTTGCGGCCGCACATCGGCGTGCGGGCCAAGCTCGCGTCGCGCGGCGCCGGCAAGTGGCAGGAGTCGGGCGGCGAGAAGTCGAAGTTCGGCCTGACCGCCGGGGAGATCATCGACGTCGTCGAACGGCTCAAGGAGGTCGACATGCTCGACTGCCTCGAGCTGCTGCACTTCCACATCGGCAGCCAGATCACGGCGATCCGCGCCATCAAGGACGCGCTCAAGGAGGCGACCCGGTTCTACACCGAACTGCACGACCTCGGCGCCGGCCTCAAGTTCCTCGACGTAGGGGGCGGCCTCGCGGTCGACTACGACGGCTCGCAGACCAACTTCCACAGCTCGGCCAACTACTCGCTGCAGGAATACGCCAACGACGTGGTGTTCGCGGTGCAGCAGGCCTGCGACGACAAGGGCATCCCGCACCCGGACATCGTCAGCGAGTCGGGGCGCGCGCTGACGGCGCACCACGCGATCCTGGTGTTCGACGTGCTCGGCGTGTCGAGCCAGCGCACCGACGTGCCTGAGGGCGCGGCCGAGTACGACAACCAGACGATCGCGAACATGCTGCAGATCCTGGAGCAGCTGTCGCTGAAGAACTTCCAGGAGAGCTACCACGACGCGCTGCAGCTCAAGGAGGAGGCGACCAGCCTGTTCACGCTGGGCTACCTCGACCTGAAGGGGCGCGCGATCGCGGAGCGCCTGTTCTGGGCGATCTGCGGCCGCCTGCGCCAGATCACGGCGTCGCTCGAGTACGTTCCGGAGGAGCTGCAGCGACTCGAGCGCGCGCTCGCCGACACCTACTACTGCAACTTCTCGGTGTTCCAGTCGGCGCCGGACCACTGGGCGGTCAAGCAGCTGTTCCCGACGATGCCGATCCACCGGCTGCACGAACGCCCGACGCGCCGCGCGACGCTGGTCGACCTGACCTGCGACAGCGACGGCAAGGTCGACAAGTTCATCGACCTGCGCGACGTCAAGGACGTGCTCGAGGTGCACCCGATCACGCCGGGCAAGCCCTACTACGTCGCGATGTTCCTGGTCGGTGCCTACCAGGAGATCCTCGGCGACCTGCACAACCTGTTCGGCGACACCAACGCGATCCACGTGTCGTGCGACGAGGACCACGGCTACCGGATCGAGCGGGTCATCGAGGGCGACTCGGTGACCGAGGTGCTCGGCTACGTGCAGTACGAGAAGCAGGAGCTGGTCCGCCGCATGCGCCGTCGCCTCGAGGATGCGGTGCGTGCGCGACGACTCAACATGAAGGAATCGGCGCTGCTGATGCGGCGCTACGAGGAGGGGCTGTCGGCCTACACCTATCTGGTCGACGACGACGCCGAACTCGGCGGCGACGACCCGGTTACGGTCGAGCAGCCCCGAGAACGTGATAGTGCTGGCGGCGGCGACGCTCCCGGCGACACTGTCCCGGGTCCGCTCCCGTCGGCCTGACCCCTCGCCGACCGAGCCCCGCCGCGCGCGCGTCCAGGCGTCGCGCGCGCGCTATGTTGTCCGAACTGTCCACTGTCCGCCGATTGTCATGCATGCAGCCGTCTTCGTCGATTTCGAGAACCTGTTCCTGTCCCTCAAGAACCGCGAAGAGCTCAGCGGCCTGCGGATCCGCGAACTGTCGCTCGGCATCCTCGAGCAGCTGAAGGAGCGCCTGCACCAGGACAAGGCGCCGATGGTGCTCGGCCGCAGCTATGCGGCGTTCGACACCTATCCGGGCATGGAGGTCGCGCACGACCTCGCGCTGATGGGCTTCGACCCGCAGTACGTGCTGGTCGGCCACGCCGGCAAGAACTCGGCCGACGTGCAGCTCGCCTGCGACGTCTGCCGCGTGCTCTACCGCCGCCCCGACATCGACGCGATCGTGATCGTCAGCGGCGACCGCGACTTCATCCCGATCGCCCGCCAGGTGCTCGAGGAGAACCGCGAGCTGCGCGTCGTCGCGATCCCGGACAGCACCTCCGGCGACCTGCGCATGCGCGTCGGCAAGGACCGGTTCTGGAACGCGCTCGACCTGATCGAGATCGAGACACCGCCGAAGCCGGCCCCGGCCCCGCCCGCCGCCAACGGCACGCCCGAGGTCGAGCCGGGCGAGCAGCCGGCGCCGCCGGAGGGCGAGAAGGCGACCGAGGACGACCCGCACAAGGCCGCCATCGTCGGCCACATCCCGGTCACCTGGCGCACCGACGAGCTGCCGCAGGACGCGCACGTCGGCGAGCGCCTGCACCAGTGCGTCGAGCTGATCCTGCGCGCGCAGGTTCGCCACGGCAGCTCGGAAGTCTGGCTGTCGCCGTTCCTCAAAGGTCCGATGAGCCAACACTTCAGCGGCCTGGTGCACCCCGAGCGTCGCGCCCTGATCAACGAACTGCGCCACCGCGGCGTGATCCGGATCGAGGAGCGTGAGAACCAGTACGCCGACCACCCCTACTCCGTGATCGTGCTCGACCAGTCGCACCCGATGGTGCGGTCGGCCTCCGAGAACACCAAGAAGCGCGAGGACTCGAACGGATGAACCAACCCCTGTCACGGGCCTGCGGCGCCCTCGCTCTCTGCTGCGCGTCCGTCGGCGCCCAGTCGTTCCAGGACCTGGTCGACGCGCGCAACGCGGCGCAGCCGTACTCGTCGATCTTCCAGATCGAGCTCGGCGCGATCGGCACGCACGCCGAGGGGCGCGACAGCAGCAACGCGCTGCGCGGCCTCGAGAGCGACATCAGCTGGGACGCCAAGGTCTACTACCGCGACGAGTCGTTCGGGTCGCGGCGCGGCACGCTCGAGGCGTACGCGGGGCGCGATGGCATCTTCGCGGGCTTCACCGACGGCAAGCTGATCGGCGACGACACGCTGACGCGGCTCGAGTTCCACGCGAGACCGTGGATGTTCTATCGCGACGGTTTCTACGAGGCCGACGAGCTGCGTCAGAACGGCTTCTACGACGGTTCGGACTACGAGGCCTACCTCGGCTTCGGCCGTGAGGCGCAGGACGGCCTCTACATCGAGTTCGGCCCGTACTACCGCGCGCACGACTTCTCGCGCTCGGACCTGACCTCGATCACCTACACGATCCCGGAGGACTACGACGCCTACGGCGGCCGCCTCTACATCGAGCAGCGCGCGGTGCAGATGGACCGGCGGCGCGGCCTGCCGCAGCAGGGCTTCGTGCTGACGCTGATCGGCGAACGTGAGTGGAACAACGCCTCGCAGCCGTTCGGCACCGCGCTCAACTCGACGCGCCTGCCCGACGCGGTGTGGCGCGCCCGCGGCCGCCTGGAGTGGTACATCCCGGCCTCGGACCTGGTCACCTGGGAGGTGTTCGTCACCGGTGGCTTCCAGGACGAGAAGGACCGCGTCTACAACTTCGAGGGCACCCGTCCGATCGGCCACCAGTGGGCCGACGGCCAGCTGCGCCTGCGCTGGCTGATCGGCGACTCGATGAGCATCACGCCGTTCGCGCACGTGCAGTACTCCAAGGTCGCGACCGAGGACGGCTTCCGCTCGAGCAGCGACTTCTTCATCGGTGGTGGTGCCGAGGCCTACATCCACTTCGGCGAGTCGCTGTCGCTCCACGGCTACTACTCGTACATCGACAACGAGAACCGCCCGTCGATCCGCATCGACGAGGACGTGCGCGGCGAGCACATGTTCTACCTCGGCATGGTGCTGCGCCTCGGCGCGTCGCGCCGCTGAGCCGCGCGCCCGCCGGCTACTTCGGCGCCCACTCCGAGAACACCGTCTCGGACTGGTGCTGGCCGTCGTTCCAGGTCGTGCGGCGGCGGTGCGGGACCCGCAGGCCGCCGGCGTTGTGGTAGTCGCTCCACTCCTCGCGCACGTGCACGAGCGTGTCGTCGGCGAGCCGCTCCCACGACTCGACCACGCGGATCAGCTGCGACTCGGCGTCGATGTGCAGGCGCAGGCGGTCGAACTCGTCACCGACCGACTCGACGATGTAGAACTCGCGGTCGCCGAGCTTGCGCTGCGCGACGGGACGGAACCGCCGTTCGCCGCGTTGGTGCGCCGCCAGCAGCATCTGCGGGTGGCGCATCATCTCGTGGCGCAGCAGCCGGACCTCGCGGGCCGTGAGCGACTGGCGCACCCCGTCGAGTTCTTCGAAGCCGCCGTCATCGGCGAGCGTGGTCGTGATGGTCTGGCCGACCAGGGCGCGGCTGCGCGTCAGCGCGCCGCCGATCGCCCAGTCCACGGTGTCGTCGGCGGCGAGCCCCTGTGCCGACGTCACGCGGGCGCGCGCCGTGAAGCCCTTCATGACGGCGTAGGCGCCCTCGCCGCCGGTCGCCGCGCGCGCTTGCACCAGCCACGGGTCGACGGTCGCGAGGTTCTCTGGCGTCGGCTGGTTCTGCGTCTTGGGATCGAAGCCGGCCGGCAGCAGGTCGATCGCGATCGCGCCGTCGATGGCGGCGAAGTCGTCGGGCCGCTGCGGACCGACCGCGACCATCCACGCCGGCGTCGCCAAGAACGTGCGGGCCGCCTGCTGCGGCTCCCAGGTGCTCGGATCCGCCATCGCCGCGAGCCGGCCCTCGAGCGCGTCGGCGCGGATGTTGCGCATCTTGAGGTTGGCGTCGAGGCGCAGGTGGTCGCTGGCGCGCAGCGTCGACAGGCCGGCGTTGAGCTGCGCGCGGCGCAGCGCGAGCTGCAGCTCGGATCGGGACGGCGGCACCGCCAGCAGCGACTGCCGGGCGCGCTGGTAGACGCGCCACAGGCTGGTCACCTCCGCCGGTTGGGCAACGGTGGTCAACACCAACGCGGTGACGTCGGGCGTGTGCTCGACGCGGGACTCCCAGCGAAGGTGCGACAGGCCGGCCTCGTCCTGCAGCTGCTCCAAACGGCCGCCGGTGCCGTCGAGCGTCAGGCACGAGTGCATGACCAGCCACTCCGCCGCGCCCGGCGTCGTCGCATCGGGCAGCCGCATCACGATCGAGCAGGTGGTGCCCTTGGCCTGCTGCTGCTCGCCCCAGTAGAGGCCGGGTGCGAATGCGCGTGCGACCGGCGAGCTGTCGCCGGGCACGGCCGGCGGCGGCGCCCACTTGTCGATCGACGCGTCGCCGGCGGTGACTTCGGCGAGCGCGAGGTCCAGCCGGCGCGGCGTGCGCAGCGTCAGGATGCAGCGTTCGGGCCGATAGAGGCGCGAGTGGAACAGCGTCACCTCGCTCGGATCGAGATCGAGCAGGTGATCGATGTGGCGGGCGGTGCTGCGCTCGGCCTGCAGCAGCATGCGGGTGGTGGCCGCGACGGGGTCGTCGAGCACTTCGGCGGTGCACCGCGCGACCAGTTCGTCGCGCATGCGTTCGATCTGGCTGCGTGAATGCGTCACCGTCTCCAGCGACTCGCGCAGCGCCTGCAGCGCCTTCTTGGTCTGGGCGGCGCGCACCCGGACGTCGAACCAGGTCGTCATCAGGCCGATGCGAACGTCGACGGTGCCGCCGAGCTGGCGGATGCGCTGCTCGAGGCTCCTGGTGCCGGTGGTGGGGTCGGTCGAGCGCAGCAGCGTCTGAGCCGCCAGCTCTGCGAGCCCCGGCGAGACGAACAGCGAGCCCGCGAACACGCCGAACTGGATCTGCGCCGGGCTGCCGACAGGCCCGGTCTGCAGGTAGGTCGCGAGGCCGTTGGGCAACGGCAGCATCTGGCTCCGGTCGTCGGCGGCGATGCGCGGCTGCGGCGGGCCGTTCTCGAACGGCCCTTCGTTCGGGCCCGGCGGCGGTGCCGGCGTCGGCGTCGAGCAGGCGGCGAGCGCGGCCGCCGCGAGCAGCACGAGGCGGGCGCAGCGGGCCGGATGGAGACGGCGGGTGCGGTTCATCGGTGGCCCTCCACGATCGCCGGCTGCGACGCGAACGTCGCGGCCAGCACGCGCCGGATCTCGGCGCCCTTCTGCATCGGCGGCATCTTCGGCGAGACCGGCAGGCCTGGCCGCGCCAGCACCCGCTCGGCGAGCCGGGTCGTCAGGGCGCGGGTGTCGCTCGTCGCCCGGGTCCACTCGCGCTGCGCGGTGGTGTTGGCCCGGTGGTAGCTGCCGTTGGCGAGTTCCAGGGCCGCAGCCTGTCGGCAGGCGTCGAGCACGTCGGCGGCCAGCCCTTCGATCCGTCCCGGGTCGCGCACGTCGATGCGCAGCAGCGCCGGGTTGCCGGCGGTCGGCCACGGTGCCACGACCTCGACCTGCAGGTCCGGCCGCTTCTTGCGCAGCGTGTGGCGGATGGTGCCGCGCCCGTCGCCGGCCAGCCAGTGCCCGGCGACGCGCAGCGTCCACGGGTCGACGTCCGTCGGCAGCAGCCAGGCGAGCGACACCGAGTCGGTCGGCATGCCCGGCACGATCGAACGGCGCTGGGCCCCGAGCGGGCGCGGCGGCGCCGCCGGGCGTTGCACCGGCTGGGGCAGCGCGGTCGCGGCGAACGCCTCCTTCAGCACCCGTTCGGCACGGTCGAGGTCGAACGCGCCGTAGAGCACGTGCGCGGTGCGGGTGGGGTGCTGGCTCCGCTGCCAGCTCGCCAGCGCGTCGGCGCGCTTGGGGGCGGTCATCGGCGGCGGCTCGAGCCCGGCGATGGCCGGCGACAGCGGCATCGTCAGCGCCAGCAGCTCGGCGTGGATGCGCCGTTCGGGGTGCAGCGCGTGCTGCTGCGCGCGCGCCATCACGTCCGGCAGCCAGGCGCGGGCCAGTCCGCGCAGCGCCTGTTGCTCGCGGCGTTCGACCAGCAGCCTGGCGACGGCCGGCAGCGCCGGTTCGATCGTGGTCAGCACCAGCACGGCGACGCCGTCGCGGTGCACGATCTCCGGTCGGAACGCCGGGGTGGCGGCCAGCACCCGCCGGAACGTGCGGGGGTCGCCGAGGTCGGCCGCGGCCTGGTCGCGGGCCAGCAGGGTCGCGTTGTTCTCGGCGTTGTTCGGGTCGACCATCTTGACCTGCCAGGACTGGTCGAGCGCGCGCAGCGCCGCGCGTTCGGCGTCGGCGTCGGCGCTGCCGGTCGTCCACGTGCCGTTGAGCGATACCTCGACCGCCGCGCTGGTCAGACCGGCGAAGCCCGGCGGGTCGTCGCGGCCGTCGGTCCAGCAGGCCAGCGCCCAGTGCAGCTGCCGCTGCTGGTCGTCCTGGACCAGCACGAACCGGCTGCCGTCGGGCGCGGTGAACGTGCGGGTCTTGCGGTTCTTGGGACCGGGCGGCTTGTTCGGCGCTTGTTGGCGCTTGCCGGCGGACGTGTCACCTTGCGCCGCGGGCTGCTTCGGCTGCTGCGGCTGCCCGGCGATTGCCGCCGTCGGCAGGGCTGCCAGCAGCGCCGCCAGCAGCAGGGCGCTAGGCCGTCGCTGCGTCGGCCTGCTCACCTGGGCCGTCACCGCCGAGGCCATCGCCGCCGCTCGGATGGTTGCGCAGGCCCGAGCGCGGGCTGCAGATGCCGCGCTTGCTGTCCGCCACGAAGTCGACGATCTCGCGGCAGATGGGGTCGCGGAACAGCGAGCTGCCGCGGACGAATTCGAGGCGTTGGTGCAGGGTGCCGGCACGCCAGAAGAGTAGTCGGAAGACGCGCTTGACGAGAGCCTTCTGTTCGGACGTGTAGCCGTTGCGGTGCAGGCCGACCTTGTTGACGGCGACCAGCTTGGCGCGGTCCCCCTGGATCATCGCGAACGGCGGCGCGTCGTGGGAGACCATCGCGCCGGCGCCGACCATCGCCAGCTTGCCGACGCGTGCGAACTGGTGGATGCCGACCATCGCGCCGAGGATCGCGCGGTCGCCGATCTCGGTGTGGCCGGCGGCCATCGCACCGTTGGTGAACACCACGTGGCTGCCGATGGTCGCGTCGTGGCCGATGTGGGCACCGACCAGCAGCATGTTGTGGTCGCCGACCGTGGTCGTGCCGCCGCCGAACGGCGTGCCGCCGTGGATCGTCACGTGCTCGCGGATCTTGTTGTGCGAGCCGATGCGCAGCCGGGCCGGGTCGCCCGTCGACTTGAGCTTCTTGTCCTGCGGCGTCGTGCCGATCGAGCAGAACGGATACAGCTCACACTCCTCCCCGACCCACGTGTCGCCGTCGACGACCACGTGGGCGATCAGCCGGGTCTGCGCTCCGAGCCGTACATGCGGACCGATGACGCAATAAGGGCCGATGTCGACATCGTCGCCGAGTTGGGCGCCGGGAGCGACGATCGCAGTGGGATGAATGCCCATCTAGGGGTTGGGAGATCTCTGGATCGCGGCTCGGAACGCTGCCGCGCGGACCTCAATGTCTACCCTGCGAGGGGCACCCGCGCTAGCCTTTGGCCGCTCGGACGCCGTCTCGGCGCCCGCCGGGCGAGCAGCGAGGCTTCGTTGTCGTCGGCGGTTCGTCTCGCGAGCGGTCCGCGGCAACCCAGCAGGCATGTTTCAGGATTTTCGGTCATCGGCTCGTCTCGCGCGATCTGCGCGCCGTCTCGTTCCGCAGTCGCCCGTGAGGTGCCGTTCGTGACGGTGGTACGGGGAGAGTGCGTCTCGCCCGGCATCGCCGTCGGGCAGGTCTATCTGCGCGGCTTCGAGAGCCAGGGCGCCGGTCCACGGATCGCCGCCGACGAGGTCGAGTCCGAACTCAACCGGCTGCAGCACGCGCTCGAGCAGAGCCGCAAGCAGACCGAGGAGATCAAGCAGAAGCAGGCGGAGAGCCTCGGCGAGGCCGAGCTGCGCATCTTCGACGCGCACCTCGCCTACCTCGGCGACGCGATGTTCGTCACCGAGATCGAGACCCAGATCATCAACGAACGGCTGTCCGCGCGCGAAGCGGTGCAGGGGGTGTTTGCCAAGTACGACCGGATCTTCTCGCTGGTCGAGAGCGACCTGCTGCGGCGACGCGCCAGCGACCTGCGCGACGTCGCCACGCGCCTGCTGCGCAACCTCGAGAGCGATGCGGTGCACGACCGCGGCGCGCCCAAGGGGCCGTACATCCTCGCGGCCCGGAAGCTGACGACCGCCGACATGTTCAACCTCGACAACGAACAGGTCGAGGGCATCGTCGCCGAGGAGGGCGGCATGAGCTCGCACGCGGCGATCCTCGCGCGCGGCATGGGCATCCCGACGCTGACCGGCATCCGCGACCTGACCGCGCAGCTGCGCAACGGCGACCTGGTCGTGCTCGACGCGACCGAGGGCGAACTGGTGACCGGGCCGAGCGACACGGCGTTGGCCGAGGCGACCGCCAACGCGCAGCGCTGGAAGGAGAACCAGGCCGGCGCGGCGTCGCAGGCGGACGCGACGACCCACCAGACGCGCGACGGCGCGGCGATCCACATCCTCGGCTCGTGCGGCAGCCCGGGCGAGGCGGACCTGGTGCAGACGTTCGGGATGGAAGGCGTCGGCGTCTACCGCACCGAGCTGCAGTTCTTGTCGAGCGACGCGCGTCCGACCGAGGACCAGCTGACCGCCAGCTACAAGGCGATCATCGACGGCCAGCGGGGCAAGCCGGTGTCGTTCCGCCTGCTCGACGTCGCGGCGGCGACGCTGCAGGTCGACGCCGCGCAGCAGGAGCGCAACCCGGCGATGGGGCGCAAGGGCGTGCGCGGGCTGCTGCTCAACCAGGACGTGCTGCGGCTGCAGCTGCGCGCGATCCTGCGCGCTTCGTGCAACACCGAAGGCGTGGCCGTGCTGGTGCCGTTCGTGACCAGCATCGCCGACATGCAGCGCGTCAAGGCGGCCGTCGTCGAGGAGCGCGTCAGCATGATGAAGGCGAAGATCGCCTGCGCGGCCAACCTGAAGATCGGCCCGATCATCGAGGTGCCGGCCGCGGCGATGTCGCTCGGCGCGCTGCTCAACGAGAGCGACTTCGCGGTGGTCGCGATCGACGACCTGCAGGCCAACCTGCTGGCGGCCGACCGCGACAACGCCAGCGTGCGCGACTACTACGAGATGGTGCACCCGGCGGTGTTCGAGACGCTGGCGCGCATGGCCAAGGACGCCGAACGCAAGAAGAAGCCGATCGTGCTGTTCGGCGAGAGCGCGGCCGAGCCGGAGCGGGTGCCGTTCTACGTCGGCGTCGGCTACCGCAGCTTCTCGGTCGCGCCGGTGCGGCTGCGCGGCATGCTCAAGGTGTTCGCGCGCTACACGGTCGACGAGTGCCGCCGGATCGCCGCGCGCATGCTCGAGGCGCCGCGCACGCTCGACGTGCAGAAGGTGCTGGTCAACCTGGATCTCGAGTAGCGCCGGGGAGAGGTGCGCGGGTCGCCGACCCGGTTACCGCGTAAGGCGCATTTCCGCAGAGGCTTGCGCCAGAGAGTAGGCCTTCACAGAGGCTTGCCCGGGTGCACACGTGCGGCAGAAGTTCGCTATGCTGGCGGCTTGTCCGGCTGCCCCAGACCCCAGGCAGCGCTACCTGCAAACACCTCATCACCTATGAGAATCACTTCCACCGTTCTCGCCACGGCACTGTGCGCGGGCCTGAGCGCCCAGCAGACCCTCAACGTCGACCCGCCGACGTTCGATCCGGGCGCCGTCGGCCTGACCTACTCGGCCGCGGGCGGCGCGAACTTCTTCGACATGACGGTCGCCTCGGCCACCGGCATCACGCTCCAGGCCCTCGAGATCCCGACCCAGGAGCCGGTCGGCACCGTCGGCTCGATCGAGCTCTGGATCCAGACCAACGGCACGACGCACGTCGGCACCGAGACGCTGGCCGCGGCGCCGGCGCAGTCCGGTGACCCGAGTGGTTGGCAGCTGCTGACGACGGGCCAGTACACGTCGGGCGGCTTCGCGATCGCGTCGACCACCTGCCAGTCGGCCTTCACGGTCAACGTGCCCGACACGTTCCTCGCGCCCGGCACCTACGGCTTCGGCATCGTCTACAACGGCGTCGCCCACGAGTTCTGGGGCGTCACGACCTACCCGGCGCCGGCCGGCACGTTCACCGACGGCAACATCGAGGTCAGCAACGGCACCACGGCGCCCGGCGCCTGGGGCGGCACGCTCGGTGCCTTCGTCTTCAACGGCGTCAACTACGCCGGCACGATGCCGGGCTTCGGTGTGACCTACAGCGTCGGCCCGGTCGCGCACGCGTGCGGCGAGGTCGAGGACGTCGGCCAGGCGACGCCCGGCAACGTCGCGTCGTGGTTCGACCTGATCGAGGACGCGCCGAACGTCAACACGACGCTGCAGGGCCGCGGCCTCGAGTTCACCAACACGACCGTCGGCTACATCGTGTCGGAAGCGACCAACCCGGTGTTCCGTCCGACGAGCGGCAACGAGACGGTGGTCCCGGCGGTCGACGACGGTGAGTTCCAGTTCACCATCCCGAACCTGCCGATCCCGTACCCGACCGCGTTCGGCAACGCCAACGCGACGGACATCTGGGTGCACTCGAACGGCTACATCTCGTTCACCGGCCCCAACGATCCGCTGTTCTTCGTCCCGGTCGACCCGCAGGCCGCGATGGACCAGGACCAGTTCACGATCTTCCCGATGTACCACGACTTCAACCCGGCCGAGCCGGGCAGTGGCCAGATCCTGATCGAGGAAGACCTCGCCGCGCAGCCGAACCCGACGCTCTACATCACGTGGGAGAACGTCGAGAGCTACCCGGCGACCGTCGCCAACCCGAGCACCGTGCAGGTGCAGATCGACCTCGCGGTCGGCAACATCGTCGTCGTCTACGAGAGCATCGACGCGGTCGGCGGCAGCACGCAGGCCGGCGGTGACGACTCGCTGATCGGCTGGTCGCCGGAAGGCGTCTCGCCGGCGGTGACCGAAGGCGATTTCACGACGCTCGGCCTGATCGGCGCTGCCGGCAACTTCGTCGGCAACCTGCCGGAGGTCAGCCCGCTCGCGCTCGACGTGGTCGGCACGCCGCTGGTCGGCGCCTCGTTCACGCTCGAGACGAGCAACATCCCGGCCGCGCCGAGCATCGGCACGACCGTCGTCGACGCGGTCCTCACGCCGGCGATCCCGCTCGATCCGCTGGGTGCTGCTCCGGGCACCAACGTCTACCTGCCGGTGACGACGTCGCTGCTGTTCCCGATCGACAACGCCAACACGACGCTGCCGGTCGCGGTGCCGCAGAACCCGGCGCTGGTCGGCTTCGAGCTCTACGCGCAGTCGTTCTGGTTCGACCTGCCGCAGCTGCTCGGCGGCAACGTGTTCGGCAACCTGATCGGTTCGAACGCGGTGCGCGTCAAGGTCGGCACGTTCTAGTCCGACCGATGATCTCGACGGGCGTCCCGACTGGGATCCCGACTGGGATCCCGACCGGGGACACCCTGCGGGCCCCGCGCTGGAGCGATCCGGCGCGGGGCCCGTTCCGTTTCGCCCGGTCTCAGAACGTGCCGCCTAGCGGGCGCCGCACGACGACGTCGTACTGCGGGCCCTTCGGCGTCAGCCGGCTCTCGTAGAGCGACAGGCTCGGCACCTCGAACGGCTTGTCCTTCAGGTCGTCGGAGCGCTCCGCCAGCTGGTCGATCAGCGCCAGCACGCCGAACTGGCTCTTGACGCGGCCGAGCGTGACGTGCGGCGTGAAGGCCCGCTTCTCGCGCGGCACGCCGAACGGCTCGGCGACCGCCTCGAAGTGCTCCTTGGCTGTGCGCAGCGCGTCGACGTCGCCACCGAGGCCCGCCCAGACGATGCGCGGGATGCCCTTCGGCGGGAACACACCGAACGGCTGCAGCACCAGCGAGATCGTCGGCACGTCGCAGCGTTCGACCTGTTCGCACAGCGCGTCGACGCCGTCGTGGGTCAGTTCGCCGGCGAACAGCACCGTCACGTGCATCTGGTCGGTCGGCACCCAGCGGATGTCGTAGCGCTCCCGCAACGGCGCGACGACCTTGCCGAGGTGGTTGCGGACCGGGCGTGGGAGATCGAAGGCGACGAAGCAGCGCACGGGGCGGATGCTAGTGGGCGGGGTCGGCAGATCGCACGGAAAGTCGATGTCCGCCGGCGCCGATCGTCGCGCCGACTTCTGCTGCGAACTCCCGACTCCCCGCACCGGCCATCGGCGGCCGCGTGATAGAAACGCCGCATGCCGACGACTCCGTGCTTCCAGGTCGATGCGTTCACCAGCCGTGCGTTCCGCGGCAACCCCGCCGCGGTCTGCCTGCTCGACAAGGGCCGTTCGGCGAAGTGGATGCAGGACGTCGCGCGCGAGATGAACCTGTCGGAGACCGCGTTCGTCGCGCCGCTGAAGACCGGCTTCCGGCTGCGCTGGTTCACGCCGGCGTGCGAGGTCGACCTGTGCGGCCACGCCACGCTGGCGACCGCGCACGTGCTGTGGAGCGAGGGCATCGCGCCGGCGCAGGCCGGGCTGCGCTTCCAGACCCGCAGCGGCGTGTTGACCGCGGGCCTCTGCGGCGACCGCATCGAACTCGACTTCCCGGCGCGGCCGGCGCTGCGCGGCAAGCCGGCCGCGGCGATCGCCAAGGCGCTCGGCGTCAAGCCGCTCGCGATGGTCAAGGTCGCCGACGACGTCGTCGTCGAGGTGCGCAGCGAGGCCGCGTTGCGCAAGCTCGAGCCGGACCTGGTCGCGCTCGCCAAGGTCAAGGTGCGCGGCGTGATCGTGACCGCCCGCGCCGACGCCCGCTACGACTTCGTCAGCCGCTTCTTCGGCCCGGCGGTCGGCGTGCCCGAGGATCCGGTCACCGGCTCGGCCCACTGCGCGCTCGCGCCGTACTGGTCCGACAAGCTCGGCAAGACCCGCATGAAGGCCTACCAGGCCTCACCCCGCGGCGGCGAACTCGAGGTCGAACTCGCCGACGACCGCGTCCTGCTCCGCGGCCGCGCCGTCACCGTCTTCCGCGGCCAACTCACCATCTGACTTGCTGAACCGCGTGACCGTTCGGCTACTCTCCGTGCCAGTCGGCGGTCAGGTCGCACCACATCGCGAGGCCCTGGAACGGCGCGAGCGGGGCGTAGCGGCGCTCGATGGCGCGGTCGGTCGGCGGGCTCCTGGTGCCGTCGAGGGCGGCGAGGCGCGCGCGGCACCAGCTGTCGATCGCGAGCCGCTGGTAGTGGCCGCAGAGCCGCATCATCTGGCCCGCGGCATACGGGCCGAACCCGCGCAGGGCGCAGATGCGATCCCACAGCACGTCCGCCGACGGCTCGGCGAAGAACATCGCGTCGTCGAGTCGCCCGGTGACGAACGCCTCGGCCAGTTCGAGCGCCGCCTGGGCCCGGTAGCCGCAGCGGACCACGTCCCGATAGAACGTCTCGTCGCGCAGGCACTGCTTCGCCGTCGGGAACGCACGCGCGCCGCTCGGTGCCCGGGTGCCGATCGCCGCCACCAGGTTGCCGGTCATCGCCTCGGTCGCCGACCACGTCACGTTGGTCGTGAACAGCAGCTTCATCAGGTCCTCGAACGCCGTCGGCGAACGCAGCAGGCGGCCGCCGCCGCGCCTGCTGATCCAGCGGCGCTTCGGCTCGCTGCGGCACTGTCGATGGAACGGCGTCAGGTCGTCGTCGAGGCGCATCATGTGGCGCACCTGCGCGCGCGCGCTGGCGAGTTGGGCCGGCGACAGCGGCCGCCGCGCCGTCAGGCCCAGTCGCAGCGTGCCGTCGCGTCCTGGACGCACGACGCAGTCGACGCTCGCGGCACCGAGCCGCAGCACCGTGTGCCAGCGGCCGGTTGCCTCGTCGTAGCGATGCGGCGCGAGCGCGATCCAGCCGTGGCCCTGCAGGCAGAGCCGCCAGTCGAACGGCTCGGGAACCGGAACGCGCGTGGTGTGGGTCGGCACGGCGCGATCAGACCATCGCGGCGCGCCGCCGCCAAGCGCCCGGCGTCAAGCGATCGGCGTCAAGCGATCGGCGTCAAGCGACCGGTGCCAACGCGCCTGCGATCGCTCCGTTCAGCCGCGTCACGGTCGGCGACGATGCGACGCGCATGGAACTCAGCGAGCTCGCGACCGCGCAGAAGGCGCAGCAGATGCGGCACGACATGGACGTCGGCATGCTGAAGAAGCTCCAGAACCAGCAGAAGGCCGAGGGCGAGGCCGCGGTCTCGCTGATCCAGAGCAGCGGGGTGGCGCCTGCTGTGCGCGAGCCCGGCAAGGGCGGGCTCGTCGACGTGCGCGCCTGATGCCGGCGCGCCGCCCGCGGCGAACCTAGTCCAGCGCCGCCGCGATCGCCTTCTTCAGCTCGTCGGACTCCGGCTTGACGCCCGACGCGTAGAACGCGATCGGCGTGCCGTCCTTGCCGACCAGATACTTGCAGAAGTTCCACTTCGGCTGCTTGCCGGTCGCCTTCTGCAGCGCCGCGTAGATCGGGCTCTGGCCGTCGCCCGACTTGGTCTCGACCTTGGCGAACATCGGGAACGCGACGCTGTACTTGCTGGTGCAGAACTCGCGGATCTGCTCGGCCGTGCCAGGCTCCTGGCCGCCGAACTCGTTGCTCGGGAAGCCGAGCACGGCGAAGCCCTTGTCGGCCATCTCACTGTGCAGCTTCTGCAGGCCGGCATACTGCGGCGTGTAGCCGCACTCGCTGGCGACGTTCACGATCAGCGTGACCTTGCCCTCGTAGTCGGCCATCGACACCTTCTTGCCGTCGAGCGTGGTCGCCTCGAGCGCGTAGATGCCGCCGGCTGCGGTCTCGCCGCCCTGCGTTTCCTCACCTTGGGCCTGACCACCTTGCGGCGCAGCCGCCTGGCCGCCGGCCTCGTCGACGTTGGCCTTCGCAGGCTCGGAGGTGCACGCGGCGAAGGCCAGCAGGGAGGAGAACAGCAGGATCGTGGGGGTCTTCATGGTCGCGGTCGGTTCGTCGGTTCGGACAGGGTGGATGCGCTACGGCCGCCGGGCCAGGCGCAGGACGATGGGATACCAGATCGCGCCGGCGAGCAGCAGGGCGCCGCCTGCGATCAGGCCGACGGTGCGACCGACGCGTTCCCAGCCGAGCATCACGGCGGCGGCGACCGCGAGCGCCAACACGATCGCGTAGAGCAGATACGAACGTTCCTGCGGTCGCCAGACCATCGCGGTCCGGTCGGTCTCACCGCGCAGCCCGGCGAGCTTGCGGCTGTGTTCGCCGAAGGCCAGCCGCAGGCGGACCAGGATCCGGCACGACAGTAGCAGCGAGACCAGCACGAACGTGGTCAGCACCGCCGGCCCGAAGCCCTTCAGCGTCGCGGGCGGCGGCGTCACCAACAGGCTGTCCGGGATCGCGCCGAGGTTGGTCAAGGCGTTGAACACGCCGGCGAACAGCGCCACCGCCATCACCACGACCACCGAGATGTCGGCGGTCGTCGCGTCGAGCGACTTGCGGCGGTGTTCGATGCGCAGTTCGGTCGGGATCTCGGCGTGCTCCCAGTGCTGGTCGAGCTCGCGGCAGCGGCGATTGGCGCGCAGGTGGCTGACCGGCAGCCATCCCATCACGGTCGAGAACGTCGCGCCGGCTCCGGCCCACGCCCAGCTCTCGAGGCCGAAGCTCGTCATCAGCATCAGCGCGCCGAGCGCCGCCGACAGCGCGTTGAGCAGCAGGAAGTTGGTGGTGACGCCGAGCCAGTTGAGCGGCCGCAGTTCGAGCCGGCCGGTCTCGACCTTGTTCATCTTGACGCCGTTCAGCACCAGGCCGAAGTGGCAGCGCGAGACGACGCCCGTGACCAGGAACCCGGTCGCCAGCAGCAGGCTGCCGCAGATCGGCATCGCCAGCGGCGGCAGCCACGCCAGCGACGGCGTCGGGTCGGCGCCCGACATCGCGTCGGTCACCGCCATCACGCACGCGGGCGTCAGCACGTTGGCCAGCACCAGCATCAGCCGGCGCACCTCGAGGTTGTTCTCGACCTCGTGCATCGCCGCGGCGAAGTCGGTGCGTTCGTTGTCGGAGGCGGCGCTCATGCGGTCCCTCGCGCGGCGCGACGCACCTTCTCGATCCAGGTCGGCCGCCGTCTGCCGGCGAACGTGCGGGTGAACTCCTGCTTGCTCGCCGCCAGCCGTGCGAACGTCGTGCGCGCGTCGCGCAGGATCTCGCCGTGGTCGAACGCGAGCTTCGGCGGCCGCCGCGCCGAGAACCAGCGGCAGTCGGCGGCGTCGTCGCCGGCCTGCGGTTCGAGCTCGTCCGGCCCGCAGATCGCGAGGAACGCGACGCCGACGGTGTGGCCGCGCGGGTCGCGGTGGGGCGTGCCGTAGGCGCCGAGCTGGACCATCGCCCCGAGCTTCAGTCGGGTCTCCTCGAGCATCTCGCGGCGGGCGGCGACCAGCAGGTCCTCGTGCTGGTCGACGAAGCCGCCGGGCAGGGCCCAGCGGCCCGCGAACGGGTCGTTGCCGCGCTGGATCAGCAGCACGCGCAGGTCGCCGCGTTCGCCGACGGTCGCGAGCACCGTGTCGACGGTGACCGCGGGACGGGGGTATTCGTAGGTGAACGGCACGCGCACAGGTTCTCGGGGTTGGTGGTGCCGGGCAACGACCGGCCGCACGAAAGCTATCGATCGATGCCGGTCGACTCGCTCGGCGGTGAGAACACGTCGAGCACGACCGCCGTTTCGATCGCGCGCGCGCCGTGCGGCGCGAAGCTCGGCAGGTGCAGGACCTCGCCGGCGCCGAGCACGCGCTGTTCGCCGTCGGCGAGCGTGAACGCCACCTTGCCCGACAGCACGCACGCGAACTGCTCGTTGGCGTGGGCGTGCACCGGCACGTCGCAGCCCTCGTGCAGCGTGATGTGCGAGATCATCGCTTCGCGGCCGACGACGCGGTGGCGCTCGAGCCGTTCGATCGGTGCGTCGTGCGGCAGCTCCTGCCACCGTGCCGAGACGGCGGCGGCGGGCTCGGTGCGAACGCGCGGTGCGAGCTCCTCGACCAGCGCCAGGTGGTTGTCGTCGTGCTCGGCCGCGAAGAACGCGACGTCGACCGCGCGCATCGGGGTCTGCAGGCGCGGATGCAGGCCGACGCGACCGAGGCCGTCGGCATCGAGCGCCGTCAGCTTCGCCAGCAGTTCGCCGCGTCGCAGCGAGAACGCCTCGAACACGTCGTCGAAGGTGCGGCCGTTGTAGCCGGCGTCCCAGGTCGCCTGGTTGCTCATGTCGGCGGCGCTGAGCTGCGGTTCGCCGCGCGCCAGCTCGTCGATCCGCCGCAGCCACAGCCCGTCGAGCTCGAACAGGTGGCCGACGTGCTCCTGGATCGACCAGCGGTCGCCGTCGCGCTGCGTCAGCGCCGCGGCGGTCAGGCTGCGGGTCGCCTCGCGCAGGCGTGGGGCGGTCCCGCGCAGTCGCGACACGAACACGGAGATGCGCTCGACGGGGAAGTCGAACGCGAACGCGCGGGAAGTCCACGGCTCTCGCATGCGTCCAGCGTATCCGCCGCCGCCGCGCTACCATCGCGGCAGGTTTCCCAGCCGTGCTTTCCTTCCTCGTTCCTGCGCATGACGAAGAGACGACCATCGTCGCCACCGTGCAGTCCGTGCACGAGGCCGCGGCGGGGCGCGACTACGAGGTCGTCGTGGTCGCCGACGCGTGCACCGACCGCACGGCGGAGCTGGCGCGGGCGCACGGGGCGCGGGTGGTCGAGGTCGCGCACCGGCAGATCGCAGCGACCCGCAACGCAGGCGCGCAGGCGGCGCGCGGCGACGTGTTCGTATTCGTCGACGCCGACACGCGGGTGAGCCGCGCCGTCGTCGACGGGCTGTGCGATGCGATCGCCAGCGGCGCCGTCGGCGGCGGCGCGCTGGTGCGGTTCGACGAGCCGATGCCGCGCTGGGCGCGCATCGCGACGCCGATGATGACGACCGCCTACTTCACGATGAAGCTGGCCGCCGGCTGCTTCGTGTTCGCGACCCGCGAAGCGTTCGCCGCGGTCGGCGGCTTCGACCGCGAACTGTACGCCGCCGAGGAGGTCGAGTTCAGCCGGGCGCTGAAGCGCTTCTCGCGCGCGGCGGGCCAGATCGGCGGCCAGCGCGCCCGCTTCGTCGTGCTGCGCGATCGCGTCGAGACGTCGTCGCGCAAGCTGCGCACCTACTCCGGCTGGCAGATGCTGCGCGAGCTGCTCCGCCTGGCCATGCTCGGACGGCGCGGGGTGCGCCGGCGCGAGGGCCTGTCGTTCTGGTACGGGCCGCGGCAACGCGATCCGGCGAGCCCGACGTAGGTGGGGGCTTGATCGTGGCCGGTGCGCCCCGATCATCCAGGCATGCTCTCGTTCGTCGCGTGCACCCTCGCCGCGTTGCTGCCGCAGCAGGATCCTGCGGAGCACCGAGTCAGCCAGCGCGACGCCAGCCAGCGCGACGCCAGCCATGTGGGCGCCGATCGCCAAGGCATCGACCGGCACTGGGCCTACCAGCCGCCCGTGCGCCGCGCGCCGCCTGCGGTCGACGGGGTGGCGACGCCGATCGATGCGTTCCTCGCGGCCAGGTGGTCCGACGCCGGACTGGTCGCGACCGGCGAGGTCGAGCGTGCCGTGCTGGCGCGCCGCGTGTTCCTCGACGTGATCGGTCTGCCGCCGACGATCGAGGAACTCGACGCCTTCGTGACCGACCGTTCGGCTGACGCCTACGAACGGCTGGTCGACCGCCTGCTCGCCTCGCCGCACTACGGCGAACGGTGGGCGGTGCCGTGGCTGGACCTGGCGCGCTACGGCGACACCAACGGCTACAACTTCGACGGCCGTCGTTCGATCTGGCCCTATCGCGACTGGCTGATCGAAGCGCTCAACGCCGACATGCCGTTCGATCGCTTCACGATCGAGCAGCTGGCCGGCGACCTGCTGCCGGACGCCGACGAGTCGACGCGCATTGCGACCGGCTTCCACCGCAACACGATGCTGAACAACGAGGGTGGCGCCGATCCGAACGAAGCCCGCTGGGAGCGCATGGTCGACCGCGCCAGCACGACCGGCACCACCTGGCTCGGCAGCACGTTCCACTGCGCGCAGTGCCACGACCACAAGTACGACCCGCTGTCGCAGCGCGAGTTCTACGGCATGGTCGCGTTCTTCGAGACCCAGGACGAGGTCGACCTGAAGCGGGCGGATGGCGCCAAGACGATGGTGCTGCGCGAGAAGAAGGACGCCGAGCCGGTCACGCGGCTGCGCATCCGCGGCGCGTTCGACAGCCCCGCCGCCGAGGTGCGCGCGCACGTGCCGGCGGCGTTCGGGCCGGACCTCGGCGACGTGGTCGGCGACGCGCCGCTCGACCGGCTGGCGCTGGCGCGCTGGATCGTGTCGAAGGACCACCCGCTGACCGCGCGGGTCGCCGCCAACCGGATCTGGATGGAGCTGTTCGGTTCGTCGCTGGTGTCGACGCCCGAGGACTACGGCGTGCAGTGCGAGGCGCCGCTGCACCTCGACGTGCTCGACTGGCTGGCCACCGAGTTCGTGCGGCTCGACTGGAGCCAGAAGCGGCTGGTCAAGACGATCGTGATGTCGGACGCCTACCGGCGCAGCAGCCGCGCCGACGCGGACCAGCTGCGCAGGGATCCCGACAACCAGTACTACGCGCGCGGCACCCGCTACCGGCTCGACGCCGAGCGCGTGCGCGACACCTGGCTGGTCGCGGCCGGGCTGCTGTCGCGCAAGCTCGGCGGCCCGAGCGTCTACCCGGTGCAGGCCGACACCAGCGGCGTCGTGCCGATGAACAAGGTCAACATGCGCTGGCCGACCAGCAAGGGCGACGACAAGTGGCGCCGCGGTGTCTACACGTTCTGGCGGCGTACGGCGCCGTTCGTGCAGTTCGCCGCGTTCGACGCGTCGACCCGCGAGATGTGCCAGGTGCGGCGCGAACGCAGCAACACGCCGCTGCAGGCGCTGGTCGGGCTCAACGACCCGACCGCGATCGCCGCCGCCGAGGCGCTGGCCGGACGCATGCTCGGTCGCGACGGCGACACCGCCGAGAAGCTGTCGTTCGGCTTTCGGCTGTGCACGTCGCGGCGCCCGTCGCCGCGCGAACTGGAACTGCTGCAGGCTGCGTGGCAGCGAGAACCCGCCGACGTGGCGTGGTCGCGCATCGCGATCGTGCTGCTCAACCTCGACGAGACCCTGTGCCGCGGATGAATCCTTTCGACCCGACCCGACGTGACGTGATCGCCGCGGCCGGTGCCGCGCTCGGCGCCCGGCTGGTGCCGTCGCTCGGTGGTGCCGGCGGCGACCCGGCGCGCGGTATGGCGCACGATGTTCCGCATCATGCGCCGCGCGCCAGACGCGTCGTGCAGTTGTTCATGGCCGGGGCGCCGTCGAACCTCGACCTGTTCGACGACAAGCCGACGCTGCGCCGCTACGACGGCAAGCCGGTGCCGGCGCACCTGCTCGAGGGCCAGCGGTTCGCGTTCCTGAAGGGCGTGCCCAACCTGATGGCGTCGCCGTACCGGTTCTCGCACTACGGCGATTCGCGCGCCGAGATCAGCGAACTGCTGCCGCACACGGCGGCGATCGCCGACGAACTGGCGTTCGTCAAGTCGGTGCACGCTGACCAGTTCAACCATGGACCGGCGCAGGTGTTCGCCAACACCGGCCACCACCTGGTCGGCCGGCCGAGCCTCGGCAGCTGGCTGATGTTCGGTCTCGGCGCCGACACCCACTCGCTGCCGGGCTTCTGCGTGCTGGTCAGCGGCAAGATCGATCCGGGCGCGGGCTCGGCGTGCTGGGGCAGCGGCTTCCTGCCGTCGACGATGGGCGGGGTCGAGCTGCGCACCCGCGGCGACCTGGTGCCGTGCGTGCAGGATCCCGAGGGCATGGACCGCGCGGCGCGCAAGCGCGGCATCGACCTGCTCTCGCAGCTCAACGGCGAACGCAACCGCGCGCTCGGTGATCCCGAGATCGATGCGCGGACCTCGGCCTACCAGTTGGCCTACCGGATGCAGGACAGCGCGCCGGAGCTGGCGCGCATCGAGGACGAGCCGGAGCACGTGCACCGGCTCTACGGCAGCCAGCCGGGCCGCCGTTCGTTCGCCAACAACTGCCTGCTGGCACGTCGCCTGCTCGAACGCGGCGCGCGCTGCGTGCAGGTGATCCATCGCGGCTGGGACCACCACGGCTCCAACGACAGCGACGACCTGATCCACGGCCTGCCCAACATGTGCCGCCAGACCGACCAGGCGGCGGCGGCGCTGGTCACCGACCTGCGCCAGCGCGGCATGCTCGACGACACGCTGGTCGTCTGGGGCGGCGAGTTCGGCCGCACCCCGATGCGCGAGGTGCGCAACCAGACGCACCTCGGCCGCGACCACAACCCGCGCGCGTGGACGATGTGGTTCGCCGGCGGCGGCATCCAGAACGGCCAGACGATCGGTGCGACCGACGACCTCGGCTTCGTCACCGCGCAGGACCCGGTGCACCTGCACGACGTGCACGCGACGATCCTGCACCTGATGGGCATCGACCACGAACGGCTGACCTACCGCTTCCAGGGGCGCGACTACCGCCTGACCGACGTGCACGGCAAGGTCGTGCGGCGGCTGCTCGCGTGAGCGGCGCCAGCAACGTCGAGGTCGTCGAGGTCGCGTTCGCGCGGCGCACCTGCCGGACCCGGATCCCGTTCCGGTTCGGTGCCGTGACGCTGCGCGAAGCGGACATGCTGACGTGCCGCACCACCGTGCGAGGTCCGGGCGGCGCCAGCGCGCACGGCTGGTCGGCCGACTTCCTGGTACCGCGCTGGTTCCGCAAGGACACCGACGCGACGCCGCAGCAGGACGCCGACGAACTGTTCGCGTCGGCGACCGCATCGGCGCAGGCGTTCGCGGCGCAGCCGGCCGGCAGCGCGTTCGGGCTGTGGCGCGGGGTGATGGCGCAGCGCGTCGATCCGCATCCGTTCGACCAGCCCGACCAGTTGGTGCGCGGCTTCGGCGTGGCGCTGGTCGAGCGCGCGCTGATGGACGCGACCTGCCGGCTGGTGGAGTTGCCGTTCGCGCAGGCGCTGCGTCGCGACGTGTTCGGCTTCCGGCCCGGCGACGTGCACGCGCAGCTGACGGACTGGGACTGGCAGCGCGATCTGCCGACGCCGCGCCGCGAGGTCGTGGTCCGGCACACGGTCGGCATGCTCGATACGCTGCGCGCGCGCGATCTGCCGCCCGAACAGCGCCGCAACGACGGCCTGCCGCAGACCCTCGAGGACGACCTCGACATCTACGGCCTGTCCTGGTTCAAGGTCAAGATCGGCGCCGGCGTCGACCGCGACCGCGAACGGCTGCTCGAGCTGGCGCGGTTCTTCGACGAGCGTGGCGACCTGCCGGGCTTCAGCCTGGACGGCAACGAACAGTACTCCGACCTGGACGCGATCGCGCAACTGCTCGAGTCGGTCGCCGGCGAGCCGCTCGGCGCGCGCTTGCTCGAGCGGCTGGTCTGGATCGAGCAACCGCTGGCGCGCGCGGTCACCTTCGACCCGGACCGGCACCGCGCGGTCGCGCGCGTTGGCCGGTTCGCGCCGCTGATCATCGACGAGGCCGACGCGACGCCGCAGTCGTTCCAGCGGGCGCGCGAACTCGGCTACCGCGGCGTCTCGGTCAAGAACTGCAAGGGCGTGTTCCGCGCGCTCGCCAACTTCGGCGTCTGCCGTCGCCACGACGGCCTGTTCCAGAGCGGCGAGGACCTGACCAACGTCGGCGTGCTCGCGCTGCAGCAGGACCTGGTGACCGGCAGCGTGCTCGGGCTGCCGCACGTCGAGCGCAACGGCCACCACTACTTCCGCGGGCTCGACCATCTGCCGGCCGACCTGCAGCGGCGCGCCCGGCGAGAGCACGGCGACCTCTACCGCAGCTTCGGCGACGGCTCGGTGACGCTGCGCATCTCCGGCGGCGTCGCCCGGATCGGCTCAGCGCTGGACTGCGTCGGCTACGGCACCCCGATCGACGACTTCGGCGTCGAGATGGTGCCGGCAGCACAGGCGTGACGCGCTACGGCTGCTCGCGGTCGGTGCGCCAGCCGAACTGCTCGACCGCCTGCACCGTGCGGGTGGTCTCCGCCCGGTCGCCGATGCGCAACTCCGGTGGCCGCGGGCCGAGCTGGCACAGCAGCGCGTCGACCAGCGGTTCGTAGGCGACGGCCTGCACGCGCGCGACCTCCTTGCCGTCGCGCCGGATCACGACCCAGGCCGGCAGCCCCGCCTCGATCCGTTCGGCGCTGGCGCCGTCGGGGTTGTCGTCGACGCGGACCATGCAGACGCGGCGGTTGGCGTGCGTGACGGTGCCGACCAGCCGCGGGCAGGCGGCGCGCACGCGCGTCGGGGTCGCTTCGACCGCGGTCGGCGGGGAGGCCGGCTCGGCCGTCGACAGCGGCCGTTCGGGCTTGGGAGGCGCACCACAGGCGGACAGGGTCCACGCGGTGGCGAGCACGAGGAACGGACGGATCATCGCATGCTCGAAGGGGTGGTTCTCGCGCGAGGGGCAGCGGCGAGGGCTGCCAGTGTAGCTCGCATCGCGGACCGGCACACGTCGGCGGCGGCGGCGGGCGGGCAAGGCGCGGAGGGGAGCTGGCGGATCGCTTGCAACCTCGCCCGCGCCTGCCGACATTCTCCCCGTGCGCTTCCAAGCTCCCGGCCACTTCCGGTCCGCGTCCGACTTCGCGGCCCACCTGAGGACCATCGACGCCGACTGGGCGATCGACGAGCAGGTCGAGTCCAACGGTCCGCTCGGCCAGCCGATCACGGTGCACGGCCGCGAGCTCGGCAACCGCTTCGCGTGCCATCCGATGGAGGGCTGGGACGGGACGCCGGACGGCCGCGCGACCGAACTGACGCTGCGGCGCTGGCGCAACTTCGGGCGGAGCGGCGCGTCGCTGGTCTGGGGCGGCGAGGCGTTCGCCGTGCAGCGCGACGGGCGCGCCAACGATCGCCAGCTCTACCTCGATCCGGGCGTCGACGCGGGCGAGACGATGCGGCAGCTGCTGGCGTCGCTGCGCGAGGGAGCGGCCGAGGCCGGCATGGCGGCCGCCGACCAGTTCGTCGGCCTGCAGCTGACGCACAGTGGCCGGTTCTCGCGGCCGGACGGTCCGCCGGCGCCGCTGGTCGCGCACCGCCACCCGCAGCTCGGCAGCAAGTATCCGCACACCGCCGACGCGCACGTGCTGAGCGACGGCGAACTCGAAGCGATCGGCGACAACTACGTCAAGTCCGCCGGGCTCGCGCAGCAGGCCGGTTTCGACTTCGTCGACGTCAAGTCGTGCCACGGCTACCTGCTGCACGAGCTGCTCGGCGCGCGCCAGCGACCGGGCAGCTACGGCGGCGACCTCGCCGGCCGCACCCGGCTGTTCGAGCGCATCGTCGCGGGCATCCGCAGCGAGTGCCCCGGGCTGCACGTCGGCGTGCGGCTGTCGCTCGCGGATCTGGTGCCGTTCGAGAAGGACCCTGACACGCGGCTGGGCCGGCCGATGGCCAGCGAACGGCCCTACCTGCACGGCTTCGGCGTCGACCAGCACGACCCGGCGACGTTCGATCTGGCCGAGCCGTTCGAGCTGCTGCAGCGCTACCAGCAGCTCGGCATCGAGCTGGTCAACGTGACGCTCGGCTCGCCCTACTACAACCCGCACCTGCAGCGGCCGGCGGCCTACCCGCCGAGCGACGGCTACCAGCCGCCGGCGGATCCGCTGTCGTTCGTCAAGGTGCACCTCGACGCGGTGCGCGCGGCCAAGCAGGCGGCGCCGGCGCTCAAGTTCGTCGGCACCGGCTACACCTACCTGCAGGAGTGGCTGGCGCACTGCGGCCAGCACGAGGTGCGCAGCGGCCACGTCGACTTCGTCGGCCTCGGTCGCATGCTGCTGAGCTACCCCGATCTGCCGCGCGACGTGCTCGCCGGCAACGACGTGCAGCGCAAGCGCATCTGCCGCACGTTCAGCGATTGCACCACGGGCCCGCGCAACGGCATGATCAGCGGCTGCTTCCCGCTCGACCCGTTCTACAAGGCGATGCCCGAAGCCAAGAAGGTCAAGGAACTGCGCGACGGCGCCAGGTGACGCATCCAGTGAACGAGCAACACGGCGGCGATCTCGATCAGGTCAGGCAGGGGCTGCGGATGGCGGCGCCGCCCGATCCCCAGAAGCTCGCGGCCGAGAAGCAGGTGCTCGCCAACCTCGACGGCGCGCCGCGCCTGCAGCGGTGGGGCGGCTACCTGAAGTTCATCGGGCCCGGCTACCTGCAGAGCGCGATGACGCTCGGCAGCGGCACCGCCGCCAGCAGCCTGTTCGCCGGCGCGGTGTTCGGCTACGACCTGCTGTGGGTCGCGCCGATCGGCATGCTGCTCGGCATCCTGGCGATGGGGGCGGTGTCGCACCAGACGCTGTCGACCGGCGAGCGCGTGCTGCCGGCGATGGCGCGGCACACGCACCCGGCGCTCGCGTGGGGCTTCGCGATCGCGGCGATGGTCGCGTCGATCGTCTGGCATTTCCCGCAGTACAACCTCGCGGCGGCGTCGCTGGTCGATGCGGCCGACACCCTCGGTCTCGAAGGCGTGCCGAAGATGGCGGCCAGCACGTTCGTGCTGATCTGGGCGGTGCTGCTGTCGACGATGTACGGCAAGAGCCCGCGGCTGGTGCGCGTCTACGAGAGCTTCCTCAAGTACACCGTATGGGGCATCGTCGTGATGCTGCTGTGGGTGCTGCTCAATACCGAGACCGATTGGGCCGGCGTCGCCAAGGGCTTCATCCCGAACCTGCCGGAGGATCGCAACGGCTTCCGCAGCATCGACCTCGCCGTCGCCGGCATCGCCGCGGCGGTCGGCATCAACATGCTGCTGCTCTACCCCTACAGCCTGCTGGCGCGCGGCTGGGGTCGCGAGCACCGCGGGCTGGCGCGGTTCGACCTGTTCGCCGGCATGCTGGTGCCATACGCGCTGGCGAGCTCGCTGATGGTGATCGCGGCGGCCAACACGCTCGGCGACGTCGACGTGTCCAAGTCGGCGGCCGTCGGCAAGATGGCGGGCGTGCTCGGGGACGTCGTCGGGCCGGTCGCCGGCACGCTGATCTTCGACCTCGGCATGCTCGCGATGGCGCTGAGCACGATCACGCTGCACATGGTCTGCTGCGGCTTCGTCGCGATGGAGTGGTTCGGCCTGCCGTTCGGTTCGCTGCGGCAGCGCCTGTGCATGCTGCTGCCGGTGCCGGGCTTCCTGGCGCCGGTGTTCTGGGGCGACCTCGCGGTCTACCTGGCGATCCCGACGACGATCATCTGCGGTGCCATGCTGCCGATCGCCTACGTCGGCTTCCTGCTGCTGCAGCGCAGCAAGGGCTACCTCGGTGCCGACCGCCAGACCGGCCTGGCCGGCCTGCTGGCCACCGGCGGTCTGTTCGTCGCGATGCTCGTCATCATCGTGTCGATGGTCGCGCGCTTCGCCTGACGAACGGGGGCGGAGGGACCGTTCGTCGCCTGCGGGTTGCAGGATGAACCAGGTACCGTACCGCTACTTTCGTTGCAGGTTGAGGCGGGTGGCGAGGGCGGTGGCGGCTTCGGGGGCGTCGAGGTGGTCGAGGACCTGGAGCAGTGCGCCGGCGGCTTCGCGGGTCTGGCGGTTGTCGGGGCCGAGGGTCTTCTCGAGGCCGGCCAGCGCGGGTTCGAGTTCGGCGCGCGCCTCTTCGAGGCAGCGGCGACGTTCGGCGGGATCGTCGATGGCCTCGGCGCCGGCCTGGGCGCGGCACATCCCGAAGCGCGTGCGGAACGCGAACAGCATCCAGTTGTCCTGCGGCAGCACGTCGGCGCCGTCGGTCATCAGGTCGGCGAACGTGCGCTCGGCCGCCGCGCGGTGCGACGGCTTGCGCATCATCTGCGCGACGCCGAGGTTGAACCGCAGCTTCAGCAGCGGCGTCGAGCTGGTCTCGCCGGCGGCGCGCGCAGCCTCGAGGTACTCGCTGCACATCGCCTCGGACTCCGCGAACTTGTGCTGCCGGTGCAGCGCGAACGCCAGGTTGAGCACCGGGATGATCGTGCTCTGGTGGGTCGGCCCGAGCAGGTCGCGCCGCGATTCGGCGACGTCGCGCAGCAGCACCTCGGCCTGCGGCGCCTTGGCCTTGTCCTGCAGCAGCAGCACGGCCAGGTCCGAACGCGCACTCAGCGTGCGGTGGTCGCGCAGGCCCAGCTTCTGCTCGGCCCAGGTCAGCGCTGCCTGGATGTCGGCGAGGCCGCCGTCGTGATCGCCGAGCGCGCGGCGCGCGTTGCCGCGACCCTGCAGCGCCTGCAGCTTGAGCTTGGGTTGCGCGGCGCCGTCCGGCAGCGCGGCCAGCTCGCGCAGCACCGCGTCGTAGGTGTCGCGCGCGTCGGCATAGCGACCGAGCTGGTGGTAGGCGTAGGCGATCCGCGAACGCGGCGTCGCCGGCGGATCGCGGAACTGCCCCGGGTTGCGTTCGGACAGCGCCACCGCCTCCTCGAGCAGCCGGATGCCCTGTTCGACCTTGCCCCCGGTGACCAGCACGGTGCCGTACTGCGTCAGCGCCTCGACCCGGACCTCGGGCATCTCGTCGCGCCCTTCGGTCAGCGCGATGACGCGCTGGAACTGCCTGCTGGACTCGGCGCCCTCGCCGAACTCGTGGAAGGTCTTGGCCAGCCGCGTCCGCAGCGCGGCCTCGATCAACGGGTCCTCGATGGTGGCCGCGTCGAGCCGCGCCGCGACGTCGTCGAGCTGGTCGCGCATCTCCGGCGAGATGCCGCCGCTCTTGATCTGGTCGATGCGCGCGGTCATCTGCGTCGTCTGCCAGAACCCGAACGTCACCTGCTCGAGCTCGAGCCGCTTGGCGTCGGCGACCTGCTCGGCGAGCACCGCGCGGTGCCAGCCGATCGCGGTCGCGATGGTGCCGGCGACCAGCGCGATCAGCGTCAGCGCGGCGCCGAGCACCGCGGTCCGGTGCCGGCGCACGAACTTGCGCAGCCGGTAGGAGGTCGACGGCGGCCCGACCTCGAGCGGCTTGTCGTCGAGGAAGCGGCGCACGTCGGCCCCGAGCTCGGCCACCGTCTGGTAGCGCATGGCGACGTCGCGTTCGGTCGCCTTCTGCAGGATCCAGTCGAGCTCGCGCTGCACCGGCTCCTGGCCGCGCAGGCCGTAGAGGGCCAGCCGCGGCAGGTCGCGTTCGGCGATCACCGCCAGTGCCGTCGGCACCGGCAGCGTGTCGAGGTCGTGCGGCAGGCGCCCGGTCAGCAGCTGGAACATCAGCACGCCGAGCGAGTAGACGTCGGTGCGCGCGTCGGGCGAGCCGCCGTCGGGGGCCAGCTGCTCGGGGCTCATGTAGGCCAGCGTGCCGAGGATGACGCCGGTCTCGGTGCGCAGCGTGCGGCGGACCTCGTCGGTGTCGAGCGCCAGCGCGATGCCGAAGTCGATCACCTTGACGCGGCCGTCCTGGTCGACGAGCAGGTTGGACGGCTTCAGGTCACGGTGCACGATGCCGTGCTGGTGCGCGTGCTGCACGGCGTCACAGACGTCGGCGAACAGGCGCAGGATCTCGGTCGCCGGCAGCTGGCGCGCGGCGACGTGGTGGTCGAGGTCGCGCGCGTCGGCGAGCATCTCCATCGCCAGGAACGGCACCTCGCGGTCGCCGTCGTGGAAGGTGCCTGCCTCGTAGATCTGCGCGATCCCGGGGTGCTGCAGCCGGCCGAGCAGCTCGGACTCGTACTCGAACCGCCGCCGCGACTTCGCCGAGTCGGAGCCGGCGCGCAGCGTCTTCAGCGCCACGGTGCGCTGCGGCCGTTCCTGGGTCGCCTCGTAGACCGCGCCCATGCCGCCCTCGCCGATGCTGCGCACGATCGTGAACGAACCGATGCGCGCGCCCGCCGGCAACGACCACGACGTGGCAAACGCCTGGGTCGTCTCGGAGGCGGTCCAGTCGGGAGCGTCGTCCGCGGCCAGCAGCGATCGCACCTCTTCGAGCAGCGCGTCGTCGTCGCCGCACGCGCGCTGCAAGAACGCGGTGCGTTCGTCGGCGTTCAGGTCGAGCGCTTGGTCGAACAGCTCCTGCACGCGGCGGAACCGCTGCGGATCGGCGGCGCTACTCACCGGGCGACCCGAGGGCGCGCTGCAGCCAGGCCCGCGCCAGCCGCCAGCGCCGCTCGACGGTGCGCAGCGAGGTCTCGAGCGCGGCCGCGATCTCGCGCTCCTGCAGCCCGCCGAAGATGCGCAGCTCGGCCAACCGCGCCAGCTCCTCGTCGACCTTGGCCAGCTCTTCGAGCGCGTCGTGCACGGCGAGCACCTCGAGTTCGGAGTCGCTCCGGCCGCCGACCAGCTCCGAGTTGAACGTGATCGGTCGCTTGCCGCCGCCGCGGCGGTCGGCGTTGCGGGCGCGGGCGCGGTCGACCAGCACGTTGCGCATGGTGTGCGCCAGCACGGCGACGCGGTTGCGCACCTCTTCGCGCGGTGGCGACTTGAGCAGCCGCAGATAGGCCTCGTGCACCAGGGCAGTCGCCTGCATGGTGTCGGGCTGACGCTGGTTCCGCATCAGCTGCTGTGCGATCCCCCGAAGCTCGTCGTAGACGTCCTCGGGCAGCTCGCCGCTCTCTGGCCTGGTCTCGTCGGACATGCTGCGCAGCAGAAGTCTATCACGCCGCGCACGCCCGCAGGTGCGGGATCGGTGCTGCCGCTGCCATCGGTGCCTTCTGCCCGTTCGATGCAGCCGACGCAACCGTTGCGTCGCGGCTGCCGTGCCGTTCGACTGCGGGCATGGCTTCCGATCGCGCCCCCGCCTTCCGACTGTGCTACGGTGCCCTGCACGTCGTGCTGCTGCCCGAGTACCGCGATCTCGACCACACGCTCGCGACGCCCGGCGACGCGGCCGAGATCGAACGGCACATCGACTGGCCGGCGACGATGCAGCTGCGTCGCGACATGGACGCGTGCGGCATCGGCATCGCCGAGGCGATGGACACCGCGCAGCGGTTCTTCCTCGGCTGGCCGTCGGCACGCCGGCTGATCGCCGAGACCGGCGCGCTGGCGCTGCCCAACGGCTTCTGCGCCGGCGCCGGCACCGACCAGCTGCCGCGCATCGAGCGACACAGCCACCTGATCGACGCGGTAGTCGAACAGTGTGCCTACATCACGTCGCACGGCGGCATCCCGGTGATCCTGCCGATGCCCTGGCTGTGCGAACAGCGCGCCGACGAGCGCGAGTTCGTCGAGGTCTACGAGGCGATCATCCGCGAGGTGCGCGGCCCGGTGTTCCTGCACTGGCTCGGTCCGATGTTCCTGGCGTCGCTGAAGGGCTACTTCCCGGGCCGCAGCTTCGAGAAGATCATGGCGATCGATCCGTCCGTGGTGCGCGGCTGCAAGCTGTCACTGCTCGACCGGGCGTTCGAGGAGCGCGTGCGCCGCGAACGGCTCGAGTACGAACAGATCGTGCTGACCGGCGACGACTTCCACTTCGGCCAGCTGATGCTCGGCGACGGCGAGCCGCCGACGCGCACGACGATGATCGGCGATCGCGAGGTCGCGCTCGGAGACTTCAGCCACGCGCTGCTCGGCATCCTCGACGCGATCGCCAGACCGACCCAGGCGGCGCTGGGGTCGCTGCAGGCCGGCGACCGACAGGGCTTCACCGAGCGCATGGAGCGCTGCGAGCAGCTCGGGCAGTTCGTGTTCCAGGCGCCGACGCAGCACTACAAGGCTGGCCTCGCGTTCCTCGCCTGGCTCAACGGCCAGCAGGACAACTTCCTGCTGATCAACCGCGAGGACCTGGCGCGCGACCGCGACCACTACCTGCGGTGCGCGGAGCTGGCGCGCGCGGCGGGGTGTGTGCACGACGAGGCGGTGTTCGGGGCTCGGCTGCGGGAGTTCGAGGCGGCCCCCTGGCCGCCCGCCCGCTGATCGGGCACGCTGTCGCGCGTGAAGCGCACGCTGCACATCGGTGACGTCGAGGTCGGGCTGCCTGCCGTGCAGGCCGCGCTGAGTGGCTATTCGGACCTGGCGATGCGCGCGGTGGCGCGGGAGCACGGTGCGACCTATGCGATCAACGAGGTCGTGCTGGACTCGCTGGTGCTGCAGAAGGGCAAGCTGCAGCGGCGCATCCTGTCGGTGCCGGAATACGACCATCCGGTCGGTGGTCAGCTGATGGGCAGCCAGCCGGAGACGTTCGGCGATGCGGCGCGTGAGCTGGTCAAGGCCGGTTACGACGTCGTCGACATCAACTTCGGTTGTCCGGTCAACAAGGTGCTCGGTCGCCGGCGCGGCGGTTGGCTGCTGCAGGACACCGAGACCGCGCTGCGGATCATCGATTCGGTGGTGCAGTCGGTGCAGGGGGACGCGCCGGTGTCGGTCAAGATGCGGCGCGGCAGCGACGACTCGCCCGACGCCGAGAAGCGCTTCTGGGAAATCCTCGAGGGCGGCATCGAACGGGGGCTCTGCGCCGCCACCGTGCACCCGCGAACCGTGCAGCAGAAGTACATCGGTCCCAGCCGCTGGGAGTTCCTGGCCAAGGTCAAACGGCACGTCGGCGCGTTCACGCTGCTCGGCAGCGGCGACCTGTTCTCGGCCTACGACGTGCTCGACATGATCGAGGCGACCGGCGTCGACGGGGTCACGGTCGCGCGCGGCTGCATCGGCAACCCGTTCGTGTTCCAGCAGGTGCGCGACCTCGCCGACGGCCGCATGCCGCTGCGGCCGACCTGCGCACAGCAACGGGCCGCGATCGCGCGGCACTGGCAGCTTGCGGTGCCGTTCTACCGCGACGAACGCAGGGCGCTGCCGCCGGTCCGCATGCACGTGATCAAGTATGCGCAGTACCACCCGGAGCCGGTCTGGGCGCGCGAGCAGCTGGTGCGCGTGCGGCAGCCCGAGGACCTGTTCGCGAAGGTCGACGAGGTGTTCGACGACCGCTTCGACGAGGGCCGCTCGCGCGAGCTGACGCGCGAGGATGCGGTGGTTCCGGCGCTGCAGAACTGCGGGGAGGGGTGATGGAGCTCGAGGAGGCGCGGTGAACGGTGAACTCGCGGCGGCGCACGCGCGACGGCAGCAGTACCTCGCTGCGAGGCAGGAACTCGAACGGGCCGAGCGGGACCTCGAGCACAAGCAGCAGCTGGCGGCGCGGTGGCGGCGTGAGGTCGGCACGCTCGCCGAGCGGCTCGAGGCAGCGTCGGGGCCGCTGAGCCGGTTGCGGGCGGCATTCGGCGGTGGTGGCCAGCGGGCGCAGCTCGAGGCCGATCTCGCCGAAGCGCGTGCGAAGCACGATGCGGCCGACGACGAGATCCCGGGGCTCGAGCGTGCGCGCGATCGGGCGACGGCGGAGGTGCAGGCGCTGGCCGATGCGTCGGCGACGTTCGCGGAGCTGCTCGCCGCGCGCGAGGTCGAGTTGCGGGAGCGCGGCGGCGAACTGGCAGAACGGCTGGAGCAGTCGTCGGCCCGGCTGTTCGCGCTCGAGGAGGAGCGCACGCTGTTGGCGAGGACCGTGCAGCTCGGTCGCGATGCCGAGGGCGAGCTGCTGGTCGCCAAGCAGTGCCTGCAGCGGGCGCGGCAGGCGCTCGGCGCCGACGTGATCGGTGGGGTGGTCGCCACCGGCCGCGTGCCGGTCCTGGCGGACGCCGAACGGCACCTGCAGGCCGCTGGGCGCAAGCTCGAACGGATGGGGGAGGAGCTGCACGCGCAGGCGGCCGTGATGCAGCGGATCACGTTCCCCAACGGTCACGACCTCGCCGGCATGGTGTTCGACCGGATGCCGCACGACCTGTACGTGCATCGCCGCATCCACCAGGCGACCGACGACGTCACCGCGACGATCGAGCAGCTGCGCACGGCGCTGTGGGCCGCCGAGGCGGCGCACAAGCGGATCGAGGCGAGCGCGCGCGCCGCCAGCGACGAGCGCGCGGCGTGGATCGTCGCGGTCGACGGATAGACTGGTCGGGATGGTGTCGTGCCGTTCGATCTGCCTCGTGCTGGGGGCCGCGGCGTGCAGAACGGGGCCGAACCGGTCGCCGATGGCGGGGGCGCTCGGCTTCGGGCGACGGGCGAACGGCTGGCGCGCCGGCAGCGCGGACGACGTGCGACGAACGCGTGATCTCGGCCAGGGTGCGAAAAAACCTGCGATCGCGGTGACGCGCGCGGCCGCTCGGAACGAACCGTAGCGATGGATCCGCGCACCGCCTCGTTCCTCCGCTACCGCGACCAGGGTGACCTGGACGCGCTCGGGCGGCTGTTCGACGCGGTGTCGCCAGAGTTGCTGCGGGTGGCGATGCATCTGACCGGCAACGCCGCCGACGCCGAGGACGCGCTGCAGGCGACGTTCGTGGTCGCGATGCGCAAGGCCGCGACGTTCGAAGCGGACGGCACGGTGTCGGCCTGGCTGTCCGGCATCCTGACCGGCGAGGCCAACAACCTGCGTCGCCGCGAAGGGCGGCGGCGCGGCGCCGGTCTGCCCGACGACCTGGTCGCTGCGGCCGGCGACGAGGCCGAGCGGCGCGACCTGGTCGCGCAGCTGCGAACGCACGTCGACGCGCTGCCGGACGAGCAGCGGCAGGCGCTGCTGCTGCAGCTGCAGCACGGCCTGCAGCCGGCGGAGATCGCCGAGGTGGTCGGCGCGGCGCCGGGCACCGTGCGCATGCGGATCCATCGTGGGCTGGCTGCGCTGCGGCGCGTGCTGCCGGCGTCGGTCTGGACCCTCGCGGTGGCCGCGCTGGCGCCACGCGGGCTGGCCGCGGTCAAGGCGAAGGTGATGGCCGCAGCCGCGGCACAGGCTGCGGCGACGGCGACCGTCGGCGCGGTGACGTTCGGAGGGCTCGCGATGAAGAAGGTGTTGCTGGGGATCTGTGCGTTGGCGGCGGCGCTGTTGGTCTGGTGGGCGGTGACGCCGCCGGACGACGCGGTCGCGCCGGGCGGCGACGACGCGGCCGAGGTGGCCACCGCGCGCGGCGACCTCGATGGCGACGATGCGCTGCGGCATGCGGGCGGCGATGCGACGGCGCCCGGTGCGGCCGAGGCGGTGCGCGACGAGGTCGGGGCCGCGGTCGGTGGCGCGCGGGTCGTGGTTCGCGCCGATCGGGCGCACGTGGTGGGGCCGATGCTCACCGAGGTCGTCTCGATGGCCGGCAGCGGCGTCGCGATGGTCGGCGTGCTGGTGGAGGCGTGGCAGGGCGAACGCGGCGACGGTCCGCTCGACGGCCGCCTGCTGCGCGCGAGCACCGACGACGACGGCGCGGTCGCGTTCGACGACCTCGCGGTCGGGGTCTGGCGCTTCGCGGTGTATGCCGGTGGCCTCCGGCTCGGCGAACCTCGCGCGTGCACGATCGAGGGCGGCGGCCGGCAGAGCGTCGAAATCCACGTCACGCTCGGCGGTGAGGTCCGCGGCCGCGTCGTCGACGCGCGCGGCGCGGCCGTCGCGGGCGCCGAGCTGTGGGTCGGCAACCGGGTCGGCGACTACTCGCGGCCGCCGCACCTGGTGCGGCTGGCTGCGCGCAGCGACCAGCAGGGGCGGTTCTCGCTGCACCACGCCCCGCTCGAAGAATACGTGGCCGCGCGCAAGCCCGGCTTCGTCGCCTCCGAGTCCCACCCCGTCCAGCAGCTCGGCGACGGCGAGATCGTGCTGCGGCTCGGCAGCGCTCCCGGAGCGATCGCCGGGCGGGTCACCGACCAGGACGGCAATCCGTTGGCGGGCGTTGCCGTCGCCGTGCAGGACCAGGTCGATCGACTGCGAAGGGATGCGGACGGCACGTTGATCGGGCCACGCTTGCCGGCGATCGCCTTCAGCGATGGCGACGGGCGGTTCCGGATCGACGGTCTGCCCGAGGGTCTGCACTCCTGCGTCGCGCGCCAACTGCCGGACGCGCCGGCCAATGCGCTGGCGGACGTGCGTGGCGGTGCGACGGCGCAGGTCGCGCTGGTGGTGCGGCGTCGCGCGGCCCTCTACGGCTACGTGCGCGGCAGCGACGGCGCGCCGCGCAGCGGCCTCTACGTCTGGTTGACCTACGGCGATGGAACGTCGATGCCGCTGCTGTCGGGCGCCGACGGTTCGTTCCGCTTCGAAGGAGTCGAGGACCGCCCGTTCGAACTCGCTGCGATGCGCAACGCGACGCGGGAGAAGGTCAGCCGCAGCTTCGAAGGACGCGACGGCCTCGAGATGCGCGTCGACCTCGTGCTCGACGACCTGCCGCCGCTGCGCGTCGCGGTGCAGACGTCGAGCGGCCGTTCGCTGGTCGGTTGGGTCGTCGCGGTCGACACCTCGGCCGGCGTGCGCACGGCGAAGGTGCGGGACACGGGGCAGGCGTCGCTGTGGGGAGTCGCGGGGTCGGAGCACACGGTGCGCCTGCATCGCGACGAGGCCGACGTGCACGATGCGCCGGTGGCGACGGTCCGGGCCACGCCTGGGCAGCTGGCGACGCTGACGGTGCCGGCCGAGCGGTTGCCGGGCGCGCTGGTGCGCGGGCGGGTGGTCGACGGCCAGGGGCAGCCGGTGCGGGATGCGTGGGGGATGATGCCGGACTCGCCGGTGTTCGAGGAGCCGGGCGTCGGCGCCGACGGCACGTTCGAGTTCGTCGAACTGGGGGCGGGTCGGCACCGGCTGCGCCTGGGCGCGGCCGGCCGGGTGACGCTGCATCGCGACGTCGAACTCCAGGAGGGGCAGCAGCTCGACCTCGGCGACGTCGTGCTGGCGCGCGAGGCGACGCTGCGGATCCGCTACCGACGTCCGGACGGTCGGCCGTGGACCGCGCGGCCGCCGATGCCGTGGCTGCGCACCGGCGATCGCTACCTGACCACGAAAGACGTCGACTATGCGATCGACGGCGACGAGGTCGTCGTCACGCGGGTGCCGGCCGGCGTCTACGTGGTCGGCGGCCCGCCTGGCGACGAACTGGTGATCCCCGAGGCCGAGGTCTCGGTCACGGCCGGTGCGAGCCGGCACCTGACGATCGACGTGCGGGTCGGCCGGATCTGTGCGCTGACGTTCGCCGGCGACGGCGACCAGACGGCGCTGCAGGTGCAGGCGCGGCTCGGCAACGGCGAGATCGTATTCGAGCAGAAGGTCGCGGCGATCGAAGGCATCTACCGCGTGCCGGCCCTGCTGCCGCTCGGCCGCGTCGAGGTCACCGCCGTCAGCGAGGCCGGCCGTCGCTACCGGCTCGCGCTCGACGTGACCGCCGATCGTGCGTCCCATCGGGACGTCGGCGTTCCGCACGTTCGCTGAGGCGTCGGCCAACGGTCGGTGCCATCGCATTCTTGGCGGGGGGCGCGTAGCTTGTGCGCCTACGGTCGATAGCAAGGACTCGATCGATCCGAAGGACCCCCAGCTCGCCATGGCAGAAACCGACATCGCCGTGGTCGGCATGGGCTGCCGCTTGCCCGGCGCCCCCGACCTCGACGCCTTCTGGCGCATGTTGCGCGACGGGCGTGATGCGCGCAGAGAACTGAGTGACGACCACCTCCGCTCCGTGGGAGTGCCGGAGGAGGTCCTGCAGGATCCGGAGTTCGTCAAGGCCGCGATGGTGCTCGACGACATCGACCAGTTCGACGCCGGCTTCTTCGGGTTCTCGCCGCGCGACGCGTCGCTGTTCGATCCGCAGCATCGCGTCTGGCTCGAGGTCTGCTGGGAGGCGTTCGAGCACGCCGGCCACGTGCCGAACGCGTTCGACGGCCGCGTCGGGGTGTTCGCCGGTTGCGGCATGGACACCTACCTGCTGCACAACGTGCTGACCAACCCGGACCTGGTCCGGCAGATCGGCATGTTCTTGATCCGGCACACCGGCAACGACAAGGACTTCCTGGCGACGCGCACGAGCTACCAGTTCGACCTGCGCGGCCCGAGCGTCAACGTGCTGACCGCGTGCTCGACGTCGCTGGTCGCGATCCACCAGGCGTCGCAGAGCCTGCTCAACGGCGAGTGCGACATGGCGCTCGCCGGCGGCGTCACGATCCTGGTGCCGCAGGACCGCGGCTACCTCTACAAGGAAGGCGAGGTGCTGTCGCCCGACGGCGTCTGCCGCACGTTCGATGCCAGCAGCAAGGGCACGATCTTCGGCAGCGGTGCCGGGGTGGTCGTGCTGCGACGCCTGCAGGACGCGATCGACGACGGCGACACGATCCACGCGGTCGTCGCCGGCTCGGCGGTCAACAACGACGGCGCGCGCAAGGTCAGCTACCTGGCCCCGAGCGTCGACGGCTACGCCGAGGTCGTCGCCGAGGCGCTCGCGCTCGCCGACGTGTCGGCCGAGGACGTGCAGTACGTCGAGGCCCACGGCACCGGCACGTCGGTCGGGGACCCGATCGAGATCGAGGCGCTGACGCAGGCGTTCCGGGCCTCGACCGGCAAGCGTGACTACTGCGGCATCGGCTCGGTCAAGACCAACATCGGCCACCTCGACACGGCCGCCGGCGTCGCCGGCGTGCTCAAGGTCGCGCTGGCGATGAAGCACGGCGAGATCCCGGCGAGCCTGCACTTCGAGCAGCCGAATCCGCTGATCGACTTCCCGAGCAGCCCGTTCCGGGTCGCGGCGCAGAAGGCCGACTGGCAGCAGCCGGCGAACGGTCCTCGCACGGCCGGCGTCAGTTCGCTCGGGGTCGGTGGCACCAACGCGCACCTGATCCTGCGCGAGCCGGTCGAGCAGCCGGCCGCGCCGCAGGTCGCCTACCCGCGTCGCTGCCACCTGCTGCCGATCAGCGGCAAGGGCAAGGACGCGGCCGCCGGCAACGCGGCGCGCCTGGCGCGATGGCTGCCGGAGCACGCCGATCAAGACCTCGCCGACGTCGCCTGGACGATGCAGGTCGGCCGGCGGGCGTTCTCGCACCGCGGCTTCGCCGTCGGCGAGAACGCGACCGAACTGGCCGACTGGCTGCAGCAGGACGACTGGAAGGCACAGGTCAAGAAGGCGCCGGATCGCGACCCGTCGGTCGTGTTCCTGTTCCCCGGCGGCGGCGCGCAGTATCCGGGCATGGCCAAGGAGCTCTACGAGTTCGAGCCGGCGTTCCGCACGGCGGCCGACCTTTGCCTCGCGGCGCTGCCGGAGGAGACCCGGCAGAAGGTCTACGAGCTGCTGTTCGGCGCCGACACCGGCGAAGAGCACAGCGCCGACATGGAGCGGCCGAGCCTGCTGCTGCCGACGCTGTTCGTCGTCGAGTACTCGCTGGCGCAGACGCTGATGTCGTTCGGCGTCGAGCCCGACGCGATGCTCGGCCACAGCCTCGGCGAGTACGTCGCCGCGACGCTCGGTGGCACGTGGACGCTCGACCAGGTGCTGCCGGTGCTGGTGCTCCGCGGCGAGTGCATGGAGATGTCCGAGGCGGGCGCCGTGCTGAGCGTGTCGCTGCCGGCCGCGGAGATCACCGCGCTCGGCGACGCGGAGCTGTCGCTGTCCGCCGCCAATGCGCCGGAGCTGTCGGCCGTCGCCGGTTCGCCGGTCGCGATCGAGCGCTTCGAGCGCACGCTGCAAGAACGCGACGTCGACTACCAGCGGCTGCGCATCGGCGTCGGCGCGCACAGCCACCTGCTCGACACGGTGCTGGACCGCTTTCGCGAGGGACTGCAGAAGTTCTCGCCGCAGCCGGCCCGCAAGCCCTGGGTGTCCAACGTCACCGGTGAGTGGATCGACCCGCAGCGTGCGGCCGATCCGGACTACTGGGTCGAGCACGTGCGCCGCACGGTGCGCTTCGAGGACGGTGTCGCGACGCTGCTCGACGGCGGCGACCGCGTGTTCATCGAGGTCGGTCCGGGCAAGGCACTGACGTCGCTGGTGCGCATGCACGAGCGCGCGCGCCAGAGTTCGGCGCAGGTCACCGTGCCGCACCCGAAGGACCAGAAGCCGGCCGACTCGTTCCTGCTCGAGGCGGTCGGTCGCCTGTGGCAGAGCGGCGTGACGATCGACTGGAACGCGTTCCACGGCGGCACCGCGCGCCGGCGAGTGCCGCTGCCGACCTACGCGTTCCAGCGGCAGCGCCACTGGATCGAGCCGGGCGCGCAGCTCGCGGTCGACGGCGTGGTCGGCTCGGACGAGCCCAGGCCGCCGATCCGCCTGCCGGAGTCGGAGTGGCTCAAGCGGACCGTGTGGAAGCTGCGGCCGATGCCCGAACGGGTCGAACCGCAGCGCGACGCCGCGTGGTTGTGCGTCGGCGGCGGGCTCGCCGATGCGGTCGCGGCCGAGGTTCGCCAGCACGGCGGGGTGGCCGCGACCATCGGTTCCGACCAGCTGGGCGACCCGGCCCAGTGGGAACGTGCGTTTGCGACGCTCGACGATCGCGCGCACAAGCGGGTGCTCTATGCGCGCGGCCTCGACGAGGGCGCCGCCGAGGTGCTGACCCGTGAGCTGGTCGCGATGTTCCAGGGCATGGGGCGGGCCGACTGGTCCGGCGACGTGCGCGTGCTGGCGGTGACCGGCAACGCCGCGAGCGTCACCAGCGAAGCGGTGCAGCGTCCCGGTCAGGGCGCGATCGCCGGCTTCCTGCGGGTCGTGCCGCGCGAGTTCCCCGACGTGCGCGTCGCCACCGTCGACGCCGACGCGGCCGCGCTGCAGGACCCGGGGTTCGTGTCGCAACTGCTGCGTGAGAGCGAGGGCGAGCCGCCGAGGCTCGGCGTCGCGTTCCGCGGCGCGGTGCGCTACGGCCAGGTGCTCGAAGCGTTCGAAGGCGGTGCGTCCGACCGCGACGCCAGCGAGGCTCCGGTGTGGCGCGACGGCGGCTGCTACCTGATCTCGGGCGGCCTCGGGGGCATCGGCATGCTGGTCGCCGAGCACCTGGCGCGCTCGTGCAAGGCCAGGCTCGTGCTGCTGTCGCGCAGCGGCCTGCCGCCGCGTTCGACCTGGGACGACTGGGCGACGCTGCGGGCGGGCGACCCCGACGCGCAGCGGATCCGGCGGATCCGCGCGATGGAGGAGCTGGGCGCCGAGGTCGAGGTGCACGCGGTCGACGTCGCGGACCGGGCGGCGCTGGCGAACATGCTGCAGCAGGTGTCGTCACGGTTCGGCGCCGTGCATGGGGTCGTGCACGCGGCCGGCGTGCTCGACGACGGTCCGATCCTGACGCGCACGCCCGAGCAGACCGAACGCATGCTGCGGCCGAAGATCGGCGGTGCGGTCGCGCTCGACGAGGCGACCAAGGACCTCGGGCTCGAGACGTTCGTCGTGTTCGGCTCGACCAGCGGGCTCGCCGGCATTCCGGGCCAGTGCGACTACGCGGCGGCCAACGCGGCGCTCGATGCGTTCGCGGCGTGGCGCAGCCAGCAGCGGGCCGGCCGCACGCTGGCGCTCGACTGGGGGCTGTGGCAGGACGTCGGCATGCTCGCCAAGGGCGAAGAGCTGTCGCTGCCGGCGCCGGCCTGGCTCGGCGCGCGCAGCGAGCACGGCGGCGTGGTCGAGTTTTCGCACGGCTGGTCGCCCGCGACGCACTGGGTGCTGTCCGAGCACCGGATCCAGGGCGGCGACTGCGTGATGCCGGGCACCGGGCACGTCGAGTTGATGACGGCGGCGGTGCAGGACGTGGTCGGCGCGGCGCAGGTGACGCTGCGGGACGTCGAGTTCCGCACGCCGCTGGCGTTCCCCGGCGACGCGGCGCGCACGGTGGTCGTGCGCGTGCGGCCGGTGCGCGCCGGCTACGAGGTGACGGTCGCGAGCGCGGTGGCCGACGGCGCCGCGGAGCACGAACGCACGACCCATGCGCGCGCGGTGGCCACGGCTTCGGCGCAAGGCGCGCGCCTGCTCGACGTTGAGGCCTGCCGCGCGGTCGCGACCGGGACGGCCGAGGCGACCAGCGACCAGCATCGGCACGTCGCGTTCGGGCCTCGTTGGCAGTGCATCCAGCGCGTCGGCATCGGCGGCGGCGAGGTGCTCGGCGAACTGCGCCTGCCGGCGGAGTTCGCGGCGGATCTCGAAGAACACCGCACCCACGCGGCGATGCTCGACATGGCGTTCGGATGCGGCATCCGGCTGCTGTCGGGCTCGAGTCCCGATGCTCTGTTCGTGCCGGTCGGCTGCGACGAGGTCGTCGTGCACGGCCGCATGCCGGCCGAGGTCGTCAGCCACGTCACGCGCAAGGCCTACGACCAGCGCACGCGGCTCGGCACGCTCGACGTCACGGTCGCCACGCCCGAAGGGGTCGTCGTGCTCGAACTGCGTGGCCTCGGTGTGTTCGGGGTGCAGGGATCGTTCGGCGGTTCGGATGCCGGGGCTGCCGCGAGCGTGGCGGCGCCGCCGGCCCCGATCGAGTCGACGCCGATCCAGCCGACGCCGATCCAGCCGACGCCGACCGGGCCGGTGCCGCGCATCGCGGCGATCCTGCCGCGCGGCATCACCGGGCCCGAGGGCATGAACGGGCTCGACCGGGCGCTCGCGACCGGCGCGTCGCGGGTCGTGGTCACGTCGCTCGACGTGCAGCGTGCAGCTGACTGGCTGGCGCTGCCGCCGGAGCAGCCGCGTTCGACCCGTTCGTCCGACGAGGGGGCCGGTGCTGCGTCCGGCGACGACGAGGCGCCGCGTGACGACACCGAACGGGCGCTGGTCACCGCGTTCGCCGAACTGCTCGGCGTCGACGCGCCAGGACTCGACGAGGACTTCTTCGAACTCGGCGGGCACTCGCTGCTCGCGGTGCGCCTGTTCGCGCGCATCCACAAGGAGTTCGGCATCGACCTCGAGCTGGCGACGTTGCTGTCGGCGGGCTCGGTGCGCAAGCTGGCCGCGGTCGTGCGCGAGGAGCTCGGCCTGCCCGAGCCGAGCGACGAGCCGGTGCGTTCGGTCGCCGCGCGCAAGGGCCAGCACGTGGTGCCGATCCAGACCGAGGGCACGCGGCCGAACCTGTTCCTGGTGCACGGCGCCGGCGGCAACGTGCTCGGCTTCCGCGACCTGTCGCACTACTTCGGCAAGGATCAGCCGCTCTATGGCCTGCAGGCGCGCGGCGTCGACGGCAAGCAGCCGCCGCACGAGACGATCGCCGAGATGGCGGCGGCGTACCTGGCCGAGGTCCGCGAGGTGCAGCCGCACGGACCCTATTACCTCGGCGGCTACAGCGGCGGCGGCGTCATCGCCTACGAGATGGCGCAGCTGCTGCGTGCGGTCGGCGAGCCGGTCGCCTACGTCGGCATGATCGACTCGTGGTGCCCGCAGATGCCGCAGCGCAGCAAGTTCGGCCGCGCGGTGCTGCACGTCGGCCGCCTGCTCAAGAAGGGGCCGATGTATCCGTTCCGGATCCTGAAGACCAAGATGGAGCGCTGGTCGGCGGCGCGCGACACCGAGAAGGCGCGCAACGAGGGCGGCACGCTGCCGCAGGACAAGCGCGGGTTCGAGGTGCAGTTCGCGTTCGAGAACGCGTTTGTCAACCACCGGGTCAAGCCGTACGAGGGGGATGTCTGGCTGTTCCGCGCCGACGACCAGCAGCACGGCACGCGCTACATCGTCGACGACATGCTGGGTTGGCAGCCGTTCGTCGGTGGCCGGCTCGACGTGCAGACGTGTCCGGGCAACCACTTCACGATGTGCACCGAACCGAACGTGCAGGTGCTGTGCCAGCACATGATGGCCAGCATGGACGCGGCGATCGCGAAGGTGGCGGACGCGACGGGAGCCTGACCGTTCTCGACCCGGGGCGGCGGCAGCGGGCTCCGGCCGAAGTGGCGCAACTTGAACCCGGTTCGGTATGCGGTGTTTGGGTCAGGGGTTGGGGGCGCCGCGGTGCAGGCAGTCGGCGAAGGTCTGCTCGTCGATGTTGGCGCCGCAGATGATCAGGCCGATGCGCTGGTCGGCGAGTTCGTCGCCGAGCTGCAGCATTGCGGCGGTGGTCGCGGCGCCGGCGGGTTCGACGGCGAGCTTGGCGTCGGTGAACAGCAGCCACATCGCGCGGCACAGGGCGTCGTCGTCGACCTTGACCAGCTGGTCGACGAACCGTTGGCACAGCGCGAACGAGTAGGGCATCGCCATCGGCGCGCCGAGGCTGTCGGCGATCGTCGCGACGCGGTCGATGCGCTGCGGGGAGCCGGCCGCGAAGCTGCGGTGCATCGAGTCAGCGCCTTCGGGCTCGACCCCGATGACCCGGCACCGCGGCTGCAGCTGCTTGACTGCGTTGGCGACGCCGGCGGCCAGACCGCCGCCGCCGATCGGTACGATCAGCGCGTCGAGCTGGCCGACCTGACGCAAGAACTCGAAGCCCAGCGTGCCGGCGCCGAGCGCCATGTGCTCGCCCTCGAACGGGTGCACGAACGTGCGCCCCTCGGTCCGTTCGATCTCCTCGACCCGCGCGAACGCCTGTGCGATGTCGTCGAGCTGCTCGATCTCGGCGCCGAGCGCCCTGCAGGCGGCGACGCGCGCCGGGTTGGCGTTGCTCGGCATCACGACCTTGGCGTGCGAGCCGAGCGCCCGGGCGACGTGGGCGACCGCCATCGCGTGGTTGCCGGCGCTGACGGCGGTGACGCCGCGGCTGCGTGCGTCGTCGTCGAGGTCGAGCATGCGCAGCATCACGCCGCGCGCCTTGAAGGAGCCGGCGTGCTGGAACAGTTCGAGCTTGTTCCAGATGGTCGCGCCCTTCGGCGCCGCCGCCTCGATGCGGTGGCCCTGCCACTGCCACGCCGGCGTCTCGCGCACGCGCGTCAGCAGCGTGCGGCGCGCCAGCTGGATCCGTTCGAGTGAAGGGGGAGAGGCCGGCAGCGACGCGGAGCTCATGGGGCGATGAGACCCGATGTGACGGCGGCCCCGGGGCTCGACACAAACCGCAGCGGCACACACCGCTGCAGCAACCAGAAACCTCAGCCCCGCCGATGCAGTGCAAGGGAGACCGCTTCGATACGCCGGCGAACCGGCGTCAGGACCGTCACATCGGGAGCGAGAATGCTAAGCGGACGTGAGCGGGCTGCCAAGCGGCCCCGAAGTCGCAGCCGTCAGCGGCCGCGCCCGCTCGGCCGGAGCCGCAGCGTGGCGTCGCCGAGCACGCTCCAGAAGTAGCTGCGCTTGCGCCCGATGTCGCCGCCGACCCGGCCCCAGCTCGCCGCACTGGACTCGAGTTCGTAGTAGCGCGCCCAGGCGTCGCCGACGGTCCCGCCGGCTCCGAGGGTCTCCGCGAACCCGCGCGGCTCGTCGTAGAAGACCTTGGCGCGCCCGACCAGCGCGACGCCGTTGCCGAACAGCAGCACCGCTTCTCCGCCCTGCATGCGGCCGTAGCCCGGATGGTCAAACGCACGCTTGCGCGCGTCGGGCGGCGAGATGCCGCGGCAGCCGGTGTGCAGGTAGATGCTCGGCGCCGCGGCGACGGCGCCGTTGCGCCACAAGGTGTGCAGCAGGTGCCAGTCGAGTTTTCCGCCGCGGCACGGCGCGTGGAGCGACGGGACCAGCCGATCCTCGCTGGCCGACCAGCTCCAGGCCGGGCCGCCGATCCGCTGGTGCAGTTCGCCGACGCCCTGCTTGCGGAAGACGGCGCCCCACGGGTCGCTGTGGGCGCGGATCGTGCGCAGCACCGCCGGGAACGCGAACCAGTTGGCGGCGTCGACGAGCGTCGTGCGGCCGCGCAGGTCCGAGCGGTCGGCGACCTTCGGCAGCCACGCATCGTCGGCGCGCGCCAGGTTGCGATAGCCCGACGGCAGGTCACAGGCCAGCGACGACGGCCGCCACGCGGTCGCCGCGGTGCCGGTGCGGAAGGCGTGGTTGCGGTCGAGGTACTCGGCCAACAGCTGCCGTTCGAGCGCCGGGTCGAAGCGCCAGATGCGTCGCCAGCTCGGCGGCTTGCCGGCGGCGAACGCGACCGCGCGCGGGCGACCGTCGGCATCGAGCAGCCCGTTGCCGTCGACGCCGGTCAGCTCCGGGTCGACCGCCATCGCGGTGCCGCGCGCGTCGATGCGAGAGACCAGGATGTCGGGCCGCGCGATCACGTTGGGGCGGCTGCGATCGGCCTCGCTGCACTCGCCGCCGCCGGCGCGGTCGTCGAGGTCGGCGACCAGGCCGTCGGAGGTCTCGCGCAGCGACAGCGTGCCGTCCTGCACGTGGAAGAAGTCGGCGAACGTGCCGGTGCCACGCGCATGGTCGCGGCAGACGCCACCGCGCGCCGGGATCGGACCGTCGAACACGACGTGCGTTCGCGGCAGCGCCGTGCGCGGCTGCACGTAGACGTCCTCCCAGTGCCCGTCGAGGTCGGCGAGCACCAGGTCGGCGCGGTCGGCGACCGGTTCGGGCACGCGTCGCAGCAGGTGCGCCTTTTCGTAGGTCTGCGCCGACTTCGTGCCGCGCCGCAGCGTCACGGTCTCGCGCTTGCGCCAGTTGCAGGTGCGCACCAGCAGCGCATCGGGGAAGTGTCCGAACAGCAGCGCGGCGCGCAGCTCGCCGTCGGCCGCGAACGCGCGCAGCAGCTCCCGCATCGCCAGCAGGTAGCGGCCGTCCTGGTGCCGCTCGTGCAAGGCGAGGTCGATCGTGATCGCCGCGGCGCGGTGGCCTTCGGCGGCGAGATCGTCGACCAGCCGGCGCACGGCCGGACGCAGGTCGCGCTGGCCCTCCCCCGTCTGCCACAGGCGTGGCTCGACCAGCACCAGCGCCCGCGGCCCCGCGTCGCCGGCTTCGTGCACGACGTGGGCACGCCGGATCTCGACCCGCCCGTCGCGATCCATGTCGAAGCCGTCGAAGCGCGCGCAGATCCGTTCGGCCGTGCCCACGGCCTGCGGCTGCTGGGGTGCCGTGCCCGCGATCAGCAGCAGCGACGTCAGGGTGGCGATCAGCATCGTTACCAGCGGTGGAACGCGGGGTGGCCGTCCTCGACGGCGACGAACAGGCCGTCACAGGTGGCCGTGACGCGGCCGTTGGCGCTGAGGGTGCCGGTGATGCGCGCCTTGTTGCCGTCGAGTTCGGCCAGCGATGCGCGCAGCTTGATCGGGGCGTCGACCGGCGTCGGCCGACGCAGCTTGATGCCGTACTCGGCCGTCACCGTGCACGGCGGCGCGTCGACGCCCTGCGCCAGCATCAGGTGGTAGGCGGCCGCCCAGTTGCAGTGGCAGTCGAGCAGCGTGCCGATGATGCCGCCGTTGAGCACGCCGGGAAACGCCTGGTGCATCGCCGCCGGTTGCCACTCGCAGACGACCTCGTCGCCGTCGACGAAGCTCTCGATGCGCAGCCCGTCACCGTTCGCCGGGCCGCACCCGAAGCATGCGTTGTTCGGGGCGTAGCGCTGCTGCAGGCTCTGCGTCATGCCTCGATGATCCGGACGCCGGGGCGCAATCGCGAGCCCCCTGTTCTGCTTTTGTCGGATCCGCGATGATCCGCGCCATGCCTTCGACTCGTCGTACGTTCCTCGGGGCCGCCGCTGCGGCGACCTCGAGCCTCGCGCTTCCCGCGGTCACGAGCCCGTTCCGTCGTCGCGCCGCGCGCGACCCGCGCGACCAGGCGAAGCTGATGGTGATCGGCGTGGCGGGGCGCGGCGGCGCGAACCTCAACGGCGTCAAGGACCAGGACATCCGGGTGCTGTGTGACATCGACGCCAACCATCTGAAGAAGGCGGCCGAGAAGTTCCCGGACGCGCACACCTGCAGCGACTATCGCGAGATCCTCGAGGACGCGGCAAAGTGCAAGGAACTCGACGGCGTCGTGATCAGCACGCCCGACCACACACACTACCACCCGGCGATGCTCGCGCTGCAGCACGGCCTCGACGTCTACTGCGAGAAGCCGCTGACGCAGACGGTCGCGCAGGCGCGGCGCCTGTTGATCGCCGCGCAGGCCAATGGGGCGGTGACCCAGATGGGCACGCAGATCCACGCCAACGAGAACTACCGTCGCGTCGTCGAGGCGGTGCGCGCCGGTGCGGTCGGCACGGTGCGCGAGGTGGTCGTGTTCGTCAACGGCACCAACTGGTCGGCCAGGCAGCTGCCGGAGGCCGGCGAGGCGCCGGAGCACCTGGAGTGGGACCAGTGGCTCGGTCCGGCCCGAGAGCGCAGCTATTCCAAGGGATACCACCCGGCCGGCTGGCGTCGCTACTGGGCGTTCGGCGGCGGCACGACGGCCGACATGAGCTGCCACTTCACCGACCTGGCGTTCTGGGCGCTCGACCTCGACGCGCCGAAGTCGCTGGTCGCGAACGGCCCCGAGCCGGATCCCGAATGCGCACCCGACGCGCTGCACTGTGAATACGAGTTCGGCCCGCGCGGCGATCGCCCGGGGCTGACGCTGCACTGGCACGCGACCGGCGACCGGCCGACCGAGAAGCTGCAGGCGCGCGGCCTCGAGCAGTGGCGCAACGGGGTACTGTTCCTCGGCGACGAGGGGTGGCTGATCAGTGATTACAGCAAGCACCAGATCGGCCCGGAGGCGCGCGCCAAGGAATGGGTCGCGCCGCCGAAGACGATCGAGTCGTCGCCGGGCCACTACAAGGAGTGGCTCGAATGCTGCGCGCGCCGGTCGCAGCCGACCTGCACGTTCTCGTATGCGGTGCCGCTGACCGAGCACGTGCTGCTCGCCAACGTCGCCTACCGCGCCGCGCGCGGCCAGCGCATCCGTTGGAACCCGACGACGATGCGGACCGATCACGATGGTGCGAACGAGCTGCTCGACATCGAGGCGCGGAAGGGGTTCGACGCGTAGGGGCGCGTCGACGCCCGGTCAGCGCGCCTTCAGGTAACCGTCGACCCAGCCGCGTGAGCCCTGTGGCGGGATCGCGTCGGCGACATCGCTGCCGTCTGCCAGCGAGAACGCGACGGCGAATGGGAACGCTCCTTCCGGGGCGCCTCGCGTGTAGCGGCCTTCGCCGTGGAACGTACCGTCGACGACCAGGTCGAAGCGCGTGACGCGTTCGCCCTCGGTCGCGACGAAGCCCAGCAAGGAGGCCTCGTAGCCACGCTTGCCGTCCTTGGTGCCCAGGCGTATGCGACCCGAGACGCGGTCGCCCTTGCGATGCACGTCGAGGGTCAAGACCTCGTCCGCTCGCCACATCGGTGGTTCGCCGCGCGTCCCGTCGACGAGGTGGTAGCGCGCGAGGCGACGCATCAGTGCATCCGGTAGCTCGCCGCGGAGCAGCGCCTGTCGTTCTTCCTGCGTGATCCAGAGGTTGTCGCGGGACAAGGCCTGCTGCATCGCCTTCTGGAACGGTTCGTCCGTGGGGGCGTAGCCGCCGAGCACCTTGCCGTGCACCCGGACGACCAGGCCGCCGCTGGGCGGGGTGACGGCGTAGCGCGCGTCGACGCGGCCGTGGTCGATCGACGCGACCTCGGCCTTCGCCGCCGGGCTCGCGGCAAACCGCTCGCGCGCTCGTTTCGCCAGGCGAAGCACCTTCGCGGGGTCGCGGTTGTTGTTGTAGAGCAGCAGGTCTCCTGCCGCCGTCGCCACGTAGAACCCCTGGGTCGTTCCTGCGAAGTCGCCGCGGGGACCCTGCCCGGCGAACTTGCGGTAGAACTCGCCTTCGGCGTCCTGCTGCCGGCGCTCGTAGGCCTGGTCGATCGCGACCGGCACGAACTGCGTGCGCAGCATCGTGGCCATCTCCTGGTTGGCGAACGTCGACACACGGTCGATCACGCCGTTGTTTCAGGTGCAGCCGAGCGGGTGGCCGTCCATGGCCCAGACGAACAGCGGCTTGCGTTGTTCGGCTGCCTCGCGCTGGGCGGCGAGCAGGTCGATGCGCCACGGGATGCTGCGCCAGATCGCGTCGGGGTCGGGGCGCAGCTGTCGGTGCAGCTTGGTGAATCGGGCCTGGTCGAGTTGGGGAGACTGCGCCGTCGCGGAGATCGCCAGCGACGACAGCACGAAGGCCACGGGGAGGGCGCGCATGGTCCGCCCAGGATACCGCGACCGATGCGCAGCTACTCGTGTCGCAGGGCTTCGACGGGATCCATGCACGCCGCCCGCCACGCCGGATAGAGGCCGAACAACAGGCCGACGGCGATCGAGATGCCGGCGGCGAGCGCGACGTGGTGCGCGAGCACGATCGTCAGGTTGCCGCTGAGCAGGGTGATGATCGCCGGGATGCCGACGCCGAACAGCACGCCGAGCAGGCCGCCGATCGAGCGGAGCACGATCGTCTCGATCAAGAACTGCCACACGATGCTGCTGCGACGCGCGCCGAGCGCGCGCCGGATGCCGATCTCGCGAGTGCGCTCGGTGACGTCGCGAGCATGACGTTCATGATGCCGATGCCGCCGACCAGCAGCGAGATGATCGCGATCGAGCCGAGCATCGTCGGCGACGATGCCAGACGTGCTCGGCGCGAACGCACCAAGCACGTCACGGCGCGGCACGGCGGTCTACTTGATCGTCGGCACCGCCAGGCGCTGCGTGCTGACGAAGTCGAAGTTGCCGCCGCCGACCGTGTGCCAGCCCTGCACGTAGTAGGTGTCGGCCGACAGGAACTCGGGCAGCGGCAGCTCCCATGAGGCGTTGGCACCGACGCGCACGTCCAACAGGCCGAGGTAGTCCGGGCCGGCGTTGGCGACCAGCAGCCAGCAGCCGTTCTGGATCGGCGGCACGCCGAACAGCACCGCGCTCGCCGGTGCGGTCGCCAGTGCCGCAATGTGGATGGAGTCGAACGCCGCGCCGTCGACGGCGACGCCGCTCAGTTCGCTGCCGATCTGCTGCGAGCCGAACCACGAGATGCTGGCGGGGCTGCAGGCGGTGCCGGCGGTCGACGGGCTGAACACGAACGGATACTGGAAGCGGTCGATGGTGGTCACGTCGCTGCCGTTCTGGTTGTAGGCGTAGGCGATCGCGAACTCGTCGTCGAAGGCGTCGAACGACAGGCCGCCGAGCACGCCGAGCTGGGTGCTGCTGGCGTTGAACACCAGCTCCGAACGCAGCAGCCTGCCGGTGTAGCCGACCAGGCGCATGCTGAGGTCGCCGCTGCCGGCGTTGCGGTCGAGCAGCGCCCAGTGGCTGTAGCTGTTGCGATCGAACGCGAGGCTGCCGAGTTCGCGGGTGGCGGACGGGCTCGAGACCAGCAGCCGCGACGGATGCGGGGTCACGCCGGCTCCGGACAGCGCCGGCCAGTCGACGCGCATGGTGCGGATCTGGTGGCCGATCCGTCCGAACGGCGTGCTCGCCGAGATCGGGCTGGTGACGTAGGCGACCAGGTAGCGACCGCTGGCGCCGGCGATCTGCGGCGCGAACTTGTGGTCCCCGTTGCCGCCGTCGATCGTGAGGAAGCCGTTGACGCCGCCGTTGCTGTCGACCTCGCGCACGCTCAGGTCCCAGTCGTCGTTGTTGGGGTTGGGGCCGATGATCAGGTTGTTGCGGCTCTGGTAGCAGACCAGCCAGTTGGCGGTCGGCCCGAAGCTGGTCGAGACCTGGTTGATCGACGGCCGTTCGTTGTCGGAGAACTGCGCCGTGCCGACGCCGATCGGGCTGCCGAACGCGCCGGTCACGGCGTTGTAGGGGATCGCGAACACGTCCGTCCCCGAAGTCGACTGGAAGCCGCCACCGTTGTTGGGTTCTTGCTGGTAGACGACCATCACGAGGTCGCCGGCCTGGTTGTAGCGGGTGCCGCCGACGTCCGAGCGCCAGGCGTTGTCCGTCGACGGCAACACGTCGTAGGTGGTGTTGCTGACGTAGTCGCTGCGCAGGTGGCGGTGGGCGCGGATGCGGCGCGTGCTGCTGCTCGGGAAGCTGCGGTCGAACACGAACACCGCGCTGTTGGCGCTGGCGTTGTAGGCGGCTGCGGGGTCGTTGGTCGACCACGACGACGTGACGTCGGTGAACGGCACCGAGCCGATCGTGCCGTCGTCGTTCCAGCGGCGGGTGTAGACGTCGGCGTCCCCGAGCGAGGCGTAGACCGAGTAGGCGACCCAGTTGGGTTCGACGCTGGTCTCGGCGCAGCGCACGACGTCGACCTCGTAGCGGGTGTTGCCGGTCACGTTGGTGCCGGGGCCGACCAGCGGGTCGACGACCAGCGGGAACGCGGCGGTCTCGAGCCAGGCGGCGTCGAGGCGCAGCGTGATGGTGCCGTCTCGGTGGCTGGTGGTCATCGCGCGCTGCTGGCCGTTGGCGTCGATCGCGATCGCTGTGCCGTAGCGGACTAGTTCGAGCCCGTCGCCGTCACGGAACGAGAGCGGCTGGTGCGCGGCAGTGGCGGCGTCGGCCTGCAGCATCGACTGCACGACGCCCTGCACGACCAGTTCGCCGGCCGCCGGCCGCTGGTCGATGACGAACGTCTGCTCGGCGCCGTCGGGGCGCAGTTCCCACGCTTCGGTCACGCCGCCGAGGTCGTAGCTGGCCAGCACGCCGCCGTAGCTGAGCCGCGGCGCCTGCGTCGCCAGTTCGACGCCGCCGAGCCGCACCGAGGTCGTGCGCCACGTCCACGGCTGGTTGTGCGGGTAGGCCTTGCCGAGATAGGGCACCAGCGTCGCACCGTCGTGGAACGAGATCTTGTAGCCGGGGCCCGCACCCCAGATGCCGTAGGCGTGGCCTTCGTCGTCGGCCGCCGTGTGGATCGGCACGACCGGATCGTGCTGCGGCGGGCTCGTCTGGGTCAGCTGCGGCTGTTGGCCGACGGCCAGGGTGGTGAGGAGGACGGACGCGCCGGCGAGCCGGCGCAGGGACTGCTGGGGGATCATGGGATCGTGGGGTTCGTGGGTCGGAGGCCGCATCGGCGGCTCCCATCCCCAGCGAGACCGCTCGCCGCATCCCAAGGTCCGGTTTGTAGGTTTTCGTCCCGGAACCAGACTTACGGAACGTCAGGTGCGTTCGGCCAGCAGGGCGCCGACGGCGAGGAGGAGGGAGGTTTCCTCGCGGGTGAAGTCGTAGGCGCTGGGTTTGGCGACGCCGAGCACGCCGCGGACGGCGCCGTCGCGGATCATCGGTGCGGCCAGCGAGCCCTCCATCTGCGTCATCTTGGCGCCGGGGCGCGCGACGCCGCTGTCGTCGGTCTGCAGGTTGCAGACCTGCACCGGCTCCTTGCGCTCGGCGGCGATGCCGGCCATGCCCTTGCCGATCGGGATCACCTGCACCTTGCCGAGCACCGGCGGCGGCAGGCCGCGCTGCGCTTCGAGGTGCAGCATGCCGTCGCCGTCGTCGAGCGTGTGCACGGTGCCGACCGGGCAGTCGAAGTAACGGGTGAGCTCCGCGAGCACGTCGTCCCACGGAGTGGGGGACGTCTCCAGAAGCGTGGAGATCGAGTCGAGGAGCGGGTGCGACGCCGTGCTCATGCGCGCATCGTATCGCGGCTTCACCGATTCCGCAGCGCGGCGACGACCCGCGCGACCACCGCCTCCTCGGTGGTGCGCACGTGGTATTCGTCCTGGCTGGCCGTGCCCATCGGCACGCCGTCGCGGCGGAACGCCATCCGGCTCTTGCGCTGGCCCGCGGCCGACAGGTGCACCTCGCGAACGCCCGTCACCTCGACCAGCCGCACGACGTTGTCGTCGCGCACGCCGGCGCCGGCCATCACCGTCAGCCGATCCCCGGCGCGCGCGACCGCTGCGCGGATCTCGCGCTTGCCGTCGGGGGCCGCCGCCTTCATCCCGGACGTCAGCAGCCGCGCGACCCCGAGTTCGCACAGCACGTCGATCGCCTCGTCGGCATCCCGGCAGACGTCGAACGCGCGGTGGAACGTCACCGGCAGGCCTTCGGCGAGGTCGACGAACTCGGTCATCCGCCGGCGGTCGACCTGGCCGTCCGCGGTCAGCGCACCGACCACGAACCCGGCCGCACCGGCCTCTCGCAGCGCCTCCAGGTCCCGGCACATCACGTCGACCTCGGTGCCGTCGTAGAGGAAGTCGCCGGCCCGCGGTCGGATCATCGCGAACACCGGCACCTGCACCGCCGCCGCGACCGCCTGGCAGAGCCCGGCGCTGGGGGTCAGCCCGCCTTCCGCCAGGCTGGAACACAGCTCGATCCGTTCGGCCCCGCCGACGACGGCCGCGTAGGCGCCGGCGACCGACTCGACGCAGACCTCGACCAGAACGTGTGGATTGGCGGAGTCGGACACCCGGACTATGGTGCGTCGATGCGCGCACAATTGCTGCACCTTTCCGGACCGCTGCGTGGTCGCACGATCACCTACAAGCAGCCCGTGGTGCGCATCGGCCGGACGCCGAGCAACGAGGTGGCGCTGACCCACGCGCTGGTCGCCGACGAACACGCGCGCGTCGAGTGGCAGCAGGACGAGTGCAAGTTCCACCTGCGCCGCGTCGACGGCCAGACGTTCGTCAACGGCAGTGAGGTCGAGGAGATCATCCTCAAGGACGGCGACCTGATCGAGTTCGGCCCCGGCGGGCCGATGGCGCGCTTCCGCGTCTACGTGCCGGTCGGCGCGGTCTGCAAGCCGGTGCGTCGCATGCTCTACGACGCCGCCGAGGTCGCCAGGCACAGCGGCACCGCGACGGCGACGCGCACCCTGACCAGCGACCTGCTGACGCAGGCGACGCCGACGCTCAAGGTCGGCTTCCCGCTGCTGTTCGCCGCGGTCGCGCTGCTGTTGTGGTGGTGGCTCGGGAGCGAGCTGAGCAAGGCCGAGCAACGGTTGACCGCCGATCGCGTGACGCGCGAGGAGGTCGACCAGATGCGCGCCGAGTACCAGGAGCAGATCGACCGGCTGATCAAGGCCAACGAGGTCGTGCGCGACATCCAGAAGAACTTGTCGCGCGGCGTCTGCCTGATCCACGGCATCTACCAGCTCGAGATGAGCGACGGTTCGTGGTTCGAGCCGCGCGCCGGCGAGCCGTGGGTGAGCGAGTACACCGGCTCGGGCTTCCTGGTCAGCGAGCAGGGTTACATCGTGACCAACCGTCACGTGGCGCTGCCGTGGACCGAGGAGCCGGCGATCCAGCCGCTGCTCGAGATCGGTGCGAAGCCGGTGTTCACCGAGCTGACGGTGACGTTCCCGCGGCATCGCCCGATGGACGTCGCGCAGAAGACCATCCGGCGCCGCAGCGACGACTTCGACGTCGCGATGCTGCGCATCCAGCCGGCGGAGGCCAAGGGCATCCCGGTGCTGCCGCTGCGCAGCGACGGCACCGAGGGCGAGGACGAACGCGCGATCGTGGTCGGCTACCCGACGGGCCTGGCGGCGCTGTTGGCGCGCGCCAACAGCGAGACCCTCGAACGGCTGCGCAAGTCGGCAGCCACCATGACCGAGGCGATCGCGCAGCTGGCGGCCGCCGGGGAGATCGCGCCGGTGATCACCGAGGGCGTCGTCAGCAATGTCGAGGACCACCTGATCGCCTACGACGCGGCGACCACCAGCGGCGGCTCGGGCGGCCCGGTGTTCAGCGGTTCGGGCGACGTGATCGCCGTCAACTTCGCCATCCAGCGCAACTTCGACGGCAACAACCTCGGCGTGCCGATCCGCTACGCGCGCGAACTGCTGCCGGAATAGCCGCCGGTCCCGAGAAAGGGCCTGCCCTTTTTCGGCGGATCTGCGAAACTGGCCGAGCGCGTGGTCGGACGCGCCGACCCGTGGGGGGTCGTTCTCATACATCATGGACGGAGCGGGCAACGGACAGATCGCCGACGGTGCGGCGGTCGACGGCCAGAAGGGACGCGGCGCGCCTCGCAAGAAGGGCGGGCTCGGCTCCGCGCTCGGCCCGCGCGGCAAGGGCCTGTTCGGCCGTCTGCTCGAAGGCCTGCGCGCCCCGCCCGCACCCCGCGAGGAAGCCACCTCGATCGCGATCGCCAGCGGCAAGGGCGGCACCGGCAAGTCGTTCCTGGCGACGTCGCTGGCGGTGCTGCTGCACCGAGCCGAACGCAAGACCGTGCTGGTCGACTGCGACTTCGGCCTCGCCTGCGACCACCTGCTGCTCGGCGTCAAGCCGACGCTGACCCTGCAGCAGCTGCTCGCCGGCCAGTGCACGCTCGACCAGGTGCTGATCCAGACGCCGTGCGGGCCGCGGCTGCTGCCCGGTGCGTCCGGCGTGCGCCGCATGGCCAACCCGAGCGACAAGGACCTGACCGCGTTCGCGCGCGAACTCGGCGCGCTGGCCGGCCAGGAGGATGCGCTGCTGCTCGACCTCGGCGCCGGCATCGCGCCGGCGACGGTGCTGTCGATGCTCGGCGCGGACTGGATCGTGCTGGTCACGCAGCCCGAGATCGCGGCGCTGGTCGACGCCTACGCGGTCATCAAGTGCATCGCCCAGATCAAGCAGGACGCCCGCTTCCTGATCGTCGTCAACCGCGTCAGCACGCCGGGCCGCGGCGAGATGGCGTTCCAGCGGCTGACCGAGGTCGCCAACCAGAACGTCGGGGTCGAGCTTCGCTACCTCGGCGAGGTGCCGGACGACGATTCGGTCATGCAGCATCGCCTCGGCCAGCTGCCGCTGGTCGTCACCGAGCCCGAAGCGCCGACGTCCTTGGCCGTTCGCGCGCTGGCCGAGCGCCTGATCCAGATCTGCGGCGGCATCCGGCCGCGCGTCGTCGACGGCGACGCAGGCATCCAGGAGCGCTTCCGGCAGCACCGGCTGTTCCTGTAGCGCCCGGCTTTTCTGCAGAATCCTGCACCCGCGGACCCGGGTGCGGGCACCAGCGGAGACGATGCCCGCCGTGCAGCCAATCGAACGCAGCGAGCGCCCCGCGCCCGGCCCGGCCGCGAGCGGCGTGATGGCCGACTTCGCCGCCCTGGTGCGGGCGCACCAGCGCATGGTCTGGCGCTACCTGCGGCTGCTCGGCGCCGACCCGCACGAGGCCGACGACCTGATGCAGGATGCGTTCGTGATCGCGGCCGAACGGCTGCTGTCGGGCGAGCGCATCGTCGATGTCGCCGCCTACCTGCGCGGCACCGCCCGCAACCTGCTGCTCGGCGCGCGGCGCCGCAGCCGGCGCGAGCCGCCGACCGTGCAGTGGCTCGAGGAGGTCGACGAATACCTGCGGGACGACGCCAGCGCGCTCGAGGACGAACGGATCGAGCTGCTGCGGCGCTGCGTAGACCGGCTCGACGGTCGCATGCGCGATGCGGTGCAGTGGCACCACCTCGACGGCGCGTCGTGCAGCGAGGTCGCCGGCCGCCTCGGCATCGGCGCCAACGGGATCAAGTCGCTGCTGTCGCGCGCGCGCAAGGCGCTGCGCGAATGCGTGCAGCGGAGGATGCAACAGGAGTCGTCATGACGGATCAGCAGCACGAGCCAGAGTCGGTCGAGCAGCGACACTTCGACCACGCCTTCGACGAACTCGCCGAGCGCGCGTCGCCTCCGGATCGCGCCGAGCGGATCCTGGCCCGCGTCGCGGCCGGGCCGGAGCGGGCGACGCCCACCGGGTCGTCGGCCAGCGCCTACCGGATGCTGGTCGCCGCGGTGCTGCTGCTCGGCCTCGGGGTCACGGTGCTGGCGTGGCGGCTGAACCGCGCCGACTCCGGTGGCGATGCGCCGCCAGGTGATCGCGAGGTCGCGCAGGCGCCGGATGGTGTCGGTGGGCCGAACGGCGTCGACGGGCCGCTGCGGCCGGCCGGCGGTGATCCTGGCGGCAGCAATCCCGGCGGCAACAACCCCGACGGCCGCGAACTGCCCAAGGGTACCGATCCGGCCGACCTCGCTGCGATGCGTTCTGCGGAGGCGATGCTGGCGGCCGAGAAGAAGCTGCAGGAGATGATCGCCAACGGCAAGATCGCCGGGGTCGACCGGGTGCTGCCGTTCGACGAACTGAGCGGCTGGAAGTACACCGAAGGTCTCATCGGCGCACCGGACGCCGTGCGCGCGCTCGACGGCCTGCAGGTGCTGATGCTCGGCTTCATGCTGCCGCTCGACGAGGTCGAGGACATGCGTGAGTTCCTGCTGGTCAGCTCGCTGTGGTCGTGCTGCTACGGCACGCCGCCCGACGTGCACGGCATCGTGCGCTGCCGGATGGCCGAGGGCCGCCGCGTCGACTACCAGTTCGAGCCGATCAAGCTGGTCGGCCGCCTCTCGGTGAAGGAGACCCACATCGACGGCTACTGCGTCGACATCTACCAGCTGGATGTCGAGTTGCTCGAGGTCGTGCAGTAGCTGCGGCCGCTATGATCGCGGCCATGCTGACGACCAGCCTGGCCTTCCTGGCGCTCCTGGCTCCGCAGGACCCGCCGCGACCCGACGCCGACAACTTCCGCGAGTGGCTGACGTTCGTGCAGCCGGCCGCGCACGAGGAGAGCTACCGCGAGATCGGCTGGCGCAACGCGCTGTGGCCGGCGGTGCAGGAGGCGCGTCGGCTCGGCCGTCCGATCCTGTTCTGGACGATGAACGGGCACCCGCTCGGGTGCACCTGAAACAACGGTGTGCGGGGCCGACAGTTGGTCTGGTCCGACCCGAAGATCGCCGAGCTGAGCCGCAACTTCGTCACCGTCGCCGACGAGGTCTACATGCTCTACCCGGAGGACGAGTGGAACCTGAAGCGCGTGCAGGACCGGCCGGAGCACCAGTTCTTCAAGCGCTTCGGCGAGGCGATGCCGAAGGGCGACTGGAACCATCCGGGCACCAAGCAGGGCCTCTACATGATCGGGCCCGACGGCGAGTATCTCGAGGGACGGTTCGCCGCGAGCGGCTTCCCCGACGACATCGTCGAGCGCCTCGAGCGCGCGCTCGAGCGTTGGGAGAAGCTGCGCAAGGACAAGGGCTACGCCAACGAGCCGGTGCCCAAGGTCGTCACGACGCTGCCGGCGCGGCTCGACGGCCAGGAGTTCGTGCTGCGCGTGCACTCGCGCGACCTGCCGCGCGGCGAGGGCGAGCAGTGCCGGTTCGACAAGGACACGCACCTGAAGGCCGGGTGGATGGCGTTCACCAAGTGGGCGTGGAACGAGAACTGGCAGGCCGTCGACGACTGGCGCGCGCTGGTGCCGGCGAAGTCGTCGAAGCCGCAACCGGTCGACGCCAAGTTCGTGACCAGGCTCGCGCGTGAGATGCTGATCGACAACGTGCGCGGCCAGGCCTCGACGTGGAAGGCCGAGCACGTGCGCAAGGCTTCGCTGACGATGCGCCGCGGCCCCAGCCAGAAGGGCATGACGACGGTCGTCTACGGGGGCGAGGTGGCGATGGACGACGGCGAGCGGTCGATCACTGCGCAGCTGTACGGCGAGGGCCTCTACGACGACCGCAAGCGCGATCTGGTCCGCTTCGAGCTGGTCGCGCTCGGCTCCCGGAAGGGCGCGCACCGCTTCAACCAGCGCGGCAACGACCCCGGCCCGGCGCCGATCGGGTTTGCGATCACGCGCTACCGCAAGCCCGCTGTGGGCAGGTGATCACGCCGCGAGGTTGCGCGGCGCGAGCTTGAGCAGCACGAAGCCACACGCCAAGGCCGCCGCGAGCAGCGTGACGCCCAGCAGGTAGTCGCCGAAGATCAGCGCGCCGACGCCGGGCAGCGACAGCCAGACGATCGCGGTGCCGATCACGGCGCAGAGCACGCCGCGGCCGAGCGCGCCGTCCGGCCGGACCTCGGGCGCGCGTGCCGCGATCGGTCCCCAGCCGGGGCCGTCGGGGCGGACCTTGCGGTAGAAGGCCGTCAGGTGCTCCGGTTCGGTCGGCCTGGTCAGCAGCGTGGCGAGCAGCCACAGCACCAGCGTGCCGCTGGCGACGATCAGCGCGCGATACTCGTCGGCGAGCGCCGCCAGCGCCGGCCAGCGGGCCTCGCTCGCGCCGTCGGGCGTCGCCTGCAGCCACGTGAAGATCGCGAACAGCAGCAGCGAGCCGACCATCGCGGTGATCTCGCTCCAGACGTTGATGCGCCACCAGAACCAGCGCAGGATGAACACCGCGCCGACGCCGGCGCCGAGCGCCGCCAGGAACGCCCACGCCTGGTCGACCGAGATGCCGTAGGTCAGCATCCACCACGCGACGCCGCCGCCGAGCAGCAGCACGATGCCCGAGGCGATGCGCGAGGCGACCATCAGCTGTCGGTCGCTGGCGTCCGGCGCGACGAAGCGCTTGTAGACGTCGTTGACCAGGTAGCTGGCGCCCCAGTTCATCTGCGTCGAGATCGTCGACATGAACGCCGCCGCGAACGTCACCAGCAGCAGGCCGCGCAGGCCGGTGGGGGCCAGTTCGCGGATCATCATCGGGTAGCCGGCGCCGGCGTCGGCGCCTTCGGCGCGCAGCTCCGGGTGCAGCGCGATCGCGACGAACGCGACCAGGATCCACGGCCACGGCCGCAGGCAGTAGTGCGCCAGCTGGAAGAACAGCGTCGCCTTGACGGCGTGGCCCTCGTCCTTGCACGAGGCCATGCGCTGCACGATGTAGCCGCCGCCGCCGGGCTCGGAGCCCGGATACCAGGTCGCCCACCACTGCGACAACACCAGCACCAGGAAGATGCCGAGCGGAATCGCGGCGCCGCCCTCGCCGAAGTCGGGCAGGAACGCGAGCGGATCGCCGTCGCCTTCGTAGACCTTGGCGAGCTGTACCTGCAGTTCGTCGACGCCGCCGAGGTGCGAGATCGCGACGACGGCGAGGCCGATGCAGCCGCCCATCGCCAGCACGAACTGGATCATGTCGGTGATCGCGACGCCCCACAGGCCGGAGAGGATCGAGTAGACGCCGGTGATCGCGAGCATGATCGCGATCAGCATCAGGCCGGTGCCGTCGCCGGGGTCCGCGGTCGCCGCCTCGTCGAACAGCACCGTCTGCTGCAGCACCTGCGCCATCGCCTTGGTCACCCAGCCGATCACGATCGAGTTCATCACGACCGCGATGTAGAAGCCGCGGAACCCGCGCAGGAACGCCGCGGCGGGGCCGGAGTAGCGCAGCTCGATCAGTTCGACGTCGGTCAGCACCTCGGCGCGCCGCCACAGCCGCGCGAACACGAACACGGTCAACATCCCGCCGAACGCCCACGCCCACCAGAACCAGTTGCCGGCCAGGCCGTGCTTGGCGATCAGGCCGGTCACCGCGAGCGGGGTGTCGGCCGCGAACGTGGTTGCGACCATCGACGTGCCGGCGATCCACCACGGCAGGCTGCGGCCCGACGCGAAGTACTCGACGAAGCTCGAGCCGGCGCGGCGGTAGAAGAACACGCCGATGCCGAGGGCAACGGCGAAGTAGCCGGCGATGATCGCCCAGTCGAGGAACTCGAGCTGCATGGTGGCGCGATGTTGGGGGCTCGGCCGCTGCTGCGCCAGTCCGAGCTTGATCCCGGCGGCGCGGACCGTAAGCCCTTGGGGCATGAACCTCGTCGAGGTGCACTTCGCCGAAGCCGACAAGACCGTGTTCGTGGAGCCCGGCACCACGTTGCTCGCCGCCGCCGAGATGGCCGGCGTCGAGATCATGACCGGCTGCACGCGCGGCATGTGCGGCACGGACGCGCACCGCGTCGACGCGGCCGACGACGCGCTCGAGCCGGCCGGTGAGGACGAGCGCGGCACCCTCGATCGCATGGGCGTCGGCGACGACTGCCGACTGCTCTGCTGCGCGCGGGTGCGCGCCGGCAAGGTCGCGGTCGTCGGCGACGCGTTGACGGACTGAGCCGGAGGCGGCACGCTGGTGCGCTTGGACCCTTCGCGAGAGATCGAACCGTCGATGGATGCACCGAAGAAGCGCCCGGTGCGCGACGGGCTCGGCTTCTTCGGCAACTTCCTGAAGAACCCGACCTCGGTCGGCGCGGTGCTGCCGAGTTCGCGATTCCTGTCGCGCGCGTTGGTCGGCGACCTGTCGCAGCTCGGGGACGGCGACCTCGTCGTCGAATACGGCCCCGGCACCGGCCCGATGACGTCGGTCATCCACGAACGGCTGCCGTTCGGCGCGCGCTACCTCGGCATCGAGCTCGAGGCGTCGTTCTGTGACCTGCTGGCGGCGCGCTTCCCCGGCATGCAGTTCCACTGTGGGTCGGCCGGCGACGTGCAGCAGATCCTCGCCGAACGCGACCTGCCGCGGCCGGCGCGCATCATCTCGGGCCTGCCGTTCGCGAGCCTGCCGGCGCCGGTGCAGGACTCGGTCGTCGACGGACTGGTCTGGGCGTTGCGCGACAGCGACTGCGACTTCCGCACGTTCCAGTACGTGCACGCCTACCGGATGAAGGCCGCGCGGCGGTTCCGCGCGCGCATGGAGGAGCACTTCGAGGGCTTCGAGCGCATCGGGCCGGTGCTGCGCAACGTGCCGCCTGCCTACGTGCTGCGCTACCACGGCGTGCGGTAGCCTGCGAGCATGACCAGAATCGCGTTCGCGACCTGCCTCGAGATGCCGGCGCTGCAGCCGGACGACGCGCCGATCGCGGCGGCGATCGAGGCGTCGGGCGTCGAGGTGGTGGCGGCGCCGTGGAACGGGCCGTTCGCGCCGTTCGAACAGTGCGACCTGGTCGCGGTGCGTTCGACCTGGGACTACGCGCAGACGCCCGACGCGTTCCTGGCGTGGCTCGATCGACTCGAGGGCGTCGCGGCGCGCGTGGTCAACCGGCCGTCGCTGATGCGATGGAACGCGCGCAAGACCTACCTGCTCGATCTCGCCGAGCGCGGCGCGCCGCTCGCACCGACGCGGCTGGTGTCGCCCGCTGCCGAGCAGATCGACGCGGCGATGGCCGAGCTCGGCCTCGACGAGGCGGTCGTCAAGCCGGTGTTCGGCGCCGGCGCCAGCGGGCTGTCGATCGTGCGCCGCGACGATCCCGCCGGCCTCGCCGCCGCGGCGGGCAGGCTCGGCTGCGACGGCCTGGTGCAGCCGCTGGTGCCGGAGATCCGCACGGTCGGCGAGGCATCGCTGACGTTCGTCGGCGACACGTTCTCCCACGCCGCCATCAAGCGCGCCAGGCAGGGCTCGATCCTGATCCACGCCGAGCACGGCGGTACGACCGCCCCGTTCGAACCGACCGCCGATCACCTGCAGGTGGCGCGCGACGTGCTGCGGCTGCTGCCCGAGCCCGCCGACTACGCGCGCATCGACCTGGTGCCGACCGAGCGCGGCGCCATCCTGATGGAGGTCGAACTGATCGAACCCGAACTGTTCGTGCTCCATGGCGACGGCGCCCCCCAGCGCTTCGCCGACTTCCTGACCACGCTCCTCCCGACTGCCTGACCGGTCGGAACATCTGGTTCGGTCGAAAGGACTGGTTGCGGTCCGTAAGTCTGGTTCCGGGACGAAATCCTACCGAACGGACCGATCACATCGGCGGCAGCGAACGGCGACCGCGGGTCTCGTCGGCGAGCATCTCGGCCAGCTGGTTGGTGCGCTCGAGCTTGTCCTCGAGCACGCGGATGCGCTCCTGCATCGCCTGCGCGTGGTGCGCCGCGAACAGCGTCACCCAGGCGAGCCCGAGCACGAACGTGATCACGCCGATCTGCGGCGACGACCAGTTGGGCAGCCACGACTTCGCGTTGTGTTCGACGAACAGCGAGACGATCACCAGCGCGGCCATCTTCATGTGGAAGGCCGTGTCGTTCGGGAAGCGCATGCGGCCAGTTTCGCGGGCGGTGGCGGCGATTGCGAGTTGCCTAGAACGTGCGCATCGCCAACCGGGCAAGTCGCGGCCCGATCAGCTGGCTAGCTTGGCGGTCGACCGCTTCAGGGTCTTCGTTCTCGTGAACGATGCGGAAGTAGCGTAGGAAGTCGGAGTCGGTCCACCTTTGCTCCGCTTGTTCCCAGGCTTGGCGATACGTCATGTCGTTGACCTTGAAGTTCTCGTTGCGGTAGTCCTGGTAGCGGCACTTGATCCAATAGTGCCAGACGATGTCGGGAATCAGCCCGGCTCGATAGTGCGTGAACTGATCGAACTGCAAGTTCAGGAAGCGGTCCCAGTAGCCCTGTGCCGAGTTCGGCTGGAATTGAGATGCCCAAACGTCGGCGTAGCGATGATTGCAGTGCATCAGGACGTCTGCTTCTTTCGCGTGAACCATGGCTTCGGCCATGGAGGTGAGGAGCCTGTGAGCGTCTGCTTGAGCTTGCTCGGCATCCTTCTGGGACCTTCGGAGAGCGCGTAGCTCGACTGACTGGAAGCCGATGGCGGCTACGACGCCGGCTAATGCCAGACCCGTGAAGAGAGAGTTGACAGAACCGAAAGTGTCGCCAACCTGCCCCGGTTCGGTGGCGAGATAGTTGGTCAGCGGAAGGCAGGTTGCCCAAGCTAGGACGATTCCAATCAGCGACAGCTTCAGCATTCGCCGGACCTTCGTGATCTCGGTCTCCATGTGTCGTTGTTCCATCGGTTTGTGTTGTGAGGTATTCGACATGCGAAGCATAACCCTGTGGTTGCTCTGCCTGCTCCCGGCCTGTGCCTCGTTCGAATCCGGCGAACTGCCGTATCTCGACGCGTGGCCGCCCGCGACCGTCGAGCCGTCGCACGGCCTCGCGGTCTCGGTCCAGGGGCTGCCCGACAAGTTCGACCGCGGCTGGCAGCAGGTCATCCGGCGCACGTTGACGGAGTCGGGCAGGTTTGCGTTCGTCGCCGCGCCGGAGGCCGAGACGGCCCAGCGGACCCTGCGCCTGGAGATCCAGCACCAGCGCCAGTCGCTGCCGACGACCCGCACGTTCATGGTGATGTGCGCGCTGACGCTCGGCGTGCTGCCGGCGCGGGCCCACCACGAGTTCGACGTGCATGCGGTCGTGCTCGACGCGAACGGCACGCGACTCGGCGCGATCGACCGCCACGTCGAGATCTCGACGTGGGTCGGCTGGGTGTTCGTGTTCGCCCTGCCGTTCGCCGGGGTCGGCATGACCGGAATGGTCGAGGACACCGTGCGTTCGATCGTCGGCGAAGCCGTCGCGAACGGTTGGCTGTAGGATCGCGGAGTTCCGCGGGGCGCGTCGCGTTCCGGCCGCGTCCCCGATCCGCGGGTCCCGATCCGTTCGGGGCCGGCCTCATCCTTGGAAGGAACGTCTCATGAACCGGCCCGCCTGGACCGCACCCGTCTGCCTGTTCGCCATCGCCATCGCGCCGACCGCGACGGCCCAAACGCCGAAGGGCCAAACCCCGACGGGCCAATCCCCAACGGTATCGACCCCGACCGCGATCGACGTCGGCGACGACTACCGCATCTCGGTCGCGCTCGGCGACGTCGACGGCGACGGGATCGAGGACCTGGTGGTCGGGCGCAACGGCCGCTTCGACCTCCGTCGCGGCCTGTCGCGGCAGCCGCGACGATTCGCAGCGGCGCGCCCGCTCAGCATCGAGGCCGGCCCCACCTGCGAGAACGCCTGCGAGCCGCGGCTCGTCGACGTCGACCGCGACGGCGACCTCGACCTGCTGACGCTGTGCGCCGGCCTCGGCGGCATCGGCGTCAACGCGCTGCCGGTGTGGTTTGCCAATGACGGCGCCGGCAGCTTTGCAACCCGCACCGAACTGCGCGCGCCCGACGGCCGGTCGCTGCCCCGCGACGGCTCGCGCGGCGCCGTCGAACTGCTCGACTGGGACGGCGACGGCGTGCGCGACCTGCTCGTCTCGACCCCCGCGCTGGTGCTGCACCGCGGCGTCGCCGGCGGCTTTCAGGCCGAGGCGGTGCGGATCGGCGCGACCAGCCGCGGCTTTGCGGCGGTCGACTGGGACGGCGATGGCGACCTCGATCTGCTGACGCAGGACCGCGACGGCGTGCACGTTCTGCAGCGTGATGGCGGCCGCCTGCAGCCGCGTCGCGTCGCCGAACTCGACGCGCCCAACGTGCCGCTGCGGATCGCGGCTGCCGACTGGGACGGTGACGGCCGTCCCGATGTGCTGCTCGGCAACCACCGGCGCGTCCCCAAGCTCGAGCTGTCCGACGCCGTGCTCGCTGCCGAACGCCAGCAGCTGCGTGCCGCCAGGCGGATGCTCGACGTCGTGCACGACTTGCTGACCGAACTCAACCGCACCCGGCCGCCGCTCGACGATCCGGACGCGATGGCGCGCCGCCAGCAGTGGCGCGAGGAGCTGCAGGAATGGGCCAGGGCGCCGCGCGAGCTGAACGAGCGGTTGTCGGAGCGGCACCGGCGGGTGGCCCGGCCGCAGTTCGTCGGCGTGGTCCAGGTGCTGCGGCAGTAGCGGGCAAAGCCCCGTCCGCCGGCGTACACGCCGCTTCCGCGATCACGGTTGGCAGCGCGTCCACTACATGGACGCGCTCCTAGCGGCGCGCCGACGGGCGACATCGCCCGATTCGCGCATGCGCAGCTCCGCCGCGCCCGGCATACTGCTTCGCCCTCAGACAGCCATGACCGAGCAGAAGCAGACGTACGACCCGGCCGCCATCGAACCCAAGTGGCAGCAGTTCTGGAGCGAGAACAAGACGTTCCGCGCCAAGAACCCGGGTGACCCGGACTTCGACCCGCAGCAGCCGAAGTTCTACGCGCTCGACATGTTTCCGTATCCGTCGGCGGCCGGCCTGCACGTCGGCCACCCCGAGGGCTACACCGCGACCGACATCGTGTCGCGCTACAAGCGGGCGACCGGCCACAACGTGCTGCACCCGATGGGGTGGGACGCGTTTGGCCTGCCGGCCGAGCAGTACGCGATCCAGACCAACACGCACCCGTCGAAGACCACGGCCGCGAACATCGAGACGTTCCGGCGTCAGCTGCAGACGCTCGGCTTCAGCTACGACTGGGATCGCGAGGTCGGCACATGCGATCCCGACTACTTCAAGTGGACGCAGTGGATCTTCAAGAAGCTGCACGAGCGCGGCCTCGCCTACGAGTCCAGCGCGCCGGTCTGGTGGTGTGAAGCGCTCGGCACGGTGCTCGCCAACGACGAGGTCATCAACGGCCGCAGCGAACGCGGCGACCACCCGTGCGAGCGTCGGCCGCTGCGCCAGTGGGTGCTCAAGATCACCGAGTACGCCGAGCGCCTGCTGCAGGATCTCGACGGCCTGGACTGGTCCGAGTCGCTCAAGACGATGCAGCGCGAGTGGATCGGCAAGAGCGAAGGCGCCGAGATCGAGTTCGACGTCGACGGCCATGACGAGCGCCTGCGCGTGTTCACGACGCGACCGGACACGCTGTTCGGCGCGTCGTTCATGGTGCTGGCACCCGAGCACGCGCTGGTCGCGAAGATCACGACCGAGGGGCAGCGGCAGGCCGTCGACGACTACGTCAAGGCCGCGGCGGCCAAGAGCGAACTCGAGCGCACCGATCTGGCCAAGGACAAGAGCGGTGTCTGGACCGGCGCCTACGCGCACAACCCGCTGTTCGCCGAGGACGACCCCAAGGGCCGCATCCCGATCTGGATCGCCGACTACGTGATCGTCAGCTACGGCACCGGCGCGATCATGGCGGTGCCCGCCGGCGACGAGCGCGACTTCGAGTTTGCGCAGAAGTTCGAGATCGAGATCCCGGGCATCTTCGCGCCGAGCAGCGACGACGCCGAACGCGACGCGCGCATCGCGGCGGGCGACGAGGTCTGCACCGACGAGGTGCCGTATGCCGAGCACTGCCGGACGCACGACGGCAAGATCGCGCTGGCCGGCCTGTCGATGGCCGACGGCAAGCGCGCGATCATCGACTGGCTGGTGGCCGAGGGGCGCGGCGAGGCCAAGATCACCTACAAGATCCGCGACTGGCTGTTCAGCCGTCAGCGCTACTGGGGTGAGCCGTTCCCGGTGCTGCACACCGACGACGGCGTCGCGCTGGTCGCCGACGACCAGTTGCCGGTGACGCTGCCGGACATGGACGACTTCAAGCCGGGCGGGCAGCCGGAGTCGCCGCTGATCCGTGCGACCGACTGGGTCGACACGACCGACGCGCAAGGGCGGCCGGCGAAGCGTGAGATCAACACGATGCCGGGGGCTGCCGGCTCGAGCTGGTACTTCCTGCGGTTCTGCGATCCGAAGAACGACCAGGAGTTCTGCAGCAAGGCGGCGAGCGACTACTGGCTGCCGGTCGACCTCTACGTCGGCGGCACCGAGCACGCGGTCGGCCACCTGCTGTATTCGCGCTTCTGGACCAAGGTGCTGCATGACGAGGGCCACGTGTCGTGCGTCGAGCCGTTCCACAAGCTCTACAACCAGGGCATGATCCAGGCGTTCGCCTATCAGGACGCTCGCGGCGCGATCGTGCCGACGGCCAATACCAGGGTCGACGGCGACGACGTCGTGCATGCCGAGACCGGCGAGAAGCTGACGCAGACGGTCACCAAGATGTCGAAGCGCTACGGCAACGTCGTCAACCCGGACGACGTGGTGTCGGAGTTCGGCGCCGACACGCTGCGGCTCTACGAGATGTACATGGGGCCGCTCGCGGACAGCAAGCCGTGGAACCCGAAGGACGTGCCCGGCGTGCATCGCTTCCTGCAGCGGGTCTGGCGCCTGTGTGTGCCGGAGTTCGCCGAGAAGGGCCAGGTGCACGCGTGGCTGGCGACCAATCGCGACGGCGACGCGGACCTCGAGAAGCAGCTGCACCGCACGGTGCACAAGGTCACCGGCGACATCGAGCGCATGGCGTTCAACACGGCGATCGCGGCGATGATGATCTTCGTCAACGAGGCGACCAAGAACGTCGACAAGCTGTCGCGCGACCAGCTGCTGCGGTTCGTGCAGATCCTGCAGCCGTTCGCGCCGCACCTGGGCGAGGAGCTGTGGCAGCGCCTCGGCGGCGAGGGTTCGCTGAGCCATGCCAGGTGGCCGGGCGTCGACGAGAAGCTGCTGGTCGACGACGAAGTCGAGGTGGTCGTGCAGGTGCTCGGCAAGGTGCGCGCGCGCGTCAAGCTGCCGAACGGCTGCGCCAAGGACGACGCGCTGGCGGCGGCGCGCGAGGCCGCGGCGAAGTGGCTCGAGGGCAAGAACGTGGTCAAGGAGATCTTCGTGCCCAACAAGCTGGTGAACTTCGTCGCGAAGTGACGCTGCGGCGCCAATCTGCCAATACCCCGGGGCGGCGGCGGTAACCGCGCCTGCCCCAGGCGGTATCATCCAGCAGAGAGGAGCCGAGCAGATGTCCCATCAGCCGATCGAGCCACAGACCCCGAAGCCGGCGCAGCCGTTCAATCGGCGCTACCGGTCGCAGGGGGATTCGCTGCCGCCGGCTGGCAGCATGCGCACGAACGACCGCAGGCACCTCGTGACGCAAGAACGCATCGGCGTGCTGCTGGTCCTGCTGGTGTTCTACGCGACCGGCTACGGCATCACGCGCGACTTCCTCGAACCGCTGCTGTGGGTGGGCGGCGTAGCGCTGGTAATGTTCTTGTGGCCGACGCGGCGGCGTCGCTACCGCCTGGAGAAGGGGCGGGCGCGCGAGCAGTTCGAGGCGAACGCGGCGAAGCGGAGCTCCTGAGCGGCGCGGCGGGCGCGTCGCCGCTACGCTGCGCGGCCCGATGAAGCTGACCCGGCCCAGCTGGCGCGTTCGCAGCAATGGCGCAACGTGAACCGGGGCGCAGCTTGAACCGGGTTCGGTATGCGCGCCCAAGTGGCGCAACATGAACCCGGTTCGGTATGCGGTGTCAGTCGGAGCGGGCTACGGCTAGGACGTCTTCTAGGGTGACGAGGCCTTGTTGGGCCTTGTCGAGGCCGTCCTGCATCATGCGGACGTAACCGGCTTCGTCGGCGAGGCGTTGCAGGTCGTCTTCGGAGGCGGCGCGGCTGATGGCGGAGGCGAGTGCGGGGCTGACGTAGAGCACTTCGTGGATCGCGACGCGGCCGCGCTTGCCGCGACCGCGGCAGGCCTGGCAGCCGGCGCCCTGGCGGAAGCCGTGGCCTTCGTCCGGGCCCAGGCCGAACTCCTGGCGAACGGTCGGCTCGGGCGAGGCGGGTTCGGCGCACTCGCCGCAGATCCTCGGCACCAGGCGCTGGCCGACCACGCAGCGCAGCGCGGGGCCGAGCAGGTAGGGGGCGACCCCCATGTCGCACAGCCGGTGGATCGTCGACAGCGCGTCGTTGGTGTGCAGCGTGCTCAGCACGAGGTGGCCGGTCAGCGCCGCCTGCACCGCGATCGACGCGGTCTCGGCGTCGCGGATTTCGCCGACCATGCAGATGTCGGGGTCCTGGCGCAGGATCGCGCGCAGCGCGCTGGCGAACGTGCGCTCGGCCTTGACGTCGACCTGGACCTGGGTGGTGCCCGACAGCTCGTACTCGACCGGGTCCTCGACGGTCACCAGGTTGGTGTCGGGCTGGTTGAGCTCGGCCATCGCGGTGTAGAGCGTCGTGGTCTTGCCCGAGCCGGTCGGGCCGGTCAGCAGCACGATCCCGTTCGGCGCGGTGAAGCCGCGACGGAACAGGTCGAGGTTGTGCTGCGTCATGCCGAGCTTGGCCGGATCGAGCGTGATGCCCGAACGGTCGAGCACGCGCATGACCGCCTTCTCGCCGAGCACGCTCGGCAGCACCGATACGCGCAGTTCGACCTTGTCGCTGACCCCGATGCGGCCGTCCTGCGGCTTGCGGCTCTCGCCGATGTCCATGCCCGACGACACCTTGACCCGCGCGACGACCGCGCGGTGCAGGCCGGCCGGCAGCATGTAGAGCGTGTCGAGGTCGCCGTCGACGCGGATCCGCACGCGCAGGCCGTCGCGCTGCGGCTCGATGTGGATGTCGCTGGCGCGGGCACGCATGCCCTCCTCGATCAGGTGGTCGACCAGCTGGATCACGGCGTCGTCACCGACCAGCGTGCGCAGCTTGTCGGCGTCGACGTTGGCGCTGTCGATCTCGGACTTGAGCAGGCGCTGGATCAGGCCCTCGATCCCCGACGACCCCTTCTGCACGCGGTCCAGAGCCGCAGCGATCGCGGTTGGCGTCGACAGCACGACCTCGACGGGCATGCCGGTGACCTCCTGGATCTCGTCGATCGCCAGCAGCTCGAACGGGTTCTTCAGCGCGACCGAGAGGATGCCGTCGTCCTCGGCGACGACGACCGCGTGGTGGCGCAGCGCCAGGTCGACCGGCAGGCGGTGGCGCAGCCGGTGGTCGAGCGTGTGCTCCTCGAGCCCGTGGAAGCTCAGTCCGAGCATCTCGGCCCAGATCCGGTAGGCCCGCTCGAGCGAGATCATGCCCTTGCTGACGAGGCCTTCGATCGTTGCCGCCTCGCTGCCCTCGCCCTTCTTCAGCGCGGCTTCGAGGAACTGGCGGTCGTCGTCCTCGGTTGCGGACAGCACGTCGAGCGGATCGTCCCCGGATCGGACCATGTGCGTGCATCGGCATCGGCTGGATCGGCACGTGAGCCGCAATGTGCGTAGGGGCGAACACGAGGAATCCGTCCGGTGGCCTAAGTTTTCGGGCCGGGAGACGCCGATGCGCTGGGCATGACCAGGACTGCAAGCAACGTCGACCGCCGCGCTCTCCAAGGCGGTTTCACGCTCGTCGAAGTCATCGTTGTGCTCTCCGTCGTCCTGCTGCTGACCGGCATCGCGGTGCCGATGCTGAGCAGCTACATGGAGGACGGCCGTCGTGCGCGCGCCGAAGCCGAGATCAAGGTCGTGATGGCCGCGGTCGGCAAGATGTACAAGGACGTCGGCGTCTACCCGGCGCGCAACAGCTCGGGCACCAACAACTACCTCTACACGCTCTACACCGGGCCGGCGCTGACGTCGAACCCGTGGAGCAACAACCACCGGTGGAGCGCGTGGGCGCGCAACGCGCAGCGCGGCGACCAGCTGGACAACCACCTGCTGGTCAACCAGCCGCAGGGCTCGACCAGCGGCGCGTACGCCTCGACCGGCAACATGCGCTGGCGCGGTCCGTACGTCGCCGGTTCGACGCCGGTCGATCCGTGGGGTCGTCCCTACGTCATCAACGTGCTGAGCGGCTGGCGCACCGACGCGACCAACTACAAGCGCGTCTGGGTCGTCTCCGCCGGTCCTGACGGTCGCTTCAACACCAACTACCGCGCCCGCGCCACCGACGAACTCGCCGGTGACGACATCGGCGTGCTCCTGACGCAGCGGCAGTAGCCGCGGCGCGCGGGTGGCCGAGCTGGAGAGTCGGTCGCCTCGCACGCAAACCCATCCTCCCGTGGTCGGAGGCATCCCCCCAGATGCGCTACCGCTCGACAATCCTGGAACCGGACGGCAGCACGTCCACTGCGGTGCTCGAGGCACCGGACGAACAGTCGCTGCACAGTTCGCTGCACGGTGACGGCCGCACGTTGTTGCGGCTGGTCCCGCTGGACAAGGTGCGCGAGCAGCGTGAGGCCGTCGACGTGCATCTGGCACCTCGGCGGCTGCTGCTGTTGACGCAGGCGCTCCACGAGGCGCTCGATGCCGGGGTGCCGCTGCTGAGCACGTTCGAGGCGATCGCCGACCAGGAGGACGACGACCGCATCGCCGAGATGCTCGACGACCTCGGCGAACGGGTCGCGACCGGGCAGATGCTGTCGGACGCGCTCGAGGCGCACCCACGCGCGTTTCCCGGCATCTACTGCTCGCTGGTGCGCGCCGGCGAACAGTCCGGCAGCCTGCCGTCGGTACTGCGCTCGATGGCCGGCTTCCTGGAGTGGAAGATCGAGATCGCCGGAACGGTCAAGCAGGCGATGGTCTACCCGGCCGTCGTCGCCGCCGCCGGCTACGGGATGGTGCTGTTCATGCTGTCGTTCGTGATCCCGCGCCTCGGCGAGGTGCTGAGCAAGATCGGCAACGACCTGCCGGCCGCGAGCGTGGTGCTGATCGAGGCGTCCTCGTTCGTCGCGGGCAACATCCTGTGGATCGTGCTGGCGTCGATCGGCGCCGCGGTCGGGTTCGTCTGGATGATGCGCGTGCCGGCGCTGGTCGGGCGGTTCCTCGACCTGTTGAGCGGCCTGCCGGTCGTCAGCAACGTCGTGCGCACGCTCGCCGTCGCGCAGTTCGCGCGCACCTTCAGCGTGCTGCTCAACTCGGGCCTGACGATGACCAACGCGCTGCAGCTCGGCGCCGGCGCGGTCGCGCTGCCCGACCTGCGCGAACGCATCGACGCCGCGCGCGAGCGGATCCTCGGCGGTGCCCGGCTCGCGGAGGCGCTCGAAGAAGAGGAGGTGCTGCCGCCCGTCGCGATGAGCATGGTCAAGGTCGGCGAGGAGGCGGGCCGCCTGCCGATCACGTTCGAACGCCTCGGGCGGCTCTACGACCGCGAGGTCAAGGCGGCGGTCAAGAAGGCGCTCGGCCTGATGGAGCCGCTGGTCACCGTGCTGCTCGGCGTCGTGGTCGGGGGCGTCGCCGTGCTCGTCGTCATGACCATCTACTCGGCGATGAAGGGGATCGGCAAGTGAACCACCGCCGTGACCCTGCTGCCGCCGGTGATGAGCCGGGCTTCGCGCTGATCGTGCTGCTGGCCGTGGTCGGCATCGGCAGCGTCGGCCTGCTGCTGGCCGTCGAGGCCTACCTGCCGACGCTGCGCGAACGCCAGGCGCTGTCGGTCGGCAACCTGGAGACCGCGCAGGCGGCGGCGCGCACGGCATTCCGCCGCACCGGCGCGTTCCCGGTCGATCTGGACGCGCTGTCGACGGCTGCCGGGCTCGCCGTCGACGGCCCGTGGCGGCGCGATCCGTTCGGCCACGGCGAAGCGCTCGACTACGCGCGCGTCGGCACCGACCTGCGGCTGCGCAGCCGGGGCGTCGACCGACAACTCGGCACCGCCGACGACCTCGTGCTCGACGTCGCCGCCGAGACCCAGCTGCGGGTGCGGCAGCGCCTGCGCCTGCGCGTGCTGCGCGCGGTGCTGCTGCGCAGCTCGTTCCGGCTCGCGGGTTCGATGTCGGCGGGCGACGTGGTGCAGATGCGGAACGCGATGCGCGACTACGCGGTCGCCAAGCGCCGCTGGCGGACTGCCGACGCGGCGACGCGCGTGACCCTGAGCACGACGATGGCCGACGCCACGGCGACGGTCTCGGCGCTGGCGTCGGTGCACGCGCTGACGGCGCTGCCGGTCGCGTTGACCGGCGCGGGTGGCCTGATGGACCGGCTCGCGATGGAGGACGCGCGGGCCGTCGACGGCGCCGGTGCGCCGCTGTTGCTGGATCCGGTGGTCGGCTTCGTCGCGGCCGGCGCCGACGGCACGGGAGGAACCGATGACGACATGTGATCGACAGTCCGGCTTCACGCTGCTCGAAGTGATCATCGTGCTCGGCGTGCTCGGCATCGTGCTGGGCACCGCGGTGCCGTTGGCCGGTGCGGTCGTGCAGGCGGACCGGCGCCAGGAGGCGGTCGGCGAACTGGCCGAACTCGGCAAGGCGCTCGACGCCTACTGGTTCGACCGGGCCGCGTTCCCCGGCAGCCTGACCGCCAACGACTTCTTCGGCGTGCACCTGCAGCCGGGACCGCGCAACACCGCGGTGCTCGACGCGTTCGCCAACCAGGAGTACCGCTACTCGGTCGCCGGCGGCGTCGCGACGGTCTACAGCCTCGGCGAGAACGGCGTCGACGACGGCGCCAACAACGAAGAACTGGTCGTGCGCGTGCACGCGGCGGTCCCCGGGACCCGGCGCACCTGGATGCGGCTGCGCATCGCGGTCGAACTGCTCGCCGAGCACATCGAGTCCGGTGGTTCGGTCGCGGGCGACTGGCCGACGGTGCGCGCGTCGATCGGTCTCGGCGCCAGCTACGACGCCGACGGCTGGGGCACGACGCTGCAGTGGACCGCGGCGACGCACACGCTGGCCAGCGCCGGACCGGACCAGGTCTTCGGCACCGCCGACGACATCACGATCTGAGGGAGACATGAAGACGCACGCGATCCTCGAACTCGAAGAAGGCACGCTGAACGTCGTCGTCGGCGCGCGCGACGGCAACCGCACGCGCCTGCTGCGGCAGCTGCGCATGCCGCTGCCCGATCTCGGCCGCGAGACCGTGCGCAACGCGCTGCGCGGCGTGACCGGCGAGATGCTGCAGGGCGCCGAAGGTGTGCACGTCGTCATCGGGGACCGCCGCGCCCGCCACTTCCTGAGCACGTTGCCGCGATCGGCGTCGAAGGACGCGGTGTCGTTCGTGACGCGCGAGGCCTTGCGCCTGACCAATCTGCCGTCGGCCGACGACGTGCTGGTCGCGACCCGCCTGGTCCGCCGGCTGGCCGGCAACAAGATGCTGCTCGGCACGTCGGCGCTGTCGCGTTCGGTGTGGGCGCCGCTCGCTGCGGCGTTCGAGGAGAACGGCATGAAGGTGCTCGGCCTGCACACGATGGAGTCGTGCATGGCGATGGCCTGTGACGCGGACTTCACCGAGCCGGTCGCCGTGCTCGAGTGCAGCGGCGGACGTGCCCGCTACGTGCTGTGCGTCGACCAGACGCCGATCCAGGTGCGTCGCTTCCTGATCGGCGCCGGCGGCGAACAGAACGTCGCGGCGCTGATGACCCAGCTCGCGATGGAGCTGCCGCGCACGCTCGACTGGCTGCGCGAGACCGGCCAGCCGCTGCCCCGGCACCTGCTGGTCGGCACCCGGGTCGGGCTCGACGACGAGTCGCTCGCCATGCTGGCCAACGACGAGACCGGCGAGATCCGCCGTGCCGGGCCGGCGATCGTCTGCGACGAAGGGCTGTCGATGCCGAGCCTGGGGCTCGCGACGCTGCTCGAACGGCTCGCCGACGGCGCGCGCCTGCCGTCGTTGCTCGACCCACCGCAGCTGCGCCTGCCGATGGGCGGCGGTCGCGTCGCGGCGGTGTTGGCGGCTGCGTCGCTCGGCGTGATCGCCAGCTACAGCGCGGTCGTCGACGGCTCCGCGTGGCTGTCGGCGCGCGACCAGGCCGATGCGGTCTGCTCGCAGTGCGACGAGCTGCAGATGCAGATCGACGAGCTGTCGTTCGCGCGGGACGGCGGCGACGCTGCGCCCGCTCCCGAGCTGCAGCGGGCGTTGTCGATGCGGCGGCCGATCAGCAGGCTGCTGGCCGAGATCAGCAACAGCTGCGGCGGCGAGCTCCATCTCGAGGAGATCCAGTTCGCCAGCAAGAGCCCGGTGGTCGTCTCGGGCCACGTCGAGGCCCGCACGCGGCAGCTCGCGCTCGCGACGATGGCCGAGTTCACCGACAAGGTGCACGCGCTGCCCTACCTCGAGGCGCGCGGCCAGGAGGAGGTCAGCGAGGTGCTCGGCAGGCCCAACCACATCCGCTTCCGGATCAGCCTCGCGTGGAGGAACCAATGAGTGGCTTCGATGGCAAGAAGGTCGTCGTGATCGCGGCGATCGCGTTCGGCGTGCTGCAGGGCGGCCTCGCCGGGGTCGCGCATCTGTCGCGACGTTCGCTGCAGGACCAGCTCGAGGCGGAACGAGAGCGTCTGGAGCAGCTCGAGGAGAGCTACGAGCAGGCGCAGCGCTCCGAACAGCCGGTGCGTCCGGAGTCCAGGCAGCCGGCCTGGCAGCTGCTCGAGGGGCCTGAGGTCGTGCAGACGCTGCAGCAGCTGCAGGTGATCGGCGACGAGGTCGGGCTGACGTTCGACACCCAGAAGGCGGTGCGTTCGGCCCAGGCGGGCAAGCAGCCGTTCCTGCTCCGCGGGCATGCGACCGCCGGCCAGGTGGCGGCCTTCGTCGCCGCGGTCGAGCGCAGCCAGCGCCTGATGGTGCTCGAGACCGGCCGGGTGACGCCGGCCGGCGGCGACCAGGTCGCGTTCGAGTTCGGCCTTGCGACCTACCACCAAGGAGAGCAGCGATGAGCCGCCGCAACAGGACCCGGAAGAAGGGCATGCATCCGCTGCTGGCGGTGCTGATCCTGCTCGGCAGCAGCGCCTTCGTCGCCAACTCGCTCGGCCTGTTCGCCGGCGACTCCGCCAAGGAGTTCGCCAGCCTGATCGGCATCGACGAAGGCGACCTCGAACTCGAGGACGACGGCGAGGTGCAGCAGGAGGACGTCGTCTGGCGGGACCTGCTCGCGCGCCACGGCTCGTACGACGCGGCACAGCCGGTGCGGCCCGTGTTCGCGGCGATGCCCGACGCGCAGCTGGTCGCTGCCGCGCCGGCGGGCGAGGTCGCGCCGCGTGCCAGCCGCTGGGTCGGCGACGATCCGCCGCAGCTGCGGCTCGGGGTCGTGATGGTCAGCGAACGGTCGCGCCGTGCGGTGCTCGGCGGCGTCGTCGTCGGCGTCGGCGATCGGGTCGGAGGCGGCACGGTGCTGTCGATCGAACCGGGCGTGGTGCGCCTGCTCTGGCAGAGCCGTGCGCTGACCTACGACCTCGACGGCTCGGCGCCGCGCGAGTTCCGCGTGGAGCAGGAGCTGCGCCGCCTCGAGGCCAGCCGCGATGCGGGGCCGTCGGGCGAGAGCGCGACCGGCTCGGTCGGCGCCAACGAACCACCAGGATCGGAGGAAGGGAAGTGATGGCGAAGTTGCGTTCTTGTCTGGCGGTCGCCGCGGTGGTCGCCGCGTCCGCCTGTCACACCTCGGGCGGCGCCTCGCCGGCGCGCCTCGACCACCGGGACGGCGCCTCGGCGCCGGTGTTCCAGCCGATGCTGGTCGTGCCGCTGCCCGAACTCGAGACCACCAACGGCTCCGTCGGTCGGCCGATGGATGCGCTGCAGGCTCGCGAGACGCCGGTCGGCGACGTGCTGCTGGCGCTGTTCAAGGATTCGGACATCAACCTGGTGATCGAGCCCGACGTGCAGGCGGTCGACTGCACGTTCGACATCAAGCGCTCGACGGTCGAGGAGGCGTTCGAGGCGCTGCTCGAGAGCCTCGATCTGGCCTACGAGTGGGACGGCAGCTTCCTGCGCATCAAGGACACGGTCCGCGAGACGATCAAGATCGACCTGATCGACGCGACCGCGCAGCAGAACCAGCAGGGCGGCCAGGGCGGCGCACAGGGCGGCGCGCAGCAGGGCGGAGCGCAGGGTGGCAACCAGAGCAGCTTCTGGGACGACCTCGAAGAGAGCCTGCCGACCGTGCTCGGCGAAGAGGCGACCGCGGTGATCAACCGCGCGGCGTCGGCGCTGCACGTCGAGGGCTCGCCGAGCCGCGTGCGCCGCCTGCGCGAGATGGTCGACACCACGCTCGACCGCGCCAACCGACAGGTGTCGCTCGAGGCCCGCGTGCTCGAGGTGCGCCTCGACGACGAGTACAGCCTCGGCGTCAACTGGGGCCTGCTGCCGAACGTGTTCGACAGCAACAAGACCGGCCTGGCGCCGGGCGGCGCCGTGGTCGCGCAGACCGCCGCGTCGGGCGGCACCGCGTTCACGTTCGGCATCCTCGACAACAACGACTTCTCGGTGTTCGTCGACGCGCTCGAGCAGCAGGGGCAGGTGCGCGTGCTGTCGAGTCCGCGCGTCTCGACGCTCAACAACCAGCCCGCGTCGATCTCGGTCACCAACCAGGTGCCGTACATCGTGCGCGAGGTGTTCACCACGACCGGCGTCGCGCAGACGCAGTTCTCGGTCGAGTTCGTCGAGACCGGCGTGCAGCTGCAGGTGCTGCCGCTGATCGGAGAGGACGGCCTGCTGTCGGTGTCGGTGACGCCGTCGGTGCGCGAACAGATCGGCACGGCGGTGACGCCGGACGGCCTGGTCACCGTGCCGATCGTCAGCGAACGGGACGCGACCACCACGGTGCGCGTCGCCGACGGCCAGGCGATCGCGCTCGGCGGCCTGCGCAGCACGCGCAAGACCGAGACGCGCGCCGGCCTGCCGTTCCTGATGGACATTCCGTGGGCGGGCCAGCTGTTCTCGAGCACGGTCCAGGAGCGCACCGAGGTCGAGCTGATGATCGTGCTGGTGCCGCGCGTGCTCGACGACACCTGGATCGACGAAGAGGTCGAACGGGGCGCGCACCGCCTCGTCACGCTGCGTCGCGGCTTCCAGTGGAACCCGATCCATCTCGACCACTCGCGCCCCGAGGACTGGAGCGGCGGCTCGTTGCAGGGCGACGCGCAGGCTGCCGACACGCCGAACGTGCGCGTGCCGGACCGTGCGCCGCAGGAGTTGCCGGCCGAGGCGGGCATGACCGTGACGCGCAAGGGGCTCGCCGACCACCTGATCCGTCGGGCCCAGGCCGAGCTCGACAAGGGCAACGTGGCGATCGCGCTCGGCGACCTCGAGCGCGCGCTCGAACTGCACCCGACCAGGACCGACGCGATGGTCTCGGCCGGTGTGCTCTACGAGCGTCGCGGCCACCGCCAGCGGGCGCGGCGGCTGCTCGACGCGGCGATCGCGCGCAACGGCGAGGACGTGGTCGCCCTGACCGCGCGCGGCACGCTGGAGATGAACGCCGGCGCCGCGTTCGCCGCGCACCGCTACTTCACGCGGGCGCACGAACTCGGCAACACGATGCTGACGGCGGCCAACCTCGGTGCGTCGTGGCTGGCGCTCGACGAACCGGAGAAGGCGCGCGAACTGCTCGCCGGTTCGGCCGGCGTCGGGGCGCCGCCGGAGCTGCACGCCAACCTGGCCTACGCCGAAGTCGCGGTCGGCAAGTTCGAGCACGCGCGCGAGAGCCTGAAGCGCGCCTGGGCGGCCGGCGCCGATGCGCGCAACCCGCGCATGGTCGCGCTCAAGCGCCTCGTCGAGGACGCCGAGTCCGGCGAGGGCGACGCAGCCGCGGCGGACGAGCCGCGGTGAGCCGCGGCAGCGTCAGTCGCGCTTCAGGTCGATGCGGATCCGGTCTTCGGTCGGCTCCGGGCCGACCGTGAACGTGGCGGTGCCGACCAGCACCTCCTGCGCCCGGAACTCCATCGTGTAGCGACCTGGCGGGATCGTCACCGCGACCGGGAACGGCCGCGTCGGCGCCGATCCGAAGCCGCTGCGGACCTCGCGGAACACGGCGCCGTCGGCGGTAACGATCCGGTAGACGTAGTCCTCGACCGCTTCGCCGGTCGGCACCCAGATCGAGAACCGGGTCAGCGTGCCGCCCTGCAGCCGCAGCGGCAGCGTCGCGACCCGCCCGGCCTCGACCGTGACCTCGCCCTTGATCGCGACCAGGCCCTTGCCGTAGCCGGTGACCTGGTAGTGGCCGGGGGTGAGGTTGTCGACCAGCGCCTCGTCTCCTTCGAGCGCGACCGAGGTGCTGCGCGGCGCCTCGTCGTGGCGCAGGTACAGCGTCGGCGCGATGTCGTTCGCGCCCGCGTCGCGCTGCGCCGAGATCCGCACGCTGCCGCCGGGCACCGTGCGCAGCACGCCGGTGTCGAGCTGCGCGCCGGCTTCGAGTTCGAACCAGTCGCTGTGGGCCAGCACGGCCTCGTTCTCCATCAGCGTCAGGCGGAACCGGCACGGCGTGACGCGCTCGAACCGGAACGCGCCGTCGACGATCTTGCCGCCGTCGCGGAACCAGCGCTCTGCCGACGACAGCGTCACCGTGACGGCCTTGGGATTGCGGATGCGCAGACCCGGGTCGTCGATGCGGCCGATCACCGTGCCCGGCGCCTTCTTGACCGGCTTGTCGTGCGTCGCGCGCAGCTCGGCGCGGCCGCGATCTGGACGCAGGCCCGACGCCTGCAGCGGCGGTGCGTCCTTCGGCGCGTCCCACATCTGCACGCGCGCCGTGTAGCTCGAGTCGTCTAGGTTGACGAACCGGAACACGCCTTCGTCGTTGTTGGTCTGGGTGTGCTGTTTGCCGCTGCGCTCGTCGGTCAGCGTGACAAACACGTTCTTCATCGGGTGCCCGTCGCGGTAGTAGACGACGCCTTCGACGACGCGCCCCTCGGTGACCGCGGGGCTCCACTCGACCCGGCCCGCAGGCGGCACCTCGAGCTCGGTGCGGGCGTGCGGGACCGGCCCGTCGAAGAAGCTGCGGCCGCCGGGTTGTGCGAACACGTGCGCGGTGCCGGCGGTGACCTCCTCGATCTCGTAGCGGCCGTCGGCGTCGGTGACCGCGGCGGAGTAGCCGAACATCTCGTCCCAGTCGATCTGGCCACCGGCGAGGAAGCTGAGCCCGGGCTCGCTCTCGTAGGCGCGCACCAGCGCGCCGGCGAGCGGGGAGCCGTCGCCGTCGGTGACGGTGCCGTGGATCGTGCCGGCGCGCTGCAGTTCGATGCGCAGCTCGGTCGGGTTCGCTGCCACGACCTCGCACCGGGAACGCCAGATGCCGTGACCCTTGGCGGCGCACGCGATCGGGGTCTCCCCGAGCGGCATGCTGGTCAGCGTGAACCGGCCCTGTTGGTCGGTCTGCGTCGAACGGATCGACCAGCGCTCGATGACCCGCATGCCGCGCATGTCGAGGTGCCTGCCGTTGCGGCCGGCGCCGACGCGCGCGCCAGCGACGGGGCGGTCCCGTTGGTCGACGACGACACCGACGATGCGGCCGCCGCGGTCGGCGAGGCGCAGCGTGACCTGTGCCGGCGGAGCCGAGGTGTCGACCGTGTCGAGGTCGACCAGCGGCGACGGCGCGAAGCCGTTGGCCAACGCGCCGAGCGACAGGTGCGGCGGCACGTGGGTGAGCCGGAAGCGGCCGTCGGCGTCGGTCGCCGTGAGCACGCGTCCGCCCGCCCAACCGGTGTCGCGCGTTTGTAACCAGACCGACGAGCCGGCCACCGGCCGGTCCTCGGGATCGGCGACGACGCCGTGCACCGCGACGCCCGCATCGAGTTCGAATGCGACGTCCTGCGGCCCGGGCACGACGTCGAGGCGATGGCGATCGCCGCGGTCGGAGCGCAGGCTCCACTTGCCCGGCGCGACGTCGGCGAACGTCATCTGCCCCTCGTCGTTGGTCAACTTCTGTTCCCGCACCCGGTAGGCGTGCTCGGGCGCGGACGAGCGCAGCGACACCAGCACGCCGGGCGCCGGTTCGCCGTCCCACGTCGCAACGACGCGCAGCAGGCCGTTGCCGGCGTTGTCGTGCGCATCTTCGGCCTGCGCGCGCACCCGTTCGATGGTGGGCGCCTCGTCCGGCGCGACGCTCGCGGCCCGGTCGTGTTCGCGTTGCGCGTTCGCAGCGGCGGGGGCCGGGCCGGAGTCGGGAGTGGGGGCCGGCAGATCGGCGGGCGGTTGCAGCAACCACCAGCCGCCGGCGGCGAACACGGCGAGCAGCAGGACGACGGCGACGGGCAGGGCGCGGTTCATGGCAGGCCTCCTCGCGAGCAGCATACGGCCAGCGAGATCGCGCGAAGCAGGCGCCTTGTCACGGTCCGGTGTCGTTCCTTACCCTCTGCGTCCCATGCTGCGTCGCATCCTCGTTGGCTCGCTTCCCGCGCTGTTCGTCGCCACGGCCGGCGCGCAGGACCCGAGCGGATCCGCCGATGGCTGGTGGGCCTACCGGCCGCTCGAACGCCCGGCGACGCCCGAGGTCCAGGACCCGCAGTGGGCGCGCTCGCCGATCGACGCGTTCGTGCTGGCCGGCCTCGAACGCCGCGGGCTGCGGCCCGCCAAGGAAGCCGATCGCCACACGCTGCTGCGCCGGATCACCTACGACCTGACGGGTCTGCCGCCGACGCAGGCCGAGATCGACGCGTTCGTCGCGGACACGTCGGACGACGCCTACGAGCAGGTCGTCGACCGGCTGCTCAGCTCGCCGCAGTACGGCGTCAAGTGGGCGCAGCACTGGCTCGACGTGGTGCGCTACGGCGAGACCGACGGCTACGAACGCGACTCCAAGAAGCCGTTCGTGTGGCGCTATCGCGACTGGGTCGTCGACGCGTTCAACCAGGACATGCCGTACGGCAAGTTCGTCACCAGCCAGCTGGCGGGCGACGAGCTGCCGGACGCCAAGGTCGCCGACCACGTCGCGACCGGCTACTACCGGCTCGGCATCTGGGACGACGAGCCGACCGATCGCGAGCAGCACCGCTACGACGACCTCGACGGCATCGCCGACACGACCGCGCGCTCGATGCTGGCGATCTCGATGGGCTGCGCGCGCTGCCACGACCACAAGAAGGACCCGCTGCCGCAGAAGGAGTACCACGCGTTCCTCGGCTACTTCGAGAACATCGCGCCGTACGACAAGAAGGCGCGCGCGCTGCCGCAGGACGGCGCGAAGACGCGCTACGAGGCGGCGATGGATCGCTGGCAACAGCAGCGCCGACGCATCCGCCGCGAGCTGCGGCAGTGCGCCGACTCGGTGCGGTCGACGAACGCGGCCCAGACCCCGCCGGCGGATTCCTCGCTGGTGGCCTACTACTCGGGCGACGTCGCGAGCCCGACCGAACTGCTCGATGCGAGCGAGCACGGCACGAAGGGCGAGGCGGTCGGGCAGATCGTGCAGATCCCGGGCCGCGCCGGCCAGGCGCTGCGGTTCGATGGCGACGACCACGCGGTGCTGCCGCGCTGCGTCGAGGATTCGTTCACCGTCAGCTTCTGGGTGCGTTCCAAGGAGCGCGGCCGCGGCAGCAACCGCAACGGCCGCTGGCACACCGGCACGGGCCTGGTCGACATGGAGGTGCCCGGCGTCGTCGACGACTGGGGCATCTCGTGGATCGGCGACGGCGTGATCGCTGCGGGTACCGGCAATCCCGAGACGTTCGTCAGCTCCGAGCCGGGCCACCACGACGGCGAGTGGCACTTCGTCGCGTTCACGCGCAGCAAGGAGACCGGCAGGATCGCCCTCTACGTCGACGGCCGGCGGGTCGGGGAGGCGGTCGGTTCGCAGCGATCGCTGACGTCGGCGGACTCGATCTTCGTCGGCCGCATGCGCCCCGGCGGCCGCGGCTTCCGCGGCGACCTCGACGAGATCCGCATCCACAGCCGCGCGCTGTCCCAGGCCGAACTGCTGTGCCTGCAGCACGACGTCGCGATCACGTCGAAGAACGGCTTCCAGGACCCGGAGTTGCTCGAGCGCCTCAACGAGCTGGAACGGCCTGCGATCGCGACGGTGGAGGTGCTCGCCGTGCGCGAGCAGGGGCGTGAAGCGCCGCAGCCGGTCGTGCGCATGCGCGGCAACGTGCACGTCAAGGGACCGCAGGTCGAGCTCGGCGTGCCGTCGATGCTCGGCGCCGCCGAGTTGCTGGCTCCGGAACCGACCGAGGAGACCAGCGGCCGTCGCCTCGCGCTCGCCAGCTGGATCACCCGCCCCGACAACCGCCTGACCTGGCGCGTGATCGCGAACCGGATCTGGCAGCATCACTTCGGCCGCGGGATCGTGCGTTCGTCGAACGACTTCGGCCGGCTCGGCGACCGTCCGACGCACCCGCAGCTGCTCGACTGGCTCGCCTGTGAAGTGCTCGAGCAGGGGCAGAGCCTGAAGGCGATGCACCGGCTGATCGTGCTGTCGTCGACCTACCGGATGTCGTCGCAGGCCAACGCCAAGGGGCTCGCCGACGACCCGCTCAACGACGGCTTCTGGCGCTTCGACCGGCGCCGCCTGACGGCCGAGGAGGTGCGCGACTCGATCCTGTCGGTCAACGGCACGCTCAACCTCGAGCGCGGCGGCCCGAGCATCTACCCGCCGCTGCCCAAGGCGGTGCTGGCGACGGCGTCGCGGCCGGACGCGGCATGGGGGCGTTCGTCGCCCGAGCAGGCCGCGCGGCGCAGCCTGTTCGTGCACGTCAAGCGCTCGCTGCCGGAGCCGCTGCTGGCTTCGTTCGACCGTGCCGACACCGACACCAGCTGCCCGGTGCGGTTCGCGACGGTGCAGCCGACGCAGGCGCTGTCGATGATCAACGGCGACTTTGCCAACCTGCAGGCCGAGCTGTTCGCGCAGCGGCTGACGCGCGAAGCGAAGGACCTGGAGGGTCGCCTGCGCCGCGGCCTCGAACTGATCAGCCAGCGTCCGGCGCGCGACACCGACGTGCGCCGCCTGCTGGTGCTGGCGTCCGACCTCTGCCGCGACTTCGGCCGCACCGAGGCGCAGGCGCTGCAGCGCTGCTGCCTGGTCTTGCTCAACAGCAACGAGTTCCTGTTCCTCGACTGACCCCTGCCATGAACCCTCGCAACCTCTTCTGCGGCCGCACGCGCCGCGAGTTCCTCTGGCAGGCCGGCGGCGGCTTCGCGAGCCTGCCGCTGGTCGACCTGCTGTCGCGCGATCGCTTCTTCGCCGGTGGCGACGACGAGGCGGCCAAGGGGCCGCTGGCGCCCAAGCCGCCGCACCACGCGCCGAAGGCCAAGGCCTGCATCTTCCTGTTCATGTATGGCGGGCCGAGCCACGTCGACACGTTCGACTACAAGCCGGAGCTCTACCCGCTCGACGGCAAGACGATCGACGTCAAGACCAAGGGCCGCGGCGGCAGCAAGAGCCAGGGCCGGGTGGTCGGGCCGAAGTGGAAGTTCCAGCAGTACGGCGAGAGCGGCAAGTGGGTCAGTGACCTGTTCCCGCACGTCGGCCGCTACGTCGACGACCTCGCGTTCGTGCACAGCATGTACGCGGACTCGCCGCTGCACGGCTCGGCGATGCTGATGATGAACTCGGGCCGCATCCTGTCGGGCGCGCCGTGCCTGGGCAGCTGGGTCAACTACGGCCTCGGCACCGAGAACCAGAACCTGCCGGGGTTCGTGGTCATGCTCGACAAGACCGGCGGTCCGATCTCGGGCGCCAAGAACTGGCACTCCGGCTACATGCCGGCGGTCTACCAGGGCACCGTGCTGCGGCCGACCGGCGAGCCGATCCTCGATCTCGACGTTCCGGAAGGCATGCAGGCGAAGGAGCAGCGGCGCATCCTCGACGCGCTGCGCGAGCAGAACGAGGCCCATCTGGCGACGCGCAGCGAGGACACGACGCTGGCCGCGCGCATCCAGAGCTACGAGCTGGCCTACCGGATGCAGAGCCACGCTCCCGAAGCGATCGACATCGCCAACGAGTCCGAGGCGACCAAGACGCTCTACGGCCTGGACAACCCGGAGACCGAGGACTTCGGTCGCAAGTGCCTGCTCGCGCGCCGCATGGTCGAGCGCGGCGTGCGGTTCGTGCAGGTCTACAGCGGCGGCAACCACAACGACCACAACTGGGACGCGCACGGCGACCTCGAGCACAACCACAACAAGCACGCCGGCGCGACCGACAAGCCGATCGCCGGTTTGCTCGCCGACCTCAAGCAGCGCGGTCTGCTCGACGAGACGATCGTGGTCTGGGGCGGCGAGTTCGGCCGCCAGCCGACGGCGGAGTACGCCAAGGGCACCGGTCGCGACCACAACGCGGCGGGCTTCACGATGTGGCTGGCCGGCGGCGGCATCAAGCGCGGCGTTTCGGTCGGCACGACCGACGAACTCGGCAACGAGGCCGTCGACCAGCCCTTCCACGTCAAGCAGCTGCACGCGACGATCCTGCACCAGATGGGGCTCGATCCGAACCGGCTCGCGTTCTTCCACGCGGGCCTCGACCAGAAGCTGGTCGGCGTCGAGCACGTCGACCCGATCCGCGACCTGATCGTCTAGGAGCGCGTCCATGTAGTGGACGCGCTGCCGACCGTGATCGCGGAAGCGGCGTGTACGCGTGCGGACGGGGCTTTGCCCGCTAGGAGCGCGTCCATGTAGTGGACGCGCTGCCGACCGTGATCGCGGAAGCGGCGTGTACGCGTGCGGACGGGGCTTTGCCCACTAGCGCGATGCACCGATCGGCGGCGCGCTACGTTCGTCAGTTCGGTGACGGTTCGGGCGAACGCAGCGGCGGGTCGTCGTCGTTCGAGCCCATGTCGAGCGCGACCAGCGCGGCCAGGTAGGTCGCGGTGCGCTCGGGCTGTTCGCGCACCATCTCGCGCGCGATGGTGACGAACTCGCGGAAGGTCAGCACGCCGCCGGCGCTCTGCTGCAGCAGGCGGGCGCCGAAGTCGAGCGCGTGGGGAGCGGAGAGGCGGCGCAGCGAGGCGCGGGCGTGGGGACTGGACGCCGAGGTGGTCATGGGCAGGAACTCCTTTGGGAACGGCAACGGTGCCGGGAAGGAGTAGTGACCCGACGGGGGCTCAGCCGACGCCGAGATCTGCCAGCAGGACGCGCCAGGCCTCGCGTTCGGCGGCGGGGCACACCATCGGTTGCAGCGCGCGCGTGCGCGCACACAAGTCGTCAAGGAAGGCGCGGTCGGTCGCGGTCCGCTCGAGCAGGGCCGCGCACGCGTCGACGTCGTCGTCGGTGAACGTGCCGGGCCAGTCGTCGCCGAGCAGGCCGAGGTTGCCGGGGATCGCGCTGCACAGCACCGGCGTGCCGGCGGCGATCGCTTCGCTGACCACGTTGGCGCCGCCCTCGGCTCGGGACGGCACCAGGCACACGGTGCTCCGTGCCAGCAACCGCTTGCTGTCGCGGCGGTCGAGCGCACCGACCAGGCGGACCCGCTCGTCGGTGGCGGCGGCGCGCTCGACCTCGTCCCCGTAGTCCGGATCGAGCCGTTCGCCGGCGATCGCCAGCGTGCAGGCCAGTCGCTGCGGCAGGGCGGCGACGGCGCGCACCGCGAGCAGCGGGTTCTTGACCGGCCGCAGGTGTGCCAAGAGGCACGCCGAAAAGCCGGGATCGCGCGGGGCGTCGACGGCGGTCGCCGACTGGATCATCGGCCGCGCCCGCTCGCGCAGGTCGGTGGGCAGCACGTCGAGCGCCAGCGGCTGCAGCGCCAACAGCGCGTCGGCGCAGCGCAGCGCCTCGGCGGTGCGAGCGTCCGGCGCGAACTTCGGGTAGATGTCGGTGCCGCTCAGCAGCGTGACGATCGCGAGGTCGGGTCGAGCGCGCCGCGCGTCGATCGCGGCCTGCGCGGACTTGACCGCGTGCACCGTGACCAGCACGTCGCACGGCTGCCCGCGCCAGGTCGTCGCGAGCCGCGGTCGGTGGCCGAGCTCTCGCAGCAGGCCGGCCCAGCGCAGCGCCGTGACGCGGTTGCCGGCGCGGCTGCCGCGTTCGGCGGGCGTTACGATCGAGATCCGTAGCGGCCTCGATACGATCTTGCGGATGCGCCCCATGCTGTCCTCGCTCGTCGCCATCGCGCTCTGTGCCTGCAGCTCGGCTCCCGAGGAGCAGAGCGCCAAGCCCGGCATCAACACGAACTTCCTCGATCCGAACCTCGAGGTCGACAAGTTCGTCGCCCGATTCGAGGCCGACAACCGCGAGGTGTTCGTCAGGCGGACCGCAATCGCACGTGCCGTCGGGCTGCGGCCCGGCATGGCGGTCGCCGACGTCGGCGCCGGTACCGGCCTGTTCCTCGACTTCTTCGCGCGCGACGTGACCGACGCCGGCAAGGTCTACGCCGTCGAGATCTCGCCGAAGTTCGTCGCGAACCTGCGTGAGCGCACCAGGGCACGCAACCAGCCGATGGTCGAGGCCGTGCTCTGCACCGACCGCGACGTGTCGCTGCCGGAGGGGTCGGTCGACACCGTGTTCACGTGCGATACCTACCACCACTTCGAGTATCCGTCGGCGACGCTGGCGTCGATCCACCGCGCGCTGCGGCCCGGCGGCTCGCTGGTGATCGTCGACTTCGAACGCATCCCCGGCAAGACGCGCGAATGGCTGCTCGACCACGTGCGCTGCGGCAAGCAGCAGGTCGTGCGCGAGGTCACCGACGCCGGCTTCGTGCTCGAGGAGGAGGTGCCGCTCGGCCTCGAGGAGAACTACTTTCTGCGGTTCCGTCGGCCCTAGCGGGCAAAGCCCCGTCCACACGCCTACACGCCGCTTCCGCGATCACGGTTGGCAGCGCGTCCACTACATGGACGCGCTCCTAGTGGCGGCCGCGCGCCGCTACGAACCCGGCGCCAGCTGCGACAGGATCTCGTCGTGCTCGGGGAACCGCGTCTCTGCGTGGGCGCGCTTGTCCCACAGTTCGCGGCCGTCGACCTTGACCACGAAGTCGCCCTTGCCGCCCGGGATCTTCTCGACGGTGGCATCCGGGTGCGCGGACTCGATCGCGGCGGCCAGACCGGACGCCGTCGGCAGGTAGTTTCAAACCACGCAGTATTCGATGGTCACGTGCATGACCGCGAGTCTAGGACGCGTCCGCACGTTTCCGAACCCCAATCGCGAGCGCGATCCAGCCGGCCAGAAACGCGACGCCGCCGATCGGCGTGACCGGCCCGAGCCAGCGCAGGTCGGCGAGCGCCAGGCCGTAGAGGGAGCCGCTGAACAGCAGCACGCCGACGACGAACAGCAGCGATGCGGCCCGGGTGCGCAAGCCGAGCGCATGCAGGGCGCCGCAGCCGACCAGGGCGAGCGCGTGGTACATCTGGTATCGCACGCCGACCTCGAACGTGCGCAGCGCGACCTCGTCGTAGCTGCTCTTCATGGCGTGGGCGCCGAAGGCGCCGAGCGCGACGGCGAGGCCGCCGAGCAGCGCGCCGGTGGGCAGCGCGAAGCCGGCGCTGCGAGGTGGGGTTGCCTGCATGCGCGCAGGCTACGGGGAGGGGCCGGTCAACGACAGATGCGGGCCGGAGCGTGGTAGCGGAAGCCGCGGCCGCAGCCGTGGCGGTGGAAGTGGCAGGCGGTCAGGGACAGGCCGAGGATGGCCAGGACGGCGATGCGGAAGATCCGCCGGGAAGACGACATCGTTCGGTTCGTGGGGTTGTGTCGGCGCTGCTGACGGGCCAAAGAGACCGGGCGTGGCCGACGGCCGGGGCGGCCCAGCGCAGGTGCCGGGGTCGCGTTCCGCCCATGGCTGCGAAGCTGTTCGAACTGCTCCGTCCCCGCGGGGCGACCTGCCGATAAGGAGGGGGTATGCGCCACATCCTGACCGTCTGTTGTTCGCTGCTCGCGACCATGCTGTCGCTCGCCGCGCAGTCCACCGAACTCGAAGGCGTGCGCGCCGCGGCCGATCGCGCCGTCAAGGTCCTGCGCGCCGACGGCGCCGGCCTGACCGTGTTCCGGGGCGGCCGCGAACTGCACCGCAGCCTGCACGGCCAGTTCGCCGCCGACCAGGTGATCCCGATCGCATCGGCGAGCAAGTGGCTGGCGGTCGCGACGATCATGACGCTGGTCGAGGACGGCACGCTGCAGCTCGAGCATCCGGTGGCGCGCTACGTGGCCGAGTTCGACCGTGACGACAAGCGGCGCGTGACGCTGCGCCAGTGCCTGTCGTGCGTCAGCGGCCTGCCGGCGCGGATGAACGACCGCATGCGCGGCTGGGACATGGATCGCTTCGCCGAGGAGGCTGCGGACGAGGCGCTGCGCACGGGCCCCAACGACGCGTTCCGTTACGGCGGCGTCGGCTTCCAGGTCGTCGCGCTGTGTGCAGTGCGGGCCACCGGCGAGAGCTGGCACGAGCTGTTCCGCAAGCGGATCGGCGATCGGCTCGGCATGCGCGACACGCACTTCGGCGCGCTGCATCCGATCGCGGCCGAACCCGGCAAGGCGGCGCTGCCGTGGGTCGCAGGCGGTGCGGTCTCGACGCTCAACGACTACACGCGCTTCGTGCGCATGCTGCTCGCCGACGGCCGCTGGCACGGCGAGCAGGTGCTGGGGCGCAAGGCGATCGACGAGATGCTGCGCGACCAGGTGCCGCCGCGCGTGGTCGTGCGGGCGCCCGCCGGTGCCGACGACGCGCGCTACGGGCTCGGCACGTGGATCGAGATGGACGGCGACGAGGTCGTTCGCCTGAGCGATCCCGGCGCGTTCGGCTTCACGCCGTGGATCGCGCCGGATCGCAGCCACGGCGGCGTGTTCGCGGTGCGCGACCGCGGTGCGGTCGTGCGCCGGCAGCTGCGGCCGGTGTTCGAGGCGATCGATGCGGCGGTGGTCTCGCCGCAGGTCGTCGGCACGGCCGAGACCGTGCAGCTCCGTCACGGCGGCCGCGATCGTCGCTACCACCTGCACGTTCCGCCGCACGATCAGAACCAGGCGGGTCTGCCGTTGCTGCTGGTGCTGCACGGAGGCGGCGGCAACGGCGAGCACGCGCGCGCGGTCACCGACCTCGACAAGGTCGGCATCGAGAAGGGCTTCGTGGTCGCGTTCCCGGACGGCACCGGGCGCCTGCCGAAGAAGCTGCTGACCTGGAACGCGGGCGGCATCGACGTCTACGCGGCGCGCAACGACATCGACGACGTGGACTTCTGCAAGACGGTCGTCGCCGACATCCAGAAGCGCGTGGCGATCGACGCGAGCCGCGTCTACGTCACCGGCCACAGCAACGGCGGCATGATGTGCCATCGTCTGGCGCGCGAGGCGGCCGACGTGTTCCAGGGCATCGCGCCGGTCGCCGGCGCGATGAACCTGACCGGGGTCGACGCGTCGACGCCGATCGCGGTGCTGATGATCCACGGCAGCAAGGACGAGCACGTGCGCATCGGCGGCGGCGAGACCGGCGCCGGTCGCAGCCGTCGGGTCGACGCGTCGCTGCAGGACGCGGTCGACTACTACGTCGAGCGCAACGGCCTGCTCGCCTACCCGGACGAAGCCGCGCGCGGCGGCGTTCGCGTCGCGAAGTACGTGCGCAAGAAGGGCGACCAGCAGCCGACGCCGGTCTGGGTCGTCACGCTCGAGGGCGGCGGCCACGCGTGGCCGGGTGCGCAACAGCGGCCGCGCCTGCTGCAGGATCGGCCGTTCGAGTGGCCGGCCTCGCGGGCGATCGTCGAGTTCTTCGCGAGCCTCGGCTCGGGAGACCTGCAGGACCACCTGACGCCATCGGTGCCGCGCTGAGCCGGGGTTCGCGGCTGGGAGGCGCGGCTGGTCGGCGCGGGCTACCAGTAGAGGCGCCAGCGCCAGGTGTCGGCGGCGAAGCCGGTCGCCGAGCGCAGCTGCGTCAGGTTGTGCTGCTTCAGCAGCGCCCGCATCGCCTCCATCTGCTCCTCGCTCTGGTCGCCGTCACCGCCCGGGCCGAGCGGGAACGGCACCACCTCGGTCAGCAGTTCGAGCCAGAAGTCGACCGGCATGCCGACGATCGAGCCGAGGTCGGCGGTGGCGACGCCGTTGACGCCGGCCGGCAGGTTGCGCGCGAGGCCGTCGAAGCCGGTGGCGGGCGCCGCGAGCGGCGCGAACGGCTGGCCCTTGGCCTGCTTCAGCAGCGCGGTGATCGCCTCCTCGGCGTCGCGGCCCCCCGAGATCGCCCAGACGCCGTTGGCGGCGGCCATCCACAGGTCGTAGCCGAACGGGTTGCCGTAGCGGCGCAGCTTGACGCCGTCGACGTCGACGGTCTCGCTGGTCTGCACGACCGGCTTGGCGCCGCGCATCAGCTTCTCGAAACCGGCGACGAACCTGGGCTCGTCGCGCACGCGCCACGCGAGCATCCAGGTGGCTTCGCTGGCCCGGTCGAAGTCCTGGAACGGCGAGCCGACGACCAGCATCTCGTCGGTCAGGTGCGCGAGCATGTCGGGGCCGGGGTCGAGGCCGAGCTCCTGCTCGATCTCTTCGCGCACGTCCTCGTCGGCGATGTCCGCCTCGAGTGCGTCGACGATGCCCTGATAGAGCGCATGCAGGTCGAAGCGGCCGACCTTGCCGGCGCTGACCTTCTGCGGAAGCAGCGCGACCAGCCCGGAGATGCCCTGGCTGGTCGGCAGGAACGCCTTCACGACGCCGCGCGGCGCGCCCTCGATGCGCACGTCGGCGCCGAACTGCACCCGCGGTCCGGCCGCCGACAGCGTCAGCGTCAACTCCCGGAGGCCGTCGAGGCCGAGCGCCTTCAGGATCGCCCGTTCGCGACCGCCGTCGCCGAGCGAGATCAGCCGCGGCAGGTCGAACGTCAGGCGTGCGGCCGGGCTGCCGGGCTTGGGCGTCGACAGCGTCGCGGGGCGCGCAGCGAGCCAGGCGCCGAGGCCGACGGCGTTGTCGATCTTGTCGCGGTCGCCGAGCAGCAGCATCAGGCGGCCGCCCTCGACGCGCGGGGCCGAGACGAAGTCGGGGCCGTCGCTGCGGATGGTCAGTTCGCCGCCTCGGACCTCGCGCTGCTGCCACTCGCCGGGCAGCAGGCCTTCGATCAGGCGGCGCACGTCCTTGGCGACTGCATCGAGGTCGGTGTCGCGGTCGCCGTCGAAGACGATCGCGACGTTGGCGGCGCTGCGTTCGTTGACGTGCGCAGCGACGCGGATCGTGCCGCCGTAGCCGAGCAGGCGTTCGCTGGCCAGCTGGTAGGCCTCCTCGCTGCCGGCGATCGACTGCCACATGCCGAACAGCGGTCGCAGCGACGGCTGCCACAGCTCGCGCCCCTGCTCGGACGCCAGCATCACCCCGAGGTTGGTCGGTCCGAGTCGCGCGCGCCAGCCGTCGGGGCCGACCGTCTCGATCACGATGTGGGGCTGGACCTCGGGCAGGCCCTTGGTCGGAGCCTGCGTGCGATCGTGCGATCCCGCTTGCTGGGCGGGCAGGAGGCAGGCGGCCGAGAGGATCACCGTGGCGCAGCGTGACATCATGGTGCCGACTGTAGCCGCCGCTCGGCTCTGTCCTGTCGCCGAATGCTGCGCCATCATGCGGCGACGATGGCCGAGCCGTTCAAAAACCTGATCCACCCCGACCTGCTGCGCACCGCGGGCCGGCACCTCGAACGCGCCTGGCCGGAGTTTCCGCGGCAGCGGTTCGTGCGGCGGGCGACCGCGGGGCTCGACGAGCTGGAGCTGAAGGCGCGGGTCGTGCACGTCGCCGACGTGCTCGCCCAGTGCCTGCCGGAGTCGTTCGGCGACGCCGCGACGGTGCTCGAACGGTCGCTCGCGCCGGCGCGCACCGACACCGACCTCGGCGCGCTGGTGCCGTCCGACGCCGGGCTGGCCGGCTGGATCGTCTGGCCGATGACCGAGTTCGTGGCGCGTCGCGGCCTCGCGCACCCGAAGCGGGCGCTGCGCGCCCTGCACGCGATGACGCAGCGCAACACGGCCGAGTATGCGATCCGGCCGTTCTTGGTGGAGCACCGCGACGTGACGATGGCGACGCTGCGGGGCTGGCTCGAGGATCGCAGTGCGCACGTTCGGCGGCTGGTCAGCGAGGGCACGCGGCCGCGCCTGCCGTGGGGCATCCGCCTGCAGCATCTGGTCGAGGATCCGAGCCCGTGCCTGCCGATGCTCGAACACCTGCAGGACGACGACAGCGAATACGTGCGTCGCAGCGTCGCCAACCACCTCAACGACATCGCCAAGGACCACCCGGCGATCGTCGCCGACTGGCTCGAGCGACACCTTCCCGACGCGCCGCCGACGCGCCAGCGGCTGCTGCGGCACGCGGCGCGCACGCTGATCAAGCAGCGCGACAAGCGGGTGCTGCGCGCATTCGGGCTGGGGCGGCCGCTGCGCGGCGAGGTGACGTTCGCGATCCGGCCGGCGCGCGTCGCGGTCGGCGGCGAGGTGGCGCTCGAGGTCGGCCTGCGGTCGCGCGCCAGGCAGGCGCAGGACCTGGTCGTCGACTACGTCGTGCACCACGTCAAGAAGAACGGCACCACCAGCGCCAAGACGTGGAAGGGCTGGAAGCTGCGGCTCGATGCCGGCGAGCGACGCGCGCTCGACAAGCGGCATTCGCTGCGCAAGGTCACGACCCGTCGCGACTACCCGGGTGTGCATCGGGTCGAACTGGTCGTCAACGGCGAGGTCATAGCCGACGCGCAGTTCGAGCTGGTGGTCTGAGCGCGGCGCGGGCGCCGATGGGCACGGCCGGTCTGCTACAGTCCGGCGCGTATGAGCCGCTCCCGCCCGGTGTCGTTCTCGCTGCTGTTCCTGCTCGCCGGCGTCGCGCTGGGGCAGGAGGCGCAGCAACCCCAGCAGCAGGATCCGCAGCAGCAGGACCCGCAGAAGCAGGGTGCGCAGCAGCGGCGGCGCCGGCCGCAGTGGCAGGCTTCGCTGCAGCTGCCCAACGACCTGTGGCACGACGTGACTGCGGCGACGATCGGCGAGACCGCCGAATGGACCAACAAGGTCGAACTGGCGGATCTCGACGGCGACGGCCGCGTCGACGTGCTGTTCGCCAACGGCGGGGACTACGACAAGCCGGGGGTCGCGGTGCCGACGCGCGTGTTCCGCAACCTCGGCGACCGGCGCTGGCCGGAGATCACCCGGGCGGTGTTCGGCGACCGCACGTTCTACGCGCGTGTCGTCAAGGCGCGCGACATCGACGGCGACGGCCACTGCGATCTGTTCGTCGGCACGACCTACCAGACGCAGAGCCGCCTCTACCTCGGCCGCGGCGGCGGTCGCTTCGAGGACATGACCGACCTGCTGCTGCCCAAGATCCCGCTGTCGGTTGGGGACGTCGAGTGGGGCGACATCGACGGCGACGGTGACCTCGACCTGGTGCTGGCCGACTGGGGGCCGGGCTCGCCGATGCGCAACGACGGCGCGCGCCCGCGGATCTGGCGCAACGACGGCGGCCGGTTCGTCGACGTCAGCGACACCTACGTGCCCGACATCCGCGTGCGCTTCTGCTGGGAGCTCGAGTTCGTCGACGTCGACAACGACTTCGACCTCGACCTGCTGGTCAGCAGCAAGCGCTCGAGCGGCTCGTTCCTGCTGCACAACGACGGCAGCGGAGTGTTCACCGACGTCAGCGCGAGCCGGCTGCCGCAGTTCACCAACAACTACGAGTTCGAGCCGATGGACGTCGACGGCGACGGCTACCTCGACCTGGTGACGATCAACGACGGCGCCGGCAAGCGGCGGTTCTCCGAGCACCTGTTCCGCGCCGACGGCACCGGCGGGTTCGTCGACGCCACCGACCAGGCCTGGCCCGAGGCGGACAACCCGCGGTTCGACGACAACATGATCGCGTTCCTCGACTACGACTCGGACGGCGATGCCGACTTCCTGATCGCTTCGCTGAACGGCGTCGACCGGCTGCTGGTCAACGACGGCACCGGCTCGTTCGCCGCCGCCGCGCCGGTGTTCGACGGCGAACGCACCCGCGCCACGCTCGGCCTCGCGATCGCCGACCTCGACGGCGACGGCCGCATGGACTGCGTGCACGCCGAGGGTGAGGTCAAGAACGCCGAGGCCGACAAGGTCTTCTTCGGCAAGGCGATCGCGAAGGACACCGCGGCGCCGTTCGTCGGCGTCGTCGATGCTCTGCCGCGCGAGGGCGGGGTGCTCGTGCGCGTGCGCGTGCACGACCGCAAGAGCCCGTGCATGCCGCACGACTGGACCAGGGTCGACCTGCTGGTGCGCGACGGCCAGCAGGAGCGGCGCCTGCCGCTGCAGTGGTACGGCGAGTACCTGTGGCGTGCCGAGGTGCCGGCGGCGCGCCTCGCGGACCTGACGCTGGTGGTCGAGGCGACCGATGCGGCGGGCAACCTTGGCCGATCCGCGCCGAAGAGCGTGCGCGTGCACTGAGCGCAGCTACGATCCGCGCATGGTGCAATCGAAGGCCAAGACCGTCGCCCAGTACCTGAAGGAGCTGCCGGCCGACCGCCGCGCGGCGCTCGAGGAGCTGCGCAAGGTGTTCCGCGACAACGTCGACGAGGACATCGTCGAGATCATGAGCTACGGCATGATCGGCTACCACGTGTCGCACGAGGCCTACCCCGACGGCTACCACTGCGACCCGAAGATCCCGCTGCCCTACGCGGGCCTGGCGTCGCAGAAGAACCACATGTCGCTCTACATGATGGGGCTCTACATGGACAAGGACGACGTCCAGTGGTTCGAGAAGGCGTGGAAGGCGACCGGCCGGAAGCTCGACATGGGCAAGGCCTGCGTGCGCTTCAAGAAGATCGAGGACGTGCCGCTCGAGGTCGTCGCCGAGGCGATCCGACGCATGCCGTCGCCGCGCTACATCCACACCTACGAGGCCAACCTGGTCGGCACCAGCGGATCGCGCCGGCCGCAGTCGTCGAAGCAGGCGGCCAACAAGGTCGTCGCCCGCAAGGCTTCGAAGCAGAGCGTAGCCAGCAAGAAGGCCGCCAAGAAGTAGCCGCGGTCAGTCCGCCTTGCGGCCGCGCAGCACGAACGCGGGCGGGAAGTTGCGCAGCACCAGCCGGCTCATCGTGAACTCGGCGAACGTCTGCTTCATCAGGCGGCGCAGGCGGCCGGCGGCGCGCGTCGGGTAGGACTGCAGGTAGCTGAACGTGCGGAACTCGCCGCCGGGCGCGAGCACCCGCTCGGTGGTGCGCACGATCTCCTCCATCGTCGGCAGCAGGATCAGCGGCAGCCCCGACAGGACCGCGCGCGGCGCCTTCATGTGGTGGTCTCGGAGCAACTGCTCGACCTGCTCGACCTGGGCATTGGCGAATTCCAGCCGCGGGAACCGCTCGCGCAGGATGTCGACGAAGCCGGGTTCGCGTTCGATGCCGAGGTAGCGGGCGAACGGCGTCGCTTCGACCAGTCGGCCGATGGTGGGGGTGAACGAGCCGGTGCCGACGCCGTATTCGACGACCACGTCCTCGGCCGCGAGGTCGAGGTCCCGCACCATCGCGGCGGCCAGGTGGCGCGTGCTCGGACACAGGGCGCCGACCTCGCGAGGGTTGCTGAGGAACCTCTTGAAGAAGAACAGTCCGCGCGAGGTCGCCGTCGTGGCCGTCGTCGTCATGGAGCATCAGGTAACGGCGGGCCGCGGACCGGCGGAAGCATCGAGTCCCCCGATCGACAGTCTTGATGACGTCATCACGGATTCTGAACAAACGAGTGGATCCTTCATCCTGCAGATTCCTGTGACCCGGACGACGAACGTCCTGCACCCCCGGCCCAGGCGGTATCCCGGGGTATCTCGTGCAGGGCCCGGACACGGGGGGTCTGTGCATTCGGACCCACACATGACCGGCCGACGCCCTGGCAAGGTGGACTTCCACCTGCACTCCTACGCCTCCAACGTCACCGACTACTACGCGGCCAACTCGTTCGCGATTCCCGAGTCCTACTCGGACCCGGTGGCGCTGTACCACCAGCTCAAGCGACAGGGCATGTCGCTCGTCACGCTGACCGACCACAACTCGGTCGACGGCGTCAAGGAGCTGTTGGACCGCGGCCTGCCGGGCGTCTTCATGAGCGCGGAGATGACCGCGTCCTTCCCGGAGGACGGCTGCAACGTGCACGTGACGGTGGCCAACATGACGGAGCAGCAGTTCCGCGAGGTCGACCGGCTGCGCTGCAACGTCTACGAGATGGTCGACTACGTCGATGCCCAGATCGCGGCGCAGGACGAGCGGCCGGACGGCAACCGGATCGCCTACTTCATGACGCACCCGCTGATGAGCACGCAGAACCGTCCCTACGGTCGCGAGGGCGCGCTCAACGCGGAGCACATCGAGAAGGCGCTGCTGCTGTTCAACTGCATCGAGGTCCGCAACGGCACCCGCACCCGATCGCTCAACGAGTTCACGCATCGCCTGGTGACGTCGCTCGATCGCGAGACGATCGAGCGCCTCGCCAACAAGCACGGCATCCTGCCCAAGGGCAAGACGCCGTGGCTCAAGTCGGTCGTGTCGGGTTCGGACGACCACTGCGGCATCAATCCGGGCCAGACCTGGACGGAGTTCCCGCTGGTCGAAGGCCGCGAGCCGCAGCCCAACGACCTGATCGACGCGCTGTGGCGCCGGGAGACGCAGCCCGCCGGCGCGCACGGTGGCCCGGTGACGCTGGCCCATGCGCTGGTCAAGCTCGTCTACGACGGGCACCGCGTGAAGAGCAAGGAGCTGCAGGGCAAGCAGCTGGTCAACATGGGCGGGCCGATCAACTCGCTGCTCAAGTTCGTGTTCGAGTCGGGCTCGCTGAAGCTGCGCCAGAAGCTCGCCTTCCAGGGCAAGCTCTGGTTCCACAAGCTGATCGACGCGCGCGCCGGCCGCCGCCGCAACGCGTCCGACCAGCCGTTCGAACGCATCCTCGCGAGCGAGGCCCGCAATCTGCTCGGCGACAAGAAGTTCAAGCAGGAGCTGGCCGCGCTCGACAAGACCGACGATCGCATCTTCAAGGTCGTCAGCTCGCTGGTGAACTGCATCTTCACGCGCTACGTCACGCGCCTGCGCTCAGCCTCGGGTGGCAACATCGTGCGGGTGATCAAGGAGGCCGTCGCGATGGTGTCCTCCAACCTGTTCGTGTCGCTGCCGTACCTGTTCTCCTACCTGCACCAGTCGTCGGATCGCGCGATCGTGCGCGACGTGCACAAGAGCTTCGGCATCGAGGAGAAGGTCAAGCTGGTGCTGCTGACCGACACGTTCTTCGAGATCAACGGCGTCGCGCGCACCATCAAGCGCATGATCGGCGAGGCCGAGCGCCGCGGCATCGACTTCACCGTCGTGACCTGCCTCGGCGAGAGCGAATACGACGAGGCGGTCGCCGATCCGGCCGTGCGCGGTTACCTCGACAACGGGCAGCTGAAGATCTTCCGGTCGATCATCAACTTCGACTTCCCCGAGTACCAGGGGCTGCAGGTCCGCGTGCCGCCGTTCCTCGAGATGCTGAAGTGGCTGCAGGAGAACGGCTTCACCAAGATGCAGATCAGCACGCCGGGCAGCGTCGGCGTCGCCGGCCTGATGGCGGCCAAGCTGCTGCAGATCGAGACCTCGTCGACCTACCACACGAGCTTCCCCGAATACGTCGAGGACTACACCCGCGACATCAGCCTCGAGGCGCTGACGTGGCGCTACATGATCCTCTTCTACCACTCGGTGGACGAGGTCGTGGTGCCGTCGAAGTTCATCGCCAAGCTGCTGCACGAGCGCGGCCTGCGCAACCGCAAGCTGCTGATCCTCGACCGCTGGGTCGACACCGAACGGTTCACGCCGGAGCGCCGCTCGGCGACGTTCTGGCAGCAGCACGGCATCGCCGATACCGACCACAGCACCCGGTTCCTCTACGTCGGCCGCGTCGGCCTCGAGAAGAACCTCGACATCATGGCGTCGGCGTTCGAGCGCCTGCTGCAGACCCACCCGGACGCGCACCTGTGCGTGGTCGGCGACGGTCCGTATCGCAAGGCGCTGCAGCAGCGGCTGGCCGGCATGCCGGCGACGTTCACCGGCTTCCTCGAGGGCGACGACCTGCTGACCGCGTTCGCGTCGGCGGACGTCAAGCTGTTCCCGAGCACGACCGACACGTGGGGCAACGCGCCGCTCGAGGCGCAGGCGTCCGGCCTGCCGGTCGTGGTCTCGGACAAGGGCGGGCCGCACGAACTGATGGTCGACGGCGTGACCGGCATCAAGGTTCGCGGCCGCGACGAGGACGACCTGCTGGCCGCGATGCAGCGGCTGATGGACCCGGACGTGCGCCGGCGGATGAGCTCGAGCGCGCGCGCCTACGCGGTCGCCGGCCGCATCGACGAGCCGTTCTCCGCGATCCTCGATTCGGACGCCTACCGGCGCCGCGTCAAGAAGGCCAAGAAGGTGCAGGCGGAGATGGAGGCGGCAGCGCGGCAGGGCTCGGACGAGTTCGTCGACAGCTACCTGGTCGATCACCGCGAGACGAACGCCCAGGGCTGGGCTGCGGGCGCATGATGGAATACCTGCTCTACGCGTTGGCGGCGCTGGCCGCATTCTGGCTGATCCGCAAGATCGTCGTCCGCCTGCAGCTGTCGCGAGCCAAGCACCCGTCGCTCCGCGGCCACGCCAAGATGGCGCGGCGCGTGGCGAAGTTCGTGCCGTTCTACGAGTACGCCGACGACGAGTTCTTCGCCTGCGACGGTGCCCCCGCAGAGGTCGTGCAGCGACGCCGCGAGGCGTTCGACGGGATCTCGCGCCGGCTGCGCGAGAAGGCCCCGAAGACGCTGGCCGCCAGCGACGAGCTCGAGCACGGCATCTCCGACGTGCGCTTCGTCAACCACTACCGGGTGCCGTTCCAGTTCCGCAACCGCGTCCGCCGCGAACTGCCGCTCGGCTGCGTCGTGGCCGAGACCGACAACCGGCGGGTGCGCGACCTCGACGGCAACTGGAGCGTCGACGTGACCGGCGCCTACGGCGCCAACCTGTTCGGCTACGACTTCTACAAGGGCTGCATCGATCGCGGCGTCGAGCGCGCGCGCGAACTCGGTCCGGTGCTGGGGCCGTATCACCCGGTGATCGCCGACAACGTGCGGCGCCTGGCCCGGATCTCCGGCCTCGACGAGGTCTCGTTCCACATGTCGGGCACCGAAGCCGTCATGCAGGCGGTGCGCCTGGCCCGCTACCACACCCGCAGGTCGCACGTCGTGCGATTCTGTGGCGCCTACCACGGCTGGTGGGACGGCGTGCAGGCCGGCGTCGGCAACCCGCGCCCGGCGCACGAGATCTACACGCTCAACGACATGTCGCAGCAGACCCTCGCGGTTCTGCGGACGCGCAAGGACATCGCCTGCGTGCTGATCAACCCGCTGCAGGCGCTGCATCCCAACGGCAACGCGCCGAGCGACTCGATGCTGGTCACCGGCGAACGCACGGCGAGCTACGACAAGGCTGCCTACACGGCGTGGCTGTCGGAGCTGCGCGAGGTCTGCTCGCTGCGCGGCATCGTGCTGATCTTCGACGAGGTGTTCCTCGGCTTCCGTCTCGCGGTCGGCGGCGCGCAGGAGTACTTCGGCGTCAAGGCCGACCTGGTGACCTACGGCAAGACGCTCGGCGGCGGCCTGCCGGTCGGCGTCGTCTGCGGCAAGCGCGAGCTGATGCGGCGCTTCCGCGACGACTCGCCGACCGACATCTGCTTCGCGCGGGGCACGTTCAACTCGCACCCGTACGTGATGACGGCGATGAACGAGTTCCTGCTGCAGCTCGAACGTCCGGAGATCCTCGCCACCTACGAAGGCATCGACGCGCGCTGGGACGGTCGGGCGCGGCTGCTCGACCGGCGCTGCGCCGAGGCCGGCCTGCCGCTGCAGGTCGCCAACATGGTGTCGATCTTCACGACGCTGTTCACGCAGCCGTCGCGCTACAGCTGGATGTTTCAGTACTACCTGCGGCTCGAGGGCGTCGCGCCCAGCTGGATCGGCACCGGCCGGTTCATCTTCACGCACGACCTGAGCGACGACGAGTTCGCCGACTTCTGCGATCGCTTCGTGCGCGCCGGCGAGGCGATGATGGCCGACGGCTGGTGGTGGACCTCGGCGGAGCTGACCGCGAAGTCGATCAAGAAGCAGGTGATGCGCGAGATGCTCGCCGCGGCGTTCCAGGGCAAGCGCAAGGCGCAACCGGCGCCGCTGCGGCCCTCGCCGGGTGGCCCGGAGCCCGAGCCGGCCCCGGCGATGCAGGTCGGCGAACGGGCGGCGAGCTGATCAGCGCTCGGCGTCGCCGCTCTGCTCGGCCTCGGTCGCGTCGGTCTCGGTCGGGGTCTCGGTCTCGCCCCCGGTCATCGGGACGGCGAGGGTCGGACGCCGCGCGGCGATCGACTGCATGATTGCGAGGTAGTCGTTGAGGTCGGCGGGACGCGCCGCGATCAGCAGGCGCGCGAAGTGGCGGCCGCGGCGCTCGCGGGTGGCGTCGAGTCCCTGCTGCTCCAGCAGGTCGACGATCTCGCGCTGTTCGCGTTCGGAGCGGAAGCGGCGCTGCGGCAGCAGGGTGTCGTCGACGAACACCGACTCGAAGCCGAACTCGCGCAGCGTGCGCAGGATCGGGTTGGCGTCGAAGACGCGCAGCACGGTGAACATCATGCGCGTCGCCGAGTCCTCGGGCAGGCACTCCAGCAGCTTGCGCAGGGTGCGCTCGGTGACGTAGCCGAAGGCGCCGGTCGACAGCAGCAGGTCGGTGTCGCGCACCCGCGCGCGGTGCTGCGGCGGCAGCGAGCTGCCTTCGGCTTCCAGGTCCGCGGTGATGCCGTGGTCCAGGATGCCGGCGCTCTGCGCGAACCGCACCGCGGGGCTGGACACGTCGAGGCCATCGCACTGCAGCTTGGTGCCCGGGCCGGCAAAGGTCAGCGCCAGCCGCAGCGCCTCGGCGGCGGCCTCGGGTTCGCGTTCGGGCAGGTTGATCTCGAGCAGGCGATTGAGTTCCGCGAACGACAGTCCGTGACGCACGATCGCGGCGTTGATGCCATAGCTGCAACCGATGTCGAGCATGCGGGGGATCGGCCGGTCCTGGCTCACCGATCGCAGCGCAGCGAGGCAGAACGGGCGGATCTCGTCGCAGATGCTGTAGTCCAGCTGGCTCAGTTGGCGGAAGTACGCATGCGGCGTCGGCTGCGTGTAGATCGAGTCGAAGTCGGCCTTCGCGTCGTTGGCCCGGTTGGTCTTCATCAGCGGTGCGGTTTCAGTTGCGGCGCGGGTCTTCGGGGCTCGAAGGCGGCTGCGGCAGGTCGGTGGTGGGTTGGTCGAGGGCCCCGGCCTCGCTGACCAGGTGCGGCGCGGCGTCGAGCTGCTCGGCGTCCATCATCGACGCGATGCGCTGCAGGTTGGCGAGCATCATCAGCTGCTCCCAGGTCTCGAGGTGCGACAGCTCCTTGCGGAACCGGTCCTGCAGCAGCGACGGCGCGCGCGCGAGCACCTCGTCGCCGACGGCGGTGATGCTGACCTGCACGGTGCGCCGATCCGACTGTCCCCGGGTCCGCTCGACGAAGCCGCGCTTCTCGAGTCGGTTGAGGATGCCGGTCATCGTCGCTCCCGACAGATGGACCGCGCGCGCCAGGTTGCTGGCGACGGTGGGGCCCCGCCGCTGCAGCGTCTGCAGCGTGGCGAGCTGGGGACCGGTGAGGCCGTATTCGTCGACCAGGCGCCTGCTGTGCAGGTCGACCGCGCGCATCAGCCGGCGAACGGCGGCGACGATCAGGTCTTCGAGGTCCATGCTTTCCGGCTCGTTCTCGTGCACGCCCCTACTTTGTAGGCGAATGGTTCGCATGCAAAGGAATTCGACGCATGCCGTTCTGGAAGGTCTGGGGCAAGCCACGGGCATCGAATGATTTGCGTACACATCATCCGGCCGAAAGCGGCGCTGCTCGGCGGCGTCGCACGCTTCGTGGACGTCCGTCTCCGTCTCCGCGAGGAACGGGCGCTCAGCGGCGCTTCGGTCGGCCCAGGATCGCCACCGCGATGCCGCCCAGCGTCAGCCCGCCAGCCGACAGCAGGCGCAGGTCCAGCGCTTCGTCGAGCGCCAGCGCCCCGCCGATCGCCGCGATCGCCGGCACCGCCAGCTGCACGACCGCGGCGTTGGTCGCGGTCAGCGACGGCAGCGCGGCGTACCACAGCACGTAGCCGACGGCGGAGGTGATCGTGCCCGAAGCCACCGCCAGCAGCACCCCGGTCGTGCTCCAGCTGGCGTTCGCCGACGCGACCAGCATCGCGGCGGCCGCGAGCGGGGCCGCGATGGCGAAGTTGCGGGCGGTCGCGGTCACCGGTGCGCGCGCGCCGCGGCCGAGCAGCGAGTAGGCGCCCCAGGCGATTCCCGCGACGGCCATCAGCGCGGCGCCGAGCGGATCGGGTGCTTGCACCCCGGGGAGCACCAGCACGACGACGCCGGCCATCGCGGCGACGATGCCCGTCGCGCCGAGCGCGGACGGACGTTCGCCGCGCGCGAAGCCGGCGACCAGCATCGTCAGCTGCACGCAGCCGAACAGCAGCAGCGCGCCGCTGCCGGCCGGCAGCGTCACGTAGGCGAGCGAGAATGCGATCGCGTACGCGAACAGGGCCAGGCCGGCGGCCGGCCGCCACGGTGGTCGTTGCTCGCTGCGGCAAGGCAGCAGCAGCGGGGCCAGCAGCAGCGCGCCGCTGACCAGCCGCAGCGCGGTGAAGCTGCAGGCATCGATCGCGCCGTCACGCAGCGCGAGCCGGCACAGCACGGAGTTGCCGGCGAACGCGACCAGCGCGAGGCTCGTCAGCAGCAGGGTCCGGGCCGCGGACAGCCTAGCTCTCCGGCATCACGACCGGGGTCGTCTCACCCGGCCGACGCAGCATCTTCTCGATCTCGCAGAGGTGGTTCTCCTCGTCCATGATCATCGTGCGCGCATACTCCTCGAGCCGCACGTCCTTGCCCTCGACCAGTTCGAGCAGGTCGCGGTACTTGCGCACGCCGACCCGTTCGTGCGCGATCGATTCCTCCATGATCGCGTCGATGTCGTGCTTGTGCGTCTCGAGCAGCGGGCCGATCTGCAGCGACGGGTGGCCGCCGAGGCTGGTGACGTATTCGCCGGCCTGGATCGCGTGCTGGTGGGACTCGGTCGCGACGTCCCGGAACCACTTGGTGATCGGGATGCGCGCGTGCCCGAAGATCATCAGCGAGTAGTGCGTGTAACGGACGACGCCGGCCAGCTCGATCTCGAGGATCTCGTTGAGCACGGCGATGACCTTCTCTCTGTCCATGTTCATCGCCGCAGAGCGTAGCCCGCCAGGCTCGTCGACGACACGTCGCATGGCGACAGCAAGGTCGGGCGCGGCCGCGATCAGACGCGGCGGGTCGGCTCGGGCCAGTCGGTCATCGGGTCCAGCCGTTCTCCCTGCAGCAGCTTGAGCGGCGCCTTCCAGTAGATCTTCGCGTCGTGGAACGGGTCGGTCAGGATCTTGGTCATCCAGACGAGGCCGTGGCGCACCTCGACGTTGACGCACAGCCAGGTCGTGCGGATCAGGATCGCGGCGGCGCCGGTCGCCATCCACAGCCACGCGACGCGGTGGCAGTACTCGTAGACCATCACGCTCTCGTCGGCGTAGTAGGGCTGCGAGTAGATGCCGAACATCGTCGGCGTGAAGTAGGGGACGAAGGTCGTCGCGGCCCACGCGGCCATCAGCACGTACTTGCGCACCAGGTTGTAGCCGACCTTGATGTCCTCCTTGTGCTGGAACGACACGTCGTTGACGTCGTCGTAGGTCTTCGGCTCGAAGAAGAAGTGGCCCGACTGGCGGGTCACCATCGAGACGCCCCAGCCGAGCGCGGCGGCCGTGACGACCCAGCCGCACGCGAGGAACACGTAGGCGCACAGGAAGCTCAGCGCGCTGACGAAGTGCAGCGACTGGTTGATGCGGCTGTGGTGGTAGAAGCGGTGGTCGTCCCAACGCTGGGTCTGCAGCGCTTCGTAGAACGTGGCCGGGCGGTCGGCCTGAACGGCGGCTTGGGTCATGGCTTCGTCTTCGGGTCTTCGAGCGGTCGCTCGGGTTGGTCTCGTCGGTCGCCCCGCGGGCGGCGCATCAGCGGTTGGCCGACGCGCACCATCGCGCCCTCGGCGATGTGGTCACAGAACTCGAACCCCTGGCTGCCGAACACGATCAGCGTCGAGCCGTGCTGGAAGTAGCCGAGCTCGTCGCCCTTGTCGAAGACGGCGTCGCAGGGGAGCAGGTTGGGGCCGCGGTACTGCAGATCGAGCGTCGGCCCGAGGCAGTGCAGCTTGATGCTGGCGACCAGGATCGCGGCGACCGCGACGATCGCGACGTGCTGGTCTTGCTCGGGCAGTTCGAGGTCGAGCACCGCGCGTTCGTTCTTGCAGAACAGGTTCTCGACCCGCTTCAGCGCGATCGGGTTGACGTTCCAGGTGTCGCCGCTGATGTAGACCACGCGCTTCAGCGCACCGGCGCACGGCGCATGGAAGCGGTGGTAGAAGCTCGACTTCAACCGCAGCGTGACGAACACGCCGTCGCGGTAGCGCTCGACCAATTGGTCGTCGCCGAGCAGGTCCTGGATCGAGTACGGAAAGCCCTTGGCCTGGAACACCCGGGTGCCCTCGACGCGGCCGTGCGCGCCGACCAGCGCGTCGCACGGGCTGGTCAGGATCTCGGGCCGCGGGTCGACCGGGCGCATGCCGGGCTTGAGCTCCCGGATGAAGCAGTCGTGCAGGCTGCGGAAGCGCGCCTTCTTCGCCTCGCTGAGATCGAGGTCCGGAGCGAACAGCTTCCAGGTCGCGATCGACAGGCGCGTCAGCGGCCCGGTCGGGATCTTGCTGAACCAGCCCATCAGCCGGGTGCTGAGCCGGCGTGGGATGCGGTTGGTCAGCAGGAAGTTCAGGTCCTCCTGGCCGAGCAGGCGCTGCCACCGCGACGGCTTGCTCACCGGCGCCTCCGGATCGCTCGTGCGGCCGTCGGTCGGGCCGATCGGGGCGTCGATCTCGAGGTCGGATTCGAGCGTGGAAGGCGGCATGCGGGGTGGTTGACGATGCGGTCGGGCGCGGCTCTGCGCAGGTTCCGCGCAAGCAGTCTGGCGGCGGAGGTGATGGGCAATGTGTGAGCCTCGTGAAGATCCGGCGTGCAGGGGCGGACGACTTTCGAGGAAGGTTCTGCCGATCCGCCCCTGTGGTCGATAGGTTCTGTAGCCCAAACCCCTCTCGTCCGACGGTCGGCGGCGCGCTGCTGGTTGGCGGACGGTTTCGTATGACGACAACCAACCCTTACCGCGACGCCTGCCCGAGCCGGTCCAAGGCGCGCCTCTCGCCCCCGTCGGATGCTACACGCGACGAAGGCTTGCCGAAGTGGAACGCTTCCGACTGGCGGCCGCTGGTCGCCGAGTTCACGCGGCCGAACTCCTGGCGGGCGGGCTGGCAGCTGGTGACGACCCTCGCCCTCTACGCGGCGACGTGGGTGCTGCTCTACTTCGCGATCGCCGTCAGCTGGTGGCTGGCGCTGCCGCTGGTCGTGCTCGGCTCGGGCCTGCTGGTGCGCACCTTCATCATCTTCCACGATGCGACGCACGGCTCGTTCTTCCCGTCGCGCAGGGCCAACGACCTGGTCGGCGGCCTGACCGGGGTGCTGACGTTCACGCCGTACCGCCACTGGCGGGCCGAGCACGCGATCCATCACGGCGCCACCGGGGACCTCGACCGCCGCGGCGTCGGCGACGTCTGGACGATGACGGTGCGCGAATACCTCGCGTCGTCGCGCTGGCGCCGGTTCGCCTACCGCGTCGCGCGCCACCCGTTCGCGCTGTTCGTGGTCGCCCCGTTCGTGATGTTCTTCGTGCTGCACCGCTTTGCCCGCTCGTCGGCCAGCGACGCCGAACGCCGCTCGGTGCGCAACACCAACCTGGCGCTGTTCGCGATGCTGTGCGTGATGGGCACGATCTTCGGCTTCGGGCCCTACCTGGTCCTGCAGCTGGCGATCCTGATGGGGGCCGGCGCGATCGGCATCTGGCTGTTCTACATGCAGCACCAGTTCGAGGAGGCCTACTGGGAGCGCCACGAGGACTGGGACTACACGGTCGCGGCGCTCGAGGGCAGCTCGTTCCTGCGGCTGCCCAAGGTGCTGCAGTGGTTCTCCGGCAACATCGGCTTCCACCACATCCACCACCTCAGCCCGCGCATCCCCAACTACAACCTCGAGCGCTGCCACGCGTCGAACACGCTGTTCTCGAGCGTGCGGGTGATGACGTTCTGGTCGAGCTTCCGGTCGCTGCGGCTGCGCCTCTGGGACGAAGCCTCCAAGAAGCTGGTCGGCTGGGGGCAGCTGCGCCGGATCCGCAAGGCGATGGCGCAGGCGCAGGTCGCCGCGCCCAATCCGTAGGACCGGCCGCGGGAACCGGCCCGTGGGACGGGCTTGCTGGGACGGACTCCTGGGACGGACTTCCTGGGACGGGCTCCTGGGACAGGCCCCGGGACCGGGCCCCGGGACCTGCTGAGGCCTCGCCGCCCGGCACTCCCGGGCCTCCGGACCGGCCCGCCGGGGCACGCCAGCTGGCCGCCGGGCGCATCACAAGTCCCGGATTTTTTTGGCTGTCAGGCGGGTTCGTCGCCTAACGTGTGGGCCTGGAATGCGGCCCAGTCGACGCCTCCGGAGACTTCATCGACTGGTTGACCCGCATCGCCTGCTTGTCGGTGCCGCGGTCGTCCGACTCTCGTCGAGCCGGGCGTTCGCAGCCGAAGCGAGAACCGCGACGATCGTCGCGCTCCCGACCGTTCGAGTCGCGAGGGTCGGAGTTAGACATGGGAACTCGTTTGTTCGTCGGAAACCTTTCTTGGAACACCACCGAAGACATCCTGCAGGGTGCCTTCGAGCAGGCCGGCTTCACGCCGAAGAGCGTCTCGATCCTCAACGATCGTGAGACCGGCCGCTCGCGCGGCTTCGGCTTCGTCGAGATGAACTCGGACGAGGAAGCGCAGAACGCGATCCAGGCCATGGACGGCCAGGACATCGACGGCCGCAGCCTGCGCGTCAACGAAGCCGAAGAGCGTCGTCCGCGCAGCGGTGGCGGTGGCGGTGGCGGCGGTGGCCGTGGTGGCTACGGCGGTGGTGGCGGCGGCGGTCGCGGCGACCGCTGGTAGTCCAGACCGCTTGCAGTCGCGCCAGCGCGCCGCTCATTCCGCTGGCGCGCGCACCAGCCGACGCAACAACAGGTGCGTCGGCCCGGCCAGCACCAGTGGCTGCGCCAACAGCCAGACCGCGAGCCACGCGAGCTCCGGCATCCACGTCTGGCGCCCATCCGGCCCGAAGACGTAGTTGATGTTGACGGGCAGGTTGGGATCGACGATCGCGCCGGGCTCCGGCGGCGGCGGCATCCACAGGTAGCAGATCACGATCAGCACCCAGGCCGTCGCGGTCCACGCCAGCAGCGATCGGCGGTCGTAGCCGGTCCTGCGCACCAGCCACAGCAGCAGGAACGGCAGCCAGCCGTGGAACAGCGACAGGCTGCGATTGAACAGCGGGTTCTGCTCTTCGAACATGTAGGCGGTCATGCCGACCAGCGGCACGCCGAACAGTTCGCAGACGAAGTCGAGGACCCACAGCATCTGCGGCAGCACGATGCCGACCGCAGCCATCCCGATCGGCAGCGCCTTCTCGGTCCACATGCCGACCAGGGTCAAGAACAGCGCGACGTCGCAGAAGTAGAGGAAGTTGGTCGGCCCGTAGTTGACCCAGTAGGTCGGCACGAGCACGGCCATGAACGCGCTGAAGCCGAGCTTGGCGGCGAGCGGGATCCTGGTGGCAGTGGTCTCCATGTCGCCAACTATCGGGTTCCGGCTGGAAATGTGGTGCGAATCGTTCTGTCTGGATCGTTAAGCACTGCGAATGAATGGCCGGCGGGCTGGTGCGCGCCTCCGTGCAACGTAGGCTGGCAGCGTGCGAACGCGAGTCCTGACGGCCGACGACCTGGACACGGCGCTGCCGATGCGCGCCGCCATCGACGCGATGCGCGACGCGTTCGCGGCGCTGGCCGCCGGCACGGTGATCGCGCCGCCGCGCGTGCACCTCGTCGAGGCCGATCGCACCACGCTGCTGATGGCGGCCAGCGGGGCCGGGGGCCGCATCGCCAAGGTCGTCAACATCTTCCCCGCCAACGCCGCTCGCGGGCTGACGACGACGACGGGGGTGGTGACCGTCATCGATCCCGACACCGGCCACACGGTCGGGATCTGTGACGGCGGCGCCCTGACCGCGATTCGCACCGGTGCGGTCGCCGGCCTCGCGACCGAGCTGCTCGCCGACGCGGATGCCAGCGTCGGCGCCGTGCTGGGCGCCGGTGGCCAGGCCTGGACGCAGTTGCTGGCGATGGTGTGCGCGCGGCCGCTGCAGCAGGTCCGGGTGTTCGCGCGCGACCGCGAGCGGCTCGAGACGTTCGTCGCGGCGGCGCGGCAACGGGTCGATGCGGACGTCGTGGCGGCCGCGTCCAGCGACGAGGTGATCGACGGCGCCGACGTCGTCAGCGTCGCGACCAGCTCGACGACGCCGGTGCTCGACGGCCGGCGCCTGCTGCGCGGCGCGCACGTCAACGGGGTCGGCAGCTTCCGCCTGGCGATGCGCGAGCTCGACGAGCACACGATCCGGCGGGCGGGGCGGATCGTCGTCGACCTGCGCGCGTCGGCGCTGCACGAGGCAGGCGAGCTGGTCGCCGCCCGCGATGCCGGCATCACGCGCGCCGAGGACTGGGTCGAGCTCGGCGCGCTGCTCGCCGAGCCGGCCCTCGGCCGTGCCGATGGGCACGACGTGACCGTGTTCAAGTCGGTCGGCCACGCGGTGCAGGACCTGTTCGCCGCGCGCGCAGCCATCGACCGTGCCGAGGCCCTCGGCGTCGGCCAGACGATCGGACTCCAGCAATGAGCATGCACAAGATCACGACCATCGAGGCGCACACGGCAGGCGAACCGCTGCGCATCATCACGTCGGGCTACCCGGAGGTGCCGGGCGCGACGATCCTGCAGCGGCGCGCCTACGCCAGGCGGCACCTCGACCATCTGCGGCGCATGCTGATGCTCGAGCCGCGCGGGCATGCGGACATGTACGGCGCGCTGCTGCTGCCGCCGGCGAGCGACGACGGCGACGTCGGCGTGCTGTTCCTGCACAACGAGGGCTACAGCACCATGTGCGGGCACGGCATCCTCGCGATGACCAAGGTCGGCATCGAGCAGGGGCTGTTCGAGGCGGATCCCGGCAACGTGCGCATCGACACGCCGGCGGGCCGCGTGGTCGCGTCGGCGGAACTGGATGGCGAACGGGTGACGCGGGTGTCGTTCGTCAACGTGCCGTCGTTCGTCGATCGCGAGGTCGACGTCGCGGTGCCCCGGCTCGGTCGCGTGCGCGGCACGATCGCCTACGGCGGCGCGTTCTACGTCTACGTCGACGCCGGTCCGCTCGGCCTGCAGCTCGACACCGAACATGCCGGCGAACTGATTGAGCAGGGCATGGCGATCAAGCGCGCGGTGGCCGACGCGTGCCAGCTGCGCCATCCCGACGGCCACGAGGACCTCGACTTCCTCTACGGCACGATCTTCATTGCGCCGCAGCCGGGCGTGCACAGCCGCAACGTGTGCATCTTCGCCGACGGCGAGGTCGACCGTTCGCCGACCGGCACCGGCGTCAGCGGCCGCGCCGCGATCCACCATGCGCGGGGTGAGCTGGGCGACGATTGGATCACGATCGAGAGCATCCTCGGCACCAGCTTCGACGTGCGCTGTGCAGGCACGACCCGAATCGGCGATGCCAACGCGATCCTGCCCGAGGTGCGCGGCCGCGCGTTCGTCACCGGGCGTGCCGAGTACTGGCTCGACCCGGACGATCCGCTGCGCGACGGGTTCTTGATCCGGTAGCCGGGGCCGGACGGCCTTCCTCGACGGTTGGCGAGGAACGCACGATTCGGCGCGTGCATGCGGCGGGTCCGTCGTTAGTCTGCGGGGTTCGCACCACTCCGAAAAAGTCCGCAGACCCCCTCCGCCAGCGTGTTCAACCTCCTGACCCAGTCCCCCAAGAGCCTGCGCACGGACTTCCTGTCCGGGTTGACCGTCGCGCTCGCTCTGGTGCCCGAAGCCGTTGCCTTCGCCTTTGTTGCGAACGTCGACCCGATCGTCGGCCTGCACGCCGCGTTCATGGTCGGCCTGATCACGGCGGTGTTCGGCGGCCGCCCCGGGATGATCTCCGGCGCCACCGGGGCGCTGGCCGTGGTGCTGGTCGCGCTGGTCAAGGACCACGGCGTGCAATACATGTTCGCCGCGGTGCTGCTGATGGGGGTGATCCAGGTGCTCGCCGGGCTGTTCCGGTTGGGCAAGTTCATCCGCATGGTGCCGCACCCGGTGATGCTCGGGTTCGTCAACGGGCTGGCGATCGTGATCTTCCTGGCGCAGCTGGGGCAGTTCCAGGCGGTCGGCGCCGACGGCGAGCGGCAGTGGATGAGCGGCGCGCCGCTCTACACCATGCTCGGCCTGGTCGCAGTGACGATGGCGGTGATCCACTTCGTGCCGCGCCTGACCAAGGCCGTGCCGGCGTCGCTGGTCGCGATCGCGGGCGTGACCGGCGCGACGCTGCTGTTCGGCATCGAGACGCCGACCGTGGTCGACTTCCTGCGCAACATGAGCGGCGATGCAAACGCGTCGCTGGCCGGCGGCCTGCCGGCGTTCGCGTTGCCGGCGGTGCCGTTCTCGCTCGAGACGCTGCGCATCGTGCTGCCGTACTCGGTGATCCTCGCGGCGGTCGGCCTGATCGAGTCGCTGCTGACGCTGACGCTGGTCGACGAGCTGACCGAGACGCGTGGCCGCGGCAACAAGGAGTGCGTCGCGCAGGGCGCCGCCAACATGGTCTGCGGCGTGTTCGGCGGCATGGGCGGCTGCGCGATGATCGGCCAGAGCATGATCAACATCAACTCGGGTGGCCGTGGCCGCCTGTCCGGCATCACCGCCGCGGTCGTGCTGCTGCTGTTCGTGGTGGTGGCGTCGCCGCTGATCGAGATGGTGCCGGTCGCGGCGCTGGTCGGCGTGATGTTCATGGTCGTGCTCGGCACGTTTGAGTGGTCGAGCCTGCGCGTGCTGAACAAGGTGCCGAAGACCGATGCGCTGGTGATCGTGCTGGTCAGCGGCGTCACGGTCGCGACCGACCTCGCGATCGCGGTGCTGGTCGGGGTGGTCGTGTCTGCGCTGGTGTTCGCGTGGAAGCACGCCAAGGTCGTGCACGCAGTCGAGAGCACCGACGACGACGGCAGCAAGATCTACTCGCTGCGCGGGCCGCTGTTCTTCGGTTCGTGCAAGAGCTTCCTCGAGCTGTTCACGCCCAAGGACGATCCGGCCGACGTGGTCATCGACTTCCAGCACGCGCGCGTCTCGGACCACTCTGCGATCGAGGCCATCGACACCCTCGCCGAGCGCTACCTCGCGCAGGGCAAGACCCTGCACCTTCGCCACCTGAGCCCCGAGTGCCGCAAGCTGCTGCGCAAGGCCGGAGACATGGTCGAGGTCAACGTCATCGAAGATCCCCAATACCACGTCGCCACCGACGCCCTCGCCTGACCGGTCCCTACCTTCGGGCCGAACTCAGACGCCTTGTTTGTTGTTGGTGTACTTGGTGATCAGGGTGCCGCGCAGCTGGCGGTACATCTGCACGGTCTTGGCCATGCACGCGTTGGTGTACTCTGTCAGCATCAGCGCGGCCTGCGCCGGATCCTGCTGCATCGCTTTCAGCGCCTGCTTCTCGAACCGCGCCTGGCCCGCGAAGAAGCTCTGCTCCAGCGGGTCGCGCACGGCGCGCAGGTCCTCGATCGCTTCCTGCCACTTGAGGTAGAGCAGGTTGTCGACCATGTCGATGTTCCAACGCGCCGACGTCTCCGCGAACCGGTCGGGGTTCCACGTCTGGTAGGTCGGATGCATGCGCCGCGCACCGGCGTAGATCGGCACGTAGGTCGAAGTGTACTGGTTGTCCAGGTAGAGCCAGTAGACGCCGCCGATCGCGTCCGGCAGCCAGCTGCGTGACTGCGCGACCATGCCGTAGCCGCCGCGCGACACCATGCGGCGGTAGACGATGTCGAGCAGTTGCCGCATGTCGCGCGTCGGGAACGGCGTCGTCAGCGGGCTCTTCTTCATGCCGCCTTCGCCGTCCGGCACCAGCCAGTCGAGGTCGGTCGTCATGTCGTAGATCGTCCCGTCGAACACCGACCGCTGGAACGCGATCACGTCCTGCACCGACAGCTTGCGCTCCGGCGCGACCGAGAACGGGTAGATCGAGATGTCCTCGACGTATTGATGGTAGGCGTCGTACGAATCCATCGACGCCAGCTGCCGCTTGTCGGGCCACGCGCGCAGCGTCGGCGCATACGTCGAGTAGAACAACCACAGCCGCCCGACCGCCCACTCGCGCGGTTGCGGCGCATAGACCTTCTGCCACACGAACGGCCCCATGCGCGGGTTCCACCAGCCACGGTCGATCGCGAACTGCCGGTGGTTCTTCGACGCGCGCCACGTCTCCGGCTTGCTCGGATCGACCTCCTTGATGATCGACCAGTTGGGCACGATGCAGACGTGGTCGTCCGGCACGCGCTGCGCCGCCCAGATCGCGCCGGCCTTGCCGCTGTCCGGATCCCAGTCCGGCCCGACCGCAAACACCTCGAGCACCCACGCCTCGTTCGGGTCGCTGATGCACAGCGCCTCGGACTCCGGCCCGCACGACGGCAGGAAGCCGTAGGTGTCGACCAGCTCGGTGATCACCGTGAGCGCCTCACGCGCCGTCCGACACCGCTGCAGCGCGAACACCTGCGCCTGCTCGATCGTCATGATCTGCTTGCAGTTGCCGAACGAGCACTTCAGCTCGTCGCGCTGGCTCAGCGTGCTCTCCGCGATCACGAGCTGGTGCTCGTTCATCTGCGGATAGCCGGTGTGGAAGTAGGTGTAGGTGCGCTCGACCTGCGGGATCTGGCCGATCACCTGGCCGTAGTCGCGCAGCTCCGTGCGCGAGTCCTGCAGGCCGTAGTGCACGTCGGCCATCGCACCCTTCGCAAACGTCCGCCCCTCGACGACGTGCACCCGGCACTCGTCACAGCAGCCGGTGTGCGAGTTGATCACCGAGCCGTCGGTCGATGCCAGCCGGCCGACGACGATGTCGGTGCACGAGTCGTCGGCGCCGTCGCCCGGCCGCTCCTGCGCGGCGACCAACAGGGACAGCAACAAGAACGGGAAGCAGCGAAGGATCGCGTCGCGCATCGACGCATTGCCGCCGACGCGCCGCCGCCCGTCAACCCGCGGTCACGATCCCGCGGCGACGCGGCGCTGCATGTCCTGGTAGGCGAACTGCAGCAGCGCCGTGAGGCCGCCTTCGTCGATCGACTCACCGGGCCGCAGCTTGACGTGCAGCATGCGCTTGCCGGTTCTTGCCAGCAGCTCGGCAGGGTCCGGCAGCTCTGCGCCGCGGGAGAAGCCGACGTTGACATGCGCCTTGTAGGCCGCGACGTAGGCGAACGCCGTGTCCTGCACGCACGCCGTCGGCTGTCCGTCATGCATGCATTCACGCACGTCTTCGCCAAGGCTACGCAGCTCGTCGAACCAGCGCCGCGCGAGCGTGCCGAGCTCGTCGTCACGTTCGGCGAACCACGAGTCGACGTCGGGTGAGCGAGACACGGCCTCGGGAAAGCGGAAGAGTCCGTCCATGTCGCCAGCGCCTCAGCTGCAGACCGCGAACAGCGCTCCCAAGGTCGAATCCTCTTGGCACGCCTTGTCGACCACGGCTTCATCCAGACCGAAGCGCTCGCAGATCCCCCAGACGAACGTCTCGCACTCGAGGTCGTCGCGCGACGGCGTCTCGTCGCCGTAGCGCGACCGATAGATGTCGAACAGGTCGTCGTCCGGGCGGAACTTCAGCCGGTTCCCGAGCGGGAAGTACATGCTGTCGGTCAGGATCTCGAGGAAGTCGCGGAGGTCGTCCTTGTTCGTCTCGGGGAACGCGCGGCGCCATGCGCGTCCTGCGCAAGGGCGTTCAAAGTAGGCGAGCAGCTCGCGGTCCGGGCCGAACCAGAAGTCCCAGATCCACGCGAGCCCGTCTCGGATCCGGCGGTCACAGTGCTTGAGGAAGTGGGGGCGCATCTGGGGAGACCTCGCTCCCATGCGTACACTCGGCTCATGGATGTCGTCAACCTGCAGCAGAAGCTCGACAGCTTCTCCGAGACCTGGGTGCCCAAGGTCGTCGGAGAACTCAACGGCCAACACGTCAAGGTCGCCAAGCTCGAAGGCGAATACGTATGGCACGCGCACGCCGACGAGGACGAGATGTTCCTGGTCATCGACGGCGAGCTGCAGCTCGAGCTGCGCGAACGGACGGTGACGCTCCGGCCCGGCGAGTTCTTCATCGTGCCGCGCGGCGTCGAGCACCGTCCGGTCGCAAACCAGCTGGTCAGCCTGGTGCTGTTCGAGCCGGCGACGGTGCGCAACACCGGCGACGTCGACGACGCACGCACGATCGAACCCGAAGACGTGGAGCGGATCTGATGGGGGAGCTGATCGTGCGGACGTGGGGCGGGGTGACGACCACCGGCAATGCTGGCGCCTACCTCGAGCATCTGCGCAGCGAGACGATGCCGCACCTGCGCAGTATCGAGGGCTTCGTCGGCATCGAGGTGCTCCGTCGTGAACTGGGCAACGACGAAGTGCGGTTCGTCGTGCAGACGCGCTGGGCCAGCATGGACGCGATCCGTGCGTTTGCGGGCGAGGCCGTCGATGTCGCCGTGGTGCCGCCGGCGGCGCAGCGGCTGTTGCGTCGGTACGACGATGGCGTCGGGCACTACAACGTGGCGATCAGCGGCTAAGGTCACCCTCCATGCTCGACCTCGACTTCGTGCGCGGCCAGTTCCCCGCGCTCGCGACCGACTGGACGCTGTTCGACAACGCCGGCGGCAGCGTGCCGCTCGGCCGTGTCTGTGACCGGGTGCAGGACTACATGCGCACCTGCATGGTGCAGCTCGGTGCCAGCTACGGGGTCTCGGCCGAGGCGACCCGCCGGGTCGGGCTCGGCCACCGGGCGGCCGAGGAGCTGTTCGGCTCCGGCGAAGGTGACGTCGTCGTCGGGTCGTCGTCGACGCTGTTGACCCGGATCGCCGCGGCGGCGCTGCGGCCGCTGTGGAACGAAGGCGACGAGGTGGTCGTCACCGACCTCGACCACGAGGCCAACATCGGCGCGTGGCGCAACCTCGAGGCGACCGGCCTGGTCGTGCGCGAGTGGCAGTGCGACCCCGACACCTTCGAGCTGCGTGTCGAGGACCTCGAGCCGCTGCTCGGCGAACGCACGCGGCTGGTCGCGTTCTCGCACTGCTCCAACCTGGTCGGCGAGATCCAGGACGTGCCGGCGATCAGCCAGAAGGTGCACGAGGCCGGCGCGTTGGTCTACGTCGACGGGGTCGCCTACGCGCCGCATCGACGCGTCGACGTCGACGAACTCGGCGCCGACATGTACGTGGCGAGCCTCTACAAGGTCTACGGCCCGCACCTCGCCGCGCTGCACATGGGGCAGGAGCTGATTGCGATGGCCGCGCCGCAGAACCACTTCTTCATCGGCAACGATGAAGGGCCCTACAAGCTCGAGCCCGGCAACGTCAACCACGAGCTGACGTCGGCGCTGCCCGGCATCGTCGAGTACCTGCAGGAGCTCGACCGCCACCACGGCGGCGCGGGCACCGTCGACGGCGCGTTCGATCGCATCACCGAGCACGAGTGCGCGCTGGCGGCGCCGCTGCTGCAGTTCCTCGACGAGCACCCGCGCGTGCGGCTGCTCGGCCGGCCGGTCGCCGATGCGCGGCGGGCACCGACGATCTCGTTCGTGCCGCTCGAGCAGCGGGCCAGCGACATCCCGCCGAAGATGGACGCGCAGCGGATCGCGGTGCGCTGGGGGCACTTCTACGCCCACCGGTTCTGCTCGCGCTTCGGGCTGCACGAGGGGGACGGGGTCGTTCGCGCGAGCATGGTGCACTACAACACGCCCGACGAGGTCCAGCGCCTGATCGAGGCGTTCGACCGCGTGCTGTGAGTTCGCCGTGCCGTCCCTCCGCCGCATCCTGATCGCCTACGCCGCACTGGCGGCGGCCGCGCTGCTGGTCTACGCGCCGGCGCTCGGCGGGGACTGGCTGTGGGACGACACCGACTGGATCCGCGACAACGAGGCGCTGCGCAGCTGGTCGGGGTTGTGGCGGATCTGGTTCGAGCCGGGCGCGGTGATCCAGTACTACCCGCTGACCTACACGACGTGGTGGCTCGACCACCTGGTCTGGGGGTTGGATCCCCGGGCGCTGCACGTCGAGAACGTGCTGCTGCACGCCGGCAACGCGCTGCTGTTCGGCCTGCTGCTGCGGCGCATGGCGCTGCCCGGTGCGATCGCCGCCGCGCTGGTGTTCCTGGTGCATCCGGTGCACAGCGAGTCGGTCGCGTGGATGGTCGAACGCAAGAACGTGCTGTCGGCCGCGTTCTACCTCGGCGCGTGCCACCTGTGGTGGTCGCAGCTGCAGCGACCGTCGCGGCGCACCCTGACGCTGGCGCTCGGCTGCTTCGTGCTGGCGCTGTTCGCCAAGACCGCGACGTTGATGCTGCCGGTGACGCTGTTCGCGATCGCGTGGTGGCAGCGGCGGCGGGTGTTCGCGACGTGCCGGGCGCTGGTGCCGTTTGCGGTGTTGGCGCTGGTGTTCGCCGTGGTGACGATCGTGCGCGAACGGGGCGAGGGCGCGGTCGGCCACGACTGGAGCCTCGAAGCAGGCCAGCGGTTGGCGCTGCTCGGCCAGGTCGTCGGGGCCTATGCCGGCAAGCTGCTGGTGCCGGCGGGGCTGTCGTTCAGCTATGCGAGGTGGGAGATCCAGGCCGGGACGATGGTCGGCTGGCTGCCGACGGTGGTGCTGCTGGCGGCGCTCGTCGCGAGCCCGTTCGGCCGGCGGCCGTGGGCGGTCGCCGCGGCCTGCGCGCTGTGGATCTACGTCGCCAACCTGCTGCCGATCAGTGGCCTGGTCGACTACTACTACCTGCGCTACGCGTTCACGGCGGACCACTTCCAGTACCTGCCGAGCCTCGGCCCGATCGCGCTCGGGTGCTGCGGCGGTGCGTGGCTGCTGCGCTCTGGCCGGGCGGCGGCCGCGCTGGCAGCGGTCGTCGTGCTCGGCCTCGCTGCGATGACGTTCGTGCGCGTCGGGATCTACCGCGACGTCGAGACCCTGTGGCGCGCGACGATCGCGAGCGAGCCCGATGCGTGGCTGGCGCACGCCAACCTCGGCAACCTGCTCGACCAGCGTCACGGTGCCGGCGCCGGCATCGATCACCACCGGCGCGCCGTCGAGATCTACCCGGATGCGTTCGAGTCCAACAACGCACTCGGCAACCACGCGGCGCGCGAGGGGCGCTTCGACGAGGCGCGGCGGCGCTTCGACGTGGCGCTGCGGGTCCGGCCGTACGATCCGCTGACCTACAACAACCTCGGCGCGATGGCCGGCATGCAGGGCAACTACGCCGAGGCACTGCGCTGGTTCGAGCAGGGCCACGAACGGGCGCCGGACAACCGCGACCTGCTGCGCAACCTGGCGGTGGTGCTGTCGCAGGTTCCGGATGCGTCGGTGCGCAGCCCGCGCCGGGCACTGCGCTTCGCGCGGCAGCTCGTCGACGTCGAACGGCCGTCGTTGGTCGACGAGCAGGTGCTGTTCCGTGCGATGCTGCTGGGCGGCGATCGCTCCGACGCGATCCGGCTCGGCGAGCGCGTGCTCGAACGGGCGCGACGCGAAGGGGATGCCCGCATCGCAGAGCAGGTCTCGGGTCAGCTGCAGCGCCTGCAGCGGCGGGGGCGATGACGTGAAAACGCTCGGCATCGACCTGGCCTCGGCGGCCGAGAAGACCGCATGGTGCTCGGTCCAATGGTCGGCCGGCGCGGCGGCGGTGAGCGCTCTGCAGGTCGGCGCCGACGACGAGGCGCTGGTGGCCGCCGCGGCGGCGGTCGATCACGTCGGCGTCGACGCGCCGCTCGGCTGGCCGCGCGCGTTCGTGCGCATGCTGCAGGAGCCGCCGCGGCCGTTCGCGTGGCCGGGCGAACGCAACCTGCTGCGCTACCGCGAGACCGACCGCTTCGTGCATCGCGCGACCGGGCTGTGGCCGCTCAGCGTCTCGTCGGACCTGATCGGGGTGGTCGCGATGCGCTGCCGCGGCCTGCTGGCGCGGCTTTCGGCGGCGGGTCGATCGTGCCTCGAGGTCTATCCGGCAGTCGCGCTGCACCAGTGGCGGATCGAGCCGCGCGGCTACAAGGGGCCGCGCAAGCGCGACGAGCTCGGTCGGCGCGTCGACGCGCTGTGCGCGCACGCCGGGTGGCTGTCGCTGTCGGCCCGCTTCGAGGCGATGGTCCGGTCGAGCGACGACGCGTTCGATGCGCTGCTGGCGAGCCTGGCGGTGCGCGCAGAGGTGGCCGGGCACGTGCTCGACGAGCATCGCTGTCCGGACGGCGAGGCCGCCGAGGAGGGCTGGATCGTACTGCCCGCGCCGGGATCGTTGCCGCAACTGGCCAACGAGCCCGCCTGACGCTGCAATCCGGTCATGTCCGAAGACCTCGCCAACCCGTTCGCGCAGCGCGCGACGACCGCCTACGAGCTGCCGCGCGACCTGCTGGACGACCTGCAGACGCCGACGCTGGTCGTCTACCTCGAGCGGGTGCGTGAGAACCTGCAGCGCATGATCGACTACTGCGGCAGCGTCGACCGCTGGCGGCCGCACCTGAAGACGACCAAGATCCCGGAGGTCTGGCGCGAACTGCTGCGCGCCGGCGTGCGGCAGTTCAAGTGCGCGACGACCCGCGAGGCGGCGGTGATGGCCGACGTCGCGGCGCGTGCCGGCGAGCAGATCGACCTGCTGGTCGCGTACCCGCACCGCGGCCCGTCGCTGCATCGCCTCGGCGAGATCGCAGCGGCGGCGACGCACGCCAACCTGTCGGTGCTGGTCGAGGATCCGTCGCTGGTCGTCGAACTGCCGGCGCAGCTCGGCGTGTTCGTCGACGTCAACCCGGGCATGAACCGCACCGGGGTGCCGATCGGCGCGTTCGACCAGGTGCTCGCGATCGCGCGCGGCGCGGCCGAACGGTTCCGCGGGCTGCACTTCTACGACGGCCACCTGCACGAGCCCGACCTCGCGCAGCGGCGGCAACGGATCTTCGACGGCTACCGGCAGCTGCTCGAGATCGTCGCCGGCCTCGACGTGCAGGGCGTGAGCGTCGCCGAGGTCGTGACCGCGGGCACGCCCGCGTTCCACCATGCCCTCGGGTTCGAGGGCTTCGCGCACGTGCCGTTCGTGCACCGCGTCAGCCCGGGCACGGTCGTGTTCCACGACGCGCGCAGCGAGCTCGAGAACCCCGACGTGTCGTTGGTGCCGGCGGCGCTGGTGCTGACCCGGGTGATCAGCCACCCGGCCAGCGACATCGCGACGTGCGATGCCGGCTCCAAGTCGGTCGCGGCCGAAGCCGGCGATCCGTGTGCGTTCGTGCTGGGGCGAGGCGGGCTCGCGGCGATGGCTCCGAGCGAGGAGCACCTGCCGATGCGCTGCAGCGGCGAGCGGCCCGCGCGCGGCACCGAACTGCTGCTGGTGCCGCGCCACGTCTGTCCGACGGTCAATCTCGCCGAGCAGGTCGTGCTGGTCGACGCCGGCCGCCAGCCGTGGATCGTCGACGTCGCGGCACGCGCCCACGAACTGCGCGCATCGGGTCCGTCGGGTTCTGCGAACGCCGGTTGACGGTCGGCGCGCGGCGCTCGATCGTCTGCACGCCCTCCCGATCGCCCATGTACCATCCCATCTCGCGCCTTCTGTTCGCGTTCGTCCTGCTGCTGCCGACCGGCCTGGTGTCGACGGCGCTGTGCGCCCAGCAGGGCCAGGACCTCTACAAGGTCTTCTGCGCCTCGTGCCACCTGCCGGATCGCTTCCACGTCGGCCCGTCGCTGATCGAGGTCGGCAAGCTCTACGGCAGCAAGCCCGACGAGTTCGTCGCCTGGTGCCACGAGCCGCAGCAGAAGCGCAAGGGCGTCATCCAGATGCCGTCGATGGCGCACGTCGACAAGGCGAACCTGCGCAAGATCCATGCGTGGATCGTGTCGAGCACCAAGGGCAAGAAGGAGGTGAAGGTCAAGGGCGGCGACCGCTTCCGCGCGTCGCCGTCGATGCGGCGTCGGCCGCTGGTGCAGCGCATCTTCATGCCGGGCGCCGGCCCGGCCGCGATCGCGGTTGCGACCAACGACGAGTGGCACTACTGCTGGGACGCCGGACCGTGCCGGCTGCGCTACGTCTGGAAGGGCGACTTCATCGACGGTTGGCCGGTCTGGCGTGCCAACGGCAACGCGCTCGCCAAGGTCGTCGGGGACGTCGTGCTGCGCGAACGGGCCTCGCCGCTGCCGCGCAAGCAGGGCACCCGGCCGCGCTTCCTCGGCTACCGGATGAAGGACGGCCTGCCGACGTTCCGCTACCGCCTGGGCAAGGTGCTGGTCGAGGAGCGCATCACGCCGTTGCTCGACGGATGGGGGCTGGCGCGGCAGTTCACGCTCGAGGGGGCGCCGGCCGGCTTCCGGCTGACGCTGACCGCATCCGACAAGATGACCTACACCAGCGAGGACGGCACCTTCGACGGGCTGGTGTTCACGCCGAGCAAGGCCAAGGCCGCGTCGTTCACGATCGTCATGGAGGAGAAGGAATGATGCGCGCAGCGATCGTGCTCGGCGCGCTGCTCGCGCCGCTCGTCTGCCAGCAGGACCGCTGGACCGAGGCCTTCGACATCGAGCGGATCGAGCTGCCGCCGGGCGTCGATCCGCAGATCGGCGGCCTCGACGCGACGCCGTCGGGCAAGCTGGCGATGTGCTTCCACCGCGGCGAGGTGTTCACCTACGACCCGAAGAACGGCGCGTGGGCGCAGTTCGGGGAAGGGCTGCACGAGCCGCTCGGGCTGCTGGTCGAGAGCGAGTCCAGCATGCTGGTGATGCAGCGCTGCGAACTGACGCGGCTGCGCGACACCGACGGCGACGGCGTCGCCGACGAGTACGAGACCGTCTTCGACGGCTTCGGCATGACCGGCAACTACCACGAGTTCGCGTTCGGCCCCGCGCGCGACGCCGAAGGCAACCTGTACGTCGCGCTCAACACCGCGTCGAACGGCGCCGGCATCCGCGACGAGATCCGCGGCGAGTGGAGCGAGATCGGCGTCGAACGGGCGCGCATGGCCGTGCGCGGCAAGGAGTGGGGCAAGGTCAAGGGCGCCGCCGGTCGCATGTATTCGCGCGTCAGGTGGCGCGGCTGGGTCGTGCGGCTGTCGCCGGACGGCAGCGACGCGCAGCCGTTCGCGTGCGGCTTCCGTTCTCCCGACGGCATCGGCTTCGATGCCGACGGCCGCCTGCTGGTGACCGACAACCAGGGCGACTGGCTCGGCACCAGCAAGGTGCACCACGTTCGCGCGGGGCGGTTCTGTGGCCACCCGGCGTCGCTGGTCTGGCGCGAAGGCTGGGACCGCGACCCGCTGCAGGTCCCGGTCGCCGAGCTCGACGCGCTGCGCACGCCGGCGATGGCGCTGCTGCCGCAGGGCGAGCTGGCCAACTCGCCGACGCAGCCGATCGCGATCCCGGCCGGGGTGTTCGGTCCGCTCGCCGGCCAGACGCTGATCGGCGAGATGAACCAGAAGTCGCTGGTGCGTCTGCTGCCGGACTGCATCGGGGACGTGTCCCAGGGGGCCGCGGTGCCGTTCTTCGACAGCGAGGCGCTCGGCGCCGGCAACCACCGGATGACATTCACGCCCGATGGCTCGCTGTGGATCGGCAAGACCCACCTGTCGTGGGCCGGCGCCGAAGGGCTGGTGCGCGTGCGCTGGAAGGGCGAGGCCGCCGGCATGTTCGCGGTCGACGAGGTCGAGACGGTCCGCAACGGCTTCCGGCTGCACTTCACCGAGCCGGTCGACGTCAACAGCATCGACGGCATCACGCTGCGCGAGCACCGCTACCACTACCACAAGGCCTACGGCTCCCCGAAGGTCGACGAACGGCCGGTGCCGACCGGTGAGCCGGGGCCCGACGCGGCGGCCACCAACGTCTTCCTGTCGGGGGCGAAGCTGCGGCCGGGCCACGTCGACACGATCGACCTCGGCAAGGTCCGATCGCGCAGCGGTCGGCCGCTGCTCGGCACCAAGGTCTACTACACGCTGTCGAAGACGCGATGAGCGGCGCGCTGCACGTCTACCTGACGCGGGCGGACTGGCTGCGGGTCACCGCCGCGTTCGAACGGCAGCTGCCGGTGCGCTACGTGCGCGTCGGTGCCGTCGAAGGCGAGCCGACCAGCTGGTCGAGCATCGCCGACGTCGACGACTTCGGCGTCGCGCCGACCGGCGACCCGTCGAGCAACCCGCAGTGGCTGGTGCTGCCGAGCGACGTCGAGCCGGTGGCGCGCGTCGCCGAGCGACGGGCGCACGGCGAGCGCCGGATCGTCGACCGCCTGGGCAATCCCACCGGCTTCGTGGTCCGCCCCGGTGGTGCGTTCGGCTCGCTCGCGGTGATCGCCGGCGAGGTCCCGCTCGTGCCCGGCGAGCAGCTGGCGGCGCAGGCGCGCGAGGTGCTGGTCGACGAGGTGCACCGGGTGGCTCGCAGCATCCAGTCCTACCACGTCGGCCCCGACGCCGAGGACCGGCTGCGCCGCGGCGCACGGCTGACCCCGTACCTCGACGGCGACACCCTCTACGACCTGTCGGATCCGCGGCCGTCGACCCCGTAGTCGGCCGGCGGCTGGTCGCGTGGCCCGCTCGCCGGTCTAATCGCCGCATGAGCCGCACCTCGTTCCTCTCGTCGGCGCTGGCGTTGCTGCTGTGCGTCGGCGCGTCCGCCCAAAGCCCGAAGGACCAGCACGCGACTGGTCGAGACTCGACGGACCAGCTGCTGCAGGCGCAGGGCGAATACGTCGGTGAGGTCGACATCGTCGACCCGAGCCGCTCCGGGCCGCAGCCGCTCGGCGCGCAGCTGGTGGCGCTGTGCGACCAGGACGGCGGCAACCCACGCCTGCAGATGGTGCTCCACCTCGGCGGCCTGCCCGGTGCGGGGTGGCGGCGCGGCGAGCCGCGGCGGACCTTCGAGGCACCGCTGGTCGACGGCATCGCGGAGTTCACCAAGGGCAAGCTGTCGGCGAAGCTCGTCGACGGCGAACTGGTGTTCGCCGGCAAGGAGGGCGAGGAGACCGGCCGGCTGAAGAAGGTCGCGCGCCGGAGCCCCACGCTCGGCGCGACGCCGCCCGCGGGTGCGGTGGTGCTGTTCGACGGTTCTTCGGCCGATGCGTTCGAGGGTGGCCGCCTGCTCGAGGGTGGCCTGCTCGGCGTCGGTTGCGACTCCAGGCAGCGCTTCGGTGACCACCATATCCACCTCGAGTTCCGCACGCCGTTCCAGCCGGAGGCGCGCGGCCAGGGTCGCGGCAACAGCGGCGTCTACGTGCAGGGGCGCTACGAGTGCCAGGTGCTCGATTCGTTCGGCCTCGACGGCAAGCAGAACGAGTGCGGCGGCATCTACTCGATCGCCGAGCCGATCGTCAACGCGTGCCTGCCGCCCGGGACCTGGCAGACCTACGACATCACGTTCACCGCGGCGCGCTGGAGCGGGCTGGTCAAGAAGCGCGACGCGCGCATGACCGTGCACCTCAACGGCATCCTGGTGCACGACGACGTCGCGCTGCCGAACGTGACGGCCGCCGCGAAGCGCAAGGAGTCGGACTCGGCCGGCGGCCTCTACCTGCAGAACCACGGCAACCCGGTCGCCTACCGCAACGTCTGGGTGGTCGAGAACGACCCGCAGCGCACGCGCCGGGTGGTGTTCGTGTCGGGCGGCCCGAGCCACGGCTACGCGGCGCACGAACACCGCGCCGGCTGCATGCTGCTCGCCGACGCGATCCGCTCCAGCGGGCTGCCGATCGAGACCGAGGTGCACGTGCAGTGGCCGAAGGACGAGCAGGCGATCGAACGTGCCGACGTGCTGGTCTGCTTCGCGGACGGCGGCGGCCGCCACCCGTTCCTGCGGCACATGGAGGAACTCGCGCCGCAGATGGCGCGCGGCCTGTCGCTGGTCTGCATCCACTACGCCGTCGAGGTGCCGAAGGGCAGGCCGGGCGACCGCTTCGTCGACTGGCTCGGCGGTTACTTCGAGACCCACTGGTCGGTCAATCCGCACTGGACCGCCGAGTTCACGGCGATCCCCGAGCACCCGATCGGTCGCGGCGTGCAGCCGTTCGCGATCCACGACGAGTGGTACTTCCACATGCGCTTCCAGAAGGGCATGCAGGGGGTGACGCCGATCCTGTCGGCGGTCGCGCCCGAGTCGACGATGCGGCGCAAGGACGGTCCGCACAGCGGCAACCCGGCGGTGCGCGAGGACGTCGCCAACGCGGTCCCGCAGCACGTCGGCTGGGCGTTCCAGCGTCCCGACGGCGGCCGCTCGTTCGGCTTCACCGGCGGGCACGTGCACTGGAACTGGGGCCACCGTGACTTCCGCACCGTGGTGCTCAACGCGATCGCCTGGTGTGCCGACGTCGACGTTCCCGAAGGCGGGGTGCCGTCGGAGACCCCCGACCTGAAGGCGCTGCAGGCCAACCAGTCGGGCAAGCCCGGCAAGAACTTCGACCCCGCCAAGGTCGAACGCCTGCTCGGCACCTTCCGAAAGTAGCGGTACGGTACGCGGTCCATCCTCCAACGTTCGCGGCGCAGGGCGCCGCAGTTGGAGCGACCGCCGTCCGAGCTTCTGGAGTGCGGCGCGCACGAATGCGAGGCCTTCGGTGCAGACGTCCTCGGGCGCGTGGAAGTAGTCGCGCCAGACGTGGATGCCGGCGGCGAACGCGGGGTCGAGGCGGGAGAACGCCTCGATCACGCACCAGCCGTCGTAGCCGGCGGCGCGCAGCGCGGCGAACGTTCCCTGCCAGTCGACCTGGCCGCGGCCGGGCACGCCGCGGTCGTTCTCGCTGCAGTGCACGTGGCCGAGCACCGGTGCGGTGTGCGCGACCGCGGCGCCGGCGTCCGGCTCCTCGAGGTGCATGTGGTGCGTGTCGTAGTGCGCCTTCAGGTGGGGGTGGTCGACGCGCTCGACCAGCTGCCGCATCTGCGCGGCGGTGTTGAGCAGGTAGCACTCGAAGCGGTTGAGCGCCTCGGGGGCCAGCAGCACGCCGGCCGGCTGCGCGTGTTCGGCCGCCTGCCGCAGCACGTCGGCGCTGCGCTGCACCTCGTCGTCGTTGGGGCCGCGATCGCGGAACACCTTGAACGCCGAGTGCAGCGGGCCGCACAGCACGTCGCCGCCGGCCGCCTCGGTGCAGTCGATCGCCCAGCGCAGCCGTTCGAGCGCCGCTGCGCGCACCGCCGGATCGTCGTGGATCGGGTCGTGCTCCGGCGCGAGCCCGGTCGAGCAGGTGCGCTGCAGGCCGAGCGCATCGCACAGCTTGCCGAGCTGCGCGTAGTGGTCGGGATCGCCGTCGAACAGCGGGATCTCGACGCCGTCGAAGCCGCACTCCTTGACGAAGGCGAGCGTGCGTTCGTGCTCGGGGGTGACGTGGGTGGTCCACAACAGCAGGTTCATGCCGAAGCGCATGAACCCACTGTAGTGCGGCCCTGCCGCCGGATCAGCGGCGGTCGAGCTCGAATCGGTCGAGGCGCATGACCTTGACCCAGGCGGCGACGAAGTCGTCGACGAACTTGCGCTCGGCGTCGGCGCCGGCGTAGACCTCGCAGATGGCGCGCAGCTGCGAGTTGCTGCCGAACACCAGGTCGACGTCGGTCGCCGTCCAGCGCACGTCGCCGCTGTCGCGGTCGCGGCCCTCGTAGTGGTCGCCCTTCTTCTTCCACATCGTGTCCATGTCGAGCAGATTGACGAAGAAGTCGTTGCTGAGCTTGCCGGGCTCGTCGGTCAGCACGCCGTGGCGGCTCTGCGCGAAGTTCGCGTCGAGCATGCGCATGCCTCCGACCAGCACGGTCATCTCGGGCGCGGTCAGGCCGAGCAGTTCGGCGCGGTTGACCAGCTCCTCGGGCGTCGGGCGGGCGTAGCCCTCGTTGCCGACGTAGTTGCGGAAGCCGTCCTGCGCCGGCTCCAGCCAGGCGAACGAGTCGGGGTCGGTCTGCTCCTGGCTCGCGTCGCCGCGGCCCGGGGCGAACGGCACGGTCACGTCGTGGCCCGCGTCCTTGGCGGCCTTCTCGATCGCGGCGGCGCCGCCGAGCACGATCAGGTCGGCCATCGAGACCTGCTTGCCCTCACCGGCCATGTCCTGCTGGATCTGCTCGAGCTTCTGGAGCACGTTGGCGAGGCGGCCGGGCTGGTTGACGGCCCAGTCCTTCTGCGGCGCGAGACGCAGGCGACCGCCGTTGGCGCCGCCACGCTTGTCCGAGTCACGGAACGTCGAGGCCGACGACCACGCGGTGTAGACGAGGTCCGACACCGACAGGCCACTGGCCACGATCGCGCGCTTGAGCGCCGCCACGTCGGCTTCGCCGACGAGCTCGTGCTCGACCGCGGGGATCGGATCCTGCCACAGCTGGGCGGGCGGGACCTCCGGGCCGAGCAGGCGCGAGACCGGACCCATGTCGCGGTGGGTCAGCTTGTACCAGGCGCGGGCGAACGCATCCTGGAACGCGTCCGGATCGTCGAGGAAGCGGCGCGAGATCTTCTCGTAGGCCGGGTCGAAGCGCAGCGACAGGTCGGTCGTCAGCATCATCGGCAGGTGCTTCTTCGACGGGTCGTGCGCGTCCGGGACGTCGCGCTTGCCGTCCTTGGGCTGCCACTGCTTGGCGCCGGCCGGGCTCCGGGTCAGCTCCCACTCGTAGCGGAACAGGTTCTTGAAGTAGCCGTGCGACCACTCGGCCGGGGTCGACGTCCACGCGCCCTCGAGGCCGCTGGTGATGGTGTCGCCGGCGTTGCCGCTGCCGAACGAGTTCTTCCAGCCGAGGCCCTGCTGCTCGATGCTCGCGCCTTCCGGCTCCGCGCCGACGTGCTTGCCGGGATCGGCCGCGCCGTGCACCTTGCCGAGCGTGTGGCCACCGGCGATCAGCGCGACGGTCTCCTCGTCGTTCATGCCCATCCGGCCGAACGTGATGCGGATGTCCTTCGCGGCCAGCACCGGGTCGGGGTTGCCGTTGGGGCCTTCGGGGTTGACGTAGATCAGGCCCATCTGCGAAGCGGCCAGCGGGTTGTCGAGTTCGCGCTGCTCGTTGAAGCGCTTGTCGGCGAGCCACTCGCCCTCGGGGCCCCACCAGATGTCCTTCTCGGGCTCGTAGACGTCCTCACGGCCGCCGGCGTAGCCGAACGTCTCGAAGCCCATCGACTCGAGCGAGACGTTGCCGGCCAGGATGATCAGGTCGGCCCACGAGAGGTTGCTGCCGTACTTCTGCTTGATCGGCCACAGCAGGCGGCGGGCCTTGTCGAGGTTGGCGTTGTCCGGCCAGCTGTTGAGCGGCGCGAAGCGGATCGTGCCGGTCGCGGAGCCGCCGCGGCCGTCGAGCGTGCGGTAGGTGCCGGCACTGTGCCAGGCGAGGCGGATCATCAGGCCGCCGTAGTGGCCGTAGTCGGCGGGCCACCAGGGTTGCGACGTGGTCAGGACCTTCTCGATGTCCTTCTTGACCGCGGGCAGGTCGAGCTTCGCGAACGCCTCTGCGTAGTCGAAGTCGTCGCCCATCGGGTTGCTCATCGGCGCGTTCTGGTGCAGCACGCTGAGGTCGAGCATGTCCGGCCACCAGTCCGAGTTGTCCTTGCCGTCGCGGTAGTCCTTCGGCGGGTCGACCGCGTCGCCGCCGCCGAGGCCGGTGACCGGGCAGCGGCCGCCTTCGGCGCCGTGCGTGCTGGCCGAGACGTCGGCCGAGTGCGGGCCCATCGAGCAGCCGGTCAGGGCGAGGGCACCCAGCGCGGAGCTCGCCAGCCAGGGGGCGCGTCGGGAGGGGAAAGGAACGGAGGACGAAGGGTCGTTCGTGGACATGGTCGGTTTCGTAGGTCGGTCGAGGGGCCGGGTCCGGCGCCAAAGGCTGGAGTTAGTCTAACAGTAGACTGAGTCCAATCAAGAACTCTGCAAGATGTCCTGAATGGCCAGCTCGGCCGGAGCGGTTGTTGCCAGACCGGCGGTGTGTTCGCGCACTGCCGTTCCTGGATGCTCCCGACCGCGATCGCGCTGGCGCTGCAGCCAGCCGCCTCCAGCGCTCGGGCGCAGGACCCAACCTGTCGGATCACAGGCCGTTGCGTCGCTGCGGAGTCGGGCGTCGGGCTCGCCCGGGCGACCGTCACGGTCGCATACCGACACAACGGCCGGCCGCTCGAGTCGGGGCACCGTCCGGAGCCCGTAACGACAACGAGCCTCGGCGCCTTCGAGCTGTCGCTGGCCCCGCCCGATGGCGCCACCGTCTGCGTGCGGGTGACCTGCGATGGCCGTCGCAGCAAGGAGTTCGAGGCGTCTGCGGCGGCGCTCGGTGCGAGCGGTCGGCTCGATGTGGAGCTGCGCCGCGGGGTGCGGGTGACGGGCACGCTCCGGGACCGCCGCGGCCGGCCGGTGGTGGGGCAGGTCTCGCTGCACGTGACCGCGACGGTCGAGGGATCGCGCCCAGGCGGTCCGTCGATGCGTCCGGACGCGCCGCGTTCGCCGTTCCGCGTCCGGTTCGACGGGCCGACCGCGACGGCGCGCTACGAACGGCTCTACATCTGCGACGCGACGGTCGCCGCCGACGGCACGTTCTCGGTCGACGGGCGCGTGCCGGCGGGCCGGGCGCAGGTCTGGGTGTCGGCGCCGGGCATGCGGCCGACGCATGCGCTGCGCTACCAGCTGATCGACGGCGCGCCGCGCCGCATCGACGTCGTGATGGCGGCGTTGCCGCGGCTGACCGGGGTGGTCGTCGACGAGCTCGGCGAGCCGGTGGCCGGGGTGCTGCTGCGCGCGAAGAACAACCGCTACGGCCCGTCGATGGAGGCGGAGACGGACCGGCACGGCGCGTTCACGATCCTGCGGTCGGGGCCCGCCGCCGACCGCGTGCCGATCGTCATCGTCGATCCGGCTCGCTGCGAACGGCACGCCGAGTTCGGTCCGTTCGGGTGGGGGAGTTCGGCGCTGCGGCTCGAGCTCGAGCGCTCTCCGGAGGTGGTGGTCGACGTCGTCGCGGCCGAGGACGGCGCGCCGATCGAGGCGTTCGCGGTGCGCAGCTACGCGTTCGATGCCAGCCACCGGCAGACGCGCCTCCGCCTTGCCGGCCGTCACGAGCAGGGCCGCGTGCGCGTGCCGGTGCGTCGCGGCGAGGCGCGGCTGGCGATCGTGCCCGACGATCCGCGGCGCATGGTCACGTCGGTCGACGTGTTCGGGCGCGACCGGATGAAGCCGATCGTGGTGCGGCTCGAACGGATGGCACCGATGCAGGTCGACGTGCGCAGTGCATCCGGCGAGCCGCGCGCCGGGGTCACCGTCGAGGTGGTCGTTCCGGGCAACAGCCGCCACCGCGATCGCTGCGACGACGCGCGCGGCCAGCAGCTGCGCATGCGGTCGCGGGATCCCGCCACGCGCTTTGCGACGATCGTCTACCGCGCCGAAACCGACGCCGGCGGTCGCTGCATCGTGTTCGGTCCGGCCGGCCAGGGGCCGCTGCGGCTGCGGGTGTCGCGTTCGCACGGGCGGCGCACCTGGATCGACGACGTGCGGATCGCGGACGGCGTGCGCGAAGTGGTGTGGTGATGCGGTCGGTGACGTAGAGTCCGGCGCACGATGCCCGACGCCCCGTCGCCCGTTGTGCCACCCGGACGCGCCGCCGCCACCTGGCTGTGGCTGCTCCTCGGCGTCGGCGCGCTGGTCGCGTTGATGGTCCACCTGGTGCCGGCCGGCTCCCACCCGGTCGGCTACGACGTGTTCCGTTCGCTGTGGATCGCGCGCACCTGGGCGGAGAACGGCTTCCCGCAGACGATGCCGTCAGCTTCGTTCACCGGCCTCGAGCACCACTTCGGCGACCAGCAGCTCGGCTTCGACGCGCTGGTCGCGCTGGTCGGCGGTCGATCGCTCGACGAGGCCACCGTGCCGCCGCTGATCTGGTCGCTGGTCGGCCTGCAGGGGCTCGTGCTGTGGGGGTGTGCGCGGCTGCTGCGCCGCGACGCGTCGCCGCTGTGGATCCTGCTGCTGCCGGCGGTGTCGCAGACCTGGATGTTCCGCTGCACCACGCTGCGCACGATGCTGCTGAGCACGTCACTGGTGCTGCTGGTCGTCACGATCGCCGCGCGGCGCGCGGAGGATCGTCTGGCGGTGCGGCCGTGGTGGCTGCTGCTGGTGACGGCGGTGTTCGGCTACTGCCACGGCGCGGTCGTGCTGCCGATCGTGCTGTGGTCGCTCGCGGCGCTCGGCGCGCGCATCGCCAACGGCCGCGGTTCGCTGCCGTGGCGGGACGGACTGTGGGTCGCTGCCGGCGTCGTGATCTCCGGCACGCTGCGTCCGGACTTCCCCGCCAATCTGCGGGTCTGGGCCGACCTCAACCTCGGCACGCCGTGGGCCGCGCTGCAGGGCGAACTCGAAGTGCGGCCGTTCGAGCTGCTGCCGCTCGGCCTCGGCGACCTGCTGGCGATCGAGTGGACGTTCGTGCTCGGCGGCGTCGTCTGCGCGTGGCTCGCGTGGTCGGCCGGCGCGCGCCGCCGCTGGCCGCTGCTGCTGCCGACGATGTTCATGATCGTGGCGGCGCTGCTCAGCCGCCGCATGATGGAGCTGGCGACGCCGCTGCTGCTGCTCTACGTCGCGGTCAGCTGGCGCCACCGGCTGCGCTGGTGGGCGGCGATCGCGGTCGCGGCGCTCGGCTTCGTCGTGCACGTGCCGACCGCCGCCGAGGGCGCCGAGGCCAACCGCATCCGCGAGCTCGAGCCGGTCGCCGCGTGGCTGCGCGAACGCGCCGACCTCGGCGATCTGGTGTTCGTGACGGACTGGGGCGTCAGCTCACCGTTGACCTGGTACACGCGCGACCAGATGACGCGCTTCACCGGCATGATCGACCCGGTGTTCATGTGGTCGCACCACCCGGAGCTGTGGCGCGACTGGCAGGCGATCAAGCAGGCCAGGGCGCCGGACCCGATCGGCCTGATCCGCGAACGGTTCCGCGCGCGCTTCGTCGCGTTCTCGATCGCCGACGCCGCTGCGGACCAGCCGCCGGGAACGACCGCGGACTACCTGCGCGCGGCGATGGCCCGCGAGGTCGCAGCGGGCCGGCCGATCGAAGCGACCGCGGTGTATCCGGACCGCCCCAACGATCCCGCCAACTGGGTGGTCATCGACCTGCAGCCGCGCTGAGCGAACGAGCTGCAGGGCATGCCCGGGGCCGTGACGGCAGGGAGTGGCGCGAGCGCGGGTCCCAGGGGCCTGAATGGGCCTTCCAAATGGCCGAGATCGCGTCCTAAGATCCGTCCGTGCCATCCGGAGACACCCGATCCCGCGCAGCGCGTGATGCAGCCACCATTCTGACGTGGCACTGGGACGGAAGTCTGCCCGTGGATCCGATTGCGATCGCCCGGGAGAACGGTGTCGAGGTCTTCGACGTCAAGTTGCCAGATGACGTCAGTGGAGCGATCGAGAAGGGCGAAGGAGAGAACGCGGTCATCTACCTCGAGGTTCGTGACCACGAAAACCGCCGACGCTTCTCCTGCGCTCACGAGCTCGGCCACTTCTTCGACAACGACAAGAAGGGCAAGTTCAGCTACGTCGACTATCGCAGCGAATCGAGCCGCAGCGAGGATGAGGTCTACGCCAACGAGTTTGCCGCGCGCCTCCTGATGCCGGACGAGCACATCGAGGATCTGCTGAAGGACTTGGGGGGTGACCCGTCGCTGGCCGACCTCGCGAGAGCTGCCCGACGGTTCAAGGTCTCGCCGCATGCGCTCCGCGTCAGGCTGGACAAGGCCCGCAAGTCCTGATGGCTGGCGAAGACGCTTCCAACGAAGATCGCGAACGCGCCCTCTTCGCAGGTCTGCGGCGCCAGGTCAAGCAGGAGCAGGGCACGCGCTCGAAGGAGCTCTCCCAGGACGAGGAGGATCAGAAGAAGGACCGCGAGCTGCGGGGGAAGTTCATGATGTGGATGCTCGGCATCCTCATCGGCCTCCTGACCGTCGTCAACGTCGGCGTGTTGGCGCTCGCGTCGTTCCAGTTGCTCCAGCTGGACGCGGTCACTCTGCGGATCTGGCTGACCGCGACGCTGGTGCAGGCCTACGGAATCGTTCTCGTGATCGCGAAGTACTTGTTCCCTCAGCAAGGCCAGGCAAAGCAGAAGCCACGGACTCGCCCATTGCGGCGGCCCAACTAGCAGCGATCCCTCCGGCTTCCCTGCCAGCCGAGAACGTGGCCGAGAACGTGGCGCTGCGACCGCAGGCGATGTGCGGATGCGCGCCCCGGTAGACCGCCGGTCGCAGGCGCGGCCAGCCCCTTCGACGAAAAACCGGTGCCGACCTCGCGGCGTGCCCGCGCGACAGGGGTAGCGCGCGGGGACCACGGTGGTCCGTCGCGTTGCCTGGTCCCGACGAGGAACGACAGATGAACCCCTTTCGACAGATTCTGGCCGCGATGCCGTGCTGGCCGTTGGCCATCACCAACCTGCTGACCATGGTGCTGCTCTGCTCCGCCTGCGCGGGTCAGGGTGGCCAACCGGAGGTTGGCACGGAGAAGGCTCACCACGGTGACGAGGCCGCCCCCGACAAGCTGGGGCGACTCCACCGCCGGGTTCGCGAAGCCATCGCCAGCTACGGCGAGACCGTCAAGCAACGCGAGGCGGCGCTCGACGGCGCCCTGGACGAGGCCATCGGCAAGATCGGGCGCAGCCTGCCCCTCGAACGCAAGGCCGCCGAACGCGACGGCCTGCGCCGGCAGGTCGCCGCCTTCCGCACGTATGGGGTGCTGCCGTCGCACCCGCCGCTGGAACGGGTTGCCGGCACGCACCGCCACGACATCGGGAAGGCCGCTGCGGCCTGCTATCGGGCGCACCGCCGGCTCGCCGACGAACTGAGCCGGCGCGACCACGTCGACGAAGCGCTCGGCGTGCTGGAGGAGGCGCGCAGGTTGTTGTCGCAGCAGCGTGCGTGGGTCGCGCCGGTGCCGCCGCACGTCGAGACCAACGTCGCGGCACTGCGCGGCCATCGCCCACGCTACGTCCACAAGCTGCGTTCGGAGCTGGATGCCGTGGTCCGCGCCGCCGCGCGCGGCGAGGCGCAGCTGTTCCAGCGGACGGTCGACGCGGCGATCCTGGCGACGATCGCCAGCGCGGCGCCGTCGGAGAAGGCCGGCTGCCCCAACTGTCGCGACGACATCCTGGTGGTGCTGCAGGCCCTGCGCCGCGGCGAGTGGGACCTGCGCCAGTCGAGGTTCCACCTGCGCGACCACCGCAAGCGCCGCATGCGTTCGGGTCTCGGCGGCATGGACTACGACGGCTGACGAGCGGCTCTTGGTCGCGCCGCGGGAGTCTTCACGCCGTCTTGATCTGGGTGCCCACCTCCGATTCACGGCTCGTTGCGCGTTCCTTCATCGCGGCATGTCGTGCCCTTCTCGCGGTGGCGTTTGCTCACTGCCTCGTCGTTGCGCGTCTCTTTGGCGCCGCCAATGACCTGGCAATTCCGCAAGCGAACACCCAGCAACTAGACACCACATGACCATCCGGATCCTGGCGCTCGCCGCCGCCCTCGCTGCGACCGCGTCGCTCTCGGCGCAGATCTCGCACACGCACCTCTCGACGATCCAGTCGACCAACCAGGAAGGCGAGATCGTCGCCTACGACGCCGGCAGCGGCCGCTACTTCGTCACCAACCCGGGCAGCGACGAGCTCGACGTGTTCACGTCGTCGGCCACCGGCCAGCTGTCGCTGATCGGCTCGATCCCGCTCGCCGGCGCGCCCAACAGCGTCGCGGTCTACAACGGCCTCGTCGCGGTCGCCGTCGAAGGCCCGACCAAGCAGGACCTCGGCCAGGTGCAGTTCTTCGATGCTGCGACCGGTGCCGTCAGCGGCGCCTCGGTCACCGTCGGCCCGCTGCCGGACATGCTCGCGTTCACGCCGGACGGCAGCAAGGTGCTGACCGCCAACGAAGGCGAGGCCGACGAGGCCACCGGCCTGAACAACCCCGAGGGTTCGATCAGCGTCGTCGACGTCGCGTCGCGCACCGCCCAGACGGCCAGCTTCGTGCCGTTCAACGCGCAGAAGGCCGCGCTGCAGGCCGCCGGGGTGCGCCTGTCGGACGTCAACGGCATCACGCTCGCGCAGGACGTCGAGCCGGAGTACCTGACGATCAACGCCGCCGGCACGACCGCCTACTGCACGCTGCAGGAGAACAACGCGATCGCCGTCGTCGACATCGCGACCGTCACCGTCACCGACATCTTCCCGCTCGGCGAGAAGGACCACAACCTGCCGGGCAACGCGTTCGATCCGTCGAACGACGACGGCATCGACGGCAACTTCCTCAACTTCCCGATCCTCGGCTACTACATGCCGGACGCGATCACCAGCTTCACGGTCGGCGGCGTCGAGTACATCGCGACGGCCAACGAAGGTGACGGCCGCGACGACTTCGCGGGCTTCGGCGACGAGACGCGCGGCGATGACCTCGAGGACGGCTTCACGCTCGATACCGAGGACCCGACGCCCGAAACCGGCCTCTACTCCTCGGCCGATCTCAATGACGATGCGATCCTCGGTCGCCTGAAGTTCGTCACCAGCGACTACGACATCGCCCGCGGCGACACCGACAACGACGGCGACGTCGACCAGCTCTACTCGTTCGGCGCCCGTTCGTTCACGATCTGGGACACCGGCGGCAACCTCGTGTTCGACTCGGGCGACGAGTTCGAGCGCACGATGCTGGCGCGCGGCCTGTGGGAAGACGGCCGCTCGGACGACAAGGGCCCGGAGCCGGAGTCGATCGTGTTCGGCGAGGTCAACGGCCTGCCGCTGCTGTTCATCGGCCTCGAGCGCACCAACTCGGTGCTGGTCTACAGCGTGCAGAACCCCAACAACCCGATCCTGCGCGACGTGATCGACGTCGCCGGTGAGAGCGGCATCGGCGCCGAGGCGCCCGAGGGCCTGCAGTTCATCCCGGCGAGCGAGAGCTCGACCGGCACGCCGCTGCTGGCGGTGACCAGCGAAGGCGACGGGGCGATCAGCCTGTTCTCGATCGACTACATCCCTGGCCAGATCTTCTCGGAGGTCGCCGACGCGGGTGAGCTGCCGGGCACGGCCGACGTCACCACCGGCGCGGGCGCGATCGCCGAGATCCGCGGCACGCTCGACAGTGCCAACGACGTCGACATGTTCCTGGTCAACGTCTTCGACGTCGCGTCGTTCTCGGCCAGCACGGTCGGCGGCGCTGCGTTCGACACGCAGATGTGGATGTTCAAGCCGGATGGCACCGGCATCGCGTTCCGGGACGACGATCCGGGCACGCTGCGCTCGACCCTGACCGGCCAGTTCCTGACCGGCCCCGGTCCGGTGCTGATCGCGGTCTCGCGCTACAACAACGACGCCCAGGACGCCAACGGCGACAACCTGTGGACCAACGGTCCGTTCGAGGTCGAGCGCCAGCCGGACGGCCCCGGTGCGGCCAACCCGATCGCCTCGTGGAACGGCAGCGGCTTCGGTTCGGCCGGTGCCTACACGATCTACCTCGGCGGCGCGGAGTTCGCCGCGGCGGAGCCGGAGTGCTTCCTGTTCATCGGTCTGCAAGAAGGTGCGCTGCCGTTCGGCCCGGAGGTCGACGACGTGCTGCGCGTCGCGCCGATCCTGATCTACCCGGTCTCGACGTCCAACATCCCGGTGCTGCCGATCCCGAACGACACCAACCTGATCGGCTCGACGGTCTCGGCGCAGGTCGGCATGAACAACCCGATCGTGTTCCCGAGCAACCCGCTGCAGCTGTCGAACGGCTGGCGCCTGGTGCTCGGCCTCGGCACGCAGACGTTCGGCCAGGACATGAGCAGCTCGACGACCGGCATCGTGCTGGGCGGCGACTTCATCCCGGCGCTCGGTGCCGACTACACGTTCGACTTCGTGATCCTGTAGTCCAGGTCCAAAGCTGCGGCGCCCTCCGGGGCGTCGCGCCAGCGGCCCGGCGCATCGCCGGCGTCGACGGCCTTGCCGTTACGCCCGCGGAACGTCCGGGCCGCTGTCGTGTCCGCGCCGGGACATCGGTGGGACGGGCATGGCAGTTGCTCCTGGTCGCGCGCCCCCAAGGCAACGACCCACCCCTCGGAGTCCGATGCAACGACCCCTCTGCCTGCTCTCTTCCCTCGTCCTGTGCGCCGCCGCGTCGGCCCAGTCGCCGTTCCGGGCGACGCGCTTCGCGACGCTCCCGCAGAACCTCAACCCCGTCAAGCTGACCAGCGGCGACCTCGACGGTGACGGCGATCTCGATCTCGTCGCGGCCAACGACTTCTTCGCGGCGCAAGTGCTGATCAACGACGGCAACGGCGGCTTCGTCGACGAGTCCGCCACCCGCCTGACCTCGCCGGCGTTCGTCGACAACCACTGCGTCGACCTCGTCGACATCGACGGCGACGGCGACCTCGACCTGCTGATGGGCAACGAGGACTTCGTGTCCAACGAGGTCTACGTCAACAACGGCGCCGGTGTGTTCACCAACGTCACCGCGACGGCCCTGCCGGCGCAGGCGTTCGACACCAAGAACCACGTCGTGGCCGACTTCGACGGCGACGGCGATGCCGACTGGCTCGCGGTCGGACCCGATGGCTGCCGCTACTACGAGAACAACGGTGCCGGTGTGTTCTCCGACCAGACCGCGGTGCGCCTGCTCAACGTGCCGCTCGGCCTCGGCTTCGAGTACTACCAGGCGCCGCCGGCGCGCGACCTCGACGGCGACGGCGACCTCGACGTGCTGGTGCCGGGCGTCGGCGGTCTGCTGCTCAACCAGAACGGCGTGCTGACGCCGGCCGCGACGCAGCTTCCTGCGGCCGCGTCGGGCGCGCACTGGCTGGTCGACGTCGACGGCGACGGCGACATCGACGTGTTCGCGAGCTACGGCCGGCTGCTCTACGAGAACCTCGGGAACGGCGTGTTCGTCGACGTCACCGGCAACTCCGGTGTCGCCTCGACGGTGCCGGGCTACGGCGCGTTCGACGTCGACGACGACGGCGACGTCGACCTGGTGCGTCCGGCCGAGATCGGCTTCAACGACGGCACCGGCGTGTTCACGTTCGTCGCGTCGTCGCAGCAGGTGTCGTTCGGCGTCTACCGCGGCGCCGTCGCCGCCGACTACGACGGGGACGGCGACCTCGACCTGCCCGGCCTGCCCAACTTCCTGCGCCACGTCGACGCCACGGCGCCGCCGGTGATCGCCGGCAACTACTCGGTCGAACTGCACACCCGCACCGGCGGCGCCTACCCCGGCCTGCTGGTCGCGTCGTTCGGTGCCGGCGTGCTGCCGCTCGGCCCGATCGGCACGCTGCGCCTCGATCCGGCGAGCGCGCTGGTGGTCGGTGCGCAGACCGGTGCGAGCCCGCTGACCGTCACCTGGGCCCTGCCCAACGTGCCGGCGCTGGTCGGCACGCCGCTCAACTACCAGGGTGTGGTGTTCGATCCGCTGGTCGGCGTGACGATCACCAACACGTTCGGCGAGTCGGTGCAGTAGCGGCTACGCGACGCACGCGGCCGCCGCTACCGTGCGAGCACGAAGTCGAGCGCGCCGCGCACCGCGGCGACCTGCGCGCGGTTGCAGTCGTCGTCGGTGACCTTCGGGCTGTCCGGGTAGACCTCGGTCGTGCTCGTGTAGGTCGCGCCGGTCATCGACGTGCACAGGCCGAGTTCGTGCACGGGGTAGTTGATGACGCCGTTCTGCTCGACGTCGGCGCCGATGATCTGGCCGTTCTCGTCGGGCGGCGCGATGTGCGTGACCTTGGCGACCGATGCGATGATCGCGGCCTGGAACTCCGGCTGCGGGTTGTCGCTGTCGCCGACCGTGTAGAAGCCGTCGGGGATCGTGCCCGGTTCGTTGGCCTCGCCGTCGCGCGCGGCCTTGGCCGGACGGAACTCGGACTCGTCGGTGTCGGTCGTCTCGTGCAGGTCCATGTGCATCAGCCAGGACACGCCCCGGCTCGCGACCAGCTGCATCACCGCCGCCGACTCGCCGCACGGGCTGTCGTCGACGAACGAACGGTTGGGGTCGATCGCCTTGGCGTTCCAGCGATGGATCATCTCGTAGGCCCACGGGCTGACGCACGGCGCGACCAGCAGGTTGACGCGGTCGGCGTAGTGCTCGGCGTGCTCGGCGAGGAAGGCGAGCGCACCCTGCACGCCGCTGGTCTCGTAGCCGTGCACGCCGCCGGTGATCAGCGCCCACGGCCGATCGGGCTTCGGCGCCTTCGGCGCGAACGCGAACAGCGGGTAGCGCTCGGGGTCGACCTCGAGCGCGCCGTACTGCGTCACGTCGAAGCGGTCGCGCAGCGCGTCGATCTTGTCGAGCACCTGCTCGCGGTAGCTGCGCTTGCGGGTCTGCTGTTCGAACCAGGCGACCTTGTCTGCGTCGGTCCAGGGCTGGCCGGGAGTGCCGATGGGGTAGAAGCGTTCCATGGTGGGTGGGGCATCTTAGACCGCGCGGCGGCGTCGACGCTTGACGGAACGGCCCGCACCGCGCATCCTTCGCACCTCAGGCGCGGTCCACGCCCAACCTCTTCGATCCATCCCCGGCATGGATCCTCGCGAGGCAAAGGGAGGCATACTCCCGGACGGGTCCATCTCGATGGGCATCCAGAAGCTCCGTTCGTTCCGCGCGGGCTTCGTAGCCGGGGTGCGGAGTTCTCGCTCGACGACTGGAGACCGAGAATGCCAAAGCAGAAGGATTTGAAGCGCCTGGTGCGCGATCGCATGGACCGCACCGGCGAGTCCTACACCGCCGCGCGCAAGCACATCGTGCGCGCCAACGACGACCGTCGCGACTTCGCCGAACTGGCGGGCATGCGCGACGAGGCCGTCAAGGCCAAGACCGACCGCGACTGGCGCGGATGGGTCGCCGTGCTGGACGCGGCCGGGTCGACCTCCAAGACCCACAAGGAGATCGCCAGGTGGCTGCGCGATGCGCACGGCGTGGCGCCGTGGTGGTGCCAGACGATCACCGTCGGCTACGAACGCATCCGCGGCCTGCGCGACAAGGGCCAGCGGCGCGGCGGCGGCTACGACGTCAACAAGAGCAAGACGCTGCCGGTGCCGATCGACGTGCTCTACGACGCGTTCGGCAGCAAGCGGCGAGGCCAGTGGCTCGGCGACGTGACGTGCCGGATCCGCACCGCGACCCGCGAGAAGTCGATGCGCTTCGACTGGGGGGACGACACCCGCCTCGACGTCTACTTCTGGCCCAAGGGGCCCGGCAAGAGCCAGGTGCAGCTGCAGCACCGCGGCTTTGCCGACAAGGCGTCCGCCGACCGCGCGCGCGAGCAGTGGACCGAACGGCTGGCCGCGCTCGCGAGCCTGCTCGGCGGCGCGTAGCCGCCGGCCACCGCGCGCCGGCCGCTCGCTGCCGGGCGGCCGCTGGCGCATCCTGTCCGCCATGGACAACGGCAATGCGCGCGGCTGAGGCCCTCCGGCACGGATTCGCGACGCCGTCGGCGCGGCGCCGCGCTGCGCGATGCGGCCACCGCGGGTAGATTGCACGTTCCACCTCGAACCGGAGAACACCATGCCTGCTCGCCCCCGTCTCGCGCCGCTCGCAGCGGCGCTGAGTTTCTCGTCCGTCGTCGCGTCGCTGTCGGCGCAGACCGAATGGACCCTGTTGGCGCCCAACAACGCGCCGCCCGCGCTCACCGCGCATTCGATGGCCTACTTCCTGCCGCTGGACCAGACGGTCCTGTTCGGCGGGGTCGAGAACAACGTGCGCAGCGACCAGACCTGGATCTGGAACGGCAGCGACTGGAGCCAGGCGAGCCCGACCAACGTGCCGCCGGCGCGCGTCGCGCACTCGATGGCCTACGACGCCGCGCGCGCGAAGCTGGTCATGTTCGGCGGCATCGACACGTTCGGTGGTCTGCTCGGTGACACGTGGGAGTGGGACGGGTTCGACTGGACCCAGGTGATCCCGGCGACGTTCCCGCCGTCGCGGCGTTCGCATCCGATGGCCTACCTGCCGAGCCGCGGCACGGTCGTGATGTTCGGCGGCGCTGCGTCGAGCGACCTCAACGACCTGTGGGAGTGGAACGGCACCGACTGGGCGCAGATCACGACCGTCACCGCGCCGCCGGCTCGTCGCGCCAGCGACATGGCCTACGACCCGGTGACCGGCGGCCTGCTGCTGTTCAGCGGCTACTTCCAGACCAACGACACGTGGCTGTTCGACGGCACCGACTGGCAGCAGCTGCAGCCGACCACGCTGCCGCCGGCGCGCTACGACCACACGATGGTCACCGACATCGTGCGCGATCGCATCGTGATGTTCGGCGGCGTGTCGCCGGCCGACACGTGGGAGTGGGACGGCACCGACTGGCTGCAGCGCACGCCGGTGACGTTGCCGGCGCCGCGCTTCGACACCTACCTCGCCTACGACTTCGTGCGCGAGGAAGTGTTGATGTTCGGCAGCGTCGCGACGCCCGAGATGTGGCGCTACGCGGTGACCAACAGCCCGACGTTCACGACCGGCGGCGTCGGCTGCGCCGGCTCGGCCGGCACGCCGTCGATCACGCCGACCGCGCGGCCGTGGATCGGTTCGACCTTCACCGTCGACGTCGCGCCGGTGCCGACCAACGGCATCGGCCTGATGCTCTACGGGCTCAGCGACACCAACTCGGCGCTCTACGGGCCGCTGCCGACGTCGCTGGCCGCGTTCGGCTTGCCGGGTTGTGACCTGCAGGTCGACCCGGTGCTGATCGATGCGTTCCTGGCCAACGGCAACGTCGCGACCTGGTCGCGGCCGCTGCCCAACGACCCGCAGCTGCTCGGTGGCCAGATCTACTGCCAGGGTGCGGCGCTCGATCCGGGCGCCAACACGTTTGGTGCGGTGGTCGCCAACTACGGCGTGATGACGATCGGCGGCAAGTAGGAACCCATGATGCACCGTCTGCTCCGTTCGTTGTCGGTCGCGCTGGTCGCGGCGTCCCTGGTGGTCGCGCAGGACGCGGCGCCAAAGCGCCTGAAGGCGCTGATCGTCGACGGCCAGAACAACCACGACTGGCGGCGGACCACGCCGCTGCTGCGCGCGACGCTCGAGAACAGCGAGCGGTTCGTCGTCGACGTCGCGACCTCGCCATCTCGCAAGGAGGAGATCGCGGCGTTCGCGCCGAAGTTCTCCGACTACGACGTCGTCGTCTCCAACTACAACGGCCAGCTGTGGCCGAAGGCCGCGCGCGAGGCGTTCGCCGGGTTCGTGCGCGGTGGCGGCGGCTTCGTGTCCGTGCACGCCGCCGACAACGCGTTCCCCAACTGGAAGGACTACAACCTGATGATCGGCGTCGGCGGCTGGGGGCGCCGCAACGAGAAGTCGGGACCCTACGTGCGTTGGCGCGACGGCAAGATCGTGCGCGACACGGGGCCCGGCCGCGGCGGCTCGCACGGCCGTCGGCACGAGTTCGTGCTCGACGTGCGCGATGCCGGACACCCGATCACCAAGGGCCTGCCGCCGCGCTTCCTGCACTGCGCCGACGAACTCTACGACCGCCTGCGCGGGCCGGCCGAGAACCTGACCGTGCTGGCCACCGCGTTCTCCGACAAGAAGACCGGCGGCAGCGGCGAGCACGAACCGCTGCTGATGGCCATCGACTTCGGCACGGGCCGCTGCTTCCACACCGCACTCGGCCACGACGCCACCGCGATGAAGTGCCTCGCCTTCCAGGTCACCCTGGTCCGCGGCGCCGAATGGGCCGCAACCGGCAAGGTCACCACCCCCGTCCCCGAGACCTTCCCCAACGCCACCAAACCAACCCCCAACGACCCGACGGTCCGATAGTTGGTTCCGATCGTCTGGCTCCGGGAGCAGACCACTCCGACCAGCGCGCCACCTCGCGACCGACCCGCCGCGCGTCGTCGCCAACGTGAACGGCCGCCGGCCCCCGGCTAGGAGCGCGTCCACTACCTGGACGCGCTCGTAGCGGGCAAAGCCCCGCCCGCACGCGTACACGCCGCTTCCGCGATCACGGTCGGCAGCGCGTCCACTGCATGGACGCGCTCCTAGCGGAACGGATCCGTCGGTCCGAGGTCCTGCGCGACCAGCCGGGCGACCGCGTCGCGCAGCACGTCCTGCGCGTTCCACGGCAGGAAGTGGTCGCCGCCCTCGAGCCGGACCAGCTGCAGCTCCTCCGTGCGCACGAGCTTGTCCTGCATGTAGGCGACGTTGCCGTACGGCACGAGGGCGTCGTCGGTGCCGTGCACGATGATCGTCCGGCAGCGGATCCGGTCGAGGTCGTGGCCGAGCATCACCAGTTCGGTCTCGAGCTCGAGCACTTCGCGGTTGGCGTGGCGCAGCGGCGTCGGCACCAGCCACACGAACGGCGGCTCCTCGCCCAGGAACTGCGCGAGGTAGAGGTCCTCCTGGTCCGGATCGATCGAGCCCGCCGCGATCACGATGCCGTCGACCTTGTCGGGGTAGTAGGCCGCGACCGCCGCGACGATCGGCCCGCCGAGAGAGTGCCCGACCAGGATCGGCCAGCGGCCGTTGCGCGGTTGCAGCAGCGGCTCGATCGCCGCGGCCTGCTGCCGCAGCGACGTCACCTCCTGCAGCGGCCGCGTCGCGCCGAAGCCGGGCCGGTCGAGCGCCACGTGTTCGAGCTGCTGCGGATCGTCGCGCAAGAACGCGAGCCACGCCGTCGCCTGCCCCGGGGTGCCGTGCACGAAGATGACGCGCTGGGCCTCGGCGTTGCCCGAACGCAGATACGACACCTCGACGTCGCGGCCGTCGGCGATGGTGGCCCGGTAGTGCCGCCGCTGCACGGTCTCGTCGCTCTCGAACGTGGGGGAGTGCGCCGGGATCCACGTGGAGCAGGCGGCGCTGGCTGCAAACAGCGCGCAGATCCACGCGCCCGGGGCGGCGGTTGGCGCAGCGCGGCGTGGACGGCGAAGGGGCGGCACGCGGCGAGCGTAGCCGATGGGCGATCGCCTCGCAGGGGCCGGCGTCGTGGCGTCCGGGCCGGTCAGGCGGCGGCGGTCCGCGCGTCGATCACGCCTCGCGCGAGCCGCGCCGCACCACCTCCGCGACCTTGCGCGCATCGACGCTGCGCCCGAACGGCACGACCCGCGGGTGCGCACGCAGCCGGTCGTCCATCGCCGCGCGCGGCAGGCACAGCACCAGCCGCGGGCACGCCGGCAGCAGCGCCAGCTTGGCCGCGCGCGCCAGCGGATCGCGCAGGCCGGCGATCTCGCACAGCCACGGCTCGTGCCCTGGCGCCTGCAGCGAGAAGTCCGGAAACGCCAGGCCGTGCGCGGTGGGCACGGCGCACGGTTCTCGCACCACGCGCCACTCCGGATACTCGCGACGAAACGCCTGGTCGAAGCGACGTTCGAGGTTGCTGTCGAAGCGCCGCGGCTCGGGGCCGGGCTGGATCGGGTCGCCGCTGCTCACGACCAACCGGCCGCGCGCGCCGCCGATCGTGCACCGCGCCTGCAGGCGGTAGCGATGGCACCACGGCAGCATCGCGACCAGCGACAGCGGGCCGCGCCGCGCCGCGCTGGCCGACGGGCTGGTTGCCGCGCTGGTCGTCGCGCTGGTCGTCGGGCTGGGCGCCGGGCTGGGCCAGACGATCCGGCTGCGATCGTCACGACGGCCGTCGACCTGCACGTTCATGCCGAGCAGCCACGCGGTGCGCAGCAGCGCGCGCGAGCCGCCGCGCACGGTGATCGCGACGTGGTCGCTGCCGTGCAGCATGCCGCGCACGAGCGCCAGGTTGATCGCGGCGGCGAACGCGCCGGCGTCGGGCGGCGTCGACGGCCAGGCGACCGGGCGCTGGTCGGGCAGGTCGCGGTAGAGATCCCGCTGCAGCGCCGCGACCGTCGTGCCGTGGCGCTTCGCGGTCTCGGCGAGCGCGGCCTCGCGTGGCACGCCGCTGGCGCCCAGCTCGAACAGCGTGCGTCGCAGCTCCGACCGCGGCGGCGTGCGCGAGCGGCGCTTGAGCCACGCGGCGAGCACGTGCACGGCGATGCGCTGCCGGGTGCGGCCTGCGCGCGGGTCGGGATCGCCGCGCGCCCATCGTCGACGCCACACTTCGAACGGCTGCCCCGCCAGCGCCTCGGCGTCGTGGAGCAGGTCGCGCAGCCACGGCCGATCGCGGTCGCCGAACCACGTCGGCACCAGTTCGCCGTCAGCGCTGGTGAACGACAGCAGCCGTGCCGGCAGCCGCGTGATGCCATCGATGCGCACGCCCGACCTCCAGCGTGTCCTGGGAGAGCAGTTCGAACACGATCCCGTCGGCGCGCACCCGCCGGCAGCGACTGGCCCGCTGTGCCGGCCCGAAGCCGCCGCCGACCAGGATGCCGACATCGGCGCTGCGCTCGGCGACGCCGCTGTCGAGCAGCTTGGGCCCGGCGAGCGCGCGCACCGTGCCGTCGGCATACGCGTCGAGCAGTGCGGCGCGTTCTCGCAGCGGCAGCTCGGAGGTCAGCGCCGGGATCAGGTGGCGTCGCGACAGCTCGTAGGCGCTGTTGCGATCGGGGGTGAACAGCAGCACGCGGCGGTCGGCGTGGCGGTGCAGCAGGTCGTCGACGACGAGCGCCTTGTGCTCGTGCCACGCCGCGCACCGGATCGCCTCGTGCCACGCGTGCACCGCCGGCCGCTGCAGCGGGTCCTTGCGCGCCTGCGCCAGGAACGTGCCGAAGCCGGCGTCGCCGCGCGCCGCGACGAAGCGGTCGAACGCGCCGAGGAACGTGCTCCACGCCTCGTGGTAGTGCCGCTCCGCCTCGGGCGGCAGCGGCACCAGCAGGGAGGCGCCGTGCGGCATGCTCGGCGGAGCGGCGACCGCGAGCACCGGTCCGATGCGCGTGCACCAGCGCTCCGCGTCGCGCGCCGGCATCGAACCTGCGAAGCCGATCCGCGCCAGCGCCGCGCACTGGTCGAGCGCCGGGTCGAGCAGCGTCGCCGGCATGCGTTCCGGGCCGTCGACCAGCACCGTGTCGTGGCGGCCGCCGAGCCAGTGCATGTCGCGCGCGGCGCGCTGGATGGTGAGGATCGTCGCGCTTGCGAGTTCGGCCTGGTCGGGCAGATCCGGCCGCGCCTGCCAGCGGTGCGCGGTCGCGGTGTCCGGCGTGACGGTCAGCGGAGGCGCCGACGTGAGCTGCGTCAGCAGCCGGGCGACGGCGGCGCACGTCGTCTCGGACTGGCCGATCAGGATGCCGCGGTGCCGGGACGTTCGCAGCGCCTGGGCGAGGCCCGGTGGGGTCGCGTGCGCCGAGCCGCCGGCCGCGGCCGCAGCCGGCGACGCGGCGTTGGTCTCGTCGCGATAGGGGACACCCGCGAGGGCGAGCGCGTGGCGCAGGCGATGGCGAAGCCGTGCGGGGGCGCGGAGTCGCGCGCCGTCGCGGTGCGCGCCGGACGGTGTCGCCAGCCGCGCGGGCCAGCCGTCGACGAGGGCCAGGCCCCGGTGGAAGCGGATCGTTGGTCGGAGTGTGGGCACCCCCCGAGGTGTGCGACCGGGGGGCGGTGTGGCGCGGTGATCGGCCTCAGGTCGGGATCGTCTGCGATGGCCCGAACCCCGCGTCGCCGCCGGCCATCACGTGGAACAGCACCAGCAGCAGCCCGAACGCCTGCCTGGACTCGAGGTCGTCGTCGTCGATCCAGAACCAGTGGCCGCGGTACTGCACCGCCACGAACGCGCGCTCGCCCGGCCGGCTCGAGCCGCTGGCGATGCGGATCGGCGGCCGCTGGTCGCGCGACGTGTCGACGGCGAGCGCACGGTCGCGGTCGTCGTCGGGCAACTGCACGCCGGCCGACAGTTCGTTGAGCACCTGCAGCAGCGGCCGCGTCAGCACGTTGATCGTCGCCGGGTTGCCGTCGGCCGGCCCGTAGACGATCGGAAACGCGTTCTGGTCCGGTGCGATGCCGAGGCTCTCCCGCAGCTGCGCCCCCTGCTGTCGGTCCTCGGGTGGGATGCGTTCGTCGAGCAGCGCCATCGTCGTCGTGTAGGCACCGTCCTCGTCGCGCTCGAGCCGCAGCCCGAGCGAGCCGGTGTGCAGCCGCTGCGTCAGCACGTCGATCATGCGATCGAAGATCGCGTCCCCCGCCGGCCCGCGCCCCGCGAGGAACGTTCCGTTGCGGTGGTCGTTGACGCTGTCGACGGCCATCCGCAGCACCATCTGCGCCGGCCAACCCGCCTGCATGAAGTAGAGCACCGCACCCGGCGGCACCGGCGTCACCAGCACGCGATCGAACTGCCGCCCCGTGACCGGCTTGTAGGTGATGGTCGGCTGCTCCAGCCACCGCCCTTCGACGCCGAGCTCGAGCGTGTCCGAACTGAGCCCGACGTTGGCCCACGTCGCCCCACCCTTGCCCCCGAACTCATAGCCCGACACGACGCTGCCGACGTCGACGACCATCGGCGACTCGGCGTAGCGCGCGCGCACGATGTTGAGCAGCAGCTGCTGGTCCTGCGAACGCGCGATGGCGGACACGTAGTCGAAGCGGTCGCTGCCGACGGTGCCGGGTCCGCTGAGGGCGCAGGCGGGGAGCAGGCTGAGGAGCGCGACGGTGAGGGTGGTCTTGGTGGGCGGGGGGCATGTCATGGGATCTGGTGCGCGGGTGCAAGGGGGTGCGGTGGGGTGAGGGGCTGGTCGGTTGGTTCTGGCCCGCGCGGGAGTCGGCGCGCTGCTCTCGCGAGCGAAGGTCCAAAGATCGCGATGCCCGTCCCCTGTCCGTGTGATCGGGTCCGTTGCTCGGGTCGTGTCGGCCTGACGCGATCGCGGATGCAGCATGGCCCGGTCGCATCGGTTTCCGCGGGGCCTGCACCGAAAGGCGGCGCAGGAGCGGGCAGGAGCCCCTTCCGATTCGACGTGGTGGCAGTCGGTGGACCACTCGTGGACCTCGGATTCCCGCACCGTGTCTCGACCCCATCCAGGTCGCATGCTTCCGAACTCAGATGTAACCGTGGCCCGCGAGGTCGAACCGCCTCGTACTGTCACGTCCTCGGATGCCGCTGCCTTGCGCCGCGAGCTGGTCCCGGCTGGCGAGGAAGCAAGGGCCCGGGTCGCTGCGCTGCTGAAGTCCCGCAAGTCCGGCATCCCGAGCGACCTGCTCACCGACCTGATGATGGCGCTGCACGGCGAAGCCGGATTCGTGATCCTGCGGGCGGCGGCCCAGGCCACGGAGCGGCGGATGCAGATCACCGCCAGTGAGAAGCTGCGCGTTCGGGAGCGGCCGGCGAACGGAGCGTTTGGCGACTACCGCACGGCGCGTCCACGTCAGGCGCCGCGGCCCTACACGACGCGGCTCTATCGGCTCGTTCCGCTGGAGGCGAGCTGTGACTGTCCGGACTTTCGCGGCAACTCGCTCGGGTTGTGCAAGCACGTGCTCGCGGTCCTCGCCGACCTGAGCAAGCGCAAGCGGGTGCTGGCCCGCGCCCGCGCGCACCCCTTGCCGTCGAGGACCGAGCCGGAGCTGCGCTGGTCGGTGTGCAAGCCGCTGACCGGCTGCGGGGACTGGATGATGCAGATCGAGCTGCACTGGCCACAGGGCGGGAGCAAGCCGGCTGCGCCTTGGCGCGAGCTGCGGCGAGCGTTTGCACCAGGCGCCGGTGGGCACCCCATGCGGTTGCGCACCGCACATGCGGGCGATGTGCGACGGCGCTCGGAGTTGGTGTGCCGGCTTCGGTCGTGCACCGACGACCCGGCACTCTGCGGCTGGATCGCCGACGAGCAGGAACGCCTGACGACCGCAGCTGCCCTGGCCTCGCTCTCCCGGCCTCCGGCCCGCCCCCGCGGATTTCGTCGCGAGCTCTATCCGTTCCAGCGCGACGGGGTCGCGCGCTTCCTCGCGACAGGGCGCCTGCTGCTCGCCGACGACATGGGGCTCGGCAAGACGACCCAGGCGATCGCGGCGTGCCACATCCTGCACCATCACGGCTCGGTGCGTCGTGGCCTGCTCGTCGTGCCTGCGCCCCTCAAGCAGCAGTGGCTGCGGGAGTGGCAGGCGTGCAGCGACCTGCCGATCGAAGTCGTCGATGGAGGCCCCGACGAGCGCGCGGCCTGCTACCGCCGCACGAAGCGGGGCTTCCTCGTCGTCAACTACGAGCAGGTCCTGCGCGACGTCGAAATCGCGCAGGAGTGGAACGCCGACCTCGTGCTGCTCGACGAGGCGCAACGCATCAAGAACTGGCAGACGAAGACCGCCGCCACGATCAAGCAGCTCGAGGTGCCGTTTCGTCTGGTGCTGACGGGGACGCCGTTCGAGAACCGTCTGTCGGAGCTCGACTCGATCCTCGAGTGGCTCGACCGTCGGCCGCTGCAGCCGATGTGGCGGTTGCTGCCGCATCACCAGATGGCGGACGGTCAGGGCATGCAGAACCTCGACGTGCTTCGCGAGCGCCTGGCGCCAGTGCTGGTGCGCCGCCGCCGTCAGGAGGTGCTATCGCAGCTGCCGGAGCGGACCGATACGTGCATCGATGTGCCGCTGACCGCGGTCCAGCAGGAAGAACACGACGAGCGCACGCAGCCGATCGTCCAGATTCTCTCTCGCGCCGAACGTCGGCCGCTGACGCGCGCCGAGTTCCTCAGGCTGATGATGCTGTTCACCGAGCAGCGGATCCTGGCCAACGGTATGGCCCAGTTCGAGTTTGAAGAGGTGTGGCCCGCCATCGAGAAGGCGCAGCCGACCCGCGCGCTGCTCGACAGCCTGGCGATGCCGAAGCTCGCCGAACTGCGCGCGCTGCTGCACGAACTGGTCGTCGAGCAGGAGCGCAAGGTGGTGGTGTTCAGCGCCTGGCGTCGCGCGCTGCGCCTGGCCGACTGGGCCGTCGCCGCGCCATTGCAGCAGCACGGAGTGCAGAGCAAGTTCTTCACGGGCGCGGAATCGCAGCGCCGTCGCGACGAGAACATCGTCGCGTTCCACGATGACCCCGCAACGCGGATCCTGTTCGCCACCGACGCCGGCGGCGTCGGGCTCAACCTGCAGCGCGCCGCGTCGTGCTGTGTGCACTTCGACCTGCCGTGGAACCCGGCGGTGTTCGAGCAGCGTGTCGGCCGGGTCTGGCGGCTTGGCCAGACCGAGAAGGTCGACGTCTACTCACTCGTCGGTGAATGCAGCATCGAGACCAGGATGGCAGGTGCGCTGCGGACCAAGCAGGCGGCGTTCTCGGCGGTGTTCGACGGCGACAGCGATGAGGTTCGGTTCGAGGAGCGGGGCGGGTTCCTCCGTGCGGCGCGCAAGCTCGTCGATGACGTGGGTGTGGGGGCTGCCGCGGACACCGAGGAAGACGACGCGGACAAGGACGCGCGGCTTGCGACCGGGCGCGGACGCGAGGCGGCCGACCGCTCCGTCGGCGAGCCCCCGCCCGGTGGTGCTGGCGTGGACGAGGGGGTGGATGCGCCCGAGGTCGCTAGCCAGCGCGCGGGCCTCGAACTCGCCGGGGTCCGCAGTCTGCTCGCGGGTCTCAGCGTGCAGCCGCGATCGGATGGAGGGTTGGTGATCGAGGCCGATCGCGAATCGGCTGCGGTGCTGGCCGAGGTGTTGCGTGGGCTTGCGGGAGTGCTTGAGGGGGCGGCTGCGGATTCGGGTCGGTGATGAGGCTGTGTCGGGCTCTCCTCGAATCTTGCGGCGTTGCGCAGGTTGGGGCGACCGGGGGCGCAAGATGCTGGACTGTATTCGCCATGCGAGAATGGAGCGGATGATCGGGATCGAACCGACGACACTCAGCTTGGGAACTCGGGCGGGTGCTACGCGGGCAGATGCGGACGTCGCAGGTCATTCGCGGCCAAGTGAGGATGTTGACGAGGCTTCGGAAGAACCGCGTGACTCGACTTGTGAACGCGATGCGGACACCTGAGGACATGTTCGGGGGGCATTCCTGGCATCAAGTTGGCACAGGCAGGTGGTGGGCCATCCCGCACTCGGTGCCAACCGAAGGGCTCGCCCGAAGAGGCGATGCTGCGCACGGCGCCAACCCTCCGTGTCCTCGGGCCAGGTGATGGCCGTGCGGTCCGTCTCTGCCCGATCGGCAGGTGCCCAGTGCGGATCTTTCTCAGATTCCAGAGCGTACGGCCGCAGTCTGCCCTATGTTGCGTCCGGCGTGTGAGCGGAGTCTCAATCCCCGTCGCGCGCTTTGCAGTCTCATCGATTTCGCGTGCGTATGCGGCGTCTGCAGCCACCTCGGCAGGCAGACGCGCTCGGTTCGGTCCTGAAGAAGGGCTGTCGAGACGCCGGGTCCCACCCGGCCACAGTGCGGAGTACCCGTTGACACGTTGGCAACGGCGCTCGAGTTCGACTTCCGCAACCTCTCGACCCCAAGGATCGAATCCATGAGCACCAAGCTCTACGTAGGCAACCTCTCTTTCCAATCCACCGAAGACGCGATCACCCAGGCGTTCGAGCGCGATTCGCGCCGCGTCCAGAGTGTCTCCGTGATCACCGACCGGGAAACCGGACAGCCGCGCGGCTTCGCCTTCGTCGAGATGGCGTCGGCCGATGACGCACGCGCCGCCATCGAAGCGCTCGACGGTTCCGAACTCGATGGCCGCACCCTGCGCGTCAACGAGGCGCAGGCGCGCCAGCCCCGCTCCGGCGGCGGCGGCCGCCCCGACCGCGATCGTCGCTGGTAACCCAGGCCGCCGGGCGACGCGCTGACTTCGCCGGTGGATCGAGCCCAGGGCCGCGCCGCGGCCATGGGCACAGTCGGTGCTCCCGCAGGCACCAGGCCGAGGTCCGTCGTGGCCCGCGGCCGCGCGGGAGCGACTGGCCCTGCCGCGCGCTCCGCGCCGGCCGTCCAGGTGCGAGAAGGCAGAGCCATATGAAGACCGAAGTCTGGAAGCCGCTGATCGCGGAGTACCAGCGACCGAGCGTCGCGCGAGCCAGCTGGCAGCTGGTCAACTCCGTCGGCCCCTACGTCGCGCTGTGGTGCGCCATGGCCTTCGCGCTGACCGTGTCGTGGTGGCTGACCATCCCGCTCGCCATCCTGGCCGGCGCCGTGCTCGTGCGCGTGTTCATCATCTTCCACGACTGCGGGCACGCGTCGTTCTTCGCGTCGCGGACCGCGAACGACCGGTGGGGGTTCGTCACCGGCGTGCTGACCTTCACCCCGTACGCGCACTGGCGCTGGGAGCACGCCATCCACCACGGGACCACCGGCAACCTCGACCGCCGAGGTGTCGGGGACATGTGGACGATGACGGTCCGCGAGTACCAGCAGTCCTCGTGGTGGAAGCGCGCCGCGTATCGGGTGGCTCGCAACCCGATCGTGCTGCTCGGCATCGCGCCGCTGGTGATGTTCCTGCTGGAGCAGCGCCTGCCGAGCTCGCGGGCCGGCGCTCGCGAGCGACGGTCGGTCTGGTGGACGAACCTGTGCCTGCTGGCGATGGCGATCGGCATGAGCGCGATCTTCGGCTTCCTGCCGTACCTGATCCTGCAGCTGACGATCCTCGCCGTCGCGGGCGGCATCGGCGTCTGGCTGTTCTATTCGCAGCACCAGTTCGACGGCGCCTACTGGGCACGGCGTGAGGACTGGAGCTACTCCGACGCCGCGCTGAAGGGCAGCGCGTTCCTCGCGCTGCCGAGGGTGCTGCAGTGGTTCACCGGCAACATCGGCTACCACCACATCCACCACCTCAGCGCCCGCATCCCCAACTACAACCTGCAGGCCTGTCACGAGTCCGACGCTCACTTCGAGCAGGTGACGCCGATGACGCTCCTGCGCTCCCTCCGGACCTTCAGCCTGAAGCTCTGGGACGAAGCGAGCGGCAAGCTCGTTGGCTTTCGCCAGCTCAGGGTCGCACGGCAGCGCGATTACGCATGACGCGTCCGCGGGCCGTCCGGGCTCGGCCTGGCAGCTCTTGACATCCGATCAGGCGCGGACCGCCCCAGGCGCTCCCGCCGCACCAACTCCATGAACCAGACATTCGAAGCGCTCCACCTGATGGAGCCGATCCTGCGCGCGCTCCGCGAGCGGGGCTATGAGACTCCCACGCCGGTGCAGGCCCAGGCGATCCCCCACCTCCTGAAGGGTCGCGACCTGCTCGGCATCGCGCAGACCGGCACCGGCAAGACCGCCGCGTTCTCCCTGCCGATCCTCGACTTCCTCGCCGGTGATCCTCAGCCGCGGCGGCCCGGCAAGCCGAGCGCCCTGGTGCTGACGCCGACCCGCGAGCTCGCCGCCCAGATCGGCGCGAGCTTCGGCGACTACGGCCGGCACGTCGACGTCCGGCACGCGGTCATCTTCGGCGGCGTCGGTCAGGGCCCACAGCAGAGCGCGCTCCGGCGCGGCGTCGACGTGCTCGTCGCCACGCCCGGACGCCTGATCGACCTGATCGAGCAGGGCCATGTCGACCTCGGCGCCGTCGAGGTCTTCGTGCTCGACGAGGCCGACCGCATGCTCGACATGGGCTTCGTGCACGCCGTGCGCAAAGTCCTCGGCAAGCTCCCGCGCGAGCGCCAGAACGTCCTGTTCTCGGCCACCATGCCCAAGGACATCGTGCGGCTGGCCGGCTCGATCCTGCGCGACCCCGTGCGCGTCGAGGTGACGCCGCCGGCGACCACAGTCGACCGCATCGCGCAGTCGGTCCTGCACGTCGACAAGAAGGACAAGCCGTCGCTCTTGGCCGAGGTGCTCCGCGATCCAGCGCTCGAGCGCGTGCTGGTGTTCACCCGCACCAAGCACGGCGCGAACAAGGTCGTCAAGCACCTGCGTCAGCTCGACGAGAGCGCCGACGCGATCCACGGCAACAAGTCCCAGGGTGCGCGCGAGCGTGCGCTCGAGGGGTTCCGCACCGGCCGCGTCAAGGTGCTGGTGGCGACCGACATCGCTGCGCGCGGCATCGACGTGCGCGGCATCACGCACGTGATCAACTTCGACCTCCCGAACGTGCCCGAGGCCTACGTGCACCGCATCGGACGCACCGCGCGCGCCGGGTGCGATGGCACGGCGATCTCGTTCTGCGCTGCGGACGAACGCGTGCACCTGCGCGCGATCGAGCGCGAGATCCGCACCGCCGTGCCGGTCGTCGCGGGGCATGCATATGAGGGGAAGGCCATCCGCGCCGTCACGGTGGCGCCACGCGAGCGCGCGGCAGCCGGCAGTGGCCGTGGCCGTGCGGGCGGGCGGCGCCGCGGCGCACGCAAGCGGCCTGCTGCGAGCGCGTGACGGTTGGTCCTGCCGGTATCGCTGCCGGCTTCGTTCGCTTGCTGCACGTCGGCGGCGGCGATGATCTCGCTGTCGAAGATGACGGCGCGTGCGGCACGATCGTCGCCATCATCATCGAGGTCGACGATCCGGAGCGGTAGGCGCCGAGGCGCCCCTGCTACCCGCGCTCCGGATCTTCAGGTGCGCTCCGACGCCCACATCTCGCGGACGTGCAGCAGGCGCTCCAGGTAGGCCCGCACCTCAGCGAGGCGGCTGGTCGAGCAGGCATCGGCGCCACCCAGGACGGCCGCGAGCTCGTGCACGTGCTCGTCGAGGTCGCCGTCTTCGGCGAAGACCCGATCACATCTCCGCAGGACCTCGTTCTTCGCCGCCGGCAGCTCGCCGCTGAGGATCTTCTCGGCCAGCCAGTTGCTCCGGTTCCAACCAGGATGTGTCACTTCCGAGTCGCGCGGTTCGCCACCAAGCATTCGAGCCAGCATAGCGCCGCGGTTGTCGAGGGGTGCGGACGGAGCGCCACCGAGTGGCGAGGCGCTGGCGCAGGCGATGCGAGCGCGCGTGCCGCCAGGGTGAACCCATTCGGTGCCAATCGCGAACTACGCGACCGTTGCGAACGGGTCAGGCTGCGAACAGGGCATTGTGGTGGGGCCTGGGCGTTCACTGCGGTTGCTGATTCGGGCCGCGACCGGCCGGCGGGCGCCAGGCGGTGGGTTTCGGATGAGCTGGACCGCAGCTTGTCGTTCCTTCCCGCCGGATATCGTGCTACCGAAGCGGCGCGGCATGGATGCCGTCCTGGGCGCACCCCCTGCCTCGTCTGGCAGGAGCCACCGCCATGCAACTTCGAGCATCTTTCCTGCCGTCATCCCTCGATCTCCTCCTTCCGCTCGCATGCCTGATGTCGTGCTCGTTGTTCTACTGCTCGCAGTTGCGCGCGCAGAGCCTCTACGAAGCAGATGCCACCTTCGCGACGCGGGCGCTGAACAGGACCTGACGCGGATGCGCTCGCGCTGGCGGGCCACAAAGTCGTGGGGCGGAGCTTGCGCTCTCAGGCCATCGAGACGTTCGCGGTCGTTGATGCTGGGCCCGAACCGCCTCTTCGCCGAGGAGGGCGCTCGGCAGTCACCGTCTCGCACGACGCCTGACGGCACCGACGAACGCGGAGCATTGCAGGCAAGTCGGACGGGGGCGACGGTCGCCTCGTCACCACGACGCCGGCGTAGCGGTCGGTTCCACCGGCGGCGCGCACCCTTCGCCCGCTGGCTCATCAGCCTCGGGCCACCACCGCGCCAGCGTGATCTCGAATTCGCAGCCACCGCCCGGCGTGTCGCGCAGGACGATCGTGCCACCGTGATGGTCGACGATGCGCTTGGTGATGGAGAGGCCGAAGCCAATGCCCGACGCGCCGGATGGGCGTAGTGGGCCGTCGAAGAACCAGTCGAACACTGCCTGCTGTCGTTCGATGGGAATGCCGACGCCGTGGTCCTGGACCATCAGGCCGACAGAGCGTCGATCGGCGGTCGTGCGCACCGTCACCTGCGCGCCCGCCGAGGAGAAGCGCACCGCGTTGCGCAGCAGGTTCTCCACCATCACCTCCAGCAACACCGCGTCACCCAGCACTTCGGCGGAGGGATCGCCGCTGTCCGGCGGCGCCAGCAGCGTCACCAGGCGCACCTTGTGCTTGGTGCTCATGCCACTACAGCGTCCGACCGCCGCGAGCACCACGTCGCTGAGGTAGACGGGGCCGTGCTCGACCGTCTCGTCCTGGGCGAGGGGGTGCGCCAGCTGCAGGAAGCTGTCGACGAGATCGGCCAGGTGGCGGACATCGGCGACGATGCTCTCCGCGATGGCCTGCACTGCGATCGCATCGCCCCCGCGTAGCTGCAGCACCTCGGCTTCGCCCAGTACGACCGCCAGCGGCGTCTTGATCTCGTGCGCGATGTTGCCGACGAATCGGCCCTGCATGATCGCGAACTCGTCGATGCGCGCCGACAACCGACGGTTCTCCGTCAGCGCCAGCTCGCGTAGCGCCTCGGCACGTCGTCGGCCGAACACGAGCAGCATCACCGCGAGCAGCAGCAGTCCGGCTGGCAGCCACGACGCGTGCGCGAGCACGCCGATCGCCACGGCCATTATCAGCCCGACTGCCACGAAGAACGGCCCCCGGCGGGCGATCACGACACGGGCGCCACCGAGCCACGGGGTTCGGGACAATCCAGGAACCGGTAGCCGCTGCCGATGACCGTCTCGATGCGCTGCACGGCGCCGGTGTCGATCTTCCGGCGTAGGCTCGAGACGTAGACGTCGATCACGTTGCTGCTCGGCTCGTAGTTCATGTCCCAGACGCTTTCGCTGATCATCGTCCTCGACAGCAGCTTTCGCGGGTTGCGCATGAGGTATTCCAGCAGCGCGATCTCCTTGTTGGACATGCGCACTTCCACGTCGGCGATGTAGACCTTGCGCTCGATCAGGTTGAGCTGCAGATCGCCGGACTGCAGGATGCCGCCCGGGATCGCCTGCGAACGCCGCAGCAGACTGCGTAGGCGCGCGAGCAGCTCTTCGGTCTGGAACGGCTTGGTGAGGTAGTCATCGGCGCCTGCGTCGAGACCGCGCACTTTGTCGGCGGTCGTTGCGAGCACCGACAGGATCAGGATCGGGGAGCTGACCTTCTGCTCACGCAGCCGCCGGCAGAGATCGACTCCGTCGCCGTCGGGGAGCTTGACGTCGACGATGATCGCGTCGTGGTGTTCGATGCAGGCGATCTCCTCACCTTCCGCCACGTCCTTCGCGACGTTGATGCAGTAGCCGTGCTGTTCGAGGCAGACCTTGATGCTGCTGGACAGCTTCTCGTTGTCTTCGATGATCAGAATGCGCATCGTCTCCTCCCGACCTACGACTCTCGCGTTTGGTGACCGTGGGCTGCCCGGCGACCGCGTGATCCGCGACGGAACCGCCTCGACGCTCGACGACGCCGACGCAGATCCTGGCCGCGACGAGGGCCGCCGTTCGTGACCGGAAGTCCGGCCTCGAGCGGCAGCCGGTGGTACGGGCGCCGATGGGCTACGAGCCACGATCACCGCCGCTGGCATCGAGCCCGAGTGCGAGCCGCCAGCAGAGGCTCGTAGCGCGCAGCGACTGCATCACGCCATCACGAGCTTCCCGCGCCGGACCGAACAGACAGTGCTCGTCGTAGAGACGCTGCTGGAGGCAGAGGTCGCGGGCCTGTCGGCGGTGGCGCAGCGCATCGCGTATGGCGATGGCCTGCCGGCGAATGCAGGCGTCCGGCCATGCCGGCGCGGTGTTCTCGCCGCTGCACGGCTGGCCGCCACCGGTGGGATCGATGCTCATGCCCGCCTCCGTCGTCTGTCCAGCAGATCGAGGCCGAGCAGCAGCAGGCCACTGAGGAACAGTTGCCCCGGCAGTGCGATGTTGGGGCTCGCCCCGTAGAACGCAACGAGTCCGGTGACCAGCGTGAGGGAGAGGATGTGTAGCGTCGTGTGGAGCATCGGGGGTTCGCTTGGTTGTCGTGACAGCAAGCCTGCAGCCGAGGGGGAGGATGCCAAAGGCACGTGATGCCCGCATGAAGCCGTTAGCGCCGCCGGAGTCACGGGTGCGCGGATGTCGCTCCGCGCAAGCGACGTACGCACGCGACCGAGGGGAATCAGCCGTCTCCGAGGGCCAGGTAGTCCCGCATCTCGTGCACTTCCTCACTGATCAGGTCCCGGAGCGCGAGCACGGCCAGCAGCGTGCCGTGGTGGCCGACCACCGGAACATGCTGGATGTGGTGTCGTCGCATCAGCACGATCGCCGCCCCGACACTCGAGTCTTGTCGGGCGACCACGAGATCCTCGGTCATGATCTCTGCGGCCGTCACCTGGTCCACGTCCCGGCCCCCGAGGAGCACCCGCCTTACTAGGTCTCGCTCAGTGACGATCCCGACCATGTCCTGGCCATCGATGATGACCACCGCGTTCCTGTTGGTGTCGGTCATGACTTTCGCGGCAGTACGCACCGAGTCCGTCGGCGCCACCGATACGAACTTTGGCAGCCTCGTGATCAGTTCTTTGAGTAGGGTCACTTGCTCCGGATTCCATGTGGACGCCGAGGGTCACATCGGAGCAACCGTGTATCGCGGTGCGCGCGAGATGAGCGTCGCGACTCCTCGGCCGCCGTGTCCATGGAAGGCACGCTGCCGGATCCCCGCAGCGCCGGATGCTCGCAGGGGCGGCCTCTTCGGGCCGCATGCATCCAGGCTCGGATCTACTCACATGGGTCGCGGCGACGGAGGGATCCAGCCGCTGCACAAAGTAAATTCTCGACGAAGCGATGGCTTGGGAGTTGGGCAGCGCGGCTTCGAGTTGGCGCGAGGTCGACGGCGAGGGCGGTCGGGAATGAGGTGAGCAGGCGCTCGCGCGCACGGTACGGGGTGGTTAGCACTACCTCGCATCGAGGTCCGACACCTGTCGGATCTGGTCGAGAACTCTCTACTGCAAACGTGCCGGTTGGCCGACGGCGAGACAACTGCGCGCGAGCTGGTCTACTTCAGCGACGTGGTGATCTCAGCGGTCGGGCGTTGCCGGGACCCGATCGGCGCGAGCGATGTGCGCGTGCTGACGGTGCTGGCCGCTCCTCGCCCCCAGCCCGCTTCTCCATACGAGGTGACAACATGAACGACAACCACGACCGCGTCGACGATGCCCGTGAGCATTACTCGAAGGCCCACTCGATTCACTACAAGACGCGTGACCTGCTCGGCGCGCTCCACGCAAGCGACAGGCTCATCGAATCGTACCCGGCGTCGCTCGAGGCGGGCTACGCACGATCACAGCAGGTCAACATCGTGAACGCTGTCGTGCCAACCGAGAAGTTGCATGAGTCACAGATGGCGCTCGCACTGCGGCACCTCCGGGCCGACGACGATGCGAGTTCGGTGGGCCAGTCCTGAGCCGGATGAGGTCGCGGGCGACGCCCCGATCCGGCGATCGGCGGACGAGTCCCTGTTGACGGCGTGTCCGTGGCGGTCGCCGCGAAGCACCCGGTCTTCTGGGTCGGAGTCAGGCTCGGACCTGACCTGCCGCGATCGCGGCGGTCATCGTCATTCGCCGGACTGCCTCATGTAGTCGTGAAGATCTTGGATCTTGCTGCGAAGAAGATCGCGTATAGAAACCATGCCGATGAAGCCGTTGTGCTCGTCGACGACGGGGCAGGTGCCTGATGTGATGGAGGTGCATCAGCCGCGCGGCGTCGCTGCTTCGGTCATTCGGGCGTCCGATGACGAGTTGTCTGGTCATGACCTCGGACACGCGTGTGGCGTCGATGTCGAAGTCCTCGATGAGCACTCGCCGAACGAGGTCGCGTTCGCTCAGGAGCCCGACGAGTCGACCGGTCTCGGGCAGCCAGGCGGCTCGCTTCCCATCGCAGATCAGAGTCGCGGGGCCGAACGGCCACGGCCCCCGAGACAGGTCGTCGCGCCGAAGGACGGGGCGGCCATGGACGACACGCCTTGAACGGAGCCGGTCCCGGTCGGGCGAACGGGCGACTACGGTAGCGCATCTTCGGGTGCTGCGGCGGGGGGCGCCGCATGGCCGCGTTCGACGTCGTCATTAGGCATCACCATGACGTGACCTGCTGGCAGCAGGCCCTCGGTGAACAGGCGTTGCAGGACGCGTCGGTACAAGCCGGGTCGCACGACGGCGGCTGAAGCGGCCACCTGTTCGAGTGCGATGACGATCTGGGGCCAGGATCTGGGCATGGTAGGCATGCTTCTGGAATGGAGGTGTTCGCTCCTGCACGGGTCGCGGAGCTGACAGGAGGTGAGAGGCCGTCGCTTCGTCTGCTCTTTGCGGCCCGGAGCGGCATCCGCGGGAGCTGGCGGTCTCTTGCGTCTCGACATCGCCCAACCTTGGAGCACGTCAGGGGCCAGACCGATCGGGGCTCGGTGGGCGATCGACGAAGTGGACTCCTCGTGGCCAACTCAGGCCCAAGAGGCGCTCGGGCGAGCGGAGAGCCGGTGTCCGTAGCTAGCTACTTCCGGCTGCCACGAGACGGCTCGCCGTCTGCGGCCGCGACCTCGATCCTCTTGCAGAGGGTTTTGGCCTGTTCCAGGTGATCGCGCAGCGCCTTGCCGGCCCGCTCCAGTGTCGGGCGCAGACCGTCGGAAGCGTGGTCGCGGAATACCTCGGTCATGATGATGGCCTGCGTGTGTGCGGCGACCTGTGCGGACATGAACCCATGATCGAACTTGTCCGTCGACAGCGCCTCGAGCATCTCGATCTGGGCCGCGCGGCACCGATCGTTCAGGTCGCGGATGAGCGCGATGTGGTCGAAACCGCCTTCGGTCGCGGGCACACGCTTGCTGCTGGCTTCGGCGGTGTCGCGAATGGGCCGCTTGACATCTTCCTTGCCTTGGCCGGTGACAGGCTTGGCGCTGTCGTGCGGCCCGTCGACGACGGCGATCTTCTTCAGGTCGGTCGATAGCCTGGCATGGTCGTCCAGCATCATCTGGGCGAACTTCTTGACTTCGCCGCTCTGCGACTTGCGAAGGGCGAGGCGCGCAATCGCGACCTCGGTGTCGCATCCCGCGGCGAGCCAGCTGGCGAGCAACGGGTCAGCGTCGCGAGCGCTCACGGCCTCGCGTTCGGTGATCTGCGTCACGGGAGCCTCGGACCCCACCGCGCGCTGGGCCTGGAGTGCGAGCGAGGGGAATAGCGTCACCGCCGTGAGTGCGATCTTGTAATGGAGCATGAACAGTTTCCTTGTGAAGCGGAAGATGGGCAGCGCCCTATCGCCCGCGATGATGAGTGATGGTCGTAGACAGCCGGAATGGCCCTCTCACGTCACCCTCTTTCGGACGCGTGATTAGTCGGTGGTCGTGAAGGCCGACTGAACTGCGCAGGAGAAGGGGATCATGCGATCACTGCGGTGAGGCGCAGTCGTCACACGAGCAGTCGTAGGCCGGAGTCGGGCCGGAGTCGGTGCACTTGATGAGGTGAAGTGCTCCTCATTCGTAGTTCATGCACGACTCAGGCCGGGGCCGTATCAGTGACGTCCTGAGCATGCGAAGCGTCTGGTCCACGGCGATCAGCGAGCCTCTCTACGAGAGTTCGTGACGGTCCTGGGGGCAGGCGGCCCCGCATTGTCTCCGCGGTGGCGCTCTCCATGGACCGGTGCCGCAGCGAACGAGCGACACGCAGTGTGATTTCCGCGCTGCCCCTCGCCTGCGTCGACGAACGACCAGGGGATCCAGGTCCATTCGAGGAACGATGATGCGAACTGCAGAACGAATGACGACGGACACCGCGTGTTGCCTGGTGACCGACAACCTGGCGCATGCTGCCAGTCGGCTGTGGCAGAAGGACTGTGGCAGCATGCCGGTGGTCGACGAGGGCAACCACGTGCGGGGCATGATCACGGATCGGGACATCTGCATGGCGGCCTTCGTGACCGGAAAGCCGCTGGCGGACCTGAATGTCGGCGACAGCATGGCCAAGGACGTCTCAGGTATCGGGCCGGACGACTCTCTGCTGGCGGCGGAGATGTTGATGCGTTCCCGGGGCGTGCATCGCCTGCCGGTCGTCGATCCTGATGGACAGCTGCTGGGGATGCTGTGTTGCAACGACCTGCTGCGGTGGGTCGATGACGGCGGCTCGCTCGGTACTAAGCCTAGCGACGCGGTGCGGCTGGTGCGGACGCTCGCCGCAATCGGCCGGCCCCGCAGCTCGGTCCCCGTAGAGCCGGTCGATGGGACGGTGAAGCCCCCCGTCCCGGCGCGGGCCGTCGAGCCGCAGAGCAGCTCCGCTGTGGGAGTCAAGCCGTGAACGGAATGGTCTCCATCGTCGTCGCTTCCCGAGGCGGCGAGCAGTGGGGCTCGCTGTTGCCCAGATCGTGTCGAGCCCTGTGCCGCCCGGTCGAGGGCGCATTCGGCGCGTCCTCGACCGTAATCAAGCCGCCGCGGTAGCGTTCATTGATCCCAAGCCACCTGGATGATTCGAAGCCTGCCGGTTCTCGAGAGGGGGCCTGCCGACGACTGATAGGACTCGACTCGAGCCCCTTGCGGGGGGAGCTGATCGGCGTCGAGCAGCTGGAGGAGCGGGCCCGGTTGATGGCTGCTGCGCACAGGCTGTCGCGATCGCGGCGGAGTCCTCGCAAGCTGCTGCGATGTCTCGCCGTCGACGAGCGAGCGTTGCGTCGCGGCCATCACACCTTCGCGGAGGACGCGCACCAGGGCGCCTCGTCAGGCGCTGCGGAGTGGTTGCTCGACAATTTCCACCTGGTGACGAGCGTGATCCGCGAGGTCCGGCGAGATCTGCCTGCGCGCTTCTATCGCGAGCTGCCGAAGCTCGCCGCCCGAGAGCTGGCGGGTACGGCGCGCGTCTACGCGATGGCCACCGAGTTACTGCGCTGCAGCGACGCCAGGCTCGACGAACACCGGATCGGCCGGTTCGTACTCGCCTACCAGTCGGTCGCACCGCTAACCATCGGCGAGCTGTGGGCGTGGCCGTGCATGCTCAAGATGGCCCTGATCACCCACCTGCGTCGGCTCGTCGATGAGCTCGTCGAGAGTCGCGCCGGCCACCTGGCAGCGGATCGCCACCTGGAGGCGTTCGAGCGGGGCGCGGGGTTGCCACCGCCGCTGCCGGGTTCGTTCCACGTTGCGTTCGCCGATCGACTGCTGCAGCGGATGCGAGAACACGGCCACGGCGCTGCCGCGTTGCGCAAGCAGCTCGAGGAGCACCTTGGCGCGGCGGGCGTGACGGTCGAGGAGGCGGTGCGCGCCCAGCACCAGCGGCAGGCCATGAACCTGCTGTCGATTGGAAACTCGATCACGAGCCTGCGGCTCTGCGTGACGCTCGACTGGAGCGAACAGATCGAGGGGATGAGCAAGATCGAGGAGGTCCTGCGGCGCGATCCGTCCAGCGACTACGGCCGCATGGAGTTCTCGACGCGGGATCGTTACCGCCGCGCCGTGGAAGAGCTGGCGGACCGCACCGGCGAGGCCCAGGTTCGGGTGGCGCTACGGGCCGTCGAAAGCGCGAGGCAGGCCAGCGAGGTCGCCGGCGTGCAGGCGCGCACAGCGCACGTGGGCTACCACCTGATCGGCCCCGGACGCCGCGAGTTCGAGCGCAACGTGGACCACCGCCCACGGTGGCGGCAACGGCTGAATCGTTTCGCCTTCGACCACGCGACCGGGCTCTACCTCGGAGCGCTGGCGGTGCTGACGGCGGCCGGACTCGGTGGGGCGATGCTGCTGACGGGGGCCGCCGGCGGTCCGTTGGCTCTGGCCCTGCTGGCGGCGTCGTTCGCGCTCGTGCCGGCGAGCGAGTTGGCGACGTTGCTGCTGCAACACCTCGTACATCGACTCGTCGCACCAGTTCCGCTGCCGCGGCTCGATCTTCGCGCGGGCGTTCCGGAACGGGCACGGACCATGGTCATCGTGCCGTCGATGCTGACCTCGGCGGCCGGCGCGCGCCAGCTGGCAGAACGTCTCGAGATCCACGCGCTCGGAAACCTCGACCCGCACGTGCACTTCGCGCTCCTGACCGACTTCCCGGATGCCGCGCAGGCGACGATGCCAGGGGACGCCCCGGTGCTCGCTGCGGCGACCGCCGCGATCGCGGCGCTGAACGCGCGCCACAACGGCGTGGCCGGAGACCGCTTTTTCCTGTTTCACCGGGACCGGCGCTGGAACGACGGCGAAGGCGCCTGGATGGGCTGGGAACGCAAGCGCGGCAAGATCGACGAGTTCAACCGGCTGCTGCGCGGCGCCGAGGACACGGGTTTCGTCGTGCAGGTGGGCGACCCGTCGATCCTGCTCCGCGTCCGCTACTGCATCACCCTCGACAGCGATACGCGACTGCCGCGTGACGCGGCTCGGCGGCTCATCGGCGTCATCGAGCATCCGCTCAACCGACCACGGTTCGACGCGGCAGAGCAGCGCGTCGTCGAGGGCTACGGTGTCTTGCAGCCGCGAATCAGCGTGACGATGGCGAGTGCGACCGGGTCGCTGTTCGCCCGCGCCTACGCCGGACACACCGGGGTCGATATCTACAGCACGACGGTCTCGGACACCTACCAGGACCTGTTCGCCGAGGGCAGCTACATCGGCAAAGGGCTCTACGACGTCGACAGCTTCCGCGCGTCGCTCGACGGCCGGGTCCGCGAGAACACCATGCTCTCGCACGATCTGTACGAGGGCCTGTTTGCGCGCTGTGCCCTGGTCTCCGACATCGAGCTCGTCGACGACTTCCCGTCGAGCGTGCTCGCCCACGCGCGCCGCCACAACCGCTGGGTGCGAGGGGATTGGCAGATCCTGGCGGCAATGCTGCCGCTGGTGTCCACGGCTACTGGCCGGCGTCGCAGCGTGCTGCCTCTGATCAGCCGCTGGAAGATCTTCGACAACCTGCGGCGCAGCCTGGTCGCGCCGAGTCTGCTCGCGCTGCTGATCCTTTCGTGGACCGTGCTGCCGGGGAGCGCGCTCGCCTGGACGCTGGTAGCGCTGACGTTGCTCGGGTTCCCGCTGTTTCCGCCGCTGGCGCACCTGATCGCCGGGCCGCGGCCGCAGCAGCCGCGTTGGGCCTTCCTACAGGACGTGGCGAGCGAGTGCCGACTCGCCGCCGCCCAGATCGCGCTGCAGACCACGCTGCTCGTACACCATGCGATGGCGACGATGCACGCCATCGGCGTGACGCTTGTGCGCATGGGCGTGACGCGGCGTCGGCTGCTCGAGTGGGAGACTGCCGCTTCGACGGATGCCCGGTCGGCCGGGCGTTTCGCCGACCGCGGCCCGGGTGACTTCTTCGCGCAGATGTGGAGCGGCCCGGCGTTGGCAGCGGGCGTGTTCGCCGCGGTGTTGTGGCAGCGGACGGGCGCCGTGCCTGCGGCGCTGCCGTTCCTCGTCGCGTGGGGGAGTTCGCCGCTGGTGGCCTGGTGGTTGAGCCGGCCGGCAGTCGCTCCGAGTCGCCATCTCGACGCCGAGGACGAGCGTCAGCTACGGCGTGTCGCTCGCCGGACCTGGCACTTCTTCGAGGAGTTCGTCACCGGCGAGCACCACTGGCTGCCACCCGACAACGTCGCGGAGGGGGAGGAGCTCCGTGTGGCCCGCCGCACGTCGCCGACGAACATTGGGATGGGGTTGCTCGCGACCCTCGCGGCGCACGACCACGGGTTCCTCGATACGGAGGAGCTCGTCGAGCGCGTCGACCGCACCCTCGGCACGGTCGAAGGGCTCGAACGGCACCGCGGTCACCTGTTGAACTGGTACGACACCGACAGCTTGCAGGTCCTGCCGCCCCACTACGTGTCGACGGTGGACAGCGGCAATCTGGCCGGATGCCTGATGGCGCTCGCCGCGGGATTCTCGGAGCTGGCCGAGGGCGACGACCACGAGTCACGGATGCAGGCCGGAGTCGTCGACACGGCTGGTGTTCTGGCCGAGATGCTGGAGTCGCTGGCGGGAATGCCGGACGATCGCGGGGCACTGCGCGGTGCCTGCGCGGCCGTCCGCAAGGAGCTCGACGGGTTGCTCGTCATGCCGACCTCCGTCGCTCCCGATGTCGCGCCTGCAGGCGAGCCCGACGGCGAACGCAGCGGTGCCGCCCGACATCGGACCGCGTCGTTGCGCGCCAAGCTCGCCGAGCTCGCCGCCCTGGCGCCTCGCGAGGCGCTGGCCGACGAGGTCAGCACCTGGGGTGGGCTGCTGCTCCGTTCGCTGGAACGGGCGCCGGACGACGCCGGATGGCGCGAGTCGCTGCGGGCCCGCCTGCGGGAGATCGCGCAGCGCAGCGCCGAGCTCGCCGACGCCATGGAGTGGAGGTTCCTGTTCGACGAGGACCGTCGTGTCTTCGTCACGGGCTTCCGTCTTCCGGACGAACACGGGCCGGGCGGGTGCGACGGATCCCACTACGACCTGCTGGCCTCCGAGGCCCGGCTTGCGAGCTTCATCGCCATTGCCCGCGGAGACGTCCCGCAGGAGCACTGGTTCCGCTTGTCGCGCGCCCTGGTCTACGTTGGGGGCAGCATGACGCTGCTGTCGTGGAGCGGCTCGATGTTCGAGTATCTGATGCCGCAGCTGTTGCTCCGCAGCACACCGGCGACCCTCCTCGAGCATGCGTGCCGAGAGGCCGTGCGTATCCAGGTTCGTTACGGCAATGGTCGCCGGGTGCCGTGGGGCATCTCCGAATCGGCCTACGACGTCGTCAGCCCGCGCGGCGACTACGGCTACAAGGCGTTCGGGGTCCCGGGGCTCGGCATGAAGCGGGGTCTCTCGGAGGACCTCGTCGTGGCGCCCTATGCGACCGCGCTCGCCGCGCTCGTCGACCCGACGGCGGCCGCTGCGAACCTGCGCAGTCTCACGCGCGAGGGCGCCGTCGGCACCTACGGGTTCTTCGAGGCCCTCGACTACACGCCGCGCGACCATGGACTCGCGAGCCGCGGACACACGCCCGACGACCCGCGAACCCGGCGCGTTCGCGCGTGGTTCGCGCACCACCAGGGCATGCTGATGTTGGCGCTCGCCAACGCGGTTTTCGGAGCGCCGATGGTGCGACGCTTCCACAGCGACCGGCGCGTGCAGGCCACCGAAGCGCTGCTGCAGGAGCGGGTGCCGCGCTTCGCGCCGTCGATGCAGCCGCTCGCCGAGGAGCCCGCACGGCCCCAACCCGCCGTGCCCGGAGTGTCGCCGCATCGCTTCCTGACGCCGCATACGGGACACCCGAGCGCCCACTTCCTGTCGAACGGTCGCTACGTCAGCGTCGTGACCAACGCCGGCGGCGGCACCAGCAGGTGGCGCGGGATGTCGGTGACACGGGAACGCGCCGATGCCACCTGCGACCCCGGCAGCCAGTTCGTCTACCTGCGCGACGTGCGCCTGGGCAGCACCTGGTCCGCCACCTACCAGCCGCTGTGCCGCGAACCGGAGCAATACGAGGTGTGGTTCGAAGCCGACGGGGCGAGGTTCGAGCGCGTCGACGAAGGCATCGAGACCCGGCTCGAAGTCGCGGTGTCGGCGGAGGACGACGTCGAGATGCGTCGCATCTCGCTCACCAACCATTCGGACACCATGCGCGAGATCGAGGTGACGAGCCTGGTCGAGATCGTGCTCGCGCCGCTCGCCGAGGACCTGTCCCACCCGACGTTCCAGAAGCTGTTCCTGGAGACGGAGTATGTGCATGGCTCCTGCGCGCTGCTGTGCGGCCGGCGCCGTCGCGCTCCGGACGATCCGGAGGTATGGGCGGTGCACGTTATGAGCGTCGAGAGCGGCGTGCACGGAGCGATCGAGTGGGAGACCGACCGCATGCGCTTCGTGGGCCGCGGCCGCACCTACGAGAGCCCTGTGGCGCTCGACGGCCGAGCCCTGTCGGGGACCGTCGGCGCCGTGCTCGAACCGGTGCTCAGCCTCCGGCGGCGCGTGCGCATTGCGCCCGGAGCCCGGGTGCGGCTGGCCTTCGCGACGGGGATCGCCACGAGTCGCGCCGAAGCGATCGTGCTGACCGAGAAGTATGCCGACCCGACGGCGCCGGCGCGCACCTTCGCGCTCGCGGTGTCGCAGACCCGCATGCGCATGCGCCACCTCGGCATCTCCGATGACGAGGCGCGGCTTTACGAGCGGCTCGCATCCTACGTGTTCTGGGCCGACGCCTCGTTGCGGGCGCGTCCGGAAGCGTTCGCCGACAACACGCTCGGTCAATCCGGCCTCTGGCAGCACGGCATCTCCGGGGACCTGCCGATCCTGCTGGTACGGGTCGTGCGCAGCGAAGACGACGGCCTCGTGCGCCAGGTGCTCTCCGCGCAGGAACTCTGGCGCTTGATGGGCCTGACCGTGGACGTCGTCGTGCTCAACGAGCACCCGTCGAGCTACCTCGACGAGGTGCACGCGAGGCTCGGCGACCTGCTCGAGATCGGTCCGTGGGCCGCCTGGCGGCAGCGTGCTGGCGGCGTGTTCCTGCTGCGCGGCGACGGCATGTCCGATTCCGCGCGCACGCTGTTGATGGTGAGTGCCCGGGCGGTGCTGGATGGCGCGCGCGGTGCGCTCGCCGAACAGCTCATCGTGCTCGATCCGGTGCCTTCTTGGCCGGTCGACTTCGTGCCTCGTCCGACCCCGGCACTCGCGGACGCCGCGGCCGCGGTGCCGGGGCCCGCGGTGCCGGAGCTGACCCACCAGAACGGCCTCGGCGGCTTCACCGTCGACGGCCGCGAATACGTCGTGGTGCTCGAGGGGGACGCGGATACGCCGTTGCCGTGGGTCAACGTCCTGGCGAATGAGGGCTTCGGCAGCGTCGTCGGCGCGACCGGCGCCATGTGGACATGGGCCGGCAACAGTCGCGAGAACCGGTTGACTCCGTTCGGCAACGACCCCGTCGGCGAGTGGAGCGGCGAGGCCGTCTACCTGCGGGACGAGGACAGCGGCTACGCGTTCGGCGCCACGCCCGGGCCGCTGCCGCGCACGGCGGCGAGCGGTCGCTGGATTACGCGCCACGGCGCCGGCGTCACGCGCTACACGCACCACGACCGGGGCATCGGCTGCGAGATGTCGGTGTTCGTGCACGCGGACGAGCCGGTCAAGTTCACCCTGCTCGCGCTTACCAACCACAGCGCCGTCGCGCGCCGCGTCAGCGTCTTCTCATACGTCGAGTGGGCGCTGTGTCCGCCCAGGGCCGGCGAGAACGCCTTCGTCGTGACCGAACGGGATGCCGAACGGGGCACCGTGATGGCACGCAACGCCTACAACGTGGACTTCCACGGACGGGTCGCGTTCGCGCACGCCAGCGTGCGGCCGGCTTCGGCCAGCGGGGACCGCCTCGAGTTCCTGGGCCGCAACGGCTCGCTGCGGAGGCCGGCGGCGCTGCGGCGCGAGTCGCTCTCCGGGAGCTTCGGCGCCGGATTGGATCCGTGCGCCGCGTTGCAGATCCGCCTCGACCTGGAACCTGGTGAGACGCGTGACGTGGTGGTGCTTCTGGGCCAGGGTGATGACCGCGATCACGCCCTGAAGCTCGCGGAGCGCTTCGGAAGCGTCGAAGCGGCGGGCAGAGCACTCGCGGAGGTCGAGGCGCGCTGGGACGAGCTCCTGGGTGCGGTGCAGGTCCGAACGCCGGACGACTCGTTCGACCTGATGATGAACCGGTTCCTGCTGTACCAGACGGTGAGCTCGCGGCTCTGGGGCCGCACCGGCTTCCATCAGCCCGGCGGGGCCTACGGTTTCCGCGACCAGCTGCAGGACGTGATGGCGCTGGGCACGGCCCGTCCGGACCTCTACCGCGCGCACCTGCTGCGCTGCGCATCGCGGCAGTTCGTCGAGGGTGACGTGCAGCACTGGTGGCACGGGCACACCGGTCGAGGGATTCGAAGTCGATGCTCGGACGACCGGCTGTGGCTGCCGTTCGCGGTCGCCCACTACGTCGCGTGCACGGGTGATCTGGCCGTACTCGTCGAGCAGATCCCGTTCCTGATCGGGCCGCCGCTGCAGCCAGGCGAGCAAGAGGCCTATGGGGAGCCGGCCGTCGCGGAGGAGCACGGCTCGCTCTACGAGCACTGTGCCCGCGCCGTCGATGCCAGTCTGGCGGTAGGCTCCCACGGACTGCCGCTGATCGGTTGCGGGGACTGGAACGACGGGATGAACCGGGTGGGCCAGCGCGGTCGCGGAGAGAGCGTCTGGCTGGGTTGGTTCCTCGCCTGCATCCTGCGCGACTTCGCCGCGATCGCCGCCGAGCGGGGTGATAGGCCGCGCGCCGAGCGATGGCGCGCCGAACGTGAGCACCTGGTCGCGATGCTCGAGCAGGCGTGGGACGGCGAATGGTACCGCCGCGCCTACTTCGACGATGGCACGCCACTCGGCTCCGCGCAGTCGCGCGAATGCCGGATCGATGCGATCTCGCAGAGCTGGGCGGTGCTCTCCGGCGCGGCGTCGCCGCTCCGCGCCGCGCGCGCCATCAACTCGGTGCGCATGCATCTCGTCCGTCGAGAAGCCGGCCTTGTGCAGCTGCTGGATCCGCCGTTCGACGCCTCGGTCCCGGACCCGGGCTACATCCAGGGTTACCTGCCTGGCATTCGGGAGAACGGCGGCCAGTACACGCACGCAGCGCTGTGGACCGTCATGGCAATCGCCGAACTCGGCAACGGCGACGAGGCAGTGGAGCTGTTCCACATGCTCAACCCGGTGAACCATGCGCGTACGGCGGTCGGCGTCGAGCGCTACCGCGTCGAGCCGTACGTATTGGCAGCGGACGTCTACACGCACCCGGCGCACCTCGGCCGTGGTGGGTGGACGTGGTACACGGGCTCGGCGGCGTGGATGTACCGGCTCGGGCTCGAGTCGATCCTCGGCCTCGTGCGCCACGGTGAGCACCTGTCGATCACGCCACGCATTCCCGGTTCTTGGCGCGGGTTCTCCGCGACGTGGCGCCATGGCCGCAGCACCTACGAGATCGAGGTGGACAACCCGGACCGCGTAGCCGCCGGCATCGTCGAAGCTCGGCTCGATGGCGCCACCGTAGATCCGGGCGTGATCCCGTTGGTCGACGATGGGCGGACGCGGTGTCTGCGGGTCGTCATCCTCGCCGAGCACGCTGGCGACGCCGGCCGGGTCGACCGCGGCGGGGGGGCGTCGGAACGGGAATGAGCCATCTGCCGCGAGCGACGACGGCGAGTTCCCGGCTGCCCCGAGGGTTCGCCGACCCATTCACGCGGTCGGTGTCGCGTTTCCTGCACATCGAGTCACTCGGCGGCATGTTGCTGCTGTTGGCAACGCTGATTGCGCTGGCCGCCGCCAACTCGCCGTGGGCTCACGCGTACGAGAGGTTCTGGGAGCTGCCGCTGGGTGTGCGGTTCGGGGATCTCGACTTCACGCGCGCCGTGCGTGAGTGGATTGGCGACGGGTTGATGACGCTGTTCTTCTTCGTCGTCGCCCTCGAGCTCAAGCGCGAGCTGGTGCTCGGGGAGCTGCGCAGTCCCCGGCAGGCGGCCTTCTCGATCGCCGCGGCGGTCGGCGGCATGCTCGTCCCGGCGGGGCTGTACTTGCTGCTGCAGGGCGGCGAGGTGGGCGCGCACGGTTGGGGCGCGGTGATGGCGACCGACACCGCGTTCGTGATCGGGTGCCTTGCGTTGCTGGGGCGGCGCGTCCCGCAACGGCTGCGCGTGTTCCTGCTGTCGTTGGCCATCGTCGACGACATCGGCGCCATCCTCGTGGTGGCGATTGGGTACAGCGGGCCGATCTCCTGGGGGGCGCTCGCGATCGGTGCCGGCGGGCTCGTCTGTGTCCGTGTGCTGGCGGTCGTCGGCATCCGGAACGTGGCCGTCTACGTGCTGGTCGGGGGTGCGTGTTGGGTGGCCATCGACGCCTCCGGTCTGCACGCCACGATCACCGGCGTCTGCCTCGGACTGCTCACGCCGGCGCGTGCGTGGGTGAGCCAGAGCCGTCTGCGCAGGATCCTGGGAAGGATGGAGGCCGTCCCGAACGGGGACGCGCGTGTTGATGCCGACACTGCCCGCGCGTCATGGGTGCTCGCCGGAGCCGCCGTTCGGGAGACGATGTCGCCGGTCGAGCGCCTGGAGCTGACGCTGCACCCGTGGGTCAGTGTCCTGGTCATGCCGCTGTTCGCTCTGGCCAACGCTGGCATCCCGCTGTCCGGAGCCGATCCGGCGAACCCGGTCGCGCTCGCGATCGTGCTCGGCTTCGCGGTCGGCAAACCTCTCGGCGTGGTCAGCTTTGCTTGGTTGGCGGTTCGCGTTGGCATGGCCAGGCGGCCGGCTGGCATCGGCTGGCGCATGCTGGTCGGAGCCGGCTTCCTCGCCGGCATCGGGTTCACGATGGCGCTGTTCATCGCCGACCTGGCATTCGACGCTGCGACGATCGACGGAGCGAAACTCGGCGTGCTCGTCGCATCGGCCGTCTCGGCGGTCATCGGCATCACCGTGATGGCGTGGCCGGTCGGGGGCTCGAGAGGTGTTGCCTCGTGCAACGCGCCCGGCGGCCAGGAGCCTGTACCACGATAGGACGAGCTGGACCGCGCCTCGGCGAAGCGGCCCGGCGTGGGACTCACGTGCCTGGAAGGCCCGCGTCCCGCGGCGCAGACGCTTGGTTGCCACCGACTTGCCGCGCTCGGACGAACGGGGGGTGTGGCGTTCACAGGATCGGGGCGAAAATCGACGCGATGTTCTCCAAGAGCCGCCTCGTGATAGTCGGAGGCCTCGCGAACTCGCCTGCATCGAGTTCGGTCGACACCTCGAAGTCCTGGTCGAAGTGCGCGCGCAACCTGCTCGCGAACGCGCGATCGACGACCTCCAGGTTGAGTTCGAAGTTCAGCTCCATCGAGCGCGCGTCGAAGTTGACGCTCCCCACGGTCGCCCAAGCTTCGTCGACCACGATCGCCTTGCTGTGCAGAAACGGAGCGGGTCGGAGCCAGATCCTGACGCCGACCTGAAGAAGACGCCGGAAGCAACTCGCGGCCGCCAAGTCGATCGCCAGTCGGCCGCTATGCCGTGGCGCCAGGATGCGCACGTCGACGCCGCTTAGTGCAGCGAGCCGCAGGGCGTCGTAGGAGCGTGGGGCCGGCACGAAGTAGGGAGTCACGATCAGGATGCTGTGGCGCGCGCTCCGAAACGCCGCGCAGAGCACGGTCGCGATGTCGTCGATGGGCTCGTCCAGTCCGGCGGGCAGGACTCGGATCTCCACGTCGCCGCCATCGACGGTGCCGAGCCCGGGGAGTTCTTCGACCTGAGGTGGCTCGGGCCGACCGCCCGCGAGTGTCCAGTCCTCGAAGAAGACCCGGCGCATGTCGATCAGTGCACTCCCGCGCACCTCGAAGCTGGTGTCGCGGAACGTCGGGCCGGGCGCGCTGGAGTAGTACTTATCGCTCCAGTTGCGGCCGCCGGTGAAGGCCACCTGGCCATCGACCGCGAGCAGCTTGCGGTGGTTGCGGAAGTTGATCTGGAACCGTCCGCGCAGCGGATTCGGTTGCTGGAAGAACCGCGTCTCGACGCCACTGGTCTCGAGCTCGCGGATGCTGCGCCTGGTGAGGCGATAGGACCCGAACCCGTCGACGAGCAGGCGAACGGCGACCCCGCGTCGCGCGGCCGTGGCGAGCGCCGCGAACAGCGATCGCTGGATCTGGCCCGTGACGAGGATGTAGGTCAAGAGCACGACCTCGCGTTCGGCGTCGGCGATGCACTCCAATTGCCGCGCGAGAGCCTCGGTGTCGCTGTCGAACACCTTGATCGTGTTGGCCGAGGTAAGCGGGAAGGTGCACGTCTTGGCCATCAGCGTCGCGAAACCCGAGTGGGCGAAATCTCGCCGGTAGGCCGTCTCGCTCCGGCCTTCACGACGGTTGCGAGTGGCGCGCACGATGCTCGCGCGTTGCCGTAGCCGGCGGATGCGATGGGGACCGCGGTAGACACCGAAGGCCAGGTAGACGAGGACACCGAGCAGCGGCAGCGTCGCCACGCTGAACAACCACGCCACCTGTCAAGGGCCGCCTCATCGGAGCCACCCCAGTTCGGCCATTCGGAGCCACCTCTCGAAGCCGGATTCGGACTGGCACAGGCGACGTTTCGGGATTGGCACAGAAGCCTGATCGCGTTCGGCAGGAATCGCGCCCAGTTCGGCCAAACGGAGCCACTACGCGCTCCGCGGTTGGCGGAAAGACCGCCCATCGATGACGACGACGTGGGCATGGTGCTGCACGCGGTCCATCGCCGCGCTGGCGAGCAGCTCATCGACGAAGAGCGGCGGCCATTCCTCGAGCGCACGGTTGCTCGTGACGATCATCGCGCCGCGCTCGTAGCGTTGCCGGATGACCTCGTAGAGGTCGATGGGCTCGTCGTTCTCCAACGGTCGCAGCCCGAGATCGTCGATGATCAGCAGGTCGGGGCTCGCAAACTTGGCGAGGCATCGGTCGTAGCTGCCGTCGGCTCGCGACGCGCGCAGCTTGGTCAGCATCTCGTGCGCGGCGACGTAGAGCACCGAGTAGCCAGCGCGACACGCGCGGTGACCGAGCGCCTGCGCGAGGTGCGACTTGCCGACGCCGGTCGGGCCGACGAGCAGCACGTTCTCGTGTCGCTCGACGAAATGGCACGTCGCCAGGTCCACGATCTTGGCCTTGGGGATCTGCGGGTTGTAGGCGAAGTCGAAGTCTTCGATCGTTCGCTGGCAGTCGAAGGCGGCGCGGCGAAGGCGCAGGTGAAGCTGCTTGGCCTCGCGCCGCTCGACCTCGTCGTTGAGCACGCGAAACAGGAAGTCGCGGTTGCTCAGGTTGTCGTCACTCGCTTGCCGCTCGCGGAGTTCCATCGTCTCGAGGACGCCAGAGAGTCGGAGCTTCTTCAGCACGCTGGTCAGGTCTTGGATCGTGGGCATCGGTGGCTCTTGATGGGACACGGGAGAAGCGCGGCTTGTTCGACCAGTGGCTGGCAAGACGATCGCCATCGCCGGGGATCGGGATCAGGTCGAGGCCGCGCCGGAGGATGTCTTTGATCCCGGCGTAGGACTGGTTGCCGTAGTGCATGGCCCGGATGCACGCCGCGTTGGCGCGCTCGACGGGGAATCGCTGCAAGTGCGTGACGACCGCCTGGACCTGGCGCAGCTTGTGGAGCACGTCGTCCGAATCGAAGATCGCCGCCACGTAGTCGCCGACGGGCTTGCCGATCTCGTAGGCCAGGGACTGCCAGTGATCGCGGCTTCGGTGCCGCAGCGCGGACCGCTGGTCGGGCAGGTGCGATTCGATCGTCGCACGCTTGCCGCGCGACACGCGATCGTGCGTGCAGACGTGCTTGTCGTCGTGGTAGAGCGTGACCGCGAAACGCGTCAAACGCAGCTCTACGTGCTCCCCGACGAGGTTCCAGGGCGCCGAGTAGAACTCGCCGCGGCACACGACGTGGCAGTCGCGATGCACCTTGGCGCGGTGCCATGCGACCAGTTGCATGCGCTCACGCGGCAGCGGCAGCAGCGCGTCTTTCTCGCGCTGGGCGAAGACGTCGGCAGGTCGCTGGTCCGTCGTGCCGTGACGTCGTTGGCCGGCGATGTCGATCAGCCATCGCTGCATGCCGACGCGCGCGTCGCGGACGTCTTCGGGCGCGTGCGCTTTGAAGTAGCTGGACTTCACGTAGCGCACCGACGACTCGACCTTGCCCTTCTTCTCCGGGCTGCGTGGCGGCGTCGGGTCGACGACGAAGCCGTAGTGGCGCGCGAGCTCGCGGTAGCTGCGGTTGAGCGTGACCTCGTCGTCGACGCCGAAGGCAGCGCGGACGACCGCCGCCTTCAGGTTGTCGGGCACGATCGTCTTCGGCACGCCGCCGAGTTCTTCGAAGCACTCGATGTGCAAGCGCAGCCACGTCTCGACCTTCTGGTCAAAGGCGAGGCGCGCGACCATGTGCCGGCTGTGGCCGAGCGTCATCACGAAGACCCACGCCTTCTTTTCCTTGCCCGACTCGGGGTCGTAGAGCTTGCCGACGTAGCCGAAGTCGACTTGCGCGACGTCGCCGACCGCCGTCTCGACGGGCATCGTCACCTCGCCTGGCTGCACGCCGCGTTCGCGGCGCAGGGCCGCGCAGCGGCGCTTGATCGCCGACAGGCTGCCCGCGAAGTCCGAGTGCTCGAGCCGAAGGAAGTCGAAGATCGCCGTCGGCGGCACGCCTTCGTCGGACTTTGCATCGACGATCGGCAGCCATCGTTCGATCGATGACTTCTGCTGCGGCGGCGTGCTCGGCGGCGCGTGTTCGTCGACCGCGGCGCGAAGCTCCTCGATGGCTGGTAGGTCTCTCGGGTCGCCGCTCAGCAGGCCGGCCGCCGACAGCGCCTTCGTGTAGCGGGCGATCGTGTTGCGCCCCATCTTCAGAAGGCGGGCCGCCGTGCGGCCGGGGACGCCTTCGCGGTGGAGTCGGACGAGATCTTGTAGACGATGCATGCTGAGCCTCCTGCCCATCTGGTTCCTCGAGGGGGTAAGTGATTCCTCGAAGATCCCGGGTGGCAGGGGGCTCACCCAGTTCCAGACTCGCTTCCGGCTCAACCCGTCACAGGTGGCTCCGCTTGGCCGAACCAGGGTGGCTCCGTTCTGCCGAACTGGCCTGGCTCCGTTTGGCCGAACTGGCGGTGGCTCCGCTTGGGCGAACCGGAGTGGCTCTCATAGGGCGGTCTGTGACACCACCGCTGCGGTCGAGCGTCGGTAGTGCAGCAGGATGTCGAGCCATGCCGTGAGGGTCACCACGCCGTGCATGGCGAGAAGGACGAACCAGAAGATCTCCACCTGGTCTCAGCCCCTCCGGGTCGGTCGAGGCACGTTCGGCGCGAGTGCGCGAGCCAGGGTCGTTCGGGGCGGCGCGACCCGAACGCTCGTCGGCATGCGCGCTCGGCAGGTCCGAGCACGTACGCCGATCGATCCGACAGCTCGTCGCAACCGCGCGGCGGCCGGTAGCCGTGCCTCTGTGTCGCGGATCACATGCCGTTGCCTCGAACAACAGCCCCGACGGTCCGCACGATCAGCTGGAGATCGAGCAGCAACGACCAGTTGTCGATGTAGTAGAGGTCCATGGCCACCCAGCGATCGAACGAGACGCGGTTGCGGCCATAGATCTGCCAGATGCAGGTGATCCCCGGCTTCACCGAGATGCGGCGGCTTTGCCAATGCGTGTACTTGGCGACCTCGGCGGGGATGGCCGGCCGTGGACCGACGATGCTCATGTGGCCCAACAGCACGTTGAGGAACTGCGGCAGCTCGTCGAGGCTGAACTTGCGCAGGATGCAGCCGACGCGCGTGATGCGTGGGTCGCGCCGGATCTTGAAGGCCGGGCCGTCCTGGATGTTCGAGCCCCGCAGGTCTTCGAGGTGAGCGTGCGCGCCCGGGTGCATGGTGCGAAACTTGAAACAGGGGAACTGCTTGCCATCCTGGCCGACTCGCATCTGCCGGAAGAACACCGAACCACGACTACTGGTCTTCACGGCGACTGCGCACAGGACGAAGACCGGCAACAAGAGCGTGAGTGCCGTCGCCGAGCCGGCGATGTCGAGCAGCCGCTTGAGAATTGCGGCGCGGCCCTGTTGGGACGGGCGTGGTTCGTTGGAGGGCGCCTCGTGCACGGGCCCGGCCGCTAGACCGCCCGCTTGCAGGAGTGTGGTCGATGCTCCATCGGAGCTCCAACTCGGATCGAGTCTCAAGGCCATGTTATGGGACGGCTGACGGGGTGGTGTTCGCAGTGAGCGAGGATTCGAGTTGGAGCCGAGAGGGTGAGAGCAAGCGGATCGCAGGCAAGGCGCCGAGCAGTCCGACCGACCCGTGGGGCCGATTGCGGAGACGCGCTCAGGCCTAGCCACCACGTGCCGAAGGCGAGGCGTGTTGCGTCTGGCATCCCCGCGTACAGTCCTTTCCCCAGGATTCTGAGAGGCTGGAGATGTCCCAATCTCCGGCATTGTAGGGGGCCGGCATGAGCGCATCGTGAATTCGGGAAAGGCCGCGGCCGACGCGCTCGACGAAGTGCCCCACCACTCTCCAGCGAGCTTCCGATCCGAGGGTTGGCGTGCGACCGTGGGCACGGCACGGCAGCGAATTCACGATGCCCTTCGACGAAGCCCAGACTCTCGACCCGACGCGGAGCCGAATCTCCGCCCGTGTCGAGGCCTCACACCACAAGCCGACGCCGCCGCTCGACCTTCGACTGCAGTCGTAGCCGAGGAAGCGTGCCGCGCCCGCTGCAGTCGAGACGCCGGGTTCAACCCGGCCAAGCAGCGCAAGATCAGATGAAATCTGGGGCGGCCAGGGATCGCGGCAACACCTGGCTCGCATCGGCGGTAGAGTTGGTGGGTTGCTTGGCGGGGATTGCGTCGTCGACCGGCCAATCCGGGCTGTCGTGACCGCGTCGCCTCTTCTGAGCCTCGCTCGAGGAGTACGCATGTCTGACCCCACGCGACCGGTCCCGTCCCGGAATCCGCTTTCGCCGCCCGCCCTGATGGACCCTGGCGAAATGGCCCTGGCGATGATGACGCCGGCCGCCATCGACGATGTCGACACCACTACCGCAGTCGTGTACTGCGAGGGGAACTTCGGGGCCATCGATGGCAAGACCGCCAACGGGCTGGTCCGCCATTCGGAGCGCTACAGGATCCTCTCGGTGATCGACAGCGCGCTTGCCGGACAAGACGCCGGTGTCGCCCTCGGGGAAAAGCACAAGGCGATCCCGATCTGTCGCGACCTGGAGCATGCGCTGTCCAGCGCCGAGTTCGTGCCGGACTCCTTCATCTTCGGCATGGCACCGGCGAGTGGCATGATGAGCAAGAAGGAGCGAGGCGTCGTCTTGAGCGCGATGGCCCTGGGCATGCACGTCGTCAACGGCCTGCACGAGTTCCTGAGCGAAGACGCCGAGTTCCTGGCGGCGAGCGCAGCGCACGGCGTGCGCATTCTCGACATCAGGAAGCCCCGCTCGAAACGGGAGCTGCGGTTGTTCACCGGTCGCATCGCCGAGGTCACGTGCCCCCGCATCGCGGTGCTCGGCACCGACTGCGCAATCGGCAAGCGAACGACGGCGACCATACTGACGAAGGAACTCAACGAGTTGGGGCTGAACGCGGTGCTGGTGGGCACGGGGCAGACCGGGTTGATCCAGGGGGCCCGCTACGGTGTCGCGCTGGACGCAGTGCCTTCGCAATTCTGCTCCGGAGAGCTCGAAGCGACCATTCTGGAAGCCTTCGAGAAGGAGCAACCGGACGTGATCGTCATCGAGGGGCAGGGATCGCTGAGCCATCCAGCGTTCTCGACGTCGAGTCTCATCTTGCGTGGCTGCCACCCCGATGGCGTCATCCTGCAGCATGCACCGGCTCGGTCACACCGATGTGACTTCGAAGGCATGCCGATGCCGAGTCCTGCCGACGAAATCCGCCTCATCGAGATGTTCGCCAAGACGAAGGTGATTGGACTCACCATCAACCACGAGAACATGACCGACGCCGAGGTGCAGCTCGCAGTTGCCAGCTACGCCACCGAATTGGAGATCGCCGTGACCGATCCGCTGACCGGGCCCGCCGACAGGCTCACCGGGATGGTCTTCACTGCGTTCCCTCAGCTTGTCTGCAAGCGCACGCTCCAAACGTCGTGAGCGCGCCGCGCGTCGAGATCGACCTAGACAAGATTCACGAGAATGCGCGCGCCCTGGTCCACTCCCTCGGCACGCGCGGGGTCTCGATTACCGGTGTTACGAAGGCGATGCTCGGTTCTCCGGCGATCGCCGACGCCTTCACGCGTGCCGGTGTTCGCTCGTTGGGGGACTCGAGGATCGAGAACATCGAGGCGCTTCGCAGCAGCAAGGCGCCGGCGTCGCTCACCCTGATTCGATCGCCGATGATGAGCCAGGCGGCTCGAGTGGTCGCGTGCGCAGACTCGAGCTTCAACACCGAACTCGAAGTGATCACGCAGCTCTCGGCGGCGGCGGAAGCTTCCGGCAAGCAGCACGCGGTCGTGTTGATGGTCGAACTCGGCGACCTCCGTGAGGGAATCATGCCTGCGGATCTAGAGCGCATGGTCGGCGAGACGCTGCGCCTGCCCTCGATCACGTTCGAGGGTCTCGGTGCGAATCTGGCATGTCGATATGGTGTGATCCCAGACTCGGAGAATATGGGCAGACTCTCCGCACTGGCGGACTCGATCGAGGCGACGTTCGGGCTGACGATCGGCATCGTCTCCGGTGGCAACTCCGCGAACCTCCGGTGGGCGCTCGGAGGCGCGGACTGCGGCAGGATCAACGACCTCCGTCTTGGCGAAGCCATCCTGCTGGGGCGAGACCCATTGGATCGGCGGCCGATCCAGGGACTCCATACCGACGCGATCGTGCTGGTCGCCGAAGTTATCGAGTCGAAGATCAAGTCGTCGCGGCCGGCCGGCGTGACTGCGCAGGCAGCGTTCGGGCAAGTGCCGGTTCCCGGGGATCGCGGGCTCGTGCCGCAGGCGATCCTGGCGGTCGGGCGGCAGGACGTGGATCCCGACGGCCTGCATCCGCCACGGGGAATCGAGATCTCGGGTGCCAGCAGCGACCATCTGATTGTGCACTCCGGGCGCGAACTGCTACCCGTCGGAGCCGAGATCCGGTTCGAGCCGAACTACAGCGCGCTGCTGCGGGCGATGACCTCGCCCTTCGTCGGCAAGGTCATGCGACCAGTGCGCGACGATGTGTCGCCGCTCGGGAGTTCAAGCTGGCTGTAGCTGGGTGTTGGGTGGCGAATGGAGCGGGTGATCGGGATCGAACCGACGACATTCAGCTTGGGAAGCGCGTCTGACGGTCCGGGGGCAGGTGAGGGCGATCGCGGTCGGACGCGGTCAAGTCAAGACAATAGCACGACCTGCGATCACCAAGATGAACCGACTTGTGATGAGGATGGGGACACCTGAGGGCATGCGCGGGGCGAATTGTCGGCACTAAACTGGCACACGAGACGGCGTGGGTCGCTCCATGGAGGTTCCCTTGTTCGCCCACCTCTGGCACGCCGCGGTTGCGGTGAGGCAAGGCCCAGGGGCAACTGAGCGTGGAACTCCGCCGCGCGGCTACTTCGCTACTTCCCCTTCTCCGGTTGCTTGACCGGGGGTGGCGCGGGCTTCTTACTGAGTGCCTTCAGGCGCGCGAGGAACGGTTTGGCCTCCTCGAACTTCCGCAGCTTGTCGACGACCAACCCCTCGGTGCTGATGAAGAACACATCGGGGATACCCTTTACTCCGAAGGCCTTGGCAAGCTCCGGGTTCTTGTCGAGGTCTTACGAGTATGAGCTCGACACCGTCGAGGGCTTTTGCGACCTCTGTCTCCGCCAGCGTGATCTTCTTTAGCTGCTTGCACGGTCCACACCACTCAGCCCAGAAGTCGATCACGATCGGCTTGCCGGCCGCGCGCGCCTTGGTGATGGCGGTCGTGAAGAACTCCGGGGGGCTTCGGAGCGGGCATCTGCTGCGGCTTGGGAGTCGGACTTCCGCTACGATAGGCCGAAATGTACTCAACTGTTGTCGGGAAGGTGCCCGATGCCTAAACTGAGATGATGACCATGGGCTCCCACACGCAGCGCGCGGCGGCTTGGCTAAGCCTGCTGGTTGCCGTGTTCATCGCCCTGGTCCCGGCAAGTGGGGTGACGGTGTGCCTGGGCCATGATGGTCATCTTGGACTGGGCGTCGGTGTGCCATCGGTCGGAACCGGTGACTCCGTGACTCCGTGCCCTTGCCAGCACGACACGGCGCATTCGATGACGGCGCATTCTGCGCCGTCACAGGTAGTTGATGCAGAGCACCCACCGTGCGATGACCTGGTTCTTGACTGTTCGGAGGTAGTCAGGGAGTCCAGTTCCGGTTCGCCGCTTGCAGCGGCGATAGGAGACCTGGACGGGCATGATCTGCCGCCGTTGCCGTCAACGAGATGGGGGCGTGGAGGCCTCTGGCCTGACCGCGACTGCGTGCTGGTGGAGTCGTGGGTAGACGCCGCACGTCACAGACCGAGCCAGCAGCTTGAGCTGCGGCGGTCTGTCGTCCTTCTGATCTGAGTTCTCCTGAGTTCCATGAGTGCGCCGCCATGTCGGTGGCGTCTTGAGAACCTCAGGAGGACAGTTTGGAATCACGAAGTAAATCCGTCCCAAGGGCGGTGCAGAACATCACATCACCGAGGCGCGTTGCGCTCTCGGTAGGGCTCGCATTCACGTTGTCGGGTTGCGCTACGCAATCCTACGAACCCGACCCTATTCTCCGGGAAGAACTCGTTGTCCTCTCGAACGAGCGGGAGGGTCCGTCGGCCGATGCGAAGCCGGGAAAGCTGACTCTTTCCAGGGCAGCTCAGTGGCTCCGCGAGCGTGGTCCCCGAGTGCAAGAAGCAATAGCTCGCTATCGCACAGCTGCTGCCAAGGCTAGGGTCTCGACACCGTGGCCGAACCCTGGGATCTACGCGGGACCCGAGTTTGGCTTCGGGCGGGAAGACCCGATCAACAAAGTCGTTCCCTTCGGCGGGCTCACGCTCACGATTCCAATCAGTGGGCGACTGGGAAGGCAGGACGACGTGAACGCGGCTCTGGCAGGGGCGGCTCGCGCCGAAGCGCTCGCGACCTTCAGGGAACTCTATCTGGATCTTCGCGCGGCCTACGTTCGCCTTGCCGTTGCCGAGAAACGCGCGTTGGTGCGTGAGTCCGTGCTGGGGGCTGCTCGAGCCTCGTTGACTGTCGTCAACGACCTGGTCGTTGCCGGTGGTGCGACAGCGCTCGATGTCTCCCTATTTCAGCTCGAGCATGCTCGGGAATGCAGTCGCGTGCTTGGAGCTCGATTGGACCGAGTCAATGCTGCGGCCGATATGTCGCAGCTTGTGGCCATCCGTGCATCGCGATTGGGAGTGCTGCCCGAGCAGGCATTGCCCGAGCTTCCTGCACAGGTTCCGGGCGCCGAGGATTTGCATGAGTTGGTTGTGAACGAGCACCCACGCCTGTTCCGTATTCGCGCTGAGTACGAGGTCGCTGAACGCCAGCTGCATCTTGAGGTGGTCAGGCAATACCCTGATCTTGTCTTTGGGCCATCCATCGGGGGAGAGACAGGTGAGCGGGGCACGATCCTCGGTCTGAGCCTGGGCATAGAACTCCCAATCTTCGACCGCAACCAGCAAGCGATTGCCCAGGCCCGCAAGCTCCGAGAAGAGACTCGTACACGTTATGAAAGCGAGGCACATCGGGTCTTGAACGCAGTCGAACGCGCGCGCGCAACTGTCGAACTCGCATCGGCACAGCACCGAATTCTCCGTGACGAGGTGCTTCCGGCCGCGCAGACCAACGTCAGAATTGCGGAGCAATCACTCGCTGCTGGCGCCGCCGGTGCACTTCAGTTGATTGACGCCGAACGCAGCCTTCGACAGGTGCAAGTCGAAGTCCTCGAGGCTCGGCTTGCGCAGCACTTGGCGTGGTCGGACCTCGAGAAGGCAGTCGGAATGCCTCTAGTCCGATTCGGTTCGGACCCTGAAGCAGGCGGTCGTACGCCGCCAAGAGAGCTCATCAAAGACAACGCAAGCGAAGAACAAGGAGTAGAGAGATGAGAAAGCACAGGTGGGAGATCACCGTTGTGGCCGCCTTGTGCACCGTCGCAGGGCTCCTTACTGGCGGAATGGTAGCTGGAGGTGACGCGGCAAAGCCGGCAGAAGATGCGGGCGCCGCAAGTCACGGGCCGCATCTTCCGGCTGCAACGATTACGAACCTAGGGATTCGTATCGAGGAGGTTGAGCCGTCGACCTACTTTCGCAAGGCCTCCGTTGCGGCCGTGATCGTCGATACGCCCTCCACCGAGCAGCCGGTGTTTGCACCGATTGGTGGCCGCGTCGAGAGCATCGAGGTGGAACCCGGTACTATCGTGGCCCCGGAGAAAACAGTGGTCACGTTGGTGCGTGATCCTCTTCCCCGTCCAACGCTAACGCTGACCGCCGATGTGCTGCGCCCGGCCCAAGAGCGTCTGCATGAGAACGTGTTGCTTCTGCGCAAGTCTGCTGAGGACGTGCGCATCGCAAGCACAGAGCTCAAGCGCGTGGAGAAGTTCACCGGCAACGTCGGGGGGCGTGAGCTTCCCATTCTCCCGCGGCAGCGCGCTATCGATCTGCGCTACCAGCTCTCGAGATCGACGAAAGAACACGAACAGGCTCGGCTGGAGCTTCAGAAGCACGGGCTCTCGGACGAGCAGATTCGCGATGTTGAGGGAGGGGCGACTCTGCCCGAGTTCACGGAAGAGACTTGGCAGCGTGCGCTAGCGAGGAACGGGCTCTGGCCCGCGGCGGCGCAGAAGCTGAACGCAGTTCTTCCGGAAGCGATTCGCGAACTACCTTGGGCAACTGCAACTGTCGGTGAACTCGCCGCGAGCGGTCTTGCGACCGATGAGCTCACGGAGTGGGTCAAGTCAGAAGACGTTGCCCAACACTTTCTCGACATCGGCGTGTTGTTGCAGCGTGGACACACACTTGCTGACCTCAAGCGACTCCACAAACTCAACGCTTTGGAGCCTGTCGTTCGTGTCGAAGCCCCGACCAACGACGGGACGTGGGACGTCCTCGATGTGCAGGTGAAGCGCGGAGCAAAGGTCAGCGAAGGTCAAGCGCTGATCGTCCTGCGAGACCCGCGGCGTCTGCTGTTGCGCACTGAACCCGTTGGAGGAGAAGTGGCGTCGGTGCTTGCTGCGGCAGGAGATGGCCACAGCATCACTGCGACGCCACTCGTAAAGGGGTCCGGGCCCGTCCTCGAGGGGCTTCGGATCAGCTACGTCGAGAGCTCCACCAAGAACGAGGGCACACTCGCTTTCGTTGAGGTCGCTAACACACCGCAGTCTGAGATCGACCGCGGCGGCGGTCGGAAATCTCGCACGTGGAAGCTGCGCGAGGGGCTGCGCTATCTGCTGAACGTGCCCACGCAGAAGATGGAGAACGTGTACGTGCTACCTGCTTCGGCTGTAACTGAAGACGGGCCGAACAAGGTTGTCTTCCTCCAAGACGGCGACAGCTTCAAGCCGGTGCCGATTGTCGTGGCGTACCAGGATCACGAAGTCGTGGTTGTTCCAGCCTCGAAGGAAGTCGCGCTGTTCCCGGGCGATCCTGTGGTGATGTCCGGAGCGTTCGAGCTCGGGCTCGCCATGAAGAGCGGCGATGCGGTCGACGCTCATGCGGGTCACAACCACTAGGAGGGATGGCAGATGCTGAATCGAATCATCGCAGCGGCTTTGGCCAATCGCGCCATCGTACTTCTCTTTGCTCTGTTGGTTGGCGGGTATGGGTTGTTCAAGGCCGCGAATACGCCGATCGACGTGCTTCCAGACCTGAATCGACCAATCGTCACGGTCATGACGGAAGCCCACGGCATGGTGCCCGAGGACGTGGAGCGGCTCGTCACTTGGCCCATCGAACAGGTGATGAACGGTGCCACGGGGGTGTTCCGAGTACGCTCTGCAAGTGGGCTCGGTCTCTCCGTTGTCTACGTCGAGTTCGACTGGGGAACCGATATCTACCTGGACCGGCAGATCGTTGCCGAGAAACTCCAGAGTGCGGTACCGGCATTGCCGCCCGACGTCCAGCCGATCCTCGCCCCGATCAGCAGCATCATGGGGCAGGTGCAGATGATCGGGTTTCAGAGCAAGACCGGGGAGACCGACATCCTCGAGCTGCGCCGCACGATCGACCGAGACGTTCGACCTCGGATCTTGTCCCTCTCAGGTATCGCGCAGGTCATCACTATTGGCGGCCAGCCATCGGAGCTGCAGGTCGTCGTCGACGCAGACAAGCTCCGTGTGTTCGACGTAACCCTGCAGGAAGTCGCGAAAGCCACGGAGGGTGCGAACATCAATGTGGCAGGCGGCTTCCTTAACATTGGTGCAAAGGGACCCCTCGTGGCTGTCTCGGGCCTCCTGGAGAAACCCGAGGAGCTGACCGGAGCCGTAGTGCGAGAAGACCCGGTTCGCCCGATTCGGATCGAAGACGTTGCGGATGTCGTCTTCGGACCTGCGGCAATTCCGACGGGCACTGCCGGGATCAACGGAGAGCCAGGCATCGTGATGGTGATCATGAAGCAGCCTGGTATCGACACTCTGGCACTGACCGAGCGTGTCAACGCAGAGCTGCGGCAGATTCAGCGAGAGCTACCGAAGGACGTCGTCGTGGACGACGGAGTGTTTCAGCAAGCCGCATTCATCGAGCGCGCCATCGACAACGTGCTCGAGGCGGTGCGGGACGGTGCCATCCTCGTCGTCATCATTCTGTTCCTGTTCCTGCTGAACTTCCGGACAACGTTCATCACGCTCTCCGCGATTCCGCTCTCTGTCGCGATCGCCTCACTCGTCTTCGCCGCATTCGGGCTGACGATCAACACGATGACCCTCGGTGGTCTCGCCGTGGCCATCGGGACACTCGTCGACGACGCAATCGTCGACGTGGAGAATGTGTTTCGGCGTCTGCACGAGAACTCGCGCAGGGAGCGCAAGGAACCCGTGCTCTGGATTCTGTTCGTGGCATCGAGCGAGGTTCGCAAGCCCGTCATGTACGGCACCCTTCTCGTGACAGTCGTCTACCTGCCCCTGTTCTTCTTGAGTGGCATCGAGGGAAGGCTCTTCGCTCCAATCGGGCTTGCTTACATTATCAGCGTGTTCGCGTCGACCCTCGTGGCCCTGACGGTCACGCCCGTGCTTTGCTACTACCTCCTGGGGCGACGCGCACAGCAAGCTTCCGAAGAGAGATACGGCGGCTGGTTGGTCACGCGCTTGCGTGCTGCCGCGGCCTCTGGTGTGCACGTCAGCACCCGACACGTGGAACGCATCCTTGCGGTATGCGTCGTTGCGTTCCTGATCGTCGGAACTCTGTTGATGAACACAGGGTCGACGTTCTTGCCGCCGTTCAACGAAGGAACGGCCCAGGTGAACATCGTGCTTCCTCCCGATGCGAGCTTGAAAACGTCTGACCGATTCGGCCGCCGCATGGAGGATCTGATCAAAGACATCGAGGGCGTCGGCAGCGTGGCTCGAAGAACCGGTCGGGCTCCGCAGGATGAGCACGCGATGCCGGTCAGTGTGAGCGAAGCAATCGTGAACTTCGACCCGAACTCGACTCGGTCTCGAGAGGAGGTCATCGAAGAGATTCGCGACAAGATGTCCTACGAGTTCCCGGGCGTGGCGTATTCAGCAGAGCAACCGCTCGCTCACTTGCTAAGCCACCTACTTTCGGGCGTCACGGCGCAGGTCGCGATCAAAATCGCCGGCCCGGACCTTGACGTTCTTCGGGACACAGCGGCCGAGGTCGAAGCCAAGGTCAAGGCGATCGATGGGGTTCGGGACCTCTACACCGAGCCACAAGTGCTCATCGATCAAGTGGAGGTCAAGCCGCGGCGTACCGAGCTCGCGCGCCAAGGCATCGGTGTCGACACACTAGCGGAGACTGTCGAACTTGCCATGGGAGGTCAGGAGGTCTCCCGACTGCAGGTCGGCCAGATCGCCTACCCGATCAAGGTGCGTTTGCGAGAGGAGGACCGACAGAACCTCTCCCAACTGGCAGGCCTCTACTTGCGGCGCGGAGACGCGTCGTTGGTCCGAATCGCCGACGTTGCCGATGTCCGGGTGTCGAAGACTCCGAACAACATCAACCGAGAGAATGTGCAGCGCCGGATCGTGGTCCAGCACAACGTAGGAGGGCGCTCACTGGGCGAGGTCGTCACCGAGGTCACCGCGGCGCTGGAGCCTGTACGCGAGAAGCTCGCGGCCATGTCCGGCTACACAATTCGAATCAGCGGTCAGTTCGAGGCACAGCAAGAGGCGACGCAACTGATCATGTCGCTGAGCGCGCTGTCGATCGTTTTGATGGTGCTGATTCTCTACATGCACTTCCGGTCCATGCGGCTAGCGATGCTTGTGCTGCTTACTCGACCAGTGGCGTTCATCGGCGCTGGTGCATATGTGGTGCTGAGCGGGCAAGTGATGTCGGTTGCGACGCTCGTTGGCTTCATCGCCTTGCTCGGCGTAGCCGCTCGAAACGCAATCCTGCTAGTCGATCACTACATGCACTTGATGCGTGAGGAGGGCGAGTCGTTCTCCATAGAGATGCTTGTGCGCGCTGGACAGGAACGAATCGTACCCGTGCTGATGACCGCGCTCACAAGCGGCATCGGCCTCGTACCGCTAGCACTTGCTGCCGATCAACCTGGCCGAGAACTCCTGTACCCGGTGGCGACCGTGATCATCGGCGGCCTCGTCACGAACACGCTACTCGACTTCTTGGTGATGCCTGGCCTGTTCTGGCGGTTTGGACGTGCAGAGGCTGAGAGGCTAGCCAGCGAGACCGTACGGGACGAAGACATCGAGCACATTCGTAAGCAACTCCTGCCTGACGAGCAGGAGGATGACCAATTGCAACCTGCGTTGGCCGGTGGGCCACGCCTAACCCCAGAAGGTGAAGACTGATGATGAAGTTCGTTTCGATCGCACTCCCGATGCTGCTTGTCGTTGCATCTTGTTCCGACGAGAAGCACGAAGAAAAGCCAGGCAAGTCCGGTGTAGCTGCGCACGGCCACGAAGGCCCGCACGGTGGCCACCTTCTCGAGGTGGGTGACCATGTCGCGCATCTGGAAGTCATGCACGACGAATCCGCGGGGAAGATGACCATCTACGTTCTTGGTCCGGACGCGAAGTCAGCCTTCACGGGCGCAAAAGCCCCGCAAGTCAAACTGACGACGGACTCGGGACCCAAGGTGCTCTCGACAACTGCGGTCAGCGGTGAGGCCGGAGCCTTTGCCGTGACAGACCCTGCTCTGAAGGAACATGGCCCAGAGGGGCGGATCTCTATCGAGATTGGCGGGAAGAACTACAACCCCGCACTCGAGCACCACCACGAAGACCACTAGTGGGAGCCGGTGGATGAGGAGATGACATGAGCGCGAAACTACCGATATCTCTGGCCGTCGTGCTGCCAGATGTTGAGGAAGGACGCGATGCTTGTGTTCGTCGCCTGGAGGAGCTTCTGGAAGCGAAGAGCGGCGTCAGCAAAGTGCATCGCATCATCGAATGCGATGACGGCACTCCGGAGCGTCTGTGCGTGCACTTCGATCGTCGCCGGCTATCCGTGGCAGATGTCTGCGACTACGCACGGAGAGCGGGGCTAGAGCTCCACGAGCGGTATGGACACGTCGCCTCACGAGCGCCCTCGATGCATGCCCGCAAGGCCCGGCAGCTGAGCGAGAGTCTTCTGCGAGAACCAGGTGTCGTTGAAGCGTGTGTGTCTGCCGATGGCTCGGCCCGTGTCGAGTTCGAGCGAGAAGTCACGGATGAAGCAACCGTTCGCGCGCGTCTCGCCACACTCCTCGGAGACAAACCAGACGCTGTCCAAGAAGAACACGATCATGCACACGCTGGAGGAGGGAAGGTAGAGCTCGTCTTCGCTGCGCTATCGGGTGCATTTCTCCTTCTGGGCTGGCTGCTTCCGAAGGTTGCTGCAGTGCCACCGAGCTTAGTGCTCGGTGGGTTCATCGCGGCATATGTGTTCGGTGGGACCTTCCCGCTCAGGGAGGCTGTTGCGAACCTTCGGCACGGGCGCTTCGAGATTGACTTCTTGATGCTCCTGGCCGCCGCTGGTGCGGCTGTTCTTGGCGAGTGGGCAGAGGGGGCGTTGCTGTTGTTCCTCTTCAGCCTCGGTCATGCACTCGAAAGCTATGCGATGCGCAGGGCAAAGAATGCGATCGAGTCGCTCGCCGAACTTGCACCGGAGACGGCCTGGGTGAGAAGGAACGGCACTGTAGACAAGGTGCCAGTCGAGGAGCTACGCGTTGGAGACACCGTCCTCGTGAAGCCCAACGAGCGCTTTCCTGCAGACGGGTTCGTCACGAAGGGCGAAAGCAGCGTCAACCAGGCTCCGATCACCGGGGAAAGCGTGCCAATCGAGAAGCAGCCGGTCGAAGACCCGCGACGAGCACGAGAAAGACCAGGCGCGGTCGGCTCTGAGAGCAGAGTCTTCGCAGGGACCATCAATGGCAGTGGCGTTCTGGACGTCTACGTCTCCCAAGCGGCAACGGAGTCGACACTGGCTCGTGTCGTGCAGATGGTCAGTGAAGCAGAGACAAGCCGTTCACCGACGCAGAAGCTGACCGACCGTTTCGAGCGAGTCTTCGTCCCGGCTGTTCTTGGAATTGCCGTACTGATGCTCTTCGGCTGGGTGGTCGTTGAGGAGTCTTTCGCAAAGAGCTTCTACCGCGCGATGGCCGTGTTAGTGGCGGCAAGTCCGTGCGCGCTTGCCATCGCGACACCAAGTGCGGTGTTGAGTGCGGTAGCGCGGGCAGCGAGGGGAGGGGTTCTCGTGAAAGGCGGAGGTCCGCTTGAGAACCTTGGGCAAGTAAGCGCGATAGCCTTCGACAAGACTGGGACGCTGACGGAGGGGAAACCAAAGCTCGTCGACGTGCATCCAGCGTCAGGAGCGACACAGCAAGAGTTGCTACGCGTTGCAGTTGGGGTGGAGGCGCTGAGCGACCATCCACTTGCTGCTGCAGTTGAGCGAGATGGGATAGAACGGCTCGGTGCAACTACTCCGGCCACCGCCTCCGGACTGCAAAGCGTGACTGGCCGCGGGGTTCGCGCAGAGGTTGAGGGTCAAGAAGTGCTCATCGGCAAGGATGACTTGTTCGAGGAAGTCCCCGGCGCAGCACTTCCTGAAGAGCTGCAACAACGCGTGGCGGAACTTGAGGAGAATGGGCGAACCACGATGATCGTTCGGCACGGGGACCAGTACCTCGGTGTCCTCGGGCTGATGGACACGCCTCGCGAAGCTGCCAACCGAACGATCGAGAGACTGCGGGCCATCGGCGTCGGGCGGATGATCATGATCTCAGGTGACAACCAACAAGTTGCTGCAGCGATTGCTGAAACCGTTGGTCTGGATGACGCCAGGGGGGATCTAATGCCCGAAGACAAGGTGGAAGCTATCAAGATGCTTCGGTCAGAAGGACTTGTGGCCATGGTCGGCGACGGGGTCAACGACGCTCCGGCAATGGCTAGCGCGACGGTAGGAATCGCCATGGGAGCTGCAGGGTCGGATGTAGCTCTCGAGACGGCGGACGTGGCTCTGATGGCTGACGATCTTGAACGGCTTCCATTCGCGGTTGGGCTGAGTCGAGCCGCGAGCCGGGCGATCAAGCAGAATCTCTGGATGAGCCTCGGTGTCGTGGCTCTTCTGGTTCCGGCCACGATTCTAGGCCTTGGGATTGGCCCGGCTGTTGTCGTCCACGAAGGGTCTACGTTGGTCGTTGTGCTCAACGCTCTGCGCCTACTGAGATTTGAAGACACCGCAAGCGTTGTCTGATTCGCCTTCTTCGACTCCCAGTCTCAGCAGCACGCCTCACCACGCCAAGCTTCGGTACCCTCGCGAACAACAAGGGCTGCGACCCCTAGGGCCGCAAGAGGGTCTGCCCACCACCAACCGAACGCGGCGTTGAGAACAATCCCTGACAGGGCGACGATCGAAAGCCACCAGCATGCCAGGGTCTGAAAGGAGTCGGCTTCAAGCGCTCGGCTCCCCAGAACACGTGCCACGGACGATTTTGCACGCGCTAGCCACCACATGACTGCGATCGAGACTGAGACAAGAATGATCCCGACGACGCTCGTCTCAGGGCGATCCCCGTTCCACAGCGCGAATCCAGCATCCACGGAGACGTAGGCAGCAAGGAGAAACAAGGTGCCGGCCACCAGGCGATGCGCCCGGCGGTCGAGCTTCTCGACAGCTTCCGCCGCAACGGCCGTGTTGCGCCGTTCTCGAGAGAGTCTCCACAGAACGATCAAACCAGAGGCGCTCTCTACGAAGCTATCAAGGCCAAAGCCGAGCAGCGCGACACTCCCAGCAGCAGCCGCTGCGGAAACGGCGATGACACCCTCGACGACATTCCAGCCGATTGTCAGGTAGGCGAGGCTCGCTGCGCGCATGAGCGTTGCTGTCCGCGCCTGATCACTTGTCACGATCCGCATCCGTAGCAAGGAGCACGTCGAGCGGTCGCCCACAAGCAGCCTCCAGCTCGGGGATGCTCTGGGCCACAGACTCAAGCCGTACGACATAGTCACGCCGAGTGGCAAGAAGTCGGTTCTGAGCCTCGAGGACAGATAGAAAGCCTGTCTTGCCTGCCGCGAACGACTCTCGGGCAAGGTCAAGGCTGGCTTGTTGAAGCGGCAAGAGCTCCTTCTGGTAGAGGCGAGCGGTTTCCTGCGCCATCGCGTAGCGTTCGTACGCACCCCGTACTTGTTGGGACACGTTCTCGGACACTCCCTCAAGGCGACGTATCGCCTGAGAGAAGCGCAACTCGGCCTTGGCAATCTGTGCTTGGTTTCGGTCGAAGATCGGAATCTCAAGCCGGAATGCTGGACCCAGTTCTACATCGCTGCCGACCGTTTCGAAGGCCAAGCCACCACCTAGCTTGCGCAGCTGCCGACGCCGCTCAAGAGGCACTGCGTTGCCTGCGGCCTCGACGGCCTTCTTCGCCGCGCGCAGGTCAAGCCGGTGTTCTTCGGCAACTGCGAGCAGTCTCTTGAGGTCAACGCTCCACTCCGGTGGCGTGAGTGGTGGACTCGTGAGCTCAAGTTCCTGCGGCGGTACGGAAACACCCAGCACCATCGCCAGGCGTCGTTTCGCTTCAAACGAAGCGAAGCTTGTGGAACGAACAAGCACCTGTTGCTCGAGGAAACCGGCGCGCGCGGCGTTCTCGTCAACCTGCGTCGCAGCACCGGCAGCCTTGCGTTCACGCGTGAGTTCGAGGAACTCCTGTGCGGTCTTGAGATTCTCTTCTGCAACAGCGAGAGAAGCACTCGAAGCAACGGCCGTGAAGTACGCCGACTTCGCCTGAGCCGCGAGCGTGACCGCGCGGCGAGCAACCTCGAGCACGGTTCGGTCTACTTGGCTTTCCGCAACCCTCGTGCGCGCGGGCAAGTGCCAGAGCTCGATGAGATTGTGGAGAAGTCCGCCCTCCATGTTCGTGCTTCCTCCATCGAGTGGGAAGCGCACCATCAGTTGGAGCGACGGGTTCGAGAGCAATCCAGCCTGCACTGCATCCGCACGCCGCACACCGATCTCGTAGAGCTGTTGCTGCAGAAGTCGATTGTTGAGAAGGCAAATCTGGACTGCGTCCTTTGAGGTCAACCCATCCTTCATGAGCTCTGCAACCAGCTTGCGCGCACGCTCTTCCTCTCCGGGCTGATAGAGGGTGTCTTCGCCGGTCGCTGCCTTTACCTCCTCTCGCGCTAGTTCGTAATCCGGCGTTGGGTCTACAGTGGCACATCCGCTCAAGGTGACTAGCAGCGCCACAGCAGCGGCCACGAGCGTTTGCCGACGGAGCCGCCCAGTCTCCAATCTGGTAGTTGTTGCCATGCTACGCAACCTCCCCGTCGGTTGTTGCTGGGACCTTCTTCATGACAAGCAGGTAGAGGATCGGCAGCACAAAGAGAGTCAGGACGGTTGACGTCAGCACACCTGCCACCACAACCGTCGCAAGTGGTCGCTGCACCTCGGCACCGACTCCCGTGGAGATCGCCATCGGAAGAAAACCGACAGCATCCGTGATAGCCGTCGCCAGAACGGGACGAAGCCGTTGCTGTGTGGCTTCTGTGATCGCCGAACGGAGCTCGTTGCCCTGAGCAAGGAAAGAGCGAATGGCCGATACGAGGATCTGTCCGTTCAAGACGGCGATGCCTCCGAGCGCGATGAAGCCCACGGCGGCGCTCACGCTGAACGGCATTCCGCGCAGCCAGAGCGCCAAGACACCTCCGACAGCGGCGAAGGGAATCCCGGTATAGATCAGCAGGACCTCCCGAAGACTCTTCAGGCTGAAGAACAGCAGGAAGAACACGAGAAGGAGCGTGACCGGAACAACGATCATGAACCGCACCTTCGCGTTGGCCAGATTCTCAAACTGACCGCCCCAGTTGATGACGTAGCCATCGGGGAGCTCCAGTTCGTTGGCGATCCGCGTCTGCGCTTCCTCAACAAACGAGGCAACATCGCGGCCGGCTACGTTGCACTGGACGCGGATCAGCCTTCGACCCCACTCACGGTTGATCGTCGAGATGCCCTCTTCTTCTGAGACGTCAGCCACGCTTCGCAGAGGTAGGCGAAGCCCAGATTTCGTTGGAATCAGCGTCGCACGTAGAGCGTCGGCATCGCCCCGGTGGGAATCCGGCAACCGGACAGCCAACGGGAACTTACGTTGTCCCTCGAAGACTTCGCCGACACGGCGTGTCCCGATGACCTCCACGAACTCGAGCACTTCCCGTCCTGACACTCCAACGCGGGCAAGTGCGTCGGGGTCCATGCGGATGCGGAGCGTTGGTTGCCCCGTGACCTGATCGACAGCGACGTCTGACTGTCCGGGGATGTCGACAAGAATGCGCTGTACCTCGTCACTGATGCGCACGAGCTCGTCGAAGTCGTCGCCGTAGATCTTGATGCCGATGTCTGAACGGATGCCCGACGCCATCTCGTTGAGGCGCATCTCGATCGGCTGGGTTGCGATGATGTTCACGCCGGGTAGGTCGTCCACCAGGCTCTGCATGGCAGCGCCGAGCTCAGTCTGCGTGCTGGCCCTCTTCCATTCGCTTCGGGGCTTGAGCGACAAGAAGATGTCGGTCAGCTCGGTGCCCATGGGGTCAGTGGCGATTTCAGCTGTCCCGATGCGGCTCCAGACGTGCCGAACCTCGTCCGGAAAGTTCTCGAGCAAGAGCTTCTCGATGCGCGTGTTGTAGCGAACGGACTCCTCAATAGAGACACCGGCCAGGCGGATGGTGTTCAAGACCACCGCCCCCTCGCTCAAGCGCGGGATGAACTCTCCTCCCAGCCGTGTCGCAGTCCATCCGGCGAACACTAGAAGCAGCATCGCTCCGCTGAGAACGAACCACCGCAGCCGCATCGCTGCCGCAAGGAACCAGGCAAAGGCGCCGTTCATCGCGCGAGCGATAACACCCTCTCGCTCCCGAACACGCTTCGGAAGGAAGTAGTAGCCAAGGACCGGTGACAGGGTGAGGGCGATCAGCAGTGCCCCGCCAAGGGCGAAGATGAACGTCCACGCCATCGGGCGGAACATCTTTCCTTCGATTCCCTCGAGCGCGAGCACGGGGAAGAAGACCACCATGATGATGGCCATGCCGAAGACGATCGGTCGAGCCACCTGCTTGCCCGACTCGGTGATGACCGCGAGACGCTCATCTTTGGTCAGCGGTCTCTTCAGCTCACGCGCACGCTGAGCCAGGTTCCGCATGTTGGCCTCGGTCATCACCACCGAGCCGTCGACGATGATGCCGAAGTCGATTGCACCAAGGCTGAGGAGGCTTGCCGCGATCGCGAAGTGGTACATGCCGATCAAGGCAAACAACATCGCGAGTGGGATGGCGAGGGCTACCAGGAGACCGCCGCGAATGTTGCCAAGCAGTACGAAGAGCACGACGATGACGAGCAAGGCTCCGGCCAACAGGTTGTGCTGCACGGTTCCGATCACCTCGGTTGTCAGCTCGGTGCGGTCGTAGACGACTTCAACGACAACGTCTTCGGGGAGCGATCTCCGGACACCTACGAGCCGCTCCTTGAGCTCTTCGGTGACGGCCTGGGCGTTCTCGCCCATCAGCATGAAAGCAAGGCCTAGCACGACTTCGCCGCGACCGTTCGCCGTGACCGCACCGCGCCGGATCTCGTGGTCGACCCGAACCTCTTGCGCGACATCTCGAATGCGGATCGGCGCACCGTCGAATGCGGAGACAACGATGTTCTCGATCTGGTTGACGGTTGAAACACGCCCGAGGCCATGCACGAGCTGCGACTGCCCACCCGACGTGAGCACGCCACCACCGACGTTCTGATTGTTTTTCTCGAGCGCTTCGAAGACGTCCCCAAGGGTGAGGTCGTATTTGAGCAACGCCTCGGGCGAGACAACCACGTGGTACTGCTTCTCGTACCCGCCCCACGAGTTGACCTCAGCGACACCAGGAACCTTGCGGAGCTCCGGTTTGACGACCCAGTCGTGAAGGGTTCGCAGCTCTTCGAGCGTCCTGCGCGGGTTCTCCGAACGAAGGACGTAGTGGAAGATCTCTCCGAGCCCGGTGGAGATGGGGCCGAGCTGCGGACGCTCAATGCCTTCGGGAAGCTCTACTGTCGCCAGTCGTTCGGAGACGTACTGGCGCGCATCGATGATCCTCGTGTCGTCATCGAACGTCGCGACGACCTGGGACAGTCCAAACTTGGATATGGAACGAACATCGGCCAGACCAGGAAGACCGCCGATCGAGAGCTCGACTGGAAGGGTGAGCTGCTGCTCAATCTCTTCCGGATTGAGCGCGGGGGCCACGGTGTTGATCTGGACCTGGACGGGTGTTGTGTCCGGGAAGGCGTCAACTGGCGTACGCGTTGCCGTGTAGATCCCGCCGCCGACCAGGGCAAATCCCAGCAGCAAGAACAGGAGGCGGTTGCGAAGTGAGAACTCGACGAGGCGCTCAAGCATGGAGTCCCCGTTCACTTGTCATCGACACAGCCAGCGCCGAGCCTCGACTTGAGGAACTCGGACATCACGGTGAATGCTCCTGTAGCAACAACAGGTTCGTCCGCGCGCAGACCTTCGACCACCGCAACGATGTTGTTCGACGGTCGCTCGACCGTGGCGACGCGACGCAACGAGTAGAGGTCGTCTTCGAGTTTGACGAAGACGTAGAGCTTCTTCTCGAACCGCTGGATGGCTTCCTTGGGCACATCCACTGCGCTTCTGGCATCCGAAGTGAAGACGATCGCGTCGCCGAACATCCCTGCGCTGAGCTTCCGGTCAGGGTTGCCGACCACGGCACGTGCCCGCAGCATGCGAGTCTTCTCGTCGATCGAGGTGTTGACCCATGTGATCTCACCACGTGACGCCTCGCTGGAAAGGCCGTGGAAGGTCGCCTCCACGCTCAGACCACTCTTGATGAGACCCGCGCGATCGGCAGGGATCGAGAGCGAGAGCCACATCGAGCCGAGATCCGCGAGAGAGAATACGCTCTTGCCTGGCTCAACAGCTTCGCCGACCACCGCACTTCTCTCGACCAATGTGCCCTCGTATGGAGCGCGGACCAACAAGCGAGCTGAGGTGTCGCGATCCTTCTTGATCGCTGCAACCTCATCCGCCGTGAAGCCATAGTTGAGGAGTCTCTGTCTTGCTGTACTCAGCGTGAGCTCAGCGGTCTTGCACGCAGCATCGGCCTCCTGCACCTCCTTCTCCGAAGAGATGCTCTTCTTCGCCAGGCGCTTCTCTCGCTTGCAGGCAACCTCTTTCAGGTCGAGGTCGACCACGGACGAGACGAACGCAGCCTTCGCGCTCGCTACTTCGGTGGAGTGCACTTCCACCAGAACATCTCCCGCCTTCACGTCCGCACCGACATCGACGAGCACTTTGCGCACGATCCCCGCGGCCAGTGGCGTGATGCGGGCCAGAGCATTCTGGTTGTAGGAGATCTCGCAGATGGCCGGAACGCTTTCCCGCACCGTGGCCTGGCGGGCGGGAACTGTCTGCACACCTGCCTTCGCAGCTGCACGGGCCGACTCGAAACGCACCTTGAGTTCGTCGCCTGGCTGCAGTTCTGCCGTGCGTTGTGGTTGGCAGATGCCGCAATCCGCCTCCGGCACCCCGTGTTCCTTACAGAAAAGACCTGGAACAGTGCGGGGGGGAGCATCCAGTTGCGCGCCCTTCTTGTCCTTCGGCTGCTTCTCGTCCTTGGAGTCTTTCTTCAGCTCGGGATGGCAGAGAAAGCACTCGTCCTCGTAGAGGCCGTGCTCTTCGCAGTAGAGGCGGCCCTTCTCCTCGAGCTGCGGCTGGCACATCCAGCATCGATTCTCGTAACGGCCGTGCTCCTTGCACCACAGGCGTCCTGACTCACGCTTGCTTGGATCACAGATGAAGCACGTCTCGCCGGGTGTGTCGTGCTTGTGTGCGGTGCTCGTCGGATTCCTGCCAGTCGCGGTCGATTCACCTGCAGCAGGTTCGGAACCAGGACCAGGAGAGGGCTCCTGCCCACAACCGGAAAGGGCAACGCTCAAGGCGAGCATGCCGGCAAGAAACCAAGACCTTCCTCGTTTGTTGGTAGACATCACAATCGTTCTCTCCCTCGTCGCGAAAAACGGGCGAGCGCTATCTCGCTTCGGCACCCACGAACTTCTCAAGCACGCTCTCGGCAATGTCGAGCCATGACGAGTCGGCTAGCCGGTAGTAGGCGAGCTTGCCTTCGGCGCGGAACTCAACTGCTCCGAGGTTGCGCAGCTCTCGGAGGACCTGCGAGGTGCCGGACATGGAGATCCCGAGCACTTCACGGAGGTCGCAGACACACAGCTCCCGACCCTGAAGGGCCTTCAGTACGCGCAACCGGTTCGGGTTCGCGAGGACTCGAAAGGCGTCAGCGACTCGTTGGAGCTCTGTGGTTGCGGGAAGCGACGCCTGAGCTTCCGAGACCATCGAGCAATCGACCTGGTTGATCTCGCAGGCCCCCTCGCGGGCCTTGGGGCTCTTCGACTTCGGCGTATCGTTCATCATTTCAGTATATGATGAATCGACCGCGCAGGGCAAGTTGCTGAATGAAACTCTCGTGGGAAGTCACCAGGAGGTGGTCCGAGGGCGGGTCAAGGCCCCTTGGGATCGGGATTTACGCGCTTCTGAGCTGACCATCAGCGATCGCGAGGAGCTCCCTCGTACCTCATGCGCCGCGCCCATGACGACGAGAATGCGCTTTCGGCCCTCTTCGGGCCGGATGTTGGAGCCCAGAGGCAGACGTGGCGCTTGCGGGGAGGCAGTCGAAGGGCGTCTCGTTCCAGCGCTAGATCGCGGATGGCCCTAAACTGGCACAGACCACACTTGGCGAGCGGGATCATTCGGGGGAGAAGTCGTTCGTCATGCCGAACCAGCGGCGATCAAGTGGCCGGCGTGAGGCTAGCTCCGCGCCTGCGGCCGTTGCGCTCGGATGAGTTTCGCCTACATTGCGGCCCCTGGGACTCCTTCAGGTGGATTTCCTGAGCGGCACCTGGTTGTCAGGGTGAGGCGCTTTCGCGTTATCTCGGCCGTGCATCCGCCTAGCCCAGTCGAGAGAGATCCATGAGAGGACATATGAGAACCACCGTGCTCGCACTGCTATGCGGAGTCGTCTTTGGAGGCGTCCAAGCAATCGCTCAGGAGACCAAGAACGTTCCTGCGGCGAAGTCGACTACCCCGGCCACATACGTCGTCGGCGTGACGGGGATGACCTGAGGCGGTTGCGCCTCGGGGGTCCGTGAGACCCTCGCCAAGATCGCAGGCGTGAAGAGCGTCGAGATCGACCTCAAAGCCAAGACCGCGACCGTAGCCATGAAGAAGGGGGGGCTGACGCGCGAAGCTGTCGTCAAGGCGCTCGTGGACACCAAGTTCAAGGTGAGCTCCTTCGCGTCGGTCAAGGCTACGCGCATGACTCCGAAGGGCGTCTACGTCGTGGGCGTGACGGGAATGACTTGAGGCGGTTGCGCCTCGGGGGTCCGTGAGACCCTCGCCAAGATCGCGGGTGTGAATAGCGTCGAAGTCGACCTCAAGGCCAAGGCCGTGACCGTAGCCATGAAGAAGGGCTCGCTCACTCGCGAGGCTGTCGTCAAGGCACTTGCAGACACGAAGTTCAAGGTGAGCTCCTTCGCCTTGGTCGAGAAGAAACCGGCGGCGAAGAAGGCTGCCAAACCAGGCATCAAGGCCGAGAAGAAGCTCTGAGCTGGGTCGGCTAGACGATCGGGCCCCGGGCGCTGGCTGCGGGCCAATGCAAGGCCAACGCCACGACGTGGCGTTGGCGCTCAGCTGCAGCCGTGACGCTTCCCACGTCGCGGTTAGCGTCTCGGTTTCGATTCATCAGCCCGTCGTCGTGTGCTGGCTACCGAGCCGCCGCTCCTTGATGGTGCAGTAGAGCACGGGTACGACGAATACCGTGAGCATGGCGATCAGCATCCCACCGAAAGAAGGGATGGCCATCGGGACCATGATGTCGGACCCGCGGCCCGTCGAGGTCAGGACCGGGATGAGTGCGAGGATCGTCGTCGCGCTCGTCATGAGCGCGGGGCGGATACGCTTCTTGGCTCCCTCCACGACCAAGTTGTGTATGTCTTCGCGAGACCGCGGATGTGCTCCGCGGAAACTCTGTTCGAGGTAGGTCGCCATCACGACGCCGTCGTCTGACGCGATGCCGAATAGGGCCAGGAATCCGACCCAGATGGCGACGCTCAGGTTGATGGTGTCGACCTGGAAGAGGGCGCGCAGATTCTCGCCGAACAGGTCGATGTCGAGGAAGCCTCCGATGCCGTACATCCAGATAAGGAGGAAGCCTCCTGCCCATGCGACCACGATGCCCGAAAACACCAGCAGCGAGGTCGAGACCGAACCGAACTGGAGGTAGAGGATCAGGAAGATGACGAACAGCGCGACGGGCAAGACCAGCGCAAGCGTCTTTTGGGATCGGATTTGGTTCTCGTAGCTTCCGGAGAAGCTGTAGCTCACGCCGGCGGGCAGTACGAACTCGCCGGAGTCGAGCTTCTGCTGTAGGAACGCCTGGCATTCTTCAACAACGTCGACTTCTGCGCTGTCCGCTTGCTTGTCGAAAACCACGTAGCCGATGAGGAACGTGTCTTCACTCTTGATGGCCTGTGGTCCGCGAACGAAGCGAATCTCCGAGAGCTCAGAGAGCGGGACCTGCGCGCCGGTCGGAGTGGGAACAAGGATCTCTCCGAGGCTCTCGGGCGTGTCGCGCAACTCCCGCAGATACCGGACGCGTACCGGGTACCGCTCACGACCCTCGACCGTCGTGGTGATTCGCTTACCGCCGATGGCTACCTCGATGACCTGTTGCACCGAGCCGACATGGAGGCCATACCTGCCGAGCGCCTTGCGGTTGAGCTCGATCTCGAGGTAGGGCTTGCCAACCAGGCGGTCGGCGGTCACCGTCGGAGCGGATACGCCTGGGACCTGCTTCAGGTAGCGCTCCAGCTGCACGGCGACCTCCTCGATCGTAGCGAGATCGGGCCCTTTCACCTTGATGCCCATCGGCGCTCGCATGCCGCTTTGCAACATGACGATGCGCGCCGCGATCGGCTGCAGTTTCGGGGCAGATGTCGTGCCGGGTATCTCGGATGCCGCGACGATCTCGTCCCAGATGTCGTCGGGAGATTTGATGTGATCGCGCCACTGTCGGAACGGGCGTCCGTTCGTGTCGGGGATCAGGTCGCCTTCTTCGTTTCTCGCAAACTCGCCCGTTTCCTCGTCGAAGCGGAAGCTGATGCGGTCTCCGTCTTTATCGGTGATGTATTCGGGCCGATAGTTGATGACCGTCTCGATCATCGAGATCGGGGCTGGGTCAAGAGGAGTTTCAGCTCGACCCAGCTTCCCGACGACTGACTCGACCTCCGGTATCCTGGCGATGGAGGTGTCCTGATACTGCAGGACCTCCATGGACTCACCGATCGACGCATGGGGGAGTGTCGTCGGCATGAACAGGTAGGAGCCCTCGTCCAGTGGTGGCATGAACTCCTTGCCGAGCCCCGGGAACACGCTCGCCATCCGTTGCCAGGGTGCACTCTGTCGCATGAACTCGGGCGCAAAGCCGAAGACGCGATCGAAACCGAACCAGGAGCAGGCGCCGAGAGCGACGATGAGGGTTGGCGCCGACAGGAACAGGAGCTTGTGTCGCAGGCACCATCGCAGGACGCGCGGATAAACGCGTTGGAAGGCGAGGAACGTTCCTAGCAGTCCGCCGATCAGAACCCCGACGAATGCCAGGTTCTTGAGGAACCCGCGACTGGGACCGAGCGGTAGCCACGATTGCGTTAGTTCGATCAGAACGAATAGCGCAACAGCCAGGCTGACGACGATCGGCCCCGAGTTACCGGTCCAGCGCGGGATCCTGCTCTTGAGGAGTTGGAATGCCGCAAATGCCAGGAGCAGACTCCCTCCGACGATGCTTGTTGTGATAGCTACGACGAGTCCTGCGGCGGCAAGCCCCGCATGCATGAGAGCCTTGGTGCGCGTCGAGCGAATCGAGCCCGTGAACAGGATGTGGGCCGCCGGTGGGATCACCGTCAGTGCGACGATGATCGATGCAACCAGGGCGAACGTCTTGGTGAAGGCGAGTGGTTGGAAGAGCTTGCCTTCGGCGCCCGTCATCGTGAATACGGGCAAGAAGCTGACGACGGTCGTCGCGACGGAGGTGATGACGGCGCTGCCAACCTCGCGTGTAGCACGGAAGATCGTCTCGATGGGAGGTGTGTCGGGATCCGCTTCCCTGAGGTGGCGCAGGACGTTCTCACAGATGATTACGCCCATGTCGACCATCGTGCCGATGGCGATTGCAATACCCGAAAGCGCGACGATGTTCGCCGCGACCCCGAACGTTCGCATGGCGATGAAGCACATCAGTACGGCGACTGGGAGCAAAGCGCTGATGAGCAAGGAGCTCCTCAGGTGAAGCACCATGATGAGCATCACGATCATCGTCACGAGGATCTCCTCGACGAGCGCTGAGTTGAGCGTGCCGAGAGTCTCGTAGATGAGGTCCGTTCGGTCATAGAACGGGACGATGGTCACCTGGCTGAGGTTCACGCCGGTAGGCCATGCCGACTTCTCATTGGATCTCAAGAACGGCACCCAGGCCGCTTGGTTGAGGTCGTCACCATCGAACGCCTCGAACCCCTGTAGGGCTGCGAAGCCGCGTAGCGCGTCTTTCGACGTTGCCGTGAAGTCAGCGATTGCCTTCGTCGGCAGTCCAGGGGCGATCTCCGCGATCTTCGCCTTGGTGTTCTTGATCGCCTGAAGCGGGTTGAAGCCGTAACGGACCACAACGACACCGCCAACGGCTTCTGCGCCGCCCTTGTCCAACGCCCCTCGACGCAGGGCGGGCCCCTTGGTGACATGGCCGACATCGCGGACGCGGATCGGCACGTTGTCGTTGACACGTACGACGGTCTCCTCGATGTCCTCGACGTTCTTGACGAAGCCAAGGCCGCGGATCACATACTCGGCTCGGCTGACCTCGATCGTGCGAGCGCCGACGTCGAGGTTCGACATCTTCGTTGCCGCGAAGACCTGATCCAGCGTGACGCCGTGTGCCCGCATGGCGTCCGGATCGACGTCGATCTGGTATTCCTCGACGAATCCACCGATGGAGGCGACCTCGCTTACGCCTTCTGCAGCAAGCAGCGTGTAGCGGACATACCAGTCCTGCACACTGCGCAACTCCTGTGGCCCCCATCCTCCAGTGGGGTTGCCGTCGGGGTCGCGCCCCTCGAGTGTGTACCAGTAGACCTGACCCAGTGCCGTGGCGTCCGGTCCGAGCGCTGGCTGGACGTCCGCGGGCAAGGTGCCTCTCGGCAGGCTGTTGAGCTTCTCGAGGACGCGGCTTCTGCTCCAGTAGAAGTCGATGTCCTCATCGAAGATGATGTAAACGGTCGAGAAGCCGAAGAACGAGTAACTGCGTACCGTCTTGACACCGGGCAGCCCGAGCAGCGCGACGGTGAGCGGGTAGGTGATCTGGTCCTCGACGTCTTGTGGCGATCGCCCCATCCACTCGGTGAATACGATCTGCTGGTTCTCACCGATGTCGGGGATGGCGTCGACCGGAACCGGATCGCGTGGCAAGCCACCTGCTTTCCAATCGAACGGGGCGACGAGCGCACCCCATCCCATGACGCCGAGCACAAGGAGGAAGACGATCAGCTTCTTCCGTAGGCAGAACCAGATCAGGCGGTCCAGGAACGACTTCGGTTCGTTGGTGAGATCACTTGCCACGGAGGTCCTCGCGAGGCTCGAGGGTTTCGATGGCGGAGCCGCAATCCAGCATCTTGGCGCCGTAGTAGGGGTTCTGCACCTCGTCCGAACCCTGCAACCAACGCGCGCCGCGGCCGTCGAATGCCATTGGGCAATGCATGACACGGACCTTCGCAGGCGAACCGAGTGCGCGGAGTGCCGTTTCAATACCCTTGGACACTTGCTCGAACGCCGCTCGCGCACCTTCGATGTCGTCGCCCTCGGAAATCTGGCGCGCGCTCGTGACCACTGCGTTCGTCAACGATTGCCACGCGACTTGCGCCGGTGCTGGTAGAGACGTCGACGAAACGCCGTCGGTTGCGGCGGCCAGCTTCGACGCTGCCGACTTGGCCTTGCTGAGATCGTCAGCTGCGAGGGCCGAATGCAGATCAGAGTAAGCCTCCCAGTTCCGTCGAAGCGCTGAGCGCACCTCCTCCGGCAACTCGACGGGCGTACCTGACGGGGATTCTGCCGTCGTTTGGAAGTGCTTCCGCATCATCTCGACCGACGTGGTGAGCTTCCCGAGGTTTGACTTCGCGGTCGACGTGTCAGGCGAAGCACTGCCTTCGAATGCGTCGTTCGACAGGCGCATCGACAGCTCCATCCACATCTTGTGGGAATCCCCCTCGAACAGCTGCATCCGGGTTTCGGCAACGGCCTTGCCGAGTTGCTCGAACCGTTGTTTTGCTTCGTGGAGGTCGCCTGCATCTACGGACGCGGTGATGTCAGCGTAGACCCGCTCGATCAGCTGCAGTCGAGTCCGCGCGCCCGCCGAGAGCATGGAAGCGTGGCTCTGACCCGAGGGCATCGTTGCTGGCTTCGTTCCGGCTCCGCCGCCGTGGTTGTGGCCGCCCGCGGGCTGGCCGCCCGCAGGGCTCATCATGCTCGGTCTGGCCTGCAACTGGAGAGCGCTGTCGATCTTGAAGTTGCCTTCGGCCACCACGAGCTCGTTTTCCTGGAGGCCGTGAAGGACGACGTACTGGTCGCCGGCTCTCGGTCCGAGCACGACCTCCCGACCCTCGTAGGTCGGAGTCTCTCGGTCGGGGAGCTCGACGTAGACGATGGCGCGCGTTCCGGTCACCAAGGTGGCGGAGACCGGCACAACGAGCGGGGCTTCGTCCTGAACTTCAGTTGCGGGGACGTAGCCGAGTTCGTGGGCAGGGACGAGATCCATGCCGCACACGTCGCACTTGCCGGGGCCGTCCTTCACGATCTCGGGATGCATGGGGGAGATCCACTTTCCGACGAGGGATGGATCCATGACCTTGCCAGCGCCAGCGATCCGGGCCGCGACGGTTGCGTGCACGAACATGTCTGGCTTGAGCAGGCCGTCGGGATTCGGCACGTTCACGCGGACCTTGACGGTGCGTGTGCGACGGTCGAGGACGGGGTCGATGAAGGAGATTCGGCCGTTGAACCGTCGTCCGCCGTAGGCCTCGGTCTCGAACGAGACCTGCTGACCATATCGAAGCCACTCCAGGTCGCTCTCGTATGCGTCCAGTTGCACCCAGACGTGACTGAGGTCCGCGATCGTGAAGATGCGCGTTCCCGTCTGCACGTACATGCCCTCCTGGGCACTACGGTGGATGACGAGGCCGGATGAAGGTGCGTGGATCGTGACGTGCTCCTCGGCAGATCCCCGTTTCTCGATTGCCGAGATCTGCTCCTTCGAGAGGCCCCAGAGGCGCAGCTTCTCTCGTGCCGAGTCGATGGTGCCCTGAGCCGAGGCTCTCAGTGATTCGAACTCGCTCTTCTGCAGGTCTCCAAGCGATGCTAGCGCCTGTAGCAGCTCCTCCTGCGCGCGATAGAGCTCAGGGCTGTAGAGCTTCACCATGTGGTCACCCTTGCGCACGGTGACCCCGGTGAAGTCTACGTAGAGCTCGTCGATTCTCCCTGGAACCCAAGCGGTGATGTAGCCGAGTCGTGTCTCGTCGTAGGTCACCTTGCCGACGAGGCGCACCCTTGCATCGGGGAAGCGTCGCTCGACGGGGACGGTTCGAACGCGCATGAGGGCTCGCTGTTCCGGACGTATCGTCAGTTGTCGTAGCCCACCCGAGTCGCCGCCGCTCGAGGCCCGGATGAGATCCATCCCGCAGATGGGGCACTTGCCCTGCGATGGCATGCGGATCTGTGGGTGCATGGAGCAGGTCCACACTTCGGCTGCAGCGGCATGGCCTTCGTGCGTAGTCGTCGAGTGCTCGGGGTGCGTGGGCGGTGTTGCATCACCCCATAGGAGGTAGCCGACTCCGAGCCCGGCGATGGTTGTGGCGACGAGCAGCGCGGTCAGACGGGTGGTCTTGCTTACGTTCATCTTGCTACTTCTCCTTGTCGGACGATTTCACGTCCGCGCTCTTCGTGGGGATCGCGTGGCCGACGAGGCGCTCGAGTACCGCTCGCCACTGTCCGTGGTCGGCACGGGATCGCTCGAATGACAGTTCGAAGGACAGCAGCATCCGCTGCGCATCCACCAGGTCGGAGAAGCTTCCATTCCCCGCGCTGTAGGCTGTCTGAGTGGTCGCGAGCGACTCGCGCGCCTTGGGAAGCAGTGTGTCGCGATACAAGGCAATCTGTCGTTCTGCGTCGCGGATGCGGAACAGCGCAGTCGCCGCTTCTGCCTGAAGCTTGTTGAGCAGGTCTCCTCGTCTCAGTGCCGTCGAAAACTGGCGGGCTTTGGCTTCACGAACGGCCGCGTTGTACTTGCCGCGTGCAATTGGAAGATTGAAAGAGACGCCAGCAATGACGGCATCGTCGCCGCTGCCCGCCACTCCAGGCATGCGAGCATCGCCGGTGGCCAGGTAATCGACACCGAAGGTGAAGTCGGGGTAGAAGTCCTTCTCGGCACGCAGGGCGGCTGCCCTTGCGGCGTCGATTTCGTGCCGCATCGCCATGAGCTCCGGGTTGCTGGTGGCAATCCACCCGAGAACCTCTTCGTCGGGGGCCCCGAGCGGATGGACGTCGGCCTTCTTTGGGAACGGGATCGGAGTCGATTTGCGTCGATTGAGCGCCGCGTTCAATCGTGCGATGAATGGCGACTTGCGATCGTCCAGGCTGGCCAGCTGGTTCTCCAGCTGGCCGAGTTCCACCTGGGCGCGGATGATATCGGGGTGGTTGGCGGCTCCTGCCCCGTAGCGGGCGCGGGCTACTCGCTCAAGCTGCTGGATGAGGTCGCGGTTGCCGCGGACGACTTCGACGGCACGCCCCAGATGGTAGTACTCCAGGTAGGCATCGATGACCTCTGCGACAAGCGAGTCTTTCTTCGCCTCGAACCTCTCCTTAGCGGCACCTGCAGCGCCCGAGGCGATCTGGCCCTGCAACTCGAGTTTGCCGAACCAAGGCAGTGTCTGTGATAGGCCGAACGCGTGCTGTTGCGGACCGACGCGGGTCTCGACTTCCTGGATGTAGTACCGGTAGCTGAACCTCGGATCCGGGAGCGCCGTCACCTGGGGGATGCGCTCCATCGCGGCGATGTAGTCCTGGAACGCGGCTTCCAAGCCGGGGTTGTTCAGTAGCGCGTACCGGATGTAGGTATCGAGATCGGAGTTGATTGTGAAGTCGGGCAGTTGCGGCCGTTCGGCGCGCATTCCGGCTGGTGCGCTGGTGTACGGACCGATGGGCGTCGTGCGTGGATGCATGCTGCACGCGGCAATCGTGGGTAGGAGGCAACAGAGGGCGTTGCCGACGCGGACTCGCGTCCACCGACGTTGTGCTGTCGTCTTCATCGTGAGTTGACTCGATATGTGCGGATCATGAGAGCCGCACCCCCATAGGCGGTGACCCGTACCATCTTAGGGGCGCTCGGTTTGGTGGGCTCAGTAGCCGGACCCGCTGATGATCTTCGCCTGTAGGATCAACGAGTGGAGTCGGTGGGACCCCTTGTTCTCCGGGTCGGTCTCGCACGCCTTGTTGCACCACTCGCTTGCGTCCGACAACGCCTCTCGTTCGAGGTAGATTTGACCGAGTGCGAGGTACGCCGCGGTCAGGCGGCTGCGTAGCTCCGCTTGGGCGGCCGCAAGGCGGTCGGCGGTGCTGGAAGCATTTGTCGACGCTTGTTCAGTTTCTGATGCTTCAGGGCCGACCAGGTCGTGCACGGCCTTCCAGGTCTTCTCCATGCGCGCGATCCCTCGTTGTAGGCGGCGTTGATCTCGCATCTTTCCGTGGGCGGGGGGCGCAGAGTCAGACGCGCTCCGCTCCAGCGCGCGCCTGACCTTCTTGATGGCCGCTGTTGCTTCCTTCTCGGTGACGACGCGCGCGAATGGTGTGGCGACCGAGCGGACCTTCTTGAGCAGGGCTCGTGCGGCGGCCGCGGCGTCCGTGTCTGAGTAGTCCCGGACGATCGTCTGTGCAGCGAGCTTTGCGGAGCCGTAGAGACCCGCTTCTGCGTCGGAACTGGCAGCGCGCAGGAGTTGCGTCGCGATGGATTGCCTGAGAGCCTTGATGAGGCGATTGCTCGCATCGGTCAGGGCAGGGTCGCGACGTGCAGATTCACGTGCCTCGGCAATGCCGAAGGCAAACAGACCAAGTTCACGACACGTCTGAGCAAGCTCGAGATGAGCCGTGCCGCTTGTTTGATCCATGCGTCCGGACAGGATCGCATACATCGACCGAGGCTTGATGTCGCCGCGCTTGAGAACGCGCGTTTCGACGCGTGGAAACGTAACGGCGATTTCGATGGTCGATGCCTGCACGTTCACGACTCGTCCGATAACGACCTCGCCGGTTCGAAGCGCGATCCCCTGTGCTGGAATGGCTGCAGCGATGAGGAAGAAGGCCGCTGTGAGCGCTGGGCCGACCATTGGGGAGGTAGGGTTCATGGTGTTCCGGGGACTGTCCGCAGTCGTCGCGTGTTGATGTCCTGACTGCGGAGAGCAACATGCATGCCGTTTCGCAGCAGCCTGAGGTACGGTCGTTGCACACACTGCGACGACGAAAGCCATTGCCTTGCCGCGGTAGGGGCAGCATGTTCCCCTCCGGCGACGCCCAATTGGGCGACTTGAACGAAGCTGGCCCCGTTGCGGCGCGACCAGATCCTGATGCCATCCTCACCAGAAACTGTTCACAGCGAGCGGAGCGATACCGTGGCGAAGCCAGCGCACGAAGCCGGTGGGCACCTGCGGCGCCGTCTGTTGCTTTGGTCACTCGGGATCGCCTTGGTGCCGATGATCTTGCTGGCGGCCCAAGGCTACCACTGTGCCAAGTCGGCCGTCCTGGATGCCGCGACTGCCAGGTTGGCTCAGCTCACCGCTTCGCGCGAGCGCCAACTAGAGCTTTGGTTCCGCGAACGAGTCGCGGATGCGGGGTTCCTCGCTGGCTGTCCGGCAGTGCGGCATCGGTGTACGACTGACAGTTCTCAGGGGGGCGTGGAGCATGGTGCGAACGCTCTGCTAGGTCAGTTCGTGGCGAGGAACGGTTTGTATGAAGCGGTTGGGCTCTACGATCTGAAGTGGCGGGAGCTGGCTGGGGCCGGGACTGATGCGCACGGAATCGAAGATTTCGAGCGATCAGACATCAAGCTCGCGGTGCGAACCTCAACGTCGGGGGCCGCGGGGCGAATACACCGGCATGAGAACGGGCAGCTGGGCATGCACTTCGGTGCTGCAGTGATGCGTGATGGCGTCATCACTGGGTATGTCTTGACGGCTCTCGACGAATCGAAGCTCGAAGACATCTTGTCGGATGTAGGCGCAGGGCTATCCAACAGTCGCTGCTACTTGGTGTCGTCGGAAGGGGTACTGTTGACTTCGTCCGGACTGCGAGATTCCGGGGATGCTCTCCAAGCCGAGATTGACACCGTTGGGTTTCGTCGCGCGAAAGGAGGAGACTCGGGCGCGGCGCTCTACTCCGACGCCAGCGGCCGCGAGGTGGTAGGTGGCTTCACCGCGCTTCCCCAGATGGGGTGGGTGCTGCTGCTCGAGCAGGACGCTGCAGAGGCCTTGGCGTGGCTCCCCGAGCTCAGCTCGAGGGCGGCGCTCACGGCGCTCGTCGTCGCCCTGATCGTTGTTCTCATCGTGCGCGTGGGGGCTCGGCAACTCACGACACCACTGCAGCAGTTGGTCCGGGTCGCACATCGTGTCGGTGGCGGGGATCACGCAGCCCGCGTCGTGCCCTTGGCTCAGCCCGAGGTAGATGCTGTAGGTCGTGCGTTGAACGGCATGCTCGACGAGTTGTCGCAGGCTCGGCAGCGAATCGTGCATTCAGAGACCCTAGCTGCGATGGGGGAGATGAGTTCGGCCGTCGTTCATGAGATGCGCAATCCGCTTTCGTCGATCAAGATGAACCTCCAAGCAATCCGGTCGGGTCTCGCAGCCGGTAGCAGGCATGTCGAGCTTGCCGATATTGCACAAGAGCAGGTTTCTCGCCTTGAGCGGATGTTCACTGACCTGTTGTCGCTGAGCCGTCCGTTGTCGATGGACTACCGCGTGCATCGACTTCGGGACGTGATCGTGGCGGCGCTCGAGGCGGTCGAGAATGAGGCCGGGGAGCTGCGCTGTCGCATCCGTGTCGAGGATGGTCACGAGGACCTTGAACTCCGGATTGATTCGGAGCGGATCCGGCAAGTGTTGGTCAATCTGTTTGAGAACGCGATGGCCGCGACCGGGCCTAACGGGCAAATCGACGTTGCGGTCCTGCTCGACGAGCGAGCGAGGATGGTGGCGCTAGAGGTTTCGGACGACGGTCCGGGGATTCCAGAAGACAACCGAGAGCGACTGTTTCAGCCATTTTTCACCTCCCGGGAGCAGGGCACGGGGCTCGGGCTGGCGATCGTTCGGAAGATCGTCGATTACCATGGGGGCCGTGTCAGCGCAGCGAACCGCGTGGATGATCGCGGAGCGGTCGCTGGTGCCGTGTTCCGAATCGAGTTGCCCAATGAGCCAGAGCCAGCATGACGCCCTCCGCATTCTGATCGTCGATGACGATGCGGCCATCTGTAGGTCGCTACAGATCCTCCTTGAAGAGCAGGGACACGCCGTCGCGACGCGCACGAAGGGCGGAGCTGCCGGCGAGGCGGTGCGAGAGTTCGAACCTGACATCGTCTTCCTGGATCTCCGCTTGCCCGATCGCGATGGGTTGAGGGTTCTGAAGGACCTGACCGACGCCGCGGACGCGCCCGAGGTCGTCATGATCACGGGGGTTCAGGACATGAAGTCGATGATCGAGGCGATCCAGATTGGAGCACTGGACTACGTCCGCAAGCCGCTGGCGGTAGAGGATGTGCTCGTGGCGATCGAGAAGTGTCGGCAACGGCGCCGGCAGCGGCGGCCAATGGCACAGCGGGCGGACCTCGTCCCGATCACTCCCGGTGCGGAGCACCCGGATGAAATCGTCGGGTCAGACCGACGTATCCTCGAACTCCTGAAGCAGGTCGGCCTTCTATCAAGGAGTCAGGTTACGGTCCTGATCGAAGGCGAGAGCGGCACGGGAAAGGAGCTTGTCGCCCGGGCGATTCATAACGCGTCATCGCCTGCTGAGCCCTTCGTGGCAATCAACTGCGCGGCGATCGTGCCCACACTCCTCGAGAGCGAGCTCTTCGGTTATGAGAAGGGGGCATTCACTGGAGCGGATTCCAAGAAGCAAGGGAGGCTCGAGGATGCAGGGGGCGGAACGCTGTTCCTCGACGAGATCGGCGACATGCCACTCGAACTCCAGGCCAAACTCCTACGGGCCTTGCAGGAGCGCACATTCGAACGCGTAGGGGGCAACCACAGCGTCTCCTTCGAAGCGCGAGTGCTTGCAGCTTCCCATCGAGATCTCGGAGAAATGGTCGAGCGCGGTGAGTTCCGGGAAGACCTGCTATACCGCCTATCCGTTGCGCGGCTCGAAATCCCGCCGCTTCGAGAGCGTCCCGGAGACATTCGAATCTTGGCGACCCACCTTCTTCATCGGATCCGGCGGCGCCTGGAAAGCGAGGTCACTGCCATCTCTGAGACAGCGTTGAAGCAGCTCGAGTTGCACTCGTGGCCTGGCAACGTCCGCGAATTGGACAACGTGCTCACCCGTGCCGTGGCGCTCGCTCGTGCAGACGTGATCGAGGAAGTGGATATTGCGCCGGCTAGGCCTTCTCACGAAGCCGTCGCCGAGGATGGTCCGGTCAAGAAGCTCTGGGAGGTCGAGCGGGATCACGTCCGCCACGCACTTGACAGTACGGGATGGAACATCACGCGAACGGCGCAGGTCTTGGACATTTCGCCAACCACGCTGCGGAAGAAGATCGTCGACTACGAACTGCGCTAGGGGAGCATCCGTTGCGCCGCTGTCGAGCGGATGGCGGGGGCTGTGCACACTCGCCCGGCTGGGAGGCTTGCCTCACTGGGCTGTCGCACGCGACAGGATGCGTTCGGCCATCTGCTCGATGCGCCAATCACGCGCGTGCCCCGTTGGGATGAACTCCGTGCGGCCCAGTCGCTCGCTTCGAGAAGCGATGCGGAGCGTATGCCGACATCTGCCTGTCCAGGCTTCTCCTTGATCTCTGTCGAAGAACGTGATGGTCAAGGAACCCAGCTCGTCTTTCTGGACGGCGTAGAGATCGTAGTCAGGGTCGTTCAGGCGTCGCCGTGTCTCAATACCGAGGGTCGCCGTGAGGAGGACCTCCGCCTCGCTCTCCGTAGATGGCCTGGCTCCGAGCTGCTGCAGGTAGTTGTCGATCGCGCGTTGCGCCTGGGCGAGCAGGCTTTCTTGAGAGTGCTCGCTTACGTCGCCTGTGAAGCTCGGTGCGTTGATCCACGCATAGCTCCGGATGTTCTTCAGGTCGAAATCGGGGCGTCCGCTGGTTCGGATCGTCGAGCAACCGCCGACCAAGGAGGCTACGAGCGCCAGGAGCAGCAGTGCCACGTAGTTGGGACGGGGGCTCATGGAGCTTGGTGTGTGTAGGTGGTTGGTGGGCGGTTCGGCCCTCTGGTGGCCACGGTGTGGCAAGCGAGGCCGATGTTGATGCACCGGCTTCTCACTCACTTGCCGATACCTACTTTTTCAGCTTCGCAAGGAACCGCTCCTGGTCCTCTTCGAACTCCTTCACGCACGGACGGCAGCAGAACTTGACCTCCTGGTTGCCGTAGACCTTGACGACGGGATCGCCCATCGAGCCGAGCTTGTTGTCGGTGACGATGCAGAGGTCACTCGTGTAGGGGATGACGTCTGCGCTTGGGCCCGAAGCGCACGCCGCGAACAGGACGAGTGCGAGAACGGGAAGCTTGGAACGGAGCGTTTTCATTTTGGAGATGCCTCGCTAAGAGATGTTGGCCATCAGAAGGTCAAGACCAGGCCAAGGCCATAGCCATGGTCGGAGTGATACGAGGTCGAGAAACCCAGGTTCTGCGTGATCGTGTAATCGATGCCGACGAGCCACTCGAATTGCGTATTGGTGTCGTATTCGACGGAGGTGCCGATCCCAAGACGGTCGGTAAGCTGGAGCCCCTTGTCGAGTGAAAGTCGGAAGTCTCCCCGGCTGTCTACGCTGAGGTTTGACATCACGAGGTAGGGCAGGCGATAGCGCACGCCCGCGAATGCGCGACTCGTTGCCCCGTCACCATCAGCGTAGCGCCAGCCCAACTCGGTGGCGAAGTTCTGATCGATGTAGCGTGACCATCCGAAATCGACCTCGATGTTGTCCTCGTGTCCACCGTCTCGGTGGTCGTCGCCGAACGCCGATGGCAGTCCGATGTCCCACCGGGTGAAGAAGTCGTTCCGCCCCTTCATGAGCATGGCACGGCCCATGGTCATGTGGTTCTGTACCGTTGCATCGAAGAATAGGTAGGCCGGTTCGAGGAGCTTCGGGTCTACGGTGGGTTGATACGTCGGATCCTGCTGGTAGCTGAACACGCGGGCCATGCCGGCATCCATGTGGTAGAGCAGGTGGCAGTGGAAGAACCAGTCTCCGCCCTCTTCGTCGGCGACCCACTCGATCGTGCGCTTGCCCATCGGGGGGACGTCCACGGTGTGCTTGAGCGGGGAGCGTTCGCCCTGCCCGTTGAGCACGCGGAAGAAGTGACCGTGCAGGTGCAGCGGATGGTGCATCATCGTGTCGTTGATGAGCTGGATGCGCAGCACCTCGCCCTTGCGGACGCGGATCGTCGAGTTCTCGGCCAAGGTCTCGTTGTCGAAGCCCCACAGATACCGGCGCATGTCGCCGGTGAGGCGCATGGTCAGCTCGCGGACTTCGGTGCCCGGTCCGGCGATGGTAGTGTCGGAGACTGCACGCAGCAGGCCGTAGGGCGCGAATGGGCGTTCCGCAGTAGCGGCTTCCAGCGCGCGCTTTGGCATCTGGCTTGCGAGCCCCGCGGCAAGCATCTCGTCCATCACGTATAGGTTCGCCCGCGGCGGGTCGACGGCCTCGATCAGCGGCCCATCCCCCAACAGCATCGAAGCGTGTCCGCTGCCATCTTGCGCCGTGGCTCGGATCTCGAGCGTGGACCGGGTCTCTGGCATGGTAACCACGACGTCGTACGTCTCCGCCATGCCGATGAGGAGGCGCCGGACCTCGACCGGCTCTACGCGAATGCCGTCGCTGCCCACGATCGTCAGGTTGCCTTCGCCAGCGCCGAGGTAGAAGTAGGTCGAGGCCCCGGCGTTAACGATGCGCAGCAGGACGCGTTCACCCGGGCGGGCATCGAGCTTCAGTGCTCGCTTGCCATTGGCCAGGAACGCGTCGTAGCCCACGTCCGACAAGTCCATCGCCGGCATGCGGTCCCCCTCGCGCTCGAAGTAATCCGAAACGGCGCCTCGCCGCCAGGCTCCGAGCAGCGACTGTTGCGTCCCCTTCTTCACCGAATACCACTCGCTGCCGCGCATCAGCCAGCGCATGACCGTGGTCGGATCATCGTCGGTCCAATCGGCCAGGACGACGACGTGCTCACGATCGAACGCAACATCGGGCTTTCTGGGTTCGATGACGATCGCACCCTGGACGCCCAGTTGCTCCTGCAGCCCTGTGTGCGAGTGGTACCAATAGGTGCCCGATTGCCGCAGCCGGAACTCGAATGTGTGTTCGCCGCCAGCAGGGATTGGAGGGGTGGTCAGGTATGGGACTCCGTCCATTTCGTTGGGCACGAGCAGCCCGTGCCAGTGGATCGAAGTCTCCTCGGATGGTAGCCGGTTCTTGACCGTGATTTGGGCGAGGTCGCCTTCTCTGAATCTCAAGACCGGGCCAGGGGAGGTGCCGTTGACGGTGAGCACGGTAGTCGCTGTGCCCGCGGGTGCGCCCGGAGTCTCCGCGATTACGAGCTCGTAGCGGACGACGTCCTTGCCCGAGGGAACCTCAGAGCCCGTGGCCTGCGCAGTGCACTCTTGGGCTGCCGTAAACATGATGAGTGCAAAGACGGGGAGCAGGCTCCATGGAGGTCGGTTCATCAGATGCTGTGCGCGCTCGTTTCGTCACGGGTTCTTGAGTGACGATGTTGTGGGTAGTGCCGGGAACCACCGAATGACGTCGGGGGGGGGGCGGAACACGGGGATCCTAGGTTATTTTCGCGGCGGGCCCGAGGGCCGTTCCCTGGCGCCAGCTTTCGCTGGGCGCAAGGAGCGGCCAAGGCTACTTGCCGTTTCGGGCCTTCGGACGGGACTGTTCGGCGGTCGCCTTGTCAATCGTCGAGATGAATGTGGAGGGCGTCTTGTCGAGCTTCTTTGCGCAGCTTGAACAGCAGATGCGGATCAAGCGACCGGCGATGACGACATCCTTTGGTTTCCCCATGCTGTCCAGGGGCTCGTTGCTGACTACGCACTTCTGCAACGGGTAGCTCTTTCCCTGCGCAGAGCTCACGGCGGCGTCCAGCTGCTTCAGGTACTTCCCGGGTGACTTCAGCGCTGTTGCCTTCTCCTTCGCATCAGCCAACAGGATGAGCCGGTTGCCGAGGACCAGGTTGACAGGCTTCTTCGGGAGCTTCTTGCCCGAGACGACCGATTTCGACATCGGGTAGATGGGGCGCTGGTCTGCGATGACCTTCTGGTCGAGCTTGGCCAAGCTGCTGTCGAGGTCCTTCTCAAAGCTGCCGGTGCAACCACCGCAGCAGAAGCGGACTTCGCGCCCTCGGTAGACCTTCACCAAGGGATCGCCCATGGTTCCTAGCTTCTTGCCGGAAACTGGGCAGGTGGCGAACGGGTAGGGGTCACCAGTTCTCGAGGTCTTGGTGGTCGGTTTCTGGTGAGGCGCCGGGTGGTCGTGGTGGCCGCCATGCTGCGCGGCCGTCGGTGCGCTCAGTAGCGCAATCGCAGTTACGGCGCAGATCGCGGAGCGGAGCAATGACATCTTGGGTTTCCTTCTTTTGGGCGGGTTTGGATGAGTGCTGGCGTACATCGCCATCGTGATGTTGGAGCCGTCGCGGCAGCGTTGGGCTGGCGCGCGCAAGGTGATTCCGACCCGCTTCAGCAAGGCGCGTGCCGTCGGACGACCAAGGTGAGGTGTGATCCCAGGCGGAAGAAGGAGACTCGATGATGGCGAACAGCCGGTACGGTCACGGGCCTCAACGTCATGACCGATTCCGAAAGCCATAAGCGACTCTTGATCCTGCTCGCCAGTCGTCGCCAGTTTCTGGCGTTTCTCGAGCGCCGTGTAGCATCGCGGGATGAGGCCGAGGAGATCCTGCAGGACGCGTTTGCGCGTGGCGTCGAGCGCGTCGTCGACGTAGGCGAGGAGGGGAACGTCGTTGCCTGGTTCTACCGGATCCTCCGAAATGCCATCGTGGATCGGCATCGCCGGCGGTCCGAGGGGCACCCAGGCCTAGAGATTGACTCCGACCTCCTCCAGGTAGCTGAGGATGCCGAACGGCAGCGCGACGTCTGCGTCTGCATCCAGGGGTTGTTGCCGCTCATCCATCCGGACTATGCAGAGCTTGTCCGGCTCGTAGATCTGGAGGGCCGGTCCGTCGGGGCGGTCGCCAAGGATCGCGGCGTCAGTGCTGGGAGTGCCCGCGTTCGCCTGCACCGCGCTCGAGCGGCTCTGCGGCGGGAAGTGCAGCTCACCTGTCGCACATGTGCCGAGCACGGCTGCCTCGACTGCAGTTGCGCGAGGCCGCCGCAGGCCTGACGGGGCGTCCTCTGGCACGGTAGGTGTAACGTTCGCCCAGTCTGGTCGTCAGCGTGGACATGCAAAGCGAACGGAATCCCATGTCAGATGAATCTCACCACGACGCCCCAGAGGCCAAGACCTGCTGCCATGGGGGCGAGCACGCCAACGCCGACGGGCATGGTCATGGCCTCCATCCTGCTAGAGGTCACACCGCGGGGGCCGGTCGACCAGCGCCCCCTGACACCTACACGTGTCCCATGCACCCGGAGATCGAGCAGGCAGGGCCGGGAACCTGCCCCATCTGCGGCATGGCGCTCGAGCCCGTCGATGCGAGCGCTGAGGCGGACGATACCGAGTACCGCGACATGCGGCGCCGCTTCGTCTGGAGCGCGGTGCTGGCCGTCCCGCTGCTCGTGCTTGCGATGGGGGACATGGTGCTCCCTGGCGCTCCGATCCATGGACTGTTTGGCGGGTTCTCACGTTGGCTGGAGCTGGCGTTCGCGACGCCGGTGGTGTCCTGGGCGGGCCTACCGCTGTTGGTGCGGGGCTGGGAATCCGTCAGGCGTTGGCAGCTCAACATGTTCACGCTGATTGGGCTCGGCGTCTCCGTCGCGTACGTCTACAGCGTGCTGGCGCTCGTGGCGCCCGATTGGTTCCCCGAGGGCTTCCGTGGAGCGCACGGCGTGGCCGTCTACTTCGAGGCCGCCGCGGTGATCGTGGCGCTCGTGCTGCTCGGTCAGGTCATGGAGCTGCGCGCGCGCAGCAGCACCGGCGCCGCGATCCGGGCGTTGCTCGATCTGTCGCCGAAGATGACTCGGCGCATCGGCTCCGATGGCGCAGAGGAGGAGGTCGCTGTCGAGTCCGTCCGAAAGGGGGATCGCCTGCGAGTTCGTCCCGGCGAGGCCGTTCCGGTCGATGCCATCGTCGTCGAGGGCGGCAGCACCGTTGATGAGTCGATGGTCACGGGCGAGCCGGTCCCCGTGGCCAAGGCGGCGGGCGATCAGGTGATCGGCGGAACGGTCAACACGACGGGGAGCCTCACCATCGAGGCCGAGAAGGTCGGCGGCGAAACGCTGTTAGCACAGATCGTCCAGATGGTCGCCGATGCACAGCGAAGCCGAGCACCGATCCAGCGGCTTGCCGATCGTGTCGCCGCCTGGTTCGTTCCCATCGTGGTCGCGTGTGCGGCGCTCGCGTTCGTCGTCTGGAGCGTTTGGGGGCCGGAGCCCCGCCTCGCCTATGCGCTGCTCAACGCGGTTGCCGTGCTCATCATCGCCTGCCCGTGCGCGCTCGGCCTGGCGACGCCGATGTCGATCATGGTGGCGACGGGGCGGGGCGCGCAGTTGGGCGTGCTGTTCCGCAACGCACAGGCGATCGAGAGCCTTCGTGCCATCGACACATTGGTCGTGGACAAGACCGGCACGCTGACGCTCGGACAGCCGAAACTGACTAACGTGCAGGTCGTCAGCGAAGCCGGAGCAGACGAGTCCGCCGTCTTGCGACTGGCGGCGAGCCTGGAGACGCGCAGCGAACACCCACTCGCGCGCGCCATCGTCGAGGGTGCGAGTGAGCGCGAGATCCAGTTGTCGGGCGTCGATGGGTTCGAGTCCGTGACGGGCAAGGGCGTCATGGGCCGGGTCGAGCAACAGGATGTCGCCCTTGGCAATCTCGCGTTGATGGAAAAGATCGGCGTGGCCGCGTCGGACGCGGACCGTACTCGGGCCGCCCGGCTGCAGGGTGACGGGGCCACGGTCATGTTCTTGGCCGCGAGTGGGCAGCTGATCGGCATGCTGGCAGTCGCGGACCCGATCAAGGACAGCGCGCCGGAGGCCATCCGCGCCCTGCACGGTGCCGGTCTGCGCGTCGTGATGTTGACCGGCGACAACCGGGCAACGGCCGAAGCCGTCGGGCGAGAACTGGGCATCGACGAGGTGATCGCCGATGCTCTGCCCGATCAGAAGCTCGCGACGATCGAGCAACTCCAGGAAGGCGGCGCCAAGGTGGCGATGGCCGGCGATGGCATCAACGACTCGCCTGCGCTCGCGAAGGCGGACGTGGGCATCGCGATGGGAACAGGAACGGACGTCGCGATGGAGAGCGCCGCCGTGACGCTCGTCAGGGGCGACCTGCGAGGCATCGTGCGTGCGCGCGAGCTGAGCGCAGCGACGATGCGGAACATCAAGCAGAACCTCCTGTTCGCGTTTGGCTACAACGCCGCCGGTGTGCCTTTGGCTGCGGGCGTACTGTTTCCGTTCACGGGTTGGCTGTTGAGTCCGATGATCGCGGCCGCTGCGATGAGCCTGAGCTCGGTGTCGGTTATCGTCAACGCGCTGCGGCTACGTGCGTTCGGGTCGGCTGGTTGATGAGGCCGCGCGCGCTGAGCCGCCACGCGTGGCGGTGCCCTCGGCCGCCATGTGTTTGGCCGGACAGCGACGGCGCTGACAGGTTTCGTTGCCGGGATGGCCGTGCGAATTGGGCTGTCCCCGTGGTGGTCGGTGGGCGGTGATCGAGGGTTGCGCGGCGAGGCACGCACGTTGCTGTCTTTGTGTCGCGATGCGTTGCAATAATGGTTGTCCAGCACGCTGGTCTCGGCGGTGCTTCTGGCGCTCGTTCGCACGGTCCCTTTCGGTCTCGGGGGTGGCAATCGTGCTCGCCGTGTTCCTTCTTGCGTGCGCGGCGCCCCGTGGCTCGGGTGCGGGAGGAGTTCGCAACCGCATTGCGCCGAGTGCGTTTCGAGTCTCTCGGCCTTACTTCAGGATCGGTGACCCCTACCCGTTCGCCACCTGCCCAGTTTCAGGTGAGGACTTGGCCGTGACCAAGACTGGGCTCATCAAGTCCTACGGCGGTCGCGAGGTGCGGTTCTGTTGCAGTCAGTGTTCGCGGTTGTTCGGTCAGGATCTGGTGAGCAGTTTTGCAGAGGTTGACCGGTGGATCGTAGCGGACCAGGAGGGGATCTACGCGATGAGGGATTCAGTCGTGACCGGGAGGCAGTTGCCGGCACGCCCCGTCGAGTTCGTCGTAGGCAACCGGCTCGTCAGGGTTGATTCGAGCGACGAGAGGGAGGCCGTCATGAAGGGGCCGAGCAAGTTCCTCGATGCTCTGAGCAGGGCTGCCGCGCGTTCCCAGGCAGACGGCTACGGCCTCAGTAGCTGCCCCGTGAGTGGTCGTCCGATAGGCCTGCCTGCGCCCCCGTACCTGGAAGCTGTTGTCGCGGGTCGCCTGATTCGGGTTTGTTGTCCAGACTGCCTTGCGAACATCGATGAGAATCCCGCGAAGTACATTGCGGTTGTCGATGCAGCGCGCAAGTCGCCGGGGTAGCAAGTCATGTGCTAGCTGCTCGGCGTGGCATGGTGGTTGCGGATGGCCTTGTGCAGCCCTGCGTTTCGGGCTTGCGTCTCGGTTCATCCAACAACACCCAGAACCCTAATCATGAAGCATCTCTGGATTGCCTGCGCAGTCATCGTCGCGCTGTCATTCGCTGGCTGCAGCACGGTCAAGCACGACTCTCAGCTCACGTCTACCCAAGTCCACCTTGTCCTGGACAAGACGCCGACTTGAGGCGGTTGTGCCGCCACCGTGCGTGGTGCCGTGACCAAGCTCCCTGGCGTGTCGGGAATCGAGGTCGAGCCTGGTTCGGCCGATATCGTCGTCAGCCTTGACCCCAATGCGACAACTGTAGAGCAGTTGCTTGCGGGAATGGACGCCGCTGGGCAGTCGGCAAAGCGCAAGTAGGGGGCCCGCGCAGCGCTGGGGCCGCGAGGTCTCGCCGCTGCGACTGCGGGGCTACTTACATGCATGTCGCCGCTTTCGGTCCGAAGCCTGATCACTCTGGATTGTGTCGGCGAGACCTCGCCGCTGCGTGAGTCGGCTGGAGTTGCGAGGCGATAGGGAGCAAGTCATGCCGCGCGGCTGGGATTCATCGGCGGGATGCTGTGCATCCCGGAGCGCTTCCAGGAGGCATGATGAGAAATCGTGAAGTAGGGTCACAAGGGCTCTTGCGGCGCATTGCGGCTTACGTTCGGAGTCGCCTATGGCTGCAGGTTCTCATAGGGATGGCGCTGGGCGTGGGCGTTGGCTTGGCCCTCTCCCCCTCGGGAGGTGGTCTCTTTGCGGAGAGCGGCGCGAGACTGATTGCGTGCTGGCTGGCCTTGCCGGGTCATGTCTTCATGGCGCTGATCCAGATGATGGTCGTGCCGCTGGTGCTCTCGTCGGTCATCCTGGGGATCGCGTCTGGTGGGTCAGCGGAGTTTCTCAAGCGCGTGGGGCTCCGAGTTCTTCCCTACTTCGTAGCGACGACCTGTATCGCGGTGCTGATCGGGATCACCCTTGCTACCCTGATCGGGCCAGGTCACCTCGTCGATGGTGCGTCGTTCGATGGTGTCACCGATCAGGGGGGCATGCCAGTCGAGACGGGGGCTTCATCAAGACTGTTGCCCGAACGCATTGCAGAGATCATTCCGAGCAATCCGTCGAGCGCTCTTCTTCACCGAAGCATGCTGCAGTTGGTGGTGTTCGCGATGTTGGTTGGCGTCGCGCTGGTAGGGCTCAGATCCGAGTCCCGCGAACTCCTCATTCGGATTCTCCAGGCGACGCAGGAGCTTGCACTCAAGGTTGTCGGGTGGGCGATGGCGCTTGCACCAGTTGCGGTTTTTGGGCTCTTGGCGCAAGTGATGACGCGTACTGGAGCGAATGCCCTCGCGGGGCTTGGGGCCTACGTGGCGACCGTCCTTCTTGGACTCGTAGCACTGATCGTCGTCTACTCCTTGCTCGTGCGGTGGTTGGGGAAGCAGGGGCCGTTGCAGTTTCTCGCCCGCATTCGTGATGCGCAGTTGCTTGCGTTCTCCACCTCGAGTTCTGCCGCCGTTATGCCGCTGTCGATGAAGATCGCAGAGGAAAGCCTGGGGGCGTCACGACCGGTCGTGCAGTTCGTCATTCCGCTTGGAGCGACCGTGAACATGGACGGAACAGCGCTCTATCAGGTGACTGCTGCCGTATTCATGACCCAGGTGTTTGGTGTGGACCTCAGCCTCGGTGAGATGGCGTTGCTGGCTTGCACGACGATCGGTGCTTCGATTGGATCGCCGAGCACTCCTGGAGTCGGCATCGTCATCCTGGCATCAGTGCTTCAGGGCATCGGGGTCCCGGCCGGTGGAGTGGCCATGATCTTGGGAGTCGACCGCATCCTTGATATGTCGCGAACCGCGGTGAACGTGACGGGAGACTTGGCGGCGACCGTCGTGCTGGAGCGGTTGCTCCAGACTCCGGGACGGCGACATTGACGTGCGTCGCCTCAGAGGAGGTTCTCGCTTGGGCTCTGTTTCCGCGTTCGGCCCTCCGGTCGCGTTCGAGACTTCCCCTGGGGCGCCGATGTCGGTTGCTTGTCGGGCTATGATCCCCCGCCGCACTGCCGGATCAGTCTCTTGAGCACTCGTTCGACTGCGGCGCTCTCAGCCGCAAGTTGGGATCTCACGATGGCCTCTGGATGCGCCGGAGTGACGATGTCGCCGCCGTCTCGTCCGCCGTTGTGCATGTTCACCTGAAACGATGACTGGCCCGGTTGCGCTTCGCCAATCACTCGGGATCCCATTCCCGACAGGCAGAACTGAATACGCCCACCGTTGCACCGTCGATCGGAGTCCACGTGGCCGAGCACTGCACCTACGAATGCGAGCAGCCTGCTTGTTGCTCTGTGGAGGTCGCTCGGCGAGAGGAAGAACATGGGAGTCATCATCCCGTCGTGATTGTGCGAGTGGCCTTGGACGATTCCGACGCAGATAGCAATGGAGAGGTCCGTTCCGATCCAGCCACGGAGCATGGGGGGCTCCTGGTCGCGGTTTTGGAGCGCAATTCCGTCCGGCTCGGTCGAATGGGTCGGGCGCGCGTCGAGGAGTCTGGTTGGGCCGGCGACAAGAAGGTCGCCAGCCACATCGGGGAGGTGATCGAAGACGACGTCTTCGTTGAGCATGAGCGGCTGGCTCGGGGTCCACGAGATCGCGAGCCGAGGTGGATCGCTTCCGAGGTAGTTTGAGTTGGTCGATGGGACGACCTTGGACAAGTTGCTGCTAACTCGGCGGTCAATGTCTCCGACCGGTGGGGCGGAGCTCCATTGCAACAGGCTTCGGACAAGCTCCTTCTGCAGCTCAATGGAAGACGAGCACAGCTTGTAGGAGAGTCCGCCTTGCCACGCGCCAACCTCGGCGATGAATGCAGACTGATCCGATTCGGGGTCGGCGCTTGTCCTGAAGACCAGGATGTCCTTGTTGTGCCGCTTGGCTTCGGCGAACTCCTCCGCCGTGGCGGATCGCCCGCTGTCTAGTTTCGCCCCGTATCGTTGGCCGAGAAGGAGGATCATTGCATCGGCTTGCGCAACGCCGCGAAGGCAAGCTCCTCGAGGCGTTGCCCCGTCGGTTACAAAGTCCTCCGCGCGAATGAGGTCGACGCCAACGGACTCGCACGCCGCTACGGCAGCCGCGCGCATGTCCTCCATGCCACTCATGACGGAACTGATGAAAACGGACGTCATGCGAGGGGCTCCTCGTTGCCCAAGGCGGGGCCGTGCATCCAGTGTTCATCCAGAACTCGGTCGATCAGGTGGCCGGGCACGCATTTGTTCGGCCTCGTGTGAAGGGCTTCGGCGACATGCTGGAGCGCAATGCCCTGCAGCGCCAAGATGTCGTGGCATCTCCTGTGCGATTCCCAGAGGGCTTTGGACATTCCTCCGAACCCCTCGTCAGGCCGCCTCTCTCTGAAGATGCACATGGCCTCCAGGTGGTCCGGACACCTGATGGGAGGAAGGCTCTGGAGGTCGATGAGCTCGGCGGGGTTCGGAGGGGCTAGCTCTTCGCCGATGAGGCACTCTGCAGCGGGGCCGCTCATGTAGAGATCGAGGTGGGTGCCAAGATCGTCTTGAGGCGGTTCGTAGTGGCTCGCGCGTCCGTCGCCATTCGTCCGGGCGATGGCTGTGCGGATCATTACTCCGTGATGCCTCATGACGACAAGGTGGCCGGCCTCGTGGTATGCCGCTCGCTTGAGTTCCGAGTCGATGATGGTGGTTCTCCGTTGATGTTGGCTGCCTTGCATGCTCCGGTGTGGCGGCGCTTTGCCAAGGCCTTGCGTGTCATGGTACCCTGGTCTCATGGAGCTCCACAGGGGCTCCTCGTCGTCAGAACTCGAAACACGGTCTGACGTCGCCTCGAAGTGCCGCAGCATCACCCGGCAAACCTGGTAGCCACCAGGCTAAGGGGGCAGGGTTCACCGCCTGCCGTGATGTTGGCTCGTAGCGCTGGATGCCCGGAGACGGGCTCGTCCAGTGCGAGAGAGGCTTGAGCGAGTAATCCGTTCGAATCCATCGGGCCTTGGCGCCCGCGCTCTCGGGATCGGTTCCGAGGGGCGCGGTGCCCCTCTCCCGAACATGCGTCGAACGTCAATCCGCTCATTCTATCTCATGGTGATCCCGCGCTTCGGAGGCGGGACGACCGAGACACGCCACGCGGTGGAACTCCGAGTGGTCGTGGATGACGAAGTTGGTGAGGTAGCGAAGGCGCCGACACCCCGCTTGCCCCGCACGGGCATGACTCGTGCGATTGCCCGTCCGTCGTGGCGGGTGCCATCGAGCAAGCGAGGAAGAGGCGTGCTGCCAAATCCACCTGCGGGGTCCGGGCCCGGTTGTCGTGATCGACACCGCGTCCGTTCAACGCAAGCCAGCGCCGGGAGCTCGATCGCCGCGAGGCGAATCGACCGGACCTGACAAGTCCGGGGACCGAGGGAAAGTCCCTCGGCCGTGAAAAGTTCAACGGTGAAAGGCCCGCGAGGGCTTGCTGGTCAGAAGCATGGGAGACGGTGCCGAACTGCGAACGCACCTGTCCGGTCTGTAAGGCGGAGCTTCTGCATTCTGCCGCCTGAAATCCCGGAGGACCTGCTCCGGGGAGAGTGAAGCACCGGTCGGGAGACTAGGCTTCACGGGCTCGTGCCGCGGCGTGAAACGCCGCTAGCAACGTGACCCATGCTTCGACGTGGTCCACTAATCGGGGAAGGACTCGAGCTGCCGGGGAGGTGCCCGGTGCCTGGCTGTCGACCAGGTGATTCAAAGGCTCGAGTCTGGGAGCGAGCTGCAAGTAGAAGTCGGGCGGGAGCCCGAGCGGTGGCGAGACCGAAGGGTCTCGAAGGAGTCTTCGTGCGACTTCTTCCTGGCAAGGCAGTCAGGACCCGCGTTCGCGCACGCCGGTTGGCCCCGGCGAGCACAGCGACGACGAAAGCAGCGACGAGCGAACGAAACGTCACTCGAGGTGACGGTTGCTTGGTAAGCACGACTTGTGGCTGCAGGGGGTAGGGAAGTGCTCCGGGAGGAGCCGCCCCCTGCGGCGACAGGATGACGATGGACGCCGGAGGTTTATCCGGCGGCCGTCGCAAGGAGGTCTAGCGCAACCATCATGGATTGGACACGCCCTGCGGGCGTGCGATCTGGAATGTGGGTATGCGCGCAACGAGGTTGCCAAGGAGGTGATCAACATGGTTGGGCGATGGTCGCTGGCCGGAAGGTTCAGCGGCTTGGAGCGTGCCCGTAAACGCTCCGCACTTGTCCGTTCTGTGGAGCGGAGAGGTGCCAGGAAGTTGATAGGTGCAGTTGTGAACTACAGGTGTGAAGCCACGTCCGTGGCGGGGTTCGTCCAGCAGCTTGCGTGCTGCTACGTCCGCCACGGCTACCATCACTACGTCGTCGGTGAGATCCCACCGCACAAGGACCCACGCGCCGTGGACGAGCGGATGATCGAGCGCTACGAGCTCGGCGTGTCGAAGTTCGTCCGTGCGCGGCGCAAGCGGGCGGGTCTGCCCAACGTCCAGTACATCCGGTTTCGGCGGTTCTTCGTGTTGTGTGCCACCGAGCCGCGAGAGGGCCATCGGTTCTACGAGGAGCACTCGGCCTCGCAGGTCAGGGACGTTCGGCTCCAGCCGATCGCTTTCGGCGGCTACTCGATCGGTTGGCATCGTGGTGCTGATCGGCGATGGCATGTTTCGGTTCGGATCCACCCGGAGCGCTACCGTTCCCTCAAGGCCTACCTGCTCGAGCTAGCACGTCGACGGTCGGTCGGACAGGTTGCTGCGGAGTTCCAGTACCTCGGCTTCGAGCCCTATGCACCTGTTCGCCGACAGCTTCTCTCGCTCCTCAGAGCCGTCAACAAGGAGCGCAAGGTCGCCGGGCTGGGGAAGCTGCCGGTCGACTGTTTGCGGCTACGGCGCACGGTCGTAAGACCGTTCGGGATCGATGGGGTGGGGCCCTGCGGCGGCAAAGCATGAGAACTCCACGCGTCTGTCCTCGGTGTGGCGTCCCTTGGGCGAGCTTTGTCAGGAGATGTCCCGCATGCGGGCGCGCTCGATGCAGGGTTGTGGCTTACCTGACCGTGGCCTGGGTGCTCACCTGGGTCTTGGCGCTCATCAACCGGTGACCGCTCTGCCTAGCGCCTTGTTCGGGCGAATCGGCGTGCTCCAAGTATCGGGCACGACTGGCAGGCAGGGGACCGCGCGGTACCGACTTTGAGGTTCCCGGGGGCGGGCGAAGATCCGCCCGAAGCCGCGATTGCTATCCAGTTCCTCGCGCAGCCATGAGGTCGAGTATCGTGTTCTCCAGCACCAGAGTCCCCATCGAAGGCAGCCACCTTTCGCGGTCTTCGAGCAGGTGTCGGGCTACGGAGAGGACGGCTTCTCGGTCATCTCCACGATCCGACGCAAGCTCAGGGCTGCGGCCAAGCGCTACAGCAGCTCGTCGGTGCCTGACTCCGCCAGCTGCGAGCAATCTTCCGGCAGGCGTTGGGACACCGAAGCGTAGGTGCTCGGGGAAGTCCGCAACGGCCTTAGACAGTTCGAGGTTATTCGCGTCGAGCAGCTTCCTTAGCAGCCCGATGCCCTGCTCGACGGCTACCTGGAGGACGTAGCTGACGACCCGGGAATGAACGCCGAGCATGGTGTCGATATCGGTTTCCGTCTGGCTGGCGATCTCCGCCAGAGATCGGCCGTCGATCCACGCCTCCAAGATCCTGGCGAAACTCGACCGCGATGGGGGGGATCCCCGGTAGGCCTCGTCGAGTGCCTCGGCTACCTCGGGAAGGCCCCACGCCCAGACCAGCAGTGTCTCTGTCAACTCCGGATCGGTTGGCGTTTCGATGTCATCCCAGCGTTGTCGCATGGGTAACAGATTGACCTCCACCGACTCCAGCATTCGTGCTCGCGTACCCGTTTCTCGGATCCATGCGAGTCTCCCCGCTCCCTTGATGGCTGCCACGCGTTGAGCACGCAGCTCGAACACCTGTTTCATCAGTGCCGTGGTCGTTTGTTGAGCTTGGCGGGCCGCGAAAGTCTGGCTCGAAAGCTCTCCGGCCATGCGCACGAGTTCATCTTCGCCTAGCTCCTCGGCGGCAAGATCGATAAGCGTTGCATCGATGCCGTCGATCAGAGTGTGAAGCGCCGTCGCACCCTCAAGGATGTCGTTTGTGAGGGTGATGCTCCGCTGGCTCAGTGCTGACTCGACGCGCCCCATCAACTCGAGCAGTGCCCCGGAGACGCGTTCGCCTGGCTGTTGCTCGGCCACGGGGGCGACAAGTTGCCATTGTCCAGGGTTGGCGCAGATGACCAGCCCCTTGGTGGTTGCCCCAGCTCGTCCAGCGCGCCCGACGAGGTTCTTGATGTCGCGCGCGAGCAGGTTCTCTGCTGCTCCGTTGGGGCCACGACGCTGCACGGAGTAGAGGACCAACGTCCTGATCGGCAGGTTGACGCCTTCCGCCAAAGTGTTGGTGCAGATGGCAAGGCGAACGTCTTTGTCGCGAATCAGCGATTCCACGACTTCCCTGCTCTCTTGCGGAATGTCTCCATGATGCAGTATGGCTCCTGCCGCAAGTGTTCGTGTGCCCACCCAGGAAGCGCCGTATTCCAGGGTGAAGTGCTCAACTGCCGACTGCAGCTTCACCGCATCCCCGACGAACTGCATGGGGGCGGGCAGGGGCAGCAGGCTCGCCAGTTGTTGGAGGAGTTCATGAGCGAGCCCTACGGCTCCCTGAGTGCCTCTCTTGTTGGCCGCGAACACGGCAACGGACCCCATCGAGAGCGACTTCCGTGCTGCTGCGATGGCTTGGGCCTTCACAGATTTGAAAGGGTATGTGTTCAGCCGGTTCGTAGTGGGATTGCGGTGGCGAAAGTCATCACGGCTCAGGAATCGTTCGATAGAGAACGTGGATGCGGCTTGGTGTGGGTGAAGCTGAAGCGCGACCGTCATGGCGGCGCCTTTGCCAGCTACCTGCAGCGCTGCGAACTCTGCGAGAGCCGGGCGGTAGTCACTGCGAACGACGGTCTGATCCGTGCCGCCAAGCCACACGTTGATCTCCTCGATGTTCGGGACGATCGCGGAAACGAAGACGAACTTTGGCGGGCCTTTCTCGCGGGCGCGCATGCGGGCGAGCAGCAACTCAAGTCCGACCCCGCGCGCCTCACCATCGAGGAGGTGCCCTTCGTCGCAGATGACGAGGGATACTCGGGAGTAGAAGTCCGGCTCTGCGCTGAGCAGGCCCGATAGTGCCTCAGGCGTTGCGACGATCGCGCGTGCTGCATCGAGGTCTCTGACTTCTTCGCCGGTGGGCACGGTACCTCCATACGCACACCTGGTGGGAAGGCCCATGTTGCTCAAGCGCTTTGCAAGGCTGCCGCGAAGCTCTGCCGCGAGCGAGCGAAAGGGGACGAGCAGGATGGCCACATCCTGCGGGTTGCGGTTGAGGTGGTGAAAGAGGAGGGTCTCAGAGAGAGCTGTCTTTCCCGCGCCTGTCGGCATCTGTAGGGAGAATGAGGCCACGCTTCCAAGCAGGCCGCTCCTAATGGCATCGATTTGCGAGGGGAAGAAATCCCAGGTAGGTGGGGTCCGGTTGAGGAACGACCGCACTAGCGGGTCCCAGAATCCCGATTCGCCATCGGGTAGAACTGCACGGACGTTAGTTCGCTCGAACTTGGAGAGGACCCGCCCGAATAGCCGCCAGCCGATCCACTCACCGGAATCTGTGTGCAGTGCAGATGCCTCCTTCTCAGTCGCGTACTCGCCCTCCGCCCGAAGCACCTCAAGGTTCCCTCTTCGAACGCCGCCAACAAGGGTACGCACACGTGCCGACCTGATCGCCGGTGGACGTGAGAGCAGCTCGTAGCACGCGAGCTGAATGTCATCGAGGGCACCCGGGTCGCAGGTCTTCAACGTGACGTAGGCCGATGCAGAGTAACCGCCGAAGTAGAACGCGGCCGCAGCAAAGATGGCGGCTTCGGCCGCCATGATACCGGAGTAGGCGTTTGCCCGAGCTTCTCCTACGCCGCCGGCCTGAGTGATGGCGTTGCCCAGGCGTGACCAGTCGACCGGATCGCGGTAGGGCTCACGGAGCCTGTCGAAGAGCTCGCCGACGAGGGAAATGTAGTAGTCGTCGCCTCGTGACCTGATGTAGCTCAGCTGTAGTGGCGGCTGCGAGGAGCCGAACCGTTCCACGTGATGAAGGGCGTCAGCGTCACCGACCCACTTTGCCAGAGTTGCCCTCACGTCTCACCGCCCGCTTCCGCGACGGTGGCATGAGCGGCGTCGAATACGGCTTCGTAGCGTTCCTTCAGGTTTGGAACTGCGATGACTACAACCGTGTGGTCTGCAGGCGCTTCGTCGGGCGCGTCTGCCAGTTCGTTGTCCACGAGGTTCTCGCAAATGACCGCGACGGCGTGGAAGCACTTCTTGGCTTGGGGGTGGTCCGTGGCCTTGATGAAGCGGTCGAGGTGATCGATGGTCGTGCTGCCAAGGTCTTCATGAAGCGCACGTTCCCTCAGCCAAACTAGGGTCTTCGCCAATCGACTGGTTCGGTCTTTCTCGCAGTCATCAATCGCCTTGGAAATCGGTGATGAGGCTCCGGCCGTGGCCTTCGTCTTTACCTCAGAGCACAGGATGCGGTCCTCGGTCGAGGAGCGTGGCCAGCTCGGCAGCACGAAGTGAACGACATCCGAGTGTGGCGCTGGTTTTGTTCGGTCCTGCTTCAGGCGCCACTTCTTTGGGCCAATGAGGTCGACATCGCGTTCGGCAGCTGCGTGGTAGAGAAACACCAGTATCTCGCCGAAGTCCCCTGACATCGTCGAACCTGGATCCGGGAGCCTCGCGGCGACGATCTCCGACCGAGGGCAACCGGTTGCCTGCACGCGCGCCTTGAGGACGGTGTCATCGATGTAGCACCGACGGACTGAGACACCAAGGACGTCCGACCAAGCAGCAGCGTGCTCGTCGGGAACACGCACAAGCACGAAGGGCGATCGCTGCTCTTCGGCGAACCAGCGTGTCACGGTCTCAACTTCGAGGCCAAGGTCTCGCATGCGCTACCCCTCGTGCATCCAAGCTGGCAGCATTGGGCTTGGTTCTTCGAGCCCGTGACAGCAGTCGACGCACGGTCCAGAGCGCCCAGGGGGGAATCGATCTCGACTGATGGCTGCGCACGATCTCGGCGCTGCTGCAGGAGAAGTTCGCGATGCTGCTCGAGCATCTTGTTGCTCGCCGAAGTGCTCGAGTGGATCGGTCATCCGTGGAGAGGAAAGTGAGCCGGGGCAAGCACCGGGAAAAGGGGAAGAAGGAGAGTCAAGTGCTCTGTGTCCGTGCGGACAACCCCGGCTCATGGTGTGTCATGTGGCCACGATGGGATCGATGACGTTCTCCTTCGCAGCGGTTGTCTATCTCATCGCTGTCGCGCCCTGTCGGCAAGTGCACATGCAGAAACGTGACGCGCGCCTCTATCAATACGCAGAATGGCCCGCTCGGCCGGTTCGTCGGTTGAAGGGTGCGATGTTCGCCAACCCGCCACCTATCTCGTCATATTCCAAAGATGCACTGTCAGTACGCCAGCACGCTACGCGCGAGTTGGCCCCCGGGACGGCATCTCGTCCCAGATCCTTCCGTCGAGTAGGCGGCCGGCCTTCTTCTTGTTCGTGCCTCCCCACTGCTTGAAGAAGAACGGAACGCCACCGACCGCGCAGGCGTCTCGGAGATCCCGAACCCACTCGGGGTCCATCGCCCGTGCGCCAGGTCCGGACTCTCCGCCGACGATGGCCCAGCCGATGCCGGTCAGGTCGATCTCGGTTAGCGGGCCCAGCAACGGCTCGAGAGAGAGGAAGCGGACGTTGGCGGGAACGGTTCGCAGGTCGTCGATCCGGTCGAGGTAGTCGGCGTTCTCGACGCTCACGCCCATCCAGACGTTCTCAGGCCAGGGCAGCTGAGGGGCGACCTCTCGCAGTCGATCCGCGCGCTTCGTCAAGACCTGGAACGTGTGCTGAGGCGCTTGCTCCATGGTTCGGAACACGCGCTGGATGAACGATGTCGGCACGTCCTTGTGGAACAGGTCGCTCATCGAGTTGACGAACACGAGCCGGGGCTTCCGCCAGCGCAGTGGGATATCGAGCATGTGCTCCTGGAGCGTGAGCTGGAATCCCCTCGCGTAGTTGGCTTGCCCCATCGCCTGTAGGCGCCTTGCCATGCGTTCCGCGTAGCAGTGCTTGCAGCCTGGACTGGTCTTCGTGCAGCCCGTCACCGGGTTCCACGTGGCGTTGGTCCATTCGATTGTCGATCGGCTCATCGGTCACCCTCTAGTTGTTGTGATGCGTCCCTTCTGGCGGCCGGCCCCTGCTCGTGGTCACGTGAGTGCTCGCACTCCTCTGCAACGAAGCGAGCAGATGTATGAGAGACTCGAGGCCCGAGTCCGGGAGAAGCTGAAGCGCCGAACTCACCCCGTCTGCGACGGCTCGGTTGACATCGCGTTGGCGCCTGAGGGAATCGAATGATGCGATCAGCCGTAGCAGGTCGCAGGCGAACTCGCGGGCGCCAACTACTTGGCCGGGATCGCGATCTCGTGGACTGTGTGGTGGGATCATGCTTGCCGTCTCCTGATGTGGGCCTGGTTTCGCTGGGCACGTCCAAACCACGGTAGGTCGCGGATGCACCGCGGGAATCCCACCCGAAGGCTCTCTCGGTTCTGTAAACGCGCACACGTCGCGAAGCCCCTGCCGCGGATCGCCTTCGGATGCGGCCGTCCGTCGATGTTTACTTCCGCGGACCATCTGTGAGGCCGAGATCCTGCGCGTCTCGCGCCCCGTTCTCAGATGGCTTCACCTTCGGCTTCCGGTCCAGTTCGTCCTTCAGTCGCTTGTAGTCCAGGTAGTGGAAGATCCCCTGGATGCTGTTCGTCGCCGAACAGACGAATGCGGTGAAGAGCTCGGCGATAGTCGCCTCCCTCTTCGTCAGCTCTTCCGCGACGCGGAGCACGACGCGCGGATCGGGTTCGCGCGCGTCCACGAATCGTTGCCACCAAGTCCTGGCAGACTTGGGAGCCGCGTCGACCTCGAGGCTCGGAAGGACCTCTTCGAGCCGTTCGCGAATCTGATCGTGCGTCCAGCCCCTCGTGTTCGTGATTCCATCGACACGGCCGAACTCGCGCGTGACGAACGGTGGGAGGGCCGGGCGGTCCTCCTTCGCAGCTCGCGTCGATGCTCCGTAGTGGAAACGGGCCTTCTGTCCCTCGTCCACCGTCCGGCAGGTAACCTCGATCCGATGCACGGGCCTCTGCTCCTGAAGGAGGCGCCAGATCGTCGGCTCGAGAACCTTCGTCGCGACCCGGTCCAGCGCTCGAGCTCCGGTCCCAAGGGACAGCGCACGTCGGGCGATGGCTCGCATGGCTCCTTTCGAGATCGAGAGCTTGGCACCGTGTTTCGCGGCGAACGCTTGGGTGCTGCGGATGATCGATGCCTTGGAGTCCGAGAGTACACGTTCGAGCTCGTCGAGCGTCAGCGGGCGCAGGTGGGCGACGGTCGTGAAACGCCCGAGAAGTTCCGGGATCATGCCGAACTCGACGAGCGCTCCGTGGCCTTCGAGCTCCGGGGAGACCGGGCCGGGATCACCTTGGATGCCTGTGAATCCGAGAGATCCTCGTCGGTGGCGGGAATCGAGGATCTCCTCCATCCCAGGAAACGCGCCGGCACACACGAAGAGAATCCCGCGAGTGTTGACCATCGTCGTCTCGCCCTCTCGGCGGATGGCAACCTTGGCGCCGTCCATCAGTTTCAGCAGGGACTGCTGCACGCCTTCGCCGGAGATGTCCCTCGAGCCGTCGGTCGACCGGCGCTTCTTGTCGATCTCGTCAATGAAGATGATCCCGCGCTCCGCTCGGCGCACGTCGCCATCGGCCGCATGCAGCAGTCGGTGCACGATGCTGTCTGGGTGTTCGCCCGCATAGCCGACCTCGACGAGATTCGTCGCGGAGCACGTGGCGATGGGGGGGGCGATCAGACGGCCGAGCTCTCGGACCATTCGGGTCTTCCCACAGCCGGTTGGGCCTACGAGCAAGACGTGCTGAGCGCCGAATGCTGGACCGTTGTGTTCGGAGGCCTCCGAGAGGCCCAGCTGGTGTCGGTACACGGCAAGCGCCAGGGCACGTTTCGCATGGTCCTGCCCGATGATGATCCGGTCGAGGTCCCTTACGAGCTCCGGAGGGCGCGACAGCGGAAGCCGGGCATGCCTCGGATGAGGCACTACCATGAGCACACTCCGACCGTCTGGATGTCGCGGGCGGTCGCGACGATGTCTTCGGCAAGCGCGAGGTCATTCGCGGATGGGCCGCCGACCGTGAGGAAGTTGTAGCCGACCCCTCCGTCTTCCAGGCCGTCGAAGACCGGTGCCCGGGGCATGCTGTAGAAGTCCAGGTGGTGCCCCGCCTCGGCCATCCCGCGAGCGAGCTGAGTCCCTGGCAGCACCGTTTGCACGTTGGGATAGAACCCGGCGACCTTGACGTCGGTGTCGCGGACCGCATCGGTCAGGTCGCGAGTCAGGTTCAGGGACCGTCTGTTCTCGAGAACGACCCCCTTGGTCGACATCGAGCCGAACATCAGCGACAGCCCGACCCGCGGCCCCTGCTTCGCGATCCACTTCGTGCGTTCCGCGACCAGTCTTGGCTGCAGCTGCGGCTTCCGGATGCCCTCGAGCACGTCCGGAGCGCCCGATTCGATGCCGGCATAGAGGTAGGTGCAACCATGGTCAGCGAGTTCGGCGATGCGTCGCTCGGTGAGGGTCGGCAGGTAGACCTGGCAGCCCCATTCGCGGTCGAGACCGCGTAGTAGCGGAAGCAGTTCGGAGCTCGAGCCGTTGCCGGCCGGGAAGATGCTGTCCTGGAAGTAGAGTGCGGCGTCCGGGACACGGTCGGCCAGTTCTTCGACCCATCCGTAGTCGCTTGTGCGGAACACGCTGCCATCCCGGTTGGCCTCCGCGCAGAACGTGCACCGCCCATACGAGCAGCCACGGGAGACCATGAGCGGAATCGTCGACGGGGCCTCGAACACGTCGAATCGTGGGTAGCTCTCGGGAACCACGAGCGGCCGCGGGTCGCGGAAGCGACTGGGGCCGCGGTCGAACTCGACCCTCGCGGGCCAGTTGCAGTTCGCGACCGTGAACACCCCACAGGTGGTGGCCTCGTCGAGCTCGCCCGGGTGCAGGTCCCGCGCGAAATCCGCTGCCGTTCGATTGTCTGTCAGATACAGCTCGAGCACGCCCTGCAGGGCCGAGGGTGCTTCGCCGCCGATCGAGATGTGCACACCGGGGAGTCGGTTGGCGGTCTTGGTGCCGATGTCGTTCTCGTGTGGCCCGCCTACGATGACGAGGGTCTCAGGCGCGAAGAGGGAGCTCGTTGCGGCGATCCGCGCCGTTTCTTCGATGGCTGCCGTAGACGTCGAGATGCACAGCGCGCGTACTCGCCCGGTCGCGAGCAGACCCTCAAGGTGCCGGTAGAACTCGGCGGTCGGGCTGCCGGGGTCGAGGTAGCTCACTTGGCGTTTCGGGTTGGCTACGACGAAGGGGCCGGCAGCTGCGAACATGCTGCTCGGCACCGCGCGAAACTTCAGACGGCCGGGGTAGGGGGCGTGGACGAAGAGGACCTCTGGTGGGGTCACGGCTTCTCGGAGGACGGCCATACGGTCTAGATGCTAGATCCGAAACTGGGATATGCCAAGTGGGGAAGTAGGATTCGGTGCAGAGACTCCACAGATGCCCAAGTCCACCCATACGCCCGAGTACCGAGTGCTTCGGGATCTGCTGCGCGAGCTACGCGAGCGTGAGGGGACTCTTCAGGCCGACTTGGCGGAGAGTCTCGGGGTGCCCCAGTCCTACGTGAGCAAATCCGAGAACGGTGAGCGGCGGCTCGACATCCTCGAGGTGCGGGAGTGGTGTCGCGGGTTGGGGGTGCCGTTCGTTGAGTTCAGCAAGGAGCTGGATCGGCGTTTGCGTAGAAAGCGGTGAGAATCGAGCGTGACCGCGAGGTCGGTAGCCGTGCACTGATTCGCGTGCCACGGACCGTGCGCCCGACTACGCCAGGCAGTCGTCCTCCAGCCGCGTACCTCGCCTCCAGGCAGATTCGTAGGCCTCGAGGAATGCGCGAGTGATCGTCGGATGTCGGAGTTCGATCAGGTGTCGTAGCACGAGGCCGTCCCCGAACGTTTCCGTTTCGGTTGGGTGGTATCCGGGAACGGCGATCAGGACGGCGTCCTCATCGACGACCGCGAAGCTCAGCGGGAGCGGGTTCCCCGACGCGGTCTCGACAAACCTCTGGCGAAGAAGCTCGTGCGGCCCGAACTCGCGGATCCAGCGAACTCCGGCTTGACGGTGGTCAGGACGTACGAAGATCAGGCGACGAATCTCGATGCCGCGCTCGAGCAGTCGACGGTAGAGGCCCAAGAGCTCATCGTGAGGCGCGTCGTCGTCGAGATGGATGAGGAGCAGGCTGCGGTGGGCGTGTCGGAACAGATCCGCGTAGCCGCGCCCGTGCAGGGCCCCATCGAGGTGCACACGCGCCACTCGGTTGCCGGAAGCAGCGGCAAGCAGCCCGACGAGAAAGGTGAGGAGGAGGAAGCCCGCCGTTCCAAGCGCGACCGTTGGGCCCGGGACCTCGAGTAACGAGGCCGCTGTAGCACCGAGTCCGGCCAAGCCGAGTGCGATCTCGACCTGTGCTGTCGTGAATGGAAACCAAGCGAGCTTCCTCTCCATCATCCCTCCTGATTTGAGGGTCTCATGGATCGGAGGGCTACTCAAGTCGGCGGGTTGCGAGCGGTCTTGGGTTGAGGGAGAAAGTGGCTAGCCCAATAGCTGTGGCTTCCCGGAAGGATGCCGCTCCTCAGGCGAGCGCAGCCCTCTTGTGTTCCCGTGAAGCTCTAAGGGGAGGACGGCAACCATCGCAAGATCGAATGAGGCGGCTGAGGGTCCGCTCGAGGATTGCTGTTGCCCAGTGGGCTAGTCGCGTCGACCAACTCATCTAGAACTTCTGCACGAGTTCCAGAGCTCGCTTCCCATAGGTCGCGAGCTCGTCGCTATCGACCAACTGCCCGCTGCTCGTGCCATCGTCTTGTGGGTGGTGGTATCGCTTCGCGTAATCCTTGAGGTCCTCCAAGTCTTCGAGGATGCACTTGGCCTGTGCGAGCGGAGATCCTTCGTCGGCGTCCGCGATGGCCTTCACGTAGTCGCCGAGCCATCCCTTCGCGTCAAGCTGGTTCGGCAACTTCCACCGAAGGTACTTCTCCAGCAGGACGCGCATTGTCTTCACAACACTCTCGGGGCTGCCATCGCGATACTCGCAGTACTTCCAGAGTGTCGTGAAGTTCTGATAGTACTCCTCAAGCACTTCGCTCTCGATGTCCCACTCCATCACGCCGCCAAGCTCAGTGAGCTGGAGTGTCTTCTTCTCGGCCGCGGGCAACTCGTCCCATATGAGCTTTAGGAAGTTGGGGTCGTGGGACAGAACGACAACTTGGCGTGTCTTCTGGGCGAGCCTTCTGATGCTCTGCTGAGTGCAGACTCTTCTCCCGCGATCCTGGCTAGTAAAGGGGTCGTCCAGCACGACCACTTTGTCCGCCAGGTTTGGACTCGCCTCGACCTGAGCGAAAAAGAACGCCAACGCAAGAGCGCTCTTGTCACCTGCGCTGAGCGTGTTCTTGAACGACGCCTGGTCATTGGGCGTCTTGAGGTCCCCTAGCCTCACCTCCTCCCATGAACCCTCGTGCGCCTCGATGGCTAGGCAATAAGTCGTGCGAGGCTTCCCGCCCGGAAACTCGGCCGCCGTCTTTCGAACTCTGAAGGATGTGCCGAACCTCTTGAGATACTCGTTGATGCGCTTTTCGTAGCGTTGAAAGACGCTCTCGGAGTAATTCTCGAGCTTCTGTTTTGCCTTCAACTTCTCGAGGTCAGCTGCAGCTCTCTTGGTCCGTGCGGCGAGTAGCTCCTGGCATGCTGCTGTTGCCTCCGCCCCCGCTCGAGTATTCGTCGCCGCGAGTTCGGCAAGGTCTTGTCTTGCCTCCGTCAGGCCTCCCTTGCGCGATTCCTCTTGCTTGGCCCGCATTGCAGCGTTGACCCTCTCGACGGCCGAGTTGTAAGCCATCACCGAGGACCGTGCCTGAGCGACTGCTTCCTCTGCCGCACTCAGTTCCAGAGCAATATCGATTGCCTCTAGCGGCGCCTCACACTTCCTTGCCAAGGCATCTCGGGCGACGCTTTGCAAGGACAGGAGGCTCTCGCTGAGGGCGTCGACGTCTAGCTCGAGCTGCTCATCGGTGGTGAGGTAGCTTCTCCAGTCTTCCAGAAGCCTGGTGTTGCCATCGAGCGTCTGCTGAATCCGGAGGAACGTGGTTTCGCTCACAAACGTGTCGAGCCTGGCCCTCCATGCTTCCACCGCGGCCTTGTGCTCTCGGTAACTCCCGGCGAAGTGGGTTCGGTAGGCTGCTAGAAGCTCTCGACCACTGAGCAGCGTTCCGCAGAACGGGCAATCGTCGTTAAGCATCAGGTTCACGCCTTGGTGCAGCCATGACTCATCCGTAGCCCTCATGTGATTGGTGGCGTGCTCCTGAATCAGCGCCTCAGCGTTCTCCGAGACATCCTCAAGCGTTGATCCGAGGATCTGGGCTAGCCCAGCAGGGAAGGTCGGAATTGTTACTGTCGATAGCAGGCTCTTCCCCTGAACTTCGGTCGAGGCTTCGAGCAGTGCGACGCGGCGCTTCGCCTCCTCGAACTTGGTATCGAAATCATCGCCCTTCTCAAGTGACAAGAACTTCTCCACCGCCATCGCGTGCGGCATGAGCTTCTGGACTTCGGCCTGTCTCTCTTTCTCCTCCCGAATCGCTTCGCGACTAGCTGCGTCCTTCGCATCGCAGTCTTCTTTCAGTTCGAGTCCTTCTTCTCCGAGGATGACGTTGTAGAGGTTTCGCCTCTGGTCGTGGCCAACGCATTCGCCCGCGTGGACGTTGTCGTTCACGAAGCGTGAGTCATACACCTCAAGGTGTGCGACCGTGCCTGTCCATCCCCCCGACCGGAAGTCGCATTTGCCGGCCTCAGTGAGGAGCTCGACTTCTGGGCCGTCAGCGCAGCCGAGCGTCTGTCTTCCCATGATGTAGGAACCGTCACCCGTGCGGAGCGACCGAAGGATGTCACACAAGGTGGTCTTGCCCCGCGCATTCGGCGCGAACATCAGTGTCGCGCGTCGAAATTGGACATCTCCGGAAGATCCGCAGTTGCGAAACTTGCCGACATTCTTGATTGCAACAACCTTCTTCAGCATTGCGATGCCTCCAGGGGTTCGAGGCCCCAGATACCCGGGCAGAAGCTGTGCCGACATGGCGGGTTGCGAGCAACTACCTCTGCGAACATCCGGTCGTACTTCTACGGGGCGCGTTCGGGAAGGCTCTGGCTAAGGAGTTCTGGATTGATGCGAGAAACTGTCACGTGCGCTCGTTCATGTTCGGCGCGTGCACGGGGCTCGCTGGGTGCGACGGAACGCGGTCGGAGGGAAGGATCACGAGGCAGCCGTGGGCGGGGCTTTAGCACTGAACGGGAGAGAGTGCGGGAGTCCGTCCAGGAACAACCTGTGGTCTCAACCGCTCTGCCTGTCAGGCGATGGCGTCGCGGGACGCGACCAGCCTGGCCAAACAAATCGGAGCGGGGATCAAGCAACGGAACGTGGTATGGCCGCCATGCGCGGGAAACCACGGCGCAACCACTCGTCGAGCATGACCTATCTCTTCGTCAATAAGAGGCGATTACGAACAGTTCGGACCACTTCGGGGCGGCTGGCGAACCATCGTGACCGTTGCAGCTAGCATCCGCGATGCGGGCTGGCGCACGGTCAGGATCCATCGGCAACCTCCTTTGTGCTGTCGGTTGCGATGCGGAGTACGCATCCCTCGACTGAGGAATAGAACTCCTCACCAGGGCCGACAATGACCGAGTCGAGTAGCTCGATACCGAGTAGCTGACCCGCTTCGCGCAGGCGTTCTGTGATCGCGCGATCGTCACTCGACGGGTGCACGTCTCCGGATGGGTGGTTGTGCACGACGATGAGTGCCGCGGCATTGGCCAGGAAGGCCGCCTTGAACACTTCCCGAGGGTGAACAACCGTGGCCTGGGGTGTGCCACACGAGACGATGTGCACATGAGTCACGAAGTGGCGCGTGTTGAGGTAGAGGGCGGCGAAGTGCTCGCGGTCAGCCTCACCGATGAGCTCGCGCATCATCTTGGCAACGTCAAGTGCACTCCGGAGCGGTCCCGGTGGCACATAGCTGTTCGGGACCTCGAGCTTCGTCTCGAGCATCCTGATCATCGGCGCTGCGAGCGGCGATGGGGGGAGAGTGCGCTGGTGCGCCTCGTCGTTCTTCTTCTTGCTGCGTTTCAATCCGCCTCCTTGGTTGCGGCCTGGGGTTGGCGCCGCGCCCGCGATGGCGGACGAGTCGCTAACCCCAGGTCCGGAGGGGATGCGCAGTCTGGTGAGCGTCGAAACGACGCTCAGAACCTTTATTGGACGGACTACCCGAGAAACTGCCGCCCGAAGGCGGCAGAGAAAGAACACTGCCCAGGCGAACCCGAGCATCAACACCTCGAGAGTGACACGTCCTGGTTCCTTACGCAAATCGGCGTCGTCGAGTTTTCAGCTGCCGTTGGAGCCGTTCGTCGGTGTGGGCCTTCGTCAGAAGGCAGGGCCACGCCGGCGGGCGCGGTGCGCAGCCCGGTTGTTCTGGTCGGCGCAGTTGCCGTAGGTGAGTTCAGAGGGAGGGCCTTCTGGCATCTGAGCGTGGATCGACAGTTGTGTAGGGCGAAGAGGATAGAACCGTGACCCGAAGGGCGAAGCGGGCGCGAAGCGCCTGGCGCGGTTCTTTCCTCCGCCCGGTGACTACTCCCGGACCGGGAGTCAGCAGTCGCTTCAGGTGAATCCCATCGCGGCGCGCTGCTGGGCAAGGAAGGCTTCGATCTGCGCGGCTTGGCGCGGGTCTGGCTCGTCTCGATCCTGGTCGTCGTCGGGCGAGGTGTTCTGGTCGGCCGCGATGGGCTCGGACTCGCGACGCTTCGGCTCGGCCGGGACTTCGGATGGCTTGTCGTGAACGGGACGTCTGTGTTGGTCTCTCATCACGCGCGCGTGAGAGACCAACTCAGGCAGTCACCGCGCAGCAGCCAGCGCAGGCCGCTTGGCGGGGGCTGTCAGAATCCCAGTCGCTTCAGCTCTGCATGGAGTGCCTGGCTGACGAGTTCCTGAATCGTGCTTGGCTCGACCTCGCTCATCCTGCACTCGAAGACAGCTCGACGTGCACGCTGGTAGATGTCGGCGGGGACGCGGGTGTTGAGCTGCATGTCCGGATGCGTTGCGGCGGCAGACGCGGAGGTCGCCGGAGCCGTTCGTGTGTTCGTGGCGGGGCCGCTACGAATGAAGGCGCCGACTTCCGGGTCGAGGAATGCTCGTCGCTTCGCGGCGACGTCTCCGACGGCCGGCGGGTTCTGGTCGCCGGTCAGAGCGTCGGACATCTTGCGTTCAGCCATGTGCCACCTCCGCTCGTGGTTGCTCCACGAGCATCATCAGCTCGTCGAACACAATCTCAAGGTCGGCGCCGCCGTGTTGACCGGCGCGTCCGAGGTCCCAGACTGTCGTTCTGTTCTGCGGTGCGATCTTGAACACGTTTAGGTCGCGGACCGAACCTTCTAAGGCGGCGATGCCTAGCGAGCTGAGGGCTTCACGCGCATCACGCGCGAGTCGTGAGCGTCGTGGGACCTTGTTGAGGACGACCGTGGCGAGCGGAGGCGTGGCAGGATGAATGCTGGTCGCGTAGTCAAGTTGGGACTTCGCCTCGGCCAGCGCCTCGGCGTCGAGAAAGGATGCGGATATTGGAAAGACCGCGAGGTCCGAGAGCACGAGCAGCGTGCGGGTGACCTCCCCCAGCCCGCCCGGTCCATCACAGATGACGAACTCGAGGCCCTCTGCGAGTTCGAGTACCTGGCGCGGCATGTCGTTGGGGCGCGTCAGGTCTACCGCATCCAGCGGCATGCATGGCTCGTGCGCTGCCATCCAGCGCGAAGACGAGCGCTGTGTGTCGGCGTCGAAGAAGCCGACGGCGCGGCCCCGCGCGGCGAGCCAGCAGGCGAAGTGGAAGGACAGCGTCGACTTGCCGACGCCCCCCTTCTGGTTGACGAACGAGATGATCATGGTGCCCTCCTCAGTTGATGCCCTGTTCGCAGTTTGCTCACAGATCGAGCGAGCACGCAAGATGGAAAGTGAGCGAGGTGGCGTGCTAGCAAGCTCGGTAGCTAGCTTGCTAGGTCGCTCTTCTGGCAAGTGCGCGACTTCGTTGGAGCCGCCCATCGGTGACGCCTCTCGGGATGCAGGCGAGAACGGGTCTTGCGCGAATCGTCGACCTGGGCAAGGGTGAGATCGGGCTCGTGTTGCGAGCCGTGCAATCAACTTGGGGAGGCGCCGATGTAGGACCGGACGTTGCCCATCGGGCAAAGAAAAAGCAGCCGCATGGGCTGCTCTTGCATGGAGGACCGCGTGGATCCTGTTCGTAGCTGACAGTTCGACCCTAGCGCGTTTCCGCCGCGTTCGTCAACGCCTCTATCGAGGCGACCTGTGTCGCATGCCTGCTCCCGCATCCATCGGAGGAGAGGATGACATCACGAAAGAATGGAATCGAACGGAACGAGTTCCAGGGCAACTACACCGTCGCGACGCGTGCGGAGTTGGAGGCGATCCTCGTCGCGCATCGCGAACGCCGGTTGGGCAAAGACCGCATGCGCGTCTTCGCCGCGATGCTCGAGAAGCGGGCGCTTCACGCACGCAGTCGCGTCGACATGCAGCGTATCGTGAACGCCAAGCGATCGACTGCGAAGCAGCTGTCGCGCGGTCGCATCGAGCGCCTCGAGAAGGAGCTCGGTGACCTGCTGGCGGGCACCCCGAAGGGCGGCAAGAAGGTCGCGGTCTCACGGAAGATGGCCAAGCACATTGCGACGGGTCAGGCCGCGTGCTCGGAGGCGATCGTGTTGCTCTACTACTGCATGCGTCGGCTCAAGCAGCGGCAGCGACGGGCGCGCCTGCTGGAGGGGGAGCGCTACGCGCGGTTTCGATACGCGGACCTGGCTGCGCTCTCTGGGTGTGGGCGGTCGACGCTATGTCGAGCCGTCGAGAGGCTGCGGCGGCGCGGCTACCTGCAGGCACTCGAGGTACGGCAGGCCAATGAGAACGCCAACGGCTGTCTGTTCGTCGACGGTTCGCTGGTGACGATGACGTCGCATGTAGGTCGGCGATGGCGCTCGCGGCAAAAAACGACAACGCCCCCGCCGGTTTCTGACAACGCCCCTGATGCGTTTTCGACAACGCTAGATAACAGAGATCCCAAAACAGAGATCCTCAACAGGAGAGGCTTCCCCTTTGCGTTGGTCGAGAGAGGCGGAGCACTGGTGGCGATGTTGGCGAACCCGAGGCCGGCGAGCGCTCGGCGAGCAGATCCGGTGCCGTCTGTAACCGTGCGGTCTAGGTGCCCGGAGTTCTTGCGGATTCAGGAGCGGGCGAGGCAGATGCGGGAGTCGTGGGCCGAGGCCGTGGCCTGACGCGAGTGTGCTACCGCACACGCGTGTGCCGGCGGCTCATAACCAAGGACAGCCAGGTAGAGCCGGAGCGCTGCGCAACCGAATGGAGGTATGCGTATGAGCTACAGCTCTCCCGGTGGTCCCGAGGACCGCCAAACCCAGAAGGCCGAGCGACCGATCGATGAGGTTCGCTACGGCCGTTGCAAGGTCGTCGTCTGGCTCAACAAGACCCAGAACGGCGAGATGCTCAATTTCGTCCCGACCCGTCTCTACAAGGACGGCGAGGAGTGGAAGGAGTCGCAGTCGCTGGGCGTCGCGGAGCTCCTGCCGATGGCAGAAGCACTCCGTGAGGCGTTCCTGCGTGCGACTTCGCCGAAGCGGTAGTCCAAACCCACGTCGCCCGAAACGGGCGACCAGGTTCTTTCCGATGTTCCGATAGAAGGCAAGCAGCGACCGCGCTCCACCTGGCACCTCGTCTCCGGCGGCGCCTTCGCGCCCATTCGGTTCCGTGCACATGTCGTTCGGTCTGCCATCGTCATCTTCAGGGATGGCCACACGTCTGCTCCCGGGCCGTTCTCGCGCCTGTCGGTCGCCGCGTGCAAGGACTACTCGGCCTTCGGCCTGCGTTCCTCCTTGACCCGGCGCCTCCTCGGCGCGCGCGTGCCCTCCGAACAGACGTGTAACCAACCATCTGAAGGAGGAAATGATGGAAGAGAACAACAGACCAGTGCACGAGATCAGGATGGGCGGCGTGAAGGCGTCCATCTGGCAGAACGAGGCCAAGAACGGTGGGAGCTTCTACTCGGCGAGCTTCCACACGCTCTACCGGGATTCGGAAGGCAGCTGGCGTCGGTCCTCGAGCTTCGGGCGCGAGGACCTGCTGCTGCTGGCGAAGGTCGCCAACGAGGTCCACTCGTACATGCTGATGCAGTCGGCGCAGGCCGCCGAGGCAGAAGCGGACGACGGCGAGTAGCGACACGCCTTGCCAACCTGCCCGGCGCCCTTGTTGGCGCCGGGCGCTTTCGCGCTCGGCTGCAGCAGCTCGGCATGACGGCTCGGTGCGCTCGCCCTGCGTGTGGCACGTGCCGCGCCAGCGAAGCTGTCACGCCACCTGCATAGCACGCGGCTCGCGCCCGTGTTCTCCAGGTAGGTGCGCCGACGAACGGCGCACGGTCGTCCTGCTTTCCCTGATGGGGTGCGGGCGTTCTGAGGCCGAGGCGAAGAACTGCCCGCACCCCTCAACGGGAAAGCGTGACCGGGGAAGGAGGCGGGCCCAAACGACGGAGGTCGACATGGATGCATTCGAAGACAAGAGAGGCCGGACGTTCCCACTAGGACGTCTTGTGAGCACGCCGGCGGCGCTGGCAGCGATTCCCCCTGACGAGATTCAGGCGGCGTTGGGCCGCCATGTGCAGGGAGACTGGGGCGAGTGTTGTCCCGAGGACTGGGAGGAGAACGACCTGTCGTTGAAGCAGGGCTTCCGGCTGTTCTCGGTCTACCGGAGCTCGGCGGGAACCAAGTTCTGGATCATCACGGAGGCGGACCGGTCGGCGACGACGGTGCTGTTGCCGGCAGACTACTGATCCTCGAGGGAGGCCAGCGCACGCTGGCTTCCCGCTTAGGGGGTGAGATGCGCCGCTTCAATCGTGCGCGTGCGCCATCGCAAGCACGGTCGACGCGCCAGCGAAGCTGTCACGGCCCGTGCAGGCGATGGCGTTGTTCGCGCACCGTTTCTCCACGTGGTGCGCACGCTCCTTCGCAGCACGTCCTCGCGCCAGCGAAGCTGTCACGGTCCGTGCAACGCTTCGGTGCTTCCGCGCGCCGCTTCTCTCTTCTGGTGCGCCTGCAGGCAGGCGCTCAGTCTGGCTCTTTCCTTCGGGAGGGGCTCGGCGTTCTCAGCGCGCTGTGAAGAACCGCCTGCGCCCCTCACCGGGAAACAGCATTTCGGGTGAGGGGGCGGGCCGCATGCAAGGAGGAAAGCATGAGAGAGAACGCAACATCAACACCAACCCTCGACCCCATGAGCAACGAGGTGTCGCCCTACGCAGCGACGGCCGGACTTAGCTCGGTAGTGTCCTATCCCAAGCGGTGCAACCTCTGGGGTGACGCTCGCTACCGGGGCAACTGCGATGGCACGTTGTTCAAGGAGCTCGTCTTGCGCTACCGCGCGAAACGGGTTGCCGACCCGATGATGGGTTCCGGAACGACCCGAGACGTCATTGCGGGGCTCAACGAGGCGACGGGGAGTCGAATCCGCTACTGGGGCGGCGACCTGAAGAAGGGCTTCGACCTCTACGAGGAGCAGCCGCGAGGTGAGTTCGACTTCGTGTGGGTGCACCCGCCCTACTTCAACATCGTCAGCTACGGTGGTGGCGAGAAAGACCTGAGTTCGGAGGCCCACTACAAGCGGTTCATCACGAAGCTGACGGTCTGCCTGCGGAACGCCTACGAGTCGCTTGCCTTTGGTGGACACCTCGCCGTCTTGGTCGCGGATGTTCGGCGAGCGGGTGGTTACTACGCGCTAGGCAGAGACGTGATGAACATGGAGCCATGCCTGGGCGCGATGCGGTCGGTGATCATCAAGACGCAGCACAACTGCAAGTCCGATGGACGCACCTACGCGCGCATGAAGCACGTCCCCATCAAGCACGAGTACTGCGTGGTCTTTGAGAAGACGTCGTAGCACAAGCAAGCGGCTACGCCTGGCGCTTCGGAGCGAGCGCCACGGCGTCGCCCTTGTGTTCGAAGCTCTCGTGCTTCAGCGCCTGTCTGAAGCGGAGCGCGAGACCTGTTCGCGTCTTGCCCTTCGCCTTCAGGTTGTCCGCGACGCGCTTCGAGAGCTCTTCTTCGTGAAGCGCTCCGTCCTGCAGCAGCGCCGCCATCTCTGCGATGACCTCCGTGGTCTTCACGCCGGTTCCGGCCGACTTCTTCTTCTTGACCTTCTCGCTACCCGTGAGCGCGGCGAGCGCCGTTTCGACGCGCTGCAGCTGCTCTTCGAGCTTCAGGAGTGACGCCCTTACGCCGTCGGCCTCCGCCTGCAGGCGTTGGCGTTCTTCGCGCAGTCCCGTGACATGATGTTCTAGAACCATGCCTCCCCCTATAGCCCATGCGAAGAACAGGGAACGAGGAACAAGGAACACACCCGATGCACCTGGCGGTGCGGACGCCGCGGCGGTGTCCTGCGGTAAGTCGAGACGTGATGGTGACTCGCGGCGTCAACGGCGTGTTTACGCCCAGTGCGGGCGGATCGGGGGAAGTCGGGGCGAGGAGCGGAGTTGCCGGTGTAAACGCGACGAGCGTGGCGGGGCGCGATGTTTACGCGTTGTCGGACACGGTTCTCGGGTCGGTGTGCTTTGCCATCCGCGTCGGGGGTCTTAGGCTCGCCTCGGCGCAGACCGGATGCAGATGGCGTAGATCGTGAGCAAACAGAAGAAGAACGACGGATCGAAGAGCGTTGCTTCCGAGGAGGCTACAAGCCAGTCGAGGGCGGGCGATGAGTTCGTCATAGGGAAGCAGCAGGCTGACCGGCTAGGAGATCGGGGCGAAGGTGGTGAGGCTGCGAGCCTCTTTACGAGCATCAAGGGAGAGCGCCCGCTTCTGTTGAGGAGAATGCTGAGCTGGTTCTTTGCCGTTGACCATCGTGGAGGTGCGAGCTTGTCGGACGTCGCGTTGGCGCTCGGCATCGATGACGTTGAGGCACAGGCGTGCCTCGGGATTCTCAGCGAGGCAAAGCTCCTGCGTATCGAGGTAGCCGATGTTGCGCGCTACAGGGTCTCGCTAGCCGGACGCGGGGAGGCTCTTGCGCAGTTGCCGGCAATCGCCGGCGATGCAGACTCAAGCGCTCGCGAGTTGGCTGACCGTAGTCGCGTGGCACCGGCGAAGCTCCTCGATGACGCGTTCGAACGTGCTGCGGGAGCAGCTTGGGCTGTTGTCACCGGCGATCTCAAACCTGCTAGGCGAGATGTCCAGGCGTGGCTGGACGCGGTCAACGAACAGGTGCACGGTGCGGGCGACGCGATCGGGCACTTCGGGTCGTTCGAGTCGAACTCTCGCTTCGCTGCCCGGCTTCGTCTCTTGTTGCAGGGGCTTGGCGACCTGCACCTCAAGGATCCGAAGACTGGCAAGCCCGGGGTGCTCTACCACGTCAAGTCTCCGGGATGCCCCGTTGGTCGGTTCGTTTTCCGAGTGGCCGAAGCAAACGGGCGGCAGCGAATCGGGAAGGCGTCGGTTGCCCTCCCTAGGCTCGAGCTAGCTGAGGAATCGAATGCCTAGTCCACTTTGCCGGCCGCCTGGGCGGAATACCCGATCGTTGTAAACGCCTGTAAACGCGGACCGATCTAACCCTTCGGGTTGTTACTGGCACAATGTGCCAGTATAGAGAGGGCATGACGCGCTCACAGCGAAGGCCCATCGGACCGGGTGACTACCACGGCATCGCGAGTGCGATGGCGTGGGTCCACCTCTTCACCCCTGAGCCGCGTCGTCTTCGGTTCGTTCCTCCAACTGCACATCGGCGAGGGCTGATGCTGCTCGTCGACGGAGAGCCGCGTCCGGCCAGGGAGCGGGTGTGGCGCCGGGTGATCTCGAGTGCTCAGGAACACGGATACGAGGTCGCCGCTCAAGCAAGCGCGCCTACCGGCAGCGGCAAGGCTGACGACGGAGCCACAGAGGTCGTCGCCATCTTCTGCGATGACAGCGGCGAAGAGGCCTTGTTCATGGAGCTGTGGGCTGACGCGGTCATCGCTGAGGAGGGCAAGTGAGCAGGTTCGCCTTGCGCACTGTTGCCTGTCGTCTCGACCTGGGCCTGCATAGCGACCTCGTTGCCTTCGCCCGACGGGAAGGCCTGAGCGTTTCGTCCGCGATTAGCGAACTGGTCCATCGTGGCTTGATCATGGCAGCGGATCAGGAGGATGACCTCGATCAGGCTTGGCCAGCTAGGCCGGACGATCCTGAGGTCATTGCGGCTTCCATGGCCTGGTCACAGTTGGCCGTCGATCCTGGGCGCACCACTAGGTTCGTGCGTCCGCTGAGCGACCGGCGTGGCCTCGTGCTGCTCATCGATGGTGTGCGGTCTGGGGCTCGAGCAGCGGTTTGGGATCGGGTGATCTCGGAAGTCCGGATGCGCGGCTACTCGATCGCCGCGCGAGCGACGGCCCCGACGTTCGGGGGTTACCCAAATGCGGTCGAGGTCCTCGCCATCTTCACGGAGGACGAGGAAGACGAGGCCAACTTCGAGGCCGTGTGGGCCGACGCCATCACCGTCGAGGAAAACGCATGACCAATCTCAGCGGCAAGGTGACCTCCGTTCGTCTGGACTCGGACATGTACGCCGAACTCATGCTGAGGGCCAAGCGCTCCGGGAAGTCGCTCTCCGAGGTGATTCGCGACTTGCTTGCTGACGCGATCGGCGTGGAAGGCCGGGAGGTCGAGTCACCAGCTGGCGGCGTAGGCCTCGTAGCAAACCAGCTGCTGCACGCAGTGGCTGTGTTGGGCGAGCGTCAGAAGGCGTTCGGCGAGGCGATTCTGCTGAACTTCGCTAAGGACGGCGACGTCGGCCGCAAGGCCGTCAACAAGTGGGTGAAGGAGAAGGTGCCCGTGATGCCGGTGCCGAACCACGACATGAACGGGAGCTGAACGATGATGTCACCGAGGACACAGGAGCCAGCGTCTGTCCATCTGGAGCTGGGAGACGGTCTGCGCAGATGGGGCGGGATGGGCCATCTCGTGCGACCGCACTTCATGGCTGATGAGTTGGTTCTTGAGCTCGTTGGCTACATCCAACGGGCTGCCATGAGGACGCCGCACCGAGCGCCCCGGTGCGAAGGGCAACGCCTGCGTCGCAGTTCCGCTTTCCACCTCAGCGCCAACTAGACCACGCAGCAGATGCTCGTCTCCATGTCATCGGGATCCGGCAACCTCGTGTCCTACCACAGGCAGGACATCGAGCGCGAAGGTGACGAACTTCGCTTTCTGCGCTACCTGCTGCAGGACGGTGCGGTCCCCGTCTTTGGGGGTGTGGGGGCAGACGAACTGGATCTGCTTGGTGAGAAGGTCACGTTGCAGAGGTTCTCGGACATGAGTAGGGCGATTGGCCCTCAAGCCGAGCAGTTGCGTCAGAACTACGGGGACGACAGTGATGCGGCTTGGGACATGACCATCAGCGTCCCGAAGAGCGTCAGCGTCGTTGCTCTGCTCGGTAGCGACGACGTGCGCCGAACTGTGCAGGGGGCGGTGAACGAGACGGTTGACTCACTGGTCCGACACATCGAAGACCACGTGGTGAAGGCGCGGAGAGGAAAGGGTGGGATGCGCTCCGAACAGGTTGCCGGACTCGTGGTCGTGAAGTTCTGGCACATCGAGTCTCGCCACGGGGATCCGCAGCTGCATTGCCACGTTGTGATCTTCAATGCCGGCCTGAGACAGGACGGTACCTGGGGTTCCTTGCAGAGCCGTTCGCTATACGAGGCGAAGATGGCTTTGGGCGCGATGGCGACGTCCGAGTTGGCCTCGCGGCTCCGGGCCGAAGGGCTCGCGGTCCGCAAGACGAAAGACGGTTTCGAGCTCTGCGGGATTCCAGAAGAGGTCCTCAAGGAGTTCTCGAAGGCGCGGGCGAAGCTCCTGCAGAAGGCGGGGCAGTTGGGATACGAGTCGGCGAAGGCCCGCGAGGCGATCCAGCTACGGATCCGGCCGAGCAAGATCGAGCGTTCCTTCGACGATCTGGTCGGCGAGTGGCGGGCGACAGCGTCGCGGTATGGCGTGACGAAGCAGAGCATCAGCAGGCTGTTCGGATGGCGGGCGAAGGGAAACCTGGACCGCAGCCGGACAAATGCGCGGCGAGCTGCCAGCCGGGCGGTCGGTCAGGTCGCCGCGCAACATTCCTCCTTCCGCGAGACCGACGTTCAGAGGGTCGCCGCATATGCATGCCGAGGTGGTCATGCGCGGATCGGCGATGTCGTACGGGCGGTGGATCACGTGTTGCAGAACGATGAGCGGGTTCACAGGCTGGGCGAGCGACGCGGCAGCGTGCTCTACACCACTCGCGAGAACTACGGGGTGGAGGTGGACGCCCTGGCGAATGCCGAGGCAATGCACAAGGCGGCGGGGCACCGCGTTCGCGAAGAGCAGCTCGACAAGGTGGCTCGGCGTCTCGGGCTGGATCGGGAGCAGCGAGTAGCGTTGAAGCACCTCGCTGGGACGAAGGGCGCTATCAAGGTCCTCAAGGGGGCGGCCGGGACCGGCAAGACGCGGCTGCTTGCCGCGCTGGTGGCGGCGGCAGATGCGGAGGGGCGACGCGTGATCGGGCTTGCTCCGACAGGTGTGGCGCGCGAGGAGCTGGCGGCCGGAGCGCGGATCGAGAGCACGTTCACCGTGGACCGGTTCGAGCGCCTGTCGCATTCGGTGCCGGCAAGAGCGCTGCGCCATCACGTGCGCATGCTCCTGCGGGTTTTGGTCAACCCGAGGAGTATGACCTGGAACCCGTCGCACATGCAGGTTCGGAAGGGCGACTACATCGTCGTCGATGAGGCTGCGATGGTGGGATTCCGCAAGCTGGCCAAGGTGATCGATAGGGCCAAGCAAGCGGGGGCGAAGGTCATCCTGTGTGGTGACGAGCGCCAGCTTGGTCCTGTGCTTTCAGGCGCCTCTCTGTTCTCAAGGCTCGCGGATCTGGTCGGCCACATCGAGCTCAAGAAGAACTGGAGGCAGCGGGAGCAACCGTGGATGCAGGCTCTCAGCGGTCACGTCCGCAGTCGCGAGGCCGACGAGGCGCTTCGCCTGCTCGCAGAACACGACAGACTCCACGTCTGCGGTGGGGAGGAGAGTCCGATCAACGCCTGTGTCGATCGCTACATGTCCTATGGGGCCGGTCAGAGGCGAGACACGCTGATCATCGCATCGACGCGCTCGCAAGTTACTCGGCTGAACGAGCAGGTGCAGAAGGCCCGAATCGAGCGTGGCGAGCGGGTCGGTGCGCCCGTGGAACTCGGTGAGCGCGGCACCAAGCTGTATCGGGGCGCTGGAGCTTCTCCGTTGTGCTTCCACCTCGGTGACCGCGTCGTGCTGCGCCGCAACTCGTTCCGAGTTGACGTCACTGCGTTCGGTGGGCGGGGGCGCTTGTGGGCAAAGAAGCCCGGTGGCGTAGTGAACGGAGACTTCGGAGAGGTCGTTGCTGCGAGCGGTCGTCATCTGCGCGTGCGTCTTGATCGAGAGGGGCGCAACGGGGCCGAACTGTTTGCCGACGTCGATCTGCGCGTGTATCCGCACGTCGAGCTAGGATTCGCGGCAACGATCCACCGTGTCCAGGGCAAGACCGTGGATCGAGCACTCGTGCTAGCCGATCCGGGGAATCTGGACGCAGAACTCAGCTACGTGGCGCTGACCAGGCAGGCGCACGACCTCCATGTCTACACGCACGAGATCGCGGTTGGAGAGGGGCTCGCCGAGTTGTCCCGCAGCATGCAGCGTAGTCGGAGGGAGGAGCTTGCGACGACGATCCAGGACCAGCTGCAGCTGGAAGATCAGGCGTGGCGTCAGTCCCAGTCGCCGGGATTGGGGGTGAGGCTGTGATGGATGCGCACCCGTTGGCCTACGAGCTCATCAGCATGAGGCTGGACCGCATCGCGAGGCGGGACCCGAGCCCCTGCGGCGTTGTGCTGCCAGACACGGTGGGGACGGGCGTCCGCTTGTTCGCCGAGTGTGCGGTGGTCCTGTTCCCGGCCTGGTTGGTGACTTGGTCGTGCCTGTCATGGGGGAGGCTGGGGATCGTCAGCGGGGCAGGGCGAGCAGGAACGGTCCTCTACTACTGGCCGGAGATCCTCCTGATCCTCGGCGCGTTGCCGCCGTTGCTTCACGGGACGCTTTGTGCGCGAGACGGGCGAGAGATCGACCTTCGACGGAGGTTGTGGCACCACCTTCGCCCCTTCGTTCGTGTGCTGGTCGGCTACGCCCTGGCCGTGGCGGTGACGTTCCTGCTGGTCGATGCCGACCTGCGAGACATCAGAGATGGCTACTGGTCGACGCATGGTCTCGCACTGGCCGTCACGTTGCCGCTGCTCTTGGCCAGCTTCTACGCCCAGTTCGCCGTCACAGCGGAAGAGGTGACCCCGCTCTACGCGGGATACCGATGTCTTGGAGCGTCGCAGGTTGAAGAGGTTGCTCGCGCCGCTTGCGATGAACACATCCGGAGCTTCCGGGGCGAGGAGGATGATTCATGACCCCGACTCCGCATCCTATTGAGAGCGGGGAACTGCTTTCGTTGTCGCAGATGGCTCGGACCTGTCCGGAGGCACTAAAACGTCTACGCCTGTCGGCGGCCTACCCTTTTGCGGGGAACATCCTTCCGGATGGTTGTCTGGCTCCGAACTTCATGTACTTCGGCCAGACCGGTTCGGGGAAGACGCTGGAGCTACGGATGTTGCTTCGGAACGTGCTGGGTGCGAGGCCGTGGGATGGTCGGGTGCGTCCTCGCTGTCGCATCGTAATCTTCGACGCGAAGGGCGAGGACCTAATGCCGAGCGTGCTTGGGTGGTGCCCGCCTGAGTACCTGATCGACCTTCATGCCTACAGCGAGAGCGGAATCGCTCTGCATCTGGGCAAGAGCTGCGTGACGCCGGAAGACGGTCAGGAGCTCGCCCACATGATGATCGAGGACTCGAAGAAGTCGCATGACTTCTTCACCCCAGCAGCTCAACAGCTGCTCGAAGCAATCGTGCACACGCTACAGCTGCGCGGAGGCGATTGGTTTCTCTACGACCTTCTTATCGCGTGTGGGGATGAGTCCCTCCTGCGGCACGTCCTCCAGCTGCACCCTCGCGGCAAGAGCCTGCTTCGCGAGTATCTGAGGAAGGGCGTAGAGGCGAGTCAGAACATGCTGCAGACACTGAACGTCAAGCTGGGGCCATGGCGTCTCGCTAGTTTGCTCGAGCGGCGGGCAGAGCACTACATCACGGTGGATGGATGGCTGAACTCGGGAGGGGTGATCGTCCTCAGGGGATCGTCAAGGAACTCCAAGACGATCGAGGCGTGGAATTCGTTTGTGTTCCGTCTTCTCGTCGCTCGGCTGCGCGATCGGGCTGAGAACTACCCCGTCGATGAGACGTTCCTCTTCGTCGACGAGACGCCGGAGTCGATTCTCGCCTCCTACCGAGAGGCGCTTCTCCTTGGGCGCATCAAGGGCGTTCGGACAGCGGCGACGATTCAGGACCCAGGCGGCCTGATCGCCCGTTTCGGCGGACGAGAGCAGGCCAGCGAGGCAGTCGGGCAGATCGGCAACCTCTGCGTTGGACGGCTTGCGTCACCTGATGCGGCTGAGTGGCTGTCGGGCTTCTTCGGAAAGCACGTGTTCTGGCAGGAGAAGCGAACCGACACGAAGTCGCCGCAAGGCCGGAGCACAACGATCGGTCACGAGTTGCGCGAGGATCACAACGTCTACCCCTACGAGTTTCAGGACTTCCCGCAGGCCTCCCTTGGGAACGGTTACGAGGTCGTCGCGCGTGCTCCGATGGTTGGGGCGTGGCGCAAGAAGGTCGATGGCAAGTTCATCAAGCAGATGTTGGGCGAGCAGCCGCCCAACGAGAACGTGCGTCGTAGACGCAAGCTGACGAAGGAAGACATCGGCTACACCTGGGGTGCGGCGGACTATGCGCGCCTCAAGATCCCGCCGCCGTCGAGCGGCGGCGAGAAGAAGATGCGCGATGGAGGCGTTCGTCTGCCATGGTGAGGTTCCGCGTAGCGTGGCCAGATGGCTTGAGGTCCCGGGTCATCGGGGCGGTGGGGCTCTTCGGTCTGGGAGCCTGCGCAAGCCTCGGCGTCGCGGTCATGGCGTCCGAGGGGGCTGGGGTCGTGCCGGCCGCGATGGCGTCGTTGGTCGTTGGCGCATTGTCCATCCTGGCCTTCTGGGTCATCGACCTGGAGAGGCGGGCCAACGAGAGCCGCGAGCGAATGCAGGGCCTGGAGCACCAGGCGTTCGTGGCGGATGGGAGAGCGCTCGATGCTGTCGTGGATAAGCAGAAGATCGAGCAGGATCTGAGAGCGGAACGCACTCGTAACGCCGAGCTGCACCGAGAGCTGAATGACCTGCGCGAGCGGCTGCGTCTTGCGGAGGCCGGTGCCGATCTGAAGTTCGTCGAGGATCTGCGTGATTCCCGACGTGACATCGAGGCCGCCCGTGGGGACTTCCTCGAGTTCCTTGAGCACAGCTTCTTCCCTGTTGGCGAGCGATACGAGGCCTTCCTCGCTCGGTGTGAGCAGTGGGACGAGCGGGTGTCTCGCCTTCTGCAGTCGCTGGATGGCTCCCTGGCGACTCTTGGGATGGAAGACGGAGGCCCGGTGCTCAGGGTTGCGCTACCGGAGGACCCGGGGGAGACCTTTGGCTCGGAGGCAGGGCAGGGTGAGTCCAGGAAGGTCTGGCGGGATCTGGTGAAGCAGTTCCACAGCGACACCCGTCCGTCCTTTGACCTGGCGTGGTTGAACGACGCCTTCGATGCGATCTTCCTCTACGTCAACTCGCAGTGGGAGGCTCTTCAGGGGCAAGAAGGAGCGCGATCATGAAGTTCCCGACGATCCGATCAACGAGGCGTGCGTTGACCAGCAGTTCCCTTCTCTCGCAGTCACGCGCGCTCCGAGTTGAGAGCGGGGTCGACGTGGCGGTCCTTGCGGACGCTACGGCATCGATGGAGCCCTTCATCGATGCGGTGAAGACGCGTTCGATGGAGCTTCTGCGACGCCTGGTAGCTCGTCACCAACATCTGCGGATGACCTTCGGCTTCTACCGAGACCACACGTGCCAGACGCCGTTCGCCTTCTTCGGTGATGGCGGTCCCACACGTGGCGAGTTCATCGGGGCGAGCCGAGTTGACCAGCTGCGGAAGTTCGTCGACGGTGCGGGATTCACCGAGGGCAACGACACTTCGGTTGAGGCCCTTGGTGCCGGTCTGCTCTTCGCCAGCCAACTGCCCTGGGTGGCGCGGAATCGCGTGTTGGTCTGCGTCGGCGACCATGCGTCCCACGGATACGCGCAGGAGTTCGTTCCCGAGTTCGCAGGAGACCACGACTCTATCGATCTCTGCGAGTTCGGCATGACTCATGAACGCATCCTCGCTTGTTTGAGTGGGGCCAAGATTCGCTGCTTCATGGTTCGGTGTGGGAGGGATGCTCCGGCGGAGAAGCAATACCGTGACATCGCGAGCAAGACCGGTGGGCGGTTCGTCGACTTCCAGAACGTGGAGGAGGGCGATGGTCTGATCGCCGCCGTCGAGGCGGCGGTGGCGGAGTCGCTGGGAGGCTCTGCGGTGGCGCTCCTCGAGAGGAAACGCAGCGATGGCCAGATCTCCGACCAGTCCGCGGTCGCCTTGCTCGAGGCGTTCAGAGGGAAGGAGCAGTCGTGACGCTGCTGCAGGAGCGATTGATGCGTCCGGAGGTGCGCTACGCGAAAGCGCCTCCGCCGCCGGTGTGGGGCGTGGACGAGCGGCGGCGCATGGTGTCGTCGCTGCTCGTCGCCGCTTCGGTGTTCATCTACGGGTGTGTGTTCGGATGCACGCCCTTCCTGGAAGTGGTTGCGAACGGCATTCTGTGGGGTATGGCTACCAATGTTGCGTTCCGGGCGAAGACCGCTGTGATCGTGGTCGCGGCTCTCGCCATCGTTTTCCTTGTGGTTCGCGCTCTGAATGGCGATCCGGAACTGCCGAATGCGGGCGGCCAAGAGCGCGGTCAGGTTGATGACCCTACGCCGGCGCCGACACCCGCGCCGGATCCCAAGCCAGTGGAGGGAGGCGAGATCGATCCGCTGCTGCGGCGATTCGAGGCGCGTGATAGGTCGTTCCTCGAACGTCTTCTCAGCGGCGACGTGGGCGTGGTGCGCGACAAGGCCGGTTTGGATTCCGTGCGCGCGTGGATCGAACATGTCCGAGCTGCCCGTCAGCGACTCTCGAAGCGGAAGGCGGAGGTGGCGCGCCTCAGCTCCTTGCGTGACTTTGTCGAGCATCCAGCTGTTCTCTTCGAGTTGGGGTTGCTCGATGCTTCGAGTCTGCGCCCGCGGCAAGACGAGGGGCCGAGCATCACCGAAGCCGAGCGCATCGAGCGCGCAATGCGCTCGGGAGCCGAGAGAACGGCACGGAATCACGAGAGCACCGGGCGCAGCTTCACCGTCGAGATCTTCACGGATGGAACGAGTGACTCGGAGTCTCGCGACGCCTCGGGAGAACCGGTTGGCCGGAAGGGCATGCTGAAGCTCGTCAGCCCGAGGCTGAACGGATACACGTTCATCGCTCCGGGGGAATTGGCGAGGATGACGCCCCCCGTGATCGGGTGTGATGCGATTCGCGAAGTGGTCCTGCACTATGTCCGGCAAACGGGCGACCAGGAGTTCATGAAGGCATGGAAGGTCGTCACGAGATCGAGGGCGAATCCAAGCAACTTCGTCCGGAAGGTTGATGAAGGGCGCGGCGCGGACCTCGACCGGATTGAAGAGGACTGTCTAGGCGGGGAGGTTCCTGCATCTACGGCAAAGCTGCTCGCGAGGTTCTATGAGGCCTACGAGAAGGACATCGAGGAACTCGAGCACTTCATCACGTGTCAACGATTGGTTGGTGGGCTCGCCTCCGCGACGTTGAAGGAGGCCCATCGGCGAGTCCGTGCGATGGAGGCCTCGCAACGGGCACGGAGGATCAAACGCAGGCAAAGCGAGAATCGTGGTCCCTACTACGTCAGTAATCGAACTCCCGTCCAGACGATGGAACAGCGAAGGGGGGTGTTGAGGGCGGCCATCCAAGGGTCTGTTCCGAAGAAGAAGCGAGGTTGGTAGATTGGGTGAACTCTCTCCAGATTCGATGCGTGATGAGGGCGATCGCCTTCTCCCATCCGTGCCTGATGGTGATGCCGGCGCGCGACACTCCGATGTGATCGCAAGCCTCATGGCTCAGCTCGAAGACACCCTGGAGAAGAAGCTCGAGGAGATCGAGCAGCGACTGCGTACACGTCCGACCCTGCGAAAGATGTTCACCGAACGCGATCTGTCTGAGCTGCTTCAGTGCGACGTGCGGACCGTCCGTCGACTGGAGAAGGCCGGCGACCTGCCGCCAGCGATTCGCTTCGGTGGCTCGAAGCGGTGGCGCGTACGCACGATCGAGGAGTGGTTGGATGGCATGTCCGAGGAGCTGAACCGGTGAGAGGCCGCGCAATCGGACGTGGGCGCCTCGTCAGGCGGCGGAACAAACGTGGCACGGTCTACGTGGGAGACTGGAGCGACGCGAGCGGTAAGCGGCGCCGCCAGGTGCTTTCGACGGATCGGCGGGTCGCCGAGCGTCAACTCGGAGACATCATCCGTCGGCGGGACCTCGAGCTCGCCGGGCTTGGTCGCGAGGAGTCCCACGACCGCCTGCTCGAAGAGGTTCGGGGACTCTACGAATCCGATCTCGAGCAGAGGGTCAGTGCCGGGCACCTGAGCAACCTGAAAGGCCGACTGAAGCGCGTGCTCGGGGGACTGCGCGCCAGGCGTGTCTCGGAGTTGCAGACGAGCGACCTGCTCGAGTGGCGTCGCCGGCGCATCGAAGACGGTGCGTCCAACCGGACCGCGAACCTCGACGTGGCGGCCGTCCAGGGGATGCTGCGGTGGGCGGTCGACTGCGACGTCATCGCATCGAACCCGCTGGCGAAGCTCAAGCGACTGCCGCAGGGGCAGAAGCACCAGCGCTACCGTCGGCGTGCCCTCACGGAAGCAGAGATCGAACGATTCCTCACGGCCGCGATCGAGGACGACGCCGAGCAGGCGCGCCACGTGGCGGCCGAACGCACGATCAAGAACGGCACGAAGGGGAGTCGCTACGCCGGCCGCGAGCGCTCGCATCGGGTGCCGCAGTACCCTCTCTGGCTCGCGCTCGTGGAGACCGGCGCCCGTTGGGGAGCCCTCAGCCAGACCGTCTGGCAGGACCTCGACGAGGAAAGCGCGACGCTTCGGCTGCGCGCAGAGACGGCAAAGTCAGGTCGCGAACAAACCAACCCCATCCGCAAAGAGCTGGTCCAGGAGCTCGTCGCGCTGCGAGAACTCCAGACCGAGCTACTCGGCGACGTGCCCGGGGACGGCGATCGAATCTTCCTGACCCCGCGGGGCGAGCCATGGGGCAAGCAAAGCCGGAACGCGATGCGCATCTTCGACCGGCTGCTCGACCGCGCCGAGCTCGAGAAGATCGACGCGTCGGGCCAGAAGCTCGACATCCATGCCCTGCGGCACACTTACGGAACGCGACTGCTCCGTGCCGGCGTTGGCCTGCACCAGGTGCAGAAACTCATGGGCCACAGTTCGCCTGAGCTGACAGCTCGTGTCTACGCGCACCTCGTGTGCGACGATCTGAGAGACGCGGTCGAACGGTTACCGCGTGGCGGTGGTGGTGGCAGCCGCTCACAGCTCCGCGGACTTCCTGGCACTAAACTGGCACACGGCAAGGGGAGCTTCGGGCGCGTCGCGCGTAAGTCCCTGGAAGGAATGGAGCGGGTGATCGGGATCGAACCGACGACATTCAGCTTGGGAAGCTGACGTTCTACCACTGAACTACACCCGCGCGCCCGCGCATCGTAGACACGCCAACCCACCGATGCAACGCGCGTCGCGCCCCCGCGACCCACCCCACCAGCACCCCGCGCCCACCCCCGCCATCACCCCGCGACCACTCCGCCACCACCACCCAACCATCCCCCCATGCACCCCACCCCCAAACTCCAAAACGCCCTCAACCTCTACCTGCACGGCATCCGCGACGGCCACATCCACGACGCCATCCACGACTTCACCGGCGCCCGCTACACGCAGCACTCGACCGGCGTCGCCGACGGGCGCGAAGGGTTCTTGGCGTTCTTCGGGCCGTTCCTCGAGCGGTGGACGAAGCGGGACATTCGGGTGGTGCGGGCGATCGAGGATGGGCGCTACGTGTTCTGCCAGGTGTCGCAGGATCTCAACGAGGGGGAGGCGCGGTGGGTGACGACCGACATGTTCGACACGGACGAAGACGACAAGATCGTCGAGCACTGGGACGTGATCTCGCCGTGGGCGGCTGCTCGGGGCGACGGGCGTTCGCAGCTTGGGGGGCCGACCGAGGTTCGGGATCTGGATCGGACCCAGGCCAACAAAGAACTCGTCGACGCGTTCTTCGAACGGGTGCTGCTCGGGGGCGCGCACGAGGAGATGGGGGACTTCGTGGCCGAGGATCTCGTGCAGCACGATCTCGCGGTCGCCGATGGGCGGCAGGCTTGGGTCGACGATCTTGCGGCGCGGGAGGTGCACTACGGCAACCTGTTTCGGTTGCTTGGGCAGGGCAACTTCGTCGTGACCTACTGCGAGGTCGACGTCGGCGGGGAGGCGCAGGCGGTGTTCGACCTGTTTCGGCTCGAGGACGGGATCATCGTCGAGCGGTGGGTCAACGCGGAGGTGATCCCCGCGGACACCGGCAACAGCGGCAAGTTCTAGCGGCGGCGGCTCACCGCTGGTCGCGGCGCTGCGGCTCCGCGCCGCTACGCAAGCGGCGGTAGACCTCGTCGAGCGCGTTGCGATAGGTCCAGGCGGCCTGGACCGCATCCTGTCGGCCGCCGCGTTGGCTCGCCTCGACCAGCACCTCGACCACGGCAGCCGGCAGGCGGTCGCGGCCGAGCGCGATCATGGACAGGATCGCGACCTCGTAGACGGCGGCGCAGCCGTCGCGGTTGCCGTCGTTCCACAGGCCCGCGCCGCGGCGGATCGCGGCTTCGTAGACGCGCATCGCTTCGGTCGACACGTCGACGGCGCGGGGCTCGCGCGGCTGCAGCTGGCGAACGTCCTTGCCGCGCTCGCCACCGCCGGCCGGCTCGGTGAGCACGCGGTCGATCAGGTGCACGACGCCGTTGGCGGCCTGCACGTCGGTCGTGACGATCGTGGCATCGCCGACCTGCAGCTTGCGATCGACCAGGCGCAATTCGATCGGCGCGCCCATCAGCGTCGTCAGCTGCTTCTTGGCCAGCAGGTCGCGCGCGGCGATGCGGCCGGGCACGACGTGCAGGCCGAGGATCTCGGTGAGCTGGCGCCGGTTTCCCTGCTCGAGCAGCGTTGCGAGCGTGCCGTTCGGCAACCTGGCAAACGCGCTGTCGACCGGCGCAAACACCGTCCACGGTCCGTTGTCCGGGCCGAGCTGTTCGGCGAGGCCGGCGGTGGTGACGGCGGTGACGAGCGTCGCGAGTTCCGGCGTCGCGGCGGCGACCTCGGCGATCGAACGCGTCTCCGGCATCAGCACGGTGTCGACGACGTGCACCAGGCCGCCGTCGAAGCGCACGTCGGTGGCGACCAGTCCGGCGCCGCCGACGGTGCGCACGACGTCGTCGACGGCGAGCGGTTGGCCGGCGAGGCTGGTCAGCGTGCGGCGTTGCAGCAGGTCGCCGGCCGCCTGCGGCGCCGGCAGGATGTGGTGGCTCAGGATCAGGCGCAGCGTCTCGCGCGACTCCGGCCGCAGCAGGTTGCGCAACGACTCGCGCGGGATCGCGGCAAACGCCTCGTCAGTCGGCGCCAGGATCGTGACCGGCGTCTGCGGCAGGGGGAGGCCGGCGGCTTCGACCAGTCGCAGCAGCGTGTCGAGGCCGGCGCTCCTGGCGACCGACGCGAGGTCGTCACCGCCACTGCCGGCAGCGTCGCCGCCATCACCGGGGCTGGCGTCGGCGCCGTAGGCGGCGATCGAACGCACCTCGAGCGCAAAGCTGCCGGCCTTCTTGTCGGCGAGCGTGATGCCGAGCGACTCGATCTTGCTGGCGTCGAGCGGCGGCGCGCGGCGGACCTTGCGGCCAAAGCTGTAGAGCGTGAAGCCGGTCAGCGGCAGGCGCACCCGCGTCCACTCGCCGTCCTTGGTGGCGAACTCCTGCTGGTAGGCGCCGGCCATCATGCGCACCGTGCTCTGCCGGATGTCAAACTTGTAGCTGCGCCCGTCGCCGCGCACGTCGAGCTCGATGCCCTCGGCGCCGGCCAGCGCACCGCGAGCGACCGCAGTGCGCATCTGCGAGAAGCCGCCGTTGTTCTCGAGCGACAGTCGCCCGGTGAAGCGCAGGACGCCGGCCTCGGGCTGCGTGACGCGACCGGTCGAACGTCCGCCCATCACGCCGTCGAGCACGGTGCTCCACGAGCCGACGCCGTCCTGGAAGTCGAGGCGGAAGGACTGCGCCGCGGCGGCGGCCGGGAGGCTGGTCACGGCGAGGAGGAAGGCTGTCTGCAGGGTCGTGCGCATGGCGGGGGTGTTCGTCGCCGGATCGGCGGAGCGGTCCGCGGGTTCGCGGGCACCGCGCACGTGGATGCAGCGGCGGGGGTGGTCGATGCGGCGCCGGTGCGCTACAGGTGGAGCCTCGGTCGCCGCCGATCCAGAAGGAACGTTTCGATGATGCGCTTGGATTTGCGTGGCCGTTGGCCGTGGTGGCGTTGCTGGCCGATGTTGCTGCTCTTGGCTGCGGTTGCGGCATCGCCACCAACCGACCTGTGTGCGGCGCGCACAACGGTCCAGGATCCGTCGACCGCGAAGCCAGCCAGCCCGCGACACGCCCGTATCGTCGGCTTCTGCTGCTCGAAGCGGCCGCGCCAGCCGCTCGCCGGCTGCAAGGTCACGGCCATCTACTCCGGCGCGGTCGAGCCGGGCGACGACGCCGACCTGCGGCGGCGGCCGTCGGTCCTGGCCGGCGAGGACGGCGTGTTCGAACTCGACGTGCTGGCCCGCCCCGGCGTCGAGGTCGAGCTGCGCTTCGAGCATCCCGACTGCGCGCGGGATCGTTATTGGGCCGGCTCGCTGCGCGCCGGCGCGACCTATTGGTGTGCCTTCTCGTGCATGCGCGGCGTCGCGCTGCGCGGGGTCGTGAGGGATGGCGACGGCAGGCCGCAGAAGATGGCGTTCGATCTGGTGGTTCGTCGCCGGATGCGTGCTGGCAAGGGGCCCACCGGTCCGACGCCCGGCTGGAAGCCGCCGCCCGAGCCGTATCCGGACCAGCCGATGACGGCAGCACCGTTCTGCCGCGTGTGGTGGGAGGAGCGCTACGGAGAACGGATTCGTGTGCAGAGCGACGAGCACGGCCGCTTCGTCGTGCCGGAGCGGTTGTGGTCGTCAACCGTCGAGGTCGTCCCGGTCGATCCGGCGCTGCGCCCCGAGCCGTCGCGGCTGCTGCTGACCGAAGAATCCGACCAGAGCGTGACGCTGGTGGTGGCGCGGCGGCCCTACCTTGCCGGGCGTTGCGTCGACCAGCACGGGCTGCCGGTCGAGGGCGTGGCGATGCGGCTGCCGCGCGCGGCCGACCTCGACATGGATGTCGTCACCGGGCCCGACGGGACGTTTGTGCTGCCGCAGTTCGACGGGGTCTCGCGGATGCCGCGGGTCAAGCTCTACGGATGCGGCGACTGCGAGCCGCTGCGAGCCACGGCGGAGCTCGCGTGGGGCGAGCATGACGTGGTCGTCCCGCTGCGGCGTTGGGATGCGGTCCCGCTGCGGGTCGTCGATGCCGATTCGGGCGCGCCGATCGAACGGTATGCGGTGCGTACTTGGGTGCCGGGGACGAGCTGGTTCTGCACCCAGCTGCGCGCGGCGGGCCGCCATCGCGATGGTCGGCTCGACGTCGGTGTCGCCGCGGGGCCGACGTGGGTCGCGGTGGTGCCGGAGGACCTTCGCTGGACGTGCGGGTTGGTGTCGGTGCACGCGGCCGAGGGCCAGGCGCCGCTCGAGGTGCGCCTGCAGCGCATGGTCGCGATGCCGCTGACGATCGTGGACGACGATGGGCTGCCGGTCGCCGGACAGCAGGTGCAGCTGGCGCTGCCGGCCAACTTCTCGCGGCACCGGCTCGACGTCGTGTGGCTGCGCGGCGAACGGCTCTCCGGCATGCCGGACGGCATCGGCGAGCTGCCGTGGCGCGCGATGTCGCGCGCCACCACGGATGCGGAGGGCCGGTGCGTGCTGCTCGCGCCGCCGGGCGGGAAGGGCATGCGTGTCCGAGTGGTCCAGAGCTTCCGCCAGGGGCGCCGTTCGGATGCGGTGGTGGTAACGACCGAACCGCAGCGCGTGGTCGTTCGCTAACTTCGGGCGCGTCCGTCGCGCCGCTGTGGGCGAAGCATGTTGGCATGCCCGAAGGGCCCGAGATCCGGCAGGAGGCCGACCGCATCGCGCGCGCTCTGCGTGGCAAGCGCGCCGAGGAGGTGTGGTTTGCGTTTGCGCGGCTGGCCGAGCATGCGGACATGCTGCGCGGGCGTGAGGTGGTGGCGGTCGAATCACGCGGCAAGGCGCTGCTGACGCGGTTCGAGGGCGGGTGGAACGTCTATGCGCACAACCAGCTCTACGGGCGGTGGTATGTGGTCGCGCGCGGCTGCGAGCCCAAGACCAACCGCCAGCTGCGCTTTGCGGTGCACACGGAGACGCGGTCGGCGCTGCTCTACTCGGCCTCGGAGATCGAGGTGCTCGCGGACGAAGAGCTTGCAGGCCACCCGTTCTTGAGCAAGCTCGGGCCGGACGTGCTGTCGGGCCAGGTGCGGGCGGCGACGGTGCGCAAGCGACTGCGCGACGCGCGATTTGCCGGGCGTTCGCTCGGGGCGCTGCTGTTGGACCAGGGGTTCGTCAGCGGGCTCGGCAACTACCTGCGCAGCGAGATCCTGTTCGTCAGCGGGCTGGTGCCGGAGCTGCGGCCCAAGGATCTGTCGGATGGGCAGGTCGCGGCGCTGGCGGATGCGATCCTGGAGATCGCGCGGCGCGCGTACCGGCTGAAGGGGGTGACCAACGATCCGGACGACAATCGGAGGTTGGAGGCGGAGGGGGTGCCGCGTCGGGAGCGGCGGCATTATGTGTTTGCGCGCGCGGGGAAGGGGTGTCGGGTGTGTGGGGTGGTGGTGGTGAAGGGGGAGAGTGCTGGGCGGCGGGTGTATTGGTGCCCGGGGTGTCAGGGGTAGGGTTATTGGTATTCGAAGCGGAGGACGTGGGCCATGTAGGTCGAAACGTGACCCTCCGACGACTGGGGATGGCCTTCCACCAATGCCATGTCAAGCGTGGGGACGGACGATGCGATTGTCCATTCGATCGCGTTGCTGGTCGACTGTTGCGTCCAGTCGAGCCACTGCGTGGTCATGCTGGCGCCCAATAGGAGTGGGTCTGCCACAAGCTTGAACGTGATGTCGCTTCGTCCACCGCGAGCAGGAAGTGCAGGGTCGGGGATGAACAGCCCGGCCATGAGCGACTCGAATGTTGACAAGTAAAGGTCGCAACCCGCTTGTGCGTTGAAGCCAAGTGCTGCCAGCGGAACTCCAATGGGGCTCTTCGCGCCGAACGCCGCAATGCTAAGCCCATAAGGAGTGCCGAAGGCCCGAAAGTGCGCATAGCCGCCAGGTACGAGTGACCGTTTGTCGACTGTGCTCCACTGCGATGTTGCTCCTCCGAAGTTGCCGCACCCACCGCCGAGGTCAATCGTGCTTCCCGTCACGCTCTCGAAGCACGCGTCAGCCATCCACCAATTGACTTCCTGTCCGGCTACTGGCGTGCCAGTGAGATCGATGCATAGCGTGCCTCCGGTGTAGGCGAAGGGTGCGCTCAGCTGAATCTTCACTACGTTGTCGGGGGACCATGGCACGTTCGGTCCGACGGCTGCGGGCGATGTCGGCACTGCAACCTGCCCAGTGAACGCCGATACGGGCTGCGAGCCTGCGTTGTTGGCGAACAGCTCGGAGGTCTCCAGCGGTGCAAGTGGAGACGTTGATAGTTGCAGGTCGAGGTGAATGGCACCTCCATTGAACATGTCTGAGTCAGCCGATCGGCGAAACTCGATCGCTGTGATCGCCTTCCCGACCATGGGTGACAAATGGCTTGGGCCGACGAGGATCTGATGGCGGAATGGGTCGGCAGCTCCCGGGAGCGCGCAGAAGCGCGGTGCATCCGTCGTCGCAAAGGCGCTCGGGACAACGCAGTGGTTCTGGCTGACTGCTTGATCCGCTAAGCCAGCGGCTACGAGCGAGGCGATGGACGGCACTAGGAATCTCATGACGTGGGCACTCGGTGGGTCACGGAGAAGTTGAGAGGATCTCGACCAAGATGATCTTCTTGGCGAGCCCCTTGCCGATAGACACGGCGACTACCATGCCGCCGGTTGCACCGGCCGGGACTGGAACGGAGAGACTTCCGCTGTCCGGCACGTTGAATGACTTGGTGTCGCCGGCTCCGCCGAGCGAGACCTCTACTGTGGACACACCGGATCCGACTTGCACCTGAATCGTGCCTCCGGGCACGGCGGTGGCGGATACCTTGATGTGGCCAGATCCCTGCACTAGCGAACCTTGGCGAGTCTAGGCAGAAGCCTGAGGCGTGCTTGTGCCTCTTTGGAGTCGCGACGTTCGATGACCTGCATCAGCCAGCGAGCAAGGAGGCGGCCGTCTGAGCGGGCCGGCCCATTTAGCAGCTGATCGGCAATGCGGTCTGCGCCTCGCCAGCCGATCTTGTCCGAGTCGTACTTCTGCGCAAGCAGGTCGAGAAAGGCAGTCGCCTTCTCCATCAACTCCTCCACCGGAGCCTCCACCGCCAACCGCCGCAGCTCATCGAGCTCCGCGTTCCCAGTCGGCTCCAGCCGCTCCTCCACCGCGCCCTCACCCTTACCCGACCCACGCGAACCCGCCGCAAACCCGCACGCACCGCCGAGGCCCAGCCCGGCCAAGAACGTTCCCCCGGCGATCAAGAACGCGCGCCGCGTGGGCACGTTCTTCTGCTCGGGTTTCGGGGCGACTAGGTAGACCGGTTCGATGCGCATGGAGGTTCCCTGGTGTGTGAGGTTCGGTCGCGTTACGCGGCCGGGCGAGACGAGAGGATGGGAAATCTTCTGTGCCCCGGCCGGGACCGTCAAGTCACGATGGCATCGGGCGCGCCGGTCGTTGCTCTGGCGCCGCCGGAGTGCGTTGTAAGCAAGGGACTTGCGCGAATGCTGCGAACGGCACGCGCGCGCTCGTCCCGCCGGGACCACCCTCTCTACGTATTGCTCGCCCTGCCCGGCCCCGAACTCCGCCGCGTTGGCCCGGTGAGCGGAGCCGCGGCGGTCCCAGCCGCCGCGATGCTGGGCAACCCCGATCATTCCTGCGACATTGCCCCCATGCCCCGCCGCCGCATCGCCACGCCCACCCTGCTCCCGCCGCTGCTCGCCCTCGCCGCCACCCTCCCGCACCTTCTCGCCCAGTCGGCCAGCCCCACGCAGCCCATCAACCCCACCCGCCCCAACGTCCTCGTCATCGTCACCGACGACCAGGGCTGGGGCGACATCGGCTACCACAACCCCGCCGTCTACTCGCCCAACCTCGACGCCCTCGCCCGTTCTGGCACGCGCTTCACCCAGCACTACGTGATGCCGCAGTGCACGCCGACGCGCGTCGCCGTGATGACCGGCCGCTACCCGTCGCGCTTCGGGCCGCACGCGCAGCAGGCCAACAACGCGCCCGCCTTTCCGATCGGCACGCCGACGCTCGGCTCGATGTTTCGCGATGCGGGCTACGCGACCTACCTGGTCGGCAAGTGGCACCTCGGCACGTCGGTCGAACACGGGCCGACCCGGTTCGGCTTCGACCACAGCTACGGCTCGCTCGCCGGCGCGGTCGGCATGTACGACCACCGCTACCGCAAGGGCCGCTTCGCCGAAAACTGGCACCGCGACGACCGCATCATCCCCGGCTGGGAGAACGGCACCCACGCGACCGACCTGACCGCGCGCGAAGCGGTGCGCGTGATCGAGCAGAAGCGCGACGAGCCGTTCTTCCTCTACCTCGCGTTCCACGCGGTGCACACGCCGCTCGACGAGCGCGGTCGCTTCGTCGATCGGCCGACGCAGCTCGATCCGGACGATCCGCAGCGTTGGCTCGACGAGAACGAGATCCCGTGGTTCCACGACCCCGAGGGGCTGATCCAGCGCGAGCAGGACCCGGAGAAGCGGTTGCTGCTGGCGGCGGTGCACCACATGGACCACGCGATCGGGCAGGTCGTCGACGCGCTGCAGCGCACCGGCCAGCGCGACGACACCCTGATCCTGTTCACGTCGGACAACGGGCCGCAGGGCAGCTGGGGCGGCAACGCCTATCCCGCCGACCTCAAGCTGACCGACTTCAACCAGCCGATCCCGATGCGCGGCAAGAAGACCGACACCTACGAAGGCGGCGTGCACGTGCCGGGGTTTGCGGTGTGGCCGGGCAAGGTGCCGGCGCGCGAGGTCGACGAGCCGGTGCACTGCATCGACTGGCTGCCGACGCTGGCGCGGATCTGCGGCGGCGCGACGCCCGCGGGCGTCGACGGCGTCGACATCGGTCCGCTGATGATGGGCGACGATGCCGCGTGGGCGGCGGCCGGCGTTGGCGAGCGCGAACTCTACTGGGTGTGGAGTTCGGGCAGCAACCGGCGCGCGCTGCGACTCGGGGACTGGAAGATCGTGCGCTACGGCAAGAAGGAGCCGCAGCGTCCGGGCGACTGGCAGCTCTTTCACCTCGCCGACGATCCGCGCGAGCAGCGCAACCTCGCGAGCGAACGCCCCGACGTGCTGGCCGACCTGCACCGTCGCTATCTGGCGCAGCGCGCGCTCGACGCGCCGAATCCGCGCCGAAAGTAGACTCCGCCGAATACCCTGCGGACGTCGCGGGCGAGCAGGTCGCGATGGGTTCTTCCACGCTGATCATGCCGCGAACTCCCCGAGCGAGCGCCGCGCCACGAGCCGCCCCGGCGCGGGTCGCAGAAGAAGCGCTGGTGCGCCGGCACGTGCGGGGCGTCTGGCGGTTCTTGCGGGTGCTCGGATGCACGGCGGACGAGGCCGACGACCTGACGCAGGAGGCGTTCTTGGTGGCGTTGCGCAAGGGCACCGGCGATCGCGACGAGCGCGAGGTCGCCGCGTTCTTGCGGCAGACGGCGCGGCACCTGTGGCTGCGCAGCCGGCGCCAGCAGGGACGGCTGGCCGAGCGGCATGCTCGGCTTGCAGAGCAGCGTGCTCGGCTTGCCGAGGAGGTCTTTGCGCAGGCCGCCGGTGACGACGGTGGCGATGCGCGGGTCGAGGCGCTGCGCGCGTGCGTGCATCAGTTGGCCGAACGCAGCCGCACGCTGGTGCGGTTGTTCTACGGCGAAGAACGGTCGCGTGCCGACGTCGCCGCGGCGCTCGGCATCCGCGAGAACGGCGTCAAGACGGCGCTGCAGCGGGTGCGGCAGAGCCTGCGGGAATGCCTTCGGAGGAGCGTGCGATGAGCGGACGAGGACCACTCGAAGAACGGCTGCTCGACACGATGCTGGCCGAGGTCGAAGGGCAGACGCCGGACGACCGTCTGGTGGCGCGCACGATGGCGCGGCTCGAGCAGCCGGCCGACGCGGTCGCGGCGATCCCCGAGCGGCCGGCGTCGCGCTGGCTGCTGGCCGCGGCGGTGCTGGCGATCGGCGTGGTGACGGCGCTGTCGGTGTGGTCGCGCGGCGACGGCGGCGGGGGCGACGAGGCGACCCTCGCCCCCGAGGACCTGCAGGACCCGCAGGGGCGTTCGCCCGAGGCGTGGATCGAAGCGCTGCGCGACGAGGGGGCGCGGCGGCAGGCGGTGCGCGCGCTGGCCCGCGGCGGCGCCGCCGAGGTCCGGGCGATGATCGGCGCACTCGCCGACGAGAAGGCGCCGCGCGAGCACGTGCTCGAGGCGCTCCACGCGATGGGGCCGCGCGGCGTCGAGGCGCTGGCGGCGGTCACGATGGTCGTGATCGGCAGCGAGGTGCACGATCCGCTGCTCGGTCCGGCGATGCGAACGGTCGCGACGCTGGCGCCCTACGGAACCGAGCGGCAGCGCAACGATGCGCGGCGCGCGGTGCTGTTCAAGGCGTTCGTCAACAACGGGCCGGCGGCGGCGGCCGGGCCTGGCCTCGGCGGCCGGCGGCGGCCGACCTACAGTACGCGCGATGTTGCGCGGTTGCTGCATCGGCTCGAGGTGCCGCGCGAGGCGTCGCAGGCCGACCTGTTGACGTTGCTCGACGACGGCAGTCCCTACGTGCGCGAACTCGCCGCCGAGATGCTGCGCGGGCACGCGACGCCGGCGGTGCGCAACGCGCTGCATCGCGCGATGCTCGACGAGCACCCGGAGCACCTCGAGGTGCAGTGGCGGCTGCAGGAGGGCTTCTCCGGCAAGTTCCGGTTCGTCGAGCAATACGACGGCATGATCCGGCTGGCGGCGGCGCGTTCGCTGGCGCACGTCGCCGACGGGATGTCGATCTCGGCGCTGGCGCACGTGCTCCTGCTCGAGGTCGGCGGCATCGACGCGCAGCGGCGGGCGGCACGCGCGCTGGCGCGGATCGAGATCGACGCCGGCGACCAGGCGCGCGTCGAGCAGGTCGTCGTCGCCCGCATGGACAGCGACGATGCGCGGCTGCTGTGCGAGCTGGCGATCGTCGCCGGACGCTTCGAACGGCTCTCGGCCGAGGCGCGCGCGCAGCTGGAACGGCTGGTCGGGCACGAGGACCGCAAGGTCGCGGCGTGCGCGTCGGCGGCGCTGCGCATGCATCGGTAGCGGCGGCGCACTAGGAGCGCGTCCATGTAGTGGACGCGCTGCCGACCGTGATCGCGGAAGCGGCGTGTCCGCGTGCGGACGGGGCTTTGCCCGCTAGCATGGCGTTCGCCATGGCACCTCGTTGGTTGTTGGTTCTGGGTCGGTCGTTGGTTCTGGTCGGTTCGTTGTGGTCTGCGCTGGCGGCGCAGCAGCCGGCCCCCGAGCTGCGGGTCGGCTCGGCGCAGTCCCAGCCCGACGCCGCAAAGGAGCTGGCGGCGTTTGCGTCGACCTACGACGACCGCGCCGGCTGGGAGGAGCGGCGCGCGACGCTGCGTGCGGGGCTGCTCGCCGGCGCGGGGCTGACCGAGCTGCCGCCGCGAACGTCGCTGCGGCCGCGGTTCACCGACCGGCGCGACCACGGCGACTACACCGTCTGCGAGGTTGCGTTCGAGAGCGCGCCGGGCTTCTACGTCACCGGCTCGCTGTATCGACCGACCAGGTCCGAGGGCAAGCTCGCCGGCATCCTGAGCCCGCACGGGCACAACGGTCGGTTCGCGCCGGCGCGGCAGGCGCGCTGCGCGGTGTTGGCCAAGATGGGGGCGGTGGTGCTGGCCTACGACATGGTCGGCTACGGCGATACCAAGGAGCGCGGCTGGTCGCATCGTGCGACGCCCGAGGTGCTGCGGCTGCAGACGTGGAACAGCATGCGTGCGCTCGACCTGTTGGTCGCGATGGCGGACGTCGACGCGCAGCGCATCGGCATGACCGGCTGTTCGGGCGGCGGCACGCAGACGTTCTTGCTGACGGCGGTCGACGAGCGCGTGCGCGTTGCGGTGCCGGTGTGCCAGATCTCGGCGCACTTCTTCGGCGGTTGCGTGTGCGAGAGCGGCATGCCGATCCACTGGAGCGCGCGGCACAAGACCAACAACGTCGAGATCGCGGCGATGGCGGCGCCGCGGCCGATGCTGATGGTCAGCAACGGCGGCGACTGGACGCTCAATACGCCGAGGGTCGAGTTTCCGTACGTGCAGCGGGTCTACGAGCTCTACGGCAAGAAGGACCTGGTGCAGAACGCGCACTTCGCCGACGAAGGCCACGACTACGGCACCAGCAAGCGCATGGCGGCGTACCCGTTCTTGGCGAGGCACCTGCGGCTGGACCTCGCCGCGGTGACCGGCGACGACGGCAAGGTCGACGAGTCGTTCTTCGTGCCGGAGAGCTACCAGCGGCTGCTGGTGTTCGGCGAGGACTTCCCGTGGCCCGACAACGCGGTGGCGCCCAACACCCCGCTGCCGCGATGAGGCCGGGCTCGACCAAGGCCCGCGTCGCCGCGAGGCTGCTGATCGTTGCGACCCTGGCGATCGTGCTGTGGCCCGACACCGCGCTGCGGGGTCGCATGCTGCTCCGGTTGGAGGTCTGGCGCGCCGACGCGCACGTGCTCAACGTCTACGCGGCCGTCGACGACGGTGCCGCCGTCGCGCAGATGTGGGACCAGATGGGGGCGGACCCGATCGTCGCGGAGCTGCGCGATCGCGAGCTCGAATCCGGGGTCGCGGGGCAGCGGCAGCTCGAGCTGAAGGGCCTGCTCCGGCTGCGGCTGTTCCATCGGGATCGGCTGCTGTCCGAGGCCGAGCTGCAGGGCCTGCAGCTTCAGCGGCGCGAGTCGGACCGCGCCACTTGGAGGCTGGCCGGCGACGACGTGGCGCGCGCCAAGGCGGCCGCGGGCGTCGAGCGCGGCGAGGCTACTCGCCGACGTCGTGCCACTGGCCGTCCTTGCCGGACGCCAGCACGCTCTCGCAGACGTGCTGCGTCACCTGCGCGTCGCGGAACGTCGGGCCGACCGGTTCGCCCTTGGCGACGCCGTCGACGAAGTCGGCGAACTGGTGCACGAAGCTGTGCTCGTAGCCGATCTGCAGGCCCGGCACCCACCACTTGTCCATGTAGGGCATGTCGCCGTCGGTCACGTGGATCGAGCGCCAGCCGCGCGTGCGCGACTCGTCGCGGTGGTCGAAGTACTCGAGCCGGTGCAGGTCGTGCAGGTCCCAGCGGATCGAGGCGTGCTCGCCGTTGATCTCGAACGTGTAGAGCGCCTTGTGGCCGCGCGCGTAGCGGGTCGACTCGAAGATGCCCATCGAGCCGTTGTCGAACCGGCACAAGAACGCGCAGGCGTCGTCGATGCCGACCGGCTCGACCTTGCCGGTCAGGTTGTGCATGCGCTCCTTGACGAACGTCTCGGTCATCGCGCTGACCTTGCCGATCTTGCCGTTGAGCCACATCGCGGTGTCGATGCAGTGCGCCAGCAGGTCGCCGGTGACGCCGCTGCCGGCTGCGGCCGCGTCGAGGCGCCACAGGCCGGCGCCGCCTTGCGGCAGGTCGGTCGCGATCGTCCAGTCCTGCAGGAACTGCGCGCGGTAGTGGTAGATCCGGCCGAGGCGGCCTTCGTCGATCAGCTGCTTGGCGAGCGTCACGGCGGGCACGCGGCGGTAGTTGTACCAGACCGTGTTGGGCACGCCGGCCTGCTCGACCGCGTCGACCATCTCCTGGCCCTCGGCGACGGTGCGCGCCAGCGGCTTCTCGCACATGATGATCTTGCCGGCCGCGGCCGCGGCGAGCGCGATCTCCTTGTGGCTGTCGTTGGGCGTGCAGATGTCGACGGCGTCGATGTCGTCGCGCTCGATCACCTTGCGCCAGTCGGTCTCCGACGAGGCGAAGCCCCACTGGTCGGCGAACGCCGCGGCGGCGCCGTCGCTGCGCGCGCAGACCGCCTGCAGCACCGGCTCCATGCCGAGGTCGAAGAAGTTCGGCGCCTTGCGGTAGGCGTTGCTGTGCGCCCGGCCCATGAAGCCGGTGCCGATCAGGCCGATGCGGAGTTGCTTCTTGCTCATGGTGGTCGCTCCTAGGACCAGCCGTGCGCGTCGCGCACCGCCAGCATCGCCTCGAGGATGTCGTTCCAGGTCTGCGGGTCCTGCATGACCTTGTTCGGGAACATGCAGCCGTCCCAGCACAGGTGCTGCACGGCCTTGGTCGGCTGGCCGTTCTCACGCAGCCAGAAGCCGGCGTAGTGCGCGATGTCCAGCTTGCCGTTGGGGTCCTTGGGCAGGCAGTGGCGGCCGGTCTTGTCGTGCGAGCCCGAGCCGAACACGGTCGCGTCGTTCTGCGCGACGTGGAAGTCGAGCACCCACGGCCGCAGCGCCGCGGTCATCTCGGTGTAGGCGGCGTCGAGGCCGTCGCGGTCGCCCCACTCGTAGTCCTCGGGCAGGATGCGGTCCTCGGGCGCGTTGTAGCCGAGCGTGTAGAGCAGCGTGTGCGCCATGTCGGCCTGGAAGCCGACGGTGCCCTTGCGGTCGGTCAGCTCGAGCAGTTCGAGCATGCGCTTCCAGCTGTGCATGCCGCCCCAGCAGATCTCGCCCTCGGCGGCGAGCTTCTCGCCGTGGTCCTGCGCGATGTCGGCGGCCTTGCGGAAGGTGTCGGCGAGGATCTTCTGGTTGCCGTCCGGATCCTTGGCCCAGTCGCCGACGCCGGCGGCCGAGTCGATGCGCACGATGCCGTACGGGCGGATGCCGAGCTCCTTCAGGTCGCGCGCGATCCGGCAGGCCTTCTCGACCTGCGTCAAGAACGCCTTGCGCTCGCTCTCGTCGCCCATCGCCGAGCCGCCGCCGGTCGGCGGCCAGACCGGCGCGACCAGCGAGCCGACCACGAGGCCCTTGCCGGCGACCTGCTCGGCGAGCGCCTTCAGGTCGTCCTTGCTCGAGTCGATGTCGGTGTGCGGCAGCGACAGGAACAGGTCGATGCCGTCGAACCGGTTGCCGTTCACTTCGGCATTGGCGGTCCACTCGAGCATCTGCTCGAACGGGATCGGCGGGTTGTCGGTGCCTTCTTCCTTGCCGACGAGGCCCGGCCAGGCGGCATTGTGCAGCTTGGGGAACGTGTTGCTCATGGAACGTGGGTGCGGAGACGAGAGGGCGCGGGCGATGCCAGCGCAGGTCGCGGGATCATAGGGGCCGCGTCCATCGAGTCGCACAGGCTTCTGCCGCGACTGCTCCCGTTCGTGCGCTGCTACGCGCCACGGTGCGCCCGCACGCGGCCAGACGGCCGCGGGGCGTGCGGCGCGCGCCCGCAACGGGGCGCGCGCCGGTCGGCTTCCTAGAGCTTGACGAAGCTCGACTGCGGGGTCGCGAGGTCGACCTGCAGCTCGCCCGTGTAGATGGCGCCGCTCTGGGTCTCGACCGTGACGACCATGCCGGCCATCGCGTCGCCGGTGATGCCGGCGCCGCCATCGGTGTCGATGTCGAACTCGAACACCGTGCCCGGCACCCAGGTGCCCGGCGTGAAGTGCCACTTCAGCGTCTGGTAGGTCGGAGCCGTCGTCGGGTTGGTGGCCTCACAGTGCGCGATCGAGCCCGCGCACGTGGCCGTGTCGAACAGGTTGTTCGCAGCGTTGGTGTAGTCGAGGCCGACCGTGACGTCCGAGCCGTTGCGGTAGGTGCCGCCGCAGCCGCCGCCGTTGCCTTCCCAGAAGGTGTTGGCCATGCCGGTCTGGTCGGTGTCGAACACCATCGTGCCCTGCGCCGGGTTGCTCGACGTCGCCCAGTCGAACGTCACCGAGACGATCGGGTCGGCGGCCGAGTTGGCGTCGGCCGTGATCGAGAAGAAGCCCGACGTGGTGTCGTTGTTGAACGAGTTCGCGCCCGTCGCGCGGATCGTCGCGATGTCCTGCGGGTCGACGCCGCGGGTGTGGCTCGCCATCGTCGACGCCGCCCACGGCAGGCCGAGGAACGTCAGGTTCTGGCCACAGGCCGCGACCGGCGCCGAGACGTCGATGCAGAACGCCTGCCAGGTCACGCTGGTGCCGGCCGGCACCGTCGTCAGGAAGTTCGGGAACACCGCGGGGGTGCCGCCGACGAACGTGCCGGCGCTGACGCCGGTCAGGTTCGGGAACGCGAACTCCCAGATCGACGCGCCGACGAACGGCAGCGGACCCGGAGCGCGCGCCGTGAACGGCTCGACGTCAGCGTAGAGCACGTACGGCAGGCCGGCCGTGCCGGCCGACTGCACGTCGACCTCGAGGGTCGTCGTGACGATGTTGGCGATCGACGCGTCGGCCGACAGCGTGCCGCCGTCGACACCGGTGAGCAGCTGCGGCTCGTTGGCCGGGTCGGAGCCTTCCCACTGGATGACGCGGTAGCCGGCGAGCGTGTCGGGCGTGCCCTGGTCGACGCCGATCAGGTCGTAACCACAGTTACGGCCGTCGAGGCCACCCGGCACGAGCGCGAGGCCGCCCTGGGCGGTGCCCGGCTGGTTGCGGTCGAAGCTGAGGCCGGTCGGCGTCAGCGCCAGGTTGATGCGGTCGATCGAGTACTCGACGATGCGGCTGGCGTTGGGAGCCGCGTTGATCCACAGCGTGTCGTTGGTCTCGTCGGCGTCGCCCTTGTCGTCCAGCGCGAAGCCGTACGACGACCAGGTGATGGCGCTGGTGTTCGGGAACTGGTTCAGCACGTTGCCGGCTGCGTCGACTTCGAAGATGTCGCCGCCGAAGTTGCCGACGAAGAACGAGCCGAAGCCGCCGTTGCCGTAGAAGTTGAAGGCCAGCGCGCGGTGCGTGCCGCCGACGGCGGCGCTGGTGATCAGGCCGGGATCGGTCGGGCTCGGCTGCGTCAGCGCGGTGACGCCGCCAGCGGCGATCAGCGAGGCGGCCGGCAGCAGGTTGCCGGTGGTCGGGTCGACGTCGTAGACGTCGATGCCGCCGTCCCAGCCGAAGAAGACCTGGCCGACGATCGAGCTGGCGCCGTCACGGTAGCCCCACGTGGTCGCGTCCGACGCCGGCGTCTGGCCGAGCGACGTGAGCAGCGCGCCCGAGGTGTCCCAGACATTGATCGTGTGCGGGCCGACCGTCGCGGTGCCGTTGCCGCGCGAGGTGGTGTAGATGCGGCCGTTGATCAGATCGTAGGCGCAGCCGAGGTGGCCGTTGTTGCCGCCGGTCGGGGTTTCGAGGTCGATGACGAGGGTTTCGCGGCCGATTTGGGCCGAAGCCATCGACGCGAGAGCGGCGGCCGCGGCGGCCGCCAGGAGGAGATGCTTGTGCATGTGCAAGTGGAAGTGAGTATTGAGCCCCTCACGCCGGGGGGTGGTCGAGCGTGAGGTTGGCCAGACATTGGAGCGTAGCTCACCAAACACGCAAGGTGCGAAGGCCGGGTTGATTGCCCGTTGCCGTGGCCCGAAAGAGGAGCGCGTCGGATAACAACCGGCCCATATCGACGTCCGGTTGGCGACGTCCAGCGAGACCACCATGAAGACCCTGACCACCGCAATGATCGTGATGTCCGCTTGTCTCTGGTCGCCAGCCGGGTCGCCAGCCGGGTCGCCAGTCGCGCAGGACCCTGCGCCGGCTGCAGCCGAGCCGCGTCGCAAGGTCGACATGGGTCACGAGATCTTCTACGCGACGCTCGAGGGTCTCTACGTCGACGGGGTCGACAACGGCACCGTCGATCGCGTGCTCGCCGCCGGCGACGGCGAGTGGCAGCACTTCGTCTACGGCTGCCCGACCTGCATCTACGTGCTCGAGGCGTTCCGTCACTACCGCGCGCGGCCCGACTTCGTGTCGTTCAAGCACGGCGGCAACACCTGGGGCAAGGGCCTGTCCGATGCCGAGCGGCGTGCGTTCCGCAGCGACGACCTGAAGGTGCGGCTGCAGGCGTTGCACGAACTGGTGCAGAGCTGGCTCGATCGGCGCATGGACCTGCTGCGGCTGACGGACGACGAACGCCGGCGATGGGGTGACGAACTGCGCGAACACTCCAAGAAGGGCATGGAACTGCTGCGCTCGATGCAGGAGGCCGGCCGGATGAAGGCCTGGGGCGATACGGACTGTCCGAGCTGCGAAGGTGCGGTGGCGGGTTCGATGGGTGGTCGCTGAGCGGCGCGCCACGATTGCGGCGCGCGTCGTTGCGAAGCAGCGGGCGTGCCGGTAACCCAACCGCCCGATATGGGCGACAACGTCAAGCTCGGCATTCTCTGCGGGGGTGGTCCTGCTCCCGGTATGAACTCGGTCATCTGCGCGGCGACGATCGAGGCGATCAACTCCGGCTGGACGGTCGTCGGCATCCCGGACGGCTTCTCGCGGCTGATGCAGGGGGAGACGTCGCACGTGCAGCCGCTGACGGTCGAGGACGTCAGCCGCATCCACCTGCAGGGCGGCTCGGTGCTGTTCACGTCACGGGCCAACCCGACCAAGCAGCCCGACAAGCTCGACGCGACCGTGCGGGCGCTGAAGGAGCTCGAACTCGACGCGCTGCTGACCATCGGTGGCGACGACACCGGCTACTCGGCCGCGGTGGTCGCACAGGCGGCGGCCGGCCGGCTGCGCGTCGCGCACGTGCCGAAGACGATCGACAACGACCTGCCGCTGCCCGGCGACGTGCCGACGTTCGGCTACCAGACCGCGCGCCACGTCGGCGCCGAGCAGGTCACCAACCTGATGACCGACGCGCTGACGACGCGGCGCTGGTTCTTCGTGGTCGCGATGGGGCGGCAGGCGGGCCACCTCGCCCAGGGCATCGGCAAGTCGGCCGGCGCGACGCTGACGGTGATCCCCGAGGACTTCCCGGCGGACCAGCCGATCCGGCTGGACCACGTCGTCGACATCCTCGAGACGTCGATCTACAAGCGCATCGCGCACGGCCGGCCGTTCGGGGTCGCGGTGATGGCCGAAGGTCTGAGCCTGCGGTTCCCGGCGGACGACCTCGACAAGGCGATGCCGCACGGCGAACGCGACGACCACGGCCACGTGCGTCTGTCGGAGGTGCACCTGCACCGCCTGTTGACGGACATCGTGCGCAAGCGGCTCGCCGACAACGGCCACCAGGTGACGATCGTCGCCAAGAACATCGGCTACGAGCTGCGCAGTGCGCCGCCGATCCCGTTCGACATCGAGTACACCCGCGACCTCGGCTACGGCGCGATCGACTACCTGCGCGGCCTGATCCGCAGCGGCCGCCAGGACGAGGTCGGCGCGATGGTGACGATCCAGCGCGGCGAACTGGTGCCGCTGCGGTTCGGCACGTTCAACGATCCGGCGACCGGCCGGCCGCGGGTGCGCACGGTCAACCCGGAGTCGGAGGCCTACCGCGTCGCGCGCGAGTACCAGATCCGGCTCGAGCCGGACGACTTCGCGCACGCGGATCGCCTGGCCGCGATCGCGCAGGCCGCCAACATGACGCCCGAGGCGTTCTCCGAGCGCTACAGCTACCTGTGCTCGCAGGACGCGTTCCGGCCGCGGAACTGATCCGCGGGTCAGTCCTTGGTGCCTCGCCTCGAAGGGCCCACCACGCGGGTCCGGGCGATGCGGTCGTGCGGCGCGCGGCCGTCGCCGACGAACAGCATCACGACGTAGACGAAGGCCAGGCCCATCGAGGCGTACGACAGCGCCATCGCCCACGTCGGCGGTTCGCGGTCGCCGAGGCCTGCGGCGAGCAGCTGGTGCGCGGCGGTGTGGCCGAGCTCCCACGGGATCAGCTTGACGGCGCTGCGCAGCGCGGCGGAGCCGAGCGACGGCGCGGTGTCGCGCCGCGCGTCGCGCACCCGCAGGCCGCGCGCCAGCTTGCCGAGCGTGCGGCCGCGCGGGCTCGCTTCGCACCAGGTGAAGTACAGCCAGAACGGCAGCGTCGTGAACAGCGCGCCGAACGCCTGCGATCGCCACGGGTCGTCGGTCCAGGTCGGCGCACCGTCCTGCAGCGACACGACCACGGCGATGGCCGCGGTGACCCACAAAGAGAACAGCAGGTGGTCGATCGCGTAGGCGGCCAGGCGTCGGAGCGCGAGCATCGCGCCAGTATCGTCGGGCCCGCGGCGCTGGCAACTTCGCATGGCGGCGCGGGGCGGCGGGCTCGCGCCGCGTGCGGCGGGTCCGTTAGCCTGTCGGGATGAAGTCCGCCGCCGACCGCTCGTTTGCCGTGCTGATGGCCGTCTGCGTCGCCGGCGCGATCTGGTCGCTGCTCGGCGCACCCGACAAGCCGACCTGGGCGTTCGAAGTGCTGCCGCTGCTGTTGGTGATGCTGGTGTTCGTGGTGCGGCGACGCTGGTTCTGCTTCAGCACGCTGTCGTACGTGCTGCTGACCTGGTTCTTCCTGATCCAGTGCGTCGGCGGTCGCTGGACGTTCGCCGAGGTGCCGGTGCCGCAGTTCGTGATGGACCTGTTCGGCTTCGAGCGCAACCCGGTCGATCGCTTCGGCCACTTCTTCCAGGGCTTCGTGCCGGCGATCCTGCTCAAGGAGTGGTTGGTGCGACGCCGCGGCATGCACAACGGCTGGACCGTGTTCTGGCTGTGCGTCGGCTGCTGCCTGGGATTCAGCGCTGCCTACGAACTGCTCGAGATGTGGGTCGTGCTGCTGTTCTACCCGGACGCGGGGCCCGAGTGGCTGGGCCACCAGGGGGACCCGTGGGACGCCCAGTGGGACATGACGATGGCGGTGTCGGGAGCCGCGCTGGCACAGCTGCTGTTGGGGCGGCTGCACGATCGCGGCATGGCGGCCGCGGAGGCACGCGCCCACTGAGTCCGGCTGCGGTATCGTGGCGAAGATGCGCCTCGGCCTGCTGTCCTTCTCGGTGATTCTCGGGCTCCTCGTTGCTGCGGTCCTGCCGGGTCAGAAGGCGGCGAAGGATCTGGATCGCGGGACCGTTCTCGGTTGGGTCGAGGACGAACGCGGCGCCAAACGCGCGGGCGCGACGGTGGTCTTGATCTCGCGTCCCGTGCCGGCGCGCTTCGACATCGGCGTGCTCGATCATGTGGTCGTGCAAACAGACGCAGGCGGGCGGTTTCGTGCCGAGTGCCTGCGTGGCCGTGGCTACTCGGTGTGGGCGCACTGGCCGGACGGCGATGTCCAGATGATGACCGCCGTGGCCGAAAACGTCGTGCCCGGGCCGCCGGTGCGGTTACACGAGGCCGAGCCGTTCGCGGCGCCGAAGCTGACCTTCGGTGGCTTCGAGGCGTGGGCGGACGAGGCGCCGCTGACAGTCGTGGCCTCGTGCTACACGCGCAACGGCTACCGCGCGACGCTCGAGGTCGTGGACGGCAGCGCGACGATGCCGATGTTGCCGGGCTTCGCCTGGAAGATCGAGGTGCGCGGCAAGACCGGTCTCCTGCTGGTGCGCAAGCGCGTTGCACGTGGCGTCGAGACCGAGGTTGCCGTGCCGGAGCCGGTGGCCGTCGAGGTGCGCTGCCGCGATGGTGCTGGCGAGCCGGTTGCCGGCGCCTCGCTTGCGTCGATGCCGAGCTACTCCGCAGGTGGCCGGGATCCAAGCGTGACGTCGGTGCGGGTCGCCGAGACCGACGCCGAAGGCGTTGCGCGGTTCCGGCTGCCGAGCGTCAATGCGTTGACCGGCAGGACCGGCACGCAGCTGCTGCGCATCGAGAAGCGCGGCTACGCCTCGATGCTGCAGGTGGTGCCCGCGCGTGGCCGTCGCATCGCGAACGCGGTCCTCGCGGATGGCTACGCGGTCCGAGGGCGGCTGCGCGATGCCGAGGGCAAGCCGATGGCGGGCGTGGCGGTCTACTTCGATCATCCGATCGGCCTCGGCGGCAGCGGCGACGCGCGCTTCGGTGCGCCGCTGCAGATGGTGCGCACCGACGACCAGGGCCGCTTCGTCGAGCACGGCTGCAGTCCGCAGTCCGGCTGCCGCGTGCTGCTGGTGCTGTCCCCGTCGGAGGCGCGGCGCTTTGGTTTCGCGGCCGAGACGGACCGTTCGCTGGCGCCGGTGCTGTGGGTGGCGGCGTGCGCGCAGGTCGGCAAGGACGTCGATCTCGGCGAGATCGCGATGGACGAGGTCGCGATGTGCAGGCTGCAGGTCGTCGACCACCAGGGGCTGCCGGCGACCGACGCGCGCGTCCGTCTGATCCACGAGAGCGGCTTCGACGCGATCGTCGACTTCGTCACGGACCGCGTCGGCCGTCTGCAGTTTGCCTATCCGGACGACGCCACGCGGGCGGGCGTCTACGTCAAGGGCGGGGGCGTTGGCCTGATGGCGCTGCCGGCGGGAGGCGCGGAGATGCGGCTGTCCCTGCTGGAGACGCGGGCCGTCGAGGGACGCGTATTGCTCGAGGACGGCAAGCCGGCGGCCGGCGCGGTCGTGCTCGCTTCGGGGCCGCGGCAGGGCATGTCGTTCGAGCTTGGCCAGCTTGTCGGGAGTGCGCTTGCCCAGAGCTGGACGGCCGACGACGACGGTCGCTTCGTCGTGACGCTGCCGATGACCGACACGGCGTTCGAGCTGCGGGCGCGCTGGCGGCCGCCGGTTGGTGCGCCGATCCCGAGGATCTCTCCCATGGAGCTGGTGGAGCCCGACGACGAAGTGGTCGAGCTGGTCGTGCGCTAGGAGCGCGTCCATCTAGTGGACGCGCTGCCAACCGAGAGTTGCCGTACGGTACGCGGTTCGTCCTGCAACTTTCGGGTCAGGTGTCGGGGTGTTGGTGGTGGGCGAGCTGTTGCTCGAGTTCTTGGATGCGTTGCTGCAGGGGCTTCATCCGTTGGGCGATCTCCGGGCGCGTGTAGCGCTCGGTGATGAACTTGGGGCAGTTCCAGTCGGTGGCGACGACGCGGATGCGGAAGATCCGCTCGGCGGTGGCGGCGTGGCCGCCGGGTGGCGCGCTGCGTGCGACCAGGTCCGGGTGCTCGCGCGCGTCGAGCACCTCGGCGGTGCCGAGGATCTTCAGCCGCGTGCGCGCCGGATAGTCCATCAAGAACAGGCTCACGCGCTGTTCTCGCTGCACGCTGCCGGCGCTGATCAGCTGCCGGTTGCCGCCGTAGTCGGCGAACAGCAGGGTGGTCGCGCCGTCGGCGACCAGGAACCCCGGCGGTCCGCCGCGGTGCTGCAGGTAGGGCCAACCGTCCTCGGTCACCGTCGCCAGGTAGAACGAGTCGCGCTGCGCCACGAACGCGAGTTCGTCGGGGCCGAGCCGTTCTTCGAGCGGCTCTTTGCCCTGGTCCGGGTAGGACCGGCCGTAGTAGTGCGTCTGCGCCGCCCGCACCGAAGGGGTCAGCATCCGTCGAAGGTATTCGCGTGCCATCGGGAGTCTCCGGGTCGGGCGTCAGGGGGTGGCTAGAAGACCTGCGTCTGCCAGCCGTCGGCGAGGTAGCGCCGCAGGCTCGCGACACCGGAGGTGCCAGGCAGGGCGAGGTCGGTCAGCTTGGGTACGCCGCAGGCCTCGAGGTCGTCGCTGGCGCCAAACGCATCGGCGCAGGCGCACGACGCGCCCTGCACGCGGTCGCGCACGTTGCTGTAGAGCTCGTTGAGCGGGTGGTCGAACTGCTGCAGTTCGCCGGGCCAGCGCGTGCCGGGGCCGACGAACACGATGTCGACCTCGTCGCCGGCGGCCTTCGCCTCGGCGGCGAGCGCCATGCCCTGGAAGGCGCGGCCGAAGCCGTCCTCGCCGGTCTTCGGGTCGGAGGTGATCACGATTGCGAGTTTCATGGTGGGGGTCCTCTCTGTCTCTCTGGTTGGTATCGGTGTCCGTGCGCGCGCGGCGGCTAGACGCCTGCCGGCTCCACCTTGGGGAAGTCGATCTCGGTGCCGGCGAGGTGGTTGACGTAGTTCGTCAGGATGTTCAGCGAGACGTTGGCGGTGATCTCGAGCAGCTCGCCGTCGCCGATGCCGGCGTTGCGCGCCTTCTGCAGTTCGTCGTCGGTCAACCAGCCGCGGTTGACGGTCAGCGTGCGCGCGACGTCGAGGATCGCGTTGGTCTTGGCGTCGTCGGACTTGGCCGAACGGGCGTTCTCGATCTCGTGCGAGCCGAGGCCGACCATGCCGCCGATGGCGGTGTGCGCGCTCAGGCAGTAGTCGCAGCGGTTGATCTCGCCGACGGTCAGCGCGATCTGCTCGCGGACCTTGGCGTCGAGCTGGCCCTTGCCGAGCGCGCCGCTCAGCTGCAGGTAGCTTTCGAGAACGGCCGGGGCGTTGGCCATCACGCGGGTCATGTTGGGGGCCTTGCCCATCTTCTTCTGCACGGCGTCGAGCAGGTCCTTCTGCTGGCCTTGGGCTTGGGCGGGATCGATGGCGGGAATGCGCGACATGGTTCTGTCTCCGGAAGGGGTCGTTTGGGTTCGTTCTGGATTCGCGGCCCGACGTGGGCCGCTCGTGCTGGAGGTAGAGCAGGTGCCGTGCCATGCCGCGTCGATTCGGCTCAGATCCTGTAAGTCGTTGATTGAATGCGTTTAACGAATCCGATTGGGAATCGCCTGTGCTACGAGATGTCGTGATTGACGAGAACTCGTAGCTGTGCCTACGAAACCTCGTAGCATGCGCGCGTGAACATCGAGGCGCTGCCGCAGGTCATGGTCGCCGTCGCCGAGAACCGCTCCCTCGCCGAGGTGCTGCGCGCGGTCGTCGACGGCATCGCGCAGTGCCGCCACGTCGTGCTGGTGCGGATCTGGCTGTTCGGCCCCGGCGACATCTGCGCCAGCTGCCGGTTCGCCGACGAGTGTGTCGACCGCGAACGCTGCCTGCACCTGGTCGCCAGCGCCGGCAACGTGCGCACGGAGGGGGTCGACCCGGACAACCTGAGCGGCGCGTTCCGCCGGTTTCCCAACGGCGTGCGCAAGATCGGCCGCGTCGCGCAGGCGGGCGAGCCCCTGCTGCTGCCGGGGCTGACCGGCGACGAGGAATGGATCGTCGATCGCGAGTGGTTCTGCGGCGAGGGGGTGCTGTCGTTCGCGGCGCAGCCGATGGTGTTCCGCGGAGAGGTGCTCGGCGTGCTGGCGGTGTTCGACCGTCACGTGCTCGGTGACGAGGACTTCCGCTGGCTGCGGGTGTTCGCCGACCACGCCGCGGTCAGCATCGCCAACGCGCGCGCGTTCGAGCAGATCGACGAGCTGCGCTCGCGGCTGCAGCGCGAGAACGAGTACCTGCACGAAGAGGTCGATCGCCGTCGCGCGCCGACCGTGGTCGCCGAGTCGGACGGCATGCAGCGCGTCATGCAGCAGGTGCGCGTCGTCGCCGACAGCGACGCGACGGTGCTGGTGACTGGCGAGAGCGGCACCGGCAAGGAGGTCGTCGCGCGCGCCGTGCACGAGGCAAGCCGGCGGCGCGACGGGCCGCTGATCCGCGTCAACTGTGGCGCGATCCCCGAGAACCTGTTCGAGAGCGAGTTCTTCGGGCACGTTCGCGGCGCGTTCACCGGGGCGATGAAGGACCGGCCCGGGCGCTTCGAATTGGCCGACGGCGGCACGCTGTTCCTCGACGAGGTCGGCGAGATCCCGCTGGCGATGCAGCCCAAGCTGCTGCGCGTGCTGCAGGAGCGCGAACTCGAACGGGTCGGCGACGGGCGCACGCGCAGGGTCGACGTGCGCGTGGTCGCGGCGACCAACCGCGACCTGCGCGAGGAGGTCGACGCCGGGCGATTCCGGCAGGACCTGTTCTACCGCCTGAGTGTGTTCCCGGTCGAAGTGCCGCCGCTGCGCGAACGTCGCGCCGACATCGCGCCGTTGGCCGAGCAGTTCTTGCGCGCGATCGCGCAGCAGCGCGGCGTCGGAGTGCCGAGGCTGAGCCAGACCGCCCTGCAGCAGCTCGAGCGCCACCCGTGGCCCGGCAACGTGCGCGAGCTGCAGAACGCGATCGAGCGCGCGTGGATCGTGGCGCCGCGCGGGCCGCTGCGCTTCGACGGACTCGGCACCGTCGCCGCACCGAAGCGCCGCGCCGCACCGGCGGACGAGCCACCTGCCGTGCGCACCCGCGCCGACCTGCGCGACGAGGAGAAGCGCAACCTGATCGCGGCGCTGCGCGCGACCGGCGGCAAGGTGTTCGGCGCTGGCGGCGCCGCCGAACTGCTCGGCATGAAGCCGACGACGCTGTCGTCGCGCCTGCGCGCGCTGGCGATCGACCGTCGCAGCGTGTGACGGGGAGGGCGGGCCTCTGGCGTTTGCCCGGAGCGTCGGTCTTGCGCGCCGAGGTCTTGCGACGCCGCACACGCCGCCGAAGCGGCAGCGTGGCGCAGGATGAACCCGGTTCGGTATGCGGCGTTCGGGGGCGCGGTGTTGGGGGGCTGGGGCTAGGCTGCGGGCGTGAGCGAACGTTCGGGTGCCGGTGTGCTGTTGCCGCTCGGGGTGTCCCTGGTGCCGCCGATGCTGTTGGCGGGATGGTGGTGGGGGTGGGCCGACGGCGGCGGCGGCCTCGCGTGGCTCGGCTGGATGCTCTACTGGTGGATGCCGCTGACCTGCGCATTCGCGGCGCTGTGCTTCTGGTGGCGGTGGCGGGCGCGGGAGGCGTCGCTGCGCGAGACGGCGCGGGCGTGGTGGCCGGGGCTGGTGCTGGCGATCGTCGCGGTCGTCGTCGTCGTCCTGCTGTCGCCGCCGCAGATGCGCGTGCAGTTCGACGAGACCAGCCTGGTCGGCGTCAGCCAGAACATGCACCTGCAGCGGCACGCGGTGATGACGACCGGCGCGATCCCGTTCGAGGGGCGGCCGTTCCCGCTCGAGAACATGGTCGACAAGCGGCCGACGCTGTTCGCGTTCGCGTGCAGCCTCGTGCACGACGTCGCGGGCTACCGGCTGGCCAACGCGTTCTTCGTCAACCAGGCGCTGCTGCTGGTCGGGCTGTTCGCGGCGTTCGTCGCGGTGCGGCGGCGGCTGGGCCTGCTCGCCGGACTCGCCGCGCCGCTGCTGCTGCTGGCCGTGCCGCTGACCGGCGTGGTCGCGACGTCGGCGGGGTTCGAACTGCTCGCCACCGTGCTGCTGCTGCTGACGACGATCGCGGCGCTCGCGTTCGTCGAACGTCCGGACGAGCCGCGCTTCGCGGCCCTGCTCGGCTGCAGCGCGCTGTTCGCGCAGGCCCGCTACGAGTCGCTGCCGGCGATGGCGCTGCTCGGCGGCCTGGTGTGGCTGGCGGTGCGGCGTCGGTTCGCGCCGACGGCGCGCTGCTGGTGGCTGCTGGCGGCGATCCCGACGCTGGTGACGCCGCTGTTCTTCCTGGTGCAGCACGCGCAGGATCCTCACTTCACGCCCGAAGCGGCCGGTCGCACGCTGGTCTCGTTGGGCAACCTGGTCGAGCACACCGGCGCGTTCTTCACCGAGATGTTCGCGCCGTCGCTGCGCAACCCGCTGCCCGGCGCGGTCGCGATCGTCGGCGTGCTGGCGTTCGGCTGGCGCGTCGCCAGCGGCCGAACGTCCCGCGTCGACCTGCTGGTCGCGGCGCCGGCGCTGGCGATCACGCTGCTGGTGCTGGCGTGGTTCTACGGCGATGCCGCCGACCCCACCGCGATGCGCCTGTTCCTGCCATTCGTCTGGCTGGTGGCGCTGGCGCCGCTGGCGCTGGTGCCGCAGCTGCCGCGGCGCGGCGCGGCGGTCGTGCTGGCGCTCGCCGCCGTGCTCGCGCCGCTGCGGCTGTGGCAGCTGGTCGACGGCCGCGCGTTCCCGACCCTCGAGATGGCGTCGCTGACCGGCGCGCTCGACGGCGCCGTCGCGCGTCTGCCCGGCGACCGCGCGACCACGCTGTGGGTCGGCGCGCCGGCGCAGCACCTGATCGTCAAGGGTCACGCCGCGGTGTCGGTGCGCACCTTCCAGCGGCTCGGCCGACGGATCGCGCAGCTGCAGCGCCAGGGCGACCTGGGCGCGATCTACCTGATCGAGACGCCGATCGATCGCGCCATGGCGCCGGCGTTCGGCGCGCCGCGCGAGGTGCTGCAGCGCTATGCGAGCCAGGTCGTCGAGCGCGTCGGCGGGCGCATGCCCGTCACCGTGCACCGGCTGGGACGCTGACCGGCTGGTCGTCGACCCAGCGCACGCTGGCGCGGTCCTCGCTGCCGCCGAAGCGCGCCGCCATCACCCGGGCCCGGAATTCGAAGATGCGTTCGACGTCGCCGCGCACGAACTTCATCACGAACGGCGCCAGCGGGCCGCCGCGTGGCCGCATCACCACGTCGTCGCCGAGGACCGTGCCGCCGTCCTGCGGCGTGAACGTGTGGGTGTGGTGCCAGACCCGGTAGGGGCCCAGCAGCTGCTCGTCGGCAAACGCGTGGTCCGGCTCCCAGCGGGCGATGCGCGTGCGCCAGCGCATCGGCAGGCCGCGCAGCGTGATCCGGTAGTCGATCAGCTGACCGACGTGCATGTGGATCGGCATCGGCGTCAGGATCTTGAACGAAAGCCACGGTGGCGTCAGCAGTTCGAGATTCTGTGCGTCCGCGAAGAACGGAAACACCTGCTCGGGGGTGTGCGGGACCCAGAGGCTCGATTGCAGGCGCCACGTCTTCACGGGCAGGCTGTTCGCCGGCGGCGGCGGCCCGGATGCGGGGGGCGCCGCCGAACCGCGAACCCTACCAGCGGGCGATGAAGTCGACGGTGATCCGGCTGTCCATGATGTCGTCGTCCGGATCCGTCAGGGCGAACTCGTAGCAGGCGCCGATCTCGAACTGGTGGCCGATCTCGAGGCGCGCGCCGATGCCGGCCCAGGCGACGAAGTTCTCGGCCGGCTGGGTGCCGAGGTTGGCGTAGTCGAGGCCGCCGATCGGCAGCGCGGTGGCGCCGTCGTCGAGGTAGTGCACGCCGTGGATCTCGAACAGCGGCGCGAACACGGCCTGGCTGTCGGGGTTGACGCTGTAGTCGAGGTGCACGTCCCAGTGGCCGACGACGTTGCCGTCGTTGGTGTCGCTCGGCACGCGCAGCGTCACGTTGGACAGGACGTGGAAGTCGCCGTAGCCCTTGGCCATGCTGACGAACGGACTCCACTCGTCGACGCCGCCCTGCAGGATGCCGCGGTGGCCGTTCTCGGCCATGTAGCGGATGCCGGTCGACACGACGCAGTCCTGCTGCTCGTCGGCGTGCAGCACGTACTTGATGCCGAACGCGAGGTCGTTCCAGCCTTCGTCGTCGCCGAGCAGGCCGGTCGACAGCTCGGAGTAGCCGTCCTTGGTGGCGAGGAACTGCCAGCGCTCGGACAGCGCGACGCGCGCCTGCACCGCGTAGATCGTCACGTCGCCGCCCATCAGCGGCGAGTTGTCGGAGAAGTCGTGGCGCAGGTAGAGGGCGCGCACGCCGGTGTCGTTGAACGGCGACTCGAAGTAGAGGGGCTGGCCGAGCGGCTCGTGGAAGTTCTCGAAGCCGCGCAGGCCGGTGAGGAAGCCGCTTTGCTGCTGGCTCGCCTCCTGTGCGACCGCCGCGCCCGCAATGGCGACGGCGAACAGCATCGGAAGCGAACGGGAGAGGAGGGGGTGGCTGGTCATCGTTCCTTCCGAAGCCGCGCGTCGGCGTGCGTTTTCACCCAATGCGGCGATTGCGGACACGTTGGCGAGGCCATGCGCTGGTGGCGCCACGTTCCTGCGCATTCGGGCTACGAGCGGGCGTTCGCAGCGGGTGGGGGCGCGGGCGGGCGTCGGGCCGCGTGGCGGTCAGGTGCGACTGGTCCGGTCGCAGGCGCAGGTTGTTTCGCGGATGCGGTAGGCTATGCCCCCAGCATGCGAGGTCTCCTCTGGCTTCCTCTCCTGGCGTTGACGGCCGGCTGCTGGCAGCCGCGCTACTTCGCTCCTCGCGAGAACCTGACCGGCACCAGCCCCGAGGGGCGCGGCGCTGCGGTCTACCAGGTCGAACGGGACGAGGACGCGCGCACGCGCGGGGAGGTGCGGATCTGGTCCGACGGCGCGCAGGCGCGCTTCACCGACGACGACCAGGAGGTGGTCGACCTGCACGTTGCGTTCGAGGTCGAGAACAACGGCGAGGTGCCGCTCGAACTGGACGTCGACTCGATCCGGGTCGAGGAGCTGTTCGTCGACGGCTACCTGAAGGATCCGCTGCTGCCCCAGGCGGTCGCCGGGCGGCCGCGCGCCGAGCCGGGCACGACCACGCGCGTCGACCTGGTGTTCCGGCCGCCGACCACCTACCCGAGTGACGTCGACTCGTTCGACGTGCGGTTCGCGGTGCGCGACGGGGTTGGTGCGGTCGGCCAGGTGACGCCGTTTGCGCCGGCGCAGCAGCTGCGGGGCCGCTACCGCGATCGCTACTGGAACGACCCGTTCTGGGGCGGCGGCTTCTGGGGACCGGGCTGGGGCTGGGGCTACGGCTGGGGCGCTGGCTGGGGCTACGGCTTCCGCTGCCGCTGAACGGCCGCACGAGCCGAGTGGAGCCTGGCCGGACCTTGCGGACCGGGGCGGGGGCGCAGGGGGCGCCCCCGGGACCAGGCCATCTGGCGCGGGGCCGGTGGTCGGGAAGGTCTGGTCCCGGAACCAGAGTTGCGCGGAACCAGAGTTACGGAACGGACCAGGGCGGCGGACCGACCAGGGTTTCGGACTGAGGGATTGTCGGGAGTTTCGGGGCGGGTGGGGCGTTCGTCGGCGCTTCGCATGCATCGAGCTGCCCCGGCAGTTCGAAGCCCGGACCGTCCGACGGTTGCATGGCCTGGACGGGACCGCTAAGCCTTTTGCCCCGAAATCGGTGGGGCGATGTGTTGCGAGAGCTGACGCGTCGCGCCCGCCCATGTCCGCTCACGACCCTTCTGATATCGATCTCATGACCGAAGCAGAACCGATGATCGAGGCTGTCGACCTGTGCAAGTACTACGGGTCGTTTGCTGCCATCGATCACCTGTCGTTCACGATCCGGCGCGGCGAAGTCGTCGCGTTCCTGGGTCCCAACGGCGCCGGCAAGTCCACGACCATGAAGGTGCTCACCGGCTACCTCGCCCCGACCTCGGGGCAGGCCAGGCTGTGCGGCATCGACGTCTCCGAGAACCGCGTCCAGGCGGCGCAGAAGCTCGGCTACCTGCCCGAGAACGGCCCGCTCTACCCCGAGATGACGGCGCGCGAGCTGCTGAAGTTCTTCGGCGATGCGCGCGGCCTCGGCGGTCGCTTCAAGGAGCGCCTCGACTACGTGACCGAGGAGTGTGACCTGCGCGAGCTGCTCGACAAGCCGATCGGCAAGTGCTCGAAGGGCCAGAAGCAGCGCGTCGGCATGGCGCAGGTGCTGCTGCACGACCCGGAGGTGCTGATCCTCGACGAGCCGACCACGGGCCTCGACCCCAACCAGATCCGCCACGTGCGCGAGCTGGTCAAGAAGCTCGGCGAGACGCGCACGATCCTGCTGTCGACGCACCTCTTCCAGGAGGTCGAGGCGATGGCCGGGCGCGTCATGCTGGTCAACGACGGCCGGCTCGCGTTCGACGGCGCGCCGGCGGAGTTCAAGTCGAAGGGCGCTGGCCAGATGGACCAGGCCTTCCACGCGCTGACCACCCACAGCTAGGAGACGCCGACCATGAACCTCAACATCGTGCGCGCCATCTGGATGCGCGACCTGAAGAGCTGGTTCGGCAACCCGACCGGCTACGTCTTCATCATCCTGTTCGTGCTGGCCTGCTGCGGCTGGCTGATGTTCTGGGACAGCGGCGCGTTCTTCCGCGACAACCTCGCGAACCTGGACGTGCTCAACGATGCCTACGGCTTCCCGCTGCTGGCGATCCTGTTCGTGTCGGCCTCGACGATGAACATCTGGGCGAGCGAACGCGCCAACGGCACGCACGAACTGCTGTTCACGCTGCCCGGCACCGACCTCGACCTGCAGCTCGGCAAGTTCCTGTCGGCGGTCTCGGTCTACACCGTGTCGCTGCTGTTCACGCTGGTGATGCCGATCGCGCTGATGCTGCTCGGCAACCCGGACATGGGCCAGCTGTTCGCCAACTACGTCGGCTTCTGGCTGTTCGGTGTGATGCTGGTGGCGATCTCGATGGTGGGCTCGCAGCTGACGCAGAACGGCACGGTCGCGCTGATCGTCTCGGTGCTGCTCAGCGCCACGGTCGTCTACTTCGGCAAGGTCGCCGGCTGGCTCGGCTTCCCGAGTTGGGAGGTCAACGGCCCGACCGGCCAGTTCGCGCTGTTCGCCGGCGGGGAGCTGCCGTTCTCGGGCTTCGTGCTGTTCCTCGGTGTGACGGTCGCGTTCTTCTACCTCGGCCTGGCGCTGCTCGGCCGTCGCCAGTGGACCGAAGGCGTGCAGGGCGTGCACAGCGGCCTGCGGTTCGCGAGCCTCGCGGTGATCGCCTTCGCCGCGACGATCCTCGGCGTGCAGGCGCTGCCGCGCGTCGACGTGACCGTCGAAGGCATCCACTCGCTCGGCGACGAGACCACCACGCTGCTCGCCGACCTCGACCGCGACAAGCCGGTCTACATCACCGCCTACGTAAGCGAGCAGGTGCCCGAGGGCTTCGTGCAGCAGAAGAAGCTGCTGCTCAACCTGCTGGACCAGTTCGACGCGATCGGCGGCGCCGCCGTCGAGAAGCAGGTCATCATCCCCGAGCCCTATTCGCCGGAGGCCCGCCAGGCCGAGAGCGAGTTCGGCATCCGCTCGCAGCAGGTCACCGTGCCGATGCCGGGCGGCGGCATGGCCGACCTGCAGATGTATCTCGGCTTCGCGGTGCAGTGCGGCACCAACGAGGTGGTGACGCCGTTCGTCGGGCCGGCCGTGCCGCTCGAGTACGAGCTGATGCGCAGCATCCGCACGGTCAGCAACGCCGGCCGCAAGACGGTCGGCATCCTCAAGACCGACGTCGAGCTGTTCGGCGGCTTCGACATGCAGACCTTCGCGCAGAAGCCGCGCTGGGCGATCGCGCAGGAGCTCGAGCAGCAATACGACATCGAGAACGTCGACCCGGCCACGGACTACCCGGACGGCCTCGACTGCCTGATCGTGCCGCAGGCCAGCTCGCTGGAGCAGGAGCCGATGGACCGCCTGCAGGCGTGGATCCTCGCCGGCAACCCGACGATCCTGTTCGAGGACCCGCAGCCGATCGGCGCGCCGGGCACCGCGGCGGACGACCCCAAGGGTGGCCCGCAGGCCCGCATGATGGGTGGCGGCGGCCCGCCGAAGGGCAACTGGAACGGCTTCCTGTCGCAGATCGGCGTCAACGCGCCGGTCGGTGAGATCGTCTGGGACCTGAGCTACCGCACGTTCCCCGGCGGCCGCATCAACCAGGAGATCGTGTTCGTGCGCGACGCCGGCATGGCGACGGACAGCCCGATCACCAGCGGCCTGCAGAGCGTCGTGTCGATGTTCGGCGGCTACGTCGAGTCGGCCGGCAAGGATGGCGTGACGTTCACGCCGCTGCTGCAGTCGCGCGGCCCGGCGACGACCAAGGAGACCAACGGCATCGTCAAGAAGAGCGAGCTGTTCCAGCAGAGCTTCTTCGGCGGCCCGCAGCTCAACCCGTACGCGCGCCGTGAGCGCAAGAACGACGACCTGACCCTGGCCGCCCGCATCGAGGGCAAGCCGGCCGAGGGCCAGAGCAAGGGGCTGGACCTGATCTACGTCGCCGACCTCGACATGATCGGCAACCAGTTCTTCCAGCTGCGCAGCCAGGTGCTCGACCCCAACGTGCGCTTCGACAACGTGACCTTCGCGCTCAACTGCATCGACACGCTGGTCGGCGACGAGAGCCTGATCGAGCTGCGCAAGCGCCGCCCGATCCTGCGCAAGCTGACCGCCGTCGAGGATGCGCAGCGCGAGTTCGAGGACGAGTGGCAGAAGGAGAAGGAGGCGGCCGAAGAGGCTGCCAAGGAATCGCTCGACAAGGCGCAGCAGCGTCTCGACGACGCGGTCGCGAAGATCCGTGAGGACCAGAACCTCGACCAGCAGGCCAAGGAGGTCAAGATCGTCGAGGTCCAGCAGAACGAGAACCGCAAGTTCGAGCTGGAGAAGGCGCAGATCGAGGACCGCAAGAAGCGCCGCCTCGAGGAGGCGCAGCACGATCGCGACGCGGCGCGCACCGGCATCCACGATCGCTACCGGCTGATCACGATGCTGCTCGCCGCGGTGCCGGGCATCCTGCTCGGCCTGTTGACCTACCTGCGTCGCACGATGCGTGCGTCGTCGATCGTCCCGGACAACCGCCTGGTCGGAGGATCCAACTGATGAACGAGTTCGCCAAGACCGGAATCGCGCTCGGCGCCGCTGCGGCGCTGACCGTGCTCGCCATCTCGATGAAGCCCGGCGAGGTCCGCCTCGACCTCTTCGATGACCAGGGCCAGGTGTTCTTCCCCGAGTTCACCGATGGCGACGTCATCAACGAGCTCGAGGTGACCGCGTTCCGCGAGTCGTCGAGCGACATCTACGCGTTCGCCGTCAAGCGCGACGACAAGGGCGTCTGGCGCATCCCCTCGCACGGCAACTACCCCGCCGACGCGAAGGACCAGATGGGCAAGGCCGCCGCGATGCTGATCGGCCTCAAGAAGGACGCGGTGGTCGGCGACACCAAGGGCGACCACGCGCAGTTCGGCCTGATCGACCCGCTCGCCGAGGGCGTCGAGACCGAGGGCCGCGGCAAGCGCATCAAGCTCAAGGACAAGGCCGGTAACGTGCTCGCCGACCTGATCGTCGGCAAGGAGGTCGAGGGCAAGGCCTCTATGTTCTACTGCCGCCTCCCCGACAAGAAGCGCATCTACAAGACCAAGCTGGAAGGCTCGCTGTCGACGCAGTTCGCCGACTGGATCGAGACCGATCTGCTGCAGGCCAAGGCCTGGAACATCGACAAGATCGTCTTCGACAACTACTCGGTCGACGAGCAGAAGGGCCAGATCGTGCGCGGCGACAAGCTGGTCCTCGCCAAGGGTGAGGACAACAAGTTCGCGCTCGCGGGGCTCGACGAGGCCAAGGAGGAGACCAACGTCGAGAAGGCGACCGAGATCGGCAACACGCTCGGCCAGATCAAGATCGTCGGCGTGCGGCCCAAGCCCGAGGGGCTGACCGCGCGGCTCGAGCGCGCCAACGGCTTCGAGGCGCAGATCCTGCGCCAGCAGCTGCAGGCCAAGGGTTACTTCCTGGCCGGCGGCAAGCTGGTCAGCAACGAGGGCGACCTGATCTTCGAGACCAAGAGCGGGGTGCGCTACACGCTGCGCTTCGGCGAACTCGTCTACGGCGAGGGCGACGAGGTGACCGCGGGCATCGGCGCGCAGGAGGCGAAGGAAGGCGAGGAGAAGCCGGCCGCCAACAACCGCTACCTGATGGTGACGGCCGAGTTCGTGGCCGACCTGATCGAGCAGCCGGCCGGCCCGCGCCTCGAGCAGGCCGAGCTCGACAAGCGGCGCCTCGCGCGTTCGACGATCGAGGCGATGGTCAAGGCCATCGACGCCTTCCAGGCGGCCAACGAGCGCCTCCCCGAGAACTTCGAGGAGCTGGTCGCGCCGCGCGAGGAGGGCGAGCCGTTCTTGAAGTCGGTCGGTCCCGATCCGTGGGGCAACGAGTTCCAGTACAAGAAGGAGGGCGAGACCTACGTCGTGCTCAGCTACGCCAAGGACGGCGCCGCCGGCGGCAGCGCCGAGGGCAAGGACGTCAGCAGCGCGGCGCTCGCGTTCGAGGACACGCTCGACACGGCGGCGTCCGAGTGGCAGACCTACGACGGCAAGGTCGAGGCCGGCCAGGAGGAGGCCGACAAGCTGACCCGCCGGTTCGGCCCGTGGTACTACGTGATCGACAAGGAGCTGTTCGACAAGCTCAAGCCGAAGCGCGCAGACCTGGTCAAGCCGAAGGCCGAAGAGGGCGAGAACGCCGATCCGGGCAAGTAGCCGGCCGCAAGGGCCGGTTGCTCGCGTGGGACAACTTGCCCGGCGGCTGGATACGTTTCGTACACGACTTTCTGGCTATCGTCTCCGGAACGATCGATGCGCGGTCCGTATCGACTGCGCCTACCCAAACCCTCGAGGAACTACGCAATGTTGAGACCCGTTCTCGCCGCTGCGCTCCTGCTGATGACCCCGGCCCTCGTCGTTGCCCAGAGCGACGTCGAAGCGCTGGCCAAGCAGCAGGATCCGCAGGCGGCCTACACGAAGCTCGCCCGGGACTTCGCCAAGGCAATGGCGAAGCACCAGTCGGAGCTGAAACAGAAGATCGCGCAGGCCAAGCAGGCCGGCGAGCGCGTCCCGCGCTCGGCCTATCGCCAACCGACGAAGGAGTTCGTCGAGACGGCGCAGGAGTTCGCCCAGGAGCACGCCGGCAAGGAAGCCGCGGTGCCGTTCCTCGGCTTCATCCTCAAGAACGCGAGCACCGAGCGCAACGCCGTCAAGTGGGCGGTCAAGACGCTCGCTTCGGACCACGCCGAGAGCAAGCAGATCGGCGAGGTCGTCGACTACCTGCCGCGCGTCGCGCGCATGGCCGGTCGCTCCGCGATGTCGCTGCTCAACGACATCGCCGACAACCACGGCGACAAGGAGATCCGCGCCAAGGCCCTGCTCGCGCGTTCGCGCCAGCTGCTCAGCCGTGACGACAGCGCCGGCGCCATCGCCGACCTGGAGAAGGTGCAGCAGCTGACCAAGGACGCGGACATGCTCGAGGAGGCCAAGGAGGCGCTCGTCGAGGTCAAGAAGCTGGCAGTCGGCTCGGTTGCACCCGAGATCGAAGGCGTCGACGTCGAAGGCGTCGCGTTCAAGCTCAGCGACTACCGCGGCAAGGTCGTCCTGCTCGACTTCTGGGGCTTCTGGTGACCGCCCTGCCGGGCGATGATCCCGCACGAGCGGTCGCTCGTGGATAAGTGGAAGGACCGTCCCTTCGCGCTGATCGGCGTCAACTCCGATCGCACGAACACCGACAAGGGGATGGCCCTCTACAAGGAGAAGCAGAAGGAGATGGGCGTCACGTGGCGGAGCTTCCGCGACGAAGGCAACACGCCGCGCATCAGTGAAGACTGGCGCGTTCGCGGCTGGCCCACCCTCTACTACATCGATCACGAAGGCGTCATCAAGCACAAGAACATCCGCGGTGAGAAGCAGATGGAAGAAGTGCTCGAAGAGATGATCGCGGCCGCCGAAGCTGCGGCGAAGAAGGGTAACTAGCTTCGTATTCCTCGTGCAGGAGCGCCGTCCGACGGATTCCGTCGGGCGGCGTTCTTGCTGTACGGGCCACGCTTGCCCGTGTTCTGGCCCCATCCCTGGCGCAGGCCCGCCTACTTCGCCGGTTTGCTCGGATCGAACCGCAGCTCTTCGACCGTGCGCGTCGGTCGCGCGTTGGCGGTGATCTCGGCGTCGAGGTCCTTCGCCAGCTGCCGCAGCTCGTCGACCAGCCCGGCGTGCTGCCTGGCGACGTTCCAGTTCTCGCGCGGGTCGTGCTCGAGGTGGTAGAGCTCGCCCTTGTCGAGCAGCAGCTTCCACGGGCCACGGCGCACGCCGGCGAGCCCGCCCTTGTTCTTGTAGTAGAGGAAGTGCCCGGTCGGGGACTTCGCGCCGCGGCGGCCGAACCACAGTTCGCGCACGTCGTGGCCGTCGATGGTGCGGTCCTCGGGCAGCTTCGCGCCGGTCAGCCGTGCGATCGTCGGCAGCAGGTCCATCGCGGTCGAGACCTCGCGCTGCACCGAACCGGCCGGCACCTTGCCGGGCCACTTGACCAGGAACGGCACGCGCTGGCCGCCCTCCCAGTTGGTGCCCTTGCCGCCGCGCAGCAGCCCGGCGCTGCCGCCGTCGCGCTTGAACGGCAGCCACGGCCCGTTGTCGCTGGTGAACACGACGATCGTGTCGTCGCTCAGCCCGAGGCGATCGAGCGTGCCGACGATCTCACCGACGCTCCAGTCGATCTCCTCGATCACGTCACCGTAGAGCCCGCGCGGGCTCTTGCCGGCGAACGCCTCCGACGCGTAGAGCGGGATGTGCGGCATCGAGTGCGGCACGTAGGCGAAGAACGGCCGGTCCTGGTTCTTCTCGATGAACGCCACCGCCGCCTCGGTCGCGCGCCGCGTCAGCAGCCGCTGATCCGGCTCCCACTCGACCACGTCGTTGCCGTTCATGAACGGCAGGCGGTAGGGGTACCTGTTGCCCTTCTTGCGGTGGATCTGCGCCATGTCGTTCGAGTAGGGCACGCCGACGTACTCGTCGAAGCCCTGGTCGAGCGGCAGCAGTCCCGGCCGGTGCCCGAGGTGCCACTTGCCGAAGCACCCGGTCGCGTAGCCGCGCTCGCGCAGCATGTCGGCGATCGTGACCTCGTCGGTGTGCAGGCCGTAGTCGTACTGCGGGAAGATCACGTGCCGGTGCATGCCGACCCGCTTCGGGTAGCAGCCGGTCAGCAGCGCCGCGCGCGACGGCGAGCACAGCGGTGCCGCGACGTAGAACTGCGTCATCTTGCAGCCGGCGGCGGCGAGCGCGTCGAGGTTGGGCGTGTGGATCGTCGGGTGCCCGTAGCACGACAGGTCGCCGTAGCCCTGGTCGTCGGTGAAGACGATGACGACGTTGGGGCGATCTCGGCGGGAGTGCTGCTGCGCCGGGACGAGGGTGGCGAGCAGCATGGACACGGTGAGGGCGCGGACCATGCGCAGAGCATCGGCGATAGGATCGGGGGATGCGAGCCGTCACGTTTGCGGAGGTCGGTCGGGTCGAGGTCCAGCAGCTCCCGCCGGCCACCGTCGCCGAACCGGGTGACGCCCTGATCCGCGTGCAGCTCGCCGCCATCTGCGGCTCCGACCTGCACCCCTACCTCGGCCGCGAGCACGGCCTCGACGTCGGCACCGTCATGGGGCACGAGTTCGTCGGGGAGGTCGTCGAGGTCGGCTCGGCGGTCGAGCACCTCGCGCCCGGCGACCGCGTCGTCGCGCCGTTCACGACCAGCTGCGGGGCCTGCTTCTACTGCGCGCGAGGCCTGACCGCGCGCTGCGAGCGCGGCGAACTGTTCGGCTGGGTCCAGGGTGGCCGCGGCCTGCACGGTGGCCAGGCGGAGTTCGTGCGCGTGCCGCTGGCAGACACGACGCTGGTCCGGGTGCCGGACGGTGCCGTCGCGGAAGAGGCGCTGCTGGCCGGCGACGTGCTGTCGACGGGTTTCTACTGCGCGCAGATGGGGGCGATCGAGCCCGAGCACGTCGTCGCCGTCGTCGGCGCCGGTCCGGTCGGCATCTGCGCGACGCTCGCCGCGACGCGGTCGTCGGAGCGCGTGTTCGCGCTCGACCTGCAGCCCGAACGGCGCGCGCTGGCGGCGCGCTTCGGCGCGACGGCGGTCGACCCGAACGATGCGCGGGCGATGGCGGAGTTGGCCGACGCGACCGCCGGTCGCGGGGTCGACGTCGTGCTGGAGTGCGTCGGCAGCGAACGTGCGACGCAGGTGTCGTTCGATCTGGTCCGCCCCGGCGGCACCATCGCAGCGGCGGGCGTGCACTGTGAGCCGCACTTCGCGTTCTCGCCGGGCCAGGCCTACGACAAGAACCTGACCTACCGCGCGGGCCGCTGCCCGGCGCGCGCGATGATGGACGTGACCATGCCGCTCGTCGCCGAGCGACGCCACCAACTCGGGCAGCTGTTCTCGCACCGCATGGCGCTGGACGAGGCGGCCCGCGGCTACGAGCTGTTCAGCAGGCGGCTCGATGGGTGCACGAAGGTCCTGCTGGAGGTCTAGCTGGTCAGGCAGCTGGCGGTGGTCGATTCTCGGATGTTGGCGCGAACCGACGCGCCATGTAGATGAGATCCGTGACTCTGGCGCGGGATCTGAGCTTGCTTGGGCGTAAGTCAAGTCAGGTGACTGCCTTCAGCGCCACGCATGGCTGGCCCCACGCGGATTCGGCTGTGAGCACAACTGACCGGTCAGACGGCAGCGGGCGGAACTTCTTGCTGTTCAGTTGATTTGGTTTGGACGGTCGCCCCCAACTTGCGGCTAAGGTCCCCTGCGGAGGAGTCGTCGAGCCAAAAGCTGACGTCGCCTCCTTGCTGTCTGATCGAATTCGCGTGCGTATGCGTCCGCATCGTCGGCCCTAGCCGTCAGTGCCCTCGACCCGCCTCCTCTGGCTGGCGAGATGCTGGAACACCAGTGACCTGCGAATGACCTTGTTGTCGTGTGGCAACGATCACCGACCTCGCAGTCTGCAACCACCGCCAAGCAAGGCACTCGACAGACATGGGCAACAGGCTCTACGTAGGCAATCTCTCCTTCCACTCGACCGAAGACTCGCTCACGGAAGCGTTCAGCCAAGATGCACGCAAAGTCAGCAGCGTGTCCATCATGACCGATCGCGATACGGGGCAATCTCGAGGATTCGCGTTCGTCGAAATGGCGACCGAGGAAGACGCTCAGGCTGCCATCCAGGCGATGGATGGCAAGGACCTCGATGGTCGGACCCTCCGCGTCAACGAGGCGCAGGAACGCAACTCTGGTGGAGGCAGCCGCGGACGCGGTCGCAGCGCGTGGTAGCCCCTCCGATGGGCTACGACCTCAGGATTACTCGTGCCGTGGATTGGGATCGCAACGAAGGTTGCGAGATCACCATTCGTGAGTGGTACGCGATCATCGACTCCGACACGGAATTGTATCGTGATCCAGCGAACGGCCCGTGCGCCGTTCGATATGGTAAGAACGGTTGGTTCGACTGGTTCGAGGGCAATGTGTTCACCACCGATCCTGAACCCGTCGACGTCACCAAGATGCTAGTAATCGCCGCGCGATTGACTGCCACGGTGCAAGGCGATGACGGCGAGTTCTACGACTCTGCGAACGACTGGCGTCAATCCAGCAAGCGGGGGTGATTGCATGGCGTGGCCGTTAGCGCGCAAGTGTGGTGCGCGGCCGGCTCGGTGATCGCGAGTTGCATGCGCGATGCGCAGGTGCGGGCAATGTCCGATCCGGTCGTTTCCCGCGCGGCGTCCTGACGGAGCGCCCTCGAAGGGCGGCGAGTCGATGTGCGTGAACCGAGAGATATCCTTCGGCACAGTCGGGTGCATAGCAGCGAGCAGCGAGTTCGCAGCTGGTGGAACTTGCTGTCAACGCTGTTCGTTGTGCTTGCCTTGATCGCGTCCACTCAGCCCGTGCGAGATCCTCAAGTGTCTGCGGCTGCAACTCTGGGATGCGGATCGCTGCTGCATGACGACCTGCGCAAGCATCGTGTGAGCTCGATTCAGGACGGCAGGGCAGTCGTTGGGTGATGTTCGTCGAGCAGTCGATGACGTCGGGCGCCGAGGAGTCGCAAGTAGCTCATTCAAGGCGACTCGAGGACCTTCGCTGCGCGGCGGCCCATGGTGCGTGGGGAGATCCCGCGACAAGCCCGCAGTGGGCTCCATGAAACAGGCTGCCGCGCAGCACTTCCCACACTGGCGGCTCGTCAATGCGGTGGCCGATCTCCTGTCATCATGGGGGCCACCGCAGACTCCAAGCATTCGATGCTGCAGGGTTGGCGAGTCGCCATCTTCCGTCCCGATCGAACATGGGAGTGATGGTCGATGAGTAGAAGCTGCTGCTTCGCTTTGTTGCGGCTCCGTCGAACGTGAGGTCGAGGATCTGCTCGTGGCGTGCCTGTTCTCGGGAATCCGCTTTGCGGCTTCGAACGCTGCTTCCCGTGCCGGGTAGTTCGAACTCCAGACGAGCTTACGTCGATGCGTCCGTAGGGGAGCCACACTCAGTGCTGAGCGCGCTCGCGCCAGCGCGCTAGGATCCACCGCAGTCACGGCTGCTGCCGTGACCTCTTCGGCCGCTGGCTCCCCTCGTCATGGGGTGCGGGTTGGCCGAAATTGGCAGCAAGGAGGCTGGCCGTGCTCGCCGTCGTAACCCGTTGTATGACCGCCCTGAAAGGGTGGTGGGCAGGGGCGGATTTGAACCGCCGACCCTGGCATTTTCAAAGCCCTCCAGACCCTCTGCCTCCCTCTCCTCGATGGCATCTAACACGTTGCAGGGGAGTTGGTAAGCGTTATTCGCATACCGCCATACGGGGGCGATCAGGGCAGTTAGATCGGGGTCATTCCGTCACTGTGTTAGACGGGAAGTTAGATCGGCCGACGCCGGAGAACTTTCTGCTCGGCCAGCTCGCGGAGCAGCGTGTGCGCAAGGAGGTGGGGCGGCAGTCCACGCATCTCGGCTTCCTTCTTGCCGAGCTCCTGATGGTCGACGACGACCCAGTCGTCCTCGGTCCAGTAGAGGGCCGAGTAGGTCTCTTCGCGGAAGGTGATCGTGATCGTTTTGATGTTTGTCATCGTCACCTGACCGTAGCTCGGGCGACCCGTGCGTCGGCGAACCCCCGGCGGCTCGAGGGAGGTGACTCTTGAGCCAGGCCTACCCGTTGTCGTGGCCGCCGTTCCAGAAACGGACGAAGCCGTACGCACGCAACCCCAAGAAGGGCGCGGGGCGCCTCACGGTTGCGCGCGCCGTCGACCAGATCTGGGACCAGGTCAGGATGCTGCGCGGCAAGAGCCTGATCGTCTCGTCGAACATCGAGCCCCGCCTCGACGGATGGCCGCGATCGAACCAGCGCACGCCGGATGACCCGGGTGTCGCCGTCTACTTCGAGCGCGAGGGCGTGAAGCTCGTGTTCGCGTGCGACAGGCACCCGCGTCCCGAGCAGAACATGCGCGCGATCGCGCAGCACCTCGAGGCGATGCGCGGCATGGAGCGCTGGGGCGTCGGGACGACCGAGCAGGCGTTCGCCGGCTACCGGGCGCTGCCCGAGGACTCGACGCCGGCGAGCTGGTGGTCGGTCCTGGGCCTCGATGAGCGGCCGGCGTCGCTGGACGAGCTGCGCCAGGCGTACCGCGTCGCCGCGCGCGGTGCGCACCCGGACACCGGCGGCAGCGACGAGCTGATGGCGGCGGTGAACCGCGCTTACGAGGCCGGACAGCGCGAGCTGGGAGGTGCCTCTTGAGCGACTCGACGAAGATCCAGTGGACCGACGCCACGTGGAACCCGGTGACGGGGTGCACGAAGGTCAGCGCCGGCTGCGCGAACTGCTACGCCGAGCGCGACTGGCCGCGGCACTACGGCAGGCAGACGGTGCCCGTGGACCCCGGTGTCGGGTCGCCGCCGCCCGGGTACGAGTTCGAACGCCGGCCGCGCCGCTTCACCGACGTGCGTTGCCACCAGGAGCGACTTGACGAGCCGCTGCGCTGGAAGAAGCCGCGCCGCGTGTTCGTGAACTCGATGGCTGACCTGTTCCACGACGACGTGCCGGACGAGTTCATCTCGGCCGTGTTCGCGACGATGGCTCAAGCGCGAGCGCACACGTTCCAGATTCTGACGAAGCGGCCGAAGCGCATGCGCGAGCTGCTTCAGGCTTGGCAGCGTTCGGGCCTGACGCTGCGTGAGGGGCATGGTTGCGTGCTCCCGAACGTCTGGCTGGGCGTCAGCGCCGAGGACCAGGCCACCGCCGACGAGCGCATCCCGATCCTGCTCGACACGCCGGCCGCGGTGCGATTCGTGAGTGCCGAGCCGCTGCTCGGGCCGATCGAGTTCGAGGGGGCGGCGGCTGTCGACGGGTCTGGTGTCGGCCAGCCATACCTTGAGGGCCTCGATTGGGCCATCGTCGGCGGCGAGTCTGGCCCGAAGTCGCGCCCGTGCGACGTCGCGTGGATTCACAGCATCGTGGAGCAGTGCGGCGAGGCTGGTGTCGCGTGCTTCGTGAAGCAGCTCGGGGCTGTGCCTTTCGAGCAGGCATCGTGTCGAGCTGACGAGCCCCAGGGAACGGATGCGGCGCTGATGGAGCTGGGCGGTCCGAGTTCGCTTCGGCAGCGCGCAATGATGGCGACTGGCTGGACCTTCGTGACGTCGCCAGACGGCACCTCCTGCTACCAGCGTCACTGGCGCTTGGAGGACCGCAAGGGCGGCAACCCCGAGGAGTGGCCCGAGGACCTGCGGGTGCGCGAATGGCCCGACGCGGGAGGTGCCTCGTGAGCACCACACCCCGCCAGCTCAGCCTGCTCGAGCACGCCGTCGGCCTGCGCGACCTGACGCCGCAGCAGCGCCGGAAGTACACCTGCCTCGAGCGCTGCTACCGCAACAACTACGTCGCGCGGACCGACTCCCCGGACTGGGAGCTGCTGCTCGACCTCGAGGGCCGCGGGTTGGTCGAGCGGAGGACCCCGATGGTGTCCCGCGCGCTCGGCACCGCGATGTTCCACGTCACCGAGGCCGGCTTCGCTGAGCTGCACGCGCACGAGCGCGTGCCGCTGCTGCAGAAGCAGCTGCCGATCGAGGGGGGAGCCTGATGCCTGGACTGCTGGACCGTTTGGCCGTGATGGCTTCGTCCGAGGCGCTGCCGGTGAAGGCGCGAGTGCTCCTCGTTCTCCTCTGTCACGCCGACAAGGACGGCCGCGCCTGGCCGTCGGCGCCCGGCATCGCGCGCCGCGTTGGGTCGACGCCGCGCGTCGTGCGGAAGGTGCTCGACCAGCTCGCCGAGGCCGGCCTGGTGCAGCTCGAGCGTCGCGGCAAGGGCGGCCGGTCGCGCGGCATGTCCGTCTGGGTCGTATCGCCGGGCGCCGCTGATGACGCTTGGCAGGCGCTGGTCGGCGGCGAGTCGGCGGCGAAAGGGTGTCCCGACGGGGCACCCTTTCGGGCCGAAGAACGGTGTCCTGCTGGGACACCCTTTGACGAGAAAGGGTGTCCTCCCGGGGCACCCATTGAGCCCGAAAGGGTGTCCAAATCGGACGAAAGGGTGTCCCCCCAGGACCCTAAAGGGTGTCCCCCCAGGACACCCGAACCCAGTAAGAACCCAGTACAACCCAATGCGCGCGTGCCCGCGCGAGGGTCAGTGCCTGACCGGGAGTCGGCCGCTGCGCGGCCGGCAGAAGCGCCGCCTTCGGCGACGCAGCCTGAGAGCGGCGAGGTCGACGAGCACACGCTCGAGGCGGTGACGGACGCGCTGATGGAGACCCGCTACCGGGCGGTGATCCCGTTCGCGGTCGCCCGCCGGAGCGCGATCCGCAAGCAGGTCGCTCCGCACGTCGCGCGCGGCCTCACGGTCGCCGACGTGCACGATCTCGTCGCGATCGCGAAGTCCAAGTCGAACAGCGACTACGGCGCCCTGCTGAGCCGCTGGCTCGACAGCTGCGAGTGGTTGGCCGTGAGGGACCACGAGCGCATGAAGCGCAAGGAGCGGGACCTGCGGCCGCCTGTCGTGATCGACGAGAGCGACCCGGTTCTCGGCGGATCCGGGTCGGCTCCGGCCGAACCGAAGACCGCCAAGAGCGTGCTTCGCGACGTGATGCGGGGGGTCGAGGGTGCCTGAGCGGATCGGCGAGTGGATCGGCATGGCCGACGGTCGGAGGTTCTGGCCGCTCGACCCGCGGCCCGAGGAGGTTGACGCCACCGACATCGCGCACAGCCTGGCGCGCACGTGCCGCTTCGCCGGCCGGTGCGAGCGGTTCTACTCGGTCGCGCAGCACAGCGTGCTGGTCGCTCGGCTCGTCCGCGGCGCCGGCGTCGACGATCGCGAGCTGCTGCTGCAAGCGCTGCTGCACGACGCGGCTGAGGCCTACCTCGGCGACATCATCCGCCCGGTGAAGGGCGCCCTGTGGGTCGAGCGCGATGGCTACTTCGAGAGCTTCGCGACGACCGAGGCACGCTTGCTGGGCTGCATCCGGGCCCGGTTCGGTCTCCGGAAGCTGAGCGCTGAGGCGGGCAGCCTCATCAAGGCGGCCGACGACGTCGCGCTCGCCACCGAGGCGCGCGACCTGATGGGTGACCCGCGTTGGCCAGGCCTTCCTGCGCCGATCGCCGAGGCCGTCGTGCCTGTCCCCCCGGTTCTTGCGCAGCGCCAGTTCGAGCACCTGCTCGAGCAGCTGACCCACACCGGGGAGCCGGAACCCAGCCCCATGAGAGGGCGCCGCGGCGGCGCCCCGGACCCGAGATCCAGCGATTGACGATGCAGTTCAAGAAGGCGGTCAAGTCCGAGAGCCGGCTGCGAATGGCCCTGGTCGGCCCCAGCGGCGCGGGCAAGACCTACACGGCCCTGAAGTTCGCGAGCGCGTTCGCGCAGAAGCGCGTCGCCCTGATCGACACCGAGCGCGGCAGCGCGAGCAAGTACGCCGACACGTTCGACTTCGACGTCCTCGACCTCGAGAACCACAGCCCGATCCAGTTCGTCAAGGCGATCGCGGCCGCCGCGAACACCGGGGAGCACGACGTGCTCGTCATCGACTCGCTGTCGCATGCCTGGATGGGGCGCGGCGGCGCGCTCGAGCAGGTCGATCGGCAGGCCTCGACGATGAAGGGCAACTCGTTCGGCGCGTGGGCCTCGGTGACGCCGCTGCACAACCAGCTGATCGACGCGATGATCGGCGCGCCGCTGCACGTCATCGCGACGATGCGCGCCAAGTCCGAGTGGCTCCAGGACGTCGACGATCGCGGCAAGAAGGTGATCCGGAAGGTCGGCACGCAGGCCGTGCAGCGCGACGGGATGGAGTTCGAGTTCGACGTGGTCGCCGAGATGGAGCCGCGCAACAACGAGCTCGTCGTCACGAAGACGCGCTGTCCGGCGCTCGCCGAGCACCACGAGCAGAAGCCGGACGACGCGATCCCGCGGATCCTGCTCGAGTGGCTCGCCGGCGTGAAGACGCCGTTCGTCCGGGCTTGCGACGCGATCCTCGCTGCGCAGACGCCTGCGGAGCTCGACGGCGTCGTCGACCTGGTCGCCGACCTGAGCGAGGCGGAGAGACAGAAGGCTCGGTCCTTGTGGGCCAGCCGCCGGGAGAAGCTTCGGGCCAACGAGGAGGAGGCCAACAACTCATGAGACTGCAGAACGTGCTGTACTTATTCGCGTTCCTATTCGCCTGGTGTGCTGCGCTCGCGGCGCAGACCGTGCGCCTGGCCAACCACGGCCCGGTGCCGTTCGAGGGGTGGGTGCGCTCGACCATCGACCGGCTGCCGCCACACGCCAGCGGCCGCGTTGGCGCCGCGCGGTTCGTGCTCGGCGACGCCTGCGGGCGCGACGTGCACGCGATCGACGTCTGGGCCACGCTGCCCGCCGGCGGCCGCCTCGAGCTCGACCTGTCCGAGGGCGTCGCGGCGCCGCACGCGATCGGTGCGCTGCCGCAGGACCTGCTCGGCTGGTTCGGCGGCGCGCTGAAGCTCAACGGCCAGCCGCTGCACCTGGTCGAGGTCGCGGTCGACGGCGCGGCCTGGACGGCGCACTTGCGCGCCCGCGTCGGCCGCATGCTGTGCCAGGACGTCTGGCTGCGGCACTACCCGGGCGAGGCGTGGGCTCACGGCGAGTTCGCCGTGACGGCGTCGGACCCGACGGTGCCCGACGTGCACGCCGACGTCGCGGCGCAGCGGCTGACATTCGGCGACGGCGTCGTGCTGCCGGTGGGGCGGCACTTCTTCCAGCCGATCGTGTCGCCGAGCCGGTTCGCCGACGGCCAGGCGCGCATCATCCCGTTCGTGATCGTCTGGCCGCGGCATCTGGACACGCCGGCCGAGCACCGCAGCGTGCAGGCGGTCGCGTCGCTGGCCATCGGCGCCGTCGGCATCGAGAAGCTGCTGCCGGACGGGAACCCGCTCTACCCGGCCGGATTCGACCCCATGCGCTGGGCCGGCGAGAAGCTGCCCGGCGCCGTCGCGCGGCTGCACGACTGGGGCTACCCGGTCGTCGGGATCGCGCCGAACAGCACGCAGACGGGGTCGCAGGAGGATCAGGTGTTCGTGCGGGGCGAGCCGATGCTGCCCGGCGGCGTCGGCGCCGAGTGGGTGGCCTACCTGTCGGCGCTGAAGTACGCGAACCGGCCGTGCCACCACCTCGAGGCCGACGGCGAGCACCTGCGGCTGCAGCAGCACCCCGAGCTCGTGTTCTGGCACTCGCGCGCGCACCACCGGAAGGACGTGTCGCCCGACCAGCTCGGCAAGGAGCGGCCGATCGCTCCGTGGGACGTGCCGGGGGAGTGGTTCGGGGCCGACCGCGAGCACTGGCTCGTCGGCACCCTGTCGGCCGGCGCGCGCTACACGGCGTCGCCGGCGCTGCAGTGGGAGCTGGAGCACCAGGCGCGCAGCTTCCTGCTGCAGGAGACGATCGACCCGCGGCTGTCGACCAGCGGCCCGGACGCGGCGCGCTCGGTCGGCTACGCCGGCATCGTTGCCGTGCAGCTGTGGAACAACCTGGCCGACCGCGAGCTCGCGCAGCTCGTGCGCCAGCGGTTCCGGCAGCGCGTGGTGAAGGTCTACGTACCGCAGCTCGGCAGCAAGCCGGGCGACGTCTGGGATCCGCGCAAGGACGACCGAATCCTCGGCGACTTCGACAAGGGCCGCGAGAAGCGCTACACGCGCGGCGTGATGTGGTGGCAGCAGGCGTTCGGCGCCTACGGCCTCGACCTGGCGTGCACCGAGTTCGACATCCCCGAGGGCCGCGCCATGGCGTTGCGCGCCGCCAAGGCCGTGCTCGCGCACGCCTACCGCCGGCAGGGCGGTCGTTGGGTCGAGTGGGACAACACCGCGTTCACCGACGGCACGCCGCTCCCCGACGTCGAGATGGCCGAGGGCAAGGGCGCGCACCGCACCGGCTGGTTCGTCGTCGAGTGGTTCCCGTGCGCCATATCCGTGTTGCTGCGCCATGAGCCGCAGCACGAGCAGGCGCGCGCGATCTGGGAGCAGATGCACAACGACGCCAAGGCCGGCCGCATGTCGTGGTTCGCGCCGGGCGTTCCGACGCAGGGGCGGCGATGAGTCAAATCGAAGTGCGCCCCCTGGGATTCCCCACGACCGTCGAGAGGGCTCAGCCCGGCCTGCTTGTGTGGTTCGACGAAGACGGCAAGCCGCACGTTGCGTTCAAGTCGGAGTATGCCAGCACGACCAAGAACGCCGACGCGCCAGACGGACGGCGCTGTGAAGCGTTCAACGAGGCAGGCGAATACCTGTGCGACCGCGATATGCCGGTTTACTCCTGCGAGATCGTGGAGATCGACGATGAGTAGCACCCCGGTCACGCAGGCGGACGTGACAGCATGGGAGTACAAGGCCCATGGCGACGTTTTCCGGCACTACGACGGGTCGCTAAACCACCCCGCGATGCGCCACATCAAGGCGGTCGTGAACATGCTGCGTCGCTTGCTGGCCGAGCGCGACGAGCTGAGGGCGCGCGCCGAGAAGGCCGAGGCCGAACTCTCCGGCGTGTGCGACCTGCTCGACACGGCTGAACTGTGGGAGTGGTGCAGGGAAGACGTCACTCCAACTGCTGGGGTGAAGATGCTGATCGACGCGAGCCAGGAGTCCGCCGAGTTGGCCAACGAACGATTCGCATGGCAGATCCGCGCGGAGGAGGCCAAGGCCAACGGGAGGCATCTGCGCCGATGCCTGCTTTGCATCGAGCAGCTCGCCGAAGGAACATTCGATCCGACGGGCTACGAGGCCAAGGAGATCCAGTCGGCGGCCGAGGCGATCTACCGTCTGCGGCGCGCCGTCGCCGCGGCGGTTGAGGGGCAGCGGCGGCGCCCTGTGTTCGCGATCGTCATGGGGCTGGTCGGCGCCGTGATCGGCGCGATCGTGGTGTGGGGGCTCGCGTGATCGCTCGTGCGAGCCTCGGCGCGCCGGCCGCGGCCGGGCGCATCCGATGCGCTGGGGCGCAGGTCCGGTGCGGTCGGGCGGGTCCTTCCGGGCGGCGAGGCTCGCAAGTGGGCGGTCCGCACGACGTTTCTGGCTACGTGGTGGCCGGATTTTTGGTTGTTGTCGGTGGCGGTGGAGCTGGATGACGAATGGCCAGCTCGCCAAGGCACTGGGGGTCAGCGTCCGCACGATCGAGCGTGACCGGGCGAAGGGGATGCCTCTCCCCGCGAATGGGGAGGCGATCAAGGCCTGGGCGAAGCGGGCGAAGGCCTGGCGCGCCGAGCAGCGCCGGATCCCGGGCCCGCGAAAGGCGAAGGCGAGCATCGAGGAGCAGAAGCCGAGCAAGCCTCTGGAGCGGAAGCGCCTTGCCGATGCGAAGCGCGCCGAGCTCGAACTCGCCAAGGCCGAGGGGCTGCTGCATTCGAAGGAGGAGTGCGAGCGCGAGGACGCGCAGCGCTGGGCGCAGGTGATGAACGCCCTCCGGATGCTCGGCCCGCGCTTGGCGCGTCGTCTCGGCAACGTGAACCCAACGCCCGAGTTCGTGCAGGAGGTCTACGACGAGGAGATGAGCCTCGCGATCGAGACGCTGAAGAGGGAGTCGGTCGCGTGACGGTGTCACCACTCTGGGCTGGCCGCCGCGGCGAGGCGTTCACCTACCCCAAGCGGGTGCGCGTCAGCGAGTGGGCCGACGAGAACCTCTTCCTGCCGCCGGACAGCGCCGAGGCAGGTAGTCCATACAGGACGGCGCGCACTCCCTACGGCGCCGAGTGGATGGACTCGATCGGCCGCGGGTGGGTGCGGCAGATCACGGTCGTCGCGAGCACGCAGGTCGGCAAGACGCAGGCGATGATCAACATGATGGCGTACGCGACGTGCCGCGACCCTGGTCCGTCGACGCTCGTGATGCCTTCGAAGGAGGCGGCCGTCGAGTTCTGCGAGAACAAGATCCGGCCGGCCATGGAGGTCAGCCCGACGTGGCGCGGGCAGCTGACGGATCGACGTTTCGACTCGAAGCAGCGCCAGATTCAGCTTCGCCGTTCCCGCATCCTGTTCCGTAGCGCCGTCAACCCGCAGGACCTCGCCAGCTACCCCGCGCGGTGGCTCTTCGCAGACGAGTGCGACAAGTGGCCGGCAAAGGCTCGGGGCGAGGCGCCGCCGTTCAATCTGGCGCGAGAGCGAACGCGGACTTTCCCGAACCACTGCATCGTGATCGCGAGCACGCCGACCGACTCAGGTTCGCTGATCATCCGCGAGTTCGAGAAGGGGGACCAGCGCCGCTACCACGTCCCGTGCCCGCACTGCGGCACCTACCAGGTCCTGAAGCTCGACCAGATCAAGTGGCCGGAGGACATCGCCGACGCGCGCGCCATGAAAGAGCGCAAAAAGGCCTGGTACGAGTGCGAGTCGTGCGCGAAGCCGATCAACGACGAGCAGAAGCGGACGCAGCTTCTTCCGAAGGGCGTCTGGTGCCCGAAGGGCGTCACGCTCGAGGATCACCTCGTCGATGGTCGTCTCGAACTCGACGAGCGAAACCCGCACCGGAGCTACCACATCTGGGCGGCCTACTCGCCGTTCTTGACCTGGTGGGAGATCGCGGCCGAGTACCTGAGCGCCAAGGGCACGCCGGAGTACCAGAACTTCGTCAACTCGTGGCTCGCGGAGGTCTACGTCGACCGAACGCAGGACACGCGGATCGAGGTCATCAAGGAGTGCGTCGGCGGCTACAACCGCGGGGATGTTCCGGAAGGTGTGCTGGTCGTCACCGGTGGCGTCGACGTCCAGAAGCGCTTCCTGGCCTACTCGCTGACCGGGTGGGGGCCGAAGATGGAGTCGTGGCTACTCGATCACGGCCGCGTTGACGACTTCAGCGATCTCGAGGCGATCCTGTTCCACAAGCCGTGGCCGGGCGACGTTCGCATCGCCGGCGTGTTCGTTGACGCGAACTACCGCCAGAACGACGTGATCGACTTCGCGAGGAAGCACAGGGGCATCGTGCACATGTGCTCCGGGCAAGAGTACGACGACCCCGTTCTATGGAAGCCGCGCAAGGTCGAGCGCCACCCGAGGACGGGTCAGCCGATCGGCATGCAGATCTGGGGCCTGAACGTCGGCATGTTCAAGGACCACCTGGCCGACAGCATCGAGAACGGCGAACCCGGCGACCGCGGTTACCACCTCTACCAGGAGGTCGACCAGCAGTTCCTTCGCGAGATGACGAGCGAGCACAAGGTCTCGGTGGTCAGCAAGACGAAGACGACGGACCGCTGGGTCAAGAAGACCGCCGGCAGCCAGAACCACTTCTGGGACACCCAGGTCTACAACGTCGCGATGGCGCACCGGCTCGGCGTGCACAAGCTCGACGCCGCAGCCGTCGCCCGGAAGCCTCGTAGGGAGCGTCGGTCGGAGGGGCGCCGCGGCGCGCGCGGCGGGCTCGGGCTCGACCTGTTCGGAGGCGGTTCCGCGTGATCCGGGCCATCGACGACGACGATGACGACAGCGACTTCTACCCGACGGTCCCGCGGGTTCCGCCACGATGCCCGCGCTGCGGCAAGAACCGGGCGCGGTGCACAGGTCAGAACCGAAGCGGCGTAACCCGCTACCACCGCTGCCTCAGCTGCGGTCAGCGCTTCCGATCCATGGAGGTCGAGCCGCCGAGCCTCGACCAGGTCGACGAAGAAAAATCCTGATCTGTTCAGCAGGGATGAACGACCCTCTCGCAATCGTTCACCCATCCGATGCAGAGTGTCAGGGTGGCGACGACCCCCTACATGCTGATCGGTGGCGACCGCCATGTCAGCCCGCCGGGTGCGCTCTGGCCGCAGCTCCCGCCGTACCACGTCCTGATCTCGGGCAGCAGCGGCCAGTTCGCCGCGGTCAGCGAGGGCGACCTGATCGCGCCAAAGGCCGCGGCCACCGACCAGAACCTCAGCCTCGTCAGCGTCGGCATCGTCGTCGGCAAGTTCGCCGAGACGCTGCCGACCGGCTACGGCGGCTCGCACCTGTTGGTGAAGCTGGTGCCGGCGGAGTTCATGTGGTCGACGCCCGCGCTCCACGCGGGCACGGCCGGCGTCCCGGACTCGGCCTACTACCAAAACCTGCTCGGTTCCCGCGTCGAGGCGCTGCTCGACGGCTGGGTCGGCGGCGGCACCGGCGTCGAGTGCCTGATCATCGACCCCGACGGGTCTACGACGACTGACTTCGCCGCTCCGACGATCCGGCACTGGATGCAGTCGAAGCTGTGGGCCGACGCCGACCAGGCGAACTTCGACGTCAGCGGCGACGCGGCCGACCCGGTCGTTTGGGACAGCGGCGCGCGCAAGGCCACCAAGATCACGGTCGACGGTTCGACCACCATCTACCCCGGCGACATCATCCGCAACGCGGGCAACACCTGGTCGGGCGTCGTGCTCTACTCGGTCAGCACCGCCGGGGACGACGAGCTCTACGTGCACACGCTGACGGGCACGCCGGGGATCTCGGACGTCATCACCCGGGTCTGGTGGAACTGCCTGCCGGTCGCGTTGGGCGGCGTCGCCGGCGCCCACGCCAGCGCGGCGACGGACCGGTCGGTGGTGTCGGTCGAGACGCACACGCAGGGCGCGTGGGCGCCCTACGCGCCGCTGCCGGGTCTGGGGCTCACCGACCCGCAGGAGATCACCTACGGGACGACCTACGGCCAGTGGGCTCAACCGCCGTCCGACGGGCAGAAGCTGCTGACCGCGCCGTCGCCGACGATGCGGATGATCCCGAGCTTCAAGAACTGGTGCACGGGGATGGGCTTCGACTGCCGAGTCGTGAAGTACTCGTCGCTCGAGGACGGGGCGGCGGCCGGCGTGCGCGGCGGCGTCGCGGTGCAGGAGATCGACGTCAGCGGCTTGGTCGGCGACTTCACGGCCGGCGAGACGGTGTCGAACGGCGGCGCCTGGTCGGCGCAGGTGATCTGCCTGAGCGACGCCGAGGACGTGATGTTCGTCCGGCAGACCAACGGCGGCGTGCTCGCGGCGACGGACACGATCACGGGGGCATCGAGCGGCGCGACCGCGACCGCCGACTCGACCGTCTTCGGGTGGCGCAAGGGCAGCCTGCACTACGAGAACATGCGCGCGCGCTTCATCGCCGCGCGGGACGACGCCGCCGGCCAACCCGGCGGCGCCGCGCAGGTGCGCAAGGTCGCCCTGTTCCCGTGGACCGGCGAGTGGACCACGCTGCGCGGACTCGAGGCCTGCCTGACGGCGGCCGGCGACGTCGACGACTGGATGAACGGTGCTGCACCGTTCACCTACAGCTCCGGCTACAAGGCGATCTTCGGCCCCGGCGCGCAGGACTACGCCGACCTGGTCGCCGAGCTGCTCACCGACAGCGACTTCAACCTCGAGATCGGCGCTGACGTCGTGATCCTGTCGCACCGCAGCGACGAGCAGGGCTACCAGCCGACGTCGGCGTTCGCGGCCTTCACCGCGGCCGAGGCGATCAAGCGGATCCGCGAGAACTGGCACTCGGCCGACCAGACGAGCAGCAGCCACAACCACGTCCGCAGCCCGAACTACCAGATGATTGGCGGCGTCGCGCTGACGTCGGGGCCCGCTGGCGCGTTCGTCGACGACAACGAGTGGCTGCGCCCCGAGGACTACCTGAACCTCGGCCTCGCGGGTTGGCGGAAGATGTCGGGGCTCGACGTGGCGTTCCCCGAATCGTTCTTCGAGCAGCTCGCGATCGTGGTCTACCTGGGCCAGTCGCAGGTGAAGGGCCTGATCGACCCTTCGAAGTGGCTGCCGCAGGACGCGGACCCGACACTCTACCACTCGAGCGAGCACTGGCCGCTGTCGGGCGTCGACACGACGACCGACGAGGTCATGCACTGGAACTTCGTCGACGGCCAGATCCAGCGCTTCGACATCGGCGGCGACGGCGCGAACACGGCGTGGGACAACGCGGGCGACTGCGGTCCCGAGATCCCGATCATGGCGCGCGCGCGCGAGCGTTTCGGCAAGGTCCTGCTGTTCAAGATCGGCATCAACTCGTCGTCGGTGTCGGCCGACACGAACGGCTACGCGACCTGGTCGCCGACGGCGTCGCAGGGCACGGTCACGCGCGGCGACCTGACGTTCACGACGGTCGGCTCGACGGTCGAGATCACGTCGGCCGCCGGCGCCGTGTTCGGCAGCCTGTTCGGGACCAGCGGCGGCCTGATTGGCCAGCAGGATGAGGGCGGCGCGGCGCTGCCGCTGATCCCGCTGCAGCTCGCGAGCTCGAACGCGAGCTACCACGACGACCAGCACGCCTTCGTCTACGCGATCGCGGCCAGCTGCACAGCTTCGAAGCTGGTGGTGCAGGCCGGCATCCGGACGACGCTCTACCCCGCCGGCACGCCGGGTTCGGACATCGCGGTGAAGGTGGGGCCGCCGCCCTGCTGGGTCTACGCCAAGCAGCAGTGGTCCGCGTGCTTGGACCGTCTGGTCAACGTGGGCGACGGCGACGGCGGCCTCGCGGCGAACAAGCGCTACATGCCGAAGGTGGTCGCCGTCATCTGGGAGAACGGCGAGGCCGACCTGTCGCAGTCGAACGACTACGCCGCCAACCTCGCCAACCTCTGGGAGGCGATCGACCAGACGTTCCTGACGGACGGCCTAGTCGGCGGCGACACGCCTGCGCGCGTCGTCGTGCAGCTGCACGCCGGCACGCCGTTCGGCAGCACCGAGCAGGTCTCGCGGATCCGGGCGGCCCAGCAGGCGCAAGCAGCCTCCATGCAGGGGGGCATCCTCGTCGATCCGTCCAACCTCGCGCTCGACCTCAGCGTCGCGAACGTCGCGTTCGGCAACATGCCGTATCTGCCGTACCGCGAGTTCAACGGGCTGCACCTGACCCCGCGCAACATGATCAGCAAGGGGTTCCTGATCGACGCCGCGCTCGATGGGGCCGCGACCTGGCCGTCGCATCCGACGGGGTCGGCCGCGGTGATCTACGGATCGACGACTGCGGGCACGTTCGATTCGGTGAGCGACGGCGACGGCGACGGCGGCGGGGACGCGCCGGAGGAAGGCGGGGACAGCCCGCCGGCGGCGCCCGCCGAGTCCGGCGGCGAAGACGGTCCGACGGCGACTCCCGAGCAGCAGCAGGCGCTCACCGATGCCATGCACGACTCGCCGGACGTCGCGAGCTACACGACGGCCACGGGCGACTCCGTGCAGCGTCGGAGTCCCGACGAGCTCATCAAGCTGCAGAGGCACCAGCAGCACCAGGCCGCGCGCAAGCGCGGCGGCGGCAGTGTGAGGGTCGCGTTTGACTGATGGGGAGGAGCACCGAACAGCAGCTGCAATCGATCTACTCCGGCGTCGGCGGCGCCGTGCGGCGCATCGTCGACGGGGTGGTCGGCACCTTCATGCCGAAGATGGGGCTCGAGATGCGTCAGCATCGCCTGCGAGCGCAGGGGCTGCTGACCTACGAGGCGGCGCGCATCGGCAGGACCAACAGCCGCAGCTACAGCGGCAGCGCCGACGCGGAGGCGATCCCGAACCTGCAGATCCTGCGCGATGCCTCCCGCACGATGGTTCGCGACGATGCGCACGCCGCCGCGGCCGTGCGCGTGCTCGAGGAGAACACGGTCGGCAAGGGGATCCTGCCGCAGAGCATCTGCACGCCCGAGGCGACCGGCATGTCCGAAGGCGAGTGTCAGGACTGGCGCGGCGCATGCGAAGCCGCGTGGTCCGAGTGGGCGCCGCACGCCGACGCCACCAACTACGGCTCGTTCAGCGACCTGCAGCGAATCGGTGTTCGGATGCTGATGCAGGACGGCGAAGGCCTCGGGCACCTGGTCAAGGACGGCAACGACCTGTTCTGCGAGCTGATCGACTCCGACCGGCTGGAGTCCCCGAACGCCATCGACACGGATCGGATGCGCGCGGGCGTCGAGCTCGGCGATCGCGGCCAGCCGGTCCGATACCACTTCCTGGACTCGCACCCAGCGGACGCCTCCTTCGGTGCACGAACCGGGCTCACCGGCAGCTACGTCGTGGCAGAGGAGAACGGCTACAGCATGGTGCAGCACGTCTTCCGGCGCGATCGCCCGGGCCAGACGCGCGGCGTCCCATGGTTGGCGGCAGCGCTGCCCTACAACCGCCACCTGCACGAGTATCTGAGCAGCGAGCTGATCGCCGCGCGCGCGAGCAGCAATATCGCCATGTTCGTGAAGCGTGCGCCCGAACTGGACGGCGGCGACTTCCGCCCGGGCAGCAGTCCGAACGACGAGGGCAAGCTGCTGCAGCGCCTCGAGGCCGGCACGATCGAGTACCTCGAGGAAGGCGAGAGCATCGAGCCGTTCATGCCGAATCGGCCCGGCGCGCAGTTCGACGCGTTCGTCACGCGCATCCTTCGCGCGATCTGGGCGAGTCAGGGCCTGTCCTACGAGCTCGTCTCAAAGGACCTCGGCCGCATGAACTACAGCAGCGCGCGTTCGATGCTGCTCGAGTGCCGCCGCGGGTTCGACGCGCTGCGCGCGATGCTGATCCGGCAGTTCTGCATGCCGTGGTGGTCCAACGTCATCCGTTCGAAGATCTCGGACGGCACGCTGCCGATGCCGCCCGGCTTCCGGGACAACCCGAAGCCGTTCCTCGCTGTCCGCTGGATGCCGCCGGCCTACGGCTGGGTCGATCCCGTCAAGGAGATCGAGAGCAGCCGCATTGCCATCGAGAACCACCTCTCGACGCCGTACGACGAGGCGGCGCGCCTCGGCCTCGACGCAGAGGAGCTGCTTCGGAAGAACGCCGAGTACATCAAGAAGGCGGAGGCGATTGAGGAGGAGCTCGGGCTGAAGCCCGGCTCGCTCCTGGGCAAGGGAGCCGCGTCGGCGCCGCCGGCGACGGAGCCTCCTGACCCGCCCGAGGAAGGGGACGAGTTGGACCCGCAGGTCGGCGACGAGGGCGAACTCGAAGACGAGGGCGCCGACGACGACGAGAACGAGGAACCGGAGGCAGAGCAGGCATGACGACCCTGAGTCGAATCCTGACGTTCGCGCTATCGCACGCATGGGCGATGGACGAGGGCACGCACCGTCGCATGATGCAGCTGCTGATCAGCCGCGAGGACGGCATCAAGATCACGGACGAGGGGATCGCCGCCGCTGCGCGTCGCGACCGGCCGAAGCGCGACGCCGAGATGCGGACCGAGCGCGGTGTTGCCTTCGTGCCGATCCAGGGCGTGATCGCGCAGCGCGCGAGCGCGGTCGGCGACATCTGCAGCAACGTGGGGACCTCCGTCGAGCACATCCGCTCCGACCTCCGGGCCGCGGTCGCGGACTCGTCGGTCCGATCGATCGTGCTCGAGATCGACTCTCCCGGCGGCAGCGTCCTCGGGATCGACGAGCTGGCCGCCGAGATCCGCGCCGCACGCGACCAGAAGCCGATCGTGGCGCACACCGACGCCATGATGGCCTCGGCCGCCTACTACCTGGGATCCCAGGCGAACCGCATCGTCGCGACGCGCAGTTCGTCCGTCGGATCGGTTGGCGTGATCGCCAGCTTCCTCGACAACAGCCGCGCGCTCGCGAACCGCGGCTACGAGCCCGTCGTGGTGAAGAGCACGCCGGCCAAGGGCGGCGTGCAATCGAACGGCGCCGTCAGCGACGCCGACCGCGCCGACGTGCAGCGCGAGGTCGACCGCTACCACGAGATGTTCGTCGAGAGCATCGCCGAGGGCCGCGGCATCGACGTCGAGGCTGCGCGCTCGATGGGCGACGGCCGCATCTACATCGGCGCCGAGGCCCAGGACAAGGGCTACGTCGACGAGATCGGCGACGTCGAGATCGCCGTGAAGCGCGCGCGCGCCATGGCGCGCGGCGCCGCTGCAACCGAATCCGTGCCTGACGCCACAGGAGGCGCAGGCGCTCACCCAGACGAGGAGGAACCTCAGATGCCCGAGACGAACGAGAGCGCCGCGCACGAACAGACTGCGGCCACCCCGACGGAGGCCACGGCGCCGTCGACGACGCCGGCCGCCGAGCCGGAGACCCAGCCGGAGGCGCGTGCCGACGACACGCCCAGCAGCACGGCCGACACGGCCGCCGCCGAGCGTGCGCGTGCGTCGCGGATCCTCCGCGCCGCCGATCCCGACCAGAAGGACGTCGCGCAGCAGCTGATCGACAGCGGCACGCCGGAGGCGGAGGCGCTCACGGCGCTGATCGAGGACCGCCGGCAGCGCGTCGCGCCGCCCGCGTCCGCTTCGCTGGCCACCGGCAACAACGGCGGCACCGACACCCGTTCCGTCGAGGAGCGCATCGCCGGCATGCCGGAGGGCGCGTCGAAGTGGGACAGGGAGTGGGAGGCCTCGGCGGAGGTCCGCGAGGAGTTCAAGGACGACAAGCAGGCGTTCCTCGCCTACCGGAAGGCGGAGAGCGAGGGCCGGATTGCGCAGTAGTGCGCTGATCCGGTTCTGACGGAACAGGACAAACGACAGACACGGAACAGGAGACAGACATGCCCGGAACCCTCAAGGGCCTCGGATCGCGCGCGATCATCGGGGCCTTCTTCAAGCGCCTCGAGGAGGCCATGACCGCCAGCTGGGTTTCCCGGCTGGCCTCGCAGTACGACTCCAACCAGGAGGTCGAGACCTACACCTTCGCGTCGGATAGCCCGACTCTGAAGGAGCTCGGGAACAGCCCGACCAAGCGGACGCTCAAGACCTTCGAGCTGTCGCTGCGCAACCGCGTCTACCAGAACATCCTGGAGATCAAGGAAGACGACATGCGGCGCGACAAGACCGGGCAGATCATGGCCCGCGTCAACGAGCGTGCCGCCCGCGCGGCGCAGCTGCCGCAGTCGCTGCTGACGGCGCTGCTGCTCAACGCCAACGGCAAGGCCTACGACAAGAAGAACTTCTTCGCGTCGGACCACCGCAACGAGAACGGCGACACCATCGACAACGCCATCTCGCACACGGTCGCCGCGGCGAACCAGCTGACGACGCAGGAGGGCATCGATGTCGCGCTCAAGGCGATCGAGCAGATCGTCGGCTTCCTGGACGACGAGGGCGAGCCGCGCAACGAGTTCGCACGGCAGTTCACGATCATGTGCCCGATCAACCTGCACACGGGCCTGCTGTCCGCGACCCGCAACGAGTTCTCGGGCAACGGCGCGAGCAACACGCTGCGCAACAGCGACTACCAGATCAGCGTGATCATGAACCCGCGCCTGACGGCGGAGGATCAGCTGTTCGTGTTCCGGTCGGACAGCGACGTGCGCGCGCTGCTCTGGCAGGACGAGGTGCCGACGCAGTTCGCGGAGCGCAACCCGCAGAACTCCGACATCGGGTTCCTGAACGACGTGCACCTGTTCAAGGCCAAGCGCGTCTGTGCGGCCGGCTACGGCCGCTACGACCAGGCCGTCCGCGTCACGCTGACCACCTGATCGATCGGGCGGCACGTCCCCGCGCCGCCCACCACCCAGATCCACACAAGGAGAGATCCAAATGGCAATGACCGAAGAGCGAGTCCCGCCGTTCCTGGCGAACGTCCCCGAAATCGACCTGCAGCAGATGCCGGTCAAGGCGGGTCAGACCATCTACGCCGGCGCGTGCCTCGAGCTGAACGGCGGCTACCTGGAGGTGGCCTCGGGCGCGGGCACGTTCGCCGGCTTCGCGCTGGAGACGAGCCTGGCGGTGTCCGGCGAGGCGGACGGCGATCGGACGATCGGCGTGCGCGCGCAGGGCGGCATCGAGCTCGACATCACGACCGAGACGGCCCTGCAGTCGGACGTCGGCGCGGCGGCCGTGACTGTCGAGGCGACCGACGACAACACGTTCCGCATCGAGCGCGCCAGCGCGATCACCGGCTTGACGGTCGGCAAGATCGTGACCGTCCTGAGCGGCTCGCGGGTCGCGGTCCTGTTCAAGGGGGCGATGGTCCCGTAGTGGGCCTCCGCGACCTACAGCAGCGCCACGCGCGCGAGATCTACGGCAACGCCAACGGCGTTGCCGAGTCGATCACGTACCGGTTCAGCGACGGGTCGCCGGAGCGCACGTTCAACGCGGCCGTGCGCCGCGACTTCGACGGGCCCGACGGCGAGATCAACCGGCGCAGCTGCGTCGTGGCGATGCCGCGGCACGCGACAACGGGCGTCGAGTCGGTGGTCGTCGGCAAGGACCGGATCGTGCTGCCGGTCCGGATCGGCGAAGCGGCCGTTCCGTGCTGCGTGGTTCGCGTCGTCGGCGAGGACCAGGCACGGATCATCGTGGAGGTGCTCGAGTAGTGGCCGGCGGCGGTGTGGAACTCGACTTCCAGCCCGATGGGCTGCTTGACGTCGTGCGCGCGGCTCCGATGGCGGCATACCGTCACGTCCGCGGGTTCTGGTTCGGCTCGATGATCGAGCACCGAACGGCGTGGTTGCGTCGCCAGCGGCCGAGCTTCGGCCGGAAGCGCAAGGGCGGCAAGGGCATCGACGTCGGCCGGGTCGGCAAGTCGCGGCCTGGTCGCCGCGCCGTCGGCTACGAAGTGCCGACCGACAAGATGGCGAGCGGCCCCGAAGACGCGGTCGCCAAGCTGCAGCGCTTCCGAGCGGAGATCAGCACCGGCAGCGACGCGCTCGAGCTGCTCGAGCAGGGCGGCGTCACGCGGGCCAAGGGCAAGCTGCTGACCATCCCGGTTAAGACGCGCGGGCTGCCGACGCCGAGCGACTTCAAGAAGAAGTACCCGAACCGGCGGCTGCGCATCTTCCCGCGCCGCGGCGGCGGATACCTCGTGTTCGAGGAGATGAAGAAGGTCGTCGCCCAGCGCGTGCGCGACCGGAAGAAGATCCGCAAGCTCCGGTTGCGCTACGCGCAGCTGCCGCGGGTGATGAACCGCCCGACGCTGAAGTTCTACCGCACGTGGGACCAGCTGCGCGGCGCGCGCGACCTGAAGCTGCGCGACCGCACGAGGCGCATGGTCGAGGACATGGAGGCCGGCCGTGGCTAGCATCCGCGACCGGATCCTGATGGAGCTCGTCACCAGGATCGACGCCATCGAGGGGATGACGGGCACGCTCCGCGACATGCGGAACACCCGCCCCGACGGGCCGACGGCCTACGTCCACCCCGACGGCGAGGACAAGGAGCTCGGCACGTCCGAGACCTACGAGGCGACCTTCCGGGTCGAGGTCACGCTCGTCGTCAGCGTTGGCGACGCCGACGAGGTCACCGACGGCGGCAACGCCTACCGCTACCTCGACCGGATGGTCACGGAGATCGAGAAGGTCGTGCATGCGCCGGACACTGCCGGAACCGTGCCGGGCTTCTCCGACGTGGTGGTCGCGGGGCATGAGATCGAGGGCCCGGACGACAAGGGCGAACTCGGCGCCTTCATCGGCCTGACCTTCTCGTACCGGCACCACTACCAGGACCCGGGCCTATGAGCATTCCAGCGACAGGCCTGCCGCCGCCGAGCGCGGTCGCGGAACGCCCCGATCCCGGCTTCGAGACATCGGACTCGGGACCGCTGGTGTTCGGCCAGACGGTCGACGCCGAGCTCTGCGCGCGCGAGCTGCTCTTGACCTGGTCGGATAAGCGCAGGGAAGTCGCGGACGCGATCTGGCGCCACTACCTCGAGCACGGGGTCGGCGCCTTCGACTGGACACCGCCGGGCGAGAGCCAGGCGATCAAGGTGCGGTGGCTGACCCCGCCGCAGTTCTCCTACTCGTCGCCGACGACCGCCAGCGTCTCGGGCGAGCTCGAGGTCCTGCTGGCGCACTCCTGAGACATGGTCCTCACCCGAAAGCAGCAGCTCCTCGGAGCGATCGAAACCACGCCTGGCGGCGGCGGAACCCTCACCGGATCCGATGCGATCCTGGTCTACGACCCGTCGATCTCCGACTCGACGGACTTCCTCGACCGGACGCCGAGCGGCGCGACGCTTTCGGGAGCGTTCCAGCCTCCCGGCCGGAAGACCCGCGAGCTGTCGTTCCAGACCGACTTCCGCGGCAGCGGCGGTGCGGCCGAACCGGAGTTCGCAAGGCTGCTCAAGGCGTGCGGCTATGCCGCGGTGCCGGCGGTCCAGAACCTGACCTGCGGAAGCGTCTCCGGAGGCACCGGCTACTTCGTCGTCGGCGAGCGCGTGACCCAGGCGACGAGCGACGCCGAGGGCATCGTGGTCGCGATCACGAGCGGGGGCAGCTCCGTCGACAAGGCCACCTCGTCCGGCGACGTCCTGGTCGTGGCGCGCACGAGCTCGTCGGCGTTCAACGCTGTGAACGCGGTGACGGGTGCGTCGTCTGGTGCCGGCACGACGCCCTCGGGCGCTGCGACGCGGGCGAACTCGTTCAGCTACGCGCCGACCAGCGAGTCGCTGATGCAGATCGGGTTCGCCGCTGACCTGACCGGCGCGGCCGCGGGCAAGAGCTACAACATCGAGCGCGGCGGCGAACTCGTGGGCGGCCTCACGGTCGTCGAGGTCACGGCGCTCGACGACCTGAACGTCACCCTGCTCTGGGGCAGCATCGCGAACGGCGACGTCGTGACCGACGGGACGAACACCGCCACGCTGAACGCGGCGCCGACCGTCGTGAAGGGCCCGACGCTCGTCTTCTGGCACAACCTCGACGGCCGCCGGCGGGAGCTGAAGGGCGCGCGCGGCACCTTCAGCATGCAGGGCAGCGTCGGCGAGCCGCTGCAGTTCAGCTGGACGTTCCAGGGCGACATCGGTTCCGACCTCGACGTGGCTCCGGCGGCCTCGAGCGCGACCAGCTCGGTCAAGGGCCCGCGACTGCTCGGCGCTGTGGTCGCAGTCGGCGAGTACGACTCGGACGCCAACGTCTACCGGCTGCCGATCAAGAGCATCAACCTCGACAACGCCGGCACCGTCTCTCCGAACCTCGACGCGAACAGTCCCGGCGGCGCGACCGGCGCGAACATCACGGACCGCGATTCGACGATCCAGATCACCGTCGACAACGTGAACGGTGCCTTCGACTGGGAAGCGATGCGCGACAACGGCACCGCGGTGCGGTTCGCGGCGGTCCTGGTCGACGCCAACGGCAACCCGCTGTCCGTCGTCGCGCCGCACTGCCAGGTCGCTGAGGTGTCCCTCTCGGACGCCAACGGCATCTCCGTGTTCGACGTCACGCTCCGGCCGATGCGCATCGCCGAGTCGGGCGACGACGACCTCTACTTCTCGCAGCTGTAAGGAGCCGCATCCCTTGGTGATCGCACGATCCGTGGCCGAGGTCTTCTCGGTCGTCCTCGAGTCCGACAAGGACTCGCCCCGCCCCACGACTTTCCGGATCGGCGTGCTGTCGCACCGGACCATGCTCGCCTTGCCGAGCCTGAAGGAACAAGAGCAGGTCGAGCTTGTAGTTCGGGCGGGCGTTCGCGGCTGGGATGGCATGGCCGACGCGCAGGGCCGCCCGGTTGAGGCTGTGCGCGTCGAGGGCTCGCAGATGCTGTTCGGGGTCGAGGTCGAGAAGCCGCTCGCGCTGAGCAGCTACGACTCGCTCCCAGCCGATTGCATCGCCGAACTGGCCGAGCAGGTCGTGAAGCAGAATCGGACTACGCAGGAAGACGTGGGAAAGTGATGTTGGCGGCGGCCATCGTCTGCTCCGCAAAGGGGGAGGGCCCGGTGCAGTCATGCCGGGTCTGCAGAACCAGTCGGCGCCTGCGCGCGGAGTGGGGCTGTGATGGTCCGTCCGCCGAACCTTGGGGGTATCTCGGGTGCCCGTTCTGCGCTGGCGACTCGCCGGAGTGCACGGCGTGCGCCGGCACCGGCCAGATCCCGCAGAGCGAGTGTCCGCATCGCGTCGTGACTGAGCGCGAACTGGGCCTCATCGCGGCCTTCGCCATGGTCGAGAATGGGGTGTTGCCGGACCCCGGAGGCTGGAACGACCAGGCTGCAACGTTCGTGAGCGCCTACCCGTTCGGCGCTCGTGAGATTCACAGCTACCGGGAACGCGCACTGAATCCCCCGAATCGTCGGGCGGGGAGTCCGAGGTGACGAATCGTACCGACAAGCGCACGCTCAGCATCCGAGCGCTGCTGGTTGATGAGATCACCAAGCAGCTGGGCGGGATCCGTGACGAGGTCAAGAAGGTCGCCGACCAGACTGAGAAGGCGAACAACCGGGCGGCGAAGTCGTGGGCGGCCGTCAAGAAGGCGGCCGCCGCCGTCGCCGCTATCTACGCAGGCCTCAAGATCGCTCAGTTCGCTTCAGAGATCGTGGCCGCAGGTCGTGCCATCAACCAGCAGGTCGACGAGCTCGTGGCCGTCGCTCGTGCCACCGGAGAGACAATCGAGAACCTGAGCGAGCTTCGGTTCGCGTTCCAGGAGGCAGGAGGCAACGCCGAGCAGTTCCGTGCGGTGATGTCGTCGTTGGCTGCCGCGCAGGGGGCAGCCCTCGAGGGTGCGCAGCGACAGATCGATGCCTTCGCGCGCCTCGGCGTCGAAGTCGACGACCTCAGGGGCAAGAACCCCATCGACGTCTTCAGGGCAATGGCGGGCGGCATCACTGACCTGAATGAGGGCAGCGAGCAGTACCTCGAGCTGGTCAAGCTGTTCCCAGAGCAGTGGCGGAACGTAATCAACCTGATTGGCGACGGCTCGGCGGCGTTCCAGACGTCTCTCGAACAAGCTCGGCGCGCGGGTGCGACGATCACATCTGAGCAAGCGCGCGCGGCAGTGCGGTCCGAGAAGGCGTTCCGGAGCCTTCAGACCGCGATCGAGTCTGTCTCTCGCTTGGTGATCGTGGAGTTCGAACCAGCGGTCACGAAGGGGATCGATAGGCTGACCAAGGCGCTGCTCTCGAACAAGGACTCGATCAAGGACATCGCGGCTGCAACGGTCCAGGCGATCTCGGGGTTGTCGCAAGTGGCCATCGACGTCGCACAGTTCGTAGCGAGCATCCCGAAGGGCCTGGAGAAGACGCTCGCCGACTTCGCAGCCGTTGCGGATGGCTTCACGTTGGGCTTCTTCGAGTTCGAGCGGAAGTCGACGTCCGCGCCATCGCCCAGGTTGACTGCGCTCAACGATCAGATTGCCGACGTCCAGAGGGGCATCGACGCTCTCAACTCGTCCATCGCTCGGCGGCGTGATCGTGGTGTCGAGCCGAGCTCTAAGCGTTTGGACATTCTCGATCGAGAGACGCAGAAGCTGCGCGAGCTACAGGAACTTCGGATTGCCGAGCTTCCGGCCAACGAGCAGTTCATCTACTTCTCAGAGCGTGCGCGGAACGCTGTGCGGCGGTTCTTCGACGAGTTGAATGGTGCTGAGCAACCGGCGGCGACAGGTATCGCGGCCTCGGTTCAGCAGTCCTTCAGGACATTCGAGCAGCTGCGTGAGGAGATGGTTCGGCGGTTGCGGGCCTCCGGAGTCCCGAAGTCGGACGCGGAGCAGGCCGGCAAGGAGATTGGCGAGGCCATCAATAAGGGCGCACAGCCGAAGCTGACGGTGGATCTCCCCCGGACGTTCTCCGAGGGGTTCGAGGAGAGCATCAAGCGCCTCCGCGGGGAGCTGAATCGATTCGACGCTACGGTTGGTGCGGCATTTGGATCTGTTGCTACACGAGCCGTGGACGGCCTCGCGAACTCGATCGCTGGCGTCATCACCGGCGCGCAGTCGATGCGCGAGGCGTTCCGTCAGTGGGGTGTCTCGACGCTCCAGATGATCGCGCAGGTCATCGCGCGGCTGCTGGTGCTGCGCACGATCAGCCTGTTCACCGGGGGTGGGAGCGTCGACGTCGGCGGCGGTGGCGGCGGAACGGCGTCGGCCGCGAGCCTGCAGGCGTCTCCGGCGGCGCTCGGCGGCAGCGGCGCTGCAGCCGTCTACCTCGGCCCTTCGCCGGCCGCCGGCGGCGCGCGCAACGTGAACGTCAACGTCTACGCCTGGGACAGTCGCGACGCCGCCGAGGGGCTCGTCGCCAACCGCGAGACGATCCGGAGCCTGGTCTCTGACGACCTGTCCTCCCACCGCGGCTTCAGGCAGAGCGTCCAGAAGGGGGCCAGGTAGTGGCGGACGAACGGCTCTTCGGCCTTCGCAGGGCGCCCGCTGACGTCAACGTGACGCTGTTCCCGTCGTCGCCGACGTCGAACGCGCCGAGCGACTGGCAGCAGGTCGATGCGATCCCGCTGGGTCACCTGCCGGCCGGCGCGAGCAAGCGCCTGGCGCTCGTCGTCACCGGGTTCGTTTGCCAGGTCCGGACCGTCGGTGCGACGCCGGAGCGCGGGGTGCTCGAGGTCTGCATGGGGCTGACGGGGGGCGCGCGCAGCACGTTCCATCGCGCGCGGTTCTCGCTACGGCATGAGTCGCTGAAGACCACGCTGTGGGCCGGGATGCCCTTCACGTTCATCATGGTGCAGCAGTCGGCCGGAACGGGCCGACCGGCGATCAGCGACCCCACGTTCGGCGCCACGACGAACACGAGTGCCGCCGAGTTCGGCCTCTACGCGCGCTTGAACTGGAACGGCGACACGCCGGCCTACGCGGCAAGTGCGACGGAGCCGCCGTTGGTTCGCGACGTCAGGTGGTTCTGGGCCGACATGGACGAGCTCGAAGCGCTCGACCTCGTGCTTGCTGAGCGGGACGAGTCTGGCGCGCTCGACTGGACGAGCAGCAACGCCATCGGCGCGAGCTCGCAGTCCTGGTGCCTGCTGCACGCGACCTACATGCAGCCATCGCCGACCGTGCCTCCGCCCGACCTCCAGCACGGCGCTGCGCGGTCTGGTGCGTGGGTGGTCGAGTCGAGTGCGCGCACGAACCGCCCGCACCCAACCGGAGTCCCGACGCCTTCGGAAGTACCGGTCGTGACCACGATCGGGAGCATGCAGCGCCTGGAGACCGAGGTCGTCGACGCCTTCGGGCGGATGCGGCTCACCGACCAGATCGCGAGCGTCGTTCCCGTGGTGCAGGCCCACACGATGCTGGCGATCCGGGTCGACCTCGGTCTCACGCCGCAGGCGGGGTCCTACGTGGCTTCGCACGGCGAGGCGACGGAGCTCTACGACGGCCAACCGTGGACGCCGTACAGCCGGCACGAGGTGTCAGCGCCGGCGGCGCCCGTTGGCGTGCTGCAGCTCGCCTGCGCGACGTTCCAGGTACTTGAGCCGGGCGGGAACGGCTTCCGTGCGCACACGGCCTTGGAGGACCAGGGCGCCACCTACCCGTCTGCGTTCGCCTACGTCGAGGGCGCCGCGTCCTTCGGCTACCAGGAGCGGATCCCCGTTCTTGACCTGCAGGCGCGCACGCTTCCGTTCGAAGCGGTCGACGAAGCTCGCCTCCACTTCGTGCGGTTCTGGTTCCAGAACTCGGGGCCGTTCGCACCGGCGTCGGTGACAGAGATCTCGCACGCTGTCTTCAACCGCGTGCACGATCAGTCGCTCAGCGCTCCGAAGTGGGTGATCCCGACACCGATCGAACTCTCGCTCCACGGCGAGGGCCCGCTCGTCGGCGCTCTGCCGTCGCCGCCCTATCCGCCGATTGCAGCCACGCCAGTCCGGGTCTCTGGGCACGAGATCGGACGCATCCGCGCGCGCGCCGGCTACTCGCGGACCTGGCCGAACTGGATCAAGCCGCGGCGCGTGCTCGCCCTCACCTGGGGGCCGCTGGCTGCCAGCCACGGCGCCGCCGTCTCGGTGTTCCTGCGTGAGAATCGAAACTTCGCGCTCCCCACGCCAGGCGGTGGGGAGTCGGTCGCCGTGACGCAGCGCACGCCGTTCTCCGAGTCTCGACTGCCAGATGGTCGGGTCGAGCTCACCACCGAGGTCACCGAGCTGGTGTTCACCGCCTAGGATGCCCATCACCCTGCCATCGTCGTTCGCGTCGCGCGAGGATCCGCACAGTGCGGACGCCTACGTGCGCTTGCTCGAGCTCGAGCTGGAGCGACCGCGGCTCGATCTGGACACGCCGATGCCCGCGCTGCTGCTGCGCTCGTGCAAGTGGCACGAGGGCCTCTCCTGGCCGCCGTCGCACCCGGAGAGTTGGGGATGGCAGCCGTGGAACTTCTCGCTCTCGGTCATGCGCCGGGACGGGGAAGGCAACCTCCCGGGGTTGCAGCTCTCGGTCGACAACACGACCGGGGCGCTGATGCGCTACCTGCACGCCGGTGCCGGTCTCGAGGGCAACACGTGCCGCCTGTACACCGTCCCGCAGTCGGCGCTGTCGATCGCCTACCCCAACCACGAGTTCGAACGCTGGGACTTCGAGGTGATCTCGGCGACCGCGACTTCGCGCGCGATCAGCATCCGGCTCGGCTTCCAGAACTTCTACGAGAAGGCGGCGCCGCAGGACCGCTTCACGGCGCGTAGATGCCGCTGGCCGTTCGGCAGCCGTCAGTGCGGCTACGTCGTCAACTCGGCCGCGGCCTACACGACTTGCGACAAGACGCTCGGGTCGTGCATCAAGCGTGGTGACGATCACGTCGCCCGCGGCCTGCCGCGCATGAACCCGCGCAACTTCGGCGCCTTCCCGGGAGTGTCGAAGCAGCGATGAACGCCGACTTGCGAAGGAAGCTGCTGCGCACTCCGTACGAGCTCGGTGGCCGCCAGATCGGAGCGGGCATCGACTGCCTGGGCGTCGTGCTCTTCGTCCTAGAGCAGCGCGGCGAGGGGATCCCGGATCCCTGGGAGACGCTGGCGCAGCACTACCGCCAGCCGGGGAAATCGCCGGGAGACGCCGGGTTCCCCGAGGGCTGGCGTCGTGGTGACGCGCCGCTCCGTGATGGTGACGTGCTGCTGTTCTTCGGTGAGCACCACTGGTCCGCAATCGTGCACGACGGCTTCGTGTGGTCGTCGCACCCGAGTCCTGGCACCTGGTCGCGCCCCCTGAACCGGTTCTCGAAGACGCCGCAGGAGGTCTGGCGCCGATGCTGAACGTGGTGATTCGGCGCGGCTCCATCGGGAGTGAGAACGTCGTGCGCCGCGAGGTGCCGTGGCGGTCTGGTGTGACTGCTCGCTGCATCGCGCTGGCCGCTGCCGACGTCCTGCCTGGCCTCGAGGTCGAGGCCTTGGTGAACGGCACGATGCTGGGGGAGGACGGCTACGACCGAGAGCTTCGCGACGGCGACACTGTGGTCGTCGTTGCGCCGACGACGTACGGCGTCGATCTGCTGGGCTACTTCGTCTACGCGGTCATCTCCGCGGTCGTCAGCGTCGGTATCAACTACGCGATCCAGGCGCTGAGCCCGACGCGGAAGGCACCTGACCAGCCGCAGGATCGAGGCGACGAGCGGTCGGCCACCTACTCGTGGCTCGGGATCCGGACGAACTACGGGCAAGGGCTTCTGGTCCCGGTCGTCTACGGACGGATCGCGACCGGCGGCCAGGCCATCGAGACATCGGCCTTCGCGAGGTCGCAGGGTGGATCGTCGGCGCTGGCGGTCACGACCGACACGCTGCGCGTGGTCCTGGCTCTGTCAGAAGGTCCGATCCACCGGGTCGGCGACTTCCTCGCTACCGCGGCCGACAGGCTCGGTGGCCTCGGCCAGTCCGCGCTCGTCGCCGCAACGCAGCAGCCGATCCCGTCCGAGAACCCGACGCCTCTGCCGAACTTCGTCCGAGTCAACGATGCCGAGCTCGCGACGACCGTCGAGGGCTACCAAGCGATCAAGCTCAGCTGGCAAGGTGGTTGGATCAACAGTCCGTCGGGGCTCACCGCTGGCGACCGAGCGTTCCTCTACAACCCGAGCACTTCGACCAACTACGGCAGCGTCGAGGTAGTCGCGGTCCAGTCGATCGGCGGGGTGCTCGAACCGCTGTTGAAGGAGTGGCCGACTGCCTGGGAGGCTGTCGCTCCGTTGGGGACACCGAACACCTCGAACCTCGAGATCGCGTTCGGCCAGGTCAACGGCGGGACTTTCACGTCCGCCGATGCGCGCGTGTTCCAGGCGGGTTCGTTCCAGTTCTTCCAGAAGCCGAGTGCCGGCGTGCAGCTCAGCATCCGGCCCGGGACCCTGAGCCAGACGCCGCTCGAGTTCCCGTTCTCCAACGTCTCGACGTCCTACGGGGTCAACGAGGCGATCGAGGGCTTCGGCGAGGAGCGCAGCTTCACCGTCGCGTCCGCCGAGGAGGTGTCGACGGTCAGCTTCGTGCTCGAGGCGCCGGTGGGCCTCTACTCGCTCGGGCCCACCGGCGAGAACGAGGTGTTCGAGTGCAGCCTGAAGCTGAACTGGCGGTTCGTCGGCGAGACGGCGTGGCGTCAGCTGCAGCCGGTCACCCCGTGGAGCACGTCCGACAACGAGACGTTCGTGTTCGCGCCGGACTTCGCCGACATCACGTCGCCGCAGGTCCGCACGGTGACGGGGCGCTTCGCGGCGCCGGTCAGCGGGGACCTCGAGTTCCGCGTGCGCCGCGAGTCCGGCGCGCCGCAGAACGGCGGCAGTGCGATCACGTGGCGCGAGGTGACGACCGCCATCGAGCACCAGCTCGCCTATCCGCGCATCGCGCTCGCCGCCTTCAACCTGCAGGCGTCCAGCAAGTGGTCGGGCGGCCTGCCGCAGTTCAAGGTCAGGGTCGATGGCGTCAAGGTGCGGGTGTGGGACGCGGTTCAGGGATTCTCGCCGCGCTGCTGGGACGTGCCGGCGGCCCCGTTCGACTGGCACGACTACCCACCTGGTCGGAACCCCGCGTGGATCCTGCTCGACTTCCTGACCCAGCCATGGGGCCTGGGGCAATACCTGAGCGAGGACGACCTCGACCTCCCTTCGTTCGCTGCTTGGGCCGTGTGGTGCGACCGGGACCCGAACCCCGCCAACCCGTGGGGCGAGCCGCAGTTCACGTGCGACCTGGTGCTCGATGAGTCGCGCCCCGCCTGGGAGTGGGTGCTGGCAATCTGCGAGGCCGGTCGCGCAGCGCCGGTCTTCCAGAACGGGAAGGTCTCGATCGTCTACGAGTTCGCGGCAGCGCACGCACAGGGCAGCGTCAGCGTCCCGGCGAAGGCGCCGTCGCAGCTGTTCTCTTCGTCGTCCGTGCAGGACCTGACGGTCACGTGGCTGCCGCGCAGCTCGCGCCCGACGGCCTACATCTTCCAGTTCCTGAACGAGGAGCAGTTCTGGCAGCAGGACGCCTTCCCTGTCCAGGATCCGAGCAGCACGCTGGACGACCCTGGTCAGCCGGACGAGGTCGCCGACAAGTACCGCCCCGAGCAAGCCCAGCTGTTCAGCGTCACGCGGCCGACGCAGGTCTGGCGGGAGGGCATCTACCGGCACCTGGTCAACCGGCTGGTCACCCGCAAGATCGACTTCGTGACGGGGCGATGGGCCCTGGCGTCGCAGGTCGGCGACCTGATCGACGTCGAGAACAACGTGCTCCGACCGTTCGGGGCGGTCGTTCCGCAGGCCTGCGTCGTCGTCGATGACGTCACCGCCTCGGCAGCGGTGATCGTGGACCACGACGCCGCCGGCGATCCATGGGATGCGGTCGTGTTCCGGACCGAGTCGGGCGCGCCGCTGCACGTCGGCATCGACAGCATGGCGAGCACGACGATCAAGGGGCGGACGTTCACGATCCTGACGCTGGACGAGGCGGTGACCGTCGCGGCCGGCGCCGACGCGGTGCTCGGCATGAACGACCAGGTCGTCGAGACCTACCGCATCACGGCGATCGAGGCGCGCGAGGACTTCACCCACGCCATCACCGCGCTCGAGTGGGTGCCCGAGATCTACGACGCCATCGATCCGGAGGAGTACGACGAAGGACTCTCGACCGACTTCCTGGCCGTCGAGGCCCAGGAGGACGGCGCCGTCGACCCCGTGGTCTCGCTGATCCGCGTCGTGCGTATCCGGGATGGTCACCGGATCACGTTCGCCAAGCCGCCGGAGCGGCGCGCCGAGACCGCCCGGGTGTTCGCGCGGCCGGTCGGCGGCGACACCTGGTCGTCGCTCGGCTCGACAGACAGCAACGGTGTGGACGTCCGGGGGCTCCAGGCTGGCGCTCAGCTGGAGATCTCGGTCGTGCTCGACAAGCTGGGCTCGGACGCGAATCAGCCCGCAGAGACGGGCGTGCGCGCCCTGGTGACCGTGCCGGAGTTCATGGCCCTGACGGTCCCGCCGGTCACCGGCATCACGGAGAACGAGGCCAACGGCGTCGTGACCTGGTCGTGGAGCGCCGTCGCCGGCGCGATTGCCTACGAGATCCGGGCGGGGGACGGCTGGGTCGGTGCACCGGTGCTGGCTCGGGTCGCTGGCCCGCGCGTGACCTGGCCGGCGGCGCCCGCGGGGGACTCGTTCCTGATCGCGGCCGTCGCCGAGGACGGCCGGCAGAGCAACCCGACCCCGTTCATCCCGGCCGCGGCGGGGCCCGACGTCGATTTCGTCGGGACCGACGACGACTTCGACGGCACCCACACCGACACCGTCAACGACGAGGGGGTTCTGGCCCTGGACGGCGATGCGCTCGAGGGAGCCTACGAGTCGGACGAGTACGACGCCGGGTTCGATGGCCCGTTCCTGTGGCGCATCGCCGTGGAGGGCGCCGTCGACAGCAGCGAGCTCGTGGACGACGTCACCGACCTGCTGGGCAGCCCTGAGCTCGACTGGCGAACCGTGGACGGGCGCGATGCATCGCCGGGCCGGCCGGGCGTGGACTGGTCGCGAACGGTCGACGACGTCACGACGATCATCGACGACCTGCCCGACACCGAGTTCGTGCACGGCCGCGCCGGCCAGGCCGGCAGCCACACCAACATCGTGCTCGAGTCGCGCTTCCGCACGTCGTCGGGCTCCTTCGGTGCCGACACGCCGCACGAGGACGGCGTCCGCAGCTCGCGCTACGCGCAGTTCCGCATCCGCGTCGAACGCGAGAGCACGACCCACAACCCACGGATCCGACTGGCGCGAGTAGAGGCGCGACTCTGATGCAGAACTTCATCCTCCCGACCGGCAGCCTGCGGCTCAACACCGCGATCAAGACCAACGTCGCCAACGCCCTGGAGTCTCTGCGCACGCAGTTCAGCGGCGACGCCGCGCCGAGCAACCCGATCGCCGGCCAGCTCTGGCTCGACACGTCGACGTCGCCGCCGCTGCTGAAGCAGCGCGACGCGACGAACTCCGTCTGGTACGAGCGCGGCTTCGTGGGCAGCGACCTGCGGCACCAGCTCGTCGTCGACGGCCTCACCGGATCGCTGTCTGCGACGGCCACCGCGTACGCGGGGGCCTCGCGGGGTCCCGGCACGGTCAAGCGCCTGGTGCTTCTGTCCGACACGGCATCGACGAGCTCGTCGGGCAACGAGTGGCAGGTCGGCCTGAGCAAGTGCCCGGCGGCCTCGCCGGGCTCACCGGTCGAGCTGTTCAGCGGGACCGTCGGGACGTTCACGGCGCTCGGAGGCGTCGGCGGCGGCGCCGAGTTCGTGGCCGACGCGGCCTACGTGCTGACGCCCGACCAGAACCTCAGCCTCGCCGATCTCGACGTCCTCAAGGTCACGATGACGAAGGTCGGCACCGCTACGACCCTCACGAACTTCCGGGCGGTCGTCGAGGTCGTCTGATGCCGAACGACCGGAACGGCAACCCGATCGTCGCGGACGCCATCTACTCGGTGGCCGGGACGGTGCGCGCCGTCGAAGGCGACTCCGTACTCGTCGTGTTCGGCGACCAGGGACAGGCGGCGATGCGCGTCAAGGCGGCCGACCTGGTGCCGATCGAGCACGCCGCCGGCGGCCCGTTCGCACCGCTCGACGGCTCGCAGGCCTTCACGTCGCCGCCGAGCAGCGACGTCGCCGCATCCCTGCCGCAGCACCTGGTCCGGATCGGCGAGGTGAACGCGCTGTTCAACGCGCTGACCGCGACGTTCCTCGGCTACCTCGCGAACAAGTCCGATGTCGGGCATGCCCACGCGGGCACAGCCGTCAGTATCAGCGGCGCCGACTGGTCCGGCTCGCTGGTGGGCAGCGGCATCAAGAGCGTCCAGGAGCTGGCCGACTGGATCGACGCGAACGTGGCGGGGGGAGGTGGGGGCTGATGCTCGCGAGCGAGATGCCCGCCTGGGCGGTCACCACCATGGCCTGGATCGGCGGCATCGCAGCCGTCGTCATGGCGGCCGTTGTGGCGCTGACCAAGATCGTGCCGAAGATCGGCGAGCTGTCGACGCGCTTCCGGGCCTTGGCACGCCGCGAGAGCGCGAAGATCGACGCCAAGATCCAGTTCGAGGAGTCGATCGTGCACATGCGCCGGGTGCGCACCATCGAGGCCGTCGTCCATCGGTGGATCACCGAGAGCGGGTTTCAGCGCTGCCTGCTGCTCACCGCGAACAACGGTGGTGACGCCTGGAACGCTGGCCCGCTCACCGTTCGTTGCCAGGCGCAGCGCGCCGCCCCTGGCGAGCCCAACACGATCGAGCTCTGGCGTCGATTCGAGGCCGACTCCTGGTACCGCGACTTCCTGGGCCGGCTGCTCGAGAGCCTGCCCAACCGAACCGGCGTCGCGCTCGAATGCCCAGTCGAAGAGGACCCGGACGACCCGGGCCAACCTCACGGAACGCTGAGGCACCAGTACGTAGAGCAGGGCACGTGCGCGTCGATCGTGCTGCCCTTCGCGTGGCGAGCGTCTGCCCAGCTCTGGTACGTGAGCATCAACTTCGGCCGCCGTCGGCTCTGGGTCGACGGCGACCCCGAAAGTCAGGAACCCGGCATGCGGACCGGCCGGTTCGAACCAATCCCCGAGGACGAACGCGCGCAGTTCGTTGCTGCGATGCGCCAGGTCTTCGAATCCCCCGCCCGCTGCCGCGGGCTCATCATCGAGCTCGAGCAAGTGTTCGAGACCGTCAGGCCACCGACTGCGAAGCCATGAAACCGAAGATCAGACGTTCCCTTCTCCTTCTCCTGCTGGTTGCGGGCTGCTGCGTGCTGCCGTCGTGCACCGGCGTCGCCGACGCCTACGTCAAGGCCGACCGCGTGACCTACGACACGATCGCGCCCGAGTACCTCGAGTACGTCGAGGCCGACCCGGAGCTGACGACGGTCGAGAAGGAGCGCCGTGGCCGCACGGTCGAGACCTGGCGCATCCGCACCGAGACCGGTGAGGTGAAGCGATGATCCCGCCGCTCGACGACCTGGTCTCGCAGCTGAAGGCGCGAGTCACCGACCCGGCCAAGCAGCAGCTGCTGGCGCAGATCGCCGCCGACGCGACGCAGGTCGCGGCGCTGGCGCTGACCGACCCGCAGCGCGCCGAGCGCGAGGCGAAGCACATCGCGGCGCAGGCCGCGAACCTGTCGGCCGCCGAGGCCGCCGCGGCGCAGACCATCATCGCCGACTGGATCGGCAAGGTGGCGCTCGCCGGCGTGCAGGCGGCGTTGTCGCGCGAGTAGCGCGTGAAGTAGGCGGCGGCGCCCAGCGCGCCGCCGCCTTCGCGCTGGTCAGGAAACCCAGCGCGTGATGAGAAGTGGCCTTGGCTATCGGCCTTGGCGCAGCACCTGCTTGAGTCAATACGTATGGTTGCACCGATCGCGCAATGGGCCACGCTCACTGGCCGACAACTCAACGATGCCGGCGAATATGTGTCGCTCGACGTCGTCTCGTGGACGAACCTGGAGGGCACCGGCACGGGCGGAGAGGGCGACATCGCCTCCGTTGTGTTCACGATCAACGGGGTGGCGCAGGCGCCGATCACGGCGCGTTCGAGGCGAGCGCCGAACTACAATACTCAGGTCAGCCCGAGGACCGGCACGACGACCATGTCGGACCTGTTCGCGTTCGGCATGGACCTGCGCGCCGCCGACTGGCCGAACGGCACCATCACGATCGAAGTGGTCGTGACCACGACGGCCGGCAGCACCGAGAACCTGCCGACGCTCAAGGTCTACAACAACAAGGACAGCGACACGCGGCCGAACACGCGCGTCATCTACGTCGACCCCGTCAGCGGCGACAACGCCAACGACGGGCTCACCCGCGGCACGGCCGTGCTGCAGGTGATGGAGGGGTTCATCAAGGCCGCCAACGGCACGGGCGAGCTCGGCGGCGCCGAGGTGGTGCTGATGGCCGGCGAACACGTCTGGGCCGGCCCAGGTAACCCGGCTTGCGAGGGCGGCACGTCGGACCACTGGTGGGTCACGATGCGCGTCGAGGACGGCGCCACGATCGTGCGCAACGGGGATGGCATGGATCCGAACGGATCCGTCATCTGGGAGGCGGGGCTGCACGGCCGCTTCAACTCCTCTGACACGCTCTGGCTGCTCCCGAACACCGGCAGCGGCCACCCGGCGCAGCTGCGCCTCCTGATGATCCTCGAGGGGTCGACGCCGCAGGTGACCAAGGGCGACCTCAAGGTCGGCACGCTCGCCGCCATGGCCAACGCGACGTGGCTGCACGTCGAGGGCGGCGTGTTCGGGCACCCGGCGCACAACGCGGTCACCACCCGCTGGTCCGTGCGCTACACCGAGAACACGGTCCGGTTGTTCGACCACGTGCTCGACAACGGCGGCAGCGGGGGCGCAGTCCTCGGCGCGACGTGCGTTCGTGCGCTCGGTGTCGACAACGCGTTCGTCAGTTTCAGCTACGGCCTCGACTGCGTGATCGAGGACTGGACGGCCACCTGCTGGCAATCGAATAGCGACGCCCCCTCGCTCATGCTGGCCAACTGCAAGCCGAAGGGGCAGCGATACGGCCCCGAGGTTCGCGGCTACATCGACTGCGAGATCGACAGCGGCGTTTCCCTCGAGACGCCGGACGCCAACACGATCGTGATTCGCCGCGCCGCGAGCTACGACGTGAACCCGCTGGCGAACTTCGGCAACCCGGACGAGTCGGTGCAGCTCGACTTTGCCGACCACGCCCCCGAGCTGGTTCTTTCGGAGCGGTGGGGCATCGCGCTGGTCGACGGCGCCAAGGGCTCGGGGCCGGTGATCTTCGAAGGCCGCCAGGTGACGGCCGCCGGTGTCGATGGGTCGGAATACACGATCACGATCAACGCGCCGTCGCATGGTCTGACGCCGATCGCTGACCTGGCCGGCCACCGGCTCTACTGCGCGACCTACGTCGGCACCGCGACGCTTGAGGGGATGAACCAGTCCGCCTACGTCGACCAGGTGCACCCCGACGTGATTCAGTTCAACGGGGCCTGCACCAACTCGGTGATCCAGGGCATCCGGTCCGAGGACTGCACGGGCACGCGCTTCTTCGCGAGCTCGACGCCGATCATGGAGCGCGTGGCGTTCGTTGACTGCGGCGACGCCGGGCCCGACAAGTCGGACATGAACCCGGGCGGTGGCCTGGTCGACTGCCTGTTCTTCCACTGCACGTTCCACAACGTCGACTTCGGCAGCATCGCGGCGACCGGCCGGACCGAGGTGCGCGGGTGCGTGTTCGAGGAGTTCAACTACTCGGGCTCGGGCATCACGTTCGATCGCAACCGGTGGGGCGACGCCGGCGACGTCGAGGGCACCAACTCGTCGACCGTGGCGCCGTGGTTCGAGGGTGACCCGTCGGCGGCGCCGTTCCACCTCACGCCGGCGGCCGCCAACCAGGGCAACCTCCCGTCGTCGCCGATCCCGTTCCCGACGGAGTACGTGTTCCCGGACGCCGGCGGCGAGTCGACGATGGGCGTGTGGCTCGACGTCGCGGAGGACTACCAGGCCCCGGAAGCTGGCGAGCCGGCGGCCGCACAGGAGCTGCTCCCGGACGCGCTGCGCCAGTTCATCGCGAACGTGCCCGAGGTCGACTTCCACCAGGTTCTGGTCAAGGCGGGGCAGTCGATCCCGTTCGGCGCCGCACTCGAATCGAACGGCGGCTACGGGGTGCTCGCGACCGGCGAGCACCCGTTCATCGGGTTCGCGCTCGAGGACAGCATTGCGATCGACGGTGAGGGCGACGGAGACCGCGCGATCCCCGTGCGGGGCATGGGGGGCGTCGTGCTCGAGATCGACGAAGAGACGCCGCTGCAGGCGGACGTGGGGGACGTCACGGTGACCGTCGAGGCGACCGGCTACGACACGTTCCGGATCGCGCGCGGTTCGTCGGTTGGCGGCTCGACCGTCGGGCGCCTGGTCACGGTGTTCGGCGGGAGACGCGCGGGCGTGGTGTTCCGCGGGGCGATGGTGCCGTAAGTCCTGCGTCGAACTGGGTGTCGCCCTATGACTCGCGGCCAGCTCCTTGCGGCCGCGAGCACGCTTGCATGCCCTGTTGAGTCATCTGCTCGTGCGTCGGCGCAAGCTTGTAGGAGGCCTGTGCGTCGTAGCTACCGACGCGGGCAAGGTCCGCATTCTGGCGCTGCACCTCCTCCAGGATCTTGACGTCGACCATCGGGTTGGCATCGAGCGTTGGCTTGCTTAGGTGCTTCATCGGGTACCCCAGGAGTTGGAATGCACGAAGGATCTATCCGGACCCATGATGTAGTCCAGAAGGAAATCGTGGTAGTCCCTAGCTCGGTCGCTCAGCGTCTGATCGGCCCCGAAGTCGTCGATCTTGAGGCCTAGGTCGTTCCAGAGAACCTCCATTGTGATGCCTCTGCCGTGAGACCCCCATCGCTTGTGGTCGCTTAGTTGCTCGGCAATGTCCTTGGCCCGCTGCTCCTTCATCTGGTGGGTGACTGTCGTCCCACGGCCTTCGGTTGTGTTCCAGTCCCGGAGCTTGTAGGCCACCAGCCAGTCCTGAATCAGCTTGACAGAGAGGTCGCGTTGCAGCTCGTAGCGGTGCAACTCGGCGAGGTCCATCTTCTGCATCATCTGTGCGTCGACGGTCGTCAGCTGACCGTTGAGCGACAGTTGGCGCAGGCGTTCGTATTGCTCTAGGTAGGACAATGCGGGGACGTAGTTCCCATCGGCGTTCGGCACTTGTGGGTCGATCGGTCCAAGGCACGAGTAGTAGTCCATCAGGATCGCATCACCAGACATCGCGAGGATGGTCCCTGCAGACATGGCGCGGTCGGGGATGATGAACCGAACGCGATCGTAGTGGTGACGTACGGTCTTGACGATCCGCTCTGCGATCTCTACGAGGCCCCCGTTCGTGGTCAGCATGATCAACAGGCCTTCGCGTCGATTCTTGATCGCCTCGACAGCCAATCGCACGCGCTTGTCGACATCAGCGAAGAGGGGGCCGAAGATCAGTAGCACGTCTTCATCTGCATGTTGCTCAACCTGTCGAAGCAGCTCGTTTAGCTTCTCAGTTGAGTGCTGCAGAACGTTGGGTTCGGTCCTTTTGGTCATCTAGCTTCTCCGAGGGGTAGTGCAGTGCGGCGTCATGCCGCTTCCATCGCTGCGATCCAGTCCGACTCGCGGACGATCGCTGGGTGTCCGTACTGGAACCGGAACAGCACCGCAGCAGCGATCTTGGTGCCCCAGCTGCCGTGTGCGTAGTTGGCGTTGCCCTTCTCTCCGACAACCAAGTAGTCCGTCAGCATCGTGACCTCGTCGCCGGTCGTGCAGCGGGCCCCCTTTCTGCTGGCTGCTTCGATGCATGTCTTGCGCGTGCCGAAGCTGAACCGGCCGGTGAACACGAACTCGCGGTCGCTGACTTCGACGCGCGGGCATGGATCGTCGAACACGCCTTCATCGGCAACCAGCCTCTTAATCAGCTTCAAGTTCTCAGCTGTGACGCGATCCGAACTGTCCCAGTCGTCTGGTATGTCGATCGCTTCGAGCTCGCCCTCGGTGAAGGGCTTCAGCTCATCGGAGTCGCGACCGAAGTCGTCGGTGGCGATCGTGTAGCGAACCCAACGCTCCTCCAGTCCCTGTTGGTTTAGCAGTTGGTCGATGAGGTCTGATGCCTCGAAGAAGGTGATGGTTCCGGGTTCGTGTCCCGCGAACTTGATCAACTTGCGTTGACGGTTCGTGGCTGGGTCGTCGCGACGAGGCATCGCATCTCCTTCTTCGACGCGGCGCTTCCCCGCGCCGCTGCTAAGGGTTGTTGGTGGTTTGAGCGAGACAACTCGACGACCGCGCGCACGCGCGCGTGGTAGCGTTGAGCATGTTCAAGCTCGCGATGGGTGCTGTGCTATCGTTGGGGCTCCTTGCTGCAGGAGGACCCATGGCAAATCCGCCGACGATCACGATCTCTCCGACCCCGCCCGTCCAAGGGCAGTCCGCGACCATCGAGTACACCGGGCCGGCCCCGGCGAGTCTCACGATCACGTTCCGCAACGAAGAGGGCGAGGACACGCACATGGACGTCATGACGAACGCCAGCGGGAAGGTGACGGTGACGGTGCCGAGCGATGCCGAGACCATGAAGGTCGTCGACAACGATGGGCTGGCTGATGCGGTCTCGACAAACGTGCAAGCCTCCAGCTAGCCAAGGTGCTTGCGGATTCGCTCCAGGCTCATCCGAGCCTGTTGCTGCTGCCGATCAGTGCCGTCCTTCGCGACAGACTGCAGCACCTTGATGACCTGAATGGAGTAGAGGAAGTAGGGGTCGACCGGGGCCTCAACGTTGCGCGTCGCCGACGGCTCATCCAGGGCGACTCGCAACAGCGCGAGCCCCTGCTTGGCCTCCGTCCGGCGGCGGCTGTTGCCGTGATCCCGGATCAGCTGAAGCGAGTCGATCAAGTCAACCGCGCGGTCGGTGGCCTCGATGTTCGCTTGGATCGCTGACTCGCCGTTGCCGTGCACGCTCGCAATCAGCGCATCGACCGGGTTGCCCCGCCCTGTCTTCGATGGCCAGTCGACACCCACGATCGTCCAACCTGCGGTGGCGAGCAGTGCGAGCATCGTCACGATGCTTGCGTGCTTGCGCCACGTCGGGCGCTTGCGCACGCGTCGTTGTCCTGCGAGGCCCTCAGACATGCGCTACCAGTCCTCTGGTATGCCGCCGAGCTCGGCGATTCGGAACTCGACCAACCTCTCGACACGTGACCACTCGTCGGCAGTGACCTCTTCGGCTTGCGGGGTGACTGCATGCCCGAAGGCAATGCCCAGTCGAAACAGGTCCCTGAGTTCGCTGATGTCCTTGGCTGCGCGGATTCTCTCGACGCGGTCGCGTCTCACCAAGTAGGTCGTCTCTGACCGGACGATCGGCAGTCCCAGCTGTTCGCTCTTCCATCCGAGCAGGATGGCGGGGTCGGTGCTGGTCATGGTGGCCCACCGCTCCAGGTCCAGTGCACGAAGCTCGGCCAAGCCGCGCTCCCAGGTGCCGACTGTGCTTTCGCCAACTCCAAGGTACGCAGCGGCTTCCTTCTGGCTCAGCCCAGCTCTGCGTCGCGAACTCTTGAGGCGACGACTGAGCGCCAGCGCCTTCGGGTCTGGGTCGTTGTCGAGCCCCATGGTCTGCATGCGATCCTAGCGTTGATGGGGTGCTGAACTGAAAAACACGTAGCAAGCTATTGAATCCGTAGGATCCTGCGGGTACTGCGATGGCAGTGCTACCAGGAGGACCCACATGCCAGCAGAACGCGATCTGCGTCTCCCCGCCGACTCTCACAGGAACACGTCGCTTGTCGAAGGCATCGTCGGGAGCGTGCGCCAAGGGCGCCCCGGCCCTTCTGGTAGCACTGAAGGCGCGGCACCGATAGCGACGAAGGGAACCCGCCGCGCCTTGCGCCGCGGCGGTGATTCCCGCCCCTGCAGCCACCCTTCGACCGGTGGCTGCACCTGCGCTCAGGACTCTGGTCTGAAGCTTCTGGTGCATGACTCTCCGTTGCTGATTGCGACCGGAGCAGCCGATAGCAATGAGCGCAAGGGGCTCTCTAGCGGCCGGCGCTACCCGCTCGGCGCCGATCCGGTGCAGCTGCGCGCCGGCGAACCTTCATCAACCCCAGGAGCTGCCGGTTCCTTGCCCGCGTTACGTCGGTGTGACGTTTCGTGGGTGGTTCTCGGGAAACTTTGCCGAGACCGTGCACCCCTCGCCGACCGGACAGATCTGTCCGGTGCCACCGAGAATAACTCCGGCTTGGCACGCGCCGAGGACGCGGAGCCGGGGTGGCTGGGCGCGATCGCCGTCGGCTTGGTGATGCTGCTGTGGTGCTTCCACGGCTGGCTGATGCAGGGGCTGTCGCTGCTGATGGGGGCGCAGTGATGCGCGCCAACACGCATTCGCCCGGATGTTCCGGGCGCCGGTGCCGAGCGGTCTTTGACGCTCACGGTCGGACGTTCGCGGGGCGGCTCAGATGCAGCCGCTCGGCGCCGGTAGCTATCTGGGTTGGCGGCGAACGTTCCCTCGCCGCGAGCCTGCCCGAACCTGACGCGCCGCCCGACCACGGCGCATGCCTGCTCAGCAGGTTCGGGAACTCTCTGCCGTCACGTCGTCGAGTGGTCGGCGCGGCGGTCTGGGGCGCGGTGGCGAGCCGCGCAGCGAATCGAGAGCGAGTCGTGGGGCCTGCGCCAACAGGGAGACCGGCGCGGGCCCATTTTTCACGGAGGATCAGCTGATGCGCACGACGAAGCGCCAGGTCACGTTCGAGTCGCTCATCGCGATGCCGCTGGAAGTGCGCCTCGAGGTCGCGGCCTCGCTTGTGACCGAACCGCGGCCATCGCTGCGCGCGCTGCTGTTGCCCGTGCTCGAGCACGCGGTCGCCGAGCTGCGCGGCGGTGCGCCGCTCACCGATCAGGACCGCCAGCAAGCTGAGGAGGCTTCTCTCCGTGCGTGATCCCAGCGAATCCACGGACGCTCTCCGCGAGGCCTTCGACTCCGGCGCCGCCGCCATGCGCGCCGCGGCGCTGCAGCACGCGATGGAAGTCGACGGCGAGCGGTGGGTGTTCACCGAGGACCTCGAGGGCATCGAGGTCGACGACCTGGAGAACCGACCATGAGCGAGATCACCGAAGAGACCGAACTCCGCACGCTCGAGGAGTGCGCGAAGTTCGCGAGGTTCGACGACCCCGCCGAGCTGCGGAAGCTCCTGCGTTCGGTGCGCGGCGCGCCGACGATGACGACGCTGCGCAAGGGCAAGAACCACGTCAGCCTGATCGTCTGGCCGGAGTTCCTCGCCTGGCTCAACCGCCGGCGGACGACTGGTCCGGAGCGGGAGGCGCTGATCGATCGGTCCCGGCCAACGAAAGATGAAGCTGCCCGGCGGCGGCGCGTGCGCGTTGCTGATCAAGGCCAACGTACTTCTGCGTAGTGGTGATCTGCGCGTGACCCATCATCTCCTGCAGGTAGCGAAGAGAGACATGCTGATCCATCTCGGTTGCGAACGTCCGGCGGAGGACGCGCCCCGACAGGTGCGGGAGGTCGAGGTCTCGCTTCCACCGCTTGCAGATCGTCGCGATCGTCGCCGGGGCGATCGGCGGAGCGCTGACCGCCTCCTTGACGAAGGCGTGCGCGATCCACGCGGACCCCTCGGCGATGTAGACGCGCCGCATCCGCTTGCCCTTCTCACCCTGCAGCACGACGCAGCAGCTGCCGTCCTCGAGCGTCTCGACGTTCTTCCGGCGCAGGTGCTCGAGCTCGTAGGCGCGCATGCCGGTCAGCGCCAGGAAAGCGATGACGACCGCGTGCCACTCGCGCTCGGGCTTCTTGCTCGCGCGGATCTTGTCGAGGATCTCGGCGACCTGCTTCATGCTGAGGAACGGCCGGTCGGGGTCGATCGGCTTCGGCCGCCGCACGCCGCGCACCGGGTTGTGCTCGCCGGTCAGGCCGGCGATGTCGAACACCCGCTGCATGACGACCAGGTCCTTCTTGATGGTCGCGCTGGCGACGCCGTGCTTCTCGCGGCGCTGCAGCTTGAAGTACTCGATGTCCTCGCTGGTGATCTCCGAGACCAGCGCATCCTTCGCGAGGATGTCGAACCACCTGCCGAACCGGCTGACGTAGCCGGTGCGCGTGTGCTCGCTGCCGCCGTCGGCGATCAGCTGCTGGTTCGCCTTGTCGCAGGCCCCGCCGAAGGTGAGGTCGCCGATCCGCTCGTGGCGCGCGTGCTCCTCGGGCATCCGCTTGGCGGCTTCGAAGGCCTCTTCCTGGGTTGGGTAGCTCGAGCCCCAGACCAGCTTGCCGTCGATGCGTCGGCAGGGGAGCCACTCCCAGCGCTGCGCACGCTCGCGCCAGCGCGCTTGGATCCATCGCATCCCCGGCTTCTTCCGGGGCTTCTTCGGCCGCTTGCTGGCTCCCGTCATGGGGCGCAGGTTAGACCGAAAGTTAGATTGGCCGCAAGGAGGCTGACAGTGCTCGCTGTCGTAACCCGTTGTGTATCCGCCCTGAAAGGGTGGTGGGCAGGGGCGGATTTGAACCGCCGACCCTGGCATTTTCAATGCCATGCTCTACCAACTGAGCTACCTACCCGCACCACGGGTGCCGCGCCTTGCAGCGCGACGGGCGGAGGAACCTAGCCGGGCGATGGCCGGCGCGCAAGTGGGAGTTGCCGACTTGCGTCGCCGCGGGCCTACAACGCCGCGATCGCGACGACGTGTTCCTGCTTGGAGACGACCACGCCGTTGCGGTCCTCGACCGTGATCACGAACGCGGCCGGCTTGCCGATCGGCAGGCGCGCCTGGATCGGCACGATCGTCTCGCGGTCCTCGGACGCGATCGTGAACACGCCACCGTCGACCGGGGCACCTTCACGTTCGCCGTCGACGATCCACAGCTGGTAGGCCTTGTCCGCCGGCAGCACCGGCAGGTTGCGGAACGTCAGCCAGCCGTCCTGTTCGTTCTGGCGCCAGACCACGTCGCCGGTGACGTCGCCGCGGAGCGGGCTCGGGCCCGGCTTCCACTGCTGCTGCATCGCGACCTGGTTGGCCAGTGCCTCGGCGCGCATCTCGGACAGGGTCTCCTCGTATGGCGACAGCACCGTGAACCACAGCAGCATGCTGGCGGCGGCCGCGCCGAGCACGAACGACAGGATCCTGCCCCCCTGGCCGGGACGCGGGGTCGTGAAGCCGGGCGGCTCCTGCGGTGCCGGGGCCTTCTGCGCGGCGCAGAACGCGAGCGCGTCCGCGGCGAGCTTCGAGGCCAGCGAGGACGGGGCCGGGGCCGCGTGGCTGAACGCGCCGGCGGCCAGCGCCGCGATGCGTTCGAGCTCGCGGGACTCGGTGGTCTCCGCCGTGTTCGTCTGGTCGGTTTCGTGGGCGAAGACGATCGCTTCAGCCAGCTCTTCGAGCTTGCTCATCGCGTACCTCCACCTTGGTCCTGGTTCGTGTCGTTGGGATCTACGCCGAGCATTTCGCGCAGCTTGATGAGGCCACGCCGTGCGTGGCTCTTGACGGTTCCTAGCGGGATGCCGATCGATGCGGCGATCTCTTGATGGGTGCGACCCTGACCGAGCGCCAGATCGAGCACTTCCCGCTGCTCGGGACGCAGCTTCTCGAGCGCGTCCTGGGCACGGGCGACTTCGTCGTGCAGCTCGACCTGGTCCTTGGATGCCGGGCTGGCGATCGTGGTCGGGTCTTCGAGCAGGTCGGCGGAGATCCGCCGACCGAGGCGACGCGCGCGGTCGATCAACCGTCGCCGCGCGATCGTCATCAAGAACGTGACTTCACTGCCGGCGTTCTCGTCGTAGCGGGCGGCGCTGCGCCAGACGTCGACGAAGATCTCCTGGGTGGCGTCCTCCGCGTCCTCCGCATTGCGGCAGAAGCGGCGGGCCAGTCCCCAGACCATGCCCGAGTGCCGTTTGAGGAATGCCTCGACGGCAGCTGGGTCACCAGTTGCGATCTGTGGGAGCAAGCTTTGCATCGTGCGGGGTCTCGACCTGTTGATTACAGGTCGAGAACCGGCGGCACACAAGGGATTCGTCGCGGACACGTCGCCGTCCTCATTGGCGGATCAGTTGGGCAGCAGGACCGTATCGACGACGTGGATGACGCCGTTGCGGGCCTTGACGTCCGCGGCGACCACCTTGCCGGCGCCGACGCGCAGCGTCTTGGTCTTGGCGTCGTACTTCAGCGGCAGCTTGGTGCCGTTGAGCGTCTTGGCCTCGCTGAGCTTGACGGCGGTGGCCGACATGACCGAACCCGCGACCACGTGGTGCTTCAGGATCGCCTGCAGCTTCTTCTTGTTCTCCGGGCGGAGCAGGTCGGCGATCGTCGCCTGGCCGACCTTGGCGAACGCCTCGTCGGTCGGGGCGAAGATCGTGAACGGCCCGCCGTTGGCAAGCGTGTCGGCGAGGCCGGCGGCCTTGGCGGCGGTCAGCAGCGTCTTGAACGTGCCGGCCTTGGCGGCGACCTCGACCAGGTTCGGCTCCGGCGGCAGCATGACCGAGTCGATGACGTGGATCACGCCGTTGCTGGCCATCACGTCGGTCTTGACGACGTTGGCGTCCGCGACCTTGACCTTGCCGTTCTTGACGACGATCGACAGCGGCGCACCCTGCACCGTCTGCGCGCTCTTCATGCCGACGACCTTGGCGGCCGTGAACTTTCCGGCGACGACGTGGTAGGTCAGGATGCCGGCGAGCTTGTCCTTGTTCTCCGGCTTCAGCAGGTCGGCGATCGTGTCCTTGCCGAGCTTGGCGAAGGCGGCGTCGGTCGGCGCGAACACCGTGAACGGCCCCTTGCCGGCCAGGGTGTCGGCGAGGCCGGCGGCCTTGGCGGCGGCCAGCAGCGTGTTGAACTTGCCGGCCTTGGCGGCGACGTCGACGATCGTCGGGCTGTCCGTCGGGCCTTGGGCGACGGCGTTGGCGGCGAGCAGCGCCGTGGCGCAGGCGAACATCTGGATGGTCTTCATGGTTGGCTCCTGAGGGGGCGGTGGGTTCTCTCGGTCTCTCTCTCGATTCGTTTCCAATGCGTGGCCGGTCGATCCCGGCCGCCGCGGAGTTCGCGATCGAAAAGGCCGCGGATGCACGGCGGAATCGCGCTTTGCGGCCGTTTGGATTGCCTGCATCCGTAGGTTTGCAGGTCGCGAAAGGCTTTAATTCGAGCATGCCCTCGGCCCAGGATTTCACCGCCGGACTGCTGCGCTCGTCGGCGCGTGCCTACGCGAACGCGACCCTGCACACGCTGCAGGCGGCGCGTCCGTCGCTGGTCGACGCGGCGCTGCCCGCGACGTTTGCGCTCCCGATCGACGATCTCGAGGTGCGCCTGCTGCAGATCGCGGCCAGCGTCTCGGTCGACCGCCCCGAACTGCTGCACGACGTGCTGAGTTGGTACAAGGTCGCGTTCCATCACCGCGACGTGCCGGCCGACTACCTGCCGGCGACGCTGCAGGCGATCGAGAAGACGCTCGAACGCGAGATGCCGCGCGAGTCGTTCGCGCTGGTGCGGCAGCACGTCGCCGCCGCTGCCGACGGCCTCGAGCACGCGCCGACCGACCTGCCGATGCTGCTGTCCAAGGACGCGCCGCACGGCGAGGCCGCGATGCGGTTCCTGCTCGCCAATCTCGAGAACCGTGGCGAGGACGCGCTCGATCTGGTGCGCGGCGCGCTGCAGGAAGGCGTGCCGGTGCAGGAGGTCCAGGACCACGTGCTGCGTCCGGCGCAGCGCGAGGCCGGCCGGATGTGGCTGATGGCCGAGATCCCGATCGCCGACGAGCACTACGGCACCGCGATCGTCGAACGCGCGCTGGGTCTGCTGCAGGAGGCGATCCCGCGGCCCCCGGCCGACGCCAAGGTCGTGATGACGATGGGCGTCGCCGGCAACCTGCACGACCTCGGCCTGCGCATGATCGGCCAGCGCCTGCAGCTCGAGGGCTACGCGGTGCACCACCTCGGGCCCAACATGCCGGCGAGCGATCTCGCCTGGGCGCTGCAGGATCGCAAGGTCGACGCGATCGCGATGTCGGCCAGCATGCTGCTGCACCTGCACGGTGTGCGCGACGCGGTCGCGCAGGTGCGCGCCGTCTGCGGTTCGGTCTATGGCGACGAGACGGCGCGGCCGATCCTGCTCGGCGGCCACCCGTTCGGGGTGGTCAAGGACCTGCACCAGGTGCTCGGCGCGCAGGCCGGCCTCGACGAGATCGAGCGCGTCGGCGAGGTGGTCGCCAAGCTGCTCGATTGAGCAGCGGTCCTCCAGGCCTTCAGGCAGGCGCGCGCCGCGGCGACGTCGCGGCCGATCTGCGCCTTGAGCTCGTCGATGCCGTCGAAGCGGCGCTCCTCGCGCAGCACCTGGCGGAACGTCACCTCGAGCTCGCGGCCGTAGAGGTCGCCGGTGAAGTCGAGCAGGTGCACCTCGAGGCTCGGCTCACCGTCGCCGAACGTTGGGCGCGTGCCGAGGTTGGCCACCGCGGCGAAGGTCTCGCCGTCGACGACGGCTTCGACCGCGTAGACACCGGTCGGCGGCAGCGCTCCGTTCTGCAGCGCGACGTTGGCGGTCGGGAAGCCGATCGTGCGGCCGCGCGCGTCGCCGTGCACGACCTCGCCGAGCGCGCCCGGGAAGCGGCCGAGGTAGCGGCGCGCGGTGGCCAGGTCGCCGGCGGCGATCGCCTCGCGGATCGCGGTCGAGGACACCGGCTTGCCGTCCAGCTCGAACGGCTGGCCGCTCTGCACCTCGAAGCCGAGCTCGCGGCCGAGCTCGCCGAAGCGTTCGGGCGTGCCCTCGCGGTCCTTGCCCATCGCCGAGTCGTAGCCGAGCAGCAGCCCGCGCGCGCGCAGGCGGCCGATCAGCACGTCCTCGGCGAACTCGCGGGCAGTCATGTTCTGCAGGCGCGGCTCGAACTGCAGCAGCACCAGCCGCAGCACCCCGGCGCGCCGCAGCAGGCGCAGGCGGTGCGGCACGCTGCAGATCAGCGGCGGCGCATCGCCGCGCAGCACCTGGTCCGGGTGGTTGGCGAACGTCACCACCGTCGGCATGCCCTGCAGCGACGACGCCATCTCGAGCAGCTGGTGCAGCAGCCGGTGGTGGCCGAGGTGCACCCCGTCGAACACGCCGACGGCGACCACCGAGTGGCTGTCGGACGAGTCGGCGCCGTAGACCGACAGCAGGTCCAGGTCGCGCAGCGCGTCGAGGCCTTCGACGAGTCTCATGGTCGTGCGGCCGTCGCCCGGGAGCTCAGGCGCGGGCCTTGAAGTCGTCTTCGAGCCTGAGCAGCTGCTGCTTGACCCGCAGCTTCTCGGTTGCGGTCAGGCGATCGACGAAAAACACCCCCTCGAGGTGGTCGATCTCGTGCTGCACGATCCGGGCCAGCCAGCCGTCGCACTTGAGCTGCTGCTCCTCGCCCTTCAGGTCCTGGTAGGCGACCGTGATCTCGACCGAGCGCTCGACCTCGGCCTGGATGCCCGGGAACGACAAACAGCCCTCCTCACCGAACTCCCACTTCTTCTTGCGCACGATCTTGGGGTTGCAGAGCACCCGTTCACCCGAGCGGTCGTCCTTGCTGCCACTGGGGTTGAGCACCAGCAGCTTCTGCTCGATGCCGACCTGGGGGGCAGCCAGGCCGACGCCGCCCTCCTCGTACATCGCCGCCATCATCCGGTCGGCCAGGTCGGCCAGGTCCTGGTCGAATTCGGTGATCGGCTGGCCGCCGCGGCGAAGGATCGGGTCGGGGTAGATCAGGACTTCCATGGGATTTGCGGTCGGGGCCGGAGCCACGTTGCGGGGCCCGGGCTCGGACGGTAGATTGTTCCGCCCTTTCGCCCGCGTCAAGCAGTCCCCGGACCCGAATCCCGGCCCACTCGCCGGGACCCCGTTCGACGGCCTGGCAGCCCCGCGGCGGGCGGGCGTTCCCTAGACCTCCATGGTGGATCTCAGCAAGTACCTCGAGCAGGCGGCCGACGCCGTCAAGCGACGCAACTACGCGATGGCCGTCAAGATCTACGGCCAGGTGCTGTCGATCCAGCCGGACTTCGGCGAGGCCCGCGCCGGACTGCGCAAGGCGCTGTTCCAGAAGGCCGCGCAGAAGCCGCCGTCGAAGTTGACGGCGATGCTGTTCGGCGGGGTCAACCTGCTGGTCGGTGGCCTGCAGCGTCTGGTCGGCGCGCACGGCGGCGCGGCGAAGTCGTACGAGCGTTACCTGACGTTCGATCCGGCGGCCGAGGGAGCCAACCTCAAGCTCGGCAACTCGCTCGAGCGGGCCGGCCACACCCGGTCGGCGCTGGCGGTCTACGCGGCCTACGCCGAGGTGCAGCCGCGCTGCCTCGAAGCCTGCCGCGCGGCCGGCGCGCTCTACTACGAGCACGGCAAGCTCAACGAAGCCCTCGAGATGTATGAGCAGGCGCTCAAGGTCGACCCGCGCGACCAGGAGTCGCTGAAGGCGCGCAAGAACCTCGCGGCCGAGGGCGCGCTGGCGAGCACCGGCATCGAGAAGGCCGAGAGTTCGCGCGACCTGATCAAGGACAAGACCCGGCAGAAGCAGCTCGAGCGCCAGGAGCGCCTGCAGCTGTCGGCCGAGGAGGTCGAGGAGGAGCTCCAGCAGCTGGAGAACCAGCTGCAGGAGACCCCCGGCGACGAGAAGCTGCTGCGCCGCTGCGCGCGGCTGCGCGAGATGGCCAAGGACCTGCGCGGCGCGCTCGACCTGATCGAGCAGCTGCTGCAGAAGAACCCGGACGACGGCGAACTGCTCGAGGTCGCCAGCGACCTGCGCATCCGTCTGCAGGAGCAGATGGTGCAGAAGGCGCTGAAGCGCGGCGACGAGGCGGCGGCCAACCGCGCCCGTCAGGCGCTCGGCCAGCTGCGCGTCGGCGAGGCCCGCCGTCGCGTCGAGCGCAACCCGTCGGACCTCGGGGCCCGCTTCGACCTGGGCGCCGGCCTGCTCGAGGCCGGCGAGCTCGACGACGCGATCGCCGAGCTGCAGCAGGCCGTCAAGGACCCGCGCAAGAAGACCGACGCGACGTTCCTGCTCGGGCAGGCGTTCCAGCAGAAGGACCTGCACGACCTCGCCCTCGGCCAGTACGAGAAGGCGCTGGCGGCGGGCGGCGCACGGCAGAAGGAGGCGCTCTACGAGATGGGCGTCATCTGCGAGGCCCAGGGCAAGAACGACGACGCCCTGCGCCACTTCACCAAGATCCTCGAACAAGACATCGGCTTCCGCGATGTCGCCAAGAAGGTGGAGGCGCTGAAGGGCTGATCCGCCCGGCGCACCCACGATTGCCTCAACCCAACCTCCCTTAGTCAGAGATAGAGCCGAGAAACCAAGCGATGGCCCACAGCAAGCAAGCGATCAAGCGCATCCGCACGACCGAGAAGAAGCGCGTCGACAACAAGGCGCGGATGAGCCGCATGAAGACCGAGACCAAGAAGCTGTTCGCCGCGGTCGAAGCCGGCGACAAGAGCAAGGCGCAGGAGATGCTGACGCTGGTCTGCAAGTGCATCGACAAGGCGGCCAAGCAGAACGTCATCCACCGCCACACCGCCTCGCGCCGCAAGGGCCTGGCGATGAAGGCGGTCAACGCGATGAGCTGATCGCGCGCACCCGCGCGAGCTAGGGCGGCTTAGCCCTGCAGCAGCGTCAGGGCGGCCTGCGGCTGCGTGTTGGCCTGGGCCAGGATCGAGATCGCGGCCTGCTGCAGGATCGAGTTCCTGGTCAGCGCCGAGGTCTCGACGGCGACGTCGACGTCGCGGATGCGGGACTCGGCCGCGCTCAGGTTCTCGGACTGGATCTGCAGGTTGGCGATCGTCGTCGACAGGCGGTTCTGGGCCGCGCCGAACTGGCCGCGCACGCGGCTGACCGCGTTGATCGCGTCGTCGAGCAGCGAGACCGCGAGGGTCGGCGCGCCGCCGGAGCCGATGTCGAGCGTCGACAGGCCGAGCGTCGACGCCAGCGTGTCCGACGTGCTCAGCTGGATCGTGTCGATGCCGCTGGTCGTGCCGGTGCCGACCTGGAAGGTCAGCGTCGAGCCGGTGCCGTCGAGCAGCCGCACGCCGTTGAACGTGGTCGACTGCGCGATCCGGTCGATCTCGTTGATCAGGTCGGCGAACTCCTGGTTGAGCGTCGCCTTGTCGGCGTCGCTGACCGTGCCGTTGCTCGCCTGGATCGACAGTTCTCGCATTCGGATCAGGATCGAGCTGACCTCGTTCAGCGCGCCTTCCCCGGTCTGCGTCAGCGAGATGCCGTCCTGTGCGTTCCGGATCGCCTGGTTGGTCGAACGGATCTGGGCGCGGAAGCGCTCCGAGATCGCGAGACCGGCGGCGTCGTCCGACGCGGTGGAGATTCGCAGACCCGTCGACAGGCGGCGGTAGTTCGCCTGCAGGCGCTCGGTCGTCGTCGACAGCGAGCGCTGTGCGTTCAGGGATGCGATATTCGAATTGACCCGCAGGCCCATCAGTCCTCCTCGATCTCTTGGCTTGGGCGCCGCGGCGGTAGGTCCGGCACCCTGTTGCCAAACCCATCGGCAATCGCTTGAGTCCTACTTCAGGAAACTTCCGAGGCGATCGCGCGGCGCCCCGGTGGCAAGGGCGCATGTCGGGGTGGAATCGGGGTTTATCCGGTGACGCGTTTCGGGACGGCCGCCGCATTTCCGGTCGGGCACCGGGACCCGGAATGCGACGGCGTCCCGACGCGAGACCGTTCGCGCGTCAGCGCACGAACGGCGTGTAGCGGTAGTTGGCCTGCATGGTCAGCGTCAGGATCGCCGTCGAGTAGACGCGGCCGCCGTCGTCGCCCCACGCGCCGACCGGATCCCACGAGCCGTAGAGGTTCTTCTGCGAGCGCTGCTGGTGCTGGTTCTTGGGCACGACCTTGTCGATCGCCTTCTGCCAGCGGCGCCACTCGGTGCCGCCCATCTGGAACAGCGCGTAGGTCGCGTAGTACCAGTAGTAGTGGTCGATCGCGCCGGACTGCTCGTCCCACACCGGCGGCAGCGTGTTCATCAGCTTCGCCGACGCGCCCATGATCGGCGTCTCCTTCGGGTCCTGGCCGAGGAAAAACCGGCAGAACAGGCCGACCGCGGTCAGCGCGTGGGTCTTCTCGGCCGGGAACTTCACGCCGTGGTCGCCCTTCTTGCGCGAGCTGCCTTCGCCGGCCTTCTGGTAGCCGTGGCGGCCGGTGCCGTCGCTGACCTGATCGAGGAATACCGCGGCGTTCTTCATCGCGTCCTCGTTGATCGTCAGCCCGAAGAACTTGCCCGACTTGTAGGCCATCACCGCCCAGCCCGTGACCGAGATGTCGTTGTCCTGGTCCTGCGGCTGGTAGCGCCACACGGAGTAGCCGTTGCGGTGCGCCTCGAGGTAGTCGATGCCGCGCTGCGCGAACTTCTTCAGCACCTTCGAGTCCGACAGGCCGAACGCCTCGCACATCGCGTAGGCGGCGATCGCGTGGTCGTAGATGAAGTCGTGCGTGGTCCTGCCGCCGAACAGGCCGGTGGTCGGGTCCTGCTGGCTGCGCAGCCAGTTGATGCCGCGGCGCACGTTGTCCTTGTAGGGGCCCGACTTGGTCGTGTTGTTCTCGCCGAGGAACGCGAGCAGCGCAAGGCCAGTGCAGCCGACGTCGTGCGCGCCGTTGCCGGGCCCGTCACACGGCGCCAGCGCCGGGTCGTCGTGCTTCATGAAGCCGTCGGCGTCCCAGCGACCGTCCTCGTCCTGGTGCGCGGCGAGCCACTCGAGCCCGCGCTGCACGGTCGGGATCGGACGGTGTCCGCCGCTGCCGCCGCCGCCGCCGGTGCCGCGGTTGCCGTAGGGACCGGCGGCGCCGCCGCCCATGCCGAGCGCCGTGTTCCACTGGTCCGACGTGAACGCCGATTCGGTCGACATGTCGGAGCTGTCCGCGTCCGACGGGTTGTCGCTCTCGACCGGGTTCTCGTTGACGACCGGATCGTCGATCGGTGTGACGTCCGGGTCGACCTCGGGCTTGACCTCCGGCTTCTCCGGCGGCGGCGGCGGCTCGACCGGGTTGTCCTCGGGCTGCTGTAACGTGATCTGCGTGCTCGGCTTCCTGGCCGCCTCGGGAGGGATCAGCACCCAGACCAACAACAGCAACACCGCGTGCACGCCGACCGATAGCAAGAGCCACGGCGACTGCCGCAGCCGCGCGGCCATCATCTCCTGGAAGCTCTCGTCGTTCTCGAAGCGGTGGGTACGGACCGGTAGCGCGGACGTCTGCATGAGGGACTTCTCCTGCGCGCTCTCGTGGGCGCGCGTTCGTGTGCGTTCGGGCCAACCCGCACGGCGTCGTCGCCGCGCAACCGCGGTGGCCCGATGCATCCTGTCAACGGGCCGGATCGCGGCGCGGATCACTTCTTCGCGCAGGTTCTGTCGCGTAGGCTCGCGTCGTGAAGAACCACCAGTCGCGAATGAACCGATGCGCGGCGATGCTCGTTCTGGCCTCGCTGGCGAGCTGCGCGATCGCCAATCCCGATCGCCGCCTGCTGCTCAACCAGCTGGACGAACACGTCGCTCCGTCGAGCGAGACGGGGCGCTGGCTGGCGGCGCCGATCGCGCTGCCGGTCGGCCTGGTCGCGGGCGCGGCCGACGCGGTCGTCGTGCACCCGCTGTCGCAGCTCGACGATGCGTGGTGGGACACGGCCGATCTGCTGTGGGAGTTCGACCACGACTCCAACTTCCGCACCGTGCTGCTGACGCCGTTGTCGGCGCTGGCGACGCCGGTCGTGTTCGGCGTCGACTGGGTGTTCCGTTCGGTGTTCGACATCGACGACCACGACTACGCCGACGACGACTACGCCAACGACGACGAGCCGGTCGGCGATCGCGCCGGTGACGAGTCCGGTGGCCAGTCCGGCGAAGCACGGGAGGGGACGCGATGAAGGCGTTGCTGCATCCTGTCGTCAGGCGTCGTTGCGTCTGGTATCGCCTCCTTTGGCATCGCCTCATCTTGTCGGGCGCGCTGCTGTCGCTGTCATCGTGCGCCTGGTCCAACCCCGACAACCGGCCGGTCTGGAACGCGTTCGAGCAGAACGTCGTGCCCGAGGGCGACGGCTGGTTCTTCGCGACGCTGCCGGTGACCGTGCCGATCGGCCTCGGCGCGATCCTGACCGACACGCTGGTCGCGCATCCGATCCAGGTCGTCGACGACGCCTGGAACGACGCCGGTCTGGTCTGGCGCGACGAGTCGTTCGACTTCGAAGAGTCCGACTATACCGAGCTGGCGTGGCTGCCGTTCCGCGCCGTGTGGACGCCGGTGGCATTCACCGGCTCGTGGCTCGGGCGTTCGCTGTTCGACCTGCCGGCGCACCAGCCGCCGTTGACCGCAGAACAGCGTGCCGAGCTCGACGAGCAGTATCGTCGCGAGGTCGAGGCGGCGCAGGCGCTGGAGCAGCAGCAGCGGGTGGCGGCGATGTCCGAGTGGCTCGCCATCGGCGGCGAACGGTCGGGTGCCGCGCCGGCGCCGGAGGCGTTCGACGAGGTGCTCGGCAAGCCCCTGCAGGAGGCGCTGCGCGGAGACGCGATCGATCGGCGCACGCTGCACGTCGGCATGCTGCAAGCGCGGCTGCCGGAGTTCGGGCCGTACGACGCACGCGTCGGCCTGCGGGACGCCGACCCGGTGGTCCGCTTCGAGGTGCTGCAGCGCTGGCGGACGTCGTGGCCGGTCGACGCCCGGCTTCGCGCGACGCTGCGCGACGACCCGGTCGAGTCGGTCCGCCTGCTGGCGCGGCAGCTGTGGCGGCGGTGAGCGCTCAGCGATCCTGTTCGGGCTCGCTGCGCACGTAGGCCTCGCCGTGGTCGAGCTCGACGTGGATCACGTTGGGGTTGCAGCAGACCGGGCAGTCCTCGACGTAGCTCTGCCGCGCGCCGCCCGACCAGTCGATCGGCACGACGATGTCCTCGCCGCACGAGTCGCACACGTAGCTCGCCTCGTCACGCATGCCGCCAATCGTAGGATGTTCGCAGTTTGGTGCATCCGTTGGCAGCTCCGGAACGAAGATGCGGGGTCATGCGGCACCGTGTGAAGGAGAATGTCTGGGACTACCCGCGGCCGCCACGGCTGGAGCGGTTCGCCGGCAGCGTCCGGATCGAACACGCGGGCATCGAGCTGGTCCAGGCGACCGAGGCCTACCGGGTGCTCGAGACCTCGCACCCGCCGACCTACTACCTGCCGCTGGCGTCGCTGACCGGCGCCGCGCGCGCCGCGCTGCGGCCGAGCCGCCGGCAGGTGACGGCCTGTGAGTGGAAGGGGCTGGCGAGCTACCTCGACCTGCAGTTGCCCGGGCAGCGCCCGCTGCAGGCGGTCGCCTGGACCTACGAGGCGCCGCGGCGCACGTTTGCGGCGCTGCGCGGCCATCTGGCCTTCTACGCGGCGCAGCTCGACCTGTGCGAGGTCGACGGCGAACGGGTCGTGCGGCAGGCCGGCGACTTCTACGGTGGCTGGATCACCAGCTGGATCCAGGGCGGTGAGCGCGGCTTCAAGGGCGCGCCGGGCACGTGGGGTTGGTAGCCGTTCGGATGCGTCGGCCACCAACGCAAAACGGCTCGCGTCCCCGTGAGGGACGCGAGCCGTTTGCGATTGGGCCTTGCTGCTGCGATCAGCGCACCAGGCGCGAGTAACGGTAGTACGCCTCGAGCGTCAGCACGAGGATGGCCGTCGAGTAGACGCGGCCGCCGTCTTCGCCCCAGGCGCCGATCGGGTCCCACGAGCCGAGCAGGTTCTTCTCGCTACCCTTGCGGTGCTGGTTCTTCACCACCGACGACTCGAGCTTCTTCTTCCACTCGTTCCAGTGGGCGCCGCCGTACTGGAACAGCGCGTAGGTGGCGTAGTACCAGTAGTAGTGGTCGATCGAACCACCCTTCTCGTCCCAGACCGGCGGCTTGCTGCGGATCAGGTCGGCCGCAGCCTTCATGATCGGCTTCTCCTTCGGGTCCTGGTTCATGAAGAAGCGGCAGAACAGGCCGACCGCGGTCAGGGCCTCGCCCTTCTCGATCGGGAACTTGGTGCCGTGGTCGCCCGGCTTCCGCGAGCTGCCTTCACCCTGCTTGGTGTAGCCGTGCTTGCCGGTCGGGTCCGAGACCTGGTCGAGGAACGTCTCGCACAGGTCGAGCGCCGACTTGTTGATCTGCAGCTCGAAGAACTCGCCCGACTCGTAGGCCATGATGCACCAGCCGGTCACCGAGATGTCGTTGTCGTTGTCTCGCGGCTGGTAGCGCCACACCGAGTAGGGGTTGCGGTGCGACTCGAGGTAGTTGATGCCCTTCTGGGCGGTCTTCTTGAGCAGCTTGTAGTTCGACAGGCCGTAGGCCTCGCACATCGCATAGGCGGCGATCGCGTGGTCGTAGATGAAGTCGTGCGACGCGTTGGTGCCGAACAGGCCGTTCTCCTGCTGCTGCTTGCGCAGCCAGTTGACGCCGTTCTTGATGTTCTCCTTGTAGGGGCCCGAACGCATCGTGCTGCCGTCGCCGAGGAAGGCGAGCAGCGCGAGGCCGGTGACACCCACGTCGTGGACCGCGTTGCCGGGGCCGTCGCAGATCTGGCCGCCGTCGGCCAGGTCGTGCTTCATGAAGCCGTCGCAGTCCCACTTGCCGTCTTCGTCCTGGTGGTTGGCAAGCCACTTGAGGCCGGCGTCGATGGCAGCCGCGTACGACTTGCCGCCGCCCTTGCCGCCCTTGCCGCCGCCGCGACCGCCGTAGCGGCCACCGGCGCCACCGCCGAGACCGACGGCCGAGTTCCACTGGTTCGAGTCGAAGGCCGACTCCTTGGAGACCTCTTCACTGTCCGTGTTGTCGAAGGCCTCTTCGGTCTCGGTGACCGTCGTCTCGGTGACGACGACCTCTTCCGTGACTTCTTCGGTCTTCGTCTCCGGCGGCGGCGGCGGAGGCGGTTCCTCGATCTGGGTCTCCTCCTTGATGTCCATCTCGACGACGGCCTTCGGCTTCTCCTTCTCCTTCGGCGGGATCAGCACGATCACCAGCAGCGCGATGACCGCGTGGATGGCCGCCGAGAGAATCAGCCACGGCGCCTGGCGGAGGCGCTCGGCCATCATGTCCTGGAAGGTCTCTTCCTGCTCCCAGACGGGAGCCGCGTTGGACTGAACTTGGATCTTGGTGGGGTCGAGATGGACCATGCTATGGGACCTGAGATTCGGACGCGGCGCTTGGGGCGCCGCAGCCTGGATGGCCTGGAGACGTGTGGCGCCAAGGGCTGGCGCGACCACGTCGAACGGGCCGATCCGCAGGGAGGTTCAGAGAGGGGCGGGAAAGTAGACCGACCCGGGTGCGTCCTGGCAACCGCCAGTCCTGACGGCCGGTGGCTTCCAGGTCGGGGAGCGTCGCCTGGGTTGGTCGTAAGTCAATTGTGAGTTGTAGTTTGCGTCAGCGCATCGGGACGCGTCGACCGTTCTGGTAGATCCACACCTCGGTGCGTTCGCGGGCCTGCTCGAGCGCCTGCGCACGGAACTCGAGGAACACCCGGTTGGTGGCCATCTCGCGGACCTGCGCCTGCACGGCGGGATCCTCGAAGCGGCCGTTCCGGGCCGGCAGGTACTGCATCACCTTGATGACGTCGACGAGGCCGTTGCCGCGCGGGATCGGCTGCGACACGTTGCCGACCGGGCCCTTCAGCGCGAAGTCGCGCAGGCGCGGCTGCAGGTCCTTGGCGCGCAGCGTCGGCACCGGCGTCGCGCCGTCGTAGCGGGCGGCGACCTCGCGCGCCGTCAGCACCTTGTCGGCCCACAGGTCCGACGCGGCCTTCGCGTGCCGCTCCGCGTCGGGCCCGCGGAAGGTCACCAGCGACACCTGGGCCAGCGCCGGGCCGACGAACTGGTCGCGCACCTGCTGGTAGGTCTCCCGCAGCATGCGCGGCGTCAGGTAGAGGTTCGACTGCTTGCGCAGGCGCTCGTAGATCGAGAACTGCTCGGCGAGCATCTGCAGCTTCTCGATCTTCTTGCCGTTGGCGTAGGTGCGCCAGGTCTGGCCGGTGCGGTCGAGTTCGGCGCTGAGTTCGCCGTAGCCACCGAGGTCGCGCCGCAGCTCCTCCTTGTCGCGCTCGAGCTCCGACTCGAGGATCATGTCGAAGCGCTCGGGCGGGATGTTGCCGAACGAACGCGCCGACTGCGCCATCTGGTAGTCGCTGATCAGCTTGCGCAGCGCCTGGCCGGTCAGGTCGGCGATCGCCTGCAGCGGCAGCGGGCCGCCATATTCGTTCTCCTTGCCGACGATGTCGCCGGACGACACCGCGAACACCTTGCTCTGCAGGATCGCGCTGTCGTTGATGCTGGCGACGACGCTGTCCACGAACAGCCGCTTGGGCAGCTGTGGCTGCGCGGCTGCGGGACGATCCTGCGCCGCGAGGCCCGCACCGAGAAGCACCACACAGAGGACCGCCGTTCGCATGGCGCGATGATGGAGGCGGGGCGCCGATCCGGCAAGCGCGGCGGCCGCTGAACGTTGCCGCGGTTGCAATCGCCGGGTGCGAGGCGTCTCCTCTCGGGCCTCATGAGCCCCCGCAACGGCACCTGCATCGTCGTCGGCGCGTCGTCCGGCATCGGCCTGGCGGTCGCGCGCCGCCTGGCCCGCCAAGGTCGCAAGGTCGCGCTGCTGGCGCGCCGCCAGGACGAACTCGCGGCCCAGGTCGCGCTGATCGACGAGGCGCTCGGCAAGCAGGTCGCCACGGCCTACGTGCACGACGCGTCCGACGTCGATGCGGCCGAAGCGCTGTTCGCCCGGATCGAGCAGGAGTGCGGCGACGTCGACGAACTGCACTTCGTCGCCGGGGTGATGCCCGAGGTCGGTCCGGACGAGTTCGACCTCGACAAGGACCGCCTGCAGGTCCACGTCAACTTCCTCGGTGCGATCGCGTGGTGCAACGCGGCGGCGCGGCGGTTCCAGCAGCGCAAGCGCGGCTGCATCGTCGGCGTGACGTCGGTCGCGCAGGATCGCGGCCGCATCGGCCGCCCGGTCTACAACGCCAGCAAGGCCGGCATGGACACCTACCTCGAGGCGCTGCGCAACCGGCTCTGGCGGCACGGCGTGCAGGTCACGACGATCCGGCCGGGGTTCGTCGAAACGCCGATGACGGCGGACCTTCAGCTGAAGGGCGCGATCCCGGCCGATAAGGCCGCAGAGCTGATCCTGAAGGCGCGCGACCGGCGCAAGGCGATCGTCTACGTGCCCGGCAAGTGGCGCTTGATCATGTTCGTGATCCGCAACATCCCGTCGTTCGTGTTCCGCAAGCTGTCGATCTGATCGAGTTCCAACCTTGGTCGATGCGATCGACCCCTGGTCGATTCGATCGAGCTTGCTCGATTCGATCGAGCTTGCCGAAACATCGCTGCAGGCGCCGACGTTCGCCCCCGAAGCCATGACCTCCTCGACGCAAGATCCCGACACGACCGCCGCATCGCCGACCTGGCGCAACGAGTCGGTGATGGGGTTCGGCATGTCGGTCGGCGGACCGGCGCAGGTGTTCCGGCCGAAGACGACCGAACAGGTCGCGGCCGCGTTCGCGCAGGTGCAGCGCGACGGCAAGACGCTGGCGCTGCGCGGCGCCGGCTGCAGCTACGGCGACGCGTCGACCAACAACCACGGCCACGTGCTCGACCTGACGAGCATGAACCGGATCCTGGCGTTCGATCCGGCGACCGGCGTCGCGACCTGTGAGCCGGGCGTGACCGTGCGCGATCTGTGGCGGCGGTCGATCGGCTGCGGCTACTGGCCGCGCGTCGTCAGCGGCACGATGCAGGTGTCGATGGGCGGCGCCGCCGCGATGAACATCCACGGCAAGAACAACTACCGCCTCGGCTCGTTCGGCGAGGGCATCCGTTCGTTCGAGCTGATGACGCCGAAGGGCGAGTTGGTGCAGTGCTCGCGCGAACAGAACCCCGAACTGTTCCACGCCGCGATCGGCGGCTTCGGCATGCTCGGCTGCTTCACGCGCCTCGAGATCGAGACCAAGCGTGTGCACTCCGGCCGCCTGCGCGTCTGGGGCATCGTCTGCAAGGACCTCGACCACAACTTCGAGATCCTCGAGGACATGCACGGCGAAGCCGACTACCTGGTCAGCTGGGTCGACGTGCACGCCAAGGGCAAGGCGCTCGGCCGCGGGCTGATGCACCGCGCCGACCAGATGAACCCGGGCGAGGACCCGGACGGCCTGCGCTTCTTCGACCCGTCGCTGCAGGACGTGCCGCCCAACATCTTCGGCGTGGTGCCGAAGGGCTGGCTGTGGCCGGGCATGTGGTGCGCGGTCAAGTCCGGCCAGGTCGGTCTGGTCAACTGGCTGAAGTTCCTGGCCGGCTACCGCGAGGAACGCAACTCGCCCTACCTGCAGAGCCACGGCGCGTTCCACTTCCTGCTCGACTACGTGCCGCGCTGGCAGTGGATGACCAAGCCGGGCGGGCTGATCCAGTTCCAGCCGTTCCTCCCGAAGAACGAGGCGCCGCGGGTCCTGCGGCAGCTGATCGAGCTGTGCCAGCGCAAGGGCCACGTGCCGTACCTCGGCGTGCTCAAGAAGCACAAGCCCGACCCGTTCTTGATGACGCACGCGGTCGACGGCTACTCGATGGCGATGGACATCTGCGTCAGCAGGAACCACGGCAAGCGCGAGAGCCTGTGGCGCATGTGCCAGGAGATGGCCGAGATCGTGCTCGATGCCGGCGGCCGCTTCTACTACGCCAAGGACGCCGTGCTGATGGAATCGTCGTTCCCGCGCGTGCACGGCGAAGCAGCCGTCGCGAAGTTCCGTGCGCTCAAGCAGCAGTGGGATCCGACCGGCTTCTTCCAGACCGACCTGTCGCGCCGGCTGGGCGTTTGACGCCGGCCCGTCGTCATGCGGGCGCGGCTGCGTCCCGCACGTAGAGCTCGGTGTGCCACGGCCCTGCGTCGCTTCGCGAACGACAGCGCAGGCCTTCGTCGAGCAGCCAGCCGCGCACGGTCTCGGGCCTGGTGAACCGGACCCGGAACGGCAGGCTGCGCAGGCCGGGCAGCAGGCCCATCACCGGCCCGACGCACGTCAGCAGGCAGCGCAGCCAGAGCACGTTGCGGGGAAAGCTCAGCGCCACCGCGATGCGCGCGGCCTGCGCGGCACGCCGCACCAGCGCCTCGGGATCGCCGTAGCAGTGCACGACCTTGTCGAGCAGCGCCACGTCGACGGCGCCGATCTCGTCGGCGAGCGCGACGAAGTCGCCGTGCAGGTAGCGCCGACGCGCGTCGTCGCCGGCCCGCGCGGCGTCCAGGAGCGGTTGCTGCAGTTCGACCCCGACCACGTTCGCACCGGCATCGACCAGCTGCGCGTGCAGCGGCGCGCGGCCGCAGCCGATCTCGAGCACGGTGCGGTCGCGCAGGCCGAGCGCCTGCAGCGCCGCGAGCAGTTGGCGCTGGTTCGGCTCGAGGAGCGCACTCACGCGTCGTCCGGGTAGGCGAACACCTCGCCGAGTTCGACGTCGAAGGCCTTGGCGATCTTGAAGGCGACCTCGAGGCTGGGGGAGTAGCGCGACTGCTCGATCGCCAGGATCGTCTGGCGGGTCACGCCGACCGCGTCGGCCAGCTCCTGCTGGGTCATCTCGCCGTGTTCGAAGCGCAGCGCGCGGATGCGGTTGGTGATCCTGGTCGGCTTGCCCATCAGAAGCCCCGACGGTAGCCGACGATCTTCGTGATCGAGCCGGTGACGTCGGCGAGCACGAGCGACGCGTAGATGGCGTTGGCGATCCAGAAGTGGGCGACCTCGGTGATCGCCAGGATCAGCACGTTGACGCAGGCGATCGCCAGCACGAAGCCGCTGACGTGGCCGCCGAAGCGCGCGATGTGGGCGTCACGCTCGTCGCGCCGGTCGGCCTCGCGCGGGTTGGCGATCGACACGACGATGTGCGCGACGATCGACGCGACCACCGCGGCGACGATCGAGACGATCATCGGCCAAGCGTAGTGGACCTCGGTGGCGGGCGCGTGCTCGAGGCGGGTGAGGACGTTGAGCACGTAGACGGCGCAGGCGACCGGGCTGATCACGGCCATGATCCAGGTGCTCTTTTCTTCGAAGGACATCGGGTCGTCGGTGGGTGCGGGTCGTTGGTGTAAAGGATGTTTGACATCGATCGATGTAACCCATCTTCGACCTTGTGTCAAACATGCTTTACATAGCGTTGCGTGCCGGTGGCCGGGGCGATCCGGTGGTGCGGGCGTAAGTTGTCCTGAGCAGACGGCTTCGGTGGCGGACGTCAGGAGACGTCGCCGTCGTCGCGATCGTAGGAGTTGAGCCGGTTGTAGAGCGTGCGCAGGCTGACGCCGAGAACCTCGGCGGCCGAGCGCTTGTCGCCGTCGTGGGCTTCGAGCGTCGCTTCGATCAGGCGGCGCTCGGCCTCCTGGATCGAGGTGCCGACGTCGATCGCGATGCGGTCGTCGTCGGCCGCGATGGGCGCCGCGGCGGCCGCAGTCGGCGCCGCGACCTCGTCCGACAACGCGCCTTCGGTGGTGGCGACGTCGGCGTCGGCGAGCAGGTGCGCGGGCAGTTCGCGTGTCGAGACCGTGTCGCCGTCGGCCAGCACCGCCGCGTGCTGCATCGCGTTGCGCAGCTGGCGCACGTTGCCGGGCCAGCCGTAGCTGCGCAGCAGCGCCGCGGTGCGCTCCGTCGGGCGCACCGTGCGGCCGGCGAAGGTCTCGAGGAACCGTTCGGCGAGCAGCAGCACGTCGTCGCCGCGATCGCGCAGCGGTGGCGTCACGATCGGGAACACGCACAGGCGATGGAACAGGTCCTCGCGCAGCGTGCCGTCGGCGATCGCGCGATCGAACGGTCGGTTGGTCGCGGACACCAGCCGGACGTCGACTCGGATGTCGCGTGAACCGCCGACGCGGCGCACGGTGCGGGTCTCGAGCGCGCGCAGCAGACGGGTCTGCAGCTCGACCGGCATCTCGGCGACCTCGTCGAGGAACAGCGTGCCGCCGTTGGCGCGTTCGAACACGCCGGCGCGCGCCGCATCGGCGCCGGTGAACGCGCCCTTCTCGTGGCCGAACAGCTCGCTGTCGATCAGGTTCTCAGGCAGGGCGCCGCAGTTGATCGCGACGAACGGGCCGTCCTGCCGCGGGCCGTTGGCGTGGATCGCGCGCGCCACCAGCTCCTTGCCGGTGCCGCTCTCGCCCTCGACGTAGACCGACAGCTCGGTGGGCGCGACCTTGTCGATCAGCTGGCGCAGCCGGCGGATCGCCGTCGACTCGCCGACCAGGCTCTCGCTCGCCTCGCGCGCCGCGTCGTCGCGCGCCTTGCAGCGCTTGCGGACCTGCTGCAGCAGCCGGCGCAGGTCGCCGGAGTCGATCGGCTTGCGCAGGAACTCGAGCTGGTCGAGCGGCATCGCGCCGAACGCGGACCGCACCGACTCGTCGCCGCTCATCAGGATCACCTGCGGTCGCTGGTCGCGCGGCAGCTCGAGCAGCAGGTCGATGCCGGTGCCGTCGCCGAGGTGTACGTCGAGCACCAGCACGTCGAACGTGCCGCTGGCCAGCGCGCTGCGGGCGCGGTCGAGGTCCGCGGCGCTGGTGGTCGAGAACTCGTCGCGCTCGAGCATCGCGGTCAGGGCGCGGCGGGTCGCGGCGTCGTCCTCGACGAGCAGAGCGGTAGGCATGCGCCGGATCCTACCGTTCGTCGGCGGAGATCGGCAGACGTTGCCAGCGCCACAGGCGGAACGCCACCTCCGCTGCGACCTGCTCCGGATCGTCGCCGTCGCCGAGCGTGATCGCGAGCGTCTGCGGCGCGGTCTGCTGCACGGACGCGTGCAGGGTCTCGCCGTCGCCGTCGGGCAGCGTCGCGGTCGCGACCACGGCGTCGACCGGGTGCTGCGCGATCTGCGCCAGCGCCGCCGCCGCGTCGGGCGCGACCTGCACGCTGTGGCCGTGGCCGAGCAGCAGTTCGCGCAGCCGTTCGCCTGCCTGGCGGTCGCCGTGCACGATCAGCACGTCGAGCGCCGGCGCCTTGTCGGCCTCGAGCAGGGCGCGCAGCGCCGCGACCAGCGGGCGCATCGCGACCGGCTTGCGCAGGTAGCGGTCGAAGCCGGCGGCGCGGCTGTCGCGGGCATCCTCGGGCAGGTCCCGCCCCGAGATCGCGATCGCAGGCGTGCGCGGCAGCCGCTGGTCGAACTCGAGCCGGCGCAGACGCTGCGCCAGTTCGAAGCCGGAGCGCGTGCCGATGCCGAGGTCGCTGACCAGGGCGCGCGGCCGTCGCGAGTCGAGTTCGGCCAGCGCGGTCGGAACGTCGCGCGCGACGCGTGGCTCGTAGCCGGCCATGCGCAGGCCGAGCGCCAGCGCCTCGGCCGTTGCCGGGTCGTCGTCGACGACCAGCAGGTCGCCGGCCGGCAGCGGCGCATCGGTGGACGTCGCCGGTCGCTGCTCTGCGTCGTCGTCGGCGCGGCGGTGCAGCGGCAGCTCGATGCGGAGCTCGGCGCCCGTTCCGAGGCCGTCGCTGTGGGCCTCGACCCGGCCGCCTTGGTGCTCGACGAGGTGGCGCACCAGGTGCAGCCCGAGGCCGAGGCCGTCCTGTTCGCGGTCGCCGGTGCGCGCGCCCTGCCAGAACCGGTCGAACAGGTCGCCGAGGTCGTCGGCCGCGATGCCGCGGCCCTGGTCGCGAACGCGCAGCTGCGCGCTGTCCCCCGAGATCGCGACCTCGACGCGGGTGGCGGCACCGGCCTCCGAGAACTTACGGGCGTTGTCGATCAGGTTCTGCAGGACCTGCTCGATGCGGCCACGATCGGCGAGCACGATCGCCTCGTCGACGTCGGCGGCGAACGTCAGCTGCTGGCCCTGTTCGACCGCGGCCGGCGCGTTGCGCTCGACGACGCGGCGGGCCAGCGGCACCAGGTCGACCGGCGTGCGCTCGAGCTGCAGCCCGCCGCTCTCGAGGCGGGTCGCGTCGAGCAGGTCCTCGAGGATGCGGGCCTGCGCGGTGACGCCGCTCTCGATGTTGGCGACCGCGCGCCGGACCAGCTCCTGGTCCGGGTGGTCGGTGTCCTGCAGCAGCGAGGTCCACAGCCGGATGCCGTTGAGCGGCGAACGCAGCTCGTGCGAGACGACCGCGAGCAGCCGGTCGCGCGCGGTCGCGGCGCGCTCGGCGCGCTGTCGTTCGGCGAGCGTCTCGGCAAGCAGGCGCTCGCGTTCGGCCGCAAACTCCATGCGCTCGGTGACGTCGACCTGGGTGCCGATGTAGTGGGTCAGTTCTCCCGCCGCGTCGAACATCGGCGACAGCGTCAGTTCGTTCCAGAACGGCGAGCCGTCCTTGCGGTAGTTGCGCAGCACGACGCGGGTGCCGCGGCGTTCGCGCAGCGCGTCGCGAACCTCCTGCAGCGCCGGCTGGTCGCGGTCGGTGTCGTTCAGCATCCGGCAATTGAGGCCGAGGACCTCGGCCGAGCGGTAGCCGGTCAGCTGCTCGAACGCCGCGTTGACGTAGGTCATCGGCAGGTCTTCGCGCCGGGCGTCGCAGATGATGATGCTGTTGGCTGCGCCGTGCAGGGCCCGCTCGACCAGGCGCAGGTGCGCCAGCCGGGCCCGCTCGGGCCGCGAACGGGCCCCGTCGTCGTCGCGCGTCATGGCCGGATACTGGGGCACCGGCGGCACTGCTTGCAAGCTTTGCAGGATCTGCACGGGGATCGGGATGCGGGCCGGCGCCGGTTCCGGGGAGCGCGTGCAGCATCTGCACAAAACGCTGTTGGCACGGAGCTTGCGACCTGCTCCGGCATGAAACGCATCCTCGCAATCTTCCAGGACCAGGAGCGCGCGTCCCGCGCGGCCCAAGACCTCGAGGACGCCGGCTTCGCTCCGGACGCGATCTCGGTGCTCGCCGCCGACAGCGCGTCGGGCCAGGCGTTCATGGCGACCGAACGCACCGCCGCCAAGAAGGGCGCGCTGGCCGGAGTGGCCCTCGGCTCGACCGGCGGCCTGGTCGCCGGCGCGCTCGTCGGGGTCGGCGCGGTCTTCACCGGTCCGATCGTCGGCGTGCTCGCCGGCTCCGTTGCAGGTGGCCTGCTCGGCGGCCTCGTCGGCCTCGGCATCCCCGAGAACGAGGCGCTCTTGCGCAGCCAGGACATCCAGGACGGCGCGATCCTCGTCGCCGTCGACGTCGCCGACGAGAAGGGCCTCGAGGCGCTGGCGCTGACCGCGATCGGCACCAGCGACTACCAGCGCATCGTCGCGATCGACGACCCGGTCGTCGGAGAGGCGCGCTCGTGACCGAGCCGGAGCCGTCGCCGCTGCGTCCCGACGCCGTCCCCATTCCCAAACCCATGGAACACCCTATGACCATCAGTTCGACCCTGTCTTCCCTTCCCGACGTCCGCCCCGTTCCGTTCGGCCTCGACGAGCACAAGCGCAGCGAGGTCTGCGAACGGCTCAACATCTGGCTCGTCGACCTCGTCGCCCTGTCCCTGCGCCTGAAGCAGGCGCACTGGAACCTGCGCGGTCCGCGCTTCAAGAGCATCCACGAGCAGCTCGACGAGATCCTGGTGCACGTGCAGCGCACCGTCGACGACGTCGCCGAACGCGTCGTGACGATCGGCGGCCAGGCCGACGCCCGTCCGCGGATCGTCGCCGAGCACATGCGCCTCGGAGAGTTCCCGGCCGGTGCCCTGACCGTCAGCGAAGCCATCCGTCAGTGCTGCACCGATCTGTCGCTGGTCGTCGAGCGCGGCCGCAACCTGCTGCCCGACATCGCCGTCAACGACCCGGTCTCCGAAGACCTCGTGATCGGCGCGCTGGGCCACCTCGAGAAGGACCACTGGCTGCTGCAGTCGCAGGAAACCGCCTGATCTGCCCGCAGCAACGCTCCCGTTCGCCCGCCTTTCCTCCCTTACCCGACCATCCAGTCATGTTGATCAAGTCCGTTGCCCTGGCGCTCGCCGCCATCTCCGTCCCGCTCACCTCTTCTCTGTGGACCTCGCCGTCCGCCACGACGACGCCTCGGCGCGACGTGACCCTCGAAGGGCGGATCGGTGGATGGTTCGTCGAGGACGACGGCACCGTGCTGGTCCGGGTAGAACCTGAGAAGGGCGAACACCGCTGGTTCCGCACGCCGGCCAACCAGAGTTCGACGACCCAGTTCGAGCTGCTGGCGCTGCACGCGGTCCTGCACCTGCAGGGCGAAGCGCGGCCGACGGATGCCCCCGTCTGCCTGCGCGGCGAGGCGACGACGACCAACGACGGCTCGTCGCCGGAGGACGCCCTGCAGCTCGTCGCCATCGGTCGCAAGTGATCGGTGGCGACACCTTTTGTTCGGCTGCAGCACCCCTGCGCGGGAACAATGGCCTGGCCGCCGCAGCGTCTCCGCGCGGTGTGATCCGCGCGGTGTGATCCGCGCGGTGTGATCAGCCCCGTCGGCTGTGCTCGCCGTCGAACATCGGCTTCCAGTTCTCCCCGTCGGCCGACATCTCGCCCCGGGTCTCGAGCTGGCCGTCGACCGACAGGTCGTAGTGCAGCCGCATGAAGCCCATCTGGTTCTTGCTCTGCAGGGTCAGCTCCTGGCCGGTCCAGCTGCCGCGGAACTCCTCGCGCTGGCCGGCCATCTGGTCGAACCAGTGCAGCACGACCTCGTTACTCTCCGGGTCGATCGTGTAGACGCCGTGGCCGCGGTAGGTCGGTTGGCCGTCCTTGTGCTGCTCGTAATCGGTGATCAGCACGAAGCCGCCGAGGTCGACGCGCCACGTCGTGGTGGCGTCCAGCACCATCGTCTCCGGGCTCCACTCCGACGGATGCATGGTTTCCTTGCCGTGCCAAGTGCCGGCGAAGCGCGCGAGGAGCTGGTGGTGTTCGTTGGGCGAAGGGCAATGCATGGCCGGGATCGTAGCGGGCGCCGCTCGGACTTCCGCAGGCCGCGACGGGAGCGCACGCGACCGCCGCCGACTGGGCCCGTGCCGGGCCCCGGACCGCCGGGATCTTGTGGGGCCAGGCGGTTCGGGCTACCATTCCCCGCGTCGACGGGGCCCGATTGGCCGCCTCGACCATCGGGATGCTGCCGCCGGAACGGATTCCGGTCTCAAGTCGAGGCAGCGAACGACCGATGCCAACGACAGTTGTGCACGGAACCGACAGTGGCGATCGCCGCGGTCATTCCATCGACGGTGGTCGCGACGACCCGGTTCGAGCACGACACGCGCGGTGTACGCAGCGTCCGGCGGGTGGCGACCAGGTGGGTCGGCCAGGGTTCGGGGGCGGGTGCGCCATGCGACGCAAACCGAATCCCCGCAGCCCAGCGCCCGACGATCGGGCCCGCTGCCACAACCTGACATCCCCGTGAGTTTTGAATCCCTCGGGCTGAAGAAGCCCATCCTCAAGGGCGTGCGCGACGCCGGCTACGAACAGCCGACCGAGATCCAGGCGCACGCCATCCCCAAGGTCCTCGCCGGCGACGAACTGATCGGCCTCGGCCAGACCGGCAGCGGCAAGACCGCCGCGTTCGGCCTGCCGATGCTCGACCGCCTGTGCGGCGGTGAGCCGGGCCTGCGCGGCCTGATCATCGTGCCGACCCGCGAGCTGTGCGTGCAGGTCGCCGAGAACCTGCGCATCTACGCCAAGCACGCCGGCCTGCACGTGTGCACGGCGTTCGGCGGCATCGACCTGTCGATCCAGGAGAGCGCGTTCAAGCGCGGCCTCGACGTGCTGGTCGCCTGCCCCGGTCGCCTGATCGACCACCTCGAGCGCCGCAACATCTCGCTCGAGAAGGTGGAGATGGTCGTGCTCGACGAGGCCGACCGGATGCTGGACATGGGGTTCATGCCGCAGATCCGGCGGATCTTCCTGCGCGTGCCCGACGAGCGGCAGAACCTGCTGTTCTCGGCGACGCTGCCCACCGAGGTCGAGTCGCTGGTCGAGGACTTCTTGCCCGGCGCCGAGCGCGTGCAGATCGGTCGTCGCAGCGAGTCGGCGAGCACGATCACGCACCGCTTCGCCGCGGTCAGCGCGACCGACAAGGCCGACGCGCTCGAGCGGCTGCTGCGCCGCGAGCAGGGCAAGGTGCTGGTGTTCTGCAACAAGAAGATCGGCTGCGAGAAGCTCGGCAACATGCTGAAGCGCACCGGCCTGCCGGCGGACTCGATCCACGGCGACAAGAGTGCCGAAGCGCGGCACGCGTGCCTCGGCGCGTTCTCGCGTGGTCGCACGCGGTTCCTGATCGCGACCGACGTCGCCGGCCGCGGCATCGACGTCGACGACGTCGAACTGGTGGTCAACTACGACTTCCCGCTCGCGCTCGAGGACTACATCCACCGTTCGGGCCGCACCGGCCGGGCCGGCAAGACCGGCCGCGCGGTCTCGCTGGTCGCGCCGTCGGAGAAGCGGCTCTACGAGGTCGTCAAGGCGCACCTCGCCGGCAAGGAAGTGCAGAACGCGCCAAGCGCCCCGGGCCGCGGCTACGGCATGCCCAAGGGTCGCGGCGGCAAGCGCGGCGGCCCCCGCAAGGGCGGCGATCGCAAGCCCCGTCGCGGCGGCGGCCGCCGCACCGCCGCCAGCGCCGTCTAGCCCGCCCGAAGCCCGCCCGAAGCCCGCCCGAAGCCCGGCCGAAGCCCGGCCGGATTTGCGCACCGGTCGGCGAACCGGGGCGTTCGAGTGGGCTGGTCAGCCGAGGATGGCCTTGGCGACGGCGGCGGGGTCGCTGGCCTGGACCAGCGAGCGAAAGACCTGGTCGAGGTGGGTGTCGGCGCCGGCGCCGGCCTGGCTGCGTAGTTCGGCGGCGGTGCCGTTGGCGAGCAGCTTGCCCTTGTCGAGCACGGCGATGCGATGCGCGGTGTTCTCGACGACGTCGAGCAGGTGGCTGCAGTGCAGCACCGCGCCGCCGCGCTCCGCGAACTCGTGCATCAGCTGCTTGACGACCAGCGCGGTGGTGACGTCGAGGCCGGACAACGGCTCGTCGAACACCAGCAGCTTCGGTTCGGTCAGCAGCGCCGCCGAGATCGACACCTTCTGCAGCATGCCCTTGCTGAACGCGACCATCGGCTCGTCCTTGCGGTCGACGATGCCGAAGCCGTCGAGCAACCGCTCGGCGCGCGCGGCGACGGTCGGGTCGTCGAGGTCGAACAGCCGGCCCTTCAGCAGCAGGAACTCCCACGGGGTCAGCGTCTCGTGCAGCTTGGCGACCTCGGGCAGGTAGCCGATCAACCGCCGCGCCGACGAGTCGCGCAGCGCGTCGACGCCGTCGACGGTCACCGAACCCGAGTCCGGTCGCAGCAGGCCGACCAGGCACTTGACGGTGGTGGACTTGCCGGCGCCGTTCGGCCCGAGCAGCGCCAGGATCTCGCCCGGGGCGACCGTGAGGTCGAGCCCGTGCAGGGCGACGAACGAGCCGTAGGTCTTGCGCAGGGCAGCGATGGCCAGCATGTGCCCATCTTGTCGGAGGTCGGGGGCCCTGACTAGCACTGGATCGGACTAGCACGGGATCGGGCCAGCTCGGGATTGGGCCCGGCAGGCTTCGGAGCTTCTGAACCGACCGGCTTACGGTATCGTTCTCCACCCGACCGTGCGCACCCCCTGGCTGCTGGTATCGATGCTCCTGCACGGCGCCGCCGTTTCGGTGGCGCTGGTGCTCGGGGTCTACGCGCACCGGCAGGCCGCCCGGCCGGTCGCGCGCATCGAGATCCGCAACCAACCGCCGTCGGCGCCGGCCCGCACCAACATGCGGCCGTGTCCGGACGTCGAGGCCGAGGACGCGCGCGATGCCAGCCCGCTGGTCGACCTCGACGTGCCGCCGCCCGAGCCGCGTGAGCCGGAGCCGGTGATCGAGGCGTCGCCGCTGCCGGCGACCGCGTCGTCGATGCTCAACCAGGCGACCGCCGAGCGCGTCCTGCGCAAGCAGGTCGAGGCGAACGAGCCGGTCGTGCCGACCGAGCAGCCGGTCGTCGAGAAGCCGGTCGAGAAGAAGCCGGTCGAGCAGGAATCGGTGCCCGCCTACACGTCCGCGACCCGCTCCGACCGCGGCGGTCCGCCGGCCTACCCGGAGAAGCTGCGGCGCATGAACCGCGAAGGCACCGTGGTGCTGCGCATCTCGGTCGCGGCCGACGGCACGGTCGACGAGGTCAGCCTCAAGACGCCGTCGCGCTACGCCGGGTTCAACCGCGCCGCGCTGCGCGCCGCCCGCAAGTGGCGGTTCGACCCGGCGACCGAGAATGGCGTCGCGGTCGCGAGCGAGACCGACATCGAGGTCGTGTTCAACCTGACCGACGGCCAGCAGGACCGACGCCAGCCCGACCAGCCCTAGCGGGCAAAGCCCCGTCCGAGGCGTACACGCCGCTTCCGCGATCCCGGTTGGCAGCGCGTCTACTACGTGGACGCGCTCCTAGCGCGCCGCCACGAACGGCACGCCGAGCTGCGCCAGGATCTCGTCGAGGCGCTCGTACATCCGTTCCCAGCGCCACGTGCGCCGCACCCACTCGCCGGCCGCGGCGCCGTCGCGACGCGCGAGCTCCGGATCGGCAAACCATCGGGTGACCCCCGCGATGGTCTCCTCGGCGCCGTCCGCGACGCACAGCGACTGCGCCGGCACGTCGTCGCCGAGGCCCTGCGAGGCCTGCGGCGACGCCACCGTCGGCAGCGACATCGCCATCGCCTCGAGCACCTTGTTCTGCACGCCGCGAGCCAGTCGCAGCGGCGCGATCGCGACCGACGAACGGTCGAAGTACGGTGGCGTGGTCTCGACCCGACCGGTGACGGTGATGCCGTCCCGGCCACCGAGCGCCTGCACCTTGGGGATCGGCTTGCTGCCGACGATCAACAGCTGCGCGTCCGGGAAGCGCTGCCGCAGCGTCGGCCAGCACGTCTCGACGAACCAGCAGACGCCGTCGACGTTGGGCTCGTAGTCCATCACCCCGGTGAACACCGCGGTGCGCGGGTGCCGTTCGGCGTCGCCCTGCGTCGCGAAGTGCTCGACGTCGACGCCGTTGGGCAGCACGTCCGGCTCGACTCCGGGGATGCGTTCTTCGAACAGGTCCTTCTCGACCTCGCTGACGACGAACGAACGGTCGAACTCGCGCGCCACCCGATCCTCGAACGCCAGCAGCCGTCGGGCCTCGCGGCCGTAGATCCACCGGCCCAGCGGGCCGGCCACCGCCGCGTACTGGCGCCACTTGTCCGAGTCGAGCTCGGCGAACTGCATCACCTTGGCCCGGGCGTCGCGGCCGAGCACGTACTGCGCCATCGACGACGAGTAGACGTAGACCAGGTCGGGCGGCGTCGCGCTCCAGCGATCCATCGCGCGGCTCAGCTCGCCGTGCCGGAAGAACGGCACCGTCAGCGCCTCGCCGGTCAGCAGGCCGCGCATGCTGGTCAGCTTGCGCGCCTTGCGCGACAGCCGCGGTGCGACGACCTCGGCACAGCGACTGTTCAAGAACTCGACAGCCTGGTGGTCCCGATCCTCTTCGAGGAAGCACCCGACGCGGACCTCGGCACCGCGTGCGAGCAGGTGTTGCAGGAAGTGCCAGGTGGTGATGCGGTCGCCCCGGTCGGGCGGCCACGGCACGCGTTGGCACAGGAAGACGACGCGGGGTTGCTGCGAGGAGTTCGACACGGAAGGGGCATCAAGGTTGCTCGCGTCCCGCCCCGATACAAGGACGGGAGCGCGAACCGCATGGCTGAGACGACTTCATCGACGAACATCCTGACGCTGGTCAACAGCACGATCGACCTGCCGACGATGCCGGAGGTCCTGATCAAGCTGAACGAGGTCATGGCCAACCCGGACACCTCTGCCGCGGACGTGGCCAAGGTCGTCGCGGCCGACCCGGCGGTGTCGACCAACATCCTGCGCATCGTCAACTCCGCCTACTACGGCCTGCAGGTGCGGGTCTCGTCGGTGAGCCTGGCGATCTCGGTGATGGGCTTCAACATGACCAAGAAGGTCGCGTTGAAGGCCGCGGTTTTCTCAGCCTTCACGAAGCGCCGCGACAAGATCCAACACTTCGATCCGTCGGCCTTCTGGAAGCACGCGGTCTACGCCGGGGTCGCGGCGCGCGTGCTCGCCGGCGCGTCGGACCAGTTCACCGACATGCACCCCGAGGACGCCTACATCGCCGGGTTGCTGCACGACATCGGCAAGATCATCCTGATGGAGAAGTCGGCGCCGCGCTACCTCGCGATGCTGCGCAAGTCGGTCCAGCAGGGTCGGCCCGAGGTCGATGCCGAGGTCGAGGATTTCGGCTTCACGCACGCCGACGTCGGTTCGGTGCTGGCGATCAAGTGGTCGTTGCCGGAGGATCTCGCGATCGCCATCCGGTACCACCACGCGCCCGCGCGTGACCCGTTCCATCGTTCGCTCAGCTCGCTCATCCATCTCGCCGACCAGCTCGCCTGGCGCGCCCAGATGCCTTCCACCGTCGGCACCGCGCCGGCGCCGCTCGACCACGAGGTCTACGACCAGGTCGGCCTGTCGCCCGAACGCATCGAAGAGTTGCTGCCGCAGATCCACGACGACTTCACCGCGTCCGAGCTGCCCTGGTAGTGCGTCCGTCACCCGCGTGGTGAGGCAGGCATGAACTTCCGGCGCTGGGTCGTCTTCACGTTTCTGGTCCACGTCCTCGTCGTCGCGGTCGACAAGGGCGGCGGCCTGATCCTGTATCTGCTGACCGCCAACCAGGCGGCGGAGCACGGCAAGTCGGGGATCGCGGCGTCGCTGCCGTTCATCCTCGGCGCGATCGCCAACCTCGGCCTGGCGACAGCGCTGGTCTACTTCGTCCGGCGCAGGTCGGTGACCGCACAGACGGCGTTCCAGACGTCGATGTGGGTGGCGCTGGTGTGGGGCGGCTTCGTAGCCGTGGCCTCGGCGCTGTTCACGCTCTACGTGCTGCCGTGGATCGACCCGGACTGGCAGCTCGACTGGTTCGCGGTGGTGCCGATCTGTGCGGTCGTGCCGCTGCTGCTGATCGCGAGCTACGCCAACAGCACCCAGCTGGCGACCGAACGGATCAAGGACTACGGCGTCGTGCACATCGCGACGTCGGTCGGGTTCCTGCCGGCGTTCTTCCTGCTGTTCTTCCTGCTCGGCGGTTCGGTCGAGGACGGCTGCGTGCCGCTGGCGGTCGCGTGGGGGCGTCTGGCGTCGACCGCGATCGTCGCCGTGCTGGCGCTGTGGCTGGTCTCCAAGGTCGTCAAGCTGCGTGCCGAGGTCGACCGGCGCTACCTGCGCGAGGCGGTGCGCTACGGCTGGAAGGCCAACCTAACGTCGACGCTGACCTACCTCAACCACCGGGTGGACCTGTTGGTGCTCGGCATCGTCATGATCTCGGTGATGCGTGAGCACGGCTTCAGCGTCGAGGATGCCAAGGACCTCGCCGGCACCGAGGTCGCCTACTACTCGATGGCGGTGACCTGGGCCGAACTGGTCTGGCACTTCCCCGAGGCGATGCGCGACCTGTTCTTCTCGAAGGTCGCCGGCAGCTCGCACGACCAGGCCCGCAAGCTGACGCCGGTGTTCGCGCGGCTCGGCCTGCTGGTCTCGCTGGTCGGCGCGGTCGGCATCGTGCTGATGGTCGACCCGATCATGGGGGCGATCACGTGGGCGGCGAAGAACGACGCGTCGGTCTGGTACGACGACTGGAGCCCGCACGTCGGCGAGGCGCTGTGGCTGCTGGTCCCCGGAACGGTCGGCTTCACCGTGTCGAAGGTGCTGCAGGCCGACCTGGCCGCGCGCGACCAGCTGCAGACGTGCGTCAACGCGCAGGTCTGCGTGTTGGTGTCGATGCTCGCGCTCGACGTCTGGCTGATCCCGCAGTATGGCGCGCAGGGCGCCGCGGTCGCGTCGACCGGCGCCTACGTGCTCGGCACGGTCTGGACGGTGATCGCCTACGGTCGCCAGACCGACACGCCGGTGTGGCGCTGCCTGTTCGTGCACCCGTCCGACTTCCGCTACATTCGTGACATCATCTCCGCCGTGATGTCGAAGCTCCGCCGCAAGGGATCATGACCCGCACCGCACCTGTGACCGTCGTCATCCCGGCGTTCAACGCGGGGGAGTACCTGGGCGTGACCCTGGACGCGATCCGCGAACAGACGGTCGTGCCCGAACGCGTCGTGGTCGTCGACGACGGCTCGTCCGACAACACGGTCGAAGTCGCCAAGGGCTTCGGCGTCGACGTTGTGTCGCAGGACCAGCGCGGTCCCGGTGCCGCCCGCAACCGCGGCATCGAACTGGCCGAGACGGAGTTCGTCGCGTTCTGCGATGCCGACGACTGGTACGTGCCCGACAAGATCGAACGCGCCGTGAGCCAGCTCGAGGACCTCGGCGCGGCCTGCAGCGCGACCGACGCGTGGATCGTGCGCGGCGACCGCATCGAGGGCCGCAAGAACGAACAGCGTCCCGTGCCCAACGTGCTGACGCTCGAGTTCCTGCTGCGCGGCAACCCGATCGTCTGCAGTTCGGTGGTCGCCCGTCGCCAGGCGGTGATCGACGCCGGCTGCTTCGACGAATCGCCGGAGCTGGTCGCGACCGAGGACTACGACCTGTGGCTGCGCATGTCGGTGCGCGAACCGATCGCCTACTCCGCCAAGGCGATGACGTTCTACCGCGTGCACGACGGCAGCCTGTCGGCCAACACGCGCTTCCTGCGCGGTGTCGACACAATCCTCGGACGCATCGCCACGCAGCACGAGGGCGAGGCGCACTTCCAGAACCTGATCAAGCGCCGTCGCGCCGACGTGCGGCTCGACCTCGCCTGGGACATGCTCGGTGAGGGCCGCTTCGACGAGGCGCGCAAGGTGATCGCCGAGGCGCAGCAGCTGACGCCGACGTGGAAGGGCTTCAAGATGCGGCTGCGCACGATGCTGAAGCGATGACGGCGACGCGACCCCTGCTCGGTGTGGTCCACCTGCGCGCGCTGCCGTCGGCGGCGGGCCACGAGTCGATGCGGTCGGTGCTGGATCTGGCGCTGGCCGACGCCGAGGCCTACGCGCAGGCCGGCTTCGACGGCCTGATCGTCGAGAACTTCGGCGACGCGCCGTTCCATCGCGGCACCCACGACGACCCGGTGACGCCCGACGTGGTCGCCGGCATCGCGATCGCCGCGGATCGGGTCCAGCGCGCCACCGGCCTGCCGGTCGGCATCAACTGCCTGCGCAACGACGGGGTCGCGGCGTTCGGGGTCGCGGCCGCGACCGGCGCCGCGTGGGTGCGGGTCAACGTGCTGACCGGCGCCTACGTCACCGACCAGGGCGTGATCGCCGGCGAGGCCGCGCGGCTCTCCGCCTACCGTCGTCAGCTGCGCAGCGACGCGCGGTTGCTCGCCGACTTCCTGGTCAAGCACGCGACGCCGCTGGCGCCGTTCGACCTGGCGACCGGCGCTCGGGACCTCGCCGAACGTTCGGGAGCCGACGGCATGGTGCTGTCGGGTTCTCGTACGGGCGAGCCGGTCGATGTGGCGATGCTCGACAGCGTGCGGGACGCGGTCTCTGCGTTCCCGATCTGGATCGGCTCTGGACTGACCGCCGACAACGCCGCGCAGCTGTGGCCGCGCGTCGACGGCGCGATCGTCGGCAGCTGGTGCAAGACCGACGGGCGCTCGCGCGAGCCGGTCGACCTCGAGCGGGCGCGACGCCTGCGCGCGGCCTGCCCGACTCCGTGACGGCGGCGGTAAGGCCCGGACGCTCGATCGGCCGATGATGGTCGCGTGAAGGTCCTGCTGATGACGCCCGCGCCGACCCACCTGCACCTGGGTGGCATCGCGACCGTGACGCGCTACCGCGACGGTCTGCAGCACAAGGGCCACCTGTGCGAGTTGTTCGGCGGCACCACCGAAGGTGGCCTGAAGCAGTCGCTCGAGGGCACCGTCGGCCGCTTCAAGCCCGACATCGTGCACGCGCACGACGCGCGCCGCTGCGGCATCCAGCTGCTCGGTTGTCGCACGCCGTGGGTGATCTCGCTGAGCGGTGAGGACCTGCACGAGGACGCGATGCACGGCGAGCACGGTCCGATCGTCTGCGAAGTGATCCGCCGCGCGCACCGCGTGCTGGTGCCGAGCGAGCAGGCGGCGCGCGTCGTCGAGGAGCGCGTTCCGGACGCGATCGGCAAGATCGACGTGGTCGCGCGGGCGGCGACGCCGCTCCTGACCGACGGCACCGACCTGCGACGTTCGCTCGGGATCCCGCGCCAGCGGTTCCTGGTGTTCCTGCCCGGCGGGCTGCGGCCCATCAAGGGGCAGCACCGCGCGATCTCGGCGATCCAGGTGCTGCGCTCCGCCGGTGCCGACATCGAGATGATCCTGGCCGGCCCCGAGCAGGACGCCGACTACGCCCGCCACGTTCGCGAACTGTGCGAACAGCAGCCAGCGGTGCGGGTGCTGCCGACGCTGGCCAAGGAGCGCATGGGCGCGGCCTACGTCGATGCCGACGTCGTGCTCAACACGTCGCTGTCCGAGGGTGCGGCGCCGACGATCCTCGAGGCCGGCATCCTCGGCCGGCCGGTGGTCGCATCCGACGTGCCCGGCAACCGCGAACTGATCCGCCACAAGGAGACTGGCCTGCTGTTCGGCGACGAGGAGGAGATGGCCAAGCAGATCCTCGCGCTCTATCGCAATCGCGGCGCCGCCGGCAAGCTCGGTGTGCGCATCCGCGAGGACTTCACGCGTCGGTTCGACGTCGACCGCGAGATCCGCACGCTGCTGTCCTCGTACGCGGCGGCCTGAGCCCCTGCGACCTGAGCCGCCGCGACCTACCGTTCGGCGCGGCCGCGGGCGGCCCGGGTCAGCGCGTCGGCGATGTCCGACACCGAGAACGGCTTGCCGAGCGACGCGACGAAGCCGTGGCGGCGGAACTCGTCGAGCACCGGGTCGGTCGAGTAGCCGGTCGCCGCGACCGCGACGACGTCGGGGTCGAGCTCGCGCAGCCGTTCGAGCGTCTCGACTCCGCCCATGCCGCCGGGGATCGTCATGTCGAGCAGCACGAAGTCGAACGGCCGGCCGCGGTCGCGCGCGTGCCGATAGACGGCGATCGCCTCGGTGCCGTCGCTGACCAGGTGCGGGTGGTGGCCGAGCGTGGTCAGCGAGGACCGCAAGAACGCGCGGATCGACGCGTCGTCGTCCATGCACAGCACCCGACGGCCCTTGGGCAGCAGGTCGGCGCCGGCCAGGGTCGGCGCGTTCGCGACCGCGCGCGCGTCGGCCAGCGCCGGCAGGTAGATGCGGAAGGTCGAGCCCTCGCCGAGGCGCGACTCGACGGTCAGGTAGCCGTCGTGCCGCTTGACGATCGAGTGCGACGTCGCGAGGCCCAGCCCGGTGCCGTCGGGCTTGGTCGAGTAGTACGGGTCGAAGATCCGTTCGAGCTCACCCGGTGAGATGCCGGCGCCCTCGTCCCGCACCTCGATGACCGAGTGGGGGATCTCGTGGCCGTTGGGGCAGCGCGGCGACGGGAAGGTCCGAACCGTGATGGTGCCGCCGGTCGGCATCGCCTGGCGGCCGTTGAGCACCAGGTTGTGCACGACCTGGCCGATCTGGCCGCGGTCGAACTCGACCGGCTGCAGGCCTTGTTCGACGACGAGCTCGCAGCGCACGTTCGAGCCGCTGAGCGCCAGGCGCGCGCTCTCCGCGACGACCTCCTCGAGTGAGCCGGGGGTGCGCACCGGTGCGCCGCCCTTCGAGAACGTCAGCAGCTGTCGGGTCAGGTCGCGCGCGCGCAACACGGCTTCCTGGATCTGCTCGCGCAGCTGCCGCTTCTCGCTGAGCGCCGCGTCGTGGTCGTCGTCGAGTTCGAGCAGGCTCAGGTTGCCGAGCATGACCGTCAACAGGTTGTTGAAGTCGTGCGCGATGCCGCCTGCCAGCACGCCGAGCGATTCGAGGCGTTCGCTGCGCGACATCAGGCGGTCCTGCTCGCGGCGGTCGGTGACGTCGCGGAACGCCACCACGTAGCCGCTGGCCGGGTGGTCGGCGACCTGTGCGACGGTGTATTCGAACCAGCGTGAGCTGCCGTCGGCGATCGTGATCTCGATGGCGCGATCGGGCGTCGGCGACGACAGCGACAGGCCCGGCATCAGCTCGTCGAGGTGCCGGCCCAGCGCCTGCTGCTGGTCCCAGCCGGTCAGCCCGCGGGCGGTCTCGTTCCACAGCGCGATGCAGCCGGCGTCGTCGATCGCGACGACGCCGTCGCCGATGCTGCTCAGCGTCGCCTGCAGGCGGTTGCGTTCGGCGCTGAGGTCGGCGGTGCGCAGCTCGACGACGTCCTCGAGCTGCCGGGCGTGGCGACGCTGCGTCCAGAACGCGAACACGATGCCCAGCGCGGTCAGCACGCCGACCAGCACCAACAGGCGGAACCACCAGACGCGATACCACGGCGGCATCACCTCGATCCACGGGGAGCGGGTCTCGGCCGTCAGGCTGGCCGAGTCGGTCGCTCGCACGTGCAGGCGATAACGCCCCGGCGGCAGGCTCTCGTAGTGCACGCGGCGGTCCGGCAGCGGCGCCAGCGCCGAGAAGTCGTGCTCGAGGCCCTCGAGGCGGTGCTGGTGCAGCAGCCGTTCTTCGTCGCGCGACGAGATCGAGCGCAGCCGGAACGACAGCGAGTCGTGCTCGACGACGGGCGCCCACAGCCCGGTCGAACGCACGACGCCGTTGACGGCGGGTGCCAGCAACGACACCTGTGGTCCGTGCCGGGGCGCGACTTCGAGCGATGGGTCGAACGTCGTCAGGCCACGGTCGAAGCCGACCCACATGCGGCCGCGTCGGTCGCAGGCGTGGGCGCCGCGGTTGGTCTCGCGGCCGGCCAGCCCCTGCTCCTCGGTGATGTGTCGCAGGCCGTTGCCGTCCCAGATGATCACGCCGTTGTTGGTGCCGAACCAGGTCCTGCCGTCGCGGTCGTCGGCCATGAAGTAGACCGGGACGTCGATGCGCTGACCGGCGAAGTCGACCGGCACCAGCCGGCCGCGCGCGGCGGTGCGCAGCACGCCCCGGCCGGTGCCGGTCCAGAACGATCCGTCGGGCCGCCGCTGCACGCAGTAGCAGTTGTTGGCGCGCACGTCGTCGCCGGTCCAGGCGAACACGTCCTCGCCGACGCACTGCAGGATGCCGGCGTGCCGCAGCGCCAGCAGCAGGCCGTCCCCGGTCATCGTCGCGTGGCGGATGTAGTCCTCGGTCAGCTCGTGGTCGGGCGGCAGCAGGTCCTCGAACCGTTCGCCGTCGTAGCGCCAGACCCGCCTCCAGCCGGCGACGATCAGGCTGCCGTCGGGCGCCCGCGTGACGCCCTGGATCGACAGCGCCTGTTGGTGGGGGCCGCGCACGGGCTCGACCGCGAGGGTGTCGAGATCGAGTCGCAGCAGGCCGGCGCGGTTGGCGGCGAGGTAGACGGCGCCGTCCGCCGTCTGCGCCATCGACATCACGCGAGCGTGGTTGCGACGCTCGTCGATCCGGGCGGTGCGCGGCGGCGACTCGAGGATCGTCACGGCGTGGTTGTGGCCCAGCAGGATGCGGCCGTCTTGCAGTTCGAGCACGGCGGAGACCTCGTCCTCGGCCAGGCCGTGCTCGGATGCGCGGTTGGCGACGAACCGGCCGGCGAACTTGGCGACCCCGCGCACGCCCGCGCCCCAGATGATCCCCTCGCGGTCGCGGAACAGGCGCGTCAGGCCGATGTGGTCGAGCGCGTTGGGCTGCCCGAAGACTTCGACGCCGGTCTCGGTCGAGTAGTGGAACGCACCCGCGCGTTCGCCGAAGTAGAGGCCGCCGCGATCGTCGGGCAGGACCGCGGCGTGCACGATGTCCGGGTAGAACAGCTCCGCCAGTCCCTGTTCGAGCACTTCGATGCGCTCGCCGCCGTAGCGGCCGATCCAGGTGCGACCGACCATCCAGCAGCAGCTGCCGTCGTCGGTGGTCTCGATCGCCATCGGCGGCGTCGGCGCCCCGCCGAGGCGCGTCGTGGCGCCGTCGCGCGCGTCGACCCGGTGCACCCCGCCGTTGCCGGTCACGACGAAGTCGCCGTCGAACACGCAGGTGTCGAACATGCCGTCGACGACCGTCTCGAGCCGGCGCCAGTTGTCGCCGTCGTGCAGCAACATCGTGCCGAGTGTGGTGGTCAGCAGGATGCTGCGGCCGCCCTGGTGGGGGGCGATCTCGGCGTCGACGAGTCCACCGACCGGCGCGGAGCCGTCGGGCACCGGTCGCTCGAACGCGTGCCAGCGCCCGTCGAGCAGGTAGCCGCAGTCGAACGGCGGGGCCTGCCGGAACGCCCACAGCGCGCCGCGCTCGTCGACGTCGAGCTGCATGCTGCCGTTCGACGGACCGCTCGTCGGGATGCCGGTCGCGACGACCTCCCACGCGCGGCAGTCGTAGCGGACCAGGCCTCCCTGGGTCGAGAACCACAGCTGTCCGTCCGGCGTCTGGTCGACGTCGACGATCGACTGGTGCGGCAGACCGTTGGCCTCGGTGTAGATGCGCGCGGCGTAGTTCTGTGCCGCCGACCCGGGGGCGAAGCCCAGGGCGAACGCGCAACCGAGCAGCAGGCTAAGGATCGTGGCCACGTGCAGACGCATCGCGCGTCAGATGCTAGCCCGCATCGCTCACCACGCAGCGTGCTCAAGCCGCTTTCGGGCTCGGAGGCCCGCACGCAGCCGCCGGCGGCCCAGAGGGTTGTCCCTGACGCAGGCTTAGGCGAAGACCGGGCGTGAGCGCGAACCGTTGACTCGCAGGGGGATCCCGCACGAGCCATTGACAGAAGAACGTCGCGTACAGCAGCGCCGGCTGGTTGGGTTCTCCAACCACACGCTGCGCGCCACTGGGATCACGGCCTACCTCAGCAACGACGGGCAGCTCGACAGGGCGCAGCAGATGGCCGCACATGCGAGCTCGCAGACGACGAGGCTCTACGATCGTCATGGGCGAAGAGGCGAGCCTCGACGAGGTCGAGAAGATCAGGCTGTGATGTCCCCTACTGTCCCGTCTGTCGCCGTCGCCGCCGCACCGCGAATCCGAGGCACACACTCAACAGCAGCACCAGCAAGCCGAGAGTTGAGATGATCCAATCGCCGGACTCATGCGACCCATCGAGTTCTCGAAGCCCGATCCAGCCCAGGCCGGCGACGATCAGCCCTGCGCCGAACAAGCAGCCTGCCCACACCAGGAGTTCGAGGACGAGGCGCAGGCTCTACCCCCAACCCTTGCCAAGGATCTCCGCCCAGATGTCCATGCACTCATCGACGCAGTCGTCGAAGAACGGACCGGCGTCCGGATCAGTGTCGAAAGACGGGCCGAACTCCTGCAGCATCTCGTTGAAGCACTGAGTCTCGCACTGACGGCCGATTCTCTGCGCCACTTCGTCCGGTTTGGGTCTTGGTTTCGGAGGGTTGGGTTCGCGCGGAGGTGCAGGAGGAAACCCACCAACAGGCGCGGGGTAGCCGCCGCTGTTGTCTGGACAGTCTTCCGAGATCGGACCCCAGCCTTGTTTGTGGTGTTTCTTCCACCCAAGCATTGAGAAGGCCAGGACGTCGACGAAGAAGTGCATGCCGATAAACCTGGGGTTGTACATGTCCGGCGTGCCAGCACCTGGGCCTTGGTTGATGAGCTTGCCGTTCTCGTCGAAACAGCACTGGTTGCCTGCAACATCGTTCGCAAACCACACCCGGTAGCACTTCTCGGCGGGACTGTGGAACTTCTCGACCATGCCAGGATCGTCTGCCTTGACCTTCGCGCCGCCCTGCTTCATCCGCTCGAACTCGGCTTCGTCGCATGGGCACACGGGAATCCCGCTGAACCACCCAGGAGGAGTCTGCCAGCCATCCCCCCATACCGTTGGCTGGCCGAAGGTAGGCCGCTGTGCGTCTGGGGCGTCGAACACCTCCTCACGCCCACGTCGAAGGTTCTTGGTCGAACCCCCGAACTGTGGGAATTCACGCCCGACGGTTGCGATGTCGCGAGTGTACACGCCGCTTCCGCGATCACGGTTGGCGGCGCGTCCACTACATGGACGCGCTCCTAGCGGGCAAAGCCCCGTCCGCACGCGTACTCGCCGCTTCCGCGATCACGGTTGGCGGCGCGTCCACTACATGGACGCGCTCCTAGCGGGCAAAGCCCCGTCCGCACGCGTACTCGCCGCTTCCGCGATCACGGTTGGCAGCGCGTCCACTACATGGACGCGCTCCTAGCGGCGCGCCCGCTGCGCCGCGACGGACGGCGCTCGGGCAACGCTACTCCGGCAGCTTCGGCAGCGGCTTGGCCGGGCGCGGAGCCGCCTTCGCACGCTCGGCCTTCGGCTTCGGTGCCGCGCCGGTGAACGACGCGAACAGCTCCGAGAGCTGCTCGGCCTGCCACGCCAGCGCGTCGGTGATGGTCGCCGCGATCTTGTCGCGCGTCGCCGCGCGCACGCGCGGGGCGCGCGCCTTGTGCACGAGCTCGAACCGGGTGTTGCGATCGAGGGCTTCGAGCTTGCGGCCGGAGTTGTCGCCGAGCATCAGTTCGACGACCTCCGCGAAGTCCGAGTAGTCGGTCAGCTTCGGGTCGAACACGCTCGACTCGAACAGCGCCCGCATGTCCAGGTGGTCCTGGCCGAGCAGCGCACGCACGCTGGCCTTCTCGTCCGGCACGGCATCGAGCAGGCCGCGCAGCTCGCGCAGCGTCTCCTCGCCCCACAGCAGCGCGGTGCCGCCGACCTCGAGGTGGCGCGCCAGGCTCTTGACGAACGGGCCGCGCGGGTCGTCCTTGTCGATCTGCGCGAACGACTGCGTCTCGACGCGGCCGTCCTCGTGCACGGTCTTGCAGGCCCACGCGAACGGCGTCTGCTGCCACGGCCGTTGGTTGTCGAAGCGCGGCAGCGGATCGGTGATCGCCGCGAGCGCCAGGAAGTGCAGCGGCTTGTCGCACTCGCCGAGCTCGTCGCGCACGAACGGCTCGACGATGCGTTCGTTCTGCTGGTGGCACTGCAGCGTGCGGCGCTGGCGGAACGACAGGTCCTCGCGGTCGGCCGGCACGGCGAGCATCTCCTCGATGCCCTCCTTGTGCAGATCGAGCTCCTGCTGCCGGGTCAGTTCGGGCAGGCGGTGCAGCGGCAGGTCCGGTGCGTCCTTCGCGCAGCGCGCGATGTGCGGGCACGGGAACGGGTTCTCGCAGAACGTGCCCATCGGCAGCTCGAGCACGCTGTCGTTGTCGACCGCCTGCCGCAGCTGCTGCAGCTTGCGCGCCACGTTGGGCTGCTGCTTGTGCACCTTGGCGGTGACGTCGGCGCTGCGCAGCAGCTGCATCGGCGGGTAGGGCTCGCCGGCCTTGTGGGTGTACTTGGGGTTGATGTGCAGCAGGTAGGCGCGCTGCACCTGGTAGCCGTTGGCCGCCAGCACCGTCGCCTGCAGCGCCAGGTCGTTGACGTAGCGGTGCTTCACCTTGGTGCCGGACTTGATCTCGAACAGGTCGACCAACTTGTCCTTGTGCACGACCAGGATGTCGCACCGCGCGGCGACGCCGTCACCGACGAAGGTCGCGTCGAACAGCACCGGCACCCCGTCCTCGAGGTGCTTCGTGGTGGTCGCGGCGGCGGTGTCGACGTCGTCGTCGTCGATCACGACGCCCTTGGGGAACGCCGTGCGCGCGAGTTCGCGCATCTCGTCGCCGACTCGCGACATCTCCTGGCGACTGGCCGACGGGCTCTCGTCCGACGGTTCGTGGTAGTCGAGCCACAGACGCTTGTGGCACTGCTGGCCCGCCTCGAACAGGTGTTTGTCGAGATTGCGAGGGCCCTTTGGCTTGGCGGACTTCTTCAAAACGGGTGGTGTCGTAACGGGCAGCCGTGGGCTCGGGCTGACGGGCAGTGTAGCGCGGCGGGCCGGCGGCTCAACGGCGGGAGCGCGTGTAGCGGTAGAGCACCAGCATCACGAGCCCGACCACGCCGCCGGCGATCATCGGGGTCCACAGCCGGTCGCCGAGCGACTGCTGTTCGGCGGCCGTCCGGGCGAACGTCAGCGTGTCGAGCCACTTGCGGAACTCCGGTTGCCATCGGTCGAACGCGTGCACCGGCGCCACGAACGACAGCGAGATCTGCTGCTTCGCGGTCGGGGCGTGCACGTCCAGGCTGGTCGACGGCGCGGCCGGGGGCTTCGGCGTGCTCGTGCGGGTGGCGACGATGCATTCGACCTGCTGTGCTCCGATCTTCTCGAGATGGATGTCCCGGAGGCGGTGGTCGACGCCGTTAGTCTCGCCGTGCTGCCGCCACAGGTCGCGCAGCGTCGCGGCGTAGTCGTCGTCGACGTGCCACTCGTCGCGCTGCTCGAAGACGTAGAGCCAGGGGCCGCCAAAGTCGCCGGCGAGCCACTGGTCGACGGGGCCGACGGCGTAGAAGCTGCGCGGTGAGGCCAGCCGCAGCAGGGCCGGGGCGCCGGGATCCTCGCCGATGCGCACCGCCTCACCGGGCGCGATCTGGCGCCAGCCCTCGGGCAGCTCCAGCTGGTAGGTGCGGTTGTAGTTGCGGAACGTGGCCGTCCTGGTCGCGGTGTCGGCCGGGTCCTGGGCTTCGCCCTTCTGCCCGCCTTGTCTACGCACCTCGTCACCGCGGGGCGCCTGCTCCAGCTGCTGGGCGACGGGCTCAGTCGCCAGGGTGGTCCAGCTCAGCAGGGCGACGGCGAGCGTCGCGACGGTCCGTTCGTGCATGCCGCCATCATTGCGACAGCGGCCGGGCCGAAGCAATGGTCGGTTGCAGGACCTGTGGCAGCGAGAACCAGAACTCGCTGCCGCGGCCGTCGCGAGGGCGGAAGCCGATCGCGCCGCCCATCTGTTCGACGATGCTGCGGCAGATGTAGAGGCCGAGGCCGGTGCTGTCGGCGCGCGCCCGCTGGTCGTCGCCGGCGAACGGCTCGAACAGGTGTGCGCGCACCGCGTCGGGCACCCCGGTGCCGCGATCGAGCACGCGCACACTCAGCTCGGGACCGTTGGCGACGACGTCGATCTCGATCGCGTCGCCCGGTTCGCTGTGCTTGACGGCGTTGCCGACCAGGTTGAACAGCACCTGCAGCGTGCGGCGTGCGTCGGCGCGCACGGTGCATTCGTCGTGGTCGTTGAGCCGCAGCACCAGCGGGTTGCGCGCCGCCTGCATGCCCAGCATGCGCAGCGCGTCGCGGAGCAGTTCGCCGATCCGGTGTTCGCGCAGCTCGAGCCGCAGATGGCCGACGGCGCACGCCGCCTGGTCGACGACGTCGTTGATCAGTAGCGACAGATGGCGGCCGGCGAGGTCCGCCTCCGCGAGGAACGTGCCGGCCTCCTCCGGCGTGCCCGCATGGCCGTCCCGCACGATCTCGAGTGAGCTCATCATCGCGGTCAGCGGCGTGCGCAGCTCGTGCGCGGTCCGGGCCAGGTGCTCGTCGCGCTGCTGCAGCGCCCGTTCGAGCGCGGCGATTCGACGACGATGGGCGACGTGCACGGCGATGGCGCCGAGCACACAACCGCCGGCGAACGCCAGCAGCGTGCTCGTCAGCGGGCCGAGGACTTCCGTCCCGGCATCCGCAGCCACGACGATCGGTGCTCCGATCGTGGCCCATGTCCACCTGGTCGCCTCGGCGATCATTGGTCCTCCCTGCGGGGTCCGTATCGACCGCAGCAGGGGGGACTCCAGTCCGGGACTACTGGTTGTCCCGCAATGAGGCGCCCGACGGGCCGGCGCTACTCCGGAACCGCCAGTGGCACCGGGCACTCCCACAGCTCGGCGAGCGCGCGCACCAGATCGACCTCGTCGGGGTCGAGGTGGCCGTCGTGGGCGGCGACCTCGGCGCAGGCGTGGATCAGGTTGCGCTTGCCGAACGGCGACACGCGCTCGAGCCCGTCGATCGCGACGTCGAGCTGCTGCGGGGTCGCGTCGGCGGCCGGGATCAGGTGGGCCTCGGGCATCGCCAGCACCTCGCAACCGCGCGCGAACGCGGCGGCCGCCTCGGCGTCGTCGCCGCCGGCGCCGGCGTGCGCGATCACCGACAGCACCAGGCTGGCGTCCTCGACGTGGTCGATCATCGCCTCCGGCCGGCCGCCGCGGCGGCGCACCGGCGCCGCCTCGTCGGGCACGTGCCGTTCGAGGGTCTTGAGCAGCGCGAACTCGAACGGCGACAGGTGGTCGTCGGCCAGCGCCAGCTCGCGGGCGCGACGGCGCAGGTCGCGGCGCTGGTCGGCGTTCATGCGACGCAGCGCCGGCATCGCCAGCTCGATCAACGGCAGCCGCATCGTGCGCGGCAGCGCGGCGACGTCCCGGTAGAACGAGCGCGCGTCGTGCCTCGTCTCCTCGCCCGTGTCCTCGAGCATGCCGAGCTGCTTGTCGCGCTCGCGGTCGTCGTCGTCGAGCAGCAGCGCGTAGACCAGCGCCGGCGCGCGGGCCGGTTCGTGGGCGGCGACGCCGAGGTCGAGCGGCAGGTCGCTCAGCAGCTGGCGGGCGGCGGCGACGTGCTTGGGCTGCGGATCGCCGACCGAGTCGACGATCCGGCGCGGGGTCGAGCCGGCGAAGCCGGCGACGCCGGCGACCTGGTCGGGCGCCGGCGTGTCGGCGACCGCCTGCTGCAGCGAGCCGCTGCTCTCGACGTTCTTCAGGAAGCCGGGCAGCACCCGTTCGACGCGTTCTTCGATCGGCGGGTGGGTCGCCATGCCGCCGCCGAGGCCCGAGACCGCCTCGGCGAACATCATGTGGCTGGCCTCTTCGGCGTGCGGGTTCTCGAGCTTGCCGGTCAGGCCGCCGATCTTGGCGAGCGCCATGCCGATGCCCTTGGGGTTGCGCGTGTACTGCACGGCGCTGGCGTCGGCGAGGTATTCGCGCTGGCGCGAGACCGCGGCCTGGATCAGCCGCGCGAAGAACACGCCGACGTAGCCGATCACGATCAGCGCGATGCCGAACAGCGCGACGTGCTGGCCCTCGCGGCGGCGGCCGCCGCCGGTGTGCGCCAGGATGCGGCCGATCACGGCGATGCAGATGATGCCGAACAGCGTGCCCATCAGGCGGATGTTGAGCCGCATGTCGCCGTGGAACACGTGGCTGAACTCGTGCGCGATGACGCCCTGCAGTTCGTCGCGGTTGAACGTCTCGAGGCTGCCGCGGGTGACGGCGACGGCGGCGTCCTTGGTCGACCAGCCGGCCGCGAACGCGTTGATGCCGGCTTCGCCGTCCATGATGAACACGTCGGGCACCGGCACCCCGGACGCGATCGCCATCTCCTCGACGACGTTCATCAGCACGCGCTCCTGCGGGTCGCGCGTGTGCGGGTCGACCAGCCGGCCGCCCATCATCTCGGCGACGGCGGCGCCGCCGCTCTGCAGCTGGGCGGTCTTGAACAGCATCGCGCCGACCACGACCGCGCAGACGCCGCCGGCGACGATGCCGAGCAACGGCCAGTCGATCAGCTGCGGTTCGCCGGTCTTGGCGACCACCAGCAGCAGCTTCGCCGCCAGGTAGATCAGCGCGATGATGCAGACCACCGCGGCGACGAACAGCCACACGAGCCGGCCAGATGCCTTGCGGGCCTGATCCTGATGTCCGAAGAAGTCCATTCCCGTCATTCGCCCTCGAGTTCGAACAGCGCCACGTCCGCGCGGCGCGCGCAGAATACGCCGCCGCCGCAGTCCTGGAAGTCTCTGCCCAGCCGCCGTCGGTAGAACGAACCGCTGCGCAGGTGAACCTCGCCGTCGGTGACCGAGCGATCGCAGTTCTCCTCCCAGTCGCGCCGGGTCAGCGCTTCGAGGTAGAGGGCGCCGTCGGTCCACTGGCCGAGGTTCGCGAGCGCCGCCGCTGCGGTCCGGTCGTCGAGATATTGCATGACGCCCTGGCAGACGACCAGGTCGAACGTCGCGCGAGCGAGCTCCCGTTCCGGGTCCAGGGTGGCGATCGAGCCGTGGTGCCAGCCGAACCGATCGCACAGGTAGCGGCTGTACTCGACGCCGTGGTAGCGCGCCTTGGGCCACAGCTTGCGGCAGGCCTTCTGCCAGTGGCCGACCCCGCAGCCGATGTCGAGGATCGTGCGCACCGGCACCTGCAGGTAGCCGAGGTAGCCCTTCACGAAGGTCGCGAGGCGGTCGATCTCGCGCTGGTCGCTGACGCGCGTGGCGGCGTCGCCGTAGAACCTGCGGTAGTAGTCGGCGTCGAACGGGTCGCCGGGTTCTGGTTCGTCGGCTTCCAGGTTGTCGGATCTCGGGGCGGGGGCTCGCTTCGGCATGGTGGCTCCGCGCCGATCGTCGCCGAGCGCCGCCGTCGGTGCCACGCCAAAGCGGTCGCGCCGGCGGGACCCTCGCCACTACCATCGCGGCCAGCATGATCCGACCCGCCCGCCGTGGAGACGAAGCGCACATCGCGCGGTTCATCCGAGACCTCGCCCGCTACGAGAAGCTCGAGCACGAACTCGACCTGAGCGAAGAGCGGCTGACCGAGCACCTGTTCGGTGCGGCGCCGGTGTGCGGTGCGCTGATCGCCGAGCAGGCCGGTCGGCCGGTCGGCTTCGCGCTGCACTTCACCAGCTACTCGACCTTCTGGTGCAAGCCGTGTGTGTTCCTCGAGGACCTCTACGTCGATCCCGACCAGCGCGGCAACGGCCACGGTCTGGCGCTGCTGCGCGCGCTCGCGAAGCTGGCGATCGAGCGCGGCTGCCCGCGGCTCGACTGGCACGTGCTCGACTGGAACCAGCTGGCGATCGACTTCTACCAGCGTCAGGGCGCGACGGTCATGCCGGACTGGCGCACCTGCCGGCTGGACGGTGCCGCGCTGCAGGCGATGGCCGAGGGTTAGACCGGTCGGCGCGCCCATTCCGTAGCGTGCCAGCCGTTCAGTTGCGTGCCAGCTGGTTGAGCCACGCGTGCCACGGCGCGTCGAACTGCTCGATCGGCTTGCCCATGATGCGGTCGAAGGCGGTGCTGCTGTCGCCCATGCGATCGCGCAGCGCGGCGCGCGTGTAGGCGAAGAACGCGCTGCGCGTCTGCTGCGGGTTCTTCGGGTCGAGCAGCCAGGTGACGAACATCGTCGCCGCCGCCCAGTTGGTCGCCGTCGACGTGTCGTCGGTCAGGTAGAAGCTCGCGTACATCGGCAGGTGCACCAGGTGCGTCAGTCGGTAGCCGCGGCCGAGCGCGCGCAGCGCCACCAGGTCGAGCTTCTGCGGCGCGCCGGGCGTCGCGAAGCCGGCGGGGCCCTGCATGACGTTCTGCATGTGCATGCCGAAGCCGACCTCGAGCCACGCGCAGACGCGGTCGCGGCTGTTCTGCCGGTTGACCTCGCCGATCATGGTCCGGTAGAGCAGCCCCTGCGTGCCGAGGAAGAACAGGTCGTCGGGACGTTCGGGGGCGGGCCCCGAGTAGAACGTGCGGCCGACGTCGCTGTGCGGCGGCGGCTCGAAGTACGGGCGCGGACGGAAGCCCCACTTGGGGAACTCGTCGACGTTGCGGAACGTGCGCACCTCGATCGGGTCGAGCACCTCGTGCAGGTCGAGGTCCTTGCCGAAGCGCTCGAACCAGACGACGGCCAGGTATTCGAGGTCGAACAGCGCGCGCACGTTGGTCAGCAGGCCGGCGTCGCAGGTCAGCGCGAACCGTTCGCCGTGCAGGCGCATCGGCTTCTTGCTGAGCGACTCGGCCAGCTTGTCGCGCGTCAGCCAGCGGCTGCCGACCGGCCACTGCCACTGCTTGCCGCGCTGCCGGTGGCCGAGGAACTCGTGCATGCGCTCGTCGCCGTCATCCTGCAGGACCAGCTCCATCGCCTGCAGCCTCGCCAGGCCGGGCAGGTCGTGGTCGTCGGCCCAGTCGACCAGGTAGCGCAGCGCGCGGCGCGAGTTCTGGTGGCGGTGGCGGCGCTCGAAGAACGCGACCACCTTGGCGGCGACCGTGTCGAGTTCGGCGACCTTGTCGATCGGCACGCGGGTGCGCTTGCCGCCGGTCAGGATCAGCAGCTCGTCGAGCGCAAACGGGGTCGCGACGCGGCCTTCGACGACCTTGCCGGTCGCCAGCGTGACCCGGTCGCGCACGTCGTCCTGGGCGACACCGCGGGACGGCGTGCCGAGCGCCAGCAGGCACGGCAGGATCGGCAGCAGACGCATCATGAAAGGATGGTAGCAGCGCCGGCGTTGGGGGTTTCGCGATGCTGAAGATGCGGTGGGAAGATCTCCTGTTCCTGCACTGGGCGGTCGAACCGGCCGTGGTGCAGCCGCACCTGCCCGACGGCCTCGAGCTCGACACGTTCGACGGGCGGGCCTGGCTCGGGGTGGTGCCGTTCACGATGGCGGCGACGCGGTTCCGCTGGTTGCCGCCGATGCCGACCGCCAGCCGGTTTCCCGAGTGCAACCTGCGCACCTACGTGCGCTGCGGCGATCGGGCCGGGGTCTGGTTCTTCAGCCTCGACGCGCACAGCCGGCTGGCGGTCGAAGGCGCGCGCCTCGGCTTCGGGCTGCCCTACTTCGTCGCCGACATGGCGAGCCGTCGCGACGGCGAGCGGATCGTCTACCGCAGCCGCCGGACGGACCGTCGGGCGCCGCCGGCCGAGTTCGTCGCCAGCTGGCGGCCGGTGGGGCAGCCGCGCCAGGCGGCGGCGGGCTCGCTCGAGCAGTTCCTGGTCGAGCGCTACAGCCTGTTCGCGCTGCGGCGGGGGCGGTTGTTGCGCGGCGACGTCGCGCACGAGCCGTGGCAGCTGTGCGAGGCCGAACTCGAACTCGAGCGTTGCGACATGGCGCGGTTGCTCGGCACGACGCTCGAGGGCCCGCCGGTCTCGGTGCTGGCGACGCGACCGATCGACGTCGAGGCGGCGAAGCCGCTGCCGGTGTAGCTTGCGCGCATGGTGGACAAGACATGGGCGTGGATCGCGCCGTTGGTCCTCGCACTGCTGCCGACGGCGTGCGCGACGCTGCCGTCGGAGCTGCCGCGTGACGTCGGCTGCATCGTCACCTGCAAGTCGGCGCGGCTGCCGCCATGGATGCCGTGGTACTCGCAGTTCGCCGAGCATGGCTGGTACGACGTCTACGACGGCAGCAGCTGGATCCGCATCGAGATCCTCGGCCGCAGCACCGGCGTGCGCATGCGCGAGATCGACGCCGAACAAGCCCGCAGCGACGAACGGTTCGACGGCCGCGAGGTGCACGTGCTCGCCACCTACACCGGCGAGGCCGCGCGCGCGATGGTGCCGGTGATGATCGACAAGGCGCCGGGCTTTCCGCACGCCAACGGCTACGAGCCGTGGCCGGGCCCCAACAGCAACACGTTCGTCGAGTGGCTGAGCCACCAGGTGCCCGGGCTCTGGGTCGAGCAGTACGGCACCGCGGTCGGCAAGGACTACCCGATCAACGGCTGGGTCCGCGCCGGCGTGAGCACGACCCGCACCGGCCTCGAACTGGAAACGCCGTACGTCGGCGTGCAGGTCGGGCTGCAGGAGGGCGTCGAACTGCACCTGGTCGGCCTGACCCTCGGCATCGACCTCTGGCCGCCCCAGGTCAAGCTGCCGTTCCTGCCCGCCTTCCCGTGGCAGATGATCCGGTAGGCCATCGCGCTCGCGGCCCGACCCGCCCATGTAGTGGACGCGCTGCCAACCGTGATCGCGGAAGCGGCGTGTACGCGTGCGGACGGGGCTTTGCCCGCTAGGAGCGCGTCCATGTAGTGGACGCGCTGCCAACCGTGATCGCGGAAGCGGCGTGTACGCGTGCGGACGGGGCTTTGCCCGCTAGGAGCGCGTCCATGCAGTGGACGCGCTGCCAACCGTGATCGCGGAAGCGGCGTGTACGCGTGCGGACGGGGCTTTGCCCGCTAGGAGCGCGTCCATGCAGTGGACGCGCTGCCAACCGTGATCGCGGAAGCGGCGTGTACGCGTGCGGACGGGGCTTTGCCCGCTAGGAGCGCGTCCATGCAGTGGACGCGCTGCCAACCGTGATCGCGGAAGCGGCGTGTACGCGTGCGGACGGGGCTTTGCCCGCTATCGCGGGGCCAGCAGCGTGCGGTAGTTGCGGCTGCCGAGCCAGGTGCCGGTCAGGGCGATCAGCAGGCCGTAGCCGAACGCGCCGGCGAGCAGCGTCGGCAGGTGTTCGGCGACCTCGGCATCGGGCAGGGGGTGGCGGCGGACGTAGCGCGTCAACCACGACCAGAACAGGATGGCCGGGATCATCGTGACCTGGAACGTCGTCACCATCACCATCGCGGCGAGGAAGCTCTTGCCGCCCTGCATGATCTGGCCTTCGGCGTCCGGCCGCATCAGCCGCGGCCAGGTGCCGATCACGGCGACGACGCCGAGCGCGCCGAGCGTGCCGGCGAGCGCGAAGCCGACGAACCACGCGACCTCACGCGCGCTGGCGCCGATCATCTGCACGCCGACGACGGCGACCAGCAGCAGCGGCCACAGCAAGAACGTCGCGATCGCCTGCAGCTTGCCGCGCAGGATCGCGCCGGGCCGTTCGGGCGAACCCATGTAGAGCGGCCACTGCGAACCGTCCCACAGCGCCAGCCGACCCATGTGCGTGTAGAGCACCAGCAGCACGGCGAGGAACCACCAGGTCAGCAGCGCCGCGATCGTGCGCACGTCGCGCGGCAGGCGGGTCTGGCGCAGGATCGAGTCGACCAGCACGTGCTCGCGCGCCAGCGCGAACACCAGCACCGCGAACACCAGGAAGCCGATCAACGCACCCGGTTGCTGCAGCACCTGGGCGAACTCCTTCTTGCGCACGTTGCTGGCCAACGAGGTCGGCCAGCGCCGGCCGCTGCGCCGCCACAGCGGCCGGTCCGACTCGAGGTAGCGTTCGTGCGCGCGCGGATGCAGCAGCGACGCGAGGCCGAATCCGACGAACGCCGCGGCGATCCACGCCAGGACCCACAGCAGCGACGACGTCGGTGGCGTGCCGTCGGTGGCCTGCGCCAGCATCTCGGCGGCGTCGCGCACGGACATGCGCAGCCGGTCGCCCGACCGCGCCGCCTCGCGGACCTCGGCGACGCGGTCGGCGCCGGTCGTGAACAGGTTGAGCAGCAGCCAGATGGTGAAGCCGACCGAAGCCAGCGCCGCGACCGCCGACAGCAACAGGCGCATCCAGCGGCCGGCGAAGAACCGCACCATCACGATCTGCACGCCGAGCAGCGTCGCCAGCAGCGGCGCGGTGCACGCGACGATCGCCGGCGCGACCAGCCAGTACGCGAGCGGCGCGGCCCCGGCCTGCTGCAGCAGCGCGACCACCATCGGGCCGGCGAGCGCGCTCGACCACAGCGTCGACACGAACACCGCGCGCAGGAAGATCTGCATCGAACCGCGGGCGCCGGCGATCGGCGCCTGCCGCCACAGCATCAGCTCCGGGGTCTCGAACAGCTGCCGCTGGCCGATCGCGAGGCCGAGCCAGGTCGCGACGATCGGGCAGGTCATCAGCGCGTAGCCGAACGCGCCGGTCGGGGACGCCTCGAGCGCGACCCGTTCGAGTACGAACGTCGCCAGCCACCACGCCATCAGCCCGAGCAGCGTCAGCCCGATCGCCATGCCGACCGAGATCCGCCGGCCGACCGCCGTCGTCGGCAGGTTGGCCAGCGCCCGCAGGTCGGCGAGCAGCAGGCTCATGCGTCGGCGCCGTCGCGGCGGCCGTCGGTCAAGGCCAGGAACACGTCCTCGAGCGAACCCTGACCGTGCCGCTGCCGCAGCTCGGCGACGGTGCCCTCGTCGCGCAGCCGGCCGTCGGCGAGCACGCCGACGCGGTCGCAGACCTGCTCGGCGGTGTCGAGCACGTGGGTGCTGAACAGCACGGTCGTGCCGGCGGCGACCTGGTCGCGCAGCAGGTCCTTGAGCCGCCGCGTGCTGCCCGGGTCGAGGCCGGTGGTCGGCTCGTCGAGCAGCAGCACCTCGGGCCCACAGGTCAGCACCGCCGCCAGGTGCGCCTTCTTGCGCATGCCGTGCGAGTAGCTCTTGCACAGTTCGTCGGCCTGCGCCGACAGGTTGAGCAGGTCGAGCAGGCGGTCGCTGCGTTCGTCGCGGGTGCGGCGGTCGACCTTCCACATGCTAGCGACCAGCGCGATGTATTGGCGGCCGGTCAGGTAGTCGTAGAGCGGCGGCGTGTCCGGCACGAAGCCGAGCCGCTGCTTGACCGCGCGGGTGTCGCGCTGGTGCGAGATGCCGCAGATCCGCGCGTCGCCGGTCGTCGGCCGCAGCAGCCCCGCGAGCAGCCGCAGCGTGGTGGTCTTGCCGGCGCCGTTCTGGCCGAGGAAGCCGTAGAGCTCGCCGGGCGCGACCCGCAGTTGCAGGTCCTGCACGGCCCACTTGCCGCCGAAGCGTCGACCGAGCCCGGTCGTCTCGATGGCGGCCGCGTCGCTCACGCGTCCCCTTCGGCGTAGATCGCGGTGACCGGCACGTGGTCGCTCGGTCCCTTCTTGCTGCGTTCCTCCTTGTGCACGATCACGTCGGTGCAGCGCCTGGTCGCGCTCGCCGACGACAGCACGTAGTCGATGCGCAGGCCGTCGTCCTTGACCGCCGAGCCGCCGGTGTAGTGCCACCAGGTGTAGACGCCGGCGTCGTCGCAGTGCTGGCGGAAGCTGTCCTCGAGCCCGAACGCCATCACGTTGCGCATCGCGTCGCGCTCTTCGTCGGAGCACAGGATGCGGCCGCGCCACCATTCGGGGTCGTGCACGTCGCGGTCCTCGAGCGCGACGTTGAAGTCGCCGACCACCACGACATCGTCGCTCGCCGCGAAGCCGCTGTCGAGGTAGGTGCGCAGCCGGCGCAGCCAGTCGAGCTTGAACGCGTACTTCTCCGAGCCGACCTCCTGGCCGTTGACGACGTAAAGGTTGAGCACGCGGAAGCCGTTGACGGTCGCGGCCAGCACGCGCTTCTCGGCGTCGGGCGGGTCGTCGGGCATGCCCTTGACGACGTCCTCGATCTCGTGCGCGGCGAGGATCGCGACGCCGTTGTAGCCCTTCTGCCCGTCGAAGCAGACCTCGTAGCCCTCGTCCTCGAGGGCCTCGATCGGAAACAGGTCGTCGGTGACCTTGGTCTCCTGCAGGCAGAGCACGTCCGGCTCGTGCTCCCGCAGGAAGTCGACGACGTGGGTGAGGCGGGCGCGGATGCCGTTGACGTTCCAGGTGGTGATCTTCATCCAGACGGGCTGATTCAAGGCATTGTGACGCGGCAGCGGAAGGGTTCGTCCCTGGGAATCCGAGCCCGACCGTCCCATGACCGGCCCCGCACGTCGGCGCGCTTGCCGGCGAGATGCGCGCCCGTTCTGATATCCGCCATGCGTTCGCTGATCCTGCTGTCGATTCTGAGTGTGCTGGGCGCCTGCGCCAGCACCGGCCCCCGCATCGTCGTGACCGACACCGACACGGTGACGTCGGTCGGCGCCGTCGCCGCGGCCGTCGCCGACGCCGACGTCGTCGCGCTGGGCGAACTGCACCAGACCCCCGCGGTGCACCAGACCCACCACGCGCTGCTGCGCGCGCTCTACGAGCGCCGCCCGAACCTGGTCATCGCGATGGAGATGTTCGAACGCGACGTGCAGACGGTGCTGCTGCAGTACCTCAACGGCCTGATCGACGAGGACGAGTTCCGGGCCAAGGCGCGGCCGTGGCCGGACTACGCGCGGGACTACCGGCCGGTGATCGAGTTCGCCAAGCAGAAGCAGCTGATGGTGCTGGCGGCCAACGCGCCGCGGCCGCTGGCGCGCAAGGCGGCCCGCGAAGGCCTCGACGCGGTGATGGGAGACAAGAACCTCGCCCGCACCACGACCGCGCCGCAGGACGACTACTGGGAGGCCTTCCAGGAGCTGATGGAAGGCCACGCCGGCATGTTCGGCCCGGGCGGCATGGAGCGCTTCTACGCGGCGCAGTGCCTCAAGGACGACACCATGGCCGAGTCAATCGTTGACCACCTGAAGGGCTTCGAGCCGGACAACCGACCGTTGGCGGTGCTGATCTGCGGCCGGGCCCACAGCGACCACGGCTGGGGCACCGTGCAGCGCATCAAGGAGCGCATGCCCGGCATCGACGTGCGCGTGCTCAGCGCCGAGACGGTCGAGGACGTCGCCGGCGGCGTCTACGAGACGTCCAACGACACCGCCGAGTTCGTCGTGGTCGCGCCCAAGCCCGAGCGCAAGCCGGTGATGGTCGGCGAGGTCGCGAAGCGGGTCGTCGACGAGGCCGCGCAGGCCGCCCAGCAGCAGCCGGGGCAGCCCGAAGCCGGTGAGGCGGCGCTGCCGACCGAGAACCCCGAGGGCATGCGCCCCGCGTTCGGCTTCATGCCCAACTACAACGTCGACGGCGTCGGTGTCGACCGGGTCACCGAGGGCGGTCCGGCCGAGGCCGCCGGCATCGAGGACGGCGACATCATCGTTGCGGTCAACGGCAAGGCCGTGCCGGACATCGAGACCTACATGGAGGTGCTCGACACCCTGATCATCGGCCGCAACGCGACCGTTCGCGTGCGGCGCGAGCAGGCCGAGGTGGACCTCCAGGTCAAGGTCGGCAGCCGCGGCGGACGCTGATCCGAACGGTTTCCGGGCTTTTTCGGTCTGCCCGGATCCCGGGCCGGCCAGCAGTGGCTTCGCACGCGCCGGCCGCTATCCTGTTTGCCCCCAATCCGCGGCCAGCGCCGCGTCCGACACTGTGAGCGATACCCTCCAAATCACTGAGATCCCGGTCGAGGGCTACGAGCGAGTCGTTCGTGGCGTCGATCCCCAGAGTGGCCTGCACGCCATCGTCGCGGTGCACGACACGACCCTCGGGCCCGCCCTGGGCGGCCTGCGCATGTGGAACTACGCCTCCGAGGAAGAGGCCCTGTTCGACGTGAAGCGCCTGGCGAAGGGCATGAGCTACAAGTCGGCGGTGGCCCACACGGGCCTCGGCGGCGGCAAGGCCGTGATGATCGGCGACGCCAAGACGATCAAGTCGGAGGCCCTCTACCTGGGCATGGGTCGCCTGGTCGACTCGCTCGGCGGCCTCTACACGACCGCCGAGGACGTCAACACGACGATCGAGGACCTCAACATCGTGCGTCGCTCGACCAAGTACGTCAGCGGCCTGGCGCGCGAGGACGGCGGCAGCGGCAACCCGTCGCCGTACACCGCCTACGGCGTCTACCTCGGCGTTCGCGCGGCGCTCGGCTGGGCGTACGACAACGACGACCCGAAGGGCCGGAAGATCGCGATCCAGGGCGTCGGCGCCGTCGGCGGCCCGCTGGCCGAGCGCCTCGCCGAGGCCGGCGCCGAGGTCTACGCCTACGACCGCAACCAGAAGCGCCTGCAGGAGCTGGCCGACGGCTACGGCGTCAAGATCGTCGCCGAGGACGAGATCCTGTCGATGGAGTGTGACCTGCTGGCCCCGTGCGCGCTCGGCGGCATCCTCAACGACGAGACGATCCCGGCGCTCAAGACCAAGGTGGTCGCCGGCGCGGCGAACAACCTGCTGCTGAAGCCCGAGCACGGCAAGATGCTGAACGATCGCGGCGTGCTCTACGCGCCGGACTACGTGATCAACGCCGGCGGCATCGTCAACGTCTCGGTCGAGTTCCACGACGGTGGCTACGACGAGGCGGTGGCGCTGCAGAAGATCGAACGGATCCCGCAGGCGCTGAAGGAGCTGTGGACGATCGCCAAGGAGGAGAACATCCCGCCGAGCGACGCCGCCGACCGCCTGGCCCAGCGCATCATCGCCGAGGGAAAGGCCGCCAAGGCCTGATCCAGGCTGCGGGACCAGCTGGTCGGGGAAAGTAGCCGTACGGTACGCGGTTCATCCTCCAACTCTCGCCGCGCGCAGCGCTGGAGGATGACCGCAGTCGCAGGCTACCTGGTGGGGCATCGTTCGTAGTTGCCGCGGCACAGTATGTAACGAGGTGTCAAGATCCCATTCGGTGCGTGGTCGCATGTCCCACGTGCCTATGGTCCGCCGTTTGGAGGAGTGTCCCATCCGTCGAACTGGTCGGGGCGCCGTTTCATGCAAGCACCCGCCCTCGCCGTCTCGTTCCTCGCCGCCGTCTCGATCTCCGCGCTGCTGCCGGCGCAGTGGCACGTCTCGCCCAGCGGCAGCGACGCGGCCGCCGGCACCCCGTCGGCACCGTTCCGCACGATCCAGCACGCCGCGTCGGTCGCGTCGTCGGGGCAGACGCTGTTCCTGCAGGCGGGGGTGTTCGGCGACGAACAGGGCCTCGTCACGCTCGGCGGCAAGGACCTCGTGCTGCAGGGGGCGGGCGTCGGTGCCACGATCCTGCGGCCGCACGCCTCGGCGACCGCGCCGCTGCCGCCGGCGCAGATCGGTGGCGGCGCCGCCGTCGCGCATCGCGTCGGCGTGCTGGTCGACGGCCCGGCGCGCGTGCACCTGCGCGACCTGACGATCGACGCCCAGGCGAACGCCGCGCCGAGCGGACACCTCGCCGGGCTCTACCTGCGCGGCGGCGCCGACGTCGTCGTCGACCGCTGCGCGCTGCGCGACTGCCGCGCCGGCAACGCGCCGGGCGGCCGTGCGCACGCGGTCGTCGTCGAAGGCAGCGTCGCGATCGATCCGACCACGCTGTTCCTGCGCCTGTGCGAACTGCGCGGCTTCGGCGACGGTGGCGTGTTCGGGCGGCTGCGCGCCGAGCTGGACCTGCAGGAGTGCCTCGCCGTCGGCGGCGGTGCTGCGGCGAGCGTCGACCAGGTCGCCGTCACGGTCGCCGACGACGCGCGGCTGCGCGTGCATGCGTGCCGCCTGCTGGCGTGCGGCGGTGGCGGCGGCGCCGGCGTGCGTCTGCGGCAGCCGACCACCGGCTGCGTGCTCGACGCCAACCGCATCTCCGGCTGCGCGGTCGGCATCGACTTCGAACACCAGCCGCCGTCGATCGTGCCGGGCGAGGTCTCGCACAACCGGATCAGCGCGGTCGACACCGCGATCCGCCTGTCGGGCGTCTCCGGCCTGCTGGTCCGCGGCAACGCCCTGTCGCCGGTCTCGCGCTTCGATCCGCTGGTCGCCTTCGACGACACCGCGGCGGGCAACGCGTGGGCCGGCAACCGCTTTCCGGTCCCGGTAGCAGAGGCCACCGCCCCGGTGCCGATCGCCGGCGGGGGCAGCGCGGACGCGGCGGCGTTCGCCGGCATCGGAACGTTCGCCGATCCGCAGCGCGTGGTCTGCGGTGGCGCGCCGGTCGCCGTGGTCGCGGCCGACTTCGACGGCGACGGGCGCGAGGACTTCGCGACGCTCGACCACGTCGGCAACGGCGCCGCGCTGACCGTGGCGCTGTGGCGACCGACCGGCTACCAGCTGGCGGTGGCGCCGCTCGGCGGGGCCGCGCTGCGGCCGGTCCGCCTGCTCGTCGGTGAGTTCGACGGCGCGGTCGGCGCCGACGTCGTCGCGCTGACGGCACCGTCGCCACCGCTGCCCAACGGTGCGGCCTTCTGGGTGTTCGCCAACGACGGCAGCGGCGGCCTGTCGCTGCTGCACCAAGAACCGCTGGCCGCGATGGCCGACCCGAGTGACCTCGGGGTCGTGCGCCTCAACGGCGATGCGCGCGACGACCTGGTCGTCGTCGATCGCGGCGCGCCGACGCTGGCCGCGGGCGGCGGCACGTCGTTCGTCAACGCGTTCGACGGGGTCAACTGGGTGCCGACGCCGCTGCCGGGGACGTTCTCGGGTTCGGTCACCGCGGTTGCCAGCGGCGACCTCGACGGCGACCTGATCGACGACGTGGTCGTGGTCGGCGGCACCGGTGCGGCCAGCGAACTGCGGCGCTTCGTCGGGGACGGCGTCGGCGGCCTGGTCGCGACCGGCGCCTCGCCGCTGCCGGACTCGCCGACCGCGGTCACGGTCGCCGACCACGACGGCGACGGCGATCGCGACGTGCTGGTCGCGGCGCTCGGCGGCGGCTTGCCGCTGCAGCGCGGCGTGCTGCAGATCCTCGACAACGTCGCCGGTGCGCTGCAGCCGGCGGCGGCGCTGCCGACCGACCACGGGCCGCGGCGCGTGGTCGCCGACGACTTCGGGGCCGACACGTTCCCGTCGCCGACCGGCCCCGACGTGATCGTGCTCAACCGCGCGGCCTCCGACCTGACGCGGTTCGGATCGCACCTGGCCGGTGTCGGCTTCGTCGACGGCGGGCTGGTCACGGCCGTGGATGCTCCGACCGACGTGGTCGCCGCCGACCTCGACCTCGACGGCTACCGCGACCTGATCGTCGCCGAGCCGTCGCGCGGCGGCGTGGCGCTGCTGGCCGGCGTGCCGTCCGCGCGCGTGCAGACGCTCGGGCAGGGCTGCCCCGGCACCGGTGGCCGCACGCCGCGGCTGCGCGTCGGCGGCTCGCCGGGCCTCGCCGTGCAGCCCAACGCGACGCTGCGCTTCGACCTGCTCGACGGCTTCCCCAACAGCGTCGCCGGCTGCGCGGTCGCGCTCGACGTCGCGCCGGTGCTGCAGCCGTGCCAGTACCTGCTCGGCGTGCCGGTGTTCCTGTTCGCGTCGCTGCTCGACGGCGCCGGTCGCGGCTCGTTCGCGCTGCCGCTGCCGGCGGTGCCGGTCGCCAACGGCCTGCAGTTCTACGCGCAGGCCGGCGTGTTCGACTTCGCCGCCACCACCTCCTTCCTGCCGGACTTCAGCCTGACCGCCGCGGTCGGGCTGCGGGTCGGCAACTGAAGCCCTGTCCCGTTCCCTCGTTCTCCCTCGTTCTCCCTCGCTCAACCTCCAGGAGTTGACCATGAACAGACCTCTTTCCATCGCGTTCGCGATGGCGCTCGCCGCATCGGCCTCGGCCCAGAACCACTGGTGGGTAAGCCCCACCGGCAACGACGCCGACCCCGGCACCGAGACGATGCCGTTCCAGACCATCAACCATGCGGTCTCCGTCGCCACCGCCGGTGACGTCGTGCACCTGTTCGCCGCCACCTACGGTGACGAACAGGGCAGCCTCGTGCTCGGCACCAAGGACATCGCGATCCAGGGTGCCGGCGTCGGCATGACGATCGTCAAGGCGCACACGTCGATCGACGCGCTGCTGCCGTCGGGCACGCTCGGCGCGCCGACCGTCGAGGCGCACCGCTGCGCGCTCGCGCTGCAGGGCAGCGCCGAGACCTACGTGCGCGACCTGACGCTCGACCAGGGCTTCAGCATCCCGGGCACCGGCCGCGCCTACTGCCTGTGGGTCGGTGGTGGTGCCGATGCCGTGCTCGACAACGTCGAGTGCGTCAACGCCCGCGCCAACCCGATCAACGGCATCCAGGGCCCGCTCGGCGTCAACGTGCGCGGCGACGGCGTCGGCGACCCGACCAACGTCACGCTGCGCGGCTGCGTCGTGCGCGAGTACGGCAAGGGCGGCGTCGCCGCGAACTTCGACGCGCATCTGGTCATGGACGACTGCCTGGTGCGCGGCAACCCGCATGCGGACGTGCCGCTCGCCGCGCAGAACGGCGTGCAGATCAGCCGGGGCGCCAGCGGTGAGATCCGCCGGACCACGATCCTCAACCACTGGTACGACCCGTCCAGCTACACGGCGACGGGCATGCTGATCTACGACGCCTCGACGGTCGTCATCGAGGACTGCAACCTCGGCGGCAACGAGTCGGGCATCTACTTCTACTCGAGCACCGCGGGGCCGATCCCGGCGACCGTGCGGCGCAACGTCGTGCACGGCGCGCTCTACGCGTGGGTGAACTTCGATGCGACCGGCCTCGACGTGCGCGAGAACGTGTTCTCGGCGACGCTCGGCGGCGTCGACAACGACGCCTACGACACCGCGGCCGGCGGCACCACCTACGAGGGCAACTGGTATTCCGGCCTGACCTCGCCGGGCGCCTACGCGATCGCCGGCGGCACCGCCGTCGACGCCACCGCGAAGCCCTACGTGAACGGCCTCGGCGCGGGCGTCGCGACCATGCTGCCGCCCGGCTATGCGCCGGTAGGCCTCGCGGTCGCCGACCTCGACGGCGACACCGATCCGGACTTCGCCGCGATGTGCCAGGGGGCCGTGCCCGCCGTGGTCGTCGGCCTCAACGCCGGCGGCACGTTCTCGACGTCGGCCGTGCCGTTCGGCAACTCGGACGGCGACCCGGTCTCGATCGTCACCGGTGAGTTCGACGGCGCCGCCGGCGTCGACGTCGCCGTGCTAACGCTCAGCGTTCCGCCGGTGCTCACCGAGAACAAGGTCTACGTGTTCACCAACAACGGTGGCGGCGGCCTGTCGCTGCTCAGCACGACCACGCTGGTCGGCGCAACCGCGCCGAGTGGCCTCGCCGCGGGCGACCTGAACGGCGACGGCATCGACGACCTGGTGGTCTCGGACGCCGGCGCGGCCGGCCTGACCGCCGGTTCGGCCAGCACGCTGATCAACGACGGCGCCGGCACGTCGTTCAGCGCTGCGGCGCTGGTCGCCGCCTACTCGGTCGCCTGCCGCGACGTCGCGGTCGGGGATCTCGACGGCGACACCTTCGCCGACATCGTCGTCGCCGAGGGCGACGCGACCACCGGTCGCGTGCACGTGTTCCTGGGCGACGGCACCGGCGCGTTCGCTGCCGCGGCCGGCTCGCCGCTGGGCTGCGCCAACAACCCGGCGCGGGCGGCGATCGCCGACGTCGAGGGCGACGGCGACCAGGACGTGCTGGTGACCGCTGCGATCGACGCGTTCGGGCTCGGCCAGGGTGGCGTCGAGGCGTTCACCAACGACGGCACCGGCGTCCTGTCGCGCGTGCTCTACAGCGTCGACCGCGGCCCGACGGAGATCGCGACCGGCGTGCTCGACGCCGACAGCGACCCCGACACCGAACGTCGCGACGTTGCCGTCGTCAACATGACGGCCGGCACCGTCACGGTGCTCGGCAACTGGACCGACTACGGCCCGGCTGCGGGTGGCGTGGTCGCGACGGCCGCGACCGTCAGCGGCGTCGGCATCGCCGACGTCGACGGCGACGGCTTCGGCGACGTGCTCTACTCGGACGCCGCGTCGGGCGAGGTCGTCGTGCTGTTCGGTGCCGCGACCGCGCGCGCCGACGACTACGGTTCGGGCACGACCGGGACCGGCGGGCTGCTGGCCAACCTGTACCCGGTCGGCACGCCGGCGCTGCCGACCCTCGGCAACGCGACGTTCGGCATCGGCCTGCGCAACGTGCGGCCGTTCTCGGTCGCGGTCATCGCGGCCGGCACGACGCCGCTGCCGATCACGCCCGGCGGCATCCTGATCGCCGACATCGGCGCGACCTGGGCGGTCGTGACCAACTTCGCCGGCCGCTCGGCCGTGCCGCTGCCGATCCCGCCGACCCCGGCGCTCAGCGGTTTCGAGGTCTACTGCCAGGCCGGTGTGTTCGACCCGGCCGGCGACGAGTCGCTGCTGCCGGGCTTCGTCGTGACCAACGGCCTGAAGGTCCGCCTGGGCAACTGATCGCCCGCGGCGCGAAGCCCGTCGTCAGGCGGGCTTCGCGCGGCAGCTGGTGGCCGCCGCGGCTAACGGCCGCGCGCCGCGGCCTCGCGGTAGGCCGCCAGCACGCCCTCGGCGCACTTCGGCCACGTCAGCCGGCGCGCGTGGGCGACCGCCTGCTCGCGGATGCCGTGCCACTGCGGCAGGTAGTCGTCGACGGCCTCGACCATCGCGGTTGCCATTGAGTCGACGTCGTGCGGGTCGAAGTAGCGGGCGTGCTCGCCGCCGGCCTCGGGCATCGCCGACGTGTTGCTGGTCAGCACCGGGCTGCCGAGCGCCAGCGCCTCGGTGACCGGGATGCCCCAGCCCTCGACCAGGCTCGGGTAGACGCACAGGTCGGCGCCCGCGTAGACGGCGATCAGGTCCTGCTGCGACAGGTAGGGCAGGAAGCGCACGTGCTCGAGCACGCCGGCCTTGGCGGCGCGTTCGCGGAAGCGGTCGACCGCCTTGCCGAGCCCCGAGACCAGCAGCAAGTACGGCAGGTCCCGGCGCCGCTCCCGCGCCAGCGCGAACGCCTCGATCATGCGGCCGGTGTTCTTGCGCTCGAGCCCGGCGCCGATCGCGAACCAGTAGCGGCGCCCTTCGGCGAACTGCTCGCGCGCGCGGTCGCTGGCGCCGTCGGGCGCGCCGGCGAGCACGGCCGGCGGCAGGCCGTTGCGCGACAGCCGCACCTTGCCGGGGTCGCACTGGTGCCGTTCGCAGATGTCGCGGCGGCTCCATTCGCTGACCGTCAGGATCAGCGTCGCGTCGCGCACGACGCGCTCGGTCACCTTGCGCGCATATTGGATGTAGGGGTCGTGCAGGTCGTCGTCGTACCAGGTCACGATCAGGTCGTGGATCGTGCAGACCATCGGCGGGCCCTGCCACAGCGGCCAGCGCGGCGGCAGCGTGTTGTAGGTGCCGTGGTAGACGTCGAGCCGGTCGCGGCGCATGCGCCACGGCATCTGCAGCCGTTCCCACAAGTGGTAGCGTCCGCCCGGCATGTCGGTGTGCACCGCGCGCTGGTTGGCGCCGAGCACGAACGGGTTCTCCGCGTCGTCGGGCAGGACGAGCTGGTGGTAGAGCCGGAACTCGTCGTCCGGCGCGAGCGTGGCGAACTCGCGGGCGAGGTGGCGGACGTAGAGCCCGATGCCGCGAGGATGGGGGCGGAAGCCCTCGCGTGCGTCGATGCCGATGCGCATGGTCGCAGAGACGTTACTCAGTCCGGCAGGCGAGTCATCACCTCGGGACCGTCTTCTCCGATGAAGATGGTGTGCTCGAACTGCGCGACCCGCACGCCCGCACGTTCGACCAGCGGCGGGTAGTCGTCGATCAGCTTCTTCTTCGACAGGATCTTCAGCGCTTCCTCACAGCGCTTCTCGTCACCGAGCAGGCGCACCAGGTCACGCCGCGCGAACGGCAGGCGCTCGGTCGCCTCCATCGCCGCGAAGACGTCCTTCGGCAGGTTGTCCTTCTGCTTGACCGGCTTTCGCAGCATGAACACCTCGGACTTGCCCTCGACGTCGATGTAGCCCTTGCCGTCGCAGGCGAACGGCTCGCACGCGATCGTCTGGCCGGCGCGCAGCCGCGCGGCCTTGGGGTCGTCGTAGTTGGGCACCGACGGCGCGCAGTGGATCGTGTAGCGCGCGACGCCGTGGCCGCACAGGTTGCGCACCGGCTGGAAGCCGAGCTGGGTGATCGTCGCCTCGACGGTACGGCCGATCTCGGTCAGCGACACGCCGGGGCCCATCAGCGCGATCGCGTTCTCGAGCGCCATCCTGCTGGCCGAGCACAGCAGCGAGTCGTCGCCGTCGCGCAGGTCGACGGTGGTCGCGTTGTCGGTGACCCAGCCGTCGACGTGCGTGCCGCAGTCGAGCTTGATGATGTCGCCGGCCTGGACCTCGGTCGGGTCCCCGGGCGGCGAGCAGTAGTGCGCCGCGATGTTGTTGCGCGACACCTGCGCCGGGAACGCTGGCTCGCCGCCCATCTCACGGATCTTGGCCTCGACCGCGTCCTGCACGTCGACGATCCTGGCGCCCGGCGTCAGCATGGCGCGGCCGTGGGCCAGTGCGGTCGCGCTGATCCTGCCGCTCTGCCGCAGCTTGTCGAGATCGGTCCTCACTTGAGCACGCCCATGTCCTTGCCCACCTTCGTGAAGGCGGCGATGGCGGTTTCGAGATGTTCGATCTCGTGCGCCGCGCTGATCTGCACGCGGATGCGGGCCTTGCCCTTGGGCACGACCGGGTAGTTGAAGCCGATCACGTAGACGCCTTCGTCCATCATGCGCGCGGCCATGTCGACGGCGAGCTTGGCGTCGCCGAGCATGATCGGCGTGATCGGGTGGTCGCCCGGCACGATGTCGAAGCCGGCGGCGGTCATCTTCTCGCGGAAGAACCTGGTGTTGGCCTCGAGCTTGTCGCGCAGCTCGGTGGTCGCCGACAGCTTGTCGATGCACGCGATGGTGGCGCCGACGATCGCCGGGGCCAGCGTGTTGGAGAACAGGTACGGTCGCGCGCGGTTGCGCAGCAGGTCGACGACCTCCTTCGGGCCCGACGTGAAGCCGCCCGACGCGCCGCCGAGCGCCTTGCCGAACGTCGAGTTGACGATGTCGACGCGGTCCTGCACGCCGTGGTATTCCGGCGTGCCGCGGCCGGTCGGGCCGAAGAAGCCGGTCGCGTGGCTGTCGTCGACGACGACCATCGCCTTGTACTTGTCGGCCAGCTCGCAGATCGCCGGCAGGTTGGCGATGTAGCCGTCCATCGAGAACACGCCGTCGGTCACGATCATGCGCGTGCGGCAGTCCTGCGAATCCTTCAGGTGCTGCTCGAGCTCCTGCATGTCGTTGTTCGCGTAGCGCATGCGGCGCGACTTCGTCAGGCGGATGCCGTCGATGATCGACGCGTGGTTGAGCGCGTCGCTGATGATCGCGTCGTCGGGACCCATCAGGATCTCGAACAGGCCGCCGTTGGCGTCCCAGCACGACGAGTAGAGGATCGTGTCCTCGAGGCCGAGGAACGTGCTGATCTTCTGTTCGAGCGTCTTGTGCGGCGCCTGCGTGCCGCAGATGAAGCGCACGCTCGCCATGCCGAGGCCGTTGTCGTCGATCGCCTGCTTGGCGGCTGCGCTCAGCTCGTCGTCGTCGGCGAGGCCGAGGTAGTTGTTGGCGCACAGGCACAGCACGTCCTTGCCGTTGGCCTTGATCCTCGCGCCCTGCGGGCTCTGCAGGATCCGTTCCTCCTTCCAGAGGCCGGCCTCGCGGATGTCGTTCAGCTCCTGCTGCAGACGTTCCTTGACGTTGTCGAACATTGGGCAGAAACAGGTACCCGGTCGGCAGCGCCGACGCCAGCGCGATGCCCGGTTCCGCGCCGCGCGCCGCCGGACGCGGTCCGAGCGCCGCCGCGGCCCACACGCCCCGCAGGACTGCTATGCTGCCAGCAGCGCGCCGACCGTGCGGTCCACGCAGCGACGCGTCCGGAGAAGGAACATGAAGAACCCGCTGGCACCCGTCCTGTTCACGTTGGCCCTGGCATCCACAGCCCCGGCGCAGGTCGGCGACGACTGCGCCAACGCCGTGCCGCTTGCCGGCCCCACGGTCGTCTCGATGGCCGGCTACACCGCGTCCCCGGAGCCGTGGAACCCGTGGTTCCCGCCGCAGGCGGACCGTTGGTTCACGTTCACTCCGGCGCAGACCGGCACGTTCCAGATCGAGGCCTGCAACACGGGCCAGGCCGTCGACGCCGTCGCGGCGATCTACTCGGGCGGCTGCGGCCAGCTGACCTACGTCGCCGGGGACGACGACAGCTGTGGCCAGAACGGCGTCGGCGCCAGGATCGACACGGTGCTCAACGGCGGCACCACCTACTACATCCGCGTCGGCAACTACGGCCCTCCCGGCTCCTTCACGGTCAGCGTCGGCGCCGGCATCGGCACGCTCACGCCGACCGCGGCCGGCGGTTGCGGCAGCCTGGGCCTCGAGTTCTCCGGCAGCCTCGCCGTCTCGCAGCCGCTGACGGCGACGGCGGTCAACAGCGTCGGCATCGCGCTGGTCGGCGCGGGCGTCACGCCGCTCGGCGTGTCGTTCTGCGGCTGCACGGTCGGCCACGACTGGACGGTGCTCGGCAGCGGCGGCTCGCTGCAGATCTGGATTCCGCCGGATCCGTCCCTGGTCGGGTTCGCGTTCTTGATGCAGGGCGCCGATCTGGTGTCGCTCGGCACCTGTCCGGCCAGCGGCCTGTCGCTGTCGACGACCTACAGCGCGACGGTCGGGCTCTGACGCGTCGGCCTCCGGTCCGTCGGCAATATCCGTAGCGCAGCCCGTTAGCCTGCGGCGCATGACCATGCTCGTCCTCGCCACCGCCGTGCTGCTGGCGCTGTTCTTAACCCTGATCCTCCACGCGATCCGGGGTCGCGGGACCAAGGTCGCCGGAGTGCCCAAGCCGCTGTGGGTGCTGGCGCTGGTCACGTTCGATCCGTTGATCTTCGGCGCCTACCTGGTCTTCGTCGTGCTCGGCGTGGCGCGCGGCGCATCGTGGCGCAAGTGGGTCGTCTACGCGGCCTGCGCATTCGTCGTCGCGGTGCGCTTCCTGCCGCTGGTGGTGCCGTCGAGTGGCATGGTGCCGACCGAACGGGCGCGCCCGTTCGCGCTGATCCCCGCCGAGATGAAGCTGGCGGTCGACTTCGGCAGCGCCCACAGCAGCGTCGGTACGAGCAGGATGTGGGGCGCGGGTTGGGTCGTGCGCGATGCGCTGGTCGTCGGCGACGGGCATCCGGTGTCGGCGGCCGTCGTCGACCAGATCGCGCGCAGCCTCGAAGCGGCCGGAGTACCCGAGGTACGCTTCGTGCAGTCGGCGGACGAACTGCCGGCGGCGCCGGCCGACCTGGTCGTGTCGGTGTCGGTGCACGACGTGTTCGCGCTGGACCTGGTCGCGGCCTCGTACTGGAGCGGCCGGGTGCAGGTCGGCACCGGCTGGCGGCCGTTCTCGGAGGACACCTGGGCATCCGAGTACGACCGCTTCGTCGACACCGGTGGGGCGTCGCTCGAGGGCAGCTGGAACGTCGCGTCGACGCGCTTCGGCCCCGTCTGGGGAACGGCCTGCTACGACCACGTGGTCGCGCACCTCGGCGACGTCGGCGCCAGGATCGCGCAGCAGCTCGGTGATCCCTATCACGGCGGCCGGATCGCGCCGCGCGCGGCGGCGGCGCAGGGAAGCTGGCGCGAGCCCGAGCTGGCAGCGCTGCTGGCGCCCTACCAGCCGCAGGCGCTGCTGCGCGGTGCGGGCTTCCTGCGCGACGCGCAGGCGACCTGGAAGGTCGCGTTCGGGGACGACCCGGCGGCGGCGGTGCAGGCGCTGGCCGCGGGGTTGCGGCAGGCCGGCTGGGACGAGGTGCAGGCGACCGACGCCAACCGGTGGTGGCAGCTGACCGCCGAACGCGACGTCGACGGTCGCCACCAGTACGTGCGGGTGCGACCCTCGCGCGACCGGGAGCTGGAGTTCGGTCCGGAGGCACCGCTGCCGACCACCTACGTGGTGGCCTACCACGAACGCCTCGGAGGACCGCGCCTGCGCGAGCTGGCCGCGTCGCTGCTGGACTCCGGCGACGACGACTACCTGCTGCGCCTGCTCGGCCCGCACGTGCCCGAAGCGCGCTACCGCGAATGGCGCACGCAGGTCCTCGGCGGCGACGCCGGAGTCGCCAACCTGCTCAACGTGGCGCGGCTCGACCGCGAACGCGGCGAGTCGCCGGCCGGCGTCGCGCTGCTGCCCGTCGCCGCGTGGCTGGTCGACGCGGCGCGGTCGGGGGCCGGCGATCGCTCGTCGATGCGTGAGCAGGTGGTTTCTGCCGCGGCGGCGATCGACCTCCAATTGCCCCGAGTCAGCGAGCCTCCGGACGCCGACGCGTTCGCGCGGGCCGGCTTGCCGCTGCTGGACGGGCAGTGGCGGCGGCTGCCCTACCTGCCGGTCGTCGACCACCGCGAGGTCGCGGCACAGGGGGCGCAGCAGGTTCGTCGCTTCGTCGCGATCGGCCGCGACGGGGTGCCGGTGGTGCTGCAGGTGCAGCTGGTCGCGCAGGGATCCGGCGACCTGCAGGTCGATGTCGGCATCGCCGGCGGCGTCCGCTCGGTCGAGCCGGCGGCCCACCTCGATCGCGGCGTCGCCGTTCGCGGCAGCGCCGGCAGGTTCGAGGTTCGCAGGCTCGACGGCCACGTCGAGGTGCGCTGGTTGACCGAGGACGACTAACGGGCGCGGGCTGCGGGTAGCATCTGCACCCCCGTCTCGAACCCGCAGGAGCCCTCCATGAACTGCAGCCGTTTCGTTCCGTTCCTCACCGCGCTGGCGGTGCTCGCCGCGTCGCCGTCGCTGCTGGCGCAGAAGTCCGACCTGCCCGATCCGGACGGCAAGCCGGCCAAGATGCGCAAGCCGGTGCAGGTGTTCGTGGTCATGGGCCAGTCCAACACGCTGGAGATGGGCAAGGTGCGCGGCGGCGAAGGGTCGCTCGAGCACGCGGTCAAGGAGGAGGGCCTCTACCCGTTTCTGATCGACGACAGCGGTGCGTGGACCCGGCGGCAGGACGTGCGCAACGTGCACGTGATGGGCAGTGGCGGGCCCGGCAAGTCGCGCGTCAAGCGCAACGACTGGCTGACGATCTCGGGCAACAAGATCGGCATCGAGCAGGGCATCGGCCACCAGCTCGGCAACGCGATCGACGCGCCGGTGCTGATCCTCAAGAGCTCGATCGGCAACCGCAGTCTCGGCTGGGACCTGCTGCCGCCGGGGTCGGAGTCGTACGAGTTCACCGATCCGAAGGACGGCAAGACCTACGTCTACGCCGGCTACGGGCAGAGCCCGATGCGGTGGGAGAAGGGCACCGAGCCCGAACCGATCGGCTGGACGGCCGGCTGCCAGTTCGCGGGCGACGTCGCGCGTGCGAAGGCGGTGCTGAAGGACCTCGACAAGTACGATCCGGGCGCCAAGAAGTACGAGATCGCCGGCTTCCTGTGGTGGCAGGGCGACAAGGATCGCTACGACGCCGGGCTCGCCAGCAAGTACGGCGAGAACCTGGTGCGGCTCGTCGCGGCGCTGCGCGAGGAGTTCGACGCGCCGAAGGCCAGGTTCGTCTGTGCGACGCTCGGCCAGACCGAGAAGGGGCGCGCCAAGGGCAACGAGAAGGAGATCCTCGAGGGCATGTTCGCGCTCAGCGACGCCGGCAAGAACCGCAAGCTGAAGGGCGCCGTCGCCACCGTCTACACCCATCCGCTGAGCATGGGGTCGAGCTCCAACGCCCACTACGGCGGGAACGCCAAGACCTACATGAACGTCGGCCTCGCGATGGGGGAGGCGATGGTGGAGCTGCTGGGCAAGAAGCGGTAGCCGCGGGCGGCCGCACGTTCGGCGTAGCGGTATCGGCGGGCCGTCGGCCCCGCGACGCTGGTTCGCGCCGGCCCGCGGCGCTACCGTTCCCGCCGATGTACTCCAGCAACGAACTCAAGAAGGGCGTCATCATCGACGTCGACGATGCCCCGCACATCGTCGAGAACACGCAGGCCGCCTCGGGCGGCGCGCGTGGCGGCACGACGACCTACCACATCCGCTGCCGCAACCTGAAGACCGGCCAGCGGGTCGAGAAGTCGTGGCGTGCCGGCGAGATGGTGCCGGCGGCCGACGTCGAGAAGCGGCCGGTCCAGTACCTCTACGATGAGCCGGGCATGTGCCACTTCATGGACAGTGAGTCGTTCGAGCAGTTCGCGCTGTCGCACGAGGACCTGGAGTGGGAGCGCAAGTTCCTCAAGGACGGCCTCGAGGACGTGCGCGCGCTCTACTACAACGGCACCCCGATCGCGCTGGAGCTGCCGGCGACGGTCGCGCTCGCGATCACCGAGACGATGCCCGCGGTGAAGGGCAACTCGGCGACCTCGCGCAGCAAGCCGGCGACGCTCGAGACCGGCTACGTGGTGCAGGTGCCCGAGAACGTCGAGCAGGGCCTGGTCGTCAACATCGACACGCGCACCGGCGACTACCTCGGTCGCGCCAAGGGCTAGGAGCGCGTCCATGTAGTGGACGCGCTGCCAACCGTGATCGCGGAAGCGGCGCCTACGCGTGCGGACGGGGCTTTGCCCACTAGCGGCGCGGCGAGGAATCCGCGGCCGGCTCGGCTAAGGTTGCACGCGATGGCTGCCGGTCTGCATCTGCTGCTCGAACTCAACGGCTGTCCGCGGGACGTGCTCGACGACGAAGCCGCCGTGCTGGCGGCCTTGCGGGCCGCGGCGGCTGCCGCGGGTGCGACCTGGCTCGGCGAAGTGTCGCATTCGTTCGAGCCCGTCGGCGTGACCGCGGTCGGGCTGCTCGCCCAGTCGCACATCTCGATCCATACCTGGCCCGAACTCGGGTTCGCGGCGGTCGACGTGTTCACCTGCGGGGATCCGGCGATGCCGGAGGTCGCGTGCCATTCGCTGGTGCGCGCCCTGCAGGGTTCGTCCCACTCGATCGTGCGCATCCCGCGCGCGATCGGCCCCGGCAGCGCCGACCGCGGCACCGAAGATCGCGGCACCGACTCCTGACCTCTAAGCTTCCGACATGGACCTTCACGGCATCCTGCACGGTCTTGCCTACGTCGCCCTCGGCACCGTGCTCCTGGTGGTCGCGCGCCTCTTGGTCGGGTTCGCGCTGCCCTATCGGTTGCAGGAGCACCTGACGAAGCGGGACAACCCGGCGGTCGGTCTGGTATTCACGGGCTACCTGCTCGGTGTGCTGATCATCTTCCTCGGCGCGTCGATCGGACCCGAGCACGTCGAGATGGAGGACGGCGCGCTGCTCGACCCCACGTGGGGCGAGATCGGCCAGTCGATGCTGGTGGTCGCCGGCTACACGCTCGGCGGGCTGGTGTGCCTGTTCGTCGGCACGATCCTGCTCGACCGGATCGTGCTGCGGCGCTTCGCGGTCACCGACGAGGTGATCCACGACCGCAACGCCGGCACCGGCGCGGTCGTGTTCGGCAGCATCGTCGCGACGGCGCTGGTGATCGCCGGCGCGGTGCACGGCGAAGGCGGCGGTCCGATCACGGCGCTGGCGTTCTTCGGCCTCGGCCAGGTCGTGCTGGTGCTGTGGTCGCTGGTCTACCAGGCGTTCAGCAAGTTCGACCTGCACGAGCAGATCGAGAAGGACAACGTCGCGGCCGGGGTCGCCTACGGCCTGAGCGTCGTCGGGGTCGGCGTGGTGCTGCTGCGCGCGTCCAAGGACCACTTCGTCGGCTGGGCCGAGAACCTGGGCGAGTTCGGCTACTTCGCGCTGACCGGTTTCGTCGTGCTGGTCGTGCTGCGGGTCGTCACCGACCGGGTGCTGATGCCGGGTGACTGCCTGCACGTCGAGATCGAGCGCGACCGCAACCTCAACGCCGCGTGGGCCGAAGGCGCGGTGGCGATCGGCGGCGCGGCGATGATCTTCTTCATGATGTGATGCGCAGCAGCTCGGGCCAGCTGTAGCGCCGTTCGCTGGCGTAGATGACCGTGTCGCCCGCCCGCGGCTCGATATTGCGCAGGTCGGTCAGCGAGTCCTCGTCGCGGTTGACCGCCATCAGGTTGATGCCGCGCCCGAGCAGGTCCCTGGCCAGTTCGTCGTAGCGGCGTGCTCGCGGGACGTCGGCATCGGCGCGGCTGTCCACCTGCGCGCTGAACAGCGTGCTGCCGCGTCGGTTGCTGGTGAACACCTCGATCATGCGCGAGATGCCCGGATCGTGGATCTCCTGGGCCAGCAGGTTGCTGGCGATGCTGAGCCCCGACACGATCGCGTCGCAGCGCACCGACTCGAACAGCGCGCGGTGCCGGTCGTCGAGGCATTCGGCGACGATGTGCACGTCGTCCTTGAGGCTGCTGATGACGCTGACGGCGGCCGCGGCCACCGCGTCGCTGCTCGGGTCCGCGTAGTCGCGGCTCAGCACGATCGCCATACGGGCGTCGTCGATGTTGGCCTGCCGGTAGGTGTCGGCGTCGTGCGGACTGCCGCGCACGAACAGCACGTTGTCGATCACGAACGGCAGCTCTTCGATCTGGTCCGACACGACCACGATCTCGACGCCGTGGTGCTGCGGGTCGGAGCGCAGTTCGTCGAGGATCTGGCGCACGCGCGATGCGGCCGGGAAGTTGACGATCAGCACGTGGTCTCTGGCCATGGCCTTCAGCAGCCCCTTCTTGCCCTTGGTGACGGTGGAGCCGACGCCGTCGATCAGCATGCCGAGGAACACGCTGAACGCCGACAGTCCGACGATGACGATGAAGAAGATCGTGCCGAGGCGGGCGCCGGTGGTCTCGGCGTAGAAGTCGCCGTAGCCGATCGTCGTCATCGAGATGACGCTGTACCAGAGCGCGTCGGCGATGGTCAGCTCCGGCTTGACCGCGCTGTCGAACAGGTAGAAGCACAGCGCGTTGCCGAGGATGCTGGCCGCCATCAGGCCGGCGACCAGGAAGAACCCCAGCGAGCGTCGGGCGCGCAGCCTGCGGCTGAAGCGAACGAGGCGGAGCAGGATCATGGCTACTTCTCGTTGGCGCGGTGGTAGAGCTCGTAGAGCTTGGGTTCGAAGATCGAGTTGACCAGGCCGCCGGTCGGCGCGTCGTCCTCGCCGAACACGGTAGCGGCTCGCAGCAGCTCGGCGTTGAGGAACCGCGTCGGAACCCGTAGCGCTGGCATGCGCGGCGCGTGGTCGCGGCTGGCGAGCGTGAAGCCCCACGGCCCGAACGACGGCACCTGCAGCTGGTAGGGCAGCGTCCGGAAGCCGGCCGCGCGCAGCGTCGCGCCGATCGACGCGAACGTGCGCCGGGTGTGGAACGGGCTGGTGCTCTGCGTGACCAGCGTGCCGGCCTCGTGCAGCACGCCCCTCAGCAGGCGGTAGAACTCGACCGAGTAGAGCTTGGCCAGCACCTCGTTGTGCGGATCGGGCAGGTCGAGCACCGCGCGGTCGAAGCGCAGTTCGCACTCGCGCACGTAGTTGAACGCGTCGGCGTGCACGACGGTCAGCCGCGGATCGTCGAGCGCGCCGCCGTTGAGCGCCTTGATGGCCGGGAACGTGCGGCAGAAGCCGGTCACCGCCGGGTCGATGTCGACCAGCACGACCCGCTGCACGTCCGGATACCGCAGCACCTCGCGCGCCGCCATGCCGTCGCCGCCGCCGAGGATCAGCACCGACTCGCGCGTGCCAGGCATCGACAGCAGCGGGTGCACCAGGCCTTCGTGGTAGCGGTATTCGTCGTGCTCGTGGAACTGCAGGTGCCCGTCCAGGTACATCGCGTGCGCGTTGGTGCGTTCGTCGACGGTGACGACGACGCGCTGGTAGGGGGTCTGCTGCAGGTGCACGATGCGCTCGCGGTAGAGCTGGTCCTCGGCGAAGCCCGTCAGCGCGATCGCCTGCACGGCGCCGACGGCGAGGCCGACCCCGAGCAGCGCCGTGACGGCCGCGAACAGGCCGGCCCGGCGGATCTGGCGGCGGAACGCCAGCAGCGTCGCCAGCGCCACGCCGACGTTGAGCAGGCCGATCGCGAACGACGAACGGAACAGCCCGAGGTCTGGCAGCAGCAGCAGCGGGAACGACACCGAGCCGATCAGCGCGCCCAGGTAGTCGAGGCTCAGCACGTGCGCGACGCTCTCGCGCACGCCGCCCCGTTCGGCCAGGATGCGCAGCAGGATCGGGATCTCGAGGCCGACCATCAGGCCGACCAAGATCGTCAGCACGTACATCGTCGGCCGGTAGACGGAGCCGAACGGGAACACCAGGAACAGCGTGATCGAGCAGGTGCCGCCGACCACCGCCAGCAGCAGTTCGACCGCGAGGAACGTCGTCAGCAGGTCCGAGCGCAGCAGCTTGCTGACGTACGAGCCGAGGCCCATCGCGAACATGAACAGCCCGATCGTGATCGAGAACTGGTAGACCGAGTCGCCCAGCAGGTAGCTGGAGACGGTCGCGATGATCAGTTCGTAGATGATCGCGCAGATCGCGACCACCAGCACGGCGAACTGCAGGATCGCGAGCTGCCGCGGCGTCGCCGCGATCGTCGCGGGCTCGTCCGTCATTTGCCGGATCGGAAGCTGCTCGAACCGCCGCGCGAACGCGCCGAGCTGCGGCTGCGCGAACGGGCGCGGGTGCGCGCCTGCTGCTGCGCCGCCGCGTGGTAGCCGCGCGGCGCCATGCTCATCGTGCTGTAGCTAGGCCGTCGCCGCGACGGCTCGGCGTAGTAGCGGTCGCTGCGGCCGCGCATCGAGCCGAGCATGTAGCCCATCCAGAAGCCGCCGCCGCCGTGGTAGCCGTAGCCGTGGTAGTAGCCGCGGTAGTGGTGGTCGCGGCGGTACTGCGGCCGCTGCAGGTCGGTCGCGATCATCCGGCCGTTGTCCGGGTCGATGTCGATGCGGAACAGCGCGCGGTCGCTGCCGTTCTGCTGCATGTTGCGGTCGTGGTCGGTGAAGCCGTAGAGCGAGCCGCTGCCGTCCATGCGCACGCCGATCGGCGTCGTCATCAGCTGCGCCGCGTTGAGCGCCTTGGCGAAGCGCGTCAGGAACTGCTGGGTCATCTCCGGCTTCACGGCGGTTTCGTCGAGTCCGGCGACCTTGCCGTCCTCGGCCTTGTCGATCTCGACCGTCTCCGGCGTGGCGCCGTCGATCGGGCGCTTCAGCTCCTCGCTGAGGATGTCGAGCACCTGGTCGAGGTCGATGACCTCGATCGGGCCACGGTGGCAGCCGGTGAGCAGCAGCGCGGACAGGAGCGCGACCGGCAGGGCGGTCCGACGGGGCGTTGGGATCGTCATGGGGCCTGGTCGCTGCGGTTGCACTCCTCGCTGGTCCGTCGTCCACGGACTCTGAGCTCCCGAACGTAAGGGGTGTTCGGCGGGGCATGCAAGCGCCGCGGGCCCTCCGCGCCCCCAGACCCCTGCGCGCTGCCAGATCCCTGCGCGCTCATCGTCCCTGCGCACCTACAGATTGCCTGCGCGCCTACAGATCCCGCCGGTAGTGCTCTTCGTGCACGTCGTCCTCGTGGAAGTCGAGCCAGCGACCGGCGCGCTGCAGGCCGGCGGCCTCGAACGCGCGCGCGGCGCCGACCGCGTGCGACGGTGCCGACGCGAACAGCACGCGGCCGCCGCGGCCGCGCGCGAACTCGACGGCCTGGGCGAGCTCGTCGGGGCCCGCCTCGTCGGCGAACTCCCAGTCGACGAAGTAGGTGCCGTCGGCGTCGTCGATCTCGAGCAGGTCGAGCAGGCGCGGGGCGCGCTCGTCGGCGTCGATCGGCTCCGGCGCCGGCGGGAACAGCCGCAGGCCGAGGCCGACCATCGCCTCGCCGGACTCGTAGTAGCCTTCGTGGCGCAGCTCCTCCTGGAAGCCGGCCTGCACCAGCAGCTCGCGCAGCCCAGCCTCGGCCGGATCGCTGGTCTCGGCGAACACCTTGCGCACCTCGTTGGCCTGCAGCCGCGTCACCAGCTCGGCGAGCATCGCGACCGCGTCCTCGGGCCGCGCGTCCGGGGCGGTCGCGGTCCAGCCGAGCCAGCACGAGCCGTCGGTGCCCTCGATCGGTTCGAAGCCGGTGGTGCCGATCAGCCGTTCGCCGTCGGCGAACAGGTACTGGCCATCGAGGTTCTCGGCGAACTCCTGGCGGGCCTGTGCGGCGTCCTCCTCGTCGACCGCAGCGATCCACTGCAGCACTCCGGGAACGTCACGCAGCGTCATCTTGCGCAGCTGCGGCTGCTCTGTGGGGGGCATCGCGGTCAGACCTTGTGCGGGTAGAGCACGACCTTCTGCTCGAGGCCCTCGCCGAAGCGCTGCATGCCGGTGCCGAACTCGTCGATCGACATCTCGGCGGTCACCAGGTGGGTGATGTCGAGGCCCTTCTCGAGCAACTCGAGCATGCGGTCCCAGGTGCGGAACATCTCGCGGCCGATCACCGCGTGCATCGTCAGGCCCTTGAAGATGAAGTTCTTCGAGAAGCCGTCGATCGACACCGAGTCGCCCTTCGGCAGGCCGAGGTTGACGATGTGCCCGGCCGGGCGCGTCATCTGGATCGCGTTGTTGATGCCGACAGGGTGGCCCGAGATCTCGAGCGCGACGTCGACGCCGCCCCTGGTCGCGTCGACGATCGTCTGCACCGGCTTCTCGCGGCCGTCGACGACGGTGACGCGGTCGGTCAGGCCGCGGCGGATCACCCACGCGCGGGCGCGCGCCAGCGCCTTGTCGGCGACGTCGACGACGAACACGTGCTCGGCGTCGACGAACGTCGCGATCTCGCCGCACATCGCGCCGATCGGGCCGAAGCCGATGATCGCCACCTTCTTCTTCTCGACCGGCACCTTCAGCGTCGTGTGCACGGCGTTGCCGAGCGGGTCGAGGATCGCGGCGACCTGCATCGGCAGGTCCTTCGGCAGCTTGACGACGTTGCCGGCGGTGACCACGACGTACTCGGCGAACGCGCCGTCGAGGTTGATGCCGCGGATGCGCGCGGTCGCGCAGGCGTGGAAGGCCTCGCTGACGCACGCCGGGCATTCGCCGCAGATCTCGTGCATCTCGGCGCTGACGTAGGTGCCGAGCGGGTAGTCCTGCTCGTCGACGCCGTCGCCGAGCTTGTCGATATGGCCGCAGAACTCGTGACCGAGCGTCACCGGCGGGGCGATCAGGCCGTTCATCGACGGGTCGCCGCTGCAGATGTGCACGTCGGTGCCGCAGATGCCCGCGGCCGCGACCTTGATGCGCACTTCGCCCGGTTGGGGCTCCGGTACTGTCAGATCCGTGCGCAGGCGGTACTGACCGGGGGAGGAGAGCTGGACTCCTTTCATCGACGTCATGGTGGAGGGGCCGCCCTTGGCGGGCGGAGTATTCTGCGGATACAACGCGGTCAGCGCCACCAAGGAGATCGCGATCGTTCGACCGAAGCATGTTCTGTTCGCCCGGCTCGGGCCCGGCCCGACCGCGGGCCTGATGGGGTTGTTCCTGGCCGCCTGCAGCGCGCCGCCGCCCGAGCCGCCGCCGTTGCAGCCGCGCGAGGTCGTCGAGCTCGAGCGCTGGACGGTGAAGGCCGACGGCGCCGAACTCGGCGAACTGGTCAAGTTCGAGATCCGCGATCCGAGCGGCCCGGTGGTGCTCTATCGCGTGCTCGATCGCAGCGGCCGCTGGGTCGGACACGCCGATGCGAACGGCCGGTTCTCGCGGCGGGTGCCGTTCCAGAAGGACGAACGGGACGTCGGCACCTGGACGCTGGCGCGCGGCTGCGCGGTGCTGTTCGAGTGCGACGAGCCGGTCGAGCTCGAGGCGGTGCCGGTCGAGGCGGTCCTGCAGAAGGGCCGCTGACCTGCGGGGGCGCGCCCGTTCTTCCCTTGGCCGCGGCGCGCGTGGGCCTACAGTCGCCGGCGATGACCGAACGCAGGAAGCGCCCCGTCCACGAAAGCCGCGTCGAGATGACGGAGATCGTCATGCCCAACGACGCCAACCCGCTCGGCAACGCGATGGGCGGCCGGGTCATGCACTGGATCGACGTCTGCGCGGCCGTCTGCGCCGGCCGCCACGCGCGCACGCCGGTGGTCACCGCGAGCGTCGACAACGTCGACTTCCACAACCCGGTGCCGGTCGGCAGCGTCATCGTGCTGCTGGCCTCGGTCAACTACACCGGCCGCACCTCGATGGAGGTCGGCGTCAAGGTCTGGCAGGAGGAGCGTCCGACCGGCCACCGCAACCACGTCGCCTCGGCCTACCTGACGTTCGTGTCGCTGGATCCGGAGACGCGCAAGCCGCGCGTGGTCCCGATCGTCACGCCCGATACCGACGAGGAGCAGCGCCGCTTCCGCGAGGCCGAAGCGCGCCGCAAGGCGCGCCTGCAGCAGCGCAGCTGATCAGCGAACGGTCACGTCGGTGACCCGGTCGACGACGACGGTCGCCTTGCAGCGGGCCAGTTCGCGGCCGCGATCGGAGACCAGCACCTCGTAGGTGCCCGCCGGCAGGTAGTCGGTCTCGCGCGCGTCGTTGACGTGGTGCACGGGCAGCGGCAGCTCGGTGATCGACGGCAGCACCACGACTCGGGCGTGGTCGCGCAGGCGTCGGGGCAGGTGGATGCGCAGGCGTCCGCCGGCCGGCACGTCGAGGTCGCCGAGGTCGATCGCCTCGCCCTCGCGCAGCGCGAACCGTTCGCTCGAGATCGGCGCGAGGCCGGCCGCGAACACGTCGACGCGCCACATCCCGGGCGGCAGCGGGCCGAGGTCGAACGCGCCGTCGTCCTCGCTGAGGCGCTCGATCCGGTGGCCGCCGCGGGCGCCGCGCCGCACGGCCACCACCTGCGCGTCGGGGATCGGGTTGCCGTCGGGCCCGAGCACGTAGCCGCGGATCGCGCAGCTGCCGCGGCGCGGACCGGCGGGCGGGGACTCGGGGCCGGGCCGCGGCAGCGCCGGCACGCCCGGCTGGGCCCGGTCGTGCATGCCCGGGCCCGGCGCATGCGGCCGCCCGAACCCGTCGAGCCGCAGTCGGCAGCGCGTCGGCTGGCCGATCGCGACCTGCAGCTGTCGCCGTGCGCCGCCGACCTGCTGCACGTGCGCGCGCACTTCGACCGGACCGGCCGGCAGCCGATCGAGCCGGAAGCGGCCGTCGCGATCGGCCCGGGTGCGCTGGTAGTCGAACGCGTGCAGGCGTCCGTACTCGACCTGGGCGCCGGCGGCGGGGGCGCCGTCCGGCAGTTCGACGCGTCCGATGACGACCGCGCCCGGCTGCAGTTCGACCGCGACGTCGGCCGCGCCTGCACGGTCGACCTCACCGAACCACGGCGCGAAGCCGCGCGCGACCACCGCGACCGACAGCCGGCCGCGCGGCACCCCGGTGGCGACGAACGCGCCGGCGTCGTCGGTGCGCGCCAGCGCCGGCATCGGCGGGTGCACGTTGCCGTCCATGTGCAGGCCGCTGGTGCGGCCGCCGCCGACCCGCACGGTCGCCCCGGCGATCGGCGAACCGTCGGGCGCGCGCACCACCCCGCGCACGTCGGCCGCGACGCCGCCGACCGTCAGGCGCACGCGCACGCTGCTGCCCGGGCGGCCGCGCACCGCCTCCATCACGCCGGGCAGCCGACCCGGTGCGCGCGCGCCGAGCACGGAGCGGGTGTGCACGTCGCGCAGTTCGAAGCGGCCGTCGGCGTCGGCGCGGCAGAGGTGCTGCACGTCGAGCGTGGCGAGCGCCAGCGGCGCGCCTTCGACGCTCGCGAACGGCACCGGCTGGCCGAGTCCGTCGACGACGACGCCGACGACGTGCACGCCCTGCTCGAGACGGAACTCGCGCACCGCGCACGCGTCGGGCTCGATGGTGGTGACCAGCGGCCGGGTGCCGCGATCGCTGCTGACCCACAGCTCGGTCGCGGGCAGCCGTTCGAAGCGGGCGACGCCGGCGTCGTTGGAGGTGGCCTCGGCGTGCGGGGCGCGCTGGTCGCCGGCATGGTCGTGCACCAGCAGCCGCACGTCGGCGGCCGGCGAGCCGTCGCTGTGCCGCACGTGGACCTCGAGGTGGCCGGTGCGCGGCAGCGTTGCGGCGGCGGCTTCGACGGCAGCCGCATGGATCGCAGCCGCTTCGACAGCAGGGGCGACGGTCGGGGTCGGGCCGGTCGCCGGCGCGGCGGCGGCGTCGTCGATGGCGGACGCCGGCGCCGCTTGCGAGCCGTCGCCAGCCGGGGCCGAGGACGCCGTCGGCGCGGTCGCGGGTGGGGGCGGCCACAACGCCCAGGTCGCGACCGCGATCGCGACGATGCCCGCCAGCAGCGTCAGCGTCAGGACCGCGGCGAACGGCACCGCCGCGACCGCGGGTGCGGCCTGCGCCGGCGTCGGGCAGGCGATCGGGATCATCGCGAGCATCCACGCGCGCCGGTCGCCGTCGTTGCCGGCGTCGAGCCGTTCTCGCAGCAGCTGCAGCGCCCGCCGGATCCGGTTGCGCACGGTGTCGTTGGACAGGCCGGTCTTGGCCGCGATGTGGCGCGGCGCCAGGCCCTCGTAGTAGCGCAGCAGCAGCACGGTGCGCAGCTGGCTCGGCAGCGCGTCGATCGCGTCGACCAGCCGCTTGCGCTGCTCCTCGCGCTCCATCAGCTCGGCCGAGGACGGCGCCAGCTCGTCGGTGCGTGCCGCGCGTTCGCGCGCCTGGCGGCGGCGGCGGTCGCGCAGCAGGTTGTTGGCGACGTTGCGCGCGATGCTGGCGAGCCACGAACGCGGCTGGGTGACGCCGTCGCCGCCGTGCTTCATCGCGCGCAGCCACGTCTGCTGCACCACCTCGTCGGCCTCCTCGGCCAGCAGCGCCTGCGCCAGCGTGCGGACGAACGGTTCTTCGGCGAGCAGTCGATCGAGCGGCGAGACCTGCGACATCGGTTGGGACCTCCGATGCTATGCGACCCCGCGGCCGCCGTATCGTGTACGAGAGATGCCGAACCGGTCGCGAGCGTGCGCGCCGCGGGCGAACGTCTGCCCGCGACTACGCGATCAGAACCACTCGGGGACCTGCTCGGGGTCCATGCCCATGGCCTGCATGATCAGCTGCTGCACGTAGCCCGGATCGATCGAGAACTCCTTGAGGGTCTCGTAGCAGCTGCCCGCCTTGATCGACAGCACCGCGAGCGCCATGTGCTCGGGGCGCACGATCTTGCTGCCGAGTTCCTGCGCCGCGTCGCGAGCGCGTTCGAACACGGTCATGCAGTGGCGGTTCCACGGGCCGTTCGGCACCTCGGGTTCGCGCGGCAGGCTGTCGACGTAGCCCGAGAACATGTCCGGGTCGACGTTGAGGTCGAGGAAGATGTGGTGCAGGCAGACGCTCTGGTCGACGGTCAGGCCGTAGATCAGGTGCCCGGTCGCAACCGACTCGTCTTCCAGCTGCTCGGCCAGCGCTTTGGCCTTCTCGGTGGCCAGGACGGTCTTGGGGTCGAAGTCCTCGAACATATGGGGCGGAGAAGGTTATCCAGGCGGCGTCGTTTCCGCCACATGGGACCCAGCGGAGCCGGAAGTCGGTACCGAAAACCGTGCGGCGGGGGTCCCGCGGAGGCGTGGCGGCTTCATCCCCCTTGGGTCGCCCTGCCCAGGTGTGCCGTCGCCGGTCGTCGCTGGTAGCGTTGACATCGGCCGGCGACGGCGACACCGCTTCTTCCGCCGGGTGCGGGGCGCGGCCGCGGCTAAGATGCGGGCGTGACCGCTCCGCGCACGATCCTGCACGCCGACATGGACGCGTTCTACGCGGCCGTCGAGCAGCGGGACCGACCGGAATTGCGCGGCCGGCCGGTGATCATCGGTGGCTACGGCGCGCGGCAGGTGGTCAGCACGGCCAGCTACGAGGCGCGCAAGTTCGGGGTGCATTCGGCGATGCCGGGCAAGCGCGCCAGGCAGCTGTGTCCGGACGGCATCTTCGTCGAGCCGCGCATGGCGCACTACGCGCGCATCTCCGAGCAGATCCACGAGGTGTTCGACACGTTCACCGACGACGTCGAACCGCTGTCGCTCGACGAGGCGTTCCTCGACGTGACCGGCAGCCGCGCGCTGTTCGGCGACGGCCGGGCGATCGCCGAGCGCATCAAGCGCGAGGTGTTCGAACGGACCCGGCTGCGGGTGTCGGTCGGCGTGGCCACGTCGAAGTACGTCGCCAAGGTCGCCAGCGACCTGGACAAGCCGGACGGGCTGGTCGTGGTCGAACCGGGCACCGAGAAGGCGTTCCTGGCGGACCTGCCGCTGTCGCGCCTTTGGGGCGTCGGGCCGGCGACGCGCGCGCTGCTGGAGCGGGCCGGCCTGCGCTCGATCCGCGACGTGCAGTCCCGTTCGCGCCAGCAGCTCGTCGACGGCTTCGGCGACAAGCTCGGGGCGCACCTGTTCGTGCTCGCGAACGGGCTGGACGAACGGCGGGTGGTGCGCGACCGCGCCGCCAGGTCGATCGGCCACGAGATGACGTTCGCCGAGGACCTGGCCGGCCGCGACGAGGTGCGCGAGGTGCTGCTGCAGCTCGCCGAGATGGTCGGCCGCCGCCTGCGCCGCGCCGGCCAGCGCGCGAGCGTCGTGCGGCTCAAGCTGCGGCACCCGCCGTTCGAGACCTCGCAGCGGCAGCGCAAGGGGGCGCCGACCGACGACGATCTCGAGCTGTTCCGCGTCGCCGGTGAGCTGCTCGATACGGTCTGGGACGGCCGCAGGCCGATCCGGCTGCTGGGCGTGACCGGGGCCGACCTGGTCGACGCCGAGGAAGCGGCGGCGCCGAAGCCGGTGCAGGGCTCGCTGTTCGCGGTCGCCGAAGAACAGCCGCAGGCCGAACGGAGCGAGCAGCGCAGCAAGCTGCTGCAGGCGATGGACGCGATCCGCGACCGCCACGGCGAAGGCGCGGTGCGCCACGGCGGCGGCCGCCGGGCGACCAATCCCTGGGGGCCGGATGGCCCCCAGGAAGACGGTGGCCAGCAGGATGGCGGCCAGCAGGACGGCGCCTGATCGCTACAGCGCGTCGAGCACCTGTTGCGGGTGCTCGGCCGGCTTCACCTCGCCGTAGACCTGCGCGACCTTGCCGTCGGGGCCGATCACGATCGAGATGCGCTTGGGGTAGCCCGCGCTCGCGTCGTCAGCCGCGCCGCACGCGATGCCGAGCTGCTTGTCGGTGTCGCACAGCAGCGCGTAGGGAAAGTCGAACTTCTCGCGGAACGCGTGGTTCGCCTCGACGGAGTCGAACGAGACGCCGCAGATCACCGCGTTCTTGGCGTCGAATTGGGGCTTCAGATCACGGAAGCCCTTGCCTTCGATCGTTCAGCCGGGGGTGTCGGCCTTCGGGTAGAACCACAGCACGAGCGTCTTGCCGGCGAACTCACCGAGCGTGCGCGTGTTGCCTTCGTCGTCGAGCACCGAGAAGTCCGGTGCCGGGGAGCCTGTATCGAGCATGCGACCAGGATAGGCCACGGCCTCGTCGATGCCATCGATCCCGTCGCTTCGACCGCGGGTCCCTCTAGGGGCGCGTCGCCGAGCGCACCGCCTCGAGCCAGCCGTGGCCGAAGCGCTCGTCGGGCTCCAGATAGTGGCCTTCGCTCCATTCGTTGAGCGACGCGATCATCAGCAGCGGATCGTCGCAGCCGACCGGCGAACGGAATGCGCGGGCGCGCCGGAGTGCAGCCTCGAACAGCTCCGGGTGCTCGCCCGTCACGACCGGCGACCACGGGTACTTGTCCGGGCGCGTCTCGCCGAAGTCGGCGCCGCGCGGGCTCGCGTCCCATCCGGGAGCGACCGAGGGCATGTACGGCAGCCCCGACCGCTCCGCGAACGTGTGCCACTGGGTCGCGCGCAGCTCGGCGTACTCGCGGTAGTCCTGCTCGAACCGCCCCTTCCAGTCCGGCAGGAACACGTAGTGGGTGACGCTGTCGAAGCCCAGCTCGCGCACCGAGCCGATCACGTCGGGGTTGGGTTCGATCGCCGCCAGGTGCAGGTCGCGGTGGCCGTGCTCTCGCAGCCACGCGCGCGCCGCGCGGATCGCGGCCTTGGCGCCGTCGAGGCCGAGCTCCTGCACGAAGAACGTCGAGTCGAAGATCGACAGGTAGCTGCGGCCACCGACCGTCACGTAGTGGTCGCGCACGAAGTAGCGCTCGGCCAGCATCGCGACGAATCGCACGAAGTCGTCGACGTCGGACGGCACCTCGCGAGATGGATCGAGCACCGGCGCCTCGGCGCGCCGGACCGGCAGCACGCGGCGCGGCATGCGGTTGGCCCACATGCACGCGAACGGCACCTCGCGGCCGGCCGGTCCGCCGAGGAAGCCGACGTCGAGGCCCTGCTCGAACACCCGCTTGCCGCGGCACCAGAACACCCCGAACACGAACGCGTCGACGCCGTGCTCGCGCGCCAGCAGCACGCGGCGGCCGAACTCGGCCGGGTCGCGGTCGTCATACTCGCCGAGCAGCGGCACCTTCGGTTGGGCGTGGCCGTCGAATCGCGGCCGGCAGGCCCGCACCAGCTCCCATTCGGTGAAGCCAGGGTGGAACGAACGGTCCCGTTCGGGGATCGGGTGCCAGCCGGAGCAGACGTAGGCAGCGGTGCGCATGGCCCTTGCGAGCGTAGCCGCGGCGCCGCGGGCGGAAAAAGGCCGGCCTGCGCTGTCCCGGCCCCGGCGGGTTCCGACAATGGTCCCATCGTGGACTCCCGCGACCTGTTCGAGATCCTGACCCGTGAGCACCTGGACTCGGTGCGCGCGTTCCTGCTGTCGTCGCTGCGCGATCCGGTCGCGGTCGAGGACGTGCTGCAGGAGACGTTCCTGGTCGCCTGGAAGATCCTCGATCGCTACGACCGGCAGCTGCCGTTCGGGCCGTGGGTGCGCGGCATCGCCGCCAAGCTGGTGCTCAACCACCGGCGCAAGCTCGGCAGGAGCAAGGTGCACTACTGCGACGACGAATTGCTGACCCGGATCGACGACCGGCTCGACGGCTTCCAGCGGCTCGCCGGCGACACCTTCGACGAGAAGCTCGACGCGCTGCGCGGCTGCCTCGAGCGCCTGACCGGGCCGCAGCGCGAGTCGATCCAGCTGCACTACGAGCACGGCCTGCACTGCAAGGAGATCGCCGAACGGCTCGGCATCGGCTTCGAAGCGGTCAAGAAGCACCTGCAGCGCGGGCGCGCGCAGCTGCACCGCTGCCTGCGTTCGAAGCTGCCCGCCGGAGGTGCCGCATGAGCGACCCAGGCAAGCACGACGACGACGGCTTCCCGGACCTCGACGACACGCTCGCCGACGGCCCGGCGCCGGCGGACGTTCCCGACGAGGCACGCGACTGGCTCGCCGAGCAGCGCACCATGCACGGACTGCTGCGCGCGCTGCACACCGCCGACGCCGCCTCGCGCGAGGACCGCGTCGCGTCGATCCTGGCCAGCATCGACGCCGATTCGTCGCGCGGCCAGCGTCGCCACTGGTTCGCGGTGGCCGCGGCGGCGCTGGTGCTGGCGACGGTCGGGGTGTGGCTGGCGCTGCCGCCGTCGCTGCCGACCGCCGAGGCCGCGATCGAGCGCGCCGCCGACGAGATGGGGCGGCAGGTCGACCGTCGCTTCCACGTCCGCCTGACCGTTCCGGGGCGGCTGCGTGCCGAACGGGTGCGGCACGACTTCGACGTGGTCACGCGGCCGGGCATGCGATTCCTGGTCGAAGGCCGCTTCGCGTTCGCAGGTGTCAAGGTCGCCGAGGGGCGCATCGGCAGCGACGGCGAGACCCTCTGGTTCGCCGCGGCCGACGGCCGCACCCGCCGCTCGGGCCCGCTCGCGGATCGAGAACGGCTGCTGCAGGGGCTCGGCCCGCTGCTCGAGGTCGGCCTCGACGTCGGCTACCTCGACGTGCACGCGCTGGTGGCGCGGCTGCCGGGCGACTTCCGGCTGCGCACCGTCGGTCGCACCACCGACCAGAACGGCAACCCGCAGCTGCGCATCGAGGCGAAGCGCCGGCTGCGCCGCGGGCTGCTCAAGGTCCGTTCGCTGGAGCTGCTCGTCGACGAGGCGAGCGGGCTGGTGACGAGCCTCGAAGCGGATCTGCTGGTCGTCGGCACCGGCCGCCGTCACCTGGTCGTCGAGTACCTCGGCGCGGCCGAGCCCGGGTCGGTCGACTATTCCCGGCCGTGGTGACAGACGGCCCGTGACGACGGACGACGCGTTCCTACAATCCCGCGCAGTCCGCAGCGGGCCGAATGACGTCGACCGAAGAAGCCAACGATCCGAGCCGCCTGCGCGCGCTGCTGCACGAGACGCCGCAGGAACCGGCCGCCGCCGCCCGCGAACTGGCCGAGGAGCGTCGGCGGTTGGCGCGCGGTTCGCTGCAGGCCGAGCTGCTCGGGTTCGAGCAGCGCTGGCTGGAGGGCTTCCACGGCACGCGCTCGCCGCAGCTGCGTGAGGACCTGCTCGACGTGCGCCGCGCCTGGCTCGCGATGCGCGTCCGCTACCTCTCGACGGCCGAGCCCGAAGTCGCGGTGCTGCTCGACCTCGCCGAGGCGCAGGCGATGGCGATCGCGGCCGACGAGCCCGAGCTGCGGCGGCAGTGCGAGCAGGCGATGGCCGACGGCATCGAGGCGATCGAGCCCGGGGACGAGGTCGGCAGCGAGGTCGGCGAACGGTTCGCGCTGCTGACCTCGGCGGTCGAGGAGGTCCCGATCGAGCAGCAGATCGAACTGCTGCGCTGCACTGGCCGGCTGCTGCACCGCCTCGCCGATCGCACCCGTTCGCGCCGCTGCCGGCGCTTCGGGCGGCGCCTGCTGCGCGCCGCCGACGACCGCGAGCTGGCCCGGCGGCTGGAGAAGCGGCTCGGCCGCCGCGGCGTCGCGATCCTCGAGACCACCAACTTCGTGCTGTTGCTGGTGGTGCTGCTCACGCTGCTGATCGAGCACGCCGTCGACCTGACCGACGGGCAGCTGTACGTGTTCCAGTGGATCGACGCGGTCGCCTGCCTGTTCTTCGTCGCCGACTTCGTCTTCGAACTGATCCTGCACCCTTCGCGGCTGAGCTGGTTCTGGCGCAATGCGCTGACCGACCTGGTGCCGGCGATCCCGTCGGTGCTGTTCCTGCTGCCGACGGCCCCGGTGCACGGCGCCAGCGACAACCTGCTGCTGCTGCGCATGCTGCGGTTGCTGCGCGTGACCTGGGCGGCGCGCTACGTGCAGGCGCTGCGGCCGCTGCTGCGCTCGGCGCGGCTGCTGCTGTTCCTGGTGCGCGGTCTCGACGGCCTGGCGACGCGCTTCTCGCAGATCCTCAACCGCGAGTTCGTGTTCGTGCCGGCCGCCGCCGAGGTCGAACGCACGCCGCACGAGGACGACCTGCGCGAGGTGGTGTTCGCGTCGATGCATCGCGAGCACCAGCTGATCGAGCTGCTGCCGCAGGACGAACGGCGCGCGATGCTGCACGAGCGGGTGCAGCACTCGCGGTCGGCGCTCGACGAGCTGCCGGGCCACGCGTTCACCGTCACGACCAGCCACGCGGCGGTGCGCGACGTGGCGATCGGCGACGCGATCGAGTTCTTGTGGTCGCTGCGCACGCAGGACCTCGGCCGCTACCTCAAGCCCGGCGACATCCAGGCGCTCGACCGGGTCGTGCGCGTGATCTCGGCGGTGCCGGTGCGCTGGCTGCCGCTGATCGGCAAGCTCGCCGTGCATCCGCTGCCGCCGAGCGCCGAAGAGCGCATCGTCGAGCTGGCGCGCCGGACCGCCGACTGGCTCGACTCCTGGCACAGCCGGATGCTGTTCTTCGCGGACCTGCACGGCATCGTCACCGGCCCGCAGATCCTCGACCGCGTCGCGACCGCGATGGTCAAGGCCAGCCAGCGGCCGGCGGTGCGCATGCTGCTGTTCGGCGGCTTGTTCCTGCTGTTCAACCAGCTGCTGCGCGATACCGCCGTCGGCGCGTTCCTCAACAAGATCGTCGGCTTGCCGCTGGTCCTGCTCGGCAGCGTCTGTCTCGTATTCCTGCTGCTCGGCCACTGGATGAAGCGGCTGGCCGGCCAGGCGTCGGACAACTACCGGCTGACCAGCGAGGCGCACTTCATCTCGCAGCTCGAGCGGGTGCAGTCGCGCTACGAGGACCAGGACCTCGACTTCCTGACGCAGCGGGTGTTCCACGATCCGACCAACCGGGCGCACGCGCGGCGGCTGCTCGAAGGCCAGCTCGACAGTGCGCGCACCGGCGTGCCGATCCTGCACAGCGACGTGCCGCACCACGTCTGCCTCGAGAGCAATCGCGTGGCGCTGCTGTACCTGCACTTCCTCGACGGCGCGCCGCTGCACATCAGCGACGTCAAGACGACCGAGCAGCTGCTGGCCAACCAGTCGCTCGAGAACCTGCGGCAGGAGTTCCTGTCGCTGGACCGCGCGCAGAAGAAGCAGCTGCGCAAGCTCAAGCTCGACGACGGCTCGCTGTTCACCGGCCCGTACCTGTGGTTCCGGTTCATCACCGAGTCGATCGCGGTCGAGGCCGCCAAGCGGATCGCCGGCTACAACAGCTTCTGCATCCCGGTCGATCAGCAGCCGTACGCCGATCCGGCCGCGCTGCAGAAGATGCAGGACTGGCTGCAGCGGCGCCGCGATCCGCGCGGCGGCCGTTCGACCAAGGACCGCAAGGAGGACGAACGCGTCGAGGCCTACCCGACGACCGAGTTCACCGCGCTGGACTTCCTCGGCGGGGACGAGGAACGCGACCGGCACCTCGCTGCGGTGTTCGGCGACGACGTGCTCGAGACGGTGCGCTTCGACCGCCGCACGATGATCCGCGAGATCTTCGGCACGCGGCCGGTCAACCACCTGCCCAAGAACGAACGCAGCTTCAACCCGCTGCGCTTCTACGAGACGCGGCTGTCGCACGGCCGGGTGCTGCTGGCGCCGCTGCTCTTGGTCTGGCGGTTCTGCCGCACGCTCGGCTGGGTTGTCACCAAGGTGCGCCAGATCGTGCGCGAGGTGCTCGATCCCGACCTCGCGATGCAGCGGCGCGAGATCGGGGAGGCGCCGTTCGCGGTTGCGCTGCGCAAGATCCACCGCATGAAGGCGCCGGGCCTGCTCGAGGCGATCCGTCAGCGCCTGCTGCTCGATCCGGTCTATTCGGGTGCGCCGTCGGGCTGGACCCGCGAGGCCGACGAGGTCGAGCTGCCGGAGTTCGAGCGCGACCTGCGCTTCCTGCACCTGCGCGAACGTGAGGCCGTGCAGCTGCGCGACGACGCCGAGCGCGTGCGGCGCGAGGTCGCCGGTCTGCACGCGCAGATCCCGGACCTGCCGCCGCTCTACGACCCGAGCCGCGGCGCGCCCGATCGCAAACGGCGCCGCGCCGGCGAGCTGGCGGTCACCTGTGCGTGGATCGCCGACAAGGACGGCGCGCGCACGCTGCTGTTCGCCGACCGCTGGCGCGAGGAGGTCGTGCCGAGCCTGCTCGAGCTCGACGAACGCCTGCCGTGGCCGCACCGCTTCTGGGGCGGCATCTGCGGCCTGTTCGTGCGCCACCCGGTCGACGTCTGGCTCGAGCGCCACGGCCAGGGGCTGCCGAAGAACGCGCGCGACGTGCTGCGCGTCGGCTACGCGCGCGACTATCGGCGGAGCCGCCAGGTGCTCGACGCCTGGTGCGCGCTCGAGGCCGACGAGGCGCCGCGCCAGCGCGCCATCGACGTGCTGCGCGACGTCTACCGCCACGGCCCGGCCGTGCGGCGCGACGTGCTGGCGCTGCGTGCGGTGCAGTCGCTGGCCGTGCTCGACGTGCGCAACTACCGCGACCTGGTGTTCCGCATCGGCGAGTTCGAGGCGGACGGCGAGGACCCCGAGCTCGGCAGGGCGCTGCCGTGAGCGACAAGGACCGTCGCGCGCTGCTGTGGCTGACCTGCGCCGCCGTCTGCTGGCGCTGGCTGGTCGCCGTGCGCACACCGCTGGTCGGCGTCGACGCCAGCCGCGACCTGTGGCTGGCCGAGCGCCTCGCCGACGGCGACCTCGGCGCGCTCGCGGCGCGCTGGTGGCAGCCGCTGCACGGTCTGCTGATGGCGCCGGCGCTCGCGTTCGGCGCGACTCCGTTTGCGACCGCGCAGGTGGTCGCCTGCCTGCTCGGTGGCCTCGCGGTGCTGCCGACCGCGTTCGCCGCCGAACGGCTGCGAGCCGGTGCCGGCGTGCCGGCCGCCGCGGTCGCGATGGTCGCCGCCGGCGCGGTCGTCGCCGCCGGCGCCGGCGGGTCGGCGGCCACGACGACGTTGCTGGTCGCCTCGGCCTGGTGGGCGTTCGCCGCGCGGCGCCTGGTGCTCGCGGCCGGGCTCGCGGTGCTGGCCGCGGGCAGCGGCCTCGACCAGGTCGCGACGCACGCGCCGTCGGCGCTGGACGCGACCCGCATCGGTCTCGGTGCCGGCGCGTTCGGCCTGGCCTTCCTGCTGCCGACGGCGTGGCGGTCGGCGCGCACGCCGGCGCTGGTGCTGTCCGTGCTGGTGGTCGTGGCCGCCGTGACCGGGACGTCGGCGACGCTGCTGCCGAGCCACCAGCCGCTGCTGGCGATCCTGGTCGGCGTCGGCATGGCCGGCCTGCACGTGCGCGTGCGCGACCTGCTGCTGTGCGCCATCGTCGCGGTGGAGTGCCATGCCGGCTGGTTCCTGGTCGAGCCGGCTGCAGCCGTGACCGAACGGATCGTGCCGCGCCTGATGCTGCGCCGGCTGGACGCCGGCTCGCAGCAGCTCGTCGCGACGCTGCCGCGGGTCCGATGGGCGGCCGGCCAGGATCCGGACGCGCGGCCGGAGCCGCTGGTCACGCGCGCGCTGGCGGCCGACGTCGCGGTCGTCGTGCTGACCGAGGCCGAGGCCCGCGACGCATCGCTGCGCGCGTCGCTGGCGTCTCGATTCGAGCGCGCCTCGCTGCCGGCCGACCTGCAGGAACTCACCGACGAACACGGCCTGGTCGTGTTGCAGCGTCGGGACGATTAGTCGGGTTGTGCGTTGCGGGCGCAGGGGCCATACCCGGCGTTCTCCTCCACAAGAATCCCCATGAAGAGCCTCCTCCTGCTTCCCGCCCTCCTCGTCGCCGTTTCGCTGCCGATGACGACCTCCGTCGACCTGCCCGAGACGATGGGCGCCAACGACTGGGTCGTCGACTCCGGCCACAGCGGCTGCGTCTTCCAGTGCCAGCACGCAGGCGCCGCGTGGTTCCTCGGCACGTTCGACCGCGTCGCCGGCAAGGTCACGCTCGACCCGAAGGCGCCGCAGGACGGCAGCGTGTCGCTGACGATCGACGTCGAGAGCATCGACACCAACGACGCCAAGCGCGACGGCCACCTGAAGTCGCCGGACTTCTTCAACGCCAAGGAGAACCCGGAGATCACGTTCCGGAGCACCAAGATCGCGGCGGACGGCAAGCACCTGAAGGTGACCGGCGACCTGTCGATGGCGGGTGAGACCAAGTCGATCACGATCCCGGTCAAGTGGACCGGCGACGGCGAGTTCCACGGCAAGCGCCGCGGCTACCTGGCCGAGTTCGCGGTCAAGCGCAGCGCGTTCGGCATGAACTACGGCGTCGCGCAGAACGTGCTGAGCGACGACGTCAAGCTGATGGTCAGCCTCGAGCTGACGCAGGCCAAGTAGCGTGGATCCCGTCGCGATCCTGAAGGGCGCGCTGCCGCCGATCGCGGCGGCGCTGCTGCTGGTCTCGCTGTGGGGTGGCCGCGCGCTGCCGCTGGCGATGGGGATCGGGATCTACGTCGCCTTCGGCCTGCTCAAGGACTGGATCGAGCTGCCGCACGAGCTGTGGGCCGACCCCAACGGCACCTCCTGGCTGGTCTGGGGCATGGTCGCGCTGGGTCTGGTCGCGCTGCTCGAGCACCTGCGGCTGCTGCCCAGGCGCCTCGCGCCGAGTGTCGGCTTCGCGGCTGCCGCTGTGGTGCTGTGGCTGATGCTCGACAAGCTGGCCCAGCGCTGGGACGGCGGTGAGGTCGCGCTGCACGTCGGCGTCGGTGGCCTGGTCGTCGCGCTGACGACGCTGGCGGCGCGCGGCACGCTGGCGCGCGCGCCGAAGGCGCTGCCGGTCGCCGCGCTGTGGACGCTGCTGCTGTCGCTCGACGCGGGCCTGGTGACGCTCGGCAAGAGCGCGCTGCTCGGCCAGCTTTGCGGCGCGGTCGCCGCTGCCGTCGGCGCCGCGATCGGCACGTCGCTGTGGCGGCGCGGCTTCGCGCTGCAGGCTGCCGACGGGGTCTGGCTCGGTGGTGCGCACGCGCTGTTCATGCTCGCCGGCGTGCAGCTCGGCTACCTCGGCTGGTGGCCGGCGATCTGCGCGCTCGCTGCGCCGCTGCCGCTGTGGTTGCTGCGCGGCGTCGCTGCCGAACGGCCGTGGCGCTGGCTGCTGGTGTCGGCACCGGCACCGCTGGCCCTGATGGGGTTGGCGATGTGGCTGGCTGCGCCGGAGCCCAATCCCTACGGCTACTGACGCTACGCCTGAGCGTGGTGGCGGCCTACTCCGGCAGGCGCGCCAGCAGCGCGTCGACCATGTCGTAGATGCGCCACCTGCGCACCTCGTCGGTGGCGCTGAACTCCTCGACCAGGCGGCGTCCGAAGCGGCGGCCGGTCGTGCGCAGCCGCGACTCCTCGTCGTCGGTCCAGACCAGCTTGCGGTTCTTGCGGTCGTAGACCTCGAGCGACAGGATCGCGACCTCGAAGCGTTCGGCCGAGTAGACCGAGTAGTTCGGGTCGAGTTCGTGGGTGCGTTCGTCGATCAGGATCTGGCCGCTGAGCAGGATCTGCGCGCGGTCCTTGGCGACGAGCTCGATGCCGCGTCGTTCGAGCGTGCGCTGCACGCGGCGTTCGAAGTCGGCCAGCTCGCCCTGCTCGCCGTCGGTCGCGCCGCGGCCGAAGCTCGCCGGTTCCTTCCACGCGTAGGTGGTGACGCCTCCGAAGTCGAAGTTGCTCGCGGGACCGGGTCCACCGGCGCATCCGGCGAGCGTGATCGCCAGCAGCGCGGACGACAGCAGGCGGAGGAGCAGCGTGTTCATGACCGTGAATACGACACGAACGGTGGGGGCCAAGTCCACCCGCGGATAGCTTTGGCGCGCCCGAACCAACGCCCATGCACGCCGGACGCCACTACACCCTGAAGGAGATCGTGTCCTGGACCGGGCGCGACATCCTCGTCTTCTCGATGATCGCGTGCCTGCCGATGGTGCTGTGCATGGCCGGCGTGCCGCTGCCGCCGCTGCCGTGGGCACCGGTCGCGGTGCTGGGCACGGCGGTCGCGTTCGTGACCAGCTTCAAGTCCAACGCCGCCTACGGACGGCTGTGGGAGGCGCGCAAGATCTGGGGCGCGATCCTCAACGCCAGCCGGTCGTTTGCGATCCACCTGCGGGAGTACGTCGGCGATCGCGACGACGGCGTGGTGCGCGCGGCGGTGCTGCGGCACGTCGCGTGGCTGACCGCGCTGCGCTTCCAGCTGCGGCAGAAGCGCACCTGGGAGAGCCAGGCGGTGGCGGCCAACCGGCGCTTCCGCGAGGCGACCTACGAGATCCCGGAGGACGGCCTCGACATCGTCGCGGAGATCCGCGCGCGCGTCAGCAGCGGCGAGTGGGAGGTGGTCGGCGACGTGCGCAACCGTTCGGTCGCGCTGCTGTCGCTGCACGCGAAGATGCTGCGCCAGCTGGCCGAGGGCGGCGTGATCAGTGAGTACCGCCACGTCGACCTGTCGCGCTACGTGACCGACTTCATCGACCTGCAGGGCAAGTGCGAGCGCATCAAGAACTTCCCGTATCCGCGGCAGTTCGCGACGCTGAACCGGCTGTTCGTCTGGCTGTTCATCTGCGTCTTGCCGTTTGCGATCGCGTCGGAGATGCAGAAGCTCGACGTCACCTGGGCGTGGATGACGGTGCCGCTGACCGTGCTGGTCGCGTGGGTGTTCCACACCATGGATCGCATCGGGTCGGTGTCCGAGAACCCGTTCGAGGGCAGCCCCAACGACATCCCGATCACGCAGATGAGCCGGGCGATCGAGATCGACATGCTCGAACTGGTGGGTGACAAGGTGCTGCCTGCGCCGATCGGGCCGCAGCAGAACATCTTGATGTAAGTTCCTGCCTCGCAGTGGTCTGCGGGTCCTCCGAAAAGAATGTTTGTCCGTGGGTTGACGCGGCCTTTCCGACAGGGAAAACTGTCGGAATGACCCAGAGCCCTTCGTCTTCCGCTCGCCGCTACGAGCAGACCCTCGACCTCCAGGTGCCGCGTGAGGCGGTCTGGAAGGCCCTCACCGACGGCGCCGAGATCGCGCGCTGGTTCGCGCCCGAGGCGCGCGTCGACCCGCAGGTCGGCGGCGTCGTCGGCTGGACCTGGCGCGACCACTTCGACTGGCAGCAGACCATCGACGTGTTCGAGCCGGGCCGTCACCTGCGCACCCGCTACGACGCGTGGCGTGGCGAGGGCGACGCCGCGCACCCGCTATTCATCGACTTCCACCTCGAGGGTGACGGCGGTGCCACGACGCTGCGCATCGTGCACTCGGGGTTCGGCGCCGACGCGTCGTTCGACCAGGAGTTCGACGCGATCTCCGGCGGTTGGCCGATCGAACTGGCGTCGCTGCGGCTCTACCTCGAACGCCACCTCGGCCGCGAACGCCACCTGACCTGGACCCGCGCCCTCGTCGACGCGCCGCAGGACGAGGTCTGGCGGCAGCTGTCGGCGGCCGACGCGTTCGGCTGCGCCGCGGTGATGCAGCATGCCAGCGGCGACGCGTTCTCGTTCACGACCGGCGACGGCGACGCGTTCGAGGGCACGGTGCTGAAGGCCGAGGGCACCGAGTTCGTCGGCACCGCGGCCAACCACGGTGACGGCTGGCTGCGCGCCTGGGTGGGGGCGCACGACGGCCGCACGATGCTGTGGCTGTGGCTGGCGACCTACGGCCACGGCCCGGTCGCCGGCCTGCAGCAGCGCTGGGATGCGCTGGTCGAGCGCCTGTTCGGCGAGCGCCTGGTGCGGAGCGACGCGTCGTGAGCCGCGTCGTCGACATCGTGCGCGAGCCGGAGCGCGCCCAGGTGCTGCTCGACCGCACGCGTCTGCAGCTGCTCGAACGGCTCGAGCATCCGTCGTCGGCGGCCGGGCTGGCGCGCGCGCTGGACCTGCCGCGTCAGCGCGTCAACTACCACCTGCGCGAGCTCGAGGCACAGCAGCTGGTGGAGCTGGTCGAGGAGAAGAAGCGCGGCAGCGTCACCGAACGGATCTACCGCCGCACCGGCGAGCGCTACGCGCTGTCGTCGGCGGTGCTCGGCCCGCTCGCGGTGACGCCCGAACGGTTCCAGGACCGCTTCTCGGTCGCGTTCCAGGTGGCGCTCGCGTCGCGCACGATCCGCGAACTCGAAGAGCTGCAGCGCTCTGCCGAGCAGGCCGGCAAGCAGCTGCCGACGTTCGCCGCCGAGACCGAGGTGCGGTTCGCGTCGCCTGCAGCGCGCGCGGCGTTCGCGGACGAGCTGACCGACGCGATCGCCGAGCTGGTGACCAAGTACCACGACCAGCGGGTCGAGGGCGGCCGCAGCTACCGGCTGCAGCTCGGCGCCTACCCCAAGCCGGGCGCGGCCCAGGACCGCTAGCAACCAGAACAGCTGGCGGCACGGCTCGCTGGTCCGGACCGGCGCACCGCCGCTCAGGAACGTTCGCGTGCGGTGATCACGACGGCGGTCACGATCAGGCCACCGCCGAGCCACTGCGCGGGGCCGAGGTGTTCGTCGCGGAACAGCCAGCCGGCGATCGCGCCGAACAGCGGCTGCAGCGCGAACAGCAGCGCCACGTGGGTCGGCTTGATCTTGGGCTGCACCCACGCCTGTACGCCGATCGCGACGCCGGTCGCGAGCACGCCGAGGTAGCCGAGCGCCAGCAGCAGACCGAGCGACCACGCGAACGGCTCGCCTTCGACCGCGATCCCGCTGACGAAGATCGTGCCGAGCGTCGCGAGCGCGCCGGTGAACGCCAGCTGCCAGAACGCGAACGGCGCCGTCGCGAGCTTGCTGCCGTAGTGCGACAGCAGCAGGATGTGCGCGGCGAAGCCGACCGCCGAGCCGACCTGCAGCAGGATGCCGCGCAGCGTGTTGGTCTGCACGCCGTCGGGGTCGACGTCGCCGGTCAAACACAGCGTGACGATGCCGGTCAGGCCGAGCATCAGCCCGACGATCGTCGCCCTGCCGATGCGCGCGCCGAAGAACAGGGCGCCACCGACCGCGACCAGCAGCACGATCAGGCCGGTCACGAAGCCGCCCATCGACGCGGTGGTCTCACGCACGCCATACATCTGCAGGAAGTACGGAATCGCCAGCACCAGGCCCGCGAGGATGCCCGGGCCGAGCGTTCCCTCGCGCTGCCGCTCCGTCGAGCGCAGGAAGAACGGCAGGATGCACAGGCATCCGAGCAGAAAGCGTGAGGCGACCACCGCGAACGGCGTCATCCACTGCATCGCGAACTTGGCGACCACGAAGCTGCCGGCCCACGTCGCGATCAGCGCCGTCATCAGCAGGTGGGGGACGTAGGAGGTTCCGGGTTCGCGCATGCGCGCTGGCACGATAGGGCGCGCGCCGCGCCGGACCACCGTCCTGTGAAAGTCGCGACGAATCCTCGCGCTGCCGGAGCCCTCCCCGTAATCAGCGGCCATGAACCTCTGGCGCCCGCTCGGACTGCACACGGCCACCCGCGCCGAGCGCCATGCGACCTTCTGGATCGCGGTGATGTACTTCGCGTCGCTGGCCAGCATGTTCATGCTGCGCCCGATCCGCGGCCAGCTCGGGGTGGCGCGCGGCGTCGAGGCGATGCCGGAGCTGTACAGCATGACGCTGGTCGCGACGGTGGTCGTGGTGGTGCCGTTCTGGTCGCTGGCCAACCGGATGGCGAGCCGCCGGTTCGTGCCGATCTGCATGCACGTGGCCACCGCTGCGCTGCTGCTGCTGGCGGTCGGCTTCACGTTCGTCGGCGAGCACCGGTGGAGCGAGAACCCGTGGATCGGCAAGGTCTTCTGGGGCGGCTTCTCGGCGATGAACGTCGCGGTGCCGGCGCTGATCTGGATCCACGCGGTCGAGCACTACGGCAAGGGCCAGGCCAAACGGCTGTTCGGCCTGGTCGCGGTCGGCGGCACGCTGGGGGCGATGGCGGGCTCCTACGGCGTCAAGCTGCCCGCACAGCTCGGCTGGGACGTGCCGTTGTGGGGCTTCGGTGTGGCCGCCGCGGTGTTGATGCAGGTCGGTCTGTTCGCGTTCTACCGGTCGCACGATCCGTGCCTGCGACTCGACGGCGGCGACACCGATCGCCAGCACGCGTCCGGCGGCATCCTGCAGGGGCTGCGGATCCTGGCCAGCGATCGCCGCGCGTTCCAGATCATGATCTACATCATGCTGGTCGGCTTCGTCGCGACCGCGTTCGAGGCGGCCCAGACCGAGCTGGTCGGCGAAGAGATCGACCAGGCCTGGCAGCAGCGCACGTTCCTCGCCGACGTCGGCCTCTACGGCAACGCGGTCGTGCTGTTCCTGCAGGTGTTCTGGACCGGCCGCATGATGACGCGCACCAGCGCGGTCGTGTTGCTGGCGGCGCTGCCGGTGTTCTCGATCTTCGGCCTCGGTGGCTACTGGCTGGTGCCGACCGCCGCGGCGATCTTCGTGATCCAGGTCGTCCGGCGCGGCATCAACTACGCGGTCGAGAAGCCGGCGCGGGAGGTGCTCTACACGCCGCTCGACCTGGCCACCAAGCACAAGGTCAAGTTCCTGCTCGACACGTTCGCCTACCGCCTCGGCGACCTCGTCGGCGCCCTGGCGCAGGTGTGGTTGCGGCAGCTCGGCCTCGGCGTCGGCGCGATCGTCGCCGTGACGGTCGGGTTCGCGCTGTTCTGGATCGGGATCGCCGCGTCGCTCGGCCGCGCTCAGCGCTCGGCGTCGCCGATCTCGTAGCGCAGCCAGCGGCATTCGATCGGGCCGTTGCGCACCGGGAACTTGCGGTCGGCGCGCAGCCCGAGGTGGCGCGTCAGCGCGGAATCGCCGCACAGCACGTGCGCGGTGGCTCCGTCGCAGCGATGCAGGAAGTTGCCCAGCGAGCGCCAGCTGTCGAACAGCGAGTCGTCGTCGTTCTGCAGCCGTTCGCCGTAGGGCGGGTTGGTGCAGATCCACTCGGGTTCGAACGGCGGCTGCCAGTCGCGCGCGTCGGTGTGGTCGAGCTGGATCCGGTCGCCGAGCCTCGCCTGCTGCAGCGCCTTCCGGGCGATCGCGATCGCACCGGGGTGGCGGTCGTTGCCGGCGAGCTGCGGGCAGGCGTCCTGGCGGCGGGCGGCGCGCTCCTCGGCCTCGTCGTAGACCTTCTGCCACGCGTCCTGGTCGGTGTCCTTCCAGCGCTCGAACGCGAACGCCCGGCCGAGGCCCGGCGCCCGGTCCATCGCCAGGAACGCCGCCTCGATCAGGAACGTCGCGCTGCCGCACATCGGGTCGACCAGCGGCGCCTCGCCGTCCCAGTCGCTCAACAGCACCAGCCCAGCGGCGAGCGCCTCGTTGAGCGGCGACTTGTGCTGCACCTCGCGGTAGCCGCGCTTGTGCAGCGGCGCGCCGCCGAACTCGCGGTAGAGGATCGCCTGGTCGTGCTGCAGCACCAGCTTGAGCGGCAGGTCCGGCTGGTCGCGGTCGACGCTCGGCCGTTCGCCGTCGAAGTGCACGAACTGGTCGCAGATCGCGTCCTTGACGACCAGCGACGGGTAGCGCGTGTCGTTGGCGAAGCTGTCGCGCACCGCGCCGTCGACCGCCAGCGTGTTGCGCGGAGTGATGAAGATCGACCAGTCGACCGACCCGGTCAGCTCGTACAGGTCGTCGCGATCGCGCACGCGGCCGCGCACCAGCTCCTCCTGCACGCGGGTCGCCGAGCGCAGCCACAGGCACGCGCGGTAGCCGGTGGCGAGGTCGCCGGTGAACTCGACGCCGCCGCGGCGGGCGCGGATGTTCGACGCCTCGACGCCGTGCAGTTCGTCGACGAGCACTTCCTCGAGGCCGAGGGTGCAGGCTGCGTAGAAGCGTGGCACGGCTAGCTGTCGGCGTCGGGCGTGCCCGGGCCGGCGGCCGCGGCGAAGTCGTCGGCGAACACGCTCAGCGCGCTGACCACGGGAGCCGCCGCCATCTCGATCAACGAGCAGTGGCCCTTGCGGCGCGAGAACGTCGCCAGCCTGGTCAGCTTGGCGTCGTAGCCCGGCCCCTTGCCGGCCTGCACGGCCTTGAGGATGTGCACGAACTGGTTGGTCTCCATGCGACACGGCGGGCACTGGCCGCACTGCTCCTTCATGAAGAACTCGGCGATCTCGATCGTCATCGCGACCACGTCGGTGTCCTCGGTCACGATGCGCACCCCGCCGCAGCCGGGGCCGCTGCCGTGCGCGGCGAGCGTCTCGTAGCCGATCGGCACGTCGAGCAGGCTCGCGTGCAGGAACGGCGCCGACATCGCCGGCAGGATCGCGCGGATCGCCTTGCCGTCCCGGACGCCGCCGCCGCAGCCCTCGATCAGGTCGCGGTAGCTGGCGCCGAACGGCAACTCGTAGACGCCGGGCCGGTTCACCTCGTCGCCGAGCGTGAACAGCAGCGTGCCCTTGCTCTCGGCGGTGCCGATCGCGGCGAACGGCGCGCTGCCCTCGCGCGCGATCCACGCGACGTGCGCCAGCGTCTCGGTGTTGTTCACCGTCGTCGGCTTGCCGAACAGCCCCGCTTCGCCGGGGAACGGCGGCTTCTTGCGAGGCTTGGCCGGCTGGCCCTCGATCGAGTTGAGCGCCGCGGTCTCCTCACCGGCGACGTAGGTCGTCGGCCCGAGGTGGATCTCGACCGGAAACGGCAGCAACCCCGCTTGCTCCGCCTCGCGCACCGCCATCTCGGCGCTCCTGCGCGGGCCATCCATGTCCTCGATCAGGTACAGGTAGCCCTTGCTCGCCCCGGTCGCGAGGCCCGCACACAGCAGGCCCTCGAGCACCGCGTGTGGATGCCGTTCGACCAGATGGCGGTCCTTGTTGCTGCCCGGCTCGTGCTCGCCGCCATTGGCGACGATGTACTTCTCGCCGCCCTCGGCATCCGCCGCCAGGCGCCACTTGCGGATCGTCGGGAACGCCGCGCCACCGCGCCCGCGCAGCCCCGACGCCTCGACCTCGTCGCACAGCCACGCGGGACCGCGCTGCTGGACGGCGGAAAGGCCCTGGTAGCCGCCGCGCTGGCGGTATTCGGCCAGGCCCTCGGGCTCGGTGGAGGATCGTTCGGGGAGCAGCAGCGCAGGCGATGGCACGCGGAGATGGTAGGCCGGCGGGCTTCCGCGGGGAAAGGGACGTGTTTCCGAAACATCCGTGGCGACCGGGGCATGACGAACTCGTGCGACGGTTCGGACCACTGGTCGTCCGAACGGCACGACTCGATCCCGGCATCTGCACGATCCCATGATTCGCATCGCTTCGCTGCTCATCCTGCTCCTCACTCTCGTCTCCAGCGCTCGGGCTGCGGCACCGGCTGGTTCTCCGCCGTCGCTCGGGCCGGCGACCTACGAGGTCACGGACGCCGCGGGCGATCCGATCTCGACCATGGGTGACCTCGTCATCGCCGTCGCGCCGGTCGGTGGGCAGCGAGGGAATTTCCGGGTCGACGTCTGGCTCGTGGTCGACAACGTCGCGATCTGGCTCGAGGACGAGAGCGGCTACGCGGCGAACAACGGCAGTGGCTACACGATGCTGACGGAAGGTGGCAGCTTGCTCGACATCACGCTCGAGCCCGATGGCCGCTGGAAGTCCGTCGTGCTACAGGGGCAGAACCCGGGTCACACGAGCTACTGGAGTTGAGGCTGTGCCTAGCTGCCGTGCCGGCGTCAGGCCGCCGTCGGCACGGACACACCGCCCAGAGGGGCCGGCTGGTGCGGGTGGCGGGCAACCACCGCACGCAGCACTCACGCCGAAAGTTCGCCGCGTCGCTGCGCCAGCGTCCGGTCGAACCGTTCGCGTCGGGCGCGCAGGTCTCTCAGGTCCTTGTCGACCAGGCCGTCGCCTTCGCCGTCGAACGTCGCGACCGCCTGTTGCTCGATCGCGGCGAGGTGTTCGTCGCGCGCCGCGAGGCCGGCCAGCACTCGCAGGCGGTCGAGCAGGCGGATGCGTACGGCGACGCTGCGCGCGGCGTGCTGGCGGATCTGGTCGAACGCCGCGGCCGTCAGGCCGTCGAAGCCGGTGACGTCGAGCGCGACGCGCAGCACGCCGTCCTGATCGCGGATGCCGCCAGGCAGCTCGCCCTTGGTCATGATGCGCGCCAGGGCCGAGGCCAGCTCGTCGATGCACGAGCAGGCGGTGAACGGATCGTTGATGCCCGGCGACAGTGCGCGCACGGCGATCTCGACCAGCTGCTGCAGCGCGAACTCGACGTCCTGGATCAGCGTGCGCCGGCGACCGAGCACGAACTGCTGCGCGGCGCGCTGCAGCACGTCGTCGTCGACCCGCGTGTCGCCACAGAGCCGCGCGAGCGCCGTTCCTTCGACGACGTAGTCGCCCGGCCGTCGCTCGAGGTGGAAGCAGGCGCCGTGTTCCTTCGCGATCGCCACCAGCCCGTCGGCCTCGACGACCTGCAGGATGCCGCCGCGGGCCGCGCGCACCGCCTGGCCGTCGGGCGCCGCCGAGGCCTCGCGGTCGTCGTCGTCGCGCGATCCGTCCCGATCCGCCGGGAAGAAGCGCTCGATGCTGTCGCGCAGGTCCTCGCTGACCGACGCGATGATCGTGGTCGCCTGGATCGACAGCGCGACGTGGTGGATGAAGTAGACCAGCAGCCCGACGCCGGCGATCGCGAACGCCACCGCGAGGCTCGTCGCCAGCCGGGGTACGAACGGCTCGGCCGGCCCCGAGCGCACGCTCTGCAGCACCACCAGGCAGTACGCGAACACGCCGACAAACGTGCCGAGCGCGCACTGGCTGACCCGGCTGCGCATGAACTTGTAGAGCAGTCGGTTGCCGAACTGCCCCGACGCCAGCGTCAGCGCCACGATCGTGATCGAGAACGTCAGGCTGGCGATCGTGATCGTCGCCCCGGCGATCGTCGACAGCAGCGCGCGCGCGCCTTCTGGCTGGCTCGCGTCCATCCACGAGATCCAGTCGACCGATGTCGGCGAGCGGTCGAGCGCGACCAGCGCGAAGCCCAGCGCGATCATCATGCCGGTCACGACCAGCGGCACGAACCAGTAGCTCGAGGTCAGCTGGTCCCAGAGCTTGTGCAGGCGGGAGCCCTTCATGTCGATGGCGTCACGGGGTTGCGTCCGCGGACAGCGGCCGGTTGCAGTGGGGGCACTGCGTCGGGGTTTCGGCCACCGCCGCCGCGCGCTGTTCGCGCGCCTGCCGGCGGGCCTTGCCAAGCTCCTCGACGAACGCACCGCCGAGCAGGCCGGCCGGCAGCGCGAACATGCCGATGCCGAGCACCGCGACGACCGCGCCGAGCAGGCGGCCTTCGACCGTGATCGGTGCCATGTCGCCGTAACCGATCGTGGTCAGCGTGACGATGCCCCACCACATCGTCGCCGGGATGCTCGAGAACTGCTCCGGTTGCGCGTCGTGTTCGAGGTGGAACATCAGCGACGAGCTGAGCACCAGCAGGATCAGCAGCACGAAGCTCAGCGACACCAGGTCGGGCAGCCGCGCGAACATCACGTGCCGCAGCGTGCGCAGGGCGAGCGAGTAGCGGCCGAGCTTGGCGATGCGGATCAGGCGGGCCAGGCGCAGCAGCCGCACCAGCCGCATGTCGGTGACGAACACCGCCGGGACGATCGCCAGCAGGTCGATGATCGCGCCGAGCGTGAACATCCAGCGCAGGCGGCCGAGCAGGCCTTGGAAGCGCGCGTGTTCGCCGGCCGACCACATGCGCAGCCCGTATTCGATCGAGAACACCGCCAGCGATGCCGCCTCGAAGTTGGCCAGCGCCGTCGCGTGGCGGGCGCGGAACGACGGCACGGTCTCCATGACCACGGCGAAGACGTTGGCAACGATCAGCGCGGCGAGCAGCCAGCGCACGATGCTGCCGATCGGCTCGTGGTGGCCTTCGAGCACCTGGTGCACACGGGAGCGGACGGTCACGGCGTCATCCTACGGTGGACCGCGGTGCCGCCGCAGCCTTGTCATCCCTGTAACACGGCGCGGCGGCCGGCCACGCTGGAGTTGCACCGCGGGGTCCGTCTGTCCAGAGTGGTCGGGTCGCGCCCGGTTGGCGCGAACACGTTCTCGGAGATACCCACATGAAGACCCTATCCCTCCTGGCGGGGGTTCTGCTGCTCGGCACGGTCGCCGCGCAGGAGCCCGCCAAACCCGTCACCAAGGCGCCGAGCGCCGCCGAGCGCATGCAGGAGCTCAATGACCTGCAGCAGCAGGCGGTCAAGGAGTGGCGCGATTCGATGAAGCAGGCGCAGAAGCCGCAGGACGGCAAGCCCGTTCGCGCGATGCGCATGCGCCCCGACTTCGGTCCGGTCGCCGACAAGGCGCTGGAATACGCGAAGGACTACGCCGGCAAGGACGAGGCCATCGACTTCCTGATGATGGTCGTGAACCTCGACCAGCAGAAGGCGCGTCCGGCCCTCGAGGTGCTGCTGAAGGACCACATCGACAGCCCCAAGCTGGCGGCGATGGGTCGCATGATCCCGTTCCTCGATCGCATCGTGTCGCCGGAGTTCGCCAAGGACGCCCGCGCGAAGCTCATGCAGAGCAAGTCGGTGGACGTTCGCGGTTGGGCGTTGTTCGCGACGCACCAGAAGACGATCACCTCGGCCGACATCGAGGGTGACGAGTACCAGGCGGCGCGCGCCAAGCTGCTCGCGATCGCCGGGAAGGTCGAGGACAAGGGCCTCGTCGGCCAGATCAACGGCGCGATCGACGAGCGCGAGAAGTTCGGGATCGGCTGCACGGCCCCCGACATCGCGGGCGTCGACCTCGACGGCGTGGCGTTCAAGCTGAGCGACTACAAGGGCAAGGTCATCTTCCTCGACTTCTGGGGCGACTGGTGAGGCCCTTGCCGGGCCATGTACCCGCACGAGCGGTCGCTCGTGGAAGAGATGAAGGACAAGCCGTTCGCTCTGGTCGGTGTCAACAGTGACAGCACGATCGAGCGCGCCAAGAAGGCCATCGCCGAGAACAAGCTCAACTGGCGCAGCTTCCAGAACCAGAACGAAGGTCGGCCGGAGAAGATCTCCACCGACTGGGCGGTCAAGGGCTGGCCGACGGTCGTGATCCTGGACAGCGAGTTCAAGATCCACTACCGCGGCCACGACGGCGAGGAGGCGACCCGCATCGCCAAGGACCTCGTCGCCAAGATGACCGAGGACGGCGGCGACAAGTAGCCGCCCACCCTCGCGATCCATCCCCACAAGCGGCCCGCTCCATCGCAAGATGCAGCGGGCCGCTCCACGTACGGTTGCCGTACGGTACCTGGTTCATCCTCCAACTCTCCGCCACAAAGTGCCCCGAACGAACCGCGTACCCCGGCCTCCGTTTGCATATGATCCTCCCCCCGCAGCTCGCACGAGCCGGCTGCGCACGTAGAGGACTCCAATGCAATTCACCCCTGTCATCCCGTTCGCCCTCGCCGTTCTGGCGCTCGGCACGACCCTCCCCGAATCGACCCGCCCCGACGAGGGCATGTGGCCGTTCGACAGCCTGCCGCTCAAGCAGCTGAAGGAGAAGTACGACTTCGAGCCGACCAAGGAGTGGCTCGACCACGTGCGCCTCGGCTCGGTGCGCTTCGACACCGGCGGCTCGGGCTCGTTCGTCTCGCCGAACGGTCTGGTCATGACCAACCACCACGTCGCGCTCGAGACCATCCAGAAGGTCTCGACGCCCGAGAAGGACTGGGTCGAGCCGGGCTTCAGCGCGCGCCTCTACGGCAAGGAAGTGCCCGGCACCGACCTGGTGCTGCGCCAGCTCGTCGACGTCAAGGACATCACCGCCGAGATCATGGCGGTCAAGGCCGAGGAGGACGGCGACGTCGAGGCGAAGCTGACCGAGATCTGCGACGGCCTCAGCGACGAGAGCAAGCACCTCGAAGCGCAGCCGGTGTCGCTCTACGACGGCAACCAGTACCGCGCCTACGTCTACCACGTCTACGACGACGTGCGCCTGGTGTTCGCGCCCGCCAAGCAGGTCGCGTTCTACGGCGGTGACTACGACAACTTCACCTACCCGCGGTGGTGCCTCGACTGCGCGTTCTTCCGCGTCTACGAGGACGGCAAGCCGATCGACTCGTCGAAGTGGTACTTCCAGTTCGAGACCGAGGGCGCCAAGGCCGACGACCTCGTGTTCGTGTCGGGCCACCCGGGCGGCACCGAGCGTTCGCTGACCTACGACGAGATGGTGATGCACCGCGACCTGTGGACCCCGCAGGTCGTCGCGCTGCTGACCAACAACGTCAAGGTCATCAAGCAGCGCATGGAGCAGAGCGAAGAGGCGGCGTTCCGCCTGCGCGACACCTACTTCGGCCAGATGAACAGCCTCAAGGCGTTCACCGGCCACCTCAACGGCCTGCTCGACGAGGATCGAATGGCGCTGATCAAGGCGCGCGACGAAGAGCTGATCGAGCAGTCGGGCAAGGAAGAGGTCAAGGCCGCGTTCGCCGCGATCAAGGAAGAGATGGAGAAGCTGGTCGCCAAGCACTCGGGTGAGCGCGTCAACTTCCAGGTCATGCGCCGCGACATGGCGGCGGCCACCGAGGCGGTCGCCGAGCACAAGTCGACGATCAACAAGGCGCGCTTCGACGTCTACGGCGACAAGAACTACCCCGACGCGACGTTCACGCTGCGTCTGGCCTACGGCACCGTCAAGGGCTACGAAGCGGGCACCACCAAGGTCTCGCCGAAGACCACCGTGCACGGCCTCTACGAGCGCAACGCCGCGTTCGACAACGAGCACCCGTTCGATCTGCCCAAGCAGTGGCTCGACGCCAAGGGCAAGCTCGACTGGAACACGCCGTACAACTTCGTCTGCACCTGCGACATCATCGGCGGCAACTCGGGTAGCCCGATCCTGGACCGCAACGCGAAGGTCGTCGGCCTGGTGTTCGACGGCAACATCGAGTCGCTGCCGGGCAACTACTGGTTCGACGAAGAGGTCAACCGCTGCGTCGGCGTGCACACGGCGATCATGGTCGAGGCCCTCGACAAGATCTACGAGGAGAAGGCGCTGCTGCAGGAGCTGACCGGCGCCAAGTAGGCGCAGCTGCTGGCAGCCTGCCCAACGTGACGACGCGCCGGCATTGCCCGGCGCGTCTTCGTGTACGTCTCGCTCTTCGGCGGCTACAGCTACCTGTTCGCGGGTAGCGGCATCGGCGCGACCGGGCTGGACGAGGACCAGAGCTTCTTCTGCGGCCGCGGTCTTCTAGCGCAGCACCTTCAGCCCCTCGCGCCGGAGCAGCGCGTTGAGGACCGGCAGCATGCCCTTGTCCTTCATCGAGAACGACCGCAGGTCGAGTTCGCGCAGTCGCCGGGTCCTCTGCAGGGCCTCGAAGCCGCTGCGTGTGATCCCGGCGCCGGCTCCCTGCAGCCGCAACACCTCGGGATCCCAGGCACAGATCGCCCTGAGGCCCGCGTCGGACAGCGACTTGCAGTAGGACAGGTCGACCTCGGTCGGACCGTCGCGGTGCTTCTGGCTATGGGTGTAGTGCTCGAAGCCGGTGCCGGCGAAGCCGCGCACGCCGCGCAGCGACAGCCGCTTCAGCTTCGTCAGGTCGCCGAGCACGCGCAGTGTGGTGTCCGGCAGCATCGCGCCGTCGAGCACCAGCTCCTCGAGCTGCGGGCAGGCCTTGGCGATCGCGCCATGCCCGACTTCGCCGAGCGTGTTGCGAAGGCCGGAGACGTCGAGCTTCGTCAGCCGTGAGAACTCCGACAGCAGCCTCAGGTCCTCGTCGCTCTGCTGGAAGATCCGCAGCGCGGTCGCGTCGCGCGGGACCTCCTTCAGCGGTCGGCCCCGGGTCACGATGCCTCGCTGGTAGCAAGCCTGGAAGACGCCGTCCTTCAGCAGGTCGCGCAGCATGTTGCCGGCCGTGCCGCCGACCCCGAGATCGCCCTTCAGACCCTGCAGGTGCACGCGCAGCACGCCAGCGCCGCCGTAGGGATAGATGGCGCCCTCGATCGAGCGGCCGTCCTTCAGTTCGAACGTCAGCTGGTTCTGCCATTCCGCCGCGGCCGGCTCGAGCAACGCGAGGTCGTCGGCCAGCGCCGCGACGAACGGCTCGCACGCGTGCTGCGTCATCCCGATCGGGTGGCCCGCGACCTCGACCTCGAACGGCAGGTTGGCGTCGTGCAGCCGCAGGACCTCGACCGACACGCCGCGGATCTGCGGCACCAGCTGCTCGAAGTGGGCGAGATCGCGGATCGGGACGGTCCGGTCCTCTGGCTGCGGGTCCTGGTCGTTCGGGACCTCGGGTCGATCGACCTCGTCGTCGGACGGCGCATTGCCACCGAACCAGTCCTGCGCGAACGTCGCTCCGACGGCGACCACCGCGACCGCCGCCGCGACCAGCGGCCACCTCCGCGCGATCCAGCTGCGCTGCCGTGCCGGCGCCTGGCCGGCGGCACGGGCGAACGCGCGGGCGCCGTCGCCGAGCTCGAGGCGTTGCAGCAGTTCGTCGGCGCTCGCCGGCCGCGGCTCGCTGCCCAGCTCCTCCTGCAGCAGCGCGTGCACGAACGCGTCGCGGCCCTGATGTCCCTCGCTCATCGTTGCTCCTCCATCCGGTGTTCCATGCAGGTGCGCAGGCGGGCGCGCGCGCGCCGCAGGGCCTGCTTGACGCCGGCCTCGCCGAGGCCGAGCGCCCGCGCCATCTCGCCGCGCCCCTGGCCGTCGGCGTAGCGCCGGTCGAGCAGCTCGCGGTCGCGCCCGTCGGCCTGCTCGAGGCAGCGCCGCAGCGCGTCGAGCGCGGCGTTGCCGCCGTCGTCGTCGCCACCGGCGCGGTGCCAGGCCTGCTCGACGTCGTCGAGCGACTGCAGCGGCGCGCGTCGCTCGCGCCGCAGCTGCATGCGCAAGAAGTTCTGCGCGGTCGTGCGCAGCCAGGCCCACGCCCGCCGGCCGGTCCAGTCGGCGACGCCGTGGTGCATGGCCGCGAGCAGGGTCTCCTGGCAGTGATCCTCCGCCGACATCGGATCTGCGCCGAGCGACAGCAGCCAGCGGCGCAGGCCGCGCTGGTGCCGTTCGACGAACGCGACCAGCCGGGCGCGTCCGGTGTCGGGCGTTGGGGTCATCGTGGCGTTCTTCATGGCTCCCGATGGATGCCCGGGAAAGGCCAGAGGGTACGCCATTCTCCCGATCGGTCCGCCCGGCGTGGGAAAACACGCGCCGGGACTCGCAGTGCCGTGCGGTTCGCGGTACTCCTCAGCGACAGAGTCATGACCACGCTCGCACCTGGAGCCCTCGGGGCCGAAGTCCAACCGACGCAGCAGTTGCGCAGCCGCACGTGGGACAAGTTCTTCGTGGCCGGCGGCGCGTGGCTGGTGCCCGTTCCGATCCTCGCGTTCTACCTGTTCCGCGCGCTCGGCGCGGGCGTGTCGGCGGCCGAGGACATGGTCACGCTGCTGGTGATGGTGCCGCTCGGCGGCCCGCACGTGTTCGCGACCTACACGCGCACCTACTTCAACCCACGCTTCCGCAAGCAGGAACCGCTGCTGTTCGTGCTCGGGCTGTGCGTGCCGCTGGTCGTCGTCGGTGCCGCGATCAGCTCGGCGTTCTTCGACGTGCTGATCGCCGGCTCGCCGCCGATCCGCTACATCCTGACGTTCTTTTTCTTCTGGGCCGGCGTGCACATCGTGCACCAGCACAGCTTCGTGGCGAGCGCCTACGGCCAGAAGGCGCAGCGGCTGGCGTGGGTCGACTACGCCGTGCTGCTGTTTGCGATGTATCCGGCGTCGTTCTTCCGCATGTCGATGATCGACAAGACGGACCTGACGATGCGCGGAGCCAACCCGGACGCGCTGGCGACGCAGATCGTCACGTGGCTGTCCGGCAGCCAGGAGTTCGCCGACGAGTACATCTTCAAGATCGGCCGGGTCGCGCCGCTGCTGCCCGAGTTCCTGATGCACCCGGCGCTGTGGATCGCGATCACGACCGCGTTCTTGGTGTCGGTGGCGCTGTTCGCGTGGAAGAGCCTGCGCGAATACCGCGAAGGCACGCTGGTCCGTCGCCGCTTCCAACTGGTCGTCGCGATGGCGCTGCTCGGCTCGACCGTGCCGCTGCTGCCCAACCTCGACAGCGCATTCCAGGGCCTCAACGCCTGGCACAGCTTCCAGTACCTGGGCGTGCTGTGGCTGATGAACGAACGCAGCAAGCAGAAGAACGAGATCTCGTACGGCTTCTTCGACCGCAACATGGGCGAGGGGCGGCACTGGCGCTTCTACCGCTCGGCGCTGTTCGCGACGCTCGGTGCGATCGTCGTGCTGCTCGGTGCGGCGTGGTTGATCGCCGCGACCAGCAACGGCCAGTTCGCGATGTTCGGCCACGACGAGCCGCTGCGCGACGCGGCCGGCAAGGAGCTCTACCGACCCGGTTCGGTGCTGCTCGCCTACTACCTGCTCGGCTTCTCGCTGCTGCTCGTGCACTACCTGCACGACGGCTTCTTCTTCTGCCGACGGCGCTACCTGCGCGACGAGTAGGCCGCGGTCAGCACCGCCTCGACCCCGAAGTGGTCGGATGGCAGCTGGCCGTCGATCGGCTGGTCGAAGACGCGGTCGGCGGCCACCGACCGGCCGTGGCCGCGCACGAAGATGTGGTCGATCTCCTTCGGCCGTTCCTTCATCGCCAGCGGGTTGACGGTGGCGTCGTAGGTGGGCTTGCCGCAGGACGCGTGCACGAAGCCGAGCCGCTCCATGCCGGCCAGCAGCGTCGCGAACTCCGGGTCGCCGGGGGCGCAGTTGAAGTCGCCGACGATCGCGGCCCGGCGCACGTCCCCGTCCTGCTCGATCCACTGCAGCAGCTCGGCGATCTGTGCTATGCGGATGGCGACGTCGTCGAGGCCGCTCTGCAGATGCAGGTTCCAGACGTCGAGTTCGCCGTCGGGCAGCGTCACGATCGTGCGAAGGATGCCCTTGGAGACGATCGTCTCGATGCCGTCACCGGCGCGGAAGAAGCGCGACTCGGCGTGCCGGATCGGATGCCGCGACAGCGTCATCAGGCCGCTCGATCCGTAGAGGCAGGCGGGCTGGCGGCACGACGCGCGGTGGTGGTAGGGCATCGCGAACGGCGCGCTCGCGTCCTCGCCCCACGCCTCCTGCAGCGCGATCACGTCGGCGCTGTCGCTGGCGATCTGCTGCGCGATGCGCTGGCAGCGCGGCTCGACGTCGGGGGCCAGCGGCCACGGCAGCCCGAACACGTTGAGCGTCTGGATGCGCACCTGCTCGCTGGCGGCCACGCGCATCGGGTGGCTCGCCGGGACGACCGTGGCGCGGCCGCCGTGGGTCGACGTGGCCCAGACGGCGCACGCGGACAGGCCCAGCAGCAGCAGGACCCGGCCCTTCCGGCGCCAGGGGCGTCGACCTCGCAGTATCCAACCCATTGCAGAACGTCCGAGAGAACTGTTCTGCACGCGGGTATGGAGGCGCCGTGAGCGCTGCGTGAAGGTGTGACGGTGGGGCGGGTCGTCCGCAGGCGCGCCGGGCGCTGGCGCGTCGAGCGCAGGGCGCGAAGAAAATTGGCGGCAGCCACTCGTGATGGCTGCCGCCTGACCTGCGTGTCTCTCTGATCTCTTCTTCTTCTCCTGTCTCCCGTCCTTGCGGACGGTCTCCAACCGAGAAGAACGTCACCGGGGGGCACCGGCGGACAAGAAATCGGTCTGGCGGGGCCAGCAAGCCGGCCAGCCAGCAAGGCCAGCCAGCAAGGCCAGCTAGTAAGGACTGTCGAGCATGTCCCAGATGATCTGCTCGACGTCCGGCTCGCACTTGCCGGTCAGGCGTTCGGGGACCTCGCCCTCGCCCTTGATGTGCGCGACGATCTCGGCGAGGTCGTTCTCGGTGACGGTGCTGTAGAACACCTTGTCGGGGAACAGCGTCACGTTGATGCCCTGCTCGCACGCGCCGAAGCACGGGTAGCGGCGCACCTTGATGCGCTCCTCGTCCGGGTCGAACTGCTTGACCAGGTCGCGGAGCTTGTCGAACAGGTCGCCGCTGCCCTTCTCGGTGCAGTCGCCGCCTTCACAGACATAACAAAGACGATTCGTCATCAGGATTCAGGCGCAACAGGGGAGCGCCGAAGGCGCATCGCCTCGCGAAGCGAGGCCGAGGATCGCGGCAGCGGGCCGGTTGCGGATGGCCTCGCGGAGGATGCCTCCACGTAGCCACGATCCGAAGTGGAACCCAGTCGGTCCGGCTCGCTCCGCGAGCCAAGCCGGCTAGTGGAACTTGACGTACTCGAAGTCGATCGGCTGGTTGTTCGGGCCGTTCTGCGGCGGCGCGATGTAGTTCGCGAACTTGCCGGGCTCGGTGACCTTGACCATGCAGGAGTCGACGTACTCGCGGTCCGCCTGCGTCGGCAGCCACTTGGTGTGCTCGTGCGTCCAGGTCGCCTCGTCGATCAGCTCACCCTGCGGGTTGAACTTGTAGCCGGCGTAGACGCCCTGGTGGCGGTTGAACTTGCGGTCGGGCAACTGGATCGTCTGGTCGACGCCGAGCTTCTTCAGCTCGCGGTTCCAGCGCTGCACGATGCGGCTGCAGTCGGCGATGTAGGCGTCCAGCAGGACCGCGTTCATCGCGCGGCGCAGCGGGATGTCCTTATCCTCGAGCTTGCCGTCGTCGGTCGGCACCTGCAGGCGGTACTCGGCGTTGAGCGCCTTCGGGTCCTTGTAGATGCCGTCCGACTCGCGGTAGCGGCCCTTCAGGCCCATCGCGAACGCCTCGGCGGCGTTGGTCGAGTCCTCGCCGCCGAACAGGTCCATCGAGCCGGTGAACCAGAAGTTGCAGTAGCGCTGGATCATGTCGAGCGGGATCGCGCCTTCGGTGCGCGGGTCCTTGCCCTCGGCCATCAGCTCACCGGTGCGCTTGACGATGCGGCCGACGCCGTTCTCACCGGTCTGCAGGTGGTAGGCCTCCTCGGCCAGCATGAACTGCGTCGAACGCGCCAGCGGGTCGAAGCTCGACTCGGCCAGCGACGACAGCTGGTACTTGCCGTCCCGGTCCATGAAGGCCGTGAAGCAGAAGAAGTCCAGCCAGTTGGTGACCGGGTAGTTGAACGCCTCGAGGATGCGCGGGTTGTCGACGTCGCCGGAGTTGCGCTCGAGCAGCGCCTCGGCCTCGTCGCGGCCGTCGGCACCGAAGTAGGTCTGCAGCAGGTAGACCATCGCCCACAGGTGGCGGCCTTCCTCGACGTTGACCTGGAACAGCGAGCGAAGGTCGTAGAGCGACGGGCAGGTGTGGCCCAGCATGCGCTGCTGCTCGACCGACGCCGGCTCGGTGTCGCCCTGCGTGACGATCAGGCGACGCAGGCGGTTGCGGAACTCACCCGGCACGGTCTGCCAGGCGTCGCTGCCCATGTTGTCACCGAAGTGGATCTTGCGATCGTCCGGCCCGTCCGCGAGGAAGATGCCCCAGCGGTAGTCCGGCATCTTCACGTAGTCGAAGTGCGCCCAGCCGCCCTTGCCGACGCCGACGGCGGTGCGCAGGTAGATCTGGTCCTCGTTGAAGTCCGTCGGGCCGACAGTCTTCCACCAGTCGAGGAACTTCGGCTGCCACTTTTCGAGCGCCATCATCAGGCGCTTGTTGTCGCGGAGTCCGACGTTGTTCGGGATCTTTGCTTCGAGGTCGACGCTGCTCATCAGGTTGCCTTGGAAATCCGTGAGGAAAGGATGCCCCTCAGGGAAAGGTGATCGGTTGGGTGTTGGCGTCCGGGCCGTTAGGTGCGGCGCCAGTCGAACTGCGCGCCCTCGGGCGCGCCGTAGCGGGTGAGTGCGCCTTCGTCGCCGGTGGCGTTCGGACGCGTGAAGATCCAGTTCTGCCAGGCGCTGAGGCGGCCGAAGATCTTGCTGTCGCAGTTCTCGGCGCCGCCGAAGCGGAGCGAGGCCTCCATGCCGGTGAGGGCATCGGGCGACATCGAGACCCGCTCCTCGAGCGCGATGCGCACGTCGTCCTCCCAGTCGAGCGGGTCGAGCAGGTAGGTGACGAGGCCTTCTTCGTCGGCTTCGGGCGCGATCAGCGTCGGCTGCTCCTTGGCGAGCTTCTCGCCCTGCTCGGGCGTCGCCAGGAAGCGGTTGTGCAGGCGGCTGAGGCCGTGGCTCATCGGCAGGTCGCCGTCGCTCAGCGGGCCGACAACGAACTCGACCTCGTCGACGTCGTTGGCGTAGATGCGGTCGCAGGCCATCATCAGCTCGAGGAACGCGCCGGCGGCGCAGCCCTTCTCGTCGACCAGCGCGTAGGTCGAGCGCGCCATCAGGTCCCAGCGGCGGCAGACCCGCGCCATGTGCAGCAGGATCTCCTTGCAGAGCCAGTGGTTCTGGTTGGCGTCGAGCGTCTTCTCGAGTTCGACCAGCGCGCCGCGGTCGCCGCGGGTCTCGAGCACGACCAGGCCGATCTCCTCGTAGTCGAAGCGCAGCTGCAGCAGCGCGTCGTCGAACTCGCGCCAGGCCTTGAGCGCCCAGGTGTCGCAGCCCGCGGCCTCGAAGCCGGCGCCGTCCTTCGGCTGGTCGCCGATCGGGCCGGTGAACGTGATGCGCGCCAGGCGCTGGCCCGGCTCGACGACGACCTCGACGTGCTCCCACTTCATCGTGGTCTTGCCGTCTTCTTCGCTCTTCTCATAGGCGATCGGCTTCAGTTCGATGCCCTTGGCAGCACCCTTGTCCTTGGCCTCGCCGGCGATCTCGCTGGCGCGGTTGGCGATCGCGTCGGTGAACTTCGACTTCGGCCAGATCGCGTCGACGAAGTTCCACTTGAGCGCCTTCTTGCCGCGCAGGCCCTCGGCCATCGTGCAGAACACGTCGGCGTGGTCGCGGCGGATCTTGCGCTTGTCGACCAGGCGGGTCAGGCCGCCGGTGCCCGGCAGCACGCCCAGCAGCGGCACCTCGGGCAGCGACACGGCCGAGTTGTTGTCGTTGACCAGGTGGATCTCGTCGCAGGCCAGCGCCAGCTCGTAGCCGCCACCGGCGCACGCCGCGTTGATCGCGCACACCGAACGCACGCCCGAGTTCTGGCTGTAGTCCTCGAGGCTCAGGCGCGTCTCGTTGGTGAACTTGCAGAAGTTCACCTTGAAGGGGTGCGTGCTGCTCTTGAGCATCACGATGTTCGCGCCCGCGCAGAACGCGCGCTCCTGGCCGCTGCCGACGACCAGCGCCTTGACGTTGGGGTGCTCGAAGCGCAGGCGTTGGATCGCGTCCGCCAGCTCCATGTCGACCGACAGGTCGTAGCTGTTGAGCTTGAGTTCGTAGCCGTCACGGAAGGGGTGGTCCGGGTTGACGTTCATGCGCAGGTGCGCGACGTCGCCGTCGAACTCGAGCTTCCAGTGGTGGTAGGTGTCGGGGTGTCGGTTGAAGTCGGTCATGCGGCCAGCGATCTGAGAGCCTGAAAGTGAGGGGAAACAGTGTCGGATCCTCAGCTCTTGATCGCAAGCAGGATATCGCATCATTCGCAGCTCGGATGCTGCGATACAGTGCATGTAAGCGGAGGCGTGGGCCGGCTTGCTGCACCGAAGCCGTCGTCAGGATGCCGTTCGCGAGCACGCCGTGGTCGTCGAGCCCGCGGGACCCGGCGGATGCCCGCGGTCGAGGACCGGTCGCAGCTGTTCATGCACCAGGCGGCTCGACGACGACGGGGTCCCCGACGCGCAGCGAGCCGCCTTCGCGCACGATGCCGTGCACGCCGCCGCGGCGATCGGGCTGCAGCGTCGCGCACAGGCCGACCCGGCCGTCGTCGTCCATCAGTTCGCACGGACGCGTCTCGCCGTTGACGTCGATGACGACGTCACCGATGCGCAGCGTGCTGCCGATCGTCGCGGCCAGGTCGACCCCCGAGACCAGCACGTTGGCGCGGCGGATCGACGGGTCGAGTTCCTTGCCGAGTTCGCGGCACGCCTGCTGCCAGGCTTCGCGCGACAGGATCGTGATCTGCCGCTTGCCGCCGCCGGCGTGGTCGCCCTCGATGCCGATGCCGGCGAGGACGTTCGCGGCGTCCACCGAACGGACCGGGGTGCGCGCCGACGGGCGCAGGAAGACGGCTTCGACGGTGCCCATGTGGGGCGGCAGTGTAACGTGCGTGCGATGACGGAAACCAACGAGCGGCGCGCCGACTGGGAGCAGCGCTACGAGCAGGGGCGGACCCATTGGGATCGCGGCGAGGCGAGCGCGGCGCTGCGCGCGTGGCTGGCGGTCGGCGCGATGCCGAAGGGGCGTGTGCTGGTGCCGGGCTGCGGCAACGGCCACGAGGTCGTCGAGCTGGTACGCTACGGCTGCGACGTCACGGCCGTCGACATCGCCGACCAGCCGGTGGCGAGGCTGCGCGAGCAGCTCGCGGCAGAAGGTCTCGAGGCGCACGTCGTGCAGGCGGATCTGCTGTCGTGGCGGCCGGAGCAGCCGTTCGCCGCGATCTACGAGCAGACCTGCCTGTGCGCGCTCGACCCGCTGCACTGGAAGGCCTACGAGCTGCGGCTCGCGACCTGGCTCGAGCCCGGGGCGCCGCTGTTCGCGCTGTTCATGCAGACCGGCGCCGAGGGCGGGCCGCCGTTCGACTGCCCGATCGAGCGCATGCGTGAGCTGTTCGAGGACGTTCGCTGGCAGTGGCCCGACGAGTTCGGCCGCATCCCGCATCCGGCCGGGTTCCACGAGGAGGCGGCGATGCTCGTGCGTCGCGCCGAGGGGCGGTAGCAGGAACGGCATGGACCTCGGGCTGACGGACAAGGTGGCGGTGGTGACCGGCGGCAGCAGCGGCATCGGTCTCGCGATCGTCGAACTGCTGGTCGACGAAGGCATGAAGGTCGTGGTCGTCGACCGCGACCCGTGCCCGGCGGAAGGCCCGCGCGTGCACTGCGTGCGCGGCGACCTCGCCGACCCCGAGACCTGCCGCCGCGCCGTCGCCGACGCGGTGATGGAGTTCGGTTCGATCGACGTGCTGGTCAACAACGCCGGCCGCAACGACGGCGTCGGCCTCGACGCCGGGCCCGAGGCGTTCGCCGCGTCGCTGCAGCAGAACCTCGTGCACGTCTACACCATGGCGCACCTCGCGCGGCCGCACCTCGCGCGGTCAAGCGGCAGCATCGTCAACGTCGGCTCCAAGGTCGCGGTCACCGGCCAGGGCGGCACTTCGGGCTACGCGGCGGCCAAGGGTGGCGTCGTGGCGCTGACCCGCGAATGGGCGCTCGAGCTGGCTGGCGACGGGGTGCGCGTCAACGCGGTGCTGCCCGCGGAGGTGTGGACGCCGCTCTACGAGTCGTGGCTGGCGACGCAGCCGGATCCCTCGGGCGAGCGGGCCCGGATCGAGCGCTCGGTCCCGCTCGGCCAGCGCTTCACCACCGCCGGCGAGATCGCGGCCACCGTCGCGTTCGTGGCGTCGCCGCGTTCGTCGCACACGACTGGGCAGATCCTGTTCGTGGACGGGGGCTACACGCACCTCGATCGGCGCGCGACCTCCTAGTACCGTTGTCGGCGTGACGACTTCCGGGCTCGCCATCGAGGTCCGCCACGCGGACCGCCTGTGCTACGCGATGCAGCAGAGCGCGGTCCCGTGGCTGCACCAACTGACGCTGCACAACGACGGCGACGAGGCGCTGCGCGAGCTCGTGGTCAAGGTCGAGCTCGTCGACTTCTCCGAACGTGTCGAGTGCCGCGTCGACTCGCTGCCGGCCGGCGCGTCGCTCGAACTCGATGCACCCGACCTGCCGCTGCGTGCGGACGCGTTCGCCAGCCTGCTCGAACGCGCACGCACCGAGCTGGTCGTGCAGGTGCTCGACGGCGACGACGTGCTGGCGCAGCGCACGCAACCGATCGACGTGCTCGCCTACAACGAATGGCCGGGGCTCGAGGCGCTGCCGTCGCTGCTGGCCGCGTTCGTGTCGCCGAACCATCCGGCGCTGTCGCCGGTGCTGCACGCGGTCGCAGAACGGCTCGAACGGGCGACCGGCGACGGCGCGCTCGACGGCTACCAGAAGGGCGATCCCGAGCGCGTGCGCGCGACGCTCGATGCCGTGCACGTGGCGGTCTCGTCGATCGGGGTGCGCTACGTCAGCCCGCCGCCGAGCTTCGAGGAGGTCGGCCAGAAGGTCCGGTTGCCGGAGCAGGTCGTCGGCGAACGGCTGGGCACCTGCCTCGACCTGGCGCTGCTCTACGCGGCGCTGTGTGAGCACATCGGCCTCGATCCGTTCGTGATCGTGCAGCGCGGCCATGCGCTGGTCGGCTGCTGGGTCGAACGGCAGTCGCTGGACGAACCGACGTTCGGCTCCGCACTCGAACTGCGCAAGGCGGTCAAGGCCGGCGTCGCGGTGGTGATCGAGTCGACGGTCGCCTGCGTCGTGCCGCCGCAGTCGCCGCAGCGTGCTCGCGCCGCCGGCGACCAGCGCCTCGACGACGAGCAGGCGTTCTGCGTCGCGGTCGACATCGCCGCGGCTCGCCGGGTCGGCATGCGGCCGCTGCCGCTGCGCACCTCGGCCTATCGCACCGTCGAAGGCTCCGAGGCCGACGCGATCGAACTGCTCGAGCCCGGCGCACCGGTGCCGGCTGCCGCGTTGCCGACGCCGGTCGAGCTGCCGCCGCCGCCCGCCAACCACGCCCGCGACCGGCTCGAGCACTGGCAGCACAAGCTGCTCGACCTGTCGATGTTCAACCGGCTGCTGAACTTCGTCGAGACCAAGAAGACGGTGCGGCTGAGCGGCCACGACCTCGGCGCGATCGAGGACCGCCTGCAGTCGGGCGCGCGCATGCGGCTGCACGCGAAGCCGCGGCTCGGCGCCGACGACGATCCGCGCGACCTCGAGCTGGAGTCGCAGCGCACCGGCACCGACGTGGTCGCCGAGTACCTGGCCGAGGAGCTGCGCGCCGGCCGCTGGCGCTGCGAACTCGACCACGACGCGCTCGACACCCGGCTTACCGAGATCTTCCGCCACGCGCGCACGTCGATCGAGGAGAGCGGCGCCAACACGCTCTACCTCTCTCTCGGCTTCCTGCGCTGGTTCGAGAGCGACTCGTCGCAGAAGCCGCGGCGGGCGCCGCTGCTGCTGGTGCCGATCGTGATCGAACGCCTGTCGGTGCAGGAGGGCTACCGGTTCGTGATGGACGACGCCGAGGTGCGCGTCAACACGACGCTGCTGCAGCTGCTCGAGCGCGACTTCGATCTGTCGGTGCCGATCGGCGACCCGCTGCCGGAGGACGAACGTGGCGTCGACGTCGGCAAGGTGCTCGACGTGTTCCGCCGCACGGCGCTGGCGATGCCGCGGTGGGAGGTCGAGGACGTCGCCCACCTCGGCTTCTTCTCGTTCACCAAGTACCTGATGTGGCTCGACCTCAAGAACCGGGACGAGCTGCTGCAGAGCGCGGTGCTGCGGCACCTGATCGAGGCGCCCGGTGCGGCGCTGCCGCAGGAGGTCGGGGCGTTCCCGCGCGAGGAACTCGACGAGCTCGACCCGAGCGAGGTGTTCTGTCCCAAGGATGCCGACAGCTCGCAGCTGTCGGCGGTGATGGCCGGCAGCGCCGGCCGGTCGTTCGTGCTCGAGGGCCCGCCCGGCACCGGCAAGTCGCAGACGATCACCAACCTGATTGCGCAGAGCCTCGCCAACGGCAAGCGGGTGCTGTTCGTCGCCGAGAAGCGGGCCGCGCTGGAGGTCGTGCACCACCGTCTCGCCGACGTCGGCCTCGGGCCGTTCTGTCTCGAGCTGCACTCGACCAAGAGCGGCCCGAAGGCGGTGCTCGAGCAGCTGCGCATGACGCTCGAACTCGGCTACCGGCGCGCGCCCGAGGAGTGGCAGGACGTCGCCGATCGGCTGCAGACGCAGCGCGGCGAGCTCAACGACTTCGTGCACGCGCTGCACCGCCGCCGCGAACACGGTTGGTCGGTGCACCAGGCGATGTCGCAGCTGGTGCAGCTGCGCGACGCGACGCGCCTGCCGCTGCCGGAGCTGCTGGCGAGCACGCCCGAGGTCGTCGCGACGGCGCGCGAGGCGGTCGGTGCGCTGGTGGTCGCGTCCGCGTCGCTCGGCGTGCCCGACCAGGCGCCGTGGTGGGGCGTGCGGCGCGGCGACTGGACGCCGGCGGTGACGCGCGACTTCCGCCCGATGGCCGAACGGCTGCAGCGCGCGGTCGACGGCCTGCGCGTCACGGTGCAGCCGCTCGTCGACGCGCTGTCGCTGCAGGCGGCGTTCGGCGAGGTCGGCCCGAGCCACGAACAGCTGTTGACGCTGCTGGCGCTGCTGCGTGCGCTGCAGGCGCCGTCGCTGCCGCCGGCGTCGTGGCTGCGGCTGCCGGACTGGCGCGAGTTCGACGAGGACCTCGAGCGCGCCATCGCGATCGGCCGGCGTCGCGACGACCTGTGGTCCCAGCTCGAGCCGCGCTGGCGTCGCGACCTGCTGGCGCTCGACCTGGGCTCGTTCGCCGCCAGCTACCGGATGCACGCGGAGACGTTCTTCGTGTTCCGCTGGTGGCGCCTGCGCAAGCTCAAGCCGGTGCTCGCCGGCGTCGCGGCCGGACCGCTCGGCGCGCCGGCGTCGATCCGCGACGACCTCGAACGGGCGCTGCGGGTGCGCGATGAGGAGCGCGAACTGCGCGGCTGTGCGACCGCGGCGACCGGGCTCGGCAGCCACTGGCGCGACGGGCTCGCCGACTGGGGCGCCGTCGACGGCTGGCTGCGGCAGGCCCGCGAACTGCGCCAGCTGGTGCTGCGGCTGCTGCCGGGTTCGCTGCAGCCCGATGCGCAGCTGCTCGCGACGCTCGCCACGCACGTCGACGCGCAGCACGACGGCGCGAGTCCGCTGCCGCAGCTGTGCGGGGAGCTGTTCGCCGCGCACGACGAGTTCGCGGCGGCGCGGCAGCAGGTGGGGCAGCACCTGGACCTCGACCTCGAGCAGGCGTTTGGTGTCGACGTCGAGCCCGGCTATCTGGACCGCGTGTCGCAGCGCGTCGAAGGCTGGCTGCGCCACGAGGCCGGGCTGCGCGACCAGTGTGCCTATCGCCGCGCCGCAGCGGCGGCCGAGCAGGCGCACCTCGGCGCGCTGGTCACAGCGCACGCGAGCGGCGAACTGCTGGCGCGCGAGCTGCGGGCGGCGTTCGACCGCAGCGTCTATGAGGGCTGGCTGGACCTCGTGCACCAGCAGGAGCCGGAGCTGGCGCGGTTCCGCGGTCAGGACCACGAGGCGGCGATCGCGCGGTTCGCCGAACTCGACCGCAAGGCGATCGAACTCGGCGCCAAGGTCGTGGTCGCGCGGCTCGCCGCCAAGCTGCCGCGCCTTCGCGATACGCAGGTCGCGAGCAGCGAGCTGGGCATCCTCGAGCGGGAGCTCAAGAAGCAGCGGCGGCACAAGCCGGTGCGTCGGCTGCTGGCCGAGATCCGCGGGCTGTGGCCGCGGCTGTCGCCGTGCGTGCTGATGAGCCCGCTGTCGGTCGCGCAGTTCCTCGATCGGGACGCGCAGCGCTTCGACCTGGTGGTGTTCGACGAGGCCTCGCAGATTCCGATGTGGGACGCGGTCGGTGCGATCGGCCGCGGCGAATCGCTGATCGTCGTCGGCGACAGCAAGCAGCTGCCGCCGACGAGCTTCTTCCAGCGGGTCGCGTCGGACGACGACGTCGAGGTCGACGACGTGCCCGAGGACCTCGAGAGCGTGCTCGACGAGTGCGCCGCGGCCGGCCTGCCGCGCATGCACCTCGACTGGCACTACCGCAGCCGGCACGAGTCGCTGATCGCGTTCAGCAACCACCACTACTACCAGAACCGGCTGTTGACGTTCCCAGCACCGGAGCCGGCCGACGACGGCGCCGGGGTGCGCTGCGTGCGCGTCGACGGCGTCTACGACCGCGCCGCGTCGCAGCAGAACAAGGCCGAGGCCGAGGCGCTGGTCGCAGCCGTCGTGCGTCGCCTGCGCGATCCGGAACTCGCCCGCCGCAGCATCGGCATCGTGACGTTCTCGCGCGCGCAGCAGAGCCTGATCGAGGATCTGCTCGACGCCGAACGGCGCGCCGATCCGTCGCTCGACACGGTGCTCGCCGAGGCCGACGAGGAGTTGTTCGTCAAGAACCTCGAGAACGTGCAGGGGGACGAGCGCGACGTGATCCTGTTCTCGATCTGCTACGGCCCGGACGCGGCCGGCAAGGTCTACGAGAACTACGGTCCGCTCAACCTGCAGGGTGGCGAGCGTCGCCTCAACGTCGCCGTGACGCGGGCGCGCCGCGAGCTGGTCGTGTTCTCGTCGGTCGGTCCGGAGCAGGTCGCGAACCGTTCGACGGCGACCGGAGCGCGGCACCTGCGGCACTTCCTCGACTACGCGCTGCGCGGTGAGGCGGCGCTGGTCGGCGCGATCGAACGCGACCCGTCGCGCGACGTCGACTCGCCGTTCGAGGCGTCGGTGCGCGACGCCCTGGTCGCGCGCGGCCACACCGTGCACACGCAGATCGGCTGCAGCGGCTATCGCATCGACCTCGCGGTCGAGGATCCGGCGCGGCCCGGCAGCTACCTGCTCGGCATCGAGTGCGATGGCGCGACCTACCACCGTGCGGCCACCGCGCGCGACCGCGACCGGCTGCGCGCGGCGGTGCTGCGCGGGCTCGGCTGGCGGCTGGTGCGGGTCTGGTCGACCGACTACTGGCAGGACGCGGACGGCGAACTCGAGCGGCTCGAGGTCCTGATCGAGCAGGCGCGCGTCGAAGAGGAAGCGCAGCGCGCCGAGACGGCGGCGCGGGCGCGGGCCGACGAACCCAGGCTGGCCGGCGCGGCGGTGATCGGCGAGGCGGATGGCGCGGACGAGCCGGCGCCGGGGGCGTCTTCGGAACCGGACCGAGCGGTGGGCGAGGATGCGTCGCCCGAGGGTTCGTCACTTCGGGATCCGTTGCTCCGGGATCCGTCGTGCCGGGATTCGGGGGACCAGGACGCGTCGGACGAGGATCGGCAGAGTCCGGAGGGGCCGGATGGGGATGCTGCGAACGACGGCGAACCGGAGTCCGCGCACGTTCCGCCGCCGGATCCGGACGGTCCGCGTCCGCACGAGTTGCTCCAGGGAGCGTGCGCCAGCGACGACGTCGACGCCGTGCGCCGCATGCTCGAGGTCGAGGCGCCGATGGTGTTCGAACGGCTGGTGCGCCGCCTCGCCGAGGCCTGGGACGTCTCGCGCGTCACCGACAGGGTGCGCGCTCGCGTGCGCGCGGCGCTGCCGCCGGGATCGCAGAGCGAGCACGACACCGTCTGGGCCGGCGATGAGCAGCGCGCCGCGTTCCGTGGCTTCCGCGTGCCGGAGGACGAACGCAGCGAGCGCAGCGCCGAGGAACTGCCGATGGTGGAGGTCACCCACGCGATGGTCTGGCTGCTGCGGCAGCACCACGCCCTGGCCGCCGAAGACCTGATGCGCGAGTGCGCGCGCTGCTTCGGCATCTCGCGGCTCGGCAGCAACGTGCGCGAGGTCATGGCCCGCGGCGTCGACCTGCTGGTCGCGGCCGGCCACGGCGTGCGCGACGGCGACCACGTCTCGATGCCCTGATGCCGCGATGGATGATGGCGCCGGACACCGCATACCGAACCGGGTTCATCCTGCGCAGGCTGACGCCCGGTTCGGTATGCGGTGTCCGGATCAGGGGGCGTTCTTGTCGGGGGGCAGGTGGTGCTTGAGGCGGCGGGTCATGGCGAGGAAGAACATGCGCCACTCGGCGCGCAGCGACCACCAGGGGTAGACCCAGGTCGCGGGGCGGTTCTTCTCGAACACGAAGTGGCCGAACCAGGCGAAGCCGTAGGCCACCAGCGGCGCCGTCAGCAGCAGCCACCAGCAGCTCATGCACATCGAGGTCACGGCGATCGTCAGCACGGCGGTCGCCGCGATGTAGTGCACGAAGCGGCAGCGCACGCACGAGTGCTCCAGCAGGTAGAGCGGCCAGAACTCCTCGAACGTCGGGATGTCGCGACGCATGCTCACGCGTTCTCCGCCGGCATGCACGGCGGTTGCCACTGCCCGGCCGCTGGCACGTCCGCGGGCAGGTTCACGGCGATGCGCCAGTCGGCCAGCGAACGCTCCCAGCCGAGCTCCCACTTCTGCGCCAGGAACGGCTTCGCCAACCGCCCGAGCTGGTAGCCGTGGCTGATGTTCGTCATCGCGTCGCCGAGCTGGTCGGGGTCCTTCATCAGGTAGCGCATCATGCCGCCGCAGGTGATCACCGCCGCGAGCGGTCGCCAGGTCTGCGCCAGTTCGAACGCCTTGACCGCCATCTCGCCGAGGCGGCTGGTGCCGATGCCGGTCACCACGTGCCAGATGTCGTGCGTCTGCCGCATCCGCATCATCACCCAGTCCAGGTCGGTCTCGACGTCGAGCTTGCGGTAGTAGTCGGGGTCGAAGCCGTGGTCGATGATGTGCCGGGCGAACGCGTTGCCGAGGCTGCCGTCGGGCAGTCGCTCCAGCTCGTCGAGGTCCACCGGCTCGGCCAGGTAGCGCTCGCTCATCATCGCGACGACCTCCGGATCCTGGCTGACCCGGGTCACCACGCCGTCGGCGGCGCGGATGTCCTTGAGGCCGTCCTCGATGTCGAACACCGACTCGGTGCCCTCGGGGTTGCGCAGCATGCCGATGACGCCCCGTAGCGTCGTCAGGTAGTGCACCTGGTCCTTGTGATGGTCGCCTTCGCGACTTCGTTTGCGCAGCAGATCGAGCAGGAACATGGGGTCTCCGTGTCGCGCATCATACGGGCTCGCCGCGGCGATGTTTCGACGCAGCGCCGGCCATCTCGGATGAGGACGCGCGGCCGGACCGTTGGCATACTGGTTCGCGTGAAGCCCCGCGACCTGATCGCCACCGCCGAGATCCCCGGACACACCGGCGAGCTGCGTTGTTTTCATCACGATGGCGCCGATGAGGTGTGGGTCGACCACACCGAACTGATGAGCACCCGGGTCTACGGCTCGGAGGAGATGCTGGCCGAGTTCGCGGTCGAACGGCTCGGGCCGCGCAAGGCGCCGCGCGTCCTGATCGGTGGCCTCGGCATGGGCTTCACGCTGGCCCGCACGCTGGCGCTGCTGCCCGAGCGCGCGGTCGTCGACGTCGCCGAACTGGTGCCCGAGATCGTCACCTGGAATCGCGACCTGTTCGGCCATTGCGCCGGCAAGCCGCTCGACGACCCGCGCACCAACCTGATCGTCGGCGACGTTCGCGAGGTGCTCGAGCAGAACGAGAACGCCTACGACATCGTGCTGCTCGACGTCGACAACGGCCCCGAAGGCCTGTCGCGGCCCAAGAACGACAGCCTCTACGGCAAGCCCGGCCTGCGGCTACTGCGCGCGTCGCTCAAGCAGGGGGGCGTGCTCGGCGTCTGGTCGGCCGCCGACGACGGCGCGTTCGACGCCCGCCTGCGCAAGGGGCGGTTCCAGGTGCGCATCCACCACGTCAAGGCGCGCCGCACCAAGGGGCCGCGGCGCACCATCTGGATTGCGATGGCGACGTGACCCAGAAGGCTGCCGATGGACCGTTCGCCCCGCACCCAGGCCGTTCCTTTGGACGAGCAGCACCTGCTCGCGCGGTTGCGGTCCGGTGACGACGACGCCTTCCGCGAACTGGTCGAGGCCCACGGTGGCCGGCTGCTGGCGGTCGCGCGCCGGATCACCCGCGACGACAGCGACGCCGAGGACGTGCTGCAGGAGGCGTTCGTCTCGGCGTTCGGCAAGCTGGCGGACTTCGACGGCAGGTCGCGACTGTCGACCTGGCTGCATCGTATCGTCGTCAACACGGCGCTGATGCGGCTACGGGCGCGGCGATCGCAGCCGATGCGCGACATCGACGCGCTGTTGCCGACGTTCGTCGACGGCCACCACGAGCAGACCATGCCCCGCTGGCAGCCGCTCGCCGAGGACGCCAGCGCCGAGGCGGTGCGGCGGGAGCGCCACGACGCGCTCTGGGGCGCGCTCGAGCAGCTGCCCGACGGCTACCGCGAGGTGGTGGTGATGCGCGATCTCGAGGGCATGGAGTCCAAGGACGTCGCGACGCAACTCGGTGTCCGCGACGATACCGTGCGCCAGCGTCTGCATCGTGGCCGCCAGGCCCTGACCCGTCTGCTGCGCCCGGTGATGGAGGACCATCCGACATGAGCAACGACCGTGATCCGTGTCCCGAGGCTGCTGCCAGGGTGCGCTGTGAGGAGTGCGTCGAGTTCCTGCTCGACTACGTCGACGGCCGCCTCCCCGCCGAGCAGCGGTTCCAGTTCGAGTCGCACGTCGCGTTCTGTCCGGCGTGCGAGGACTACGTCGAGAACTACAAGCAGGCTGCCGAACTGTGCCGCGATGGTGGAGAACGGCTGCGCAGCGAGCAGGAACGGCCGCTGCCGCAGGAGCTGGTCGACGCGATCCTGAAGGCGCGCAAGGCCGGTGGGGGCGGCGGCTCGGCCCGCGGCTGAGTTTTCTTGCGTCACGCTGTCACATCGGTCGGCCGGCCGGCATCCAACCGGCGTGCGAGCGCCTCCTGCTCGCCCGACCGAGGAAACGACAGATGACCAACACGCAGAACCTTCCCGCCGCCGTCACGTTCGATCGCCAGTCGCTGCAGCAGCAGCTGCAGGCCGGCGGCGTGACGCTCGTCGACTTCTACGCCGATTGGTGCGGCCCCTGCCGCGCGCTGGCCCCGACCGTGGACGCCGTTGCCAGGCGCTACCAGGGCAAGGCGACCATCGGCAAGCTCGACATCGACCAGAACCAGGAGCTTGCCGGCCAGCTCGGGGTCAGCTCGATCCCGACCCTGATCGTGTTCAGGGACGGCCAGCCGGTCGATCGCCTGGTCGGCATGCAGAGCGCCGACGTCGTGGCCGACAAGCTCGACAGCTGGCTGTAGCGCTGGCCGGACTCAGAACGTCCAGCGCATCTCGACGAACCCGTACTTGCGATCCGCTCCCCCCGGCGAGTTCGGGGCGCGCTCGAGGAAGCTGCCGCTGACGAAGTAGACGCCGCCGACCTCGAGGAACATGTTGTTCGGCAAGAAGTCGTACCGCGCGCGCAGCTCGATCTGCTGGCCGACGTTGTCCCCGGACGCGCCGGTCGCATCGCGCACGCCCGAGGCGATCCACTGGTCGGTCGCGGACGCCAGTTCGAGGTTGCGATAGGCGAGCATGATCCACGAGAGCCGCGTCGGCCGGAACGACACGCGCAGCTCCGGCGTCTTGAAGTTGCTGCGCTGGATCGCGCCCCACAGGCCGGTCGGCGTGTATTCGAAGCGCGGCGCGCCATACAGCCGGTCGAAGCGGTTGTTCTCGCCGTCGCTCGGGTCGCGGTCGCCGGTCGCGTAGTCGTAGGCGACGCGCACGGTGAAGTCGCAGGCGCAGTCGAAGCGATAGCCGAGCGAGGCGTGGCCGAACCACGCGCTGTGGTCGAGCGTCGGCGAAGTGCCGCTGCTCGCCTGCGAATCGCCGAACTGGAACGCCGCCTCGGCCTGGCCGAAGAACGCGCCCTTCCTCGCCGGTCGGTGGATGCGCACGCCGGGGGTGATCAGGCGGCGGTTGCGCGAGTCGGTCGCGTCCTCGTGCAGGCCGAAGACGTAGCCCTCGAGCTGGGAGTGCTCGTCGAGGTTGCGCGCGCCGAACACGCCGAAGAACTGCAGGTCCTTGTCCTGGTCGTCCCACTCGAAGTCGTTGTCGCGCAGCGACGGCGCGTCGAACGGGCGGCGGCGGACCGGCATGGTCCAGAACAGCCGCAGCTGCTGGCCCTGGTCGTCCTGCCACAGGTAGTCGACGCCGTCGAACGTGTTGACCGTGTTGCGGAAGCCGTTGCGGATCACGAAGCGGCGGCTGCCGAGCGACATCGTGTAGCGGCCGGCGAGCAGCCGGCTGGTGTGGCCCTCGGGCGCGCCGAAGTCGTAGATCGCGTTGAGTTCGACGAAGTCGGTGACGTTGCTGAAGCTCGTGCTCGCCTGGCGGTTGGGGTTGTCGCCCCACGCGCGCGAGTCCATCAGCTCGGCCGTGCCGCCCAACGTGCCGAAGTCGAAGTCGGCGCGCACGCTGGTCCGCGTGAACCACTGGTCCTCGGCGACCGGCCGGTTGCCCGCGCGGAACTGCTTGTTGAGCGACTCGAAGCGGGTGCGGTGGCGGCCGCTCAGCCGGACCCAGTCCGGCGTGCCGACGGCCTCGTCGAGGCGCCAGGGCTTGGGATCGCGGCCCTGCTGCTGGGCCTGGATCGAGAGGGGGCTGGCGAGCACCGCGAGCATGCTCGCAGCCGCACGAAGCGTGGCGGTCTTCATGGAGGGCGTCGGGTTCCTGGACCTCGCGCGTGTGAGGCGCGAGGTGCATGCGAACGTAGCGCGAAGACCCCACCGACCCGCGCACAATGTCGCGAGGTCTTGCGCACTCGTCGGTGCGTCGGGTGGAGCGGGGCTCCGTTCGCCGCCGATCGCGATCCCAGAATCGCCGCGATCCCAGAACCGCCGCGCGCAGCCGCAGGCTGCGGGCCAGGTCCTGAGCGCGCCGGGATCCGCGCATCGGCGCGGATCCGTCGCGATCAGAACCAGAAGATGACTTCCAGGAAGCCGTAGCGGGTGTCGCCGCCACCGACCGGCTGGGTCGCGTCGCGGAAGCTGCCGCCGGCGAAGTAGGCGCCGCCGCCTTCGATGCGGACCTGCTTCTTGCACGGCTCCCAGCGCAGGCGGCACTCGATCTGGCTGCCGACGGTGGTGCCGGCGGCGCCGGTCGGATCCGAGAGGCCCGCCTCGACCCAGGCGTCGTTGTCCGAAGCCAGCATCAGGTGGCGGTAGGCGACCATCACCCAGGTCGTCGCGGACGGCTTGAAGTCGAAGCGGATCTCGGGCGAGCTGATGTTGCGTCGGCCGATCGCGCCGTAGATGCCGGTCGGGCCGTACTCGAAGCGGCGGGCACCGAACAGCGTGTCGAAGCGGTTGTAGTCGCCGTCCGTGCTGCTGCTGTCGCCGGTCGCGTGGTCGTAGGCGAGGCGGAACGTCGGACGGCACTCACCTTCGCCGACGTAGCCGACCGAGCCGTGCGCGAACCAGGCCGACACGTCCTCGTTGTTGCGTTCGCCGAACTGGAACGCCGCCTCGGCCTCGCCGAAGAACTGGCCGGGCTTCTTCTGTTGCAGGAAGCGCACGCCGGTGGTCAGCAGGTCGCGGTCGGCGCTGCCGTCGCGGTTGTCGTTGAGGCCGAGCAGGTACATCTCGCCGTGCGAGTCCTCGCTGAGCACGCGGGTCGCGTGCACGCCGTAGAACTGCAGGTCGGACGACTGGCGGTCCCAGTCGTGCTCGTTGTCGACCAGCTCCATGCGCGCGCTCGGGCGGCGAATGGTCGGCATGTTCCAGAACACGCGCAGCTTGTTGCCGTCCTCGTCGGTCTTGTCGTAACGGAAGCCGTTGAACGAGTTGATCGTGTTGCGGTACTTGTTGCGCGCGCTCAGGCGGCGGCTACCGATGTCCATCGTGTAGCGACCGACGGTCAGGTGGCCGTCGCCGACCGGGAAGACCACGTTGGCCTGCAGCACGTCGAAGGTGTTGACGGTCGTCGTGTTGGCGAACGAGTCGGCCTTGGTGCCGAACGCGCGGGCGTCCATGCCCTCGAGCACCGCGTCGATGCTGTCGGTGTCGATGTCGGCGCGCAGGATGCTGCGGTTGAACAGCTGGTCCTCGGTGTTGCGCAGCGCGCTGCTGCGGAACTGGCCGTTGAGCGACTCGAAGCGGGTGCGGTGCTGGCCGCTGAACTTGATCCAGCTCGGGCCACCGATCCAGTTGTCGAGGCGGATCGGTTCCTTCTTCGGCGGGTCTTGCGCCAGCAGCGGCGTCGAGGAGAGCGTGACGAAGGCGGCTGCGCCAGCGAGCAGCTGCACGGCGGAGGACTTGGTACGGTTCACGGTCGTTGGTAGCGAGGGGGAACGGAAAGAGGGGATGGAGAGGTAGAGAGGGGCTTCAGTCGTCGCCGGCGCGCAGTGCGCGCACCAGCGACACGCAGGCGCGGCAGACGGCGCCGTAGAAGCCGTCGTCCGCCAGGGTGTGTTGCAGGGCCAGTTCGGCCCAGGCCAGGTGGTGCTCGCGCAGCAGTTCGGCGAGTTCCGGGCGCGGCTCGCGCAGCTCGGCCCACAGCAGCAGGATGCAGCCGAGGTGGTCGGGGGCGGCGCCGCGCGCTGCGTCGGCAAGCTGCAGGTTGGCGGCGTCGGCGATGCGGCGCACGCCGGCCGCCGGGTCGCCGTCGTACTGGCCGTCGCGCCACAGCGACTGCACCGGCGGCACGGCGCCTTGCGGGTGCAGGAACAGCTCGAAGAATCGCTGGCCGAGGGCCGGCAGCTGGTCGTCGCGCGGGACCGTGACGTCGAGGTCCGCGAGCGCGGCGCGCACGTCGTCCTGGCGCAGCTCGGCGAGCGTCGGCTCGTCGAGCTCGCGCAGCAGCAGCCGCCCGAACAGGCGGGCGGCGGCGCTGAGGTGGTCGGTCTCTGCGTGCTCGCTCACGTGACCTTGGTCACCTTCACGACGGTGCTGTTGAACGCCTGCTGGCCGGAGATCGGGTCCGGCGCGATCGGCAGCACGTTGTTCTGGGCCCAGCCGTTGCCGGTGTTCTGCACCCACTTCTCGGGGTCGCCGCCGCTCTGGTCCTCCCACCACATGTTGCGCTCCCAGTCGGCGTCGCGCATCGCGACGTTCTCGTAGCCGTTGGCCTCGTCGCCGAGGTCGCGGTTGCGCTTGGCTTGCGCCACCGACGTGTAGGCGAAGTGGCCGAGCGAGTTGCTGATGGCGATGGCGCGCGGGTGCACGGCTCTGGTGACGTAGACCGGCAGTTCGAGCTCGCCGTCGACCGTGCCCTGCCCGAGCCCGAGCTTCGGCGCCATGTTGTCGATGTGCTTGCTGCGCCAGGCCTTCAGCCGCACGAAGTCGCCGTCCTTGACGCCGAACTTCGCCGCCGTCTCGGGGTGCAGCCACGCCGGGTTGCTGTGCACGATCTCGGAGCACCACTTGAGGTTGGCGGTGCGGCCGTGGTTGTGCACGTTCCACTTGAACGACGTCATCACCAGTTCGTCGTCGGCCATGCCGACGTGCTCCTCGACCTGGGTCCAGGTCGGCCACGCCGGCAGGTCGTACTCGTGGCCCTTGTGGTACGACGGGCGGTTCTTGCCCTTGCTGTTGGCCAGCGCCGCGAGCTTGCTGACGTCCTCGTTGCGGCCGAGCATCGGCACGAAGTCCGACTTGACCTCGAGCTTGCGCGACGGCGTCTTGAAGCCGCGCACCGGCTTGCCCTTGTGCAGGATGCCGATGCCCTTGCCGTCCTTGGTGATGATGCCGGTCTCGGGGTCGGTCTCGCTGCCGTCCATCTCGGCCGCCGACAGCGGCTCGAGGTAGGGCGCGAAGTACGGCTTCTGCTCGGGGTCCTCGTAGGCGCCCTCGGCCTCCAGGAACGCCATCGGCGAGTCGTACTTCGACGCGTCGTAGGGAACGTTCTTGGTGTGCTTCGCCATGTAGGCGCGGATGTCGGTCTTCTCCGGATACCACTGCGCCATCTCGGGACCGACGCGGTGCGCGATCTCGGCGAAGATCTCGCGCACGTCCTTGGCCTCGCCGAGCGACTCGACCATCGGCCGGCGCATCGACAGGTACGGCTTCAGGTTGTAGGCGCCGCGCGCGTCGACGTCCCAACGCTCCATGTAGGTCGCCCACGGCAGCACCATGTCCGCGAACGACGCCGTCTCGTTGAGGAACGGGTTGATGCAGACATGGAACGCGATCTTGCTCTCGTCGAGCAGCACGTTCTTGGTCGTCTTGGTCTCCGGCCAGGTCAGCGGCGAGTCGATGTTGTACGTCATGTACAACTGGATGTGCGCGCGGTCCTGCTGCAGGTAGTGGTAGACGATCTCGCCGACCTTCATCTTGTTCCAGACGTTCGACAGCACGAACTCCGGCGGGTCGGCGAGCAGCGACGGCGTCTTCGGCGAAGGCGGCATCTTCGGCTCGGGGAACCGCTTCTTGTCGTAGCCGCCGGTCCACATCCAGCACAGGCCGCCGGGCTTGCCGACCGAGCCGACCAGCACGTTGAGCAGGATGATGCAGCGGTCGTTGGTGTAGCCGTTGATGTGCGCGCTCGAGCCGCGGTTGCACATCGTGGTCGCGGCCGGCGCTGCCGCCGCGAACTCGCGCGCGATGCGACGGATCGTGTCCGCCGGAATCGTCGAGGTCTGCTCGGCCCACTCGGGCGTGTACTGCTTGATCTGCTCCCAGAGCTCCGCGAGCGGCACGTTGGCCCAGTCCTCGAAGAACTCGGCGTCGTAGAGCTTCTCGCTGATGATCGTGTGCGCCATGCCGAGCGCGACGGCGCCGTCGGTGCCGGGCGCGGGCATGTAGAACTCGTCCGAGTTGCCGGCCGTGTTCGACATCCGCACGTCGAACGTCACCAGCTTGGCGCCGTTCTCGAAGCGGCCGCGCTGGATGCGCTGCGCGCCGGCGACGTGGCCCTGGTGCGCCTCGAACATGTTCGAGCCGAAGTTCAGGATGTACTTCGAGCGCTCGTAGTCGCCGAGGTCCCAGTCGCTCTCGAACAGGTACGTCAGCGCCGCCGCGCGGCGCGACGCCGAGCACAGGCCGCGGTGGTTGAGCGCGGTGTTGGTGCCGAACGCGCGCAGGAAGCGGTTGACGGCGTCCTTGCTGCGGTTGCGGCCCTGGTGGAACGCGAACTCCTCGGGCTTGCCGGACTCCTTGACCTGCTTGAGCCGCGTCGCGAGCTCGTCGTAGGCCTCCTCCCAGGTGATCCGTCGCCACTGGCCGCTGCCGCGCGGGCCGACCCGCTTCAGCGGGTAGAGCAGCCGCTCGGGGTGGTACTGGTGGTTGAGCGCCGCCTGGCCGCGCGCGCACAGCTTGCCGCGCGAGTTCGGGTCGTTGGGGTTGCCGTCGACCTTGAGGATGCGGCCGTCCTTGACGTGGCCGGTGATGCCACACACCGTCGAGCACAGCTGGCACATGCCGTGCACCTGGGTGGTGTTCTTGTACTTGTCCGGGTCCGGGAAGCGAACCTTGCGGTTGGGGCCGGGCAGCTGGCAGACACCGGGCATGTGCTGGTCGCCGATCTCGTACGGCACACCCTTGCCCTCCTCCCAGATGCGCAGGCTCTCCTCCTTGGAGACCATGTCGCGGTTGCCGCCGCGCCCCTGCGGCGAGCCGGCGCACGCGGCCACCGTCGAGCCGGCGGCGAGCGCCGCGCCGAGGCGCAGGAAGCCGCGGCGGCTGCTGCGCGGGCCATTGCGGCGGTCCCTTTGGTTGCCGTTGCTCATTGCGCACCTCCCTTCTTCCAGTGGTAGACGCTGTAGGCGTCGTTGTGGTAGCTCTCGCCTTCCTTCGGGATCTTCGGCTCGAACTCGTCGATCGGCCGGTCCTCGTTGTGGCCGAACCACATGCGCGGCCGCGTGCCCTTCTCCGGGCGCAGCTGGCCGAGTTCGTTCTCGGCCTCGAGGCGCGCCTTCATCTTGCTGACCGACGACTCCGGGTCGTTGAGGTCGCCGAAGTAGAGCGCCTCGCTCGGGCACGTCGACACGCAGGCCGGCTCCATGCCGACCTCGACGCGGTGCGTGCAGTTGTGGCACTTGATCGCCTGGTTGGCGACCGGGTCGATGTAGATCGCGCCGTAGGGGCAGGCCTCCTTGCACGCGCCGTGGCCCGAGCACGAGTCGTAGTCGACCTGGACCGAACCGCCGGCCCCCTTGTGCATCGCGCCGCACGGGCACGCCTTGATGCACGGCGCGTCCTCGCAGTGCTGGCACGCCATCGGCACCATGATGCGCGCCAGGCCGCCTTGCGACTTCTCGTAGTCGTGGTAGATCGTCTGGCGGATGTAGCTGCCGAGCGGCACGTCGTTCTCCGCCTTGCAGGCGACCTCGCAGCCGTGGCAGCCGAAGCAGCGGCGCACGTCGACGACCCAGCCGAACTTCTTGCCGTCGTCGGGAGCCTGCATGCGCTCCTTCCAGTGCTCCTCCTTGAGGAACAGGTCGCTGCGGACCTGGCCCTTCGGGTCCTGGGCCGCGGCGCCGCCGGCGACGGCGGCTGCGGCCGCGGCACCGGTCAGGAACTTGCGGCGGTCGACGCCGGCCTGCTGCTGGTCAGGCTGGGACGGAGGCGAGCAGGAGCACTGGTCTCCCTTGCTGCATGCGCGAGGATCTTGCATGGATGGTGTCGTTGGGTCGACCTCGTCGACGGACACCACGCTCTGCGATCTGCACTCAGGTGGAGATGCAGCACGACCGTGCCACTGCCGACGAGGCGTGGGCCGATCAGGTGAAGGAGTCGTACCGCTGCAGCGCGGTGTGGGGCGAGGGGCATAGAGTGCGCTGCAGCATGCTCCGAACGCTACCCCACGACGCAGCCTTGTCGACCCGTGAAGAGCGAACGCGACATGTTTCCGCGGCGTGCATATAGCCCGTGTTTGGTGCCCTTTTGCGCGCCGGTTCGTCGTGCTGCGTCGTCGTGCCCACCAGCTGGCCGACCAGCTGGCCGACCGCCGCGCCCTCCGTATCCGGTCGAGTCGAACCGTCGGTCGGCGCGGGGTTCGACGTGTCGCGCGGCTCGCCTGCCCGCTCCGCGGCGGGGCCCGTCGCGCTTGCGTCCCGGCCCCGGCGCTCGATGATCACGCCATGAAGCTGTCGCGCCTCGTCGTCGCCCTGTGCAGCATCGGCTGCCTGGTGCTCGGTCGGGCGACCGTCGCCCAGGTCGACCATCGCCGCTCGCAGTCGCCGGTCAAGGACCAGGCCAACCGCGGCACCTGCGTGGCGTTCTCGATCTGCGCCGCGCTCGAGACGTTTCCGGGCGTGCCGACCGATCTCAGCGAGCAGCTGCTCTACGCGACCGTCAAGCGGCACGAGAACGGCGTCGACAAGTGGCTGCGCAAGTTCGGCAAGGCGACCCGGATGAAGGCCGGCAACGTGTTCGAGACCTACGTGCCGCTGTTCTCGCACGTCGGCACGTCGCACGAGGCGTTCCTGCCCTACAGCCCCAACCCGCTGGTCCTGCCCGAGAGCGTGCCGGTCGAGATCCGTGGCTTCCTCGAACTCGCGCAGTTCACCGAGCCGGCGCTCGACAAGGTCCGCGACACCTACGGCAAGTACGGCTTCCGCGCCGAGGACTGCACCGTGCTCGACGAGCAGCAGGCGCGGGACGTGGCCCGCATCAAGAAGGAACTCGACGGTGGGCGTCTGGCGATCCCGGTCACCTACTCGGTCTATGGCCCCAAGTGGTCGTCGGCCGACGACGACGGAAAGCGCGTCCGCACCGCGATCCACCCGGGTCTGATGTTCCGCTACCGCCTGCCCGGCGCCAAGACGTTCCAGGACTACGGCGTCGTCAAGCTGCTGCTGCCGGCGGACAAGGACTTCGCGACCGAGCTGTGGGCGGGGCGCATCCAGGTCGAGAAGCACCCCGACCCCGATCCGGGCAAGTCGCTCTACGGCGGCCACGCCGTGACCATCGTAGGCTACGACGCGCACGGCTTCCTGGCCAAGAACTCGTGGGGACGGACCTGGGGGGACGAGGGCTACTGCACGATCCTGTTCGACTACCACGCCGCGTTCGCGACCCGCGCGCTGCTGATCGACGACGTCTACATCCGCACGCCGCAGCTCAGCCCGTTCGCGCAGAGCGCCGCGCTGCGCAAGGGGCGCTTTCGCGTCAAGGTGCAGCCGATCGGTGCCGGCGAACAGGCGAGGCTGGAGTTCTCGACGTGGGCGCTGGAGCCGCGCGATCCCAACGTCGAGGTCGTTGAGTACGCGGTCGAGGTGCGCGGCCGCGACGGTCGCTGGGGGCCGCTGCACACGCAGGTCGTGCGCGCCGCCGGTCCCGAGCGTCGCCGCGGCATGCCGATGCAGCTGCGCGGCGGGTTGCTGGCCCGGCTCCGTGCGGGCTTGCAGGGGCGGGTCACGGTACGCTACGGCGGCGCCCAGCTGGACCCGCAGCGGCCGACGTTCAGCCGTTCGCTGACGTTCGGGCCGTTCCTTCCGGCCGCGAACGTCGCGGTCGACCTGCAGCCGATGCGCTGAGGATCACGATGGACGAACTGACCTCCGAGTTCGACGTCCCGCTTGCCGACGGCGCGCGCTGGACGCACTTCCGCTGCGAGGCCGACCTCGCCGAGCCGCTGGCCGACGCCGCGGATCTCGACGCCACCGTCGCCGAGGCGCTGGTCGCCAACGCCGCACGGCCGCGCTTCACCCGGTTCGGCGACGGCTTCGTGCTGGTGCTGCGCGGCGTCAACATGAACCGCGGTGCCGACCCCGAGGACATGATCGCCGTGCGCGTCTGGATCGAGCCGAAGCGGGCCGTCTCGGCCGTCGTGCGCCACGTGTTCGCGGTGGGGGACGTGCACCGGATGCAGGAGGCCGGCGAGGTCGCCGACTCGTGCGCGCTGATCGCCGAACTGGCGCAGGCGATCGAACGGCGCATCTACCCGGTCGTCGACGAGCTCGACGACGGCGTCGACGACCTGCAGGAACGGATCCTGCGCGGCGACCTCGGCGAACTGCCGCAGCGGCTCGGCGAGCTGCGCCGCATGGTCACGATGCTGCGCCGCCACCTGGCGCCGCAGCGCGACGCGCTGTCGCGCATGCTGCGCGAGCTGCCGTCGTGGTTCGCGGCCGAGGCGGCGGCCGACCTGCGCGAGGTCGCCGACCGCAGCGCCCGCCACGTCGAGGTGCTCGACTCGGTGCGCGAACGGGCCGCGGTCGTGCAGGACCAGCTCGACCACCACGTGTCGGTCCGGCTCAACCGGAACATGTACGTGATGTCGGTGATCGCCGCGGTGTTCCTGCCGCTGTCGTTCGTCACCGGCCTGCTCGGGGTCAACGTCGCCGGCATCCCGGGCTCGTCCGAGGCGGCCTCGTTCTGGATCCTGGTCGCCGGTCTGGTTGCGCTGACCGCGCTCGAGCTGTGGCTACTTCGCCGGTTCCGCGTCGTCTGACCGGTCGGCGGGGGACGGCCGCTGCTGCATCAGCGCCTCGACGATCGGCTTCGCCGAACGGATGTGCAGGTCCCGCTGCGGGAACGCGATCTCGATCTTGGCGTCGCGGAAGCGACGGTCGATCTCCCGGTTGAGCCGGTCGATCGCCTCGGGCCAGACGTCGGTGTCGGCCGTGAACACGCGCAGCTCGAAGTTCAGCGTGCTGTCGCCGAACGCCAGGAACAGCGCCTTCGGCTTCGGCGTCGCCAGGATGCCGGGCGTGTCGGCGGCGATCTCGAGCAGGATGCGGCGCGTCGCTTCGGTGTCGGAGCCGTAGGCCACGCCGACGCGGATGATCAGCCGCGTGACCGCGTCCGACAGCGTCCAGTTGACCACGCTGCCGGTGATGAACTCCTTGTTCGGGATGATCAGTTCCTTGCGGTTGTAGTCGCGGATCGTGGTCGCGCGCATGCGGATCCGCGTCACGTAGCCGTCGATGCCGTTGACCGTGACCAGGTCCCCGATCCGGATCGGCCGCTCGAACAGGATGATCAGGCCGGAGACGAAGTTGGCGAACACCTCCTGCAGGCCGAAGCCGAGGCCGACCGAGACACCCGCCGCTAGCCACTGCAGCTTGGACCACTCGAGGCCGAGCGTCGAGAAGCCGATCAGCGCCCCGATCAGGATCACGACGTAGCGCGCGACCGTCGTGATCGCATGGCGTTCGCCGCCGTGCATCTCGAGCCGCTGCAGGATCGTCAACTGGATCACGCCCGGCAGGTTGCGCGCCGCCAGGATCGTCACCGCGAACACGATCGACGCCAGCAGGGCATCGGCGAGCGTGATGTTCTCCCACAGGATGACGGTCTTGAAGATGCCGAGTGCCGGCAGCACGTCGACCCAGATCACCCAGACGCCGATCGCGATCGCGAAGCTGAGCAGCGACCGCACCAGGCTGCGCGTCTGCGCCGCCACCGAGTGCACGTCGATCAGCTGTTCCTCGACCGGCACGGAGGCCGGCTCGGCGCCCTGTTCCCTGGCGGCGGCCGCGGCCCGCCGGCGTTCGGCGCCCTGCGCCATCGCGATCTTGCGGCGGGTCAGCACCAGCGCGCGCAGCACCACGTCCTGCACCAGGAACAGGCTCGCGGTCAGCGTGACCGTCGCACCGAAGTGGAACGCCAGCTGCCGCGCCGTGAAGTGGAAGCCGAGCGCCGCCAGCACGATCAGCGTCGCCGGGATGCCGACGCCGGCGACGAACCAGAGCAACCGGAAGCGCCGCGCCCAGTCCGGCGCGTCGGGGCGCGCGGAGCCGGCGAGGCCCGTTCGCGGGTGCAGCATGACCCAGAACAGCGCCGTCAGCGGTCCGAGCAGCGCCAGCAGGGCCGGCCTGCCGACGGCGTTGCGCCAGCTGACGTGGCCGCCGTTGGTGACCAGCGATACCGACGCGACCGTAACGATGGCGAGCGGCAGCACCCAGCGCAGGTGCCGGCGGTAGAACGCCAGGGTCGACGGCGGCCACTGGAAGTGGTTCTCGGCCAGCCCCGCCGGGCGGATGACCTGGCGGAACAGCGACAGCGCCGCCAGCAGCGAAGCGGTGTCGAGCAGCGCCATGCCGAGCGCCCGCGGGAACTCGGTGTGCGTCGGCAGCGCGAGGCGCGAGCCGGCGAACCACAGCAGCAGCGGGATCGGCAGCGACGCCAGCGCGGTCAGCGCGAGCGCGGCACCGGTCGGCGCGAACGAGACCGTCGTGCGGCGCGCGGCCTTCTCGCCGGCCGCGGTCAGCGCGCCGCGGAACCTCGGTTGCAGCCCGAGCAGCAACAGCAGCATCAGCGCGGCGAACGCCCAGGCCGGGGTCTCGATGTCGAGGTCGTGCAGCAGCGTGGTGTAGACCTCGTGCCAGTTGGCGCCGTCGACCAGCCAGGCGAACGCCTTGTCGGCCTCGTCCAGGCGCGGCCTCCAGATCGGCGTGGTGCTGCGGATCCACAGCACGCGCTCGTTGATGTAGGCCTCGTACTCGGCGACCTTGCCGATCATCTGCTGCTCGGTGCCGTCCAGCCGCACCAGCTTGTCGAACAGCTTGCCGCCGTCGGTGCGCAGCCCCTCCAGCATCGCCAGGCGCGCCTGCAGCAGCTGGTCCACGGTCGCTGCGTCGGCGCCCTCGGCGGCGATCGGCGGCTCGGCCTCGGCGAGCAACCTGGCCAGGTGGTCCGGGCCCTTGAGCTTGCGCAGCTCGTCCTCGAGTTCGAAGCGCTCGAGCTGCAGCTCGGACAGCCGCGCGCGGCGGCCCTCGATCTCGCGCCGCAGCGAGTCGGTCTGGGGCAGCGACGAGCGCCGTTCGCGCAGCAGCGCGCCCATCGCGTCGGTCAGGCCGACCCGCTCGATGCGTCGCTTGACGTCGTCGAAGTCCTCGTCGGTCTGGCGGATGCTTTCGGTGTTGGCCGCGATCCGACGTTCGAACTCGCCGATCTCGGTGGCGACCTCGGCGCGGCGGCCGGCGAGCGCCGCGTTGCCGCCGGTCAGCTCGATGATCAGCGGGTGCTGCTGCTCCTGGGTCGCCCGTCTGGCCTGTCGCTCGGCGGCCTCCTGGGCGGCCTTCGCCTCCTGCGTGCGGCGTTGCGTGACCAGCTCCTGCCACTGGCGGGCCAGCTGGTTGGCGCGCTCGGCGCGGCGGGTCGCGAGGTCGCGCTGCACGGTCAGCAGTTCGTCGGCGCCCTCGTAGTAGGCCAGTTCGCTGCGCAGCGCCGCGACCTCCTGCTGGGCGGCGTAGCGCTGGGCGCGCAGCAGCGTGCGTCGCGACAGCTCCGGCTCGACGATCGGTTCCGGCTGCGGCGTTGCCAGCTGGGCCTCGGCCGCGGTGACCTTCTCGTTGGCGGCGGTGATCAGCTGCTGCAGCTTGGGTTGTCGTTCGGCACGGGTCGAGATCGCCTTCTCGGCCTCGGTGACCGCCGCGGTGGCCGCCTTGGCCGCGTCGGCCGCGCCGGCGGCGAGCTGCTCGAGGTCGGCCAGGGTCGCGCCGGCCGGCGGTTCCGGCGCCGGCGCCGCCGGACCCAGCTGGACCAGGCTCGCCTTGGCGGCGGTCGCGCGGTCGGGCGCGGTCTGCCTCTGCACGTCGAACTGCTTGGCATCGGCGCGCGCCTTGTCACCGATCCGGGCCACCTCGCCGGCGCGCGTGTAGTTCGCCGCCGCGTCGGTGCGCACGGCCTCGTCGAGGCCGGTCTGCTCCTTGACCGCGGTGGCGCGCGCCTCCAGCGTCGCCGCCTCGAGGCCTTCGGGTCGCCCGGGATCCTGCGGCGCCGGTGTCTGTGCAGCGATCGCCGCCGCCAGCAGCAACGCCAGCAGCGGTCGCACCAGCTCGACGAACCTCATCCGCGGAAGTCCTCCTTGCGGAGGTCGAACTGCTTCATCTTGGTGTAGAGCGAGCGCGGGTCGATGCCGGCGCGCGCGGCGGTCTCGCCGATGCGGCCGCCGGTCTGCCGCAGCAGGCCGGACAGGTAGGCGCGTTCGAGGCGCGTGTTCCAGGCGTGGCGCGCCTCGCCGAGCGGTCGCTCGAGCCAGCCTGCCTCGAGCGCCTCACTCGGGCCGCCTTCGCGCTGCGAGGGCGCGGCCGCGGCGGTGGCTGCGACCAGCTCCGGTTCGGGCGGGGCCGGCAGGACCGCGGCGGTGATGCCTTCGGGGAAGTCCGCCGGCGTGATCTCCTCACCGTCGCACAGCAGCACGGCCCGTTCGACCACGTTGACCAGCTCGCGGATGTTGCCGGGCCAGTCGTAGCTCTGCAGTGCCGCCATCGCCGCCGGCGAGACCGACCGCGCCGGGGTCGTCATCTGCGCGCGGAACTGCTGGAAGTAGGTGTCGACCAGCCGCGGGATGTCCTCGCGCCGTTCGCGCAGAGGCGGCACCGACATCGTCACGACGCTGAGCCGGTAGTAGAGGTCGCTGCGGAAGCGGTTCTCCTGCATCTCGACCTGCAGGTCGCGGTTGGTGGCCGCGATGATGCGCACGTCGACGGCCAGCGGCTTCTCGCTGCCGATCCGCTGGATGGTGCGCTCCTGCAGCGCGCGCAGCAGCTTGACCTGCAGGTGCAGCGGCATCTCGCCGATCTCGTCGAGGAAGATCGTGCCGCGGTGGGCCAGTTCGAAGTGGCCCCGGTGGGCCCGGTCGGCGCCGGTGAACGCACCGCGCTCGTGGCCGAACAGCTCGGTCTCGAGCAGCGCCTCGGGGACCGCGCCGCAGTTGAGCACAACGAACGGCCCGCCGGCGCGCGCTCCCTGCGAGTGGATCGAGCGCGCCAGCCGCTCCTTGCCGACGCCGGTCTCGCCGAGGATCAGCACCGTGCTGTCCGAGCGGCTGAGCTTGCGGGCGATCTGCAGGAACCTGGCCATGCTTGGGCTGGAGGAGAGGAACTCGCCGAAGTCCGGTTCGGAATCCGCGGCGGCGTCCGCCGTCCTCTGCAACTCGAGTGCCTCGCGGCGGCGCTCGACCAGGGCACCGAGCACCTCGAGGAACGGCTCGTCCGGCAGCTGCCCCGGGATCACCGCGACGGCGCCCGCGGCGAGCAGCAGCGCGCGCTGTTCGGCGGGCACGTCGGCGATCACCAGCACCTCGGGCGCGCCGCTGCCGTCTCGGAGTTTCGGCAGCCGATCGGCGGCGTCGGCTCCGAGGGTGGCGGCGTCGACCACCAGCAGGTCGCAGTCGACCGCGCGCCGGTCGAGGTCGCGTTCGGAGAACTCGGTCACGACGGTGTCGGACGAGGAGGCGAGTTGCCGCAATCGCGCGCGGAGGCTGCCGTCGGCGACGGCGAGTGCAAGTCGGGCCAACATGGGCGCGGACAGGCTAGTGCAAACAGGGGGCGCAGCGCGAGGTGGTAGCCGTCTGGCACGGGGATTGCCTGCGGGCCGCGCTCGCCCGCAGTCCACCACGCGGATACACAGGCATCATGAAGGTCGCGGTCATCTACAACACCAAGTCCAAGCGCGTCATCAACGAGTTCGGAACGCGCAACCAGGAACGCTATGGCCTCAAGGCGATCAACCGGATCGTCGGGTGCCTGAAGCAGGGGGGTCACCAGGTCGTCGCCTTCGAGGGCGACAAGGACCTGATCGACAACCTGGAGGAGTTCATGCCGCGCGTCGTCAAGGGCGAGCGCCCCGGCATGGCCTTCAACCTGGCCTACGGCATCCAGGGCGAGGCGCGCTACACGCACGTGCCGGGCATCCTCGAGATGGTCGGCATCCCCTACGTCGGGTCCGGCCCGATGGCGCACTCGCTGGCGCTCGACAAGGTCATCGCCAAGATGATCTTCGTGCAGCACGGGCTGCCGACGCCCGAGTTCGCGGTGCTGCAGGGGCCCGACGACGAAGTGCCGGAGCTGCAGTACCCGCTGATCGTCAAGCCGCGCAACGAGGCCGTCTCGTTCGGCATCAAGATCGTCAACGACGCGGCCGAGCTGCGCGAGGCGGCCGGCGTGATCTTCGAGCGCTTCCGGCAACCGGTGCTGGTCGAGCGCTACATCAGCGGCCGCGAGGTCAACGTCGGCGTGATCGGCAACGGCGCCACGGTCGAGACCCTGCCGCCGGCCGAGCTGGTGTTCGGCGACGGGCCGCAGATCTACACCTATGAGGACAAGACCCGCAAGTCCGGCCGCGAGGTGCGGGTGCAGTGCCCGGCCGACCTCGACGAAGCGACCTCGGCGCGGGTGCGCGAGCTGGCGGCGGGTGCGTTCAAGGCGCTCGGCTGCCTCGACTGTGCGCGCATCGACATGCGCCTCGACGAGCAGGGCAACCCCTACATCCTCGAGATCAACAGCCTGCCGAGCCTCGGCGAGCACGGCAGCTACGTGCAGGCCGCGGCTGCGGCGGGGCTCGACTTCTGCGGGCTCGTCAACCGGCTGGTCGAGGTCGCCAGCACCCGCTACTTCGGCACCCCGGCGCCGATGCGCATGCCCGAGGCGGGCGCTCCGGCCAGCGAGGGCCGCGAACTGCTCGAGTGGGTGACGTCGCGCCGCGAACGGATCGAGAAGCGCATCGACGTCTGGACCCGTCGTTCGAGCCGCACCGACGACACCGTCGGGGTGCGCGCGGCGTTCGACGAGCTGGACCGTTCGCTGACCGACCTCGGCCTGCGCCGCTCGCGCATCGAGGAGGAGCCGCCGGTGGCCGCGCTGTGGGAGACCTCGGCAGGTCTCGACGGCGGCACGCTGCTGCTCGGCCACGTCGACGTGCCGATGGCGCTCGACGCGTTCGTGCCGTCGTTCCACCGCGAGCCCGAACGGCTGCACGGCGAGGGCATCGGCTGCTCGCGAGCGCCGCTGGTGATGATGGAGTTCGCGCTGCAGGCGCTGCGCAGCCGCCGACGCCTGTCGAAGACGCGGCTGGGCGTGATGTACTACGGCGACGAAGGTCGCGACTGCGTCGAGAGCTCCGCCGAGATCCGCCGCGCCGCGGCGCGGGCGTCGCGCGTCCTGGTGCTGCGACCGGGCAACTCCGGGGACCGCTACCTGACGCAACGCCGCGGCCTGCGCCGGTTCGACCTGCGCATCCGTGGCACCGCCCGCCGTCCGGGTCAGGGCGGCCGCCAGCCGGACGTGCTGCGCTGGGCGTGGGAACGCCTCGAGCAGGCGTGCGCGCTGTCGTCCAAGCGCGATCGCGTCGCGGTGTCGGTCTCCGACCTGAAGACGCGCGGCTTCCCCAACCTGCTGCCGCACGAGGTGGTCGCGCAGGTGGTCGTCAGCTACGTCGATCCGGCGGTCGCCGACCGCGTCGCCGGTGAGGTGCACGCGCTGCTGACCGACAAGCGCGACGGCCTGCAGGTCCGCTGGACGCAGGCGGTCGATCGGCCGTCGATGCAGCGGCGGCCCGAGAACGAGCCGCTGCTCGAGGCGATCCGCACGGCCGCCGGCCGCTGGGAAGTGCCGTTCGACGAGGACTCGTCGCTGATGCCGTCGCCGGCGGGCCTGGTGCCCGACGGCGTGGCGGTGGTCTGCGGCGTCGGGCCGAGCGCGACCGAGACGTTCACGGCGCAGGAGTCCGTCGAGCGCATCGGCGTCGTGCAGCGCACCCTGACGCTCGCCCAGCTGCTGTCCGAAGGCGGGGGGCGATGACCGAGGTCTTCCCGCAGCGGGTCGCCTTCGGCAAGCGAGGCGTCGTCGCGTCGGCGCACTACAAGGCCAGCGAGGCCGGTGCCGCGATGTTCGCGGCCGGCGGCAACGCCGTCGACGCGGCGATCGCCACCGCGCTGACGCTCGGCGTCTGCGAGCCGGCGGCGTCGGGCCTCGGCGGCCAGACGATGATGATGCTGCACGTGCCGGGGCAGCGAACGGTCGCGATCGACGGCTCGTCGCGCGCCCCGCACCGCACGCCCCCGGCCGAGCTCGAGAAGGAAGAACGGCTGCGCGGCCACCGCGCGACCACGGTGCCCAGCACGCCGGCCGCGCTGGCCTACGTGCTCGAGCGCTACGGCAAGCTGAAGTGGTCCAAGGTGCTGGAGCCGGCGATCGCGCTGTGCGAGGACGGCTTCCAGGTCTCGGCGCTGCAGCACCGCCTGACGCTGCGCGAGCTCGAGCACCTGCGCAACGGCACCGCGGCGCGGTTCTTCCTCAAGGACGGCAAGGACCCGTACGAGGTCGGCGAGGTGTTCCGGCAGCCGGTGCTGGCGGGCACGCTGCGGCGGCTGGCCGAGCAGGGCGTCGACGACTTCTACCTCGGTGAGACCGCGCGCGCGATCGTCGCCGACATGGAGCGCAACGGCGGGCTGCTGCAGCTCGACGACCTGGCCCAGGTGCCGCGTCCGGTCGAGCGCCGGCCGGTCAGCGGCCGGTTCGAGACGATGCGGGTGTTCTCGATGCCGCCGGCCGGCGCCGGCCGCTCGCTGCTGCACATCCTCAAGCTGCTCGAGCAGTTCCCCGAGAAGCGACGCCGGGCCGACACCGCCGAGGGCGCGATCGTGCTCGCGGAGGTCGTGCGGCGGGCGATGCTCGACCGGCACGATCGGCCGTTCGATCCGAACTTCTTCCAGCAGGTGCAGGACCGCCGGCTGCTCGACGACGACTACGCCCGCGTGGTCGCCCGGCAGATCCGGGCGCGGGTGCGCACCTCGGGCGAGACCACGCACCTGTCGGTGATGGATGCCGACGGCTGCGCGGTCGCGCTGACGCAGTCGATTGAGCGGGTCTACGGCTCGTTCGCGGCCAGCCCGGAGCTCGGCTTCCTCTACAACAACTACATGAGTGCCTTCGAGCACTCGGACATCTCGCACCCGTACTTCCTGCGGCCCAACGCGGTGCCGTGGGCGAGCGTCGCGCCGACCATCGTCATGCAGGGCAAGCGGCCCAAGGTCGTGCTCGGCTCACCGGGCAGCGAACGGATCGTCTCGGCGGTCGCGCAGGTGCTCGACCGGCTGCGCAGCCAGTCGCTGATGGACGCCATCTCGGCGCCGCGGCTGCACACCAGCGTCGCCGGCCAGGTCGCCCTCGAGGCGTCCCGGATGCGCTCCGACATCCCCAAGGCGCTGCTGCGGCGCGGCTTCACGGTGCGCGAGGTCGAACCGTTCTCGTTCTACCTCGGGTGTGTGCAGGCCGTGGCGCGCGAACGCGACGGCATGGTCGGGGTCGCCGACCTGCGCCGGGACGGCGCGGCGGTGGGCGCGTGATCCTGCCGCTGCTGCTGTCGGTGCCGCACGCCGGCCTGCAGGTGCCGGACTGGCTGCGCGAGCGATGCCTGCTCGACGACGCCCAGCTGGTCGCCGACGGCGACGTCGGGGCCGGCCAGATCTACGACCTGCGCGACCGCGTCGCGGCGTTCGTGAGCACGCCGGTGGCCCGGGCCGTGCTCGACATGAACCGCGCGCCCGACGACCAGGAGCGGGCCGACGGGGTCGTCAAGACCACCACCTGCTGGCAGGAGCCTGTCTGGCGCACGCCGCTGGAGCCGGCTGACGTCGCCCGGCTGCTGGAGCTGCACACGGATTACCACCAGCGGCTCCTGGCGGCGCCGACCGCGGTGTTCGCCGGGGTCGACTGCCACACGATGTCGGACGTCGGGCCTCCGATCGGTCCGGATCCGGGCGTTCGGCGTCCGGCGGTGTGCCTCGGCCACGTCGGAGGCGCGAGCTGTGATCGGACCTGGGTCGAGCGGCTGCGCGACGCGTTCGCGGCGCACTTCGGCGGCGACGTCACCATCGACGAGCCGTTCGCCGGGGGCTACATCACCCGCACGCACGGCCAGCGCATGCCGTGGGTGCAGGTCGAGCTGTCGCGCACGACCTCCCCGGCCTACCCGGAGCAGCGCGAACGGGTGTTCGCGGCGCTGTCCGAGTGGTGTGCGTGGCTGACCGAGACCGGCGCGGCACACACGTTGCTAGCCCAGGGCACCCAACGTCCAAAGGAGGACGACTGAAATGACCCGTATCCCGTTCGCTCGTGTTGCTCTGCTGTCCCTGCTCGTCGCCGCCACCGCGGCTCCCGCCGTGGCGCAGAAGAAGACCCAGGACAAGCCGGTGCTCTACGCCGTGGTCCAGGTCGACCAGGAATACCGCATCGTCACCAAGGCCGGTGTCGCCGAGCTCAAGAAGGAGCTGAAGGCCGAGCACAAGAAGGCCGTGGCCGAGCACAAGGAAGCGGCCAAGGAGGCGAAGAAGAACAAGGAGAAGTTCTCCACGCCGGCGCCGAAGGCCAAGAAGATGAAGGTCGTCAAGCCGTCGATCGACAAGGAAGGCGCCGAGAAGCTGATCGCCGAGCTGCAGGCCAAGGCCGACAAGAAGGGCGAGCCGAAGAAGGACGCCAAGCCGAAGAAGGCCAAGAAGGCCAAGAAGGAGCCCAAGGGCAAGAAGGGCAAGTAGAACCGCGGCCGATGGCCGCGCTATGCTGCGGCGACGATGTTGCGTGTGGGCGGCAGGCTCGGAAAGTACAAGCTTCGCCGCCGCCTGGCGCGCGGCGGCTTCGCCGATGTGTTCGAGGCGTACGACACGCTCGAGCGGCTGACCGTCGCGCTGAAGGTCCCGCTCGCCGAACGGCTCGACGCGGACGTTCGCGCCGACTTCGAGCGTGAGATCCGCATCAGCGCCAGCCTCGACCACCCCAACGTGCTGCGCCTCAAGAACGCGGACATGCTCGACGGCCGGCTGACGCTGGCCTACCCGATGGGGCAGCGCTCGCTGCAGGAACGGCTGTCGTACCGGATGTCGCTCGACAACGCGCTCAGCTACGGCCGGCAGCTGCTGGCGGCGCTGGCCTACGCGCACGAACGCCGCGTCATCCACTGCGACGTCAAGCCCGACAACGTCATCCTGTTCGAGGACGGCACCGCGCAGCTCGGCGACTTCGGGCTGGCCAAGAACTCGGTGCGGACCCTGCAGGCCTCGTCGTCCGGAACGGTCGGCTACGTGGCGCCCGAACAGGCGATGGGGCGGCCCAGCGCGCGTTCGGACGTGTTCTCGGCGGGCTTGATCGTCTACCGCCTGCTGGCCGGGGTGCTGCCCGAATGGCCGTATCGCTGGCCGCTGGTCGGCCGCGACAAGATCCGTCGGCGCGCCCGCGAATTCCTGCCGGTGCTGCAGCGCGCGCTCGAGCCCGAGGCGCGCAAGCGCTACCGCGACGCCGGGCAGATGCTGCGTGCGTTCGACGAGGCGCGTCGCCAGCTGGACCGCCGGCTGCGCAACGGGAGGCGGGCGTGAGCGCCGCTGCGTGCAAGCGCTGGCTGGCGGCCGACGCGCCGGCGCTCGAGCAGGTCGAGCTGCCCGGTGGGCGCGCCGTGCTGGTGCTGCAGCGCTCGCCGACGCGCACCGGCGACGAGCCGTGCGAGGACGCCGCGGCGGTCTGGTCGTCGCCGACGGCGACCGCGCTGGTGGTCGCCGACGGCGTCGGCGGCGCGCCGCGCGGCCACGTGGCCGCCGGCAGGGTCGTGCAGGCCGTGTCGGCCGCCTGGAGCGAGGCCGCGCCCGACGGCGGCGCGCTGCGCGCGGCGACGATGGCGGCGATCGAGGACACCAACCAGGGTCTGCTGCAGGACGGCGGCGGCAGCGCGACCACGGTGCTGTGCGCGATCGTCGCGGGCGGCGAACTGCGCACCTGCCACGCGGGCGACTCCGAGCTGCTGGTCGTCGGCCAGCGCGGTCGCGTCAAGCACCGCACCGTCAGCCATTCGCCGGTCGGCTACGCGGTCGAGTCCGGCATGCTCGACGCCGGCGCCGGCCTGCGCCACGAGGACCGGCACCTGCTGTCCAACTGCGTCGGCATGGCGGGCATGCGCGTCGAGGTGGCGAGCGCCATCCGGCTGGCGCCGTTCGACACCGTGGTGCTGGCCAGCGACGGGCTGTGGGACAACCTGACCGTCGACGAGGTCGTCGAGGTGGTGCGCAAGGGGCCGCTGCCGGCCGCGGCGGAGCGCCTGCTCGCGCTCGCTTCGCAGCGCATGGCCCAGGCCGACCGCCGCGTCGTCGGCAAGCCGGACGACCTGTCGGCGCTGCTGTTCCGGCAGCGCTGAGCGGCGCGGGCGCTACTGGCCGCGCGGCAGCGTCTCGCCGGCGCGGTCCTTGTAGAAGTCCTTGATCAGCTGCCAGCACTCCTCGGCGCTCTCGGCGTAGCTGATCAGGTCGAGGTCCTTGGGCGAGATCGTGCCCTCCTCGACGAACAGGTCCCAGTTGACCAGTCGGCTCCAGTAGTCACGGCCGAACAGGATCACCGGGATCGGCTCCATGCGCTTGGTCTGGATCAGCGTCAGCGCCTCGAACAGTTCGTCCATGGTGCCGAAGCCGCCGGGGAACGCGACCATCGCCTTCGCCCGCATCAGGAAGTGCATCTTGCGGATCGCGAAGTACTTGAACTCGAAGCACAGCGCCGGGGTGATGTAGCTGTTGGGCTCCTGCTCGAACGGCAGCGTGATGTTGAGCCCGATCGACTTGGCGCCGACGTCGAAGGCGCCGCGGTTGGCGGCCTCCATGATGCCGGGGCCGCCGCCGGTGCTGATCACGTAGTCGCAGGTGTGGTCGATCTGGCAGCTGCCCGACACCAGCCGGCCGAACTCGCGGGCCTCGTCGTAGTAGCCGGCCTTCTTCAGCACGTTCTCGGCGATCCGCACCGCGCGCTGCTTGTTCGGATCGTCCGGGTCGGCCTCGAGCGCCTCGCGGGCGGCGGCGAGACGCTGTTCGCCGTCCGAGCGTTCGACGACGCGGGTGCCGCCGAACACGACCACCGTCGACCGCACGCCCTCCTCCTCCTGGATCAGCTCCGGCTTCAGCAGCTCGAGCTGCAGGCGGACCGGCCGCAGCTCCTTGCGACCCATGAAGTCCGGATCGGTGTGCGCCTGGCGGTAGGACGTCGAGTTCCGGATCGCGGCGATCCGGTAGCTGTGGGCCTGCGCGTCGTTCTGGGTGGGGGTCTTCGGGGTCTCGGTCATCGGGTGCTCCGGGCCACTGGCCCGTCGTTGGCATCGGCTTTTCCGCGTCCCGGCTTGTGCCGGTCTCGCGAGACTGGGCCCCGGGGCCGTCCGGCGCAAGCGCACCTCGGGTATTCGAGAGTTGGGGGTATTCGAGAGTTGGGGGTATTCGGGAGTTGGGGGGATTCGGGGTTTTGCGAGACGCGGCCCGGCGCCGCTCGATCGGGACGGCATGGACCACGTTCGTGCCGTCTTCCTCGCCTCCGTCCTGTCGGCCGCTTGCGTGCTGCCGTGCCAGTGCCAGCCCGTCGTGCTGCCGAGCCACGGCATCGCGGCGGGCCCGACCCAGACGTCGGTCGTCGCCGGCAACTCGCTCTGGCACGTGCGACGATGGGGTGGGGACCTGGTCGTCGCCGGCGGGCTGACCTCGATCGGCGGCGTGCCGGCCAATCGCATCGCGCGCTGGGACGGCAGCCAGTGGCATGCCCTGCAGGGCGTCGGGACCAACGGCGTCAACGGCACCATCCGCACGCTCGGCGAACTGCCCGACGGTTCGCTGCTGATCGGCGGGGACTTCTCGATGGCCGGTGGCCAGCCGAGCGCCAACCTGGCGCGCTTCGGCAGCAGCGGCTGGGGCGCGGGCTACGTCGTGCAGGGTGCCGTCTACTGCCACGCCGTGCTGCCCAACGGCGACCTGGTCGTCGGCGGCTACCTGTCGGCGGCCGGCGGCGTCAGCGCGAGCCGGATCGCGCGCCGCAGCAACGGTGCCTGGTTCCCGATGGCGGCAGGCTTCGACGACCTCGTCGAAGTGCTGTGCGTGCGCAGCAACGGCGACCTGATCGCGGGCGGGCAGTTCCTCAACTCCGGCGGCACGCCGATCCAGCGGCTGGCGCGCTGGGACGGCACGTCGTGGCAGCCGCTGGCTTCTTCCTGCAACGGCGCGATCCGCGCGATCCACGAACGGCCTGACGGCGACCTCGTCGTCAGCGGTTGGTTCACGTCGATCGACGGCGTGGCCGCGGACCGGGTGGCGCGGCTCGAGGGCAACACCTGGCACTCGATGTCGAACCAGAGCAACAACGTGGTCAACCGGTTCGTCGAGCTTCCCGACGGCACGCTCGGTGCGTTCGGCTTCTTCTCGCTGCTCAACGGCGTGCCGGTCAGCGGCGCGGCCCGTTGGGACGGGACCACCTGGAGTTCGCTCGGCGTCACGTTCGGGACCGGCAGCGCGCGCGACGGCGAGGTCTTCGAGGGCGAGCTGGTGCTGGCGGGGTCGTTCCAGACCGTCAACGGGGTCAGCAGTCCGTACCTGGCGCGCCGCACCACGACCTGTCCGGCGGCGGCCACGCAGCTCGCGGCCGGCTGCGGTGGCCCGTCGCTCGACGCCGGCACGTCGTTCGCCGGCGGCACCTGGTCGGCGAACGTCACGGGCATCGCCGCGCCGGCGATCGTCGCCCTGGTCGCCGGTTCGACCCCGGCCGCGCTGCCGCTCGGCAACGTGCTGCCGACCGCGGCGGCCGGCTGCGTGCTGCACGTGCAGCCCGAGTTCGTCGACCTGGCGGTCGCGACGGGCACGCAGCACGCGTGGACCTGGACGTTGCCGGCGGACCCGTCGCTCGGGGGGGCGAGCTGGCACCACCAGTCCCTGGTCGTCGAACTTCCGGCGACGGGCGGATTGGGGACGGCGTGGGCGACCGATGCGTTCTCGCTGACGGTCGGTGTGTTCTGACCGGGCGCCGTGGCCGCGCGGCACCGCAGATCGACGGGTCGTCCCGTTGCCATCGGGCCTCCGCGCGGCGCGTCTCGCATCGGGACGGCTGCACGTTCGATGCAACCGCGGCGGCCGGCTCGGCGATCCGTGCGACACGGGCGTCGCGCGTTCGCGCGCTCGACAAGGGGAAGAACCATGCATGCCGAGAACCGCTCATCGCAACTCGTATTGATCCGCAACCGTGCCGGCGTGACGCTGCCGTTCTCGGTGGAGACGCTGGCGACCAGCCTGCGCGTCGCCGGCGTCGACGCGCCGACCGCCTTCCGCCTGGCGGGCCAGCTCGTTGACGGCCTGCACCAGCGGCACGAACACGAGCTGTCGTCTGGCGACCTCGCCGAGCTGGCCGCCGCGGTCCTCGAAGCGGAGGTCGGCGCATCGGGGGCCGAGCGCTTCCGCGCGTGGCGGCGGTTCCGCCACAGCGGGCGGCCGTTGGTGCTGTGCCTGATGGGGGCTCCGGGCGTCGGCAAGTCGACCGTCGCCACCCGCCTCGCCGAACCGCTGGGGGTCCGGCGGGTGATCCCCACCGACGGCCTGCGCGAGGTGCTGCGCACGACGATCCCCGAATCCGCGCTGCCAGAACTGCACCTGCCCGCGCACGCGACGCTGGGCCGGGATCGCGCCGGCGCCGCGCAGGGCTTCCACCGCCAGGCCAGCGCGGTCTGCGGTGCTGCCGCTGCGGTCGCCGGCCGCATGGTCGACGAACGTCGCAGCGTGATCCTGGTCGGCTCCCACCTGGTTCCGGGCGGCGTGCGCGCCGCGCTGGCCGCACGAGGCAGCGACGCGCTGGTGCTCGAGTTGCTGCTGACGCTGCAGGACGAGTCGCTGCACCGCGGCCTGATGATGCGTCGCATGCGGTCCGACCCGGCCGGTTCGGGCGCCGGCCACGTGATCCGCTTCGATGCCGTGCGTTCGCTGCAGGCCGAGCTGATCGACATGGCGAGGGCTGCCGGTGTGACCTGGCAGGACCTCGTCGGCCCCGAACGCGTGATCGAGTGGATCGTCGACCACGTCGTGGCCGAGACCGAAGCGGTCGCGATCCGAAGCTGATCGAAATCCGTGACGAGCCGCGAGACGGCGACGGCCCGCGCTCGATCGACCGGGCATGCACCCGTGCGCCGACCACCGGATCGATTTCGAGCTAGCCGCCGTCGTACCTGCGCGCCAGTTCGGCGAGGCCTCGGTGCAGCAGGTTGCGCACCGAGGCCTCGGTCCGCGCCATCGCCGCCGCGACGTCCTTGCGGGGCAGGCCGACGACGCGCGACAGCAGGATCACCTCGGCGTAGTCCTCGGGCAGTTCGTCGAACGCCGCGGCCAGCCGTTCGAACTGTTCGGCGCCGATCGCGGCTCCCGACGGCGACGCGAACCGCAGGTCGGCCAGGGCCGCACCATCCCCCGATTCCGAAGGCGACGCCGCCTCGCGTCGCACGTCGCGCCGGCCGGCGGTGTGACGCTTGTGCTTGTCGAGGATCTTGCGCATCGCGGTCGCGTACAGCCAGTGCCGGAAGCCGGCCTCGCCGCCGTAGCGGAACGCCGCCGCTTCCTGCAGCACCTCGCGGCACACCGACTGCACCACGTCGGACTCGTTCTCGCGCGCCCGGACCAGCCGGCCGGCCTTGAGTCGCACGTAGCTGCGCAGGCCCGGCAGGTGGCGGACGAGCAGCTCCTCGACGGCGCCGCGGTCGCCGCGCGACGCCTCGAGGCCGAGATCGTGACTGGAACGCATCGGTGCGGACGAAGCGCCGGCAATGCTACCATCGCGAGGCGACGCGAGGAGCGGCCATGAACAGCGAAAGCGAAGCGGCACGACCGGACGGGGACGGCATCGACGACCTGGTCGTCGCCTGCCTCGATGCGGTCGAGGAGTCCGGGCCCGACGTGATCGAGGAGTTCTGTCGGCGCCATCCCGCGCACGCCGCGGTGCTGCGTCGTCGGCTGGCGATGCTGCTCGATGCCGGACTGTTGGAGGACGCCGACGCCGACCGCGAGCCGCCGCTGCCGGCGCGCTTCGGCGACTACCGGGTGACGGCGCGGCTCGGCGGTGGGGGCATGGGCGTGGTCTACCGCGCCGTGCAGGACGACCTGGAACGCGAGGTCGCGATCAAGACGATCCGTCCCGAGCTGCTGCACTTCGCCGACGCGAGGTCGCGGTTCCGGCGTGAGGTGGCGACGCTCGCCAGGCTGTCCCACCCCGGCATCGTGCCGGTCTACGGCTCGGGCGAACAGGACGGCGTGCCGTGGTTCGCGATGGAGCACATCGCTGGCGCGCCGCTGTCGGCGGTGCTCGATCGCTGCAGCGCGCGCGAATCCGCGCCGCGGACCGGCGCTGATCTGCGCGCGGCGCTGGTGGACGCGGCGGGTGCGGAAGCCGACGGCGACGCCGCGCTGTTCGCCGGGACCTGGCTCGAGGCATGCCTGCGCATCGGTCGCGAGGTGGCGGTCGCCCTCGACCATGCCCACCGCGCCGGCATCCTGCACCGCGACGTCAAGCCATCGAACGTGCTGATCGGCCTCGACGGCCGCGCGCGCCTGTTCGACTTCGGCCTGGCGCGCGCCGATGCGGGCGATGCGGCGGTCGAGCTGACGCGCACCGGGGCGATGGTCGGTTCGCTGCCGTTCATGGCGCCCGAGCAGGTGCGCGGCGAGGCGGTCGACCGGCGCACCGACGTCTACGGGCTCGCCGCCACGTTGGTCGAGGCCGTGACGCTGCGACCGCTGTACGAAGAACGCGACCAGGAAGCGCTGCGCCGGGCGATCCTGGCGGGGATGCCGGCGCGGTTCGCGGCGCGCAACCGTTCGCTGCCGCGCGACCTCGTCGTCGTGCTCGAGAAGGGGCTCGCCGGCGCACCCGCGGACCGCTACGAGACGGTCGCCGAGTTCGCCCGCGATCTCGAGGCCGTGGTCGAACTGCGGCCGGTGCGGGCGCGGCCGATCGGGCCGCTGCCGCGCCTGCTGCGCTGGGCGCGGCGGCGACCGGGGCTGGCGGCGGCGGCCGCCGCCGCCGTCTTGCTGCTGGTCGCGACGCCGATCGCGCTGGCGCTCGTCAACGCGCAGATCTCCACAGCACTGCGGCGCGCCGAGGCGCGCTTCGAGGACGCCCACGACGCGATCGTCGGTCTCGCCGCCACCGTCGCCGACGAGGATCTGCGCGACGTGCCCGGGGTCGGGCCGATCCGCCGGGACGTGCTCGAGCGGTCGCTGCACCTGTTCGATCGGCTGGTCGAGGATCGGCCGGGCGATGCAGGCCTGCTGCTGCAGCGGGCCATGATGCAGCGGCAGACCGCCGCGGTGCTCGAGCAGCTCGGGCAGCCCGACGACGCGGCGCGCCTGCGCGACGCCGCCGAACGCTACCTGCGCCGGCGGCTCGCCGACGTGCCGGGGGACGCCCGGGTGGCGTTCGAACTGGCGGATCTGCTCGTCGACCGCACGCTGCACGGCGGCGACGATGCGTTGACGCTGCTCGACGAAGTCGAGGCTCTGGCCGGCGTCGCCGAGGCGGCAGCTGCGTCGGGGCCGGTGGCGGCGGACGTGCTGGCGCTGCGACGGCAGGCCTGGCACAACCGCGCCAACCTGCTGCGTCAGAGCGGGCGCCGCGAGCATGCCGAGGCCGCGGCGCAGCGCGCGTGCGAACTCGCGGATCGGCTGGTCACCGCGTCGCCCGGGGGCGACGCGCGGGCCCGGTTGGCGGTCGGGTCCAGCCTCGGTCTGCGCGGCCTGCTGCACCTCGATGCCGGCCGCAGCGCCGAGGCCGGCCGCGACATGTCGTCGGCAGAACGCACGCTCACCGAGCTGGTGGCCGACGACCCGCGGCCCGAGCACCGCTTTCGCCTCGGTGTGATGACCACCAACGCGGCGCACCGGGCCCGCCGCGAAGGGCGCGGCGACGACGCGTTCGAGAGCGCGCTGCGGTCGGCGGAGATCTTCGAGCAGCTGGTGCGCGAGCAGCCCTGGCGGACCACGTTCCGACGGCGGCTGGCGATGGCGTTCGACGTGGTCGGCGGCGCCTTGCTGACGAAGGGCGACCCCGCCGAGGCGACCCCGTGGCTGGTGCGCAGCGCTGCCGAACTCGACGCACTGGCCGCGCTGCAGCCCACCGACGTCGGGGTCCTGGTGCGGCGCGCCCTCGCGCACCACAACACGGCGGCGGGGCTGATGGAGCTCTCGCGGCGCACGGCTGCGCGGCGCCACACCGAGGTCGCGGTGGCCGGATTCCGGCTGCTGGCCGAAGAGCATCGGCACCGACTCGCGGCTTCCTTGCTGCCGATGGCGCGGCTGCTCGACGCGCGCGCGCGGTTTGACGACGGCGACCTGCCGGTCGTCGCCGAGCTGCAGGCGATGGCGCCGACGGATCCGGTCGATGCCGAACGTTCGTACCAGCTCGCGGAGTGCTGCGCCGACGCCTGGGCGTTTGCGGCGCCTTCTGATCGCGAGGCCTATGCGGTGGCGGCGGCCGCCGCGCTCGCCCGCGCGGTCGCCGCTGGCTTCACCGAAGCACATCGCGTCGACGGTTCGCAGGTGTTCGCCAGGCTGCGGGATCGCGCCGACTTCGCCGCGGTGCGCGAACGTCTGGTGCGGTGATCGGCCGCCTGGCGCGAGCGGTTGGCTTGCGCCCCGACGACGGCGCGCGATGATCGCAGCACCGTGGCTCCCCGCATCACCTACTGCACCAACGTGCATCCGGCGCCCGACCTCGACCAGCAGCTGGCGACGCTGCGCGACCACGTCGCGCCGGTCGCAGCCGCCGCACGCACCGAGGGCCGCGCGTTCGGGCTCGGCGGCTGGTGGCCGATGCAGCTGGTCGAGGTGCTGCACGCCGACGCCGCCGCGCGAGCACGGCTGCGCGGTGCGATGGACGACGCCGGGGCGCCGCTGTGGACGTTGAACGTGTTCCCGTTCGGCGACTTCCACCAGGAGGTCGTCAAGACCGCGGTCTACGCGCCGGACTGGGGCGACGAGGAGCGGCTGCTCTACACGCGTCGCTGCGCCGAGGTCGGCGCGCAGCTGCTGGGGCGCGGGGACGTGCTGCCGATGTCGACGCTGCCGCTCGGCTACCGCGGCGACGGCGAGGCACCGGCCGACGTGCGGCGGATGGCGCGCAACCTGGCGCGCGCTGCCAGCATGCTGGCGGCGATCGAGGCGGACACCGGCGTGCGCTGCGTGCTGGCGCTCGAGCCGGAGCCGAACTGCCTGCTCGAGACGGTCGCGCAGGCCGCCGACTTCCTCGACCGCTGGCTGTTCGAAGAGGGGGCGTGGACGACGGTGCCGGCCGAGCACCTGCGCCGCCATCTCGGCGTCTGCGTCGACCTGTGCCACCTGGCGGTGCTCGACGAGGATCCGCTGGCTGCGCTCGCCGAGCTGCGGCGGCGCGGCATCGAGGTGCCCAAGATCCAGGTGTCGTCGTGCCTCGAGGTGCGCCATGCCAACGGCATCGAGCCGCTGCTGGCGTTCGAGGAGCCGCGCTACCTGCACCAGACGATGGCGGCGAACGGCCTTCGTTCGCTCGACCTCGACGGCGTGCGCGCGCGACGCGCCGAGTTCGAACGCGCCGGCCGCGTGCGCACGCACTACCACGTGCCGCTCGACTGGGACCAGGACGGACCGTTCGGCTCGACGCAGCAGCAGGTGCGGCGCGTGCTCGAGGCGTTGGCGGCCGACTCGGCTCCGGTGCCGCTGCTCGAGGTCGAGACCTACACCTGGTCGGTGCTCGGGGACACGTTCGGCGATGCGCCGCTGCACCAGCGGATCCGGCGCGAACTCGATTGGGTCGCGGCTTTCTGGAAAAACTGACCGCGAGGGCCGACGGTGCGTATCCTGCGCCGCCCGACCCCTCATGATCCACCTCCGCGACGTCCAGAAGAGCTACTCCCGAGGGGAGCAGGCCGTGCTCGCATGCGCGGTCGATCGCCTCGATATCGAAGCCGGGGAGCAGGTTGCGCTGATCGGGCGCTCCGGCACCGGCAAGACCACGCTGCTGCACATCCTGGCCGGCATCCTGCGGCCCGATCGCGGCGAGGTCGACGTCGTCGGCAAGCGCCTCGACAAGCTCGGCGAGGCGGCGCGCGATCGCCATCGCGGCCACCACATCGGCATGGTCTACCAGACGTTCAACCTGCTGCAGCCGTTCTCGGCGCTCGAGAACGTGCTGATGGGGGCGCTGTTCGGCCGCGGCGCCGGCGGCGATGCGCGGCTGCGCGCCGAGGCGCTGCTGCAGAAGGTCGGGCTCGCGGACCGTCTGCACCACCGTCCGTCGGAGCTGTCGGTCGGCCAGGTGCAGCGCGTCGCGATCTGCCGCGCGTTGATCAACGACCCGGCGCTGGTGCTGATGGACGAGCCGCTCGGCAACCAGGACAAGGCGACCGGTGGCCAGGTGCTCGACCTGATGCTGCAGATCGCCTCGGACGACGGCAAGACCGTCGTGATGGTGACGCACGATCCGGAGTCGGCCCAACGCATGCAGCGAACGGTCGACCTGGCGACGCTGCGCAGCGCGGAGGTGGCGCAGTGAAGCTCGTTTCGATCAGCATGCGCAACCTGCGCATCCGCCTCGTCGCGACCGTCCTGACGATGATGTCGATCATCGTCGCGACCGCGCTCTATGCCGCGATCCTGACGATGGCGGAGCAGACCGAGGCGCGCTACGAGGGCAGCATCGGCGGTTACCAGGCGATCGCCGGGGCCAACGGCGCCAGCGAACTCGAGCTGGTGCTCAACACGATCTTCAACGTCGGCGAGGCGCCGGGGCTGATTCCGTTCGAGGTGTGCCAGAAGCTGCGCGCCGGCCGCGGCATCGGCCGCCGCAGCCAGGTGCGCTACGCGATCCCGCAGGCGCGCGGCGACAGCATCAGCAGCTTCAACTTCCCCGTCATCGCGACCATCGACGAGATGTTCTCGAAGTTCGAGTGGAAGCGGGAGCCGCTGCGGTTCGCCGAGGGCGGGCCGTTCGCGTTCAGCTACGAACAGCTGATCGAGATGGCCGAGCAGCTGACCGTCTACGAGAACGCGCTGCGTGCCGAGGTCGGTGCGGAGCAGCTGCCGAAGCGGCCGCTGCTGCAGAAGGAGTGGCGCAAGTGCGTGATCGGCGCGCGGGTCGCGCGGACGCTGCGGCTCGAGATCGGCAGCGTGGTGACGCCGGTGCACGGCAAGGCCGGCGAGTTCGGCAGCCACGAGCATCCGGAGGCGGCGTGCGAGATCGTCGGCATCCTGGCGCCGACCAATTCGCCGATCGACTCGACCATCTACCTGCCGCTCGGCATCCACCTGCTGATCGACGGCCACGAGCAGGGTGTGTTCGTCGACCCGCAGGTCGCGGGCAAGAGCCCGGCGCAGATCGAGACGATGCCGACCAGCGTCGGCCGGATCGGCCTGACCGCGGTGATCGCCGACCCGCTCGACCACTTGGGCCCGCAGTTCTTGCGGCGCGAGTTCGGCTCGCACCCCGAGGCGCAGGTCGCGTGGCCGCAGGACGTCGTGCCGAAGTTCCTGCGCCAGATCGGCAACGCGGCCGATGCGCTGGCGGTGATCGCATGGCTGGTGCTGCTGGTTGCCGCGGTGTCGATCACGGTCGCGATCTACAACACGATGAACGAACGCCGCCGCGAGATCGCGATCATGCGTTCGCTCGGCGCGCGGCGCTTCCAGATCCTGACGATCATCACCGGCGAAGCGGCGCTGCTGTCGTTCTTCGGTGCGCTGCTCGGCCTGGTGCTGTGCCACGCCGCGGCGTTCGGCCTGCAGGGCGTCGTCGAGGACATGACCGGCGTGTTCCTCGACTGGGCCCAGTTCCGCGTCTGGGAGCTGTGGCTGCTGCTCGGCGTCACCGGCATCGGCGCGATCGCCGGCCTCGCCCCGGCGGTGAAGGGCTCGATGACCCAGGTCGCCGACAACCTGGCCCAGAACTACTGACTGGCCCAGAACTACTGACTGCCACCGCGTACCGAACCGGGTTCATCCTGCCGCCTGGCGGCAGGTGGCGCAGGATGAACCCGGTTCGGTATGCGGTGCCGCAGTCTGGTCCGTCAGTCCCGCGCTGTGACGTAGGTGCGTTCGACCGCGGGCAGCATCGTCAGCACGACGTCGGCCACCTTCTGGATGCTGGCCGCCGACATGTATTCGAGCGTGTCGTGCGGCGTGTGCCAGTAGGGGTTGCCCTTCAGGTCGATCAGGTCGATCGCCGGGATGCCGGCGAGCAGGAACGGAACGTGGTCGTCCTTGGCGCCTTCGGAGACCCGATAGAACTGCTGCTCGTGGCCGGTCGCCTTCGCCGCCGACCAGCAGATCCTGCGCAGCCGTTCGGTCGACCACAGCTCCTCCTGGATGTGCAGGTCGATCCGGCCGACCATGTCGACGAGGATCATCGCGGCGATCGGCGCCTCGTCGCCGCGTTCGCGCGCCGCCAGATGGCGCTGCACGAACCGCTTGCTGCCGAATAGCGCCTTGTCGTCGTTCCAGTCGAAGTCGAGGCTCTCCTCGCCGTCGAAGAACACCAGGTCGATGGTCGCCTCGTTGGCGCGCTTCTGCAGTTCGGGCGCGAGCGCCAGCAGCAGGGAGACCCCGCTGGCGCCGTCGTTGGCGCCGACGAAGTCGAAGTTGTGCTGCTGGATCGGATGGCCGGTCGTGCACTTGGTGTCGTGGTGGCACGCCAGCACGATGCGCTCCTTGCGCCTGCCGGGGATCGTCGCGACGACGTTGCTGAAGGTGATGCGATGGATGCGATCGGTCCAGGTGTCGCGATCGACGTCGAGCCCCTGGTTGGTCAGCGTCTGCACGATGTGGTCGAGCTGCTTCGACCAGCCGGGCTGGCCGAAGTAGCGCGGGCCGAACCCGACCAGGATGCGGCAGTGGTGCATGGCCAGTTCGCCGAGGTCCTGCGGTGCGCGCACGGCCTCGAGCTCGAGCGTCGCGGTGCGGTCGACCGGCCGGCCGTACGGCAGTTCGCGCGGCTGCTCGCCGGGCTCCTGGCGCAGCTGCTGCAGCACCAGCGCGAGGCCGACGATGCCGCCGATCAGGCCGAGCAGGACGAGCGAACGGGTTCTGCTGGAGGAGTCCGACACGCGGGCGATTGTCGCCGTGCAGCGGGCGGGGCGCCAGCGACCGTTCAGCTGCCGACGACGGGCACGATCGTCTCGGCGCGACCGTCGCCGTCGACGTCGCCGCTGCGCGGCTGCTCGCCAGGCCCGTCGAGGCCGTCGGCGCTGTGGGGGACCAGCAGGCCGTGCTCGTCGAACCGGCGCGCGATGACCCGGCCGTTGCCGAACCGGGTGACGAACAGGCGGTAGCCGCCGGCGGTCACGACGCCGTTGCTCGCGCCGTCGGCGGCCGACGCCATCGCGAAGTAGGGGCCGGTCGTGCGCGTCAGCCCGTCGCTGTCGAAGTGGTAGGACATGATCACGCCGTCGCCGTCACGGTCGGTGCGCCAGACCACCAGCTCGCAGCGACCGTCGCCGTCGATGTCAAAGCACGCCAGCCCGCAGCGGTCGATCGGCGCGACGCCGCGCAACGTCGCCAGCGCGGTGCCGTCGTCCCGCAGCACGCGCACGTCGCCCGGCGCGTCGTCGCCGCCGCCGTACAGCGACTGCAGGCCGAAGCGGTCCGACGGCGACAGCGGCAGCGAGCGCACCTCGCCGGTCTTCATCACCGCGTCGTCGGCGGCACTGTGGCCGAGGCCGAGCACGTGGCCGAGTTCGTGCAGGGCGGTGCCGTAGAGCGAGTAGGCGCGGTCGTCGTCGGCCGCGTCGGCGACCCAGCTGCGGTCGGCGTCGAAGTGCACGAACGTGCCGGGCCGCACCGGTCCGGAGTGCGCCACCGTCGTGCTGATGCCGAACGGCTCGCACGCGCCGTGGTGGCCGCGGCGCCAGCCGAGCGTGACGTCGGCGTCGTCGCCGGCCGCGGCCGGGACGAACGTCACGCAGCCGGTCGCGTTCCAGGTCGCGCAGGCGCGCGCGACCGCGTCCCGGAAGGTCGCCTCGTCGACCGGCATCGGGCCGCTCTCGGCCCGCCAGCGGATGCGGGGCTCGGCCGGCCAGCGGCCGCGCACGGCGAAGTGCGTGGCCGCGGCGTCGACCGGCGTAACCGTCGGCTGCTGCTGGCAGGCGCCGAGCAGCGCCAGCGACGCGAGCGCCACGGTGCGGGGGCGCAGCACGCGCGCTACAGGTCCTCGAGGAACAGCAGCAGCGCTTCGCGTTCTTCGTCCGACAGCGCCTCGTAGTTGCCGCGCACGGTGCTGGCCTCACCGTCGTGCGCGCGGATCGCGGCGTCGAGGTCTTCGGCGCGGCCGTCGTGCATGTAGGGTGCGGTGTCCTTGATGCCCCACAGCGGCGGCGTGCGGTAGAAGCCGGAGCCGGCGCCCGGCTCGGCCATGCCGCGGAAGCCCGGCGCCATGACGTTGTGCAGCAGCAGGTTCGAGTAGAGCGGGACCGGACCCATCGGGCTCGGCAGGCTCGGCGTATGGCACTTGGCGCAGCCGACCTGGGCGAACAGGCTCAGCCCCTGCGCGACGCGCGGGTCGGTCGAGCCGCCGCGCTCGGGCGCCGGCAGTTCGCTCATGAAGTGCGCGATGTCGGCGACCTCGTCCGCCGAGATCTCGGGGTCGGCGACGCTGTCGTCGTCGGCCAAGAACGCGAAGCCGCGACCGTTGTCGGGCGTCGTCATGCCGAGTTCGCCGAACATCGCGTCGTCGACGAAGTCCGCGAGGCGCGGGATCTGCCCCTTCCAGCCGAAGCGACCGATCTCGATCACGCCCGCGACCTCGATGCGCCGCGCGATGCCGAAGATGCCGTCGCCGTTGGCGTCGTTGACGTCCTCGTTGGCGGTGATCACCGCGCCGGGGATCTGGTCGATCATGCCGCTGCCGAACAGCGACGGCGTCTGCCGCTGCTCGAACACGTCCGGGGCGTTTGCACCGAACGTCTCGTACTCCTCGCGGCCGTGCGTCGTCGGCGGGAACAGCTTGCTGAGCAGCTGGCCACCCGAGACGTTGCTGAACGGACCGGCGCCGTTCTCGTCACGGCCGATGCGCGAGACGTTGAGCTCGAGCGGGCCGGCGCCGCCCATCTCGGGGTCGCGGTGGCAGGCGCGGCAGCTGTCGGCGTTGAGGCCGGGGCCGCCGAGACCTTCCTCGATCGTGAAGCGATGGTCGAACAGGGCCTGGCCGCGCTCGAACTGTTCGTCGACGAACGACGTCGTGGCGACGCCGACGGTGATGGCGGTGATGCAAGCGAGCCCGCCCAGGATCATGTGGTTGAGCTGCATTACAGGTGCCTCAGGAACTCGAGGATGTCTTCGCGTTCCTGGGCCGTCAGGGCCTGGTACGCGTCGCGGATGGACTGGGCTTCGCCGCCGTGCCAGAGGATGGCGTCGTCGAGCGTCGAGGCGCGGCCGTCGTGCAGGTAGGGGGCGGCCGAGGCGATGCCCCACAGCGGCGCGGTGCGCCACTCGGCTTCGGTCGTCGGCAGGTCGTTGGTGCCCATCTGCGGGGTGCCGAAGCTGACCTCACCGGCGAGGTCCGGACCCATGTCGTGGATCAGCAGGTCGGTGAAGGCGCGCACCGGGCCGCGGGTCGACTCGAGCTCGGGAATGTGGCACTTGGCGCAGCCGATGTTGCCGAACAGCGCCTCGCCGCGCACCGCCGCTTCGTTGAACGGCTTGGCCACCGGCGCGCCCATGAAGCGCGAGAACGCGATCAGGTCGCCGAGGTCGTCCGCGTTCATCTCCGGGTCGGCGACGCCGTCGTTGTCGACGGTCGGGGCGTTCGGCGTCGCCGAGCCCTGCAGCATCGCCGCGTGGCCGAGGCTCACCGTGCCCGCCGAACCCTGGAACGGGTTGGTCGTGATGCCCATCTGGTTGAACAATGGCGCGCGGGTGAACAGTTCGAGGTTGTTGGCCTGCGCCTTGGTGCCGAAGCGACCGAGGCCGGCCGCGTCGTTGTTGGCGCGGCCGCTGATGCCGTCGCTGTCGAGGTCGTCCGGATCCGCGTTGGCCAGGATCGTCGCGTCGCTGACGAACTCGAACATGCCGACGCCGAAGAACGGGATGCCGTTGCGCTGGTCGGTCTGCACGTCGAACGGACCGAACTGCTCGGGGATCACCAGGCGACCGACCTCGAGGCTGAACGTGATCTGGCTCGGCGCGCCGAAGGCCGGCACGACCGGGCTGACCAGTCCGGGCAGCGGCAGCAGGAACGGGAATTGGCCGTACGAGGCGACGTAGAAGTTGCGGTAGAGGTCGCTGCCGCCGCCCGCGACGGGCGAGCTATGGCACGAGTTGCACGACGTCGCGTTGTACATCGGGCCCAGCCCTTCGCTCGGCTTGAAGCGCTTGAGAAAGACCTGCTTGCCCCGGTTGAACGCGGCCAGCTCCGCCTCGGTCAGGCCGGGCATCGGGTCGCCGAGTTCGATGCTCGGTTGGGGATCCGGATCGGGATCCGGGTCCGGCTGCGGAGCCGGGGTGAGGTCGGCGGCCGGCGAGTTGTTTCCACAGGCGGGAAGCAGCAGCACGGTCCCGAGCGTCAGCAGGACGATGGGCGTTTTCATGATGGCAGGTGTGCCGGTGGCGGAGCCGGTCCGGCGACGAGACACGGAGGATGATACCTCTCTGGGACGGCGGGACGAGGGGGCTGCCGAGGAAGCGGAGCAACGCGTCGATGGCAGCGGCGCGACGTCGGGTCGGCGGGGGAGTCTCACTTCGGTGCTGGGTATTCCCGTGATCGCGGGACGTCACACCGCGATCGCGATGCCGTCGGCTGCTCGGTCGGCGGGAAATCCAGGGCGGTCTCGGCGGTCCGCCGGATTCGTCGTATACGATGCACCCCTCGGGACCCGCCCGGGCACCAACCGACCATGAAGACCTTGTTCGCCATCCTGGCCCTCAGCGGCCTGCTGATCTGTCAGACCCCACCGACGAAGGAGTCCAAGCCCGCTCCCAAGGTCGAGAAGAAGGCCGAAGCCGGCCAGCAGGATCCGAAGAAGCAGGATCCGAAGAAGGGCGACGCCAAGAAGGGCAAGCAGGACCCGAAGAAGAAGCAGGACCCCAAGAAGGACCAGAAGAAGGATCCCAAGGTCGAGCGCCCCGAAGAGGATGCGCCGATGCCGAAGGGCACCGACCCTGCCGACATCGCTGCGATGCGCAGCGCCGAGCAGATGCTCGAGGTCGAGAAGCGCCTGCAGAAGGAGATCAAGGCCGGCAAGATCACGGGCCTCGACAAGATCCTGCCGTTCGACGAGCTGACCTCGTGGCCCTACGAAGACGGCCTGAAGGGCATGCCCAAGCGCATCAAGGAGCTGTCGGGCAAGAAGGTCCTGATGACCGGCTTCATGCTGCCGATCGACGAGGTGCAGAACATCAAGGAGTTCCTGCTCGTCGAGTCGCTCTGGTCGTGCTGCTACGGCCAGCCGCCCGACATCCACGGCATCGTGCGCGTGGTCATGCCCAAGAAGAAGACGACCGACTACTTCTTCGATCCGCTGAAGATCATCGGCACGTTCAAGGTCGAGTCGACGGTGATGGACGGCTACTGCGTGGACATCTACCAGCTGCACGTGGAGAGCCTGGAAGCGATCAAATTCAAGTAGCGCGTCGCGAAGCGACGCGCGGCGCGCAAGTGCTGCAAAGCAGCACGTAGCCGCCACGCAAGCTCGCCGCGCAGCGGCGAGCGGACGTTCGAGCCCCTCACCCGCTCCGTCCCCGGCCCCTCTCATCCCCCCGGGCCCACACCCCATCCCCTCGGCCCCCGGTCTCCCCTCGAAGCCCGACCCCTCCTCCCACACCCCCAACCTAAACCCCACTCTCGCCCCCCAACTCCCCACCCCACCGCCCCAACCCGCCACACCCCACAAGTCACCCCACCCCGCGTGCCGATAGCTCCGCACGATGGGTCCCCGAATCGAACGCCGCCAGCGTGGGTGGTCGCTGACACGCCGCCTGATCGCCGCTCTGTCGATCGGCGCGTCCTTCGTCGCGGTCGTGCTCGGCTTCCTCGGCGCCGACCGTGACAACCAGCATCTTGCCGCCGTCGAGGCCGGCAAGGAGCAGCAGGCTGCCGCCGCCATGGCCGAACGCGCCGGGCCGCTGCTCGACCGCGGCGACGTCATGCGCCTGTCGGTGCTGGCCGCCGTGGTGCGCGACCAGATCGGCGGGCGGGCGCTGGTGCTCGACCGCGACGGTCGGGTCGTCATCGACACGTCGCTGGTCCTCGGCGACCGCCAGATGTCGCTGCTGGCCGGCACCGAGCCGTTCCAGCGGATCGAGCGACTCGGCGGCGGCGCGCCGGTCCGCGAGAGCCTCGCGCCGGTCCGCTACGGCGGCGAGATCATCGGCGAGGTCCGCCTGCAGCGCGAACCGCCGACGTTCCTGGCGACGTTCGACTGGACCTGGTTCGGCTTGGTCCTGCTCAGCTGCCTGAGCCTGGTCGCGGCCGCGGCGGTGCTCGGCCACCACTGGTCGGCGCGCGTGCGCGGCGCGACCGATGCGCTGATCCGGCTCGCTGCCGGTGAGGTCGCCGGCACGTCGCCGACCGGTGTCGAGAGCGAACTGCAGGACCTCGGCTCGGCGATGCGCGAGCTCGAGAAGGGCATGAACGACGGCCTGCAGCGGGTCGGTGAGGGCTACGTCGCGATGGCGCTGCACGTCGTCGACGGGCTCGAGAAGCGGCAGCTGGTGCCGCCGGGCCACGGCGAACGGACCGCGCGCCTCGCCGGCCGCGTCGCCGAAAAGCTGCAGCTGCTCGAAGCCGACCGCAACGAACTGCACATCGCCTGCCGCCTCGTCGACCTCGGCAAGGCGTCGGTGCGCGCCAGCATCCTGCAGAAGCAGACGCCGTTGACCGAGATCGAGTCGAAGTCGCTCGAGCACCATCCGGTGCACGCCGCCGAGCAGCTCGAGTGCGTGCCGGCGCTGCGCCGCGTCGCCAAGATCCTGCGCCACCAGCTGGAGCGCTACGATGGCCGCGGCACGCCGGACGGCCTGCGCGGCGACCGCCTGCCGCTCGGTTCGCGCGTGCTGGCGATCGCGGCGGCGTTCGACCTGCTGACGACCACCGGCGCCGACAAGCCGCTGGAGTGGCAGGACGCGCTGACGCGCCTCGAGGACGCCAAGGGCGAGGTCTTCGATCCGTGGCTGGTCGAGCTGTTCTGCGAGGAGATCCGGCGGGCGCCGCCCGAGCACGACCGTGAGGTGATGATCGTGCCCGGCGGTTCGATGCCCTGGCGCGTGGTCGAGACCGACGTCGACGACGACGACGACAACGCCGAGAGCCAGACCGAACTCGAAGTGATGCTCGACGACTACCCGTTCGAGGACCAGCAGCCGTGAGCCGCGCCTGGATGGCGGCGCTGCCGCTCGCGTTCGCCGCCTGCGCGATCCCGCCGAAGGACCCGTTCCAGCGGGCCGAGTACGCGTTGAAGGACGACGACCTGCTGCGGGCGCTGCGCGCCTACGACGCCGTGCCGGTCGCGCACCCGCGCTACCCCGACGCGCGCGCCGCGGCGGTCGAGGTCGAACTGCGCATGCGTCGCTGCCACGAGCTGATCCTCGAGGCGCTGATGCTGCGCGGCGAGTGGCGCGACGCCGAGGCGCTCGAGCGGCTGCGGCGGGCGCAGGAGCACTGGCCGCTGCAGCCGAGCCTGCAGCAGTGGATCGCGGCGACCGAACAGCGCCTGCAGCTGTTCGGCGAACGGACCGCGGCGGCCGAGGTGGGGGCGTCGCAGCCGGACCGGCCGGCGATGCCGATCGTCGAGGTGCAGCCCGTCGGCCCGGCTCCGCAGCCGATGGCCGAGGCGGCGCCGCCGCGGCGGGCCGCGAGGAACCGGACCGAGGGGAACCGCAGCGAGGCGAAGCGGCCCGTGGACGGGGCCCGCGCCGGCAAGGTCGACGGCGATGGGAGGGCAGCGGCTGCCGAGGTCCGCGCGCCGATCGCGGAGCGTTCGGCCGCTTCGGCCTACCGTCCGCCGCAGCCGCCGAACGTCGCGGCGACGACGCCGTCGACGCGCGCGCCGGTCGAGCCGGAGGTCGTGGATCGCGAGCCCGAGGTCGTGATCGCGCGGCCGGTGCCGACCGGTGAGGACCCGGTGGCGCTCGGGCTGGTCTCCGTGGAAGCGCGGCTGGCCAACGGCGAACGCGAGGGCGCCGTGCACGACCTGATCGAACTCGCGAAGCGCTTCCCGGACGACCGCCGCGTGCGTCGGCGGCTCGGCCCGCTGCTGCACCAGCGGGCGCTGATGAACTACGGGCAGGGGCTGGTGACGGCAGCGGTCGCGGACTGGCGCCGGGTGCTGCAGCTGGACCCCGGCAACGAGGTCGTGCAGCGGCTGCTGGACAAGGCCGAAGCCGAATCGGGCGGGTCCGGGGCCTCGCGGCACTAGCGGGCAAAGCCCCGTCCGCACGCGGACACGCCGCTTCCGCGATCACGGTTGGCAGCGCGTCCACTAGATGGACGCGCTCCTAGCGGGCAAAGCCCCGTCCGCACGCGTACACGCCGCTTCCGCGATCACGGTTGGCAGCGCGTCCACTACATGGACGCGCTCCTAGCAACGTGCGGCCCGGTCGGTCCGGTGAGGACGGATCCCGGGCCGGGCTGAACCTGCGGGTGCCGTCCTTCGATCTTCGGGGGAGAGGACGACGGCTCGCCGAGGTGCGGCGAGCGAGAAAAAGGAGCCGGGGGTTAAACTTCGGGAAAAAGGGGAAGAAGGAGAGTCAAGTTTTTACGTCCGTCGCGGACAACCCCCGGCATTTGTGTCGTCTCCTACGCAGCCGTCCTCGTGGGACCACCGTGCAGGAAGATGTTGTGTGTTGGTCTTCTTCTCGCAGCCATCGCGGGTGTCGCCAGACCGACGCTGGCACTTCTGAGTGTCTTCTCACCCGCGGGCTACTCCGAAACAGAGCTCACGATCTTCATCCGGTCAAACCTCGAAATCGATCCGGTTTTCGATCCAGAGCTGCTGTCGAGAGAACTACTTAGGCCGACTACGGGAGTTACCCGGGAGATTCCGGGTCACGACGAGGCCGAACGGATCGTGGTGCAGTCGGCAATGCGACGGCACCAGCGTCGTGGCCGTCGGTTCCTCGATGATGGCCGGGCCCAGGACCTTCTCGGGCAGTTCGCGGCGGTCGTAGATCGGCAGCGCCGGGCCGCCGAGCGGTGGCCGGCGGCGCCCGATCGGACCGCCCCGGCGCGGGCCGCTGGTCGCTGGCAGGGCCTTCGCGGCGGTCTCGCTGCGGGCCCGGACCTGCACGACCTCGAGCGCGGCGTCGGTCGTGAACCCGAACCGCCGCTGGTGTTCGCGGGCGAACGTCGCCGGCAGGCGGCGCGTCAGCGGCAGGCTCAGGGCGGCACCCTGGCCGCGGTAGCGCACCAGCGCCTCGACGCGGCCACGGCCGCGCCGGCCGCCGAGCCCCTCGCGGGTCGCCGCCAGCAGCCGCTGGCCGTGCTCGAGCAATTCGTCGAGGCTGCGCGCGTCGAGTCCCACGGGCACCGCCTCGGCCAGCTCGATCGCTTCGCCGGCCAGCGCCAGGCCCATCGCCGAGAACGCGCCTGGGTGCGGCGGCAGCACCGCCTGCGGCATGCCGAGGTGCAGCATCAGCGAGGCCGCGTGCAGGCCGCCGGCGCCCCCGTAGGCGACCAGCGGCACGCTCGCCGGGTCGACCGCGCGTTCGGCCGTGATCACCAGGATCGCGCGCGCCATCGCCGCGTCGGCGACCGTCAGCACGCCCTCGGCGGCCTTGCGAGTGCCCAGGCCGAGGCGCCGGCCGAGGCGCTCGATCGCACGGACCGACGCGTCGACGTCGATCGGGAAGGCGCCGTCGAGCAGCGTGTCCGGGCCGAGGTGGCCGAGCGCGACGTGGGCGTCGGTGACGGTCGGCTCGCTGCCCTTGCCGTAGCAGGCCGGGCCCGGATCCGCGCCGGCGCTCTCCGGCCCGACGCGCAGCGCGCCGCCGGCGTCGGCGTAGGCGATGCTGCCGCCACCGGCGGCGACGGTGTGCACCGGCACGGTCGGCAGCGGCAGCGGCAGCCCGGCGATCGTGCCCTCGGACGACAGCGTCGGTTCGTGCTCGACCAGGCACACGTCGGCCGACGTGCCGCCCATGTCGAACGCCGCCGCGCGCGGCAGCTGCAGCCGGCGCGCGACCTGGCCGGTCGCGAGCACGCCGCCGGCGGGGCCCGAGAACATCGCGCGCGCGGGGAACCGGGCGGCCTCGGCCGGCGGCAGGATGCCGAGGCTCGAGCGCAGCAGCCGCAGCTGGCCCGGTCCGAGCTGGTCGGCGACGCGGCGGGTGTAGCGGCCGACGACCGGGGCGATCGCGGCGTTCAGGATGGTCGCGCAGAACCGTTCGTACTCGCCGAAGGCGGGCAGCAGTTCGGCGCTGCAGGTGATCGGAACGTCCGGCAGCGCGCGGCGCAGCGCCCGCTGCAGCCGTCGTTCGTCCGACGGGTCGGCCGGCGCGTGCAGCAGGCCGATCGCGATCGCCTCGGGGCGCCGTCGCACGACCGCCGCGACCGCGTCGTCGATCGCGGTCCTGCTCAGCGCCTGCACCCGTTCGCCGCCGGCGCCGCGCCGGCAGGCGACCCCGACGCGGTTCTGGCGCGGCACCGGCGGGATCGGGCGGTGCGGGTCGAGCGCGTACAGCTCGACACGTTCTTGGCGGCCGACCTCGATCAGGTCCTCGCAGCCCGCGTTGGTGACGAACACCGTGCGCGCGAGGTTCCCGGTCAGCACCGCGTTGAGGCCGACCGTGGTGCCGTGCACCAGGTCGACCTGCTCGTGCTCGCGGCGGCGCGCCGCGGCGAGGCCCGCGAGCACGGCGCGCGACGGGTCGTCGGGCGTCGAACGCACCTTGTGCACCTCGGCGGCGCCGCGCTGCACGCGCACCACGTCGGTGAACGTCCCGCCAGTGTCGATGCCGATGCGCGTTGCCACGAGGCGAGCACGTTAGCGCGGCGGCGTCGATCGCACGAGACCTTGGCGTGCGACGGTGCCGATCGCGTAGCCTCACGGCGCATGCTGTCGGCCACCGACCTCTACCAGATCGAACTCCGCGCGATCGCGGCCTTCCTGATCGGCGCGATCCCGTTCGCGTGGCTGATCGTGCGCGTCTGCAAGGGCATCGACGTGCGCACGCTCGGCAGCGGCAACGTCGGCGCGACCAACGCGAGCCGCGCGTTCGAGGGCAAGGGCGCGCGCATCGGTGCGTTCCTGGCGGTCTACCTGCTCGACGCCGGCAAGGGCGCGCTGGCTGCGTGGATGGGCTTCGCGACCGGGCTGCTGCCGGGCGTGCTGTGTGGCGCCGCCGGCATCCTCGGCCACGTGTTCACGCCGTTCCTCGGTGGCCGTGGCGGCAAGGGCGTCGCGACCGCGACCGGCGCGCTGGTGGTGCTCGACTGGCGGGTGACGCTGATCGCGCTCGGCGTGTTCTTCGTGGTGCGGTTCGCGACCGGCCAGGTGTTCTTCGGCAGCCTCGCGCTCGGCCTCGGCCTCGCCTCCAGCGCGATCCTGCTCGACGTGCCGCAGGCGTTCGACCAGCGGCTGCCGCTGACGCTGCTGACCCTGGTCCTCGCCGCCTTCCTGTTCTGGACCCACCGCAGCAACCTGCAGACGTTCTTCGCGGCCAAGCAATCATGAGAATCGCGATCCTCGGCAACGGCGGCTTCGGCACCGCCATGGCGCTCACCCTGCAACGCGCGGGTCACACGGTCTCGCTGTGGGGGCACGACGCGGTCTACACGGCGTCGATCGCGGCGTCGCGCGAGAATCCGCGCTACCTCGCCGGCGTGCAGCTGCCCGACGCGATCCGGGTCAGCAACGACGCCAAGGCCGTGCTGCACGACGCCGGCGCCGTGCTGGTCGCGGTGCCGACCCAGCACGTTCGCGGCGTGATGTCCGGCATGACCGCCCACCTCGATGGCGACGCGCCGGTGGTGTCGCTCGCCAAGGGGCTCGAGCAGTCGACCGGCAGGCGTCCGTCGGAGATCCTCGCCGAGGTGCTCGGCGGCCAAGAGCGGGTCTACGTGCTGAGCGGCCCGAGCCACGCGGAGGAGATCGCGCACGGCCAGCCGACGACCGTCGTGGTGGCGGGCGAGGACGGCGATCGGCTGTGCCGCCTGCAGGAGGCGCTGCAGACCGATCGCTTCCGCGTCTATCGCAACGGCGACCTGCTCGGGGTCGAGCTGTGCGGCGCGCTCAAGAACGTGATGGCGCTGGCGGCGGGCATCGCCGACGGGCTCGGCTACGGCGACAACGCCAAGGCCGCGATCCTGTCGCGCGGCCTGGTCGAGATGCAGCGCTACGGCCTCGCCTGTGGCGCCGACCCGCAGACGTTCTTCGGCCTCGCCGGCGTCGGCGACCTGGCGGTGACCGCGTTCAGCAAGCACGGCCGCAACCGCGCGTTCGGCGAACGCATCGGCAGGGGCGAGACGCTCAAGCAGGCGCTGGCGTCGTCGCCGAAGGTCGCCGAAGGCGTCTGGACGGCCAAGGTCGTCGACGCGGCGAGCACCGAGCGCGGCGTCGAGATGCCGATCGCGTCGGCGGTAGCCCGCGTGCTCTACGACGAACTGCCGCCGCAGCACGCGGTGCGTTCGCTGATGGAGCGCGACCCGAAGGCAGAAGGCTGAGCGCGCCGGAGCGTCCGGGGTAGGATCCTGCCGGCTCCGTGGTCTTCGCCTCGTTCATCTTCCTGTTCTGGTTCGTGCCGCTGTTCGCGCCGCTCTACGCGGTGACGCCGGCGCGGCTGCGGAACGTGACGCTGATCCTCGGCAGCTTCGCGTTCTATGGCTGGTGGCGGCCGCAGTACGTGCTGCTGATGGTCGCCAGCGTGCTGATCGACTACTGGGCGGCGCGCTGGATGGGCGAGCCGAACGACGCGCAGAAGGCGCAGCGCAAGCGCCTGCTGCTGCTGTCGCTGGTCGCCAACCTCGGCATGCTCGGTTGGTTCAAGTACGCCAACCTGTTCGTCGCGACCTGGAACGACGTCGCACCGTGGCCGGTCGAGTGGGAGGAGGTGGTGCTGCCCGTCGGCATCTCGTTCTTCACGTTCCAGTCGATGAGCTACACCATCGACGTCTACCGCGGCGACGTGAAGCGACCCGCTCGATCGTCGACCTGCTGTGCTTCGTGTCGATGTTCCCGCAGCTGATCGCCGGCCCGATCGTGCGCTACCGCGACATCGCCGATTCGCTGCGGCGGCGCGTCGTCGACCTGCGCATGGCCAGCGACGGCGTGCTGCTGTTCGCGCTCGGCTTCGTCAAGAAGGTGCTGATCGCCGACTCGGTCGCGCCGATGGTCGACACGATCTACGCCGCCGACCAGCCCGGCCTGATCGCGGCCTGGCTCGGCGCACTCGGCTACGCGGTGCAGATCTACTTCGACTTCTCGGGCTACAGCGACATGGCGATCGGCCTCGGTCTGCTGCTCGGCTTCCGCTTTCCCGAGAACTTCCGTTCGCCGTACCGCGCGCACAGCATGACCGAGCTGTGGCGGCGGTGGCACATCAGCCTCAGCACCTGGCTGCGCGACTACCTCTACGTGCCGCTCGGCGGCAACCGCCGCGGCGAAGGTCGCGCGCAGCTCAACGTGGCGATCACGATGCTGCTCGGCGGGCTGTGGCACGGCGCGTCGTGGACGTTCTTGATGTGGGGGGCGTGGCACGGCGCGTTCCTGGCGATCGAACGGCGCCTCGGCAAGGTCTCGCCGTACGGCTGGCTGCCGCACCCGCTGCAGGTGCTGGTGACGTTCGTGATCTCGACGCTCGGCTTCGTGCTGTTCCGCTGCTACACGCTGGCGGAGGTGTCGGACATGGGCGTCGGCCTGTTCGGCGGCAACGGCGTCGGCGCGTGGCCGGATCTCGGCCAGCACGAGACCGTCGCCTACGTCGGCCTCTTGGTCGGCCTGCTGGTCACGTTCGCGATGCCGCGCAGCGCGCAGCTGGTCCGTCGCTGCCAGCCGCTGGTGATGTTGCTGGTGCTGGCGCTGTTCGTGTGCGCGGTCTGCCAGGTGCTGGCCGCCGACTTCGTGCCGTTCATCTACTTCCAGTTCTGATGACCGCGATCGAATCCAACCCGATCTCCGAACCGCAGACGCCGGGCCAGTGGGCGGTGCGCTGGTTCGCGCTGGCCGCGGTCGCGCTGCTGTGCGCGAGCGTGCCGGTCGTGCACCTGCTCTGGCACGGGGTGCTCGGTCACGACGAGCCGCCGATCCGCACCCGGGCGCAGACCGAGGTGCCGGCGGCCGACGTCGACGAGGTGCTGTCGGGTCGCTGGATGTCGGCGACCGAGCGCGCGCTGCAGGAACGTTCGCCGATCGTCTGGTCGCTGCGCGGCCACTGGAACGAACTGCGCTACCGGCTCGGTGTGCCGCGCAGCGAACGGGTGCACTTCGGCCGCGACGGCTGGCTGTTCCTCGGCAACACGGTGCGGGTGCCGCTCGACGACTTCGACCGCGCCAGCGAGCGGCGTCGGGCCTTCTTCGCGCAGGTGCGCGACCGCCTGCGCGCGGCCGGCGTCGAGCTGCTGGTCTCGATCGTGCCCGACAAGATGCGGGTCTACCCGCAGTTCGCGTTCGCCGACGGGGTCGTGCCACCGCGCCGGGACGCGGCCTACGCCACCCTGCAGCAGGAGCTGGCGGAGCTGCAGATCGCGGCCGTCGACCTCGCCACGCCGATGCGCGCGATGGCCGCCGCGACCGTCGACGGCGACGCCAAGGCGCAGCTCTACTTCGCGCGCGATACCCACTGGCGTCCCGGTGGCGCGCTGGTCGCCGGCCAGGCCGTCGCCGCGGCCGTCGAGCAGCGCTTTGGCGCGTCGCTGTCGCCGCGCGTGCCGATGGCGTTGACCGGGCCGTCGCATGCGCGCGCGGTCGGCGACATCACCGACATGCTCGGCATGCTGACGATGAGCCGCCGCCGCACCGAGGACAAGGACCGCATGGTCGCGATGAGCATGCTGACCGACTCGCTCGCCGAGCAGCGCGACTACTACGGCCTCGAGGTGCGCGGGCCGGGCGCCGCCACGCCGATGTTCGGCCAGGACGCGACCGCCGAGGTGTGGCTGACCGGCACCAGCTTCGCCGAGGCCAACGGCATGGTCGCGGTGTCGTTCGCGCTCGGCCGCCCGGTCTACGGCATCATCGAGCGCGGCGCGCCGGGCATCGCGCCGATGCAGGCGGCGCTGCGTGAGATCGAAGCGGGCGCGCGGCCGAAGGTCGTGGTCTGGGAGATCGTCGAGCGCGGGTTCTTCACCGGGCAGTGGCTCGAGCCGCCGCTGCGGCGGTAGCCTGCCGGGTGAGCATGGCCGGGGGCGCGCGGCCCGGTTCTGGAATGGCGGATGAGCCGGCCGATCGCTGGATCGGCGTGCGCATGCGGCAACGCACCGCCCCGTAGCCGGGAGGATCTACCGCGTGCGGAACGCTCCGACGCGGGGATAGGATGCGAGCGATGAAGCTTGCACTCCTTTCGCTGGTCGCCGGTGGCCTGGCGTCGATCGCGGCGGCGCAGCGGCCGCTGCAGCCGATCGACATGTTCTGGCTCGAGTTCTCGATGACCAATGGGGCCGAGGAGCCGCTCGACTGGCTCGACGGCGACCACTACTTCGTGTTCGACGCCGGCGCCGGGCGCGGCAATGGTCCCAAGCAGTGGTGGTGCGTGACGTCGCGGACCGGCAGGCGGGACTGGTTCCTCAGGACCGAGGAGGTGGCCGACAAGCTCGCCGCGCTGCTCGGCGGCAGGGAACACCTGCCGGCGCTGCAGGACGAAGGCACCTGGACGTGGATGGACAGCCGCGACGGCTTCGTCGTCAACGTCGGCGGCGACCTGTTCGCCGGCAGCATCACCGGCACGCTGGTCCGGTTGACCGACACGCCCGACAGCGAAGAGGTCGGCGTGCGGTTCTCGCCGGACGGCAAGAGCGTCGCGTTCATCGCCGACTACAACCTGCACGTGGTGCCGTTCGCCGGCGGCGACGTGCGCGCGCTGACCACCGAGGGCCACGGCGACCTGTTCTACGGCCGGCTCGACTGGGTCTACCAGGAGGAGCTGTACGGGCGCGGCAACTTCCAGGGCTACTGGTGGTCGCCGGACAGCAAGCGGATCGCGCTGCTGAAGCTCGACGAGTCGCCGGTCGAGGAGTTCGTGCTGGTCAGCGACGTGCCGGCGCGGCCGAAGGTCGAGCGCACCAACTACCCGAAGGTCGGCGAGCCGAACCCGATCGTCGAGATCGGCGCGATCGACGTCGCGAGCGGGGAGACCAGCTGGTTCGACGTGTCGGACTATCCCGAGGAGGACCGGCTGGTCGTGCGCGTGACGTGGACGCCGGACAGTTCGGAGGTGTTCTTCCAGGTGCAGAACCGCGAACAGACCTGGCTCGACATGCGCGCCGGCGATGTCGCCAGCGGCACCTCGCGGCTGGTCTGGCGGGAGACCAGCGACTGCTGGGTCGAGGCCGGTCCCGAGCCGGTCTGGATCGAGGGCGGCGCGTCGTTCTTGTGGCTCAGCGAACGTGACGGCTACCAGCACGTCTACCGCTTCGCGCGCTCCGGCAAGGCGCAGGGGCGCCTGACCGAGGGGGACTGGCAGGCCAAGGAGCTGGTGGCGGTCGACGAGGAGGCCGGCTGCGCCTACGTGCTGTCCGACAAGGACTCGAAGGTCGAGACGCACCTCTACCGCGTGCCGCTGGCCGGCGGCGAGATGCAGCGCATCACCAAGGGGCGCGGCACGCACGACGTCGACATGGCGCCCGACCACAAGACGTTCGTCACGCACTGGAGCGATGCCGAGACGCCGGAGCGCGTGTCGCTGCGCGACCTCGAGGACAACGAGGTGCGCGCGATCGCGCAGCCGAACACGAAGTTGATGCGGCCGTTCGGCCTGCAGTTCCCGGAGTTCGTTCAGGTGGAGACGCGCGACGGCTTTCCGATGGAGGCGATGCTGATCAAGCCGAGGGACTTCGACGCCGACAAGCGCTACCCGGTCGTGCAGTTCACCTACTCGGGGCCGCACGCGCCGCGCGTGCGCGACCGCTGGGGCAGCCGCGACTTCCTGTGGCACAACCTGCTCGCGCAGAAGGGCTACGTGGTGTTCTGCTGCGACAACCGTTCGGCGAGCGGCAAGGGGCGCAAGTTCGCGAAGGCGTGCTGGCGCCGACTCGGCCAGAGCGAGCTGGAGGATCTGTCGGACGGCGTCGACTGGCTGGTCGAGAAGGGCATCGCCGATCCGAAGCGCGTCGCGATCTGGGGCTGGAGCTACGGCGGCTACCAGACGCTCTACAACCTGACCCACAGCAAGAAGTGGGCGGCCGGCGTCGCGGTCAACCCGGTCACCGACTGGCGGCTCTACGACACGATCTACACCGAGCGCTACGGTGGCCTGCCGTCGAACAACGCCGAGGGCTACGAGAAGGGCAGCGTCACCAACGCCGCCAAGGACCTGCACGGCAAGCTGATGCTGATCGCCGGCGCGATGGACGACAACGTGCACATGCAGAACAGCTTCCAGTTCCTGCACGCGATGCAGCAGGCGCAGAAGGACTGCGACTTCATGGTCTACCCGCGCGTTCGCCACGGCATCGGCGACCTGCAGCAGCAGGTTCACCTGTTCACGCGGTTCGAGAAGTTCCTGAAGGAGAACCTGTAGTTGGTCGAGGCGTTTGCAGGGCCGCTGTCGCGATGGTTCGCGAACGGCGACGAACGGGAGGCCGCGCGGCTGCGCGGCGGCGTCGAGCAGTGGCGCGAGGACCTGCGCAGCAGCGTCGCCGAGAAGGTCGGCGAGCAGCTGTCGTGGGACGAGGCCAGCGGGTGCGACGCGCGCTTCGACCTGGACGTGTCGGGCTGGATGGCGCTGCGGCTGTTCGCGTTCTACGCCGAGCGCAGCGATCTCGAGTGGCCCGACACCGTGCCGCAGCTGCTCGAGCTCGACCGCGACTGGCGCGAGGCCGCTGACCAGAAGTTCGGCAAGTCGCTCTACGGCCAGATCCTCGCCTGCGATCTGTGGCTGCCCGGGGAGTTTCCGGTGACCGTGCGCGCGCCGCGGCCCGACGGTGACTCGGCCGAGATCGGTTCGCTGAAGGTGCTGTCCGACCAGCTGCAGTGGCTCAACCAGCGCACGTTCCAGGCCGACCAGGACGCGGTCGTAACGTGGGCGGGGCAGCCGGCACCGGCGGGGGCGCCGTTCTTGCAGGCGGCGCGGCGCGGCTACGCGATGCTGTCGGCAGCCTGTTCGCGGGCCAGCGAAGAGAACGTGCCGCTGCTGATCTCGTCGGTGTGAGCGACCGCGCGCGCCGCTACCGTTGCGGCATGCGCGCCTCGCTGCCAACCGTGCTCCTGCTCGCCGCTGGCTGCCTGATCGCCCAGGGCGATGGCCGTCCGGACGCGGCGCGCCCGCCGAACATCGTGTTCGTGCTGGCCGACGACATGGGGTGGGGCGATCCGGCGTTCGGCCGCGAGGACGCGAAGATCGCGACGCCGCACCTCGATCGGCTGGCGGCCGACGGCATGCGGTTCTCCGATGCGCACGCGACCGGGTCGGTGTGCGTGCCGTCGCGCTACGGGCTGTTGACCGGTCGCTACGCATGCCGGCGGCGTCGCATGCAGCCGGGGCGGGAGGCGGTGATCGAGGCCGGCACCGCGACCGTCGCGTCGGTGCTGCAGGGTCGAGGCTACGTCACGGCGATGGTCGGCAAGTGGCACCTCGGCTTCGACGACGCCGACCGGCTCGACCACGCCGACATGCGCGGCGGGCCGTGCGACCGCGGCTTCGACACGTTCTTCGGCATCCCGATGTCGCTGGACATCCCGCCGTACTACTACGTGCGCGACCGCGCGGCGGTGGCCGCTCCGACCGGCCGCGTCGCGGCGAGCGCCAGCGACGGCTGGAGCCCGATCCAGGGCGCGTTCTGGCGCGAGGGCGGCATGGCGCCAGGCTTCGATCACCAGCAGGTGCTGCCGCGGTTGGCCGACGAAGCGGTGCGCGTGGTCGAACGGCACGGTCGGCAGCGTTCGGCGCGACCGCTGTTCCTGTATCTGGCGTTGCCGGCGCCGCACACGCCGTGGCTGCCGCTCGAACGGTTTCGCGGCACCACGCAGGCGGGGCTGTACGGCGACTTCGTCGCGCAGGTCGATGCGACCGTCGGCCGCGTCGTTGCTGCGCTGGACGCGGCCGGCATCGGCGACGACACCGTGGTGATGTTCTCGTCCGACAACGGGCCGGTCTGGTATCCGCGGGACGTCGAGCGGTACGGGCACGCGTCGACCGGGCCGTGGCGCGGCATGAAGGGGGACGCGTTCGAAGGTGGCCACCGGGTGCCGTTCGTGGTGCGCTGGCCGGGCCGGATCGCGCCGGGTTCGCGCAGCGCGCAGACGATCTGCTTTCCCGACGTGTTGGCGACCTGCGCGGAGCTCGCCGGTGCCGAGGTCCCCGACGGCGCGGCCGAGGACAGCATCTCGTTCGCCCCGCAGCTGCTCGGCACGGAGCCGCAGCAGCGGCGAACGGTCACCGTGCTGAAGCACGGCGCGACGGTCGTTCGCGAGGGTGACTGGAAGTGGATCGCGCATCATGGTTCGGGTGGCTTCACGCGCAAGGCCGACACCGGGCCGGCGCGCGGCCAGCTCTACGACCTGGCCGCGGATCCCGGCGAGACCGACAACGTCTACGCGCAGCATCCGGACGTGGTCGCGCGGCTTCTGCGGCACGCGGCCCGCGCCAACCCGAGCAACGTGATCGTGGTGATGGCCGACGACATGGGCTACGGCGACTCGAGCGTCTACGGCGGTTGGATCGAGACGCCGGGGCTCGAGCGCATGGCCAAGGAGGGCATGACGTTCACCGACTTCCATTCGAGCGGCGTCGTCTGCAGCCCGACACGGGCGGGGCTGATCACCGGTCGCTACCAGGAGCGCTGCGGCATCCCCGGCGTCGTCAACGCCGACCCGGCGCATCCCGACCACCACCGCGGGCTCGGCGACGACGAGGTGACGTTCGCCGAGGCGCTGCGGGATGCCGGCTACGCGACGGCGCTGTTCGGCAAGTGGCACCTCGGCTACGCGGCGCAGCACAACCCGACGCGGCACGGCTTCGACGAGTTCGAGGGCTTCGTCAGCGGCAACATCGACTACCACAGCCACCTGGACCGGATGGGCACGGCAGACTGGTATCGCGGCGAGCAGCGGGTCGCGCGCGAGGGCTACCTGACCGAGATGATCACCGCCGACGCCGTCGACTTCATCGCGCGGCACCGCGACGAGCCGTTCTGTCTCTACGTCGCGCACGGCGCCGTGCACGCGCCGATCCAGGCGAAGGACAGCGGTGCGGTGCGTGGTCCGGACAAGGTCGGAAGGCCCAACGGCGACCGCGCGCGCGACGACACCGTTCGTTCGATGATGGCGTCGCTCGACGACAGCGTGGCGCGCATCCTCGCCGCCGTGCGCAAGAACGGCATCGCCGGCCGCACGCTGGTGCTGTTCTTCAGCGACAACGGTGGTGCGCGCCACATGCGCAACGACCCGCTGCGCGGCGGTAAGGGGCAGGTGTGGGAGGGCGGCCACCGCGTGCCGGCGATCGCGTGGTGGCCCGGCACGATCCGGCGCGGTTCGAAGAACGACCAGCTCTGCAGCAGCCTCGACGTGATGCCGACGATGTTCGAATTGGCCGGCCTCGAAGCGGACCCGGAGCGCCCGTTCGACGGCGAGAGCCTGGTGCCGCGCCTGCACTCCGAACCGCGCGCCGGCGATCGCCAGTTGTTCTGGCTCGGCCGCGCGATGCGCGATGGCCGCTGGAAGCTGGTCGAACAGAACGGCCAGGCACTGCTGTTCGATCTCGCCACCGACCTCGCCGAACGCCACGACCTCGCCGCCGACCACCCCGCCCGCGTCACCGCCATGCGCACCGCCCTCGCCACCTGGCGCCAATCCGTAAAGTAGCCGTCGACTGCACTGGCTCAACTTCCGCGACGCGCAGCGCTCGCGGAAGTTGGAGGATGAACCAGGTACCGTACGGCTACTTCAGGGCGACGTGGAGCTTTTGCACGTCGTCGTGGTCCTCGAGCTTTTCGAGGAAGGCCTCGACTTCGGCGAGCGCGTCGCCGTCGAGGTCGATCGGGTCCTTGGGGTGGTAGCCGAGGTCGGCGGAGGCGACCGACCAGCCGGCGGCGCGCAGCGCATCGGCGACGGTGTAGAGGTCGGCGACCTCGGTCAGGAAGCGGGCGTTGGCCTCGTCTTCGGATGCCCCGTCGGCAGCCCCCTCGGGCACCACGACGTCCTGCGCGCCGCACTCGATCGCGGCCTCCTCGGCGTCCTTGCCGGCGTCCTCGTGGGTCGCGTCGATGATGCCCATGTGGTCGAACATGAACGTCACCTTGCTGCCGAACTGGCCGCCGCGGAACAGCGCCTTGACGTCGCTGCCGGTGCGGTTGCGGTTCTCGGTCATGCACTCGACGATCACCGGCACGTTGTGCGGCGCCATGCCCTCGTAGAGGATCGTCTCGTAGTCGGCCGAGTCGCCGCCCTCGCCCGATCCCTTCTGGATCGCGCGCTTGATCGTGTCGTTGCTGACCGACTGCTTGCGCGCGGCCTCGACCGCCATCGACAGGCGCGGGTTCATGTCCGGATCGGCGGCGCCCATCTTGGCGGCGATCGTGATCTCACGGACGAGCTTGGTGGTGATCTTGGCCTTCTTGTTGGCCGTGATCGACTTGTTCTTCTGCAGCCACTGACGGCCCATGGTTCGTGCTTCGCTTGGGTTCGAGGGAACGTGCGGGCGAACAGGATGCGCGGCACGCAGCAATCAGGCAAGGCCGGAGCCCCGAAGGCCGCCGAACGGGCACGGGGCTTGCTTGCAAGGCCCGATCGCCCCCAAACCCGCTTCGCAGACGAGACAGGTGTCCCGTAATCGCCTTCGGTCTGGAGCCGGGCGCCGGCCTGGGTAGCCTTCCCCAGCCCCTCTCGAATCTTATTCTGTCAGGAGACCTCGCTTGAGCGACGCCAGCGCCGTGCCCGACCGTCAGGGCCATCCCCCCGGCCTCTACATGCTCTTCTTCGCGGAGATGTGGGAGCGCTTCTGCTTCTACGGCATGCGGGCCTTGCTCGTTCTGTACCTGACCAAGGGCTTCCTTGGCATGACGGACGAGGACGGCGGCAACGTCTACGCGAGCTACAACGCCCTCGTCTACCTGACCCCCATCATCGGCGGCATCATCGCCGACCGCGTGCTGGGCTATCGCTGGGCGATCATCCTCGGCGGCATCGTCATGGCGATCGGCGAGTTCACGCTGCTCGTCGAACAGGAGTTCGCGGTCTACGCCGGCATGGCGTTGATTATCTGCGGCAACGGTCTGTTCAAGCCGAACATCTCCTCGATGGTCGGCCAGCTGTATGCCGAGGGCGACCCCCGACGCGACGCCGGCTTCACGATCTTCTACATGGGCATCAACATCGGCGCGCTGACGTCGACGCTGCTCTGTGGCTGGATCGGAGAGGAATACGGCTACACCTACGGCTTCGGCCTGGCTGGCATCGGCATGCTGCTCGGGATCATCACCTTCGGTCTGGGCAAGGCCCGACTCGAAGGCCATGGCGAACCACCGGCTCCCGAGCAGCAGGCCAAGCGCATGGTCATGGTGATCGGCGGCATCGGCCTGCTCGCGCCGGTCGTCTGGTTCCTGTTGCAGAACAGCGATCTGGTGTTCTGGCTGCTGCTCGTCGGCATCTTCGTGACGATCGGTTCGATCCTGGCGGTCGCGTTCAAGAGCGGCAAGATCGAGCGCGAGCGCCTGTTCCTGCTGGTGATCCTGTGGTGCTTCCACGCGCTATTCTGGGCGTTCTTCGAACAGGCCGGCACGTCGTTGACGCTGTTCACCGACCGCAACGTCGATCGCGACATCTTCGGTTGGTCGATGCCGACCAGTTGGGGCCAGTTCTTCAACCCAGCGTTCATCGTGATCTTCGGTGCGGTGTTCTCGATGCTCTGGGTCGCGCTCGGTAAGAAGGGCCGCGATCCGTCGATCCCCGGCAAGTTCGGCCTGGCGCTGATCCAACTCGGCGCCGGCTACGGCGTGCTGGTGCTCGGTGCGGCGTTCGGTGTCGGCGGCATCGTGCCGCTGATCTTCCTGGTGCTCTGCTACCTGCTGCACACGACCGGCGAGCTGTGCCTGTCGCCGGTGGGTCTGTCCGCGGTGACCAAGCTGGCGCCGAAGAAGATCGTCGGCATGGTGATGGGGGCGTGGTTCCTGTCGATCTCGGCGGGGCACAAGATCGCCGGCTTCGTCAACGCCCTGGCCGGTTCGAAGCCCGAGTTCGCCAACGCGTTGAAGGTGTTCGAAGGGCTCGAGGAGGAGAAGCTCGCCATCGACTCCGCCGAGGGCCAGGCCTATGTCGCCGAGCAGGTGAGCAAGCTGGCCGGTGACGACGCGGAAATGTTGAGCAAGCTCAACACGCTGATGGCCAGCCCCGAGTCGGACGTCACCAAGCAGACGCTCGACACCTACCTCGGCGTATACAACATGCTGTGCTGGATCGCGGTCGGAGCAGGTGTGGCCCTGATGCTGTCCGCGCCGCTGCTCAAGAAGTGGCAGCACGGCGTGAAGTGATCGCACCGCTCCGAAACCAACCCCCGCTCTTCCAGGCTTCGATCTCCCGGCCCTGATCGCCCGGGCCTGATCGCCCGGGCCCGATTGCTCGGGCCGGATCGCCAGGCCTGACGGCCGTTTTCGTCTCTCCCCCTCACTCCCCTTCGCTACCCCATGTTCACCGGCCACCCCAAAGGGCTCTTCCGGCTCTTCTTCATCGAGATGTGGGAACGCCTCGCCTTCTACACGATGGTGGGCATCCTGCTGCTCTACGCGACCGACTCCGAGACCGGTGGTCTCGGCTGGTCCAAGGACGTCGGCAACGAGATCTACGGTCTCTACCTCGCCTTCGTCTACTTCACGCCCTACGTCGGCGGCCTGCTCGCCGACCGGTTCCTCGGCTACCGCAAGTCGGTGCTGATCGGGGGACTGCTGTTCGCCGGCGGCTTCTTCATGCTGTCGACGGGCCAGTCGTGGGCGTTCCCGGCGGGCCTGGTGATGCTCTGCTGCGGCAACGGCTTCTTCAAGCCGAACATCTCCGCGATGGTCGGCAACCTCTACGAGAAGGGGGACCCCAAGCGCGACGCCGGCTTCAACATCTTCTACATGGGGATCAACATCGGCGCGTTCGTCGCGAACTTCCTCGCGGCGATCATGCGCAACGCCTTCTTCTGGGAGGCGGTGTTCCTCGCGGCAGGCATCGGCATGCTGATCTCGGTGGCGATCCTGCTGCTGAGCTGGAAGGTGCTCGACAAGGCCGACATCGAGCCGGGCGACAAGCCGGGAGACACCCCGTTCTCCGAGATCCTGCAGAAGATCCTCGGGCCGGCGCTCGGCTTCGGCCTGATCGGTTGGGTGGTCGCCGAATACGTGCTGCCCGGCTCGCTCACCAAGCTGGTCAAGCCGACCGACTTCGGCTTCCTGATCGGTTCGATCCCGATCCTGCTGTTCTTCGCGCGGCTGTCCAACGATGCCCACGAGGAGGAGAAGCCGGGCCTGAAGGCGCTGCTGCCGATCTACCTGGCGGGCGGGACGTTCTTCATGGTGCTGCACCTCAACGGCTCGGCGATGACGACCTGGGCCAACGACAACACCGCGCGGGACCTCGAGCAGGCCGATCCGATCGTGATGATCGCCGGTTCGATCGAGGTCGGCGGCTCGACGCCGTTCGCGCAGGATGCGCTGCCTGGCTACTACGACAACGCGCGCGACGACATGCCGCGGCCCAACAAGGCGACGCTGCTCGGCATCGCGAGCGAGGAGCAGGCGACCATGTTCGGGCAGAAGAAGATGAGCACCGCGGCGCTGGCGGACCTGTCGACCAGGCTGCCGGACGGGGTGCGCGTCGAGGTGCTGCCGACCAAGGACCTCAGCGAGGAGCAGGAGGCCTGGAAGAAATACAGCGTCGACATCTTCGAGAAGGTCGAGATCGAGGAGGGCACCGACAGCCATGGCCTGCCGCAGATCTCGGCCAAGGTCGACGATGGCGCGGAGATGACCAAGCGGGTCGCGTTCGTGCGTGAGAACGGCGACGACGACTACGTCACCTACGTGATCACCAAGGAGAAGTTCGACTCGCTCTACAAGGACGGCAGCAAGGAGGTCCCGCCGGGCGAGTTCGCCAAGCTGGCGAACGCCGAGCTCTACCAGTCGTGGAACGCGTTCTTCGTCGTGCTGATGACGCCGTTCGTGATGCTGTTCTTCGCGCGCCTGGCGCGCAAGAAGGTCGACTTCTCGACGGCCCGCAAGATCTTGTTCGGCATGATCATCACCGCGCTCGCCGCGGGCTTCATGGCGGTCGCCGGCTTCCTCAGCAACAACGGCGAGATGAAGGTCTCGGGTATGTGGCTGATGGGCTTCTACGGGATCATCACGGTCGGTGAGCTGTTCCTGTCGCCGATGGCGCTGTCGCTGGTGACCAAGCTGTCGCCAAAGCGCTTCGTCGGCCTGACGATGGGGGGCTGGTTCTTCGCGACCGCTGTCGGCAACAAGTTCTCCGGCTTCCTCGGGGTGCTGCAGGGCGCGATGAGTCCGTCGATGTTCTTCCTGGTGATCGTCGCCGCCGCCGGTGCGGTCGCGCTCTACATCTTCTCGGTGCTGCCGAAGCTCGACGCGGCGATCAAGAAGTACGGCGCCTGACGCCGATCGCAGGGATCCGCCCCGAGCAGCCCTCGCCCACATCGGTGGGCGAGGGCTGTTGCATTTCGGGGGGCGGACGCGACAACTCACAGCGCATGAGCACGACCACGCACGAGCCCGAACGCATCGCCGCGCTCGACGGCGTGCGCGGCTTCGCGATCCTGTTCGTGCTGGTCATGCACAGCCTGTTCGTGGCGCCGCTATACGGCCTCGATCCGATGGCCGACCCGTATGCGCGCGTCGCGTTCCTGGGTTGGAGCGGGGTCGACGTGTTCTTCGTGCTGAGCGGCTTCCTGATCACCGGGATCCTGGTGCGCACCAAGGGCAGCCCGCGCTACTTCCGCAACTTCTACATGCGGCGGTCGCTGCGGATCTTCCCGCTCTACTACCTGGTGATCGTGCTGCTGCTGTTCGTGCTGCCGCGGCCGCCGGCGACCGCCGGGGACCAGGTCGCGCACCTGCTCTACTACCAGAACCTCCGCTATGCGTTCGTGCACGGCGAGATCATCGACCCGGCGCGGCACATCACCTGGTCGCTGGCGATCGAAGAGCAGTTCTACCTGCTGTGGCCGGCGCTGGTCTGGCTGGTGTCGACGCGGGTGCTGCGCGTCGTCTGCGTCGCGATGATCGTCGGCGCGATCGGCCTGCGGGTCTGGCTCGTCGATGCCGGGTTCGACGGCACGCACTTCCTGACGCCGTGCCGCCTCGACACGCTGGCGGCGGGCGCGCTGTTCGCGGTGATCCCACGACCCGGCGCGTGGCTCGGCTGGCTCGCCACGCCGCTCGGGCTCGCCGGCCTGGTCACGACCGGCTTCGTCAGCGGCTCGTCGATCCCGGCGACCCCGGCGCAGCAGAGCTGGGGGCTGTTGTCGGCGTTGCTGCTTGGGGTCGGCATGCTCTCGCTCGCCCGCTCGTCGCGCGTGCTGCAGCCGTTGTTCGGCCTGTGGCCGCTGCGTTCGCTCGGCAAGTACAGCTACTGCATCTACCTGACGCACATGCTGGTGGTCGAACAGCTGACCCGGCTGGCGATTCCGCACGCGGCCGCGCCGGCATCCTGGCCCGAGTGGCTGCGGCAACCGGTCGCGCTGCTGAGTGCGGGGCTGAGCAGCATGCCGCACGCGCTGTCGCCGGTCTGGGCGACGGTCGCGTTCACCGCGTTGGTGGTCGTCTGCAGCTGGCTGCTCGCGTGGATCAGCTGGAACCTGTTCGAGCGGTGGTTCCTCGCGCTGAAGCGCTACTTCCCCTCCGGCGCCTGAACGCGGCCCCCGCCGCCCGGAGGGAAGGTTCTGCTGCCGGAGCCAGACGATCGGACCGAGGCTACTCGTCAGAGGGGGCTGTTTGTCGGGAGGGGCTACTTGTCGGGCGGGGCTTCGTCCTTGGTCGGGGGCCGGCCGCGGCGACGGAGGGCGTCGCGGAGGATCCACTCGATCTGGCCGTTGATGCTGCGCATGTCCTGCTCTGCCCACCGCCGCAGCTCTTCGAACAGCGACGGGGGGATGCGCAGCAGGAAGCCCTTCTTGTCCTTCTTCTCGGCCACGGCGGAAGGTGCTAGCCGTAGAGCGTGCCGGCGTTGACGACCGGCTGGGTGCGTTCGGAGCAGAGCACGACCAGCAGGTTGGTGATCATCTGGGCCTTGCGTTCGTTGTCGAGTTCGACGACCGAGTTCTTGTCGAGCTGCTCGAGCGCCATCTCGACCATGCTGCAGGCGCCGTCGACGATGCGGGTGCGCGCGTCGATGATCGCCTCGGCCTGCTGGCGCTGCAGCATCGCTCCGGCGATCTCCGGCGCGTAGGCCAGGTGGCTCAGCCGCGCTTCGAGCACCTCGATGCCGGCGCGCGCCAGCCGCTGCTCGAGCTCGCCCTGCAGCTCATGGTTGATCGACTCGCTGCTGCCGCGCAGCGACGTCTCGTCGTCGTGCGGCGTGTCGTAGGGGTGCAGCGACGCCAGGTGGCGCAGCGCCGACTCGGTCTGCACCTCGACGTAGCTCATGTGGTCCTCGACGTCGAACGCCGCCTGCGCCGTGTCGCGAACGCGCCAGACGACCACGGCGCCGATCTCGATCGGGTTGCCGCGCAGGTCGTTCACCTTCAGGTGGTCGCTGTTGAAGTTGTGCGCGCGCAGGCTGATCGCGCGGCGCACCGAGAACGGGTTGACCCACCAGAAGCCGTCCTGCCGCAGCGAGCCGCGGTAGTTGCCGAACAGGATCACGACCTTGGCCTGGTTGGGGTTGACGACCACGAGGCCGCGCAGCACCAGCACCGCCCCGATGATCTGCACCGGCAGCGAGATCAGCAGGGTCGCGCCGAGCTTCGCGTTGCCGCGCTTCATGTTGATGGCGCCGACGATCAGGCTGGCGACGCTCGAGGCGATCAACAGGATGCCGAGCAGCAGGAAGGCGATTCCCGAGCCGGGCGACTGGTAGGTCCGTTCGTTCGATTGGTTGGACATGGGGCGGTTCCTCTGGTGGTGATTGGATTCTATCGAAATGATATCACTGCGATAGCCCCAGAGTGGCCCCCGGTTCGGGATTCCTGTCGCGCGGTCGGCACGATTCCGACCGCGCCGGCAGGTCCGCCGGCCGCCTCAGCTTTCGGGCTGGTAGTCGTCCGAGAACGGCAGCGCGCTGACGAACCGTCGGCCGTAACCCTTTGTCCTGACACGGGGATCCATCAGCACGACCTTGCCTCGATCGCGCTGGCCGCGGATCAGCCGGCCAAACCCCTGGCGGAACTTCAGGATCGCCTCGGGCAGCGAGTGCTCGCCGAACGGGTCCTGGCCGCGCTGCTTCATCAGGTTCATGCGCGCCTGGGTCAGCGGGTGGCCCGGGCTCGCGAACGGCAGCCGCGTCACCACCAGCAGCGTCAGCGCGTCGCCGCGCACGTCGATGCCCTCCCACAGGCTGTCGGTGCCGATCAGCACCGACGTCTCGACGTCGCGCTTGCGCTCGAGCAGGCGCGCCAACGGCTGCTCGCCCTGCACCAACAGCTCGATCCCCTCGGCGTTGCACGCCGGCCGCAGCTGCTGCGCCAGGTGCCGCACGAAGTCCCACGACGTGCACAGGATCAGCGCCCGGCCGCCGTTGTCGAGGATGTGGCGCTCGGTGCGCTCGGCGACCTCGCGGCGGTAGCTGTGCGATTCGCGCGACGGATCCGGCATCGCCTCCTCGATCACGAAGTCGACCGCGCGGTCGTAGTCGAACGGCGAGCCGACCCGCAGCGTCTCGGCCCGGTCGAGGCCGATCTGCTTGCGCAGCCACGTGAACTGGTCGTCGTCGCCGGTCGCCAGCGTCGCGCTGGTCAGGATCGCGGTCGCGCCGCCTTCGAACAGGTGCTGCCGCAGGGCGCCGCTGACGTCGAGCGGGGCGCCGCACAGCTGCGCGCCGTGTCGCGACGGTTCGAGCCAGCGCACCAGCTGGGTCTCGGCCGCCGGGTTCGGAACGCACAGCGCCTTGAGCATCTGGCACAGCCCGTCGAGGCCGTTGGCGCGCGCCTGCAGCTCCATCTGCGCGTCGACGTGCTCGGTGCGCATCGCCGCCGACGCCAGCTCGCCGCTGAGCGCCCGCAGGATCGGCGACAGCCCTTCTTCGACGACCTCGTCGTGCAGCGCCGCGCCGTCGCCCGACGAACTGCCGTGCGCGCCGTTCTGCAGGCGCTCCTGCAGCGAGTCGAAGAACGCGTCCGAGAGCTGCCGCGCCTCCTCCCACAGCAGCTTGGCCGCGCCGGTCCCGTAGCGGGCCAGCAGCGTGCGGTCGCCGCGGCGCTTGTGGATGCGGCGCAGATGCCAGCCCACCGTGCTGCGGCCGACGCGCAGGCCGAGGCTCTCGGTCGCGGTGCGTTCGAGGTGGTGGGCCTCGTCGAAGACGACCACGCGGTGGGCCGGCAGGTAGGACGCGCCGGCGATGCGCAGCGCCAGGTCGGCGAAGTAGAGCGCGTGGTTGACGACCAGCACCTGCGCGGTCTGCATGCGCCGCCGCGCGCGCTGCCAGTAACACTGGTCGTAGTGCTTGCAGGCGCGCTGCAGGCAGTTGCCGTGCTCGGCCTGGACCTCTTCCCAGACCTCCGGTCGCGGCGGGAAGTCGAGCTCCTGGCGGGTGCCGTCGCTGGCGTTGAGCGACCAGTCGACGATCTTGCGCATCTGCGCGTGCCGCTCCGGATCCTCGAACAGGCCGGCCTGTTCGCGTTCGGCCTGGTTCATGCGGCGCAGGCACAGGTAGTTGTTGCGGCCGATCGCGGTGACCGACGACCACTCGAACGGCAGCACCGCGTGCAGGAACGGCAGGTCCTTCTGCTCGAGCTGTTCCTGCAGCGCGATCGTGCGCGTCGAGATCACCACCGGCCCCTCGCCCTGGTGCTGGTCGGCATACATCGCGGCCGGCAGCAGGTAGGCGAACGACTTGCCGGTGCCGGTGCCGGCCTCGGCGATCAGGTGTTGGCGGTCCTGCAGCGCCCGTTCGACGGCGAGGCTGAGGTCGAGCTGCTGGGGGCGAACCTCGAAGTCCGGCAGCCGCCGCGCGATCGGGCCCTCGGGGCCCAGCAGCGTGCGCACGTCGAGGGGGAGGTCAGTCACTGGACAGCAGGTCCTTGAGGTCGTCGTGGTCGAGGTGCGGTTCGAGGAAGTCCTCGGGCAGCAGCATGCGGTTCCAGTGCGGCATGCGGCGGTCGTGCAGGACGGGCAGGGCTTCGCGACGCGCGGCCTTCGTCCAGTCCTGCAGACGAGTGCCGAGCGCGCCGCGGGCGCGCACCCAGTGACGATTCTTGCGCAAGCGGGCGCGGTGGTCACGGAACTCGTACGTGACCCGCACCGTCTCCGGCAGCAGCAGCCGCACCGGCTCGACCTCGAGCACCTTGCCGACCGAGACGTCGCCGTGCGCGAGCACCTGCCGCAGCTGCAGCACGCCGGCCAGCCAGCCGAGCAGGATCAGGCCCCCCGGCGTCACCAGCATGACGATCCAGAACTGCGCGTGCAGCCAGCGACGGTCGATGTGCAGCGTGCCGCCGACGATCCGGTTGACGTTGGGGTTGCGTTCGAGCACCTCGACCTGGACCGTGTCGCCGACCGCCACCGCGTCGGCGCCGTCGCCGGCCTGCAGGAACGAACCGCCGTACAGGTTGGTGTCGCGGAACGAGAACCGGTAGCGCACGTCGTTCCACGCCTTGTCGTCGAACTCGACCGAGTCGTAGACCTCGGTCACCGTGCCGTTGGCGAGCAGCGTCGGCCCTGTGTCGAGCTGCGGTCCGAGCGAGAACTTGCCGCCGGACTGCAGGAACATCGCCCACGCGATCAGGCTGCCCATGACGACCATCGGCGCCGCGATCGCCAGCAACGGCCAGCGGTGCGCGATCAGCGGCCGCAGCCGGACGCGGCGCGGTGCCGGTGGGATACTGCGGACCTCGTTCTGCATGCCTGGCTCGGGACGCCTCGGCGCTACGCGCCGTACAGCGCGTCGATGGCCGGCCGCAGGCTGGTCAGCTCGTCGGGCTTCTTGATCGGCAGGAAGCGCGAGTTCGGGCCTTCGCGCTCGATCTGCAGCCAGTTGGTCGTCAGGTGCGCGGTCATCTCGCCGATCAGGTGCTCGATCTGCACCGCCTTGCGGCCCTCGACGGACTTCTGCACGAAGTAGCGGCCGAGCTCGACGTCCGGCAGCAGCGCCTCGGCGTCGAACGTCATCGTGTTGCAGTTGAACACGTCGACGATGCTGGCGTCGAAGCCCTCGGGGTAGCGGATCTGCTCGACCAGCTGCACGCGATCCCGGTAGAGGTAGGGCGCGCCGCCGACGTCGCCGTCCCACTTGGGCGCCAGCTCGCAGGTGGTCCGTCGACCGCTGCGGATGTGGTGGCCGAGCACGGCCGGATCGGCGAGGGCGCCGAGGTTGTCGACGTTGCGCACGAACACGTACTTGCCGCCGCGGTCGAGGAAGCGCTGCAGGCAGCCCGACGCCTTGATCGCCGGCGCGAAGTCGCCGTGGCCCGGACCGAACGGCGCGAGCTCGCCGTTGTCGAGGCGGAACAGCTCCCCGGTCTCGGTCATGCGCAGCTGCACGAACTGCGTGAAGTGCTCGACGTCGTCGGCGGCCGCGCCGAACCGGTCGTGCTCGGCGAAGTGCTGCTTGGTCGCCGCGTCGGTCGCGAAGCTGTTCATCAGCAGGATCGGGATCCGGCCGCCGGCCGCGCGCGCGACCGCCTGTGCGTTGTCGACGGCGAGGCCGAGGAACGAGCGGCCGTCGCGGACCTCGACGACGCCCTTGACGACGCCGCCGAAGCGCGTCGCCATGCCGCCGTTGAGCACGCACACCGCGAACTCCCCGCGCGCGATCGCCTCGCGGCCGATCCGGACCAGCTCGTCGTGTTCGGCCGAGCCGGACGGCGGCAGCGACGACAGCTCGTCCTGCGGCGGCGCCTGCAGCGGCGCGTCGACCACGTTGTTGGCGGCGGCGTAGGTGCCGTCCGCGACCTTCTGCTGCCAGGACCTCTGCATGGCCGCGTCGTAGCCGAACTTCGACAGGGCCTCGATCTGCTGTTCGTCGGAAGCGCTCACGGCAGAGCAGGCTATCCGGCAGGGTCGCGCGGTCCACACGTCAGCGGCACGGATTCGGCCCGTGAAGATCCGCCTTTGTGCCAATGAGAGACCGCGCCGAGGTGGTGCGTCGTAGGGGCACTCGGTACAACGCTCGGCTCCGAATTCTCGCCAGGGGCCGTCGAGCCCCGCTGTCCCGATGGGGTCGGCGCTTCCGGAACGTCCTTCGGGCGGTCGCGGAACCCGGTCGATGCCCGAGTTCGGGCCGCCTCGAAGGTGGCCACGTCCGCAACAACTCCCAGTCTCAGCTATGAAAATCGCCGTCGTCGGAACCGGCTACGTAGGCCTCGTCACCGGCTCCTGCCTCGCAGATGTGGGCATGGACGTCACCTGTGTCGATGTCGACGCGCAGAAGATCGCGAACCTCCACAAGGGCATCCTGCCGATCTACGAGCCGGGCCTCGAGGAGATCGTCGAGCGCAACACCAAGGCCGGCCGTCTCCACTTCACCACGGACCTCAGTGAGGCCGTGCAGGGCGCCGAGGCCGCGTTCATCGCGGTCGGCACGCCCCCCGGTGAGGACGGCAGCGCCGACCTGCGCTATGTGCTGGCGGTCGCCAAGGAGATCGGCGAGAAGATGGACGACTACCTGGTCGTCATCACCAAGAGCACGGTGCCGGTCGGCACGGCCGAGAAGGTGCGCAAGGAGCTGGTCGCGGCGCTGGCGGCGCGCAACTCGGACCTCGCGTTCGACGTGGCGAGCAACCCGGAGTTCCTCAAGGAGGGGGCGGCGATCGAGGACTTCATGAAGCCCGACCGGATCGTCTGCGGCGTCTCGAGCGATCGCGCCCAGGAGGTGCTGGCGCGCCTCTACAAGCCGTTCACGCTCAACGGCCACCCGGTCTACTTCATGGACGTGCCGTCGGCCGAGATGACCAAGTACGCGGCCAACGCGATGCTGGCGACCAAGATCTCGTTCATGAACGACATCGCCAACCTGTGCGAACTGCTCGGCGCCGACGTCAACGCGGTGCGCAAGGGCATCGGCAGCGACCCGCGCATCGGCAACCGCTTCATCTACCCGGGCATCGGCTACGGCGGCAGCTGCTTCCCCAAGGACGTCAAGGCGCTGGTCCGCACCGGCGACGAGAACGGCTACAAGCTGCGCATCCTGCAGTCGGTCGAGGACGTCAACGAGGACCAGAAGTCGGTGCTCTACAACAAGGTCAAGGCGCACTACGGCGACCTGAAGGGCAAGCACTTCGCGATGTGGGGGCTCAGCTTCAAGCCGGAGACCGACGACATGCGCGAGGCGCCGGCGCTGGTGCTGTGCGAGCAGCTGCTCGAGGCCGGTGCGACGGTCACCGCCTACGACCCGGTCGCGATGGGCGAGGCCAAGCACATGATCGGCGACAAGATCCAGTACGCCGAGGACGCCTACGCGGCGCTCGCCGGCGCCGACGGCCTGCTGCTGGTGACCGAATGGCGCGAGTTCCGCGTGCCGGACTGGTCGCGCGTCAAGTCGTCGATGCGCGGCGCTGCGGTGTTCGACGGCCGCAACATCTACAGCGGTGAGGAGCTTGCCAGGCAAGGCTTCCACTACGCTGGCATCGGCGTCGCCAACGCGACGCCGAGCAACTAGGGTGGCGCGTCCGACGTCCGACGCACCACACCAGCACCCGCTCCGACCCATCCGACGATCATGCCACGCATCCTGATCACCGGCGCCGCCGGCTTCCTGGGCTCGCACCTGTGCGACCGCTTCATCCGCGAGGGCTACGAAGTGGTCGGCATGGACAACCTGATCACGGGGGACCTCCGCAACCTGGAGCACCTGTTCCCCAAGGCCGAGTTCACGTTCTACAACCACGACGTCAGCAACTACATCCACGTCGCGGGGCCGCTCGACTACATCCTGCACTTCGCGTCGCCGGCCAGCCCGATCGACTACCTGAAGATCCCGATCCAGACGCTGAAGGTCGGCTCGCTGGGCACGCACAACTGCCTCGGCCTCGCCAAGGAGAAGGGCGCGCGCATCCTGGTCGCGTCGACCTCCGAGGTCTACGGCGACCCGACGGTGCACCCGCAGACCGAAGAGTACTGGGGCAACGTCAACCCGGTCGGTCCGCGCGGCGTCTACGACGAGGCCAAGCGCTTCCAGGAGGCCATCACGATGGCCTACCACACCTACCACGGCCTACAGACGCGCATCATCCGCATCTTCAACACCTACGGCCCGCGCATGCGCCTCAACGACGGCCGCGTGCTGCCGGCGTTCATCGGCCAGGCGCTGCGCGGTGAGGACCTGACGGTGTTCGGCGACGGCAGCCAGACGCGTTCGTTCTGCTTCGTCGACGACCTCGTCGAGGGCATCTACCGCCTGCTGCACAGCGACTACCCGCACCCGGTCAACATCGGCAACCCGTCCGAGATCACGATCAAGGACTTCGCCGAGGAGATCATCAAGCTGACCGGCACCAACCAGAAGGTGATCTACAAGGACCTGCCCAAGGACGACCCGACGCAGCGTCGTCCGGACATCACCAAGGCGCGCGAGATCCTCGGTTGGGAGCCGAAGGTGTCGCGCGAGGAAGGCCTCAAGATCACCTACGAGGCGTTCCAGCAGCTGCCCGACGAGGTGCTCTACAAGCAGGAGCACCGCGACTTCGAGGGTTACGTCCGCAAGTAGGACGAAGGACGATCCATGAGCAAGGTTCTGGTCACCGGCGGCCTCGGCTACATCGGCTCGCACACCGCGGTCGAGCTGCTCGAGCGCGGCCACGACGTCGTCATCGCCGACAACCTGGCGAACACCCGGCCGGAGGTGCTCGACGGCATCGAGGCGATCACCGGCAAGCGGCCGCAGTGGCAGGACGTCGATCTGGCGGACACCGCGGCCTGCGCGGCGTTCCTCGCCGAGCACGAGGACCTCGACGGCATCATCCACTTCGCTGCGCACAAGGCGGTGGGCGAGTCGGTCGAGAAGCCGCTCGACTACTACCACAACAACCTTGGCTCGCTGGTCAACCTGCTGCAGTTCGTGCGGCAGAAGCCGAGCTGCGCGTTCATCTTCAGCTCGTCCTGCACGGTCTACGGCCAGGCCGACGAGCTGCCGATCCGCGAGAACGCACCGGTCAAGCCGGCCGAGTCGCCGTACGGCAACACCAAGCAGATCGGCGAGGAGGTGCTGCGTGACGGCGCCCGTGCGCACGGCTTCCAGGTGATCGCGCTGCGCTACTTCAACCCGGTCGGGGCGCACCCGAGCGCCAAGATCGGCGAGCTGCCGCTCGGCGTGCCGCAGAACCTGGTGCCGTTCATCACCCAGAGCGCCGCCGGCCTGCGCGGCCCGCTGAAGGTGTTCGGCAACGACTACCCGACGCGCGACGGCACCTGCATCCGCGACTACATCCACGTCGTCGACGTCGCCAAGGCGCACATCCTCGCGATGGAGCGACTGCTGGCCGGCAAGTGCGAGCAGCCGCTGGAGGTGTTCAACCTCGGCACCGGCACCGGCTCGACGGTGCTCGAGGTGCTCAACGCGTTCACCGAGGCGACCGGCGCCGAGCTGAAGTGGGACTTCGCCGACCGCCGACCCGGAGACGTCGTCGAGGCGTTCGCCGACACCGAGAAGGCGAAAGACGTGCTGGGCTGGCGTGCCGAGCTACCGTTGACGCAGTCGATGGCCGACGCCTGGCGTTGGCAGCAGTCCCTCCCGAAGGGCTAGCCCGAGCAGATCCCCATCCCCATGCGCATCGCAGTCCTCAGCTACGAGTATCCGCCGGAGACCGGCTTCGGCGGCATCGGCACCTACTCCTACTACCAGTCGCGGGCGCTGGCCAAGCTCGGCCACGACGTGCACGTGTTCGCCGGCTCGACCGAGAACGGCATCACGCACACCGAGCGCGACGGCCTCAAGATCACCCGCATCAAGCGGGAGGGCTGGTTCCACGGCGCGCTCGAGAGCCTGCGGCAGCGACGCGCGTGGTGGTCGGAGAACCGTCTGCGCACCGGCTACGCGGCGTTCGAGGCGTTCGCGCACGAGCACGACAAGAAGCCGTTCGACTTCATCGAGGCGCCCGAGTGCGGCGCGGACTCGCTGATGACGAGCACGCTGCTGCAGGTGCCGACGGCGATCAAGTTCCACTCGCCGGCGCGCCTGATCATGAACATCTACGACACGCCGCGCATCGATCGCGAGGTGTGTTCGTTCGTCGAGCAGCTGGGCATCAACCAGGCCGAGGTGCTGACCTCGTGCAGCGGCTTCCTCGCCGACGAGGTCGCCACCAAGATGCACGAGCAGAAGCCGATCCACGTGATCCCGAACGGCATCGACGTGGAGATGTTCGACCGCGACGACGGCATCGACATCCATGAGCAGTTCGGCATCCCGAAGGACAAGAAGCTGATCTTCTTCGCCAACCGGATGGAGGAGCGCAAGGGCGTTCACATCCTCAAGGAGATGGTCGAGAAGACGCTCGAGGACTACCCGGACATCGCGTTCGTGTTTGGCGGCCGCGACCTGTTCGGCTGGATGGAGAAGCGCATCCTGCCGTGGGTCAAGGACCGCGGCCTGCAGGACCGGTTCTTCTACCTCGGCCAGCTCGACCTGCCGACGGTGCGCGCGTGCCTCAAGGCGGCGCACATCTTCCTGATCCCGAGCCTGTGGGAGAACTGCCCCTACAGCTGCATCGAGGCGATGACCGCCGGTCGCGCGATCGTGTCGTCGGACTGCGGCGGCATGCCGGAGCTGATCCAGGACCGCGAGACCGGCCTGCTGGCCAAGAACGGCGACCCCGACTCGTTCGTGCAGGTGCTCAAGGAGATGATCGAGGACGACGCGCTGGCCGAGAAGTGCGGCCGCAACGCGCGCGCCGCGGTCGAGAAGCGCCTGACCGACGTCAAGATCGCGCAGCAGAGCATCGACGTCTACCAGAGCTTCCTCGACGGCAACCCGATCGCCGCCGAGAGCCAGCGCGACCGCATCGCGCGGCTGGCCTCGAAGCCGGTGGCGGCGGACGATGACGTCGAGGAGCTGCGCGCCAAGGTCGCGCGCCTCAACGCCGAGCTCGAGACCAGCAAGCGGCGCGAGCAGGAGCTGAAGGCGAGCAAGGCCTACCGCTTCGGCAAGGGCCTGCTCAACGTGGTCACGCTGGGCGCGGCCGGCCGCAAGGCCTGAGCCGTCCCGGGAGCTGCCCGCTCCGGTGTTCTGCCAGCCGGTGATTCCGCCAGCCGGTGGTTCGCCTTCAACCGGCGTGGTAGCCGGCCTCGTAGCGGTCGAAACACTCGGCGATGCCGTGCAGCGGGCGCACGTCGAGCGCGTCGAACCAGCCGTTGGTCGCGGCGACGTGCTCGATCTGAGCGCGCAGTGACGCGACGTCGCCCGAGCGGAACGTGCGGCCGTTGCGGTCCGGTTCGACGATCTCGGCCAGGCCGCCGAGGTCGCTCGCGATCACCGGCACGCCGGCGGCGAACGCCTCCAGCATGACGAACGGGGTGTTCTCGTACCACGTGCTCGGGACCACCAGCACGTCCATGTCCGCGAACACGTCGTTGGCCTGCTGTTCGCCATAGGCACCCGCGAACGTGATGCGGGGGTCGCCGGCGGCGCCGGCCATCAGCGGGTCGATGTAGGCCTGGAACATCGGCTCCTCGGTGCGGCCCCAGATCGTCAGCTGCACGTTCGCCGCGCTGCCCTTGACCGCTTCGACCAGGAGGTGGGCGCCCTTCCACGGCGACAGCACGCCGCAGAATCCGAGCCGCAGTGGCTCGCGTGGCCGCTGGACCTGGCGCCGTTCGATGCGGCCCGGCTCGAGGCCGTACGGCACCGTCTCGAAGCCGCCGTGCTCGAGGCCGTTGCGAGCGAACATGTCGGCGAGGAACCGCGACGGCGCGAACACCTTGTCGGCGAGCGCCAGGTTGTCGAACTGGATCTGCTTGCGGTCGAGCAACGCGCGCAGCCGTGACGACGGCGTCCCGGCCAGCGGCGGTTCGTCCGGCTGCAGTTCGACGCCCTGCAGCTCGGGATGCTCGCACGACACGCAGCCGCGGCCGCCGTCGGGCGGGCCCTCGCAGACGGCGCCGTCGGGGCGCAGCAGCGTGAACCGCGGGCACAAGAACCAGAAGTCGGTCAGCGTCACCGCGACGCGCAGGCCGTTGCGCTTGCAGACGCGTAGCAGGTTGGAGCCGAGCTGGCGCAGGTGGAAGCTGTGCACCAGGTCCGGCCGCACGTCGTCGAGCACACGCTGGAACCAGCCCTCCAGGTGCAGGTTCTCGTAGTCGCGACGCACGTCGTTGGGGTTGACGCCGCGCCAGTGGTTGAGCCGGATCACGCGCAGGCCCTCGATCGGCTGGTCGAACAGCAGGATCGGCGGATGCGAGCGCTCGTGGTCCCAGTGCAGCGACAGCACCGTCACGTCGTGTCCGCGTCGCTGCGCCTCGCGCGCGGCGGCGAGGCAGTGCTGCTCGGTGCCCGAGTGGCAGTCCGGAAAGAACTGGTGGATGACGTAGAGCAGGCGCATGTCAGTCGCGATCGGTCAGCACGGCGCGGATCCGTTCGTGCAGGGGCTTCTCGGTGACGCGCACGTCGAAGCAGCGCTCGAAGCGGGCGCGCGCCGCCACGCCGAATGCGCGGCGCCGCGCGTCGTCGCCGGCGACCGCGGCGATCGCGGCGGCGAACGCGGCGGCGTCGCGCTGCGGCACGATCAGGCCCTCGGTGCCGTCGTCGAACACCTCGCAGATCGAACCGCTGTCGGTCGCAACGATCGGCATTCCCGACGCCATCGCCTCGAGGATCGCGGTCGGGATGCCGTCCTTGTCACCGGTCTCGGCCTCGACGTACGGGGCGACGAACGCGTGGCAGCGGGCGAACAGCGGCGCCAGCTGTTCTTGCGCCATCGGGCCGTGCAGCTCGAACCGGTCGCCGAGGCCGCGCGCTGCGATGCGCTCGCGGAACCGCCGCGCGAACGGCACGCTGCCCGGGGTGTTGGGGTCCTCGCCCCCGACGACGTGCACGCGCACGTCGTGGCCCTGCTCGCGCAGCACCGCGATCGCCTCGACCAGCACGGTCAGGCCCTTCTTCGGCTCGATGCGGGAGATCGACAGCAGCTCCAGCGGCGCGCCCGGTGCCGGTGCCGGCGCCGGTGTCTCGACGGGCCGGAAGCGGTCGCCGTCGACGCCGTTGGGCTTGACCAGGATCTTGTCGTCGAAGCGGCCGCCGGACAGCTGCGACAGTTCGTCGCGCACCCGCTCGCTGGTCGCGACGACGATGGCGCACTGCTCGAGGTGCAGCGGCACCAGCTTGTACGGGTCGTCGCGCAGCATGTGGTCGGCGTAGCAGGTCAGCCCGCGCGGCAGGTCCAGCAGCCACGCCGCCGCCATCGCCATGAACGACATGTCGTAGCAGAAGTAGCTGTGCACGTAGCGGGCGCCGGCGAGCTCCGTGTAGCGCGCGAAGGTGAACGCGCGCAGCACCTCGATCTGCTGCAGCAGTTCGGGCACCGGTCGCGCGGTCTCCTTCGAGATCCGTTCCAGGAAGGCGCGGTAGCGCTGCGGCCGGGTCCGTTCGAACCACTCGGCGTCCTTGCGAGCGATCGAGCGAAGGTCGCGCAGCCGCACCGTGCGGTCGTCCAGGTGGGCGAACGCCGCGTGCAGCGGCGAGTCCGGCTCGTGCGTGTAGTGCAGGAAGCGCACGTCGAGTCCCGCCTCGATCAGGCCGGCGACCTCCTGGTAGACGAATGTGTGGCTGCGGATCGGCCACGAGAACGTCGACGCGACCACGGCGCGGCCGAGCGCGCCGTGCTCCGGCCGCCACACGTCGCGCTGCAGCGCGCGGCGCGCGCGCGCGTCGTGGAACTTGCGGTTCAGGGCGCGCAGCTTGCCGCTGGTCCACGCGAACGGGAGCTTGTTCCAGACGAAGTCGCCGATGCGGTGCTCGCGGCTGCGCAGCAGCCGGTCGATCGCCGCCTCGTTGCGCTGGAACTCCATCGTGCGCTCGGCGAGCGTCTGGCGCAGGTCCTCGTGTTGCCGGTTGCGCTCGTCGAGGTCGCGTTCCAGCTGCTCGGCACGCGCCGTCTGGCGGTCGCGATCCTGGACGGTGCGGTCGAGGTCTGCGCGGGTCGTGTCGAGTTCGCCGCGGGTCGTGTCGAGTTCGCCGCGGGTCGTGTCGAGTTCGCCGCGGGCCGTGTCGAGTTCGCCGCGGGTCGTGTCGAGTTCGCCGCGGGTCGTGTCGAGTTCGCCGCGGCTCTGCTCGAGCGATGCGATCGCGTCTGCGAGTTCCTGCCGGCGCTCGTCGAGTTGCTGCCTGGTGGCCTCGTGGGCCTGCTGCGCGCTCTGGTTGCGATCCTGCAGCTCCTGCACGCTCTGCTTGAGCCGCTCGACCTGTTGCTTGAGCGTCTCGACGTAGTCGCGCGTGTTCTCGAGGATGCCCTGCACCTTCTGGGTTTCCCCGCGCTGCCAGTCGAGATCCTTGTGCAGCTGCGCGCGGACCTTCTCGAGCTGTTCGGCGGCCTGGGTGCGCGCCTTCTCGGCCTGCTGCTGCGCGCGGCCGAGCTGCTGCTCCGATTCACGGCGCAGCTGCTCCTTCGACTGCTGCAGCGATTTGAGGTCGCGCTCGAGTCGCTGCTTGGTCTCCCAGATCTCCTTGTTGATGCGGTCGAGTTCGGCGATCCGCTGCTCGTGCGACTCGGCCTGGGACTCGAGCCAGGTGCGCTTGCCCGACTCGGAGTTGAGCAGGCTGCGCAGGTGGTCGAGTTCGAGGTAGACGTTGGTCGGCACCGGCGGCGGTGCCTGCTGCAGGCGGCGGGCGTCGGCGGCGTCGCTGAGCACGCGCAGCAGCCGCATCGTCTCCGGCGAGTCGTTCGCCTCCCGTTCGAGCACCAGCGTGTCGAGCGCCGCGTTGAGGAACAGCGCGTAGCCGTCGGTCTCGCCGTTCTGGATGACGTGGTTGGCGACCGCGCGCACGACCCGCTCGACGGCCTGCTCGCGGTCGGGGTGTCGATCCGAGAACTCGCGCAAGGCCTCGGCGGCGACGCGGTTGACCTCGAGGTAGTAGGTGTAGCGCCGTTCGGCGTCGAACCAGACCGTGTTCGACGCGTGCAGGCGGTAGCCGATCAGCGGCCGGTGCACGTGCCGGAGGGTCGACTCGGCGGCGGCCTGCAGGAACAGGCGCCAGTCGAGGCAGTACTTGAGGCTCTGCAGCGAGCCGGCCTGCGCCCGCAGCCAGTCGGTGCGCGCGAACAGGTTGCTGCTGGTGATCAGGTAGTTGCGCTCGAGCAGTTCGCCGAAGTAGTCGGCCGGCGCGAGGTCGTCGCTCGGCGCCTGCGCTTCGAACCACTCGATCCAGTGGCGGGTGCGGCTGCCGTCGCGCACCAGGCTGACGTTGTCCGGGCGCAGGGAGCGGCCGAGGCTGTCGATCGGCTGCAGGTCGGTGCAGACCAGCTGCGCCTCTGCGTCGGCTTCGAGCACGGCGCGGCAGGTCGCGAGGTGTTCGGGGTGCAGCAGGTCGTCGCTGTTGAGCAGGGCGACGTAGGGGGTGTCGACGTGCTCGAGCGCCTGCAGCACCGAGTTGCCGAGGCCGACGTTGTCGTCGTTGACGGTGACCGTCACCCGCGGATCGTCGACCGAACGCGCGACCTCGGCCGTGTCGTCGGGGGAGCGGTCGTCGGCGACCAGCACCCGGAAGGCGGCGTCCTGCTGCGCCAGCACGCTGGCGATGGTCTCCTTGATGAACTTCTGGTGGCGATACGACGGGATCAGCACCGTGGTGTCGGCCGGCGCGTCCGAGACCGGCGACGGTTCGCGCACCTGGAACGGCCGCGCGCGCCGCTGGCGCGCGCCGAGGCCGATGCGGTCGAACCACGGGCCACCGAACCGCGCCAACTCGAACGACTCCGCGTAGTCCGCGTCCTGCGCGTGCAGTTCCTGGTGGTCCTTGGACTTCTTGTAGACGCGGCCGAGCAGGTCGAGCAGCTGCTGCGGCTCGTGGTCGAACGCGATGCGCTGCACCAGCGCGCGCAGCCAGACCAGCTCGCGCACGCTGTCGGGGGTCGCGACCTCGTCGACCCAGTCGCCGACGGTCGCGGTCAGGCTGCGCACGAACAGCCGCGCGTGCCAGGGCCCGCGGCGCTCGGGGTCGGTGTTCCAGCCGTGCGCCAGCGGCGGCAGCGCGATCGGTCCGGTCGGCGCCTCCGGTGTCTCGGCCGCGGCTTCGAGGCTGCGGCCGACCAACGCCCGCAGATCGTGGGTCAGCTGCTCGAAGCCGCCTTCGTCGAGGCTGTCCGGGCGCGCGTTGCCGCTCAGGCGCGGCCAGCAGTCGACGATCGCGTCGCGCAGGAACGAGGCCGCTTCGGGGCTGATCGGTTCCAGCGGCACGTCGTCGCGGTGATCCGCGAGGCTCAGCTCCGCCCGCAGGCCCTTGCTGGCGGCGAGCCGCGCTGCGTCCTCGAGCTCGAACCAGCCGTTTGGGGTCAGCACGAAGCGGATCTGCCCCACGGCGCCGGTCGCCGCCGCGATCGCCGCGATGCGTTCGATCGGTTGGGGGGCAGCGTCGGTGACCTCGGCCAGCAGCGACGCCACGGCCACGTCGCAGAGCGCCTCGATTGCCACGTCGGGGTCGGGCACGCGCGCGCTGTCGATCGAGACCGACAGGTCGCTGCCGCGCGCGTGATCGAGCAGCTGCCGGGCGCGTTCGCTGCCGAAGACGTCGTCGCCTTGCAGGTGCAGCGCGTCGACGCCGTCCAGTGCTTCGTCGTCGGGCGCGTCGCCGTCCGACTCGACCGCTGCGTCGGTCCGGATCACGAGCCGGTTCGCGGTGCCATCGGCGGCTTCGCGAATCACGGGATCGTCGCCGGGAGAGCGGGCGCGAGACATGGCCGGATAAGCCTACCCCGGCTTGCGGATGCGGCAAGCACGCGCGTCGCCAGATACTTGCGCACGAACGTGCGCGCAGCGAGCATGGCGCCATGCGCGCAGCTTCGACGGAGTCCGAACACCATGGTTGACCAGCAGCAGCTCGACGACTTCGAGGCGTTGCTGGACCGGCTCGCGCGCGAGCGTGAGCAGCACGGTGGCCGGCGCCTGATGGCGTCCATCTGCGGCCAGTTTCCGATCTACTCGCAGACGTTCGTCTACCAGGAGCTGACCCAGCTGCAGCGCCATGGCCTCGAGGTGCGGCACGCGTTCTCCATCGACCTGCCGCGCTCGGACCTGCACGACGCGTTCGAGGATCTGTGGGAGCGTCGCTGCCGGCTGCCGATGGACTGGCACGTCAACGTGCGTGACTACGAGCACTACCGACAGCGCTTCCCCGAGCGCGTCGACTCGCTGGTCGCGGCGATCGCGAAGGAGACCGGCAAGGCCGAGGACGAGATCCGCGGGCACTACGACTTCGTGCGCGGCTTCTCGTACACGCGCATGGTCGAGGCGTGGGCGCCGACGTGGCTGCACTCGTACTTCTTCTACGAACGCTCGTTCTACTCGCTGATCGCCGGCTGGATCCTGGAGCTGCCGCGCGGCATCAGCTCGTACGCCGACCACCTGCTCGAGGACTACGACTTCAAGCTGGTGCCGATGCAGCTGCGGCTGTGCGACGTGGTCGTCGCGACGTCGGCGCGCATCAAGGAAGAGCTGCTCGGCCTCGCGCCGGACATCGATCCGGACAAGATCGTCGTCAAGCCCAACGCGATCGACTCGCAGTACTTTCCGCACGTCGAGCGTTCGCGGCCGACCGACGGAGCGCCGTGGCGCGCGGTCACGGTGGCGCGGCTCGAGCCGAAGAAGGGCCTGCTGCACCTGGTCGAGGCGGTCGGGCTGCTGAAGCGCGACGGCGGCCCCCGCGTCGAGCTGCACCTGATCGGTGAGGAGGACAAGGGCAACGAAGCGAGCGAAGCCTACGCGCGGCAACTGCGCGACTACGTTCGTGAGCACGACCTCGCCGACGTCGTGCACTTCGAGGGGCGTCAGCCGCAGAGCGAGGTGCGCCGCTTCCTCGAGCAGAGCCAGTTCTGGGTCGCGCCGTTCGTCGAGACCGACGACGGCGACAAGGACGGCATCCCGACGGCCCTGCTCGAGGCGATGGCGACCGGAGCGCCGGTGATCGTGACCGACGCCGGCTCGATGCTCGAGGTCGTCACCGACGGCGAGGACGGGCTGGTCGTGCCGCAGCGCGACGCGAATGCACTGGCGCAGGCCCTGCGCCGCCTCGCCGAGGACGATGCGCTGCGCGGGCGACTCGGCCGCGCCGCGTCGGCGACGGTGGCGAGGTCGTTCGACGTCGCCGTGTGTGAGTCGCGGCTGCACCGGTTGGTGGACGCGGTGCTCGATCGCGGCTGAGAGCGGCTGGCGTTACCAGGACCAGGGGAGGTATGCACGATCGGGCTTCACGGACCTTCGAGCATGCCCATCGCTCGCAGGCGTTCGATCTCCTCGCCATACTGCGAATCGAGCAGTTCCTGCACCGCCGGCGGCATCTCGGCCGTCTCGGTCGGGTTGACACGCTGCTTGGCGACCTTGCCGACGTAGGCGGGGGCGGCGCGGATGCCGAGGAACTCGTAGGCGCGTGAGAGCAGCTTCGCCGGAGAGCTCACGATCTCGTCGAACCTCCCGACGAACAGCTGCTCCTCGGGAAGCCGCTCGAGCCAGCGACGTGTCCAGTGCGTGTAGTGACCACAGGCGACCTGGTAGTCGCGCTGCAAGAACTCCAGCCACTCGCTGTCGGGAACGTCCTGGACGTTGCGGTTGCGCAGCTTCGCGAGGTCCTTCTTCGCGTGCGACCAGGCGCGGTCGGCTGGATTGCGCACCATGGTCATGATCTTGATGCGCGGGTTGAGCGTCAGCAACTCGGTGAGGATCTGCGGGTCCCGCGACAGCGCGACCGCGTAGGTCGCGGTGCCTTCACCTCGCACGGCGATGTCGTAGGGCTCGCCGTACCGCTCCTGGCATTCTCGTTCCCGCTGCGCCACGAAGTCCTCCGTCGGCCGGAAGAAGTCGAGGTACCACTGCAACTCCTGCTGCACGGGCGGCAGGTGGGCGGGGTGGAACTCGTCGGTGCGCAGGTTGTTGAAGTAGTAGAGTTCCTTCTCGACCAGCATCAGGACCTGCGGGTGCTCGATCAGGTTCTCGTGCAGCCAGGTCGTGCCGGTGCGTTGCGGGCCGATGATCATGAAGTCCGGGAACAACTCGAGATCGGGCTCGTCGTCGGAGCGCCACGTGACGAAACGGAGTTTGTCGCGAACGTCGGCGAAGCGGGGCTTCATGATCGGAATCGGTCGATGGTGGGTGCAGGACGGCGGCAGTCGTTCTCGGGTCTACCTGAGGGCTGGCCAGGATGCGGAGCGCATTCCGAGGGTTACGAGGTCGTCCATCCGGTCCTCGTAACGTCGTCGGAAGTGCTCCCAGACCGGCAGGTCGAGGTCGTTCTGTTCGCGGATGCGGTCGTAGGCGGACTGCGGGATGTCGTGGTCCTCTTCGGCTCGGTCCTTCGCTGCGTTGACCATGCGCTCGGGCAGGCGGAACTCGCAGCCGAAGGCCAGGCTGAAGACGAAGCAGGATGCGTTGAACAACTCCGTCAGGCCGACGAACGCGTAGGTCGATTCGATGCGTTCGATGGCCTGCTCGGCCGATTCGACGTCGGGCCCGGCGATCAGTCTGGTCTGCAGGTTGGTGCTCATCCCGCCCCATTCGATGTAGCGATCGATCGTCGGAAACGCGTTGCGGAACTCGCCGCTCGTTGGGTGCTTGTCCGAGCAGCAGTAGGTGTAGTTGGACACCGCGCGCGCCACTGGCTCACGCAGCAGCGTGATGAGGTGCACCGGTCGGGGATGGTCGAGCGCGCGTTGGATGTGCGACCAGTCGATGTGACCATTGCCGAACCGGTGCTCGCCCGGGGCCTCTAGGAACTGCTCGAAGGTCTCGTCGATCCTGCCATGCTCGATCGGGAACATCCGGCCCAGCGAGCGGATCAGGAACTCGCCGAACGCCGAGCCGGCCGTCTTCGGCAGGTGCAGCGACAGCACCGGCGATCCGTCGAACATCGCCGCAGGCCTGTCGACCGACCACTTCGACAGGTAGCCCGAACTCATCACGTCCCGAAAGGTGGATTGACTCGCCTTCATCGTTGCCCTCGCCTACTCGTCGAAGCAGTCGGCCCACTCGGTCTTCGCGAATGCGGAGGCGAGTTCGTCGTAGTTGCGAACCAGGTCACGCACGGGGCGATTGACCTGCTTGCGCAGTTGCGACTGCAGTGCAATGTGCCGTAGTCCGAGGAAGTCGAGCGTTCGTCGCATCGTCGCCTCGGTCGCCTCCGGGGACTCCGTCATCTCCTCGTAGGTGAGGTCGAGGTGTTCGCAGTTCGACAGGCGGGCGCAGGCGGCTCGGGCGGCGTCCGTCGTGCGGCGCATGAACGTCTCGCAGTGTTTGCGGCCGATCTCCAGTGCCACCTCGTCGTGCGATACGCGCGGCGTCTTGGGGCTGTTGCTGCGGTAGACGTTCGTTGCCTTGGCTACTTCGAACGAGACCAGCTGTCGCAGCAGGTTCTTGCGGCGCAGGTGGATCACTCCGAGGTCCGGCATCTCGTCCAGCCAGCGCTAGAGGGCGTGTTCGCCCTCGGGGGCGTGCTGATAGAACAGCTTGAAGCCGACGGCCTTGACCGATTCTTCGTAGTCGCGGAACACGTGCTTCTGCGCGAACGCGACCGGGTCGGCGTCTCGTTCTGCGACCAACGCCGGCGAGTCCTTGGGGCCGTGTTGGTTTTCGAACCAGCTGTGGTCCTTCAGGAAGACCTCGGCATATGCCGTGACATCGGGATGCGAGTCAAGCAGCGAGCGCAGCAGGTTCGATCCTGTCCTTTGGCTCGCGAGGATGATGAATCTTCGGGGTAGCGTGGGCATGGGGCCGATGTGCCAGCTAAGGCGTTCGGATCCAGGGCTGCAACGCCCTGGTCTCCGCGACAGAGTACTTTAGTCTGATCCCCCGACTTTGACCGAGCATGGCATGAAGATCTGTTTCGTCAGCAAGGAATGTGCAGGCCTCCGCGGCGGTGGCATCGGCACGTACATCGCCGAGGCCGGCAAGGCGCTGCGTGCGTTCGGTCACGAAGTGCACCTGATGACCACGCTGTGGGACCCGGACAAGGAGCGGCCGCTGCTCGCCGACCTGCCGTTCGACCGCGTGGTGCTCGCCGGCGAAGGGGTTCCGAACGAGGTCCGCACCCGCTTCTTCCACGCCGACCCGCACTACGGCTACTCGTGGCTCGTGCACCAGACGCTGCAGGCGTTGAAGGCGAACGGCACCGAATACGACTACATCGAGTTCGCCGACTACGAGGCCGAGGGCTTCGTCACGTTCCAGGAGCAGCGGCAGTTCGGCACCTACGAGGGCACGCTGCTGGCGTTGATGTTCCACTCGCCGACGTGGGAGTGCTTCGCCTACGACGGGCAGGTCCACCGCGCCAACCTGCACATCCGCGAGACGTGCAACATCGAGGAGGAGGCGATCCGGATCGCGCCGGTCATCAACAGCCCGTCGCAGGGACTGCGTGACGAGGTGCTGGCGCGTCTCGGTCTCGAGCGCGACGTCGAGATCATCCGGTATCCGATGGACTTCGGCGACGCCGCCGTCACGCCGCCGTCGCCGCGCCAGAAGCTCGAGGACTGCGAGATCCTCTACTACGGCCGGATCGAGCCGCGCAAGGGCATCGAGGAACTGATCGACGCGTTCCGTCAGCTGCCCGAGTGCCGCTTGACGATGATCGGCGGCGACGTGCCGTACTCCCCGTACGGCACCTCGTTCCGCGACTACCTCGCCAGGCGCGCGCCGGACAACGTCGAGTTCCAGGCGCCGATGCCGCGGCCGGAGTTGCTGCAGCGGCTGCAGAGCGCCGACGTCTGCATCTTCCCGTCGCGGTTCGAGAACTGGCCCAACACGTGCATCGAAGCGATGGCGGCAGGCCGCGTCGTGATCGGCAGCAAGCACGGCGGCATGGGGGAGATGATCGAGCACGGCGTCTCGGGCTTCCACGTCGACGGGCGTTCGAGCGAGGACATCCTGCGCGTGTTCCGCGAGGACGTCACGCAGGCGCTGGGTCGGTTCGACGAGATCGGCCGCGCCGCCGCCGAGCGCATCCGCGTGTTCTCCGAGCAGAAGCGCTACGTCGAAGCGCTGCTGGCGCGCATCGAGTCGCAGGCCGACAAGAAGGCGCCGCTGCCGGCGGTCGACCACGAGGCCCACAAGGTCTCGGTGATCGTGCCGTTCTACAAGGATCGTGACACGGTCGACGCGACCATCGACGCGATCGTCGCGCAGACGCACCTGAACCTCGAGGTGCTGATCATCAGCGACGGCTCGCCGCTGGAGGACGCCGACGAGATCCTCGCGCGGCAGCAGGCCAAGGATCCGCGCATCCAGGTGCTGCGCAAGCCCAACGGTGGCCTCGGTTCGGCGCGCAACTTCGGCATCGAGCGGGCGACGGGTGAGTTCCTGCTGTTCTGTGACGCCGACAACCTGCCGCGGCCGGACTACGCCCGCTGCGGCGTGGAGGTGCTGTGCAGGTTGCCGGATCGGCACTTCATCGCGCCCCAGAACCGCCACTTCCGCCACTCGGACGGGGGCGTCAACGGCACCTACAACGCGCTGCCGTTCGATCGCAAGGCGTGCCTGCTGACCAACCGCTTCGGCGACGCGGGGGCGTTCTTCCGCCGGTCGGTGTTCGTCGACACCGGGCTGCGCTACGACCAGGTCCTGATCAGCTACGAGGACTGGGCGCTGTGGATGGACCTGGCGGATCGCGACCTGCCCGGTGAGACCGTTCCGCGGGTGCTGTACGACTATCGGGTCCGCGACGATTCGATGATGGCGCAGGACGGCTGGCCCAACCACCCGGCGCTGATGGGGTGGCTGATCCAGCATCACTACCCCAAGGCCAGCCAAGGCGAGCGGGACATCCTGACGACGCTGTTCCAGAACTGCGGCCAGTCGATCGCGCGCGTGGCGGCCGGCCAGCCGGATCATGTGCCGGCGGCGAACAAGGAGTCCCAGCCGAAGAGCCAGCCGAAGAGCCAGCCGAAGAGCCAGCCGAAGTCCCAGCCGAAGTCCCAGCCACAGTCGGCGGACGCGCAGCAGGAACAGCCAGCGCCGACTCCACCCGAGGCCGTCGGTCGACCGACGCCGCCGTCCGGCGGCAAGGTGCGGCGCCTGGTCCGCAAGCTGTTCGGCTAGACGAGAACCCTGGCGGGTCGCCGCGGCGGCCCGGCGACGACCATGCGCACCTCCCTCGTCATGCCCACGTGGAACGCGGGCCCGCTGCTCGACGAAGTGCTCGCGTCGATCCTGGCTCTCGAAGGCCGAAGGTTCGACGAACTGCGCGCGGTCGACAGCGGTTCGACCGACGGCACCCAGGAACGGCTGCGCGATGCCGGGTTCGACGTCGAGGTGATCCCGCAGAGCGAGTTCGACCACGGCAGCACGCGGGATCGCGGCATCGCCGCGACGACCGGCGACTTCGTCGTGCTGCTGGTGCAGGACGCGACCCTGGTCGGCAAGGACTGGCTCGAAAAGATGGTCGCCGGCTTCGACGATCCGGACGTCGCCGGCGTGTGGTGCCGGCAGATCCCGCGGCCAAAGTGCCAGCCGGTGCTCGACCGCCGGATCCGCGGCTGGCCGGGGCGCGGGGAGGTGCTCAGCAAGCGCCAGCTCGAACCGGGGCAGCAGCTCGACGACCTGCAGCCGTTCGACCGGTTGATGCACAGCGCGTTCGACAACGTCGCGTCGGCGGTGCGGCGCACGGTCTGGGAGCGCTTTCCGCTCGGCCCGCGGCGGTTCGGCGAGGACGTCTACTTCGGCAAGCGCTGCATCGAGGCCGGGCTGGCGATCGCGCACCAGGGTGAGGCCTGCGTGATCCACAGCCACGACCGTTCGGCGTGGAGCGAGGGCAAGCGCACGTTCTGCGACCATCGCAACCTGCGGCGCCTGTTCGGGCTGGTCGGGATCCCGAACCGTGAGGCGCTCAAGGGCGCGCTCGAGCACTCGACCAAGGAGCACTGCGAATACGTTCGCAGCCTCGGCCTGCCGCCGGAGGAGCAGGCAGCGGCGCTCGAGTGGACGCGCGACTACTGCAAGTGGCAGTGCTGGGGGCAATACCTCGGCGCCAAGGCCGGCGCGGATCCCAAGGGCCTCGCGGGCCTGTTCTTCCGCTGGCTCGGCAAGCGCCTCGAACGCGGCATCGGCTGATCCGCAAGGCTTGCTCCCGGAGCCAACCTTTCGGACCGGGTGGTCCGGCGGGGGTCAGGTGGGCTGGTCGGGCTTGAGCTGGCGAAGTTCCTTGCGGGCGCGGTCGAGCTCGAAGATCAGGTGCTCGGTCTGGGCGACCAGGTCGGTGCGCGCGGTCTGGCTGGCTTCCAGCTGCGCGTGCAGGCGCTGGTTCTCGGCGGCGAGTTCGCCGACGCGCGCGGTCAGCGCGTCGATGCTCTCGCGCAGGCGCTGCAACTCGGCGGCGACCGGGTCGGTGGGCTCGTTCGTCACCCTCGCAGCATAGCCACGCTCAGCGAGAACGGCACGCGTCGCCGTAGAGGGCCTCGAACTCGTCGACGGCAGCCTGCAGTGTCTTCGGCGCCGCGACCGCGTCGCGGTAGCGCTGCAGGCGCGCGGGCTCGTCGACCAGCCGCTGCAGCCGTCGCGCCAGGTCGACATGGTCGCCGGGCGCGAACAGCTCGCCGTCGACCTCGTCGCGCACGACCTCGGTGAGCCCGCCGAAGCGGCTCGCGAGCACCGGCAGGCCGGCGGCGCGCGCCTCCAGCACCACGAACGGCGCGTTCTCGTGCCACGTGCTCGGCACCACCAGCACGTCGATCCCGGCCAGCGCCCGGGCCAGCTCCTCACGCGCGAACGGCTCGCCGACGGTCACCCGCGGGTCCCGTGCGGCGTTCTCCTTGAGCGGCGTCGAGTAGTCGACGAAGTCGCTGCTGCGGCCGCGCAGCACGGCGCGGCAGTCGCCGTCGACCCGCGCCATCGCGTCGACCAGCACGTGCGGCCCCTTGTGCGGCGCGTAGCTGCCGAAGAAGCCGAACGTCAGCGGACGGGCCTCGGGCCGCAGCTTCGCGACCTCGTCGGCGAGCGCGCCGGTGTCGACGCCGTAGGGCAGGTGGCGCATGCGCTCGGCCGGCGCGCCGTTGCGCACGAAGACGTCCTGCAAGAACGCGGTCGGCGCGACGATCGTGTCGGCCTTGGCCAGCCGGGTGCGCAGGTAGTGCGGCCGTTCGAGCAGCGATGCCGCCTTGGCACGCAGCTCCCACGCGGGCTTCGACTCGCCGCGCGAGGCGACGTGCAGCGCGTCGATCTCGGCGGCGACCGGCGACTCGGCCAGCTCCTTGGCGAGCCCCGGCGCATGGCACGGGATGCAGCCCCGGCCCTCGTCCGGCGGGCCGTCGCAGGTGCTGCCGTCGGGCTTCATCAGGATCACGCGCGGGCACAGGAACCAGAAGTCCATCAACGACACGATCAGACCGCGCCGCTGTTCGACGACGCGGTCGATCAGGTCGGCGCCGACGTGGCGCAGGTGGAAGCTGTGCACGACGTCGGTCCCGCGATCGCGCAGGTGCCGGCCGAACGTCTCGGCCATCCACGGGTGCCGGTACTCCATGCGGCGCCAGTCGCGGCCGACCTGCATCCAGAAGTTGATGCGGCGCACCCGCAGGCCGTGCACGTCCTCGATCGACTCGCGCCACGGGCCGGTCGCCTCGCCGAACGCCGGGTCGAGCGAGAACACGTCGACCTCGTGCCCGCGCCGCTGCAGCTCCCTGCCGACGTTGAGCGCGTACTGCTCGGTGCCGGTGAAGTAGTTCGGCGGGAACTGGTGGACGACGAGGGTGATGCGCATCGCGGGCGGGGACGAACGGTATCGGCTCACCACGCGGTCGGCGCGTAGTCCTTCAGGAACTGCCCGTAGAGGTGCTCGCCGGTTCGCTGCCCGGTGATGATCGGATCGCAGACGCGGGCCGCGCCGTCGACGATGTCGAGCGGCGGCTGGAAGCCCTCTCGTTCCTTGCGCAGCGCGTGTTCGGCCGGGTCCTCGTCGGTCACCCAACCGGTGTCGACGCTGTTCATGTGGATCCCCGACCGGACGTAGTCTGCCGCCGACGTGCGCGTCATCATGTTCAGCGCCGCCTTGGCCATGTTGGTGTGCGGGTGCTTGTCGGTCTTGGTGCCTCGATGGAACTGCCCCTCGACCGCCGACACGTTGACGATGTGCTTGTCGCGCGTCTCGACCCGCTCCATCAGCGGCTTCAGGCGCGCGTTCAGCACGAACGGCGCGACCGCGTTGACCAGCTGCACCTCGAGCAGTTCGGGCGTCGAGACCTGGTGCATGCGCAACCGCCAGCTGTTGATCGTGCGCAGGTCGACCTGCTGCCGGTCGACGTCGTAGGTGCCCGCAGGAAACAGCGCCGGGTCGTGTTCGGCGTCCTCGGCGAGCACCACGAACTGCGACATCTCCGCCGCCGATGCGGTCTGGGTCGCGGTCGACAGCGCGCGCTCCGGGTCGGGCTCGCCGAGCAGCGCGCGCGCCGCCGCCGTCAGCTCGGTGTGCGCCTGTCGCTCCGTCGCGAGCAGGTGCCGGTAGAACGCCGCCGGCCGCCGCACCGTCTGGCAGGCGTTGTTGACCAGGAAGTCGAGGCGGTCCTGGGTCTCGAGCAGGTGCGCGCACAGCCGCTCGACGCTCGGCGTGTGGCGCAGGTCGAGGCCGAAGATCTGCAGCCGGTCGGCCCAGTCGTCGTAGTCCGGCAGCTCGGCATAGCGACGCGCCGCGTCCGCCGCGAACCGCGTCGTGACCAGCACGCGCGCGCCGCATCGCAGCAGCTTGCGAACGATCTCCTGGCCGATCTTGACGCGGCCACCGGTGACCAGCGCGGTGCGCCCGCGCAGGTCGCACAGCTCGGTGCGCTTGCGGTGGTTGAAGTCGCCGCAGCGGCCGCACATCGAGTCGTAGAAGAAGTGCACCTCCTCGTAACCCTGCTTGCAGATGTAGCAGAAGCGGCGCGTTTCGAGTTCGCCGCTGCGCGGCAGCGCGTCGCGCGTGGCGGCCTGGTCGCGGCTCGGCAGCGCGTGCAGCGGCAGGAACACGCTCTGGACCTTGTTCTCGCTGCGATCGCGCCGGATCGCGGCGGCGCGCAGGGCCTGCTGTTGGCGCTCGTTGCGCGCCACGTTGGCCTCGCTGCGGGCGGCGCGCTTGCGCTGGCGCCGGGTGTGCTTGTCGCCGTTGACGACGCGGCCGCAGGCCGCCATCAGCCGTCGCTTCAGGTCCGCGGGCAGCGCCTGGATCGCGTCGGGGTCGGCCGCCAGCTGCTCGAGCCGTTCGAGCAGGTCGCCGTCGTGATGGTCCCCGTCGTGATGGTCCCCGTCGCGATGTTCCCCGTCGCACCGCCCCTCGTCCGTTCGGGGGCGGTCCGGCTGGGCGTCGTCGTCGGGCGTCGGGGTTCGATCGGGCATCGGGTCCGGCAGCCTAGCCGTTGTCGGTCTCGGGCGCCCGTCCGTGCTCGCGCAGCAGCCACTCGCGGAACGCGCGCAGCGCCGGCAGCGTCGAGCGGCGTTCCGGGTAGGCCAGCCAGTAGCCCTTGCCGGTGCGCACGCGGGTCCGTGGGCACGCCTCGACGACCGTGCCGCGCGCCAGCTCTTCTTCGACCGCGAACGCCGGCAGCACCGCGACGCCGAGACCGGCGATCGCCGCCTGCAGCACCATCTGGTGGTGTTCGAAGCGCGGGCCGCGGCGGCCGTCGACGCCAGTGACGTTCTTGGCGCGCAGCCAGTCGTCGAACGCGTGCGGGCGGCTGGTGATCTGCAGCAGCGTCGCGCGGCGCAGGTCGGCTGGCTCGCGCAGCTGGCGGTCCTCGCGATAGTCGGTGCTGCAGACGACCATGACCTCCTCGTCCATCAGCGGCTCGACGGCCGCGCCCGGCCAGTGGCCTTCGCCATAGTGGATCGCCGCGTCGAGGTCCTCGCTGGCGAAGTCGAACACGGTGATGCGGGTCGTGAAGTGCACCTGGATCGCCGGGTGCTCCATCGCGAACGACGACAGCCGCGGGATCAGCCAGCGCGTTCCGTAGGTCGGCAGGATGCCGAGCCGCAAGACCCCGCCGCCGCCGCGTTCGGCCGCGCGCAGCTCCAGCTCGCCGGCCTCGAGCCGGTCGAACGCGGCGCGCACGTGCTCGAGGTAGCGCGCGCCGGCCGCGGTCAGGTGGATGCGCTGGCGGCGGCGCTCGAACAGCGCCACCCCGAGGTGCTGCTCGAGGCTCTGGATCTGCCGGCTGAGCGCGCTCTGGGTGCGGCTCAGCTCCCTGGCCGCCGTCGTGATGCTGCCGTGGAACGCGGCGGACTCGAATGCCTGCAAGGCGCCGGTGGCAGGGAGGGATCGGCTCATGTCATGATCCTAGCGCATGAAGTCATGCGGAAGTGTCACGGATGTAACGCTGTTCGCGGCCGATGAGGGAGCTACCTTACCTGGGCAGAGACGGGGGCGGTTCGCGGTTGGCAGGCCGCGGCCGCCCTATATTTCTTATGCAAATCCTTCATGAGACGGCTCTCTGGGCCCTGCTCGACCGGGTGGTCGGCACGGTCCGCACCGTGCGCCTGTTCGAGGCGCTGGAGATCGACGGCTCGCTGTTGCGGCCGCGCACCGGGGCGGTGTCGCGTGCCGAGCTGGCGCAGGCGCTCAACATGCTGCTGTTCGAGGACGTGACCCGTCGCGTCCCGATGGCGGCGGCCTACGTCGGCGACGCGGTGCGCAGCGGCCGCAAGCTGGTGTTCGACCACGGCGCGCTGCGCACGGTCGCGGCCGACTGCGGCGCCCTGCCGGGCGGCTTCGAGGCGTTCCGCCGGATCCTCGAGCCGCTGGGCTTCGAGTGCCGCGACGTCTACCCGCTCGAGCGGCTCGGCATGACCGGTCGCGCGTTCGCGCACCGCGACCTGCCCGAGCAGATCGCCCAGTTCTTCGTCAGCGAACTGCACCCCGAGTGCTTCACCGACACGTTCCAGCACGCCGTGCTGCGCGTCGTCGGCAGCTCGCGCGATCCGCTGCCGCTGTCGGCGAAGGCGCTGCTCGCCGAGCTCGAGCAGCGCGCCGAGCTGGCGTTCGAGCAGGCCGCGCACCTGCTGCCGAACCTCGTCGGCTGCTTCGATCGCCAGCACCCGGAGCCGACCTGGGCCGACTACCAGGCGCTGCTGCGCGAGTCGAAGGAGATGGCCTGGATCGCGACCGAGGGCAACGCCTTCAACCACGCGACCGACCGCGTCGCCGACGTCGCCGCGGTCGCCGACCAGCAGCGCGCGCTGGGGCGGCCGATGAAGGAGCAGGTCGAGGTCAGCAAGAGCGGTCGCGTCCGCCAGACGGCGTTCCGCGCCGCCGAGGTCGACCGCCTGTTCGTCGGCGACGACGGCGCGCTGCGCAGCGAGCGCGTGCCGGGCTCGTTCCACGAGTTCATCTCGCGCGACGAGGAGCGTCCCGGCGTGCTCGACCTGCGCTTCGATTCGTCGAACGCGACGGCGATCTTCAAGATGACGTCGAAGTCGGTCGAGACGGCGGGCAAGATCGAAGGATGACCGACACGCTGGTGGCCGCCCTGGTCGCCGCGCTGGGAGAGCGCGGCGTGCTGACCGAAGCCAACGACCGGGTGCGCTACGAGCAGGGTTGGCGCTACGGCAACGGCACCGCGCGCTGCATCGCGCGGCCGGCCAGCACCGACGAGGTCGCCGCGACGCTGCGGCTGTGCGCCGAGCACGGCGCGCGGGTCGTGCCGCAGGGCGCCAACACCGGTCTGGTCGCGGCGTCGACGCCGGACCAGAGCGGGTCGATGGTGGTGATGAGCCTCGAGCGCCTCAACCGGACCATCGAACTGGATCGGCACGGCCGCACGGTGCTGTGCGACGGCGGCGTGCTGCTGAGCGCGCTCAACGAGAAGCTCGCCGAACACGGGTTGTGGTTTCCGGTCGACCTCGGCGCCGACCCGCAGGTCGGCGGCATGGTCGCGACCAACACCGGTGGCACCCGGCTGCTCAAGTACGGGGACGTGCGCCGCAACCTGCTCGGCGTCGAGGTCGTGCTCGGCGACGGCCGCGTCGTGACGCAGCTCAACCGCCTGCGCAAGAACAACACCGGCCTCGACAGCAAGCAGCTGTTCGTCGGCACGACCGGCGTGTTCGGCGTCGTCACCCGCGCCGTGCTGAGCGTCGAGCCGAAGCCGACGCAGACGGCGACCGCGCTGGTCGGCTGCCGCGACGGCGACGCCGTGCTGGCGCTGCTGCGCGCGGTCGAGCAGGACCTCGGCGACGTGCTCAGCGCGTTCGAGGTGATGGGGGCCAAGGCGATGGACGCGGTCTTCCGTCACCAGCCGAACCTGCGCCGGCCGTTCGACGAACTGCCGGCCTACGCCGCGCTGGTCGAGCTGTCGACGACGTTGCCCGCCGGCGCGATCCACCTCGAGGAGGTGCTCGAGGAGCGGCTCGCGGCGCACCTCGAGGCCGCCGAGGAGCAGATCGTCGACGTGCTGGTCGGCGCCGACGACGAGTTCTGGCAGATCCGCCACCACATCAGCGAGAGCCTGCGCAGCGACGGCAAGATGGTCGCGTTCGACGTCAGCGTGCCGCGCTCCGAGTTGCCGGCGTTCACCGATCGGGTGCACGCGCTGCTGGCGGAGTCGTATCCGTTCGTGCGGCTGTGCGACTACGGCCACTGGGGTGACGGCGGCAGCCACCTCAACCTGCTGTGGCACGAAGGCGAGGTCGCCGACGGCGAGGCGCTGAAGGCCGAGCTGCAGGACGCGATCTACGAGCTCGCGGTGCGCGACTTCGGCGGCAGCTACTCCGCCGAGCACGGCGTCGGCCCGCACAACCAGCGCTTCTACGACCGCTACACCGACGAACTGGTCCAGCAGCTGTGCGCCACGATCGGCGCCTTCTGCGACCCGGACGACCGGCTGGGAACGGTCCGCCTGAGCCCCCAGAAGTAGCGGTACGTTACGCGGTTCATCCTCCAACTTCCGCGAGCGCGAGCGCTCGCGGAAGTTGGAGGATGAACCGCGTACGTACCGCTACTTCTGGCCCCAGTGGCTGGCCTTGCCGAGCTTGGAGCCGCGGCGGGCCCAGGCGCGCCACTGCTGTTCGATCTCGCCGAGCGGCTGGCCGAGAACGTCCTGGAAGGCGGCTTCGACGCCCTCGGGAGTGATCTTCGGGGCGCCGCAGGCGTCGATCAGCGGCAGCCACTTGTCCGGGTGGCGCGCGAGCATCCAGCACATGAAGCTCCAGGTCTTCAGGCGGGTGCTGTCGCGGAAGTTGTCGGCGCGCTCGCGCGGCACGACCACCAGCGGCATGTCCTTGCCCTGGTCGATCTCGTCCCACAGCCGTTCGATCCACCGGTCGGGATCGCGCGGCATCAGTTCGCCGGCGGTCACCGTCTTCGGCAGGTCGGCGAAGTAGGTGTGGGTCGAGCCGCACAGCAGCCACGTGGTCACGTGCGTCAGGCCCTCGCCGAGGCCTTCGTTGCGCTGGTCCAGCAGGTGCCGCTTGGTGACGTTGGCGACGGCGTGGTCGGCGTCGAGCGGTTGCTCGTGCCAGGTCGCCGAAGCGCGGCCGCCTTCCTCGCAGCGGAAGCCGATGCCGGCGAACAGCCGCGCCTGCTCGAACGTGAACGGGCCGCGCGTCGTCGGGCTCTTCTGCAGCAGCGCGTCGCGCTGCTCCGCCGTGCGCAGCACCAGGTGCCACTTCCACGCCGCGCCGCGCACGGCGTCCTTCTTCGGTCCGAGCAGGTGCTGCAAGAACGCGTGGCAGCGCTCCGACCAGGTGCACAGCCGCGCCGACGCCTCGAAGCCGTCGTTGGTCCAGTAGGTGTAGTTCTCGCTGCGCGCGCCGAACATCGGCATGCCCATGTTCTTCAGCTCGATCGGCATCTCGCCGTTCGGCACCTCCTTGACGTCGACCTGCAGCGTGCTCAGTTCGTCCGCCTTGTCGCGGATCGCCAGCATGCGCGACACGAACGCCACGTCCTCGGCGGTGCCCCAGAAGCCGTTGACCTCCTGGTGGCCGAGCGCGCGGTGCAGCGCCGCATCGTTGGGCAAGTAGCGCAGCGCCATCTCGAGCTCCGCGGTGCGCTGCTCTTTCGGCGCGTTCTCGTCGACCAGCGCCAGCGCGTAGTGCTTGTGCATCTGGCCGGCCTTCTGCCGCAGCTGCTTCCACTTGCGCTCCAGGGACTGTTCGCGCCTTCTCTGCACCGCATCGTCCGGCCGCGGCTTGCCGTCCGACTGCCAGCTGCCGCGCACCTTGCGCTGGCCGAGCACCCGGCGGGCGGTGTTGCTGTCGGCGTCGTAGTGGTCGATCACCAGCTGCGCCACCTCGCGGGCCAGCGTGTAGGCCTTCTGCGACGCGGCGCTGCGCGCGAACGACGCGAGGTCGCGCGTCAGCGTCGAGTCGATCTCGAGGCGGCGGGTATCTTCTTGGGCGACGGCGGCGCCGGCGAGGGCGGCGCCGACGAGGAGCAACGGGAACGGCTTCGGCATCGGTGCTTCGCGCTGGGGAGGGGTCCGGCAGGATACCGGCTGGCCGCCGCGCGCGCCGGCCCTACTTGCCGTCTCCCTTCCGCGCCGGCCACGTCACCGACTTCAGGATCGCCTCGATGGCCTTGGCGTGCTGCTTCTCCCACGCATAGCAGAACGTGAACACCGCCACGTGTTCGCCGTTGCGGCGGGTGCGCACGTCGATGTTGGCGCGGCCGCCATAGTCGAAGAACCACAGGTCGAACGACCATTTCGCCTGTTGCCACGGGCCCTTCTGTCCGGGCTTGCGCGCCGGCTGGAACCGCGCCAGCGGCGGCAGTTCGTCGTTGGCGTCGCCGTCGCCCCGTCCCTCGACCTCCAGCCACAGCGGGGTGCGGTGGGGGCGCAGCATCCGCCGCAGCGCCTCGCTGCCCTTGGTGTCGAGCAGGCCGTCGACCTCCTTCGGCGTCGCCTTCAGCAGGTAGACGCGCATCTGCAGGTCGCCGAACGACACCGAGTCCTTGCCGAACGCCTCGCCACCGCCGACGAACGCACAGTCGCGCACCGGCAGCGCAGCGTCGAGCACGGTGCCGTACTGCCGGTCCCACTCGCCAGCCTGCTTCGGGTCGAGGTGCTTGCGACTCGGACGCGTGACCAGCGTGTTGCCGTGTTCGCGGTGCCAGTCGAGCCACTCGGCGGGGATCGTGAAGCGGGGGCCGTGCTCGACCTGCACCTGCAGGCCCTTGCGGCGGGACGTTCGCTGCGGGCGTTCCGGGGCGGCGGTGGCCTTGCTGCCCGGTTCGACCTCGGTGGGCTTGCGCGGGATCGGCTGCTCGCGTTGGCTCGGCAGCGAACTGGCCAGGGCGAGGAGCAGCGGCAGGGTGGCTCGGATCATCGGGCGTGCGACGGCGCGGTCGCCGCGGAGTTCCCGCTTCGGCGAAGTTCTCGGCCAGGAACGGCAGTTGTCGTACGGTACGCGGTTCATCCTCGCGAGCGCTCGCGAAAGTTGGAGGATGAACCGCGTACCGTACGACAACTGTCTGCAGGACGAGTGGGGGCAGCACACTGCTCGGCGATTCGCGAGATCACCGCCTACCACGCCTCCGGCGCGTCTCCGTTGCGACACGCCTCGAGTCGTCGCTCCAGCAACCGCCGCTCCGGCTCCGAACATGGCTGCTCCAGCGCGCGCTCCAGCGCCGCGGCCGCGCGCGCGTGGTCGCCGCGCTCCCAGTGCAGCTGCGCGGTCACCGCGCCGAGCAGGAAGTAGTCGTCGAGCGCCTTGTCGTGCTCGAGGCCGGCGAGTTCCTGCAGGCCCGCCTGCGCGCCGTGGACCTTGCCGACCGCGACCGCGCGGTTGAGGCGCACGACCGGCGATGGCGCGATCGTCAGCAGGCGGTCGTACTCGGCCAGGATGCGCTGCCAGTCGGTGTCGGCGTAGGTCGCCGCGATCGCGTGCGTCGACGCGATCGCCGCCTCGCAGTGCCAGGGGGTCAGCCGCTCGCCGCCGATCGAGAGCCGGAAGTGGTGGAACCCGCAGCTGAGCCAGTGGCGGTTCCAGCGGCTGCGGTCCTGCTGCGCCAGCGTCACCAGGTCGCCGCGCGGATCGGTGCGCGCCGGCATGCGGGCGCCGAGCATCAGCATCAGCGCCAGCAGTGCGTGCGCCTGCGGGCACTCGGTATCAGGTCGTTCGAGCAGCAGCGCGCACAGCCGCACCGCTTCGTCGACCAGGTCCGAACGCGTCAGTTGCTCGCCGGCGTGCGCCCGGTAGCCCTCGTTGAACATGAGGTAGAGAACCTGCAGCACGACCTGGGTGCGCTCGGGCAGTTCGTCCGCCGCCGGCATCACGAACGCCGCGTCAGAGGCCTGCAGCTTCGCCTTGGCGCGCACCAGCCGCTGCGCGATGGTCGCGTCCTTCTTGAGCAGGGCGCGCGCGATCGCCGGCACGCCGAGGCCGCAGACGGACTTGAGGATCAGCGGCACGCGCGCGTCGACCGGCACGGCCGGGTGCGCGCACAAGAACAGCATGCGCAGCGTGTCGTCGTCGATCTCGCCGGGCTCGGGATCGAGGTCGGCGGTGCCGTGTGCCTGTTCGGCCGCGGCCCAGCGCTGCAGTTCGTCGCCGACGCGGTCGGCGATCTTCTGCCGGCGCAGCGAGTCGAGCGCGAGGTTGCGCGCGACCCGGAACAGCCACGCCTCGGGCTTGTCGGGCACGCCTTCGGCCGGCCAGACGCGCAGCGCGCGCATCATCGCCTCCTGCACGACGTCCTCGACCAGGTCGAGGCGTGCCGGGCCCAGCACGCCGCACAGGCTCGAGACCATGCGCGCGTACCGGTGGCGGAACAGGTCGTCGACCAGTTCCGGCGGGAGGTCGCGATGCGGCACGGCTCAGGAAGGGGCGCCGCCGTCCATCAGGTCGACCTGGCGGACCTCGATGCTGCCGAAGCGGAAGTTCGGGTGGCCTTCGCACAGCTTTACGGCGTGATCGTAGTCGTCGGCCTCGAGCACGTAGACGCCGCCGACGACCTCCTTCGACTCGACGTACGGGCCGTCCTTGGCGTCGCCGTTGGTGGCGATCACCTTGCCGCCCTGGTCGGTCAGCTTCTCGCTCAGGCTGATGCGGTCGCCCATGCGTTCGCCCCAGGCCTGGTACTCGGCGAGGATCTGGGCGAAGTCCTCGGGGGTGTACTTGGAGTAGTCGGCGGTGACGTCGCCGCGCAGGATCAGCATGAACTTGGGCATCGGTTCTCCAGGGGGTTGCGCCGGGATGGCTGCGGAGTTGCGGCCGGTCCGGCTGGGTTCGACACAGCGACGATCGAAACCGCCCGGCATCGACAGTGCAGCCGAAAAAACCCGGTGCGCGCGATGGCAAGGCGGCTAGCATCGCCGCCGGATAGGAGTTGACCCCCGCAGCCCATGGCCGACCACAACCAGCCCTGTCACCCTACGTCATCCCAGAGTCACGCCCGCGGCCCGAACGGCCGGAAGGGGTGGCAGGTCGCCGGCTTCGGGCTGGTGGCACTGGCGGCCTTCCAGCTGTTCAGCTGCAAGGCGCCGAAAAGCACCTGGGAGGCCTACCAGTGGCCGGATCCGTCCGCCAAGGACGCCATCTACGCCGAAGTCGGTGACGAGGCCCAGACCGACGCCAGCGGCAACCGCTTCTTCGCGTCGGACGGCAGCTGCGTCGAGTGCCACACCAACTGCGGGGACCCGCACCCGGGCGGCCGCAAGGCGACCTGCGTGCACTGCCACGGCGGCGACCCGAGCAAGAGCGCCAAGCTCGACGCGCACCCGAAGCCCAACTTCCCCAAGGAGTGGGCGACGTCGGGCAACCCGGAGCGGCCCTACATGCTCACCCTGGAGGAGAGCAAGTCGTGGGTGCAGTTCGTCAACCCGGGCGACCTGCGGGTGGCCAACAAGACCTGCGGCCCGTGCCACGCCGACGAGACGCTGCAGGTGATGAAGTCGCTGATGGCGACCTCGCAGCACTTCTGGGGCACGGTCACCTACGCCAACGGCATCGTCAGCACCAAGCGTTCGATCCTCGGCGAGAGCTATGGCCCGGACGGCAAGCCGCAGGTGGTCAACCACCTCGTCAGCATGGACGGCGGCGTCTACAAGCACGGTGAGCCCGGTCGCGCGCCGACCCCGGAGGAGATGCGGGAGAACGGCTGGTCCGCCGTCGCGGTGCCGCTGCCGCACTGGGAGGTCACCCAGCCGTCCAACATCTTCCGCATCTTCGAGAAGGGCAGCCGCCTCGGCACGGTCGCGCTCGGCCTCAACGGCCTGAACACGCCGATCCCGGGCCTGCCCGACAAGTTCGAGGACCCGGGCCGTCCCAACAACCGTTCGTCCGATCGCGGCTTCGGCACCCTCAACCGCGTCGACCTGCCGACGCTGAACGTGCACAAGACGCGGCTGAACGACCCGCACCTGTCGATGTTCGGCACCAACGACCAGCCCGGCGACTTCCGCAGTTCGGGCTGCACCGCGTGCCACATGGTCTACGCCAACGACCGCGACCCGGTGCACAGCGGTCCGTTCGCGCAGTTCGGCAACCTCGGCCACGGCAACGCCGGCGCGTTCCCCAACTACAAGGGCGGCGGCAAGCCGGACGCGCCGCAGTACGAGACGCTGCCGGTCGACCCGTCGATCCCGCAGGGCGAGCAGGGCCACCCGATCGCGCACCGCTTCACCCGCGCGGTGCCGTCGTCCAACTGCATGGTGTGCCACATGCACCAGCCGAACTCGTTCCTCAACACCTACTACGGCTACCAGATGTGGTCGTACGAGACCGACGGCGACAAGATGTTCGCCGCGGAGCAGCCGGACAAGTCGATCAAGGAGCAGTTCGACATCCTCGACCGCAACCCCGAGGGGGCGGCGCAGCGCGGCAAGTGGGGGGACCGAACGTTTCTCGACGGCGTCGCCGAGAACGTCAACAAGGACCTCGAGCACACCCAGTTCGCCGACTACCACGGCCACGGCTGGATCTTCCGCGGGGTGTTCAAGACCGACCGCAAGGGCAACCTGATCGACAAGGACGGCAACGTCGTCGACTACGACGACCCGAACAAGTTCGCGGGCGTGATCCCGAAGCTCGGCTCGGCGCCGACCGCCAAGGAGATCTACGACCCGAACAACATCGAGGCCGGCTGCTTCCGGCCGCAGCCCGGCAAGCCGGTGCACCTCAAGGACGTGCACGCGGAGGTCGGCATGCACTGCGTCGACTGCCACTTCGCGCAGGACGTGCACGGCGACACGCACCTCTACTCGGAGTACCAGGCGGCGCTGCAGATCGTCTGCCAGGACTGCCACGGCACGGTCGATCAGTACAGCCAGTTCCGCTTCAGCGGCCCGGCGGCCAAGCCGGACCCGACCAACCCGAGCAAGAAGCAGCGCTTCGGCAGCAAGAAGACGCCGTGGGGCGAGGATCGCTTCGACATCGTCGAGCGCGACGGCCAGGAGAAGTTCGTGCAGCGCTCGATGCTGCACCCGGGCCTCGAGTGGGAGATCTCGCAGGTCAAGGACTCGGTCACGCCGGGCCATGCGCAGTTCAACGAGAAGGCCGCCTACGCCAAGCTGCAGACCAAGGCCGACGGTTCGTGCGCGCACACGGCGGAGCAGATGGACTGCGCCGCGTGCCACACGTCTTGGATGACTTCGTGCTTCGGTTGCCACCTGCCGCAGGAGGCCAACTGGCGCACCGACATGCACCACTTCGAGAAGAAGAAGCTGCGCAACTGGGCCAGCTACAACCCGCAGGTGGCGCGTGACGACGTGTTCATGCTCGGCGTGATGCCGAACGTGAAGTGGGAGGACGACGAGACGCCCAAGTACGCGGTCGTGCGTTCGTCGTCGGCCGTGATGGTGTCGTCGACCGACGCGACCCGCGGCATCGCCTACAAGCAGCAGCTGACCGTCGCCGCCAACGGCATGAACGGCCAGTGCTTCAACACGCACTTCGCCCACACGGTGCGCAAGACCGAGACGCGCAAGTGCTCGGACTGCCACCTCAGCGACAAGAACGACAACAACGCCTGGCTCGCGCAGACCTACCTGCAGGGCACCGGCTACGTGAACTTCTTCGGCATGTATGCCTACGTCGGCGCCGGCAAGGGCGGTCTCGAGGCGGTCAAGGTCACCGAGTGGCCCGAACCGCAGGCGATGATCGGCTCCAACCTGCACCGGCTCGCGTTCCCCGAGGAGCACGCCGAGCACCAGGCGCGCGACGGCGAACTCGCCGAGTCGCACCACCACGGCGGCAACATCCTGTCGATCGAGCAGCGCGGAGAATACGTCTACACCGCGACCGGCAAGGGCGGCTTCCGCGTCTACGACGTCGCCAACGTCGCCAACAAGAACTTCAGCGAGCGCATCGTGACCGCGCCGGTCTCGCCGCTGGGCCAGGACACGCACGTCGAGACGAAGTTCGCCACGGCGGTCGCGCTGCCGACCAACATGTCGATCAGCATGGATCGTCCGTGGATCCCGGAGAACCAGGAGCAGCCGTACGAATACCGCGGCAAGACCCAGAACCTGCACGAGTCGTATCGCTACGCCTACGTCAGCGATCGCTTCGAGGGTCTGGTGGTCGTCGACATCGACTGCCTGACCGACGGCGATCCGGACAACAACTTCACCAGGCGGGTCGCGACCTTCAACCCGGGCGGCGCGCTCGACGGCGCCGAGAACCTCACGGTCGCCGGCACGACGATCTACGTGTGCTGCGACAAGGGGCTGGCCGTGGTCGACATCGACGACCCGCTGGCGCCGAAGCTGCTGACGACCGTGCCGATGAACAAGCCGACGTCGGTCGCGGTGCAGTTCCGCTACGCGTTCGTCACCGACGCCGACGGCCTGAAGGCGGTCGACGTGACGTTCCCGGCCAAGGCGGTGCAGGCGGGCAACACGTTCCCGATCGCCGACGCCAGGAACGTCTACGTGGCGCGCGAATACGCCTACGTCGCCGGTGGCCAGGACGGAGTCGTGTTCGTCGACGTCACGGTGCCGACCAGCATGAAGGCGGTGGTCGACCCGCAGACCCGGCAGTCGCTGGCGCCGTTCACGGCCGACGGCCGCCTGCAGGACGTCAACATGGTCCGCATCGGCATGGTCAACGACAGCGTCTACGCGATGGTCGCCGACGGCCAGACCGGCCTGCACGTGCTGCAGGTCGTCACGCCGATGGACGGCGGCCGCAGCGCCTACGGCTTCTCGCCGTCGCCGCGTCCGACCTGGATCGCCAACTACCCGGCCAAGGGCGCGCGCGCGATCGCGCGCGGCCTCGAGCGCGACCGCGCCGCCGACGAGTCGGGCAACCAGGTGTCGGTGTTCGGTCGCATCGGCGGCCGCCCGTTCACCCTCGAGGAGCAGCGTCGCTTCTACATGCGCGACGGCAAGCTCTACACGGTCTCCGACGAGGTGCCGGCCGGCTGGCAGGCACCCGCGGTCGAATCGCTGAAGAAGTAACGCGCCGGCAGATGCCGATAAGGCCCGTCCGCGCGGGCCGCCCCAAGCCCGCTCCGTTCGCTCATGACTGGTGACAGCCCCGATACTCCCCTCGACGTCCTGGTAGTCGGCGGTGGCCCGACCGGCACCGCCGCCGCGTGGCGCGCGCACGAACTCGGCCTCAAGGTCATGGTCGTCGACCGCGACTGCGTGCTCAGCATCATCAAGGAGTGGGGCGAGCACCAACCCGAGCCGAAGAACGTCGACGCCGACTACGGCGACCTGGTCGACCTGATCTTCCCCAAGGGCGGCGAGCTGATCTCGCAGCTGGTGTTCGAGGACCAGACGCCGGCCGACCAGCTCTATGAGCGCTGGCTCAAGGTCTACGACGACAACCAGGTGCCGTACAAGAACGGCGTCGAGCTCGGCGGCGCCGAGCGGCTGCCGAACGGCCTGATCTGCGCCGAGCTGATGGAGCTCGATTCGCAGGACAAGGCCAAGGTCTACTGCAAGAACATGGTGCTGGCGCTCGGTAGCGGCCAGCCCGCCAAGGTGCGACTGATGGGCGACGGCCTCGGCATCCGCTACAAGCTCGGCGACGCCAACGACTACGTCGGCGGCCCGGCCTGCGTGGTCGGGGGCGGCATGTCGGCGGCCGAGGCGGTGGTCGCGATCGCGATCGCCAAGCACAAGGCGAAGGACGACAGCGACATCTTCTGGTGCTACCGCGGTCGCGGCATGCCGAAGGTCGCCAAGGGCAAGGCGCTGGCCGGCAAGTTCTACGAGGCCTGGACCGGCGGCAACATCCGCTACCTGCCGCTCAGCGAGCCGCTGGCGGTGTTCAAGGACGACAAGGGCAACGACCTGGTCGCGGTCAAGACGCGCCGCGTCGTGCAGGAGCACCAGCCGCCGGAGCTGCAGTGCTACGAGTTCGAGAAGAAGCAGGTGCTGGCGTTCATCGGCTCGGAGCGGCCGACCGAGCTGCTGCACTCGATGGGCGTCGAGGAGTTCGAGCTCGCCGACGCGCCGAAGAAGAAGCGCCTGGCGATCACGCGGCTCAACGAGTCGCAGCAGAAGAACATCTGGATGTGCGGCGGCCTGCTGCACCCGGCCTACCTGGAGACCGACGACTTCCGTCCCGACGCGCTGCAGTCGAACCTCAAGGAGTACTCGACCTGCTTCAAGATCGGCATGATCGAGGGCGTCAACGTCGTCGAGACGATCAAGGCGCGCATCGACGGTGGTGACGACGCGGCGATCGCCGCGGCGCGCGCCTCGCAGAGCATCACGTTGCCGCCGGAGCAGCGGCACACGCCGGCGCCGCCGCCGCCGCAGCCGGTCGCCGCGCCCGAGCAGCGCTTCGGGGCAGCGTTCGTGCACATCGCGCCCGGCGAGCACGGCGCCAAGACGGAGCACTTCTTCCTGGTCGGTGAGAACGTCGTCGGACGCACCTCGGGCAAGGTCGTGCTCGGCAGCGACTCGCTGCTGCGCGACCAGCACGCGGCGTTCAAGATCGACGTCGACGAGTGCTACGTCACCAACCAGAACTTCGGCGGCGAGTGCTACGTGCGCGTCAACTCCGAGCGCACGCTGCCGGTCGGCTCGATCATCGTGGCCGGCCAGCAGCGCCTGCGGGTCGAGGCGGCGAACGGCAAGGCCAGCCTGTCGGTGATCGACGGCGCCGGCAACCCGGTCAAGCAGATCGCGTTGACCGCCGAGGAGCAGACCATCGGCCGCGACGACCTCAACCCCGGTGACTACGCGCTGTCGCGTTCGCACCTGGCGGTTGCCGACAGCGGTGGCGTGGTGCGGGTTCGTGACGAGTCGCGCAACGGCACGTTCGTCGCGCTCGCCGGCTCGCTGCGCCTGAACGAGGGCGACGAGATCTGGATGGGCGAGCAGCGGTTCCGGTTCGTCGAGCTGCGCAGCGAGATGCTGGCGACGGCGAGCGGCACGGGGGCGGTGATCAAGACCGCGCCGCCGGCCTCCGATCCGGTCATGCAGACGCAGGCCGGCCTGAAGATGCCGACGGCACCGCCGGCGGCGCCCGCTGCCGCCCCGGCCGCCAAGCCCGCGCCCGCGCCGGCACCCGCACCCGCACCCGCACCCGAACCCGCCGCCGCACCCGAGCCCGCTCCGGCTCCCGAACCGGCCGCCGCGCCCGCCGCGGCGCCTTCGGGCGATCCCGTCATCATCCAGGACGACGGCACCGAGATCTCGGCGGCCGGCGACGGCGACGAGGAGCTGCCGATGATCAGCTACATGTCGGAAGGCGGCACCGCCACCGACGACTCGGGCAGCATCGACGGCAGCTGCGGCACGCTGTGGGAGTGCTGGGACGAGGACGAGCCGACCGACAGCGGCGGCAGCTGCGGCAAGTGCGTGGTCACCGTTCTCGAGGGCATGAACAACCTCAGCGAGGCCAGCTCGCGCGAGAAGAACACCATCAAGAAGGCCAACAAGAAGCTCGGCGGCAAGCTCGACGAGCCCAACTGCCGCCTGGCCTGCCAGGCGATCGTGAAGGGGCCGGTCAAGATCAAGCCGAAGGGCAAGTAGGCACATGCACTCGCGGTCCGTCGTCGTCGTCGCATTCGTCTGGCTGTTGACCCTGGTCGGCGCCACGTGGGGCGGCGGCGAGCTGCCGCAGGATCCGAAGCGGCCGCCGGCGTTCAGCCACCGCGACCATGTCGTGCCCAACTGGGCCGACCCGTCGAACGGGCCGGAGGTGTTCCGCGACTGCCGCGGCTGCCACCGCTTCGACCAGGACAACCTGGTCTCGTCGCCGCAGGCGCACTGCGATGCGTGCCACTTCGGCACCGGCGCGCTCGACGCGCAGTTCGCCGCCGGCAACGAGAAGCGCCTCGAGGGCTTCGCGTCGCGCACGCGCTCGGCGTTCCGCCACCACACGCACGGCATGCTCGAGTGCCGCGAGTGCCACCAGCTCGACGTCGACCGGATCCGCGGCAGCCTGCCGCTGCGCACCGGCCCCGGCCAGTGCGCGCGTTGCCACGAGCAGAGCCAGGCGCGGGCGGCCGTCGACGGCCTGCGCTGGTTCGAGCCGGCGACGCAGAGCGACGAACTCGCGCGCGCCTGCGGCCTCGAGGGGCGGTTCACGATCCCGGCCGACAAGGACGACTACGCGCAGAAGCTCGACCGGGTGTTCGCCGGGGACGGCGAAGGCATCAACGCGCTGCTCGAGGTCGGCGGCGGCGACTTCACGCACGGCGACCACCTGAGCATCAACTGCACCGACTGCCACGCCGGCATCCAGGGCGCGTCGGCGACCGAGGTCGGGACCGGCGCGATCGCCGCGAAGGGCTGCGCGGACTGCCACAAGCGGTCGGCGGTCGAGGCCGCGCGCGTCGCCGAGCCGACGACCGAGAAGCGGCCGTCGTGGTCGCTCGGCGCGTTCGCCCACGCGGACCACTATCGCGACGAGCGCACCGAGGGCGTCTGCACGCAGGACGCCTACGCGAAGCTCGCCGGCGGTGACGACAAGACCTGCCAGCACTGCCACACCTATCGCCCCGAACGCGAAGGCTTCGCCGGTCGGGACTTCCCGTTCGACGGCGAGACCAGCAAGCACCGCTATCGCGACTGCCAGCAGTGCCACGCGGTGCCCGGCTGGAGCACCGGCGAGCTGCAGGCGGGCAAGGCGCCGCTGCACGGCAGTTCGTCGGCGGACGGCAGCAGCGGTTGGGTCGCCAAGCAGTGCACGGCCTGCCACGAGTTCGGCCAGCCCGACATCAAGGGGCGGCGGCCGGAGGTCGAGGTGCAGCGCTGGTCGGAGAAGACGTTCGTGTTCCGCGGCCAGACGCACCCGTTCGTGACCAGCGCCGAGCCGGGGTCGCCGGCGGTGCAGGGCGAGTGCCGCAAGTGCCACCGGGCGGTCGTGCCGGCGCTGCCGTCGCGACTGATCGAGAAGACGTTCCGCCACGAGACGCACCTGCCGCCGGTCGGCACCGAGCTGACCAGCGCCAACTGCGTCGGCTGCCACGCGACCGCGGCGTCGTCGACGTCGTCGCAGACGCTGGCGGTCGACTACCGCACCTACGACGAGAAGGTCTGTTCGACCTGCCACCGCGGCGGCGAACTGCGCGTCGACGTGGAGCAGGGCGCGGTGCCGGCGTCGCGCGCGGCGGTGGCGTTCCCGCACGGGCCGCACAGCGCGGGCTTGGACTGCTCCGCCTGCCACCAGCGCGGCGCCGAGAACATCACGACCAAGCCGTCGGCGCTGCGCTGCAACGAGTGCCACAACCACGTGGCCGACGACGACGGGCCGAGCACCGAGTACCTGTTCGGCGACGAGGTGCAGAGCTGCGTCCAGTGCCACCACACGCCGGCGGCGCCGGACATCGTCGACGTGCCGTCGATCCGCGGCACCGAGGCGTCGCTGGCCGATGCCCGCTACGGCCTCGAGACCGGCGCGTTCGCCGGCTTCACCGACCGCCAGTTCCACCCGCTCGGCAGCGAGTGCTCGCAGTGCCACCGGGCCAACACCTTCGAGGTCGGTGGCCGCCAGCGCCTGCGTCCGATCCTGGCCCGCGCCGCCAACTTCGTGTTCGCGGCGCTGCCCACCGGCTCGGGCGACTTCCACCGCGGCCAGCCGAAGGAGCGGCTCAAGCAGCAGCTCCAGAACCAGCCCGCCGGCTGCATGAGCTGCCACTGGAAGGACTTCGGCACCCTCAGCGAGTGGGGCATGTTCCCCGAGCGCCCGGCCGAACGGGCCCGCCTCGGCAACGACTTCGCCAATTGGCCCGGCCTGAAGTCGAACGGCTGACGGGCGGACCGGTCGCAACCGGTCCGGCCACCGACGCGGCGCTCAGCGCCAGTGGAACTGCTTCTGCAGGTGGCAGTCGCGACACAGGGCGGCGGATTCGTCCGGGACCCGCACCTTGGCCAGCGTGTCGGCCTGGTCGAGGTTGCTGGCGCCGTGGCAGGCGGCGCAGTCCTCGTCCTTGTGGCCGACGCTGAGGTGGCGGAAGCCGTTGAGGGCCGGCCACGGCCGTTCGCTGCTCGGCTCGGTGAGCTTCGCCTGCCACAGGAACGAGTTGCTGCGGCCGTCGATCTTGGGGTGGCACTGCTGGCAGTCGCCGCCGCCGACGTCGGCGTGGCCGCTGTGGCAGGCGGTGCAGTCCATCGCGCCGGGCAGCGTGCGCGGCACCTGCGTGAACGGCGCGTCGTCGTCGGCGGCCGAGAACTCGTGGCACGCAAAGCAGCCGTTCGCGAGCGTGCCGTCCTTGCCGAACGCCGCGCTCGCCACGTGCACGTCGTGCGGGAAGTCCGGTCGCTGGACGGTCTCGGCGGTCGAACGCAGCTGCACCGGGCGCAGCGGCAGCAGCGCTTCGCCTTCGCGGTGGCACTCCTTGCACGCCGCCTGCGCAGCGGGGCTCTCGGGCCAGTGGTAGGTTCCCTGGTCGAACGGCGTCAGGTGGTCGGCGCCTTCGCCGCCGAGGTCCGCGTGGCACGACACGCAGCCCTCGGTCGCGTTGGTGCTGACCTGCCCGGCCGCCGGGCCGGGCGTCAGCGAGCCCGCGGTCAGGTGCAGGCCGTGCCAGAACGGCCGCGCCGGGCGCGCGTCGGGCATCGCGGTCCGGACCTTGCCGTCCAGGTGGCACTCGGTGCAGGCCTTGTCGCCTGCGTGCGCCTGGAACTGCTCGTCGTGCGAACGGGTCGGGTTGGTGTAGAGCGCCCGCTCGTCGCGGTACAGCTGCGGCGAGAACACGCCGCGGGCGACGGTCTTCTGCTCGGGCCCGATCACGTCCTCGCCGCCCCGCTGCGTCTGCGTGTGGCACGACAGGCAGTTGCGGCCGCCGTCGTCGGTGCCGTGCCAGCGGACCCGCCACTGCGCCTTCTCGGCCTTGCTGCGCCAGTCGACCTGCTGTGCGGCGGTCATGTTGACGGCCGGCGCGTCCTGCACGTGGCACGACGCGCACACCTCGTAGGCGACGGTCGCGTAGTCGTGCCGCGCCGGATCGTCCGGCAGCCCCTTCTCGAAGTCGGCGAGCACCTGCGCGTCGACCTGGTGGCAGACGTCGCAGGCGATCTGCTGCGCGAGGTGCGTGTCGTGCGGGAAGCGCAGGTCCTCGAACGCGAGCGGCTGCTGCGGCGGCAGCACGATGCGCGCCTGGTCGACCTTCTGCTGGAACTCGGGGTCGTCGCCGTGGCAGGCCGAGCAGTTGCCGACCAGCGCGTCCGACGCCGGCTTGCGGTCGGCGGTGCCGTTGTGGTCGGTGTGGCACACGACACAGAACTGCTGGTCGCTGACCTTGCCGTCGTTGTGGTAGGGGTGGCGCCACGAGCCCGCGTGCGCCATCTCGCCCTCGAGGCCGTGGCACTGCGCGCACTTGCGTTCGGGGGCGCCGCTGCCGGTGGTGTGGCAGACGTTGCAGCCCTGTTCGCCCGACAGTTCGACGCATCGGCGGATGCCGGCGTGGATCGCCGGGTCGTCGATCGACGCGGTCGCGACCAGCGCGTGCGACGGCAGCAGCGGACCCGGATCGGCGAGCGGCTCCATCACCGAACTCACGAACGTCGCGCCGATCAGCACCACGGCGCCGGCGATCAGCGCGACGCGGTTGCCGAGCTGCAGCGACGGGAAGCGACCGAAGCTCGCCTCGCTGCGGGCCAGCTGGTCCGGGTCGTTGTCGAACGCGCCCTTGCCGGGCCGCTTCCACCAGAAGCTCCCCGGGTCGCTGCCGAGCTTGAGCACCGCGACGCCGTCGTCGTCGTCGATCGCGACCGCGATCCTGGTCGTGCCGATCACGATGCTGCCGCCGTCCGTCAGCGTCGCCGCCGGGGTGGCGCGGCTGCCGTCGACCCACGTGCCGGTCACCGAGCCGGTGTCGCGCAGCACGAAGCCGTCCTCGTAGGTGATCACGCAGTGGCGGTCGGCGACCATCACGTCGCGCAGCACCACGTCGACGCCGGTGCGCCCGCCGAGCGTCACCATGCCGTTCTCGAACGACAGCTCGTCGTTGCCGTTCTGGACCTCGATGCGCCAGGTGCGAGCCATCAGCGTGCCCTCCGGTCGAACAGGCTCTGCGGTTCCTTGCGCAGGATCGCGGTGGTCGGACAGTTGTAGACGCAGGCTTCGAACGGCAGGCCGGCGCACAGATCGCACTTGATCGTCTTGCCGTTGACCGGCGAGACCTTGCCGCCGGCGCCGACCGAGCGCGGCTTGACCGGCTCGCCCGCCTCGTCGGTCGCCGCGGCCGGCTGCTCGGGCTGCGTCGGCGTGCCGAACAGCTTGCCGATCACCGGCAGGCTCTGCAGGAACGAAGGTCGCGCCTGCGCTGGCGGCTTCTTCTCGATCAGGCGGATGACGCCGTAGGGACAGCCGTCGATGCAGCCGGCGCAGCCGACGCACATGTCGTACTCGAACCGCACCCGGCCCTGCGCGTCGCGCCGGATCGCCGAGTACTCGCACGACAACATGCACTGCGGCGTGTCGCAGTGGTAGCAGGCGGTGATCAGCACCTCGTCGGTCGCGACCGGCGTGCCGACCTTGGACAGGCGCGGGATGCCGTCGTCGTGCACGGTCTCGCACGACTCGACGCACATGTTGCAGCGCACACAGCGGGTGCGGTCGATGACCAGCGCGCGACCGCCCTTGACCGACTCGCGCTCGACCATCACGAACAGTTCGTCGAGCACGCTGCGCGAGCCGACATCGTTGGCGTCGCCCTGCTCGGCGGCGCGCGCGTCGTCGCCGCCGACGAGGCGGTTGGCGGCGCGGGTCAGACCGCTGCGCGCGTCATCCGACAGCAGCGCGAACGACTTCTTCGGCAGCTTGATCAGCGAGGTCTGCATCAGCGTGCGGTAGCTCGCCGGCCACTCGGCGCCCTCGCTCAGCAGCGAGTGTTCGCCGAAGGTCGCGTTGCCCTTGTAGAACGCCAGGGTGCGCTCGCCGCCGTGGCTCTCGACGAAGCAGGCGAGGCCGCCGGTGCGCACCAGGTAGACCTCTTCACACGGCGTGCCCTGCTCGATCACCACCTCGCCGTCCTCGAAGCTGACCAGCTCGGCGCTGGTCTCGAGCTGCGCCAGGGCCTGGTCGTCGAGGTCCTTGCACAGCGGCGACAGCCGCAGGTGCAGGCCGAGGTTGTCGAGGTAGCCCTCGTCGATGCGCTCCTTGAAGGTGTCGTCCTCGGCGTAGAGCCGCTTGAACATGCGCGCGTCGATGGCCGCGACCAGCGTCTCGCCGTCGGCGCGGTAGGACGCCAGCGCCGGCGAATCGCTGATCGTCGAGATCTCGCCGAACCAGTCGCCCGGGCCGAGCTCGCGATGGCGGTAGACCTCGCGACCGGCGCGCGCCTGCAGCGCCTCGATCTGGCCGTGCAGGATGAACACGAACTTCGTCGCCAGCTCACCCTGCGTGACGCAGACCTCGCCGTCGCGCAGTTCGCAGAACGTCAGGAAGCCCTCCCGCGGTGCGGCGCCGGGTTCCCATTCGAACGTGCCGTCGGTGATGTCCGCTTCGGCGCGCAGCCCGTCCAGCAGCTCGTCGTCGACGTCCGCGAACAGCGGCATCGCGAGCAGCGCGTCGACGTTGTCGGCAGCGAGGGTCATGTCGTCGTTTGGTGGGGGAGGATCAGTAGTACCAGATGCTCAGCACGTGCACGGCCACCAGCGCGAGCAGCAGGACCGAGCACGGCACGTGGAACAGACGCCAGCCGCGTAGCAGGGTCCGGTAGCGCTCGAGGCGCGCGGCTTCGCGGCGGACGCGGTCGCGCTGGCCCTCGAGCACGGTCAGCTCCGTGGGCAGGGCGGCGACCTCCTTGTCGATCGCCGCGACCTCGCCCTTGGCCTTCTTGAGCTCCTTGTCGGCGTCCTTCTTGGCCTTGGCCAGCTTCTTGTCCTTGTTGCCGTCGGCGGCCTTGGCGGCGGCCGCAGCCGCGGCCTGGCGTTCGGCGACCTCGGCCTCGGCGCGCTCACGCCGTTCGGGCGCGGACGCGAGCGCGTCGTTGGCGGCCTTGCACTTGCGGTCGAAGTGGGCGCGCAGGGCGACCGCCTTCTCGATCGACAGCTCGCGTTCGGCGCGGGTCAGCCAGGTCGGTCCGACCGCCCAGAAGAACGCGCCGAGCAGGCCGCTACCGATCACGAAGTAGCTGAGCGCGTTGAGCAGCAGCCCCATCGTCGAGCCGCAGCGGCCGCCGCCGTGGAACCAGACCAGCAGCGCCGCGGCGATGCCGTACCAGACGTGCGCCGACAGCCAGCTCGCCAGCGTGCCGAGTGCGTTGCGCGGCTGCACGTCGACGCGCAGCAGCCCGATGGCGGCGCCGTCGCGCTGCACGTCGACGCGCAGCACGCGGTGCACGTCGTGGCGACGCAGGATGTCGCGCGCGGCCTTGTGGACCTCGCCCCTGCCGATCAGCTCGCGGCGGGCGACGCGGTTCTCGAGTTCGCTCAGCTGCGTCTGGGCCCGTTCGAGCTGCGGCAGCTTCGCCTCCCAGCCGAACTCGGGGCTGAGCCGCAGGCGGTGCGCGGCGCGGCGGGCGGCGTAGAGCGCCAGCACGACGTAGGCCGCGACCGCGACCCAGCCGGTCGTCAGCAGGTACCAGACATTGTCGTCGCCGCGGTCCCCGAACGGTTGCGCTGCGACCAGGTGCCAGGCGACGAACGCGCCGACCGCGGCGATCGCGACGACGGCGTGCGGGGAGCGGAGGAAGGCGAGGTTCATCGTCCTGGTACAGCCGGCGGCGTCATCGCTTGCCGAACGAGAACAGCCGCAGCAGTCGCTGCAGCAACGAGACCTTGGAGCGGGCGGTGACGACCGCGTTGGCCCAGTCGGTCGGCGACATCGGGGTGTCGCGCAGCACGATCTCGGCGATCGACTGGTGCGCGTCGCTGCGCACCATCTGGCGGATCTCGTTGGCCGTGCCGCGATCGATGCGGCCCGACCTGCCGAGCAGCTGCAGCGCGCGTTCTTCGTCGCGGCGGTCCTGCGCCTCGTGCCTGCGGTCGATGCACAGGAAGATCAGCTTCAGCGCGCCGATGCCGATCAGCGCGTTGCGCCGCAGCACCTGGGAGCCGCCGCGAAGGTGCTGGCCGTCGACGATCGTGCCGTTGGTGCTGCCGGAATCGTGCAGCGTCCACAGCTCGCCGTCGAAGCGGATCTCGGCGTGCTGCTCGGACACCGACTCGTGCGGCAGCAGCACGTCCGCGGTCTCGGCCCGGCCGACGCGGTTGTTGCTCTTCATCAACCGCACCGGACGCTTCAGCCCTTCGCCCTTCACGAACAGGCGCGGCATCGACTGGTGCAGCCGCGACTCGAGGTCGTCGCCGAGCGGCGCGCCCGGAACGGCGGCGAGGTCCTCGGGACGCACGGCGACCGTCTTCGGCCGGTCCGGCGTCGCGGGCCCGGCCTTCGGCGGTGCTGCGGGCTGCGGCTCCGGTTCCGGATCGGGTCGGGGCGGTGCAGGTTGCGGTGCGGCCGGCTGGGCTGGTGCCGGTTGCGGTGCGGTCGCCTTCGGCGGTTGCGCGGGCGGAGCCTTGGCTAAGGGTGTCTTGGCTGGGGGTGTCTCGGCTGGGGGTGTCTCGGCTGGCGGGCTCTTGGGTGGGGGCGTCGCACCGCCGGGAGCGAACTGCCCCGGGCGGAAGCCCTTGGCCATCGTCTGGTCGTAATTCTCTTCGCCGCCAGCGGGTGGGGATGCTGCGCCACCAGCCGGCGGACCTCCTGCTCCGGGGCCGCCGACACCGGGCGGCCGGAACTCCATCGTGTTCATCGGCGCCTCGTCCGGCGGCGGCGCGCTCGGCGGCGCGGCGCCAGGAGCACCGACGCCCGGCGGGCGGAACTCCATCGTGTTCATCGGTGCCGGGTCGGGCTCGGCGGCGGGTTGCGCGCCAGCACCGTCACCACCAGCACCGTCACCACCCGGGCCTGCACCACCGGGACCTGCACCACCAGGACCGGGTCCGCCGGCTACCATCGTCTGGTCGACGTGCGGCGACGACGGCGCGGGGATGCCTTCGGTCTTGTCGGTCGACTCGATGACGAACTCGGTCTTGCCGACACGGATCATCGCGCCGACCGGCAGCGTGGTCTTCTCGCCGGACTGGATCGTGCCGTCGTCGACGCGCGTCGGGTTGGTCGCGCCGAGCCCTTCGAGCACGACGAATCCCGAGGTGACCCCGATCTGGAACTGCTTGCGACCGACCTCCTCGTCGTCGACCGTCAGGTCGGCGCTGCGGGAGCGGCCGACGACGATCGGGTCGCCGAGCGGGACGACGCGAGGCTCCTTCCCGAGTTCACGAACGAGCAGCTGGAAGCGTGGCATTGCGGGTGCGTTGGGATGCTAGTAGAGGGTCCGTCGGGAAGCGAACAGGCGAGCGGGAAAGTCCCATGACATCGTCATCGAAAGTTCTTTCACGCTGCGCCGGACGCGGCTCCAATGCCCTCGCTCTCTGTCGGTCGGAGACCCCTAGCCACATGAGGATCGAATGACGCGTCGGGTTCGTTGCATCCTGCTCACGCCGCTCGCGCTCGCGCTGGCGTCACCGTTGGTGGCGCAGCAGGCGGAGCCACCACAGGAGAAGCCCGCGCCACGCGACTTCGACCCGATCGGGTCGCGCTGGTTCGCACCCGGGCGCTCGGTCGGCGGCATCGAGCCGCCGCCGTACTCGATCAACGAGCGCGCCAGCCCGTGGAACCCCTACCGGCAGAACGTGCTGAAGGGCGACTTCCCGATCCTCGGGCAGGAGGACCTGTTCTTCGCGCTGACGGCCACCAACCGGCTGTTCTACGAGGTGCGGGACGTGCCGACGCCGTCCGGCATCACCGGTCCCGGGCCGGTGGCGCAGTCGTTCTTCGGCGACGGCAAGCAGTCGTTCCTGCAGAACGACCTGGCGATCTCGTTCGACCTGTTCCGCGGCCAGCAGGCGTTCAAGCCGGTCGACTGGCGGATCCGGGTGACGCCGGTGTTCAACTACACCCGCCTCGAGGTCGAGGAGGTCGGCGTCGTCGAGATCGATCCGGCCAAGGGCACGACCCGAAACCGCGGCGACTTCTCGATGCAGGAGGCGTTCCTCGAATACCACCTGTTCGACTGGAACGACCGCTACGACTTCATGTCGCTCGAGGCCGGCATCCTGCCGTTCCGCAGCGACTTCCGCGGCTTCATCTTCGAGGACAGCCAGCTCGGCATCCGCTTGTTCGGCAACGCCGACAACAACAAGTGGCAGTACAACGTCGCGCTGTTCGACACGCTCGACAAGGACACGAACTCGCAGCTCAACAACCTCGAGGATCGTGACCAGAACGTGTTCATCGCGAACGTCTACCGGCAGGACTGGCCGGTGCTCGGCTACACCACGTCGTTCTCGTTCCACTACAACCGCGACCGCCGCGGCTTCGAGTTCGACGACAACCGCTTCCTGGTCTCGCCCAAGCCGCTCGGCAACTTCACGCCGAACGAGATCGACGCCTACTACTTCGGCTGGGCCGGCGAGGGCCACTTCGGCCGCTGGAACGTCACGCACGCGCTCTACAAGGCGCTCGGCGAGGAGTCGCAGAACGAGATCGCCGCGCGCAGCGTCGACATCGATTCGACGCTGGCGGCGTTCGAGCTGAGCTACGACATCGACTGGTGGCGGCCGCGCGCGTTCTTCCTGTGGGCGTCGGGGGACAGCGATCCGCGCGACGGCGACGCGACCGGCTTCGACGCGATCAACGACGCGCCGAACTTCGGTGGCGGCCAGTTCTCGTTCTGGAACAGCCAGGCGCTGAAGTTCGTCGGCACCGCGCTGACGCAGCCGTTCAGTCCGCTGGCCGACCTGCAGACCAGCAAGACGCAGGGCCAGTCCAACTTCGTCAACCCCGGGGTGATCCTGTTCGGCATGGCCGGCGACTTCGAGCTGACGCCGAAGTGGCGCGCGCAGGCCGGCTTCACCTACCTGCGCTTCGACAAGACCAATTCGCTCGAGTTCCTGCTGCAGGCTGCCGACGTCGACAAGTCGATCGGCACCGAGATCTTCGTCGGGACGCAGTATCGGCCGTTCCTGACCAACAACGTCATCCTGCAGTTCGGCGCCTCGGCGCTGTTCCCGGACGACGGCTTTGCGCGGATCTACGACTCGGACGACATCCGCTACAACGTGTTCACCAACATCCTGACGACCTGGTAGCCATGACTCTCCTCTCCAAGAAGCGCTGGGTCGCGCTCGGCCTGCTCGCCGTCGCCGGCACCGCCGCGCCGATCGGCCTCAGCTCGTGCAGCGCCAACGGCACGTCGGCGCCGACGATCTTCGTCACCGGTGGTCCGGCGATCCCGCTGACCGCTGTCGAGGTGAACACGATCCTGGCGCGCGCGATCAACTCGATCGAAGCGATCGCACCGGCCACGATCGAGATCCACGCGGCGGTCACCGATCGGACCGGCGACATCCTCGGCGTCTACTCGACGGTGGGGGCGACCGAGACCGACGCCGACAACATCGCCGTCAGCCTGGCGCGCACGACGTCGTTCTTCTCCAACAGCCAGGCGCCGCTGTCGTCGCGCACCGTCGAGACGCTCGGGCGCTTCCACTTCCCGCCGACGTTCGCGGACGAACTGATCGCCTCGCAGCTGCCGACCAGCGGCGCCGGCAACACGGTGATCGCGCCGACCCGGCGCTGCTCCGGCGTCGCCGGCACCCCGCAGGGGCCGCTGTGGCAGATCAACTCGACCAACCGCGGCGCCAACGTGGCGACCGGCCTGACGACGCCGCCGACGTTGTTCAACACCAACAACGCGCAGCCGGGCCCGCCCGGGGAGCCGTTGCCCGATCCGAACGCGGCGAACATCTTCTTCCAGCCGTCGCGCAACATCGGCGGCACGTTCCCGAGCCCCGGCATCACGCTGTTGCCGGGCGCGGTGCCGCTGTTCAAGGCCAACGCCAGCGGGGTCGCCCGCCTGGTGGGCGGCGTCGGCGTCTACGTCGTGCGCACGTCGGGCCCGCAGGCCGGTGAGCCGGACGTCGCGGCGGGTGAGTATGCGGCGATCCAGGGTGCGTCGGGTTCGGGTGCGGTCGGCGACGAGGACTTCTTCTTCGACGCGATCCCGCTCGAGGGCGCGATCACGATCGTCGGGGTGCTGCTGCCCTACGTGAAGCAGACGACGATCCCTGCCGGCTACCAGGCGCGCGTCGGCGCTGCGCCCGGCGCGTTCGTGCAGGCGCCCGTGCCCGGCCGCGAGGACCCGTTCGGTTACCTGATCGGCCCGCGCCCGGCACAGACCGGCAACGGCGGCGAGGTGCTGACGCAGAACGACGTCGAGACGATCATCGCGCAGTGTGTCGCCAGCGCGAACATCACGCGTGGCCAGGTGCGCCTCCCGCTCGGCAGTTCGTCGAAGATCATCGCGACGATCGTCGACGCGCGCGGCCTGATCCTGGCGCACTACCGGATGGAGGACACGCTGACCGACGCGATCGACGTGGTGCCGGCCAAGGCGCGTTCGACGGTCTACTACTGCCGTCCCGGCGGTCCGTTCTCGACCAACGTCTCCAACAGCGGCTTCGACTTCCCGTTCGGCGATGCGTGGCAGGGCTTCCCGACCGACCCCACCGGGCAGAACCGCGGCATCGCGCTGACGACCCGCACGCTCGGCTTCCTGTCGCAGCCGTTCTACCCGCCGGGCATCGGCGGCACGTTCAGCCAGGCGGAATACATCGCCGCGCTGCCGAACTTCACGCCGGCGCAGGGCAACACGGCGCCGGGGCCGCTCTACAACCTGGCGCTGCTCAACCAGCTGCCCGGCCAGGTCGACCGCTGGGGCAACGAGACCGCCGATCCGGGCTACCAGAACGGCCTGACGTTCTTCCCCGGCTCGGTGCCGCTCTACAAGAACGGCCAGCTGGTCGGCGCGCTCGGCGTCTCGGGCGACGGGGTCGAGCAGAACGATCTGATCGCGTTCGAGGGCGGCGCCGGCTTCGAGCCGCCGCCGGAGCTGCGCATCGACAACTTCGAGTTCGACGGCGTGAAGCTGCCGTACCTGAAGTTCCCGGAGACGCCGCGCTGATCCGCGGCGCAGCGTAGACGCGCGCGTTCGTCGACGCGTGCATTCGTCGATCCGCAATCGTGCTTGCAGCTTTGGCACGTGCAGGATCCGGAGCGCGCATCAGCAAGATCGCGCCGGCGCGCTACCATGCCCGCACCTGCCCTTGGTTCGCCCCACCTGGGCTCGCCCCTCTGTACCAGGTTGTTCGTGCGCGGATTCCCGCCACGTCTCTCCGATTCGCAAGATGCAGAAGTTCCTCGGGTCGCTGACCCTCTCCCTTCTCGCACCGGCCGTCATGGGCCAGTGCATCACCGCCGGCGCCGGTGCCACCTCGTACGGCGGCGGCGACGACGTCGTCGTCAACTCCGGCAACGGTATCGACATGGGTTTCGCGTTCCCGATCGGGGGCGCGACCTACCAGTACGTGCACCCGTCGACCAACGGGTTCTGCTACCTGTCCGACGGTAGCGCCGCGATCACCGACAGCGACCTGTCGCCGTCGGCCGCCGACATGGCCACGGGTGCGCCGCGCGTCGCCGTGCTGTGGGACGACCTCAACTGCATCGTCGCCAACGGCGGCGACGTGCTGGTCGACACCAGCGTGCCCGGGCAGTGCACCGTCACGTGGGTCAACGTCGTCGCGTTCGGCAACACGCCGCAGATGAACCTGCAGTGCACGCTGCGCGCCACCGGCGACGTCGACCTCAGCTACGAGTCGACCGCCTACCAGGTGACCGAAGCGATCGCCGGCGTCAGCCCGGGCCTCGGCACGGTGCAGGCGGCTTCGATCGACCTGTCGGCGAGCATCCCGTCGCCCGACGACATGACGCACGAAGTGTTCGCGGCCAACTCGCTGGACCTGCAGGGCCTCACCTGCACGCTGATCGCGACCAACCCAGGCTACGTGCCGGTGGTCGCCAACGCCGGCTGCGGCACCCGCCTCGTCTACGGTGAAGGCTGCATCTCGCAGGTCGATGCGCGCTACGAGCTGTTCGGCAACACGGCCGGCGGCGCGACGCTGCCCGACATCATGGGCTCGGGTTCGGCGATCACGTTCCTGCGCACGGGCGCCGAGTACACGATCCTCGACAGCATCCCGGGAACATACGTCGCGCCGACCGCCGCGGCGACCGTCGTCGCGACGACGGACGATGCCTTCGGCGCGTTCACGCTGTCGGCGCCGATGCCCGTGCCCGGTGGCGTCACCAGCACGCTGCAGATCTGCACCAACGGTTACGTGCACCTGTCGGACAACGCGCCGGCGGCGCCGGCCGACTGGTCCCCGACGCTCGCCGAGTTCGAGGCCTTCGTCGATCCGACCATCTGCGGGCCGTGGTACGACTGGAGCCCGAACCAGGCCGGTCAGGTGCTCGTCGAGGAGATCGGCGGCATCGCCTACGTGACCTGGGTCGGCGTGCAGCCCTACAACGGCACCGGCACGGACACCTGGCAGTACCAGATCGAGGTGGCGACCGGCAACTGCACGATCGTCTTCGACAGCATGTCGTTCACCGGGGCGAGCGTCTGGCACACGCCGCTGTTCGGCGCGACGCCGGGCAACGCGACGGTCGTTCGCGATACCGACTGGAGCGCGGAGCTGCTGACGGGCGTGATGGTCTTCGACAACGGCATCGCGCCGCTCGAACTCGACTCGAACCTGCCGGTCCTCGGTGGCAGCTGGGACCTGACGACGAGCAACATCGACCCGGTCTCGCCGGTCTCGATCACGTTCTTCGGCGACGCCCAGGGCACCGGCCTGCCGCTGTCGGTCATCGGCTTCAACGCGCCGGGCTGCTCGATCTGGATCAACCAGGCGCTCGGCAGCCTGTCGGGCATCAGCAACGGCGGCGTTTCGACGACCAGCTTCCCGATCCCGAGCAACACCGCGCTGACGGGCTTCCAGATCAGCGCCCAGTCGATCAGCCTGACGCTCGCCAACCCGGCGAACCTGCTGACCTCGAACGGCGTGCTCGGCACCCTCGGCCTGTAGGCCGCGGTTCGGCGGGCCGGGCTCAGCCCGGCCCGCGCCGAATGCCGATGAGGGCGCCATGTCCCGCGTCGTGCGTCACGGGCTGGCGCTGCTGCGCGCGCCGGCGATCGAGTTCGGCTACGCGCTGCGCGCGTCGCTGCGCTGGAGCCGTGGCGCGCCCGGTCGCTCCCGGCTGGCCGATGCGCCGACGTTCGCGTGGGCGCCCGCGCCGCTCGCGGCCGAGCTGACGCAGCGCGCCGCCGTGCTCGAGGCGCGCTTCGGCATCGAGGCGCGCCTCGCCGGCCTCGCCCCCGAAGTGCGCGCCCGCAACTTCGCGCGGCTCGAACAGCTCGAACGGCTGGCCGGCGGTCGCACGCCGCCGGGGTCCTGCGACGGCGTGGTGCGCGCGGCCGACCTCGGCTGCGGCGACTTCCACTACGCGGCAGCGCTCTGCCGCTGGCTGTCCTGCGCCGGCGACGGCGACCGGTCCACCGTGCTGCGCGGGCTCGAACTCGACGGCCACGGCATCTACCGCGATGGCCATTCGCGCGCCGACCACGGCCGGGCCCACGCCAGGGCGGCAAGCGTCGACGGCGATCTGGTGCGCTTCGAGGTTGCCGACGCCGCCGCGGCGCGCCTGCCACGGCAGGACGTCGTCAGCCTGTTCTTCCCGTTCCTGAGCCCGTATGCGTGCCTGCAGTGGGGGGCGCCGCTGTCGCGGCTGCGGCCGCGGCGGCTGCTGGCGCGCGCCGTGTCCTCGCTGCGACCGGGCGGTTGGCTGGTCGTCGCCAACCAGACCACGCGCGAACACGCGCGCCTGTGCCGGCTGCTCGCCGGCCTGCCGGTCGTCCGCATCGCGCGGGCGACGCTGGCCACGGACCTCGTCCCGGAGGCCCCGCGGACCGTCGGGCAGATCGGATCGATCTGGCAGCGGCAGGAGGATGTCCCCTCCGGCATGGCGAACGGGTAGACTCTTCGACCCGGTTCGCCCCCAGCCCCCTCTGTGCGAGCCGCTGCCGACGCATGTATACGCTGCAGATTCTCGACGCCGGCCAGACCTTTCTGCACACCCTCGGAGAGCAACCGACTACGTTCGGGTCGGCCGACGGCGCCCATGTACGTCTCCGCGAATCGGGCGTTGCCCCGACGCACGCCTCGTTCGAACCGCATGCGCAAGGCGTGCGCCTGGTCGCCGAGGTCGACGTCCTGGTCAACGGCTCGCCGACCCGCGCGACCGAGCTGCAGCTCGGCGACCGCGTCGAGATCGGCAAGGCCGTGCTCGTCGTCGGCCGCACCGTCGCGCGCAAGGCCGAACCGGAGGACGTGCTGTCCGGCGCGGTCAGCCGTTCGCCGCGCCGCACGCCGCGCAAGTCGTCGAGCGCGCCGAAGCTGATCGCTGCGGTGGTGGTGCTGCTGGTGGTCGGCGGCGTCGCGGCGCTGGCCTGGAACGGCAACGACGACGCGCAGGTCAACGGCCTGGTCGCCGCGGTCGACAACCTGCGCCAGCGCGGCAAGCTCGACGAGGCCCGCGAAGAACTGGCGCGACTGCGCCGCCTGTGGACCGACGCCGAGGACGATCGTCTGCAGCGACTCGATGCGGTCGACGCCGGCATCGACCGGATCGAACGGGCCCGCGAGGACCTGCGCGCGCAGGTGCTCGATCCGAGCGACACGCGCACCTACGCGCAGTGGTCGCAGCAACTGCGCCGCCTCGAGGGCCGTGGTTCGATCGAGGAGCAGGTCGCCGCGCGCAAGGTGCGTTCGCGCCTGCGGGCGCTCGTCACCGAGCGCGACGACGAGGCTGCGCGGCTGTCGCGGCAGTCGCGCACGGGCCAGCCCGCTGGCCAGCCCGGTGGCCAGCCCGATCGCCACGCTGGTCGCAACGACGGTCCCGGCGCGCCCACGGCAGGCCCCGTGGTCGGCAACGGCGACGAGGTGCCGACGGCGACCGCGCCGGTGGCCGAAACGCCGCAGGTCGAGCAGGGCGAGATCGATCGCTTCTGTGACCAGGGACAGTTCGCGCAGGCGCTGGCGCTGATCCAGGCGGGCTTCGAAGCCGCCCGGGACGAGGCCGAAGTCGCACGTCTGCGGGCGGCGCAGGCCGGCGTGCGCGGACGCGCGCAGCAGGCGATGCAGCAGTTGCTCGGCGAGGCGAAGCGGGTCGAGCAGGACGGTCGCATCGAGCACGCGGTCACGTTGCTGCAGGCGGCGCGGCACCACTTCCCGGCGAGCGTGGCGTTCTCCGACCTCGGGGCCGAGCTGGCTCGCCTCGAGGCGCTCGTGCTCGAGAAGGAGCGCGCGGCCGCGCTGGCCAGCAGCGACCTCGGCAAGCCGGCGAAGGTCGACCAGGCGACGCGGCTGCAGACCCTTGCCAGCCTGCGCAGCCACATGGACCAGGTGCGCGACGCCGAAGAGGCCGGCGACCACGCGCGCGCGGCGAAGCTGCTGCGCGAAGCGGCCGAGGCGGTGCGCGTCCGTGATGCGGAGTTCGCCGATCGCCTGGTGACGCGCGCCGACGAGTCCGACCTGCTCGCCGGCTGGAACGACGCGGTCGTCGCGGCGATCGCCGCCGGCAAGAAGCTGAGCACCACCGACATGTCGGGTCGCGAACTCGAACTGCTGCGCGTCGAGGACGGCCGCATCGTGGCGCGTTCGGCGGACGGGGAGGAGCGGCTCGAGTGGTTCGACGTCGACGCCGCCGGCATGCAGCGCCTCGCCGAACAGGTCAAGGCCAAGGGGCGCACGGCGCTCGGTCTGGCGGCGTTGCTCTACAAGAACGGCGAGTCCGAGGCCGCCGAGAAGGTGCTCGCGGAGCTGCTGCGCAGCGACGAGAAGCGCTGGAAGCAGCACGTCGACGGGGTGCTGGCCCGCGGTCGCGGCGAGGAGCTCGGCTCCTCGGGCTACGCGTTGCGCAAGGGGCGGTTCGTGTCGCTCCGCCAGCTCGAGCTCGAGGAGCTGAGCAAGAAGCTGTCGGCCCGGCTCAACAAGGCGATGACGGCGCGCGACGCGGAGGCCCGCGACGACTTCGTCACCGCGACCCTCGCCGAGGGCCAACTGCAGCGCGAGGCGCTCACGTTCGCGATGCGCGATGCGTTCGGCAAGCACCTCGACCGGGTGCAGGCGAGCGCGCTGAAGAAGCAGGTCGACCGGCTCACCGACGAACGCGCCGCGCTCGACGATGCGCGCAGCTACGCGAAGGAGCTGATCTACGACGAGGTGAAGTACTTCTACCCCTACAAGCCGCCGGCGGTCTCGGGGGAGAAGCACGCCGAGTGCAACCGGGTGCAGCAGGAGGTCGACGAACGCGTCGCCAAGCTGCGTCGTCTGTGGGAGAGCTCGAAGACGCGCCTCAAGGTCTCGGGCCGGTTCGGCGCCGACCTCGACCGGGTCGACTGGCTCGCCGAGCAGCTGGCGCGCCTCGGCGGGCTGCCGAAGGGCGAGTCGGTGGCGACCGTACTGCAGCCGATCGCCTGGGCGCGCGCGCTCGAGCCCGGCGCGACGATCACGCTGCAGACGTTCTGCCTGACGCCGGGTGAGCGCGAGACCCGCGCCTACTGGCGCCAGATCCGCGCCTACAACGAGGCGGCGAAGGACGACTGGCCGGTCGCCGTGACGACGCTGCTGCGGATCACCAACGACTACCGGGAGATGTTCGGCCACCGGCCGCTGGCCGCGGTCAAGAGCGCCTGCGAGGCCTCGCAGGGCCACGCCGACGAGATGTCGAAGCTCGGCTACTTCGCGCACATGTCGCCGACGCCGGGTCGCAAGACGCCGACCGACCGCATGCGCCTCGCCGGCTACATGTTCGGCGTCAGCGAGAACATCGCCATGACCGGCGGTGCGATGTCGTCCCACGTGGCGTGGTGCCACTCGTCGGGCCACCACCGCAACCTGCTGTCGCCGAGCCATCGCGAGATCGGCATCGGCGCGAACGGTCGCTACTGGGTGCAGAACTTCGGTTCCGGAGACGTGCACAAGTCGCACCCGCTGTGGCCTTCTGCCGCACAGAAGTGATCCCCGCGACGTGACCGGCGAGCTGGAGATCCTGGACGAGCGCGGCGAACGCACGCGTTGTCGCGTCGCGGGCCAGCCGCTGCTGGTGCAGGGAGGCTCGCTGCGGGTGGTGCCGATCGCCGGCGGCGTGCGCATCGAGTCGCCGGAGGCCGGCCAGCCGCTGCGGATCCACGGCCAGGACCTGCTGTGCAAGGACCTCGCAGACGGCCAGTCGGTCGACGTCGGCCGCGTGCGCGTGACGTGGTTCGACGACGGCGCGGCGGCGCCGGCCGGCGCCCGTGGGGGGCGTGCTCGCGCCGGCCGTGACGGTGCGTCCGCCGGTCGCCGCCCGTCCCGGCGTTCGCCCACCAGCACCTGGCCAGCCGTGCTGATCACCGTGGCGGTGCTCGGCGTGGCGCTGTTCGTGCTGCGAAGGCTCGGCAACTCGACCTGGCCGCGTTCGCCGATGCACTACGTCGAGCTGGCGCAGATCCAGTACGACAACAATCGTCCGGAGCGCGCCCTCGAGACGCTCGAGTTCGCCCTGAAGGAGGCCACGGGCGAAGCCAAGGACCGGGCGCTGGCGCTGCAGCGCGACATCCGCCGGCTGATGCTCGAGAACGCGGCCGCACTCGAGGTGTCGGCGGCGCGCCGCGAGCACGGGTTGCTCGAGTCGTTCGTGCAGCGCTACCTCGGCCAGCCCGAACGGCCCGCCGCGCGCGAGCTGGTCCGCCTCTGCGACGACTGGATGGACGAGTACGGCGAGCTCTGCGAATGGCACCCCGACGGCAAGCCACTGCGCGCCGCGGTCACCGAGCTGCGCGGGCGCTACGTCGGCGACGCCGGCCTCGGCACGCCCGAGACGGCGGCGGACGTGGTGTTCGCGGCGCGGTCCCGGCTGCGCTTCCAGTGGCGCGACTACCGCGGGGCGATGGCGCGCATCGACGCGTTCCTCGGCCGCAACCCCGACGCTGCCGAGGTGCGCGCCGAGCGCGAGCAGCTGCTGCGCGACGGGGCCGAGTGGCTCGGCAAGCGGCTTCGCCGCATCGACGCGGCGCTGCAGCGGGGCGACACCGGCAACGCCGAACGCGACCTCGACAACATCGATCGCTGGGTCGCGCTGCCCGAGTGGCAGGCCGAGATCGAGCAGCGGCGCAAGCGGCTCGAAGCTCAGCGCTGACGCGAGCGGCGCAGCAGGTCGCGCGCGGCGGCGGTCGGCACCTGCTCGCCGTCGGCGACGCGCCGGCGGGCCTGCTCGAGCTCGGTGACGATCGACGGAGCGCTCAGGAAGTCCGCCAGCAGCGCGTCGCGCACGGTGCGCTCGAGCCACTCGATCGCCTGGTCGCGGCGGCGTGCCTCGAACGTGCCGTCGGCGCGGCGTGCCTCGACGTAGCGCTCGATCGAACTCCACAGCGGCGCGAGGCCGTCGCCGGTCTTCGACGAGCCGACGACCACGGCCGGCGGCGCGCGGTCGCCGGCGTGCAGCACCCGCATCGCCAGCAGGCACTGCTGCGCGGTCCGGTTGGCAGCCGGCAGCAGGTCGCCGTCGGCCTTGTGCACCAGCACGCCGTCGGCGAGCTCCATGACGCCGCGCTTGATGCCCTGCAGTTCGTCGCCGGCGGCCGGCGACAGCAGCACCAGGAAGAAGTCGACCATGCCGTGCACGGCGACCTCCGACTGGCCGGTGCCGATCGTCTCGACCAGCACGATGTCGTGGCCCGACGCCTCGCAGACCAGCATCGCTTCCTGCGTGCGGTTGGTGACTCCACCGAGCGTGCCGCCGCCCGGCGACGGCCGGATGAACGCGCGTGGGTGCCGGCTCAGCCCGTCCATGCGGGTCTTGTCGCCGAGGATCGAGCCGCCGGTGACCGTCGAACTGGGGTCGACGGCGAGCACCGCGACGCGACGACCGGCATCGCAGAGCTGCAGGCCCAGCCGTTCGATCAGCGTGCTCTTGCCGACTCCCGGCGCCCCGGTGATGCCGACGCGGATCGCGCCGCCGCTGTGCGGCAGCAGCGCCGCGAGCAGCGCTTCGGCGGCCGGCAGGTCGGCCGCACGCCGACTCTCCACGAGGGTGATGCCGCGCGCCAGGGCGCTGCGGTCGCCGGCGCGGATCGCTGCCGCCAGATCGTCGGAATCTGCCACGGTGCCACCCTAGGAAGTTGTCGAAGAACGCGCCACGGGATCCGCTGCGGCGCGCGTACGCGACGCGCAACGTGCGTTGCCGTCGAGCCTTGGCCGACGTCGTCCCGAGCCGGTGGCGGTCGCCGCCGCGGTCGAATGTGAAGGCGCCTTCATCTGGATGTCTCGTTCTTAACGGAGATGTCGTCAACCTTCACGATCTGGCCCCCCGATACGGATCGCATGAAGCGAGCGAAGTTGGAGAAGGGTTCGGGCCTGCTGCTGGCGCTGGCGTGCCTCGCGGGTTGCACCGTCGGCGGCCGGCACGCCTCGCGGCTGGCGCTGGAGTTCGCCGAGGGCAGGCTGTCGGTCGCCGAGGTCGAGCAGGTGGCCGCGAGCGGCGACGCGACGGCACAGTTCTTGACCGCGCTCTCGTACGAGACCGGCAACGGCGTCGCCGAGGACCTGGTCGCGGCGCGGCGCTGGTACGAGGCGGCCGCGCGTCAGGAGCATCCGGCAGCGCTCAACAACCTGGGCCTGATGCACTTCCACGGTCGGGGCGTCGAACGCAGCCATGCGACCGCGCGCACGCTGCTCGAACGTTCGGCCGACAGCGGCTTCGCGCAGGGCCAGGTCAACTTCGCGATCGTCTGCCTCTACGGCGACGACCGCGAGCCCGATGTGCGGCTGGCGACCCGCATGCTGCGCCGGGCCGCCCGCAACGGCCACGTGCCGGCGCTCAAGCTGCTCGCGACGATCTACCACGACGGCGTCGGGGTCACGGCGGACCCGGTCCGCGCGGCGCGCTATTACCGTGACGCTGCGCGCGGCGGCGACGCGATGTCGCAGCACCGGCTCGGCATGCAGCACCTGCGCGGCCACGGCGTCGAGCAGGACGTCGAGCGGGCCGTTCACTGGCTCGAGCAGGCTGCGGCGCAGGGCTACGCGCCGTCGCAACACGACCTCGGCCTGCTCTACGCGCGCGGCATCGGCGTCGGCGAGGACCGTGCCCGTGCCCGGCAACTGCTGCAACTCGCCGCCGCCCAGGGCCACCGGCAGGCCCGCGAGCGCCTGGCGGCGATCGCCCCGGGGGCGAGCGCGGCAACGGCGGCGCAGCCGGGGCGATAGCGCGTTCGCATCGACCTGGGGAAACCCCTGTCAGGAGGTCGGCCCAGGTCGGTCGATGATGCGTGGAGTTCCTGATGGAAACCGTGACGAGACCTCCTGACGAAGACGCGCGGTTGCGAACGCTGCGCAGCTGCGACGTACTCGACACCGGGCCGGAGGCCGTCTACGACGACGTCACCCGGCTGTTGAGCCTGACCTGCGACGTGCCGATGGCGGTCGTCACGCTGGTCGACGAGCATCGCCAGTGGTTCAAGTCGGCGGTCGGTGTCGACTGCGCCGAACTGCCGCGAGAGAACGGCTTCTGCGCGCAGGCGGTCGCCGACCGCGGCGAACTGATCGTCGAGGACACCCTGCAGGACGAGCGGTTCCGCGAGCACGCGATGGTCGTCGGGGCGCCGCACGTGCGCTTCTACGCCGGTGCGCCGATCGTCATGCCGGACGGGCAGACGGTGGGGGCGGTCGCGGTGCTCGACACCCGGCCGCGGCAGCTGACCTCGGCGCAGCTCGAGACGCTGGCGGCGATGGCGCGGCAGGTCCAGAACCACCTGGAGCTGCGTCGCAGGATCCGCAGCCAGGACGAGACCCGCGTTCGTCTGGAGCAGGCGACCGAACGGCTCGACCTCGTCGTCGAGGCTTCGAGCGAGGGCATCTGGGACCTCGACCTCGGCATGCGATCGCTGTTCCTGTCGCCGCGCGTGTTCGCGATGCTCGGCCTGTCGAACGCGACCGGCGCGGTGCCGCTGGCGGGGATCTGGCCGATCGTGCACCCCGAGGATCGCCGCGGGATCCGACGCGCCGTCGTGCAGCGCATGCGCTGCGGCGAGCCGTTCGAGCACGAGTTCCGCTGCCGGATCGCCGAGGACGGCTGGCGGTGGTTCCGGGCCCGGGCCGTGGCGGCGAGCGGCACCGACGGCGGCCGACGTCTGGTCGGTTCGATCGTCGACATCCACGAGCATCGCACCTCGCGGGAGGCGCTGCAGCGGGCCTCGCGCCTGTTGGCGGAGTCGCAGGCGCTGGCGCGGGTCGGCGGCTGGGAACTCGACCTCCTGACCGACGAACTGTTCTGGACCGCCGAGACCTACCGGATCCACGAGACCTCGCCGAGCCGGTTCCAGCCGAACGTCGACGAGGCGATCGAGTTCTACGCGCCGGAAGGCCGGCCGCGTCTGCGCGCCGCGCTCGAGGACGCGGTCGCCCGCGGTCGTGCCTACTCGCTGGACCTCGAACTGGTGACCGTCCGCGGACGTCGGCTCTGGGTGCGCGTGACCGGCGGCGCCGTGTTCGTCAAGGGACGCGCGGTGCGCGTGCTCGGTGCGATCCAGGACATCTCGGCCCAGCGCCGGATGGACGAGGAGCTGCTGCACGCCAAGGAGGCGGCCGAGGCTGCCAGCGAGGCCAAGAGCGCGTTCCTGGCGGCGATGAGTCACGAGATCCGCACGCCGATGCACACGGTGCTCGGCTACACCGACATGCTGGGCGACTCGCAGCTCGACGTCGAGCAGCGCGAGTGCGTCGAGATCATCTCCAGTTCGGGCAACTCGCTGCTGCGGCTGATCGACGACATCCTCGACTTCTCCAAGGTCGAGGCCGGCAAGATGGTGCTCGAGCGCCTGCCGTTCGACGTGCATCGCGTCGCGACCGAGGTCGCCCGCATGATGCAGCCGTTGGCGAGCAACAAGGGGCTGGTGGTCGAGGTCGAGGGCGATGCGTCGCTGCAGGTGGCGGCCGACCCGCAGCGCACCCATCAGGTGTTGGTCAACCTGGCCGGCAACGCGGTCAAGTTCACGGTCGGTGGCGCGGTCACGATCGCGCTGTCGCAGCGCGGCGACCTGGTGCGCTGCGAGGTGCGTGACACCGGCATCGGCATCCCGGCGGATCAGCTGCCGCGGCTGTTCGACGACTTCGTGCAGGTCGACTCGTCGGCGCGGCGCAAGTTCGGCGGCACCGGTCTCGGGCTCGCGATCAGCAAGCAGCTGATCGAGGCGATGGGCGGCCGCATCGGCGTCGAGAGCGAACCCGGCGTCGGCTCGACGTTCTGGTTCGAGCTGCCGGCCGCCGCGGCGCGCACCGAACACGATGAGGTCGACGATCCCGCGGACACGGTGGTCGGCCTCGATGCGATGCAGGGCCGCCGCGTGCTCGTCGTCGAGGACAACCGGCTCAACCTGCGCCTGGCCGTGCGCGTGCTCGAGACGTTCGGTCTCGAGGTCGCGGTCGCGATCGACGGCGAGTCGGCGATCGAGATGGTCGAGAGCCAGCCGTTCGATCTGGTGCTGATGGACTGCCTGATGCCCGGCATGGACGGCTTCGAGGCAACCCGGCGCATCCGCGAACGGGAGACCGGCAGCGGCCGGCGCCTGCCGATCGTCGCGTTGACCGCCAACGCGCTGCCGGAGGATCGCGAGGCGTGCCTGGCCGCCGGCATGGACGACTTCGTCAGCAAGCCGTTCACCAAGCAGGCGCTGCAGGCGGCGACGGCGCGGTGGTTGCCGGCGGTCGACTGACGGCGCGAACGCCTGACTCAGCCGGCGTTCTTCTCGAGCAGGTCCAGCAGCGCGACCGCCGCCTTCGTGATCACGGTGCCCGGCCCGAACACCTCGGCGACGCCGGCCTGTCGCAGCGCGTCCCAGTCCTGCTCGGGGATCACCCCGCCCGCGACGACCAGGATGTCCCCGCGGCCCTGCGCGCGCAGCATCTCGATCAGTTCGGGCACCAGCGTCTTGTGGCCGCCGGCGAGCGTGCTGATGCCGCAGACGTGCACGTCGTTCTCGATCGCCTGCCTCGCGACCTCGTCGGGCGTCTGGAACAGCGGGCCGATGTCGACGTCGAAGCCCATGTCGGCGAACGCGCTGGCGATCACCCGCGCGCCTCGGTCGTGGCCGTCCTGACCCATCTTGGCGACCAGCATGCGCGGCCGGCGGCCGGTGTTCTCGAGGAACGTCTCGCTGCGTCGCTGTGCTTCGGTCAGTTCGCCCATCGCCTTGCCGGCGGCAGCATACACGCCGGCGACGGTCTTCGGGTTGGCGGTGTGGCGGCCGAACACGGCCTCCATCGCGTCGCTGACCTCGCCGACCGTGGCGCCCTTGCGCACCGCGTCGACCGCGAGTCCGAGCAGGTTGCCGTCGCCACGGGCGCCTTCGGTGATCGCCGCGAGCGCGCCGCGAACGGCCTCGTCGTCGCGTTCGGCCCGCAGTCGCTGCAGGCGTTCGATCTGCGCCTTGCGCACCTCGGTGTTGTCGATCGACAGGATGTCGAGCGGCTCCTGCTGCTCGGGCTGGTACTTGTTGACGCCGACGATGGTCTCGTCGCCGGAGTCGATCGCCGCCTGCCGCCGCGCCGCCGATTCCTCGATGCGCAGCTTGGGCAGGCCGGCCTCGATCGCCTTGGTCATGCCGCCCATCGACTCGACCTCCTGGATCAGCGCCCACGCCTTGCGGGCGAGCTCGTCGGTCAGGCTCTCGACGTAGTGCGAACCCGCGAGCGGGTCCGCGGTGTGCGTCACGTGGCTCTCCTCCTGCAGGATCAGCTGCGTGTTGCGCGCGATGCGCGCCGAGAACGCGGTCGGCAGCGCGATCGCCTCGTCGAGGGCGTTGGTGTGCAGCGACTGGGTGCCGCCGAGCACCCCGGCGAGCGCCTCGAGGCACGTGCGCACGACGTTGTTGTAGGGATCCTGCGCGGCCAGCGACCAACCGGACGTCTGGCAGTGCGTGCGCAGCGCCATCGACTTCGGGTTCTTGGCGCCGAACGACTTGACGATCTTGGCCCACAGCAGCCGCGCCGCGCGCAGCTTGGCGATCTCGGTGAAGAAGTTCATGCCGAGCGCGAAGAAGAACGACATGCGTCCGGCCAGGCGGTCGACGTCGAGGCCGGCGTCGATGCCGGTGCGCAGGTACTCGAGGCCGTCGGCGAGCGTGTAGGCGAGTTCGAGGTCGGCGGACGCGCCGGCTTCGTGGATGTGGTAGCCGCTGACCGAGATCGTGTTGAACTTCGGCATGTGCTCGCCGCACCACGCGAAGATGTCCTTCACGATCCGCATGCTCGGGCCCGGCGGATAGATGTAGGTGTTGCGGACCATGAACTCTTTGAGGATGTCGTTCTGGATGGTCCCGGTGAGCTGGTCGCTGGAGACGCCCTGTTCCTCGGCGGCGGCGACGTAGAGCGCGAGGATCGGGATGACCGCGCCGTTCATCGTCATCGACACCGAGACCTTTTCGAGCGGGATGCCGTCGAACAGGATGCGCATGTCGGCGATCGAGTCGATCGCGACGCCGGCCATGCCGACGTCACCGGCGACGCGCTCGTGGTCGCTGTCGTAGCCGCGGTGGGTGGCCAGGTCGAACGCGACGCTGAGGCCCTGCTGCCCGTTCTGGAGCGCCTGGCGGTAGAACGCGTTGGTCTTCTCGGCGGTCGAGAAGCCCGCGTACTGGCGGATCGTCCACGGCCGCTTCGCGTACATCGTCGCGTAGGGGCCGCCCAGGAACGGCGGCGTGCCGGGGATGCCGCCGACGTGCGGCGCGTCGCTGCGCCCGTAGAGCACGCGGTGGTCGATGCCCTCGGGGCTCTGCCACGGCGGCAGCGCGTCGTTGCTCGCGGCGCGCGCCTCGGGGCTCGGGGCGGAGAACTCGTCGAAGCCGTACGGCAGCTTGGTGAAGTCGGGGTTCATTGCGGCGGGTGCAATCTAGCCCGCAGCGCCGACCAGCAACACGCCGGGCCCCGTGCGATTCACATGCGCGGCGGCGTCCGGGCGATGGCAGGGGCCCGAAACGCAAACGGCCCCCGTCAGCAGCGCTGACGGAGGCCGTCCGCGCTCACCCTCGCGAGAGGGCGAGCAGCAGTCTGATCCGGAGATCAGTTGCCGAGCAGGCCTTCGACGCCGTTCGACGACAGCAGGTTCGCCGAGTTCTGCAGCGTCAGGCAGAGCGACTGCGCGCTCAGCAGGGCGCCGGCGAGGGCCGGGTTGTTCGGCAGGGCAACCGTGACCGTGGCCGTGCCACCAGCCGAGAGGCCGGAGAGCGACGTGATGGCCGAGGCGAGGTTGATGTCACAGCCCGGGGCGTTGATGCCGATGGCCGTGAACGGCACGGCGACGGGCGAGCGGTCACCGAAGAAGGTGATCGCGACCGGCGAGATCGGGTCGATGAAGTCCGTGGTCAGGTCCCAGTTCGAGCCGAGGACCGGACGGTTGGCCGACAGAGCCAGCGACGACGAGTCCGAAACCGCGGTCAGCAGGACGTTGCCGCCGGTGAGGGCGCTCAGGTCCGAGGCACCCGGGTCGAGGTTGGCACCGGCCGGCGAGTAGCCGACGAGCCAGTCTTCCGGGTTGGTCGTGTTGAGGGCCTCGAACTCGATCGAGAAGTTGCCCGTGGCGGTGTCCCAGATGAACTGGACCGTGTTCGGCAGGCCGGTGTTCCAGCCCGAGACGGCGAGGTAGGTCACGGTCGCGACCGTGCCGCTCTCTTCGTACCAGATGTCGCCGGCGCCGCCGCCGCTGGCCGAGTGGAAGTCGGTCCAGGCGTAGAGGCCCGCGTTGGCGTTGTTCAGCATCGTCGCGACGTCCGGCGTAAAGCCGCCACCGTTGGTGCCGCCCAGCGAGATGTTGCAGTTCGAGCCGACCCAGATGCCGAGCGTGCCGCCGATCGTCGACGTGTCGACCGAGTCGTCGTCACCGGCCGGGACGACCACGGCGCTGCCGCCGGGGGCGATGCCGCCCGCACCAGCGAACGCCTGGACCAGGTAGCCAGAACCCGTGTTCAGGCCTTCGATGCGCACACCGTCGAGGTCCATGCCGTTCGCAGCGGCCGGGTCCGAGGCGAGCTGCTCGTAGAACGAGGCGAAGCCGGCGCCGCCACAGCCAGCGCCGTACTCGACGACGTCCGCGAACGTGCAGCCGGTGCCGGTGGTGTCACCGATGTCGTAGTAGATGTTGCCGTTCCAGACGCGCGGGGTGAAGTTGCCGGCGAACGGGTAGACCGAGCCGTCGCCTTCGTAGAACTCGAGGTCCGCGTTCGACGCGAACAGGGCGCCCGTGGTGGTGCCGTTCGTGTAGTTCATGATGCCGCCACTGCTGATGACGACACAGAAGGCCTGCGTGGCGCCGGCCGGGATGAACTCCTCGATGCAGAGCGGGACCTGCGTGGCGACACCGTTGCCGTTGCTGACGACACCCGTGGCCGAGCCCTTCAGGGTCCAGTCAGCGGCGGTGTTGACCGACGGGGCGTACGGACCAGGAATGGTCAGCGTGTAGACCTCGAGGTCGTGGGTGCCCGCCGCGAGGTTGCATTCAACGGAGCGGACCGTGACGCCGGCCGCGTTGGTCGCAACGAGATCGAAAACGTTGCCCGACTGGCCGTTACCGCCAGCGAACGTCGTGGTGAGAGGGCTTTGGGCCGTCGCCACGGCGGCCGTGGCGAGGAGAATGGGAAGGAAACGCATCTGCATGGGTCCTTGGTTGGGAAACGAATCAGAGAGTCTGTGGCGATCTGACTTGTGTGGAGAATCGCCGAGAACACGCTACACCACCTGAGACGTATGTCGAGGCGCTCGATGTTCTGTCGAACTTGAGCCAAACGTGTAGCTGGCAACGGTCTACCGCAATCGGGCGCGTGGTCGGCGCCCCGCTGGCGCGGTGTCTCGACTGGCCGGAATCGGCCCTGGATGCACCAAAGCTGCCTCACCATCGGCTTTTTGAGCCCTCGCAGTGCCTGGCGGCTTTGATGCGCCGCGACGGAAATAGCGCGGGTGTTTCTACCGACTTGGGGGTGCGATTTGCTTGCGACTTTTCCGCCTCGAAGTGCGACGAGGTCGGATTTTCGGTCCGGTCTGGTCCGATCCCGTCCGGGCCAGCATCCGATCCCGTTTACGGAGCGGGGTCACCGTTGCCGGGCACGGCCCGAGCGCGGGCGAAGGCGGCAACCAGTTCGTCGCGCGTCGCGTCGCGGTCGAGTGCCAGCACCGCCGCCACGGCCGATCGCAGCTCGCGCGGGCCGAGGTCGTCGTCGAGCGCGGCTGCCGCGCCGAGCCCGCGCCACCAGGAGGCCTCGTCGCGCGGCACCACGGTCGGTTCCTGCAGGGAACGTTCGCAGGCCTCGGCGTCGAAGCTCGCGAGCGCACGGCACGGCGTCGGCCGCGCGTCGTAGCGGCGACAGGCGTCGTCGCGCAGCAGGGGACAAGGCCGGCCAGCCAGCTGGTGCCAGCCGGCTCCCCGGGTCGCGTCGGCGTCGGCGAGCAGACGCTCACGAAGACCAGGATCGTCGCCGATCGCGGCAGCCAGGCGCAGCGCTTCCGCGAACCGCACGCCGACCGGGAAGTGGCAGCAGTGCGCGCAGCCGGCCCGGCAGGCGGCCTGATCGGGGGTGGTCGCGATGGTCGCGTGCACGGCCTCGGCGCGCTGCGTCGGCGACGCACCGCTGGCAGTGAGCGCAGCGCCGGCCCGTTCGAGACCGGCATAGTACTCTCGTTGCGTCGTGCTCAATGAGGGGAGGGCTTGGAGACGAGTCGCGTGGCGGCGCGATCCCGCCCCATGCTAGCCGGCAATGGGGGCCGAGCGGTAGATTGCGTCGATGGACTACTTCGAGGAGTCGCTCCGACGCCATCGCGAGGAGCGCGGCAAGATCGAGGTCCGTTCGCGGATGCGGCTGGACTCGATCGAGGACCTGAGCCTCGCCTACACGCCCGGCGTCGCGCGCCCCTGTGAGCGCATCGCCGAGCACCCGGGTGACGCCTGGGACCTGACCTGGAAGGGCCGCACGGTCGCGGTCGTCTCCGACGGCTCGGCGGTGCTCGGTCTGGGCAACCTCGGCGGCATGGCGTCGTTGCCGGTGATGGAAGGCAAGGCCGCGCTGTTCCGGGAGTTCGGGGGTGTCGACGCCGTGCCCGTCGTGCTCGACACCCAGGACGAGCACGAGATCATCCAGGTCGTGCGTGCGATCGCGCCGACCTACGGCGGCATCAACCTCGAGGACATCTCGGCGCCGCGCTGCTTCCGCATCGAGGCGGCGCTGCAGGACCTCGGCATCCCGGTGCTGCACGACGACCAGCACGGCACCGCGATCGTGCTGCTGGCCGCGCTGATGAACGCGGTGCGCATCACCGGCGTTTCGTTCCCCAACCTGTCGGTCGTGATCAATGGCGCCGGCGCCGCCGGCCGCGCGATCGCGCGGCTGTTGTGCTGCCAGGACGAGGACGACCGGTGCGTGCCGGTCGGCAAGGTCCGCATCTGCGACTCGAAGGGCATCGTCGCGCCCGGGCGCGACGATCTGGACGACTACAAGCGGGAGCTGGCCGAGTGGACCAACCCCGACGATGAGCGCGGCGACCTGCGCGACGCGCTGCGCGGGGCGCACGCATTCATCGGTGTCAGCAAGGGCAACCTGCTGCGCGCCGAGGACATCCGCACGATGGCCGAGGATCCGATCGTGCTAGCGATGGCGAACCCGACGCCGGAGATCCTGCCGTCGGAGGCCGAGGCCGGCGGCGCGCGCGTGATCGGAACCGGTCGCAGCGACTTCCCCAACCAGGTCAACAACGTGCTGGCGTTCCCCGGCCTGTTCCGCGGCGCGCTCGAGGCGCGGGCGACGCGCTTCACGTCGTCGATGAAGTGGGCCGCGATCGAGGCGATCGCGGCGGCCGCCGGCGAGCCGGCACCGAAGCGCATCCTGCCCGCCGCGTTCGACCGTTCGGTCGCCGTCGCCGTCGCCGACCGCGTCGCCACCGCCGCCCGCCAGTCCCACGTCTGCATCGACGAGAAGTAGCGGTACGGTACCTGGTTCATCCTCCAACTTCCGCGAGCGCTCGCGCTCGCGGAAGTTGGAGGATGAACCAGGTACCGTACCGCTACTCAGCGGCCGATGAGGCGGTAGATGTCGAGGGAGGGGGAGAGGACCTTGAGCAGGAGCAGGATGGCGATGACGACTGCGGCGATGATCGAGAAGATCACGGCCTCGGCGGCGAGTCGCGCGCCGAGCTCCTTCTGGCGGCGCTGCCGCGGCGAACGGCTCGGGGCGACGCTCGGGTAGTCCTCTTCGCCCTCGTCCCGGTCGGGTGCGACGTTGCTCGGCAGGATCAGGCGGTCGATCCGGCGCAGCAGCGCCTCGGCGTCCTGCGGCCGGTCAGCCGGGTCCTTGGCCAGCATCGACTGCAGGATCAGCTGGTGCAGCTGGTAGGGGACCTGCACGCCCTGGTCGAGCAGCGACGGCGGTGGCTGCCGGACCTGCGCGCGGGCCATCTCCTTGCGGTCGCCTCCGAACGGCGGCGCACCGGCCAGGGCTGCGTAGATCGTGCAGCCGAGCGCGTAGATGTCGGCGCGGCCGTCGACCGCTTCGCGGCGCAGCTGCTCGGGCGCCATGAACGCGATCGTGCCGGCGTGCGCGTCGCCGGCAGCGAGGCCGAGGTCGGTCAGCTTGGCCTGCCCCTTCTCGGTCAGCAGCACGTTGCCCGGCTTGACGTCCCGGTGCACGAGGCCGGCGTCGTGCGCCGCCTTCAGCGCGTGGGTCAGGTCGCGCAGCAGCCGCAGCGACTGCTGCCAGTCGAGCGGGCCCTCACGCTTGATGCGGCGTGCCAGGCTGCCGCCCTCGACCAGCTCCATCGACAGGAAGTGCTCGCCGTCGCTCTCGCCGACGTCGTAGACCTGCACCAGCCGCGGATCGCTGAGCTGCGCCGCGATGCGCGCTTCGCGCAAGAACGCGTCGATGCGCTGCTGGTGCTCGGCGTCGTCGCCCTTCTTGAGGATCTTCAGTGCGACCTGCCGGCCGAGCTGCGTCTGCTCGGCGCGGTAGACCGTGCCGAAGCCGCCCTCGCCGATCTTCTCGAAGACGCGGTAGCCGGCGATCGTGCGCGCGGGCTCGTCCCCGATCGAAGCCATCGTCGGGGCCCGTTCGTCGACCGCCGGTTGTTCGGCCTGCTGTGCGTCGATCTCCGGTTGCTCCGGCCGGTCGCGACGGACCGCGTCGGCCGGTCGCCGCTCGTCCGGCGTCGGCGCCGCGACAGGCCGTGGCGCGGCCGGCGGCGGCGTGATCGCCTGGCGCGGCTTCGGCTGGTGGGCGCCGTCCTCGAGCTCGAAGCGCGCCAGCGCGTTGCCGAGCCGGCACTCGTCACCCGGCAGCAGCTCGACCCGCGAGACCCGTTCGCCGTCCTGCGAGATGCCGTGCGTCGACTGCAGATCGTTGATGCAGATCTTGCCGTTGGTGTAGATGACGACGCAGTGCTCGCGCGACACGCTCGCGTCGGCGAGCTGGATGCGGCAGCTCGAGCTGCGGCCGACCGTGACCAACTCGTCGGGCGTCAGCTCGAAGCGCACCTTCTTCTCCTTGGTGCGCAGGGTCAGGACGGCTGGCTTCATGGGCCCGCGACGGTAGCGGTCGCGGGCCGTCTCGTCAGTACCCGCGCAGCGGGCGATTCGGGCTCAGAAGTCGAACGTCACGTCGATCGCATTGGTGACGGTGAACCCGAGCGTCGTGGTCGCGTCGAGCACCAGCCCCTGGTAGGCGAGGTTGAAGCCGGCGAACGACGCGTTGGCGGGCACGGGGAAGAACACCGACGTCTCCCCGACGCTGCTGGTCAACGAACCGGCGAGCACGACCAGGCTGCCCGGGTCGAGGTAGGCGTCGCAGCCGCCGCCGATCGTCAGCGGCACCGGCGACAGGCCGAGGCTGCCGAACAGCCCGACGATCGCGTTGGCGGGCGCGTTCTCGAAGCCGATCGTCAGCTGCGGGTTGCCCAGGAACGGCCAGCTCCACAGGTCGATCGACGTGATCGCGCCGCCGACGCCGGGGCAGCCGGCGCCGACCAGGGTGTAGTCGCCGGCGCTGAACTCGTCGGCACCGAGGTCTGCGGGGGCGACCCGCGGTTGGCCGTCGGCATCCGCGGCGACTCCGGCGACGACGGTCGCCGCGTCGCGGCACGGCGACGTCCCCTGCAGGTGGAAGTCGTCGGTGTTGAGGTCGCGGAACTGCGGGTCGGCGACCTGCGAGGTCGCATCCGCGCCGGTCTGCTGCCAGCCGGCGAACGTCGCCGCGACGGTGGCCGCGGCGTCGCCGTATTCGGCGAACGGGCTGGTGGTCGCGTCGAAGAAGCAGTTGCCGTTGCAGATCGGCGGGATCGGGAACGAACTCGTCGCCGGCGTGTGGAAGCGGAAGATCGGGCGGCCGGCACCGGCCGTCTTGAAGATCACGTTGTTGCTGATCTCGGCGTACGGCATCTCGCCGGCGCTCGACGTGCGCGAGCCGATCACGCAGAAGTCCTGGCCCGACGCGGTGTCGACGAAGAACGTGTTGTGCACGATGCGCGTGTTGATCGTGCGACGCGTCGTGATGTAGCCGAACCGCGACGTGGTCGTGAACGCGCCGGAGTTGTTGGTCTGGCAGCTCCACAGCGTGCAGTTCTGCACCAGGGTGTTGGTCGGGTTCGGCGAGTTGCCGTAGATCGTGATGCCGGCGCTGCCGCAGTCGTGCACGCGACACGAGTCGATGATCGGGTCGTTGGCGACGCCGTTGGCGGTCTCGGCGAACAGCGAGATGCCGTCGTAGGTCGCGTTGCGGACCTCGAAGCCCTGCAGCGTGACGTAGTCCGCGCCGCCCCAGAACACGCCCATCGCGCGGCCGGTCGCGTCGATGACCGGACGTTCGCCGGGGGCCGGACGGAACGTCACGCGGTTGGCCGCCGACGATCCGGTCCAGCTGGCCATCACCAGCACCGCGTCGTTGGTGCCGTAGGTGACGCCGGTACCCATCGGGCTCGACTCGGTGTAGGGCCCGCCGTCGTCGAAGACGAGGAACTCGCACGGCCCGGCGACTCCCTGGGCGAGCAGCTCGGCGGTCGCGTCGGCGAACGACGAGAACGTGTTGCCGCCGGTCGGGATCAGCGGGTTGATCAGGTAGGTGCCGGAGAGCTGCGCCTGCAGGCCGCAGGTCAGCAGGAGAGAGGTCACGAGGACGAGTGGTGCGCGCATAGGGTTGCGAGTGGGGGATGGCAGGTCTGTCGACGATAGCCACGCGGCGCGGCAGTGGGGTGCGAGTACACGCTTGCGACGAGCATGCTGGGTGGCGCAATTCCGCGGCGCCCGCAGGATCCCGCTGCTGACCGGGGCCCCACGCCTGCGTCGTCGCTATGGTCTTGGAGCTGACCCCGATTCCAAACCTATGCAAAGAACCGCAGCACGTTCGTTCGTCTTCGCCCTGGCGGCGGCCTTCGTGGCCCCGCCGCTCTGCGCGCAGGAGCCCACCGAGAAGGCCGGGCCGGTGTTCGAGGACGGCCAGGCCCAGGTCGTCGACGCGTTCCGCAACCGGCGCGAATGGGTGCGCCACTGGCTGTGGGTCGAGACCGACTTCGACACCGACGGCGACGGCAAGAAGGACCGCATGCACGTCGACGTGACGCGGCCGAAGCAGACCGACTCCGAAGGCCTGAAGGTGCCGGTGGTCTACGAGACCAGCCCGTACTTCTCCGGCATCGGTTCGAGCGGGCAGCAGTTCTTCTGGAACGTCGAACACGAGATCGGCGCGGTGCCGCCCGAGCGCGCCGAGATGCCGGAGATCAAGTTCCGCAGCAAGCCGGGCATGATCGTGCCGCTGCAGCGCGACCGCGAAGCGCTGACGTGGGTGCCGCGCGGCTTTGCGGTGGTGCACTCGTGCTCGCCCGGCACCGGCTGGTCGCAGGGCTGCCCGACGATCGGCGGCGACAACGAGTCGTTCGCGCCGAAGGCGGTGATCGACTGGCTGTGCGGCCGCGCCAAGGGCTACACGACCGTCGACGGCAACGAGGAGGTCAAGGCCTACTGGTGCACCGGCAAGGTCGGCATGATCGGCACCTCGTACAACGGCACGCTGCCGCTGGCCGCGGCGACCACCGGCGTCGAGGGTCTCGAGGCGATCGTGCCGATCGCGCCCAACACGTCGTACTACCACTACTACCGCAGCAACGGTCTGGTCCGTTCGCCCGGCGGCTACCTCGGTGAGGACGTCGACGTGCTGTTCGACTTCATCCACAGCGGCCACCCGGACAAGCGCGACTACTGCAACGAGAAGGTCCGCGACGAACTGCTCGCGGCCAAGGCCGACCGGCTGTCCGGCGACTACAACGACTTCTGGGCCGGCCGCGACTACCTCAATGACCTCGGTCCGATGAAGGCCGCGTGCCTGATGGCGCACGCGTTCAACGACTGGAACGTCATGCCCGAGCACAGCGTGCGCATCTACGCGGCGCTCAAGAAGAAGGGCCTGCCGTGCATGGCCTACTTCCACCAGAACGGCCACGGCGGCCAGCCGCCCGGCGAACTGGTCAACAAGTGGTTCTCCCGGTTCCTCTACGGCGTCGACAACGACGTGCTGGCCGGCCCGCGCGCCTGGATCGTTCGCGAGGGCGATCGTCAGAGCAACCCGACCAGCTACGCGGACTACCCCAACCCGGCGGCGCAGCCGGTCAAGCTCAAGCCGGTCGGCGACGGCAGCAAGATCGGGGACCTCGCGCAGCTGATCGACGCGCCCGGCAACCACCAGCAGACGCTGGTCGACGACGTGTCGAAGACGGCCAAGGACCTCGCGCTCGCCGAGGCCTCCGAGCACCGGCTGCTGTTCGCGACCCCCGAGCTCAAGAACGAGGTGCACATCTCGGGCACCGCGCGCCTGAAGATCCGGGTGGCGTCGTCGAAGCCGGCGTGCAACCTGTCGGTCATGCTGGTGTCGCTGCCCTGGGAGCGCACCCGGCGCATCACCGACAACGTGATCACGCGCGGCTGGGCCGACCCGCAGAACCACGCGTCGCTGACTGAGAGCGCGCCGCTCAAGCCCGGCGCCTGGTACGACCTCGCGTTCGACCTTCAGCCGGACGACCAGGTCATCCGCGCGGGCCAGCGCATCGGGCTGATGATCTTCTCGAGCGACCAGGAGCACACGCTGCACCCGGCGCCCGGGACCAAGGTCACGGTCGACATCTCGGCGACCGAGCTGACGCTGCCGATCGTCGGTGGCGTCGGGGCGCTGCACGCCGCGACCAGCCGTTGACATCGCGTCGGGCGCGATCTCTCATCACCCGTGATGCAGGGCCGGCCGAGCGCAACCCAAGCCTGGATCCGGTCGACGCTGGTGTCGCCGGCCGGCTCGGGCGGACTGCGCGCACGACTGGTGCGCGCCGCCGACGGCGCGGCGCAGCCGTTCGTGACCGTTCACGAAGGCCGCTACGCCCGCATCCTGCTGGCCGAACTGGTCGGGGACGACGGGGTCGCGCAGGCGCGCTTCGCGTGGAAGCTGCGCGTCGACGCGGTCTCGGCCGAGGCGTCGGGCGGCCGCACGCCGCCGAGCAACGCCGAGCTCGACCAGGTCTGGCGACTCGAACGGGCCGAACTGCTGCGGGTGCACTCGCCGCACGTGGTCGCGCCGGTCGCGGTGCCGTCGGCGCTGACGCAGTCGCCGCCGGTGTTCTACTGCCGGCGCACCGACAGCTACTTCCATCCGGTCTGCCCCGACACGCGCGCGCCGCTCAAGGTCTGCCGGGACGATGCGCTGCTGCAGCGGGCCGGCCTGCCGGCCTACGCCGCCGACCACGTGCGCTACCTGCACCACGGACGCGCCGACGGCCCGCTGACGTTCTACCGGGCGGGCGAAGCGCAGCACGACACCGGCGCCGCGCGCATCGCGGGCCTCGCCGAGCTGATCCGCGGCTGGTCCCGGATCGCGCACGGTGACGAACCGTCGCCGGAGCTGCCGTGCCAGACGTGTGAGCACCGCGGCGCGTGCTACCCCGGCGGCGACGGCGCGGTGCCGGCCGAACGAGAACTGCACGCGGTGTCGTTCTACGACGTCGATTCGACCGCGATCCAGCTGGCGGCGACCGACTTCGACACCGCGGTGATGCGGCTCGGCGGCGGCTTGCCGGCGGCGCACGGCACGCGGGCATGGATGGCCGGCGGCGACGCGCGTGGGCGCACGCTCGAGGCGCTGCGGTTGAAGCTCGCGGCGTTCGCCGACATCTGCCGCGGCGTGCGCGACGTGCACGACAGCGGCCGGCCCCACCTCGGCATTTCGCCGGCCAACATCGTCGCGTTCGACACGGCGGGATCGAGCGCGCTGCCGCCGAGCTGGCGCATGCGGTTCGCGTTGACCGACCTCGGCGGGGCGCGTCCGGTGCAGTTGCCGTCCCCCGACAAGGAGGAGGTGCTGTGGCAGCCCGGTCGCGAGGTCAGCGAGGACGAGGTGTCGCGGCGGTTCCTGTCGCCGACGCTGCGTTCGCTCGAGGGCGGCTCGGTGACGATGTCGGTCGCGTGCCGCACGGTGCCCGACACCGACGGCGGCGAACAGCTGGTCGTCGACGTGCACCGCGCCGGGGTGCCGTCGTTCGTGCTGCCGGGAGACCTGCTGCTGGTGCAGCAAATCGACGGCGGGGCGTCGGCGACCGCGCGCGTCGACGAGGTCGGGGCCAAGGGCCTGCAGGCTTCGGTGCTCGACCTCGGCACGTCGGCGTGGGGCGAGGCGACGTTCGATGCGCGGCTGTCGTTCGTGCGCCGCTCGAGCCCGAGCGCCGACCTCTACGGACTCGGTGTGCTGCTGTTGCGCATCCTGCTGGTGCACGACGAACAGTCGCTGATCGAGGTCTCCGACGCGGTCGAGCGCTGCGTCAACATGATGACCAACTCGGCGGCGACCGACGACGGCATGCCGCTCGGCGACATGTGGCAGGAGATCCTCGACGGCGAGGAGGCCGAAGGCCGCTTCGCCAGCTGGAACGTCATGCATCGCCGTGCCGATCGCCAGGAGGTGTTCGACGCGCAGCTGAAGGGCACCGCGGTCGTGCCGCAGCCGATCTGGCAGGCGCTGATGGCGCTCGCCGGCAAGCTGCTGCTGGCGTCGCCGATCGCGCGCGGCGACGGCGTCGGTGGCGCCGCGCGGCCGATGCAGGCGGTGCTGGCCGAGGTCGAGAGCCTCGAGCGGCAGCTGCACGTCGAGCTGTTCGACGGCGCGGCGCGCGATGCGATGATCGCGCGGGTCTGCAACCAGCGCGTCGTCGCACTGCGCGGCGAACTCGGCGAGACGGACGCCCCGCTGCACACGATGCCGGCGCCGGGGCCGGGGGCGAGCTCGCCGCTGGCCGACGCCGTCGAGGCTGCCGACGGCGAATCGCCACCGGGCTTCGTGCTCGCGGTCGGCCGCGTCGGCGAGTCGTCGATCCAGCAGTACCACTTCTCCCAGGAACGGGTCACGATCGGCCGGCGCGAGGGCGAGAACCTGCTGCAGCTCGGCGATGCGATGGTGTCGTCGAAGCACGCGGTGATCGAGTGCGTCGACGGCGAGTACGTGCTGTTCGATCGCGGCAGCACCAACGGCACCGAGGTCGACGGCATCCGCCTGCCGGTCGAGGTGCCGCACCCGCTCGACGACGGCAGCGTGATCCACATCCGACCGTTCATGCTGTCGTTCCACCGCGCCGATGCCGAGGCGACGCAGTCGGTCGCGGTGCCGATGCTCAGCGTGCAGGAGGTCTACGAGGAGCTGCGTTCGGCCTACGCCGAGTTCGCCGATCGCGGCGAGCAGGAAGTGCACGCCGCGCTCAGCGCGAGCCTCGACGGCGCGCGCCAGTCGCTCGGACGCAACGGGCTGCTGCAGAGCCTCGAAGCGATCCTCGAGATGGTCGCGCCGGCGGGCGCTGCCAGCGCCGTCGCGGCCCCGCCGCCGCCCAGCGAGCCACCACCTGCAGACCCCTTGGCCGCGGTGGCCCTGCGTTCGGTTCGGCAGCTGGCGCGGGCGTTGACCGAAGCTCCGGAGCTCGAGAGCGGCGCCGAGGTGCAGGAGTTCTGCGGTCGGGTGCAGCGCTTCGTCGACGTCACCTCACGTTGGATCGAGGAGCTGCTCGAATGGCGGCGGCTGTTCGGGACCCAGCTGGCGCTGCGCGCGACGCAGGCCGGCGGCTCGCGTGCCCCGCTGCGCACGGCGGGCGAGGTCCGCTCCGAACTGCTGCGGCCGACCGGCGAGGCCGACGGCGCGGCCGCATCGGACTACTTCCTGACGCGCTTCTTCGACGACGTGCTGGCGATCCTCGAGGACCTGGTCGCGGGCAACCAGCGGGTGCGTGGCGCGATCCGCGAGCAGCTCGATCCCGAGCGCCTGGTCGCCGAGGCCGGCCGCGAAGCGCGGCTCGGCCTGTTGGTCAAGACCGCCGCCGGCTCGGCGCTGTGGAAGCTCTACGAAGAGACGTTCGCCAACGCGACGGCCGGCAGCGACCACGACGAGGCCGTGCAGCGGCTGCTCGAGACCGCCCGGCAGCGCCGGGCCGAGCGCTCGTAGTCGCCGTTCGCACCGGCCGTTGGCCGCGCGATCCGACCGGCGGTGGCCTCGTTGCGACGAGGCATACGCGGCAGCGGCTGGCATGATGTATGCTTCCGTGTCTCCCGGAGCATCATGACGTCATCCGATTCCGACCCGAACAAGCCCGAAGAGCCGGCCCCGCAGGCTGGCGCCGGTGGCACCGAGTTCCTGCTGCGCGAGGTCGTCAGCGGCGAGAAGACGCAGGCCTGGGGCATGCTGTCGCAGAAGTGCCTGCACTACCTGAAGACGCGCTTCGGCCGCAGCTCGTTTCCGCAGGGCATCGAGTTCACGGACTTCGTCAGTGACGTGATGCTGAAGATCCTGACGTCGATCGACTCGTTCGAGTATCGCGGCAAGGACTCGTTCTGGAAGTGGGTGCAGACGCTGGCCGGCAACATGTGGCGCGACCTGTGGCGCAAGCACAACCGCGACCAGAAGCTCGGCCTGCTCGGCAAGGGCGATGTCGGCGCGTCGGGCACCGATTCGCGACCGTTCTCGATCCCGGAGTCGACCCCGACCAAGGAGGAGACGCCTACCCAGATCGTGCGCTTCCGCGAGCTCGAGAAGGCCGAGGAGGACTGCGTCAGCCGGCTCAACGACCAGATGCGCGAGGTCTACGTGATGCGGCGACAGCACGAACTGTCGTTCGCCGAGATCTCCGAGCGCACCGGCGGCACCAACGAGGCGACGCTGCGCAGCCACTTCATGCGCGCGCGCGACAAGGTGCGCGAGTGCCTCGGCGCGAAGATCGACGCGCTGGCCAGCAAGATCCAGGGCTGGCAGTAGAGCCCGGCTGAGAACCGGCCAGCCTTCGGATCGGCCAGCCTTCGGATCAGGCAGCCTGAGATAGCGGGGCGCCCAGCGGCACCGGGGCTACATGTTGCGTCGGTACTGGCCGCCGACCGCGTAGAGCGCGCGCGACATCTGGCCGAGGCTGCAGGTCTTGGCCGCGTCCATCAGGCTGCCGAAGACGTTGCCGCCGGAGAGGGCGGTCTGCTGTAGCGACGTCAGGGCCGCGGTCGCATCGGTATCGGCGGCGGTCTGGTAGGTCTTCAGGTCGTCGATCTGCGCCTGCTTCTCGTCGTCCGTCGAACGCATCACCTCGCGCACGACCTGGATCGGCGAGCCGTCCTTCCCGAGGAACGTGTTGACGCCGATGATCGGCATCTCGCCGGACGCCTTCTTGCCCTCGTAGAGCATCGACTCGTCCTGGATCTTGGAGCGCTGGTACATCGTCTCCATCGCGCCGAGCACGCCGCCGCGTTCGCTGATGCGCACGAACTCGGCGTAGACGGCCTCTTCGACCAGGTCGGTCAGCTCTTCGATGATGAACGAGCCCTGCAGCGGGTTCTCGTTCTTCGCCAGGCCGAGCTCGCGGTTGATGATCAGCTGGATCGCCACCGCGCGGCGCACCGACTCCTCGGTCGGCGTCGTGATCGCCTCGTCGTAGGCGTTGGTGTGCAGCGAGTTGCAGTTGTCGTAGATCGCGTAGAGCGCCTGCAGCGTGGTTCGGATGTCGTTGAAGTCGATCTCCTGCGCGTGCAGCGAACGACCCGACGTCTGGATGTGGTACTTCAGCATCTGGCTGCGCTCGTTGCCGCCGTACTTGTGCTTGATCGCCTTGGACCAGATGCGGCGGGCGACGCGGCCGATGACCGCGTACTCGGGGTCGACGCCGTTGCTGAAGAAGAAGCTGAGGTTCGGCGCGAAGTCGTCGATCTTCAGGCCGCGCGACAGGTAGTACTCGACGTAGGTGAAGCCGTTGCTGAGCGTGAACGCCAGCTGCGTGATCGGGTTGGCGCCGGCCTCGGCGATGTGGTAGCCGCTGATCGACACCGAGTAGAAGTTGCGCACGCCGTTCTCGGTGAAGAACGACTGCACGTCGCCCATCATGCGCAGGGCGAACTCGGTCGAGAAGATGCAGGTGTTCTGCGCCTGGTCCTCCTTGAGGATGTCGGCCTGCACCGTGCCGCGAACGGTCGCGAGCGTCTTCGCGCGGATGTCGTCGTAGACGTCGGCGGGCACGACCTGGTCGCCGGTCACGCCGAGCAGCAGCGTGCCGAGACCGTCGTGGCCCTGCGGCAGCTCGCCGCGGTAGCGCGGGCGGGGCAGGTTCTTGGCTGCGTAGATCGCGTCGATCTTCTCGTTGGCCTCGTCGACCTTGCCGTTCTCTTGCAGCCAGCGCTCGCACTGCTGGTCGACCGCCGCGTTGAGGAAGAACGCGAGCAGCATCGGCGCCGGACCGTTGATCGTCATCGACACCGACGTGACCGGCGCGCACAGGTCGAAGCCCGAGTAGAGGCGCTTGGCGTCGTCGAGCGTGCAGATCGACACGCCGGCGTTGCCGACCTTGCCGAGGATGTCGGGGCGCTCGGCCGGGTCCTCGCCGTAGAGCGTGACGCTGTCGAACGCGGTCGACAGCCGCTTGTAGGGCTGGCCGTGCGAGAGGTAGTGGAAGCGCTTGTTGGTGCGCTCCGGGCCGCCTTCGCCCGCGAACATGCGGGTCGGGTCCTCGCCGTCGCGCTTGAACGGGTAGACGCCGGCCGTGAACGGGAAGCTGCCCGGCACGTTCTCGGCGAGCAGCCAGCGCAGGCGGTCGCCGTAGCTCTGGTAGCGCGGCATCGCGACCTTCGGGATCTGCAGGCCCGACAGCGAAGTCGTGTGGTTCTGGACCTTGATCTCGCGCTTGCGCACCTGGAACACCGAGTGTTCGGCGGCGAGCCGGGCGCAGCGATCGTCCCAGCCGGCGAGCAGTTCCTGGCACTCGGGCGCCAGCTGCCTCTGCACCTCGGCGAGTTGCTCGACCAGCGCCTGCTTCGCGGCCTCGGCGCCTTCGGGCAGCTCGGCGGCCGCCTTCTCGAGCACGTAGCAGCGCTCGGCGATCGCCGCCTGCTCGTGCACCCAGCTGTTGTAGCGGCGGTTGTTCTCGACGATCTCGGCGAGGTAGCGCACGCGTTCGCCGGGGATCACGTGGGTGCCGTCCGGCTCGCCCTCGCGCAGTTCGACGCTGCTCGAGAAGTCGCCGGGGCGCAGCTCGTCGAGCTTGTTCGCGATCGCGCGGTAGAGGGTGTTGGTGCCGGCGTCGGCGAACGTCGCGGCCATCGTGCCGTAGACCGGCATCGTGCCGAAGTCGACGTCGAACGCCTTCTTGTTGCGCTGGACCTGCTTCTTGACGTCGCGCAGCGCGTCGCGCGCGCCGCGGCGATCGAACTTATTGATCGCGACCAGGTCGGCGTAGTCCAGCATGTCGATCTTCTCGAGCTGGCTCTGCGCGCCGAACTCCGGCGTCATCACGTAGAGCGACGCGTCGGCGTGCTCGACGATCTCGGTGTCGGACTGGCCGATGCCGCTCGACTCGAGCAGGATCAGGTCGAAGCCGGCGAGCTTGAGCACGTCGAGCGCGTCGTGCACCGACTCGGACAGCGCCATGTTGGCGCGGCGGGTCGCCATCGAACGCACGAACACGCGCTCGTCGACCGCCGAGTTCATCCGGATGCGGTCGCCGAGCAGGGCGCCGCCGGTCTTGCGACGGGTCGGGTCGACGCACAGCACGGCGATGCGGTGCTGCGGGAAGTCGAGCAGGAAGCGACGCAGCAGCTCGTCGATCAGCGAACTCTTGCCGGCGCCGCCGGTGCCGGTGATGCCGAGCACGGGCGGGGTCGTCTCGAGCGCGGCGGCACGCTTGCGCAGGTCCTCGCGGTGCTTCTCCGGGAACGACTCGATCAGCGTGATCGCGCGCGAGACCTTGCCGAGGTCGTCGGCCGAGACCTTCGGCAGCTCGTCGCCTTCCTCACAGGTGGGGAAGTCGCTGCGGCGCAGCATGTCGTCGATCATGCCCTGCAGGCCGAGCGCGCGGCCGTCGTCGGGCGAGTAGATCCGTTCGATGCCGTGCTGCTGCAGGGCCTCGATCTCCTCGGGCAGGATCACGCCGCCGCCGCCGCCGAACAGCCGCACGTGCGGCGCGCCGCGCTCCGCCAGCATGTCGTGCATGTAGCGGAAGAACTCGTTGTGGCCGCCCTGGTAGGAGGTCACCGCGATGCCCTGGGCGTCCTCCTCGATGGCGGCGTCGACGATCTCGCGCACCGACCGGTTGTGGCCGAGGTGGATGACCTCGGCGCCGGATGCCTGTGCGATCCGCCGGAAGATGTGGATCGAGGCGTCGTGCCCGTCGAACAGGCTCGTTGCCGTGACCAGACGGATCTTGTTCTTGGCGAGGAAGGGCTCGCCGTCGCCGCTGCCGGCCGACGACGCGTGCTCGGAAGCGGAAGCCGTAGATGTCACGGGAGGTTGCGTCAAATGAGGACCAGGGCCGTCAATGTAGCACCCGGAGTCCGGCTTGGGGCGTGGCCGGCGGGTGGGCCACCGAGAATCACTCGGCGGCGGCTTCTTCTGCCGACAGCGGCGAGAAGTGCTGCGCGACGATCTTCCAGTCGTCGCTGAACCTGCACAGGGAGAACGTGCAGCGTCCGTTCTGCTCGTGGTTGCGACCCTCGGGGTCGACCTGGGTCAGCTTCCAGGTCGCGACGGCCGTGCCGAACTGGTCTTCGAAGACCTGACAGTCCAGGTCCTTGAGTTCCATGCGCACCGACTCGAGGTAGCGGAACTCCTGGTCGAGCACCTCCTCGAAGGCACCCCAGCCGCGGTCGCGGCGGCCGGAGGCGTCGAGGTTGTGGAAGCGCTTGTCGGTCCAGAAGTGCGAGCGGAAGGTCTTGAGGTCGCGGCTGTTGAACGCCTGCCGCATGCTGCGGAAGAAGTCGTCCAGTTCCTTCAGGCTTTCTACGCTCATGTCTGTTCTGAAGTGGATGACATCGAGGCAGATCGGGTCCGATCGGGTCCCGGGCTCATCGCCCGGAACCTCCTACCGGATGCTCCACGGTCACCGCCTCGACCATCCTCGCGGTAGGGCCCGCAGCTCGGGTTACCGCTCGATGTGTCGGAAGAGGGCTTCGTTGCCCTTCTCGTAAACGACCTTGCCGTTGACGACGGCCGTGGTCACGAACGTGCTATAGTGCAGCGGATCGCCGTCCAGAATCAAGATGTCGGCGTCCTTGCCGGCCTCGAGCGAGCCGATCCGGTCGCCGACGCCCATCATCTCGGCCGCGTCCAACGTCAGCGTTCGTAGAGCCTTACGGTTGTCGAGTCCGCCGCGCACGGCGTAGGCCGCGTCGACGTGCGGGGTGTTGAGGTCCTGTCCGAGGATGCCGTTGGTGCCGACACCGGACCCACCGAACCGGCCGCTCGGGCACGTCACGGCGACCGGCACGCCAGCCTTGGCCAGGATCGCCGCCTGGGCGAGGTTGCTGCCGGTGCGGTCGGGGTCCTTCGGGTCCGCCGGAATCCGCGTGCGCGGGCTCCAGATGACGCTCGACCCGGTGTTGGCGATCTCGTCCGGGATCAGCCAGGCGCTGACCGGCTTCTGGATCACGACGCCCTGGCCGAACATGCGCGAGACTTCGAGCGCCTCGCGGATCTTGTCGACGTCGGACGAGCCGCCGCTGACGCCGCCGCCGAACGGGTTGAAGCGGCCGCCGCCGAAGGCGACCCACAGCTTCGCCTTGCCCTGCAGCACCGCCAGCACCTTGTCGGCACCGCGCGGCGCCTGCGGCGCCTTGGCCTTCGCGTCCTTGGCCTTCTGGGCCGGGTAGTCCTCGAGCGCCTTCAGGTAGTCGCGGCACTGCTGGATCTGCGTCTTCAGCTGCTCCTTCTGGGTGCGCTGCAGCGGCACCGAGATGCCGCACACGCTGTTCTCGCTGAGCACCATGCCGTCGATGTCGCCGTAGTGCGTCTTGATGACGGCGTTGCTGCCGCCGACGCGTCCGCGCGACGACGTCGAGCCGACCAGGAACGACGTGATGCCGGCGGCCAGGCCCTGCTTGATCGACTGGTCGAACGGGTTGACCGTGTCCTTGTAGGGGCCGCTGAAGCCGGCGCCCATGCCCGAGCCCTCCACGATCACGAAGCCAGGGCTGACGCACTTGCCCTTGGCGTCGATGACCTTGGTGCCTTCCGGCAGTTCGAGGTTGTGGCCGACCTTCTCGATCTTGTCGTCGGCGACCAGCACGGTCGCGCCGGTCAGGCGCTGGCCGGTGCCGATGTAGACGTCGCCGCCGACGATCGCGAGGTAGCTCTTCGGCTCCTTCTTCTCTTCCTTCTTCGGGGCCTCCGGAGCCGGAGCCTGCTGCGGCTGCTGGGTCGGGCGGCGGCCGCGGCGGCCGCGGCCCTGGGCCGGGAGGTCGAGCGCGCTGAGCAGCGCGAGCGACAGGACGAACAGGGTGGACGTGCGCATGTTGGGTTCGGGGTGTGCGGTGGGGTTGTGGGCGCGGCCTAGTTCTTCTCGACCTGCTGGCCGCGCAGCCAGACCTGCTCGAGCTTGCCGGTCGGCGACAGCGGATCGCCGTCGAACACCAGCAGGTCGGCGTCCTTGCCCTCCTCGAGGGTGCCGACGCGCTCGTCGATGCCGAGCGCCTTGGCCGGCACCTGCGTGACGGCCTTGATCGCGACGTCGGCCGGCAGGCCGGCGCGCACCAGTTCCATCAGGTTGTAGAACAGCGCGCGCACGCTGTTGGTCGACTCGCCGATCGCGAAGCCGACCTCGATGCCGGCGTCGTGCAGTTCCTTGGCAGGGTGGATCAGGTACGACGAGCCGGGCTTGGTCGACAGCGACGGCGGCAGCAGCACCGAGCACTCCCACTTCTTGAGGTGGTCGACGACCATGTCGATCGTCCCGGAGCGGGTGTCGTGACGCTGCACCGCGACCATGCGCGGGAACTTCAGGTCGTCGCCGACCGCGTGCTGCCAGTGCAGCAGGTCGGCGGCCGAGTCGATCTGCACGATCGCGCGGCGCTTGCCCTGCAGCAGGTCGGCCAGCACCTCGAGGTTGGGGTCCTTCGGCTTGGGCTTCGGCTTGGCGGCGGGCTTCGGCGTCGCCTTCTTGGGGTCCTGCTTCGGGTCCTTCTTCGGATCCTGCTTGGGCTCGTCGCCCTTGGGCTTCGGCTCGTCCTTCTTCGGCGGCTGCTTGCCCTCGGTCTTGTTCTCGGCGGGCTTCTCGCCGGGCTTGGCCTCGGGCTTCTTGGCCTCCTCCTTCTTGGGCTCTTCCTTCTTCGGCGGTGCCGGCGGCTTCTCGCGCTCCTCGACGACCTTCTTGGCCTTCTCGAACGTGTCCTTGAGCAGCTTCTTGGCCGAGTTGTTGCGCTGCATGCCGATCTGCACGAACGCCTCGTCGTCCTGCGTCAGCTCGCCGCGGGTCTTGCCGGCCGGGTTGAGCACCGCGCCGAGGCCCGGGAAGCCGGCGCCGCTCGGGTTCAGCGCCAGCGACGTGACGCCGACCTCGAGCAGGTCGTGGAAGATCGGCTGGCGCACGTAGAGGCCGTCGACGACGCGGGTCGCGGCGCTGTTCGACGTGCGGCCGTTGCTCGACGACGAGCGGAACGAACGGGTGAAACGGCGGCTGCCGCGCGTTGGCGTGTTGCTGCGCGAGCGCGGCGGGTTGAGGCCGGCGCGCGACCAGGCGCTGACCAGGCCCGGCATGATCGTCTTGCCGCTGGCGTCGACGACCTTGGCGCCGGCGGGCACCGTGACGTCCTTGCCGACGGCTTCGATCTTGCCGTTGCGCACGACCAGGGTGCCGTTCTCGACGACCTTGCCGCTGACCGTGTGGATGCGCGCGTTGGTGAACGCGACCGGTCGCGCGTTCTGGGCGGTGACGGCGCCGACGCACAGCAGCGCGGCGGCCGAGAGGCTCAAGAAGTGGTTTCGCATGCTATCGCACGTCTCCGAATCGGTGGATCAGTTGGCCTTCGATGTAGACCTCGAGCGGGGCCACGCGGGGGTCGAGGGGGTCTCCCGCGGTGACCTGGAAGTCGGCGTCCTTGCCGACCGTGAGCGAGCCGACGCGGTCGTCGAGACCGATCTGGCGCGCCGGGATGATGGTGACGGCCGCCAGCGCGGCCTGGTAGGGCAGGCCGAGCCGCGCGGCCATCGCGGCCTGCAGCTGCAGCTCCTCGGCCGGGATCACCGGCGCGTCGGTGTTGATCGACAGGTTGTGGCAGCCGGCGTCGTAGAACGCCTGGCACATGCCCTGCATGCGGCCGTAGCGGTCGAGCTGGTACATGCGCGGTCCGAGATTGAGCGGCGTCTGCTTCTTCGCCAGCGGTTCGGCGGCGAGCCAGCCGTCGAACGAACCGTGCGACAGGATCATGCGCACGTCGTAACGGTCCTGGAACATGCGCGAGGTTGACAGGCAGTCGCGCATGCCGGCGGTGTGGATCAGCACCGGCACTTTCTTGTCGAACACCAGCCGCAGCTGTTCGAGCGCCGGGTCGAACTCCGGCTTCGGGCCGTCGCCGGCGTCGAACGCGCGCCACGCCGCGGCGTAGTCGCGGCCGGCGTCCAGCTGCTTGATCAGCAGTTCGCTGCTGCCCATGCGGGTCTGGCCGAGGTCGCCGCTGTAGCGCTCCGGGTTGAAGCCCTGCGCGACCTTCATGGCGCCGATCGCCTGGATCGTCATCGCCTCGAGCGTGCCGCCGCCGCGCATCTTGAGCAGGCAGCCGAACCCCGAGATGAACGTGCCGCTGCCCGGGATGAACAGCGTCGTGGTGACGCCGCCCGCGGCGGTCCGACGGATCTCGTCGGTCGACGGCTTGACCGTGTCGAACGTGCGCATCTGCGCGTTCAACGGCTCGGTCATGTCGTTGATGTCGCCGCCGCCGCTGCTGACGTGGTGGTGCAGGTCGACGAAGCCCGGGGTCAGCCAGCTCGCGCCGTGGTCGACGACGGTGGCTCCGGGCGGAACGGTGGTCTGCCGGCGCGGACCGATCGCGACGATCTTGCCGCCGCGTTCGATCAGCACGCCGTCGGTGATCGGCGCGCGGTCACAGGGAAGGATGCGGGCGGCGAGGTGCGCGGTCGCGCGGTTCGCCGACGGGGCCGTGCCCGCCTCCGCCTGTGCGCGTGCAGCCGCGCTGGCCGAAGCCAGGGCGCACAGCAGCATCAGGGTCGTGGAGGTCGGTCGCACAGCGGTGTGTGGGGGGCGGACCGCCCGGACTACCAGTCCGGACGGTCGGGGTTGCGGCGGTAGCAGATGGTGCCGTTGATCACCATCAGCTCGACGTAGCAGCGCGGGTCGATCGGGTCGCCGCTCCACACGCCGAGGTCGGCGTCCTTGCCGACTTCCAGCGAGCCGACGCGGTGGTCGATGCCGAAGAACACCGCGTTGTTGATGGTCAGGCCGCGCAGCGCCCACTCGTGCGGCCAGCCGAGGCGAACGCCCATGGCGGCCTGCAGCTGCAGCTGTTCCTGGGCGACCACCGGCGAGTCGGTGTTGACGCCGACGCCGTCGCGGCCGAGGCCCATGACCGGCTCACGCCAGCCCATCTTGCCGCCGAGCGAGTAGTTGGCGAGCACGCCGTTGAAGGCGCCGGTGGCGCGATCGTAGTGGTACGCGCGCGGGCCGCCGGAGACCGGCATGCCGGCCATCAGCAGGTCCTCGCTGAGGCGGTAGCCGTCGAACGTGCCGTGCACGACGACGGTCCACAGCCCGAGCTCGAGGCGCAGCTCCTGCAGCGTCTGCAGCACGACCTGGTAGATCTGCGTGTGCACGCTGAGCGGGAACTCGTGGCGGAACAGGCCGCTGATCAGTTCGAGCGTCGCGTTGAACTCCGGCTTCGGTCCCTTGCCGGCTTCGAAGGCGAGCATCTGCTCCCAGTACTCCTTGCCGTCGAGCAGGGTCATGCGGATGCCCTCCGACATGCCCATCATGCCCGACCCGAGGTCGCCCGAGCCGCGCTCCGGGTTGCCGGCCTGCGCGATCTTGAGGCTGCCCGGGAAGCGCACCAGCGCCTCCTCCGGCGAGTTGCCCCAGGTCTTGGTCAGCGTGCCGAAGCCGCCCATGTTCGAGCCGGAGCCCGGGATGTAGAGCGCGGTCGAGACGCCGCCGGCGCGCGACACCCGGATCTGATCGTGCTCCATGCTGATCAGGTCGAGCGTGCGGAACTCCGGGTTGGTCGGGTGGACCGTGTCGTTGAGGTCGAAGCTCGGGCTCGCGATGTGGCAGTGCGTCTCGACGAAGCCGGGGCAGATCACCGCGTCGCCGCAGTCGACCTTCTCGTAGCCGCTCGGCACCGTCAGCTCCGACGCCTTGCCGATCGCCTCGATGACGCCGTTCTTGGTGATGATGACGCCGTCGATGATCGGCGCCGACGTCACCGGCAGGATCTTGGCGGCGTAGAACGCGTAGCCGGGGCTCGGCAGGCCGCGCGGTCCCCACTTGGCGACCACGTAGTCCTTCTCCTCCTTGGGCCGGCGCGGGTGCCAGGTCTGGAACGGCTTCGGCTCCTGCTTGGCAGGTGCCGGCTCGGCGGCGGCCGGGGCCTTCGCCGCGGCTTCCTGGGCCACGGCGACGGTCGCCAGCAGCGAGCACGCGGCGAGCGCCGCGATCGTGGGACGGAACATCATCATTGCGCTTGCTCCCGGTTGTCGACGACCACGCGGCCGTTGCAGACGACGAGCAAGACGGTGCTCGTGGGCTCGAACGGGTTGCCCGAGAACACCACGAGGTCGGCGTCCTTGCCCTTCTCGAGCGAACCGATGCGCTCGTCGAGGTGGAAGGCCTTGGCGGGCCACAGCGTCAGCGCCTGCAGGGCGTCCTGCGGGCTGAGGCCGTAGCGCACCGCGTAGGCGGCGTGCATCGGCAGGAAGCGCGTGCCCGCGCAGTTGCCGGTGCCGAACATGATCGGCAGGTCGTGGTCGGCGAACGTCGACGCGACGTTGACCAGATCGCCGTCGTCCTCGACGACGACCTCCGGGCCGACGACGATCGCCGGCTTCTTGCCGCCGAGCAGCGAGCCGTCGTCGAGCAGATCGTCCGCGCCGGTCAAGGCGTAGCTGATCTTCTCCTTCTCGAGCAGCGCGACCACGCCCTGGATGGCCGGGGCGCGGTTGGTGCGCACGACCAGCGTCGCCTTGCCGGCGAGGATCGCGCGCAGCGGCTCGAGGTTCTCGTCGGTCTTCGGCGGCTTCGGCCGGCCGTCGTCCTCGCCCTTCTTCTTGCGGCGGGGCGGCGCGGCCTTGGCGGCGGCGCCGGGCTTCTTGCTGGTGCGCGTGCCGGTCACGTCCTGCGTGCCCATCGGGCCGAGGCTCAGCTTGCCGGTCATCGTGTCCCCTTCGACGGTGGCCTCGAGCGTCGCCGAGCCCATCGCACCGCTGAACTCGATCTTGAGCGTGCCGTTCTCGAACGTGCCCTCGATCTCCTGCGGGCGCGGGCCGCGACCGCCGCGCCCCATGCCGAGCGAGATCGTGCCGGTGACCTTGGTGCCCTTGAGCGTCAGGTCCAGCTTGATCTGCAGGCGGAAGCGCTCCTGGATCACGATCTCCGCTTCCCAGGTGCCGGTCAGCGGGTCGGCCTTCTCGGCGCCCTCCTTCGGCTTCGGCTCCTCCTTCTCCGGTTCGGGAGCGGGCGTGCCCTCGACGCCGGCGCGCCACTCGGCCAGCGCCTTCTCGTACTTCTGCCACGCGTCGGCGTACTTGCGCGCACGCGCGATCTGGTCGGCGAGCGGCTTGGTGGCGTTCGGGCCGATGGCGTCGAACACCATGCGCTGGCCGGCGATCTCGCGCACCAGCATGCCGTCGCGGTCACGGGCGCCGGTCTTGATCGCGGCGAGGCGCCCCGACGTCAGGCCGCCGTCCTTGCCGCCGACGAGCAGCGACGTGATGCCCTCGCGCAGCGCCGGTTCGAACATCGGATCGTCGAACGCGAGGATGTCGTGCAGGCGCTGGTTCGGGCTGCCGTTCGGCACGCCGGTGCCTTCGCCGGCGAGGCCGAGGTGCGAGAACACGTCGACGAAGCCGGGCGTCGCGACGCCGTCGTCGAGCTCGAGGACCTCGGCGCCGTACGGGATCGCCAGGTCCTCGCCGACCGCCTTGATGCGGCCGTTCTGGATCAGCACGACGCCGTTGCGCAGCACCCGGCCGGTGCCGTCGTGCACGCGGTGGGTGCGGATCGCCAGCACCTGGCTGTCGGTCTCGCGCGCGAACCGGCGCACGCCGTCGATCCAGGTCGCCTCGACCATCGTGCCGACGGCGAGCGGGTCGCCGCTGAGCACGACGAAGTCGGCGTCCTTGCCCTTCTGCAGCGAGCCGACGCGGCCGTCGACGCCGAGCACCTTGGCGGCGTCGAGGCCGACGGCGCGCAGCGCGGTCGACTCCGGCAGGCCGTGGCGCACGGCGATCGCGACCGACATCAGGTAGTCGCGCAGCGGCACGCCGCTGGCCGGGCTGATGCCGACGGTCATGCCGGCGGCGGCGGCCTTCGCCGGCGCGTCGAAGTTCGGCTCCTTGACGTCCTGGTAGCGATCCTCGCCACCGGGCACCGACTTGCCGAACATCGTCGGCATGCGGAACGTCGCCATCGCCTTCTGCGCGGCCGCGGTGGCCGCGACGCGCTCGATCTCGTCCGGGTTCTCGAGCACGATCTTGAAGCCCAGCTCCTTCTGCAGCTGCAGCGCGCGGCGGATGTCGCCGGCGTCCTGCGCCGAGGCCCGCATCGGCATCTTGCCCTCGACGACCATGCGCAGCGCGCGCTCGTCGTAGAGGTGCTCGGCCGGGCCCTGGCCACCGGGGCCCTGGTCCTTGTCGGTCGCCGACGCGAACAGGGCGCGCAGCTCGGCGAGCAGGCTGATGCGCGACGTCGGCGTCTGGATGCGCGCCGGCTCCAGCGGCTCGTCGTCGGTCGGGTGCGCGTTCGGTTCGAACACGCGCGGCGCGGCCAGCGCGGCCGGACCGAAGTTGACGCGCAGGCACGCCTCGTCGGTCAGCACGCGCTCGACCAGGTCGGTGCCGGCGAGCTTGACGACCGCGCCCTGGCCGGAGACCAGGCGGCTGCGGCCGGGCGACAGGTAGGCCGACGTGATGCCGCCCTCGAGGGCGGGCCGCCACGAACGCTCGAAGTCGAACGCATCGACGGCGAACGCGTCGGGGGTCACCTGGTACTCGCTGTCGCGAACCGGCGCGAGGTCGGTGTCGACCGCGACGATGCCCGGCATCACGACCTTGCCGCTGGCGTCGACGACCGGCAGGTCGGCCGGCGGCGCGGCCTGCGAGACGCTCTCGATCTTGCCGTTGCGCACGACCAGCCACGCGTCGGTCATGGCCTGCTGGCCGTCACCGACGAGCAGCGTGCCGCAGCGCACCGCGAACGTGCCGCTCGGCGCCTGCTGGGCGGCGAGCGGCGCAGCCAGCAAGGCTGCACCGAGCGCGGCCGCGAGCACGGCGCCTCGGGTGGGGGAGGAGGAACGTTGCATCACTTGCCCTCGCCCTCGTTCGAGTTGTCGCCGGCCTTCTTCGGCTGCTGCGGCTCCGAGGCCTTCTCGGCGGCCTCGAACAGGTACTGCAGACGCGGGTCCTTGCTGCGCTCGTAGACGACCTCGCCTTCGAGGATGACGGTCTCGACCCAGGTGGTCGCGGCCATCGGATCGCCGGTCAGGATCTGCAGGTTGCCCAGCTTGCCTTCGCTCAGCGAGCCGACCTGGTCGTCGAGGCCGAGCATCTTGGCCGGCACGGTGGTCAGCGCCTCGAGCGCCTGCTGCTTGCTGATGCCGTTGCGCACGCAGGTGCCGAGTTGCCACCACGGGTTGCCGCTCGGGCCCGAACCCAGCGACAGCGCGAACGGCACGCCGGCGTCGGCCAGCATCTTGGCCGAGCAGAACTGCTCCTCCTCACGCGTCTCCGGGTCGGTCTCGTAGTACTCGAGGTTGGCGTCGAGCACGACCGGGCTCTTCAGGCGGCGCAGCATCGGCAGCGCCTCGTCGAGGTTGCTGCCGAGCACCAGCGTCAGGTCGAGCTCTTGGCCCATGCGCAGCGCTTCGCCGAGCTCGGCGAAGCTCGGCACGTAGAGCCAGCCCTTGAGCTTCTTCTCGATCAGGTCGACGGCCGCCTGCTTCTTGCGGTCGATCTCCTTCTCCCACTCCTTGTCGTCGGCGATCGCGCCAGCGGCCTTCTCCTTCTCGAACTCGTCCTTCTGGCGGTTGTAGTCGGCGAGGTACTCGCGGATGTCGGCGATCGCGCGACGCATCTCGCGGATCTTCTGCAGGCGGCTGCCGCCGCTGGCGAGCAGCGACAGCTTCATGCCGGTGTTGGCGGCGACCGTCATGTCCTCGACGGTGCGGCCGGCGGGTCGCACGACCATGCCGCTGCCGGCCATCAGCGTGTTGTTGCCGGGCAGCACGTGGATCGTGCCGACGCCGTTGCGGCGCATGCCCTCGAAGTAGGTCGAGCCCGGATCGAGCGCGTCGGCGACCGTCAGCCACGGGACGTTCTGCATCGACTCGTTGCTGCCGCGCATGCCGCCGTTGCTGTGCGCGAGCACCCACGTCGGCATCACGACCTTGTCGCTGGCATCGATGACCTTGGCCGACCACGGGATCTCGACGTCGCTCTGCTTGCCGATCGCCTTGATGCGGCCGTTCTGCAGCAGGATGACTCCGTCCGTGACGCTCGGGCCGGTGATGGTGTGGATCGTCTTCGCCTTGACGGCGACGAGGTCCTGACTGATGGCGGGGAGGGCGATCGTCGCGCTGACGACCGCGATTCGCAGGAGGGAGAGGTTCATCGGATTCGAGACACGGGCTTGCCGTCGATGTGGACAGACTCGGCGACGGCGGCCGGGTCGAGGGGATGTTGGGACCAGATGACGAAGTCGGCGTCCTTGCCGTTGGCGAGGCTGCCGATGCGATCGTCGATGCCGAGCAGCCTGGCCGGCTCGATGGTGATCGCGTCGAGTGCTTGTTGCGGGCCGAGACCGTTGCGCGCGGCGAACATCGCCTCGCGGATCAGCGGCAGGTGCTGGGTGTTGGTGCCCGTCGTGATGACGAACTTGACGCCCTTCTCGGCGAGCGTGCGCACGGTGCCGCTGCGCGGCGCGGCGCCGTCGCGCGCGCCGCTGCCGCCGACCGAGGTCGCGCTCGGCGCGCCGAGCATGACCACGGCCTTCTTCGCGGCCAGTTCGTCGGCGACCATGTAGGCGTCCTGCGCCTCGTCGATGACGGTCTGGTAGCCGAACTCATCGGCAATCCGCAGCGCGGTGCGCACGTCCTGTTCGCTGCGCGCGGTGGTGACCGCGGTCAGCTTGCCCTGCAGCACGCGCGTCAGCACCTCGATGCCGGGCGACGGCGGGCCCTGGTCGGGCGCACCCTGCGTCTTGTTCATCGCCTCCTGGGCGTCGAAGAAGGCGCTGCGAACGGCCCAGACGACCCCCATGCGGGTGGTCGGGCGGCGGTAGTAGATCGAGTTGACGCGGCCGCCGCGGATCGCGCGGTTGCGCGCCGACGGTTCGGCGCCCATCACGATGCGCATGCTGGCGTCCTGCTTGACGAGCATGGCGTCCGGGTCGTCCCCGAACGTCTTGATGACGCAGCCGAGGCCGCCGATGACGTTCTGCGTGCCCGGCATGACGTGCGCCGTGGTGACGCCGTCGCGCCGCGCGCGGCGGAACATCGGGTCCTCGGGGTCGAGGCTGTCGAGGATGCGCAGGTGCGGGGTGACCTCTTCGCTCTGTTCGTTGGCGTCCTGGCCGCTGAGGCCGGCCACGAACGAGGCGTCGATCAGGCCCGGCGTGATCGTCTTGCCGTTGCAGTCGACGACCGCCGCGCCCTCGGGCACGGTGATGTCGGCGCTGCTGCCGATCGCGACGACCTTGCCGCCGGCGACGACCAGCGTCGCCTTGCGCAGCGCGGGCTTGCCGCCCGGAAGGATGGTCGCGTTGGTGTAGGCGGTGACGTCCTGCTGCGCGAACGCGGCGGACGCGAACGCGAGGGACAACGTGCAGGTGAGCAGCTTGCGGATCATCGGCTTGCCTTCGTGTTCGTGTGGTTGCTGGCGGGGGCGTCGCCGCTGACGCGGACGCCGTCGACCCAGGTCGCGACGTGGCGCGCGCTGAGGTCGAGCAGGTCGCCGGCGAAGACGACGAAGTCGGCGCTGCAGTTCTGGCGCAGCGCGCCGACCGCGGCCTGCTGGCCCATCAGGGTCGCCGGCGTGCGGGTCAGCGCCGCGTGGGCGTGCTCGCGCGACAGCCCGTTGCGGACCGCCAGCGCCGCCGAGACGCGCAGCTGGTCGGGGCGACCGGCGAAGCAGAACGGCACGCCGGCCTCGGCCAGCGCAGCCGGCAGTTCGAGGTCGGCGATGCGCGCCGTCGGGGTCAGCGTCGGCAGCACCACGCCGGCGCCGCGTTCGGCCAGCTTGGCGAGCACCTTGGCGGACTCACGGCCGCCGACGATGACCGGCGCGAAGTTGAACTCCTTGCCCAGCGACAGCGCGGCGTTGAGCTCGGCGAACGTGTCGGCGTGCACGACGGCGCGGCGCGAGCCGGCCATGACCTGGCGCAGCACCGCGAGGTCCGGGCCGATCTCGACGCCGATGCGGGCCGTGTCGAACGCGTCGCGCAGCATCTCGCGCGCGCCCATCAGCGAGGTCGGGTCCCGTTCCTGGCTGCGCGCCGCGCGCGTCAGCGAGAAGCCGACGAACGCCTCGGCTGCCATCACGCGGCCGCGCTCCTTGCCCGGCTTGGCGAGCACGCCGATGCCGCCGGCGACGTTGCGCGGCGACGGCGTCAGGCCGAACGAGGTCACGCCGTAGGGGGCCAGCCGCTCGAGGTTCTCGCTCCACGGATCGAACGCCTCGGCGACCTTGAGGTCCGGCGTGAAGGCGAGCGCGCCTTCGGCCAGGTCGGCGTCGCTGCCGAGCGTCGTCGCGGCGAGCACGAAGCCCGGCGAGACCGTCGCGTCGCCGTAGTCGACGGTGCGCGCGCGGCCGCGGGCTTCGGCGGGGATGTCGTTGCCGACGTAGGCGATCTTGCCGTCGCGGACCAGCAGCGCGCTGTCGGTCAGGACGGTGCCGGGGGCGACCACGATGCGGCCGGCCTTGATCAGCAGGTCCTGGGCGCACGCGGGCGCCGCCGCTGCGGCGAGCAGGCAGGCGCCGGCGAGGCTCCGCTGCAGAAGGTGCTGGGTGAAGGTGTGCATGTTGTTCTCCTGGCTCCCGCGGTTACTTGCTCTCGTACTCGGTGCGGCCCTTCGACATCACCAGCAGCACCTTGCTGTCGCTCGCGAACAGCGGGCCGCTGGTCACCAGCACGTCGGCGAACTTGTTGCGCGACAGGGAGCCGGTGTCCTCGGCGACGCCGAGGATCTCCGCGGGGGTGAGGGTCAGTGCGCGCAGCGCGGCCTCGGGCGACAGGCCCGCGCCGACGGCGGCGGCACCCATCATCGGCAGCACCGACGCGAGGCGCGCGCGGCCGCTCGCGATCGCGAACGGCACGCCGGCCGCGTGCAGCTGGCCGGGCAGCTCGGTCAGGTCGAACTTCGCGAACGGGTTGCGCTTGTCGCCCGGCACGCCGAGCGCGCTCGGCAGCACGTTGGTCAGCACGACGGTGGCGCCCTGGGCGGCGATCTCGTCGGCGATCGAGCCGGCACCGTAGGCCTGCTCGAGCACGATCAGCGGCACGTCGTTGTCGCGCTGCAGGCGCAGCGCGGCGCGCAGCTCCTCGACGCGGTGCGCCTCGATGCGCAGCGGCAGCACGCCGTCGACGACCTTGGCGAGCGCGTCCTTCTGCGGGTCCGCCTTGGGCTTCTTCGGGTACTTCGGGCGCTTGGGGCCGTCGTCCTTCTTCTTGTCGTCCCCGCCCGCCTTGGCGGCGGCGGGGGTGCCCTGCGGGCGACCCTGCGAACGACCCTGCGGCGCGCCGCTCGGGCGCCGGCCGCGGCGCGGATCCTGCGCGTCGGCCTGCGGCTGCGGCTCACCGACCAGCGCCATCATCGTGGCGAGCGCCTTCTCGACGGCCTCGGCCGTCAGCTCCTCAGGCTGCTGGCCGCCCTCGCCGTTGCCGTCCCCGCCACCTTGCGGCGGGCGGCGGCGACCGCCGGGTCGACGCCGTCCGGGACGCGCCTCCGAGGGCTTCTCGCCCTCCTTCTTGGCTGCCTCGCCGTCGGGCTTGGGGTCGGCCTTCGGGTCGGCCTTCGGCTTGTCTTCCTTGCCGTTCTTCTTCTTGTGGTGGTCGAGGTACTTCTCGAACTCCTCGTTGTACTTCTCGAGATCCTTCTCGAACTTCTCCTGCGCGTCGCGGAACTCCTCGAGGCCGTCGAACAGGCGGCCCGCCGCCTGCAGCTGGGCCTGCCGCTGCAGCGGGTGCGAGTTGCCGGTGCCGGCCGCCATGCGCAGCTGCAGCGCGGCCTGCTCCTTGTCCTCCCACAGCTCGAAGCCGCTGGCGTGCGGGCGCACGATCGCGCCCTGGCCGCGCACCTGCGCGCCGGTGCGAACGTTCACGTAGGCCGTGGTCACGCCGTGGCGGACCAGCTGGTCGTCGCGGTCGCCGGTCCACACCAGGCCGTCGGCGAGCTCGCTGCCGCCGTTGAGGCTGCCGTCGCGCTGCAGGCCGGAGTCGGTGAACGCGTCGGTCGAGGCGTCGATCAGGCCGGGGTAGACATGGCCATCGGGGAACTTGTGCACCGTCGTGTTCGGCGGCAGCTGCAGGTCGCCCTGTTGTCCGACCGCGAGGATGCGGTCGCCGCGGATGACGACGACGCCGTTCTCGATCGGCGGTCCGCTGACCGGGTGCACCGTGCCGGCTTCGATCACGATCAGCCCGCGGCGGCGTCCGCCGGCGCGGCGGCGACCCGCGGGGCGCGGGTCCTGGTTGGACGGGCGGGGGGACTCGGTCCGCGGCTGCGAACGCTCGGGCGCCTGGCTTCCAGGCTCCTGCGCGATCGGACCGGACGCGTTCAGCATCCAGGTCGCCAGCACGGCGGGGACGAATAGCGAGCGGAGGCTCTGCATGTGCGAATCGAATGGGCTGGCGCCAGGGGTGGCAGCGCGCAGAAGGGGGGACCCTTCTACGGAACCGCGCATGGCCGCTGCCAACCTTTTCCGCGTATCGCACGTACCGGATGCGTCATGCAGCCGAGCGGCCCGGCGCATCGCCCGAACCTGTGTTGTTGCCCAGGTGATTCCACAGGTTGTGCACGGTGGTTCCGGCCGCGTCGGAGCCGCCGTGGACCCTGCGGGCGGGCGCTGCCAACCGTGATCGCGGAAGCGGCGTGTACGCGTGCGGACGGGGCTTTGCCCGCTAGCTGCCGGTGGTCGCGCCCAGCAGCAGCTCGAGCACCTTGTCGGCCGTCTGCTTGCCGCGCCGCGGCCGCGGCAGCATCAGGTGCGTCTTGCCGGCCTCGACCGGGCGCACCTCGCGGAAGTGGTCGAGCCAGCTGCCGCCGAGCGGCACGCCGGCGGGGTGCCGCACGACCAGCCGGTCGTCCTCGACCCACTGCACGCTGTGCACCTCGAGCTGCATGAGGGCGTGCTTGAGGCGGAACTGCCGCAGCAGCGTCGTCACGGGCTTGGGCAGCTTGCCGTAGCGGTCCCGGAGCTCCGCCTCGAGCTGGCGGAAGCGCTCGTCGTCGGTTGCCTCGTCCATCTCGCGCAGCAGCTCCAGGCGCTGACGCGGGTCCTTGAGGAACTGCTCGGGCAGGTAGGCCTGCAGGCGCAGGTCGACGTCGACCTCGACCACCTGCGCGATCGCGCGGCGGTCGACCTTGGCGGACTCGACGGCCGATCGCAGCAGCTGGCAATACATATCATATCCGACCGACGCGATATGGCCGGACTGCTGTGGGCCCAGCAGGTTGCCGGCGCCGCGGATCTCGAGGTCCTTCATCGCGATCGCGAAGCCTGCGCCCAGGTGCGAGAACTCCTCGAGCGCCTTCAACCGCTGGCGGGCCTCCTGGCCCGGCGGCGTGTCGCGGTCGAGCAGCAGGTAGCAGTAGGCCTTCTCGCTGCTGCGGCCGACGCGGCCGCGCAGCTGGTGCAGCTCGGCCAGACCGAAGTGGTCGGCCTTGTCGATCAGGATCGTGTTGGCGCGTGCGATGTCGATGCCGTTCTCGACGATCGTCGTCGACACCAGCACGTCGAACTCGCCGCGCACGAACGCGCGCACGGTCTTCTCGACCTGCACCTCGGTCATCTGGCCATGGCCGATCGCGATCTTGGCGCCGGGCGCGAGGCCGCGCAGGCGGTTGGCCAGCGGTTCGAGCTCGTCGATGCGGTTGTGCAGCACGAACACCTGGCCGTCGCGCGACAGTTCGCGGTGCAGGGCGTCGCGCAGCACCTTGTCGTCGCGGAACAGCACGCGCGTCTCGACCTCCTGTCGGCCCGGCGGCGGGTTGTCGAGCGTGCTGATGCCGCGGATGCCGAGCAGCGAGCCGTGCAGCGTGCGCGGGATCGGCGTCGCGCTGAGCGTCAGCACGTCGACGCCGGCGCGCAGCTTCTTGAGCTTCTCCTTCTGGCGCACGCCGAAGCGCTGCTCCTCGTCGACGACGACCAGGCCGAGGTCGTGGAAGCTGACGTCCTTGCCGAGCAGCAGGTGGGTGCCGATGACGACGTCGACCTGGCCCGCGGCGAGCTTCTGCTGGACCTCGCGTCGCTCCTTCGGCTTGCGGTAGCGGGACAGCAGCTCGACGGTCAGCCCGAACGGTTCGCAGCGCTTGGCGAACGTGCGCGCGTGCTGTTCGGCCAGCACCGTGGTCGGCGCCAGCACCGCCACCTGGCGGCCGGTGATCGCCACGCGGAAGGCCGTTCGCAGCGCGACCTCGGTCTTGCCGAAGCCGACGTCACCGCACAGCAGCCGCTCCATCGGCGTGTCCTTCTCGAGGTCGCGCTGGATCTCCGACCACGCGCGCGCCTGGTCCTGCGTGTCGCGGAACGGAAAGCTGTCGAGGAAGTCGCGCTCGAGCTGGTCGTGCGGATACGGCGGTCGCTTGATCAGCTCGCGCTTGCTCTGCACCTCGAGCAGTTCGGCGGCCAGGTCGAACAGCGACTCCGAGATCTGTTCCTTGCGCTTCTGGAAGCCCTTGCCGCCGAGCTTGTCGAGCGGCGCCTTGCCGCCGCTGCCGACGTACTTCTGGACCAGGTGGATCTTGCTGGCCGGGACCAGCAGCTTGACCTCGTCCTGGAACACCAGCCGCAGGTGCTCCTCGGTGCCCTCGCCGCGGTGCACCAGCTCGGTGCCCTCGAAGCGCGCGACGCCGTGCACGGCGTGCACGACCAGGTCGCCGGGGCCGAGCTCGAAGAAGCTCTGGATCGCGCGCGACGGCACCACCGCGCGCTCGCGGATCCGCGGCTGCTGGGCGACGCCGGCGAACTCGACGTTGGACAGCGCCGTGGTCTTGAGGTCCGGGATGCGGAAGCCCTTGCTGATCGCGCCGTCGAGCAGCTCGACGCGTTCCTTGCGCAGGTCGACGTCCTTGTGCGCGAAGATCTCGCGCAGCCGTTCGCGCTCGTCGTCGCTGCGGCAGAACAGCAGCACCCGGCCCTGCACGCCGCGCACGCTGCGCAGGCGGCCGCCGGGGTCGGCTTCGCCCGATCCGACCGCGGAGCCGGCCGACAGCACCTTGTAGTCGTATTCGTGGCTCGGCAGCGACGACAGGTCGACGTGCGCGCACGGCCGCAGCGTGTCCTGCACCAGCTGCAAGCGCGGCGCCAGATTGCCGTCGAACGTCGTCAATCGGGCGACCCGCTCCTCAATACGTAATGGCTCGTATTGCACCGTCCAGGTCTGTGACGGCGTCAGGTGTTTCAATACCGGGCCGACCTCGCCCTCGTCCTGTTCGGCCAATGCCAGCGCATAGCGGTCGTGGACCTCGGTGGTCCGCTGCGAAGCGGCGTCGAAGCTGCGGATCGACTCGAGCGTGTCGTCGAAGAACTCGAGCCGCAGCGCGTGTTCGCTCGCCATCGGAAACACGTCGACGACGTCGCCGCGCACGCTGCACTCGCCCGGCGCCAGCACCAGCGGCACGCTGCGCATGCCTGCGGCCTGGGCCCGCTGCAGGATCTGGGTCCGGTCGAGGCGTTGCCCTACCGCCAGTTCGAGCTGGGACTTGCGCAGGCCGCGCGGCGTCGCGATCGGCTGCAGCATGGCCTCGATGCTGGCGACCAGCGGGGCCCGGTCCGCCGCAAACTGCTGCATCGTGCGCTGGCGGGCGCTGCGGCTGGTCGCGTCGACCTCGCCGTCGTCGTCCTCCTCTTCGCGGATCAGCACGTGGCTGTCGGTGCCGAACGCCAGCAGGTCGGTCTGCAGCTGCAGGCTGTCGACGTCGTCGGCGGTCAGGATCAGCAGCGTCTGGTCCTTGTTCTGGCGGCGGCGCAGCACGGTCAGCGGCAGCGCCGCGGACGCGCCCCACAGGCCGCCGGCCTTGACGCGGGCGCCGCGCTCCACCTGGGCGACCAGGTTACGCGTCGTGGTGAGGCGGGCGAACGCCTCCAGCAGGCTCGCGACGGGATCGGCGGCAGACATCGGGCCGAGCAGGTTAGCCCGCATCGGGTGCCAGCGACACGGCGCAGCGCCGCCGAATGCCGGCGGCCGGATCGCGATTTCGACGGAATCGTGATCCGCCCCGTGCCGGCGCCGCCGCATGGCTGGTGTCCCCACGACTCCGATCCAACCATGAACCCATCCATCCGCGCGGTGAGCGCGTCGCTCACGTTGTTCTCCGGCCTCGCGCTGGCCCAGGGCCCGGCGCCCGACACCTTGGTCGACCTCGAGACCGTCGCCGAAGCGCTCGGCTCCGAACCCGGCTTCGGCGCGACCCTGCCCGGGATCGGCTGCATCTTCGCCGCCGACGACGCCGTCGCCGGCCGCGAGCTGTGGCTGCTGCCGGACAACGGTGGCGCCCCGCAGCTGCTCAAGGACATCCACGTCGGCAGCCGCGGCTCGCATCCCGACGACTTCGTGGTGTTCCAGGGCGAGGTCTGGTTCTCGGCTTCGGACGGCGTCGCCGGCCGCGAACTGTGGCGGACCGACGGCACCGCCGGCGGCACGGTGCTGGCGGTCGACGTCGCGCCCGGAGCGGCGGGTTCGGCTCCGGCCGGCCTGACCGTCTGCGGCGCGGACCTGTTCTTCACGGCGTTCGCCGCCGGTGCGGGCCGCGAGCCGCACCGCACCAACGGCGCCGCCGCGAGCACGATCCTGCTGGCGGATCTGCAACCCGGTCCGCGCGGTTCGCTGCCGGGTTCTGCCGAAGCGCACCGGTTCGTCTGCTGCGGCGGCCAGGTGCTGTTCTGCGCCGACGACGGCGCGACCGGCGACGAACTCTACGTCAGCGACGGCACCGCGGCCGGCACCGCGTTGGTCGTCGACCTCAACCCCGGGGCCGACAACGGCGTGGTCGCCTCCGAGCCGCCGGTGTGCTGCAACGGCGAACTGTTCTTCCGCGGTAACGACGGGGTCGCTGGCACCGAGCTGTTCGCGACCGACGGCACCGCGGCCAACACGCGGCTGGTACGCGACCTGCAGGCCGGCGGCTCGTCGAGCGCGCCGACCGAGCTGACCTGCTTCGGCAGCCTGGTGGTCTTCAGCGCCAACGGTCCCGGCGTCGGCCGCGAACTGCACGTCAGCGACGGCACGACCGCCGGCACCGCGCTGCTGGTCGACCTCCGGCCCGGTGCTGCGTCGAGCAACCCGCACGACCTGATCGTCTGCGCTGGCAGGCTGGTGTTCGGTGCCAGCGGTGACAGCGCCTTCGACGAGCCGTGGGCCTCCGACGGCACCGCCGCCGGCACGCTGCGGCTGGCCGACCTGGCGCCGGGCACGGCCAGTTCGCTGTTGCGCGAAACGGTCTGCTGTGGCGCGCTGGTGTTCTTTCGCGCCCGTTCGGCGGCGACCGGCGAGGAGCTGTTCGTGACCGACGGCACGCCGGCCGGCACGCAACTGGTCGTCGACCTGTTGCCCGGTGCCGACGGCAGCCAGCCGACCGACCTGTTCTGCTGCGGCGCCCGCCTGCTGTGTTCGGCGAACGGTCCGGACGGCCCGGAGCTGACCGTCAGCGACGGCACCGCGACCGGCACCGTCGTGCACGACCTGGTGCCGGTCGTCGGCACGGCCGGCAGCCGGCCGCGCTCGGTGCGGCCGATCGACGCGGTTGCGTTCTACTTCGTGGCCGAGACGCAGGCGCACGGCGAGGAGGTGTTCTTCTTCGACGGCCAGAGCGCCAGCCCGATCGAGGTCGTGCCCGGCCCCGACGACGGCAACCCGGCGCGGCTGACGATCGTCGGCCGGACCGCCTACTGGACCGCCAACGCCAACGGCATCGGCACCGAACTCTACCGCTCGACCGATGGCGGGCCCGCCGAGCTGGTCGCCGACATCCGCAGCGGCCCGCTGTCGTCGTCGCCGCAGCAGCTGATCGCGTTCGACCACCAGACGCTGGTGTGCACCGCGGTGACCACGTCGCAAGGCCGCGAGATCGTCGTCGCCCGCAACGGCGTGGCCGGCGTGCAGGTGTTCGACGTGCGCCCCGGTGGTTCGTCGTCGTTCGCGGGCGAGCTCAACCGCATCATCGATCCGGAGTCGGGCGCCAACCTGGTCGTGTTCGGCGCCAACGACGGCGTGCACGGCGCCGAGCTGTTCGCCTACGACGGCACCACCGTCGACCTGTTGCTCGACCTGGTGCCCGGCGCGTCGGGCAGCGGCCCGCAGAAGTTCTCGGCCGCGCGCGACGAGACGTCGCTGCTGTTCACCGCGTTCGTCGGCGGTTCGACCAAGGTCCTGCAACTGACGGTCGACGACGGCACCGACATCGGCGGCAACGTCGCGGTGCTGTTCGACACCGGCGGCAGCTTCCTGGTGGTCGGGCTGGCCAACTTCCTCGGCTTCGGCCAGGCGGTCGATCTGATCCTGATGATGGAGGCGTTCTTCAACAACCTCGGCGAGGAGCCGTACGCCGTCGATGCGGCCGGGCAGGCGCAGCTGGTGCAGGACGTCAACCTCGGCGCCGCCGACGCGGAGATCGAGGTCGAGGAGTTCCACTTCGTCGACGGCAAGTGGGTCGCGTCGGGCACCTCGGTCGACGCCGGCAACGAACTGCGGCTGCTGACCTCGGCGCAGGTCGAGCAGGTCGATCTGCTCGAGGGCGGCGAGTCGTCGTCGCCCGACCACTTCGTGCAGGTCGGCGGCAGCGTCGTGTTCAGCGCCTCGGGTTCGGTCGCGGAGGACCGCGTCGTCTACGAACTCGACGAGAATGGCGTGCTGGCGCTGTTCGACGGCGAGCTGCAGGAGCCGCAGGTCGTCGGCTCGACGATCGTCGGCGGCCTGTGGTCGCCGCAGGACGGCAACGAGCTGGTGCGGTTCGCGGCGCCCGGTGCGTCCAACCAGGTCGTCGGCGTGCCGTGCGACGGCCGCAGCCGCCTGCTGACGACGCCGGCTCGGGTCGGCCAACCGGTAGAGGTCCGGCAGATCGGCGGCGATGTCGGCGACCTCGGCTTCGTGCTGCTCGGCGGCCAGCTCGGTCCGGCCGTGGCGGCGCTGGGCTGCTGGCTGCACGTCGACCCCAGCGGCACGGTGGTCGCGGCTGCCGGCGCGGCGCCCGGGTTCGAGGGCTCGTTCGTGGTGCCGAGCGACACCAGCCTGGTCGGGGTCGCCTTCGCGACGCAGGGCGCCTGGCTGCGGCAGAACGGCTCGATCACGCTGACCAACGCCGTCTACAGCGGCATCGGCCAGTGAGCCTCGCGCGGGTCGCGCGCGGCCCCTGGTCGGGCGTGCGCGGCCTGCCTATCGTCGATGCGTACATGGCTCCCGAACCGATCACCAGGCTGCTGCAGGCCGTCGCGCGCGGCGAGCAGCAGGCGCGGGAGCGGCTGCTCGAACGCGTCTACGGCGAGCTGCGCGACCTCGCCGGGCGGCTGCTGCGGCGCGAGGACGCGGCGTCCCTGGTGCAGGCGACGATGCTGGTGCACGACGCCTGGCTGTCGCTGGCCGGCACCGACCCCGACGCGCCGGTCGCGTTCGAACGTCGCGCGCACTTCTTCGGCGCCGCGGCGCGCGCGATGCGGCGGGTGCTGGTCGACCACGCGCGCGCGCGGCAGGCGGACCGGCGCGGCGGCGATCGCCTGCGCGTAACCCTGTCCGGCTGCGAGCCGGCGGACGAGCGGTGGGCCCAGGGTGCGGCGGTGCTCAACCTGCACGAGGCGCTCGCCGGGCTCGAACGGGTCTCCGAGGCCTGCGCGCAGGTGGTCGAGTTGCGCTTCTTCGCCGGCCTGACGATCGACGAGACGGCGCTGGCGCTCGGCTGTTCGGCGCCGACCGTCAAACGCCACTGGCAGTTCGCGCGCGCGTGGCTGCACGACCGCCTGCGTGAGGAGGAGGCACGATGAGTGAGCCGCGGGAGATGCAGCTGTTCCTGGAGGCGGTCGAACTCGACGAGGCCGGCCGCGCGGGGCTGCTGGCGGAGATCGACGACGTCGAGCTGCGGCGGCGGGTCACGTCGCTGCTGCGCGCCGACGCCGAACTCGGCGATCGCGATCCGTTCACGTTCGCGGTCGCCGACCACGCCGAACGCGTGCTGTCGCCGTTCGTCGGCAGCACCATCGACGGCTTCCGGATCGTGCGCGAGCTCGGCCGCGGCGGCATGGGGGTCGTCTACGAGGCGCAGCAGCAGCAGCCCGAACGGCGCGTCGCGCTGAAGACGCTGTCGTTCGCGATGGCGCAGGACGAGCACGGCCGGGCGCGCCTGCAGCAGGAGGGCGACGCGCTGGCGCGGCTGTCGCATCCGGGCATCGCGCAGGTCTACGGGGTCGGCCACGCGGCGGCGTTCGACGGCGTTCCCTACCTGGTCATGGAGCTCGTCGACGGCGAACCGATCGATGCCTGGTGCGCCGGTCGCGACCTGCCCGTCGCCGAGCGGCTGCGCCTCGTCGTGGAGCTGTGCGAGGCGGTCGCGCACGCCCACACGCAGCGCGTGCTGCACCGCGACCTCAAGCCGCAGAACGTGCTGGTCGACCGCCAGGGGCGCGTCAAGGTGCTCGACTTCGGCATCGCGCGCGTGCTCGACGGCGGCGGCCACCGCCTGCAGACCCGCTCCGGGCAGGTGCTCGGCACCGTCACCTACATGGCGCCGGAGCTGCTGGCTTCGGTCGGCGGGGCGCGCAGCGACGCGCGGCTCGATGCGCGCATCGACGTCTACTCGCTCGGCGTCGTCGCCTACGAGCTGCTGTCCGGTCGGCCGCCGCTCGACCTGCCCGACACTTCGCTCGCGGCCGTGATCCGCCAGGTCGTCGAGCGCGAACCCGAACCGCTCGGCCGCCACTGCCCCGCGCTCGCCGGCTCCGATGTCGAGACCGTCGTCGGCAAGGCGATGGCGGCGGACCCGGCGCTGCGCTACGCCGACGCCGGCGCGCTGGCGCGCGACCTGCAGCGGGTGCTCGACGACGAGCCGGTGGTCGCGCGGCGCCCGAGCACGCTCTACCGGCTGCGCAAGTTCGTGCGCCGGCACCGCGTGGCGTGCTCGGCGGCGCTGCTGGTGCTGGCGTCGCTCGGCGGTGGCATGGTCTGGGCGCTGCTGGAGCGCGGCGAGGCGCGTGCCGCCCGCGACGTCGCCGAACGGGCCCTGCTGCGCGAACGGCTGCGCGGCCAGGCGCTCGACCGTTCGGTCGCCGTGCTCGAAGAACTGATCCTCGAGTCGGTGCCGCACCACAACGGCGGCCGGCCCGCCGACATGGAGGAGGTCGTGCGGCGCTTTGCCGCGCAGGTCGACGACGAGCACGGCGACGAGCCGTTCGTGCAGGGCAGCGTGCACCTGCTGCTGTTCGAGGCGTTCCATGCGCGCGGCGAACTGCAGGCGAGTGCCCATCACCTCTCCCGCGCGCGCGCGTGCTACGCCGCGAGCGAGCTGTCGGGGCCGCTGCAGCAGCTTCGCCTGGAGCTGGCCGAGGCCGATCAGGAGGACGCGGTCGGCGATCACGAGCGCGCCATGGCACGCTTCGAGCGCGTGCTGCAGCGTCCGTCGATCGACGGCGACGCGGTGGTCCGGCGCTACGCGAGCCGCCGGCTGGCCAGCATGCTGGCGCGGGCGCGGCGGGACCTCAGCCGCGCCGAGCGGCTGCTGCGCGACCAGCTCGCGTTGGTGCAGCGACCGGGGCGCGCCTGGCAAAAACTGCACAGCACGCTGTCGACGGTGCTCGCCGCGGCCGACCGCTGGCAGGAGGCGGTCGCCGGCTGGCGTGACGACGTCGCGCTGGCGCGCCGCCACGAACCTGACACCCTGCGGCTGGCGACGCTGCTGCAGAACCTCGGCCACTGCCTGGTCGAACACGGCCGCCGCGACGAGGGCGCGCCGCTGCTGCGCGAGTCGCTCGCGATCCGGCGTCGCGTCTTCGGCGAGACCCCGCACCGTGAGCTCGCGATCGCGCTCGACAACCTGTCGGTGCTCGAACGTTCTCTCGGCCGCTTCGACGAGGCGATCGCGCTGTCGACCGAGGCGCTCGCGATCTTCCGCCAACAATACGCGGCGCCCCATCCGGAGCTTGGCGTCTGCCTGACCGAACTCGGCGTCGCGCTGGTGGGGGCCGGGCGCATCGACGATGCCGAGCAACGGCTCGCCGAGGCGATCGAGGTGTTCGACGCGGTCGCCGGCGAGCCGACGCCGCAGCACGCCGCGGCCCTCGAGCACTACGCGCTGCTCGCAGGCTCCGAAGAGCAGCGCCGTCGCAGCCTCGCGCTCGCCGAGCGGGCGCTGCAGATGCGCCGCACGATCCACGGGCCCGAGCACGAGCTGGTGCTGCGCGGGATCGATGCGCTGGTGCGCGCCTGCTACGTGCATCGCGACTTCGAACGGGCGGTCGAACTCGCCCGCGACGGCCACCGGCGCCGGCTCGCGGCCTTCGGCGAGCAGGACCTGCGCACCTGGGGCGCGTTGACGCCGCTGTATTCGACGCTGTTCATGATGGGCCGCCACGGTGAGGCCGGGCAGTGGATCGAGCGGGCGATCGCCGGCTGCGAACGCTGCGGCGGCGCACCGCCGGGCCTGGTCCGGCGGCTGCACCAGCACCTGCTGCAGGTGCGGCTCGCGCAGGGAGACACCGACCGCGCCGCCGCCCTGCGCGCCAGGATCGAGAAGATGTAGCCCGATGGCCCGTTCTCTGGCGCGGACCTGTCGGCTGCCGGCGCCGCTCCGTGGCATGATGGGCGCCATGAGGAGCCCCGTGTCCCGTCTGCTGTCGCTGCTGCTGCCCGTTCTGCTGTGTGCCCACGAGGCGGCTGCGCAGGATCACGGCGATCAACTCGACGACCTGCTGCTGCCGCGCGTCAAGGAACTGCTGAAGTCCGACCAGGCGGGCGACGTGGCGTGGGGAGCCTACCTCGCGGGCAAGTATCGCCTCTACAAGGCTGGCGGCGGCATCCTGCGCGAACTCAACGAGTGGGCCGCGACCGGCGACGAGCTGACCGACACCCAGCTGGTCGTGCAGCTGCACCTGCTCGACGGCCTGCTGCGCGTCGGCCGCAAGGCGCCGCCGGCGGTGCTGGCGCGCCTGCTGGAGCATCCGCTGACCCGTGACGCGGCGTTCGCGGTGATGGCGCAGGATCCGGTGGCCTACGCGATGGACCTGGTTCGCATCGCGAAGCAGCCGGCGTCCAACCGGGACCTGGTGCGACGTGCGGCCGGGCAGCTGCTGATCCACAAGAAGCGCGGCGTGCGCGATCTGGTGCTGTACGCGCTCGAAGGCGCCGAGATCACGTTCACCGTGACGGTCGAGGACGGCGATCCCGACAACGTGTGGAACAGTGCCGTCGGCCTCGGCGGCGGCCGCAAGCCGCCGCGACTCAAGACCGAGCCCGGCTTTCCGCCGTTGGTCGAGCTGGACCTGACGACGCGCGGTTCGGGCGAACAGGGCGATCGGGTGGTCGTGCCGGCCGTGGACCCGCTGCCCGCGATCTACCTGAGCCGCAAGGAGAAGGCGGTCTACCAGGCGTATCAGCTCGAGGGCCATGCCCGTCAGGAACGGCCGTCGTTGACCGTTGCGATGCTGTGGCTCAACGCCGCGGCCGGCACCGACGTCGGCATCTACCCTTCCTTGTTCGTGCAGTGGAAGGGCGCCGAGCAGCTCGAGGCCGAGACCCGTGCGGGCTTCGAGCGCCGTCGCGCCGAGCTCGATCAGCTGATCGAACGGCTCGGCAAGCGCAAGCACCTGAGTCCGCGCGACGTCGAGAGCGCCAGGATCCCGCTGAAGCTGAAGGTCTTCGATGCGCGCGGCGACAAGAGCGAGAAGCTGCCCGAACTCGACTTCGACAAGTAGGCGTGCCGCTCAGACCTTGGCGAAGGCGGCGAAGTCCGCCTCGCCGTGGCCCTTGTCGATGCCGCGCTGCAGGCCGTCGAGCACCGCGGGCAGCACGTAGAGGTGCTGGTCGCCGGACGCTTCCCTGGTCAGGCGTGCGTCCTTGTGCGCCATCGTCATCTCGAAGCTCGCGGTGCCGCTGCCGGCGCTGGCGATGCGCTGCTCGACCATGTGCAGGCCGCTGCCCGGCTTGAACTCCTGGAACAACTGCATCATGGTCGCGCCGTCGACGCCGTTGGCGCGGCCGAGCGCCAGCGTGTCGCCGACCGCGGCGGTGACGGCGAAGTAGAACGCGTTGCCGGCGAGCTTGTAGATCGCCGCGAGGTCGACGCGCTCGCCGACGTACCAGAACTTGCCGGTCATCGTCTCGAGTGCCGGGCGCAGTTCGTCGGCGTCGGCCGCGGGGCCGCTCATGACGATCAGGCCGCTGGCCTCGCGGGCGTGCTTGGGCGCCATGAACACCGGCGACGAGACGTAGCGAACGCCGGCGGCGCGCAGCCGTTCGAACCGTTCGCGCACCTTCTGCGGCAGGTTGGTCGAGAAGTCGACCAGCGGCACGTTGTCGCCGAGGCCGGGCAGGAGTTGCGGGATCACGGCGTCCACCGCGGTGTCCTCGGCCAGCACCAGGTGCACGCGCTCGGCGCCGCGCACGCAGTCGGCGGGGTCGTCGGCGGCAATGGCGCCCTTGTCGACCAGCGGCTGTAGCTTCTCCCGGGTGCGGTTCCAGACGCGGACGGTGTGGCCCTTCTCGAGGAGGTTCTCCACGAAGGCTGCACCGAGGAGGCCGGTGCCCAAGACTGCGATCGTTGCCATGGGCGGGATCGTGGGGGCTTCCGCTCCGGGTTGCAATCGCGGAGGCTGACGCGGCGCTTACCGAACCGGTCGGTCGGCTCGGCTAGAACGAAGCCTTCCAGGAAATGCCATGAGCCGCAGCCACGCTTCGTCGTCTTCTCCCGTCTTCAAGGTGTTCGCCGTCGTGATCGCGATCGGCGTCGTCGGCTATCTGGTCTACCACGCGCAGCAGGGCGCGGACCGGCGGCAGGCGCAGCGGCCCGGGCAGGCGGCGCCGCAGCCGGTCGATGGCGATGGCGGTGGTGGTGCTGCTGGCGACCAGCCCGATGCCGTGTTGCTGCCGTCCTCGAAGGACGTCGTGCTGGAGGAGCCGTTGCTGTCCAGCAGCAAGTCGGGCAGCGTTCCGATCCAGGACGTGCAGCCGGCGCCGCTGCTGCCGTCGTCGAAGGTCCTGGTGATCCCGGCCGAGCCTGCGGCCAGCGGCGAGAAGGCCGGGCCGGCGGGTGGCGCGCCGAAGAAGCCGGCCGCGGGCGCGGCCAAGAAGGGGGCCGGCAAGGGCGGCGGCAAAGGCGGCGGCGACTAGCGATGTTCGACGACCTGGAGCACGCGGTGATCTCGTTCGGGATCCTGACGCTGATCTTCCTGCCGCTCGAGCGCACGTTCACCGCGCGGCGCCAGGGGTTCTTGCGGCGCGGGTTCGGGGCGGATCTCTGCTACTTCCTCGGGCAGTACCTGCTGTGGAACACGCCGGTCGTGCTGGCGATCACGTGGGGCCACGCGCAGATGGAGCACCTGCCCCTGCAGGGGTCTCTGCAGGGAGCACGCGCCGCGTTCGCAGCGTGGCCGTGGTGGCTGCAGTTCGGCGTCGCGATCCTGATCAGCGATTGCGCGATCTACTGGGCGCACCGCTGGCAGCACCACAACGCGTTTTTGTGGCGCTTCCATCGCGTGCACCACACCGCCGAGCGCATGGACTGGCTGGCGGCGCACCGCGAGCATCCGCTCGACAACCTCTACACGCGCACCGTCGAGAACGTGCCGCTGCTGCTGCTCGGGTTCCCGATGTACACGATTGCTGGCTTCGCCGTGTTCCGCGGCATGTGGGCGATCTTCATCCACTCCAACACCAACGTCGATCCGGGCCCGCTGCGCTACCTGATCGGCGCGCCGCGGCTGCACCACTGGCACCATGCCATCGCGACCCGCGGCATGGTCAACTTCGCCAACCTGAGTCCGCTGATGGACCTCGCGTTCGGCACCTACCACGACCCGCGCCGCATGCCGAAGAAGGTCGGCATCGCCGAGCCGTTCGAACGCAACTACATCACCGCCCTGCTCGCCCCGCTCCTACCCCGCCGCCGGCTCGCAAGCCCGCTCCGATCCGCGGCTCCGGTTCCGTCCGCGACTCTGGTTCCGGGAAGGGAAGCTACGGACCGGCCGGGTGGAGTGTAGGTCGCCGTCGCGGAACCAGACCGACCAACCCGGCACCAGGCGAACCAGATCTACGAAGCTGGGCGCCGTTTGCGGAGGCGGGTCAGGAGGCGGGCGGCGGCCTGTTTCTCGGCGGCGCGCTTGGTGCGGCCGGAGCCGCTGGCGTCGCGGCCGTCCTCGAGGTGGGCGCGCACGACGAACTCCTGTTCGTGCTGCAGGCCGATGGTCTCGACCAGTTCGTAGCGCGGCTGGCCCAGCTTGTTGTGCTGGCAGTGGTGCAGCAGCGCGGTCTTGGCGTCCTTCTCCTGCTCCGCGGCCGGGTCAGCCTTGGCGTTCTTGGGCAAGATGTGGCGTCGCACGAACGCGCGTGCCGGCGTGACGCCGCCGTCGATCAGCACGGCACCCAGCACCGACTCCATCAGGTCGCAGAGGATGCGGGCGCTGCCGCGCTCGCTCTCGCGCAGGCCCTTGCCCGACAGCAGGTGGGACTGCAGGTCGAGCCGCCGCGCAGCGCTGGCCAGCGGCTGGCGGCTGACGATGCGGGCGCGGGTTTCGGTGAGGCGGCCCTCGGCGACGTCGTTGTCCTGACGGAACAGCACGTCGGCGACGGCGAAGTTCAAGAACGCGTCCCCGAGGAACTCGAGCCGCTCGTAGCTCTTCTTGCCCTCGTTGCCCATCGACGCGTGCGTCAGCGCGCGGTCGAGCAGCGCGATGTCGCGAAACTCGTAGCCCAGCCGTTCGCTGAGTTCGAGCAGCGAACGTTCGCGCGCCTTCTGGATGGCTGGGTTCACGCGGGCCATGCGCGCTGCAGTCTAGCGGGTTGCTAGCTGACTTCCTGGCGCCGATCGCGACGCTTGCGATCGGTCTCGCGCAGGAACACCTTGCGCAGGCGCACCGACGTCGAGGTGATCTCGACCAGCTCGTCGTCGCCGACGTATTCGAGCGCGTCCTCGACGTTGAACACGCGCGGCGGCGGCAGCTTGACGAACGACTCCTTGGTCGCGCTGCGGATGTTGGTCTTGGCCTTCTCGCGCACCAGGTTGACGACCAGGTCGTTGTCCTTGCAGTGCTCGCCGACGATCTGGCCCTCGTAGACCGCTTCGCCGTCCGGCACGAAGAACGTGCCCCGATCCCGCAGGTTGTCGAGCGAGTAGAACGTCACCGAGCCGTTGGCCATTGACACCAGCACGCCGGCGATGCGGTCCTCGATGTCGCCGCGGTAGGAGCCGTAGCCGTGGAACACGTGGTGCATCGTCGCCCGGCCGCCGGTCGCGTTGAGCAGCCGCGTGCGCACGCCGATCAGGCCGCGCGCCGGCACCGTGAACTCGACCCGCGTGAACGTGCCCTTCGGCTCCATCTGCAGCAGCTCGGCCTTGCGGGTGCCGAGGATCTCGATCACCTTGCCGACGCTGTCGCCGGGCGCGTCGACGGTCAGGTACTCGATCGGCTCCTGCTTCTCGCCGTCCACTTCCTTGAACAGCACCTGCGGCTTGCCGACCGCGAACTCGTAGCCCTCGCGGCGCATCGTCTCGAGCAGGAAGCCGAGGTGCATGACGCCGCGGCCCGACAGCCGGAACTGGTCGGCCGACTCGCCCTGCTCGACGCGCAGCGCGACGTTGACGCGCAGCTCCTTGTCGAGGCGTTCGCGGATGTGGCGCGACGTCATGAACTTGCCGCCGTCCTTGCCGGCGAACGGCGAGTCGTTGACGCGCATGACGATGGTCATGGTCGGCTCGTCGATCGCGATCACCGGCATCGCCTCCGGGTGCTCGACCGCGGCGACGGTGTCGCCGATCGCGATGTCCTCGACGCCGTAGATGCCGCACAGGTCGCCGGCCTCGACCACGTCGGTCTCCTCGCGGCCGAGGCCGCGGAACTGGTAGACGCCGCGCACGGTCACTTCCTTCTGGTCGCCGTTGCGCGCGATGTGCACGAACCGCTGGCCCTTCTTCATCTTGCCGCGGTGCACGCGGCCGATCGCGATGCGGCCGACGTAGTCGCTCCAGTCCAGCGTCGTGACGCGGAACTGCAGGCCCTGCTCGGGATCGTCCTTCGGCGCCGGGATGTGGCCGACGATCTCCTGGAACAGCGTCTCGAGGTCCTTGCCCTCGCCGCCCTGCTTGGCGGCCTCGAGGTCCTTGGTCATCCAGCCCTGCCGGCCCGAGCCGTAGAACACCGGGAACTCGAGCGCGTCCTCGTCGGCATCGAGATCGATGAACAGGTCGAACACCTCGTTGACGACCTCCTGCGCGCGCGCGTCCGGCTTGTCGATCTTGTTGACGACGACGATCGGCTTCAGATGGTGCGCGAACGCCTTCTGCAGCACGAAGCGCGTCTGCGGCATCGGGCCCTCGGCGGCGTCGACCAGCAGCAGCACGCCGTCGGCCATCGACAGCACGCGCTCGACCTCGCCGCCGAAGTCGGCGTGGCCGGGGGTGTCGATGATGTTGATGCGCGTGCCCTGGTAGCTGACCACCGTGTTCTTGGCCAGGATCGTGATGCCGCGCTCACGCTCCAGCTCGTTGCTGTCCATCACGCAGTCCGAGACCGCTTCGTTGTCGCGGAACGTGCCCGTCTGGCGCAGGAGGCCGTCGACGAGCGTGGTCTTGCCGTGGTCGACGTGGGCGATGATGGCGACGTTGCGGATGTTCTGGGCCATGAAAGGTGGCTGCTGGTGGCGTCTGGTGGTGCTGCGGCCTGGAAAGGCGGCGAAGGATTGTCGCGAAAGCGAATCGGCGGTCAACTGCGGCCCGGAGCCGTGCCGTGAAGAATCCCGAACAACAGGCCCCGGCACCGCCGGCGCGCCGCCGCCGCCTGCGCCGGCTCAGGCGTGGGCTGCTGGTGCTGACCCTGCTGCTGTGCGCGGCGGTATGGCTGGTTCAGCGCCACGTGGTCCAGGGCGCCGAGCCGTTCCTGCACGGGGTCGCGGACGCGCCGCAGGCCGACTGCATCCTGGTGCCCGGCGCCCGGATCCACGCCGACGGGCGACCCTATTCGATGCTGGAGGACCGGCTGGCGGCCGCGCTGGACCTGTTTCGCCACGGCAAGGCGCCGGCGATCGTCGTCAGCGGCCGCGGCGGCGGGTCGGTTGCCGTCGACGAGGTGGGGGCGATGCGTCGCTGGCTGCAGCGTCGCGGCGTGCCGCCGGCTGCCATCCATGACGACCCCGACGGCCTGCGCACCATCGACTCGCTGCGCAACTGTCGCCGGACCTTCGGCATGTCGTCGGCGATCGTCGCCAGCAACGACTTCCACGTGCCGCGCATGGTGTTCCTCGGCCGCCACTTCGGCCTCGAGACCTACGGCGTCGCGGCTCCGCCGCTCTCCACCTACTCGCTGCCGGTGCTGTGGAAGAACCGCGGTCGCGAGGTGCTGGCGCGCGTGCGCGCCTGCATCGACGTCTACTGGTAGACCCCGCTACGGCAGGGCCACGCCCAGCTTGCGCAGCTCGGCGCACAGCTGCATCAGCGGCAGGCCGATGATCGCGGTGTGGTCGCGCGTGTCGATCCGATCGAACAACGTCACCCCGAGACCTTCGATCTTGTAGCTGCCAGCGCAGTCCAGCGGTTGCTCGCGCTGCACGTAGCGCTCGATCTCGGCGTCGCTGAGGGCGCGCATGGTCAGGCGCGTGATGTCGGTGAACTCGACCAGGCCGTCGTGGTGTGCGATCGCGACGGCCGTGATCAGGCGGTGTTCGCGGCCGCGCAGCGACTGCAGCTGCGCGATCGCATTGGCCTCGGTGTGCGGCTTGCTGAGCAGATCGCCCTCGAGCACGGCTGCCTGGTCGCAGCCGATCACCACCGACTTCGGGTGGCGGTCGAAGACCGCGCGCGCCTTGGTCCGGGCCAGCTCCTGCACGATCGCCTGCGGCTGCGCGCCGCTGGCCTTGGCCGGTGCCTCGTCGACGTCGGGAACCTCGACGTCGAACGGCACTTGTAGTCGCTCCATCAGCAGCCGCCGATAGCGCGAGCCGCTCCCCAGAATCAGACCGGACATCGTCTTGGGTTATCGCCGCTCCCGTCCTTTGGATGCAAGCGGCATGTCCTTGTGCACCAGGTCGTTACATGGCCCGTTGCGATCCGGCGCGCGGCCGGCGGCGACCGCGGCGGGGCGATGCGCGCTGCAAGCCGTTGCGAGCACCGCAGATGAAATCCCGTTCGGCCACCGGAAGTTGCATCACGTGAAAGTCATCCGGACGCGCCCTACACCTACCACCATGAAGATCGGATCCCTGCTGACTGGCTGCCTGCCGGTCGTCCTGTTGCTCGCCTGTGGCGGCGAGACGAAGACCTCGCCGCAGAACGCGGCGAACACCAACTCCTCCTCGTCCGGCAGCGGTGAGGTTGCTTCGAACGGGGGCGGCGACGGCCAGGCGGATGCCAACGCGCAGAAGGCCGATACGCCTGCGAACGGCACCTCGAATGCGGCCGCACCGAAGGCCGACGCACCACAGGATCCGAAGCCGAAGAAGCGCATCCGTCGGCCGCGCATCAACACCGCGCTGGTCAAGCCGCTGTTCGGCAACGACCCGTCGTCGCCGAAGGCCGAGGTCGAGGCGACGCCCGACCTGGTCGCGCTCGGCAACGCGCTCTACCACGCTCGTGGCCTGTCGGCGAACAGCGAGCAGAGCTGCGCGTCGTGCCACGACCTCGCCAACTACGGCGTCGACAACCAGAAGACCTCGTCCGGGGAGAAGGGCGACCGCAACGCGCCGACGACCTACAACGCGTTCCGCCACTTCCGGCAGTTCTGGGACGGGCGCAGCGAGTCGGTCGAAGCGCAGGTCGTCGATCCGATCGCGCACGGGTTCGCCGACACCGCCGCGGCGATCACCAAGATCAAGGAGCAGGACCGGCTCGTCGGCCTGTTCCAGAAGGCCTTCCCCGGTCAGGACGATCCGATCACGGCCGGCAACCTCGGCGCCGCGATCGGCGCGTTCGAGCGCACGCTGGTGACGAAGTCCAAGTGGGACGCCTACCTCGACGGCAACCAGAAGGCGATGAGCAACGAGGAGCTGCTCGGTCTCAAGACGTTCATGGACGTCGGCTGCACGCAGTGCCACATGACCCGCCTGCTCGGCGGCCACACCTACCAGAAGCTCGGCGTGCTGAAGCCGTACAGCGGCAAGGACACCGGGCGCATGCAGGTGACCGGCCAGGAGAGCGACAAGTACATGTTCAAGGTGCCGAGCCTGCTCAACGTCGCGAAGACCGCGCCGTACTACCACGACGGTTCGATCGCGACGCTCGAGGACGCCGTCAAGGACATGGCCGACAACCAGCTCAACAAGAAGCTGAAGCCGGAGCAGGTCGAGGCGCTGGTCGCCTTCCTGAACGCGCTGACCGGCGACCTCCCGAAGGAGTTCGCGAAGAAGTAGCCGCGGCGCTCACCCGGCCGCCGCGTGCCGGGTCATGCGCGCGTAGTGGCCGCCGCGCGCGACCAGCTGGTCGTGCGTGCCGCGCTCGGTGATGCGGCCGCCGTCGAGCACCAGGATCTGGTCGGCGTTGCGCACCGTCGACAGGCGGTGGGCGACCACCAGCGCGGTGCGGCCGCGCAGCGCGACGTCGAGCGCGTTCTGCAGGCGCGCCTCCGACTCGCTGTCGATGCTGGCCGTCGCCTCGTCGAGCACCAGCAGGTCCGGCTCGGTGACCAGCGCGCGGGCGAACGCCAGCAGCTGCCGCTGGCCCTGGCTGAACGTCGCGCCGCGTTCGGCGACCGGGGACTGCAGGCCCGCGGGCAGCGCGCGCACGAACTCGGCGGCGCCGACGGTCTCGAGCGCGCGCCACACCGCGTCCTCGCCGATGGCCGGGTCGAACAGCCGCACGTTGTCGAGCACGCTGCCGGTGAACAAGAACAGGTCCTGCGCCACGAACGCGATCCGCCGGCGCAGCTGCGACAGGTCGAGGTCGCGCACGTCGACGTCGTCGACGGCGACGCTGCCCGAGCGCACCTCGCGCAGCCGCGCCACCAGCGACAGCAGCGTGGTCTTGCCCGCGCCGGTCGGCCCGACGATGGCGATGGTCTGGCCGGGTTCGGCGGTGAACGAGATGCCGTCGAGCACGGTCGGTCCGTCGCCGTAGGCGAACGTCACGTCGTCGAATCGGACCCGCGCGGCGCCGCGCCGCGCGCTGTCGATGGCGGGCCGATCCGCCGGCCGCGGCGGCGGGAACGTCGGTTCGGCCAGCAGCTGGAAGATCCGTTCGCAGCTGGCGAACGCCGCCTGCAGCACGTTGTACTTCTCGCCGAGTTCGCGCACCGGGCCAGACAGCATGCTGAAGTAGAGCCAGAACTGGATGAACTGCCCCGGCTGCAGGTCGCCGTCGAGCACCGCGACGCCGCCGAACCAGAGCAGGCCGACGGTGGTCGCGCGCAGCGCGAAGTCGACCAGCGAGAAGAACGTCGAGAAGTGCAGGACGGTGTCCTTCCACGCGTCCGTGGTTGCCTGGTTGCGCTCCGCGTACTTGCGGGCGACGGCCTGCTCGCGACCGTAGGCGCGGCTGGTGCGCACGCCGCCGATCAGCTCGGTCGCGAACGCGTTCTGCAGCGCCAGTCGGCTGCGCACGGCGCGGTAGGCGGCCTGTGCCTTGCGGCGGAAGATCACGCTCAGGATCACCACGACCGGCGTCGTCGCGACCGTGAACAGGGCCAGCTCGACGTCGAGGAAGAACAGCACGACGAGCACGCCGACGATCTTGAGCAGGTCGAACACCGACTGCAGCACGCCGGTCGCGATCAGCTCGTTGAGGTTCTCGACGTCGCTGGTGACGCGGGTCGTCAGCTTGCCGGCGGGGTTGCGTTCGTGGAACGCGAGGTCGGTCGACAGCACGTGCGAGAACACCCGGCGGCGCACGTCGCGGATCACGCGCTGGCCGTTCCACGCGGTCAACAAGCCGTAGACGTAGCCGAGCAGCGCGCCGCCGGCGGTGACGCCGAGGAAGCCGGCGCCGTACCACCACAGCGACGCCAGCCGGCCGTGCTCGTCGGCCGTGACGTCGCGCATCGGGCCGTCGATCGCGTGGCGCATCAGCCACGGCCCGGCCAGCTCCAGCCCGAACGACACCAACAGGATCAACAGGCACGCCGCGAAGCCGCGCCGGTAGGGTCTCACGAACGGCCACAGCTCGCGCAGGAACGCCAGCTGGAAGCGCGCTTCGGGCAGGTCGTCGTCGTACGGCGCGCTCACGAGGCCTCCTCGCTGCCGCTCTCGAGCGCGCGCGCCTCGGTCTGGCGGCGCCAGGCGGCGGCGTAGCGGCCGCCGGCCTGCAGCAGCTGCTGGTGACTGCCGCGCTCCTGCACGGCGCCCTGGTCGAGCACCAGGATCAGGTCCGCGTCGGTGGTCACCGACAGCCGGTGGGTCGCGGCGATCACGGTGCGGCCGTCGCGGGCGCTGCCGAGGCCGGTGAGGATGCGCCGTTCGGTGGTGGGGTCGACGGCCGACAGGGTGTCGTCGAGCAGCAGGCCCTTGCGGTCGCTGAGCACCGCGCGCGCCAGCGACACGCGCTGCTTCTGGCCGCCGGACAGCGTCACGCCGCGTTCGCCGACGATCGTGTCTAGGCCGTCGCGCAGCTGCGGCAGGTCCTGGTCGAGCGCAGCGGCGGCGACCGCGTCGTCGCGCCGCTGGGCGTCGATCCCGTCGTCGTCGAAGGTCACGTTGTTGGCGACGGTGTCGCTGAACAAGAACGGCTCCTGCTGCGCCAGCGCGAACAGCTCGCGCAGCGCGCGCGGGTCGAGCTCGAGCACGTCGTGGCCGTCGACGAACACGGTGCCCGGTGGCGGGTCGTAGAAGCGCAGCAACAGCTCCAGCAGCGTCGACTTGCCGCTGCCGACCGGGCCGACCAGCCCGAGCTTCTGCCCGGCGCGCAGCTCGAACGACACGTCGCGCAGCGCCGGCGTATCGCCCTTGGGATACGTGAACGTCAGCTGGCGCACCTCGACGTCGCCGCGCAGCGCCGGCCGGGCGCCGGTCTGCGCTTCGGGCGCGGCCGCGAACAGCTCCTCGATGCGTTCGGCGGCCGCCTGGGCGCGCGGGATCATCGCGATCGTCCAGCCGAGGATCTGCAGCGGGAACGTCATCAGCGCCAGGTAGCCGGTGAACTGGAACAGCTCGCCGACCGTGATCCGACCGGTGATGACCTGGTGGCCGCCGACCAGCAGCACGCCCAGCATCACCACGCCGGTGCTCGAGTGCATCAGCGCGTTGAGCAGCGAGCGCAGCCGCACCAGCCGCAGGTTGGCCAGCAGGTAGCGACGGTTCTTGGTCGCCATCGCGGCGAGCTCGCGCGGCACGCCGTCGAACTGCTGCACGACGCGGACCCCGGCGAAGTCCTCCTGCGCCTGCTGCGAGACCTCGGCGATCGCCTCCTGCGACTTCTTGCTCCAGGTGTGCAACTTCGGCAGCACGAACTTCATCGCCACGAACACCGTCATCAGCGCCAGCAGGCTGGCCAGCGCGACCGGCACGTCCATCGACAGCATCAGCACCAGGCCGGCCGGCAGCAGGCACAGCGTGCTGCCGCCGTGCAGCAGCAGCGGGCCCATGACGAAGCGGACCAGCTCGACGTCCTGCGTCATGCGCGAGGTCAGGTCGCCGGTCTTGGCGTCGTCGTACCAGCCGATCGGCAGCCGGTGCAGGTGGGCGACCATGTCGTCCTTGAGGGACTGCTCGACCAGCCGCGACGCGTCGATCAGCAGCTTGCGCGAGACGAACCGCGACACGCCTTCGACCGCGGCCAGCGCCAGCAGCAGCCAGCAGATCGACGCCAGCTCGGCGCGATCCCCGCCTGCGGCGAGGTGGTCGAGGGTCTCGCCCAGCAGCCGCGGCATCCACAGCATCGCCGCCGCGTGCACGGGGACGAGCAGCATGCCGACCAGCACCATCGGCCAGTAGCGGCGCAGATGGCCGAACGGGCGGCGGAAGGCGCGGGTCAGCGAGCGGAGCCAGGACACGTGGGCAGCAGCATGGGTCGCGGCGGGCGGTGTTGCAAACGTCGACGCTGCCGGGGACTCGGCGCCGGCGGTCCCGCGATGGGACCCGCGGGTCGGTTCGCCACCACCCCGAGGGCCCGAACTGCCGATAGCCCACGGACCATGCCGCGGCGATTCAACAAGGAGCTCTCCATGCGAAAGTCCGGGCCGAAGAAGGAGGCTGGTTTCACGTTCGCCGAACTCACGTTCGCGATCCTCATCCTGGTGATCGGTGCGGTGGTGCTGATCAACCACATCTCGGTCAACTATTCTACGACCGCCACCGAACGGGACCGCGTGTTCGCCTACTCCAAGGCGCAGGCGATCCTGTCGGAGATCCAGGCGTTCGTCGACCGCGGCGACATCGAGGCGGCCGTCGACCTCGACATCCTCGACGACGGCGTCGGCACCAAGAACACGCTGACGATCCAGACCCAGCCGGGCACCGGTGACCCCGGCGTCGGCACGCTGGTGCTCGCCGACCACGCGGTCTCGGGCAACTACCAGCGCGAGGGCCAGTGGGTCTGGACGCGCCGGATCCAGGTGCAGCCGTTCCTCGGCCTCAACAACCGCAACGTGCGCTACGTGACGGTGCGCATCTTCAAGCGCGGCCGGGACGGCACCGAGAACCCGATGGCGGACCTGTCGGCGGTCATCAACTCGGCCGGCAGCGCGTTCCCGACGACGCAGGTCTACGACGTCTACCTGCTCGCGATCGAGAACATCCCCGGCTGGTGGGTCTTCATGGACTCGATCAAGCCGTTCGTCGAGTCGATGATCACCGACCTCGAGAACCGCAATCCGGGCCTGTCGTTCCGCACGCACTGGATCACCAAGGCCGGCTTCGGTCGCAACCAGGCCTACCGTCCCTACACCAACGAGGCGCTCGACAGCCACGAGGTGATCCCGGACGTCTACCACTACCCGGGCCGGATGCCGGACGGCAACGCGTCGAGCTACTACTACGTCCCGGACAACATCAAGGCGCGCATCAACGTCGACGGCACCGAGACCAACGGCTACGACGCGACCACCAACCCCTACCCGTACGCGCTCGCCGACTTCTTCAACCACGCGATGCGCTACCCGGAGGAGAAGGCCCTCTGGGACACCCGCGTGGCGCTGGTGACGGCGCGCGAGCAGGCGATCCAGGCGGCCGAACTGGCCGGTACGACGCCGCCGGACGAGCTGGTCGACATGTCGAAGGAGCCGACCATGCGGCTGCTGCTCGACGACCTCAACACCGACCCGGACAAGTACAAGAACGCGCTGATCATCAACCTGCACGGGGAGCTGCTGCCGATGCCGGCGCTGCGCAACTTCAGCGACGCGGCCAAGGACCCGGTCAACCACCCCAACTGGCGCGTGGTCACGCACCCAGAAGAGCTGCGCACCAAGAACGACGACGGTGGCACCACCGATCCGCTGCGGTTCCGGATGTATGCCTACACCGACTACCCGATGCACTACTCGGGGTCGGACCGCATGACCGAGCCGATGGTCGTCGAGGTGATGGGCATCGACCTGATCGACCACGGCGACGCCGACGAGGACCGGCTGATCGCGGACGCGCGGCTCAAGCACATCTACGGCGGCGTCTGGGCCAACGGCCTCAACGAGTACCCGAACGACTGGCAGGACGCGGTGCACGCCGACGACGTCGCGGTCGCGGCCGAGCAGATGTACTACCGCGCCGAGTTCGTCGGCGGCTCGGACCCGTTCACGCGGATCTACCTCTACAACACGCCGCTGTCCTGCACGCTGGTCAACAACAAGGGGCTGGCCAACACGCAACGCGCGCGGCTCTACATGATGGAGTACATCCCGTCGCCGGTGGCGGCGGGGCCGACGTTCGACGGCAAGGAGCTCTGTGACGACGACGCGGTCGGGCCGAAGAACACCGCGCGGTGGACGCTCGAGCTCGATCCGGACGTGCTGACCAGCAACCTGTTCGTCGACGCCGGCGGCTCGAACTACGACCCGACGGGCGACGTGCTGATGACGGTCAAGACGCGCATCGCCAGCAACATGAGCGGCGGTGACTCCGACTGGGAGTCGAGCGGCACGATGTTCCCGGGCGCGATCCAGCCCGACAACCTGTCGACGACCTACGCGTGGTGGACGGACAGCGCCGAGGACGTGCCGATGACCGAGCGCGCCCAGTTCCACGGGGACCCGCGGCACCTGCCCTACAAGGACTGCTTCGAGGGCGGCGACGACTTCCCCAACAGCTACAACTGGTACCACGACAGCCTCAACAACACCAACAGCGCGACCGCGGACTTCGTCACGATCGACAGCAGCCACCTGCGCAACCGTTGGGACAACGCGATGTGGTGCGACGTGCCGCGCTACTTCGAACTGCTGCGCAACGGCCTGGTCGAGAGCGCCTGCGTCTACACGTCGCTGACCGGCTTCTCGTACTACTACCTCGGGGTCGGCAACGACATCGGCTACGACGCTGCGAACGGCTACCCCAATGCGATCCCGAGCGACCTGACGCCGCACTACGGCACTGGCACGGGCTTCATCAACACCATCACGTCGGCGCGCAGGCTTGCGGTAACGAGCCTGCCGTCGGGATGGTGGTCGGGTTTCCCGTGGCTTGGGGAACTCTACCCGGACGACCTCGCTTCGTCGTTCTTCGACGCGTCGGGTGGGTCGGTGCGCGGGAACCTGCCCGCCGGCAGCTCGACGGGAAGCGTGTTCCAGTACCGGTCGAACATCGCGTATGCGGTGTCACCGCGTCTGGCCTACGGCACGGCGATCTACGACAACCACCAGCGGACGTCGGTCAACGGGTGCTCGGCATTCTTCAACATTGGCACTTCGTCGTCGCGCTTCCGGCACGTTTCGACCAGCGGCAATGGGGCGTTGACGTCTGTCGGTCAGGAAGTAGCCGACAACTACAGCATGACCATGCCGTCGTCGGCGCCGATCAGCCGCCCGTTCCAGCTCAACTACGGTGGGAGTGGCGGCAGCCACTGGAACTTCGCGCCGTATTCGACGCGCTACACCGGCTCTCTCTACCAGACGTACTACACGCACGGCTCCGGCACCGGCTCCGGCCTGATCAAGCTGGAGAACCCGGGCGGCACGTCGGCCGGCTACGTGGTCGTCAACGGCATCGACAAGGTGGTCGAGTCGGGCACGTCGTTCATCGCCAAGTGGGCGGTGCTGTCGCTGGTGCACTCGTACCTCGAGGCCGGCGACACCGGCAACACGCTCCGCATCAAGCAGATGCCGCGTGTCGAGATCGAGTCGCCGACCGACATCACCGAGCTCAACAACCCGACCGACATCGACGTGCTGTTCGGCATCGACTGGGTGCGCTGGGACGGCCAGCCCTACACCCAGACCGGCACGTTCGCCGAGGACGAGAACGAGATGGAGTACGTGCTGATGTACTCCAACGACAACGGCGGCAGCTACTACTACATGCAGGACAACGCGCTGGCGACGCCCGGCGAACGGCCGTCCAGCGCGATCCACATCGAGTCGGACAACAGCGCCGGCGACGAGAGCTACACGTGGAGCGTGCCGGTCGCGGACTTCCCCGAGGGCAGCTACCTGCTCCGTATCGAGTGCTTCCGGCAGGGAGCGCAGGTGCACTACGCGTGGCACCAGACCCGCATCTACATCCAACGATGAGCACGACCATGTCGACCCACGACCTCGGTAGCCGGCGCGAGTCCGGCTACAGCATGATCGAACTGGTCATCTCGTCGGCGCTGCTGGCGATGATGATCTTTGCCGTGGCGACGCTGTCCGTCAGCGGCGGCCAGGCACAGGAGTACGCGCGTCGTCTGACGCGCTGCACCGAGATCACCCAGGAGGTCGTCGACGACCTTCGCCTGGAGCTGGTTTCGTCGGTGCGCCTGTTCAGCAACGACACCGAGGGCAACGCCAACCTGGCGGTGCTCGACCTGTCGAACGCGCCGCCGGTGCTCGGCACCAGCCGGCTGCCGACGGTCTCGACCAGCGAGACGATCCGCCCGGACACGTCCGGCAGCGAGATCACCGGCAACTCGCTGTTCTTCACCAAGCTGGTGTGGAGCGACCGCTTCACCTGCACCAGCGGCAACGAGTACCTCGTCGACGTCTACCGCTGGGTCTACTACTACCTGACCGAGGAGGACGGCGGCCCGGACCCAAGCCATCCGATCGGCCTGAACATCGTGCGGGTCGAGACCGAGCCGCTGATCGACGGCGCCGGCATCGACCGGATCACCGACGCCGACGACCAGGCCGAGGTGCTGCTGCACCTGCTCAACGCGACCCCGGACGACAACGGCGACACGCATTCGCCGGCCGAGGTCGTCTGGCTGCGTGGCGAGCTGCCGAGCGTCTCGGGCACCTTCCGCCAGGTCGATTCGGTCGACGGCAGCCTGACGGTGACGCCGCTGTTGCCGCGGCCCAACCCGTGGGAGGTGCTGCTGACCGAGGACGAGCCGACCGGCATGCTGAGCTACCGTCACCACTCGATCGCGAGCATCTACGCGCAGGATAGCTTCGGGGTGGGGGCCTACGGCCTCGAGGACACGACCGACGAGGGCTTCCCGCACGGGTTCGAGATCCAGGTGGTGGGGCCGAGTTCGGCGCGCCAGGTGCACCTTCACATGGTCATCTCGAGCACCCAGCGGACCGGCCGGTTCGCCTGGGCCGACATGCAGCTGACGGTCGACGCGCGCGACCTGTAGGCCGGGGCGGCGGCCTGCGACCGGCGCCGCGGGGTTCGCCACCGGGTCGGGTCGGGCCGTTCCTGGCCCCCCGGCCGCTCCGGCAGTTGATCCGGCTTCGGGCGAACCGTAGGATTCTTCGCCCTTCTCGGCCCGAGAACCCAACACCCCATATGGATCAAACCCTCCCCCAGGAGCTGGTGAAGCAGGTCGGCGGCTCGTTCCGCCTGACCGCGCTGCTGCAGAAGCGCGTCCGCGAACTCGTTCGTGGCCAGCGCCCGCTGTTCGAGACGCGTGAGCGCAACTACATCAAGATCGCCAGCGAGGAGCTGAAGCGCGGTCTCATCGAGCTGGTGCCCGACGAGGACCAGGTCGATCCGACGATGGGCGCGCTGTAGCCGCGTCCACACCTGGCGCATGCCTGCGCTGGATGGCTGGATGGCTGGCTAGTCGCCGCGCAGCGACTGCCGTCGATCCCGCTCGACGGACTCGATCGCCTGCAGCAACTCGTCCGGCGTGTGGGCCGTTCCCTGCGCCTTGGTGCCGACGGTCAGGTGCGCGATCGGACCGTCCTGCACCGAGAGGCCGCTGCGCCCCAGCAGGATCGGGTCACGCTGCGGGTCGAGCGTCTGCACGATGCGTGACGGCACGTAGGTCGACAGCGCCGTGCGCCGCAGCTCGACCGCGGCCGACGACTCGCGGTCGCCGACGATCGTGATGAACAGCGGCTCGTAGAAGCACAGGTCGACCGCGCGGCCGTAGCCGGCGACGTAGTAGCCGTACTCGCGGTAGTCGTTGGTGAACGCTTCGAGCGCGACCTTCGCCTCGTCGTACAGCTCGGGGCGGCGAGCCAGGTACGACAGCCGCACCAGCGACTCGGCCATCGCGCCGTTGTCGAGGATCGAGCGGTTGCGGCGCTTCATCGAACCCTGGCTCTGCGGGTCCAGCAGGATGTCGAAGAAGCCGCCGTTCGGCGCCTTGTTCTGTTCGATGGTGCGTTCGGCGACCTTCTCGGCCGGCACCAGCAGGTCCGAGTCGCCGGTGTTCTGGGCGGCGTCGATCAGCGCGCGGATCAGCAGCGCCTGGTCGTAGAGCATGCCCGGCAGGTGGTAGGTGCCGTCCCAGTAGTGGTAGACGTCGCGGCCATCGAACAGGTTGTCGAGCAAGAACTGCACCGCGGCCTGGCCCGCGCTGCGCCACTCCGGGCGCTCGAGCACGGCGGCTGCCTTGAACAGGCTCGACGCCGCGAGCGCGTTGGCGTGGCAGTAGACGGTGCGATCGATCGCCGGCGGCTGGCGCTTGCTGCGCTGCTCGGTATCACCGGTGAAGTAGTCGGCCTCGCCGTCCTGGCTGCCGGCGAAGCTGCCGGCGTGCTCGTCGCGCATCACGTCGAGCATCCAGCGCACGATGCCCTCGGCGGTCTTGCGGTAGGCCTCGGTGCCGAACACCTGGTAGGCCTCGAGGTAGGTGCGCAGCACCAGCGCGTTCTGGTCCAGCAGCTTCTCGTAGTTGGGGCTGTGCCAGTCCGGCGTCTGCGAGAACCGGAAGAACCCGCCCTCGACGTGGTCGTGCAGCGGGCTCTCCATCATGCGATCGAGGGTCAGCGTGACGACCTCGCGCATGCGCTCGTCGTTGCGCTTCTGCACCTGCACCAGCGCGAAGTCGAGCGCTTCGGGGTGGGGGAACTTGATGCCGTCGCCGAGCCCGCCGTGCTTGCGGTCGAACTTCTCGTAGATGGCCGCGGTGATGTCGTCGACCATCTCGCGGCGCAGCTTGTCACCGCTCTGCGAGTTGCGCTCGTCGAGCTGCGACCACAGCTCCCCGATGCGCCGCTGGATGTTGTGCTTGTCGGTGCGCCACGCCTCGCGGATGCGGTCGATGCGCACGTGCAGTTCGGCCGCGTCGAGGAAGTTGTCCTGCGCGATCAGCTCGCCGTCGGGCGTCAGCCAGGCGATCGTCGGCCAGGCGCCGGTGCCGAAGCGTTGGTTGACGTCCGGCCGCCGTTCGCTGTCGATGTGCACGGGCACGAAGCCCTCGTGCACCGCGGCGACGATCTCGGGATCGGCGAAGCTGGTCGCCATCAGTTCGCGGCTGTACTGGCACCACGGAGCCGTGATGACCATCAGGACGAGCTTGTCCTCCTTCGCCGCCCGAGCCAGCGTCGCCGGCTCGAAGTGTTGCCATTGCACGGGGTCCGTCATGCGCTGCTTCATCGTATCGGCTCGTGCGCCGATACGTTCGGGAAGCTTCGCTACTCCGGCAGCTCGTCGTCGCCGTCGCCCGACGGATCGGCCGCGTCGGGTTCGAGCGGCTGGAAGGCGCCGAAGCCGTCGAGCGTCGGCTGGCGCACCTCGGCGCCGGCGGTCGCGTCGTCGGGCTTCGCCGTCGGCGTGAAGTCCAGGCGCGGCACGTCGGCCCACAGGCTCTCGAGCCCGTAGTAGTCGCGAGCCTCGGGCAGGAACAGGTGCACGACGATGTCGTTGAAGTCGAGCAACACCCAGTTGCTCTCCTCCCCTTCGCTGCCGCCGTTGCGCTTGCGTCGACCGCGCATCGCCTTGTGAGCCATGTCGAGCTCCTTGGCGAGGGACTGCGCCTGGCGCGTGCTCTGCACGGTGGCCACGACGAAGTAGTCGGCGATCACGAGGGGGCCGGAGACATCGAGGATCTTGATGTCGGTGGCCTGCTTCTCGTCGAGGCGCTCGGCGAGCTTCAGCGCCATCTCGCGGGTGTCCTGGTCAGGTGCTGCGCCAGGCTGGGGGGAGGTTCTCTGCGAACTCTCGGATGCTTTGGAACTCAACTCTCGGGTCTCGGAGCTTGGGGATGGATGCACAACGACTCCGTGAAGGATACCTGCGCGGCAGAGGCTGGTAACCCCCGCTCCGCATTTGGCCCCCGCGCCCGGGCCCTGACCGTTGCGGAGCAAGGTCGAGTGGCCCCGTTTTTACCCCTTCTCGCCGGGCTTTGGGCGCCGCCGGCCCGCATTCACGGACCATTCACGGTCGCCGGCAATGGTCCGCCTGATCGGTTCCGGGAGCAGATCTTGCGGACCGGGGGGGCGATCCGACGGCTCTGGCGCCTTTGGGGCGCGCGCCGCGGGCTAGCGGGCAAAGCCCCGTCCGCACGCGTACACGCCGCTTTCGCGATCACGGTCGGCAGCGCGTCCACTACATGGACGCGCTCCTAGCCGCGGAACAGCGGCAGCGCGACCAGCGCCGCGATCGTCATCAGCTTCATCAGGATATTGATCGACGGGCCGGCCGTGTCCTTGAAGGGGTCACCGACCGTGTCGCCCTGGACGGCGGCCTTGTGGGCTTCGCTGCCCTTGCCGCCGAGCGCGCCGGACTCGATGTACTTCTTGGCGTTGTCCCAGGCGCCGCCGGCGTTGGCCATGAACAGCGCCATCATCACGCCGGCGCTGGTCGCGCCGGCCAGCAGGCCGCCGACGGCCGCCTTGCCGAAGATCATGCCGATCACGATCGGGGCGGCGACGGCGAGGATGCCGGGGCCGACCATCTCGCGCAGAGCACCCTTGGTCGAGATGTCGACGCAGCGCATGTAGTCCGCCTCGCCGCCGGTGCCTTCCTTCAGGCCCGGGATCTCGCGGAACTGGCGGCGCACTTCTTCGACCATCGCGTTGGCGGCCTTGCCGACCGCCTTCATGGCCATCGCCGAGAACACGAACGGCAGCATCGCGCCGATCAGCAGGCCCATGACGACCTTGGCGTCCTCGAGGCCGAGCGACACGCCGGCGGCGACCTTGTAGGCCGAGAACAGCGCCAGCGCCGTCAGCGCGGCCGAGCCGATCGCGAAGCCCTTGCCGATCGCGGCGGTGGTGTTGCCCGTGGCGTCCAGCGAGTCGGTGCGCTCACGCACTTCCGGCGGCTGGTGCGACATCTCGGCGAGGCCGCCGGCGTTGTCGGCGACCGGGCCGAACGCGTCGACGCCGAGCGAGATGCCGAGCGTCGACAGCATGCCGACCGCGGCGACACAGATGCCATACATGCCGGCCAGCTCGTTGCAGTAGTAGACCGCCAGGGCGAGCAGGACCGTCGGGATCCAGGTCGAGGCCATGCCGGTGGCGAGGCCGTGGATGATGTTGGTCGCGGCACCCGTCTCCGACTGCTGCGCGATCATCTGCGCCGGCGCCTTCTTCTCCGAGGTGTAGTACTCGGTGACGTGGCCGATGATGATGCCGATGGTCAGGCCGATGATGACCGACCAGAACACGTTCCAGTGCGAGAACGTCTCGGCCGCGCCGGGCTCGATCGCCGGGCTCGGCTTCATGCCCATGGTCAGCGCCGCGGCGCCGATGACCAGCGCGATCGACGCGGCCAGCAGGCCGCTGAACAGCGCGTGCGACAGCTTCGACTCGTCGTCCGCCTTCACGCGGAAGGTGCCGAGGAAGCTTGCGATCACGCCGATGGCGGCCAGTACGACCGGGAACATGATCAGGCTGGTCAGGTTATCGGCGTAGAGCTCGGCGTTGTCGGTGGCCGGCACCAGCGAGAAGCCGATGATCGCCGTCGAGATGATCGCACCGACGTAGGACTCGAACAGGTCCGCGCCCATGCCCGCGACGTCACCGACGTTGTCGCCGACGTTGTCGGCGATCGTGGCCGGGTTGCGCGGGTCGTCCTCGGGGATGCCGGCTTCGACCTTGCCGACCAGGTCCCCACCGACGTCGGCCGCCTTGGTGTAGATGCCGCCGCCGACGCGCGCGAACAGCGCGATCGAGCTGGCACCGAAGCTGAAGCCCAGCACGTAGTTGACGAAGTTCGTCGGGGTCGCGCCGTCCGCCGCGGTGGCGACCGCGGCCGCATCCGAAGGCGACACGTAGACCAGCATCAGCACGGAGATGCCGAGCAGGCCCATGCTGACGACCGTCATGCCCATGACCGTGCCGGACTTGAACGCGATGTCGAGCGCGGCGCCGAGGCTGGTCTTGGCGGCCTGGGTGGTGCGCACCGCCGAGCGGGTCGCACAATACATCCCGAAGTAGCCGGCCATGCCGGACGCCAGCGCGCCGATCAGGAACGCGACGCCGGTCTTGACGCCGAGGTATGAGCCTTCGGCCGGCGCGTCCTTGCCGAGACACAGCGCGACGAAGACCACCGCGACGAAGATGCCGAGGTACTTGTACTCCGCATGCAGGAACGCCTTGCCGCCGTCCTGGATCGCCTTCGCGATCTTCTGCATGACGTCGTCACCCGCGTCCTTTTGTTGGATCTGCTTGAAGGCGTTCACGGCGTAGGCGAGGCCCGCTGCCGCGATCACGAGAGAGATGATGTTCCAGGCTACGTACATGTCATGGCCGCCGGCGGAGCTGTAGCCGGCGCGAAAAGGGGCCAGCACGATAGCGGCTGTGGCTACCCCGAAACAAGCGCGGGGATGGCCGGGCGGAACTACGGTTTGGCCGGGGGCGCCGAATCGTCGGTGCCAGCGCCGTCGTCGTCGGCCGTCGGCTCGGGGGATTCCGCCTCGGTGGCGGGCGCCTCGGGCGGGTCCAGCGGCGGCAGTTCGATGGTCTCGGCCAACTCCTGGTCGGCCTGCTCCTGATCGTCCGGAGCGTGCAGTTCGTCCGGCAGCGGCCCGCCCGGGAAGGTCGGCGGCCCCTGCACCGGCTTGCGCGGCTGCACGAACGCCTCCTTCAGGGCCTTCTGCTGACGCTGGCCGCGGCGGCGCCGCCACCACCAGATCCACGCGGCCAACACCAGGGCCAGGCCGATGCCGCCCCACAGCAGGCCGCGCTCGACCTTCTGCACGGTCTGGAACGCCTCCTCGATGAACCCGGCGCTGCGGAAGCCGATCCAGGTCATCAACGGCACCATCAGCACGATCCCGAGCCCGTCGAGGAACAGGAACCGCGTCATCCGCATCTTCATCGCGCCGGCGGTGAAGAACGCGACCACCCGCAGGCCGGGCATGAAGCGCGAGATCACGATCACCAGGTCGCCGCGGCGGCGGAACCAGTGGTCGAACGTCGCCAGCCGCTGCTTGGTGATGAAGTAGCGCAGCCAGCGCAGCTTGAGCAGGCGCACGCCGAAGATCCGCCCCAGCAGGAACGGGATCATGTCGCCGACCATGATGGCCGTCGCGCACCAGCCCATCATCGGCAGCAGCTGCGCCTTGTCGGGGAACTTGGCGCAGACGAACCCCGACGCCAGCAGCACGATCTCCTCGGGGATCGGCAGGCCGAGACCACACAGCAGGAACACGGCGGCTGCCCCGATATACGGGTAGTCCGTGATCGTCTGGATGATCGCGTCGATGTCCATCAGGTCGCGTGCGTCAGCGGAGATACGGCCACAGCGGCTCGAGGCGGGGGTCCGCGAACACCGGCTCGAGGTCGACCGGCTCGCCGGCCAGCCGGCGCGCCGCTTCGAGGATCCGGGCGGACCATTCGGTGGCCAGTTGCCGGTCGCGTATTTCGCGGGACCGCTCGATCGCGTCGCGCAGCACCGTGATCGCGGCCTGCCGCTGGCCGGCCTCCAGCAGCGCGGCCGCCAGCGTCGGCGCCAGGAACGTGCGCTGCTCGTGCGCCTCGGGGCCCGGGAAACGCCGCTCGATCTCGGCGAAGTAGCGGTCGGTGATGCGGGCGGCGCCGCCCGGCGGCAGCAGTTGTTCGAGCCCTGGGAACTGCCGGCACGCCATGCGCGGCAGGAACGCCGCGGCGAGCAGCAGTTCGGGTTCGCGGTGGCCGGCGTGTGTGCGCGCGCCGTCGAGCCAGGCCAGCGCCACCGCCAGCCGACGGCGGGCCTGCTCGGCGTCCTCGGCCGCGGTGCCGCGGTCGTCCTGGGTCAGCACGTAGCGGTAGGCGATCCCCGAGTGTCCGATGGTCCAGCTCGGCACCAGGTCGAGGATCTGCTGGCCGCGCGCAAACGCCTCGGCGCCGTCGCCGCTGCGCTGCGCGGTCTGCAGCGCCTGCCACGCGAACGGCAGCCGCGCCGGTCGCGAGAACCAGCTGGCGCACTCGCGCAGGCGTTCGCCCGTCGGCGGCAGCATCGCCAGGGCGGCGCCGAACAGGCTCAGGGTGCAGGTCGCGCGCAGGAAAGGCATCGATACAGCTATCGCCATGCGGTCGGCCCTCGCGTGAGGAGCGGCGGCCGCGGCCGGAAAAACCCTAGCCCAGCGGTGACGCAACCACCACTGTCACCACAACCACTGGCCGCGCAGAACCGCCAGGATCGCGTCGTCGATCGGTCCGACGCCGCCGATCCACAGCACGAACTGGGTCGCGCCGATCGCGCTGGCGACCGTCGGCCAGCCCGACCCCGCACCGATCAGCGCCGCCAGCAGCAGGGTCAGCAGCGACGTGCCGGCGGCCAGCAGCCCGAGCAGCACGGCGTTGCCCCAGCGCGGCAGCGGCTCGGCGTCGACCAACACGACGCTGCCGGCGGCGAACAGCAGCGGCACGTGACCGGCGGTGCAGGTCAGCTCGAAGGTCTTGAGCTGCCGGCCGTCGAGGGGGACCCGCACCAGTTCGAGCGACTCGTCGAACGCGATCGGCGTGTCGTGCAGCCGTTCGCCGCTGCTGGTCAGCTCGAGCAAGGTCGGGTCGGGGCCGGTCGGGAGCGACGCGCGCGGCCGCAGCAAGATCTGCCCGGCCCGCATCGGCGGCCGCAGCTCGAATGCCAGCGACTGGCCCGGCTCTTCGAGGATCGGCATCGACGGCACGTCGGCCGGGCGGTGCCGCCGCGCGTCGACCGGCGCCTCGAACCACGCCGTCAGCGCGACCGCCAGCGGCAGGCTGAGCAGCAGCTGCGCGACGAGTGCGCCGGCGATGACCGCGCCGCGGCCGCCGAACGGGCCGCGCGCGATCCGACGCACGGTGTCGGCGCCGTCGCGGCGCTGCGTGAACGTCGGCCAGGCCTGGGCGGCGGCCAGGCTGCAGCCGACCGCCGCGACGAACAGCGGCAGCGTCAGCCACGGCGTCGCGGCGGCGGTCGCGGTCGCGCCGTCGACCAGCTCGGGCTCGGCCCAGGCGTGCGCGACCACCGCCGCGAGCGTCGCCAGCAGCGTCGGCATTGTGACGACGCGCAGGCACTGGCGCACCGTCACGCCCAACGGGCCGCGCCAGGACCTCAACGGCGGGGCTCCTGGTCGCCCCGGTCGCGGCCGAGCCGGCGGAACAGCGCGAACAGGTGGTCGCGCGGCCGTTCGACCCGCACGACCTCGCCGCCGCGGGCGCGCGCGTCGTCGCCGAGCTGCCGCATCGTGTCGTCGTCGAGGCCGCGCACGACCAGCGCCTGCTCGTCGGTCGCCAACAGGTCGGCGAGCGGGCCGCGCGCGTGCACGGTGCCGTTGTGCAGTACCAGCACCTCGTCGCACGACTCCTCGACCTCGAGCAGGTGGTGCGAGGCCATCAGGATCGCCGCGCCGGCGTCGGCGCGTTCGCGCAGGATCTCCATCACCGTGGCGGTGCCGAACGGGTCGAGCCCCGAGGTCGGCTCGTCGAGCAGCAGCACCTCGGGCTCGGCCAGCAAGGCCGCGGCCAGCGCCAGCCGCTTGCCCATGCCGGTCGAGAACGTGCGGATGCGGCGACGGCCGGCGTGGGTCAGCTCGAGCCGTTCGAGCAGGTCGTTGCTGCGCTGGTCGGAGACCGCGTTGGGCAGGCCGATCTCGGCGCCGACGAACGCCAGGTACTCGGGCGCCGACAGCGTCGCCAGCGGCAGCGGTCCTTCGCTCTGGTAGGCGACGCGACGGACCAGGTCGCGGTCGGTCGGCGACTTGCCGAGCAGCGTGACCGCGCCGCCGGTGGGGGCCTGCAGGCCCGCGAGCACCCGTAGCAGCGTCGTCTTGCCCGAACCGTTGGGCCCGAGGATGCCGAGGATCTGGCCCGCCGCGAGCTCCAGGTCGAGCGGCCGCAGCGCGTCGACCGCCGCGCGACGGCCGCGGCCGGGGAACGTCACGGCGAGTTGCTGGGCGGAGATGGCGGTGGCCATGAGCCGCGATGGTATACAGGTCGGCATGCAGTTTCCCTGGAGTGCGGGTCGGAGCCGGAGGTCGCGTCGGTGAGCGGCTACCTCGAACTGTCGGACGGCGCGCTGGTCGGTGTGCGCGACGGGCTGGTGCTCGGCCGCGTCGCCGCGTGCGACGTCGTGGTCGCGGACAACAAGGCGTCGCGACGCCACGCGCGGTTGATCGCCGAGGCCGGCGTCGTCGAGATCGAGGACATGGACTCGAGCAACGGCACGCTGCTCAACGGCAAGCCGGTCGACCGCCGCATGCTGCGCGACGGCGACCGCATCGAGATCGGCAAGACGGTGATCGTCTACCGCGAGGGGCAGCTGCCGGGACGTTCGAAGGCGGCGACGCCGGCCGCGGCGGATCCGTTCGACGACGGCGACGACCTGCTGGGCGGGGACGACCTCGCCGCCGCGCCGCCGCCCGCACCCGCGCCCGCCCCGGCGATGGACGACGGGGACGACCTGCTCGGCGACGACGACGACCTGCTCGGGGACGAGCCTGCGCCTGCGCCGGCACCTGCGCCGGCCCCGGCGCCACCCGCCGGCGACGTCGTCGAGTTCGAGGACGAGGTCGTCGAGGTGCAGAAGGCGCCGCCGCCGCCGCGTCGCGACGATCCGGTCGTCGAGGTCCGTTCGGCGCCGCGCGAGCCGCAGAAGGGGGCGGCGGCCGGCAAGCGGACCGGCGGCGACGACGTGCAGCCGGCCTCGGGCCGGATCCTGCAGTACTCCAAGAAGCAGGGCGGCGGCGGCGTGCTCGGTGACGACCTCAACCAGATGTCCGGCGGCAAGCGGCTGTTGATCGTGCTGCTGGTGATCGCCGTCGGCGGTGGCGTCGTCTACGCGATCATGAACGCGATGAATTGAGCTGGCGCAGCGCGTCGAGCCACTGGCACGACGCCACCGACCAGCCGTGCGCCGCGGCCGTCGCCGCGCGCAGCTCGACCAGCTCCGGCCCGTCGCGGTGCTCGTCCGCGATCACCTCGGCCCACGCCGCGACATCGTCCGCCGGCAGCAGCGCGCCGTCGCCGACGACCTCCGGCAGCGCACCGGCATCGGCGACCGCGACCCGCGTGCCCTGCACGCGCGCCTCGAGCACCGGCATGCCGAAGCCTTCGTAGCGCGATGGCATCACGACCAGGCGCGCCGCGGCGTAGCACGCCGGCAGCCGTTCGTCGGGCAGCACGCCGAGGTGGCGGACGTGCTCGTGCACCCCGAGGCGTCGGGCGAGCGCCCGCAGCCGCGGCCATTCGCCGGCGTCGTGGCCGACCAGCCACAGCTCCGGTCGCCGCTGCGCCTCGATGCATGCCAGCGCACGCACGACCACCGCCAGGTTCTTGCGCGGCTCGAGGTGGCCGACGTGCAGCACGTAGCCGTTTTCAGGGACGTCGGCCGGAGGTTCGCCCGGCGCGCGTTCGTCGACGCCGTTGGGGACGACGATCGGTTCGCAGCCCGGCACCAGTTCGCGCAGCCGGGACGCCGTCCAGTCGCTGACCGCGATCACGCCGGCGGTGCGGCGCAGCGCCTTGCGCAGCACGGAGCGCGCCAGCAGGCGCGGCCAGCGGCCGTAGCCGTCGGCGTGGCGCACGTCGTGGATCGTCAGGCACAGCGGCGGGCCGACGCGCGGCGGCGGCAGGAAGCCGTGGTCGTAGACGCTCGCCGAGAGTTCGGGTAGCAGCCGCCGCAGCGTGTGCTGCTCGACCAGCGCACGCCGGACCGTCGGACCGGCCGGGATCGCGACCGCGCGCCAGTCGATGCGCCGCAGGTCGGCCGGCGGCGCGAAGTCCGGGCCGTGCAGCACCGTGATGCGCTCGTCGTCGGCGAGCCACTCGTGGGCCGCGCCCAGCAACCCGAGCAGCCGGCGGTTGGCGCCGGAGTGGGGGCCGAGCAGCCAGCCCGCGACGACCACGTGCATGCTCACCCGAGCACCTCCGCGTGGATGCGCCGCCAGTGTTCGGCGGTGCGCTCCGGTCGGAACAGCGAGGCGCGGCGCGGGCCCGCCTCGACCTGCCGCGCGCGCAGCGCATGGTCGCCGTGCACGGTCGCCAGGCCTTCGGTGATCGAGCCGGGGTCGTCGGGGTCGACGTAGTGTGCGACGTCGCCGGCGATCTCGCGCAGCGGCGGCAGGTCGGAGCAGACCAGCGGCGCGCCGTGCGCCAGCGCCTCGAGCACCGGCAGGCCGAAGCCCTCGAAGCGCGCCGCGTGCACGACCGCGCGGCAGCTGCGCAGCAGCTGCTGCTTGTCGGCTTCGGTGACGTAGTCGTCCGGCGGGCCGACGAAGCGCAGCCCCGGGGTCGGCACGCCGAGGCCGGCGAGCAGGCGGTGGGCCGCGGCGACGCGCGCGCGGTTCTTGCGCGGCCGGTCGTCGCCGAGCACGACGAACGGTCCGCGCCGTTCGTGTTCGGTCGGCGGCGGCGTGGTCGGCAGGTGGGTGCCGTGCGGCACCAGCTCGACCGCGGGGCCGCGGTCGCCGACCAGCTGCTGTGCGTCGCGCATCGTCATCGTCGAGGGCGCCAGCACGCGGGCGGCGGCGCGCAGCGAACGCACGGTCGCGAACCGGCGCCACCACGTGGTGCGTTCGTCGGCCTCTGGGTGCAGCCACGGCAGGTCGTGCACGGTCGCGATCGTCGGACACGGCGCGCGCAGCGGCACCGCGGCGACCGAGCTGTGCAGCAGGTCGGCGCGCAGCTCGCGCAGCAGGCGGGGCAGGAGCCGCTGCCGTTGCCAGCGACCGCGCGGCGCCGGCACGCAGCGCAGGTCGGCGATCTCGTCGACCGCGGCGCCTGCGGGGACCAGCAGCACGCACTCGTGTTCGCGGCGCGCGGCGTAGGCGCGCACGCCGTCGACGAACGCGCGGCCGACGCCGGTGATCGGGCCGTCGCCGAAGCAGACGCCGTCGAACGCGATCACGGTCACGCCAGCACCTCGCGGTAGAGCTGCGCGTGGGCTTCGGCGCAGGCGCGCCACGTGAACCCTGCCGCGCGCGCCCGGCCGGCGCGGCGATGGCGTTCGCGCAGGTCCTGGTCGAACAGCACCGCGTCGATCGCGGCGGCCAGCGCGGCGTGGTCGGTGGCGTCGGCGAACTGCACCGCGTCGCCAAAGACCTCGCGCAGCGGCGCCGCGTCGTGGGCGACCACCGGCACGCCGAGCGCCATCGCCTCGAGCGGCGGGAAGCCGAAGCCCTCCCACAGCGCCGGGTAGAGCAGCGCGCGCGCGTGCTGCAGCAGCGCCCACAGCGTCGCGTCGTCGGCGTGGCGCAGCCAGGTCAGCAGCCCTTCGCGTTCGGCCTGCTGCATCGCGGCCACGATCTCGTCGCACTCCCAGCCGACCGCGCCGACCACGATCAGGTGCGGTCTGCTCGACCGCAGTTCGCGCCACGCGCGCAACAGCCCGAGGTGGTTCTTGCGCGGCTCGATCGTGCCGACGCACAGCGCGTAGTCGCCGGCGAACGGCCGCGGCAGCTCCGTCGTCGGCACGTGGTCGGCGCCCCACGGGATCACCCGCGGCGGTGGCGCGTCCGGGGCGAACGCGCGCACGTCGGCCGCGGTCGCCGCGGTCGGCGCGGTCAGCGCGGTGGCCGCCGCGATCGCGCCACGCGTGCGTTCGCGCAGCGTGGCGGCGTCGGCGCCGTGCCAGCGCGGATCGCGCACGAACGCCAGGTCGTGCACCGTCAGCACCGTTCTGGCATGGCCGACCGGCGGCTGCACGTAGTCGGTCCAGTGGAACAACCGCGCGTTGCCGGCGAGCCGTTCGGCGCCGACGCCGAAGCGGCGGAGGGTCGGCAGCACGCGTCCGGCGATCGGCAGCCGGTGCAGCCGCGCACGTCCGGGCACGTCCAGCGCGACCCGGGCCCGCGCGAGGCTGTGGCCGAACAGGTGCAGCGCGACGTCGTCGACCTGCGCGAGCGCGTTGGCCAGTTCGCGGGTGGCGCGGCCGATGCCGGCGCGCGACAGCAGCGCGGGGCGATAGTCGATGGCGATCGGCAGGGGCATGCGCAGGTTGGACGATCCGGCGGTATCCTTCGTCCGGACTTGATGCAACGAAGCACCGTACTGTTCCTGCTGCTCGGGTGCACCGTTGCCGCGGTGGCAGCGTGGATCTGGTCCACCCATCGCGGCGACGTCGTCGCGCCTCCCGCTGGCGGCGACCCGCAGCAGCCGCGGTCGCAGGCCGGCGCGCCGCAGCCACCCGACCCGCCTCGCTTCGAAGGCGCGGTGCCATTGGATGCGCCGGTGGTCCACGTGCAGGTCACGTCGCGCGAACGGTTCGTCGCGCCGCCGGCCGAGCCGGCGCTGGCCGAAGGCGCCGACGGCGCGCTGCTGCCGGCGCGCATCGTCGCCGGCGTCGACTCCGGCTACGACGTCGCGCGCCCCGGTCGTGGCCTGGCGCTGCTCGCGATCGAGCACGAGGGCCGGCAGCTGCTGCGCCAGCTCGCGCTCGACCCGGTGGGCCAGACCGCCGCCCGCGTGGGGGCCCGCATCGTCGTGCGCGGCACCGTGCTCGACGCGGCGCAGCAGCCGCTGGTGGGCGCGTCGGTGTGGTTCGGCGAGCGCGAGGTGGACGGTGCCGAGCGCGCGTTCGCCACCGACGACACCGGCGCGTTCGAGGCCGACGTGCCGGCCGGTGACGGGGTGCCGTTCGTGGTGCGCGCGCCGGGCCACGCCAGCAAGTGGCAGGCGATCACCGTCGACCGCGGCGTCGAGCCGTTGACCGCGGTGCTGCAGCCGGCGTCGACCGTGTTCGTGCAGGTCGCGGCGCGCGCCGTCGAGATCGAACGGGCGCGCGCCTACGTGGTGCCCGGGGCCAAGGCCGTGTCGTCCGGGCTGTCGCAGTGGCCGTTCTTCGCGCAGCTGTTGACCGACGGCTACCCGATCGACGCAGCCGGCAAGGTCGCGATCGAGGACCTGCCGCAGCACGGCGACGCGCGGATCGTCGTGCGCCATCCGCTGGCAGCGGTCGCGGCGCCGACCGAGGTTTCGCTGTCCGAGCAGCCGACCCGCGCGCTCTTGCGCATGTCGTTCGGCGAACGGACCCAGCAGGGCATCGTCGTCGACGACGCCGGCGCGCCGATCGCCGGTGCCGCGGTGTTCGCGCGGGTGCCGGGCCAGCGTCTCGACGGACCGCGGTCACTGCGCCTGCTGCCGCCATACCTGGACCTGCGCGGCGTCTGCATCGCCGAGACCGGCGCGGCAGGCGCGTTCTCGGTCGGCCTGCCGGCGGCAGACGGCGTCGAACTCGCGCTGCGTGCGCGCGGCCACGCCGGGCGCAACGTGACCTGGCGGGAGGCGATGCCGTCCAAGCTGGTGCTGCCGGCGTGGCGCGGCGGCGACGCGTCGCTGCTCGTGGAGCCGCCGAGCATGGGCAAGGTCTGGCGCGTCACCAGCAACCTCGGCGGCGGAGTCGACGTGGCCTGTGCCGCCGACGAGCCGTGCGTGCTGGCGCTGCCGCACTGCGGCCGCTTCGACGTGTCGCTGCGGGTCGAGCTTGCCGGAGCAGAACCGCAGCAGCGCGAGCTGTCGTCGCTGATGGTCACCGGCGAGGTGGCGCTGCGCATGGGCCGCTAGGAGCGCGTCCAGGTAGTGGACGCGCTGCCAACCGTGATCGCGGAAGCGGCGTGTACGCGTGCGGACGGGGCTTTGCCCGCTAGCGACGCGTCGGGGCCGACCCCGAGAAAAGTGGGGACCGGACCCTCGCAGGTCCGATCCCCCCACCACACAACGAAGCCACACGAGGCATGCGGCGCACGGGAGAGCGCGCCGCACCACGCAACTATACAAGCCCGCAAGGGCCGAGGTCGGCGCAAGCCGCGGCGAAGCAACGGCCTTGGTCGCATGCGTCGGTGGCATCGGGGGCCCGTCGGATCCCCGGATGAGACGGCGTGCAGGCGGGTCGGTGGGGCGTGTCATCCCGCGCTCCCGGTGTGCGCATCCGCTCCGTTGGTTACCGACTCGGCAACGCGCGCATAGGTCAGGACAGCGCCGGATGGTCGGCGCCAGAAGATGAGAGGTCGGACCATGGCGTGGGACCGTTGTGTACTGGTGGGGTCGTCGTTGCTGCTGTTCGCCGCGTGCGGTGGCGGAGGCGGTGGAGGAGTGGGTGAGGGCCGCGCCGGCGGCGACTTCGTGCTCGACGCGACCGAGCCGACGGACGGCGCGACGATCTACCTCAACGATCCGATCGCGTTCGACTTCACCGAGCCGGTCGACCTCGACTCGGCCAACCTGAGCACGGTGTCGTTCGCGGTGCTCGACGAGACCGGCCTGCCGACGACGCAGTTCGTGACCGGCACGTTCCAGGTCGGCACCCGGACCGGCGACGCCGAGCCCGGACGGCGGCTGCTGTTCGTGCCGAGCTACCCCGACAACGAGGACCTCAACAACGGCGGCTTCCGGCCCGGGGCGCGCTACCGCGTGCAGCTGGTCGGCGGCAAGGAACAGAACGGCACCGAGCTGCGGTCGACCAATGGCCGCGGCCTCGAGCGACCGGCGACGATCGGCTTCGACACCGTCGACGGCACCCAGCCGGCGCAGCTGTTCCGCAACCCGAAGGCCGGGGGCCCGGTCCGCGTCGGCTTCGACGTCAGCACCGCGACGTCGCTCGAAGACGTGCCACTCGGTCTGATGGGGTCGCCGCCGGTGCAGGTGCGGCTGTCGTTCGACCAGGCGCTCAACCCGCGTTCGGCCAACATCCCGGTCGCGCTCGACAACGACCCGTTGGTGCGCGACGAGGCCGACCGCGGCCGCATCTACATGGAGTACAAGGATCCGGAGCTGGACGACCCGTCCGACCCCGAGGACTTCACGTGGATCCCGGCGCTCGTCACGATCGAGCGCAACGACCTCGACGGCGCGACGGTCGCGCTCGAGCCGGTCGGCGTGTTGCCCAACAACGCCGAGATCCGCGTCGTGGTCGAACCGACGGTCGAGGACATCGCCGGTGAGAACAACCTCGACAACGGCGCCTACCAGCGCGTGTTCGGCACGTTCCGGACCAGCGGCGCCTACCGGCAGCAGTGGAACGCGATCGTCGAGGACTTCCGCGACCTGCGGAACATCGACTTCGGCGCGGTGTTCCCCGAGTCGGTCGCGCAGGTCGGCGCCGGCTTCCTGCGGGCGGGCTTCGACTTCGGCGGCAACGGCACCACGCTCGACTACCGACCGCTCGCCAACGAGGTCGTGCTCAACACTTCGTTCACGCAGGTCGTGCCGGAGAACGGGCTGCCGTTCACCGTCAACGGCGGCGTGTTCCGGTTCCGCGACGTGACCATCCCGCAGGGGGTGCGCGTCGTCGGTCAGGGGCCCAACCCGATGATCTGGCGCTGCAGCGGCCGCTTCACGGTCGAGGGCACGCTGACCGTCGACGGCGGCGACGGCGCGCGCGTCGACACGCTGCGTGCGGCCAACTTCGCCAAGGCCGGCGGCGTCGGTTCGTGCGGCGGCGGCAACGGCGGCGAAGGTTCGCCGAGCGGTTCGGGTCGCGACCAGACCGGCGCCGCCGGTCGCGGCGGCGGCCAGGCGGCCGGCCGGGGCGGTCGCGGCGGGCTGATCTCGTGCAGCCTCGCCTGCTACACCAACACCTCGCCGACGTTCTACAACGGCAGCGGCGGCGGCAGCGGCGGCGGTGGCGGCGGCATGGCGACGCAGGGGGACGTCAACTGGCTCAACATCACGCAGGCCGCGTTCGAGACGATCGTGCCGAACTCGGCGACGTCGGCGGAGACCGCGTTCCAGCAGATCTATGGCTACGGCGGTTCGGGCTGCTCGGGCTCGTCCGGCAACCGCGACCAGTTCCTCGGCGGCGGGCTGCCGGGCGACCTGGCGTTCACCGATTCGCGCGTCGACAACAACTTCTGGGGCAGCGCGATCGACCTCAACCGGCGGCTGCGCATCACCGGCGAACTCGACGTGCCGACCGGCGGCGGCGGTGGTGGCGGCGGTGGCGACACCTGCGCGCCGGACGGCCAGCCGTGGTTCACCGACTTCTCCGGCGGCGGTGGCGGCGGCGGCGGCGGTGTGCTGATCGTGCAGGCGCTCGAGGAGATCCGCATCGCGGCGAGCGGTCGCATCAGCGCCGACGGCGGCGACGGCGGCGGCGGCGAACAGGCCGGCAACTGCGGCAACGCGGGCGGCGGCGGCGGCGGCGCCGGCGGCATGGTCGTGCTGATGTCGGCGAAGGCGATCCAGATCGAGGCGCACGGCGACTCGGGCAGCAACCGCTACCTCTACGGCGCTCCGAGCAACCCGCAGTTCCAGGATCGCGACTACACGTTCGCGGTCTCGGCGGACGGCGGCGTCGGCCGGGTCGGGGGCTTCGGCACCGGTATCGAGGTGGCGGGCAAGTACCCGCAGAGCGGCCAGCAGATGATCTCGGGCAACAGCTACGACACCAACCCGTCGGGCGGCCTCGGCGGGATGGGCGTGGTGCAGCTGATGGTGCCGCCCGGCGACAACGGCGACGGCACCAACACCGTGCTCGACGACAACATCGAGTTCTTCCTGCCCGGATCGAACTGGCAGAACCCGATCACCGGGCTCGCCAAGCAGCAGCTGATCGCGTGGCAGGGCTTTCCGGACGCCGCCGGCGACTACCGCGACGACGACGGCAACCTGACCGAGATCGGCAAGGTCGAGGGTGACATCCGGCCGGCGCCGGTGCTGCTGCCGGCGACGATCCAGGCGAAGTCGCGCATGCGCTCGAAGTGGATCGACACCGGCCGCAGCCAGCGGCGGGAGCTGCCCGGTCCCGACGGCGCGCCGCGCGGCCTCGACACCAGCGGCGGAGCGGTCGCCGGTCCGCGGTTCCAGTGGGGGGGCACGCGCCCGGACGGCTACGTCGACTACGGGCCGCTCGGTGAGAACAACGTCGAGGCGCGCTACCAGACGGTGGTCGCGGCGGTGCCGGTCGCGTCGGTCGACGCGCAGGCCAACCATCTCGGTCGGCCGGCCTACCGCATCGAACTGGCTGCGCCGGCGCTCGGCGACGAGCCGCGCTACGTGCACTACGAAGCCGAGCTGCGCAACGCGTCGGGCGGCGTGCTGCAGGGCTACGGCGTGCTGGCGCACGACGCCGACACGCTGTGGCTGGACGCGTCGCGCGGACCGCTGCCGGCGGCCGCTGCCGACGTGCAGATCCGCGCCAAGTTCTTCGAGGTGCGGGTCGACGGCACCGAATCGCTCGGCTCGACCTACGGCGCGGTCGGCCAGCCGCGCGTGCCGGTCGGCAACGTGCGCATCGGGTTCGCGTTCCACCGCGACCCCGGCGGTTCGCAGGCCTCGCAGCGGTTCCCGCAGGGCGAGGGCGAGTTCTTCTACGACTGGTCTGACCAGGACCTCGCGGACTACCTCGACGCCGGCGCGCCGCGCTACGTGATGTGGGACGTGACGTTCGACCTGCAGTTCCGGCCGGGCGCGGCCCAGCCGCCGTTCTTGACGCCGGGCCAGGAACTGCCCGAGCTGCGCTTCCTGCGGCTGCCGTTCCGGTTCTAGTTGGTGTTGCGGAGGTTGCCGCGCGCGCTAGCCTGCGTTGCTTGAGCATCCTCCGCGACCCCGTCCACGGCGACATCGAGCTGAGCCGCGACGAGCTGCGGCTCGTCGACACGGCCGAGTTCCAGCGTCTGCGCGGCATCAAGCAGCTCGGCAGCGCGGCGTTCGTCTACCCGGGCTCGGTGCACACGCGCTTCGAGCATTCGATCGGCACGCTGCACGTCTGCGACCGGCTGCTCGACGCCTGCAACAAGAACGCGTCGCGCGATCCGGCCGGCTGCCATCGGGTGACCGACGAAGAGCGGCGCGTGCTGCGCGCGGCGGCGCTGCTGCACGACGTCACGCACATCCCGTACGGCCACAACATCGAGGACCAGACCGGGCTGCTGCCGCGGCACGACCTGCCGGAGCGCTTCGAGCTGGTGCTCGGCGACAGCGAGCTCGGCGAAGAGCTCGACCGGCAGGGGCTGCGCGACGACGTGCTGGCGGTGCTGACCGGGCGCGGCCGCACCGTGCCGCCGTTCTGGCGGCAGGTCGTCAGCGACACGATCGACGCCGACCTGCTCGACTACCTGCGACGCGACGCGCTCTACACCGGCCTCGAGCTGCGCTACGACCGGCGCGTCGTCGACTACTTCCGCATCGATCGCCGGACCGGCGAGATGTTCGTCGACTGCGAGAAGAACGGCATGCTGCGCGAGGACATCGTCAGCGAGTTGCTGCGCGTGCTCGAGTGCCGCTACCACTTCAGCGAACGGGTCTACTACCACCACGCCAAGGTCGCCGCCGGCGCGCTCCTGTCGCGCATGGTCGAGCTGGCGATGCGCGCCGGCGCGCTGACCGGGGAGGAGCTGCAGGGCATGACCGACGAGTCGCTGGTCGTGCGGCTCGGCGACGTCGACCTCGGCGATGCGGCCGCGACCGAACGCCTGCGTCGGTTCGTCGCGCGGTTCCGGCGGCGTGCGCTGCCCAAGCGCGTGCTGGCGCTGCCGTACGCGCAGAACCGCGACGTGCAGGACGAGCTGGTCGAGACCTACTTCGCCCCGGGGCGCCAGGAGGAGCGGTTCGCGTGGGAGCAGCGCATGGAGCAGCAGGCGCGGCAGCTGCTCGGTGAGGACGTCGACATCCTGCTCTACTGCCCCAAGCGGAAGATGCAGCTGAAGGAGGCGCGCACGCTGGTGCGCTTCCCCGGGAGTGGCGAACGCACGCTGCCGCTCGACGCGTTCGTCGACGACATCCCGCGCCTGCGCGACCTGGCCGACAGCTACCCGCGCATGTGGAAGCTGTTCGTGTTCACCTCCCTCGAGGACAAGCACAAGCGCCGCAAGCTCCAGCAGCTCTGCCTCGACGCCCTGCCCCCCGGCTGCCGCAACGCCCTGGTCCTCTGAAAGTAGCGTACCGCTACTTTCGGCGGGTGGGGGCCCAGTCGGAACGGAAGCGCAGGATCAGGTCGCGGCACTTGCGGTAGACGGCGCTGGTGGCGCGAACGTCGTGGGCGTTGTATTCGGCGATCTTCAGGATCTCGCCGCGGGCGTAGGCCGGGGCGACCATGGAGCCGTCCATGACCTCCTTCGGGCTCTCGATGCCGAGCGCCCAGCAGACCACGTCGAGCTTGCTCGGGCCGCGGCCTCGCTGGCTGACCAGTTCGAACAGGTCGAGGTGGGGGCGCAGCGAGAACCGGCCGCTGACCAGGTCGACGCGCGCGGGGATGCCGTGGATCAGGCTGCGCGTGACCACGAACGGGACGTCGAAGCCGCGGCCGTTGTACGAGACCACGCACTCGGCCTTGGAGGCGAGCGCCCAGAACGCGCGCAGCAGTTCTTCCTCGCTCATCAGCCGCACGTAGTCGGGCACGCCGCCCTCGGGCTCCTCGAAGCCGTCCGGCGGCACCGCCAGCACGGTGACCTCGTCGTCGCCGCTGCCGGGCTCGGCGTCGCCGTCGCCGATCGCCAGCGACACGACCTTGCCGAAGAACGGCGACATGCCCATCACCGCGGACGTGTCCATCTCCTTCTTGGCGGCGTTGTCGGACAGCGCCTCGGCCACCGTCGACGGCAGCTCGCGCCGATCCAGCGCCGGCACGGTCTCGATGTCGAACACCAGCGTGCGGCAGATCAGGTCCTCGACGTTCGCGAGCGCGGGGTCGATCAGCTGGTCCGGATCGAAGCCCTTCGGGGCCTCGTCGGCGGTGATGATCTTGAGGTGGCTGACGATCAGCTGCAGGTTGCCCTGGTAGACCTGGGTGCGGCCGCGCACCTTGACGAAGCAGCCGGGCGTCGCCGCACGCGCCGCCTCCATCGCGTCCTCGGCGTCGGACCAGATCTTGCCCGAGACCGCGCTGTGCAGGTCGGCGAGGTCGAGCACCAGGAACGGCTTGCCGGTCTTGGTCTCGAACTCCTTGACCGACTGCAGCCGCGCGAACGCGTCGTACTCACGGTCCCCTTCCAGTTCGCCGAGGTTGCCGGCGAGCACGATCTGCTGCTTCTGTTCGTCGTGGTTCACGCGCCCTGCACCCACTTCTCGAGACGTTCGACGGCCTTCTGCAGCGTCTCCAGCGACGCCGCGTAGCTGGCCCGGATGAAGCCCGGCGCCGCGAACGCGCTGCCGGGAACCAGCGCCAGGTGCTGCTGCTCGAGCAGCTGCCGGCACACGGTGAAGTCGTCGATGCCGCGCTGCTCGCAGATTGGCCGGATGTCGATCAGCGCGTAGAAGGCGCCCTTCGGCGGCGCGAGCGACATGCCCGGGATCGCATTGATGCGCTCGAGCAAGAACGCGCGGCGCTCGCCGAACGCCTGCATGCGGGTCGCCTGGTCGTCGGGCAGCGGCAGCTCGCAGGCCTTCTGCATCGCCGCCTGGCTGATCGTGCACGGGTTGCCGAGCACCTGGCTCTGGATGCGGCCGGCGGCCGCGATCACGTCCTTGGGGCCGGCCATGAAGCTGGTGCGCCAACCGGTCAGCGTGTGGCTCTTGGTGAAGCCGCTGACCACGACGGTGCGTTCGCGGCCGCCCGGCACGTTGGCCGGCGAGATGTGCTGCGCGCCGTCGTAGAGCAGCGTCGCGTAGATCTCGTCGGACACGATCCACATGTCGCGGCGGGCGCACAGGTCGACCAGCGCCTGCACGTCGTGCCGGGACGGCACTGCGCCGGACGGGTTGTTGGGCCAGTTGACGATCACGCCGCTGGCGCCGCTGTCGGCGGCGGCCTTCTCGAGGGTCGCCTCGTCGTGGATGAAGCCGCGCTGCGGCAGCGCGGCGACGACGAACGGCTCGCCGTCGGCCATCGTCACCAGCGCCGGGTAGCTGACCCAGTAGGGGGCCAGGATCAGGACGCGGTCCCCCGGCTCGACGATCGTGTCGAGCGCCATGTGCAGCGCGCCCTTGGCGCCGGACGAGACCATCACCTCGTCGGCTGCGTAGTCGAGGCCGAACTGCTCGCCGAGCCAGGCGGCGCCGGCCTTGCGCAGCGCCGGCGTGCCGGCGGCGGCGGTGTAGCGATAGTCGTGACGTTCGATCGCCTCGATGCCGGCGCGGGCGATCGGCTCCGGCGTCGGAAAGTCCGGCTCGCCGGCGCCGAGCGAGACCACGTCGTGGCCCTCGGCCTTCAGGCGGGCGGCTTCGGCGGTGATCGCGAGGGTCGCCGACGCCTCGATGCGACGGGAACGTGCGTTGGGGACGAGGCCGGTCATGGACGGAGTAGAACCGCCCGCCCGGGCCAAGGCAAACCCGCGGGAAGGTCTCACCGGACGGTCCGTCCAAGCCGGCTGACGTCATCCACCAGAACGGCCGTGCAGCCACCTGCACCCGTTCGCTACGCTGCTCCGCGGAATGGCCAAGTCGAAGCCCAAGACCAAGAAGCGTCGCATCTGGCGCACGTTGTTGCTGTCCGTCGTCGGACTGATCGTGTTCCTGCTGATGTTCGTCTCGGCGTTCATCTACAACCCGTTCGAGGGCTCGCTGCCGTCGCTGCGGGACGCGGTCCCGCGTGGCGTCAACTTCTTCGTGCGCAAGGAGAACCTCAGCGAGGACTTCGATCCGTTCCCGCAGCCGAAGTTCTGGCTCGCGATGACCGATTCGCGCGGCTTCCAGGCGGTGCGCGACGGCAGCCTCGGCCAGAGCTTCTTCCAGAACGGGCACGACCGGGCGATCGAGAACGCGCGCGCGCAGTTCGAGAAGATCGCGGCCGACTCGGGCGGCTTCCTCGACATCATGCGCGACGTGATCGGCGAGGAGGTGATCGTCGCCGGCTACAACCAGGACTACTCGGTGCAGCCGGCGCGACCGCTGGCCGAGCCGCAGTGGTGCGTCTACGCGCGCGTCAACTGGCGGGTCAAGATGCTGCACGGCCTGGCCGGCTTCGGCTTCGTGCAGGGCATGCTCGAGGAGCAGGGCATGAAGCTGACCACCGAGGAAGACGTGATGGTGGTCACGCCGCCCAACGGCCAGGCGGTCTACATCCGGCGCTACCTCGATCTGTTGATGATCGCCAACAACACCGTGCTGCTCGACGAGTCGCAGCAGCTGATCGACGGCAGCCGCGACGTCGAACCGATCGGCCAGCAGCCGGCGTACACGGACGGCGCGCTGGCGCGCATCGAGGAGTGGTCGGTGCGCAACGACGTCGACGATCCCAACGTGCTCGAGTTCCTGGTCGAGCCGAACGCCTACGACGGCTTCCGTCGCTTCGCGGCCGGCTGGCCGAACCCGCAGAATCGCGACAGCATGAACGAGCGCGTGCTGGCCAGCTTCCTCAACCTGAAGGGCTGGCAGCAGGTGACCGGCGGCCTGATGTTCGAGAACGGCTTCCTCGGCGCGACCGGCCAGCTCGGCCTCAACAGCCGCCAGCACACGCCGTTCCAGGACAGCTTCTACACGGCCGAGAAGCAGCGCCGCGAGGACTGGCTCGATCCGTTCCTCAGCATGGTGCCCGACGACGCCTGCGCCGCCGCCGCGCTGCGCATGCCGTCCGGCGAGTTCCTGCACGCGATGTTCGACGCGCTCGAGCAGGACGAGAAGAGCCTGATCAACGACGCGCTGCGGCGGTCGAGCTTCAGCGGCCAGCAGGTCACCGACGCCAACGACCTGATCGAACGGATCCGCATCGCGTTCCTGCCGCGCACGGGCTTCGTGTTCCGGCGAAACATCCCGGACACGTCGCGCGACAAGGAGACCGGCGAGCTGATGGTGCCGGTCGCGGCGAAGTCGCCGATGCCGCAGGTCGCGTGGGTGTTCTGGCTGCGTCCCGGCGGCGCCCAGCTGGTCGAGTCGCTGTCGAAGATGCTGCGCGACTACTACACCAGCTTCGGCTTCCGCAAGGTCTACTACCTGTCGGTGCCGTACGTCGCCGGCGCCGACGGCCAGACCCGCAACTTCAGCGAGCGCGTCAGCGAGTTCTGCAACCCGCAGATCCCGGCGACCGGCCAGATCGCGATGATCCAGTTCGGCGACTTCTTCGTCGTCTCGAACTCGGGACCGCTGATCCGCGACATCCTGCGCACGCGCTACGGCGCGCAGTCCGGCAAGCGTTCGATCCGCGACCTCGAGCACTTCTCACGGGTCGAGCAGGAGCTCGCGCCGGTGCTGAGTGGCCTGCTGTGGGTCGACGGCGAGCAGATGCAGCCGGTGCTCGACGACTACCTGGCGTTCGCGGACTCGAGCAGCGCCCAGCCCGACCCCGAGTGGATGATGCTGACGCGGCCGACCGCCGAGGACTACGTGCGCCGCAAGCACTACCCGCAGTACCCGAGCAAGGCGAGCATGCCGCGCAACCTGACCCAGCAGAACGGCGAGTTCGATCAGAAGGTCGTGGCCTACCTGCGCGAGAAGTGGACCAAGGAGCGCACCAACTTCTCGGCGGAGGATCGGCAGGCGCTCGAGCAGATGCGCGGCATCAGCCAGATGTTCAAGGGCGCCGCCCTGCAGCTCGAACTCGAGAAGAACTTCATCCGCTACCAGCTCCGCCTGATGGGCGACTTCTGAACCGGCTCCGGATGCGCTCGGGGCCGGCCGACGCCCGGCTCCGAGCGCCCTCGATCCAGGGCGCCCGATGGCCGATGCAGGAGGCTTGAAAACCGTATCCGAGCCGATATGGTCTTCGGCCCTCGCTGGACGCCCAGGTGGCGGAATTGGCAGACGCGCTAGCTTGAGGTGCTAGTTCTCCTAACGGGGATTGGAGGTTCAAGTCCTCTCCTGGGCACCACTTTCCCCTTCGCTTCGGCGAAGGCACGGAAAGCACGTCCGCGAGGTAGCCGGCCGCAAGCGGCGACGGCGACATCCGATCAAGGCCTGATGCCACGGCCTCACGGCAAGGCTCGATAACAGGGCTCGATCGCAGGGCTCGATCGCAGGGCCTGATCGCAAGACTCGACGGCAAGGCCCGACACCTTGTGCCAGGCCCACGCGCCAGGCAGCCCGCTCCGGCGCTCCTCGCCAACGACCCCACGACCCGCCGCCTGCAGGTCTCGGGGTTTTTACGGGGCACCGACGAGCCCGACTCAGGAGTCCCGCCATGGGATTCCGATATCCGGAGTCATGCGCATCGTTCCTGCTCCGGCCACGCGGCAGGGCGGCTTCACGCTGCTCGAGTTGATGATCGTGGTCTCGATCCTGGCGATCATCGCCTCGATCGGGGTGCCGCAGTACGTCGGCGCGCTGCGAACGGCGCGGATCGGCAAGGCCAAGCACGAGCTCAAGACGATCTCGAACGCGATCGACTCGTTCACGGCGACCAACGGCGGCCAGCTGCCGCTGTCGCTCTACCAGGTCGGCTTCGGCGGCAAGCGGGACCCGTGGGGCGTCGCCTACTGCTACCTCAACTACGCCGACAGCACCGGCGATGGGCTCGACTGGGCGATCGACGCGGGCATCGTCGATCCTTCGGCGTTCGCGCCGATCGACGGTTCGGGCCGCGGCGGCGACGGGGGCAGCGCGGCGGGCGGCCCGCAGACGGCCGACATGGACGCGCACCGGGCCAGTTCGCAGCTCGACTACGACGCGATCGGCACCCGCATCGGCCGCACGCTGAGCCTGACCGAACGCGGCGCGATCGCCGACGCGGTCGAGAGCGCCGGCGGTTCGTTCTCGATCTTCACCAGCGTGCCGACCGAGACCACGCGTCGTCGCGACCGCTACCTGTTTCCGCTCAACACGGACTACGACCTGTTCAGCCTCGGCCCGGACCACCAGACCGCGACGTCGCTCGGCGACTCGGTCGGTCTCGACGACGTGATCCGCGCCAACAACGGCGGCTTCTTCGGCCTCGCCTCGGACTACTGATGAACGGACCCGCTCGGTTTCGCCGCTGGCGCTACATCGTCGACTGGAAGCTGCAGGGCAGCCTGATCGCACACGGCCTGGTCTACGGGGTCGTCGTGCTGGCGGCGATCGGCCTCGGCATCTTCGCACCGCTGCTGTGGAACCTCGGCGCGGCCGGCCACGAGGACGCCTTCGAGGAGCAGTCGATCGTGATGCTCTACCTGCACGAACGGTTCTGGGCGATCGCCGGCGTGTGCCTGGTGATCGTCGTGGTCGGCGCGGTGCGGTTCTCGCACCGGATCGCCGGCCCGATGGTGCGCTACAAGCGCAACCTGCGGCTGCTCGCGGACGGCAAGATGCCGCCGCCGCTGCGCACGCGCTCGGCCGACTTCCTCAAGGACGAGGTCGTAGTGCTGAACCGCGCCGTGGCCGGCGTCGCGGCCCGCGTCGAGGCGATCCGCAGGGCGCAGCTCGACGTGCGCCGCCGCGTCGCCGCGCTCGACGAACAGCTCGACGAGACCCCCGAGGAGCTGCGCCAGCTGGTCGCGTCGTGCGAGCAGCTCGACAGCGCCGTGCGCACGTTCGACCACGTCGATACGCCGGACGACGTAGCGCTGCCGTTCGAGACGGCGGTGGCCGAGGCGGAGCCGGTGGGGCAGCCCGGGGGAGCCTGAGGTGGCCGACGCGAACAGCCTGCGCGCGTCCGGCATGGGCGCGCTGACGTCGCGCCTCGGCCGGCGCTTCGTGCTGCTGTTCGGGCTGTGCGCGCTGCTGCCGCTGATCGTGTTCGCGACCTTGTCGGTGACGCGCGTCTCGCAGCAGATGCACGCCGACCTGCGCGCGACGCTGCACAACGCGGCCAAGACCTCGGGCATGGGCATCGCGGCGCGGCTCGGCCAGGTCGCCGGCGACCTGCGGCTGACGGCCGACCTGGTGCAGAGCTCGCGCGCCGAGGGCCGGTTCTCCGGCGGCGAGGCGCTCAAGGGGCAGGTTCGCGAACACTGCGAGGCGGTCTGGCTGCTCGACGGCGACCGCGTCGAGGCGCTGGTCGGGGACGAGCCGGCGCCGCAGCTGCAGCTCGGCGCCGAACAGCTGGCGCACGTGCGCCGCGGGCTGCCGCTGGCGCTGGTCGCCGACGACGGCGTGTCGCTGCTGATGGTGATCGAGATCGATCCCGAGGACGAGTTCGAGACCCGGGTGGTCGGGCGCGTGCGCGGCCAGTGGTTCTGGGACCCGCAGGAGCTGCGCGGCGTCAACTGCGAGTTCGCCGCCTGCGACCGTCTCGGGCGCGTGCTGTTCCACACCTTCCGCGAACTGCCGCGCTCGCAGATCCTCGCCGCCGGCGTCACCCGGCAGGCGTCCTCCGGGTCGATCGAGTGGCAGGTCGACGGCGAGCCCCACCTCGGTCGCTACTGGCACGCGTTCCTGCAGCCGCAGTATGGGCTCGACCTGTGGGTGGTGCAGTCACGTTCGCAGGCCGAGGCGTTCGCGGTCGGCAACGCGTTCGTGCGCTGGTTCTGGCTGACCGCGGTCTGCACGCTGCTGTTCGTCGTGCTCGGCAGCCTGGTGCAGATGCGGCGCACGCTGGACCCGATCGTCTCGCTGCGCGATGCGACCCAGCGGCTCGGCCGCGGCGAACTCGACGTGCGTGTCTGGATCGAGAGCCGCGACGAGTTCGGCGAGCTCGGCTGGGCGTTCAACGACATGGCCCAGCGTCTGCAGGAGAACATCGCGCGTCGCGAGCAGACCGAACGGGAGCTGGTCGCCTCGCGCGACGCCGCGCTGGCGGCGGTCAAGGCCAAGGCCGAGTTCGTCACCAACGTCAGCCACGAGTTCCGCACCCCGATGGCGGAGATCCTCGGCGCGACCGAGATCCTCACCCAGATCGACGGCGACGAGGACGGCAGCGTGCGCGAGGAGTTCAGCGGCATCGCGCTGCACGGCGCCAAGCGCCTGGCGCAGCTGCTCGACGACGTGCTCGAACTCGGGCAGGGGGCGACCAGCACCAAGTCGTCCGTCGACGTGCAGGCGAGCGTGCAGGCGGCGATCGACGCGATGGCGCCCGAGCTGCGCGAACGGGTAGAGCTGAGCTGCGACGAGGACCTGCCGACGGTCGTCGGCGACGGCTACCGGCTGACCGAGACGTGGAGCCGGCTGCTCGACAACGCCGGCAAGTTCAGCGCCAGCAGCAAGCCGATCGAGGTCGAGGTGCGCCGCGACGGCGCGCGGGTGCTGGTGCGCATCCGCGACCACGGGGTCGGCATCGCGGCCGAAGACCTGCAGCGGGTGTTCGAGCCGTTCGCGCAGGTCGGGCGCGACCAGATGATCGACAAGGCGCAGGGCACCGGCCTCGGGCTGACGTTGGCGAGGGCGGCGGTCGAGTCGCACGGCGGCACGATCTCGGTGCGCAGCGAGCCCGGTAGCGGCACGACGTTCCAGGTCAGCCTGCCGGTCGAGGCCGGCTGATCAGGCGACCGCGTCCTGCAGCAGCCGCCAGAGCGCGTCGCAGTGGGCGCGTTCGGTCTGCAGCGCACCGACCGAGATGCGCACCATCCAGCGGCCGTCGAGCGTCGCCGGCGTCAGCCAGGCGCGACCGCTCGCGTGCACCTTGGCCAGCCAGCTCCGGGTGTGCGCGTCGAGCGCCTCGCCGTCGAGGCCGTCGGGTTCGTGGCGCACGCACAGCGTCTGCAGCCGGACCGGCGCGAGCAGTCGCCAGCCGGGCGCGGCCTCGATGCGTTCGGCCAGCCAGCGGGCGTTCTGCAGGTCGCGTCGGATCCGCGCCTGCAGCCGTTCGGTGCCGTGCGTGCGGATCAGGCTCCACAGCTTGAGGGCGCGGAAGCGGCGGCCGAGCGCGACGCCCCAGTCGCGGTAGGTCTTGACGCGGTCGTCGAACTCGGTGCGCAGGTAGCTCGGGTCGGTGCGCATCACGCGCACCAGGTGCTGGTCGTCGCGAACGTAGAACACCGAGCAGTCGAACGACGCGCCGAGCCACTTGTGCGGGTTGACCACCAGCGAGTCGGCCCGGTCGATGCCGCGCCACAGCTCGCGGCACTCCGGCAGGATCATCGCGGTGCCGGCCATCGCGCCGTCGACGTGCAGCCAGACGCCGTGCCGTTCGGCGACGTCGGCGAGCGCATCGATCGGATCGAACGCGGTGGTGGTGGTGGTGCCGGTGGTCGCGACGATCGCGCACGGTCGCAGCCCCTGGCGCACGTCCTGCTCGATGCAGCGGCGCAGCGCCTCGACGTCGAACGCGCGGTCGCCGTCGACCGCGACGCTGCGAACGTGCTCCATGCCGAAGCCCGCCAGCATCGCGGCCTTCTGCACCGAACTGTGCGCCTGCTCGCTGGTGTAGACGACCAGCGGCGCCTCACCGTGCTGCATGCCCTTGTGCACGGCGCCGTGTCCGGTCGCGCGTTCGCGGGCCGCGACCAGCGCGATCATCGTGCACGACGACGCGGTGTCCTGGATGACGCCCTGCCAGTCGTCGGCCAGGCCGCTCATCCGGCGCAGCCAGTCGCAGACGCGGTCCTCGAGCTCGGTCAGCGCCGGCGCCGACTCCCAGGTGAGGCCCAGCACGCCGAGGCCGGTGCTCAGCAGGTCGCCGAGCACGGCCGAGAGGTCGCCGTTGGACGGGAAGTAGGCGAAGAAGTCGGGGTGCTGCCAGTGCGCGAGGTTGGGCACGATCAGGTCGTCCATGTCGCGCAGCAGCGCCTCGAAGCCCTCGGGCTGCGCGGGCGGATCCTCGGGCAGTGCAGCCAGCAACGCCCCGGGCTCGGACGTGCACGAAACGGGTCGTTGCGCGACGTTCTGCCGGTAGTCGGCGAGCCAGTCGACGACGAGATGACCCAGTCGCCGAAACTCGTCGGCCGACATGGAGAGAGACGATTTCTGTGCAGAGTCGTCCATGAGGGAACGGATGGTGACGCGATTCTCGACAGTCGTGCGCGACAGCCACCTTGCGACGGGAAGTTCCGCTGCGAGCCGTGCGCGCGCCGTTCGCCAGCTTGCCGTGGCCTCCGGCGCAGCGCCCGCGCGAACCGGGCAATCGCTCGGGACTGCGCGGGTGACGCGGTCCCTTCCATGTGTATGCTCGCAGCCGCCCCGCACGCATGAGTGACCCAAAGCCGCAGCCCTCTGAGCCGACCGTCGCGCAGATCGCCGCGATGATCGGCGTCCTCGGTGACGACCGCGGCCCGCTGCAGGAGTCGGCGCGCAAGCGGCTGCTGGCGTGGGGCGAGCTCGCCGTGCCGCAGCTGCGCGAGGGCGCCGAGGCCGAGCACATGTCGACGCGCACGCGCTGCCGTTCGCTGCTGCGTGCGATCGAGGTGCGCGCCGTGCTGCGTCGCTTCGGCGAACTGCAGCTCGACCAGATCGGCCGGGCGTCGGCGCCGGGGCTGCTCGAGGGCGCGGTGCTCGCGGCCAGGATGGTGCGCACGTTCGTGCCCGAGACGCGCAGCCTCGCCGCGCAGCTGCGTCGCGAGGCCGGTTCGCTGCGGCGCGAGTGCGACGGTCGCAGCCTGCCGACCTGTGCGCGGCTGCTCGCCGAACGCCTGCACGACCAGCTCGGCCTGACCGGTTGTGACGCCGACCAGCTCGACGTCGACCACGTGCAGCTGGTGCAGGAGCTGTTCGAGCGCGACGACATCGAGCGCGACGACATCGACCGCGAGCTGATCGATCGCGTGCTGATCGACCGGGTCATGGCCAGCAAGGTCGGCGCGCCGATCGCGCTGTCGCTGATCTACCTGCTGGTGGCGCGGTGGGCGGGCCTGTCGGCCGCCGGCGTCGCGCTGCCGGACCACTTCCTGGTGCGCCTGCACGGCCCGCGGCCGCTGCTGCTCGACCCGTTCCACGGCGGCCGCGTCGTGACCAAAGCCGACTGCGCGCGCTACCTGCGCAGCAACGGCTACGACCGGGTGCGCGAACACCTGCGCGATCTCAACGACCGCGAGGTGCTGATCCGCTACCTGCGCAGCCTGCGCGCGGCCAACCGTCGCTCGGCGCCCGACGCGCACGCGACCCTCGGCGAGGCCCTCGACCTGCTCGAGACCAGCTGATGCGCTGGCTGTCGCTGGCGCTGCTGTGGTTGCTCGCCGGTTGCGCCGGCATCTTCCAGCGCGCGGCTCCGGATCGGGTCGAGACCTATCTGGCGAAGGCCGATGCGAGCACGCTGCGCGTCGGCAGCGCCGCGCGCGACGTCACGCCGGCGGTCGGCGACTACCTGGGCGGCTTCGACCTGGCGCGCACCAGCACCGGCATCGGCTCGCCGCTCGAGGTGCGCGTGCTGGTGTTCGAGACCGCGACGCGCCGGTTCGCGATCGTCGGCATCGACAGCCTCGGGCTGATGCGTGAGGACGTCGACTACATCAAGTCGGGCATGGCGGGCTTCGCGAACGGCGACGTGTTCGTCTGTTCGAGCCACACCCACGCCGGCCCCGACCCGATCGGGATCTGGGGCTACTACTTCCTGACCTCAGGACGCGACGGCCGCTACATCGGTCGGCTGCGCAAGGCGGTGCGCGAAGCGACCGCCGAGGCGCGCGCCAACGCGGCGCCGGCGGTGCTGCGCCAGGGCGTGTCGCTGCTGCCCGAACAGGGCCTGGTGCGCAACTCGAACCGCAGCGGCGTGTTCGACCGGCGTGTGCGCGTGCTGCACGCGCAGGCCGTCGACGACGGCCGGCCGCTCGGCACGCTGCTGCACATGGCGTGTCACCCGGAGGTGCTGCGCCGCAAGAACACGCTGGTCAGCGCGGACTTCGTCGGCGCGCTGTGCGACGAGTGGCAGCGCCGCGGCCACGGCCAGGCGGTGTTCGCCAACGGCGCGCTCGGCGCGATGATCACGCCGCAGTTCCGACCCAACGACATGACCGGCGTGGCGGAGTTCGGTCGTCGGATCTGCGCGCTGTGCGAGCGAGCGCTCGAGGACGGCGAAGCGCTGCCGGTCGACGCGATCGAGGTGCGCCGCAGCGACCTCTACCTGCCGATGATCAGCGCCGCGTTCCGCATCGGGCGCGCGACCACGTCGCTGCAGCGCGAGCTGTTCGACGGCGCGGCCCGCACGTCGGTCGGCTACCTGCGCATCGGCGCGTTCGAGGCGGTCGCGGTGCCGGGCGAGATGGAGCCGGCGCTGGCGCAGCAGGTGCGCGGTGAGCTGGGCCGGCCCGACCTGGTCGTCCTCGGTCTGTGTGACGACGAGGTCGGCTACCTGATGCGCGAGCAGGAGGCCGTGGATCCGGAGTTCGCCTACGAGCGTTCGATGAGCCCGTGCCGGATGGCGGGGGAGATGGTGCGCCGGGCGCTGACGGGGCGCTAGGAGCGCGTCCACTACATGGACGCGCTTCCAGCGGAACCGTGGGCTGTACGGCAGCCAGTCGGTGACCAGGTCGTACGCGGGATCGAACACGTACGGCAGCAGTTGCCACGCGATCAACATGCTGATCACGCCATAGAGCGGGATCCGCGAGTAGGCGTCATAGATGCGCTGCATCGGCCGGATCATGCCCCCAACGAAGCCGGCGCCATCAAATGGGGGCAACGGCAGCAGGTTGAACAACCCGAGCAGCAGGTTGAGGTAGAACAGCACGTGCGCGATGTCGAAGGTCGTGCCTTGCCAACCGATGTCCGGGTCGGGTCGGGCGATGAAGTACATCACCCCAAACCCGATCGCAGCGAGCACGAAGTTCGCCAGCGGCCCCGCGAACGACATCAGCGCGGCCTTCTTCGGGTGGCGCGCCGCCCAGTAGCCGTCGATCGGCGCGCTGGCGCCGCCGAAGCAGTAGCGGCCGCCACTGAGGTACAGGATCACCAGCGGGATCACGATCATCCCGACCGGCTCCCGCTTCATGTGCGGGATCGGATTGAGCGTGACCAGGCCGCGGTTCCACGCGGTCGGGTCGCCGCCGAGCTTGGCGAACAGTCCGTGCGCGGCCTCGTGGCACGTGAGGCTGATGATCAGCACCACGAACAGCGTGATCATGTGGCCCCAGTCCATCAGTCCTCCTCGCCGTCGTCGTCGCCGTCGGCGAGCGCGTTCTGCAGCTCCTCGGTGACCTTCTTGACCTTGGTCTCGGTCGCCGACAGCTTCTTGCGGCACTGGCCGAGCAGCGTCGCCGCGCGCTCGACCTTGTCGCTGAGTTCGTCGAGGTCGATCTCGCCGGACTCGATCTCGTCGAGGATGGTCTCGAGCTCGCCGCTCAGTTCGGCGTAGCTCGGTTCGTCGGTCTTCTTCTTGGCGCTCATGATTCGTCGGTCTCGACCGCGTCGACGCGCACGTCGGCGCGGCCGTCGCGGAACTGTAGCCGCAGTTGCTGGTCCTTGCCGATGCGCGCGGCCGACGGGGCGATCCGCCCGTCCTCGCCGCGCACGATCGCGAAGCCGCGCTGCAGCACCCGCTTGGGATCGAGCAGGCGGCGGCGCGTCTCGGCCTGCTGCAGCGTCGTCGCGGCGCGCTCCATCAGGCGTTGGCTGTGGTGCACGAGCCGCGTCGTGACGTGGCGCAGCTCGCCGCGTTCGCGCGACATGCGCAGCGCGGTCGCGTTGTGCAGTTCGCGCGCGGCCGTGCCCAGGCGGTGCTGCGCCGAGGCGACCCGCTCGCGGCTGCTGCGCGCGATCGAACGGCTTAGCTCGCGCAGCCGTTCGTGCTCGTCGGCGAGCCGGTCGGCGACCAGGTCGGCCAGCCGTTCGCCGCGCTCCTGCACGTCCTCGCGCGCCGATTCGATGCCGCGCACGAGGAACTCGGCGACCGCGGTCGGGGTCTTCTCCGACTGCGCGATCGCGTCGAGCACCGACTGGTCGCGCTGGTGGCCGATGCCGACCAGGGTCTTGATCGGGTGCTGGGCGACGGCGAACGCGACCTCGCGGTCGTCGAACCAGGCGAGGTCGGTGCGCGAACCGCCGCCGCGCAGGATGCACAGCACGTCGAAGTCGTCGGCGTGCGCGGCGAACCAGCGCAGGCCGGCGAGCGCGGTCGGCTTGAGCTCTGGGCCCTGCACCTTGATCGGGAACAGCGTCACGTCGAAGCCGCAGCCCGACTCCTCGAGGTGGCGCAGGAAGTCGTTCCAGCCGTCGGCATCGGGGCTGGTCAGCACGCCGATGCGCGTCGCCGGCACCGGCATGCCGAGCATGCGGTTGCGTTCGGCGAGGCCCTTCTCTGCGAGCTCGCGCAGGATCTGTTCCTTGGTCAGCGCCAGCTTGCCGAGCGTGAAGCTCGGATCGATGTCGTTGACGATCACCTGGAAGCGGCCGGACGCCGGGTAGAAGTCGGCGCGCACCAGCGCACGGATCTCGAGGCCGTCGCGCAGCGTCAGCGGCGGGTCGCCGGCCTCCAGCGCGGGCAGCAGCGTCTGCACCGTGCGCGCGAACATCGCGACCTCGACGACCGCCTTGGGACGTTGCGCACGCGGCATCTTCTCGACCAGCTGGAAGAAGCGGTGCTCGCGGTGCGCGGACTTGTCGAAGTCGACGACCTCGCCGACGACCCAGAAGTTCTCGGCGAACGCGTCGCCGATGCAGCGCTTGACGCGCTCGTTGAGCTGCGAGATCGACAGCGCTGCCGGCGCGGCATCGGCGTCGTTCGCGGCGGCCTCGGCGGCGACCTCCTCGGTCGGCAGCAGCATGCCCTGCTGCGGCTTCTTCTTCGGCTTCGGCTCGTCCTGGACCTCGGGGATCGCGAGCGTGCCGGCGAGCAGCGACGGGATCTCGGCCGCGAACTCGAACAAGTGCCGCGAGCAGGCGTCGTAGACGGCCTGCACGTTCTTGGCGGGCACGCGCCAGACCTTCTGCTTGGGGTCCCAGCGACGTCCGGGCAGCTCCTTGACCATCGCGACCAGGTCCTCGCGGTACTGGAAGCGGATCAGCAGGTGCGTGCCGCCCTGGTCGAGTTCGACGGTCCCGGTCATCGACGCTTGGTCATACCGGATCGGCGTCGGCCGTCAGCACGGAAACCGCATCGCGCGCGGCGGCGGCCGCGGCGTCGATCGTGATCGCGCGCCCCGCGGCCTCGCTGAGGTCGGTCATGATGTCCGGCGACAGGCCGCACGGCCGCACTTGGTGCCACGGCGAGCCCTCGACGGCGACGTTGACGCCAATGCCGTGCAGGTTGGTCCAGCGCTTCACGGCGACGCCGATCGAGGCGAACTTGCGGCCGTCGACGAACACGCCGGTGCCGTCGACCGACGGTTCGGCGACCAGGCCGAACGACTCCGCGATGCGCATCCCGAACCGCTCGATGCGCCGCAGCCAGTCGCGCACGTCGCGCTTCGGCAGCCGGACGATCGGGTAGATGGTCAGCTGGCCGGGGCCGTGCCAGGTGATCTGCCCGCCGCGTTCGATCGGCACGATGCCGTCGCGCAGGTCCGTCGCGGGGGTGGCGCGGCCGGCGGTGTAGACCGGCTCGTGCTCGACCAGCCAGACGGCGCCGTCACGTTCGCCGCCGGCGACCTGGGCGTGGCGTTCGCGCATCGCGGCGAGCACCGGCTCGTAGGCGCGCGATCCGAGGTTCTCGACTTCGACGGGCACGGCGGGTTGACTAGGGGACGTGGGTTCCGTGTTGGCTGTGACCTGTCTGTTCGCACTGCAGCAACTGCAGGTCGGTCCGATGCCGACGCAGGTCGGCAAGGAGGTCGTCGTGACTGCGACCGACGCGGCGATGCCGGCGGCCGCCGTGGTCGTCGAGGTCGAACTGCCCGACGGCTCGCACCGGCCGGCCGGCGCCACGGCCGAGGACGGCCGGTTGCGGTTCACGCCCCAGGTCGCGGGCCAGCACGTGTTCGTGGCGACGATCGGCGGGGTTCGATGCGTCGCGCCGATCGCGGTCGGGGCCGAGCGGAATCGCTGGCTGCTGGGGCTGGCGAGCGTGCCGCTCGGACTGGCGCTGCTGTTTGTGCATTTGCGCCGCGTGCGCCGGTCGAAGCTGCCGGCCGCCGGTAGCTAGTCGGCCGGCTCCGGCGGAGATCAGGCCAGCGGAAGATCAGGCCAGCACGCGATCGACGTGGCCCTTGACGGTGCGCAGGTCGACGTTGCCCATGAAGCGGTCCACTTCCTTGCCGTCGCGGAAGAAGATGCAGGTCGGCACGCTCATGATGCCGAAGCTCGCGGCGGTCTCCTGGGCGTTGTCGATGTCGACCTTGTAGACCGACATCTTGCCCTCGTATTCGTCGGCGACCTTGTCGATCGTCGGCGCGAGCGCCTTGCAGGGCGCGCACCAGCTCGCCGAGAAATCGACGAGGATCGGGGTCGTGGCGGATTCCAGGGTGCTCTTGAAGTCGGCGTCGTTGAGTTCGGTGACCATGTCTGAGATTGGGTGGGCGCCGAAGGGGCGCCCCGGGGAGCCGCTGAATTTCGACCATCGGGGGCCCCATGGCAAGGGTGCGGTCTCAAGTGCGGATGCCGGGGCTGTCGATGATCCCGACAGCTCTGGAATTGCAACTCGGCGCATGAAGCTCATTTCGATCTCGATGGTCAAGAACGAGGAGTACTGGATCTGGTACGCCCTCACCTCGGTAGCGCCCCACGTCGACGAGGTGCTCGTCTTCGACAACCACAGCGAGGACCGCACGCCGGAGATCGTGCGGGGCATGAAGCACCTGGGCGACAAGCTGACGCTGTTCGAGGGCTTCGGCGGCGACAACGAGCACGACAACCGCGAGGCGATGCTCGCGGAGGCGCGCCGGCGCGGCGCGACCCACGTGCTGACGCTCGACGGCGACGAGGTCTACTCCGACGACGTGTTGGGGTTCTCGCGCAAGCTGCTCGAGGTGCACGAGCACTTCCCGCCGCTCAACGACCCGCCGCAGAACCACGGCCGGGCGATGGACCACACGCCGACCGACGGCGTGCTGGTCAAGAACATCGGCATGCGGCCGATCTGCCCAGGCTTCGCCGGGCCGGACAGCTGCCGGCCGGCGGACTACCTGCAGTCGGACACCGACCACTCCGCCTACAACTACCTGGTCCGGATCACGTCGCTGCAGAACCTGCGCGGCAACGGGCTCGAGTGGGGCATGCACGGGTTCGTCGAGACCGGCGACCAGTACATCCAGTCGTCGCCGCACACGCTGTGGCTGCCCGGGCTGTGGTTCTTGCACTTCTCGTTCCATCCGCGCTCGAGCATGCGCAAGCCGGACGGATCGATGCAGTGGTTGCGACAGCCCCGCGACCAGGGCAGCGTGCCGATCCACGTGCACGTCAACCTGCCGGCGGCGCTGTTGCGGCCCGACGGGCCCGGCAACCCGACGCTGGAGTCGTGGGGGCTGTGCGCGTCGACACCGTCCGCGCCGCGTCCGAAGCTCGAGGACTTCCTCGAGCAGCAGCCGGCAGCGGCTGCCGACGCGTAGCGGCGCGCTATTCGGCGTTGAGCACGCTGACGCGCTGGGCGAGCTTGCCGGCGATCTCCTCGATCGCCTTGGCGCTGGCCGACTCGGGCGCGGACATCACGATCGGCTTGCCGCCGTCGCCGCCTTCGCGCACCGCGATCTCGATCGGGATCTGGCCGAGCAGCGGCACGCCGAACTGTTCTTCGATGCGCTTGCCGCCGCCTTCGCCGAACAGGTGGTAGCGCTCGTCGCTGCCGGGCGGCTGGAACCACGCCATGTTCTCGACGACGCCGAGGATCGGCACGTTGACGGTCTGGAACATGCGGATCGCCTTCTTGACGTCGAGCACCGAGACGTCCTGCGGGGTCGTGACGATGACCGATCCCATCAGGTGCGCCTGCTGGCTCAGCGACAGCTGCGCGTCGCCGGTGCCCGGCGGCAGGTCGACGACCAGGTAGTCGACGTCGTTCCACGCGACCTCGAACAAGAACTGTCGCACGGCCGAGTGCAGCATCGGCCCGCGCCAGATGACCGCCTGGTCCTCGGCGACCAGCAGGCCCATCGAGATCATCTGCATGCCGTGCGCCTCGAACGGCAGGATGCGCTTGACGGTCTCGCCGTTGATCGTCTCCTGCACGACCTGCGGTTCGACGCCCTTGACGCCGAGCATCAGCGGCACGTTGGGGCCGTAGACGTCGGCGTCGAGGATGCCGACGCGCGCGCCGGTCTTGGCGAGCGCGCAGGCGAGGTTGACGGCGACGGTCGACTTGCCGACGCCGCCCTTGCCGGACGACACCGCGATGACGTTCTTGACGCCGGGGATGGTGCCCTTCTCGCCGAGCACCGGACGGCTGGCCGTGACCTGCGCGGTCATCTCGATGTCGACGCCGGCCACGCCGGGCAGCGCCTTCACCGCCGACTCCGCCTGCGCCTTCATCAGGTCCTTGACCGGACAGGCCGGCGTCGTCAGCTCGATCTGGAACGCGACGCTGCCGCCGCAGATGCGCAACTCCTTGATGAAGCCGAGGCTTACGATGTCCTTGTGGAGGTCGGGATCCTGCACGGCGCGCAGGGCGTCGAGGACCTGGGCTTCGGATACGGTCGCTTCGGCTGACATGAAGCGGCGTAAATAGCCACGGAATGGGGCCATATCAAGGGGCCGTAGCGCTTACGAGGACCCGGTTCGGGAAGTTCTGTCGCCGCGCGCCGTCGAAAGCCCGCTTCCACCGGGTAGCATTCGCCGCCCCGTTCCTTCGGGCCCTTGCCAGCATGACGTTTCGCCTTCCCAAGCTCTCGCTGATCCTCGCCGCTCTCGCCAGCCTCGTCTCCGCGCTCCCTGCGCAGGAGGGGTCCGGCGACCTGCAGGCCGAACTGGAGGCGCGGCGCAACAAGCTCGCGCAGAAGCGCCAGGCGCAGCGCGACGGGGAGATCGGGGAATCGAAGCCGATGACCGCGGAGGAGATCCTGGAGGCGCGCAAGCGCCGTGGCTCGCGCGGCCAGTGCCGCTTCGTCACGGCGATGCGCCCGCCGAAGCTGCTGCCCGGGCAGTCGGGCACGATGCTGATCACCGCTGTCCTGCAGGGGCGCTCGGTGATGCCGGCGCCGTCGCAGGTCGCGATGACCGCGCAGCCGAGCAAGCTGGTCCAGGTCGGCAGCCTGCTGGCGCGGCCCGCCCAGGTCGGCACGATCCACGAGGCCTACCGCGGCCGCCCGGTCTACGAGAACACCGCCGTGTTCGAGGTGCCGGTGACGCTGACGCCGGAGGCCAAGCTCGGCGACAAGGCGCAGGTCGCGGTGGACCTCGAGTTCGACATCTACGACGGCCGCACCGCCCAGGCCGTGGGGCGCTTCATCGAGCGCGTGCAGGCGCAGGTCGAGGTCGCGCCGTACGCCGATCCCGAGGTCGAGGGGCGCAAGATGCGCGAGGACCAGACGGAGCGGGCCGAGCCGGTGACGCCGCCGAGCGCCGCCAACGGCGACAACGTCGGGCCCGCCGGCAGCCAGAAGCCCGATGCGATGAGCGGCAACGCCAACACCGTCGCGCCGCCGCAGCCGCGCGAGCCGGTCGAGACGGAGACCAGCGACCCGGTCGACGACCTGCCGATGGCCTCGACCGAGGAGGGCGGCTTCCCGACGATGCTGATCGTCGGCGGGGGCGCGATCCTGCTGGTCATCGTGCTGCTGCTGATGCGCAAGAAGTAGGCGGCGCGGACCGCACCGCGAACGCGCGCTGCCCGGCCGTTGCTCGCCGGGTATAGAGGGGATTTCTGCCGCACCTGTGCTCCCCCTGCAAAGGGCCGTTTCCGCCCGCCCAGAGGGCCTTTCGGCCCCGAACGCGGACAACGGGCACGGTTGTTGTTCGCTTTCGGGGGTATGTGCGTCCGGTTTCCGCACGGCAGCGAAGCTTCGCTCGCGTGTGGCCGTCGTATCACATGCGACCCCTACCCCGAACAGTGCCATGGTGCTAGCCAAGATCCTCCGTCGCTCGCTTCCGAAGCTCCAGTCGCAACAGCAGGTTGCGTTCTCCGAGCTGGACACGTGGCTCGACGTCGAAACCGACCAGTTCGGTGCCAACGTAAAGAAGCTCGCCCGTCTGTTCGCCAAGGCCGAGGCGCATCTGGATCTCGAGGCCTACCGCCAGGAACGGATCGACGCTGTCAGCCTGGCAGGCGCCCCGGACCTTCCTGACATCCGCGACGCGCTCTACTCCGCCGACCTCAAGCGCATCGCCCCGATGGATCGCGAGGAGGAGTTCCGCATGGCGCGCCGCCACGAGTTCCTGCGCGACCTGCTGGTCATGGGCCTGGGCCGCTTCGGCATCGAAGAGGCGCGCGCGCTCGAGCTGCTGAAGCAGCCGTCCAACCGGATGCTCGCCGAACTCGCCGATCGCCCCGAGCAGAGCGAAGGCCGCAGCCCCATCGGGCGCGCCTGGCTCGAACGGATGATCCTGCAGTTCGAGGACCTGCGGAACCTCTACGTCGAGGGCGCCCTCTACATCGTGCTCAGCACCGTCAACCGCTACCGCAACCTCGGCGTCGACTCGCAGGACCTGGTGCAGGAGGGCAACGCCTCGCTGTTCCAGGCCATCGACGGCTTCGACTGGCGCCGCGACGTGCGCTTCCGGACCTACGCGCAGTACTGGGTGCACCAGGCGGTGCTGAAGATGCTCTACAACAGCTCCCGGACCGTTCGGGTGCCGATCTGGGTGCAGAAGGTGCTCGGCAAGATCCGCCGCGCGCAGGAGGCCGGCCGCCGCGAGGGCCGCGAACTGACGCCTGCCGAGATCGCCGAGCGCATCGACGTGCCGGAGTCGAAGGTCGAGTGGGTGCTGTCGACGCGGCGCTACGCGGTCAGCCTCGACGCCGAGATCGGCGGCGACGACGGCGCCAACCTGGGCCAGCTGCTGCCCGACGAAGATCAGGTGCCGGTGCCCGAGGCGATCCCGGTCGGCGACCTCGGCGCGGTGCTCGAGGACGTCATGTCGGACCTGCCGCAGCGCGAGCAGGGCATCCTGCGCCGACGCTTCGGCCTGGACGGCGACGAACCGGAGACGCTCGGTGAGATCGCGCAGGACCTCGGCATCACCGCCGAGCGCGTGCGGCAGCTGCAGAACGCGGCGCTGGGTCGCATCAAGCGGCCGAGCAAGCTGCGCCGGCTGCAGGCCTTCGTCGATTAGGCCTTCGTCGATCAGGCCAGCGTCGATCAGGCCAGCGTCGACTACGCCTTCGGCGGCGCCTTGCGCGCGTCCTTCTGCTGGCCGTCGGTCTCGTTGCGGGTGCCGGCGACCATGCCGTCGTAGGCCTCGGTCAACAGCCGCTGGTAGACCTCGGGACGCAGGTCGGCGGCCACCGGCAGGATGCGCCGCATCGTGCGCACCTTGCGCAGTTCGATCGGGCCGACCACGGCGCCCGCGTCGCCGTTGCCGGTCGCCAGGATCTCGCCGGTCGGTTCGATGATCCGGCCATCCCCGGGGAACGGCATCGGCTCACCGTTGCGCAGCGATTCCTCCTGGCCGGTGCGGTTGCAGCCGATCACGAACATCTCGTTCTCGATCGCGCGCGCCCGCAGCAACGTACGCCAGTGCTGGCCGCGCGCCTCCGGCCACTGGCCGGGCACGACCAGCACCTCGACACCACTGTGGAAGTAGTAGCGCGCCAGTTCGGGGAAGCGCACGTCGTAGCAGATCAGCACACCGAGCCGGCCGAGCTCGGTGTCGACCACGCACGGCTCGCTGCCGGCCGCGTGGTGGCGGTGCTCGAGGTTGGGCGAGAACAGGTGGATCTTGCGGTAGCTGCCGCGCAGTTCGCCCCGTTCGTAGACCCGCGCGGTGTTGAACACCTTGCCGCCGTGCGCCTCCAGCGAACTGCCGACGACCACCAGCGCGTGCTCTTCTGACTGCGTGCGCAGCGCCTCGTCGGCCTCGCGCGCCGCGTCGAACAGCGCATCGTCGAACTCGGTCAGGAACGACGTCGACCACATCTCCGGCAGCACGCACAGGCGCGCGCCGGCGGCGACGGCCTCGTCGATGCCGCTGTGCATCGCGGCAACGTTGGCGTCGACGTCGCCGGCGACGACGTCGAACTGCACGGCTGCGGCCAGGTATTCCTCGGGCGCGGTCACGGTCGGAACGATAGCTCGGGGCGGCGCCGTCGAGAACCTTCTCCGGATACGAAACGAGGAGGCGGGCTGGCGCCTGCCTCCTCGTCACGAGGATCTCGTCTGCTTCGACCTAGCCCTTGAACAGGATGCCGTCGGTCGGGGTGCCGGCCGGCTTCTTGGCCTTCGGCGCCGCGTTGGTGCGGGTCTCGGCGATCAGCTGGTCGCTCGGCTTGAAGATGATCGTCTCCTTGTTGGCGACGTCGATGCTCTCACCCGTCAGCGGGTGCTTGTAGGCGCGACCCTTGCGGATGCGGCGCTCGAACGTGCCGAAGCCCTTGACCGCGACCTTGCCACGGCTGTGCAGCAGTTCGCTGACCGCGTCCAGCACGGCGTCCAGAACGCGAGCGGCCGTGCGACGAGGAACGTTCAGTTCCTCGGCGACCTTGTCGGCCAGAATCCCCTTGTTGGCCTGACGGCCGAACTGCTCTTCGTTGGCCGCGAGCTTGCCCGTCGCCTGATCCATGCTTTGCGCATCCTGCTTCGTCGTGCGGGTCATCCTTCAATCCCTCTTTCCCAGTTGGTCCCAATGCGGCGCGCCACTGGCGGACCGCTCTCCCTTGTGTCTCCCGATCAGTCCTTGGCGGCTTGCGGCACCGGCTTGGGCGACCCGACGTAGCGTTCGAGGCCCGAAACCAGCTTGGCGAGGTAGCGCGCGGCCACACTGCCCGGGAAGGCTTCGCTGAACGGCATCCGCTTCAAGACGGCGCCCTCAACGGAGCTATCTTCCGGCAGCAGTCCGAGCCAGTTGAGGTCGAACCCCAAAAAGCGCTCGGTGCAGCCCTTCAACTTCAGGAACACCTGCTCGGCCTCTTCCGGCGAGCGAACGCGGTTGACGACGGCGTGGATCGGCTTGTCGTAGCCGTCCTGCACGACGACCTTGACGATGCCGTACGCGTCGGCGATCGCCGCGAAGTTGCTGGTGGTCACGAGCACGGTCTGGTCGGCCAGCGTGACGAAGTCCGTCACGCCCTTGCTGACCCCGGCACCCGTGTCGAGCAGGATGACGTCGCAGAACGGCGCCAGGTCCTCGACCGCCACGCAGATCTGGGCGCGGCCGTTGTCGTCGAGGTTGGCCATGTCCTTCACGCCGCTGCCGCCGCTGATGAACTTCACGCCGGCCGGACCCGGAACGATGATGTCCGCGAGCTCGGCCGTGCCGTTGACGTAGTCCGACAGCGTCTTCTCCGGCTTGATGCCCGCGAGGATGTGCGCGTTGGCGAGGCCGAGGTCGGTGTCGATGATGATGGTCCGGTAGCCGCGCCGGCTGAACTCGCACGCGACGTTCACCGACAGCGACGTCTTGCCGACGCCACCCTTACCGGAAGTCACTGCGAAGATGGTGGCGCGCTTGCCCGACTTCTCCGTCGTATTCGATTGCTCGACCATATGGTTGATCAGTTCGGCGAGTTCCCCTCGTTCGGATCCTCCATCGGCTGACACCGGCACGTAGCTTGCGTCCAAGTCCGAGACGTCCCTGCCGTGGTCGCTGAACGAACACGCCGGAACGACCGAAGCAGAAGGGACGGGAAGCGCACGCGATGTCCAGTTCTGCAACGAGTCACCACCCTCGCCTTGGCAACGAGCGTTCGCTCGTCGACAGCTGGCCCATGCAGTCGCTGCGCGTCGCCGCGATCCTGCTGCTGTGCGTCGTCGCCGCGCTGTTCGGCGCCGCGATGGTGGCCCACCTGCAGTCCGCGGTGCACGGCCAGACCGGGCCTCGCGGCGCCGACGCGTTGTGGATCTGGGCGGTCGCGCTGGTCGTTGCCGCCGCCATCGCGCTGCTCGTCGAGGTCGCCAACATCGTGCGCCGCTTCCGCCGTCCCGAGCAACAGGTGCGTCTCGCGATGCAGCGGATCCGCGCCGGCGATGTCGGGTTTCGCATCGCGCGACGCCGCGGCGAACCGCTCGGCCGGCTCGTGCACGAATGCAACGATCTGCTCGAGTGGCTCAACCGCAACCCGCCCGACGGCGCGCGCATCGACCGGGACGTGTTCGATCTCGAGGGGGACGACGCATGAGCCGACTGGCAGGGCGGGCTCGCATGGCCGCCGTCACGATGTCGGCGGCGGCGACCCTGCTCGCGATCGGCGGCGTCGTCCTGCAGCGCCAGGCAGCCGCGCACCGCACCCTCTGCGAACGTCAGGTGGCGCTCGATCGCCTCGACGGGATCCGCGCCCGTTGTCGCGGCGGCGCCCTGCCGACCCGAGCAGAACTCGGGGAGCTGGAGTCGCTGTTCGATGGCATGCGCCTCGACGCCGAACGGCGCGGGGACGCGGTGTTCCTGGTGTTCGCCGGCGGCGGTGACGCGCCGGACCCGCTCGCGGAGGTGCTGCCGCGGTGAACGCGCCTCGCCCGTCGTTGCTGGCCTGCACGCTGCGCGCGGTCTCGCCGGCACTGCTGGTGACCCTGTCGGCGCTGCTGTGTGCGTCCGCCCTGGTCGTCCGCCACGTCGGTCTGGTGCGCGACGCCGTCGCCGTGCAGCAACGCGTCGAGCGCGCCCGTCTCGTGCTCGCGGCCGACACCGCGCTGCTCGCGCACGCTCCCGGCCTGCCGCTGCCGCGCCGCGTCGAGGTCGGCGCGCGCACCTACGAGGTCGACACGCTGGGAGAACGCCTGCGTGTGACCACGGTGGGGGGCGACCAGCAGGTCGGCGTCGTCGCCGCGATGCTCCCCGGGGACTCGCCGCGGGCGCTCTCGGTGCAGCGATCGGCCTGCGGCGACGAGGTGATCGAGGCGCTCGACGGCGCCGTCCGGCTGCCGGCGGGCCGTTGGCCGCGGCTGCGCGCCGAAGCCCTGCGCACCGCGGCGTGCGCGACCCGCCTGCTCGGCCTGCGCCGCGACCCCGAGGTCGCGTTGCGCACGTTCTCGTCGGGCACGGACCGGGAGGACTACGTGCTCGAGCCGCCGCCGGGACCGTTCTCGGTCGACGCTGGCCTGCTGCGCGTGCCGGGCAACCTGTGGTTGGTTCGCGACTGCACGCTCGAGTTGCCGCGCGACCTGGTGGTGGTCGTGCACGGCAACGTCTACCTGCGCGCGTCGCTGCGCGTGCGCGGCGCCGGGCGCCTGGTGGTGCTGACGCAGCGGTCGGACGGCGACGTCGTGTTCCGCGACCTCGACGGCAGCGGCGGGTGGTCCCCGGGCGACACCCTGGTCGACGCGGTGCAGTTCGTCGGCGCGGTCGAAGGCGGCGGCGGTGTGCGACTCGGTTCGCCCGGCTGCGACCGGATCCTGCGCTGCGATGCGGCCCTGCTGGTCGCGGGCGAACTGCGGCTGGAGTCTCGCGCGATCGTCTGCGGGCCGCTGGCGGTGCGCGGTGTGCTGACCGCCGGGGCGGATGGTCGGCTGTTGCGCGAGGCGTCGGCCGAGTGGGCGTTCCCGTCCGGAAGGGCCGAACTGACCGCCTTCGAGATGCGCGGTCTGCCGCGTCCGGGCCCGCTCGAATTCCTCGCACGCTGACCCTTTACCGAGGGGCTTCGACTCGCTAGCGTAGCCGCCCCCCTACGGGGCTGTAGCTCAGTTGGTAGAGCGTTGCGTTCGCAATGCAAAGGTCAGGGGTTCGAATCCCCTCAGCTCCACCAGACGGAAAACGGCCCGTCGGACCTGGTCCGACGGGCCGCATTTCTTTCGCCGCAGGGCCTCGGAGCCCCCCGCGTCCAGCCCCCCGCGCCCAGGCCCCGTAACCGGCCCCAGGGCGCTCAGAGCCCGACCGTGCTGCGCAGCGCGTTGCTCGTCTTCAGCGTGCCGGCGCCGAACGACCAGAACTGCGACAGGTATTCGAAGCCGAGCAGGTTGGTGTCGTTGGGGATCGGGAACGCGAAGCTCGTTCCGCCCGCCGCGGTCGACACGAAGAAGTCCGCGCTGATGACGTCGTGGTAGAGCTGGCAGCCCGGCTCCCCGCCGATCGCGGCCAGCGAGGCCGGCAGCGGCACGCCGTTCCACCAGCTGTCCGACAGGCCCATCGTGAACGCGCCGAGCGCGCTCGGGTAGCCCTGCACCGCGATGTAGTCGGGCGTCGTGCCGATGCGCGGCAGGCCGCTGACCGACTGCAGGTGCTGCGGGCTGCCGCAGCCGGAGCCCAGACTGGCGACGCCGGCGAGGTTGTTGCCCCAGGTCGTCAGCGCGGCGCGGATCGTCGGACGCAGCATGCCGGGCAGCGCGTCGACGTAGATCGCATCGCTGGCGACCGGGCCGTTGCTGGCGTCGTTGACGAACGCGCCGAACGTGTACTCGCGCTCGGTGATCGCGCCACCGCTGACGAACGGCAGCGTCAGCCAGCCGAACTCGGCGCGTTCGAACCACAGCGGGCCGCCGTTGTGCAGGCCGTAGTCCCCGCCCTTGTGCGCCAGCCGCACGAAGCTCGTGAACGTCTGCACGGTCGCCGCCGAGAGCCCGAGCTGGTTGGCCTCGGACTGGATCATGGCGGCCACGCCCAGGTCGGCGATGTCGTCGAGCATCAGGCTGTAGAACGTGTTGCGGTAGCTGCCGAGGTAGCCGTTCGAGACCGCCTCGTGCAGTTCGTGCAGGTCCGCGAGCGTCGTCCGGTTGGGGTTGGCGACCGCCACGGCGCCGCAGCCGAGGCGGTGGTTGAGGCTGGTGTCGGACATGCCGAGCCCGGCCGCCGTCGAGTTGATCGCGCCCTGGCCGAAGTAGGCCGTCACCGCTTGCGTGCGCGCGTTGTCGGAGTTCTCCATCATCAGCTGCAGCACCGTCTGCAGACCCTGGAAGATCGGGTTGACGTCGACCGGGCAGCTCGGGTCGATCGCGGAGTAGCCGGTGTAGACGGTCAGGCCCTGGTTGAGCGGCACCGCGCCGATCGCGACGCGCCGCATCGCGTGCACGTGGTGCAGCGTCTTCATGGTGCTGGCGGGCTCGAACGGCGTGGCGCTGTTGAGCGCGGCGAGGTTGGCCCCACCGATCTCCTGCAGCCAGCAGCCGACCTGGCCGTCGGTGCGGGCGCGCATCGCGGCGCCGACACTGGTCGTCAGCGCGTTGCTGTTGTTGATCGTCAGCAGCGCGTAGCGCGTCGAGAATCCGACCACGTACGACTCGATGTCGATGAGGCGCACGCCGTAGTTGTTGACCAGGAAGTCGACGTCGCTCGCGGTCGCGTTGTACCACCAGTGCCAGTTGGTCGGCTGCACGTCCTGGATCATGATGCAGTTCCAGTTGCCGTTCGCGCGGCGGTCCAGGTCGTAGAGGCGCGCGCTGTTGCTGCCGATCAGCGAGGTCAGTTGGGCCGGCGTGCGGTCGACGTACCACCACCAGTTGCGCTGGTCGGCGCCGGTGTTGCTGATCATCACGCCGAGGTAGTAGGTGACGCCGTTGACGACGTACTCGTCGAAGTCGACCAGGCGCGCGTTGTTGTTGGCCAGCTGCTGGCTGAGGCCGTTGATCGACGTGTTGTAGTAGAACCACCACGCCTTCTGGTTGGCGCCGGTGTTGCTGACCATCACGCAGGCGAACCGGTGGCTGCCGCTCGAGTCGACGTACGACTCGAGGTCGATCAGGCGCGCGTTGTTGCTGGTGGCAAGGCTCAGCACCTGGCTGCCCGACAGGTTGTGGTACCACCACCAGCTGGTCGCATAGCTGCCGGTGTTGCGCACCAGGGCTGCGTGGAAGCGCGAGGACGCGCCGCTGCCGCTGCGGTACTCGAGGTCGACGATCCGGTAGCCGCTGTTGACGACGCCGGTGATGGTCGCCTGGGTGACGTTGAGCAGCTGCTGATGGGCCGTCGGCACCGAGAGTTCGCGAACGTCCTGGGCGCGCGCGGCGCCGATCAGGCCGAGCGCGGCCAGCAGCGGGAGGAGGAGGCGGAGGTGGGGGAGGTTCATGCTCTGCCGGTGTCGCGACCGGCTGCGCATGGACAGCTCGCTGCGAATTTCTGCCGCCGGGCCTGTCCTCGGCGCGGGGGATGCGACACTGGGGCCTCGGAACCCTCCCGAACCTCGCCCCATGCCCAGCCCCCAACCGCCCGCCGGCGACCCGTCCTCCGCGGTCGCCGTCGAGTTCCTGCAGGTCTACCTCGACGACCAGACGACCGGACGCACCCGCGACCTGGCCGAGTACCAGGCCATGTTCCCGGGGCACGAGGCGGCCGTCGCCGCCGAGTTCGCGGCGGTGCGGCACGACGTCGGCGGCCCCGGGTCGCCCGAGGACGCCGCCCTGCCCGGACGCGCCGAACGCTACCAGCTACGCGGCGAGATCGGCCGCGGCGGCATGGGGCGCGTCGTGCGTTGCTTCGACCCGGCGCTCGGCCGGGACGTCGCGATGAAGTCGCTCGCGACCGACGGGGTCGCGCCGTCTCCGCGGCGCCTGCGGCGGTTCCTGCACGAAGCCAAGGTGCTCGCGCGCCTGCAGCACCCCGGGATCGTGACCGTGCACGAGATCGGACTCGATGCCGGCGGCATGCCGTACTTCACGATGCCGGTCGTCGAGGGCTTCGACCTGCAGCGGGTCGCGGCGGCGATGGTGGCCGGCGATCCGCGTTGGACCCTGGTGCGTGCGGTCGGCGTGCTGGCCCGCGTTTGCGAGGCGGTCGCGCACGCCCATGCGCGCGGGGTCGTGCACCGCGACCTCAAGCCGGCCAACGTGATGGTCGGCACCGACGGCGCCACCTACGTCGTCGACTGGGGGCTGGCGCGGATGTCCGGCGACGAGCTCGGCGCGAGCGGCGAGCCGGGCACGGCCGACGGTTCGCCGCTCAGTGGTCTGCGAGACGACCTGCTGCGAACGGCCGACGGCGAGGTCGTCGGGACCCCCGCCTACATGGCCCCCGAGCAGGCTCGCGGCGAACTCGACGCCGTCGGTCCGCCCAGCGACGTCTATTCGCTGGGCGCGATGCTCTACCAGCTGCTGGCCGGACACCCGCCGTTCCTGGGGGCCGACGAGACGCGTGGCACCAAGGAGACGCTGGCGCGGGTGCTCGACGGGCCGCCGGCGGCGCTGCCGCGTCGCGGCCGGACGCTGCCCGCCGAGCTGGTCAGCATCTGCGAACGTGCGATGCAGCGCGATCCGCGGCGTCGCTACGCGTCTGCCAGCGAGCTCGCCGAGGACCTGCGCGCGTTCCTCGAGTCGCGCGTCGTCCGCGCGCACGCGGGCGGCTGGTTCTCGACGCTGTGCAAGTGGGGACGCCGGAACGCGCTCGCCGCCGGCGCCATGCTGGTCGCGTTGGTGGCGCTGTCGGGTGGCCTCGTCACCAGCGTCGTGCACGCGCGCGAGGCCGGCGATCGCATGGTCGAGGCCGAGGAGAACTTCGAACTCGCGATCCGCGCCGGCGACGAACTGCTCGGCGCGATCGGCCTGCACGGCGCCAACGTCGGGGACGGCTCGGACCCCGTCCGGCGCAAGCTGCTGCAGAAGGCGAACGACTACTTCGAGCGGTTCGTCGAGCTGCGCGGCGACCAGCCGCGCCTGCGCTACTTCGTCGCGCTCAGCCACCTCCGGCTGTCGAGCCTGCACAGCGAACTCGGCGACGTGGCCGCCGCCCGTCACCACGCCGAGCTGGCGCGCGACGGGTTCGCCGACGTCGCCGCGCGCGACCGCGGCTCGCGCGTCGAGTTGTCGCGCTGGCACACGCTGGTCGCGCGCGGGCAGATCCTGATGCTCGACGCGCGGGCCGGCGAGGACGTGCTCGACGAACTGACCCGGGTCGCCGACGAGCTGCTGGTCGCGGCGCGGGGCGATCAGGACAACGGTCCGCTGATCTCCGCGACGGTGCCGGTGCTCGGCAACCTCGGTCGCGTGCTGCTGCTGCGCAAGCGCGGTCAGGAGTCCCTGGTGCGTATCCAGCAGCGCGTCGAGCTGAGCCGCCGGCTGCTGCAGCTCTGGCCCGACCAGGCCGTCGCCTACCTGATGCTCGGCTCGGCGCTGTCGCAGTTCGGGGACGCGATGCGCGGGACCGGCCGACCGGACCTCGCCGTGCGCGCGCTCGACGAGGCGATCGGCGTGTTCGACGACGGCCTCGAACGGCACCCGGGCCAGCGCAGCCTGCGCTTCCGACGGTTCGAGGCGGTCAACTCCCTCGGTGTGGCGCGGATGAAGCTGGAGCGCAGGGCCGAGGGCGAGGCTGCGTTCGTCGAGGCGGTCGACGGCTTCCGCGCGCTGGTCTCGACGACGCCGCCGTCCTCGACGCTGCACGGTGCCCTCGGCGGCGCGCTCTGCAACCTCGCGATCGCACGCCGCGGCACCGTCGACGACGAGGCCGTGGTCGCGCTGCTGGTCGACGCGCGCACCGCGCTCGAGACCGCGCTGCAGGTGGAGCCGAGCGACCAGACGTCGCGTTCGTACCTGCGCACGCTGACCCGGGAGCTCGTGTTCGCCCAGCTGCGCCTGCACGACCTCGACGCGGCGGCCACCGCCGCCCGGCGCCTGCTCGACCGACAGCCGGTGCAGGGACGCATGAGCGTGGTCGTGGCGCTGGCGCACTGCGCCGAGGCCGCGCGGGTGGCGGGGCTCGACGGGGTTCTCGACGAGCTGGGTGGCGAGGTTGTCGCACTGGTCCGCGCGGCGGCCGCGGATGGTAGCCTTCGTCCGCAGCTGTTCGGTCTCGCAGAGATGGACGTGTTCCGTCAGCGCGCCGACTTCGCCGCATTGGCCGAGCGCTACGGCAAGTGAACCGAACACGATGACGGACGTGCCCGACCCCGGAGCCCTGACCACCCTGCACGCGCGCCGCGCCGCCGACGGCGACGACGGCAGCGTGGCGTGGTTGGTCGAACGGCTGACGCCGCTGCTGGTCGCGCAGGCGGACTGGCGGATGGGGCCGGTGCTGCGCCGCTGCCACGATCCGCGCGACGTGGTGCAGGAGGCGTGGATGGTGCTGCTGCCGCGGCTGGCCGGGGTCGAACCGCGCGACGGCCGGTTGACGCCGGTGTTGCTGAAGTTCCTCAGCAGCACGATCCTCGGCAAGGTCCGCAACCTGCTGCGACGCGAGGTCCGCCGCGCGACGGCGTCGCTCGATGCGCTGCCGGCGGCGGCACCGCCGGAGGCGCTGGCCGGTCCGCGCAGCGAAGTCGTCTCGAGCGTCGTCCGCCGCGAGCGCGTCTGCAAGGTGCGCGAGGTGCTCGACGAACTGGGGGACGACGACCGCGAGGTGCTGCTGTTGCGCGGGATCGAGCAGCAGGACGCCGAGGTGGTCGCCGAGCGCCTCGGGATCACGCGCGACGCGCTGTCGAAGCGCTACCGGCGGGCGCTCGCACGGCTCGGACAGGGGTTGCCGGATTCGGTGTTTTCGGAGCTTGCGGCGGAGGCCGACAGGGACGAAGTCCGCTAGGCCGAATGGCCCGGTGGCGCCGCGACGCGATCGCGACAGGTTGCACGAAAGGCGGCCTGGCCATGGTCGTTGCCCTGTCGGTCGCTACACTATTTGCCCCGAGAACCGACCGGGCTGCCGCGAATCGCGTCGTCGCCCGGCCGCAAACCGCTCCGAACGCACGAAACCAGCATGGGTCGACCCGTCATCGTCAGCGCCTGCCGCACCGCCATCGCCAAGTTCCAGGGTGCGCTCTCGCCGTTCACCGCGCCGCAACTGGGCGGCCTGGCCGTCACCGAGGCCCTGCGCCGCAGCGGCGTGCCGGCCGAGCAGATCGACGAGGTGCTGATGGGCAACGTGCTGCAGGCCGGCCTCGGCCAGAACCCGGCCCGCCAGGCCCTGCGCGCCGCCGGCATCCCGGACAGCCAGGCCGCGGTCACCATCAACAAGGTCTGCGGCTCGGGCCTCAAGACCGTGATGCTCGCCGCGCAGGCGATCAAGGCCGGCGACCTGAAGTGCGCCGTCGCCGGGGGCATGGAGTCGATGACCAACACGCCCTACCTGCTGCCGCAGGCCCGCGCCGGTGCCCGCCTCGGCCACAGCCAGGCGCTCGACGGCATCGTCTGGGACGGCCTGTGGGACCACTACAACGACTTCCACATGGGCAACACCGGCGAGCTGGTCGCCGAGAAGTACGGCGTGACCCGTGAGGAGCAGGACGCGTATGCCGCCGACAGCCACAAGAAGGCGGTCGCGGCCCAGCAGTCCGGCGCGTTCGACGACGAGATCTTCCAGGTCGAGGTGCCGCAGCGGAAGAAGGACCCGATCCAGTTCTGCAAGGACGACGGCCCGCGCGCCGACTCGACGCCCGAGGCGCTGGCGAAGCTGCGTCCCGCGTTCAAGCGCGACGGCGGCACCGTGACCGCCGGCAACGCCAGCTCGATCAACGACGGCGCCGCCGCGACGATCGTCTGCGACGAGGACTTCGCCAAGGCGCACGGCCTCAAGCCGATCGCGCGCATCATGGGCTACGCCACCGGCGGCCTGGCGCCCGAGTGGGTGATGATGGCCCCGGAGGTCGCGACCAAGAAGCTGTGCTCGCTGCTCAACGTCGGTGTCGGCGACTTCGACCTGATCGAGATGAACGAGGCGTTCTCGGTGCAGATGGTCGCGCTGCAGCGCCAGCTCGAGGCCGACCCGGCGAAGTGGAACGTGCACGGCGGCGCCGTCGCGCTCGGCCACCCGATCGGCTGCTCGGGCACGCGCGTGCTGGTGACGCTGCTGCACGCCCTGCAGCGCCACGACAAGACCACCGGCATCGCCGGCCTGTGCCTCGGCGGCGGCAACGCGGTCGTCATGGGCGTCGAGCGCATCTGAGCCATCGAGAGAGACCAATGACTGACACGAAGCTTCCGAAGGCCGTGCTTCCGAAGGCCGTCGCCGTGATCGGCGCCGGCACCATGGGCAACGGCATCGCGCAGGTGTTCGCAGCCAACGGCGTCGACACGCACCTGATCGACGTCGACCCGAAGGGCCTCGAGCGCGGCGTCGCCAACATCCACAAGAGCCTCGGCAAGTTCGTCGAGAAGGGCAAGCTGAGCGCCGAGGACGCCGAGGCGACCAAGTCGCGCCTGCACGCGTCGACCGAGATGGATCCGCTCGGCGGCGTCGACCTGTGCGTCGAGGCAATCACCGAGAACCTCGAGATCAAGTCGCGCGTCTTCGACGCCGCCGACTCGCGCCTGCCGAAGGATGCGATCCTGGCCAGCAACACGTCGTCGATCTCGATCACGGTGCTGGCGGCCAAGACCGGTCGCGCCGACCGCGTCATCGGCATGCACTTCATGAACCCGGTGCCGCTGATGAAGCTGGTCGAGGTCATCCGGGGCAACGACACCTCGGACGAGACCTGCCAGAAGGTCGTCGGCTGGTCCGAGGGGCTCGGCAAGATCCCGGTGATGGCGAACGACTACCCGGGCTTCGTCGCCAACCGCATCCTGATGCCGATGATCAACGAAGCCGCGTTCGCCCTGATGGAGGGCGTCGCCGAGCGCGAGGCGATCGACGAGATCATGAAGCTCGGCATGAACCACCCGATGGGCCCGTTGACGCTCGCCGACTTCATCGGCCTCGACGTCTGCGTGTCGATCCTCGACGTGCTGAAGGACGGCCTCGGCGACGACAAGTACCGCGCGTGCCCGCTGATGCGCCGCCTGGTCGCCGCCGGCCACCTCGGCCGCAAGACCGGCAAGGGCTTCTACGACTACAGCAGGTAACAGCATGACCACGACCACCACCGGCGCCGGAGTGCAGGTCTCCGACTTCCGCCTCTCGCCGGAACTCGTCGAGTTCCAGCAGAAGATCCGCGCCTACTGCGAGGCCAACCTGAAGGACGCGGCCGTCTACGACCGCGAGACGAAGTTCCCGAAGGAGGCCGTCGCGGCCGCCGCCAAGGAAGGCCTGCTGTGCACGACCGTCGCCAAGGAATACGGCGGCACCGACCTCGGCAACCTCGCCAGCTGCGTGATGCTCGAGGAGATCAACTCGGTCTGCGTGTCGACCGGCGTGACCATCAGCGTGCACAACTCGCTGGTGAACTCGCTGCTCGGCAAGTGGTGCAACGAGGAGCAGAAGAAGCGCTGGTTCCCGAAGATGGTCACCGGCGAGTGGCTCGGCGCCTACTGCCTGAGCGAGGCGTTCTCCGGTTCGGACGCGGCGGCGCTGCGCTGCGAGGCCAAGAAGGACGGCGACCACTACGTGATGAACGGCGCCAAGCTGTGGATCACGACCGGCAGCGAGGCGGACCTGTTCGTCGTGTTCGCGCGCACCGGTGAGGATCGCGTCAAGGGCATCTCGGCGTTCGTCGTCGAGGGTTCGCTGCCGGGTGTCAGCGTCGGCAAGAAGGAGCGCAAGCTCGGCCTGAAGGGCTCGCCGACGACCGAGATCGTGCTCGAGGACGTCAAGGTCCCGGCCGACTGCCTGCTCGCCGAGGAGGGCCAGGGCTTCACGATCGCGCTCGACACGCTCGACGGCGGCCGCCTCGGCATCGCCTCGCAGGCGCTCGGCATCGCGCGCGCCTCGATCGACCTGATCAAGGAGCACCTCGGCGCCCAGGTCGACCACAAGGGTCGTCCGAACAGTTCGCAGCCCGACCAGTGGGAGCTCGCCGACCTCGCGTCGGAGCTCGACGCCTACCGGTTCTTGACCTGGCGTGCGGCGGTCATGCGCGATGCCGGCGAACGCTGCGGCACCGAGGCCGCGATGGCCAAGTCGACCACGTCGCGTCTCGCCAACCGCGCGGCGCGGGCGGCGGTCTCGATCCTCGGCCAGAAGGGCGCCAGCGGCGCCAGCGCGGCCGAGCGCCTGTTGCGCGACGCGCGCATCACCGAGATCTACGAAGGCGCCACCGACATCCAGCGCCTGGTCATCGCGCGCGGCCTCCTCGCATGAGCCAGACGCCGCCGCCCGACCCGCAGCCGAACCCGGCCGGGGGCTCGACGAGCCCGCCGCCCGGGGTGCCGCCGCAGCAGCCGCAGTGGCCGGTCCCGCCGGGCGTGCAACCGCGCGAGCCGCGCGGGGTGGCGTTCTTCGTCGCGATCTTCCTCGGCATCCTGCTGCTCGCGTCGGCGGGCCTCAACGTGCTGCTGTTGCTGTTGAGCGTCGGCAGCCTCGCCGGCGGTGGCTTCGCCGATCCGGGCAGCGCCAACTACGACGAGATGTTCGTCGCGGGCGAGCGCGGCGGCGACCACAAGGTGCTGCAGATCGCGATCCGCGGCGCCATCTCCGAGGGCGCCAACCCGCTGATGGGGGCCTCGGGCGGCACCGTCAGCTCGGTGCGCCGGGCGCTGCGCTACGCGCGCGCCGAAGGCGTCGAGGGCGTGCTGCTCTACATCGATTCGCCGGGTGGCGGCGTCACCGACTCGGATCGCGTCTACCAGATGCTGCGCGCGTTCCGCGACGAGAACCCGGACCTGCCGGTCGCCGCGCTCTACGGCGACATGTGCGCGTCGGGTGGCTACTACATCGCCGCGGCGGCCGAACACATCATCTCGCGTCGCACTTCGATCAGCGGCAGCATCGGCGTGATCATGTCGGCCTGGAACTTCGCCAAGATGGCGGAGGAGTTCGGCGTCGAGCAGATCGCGATCAAGTCGGACCGCACGCCGTACAAGGACATGCTGTCGCCGACGCGGCCGATGACGGACGGCGAACGGGCGATGCTGACCAGCATCGTCGACGAGCTCTACGACCAGTTCGTGGCGGTCGTGATGGAGGGGCGCGGCATGGACAAGGAGTCGGTCGAGCGCGCCGCCAACGGCGGCATCTACACCGCCAGGCAGGCGCTCGACCTCGGCCTCGTCGACGACATCGGGGACTACCAGACCGCGGTGTCGTGGTTCGAGCAGAAGCTCGGCCACGAGGTCACGGTGGTCGAACGGCGTCGTCGACCGACGTTCTCCGATCTGCTGTTCGGCGCGTTCGCGCCCGAGACCAACGGGTCGGCCGTCGACCGTCTGCTGACGTCGTCGACCGGTCCCCGCTTCCTCTACTACTGGCAGGGCGGCCGCTAGGCGCCCGCCGCAACCGCACCCACATCATGCACAATCTGCAACTGACCGAAGACCAGGAGATGGTCGTCGACACCGTCCGCAAGATGGTGGCCGACACCGTCGCTCCCAAGGTGCAAGAACTCGACGAGCACCGCACGTTCGTCCGCGAGTGGTTCGACGGCCTCGCCGAGCTCGGCGTCTACGGCCTGTCGCTGGCCGAGGACCACGGCGGCGCCGGCATGGGCCTGGTGCCGTTCGTGGCCGCGCTCGAGTCGATCGGTGAGCACAGCGGTTCGCTGGCCCGCCTGTGGATCGGCCAGATGCAGGCCGTGCTCGCGATGGAGCAGGCCGGCGCCGACCTCGACGAGGTCGCCGCGGGCAGCAAGCTGGCGGTGTTCGTCGGCCCGGAGAACGGCTTCACGTTCGCCGATGGCAAGCTGAGCGGCACGGCCGAGCTGGTGCCGGCGGCGATGGAGGCCGACCTGCTGCTGGTCGCCGCCAAGGACGGGGATGCGCAGGTGCTCGTGCAGGTCGATGCCGCGGCGTGCCAGCGCGATGCGCTGCACACCCTGGGGCTCAACAGTGCCGCGTGCGGGCGGGTGACCTGCGACGGGGTCGCCGGCGCCACGCTCGAGCATGCCGAGGCCGCGATCGCGCGGGCCGAACTGGTCGCGTTCCTGGGCGTGGCCGCCGCCGGCGTCGGCGGCGCGATCGGTGCGATCCAGGCCGCCAAGAAGCACGCCGGGGAGCGCATCGCGTTCGGCAAGCCGCTGCTGGTGCAGGACGCCGTGCAGCGCAAGCTGGTCGAGAGTGGCCGCGCCGCGTCGGCGGCCCAGCAGCTCGCCTGGCACGCCGCGCGCCTCGCCGACCTCGGCCAGGACGCGACCGACGCCGCGATCGACGCCCGCATCGCCGCCGTCGACGCGATGGTGCTCGCCAGTGACGAGGCCATCCAGATCCACGGCGGCTTCGGCTACACGGTCGAATACCACGTCGAACGTCACTACCGCGACGCCAAGACCCTCGACGTGCTCGACGGCGGCAACAACCAACTCCGCGACCGCCTCGCCACCATCCAGTTCGCCTGACTTGCGGTACGGTACCTGGTTCATCCTCCAACTTCCGCGAGCGCTCGCGCTCGCGAAAGTTGGAGGATGAACCAGGTACCGTACCGCAAGTTACTCGCCGGTGTGGCCCAGGGCGGCGCGGTAGGCGGCGCGGGCGAGTTCGAAGCGGAGGCGGGCGTCGATGCGTTGGGCGCGGGCGGAGGCGAGCTGGCCCTCGCGGATCTGCACGTTGAGCAGGTTGCTGAGGCCGAGGTCGAACTTGCGCTGCTCGGCTTGCACCAGTTGTTCGGCGCGCTCGACGTTGAGTTCGTTGAGCCCGAACTGTTCCTTCGCGGCGCGCATCGCCGAACGCGCGTCCAGCAGTTCGTTGCTGATGCGATCCCGCAAGAAGCCCTGCTCGAGGCGCAGCTTGCTCCACTTGGCCTCGGCCTGCTGCTGCTTGCCCTTCGCCTTGCGTCGCTGGATCGGGACCTTCAGCTCGCCGCCGACGAACAGTTCGAGGTCCTCGCGATCCTTGTAGGGGCCTTCGCTCAGCGAGGCGGCGCCCTCGACGATGACGTCGAGCTGCGGCATCGTCTGGTTCGACGCCAGCTCTGCCTCGGTGCGGGCCTGCTCGATGCGCAGCTGGACCTCCTCGAGTTCGGGTCGCTGCTGCACCGCGACCGCGAGGTCGGTGTCGAGCGACGTGCTCGGCTCGGCGAGTTCGTCGGCGGGGATCTGCGGCAGGTTGGCTTCGCCGGCGACGATCGGCAGGTCGTCGTCGTCGCGCAGGAACAGCGACAGCTCCAGCGCGGCCCGCTGGAAGGCGCGCTCGGCCTGCACCACGTAGATGCTGCGTTGCGCCACCAGCCGTTCGTTGTCGGTCAGCGCGATCGGCGCCAGGAACTGCCGCTCGACCGCCCGCCGCAGGCCGGCGTCGCGATCGTTGGCGAGCTTCAGCAGCTCGCGCGCGATCGCCAGCTTGCGCCCGGTCGCGAGCCACTTCTGGTAGCTGGCCGTCGCCTTCCGCACGAACTTGATGCGCGCGCCGCGGATCTCCGGCTCGGCCAGCAGCACGCCGATCTCGGCGATGCGCACGTCGGCGCGGCGGCCGTCGATGCTGCGGTTCTGCAGCAGCGGGATCCGTCCGCCGAACACGAACTCGCCGTCGTCCTGGGTGCGGTCCGAGTAGTAGTCCGGCAGGAACCCGTCGCTGACCCGGTAGCCGCCGTAGATCGTGTCGCCGGTCGCGAGCGGCTGTTCGATCAGGCCCTGCGCGACCGTTGATTCGTAGAAGCCCTGCAGCCGGCCGCCGACCTTGGCAGACAAGTACGAGTCGAAGTTGCCCATCGCCTGCGTCAGCCGGCCCGACGCGAGGTCGCGCTGCAGCAGTTTGGCGAGGTAGGGCGGGTAGCGGTCGACCACCGAAGCGAGCACGGTGGCGAGCTGCAGCGAACCGTCAAAGGCCTGCGCCTCGTCCGGTGCGGGCGGCTCCGGGGGAGCCGACATGCCCGGCGCCTCGGCGACCGTTCGCGGCGCCTCGAGCGCGGCTGCACCCGACGGCACCGCGAGTCCGTGGTCGACGTCCCTCGGGACGAAGCGGGCGGGAGCGCACGCTGCCAGCGCGGCCGCCAACCACAGCGGGGCGCGGCGCGTCACTTCTTCTCCTTGGTCTTGTTCGGGCGCTCGACCGTCGGCGGGAAGCCGTTCAGCTGACGCCAGACCTCGAAGCCGAGCGACACCCGGTCGAGCACGACCCAGCCCTTGGTGCGCACGCCCTGGCGCAGGAAGTCGCGCGGCCACGCATGCGGGTTGTCGGCCTTGTGCACGTTCTCGAACGTCAGCACGCTGCGCAGCCAGTCGATGACCGGCCCTTCGTGCTCGACGAACGGGCGTTCGTCGGGCAGCACCATGACGCGGAACTTGCCGTTGCCGTTGTCGAACCGGTCGACGAACGCGACCTTGCCGCCAAACGTGCCGATCGCCGCCGACGGCCAGCCGACCCACTGGATCGCCGGGTAGCCCTCGAACTGCAGCCGCACGTGCCGGCCTACGTCGATGAACGTCACGTCGTTGCCGTCGACCAGCAGTTCGACCGCCAGCTGGCTCGACTCCGGGATCAGCACTGCGAGCGTCGCGCCCTGCTTGACGAAGCCGCCGCCCTGGCCGTTGGCGACCAGGTTCTGCACGAACCCGGCGATCGGCGCGACCAGCTGCTGCTGCTTCTGCCGGGTCAGGTCGCGCTTCAGCTTCGGGATCGAACCCTCGGCGGTCGCGACATCGCCTGCCGCAGCGTCGCGCTTGGCCTTCGCGTCCTGGATCTTCACGGTCTCCGAGCGACTGACGCGCTCCTTCTTGCTGCGTGCCGCGCGCAGGTAGGCATTCGCACCGACCACGGCCGCCTCCTTGGCGGCGAGGTCCGCCTCGGCGACCCCCTTCTCCTGCCGCGCCTTCTGCAGGTCGAAGCCGGCGCCGATGCGATCGGCGACCAGGCCCTCGTACATCTCGAGCGCGAACACCGCGAGCTCGAGCTTCTGCTTGGCGACTGCCACCGCCTGCTGCTTGACCTTGACGTCCTGCTCGGCCGCCGCGATCTCGTCGTCGGCCAGCTGCATCGCGGCCTTGCGCGCCTCCTCGGCGGCGGTGACCTGGCGTTCGTACTGGTCGCGCTTGGCGATCGCCGCATCGCGCTTGCGTTCGGCGGCCGCCAGCTGCTCCTTGAGCCGTTCGAGGATCTCCGGATCGTTGTCGGCGAGGTCGACGATCGGGTCGTTGGCTTCGACGTACTGACCTTCCTGCACGTGCCAGCGCATGACGTTGCCGTCGGTGCGCGCCTGGATCGGCATCGGGCGGTTGACCGGGTCGAATTCGATCACCCGGCCCTGGCCGGCCAGGTTCTGCTGCCACGGTGCAAACGCGAGCACGAACGGCGTGATCGCCAGCAGCAGCAGCAGGATGCGGCCGAAGCGTCGGGTGACGCGGCGCTTGCCGGCGGCGTCGAGAGCCTCCAGTTCGAGCGCCGGGTAGGCGATCTGGGTGCCGGGGTCACTGAGCGAGGCGGCCATCACGCATCTCCTTCGACCGCGCAGGCGGCCGTGTCACAGTCGAGGCTGCGGTCGCACGCGGCGATCACGTCGCGTTCGTTGGTCGCGACCAGCATCGTCCACTTGTGCTTCTCGTCGAACAGGTGTGCGATGACCCGACGGCGCAGCGTTGGCGTCAACCGATCGAGCGCGCCGTCGAGCAGCAGCAGGCGCGGTTCGGCAAGGATCGCGCGGGCGAGCATCAGCTGGCTGGCCTGGCTCGGCGTCAGCGGCTGGCCGCCGGTCGCGATGCGGGTCTCGAGGCCGTCGGGCAGCGCCAGCACGATGTCCCACAGCCCGACGTCGCGCAGCGCGTCGCGGATCTCGGTGATGCTGACGTCGTCGCGGCCGAACTTGAGGTTGTCGAGCAGCGTGCCCTCGACGATCTCGGTGCCGTGCACCAGCGCGAACTCGTCGCGGGTGCGGTCCAGGCGCAGTTGGCGCAGGTCGAGGCCGTCGACCGTGACGTGGCCGTGAACGGGCTGGCGCAGGCCGTAGAGCACGTCCAGCAGCAGGCTGGCGTCGCCGCCGGCCGGGCCGGTCAGGGCGATCCTCTCGCCCGGCTTGACGTCGAGCGACAGGTCGCGAAGGTCGCCGAGGTCCTGGCCGTTGTCGAGCGCGCAGCGCACGTCGTTGAGTTCGAGGGCGACTCCGTCCCCGGAGAACTCCGGCTCGGCGCCGGTCTGGCGCTCGAGCGGCAGGTCGAACAGATGCCCGAGCTTGTCGGACGCCGCGCAGACGTCGTACCAGCTCTCGAGCACGCTGCCGAGCTTGGTGATGTTGGCGACGACCGCAGTGACGATCAGCTCACTGGCGACCAGCTGGCCCGGCGTCAGCTGCTGGTCGATGACCAGCCAGCCACCGATCGCGAGCACCGAGGTGCTCGCCACCACCTGCAGGCCGAGCGCGCTGCAGATCTGCCGGAACAGCACCCGGAAGTGGCGCTTGCGCGCCGACACGTAGCTGCCGACCAGCCGTTCGGCGCGGCGGCGCGCGAAGTCCGCGCCGCCTTTGGTGCAGAACGCGGTGGTGTGCCTGGCGAGTTCCTGCAGCCATGCCGCGACCTCGTACTTGGCGACCGACTCGTCGACCGCCGAACGCACGCCGCCGAGGCCGAACACGAACACCAGCACCGTGATCGCGGCGAGCAGCGCCAGCACGAACACCAGCAGGAACGGGTGGTAGAACGCCAGCACCGTCATGCCGACGCCGGTGGTCAGCACGATGTTGGTGACCTCGAGGAACAGCTTGGAGCTGCTCTTCTGCACGGTCACGGTGTCGAAGAACCGGTTGACCTTTTCCGGGCCGTGGGCGCGGTCGAACGCGCCGATCTCGACCCGCGGCAGGCGCCACGCGAGGTCGCCGACGACCCGGACGAAGATGCGGCGTTCGATCACTTCGGCGATCCATGCCTGCAGCGCGCCGAGCACGCCCTGCAGCACGAGGCAGCCGAGCAGCACGCCGACCAGCACGACCAGCGGCGCCAGCAGCGTGCTGAACGTGATGTTGCTGATCAGCGCATCGACGGTCAGCGGCACGGCCAGCGTCAGCACGGCGGACGCCGCGCCGTAGACGACGATCGTGCGCAGGTCGGGCGCTTCGGGACGCAGCAGCCTTGCGTACTGCTGCCACGGTCTGGCAGTGGATTTCGACACGGTAGGAGGCGGCGCGCCCGAGTTAAGTTCCTCTCCCAACGGCTTCAATCGAAACCGCCCCAAACCGGTACGCGTTCGCCGGACGGCGCCGCACGGCCGTCAGGCGTGCCGCTTCCGCCATTCTCCGGCCCGCCGCTCGGCGTGCGCAAGGATCCGCCTGACAGGGGGTTGCTGCAGCAGCCGCCGGCGAATGCGCACATATGCGTAGATGAACCGTTGCACGGTCGCGTCGCCTCCGGGGTGGCCGGAGTCGGCCCACGCGGCCAGCAGCCGGCCGAGATCACGCCCGCACCCGCGCGTGTCCTCGGCGCCGTGCAGCGTGACCCCGTCGAGGTCGACCATCGCCAGCGCCGCGCCGTCGTCGACGCGCACCAGGTTCTCGAACTTGAGGTCGCGGTTGCGCAGCCCGTGGCCGTGCAGCCGGCCGACCGCGGCGCCGAGCGCGTAGGCGCACGCGGCAATGCGGGCGTCGTCGAGGCGGCCGTCGCGCAGTTCGGCGGCCAGGTCGTCGCTCGGCAGCCGGCGCACGAACACGCGGCCGCGCCCGCCGTGCAGGCGCAGGGCCAGCGGGGTGGGGGTCGGCACCCGGGCGAACCGCAGCCAGTAGTGCGCGAGCCACAGCTTCCTGGCCTTGCCGGCGTCGCGGTCCTTGACGGCGAACGCGTCGCGCAGCCAGACGGCGCCGCGGCGGCCGGAGCGACGCGGTTGGTGCTGCGCGGGGTCGAACCCGGCGAGCACCTCGCGCAGCGGATCGTCGACCCCGTCGTCGTCGACGAACCAGAACCAGCGCGGCTGCCCGCGGCGCCGCGGCTCAGCGTCGGTGTGGCGGCACGAGCGGCTGCTGCGGCGCCCGAACGAGCGCAGCGCGGTCGCGCGCAGTTGTCGCGTCGCCCGGGCCAGTTCGTTGCGGAAGCCGTCGGGCATCGCCCCGCGCGACAGGTAGCCGCGCAGGAACGCGCGCGTGGTCGGGTCGAGCGGGCCGCCGTCGATCGGGTTGCAGAACAACGCGAGCCCCTGGGCGCGGCGGCGCATCGACAGGTCGCCGACCCGCTGCATCGACGTCAGGTCGCACAGCCACAGCTCGCCGCGTTCGCCGACCAGCAGGTTGCCGGGGTGCAGGTCGCCGGGCTGCAGGCCGCGGTCATGCACGTCACGGACCAGGACTCCGGCCGCGTGGGAGCTGGCGTCGTCGCACGGGAAGGCGAACGGAACGGCCGAGACGCTGCGGGTGACGACGAAGCTGCATGGCTGGCCGCCCTCGTGGGCGTAGCCGTGCGCCAGCGGCTCGACCGCCGGCAGCGCGGCGTCGCGGGCCTGCAGCAGGTGGTTCGCCTCGCGCTCCCCCTTGCCCTGGCCGCGCAGCCCGTCGCGCGCCCTGGCTGCGATCGTGTCGGCGCGGAACACCTTGACGTGCACCGCCGTGTCGCCGAGCCGGCCCCGGAACACGCGGCGCACGGTGCGCTGCTTGATGCGGGTCAGGCCATGCTCCTGCCATCCGGCGACGTCGTGGCGCAACAGTTCTGCCAGCGGTTCGGCGACCTCGGGCGCCGCGCGGAAGTCGGCGCCGCCAGCGGCGGTCGAGGAATGCGTCAGAGCTTGGTTGCCCGGCGTCGGGCGTTGCGGAACCATGGAACGGAGCGATGTGGCGGCTGCACCGATACTACCTGAAGGAACTCGCGGTCAACGCGTCGATCACGTTCACCGTGATGTTCGCGGTGGTGCTGATCTCGCTGGTCTACCGCGGCATCCAGCGCTCGCAGGGCGGCGGCCTGCTCGACGCGGCGCTGATCACGCTGTTCTTCGCGCTCGACGCGCTGCCGCACCTGCTGACGATCGCGTTTTTGATCGCGACCGTGATGACGTTCACGCGGGCCGCCCAGGACCGTGAGCTGATCGCGATCCGCGCCGCCGGGATCTCGCCGCGCGTGCCGATGCTGTCGGCGGTGCTGATCGGCATCTTCCTGTCGGTGGCTGCGTCGTTCGCCAACCACTACCTGATCCCCGAGGTGCACTTCCGCAAGTACCGCGTGATCGCCGACGTGGTGCGCAGCGCGTTCATGAACCTCAACCTCGGCGGCGACCGCATCAAGGTGCTCGACACCGGCTACATCGTCACGTTCCGCGAACGCGACAAGGAGACCGGCGACTACCTGGACTGCACGATCTACTCGCCGAAGCCGATCGGCAGGGACCTCGAATCGCCGATCGTCTACGTCGACCGCGTATCGGTGCCGCCGCTCGACGAGTCGGCGGTCAACAGCGATCTGAGCATCGTGCTGTCGGGCGTGCGCGACCCGATCGGCGGGATGTCGCCGGACACGCTCGAGTTCCAGGTGCCACTCGACGAGATCGGCTCGAGCGGCGGACGCGCCGAGAAGGACGACGACGTGCGCAGCGACCAGCTGCTGGCCGAGGTCATGCGCGGCGTGCACCGCGAACCGGAGAAGGCGACCTACACGCTGTTCCGCCGCTGCTGCTTCGCGCTGATGCCGGCGCTGCTGGCGCCGATCGGCTTCTGCATCGCCGAGATGGCGCGCTTCCGTGGCCGCGTCGTCGCGCTGGTGATGGCGCTGGTGCCGCTGGCGATGTTCTACCTCGGGGAGGTGCTCGGCGCGCGGCTGCTGATCTCGACCAAGAACCCGTGGTGCGGCTGGATGCCGGTGGTGCTGCTGACCGCGATCGGCGTGCCGCTGGTGTGGAGGCAGCTGCGTCGATGAGCCGCCTCGATCGCTACGTCGGCAAGATCGTGCTCGGCGCGTTCCTCGCGTCGCTGCTGTTCTTCCTGTTCTTGTCGATCCTCGTCGACCTGCTCAACAACCTGCCGCGCTACGCCGAGCGCGCCGCCAGCGAAGACCTCGGCGGCATGCAACTGGCGGCCTACCTCGGCCTCTACTACGTCAAGCTGCTGCCGGTGCTGGTCACGACGGTGACGCCGTTCGCGACGGTGATCGCCGGCATGTTCGCGGTGGCGCGGCTGCACGGCGCCAACGAGATCGTGCCGATGCTGTTCGTCGGCCGCAGCATCCATCGGGTGCTCGCGCCGATCCTGTGGTGCGGCGCGCTCGGCGCGATCCTGATGGTGTCGAGCTGGCAGTGGGTGGTGCCGCACGTCGGCGCGGCGCTGGCGACCAACGAGACGTTCTTGCGGCAGGGCAGTTCGATGCAGAAGTTCCTCGTGCACGAGAGCCACGAGGAGGTCAGCCAGTACATGTACGTGCGCGAGTACGACCCGGTGAACAAGCAGATGCACGACGTGCGGCTGTTGATCCAGGGGACGCTCGCGGCCGACGCGACGCTGATCAGCGCCCGGCTCGGCTCCTGGGACGCGGAGCGCGGCGACTGGTCGCTCGAGGACGGCCGCCTCGATCGCCGTGACGGTCGCCACGACCAGACCTGGCTCGAACGTCCCGACGTGACGCCGGAGGTGTTGCTGCAGCAGTCGCGAGAGACCGTCGATCCGGAGACGATGTCCTACACGGACCTCGTCGAACTGATCGAGGCCCGCCCGAACCGCGCCGACGTGCGGCTGGCGCTGCATCGCCACATCACCTATCCGCTGGCCAACCTGCTGCTGCTGCTGTTGGCGCTGCCGATGGCGGTGCGCTACGAGCGCGGCAGCCGCATCGACCGGATCCTGGCCGCGATCGCGATGTGCGGTGGCTACTTCCTGCTCGACCTGGTCTGCCAGCGGCTGGGCCAGCGCGAATGGCTGCACCCGATCGTCGCGGCGTGGACTCCGACCATTGTGTTCGGGTCGCTCGGCGTCGTACTGTTCGGCAGCACCCGCTCATGACCGAAGACGCCGCAAACCGAGGCCGCCGCCCAGGCTGGATCATCCTCATCCCCGTGACGCTGATCGTGGCGGTGACCGCCTGGTTCATCGTGGTGATGGCGGGGCGCTGAGGGAGAACGGTTGTTCGCCCAAAACTACGGCCTTGGGTTCATCGCTAACGTGTTGGACGTCACCACGGCCATGAAGTGGTGGTGCGGGCCGGGCACGTAGAGCTGTAGAACTGCTACCGGTGTGGTCCGATGCGATCCGCCCGCTCAGTGCTATTGCTGCCCTGCCACGAACAGTCCTCCTCCACGGTGCCGTGTTCGCCCGAGAAGAACCGGGCCATGAACGGGGCGCGAGAAAGTCAACTCCAGCCGACCCGAGAGTCCGCGCTTCGGTACGCCAAGAAGACTCGAGATGTTGACCAAGGGAGTAGGCAAGCCGCGGCGCACGCACTCTCGCACGACGTCGTCCTTCAGGGCTTGCTCGGGGTCCGAGCCCTTCGTGTGGCGCGTGACGGTGTAGTCGTTGGCCGACGCCCAACACCGTGAAGGGCGAAGTACCGGGTCCTCGCCGGTCATGGCCTGCCGGTGCAACCGCAGCGTTCCGGCGGCGCCGGCCTTGAGCACCGACAGTCCGTCGAGCGCCGCTTCGAGCAGATCGATGTCGCTCCTCTTGGTCGATTCGTGGGCCACAACGAGCAGGCGATCGTTGACGAGATCGACCTGGAAAGCGAGGTGCCGGCCTCCACGGGCTGGGGATCCGTCGGCTTCGTGACCGCTGAAGCTCGGGGGCAGGGGGCGCCTGCCGAGCGCCTGCTGTGCCCGCGCCATGACCGCGCGTCGCAGCGCGCGCGCCAGGCCTTCCGGGGTGCCGGAGTCGATATCGGCTCCGAACGCGTAGACGCCGCATCGGGGCTCATCAGCGGGTGCCATCACACCCAGGCCGAGGAACCGACCGTCACCCAGGACGAGCGGCCCATCGACGCGTTCGCCGAAGTCGAGTTCGACGTGCCAGAGCCGCTCCTTGACGAATCGCGGTGCGTGCGCGAACTGCTCGGCACGGAGTCCCCTGGGTTCGAACGGCTCCCGCTGGACGTGGGCCCCGATGACGGATGCGCGGACACCGGCGTGGCGGAGCGCGTCGCGCACCGCTACGAGCGCGCGCGCCTCTTCGGCGCGGCGCTCCGTCGCGCCCTTCGATTGTTCGTCGATCCTGTCGGGTGCGATCCGGCGCCGCGACGCACGTTCTGGCAGGGCGGCTGGAGTCACGGTGCGCCACCGGGTGGAGGCCGTGATGTAGTGCTGCAGCATCTTGCCGTCATCCGCCCGCACGAGCACGACCCTGGCGTCGACCTCGCCGGTCGCGCGATCGACAGGCGAAACGCCGGAGAAAGCCCATTCGACGTCGTCGGGTGGCAGTGGCGCTGTGCCGGGGATCTCGACCAGGATGCGTCGGATGCCACGATCGGCGTGAGGCGAGCCGATCGAGGGTAGAGGGACGATGCGGACCCGGTCGGCGGGGGAGCCGCCACCGTTTTCGTGCCCTTTGCGACCGATCAGGCACCGCTCGACGTCTGGGGTCTGGTGGGGGGCGGCGCGTTGCAAGCGGAGCGCTGCGGCGTCGCGGACACGCTCGACGAGCGTGGTGGCTTGCGAAGGGCGGATCGCGATCGCCCTGCTCGGCTCGTCGCTGCGCCGCAGGTCGTAGACAAGCCTGCGGACTGTCAGCGCGTAGCCGACCTGTCGGAACCGGGCCTTGGGCGCGTTGGTGAAGTAGCTCTGCGTCGAGCGTCCCGCCGGTTCGGTTCGGATCCGTTGCGCGGAGTGCCGGCTCTCGAGGCTCTTCAGCGTGCCCGGTGCCGGGCAGGCCAGCGAGTTCGTCTGGCTGCGCGGCTCGGGTCGATGGATGTCGCCGTGGAAAGAGTCCAGGCGTTCGGTGAGGGCTTTCTCGTCGAGCAGTTCGGCTGATGCCCACGCCATGTCGATTCCGCGGCCCAGTTGGTAGAGCTGCTCGGACGTAGCGATGACCGCTTGCGCATGAGCTTCGGGGTCAGCGTCGATCTGCCAGGCGTAGAGGAGAGTGCCCGATTCGAGCAGTCGCGGGTGCACCAGCTTCGGCACGCGGATGTCGCCGACGTCGCGCGGATCTCGCAGCGTGTCGGCATCATTGTTCGGCACGAACAGATGCAAGCGGCTGCCCAGCGTAGCGCGCGGCGTAGCGATCACAGGAGGCGGCAACGACTCCAGCCATTGCAGTGCGCGTGTGACCGCGGGGGGGACGCCGCAGCCGCGCGAGGCGCCTGCCACGAGGGCCTGAAACACCCGAGCCGGTGACGGTGGCCACTCCGGTCCGTCCGGAGCCATTCCGTGGAACCGGTCGTGCAGGTGCAGAGTGAGGACGAGGTATCGGCTCATCTCACTTCTTGCCTTTGCCAGCCTTGGCCTTCCCTCCGGAGCTCTTCTTCTCTTGCAGGTCTTCCTTCGCCTTGCCGCTGTCGAATGCGGCCTCGTGCGATTCGCCGACCCCATAGGCCTTTGCCCACTCGGCAGCGAGACGCCGTGCCTCACTGTTGTCCAGGCCCAGGCCTGTGCGCTCGCCCGATCGGGCGACCTCTTCCCACTGGCCCGGGCGATCCGGGATCGGAACGAGCAGGCATCCCTGTCGCAGAAACGCATCCATTGGCTCGGTCGCGGCAACCAGGCACAAGCCGAGCACGTAGCGTTGCAGTTCCGTGTTGTTCTCTGCTGCATGCAGTCGTCGCAACGCGATCAGGTTGATCGTGATGTCTCGTAGGATGGGCCCGCGGGCGTGGATGCCGCCGGGGTCGCCGACGGATGGCACGGCGACGTATCCCTTCTTGGCGAGCGGGCTCTTGCCGTCCCCTTCGGACTTCTGCTTCTCTTCCTCGGAGAAGACATCGAGCGCCGAGTAATCGAGCGGCGGCGCGTACTGCGCGGATCGCGTCAGCGTCTCGACGTCCCAGGCCCGGATGACGGACTGCACGATACGCGGTAGTTTGGCCTGTGAGCCGCGCGAGTCCCAGACCCCGAAGACGAGAGATGTCGGTGCGAGTTTGGCGATCTTGGTCGCATCACCGGTGCGCACGATTTGCTCGAAGGCCTCCTTAGCCTTGTCGCCGAGCGAGGATGCGCGCACGAGGGCGTCCCCGAGACGGTGTCCGGCCTGCAGGATCGACACCTCCCGCTGGTCGGCTCCCTTGCCGGCCGCGATCGTGACCTGGGGCACCAGCGCACGCAGCTCGGGGTCCTCCTCGAAGATCGGTTCCATCCGGTTGGCCTGCGAGCCGACGCTGTCCACGGTCGCCACCTTGGTGCCGTCGGAGAGTTCGTCGATCTGGTAGCCGACACCTGCATACGTCGGCGGGAAGAACACGGCGTGCTCCCCTTCGATCGGCGCCAACTGCTGGCGCAGGACCAGGGCGACCGGCCCCTTCGGATCGATCCAGGCATCGATGGTTTGCTGACTCAGACTCATTTTCGGACATCCTCGGTCACTGTGGTGATGGCTCTGGCATGTTTGCTGGGCCGACTTAGGCGTATGCGGAAGTGCCGTGTTGGGAAAGGCAAGTTGTGGTCACCGAGCGATGCGCGGAGCAAGGACAGTGGTAGCCACAGTGTCTCGGTTGTCGACTCGCGGCCAACGATTGCATAGTCGTAGTGCAAGGTGCTGCGCCGATTCGGGCGAGCAGCACCAAGTCCCAGCGCGCCGAGCAACTCAACAATCGGAAAACCCATTGGGTCCATCTTGGAATGAACATTCAGAGAGAACCCTGCATCGATGGGGACATAATCGCGCCGCCAATCCAGGCGGAAGCTGCTGCTCTGAGGAGCGCTGAAGGCGAATGGGTCTCCGTCACCGATATCGAACCCTCTTAGCTGAGCCAGCATCTTCTGTGCGAGCGCAGCTCCCGGTTGGCCACTAGGTCCGGTCCAGAACTTGACCTTGTCCCTGCCCGATTCGTCGCCCCAGTGATCCAGAATCAGTTGCTCTCCGGCATTCCGGATCACGCATGTGAGCGGCTCAGGGCTCGCTGGATCGGGAAACGGGTAGCCGTCGTGTGGGGGTGAGGCCACTGGAGCCGGGCCCCAGGACGCAACCCACCGGTCGTGGTTCGGGCTGCCTTCTATCGCGATCGCGTGCGCCGTTGCCCCGACCAGGAACCGCAGCACTCTAGTGAACGGAGATAACTCGCCGTTGGCACGTAGCCGGAATCGGGCATCGATGGGGTCGCTCCAGTCGAAGCACGCCGCCGCATGTCCGCACAAGACGTTCGCGGCTTCCGCGAACCCGATACACGCGAACACCTGCCCCGGGTTCAGCAGATCCACCGGGACCGAATCCTCCGTCATGGGGGTCTCAACCACGCGCGCCCTCCTCGTCGTTGCGGCGTGACGCCTGCTGGTCGGCAGCGCGCAACAGCACCTCCAGCCACGCCAGGCCCCACGGCCCCCACGTGCGTTCGAGGTGCGAGAAGCGAAGTGCGACCTCCCGGGCTCGGTGGGTCAGCGTGGACGGTGGACCCTCGGCGCCGTCGGTGCGGATCAGCGGGCGCGCGAAGCCGTGGTGTGCCGCGATCAGGTGCAGGCACAGCTCGCGAAGATCCGGCGGCAGATCCATCCGGGGATCCTCCTCGGCCCGCGGCAGCGAGCCGAACTCGTGCCGGTAGCGGGCGAGCAGCGCGAGATTGGGTCGTGACGTCGTCTTGCCGTAGACCTCGCCTCGCTTCAGCTGGTCCTCACGGACACCGAAGGCGCGCTGCCAGGTGTGCGCGCGCTTGCCTTCGTCGTGGAGCCGCGCCGCCAGCTTCAGGGTGCGCGCCAACGGTTCGGGCAGTCCGAGGCGCTGCGCCAACTCCGTGGCGATGGTCTCGGTCCAGGCCTGGTGCTCGTCGAGCAACTGTGCGCGGCGGGGCGCGACGGAGCGACCGTCTTCGGACTCTGCCGAAACCTCACGCAGGCTGCCGATCAGCAACCATTCGGTCTCGTCGCCCTCGTGCCACGCCGTCGGGATGCGAGCTTCTTCGCGCAGGTCGTCGTCGAGCATCGGCTCCCCGCTACGCACGATCGAGAACGGCAGGGCGCGCGCACCGTTCTCGTCCAGTTCGCCTACATCGGTGGCTTCGTCGGAGGAATCGTCGAGCAGTCCGTCCGTCAGGCCACCGATGCGCGCGTCGAGCAGCAGCGTGCCGCCGGCGAGGTCGCGTTCGAGGTCCTTCTTCGAGCCCGCCACCGCACCGAGCGTGATCGGCCTTCGCAGGGACGGCGTGCGGCCGATGAGCAGTCCGACGATCGAGAGGTCGTCGATGTCGTGCGCGGTTTCGTCATCGGCCCGCCGATTCTTTGCCAGCCGTTTCCGTCTCGAGTCGAGCCACTTGACGACCAGCGACGTGTCGGTCTCGAGCACTTCCTTCAAGTGCGGAGGTGCGGCCTCCAGGTAGGCCTCGACGGAGTGCTCTGGCAAGAGCTGGCCGGTTGCATCGATCGGCAAGTGGCTCCGGAAGACGAGCTTCACTTGTGGGACGTCGTCTTCGATCCAGCCACGGATCCACGGTGCCACATCTGGACGTCCGGTGTGCTCCTCGAGGGACGTCATCGACCAGGACTCGACGACGGCGCGCGTCAGCGGTGGGTGTAGCGGCGGTGTGGTGCTGGCCTGCGCGATCCGGCGCAGCAGCTTGTCGTTCGCGCCGGCCTTGAGGTCTACGAGCGCTCCCGGGCTGACATCGCGGCTACCGTCATCGTGGACGGGGAGCTCGTCCAACAGCGCCAGAACACCAGGAGTGCGATCGTCGTCCTTGCGGATCTCCGAGACGACGACGATCTGCGCGGTTCCGGTCCCGCGTCGGTTGACGCGCCCGAGCCGCTGCACCATGCGCTCCCAGGCGACGACATCGCACACCATGTGGGTCGCGTCGAGGTCGACACCGACTTCGGCCGCCGCTGTCGCGACCAGGAACACCGGCTTGTCCGGCGGGTCGCTCGATCCGGCGAGGAAGCCGTGATGCCGGAGCCAGCTTGCCGCCGCCTGCCGCTCGAAGACGCGGCGTGCACCGACGAACAGGCCGACATCGCAACCGGTCCGCTTGACGAGCGCATCGCGGACCTGCTGGGCAACGAGACGGCCGTTGGTGAAGACCAGACAGCGAGCCGGACGGGATCCTCGGTGGCAGAGCTCCCAAGCCTCGTCGGCGAGTCGGTCGACGAGTCCCTTCTGCTCGACCGGGTCGCGCACGACGAGGTGCTTCGCTGCGCCGAGCCGCTGCTTCACGACGTCGTGGGCACGGTCTGCGTCGTCGAGTACGAGGGGCTGATCCCACGTGCTCCCGGTGGCCGACAACGACATGACACGGAGCGCTGGAATCAGGTCGGCCTGCACTGGACCAAAGGTCTCCGCGCCGTTCGCGATCGCGGTGACGAGCCGTTCGAACGGAGGGACGAGGTGCGCCTCGTCGAGCGCCAAGAGCGTGTCGGCGCCGAGCATGCCGGCATGGAAGGGGCGCATGCGACGCGAGACGCCGTAGCCTTCGAACAGCAGTCGGGACCCCACCATGTCGACGGTTCCGACGATGATCGCCGGTGCGCACGGGTCCGCGAGCCAGCGTCGGTTGTCGGCGAACTGGCCGCGCAGGGTCGAGATCGGGAGAGGGCCCTCCAGTCCCAGGGCGTCCCGCAGTTGGGGGGCGGCATCGACGAGCTCCCGTAGCTCCGAGGCGACCTCGGTCGCCTGATCCACGACAGCTCGGCGGTCCACTACGTAGACCAGGCGGCGCGGCACCGGGGCCCCGAGAGCACGAGCCACGAGCCAGATGGCCATGACCGACGTCTTGCCCAACCCCGTAGGCAGGTCGAGTGCGCAAGGAAGGTCACCTCGCTCCATGCGGGACAGCAGGCGATCCTGCCACGGAAGTGGCTCGCGGCCGCCCAGTGCAGCTCGCAACCAGGTGTTGCGTTGGGTGGCCACGGTCATGGATGGCACCCCGCGCACGTGCGGTGACCTGGCGTGGTCGTGTCCGTCCTCGTTCCCATATCAAATTGCGTCGTGCGGCAGTAGCCGAGACCGACGGAAGCATAGCTACGTCCGGCCCGCCTTCAAGTCATGTGGTGTGCCTGATCTGTATCGACGCCGGACATTGCGGCAGGCTTGATTCGCCACTCGGCGTATGAGGCCGCATGACTCCCGTGCCGATTGTTCGCGAAACCAGAACGGTAGGCGACCATGGAGCGTGGAATGACACAGGGAGCGGAGCAGGCTGGTCCGGGCGTGATTCCGGTCCGTATGCTGAACGAGTTCGTGTACTGCCCGCGGCTGTTCCATCTGATGCATGTGGAGGGGCGCTGGGAGGACAACCACTACACACTCGAAGGGCAGGCTGCTCATCGGCGAGTGGACGACTTCGAGCACGTTCTCCCCGACGCGACAGGTCGTGCAGGGGGCGACGAGGGTCTCGAGGCGAGTGGGGACGACCCGCCGACGATCAGTCGCTCCGTGTCGTTGTCCAGTGACACGTTGGGCCTGTCTGCCAAACTGGACCTCGTCTCGACCGTCGAGGACGAGGCCGTGCCGGTCGAGACCAAGCGCGGCCGTGTTCCTGATGTGCCTGATCGCTCGTATGAGCCCGAGCGGGTCCAGTTGATGGCCCAGGGCCTGCTGCTACGCGAGCACGGATACGTATGCACCCACGGCTACCTCTACTTCCGAGCCAGCCGCACGCGCGTCGTGATCCCCTTCACGTCCGAACTCGAGGCGTCGACCCTGGATTGGATCGAGCGGGCTCGTCTGGCCGCGGCGGCTACTTCGCTACCGGTGCCGCTCGAAGACAGCCCGAAGTGCAACGGATGCTCCCTCAGCGGGATCTGCCTTCCGGACGAGACCCTGGCGCTGGCGGCTGGCGCTCCGCCGGAAGGCGCGGCAGAGCCCAGGCGCCTCTATCCGGTCCGAGACGAAGCCGTGCCGCTCTACGTCCAGGAGCAGGGGGCAACGGTCGGCAAATCCGGTAAGAGCCTCGTGGTCCGCAACCGCGACGGGCAACTGGGCAGGTTCCGATTGATCGACGTGAGCCAACTGGTCGTGTGCGGAAACGTCCAGGTCACGACGCAGACCCTCCACGTGCTGTGCGAGGCGGGGATCCCGGTCGTCTACTTGTCGCGCGGCCACTGGTTCTACGGCGTAACTCACGGCATGAACCTGCGCAACGCATACGACCGCGCCGCGCAGTTCGCCGTGGCCGGTGACGCGGACCGTGCGCTCCGCTTCGCACGGCAGGTCGTCGCCGCAAAGGTCTCGAACCAACGCACGCTGTTGCGACGCAACGCGGTCGACCTGCCGGCGCACGTAGTCAGCGACTTCGCTCAGGTGCTACGCGACGTGGAGAAGGTCACCTCGGTAGATAGCCTGCTCGGCTTTGAAGGCAACGGCGCAGCGATCTACTTCCGCCACTTCGGTCGCATGCTCAAGCCGCGTGACCTCAGCACGGAATGGGAGTTTGAGCATCGAAACCGGCGCCCGCCGCGCGATCCAATCAACGCCATGCTGTCTTTCACGTACGCGTTGCTCGCCAAGGAACTGACGGTCGCGATCCTCTCGGAGGGGCTCGATCCTTGGTGGGGGCTGTACCACCGACCCCGGCATGGGCGACCGTCGCTGGCGCTCGACCTGATGGAGGAGTTCCGTCCGCTGATCGCGGACAGCGCGGTGCTGTCCGCAGTCAACACGGGCATGGTCGGAGCGAAGGGCTTTCGGCAGTCGAAGGCAGCCTGCATGATGCTCCCCGGCACCCGCAAGGCGATGATCCGCGCGTTCGAGGCTCGCCTCGACCTGCTGGTGACGCATCCGCTGTTCGGCTACCGGTGCTCGTGGCGGTCCATCGTCCGGATGCAGGTGCGTCTCTTCGCTCGGTGGTTGCGTGGGGATATGCCGGATTACCACGGGATGGTGACGCGATGAGCCATCGAACGACGAGCCGCCACCATGTGTTGGTGGCGTACGACATCCGTGACGACAAACGTCGCAACAAGGTCTTCGAGACGTGTCGCGACTTCGGTAACCACGTTCAGTACAGCGTGTTCGTCTGCGAGTTGGACCGACGTGAACTCGTGCAACTGCGCGAGCACCTGCGGGGTCTGATCCACCAGACCGAGGACCAGGTCATGCTCGTGGGACTCGGACTGGCGACGCATCCGGTACTCGATCAGATCGAGGTCTTGGGACAACCCTATGCTCCGCCCGGACGGCGTTTCGTGGTATGACAGGGGCGGTCGGCAGATCGAGCGGTAGCGCGGTGTCGAATCACCGGCTGTCACTCGAACGATCTGTGAAATCATGGGTTACACATTGTCTGGCAACCTTGTCGACACCTTGCCCGGCTCGCCCGGCAAGGGTCGCTCGCGGTACGCTGCGGAAACGGCGCTGCCATGGGTGACACTGGGCGGGCTCCTTCCGCGTGCGCGAGCACGCGGCCCCGTTGAAGCGACATGCTCGACTGGTCCGCCATCGAGCTGGCGTGGTGCCTTCCGCGTGCGCGAGCACGCGGCCCCGTTGAAGCGCAAGAGACCACGGTTGCGCTGCGCAAGTTGCTCGAAGCCTTCCGCGTGCGCGAGCACGCGGCCCCGTTGAAGCGAGGAAGGGTGGCACTTCATCAACCTGAAGGCGAACTACCTTCCGCGTGCGCGAGCACGCGGCCCCGTTGAAGCCTGATGGGCGAGGAAGATCGCGAGGAAGTCGAGCGCAACCTTCCGCGTGCGCGAGCACGCGGCCCCGTTGAAGCCAGGACACCGGCCACCGCCTCCCGCAGCGTCGGGGGCCTTCCGCGTGCGCGAGCACGCGGCCCCGTTGAAGCTGATCGATCACGCTCTCGATCGACTCCTCGACGGTTTCCTTCCGCGTGCGCGAGCACGCGGCCCCGTTGAAGCGCCCCCAACTTCATCCACTCGTTGGATGCCGCAGCGATGCCTTCCGCGTGCGCGAGCACGCGGCCCCGTTGAAGCTTGGTCTCCTGCTCTACGGACGCGGCCTCGCGGCCGACCTTCCGCGTGCGCGAGCACGCGGCCCCGTTGAAGCCCGAGCACTTCCTCGTGGTAGCGGCAGCCATCGACGAGCCTTCCGCGTGCGCGAGCACGCGGCCCCGTTGAAGCGAGCACCTGCCGCCGCACCTGCAGGAGATCAGCCGGCCGCCTTCCGCGTGCGCGAGCACGCGGCCCCGTTGAAGCCGCGAGGTCGAGGCGCGCAGCTTCGAGGTCGTCATCGACCCTTCCGCGTGCGCGAGCACGCGGCCCCGTTGAAGCCATCGCATCAAGTGGGCGCTCGTCGCCCTGTTCCTGCTGCCTTCCGCGTGCGCGAGCACGCGGCCCCGTTGAAGCGACGGGTCGATCAGGATGCCGCCCGGCATCGCCTCGGCCCTTCCGCGTGCGCGAGCACGCGGCCCCGTTGAAGCACCGGCGTGTTCCCCGCCGCCCCCTCGAGCACCTTGAACCTTCCGCGTGCGCGAGCACGCGGCCCCGTTGAAGCTACGGCTACACCATCCCGGCCGACACGATGCCGGGGCCCTTCCGCGTGCGCGAGCACGCGGCCCCGTTGAAGCGCCAGCGATGCCAGCTCCAACACGCACACCGGGCACCCTTCCGCGTGCGCGAGCACGCGGCCCCGTTGAAGCTTCGGCTTCTGGGGTGGTGTTCTACTCCGGTGGTTCGACCTTCCGCGTGCGCGAGCACGCGGCCCCGTTGCGCTACGGCTCACGGTCGCCGACGCCCGTCCGTCTAGCCTTCCAGATGCGGTAGCACCGCGTCGCGTCGAACTGCGCGAGCAGTGGGGGCAACCGGCAGCCTAAACGGAATGCCGGAGACAGTTCGTCACAATCAGACCTCTCTGAAGTAGCCCGAGAACGGCTGTTTGCTGCGAAGTAGAGGGTTGGCGCACCGTCCTGGGGCTCGCATCGAATAGTCTTGCGGGTCGCGCGCAATGCGCGCCCGAAACGACCATGATGCGAGCCCTGACCTTTGTCACGTCCTGCGCCCTCGGTGTCTGCGCCCTCGGTGTTGGTGCCGCCGCCCAGAAGCCCCCGACCGCGCGCCAGTTCCTGTTCGACGACTACCGGACCGTCGTGCACCTGGACATGCGCAAGCTGCGCAGTACCGGCGTCTGGGACGAACTGAACATCGCCACGATGAAGATGGTGTTCGGCATGATGCAGGAGCAGCTCGGGTTCTCGCCGGACGAGCTCGACACCGTGACGATGACCGCGGGCCGCTACCAGCCGGCCGGCGAGCCGGCGGCCTTCGAGGAAGTCGTCGTCATCGAGGGCAACGCGCCGTTCGACCGGCCGACCGACCTCGACCAATACGAGCGCGAAGACGTCGGCGCGTGCGAGCTCTACTCGCATCGCTGGGGGTGGAGCGACGACCTCGCCATCGTCTCGCCGAAGTTGCACGTCTACGGGCCGCAGCGGTTGCTGCGCGAGGTGATTGACGGACAGCCGCGCACCGGGCTGCCGTCGGCGGACGTGATGGCGTTCACCGCCGGGCACAAGGACGTCGTCGCCTACTGCGTGCTCGACCTGACCGTCGAGGACGGCCCCAGCAAGATGCTCGCCGAGGCGCTGCCGGACACCGAGTGGCCCGAGGGCGACCGGCCGCTGATGGCGTGCTTCCGCGTGCGCGCGACCGGTGAGGACTACGACCCGCACCTGACCGTCGAGATGGTGCTGCGCCACGGCACGCCGGGCGAAGGGCTCGCGGTGACCGAGAAGGCGGTGCAAGCCAGGCTCGACGAGCTGCGAAAGATGCCGGAGGCGCGCATGTTCCGGCCGATGCTGAAGCACATCGAGCACGAACGCAGCGGCAGCGACGCGGTCTGGCGCACGGACATCGGCCGCGCGCGCAACGCGGGCGGCATGTTCGGCGGCATGGCGCCGTTCCTGTTCGTAGCCCGCGCGGCGCAGGCGATGCCGGCGCAACTCGAGGCGGTCGAGGTGGTCGAGGAAGAGGCGGTCGAGGAGCCGCAGGCCGAGACGCCGAAGGCCGAGAAGGGCCCCGGCAAGAAGCAGGGCGGAGGCCGATAGCGTGCGCCTCGTCGCTGCGGTGCTATCGTGCGTGTCGTTGGCCGTGGCCCAGCAGCCGCCGACCGCCAAGGACTTCCTGTTCTCCAGCTACGAGAACACGATGTCCGTCGACCTGAAGCGCATGCGCGAGCGCGAGGTCTGGGACGAGCTGCAGGCGTCGGCGCTGAAGATGCTGTTCGGCATGATCGAGAAGGAGTCGGGCTTCGAACTCGACGCCGTCGATCGGTTCACGGTCGCCACCCGGATGCCGAAGGGGTCGAAGGACTTCGTGCGCGACTCGCTCGAGGTGTTCGTCACCGAGGGCAACCAGCCGCTGGCGCTGCCGCCGCGCGTCACCGGCGGCATCTGGGAGGACCGCGAGGTCGGCGGCAAGCAGGTTCGCTACCGCGAGCGCTTCGACTCGGGTCGCATCTTCTACGTGCCGCACCCGCACGTGCACGTCGAGGGTTCGCTGGCGGTGCTGCAGCCGATCCTCGAGAAGGAGCGGCACGTCGGCCTGCCGTCGGCGGACGTGATGTCGATGCTGTCGGGGCGCGAGGACCGCCTCGCCTACATGGTCGGCTCGATGTCGCACCCGAACGTGCGGCGGCAGTTCGGTGCGTTGCTCGAGGAGCCGGAGTGGCCCGAGAACGACGAACCGACGTTCTTCGGGATGCAGGTGCTGGTGCGCGGTGACGAGGACGATCCGCACCTGGTCGTCGAGGTCTCGCTGCGGCACGCCCGCGCTGGCGACGGCCTCGCGATCAGCCGCCAGGCGGCCGAGGCGCGGGTCGCGGCGCTGGCTGAAGACCGCCGGTTCCTGTCGCTTCGCAAGGTGATGAAGGGGGCGCAGTTCGAGACCCACGGCACCGACCTGGTGGTGCGCATGGACCTCGGCCGGGTGCGCAACGCGGTCGGCCAGCTGGCCGCCCTGCTGATGCCGCTGATGATGCCGGGCGAGCCCGTGCGGAAGGGCGGCTAGTTCAGAGCAGGTCGGAGTCGCCGAGCGTGTGGTACCACTGCTCCTTGTAGAAGTGGGTGTCGTGCCGGTCGAACGGGATCACGACCTGGAAGTAGATCGTGCCGTAGACCAGGAAGCCGAGCTTCTGGAAGCCGAGGAACCGCGGGTCGCGGTGCTGGAACAGCGTGGCGAGCGCGCTGGCCTGCAGCGCGGAGGCGCGTTCTTCGGCCTTGGCGACCAGCGCGAGCGTCGCGTCCTGGTCGTCGGCGGGCACCATCCAGTCGATCACGAAGCACGTGTTCGGGATCACGAAGTCACGCTTGCCGAAGACCGCGATGCCGCGCAGCTTGCCGGTCGATCGTTCGCGGCACTCGTAGAGTTCGTACTCGACGTCGTGCGCGTCGGCATAGCGCCAGTTGAGGTAGCGCTGGTCGCGCACGATCGCCAGTTCGGTCTCCTTGGAGAACGCGGCCCATAGCTCGTCGACGTCCGCGTCGTAGCGATCGACCTTGCGCACCTCGAGGTCGGCCGACGTCGCGCGCGGCCGGAAGCCGCCCGGCTCCATCTCGCGGAACAGGAAGTCCCAGTCGCGCACCATCTCGTACTTCAGGTACTTCTGGCCGATGCGCCAGGTCGCGATCGGCCAGCCGTGGTGGAACGAGTTCTGGTGTTCGCCCTTGCCGCCCCACTCCTCGTAGTGCGCCAGCGCGAGGTTGACGAACAGGCCCGGACGCGGGCCGTGGCGGCGGTGCCGTTCTAGCACCCAGAGGTCGACGCACTGGCCGATGATGCGCGTCCGGTCCTGCACCTTGCAGTGCACCGGTAGCGTCACGTAGGCGCCGACGATGCCCTCGTCCTCGTGCGCGGCGACCATCGTGTGGACCTGCCCCGTCGGGTTGTTGCCGAACTTCCACTGCCAGTGCGCCATCGAGCGCTCGGGGAAGATCTGGTTGTGGCCGGCGAGCAGCGAGGCCTCGTCGCCGGGTCGGTAGGGGCGGATCGTGATCGGAGCAGCCATCGGCATCTGCAGGGTATCGGCACGCGCCCCCACAGACTCACGAAAGTAGCGGTACGGTACGCGGTCATCCTCCAACTTCCGCGCGCGGCGCGCGGAAGTTGGAGGATGACCGCGTCGCGTACCGCTACTTTCGCAGGCGGGACTGTTGGTCGCGCAGCCATTCGACGGCCTGACGGGGGGTCATGTCGTCGAGGTCGAGGTTCTGCAGGTCCTCGATCACCGGTTCGGGGGCTGGCGCGAACAGTTCGCGCTGCTGGGGGCCGGCCTTGTGGCGGGCCGGTTCGGCGACCAGGGCTTCGCGGACCTCGTCGCCCTCGTCGTCGAGCTTGGTGAGCACCGTCTGGGCGCGCTCGAGAACGGGCTTGGGGATGCCCGCGAGGCGCGCGACGTGCAGGCCGTAGCTGCGGTCGGTGCCGCCCTGCTCGATGCGGTGCAAGAACACGATCTCGTCGCCCCATTCGCGGACCGCGACGCGGCAGTTGACGATGCCGCGGTCCGGTCCGGCCAGGTCCATCAGCTGGTGGTAGTGGGTCGCGAACAGCGCGCGGCAGCCGATGCGCTCGTGCAGGTCCTCGGCGATCGCCCACGCCAGCGACATGCCGTCGTAGGTGCTGGTGCCGCGGCCGACCTCGTCGAGCACGACCAGGCTGCGGTCGGTCGCGTTGTTGAGGATGTTGGCCGTCTCGGTCATCTCGACCATGAACGTCGACGCGCCGCGGCTGATGTCGTCGGCGCCGCCGACCCGCGTGAACACGCGGTCACACAGCCCGATGTGCGCGCTCTTGGCCGGCACGTAGCTGCCGATCTGCGCCATGATCACGACCAGCGCGTTCTGGCGGATCCACGTCGACTTGCCGGCCATGTTGGGGCCGGTCAGCAGCACCAGCCGGCGTTGTGGCGGCTCCAGGTCGGTGTCGTTGGCGACGAACGAACCGGCGGCGTGGGTGGCCTCGAGCACCGGGTGGCGCGCGTCCTCGAGCTTGAGCGTGCGCGACTCGTCGAGCGTCGGCCGGCAGTAGTCACGCTCGATCGCGACCGTCGCCAGCGAACTGCACGCGTCGACGTCGGCGACCGCGTGCGCGGTGGCCTGCAGGCGGTCGACGGCCTGCGCGACCTGGTCCCGCAGGCCGTTGAACAGCTCGTATTCGAGCGCCTTGCTGTTCTCCTCGGCCTTGAGGATCTTGGTCTCGAGCTCGCGCAGCTCGTCGGTGATGTAGCGCTCGGCGTTCTTGGTGGTCTGCTTGCGCACGAACTCCGCCGGCAGCTCGACGTCGCTGTGCGTGTGCGTGACCTCGATGTAGTAGCCGAACACGCGGTTGAACCCGACCTTGAGCGTCGAGATGCCGGTCTGTTCGACCAGCCGCTGCTGGTAGCGCGCCAGGAACTCGGTGCTGTCCTTGGCGAGGTCGCGCAGCTCGTCCAGCTCCTGGTGGTAGCCGCGTCGGATGACGCCGCCCTCCTTGATGGTCGTCGGCGGCTCGTCGACGATCGCAGCGGCGATCGCCTGGTTGAGTTCGGGCAGCGGGTCCAGCGCCTCGCCGAGTTCGCGCAGCAACCGACTGGCGCATGACGCGAACCGTTCGCGCAGGATCGGCAGCTGCTCGAGGCTCAGCCGCAGGCCGACCAGGTCGCGGCCGTTGGCGCGGCCGAACGCGGCGCGCGACGACAGCCGTTCGAGGTCGAGCACCTGGGACAGGCGGTCGCGCACCAGCGAACGCAGCTCGGAGTCGGCGTGGATCTCGGCGACGGCGTCCTGCCGCGCCTGGATCGCGTCGAGCTGCGCCAGCGGCGACAGCAGCCACGCGCGCAGCCGGCGCGCGCCCATCGGCGTGTCGCAGCGGTCGAGGATCGACAGCAGCGGCGTGCCCTCGCCACCGCGCATCGTCTGCACCAGCTCGAGGCTCTGCCTGGTAGTGCGATCGAGGCCGAGGAACGTGCCGTCGCGCCACAGCTCGAGCCGTCGCAGGTTCGGCAGCGCCCCCTGCTGGGTCTCCTGCAGGTACGCCAGCAGCGCGCCGGCCGCGCCGATCGCGAGCGGCGCGTCGTCGATGCCGAAGCCGCGCAGCGTCTTGACCGCGAAGTGGTCCTGCAGGAGCCGCGTGCCGCCCTCGGCGCCGAAGTCGTAGCCGGCGCGGTAGGCGATCGGCGTGCGCGTCTGCGGCAGCCAGCTCTGGTCCTTGCCGCGCTGGTCCTCGGCCAGCAACAGCTCGGCGGGCTCGATGCGCGCCAGTTCGTCAGCGAGGCGATGGTGCTCGACCTCGACGACGTAGAACGCGCCGGTCGACAGCTCGACCCAGGCGATGCCGCAGCGTTCCTTCGAGAAGCACACCGCCGCGAGGTGGTTGCTGCGGCGGCCGTCGAGCAGGTTGTCCTCGGTCAGCGTGCCAGGGGTGACGACGCGCACGACCGCGCGCTCGACGACGCCCTTGACCTCCTTGGGGTCCTGCATCTGCTCGCAGATCGCGACGCGGTGGCCCATCTGCACCAGCCGCCGCAGGTAGCCGTCGACCGCGCGCACCGGCACCCCGGCCATCGGGATCGCGTTCTCGCCCTTGCCGCGTGCGGTCAGCGTGATGCCGAGCGCCTTGGCCGCGACCTTGGCGTCGTCGTGGAACAGCTCGTAGAAGTCGCCCATCCGGAAGAACAGGATCGCGTCCGGATGCTGTTCCTTGGCGGCGTCGAACTGCTTCATCGCCGGCGTCTTGCCCTTCGCCTTGGTGCCGCTCACCGAGCCTGCTCCCGGCCGGCCGGCTGCTTGCGCGGCTTCGGCGCCGACTCGAGCAGGCGCACGGCTTCGTCGGCGACGATGTCGGCCGCGTCTTCGGCGTCGTCGACGCCGGTCTCACCGCTGAACGACAGCCGCACGACTTCGCGCGACTCCTCGCGCGTCATGCCGATCGCCGCCAGCACGTGGTTGTCGGGACCCTTGTGCTTGCGCGGCTTCTTCTTCGGCTCGGCCTTGGGGTCGTCCGCGCCGTGGCACGCCGAGCCGATCGAGAACGCGACGCCGTGCTTGTTGCAGCGCGTCATCAGCGTCTCGCCGACGACGCCCGGCAGGCGCAGCGACAGGATGTGCGGCAGGCGGCGCGTCGGGTGGCCGAGCCGCTCGGCGCCGGGCACGGCGTCGGCGACGATGTCGAACACGCGGTCGCACAGATCGCGCGTGTGCGCCTCGGTCTCCGACTGGTGCGTCAGCATCTCCTCGGCCGCGACCGCGAGGCCGACCGCGCCGGCGACGTTCTCGGTGCCGCCGCGCAGGCCGCCCTCCTGGCCGCCGGCCTCCTGCAGCGGCGCGAGCTTGGCCTCGGCGGCGAGCGCCAGGAAGCCGGCGCCGCGCGGGCCGTGGAACTTGTGGCCCGACACCGCGATCGAGTCGACGTCGAACTCGTCGAAGTCGAACGGCAGCTTGCCGTAGGTCTGCACCAGGTCGACGTGGATGTGGGCCTGCGGCGCCGAGCGGCGGGTCAGCTCGATCAGTTCGCCGAGCTTGCACAGCGTGCCGAGCTCGTTGTGCCCGTACATCAGCGCGACCACGCGAACGTCGCTGCCGAGCGCGTCGAACAGCGTCTCCGGGGCGATGTCGCCGTCCTCGGTGACGTCCAGTTCGGCGACGTGGTGGCGATAGCGCGCCAGCAGGCCGCCGCACTTGAGCAGCGCCGGGTGGTCGGCCTTGCTCATCAGCACGCGGCCCGACGGCCGGGTCGCCGCGGCGCCGACGATGCCGAGGTAGTCGGCCTCGCTGCCGCCCGACGTGAACACCACGCGGTGGGCGGCGACGGTGCCGCGCAAGAACTCGCGCGCGTCCTCGAGGGCGCGTCTGGCGGGTGGGCCGAAGGCGTGCGGGCTGCTCGGGTTGCCGAACAGCTCACGCTGCGCGTCGGCCATGCGATCGACGACGAGGCGCGAGGGGCGCGTCGTCGCAGCGTTGTCCAGGTAGATGCGGCGGGCGCCGGTCATCCCCGGATCATGGCCAATGTGGGGGCGCAGGTGAACCGTGGATTCGGTGCGATCGGTGCCGATCGCAAGCCGGCCCCCGAGCGGGGCCTACAGCTCCTGCCGGGACGGCCGGACGGTGATCTCGTTGATGTCGACGTCGGCCGGCTGGGCGATCGCGAAGAGGATGGTGCGGGCGACCGCCTCGGGCTCGATCGCGATGTCGACGAACGCCTGCACGCCTTCCTTGACCTCCGGGACCGCGATGTGGTCGGTCAGCTCCGTCTTGATCGCGCCGGGGCTGATGTTGGTCACGCGGATGGTCCCGTCGGACTCCATCCGCATGCCTTCGCCGAGCGCCCGCACGGCGAACTTGGTCGCGCAGTAGACCGCGGCACCGCCGAACACCTTGTGGCCGGCGACCGAGCTGACGTTGACGAACTGGCCCGAGCCCTGCTCGAGCATGATCGGCTGCGCCGCCGCGATGCCGTTCAGCACGCCGTTGATGTTGACGTCGACCATCCAGCGCCACTCTTCGATGCGGTTCATCGCCATCGGCGACAGCGGCATCACCCCAGCGTTGTTGACCCAGACGTCCAGGCTGCCGTAGGTGTCCTTGGCGGTCTGGGCGACGCGGTTCATGTCCTCGATGGACGTCACGTCGGCCTCGATGGCGATCGCCTTGCCGCCGGCGGCCTCGATGTCACGGACCAGCTGGTCCAAGCGCTCCTTGCGGCGCGCGACGGCGACGATCTTGGCGCCGTCCTGGGCCAGCATGCGAGCGGTGGCTTCGCCGATGCCGCTGCTGGCTCCGGTGATGACGACGACTTGGGTGAGTTGGGTGCTCATGGGGCTTCGGCTCGTTGCAGGGGGATGGGGTGGCTTGCGGCCGAGCCCTGAGCCCTGGTGGTGGGCGCGGACAAGTGGATTGCCGCGCCGCGAACCGTCTGCGTGCCTGCCGAAGCCCCCGAATCGCGGCGGCCCGCCTCTAGCGCAGAGCGCGCTTGAGCATCAACACGCGACGCTCGGCAGCCCGAACGTCCTGCTCCGACACGAAGCCGTTCTTGTGCAGCTTGGCGGCGTGCGCGAGATTCATCTCCGCGGTCTCGAGTTCGGTCCCGAGCATCGAGCGCATCGCGTCGAGTTGCTCCTCCTTGGTACGCATGCGGATCTGCGCGACGCGCCGGTCGCGCTCGGTGGTCGCACACTCGATGTCGATCTTGGCGATCTCGATCTCACCGCGCAGCTCGATGCAGCGCGTCATCAGGTCGGCGAGGCCCGACAGGCTGTCGGAGCGCGGGGCCCGTGCCTGTCCGGCCACGCGCGGCTGCTGCGCAACCGGCGGCAGGCTGCGTGCGGAAACCGGCGCGTCGAGGCGGGTCAGGCCGGATGCCCGGGGAGTGGTGCTGGCGATCGGATTGGATGCTCGGTTGGCGCGGGGCGGCTGGCCAGCGCCAGGCGCGCGGGCGCCCTGGCCGGGCGAGAGGGCCGAGGCCGATGGTGCTTCGGCGGTGGCGCCAGGGAAGCGGGCGTCGCGGCCAGGTTCCATCGCCGAGGTCGACGGCGCGGCGGCCGTTGCGCCGGGCAGCGAACGCATCGTCGCACGCGGCAGCGGCGCCGGTTCGGGGGCCGTCGTGTTGGGCGCGGCCGGCTCCTGCGGGGCGCGCAGCCCCCGAGGGGCGGAGTTGGCGGTGGCGATGCCATACCGACCCGACCGCGAGTCACGCAGCTTGATCCTCTGGCCGACGTGCAGGCGGCGCACGTCGAGCTTCGGGTTGTCCTTCAGGATCAGGTCGGTGCGGCTCGAGTCGCCGTAGTGGCGGCGCGCGATCTGCGCGAGCGTGTCGCCCTTCTTGACCTTGTAGCTGCGGAACGAACGGCGCGCGGCGCCTCCGCTGCCGCTGCCGACGCTCGGGAACCCGCGGAAGTCCGGCTGCGGGGTGGCGGCCGGTTCTGGCTGCCGGTCGCGGCCGACCTGACGCGCCTGCTCCTGCAGGCTCGAGATCTCGGCGCGCAGCCGGTTGATCTCCTCCTTCAGCGCGCGCGTCTGGGCGCGGGCGTTCTCCTGACCCGGGTCCTGTGCGACCGCGCGTTCGACGCCGAACGCGCCGGCGCACAGGCCGACCAGCAGGGTGGTCGCGGCGGCGCGCGCGAGGCGGCCGGTGCGCGATTGGGAACGGGTGATCGTCTCGTCTCTCTGCAGCATCATCTCGAGCCTCCGAAACAACTCGGACCTACGTCGGAAGATCGTGGCCGCGAGCACGTCGCCAGCGACCGGATCGGGGTGGGTGGACAGGGTCATCATGCAGCGCACGTATTGCGCCACGGACCCGCTGGCGGCCGCGTCGTCGGCGAGCAGTTCGCCGGTGAAGCGCAGCTTCTTCTGCAGCCACCAGTAGAGCGGGTGCCAGAACAGCAGCGGCCGCAGCAGCGCCGCGACCAGCCGCGTCGCCGGATCGCGCGCGTCGAGGTGGGCGCGTTCGTGCAGCAGCACGAAGCGGGTCTCGTCGGTCGCCTGCGCCAGGTGTCGCGGCAGCACGATGGTCGGTCGCAGCGTGCCGAAGCAGAACGGCTGCACGCGTTCGTCGGCGATTCGCACGCGGGCGCGGCGCGGCAGCGGCACCAGCGTCTGGATCTCGTCGGGCGCAGCGGCCGTGTTGCGCAGCACGCGGCGCAGGCGCCACCAGCCGCACAGCAGCTGCAGCGCGAATCCGAGCGCGCCGAGCGCGAGCGCACCGGCGGCCACCGCGCGCCACGGGAACGGGTGCGCGGCTGCGGCCGGCCGTTGCCGCACGGCTCGTGGTCGGGGCGCGTCGCCGCTCAGGCGCGTCGGTTCCTCCGGTTCGTGTCGCGCCAGCACCAGCGGCGACTCGGCCGGCTCGCTCGCTTCGTTCGCCTTGGCGGCGTCGGGTGCGTCGAGCGCTTCGTGCGCGGTGGGAGCGCCCGGCGGGGTGCTCCGTTCGGCGGCTGCCGGGGGCGTGCCCGGCTGCGCCACCGTTTGGGGCTGCGCCACAGGGATCGGCTGCTCGGTCGAGATCGGCTGCTCGGTTCGGGCGGTTGCCTGCGTCGTCGCTTCGAGGCCGCCCTCGGCGCTCCAGCGCGGCAGCGGCACCAGCGCGACGGCGGCGTAGGCGGCGACGGCGAACATCGCCGTGCCGGCCAGCCGGTGCTGCTGTGGCAGCGAGCGGCGGCACAGCACCAGCAGCGAGAACGCACCGAGCACGATCGTCGTGCCGACCAGCAGCGCCAGCCCATGCTCGACGAGGAACGCTACGAAGGCTTCGAACGTGCTCATCGCTTCCTCCGGTTCTTCTGCTTCTCCTCGTGCTGCGCGAGCAGCTCGCGCAGGCGTTCGAGTTCGGCGCCGTTCGGCTTCTTCAGCGCGAACGCCGACGCCACCAGCGCGTCGAGCGCGCCGTCGAAGACACCGTCGAGCACGCCGGACAGCAGCTTCTCGCTGGTCTCGTCGCGCGGCTTCTTCGCCGTGTAGACGAACGAGCGGCCGCGCGTCGTGTGCGTGACCAGGCCCTTCTCCTCCATGATCCGCAAGAACGCCTGCACGGTGTTCTGCACGATCGGCAGCTGTCCGCGCAGGCTCTCGTAGACCTCGCGCACGGTCGCCTCGCCGCGCTCCCAGAGCACCTTGAGGATCTGCAGTTCGCGTTCGGTCGGCTCGATGTCGCTCATGGTCGGCATGGTAGAGGCAGGGACCTCTTCGGTCGACGATGGGCTTAAGCTTAACCAGTTAAGTGATGGCGTCAACGGCCTGGCCCGGGGTTGTTCGCCCGGCTTGGCGGGCGCATGCGGGCGATGCCGGGCGCTACGGGATCTTGCGCGGGATCCAGGTCGCGGCCAGCCAGGGATCGCCGACCTGCTGCATCGTCGCGCAGAGCACCCGCAGCGACGGGCTCGGGTCGCGCGGCCCGTAGTGCCCGGACGGCCGTTCGGACTCGTCGACGAACGAGAACGGCCGCGACAGGTCGAGGGTGCGGGCGTCGAACCAGCCGGATACCGCAGCGGCTTGCGACGGACGGAAGGTCCACATGCCGTCGGCCACGGTGGACTCGATGCGCACGCCGGACGCGGTGGTCTCGACGTGCAGGTTGTAGTGGTGCTGCGCGTGCGGCCCCGCGAGCATCGCCGGCGGGTTGCGCATGGCGCCGCGGCGGGCCGAGACGAGCTTCGCGAGCATGTCCCGATCTCCGAGGTCGCGCCGGTCTCGGCCGTCGACCAGCGTGACCGCGGCGGTCCACAGCTTCGGCTCCTCCCCTTCGAACATGGCGCGCAGCTTTGCCAGCTCGTCGCGCAGCGTGCGGGTGCGGGCCAACCGTTCGGTGGTGTCTTCGGCGCTGGTCACCAGCGTCAGCGGCAGGGAGTGCAGGCTGAGCGCGGCCCCTCGTTCGAGTCGGGGGGCGGCGGCGCTGGCGTGCACCGCAGCGAAGCGGTGCGGGATCCGCGTCGCCGCGAGGATCGCCGCGTCGCCGCCGGCGCCGTGGCCGACGAGGACCACGCGGCCCGGATCGACGCCGCTGCAGATCACGCACTGCCGGATCAGCCGCTCGATGGTCGGCGCGATTGCGTCGCGGTCCTCGGGCGCCTGCAGGTCGCAGCGCAGGTAGCCGCCGGCCTTCGGTGCGTCGTGGAAGTAGCCTGCCTCCGCTTTGCCATCGCCGAGCAGCGTGATCACGAGTGGCCAGCCGCCGTCGGGCTCCTCGCCGACCTCGCGCAGCGCGAACGTCGTGGTCTTGCCCGCGACCTGCAGCCGGCCGTCGGCGTGGCCCTCGCGCAGCGACGCGTGCTCGAACTCCCGCAGCGCGCGCCACACCAGCGCGCGCAGCCGCGCGTCACCGGCTCGGGTGCGCAGCTCTTCGTCGAGGTTGCGGTCGAACTCGAACTCGCGCTGGCGGCGCGGCTCGCTGCCGAAGTAGCGGCCGAGCTGCGCCAGCAGCGGCGCGTTGGTGTCGTTGGGCAGGGTGCCGTCGTAGCGCCAGGTGACGTCGGTGCCCGACAGCGTGGTCGCGCTCCAGCCCGGTACGAACGTCGTGCCCGTGTTCGCGAACGAGACCGCGTAGATCCGGTTGCGCTTGTCCTCGACGTCGCACTGCCGGGCGTCGCCGACGAACCAGGCGCGGTCGAAGCCCTTCGGGTCCGGCTCGTCGGCGCCGCAGAAGCGCCAGCGGTTGCCGTCCCAGATCTCGACCCAGGTGTGGTTGCCGGCCTTGTGCGGCCACTTGACCGACACGATGCGCGCGGGGACGCCGACCGAGCGGCACGCGTCGGCGAGCAGGATCGACAGGCCGGTGCAGGTCGCGCGACCCTGCGCGATCGACTCGCCGGGAGCCTGCAGCGCCCGGCGACGCCTGGTCGAGTAGTGCACGTCGACGAGGTCGAAGAGCTGCTCGTTGAGCACCTTCGCCGCCTCGCCCGGCGTCTTGCAGTCCGCGACCAGCGGCGCGCAGCGCTCGTACATCGCCTTGCGCCAGTTCTCGCGCTTCTCGTCGGCCTGCGCGTAGGGCAGCACGTAGTTCTGGAACAGCTCGTTCGGCACGCCCATCGCCCAGCCGTGGGCGCCGCGGGCGGCGATCGCGTAGAAGACGTTGTCGCGCAGCGTCTCGACCGCCAGCGTCTCCCGGTCCTGCTGCGGCATGTGCTCGAACAGGAACGCCAGCTGCTGCTGCATGTAGGCGTTGTCCCTGACGTCCTCGTAGAGGTCGCGGAAGCGCTCGGGGACCTCCTGCGCGGCCAGGGTCGCGGCGAGCAGCGGGAGCAGGATCAGGCGGCGGGTCATCGCCCGAAATCCTAGCGGATCGATCGCACCTGCCGGCGCCGTCAGGCGTCGATCTGGTAGCGCTTGAGCTTCTCGTAGAGCGTCGAGCTGGCGATGCCGAGCACCTGCGCGGCGCGCGCGCGCACGCCGCCGGTGCGGCGCATGACCTCCTGGATGTGCTCGCGCTCGACGTCCTCGAGCGTCGGCAGCGGCGCGGCGTCGCGGGCGCCGTCCCCGCCATGGTCGATCGGCAGGTGGCGCGGCGCGATCGCGTGGTTGCCGGCGCGCGCGGCCGCCGCCTCGAGCGTCAGCCGCAGTTCGCGCACGTTGCCGGGCCAACTGTGCGTGGTCAGCACGCGCTTGGCGCGTTCGGTGATCAGGCGCGGCGAGCCGTCGGGGCAGGTGCCGAGGCCCGACAGGATCAGCTCGGCGAGCGCCAGCACGTCGCGCGCGTCGTCGCGCAGCGGCGGGATCTGCACGGGTTCGCCGGTCACCAGCTTGCGCAGCGCCGGCGACCAGCCGGAGCCGTCCTCGCAGCACGCCATCACCAACCGCACGTCGTGCCGGTCGCTGGCGATCGCCGCCGCCAGCCGCGCCTGCAGCTTGACCGGCATCGTCGGGGTCTCGTCGAGGAACAGCGTGCCGCCGGCGGCTCGCTGCAGGGCGCCGAGCTGGTCGTCGTCGCCGAGCAGGTCGCTCGCGGAGCTGGCATCGGAGCTCGCGTCCCAGGCCACGAACGGGGCGGCGCGGCGGGCACTCTCGGCGTGCAGGAAGCGGGCGAGGTCCTCGCGCTCGGTGCCGGGTTCGCCGATCAGCAGCACGCCCTGCTGGTCGGCGGCGCGCGAACGGATCCGCTCGCGCGCGGCCTGCAGGCGCACGCTGGTCAGCAGCGCGTTGTGCGCGTCGGTGCCGTGGAAGCGCAGCCGCTCGAGTTCGTCGCGGAGCCGCAGCCGCTCCATCGTCTCCTGCAGGCGGTGCCAGACGACCTTGCCCAGCGACTGGGCGAGCCGCAGCAGCTCCTGGCCGTGCGGGGCCGCGTCGACCGGGTCCTCGAGCACCAGCAGGCCGGCGCTGGCGTCCCCGAGCGGGACCAGCAGCCGTTCCCGTTCGGACTCGTCCTCGCGGGTTCGCAGCAGGTGGGGGTGGGGGATCCGCCGGGCGTCTTCGAGCGCGTTCTCGGGCAGGCTCGGCACCGACGGGGTGCCGGTCGCGCTGATCGCCGCCAGCGTCTCGATCGTGGTCGGCGTCGGGAACCGCGCCAGCCAGCCGCTGCGCCGGCCTGACAGGTTGAGCGCCAGTTCGAGCAGCGGCTCGGCGGCGTCGGCCAGATCGCCGAGGTCGGCGAACGTCCACTCGATGCTCTGCAGCACCTTGGACGCGGTCGTCGTGAACGCGCCGGGGTCCTCGTCGTGCGGCAGCTCTTCGTCGATGACCTCGCGCGACAGGATGACGGTGCTGACCTGGTTGGTGGCGATCGGTGCCGGCCGGCGGCGCTCCTCGAGCACCAGCCGCGTCAGCCCGATGGTCAGCTGCTGGCCCGGCGCCAGCACCGCCTGGCGCGTCGAGCGGCCGTCGAGCACCGGCGGGTTGGCGCTGCCCAGGTCCTGGAAGCGGAACGTGTTGCCGTCGCGCTCGAGCACCAGGTGGCGGCGGCTGACGGTCGGATCCCGCAGCGTGATCGAGCAGTCCAGCGAGCGGCCGATGGTCCACCGGCTGCCGGTCAGCGGGATGGTGCGGACGGATCCGTCCCCCAGGATCAGCAGCCGGAAGTGGGCTTCTTGCGTGGTCGTCGTCACCTTCTGCACCGTGGGGGCAGCGCAGAGTCTCCGATTTCCGGAGGGTTTGTGCAAGGTGGTGGGGAGCGTTCGGAAATCGGTGCCTCGCACTTGTCGGTTTGTCAGTTCGTCCGTAGCCTCTGCAAGCAGAGGAAGGAGCGTCAAGTCGTCCTGGCGTGGGCATCCCCCCGGGGAGTCACTCCCCAGACCGTCGACGGCGCCGCCCCGGCGCGTGTGCCTCGGCGCGTGTGCCTCGATTGGGCGCCCGGCCTGAAGCCGCGGCCGCGAACGGCCGATAGCGCCTGCATGTGGCTGTGGGTCGGTCTCGGCTGGTCGATGTTGGCGCTCGCGGGCGTGGTGGTGCACCACCGGCTGCGGCAACGCTCCTCGCGGTATCCGCCCGAGGTCGCCGCGTTCGTGCTCCAGCTGGAGAACGAACTGATCGCCGCGCACCCGCGGGTCCGCTTCCTCGGCATGCTGCCCGACCGCTTCGCCTGCCTGCTGTCCGTCGACGGCCAGGAGACCCCGGTTGGCCTGCACGAGGCATTCCGCCACGCCGAAGCGTTTCCCGAAGCGTTCCCGCGCATGGTCGCCCAGCTGGTCGAGGACATCCGCGAGGTCGGCCTCGATCGCTGCGACGACCTCGAGTTCGCGACCGCCGCGCAGCTGCTGATGCCGCAGGTGCGCAGCCGCGCCTGGCTCGACGAGCAGGGCACGTTCGGCGACTCGGGGCTCGTGCACACGCCGCTCAACGACGAGCTGGTCACGGTCTACGTCGTCGACGACGCTTCGTGCATGGTGTTCCTGTGCCGCGCGCACCTGCAGCGCTGGCAGAAGACGGCCGAGGACCTGCACAACCTGGCGCTGGCCAACCTCGCCCGCCTGGGGCGCAACGGCATCGACGAGGCCTGTGCCGAGTCGGTGCTGCTGCAGTCGGGCGACGGCTTCGACGCCTCGCGCGTGCTGTTGCTCGACCAGCAGGAGGGCCTGCTGGTGGCGGTCCCCGACCGCGACACGCTGTGGGCCGGCCCCGAGGAGGGGCAGAACATCGAAGCGCTGATGTCGGCGACCGAGGACCTGGCCGACCGCGCCCCGCACCCGGTCTCGGGCAAGCTGTTCCGGGTCAGAGACGGCCGTCTCGAGCCGGTGGAAGCGCCGCAGTGACCGTCACCGCCGGCGTGCCCGGCACCTCGAAGCGCTGCGCGCGTTCGGGCGCGAGCGGGTCCTGCAGCTCGTAGGCACCGCTGCCGAGCTGCAGCGTCAGCTCCGTGCCGCTGCGCAGCTTGAGGCCGGCGGTGCTGTGCAGCATCGGCAGCCACTGGCGGTCGTCGACGCGCTGCAGCCGCAGCGGGCCGGCCTGGTCGACGTCGGTCGGCAGGTCGAAGCGCACGGCGTGCACCGCCCCGTCGAGTTCGACGATCGGCGTCGCCCCGGTGTCGGTCGCGTCGACCTCGAACTCGTGGCGATCGAGGTAGCCGCGCCGGGCGTGTTCGCGCCGCGCCGAGAACGTCACGGTCAGCCGGGTCCCCTGCGGCGCCTGCGCGGTGATCAGCAGCCCGCCGCGCTGCCCCGGGATGGCCTCGTCGAGCGGATACCAGCGGAAGTCGCCGCCGGTGTCGGTGTGGTAGGTGGCGACGCCGGCGGTGCCGTTGCGCAACGACTCCGGCAGGTCGGAGATGTGCACCGGCACCGTCACGCGCGTCGCCACGGCGCCGATGTTGGTGTCGGGGACCTGCGACGTCTCGATGCCGGGGATCGGCGCCAGCCGCGTCGGTGCAGGCAGTTGCGTCGGCGGTGCGACCACGAAGCGCTCTTCGGCACCGGGCAGCGGATCGCGGCCGACCGCCAGCACCAGCGCGTAGAGCACGGTGCCGAGCGCGACTGCGATCAGCAGGGAGATCAGGATCGAAACGAGCGTGCGGATGGTGTCGGCTCCGTCGGGGAGCCGTGCATCCTACTTCGGCGCGCCGCCGTTTTGGGGCGTCGCCTTGCCTGCGGGCACGGTGATGTTCTCGGTGCCGCTGACGACGACGGTCTGCGTGGTCCGCTCGCGGTTGCGCGCCTGGAAGATCAGCATGTAGGTGCCGGGCGGGATCGACTCGATCTCGAACGCGCCGTCGCGGATCCGCGCGTCGAACGACGTGTTCTCGCGCAGGTAGCGGTTGAGGTCCTCGGGGATCTCGATCAGGCCCTGGACCAGCGAGATGCGGCCACCGATCGCCTTCGGGTCGGTGCCGTCGTCGGTCGTGATCGAGCCCTTCACCGAGCCGGTCGTCAGCGACAGGTTGCGCTGCAGGGTCACGTCGGCGACCACCTGCACCTGCTCCTCGTAGAGCACGCCGCCGCGGCGGCCGGCGGTGACCCGCAGCCGGTAGAGGCCGGCGGTGACGTCCTTGACCTCGAACGTGCCGTCCTTCTCGACCGTGTCCGACTGGCTGCGGCCGAAGTTCATCATCCGGCCGAACATGCCGCCCGGCTGCTGGCCGCCACCGTTGCCGGGGTTGTTGTCCTGGCGACGCAGCTCGACGCGGAAGCCCGCGGCGCTCTCGCCGTTGTGCATCACGGTGCCGGCGACGACGCCGTACTGCGGTCGGGTCATCTGCATGTCCCAGCGCGACTCGGTGCCGGGGCGCACGGTGACGTCCGCGGCCATCGTGCCGTTCATGGCGGTCGAGCCGAACATGCGCATCATGTCGCGCATGCCGCCGGTGGCGCTGCGCACGAAGTAGTCGCCCGCCGACAGGCCTTCGATGCGGTAGCTGCCGTCGGCTTCGATGTTGACGTTGCGGAACGTGCTGCCGCCACGGCCGCCGCCGCGGCCACCGCGACCGCGCATGCCGCCGCGCATCAGCGAGCCCATGATGTTGCCGTCCTCGGGAACGAGCAGCGCGATGACCTGCACCTCACCGGCCTCTTCGGGGCGGAAGCCGGTCACCTTGCCGACGATCACGCCGAGCGGATCGAGGCGCATCTCGAAGTCCGAACGTTCGCGATCGAGCTGGAACGGCTCGACGTTCGCCGTGGCGAAGTTGTCGGCCGTGGCGCTGAGCGAGTAGACACCGCGCTGCACGTTCTTGACGATGAACAGGCCGTCCTGGTCGGTGCGGGCGGTCAGCCGCAGCGGCGAGCTGTTCATGCCGCGCATCCAGTCGCGGGCCATGCGGTTGACGTCGAAGCCGCCGCGACCGCCGCGGCCACCGCGGCCGCCGCCCGGGATGGTCGGCGGGGTGTTGTCGTCGAGCGTGGCCGAGCGCAGCGTGACCTCGGCGTTGGCGATCGGATCGCCGTAGGCGTCGAGCACGACCCCGCCGACGTAGACGCCCGGGTCGACCGTGATGGTCAGCTCCGGCGGCGCGGCGTCGCGGCGCACCTGGATCTCGGCCGAGGTGAAGCGCGCGTAGTTGTCCGCCTCGATGGTGACCTCGTAGACGCCCTCCTGCAGCCCGTCCTCGCGGAAGCGGCCGCCGTCGTGCTGTTCCTGACGGTCGTTGCGGCCACCGCGGTCGCCACCGCGGCCACCGCGGTCGCCGCCGCGGTCGCCGCGGTCGCCGCCACGGCCACCCCGGTCGCCGCCGCGGCCTCGGAACTGGCTGGTGAACTGGTCGCGAACGTCGCGCATCGTGCGCATCAGCTCGCGGCGCCCCTCGTCGGTGAGGTTCGGGTCGCGGAACTTGGCCATCAGTTCGTTGAAGTCGACCTGCGGCTGGTTCGGGTCCGGCAGGCCGCGCAGGCGGCGCGTGCGGACCGAGTACTTGGTCAGCGGCAGGCCGTCCGGCGTCTGCACGATGCCGGCGATGTAGAGGCCGGGCTGCAGCGTCACGTAGATCGGGCGCACGACCTTCGGGTCGATCTCGTCGGCCTCGTAGTCGAGGAAGCCGCGCGCGTCGACCTGGATCTCCATCAGCGAACTCGGCAGGTGCTCCAGGAAGAAGCGCCCCTGCTCGTCGGTCTCGGTGCGGTGGTCGCGGCCGCCGAAGCCGCCGAAGCCGCCCCGGCCGCGGCCGCGGCCACGCCCGCCGCGGTCGCCGCCGCGCCCTTCGGCCGGCTGGGCGTTGGCGCTCAGCGAGGCGCGCAGGCGCACGTTGGCCTTGGCGATCGGCTCACCCTGCGCGTCCTTGACGTAGCCGGTGACCTCGTAGCCAGGACCGAGCGCGATGTCGGGCACCTGGACCTCGGCGTCCTCGGTGACCTCGAAGCCGTCCGAGCGACCGGGCGTGTGCATCTTGGCGAGCACCGTCACGGCGAACTGCCCCTCCGGCACGTTGGCGTAGGCGTAGAAGCCGTTGGCGTCGGTCTTGGTGGGCGGCAGCAGTTCGGTGCGGTTGCGCTGCCAGCGCAGGCGGTTGCGGAAGTCCGGCTCCATCGTGACCTCGGCACCGATGACGGCGTTGCCGTCGAGGTCGGTGACGCGGCCGCGGACCAGGCCACCGGACTTCAGCGCCAGGTCGCCGAGCGCGACCTCGATCTCGGCCGCGGCCGCCTGGCCGGCCTGGATGTCGCCGACGTCCTTCTCGAACAGGCCGACCGCATGCTGGTTGCTCTTGACCTGCAGCGTCACGCGCAGGTTGCGGAACGTCTCACCCTGGAAGGCGAACAGGCCCTCGGCGTTGGTGATGACCGGCTCCGGGATGCGTCGCGAGCGGCCACCGCCGCGGCCGCCGCGGTCGCGCCCGCCGCGGCCGGGCTGGCCGCCGTTCTGCTGGCGGCTGCGGCCGATCTCGAGCCAGACCTTGGCGTTGGCGACCGGCGCGTTGAACTTGTCGACCACCCGGCCGCGCAGGATCGCGTCGACGCGCGGCTCGTTGGAGACCGGCGCGACCGTCGGCGACAGTTCGGCCTCGGTGCGTTCGAATGCCGCCGTCTCGGTGGCGCCGGGATCGGCCTGCTGCTCTTCGGCCCCTTCGACCTCGTCCTCGGTGTCCCAGTGCATGACCGGAGCGGGGGACTCGTCGAACATCTTGGGGACGAGGAGGGCTCCGGCGGCGATCGCGACGAGCGCGACCAGCAGGAGGACGACGGTTTGCTTTTGCATTGCGTAGTGGGCGGCCCGCCCGGGCCACGGTGCGCCATTACGTCCACCCCCCGGGTTTGCCGACAGATAGTCGCTGTAACAGCTGTGCACCGCGACGGGCTTGGTGCGAACGCCCTCCTACTGCCCGACTTGCAGCGGCAGCGCGGCGCTCGCGCCGATCGCGCCCGAGGTCGACACGACGACCGTCTGCGCGATGGCATCGAAGGCCTGGGCGAAGCCCGGATTGGTGACCGGGAACGAGGCGTGGCCGGCGGCATCGAAGCTGATCGGCAGGATCACCGGGGCCGGCGCCAGCGCGCCGTCGACGAACAGCGGCTGCTCGAAGCCCGGCACGGACAGCGTCACCGGGCCGAGGCCGGTCGCCGGGGCGAACAGCAAGAGGCCGAGGCCGGTGGCCGGGCCGCCGGTGGTGTCGAGCGTGAAGACCCCGGCCGGGATCGGCGATGCGGCCGAGGCCGACAGCTGCGGCGGGGCCGCGACCAGGCTGCGGACCTGGCTGATGCTGACGTAGTCGGTCTCGTGGACCAGCAGCGCGGCGCCGGCCGGCTGGAACGGCTCGAACACCTGCGGCACCGGCGCCGCGGTCGGCGCGAACTGCAGCACGCTGCCGCTCAGGCCGGTGCCGGCGTAGTCGATCAGCGTCGGCGCCAGCGTCGCCTGGCCGCCGTCGGCGCCGTCGACTTCGCCGATGGTGCCGTTGAACCAGTCGACGAAGAACAGGTCGCCGTCGTCGTCGAACGCCAGGTCACCAGCGGCGTCGAGGCCCGCGATCACCACGGTCGCGTCGGCGACGCCGAGCACCGTCTGGTTGCTGATGGCGAGATCGACGACCGCGCGCGGCAGCCGCAGCACCTCGACGGTGCCGGCGGGGGCCGGGAAGACCGCCGGCGAGGTCGCGTAGTAGACGTCGCCGTTGGCGTCGATCGCGAGCGGACCCGATGCGCCGGGGAACTGGGCGAGCAGCTGGGTCTGGCCGGTCAGCAGGTCGACGAACATCACGTCGTTGTCCGGCGCCGAGAAGCCGCCGGTCTTGGCCGACACCAGCGCACGGTCGTCGTCGAGCAGCACGGCGTCGTAGTTGAACGGCACGTTGGCGACCAGCTGCGCCGGCAGGCCGTTGAGCGGCACGGTCCAGATGCCGCCGTTGCTGCTCTCGCCGAACAGCACCTCGGTGGCGCCGATCGGCGCCGAGAACGACCCGAACGTGAACGACGGGAACGTCAGCAGCGACGTGCCGCCGGTGCCCGGATCGAGCATCAGGTCGAAGCCGTCGAAGTAGACCGTTCCGAAGGTGGTCTCGAGGAAGCTGCCGGCGCCGGCGGGCAGCGTCGCGGTGGTCTGGGCGTAGCCATCGGCGACCTGTTGGGCGGGAAGGCAGATGCCCGCGGTGGCGGCCAGCAGCAGGATGGGGGAGCGAAGCATGCGATCACGCAGCGCGCCGGATGGGCGCGGCAGGTCGCGCGGGCGACCGGGGGTGCCTGCCTTCGCTGGAGGAATGCGCCCACGCGGTGCCCGCGCGGGGCACCAGCAGCCAGCGGCACGCGCACGCAGCGCGGCCTCGGAGTCCGTGGGTCATGAGCCAACCGGGCGTCTTGCGCGCCGCGAAGGAATGGCGATGGCGGCCTCGATGAGACCGGCTCGACGCGGATGTTCTGGCTCCCGGATCGACCTACTGGTCCGCCTTCCCGGCTTGCCGACGCGGCGTCGCCAGTGGCTGATGGACGTTCGTCCCCGGATACAGCTGCGGGACAGCGCCGGATTCACACCGGACTTCCCCGTGAGGAGCTTTCGCACGGTACCGGCGCGCCCCGGTCGGGGCAAGGGGTTGCTCCGGCGGGGCTCTCGTCCGAAAACACGGGTGCCTTCGCCCTTGTGCGGTTTCCCATGTCCCTGCTCGGTCCCCTGCAACAGCGGGCCGCGCGCAACGGCCTGAACCTGTTCGGTCTCGTCGATGCGCAGCGGTTCGACGGCTGCCAGCCCTGTGAACAGCGCAGCACCTCCGTGCTGCCGGGCTGCGGCACGATCCTCGTGCTCGGCACGGCGGGGCAGTCGTTCTGGCTGGAGTTCCAGCGCCAGGGCCGCGGGCTGTCCGAACGTCCGACCTGCGAAGAGGTCGAGGAGCTGGTCGCCAGCTCGGTCGACGCGGTCGCCGACGAACTCGAGCAGGCGGGCCTGCGCTGGACCAAGGTCGACGCGCGCTGGCCGCGACTGAACTTCGGCAGGCTCGCCGAGGCGGCCGGCTTCGGCATCGTCTCGCCGGTCTCCGGCATGCTGCTCAACCCGACCTACGGTCCGTGGCTGCGGGTGCGCGCCGCGCTGCTGATCGAGGGGCGGCCGTTCGGGCAGGTCGACGATGCGTCGATCACCGATCGCTTCAAGCCGTGCTGCACGTGCGACCGTCCGTGCGTCGAGGCGTGCCCGCCCAAGGTGCACGTCGACCTCGGTCGCGCCGACCGCGAGCGCTGCGCGAGCCATCGCGACGACGGTGGCTGCGAGACCGGCTGCGGTTCGCGCAAGGCGTGCCCGATCGGCACCGAGCACGCCGACGGCGACGGCATGCCGCTGCACGCGCACACGATCGACCGCCGCACGCTGCAGCGTTGGTACGGGCTCGGCTGGTGGCGGTTCGTGCCGCGCGCGTTCCGCGGCGGGCCGCGGCCGCGATGAGCGCGCCGCAGCGGATCGTCAGCCTGGTCCCCAGCACCACCGAGTCGGTCTGCGAACTCGGTGCGACCGACCGGCTGGTCGGCTGCACGCGGTACTGCACCGAGCCGGCGGCCCACCTCGCACACGTGCCGCGCATCGGCGGCACCAAGAACCCGGACCTGCCGGCGATCCTGGCGCTGGAGCCGGACCTGGTGCTCGGCAACGCCGAGGAGAACCGCGCCGAGGACCTCGAGCAGCTGGCGGCGCGCGTGCCGACGCTGGTGCAGACGCCGCGTTCGGTGGTCGAAGCGGCCAACGACCTGCGCGTGCTGGCGACGCGTCTCGATCGGCTCGACGCGGCCGAGCCGTTCTTGCTGCGGATCGAGGCGCGGATCGCGGCGGCCGAGGTCGACGCGTTGGATCGGCGGCCGCTGCGCGTCTACTACGCGATCTGGCGCAAGCCGTGGATGACGATCGGCGCGGACACGTTCGTGCACGACGTGCTCAAGCTGTGCGGAGCGCACAGCGTCGCCGCCGATGCGCACGATCGCTATCCGGCGATGGATCCGCGCGACGCGTTGTCACGCGGCGTCGAACGCGTGTTGCTCGCGAGCGAGCCGTGGGCGTTCGACGAGGCGCAGCGCGACGAGCTCGCCGCGGCGCGGGTGTTCGAAGACGTCCCGATCGTGCTGTGTGACGGGCGGGACTTCTGCTGGCACGGGGTGCGCATGGCCGACGGGCTCGGTCGAGCCCTGTCGGCGCTGCGCCGCTGATCGACCGTCGGTCGCGTCATCCGGCCGCCGAACGGCTGCGCTTCGTCAGGTCGACGATCGGCGCGCCGCAGGCGTCGAGGATGCGTTGTTCGAGCCCCTCGAGGGCCTCCTTCGAGGCGACCCTCGGGCTCTTGGCGAGGACCGATCCGTCGCGATCCTTGATCACGAGGAAGTGCTCGCCGTCCGCACTCTCGTGCGGGACCCGCCGTGCGTCGTCGCGCAGCGAGTTGCGTAGGTGCAAGATCTCGTTCTGCGTCATGATCTTGCTCGGGCTGCCCAGACCGCGCAGCACGACGTCGCCGTCCTTGGTGCGCAGCTGGAAGAGGAACGTGTCGTCGTGCTCGAGCACGACTTCGAACCGGTTTGCCATTGGAAACCTCCAACAGAGCCGACGTCCGCCCAGCGCACCGAGGTTCCGTCCTGCCGTTCGAATTGCCTCCGCGAGACACGGTCGGATCGGATCCCAGCGGCCCTGAGGCGACCTAAGGTTGTATGGCGACGGCGCCACGGCACGATGCGCGCATGGCCGACGACTATCGCCCGAGGGTGCTGCCGATGCTGCTCGTGTTCGGCGTGTTGACGCTGGTCGTCACCGTCGTGCGCCTCGTCGGCGAACTGCAGGGGTGGAACCCGACCTGGTTCTCGACCGACGCGGGCAGCCCGATGAACCCGTTCGGCATCGTATGGCTGGTGCCGGTGGCCGGCCTGCTGTTCGGGCGCCGGCTCGCCCAGGGGGGCGGCGCGCCGAAGTTCGTCGCCGGCTTCTTCGTGCCGATGTTCGGCTTCTCGGTGCTGATGGCGTCGATCGTTTCGGTCAACAACTACTTCGAAGGCGAGCAGCTGGTCGAGGCGATGGGCTACGTGATGCTCGGTGCGCCGGTGCTGTCGCTGCTGGCGCTGTTCGTCTGGCCGCGCGCGTTCGTCGCGATGGTGGCCTACTGGATGCTGGCGCGCGTGCCGGTGATGCTGATCCAGTACCTCGACATCCAGAACGGCTGGCAGACGCACTACGGCAAGGTCCCGGAAGAGCTCGCCGGCATGGACGCCGACGCGCGCATCTGGATGCTGACCAAGGCGCAGCTGTGCTTCTGGATGGCGTTCACGGTGCTGCTCGGCTGCGCGTTCGCCGCGATCGGTGCCGCGACGGTGCGCCGTCGTTGATCGTAGCGCCGTCGTGGATCGCCGTGCCGTTGCAGATCGCAGTGCCGTTGCAGATCGCTACGGGGCGAAGCGATCCTTGAGGCGCAGGAACGGCCGCTCCCAGAACGCGAACACCAGCTTGCTGAGCAGGTAGAGCGTCGCGACGTAGACGCCTGCGCCGAGCCACGAGTGGATGTCGAGGTGGCCGGCGCCGTAGTGCGTCACCATCACCAGCACCGGCAGGTGCAGCACGTACATGCCGTAGCTGACCTTGCCGACGTCGACCAGCGGCCGGTTGGCGAGCAGCCAGGTGGCGCGGCGCGTGATCGCGAACAGGATGATCGTCGCGAAGAACACGTTGATGACCGTGTAGCCCCAGACGTGCCGCGTGCTGGCGGTCTCGACCAGCGGGATCGGCAGACCGAGCGGCCACCAGTAGCCGGCCGTCGCGAGCGCGACCTCGCGATGCATGTCGACCAGTGGCGCCGGCACGTCGACGGCGAACAGCTGCATGCCGATGCCACCGGCCACGAACAGCGCAGCGCCGCCGAGCAGCGTGAGGCCCGACGGGATGCGCTGCAGCAGGTCGGAGGGCGCCAGCGACAGCAGTGCACCCCACGCGAAGGCGTCGAGTTGGCCGAGCGTGTTCCAGTAGGTCGCGTCGTAGACGGTGAACGGCGGCAGGCCGCGGGCGGCGTAGTGGTCGGCGAACGCCATGCGCACGAACGGGCACGCGAGCACGGCGACCAGCGACGCGAGCACGATGCCGCGGCGCGGCAGCAGGAACACGACGAACGGCCACACCAGGTAGAACTGCTCCTCGACCGACAGCGACCACAGGTGCACGAACCAGGTGCTCTCCTCCCAGGTCACGTCGGCGCGCGTCCAGTTCCACGTGAACGTCGCCAGGTACGGCCAGTACCGTTCGAGCTGCGGAGGCAGCGAGGTCACCGCCCAGATCAGGCCGAGCGCGAGCAGGAAGCCGTAGTAGAGCGGGAAGATGCGCAGCACCCGCCGCACGTAGAAGCGCTTCAGGTAGCTGCCGAAGCCGTGGTCCTTGGTGCCGACCAGGATCCGGGTGATCAGGAAGCCCGACAGCACGAAGAACAGCTGCACGCCCATCCAGCCGAACGGCAGCGTCGTCAGGCTCGTTGCGCCGCCCCAGCCCGCCTGCTTGGGCAGGTGGAAGAACACGACGAGCAGGATCGCGATGCCGCGGACGCCGTCGAGGTTCTTGATCGTGTTCACGGGGAAGCGCTTGCGGCCGGGCGGTCGGCCGCGCGCAGCATCGCGGGGACGTTCGGGGTCGTCAACCGCGCGCCCGCGCCAACGGATCGCTACTGGATGTCGAGCCGCAGGCCGTTGCTGAACACCAGCTCGCTGGTGGTGCCGAAGCCGACGTATTGCGCGAACAGCGACAGCCCGCTGGTGCCGGCCGGAATCGTCCACTGGTAGCTGCCGTGGTCCTGAGCGAGGCTCTGCGGCTGCGTCAGCGTGACCAGCTCGGTCGTGATCAGCGCCTGCGGGTCGACCAGCAGCGCCGGGGTCCCGACGGCCGCCGTGGCGAACGCGATCACGCCGAACGGCAGGTTCGGCGACTCGATCTCGGCAGCGTGGAACGTCACCGTGTCGCCGGGGCCGCCGGTGCCGGTGTCGACCTCGCCGTAGAGGTGCGGCGGCAAGAACGGCTCGTCGCCCCGGCCGGTGCCGTAGACCGAGAACGGGCTCGCCGGCGTCGAGAAGTTCGGCGTGCGCACGTAGTGGTATTCGGGGTCTTGCGCGCTCGCGTCCTCGAACAGGAAGTGCAGGTGGGTGCCGTCGTCGACCATGCCCAGCAGCGACGAGACCGGCGCGATCGCCGGGCCGCCGTGGCTCGCGACGAAGTCGTCGAAGCGCTGCGGGTAGAGGCTGCCCATGCTCGGGTGCCAGATCATGCCGGCCTCGATCCCACCCGGCAGCGTCAGCCTGCCGCCGACGGTCCGGTCGTCGGTGATGCGTTGGCCGAGCGCCACCGCCAAGCTGGCGTCCGGCATGCGCAGGAACGTCCGGCGCAGGCCGTGGTCCTCGCTCCAGATGCACGTGTAGTTCACGCCGCCGAAGTTCGGGAACGGGAACGGCCGGCTGCCGAAGCCGACCCACTCGCGGCCGTCCGGCGACAGGTGCTCGGCGTCGTCGTTGCCCGGCACGTCGATGCCGACGCCGTAGCCGCTGCCGCCGTAGTTCCAGTAGAGGTCGCCCGCCAGCACGCGGCTGCCCGACGCGCTGATCGCACGGGGTTGGCGGAAGTTGCCCTGGTTACCGGCCAGGGTCTGCCAGCCGCCGAACAGGCCCATGCTCGAATAGAACTTCGGCGTCGTGAAGCCGACGTGGGTGAAGCCGGTGGCGCGCGTCTCGGGTCCGATCCGTTCGATCGCGGTCAGCGCGGCGACGCCGATCGGCTGCAGCGTCGGGTTGGCGGGATCGGCCCACGAACTGAAGCTCAGCGTGTCGGTGATGCCGACGCGGGTGCCGTCCGACGAGACCGCCATCACCGACGCGCCGCCGGGCACCGGGAAGCCCTGCGTCGCGATCGCCTGGGTGGTCGCATCGATGCGCCACAGGGCGGCGTCGAAGGTCGGACCGACCAGCTGGCCGCCGACCAGTGCGTCGCCGCCGACGACCGCGAGCGAGGTGGCGCGGCGGGCCGCGTCGGGTCCCTGCGACAGCGGCACGACGACGGCGTTCTGGGCCGACACTGCGCCGCAGAGCGACAGGGCGGCGAGACAACGGGTCAGCGATCTCTGCATGGTGGCTCCTCCTTCACGAGTCCGGTGCGCGGCATCCGCGGATGCCTGTGTCGGTGCATGCTAGCAGCATCCGCCAGCGGATGTGGGGGGGGGGCGGGGCCCGGAGCCGACGTGGCTCGTGGCGACTGGGCCCTCGGGGTGCCTTGACGACCTGCTGGGTCCGGACACAATCCGAGCTGGAGGAAGGCCCGGCCTGCCCATGACGTCTCGCATTCCCGCATCGACGGCGCCCGTTACGGGCGTCGACGCGACCGTGCCATCGTGGCGCGACCACTGGTTCCCGGTGGCGTTCGCGCAGGACGTGCCGGCCGACCGGCCGGTGCGCGTCGAGGTGTGGGGGGAGGCCTACGCGCTGTTCCGCGACGGCGAGGGCCAGCTGCGCGCGCTGCGCGATCGCTGCCCGCACCGGGCCGCCAGGCTGTCCGACGGCCGCGTGCGCGACGGCCGGCTCGAGTGCCTGTACCACGGTTGGCGCTTCGACGGCGACGGAACCTGCCGGCACATCCCGCAGCTCGAAGCCGGCCAGGCGATCCCTGCGGCGGCCTGTGCGCGCGCCGCAGCGACGGCCGTGCGGCAGGGCATCGTCTGGCTGCACGGCGGGGACGATGCCGGCGTCGATCCGGCGACGATTCCGGTCTGCGACGCGCTCGAGCGCGACGGCTGCCGCACGATCGACTTCGCGATGGACCTGCCCTACGCGCAGGAGTTCCTGATCGAGAACGTGCTCGACTATGCCCACATCCACATCGCACACGACGGCGTGCGCGGTGGGGGGCACGCGGCGCTGGCCGGCCCGCTCGCGTTCGCGTTCGACCGTCGGGACACCGACGGTTTCTCGGCGCACATCGGTCGGTCCGCCGACGGTCGGCTGGATTCCGGCGCGCTCCGGGCGGCCGAGGTGACGTTCGAGGCGCCGGGGCTGGTGCACTATCAGTCGGTCTACGAACGCGGCGGCGGCGCGCCCCGCGTCGCCGGCCTGCTGCTCTACTCGCTGCCGCTCGACCGCGGCCGCTGTCGTCTGCTCTACCGCGCCTACAGCAACTTCTGGACGCTGCGCGACCGGCTGCGGCCGCGCTTCTGGGAGCACGGCCACCAGTGCCACCTGCTCGAACAGGACATGGCGGTGGTCGTCGGCCAGAGCGACAACCTCGCGCGCGGCCGCGAGACGCTCGGCCACGCGTGGCTGCCGCTCAAGAGCAGCGATGCGCTGGTGGTCGCCTACCGGAGCTGGATCGACGAACACGACGCCGAGCGTCCGGATCACCTCGGCCTGCGCACGCGCGGCGACGCCGTCGGCGCGGCGGCTCCGGACGGGCCGATCGACCGTTGGCACCTGCACGCGCGGCACTGCGCGTCGTGTCGGCGTGCGGTCGCGGTGGCGGCCGTGATGCACGGCTGGACTCCGGTCGCGATCGTCGCGCTGCTGGCGGCAGCGGCGCTGCTCGACGGCTGGTGGCGCGTCGCGGCCGCCGCCGCCGCGGTCGTTTGTGCCCTCGGTGGCACGGCGCTTGCCGCACTGCATCGTCGGCTGACCGGCGCGCCCCCGCCCGGCAAGCCCGAACCACCCTCGTCGCCAGTCCCATGAAGTTGCTTCGTCGCATCCGTTCGCTGCTGGGCGCGTGCCTGCGCCCGTTCCGCCGCCGCAAGGCCGAGAGCCCGAACATCTACCCGCTGTTCTAGATGCCGGACGACCGGAGGGTCGCCGGGCCGCGGCCGTACGAAGGCCCGGACGAACGCCGCATGCGGCAGCTCGGCCGCTGCCACCAGCAGCGTGGCTACGGGCCGGATCACACCGACGAGATCTGCTACGCGTTCCACGAACTCGGCTTCCGCGGACCGTCGTTCGATCCGGATGCGCCGCTGCGGGTGCTGGTGGCGGGGGAGAGCGACGCGTTCGGCCTCGGGGTCGCGTGGCAGCACGCCTGGCCGGTGCGCGTGGTCGAACGGCTGCGGCGGCAGCTCGGCCTCGGCGCGGGCGACGTCGCGCTGCTGAACATCGCCGACTGCGGCATCGGCAACGAAGCGATCGCGCGCCAGCTGCTGTGCCAGTGCGAGGCGGTGCGCCCGGACCTGGTGCTGGTCAACGTGGCCGAGCATCGCCGCACCGAGGGGCTGTGCGACGGGCAGTGGTACCATGTCGGGCCGTGGTTCGATCACGACGAGGCGCCGGCGGAGGTCGAGCGCATGGCGGCGCGGCGCGGCGACGACTGGCCGCGGCGCGTCTTCGCGGGGGGACATCACTACTTGCAGTTCAGCGACCCACAGCACGACCTGCTCGCCAGCCTGCGCGCGCTGCTGTGGATGCAGGAGCACCTGCTGCGCCGCGGCGTGCCGGCGTTCGCGACCTGCCGGCCCGAGCAGCTGCCCGACGTCGGCGCACGGCGCGGTCACGCGCTCGAACCGCTGCTCGCGCTGCTCGACCGTGACTTCCTGCAGACCCACGGCGAACGGCACGCGCGCACCGAGCGAGGTGCCGATGGCGTGCACTTCGGTGAAGGCGTGCATGAGCGCATCGCCGACTCGGTCTGGCAGCGCATCGTGGCGGCCGGGGCCGACGACCGGCTCCGTGCCGTGGTCGGCGAGCGCCGCGGCGCCGGGGCCGTCGGCCGCAGCGTGCGGTCGTTCTACGACGTGATGCCGTTCAACCTGCACGGCTCGGTGGCGTCGGCGGCGCGGTCGATCCGCGAGCACGACCTCGCCGCGAGCCATCCGGATCTGCACGCGCACCTGCGGGATGCGGCCGTGGGGCACATGGTCGAACTCGGCTGCGGCGCCGGTTGGTTGGCGTGCACGGTGGCGCACCACTACGGCGTCGACGTGACCGCGGTCGACTTCACGCCGAAGGCGCTCGAGCGCGCCGCGCTGGTCGCGCGTGCGCTCGGTGTCGAGCACCGCGTGCAGTTCGTCGAGTCGGACCTGCACGCGTTCGCCGCGGAGCCGTGCGACCTGGTCGTCAGCGTCGGCGTGCTGCACCACACCGAGGACGCCGGCGCGGCGTTCGCGCACGTGCAGCAGCTGGTGGCGCCGGGCGGCGCGATCTACGTCGGCCTCTACCACGAGCCGGGCCGGCGGCCGTTCCTCGAACACTTCGCCGCGCTCGTCGCCGAGCAGGGCGAGAATGCGGCGTTCGCGCAGTACCGGGCGCTCGACGGCGTGCGCGGGGGCGACGAGGTGCTGGCGCGGTCGTGGTTCCGCGACCAGGTGCTGCACCCGCACGAGTCGTGCCACACGCTGCGTGAGGTCTGTGGCTGGTTCGCCAAGGCCGGCCTGCGGCTGCGCAGCACCAGCATCAACCGGTTCGGGCCGTGCGACGACGAGGACGCGCTGTTCGCGCTCGAGCACGACTACGAACGACGCTCGCGTCGCGCGCTGCTCGAGCACGGCCGCTACTTCCCCGGCTTCTTCACCGCGCTCGCGGTGCGCGAACGAACGGCCTGAGGCGGCAGAGCGCCAGACGGTAGAGCGCCTGACGGGGGCGTCGCCGCCGCGGGGCCGGTCCTCTCGAGACCGGTCTTCGCGAAACCGGGCCGCTCAGCGACCGGTGGCTTCGTCGTCGACGGTCGCGGCCATCGGCTCGCTGGCCGCCGCCAGCCGGCGCTTGCGGCGGCGGGCGTCCATGTCGCGGCTGTGGGCGAGCGCGGCCTGGTGGGCGCGGCGCTGGCTCCACAGCAGGCCGATCACCAGCAGCAGCGCGACGCCGCTCAGCCAGATGCCGATGGTCTTCATGGTCTCGCCGGTCTTCAGCTCGAACTGGTCGAGGTCGGCGGCGAGGAACAGCGGCACGCGGTAGCGCTTGCCCTGCTGGCTGTCGTAGACGTACCAGCGGTAGTAGAAGCCCTTGACCTCGAGCTGCGCGCGCATCGGCAGTTCGCCGACGCGGCCAGGCACCCAGATCGGCACGAGGTGGCCGCCGAAGCCGCTGACCTGCACCCAGGCGGACGTCCAGTAGCGGATGTTGGCGGGGTTGGCCGGCGCCGCGATGGTGCGTCGTCGGATCAACGTGCCGAACACCCGCATCGGTTCGCCGCGTTCGATCTCGCCGGCGACCAGGCGATCGTACGGGTCGGCGACCGAGAGCGGCTCGACCTGGCGCCACTTCTTCAGGTTCCACTGGTCGGCGGTGTCGCGCACGAACGCGCCGAGATGCCAGAGCGCCGGCGTCTGGTCGTCCTCGACGTCGCGCATCGCGAGGTCGCCGGGCCACAGCGTGTCGTCGGCGAGCCCTTCGAGCATCGCCGGGTCGAGTTCGGTCACGGCCGGCCAGTCCTCGTAGTCGCGCTCGATCGTGCGCCCGACCAGCATCGGCACGTTGTCGTGCTTTTCCGGGTAGGTGACGTCGCGCAGCTTGAACAGGTAGCCCTCGACGCGAACCCAATCCCCGACCTGGACGCCGTCCCGAGCCGGGATCGAGAACGAGCTGATCACGGTCTCGCCGTCGGCCAGCTGCACCGTCGCCTCGTAGATCGAGTAGCCGTCGATCGGGTGGCCGGCGCGCGGGCCGAGCAGCTGCAGCAGCTTGCCCTCGTACCAGAGCCAGCGGTAGCGCCAGTCGTCGAGCCGTGCGCGGATGTCGGCGACCGGCACCATCGTGGCCGGCACGTCGAGTGCGGCGGCGACGCTCGGGCCGACGTCGATCGCCTCGGCGAGCAGGTGCGCGAGCGGCTCCTTCTCGACCTGCAGGCGGTCGCTGCGGGTCGCGTCCTTGGTTGCCGCGAGGATCTTGGTGTCGAGCTCGGGGACCGTGACGACCTTCTCGAGCTGGAGGTCGGGCACCTCCTCGGCCTTCTCGACGCGGTTGAGCAGCCAGATCGCGTAGGCGAAGCAGGCGGCGATGAAACCTGCCACCACGTAGCGCACCCACGAGGGCATCTGGGGGAGGATGCGGTGGGAGTTCCGGGAGCCGAGCGTCTTCACACCAGCTCCAACGGGCAGACGGGGTGGTCGGTTTGGTCCGATCACTCCGGCTTGTCGAACAGGCCGCCCAGGTGGAAGTTCGCGATGTCGCTGCGGTCGACGATCGTCGCGGCGTTGACGCTGAGCGTCACGGCGATGACCTCGCTGATCTCCTCGCTGGTCGCGCCCTCGCGCTTGGCCTTCTTGAGGTGGCCCTCGAGGCAGCCCTTGCAGCCCGACGTCAGCGCGGCGGCGATGGCGATGAACTCCTTGGTCTTGAGGTCCAGCTGCGTCTTGCCGTAGGTCGCCTTGTAGAAGCCCATGTAGAGCTGCTTCAGCTCCGGCGTCAGCATCGCATAGCTGCGCATGTTGGAGCTGGGCAGGCGGCCGTCGGCGAGGACTTCGCCGTTGTCGGCGGGGGCTTGCGCGTCAGCGCGCTTGGTGTCGTCGGTCATGAGGGGAATCAGAGGGGGCGAACCCGGCAGAAAGCGGGCGCAAGGGTGCGGGTATACGGCGATCTCCGCAACCTGGGGGGAAGATTATTGCAGGCTGAGCTGCAGGCGCACCAGTGCGTCCCTGTCGCCGCCGTTTTCAAGTCGTTGAAATGCCTCGTCGAACGGCAGCCACTGCAGCTCGCCGATCATCGGGCCGGGGGTCAGGTCGGCGACCGGTTCGCCGGGGGTTCCTGCCTGCCACGCGTAAGGCCACTCCACTACGCCCACGTCCCCGAACAGTTCCTTCTGGGGTTGGGTGAGTTCCTGCAGGTGCACCGGGCGGCGCAGGCCGGTCTCGGCCTCGACCTCGCGGCGGATCGCTTCTTCGAGCTTCTCGCCCGGTGTCACCGGACCGACGACCGGGCCGAGCGGCCACTCCTCGCGCGGCTTGTGGCGCAACAGCAGGAACTCGACGCGTTCGTCGAGCACCTGGAACACAAAGACGCGGATGCGGTGTTCGAGGCTGAACATGGCGATCGGACGCCGCGACCGCCCCCCATTGGGCGCCCGGCCTCCCTCCTCCTCTAGCAGGGCCGATCGGCCTGGATGCAGCCCCGATTGACGGATCGCCGCGCATTTTCGCGCAACGGGACGGTTCGCTACCGGCCGCCGTCGGCCCTATCGCCCTTGCGATCGGCCTTGCCGTCGCCCTTGCGCAGCGGCTTGCCGTCGACGTCCTCGCCGCGGAACAGCTTGCCGACGAACTGGAACGAGAACGGCAGCGTGCGGTCCTGGAAGCGGTTGCCCCACGAGTGGCCACCGCCCGGGATCAGCCGCCACTGGTGCGCGATCTTGCGCTTCTCGAGGCACTCGTGCAGCAGTTCGTTGCCCGAGTCGAAGCCGTAGCGGTCGTCGGAGCCGGCGTCGAAGTAGATGCGCAGCCCCAACAGGTCCTTGCTCTCGAGCTTGTCGGCGATGCAGGTCGGGTTGACCTTCTGCCACAGCTCCTTGTCGATCGGCGTGCCGAAGCCGAGCCGGCCGGCGAACGTCTTGATGCGATCGGGCATGTCCTCGGGGTCCTTGGCGAACACCGCCGAGCTGTGCACGGCGACCGCGCCGAACAGCTCCGGGTGGGTGAACGCGATCCGCAGCGCGCCCATGCCGCCCATCGACACGCCCATCAGCGCGCGTTCGTCGCGCTTCTTGCTGACGCGATAGTTCTTGCTGACGTGCTCGAGCAGGTCCTTGCTGATCAGGTCCTGCCAGCGCTCCTTGCCGCGGTTCATGTACATCGACGAGCGGCCGGCGTTGGCCGTCACGAAGATGCACTGCGGCATGCGCATCTCGCTGACGGCGCGGTCGAGCATCTGCGCGCCGCCGCGGGTGTGGAAGCGCATGTGGTCCTCCCACATGCCGTGCAGCCAGATCACCAGGGGCCAGGTCTTGCCGGCGTTCTGCTCGGCGTCGTAGTCCTTCGGCAGGTAGATGCCGTAGGGCATGCGGCGGTCGACGGCGTCGCTCTGGAACATCTCCTCCTCGAACGTGAAGTTCTTCATCTCCGCGGGCGCCTGGCTGCGGCGCCGGCCGCGCTGGCCGGGCAGGAGGCTGACGAGGGTGAAGAGGGCGATGGAGGAGTAGAGGATCGCGCGCATGCGTTTCCAGGGTGGGGGGCCAGTCGGTAGTGTTGCGCTTCGTCGTCCGTGCGCCCAGGGGGCGCAGGAGAAAAGCCTCACGTGGATCCTGCCGCCGAACGTCTGCGACCTCTGCTCGACCGCATGGTCGACTACGAACGGCTGCGGCCGGACCAGCGCGAGTGGGATCTCGCGGCGATCCAGCGCCTGCTACGTCGCGACGATGCATCCGGTCCCGCGCGTCCGGCGGTGCAGGTCGCCGGCAGCAAGGGCAAGGGCACGACCGCCGCGTTCTGCGAGGCGCTGGTCGGCGCCGCCGGCCGCCGAGCGGGCAGCTACAGCTCGCCGCACGTGGTGACGCTGCGCGAACGGATCCGCGTCGCCGGCGAACCGGTGCCGGTCGAGGCGCTCGAACGGCTGCTGACGGCGCTGCTGGCGGTCGACGCCGCGCGGCCGCCGACGTTCTTCGAGGCAATGACGGCGGCGGCGGTCGAGTGGTTCGCGCAGAGCGGCGTCGACCTCGCGATCTACGAGGTCGGCCTCGGTGGCCGCCACGACGCGACCACGGCCGTCGCGGTCGACGCCGCGATCGTGACGCGCATCGAACTCGAGCACACCGAGGTGCTGGGCGACACGATCGCGAAGATCGCCGGCGAGAAGGCGCCGGTGATCCGGCCGGGCGGGCTCGGCCTGACCGGCACGACCGGCGACGCGCTCGAGGTCGTGCGAGCGCACGCGCGCGCGGTCGACGCCGAACTGCTGGTCCTCGGTGAGCACTTCGGGCTGCGCGGGCTGTCGCACCGGGCCGATGCGGCGCGCGGCGAACTGTGGCTGCCGGACGGCAGCTGCCAGCCGTTCGTGCTGCCGGACGCGAGCGCGTTCGCGCTGCCGGCGCTGGCGCTGGCGGCGGCGACGCTCCACCGCGTGCTGCCCGACCTGCCGCTGGTGCTCGATCCGGTGCCGACGCCGCAGCTCGCGTGCCGGTTCGAGGTGTTCGTCGAGGCCGACGGGCAGGTGCTGGTGCTCGACGGCGCGCACACCGTGGACTCGCTGCGGGCCGTCGCCGACGAGCTCGCCCGCCGCTATCCGGGGCTGCGGCCGGCCGTGCTGACCGCCGCGGCGGCCGGCAAACGCTGGCGGGAAGGCTTGAGTGCGCTGCTGCCCGTTGCCGATAGCTTCGTTGTCACCGAACTGTCGGGCACGCCCGGCGAGGATCCCGCGACGATCGCGGGGTGGCTCGCCGAGCGCGGCGCGCGGAGCGAAGTGGCGCCGGACGTCGTCTCGGGGTTGCGCACGCTGCGCGATCGACCTGGGCCGCGGCTGGTCGTCGGTTCGTTCTACCTCGCCGGAGCCGTGCGACGGCTCGTCGACGGCAACGACCCGCGCCCACAGCATGAACGAGAATCCTGATCAGAGCGGCGGCACCGCCTCGCCGGTGTTCGTCGAGGACCTGTTCCTGACCGACGTGTTCCTGATCAAGGGGCGCCTGCAGAACAAGACCAAGCGGCTGTCGAACGTGCTCGAGGACTACCAGCGCAGCTACCTGGCGGTGCACGACGCGACGCTGGTGTCGCTGCGCAACAACGAGGTCATCAAGACGCCGACCGTGATGGTCAACACGCGGGAGCTGATCCTGGCGCACGAACTGGTCGACGTCGCCGGCGACGACACCCTGCGCCGGCTGGCGGGCAACGACAAGCGCAACCGCATCCGCGCGTTCTACAACGGCTCGGTGCAGTTCGAGGTCGGCGGCCAGATCGAACCGGGCGCCTACGAGTCCAACCCGCTGACCGGCCGCAAGTACTTCATCATGCAGGCCCCGACCGTTCGCGGCCTCGACCTGAAGCACCCCGAACTCAAGATCCTCGGCTCCCTCGACTACGCGATCCTGCGCAAGGACCGCATGGCCTACGTCTACGACTTCGGCTAACCCCCAAACACCGCATACTGAACCGGGTTCATGTTGCGCCACCTTGCGGCTGGCGCGGCCAGGGCCGATCCTGCGGGCGATGCCCGTCGCCCCGAAGCCCGCCTGGACGATTCCTGTCGCCGACGGGCCGGTGTCGGTGGTGACCGATCGCATCACCGCGGCGGTCGTCGCCGGGGTCGCGATCGTGATGACCTGGAAGCTGGGCGGGGTCCCGCCCGATCCGCGCGGCCACGGAACGCACGAGGCGTTCGGCATGGCCGAGTGCGGCTGGCCGAAGGTCTACGGCATTCCGTGCCCGACCTGCGGCTGCACGACCGCGGCGTGCCAGGTGGTGCACGGCGACCTGGTCGGCGCGTTCGTCACGCAGCCGTTCGGCGCCGCGATCGCGCTGTTCGGCCTGGTCGCCGGCGTGCACGCGCTGCTGTGCCTGCTGCGCGGCCGCTCGTTCGTCGACGCGCTGGTGCGGCTGCCGTTCTGGAAGATCGTGGCCGCGATGTTCCTGCTGCTGTGGGCGGCGTGGGGCTACAAGTATCTGGTCTGGGAGACCTGAAGCCCCACGAACGCGAGCGGCCGCGGCGCCGTAGATGCCGCATCCTGAACCCGGTTCGGTATGCGGCGTCCGGGCGCGGTCAGTTGCCGATCGTGATCGCGAGGGCGTCGCTGAGCACCAGGAAGCACGGGCCGGGCGCCAGCGTGACGTATTGGCCGGTCACCTGGTAGCCGCACAGCGCCTGGTCCGGCGGCAGCGGCAGCACGAACGTGCTGGCGCCGAGCGCGTCGAGCGGCGAGGTGATCAGGATCGGGTTGGGCGTGTGGATCGTGCCCGGGCAGCCGGGGGTGATCAGCGACAGCGGGGCCGCGGTCGTGCCCTCACCGAGCGCCCACAGGCCGAACGCGTTGGGCGTGCCGCCCGACACGGTCCAGTCGAGGTCGCAACCGAGGTTGCCGGTGCTGGCCGTCGAGATCGAACCGCTGGTGCCGCCGCCGAGGTTGGTGATCACCGCGCTCGCGCCGTTGGCGCACTCGATGCAGCCGACGACGTTGAGGCCGAGCACCGCGTAGCCGGCGTTGAGGTTGGTGCGGTTGAGGAACGTCACCGCCGTCAGCACGCGGCCGGTCTGCGCCGACAGGTCGATGGTGCGTTCGGTCAGCGAGAGGTTGGCGCTGGGCAGGCCGTTGTCGGTGTTGCCGGTGCCCGGCAGCGTGCCGCCGAACCAGTCCGGCCCCGAGATCGTCGCGACCACGGGCGCACCGCTGGCAAACGTGAACTCGACGTCGAAGGCGCCGCCGCCGTTACTGATCTGGAACAGCACGCTCGCCGACGAGGTCGCGTCCATGCGGATCGCGTCGGCCAGCGTCGTCGTCTGCGGCCCGGTCTGGTCGACGTTCAGCAGCCACGCCGGCTGCACGCCGAAGTCGTCGCCGTTGGCGACCGCGTCGAACGGTCGCGCGCCGCCGTCGACGGTGTCGCGGTTGCCGAGGTGCACCATGTCGAGCGCCAGCGGCTGGTCGACGAGCTGGTATTCGGCGAGCAGCGGGTCGGCCGGGATGCCGTTGGAGAAGTCGAGCGCCCGGTCGCTGATCGCGCGGAAGCCGACCAGGTCGTCGGGGTTGCCCGACTCGCCGGCGTGCACGACGCCGTTGAAGTTGTAGTTCAGCGGAATCTGGTTCACGCGCGACGGCGGCAGCGGGTACTCGAAGTTGCAGGCCAGGATCGCGTAGCCGGCGTTCTGGTTGCTGCGGTTCGAGAACGCGATCTCGCTGACGACCTCGCCGTCGAACGCCGACATGTCGATGCGACCTTCGGTGATCGACAGGTTGTTGCCGCCGAAGCCGTTGTCGGTGTTGGCCGTGCCGGCGTAGGTGCCGCCGAACCAGTCGCCGCCGCTCAGCGTCGCGGTGTGCGTGTTGGTGCTCAAGAACGTGAAGGTCACGTCGAACGCGCCGCCGCCGTTGCTGATCTGGTAGAGGAACGCGACCGACGTCGTGTTGGTGATCGGCAGCGGCGTCTGCAGCACGGTCGTCTGCGGCGTCGACTGGTCGACGGTGAGCAGCCACGCCGGCTGGATGCCGATGTCGTCGCCGTTGGCCGTCGCCTGGAACGCGCGGTTGCCGCCGTCGACGGTGTCGCGGTTGCCGAGGTGCACGATGTCGAGCGCGCCGGCGCTGCCGATCAGCTGGTAGGCGTTGAGCAGCGTGTCGTTCGGCACCCCGAGCGTGAAGTCGAGGCCGCGGTCGCTGATCGAGCGGTAGCCGTTGGGGTCGTCGGGCAGGCCGGCCTCCCCGGCGTGCACGATGCCGTTGAAGTTGTAGGCGAGCGGGACCGGGATCGCCTGCGCGAACGCGGCGCCGGAGAGGCCGAGCAGGGCGGCCGAAGCGAGGATGGAGCGGTTCATGAAGTGGTTGGGTCGAAGACGCCGCGAAGGTAGCAGTTCGTCGTGCATCTGCAGCGCGGCAAAGTGCGGCGACTCCGGGTCGGATGCGGCACCGCGCATCCGATTGTGACATTCACGCACGGTGCCTGGATCCCGGTGCGACAGCGCGCATTGTGTGGCGGCTTCCTACCTGCAATCCCATCCGAAGAACTCCGATGCGCACCACCCTTCTCGCCACCGCGGCGACGCTGGCCGTCACCGCGTCCGCCGCCGCCCAGGTCTCGATGACCCCGCTGACCACGTTCGGCAGCAACGGCTGGCTCGCCCCCGGCAGCACGCCGTACCTCAGCACCGCCAACACCGAGCGTGGCTTTGCCTACAACCCGCTGACCGGCAACCTGGTGCTGGTCGCGCGACAGAACGTCGCTGGCGTGTCCAACAACATCCGCGTGCTCGACGGCGCGTCGGGCACCGACCTCGGCGGCCTCGACAACACCGGCTTCAGCGGCGGCACGTTCCTGGTCAACATGGCCGGCTGCGCCGACGACGGTTCGATCTACGTCGCCAACCTGAGCACGTCGGCGACGGCGCCGTTCACGGTCTACAAGTGGGATTCGGAGGCGACCGGCTTCACGACTCCGCCGACCGTCGCCTACACCGCGATCACCGGCGTCACCCGCACCGGCGACGCGTTCGCGGTGACCGGCGGCGTCGGCCCGACGCCGGTGACGTTCGCCGCCGCCGGCACCAACAACGTGCAGGCCAGCAACTTCGTCGTCGGCCCGCTCGACGGCACCAACCTCGCGACCGCCTACCTGTCGGTGCCCGGCACCGGCAGCGCGTCCAACGACTACCGCCTGTCGCTGTCGTTCGTCGACGGCGACACGCTGATCGGCAACCAGGGCGGCCTGGCGCGCCAGACCGACTTCACGCCCGGCGGCATCGCGACGGTGTCGGGGTCGATCCCGCTCGGCGGCACCGCCCGCCGGCCGCTCGACTACACCGTGATCGGCAACACGCCGGTGCTCGCCGTGGTCGACACCAACTCGTCGGACGTGCTCGTCTTCGACGTCACCGACCCGGCCGCGCCGGTGCAGCTGGCGACCGCCAACAACACGGTCGGTGCGCTGCCGGGCAACGTCAACGGCGTCGGTTCGGTGCAGTGGGGGGCGGTGGCCGGCAGCACGGCGATCCTCTACGCGATGAGCACCAACCAGGGCATCCAGGCGTTCCTGGTCGACTTCGGCGGACTCGCCAACGCCAGCGGCTACGGCATCGGCTGCGACAACCTGCTGCTCGCGACCAACGGCGCGCCGTCGATCGGCAACGCCGGCTTCGAACTGGTCGTCTCGGGCGTGCCGGCGGCGTCGCCGGCCGCGCTGGTCGGGTTCGGCACGCAGGTCGTCAACCCGGGCATCGACCTGACCGCGGTCGGCATGGCCGGCTGCTTCGGCTACACCAACCTCGACCTCGGCCTCTACCTCACCGGGCCGCTTGCCGCCGGTGCCGGCGCGTTCGCGCTGCCGCTGCCCGCCGACCCCAACCTCGCCGGCCAGATGGTGTCGGCGCAGGGCGTCGCGTTCTCGACGCTGACCTCGCTCGGCCTGGCGTCGAGCAACGGCCAGCAGCTGATGTTCGGTTTCTAGAACCCCGCGAGACCCATGCCGAGGATCCTGTTCGTCTCGTTCGCGCTGGCCGGCGCGCTCGCCGCCCAGAACACCGTGCAGGTGCCGTTGCACTACAACTTCAACGGCATCGCCCACAGCGGCGAGGCGGGCAGCCCCGACGCGCCGAACGGCTTCCGTTCGATCAGCGACCGCGCGCTCGACTTCACCAACGGCGTGCCGGCGAGCGCGGTGCTGCAGCGCTTCGCGTTGGTCGAGACCGCTGGCGTGCTCGACATGGTGCACCTTGGCAACCGCGATACGGTCGACAACGGCAACTGGGCGTTCGATTCGTTCGCCAACGGCAACGACGTCGGCGTGCAGCCGTCGTGGCTCGGCAATCCCGACCAGGCCGGGCCGCAGACGACGGCCATCGCGACGCCGATCCCGCTCGGCGCGACGTCGACGGCCAGCGTGCTGTTCCACGTCAGCAACGGCGGCGGCTCGTGCGACGTGACCTTCGGCTACCAGAGTGGCGCGAGCAGCACCCACGTGGTCACCGCGCCGGACTGGTTCGGGGGCTCGATCCCCGGCCGCGACAGCGTCGACCGCGCCAACAGCGGGTCCAACCTCAACCTGGTCGAGTTCGTCATCGACCTCAGCGGCCAGGCGGGCGAGGCGATGACCAGCGTCACGTTCGCCAACCGCAGCAACCAGAACGCCGGCTACGGCTTCTACGGGGTCAACGTCGAGGCGGCCGTGCTGCCCGAGCGCGTCAACGCGATTGCCCTCGACTACAACTGGAACGGCATGGTGCACGCCGGCGAGGCGCAGCAGCCCGACGCACCCAACGGCTTCCGTGCGGTCGCCGACCGCGCGCTCGATTTCCAGGGAGGTGTGCCGAGCAACGCGCTGCTCGACGGCTTCGAACTGGTCGACCAGCCGGGCGTGCTCGACCTGGTCATGATCGGCAACCGCGACACGCTCGCCGGCGGTTCGCTCGCGTTCGATCCCACGCCCGATGGCGACGACCTCGGCGTGCAGCCGGCGTGGCTGCCGAACGTCGACCTGACCGGTCCGCAGACGACGACGCTCGCTGCACCGATCCTGCTGGACGGGGCCTCGGAAGCCGAGTTCTTGTTCCAGATGACGCACGGCGGCGGCGCGTTCGACGTGACGTTCTCGCTGCAGGGTGGTTCGATCACCGCGACGCTGCGCGGCGGCGACTGGGTCGGCGGCAGCTTCGCCGGCACCGGCAACGCCGACCGCGCCCTGCCCGGGCTGCCCCTGCGGATCGAACGCGGCACGGTCGACCTGTCGCCGCTGCAGGGCTTCGTGCTGACCGGCATCACGTTCTCCAACTTCTCCAACCAGAGCGGCGCTTGCGCGGTGCTCGCTGCCAACGTCACCGGCTGCCTGGCCTGCGCCAACGCCGGCGGCGCGGTGGTGCTCGGCGGCGGCGTCGGCCCGACCATCTCGACGACCTCGAACGGCGCGCTCGGCTGCGACCTCGACTGGACCGTCGCCGGCGCGACGCCCAACACGCCGTTCGGCCTGTGGGCGCTGTCGGTCGGCCAGACGTCGCTGCCGCTGTCGACGGTGTTCCCGGCCTGCTCGGGCACGGTGCACGTGCTCAGCCCGGTGCTGCTGCCGGCGCTCGTCGACGGCGCTGGCGGCGCGACCTTCACGCTGCCGATGCCGGGCACGCCCGGGCTGTGCGGCCAGGTCGTCGTCGGCCAGTACGTCGAACTCAGCGCGGCCGCGTGCGGCTTCGTGCTCGGCGACGCCCTCGCCTTCACCATCGGAAACTGAGACCCGCGATGACGATGCTCCGCCACCTGCCGTTCGCGGCCCTCTCCTGCGCGCTCGCCGCGCAGAACACCGCACCGCTCGCGCCGACGTTCACCGAGCCGCCGGTCGCCAACCTGGTCGTCAACCCGAGCGACGTGCACATGGAGAGTGCGCCGTTCTCGGATCCTGACCCGGGTGACCAGCACCTCGCGTCGACGTGGGAGATCTGGACCGTCACGCCCAGCCAGCGGGTCTGGGTCGCCGACAACGTCACCGGCCTCGAGAAGGTGCACGCGCACCTCGGCGACGGCGTGTTCGAGAACTCGCACCTGGGCTTCCAGCGGCTGTTCGCCGACGCCTCGTTCGAATTGCGCGTGCGGCACCGCGACGACAGTGGCGACCCGGCCACCGAGTGGAGCCCGTGGTCGTCGATCCCGTTCGCGACCGGGGCGGCCGGCGTCAAGGACGCGCTGTTCCTGCAGGACATCGACCACGTCGCGGCGCCGCGCTGGGAGGACCTGCAGGGCAACGCGGTCGACCTGCCGACTGGCGCGCCGCAGCCGATGCTGCGGGTCGAGACCGACACGCACTGGCAGCTGCTGCGCATCGAGGGGGACCCCGGCGTCGGCAACAAGGTCAGCAACCCGCCGCCGCTGCCGGTGCACCGCGCCGTGCGCGTCGTGTTCAAGGCCGGCAGCAACGGGCTGGTGCTGCCGCCGACCGACCTGCACGGCTTCGAGACCGAATGCGAGCCGTTCTCGATCCACCTGCCGGCGGTCAACCTGCCGGCGCACGGTCAGGTCGTCTACTGGGTCGGCGAGCACGGTTCGACCTACGACGCCGACCCGACCTCGTTCGTGCCGGACTTCTCGTCGCTGGCGCGCACCGTGCCGGTGCCGTGGCAGCCGGTGCAGGCCGGCTACACGCTCGACGTGGTCGCGCAGGGGCTGCAGCTGCCGGTCAACATCGCGTTCGCGCCCAACCAGAGCAGCCTGCCGACCGCGCCGAAGTTCTACGTGACCGAGCTCTACGGCACGATCAAGGTCGTCACCAACAGCGGCCTGGTCGCCAACTACGCGACCAACGTGATCAACTACACCCCGTCCGGCGCGTTCCCGGGCAGCGGCGAGCAGGGCCTCGCCGGCATCGCGGTCGATCCGGTCAGCGGCGACGTGTTCGTGTCGCACCTGTGGCGCACCGGCAACAACAACTATCCGCGCATCACCCGTTACTCGTCGAGCAACGGCGGTCTGAGCGCCTCATCGAGCCAGGTGATCCTCGACATGCAGGGCGAGACGCAGGGCCAGTCGCACCAGATCTCCAACCTCGAGATCGTCAACGGCCTGCTCTACTGCCACATGGGCGACGGCTTCAACAGCGGCACCGCCCAGAACCTGTCGTCGTATCGCGGCAAGATCCTGCGCCTCGACCTCAACGGCGCGCCGGTGGCCAGCAACCCGTTCTACAACGGCGGCACCGTCGACGCGCGAGACTACGTCTGGTGCTACGGCGTGCGCAACCCGTTCGGCGGCGCCTTCCGCGCGGCCGACGGCGAGCGCTACTGCGTCGAGAACGGTCCCAACGTCGATCGCCTGTCGCGGCTCGTCGGCGGCCGCAACTTCGGCTGGAACGGCTCCGACCAGAGCATGTCGAACTTCGCGATCCACAACTGGGCGCCGTCGACCGGGCCGGTCAACATCGCGTTCGTGCAGCCGCAGACGTTCGGCGGCAGCGGCTACCCGCAGGACAAGCAGGACCACGCGTTCGTCACCGAGAGCGGTGCGACCTACGCCGAGGGCGAGCAGGCGATCGGCAAGGTGATCACCGAGTGGGTGTTCGACCTCAACGGCAACCTGCAGCAGGGGCCGCTGCCGTTCGTCGAGTATACCGGCGACGGCCGTGCCACCGCGGTCGCGCTGACGGCGGGGCCGGACGGCCTCTACTTCAGCGAGCTCTACGCCGACAACGGCCTCAACGGCCCGACCACCGTCGGCGGCCGGATCCTGCGCGTTCGCTATGGCGACGTCGCCGACTGCGACGGCAACGGCCAGCCCGACACCTGCGAACTCGCCAACGGCGCCGACGACTTCGACGCCAACGGCGTGCTCGACGTCTGCGACCCGCTGCAGGCCAGCACCGACCAGGCGTCGGTCGCGCAGATCGGCCAGGTCGACTTCACGCTGCGCGCCGGCATCGACGAGGCCGGCCAGAACTACCAGCTGCTCGGCTCGATGACCGGCACCGCGCCGGGCACGCAGTTCGGCAACGTGCTGCTGCCGCTCAACAGCCAGAACGACCCGTGGTTCGCGCTGACGCAGGCGGTGTTCAGCCCGGTGATCCTGCAGAACACGATCGGCGTGCTCGACGCCAACGGCGAGGCGACCGCGACGTTGGTCGTGCCACAGCTGGCGAGCCTGCTGGGGTTGCAGTTCTCGCATGCGTATCTGGTGACGGACAACCAGACGCTGCAGCCGCGCTTCGCGAGCAACGCGGTGCCGCTGTTGATGGTGCAGTAGTCCTGGGCGGGGCCGCCGCAGCCTCAGCCCTCGAAGTAGCGCCCCGGGGGCCTGCTCGTGCGTGGCTGGAGCGTCGCGGGTCGCGCTCAGCGCGGCCGGCGTCGGCCGCCGCCGCGCACGGTGCCGCGCGACGTCTTCGCCGACGGCTGCTCCGCCGCCAACGCGTCGTGCAGCATGCGCAGGTAGGACGCGTAGCGCGTGTCCGCGATCTCGCCGTTGCCGTGCGCTTTCTTGACCGCACACGTCGTCTCGCCGTCGTGCAGGCACGAACGGTACTCGCACTCCGGCAGCCGCTCGGCGATCTCCGGGAACAAGAACTGCAGCTCCTGCGAGCCGGTGTGGAACAGGTGGAAGTTGCGCACGCCGGGCGTGTCGAGCACGTGGCCGCCGCCGGGCAGCGGCAGCAGTTCGGTGTGCGTCGTGGTGTGGCGGCCCTGCTGGATGTGGTTGAGGTGGCCCGTGCGCAGCTGCACGCCGGGCACGACCGCGTTGAGCAGCGACGACTTGCCCGCGCCCGAGAGGCCGATCACGACCGAACGTTTCTGGTGCAGCAGTTGCTCGATTTCGGCGAGCGTGTCCTCGGTGCGGCCGTCGCCGATCGAGCACGTGCGCAGCACGCGCACGTTGGCGCCCTCGTAGACCTTGGCCCACTTCTCGGCGAGCTTCGGCGCGACGTCGACCTTGGTCAGCACCAGCGTCGCGGGGATGCGTTGGCGCGCGGCGGCAGCGAGCACGCCGTCGACCAGCTCCGGCTGGAACGGCGGGGACTTTACCGACGCGACCGCGAGCACGTGGGTGATGTTGGCGGCCAGCACCTGCGCGAGTTCTTCTCCTTCGGTCGCGGCGCGGCGGTGCAGCTGCGAGCTGCGCGGCAGGACCTGGTCGATGACCTCGCCGGAGTTGTCGAGCAGCACGTGGTCGCCGACCGCCAGCGGCCGCTTCTCGTGCGTCTTCTGCTCGAACAGCTTGCCGGCCAGCGGCAGCTGGCGACGTTCTCCGTCGATCTCGACGTGGCAGACCTTCGCGTCGATGCGTAGAACGAGGCCTGCTTCTGATGGCTGCTGCATCCGGAACGTCGGGATCGATGGCGGTGGGACGGTTGGCGCCGAGCCCCACGGGGGTCCTGCACCTCGGCAATGCGCGCACGTTCTTGTTGGCCTGGCTGTCGGCTCGCGCGCGCGGAGGAACCCTACTGCTTCGCATCGAGGACATCGACGGTCCGCGGGTCAAAGCGGGGGCCGCCGAGCAGACCATCGAGGACCTGCGGTGGCTCGGACTCGACTGGGACGGCGAGGTGTTCGTGCAGAGTTCGCGGCGCATGCTCTATCGCGCGGCGGCGCAGCGGCTGGTCGATGCCGGGGTCGCGTATCCGTGCGTGTGCACCCGCAAGGAGGTCGACGAGGCGGCGTCGGCGCCGCACGAGGGCGATCCGGCCGACGGGCCGATCTACCCCGGCACCTGCCGGGGGCGGTTCGCGTCGCTCAGCGAGGCGACCGCGCAAACCGGCCGGCAGGCGGCGCTGCGGTTCCGGGTCGACGTCGACGAGGTGCCGTTCGTCGACGGCTTTCGCGGCGAGCAGCGCGGTGCGATCCGCGGCGACTTCGTGATCCAGAAGCGCGACGGCGATCCGGCCTACCAGCTGGCCGTGGTCGTCGACGATGCCGCGCAGGAGGTCACCGAGGTGCTGCGCGCCGACGACCTGCTGCCGAGCACGCCGCGGCAGCTGCTGCTGTATCGGGCGCTCGGGCTGGTGGAGCCGGGCTTCGTGCACGTGCCGCTGGTCGTCGGCCAGGACGGCCTGCGGCTGGCCAAGCGCCACGGCGACACTTCGCTGCGGTCCTTCCGCCAGCAAGGCGTGACGTCGGAGGACCTGTGCGGCTACCTCGCCGTGCTCTGCGGCCTGCGCAGCAAGCGCGCCGGGTGCACCCCGCGCGACCTGCTCGCCGGCTTCGACCTGCGCGCGCTCTCCCCCGACCCCGTGCGCGGCGACGACCACGCCCTCGGTCGGTAAGAACGGTTCCGGGACAAGGCCTCACCGATCGGTCCGTGAGGTCCTGCCTCGGAACCAATCTTGTGGACCGCTACTTCTGGTTGGCCAGGGCGGGTTGGCCGAAGAGGAGGGGCTTGAGGGCGAAGCCGACGGCGGTGGTGGTGGCGAGCACGAGCAGGATCGTGACCAGGACCATGCGGCGCTTCTCGCGTCGCTTCTGCTGTTGCTGCTCGTGCATCGCGGTGACGGCGCGCTGGCACTGGCCGGCGACGGTGCGCCAGTGCTCCTGCAGGCGCAGCACGCGACCGGACTGCTCCGACGAACCGTCGCCCGAGCTGTCGACGCCGAGGCTCTCGAGGGTGTCGCGCGCCAGCCGCAAGCGCTGCACCGGATCGGTCAGCGCGTTGAGGCGCCGCTCGGCGTCGCCGGCGCGCTCGAGCGCGATCTGGGCCTCGACCTGACGCAGGTCCTTGCGGTACAGCTCGGCGCGTTCGCTCTGCATGTGCATGCCGAGGAACAGCAGGCAGTCGCGCCGATCCTGCAGCACCTGCAGGCGCGCGGCGGCGGTGCTGGTCGCGTCGTCCTCGAGCGCGGCGTAGCTGGCGTTGAGCTCGACGTTGCGGCGAACGGCCGTCTCGAGCTCCTGCTTGGTGCGGCGCGCCGCCTGCAGCCGTTCCTGCAGCCGCTCGGCCTCGACGCGTTCGCTGTCGTCGATCGGGTTGAGGCCGGCGACCGCGCGCTCCATCTCGAACAGCCCGGTGGTCCAGTGGCCGCGCGCCAGCGCGTGCTCGGCGTTCTCCGCCAGCTGGTCGCGCGCCGAGCGCGCCTGCTCGAGGCCGAGGCGCAGCCGCTCGAGGCCGTCGAGCAGTTCGCTGCGAGGGCGGCCGTCGCGGTCGACGAACGCCTCCAGCATGCGGAACGTGTCGAGCCGTCCGAGCGCCAGCTGCAGCGGCCGCACCGGCACCGGCACCACGGTCAGGCGCTGCTCGGCGTCGGCCAGCTGCTGCCAGGCCTGGTCGGTCAGGTGCATCAGCGCCTGCGCCAGCGCGTCGAGGGCCGGACCGACCTGATCGAGGTGCGGAAACTCCTCGACGACGTTGGCAAGCGTCAACTGCAGGCTGCGCAGGCCGACCGCGCCGCTGCCGGTGTCGCGCTGCGCGCGCGCCTCCAGTGAACGTCCGGCCGCGGCGACCAGCGCCTGCAGCGGCTGCAGCGCGACCGGGTCCCACAGCGGGCCGACGCGCTCGACGTTGGTCGCGGCGCGCGCAATCCGATCGAGGTAGAAGCCGAGTCGGTGCAGCTGGTCGCGCCGCTCGGCGACCGTCGGCGACGTGCCGCCGTAGTCGTTGGCCATCGCGTCGATGCGCTGCTCGGCGAGCGCCAGGTCGAGCGCGCGCTCGGCTTCCGAAACCTCGGCGGTGCGGTCGCGCAGTTCGTCGCGCGCGGCATCGGTCTTGTCGACCAGCAGCTGCAAGAACTCGAACGGCGCGCGCTGCAGCGGCCCCGGCGACGCGCCGCCGGCGACCGGCACGATGCTGGCGAGGCCCGCCGGCATCGCGGTCGCGGTCGACACCAGCAGCTCGGTCGTGCGCAGCCAGTGCAGCGCATCGTCGAAGCGCTCGGCCTTGTGCAGCGCGTGCACGGTCTCGGCCGCGCCGGCCAGCAGTTCGGCGATCGCCGCCAGCAGCTCACGGCGTCGGGCCAGCGCCGCCTCGCTGCGCGGGAAGCGCCGCAGCACGCGCGCGGTCAGTTCGAGCTCGGCTTGCAGGCGCACCGGGTCCGTCGGCACCGGGTCCGTCGGCACCGTGCCCGGGAGCTTCGACTGCGGCCGGCGCAGCAGGTTCGGCAGTCGCTGCAGCAGGCGTCGGCGGCGCGACCACATCGCGCTGCGCGGGTCGTCGTCGCAGGTCGGTTCGACCGCGCACGCGCCGGTGGTCCAGTCGGCGAGGTGGCGCTCGGCCTCGTCGTCGCGCACGACCGCCAGCAGCCGTTCGCAGCGCGCGGCGACCTCGGTGGCCGTGGGGCGGCACGACGGATCGGCGTCGCAGCAGGCCAGCACCAGCGCGTCGACCTCCGCGTGCCGCGGCACCCGCCGGGAGGTGCCGCCGTCGAGCAGGAACGCGAGCGTCGCCCCGAGCCCGAACACGTCGAACGCCGCATCCGGCTGCGCGCCGCCGTGCGCCTCGGGCGGGGACCAGGCGGTGGTGCCGCCGGTGAACGCGCGTTCGCTGCGGGTGGTGCCGATCGGACGCGCGTGCTCGAAGTCGAGCAGCAGCACGTCGCCGTCGCTGGTCGCCAGCAGGTTCTGTGGTTTGACGTCGCCGTGGCAGATGCCGCGCGGCGTGGCCGCGGTCTCGATCGCGTGCAGCCGCGCCAGGGTCGTCGCGACCCTGCTGACCAGGGCCAGCGCGCGTTCGGCCGGCAGCGCGCCGGCATGCAGCACGAGCGCCTCGAGGTTGTCGCCGTCGGCAAACTGCAGCCGCACCGCCGGGCGGCTGCTGGCCTCGTCGGTGCAGGTGCCGAGGTAGCGCACCACGCCCGGGCCCGACGCCGCGATGCCCATCGCGTGTTCGTGCTCGGCGTCGGCCATGGCGCCGGCGACGTAGACCTTGCGGACCTCGCCCGCGTCCGCGTCGAGCGCGTGCGTATGCCACACCGTTCGTTGCGGCGAACAGTGCAGACAGGCCCGGTCGGCCGAGGCTGCGGCAGGGGAAACCGGCATTGGGGCGAGAGACGGCAGGTGCCCGTCGTCCGTGGGGGCGAAGGCCCAGGTGGTGCTGGACGACGAGACAAGCCTAGCAGAAACTGGGGCATACGGTGGATGAGGGAGATGGTCCCGAGTCTGCTGGAGAGTCCCCGCCGGCCGCTGCCAGCAACTGCAAGATGCCCGTTAGCCTCGAAATCACCGATCGTTCCGGCACGCGTGAGTCCGAAGTCGAGGCCCCGTCGTTCTGGCTGGGAGGCCAACGATCCGGGTGCGAGGTCGAACTCGACCTGCCCGGCGTGGCCGGTCGGGTCCTCGAGGTCGCGGTCGACGACCGGGGCCGCCTGCGGGTCCGCGCCGAGCCGGGCCTGCCGTTCCCGATCCGCTGCGCCACCGGCAGCGTCGGGGCGCGGTTCGAGTCGTTCCTCGACGGTGACGTGCTCAATGTCGGCCCGGCGCTGGTCAAGCTGCGCTTCCGCGCCGAGGCCGGCGACGACGGCGTCGAGGCGATCGACCCGGCGGTGCTGACCGCGTCGCCGGGCTCGCCGGTGGGTGCCTGGTACAAGACGTTCATGGAGATGTCGGACCATCTCGAGGTCTTGAAGAGTTCCAAGGAGATGGTCGCCGCCGCGATGGCCGCCATGCTCGAGGCGACCGGGGCCGACCGCTGCCACGTCGAACTGGACCTCGACGACGGCGGCGGCTCGTTCTTCCTGAGCCGGCCCGACAGCACCCGTTCGTTCCGCGTCAGCCGGTCCCTGATCGAGCAGGTGCGCAGCGCCCAGCAGGTCGTGCACGTGCCGATCGCCGCGTCGGACCCGGTGGCGAGCACGTTCCACAGCGTGCGCAGCGAGGGCATCTCGTCGGCGGTCGCGCTGCCGGTCAAGGCGCTCGGCAAGACGCTCGGCGTGGTCTACGCGGACTGCACCAGCGACGGTGCGGTGCTGTCGGCGGAGGACCTGCAGCGGGTCGCGTTCTGCGCGCGCATGCTGGCGACGGCGCTCGGCAACCGCGTGCTGGTCTCGAGCCTGCTCGATCGCGGCCAGCAGGACGTCGAGCACTGGGCACTGGCCAGCAAGAGCGCCGCCTGCGCGGAGTTCACGCAGCGCGTCAAGCTGTATGCACCGGCCGACTACACCGTGCTGCTGCGCGGCGAGACCGGCACCGGCAAGGAGGTCGTGGCGCGCGCGCTGCACGAACTGTCGCGACGCTCGAAGGGCCCGTTCGTGCCGGTCAACTGCGCGGCGATCCCCGAGCAGCTGATGGAGAGCATGCTGTTCGGCCACGAGAAGGGCTCGTTCACCGGGGCGATGCAGGCCCGCCGCGGGCACTTCGAGGAGGCGCACGGCGGCACGATCCTGCTCGACGAGATCGGCGACATGGCGGTCGAACTGCAGGCCAAGATCCTGCGCGTGCTGCAGGATCGCGTGGTGGTGCCGATCGGCAGCCGTCGCCAGGTCCGCGTCGACGTGCGGATCATCGCGGCGACGCACCAGGACCTCGAGAAGATGGTGCGCGAAGGCCAGTTCCGACAGGACCTCTACTACCGCCTGCGCGAACTCGAGATCCTGTTGCCGTCGCTGCGCGAGCGGTGCGAGGACATCACCGCGCTGGCGACGCGCTTTCTGACCGAGGCCGCCGAGGAACTCGGCTACGAGGACGTTCCGGAGCTGTCGGCCGATGCCGCGGTGCGCCTGCAGAAGCACGCGTGGCCGGGCAACATCCGCGAGCTGCGGCACGTCATCAAAGGGGCGGCGCTGCGCGCCGGTGGCGAGGCGATCCGCGTCGTCGACCTCGACCTCGACCGGCCGGGGCTGGCGCAGCCCGCGGCCGAGCCGGCGAGGCCGCAGGGGATCGAACTCGAGGCCGCCGCCGGGGGCGTCGACACCGCGACCTGGAAGGAGCGCCTCGAGGCGCAGGAGCGCGCCGTGCTGCAGCGCACCTACGCCGAAGCCAACGGCAACCTGACGCGCGCGGCCGAACTGTTCGGCGTGCCGCGCACGACCTACCGCGAGAAGCTCGTGCGCCACGGCCTGCTCGAGGCCTGAGTCCCGATCAGGCGTCCGGCCGTCACCGCGCCGGCGGGTCGTCGTTCGGCAGCGGCGGCGGGGCTTTCGGCGTCGCCGGCTCGAACTCCTCCGACAGCGGCAGATCGGTCTCGTCGCGCAGCAGCTTCCTGCCGTCCGCGATCCTGGCGAACAGGTAGTAGAGCCCCGGGATCACCAGCACGCCGATCACCGTTCCGAACAGCATGCCGCCGACGCCGGCGGTGCCGATCGTGCGGTTGCCGATCGCGCCCGCGCCGGTGGCGACGACCAGAGGGACCAGGCCCGCGACGAACGCGAACGAGGTCATCTGGATCGGCCGGAAGCGGGTTCTGCCCCCTTCGACGGCGGCCTCCTGCAGCGACAGCCCGTCGCGGCGCCGCTGCACCGCGAACTCCACGATCAGGATCGCGTTCTTGCCGAGCAGCCCGACCAGCATGATCAGCCCGAGCTGCGCCCAGACGTCGTTGGCGAGCCCGACCGACTGCAGGAACAGGAACGCACCGAACACGCCGATCGGCAGCGACAGGATCACGGCCAGCGGGATCAAGAAGCTCTCGTACTGGCCGACCAGCACCAGATACACGAAGGCCACGACGACGAAGAAGATGTAGAGCGATGCGTTGCCCTGCTTCGACTCGTCCCACGACAGGCCTTCCCAGCCGAGGTCGTAGCCGCGCGGTAGCGTCGCCGCCGCGACCTCCTGGATCGCGCGGATCGCCTCGCCACTCGAGAAGCCGGGCGCCGGCACGCCCTGGATCGCGGCCGATGGGTACAGGTTGTAGCGCGTGATCTCGTTGAGCCCCTGCTGCTTGACGATGTGCATGAAGGCGCTGTACGGGACCATCTCGCCGTGCTCGTTCTTGACGAACAGCGCGTCCAGGTCCTGTGGCATGCGGCGGAACTCGGGCCACGACTGCACGTACACCTTGTAGAACTGGTTGAACAGGATGAAGCCCTGCTCGTAGGTGCTGCCGATCAGGATGTTGAGGTTCTCGAGCGCTTTGCTGACCGACACGCCCTTCTGCATCGCCAGGTCGGTGTCGACGACCAGTTCGTACTGCGGGTAGTCGGAGGCGTAGAACGTGAACAGGTTCTGCACCTCGTCGCGTTCGCCGAGCGCCGCCAGGAACGTGTCGGTGACCTCGCCAAGACGACGGTAGTCCGCGACGCTCGACTGGGTCTTGTCGAGCACGCGCACCGAGAAGCCGCCGGCTGCGCCGAAGCCTGGGATCGCCGGCGGCTCGAAGAACTCGAGCTTGACGTCGCTGATGCGCTGCGTCTGCAGCTCCAGCTCCTCGATGATCTCGGCCGCGGTGCGCTCCCGTTCCGACCACGGCTCCAGGTTGATGATCGCGGTGCCCGCGTTCGATCCGCGGCCCTCGGTCAGCACTTCGTAGCCGGCGACCGAGGTGACCGACGACACGCCGTGGATCTGGCGGGCGATCTTCTGCAGCTCCTGCGACTTGGCGTTGGTGTATTCGAGCGTCGAGCCCGGCGGCGTCTGCAGCACCGCGTAGATGATCCCCTGGTCCTCGCCCGGGATGAACCCGCTGGCCATCTGCGTGTTGACGCCGACGATGCCGAACACGAACGCGGCGATCACCGCGAGCGTCAGCACCCGTCGCATGACGATCGGTCGCAGCATGCCGGCGTAGACGTTGGTGACCGCATCGACGAAGCGACTGAAGGCGGGCTGCACGAACGGCGCGACGGCCAGCAGCAGGCCCAGTGGGCCCCAGAGTTCGTACGCGAGCCAGGTGAGTCCGCCGAGCGTCGGCAGGCCGAGCAGCAACAGCAGCAGCTTCCGTAGGCGGCCCGTGCGGGTCCGGGGCGGGCCGCTGGCAGTTGCGCCGTGCTGGTGTGGGCGCAGGATCATTGCGCACAGAACCGGAGTCAGCGTCAGCGCGACCACGCCGGACAGGATGATCGCGGTGGCCATCGTGACCCCGAACTGGCGGTAGAACACTCCGACCGGGCCAGGCACGAACGTCACCGGGACGAACACCGAGGTCATCACCAGCGTGATCGCGATGATTGCGCCGCTGATCTCGTGCAGCACCTCCATGGTCGCGCGATACGGCGACAGGAACTTCTCGGCCATCTTGGCGTGCACCGCTTCGACGACGACGATCGCGTCGTCCACGACCACGCCGATCGCGAGCACCATCGCAAACAGCGTGATCAGGTTGATCGAGAAGCCGAGCAGGTTGAGCACGAAAAACGTGCCGATCAACGACACCGGTACCGCCAGCGTCGGGATCAACGTCGAGCGCAGGTCGCCGAGGAACAGGAACACGACCAAGGACACCAGGATGAACGCCTCGAGCAGCGTGTGCAGGACCTTGTCGATCGACGCGCCGACGAACTTGGAGACGTCGTAGGCGATCTCGTAGTCCATCCCGGGCGGGAACGACGGCCGCAGTTCCTCGAGCGTGCGCTTGACCTCCGCGATGACCTCCGCGGCGTTCGATCCGGGCGCCTGCTTGAGCACCACCGATGCCGCCGGATAGCCGTCGACGTCGGAGTAGATGTCGAAGAACTCCGAGCCCAGCTCGACGCCCGAGCGCGGTCCTGCGCCGTCGCCGAGGGGTGGCACGCAGACGTCCTTGAGCCGCAGGATCTCGCCGTCGGCGTTCGCCCGCAGCACGATGTTCTCGTACTGCTCTGGCTTGTTGTAGCGGCCGACGTAGGTCAGCACGTACTCCTTCGACTGCGACGTCATGCCGGTCGCCTGCCCGAGGCGGCCCGGAGAACCGATGATGCTCTGCTCGGCGAGCGCCTCCATCACGTCCTCGACGGAGACGTTGTACGCCCGCATGCGCTCCGGGTTGAGCCAGATGCGCATGGCGAAGTTGCGGTTGCCGAGGTTGGTCGGGATGCCCATGCCCTGGATGCGCTTGAGCACGGGCATGACGTAGACGTTCGAGTAGTTGAAGAGGTCCTTCTGGTCGGTGTCGGGGTCGGTGCTGTACAGGTTGAGGTACATCAACATGCTCGGCACGACCTGGCTGACGAGGATGCCTTCGCGCACGACCAGCGGCGGCAATCGGCTCAACATGATGTTGACCCGGTTCTGCACGTTGACCACGTTGATGTTGGGGTCCGTGCCGGGCTCGAAGAACACACGGATGGTCGCCTCGCCGGCGCTGGTGGCGTCGGAGACCATGTAGCGCATGTTCTGCACGCCGTTGATCGACTGCTCCAACGGGATGATCACCGAGTCGATCAGCACGTTGGCGCTGGCCCCCGGATAGGCGATCGAGACGTAGACGGTCGGCGGCGCGACGTCGGGGAACTGCGCCACCGGGAGGGTTGCGATGCCGAGGCCGCCGAGGAACAGGATGAGGATCGCGGTGACGAGCGCGAGCGCGGGTCGCTTGAGAATCTTGGTGATCATGGTTGCCCCTCGGGACGAATCAGCCTTCGCAACGAAACGGGAGCGCTACTCGGCGCGGTGCTTGAGGTTCTTCAGGACCTCCTTGGGATCGCGGAACTCGAACGCGATCGGCTCGCCGTCACGCACCTGGCGCACGCCGTCGAGCACGATCTTCTCGTCGCACGCGAGGCCGTCCTCGACGACGAACACGTCGTCCTGTTCGTGTGCGACCGTGATCCGGCGCTGGTGCGCCAACCCTTGGTCGTCGATGACGAACACGTAGAGCTTGTCGAGGACCTCGAACGTCGCGCGCTGCGGGATCACCGTTGCGCTGGCGAGGGTCTGCTGCAGCAGCAGCGTGCCGGTCTGGCCGTGGCGGAGCAGGCCGCGTGGGTTGGGGAAGTCGGCGCGGAACAGAATGTTGCCGGTCTCGTGGTGGAACGTCGATTCGACCGTCACGGTCTCGTCGGCGACCTGATCGAAGATCCTGCCGTTGGCGAGCTTCAGCTGCAGTCTCGCGTCGGGCAGTCGCAGCTGCTGGCTTGCCGCGGCTTGCTGCTCGTCCTGCCGTTCGTGGAAGTCGAGGTAGTCGGCCTCCGGCACGTTGAAGTAGACCCACATGACCGTGTTGTCGGAGACGGTCGTGAGCATGTCGCCTTCTTCGCACAGGCTGCCCTGCTGCTCGAACTGGCGGTCGACGATGCCGGCGAACGGCGCCCGGATCTCGGTGAACGAGAGCTCCGCCTGCGCGAGTTCGACCTTGGCCTTGGCCTTCTCGACCTCGGCGCGCGCCAGCGCGACCTCCTGGTCGGAGACGACGTGCTCACGGAACAGCTGCTCGGTGTTGCGCAGCTTGATCTCGGCGCTCAACAGCTCGGCCTGGTCGCCATGCAGCTTCGCCTTGTAGAGCACCGGCAGCAGCTTGAAGAGCAGTTGCCCGCGCTCGACCCGCTGGCCTTCGTCGACCAGCACCTGCTCGAGGTAGCCGCGCTCGAGCGCGCGCAGTTCGATGTGGCGGCGCGAGTGGATCTGCGACACGTACTTGCACGTCACGTGAACGTCCTGCCGGAGTGGGCTGGTCGCGACGATCGTGTGCGCTGCCCCGTGGCCGTGCGCGCCGTGCTGCTCGTGGTCGGTGTGGGACTTCTTGCATGCTGCCGACAGCAGGCAGAGCGAGGTCAGGAGGGAAGTTCGCAGCATCGTGAGGTCCTTGGTTGCGGACGGAAGGGAAAGGCGCACGCCGGAGAACCGGCGGAACGGGCGGTAGGGGTGGAGCGGCGGCAAGTTGCAGGAGTCCGAAACCGCGTCGGTGCGGTTCGCGGTGCGGACGGAGTGGGGGCGTCGCGGGGCGTGCATGGCCTACGCGTCCTCCCCGTCGATGGCGGCGGTGGCGTCGGTCGCATCGCGCCAGCCGCCGCCGAGTGCCTGGTAGAGTTCGACCGTTGCGCGCAGCTGCCGCGTCTTGGTCTCGATCAACTCCATCTGCGACTCGAGCGCGTCGCGCCGGGTCAGCAGCACCTCCATGTAGTCGGCGCGCGCCGAGCCGAAGAGCTGGTTCGACACGGCGATCGCGGCGCGCAGGATCTCGACCTGGCGGTTGGCGGTTGCGAGCTTGCCGCCGAGTTTCTCGATCCTCGAGACCTGGTTGCAGACCTCGGCGTAGGCCATGCGGATCGTCTTCTCCACTTGCAGCGTGGCCTGCGTCTGCCGCAGGTTGGCGGCGAACCACGCCGCGGTCAGCGAGTTGCGGTTCCACAGCGGCGTCATCAGTCCGCCGACCGCCGAGTAGGCCAGCGACTCGGGCCAGAACGACAGGCGAGACATCCGGTAGGCATCGACGCCTGCTTCGGCGTCGATGCCGAACGACGGGTAGAAGCCCGCCTTCGCGACCTGCACGTCGAGCCGGGCGGCCTCGAGTTCGCGTTCGGCGCGGCGCAGATCCGGACGGTGTTCGAGCAGGAGCTGCGGCGAACCGATCGCCGCGATCGGCGCCGTCATCTGGAGGAAGGCAGTGGAGCTGCGTTGGATCGGTTGCGGGAAGCGACCGGCCAGCACGTTGAGCCGGTTCTCCGTCTCGACGATGCGCTGCTGGATGTCGAACAGGCGGCCGCGATTGCGCAGCACCTCGGCCTCGAAGCGCTGGACCGCCAGTTCGGTGACCTGCGCGGCTTGCTTCTGCACCCGCACGATCTGCAGCGCCTGCTCCTGGATCTCGATGTTCTGCCCGAGCACCTCGAGCTGGTTGTCGAGCGCCATCAGCTCGTAGTAGGAGCGCGCCAGCTCGGCGACGAGCTGGGTGACCGCGAAGTTGCGCCCCTCGATGCTCGCGAGGTAGCGGTAGCCGGCGGCCTTCGACGCGTTGCGCAGCTTGCGCCAGATGTCGACCTCCCAGGTTGCGCGAAAGCCCGCGCGGAAGTCGCCGAGATGTTCGGGCACGCTGGTGCCCGGCTTGATCTGGTCGGACTCGTCGCTGGCGCCCTGGCTGGTGTAGCGGCCGACCTTCTCGATGCCGACGCCAACACCCGCGGAGACCTTGGGCAGGGATTCACCTCGCTTGTCGAGGACCTCTGCATCGGCAATGCCGACCTCGGCCGCGAGCATCGCGAGCTCCTGGTTGTTGGCAAGCGCCTGCTCGATCAACGCGACCAACTGCTCGTCGCGGAAGAAGTCACGTACGCTCGTGACCGCTGCGCTCGCGACGTTCGCGGTGGCGGTGCCGGCGAACGCATCGGGCATGCTCAGGTCGACAGGACGCGGGGCGCGCGAGCCGAGCTGGGGAACGCAGCCGCCGAGCATCGCGGCGACGCCGAGCGCGGCGAGCACCGGTGCGGCAGGTCGTCGCGCCCGGAGGCGCAGAGGCTCCGGCGTCCCGTTGGTGGTCAGCAGGTCGGTGGTGGACGGAGCGAGGATCGCCGGTTTCCGGCGATGGATGGACTGCAGCATGCGATCGGAGACTTCCCGTGAGGTCAGCCGACCCCCACCGGGAATGCGGTCGAGGGGCCGGGTCCGGATCGCGATGACGGACCGCGAGCCGGGACGGAGGGGGAACGACGTCTCGAGGTCGCCGAAGGCGTCTGGCCACGCGCACCCTCGGGCGCGGCGTCGGTCAGCTGCCCTGCGGTCAGCTACGCTGGATCACGAACGCCTCAGGCGGCGATCCAGAACGGCCTCGAGCAGTCATCGGACCGCGAGGCTGGCGGCGCGCGCGGGGGCGCTGCGGGGCGGCAGGTCGCGACCAGCAACGGGCCGTCGCGGCGCCGCGCCCAGGTGGCGGCGCACTCGCCGCAGGACCAGCGCAGCTGGTCACCAGAGCAGGTCTGGGCCTCCTCCTCCTCCTCTTCTTCCTCCTCGGGCTCTTCGGCGCTCGACGCATCGGCGTCGCCGTGGCCGCTGCCCGGCAGGCGTCGTTGCTCGACCGGGGCGTCCGATCGATCGATCGGCAGTTGCCGGTCACAGCCATCGGCGGCTTCGACCTCGGCGAACGCGATCGATGCCGCCGCCGTGTTGGCGCCGGAGCCTCCTGGGTTGGCCTCTGGCCCTTCGACCAAAGGAGCTGCGGCCGAGAGGATCCCGATCAGCAGCAATCCAACCAGCAGGCATCCGACCTGCAGCGCGATCCGGTCCAGCCAGGCGGCCGCGGCCGACGCGGGCCGCTGCGGGTGGGCGCGTTCGGTCTCGGGTTCGCGTGAGGAGGGCTGCATCTTCGGTCTGCTTGGGCATACCTCGCCGGCACGCCACCGTCAACGGGCATCGGCCCGGGAAGCTCCGGGCTGGATCGAAATCCTGCGGAGCGATGCTGCGGCGCCGACTACCAGCGCTCCGGGAACGCCACCTCGCCGTCGGTCTCGACCGTCACCCGCACGCGTGCCCAGAACGCCTTGCCACGGTCGTCGAACGCGCGCGCGTGCTCGAGCAGGTGCACCGGGTCGGGTTCGACGCGGCCTTCGAACCGGACCTCACCGTTGACGGCGATCGTCACCGGCTCGTCGAAGTCGACCATGCGTGGGTGCAGGTGCACGTGCAGTTCGCGCACGTTCTCGCTGGTGATCTCGAAGCGGTTGTCGCCGACGTTGGCGGCCAGGACCAGCAGCGGTCCCTCGTGGTCGGGGCGCGGCGTCAGCTCCAGCCAGTGCTGCTGGTTCCAACGCAGCGGCCGCGTCTCGTGGTGCACGGTGTGCTGCGGCCAACCCTTGATCGCCCATGGCTTGACGAACTTCATCGCACCGCCGAGCCGCGCGTAGATGCGTTCGCGGTAGAGGTTGCGCGGCCGGGCGGCGAAGAACGCCGCGACCTTCGGCAGTTCGTCGCCGTAGATCTCGTGGCCGCCCGGCTTCTCGACGAACACCCAGTCGAGGCCGTGTTGCTTCGCCCACGCGGCGTTGGTGCGGCTGTCCTTGTCGATGCCGTACGGCTCGCGCTTGCCCCACGTCACGTAGCCGGGCACGTTGCTCAGGTTGCCGATCGAGCCCTTCGCGACGAAGTCGTAGCCGCCGCTCTGCGGCGACACCGCGGCGAACCGGTCGCCGATCGCGAGCGCAGCGCGGAACGCCATGTGGCCGCCCATCGACTGCCCGGTGACGTAGACGCGGTCGGGGTCGATGTTCAGTCGACGCTTGAGGTCGGAGATCGTCGACAGCGCCAGCGAGTTGCCGATCTGGCCCCAGCCGCGGGTGGTGTCCGGCGCGACGACGATCGCGCCGAGCTCGCGCGACAGCGTCGGCGCGTAGGCCCGCAGGTAGCTCTGGGCGGTGCGGGCTGCGCGCGCCGCCGACATCGACGAGTTGCCGCCGTGTGCGACCAAGACCAGCGGCGTCGGGCGGTCGTCGCGGTAGTCCTTCGGCACGAACAGCCGGTACTTCGCGGTGTGGTCGACGTGGTAGCAGCTCACGTCGTGCACGGTGGTCTTGCCGAGCAGCGCCGACGCGTCGGGATAGCTGCTGCGCGGCGCGCGCAGCAGGGCCTCGATCGCCGCCGGCCCCGCGTGCCCGTCACGGCCGAGCGCCGCGAGCAGTCCTTCGGTCTCGGCGCGCGTGCCCTCGGCCTTGCGGTCCAGGTACCGGTCGATCCGTTCGGCGGGAGACTGCCCGGCACCCACCGTCGCAAGGACGGCCGCCGACAGACACGAAAGCAAGGCATTCACCCCACCAATGTTGCCGTACGGTACCTGGTTCATCCTCCAACTTCCGCGAGCGCGAGCGCTCGCGGAAGTTGGAGGATGAACCAGGTACCGTACGGCAACTCAGTGGCGGACGAAGGCGAGCAGTTCGTCGGGGGTGAAGGGTTTGCAGAGCAGGCGCGCGTCGGGCGGCATGCCGTGCTGGTGCGACGGTTCGATGTAGCCCGAGGTGAACAGGACCTCGAGTTGCGGCCGGTGCTGGCGGGCGACCGTGGCGAGTTCGACGCCGTCGAGCTTCGGCATGACGATGTCGGTCAGCAGGACGTCGATGTGGCGGCGCGCGTCGCGCAGCACGTCGAGCGCCGCCTCCGGGCAATGCACCGCGGTCACGTGGAGGCCGTCGTCGCGCAACGCCCGTTCCATCATGCGCAGAACGAGCTGGTCGTCGTCGACGACCAGCAGGCGCTTTGGTTGGTCGCTCGCAATGGGGTCCCTCATGGATCGGTATGCCACGCTAGGGGCGTCGGCGACGGCGGCAATACGTGCTAACCACGACTGCCGGACGGTTTTCTGACCGCATCGGATGCGGTGAGGCCATTTCGCTCGGTTTGTCCTGCTACTTGGACCACGAGCCCCGCTACCCTCCTTCGCCTTGACTACCCGCCCGACATCCGCCCCGGCCACGCTGGTCGCCATCGGCGACATCCATCGTTGCTGGCGTGAGGTCGATTCGGTGTATCTCGAGCGTTCACAGCCAGATCTGGCGATGTTCGTCGGCGACCTCGGCGACGAGGACGTCGCCATGGTGCAGCGCATTGCGGACATCGCCGTGCCCAAGGCGGTGCTGCTCGGCAACCACGACGCCTGGCGCAGCTTCACCAACAAGGAGCCGACCGACGACCTGCACCAGAGCCTCGATGTGCTCGGCGCCGACCACGTCGCGTACGCCGTGCGGGAAGTTCCGGCAGCCGGCATCTCGGTGATCGGCGCCCGGCCGTTCTCGTGGGGCGGCCAGAGCCTGCGCAGCCCGGAGCTCTACGACGAGATCTACGGTGTGCGCACGATGCGGCAGTCGGCGGCCGCGATCGTCGACGCGGCGCGCAATGCGCAGCACCGCGACCTGGTGATCCTCGCGCACAACGGTCCGCTCGGCCTCGGCAGCGACCCGTCCGACATCTACGGCAAGGACTTCGGCAAGCCGGGCGGGGACTGGGGCGACTACGACCTGGCGCTGGCGCTGCAGCGGATCGAGGGCTTCGGCCTGCGCGTGCGCGCGGTCGTCGCCGGCCACATGCACCACCGCCTGCTGCATCCGCGCGGCGCCGAGCGCAAGCGGTTCGTGCGGCGCGGCGACACGCTGTTCGTCAACTGCGCGGTCGTGCCGCGCGTCGAACGCGACGAGAACGGCGTCGAGCTGTCGCACTTCGTGCGCATGACGTGGCAGGACGGCAACTGCTCGAAGGTCGAGGAGGTCTGGGTCGACACGCACGGCGGCGAGAAGTTCGCGACCGAGCCGCGCATCGAGGAGCGCGTCGAGGCGGCGCCGACGGTCGACGAGGCGGAAGACCGCTAGGGGCAGCCGATGGACGGGCGGACCACGCGCGCGCGCTTCGAGCCGACCCGTTGGAGCCTGGTGCAGCGCGCCCGCGCCGGCGACGAGCAGGGCCGGCAGGCGCTCGCAGAGCTGTGCGCCAGCTACTGGGCGCCCGTCTACGCGTTCTTCCGGCGCGACGGCATGGCCGAGGCGGCGGCCCGCGACCTGACGCAGGGACTGTTCGCCGAACTGCTCGAGCGCGGCGACGTCGCCGGTGGCGATCCGGGCAAGGGTCGGTTCCGCAGCTACCTGCTGGCGTGCGCGCGGCACTATCGCAGCAACCAGCGCGACCGCGAACGGGCCCAGAAGCGCGGCGGCGACGTCGCGCACGTGCCGATCCGGGTGCAGGTCGACGACGGCGACGAAGGTGCGGGCCTGCACGCGCTCGAGCCATCGTGCGACGAGACCCCCGAGCAGGCCTACTTGCGTGCCTGGGTGCAGGAATCGGTCGCGCGGGCCCTGCGTGAAGTCGGCGAGCACGAACGGGCCAAGGGGCGGGGCGCGCAGTTCGAGCGGCTGCGGCTGGTGCTCGACGGCCAGCCGCTGCCGGGCGGCTACGCCGCGGTCGCGGCCGAGCTCGGCGCCAGCGAGGCGGCCATCAAGGTGGCGGCGCACCGGCTGCGGCAGCGATTCCGGGCTGCGCTCTTGAGCCAGCTCGGGGCGACCGTGGAGGATCCAGCCGACGCCGAGGCGGAGTTGCGCGAGCTGTTCGCGGCCCTCGGCTGAGCCGGCATGCATTTTCTCGATCCGTTCGGTAACCCGCGGCGCCGTTTTGTTCGGGAACGGGCATGAACGAGTTCGAGCGCAGTGCGGGCCAGGGCCCGCTGGACCCCAAGAAGCTGTTGCAGCAGGCGATCGCCGGCGGTGACGAGTCGGCCGCCGCGGCGGGTTGGCAGCCGCCGCCGCTGACCGAGCTCGACCAGCGCTTCCCCGAACTGGAGATCGTCGAGCTGATCGGCCGCGGCGGCATGGGCGCCGTCTACCGGGCCGTGCAGCGCAAGCTCGCCCGCACGGTCGCGCTGAAGGTGCTGCCGCCGGAGCTGGCTGCCGATCCGGCGTTCGAAGAGCGCTTCCTGCGCGAGGCCCGTGCGCTGGCGACGCTCGAGCACCCGCGCATCCTGACCGTGCACGACTTCGGCGAACGCGACGGGTTCTTCTACCTCGTCACCGAGTTCGTCGAGGGCATGAACCTGCGGCAGCTGATGGACATGGGGGAGCTGAGCCCGCAGGAGGCGCTGCGGTTGACGCCGCAGGTCTGCGAGGCGCTGCAGTACGCGCACGACCACGGCGTCGTGCACCGCGACATCAAGCCCGAGAACCTGCTGGTCGACGGCAACGGCGAACTGAAGATCGCCGACTTCGGCCTGGCGCGGATCGTCGGCGAGCAGGGGCCGGCGGTCGCGCTGACGCGCAGCACGCAGGTGCTGGGCACGCCGCACTACATGGCGCCGGAGCAGTGGCGTTCGGGCGCGAACGTCGACCACCGCGCCGACATCTACTCCGTCGGCGTCGTGCTCTACGAGATGCTGACCGGCCAGTTGCCGCTCGGACACTTCGACCCGCCGTCGGCGCGGCAGGGCGTGCCGAAGGGGCTCGATCAGGTCGTGCAGCGCAGCCTCGCGCAGCGGCCGGAGCAGCGCTACCAGCGCGCCAGTGAGGTCGGCGACGAACTGCGGCGGCAGCACGCCGAGGCGCCGCGGCCGGCGGCGACCGCCTCGCCGGACGTTCGGCACGGCGAGGTCGGCGCGCCGACGGCGACGCGGATGGCGTGGGTGATGCTGATCCTGGTGTTCGTTGCGAGCGCCTACACGGCGCAGTCGATGTATGCGAAGAACACCCTCTACCACGCGACCGAGGGGGCGTACGAGCGCCGGTTGGCCGAAGCCGAGGCGTGGGCGGCGCAGAATGACGTCCCCTACGACCCGATGCATTCGCAGGCGCTGGTCGAGCAGCACTACCGCGAGGTGTTGCAGCCGGCGTGGCAGGCGCGTCGCCAGGCGGCAGAGGAGCAGCGCACCGGCTTCTTCGAGGAGCCGCCGATGATCCTGGCGGAGCCGGGCCACAACCCGTCGATCGCGATGTCGTGGATCTTCGCAGCCGGGCTGGGCGTCGCGTCCCTGCTGTTCACCGTGCTCGGCTTCGTCGGGCTGTCGTCGATCGTCGCGCGGCGGCGCGGGCCCGGGGGCCTCGGCCTGACCGTGTTCACCGCGTGGATCGGCCCGGTCGCGCTCGCGGCGACGATCCCGGCCGTGGTGTTGTCCGAGAACATCCGCGACAACGACACCGCGGTGATCGTCGCGACCATCGTCGCGGTGGCGATGGCCGTGCTGGGCATCGTGTTCATGGTCTGGAACTACCATCGGATGGCCGCCCGCATCGTCGACGACGGCCCCGTTGCGACCGTCGCCGCCGCCGTCGCGGCGCCGAGCGCCCGCGGGCCGCTGCTGTTCGCCTGGGGGCTGCTGGTGCTGGTGGTGGCGTGCAGCTACGCGTTCTATGCGATGTCGGGCAGCGTGCAGCACATCATGACGATCGGTGGGCCGACGGCCGCGACGTTCGCGATCTGCGGCTTCGTTGCCGTGCGGCGGGTGCGCAACAGCGGCTCCAACGCCGATGCCGGCCTCGCCGTGCTGACCGCGTGGCTGCTGCCGGTGCTGCTCGGTGCGATGGTCGTCGCGGCAACGATCGCCGGCGGCAGCGGCCAGCCCGAGCAGAAGAAGGTCGAGGTCACCGCAGCGTTCGCGGTCACCATCTGCGCCGGCGGGCTGTTCATCGCCTGGCAGCGCCGGCGCCTGATCCACCGCGCGTGAACCACCGCATACCGAACCGGGTTCATCCTGCGCCGCTTCGCGGCGCAGGATGAACCCGGTTCGGTATGCGGTGGTTGCGGCGCGGTGGGTCAGCTCTGCCAGTCGGCGGAGACCTGTTCGACGGCGCGCCAGACGCGCAGCAGGTTGCCGGACCAGATCTTCTGGATGTCCTGTTCGCTGTAGCCGCGCTCGACGAGTTCGCGGGTGACGTTGCGGCTCTCGGCGGCGTTCTGCCAGCCGCCGATGCCGCCGCCGCCGTCGAAGTCCGAGCCGATGCCGACGTGGTCGATGCCGGCGACCTCGACGATGTGGTCGATGTGGTCGCAGAACACCGAGACGTCGGCCGGCGGGAACGTCTCGTTGACCTCGGACTCGCGCTCGCGGAACAGCTCCCAGCGGCGCTCGCGCTCCTGGTCCGACAGGCCCTCGGCCTGCGCGCCGCTGAGGCCGACCTCGGCGCGCAGCGCGCGCAGGGCCTGGGTGCGTTCGGCGTTGCTCTTCAAGAAGCTCGCCAGCGCGACGCACTGGACCACGCCGCCGCTGTTCTTGATCGCCAGCAGCTGCTCGTCGTCGAGGTTGCGGCTGTGGTCGTTGACGGCGCGCGCCCCCGAGTGCGAAGCAATCACCGGCGCCTTGCTGGCCTCGACCGCCTGCAGCATGGTCGACTTCGCGGCGTGGCTGACGTCGACCATGATGCCGACGCGGTTCATCTCGGCGATCGCCTGGCGGCCGAGATCGCTGAGGCCGTTGTGCAGCGGCTCGTCGGCCGGCGTGTGCGAGTCGCCGAGCTGCGTGTGGCCGTTGTGCGCGATGCTCATGTAGCGCGCGCCGCGCTGGTGGAACTCCTCGATCCGGCGCAGGTCGGTGCCCATCGGGTAGCCGTTCTCGATGCCGATGCAGGCGATCAGCTTGCCCTGCTCGTGCAGCCACTCGACCTGGTCGGCGCTGGTCGCGAGACCGATCGTGTCGCGGTGCATCCGGCACATCCGGTGGATGGCGTCGAACTTCTTGCGGGCCTCGGCGTAGGCGCGCGCGTAGCCCGAGTCGGTCAGCTGGCGCTGCGCGACGTAGACGATGAAGAACGCGCAGTCGTAGCCGCCCTTGCGCATCTTGACGAAGTCGACCTGCTGCTTGCCGTCGACCGTCGGGTCGTAGCGCAGCCGGAACTCCTCGGCGGTCGCGGGGTCGCTCGGCAGCTGCTGCGGCGACAGGCTGTCGGAGATGTCCTTGTGGGTGTCCAGCGTCAGGCAGCGGTCGTGGATCGCATCGGCGTCCATGGACACGCCGGTGCAGCCGGCGACGAGGGTGAGGGGCAGCAGAAGGGTCGCTCGCATCGTACCGCGACCATAGCAACCGCCGCCGTCATCGCACCAGCACAGACAACTCTGCGACGGATGCCCACGGCTTGCCGTCGGCCTCGCGGCGCGCGACGAGGCGGACGTAGCGCGTGCCCTCGGCCCGCTTCGGCAGCTGCACGGTGCGCGCGGTCGGGTTGTTGGCGATGTTGCCGAACGTGCCCTCGGCCAGCGAGGTGAAGGTGACGCCGTCGGCGCTGCCGAAGAACTCGTAGGCCGCAATCGTGCCGTTGCCGCCGCCCTTGCGCGGCACGTAGACGAAGCCGGTCAGGTCGTGCGCGGCGCCGAGGTCGATCGTCAGGTGGTGGGGGTGTTCGGGCGTGTCGGGCGCGTAGCGCGTGTGCCAGATCGTGTCGGGGTCGCCGTCGATCGCGTTGGCCGCGCCTTCGCCCTTGTCGGCCTGCTCGCTCGAACAGTCGAGCACGCCCCAGCCGAGCCGCGCCAGGCCGAACGTCCGGCTGGTCTCGCTGGCGGTGCCGAGCACCACGTCGCGGTTGGCCGCGGGTGCAAACGCCCGGGCGCGCACCGTGCCGCCGGCGGGCAGAGCGAACGGTTCCCGGTAGCGCGGGGACTGCGCGGTCACGGCTGTGCCGTCGGTCGTGTAGCGCACCGGCAGGCCACCGGCATCGAGCAGCACGTCGCCGTTGGCGAGGCGGCGCATCGTCGGCGCACGCAGCAGCGGCGGCCGGCGGTAGAGGCCGAACGACGCGATCGCGGCGTCGCCGCGGCTGCGCTCGACGCGGAACCGGAACGCCTTGGAGGTGATCGCATCGGTGCGCAACAGGCGACGAAAGCCGACCGTCGTGCCGCGTGTCCACTCGCGCCAGTGCGAACCGTCGAGCACGTCGATCGAGAACTCCTCGATGCGCTGGCCGCGGTTGCCGACGTCCTCGCGCAGGTCGAACAGGTCGACGGTGACCGGCTCGTCGAAGTGCACCTCTCCGTTGCGCACGTCGCCGGCTCGCGTCAGGTCGTCGTCGAACGTCGCCTGCAAGTAGCGACCGACGTCGCGCAGCACCCGCGCGTCGGCGTCGGCGATCCGCCCGCGCCGATCGGCCGGCACGTTGAGCAGCAGCACCGCGTTGCCGCCGACCGCGGTGAACCAGTAGTCGAGCAGCGTCGTGAACGGCTTGACCTCAGCGTCCTCGTGCGCGTGGTAGAACCAGCCCGGCCGGATCGACACGTCGGTCTCCGCCGGCCACCAGCACAGCGCCCGCGCCGTTCGCAGCCGGTCGCGGCTGCCGAGATCCTGCGCCTGGTTGCGCGCGCGCAGCGCCCACAGCGAACGCCAGCTCTGCCGGTCGCTCGCGAACGGCCCCGGCGCGGCCTCCGGCAGCGGCAGCACGCTCCACTCGTCGCCGCGCGTCACGCCGGCCTCGTTGCCGACCCAGCGCACGTCCGGCCCGGTGATCGCGATCACGGCGTTCGGCTGCAGCTCGCGCACCAGCTCGAACACCGCCTGCCAGTCGAACACCTCGGGGTCGTCCGGCGGGCAGTGCGCGCCGTCGAACCAGACCTCGAACAGCTCGCCGTAGCCGGTGCAGAGCTCGCGCAACTGCTGCAGGAACACCTTCTGGTAGGCCTTGGTCCCGAACGTCTTCTGGTTGCGGTCCCACGGCGACAGGTAGACACCGAACCGCAGACCGTGCTCGCGGCAGGCCGCGGCGACCTCGCCGACGACGTCGCCCGCGCCGCCGCGGAACGGCGAGCTGGTGACGTCGTGTCCGGTCGTCGCCGACGGCCACAGGCAGAAGCCGTCGTGGTGCTTGCAGGTCAGCACCAGGCCGCGCATGCCGGCATCGCGGAACGTGCGGGCCCACTGGCCGGCGTCGAACCCGGTCGGCGCGAAGGTCGTTGGCGACTCGGTGCCATCGCCCCATTCGCGGTCGGTGAACGTGTTCATGCCGAAGTGCACGAACGCGTTGAAGCCGGTCGCCTGCCAGGCGAGCTGCCGCGGGCTCGGCCGGACCTCGCCCGCGAGCGCGACCACCTGGTCGGCCGTCGCGTCGTCGGGGACCGCCACCGGGGCCTGGGCGGCAAGATTGGCCGAGACGAAGAATGCCGACAGCAGCGCGCGCATCGCGGCAGCTTACTTGCGCTGGCCGCCGCAGCAGGCATCATCGTCGCCCCTGTTCATGACCGAAACCGCGGACATCGTCGTCATCGGCGGCGGCGTGATCGGCAGCTCCGTCGTCTACTACCTGGCGCAGCTGCTCGATCCGTCGACGCGCATCGTGCTCTGTGATCGTGGCCCCGTCGCCGGTGCGACGTCGGGCTCGTGCATGGGCCACCTGATGGTCACGCCCGACAGTGCCCAGGAATACGCGCTGACCAAGACCAGCGTCGACCTGTGGGGCCGGATGAACGACGATCTCGGCGGCTTCGACTACAACCCGACCGGCGCGCTCTACCTGGCCGAGACCGACGAGGACCAGGAGATGTTCGCGGTGCTGCAGAAGCAGTTCGCGGAGTGCGGCGATCGCGCCGACGCGCTCGACCAGAAGCAGCTGCGCGACCTCGAACCCGGGCTCGCCGACGACGTGCCGGGCGCGATCTTCTACCCCGGCGACGGCGTCGTGCTGCCGATGCTCGCGTGCGGTGCGATGCTGCGCGGCGCCAAGCGGCGCAACCCCAACGTGGTGGTGCGGCCGCACTGCGCGGTGCAGGGCTTCGAGCGCGACGGCGGCCGCATCACGGCGGTGCGCACCGAGCACGGCGTGATCGCGACCAACACGGTCGTCAACGCCTGCGGCGTCTGGGCGCCCGACCTCAGCGAACGGCTGGGCGAGCAGCGCCTGCCGATCTACCCGCGCGCCGGCAACCTGGCGATCACCGGCCACCACGTCTCGCCGATCCGCACGCAGCTGCTCGAGATCAGCTACCTGCGGTTCGCGCACGCGGCCAGCAAGATCGATCCGACCAGCACCGACAGCGATCCGGGCGGCCACGCGGTCAACATGCAGCCGCAGAGCAACGGCGGCTGCCTGATCGGCAGCACGCGCCAGTTCTGCGGCATGCAGAAGCAGCTCAACCGCGAGCTGCTGCACCGTTCGCTGCAGCGCGCGCAGCGCTACGCGCCGGGCGTCGCGGCGGCGCCGATCGTGCGCACCTGGGTGGGCCTGCGGCCCTACTCGATCGACAACCACCCGCTGATCGGTCCGTGGGATCCGGTCGAGGGTTTCTACATCGCCGCCGGCCACGAAGGCCTCGGCATCTCGATGGCGCCGATCACCGGCCTGTTGCTGGCGCAGCAGATCGCCGGCGTCGACACCGAGATCGACGTGACGCCGTACCTGCCGTCGAGGTTCGTCGCATGAGTGGACGGATCCCGGGCCTGGGCGAGCGCGAGCTGGTCGAGTTCTCGTTCGAGGGGCGGTCGGTCACCGCGTATGCCGGCGACTCGGTCGCGATGGCGCTGTGGGCTGCGGAGACGTCGGCGGTGCGCAACAGCAGCCGCGACGGCGAGCCGCGCGGCGTGCTGTGCAACATGGGCATCTGCTACGAGTGCCTGGTCGTCGTCGACGGCGCGACCGTGCGTTCGTGCACGACGCTGGTGCGCGCCGGCATGAAGGTCGAGCGGGGAGGCCGGCGATGAGCGAACGGATCCTCGACGCGGACGTCGGCGTGGTCGGTGCGGGTCCCGGCGGCATGGCCGCCGCGACGCGCCTCGCGGCCGCCGGCCTGAAGGTCGTCGTGCTCGACGAGGGCCACCGCGCCGGTGGCCAGATCTATCGGCAGCTGCCCGCGGGCTCCGCCGGCGAGCACCAGATCCCCGAGCCGCCGAGCCACGACCACGGCCACGAGCTGATCCACGCGTTCGAGGGCGCCGACGTGCGCTGCCTGCACGGCGCGACGGTCTGGGACGCCAGTCCCGGCCGGCTGTGGTTCGAGCACGATGGCGCGTCCAAGCTCTTGCGCTGCGAACGGATCGTGCTGGCCCCCGGCGCCTACGACCGCTGCATCCCGTTCCCGGGCTGGACGCTGCCGGGAGTGGTCACGGCCGGGGCGCTGCAGGTGATGGTGCGCGGTTTCGGCGTGGTGCCGGGCAAGCGCGCGCTGGTGGTCGGCTCGGGCCCGCTGCTGCTGCCGACGGTGACCTCGCTGCTCGGCGCCGGCGTCGAGGTCGTCGCGGCGCTCGAGGCATCGTCGCGCTGGCGGGCGCTGCGCGCCGCGCCCGGCGTGATCGGCAACGCCGCGCGCCGCCGCGAAGCGGTCTGGTACATGAAGCAGCTGTGGCGCCACGGCGTGAAGCTGCAGTGGGGCTGGACCGTGTTCGGGTGCGAAGGCGACGGCCGCGTGCAGCGCGCCGTGATCGGCAAGGTCGACGCCGAGGGGCGCCCCAGGCGCGGCACCGAACGGACCATCGACGTCGACGTGGTCGGCGCCGGCTTCGGCCTGGTGCCGTCGATCGAGCTGGGCCTGCGGCTCGGCGCCGCGTCGCGCTACGTCGCCGAACGCGGCGGCCACTGCCTCGTCGTCGACGACGATCAGCGCACCGCCGCCGCCAACGTGTTCGCGGTCGGCGAGATCTGCGGCATCGGCGGCGCCGAGGTCGCCTCGGCGGAGGGCGCGCTGTGCGCGGCGGCGATCCTGCGCGAGGTCCGCGGCGCGCCGCTCGACCCGGCGCTGCAGCGCAGTGCGCGCGCCGAACGTCGGGCCGCCGACACGATGCTGCGCGCGTTCGCGCCGCTGCCGGGGCTCAGCGAACTGGCGCGGCCGGACACGATCGTCTGCCGCTGCGAGGACGTGACCCGGTTGCGCGCGCAGGAGGCCGCCGAGTTCCACGGCGATTCGATGCGTGCGATCAAGCTCGGCTGCCGTGCCGGCATGGGGCCGTGCCAGGCGCGCATCTGCGGGCCGTCGCTGCAGGCGATGGCGACCGGCGACGGCCGGCGGGCGATGGATGCGCCGGTCGTGCAGGTGCCGCTCAAGGCGGTGCGCGCCGAGACGATCCTCGACGCGCCGGAGTCGCCGCCCGCGCGGACCAGCTGAGCGCGGCGAACGGCGTTACCAGCGCAGCACGAGCGGCAGGTCGGGCGCGAGGTCGAGTGCGTCGTCGCCGTCGCCGAGCCGCACCTCCATGCGGTGTTCGGAGCCCGCTTCGAACACCAGGCCCGGCACCGGCAGTTCGCGCAGCGACGAGTTCGCGGCCAGCCCCGGCGTCGTGATCCGCAGCTCGCGCAACGCGGCGCGCGCCAGCGGATGCGGCGCCGCAAGCGGCACCACCGGCCGGTCGAGCGCGAACAGCAGCGGCTGGTGCACCTCGTCGTGCTCGCGCGTCATCTCGAAGCGCATCCCGTCCGGCAGGTAGTCGGGCCGGAACGGCCAGCTCGCGAACGGCGCCCCTTCGTCCGGGGTGACCCGCAGGCAGACGCCGAACGGCGACGCGCCCCGTCGGCGCCAGTCGCCGCGCTCGCCGAGCCGCAGCGGCGCGACCGCCGGGCTGGCGGCCTCGCGTTCGTCACGGATCCAGATCAGCTCGAGGTAGCTGTCGGCGAACCCGAAGCAGACGTTCTCGGTGCCCTGGCCTGGATGGCGCCGGGCCGCGCCGATCCGCAGGCCACGCTCCAGCAGGCGGCGTCGCTCCGGCGCACCTGGCTGCGCGAACACGTAGAAGTGGTCGATGCAGGCCATCGCGCTCAGTGTTCGCTGCGCGTCGTCGACTCGTCGGTCGCATCGCTGCGCGCGCCCGGCAGCATCGCGGTGACCTGGTCGCACAGCTCCTGGGTCGTGAACGGCTTGTGCAGGAAGCCGGACCGGCCGACGTCGTCGGCGGGCAGGTCGAGGATCTCGCGCGCGTAGCCCGACATGAACAGCACGCGCAGGTTCGGCCGTTCTTCCCACAAGAGCTGCGCGAGTTCCTGGCCGCCGAGGTGCGGCATCACGATGTCGGTGACGACCAGCTCGACCCGGTCGCCGTGCTCGCGCATCGCGGCCAGCGCCTCGTGCCCGTCGCGCGCGCGCAGCACCTCGTAGCCGGCGTTGCCCAGCGTCCGGTTGGCCAGCTCGAGCACGAACGGCTCGTCCTCGACCACGAGTACGGTCGTCGATCGCTGCTCGCGTCGCGGCACCAGCACCGTGCGCTCGTCTTCGGGCAGTTCGTCCGCGAACGGCAGCAACACGACGATCTCGGTGCCTTTGCCCGGCTTGCTGTCGATCGCGATCGCGCCGCCGCTCTGCTTGACGATGCCGTAGACGGTCGACAGCCCGAGGCCGGTGCCGCGGCCGGCCCCCTTGGTCGTGAAGAACGGGTCGAACGCGCGCGCCTGCACGTCCTGGCTCATGCCCTGGCCCTCGTCGCGGACCCGCAGCACCGCGTAGCGGCCGAGCGTCAGCTCGGCGTGCGGGGCCTCGTCGTAGGCGTCGAGCGCCTCGGTCCGCACCGAGATCCGGCCGCCCTGCGGCATCGCGTCGCGCGCGTTGATCACCAGGTTGAGCAGCACCTGCTCGAGCTGGCCGCGGTCGGCGGTAGCGCGCACCGGCTGCCCGTCGCTGGCCAGCGTCAGCTGGATATGCTTGCCGATCAGGCGGCGCAGGATCTCGGCGACGCCGCCGACGACCTCGCCGAGGTCGAGGATCTCGGGCTTCAGCACCTGCTGACGGCCGAACGCGAGCAGCTGCCGCGTCAGGTTGGTGGCGCGCCGCGCCGCAGCGAGGATCTGGTCGATGTCGGCGCGGTGCGGGCTGTGCTCGGGCAGACCCAGCAGCACCGCCTCACCGAAGCCCGCGATCGCGGTGAGGATGTTGTTGAAGTCGTGGGCGACGCCGGCGGCGAGCTGGCCGACGGCCTCCATCTTCTGCGCCTGGCGCAGCTGGTCCTCGAGTGCCGCCGCGTTGCTGATGTCGGTGATGGTGCCGTCGCAGATCAGTTCGGCGTCGTCGTCGTCGAACGTCACCGTGGTCGAGATCAGCGCCCAGAAGCTACTGCCGTCGCGGCGGTGCATCTGCACCTTGCGGCCGCGCACCGACACCGACTCGCCGGCGAGCTGCGCCAGGCCGCGCTGGCCGTCGGTCAGCACGTCGTCGCTCCAGTGGCGCAGCAGTTGGTCGGTCGACTCGTAGCCGAACATGCGCGCGAACGCCGCGTTGACGTAGACGAAGCCCTCGCCGGGCACGGTCCGGAACAGCCCCTCGGTCAGGTTCTCGTGCATCGACGCGAGCAGCGCCTCGCGGCGGTCGCGGTCGACGGCGAGGCCGGCCAGCACGCCCGCGCGTTCGACCAGGCGGACCTCGAACGGCTGTGGCTCGCGCACCTGCTCGTGGTACATCGCGATCGTGCCCAGCACCGATCCGTCGATCGAACGCACCGGGATCGACCAGCACGAATACAGCGAGTAGCGCTCGATCAGGTCGACGTAGTCGCGCGTGCGCGGGTCGCGCACCGTGTCGCTGCAGATGACGTTCTGGCCGGTGAACGCGGCGGTGCCGCAGGCGCCGTTGCCGTCGCCGACCTGCATGCCGTCGATGGTGCGCACGTAGCCTTCTGGCAGCGAACGCGACGCCGCCAGGTGCAGCCGGTCGCCGTGCAGCATCATGATGGTGCAGCGCCCGTCCGGGATCAGCGCCTCGATGCCTTCGCAGATGGCGTCGAGCACGTCGGCGCGGCGGTGGCCGGTCGCGATCTGCTCGAGGATCGCCGCCTGCATGGTGAGCTGCCGTTCGGCGCGCTTGCGGTCGGTGATGTCGCGCGCCACCGACATCGTCTCGCCGTTGGGCAGCTGCACGAAGCGGACCTCGCGGTCGCGGCGGCCCTGCGCGGTCGCCAGCCGGTACTCGAGCGGCTCGGTCGACTCGCCGCGCTGCGTGCGCTCCAGGTGCGACAGCAGCCGGTCGGCGAGCTCGGGCGGGGTGATCTCGCGGATGTGCTTGCCGATGACCTCCTTGGCGGGGGGCAGGGCCGGATCGCTCGGCAGCACCGCGTCGAGCACGGTGCCGCGCGCGTCGAGCCGGTAGCTCGCGTCTGGCAGGATGCGCAGCAGCGCGCTGCCGACGCCTTCGCTCTGCAACAGGCGCGCGGCGTTGGCGTCGCGTTCGGCGAGCAGGGCGCCGAACAGCGGCGCCAGCGCGGTGATCGCGACCAGCACCATCTGCGCGACGACGTGCCGTTCGGCGATGTCGACGCCCTCGAACGGACCGATGCCGAAGCCCGCCGGCATCGCGATCGCCATCGCGCCGACGAACGCGGTGGCCGTCGCGCCGCGGTTGCCGAGCTGCAGCGCCGCCGCGAACGAGACCATCGGCAGCGCGCCGAGCAGCACGATCGACGTCACGCCGGGACGCACGAATAGCAGCACGCCGAGCACGAACCCGACCGAGATCAGCGCCCAGACCGTGATCTGCGCGAGGCTCTCCATCCAGCCGCGGTGCGACAGCCGCGGCGGCCAGGCCAGCGCCAGCGGCACGGCCGCCAGCACCCCGATCGCGTTCATCCGCCACCAGCCACCGAAGCCGGTCAACAGCGACAGCTCGTGCGGCCAGTAGACCAGCCGGCCACCGAGCGCCACCAGGATCGACGCGATCGGCGCGGCCATCGCGACCAGGTAGATCGACATCACGTCGCGCAGGCGCGGGATGCCGCGCTGCACGTGCAGCAGCCCCAGCAGGGCGGCGCCGGCCAGCGCCTCCGCGGTCGCCGACAGCGAGCCGAACACGACGGTCGGCCAGCCGAAGTCCATCAGCGAGCGGAAGCCGAGCCCGGCGAGCAGCACGATCCAGACCTGCCGCCAGCCGAGCAGGCGCAGGCCGCCGATCGCGACGCCCGTCGGCAACCAGATCAGCGCCTGGCGGACATTGTCGGTGTTGCAGAGGGTCGCGACGTAGGCGAGCGCCAACGCGGCCGCAAACGCGGCCCGTGCGGTCCACTGCGCTCTCTTCTCCTCCGACACGGTACCCGAGAGCGTAACCGCTTCGGGCGCCGGCGTCAGCGGGCTGTTGGCGGCGTTCGCGGCCGGGGTTTCCGGAAACTAGCGGGCAAAGCCCCGTCCGCACGCGTACACCCCGCTTCCGCGATCACGGTTGGCAGCGCGTCCACTACATGGACGCGCCTAGCGGGCAAAGCCCCGTCCGCACGCGTACACACCGCTTCCGCGATCACGGTTGGTAGCGCGTCCACATGGACGCGCCGAGCTGCCGATCACGCCCGCGAACGCGTTCGACGCCGCCAGCCACGCGGCGTTGATGCCCGGGTCGAACGACAGGCCCTGCGCGAAGATCGACGTGCCGATCAGCGCCTGCGTGCCGGGCAGCGGCAGCTGCAAGGTGGCGGTGCCGCCGGCGGCGGTGCCGTTGAGCAGCAGGTCGGGGGCGACGTAGCCGGTGCAGCCGGGCATGCCGATCGGATCGAGCGGGGTCGGCGCGATCGTCGCGAGCGACAGCGCGAACACGCCGACCGTGATCGCCGGGTTGAGGTTGGCGAGCGTCAGGTCGAGGTTCTGGCCGAGGCGCGGCGCATCGACCGCGTCGAGCGCCGGCACGCCGTTGCTGCCCGCGCAGCCGGTGCCGAACGTGCGCGCGGTGGCGCCGAACGTCCAGGTCTCCGACGTGTGGCCGATGCCGCCGTAGCGGACCACGACGCGTTCGCCGGCGTCGAACGCGGCGCCGAACGCGCGGTTGCCCGGGCCGGTGCCCGGCACCTGCGTCCAGGTGGCGCCGTCGAACTCCCAGGTGTCGTCGAAGGCCGCGCCGGAGTTGTCATTACCGCCGTGCAGCACGCTGACGCCGCGCACCGAGTCGTAGACCAGTTCGGCGCTGGCGCGCGCCGGCGGCTGTGGCCCGACCGGCGTGACCAGCGACCAGTCGGTGCCGTTCCAGGTCCAGGTCTCGTTCTGCACCGAGTTGGCCAGCGGGTCGAAGCCGCCGAACATCACCGTGGCGCCGAGGTTGGTGTGGAAGCACATCGAGTGGTTCTCGCGCCAGCCCGGCGTGGTGGTGGGGGTGCGCTGGGTCCAGTCGGTGCCGTCGTACTCGTAGGTGCCGTCGGTCGCGCCCGGCAGGCCGTTGGTGGCGCCGCCGAACAGGACCGTCACGCCGCGCAGGACGTCGTAGCTCATCGCGTGCTTCCAGAAGCCGCCCGGCGTGTTGGCCGTCGCGATCTGGCTCCACGCCGCGCCGTCGAATTCCCAGGTCTCGTCGTTGCCGCTGCCGATCGAGAACGGCGAGGTCCAGCCGCCGTAGAGCACCCAGCGCTGGCGCAGCGCGTCGTGCACCATCTGCGCCTCGAAGCGACCGCTCGGACCGGTCGCCGGCGACTGCGTCCAGGTGCCCTGCGAGTAGAGCCAGGTCGCGGTGCTGAACGGCGTCGGGAAGGTGCCGGTGTCGCCGCCGGACACGACGATCAGGCCGGCCGGGTTGGCCGCCATGGCCATCGCGCTGAGCGGGCCGGGGTTGCTCGCGGGCGTCTGCTCCTGCCATTGGCACGGCAGGGTCGCCGCCAGGGCGAGAACGGGAAAGAACGTGCGGGTGGAGGGGTTCATGTTCGGAAGGCGTCGTTTCTGGTCGAACGGCTGGATCCGTCCCGGTTCGATTTGTCACGGGATGGGATCTGGCCGACATTGACCACCCGCCGCCGCCGCCCTACTGTCTTCCGGCCCTTCTCCGGCCCCGTTCCTCACTTGCGCAAGACGATCACGATCGGTTCCGACCTGCAGATCGGCGACGGCGAGTTCGTCGTCATGGCAGGCCCGTGCGCGGTCGAGTCGAGCGAACTGCTGTTCGCCGCCGCCGACGCCGTGGCCGAGGCCGGAGCCGGCCTGCTGCGCGGTGGCGCGTTCAAGCCGCGCACCTCGCCCAAGTCGTTCCAGGGACTGGGCGCAGAGGGCCTCGCGCTGCTGGCCGCGGCGTCCCGACGGACCGGCCTGCCGGTCGTCACCGAGGTGATGGACCCGCGCGACGTCGAGCTGGTCGCCGAGCACGCCGCCGTGCTGCAGGTCGGCAGCCGCAACATGCAGAACTTCCCGCTGCTGCGCGAGGTGGGGCGGCTCGGCAAGCCGGTGCTGCTCAAGCGCGGCGCTGCGGCGACCATCGACGAGCTGCTGTTCGCGGCCGACTACGTGCTCGACGAGGGCAACCAGGACGTCATCCTCTGCGAGCGGGGCGTGCGCAGCTTCGACCCGTCGACGCGCTACCTGCTCGACCTCGCCGCGGTCCCGGTGCTGCAGGAGCGCACGCCGCTGCCGGTCGTCGTCGACCCGAGCCACGGCACCGGTGCGTCGCGCTACGTCGCGCCGATGGCCCGGGCGGCGCTTTGTGCCGGCGCCGACGGCCTGCTGATCGAGGTGCACGCCGAGCCCGACAAGGCCCTGTGCGACGGGCAGCAGGCGCTGACGCCGGCGATGTTCGCGACCCTGATGGCCGAACTGCAGCAGCTGGCGCCACTCTGTCAGCGGACCATCCGCAGTGGGCGCGCCGTCGGTGGCAGCACCGTCAGCGGCAGCAGCACCACCAGCAGCAGCCACACCCCCAGCAGCAATCCCACCAGCGCGGAGCTGTCCGCTCCCGGTCGAAGTGTCGGCCAGGGCGACTCCGCGGGCTCCAACTCCTTCACGACGAGGTGATCGCCCCGTGACCGTGCCCTCACGCAAGCCCTACATCGCGGGCAACTGGAAGATGAACCTCGATCGCAGCAAGTCGCTGGATCTGATCAAGACGATCAAGGGGCGCATCGGCGACGGCAACGACCGCGAGGTCGCGGTGTTCGTGCCTTCGATCTACCTCGCGGACGTCGGCGCCGTCGGCCAGGGCTCGCCGCTCGGCGTCGGTGGCCAGAACGTCTGGTTCGAGGAGAACGGCGCGTTCACCGGCGAGCTGGCGCCGCGCATGCTGCGCGAGGTCGGCGCCGACCGGGTGCTGGTCGGCCACAGCGAGCGCCGCCACGTCTTCCGCGAGCCGGACGACTGGATGGGCCGCAAGGTGCGCGCGGCGCTCGACGCCGACCTGCTGCCGATCTACTGCATCGGCGAGACGCTCGACGAGCGCAAGGCCAACCGCACCGACCGCATCCTCAAGAAGCAGCTCGAAGCCGGCTTCGAACAGGTCAAGCCGGACGACGCGCACCGCATGACCGTCGCCTACGAGCCGGTCTGGGCGATCGGTACCGGCGAGTCGGCCACCCTCGAGCAGGTCGACGCGGCCCACGCGACGATCCGCAAGTGGCTGACCAACAAGGTCGGCGAAGAGGCCGCTACGATCCGCATCCTCTACGGCGGCAGCGTCAAGCCCGACAACGCGCGCCAGCTGATGGCCCTCGAGAGCGTCGACGGCCTGCTCGTCGGAGGCGCCAGCCTGGCGCCCGAGACCTTCCTGCCCATCATCGAATACGACTCCATGTAGGCCCTTCGGCCTGCACCAGCCTCCCATGGTCTTCCTCCACTACTTCGCCTGGATCCTCTTCTTCCTGTCGGCCGTCCTGATGACGACCGTCGTGCTCCTGCAGGAGTCGAAGGGCGGCGGCCTCGCCGAAGCCTTCGGCGGCACGGGCGCGGAGACGTTCGGCGTCAAGAGCGGCGGCATCAGCCGCTTCACGTTCCTGCTCGCCGGTGTCTTCTGCGGCTCGGCGATCCTGATCAGCGCCACCTGGAACGTCTGATCCGGCCCTGCCCGGTGGCCGCGATCGCGAGCATGACGGGCGCCGGCTTCGCCGCCGGTGACTCGGAGATCGGCCCCGTCCGGGTCGAGGTGCGTTCGGTCAACGGCCGCGGGCTCAACCTCAAGCTCCGCCTGTCGTCGGCCTGCAGCGGCTACGAGGCGGCGATCGAGGAGCGCGTGCGCGCCCGGATCACGCGCGGCTCGGTGCTGGTCGTCGTCGAGCGCACCGCCGCCGCGGCGACGCTGCCCGACCCCGAACTGCTGCGCAGCACCGCCGCCGAGATGGTGCAGCTGGCCGACGAGCTGGGCCTCGACAAGCCGACCCTCGCCGAGGTCGTGCAGGCGGCCGCCAGCAACGGCCGCAACGAGGCGGCGACGTCGCGGCCGCTGCCGGCGCAGCTCGCCGGGCTGTTCGACGAGGCGATCGAGGCGCTGCTGCAGCACCGCCGCGCCGACGGCGCCGGCACCGGGGAGGCGATCGGCGCGCAGCTGACCGAGCTCGAGCGGCTGACCGGCCTCGCCGCCGAGCGCGCGCCCGGCATCGTCGACGACTACCGCCAACGGCTGCTGCAGCGCGTGCAGGACTTCGTCGCCGCCAACGTGCCGGAGCCGCCGCCGGCGGCCGATCTGGTGCGCGAGGTGGCGGTGTTCGCTGACAAGGTCGACGTCGCCGAAGAGCTGCAGCGGCTGCGCGCGCACCAGCAGGAGGTGCGCAACGTGCTCGCCGCGGCTGGTGAGGTCGGCCGCCGCCTCGACTTCCTGATGCAGGAGCTGCTGCGCGAGACCAACACGCTCGGGTCGAAGTCGCCCGACACCGAGACCGCGCACACCGTGGTTGCGATGAAGGGCTGCATCGCCACGATCAAGGAGCAGGTGGCGAACCTCGAGTGACGAAGTCGATGAGCGAGAAGCAGGGCAAGCTGGTCGTGATCTCCGGGCCGTCGGGCGCCGGCAAGACGTCGGTGTGTCGCGCGCTGAAGGAGGACCCGCAGGTCGAGTTCTCGGTCAGCGCGACCACGCGCCAGATGCGCGACGGCGAGCAGGACGGGATCGACTACCACTTCCTGACCCGCGAGGTGTTCGAGCAGCGGCTGGCAGAGGACCAGTTCCTCGAATACGCCGAGTACAACGGCAACCTCTACGGCACGCCGCGCTGGCCGATGGACGACGCGCTGCAGCGCGGCAAGACGTTCCTCGTCGAGATCGAGGTCGACGGCACCCGGCAGCTGCGACAGAGCGGCGTCGCGGGCCTCTACCTGTTCATCGAGCCGCCGAGCATCGACGAGCTGCGCCAGCGCCTCGAGCGCCGCGGCACCAACGACGCCGAGGAGATCGCGCAGCGCGTCGCGATCGCCGAGCAGGAGATCGCGGCGGCCCGCGAGCAGGTCGACGGCGTGCCGCTCTACGACTGCTTCGTCGAGAACGCCGACCTCGACGCGACCATCGATCGCGTCAAGGGGCTCTTGTGGCCGTGAAGGCCGTGTTGGGCGTCGGTGGCGGCATCGCGGCCTACAAGGTCGCGTTCGTCGCCAGCCGGCTGGTGCAGCGCGGCGTCGACGTGCGCGTCGCGATGACGCCGTCGTCGCTGGCCTTCGTCGGTCCGTCGACGTTCGGGGGCCTGACCAACAGCCAGCCGATCCTGTCGTCGACCCAGGTCGACGCCGACGGCACCGTGCCGCACATCGAGGCCGCCCGCGACGCCGGGGTCTACTGCATCGCGCCGGCGACCGCCGGCATCCTGGCCCAGCTCGCCAGCGGCGCCGCCGACGATCCGGTTGCGCTGCTGGCCACGACGATGCGCTGCCCGATCGTGGTCTGCCCGGCGATGAACGACGCGATGTGGCAGCAGGCCGCCGTGCAGCAGAACGTCGCGTTGCTGCGCCAGCGCGGCATCGAGACGCTCGGCCCGGTCGAGGGCCACCTCGCCGAGGGCTACGACGCGATCGGTCGCATGGTCGAACCCGACCAGATCCTGGCCCGCCTCGGCGCGATCCTGGGGCTGTCGTGAGCGGTCCGGCGGGCGCCGCCGGCTGGCGGGCGTTCGCGCTGCGCGGCGCCGATCGCGACGACGCGCTGGCCTTCCTGCACGTGCACGCCGATGTACAGGGCACGCTCGAGGAGCACGACGCGCACGTGGTCTGGCTGGTCGGCCGGATGCCGGCGCTGCCGGCCGGCCTCGCCGTCGAGCTCGAGGAGCGGGCCGTCGCCGACGAGCACTTCACGATCACCGGCCTGGAGCGGGACACCGCGATCGCGGTCGCCGACGACCTGTTGGTGCGGCCGCCGTGGGTCGAGCGTCCGGCGGGGTTCTCCGGGGTCGAGCTGGTCGTGCCGCGCGGCGGTGCCTTCGGCAGCGGCGAACACGGCAGCACCCAGGCGGCGCTGCTGCTGCTGCACCGGACCTGGCGGGGGCCGGCGAGCCTGGCCGACGTCGGCTGCGGTTCGGGCGTGCTGGCGCTCTACGCGCAGCAGCGCGGCGTCGCGCGCCTCGAGGCCTGTGACATCGACGGTCCGTCGGTGCTGGCCGCCCGCGAGCTGCTGCCGACAGCGCGCGTCGAGCACGGCGGTCCCGAGCGGCTCGCCGGCTGCGAACAGGTCGTCGCCAACATGACCGGCACGGAGCTCGGCGCGTCGCTGGCGGCGATCCTCGACCTCTGGCACGGGCCCGCCCCGCTGGTGCTCAGCGGCATGCGTGGCCACGAGGTCGATGGCCTGGTCGAGAGGGTCGGCCGGCCCGAGGTCGATCGCACCACGGTCGGCGAGTTCACCGCGGTCGCGTTCGCCGCCGACGGCGGTCCGGGCGCTCAGGCGGTCAGGTAGACGTCGAAGCGGACCCGGTCGCCGCCGACCTCGAACGACACGTCGTCGGCCAGCGGGCGGTGGTGGGGGTGGCGCTTGACGACGACCCGCTCCCGGGCCGCCGCGCGGGCGGCCGCGAGCAGCTCCTCGGCGTCGTGCGGCGCTCCGGCGAGCGCCCGGCACGCCTGCATCTCCTTCTTGACCTGCGCCTTGCCGTTCTCGGCGAACATCGGGTCGAGGTAGACGACGTCGGGGGCGTCCTGTGAGCCGGCGCGTTCGCGCAGCCACGGGGTCGCCTCGGCGCGCACGACCTCGACGTCGGCCTCACTTTCTTCGACCGCATTCTGCAACAAAACGCATAGCGCCGGCACGCGCTCGATCGCGGTTACGGTGCAGCCCAAATGGGCGAGCACCAGCGCATCGCGTCCGAGACCTGCGGTGGCATCGACGACCCGCTCGACCCTGCGCCGGTGCATGCCTATGGCCCGCGGCAATGGATCCGTACGGCGTGCCGTGCGAATCCGCCTTGCCATGGGGCCTTCGGAGACATCGACCCGGACCTCGTAGCCGCCCTGCTGCCGAGGGGCCCGCAGCACCATGGTTCCGTTAGAGCGCAAAAGTTGCCAACTGCTAGGATCCTGGGCGGTTGCCAGCTCCACGCCGAACTGCTCGGCTATCTGGAGATCTGTGCCACATCCATCTGGAGCCAGGGTTACTTCTGGGTTATCCGGCATAGGTCACGTGCCGAGTCTGCTTCGGTCTGGCGGAGTTGATCTGCCACCGAACAGAATCGCGGGGCCTGGTCGTCCAATGGCATGGCCTGCCTCCGCCTCGGCAGAATCGCCCTGAGACTCTACACACTTGCACCGAAAGTCGCCTGCCTCGCCAAGGTGCTAGACTTTCGCAGATCGTGAACGCGATGCCCTCCGGCGGTATGGCGCGCACGGTCGCTCTTTCACCAGGAAACCTCTCCCTCCCTCCATGCGGCGCCTGCATCTCAAGCTGTTCTATCTCCGTACCCGCATCAAGCGCGAAGCCCAGGGCGTGACCGCCAAGACCCTCGGCGTGCGCCCTGCGACCATGTCGCACCTCGAGCAAGGCCGTTCGCAGCCGACGCTGCCGATGCTGCTGGCGCTCTGCAAGCACTACGATGTCACCCCGACCTACCTGCTGGACGACGCTCGCCCGATCGATCCGCAGAGCCGCGACCGCTGGTCCGAGCGCGAGAACGTGATCGCGCGCGGGGACTGGATGGAGGTCCCGGAAGGCGCGATGGTCACGACCCACGACGGCGTCCGCCTCGTCGCGGTCCAGGCCGGCGCCCGCTACTACGACGCCGCCGCCCAGGCCCAGCGCATGACCTGCCCGACGACGGCGGCCGCCAAGGACCTGGAGGCCACGCTGTCGCAGGGCAAGCAGGAGGCCGACAAGGAGCTCGAGGACACGCTGATGCGCGAGCTGCTGGCGCAGCGTAAGCCGCGTAACAAGCCGGTCGCCAAGAGCAACGTCATCAAGAACGCGATCGCCCAATAGCGGCATCGACGAGGCGGCCGAAGACCGCCTCGCAGCGCCGGGCGAACGCGTCCGGCCGGTAGTTCTGCTCGGCGCGCCGCCTCGCCTCGCCAACGGCCTGAGCGCGCCAGCCCTCATCGTGCACGACGTGCCGGAGCGCCTTCTGCAGGGCTCCGGGATCGCCCGGCGGGACCAGCCGCCCGGCGGCACCGTTCTCGAGCATCTCCGGGACGCCGCCGACGTCGCTCGCGACGACCGGGCAGCCGGCCGCCTGCGCCTCGGCGATCGTGCGCGGCGCCGACTCCAGGCCGGTGCTCGGCACCGCCAGCACGTCGAGCTGCGCCAGCAGGCCGGCGGTGTCGTCGACGTCCCCGAGCCAGTGCACGCGCGCTGCGACGCCGAACTGGTCGGCGAGCGCGCGCAGCCGCTGGCCGACGCCGACCAGCCGCGCTTGGCTGCTGGCGAACAGTTCGCCGCCGGCCACGACCAGGTGCGGCTGCGGCTGGTCGGGCCAGTCGGCCATCGCGCGCAGCAGCACCTCGTGGCCCTTGCGCGGGTCGAGGCGGCCGACGATGCCGAGCAGCGGAGCCCCTTCGGGCACGCCCAGCTCGGCGCGCAGGCCGGAGCCGTTCGCGGCGAAGTAGCGGTCGGGCACACCGTTGGGGATCACCTCGCCGGCCGCGACCCGCGCCTGCGTCAGCGCGATCCGGGACGGGGCGATCACGACGTCGGCGCGCCGCAGGGCGCTGCGCGCGACCAGGTTGTCGGTGACGATGTGCAGGTGCCAGACGCACGGCAGGTCCGGGCGCCGGGCCCGCACGGCGGCGTAGCCGGCGATCATCGAGTTGGCGACCAGCAGCCGGCAGCCGAGCCCGTCGCCGAGGCGCCGGATCGCGCCGCGGGCCCGCAGCGCCCGCAGCGCCTTGGCCCACGGCGAACGCGCGGCCAGCGGCAGTTCGTGCACGCCGCAGCCGAGCGCGGCGGCGCGCTGCGCCAGCGGGCCGTCGCCGGGCACCCCGAGGTGCGGGGCGAAGCGGTCGCGGTCGAGCGCCGCCAGCAGGTCCAGCAGCACGTTCTCGGCGCCGCCGAGCTCGGCGACGTGGCTCAGGAACAGGATCGGCGAGGCCGGCACGGCGCCGAGCCTACTTGAGGTCGGGGGCCGAATCAGCCGATGACATCGAGGTGTCGGGTTCGCCGCTAGCGCAGCCGCAGGACGTTCCGGAGGTGGCGATCGTCATCCCGTGCTACCGCTACGCCAGCACGCTGGCCGACGCGGTCGGTAGCGCGGCCGCGCAGACCTGGCCGAACCTGCGCATCGTGATCGTCGACGACGGCAGCCCGGACGACACCGCCGCGATCGCCCGGCGCTTGATCGCGGCGAACCCAGGCCGCCGCATCGAGCTGCTGTCGCAGCCGAACCAGGGCCTGGCCGCGGCGCGCAACGCCGGCGTGCGCGCCACCGACAGCCCGTTCGTGCTGCCGCTCGACGCCGACGACAAGCTCGCGCCGGACACGGTCGAGGTGCTGATGGCGGCGCTCCGGCGCAGCGGCGCCGACGTCGCCACGCCGAACGGCCGCACGTTCGGCGACGCCGACGCACCGCTGGTGACGCTGCCGGTGACCCGCCGCCGGCTGGTCGCCAACAACTGCCTCGTCTACGCGAGCCTCTACCGCCGCGAGCTGTTCGACGCGATCGGCGGCTACCGGCCCATCGCGCTCGGCTACGAGGACTGGGACTTCTGGCTCGGCGCGCTCGAGCGCGGTGCGACGTTCGTGCACTGCCCCGAACCGCTGTTCTGGTACCGCAAGCACGGCGAGACGATGCTGGCGCACTCCGACGACCGCGCGATCCAGCGGTTCGCGGCGATCCAGGCCAACCATCCGCGGCTGTTCGCGGCGTGGCGCGTGGCGCTGGCGCGGCGGCTGCTGGCCGCCGGCGAGGCCGCCAGCGTCTGGCTGCGGCTCGGCATGCTGGCGACGCTGCTGCTCGATCGCCGCTTGCGGCTGTTCGTCCGTCAGCTGCGGGCGCTGCGCTCGTCGGCGCCGCTGTCCGCATAGGCCGCGTCGAGCAGCGCTGCCAGCGCGTCGTCGGCGAGTCGTTCGGGACGGCGCGAGCCGTCGACGCGCACCACCGTGCCCTCGTCGTCGCCGGGTGGCTCGAAGCTTGCGTGCCGCTGCCGCGTGACCTCGGCGCCGGCGTCGCTGCTGTCGGTGCCCGCCTCGGCGCGCTGCCCGGCACGTTCGACGGCGGTCGCGACGTCGACCTGCACGTGCACGAAGGTCAGCTCCGCTCCGCAGCGGCGGGCGGCTGCCGCGGCCTCTCGGCGTTGCGCGCGGGTCGCGAAGTTGCCGTCGAGCAGCACCGCGCGATGCTCCGCCGACAAACTCTCCCTCGACAGGCTCTCCCCCGACAGGGCCTCCGCCGCGGTCGCGAACACCCGTTCGTAGGTGCGCTGCGAGAACGCCGCGGTGTAGTGCTCAGCCGCAGCGCGCTCGGTCGGCTGCAGGCCCGCGAGCCGCTTGCGTTCGACGTCGGTGGCCACGTGCGGCCATTGGCAGGCATCGGCGAGGCCCCGTGCCAGCACGCTCTTGCCGCTGGCGGGCGGGCCGCAGACCACGATCCAGCGCGGCGGTCCGGCCTCGAGCAGGCAGCCGGCCGCCAGCTGCAGGTGGCGGTGCGTCGAGCGACGCGCGCCGCTGCGTTCGTCGGCCGGCAGCTCGGGCTCGGCGGCGGCGAACGCGGCGACCTTGCCGCGGACCATCGCGCGGTAGCTGCACAGCAGCGGCAGCAGCGTCGCCAGTTCGTCGTCGCCGCTGGCCGCCACGTAGCTGCGCACGAAGGTGCGCGCCAGCTGGTCGGCACCGCGGTAGCGCAGGTCCATCACCAGGAACGCCACCTCGGTCGCGACGTCGCCGCAGCGGAACGCGGGCTCGAACTCGATGCAGTCGTAGATGGTCGGCGGCGTCGTCATGCAGACGTTGCGCGCGTGCAGGTCGCCGTGCCCGTCGACGACGCAGCCGCGGCCGGCGCGTGCGCGCAGCAGCGGCAGACGGGCCGCGAACGCCGCCTCGCTGGCGCGGCGCGTCGCGGCCAGCAGGGGACCGTGCAGGTCGGCCCCCTGCACGTCCGCCAGCTCGTCGAAGTTGTCGCGGGCGAAGCCGGCGAGCCGTTCGGGATCGCCGAGCTTTGCGACCTCGGGGCCGCGTTCGGCGCGTTGGTGGAAGCGGGCCACGACGTCGGCGAGTTCGCGCAGCTGGTCGGGATCGACGTCGCCGCGTCCGACCAGTTCGTCGAGCATGCGATCCTGCGGCAGCCGCCGCATCACGACGGCGACGTCGAGGTCCTGAGGGTCGTCGTCGTCGCCGATGGCCATGAACCGCAGCGCGCCGTCGACGCGGCGCAGCGCGGCGGTGCCGAGGTAGACGTCGGGGCACAGCCGGCGGTTGAGGCGGACCTCGTCGCGACAGGCCTGGCGCCGGTTGGCGAGCGGCGCGAAGTCGACGAACGGCAGCGTGGTCGCCTTCTTGAGCTTGAACACCAGCTCGTCGGCCAGGCAGACGACCGACAGGTGGGTCTGCACGATCTGCACGGCGCGCACGCCCTCGCCGTAGCAGGTGGGGTCCTTCAGTTCGTCGAGCAGCGCTTCGGCGGCCATGCCACCGGTGTACCCGATCGCGCGCGGCTTCGCGCTACGCCTTGCGGCGGGCGACGAACAGGCTGTCCACGTAGCGCTGGTCGACCCACTGCGGGTCGCTGGCGATACGCTCGTCGACGACCTGGCGCGGGCCTTCGTGCACCGGATGCACGACGTCGTGCATCGCCAGCAGGCCGCCCGGCTTGATCTTCTGCGCCCAGTCCTCGAAGTCCTGCAGCACCGCCGCGTAGCTGTGGTCGCCGTCGAGGAACAGCAGGTCGATCGACTCGTCGAGCTCGTCCTTGAAGTCGTGGCTGAAGCCCTGGCGCACGTCGACGAGGTCGCGCACCTGCGCGTGCAGCAGGTTGTGTTCGAACGCCTGGCGCAGCGGCCCGCCGGCGCGACCGGCGCGGTCCTGGTAGTCGTGCTCGCTCTCGGCGTCGCCCGACGCGTCGAACGGATCGATGCAGGTCAGCTGCGCGCCGGGCTTGCCGCGCAGGCCGTTGGCGATGCAGACCGTGCTCTTGCCCTGCCAGCTGCCGATCTCGACCGCGCGCGGCGCCTCGTCGGGCAGCTCGCGCGCCAGCTCGAACAGCGCGATCGCCTCGTCGACGGTCAGCCAGCCGTCGATCGACGCATACGGCAGGATGCACGAGTAGCGCAGCCCGCGCATCAGCAGCTTCGCCCGGGTGCCCAGTCGCCATGGCTTCTTGGTCAGCATCGTCCGTTGCTATCGGCTCGATCCCCCCGCCCGTTGGATCCCATCCCCAACATTTTCCTCCCGGTCCGCAGGATCGGGTCCGCAAGATCGGGTCCGGGAGCAGGCCTTACCAACCGGCGGTTGGCGCGGCGTCAGCTGCCGAAGCCGCTGGAGGTGGCGAGGCCGTCGCCGACGTGGCGCAGACGGCCGCGCAGCTCGAGCAGCCACAGCACCAGCACGAACGCGGCGGCGCCGGACGCGAGCCGCATCGGCAGCTGCAGCGAGGTGGCGAGCCAGTCGACCGGCAGCGACGCGGCCCCCGCGGTGGCCAGCGCGGCGACGGTGGGGGCGAGCAGCGCCCGCGCGAACGCGGGGCCGCAGTGCATCGCCCACAGGCTGCAGCACAGGTAGCCGGCTTGCGCCAACGCGGCGGCGGTCGCCGCCAGCGTCGCCTGCCCGGCCCCGCCCAGATCCGGCGCCAGGGTCGGCGCGAGCCACAGGGTCGCCAGCGCCGCGGCGTGCAGCGTCGCGGGCCACAGCAGGCCGTTGGCGTAGGCGCGGTCGCGGCCGGCGGCGAGCAGCGCGTGGCTGCACTGCCAGCCGACGTGCTGGCAGATGCCTGCGAACAGCAAGAGCCGCAGCACGTGGCCGCTGACCGCGAAGCCGTCGCCGCTGAGCGCGCACAGCTGGTCGGCGACGACCAGCCCGCCGGCGCACACCGGTGCGGTCAGCCACAGCGTCGCGCGCAGCGCGGTCGCGAACGTGCGGGTGGCGTCGCCGTTCTGCTGCGCGTGCAGCAGGTGGGGCAGCAGCAGGCGGGCCAGCTGCGCCGACGGCAGCATCGCCGCAGCCGCGAAGCGAACGGCTACCGCGTAGTAGCCGGCCGCGACGTCGCCGGCGACCATCGCGACCAGCGCGACGTCGCCGATCGCGAGCAGTTCGTGCGCGGTCTGGCCGGCTCCGACCGCGTTGAGTCCGACCGGCTTGTGGTCGGGTTCGCGCAGGGCCGGCAGGCGGCGGATCGACAGGATCGCGCCGACGGCGTAGATCGCGCGGCAGCCGAGGCTGATCCCGGCGAGCACCTCGAGGCGCGGCTCGGCGGTCGTCGACCAGACCCCGATCAGCGCCAGCTGCAGCACCGCGGCCGACGCATCGAGCACGACCTCGCCGCGGGTGCGGCCGGCGGCGTCGACGAGGTTCTTCAGGTCGAACGCGGCGGGCACGACGTGCAGCACGCACAGCAGCCAGAACCAGGGCCGCGTCGAACCGACGAACGCCAGCATCGCCGCGACGATCGCCAGCGTCACGCCGACCAGCAGCCGCATGTGCACCGCGTGGCCGACCAGCACGCCGGCGGCGTCGGGCTGCCGGCTGACCGCTCGTGCGACCAGGTTGCGCACGCCGGCGCCGGCGACCACGGCGAGCACCGCGGCGACCGCCATGCCCTCGGCGTAGACGCCGAGCCCGGCGACCCCGAGCGTGTGGCCGACGATCAGGAACGACACCAGCTGCAGCACGCGCTGCACCACGACGCCGGTGCCGAGGCAGAGCAGGGTGCTGCGGACCGTGTGCTTCACGGCAGTCCTATCGGCAGTTCGGGGCGCCGTTCACGAGGTCGCGAGCGGCCAGGTCGGACCGGGCCGGTAGGGCAGCGGCCGGGACTCGGCCCCGCCGGCCGCGGCGAGCCGCTTCTCGACCGCTTCGACCAGGCCGAGCATGCCGTTGTGGTTGGGCGCGGTCGGCGAACACCAGACGTGGCCGTGGCGCAGGTGCCAGCTCAGCAATCGCCGTCGCAGCGCCGGCCGGTCGCGCCCGCTGGCTGCCGCCAGCGCGTCGGGCAGTCCCTCCGGCGTGGTCGCGTGGGTGACGCCGGGCAGTTCGTAGAGCGCGCGGCCGGTGTGCAGCACCGGGGTGCCCGCCAGCAGCGCGGCGGTCGCCATCGGATGGTTGACGGTGACGACGGCGGCCGCGGTCGCGGCGGCGACCGCCGCGCCGCCCGCCGGCACGATCCGCACCCGATCGCCGGCGGCGCCGGCCAGGGCCTGTGGGCCCCAGCGGCGCTCGGTGCAGCGCGGTGGCAGCGCCGCGACCACGGTGGCATCCGGATCGAGGCGTGCCGCGGCGGCGAGCGCCTGCTGCACCAGTTCGGCGGGGGACGGCGCCGGCTGGCCGTCGTGCACCAGGCGCGGGTCGTCGTCGGCCTGCAGCAGCACGGCTACGAACGGCGGCCGCAGGTCGAGCACCGGCACCACCGGCGGCCGCGGCGTCACGTCGGCGAACGCCGCCTGCCAGCCGTGCAGCGCGTGCAGGCTCGCGGCGAAGCGTCCTTCGAGTCCGTAGCACAGCGCGTCGAGCAGCCGTCGCGAGACCATCGGCACGTGCACCTCGGCGCGCGGCAGCGCCAGCGGTTCGCCGCCCGAGAGCGCGTGGGCGAGGCTGGCGTCGAGCAGCGCATCGTCGGGCGCGACGACGCGGTAGTCCCTGGCCTGCCAGCGCCGCGAGCCGGCATCGGCGTCGAGGCCACGGTCGTCGACCTGCATGGTGTGTGGCAGCAGGCCGTCGCCGGTCCACAGCACCGGGCAGCCGACCGTGCGCGCCGCGAACTGCAGCGCCGCGGTCGTCGCCGAGCGCTCGCCGTGGAACAGCACCAGGTCCGGACGTTCGCGCTCGAGCCAGCGGGTCGCCGCCGGCAGCAGCCGCGCCAGCCGCCGCCGTTCGTCGCCGGCCGTGACCTGCTGCAGCAGCGTCTGCATGTTGGCGTCGGGCGCGTCGCTGCGAGTCGTGGCCAGCAGGTCGACGGCGGCCACCTGTTCGCGCCAGAACGTGAACGACGTGCGGTCGCAGCACAGCACCGAGACGCGGTGGTCGCGCCGCAGCAGGTCGCGACGGAGGCGCTCGTGCAGGTGGAACCTGCGGATGCTCGGAGCTGCGAAGACGATGTGGCCCATGCCGTGGGGGATCGATCGGCACCCGCGCGCAGCCGGCTTGACCGATCGGCGAACGGCCCGACGCGACGGCCGTGGCCTTACGCCCGACCGGGCCACAGGGCGCAGTTCCCCGCTGCCAAGCTGCGGTCCGGCCGCTACACTTCTGCGACCTGCCTACCGCGCCGACGCTCGCCCTGGCGGCGCTCCCCATCACCGGTAGAGGTCCTTTCCATCATGCTTCGAACTGCTCTTCTCTCCGCGGCTACCGGTCTGGCCATCGCCACGACCGCGTGCGCGCAGAACGTCCCGACCAACTTCGTCGTCGACACGCTGGTGTCGTCGGGCCTGCAGGCCTGCCACGACTTCACGTTCCTGGCCGACGGCCGGATCCTGATCGCCAACCGCGGCGGTGCCGTGCACGTCTACGCCGACGGCGTCGGCCTGCAGCAGATCGGCACGGTCAGCAGCGTCGAGACCGGCAGCGAGCGCGGCCTGCTCAGCATCGAGGCCGACCCGAACTTCGCGACCAACGGCTACATCTACGTGTGGTGGTCGAGCACCCAGGACAGCTTCATGCACCTGGATCGTCTGACCTGCACCGGCGACCTCGCGAACGCGGCGAGCACCAACCTGTCGTTCTCGACGGCGTCGCGTCGCGTGATCATCAACTCGTCGCCCGACTCGAACTTCAACCACAACGGCGGTGCGGCTCGCTTCGGTCCCGACGGCATGCTCTACCTGTCGATCGGGGACGACGCGGTGCAGTGCACGGCGCAGAGCCTGACGTCCAAGAGCGGCTGCCTGCTGCGCATGAACGTCGCGGCGCTGCCGGCCGGCCCGAGCAACTCGGAGCCCAGCTACGCGACCATCGATCCGGGCAACAACCCGAACAGCGGCGTCAACAACTGGAGCCGCCTGGTGATCGCCAACGGCCTGCGCAACCCGTTCCGCATGGAGGTCGACCAGGTCACCGGCAACTGCTACATCGGCGACGTCGGCCAGGTCTCGCAGGAGGAGTACAGCGAGTACGTCTACCAGTCGGGCAACCTGCAGCTGGTCAACTTCGGCTGGCCGTGGCGCGAAGGCCTCGGCAACTACTCGAGCTGTGGCGGCGGCGCGCCGTCGTCGGTCAACCCGATCGCGGCCGAGTCGTCGGGCGCGTGGAACTCGATCATCGGCGGCCCCGTCTACCGCAACGGCGGCACGAACTTCGACTTCGGCACCGGCTACGAGGGCGACGCGTTCTACCTCGACTACTTCGCCGGCCAGCTGCGCCGCATCAAGAACACCAACGGCACGTGGGCGCCCGCGCCGCAGGTGCCCGGCCAGCCGAACGCCTCGTCGTGGGGCAACGGCTTCGTCGCGACCACCGCGATGCGCATGGGCCCGGACGGCGCGATCTACTTCACGCAGCACCCCGGCACCTACGCGACGTCTGGTGGCAGCCTGCGCCGGATCCGCGCGCTCGGCCCGACCAACAGCGTCGTCGCCGTCAGCGGTGACGACCAGATCGGCCCGCACGGCGAGACGTTCCCGCAGCCGATCGAGGTGCAGGTCCTCGACACCAACAACAACCCGCTGCCGGGCGGCACGGTCAACTTCTCGGTGACCGGCGGCCACTCGCTGTCGACGACCAACCCGGTCATCGCCGACAGCAACGGCTTCGCGCAGACGACGGTCACGGCCGACGGCACGGCCGGCGGCGCGCTGACGGTCACCGCCAGCACGCCCGGTTCGCAGAGCAACGGCGAGTTCTCGCTGTTCGCCCGCAAGCTGTCGGCCACCGGCGTGGTCGGCCCGACCACGACGCTGCTGGTGCTCAACACGGTCAACCAGACCGCGGCGCCGTCGGGTCAGGTCCCGTACATCGTGTTCATGTCGTACCCCGGTTCGCCGACGCTGCCGTCGCCGATCGGTCCGATCTGCACCGATCCGGGCTACGCGCTGACGCTCGTGCTCGAAGACGGCACCGGCGCGTTCGGTGGCGTCTCGTTCTCGGGCACCGGCGCGATCGGCACCCCGGGCAAGACCTGGCTCTACACCAACATCCCGAACTGGCTGCTGGTCGGCCAGCAGATGAGCTTCCAGGCGGTCGGCTTCGACGCCGTCAGCGGCTGGTTCCGCACCAACTGCGAACTCGAGCAGTTCTGATCGGAGCTGCGCCGGACGGCGCAGATCCGCCGGCCGCGGCCGCCGCCCCGCGGTGGTGAGCCGCTGGCGCGCCGCCGCCGCCTCATCCGGCGGCCGGTCGCTGCCGCCGCCGGTGGGCCCACAGCAGCGCCAGCAGGCCGGATCCGAGCAGCAGGATCGTGGTCGGTTCGGGCACCGGGCCGCCGCCGACGACGCCTTCGGGCTCGCGACCGATCGCGGCGCCAGGGTCGAGCGCGTGCTGCTCGTACTGTCGCTGGTTCTCGAGAACGACGGCGCCGACGCCGGCGGTGGCGACGCGATAGCGGCTGGCCAGATCGGCGGCGTCGACCGGCACGCCGGTGCGCAGCAGGTCCCTGGCGCGCCACCCGGCCCACAGCCGCGCGAGCTGGTCGGACACGCGAACGGCGCCCGGCGGCGCCGCCTCGGAGCGCGCGAACCGTCGCTCGCTGTCGCCGACCCGCAGGCCATCACCGTGGCGCGGTGCGGTGTTGGCGATCACCTCGCTCGCCTGGCGCGCGGTGACCGCGCCGCACCACTGGCGCTCGATGGCCGCCGCCAGCGTCGGCTCGTCCGCCAGCGCGTTGCCGCCGGACGCCAGCGCATAGGCCTCGATGCGGACGTTCTCGGGCACGGTCGGCACCAGGTCCTCCAGGCGTCGCGGCACGGCGCCTTGCAGCCAGAGCACCTCGCCCGTGCCGGTCGCCTTGGCATGCTGCTCGGCGTCCTGCAGGGCCGCCTGCAGGGCCCTGGCCGGATCGCAGCCGCCGCGGCACGGGATCCGCGCCAGCGCGGCTCCGAACGACGGCGCACCGACCTCGCCGTCGACGCGCTCGAAGTGGGTGCCGCCACAGGCGACGAACACCGAGCACGGCTGGCCGGTCGCGAGGCCTTCGAACAGTGCTCCGAGGTCGCGCCCGAGTCGCGCGACCGACGCCGAGGCCTCGACCACGACCAGCAGCGGGGCGTCTTGCGTGCGGGTCGACGTCGGGGCCGAGCGCACGGTCTGCGTGAGCACCCCGTCGGCATCCTCGGTGAACGTCACCGCGTCCGGCCGCGCGGTGCGCAGTTCGGGCGGCGGCGCGTCGATCGGCACCGTGTGCGACTCCCGGCGATCCCCGGTCACCACGGTCAGGTGGTGCGCCGCCGGCGTGCTGCCATTGCAGTTGTGCGCGGCGATGTCCGGCAGCGACAGCAGGCCGTGTTCGCCCGTGGTCGCGATCGGCACCGTGAACGACACCCGCACCCGTGCCGGCGGCAGCTGGCGCGCCACCGGGAACACCAGCAGCTGCAGCTGCCCCGGGTCGGTCTCGGTCAGCAACGCCGGATCGCGGCGGGTCGCGACGACCTGCTCGTAGGCCTTGCGCACCTCGCCCGCCCCGGCGAACGCGGCGGGCCGTTCTTCGCCTTCGATCGACATCGACAGCGACGAAGCCACGGCCCCGAACGGCAGCCGCAGATCGAAGCGGGCCTCCTGGAACACCATCGACGAGGCGTGCACCTCGAGCAGCCAGTCGACGCGCGCGACCCCGGCGGCCGGCTCGACGTGCGCTTCGAACTCGCTCGTGTGCCAGTGCAGCGACCGCGAACGGACCTGCCGGTCCCGGCCGCCCGGCTGCGGTTCGAGCCCCGAGCGGCCGTGCGCGCGGTAGAACGCGTCGGCGGCGTCGCGTTGGGACAGATCGTACAGGCAGAGGCGTTGCACGAACCAGAACGGCCTGCCGTCGGCGAGGTGCGCCGCACCTGGGTGGTCGGACCACGGCAGCGCGAGCGTCGTGCCCATCCGCACGAGGTGCAGCTGCCAGGCAAGATCCAGCTCACGCAGCTGCGCGGCCAGCCGTTCTTGTCGGTCGAAGCTCCCGCCGTCGAGGCTCGCGGCGAGCTCCTGCATGCAGCGATGCACCTGGTTGCGCTCGACGACTCCGAACGTGCAGATCGCCGCCGGTGCGCCGGTGCCGGCGAGCAGCAGCAGCACCAGGTTGGCCGGTGTGCCGCCGGCTTCGGACCAGCGACGCGCCAGCCGCGGCAGCAGCCGCACCATGCCGAGCAGCGTCAGGAACGGCGCGGCCGCGAGTGCGCCGAAGCCGACCGGGATCAGCATCACGATGACCAGGATCGCCGGCAGCTCCGCAGCGGCGTAGAGCACCGCCATGCCGAGCACGAACGCGTGCAGCAACGCCGACGCCAGCAGCGGCAGCCGGTTGCTGGTGGCGTCGGCGTGCAGCGCGAGGTTTGCGAACACCGCCAGCACGACGGCCGCGATCCAGCCCAGCGACGGGAACAGCGGCAGTTCGCTGCTGAGCATGCCGGTCGCGATCTCCGCGCACAGGCCGAGCAGGGGGAGCACGCCCCACGCCAGGATGGCGAGCGCGGTGGACGTGCGGCGGGCGGCTGTCGATGGGCTTTGCATTGCAGAGTAGTGGCGAGCATACCACCCTCCGGGTCCGGCTGCCGCGGGCCGGACCGGCGCGCCCGGTGTCTCTTAGCGCCCCGTGCCCCTGAACGCCCCGTGCCCCTGAACGCCCCGTGCCCGTAGAACGCCCCGTGCCCGAGAACGCCCCGACCCGCAGCTCGACCGCGTTGCTCGCCGCGACCGGGCCCAGCGCGCCGCCGGCGATCGGCAGCGTCACCAGCTGCGCGAACACCTGCACCCCGCCGAGCGCCGGGTCGTTGGGCAGCTGCCACGAGGTGCTGGTGGTGCCGGTGGTCGACGAGAGGGTCGGCTCGAGCAGCGCGTTGCCGACCCGCAGCGTGCAGCCGGCCTGGCCCTGTGGCAGCACGTTCGGCAGCGGCACGTTGGTGGCGGTCAGGCCGCGGGCGACGACGACCAGCGTGGCGGGCGGCAGGCCCGAGCCGTTCTCGATCACGGCCTGGCCGGCCCACGGCGCGTCGACCTGCAGCTGGTGGCCGCTGCAGCCGCCGCCGATGTCGAACGAGATGGGCGGGCACGGCGTGCCCAGCCGACCGAGCGCGAAGTTGTGGAAGCCGGCGACCTCGGTGCTCATCCGGCCGCCGACGAACAGCGTGTCGTCGACGAACGCGAGTGCCGCGACGCTGCCCGAGATGCCCGGGATGTTGTAGCCGGCGATCGTCGTCGGGCCGACGCCGTCCCAGCGCACGATGCTGCGCGTGCTGCTGACGTGGACCAGCAGATCGCCATTGGGCGCCACCGTGGTGTCGGACGCGATGCCGATCCCCGGGATGGCGGTCCAGCTGCTGCCGTCCCACAGCTCGAGGCCGTGCGCCGTCGGCGTGAACAGGTCGAAGAGGCCGGTCGCGTAGAGCACGCTGCCGTCGATCAGGTCGAGGTCGTAGACCGGGCCGGTCAGGCCGGTGCCGAACGCCGACCAGCTGCCGTTCCAGCGCGCGATGTTCTGGACCACCTGGCCACCGGCGAACACGAACTGGCCGCCGGCGATCACGTCGCCGTTGGGCGCGATCGCGATGTCGTAGACGGTGCCGGACGTGCCGGCGCCGAGCGGCACCCAGGCGCTGCCGTCGAAGCGCTGGATGTGGGCGCCGCCGGCCACGGCGCCGCCGACGATCGGCAGGCCGTTCTGCTGCAGGGCGATCGTCTGCAGGATGCCGAACGGCACGCCGCCGCCGATCGCGTGCCAGGCCGTGCCGTCCCAGCGCGCCACGCTGTTGCAGGCCACGCCGCCCGCCTCGCCGAAGTAGCCGGCCACGTAGAGGTCGCCGTTGGGGGCCTCGGCGACGTCGGCGACGTTGCCGAACACGCCGCTGCCGAGCGGTTGCCAGCTGGCGCCGTCGAAGCGCGCGATGCCGTGGGTCTGCAGGTCGCCGATGTGCCGGAAGCTGCCGCCGACGACGACGCTGCCGTCCGAGAGCTGCGTGATCGACATGATCACGCCCTCGCAGCCGGTCGTCACCGGTGCCCATCCCTGGCCGTCCCAGGCGCCGATGCGCGCGCACGCCGCCGCGTCGAGCACGGCGAACCCGCCGCACGCCGCGATGCGGCCGTCGGCGAGCTCCAGCAGGTCGAACACGTCCTGGTCGAGCGCGGTGCCGCGGGTGGTCCAGCTGCTGCCGATCAGCTCCGCAACCTGACCGACGAACGGCTGCACGTTGGTCGTGCCGCCGGCGAACACCGCGCCGGTCGAGGTCTCGATCAGCCGTTCGGGCCGCTGGCCGAGCCCGGATCCGAGCGTGCTCCAGTTGCTGCCGTTCCAGCGCATCACCGGCGCGCTGCCGCCGCCGGCGATCAGCAGGTCGCCGTTGCTGCGGGCCAGCATCGCGCGGACCGCCAGCGTGAACGTCGCCGACGTGCCGACGGGATGGAAGATCGCGCCGTCCCAACGCGCGATCGGGCCGGTCTGGATGCCGCCGGCCCACTGGAACGAGCCGCCGACGAGCAGGCCGTTGCCGGTCCGCTGCAGCGCGCGCACGTGGCCGGTGATGCCGCTGCCTAGCGCTGTGAACGAAGTGCCGTTCCAGGTGGCGACGTTGGCGGCGGGCACGCCGCCCGCCGTCGCGAACTGGCCGCCGACCGCGAGCCCCGCCGAGGCGGTCTCGGCCAGCGCCATCACCAGGCCGTCGGTGCCGCCGCCGAGCGTCGACCAGCCGCTGCCGTCGGTGGTCGCGACGTTGCCGGCCGGCTGGCCGCCGACCGCTGTGAAGGTGCCGCCCACGGCGAGTTCGCCCGAGCTGAGCACCAGCAGGCAGCGCACCTCGCCGTCGACGCCGCCGGCGAGCTCGGTCCACTCCGACGTGTTGGGGTTCCACGCGACCAGGTTGGCCGCCTCGGCGCGCCCGGCGAACGAGAACGCGCCACCGAACACGACGCGTTCGGGCTGCGGGCCGGGGCCGTCGGGATCCCAGCGGACCGCCGCGTGCACGGGGCCGTCGGCGCCGGGCAGGCCGTGGTCGAGTTGCCAGTCGGGATCGCACTGGGCGGGCAGTGCGGCGCTCCCGATCGCCACGATGAGAGAGACCAGGATCAGCGAGACCAGGGTGGGCGAGACCAGCGTGGGCGAGACCAGGGGGGGCGAGACCCGCGAGGGCGGGGGCGAGGCATGGTGTGCGGGCATCTGGATCTCCTTCCGTTCCAGGTGGCGAGCGCCCGGGGGAGGAGCGCGCAGCCAGCGTAGCGTCGCGATCGGGTTCGTGGGGCGTCGATCGGGGCGGCCAGGGGCGACGATCGGGCCGTCGGTCCTTCTCCGGTCTTGACCGCCCAGGGGCGGATCCGCACAATCCTCGCCCCGTTTCTCTTCGCCGATCCTCCTCCGAACCGCCCCGATGTCGCGACCGCTCGCTGTGATCTGCCTGGCCGCCGGCATGGGCAAGCGCACCAAGGTCAGCATGCCCAAGGTGTTGCTGCCGCTGTGCGGGCGCACGCTCGCCGAGTCGGCGCTGGTCGCCGCCGCGGAGCTGAAGCCCGACCGCACCGTGGTCGTGCTGCACAACCAGATGGAGAAGGTGCAGGCGTCGCTCGAGGGGGCGCTGGCCGGGCGGTTCGCCGGCCTGACGTTCGTCGACCAGGGCGCGCCCAAGGGCACCGGCCACGCGGTCCAGGTCGGCATGGAGCCGCTGAGGGACTTCGTCGGCGACGTGATCGTGATCTACGGCGACTGTCCGCTGATGACCGCTGCGACGCTGCAGGAGCTGCGCGAGCTGCGCGGGGAAGCGGCGTGCTCGGCGCTGACGGCCTACCCGGACGACCCGACCGGCCTCGGCCGGATTCTGCGCAACGACGACGGCTACTTCGTCGGGATCCGCGAGCAGAAGGACTGCTCGGCCGAAGAGGCCGCCATCGACGAGACCAACTGCGGCTTCTACTGCTTCGACAGCGAGAAGCTGCGCCCGGCGCTCGCCAACCTGCAGCCCAACAACGCGCAGGGTGAGTACTACCTGACCGACGTGATCGCCGACTTCGTGTCGCAGGGCGAAATCCTGCCGACGATGGAGGCGACCGACATCACCGAGGTGCAGGGCGTCAACTCGCTGGCGGACCTGGCGGTGGTGCAGTCGATCATGCAGGAGCGCATCCTGCTGGAGCACCTCGACAACGGCGTGATGATCCTCGATCCGGGCGCGACGTGGATCGACCACGACGTCGAGATCGGCAGCGACACCAGGATCCTGCCCGGCACGGTGATCGGCACGGGCTGCAGGATCGGCAAGGGCTGCGAGGTCGGGCCGTTCACGCACCTGCGCGGCGGCACCGTGCTCGAGGACGGCGCCGCGCTCGGCAACTTCGTCGAGGCCAAGAAGGCGCACCTCGGCGAGGGCGCCAAGGCCAAGCACCTGACGTATCTCGGCGACGCCACCGTCGGCGCCCGGGCCAACATCGGTTGCGGCACGATCACGGCCAACTACGACGGCGTCCACAAGCATCGGACCACGATCGGCGCCGGCGCGTTCATCGGCAGCGGCACGGTGCTGTGCGCGCCGGTCGAGGTCGGCGAGAACGCGATGACTGCGGCGGGCGCCATCGTCAAGCCGGGCACCAACATCCAGGCGAAGGAGCTGTGGCTCGGCGTCCCCGCCCGTTACCTGCGACAGCGCGAGCTGCCGCCGAAGAAGGATCAGAAGGCATGAGGATGCGCGGCGAACGTCTCCGTGTGTTCAGCGGCACGGCCCACCCGAAGCTGGCCCAGGACATCTGCTCGTTCATGGGGGTGCCGCTGGGCGCCGCGTCGCTGGCGCGCTTCCCGGACGGCGAGATCAACCTCAAGGTCGAGTGCGACGTGCGCGGTGCCGACGTGTTCGTGGTGCAGCCGACCTGCCCGCCGGTGCACGACAACCTGTTCGAGCTGCTGTCGTTCGCCGACTGCCTGCGGCGCGCGTCGGCCGACCGGGTCACCGCGGTGATCCCGTACTTCGGCTACGCCCGCAAGGACCGCAAGGACGAGGGCCGCGTCCCGATCAACGCCAAGCTGGTCGCCAACATGCTGGTCTCGGCCGGCTACGACCGCGTCGTCACGGTCGACCTGCACGCCGCGCAGATCCAGGGCTTCTTCGACATCCCGGTCGACCACCTGTTCGCGCGGCCGGTGATGATCGAGCGCGTGCGCCAGCTCGGCGCCGAGAACATCAAGATCGTCTCGCCGGACATCGGCGGCACCAAGCTCGCGCGGGCCTACGCCAAGGACCTCGAGTGCGACCTGGCGATCATCGACAAGCGCCGCATCAGCGGCGAGCAGACCGTCATCGAGAACATGATCGGTGAGGTCGAGGGCCACGACATCGTGCTGGTCGACGACATGGTCTCGACCGGCGGCTCGATCGTCGACGCCGCGCGCATCGTCAAGGAGAAGGGCGCCAACAAGGTGTTCCTGGTCGCGACGCACGGCGTGCTGGCCGGCAATGCCGTCGAGCGCCTCAACAACGCCGACGTCGAGAAGATCCTGTTCGCCGACACGATCCCGCTGCCCGAGAAGAAGCTGAAGAACCTCGAGACCTGCTCGATGGCCCAGCTGCTCGCGCGTGCGATCGACCGCATCCACCGCAGCGAGAGCGTCAGCAAGCTGTTCGAGTCCGAACGGTAGGCGCCCACGCCGCACCCTTTCCCGTTTTCCGTAGACCCAACCGACCAGAGTAGAGGTATTCCTCGATGGAAGTCGCACGCCTGAAGGCCGAGCGCCGTAGCGCCCTCGGACGTAACCAGATCAAGAAGCTCCGTGAAGAAGGCTGGATGCCGGCCGTCGTCTACGGCGGCGAAGGCAAGGAGCCGGTGTCGATCCAGATCTCCGAGTGGGAGCTGGACCAGCACATCCAGAAGCACCACAAGGTCTACAGCCTCGAGATCGACGGCCAGACCGAGTCGGCCTGGCTGCAGGACGTCGAGTGGAAGGCCACGACCGACCGTCCGCTGCACGCGGACTTCCTGCGCATCGACCTCGACAAGCCCTGGAAGACCCAGGTCGAGGTCTCGCTGCTGGGCCACGCGGCCGGCCTCTCGAAGGGCGGCGCGCTGATCAAGGACAATCTGGTGATCACCATCTCGGCGCTGCCGAAGGATGTCCCGGAAGGCCTCGAGATCGACATCAGCAAGCTCGACGCCGGCCAGGCGATCCGCGCCAAGGACCTGAAGCTCCCCGAGGGGGTCACGCTCGGCGTGCCCGAGGACCTCTACATCTGCCGCTGCACCGGCGGCAAGTGATGGCCAGCGAAGGTCGCGCTTCGGGGTGGGTGGGCCTTGCCCGGCTCGCCCCGGCTGCGTAACCTTCTCGCCCCTCCAACACCGTCATGGGTTGGCATCGGATCGCGATCGGCATCGGCAACCCCGGTTCCGAATACGACTCCACCCGGCACAACGTCGGGTTCATGGTGCTGGACCTGCTGGCGGAACGGCTGGGGCTCTCCTTCACCAGACTCGAACGCCAGGGGCCGGACGGCTCGAAGCGGTTCTCGGGAAAGGTGAAGGCGCAGGTCTGCGAAGGGCGCCGCAAGGGACGTTCGTTCCTGCTCGCCAAACCGCAGACCTACGTCAACCTGACCGGAGACGTCGCTGCGCCGCTGCTGCGGTACAGCAAGCGTTCGCCGGACGCGCTCTTTGTAATCGTCGATGACCTGAACCTACCGCTGGGCCGGATGCGACTCCGGCCGTCGGGAAGTGCAGGGGGCCACAACGGCCTCAAATCCGTCCAGCAACTGCTCGGCACGGACGCATACCCCCGTCTCCGTCTCGGTATCGGACCGCCCGCCTCGGATGATCCCGATGGTGGTTCCGAAGGTCGAAGCAAGGCCGCCGTCCTGCGTGGACGCGACTGGCCCGACTTCGTCCTGGCTCCCTTCCTCCCGGAGGAACAGGAGGTTCTCGGTCGTGTCCTGGCTCGCGCCGCCGACTGCACACAGCAGTGGTTGGACGGGGAGAGCCTGCAATCCCTGATGGGAACCTTCAACAACTAGCCGCGGCGGCGACGCCCTGGCTCGTTGTGCAACCGAGTCGGCCGCGAGGCCGGCATCTGGGCATGCGCCCGGGAGACTGTTTTGAACCGCACCCGCAACTACGAATGCATGTGCCTCCTCGACAACACGGAGGTACGCAAGGGCTGGGAACCGCTGAAGGAAGCGGTCGCCGGCCTGTTCACCAAGCACGAGGCCAAGGTCCTCAGCAACCGCCGCTGGGACGAGCGTCGCCTCGCCTACCCGATCAAGGGCCAGCAGCGCGCGACCTACCTGCTGCTCTACTTCTCGGCCGACACGCAGACGCTGCCGGCGATCCGTCGTGAGCTGGAGTTCGACGAGTCGATGCTCCGCTACATGATCACCGAGTGTGACGACATCCCGGCCGACGCCTACGAGCCCGAGGCCGAGTTCGACGTCAACGCGATCCCGGAGGACGATGCTCCGGAGGTCGAGGAAGAGCCGGCCGCCGAAGGCGAGAAGGCCGAAGGTGACGCCAAGGACGGTGATGCCAAGGACGGTGACGCCAAGGATGGTGACGCCAAGGATGGTGAGCCCAAGGAAGGCGAGAAGGCCGAAGGCGACGCCGCCGCCGAGGAAGCGAAGGCCGAGGCCGCCGAACCCGCCGCCAAGACCGACGGTGAGGAGGACAAGTAATGACCGCCAACGAACCCGCCAAGACCGAGGAGAAGACGGAGTCGAAGCCGTCGACGACGCCCGGCGCGCCGCGCCGCAGCCGCTTCGGTCGTTTCAGCCGCCGCAAGATCGTCGAGCCGGAAGAGCCGCTGGACTACAAGAACGTCGCGTACCTGTCGAAGTTCTTGTCGCCGAACGGCCGCATCCAGTCGCGCAAGCGCACCGGCTTCTCGGGCCAGAACCAGCGCAAGCTGGCCTCCGCCATCAAGCGCGCCCGCATCGTGGGCCTGCTGCCGTTCGTCGGGAGGATGTAGAGCTATGGAACTCCTGCTGAAGCAAAACGTGGAGCACCTCGGCCGCACCGGTGACGTCGTCGACGTCAAGCCGGGCTACGCGCGCAACTTCCTGTTGCCGCGCGGCATGGCCGTGCTCGTCACCAAGAGCAACATGGCCGAGGTCGAGCGCGCCCGCGCGCAGGCCCTCGCCGACGAAGAGGCGCGCCTGCAGGGCCTCAAGGACCTGGGCCAGAAGCTCGCCGACGTGTCCGTGACGATCGAAGGCAAGGCCAACGAAGACGGTCACCTGTTCGGTTCGGTCAACGCCTCGCAGATCGCCGCCGCGCTGCGCGAGAAGGACGTCCCGGTCGACGACAAGATGGTCCGCCTCGACAACCCGCTGAAGGAGATCGGCGTCTACGACGTCACGGTCCACCTGCACGCGGACGTCGAGACGGCGATCAAGGTCTGGGTCGTGCAACAGAAGCCCGAGTGATCGGGCCGGCCCCGAACGGGGCCCCAACCGGCCGAGGCTCACCTTGAACGAAGCCATCCGCGTTTCCATGGTCAGCCTCGGCTGCGCCCGCAACCTCGTCGATTCCGAGGTGCTGCTGGGCCACGTCGTCGAAGAGGGCCTGCAGGTCGTCTCCGACGCCGAGGACGCCGACGTCGTCGTCGTCAACACCTGCGGGTTCATCGAGACCGCCAAGCAGGAGTCGATCGACACGATCCTGTCGGTCGCCGCGCTCAAGGAGGAGGCCAACCTCAAGGGCGTGATCGCCGTCGGCTGCCTGGCGCAGCGCTACGGCGAGCAGCTCAAGGAGCAGATCCCGGAGCTCGACGGCGTGTTCGGCCTGTCCGACTACTCGGGCGTGCCGAACGTCGTGCGCAAGATCGTCAACGGCAGCGAACGTCGCTGGACCGCGACGGTCGACGGCGGCAAGCCGAAGGGCCCGCGCAGCGACCAGAAGCGCTGCCTGCTGACGCCCGCGAGCTTCGCCTACCTGCGCATCTCCGAGGGCTGCGACCACACCTGCACGTTCTGCGCGATCCCGAGCATGCGCGGCCGCAACCGCAGCAAGCCGATCCCGGTGCTGGTGGAGGAGGCCGAGAGCCTCGCTGCCGCCGGCATCAAGGAGCTGGTGGTCGTCGCCGAGGACAGCACGCACTACGGCATGGACAGCGAGCGGAAGCGGCTGATCCACGTGCTGCTCGAGCGCCTGGCCGAGGTCGACGGCATCGAGTGGGTGCGGCTGATGTATGCCTACCCGCACACGGTGCTGCCGGAGCTGACGACGTTCTTGCGAGAGCATGCGAAGGCCGTCAAGTACCTCGACATCCCGATCCAGCACATCAGTTCGCCGATGCTGCGCGCGATGAAGCGCGGCGTGAAGAGCGAGCAGGTGCGCGGCATCCTCGATCGGCTGCGCGACGAGGTGCCCGGCATCGCGGTGCGCTCGACGCTGATCACCGGCTTCCCGGGCGAGACCGAGCAGGACTTCGAAGAGCTGCAGGCGCTGGTTCGCGACTACCGCTTCGAGCGGCTCGGCGTGTTCCCGTACTCGCGCGAGGAGGACACGCCGGCGCACGACATGGACGACCAGGTCCCGCAGGAGGTCGCCGAGGAGCGCGCCGAGCAGCTGATGGGCATGCAGCTCGAGATCATGCGCGGCTTCCACGCCTCGAAGGTGGGGCAGACGCTCGACGTGCTGGTCGACGGTTACGACGAGAGCGGCGAGTTCGCCGTCGGCCGCACCTATGCCGACGCGCCGGAGGTCGACGGCCGCGTGCTGCTGGCCAAGGAATCCGCCGCTCCGGGCGATCTCGTGCGTGCGAAGATCACCTCGGCTGGTGACTATGAATGGGTCGGCGAGGTCGTCGACGACCCGACCTCGCAGCCATGAACATCCCCAACACGATCACGATGATCCGTCTGGTCATGACGGTCTTCGTGTTCCTGTGCCTCGAGCTGATCGACCCGGAGACCAACAGCGTCGGCACCGAAGCGAACAACGGCAAGCTGGCCATCGTCGCGTTCTGGCTGTTCCTGGTCGCGGCGATCACCGACTTCCTCGACGGCTACCTGGCGCGCAAGTGGAACATGGTGACGGCGTTCGGCCGCATCGCCGACCCGTTCGCCGACAAGATCCTGATCGCCGGCACGATGATCTCGCTGCTGCGGCTGCCGGCGGCGACGGCGGTGCTGACGCACTGGTACGTCGTCATCGTGATTGCGCGCGAGTTCCTGGTCACCGCGATCCGCGGCTACGTCGAGTCGACCGGCCAGGCCTTCGGAGCCGATCGGCTGGGCAAGTGGAAGATGGTCGCGCAGTGCTGGACGGTCGGGGCGCTGCTCACGATGGTCGGCGGCAGCGACCGCCTGCTGTGGGCCGCCGAAGTCGGCTTCTGGGTCAGCCTCGTGCTGACCGTCGTCAGCGGCCTCAACTACTGCATCAAGGCCCGGCAGCTGATCCTGAAGGGCGCCGCCTGACGTGGACGCGATCCGCTGGTTCCTGATCACGAGCGGCGGCCTCGGTCTGTCGCCGGTCGCCCCCGGCACCGTCGGCACGCTCGGCGGCGTCGGCCTCGCCCTGCTGCTGCAATGGCTGCTGCCCGAGCACCTGGTGCTGTCGTGGTCGATCGTGGCGGTGCTGCTGTTCTTCTGGGGCTGCAAGCAGACGCTCTACGTGGCCCGCACGTGGCCGAAGAAGGACCCGGGCGCGTTCGTGCTCGACGAGGTCGTCGGCCACCTGGTGACGTTGATCACGTTCGTGCTGCTGGCCCGGCTCGACCTGTTCGAAACCGGCCCGGCGCTGCCCGGCTGGATCGCGCACGTCGGCGCGTTCGGCTGGTTCCGCGTCTTCGACGTGCTCAAGCTCTACCCGTGCAACCGCCTCGAGCTGCTGCCGGGCGCCTGGGGCATCATGGCCGACGACCAGGTCGCCGGCCTCTACGCCGGCATCGCGCTGTGGCTGACGATGCCCTTGGCGCTGCCGATCCTCGCCTGAGCCCTGCGAACGGGCGCGACCCGCGCGCGGTGCATCCTGCCCGATCCGGCGCCGGTCGCGGCGTCGCGGCACAAAGTTGCCGCATCTACCGGGTGCGCGTCGGCCGTTGGTGGGCGATGATGCGCGCCGAACATGGCACGCAAAGGCAGCAAGTCGACCGGTAGTCTCGCCCGCAACCTGGCCATCATGTGCGCCATCGCCGGCCTGCTCGGCGGCTTCCTGGTGACCGTTGCGGTCGTGCAGAACCTCGCGTCGTCGATCGAGGACGCCGATGCGGTCAGCAAGGGCTGGCAGGTCGGCCTCGGCCTGTCGCTGCTGTGCGGCGTGCTGTGCGGCGGTGCCGCGTGGATGTTCGGCGGCAAGGTCGCCACCCGCATCACCGACATCCAGCTGGCGGTCAGCAAGCTCGGGCGCGGCGGCAGCGAGGTGCGCGTGCGCTTCGACGGCAACGACGAGGTCACCAAGCTCGGCAGCTCGGTGCAGTACCTGGCCAGCGACCTCGCCGCGCTGCTCAGCGAACAGGACGAGGCCGGCGGCGCGCCGGCGTCGATGGATCCGCTGGTCAAGCAGCTGCGCGACAAGACCGTTCCGAACGCGCCGCCGCGGGTGCCGGGCTTCGAGGTCGATGCCGCGATCAGCAACGGCTCGCGCGGCGGCCTCGACTACTTCGACGTCGTCGTCAACCCAGAGGACCAGAGCCAGGCGGTCGCCTACGTGGTCACCGCCGAGGGGCAGGGGCCGATCTCGGTCTACGCCTGCCGCCTCGCCCGCGACGAACTCGAGCGCGCCCTGCAGCAGGGCGCCACGCCGCGCCGCGCGCTGGCGCACACCAACAAGGTGATGAAGAAGCACCTGCCGTCGGGCGCGTGTGCGGTCGCGACGCTGCTGCAGATGCACGAGGGCGGCTGCAAGCTCTACCAGGCCGGCTCGCACACGCCGCTGCTGATCTGCCAGCGCGGCGAGGTGCTCGAGCTCAACGCCGAAGGCATCGCGCTCGGCCTCGACGACGGCCCGGTGTTCGAGAAGTCGCTGCGCCCGCAGGAGATCGAGATGAGCCCCGGCATCCGGCTGGTGTTCGGCAACGAGGCGCTGCTGCGCTCCGAGGGCCTGCTCGACCTGCTGCCGCAGCACTCGCCGCGCCACACCAACATGTTCATGAACATGGTGCTGGGCTCGATCGAGCAGGATGCCGGTGACGACGGCCTGCGCGAGGACGTCGTGCTGATCACGGTGAAGAAGGAAAGCCAGGAATGAGCGCGCCGAACCCGCCGGGCGGTCGCGCACCCGAGGGCTCGTTCCAGCGGCTGATCGAGGACATCTACTTCGAGCGCGACGACGAGCGCGGCTCGGACAAGACGCTGCTGTGGTTCTGCGAGGAGGTCGGCGAGCTGGTGCGCGCGATCCGGCGCGGGGCCAAGGACCGCGACAACCTCGAGGAGGAGTTCGGCGACGTGTTCGCCTGGTTGGCGACGCTGGCCTCGATCCACGGCATCGACCTCGAGGCGATCGGCCGCAAGAAGTACGGCGACGGCTGCCCGCGCTGCAAGGCCGCGCCGTGCGCGTGCCCGAAGCACTGAACTGCGCTCAGGCGGGGCTGCCGCCGGTCGACAGCCGCTGCATGAACCACCAGACGTGGCCCTCGAGGTCGAGCGCGCAGTAGTTGCGGTCGCTCCAGTGTTCGGGGCCGTAGTCGACGTCCTGCGGCTCCGACACCACCTCGGCGCCGTGTGCGCGTGCCGTTGCGCAGTGCGCGTCGACGTCGTCGACGTAGAGCGCGAAGTTGGCCGTGACCCTGGCACCGGCCAGCGACGGGCTGGCCAGCCGTGCGCGCCAGGCGTCGGATGCGCGGCCTTGCGGGGGCGTGGCGCCGGCGACCATGATCACGGCCTCGCCGTACTCGAGTTCGCTGTGCATCACCGCGCCGTCGGGCCCGTCGACCAGGATCCGCACGGCAAACCCGAACGCGCCGCACAGCCAGTCGATCGCCGCGCGAGGGTCGTCGTAGAACGCGGCCACGCTGAGCCGCGGCCAGCCCGGGGGAGTCGGCTTCATGCCGCGATCGTAGCGACGGCCTTTACGGTGGGCCTTGCCTGTCCCACGATGGGGGCCGGATCGTTTTTGGGCGATCTGCCAATCTTCCGCAGGCCGGTCGTAGCGGCGGGCCTTCGTGGACCACCCGACCGCCTCCCCCTCGATGACCGAAGAAGACCCCGGAGCCCCCGAGCCTGCTGCGCCGAGCGGCCCTGAGGCCTCCGGACCTGAGGCCTCCGGACCTGAAGCCTCCAGACCTGGGGCTTCTGGCGCTGCCGACTGGGAGGCCTTCTACCGCGACTACCGCAAGCCCTCGTACATCGAGGGCTTCGAGATCACGACGAAGCTTGGTGGCGGGATGTTCGGGCTGGTGTTCCGGGCGCGGCGGATGTCGATCGGCAAGGACTACGCGATCAAGTTCCTGCAGGTGGACGACGGCGAGGTGCGGCGCGCGGTGCTGTCGGAGCTGGAGCAGGTGAAGTACTTCGCGCAGATCGACCACCCGAACCTGGTGTCGATCGAGGACCGCGGCGAGGTCGACGGGATCCCGTATCTGGTGATGGCGTTTGCGGGCACCGAGACGCTGCGCGACAAGATGCCGGAGGGCCGGCCGCCGACGGCGGACGAGAAGGGCGAGCTGGTGCGGGCGTTCCTGCAGTCGGCGCGCGGGCTGCAGGCGCTGCACGAACGTTCGCTGGTGCACTTCGACATCAAGCCGGCGAACGTGTTCCTGAAGGGCGGCGTGGCGCGGCTCGGCGACTACGGTCTGTCCAAGCTGGTGACGCACTCGCGCGGCAGCCTGTCGATGGGGCGGGGCACGCCGTACTACATGGCGCCCGAGATGCTGCAGCGGCGCGGCGACCAGCGCAGCGACATCTACTCGCTCGGCGTGATGCTCTACGAGATCCTGTGCGGCAAGGTGCCGTTCACCGGCGACAGCGAGTGGGAGGTGCTGAAGAAGCACGAGACCGCCAGCCCGGAGCTGCCGTCGTACCTGACGCAGCTCGAGCGCGCGGTGCTGACGCGCTGCCTCAGCAAGGATCCGGCGGCGCGCTTCGAGTCGGTCGCCGAACTGCTCGAGGCCTACGGCGCGCCGCGCAGCGCCGGCGCGGCGACGCTGTCCGAAGTGCGCGGCGGGGTCGCCGTCGACTCCGTGCCGCCGCCGCGTTCGTCGTCACCGCCGCCGCCGCCGCCTGGGGGCCCCACGGCGCAGAGCGACGACGAGAACCCGTACAAGGAGATGGCCGCGGCGTCGCGCAAGGCGTTCCGGCACGCCAACGAGGTCGCGCGGCAGGCGATGCGCGACGCCGGGGTCGTCGCCCGCAAGGCCGCCAAGCAGGCGCGCGAGGCGATCGACAAGTCGATGGGCAAGACCCGCGACTACAGCGTGCGTCGCTGGCGGGTCATGCAGCGGCTGCGCAAGCAGAAGAAGGACCATCAGAAGCGCTCCGAGGCGATCAACGTCGCGGCCGCGATCGTGACGCCGCCGAAGGACCTGAAGCGGCGCGGTCCGTCGATGCTGCGGCGGATCGCCTGGACGGTCGGAGCGCTGTTCCTGCTGCTGGTGACGCTCGCTGCGGTCTGGTTCTCGATGTTGATGCCGCGCTCGATGGCCCCGCGTGCCGACCGGTCGCGTGGCGCGAGCATGGCCGTCGCCGAGACCAACAGCAGCAACGTCACCCGGATCACCCACTACGGCAGCGACGCCACCTACTCCCAGTTCTCGGTGCCCGGCCGCTACCGGCGCATCGTGTCGACGTCGGAGCCGATGTGGGCGCGCCTCGCCGACCGCGACCGCCACGAGGCCCGGCGGCAGCTGCTCGAACACATCTCGCGGCTGCGCGCCAAGGCGCCGATCGAGCCGAGCGAACGGAAGGCGACCGAGCTGCCGACGTTCGGCGTCGGTGACGACGTCAAGGGCCAGCGGGCCGTTCGCGATCAGGTCGCCCTGCTGCTGGCCAAGCCCCAGTACGACTCCGGGCTGGCGCGGCAGATCGTCCAGAAGGGGCCGCTCGGCCTCGCGATGTGCGCCGAGTCGATGGCCCAGCTCACCTACGAGGACCGGCGGGACTTCGAATCGGCCCGGCGCCTGCAGCGGCTGCTGGTCGGCGCGACCACGTGCCGCGACCTCGAGCTGGTCTCGACCTCGTCGGCGTCGAAGGCCCGCGCCTACAACCAGCCGCTGGGTCACCTGTGGGCCTGGTTCGTCAACGAGTTCGCCCACAGCGAACGGGCCTGGCACGCCTACCGGCAGCTGTTCCAGCTGCGCTGACCCGCTGGCGCCCGGCTACTTGCCCGCGTTGGCGCGCCAGCGGTTGTTGTCGCGGTCGGCGTCGATCGTCGTGATGTCCGGATCGATCACCACCTCGATCGCCTTGCCCGGGAACGTCAGCTCGGCGCGCTTGCCCCGCCACCAGGTCGCGGCGTCGATGGTCTGGCGCTTGCGGCTCTCGTCCTCGTAGACGACCTCGACCACCGTCGGCAGCACCGCGCGGCCCTGGTCCTCGACGACCACCTTGGTGCCGGCGTCGGTCACCTCGACCGCGGCGATGGCCGGATCGAGCGCCCACGCTTCGAAGAACCAGGTGCGGAAGTAGGCCTGCAGGTCCTTGCCCGAGACGCGCTCGAACGTGTGGAAGAAGTCGTACGGGTAGGGGTGCTTGAACGCCCAGTCGCGCGCGTACTCACGGAACGCCCGGAAGAACGTCTCGTCGCCGAGCTGGCCGCGCAGCTGGTGCAGGATCGCGGCGGGCTTGCTGTAGCTGGCGAAGCCGAAGCTGTCTGTGCCGTAGGTGTCGCCGTGGCGCATGCAGACGACGTCGCGGCCGCGGCCGATCGCGCCGCCGACGCTGAGCAGCGTGCTCTTCGGCCCGTTGGTGCGCTTCTGGAAGTCGCCGCGGCACAGCGTCGTCCAGAACGACGTGAAGCCTTCGTCCTGCCACGCGTAGCGCTTCTCGTTGCTGCCCAGCAGCATCGGGAACCACATGTGGATCAGCTCGTGCGCGATCGTGCCGGCCGGCCGCCGGCCGCCGATGATCGTCATCATCGGGTACTCCATGCCACCGCCGATGATGCCCTCGCACGCGGTCATGTGCGGCCACGGGTAGGGGTGCACCATCCTGGACATGTACTCGATCGTGTGCCGCGCGTACTCGGCGCCGCGCACCCAGTCGCCGGCGTTGGTCTCGTAGACCGCGTGGATCATGCAGACACCGTCCTTGCCCGCGCCGTGCTTGTCCTTCACGACGGCGTGGGTGGCGTCCCAGACGTAGGTGCGGCCGAGGCTGACCGCGGCGTCGCGCACGTTCTCGGCGTGGAACTTCCAGGTCAGCTTGCCGCTGTCCGACACCCGGGTCGCCTCACCGGCGTCGAGGTCGTCGGCGTCGACGATGTGCACGACCTCGCGGGTCTCCCGCGCCTGGTCGAGGCGGTCCATCGCCTTTTCGGTCAGCACGTCCTTGGGGTTCTGCAGGACCCCGGTGGCGCGCACGATGTAGCCGTTGGGTGCGGTGATCGCGAGGTCGTAGTCGGCGTAGTCCATGTAGAACTCGCCGTTGCCGCGGTAGGGGTCGGCGACCCAGCCCTCGACGTCGTCGTAGACGGCGAACTGCGGATACCAGTAGCCGAGGTAGATGACGCGGTCGCCCTCGTAGCCCATGCGCGGCGCGGTGCCGGCGCGCGGGATGTCGAAGCCGTACTCGATCGTGACGGTGACCTTCTCGCCGGGCTGCAGCCGCTCGCGCAGGCGGATCGTCATCTTGGTGTCGCGCGCGCGGGCGCGCACGGCATCGTCACCGACCATCACCTTGCCGATCTCCAGGCCGTTGGTCGCGGTCACGAAGCGCGTGCGCTGCGTGCCGGCCTTCATCATGTCCTGGTAGCAGTGGATCGTCAGGCTGCGCAGTTCGTCCGGCGAACGGTTCTCGTAGGTCATCTTCGCCGTGCCCTGCACGCGCGAGTTCTCCGGATCGACCTCGAGCGCGATGTCGTAGTGCGCGTAGTTGGTCCAGTGCTTCTGGCCCGGCTGGCCGCTGCGCGTGCGGGTGCCGTTCTCGATCGCCTCCTCGAAGCCGGCCGGCAGGTCGATCGGATAGGGAACGACGCGCGCGGTGCGCGGCGGGCCCTGGGTCGCGACGGCGACGGTCAAGAAGCAGGTGGACAGGGTGGGCAGCAGGCGGGTCGGGTGCATGGCGGTTCCTACGGAAGCGGACCCTGCCATGTTGGCGCGCGAGGCGCCCGCGACAACCGCTTTGATGCCCCAACGCGGTCACGCGGCGATCGCCGCGTCAGCCGTCGCTGCCGCCCTTGCCCTTGCCCTTGCCCTTGCCGGGCTTCTGCGCGCCGCCTTCCTCGCCGGCGGCCTGCTCGCCTGCGGCCTCTTCACCTGCGGCCTTCTCACCGTTCGCCCCTTCGCCGGCGGCCTGCTCCGCCGCGGCCTTCTCGGCCGCGTCCTGGCGTTCGCACAGCTTCTGCACCGTGTCCTGCAGCTTCTGGATCTGGACCGCGATGCGCTGCAGGTGCCCGGCGACGTCGACGTCCAGCTTGGGTTCCTCGGGGGTCGCGGCAGCAGCGACGGGACCTCCGGCCCGCTGCGACTCGGTGTCGACCGGGCGGATCCGCTCCAGGTCGGGCCCGAGCACGTAGCCGGGTGGGCTGTCGAGCCACGGCTCCTCGCGCTCCATCAGGCCCTGGCCGAGCACGAACAGTCGGTCGGTGTCCTCGGGCTTGAAGGTCGTCAGTTCGAGTTCCTGGCCCGGCGGCATCGTGTGGAACTGGAACTCGGCGCCCCAGGCGCGGCTGAGCAGGTAGAGGTGCAGCACGTGCTCGGCGGCCATCGTGTAGCTCATCATCAGCACCGTGCGCGTCGCGATCGCGAGCGTGTCGCGCTGCAGCGTCGCCGGGGACGGCCGCATGCAGCCGTTGTGGATCACGAACATGCGCCGCTTGATCTCGCCCCAGTCGAGACCCGCACGTTCGACCGAGACCTTGGCGTCGAACACGTTGTTCGGCAGGAACATCGGCCGGGTCACCGCGCCGTCGCTGTGCAGCTCGCTGCCCTCTTCGCTCTCGAACCGGACCGGCGGGTAGACGACCGGAATCGCCGCCGACGCGGTCAGCACCTGCCGCATCAGCTCGAGGGCCTCCGGGCTGCGCCGCGTCGCGATCGCGCCGAGGTCCCAGACGCAGAACTGGCCCATGTCCATGTTGGTCGAGCCGACCCAGCAGCGGCGGCCCTCCTCGTGGCGATCGGCCATCGCGTTCATCAGGTCCTCGTCCATGCCGTCGGTGATCAGGTCGACGAGCGGCCGGTTGTCGGCGAGCGACTCGTCCCACAGCACCGACGAGATCACGCCCTTCTCGCGATGCAGGTCGCTCGGCTTGCGGCTGCGGAACAGCTCCTCGATGCGTTCGTCGAACTGCGGTCCCGCGAACACGAACGGCGCCATCAGGGCGCCGACGCTGACGCCGGTGACGATCCAGAACTCGGGCCGGTCGCCGCGCTTGGTCCAGCTGGTCAGCACGCCGGCGCCGAACGCACCGTTCACGCCACCGCTGCTGAGCACCAGCATGTCGAAGTGCCGGGTGCCGTCGACCGTCATGTCCCGCTCCGCGAACTTGCGGGCGGTCTCGTCGAACGCCTCCTGGAACGCGACGCTCGGGAAGCCGTCGTAGGCGCGCACCCCGTCGAAGCCTTCGATCGCCTTCGGCTCCAGGCCCTCGATGTGCGAATTGCGCATCGGGTAGGCGCAGCTGGACGCCAGTGCCAGCAAGAGCAGCGGGAGGCGCGCACGACGGCGGCTTGGTCGAGTGGATGCTGGCATGGTCGGGCTTCGGGAGAGGCGCATCGGACGATGGTCCAGCCGGGCGGCATTGGCAAGCGCCAACCACGCGAATGGCCTGCGCGGCGCGGACATCTCCCCCTCATTGCGTTCTTGATGGGGGAACCGTTCACTGGAACCGCACCGATGTCCGAGCCCGATCCGCAGACCGAGACCACCGATACGTCGCGCCGCTACGTGCAGGTCGCGCTGAACCTGCCGCTGCGGCGCGAGTTCACGTACGCCCTGCCCGAGGGCGTCGACGCGCGGCCCGGCAACCGCGTGCGGGTGCATTTCCACGGCCGCAAGCTCGGCGGGGTCGTCACCGAGGTCTCGACCACAACCGACGTGCCCGCCAACAAGCTCAAGGAGATCGAGTCGGTGCTCGACGGCGAGCTGTCGCTGCCGCCAGCGCTGCTCGAGCTGGCGCGCCGGATGGCGCAGAGCTACGGCTGCTCGATCGGCGAAGCGCTCGACGCGACGCTGCCGTCGATCGCCAAGCGGCGCGGCCAGCGCAAGATCCCCCACGTCGAACTGCTGGCGCCGCCGGACCTGGCGGCGCGGGCCGTCGACGAGCTCGAGGAGAAGCAGCAGGCGCAGTCGCGGGTGCTGCGCACGGTGCTCGAGTTCAACGGGCCGATGCCGATCGCCGACCTGCGGCGCCGCACGATGACCAGCGACAGCCCGTGGAAGACGCTGGCCAAGCACGGCCTGCTCAAGCGCGTGATGATCGCCGAGGAGCTCGAGGAGCTGGTGCCATCCCTCGACGAGGCCGCCGCGCGCCACGTGCTCAACGAGCACCAGCAGCAGGCGGTCGACGCGGTGACGCAGTACGTCGAACGCGGCGAGCACCGCACGTTCTTGCTGCATGGCGTGACCGGCAGCGGCAAGACCGAGGTCTATCTGCGCATCCTCGAAGAGGTGCATGCGCGCAAGAAGAGCGCGATCGTGCTGGTGCCCGAGATCTCGCTGACGCCGCAGACCGTCGGCCGGTTCGCGTCGCGGTTCCCGGACGTCGCGGTGCTGCACTCGGGCCTGACCGACAGCGAGCGCGCGCGGCAGTGGCAGCGGCTGCTGCAGGGCAAGGCGACGATCGCGGTCGGGGCGCGCTCGGCGCTGTTCGCGCCGGTCCGCAACCTCGGCCTGATCGTGCTCGACGAGGAGCACGAGACGTCGTTCAAGCAGGACAGCACGCCGCGCTACCACGCGCGCGCGATGGCGATCGAGCGCGGCCGCATCGAGGACGCGGTGGTCGTGTTGGGCTCGGCGACGCCGACACTCGAGTCGATCGGCAAGGCGCGGCGCGGCACCTACGAACTCTTGACGCTGCCCCAGCGGGCCGGCGCCGGCCGCCAGCCGCAGATCGTCGTGCAGGACCTGCGCGGCGAGCCCAAGGACGCGCTGCGGCAGGGCGTGGTGCTGTCGCGCACGCTGCTGGCGATGATGGGGGAGCGGCTGAAGGCGCGCGACCAGGTGCTGCTGTTCCTGAACCGCCGCGGCTACTCGCCGGTGCTGCTGTGTCCGGGCTGTGGCGAGGCGGTGCAGTGCGAGGCGTGTTCGGTGTCGATGACGTGGCACCACCGGCGCGGCCGGCTGGTCTGCCACTGGTGCTGCGCCGAGAAGCGCCGGCCCGAGATGTGTACGACCTGCCAGCACGCCGGCATGTTCGAACTCGGGGTCGGCACCGAACGGCTCGAGGAGGTCGTCAAGGAGCACTTCCCGGAGGCGGTCGTCGCGCGCATGGATGCCGACACGATGGCCGAACGCGGCGCGCACGAGCGCGTGCTCGGCTCGTTCCGCAAGAAGCACATCGACGTGCTGATCGGCACGCAGATGATCGCCAAGGGCCTCGACTTCCCCGACGTGACGCTGGTCGGGGTGGTGTCGGCGGACACCGGCCTGTTCGTGCCCGACTACCGCGCCGCCGAACGCACGTTCCAGCTGCTGCACCAGGTCGCTGGCCGCGCCGGCCGCGGCGAGAAGGCCGGCACGGTCGTGATCCAGACGTTCTGCCCCGACAACTACGCGGTCGAGGCGGCCGCCAAGAACGACTACGACTCGTTCGTGCAGCAGGAACTGGTGTTCCGCAAGGTCACCGGCTACCCGCCGTTCGCGCGGCTGCTGCGGGTGCTGGCCGAGGGCCGCCACGAACGCGACGCGCAGCAGATCCTGCGCGAGGCGTGCAAGCCGCTCAACTCGATGAAGGACGTCGAGGTGCTCGGTCCGGCGCCGGCCGTGATCGCCAAGGTGAAGGACAACTGGCGTTGGCACATGCTGGTCAAGTGCTTCTCGCCCGAGTCGTTCGACGAGGCGATGGGCGCGATCGGCACGGTCGAGGACCTGGCCACGCGCACCTGCCGGGTGACGCTCGACGTCGATCCCAGCAGTTTGATGTGACGGCAGTTCGCTGGGGCCGCAGGCGACCGCACCGCGGTGCTCAGCGCTGTCGGCTCTTCGCCTTCTTCTTGGCGCGTTCGTCCGCGATCCGCTGCAGTTCGGCGATCACGCGCGTGACCTCGTCGGGCGACACCGTGATCAGGTGCGAGCCGGCGCTGGCCAGCTCGGTCGGCGAGAAGCCCTTCAGCTTGACCGAGCGATACGGCTTCTGCGCACTCGCCGTCAGCGTTACCGACATGCGCCGCGTGCCGAACGCAAACTCGATCGGCTCGTCCTTGATGGTCTTCGATGCACGACCGCCGTGCAGCAGGTCGGCGACCTTGCCGCTGTTCCAGGAGGCGCGGTACTTGCGCTGGTCCTTGGGCCCGTCGTCGATCGGCGTGCAGTTCATGCGCACCGAGACGCCCTCGGGCAGGCCCTGCAGTCCGCTGACGGCGACGGTCGCCCTGGGCCAGGGCTCGAGCGTGACCGCGACCTCGGTGCCCTGCACCGGCACGGTCTTGGCGCGGTAGCCGTCGGCGACGATCGTGATCTCGTGCGTGCCGAGCGGCACCGGCATCACCGACTTGCCGTGCGGTGCGGTCGCGCCGTGCCACACGTCCGGGTCGGTCGGCGGCGGGAACACGTAGTACTGGCTCGGCGCCAGTTCGGCCTGCACGTCGATGTTCAGCGTCAACGTGGTCAGCTTGTCGAGCAGGTCGACCTGCACCGGCTGGTCCCCTTCGGCGGGCACGCGCACGTTGTCGATGACGAGCAGCGGTTGGTTGCGATGTTGTCGGTTCTCGAGGTTGACCTCGAGGCGGTAGATGCCCGGCGCCAGGCCCTTCCAGTCGTGGTCGGCCTGGCCTGCGACATCCTCGCGCAGACGACCCCAGTTGCTCGACTCCTCGGCGCCGGTCGACTTCAGCACCATCTGCAGCGCGTTGCCCTTCATGCCTTCGGGCAGCACGGTGTGGGCGGCGAGCTTGTGTCCGCAGCGCGGGCGCAGCACCAGGTCGGTCGCTCCCGGCGCGAACTCGACCGGATCGAACGGCGCGAACGCGTCGCTGTGCACCTGGATGCGGTAGCGGTCGGGCGGCAGTTCGCCGTAGGCGGAGAACGTCAGGTCGTCCGCGACCTTGACCTGGACGCGGTGCACGTTGCGCCAGCGCGGCTTGCGCTTGGGGTCGTCGTAGACGACGTAGTGCTGGATCGAGCAGCTGGCGCGCACGTTGCTGCCGCAGTCGGCCTCGATGCGACCCGAGAGCAGCGGCACGCTGCGCTCGAGGGCGACCTCGCCCAGCTCGGTCACGCCGATCGGCAGCGACACGGTGCCGACCTCGTGCCGCTGGATCGCGCCGTCCTTCGGGTTCCAGGTCACCGCCAGCTGCTCGAGCAGGCGCGGCTTGCCGTCCTTGGGCAGGGACATCAGCCACACGACGTTGCCGTGCTCGTCGCTCTGGCCCCACACCTGGTCGCGGTGCTCGGGCGGGCCGAACTCGCCGATGATCGCCTTCTCGCGCACCGGCTCGCCGTCGGCGGACCGCACCTTTGCCGTCATCACGCAGCGGGTCTCGCTGAGCTCGATCTCGTGCGAACGGGTCTCGCCGTCGTTCTGCGGTCCTTCGACCTTGCCCGACCAGTTGCCGGCAGCGACCTCGAACGTCTTGCCGAGGCCGACGTGGCGCACCTCGACCCAGCCGTGCTCGTCGGCCATCAGCACGTTGCGCCACGCCATGAAGCCGCGGTTGCGTTCGTCGGCGTCCCAGACGCGCATGCCGTACGGAAGGACGTGCGGCTCGCCGGCGACCAGCGGCCGCACGCGCAGGTGGCCGCTGGCGCCCATCCGGAGCTCGACCGGCTCGTCGGGCAGCTGCTGCGCGTCGATCGTCGTCGGCTCGTGCTCGAAGCCCGGCTGGTGCAGCTGCAGGGTCCACTTGGGCACCGGCTGGCCCTGCTTCGACCCCCAGCGCCAGCGCTGCAGGATCTGCACGTGTTCGAACGTCGCGAGGCCTTCGGCGTCGGTGCGGCTCTGATGGTTGCTGTAGCCGTAGCGGCCGGGCTCACGCTTCTCGCCGAGCTGGCCGATGCCGACCAGCACGCCGGTGGCGTCGCGTTCGTCGGTCGTCGTCACGTGCACCAGCAGCGTGCGGTCCGGCGCGATCTCGAGCTTGTGTTCGGTCTTGGTCTCGTGGACCTGGACCGCCGCGTAGCCGAACCGGCCCTCGGACTTGGCGACGATCTGCAGATGTTCTCGCTTGCACCAGACGCGCACCCTGCCCTCGGCGTCGGCCAGCGCCCGGTAGCCGAACTCCTCGGCCGGCAGCCAGTACTGCTGTTGGTAGCGCTGTTGCTGCGCGTAGGGCAGCTCGCCCATGCGCTCGTTCTGGTTCTCGTTGGCCCACATGACCTTCGCGAACGGCACCGGCTCGTCGGTGTCGCGCAGCACCACCGTCACGTCGATCCAGTGGGCGTCGTCGGGCGGCGGCGGCAGGCCGTGCTCGCTCTCGGTGGTGTCGACGTCGGTGCGGTCGATGCTCGCCTCGACCGTGGCCACCGCGTCGGTCTCCACCTGCTCGTCCTCGACGTCCTGCCGTGCGGAGGGGGCCGGCCGTTCGTCGGGCGCCGCGGGCGGAGCGGCCACGTCGCCGAACGACCACCAGGCCACGAGCCCGGCCAGGGCCAGGAACACCAGAACGATCGCGATACGCATGGGTGGGGCGGCTCCTTCTTCGGATGGCCGGAGCATACGCCGAACGCAACCCCACCGCCCCCGGTTCGAACCCGGGCACCCTGCCCGTTCCGACTTGTTACGTAGTTCTGAAGGTTGCCGAACGGTCACGCGGTTCATCCTCCAACATTCGCGAGCGCGAGGATGACCGCGACCGTTCGGCAACTCGGCGCCCGCAACCGGTTCTCCGGTGCGGCGGTCCACGACGCGCACGCGGAACGGAACGGCACCTTCGGGACGGGGTTGCCCGGGCGCGGCCTGCCGCTCGGACGCGGTCGGCGATGCCGTCGTGAGCGACCAGGCGAGCAGCCCGATCACGAGCAACGACCCCAGGACGACGAGCGTGCGCATCGCGTCCGATCATAGGGGCCGCCGGCCGGCTCTGCCTACTTGCGGACTTCGTCCAGCTTCCGGACCTGGCGCGTGTAGGTGATCGTCATCAGCTTCATGTCCTTGCCGTCGGGCATCGACGAGAACATCTCGAACACGTGCTTGTCCTTGCCGTGCACGGTGGTCTTCATCGTCGTCTTGGCGGGCTTGCCGTCCATGCCGACGCCCATGCCGCTCATCGTCATCACCTTGCCCTCGGCGTCGAAGTTGCCCTCGATCACCATCAGGCTCGGGGTCATCGAGTCGATCCAGGTGCCGACCAGCTTCTTCTTCTCCGGGTCGTAGCCGGTGATGCCCATGCCCTTGAACGGCATGCCCATCATGTCGGCCTGGAAGTTGTCGATCAGCCAGAAGCTGCCGAGCGGCATCTTGCGGATCGAGACGCCCTTGGACGTGGTCGGCTTGCCGGTCTCGAAGTCGAGGTACTCCATCTTGGCGTCCCAGGTGCCGACCTGCATCGCGAGCATCTTGTGCTGCTTGGTCGGCTGCGGCATCTGGGCGGCGAGCGGGGCGGCGAACGTCAGGGCGAGGAGGGTGGCTTGCAGCTTCATGGTCGTTGCGGGGGTTGGGAGGCGCGCGGCCTCGGTCGGGTTCCCAGATCGGACGCCCGGCGCCGGCCAGAATGGACAGCGAACCGGATTTTTCTGGTTCGGGTGACGCGCCCGGCCGGTCCGGAGCGTTGCCACGGGGGCGCTACGCCCTGCGTCGGTTGCGGGGGCTCGTGGTTATCCACTACAAAGCGGGACCCCCTCAGGCAGCAGCCAGCCCAATGACCGCAGACGACTCCGAAGATCCCACGATCCCGAGCCACAAGGTACCCGGAGGCAGCGGGATACCCGGCGGCAGCGGGGATGCCCCCGAGGAACGCACGGTGCCATCGGGCAGCGCGCAGCCGGACGACCTCGGCGACGAGGAGCGCACGGTCGAGTCCAGGGACGGAGATGCCGCCGGCGGCAACGGGGCCGACGAGGGCGAGGGCCGGACCGTGCCGGCGCTGGATGCCAACGCGCTGGTCGGCACCGAGCAGCTGATCGGCAAGACGATCGGCGGCTGCCGCATCGACAAGATGCTCGGCCGCGGCGCGATGGGCGCGGTCTACAAGGCGCGCCAGCTCAAGCTCGATCGCGACGTCGCGGTCAAGGTCATCCGTCCCGAGATGATGACCGATGCGCGCATGCTGAAGCGCTTCGAGGTCGAGGCGCGCACGGTCAGCAAGTTCAACAGCGCCAACGTGGTGATGGTGCACGACGTCGGCTTCGAACTGGGCGTGCACTACCTGGTGATGGAGTTCGTGCAGGGCAAGAACCTGCGCGAGCACGTCAAGCTGCTGGCCGGCGGGCGGCTGCCGGCCGGCGAGGCGCTGCCGCTGATCCGCCAGGCGTGCAAGGGGCTCGAGGAGGCGCGGCGGCTGAGCGTCGTGCACCGCGACATCAAGCCCGACAACCTGATGCTCACCGATCAGGGCGTGCTCAAGATCGCCGACTTCGGCATCGCCAAGCCGGTCGAGGACGAGTTCAACATGACGTTGACGTCCGAGCTGATCGGCACGCCGCTCTACATGTCGCCCGAGCAGTGCCAGGGCGGCGCCGACGTCGACTTCCGCAGCGACATGTACTCGCTGGGCGCGACGTTCTTCTACCTGTTGACGGGCGAGCCGCCGATCCGCGCCAGTTCGGTCTACGAGCTGATCCAGACCAAGACCAAGCTCGAGAACCTGTGCCTGTGGAAGGCGCTGCCCGAGCTCGACGAGAACCATCCGCTGTCGCGCGTCATCGAGCGCATGACGGCCAACGATCGCGACGATCGCTACGAGAGCTACGAAGAGCTGCTCAACGACCTGGTGCTGGTCGAGGCCGGGGAGACGATCCGCACCAAGGTCAAGCGCATCAAGAAGGCCAACGCCGAGGCCGATCGTCGCGATGCACGCGATGCGCGCGCCGCCGGCGACGACGGCAACAAGGGCTCGGGCCTGCTGGTCGCGATCGTCGTCGTGCTGCTGCTCGGCGGCGGCGGCGGCGGCTACTGGTGGTGGTCGCAGCAGCAGCAGCAGAAGCAGGTGCCGGTCGTCAAGGTCGACGAGCCGCCGACCGGCGGTGGCGGCAGCGAACGTTCGCGTCGGCAGCTCGACGGCATCCGCGATCGCCTGCGCCGGGCAGGTCCGGCGGACGCCGCGCTGAAGGAAGACCTGGCGGCGATCACGGTGCCCGAGGCGATGGTCCCGGAGGTCGAGCAGCTGCACGCCGACATCGCGGCGGCCGAAGCGGTCGCGCAGCGCCTGCCGAGCATCGAGGATGCGCAGCAGGCCGAGCTGCAGCTGCCGTTCGACGACCTCGCGCAGCGGCTGGCCGAACTCGAAGCGGCCGTCGAACTGCCGGAGGCCGCCGGCCCCGAGGTGCGCGAATGGCGCAGCAGCCAGGCGGCGAGGCTGCGCGACGCCTACGGCGCGGCCGCGATCGCGGCGGTCAACGCTTCGCTCAACTCGTGGAAAGAGGATCGCGAACAGGCCAACGGCGACAAGGAGCGCATCGCGGCGCTCGGCACTTCGCTGGCCCTTATCGGCGCCGGCGGCGTGCGACTCGGAGAGCTGCTGCCGGGCCAGGCCGACCTGCTCGGGCGCAGCCTGCCGTCGCGGTTCGAGCTGGACCGCCTCGAGGAGGCGCTGGCCGAGGCGGCCGGCCCGATGGGGGATCCGGACGCCGGGGCGCGGTTGGCGAAGATTCGCGCCGACTACCTCGAGAAGGGGCCGCTGAAGACGCTGCGGGACCAGGTCGACGCGATCGTGCCGACCAAGGTCGAGGACGAGCAGGCCCAGAAGGCGCTGGTGCTCGAGATGGACCAGGCGCTGCAGATCGAGGACAAGATCCAGAAGCTGACCTTCCCGACCTCGCCGCGGCCGCCGTTCGACGACGTGGCCGGCTTCTTCGCGCAGATCGACCTCGCGCTCGAGCCGCTCGCTGGCAGCACCGACGGCGGCCTGCCGGAGTGGGCCGCGCGGCTCAAGCAGCAGCAGCGCCGCGAGCAGCGGCTGCGGGATCAGGTCGTGCAGGCGTGTCGGCAGCAGTACGACGACTGGCAGGTGCTGGCCGGGCGCGACGTGACGCTGCGCGAACTCAAGAGCGGTCGTGACGCGATCGTGCAGTCGCTGACGCAGGCCAAGGTGCTGTTCCCCGGCGAGCAGACCGAACAGGCGCTGCAGCAGGCGGTGTCGATGCTCGACCTCGACAAGTCGCTGGTGGCGGCCGAGACGCGGATCCTGCGCGCCGAGCTCGAGAAGGGCATCAGCGAGATCAACGACCGGCTGCAGGACGTCAGCAACCTGCGCGACTGGAACGAGAAGCGCGCCGGCCTCGACAAGGAGACCGAGGCGCTGCGCACGCGGCTCGGTGCGATGGCCGATCCCGGGGACCTCGACGCGCGGCTGCGCCGCATCGAGACCGGCTGCGAGAAGTGGCGCCGCGCCGAGAAGGCGCTCGCCGCAGCGGCGCAGAGCTTTGGCACCGGCAACCTGACGTCGTGCGACGACGCGCTCGGCATCGCGCAGAGCGCCGGCACCGAGGGGCGCACCGAGTTCGGCCAGCTGAAGACGATCGTCGACGCGTGCCGCGCGGCGTTCGAGGTGCTCGGCAGCAGCCTCGACGTCCGGGCTGCCCGGCAGCAGCTCAACCAGGCGGCCGGCGTGCTGGCCACGACCACCGCGATGCCGCCGGTCGTCGGGCTGCAGATCCAGCGCTGGCAGACCGGCCTGCGGCAGCTCGAGACCGCGGCACAGGGCATGACCGTGATCGCCGCTGCGGACGGCGTCGATGCGTTCTTCATGGCCGGTACCGAGACGACGCTGCAGCAGTTCCGCAAGTTCGTGACCGAGCTGAAGGCGATGGCCGGGGACGGCGACGACGCCACCCGGCTGGCGCGCGTGCAGGCGCGGCTGGCCGGCGTGCAGATGAGCGCGAGCCAGTTCGGCGAGCTGTTGCGCTGGTCGGCGATCGGCGACGACATGCTGCCGGTGCACAAGGTGCGCTGGAACGAGGCGCACGCGTTCTGCCGTTGGTATGGCAAGTCGCTGCCTACCGGTGCCGAGTGGCTGCTGGCCGCGCGCGGTCCGGGCAAGGCCAAGCCATACTCGTGGGACGGCGAGTGGCGCGACGACCGCGAGGCCCGCAACATCATGAGCCGTCAGCTGGTCAAGGTGAACGACGGCGGCTTGTCGTGGCGGTCGAGCGAGCTGCGCCACCTGAGCGGCAACGTCGCCGAGTGGCTGGCGGGCGCCGAGGGTGGCCGCGGCGCGGCGGCCGGCGGCAGCTGCTTCAAGGGGCGCGGCGCGACCGCCAAGAAGTACTATGCCGGCGACGAGTTCGAGGAACTCAACGTCAACGATCGACGCAGCGGTGTCGGCTTCCGCGCGATCCTTCGGCCGAAGGACTACACGCAGTTGCCATGGCCGAAGTAGTCGGTTTGCCGAGGTAGTCGGTTCGCCGAGGTGGCCGGTTCGCCGACGTGGCCCTTACGCCGAGGTGGCCGGTACGCCGAGGTGGTCGGGGCGGCCCCGTTGCCAGCAACCAGGTGCCAGCAACCAGGTGCCAGCAACCGGGCGCTACTTCGGCTGCAGCACGAACAGGTGCTTCGCCGGATCGTCCATGCGCAGGCGGCGCGGCATGTCGTCCATGAACTGCGACATCTGGATCGCCTCCGAGCGCGAGCGCGGCATCACGTTGCTGCCGGGCGCGAGCGGCGCGACCGTGACCTCGATCTCCGACGCGCGGAACTCGACGGTCACCTTCAGTTCGTCGTCGCCGTTCATGTTGACGACCTGGTTGTTCTCGGCCGCCTTGTCCCACTCGTCGTCGATGACGATCAGGCACGGGTGGGCGCGCTCTTCGAGCGTGATCGCGTCGAACACGAACGTCTTCTTCGGCACGCTGCCGCAGGCGGTCATGACGGCGCAGGCGGCGAACGCGGACAGGGTCTTGGTGAGCGTGTTCATCAGCGGGCCTTCATCGTCATCTTGAGCGGCAGGTTGTTCTTCACCAGGCCCCGGATCATCTTCTCGTCGACGATCTCGAGCTTCGGGATGAAGTCCGGGTGCACGGCCTGGATGTAGTAGCGCTTCTGCTGCTCGAACGAGAACTGGCGCTCGCGCTTGTCGCCGTTGCCGACCTTGACGCCGTTGATGTAGAGGTTGGCTTCCGGCGGGTTGATCGAGACGACGCGCGAGTAGCCGGAGCTGCCGCACGCGGTCAGGCCGAGCAGCGAAGCGAGCAGGGCCGTCTTGAGGATTCGGTTGTGCATTGCGGGTCCTGGGCGATGCCCGGTTTGACTGCCACTGAGGCTACGTGCGCCCTGGGGGAAGTCCAGGATTTCGGCCTCGCGCCCCATGGTGCGTATGCTCGCCCCCGTGCAGTACTTCACTCCGTCCGAAGATCCGGCCGAGGGCCTCGGCGTCCTGATGGTGTTCCGCCTCATCGAGGAGGTGATGCCGGCGTTCTTCCAGCAGGGCCGCCCGATCCGGATCGCCCGCGCACCCGGCCGCCTGGACGTGCTCGGCGGCCTCGGCGGCAGCCGTTCGCCCCACTCCCTGTCGCTGGCGACCTCCGAGGCCGCCTGCGCCGCGATCCAGGCGCGCGACGACGAGTTGATCCGGCTGTGGTCGCCATGTCGCGACGGCTCGCGCACCCAGATGCTGTCGGTGCGGCTCGGCGACCTGGTGCCGCCGGAAGGGCCGATCGACTACGAGGAGGCCAAGGCGTTTCTGCTGCCGGACCCGCGCGATCGTTGGGCGGCGTACCTGCTGGGCGCCCTGCTGGTGTTGTCCCGCGAACACGGGCTGGTGCCGACGCACGGCGCCGAACTGCTGATCCACAGCGACGTTCCCAGCCGCTGCGGGGTCGCGTCGTCGAGCGCGATCGTGGTCGCGTCGCTGCGCGCGTTTGCGATGCTGTACGAAGTGGAGCTGTCGCCGGTCGAGGTGGCGCGGCTGGCGCAATCGGTCGAACGGGAAGTTCTCGGCGTCGACGGCCGTGTGGCCGACGCGATGACGAGCGTGCTCGCCGAACGAGGAGAACTGCTGATGTTGCGCGGTGCGGCTGCGGACCTCGAACAGCGGCTGCAGGTGCCGAGCGACCTGGAGTTCGTCGGGCTCGAGACCGGCAGCCAGACCGATCCGGCCGCCGCCGAGCAGGACGTCGACGGCGAGGGCGAGCGCATCACGCGCTTCCGGGAGCTGCTCGACCAGCCGCCGCATCCGGCCCAGCGGCGCGAGCTCGGTGACCTGCTGTTCGCCTCGCACGACGCCTACCGGGCGGCGGGCCTCGGCAGCGACGCGTGCGACCTGGTGGTGGACTGGGTGCGCAAGCGTCGCGACGACGGTGGCGCCGTGCTCGGTGCGCGCATGAGCGGCCGCGGTGGCGGTGGCACGGTCGTCATGGTCGGCGAACACACCAAGGTCTGGTACGAGGCCCTGCGCGCCAAGAAGGCGCTCAACCAGGCCACCGGCTACTCCGGCCACGTCTTCCGGTGGTCGTCGCCGGGCGCCGAGTCGTTCGGCGCGATCGACCTCGCCCCCAAGGATGCGTAGAGCCGGCGACAGCGGGGTGCGGCGCGCGGCCTTCGCGCTGCTGGTCGTCGGCCTCGCCGTCGCAGGCTGGTGGTTCGCCGGTCGCGACGCGGACCGCGTCGCCGTTCCCGCACCCGAGCGGGCCGAGGTGCGCGCCGAAGCGCCGCGCGAGGGCGCGGCGGCACCCGTCGAGTTCGACCTGCCGATCGAGCGCCGCAAGGTCGCGGAGCCGGGCGTGCGCGGGCAGCTGTGCGACCATCTCGGGCGCCCGGTGCCGTTCTGCAGGCTCCAGCTCTACGCGGAGGCCAGCTCGTGGGCCGAGGCGGTCGAGCTGGACGAGGAAGGCCGGTTTGCGTTCGCCGGTTGCCCGGCCGGGCGGCTGTCGCTGATGACGATCCCGCCGACGAACTTCGGGACGTCGCTAGAACTCGAAGAAGACGAGGGGGTCGAGCTCGACCTGCGCTTGCCCGCCGACATGGTCGCGACCCACGGGACCTTCGACGTCGACTGGTCCCGGCGGCGCAGCGCACACGTCCGGGTGCGCCTCGGCGGCGAGGCGCGCCTGGTGCCGCGGGCATCCGACGGCCGGCACCACGCGGTGATGCCGGTCGGTGAAGCGCGCTTCGATCTCGTGCGCAACCTGCAGGAGCTCGCGGCCTGCAGCCACGTCGTGCCGCTGCCGGTTGGCTGCGGCCAGCAGGACTGGTCCGCGCCGCTGCGCTGCCAGGACCTGCGGGTCGAGCTCGAGGGGCCGGTCGGCAAGGTCGACATCTTCCTGCGGCGGGTCGACGGCGCGTATACGCGCGAGCGCCGCGCCAACGTCGACCGCAAGGCCTGGCTGCCGCTGGTTCCGCCGGGGGACTACGAGTTGACGGTGCGGGGGCGATACGTCGCGCGTCAGCCGCCGACGCGGGTGCGCATGCTGGCCGAGAGCGGCGTGCAGACGGCCGTCGTCGCGGTCTCCCGCGTTGCCAGCGTGCGGCTGCTGTTCGAGTCGCGCCATCGCATGCACGGGCTGGACGCCGACAACACGCCGGTCCTGATGGTGCCGGCGGGCCGGGGCGAGGCCGAAGCCCGGCAGCACCGCTGGCAGACCTGGGGCAAGGCGCGTTTCGGGGAATACGGCTTCCTCGACGTGCCGCCGGGGCCGGCGCAGGTCGTCGCGCGGGACCGGATCGTCGACGGCGCATGGCGATACCTCGCCTTCGACCCGGTCCCGGACCTGCGCGTCGTGGTGCTGCCGAACCGGGAGTCGGTCGCGGCGCTGCAGGTCGAGGCCCGCGCCCACGTCGACCTGCGCGCCTGTTCGCGCTCGGGCATGGAGCAGTTCGGCGCCACGATCGAGGTGTTCGCCGGCGACGTGCCGGTGCATTCGCGCGGCGAGCGCTGCTCGCACTTCGCCGGCCACCTGCCGGTCGGCGACTACCGGATCGTCATCGACCGTGGCGGCAGCCGTTCGGAAACGGGCCTGCAGGTCGGTCGCCGCGACGTGCGTTTGCGCCTGCGTCCGTGACGACGCACACTGCGCGCATGTCCAAGCACGCACCGGATCATCACGACGCCGATCTCGTCCTCAAGCTCTACGACCTGCGTCGCGAGCCGGTGATGCGCGAGTCGCGCGACGCGATCAACGCCGAATACTGGCCGAAGAACGCCGACGAGGCGGTCGCGATCCTGTCGCCGGACCACCCGCTCAACCGCGCCTACCGGCAGGTCTCGACCTATTGGGAGATGGCCTTCGGCATGGCCAAGCACGGCGTCGTGCACACCGACTACCTGCTCGAGAACACCGGCGAGGGCATGCTGCTCTACGCCAAGGTCGAGCCCTACCTCGAGCAGATGCGCGCCGCCGCCCACCCGCGCATCTTCCAGAACGCCGAGTGGGTCGCCCACTCCGGCGAACTCGCCGACACCGTGCTCGACCGCTTCCGCAAGATGATCCAGAACCACCGCTAAGTAGCCGTACAGTCGCGCTGCTTCGCTCGCGCAAGTTCCGGAGCGCATGAACCATGCAGCGACGTCACGGCGTACTGCGCGGCGGTGGAGGAGGGTGAGGATCTCGGTGTGGTCGGTGTGGGGGAAGAGGTCGCAGAGGCGCATGCGGGTGACGCGGTGGGTGGCGGCGAGGTGTTCGAGGTCGCGGGCGAGCGACGTCATCGAGCACGAGACCAGTAAGACGCGCGGGGCCGGGCACGCCGCGATGGCGCTGGCGCCGGTTTCCATCAGGCCGGCGCGCGGCGGGTCGACGACCAGCGCATCGCAGTCGGGCAGCGGCGCGCTGCCGAACGGCTGCTCGCGCACCTCGCCGTGGTCGAAGCCGTTGGCCTGCAGGTTGGCGCGCGCGTCCGCGCACGAACTCGGCCCGTTCTCGATCAGCGTCACGTGCGCGGCGCCGTCCCGCAAGAGCCGCAGGGTGAACGTTCCGACGCCGCCGTAGCCGTCGACGACGCGCTGGCCCGCGACATCGCCGAGCATCTCGAGCGCCGGCCGGAACAGCACCGCCTCGGCGTGTCGATGCAGCTGGTAGAAGCTCTCGAACGAGACGCGCACCCGCAGGGCGCCGACCCGGTCGGTCTGGAACGGGTCGCCGTGCAGCGCCAGCGTGCGCGGCCCGAGCAGCGCGTTGCCGGGCTGGTCGTTGACGTTGAGCACGGCTCCGACCAGCTGCAGGGGGCGACCCTGGTCGTCGCGCAGGCCACTGGCGGCGTCGGCTAGGTCGCGCACCAGCTGGTCGCGCTTCTGGAACTTCGACGTCGTCGCGACCGCCCCGACCAGCAGTTCGTTGCTGCCGGGCATGACCCGGGCGCGGATCGCGCGCACGACCCCCTCGCCGGTCTGCTCGTCGTAGGCGGGGATCTCGTGGTGCCGCAGCACCTCGCCGGCGAGCAATCCGAACCGCGTCAGCGCCTTGTGCTGGATGCGGCAGTCGCGGATCGGCTCCACCTGGTGGCTGCCGCGCCGGTAGATGCCGAGCGTGACGCCGCGGCGCCTCGGCTGCACGGGGTAGAGGATCGCGGTGCGGTCGTGGCGCGGAGGCCGCGGTGGCAGCGACGTCTCCACCTCGACGTCGCCGAGATGCGCGGCCAGCAGTTCGGTCGCGGCGCGGGCCTTCTGCGCAAGCTGGTCTGCGATGGGCACATCGAGCATGCTGCAGCCCCCGCACTTGCCGAAGTGGGAGCAGGTCTGGGTGTCGGTCGTCACGAGCGAAAGAACCTACGCAGATTGCCCGGTTGTCGGAATAGTCGGCCTGTCCTAGCGCAGCCGCGCCGTCATCCGGGAGAGTCCCCGCCGCTCCGAGTATCCTGATCGCATGCAGCCCACCGACGCCACTCCTGAGGCTCCCCGCCCGGACTGGGAGGCCTTCTACCGCGACTACCGCAAGCCCTCCTACATCGAGGGCTTCGAGATCACGACGAAGCTTGGTGGCGGGATGTTCGGGCTGGTGTTCCGGGCGCGGCGGATGTCGATCGGCAAGGACTACGCGATCAAGTTCCTGCAGGTGGACGACGGCGAGGTGCGGCGCGCGGTGCTGTCGGAGCTGGAGCAGGTGAAGTACTTCGCGCAGATCGACCACCCGAACCTGGTGTCGATCGAGGACCGCGGCGAGGTCGACGGGATCCCGTATCTGGTGATGGCGTTCGCGGGCACCGAGACGCTGCGCGACAAGATGCCGGAGGGCCGGCCGCCGACGGCGGACGAGAAGGGCGAGCTGGTGCGGGCGTTCCTGCAGGCGGCGCGCGGGCTGCAGGCGCTGCACGAACGTTCGCTGGTGCACTTCGACATCAAGCCGGCGAACGTGTTCCTGAAGGGCGGCGTGGCGCGGCTCGGCGACTACGGTCTGTCCAAGCTGGTGACGCACTCGCGCGGCAGCCTGTCGATGGGGCGGGGCACGCCGTACTACATGGCGCCCGAGATGCTGCAGCGGCGCGGCGACCAGCGCAGCGACATCTACTCGCTCGGCGTGATGCTCTACGAGATCCTGTGCGGCAAGGTGCCGTTCACCGGCGACAGCGAGTGGGAGGTGCTGCGCAAGCACGAGACGGCCCGACCCGAGCTGCCGGCGCTGCTGACCGCGACCGAGCGCAGCGTGTTGACCAGGAGCCTCGCCAAGGATCCCGAAGCGCGGTTCCAGTCGGTCGACGAGATGATCGCCGCGTTCGGACCGGTTGCCCACCTCGAAGGCGCGGTGCCGCGCCGCGCGGCGATGGTGCCACCGCCGGCCCGATCGAAGAGTCCGTCGCAGGGCCAGCGAAACAACCAGTCGAACAACCCGTCGAACGGCCCGAGGCTCCGGCACGAACCGCCAGCGATCCCGTCCTGCCTGCCGCCGCCGCTGCCGCACGAGCGTGCCGCCGGTGGCCCGCAGTTGCGGCGCAGCCCGCCCAACCCGGCGATGCCGCCGTTGCCGCCGCGTCGCAGCTTCTCCGAGCGGCGCCAGGACGCGCAGCACGCCGCGGCCCGTCGGCGCCGTCGCGGCGGCAGTTCGGCGTTCGGGTTCGTCGCCCTGTTCGCCGCCGTGCTGATCGTCACGCTCGGCTTCTTCTACACGATGCTGCGCGCTGCGCCGCACGCGGTCTCCTACGCCGAACCCAACAGCTACGCGGTGGTGCAGCAGGTCGAAGAAGGGCCGCGGTTGAGCCGCCGCGTGCGCAGCCTGGTCGACGACAAGCTCAAGAGCGGCCGCCGCGCCGCGCAGCGCAACCGGCCGCAGACGCTGCGGCCGCTCGACCTGGCGCGGGTCTCGGTGCCCGAGGACTTCGAGGCCTACCGCGAGATGCTGCAGCCGCTGGCTGAGTCGCCGCGGTTCGTGCCGTTGCTGGCGCAGCGGCTCGAATCGTACGGGCGCCCGGCGTGCCTGTGCGCGGTCGCGATGCTGCAAGAACTCGACTACCAGGACGGCCTCGCGTGCCAGCAGGCGGCCAACCTGCAGCGCTTCCTGCGCCAGGTGTCGGGCATCGAGTCGCTGACGGTCGAGGCCACCGGGCATCAGCCGAGCGCGCGCGAGACCTGCATGTTCCTCGCGGTCGCCGACGGCTGGCGCGAGGTCGCCGAACGCTATGCATTCGACGACGACGCCTTCGAGCGCCTGTTGGCGGCCAACGGCAAGGGCGTGTCGGTGACGGTGCGATGAGCGAAGGGCTCGGCGGCATCCCGCGCTCCGAGTTCCTGTTGCTGCACGCGGCGCCGATCGAGGGGCACGGGCTCGAGGACCTCGGCGTGCAGTCGATCGGCGTCGGCAAGACCGCCGCTGCGTTCGGCGCCGCCGACCTGTTGCGGCGCCGCGACGGCGTGCGCGCGGTGCTGTTGTTCGGCGTCGCCGGCGCCTACCCGGAGCGCCACCGCGACGGGCCGCCGCCGCTCGACATCGGCGACGTCGCGGTCGTCAGCCACGACCTGCTGGCCGACGAGGGCGTCGAGACGCCCGACGGCTTCCTCGACCTCGGCTCGATGCAGCTCGGCGACTGCGGCCCGTTCCTGGCCGATCCGCGGCTGGCCAGGGATGCGGCCGTGCGGCTCGGCTGCCCGAGCGTGCACGGATTGACCGTCAGCAGCTGCAGCGGCACCGACGAGGCGTCGCGACGCGCGCGCCAGCGCGGTGGCGGCGGCGACGTCGAGACGATGGAGGGGGCCGCCGTCGCCTACGTCTGCCGCAAGCTCGAGGTGCCGCTGCTGCACGTGCGCGCGATCAGCAACTGGACCGGCGACCGCGACCGCGGCGCCTGGAACCTCGGGGCCGCCGTCGACGCCGTGCAGCGCGCGGTGCGGCGCCTGATGCAGCCATAGGTCCCTGCCGCCACGGAGATCCCCATGAAGTCGTTCATCGTCGTCCTCTCCGCCGCCGTGCTCGCCGGGCTCGGTGGCTACTTCGCGTTCGCTGCGTGCGACGTGTTCCGCCTGCTGCAGAACCAGGTGATGGTGCACGTCGACGTGTTCGTGCTGCTGATCACCGCCGTGGCGCTGGGGTCGGCGTTCCTCGCGATCGTGTTGCGGGCCGCGTTGCAGCGCGGCGAGGACCGGCTGGTCCGCCGCCTCGAGGGCCGCATCGCCGAGCTCGAGCGTCGCGGCCTCGATCGGCCGGCCGACGTCGACGTGGCCTGACCGGTCGCGATATGCTCCGGGCGCCCATGCCCGACGCCTCCGACGGCCACGATCTCCACCAGGACCCGCTGCTGCGCGATGCCCCGACGGTGCACGGCTTCAAGGTGCTCGACCCGGTCGTGCTCTACGCCAGGGTCGGCGCCGGTGGCATGGGGGCGGTGTACCGCGGCCGCCACTTCAACCTCGACATCGACGTCGCGGTCAAGTGCCTGAAGCCGTCGCTGGCCGGTGAGTCGCCGGAGTTCGTCGGCCGGTTCGAACGCGAAGCGCGGCTGGCGGCGAGCCTGCGCCACCAGAACGTCGTCACCGTGATGGACGTGCAGCAGAAGCACGGCCTGCACTACCTGGTGATGGAGTTCGTGACCGGTGAGACCGCGCGCGAGCGCGTGCAGCGCAAGGGCGCGCTGGCCGAGCAGGAGGCGCTGGCGATCCTTTTCGGCGCGGTCGCGGGCCTCGCCGAGGCGCACGGCCGCGGCATCGTGCACCGCGACATCAAGCCCGACAACGTGCTGGTGTCGCTGGCAGGGCGCGTCAAGCTCGCCGACCTCGGCCTCGCCAAGGCGAGCGCGTCGTCGGGCCAGAGCATCAGCCTCGCGTCGGGGGTGATGGGCACGCCGCAGTACATGGCGCCCGAGCAGTGGGACTCGCCCGACGTCGGCCCGACCGCTGACGTGTGGGCGCTCGGCGCGATGCTCTACTTCTTGTTGGCCGGCCGCCATGCGATCGAGGCGCCGACGCTGGCCGCGATGGCGCGCAAGGTGCAGGACCAGCCGTTCCCGTCGCTGCGCGCGCAGCGCGACGACCTCTCCGACGACGTGCTGGCGCTGTTCGAGCGCTGTGTCGCGCGCGATCCCGCCCAACGGTTCGCCGACGCGGGCGCCCTGTCGGCGGCGCTGCGGCCGCTGGTGACGATGGAAGAACGCGAACTCGCCGACGAGGCCGGTGCGCCAGGCGACGTGCATGCGTCGCTGGTCTCGCCGCCGCCGCGCCAGACGCTGATGACGATCCGGGCGGCGATCGAGTCGGGCTCGCAGCCGTCGCTCGACCCGCAGGAAGCGCCGACGATGCCGTCGCGCGATCCGCAGGCCGCTGGCGCACCGCACGCACCGGCGTCGCCGCCACGCCGCCGCGCCGGTGCCCGCCGCTGGCTGGCGGTCGCCGCGGTGCTCGTGCTCGGTCTCGGCGGCGCCTGGCTCGCGGGGTTGTTCGACGACCCGACCGACTGGCCCAAGGTGATGGCCGAGGCCAAGGCCAAGAGGCTCTACTGGGAAGCGGTCGACATGCTGCCGAAGCCCGACGGCCTCGACGAGGCGATCGACAAGCTCGAAGAGTGCCTGCAGCTGATGCCGAGCCACGAGCTGGCCGCGCAGCCGCTGGCGCGCGCGCTCGACAAGCGCGCCGAGCAGCTCGCGGCGACGGACCTCGACGGGGCCTACGTCGCGGCCCGGCGGGCGGCGTTGCTGTTCGAGGCGGACGAGGCGATCCAGCAGCGTCGACGCGACCTCGAGGCCGCCCTCGGCAGGCGCCTGTTCGAGGGCTTCGCGCTGCGGGCTCCGGCCGGCAACGACCTGGCGCGTTCGCAGACGTTGCTGGTCGCGACTCCGAAGTTCGAACTGCGCGGCACGGTGCGTTCGCCGGGCTTCCGCAGGATGCAGGTGCTGCACGCGGCCGCGCGGCAGGGAGCCGGAGCAACGGCCGGGGCGCTGCCGCTCGGGACCTGGCGCGACGTCGCGGTCGTGGCCGGTGACTTCGCCGTCGAACTCGAGGTGCCGACCGTCGGCGACCACACCCTGCAGATCGCCCTCGAGGACCAGCGCGGCGTGCGCAGTGTCTGGACGCGGCGGCTGCGGGTGATGGGGCGGGAGCTCGGCGACGGTCGGCTGGTCCGCGTGCGCGCCGCCCCCGACGTCCGCTACTACACGGCGGCCGGCAACCGGATGGTGCCGATCACGGCGCGCACCTTCCTGATGGGCACGATCAAGGCCGCGCTGGACTTCCGCGCCGACGAGGCGCAGCGGGAGGTCGTGCTCGAGAACGACTTCTGGCTCGCGGACACCGAGGTGACGCGCGCGCAGTGGCGACGGGTGATGGGCACCGAGCCGTGGCCGAAGGACGGTCCCGACGCCGACGACCTGCCGGTGACGATGGTCTCGCAGGTCGACGCGATGCGGTTCTGCAGCAAGCTCACCGAGCTCGAGCGCGACGCCGGACGGCTGCGCGACGGCCACGTCTACGCGCTGCCGAGCGAGGCGCAGTGGGAGCTGGCCGGTCGCGGCGAGCCCAAGCCCGGCAGCGTGCCGATCCAGCTCGCTCTCGCGCAGTACGCGGTGTTCGGCAGCGACGCGCCGAGCGTCGTCGGGCGGCGCAAGCCGGCTGGCTTCGGCCTCTACGACATGCGCGGCAACGTCGCCGAGTGGTGTGTCGACCGCGGCAGGCTGGGGCCGCAGGGCATGGTGCAGGCCGGTTCGGTCGGCAACGTCGAACCGATCAGCATCCTCGGCGAACTCGGCCTCCATCGCGGCGGTTGGTTCGCGTCGAAGCTGGAGGAGTGCCGCATCGCGCGTCGCTATGCCGCCCCGCGCGAGTCGGGCTTGCCGACCGTCGGCTTCCGCCCGGCGATGGTCCGGCGCTGACTGCGCAGCAGCCACCACACGCTGCCGGTGCCGACCAGCAAGCACGCGTGGGGGACCCCGACGACGAAGGCGCGCTCGGCGTCCTTGACCAGGTCCGGCACCGGCGCCTCGCGCGCGTCGACCGACAGCCACCAGAAGCCGAGGTTCTGCCAGAACGTGACCGCGCCGGTCGCCTGCGCCGGCTTGAGGAACGTCGCGCCGAGATCGAACGCCTCGGGCATGCGGTCGAGTCGCTGTTCGTGCTCGATGCGGGCCAGCACCACCGAGCCGTCGCTCGGCCAGCGCACCCGCCAGTAGACCGAGTGCAGTTCGTCGTCAGACCTGCATTTCCCATTCGCACCCGATCGACGTGTAGCGGTACGCAAACGGCCACCACAGCAGCAGCGCCGTGGTGGCCGTCAGCAGCAGCCGTTCGAGTGCGCGCCGCATGCGCGGCTACTGGAACGCGATCGAGACCGTCTCGGTCTTGCCGTCGTGCTCGAGGTCGAGCCACAGCTGGGCGCTGTCGAGCAGCTCCTTGGGGACCTCGACGTGGCCGTGCAGGTTGGTCTCGCCCTCGAGCTCCCAGAGCGACTTCATCGAGCCCTTGCCGGACTTGTCGCCGATCCAGCCGCGCACCGTGTTGATGCGGTCCTTGCCGGCGGCGAACTCGAGTTCGAACGCAGCTTCTGCGCCGGCCTCGACGTCGCCGTACTGCACGACCTTGAAGCTGCGCTCGAACGCCTTGCGCTCGCCGAGTTCCTTGCGCTCGCCGTGCTCGTTCTCGGCGTGCATGTTCTGGTTCTCGTTGTTGGCCTGCTGGTCGCCGCCGTTGTTCTCGGCGGGTTCGCTGCCACAGGCGGCGAAGGCGAACAGCAGGGGGAGGGTCATCAGCGTTCGGATCGTCATGAGATGGACTCCAGTTCTTGATCGGGGATCGGCAGCGGCCGATTGCGGAACAACAGGTAGAACCCGGCCGGTACGACGACCAGATTGAGGAAGGTAGAGGACAGCAGCCCGCCGAGCACGACGATCGACAGCGGTGCGAGGATTTCGCTGCCCGGTTCGCCGGCGGCGAACACGATCGGAAGCAGGCCCAGGGCTGCCGTGAGCGCGGTCATCAGGATCGGCACCAGGCGCGCCAGCGAGCCCTCGACGACGGTCTGCAACAGCGGCCGGCCTTCGGCGATCAGGTCGAAGTATTGGCGGACGAGCAGGATTCCGTTGCGCACCGCGATGCCGAACAGGGTGATGAACCCGACCATGCTGGCGATCGAGATCACCGGCGCGACGTAGCGTTCGCCGCTGATGCCGAGCAGGGCCAGCGTGTTGCCGACGGCGCCGGCGCCTTCGGTCACGTAGATCGCCGCGATGCCGCCGATCAGCGACAGCGGCAGGTTGACCATCACCAGCAGCGACGCGCGCAGCGAGCCGATCGCGGCGTGCACCAGCATCAGCATCACCAGCACGACGAACGAACCCATCACCAGGATCGTGCGGCTGGCGGACTGCTGCGCCTCGAACTGGCCGCCGACCGTCAGCGAGCAGCCGGCCGCGGTGACCACGGGGTCGGCCGCGGCGCGCACCGCCTCGGCGACCTGGCCGAGGTTGTAGCCGTCGGCCACGTTGCACGAGACGGTCGCCTTGCGCTGGCCGTCGACGCGCGCGATCAGGTTGGACGAACGCTCGAGCGAGACGTCGGCGACGTCGCGCAGGCGCACGGTGGCGCCGTCGATGCCGCGCAGCATCAGGTCGCGCACCGAGCCGACGTCGCGCCGTTCGTCCGGGTGCAGCCGCACGGTCAACGCGATGCGCTGCTGGCCGTCGAGCACATCGGTGATGCGCGCGCCGGCGATCGCCGCCTGCACCTGTTCGGCCGCGTCGGCCGGGGTCAGGCCGGCCGCGGCGAGCGCCGCGGGGCGGTAGCGGATCGGCAGCGACGTGATCATCACCTCGCGGCTGGCGTTGACGTCGCGCGTGCCCGGCACCGCGGCGATCACGCCCTTCAGCCGTTCAGCCAGGTCGCGCAGCACGTCGAGGTCGTCGCCGGTGGCGACTACGGCGATCGCCGCCGGCGTTCCGGACAGCACGTGCGACAGCCGGTGCTCGATCGGTTGGCCGACGCTGGTCGTGATGCCGGGCACGCTCGCCAGCACGCGGTCGATCTCGCGACGGACGGTGGCGCGGTCGTGGCCGGGCAGGATCGACACCTCGACCTCGCTGTTGCTGACCGGCTCGGCGTGCTCGTCGCGTTCGGCGCGGCCGGTGCGTCGCACGACCGCGCGCACGCCCGGCAGCTCGGCCAGCTGGGTCTCGATGCCGGTCGCCATGCGATCGCTCTCCTCGAGCGACGTGCCCGGCGGCGCCATCAGGAACACCGTGAACGTGCCCTCGTTGAACGACGGCAGGAAGCTCGAACCGAATGTCGAAGCCAGCCCGAGCGACGAGATCGTCAACAGCGCCGAGACCGCCAGCGTCGCGCGGCCGTGCCGCATCGCCCAGTCGAGCGTCGGCCGGTAGCGCCGCTTCAACCAGCGCACCAGCCAGCCGTCGCCGTGCTCGCCGCCCGGCCGCACCCTGGCTAGCAGGAACCGGCACAGCACCGGCGTCACCGTCAACGCGGTGACCAGCGACGCCAGCGTCGCGACGATGTACGACACGCCGAGCGGCCGGAAGAAGCGGCCCTCGAGGCCCTGCAGGAACAGCAGCGGCACGAACACCATCACGATGATCGCGGTCGCGAACACCACCGAGCTACGGATTTCGTTGCTGGCGGCGAACGTCACCGCCAGCACGCTGCGGCGTTCGTTCGCGGGCAGCGCGGCGTTCTCGCGCAGGCGACGGAACACGTTCTCGACGTCGATGATGGCGTCGTCGACGAGCTCGCCGATCGCGACCGCGAGGCCGCCGAGCGTCATCACGTTGATCGACATGCCGGCCGCCCACAGCACCACGAACGCGACCGCCAGGCTGAGCGGCAGCGCGGTCAGCGTGATCAGCGTCGTGCGCCACTCGAGCAGGAACAGCACCAGGATGATCGCGACGAAGATCGCTGCATCGCGCAGCACCGCCAGCAGGTTGTCGACCGACAGCTGGATGAAGTCCGCCTGCCGCATCACGTGCTCGTTGATGACGACGCCGTCCGGCGCGGTCTTGCGGGCGGCCTGCAGCCGCGCGTCGACCGCTTCGGTCAGCGCCAGCGTGTTGGTGCCCGGTGACTTCTGCACCGACAGCACGACCGCCCGGCGGCCACCCTCGGCGGCGGTGCCGCGCGGGGGCGTCGGCCCCAGCCGCACGTCGGCGACGTGGCCGAGCGTGATCGCATGGCCCTCGACCTTGCGGATCACGGTGCCGCGAACGTCCGCGACGCTGCGCACCCTGCCGGTCTGGCGCACGGGCAGCTCGAGTCCGTCGACGTTGAGCAGGTAGCCGGCGCCCGCGGTCGTGTGGGCCCGTTCGGCCGCCTCGACGACGTCCTGCAGGGTGAGGTCGTAGAGCCGCAGATCGTCCTGGCGCACGTGCACCTGGTACTCGGCCAGTTCGCCGCCGATCGCGACCACCTGGGCGACGCCGGGCACCGCCATCAGCTGGTTGCGCAGGTCGAACTCGGCGTAGCTGCGCAGCTCCATCGGCGACACCGCGCCGTCCGGCGACGACACCGACATCAGCATGATCTCGCCGGTGATCGACGTGATCGGGGTGATCTCGGCGTGGCAGTCGGCCGGCAGCAGGTCGCGCGTCGCGGACAGCTTCTCGTTGACCAGCGTGCGGGCGCGATAGATGTCCTGGCCCCATTCGAACTCGATCCACAGCAGCGACAGGCCGATGGCGCTGGCGCTGCGCACGCGGCGCACGGCGGGCAGGCCGCGCACCGCGGTCTCGAGCGGCAGCGTGACGCTCTGTTCGACCTCGTCGGCGGCGAGGCCGGGGCTCTCGGTGAGGATCACCACGGTCGGGGCGTTGAGCTCCGGGAACACGTCGACGGGCATGCGCGGCACCAGGTAGGCACCGACACCGACCAGCAGCAGGGCCAGCACGCAGACCACGAACGGCCGCTGCAGCGAGAATGCGATGAGACTGCGGAACACTAGTGATCCTCGTGCCAGGTGCCGTCGGCGTGGAAGTGGCCGCCCTTCGGGGTCTGGTCGCCGCTCGCCAGCACCAGCTCGTAGGCGCCGGCCTGCACGACCTCGTCGCCGTCGGTGAGGCCGGACTTGACCTCGACCCAGACGCCGTCGTCGACGCCGAGGTCGGCGACCACGCGGATCACCTTGTCCGGGTCGCGCGGGTCGCGCCGGAAGAACACGCGGTCGAGGCCGTCGGGCAGCACGCAGGCCCGCGGGATCGCCAGCGGCGCGTCGCCGCTGGTCGCGGTGGTGATCTCGACGAACACCGCGAGGCCTGCCCGCACGAACCCGAGGTCGCCGTCTTCGGGGGTCACGTAGACGTCGAGCGTGCGCGCGCGTGCGTCGCCGGCGGGGCCGAGCTGCAGCGTGCCGGCGACGCGTTGCCCGGCTTCGCCGGTGCCGGTCGGCACGATCGCCGCCGGCAGGCCGTTGCGCAGCAGGCCCAGGTCGCTCTGCAGCGCGCGCGCATGGCAGCGCACGGCGGTTGGGTCGATCGTGCTCAGCACGTGGCCGAAGCTCTCGACGAGCGCGCCGTTGGCGACCCGGATCTCTTCGACGACGCCGGTGCGCTGCGCGCGGACCTCGATGCGCGACAGGCCGCGCCAGCCTGCGGCAAGCGACTCCGCCGGCACGCCGAGCGCCGCCGCGGCGCCCTGCTGCAGCAGCTCGAGCTGTTCGCGCTGGCTGCGCAGCGTCGCGTCGAGCTCCTTCTGGCGCGTCACGGTCTCGGTGTGCTTCTCGTCGGCGTCGGCGATCTGGGCGGCGAGCTGCGCCAGTTCGACGCGGGCCGCGGCGAGCTTCTGCGCCTGGCCGCCGACGTCGCCCTCGGCGCGCTGCAGGTCCTCGATGTAGCGGCCGGTGACGTCGTGGGCGGTGCGCAGGCTGCGCTCGTGTTCGGCGCAGGACTCCAGCAGCGGGCCCATCGCGTCGATGCGCGCCCGGGTCAGCTCGATCGCGGTGGCCATTGCGCCGAGTTCGCGTTGGGTGGCGCGCCACTCGTGCGAGTCCAGCGTGTAGAGCACGTCGCCGGCTTCGACCTGCTGCAGCGGCGCGACCAGGACCTGCACGCGGCCGGCGAACGGCGCGGTGTAGTGCTGGGTCGCGGCCGGCAGCAGCTCGACCTGCGCGGGCAGCCGCAGCGTCTGCGCGACCCGGCGGCGCGCGACGGTGGCGAACTCGATGCCGAGGTTGCGGCGCACCATCGGCGGCACGTCGACGCGGTTGGACGGTGCCTTGCCGGCGGTCTCGGTCGGCTGTGGCCGTTCGTCCTCGCCGCCGCAGCTGGCCAGGAACGTCGACATGACGAGGAGCGCGAACGCGCGCGTGCACGGGGTGCGGATCATCGGGAGGCTCCCGGTTCGGTGCTGGTGGTGGGTGGTGCGGAGGCGGGGTCGGGCAGCAGCTGGTTGACGTCGACGGTGCGCTGCGCGTGCGCGAGCGCCGCGTCGATCGCGGCGAGCTGCACGTTGTGTTCGCGCAGCAGCGCGTCGAGCATCAGCAGCACGTCGATCTGGCCGACCTCGGCCAGGCGGTGGTTGTCGCGAACCTGTTCGGTCGCGAGGCCGTGCAGCGCCTCGAAGCGGGCCACCTGGTCGGCGGCGGCGCTGCGCCGGATCTCGGCGGCTGCCAGCTCCTGCAGCAGCTGCTCGTAGCCGGCGCGAACGGCCTCGGCGGTCCAGGCGCGCTCGGCCTCGGCGCGCAGGACCTCGGGTTCGTTGGCGGTCCACACCGGCAGGGTCAGGTTGACGCCGAAGCCGGCGCGCGGCTGGCCGTCCTCCTCCTGCCAGCCGGGCCACAGCTGCAGGTCGGGCCACTGCTGGCGGATCTGCAGGATCAGGTCCGCTTCGGCGCTGCGATGGGCGAGCTCGCGCGCCAGCAGGCGCGGGCTCTGCCGCAGCAGTTCGCGACGACGATCGGCATCGGCCGCGAACGGCTGCACGTCGAGGTCGGCGACCACTTCGAGCGGCGCATCCGGGTGCAGGCCGAGCGCGGCGCGCAGCTCGATGGCGGTCGCGTCGGCGTCGGCGATCGCGAGCGCCTGGCCGGCTTCCTGGTTGTGGCGCTCGAGGCCGAACACGCGCGCCCCCGGCCGGGTCAGGCTGCCGACCTCGACCAGCCGCGCCGCGACCTTCTCGAGTTCGGCAAGGTTCGTGCAGGTCCGTTCGAACAGCGCGACCCGCTGCCGGGCGGCCGCGTGGCTGGTCCAGGCGCGGTCGAGTTGGTTGGCGACGCGCTGTTCGGTGGCCCAGGCCTCGACCAGCGCCTCGTCGCGGCGACGGTCGGCGAGCTCACGCTCCTTGTGCAGGCGGCCGTTGATCGGCAGGGTGAAGCCGAGCTGCGCCTGCGCGACCCATCGGTACGGCACGCTCTCGAGGATGTTCTGCAGGTTGGTCTGCAGCTGCGGGTCGTCCCAGCGACCGGCCTGGTCGCGTTCGACGGTGGCGACGCCGGCACGCAGCCGCGCCAGCCGCGCGTCGGGGTGGAACATCTTGGCGACCTCGCGGCCCTCGGCGCGCGTCAGCCCGTCGCCCTGCACGGTGAGCGGGGCGCGTTCTCGGAAGCCACGCAGGTGCTCGTCGAGGTCGACGGGCATCGCCTCATACGAATGGCAGCTGCACAGCGCGGTGGCCAGCAGCAGGGCAGCGGACCTACGGAACGGGGACCCACGGAATGGGGATCTACGGAATGGGGATCTACGGAATGGCATCGGGAGTCGAGAGGTCGTTCGCCGGACGCACCGATGCCTCGGAAACGGCATCGGCGAAGGACGCGCCCGAAGGCGCGGCGAACCGCGCGCCCCGGGCGCGCGCCTCTCGACTAGATCAGCAGCACGGTGCTCGCGCGGAGCGCGAGGTACTGGCGCGGTCTCGGCCGCGGTGGGCCGGTCGCGGGCGGCGGCTGCGCCGGGCGCTCGGTGCTCGCCCACTGGTCCTGCAGCTCCGGGTGCAGCCACAGCACGATCGGCTGCGCAAACGGCAGGTCGACCACGTCCGGCAGCGGCTTGGGGCCGACGTCGACGCTCAGGTGCACGTGGTCGCACGACGAGTGCGGGTCGTCGCAGTCGTCACCGTCGGGATGCGCGTGCTGCTGCGCCCCGTGCTGGCCGCCGCGCGCGTCGATCACGAAGTGCGCGTGGTTGCAGCCACCGTGGTGGTGGCCGTGGTGGCTCGAGGCGCCTTCCTGGTGGGCGAACTCGATGTGCGTCTGGCCGCCCTGGTGCGTGCAGATCACCAGCTGCCGCGTCATCCCGATCAGCAGCACGAGCGCGATGCACAGCCAGTGCCTGGCGGTGCGGCGGCCCTCGGCGGCCGGGTTGTGGTTGCGGGACGACATCGTGCGGTCTGCGGAATCTGCGCCAGCGGCGCCCGTTGGTCAAGGACCTGTGCTCACCTTCGGGCCTTATCGGCCGTCGCGCCGCGGTTCCTTGGGGGTGGCCGTTGCCGGGGCGCTCGCCTTGGCAGCGGTCGTCGTGCGTTCGCCCGGGCGCAGCCGGACCATCCGGTAGAACAGCGCGGCCTCGCGGGCATCGATCGCCTGGTCGTGGTTGTGGTCGTAGTGCAGCAGGATGATCCGGGCGCGCTGCTCGGGCAGCTCCGCGAGCGTCACCCGGCCGTCGCCATCGGCGTCGTGGGCCATCGGGTCGCCGACCAGTTCGGTCATCCAGTCGCCCGCCCGCGACGCGCCGCCCGGCTTCGGCTTCAGCTCGATCCGGTGCTGCTGCGTCACCGGCATGCAGAACGAATCGTCGTCGGCGCAGACCGTGTAGGTGACCGTCAGCTGCAGGGCCTTCGCGGTGGGCAGGTCGACGTCGAGCACGAACTCGCGCGGGTCGAGGTCGATCTCGTGCTCGAACTTCGGCGTCGCTCCGCGGATCGGTTCGAATCGCTGGTCGCCACCGTCGTCGACGACCGCCAGCTGCCACGACAGTCCGCCGGCGGGGTTGTTCCAGTGCACCTGGTAGACCGGGTCGAGGTAGAAGCCGAGGTAGAGCTTGCCGGAGCCTTGCTGCATCAGCGGCTGGTCCGCCTCGACGAGCAGCTTGGCGAAGAACGGCGTCATGTCGCGAAGCGCCTGTGGGTCTTCGGGCAGCACCGGCTGCGACACCGCGATGCTCATGTCCGGCGGCACCTGCTTGCGCGGCACGAGGCCGGTCTTCGCCTTGCGCTCCGGCCACTCGAGCCGCATGCCGAGGTCCTCGACGCGCGTCGCCGGCTCGACCTCGCCGACCCGCTGCGCCAGGAACGTGCGCAGCGCCGCCGGGTCGTGCCAGAACTTGCGCGACAGCACCGTGCCGTCGGCGTCGATGACGAACTCGGCGTTGGGCGCGGACTGCAGCGCGCGCACGATCGCGCCGTCGAGCGAGTCGCTGACCATCGGCACGGTGGTGCCGAGGCGCTCCCTGGCGAGCTGCAGCTGCAGGATCCGTTCTCGTTCGGTGACCGCGTCGAGCACGCCGTTGGTGCCGGGGTGCACGACCGACTTGTAGACGATGAAGAACTGCACGCCCTTCTTCGCGTAGTCACGATAGACCGCCTCCAGACCGGGGACGTTGCGCAGGAACGGCACTCAGGTGAGGCAGCCGGTCACCAGCACGGTCAGCTTGCCGCGCGTGTCGCGCAGCGCGAACGGCTCGCCGCGCATCGTGAAGCCGGTCGCGTCGGGCAGCATCTCCCCGGCCTTCGGCGACGTCGTCGCGAACCGGCGGTTCATGCTTTCGACCATGGACTGCTGTGCACACGCGACGGACGCGAGCGCCAGCAGGAGAGGGAACACACGGGACATCTGGTTCATCTCGTAGGGCTCGCCGCGATCGTAACGCGGCCGTATACGTGGGTGCCCATTCCCGGAGGTCCCATGCGCGTCCCGATGCTCACGTTCGTCGTCTCTTCCCTCGCCTCCCTGTTGCCGGCCCAGGTGCCGGGCGCCGACGGTGCCGTCGACGAGGCCGCCGTCGCGTTCTTCCTCGAGGAGGGCCTCGAACGCTCGCAGGTGATGGAGCACCTGAGCTGGCTGTGCGACGTCTACGGCCCGCGCGTGACCGGCTCGCCGAACCTGCGCAAGGCGCAGCAGTGGTCGGCCAACCGCTTCCGGCAGATGGGCATGGCTCCCGAGCTCGAGGAGTGGGGGCCGTTCGGGCGCGGCTGGCGCTGCGACCACGTCGCGATGTCGGTCGTCGGCGACAACCCGTGGCCGGTGATCGCATACGCCAAGGCCTGGTCGCCGGGAGTCGAAGGTCGGATCGAGGCCGACGTCGTGCACGTCGCGTCGATGACCGCGGACGAGCTGCGCAAGACCGACCTCGCGGGCAAGGTCGTGTTGATCGCCGACATGCGCACGGTGCGCGAGCCGTTCGACGGGGTCAGTACGCGTCATGACACCGAGAGCCTGCTGCGGCTCGCCGACCAGCAGCGCGCCGAGACGCAGCGGTCGGGGGACCGGGCGCGCTCGGCGCGGTCCCGCAACAGCTTCCGCATCGGCTTCCAGAAGCGCATGCAGATGATGGCGATCGTGCAGCAGAAGGAACCGCTGGCGATCGTCGACTGCGGCAGCAAGGGCGAATACGGCACCGTGTTCACGACCGGCGCGCGCGCCGTCAACCCGCCGGACACGCCGCGCGCCGAGCGCAAGAGCGCGCGCGATGCGGACGCCAAGGTGATCCCGCAGATGACGATCGCGGTCGAACACTACAACCGGATGTGCCGGATCCTGCAGAAGGGGCTGCCGGTGCGGGTCGCGGTCGAGCTGCGCGCGAGCTTCTTCGACGGCGAGCAGAACGACTACAACGTCGTCGCCGACCTCGAGGGCAGCGACCTCGCCGACCAGTTCGCGATGATCGGTGCGCACCTGGACAGCTGGCAGTCGGGCACCGGTGCGACCGACAACGGCTGCGGCAGCGCGGTCGTGCTGGAGGCGTCGCGGTTGATCAGCGAATACTGCAAGCAGAAGGGCGTGCGGCCGCGTCGCACCATCCGTTCTTGCCTGTGGAGCGGCGAGGAGCAGGGGCTGCTCGGCTCGCGCGCCTACGTGCGGCAGCACCTGGGCAGCAAGGAGTCGCCGACGGACGAGGCGGCGAAGGTGTCGGGCTACTTCAACCTCGACAACGGCACCGGCCGCATCCGCGGCGTCTACCTGCAGGGCAACGAGGACGTCGCGCGGGTGTTCCGACCGTGGCTGCGGCCGTTCCACGTGCACGCGGCGTCGACGCTGACGCTCGACAACACCGGCGGCACCGACCACCTGGCGTTCCACGGGGTCGGGGTGCCGGGGTTCCAGTTCATCCAGGACGCGGTCAGCTACAGCACGCGCACGCACCACTCCAACATGGACAACTGGGACCACGCGGTTGCCGACGACCTGAAGCAGGCGTCGGTGATCATGGCGACGTTCGTCTGGCAGACCGCGCAGCGCGACGAGATGTTGCCGCGCCTCTCCGGGGGCGCGCGCTGACGCATGCGTGCCGCGACGGTGGGGTTGTTGGTCGTGGGGCTGTCGGCGCTGGCCACGCTCGGCGGCTGTCGCGTCGGGGACGGCGTCGAGGTCGTGCCGATCCGGGGGGACGTGCCGGAGACGGTCGCGATCTGGCCGCTGGTGGCCGGCGGCGAGCCGCCCGACGACGAGCTGTGGTTCACCGGTCTTGCCTACCAGTTAGGTCGTCGTGGCTACCGCGTGATCGCGCCGGGGGTCGCGCTCGAGATGCTGGCCGAGTCGGACCTGGCGGTCTCGCTCGACGACGAGGCGAGCATCGGTCGCGCGCTGCAGGCCGACGCCGTGCTGCACCTCGATGTGCGCGCGTTCGATGCCGAGGGGGACCGCACGCTGCAGCAGGCGAGCTGGGACCTGGTCTGGCAGCTGCTGTCGACCCGCGGCCAGGGACGGCAGTGGACGTTCGTCGCGCACGGTCGCTGGCGCCAGGCCGACCGCGACCCGCTCGACTCGTCCCGCAGCTTCGACGAACAGGTGGACCCGCCGCCGATCGTGCCAATCGGCGGCCACACCGTGCCCGGCTTCCGCGACGTCCGCGACCTCATGGCCCACCTCAACCGCAACGCCATGTCCCACCTCCCCGAACGCCACCCCTGAGAGTTGCCGTACGGTACGCGGTTCATCCTCCAACTTTCGCGCCCGGTCGGCGCACATTCGCGTCCTGGTGCCCACCGACAGGTGGCATGGTCCGAAGACCCAGGAATGCGGAGGAAGGCGGCTGGTTCCACGTGACCAACCGCGCGTTGGCGCGACGCACGATGTTCGAGAACGACCTCGACATGGGGGTGTTCCTCGATGGCGTGCGCGCCGAGGTCGAGCGCTCCGGTCTCGAGGTGCACGCGTTCACGCTGCTCGCGACGCACTTCCACCTGCTGGTGCGGTGCGGCGACGCGGCCCTGTCGGACGCGATGCACGCGATCCAGCTGCCGTACGTGCGCTACTTCAATCGGGGCCGGCGGCGCGACGGTCCGCTGCTTCGCGGTCGGTTCTGGTCTCGCAGGGTCGACTCGCTCGCGTATCGGCGGGTGCTGGTCGGCTACATCGACGCCAATCCGGTGCAGGCGCGGCTGGCGCCGACCGCGGCCGACTATCCCTACGGCAGTTGTCACCACTACGCGAACGCGACGGCCGGGCCGGACTGGCTGGCGCGGGAGTGGATCGAGCGGGAGGTCCGTTCGCGGACGGAGCAGCGCCACTACGACCCGAGTCGCTACCAGCAGGTGTTCGCGCGGGGCTTTCCCGGCGGCACGATGGACTGGTTGGACCGACGGCGAACGCCCGGCAAGGGGGGTGCAGACCCGACCGACATGTTGCTCGCGGGGGCGGCGCCGGCCGTGCTGAGCTGGGTGCGGAGCAAGGCGAGGCTGGCGGACGGGGTCGACACCGGCTGGCAGCTGGTGCCGGCATCGGCGCTCGCCGCGATCGAGGCGCCGCAGCGACGCCTGCGCGGCAAGCGCACGACCTGGCACGCGGCGGGCACGGCGCTGCTGTTGCGCGACCTCGCCGGGCTGTCGTTCCAGCAGGTTGGCGTCACCATGCGGCGAACCGGCGAGGCCGCCCGCCGCATCGTGGCAGCCGCACGTTCAGAGTTGGCGGAGTGCGGCGAGTTCGCCAGCTGGCTGGCGGCGACCGGCCACACCGCGATGCTCGCGGTCTACGGTCCGATGCTCCGGGCCGCCGCGAAAGTTGGAGGATGAACCGCGTACCGTACGGCTACTTTGCCATCCAGGTGGCTTGGGCTTCGGCGGCGGTGGAGCGGTAGTCGTCGCGGAGGCGCTCCTTGAGGAACAGGCCGTAGAGGGCCTGCACGATCTCGTGCAGCGCCAGCCAGTTGGCGGCGCGGTCGGCGGTGCGGTCCATCTCCGATTCGCACTCCTCGGCGTCGTCGGGCAGCTTGACGCCGCTTAGGGTCAGCGACGGCGCGTCGAGCGTGGCGGTCCACTGGCGGTCGCCCTCGGCGACCAGCAGGCGCGCCTTGCGCAAGCGGTGGCCCTGGCGCAGGGCGGTGCGAGCCTCGGCGGTGCGCGTCGGCAGGCCGCGGCGCAGCGTCTGCTCGGTCTCGTCCTCGGTCAGCGCCGCGAACGTCAGGAAGTCGTCGAGCGCGATGCCGACCACGCGGCCGCCGCTCAGCGTGAACTCGCCGCCCTCGGTCTCCCAGCGGAACCACAGCCAGGTGAGGAACTCTTCGCCGAGGAACCCGTGGCTCTCGACCCCTTCGTTGGCCAGGCTCATTGCTGCTCCTCCCGGACGTCTTCGTCGGCTTCGAACGGCGGCTCGGTCGCGGCGGATTCGTCGGCGACGGCCGCCTCGTCGGTGCCGATCGGCTCCTCCGCCTCCGCCGCCGCTGCCGCCGGCTCGTCGACGACGTCCAGCGGCTCCTGCGCGGGCGCCATCGGCGCGGCCGCACGCTCGATCGACGGCAGGCCGCCGTCGGCGATCGTCGTGTTCGGCCAGCGGATCGGTTCGAGTCGTTCGAGCGCGTGCTTCTGGTCCGGGCTCAGGTCCGACCGCAGCCCGCTCTGCAGCGGATCGGCGGTCTCGAGCTGCACCGTGAACGTCTCGAAGAACAGCTTCGCGAACGCCTCCTTGGCGCTCTTGCTGGTCGCGAACAGCAGCACCGTCTTGCGCTCGTGGAACAGCAGCGCGTCGACCAGCGTGATGGTCGGCAGCACGCGCGGCAGCAGCTGGTCCATCAGGTCTTCCTTCAGCTCGCGGCGCTCCTTGGCGGACAGCTTCTTGCCGCGCGCCTTCTCGGCGGCGTCGCGATGGATCTGCAGCCACTTCATCGGCATCGACTTCTTGTCGATGCGGAAGCGCAGCCAGGTGCCGATGCCGCCGTCGAGGTCCTCGATCGCGAAGCTGTCGCCGGTCGGATCGGCCGGGGTCACCCAGCCGATCGACGTCTCTTCGCTGGCAGCGTTCTCGATGGTCCGGAACCGCTGGGGGGACAGGGCTTCCGCGAAGGCGTCGTCGCGGGGATCGAGGATCTTGCCCTGCCAGAAGAACGGAACGACGCCGCCACTCTTGCGAATCGCTGCCATCCAGGACTCAGTTGCCGCCGCCCGGCTTCTTCGGCTGCGGCGCCGCCTTGATCTTCGGTGCGCCCTTGATGACGTCGTCCTTCACGTCGGCGTCCTGCTTGCCGTCGGTCTCGTCCGCCTTCTCCGCGGCGATCTCGTCGATGCGCTTCTGCAGCGCCTGGATCTGGCCGCGGATGGCCTGGGCCTGCTGCGTGTCACCCTCGCCCTTGGCCTCGAGCTGATCGAGCGCGCCCTGCAGGTTGCGAACCTGGCTCGCCATCATCTTCAGCGGCGACGGACGCGCCTCCTGCGGGCGGTAGAGCGCCGGCAGCTTCTTCAGGATCGACTCGTCGCGCACCAGCACGTCGGCCTGGCCCGAGGTCACCTTGTACTGCGCGTCGAGCATGACCTTGTCGTCCTCGGCGAACTTGAACAGCACGACCTTGCACGCGACCTTGTCGAGCGACGGCTGCTGGCCCTTGATCAGCTGCTCCGGCTTCAGCACGACGTAGCCGCGCGGGCTCAGGAACGGGCGCGACACCTTGCCGACCTCGGTCGAGAACGCCAGGAACTCGAAGAACGGACCCTGCACCGAGTTGCGGGTCACGTTCATCTGGCCGTCCTTGCCGGCACCCTGCACGGTGCCGTACTTCTGCGCGGCGTCCTCGAACGACATCTCGCCCTTGCGCAGCTTGTCGTAGGCCTCGGCGAGCTGGACCTTGCCCGGGTTCTCGACGAACTCCCCGGCGACGCCCTCGATGCGGATCAGGTCGTAGAGCACGCGCTGCGCCGTCAGGTCCTCGTTGGCCTGCGGGTTGTAGCTCTTCAGGTAGTTGCTGACGTCGTCGTAGGCCGCCTGCGAGATGCCGCGGCGGTTGACGACCACGAGCGCCTCGCCGCCGCCGATCTTCATCTCCTCGGCGGTGCCGATGCGCGCCACCTTGCGCTCGACGCGCTTGCGCGGCTGCACCGACAACATGCCCTTCGGCTTGCCGGCGTCGATCGACTTGAACTCCGGCGCGCTGCGCTGGAGCTTCTTCGACAGCAGGCTGCTGGCGTTGTCGACGCGCTCCTTGGCGTAGCCGATCTCCTTCTGCAGACGCTGCTTCTCGAGCTTGAGCTGCTCGAGCTGCTGGGCCGGGGTCGGCCCCTGGATCTCCGGGGTCTCCTGGGCGTTGAGGACGGCAGCCAGCATCAGCGGCGCCACGACAGCAGTGCGAACGTACATGGTCAGAGTCGGTCGGGTTGGAATTCCGGGGGTCAGATCAAAGAGGGAGGCCCCGTAACGTGCAAGGGTTCGAGAACCTCCGGCGTTGCGCCCGGCCGCGAACCTGGCCGCCGTGCTATCGGTCCTGGCGGGCCCGGAAGTGTGCCGCAGCCGCGCCGATCACCTGCCCGACCGCGACGGCGGCGGTGTAGTGACCGAACGGCACGTCGAGCCGCTGCGGCCGCCCAAGTCCTTCCCATAAAAGGCTCTGGTTGCGCCGCGGCACCACCGTGTCGAACGCGGCGCTGACGAACAGGACCTTCTCGGTCGGCACCTGCGCGGCGAAGCGCGCCGGTTCGTGCTCCAGGAACTGCCGGATCTCCCAGTAGAGCGAGTCGGAGCCGATGCCATCGGTGTCCTGGCGCCAGTCGAGCCAGCGGTGCACGCGGCGTTCGGAGGTGACCAGCACGAGCCCGGCGAGGTCGGCGCCGGCGAGGCAGATCGCGACGCTGTCGATCGTCGGCTCGTGGGCGGCCAGCACGGTCGTGACGATGCCGCCCATCGACATGCCGAGCACGTGCACGTGCGGCGGCGGCTCGTCGCCGGCGCGCAGCCAGGCGAGCAGCAGCCGCTGGTGCAGCACCGTGCGGCGGAACAGTTCGTCGAGTTCGGGGCCGCGCTGCGGCGGCGACAGCGCCGACCCGGCGCGTTCGCAGAAGGCGACGTCGAAGCCCTCGCCGCGCACGTGCTCGGCGACCAGGCCCATCAGTTCCTTGCCGCCGGCGAGGATCGGCACCAGCAGCACCAGCGGCCGCGGCGGCTCGCCCGCGGCGCGCGGATGGCGACGGACCTCGAAGCGCACCCGTTCTTCGCCGTGCGCGAGCACGCCGAGCTGGCGGCCGCAGTCGGCCGCCTCGAGCTCGAGGATCTCCGGCACCGGCACCGGCGGATAGTGCGCCGGCAGCGCCGGGCGCGGGTGGTTGGGCCGTTGCTGGACCGTGCACGCGCACACCATCGCAACCACGCACAGAGCCACCGCCGACCGGATCACGGCGCCATGTTGGGCCGCGCGGCGGGCGAAGTCGATGCACAGGCGCGGCATCGATCAGAAAGTGTGCACGGCGTAGAGCACCAGGCCGGCCCGGCCGTCCATCGGCGACTCGAACAGCGAGTAGAGCGACGACGTCGACAGGAAGTCCATGTCGTCGCCGGCGGCCAGGTGCACACTCATGTGCGGCGACGGGCGGTAGATCAGGTCCGTCCGGATGCCGGATCGACCGCTCTCGTAGTCGGTGCGGGCGCGCAGGCCGACCTGCAGCGTGTCCGACAGGTCGAAGTTCAGCGACATCTTGGCGCGCTGCTGGCTGGTGCCGAGGCGCACCCCCGAGTTGTGGATGTAGACGACCTCGACCGGGTCCTCGAACTCACGAACGTGCAGGCGCAGCGACAGGCGGCCGAGCTTGCGGCGGTCGCCGTGGGCCTTGCGGTACTCCTTGGTCAGCGGCACGTGATCCGACCGGAACTCCTGCACCGCGATCTCGAACTCGCGCGCGATCGGCAGGCGCTTGGCGAGCTGCCGCAGCGGCCGCTTCAGCAGGCTGGTGCCGCGCTGCTGGCTCCACCGTTCGTGGTCCTCGCGCAGCCGCCGTTCGCTGGTCAGCAGCGGGCCGCGGTCGGGGTCCTCGTAGTTGAAGTCGAAGAACGGGATGCCGACCTCGCGGACCACGCGCTGGCGGTCGGCCGCGATCAGGTCGCTGCAGAACTGCATCGCCTCGCGCGCGATCGGGTCCTCGATCGCATCGATGTCGACCTGCGACAGGCTGGGAGAACGAGAAGGCTGCTCGGCGCCCAGTTCGATCGTCTGCACGGCGCGTCGGCGCGCGCTGACCTTCGGGCTGGTGGCGACGCGCGGCTCGGCGAGCACCGGTTCCAGCTCCGGGAAGCGGTCGTCGGGCGGCAGGAACTCGAGGCCGATGCGCAGCACGCCCTGCTGGCCGGGCACCGCGGCGAGCCGACCGCTCGGCGCGGACGGGGAGGTCGACTCGGTCGACTGCGTCACGCAGCCGGCCAGCAGGCATGCCAGAATGCCGAGCTGGAACCTCAAAGACGACTACCTCGGTTGGTCAAAGAGCGCCCGCCGACGTGGTCTGGACGCACCCTTGGATCGGCTCGACCGGGGGCGCGTCCGTAGCGGATCAGCGCAGCGCAAGTTCTTTTAGATCAGTTACTCCGAACAGTTTCGCAAAAGGTCTGAGGGACCTCCCAGTCCGCCGGAGCGCATGTTACGGAAGCGCCCTTGGCAGTGTTGGTTGTTCTCCTCAGTCGTCGATCGCGCGGCGACGCAGGCCGTCGCTGGGCGCGAATCGCGGGTCGAGCACGCGGCCGAGCTCGTCCAGCTTCGAGACGATCTTGCCGAGGCCGGCCTTGTTCGCGAAGCGCGTGATGCCGCCGGTGAACGGCGGGAAGCCGATGCCCATGACCAGGCCGAGGTCGAGATCCTGTTCGTCCTGGACCAGGCCCTCGTCGAGGCAGCGGTAGGCCTCGTCGACCAGCGGGTAGACCAGCCGATGCATCAGCTCCGAGCGCGACGCCTCGCGCGCCGGCGTGCCGCGCTGGCGACGCAGCGACTCGATCACCGTGCGGCCGGGTCCCTTGCCCTCGCCGCCCTTGCCGTAGATGCCGCCGTCGGTCTTCTGGCCGAGCGCGTTGGCCGCGACCATCGCCGAGAACAGCTCGCACGGCTGCATGCGGTCGGCGAACGCGGCATGCATGACCTCGCTGACCTTGTCGGCCACGTCGAAGCCGACCTCGTCGAGCAGCCGGCACGGCCCCATCGGCATGCCGAAGTCGAGCATCGCCTGGTCGATCGCCTCGGGGCTGGTGCCCTCGAGCAGCATGCGCGCGGCCTCGTTGATGTAGGGCGACAGGCAGCGGTTGACCAGGAAGCCGGGCGAGTCCTCGACGACGATCGGGAACTTGCCGAGCCGCAGCGCCAGCCGGCACGCGGTCGCGACCGCGGCCTCGCCGGTGCGCTTGCCGCGGATCACCTCGACCAGCGGCATCTTCTCGGGCGGGTTGAAGAAGTGCACGCCGACGACCCGTTCGGGGTGGCCGACCTCCTGCTGCATCGCGGTGACCGACAGCGACGACGTGTTGGTCGCGACGATCGCGTCGTCGGGCAGGCCCTGCGCGATCGCGTCGGACATCAGCTTCTGCTTGACGTCGAGCCGTTCGACGACGGCTTCGAGCCACAGGTCGGTGTCGCGCAGGTGTCCGGCCGACGTCGACACCGCCAGCCGGTCCTGCGTCGCGACCGCGTCGTGGCGTTCGATGCGGCGCCGCCGGAGCAGCTTGTCGAGGCCCTTCTGCAGGCGCGCCTTGGCGGCCGCCAGCGGCTCGAGCGCCATGTCGACCAGGCGCGTCGCGATGCCCTTGCTGGCCAGCTGGCCGGCGATGCCGGCGCCCATCACGCCGCCGCCGACGACCAGCGCGCGGCGGACGTCGCGGGCCTGCTCGTGGCGGCCGAGCCGCTTCTGCCGCTCGGTCAGGAAGAACAGGTGCACCAGGCCCTTGCTGACGTCGGTGACGATCATCTCGCCGAGCGCCCTGGCCTCGCGCGCGAAGCCCTCGGCGACCGGCCGACGCAGCGCGTCGACGCAGCATCGCAGCGCGGCCTTCGGCGCCGGGTAGAAGCGGGCCTGGCCCTTGTCGAGCAGCTTGTTGGCGGCGCGCACGGCGAGCGCGCGCAGCGGCGTGTGGCTGAGCCACCACGCCATGCCGCGCAGCTTGCGCGTCGGGCGCTTGCGCTGTCGGTTCGCCAGCCGGTCGATCTCCTCGCGGGCGGCGACCAGCAGCTTGCTGGCCGGCACCAGCCGGTCGACGACGCGGTTGCGCACGGCCTGCTTGCCGCGCAGCAGCTTGCCGTTGAGGATCAGTTCGAGCGCCTTGGGCAGGCCGACCAGGCGCGTCAGGTTCTGGGTGCCGCCGAAGCCCGGCACGATGCCGAGCTTGACCTCGGGCAGGCCGATCTGGGTGCTCCTGTGGTCGCTGGCGACGCGCACGTCGCAGAACAGCGCCAGCTCGAGGCCGCCGCCGAGGCACGGCCCTTCGATCGCGGCCACCACCGGAACCTTCAGGTCCTGCAGCCGGGCGAACACCGAACGGCCGCGGATCGCGGCGCGTTCGCCGTCGGCCGGGTCGGTGACGTCGCGGATCAGGTTGACGTCGGCGCCGGCGCAGAACATCGCCGGCTTCGGGCCGGTGACGATCACGCCGCGCAGGTCGTCGCGGCGCAGCAGCTGCTCGACCGCCGCCTCGAACTGCGCGATCCGGTCCTCGGTCAGCGTCACGATCGACTCGTCCTCACGGCCGAGCCGAAGCGTCGCGACGCCGTCCTGCACGGCGAGCACGATCTGGTCCAGCGTCACCGCGGTCGGCGTCGTCTCCTGCACGGCTTCCTCGGTCTGGTCGGTCTTCTCGTCGTCGACGGTGCTCATGCGGCCTCCAGCACGATGGCCTGGCCCTGGCCGCCACCGATGCACAGCGTGGCGACGCCGTAGCGGGCGTCCTGTTGTCGGAGTTGGTGGGCGAGCGTCAGCAACAGCCTGGCGCCGGTCGCCGCGATCGGGTGGCCGAGCGCGATCGCGCCGCCGTTGACGTTGAGGCGCGCCGGGTCGAGTTCGCCGATGGCGGCCTCGAGTCCGACCACGTCGCGGCAGTAGTCGTCGTCGGCGAACGCCCGCTGGCAACCGAGCACCTGCGCGGCGAACGCCTCGTTCAGTTCGAACAGGTCGACGTCGCCGAACCCGATGCCGGCGCGCGCCAGCGCCAGCGGCGTCGCGTGCACCGGGCCGAGGCCCATGGTCTCGGGCGACAGCGCCGCGGTCGCGGTCGCGCGGATGATCGCGAGTGGCTCGAGGCCGAGCTTCTTGGCCTTCGACAGCGACGTGACCAGCAGCGCCACGGCGCCGTCGGTCACCTGGCAGCTGTTGCCGACGGTGACGTCGCCCTCGCGCTTGTCGAACACCGGGCGCAGCTTCTGCAGCGCCTCGATGGTCTGCTCGGTGCGCACGCCGTCGTCGGCGGCGACCGCCTGGCGGAACGTCGGCGGGGCGACCATCGGCACGACCTCGCGCACGAAGCGGTCGCTCTGCAGCGCCGCGGTGGCGCGCTGGTGGCTCTGCAGCGCGTAGGCGTCCATCGCCTGTCGGTCGATGCCGAACCGCTGCGCGACCTTCTCGGCGGTGTTGCCCATCATCAACCCGGTGGTGGGGTCGGTCAGGCCTTCGACGATCGCGATGCGCGGCTTCATCGAGCTCGGCCGGAAGCTCGCCATCGCCGCCAGCCGTTGCCCAAACGAGCGGGCCTTGCCGAGCCGCTGGAAGAACCGGACCAGCTTCGGTCCCATCATCAGCGGGAAGTTGCTCATCGACTCGGCGCCGCCGACCAGGAACACCTCGCCCTCGCCGGCTGCCAGCTTCTGCTTGGCGGCCATCACGGCCTCCATGCCGGACGCGCAGTTGCGCATCACGGTGACCGCCGGCGTCGTCTCCGGCAGCCCGCTGCGCAGCGCCGCGACCCGCGCGACGTTGGCCTCGCGGGCATCGGGGCCGGCGCAGCCGAGGATCACCTCGTCGATCTCCTCGCGTCGCACGTTGGTGCGGTCGAGCAGCTCGCGGAACGCGTGGCTGGCGAGGTCGGCGGCCGACGCACCCTGCAGCGCGCCGTTGACCTTGCAGAACGGGGTGCGCAGACCGGCGACGATCGCCATGTCGCGCGAACGGCTGTTCTTCTTCGCGGTCATGCCTGCGGCCTCGCGTCGACGAAGCGCTTCTCCTTCATCTCGGTCTCCATGCCGATCTTGCGCAGCATAGAGTCGAGGCCGAGGAACTCGACCTGGTTCGGCGCGATCTCCAGCCGGCTCTTGAACAGGTCTTGCACGCGTTCGGCGGCGACGTCCTCGGAGCAGCCGGTCTTGACCGCGAGGTGCACGATCATCTCGTCGACCTCGTGCGGGTCGTCGTCCTTCTTGCGCAGCTCGATCTGCCACTCCTCGACCTCGGCCATGTCCGACAGCAGCATGGCGCAGTCCTCGAGGTTGACGAGCGTGCCCTTGACCTTGAGCAGCTGCAGGTCCTTGAGGTTGGACTCGCGGCTCAGGTCGCTCGAGATGCGCGGCACGGTGCGGCCGCAGTGGGGGCACGGCTCCCACTGCAGGCCCCCGCGCACGCGGTCGCCGGTGCGGTAGCGGAACACGGTGCTGGCGCGCGCGTTCAGCGGCGTGAACACCAGTTCGCCGTCACAGCCGTCCGGCACGACCTCGCCGGTCTCCGGGTCGATGACCTCGAAGATGGCGAGGTCCGGATAGAGGTGGTAGCCGGTGTAGGCGTTTTCCTTGGTCGGACACTCGGCCCAGGCCATGCGCGCCTCGGTGAAGCCGTAGGTGCCGAACACGCGCACGTCGTGCGCGCCGGTCGCGGCCAGCAGCTGCGTGATCTTGTCCTTGAGGCCCGGCGGCACCCGTTCGGCGCCGAGCACGACGCAGCGGATCGACGACAGGTCGACGCCGTCGGCGACGGCGCGGCGCAGCAGGTGGTAGACGTAGCCGGGCACGCCGATCAGCGCGTCGGCGCGCAGCCGTGAGATCGCGCGCAGGTCGCCGGTCGAGCCCATCACCTTGCCGCCGCCGGTCGACAGCGCCATCATCCCGGTCGCCTGGCCGGCGAAGAACACCTGCCAGAACGCGAGGTGCGGCGCGTATGGGAACACGTTCGCGATCCGGTATTCGGTGTCCAGGTTCATCACGTCGACCAGCCGCGCGCCGGTGTCGTGCAGGTTCTGGATGTCGTGCGGCGAGTAGAAGAACGGCACCGGCTCGGCCGAGCGACCGGTCGTGAACGTCATGAAGCACGGCGCGAACTCGTCGCGCACGCGGCGCTTCACGGCGGCTGCGCCCTGCGTCCACTTCTGCCACAGCAGCGGCAGCTTCTTCTTCAGCGGCCAGGCGGCCTTCAGCGTCGCCGGATCCGGCTGCAGGATGAACTGCTTGAACCGCTGCGGGTCGTCGTCGGTCGGCAGCAGGTCGCGCTTGCTCGACAACGGCACGCGCCGCAGGTCGTCGACGGTGCGGATCTGGTCGGGCTTGACCCCGGCCTGATCGAACAGCGCCCGGTAGTAGGGGCTGAACGGGTAGAGATATTCGCGCACGTAGCGCTGTAGGAGCGCGCCTTGTGCCGCGCGTTGCTCGCCGCGCGGCAGGCGATGCATTCGTTGCCAGGCCGTCATCGGAACTGAGTCCTCCCAGGTGTCAGTACTAGTCTTCGACCGCCGCGGGTTGCGTCCTTCAGGCAACCTCCACGACGAACCGATCTAGAAAGGAAGAGGGTGGCCACCGGTCCGTCGCCATGGCGCCCTCGGCAACATCGTGAGCGATTCCGAGACACCTCAGGAAAACCCCGCGGCACCGCGTCCCGGCGCCCACCGGCCGCGCCGCACCGTGCTGGTGCTGGGCGGCGGCGGCATGCGTGGCTTCACCCATATCGGGGTCGTGCGCGCGATCGAGCGCCTCGGCCTGCACGTCGACGAGGTCGTCGGCACCTCGATGGGCGCGGTGATGGGCGGGCTGTTCGCCGGCGGCCACGACAGCAAGGCGATGGAGCAGGCGGCGCAGGACGTGTCGTTGAAGGACTACTTCCGGCTGAACCTCGTCAAGTTCCTGGTGCGCGGCTACCGCCACGCTTCGGTCTACAAGGGCAAGGCGTTCAAGAAGCTGCTGACCCGCTGGTTGCCGCAGCAGTCGTTCGACGAGCTGGCGATGCCGTTCTTCTGCAACGCGCTGTCGCTGTCGACCGGCGCGACGCGCTTCTTCGGCATGCCGGGAGCGCGCCGGATGGCGGTCGCCGACGCGGTCTACGCCAGCGCCTGCCTGCCGACGATCTTCGAGCCGGCCGAGATCGACGGCGACCACTACATCGACGGCGGCATGACCGAGACGCTGGCGCTGCGCATCGCCAAGGCGCGCGAGGCCGACCTGGTGATCGCCGTCGACCTGTCGCACCGCGACCTGCACAAGCCGACCGACTACCGCGCGACGTTGCCGCACATCCTGTTCCAGACCTACGAGGTGATGGGGCTGGCGCTCAACGAGGCCAACCTGCACCGGTTCGTCGACGACCGCACCGTGTTGATCAAGCCGAAGGTCTCGCACCTGCCGCTGCTCGAGATGCCGGACGTGCACGAGATCGTGCGCATCGGCGAACGTGAGGCGATCGAGGCGCTGACGACCCACCCGCTGACGCGCTACCTGTGCGCGCCCGAGGTCGTCGCCGAGGAGGACCGGCTGGTGCAGCGGCCACGCGACCACGTGCACCTCGACGTCGACATGAACGCGTGCATTCACTGCGGCATCTGCGCGGCGACCTGCGCGACGCACGGCTATGCACAGGTGCCGGTGGGGGACGTCGTGCGCAAGCTGCACAACTACGAGTGCACGCGCGACATGGCGTGCGAACGCAACTGCCCGACCGGGGCGGTGCGTCTGCGCAACATCTAGTCTGCGTGCGTCGGGGCATGCATCGGCGGCGAGCGGCCCGCGCCCGCCTACCGCTTGCGATCGAGCTGCTTCAGCGCCTGCTCGGCTCCCTGCTCGATCACCGACACGCCGCAGCGGGTCAGCCGGAGCAACGTCGCGCGTGCGTCGTCGGGCCGGCGTGCATGGGCGCTGCGCACCACCCGCGTCAGCCGCCACTGCGACTGCAGGTCGTCGGCGTCGATCAGGTCCTCGACGGCGCGTTCGAGGAAGCGGGCGCTGGCGCCCTCGGCCTGCGAGATCGCGGACCAGACGATCCGGCGTCGGTCGGCGTCGCCGTCGTCGAGCTGGCGCCGCAGCTCGCCGAACGCGGCGTCGTCGCGCTCGTCGAACTGCAGCAGCGCGATCGCGGCGTCGCGCCGCACCTCGTGCGCGTTGTGGCCGAGGAACCCCTCGATCGTGGTGCGCGCGCTGTCCGCGCGCAGCCGGCCGAGGTTGCCGAGCACCTGGCGCAGCAGCGCCTCGTCGGTGGTCGTCGTCAGCTCGAGCAGCGCCGCCGCCACCGCCGGCTTGTCGTCGGCGACGAACGGCGCGGCCCACAGCGCGTGCCGGCGCAGCGGTTGCCGCGGGGAGGCCAGCGCCTCGACCACGAACGCGGCCGTCGGCGGGAAGTTCGGGTTGATGCCGACGTCCTTGGCGATCGCGTCGCGCAGCTCGCCGTCGAGAGCTTCGTCGAGCATTGCGCGCTCGGCAACGGCCCGGGCGCGGCTGCCGTAGCGCAGCAGCCTGCCGAGCAGATGGCGGCGACGTTCCGGCGCCTGCGCGGCGACCTCGAGCAGCCGTTCGGCGTGCTGGTCGCAGAACTCGACCCAGACGGTGTAGTTGCTGTGCAGGTGCAGCAGCGCGAGCGCGCGGTCCTGGTGTTCGGGCGACGCGAGTGCCTGGGCGACGGTCTCGGCACACGCGGCCGGCAGCACGTAGTTGGGCGATCGGCGGCCCTTGGGTGCGCTCGTCTCGGCGTGCAGGAACGCCCATTGGTACAGCGCCGGCACCAGCGCATCGGCCCGGAACAGCGACTTGACCAACTTGCTGTGGTCGGCATCGGTCAGCTCGGTGGCTTCGACCAGGGCGGGCATGCGCTGCACCAGGACCCGCACGAACTCCTGCGCACGGTGCTCGTCGATCGTCTGGCGTCCCGATGGCCGCGCGGCGCCCTGCAGGATGCGGCCGGCGACGTCCTTCGCCTGCTCCGGCTCGGCCCGGCCGGGCGGCATCGCGATCTGGGCCAACACTTCCCGCAGCCGGGCCAGGCCGAACCGGCGCAGCGTCATTCGGTCGGCCCTGCGCGCGTGCTCCACGGCGGCGTGGTCGATCCGGGACACCGGCTTGCCGAACCACGCGCGCTCCTTCTCGGAGACGACGCCGCCCAGCACGCGGGCGAACCTGGCGGTGCGCGGGTCTCGGGCGGCGGCCAGTCGTGCCAGCCGGTCGAGATCCTGCGCCGTGCGCTGCGGCTGCGCGCTGTGCATCGCGCCGGCCAGCGCCGTCGCCAGCTGGTGGATCGGCGCGTCGCTCGCGACGATCTCGCGCGGCAACCTCGCGTGCCCGGTCGGGTGTCGTTCGTTGGCCGGCGGCACGTACGGGCAGGCGCCCAGCACCGCCCGCAGCAGCTCGTCCTCGAGCTCGACCGGCAGCTGGTGCAGCGACTTCGTCGCCATGATCGACGACGCCGCATGGTAGCAGCGGACCGCGTGCAGCAGTTCGCGGGACCGGCTGCGGGTCGCTGCGTCGCTGCTTGTCGTGCGCGGCAGCAGGATCTCGCACGCCGCCAGCGACGCCTCGAGGTCGATCGCCAGCAGCGCTTGCAGCGCCGGCCACCAGCGCTCCGGTCGGCCGTCGTCGGCCAGTCGCTGCAGCAGCGCGTCGCGGTGGGCGGCGGCGACCACCTCGACGTGCATCGGGACCTGCTCGACCGCTTCGTCCGGCAACGCCAGCAGTTCGCGGCGCAGCCGCCGCGCGAACGGTCCGTTGCTCACCAGCGCCGCCGGGCGGCCCGTGGGCCCGAGTCGCCGGGCCAGGCCCTGCAGCGTCGTCGCCATCCACTTCGCCCTGGCCGCGTCGAGGATCGCCGGCAGCGCCCAGCCGCAGTCCGGTCCGAACTCCCCGAAGGCGGCCGAGAAGTCGCGGTGGCTGTGGACCAGCGGCTGGCGCGCCTTGCCTAGCAGGTAGACGTGCACGCGCGGGCCCTTCTTGCCCAGCCGCTCGACGGCCTGCTCGTGGGACGGGCCGTGCAGCTGCAGCAGCAACGTCGGCACGTCGTCGTCGGGGAACGGGGCGAGGACCTCGTCGAGCTGCTGGTCCTGGGCGGACAGCAGGCCGGTGAGCCAGGCGCACGCTGCGACTCTCGACAGCAGGCGGATCATCGCGCGCTAGGATACGCGAATGGGGAAGACCTTGCTCCGACTTGCCGTGCCTATCGTGCTGTCGACCGTCGCGTTCGCACAGGCCGAACGGCTGGTCGCGGATCCCGGGCTGACCCGGGCGCAGGCGCAGGCCCACGCCGCGGCCATCGTCGACCTGCTGCTGGACGACCGCGTGCAGGTGCGCCGGCAGGCGCTCACCGCGGTCGTCACGCACGCGCCGACGTTCGGGCCGCAGCTGCCGCGCATCGTCGCGATGCTGCGGCAGACGCCGCGCGACGAGCTGCGGGTGGCGTTCTCGGCGGTCGCGCCGTTCGCGCCGGTCGGCATCGACGAGGTGCTCGAGCGCCTCTCCGGCAACAGCCGCGAACGCGAGGTCGTCGCCGATGCGCTGCGGGCGCGGCCCGAAGAGGCCCTGGCCGCGATCGACCGGATCCTGGCCAAGAACAGCGTCTGGATGCCGTCCGAGCACGATGCGATCGTGAAGGTGATCGTCGAGCTCGCCGGCCGCGACCGCGCCGCCGTGGTCGCGGCGGTCCAGCGCTTCGAGGGCCAGCGCGGCAGCGGCGCGTTCACGCGCGCGTTCCTGATGGACGCCGTCGGCGCGCCGGAGGCCGACGTCGTCGACGCGGCGATGCGCTGCTTCGAAGGCGCCTCGTGGAGCAGCCGACCGCTGTTCGACCGGCTGCTGGCGCAGTCGGCCGCGTACCGCGAGCGCCTGGCCAAGGTGGTCACGGCCGGCAACGGCACCCAGTCGACGCTGGCGCTGCGCGCGCTGTCGAAGCGTCCGGACCTGATGGGGCAGCACTGGCCGGAGCTGCGCAAGGGCCTCGGCTCCTCGCGGCTGTCGGGCGAACTGGTGGCGCTGGCGATGGCGATGCAGCCAACGCACCCGGGGGTGTTCGACGACGTGCTCGCGTTCGTGCGGCAGGCCCGGCCGGAGCAATTGCTGGCGGTCGCCGGCGTCGTCGCCGCCGCGACACACCGGCTCGACGAGACCCGCGCCGCGCTTGCAGTGCACCTGACGCGCGACGAGGCCGTCAGCGTGCCGTTGCTCGACGCGCTGCTCAACGCGGGTTCGCTGTCCGAACTGCGCGCGGCCCTGCCGCGGCTGCTGGCGCACCAGCGCGACGACGTGCGCACGTTCGCGGTGCAGCTGTCGGCGGTGGTCGGCACCGACGAGGCCGGCATCGCCAAGATCGCGGCGATGGCCTCGGATTCTGCTGCGACCGTGCGCCACGAGGTCGCGCAGCTGTTGCCGCGGATGCGCGGCGACGACGAGGCCCCGCTCGCGGGGCTGGTTCGCGACCGCGACGACCGCCGCGTGCTCGCGGCCTACGGCCTGCTGCGCCGGACCACCGCGCGCGTCACCCCGGCGGAGGAGGCGGCGATCGTCAGGTTGGCGAACCGGGGGCGGTGGACGGGCTGGCTGCGCCGCAACCTGCGCAGCGACTTCGACGCCGGGCGCGCCGACGAGCAGCTGTGCCGGCGGGTGCTGGGCAACGCGCGGTTCCTCGGCCACGGCGAGCAGCTCTGGCAGGGCACCGCGCTGGCCGTCGACGAGCCGCGGGCGAAGGCCCCGGAGCGGCAGCGGCCGAACGCCGCGTTGCTCGAGAGGGCGGCCCGCAACCCGCTGCTGCGCAAGATCCTGCTCGAGAAGGGCATCGTCGACGCCGAGGACATTCCGGCCCTCGCCGAGGTCGAGGCCGACGCGCGCCAGCGTCTGCAGCAGTTGCTGGCGAGGCTCGGCAGCGACGAGGTCGGGGCGCGCTCGACGGCGTTCGCGGAGCTGCAGCGGCTCGCCGCCAAGGACTGGCAGCAGCAGCGGCAGCAGCTGCGGCGCGGTGGCAACCGGCACCAGCGGCGGCTGCTCGCGCTGCTCGGACAGCGCCCGTCGCGCCAGCGTGCGCTCGAGCTGCTCGAGGCACCGGAACCGGCGGTCGTGCTGCAGGCCTTGTCGGTCCTGGTCGCGCCGACGCGCGCCGGGTTCGCGCCATCGGACGTGGTTCGCTGCGCGCGCGCGCTGGCGCAGCATCCGGACACCTGGCGCGAGGTGCTGGCCAGTTCCCGCGCCAACACGATGCTGTCGCTGACGATGGCGGGGGAGCCCGCCGCCGGCCTGGTGCGCGCGGCGTTCGACGATCCGCGCAACCACGCGTGGGCGCTCAAGGCGGCCGGATTGCTCGGCGCCGCGGGGCGCGAGTTCCTGCCGCGCATGGTGGCGGCGCTGCGCACCGACCACGCCTCGGATGCGGCCGGCGCGATCTTCGCGATCGGCATCGAGCCGACGCACCCGCAGTTCGCGGCGATGAAGGACGCGATCGAGGCCGAGTGGGCGGTGCCCGAGCGCCGTGCGGAGCTGTTGCCGGCGGTGGCGGCACTCGGGGACGAACACGACGACTTCGCCGAGGCGGACTACCTCGCGGTGCTCGACCGCTACAACCGCCGCGACCTGGCGCGGGACCCCGGCATGGCGGCCTGGATCCAGCTCGGCCTGCGCACCGAGGGTGCCGCCCGCCGCCGGATCGCCATGCTGGTGCTCGCGACGCGCGCGTGGGCCGGGGCGTGGCAGAGCGGCATGCGCACGCTGCCGGGCACCGAGGCCTGGCGCGCCGCGTCGAGGTCTCCGGGCCTCGCCCGGGCGATGGAGCAGGCGTTCGGTCGGGTGCCGGAGGAGGACGTGCGCGAACTGCTGACGTCGGTGCTCGAGGCGGCCGCGGCCGGCCGACCGCTGCCGGCGACCGCGTCGATCGTGCGCCAGCGCGCCGATCTGGTGCTCGACCTGTTGCGCAAGCCGACCGCCGACCGGCTGCGCAAGCCTTCGCTGCTGTCGCTGCTGGTCGAGGTGATGCCCGTGCGCATGCTGCGCGAACGGCTCGAGCACGGCGCGACCGGGCTCGCCCTGTCGCGACCGCTGCTGCAGCTGCCGCCGTCGGCCGAGGTGCTCGACGAACTGCGTGGCTGGCTGGCGAACGCCGACGTGAGCGAAGGCCAGCGCGGCTTCGCCACCGAGCTGCTGACGCTGCAGGGACCGGCCGCGCTGCCGACCATCGTGCGCGAACTGGAGGCGGGTGGAGCGCGGCGGACCGCGATGCTGCGCGCCATGCGCACGGCCGGCTCGCGCGCCGAGTTCGCCGCCGAAGCGTGCGTGCCGTTGCTGGCCGAAAGGCCCCGCGAGCCGATGCTGGACGCGCTCGGCCACCTCGGTGGCCTCGGCCTCAGCCTCGCGATGCGCGAGATCCCCGCCGATCAGCAGGTTGCGTGGCTGGTGCGCACGATCCCCGGGACCGACGCGCATACCGCCGGCGCCGGCCTGCGCCTGCTGCAGCAGCTGTCGAAGCCCGCCGCCGAGCGCGTCGCGCGCCGGATGAACTCCCGCGACCCCGAACTGCGTCGGTGGATCGGCTTCATCCTGCTGGACGCCGGACAGGGGGATCCGACCCCGACGATCCTGGCGCTCGGGCGCGATCCGGCGCCGATCGTGCGGCTGCGCGCCGCCAAGGGGCTCGTCGCGCTCGAGACGTGGAGCGAGCCGGCGGCGGTGCTGGCCACCGACCTGCTGTCCGATGGCGACCCGCGGGTCCGGCGCACGGCGCTGCAGGCGTTCGCCGCCCATGCGTCGGAGGTCGCCGCGAGCCGGGTGGCGCTGACCGAAGTGCGGGAGCGGGATCCGGACCGCGCGCTGCGGGCCGAAGCGGCGGCGCTGCTGCAGGGGCGATAACCGGTCGGCACGGCGGTTGCGCGAGGGCGGGCATGAGACCGCCCGCCGCCGTGACGTCGCGCTTGTCGTTACGTCTCAGAAACCTGCTCGCGATCGTCGTGGCCGTCGTCGGCCTGTTCGCGGGCGCGGTCGGCGCCCAGCAGCGCGGGCCTCGCCCGGCCCTGCCCGAGACGCCGTTCTGCTACGACGACCGGCTGCCGGGCGTGAGCATGGCGGTCGGCTGCGGCGGCATCCAGCCGTCCGCGGAGACGCTCGCCAGGCAGCGGCGGCTGCGCGACCACCGCGCCACGCTCGGCCGCGTGCTGTTCTACGACCGCAGGCTGTCGAAGAACGGCAAGCGCTCGTGCGGGTCGTGCCACCAGCAGGCGCTCGGCTTCGCCGATGGGCAGGCGCGCAGCCGGGGCTTTCGCGGCAAGCGCACGCGCCGCAACTCGATGCCGATCGTCAACCTCGCCTACCACAAGGGCCCGCTGTTCTGGGACGGCCGCGCGGCGAAGCTCGAGCAGATGGTGCTGATGCCGATCGAGGACGATCTCGAGATGGGGCACGACGTCGACGAGGTCCTGCGCGTGCTGCGCCGCGATCCGGACTACGTGGCGTTGTTCGACCGTGCCTTCGAGAGCCGCTACATCGACCGCGAACGGCTCGGCATCGCGCTGGCGACGTTCGTGCGGGCGCTGGTCTCGCATCGTTCGCGCTACGACGACGGGCTGGCGGCGGCGAACGGCGACGTGAAGCAGCCGTTTGCGAACTTCACCGCGTCGGAGAACCGCGGCAAGGCGCTGTTCTTCGGCACCGGCGGTGGGGACAGCTGCGCCGCGTGCCATGTCGGCCGCGTCGACGGTCGCTGCGGCAGCTACATCCCGGGCACGCCGCAGGTGTTTGCCCACGACGGCCTGCGCAACAACGGCCTGCCAGACCGCGGCGGCAGGCGCGATCGCGGCCACGCGGCCGTGTCGGGGCGCGACGCGGACGTGCGCCGGTTCCGTGCGCCGTCGCTGCGCAACGTCGCGGTCACCGGGCCCTACATGCACGACGGCCGCTTCCGGACGCTCGCCGAAGTCGTCGATTTCTACGCGCGCGGCGTGCGCAACGGCAAGACGCTGGACCCGCTGCTGCGCCGCTCCGAGAGTGGCGGAAGCTGGGGCGGCAGGTCGGGCGGGGCGACGCTGCCGATGCTCGGCGGGGCACTACACTCGCCGGCGTCGCCGGTGTCGCTGGGCTTTCCGATGGACACGCGGGCGCGGCGGGACCTGGTCGCGTTCCTCGAGACGCTGACCGACGAGTCGTTCTTGCGAGACCCGCGGTTCTCCGACCCGTTCGTTCGTTGAGGGCAGCGACGCGACCTGGTCGCGTTCTTGCGGACGTTGACGGATCCGTCGTTCCTGATCGACCCGAGGTTCTCCGACCCGTTCGTTCGTTGAGGGCTGCGACGCGACCTGGTCGGGTTCGGGCTCCCGTCGACGGGGCGGTCCAGGGGCTCCCTGCCGCCGTCGAAGGCGACGTTTCCCGAGTTGGCGTGGCGGTTTTGCCGTGGCTTCGGCCACGAGGCCCCGCCGACTGCCCCCTTGCGGTCGGACGACAGGGCCTGCACCCTCTCCCCTGCCCCGCATGAAGCGCTCGACCGTCGTCATTCTCGTTCTCGTGGCCGCCGCCGTCGGCGGCGGTGTCTGGAAGTCGATGCAGCCGGCGCCGCCGACCAGGGTGGTCGTGGCCAAGGCCGAGAAGGTGCCGCTGCTGCGCTCGCTGGTCTCGGCCACCGGTGAGATCAAGGCCAAGGAGTTCGTCGACATCCAGACCGAGGTCGCCGGCGTGATCGTCGAGCTGCTGGTCAAGGAGGGTGACGAAGTGCAGGAAGGGCAGGTGCTGCTGAAGCTCGACGCGCTGCAGCTGCAGGCCGAGGTCGATTCGGCGCGCGCCCAGCTCGGGGCGGCCGACGCCGACGCGCGCAGCTCGGAGGTCGGCGTTGCCACCGCCGAGGCCAACCTCGCCGCCGAGGAGACCGCACTCGCCAACGCCAAGGTCGAGGCCGGCCAGTCGCAGACCTCGCAAGAGCGGGCGCAGTCGTCGTTCAAGCGCAAGCAGCAGATGTTCGACGGCGGCCTGATCGGGCGCGAGGAATACGAGATCAGCAAGGCCGAGGCGCGGCTCGCCGAGCAGCGTCTCGACTTCGCCAACGCGCGCATCAAGCAGGCCGAGGCCAACGTGCGCGCGGCGGTGACGCGGGTCGACGCGGCCAAGGCCGTGCGCGACGCGTCGAAGCGCCGCTACGAGGCGCAGGCGGCCGGGCTGGCGCGGGCCGAGGACATGGCCAGCAAGACGATCATCAAGGCGCCGCTGTCGGGCCTGATCACGGCGTGCAACGTCGAGAAGGGCGAACGCGCGGTTCCGGGCATCCAGTCCAACCCGGTCGCGACGCTGATGACGATCGCGGACATGTCGGTGATCGAGGCCGAGATCGAGGTCGACGAGGCCGACATCGTGTCGGTCAAGCTCGGCGCCAAGGCCGAGGTCGAGGTCGACGCGATCCGCGACCTGAAGCTGACCGGCGTCGTCACCGAGATCGGCCAGAGCCCGATCCTGTCGACGGACAACCAGGAGGGCAAGGAGTTCAAGGTGGTGGTGCGCATCGACGACCCGCCCGAAGAACTGCGGCCCGGCTTCACCGCGACCGCGGAGATCGAGACCGCGACCCGCACGGACTGCCTGGTGGTGCCGCTGCAGGCGCTGACCGTTCGCGAGCGCGAGCGCAGCGACGACGGCAAGCTGGTCGTGCCGGCGCGGCCGGTCGAGGGCGAGGAGGTGCACGCCGCCGAGACCTCGGTGTCGCGCAAGAAGATGGAGGAGATCGAGGGCGTGTTCCTGCTGATCGACGGCGTTGCGCGCTTCCGGCCGGTCGAGACCGGCATCACCGGCGACATGGACATCGAGGTGCTCGATGGCCTGCAGCCGGGCGAGGAGGTCGTCGTCGGTCCCTACCAGAAGCTGCGCAAGCTGAGCGAGTGGGATCGGGCCGAGATCGACCAGAAGAAGCAGAAGAACGCCATCTCGGTGCAGAAGCCGTAGGAGCCGCCATGACCGAAGCCGTCATCCGGACCGAGGGGCTGACGCGGTCGTTCGCGATGGGCTCGACGACCGTGCAGGCGCTGCGCGGCATCGACCTGACCATCGAGCGCGGCGAGTACGTCGCGATCATGGGGCCGTCGGGCTCGGGCAAGTCGACGCTGATGAACCTGATCGGCTGCCTCGACACGCCGTCGAGCGGCGACTACTGGCTCAACGGCACGTCGGTGGCCCAGCTCGAGGAGCACGAGCTGGCGCGGATCCGCAACAAGGACATCGGCTTCGTGTTCCAGTCGTTCAACCTGCTGGCCAGGGCGACCGCGCTGCGCAACGTCGAACTGCCGCTGATCTACGGCGGCATCCCGCCGAAGGAACGTCGCGAGCGCGCCGCCGTCGCGCTGCGGGAGGTCGACCTCGAGAGCCGCATGGACCACCGACCCAACGAGCTGTCCGGCGGCCAGCGGCAGCGCGTCTCGATCGCGCGGGCGCTGGTGACGCGGCCGGCCCTGCTGCTCGCCGACGAGCCGACCGGCAACCTCGACACCAAGACCTCGCACGAGATCATGGCGCTGTTCGAGCGGCTCTCCGAAGCGGGCAACACGATCGTGCTGGTCACGCACGAGCGCGACATCGCCGATCACGCGCAACGCGTCGTCACGATCCGCGACGGCCTGGTCGCGAGCGACGAGCGCAACGCGCCGACATCGGGGGTGGCCGAGGCGTGAACGTCGTCGAGGCGACACGGCTGGCGGTCGAATCGATCTGGGCGAACCGGCTGCGTTCGTTCCTGACGCTGCTCGGCGTGATCATCGGCATCGCGGCGATCGTCGCGACGGCGGCGGTGATCGAGGGGCTCAACAAGTACGTCGCCGACAAGCTGTCCGACCTCGGCTCCGGCACGTTCACGGTGCAGCGGTTCGGCATCGTCACCAACCGCCAGGAGTTCCTCGACAAGATCCGCAAGAACCGGACGCTGCGGCGCGAGGACGCGCACGCGGTGCGGGACCTGTGCCAGACGGCGCGGCAGGTCGCGTGGCAGGTGCGCTCGAGCGCCGACATCCGCCGCGGCGACGTCGAGCTCAAGGGCGTCGAGGTCGGCGGCGTGACCCCGGAGATCCTCGAGATCGAGCCGTTCCAGGTCGCCGACGGCCGCATCATCCTGCCGTTCGAGAACGACCGCGCGGTGCCGGTGGCGTTCATCGGCAACGACGTCGTCGAGAACCTGTTCGGCGATGTCGACCCGATCGGCAAGGAGCTGCGCATCAAGGGGCAGCCGGTGCGCGTCATCGGCGTCGCCGTGAAGAAGGGCAGCTTCCTCGGCTTCTCGCAGGACAACTTCGTCAAGATCCCCTACAGCCTGCACCGCAAGCTCTACGGCACCGACCGTTCGGTGCGGATCAGCGTGCAGGCCGAGGACTCGGACCGCATGGAGGAGTGCATGGACGAGGTGCGCGCGATCCTGCGCGCGCGACACCATCTGCGCCCGCGGGACGAGGACGACTTCGACATGCTGACCGCGGCCGGCATCAACGACCTTTGGAAGAGCATGACCACGACGATCTTCAGCATCGCGCTGTTCGTCGTCGGCATCTCGCTGGTGGTCGGCGGCATCGTGATCATGAACATCATGCTGGTGTCGGTGATCGAACGGACCCGCGAGATCGGGGTGCGCAAGGCGGTCGGCGCGCGCCAACGCGACATCGTGCAGCAGTTCTTGATCGAGTCGACGCTGCTGTCGTGCATCGGCGGCGCGATCGGCATCGCGGTCGCGTTCGGCGTGTCGTGGCTGCTGAGCAACTACACGCCGCTGCCGGCCCAGTTCCCGGCCTGGGCGCCGCCGGTCGCGTTCTTCGTGTGCACCGGCATCGGCGTGTTCTTCGGCATCAGCCCGGCCAAGCGCGCGGCCCGCCTGGACCCGATCGAGGCGCTGCGGACCGAATAGCATGCGACGCTTCGTCCTGTCGATCTGGGAGAACACGCGGCTCGCGTTCGAGACGCTGCTCGCCAACCGGTTCCGGTCGTTCCTGACCGTGCTCGGCATCTTCATCGGCGTGCTGCTGGTGGTGACGGTCGCGTCGATCCTCAACGGCTTCCGTCAGTCGGTCGTCGACCAGGTCGAGCAGTTCGGCACCAACAACATCTACGTGTTCCGCATGCCGATCGTGAACATCGGCCGGCCGGACCGTTCGCTGCGAAACCGCAAGAAGATCACCGTCGACGACGCCTGGGCGGTGCGCGACCAGTGCCCGTCGCTCGAGCTGATGACGCCGGTCGTCGACGCGCCGACGTTCACGGCGCGCGCCAGCTACCGCGACGAACAGGTCGACTCGCCGCGGCTGCGCGGCGTCTACCCCGAGGACCTCGACCTCGCGCATCGCGTCGTCAAGGAGGGGCGGTTCTTCACCGACCAGGAGAACCGGCACCGCAGCCCGGTGGTGGTGCTCGGCGCGTCGGTCGACAACGCGCTGTTCCCCAACGGCGGCGCCGTCGGCAAGCGGGTGCTGATCGACGGTCGTCGCTACCACGTGATCGGCACGCTCGAGAAGCGCAAGGAGGGGCCGTTCGGCGGCGAGAACGAGGACGACGCGCTGTTCCTGGTGCCCTACCAGACGCTGCAGCGCCACTACCCGACCGCCGACGACAACTTCCTCGCGATCCGTTCGAAGACCGGGTTGCTCGAGCAGTGCAAGGACGAGGTCATCCAGGTGCTTCGGCGCCGGCGCCGGGTGCGCTGGGACGAGGAGAACAACTTCAACCTCGCGACCGCCGACAGCCTGATCCAGAGCTTCGACGACATCGTGTTCGCGGTGCTGGCGGTGATGTTCCTGCTGTCGACGGTCGGCTTCCTGGTCGGCGGCGTAGGGGTGATGAACATCATGCTGGTGTCGGTGCGCGAACGGACCCGCGAGATCGGCCTGCGCAAGGCCGTCGGCGCGCGCCGTCGCGACATCCTCGGCCAGTTCCTGATCGAGGCGATGGTGCTGTGCGCGATCGGCGGGGTGCTCGGCCTGGTCGTCGCCGAAGGGCTGCTGCACCTGGTCGGCATGGCGATGCCCGACCTCGCGGCGCAGACGCCGGGCTGGGCGCGCGGCTTCGCGTTCGCGGGCTCGGGTGGCGTCGGCCTGTTCTTCGGCCTGTGGCCGGCGTGGAAGGCGGCCAGCCTCGATCCGGTCGAGGCGCTGCGCTACGAGTAGCGCCGCATCACTGCGGCTGCTCGATCATCGGCACGAACTGCGGCGCCAGCGTGTCGGCGACGCCCGCGACCGTGAACGAACCGACGTAGCGGTGGCCGTCGGCCCGCGGATACTCGAGCCGGTAGACGTCCGGCGGCAGCACCGCGCCGAGACGCAGCGGCGCGTCCGGCAGCAGCGTGAACTCGTGCCGTTCGGCGTGCGGCGCGAGCGCGCGCAGCCACAACGTCACCGCCTGCCCCGGCTGCCGGGGCGGCAGCCCGGTCGGCACCAGCGTGCAGCGATGGGCGGCGCGCACCACGATGCGGGCCTCGGTCCGTTCGCCAGGCAGGACCTGCACCGGGTGCGCGTCGACCCACCCGAAGCGGCTGCCCATCACCGCGACCTCGTAGTCGCCGGCGACCAGCCGCTGCGCAAAGCTCGGTCCGTGCGCGATCGAAAAGCGCCGGTGCAGGTCGCGGTGCTGCACCGTCATCAGCGCGTCCGAGATCGTCGCGCCGTCGTCGCGCACCAGCGTCACCGCGAGGGTGCCGGTGGCACCGGCGGTCAACGGTTCGTCGCGGTGGGCACCGCGCGGCAGGTGGAACGTGCTGCCGTGCACGGTCGGCAGGTCGCGCCGCCGGCTCTCGACGAACACGCGGTAGTCGCCGTCGGGCAGCGGGCCGATCCGGTAGCGGCCGTCGGCATCGGTCGCGCCGACCTCGGCCCAGCTTCCGTCGCGCTGCACGAACACCGCGGCATCGGCGATCGCCGCACCGTCGTCGCTGCGGCAAGCGCCCGCGACGAAGCTGTCGCAGGCGAACGTCGCCGGCAGTTCGATTGCGGTCTCGTCGGCGTGCCAGCGCACCGGCGTCTCGACCTCGCGGAACAGCGGTTCGCCGACCAGCCGCACCGCGATCGTCGGTTCGCCCGGGCCCTGCGCCGGAAGCGCAAACGCGCCGCGCGCGTCGGTCGGTGCGACCACCCCCTCGGCGCGCAGCGCCGACGGCGGCCAGGTCGCGCGCACCTCGGCACCCTGATACGGCGCCCCGGCGACGCGCAGCACGCCGCGCAGAACCCGCTGCCGCTGCAGCACGATGCAAGGCGGCGCAGGGGGGCGCCACTCCCGAACGTGCAGGCAGCCGGGCTCGTAGCCAGGGGCCCGCGCAAACACCTCGCCCGACTCGGGCGGCACGCAGGCGAAGCAGAACGTGCCCTGCTCGTCGAGTTCGAGGTCGACCGACGCAGCCGGGTCGGCGTGGCGGAACACGGCGAGCGCGTTGCGGATCGGCGTGCCGTCGGGCTCACAGACGCGACCGGTCACCATCGGCGAGCTGCGCAGCACGATGCGGTGGCCGAACGGGCCGGGCCCGAGCACGTCGAGCACGTCGCGGTGCGGCGCGTAGCCGGCGGCGCGCACGGCGACCGGGTGCGTGCCGAGCCGCAGCGCGTCGGCGCGCGCCACGCCGTCGGCGTCGCTGCGGCGGCGGAACGGCGGCGCTCGCCGGGGCGCGGCCTGCTGCGCCAGGTGCAGCGGCTCGGCGTCCATCGCGTCGCCGACGAACACCAGCGCTTCGCGCACCGGCCGCCCCTGCTCGTCGACGACGTCGATCGTCGGCGCACCGCCCGGTTCGCCGAGCTGCAGCGCGACGTCGTCATGCGCCACCGCGACTGGCTGGCTGCGCGACCAGCGCGGGTGGCGCGCGGCGACGAAGCTGCCGAACGTGACGCCGCGCAGCTGGAAGCGGCCGTCCGCATCAGTCGTCGCGACGTCCTGGCCGCGCCAGGCGCTACCGTGGTCGTGGGACAGCCAGACCCTGGCGCCCGGCACCGGCGCGCCGAACGGATCGAGGCAGCGGCCTTGCACGACGCGGCGTTCGCGCAGGGTCCATTCGATGCGTTCGTGGCCGGGGGCGGGCAGCTCGACCGTCGTGCGGTGGCCGCGGTCGGTGCTGACCAGCTGCTCGCCCCACAGCAGGTCGTAGAAGGTCGCGCGGCCGCGCTGGTCGGTGATCGCCTCGCGTCGGCCGAGCACCGGGTCGTGGCCATAGCGCGGTTCGGCGGCGACGCCGACGCCTGCGACCGGGTGGCCGTCGAGGTCGCGCACGACCACGACGATCGACCGCTGGCGCGTCGCCGCCGCCGCCGTCTCGCGTTGGCCGGCCGGGTCGCCGGGCCGCGTGGTTGCCGTGGTCGCGGCGGCGATCGCCGCGTCGGGGCGCGCGGGGTCGCCGCCCGCCGGCAACGTGTCGGTCGCGAGCACCACCAGCGTCGTCAGCACCAGCAGGGCGGCCGTGACCGCCGCGCGCGCCGGTCGGCCGAACAGCGTCAGCAGCAGCAGCAGGGCCCAGCGCCGCAGCGCGTCACGCAGCCGCTGCAGGCCGCGGTGGAGCTGGGTGCGCACGGTGGCGCGCTCGACGCCGAGCGCTTCGGCGATCTCCAGCGGACTGCGCTGCGCCAGCAGGTACTGGGCGAGCGGCTCGCGGTAGCGCGGCGGCAGGTCGTCGATCGCCTCGCGCACGTCCGCGTCGAGTTCGGCGGCGACCGGGTCGACCGGCGGCTCCGTGTCGGGCCGCAGCTCCTGGCTCTTGCGATAGTGTTCGCGGCGGCGCACCTCACTGCGCGCGAGCCGCGCCGCGCGGAACGTCAGGATGCCCTTCAGCCACGGCAGCAGCGGCCGTTCGGGGTCGTAGCGCTCGGCGCCGTGGATCGCCGCGACGATCGTCTCCTGCACCAGGTCGTCGGCGTCCTCGGCCGATGCGCCGAGCCGCAGCGCCAGGCGGCGCAGCGTCGGCCGGCAGCGGCGGGTCCACTGTTCGAGCGCGGCCTCGTCCCCGGTGGCGAGGAACCTGCGGTAGAGCTGTTCGATGGGGGTGTTGGACACGGCCGATCCTCGGAGTAGTTCGCGTGGGGGGCGCGGTCACGGCGATTGCTCCGCGACGACCGTGCTGTTTCGTCGGGCGCGCAAAAAACCGGCAGCACGTTGAAACAGCGCCCCCGCGGCAGGGCAACCGGCAGTCGCCCCCGCATCCGGCAACTCCGTTTCCGAACCTCCATGACCGTTCGCATGCTCCATCGCTTCGCTCCGTGCGCGCTCGCCGCGCTGTCCTTCGCCGCCGTCTCCGTCGCGCAGTCCTCGACCGAGTCGTTCGAACCGCACCGCTACCAGCTCGGCAACCTGCCGGGTCAGGACCTGTGGAGCGGCCAGGACGGCTGGCTGCTGATCGAGTCCGCCTACCCGGCCAACCTCGCGGCGGCGACCGTGCAGACCGGCGTCGTGCGCAGCGGCACGCAGGCGGTCTGCTTCGACGCGTCGCAGTTGTCGCCCGGCACGTTCGCCGAACTGCGCCGCAACGACCTGTTCAGCCTGACGACCGGCGTGCTCGAGATCGAACTCGACTTCCTGATCACGTCGTCGCCGAACCCGAGCGAGTGGGAGATCTACTCGCAGCCGTACCCCAACCCGCAGACCTGCTACCTGCGCTGGTGGATCGCCGCCGACGGGCGCATCGAGTACTTCGACACGCCGGCGCGCACGCTGGTGCAGACCAACACCTACGTGCAGAAGGACGTCTGGCACCACGCGCGCACGGTGGTCGACATCTTCGGCAACCGAACCGAGATCCACCTCGACGGCGTGCTGGTCGCGACCGGCACGCCGATCGGCGTGATGTTCAACGGCCCCGACCACGGCTTCACGCAGATCGACGCCTGGAACTCGGGCGACGACCAGTTCTACTTCGACAACTTCACCGTGCGCGAACGCGTCGCCGAGCACGGCCTGACCGTCGACCTGCCGCGCATGCCGATCCAGCAGCGCTCGGTGCTCGACCTGCGGCTCGCCGGCGGCGCAGCGCTGGCCAACCGGCCGTACGCGGTCGTCGGTTCGTTGAGCGGCACCGCGCCGGGCACGGTGCTCGGCTCGGTGGTGCTGCCGCTCAACTTCGACGGCTTCTCGGGCCTGATCGTGTCCCAGCTGGGCTCGGCCGCGCTGCCGGGCTTCCTCGGCACCCTCAACGGCGACGGCAACGCGTATGCGACGTTCGACACGCAGATCCCGGTGCCCGCCGGCCTGCTCGGACTCGAGCTGGACTTCGCCTACGTGACCCTCAACCCGACCGATGCGGCGTCCGAACCGGCGCGCACGGTCGTGGGCCAATAACGGGTTGCCAGTAACGGGTTGCCAGTAACGGACTGCCAGCAGCGGACTGCCAGTAACGGAATGGATGCTCAGCGCGTCGCTGCGGTGAACCGCAGCGTCGCGTTGGGCACCGACTGGTCGTTGCGGTAGCCCTGCAGCGAGACCGTCCGGCCGAGCTGGCGCGACAGTTCGCCGACCAGCGCACGCGCCTCCTGGGCCGACGCGTTCTGGTCGTCGGCCGACCACCAGACGAAGTCGGCGTGCAGGGCCCAGCGGCGATCGGCGCGGTGGCCGAGATCGCTCAGCCGGCGCACGGCCGTGGCCAGCTCGGCGCGCGCGTCGCCGTCGCGTTCGCGCAGCTGCTCGAGCGTCGGGTCGAGGTCGTGCAGCGCGGCCGCGGCGCGTTCGAAGGCGAGCACGTCCAGGTCGGTGCAGGCCGACACGTCGATCGCCGCGACGCCGTCGATCGCCGCCGCCACGACCCGGACCTGCGCGAGCCACGCGTGCGGGGCCGCGCCGGTCACGGTCAGGCGGCCGTCCTGCAGCGCGACCGTGACGCCGTCCGGTGGCAGCAGCGCCTGCTGCACGCGGCGCGCCACGAACGGTTCGTGCAGCGAGTGGTAGGGCTGCAGGTGGCCGGTCGCCAGCGTCGAGACGCTGTGTTCGGCCGCGACCGCCTCGAAGCTGCGCGCCAGCGGATCGCGCAGGCCGTGCACGACCACGGCCTCGCTGCTGCGTTCGCTGTGCGTGATCGCGAACCCTGGTTCTCGTTGCAGGGCGGCGACGAAGCGATCGAAGCGTTCGAGCTGCGCCGAGGCCGCCACCGACGCGATCACCCACCAGGTGATCAGGCCGACGGCCATCGTCGCCAGCGCGAATCGCACGACCGGGGAGCCGCGCCGGCGCTGCTTCTTGCGGCCCTCGTCGCGGCCGCGGGCGGACTCGGTCAGGCACGCCTCGACCTGCGGCCGGACCGCCTCGAACGGCGCGGTGTCGCCGTCGAAGTCCGCCAGCGGGGCCGCCATGCTGGTCTCGATCCGGTCGATCGCCTCGCGCAACTGCATGCGGATCTCGGCGCGCGGCTGGCCACGCACCACGGCCGCCAGCGCCGCGTGGTTGCCGTTCTCGACCAGGACCGACAGCTCGTTGATCGAGAAGCTGGTCGCCGTGTCGGTCTCCGGGGAGTCGAACGCGTCGCGCAGGAAGTCCTGGATCGCGGTCAGCATCGCCGCGATCAGATCCGGCTGCCGCGCGAGCACGCCGTGGCGGGTCGCGTGCAGCAGCTGCAGACCATTGTCGCGATGCAGCAGGAACACGTGCTCGACGCGGAACAGCAGCGTGTGCACGAACGCGATCTCGGCGAACGAGCGGCCGGTGCGCCACGCCTCGATACGCCAGTTGACGCTGCGCCACGACAGCTGCTGGTCGACGACGGCCTCGATCGACTGCACGAAGCCCTGCAGCATCATCCACACCGCGTTGCGGATCGCCGGCCCCATCGCCGGCGCCAGCGCGCGGCCGAACGCGGCGCTGTCGCGCTCGACGGTCGTGTGCACGCCCTTGCTGATCATCGTGCCCATCGACTCGGCGAACTCCGGGTCCCGCGCCAGCGCCAGCTGCATCGCGTCGGCGAGCGTCTTGCTCTGCCAGTCGACGAATCGGCCGCGCTGTTGCAGGCGCTCGATCGCCTCACGCAGCCGGTCGCGGTCGGCGCCGATCAGGATCCGGCACAGCTCGTCGAGCTCCTGCTGCGCGAGCGGCGTGCGGCCCCCGGCCGCGGCGCTGTCGTCGGTCGCCGTCAACGGCGCGACCCGTCGGCCTTGTCTGCGCTCGCCGGGACCAGGCGCGACACCATGTTGCCGAACATCTCGGCGAGCGCCTCGCGGTCGAGCTTGCCGTCCTTCATGCGTTCGAGCTGCTGCTCGAGTTCGTGGCGAAGCTGCTGGCGCTCGCGTTCGGCGTCGGCGCGCACCGCCTCGAGCCGCTTCTCGAAGTCGAGTCGCATCGACTCGGCCTCGCTGCGCAGCGTCGCGATCTCGTCGTTGGTCCGGCGCTGTTCGGGGCCGAACAGGATGTCGCGCACGCGCGCGAGGTCTGCGGCCGGGTCGTTGGCGGTCGCGGAGCCGTTCCTGTGGTGGTTCTCGGTCATTCGGGCTGGAGCGGGCGCCGGCGTCGCGGCTGCCTGCTGGTGTCGTTCTGTGGGTGGGGGCTCGTGCGGGCGCGTTCGGGGGGTGGCCAGCTGTCTTCGGATGTGCAGCCGAGGATAGCAGCGGGTTCGTTCAGGTGAGCATCGCGCGCGCGAGGTCGTCGAAGGCCTCGGCGACCTGGTCGCCGCGCTTCGCGCTCGTGTGCACGATGGCAAGGCCGTCTCGGCGCAGTTCGTCGAGGCGAGGTTCGGGCAGCTGCCACTGGTCGTCGAGGTCTGCCTTGTTGAGCAGCAGCAGCGACGGCACTTCGCCAAGCCGATCGAGCGCCTGCTGGCGCAGCCGCAGCGCCGTGTCGAGCGTCTCCGGGCGGGTGCCGTCGGCGACCACGAAGAAGCCGGTGCTGCCGCGCAGGTGCTGGAACGGCACGCTGTGCACGTCGTCCTCGCCCTGCAGGTCCCACAGCATCATCAACACGTCGCGGCCGTCGACCGTGACCTGGCGCTGGTCGATGCGCACGCCGATGGTGGTCTGGTAGCGCTCCGAGAAGATCCCGGTGACGAAGCGCTGCACGAGGCTGGTCTTGCCAACCGCGAACGCGCCGATCATCGCCACCTTGTGTTTGATCATCTCGGTTGGATCATGCCTCGAAGAGCCAGCGTAGCCGGGCGGGGTTACGAGTCGAGCGACGTGAGTCCCTGCCGGATCGCGTACTTGGTCAGCTGCGCGATCGAGCGGATGTCGAGCCGGTTCATGATGTTGTGCCGGTGGGTCTCGACGGTCTTGACGGTGATCGACAGCGCCTGCGCGATCTCCTTGGTCGACTTGCCCTCGGCGACCAGCTGCAGCACCTCGCGCTCCTTGTTGGTGAGCGTGACCGGCGAGCTCGGCCGCTTGCCGCCGAGGCGGTCGACGTAGTCGCCGACCACGACCCCCTGGATCTTGCTGCCGAGGAAGATGCGGCCCTTGAGCACGTTGTCGATGGCCTCCTCGAGTTCGTCGAACGCGCTCTCCTTGAGCAGGTAGCCGCGCGCTCCCGCCTGCAGCATGCGTCCGACGTAGGTCGCGTCCGAGTGCATCGACAGTGCGATCACCGCGACCTTGGCGTCGTGCTCGATCAGTTGTCGGGTGGCCTCGATGCCGTTCATGCCGGGCATGCCGATGTCCATCACGACGATGTCGGGTTGCAGTTCGAGCGCGAGCTGGACCGCAGCGCGGCCGTCGGTGGCTTCGCCGACGATCTCGTGGTCGATCTGGCGCAGCATGTTGGCGAGGCCATCACGGATGATGGCGTGATCGTCTGCGAGCAGGATCTTCATGGTTTCGGGTCTGGTTGGTTGGTTCAGGCGAGCGGCACCGTCAGCGAGACTTCGGTGCCCTCCCCTGGTGTCGATCGGACCGTGCACGAACCGCCGAGGTGCTGCAGCCGTTCGCGGATGTTGAACAGGCCGAAGCCGCCGCTGGTCGTGACGCGGAAGTCGAAGTCGCGGCTGTCGAAGCCGCGGCCGCGGTCGACGACCTCGACGGCGAGCGTGTTGCCGTCGCGACGCAGGCGCACGATCACCTGCTCCGCCTCGGCGTGCTTGACGATGTTGTGCAGCAGCTCGCGAACGGCCTGGTAGAGCACGCCGCGGGCGTTCTCGTCGAGCGGCTTGTCGCGCTCGTCGTCCTCGAGCCGCGCCGGGATGCCGTGGATCTCCTCGAATCGTCGCGTCAGGCTCTGCAGCGCCTCGGACAGGCCGAGCTCGTAGAGCAGCGGCGTGCCGAGGTCGGCGGTCAGCCCGCGCGTGTCGCTGATGATCTCGTCCATCAGCGCGTCGACCGGCGCCAGCTCGTGCTGCGCGTCGGCGTGGTTGCGCGCCATCGCGCGCAGCCGCAGCTTGACCAGCGCCAGGTTCTGGCCGATGCGGTCGTGCAGGAACTCGGCGATCTGGCGCCGTTCGCGCTCCTCTGCGGCCGACAGCTGCTCGGCGAGGTGCGACAGCTCCTGCTGATGCTCGCGCAGCTCGCGGTTGGCGTGCTCGCGCTCGGCGCTCTCGGCGGCGAGCCGCTGGTTGGCCTCGCGCAGCTCGACGGTGCGTTCGGCGACGCGTTGCTCGAGCTGTTGGCGCGCTTCGCGCAGCAGGTCGATCGCGGACTGCCGTTCGGCCGCCATGCGTTCGAGGCGGCGGCTCGACTCGGACAGCGCCGCGTGCATGCGGGTCAGGTTCTCGTACTCGAGCCGCTGGTCGCGCGAGTGCTGCAGGATCTCCTGCAGCTCGGCGAACTCAGCGCCGAGCAGTTCGATCAGCAGGAACGGTTCGCGGTCCGGGCCGACCAGCAGCGCGGTCGCCTCGAGCACGGTCGGGCGGCCGTGTGCGTCGGGCTGCGTGCACGGCCCCGAGCGCGTCGGGGGGCCCTCGCCGCGCGCCCACAGGTCGTCGGCGTCGAGCAGGAACGTCGCCAGCAGCGGAAACACCTGCACGTAGTCGACGTCGTCCGCGTCGAGCGCCGGGAAGCGCTGCCGCAGCGCTGCTGGCACCGGCCCGATCGGCGCCAGCGATCCGTCCTCGGCGCGACGTAGCGGCAGCAGCTTGAGTTCGGACAGCAGGTCGAGCGGGGACGCCATGGAGATCGGGTTCGCCAATGCCGGCGTCATTGCATGGTAGGCACCGATCGCGGGCCTGGATCAGGGGTTTCCCGACGAACGGATCCACACCGTCCCGCAGGCCGGTGTGCAAGGCGGCCGGCGAGGCGCGGGTCGGCGAGGCGCGGGTCGGCGACGCGCGGGTCGTGGGGCGGCAGATTCGTGGTCGAAGGCGGCCAGTGCATCGGTGCGACAACGCTCGTGAGCGATGCACGGATGACCCTATGGATCGCTGCCCGGCACTCCCATCGGGGGAATCACTGAAAATGCCTACGGGCTTCGGGCGCCACCGGTTGCGGTGTCGCCGTAGTCGGTGGCCCGCAGTCGGGCTACAGTGCCCCCCGATGCCGGGAATCCGATCGATCGCGTGCTGCCTCACGCTGGGCGTCGGCGTGGTGGCGCAGTCGACCAGCGAGATCCGTGACGACCTGCGCGAACAGGTGCGCGGCGTTCGCTACGGTGCGTTCTTGACCGCGTTCCTGGGGCTGGCCGAGGAGGCGCAGCTGTCGGGCGCGCGGTTCCGGCTCGACGGGGATCCGGACACCAGCTTCACGGTCACGACGCTGCCGCTGCGGCGCGACTTCGATCTCGGCGCCGGGTTGCCGCAGCTGCGCTTCGAGGGCGACCTCGGCTACGTGCGGGCGCGCTTCGACGTCGACGACATCTACCGCGGCAGCGCGCCGTCGATCGCGACGCGCGTGACCAGCGTCTACGAGGCGATCGGCGGGGTCGCTGGGGTGGGCCCGGTGTTCGAGGCCGACGGCTGGCGGATCACGCCGCTGGTGCTCGCGGGCCTGGCCCACGTCGACAACGACACCGACTACGGCGGTCCCGGCGCCGCGAGCACGCGTGCGGTCACCGACGGCATCCTGTTCAACTGGGACTCGACCTGGTTCAGCTACGGCGCGGCGATCGGCGCCGAGTCGCCGACTTACCACCTCGGCGAGGTCGAACTCGTCGGCAAGGCGCGCCTCGACTACCGGCACGTTCGCTCGCTGCAGACCGACGATCCGGCCGAGGCGGACCAGGAGGACCAGGGCTGGCTGTCGCTGCGCGCCGACGCCGAGGGGCCGATGCACGTGGACCTGTTCGACCGCGAGCTGCGCTGGACCGGCTCGCTCGGCTACAAGCGCTTCCTCCGCGACGGCGAAGAGCTGCTCGGCTTCGACGACTACTTCCAGGTCGGCGTCGGCGCGCTGTGGGACTGTTCGGAGCTGGTGCCGGTGCTGCACCGCGTCGGCCTCAACGTCTCGTTCCTCTACGGCGAGAACGTGCAGGGCTGGACCTTCGGCGGCCTCTTCCGCTTCTGACCGGCCAGCACGACCCGGTACGCAAGTTCTGCTCCCGGACCGCGAGCAACGCTTGCGGACCGGGGGTCAGCGGGGCTGGTCGTGGCTGGCTCGGTGGGCGCGGCCGGGGTTGCGTTCGATGCCGATGGCGGCGAGGTCGAGGGCGTTGGCGGCGTCGAGGGCGGTGCCGGTGCCGCAGAACGGCGCGACGATCGTGTCGGCTCTGGCGTGGTCGCGCAGCCAGCGAACGGCCACGTCGGCGACGTCGCGGCCCATCGCGCGTGGCCAGTCCTGGTCACCGAGGCGCGCCAGTACGTCGGCGGTGGCGTTCTCGCGGGTGTGCCGCAGCTCGCGTGAGAAGCACAGCAGGTGGGCGAAGGCCGGGCGCAGGTTGGTGGTCGTGCCGACCGGCGCGCGCAGCGCGACCTTGTGCCAGACCAGCGCCACACCGGCGCGTTCGGCCGCGACCTGCACCAGGAACGACTTGTCGATCCACACGCCGTCGTGCTTGACGTCCGTCTGGAAGAACACGCAGGCCGAGGCATCCGGCGTGCTGCGCAGCACCAGCTCGGCGGCGTCGACGAACCAGCTCCGCCAGCGGTCGACGTCGCGGTTGGAGAACTCGTCGAAGTTCGGCAGCGAGGTGACGATCCCGGCCCCGGCGGGCAGCGGGTGCTCGCGCAGCCACTGCAACGCGCAGCCGGTGTGCACCTCGCGTCGGCTCACGACTGCAGGCGCCGCAAATGGTCCGGGTGGTTCTGCGCGATGCCCTGGTAGGTGCCGGCCAGTTCGAGCGCCCGGTGCATGTCGCCATGGAAGCTCTCGTAGGCGGCGCGCTTGGTCAGCTGCACCGCGTGCGGCGGCAGCGCCGCCAGCTCCTCGGCAAGCTCCCGGGTGCGCGTCAGCAGTGCGTCGTCGTCGACGACCTCGTGCACCAGCCCGATCGCCAGCGCCTCGTCGGCACCGAGCACGCGGCCGCGCATCATCAGCTCGAGCGCGCGCGGGAACCCGACCGTGCGCGCCAGGAAGAACGCGCCGCCGTCGCCGGGAACCAGCCCGACCTGCACGAACGTCGAGCCGAGCCGGGCCGAACGCGCCGCCACCCGCAGGTCGCACATGCAGGTCAGGTCGAGGCCGGCGCCGATCGCCGCGCCGTTGATCGCGCACAGCAGCGGCTTGCGGAACTGCGCGATGCGGCGCGGCACCGCCTGGATGCCGTCGAGGTAGCGCTGCCGCAGCTCGGCCGGATCCCCGGCGAACATGCCCGAACGCGCCTTCATCGCCTTGACGTCGCCGCCGGCGTGGAACGCCTTGCCGTTGCCGGTCAGGATCACCGCGCGCACCGCGTCGTCGCGTTCGGCGACGTCCAGCGCTTCGCAGATCTGCACGCACATCTCGTCGCTGTAGGCGTTGCGCGCCTCGGGGCGGTCGAGCGTGATCGTGGCGACCGCGCCGTCGGTTGCGACGCGGACGTGGATGGGGGTGTCGGCCATGCGTCCGTTGTAGCGACGACGCCGGCCGGCCCCGCTCAGTTCTTGCGAAGGTTCAGCTTCGACAGCTGCGCCGCGAACGGGTTGCTGCCGGCGTCCGACGGTCCGAACTCGCGCTGGCTGGTGCCGGCCTCGGCGCCGCGCCCGCCGCGGCCCCGCCCCCGATCGGCACGACCCCGATCGCCGCGACCACCACGTCCCTGCTGCGGCCGCCCGCCGCCGTGCTCCTCGCCGCCGCGCTCGCCGCCCTGCCGCTGCACCGGACCGTCCTGCAGCTTCATCGTCAGCGCGATGCGGTTGCGCGGGATGTCGACCGCCACGACCTTGACCTTGACGATCTGGCCGGCCTTGACGACCTCGCGCGGGTCCTCGACGAAGCGGTCGGCGAGCTGGCTGATGTGCACCAGGCCGTCCTGGTGCACGCCGATGTCGACGAACGCGCCGAACGCGGTCACGTTGGACACGACGCCTTCGAGCTGCATGCCCTCCTTGAGGTCCTGGATGGTCTCGACGCCCTCCTGGAACGCCGCCGCCTGGAACTCCGGCCGCGGGTCGCGACCCGGCTTCTCGAGCTCGGCGAGGATGTCGGTCACCGTCGGCACGCCGAACGTGTCGTCGACGAAGTCCTCGGCCTTCAGCGAACGCAGCGTCGCCTGGTCGCCGAGCAGCGCGTTCACGTCCTTGCCGGTGCGCTCGAGGATGCGCTGCACGACCGGATAGGCCTCCGGGTGCACCGCGCTGCGGTCGAGCGGGTCGTCGCCGTCGGGGATCCGCAGGAAGCCCGCCGCCTGCTCGAACGCCTTCGGGCCGAGGCGCGAGACCTTCAGCAGCTCCTTGCGGGTCTTGAACGGGCCGTTGCTGTCGCGGTGCTCGACGATGTTCTTGGCCATCGTCGACGACAGCCCGGCGACCCGCGTCAGCAGCGCATCGCTGGCCGTGTTGAGGTCGACGCCGACCGCGTTGACGCAGTCCTCGACGACCGAGTCGAGCGTGCGCGCCAGCTGCGTCTGGTTGACGTCGTGCTGGTACTGGCCGACCCCGATCGCCTTCGGCTCGATCTTGACCAGCTCCGCCAGCGGGTCCTGCAGGCGGCGCGCGATCGACACCGCCCCGCGCAGCGACACGTCCATGTCGGGAAACTCGCGCGCGGCGAGCGCGCTGGCCGAGTAGACCGACGCGCCGGCCTCGCTGACGACCAGCTTCTGCAGCGACCGGTCCCCGAGTCCAAGGCGTGCCTGGTCCTTGATCAGGTCCGACGCCAGCCGGTCGGTCTCGCGCGACGCGGTGCCGTTGCCGATCGAGATCACGTCGACGCCGTGCTGCTTGCACAGCACCGCCAGCGTGCGCAGCGAGCCGTCCCAGTCGTTGCGCGGCGCGTGCGGATAGATCGTGTCGGTCGCCAGCACCTTGCCGGTGCGGTCGACGATGGCGACCTTGACGCCGGTGCGCAGGCCCGGGTCGAGGCCGAGGATCGCCTTGGGGCCGGCGGGGGCCGCCAGCAGCAGGTCGCGCAGGTTGTCGGCGAACACCTTGATCGCCTGCTCCTCGGCGCGTTCGCGCAGCGAACCCATCAGGTCGGTCTCGACGTGCATCGCGAGCTTGGCCTTCCACGCCAGCCGCGCGGTCGTCATCAGCCACTGGTCGGCCGGCCGCCCTTCGTCCTTGAGGCCGAAGCGCTCCATCACCATCAGCTGGCCGCGGTCGGCGTCGCCGATGCGGATGCGCTCCTCGTCGGCTTCGCTCTCGAAGCCGAGGAACGCGTCGAGGTAGCCTTCCTTGCGCGCCCGGAAGAACGCCAGCGCGCGGTGGCTCGGCACGTCCTGCAGCGGCTCGTCGTGGGCGAAGTAGTCGCGGAAGCGCTGTGCCTCCGGGTCCTGCTCCTTGCCCTTGGCGACGCGGGTGACGACGCGGCTGTCGCCCCGCAGCCACTCGCGCACGTTGCCGATCAGCTCGGCGTCCTCGGCGAACTGCTCGATCAGGATGAACCTCGCGCCCTCGAGCGCCTTGTCGGTGTCGGGCACGTCCTTGTCCGCGGCGACGAACTGCTGCGCCAGCGCGGCGGGATCCTGGCTGGGATCGGCGAGCAGCTGGTCGGCGAGCGGTTGCAGGCCCGCCTCGCGCGCGATCATCGCCTTGGTGCGGCGCTTCTGCTTGTAGGGCAGGTAGAGGTCTTCGAGCTTCTGCTTGGTGTCGGCGCCCTCGATCGCCTTCTTCAGCTCGGGCGTCAACTTGCCCTGTTCGTCGATGCTGGCGAGGATCGCCGCCCGGCGGTCCTCGAGCTCGCGCAGGTAGCCGAGCCGCTCCTCGAGCGTGCGCAGCTGGGTGTCGTCGAGGCCGCCCGTGACCTCCTTGCGGTAGCGCGCGATGAAGGGCACGGTCGCGCCTTCGTCGAGCAGGGCCACGGTCTTCTCGACCTGTTCGGGGCGGACGTCCAGTTCGCGCGCGATGCGCGCCACGATGGTCTTGGCTGCTGTCACTTGGTTCCTTGCATGGCGCCGGCTGACCCCGGCGGTGCGACGACGTTAGCCTGCGGCGCCGCCGCCGCCACTGCCAGTTGTGCCGCCGCCGCCGACGATCGCCCGGGCCTTGCGCTTGCTGCGCGCGAGCGCGGCGACGATCCCGGCCAGCGCGCCGGCAATCCCGCCGATCCACAGGCCACGGCTCCGCGACTCGACCTCGCGCGCCCCGTCGAACGTGCCGATCAGCGCCTCCAGCGCCTCGCGCGCCCCGACGTCGGCCCGGTCGAACGTGCAGTCGAAGTACTGCAGCCGTTCTCCCGCCGGGATCAGCACGTGGTCGTGCTGCAGCTGCAACGCACCCCCGTCGAGCGTGAACGCGAGCCGCACGCCGGCCGGCTGCAGCAGCTCGAGCCGCTCGCTGCCGACGAACGCCACGGTGCCGCCGGTCGCCAGCGCCGGCTCGAGCACGTCGCGCACGTTCTGGATCGCGGACTCGGTCAGCAGCTCGTCGGTGGTCGCGCCGCCCTCGGCCGAGTAGGCCTGGACCAGCCGCAACTGCCCTGCGGCGCTGCCCTGCTGGTGCAGCAGGATCTGTTCGTCGGTCAGGTTGTTCTGACGCAGTTCCGCGATCGCCGCCATCAGCAGCGTGCGACCCGGCTCGCTCGCCGGGTCGGTGGGCCGTGTCGCCGCATCGAGTTCGGCCTTGCGCAACACCGTCCAGCCGGGAGCCGGGGTGATGCCGCCGGTCGCACCGGGCAGCACGACGCGCTGGGCGGCGCCGGTCGCGGTGAGCAGGGCAATGGCGGCGGCCAGAAGCGCGGGGAGCCTGACGTTCATGGGGGAGCAGCATGCCGGGGGGTGGCGGGGGCCGCAATCCGAAGGGCGGGGGGTCATACGTGCGACCGCCGCCACGGAGTTGTCGCGATGGATCGTGCCGACTAACCTCGGCCGTGGAGGAAGGTCCATGCGAGCCGTCACGCTCTTGCTCTCTCAGCTCTCGTTGGTTCTGGCGATCGATCTGCGTGCGCAGCAGTCGCCGGTCGTTCCCGTGGTGCCGGTCGGCACCCGCTACGTGCATCCCGCGGTCGCCCCGCCAGCGCCCGGTGCGATCCGCAACGGCACGTCGCCGCTGTTCCAATACCCGGATGGTGAGTGGAACCACGGGGAAGGTCTGATCGGGGCCGCGATCGACAGCGGTGGCTGGTTCGGGCACGACGACGGCACCGGCGTCACCAGCGGCGATGTGCACACCCCGTTCTTCTGGGAGGACTTCCACTGGAAGCTCGGGACCCATCCGCTCGGCGGCGGCACGGGCCACCTGATGAAGCGTCTCTACGGCTACCTTCGCCCATCGGCGATCGCGACCCGCCCCGACCAGCATCCGCTCTACGGGGACCTCGGCAGCGCAGCCGTCGTGGGCCCGTTTGGCGACCGGACCTACGTGGATCAGGCCGCGTTCGAGATCTTCCGGCCCAACTACCTGCCGACGGCAGGGCAGAAGGTGGTGCTCGTCATCGGGTCCTGGGAGACGATCCTCTTTCCGCAGAACAAGGACGGCGATGTCTTCAGCTGGCGGCATGTGTATCCGGGCTTCTTCAGTCCGGATGGCCTGATTCGGAACGAGTCGACGCAGCCAAGAAGCCCCACCGAGTTCTTCAACAACAATGATATTGACGACGTCAAGCGCCCCCGCCCGATCGTCATCGCCCGCGCCCAGCCGTCCCAAGGCTACTACCCGCTGTTTGCATACATCGTGCCCTCGGTCATGCACCGCGAGGCCGAGCTCAACCAGCAGCGCGACCTGCAGCTCGTGCAGGCCGTCAAGGCCATCCTGATGGAGGATCCGTCGGGCCTTCGCAATCCGATGCCGGCTGCGATGGACCCGGCCACGGTCGAATCCGATCTCTACGTGGTGTTCGCCGGCAGCAGCAACGGCGGACTCGGCGCGATGTGGGCCTCGATGCGCCACCCCGAGATCGTGCACGGCAACCTGTCGGCGGCGATCCATCCGAGCGTGCAGCGGATGATCGGCGAACTCGATATGAAGAGCGCTGTTGCCCGGCTCAGCGGGCGCGGCGAGGGCGGCACCGAGGCCAGCGAGCGCGACATCCTGCACTGGGGCCGCTACGCCTGGCATCAGGGCTACTGGATCCATGATGTGTCGGCGCTCCAGCGCTATATGCGCGGGCAGTTGCATCGCCCATGCCTGTTTGCGATCGGCGACGAGGACATCACCAGTACCGGCACCGACTGGATCCGGACCGTGACCGGGGGAGCCTGGAGCCAGGCCGGAGTGCAGCCCGGTCTGAGTGCGCTCGGCAGCTCGAGTGCCAATACGTTTGCGTGGACGGCCGCCGAGCGGGGCTGCCACGGCGACGTGAAGTACGTGAACCCGTACGATCAGTCGACGGAGTACTTCTGGGAGGAGATGCTGCTGGACCTGATCCCGCAGGTGATCGCCCAGAAGGACGCGCTCGGCACCACCGCGATTCCGCCGGTCGCCTCCCAGGCCCGAACGCCGTCGCAGGAAGCAGGCGGTCCGGACGATCCGCACGAATGGGCGCTCGGCCGGATCGGGGTGCCGATGTCGACGGCGGCTGGTCTGCAGTGCGACCACGACTGGTTCCACGCGACCCAGCATGGAGCTGCGGGCACGATGCTCGGCTACAAGGAGTCCATGCTGATCCGCGACGGAGCGCTGTTTGCCGGCAGTGCCGAAGGGGTCGTGACCCGCTTCGTGGTAGACCCGACCAGCAAGGCGCTGGTCAAGCAGGCGCACAGCAATCCCGGCGACGCCTCGGCGACGCTGCCGTTCGGCACGCCGATGGCCCTCGGCCACGAAGCCTTTGCGCTGACGGCGATCGAGGAGTCGTCGGGCTGGAGCCTCGTCGTGGCGACGCGGCGGCACCTGCACAAGTTGGATCCCAGCGACCTCACGGTGATGGCGAGTGTGCCGCTGCCCTACGAGATCAGCCGGCCTCGTCACCTCAAGGTCGGCAACGTGTTGCCCGACACGTTCCATGCCGGAGACGAGATCGTCTACTGCTCGCAGCTCGGGGGACTGGTCTGCTGCGATGCGTCGCTCAACCCGATCTGGGAGTGGCCCGAAGCCGGCATCCTCGACTTCCACATCGGACACATGGAAGCCGCGATCTTGTCCCAGCGGGGGGTCGTCGCGCGGGTCGAGTTTGTCGATAGTGCCGGTGGCCCCAAGGCGCAGTTGCTGGCGTCATCGAAGCCGATGCCGCTACCGGGCGATTACGAGTCGTCCTTCACGCAAGGGGATCCGGTCGATCTGGAGCGCATGCAGCTCGACCTGTCGTTTGCGACGGGACTGAGCAGCACGTCCGAGTATGTCGCTGCCTGGAATGGGGACGGCGACGGCGGAGCCGTGCGTGTCTACGCCGGCCCCGGCCTGACGTTGGCGCCGATGATCGGCATGCAGGGCAGGATCTCCGACATCGCGACGACCAACCAGCCAGTCGGCTACCTTGGCACGGCGCAGGACATGGATGGCGACCACCTGCTGTTGTTGAGCGGCACCGAGCTGCGGCTCTTCGACCAGACCGGCGCGCAGCAGGGAGCGGTGACCCTCAACCTGCGCCAAAGCCCCGGAGGTGTCGGTGAGGAGTTCTACACCTTTGGTGACCACGCGATGGGGCTGGCAGTTGGAGAACTCTACGACCCGGGCGTCGCCTACGACTACGCCGACGAAGTCGTCATCGGCACGCACTCGGGTTCGCTCGTCTGGCTGCACGTCGAAGAAGTCAAGGGTGCCTCGCACCCGCTGCCGTCACCCGAGTTCGACCTCGTGGTAGGATCCGGCATGCAGCCGCGGACCAACCAGCAGCTGTCGGCGACGTGGGCCGTTTCGGAACGCGCGGTCGGCACGGACCTCCACTGCCTGGATCGGCGTGGCGCCTACTGGACGCTGTCCGACACGGGGTTGGAGTATCAGGATGGCGGTGCATTTGCGAAGGATGCGGTCGGCTGGCAGGATGCCGACAATCGGAATGGCGCGACGCCGGTGCCGTTCTTGTCCGATCCCTTGATTTCGCATTGGGGAGCCTCGGATTTCGGAGTGTTGAACAGGGTGCGAATGGACACCTGGTCGCCAAAAGACAGTGCCGCCATCTTCTACGAGGCCAGTGGCACCTACTTGGGCGACAATTGGGAAGCAGACAGGGTCTGGTCAACTTTGTATCATGGATTCGTGTTGCACCGGCGCCCAGCCGACCAGGTGTGGTTGACTGGCGACAGATTTCAGTTCTGGGCCTGGTCGGGACGGGGGACCGCGGCTGGGAATGGTAGTGACTGGGGTAACACGCTGAAGTGCCTGGAATTCAATCGGGCGTCGGACCGTGTCGAGGGCATGTGGTCGTCGGTCGGGATCTGGCCGGGTGGTCTGGCTTCGTGTCCGCACCTGGATCTGCGCAGCTTCACGACGCAACTGGCGATCATGAATGAGCAGTCCGTTCGATCCGTGGTGTTGTCGGATGGAAGCGTAGCAGTGTTCCTCGGGTGTCCGGGAGGGCGGGTACGTTGCCTTCGCCAGCATGCGCTTCGTCGCGACGATTCGACGCCTCATCAGCTTGGGGCTACGACGTCGTCGCAGGATCTGGGATTTGCGGGTGGAGCGCTCGCCGTGGACGTGGACGCCAATGACGTCGTGACCATCTGGTTTGGCACGGGCGCCGCCCCAGCGGCACGCGCACTGAATACCTCCGCGACCGCTTTGCTCGACGAGCCGGCCAAAGTCACCGGGGCAGTGCATCGCATGACCTGGACGGCGGCATCCGGCTTCTCTTCCGCCAACTCCTTCGTTCTGGCGCCCAACACCGTCGGAGCGACGCGCGGGGGCTATGGTGTCGTAGGTTTGCAGCTTGCAAACGTGCTGGGCAGCAGCACGTCGCCGAGCGAGGTCATCGTCGGTACGATCTCGGGAGAGATCCTGGCTCTGGACACGGCGCTGGGCAGCGTGCTTTGGCGAGCAACCGTGCCCGGTGCTGCTGGCTGCTTCAATGCGATTCATGTCGCCGATGTGGATGGCGACGGAATGGATGAACTCTACGTGTGCGGATCATTCGGAATCTGGAGGTTCAAACCATGAAGCGTGCTCTGATGCTGTTGTTGGTCGGTTCGGTCGTTGCGCCACTGGTGGCGCAGCAGACGTGGCTGGTGCGTTGCGGTGTTGGTGGGCCGCCGGTCCACTTTCACGACCTCCCGCAGGCGGTCGCGGCGGCGGCGCCCGGTGACACGATCCGGTTCTTCATCGATGACCAGGCGATCGCACCCTGTGGACCCGTGTTTCGGTTCTCGCCGGTCGTCATCGACAAGCCGTTGACGGTCGTCGGCGCGCGGAGGGGATCGCCGACTGTCTGGCTGGACAGCTTCTTCGTTCGCGGCGTGATCAAGGTGAAGGACATTCCCGCGGGTGAACGGGTCGTCTTGCGCGGGATGTTCCTGCGCGGTGACGACTCCGCGACTCCTGGCGATCGTGGCCTCGAGATCACGAATTGCGCCGGGCAGGTCGTGCTGGATCGCATCGACGTGCATGGCGAGGGCTTCGGTGACTCGCTGGTGCGATTCACGGATTGCGACGATGTCGTCGTGCACGACTGCAGTTTCAGCATGGGCCGACGCCCAGTCGAGGTCGTGCGTTCGAGCGTGCGATTCAGCAACTGTATCGTGTACCACGAGGCAGGCCCCCCGTGGCCGTTTCCGCAGGCGTTCTTCAACTCGTCGCCTGGTATCGAGATCGATCACGGGCGGGTGTCGCTGGACATCACGACGGTGCGTGGAGCGTCCTGGGTGCAGTCGTTGGGCTTGATTCGCACGCCTGCCGTCTACCTGAACGCTGGCGTGCTGGAAGTCGGACCGGATGCTCGGCTCTATGCCGGGCAGCCCTGGCCGGCCGACAGCTATGACACGGAAGCGATGGGGCTCAGTGAGGTGTATGTCGACCCGCGTGGCTACATCCAGAACCTGCCACAGAATCCACATCCCCACCCGATCCCGCGCGACCTGCACACGACGATGTATCCAGCTGCCTCGCCCGGTGAGACGTTCGACTACGGCATTACGGGCCCGCCCAACGGCTTCGGTCTGATGGTGCTCGGCGCGTACGAGCTGGCCCCGCACCCGACACCGCTCGGCGATGTCTGGCTGCACCCGCAGGCACTGTCGGTGGTGGCGTGCGAACCGCTGGACGCGGAAGGCTGGCACATCGGCGCGCTGTCGGTTCCGGCGGGTGTGGACTCGTCGTTCGTCTACGGCCTGCAGTCGCTGCTGGTGGGGCCGAGCGGGGCGCTGGAGGTCAGCCGGCCGACGCCGCTGGTGCTTGGGTGGGAGAGGACGAGGTCGCCGTACCTGCCGTGAGTCGTGACGACCTGAAGTTGCCCTGGTGCGGAGGCCGTAGACCATGAAGCGTGCTCTGATGCTGTTGTTGGTCGGTTCGGTCGTTGCGCCACTGGTGGCGCAGCAGACGTGGCTGGTGCGTTGCGGTGTTGGTGGGCCGCCGGTCCACTTTCACGACCTCCCGCAGGCGGTCGCGGCGGCGGCGCCCGGTGACACGATCCGGTTCTTCATCGATGACCAGGCGATCGCACCCTGTGGACCCGTGTTTCGGTTCTCGCCGGTCGTCATCGACAAGCCGTTGACGGTCGTCGGCGCGCGGAGGGGATCGCCGACTGTCTGGCTGGACAGCTTCTTCGTTCGCGGCGTGATCAAGGTGAAGGACATTCCCGCGGGTGAACGGGTCGTCTTGCGCGGGATGTTCCTGCGCGGTGACGACTCCGCGACTCCTGGCGATCGTGGCCTCGAGATCACGAATTGCGCCGGGCAGGTCGTGCTGGATCGCATCGACGTGCATGGCGAGGGCTTCGGTGACTCGCTGGTGCGATTCACGGATTGCGACGATGTCGTCGTGCACGACTGCAGTTTCAGCATGGGCCGACGCCCAGTCGAGGTCGTGCGTTCGAGCGTGCGATTCAGCAACTGTATCGTGTACCACGAGGCAGGCCCCCCGTGGCCGTTTCCGCAGGCGTTCTTCAACTCGTCGCCTGGTATCGAGATCGATCACGGGCGGGTGTCGCTGGACATCACGACGGTGCGTGGAGCGTCCTGGGTGCCGTCGTTGGGATTGAATGCACAGCCGGCGGTCTACCTCGACCACGGGATCCTGGAAATGGGGCCCGATTCCTTCGTGATCGGTGGCGATCAGTTCATGCCCGGCTACGTGATGTCAGGGAGCGGGTCCGAGTTCGTGTATCAGGATCCGCGTAGCGATATCAACCTGGTGCCTGGAGGGTTGAACAACACGCCTCCAGTCCCGCGCGACCTGCACACGACGATGTATCCAGCTGCCTCGCCCGGTGAGACGTTCGACTGCGGCATTACGGGCCCGCCCAACGGCTTCGGTCTGATGGTACTCGGCGCGTACGAGCTGGCCCCGCACCCGACACCGCTCGGCGATGTCTGGCTGCACCCGCAGGCATTGTCGGTGGTGGCGTGCGAACCGCTGGACGCGGAAGGCTGGCACATCGGCGCGCTGTCGGTTCCGGCGGGTTTGGACTCGTCGTTCGTCTACGGCCTGCAGTCGCTGCTGGTGGGGCCGAGCGGGGCGCTCGAGGTCAGCCGGCCGACGCCGCTGGTGCTCGGGTGGGAGAGGACGAGGTCGCCGTACCTGCCGTAGCGCTGCCGTCGTCGGCGCGCGGGCTCGGCGCAAGTGCGTTGGCCGCTACTTCAGCGGCAAGAACCACGGCAGCGTCACCGTCGTGACCAGCCAGGTCAGCACCGCAAACGGGCCGCCGAGGATGACGTAGTCGCGGAAGCGGTAGCGGCCCGGGCCCATCACCAGGATCGTCGATTCGTGTGCGACCGGCGTCACGAACGCCGACGACACGCAGATCGCGACGCCCAGCAAGAACGGCGCCGGGTTGCAGTCGGCCGCGACCGCCAGCGCGTAGGCGATCGGTGCCAGCACGACCGCGACTGCGGCGTTCTCGATCAGCTGCGTCATCAGCACCGCCAGCAGCAGCAGCGCTGCGAGCAGGATCTGTGGCGACAGCCCGTCGAACGACGTCGCCATGCTCTCGGCCGCCCACTGCGCCGTGCCGGTCACCTGCAGCGCCTCGCCGAACGGGATCATCGCGCCGACGATCACCAGCGCCTGCAGGTCGATCGTCTCGTAGGCGCGGCGCATGCCGACCGTGCCGGTCAGCACCGCGGCCATCGCCGCGAACGGGATCGCGACCGCGGGCTCGAGCAGGCCGGTGGCGCTGGTCAGGACCATCGCCGCCATGATCGTCAGGACGACGAAGGCCTTGCGGCGGCCGGCGGTCGGCAGCAGCTGCGACTCGAGCAGCAGCAGGTTGGGGTTGTTGCGCAAGCGCTGCAGTTCGGCCTCGTGGCCGACCAGCAGCAGCGAGTCGCCGCTCTTCAGCGATACCGCCAGCGGGCGGTCGCGCAGCGAACGGCCGCGCCGGCTGATCGCCAGCGGGCTGACGCCGTAGCGGTGGTGGAAGTCGAGGTCGCGCAGGCTCTGCCCGATCAGGTCGCTGTCCGGTGGCAGGATCGCCTCGACCATGCGCAGGTCGGCCGAGCGCAGCGTCTTGTCGTCGACCTTCAGCTCCTCCTTGACGCTGAGGCCGCGGTGCAGCGCGTCGGTGATCGCGGTGATGCGGCCCTGGATGACCAGCACGTCGTTGGGCAGCACCTTGAGCCAGGGGTTGGGCGGCAAGAACTCGTTGCCGCGGATCAACTGCAGCACGGTGACGTCGCGGCCGGGCAGGTCGAGCTCGCCGAGCGTGCGGCCGACGATGTCGGAGCCGGGTTCGGCCATCGTCTCGGTGAGGAACTCGGCGACCTCGTAGCGGCTCTCGAGCGACGGGCTGGCCTGCGCCTGCGGCAGGAAGCGGCGGCCGACCAGCACGAACCAGGTGATGCAGGCGACGAACACCGCTGCGCCGACCGGCGCGAACGCGAAGAACGCCAGGCCTTCGCCGGTGCGGTCGAGCAGGTAGTCGCTGAGGATGACGTTGCTGCGCGTGCCGATCAGCGTCCACTTGCCGCCGAGCAGCGATGCGAACGCGAGCAGCATCAGGATGCGCGACGGCGCGTAGCCGCGCTTCTGGCAGATCGCCATCACCGGAGGCATCCAGACCAGTACCGTGGTGGTGTCGTTGACGATCGCGCTGAAGCCGGTGACCAGCACCAGCACCGTCAGCTGGAACGACAGTTCGCTGCGGGCGCCGGCCTCGAGCAGGCGGCCGCCGAGCAGCTGGGCGGCGCCGGTGCGCACCATCGCGGCCGACAGCACGAACATCGACGTGACCATCAGCAAGGCCGGGCTGCCGAAGCCGTGGAACGCCTGGCTGGCGGTCAGGATCGCCTGCAGGCCGTCGTCGGTCGGCTGCCACGGCACCAGCAGCGACAGCATCACCAGCAGCGCGGTCACGTCCGGCCGCAGGCGCTGCGTGTAGAACGACACGAGCGCCAGCAGCAGCACGACGGCGAGGTAGATCGAGGCGGCAGACATGTAGGGGCGCCCACGCATACCCGATGCGCGCGGCGGAGGCATCCTCGCAGTCGGGTTGACCGTCGCGCAGGTGGCTTCGATGATCGTCGGCGGCCCCCAGCCGTTCGCGCCACCCGAAAGATCCACATGTCCGTTCGTATCGTGCCCCTGCTGCTCGCGCTGTTCGTGAGCGCCTCGTTCTCGTCGACGCCGCTGGTCGCGCAGGACGTCGGTGAGCTGATCCGCCAGCTGCACCGCGAGAAGGACGACGCCGAGCTCGCGCTGGTCGAGAAGGTCGGCAAGGACCGTTCGCGAGCGGCGGCCGAGGGCCTGATCGAGGCCTACGACCGGTGCGTCACGCTGCTGTTCCGTCGCGAGATCACCAAGACGCTCGGCTGGTTCGCCAACCTGCCGGACAGCCAGCAGCCGGCGCTCGACAAGCTGGCGCAGATCGCCGGCAGCACCGACGACGACGAGGTCCGGCGGCTGGCGCTGCGCGGCCTGTCCGGGTCCGACACGATCGGCAAGCAGCTGCTGCACCGGATCATCGCGAGCCGCGCCTCGGACGAGATCCGGATCCCGGCCATGGAGCTGCACGTGCGCATGGCCGACGCCGGCGACGCGCCGTGGTACCGCGAGCTGTGGAACCTCGAGCGCAAGCAGCAGAAGGGCGAGGACGGCGAGATCCTGCCGCCCGAGCACAATGCGATCCGGCTGCTCGCCTTCGAGGGGCTGCGCGCCCAGCTGACCGAGGACGAACTGGTCAAGACGCTGAAGCGCGAGTACGACCCCAAGATCCGTCGCAGCGCGCTCGACTGGATGGAGCGCAGCCGGATGCCCAAGACGGCGGAGGTGGCGAGCTGGCTGCTGCAGCGCGTCGACTTCCCCGGCGCCGACCGCGCCGCTGCGGCGCGCATCCTGCTCGACGACCGCGGCGGCAAGGCGGTGTCGACGTTCTTAAAGCTGGCCAAGAAGCGCGACGTCACCCAGGCCGACCTGCGCGCCGAGATGGCGCGGCTGATCGCCGCCTACGAGGACGACAAGGTCCGCAAGAAGGTCGCCAAGCTGCTCGGCAAGGGCAAGCCGCACGAGAAGGTGTTCGCGCTGCAGGCGACCGTCAAGAACGACGACGAGAAGGTCCTGAAGGCGGTGCGCAAGCAGCTGCGCGACAAGGACGCGTCGGTGCGGCGAGCTGCCGCGCAGGCGCTGGGGGCGCGCCGCGACCGCGCGTCGATCGAGGCGCTGCGCGCGATGATGACGGAGCCGAAGTCGCCGTCCGACGTGCTCGCCGGGCTGGAGGCGCTCGACGCGATCCAGGGGCCGGTGAGCCGCTGGCTGAAGGAGCTGGCCGGCTACGCGGCGAGCGACGACCGCGAGGTGCGCAACGCCGCGCTCGAGGTGCTCGGCAAGGCGCGCGACAAGCGCCACCTGGAGGTGATGCTGGCGGCGCTCGCACACGCCGACTGGTCGACCCGGTTGCTGGCGATCCAGGGACTCGCCGCGATGCGCCAGGCGGCGGCGGTCGGGCCGCTGGTCGCGCGCCTGGGCGAGGAGGGCGGCCGGATGCGCAAGCAGGTCGCCGAGGCGCTGTGGCGGCTGACGGCGCAGCCGTTCGACGAGGACCAGGCGCGCTGGGCGGCGTGGTGGAAGGGGGCCGAAAAGGACTTCCGCGTCGCGACCGACAAGGAGCTCGACAAGGCCGACGCGGCGCGCGAGCGACGCCGGCTGACCCAGCGCACGACCAGCAAGGCGAAGTTCTTCGGCATCCGCGTCGAGAGCCACCGCGTGATCTTCGTGCTCGACGTGTCGGGCTCGATGCTCGAGTCGATGTACGGACGGGAGGTCGACGGCCGCGGCGCGGCGCGCATCGACGTCGCCAAGAACGAGCTGACGCAGGCGGTCGAGAACCTCGAAGCGGGGGCCCTGTTCAACATCTACGCGTTCTCGAGCGGCGTCGAGCGCTGGCTCGACAAGGGCATCGGCACGTCGTCGGTGCAGGATCGCCAGGAGGCGCTGACGTGGATCGAGCGCCTCGGCGCGGCCGGCGGCACCAACCTCTACGACTCGGTGCGCCAGGCGTTCGAGGACAAGGACGTCGACACGATCTTCATCCTGTCGGACGGCGAGCCGACCACCGGCGAGGTGATCGACCCGCACCGCATCCGCGAGGACGTGCGCCGCTGGAACAAGCACCGCGGCATCAAGATCAACACGATCGCGATCGGCGGCAACCTCGAGGTGCTCGAGTGGCTGGCCAAGGACGCCGGCGGGACGTATCGGCAGATGCGTTGACGCACGAGCGCGCCGATGACATCGGCGTGACCGCGGTCAACCCCGTGCTCGCGCAGAGCGGCGTGATGGTGCTCAACATCAATCCGTTCCACATCGCGACCAGCAACGGCCTCGATCTGATGATCGGCGGCATCTAGCGCCCGATTCCGCGATGCCGCCGCGCGGTCGCCGCCCCCGGACGGCCGCGCGGCGGTTTGCGTCCCGGCGTCAGCGGCCAAATTGCACGGTCGCGTGGGGCGTGCGCGATCGCGCCGTGCTGCTACACTGCTTGGCACTCTCGCCTGCCCAGGGCCTGCTCCTGCCATAGACAACCCATGCTGAGCCATCTTTCCCGCGGCGCGCTGTTGGCGTGCGCCGTCGCCGTTTCGCTCTCTGCCCAGGCACCCCAGTCGACCGTCCACCGCGGTTCGATCTGCCTTCGTTTCGCCACGTTCGACCCGGCGACGTCGCAGCCGTCGATCCCCGCCGGGCTCGCGTCGACGTCGCAGCAGAACCTGCGCATCGTGCAGTTCCACGGCATCCCGACCCAGGCCGGTCGCGACGCGATCACCGAGGCCGGCGGCAAGGTCGTCAAGTACCTGCCGCACGACGCCTACGTGGTGCGCATGACCGGCCAGCAGGCCGAGCACCTCGCCGGCATCCCGATGATCCGCTGGATCGGTGCCTACCACCCGGCCTACCGCCTCGAGGCGGCGCTGCTCGAGGGTGGCGCGCTGCAGAGCAAGGAAGCGGCCAGGTACAACATGGTCGTCGCCGACAAGCACAGCGACAAGCCGGCGCTGGCGGCGAAGATCGCCGCGATCGGCGGCGCCGTCGTCAACGAGCACACCGGCAGCCTGCTGTTCACCGCGTCGCTGACCGGTGAGCAACTGCAGAAGGTCGCGGGCTTCGACGAGGTGCTGTGGATCGACCGCTGGTCGGCCCCGGAAGAGGACATGGACAACGCCCGGATCCAGGGCGGCGGCAACTACGTCGAGGCGCAGGGTGGCTTCACCGGCGCCGGCGTCAACGCGCACATCTACGAAGGCATCGAGGCGACGCACCCGGACTTCACCGGCGGCGCGACGCCGGTGCGCAGCAGCAACGCGGCGCAGACGCACGGCCACGCCACCGGCGGCATCGTGTTCGGCAACGGCTCGTCGAACCCGGCGGTGCGCGGCATGGCGCCGGACGCGGGCAAGTTCTTCACCAACTACTCGACGGTGACGACGTCGCGCTGGCAGGTCTTCAGCGACCTGGTCAACGTGCACGACGTCAGCCACACGACGGCGTCGTGGGGCGATGCGCGCACGTTCTTCTACACGTCGATCTCGGCGGACGCGGACGACATCACGTTCGACCACGACATCACCTGGACGCAGAGCCAGTCGAACGCCGGCAACCAGGACTCGCGCCCGCAGGCGTGGGCCAAGAACGTGTTCTCGGTCGGAGGCGTCAACCACGCCAACGACAGCAACCCGAACAACGACTCGTGGCAGAACGGCGGCGCGTCGATCGGCCCGGCGTCGGACGGCCGCATCAAGCCGACGATGTGCGCCTACTACGACAACATCGGCACGTCGGACCGCACCGGCAGCGCCGGCTACTCGTCGGGCAGCTGGACGGCGGGCTTCGGCGGCACGTCCGGCGCGACGCCGATCGTCGCCGGCCACAACGTGCTGGCGATCGAGATGTACACGACCGAGGTGCAGCCCGGCATCGGCATCTTCGGCCAGCAGCTGCGCGTGCCGAACGGCACCGCGCACCAGAACCGCCCACACGCGCCGACCCTGAAGGCCCTGCAGGTCGTCAGCGGCGCGCAGTACGCGTTCACCGGAGCGAGCAGCGACAACCGTCGCGAGCACCAGGGCTGGGGCTTCCCGAGCCTGCAGACGATGTACGACAACCGCACCAAGACGTTCATCGTCGACGAGGAGGACGTCGTCACGCAGGGCCAGGTCCGGTCGTGGCCGATCGCGGTCGCCGCGGGCGAGCCCGCGCTGAAGGTCTGCCTCAACTGGCGGGAGCCGGCGGCCAACCCGGCGTCGGCGCAGCACCTGATCAACAACCTGTCGCTGCGCGTCACGGCGCCGAACGGCACGGTCTACTGGGGCAACCACAACCTCGAGAACGGCCTCTGGTCGGTCCCGGGCGGCAGTGAGGACACGGTCAACTCGATCGAGAACGTGTTCGTGCAGAACCCGCAGGCCGGCAACTGGAACGTCGAGGTCCTGGCGACCTCGATCGTGCAGGACAACCACGTCGAGACGCCGGCGGTCGACGCCGACTACGGCCTGGTGGTCGTCGGCGGCCAGGGCACGCAGGTCGCGTTCGCGTCGTTCAGCACGTTCGGCCAGGGCTGCCCCGGTTCGGTCACCGCGCCGTTCCAGTGCCCGGAGCTCAACTCCGGTGGTGGCGCGCTCGGCCTCGACCTGCGCGACAACGAGTACACCTACCGCGTCGTCAACAACGGCACGATCGACGTCAACTCGTTCCAGATCTGGGCCGCCTCGACCGGTGGCAACCAGACCGTCGCGGCGCGCATCTACACCGACATCGGCGGCGTGCCGTCGGCGACGGCGCTGGCGAGCACGACGATCACCATCGGTGCCGCGCAGCAGTTCTACACGGCGACGTTCGCCGCGCCGGTCACGGTGACCGGCAACTTCTACATCGGCTACGAGACCATCGCGCAGAACGTCTACATCTGCTCCCTCAACTCGGGGGCCAGCGGCGTCGGCTTCTACCGCGATCCGGTCAACGGCCCGATCAACTGGACCCAGTCGCAGCTGGTGACGGCGCCGTCGTACATCGTCAACTGCACCGGCCAGGGTGCGCAGCTGACGCCGGCGATCGGCAACAGCGGCCTGCCGCAGCTGGGCACCAGCTACTCGATCACGCTGTCCGACGAACTCGCCGGCACGTTCGCGGTGCTCGCGTCCGGCATGTCGAACACGACCTGGGCGGGCGGCTCGCTGCCGGCACCGCTGCCGGGTGCGCCGGGCTGTGACCTGCTGGTCGACCCGCTGGTGCTCGACGCCACCACCACGCCGGGTGGCAGCGTCTCGTTCTCGGTGCCGAACAACGTCGCGCTCGAGGGCGTCGACGTGTTCCACCAGTGGGCGGTGCTCGACGCGGTGAACTCGGCCGGTCTGGTGCTGTCCAACGCCGGTCGCGCCCGCATCGGCAACTGACGTCGGGCCCCGCAGGGGGCCTGCAGACTCTCTCCCTCTCTCTCTCAGAGTCCCATTGCCCGACGGCCGGCGCGCTCGCGTCGGCCGTCGGCATGTACCACCGGCCGCCGCTACGAACGCGGCCCCGCTGCGGTGAGCTGCAAGGGCACAGTTCCCGCTTTCGCGACTGCCTGCTGCGACGGACCTGTCGAGCCCGTACACTGCCCGCCGCACGGACCGCCGTCCGTCCTTCGAACATGCATCGCAACCGTCACGTCCGGACCCTTCTCCTGTTGATCTGCGCCGTCGGCGTCTCGCTTCCGAGCCTGCGCGCGCAGGCCACCGAGGCGTCGCTGACCAAGAACTGCGTCAGCGAACTGCTCAAGTTCTCCTCCAAGGCCAAGTCCAAGAAGGTCGGCCCGCGCGCACTGCAGGCGCTCAACCTGGTGCTCGAGTACGACCCCGACCAGAAGCGCGCGCGCAGCGAGCTCGGCTTCCGCAAGGTCAAGGGCGAGTGGGTCGGCCTGCCGAAGGAGAAGCGCAAGAAGTGGCGCGACAAGGCCAAGTACGAGGACCGCTTCAAGATCCTCGAGGAGTGGGCCAAGACGTCGATCAAGCTCAGCACGCAGCACGAGAAGCTCGGCCTGCAGCTGCGCGAGTCGGGCGACAAAGAGCGGGCGACCTACCACCTCGAGAAGGCGGTCTACTACAACCCGAACAATCGCGAGGCCAACCTCGCGCTCGGGCGCAAGGAGGCCAACCTCAACAACCGCGACTTCTTCGGCACCGACGAGCAGATCGTCTTCGCCAAGAAGATGCTCGAGATCGAGAAGAAGGCGGTCGAGTTCGCCCGCAAGGAATACGAGTTCGAGGAGCTGCCCGAGTCGGAGCTGCCGGTCGAGATCCAGAACCTGGTCGCGAACGCGCCGGCGTGGATGCTGAAGCCGAGCTTCGAAGTGCACGGAGCCAAGAGCAAGAACTTCTGCGTCTGGCTGCGCGGCTCGCAGGAGATGGCCAACGACGCCGTCATGTGGGGCGAGCGCACCGTCGAGTTCATGGAGTACCTGCTCGGCCCGAAGGACGCCAAGCGACTGGCATTCCGCCAGAACGCGACCAAGGCCTGGAAGATGTACGGCTTCCTGGCGACGTCGCGCGAGCGCGAGGAGTTCCTCAAGGCCAACCCGCAGATCCTGAACGGCCGCACCCCCGAGGAGGCGATGCGGTTCGTCAACAACTCGTGGCGTTCGAAGTACGGGCCCTCGGTGATGGTCGTCGGTTCGTCGCCGCGCCACATCCAGGACAGCATCATCGCCAACGTCGTCATGTATGGCCTGTGCATCCAGCGCAACGACGGCATCGGCCAGGGCATCATCCACGCGGTGACCTGGTACCTGAAGGCGACGTCGATCTCCAAGTGGGGCGCGATCCCGGAGGGCACGGTCGGCGAGGACAGCCTGGCGCTGCCCGAAGGTACCAACTGGTGGATGCGCACCGTGCGCGACCAGGCCGTCTCCGACCAGGACTGGCCGATGGCACAGGTCCCGCGCGAGAAGCTGAGCCGCTTCCGCAACGACTGCCGGATGAAGACCTGGAGCCTGATGACCTGGATGATGGCGGCCTACCCGGAGCAGTGGGTCCCGTTCTTCCTGTTGCTACCGGACGCCGACAAGAAGGTGCCGACGCTGGAGGAGGTCGAGGAGATCGTCGTCAAGACGCTGAAGAAGTCGAGCGAGCAGATCGACGCCGAATGGCGCGAGTGGGCGCGCGGCGACAGCGGCGTCGCCTACGGCACCGGCTACGGCCCGCCGCTGCTGCCGGAGCGTCCGAGCGACATCGAGATCGCCGCGCTCGAGCAGATCAACCTCGTGCGGAGCCAGGAGGTCGGCTACACGTGGCCGGCGGGCGCCAACATGACCGAGGGCCAGTGGGTCACGCTCAGCGAGTGCGAGATGGACGCCGAGACGACCATCGGCTGTGACCTGCACGCCAAGTACCTGACCAACCACCCCGAGCACGCCGAGAGCCGCGACCTCAAGGCGCACGAGGAGGATCCGGCGCACGAGGACTTCACCCGTCAGGGGCAGCAGGCCGGCACCGGCAACATCATCTGGGGCACCGGCCGGATGAGCGAGTCGATGGCCCGCGACTCGATCGACGGCTGGATCAGCGCGCCGTACCACCGCTTCCCGATGCTGCGCCACAACATCAAGCGGCTCGGCTACTCGCACCACGAGAACGGCACCAACTTCGCGTCGGTGCTCGACATGAGCTCGCTGCAGGAGCCGTACGACCCGGCCACTGCGCCGCGCCTGGTGGTCTGGCCGCCGCGCGACGCCAAGAACATCCCGACGCACTTCGGCGACCCCGAGCTGCCGAACCCGCTCGAGGACCAGCCCGAGGACGAGAAGGACGTGACCAGGTGCGGCTACGTCGTCAGCTGCCAGCTGCAGCTGGAGACCTCGCGCATCCTCGGCGACTGCCGCATCGAGCTGTGGGAGTCGCGCAAGGGCGGCCGGCCGCCGACGAAGAACTTCGTCGCCGCGCAGGGCAAGGACATGGCCGCGTGGGCGTCGCGCTGCCGCAAGCAGGTCGAGTGCTACGTGCACACGCCGAAGGTGCCGCTCAACAAGAAGCGGGACATGCGCGACGTGCTGTTCGCGATCCCGAAGGAGCCGCTGCGCGCGGGCAAGTACTACCAGGCGCGCGCCTACCTGCAGCTCGGCGGCGCCGACATGCTGGTCATGGTGTGGGAGTTCGGCACGGGCCGCCAGAAGGAAGGCCTGAAGCTGAAGTAGCACGCCGGGCCCGGCCGACGTGCGCCGCTCGGCAGGCGGCGCCGGCGCCTTGGCAGGGGATGCACGGTGGCGGCGCCGGCGCCGATCGGCCGCCTCCGTCGCCCGCCGTCCTTGCAACGGGGGGCGCCATGCCGACAATGTTCGGCCAAAACACCCCCCGAACCCAAAGGCCTCTCGCATGAGCTCGCGCGTCGACGAAATCCTCAGCTGGTACGAATCCGACCACCCTGGCGTCCTCAAGAACCTTCGCTGGATGATGGACACCGGCGCCCTCGCCGGCACCGGCAAGTTCGTCATCCTGCCGGTCGACCAGGGCTTCGAGCACGGCCCGGCCCGCACGTTCGCGAAGAACGCGCCCGGCTACGACCCGCACTACCACTTCGAGCTCGCGCTCAAGGCCGGCTGCAACGCGTACGCGGCGCCGCTCGGCTTCCTCGAGGCCGGTGCGCGCAATTACGCGGGCCAGATCCCGCTGATCCTCAAACTCAACAACAGCGACTCGCTCTACTCGAACCCGGATCCGAAGCCGGCCGTCACCGGCTCCGTCCAGGACGCGCTGCGCCTCGGCTGCGCCGCGATCGGCTTCACGATCTACCCGGGCTCGTGTGAGCGCAACGAGATGTACATGGAGCTGCGCGAGATCGCCGAAGAGGCGAAGGCGTGCGGTCTGGCGGTCGTCGTCTGGAGCTACCCGCGCGGCAGCGGCCTGAGCAAGGTCGGCGAGACCGCGGTCGACGTCTGCGCCTACGCGGCGCAGATCGCCGCGCAGCTCGGCGCGCACATCATCAAGGTCAAGCCGCCGACGGCCGACATCGAGCAGGACGCGGCGCGCAAGGTCTACGAGGCCGAGGGCATCCCGGTCAGCACGCTGGCCGAGCGCACCCAGCACGTGCTGCAGGCCGCCTTCGGTGGCCGCCGCATCACGATCTTCTCGGGCGGTGCCGCCAAGGGCACCGACGCGGTGCTCGAGGAGATCCAGGGCCTCGCCGACGGCGGCGCCTTCGGCTCGATCATGGGCCGCAACGCGTTCCAGCGCCCGCTGCCGGAGGCGCTCGAGCTGCTCAAGAGCGTGCAGGACATCTACCGCAAGGCGAAGTAGGTCCGTTCGCGGCGGCGCCGGAATAGCCGGCCCGCCTGGTCCGTCGCAGGAGGCATGTCCACCCTGCGATGGGCGCTGCTGGCGCTGACCGTCCTGACCCTGCTCGTCGTCGCGAGCCTGACCGCCGATTCGAACGGCTGGTCGCAGGACGTGCGCTGGGCCCGCTCGCGCCTCGATCGCATGGCGGCTTCGTCGCACACCTGTCCGGTGCTGCTCGGGGACCCGCTGCCCGGCGACGCGCGCCGTACCTACCGGCAGGCCGGCCGGGCGATGCTCGGCGTGCCCAACCAGCTCGGCGAACGGCTGCGCGCGGCGCTCGAGGACCGCGGCGGCGACGCGGACGAAGCGCTGCAGCTCGCGGCCCAACTGCCGGCGGAGGCGCTGCAGAAGCTGCGCGACGCGGCGCGCACCGAGGGCAGCATGTTCTGGCGAGCGGCGTTCGGCACCGCGCGCGACTGGGACCCGCTCTACGGGCTGATGCCGCTGGTCGACGGGGTGCTGGTGCGCGCCCGCTTCGCGACGCAGCCGACGGTGCGCGTCGACGAATGGACCGTCGCGCTCGCCACCGGCGTCGACCTGTGCGGCCACTCGACGGCGGTCGGCAAGATGATGGGGGCGCTGGTGGTGGAACGCACCGTCGCGGTCGCCGACGCCCGCTGGCTGACGGGCCTGCCGGAGGCCGAGCGGCGTCGCGCCGCCGATGCGCTCGCCGCGGCCGAACCGACCCTGCCGGTCGAGGTCGACCTGGCGCCGGTGCTGGTCGACCTGGTCACGCTGGTCGAGCGCGGCAACCCGACCGCCGAGGACCTGGGCTTCGCGAACCCGTACCAGCTGTGGCAGTACGGCTTCTCGGCCTGGCACGCCGGCGTCGAGCGCGTCGGCCGCGCGATCGGGCAGCTGCAGGCCTTCGAGGCGGCGACGCCGACGTCGGAGTCGTGGCCGTCCCGACGCGCGCGGTTGGCGGCGCTGCAGGAGCTCGACGAGCGCAGCAACCCGGACCTGTTCTGGCGCTACTTCCAGGTCGCCGTCGACTGCGAGCAGGCCCGTCGCGAGTGCGTCGCCGGCCTTCGCGAGCTGCGGGTCGCGCTGGCACGGAGTCTCGGCGACGAGCCGCCGCAGCTCGACGATCCGCTGCGGTGAGCGGTAGCATGCAGCGATGAAGCAACGGCTCCGCGCGGCGTTCGCCGTGATCCTGGCGGCGGCTCTGGGCGCCTGCACCGGGCAGATCCTCGACGGCGCCCCCGACCGGCGCGCGGCGCGCAGCCCGGCCTCGCGCGGCTCCGAGCTGCACGGCCGGATCGAACGGCACGACGGCCTGCGCGTGCTGCGCCTGTGGGGCACGCCCGAGCAGCGCGGCCATGCGCACGGGCTGCTGCTCGCCGGCGACATCGCGACGATCATGCGTCGGGAGTTCGCGGCGCGGTTCGCCTCGGCACCGGAGCTGCTCGACCAGGCGCGCGGCGCGGTGCCGCGCCTGATCGAGTATCCCGACGACATCGCGCGCGAACTCGAGGCCCTGTGGCGCGGCCTGCTCGAGGCCGGCGTCGACCTCGACATGCCGGCGCTCGGACGTGCGTTCGACAAGACCGACCTGCTGGTCGCCAACGCGCTCGACGTGTTCGGCCTGATGGGCTGCAGCAGCTTCACCGTGTGGGGCGACCAGGTCGTGGGCGGCGGCGTGCTGACCGCGCGCAACTTCGACTGGCCGCTGACCGGCGAGCACATGCTGAAGGAGACGTTGCTGGTCGTGCAGGAGCACGGCGACGGCCGCAAGGTCGCGTCGCTGGCGTGGCCGGGTTACGTCGGCACGGTGACCGGCGTCAGCGCCGATGGCGTCGCCGCCTACCTGCACGTCGGCTCGGCGAAGTTCTCGCTGCCGGAGCCTTCGTCGTGGCCGTCGGCGATCGCCGCGCGCAAGGTGCTGGAGTCCGACGGGCGCGGTGACGCGCGGCTGCGGCAGGCGCGCGAGCACCTCGAGTACACCAGCCCGCCGGCGGGATTCCTGACCCACGTCGTGTTGCCGGAGGTGCCCGAGTCCGGCACGCCGGCGGCGCTGTTCGAGACCGACGCGCACGACAGCGTGCTCGGTGCGGTGCAGCCCGGGCCGTTCGTGGTCACCAACCACTTTCGCACCCGCGAGGACGGCCGGCAGTCGTCGCCGGACAGCCGCGGGCGCGAGCAGACGCTGCAGCAGGGCATCACCGGCTGCATCGAAGTCGGCGACGAGAAGGTCGACGTCGACGAGGCGTGGCGGATGCTGGCGTCGGTCGAAGCCGGCGGCGGCCACCACTTCGGCACGCTGCACTCGCTGGTGTTCCGGCACGAGCCGTGGTGCTTCGAGGTGCGCGTGGCCGAGCACGCCGAAGGCGGCATCGTCGCCGCGCCGAGCGGCACGCGGCGCCATCGGCTGACGCGCGCGCAGGTGTTCGGCGCGCGCTGACGCGTCGGCGGGCCGAGGTTTCCCGCAAGAGACCGTGAGCGTCGTGCGAAGCGACGGTCGCATGGGGGGCTGGGAGAAGGATGCAGTTGGCGGTTCCCGCCCGTGGGTGTAGGGCTACCATTCTACCCCTCGCTATCGCGCCGCCGCGCTCGCCTCTCCAATGACTGAATCCGCCTCCGAACGGAAGGTGCCGCTCGGCATGTTCCTCGGGATCGCCGTCCTCTCGGCCTCACTGCTCGCCTTCCAGGTGCTGCTGACGCGCGTCTGCGCGCTGCGCCTCGCTTTCCACTTCAGCTTCCTGATCATCTCCAACAGCCTGCTCGGCATCGGCGCCAGCGGCTCGGTGCTGACCCTGTTCGAGCGCAGGTGGCGCAACAACCCGGAGGCGTGGATCTGGGGGTTCAGCGTGATGTAAGTGATCAGCCTGCTGGCGATCTGGTGGTTCGCGCGGGCCTGGCCGATCCCGGACTCGCTCAAGTTCCAGGACCTCGACTGGGCGGGCTTCCAGACGTTCGCGATCTACAACCTCGGTCTGGCGGTGCCGTTCTTCTTCGGCGGTGGCGCCGTCGGCCTGATCCTGTCGGCCTACAGCGAACGGGTGAACCGGCTCTACGCCAGCGACCTGGTCGGCGCCGCCCTCGGCTGTCTGCTGTGCCCGGTGCTGCTGTGGCCCGTCGGCGCCGGCGGCACGCTGTGCGCGGTCGCGATCCTCGGCGTGCTGACGATCGCGCTGGTCGCCCCCAAGGTGGTGCGCGGGGTCAACTGGGCGATCGTGCTGGTGCTCGGCGCGGCGTTCGGCGTCGCGATGGTGTCGGGCGTCGACGACGCGTTCCCGGTGCCGACCAAGAAGAAGCTGCAGATCACGCAAGAGCAGTGGATGTCGATCGAGGGCGCGAAGGACTACTCGCGCTGGAGCGCCAACAGCCGCATCGACGTGATCCCGACGCCGCTGCCCGGGTGGTATGCCTACGGCGTCGGGCCGAAGGACCTGCAGAGGCTGAAGACCGTGCCGCAGTCCGAGTTCGGCGAGCAGAAGTGGATCATGCAGGACGGGGACGCGGGCACGTTCGTCACCGACTACACGACCAACGAGCTGTCGCAGCAGTTCCTGCAGCGCACGCTCTACGCCGTCTCGGGTGCGGTCAAGCAGGGCACGCAGCCGCGCGTGTTCGTGATCGGGGTCGGCGGCGGCCCGGACATCTGGGCGCACAAGCTGCTCGGGGCCAGCTTCATCAAGGGCATCGAGCTCAACCGCGGCGTGCTCGAGGTGCACGACACCGTCGCGCGGCACATGTCGAAGGGGCTGCTCGACGACCCCGACGTCGTGTTCGTCTGCGACGAGGGCCGTTCGGCGCTGATGCGCGACGAGTCGCAGTACGACGTCATCCAGATGACCGGCATCGACACGTGGACGTCGCTCGCGAGCGGCGCCTACGTGTTGGCGGAGAACTACCTCTACACCGTCGAGGCGGTGCGCCAGATGTACGAACGGCTCGCCGACGGCGGCATCATGCAGATCACCCGGATGGGCACCAACCGGGAACGCCTGCGGCTGCTGTCGAACGTGCACCAGGCGTTCGTCGAGATGGGCGTGCAGGGCCTCGACCGGTCGGTGGTCATGCTGGCCGCGCGCGACCTGACGACGCTGATGGTGCGCAAGGGCGCGTTCCCGAGCGAGGAGCTGCAGCGGTTCGACGCGTTCGTCGCGGAGTCGGGCCACCGGGTGCTCTACGCGCCCGGCCGCGACCAGCTCGACAACGTCGTGGCGAAGTTCGTGCGCGAGGGCGACAAGCAGGCGTTCATCGACGGCTTCGAGTGGAACATCTCGCCGACGACCGACGACCAGCCGTACTTCTTCAACTTCACGCGGTGGGACGCGCCCGAGAAGCTGCAGGACGAGGCGATCGACGAGGGCGTCGAGCTCAACCAGGGCAGCCCGAAGTTCCTGTTCTACCAACTCGGCTTCTCGGCCGTGGTCGCGCTGCTGCTGATCGTCGGGCCGCTGCTGTTCCGGCTCGGCGCGGTGCGCGGCGCGCATCCGGTGCGCTTCCTGACGTACTTCTCGGGCATCGGCGTCGGCTTCATCTTCCTCGAGATCGCGATCATGCAGAAGCTGACGCTGCTGCTCGGGCAGCCGCTCTACTCGATCGTGGTGACGCTGTTCTCGATCCTGATCTTCAGCGGCCTTGGCAGCTTCCTGTCCGGGCCGCTGCTCAAGGGCGGGGTCTGGGTCGCGCGCATGATCCCGCTGCTGATCGGCGCGGTGACGGTCGCCATCGTGATCTGGGGCGACCAGCTGATCGCGTCGGTGATCGGCGAAGACCTGACGACGCGCGCGCTGGTCGCGGCCGCGATGGTCGCGCCGCTCGGCCTGCTGCTCGGCATGCCGTTCGCCCACGGCGTCGGGCTGCTGCGCCGGCTGTCGCCGGGATTCGTTCCCTGGGCGTGGGCCGTGAACGGCTCGGCGACGGTGGTGGGCTCGGTGTTCACCGTGATCGTATCGATGAACTTCGGCTTCACGTTCGTGCTGCTGGCCGCGGTCGCGATCTACGTCGTGGCATTCGTCGCGGTCGACAAGCTGGCGCGCGCGTAGGCCGGGCGGGCACGCCGGCCGCAGAACGGCTATCCTGAGCGCATGGCGCTCAGGTCCCTGCCCCTTCTCCTGCTCTCGTCGGTCGCGATCGCGCAGGCGCCGCCGGGCTTCAAGACCTACGAGAACAAGCTCGCGCCGCTGACGTTCTACTACTCGACCTCGTACAAGGAGGTCCCGCTGCCGCCGACCGAGCAGCTGCTGGTCGCCAAGTTCGTGCTCGACAAGACGCCGCGCGAGCTGAAGAAGACCGACCCGCGGGTGGTCAAGGCGATCGCGCCCGAGCTGCGAATCTTCCAGTTCGAGGACGGCACGGCGCCGGTGACCGCCGGCGGCGAAGCCGGTGAGGCGCGCGGGCCGTCGACGGTGCGCGAGGCGATGGAGGCACGCAGCCGGGTGTCGTCGTGGGAGGAGTTCGAGAAGCGGCTGCCGTTCGACCTGCGCTCGGTCAGCGGCGAGAAGGACGAGTTCGAGCTGGTCAGCAAGCGCAACTTCGGCCGCTACCGGGTCGGCGGCCGGCTGATCCGCAAGCGCTTCGGCAGCAAGGTGGTCGGGGTCTACGCGTGGTCGATCGACGGCCACATCGACAAGCTCGACAAGATCGTCGACCGCATCGCCAGGTCGATCGAGGTCAACGAGCGTGACGGCGCGTCGGGCATGGTCTCCGAGCGCATCGACCGGATCTACCGACGCAGCAAGCTCGGCGGCATCGAGTGGCGCAAGAAGATCCGGGCCGGTCTCGCCAAGGGCTGGAAGGCGGTCGATACCGACAACTACCTGATCGTCCACCACACCAAGAACAAGGGCCTGATCAAGCGCATCGCGCGCGACATCGAGGCGATGCGCTCGTTCTACATGGAGCTGTTCCCGCCGTCGGGCAACGTCGACCGCGTCAGCGTGCTGCGGCTGTGCCAGACCAAGGAGGAGTACCACCAGTACGGCGGCCCGCCGAACACCGGTGGCTACTGGCACCCCGGCAACGAGGAGCTGGTGCTGTTCGACTACAGCTACACGCAGCGCACGTTGACCGCCGAGCAGAAGAAGGCGATGCGGGGCCGCAAGCTGTCGAGCAAGGACTCGATGCTGGTGCTGCGGCACGAGGCCTTCCACCAGTACATCTTCTATGCGATCGGCGAGTTCTCGCCGCACGACTGGTTCAACGAGGGCTACGGCGACTACTTCTCGGGGGCGGTCGTGCACACCAACACCGGCCGCGTGCGCCACATCAAGCCGAGCCCGTGGCGGATCGAGCGTGCCAAGCGCATGGCCTCGGAGGGCAAGGGCTGGCTGCCGCTCGACAAGATCCTGAAGGCCGAGCGGGCGCAGTTCTACAACCGCTCGCGGATCGGCGACTACTACGCCGGCGCCTGGGCGTTCGTCTACTTCCTCAAGCACAGCAAGGAGGTCGAGCAGCACGAACGCTGGTCCAAGATCCTGGACACCTACTTCGCGGCGGTGCAGAAGGCCTACCGGGCGGAGCTGAAGCCGTTCGGCGCCGAGCCGACCCTGCAGAACAAGCAGGTCGCGGGATTCCAGGCCCGCAAGAAGGCGCTGCGGGAGACCCTCGACGGCATCGATCTCGACGAACTCGAGAAGGTTTGGCGCGCCTGGGTCGTCGACATGCCCGAGAAGTAGCGACTGCGGGTGCGGACGGGCCGGCCCCTCGCTAACCTGTTCGCGCGATGGTTGACTCGAACCGCATCGACCCTGCCAAGGGCAACGGCCTGCCGGCCTTCATCATGGGCTTCGTGCCCGGCCTGCTGCAGTGGCAGCTCGGCCAGAAGCAGCAGGCCCTGACGGCCTTCGCGAGCTGCACCGCGGTGCTGTTCGTCGGTTGGATGGTGGTCGGCGAACGACTGTTCTACTGGGGCCTCGGCGTCCCGGACGGCCAGTCGTCGTTCGACAACTTCGCCCAGCTCGGCCTGCCGGTGCTGCCCGAGATCCTCAACCTGCCGGGGCAGGTGCTGGGTGCGCTGATGGCCTACGACGGCTCGGCGACCGGCCTGCGCATGCAGCGGCTGCCGCGCGACATGGAGCACATCGCCGGCTGGGTCACCGCCGCGTCGGGCATGCTCGCCGCGTTCTGGGCGGCGGCCGGGCACTGGGAGCTCAAGCTGCGCCGCGACGGCAAGAAGGACGAGGCCGGCGCGCTGCCGCGGCCGGTCGCCAACCCGGCGCTGTGCGCCGGCCTGTCGTGGCTCGTCCCCGGCCTGGGCCACGCCAAGGCCGGCCAGAAGGACAAGGGCATGCTGATGGGCCTCGCCGTGCTGGCCGTGTTCGCGATGGGGCTGTTCTTCAGCGGCGGCCACGCGGTCGATCGCGCGCAGTACGGCGTCTGGTGGATCGGCCAGAACCTGTTCGGCGGCGGCTCGCTGTTCGCCGCGCTGGTCACCGGGCCGATGCGCAGCGTCGAGACGCCGATCGACCTGGATCTGGGCATCGTGCTGTGCACCGTCGCCGGCCTGATGAACCTGGTCGTCATGTGCGACGCCTACACGATCGCCGAACGTTCGGTGTTCCCGATGCCCGCCGCTGGCGGCACCGCGCCGAACGGGGAGGCGACGGCCTGATGGAACTGTTCTTCCGCATCGCGGTGTTCGTGCCGGTGCTGTTCCTGATCGCGATCGTCGTGGTCGCCCAGCAGCACCAGACGGCGGCCGACACCATCAAGGGGGCCGTCGCGCGCACCGTTCGCTGGCTGGTCTGGACCGCCGTGCTGCTGGTCGTCATGACCGTGCTCGAACTGCTGTTCATCGGGTTCTGAGGAGCTGCGCCAGGGGCCTTGCTCGGGGCTCCTGCCTGGGGGTCCTGCCTGGGGGGCCTGCCTGGGGGGGGGCCTGCCTACGGTGCCTGCCGCCACAGGTCCCCGTCGAGCCTCGTGATCGAGCCGCTGTTCTGCAGCGCCGCCAGCGCGCGCACGAACCGGACGCGATCGAGGCCGGCCTCGCGGCGCAGCAGGTCGGTCGGACGCGGGCCCGCCTGCAGGGCCAGCAGCAGCGCCTGCTCGTCGGCGCCGTGCGCCAGCCGCAGCGCCGTGGCCGGGTCGCGCGTGGTCAGCCCGAGGTCCAGCAGCAGCGACTCGGGGGACTCGACGATGCAGGCGCCCTCGGCGATCAGCCGGTGGCAGCCCTGGCTGCGCTCGCTGCGCCAGGGCCCCGGCACGCAGAACACGTCGTTGCCGTTCTCGGCCGCGAACCGGGCGGTGTGCAGCGTGCCGGAGGTCAGGCTGCCCTCGGCGACGACCACCGCGGCCGGGCCGGTGCCGAGCAGGCGGTTGCGCCGCACGAAGTGGCCGCGTCGCGCCCGCCGGCCGGGCGGCAGTTCGCTCACCAGGCAGCCGCCGTCGCTGGCGATGCGGTCGGCCAGCTCGGCGTGCTCGGCCGGATAGACGTGGTCGAGGCCGCCGGCGAGCACCGCCACGGTCGGCACGCCGTGCTCGAGGCAGGTCCGGTGCGCGACCGCGTCGACGCCGCGGGCCAGTCCGCTCCACAGCACGACCCCGGCCCGGGTCAACGCTGCGCTGAGCGTGGTGGCGGCGTCGAGGCCGTAGGGAGTGGGGGTGCGGCTGCCGACCACCGCGACCGATGGATCCCGGTGCAGCACCGCCGGATCGCCACGCAGGAACAGCGCCAGCGGTGGCATCGCCTGCTCGGACAGCTGCATCGGCCAGTCCGGATGCTCGGGCGTCAGCACCTGCAGGCCGAGCTCGCCGCAGCGGGCGCGCACGTCGGCGGCCTGCTGGGCGAGGTCGGTGGCCCGTAGCCGACCGGCGACGCGGGGCGGCACGTCCGGCGGTCGCGGCGGGTCGAGCAGCAGCTGCACCGGGTCGACGCCGTGCTGCAGCACGGCCGCACACGGCGACTCGTCGAAGCCCTCGGCGAGCGCGAGCATCAGGTAGGCGTCCTTCACGCACTACCAGGGGTACGCAAACGCGGGCGGTGGCAGGAATCTGCCGCCGCCCGCGTTGCCGGTGGTCCCCGAGTGCCGGTGGTCCAGGGGCCGACCAGGAGTCGGAGCTGGGTGCGTCGTCGCCGTTGTCGTCGTCGCCTTCGCCGACCGTGGCCGACGCGGCGTCGTCATCCTTCGGCTCGACCTCGCGCTCGACCATCTCGAACGTGACGGTGTCCTCGTCGGCCATCGTCGCCGTGATCGTGTACGGCGTGTCGAGCGAGCCCTGCAGGATCTTCTCCGACAGCGGGTCCTCGAGGTGCTTCTCGATGCCGCGCTTCAGCGGGCGGGCACCGAAGTCCTCGTGGAACGACTTCTGGATCAGCCAGTCGATCACCGGCTGGCTGATCACCAGGTCGTGGCCCTTGTCGTTCATGCGCTCGTTCACCTTGACCAGCTCGTTCTCGACGATGCGCTGCATGTCGTCCTTGGTGAGCTGGTTGAAGATCACGATCTCGTCGAGGCGGTTGATGAACTCCGGGCGGAAGTGGCGCTCCACCTCACCCATGATCATCTCGCGCATCTTGTCCTGGCCCTGGTCCTTGCCGGACTTGCCGAAGCCGAGGCCGGTGCTGTTCTTGATCAGGTTGGCGCCGATGTTCGACGTCAGGATCAGGATCACGTTGCGGAAGTCGATGTGCCGGCCGAACGAGTCGGTCAGGCGGCCTTCCTCCATGATCTGCAGCAGCATGTTGAAGATGTCCGGGTGCGCCTTCTCGATCTCGTCGAGCAGCACGACCGAGTACGGGCGGCGGCGGACCTTCTCGGTCAGCTGGCCACCTTCCTCGTAGCCGACGTAGCCCGGGGGCGCGCCGACGAGTCGCGAGGCGTTGTACTTCTCCATGTACTCGGACATGTCGATCTGGATGATCGCGTCCTCGCTGCCGAACATGAACTTGGCCAGGCACTTGCTCAGCCAGGTCTTGCCGACGCCCGACGGGCCGAGGAACACGAACGAACCCATCGGGCGGTTCGGGTCCTTGAGGCCGGCGCGCGAGCGGCGCACCGCCTTGGCGATCGCCTGGATGGCCGGATCCTGGTTGATGACGTCCTTGCCCAGCTCCTTCTCCATGTTGAGCAGGCGCTCCGCCTCGGCCTGGTCCAGGCGCTGCAGCGGAATGCCCGTCATCTTGGAGACGGTCTCGGCGATCACCTCGTCGTCGACCTTGCCGCCCGATTCGCGCGAGTTCTCGCGCTCGCGCCACTCGCGCTGGATCTCTTCCTTCTTCTTGCTGAGCTTGAACGCCTGGTCCCGCAGGTCCGCGGCGCGCTCGAAGTCCTGGCCGGCGACGGCCTCTTCCTTCTCCTTGCTCAGGCGCGCGACCTCGGCGTCCATCTCGCGCAGGTCCGGCGGAGCCGTCATCGACTTGATGCGCACGCGCGCACCGGCCTCGTCGATCACGTCGATCGCCTTGTCCGGCAGGAAGCGGCCGGTGATGTAGCGCGTCGAGAACTCGACCGCGGCCTCGAACGCCGAGTCGGTGTAGGTGACGCGGTGGTGGGCCTCGTACTTGTCGCGCAGACCCTTGAGGATCTCGATGGTCTGCTCGGGCGTCGGCGGCTCGACGTTGACGGTCTGGAAGCGACGCTCGAGCGCGCCGTCCTTCTCGATGTACTTGCGGTACTCGTCCAGCGTGGTCGCGCCGATGCACTGCACCTCGCCGCGCGACAGCGCCGGCTTGAGCACGTTGCTGGCGTCGATCGCGCCCTCGGCGCCACCGGCGCCGACCAGCGTGTGCAGTTCGTCGATGAACAGCACGACGTCCTTGGCGCGGCGCACCTCGGTCATCACCGCCTTGATGCGCTCCTCGAACTGGCCGCGGTACTTGGTGCCGGCGACCATCATCGCGAGGTCGAGCACGACCAGGCGCTTGCGGCGCAGGATCTCGGGCACGGTGCCCTTGACGATGTGCTGCGCCAGGCCTTCGACGATCGCGGTCTTGCCGACGCCGGCCTCACCGAGCAGCACCGGGTTGTTCTTGGTGCGGCGCGACAGGATCTGGATGACGCGCTCGATCTCCTGGTCGCGGCCGATGACCGGGTCCAGCTTGGCGTCGCGCGCGTGCTCGGTCAGGTCGCGACCGAACGAGTCGAGGGCCGGCGTCTTGGACTTGGTGTTGCCCGACGGCGAGCCCGATCCCGAACCGCCCGAACCGCCGCCGCCGCCGCCCTGCTCGGGGCCGTCGCCGTCGTCGTCGCCGTTCTCCGAGGCACCGAGGAACTCGAGCACCTCTTCGCGGACCTCGTCGAGCTTGACGCCGAGGTTCATCAGCACCTGCGCGGCGATGCCCTCGTTCTCGCGGATCAGGCCGAGCAGCAGGTGCTCGGTCCCGATGTAGTTGTGGCTGAGCTGCGAGGCCTCTTCGAGCGACAGCTCGAGCACCTTCTTGGCGCGCGGGGTGAAGGGCAGCTGGCCCATGGTCACCATCGAGGGGCCCGTCTTGACGATCTTCTCGACCTCGTGGCGGATCTTCTCGAGGTCGATCGACATGTTCTTCAACACGTTCGCGGCGACCCCGCTCCCTTCCTGGACGAGTCCGAGCAGGATGTGCTCGGTCCCGATGTACTCGTGGTTGAACTTCATCGCCTCCTGGCGGGCGAAGCTCATGACCTTCTTGGCGCGGTCGGTGAAGCGATCAAACATGCGGTGTAACCCTCGGTGGCCTCTGCTGTACCGATCCTCTGATCGGATGCCAGCGGTATAGGATTTACTCGACTTGGAGATCCAGGTTCGCAATGGGAGTTGGGCGAAAATCTGGGACGCCGGGTGTCGACGATTGCAACGCTCCGACGGCAGAGCCTTGATCGTTGTTCCTGCCGCTTGCAGCGGCGGTTACGCGGGTTCGCAGGGCCTCGACCAGCGGCCTACGGCGCGCAGCCGAGCAGTTCGCGCAGCAGCTGCGCCCGCCGCTGGTCCCGCTCCTCGGGCGACAGCGTCTGTCGCGTGTAGCGCTGCAGGTGGGCCGGCTGCGACAGCAGCAGCGCCTGGTTGACGGCCTGCGGCTCGAAGCCGTCGACGAGGCCGGTGTGCACGCCGAAGCGCAGCGCCGACAGGCAGCCGAGGGCCTCCTCGCTGGTCAGGATCTGGGCGCGCTCGAGCGTGCCGAGCGCGCGGTGCACGCGGTCGAGGGTCTTCAGCCGCGCGCTGCCGCGCAGCAGCGCCTCGCGCACCTCCTGCTCCCACTGCACGATGCGGCCGACGGCCAGCATCACGTCGCCGCGGATCTGGGCCTCGTCGCGGCCGAGCGTGATCTGGTTGCTGACCTGGTAGAAGTCGCCGAGCGCGCGGCTGCCCTCGCCGTAGAGGCCGCGAACGGCCAGGTGGATCTTCTGCGCGACGTTGGTCGCCTTGTCGATCTCCTCGGACCAGACCAGTCCGGGCAGGTGCAGCATCACCGACAGGCGCAGGCCGGTGCCGGTGTTGGTCGGGCACGACGTCAAGAACCCGAACTCCTCCGACCACGCCATCGGCAGGCGCTGCATCAGCGCGTCGTCGAGCCGTTCCATGCGGCGCCAGACGTCGTCGGGCTGCAGGCCGGACCCGAACACCTGCGCGCGCACGTGGTCCTCCTCGTTGATCATGATCGCGACGCTCTCGTCGTAGTCGACGGCGACGCCGGTGTGGCGTTCGCTCGACGCGAGCTCGCGGCTGATCAGGTGGCGCTCGACCAGCATCGAACGCTCGAGGTCCTCGACCGGGTCGAGGTCGACGACGTTGAGCTTCTCGGGCAGGCCGGGCTGCTGCAGCCGATCGACGACGTAGGCGTAGAGCCGTTCGGACTCTTCTTCCTCGAGGCACGGCGCGAACGCGAACCCCTGCAGGTTGCGCGCCAGCCGCGCGCGCGTGCAGATCGCGATGTCGCTGTTGGGGCCGGTGCCCTGCAGCCACGCTCCGGGGCGGAACTCGGGCGGGCCGTCCTCGGAGCGGTCCCGCGGGTTGCGCTTGTGCACCATCAGCGGACCTCGCCGCGCTCGGCGCGGCGCAGTTCGTCGCGCAGCTGCGCGGCCTCTTCGTAGCGTTCGCCGCGCACCGCGTCCTCGAGCTTCTTGCGCAGCTGGCTGAGGTCGGGCGCGTCGTGCTCGATCGGCGCGTCGGCCATCGTCGACGGCAGGCGGCCGGTGTGGCTCTGGGCCTCGTGGATGCGCTGCAGCAGCGGCATCAGCTCGTGCCGGAAGGCCTCGTAGCAGCGCGGGCAGCCGAGGCGGCCCTTCTGGCGGAAATCGCCGGGCGCCATGCCGCAGCCGGGGCAGCACTCGACGCGCGGCGCCGAACGGCGCTCGGTCTCGCCGGGCTCCTTCAGGCCGCCGAGCAGGTCCTCGAGCATCTCGCTCGAGAACTTCGGCTGCTTCGGCGGGGTCACGCCGAGCTGCTCGGCGCACGCCGCGCAGACGTGCTGGCTGCCGCTCACCGAGCCCTCGGTGAGGTCCATGACCACGATGGTCGCGATCGCCTTCTGGCACGCGGTGCAGTACTGCATGTGCTCCGTCACGTTACCCGAACCCTAGCCGTTCGCGGCGTTCGCCGCACGCCGTTCGCGCAGCAGGCCGTGGAACTCCAGGGCCCGCGCGCGGAAGTTGGGGTACTGATCGAACGAAGCGAACGCCGGGCTGAACAGGACCGCGTCCCCGGGCTGCGCGTGCTGCATCGCCGAGGCCAGCGCGGCGGCGAGGGTCGCGTGCGAGCAGGTCGGGATCGCGTCGCGCATCGCGTCCGCGAACGGCTCGGCGGCGGCGCCGAACACGTGCGCCGAGGCCGCGTGGCGGGCGATCGCGCGCGCGACCTTGCCGTGGTCGCCGTCCTTGCTCTTGCCGCCGCCGAGCCAGTGCACGCGCTGGCCGGTGCGCGCGAGCGTGGCCAGCGCCTGCTGCGTCGACTCGACCTCGGTCGAGACCGCGTTGTCGAACATCTGCACGCCGTCGAGCACGTGCAGCAGCTGCAGGCGGAACGGCAGCGGCTGCGCGGTCGCCATCGCGAAGCCGACCGCGCCGAGATCGGCACCGAGCCACGCCGCGGCGAGGCTGCCGGCCATCACGTTCTCGAGCTGGAAGTCGCCGAGCAGGTGCAGCGCGTCGCGGTGCACGACCGGGCGCGCGGCGTCGCGGCCGGGGCGCACCTGCACATAGCCGCGCGCGGTGCCGGCGCTGCCGGGGCCGGTAATGTCGCGACCGTAGTAGCCGCGCCGTTCTGCGTCGGTGGCGTAGGCCGTCGCGACCGGATCGTCGGCGCCGTGCACGACGAACGCGGTGGCCGCCCGGGCCAGCCGGCCCTTGGCCTCGCGGTAGCGCTGCAGTGTGCCGTGGCGGTCGAGGTGGTCGCTGCCGATGCGCGTGAACACCGCGCCGTGCACGCGGCGCTGTGGTGCGAACCGCTCGAGCTGGAAGCTCGACATCTCGAGCACCGCGACCTGGTCGGCGCGCCAGTCGGCCTCGTCGGCGAGCAGGCTGTGGCCGATGTTGCCGCCGAGCAGCGCGTCGACGCCGGCCCGCTGCAGCGCGCGGTGCAGCAGCGTCGACGTCGACGACTTGCCGTTGGTGCCGGTGACGCCGACGACCCGCCCCGGATACGCGGCGAGGAACAGTTCGCACTCCTGCGTGGTCGGCAGGCCGCGACGGCGCGCCTCCTGCAGCAGCGGGTTGTGGTCGGGCACGGCCGGGCTGGTGACGACCAGGTCGACGTCGTCGAGCAGCCCGAGGTCCTCGCGGCCGAGCTGCCAGTCGATGTCGGTGTCGCCGAACGCCGCGGCGACCTCGCGCAGTTCGGCGGAGTCGCTGGCGTCGGCGACGCGCACCGAGCAGCCGCGCCGGTGCAGGAAGCGGGTCGCCTCGCGGCCGCCACCGAAGCGGCCGAGGCCGTGCACCAGCGCGCGCGTGCCGGGCCGCGGCAGCGCCGGGTCGGCCGTCATCGCTGGCTGCGCGCCGCGCGGGCGCGCGCGCTCAGTCTGCCGAGCTCTTCCGGCGGGATCTCGCCCTGGATCATCGGCTTCGGCCTGGCCGACACGGTGACCTTGACGTCGCGCCGGCCGTGCAGCGCACGGTCGATCAGCTCGATCGGGAAGTCGAACGGGAACAGCCACGGGCTCGCCGGCGGAGCCAGTTCGACCTCGACGCTCTGCGGCCCTTCGTCGAACACCGGCACGCCGTTGTCCTGGCGCACGTTCGGCAGCACGTCCCAGCGGGTCGCGCCGTAGTAGCGGAACGGCAGTTCGGCGACGCTCTGCAGCGCGACGTCGCGGTCGGGATCCTGCCGATTCGGGGTTTGGCCGTTCGCGTCCTGCTCCGCCGTCTGCTGCGACGGGCGGTCCGCGGATCGCTCGTCGGCCTGCTCGCGGCCGGTCAGGATGCGCCGTCCGTCGAGGAACACCTGCTCGCGGTCCGGGTTCTCGATCGTCAGCTTCGGGCCGGGTGCCTGGCAGCCGGCGCCGACAGCGGCGAGAACGAGGAGGAGCGTCGACGTCGGGGCGCGCGTCATGATGCGTCGGGCATCGCCGCGGCGGATCCAGCGCCCCGCGAGGAGGGTCCTCAGGGGAAAAGCTGGCGGAGAGGGGGGGATTCGAACCCCCGGTACCGGGAAATCCGGTACGTCGCCTTAGCAAGGCGGTGCATTCGGCCACTCTGCCACCTCTCCGGCGGCGCGACCAGTAAAGCCACCGGCCCTGGTCCACGCAACTGCCTTCTTCGACAGTTCCGCGGCCCCCGGTCAAGCCGAGGTCAAGCCGGGCCGTCGGCCGTCGGCGGGGCGGATTCCCACTCGTAGCCGAAGAAGTCGAACACCGGCGCGTCTTTGGCGCGCACGATCCGGCGCAGCTCGTCGTCGTAGTAGGTGCTGTAGTGGGCGTGGCGGCTGGCGTTCTGCGGCGGCAGGTCGCGGATCGCCCGGTCGAGTTCGGCGGGGACCTCGACGCATTCGCCGAACAGGCGCAGCAGGTCCTTGCGCAGGGTCTCCATCTTGCCGACCTTCGCGCCTTCGAGGCCCTGGCCGAGCATGTCGATCAGCGTCTGCGTCAGCGCGCCGGAGCTGTTGGCGAGCGGGCCGTCGCCGGTGTAGGCGCGGCGCATCGTGGCGCGGAAGTCGAGCGTGTCGTCGGCGCTGATCCACCGGAAGAAGTCCGATGGGTGCTTTCGCTGGAAGTGGTACCACGACACGTGCCACGCGAACGGGTTGCGCGCGATCGCCAGGCGCGGCAGGTCGCGGTGGCTGGCCGGGATGCTGTCGTGCTTGAGGTGGTCGTCGAGGCGCTGCACCTGCCAGTCTGCGGGCGCGTAGCGCTCCAGCAGCTCGCGCACGAAGTTGCCGCCGGTCTTCGGGATGTGCACGAAGACGAAGTGTCGGGTCAGGTACATCGCGGCCCCAGATTGGCCGATCGCCCGGCGCGCGCAAAGCCGGCGCCGCGGGAATCGTTGGCCCGGCGTGGCGGTCGCCCCTACGGTCCCCTGGGTGACGTCCCCGAAGTTCACGCCGCGCGAGCACGCCGGGCTCAAGCGCATGTGGCGGTCGTTGGCCTACAACCTGCACACCTACGTGCGGAAGCGTGCGGACCTTACCGCCGACCTGCCGTGGCTGTCGGCGACGCTGCGCGCCGGGTCCGAGGACATGCTGGCGCGACGGCTCTACAAGACCGGCCACTACGAGCCGGGCGTGACCGACTTCCTGTTGCGCTACCTGAGCAGTGCGCCGCAGGACGTGATCTTCGACGTCGGCGCGAACGTCGGCTACTACAGCGTGCTGGCGCACAAGGTCTGCGGCGACGGCGTGCCGGTGCACGCGATCGAGGCCGAGGCCGACAACCATCGCCAGCTGCTGCACAACCTCGAGCAGAACGGCGCGGGTTCGGTCGTGCCGCACTTCTGCGCCGTCAGCGACGCGCCCGGCACGCTCGAGCTCTACCTGTGGAAGAAGAGCAACCGCGGCAAGCATTCGCTGGTGCCGTTCGACGGGGCGGAGCGGGTCGAGGTCGAGGCGCGAACGCTGGCCGACCTCTACCGGTCCGAGGGGCTCGAGGGCCGCACGATCTCGCTGCTCAAGATCGACATCGAGGGCGCCGAGCACCAGGCGTTCGTCGGCGCCGGCGACGTGCTGCAGCGCTGCGCCGTGATCGCCAGCGAGGTCTCCCCCAAGTTCCTGAAGCGCGCCGGCATCGACCTCGACGAGCACCTCGACGTCGTCTGCAGCCAGGGCTTCACCCTGTTCGAGATCCACGACGACAAGCGCGTCACCCCCTGCACCCCCGACCAGCTGCGCGACTCCCCCAAGGCCCGCAACGTCGCCTACATCCGCACCGACCTCCTCACCCGCCCCTGGGCGACCCAATTGGTCGGATAGCTCTGTTCCGGGACTAGAGCCTTCCGACCGTGAGCAGGACCCGCGAGCCCGTGTCCGGCGGGCCGGTGTCCGGCGGGCCTGTGTCCGCCGGGCCTGTGTCCGCCGGGCCTGGGCCGGGCCCGTTTCCCGGCCGTCCGTGCCGGGTGATCCAGCGTCTCCGCATGGCCGTGCTTGCGTTGGCCCGCCGTTCCCGTTCGCATAGCGCGCTCACATTGGCATTCGATCGAAGGAAGACAGAGGAATGAGCGAAGGTAAGCGTCCCGGTGGCCTGACTGCGTTGGCCGTGATCAATTTCGTGTTCGGTGGTTTCAGCGCGATCGGCGTGCTCGGCATGGTCGCCCTGCTCGCCCTGATCCAGGCTGCCAGCGAAGGTTCGGAAGACGAATCGATGCGTGAGGCGGCGCGCGCCTGGGAAGAGATCGGGATGGGCGTCTTCTACGCGATGCTCGCCCTGATGATCGTCAACGCCTTCCTGCTGATCGCGTCGGGCGTCGGCTACCTCAAGCAGAAGAAGGTGCTCGGCCGCGGGCTCGGTTCGGTCTACGGCCTGCTCGCGATCGTCTCGTCGCTGGTGACGGGCGCGGTCGTGTCGGCCGAAGCCGGCGGCGGCTTCAACATCGGCACGATCATCGGCCTGGTCTACCCGGTCCTGACGCTCGTGCTCGTCAACACGACGTTCAAGCACGATCTGACGCGCTGATCCCGGCGCGGACTCCCGCCGCACCCCTCACGAACCGACGGAGGCTGCCGCCTTGGACGTCAACAAGTCCCTGCTGATCGCCCGCTACAGCGCCCGCTACTCGGTGCGCGGCGGCGTCGGTCTGGTGTTCCTGCTGCTGTCGCTGACGTTCGGCCTGATCGTCGCGCACACGATGTTGTCGCCGGTCGAGATGATGACCAACCAGGTCATGGAGCACGACCCCGACGCTTCGCGCGACGAGATCCGGGCCGACGTGCTCGAACGGCTGATGCGCCAGGCGCGGCAACCGGTCGCGTGGCTGCTGTCGGCCCCCGAGAGCGGCGATCCGGACGTCGACCGCGCCAACGCCGACGAGGCCGACGCCTGGGCCGACTACCTGCTCGAAGAACGGCCGTCGATCCTGTCGGCCATCTTCATGATCCTGCTGTTCGGCTGGCCACTGATCGTCGCGTTCGGCGCGTTCGACCTGTACGCCGGCGACATCAGCTCCCGGCAGTTGCGCTACCAGCTGTTACGCGCCGATCGAACCAGCATCTTCGTGGGCCGGCTGCTCGGCATGCTGATCACGTTCGCGCTGGTGCTGCTGATGCTCGGGGTCACGATCTCGGGCTACCTCGCGCTCAAGCTGCCGCTCTACGACGGCGGCGCCGTGGTCAGCTGGACGCTCTACAGCATGCTCGCCCTGGCGGTCGCGACGCTGCCCTACGTCGGCCTGTGCTCGTGGATCTCGGCGTCGATCGGCTCGGCGTTCGGTTCGCTGACGATCGTGTCGCTGATCATCGGCGGCGTGCCGCTGCTCGCGATGATCGCGCGCAACACCTACGAGCCGGCCCAGTACATCAACTACGTGCTGCCCTGGGGCTTCCAGACCCGGCTGTTCCACAACGAACCGTCCCAGGTGGCGCTGGCCGCGACCGGCTGCGTCGCGCAGGCGGCACTGTTCTTCTGGCTCGGCCACCGCAAGTTCGTGAGGCGCGACCTGTGAGCATCGACACGACCATCACGGGCTTGGCGCTGCGCGTCGACGACCTGCGCAAGAGCTTCGACGGCAACATCGCGCTCGACGGCGTCTCGTTCGACGTGCCGCGCGGTTCGATCTTCGGGCTGCTCGGCCCCAACGGCGCCGGCAAGACGACCCTGTTCTCGCTGGCGGCCGGCTTCCTGTCCGCCGACGCCGGCACCATCGACATCCTCGGCACGTCGGTGTCGCGCATCGACGAACTGCAGGGACGCATGACGATCCTGCCGCAGGACGCCGCGTTCCAGAAGAACGTGCCGATCCTCGAGCAGCTGGTGTTCTTCCGCCTGCTCGACGGCAAGGACAAGCAGACCGCCGCGCGCGAGGTCGAGGAGGCGCTCGAGAAGGTCGGCATCGCCGAATACAAGAACCGCGGCATCCACGCGCTGTCGCACGGCATGCTCAAGCGCATGGGGATCGCGCAGGCGTTCCTCGGCGAGCCGGAGCTGATCCTGCTCGACGAGCCGACCAGCGGCCTCGACCCGCAGAACGCGCGGCAGATCCGCGACCTGGTGCTCGCGATGCAGCGCGAGCGCAACGTCACGACGCTGATCAGTTCGCACAACCTGACCGAGATCCAGGAGCTCTGCGACCACGTGGCGATCCTCGACAAGGGGCGGGTGCGCGCCGCCGGCACCGTCGAGGAGGTGACGCGCGGCGGCCACATGCTCGAGCTCGAGCTGCGCCGGCCGTTGACCGACGACGAACGGGCCAGGCTCGCGGCGGTGGTGGGCGTCGGCGCGATCGTCGCCCGCGGCCCGCAGCGCTACCGCATCGAGTTCGCGCTGCCCGAAGGCCTCGAGGTCGAGGCGGTCGCCGCGGCGGTGTTGCGCCAGTTGCTCGATCTCGGCCTGCCGCCGAAGTCGATGCGCGAGGGCGACAGCCTCGAGGAGACGTTCCTGCGGCTTACCGGCACCGACGGCGACGACGCAGAGGCGCCGTGAGCGTCGTGCGGCCGGCGCGCGACGAAGGGCTGCAGCGGCCCATCGAGCGCGTCGTCGACGAACAGCAGGTCGTGCGCGAACTGCTGCAGCTCGACGGTCGCCGCATCCTCGAACTCGGCTGCGGCCGCGCCGCGCACACCCGCGCGATCGCCCGCGGCGGGCCGGGGCGCGAGGTCGTCGCGCTCGAGGTCGACGAGGTGCAGCACCGCGCCAACCTCGCGATCGACGACCTGCCCGGCGTGCGCTTCGGCCTCGGCGGCGCGCAGCGCATCCCCGAGCCCGACACGACGTTCGACTGCGTGTTCTTGTTCAAGTCGCTGCACCACGTGCCGGTCTCCGACATGGACGCGGCGCTCGACGAGGTCGCGCGCGTGCTGCGTCCGTCCGGGCACGCCTACGTCTCCGAGCCGCTCTACCGCGACGCCTACAACGACGTGCTGCGCATCTTCCACGACGAAGCGGAGGTGCGGCGCGAGGCGCACCTGGCGATCGATCGCGCGCTGCAGCGCGGCGTGCTCGAGCTGGTCTCGCAGACGTTCTTCCGCGCCGACGTGCACTTCCCGGACTTCGCCGCGTTCGAGCGGTCGGTGATCCGCGCCACGCACAGCGAGCACCGCCTCGACGACGAACAGTGGGCGCGCACGCGGGCGGCGTTCGCGGCACACGTCGGCGCCGACGGGGCCCGGTTCGAACAGCCGATCCGCGTCGACCTGCTACGGAGGCCGCGATGAACGTGCGCACGCTGCCGCTCGCGTTCGCGGTGCTCGGGTTGCTCGCGGCGCCCGGGCCGCTGCCCGCGCAGCAGACGCCGGCGCCGCCGCAGCTGTCCGGCATCTACCCGCACCTCGCGGTCTACAACGACGAGGGCGAGTGCGGCATCGGCGGCGTGGTGCCGTGGGCGGGCAGCCTGTGGCTGGTGACCTACGCGCCGCACCGGCCCAACGGTTCGACCGACAAGCTCTACCGGGTTGCACCTGACCTGAAGCTGCAGGTCCATCCGGCGTCGATCGGCGGCACGCCCGCCAACCGCATGATCCACGCCGAGAGCCAGCAGCTGTTCCTCGGCCCGTACGCGATCGGCGCCGACGGCACGGTGCGCGCGATCCCGTACACCGAGATGCCGGGCCGGCCGACCGGCACGGCACGCCACCTGACCCGGCCGAACGAGCGGGTCGTCCACGCGACGATGGAGGAGGGCGTCTACGAGGTCGACGTGCGCACGCTCGAGGTCGTCGAGCGCTTCGCCGACGCCCAGCCAGGTCGGCAGCCGAGCCAGCAGCAGGGCCAGCAGCAGGGCCAGCAGCAGGACCGGTTCGCGGCGCTGCCGGGCTACCACGGCAAGGGCTTCTATTCGGGCCAGGGCGTCTACGTCTACGCCAACAACGGCGAGTACGGCCGCGAGGCGCAGCGCCGCCCGGACGTCGCCTCGGGCGTGCTGGCGGAGTGGGACGGCGTGTCGGACACGTGGACCGTCGTGCGCCGCAACCAGTTCACCGAGGTGACCGGGCCGGGCGGGCTGCGCGGCAACGCCGACCCCGCCACCGACCCGATCTGGACCGTCGGCTGGGACCATCGTTCGCTGCTGCTCGGCGTGCGCCGCGCCAAGGCCGCCGGCGACGACGGCGGGCCCTGGCGGTTCTTCCGGCTGCCGAAGGCTTCGCACGCCTACGACGGCGCGCACGGCTGGAACACCGAGTGGCCGCGCATCCGCGACATCGGCGAGCGCGACCTGCTGATGACGATGCACGGCACGTTCTGGCGCTTCCCGCGCGACTTCGGCGCGACGCGCTTCGCCGGCGTGGCGCCGCGCTCCAACTACCTGAAGGTCGTCGGCGACTTCTGTCGCTGGGGCGATCGCGTCGTGCTCGGCTGCGACGACACCGCGAAGAACGAGTTCCTCAACCAGCGGCGCGCGAAGGGGCGCATCGCGGCGGCGCAGTCGCACAGCAACCTGTGGTTCGTCGAGCCGGCGCAGCTGGATCGCCTCGGCCCGGCGATCGGCCGCGGCGCGGTCTGGATCGACGAGGACGTGGTCGCCGGGCAGGCATCCGATCCGTTCCTGTTTGACGGCTACGACCTGCGCGGCGTGCACCTGTCGCACCGTGGTGGCGAGGCGGTGTCGGTGCGGCTGCAGATCGGCACCGGTGCAGCGGACGGCTGGCAGCCGCTCGAGGTCGTGCAGCTGTTGCCGGGCGGCCATCGGTTCGTGCCGCTGCGGGCGACCGTGCCGCAGCCGTGGATCCGCGTCGTGGCGGAGCACGACACCAAGGGGCTGACCGCGGCGTTCGGTTACCGGCAGCTCGACCTGCGCAGCGAACGCCCGGCTGCCCGCTTCGCCGGCCTGGCGCTGCCGGGGCGGCCGTGCACCGGCGGCCTGCTGCGGGCGCGCGGCGGCAACCTGCGCACGCTGTCGCTGCTGGCCAGCACCCCCGACGGCGACGAACTCGGCTACTACGAGCTCGACCAGGATCTGCAACTGCGGCGCGTCGAGGCGCCGGACGTCGCGACCTACACGCGCGAGCACGCGGCGATCCCGACCGGCGTGCTCGAGCAGGACGCCGCGTCGGTGCGCTTCGTCGACGACCAGGGCCGCGCGTGGCGGCTGCCGTTCGGCGACGAGGCGTTCGATCGCCCGACCTTCGGCAGCTGCCGTGTCGACCGCGAGGTCGTCACCGAGCGCGACCTGTTCCACGCCCACGGCACGTTCTACGAACTGCCCGCGCCGAACGCCGGCGGCTTCGCGAGGCTGCGACCGATCGCGACGCACCGGTTCCAGGTGCACGACTTCTGTGGCTACCGCGGCCTGCTGGTCGTCAGCGGCGTCGCCTCCGATGCGCCGGCGTCCAACCCGCACGTGCTGCGCTCGGACGACGGCCGCTGCGCGCTGTGGGCGGGCGCGATCGACGATCTGTGGCAGCTCGGCAAGCCGCGCGGTCGCGGTGGGCCGTGGCGCGACCACGAGGTTGCGGCCGACGTGCCGTCCGAGCCGTTCTTGATGAGCGGCTTCGACCACAAGGAGCTGACGGTCTCGGCCGATCGCGCCGTGACGATGGTCGCCGAGCTCGACGTGACCGGCGACGGCCGCTGGGTCCGCTTCCGCCGCTACCGGCTGCAGCCGGACCAGCCGATCACGGACGTGTTGCCGCGCGAGCTGACGGCCTACTGGATCCGGTTTCGCGTCGACCGCTCGTGCACGGCGACGGCGCAGCTGCGCTACCGATAGCCGCCGCGGCTCACGCCGACAGTGCACAGCGCAGCACCTCGGCGAGGTAGGCCGACTCCTTCTGCTTGAGCGTCTGCCCGAACGCCACCTCGGCGTGGTCGGACGTGATCGTGATCGGCGGGCCGCCGCCGAGGAACGCGTCGAAGCCGCCGCCGTCCTCGTCGACGTGCAGCTCCTCGATCTCGTCCGCGGGTATCACCGTCGAACGCCGCAGCAGCCCGGCCTGCTGCACCCGCAGTTCGTCGTTGCTCGCCCGCACCGTGAACCGTCGCAGGCCGTGGTAGACGAGCACCGTCCACAGCCCCAGCGTGATCGCCGACGGCATCGCGTAGGCGAGCGCGACGAACCAGCCGTCGGGCGAGCCGTCGTCGTGGCCCATCGACAAGAACAGCATCGCCATCCAGATCGGTGCGGTCGCGAACAGCATGCCGATCACCAGCAGCGGCTGCATGCCGTGCGCCGGGATCTCGATGGTGATCGCGCCGTCGCGCGCGTCGAGCCGGCTGCGCATCTTCGCCGGCGGCGCTCCTGGCTCCGGCCGCTCGCCGTCGCGTTCGCGCCGCGCGCGCAGCGACGTGTCGATGTCGGCAAACTCGCGGCGCTGGTCGGTGCCGCTGGTGCGGTCGACGACGGCGTAGCCGCCGTGCCGCGCCAGCCACTCGGCGACCGCGCGCGCCTGCCGCTTGTTGCGGCAGTGCAGCAGTTCGAAGCCGCCGCCGCCCGGCGTCTCGAGGAGCACCGGATAGACGGTGCGGTTCGACTTCTGTCCGCGGATGACGCGCTTGTCGTGCACCGCTGCTTCGAACGAGTCGAGCTTGCGCACCCGGCGCTGGAACGGCACGAACAGGCCGGCGAGCTTGTGGACCTCCCCGGTGCGCCGGTCGACCGTGATCTCGCGCTTCCAGAACATCAGCCCGAGGCCGATGCCCAGGAACGGCATGGCGAACAGCACCAGGAACAGCGTCGGCGCCTCGCCGCCGCCCTCCATCTGCACCTCGACGAGGCCGAGCGCCCCCGACAGCGGCATCAGGCTCGCCAGCGCGAACGGCAGCCCGAGCCAGCGGATCGGGCCGAGGTAGGTCGAGGCGGTGTATACGTCGGGAGCGGGCTGGGCGAATCGCATTCCGGCCGAGACCATAGATGGGCGGGCGGTCGCTGCGAACCCCGTCTGGCGGCGCGTATCGGTCAGGCCGACGCGATGCGCTCGGCGAGGTCCAGCAGCTGGCGTTCGAGCGCGCTGCGTTCGGCCAGGCTCATGCCGGCGATCGTCTTGGGCACCCGACCCATCTCGCTGTCCGCCTGGGCCGCCTCGTCGAGGATGCGCTGCCAGCGTTCGGCCAGCTCCGGCGTCGGAAAGTCGCCCTCCGCGCAGTGGATGACCTCCTTCAGGGCGCGCAGCAGCCGGTTCTGCTGGCTGCCGTCCCGGCTCAGGATCTCGGCGGCGATGCCGAACTTCTCCTTCACGTAGTGCGTCACCGGCGCAGAAGTAGCGGCCGAGCCGCCGAACGGCGCGCGCAACCTGCTGCCGACCAGACAGATGTGTCCGGTCGTGCGCGGGCGGCGGCGAGCGACGAAAAACCTCGGCGGGGGTACACGGGTCGGCGCGGGCCTCGGGCTCGTGGGGGTGTTCAAGGAAACCACCACCAAATCGATACCGAGATGACCATTCGCAAGCTTCGTCCCTCTTCCCGCTGCCGGCACAACTCGTCGCGCAGCAATCCTTTGCACCGCCTGGCCCCGGTCTTCGGCGCAGCCGCCCTGGCCGCGACCGCGACCGCCCAGGTGACCGACCCGGCGATCGTCGAGAGCTACGGCAGCAACTGTGGCGTGACCCTGTCGGTCTCCGACAGCATCGCGCCCAACGGCGACCACGCGCTGAGCTTCGAGGCCGGCGGCGACCCGTTCCAACTGGCGGTGATGGCGCTCGGCTTCGACCAGGCGGCGATCCCGCTGCCGAGCGGCTGCACCGTCTTGACCAACCCGGTGTCGCTGACCGCCGGCATCTGTGACGTCAACGGCGACGTCAGCTTCCCGGTCACGATCCCCGGCTGGGCGCAGGGTTCGCTCTACGCGCAGGCCGCGACGCTCGACGGCGCGATGAACATCGAGACCAGCCGCGGGCTCGACCTCTACTTCCCCGGCCAGTCGCCGACGGTCGACCCGGTCACGTCGGTCGAATACCCGTGCTACTACGTGCAGACGCTCAACTGGAACTATCCGGGTGACGGCGTGCCGACGGTCAACGGTCGGGTGCGCTGGCCGTCGTCGACGTGCAACAGCAACGACGGCCCTCCCTACGGCCGCCCGATCGTGATCTTCATGCACGGCAACGGCATGGACCACCAGGACCACGACTACCTGATGGCGCACCTGGCGCGGAACGGCTTCGTGACCTGCAGCATCGCCAACGGTGGCCACATGAGCGGCACCAACGAAGGCCGCGCGCGCCAGGCGATCAGCTACCTCAACGCGATGCACCAGTTCTGGGGCTACAGCAACCGGCTGAGCGACGACGTCGTGTTCATGGGGCACAGCCGTGGCGGCGAGGCGGCGATCACCGCGGCGCGCATGCTGCGTGACGACCCGTCGCTCGGCCACATCTCCTACGACGTCAAGGCGATCGTCTCGATCGCGCCGACCGACGGTGGTGGCTCGATCGCCGATCCGAAGGAGACCATCACCGGCGACATCGCGCCGTCGTTCCTGGGACTCTACGGCTCGCGGGACCCGGACGTTCGCGGCATCCGCCTCGAGGATCCGCTGAACGGTCCGGAGGAGACGGTGTTCGCGATCTACGACCGCGCCGGCACCGAGTCGTCGGTCGAAGGCCTGCTGCTGCCGGCCAGCAACGTGACCAAGAGCCTGGTCTACGTCGACGGCGCCACGCACCGCGGCTTCCTCGACGGCTGCAACCTGGCCGAGGGCGGCACCATCGGCTGCGAGACGCACCGCGACATCGCCAGGGGCTACATCAACGCGTTCTTGCACTGGCGCGTGTTCAACGACTCGGACTACCAGGCCTACTTCGACGGCCGCGGCACGCCGACGTCGGTGCGCCTCGAGGACGTCTACCCGCAGACGCAGTTCCAGAAGCCGGGCAAGCGCGTGGTCGACAACTTCGAGCAGGGCGGCCTCAACACCAACACCCGCGGTGGGCAGGTGACGACCAACGCCGGCATCGCGGTCGCCGCCGAGAACGAGCTCTACCTGATGGATCCGTCGGCGCCGCACGACACCCGCGGCATGCGGGTCAAGTGGCAGAACAGCACCGGCCGCGTCGGCTGGAACATCCCGAGCGCGACGGTGCCGTTCGTCGGCCAGGCGCGGGACGTGTCCAACTACGGCTACATCAGCATCCGCGTCGCCCAGGACTACCTGGACGCCTGGAACACGCCGGGGCAGGACCAGGACTTCTCGCTGCGCTTCTACAGCGGCGCTGGCTGGTCGAACTACGTGCGGCTGAGCGACTACGGCAGCATCACCTACCCGGACGCGTTCATCACCTACCCGTTCCCCTACCCGCAGGGTGACTACACCAAGACGGCGATGACCACGATCCGGGTGCCGCTGAGCGCGTTCAGCAACTTCGATCCGACGGATGTCTGGTGGGTCTACGCCTACTTCAACGTGCCGGGCCGGTCGCAAGGCTCGGTGATCATCGACAGCCTCGAGTTCGCCAACTGATCGCGCTGGCTGGACCGTTCGCCAACCCCGCTCCTGGGCCGATGCCCGGGGCCGGGGTTCTTGCGTTGGGGGGCTGCCGCGCTGGCGCGACGCGCCGCCGGTGGTTGGTGAGGACAGCTCCCGGAACCAAGCTCACGGACTGGTCTTGCCGAGGCCGCGGATGCGGAGTTTGACGAGGAGTTGGACCTGGGCGCCGCGGAAGGCCTGGCGGGCGGTGTCGTCGCTGGCGTAGCCGAGCTGTTCGGCGATGCGTGGCCAGCTGGTGTCCTCGAGCAGGCGCATCTCGAGCAGACGGCGCTGCCGCTCGGGAAACTCGTCGAGCACCTCGCGCACGATGCCGGCGCGTTCGCCGAGCGATGCGGCCAGCGTCGGCGTGGCCTCGCGGTCGTCGCGCGCGACCGCGGCCATGCCGACGGTCGGTTCGTGCGCCTGCTTGCGAACGTCCCGACGCGCCGCCTCGTGGAAGCGCACCGCGTCGAGCAGGCGGTGCCGCACCAGCGTGCCGAGGTAGGCGTAGAACCGCTGTGGCCCTTCGAACGACGTGTCCTGCAGCTCGGCGACGACGTTGCCGAGCACCTCGTGCACGACGTCATGGGTGCTGAACAACGGCATGATCCAGCCGTGGTTCTTGCGGAAGTCCCGGTCGAGGTCGCGGTGCACGACCTTGCGCACGTGCTCGTAGCACAGCTCGACGACGCGGTCCTGCGCCGCCTTGTCGCCGCGCGCCGCCGCGGCGATGGCCGGCTGCAGCTGCTGCCACTCGCCGCTCACAGGAACATGCGCACCGGCCACGCCTCGGCGATCTCGGCGGTGACGAAGTCGAGCGCGACCCAGCGGCAGGTGCAGTCGAAGTTGCTCAGCGCGATCGTCGCCGGCAGCACGAACGTCGCGGTGCGCGGGTCGCCGGCGATCTGGTTGCTCGGATCGCGCACCTGGATGCCGCCGATCGGCAGCAGCTGGATCGAGTTGCCGATCGTCAGGAACGCGGCGGCGAAGCCCGGCGCCCGGCCGGCGATCGGCGGCCACCCGACCAGGAACGTGTCGACGTAGGTGGTGCCGTTCTCATAGCGGCGATAGGCCGAGCCGCTGATCTCGGGCACGCCGAGCAGGCCCGGCTGCGGTGCGCCACACGACGAACCGAAGTCGTCGCCGCCGGGCGGCGGCGTGCCGATCGACCCGATCACCGGATCGAGCGTGCAGATCGCGTCGACGTCGTCGATCGACGCCTTGCCGACCTTGTCGCTGACGTTCTGGCCGTTGCTCGTCACCGGCGTCGCCGGCGGCGCGCCGCCGTCGTCGGTGCCGAAGTAGTAGAACAAGAACTGGTCGCGCAGCGTGCCCTCGACCGAGTAGACGACGTTGTCGCGAACGGTGTCGAGTGCCAGCGCGTCGAGGTCTTCGTGCACGCCGAGGCCGAGCTCGTAGTAGGGCAGGTAGACGCGCGGCGCCGTCCACGGGCTGCCGAACGCGCTGCGGAAGCAGCACAGGATCGACGCGCCGCTCGGTGCGGTGGTGACGCCGCCGAGCGTCGTCCACCACGCCGCCGGCACGTTGTGCTTCGACGCGTCGGTGACCGAGAAGTAGATCGTCTCCGGGATCGACAGCAGCGGCGCGAAGCCCGGCTCGATCGCGACCCCGGGGCCGCCCGCGTTGAGCTGCTGGTCGCGACCGAGGATCAGCGGGAAGTCGAGGCCGTCGACCTCGGTGTTGGGGCCGTTGCCGACGCCGAGGTCCTTGCGCGAGTGCGAGCGCTCGGTCACGTCGACGACCTCCGGCGGCAGGTTGCTGCCAGGCAGCACGTACGAGAACAACGCCGCGCCGACCGCGCCGTTCTGCGCCTCCGCCTCGATGCGCGAGCCGACCTTGCCGACCGCGCCGACCCGCAGCGAGAACGACCAGACGCTCCAGCTGAGCGGCGGCACCGACAGCTCGCCGAGCGTGTCGATCAGCAGGTCGTCGCGGCCGGTGCTGAACGCGTCGACGTCGATGCCGGCCGGGTTGCCGTGGAACGCGAACACGCTCGCCAGGCTCGGTGCACCGATGTTGCTCGCCGCGAACGTCAGCGGTGCCGCCTGCGAGAAGCCGTTGGGGTGCACCAGCGTGTCGCTGTCGGACGCGCCGCCGGCGCCGCCGTCGACCAGCAGCGTCGTAGCGGCGCCGGCGAGCAGGCCGCGGGACTCGTCGTTCTGGGCGCGGGGCGCCGTCGCGAGGGCCGCGCTGATCGCGGCGCAGGTGGTCAGCCGTGCGAGCATGGACATGCGCGGCATTCTACGCGCGGCGGGCCCGGTGGGGCGGCCCCGCTGTCAACGGAACTTCTGCAGCCCGGCTTCGACCTCCTGCAGCAGCTCCTGCCGCAGGGCCTCGTTGCCGTCGCACAGCTCGGCCGCGACCTTGCGCAGGATCGCCGCGACCCACGCGGTCTGGGCCGCGTCCAGCCCCTCGGCCGGCAGCAGGAATGCGAGGTTGCGCAGCCCGTGCGGCTGCATCGGGTCGTCGAGCAGCGCCGCCGCGAACGGGATCGCGCTGGTCGACGGGGCGTCGCTGGCGATCGCGTCGAGCATCGTCAGGTGCAGCTGGTCGGTGGCCGACTCGCGCACGGCGAGGGCCTTGCGCAGGTGGTCGGCCGCCCGCGTCGCGAACGTGCGGGCGGCGGCGCGATCGTCGCGGAACGTGCGCATCGCCTGCTGCAGCGCGATGCTCGCCAGCAGCCGCGACTGCCGCCAGTCGGCGCCGGGCGGACCGTTGTCGGGCAACCCGCGCGCCTGTTGGTAAGCCGCTTCGAGCTTGCCGAGGTCGCGGCTCACCTGTGCCAGCGTGTACTTGGTCCGCCACGAGAACGGCAGGATGCGCTGCGCCTCGCGCAGGTGCCGTTCGGCGTCGGCGAGCCGGCCGAGGCGGCGGTAGGCGATCGCCAGGTTGTTGTGCGGCGGATGGCGGTCCGGCCGCAGCTCGATCGAACGCAGGAAGAACCGTTCGCTGCCGGCGAAGTCGCCGGCCAGCAGCAGCGCCGTGCCGCGCATCGTCTGGGTGCGCGCCGTCTGCATGCCGTAGGTCTCCTCGAGCGCGACGCACTCGTCGTAGAGCTCCTGCCGGTAGGCCTCGCGCCGGGCGCGGTCGCGCGTCGTCTCCGCCAGCGACGCCAGCGCCAACAGCCGCAGGCCGCGCGCCGGCAGGAACGCCTCGCCGGCCCGTCGCAGCAGCGGCTCGGCGCGGCCGGCATAGCCCGGCACGTGACGGCGGCGCAGCTCCAGGAAGCCGGCCGCGTAGTGCTCCTCGGGCGTCGCGGGCGCCGGCAGGCCGTCGGTGTCGATCGCCAGCACGCCCTGCTGGTCGCGGTCGTGCCGCGCATAGCGATCGGCCAGCGCGGCGAACCACGCGCCGCCCTGCTGGTCGGCGATCGTGCGCATCTCGGCGACCGCCTCGCTCCTGCGATCGAGGTCGAGCAGCAGGCTGGCGCGCCGCAGCCGCGCCGGCAGGTCGCGGCCGTCGAGCGCCAGGATCCGGTCCAGCAACGCGACGGCGACCTCGTTCTGCTGCTGCATCGCCGGCAGCGCACGCTCGTGCGGCGCCCCTTCGATCGCCAGCAGCGTCGGCTCGGTCGCATACAGCTGCAGCTTCTGCTGCCGCGCGGTGCGCTGCCGTTCGTCCTGCCAGTAGACCAGCGCGACCACGGTGATCGGCAGCAGCAGCGCGGTCAACAGGATCGCCAGCGGTCGCGCCGGCGCTCGCCGCCATTGCCGCAACCGACGCGCCATCGTGCCGATCGGCCGCGCCGAGACCGCCTGGTGGTGCAAGAACGCGTCGAGGTCCCGCGCCAGCTCGTGGCCGTCGCGGTAGCGGTCGTCCGGGTTGCGCTCGAGGCACTTCTCGGTGATCGCCGCGAGGTCGTGCGGCAGGTCGGGCACGAGCTGCAGCAGCGGCGGCGGGTCCTGGTCCTTGAGCGCGGCCAGCACGGTGGTGACGTCGCCTTCGTACGGCGGCCGCTTCGACAGCAGGTGGAACAGCGTCGCGCCCATGCCGTAGACGTCGAGCGTCGGTTGCGTCGACCGCGTCGGGTCGGCGCCGATCTGTTCGGGCGCCATGTACCACGGCGTGCCGAGCGTCATGTGCGTCGCGGTCAGGCGCGCGTCGGTCTGCCGCGTCGCGATGCCGAAGTCGAGCAGCACCGGCCGGCCGCTTCGCGTCACGAACACGTTGGACGGCTTGACGTCGCGGTGCACCAGCTGCCGCTGGTGCGCAGTGCCGAGCGCCGCCGCGAGATCGCGCGCCCAGCTGGCGACCTGCCGCGGCCACATGCGTTCGGTCGGCGGCTCGTCGAGCGCCTCGGCGACGGCGGCGCCAGCATCGGTGCCGTCGGTGATGGTGCGCAGCAGATCGGCGAGCGTCGTGCCGGCAAGCCGTTCCATCACCAGGAAGTGCACGCCCTCCTCGGTGCGGCCGCGGTCGTGCACGGCGACGACGTTGGGATGTTGCAGCGCCGCCAGCACCTCGGCCTCGAGCTGGAAGCGCGCCTCCGCCTGCTCGTCGCGGAACAGCCGCGCGTCCAGGATCTTGACGGCGACCTCGCGGCGCAGCTCGCGATCCTGCGCGAGGTAGACGACGCCCATCGCGCCGCGCCCGAGGCAGGTCGACAGCTCGTAGCGCTGGCCGAGCACCATGCCCTGCAGCGGGTCCCCGTGCTTCGCCTCGCGGCTGAGATCGGGCAGCGCGTCGTTGAGCCCGAGCACGTCGCGCAACGGGCCGGCAAGGTGCGGGTGCGCGGCGCAGATCTCGGCCGGATCGACCTCCTTGCCCTCGTCCATCAGGTCGAACGCCCGCCGCGCCAGCGTCAGCAGCAGCTCCTGGTCGTCCGCGTTGCCGGAGAGCGTCATGGGCGTGACTATGCCCGATCGGTCGGGGAAGTTGGCGGTGGAACTGTGGTCGCCGTGGCCGGGATGGTCGATGCGCGGGTACGGCAGCTCGACGACGAGGCTTGACGGTACGGCTCGGCGGTGCCGCTCGACGCGAAGGTCCGTCTCGAAGGGGGCAAACGTCGCATGCTCGCGTCGATCCTGATCGGGGATCACGGCTGCCAGCGCGATGCACCACGGCACCGCCTCGCGCCACATGCTGCCGCGCCGATCCGCCGGCGTCGTCGATGCTCCGCGTCATGCTTGACGGTCGGCTCGCCGCTGTTCCACCGAGGCACCGTGTCCGCACGTTGGCCGCGGTGCTGTCACTCGTCGTCGCGCTGGCCGGCTGTGCCGGCGCGAAGCGCGATGCGGCGTCCTCGCCGCGCACCGCCGCCATCGACATCGGCACGTTCAACATCCGCAACTCCGGTGCGCGCGATGGCGACGATGCGTGGCCGAAGCGGCGCCACCTCGTCGTCGAGCTGCTGCGCGAACGCGACGTCTGGGGCCTGCAGGAAGCGCTACCTGAGCAGGTCGCCTGGCTGCGCCGACAGCTGCCCGAGTTCACCGTTCTGTCGCGCACGCGCGAAGTCGACCCCGAGCGCGGCGAGGCGTGCCCGCTGCTGTTCCGCACGTCGCGGTGGCGGCTCGACGACGACGACCACGGCACGTTCTGGCTGTCGCAGCAACCCGATCGCATCGGCTCGAAGAGCTGGGACGCGGCGCTGCCGCGGATCGCGACGTATGCCAGGCTCCTCGAACGCGGCAGCGGCCGCGCCTTCTACGTCTACAACGCGCACTTCGACCACCGCGGCACCACGGCCCGGCTCGAGTCGGCGCGGCTGCTCGCGCGCCACATCGCCGCTCGTCGAACGTCGGATCCGGTGGTGCTGCTCGGTGACCTCAACGCCGGCCCCGCAGCGCCGCCGCTGCGCGCGTTGGTCGGCACGCCTCCGGCCTTGCTGGTGGACGCGTGGCGCGCGGCGCATCCAGGCGCCGCCGAGATCGGGACGTTCACGGGCTTTCGCGAGCTCGGCGACCGCCGCATCGACCACGTGCTGGTGACGGCCGGGCTCGAGGTGGTGTCGTGCGAGATCGACGTTCGCCGACCCGGTGGCCGCTGGCCGAGCGACCACGTGCCCGTGGTGGCGGTGTTGCGGTAGCGGGGCGCGGGCCAGGCCTACTGGATGACGTCGAGGATCGCGTTGCTCAGGAACGGCGGTCGGTGCGGGCCGACCACCAGAGGGTTGAATGGCGGTGGGAGAGGGATTCGAACCCCCGGTAGGTTTGACCCTACGTCGGTTTTCAAAACCGGTGCCTTCAGCCGCTCGGCCATCCCACCATCCAGGCGCGGGCCCATGCTGGCCCGTTCGCGGCGCGCCACGCTAGCGCGTCGTCGCACCGAGCGCCACTCGGCCGCGACCCGGACCTAGTCGGCCGCGACCGCTTCGAACACGTCGCGTGCGACGTGGATCGGGGCGCCGGTCTGCACCGCCAGGGCGATCGCGTCCGACGGGCGGCAGTCGACGGTGCGTTGGTTGCCGGTCGACGCGTCCTCGCCGGTCGGGACCAGGATCAGCGTCGCGTAGAACGTGCCCTCGCGCAGTTCGCTGATGATCACGCGGTGCAGGCGGTGGTCGAGGCTCTTGAGGATGCGGCCGACCAGGTCGTGGGTCAGGGGGCGCGGTGGTTCGACGCCGCACAGCTTGCGGTTGATCTCCTCGACCTCGTTGTAGCCGATGACGATCGGGAAGCCGCGGGGGCCGTGCCGTTCGCGCAGGTGGATGTACTGCTGATCCCCCTTCTGGTGGATCACCACGCGCGCGAGTTCGACTTCGACCAGTTCCATGATGCGGCCACCGTTATAGGCGGGCCGCGGCGCGCGCGCTACCAGGCGACGAACGTCTCGTGCAGCGTGTTGCTGAGCCGCAGCGTGGCGACGTCGATGGCCTGCAGGTAGAGCGTCACGCCGGCCATTGCCGGCACGTTGGGCAGCACGAACGACTGCGATGCGACCGTTCCCGAGGTCGGGGCCGGCAGGGTCGTCAGCGGGCCGAGGCCGACCGGGCCGAGGCCGAGCACGCCGAGCGGGGTCGCAACGTTGGCGGGCTGCAGCGACAGCCAGACGCCGGCGCCGAGCGGTGCGCCGTGCACCTCGAGGTCGTAGTCGCGGCCGACGCGCGGCGGCAGCGGTGCTGCGAGCTGGCGGGTGTGGTTGCGGTAGACCCGCGAGCGGAGCGCGGTGGTGGCCCAGCCGGTCGAGTTGATCGCGACGTAGTCGAGGTCGCCGTCGCGGTCGAGGTCGCCGAGCAGGACCTGGTGGGTGTCCTCCTGTTCGGTCTCGGCCGTCGCCGGCGCGAACGCCCATTGGCCGCCACCGAGGTTGGTGACGACCGAGTCCTGGTGTTCGTTGGTGGAGCCGTTGCCGAACAGCACGTCGTCGTCGCCGTCGAGGTCGCCGATGGCGACCGAGTAGGTGCCCTGGTAGTCGGTCGGCTGCCACTGCTGACCGGAGAACGCGCCGCGGCCGTCGCTGAGCACGATGTCCGGCACGCCGTCCTGGTTGAGGTCGGCGACCCAGACGTCCTTGATCTCGCCCGGCGCGCGCGGCAGCGCAGAGCGGTGGTCGTCGAAGAACTGGGCCGACAGCGGGGTGGTGAGCGCGGCGAGCGCGGCGATGCGGACGAGGTTCGGTTGCATGGGGTCCCCTGGAGGCCAGACCAGGGGGCCAGTCCGACCAGGGGGCCAGTCCAGCGGCAGGGCGAAGGGGCTTGTGGTTGGGGGCGTGGGGTTCGGGGGGCGTGGGGCCGGATTCGGTTCGCAGGGGATGGGAGCGGGGTGGCCGCGGCGGCTACCGTGGGGCCGTTCGCATCCGCTGGGGCGGAGGGGCGAACCGATGGTCATGCAACCCGAGTTCACGCTGCTCTACGACAGCGAGTGTCCGTTCTGCAAGCTGGAGGTCGACTGGCTCCGGCGGCGGGATCGGCACGGACGGCTCGGCGCCATCGACATCGCGGCGGACGGCTTCGACGCGGCGCAGTTTGGGCTGGGCATCGACGAGGTGCACGCGCGGCTGCACGGCGTGCGGGCCGACGGCACCGTGGTCGAGGGCATGGCCGCGATCCGCGCCGCGTGGTCCGCGGCCGGCCTCGGCTGGGTGATGGCGCCGACCGGCTGGCCGGTGCTGCGCTGGTTCGCCGACCTCGGCTACCTCCTGTTCGCGCGCTACCGCGTCCCGCTCGGCCGCCTGTTCGGCCGCCGCTGCGACGCAGGCAACTGCACCATCCCCAAACGCTGACCCCAAACACCGCATACCGAACCCGGTTCAGGCTGCGCCTTTTCGGGGGCGGGCCCCTGCGAGCGAACGGATGGGCCGACGGGCGAGGGAACGGCCGTTCGGCTGGCGTGGGCAAGTGGCGCAACTTGAACCCGGTTCGGTATGCGGTGCGAAAGGGCGCAAGTTGAACCGGGTTCGGTATGTGGTGTGGGGGCGATAACTGGGGGGGTGAGCAGTTCTGGGTCGTGGTCGGCCGGCAATCCGGTGTTGTCGGTGGTGACGCGCAGTGGGCGGGTCGAGTCGTGGCATCGGGGGGCGGTGGCGGTGGTGCACGACGGCGAATTGGCGCTGGCGCTCGGGGACGTGGGGGCGCCGGTCCATGCGCGCTCGGCGGTCAAGCCGCTGCAGGCGCTGCCGCTGCTCGAACGCGGCGTAGCCGAACGGCTCGGGCTGCCGGCCGAAGAGCTCGCGGTGATGTGCGCGAGCCACGACGGCACCGATCGCCACGTCGCGGCCGTTCGCTCGCTGCTCGCGCGCGGCGGCCTCGACGAACAGCTGCTCGGCTGCGGCCCGCACGCGCCGTTCGCCAAGGACGCGCGCCTCGAGATGCTGCGGCGCGGCGAGCGGCCGCAGAAGGTGCACAACAACTGCAGCGGCAAGCACACGGGCTTCCTGTATCTGGCCCGCGAACTCGGCGACGACCTGGCCGACTACCTCGATCCCGAGAGCCGCGCGCAGCAGGCGGTCAATGCCGCCGTCGCCGGGATGGCCGGCCTCGACGCGCCGCTGCCGTCCGGCCTCGACGGTTGCGGTGCGCCGACGCTGGTGCTGTCGCTGCACGCGCTGGCGCGGTCTTTCTGCCGATTTGCGAACCACGACACGCTGCCGCCCGTTCGTGCCGCTGCATGCCGTTCCATCCTCGACGCCGTCGGCAAAGCCCCCGAGCTGCTGGCCGGCGAACAGCGCCTGTGTACCGCACTGGTCCGCCAGTGGCCCGGCCGCGCCTTCGCCAAGAACGGCGCCGAAGGGGTCTACGTGATGGCGCTGGCACCCGACCCGCAGCGGCCGCGGTTCCCGGGCGCGCTGGGACTCGCGGTCAAGGCGGACGACGGCGCCGAGCGCGGCTACCAGCCGGTGGTCGTCGACCTGCTGCGCACGCTCGGCGCGTTCGGAGCCGATCCGGTGCCGGAGCCGCTGCAGCGCTTCTGGCGGCTGCCGATCGCCAACACGCAGAAGAAGCAGGTCGGCGAAGTGCACTGTGTCGTCGACTGGAACGCCGTCACCGGCTGTGCCCGCGACGCTCGCCCCACCGATGGGGGGCCGACGTGAAGCACGTGCGTCGTCTGCCCGAACTGCCGCCGCGGCGCTCCGACGCGCACAAGGGTGACTTCGGCCGCGTGCTGGTCGTCGCCGGTTCGCGCGAGATGGTCGGCGCCGCGGTGCTGTGCGCGCGCGCGGCGACGCGTTCGGGCGCCGGTCTGGTGCGCGTCGCGCTGCCGCCAGAACTGGTGCCGCTGCTGCCGCTCGCCGTGCCGGAGGCGACCACCTGCGAACGGCGGGTGCCGCAGCTGCGCCGCCAGCTCGCCGAGGCGGACGCGGTCGTCATCGGCCCCGGCCTGTCGACGGCCGCGACCACGCGCACCCACGTGCAGACCGTTCTCGACCACGCCGCGGTCCCGGTCGTGCTCGACGCCGACGCGCTCAACGTGCTCGCCCCGCTGGCCGAACGGCTGGCCAGCCGCGCGCCGCTGCTGCTGACGCCGCATCCGGGTGAGGCCGCGCGGCTGCTCGGCACCACGACCAAGGCGGTCCAGCGCGATCGCCCCGCCGCGGTCGAACAATTGTGTCGGAAGAGCGGCGCCGTGACCGTGCTGAAGGGCGAGGGCACGCTGGTCTGCGACGGCGAGCGCTTGTTCAAGAACCGGACCGGCAACCCCGGCATGGCGACCGGCGGATCCGGTGACGTGCTCGGTGGCCTGCTCGCCGCGCTGCTGGCGCGCGGGCTCGATCCGTTCGACGCGGCTTGCCTGGCCGTGCGCACGCACGGGGCCGCCGGGGATCGCGTCTGCCGCGAACTCGGCGTCAGCGGGCTGGTCGCCTCGGACCTCTGCGACGCGATCGCCAAGGAGCTGCCGTGAACCTGCGCACCGACCTGTCCGTCCCGATGCTGTTGCTGCTGGGGGCTTCTCAGCTGGTCGACCCGCTCGCCGGGTCGCTGCGCGCCCAGCAGGACGACGACTACGACGCCGCTGCGGCGTGCCGCGCGCTGTCGCAGCAGGCCGACCGCGGCGAACTGACGCTGCCGACCGTGCTGCGGGTGCTCGGCGGCAAGCGCGAGTCGGAGGCGCGCACCGTCGCCGCGATCGTGCGGCACGAGTGGGCGGAGCTGCCCGACGCGCTGTTCGACGGTCTCGACGAGGATCCGCGTGCGGCGCGCCGCTTCCTCGAGGAGCTGGCGCGCGCGCCGCGGCCGCAGGCGCACGCGTGGGTGCTGCGCCAGTCCGAAGCGCGGCACGCGCGCTCCTACGACCACCGCCTGCTGGCGTTGGCCGCGCGCGCCGAGCCGCTCGGGCGCGACGAGGCCGCGCTGCTGCTCGAGTCGCTGCAGCACGAACGTCCCGGCGACGGCTTCTACTTCGCGTGTTCCTACCTGACGCCCAAGGTCGCCGACGGCCTCGTCGGCCGCGTGCACGCCGCGTTGATGCAGGGCGTGCCGGAGCCGCAGGCCGAGGGCCAGCCCAGCGGGCCGACGGTCGCGTCGCTGACGCCGCTGCTGGACCGGCTGTCGCGCCGCGGGCTCAAGAGCCTGCTCGGCCTCGCGATGACGTTGCCGCCGGCGGTCGCGCACAAGCTGCTGCGGCACGTGCACGACACCCGCCCGGAGCTGGTCGAAGAACGCCTCGAAGCCGCGCTCGACGGCCGCATCCCGCTCGAGCCGCAGTGGCTGGCGTTTGCACCGAAGCGGATCGACCGTCCCGAGCGCGTGCAGCGCGTGCTGGCGGTGCTGCGCGACGCCGACGACCAGGACGACCGCGACTTTGCGTTCGAGGCGCTGCTCGAGGCGGGCGCGATCGACGCCGAGGTGCTCGAGGTCGCGACCGACGGGGAGTCGATTCCGCGCATCCGCCGGATCATCGCCCGCTCGGCCAACGAGATCCCGGTCGACTACGTGGTGCGATGGCTCGGCAGCACGCCCGAGGTGTCCGGGGCAATGGCGCAGGCGCTGGCGCGGCGGCCGCAGCTCGAGCCCGAGATCCAGCGGACGCTGCTGGCGATGCTCGACGACGTCGAACAGGCCGACCGCTTCACGCCGCTGCACCTGGTCACCGCGCTGGTGCACGGCGGCGACGCTGCCGCACTCGAGCGGGTCTGGCCGCTGGTGCTGGGCAGCACGGCGTGGCGCGACCTGCTCGACCGCGTCGGCCGCCGCACCGAGCCGTTCGTCTACGAACGCCTGCTCGCGTCGCTCGAGCAGCAGCGCGGCCTCCAGGTGCAGGAGGACCAGCAAGAACGTCACCAGCAGCAGCTCGACGTGCTGCGGCTGCAGCTGGTCGCGCGCGGCGATCGACGCGAACTCGATGCGCTGGTGGCCCACGCGCCGTCGCGCGATGCGGCGTTCGTGCGGCGGTGTCGCAACTACGCCGAGAGCCTGACCGCCGAGCAGGGCGCGAGCCTGGTGCGGGCGGCGTTCGCGAGCGAGGATCCGGAGCAGGCCGGCGAACTGCTCGAGTGGGCGGCGGTGGCGCAGCCGCAGGCGACCGCGGCGTCGCTGTGGAGCTTCTGGAACGATCCGCCCGGTGGTGGCTCCTCCGACGACGACTCGGCTGACCGGGTGCCGGCGGTCGAGGACCTGTTCGAGATCGCGATGCGGCTGCTGATGGCGACCGACCGGCGCGAGGACCTGCTGGCGCAGCTGCGCGCGGCGATCGTCGCCGGGCCGCTCGACGACCAGCTCGCGTCGCTGCCCTACGAGGCGCTCAACGGCATGCCCGAGCCGCTGCACGCGTCGGACCTGCGGCTGTGCTGCGACCTGCTGCTGCGCGTGCCGATCGCCGATCCCGAGGCCGAACGGCGCCAGGTGCGCCGCTGGCCCGACGGCACGTTCGGCTTCCCGCTGGTGCGGGCGATCGCCAACCGGCTGCGCACCGCCGACGAGGTCGAGGCCGAGCTGGTCTTCGGCGAGGTCGTCGAAGAACTGCGCGGCAGCCCCGGTTGCGCGTCGATCTCGCGCCAGCGGCTCAAGGTGTTCTGGCGGGCGCTGTCGCGGCAGCCGTCGCTGCAGCGCGCGTTGGGCCGGGTGACCGCCCGGCTGTGGACGCATACCCAGGCCGACGACGACGTCGGGGAAGGCGCCGCGATCTGGCTGCAGGCGCACGACGCCGAGCTGCGCGGCGAGCACGCCACCGCCGAACGGCTCTACCGGCTGGCCGGCCGCGAACTGCTGCGCCTGCCGTCGCGCCGCGCCGAAGTGCGCTGGCTGCTGGGGGACCGCAACCCGGCTGGCGGCGACGATCCGTTCGCGGCGCTGGCCGCGGCTCCGTATCGAATGCGGCTGCTGGCGGCGCGCGCCGCCGGCAACGACCGCCTGGCCGCCGCGGCGGCTGCGATGGTCCGCGAGTTCGCGGGCCACGACGCGGCCACCCGCGCTACCGTGGACCTGACGACCGAGGAATCTGGACGATGATCATCCGCACCCTGACCGTTCTCGCCATCACCGCGACCCTTGCGTCCTGCCAGGACGAGCCGAAGAAGCCGGCTGCGCCGCAGGACCCCGACAAGCTCCTGAAGGAGATGCTGGCGTCCTTCGACAAGGAGAAGGTGAAGATCGACGCCAAGAAGGGGACGGTGACGATCCCGGCGGTCGTCAACCCGCCGCAGGATCCGATCGAGTACCTGCTGATCCACCGCCGCGGCAAGAAGCACGAGGCGGTGTTCTGGACCAAGACCAAGCCGAGCGTGCTCAACGCGGCGCTGCTGATGCTCGGCATGGAGAAGGGCAGCAACGCCACCTACAAGGAGAAGGTGCCCGCACCGACGCTCGAAGAAGTGCAGGCCGGCGCCGATCCGCTGATCGTCACGCCGCCGAAGGGCAAGCCGTTCTGGATGACGGCGCGCTGGAAGGACGAGGACGGCAAGCCCGTCGAGCACTGCGTCGAGGACCTGCTGCTCGACCTGACCACGCAGAAGCCGATGGGCGCGTGCAAGTGGGTCTACCTCGGCGGCCGCATGGCGCAGCTCTACAAGGGCGATCCCGAGGTGTTCATCGCCGACTTCGAGGGCAACCTGGTCAGCGTCTGCTACCTGACCCCGGACAACCACCTCGCGACGATGGTGCACGAGCGCGCCCGCGACGACCAGAACTGGTGGACCACCAAGCTGGTGCCCGAACCCGGCACCGAACTCGAGTTCGTCTTCCACAGCAAGAAGCCGAAGCTGCACGAGGCCCGGGAACAGCGCCTGAAGGCCGAAGCCGCCAAGGCGAAGAAGTAGCGGCACGGTAATGCGGTACGAGTGCGGTTCATCCTCCAACTTCCGCGAGCGCGAGCGCTCGCGGAAGTTGGAGGATGAACCGTGTACCGTACCGCTACTTATGGGTAGAGCACGGTCTTGCCGGCCTGGGTGAAGCCGAGGAAGCCGGGGGCGGTGCCGTCGAGCACGACCCACTGGAAGAACGCCTCGTAGTAGGACAGCGCCGGCGTCGGGGGCAGCGCGATGCTGAACGAGAAGCGGCCGGGCGCGACCGGGGTGAACGGGCCGGCGTTGACGAACGAACTGATCGACGCGAACGCCTCGACGCCGATCGGGATGTTGGCGGCCGCGTCGCCGACGAACAGCGCCGCGAGCAGGGAGTTGGGCACGCCGCGCAGCGTGACGTCGAAGCTGCCGCCGAGGAACGGCGGGCCGTTCTGCATGCCGATCGTGCCGAAGCGGCTGTAGCCGTAGCGGAACGGGCCGGCGAGTTCGTAGAAGTACTGGCTGGCACCGACGTCGGCGACGCACGCCAGCCGCAGCTCGGAGTCGATGCCGCCGAACGTGCGATAGAGCGTCATGCCCGAGGCCAGGCCGCCGTCGGGGCCACCGGGGTTGGGGATGGTCAGGTCGCCGCAGAAGCGCACGCCCGTCGGCAGTTCGTCGTAGCCGCTGATCTCGTAGCCGTTGACCTGGCTGATCGCGCCACTCGCGCGCTGCACCGGCTCCATGCTGAAGCAGTAGAAGTTGCCCAGCGTCGCGTCGTAGGCGAAGCCGTTGGTCTCGGTAGGCACGTCGAACGCGTTGATCGGGGCGACCGGCACGCCGCTCGCGGCATACTCGAGCGCGCGGTAGGCGATCGGCTGGATGGTCGTCTGGCCCGTCACCCAGAACGAGCCGTTGCCGTTGTCGCCGTCGGGATCGAACGCCAGGCCGAGCTTCTGGCCGGTCGCGAACGGCGCCGCACCCGCCGGCACCTGCCGGGTGCGGGACGGATCGATCTGGTTGGTGGTGGCGTCGATCGCGCGGATCACCAGGTCGCCGGTGCTCAGCCGCACCAGCACGTAGACCCACTCCTGGAACACGCCGGTCGGCAGTTCGACGGTCTCGACCGCCATGTCCATCGGCCCGAACGGCGCCGCCGCCACGCTGGTCGGCAGGTTGGTCGACGCGATCGTCGTCTGGCCGTTGGCGGTCAGCTCGAACACCGTGTGCGACTGTCCCGGTTGGCCGACCGCGGCGACCCACAGGCGACGGCCCGGGTTGACGGCGTTGCCGCGCGTCACCGCGACGGCGCGGCAGGTGCGACCGGTCTGCAGCGTCAGGTTGATCGACTGCGTCGCGCCGTTGGTCACGCGGCCCATCGCGTCGCCGACCTCGTCGGGCCGCGGCTTGACGCAGCGGCTGTTGACGAACACGTTGTCGATCGCGACGGTGCCGAGCGCCGACTCGACGAACCGCCAGTCGAGCGCCTCGTCGTCCGGCTGTGGCACGAGTTCGGCCGAGATCGTGACGCGGTCCCAACCGTTGCCGATCGCCTCGCGCTCCTCGGTGACGGCGGCGCGCCCGTACTTGGTCAGCTGTTGCTGGATCTGCGCGGACAGGCCGACGCCGGTCTGGTCGTACTCGTCGTACTGGATCCAGAACAGCTTGACCCAGTCGAGGTGCGGATCGTTGTCGACGAACAGGTCGAGCGTCGCCGAGATCGGCGTGCCGTTGCCGACCAGCGCGTAGACCCCCTGGTGGCCCTGGAACGTCGGCAGGAACTGCAGCGGCGTGCCGGTGGCCGACCACGGCGTGTTGTTCTGGTACCACGGCGCCGCGACCTGGAAGTCCGGCTGCTGCGGCGGCAGCTGGCCGCCGCCGTTGTCGAAGTCCCAGGCGATGCTGACCGTGACCTCGTCCTGCACGCCCCACCACGGCGGGGAATCGACCGGGGTCTGGGCGGCGGCGGTCGCGCAGAGGGCCGCGAGCGCGAGGCTTCGCGACGGGCAAGGGAGGCGGTTCATGGTCGGTCCTGGTTGCAGGGTGCAGGTGGTGGCCCGCGTTCGTTCCGGCGCGCCGGGGTGGCGTGGCGGGTTGGCGCGGCGGGGTGGCGTGGCGGGGTGGCGTGCGCTGGCCTAGCGGGGGCGAGTGGTGTGGGAGCCGTTGGCCTTCTGGGCGTCGGGGGTGTGCAGGGGCAGACGTCGGGCGACCGCGACGGGATCCGTCGGCCAGATCCACACCGAACCGTCCGCCGCGCTGGTCGCGGCCAGCGCGCCGGTGCTGTCGAAGGTCGCGTGCATCAGCGACGCGCGGTGGCCGTTGAAGTGCAGCTCTTCGGTGCCGTCGGTGGTGCGCCACAGCTGCGCCGAACCGTCGCGGCCGGTGCTGCAGGTCAGCACGAATCGGCCGTCGGGCGAGCACGCGACGTGTGCGATCGGGCCGTTTGCGCTCAGTTCGAGCGTGACGCCGCCGTCGACGTCGTACAGCTGCGCGACCCCGCGTTGCCCGCCAGCGAGCAGGCCCGTGCCGTCGGGGGTGAAGCAGATCGAACGGACCAGGTCGCGGCTCGGCACGGCTTCGCCGCCGTCCTCGCCCGGCGCGCTCGGTGCCGGCGGCCACGGCACCTCGCGTTCGGCGAGCGTCGGCAGCTGCCAGACGCGCGGATGGTGTTCGTCGGGACTGGCGGTCGCGAGCAGCTGCCGGTCGGTCGAGATCGCGATCGCGTAGACCTCGTGGTCGACGTCGATCCTTTGCACCAACTCGCGCGCGGTCAGGTCCCACAGCGCGATCGCGCCGCCGTGCTCGGTCTTGCCCGCGAGCAGCAGTTGGTCGTCGGCGACGAACTGCACCGCCAGCACCTCGATGCCCGAGGCCGGCAGCCGCAGCAGCAGCGCGCCGTCGTCGATCGCGTGCACGAGCACCTCGCCGCCGGCCAGTGCGCAGGCGAGGCGGCGGTCCTGGTCGTCGACGGCGAGCGCGGTGACCGGATTGCCGAGGCGTTCGGTCTGCCAGTCGAGCTTGCCGTCGCGCACGTTCCAGCGGCGCAGCCGTTCGTCGTCGCCGGCCGTCAGCAACCGGCGGTCGTCGGCGACGAAGGCGAGCGCCGGCACCTTGCCGGGCTGGTGCATCGAGATCGCGCCGCGCGCCGCGCTGAAGTTCCAGACCAGCGCCCGGCGGGAGGTGGTCGCCAACAGCCGACGCCCGTCGGGCGCGAACGCGACCCGCAGCACGCTCTCACGCACGCGGTATTCGTGGATCGGCTGGCGGCCGCCGATGCCGGCGGTGTGGAACACGCGGATGACGCCGTTGGCGGCGCCAGACGCGGTCGCGGCGAGCGTGCCGTCGTCGCTGAACGCGACGTGGTGGACCTCGTCGCTGGTGCCACCGAGCGTGCCGACCTCCCGCACCGAGAACGCGCCGTCGCGATCGCCGTAGCGCCACAGCCGGGCGGTGAAGTCGCGCGAACCGGACAGCAGCCGTTCGCCGTCGGGCGAGAACGCGAGCGAGCGCACCGCATCCGCGTGGCGCGCGCTGCCGAGCAGCGAGCCGTCGGTCGCATCCAGGAACAGCAGCTGTCCCGACAGCGCGCCGACCGCGACCACGCGCCCGTCCGGCGAGAACGCGATCGCGCTCGCGCGGCCGGTCAGCGGCAGCTTGCGACGGGCCTGCACGGTGTCGTCGGTGACGTTCCAGATCCGCAGCGTGCTGCCGACGGTGCACGACGCCGCGAGCGCGCCGTCGTGGCGCAGCGCGCAGATCGTGTAGCTGCCGTGGTCGACGAAGTCGGACAGCGGGGCCCCGGTGCGCGCGTCGAACGCGCGGGTGCCGTAGATCTGGCGCGGCCGCTGTTCGCCCGGTTCGACCTCGTTGGCGAGGCCGTAGAGCGCCAGCAGCACGCGGCTGCGGCCGGCGTCCATGGTCATCGTCGCCGGCCGCATGCGGCCGAACGGCAGGTCGAGCGGCACCGTGATCGGATCGCCGCCGCCCTCCGGGTTCCAGATCCGGAGCGTGCCGTCGACGCCGGCCGAGACCAGCGTGCGTTCGTCGACGAACGTCACGCCGGCGAGCGGCAACCGCGCACCGTGGCCGTGCAGCGGCCGCGGGTCGGCGCCGGCGTCGCGGTAGAACTGCAGCGTGCCGCGGTTGCCGGCGGTGGCGATCCGTTCGCCCGACGGCGAGAACACGGCGGCGACCGTGCTGATGCTGGACGGCATCCGCAGCGACCGCGCGGCGACGCCGCTGCCGAGCGCGTCGAGCACCGCCGAGCGCGTCTTCGCCGACGACAGCTGCCGTTCGGCGTCGAGTGCCAGCCGCATCGCACCTTCGCGGTCGTGGCCGAGCAGCTGGCGGCTCTCGGCGACCAGCCAGGCCGCCGCGTTCTCGACGCGCTTGTTCTCGGCGTGGTAGCGGCCGAGGCGTTCGCGGGTGACCTCGTCGTTGCGCAGCTCCAGCGCCTGGTTGGTCAGCGTGATCGCCTGCGCGTAGTCGCCGGCTTCGGCGCGACGGCTGGCGGTGCGCAGCAGGTCGTCGGCCTGTCGCGCGTCGACCGCGTCGCGGTACCAGACGAACGACAGCACGGTCGTCAACAGTAGCAGCAGCGCCGCGGCGATCGAGGCCTCGGTGCGGTGGCGCCGCACGAACTTGGAGGCGCGCGTCCACGCGCCCACCGGCTTGGCGTGCACCGGCTCCCAGCGCAGGAAGCGCTGCAGGTCGGCCTCGAACTGGGCGGCGGTCTGGTAGCGGTTCTGCGGGTCCTTCTCGAGGGCCTTGGCGCAGATCGTGACCAGGTCGCGCGGCACCTTGGGGTTGCGTCGCTGCAGCGCGACCGGCTCCTTGAAGCAGATCTCGTAGACGATCTGCTGCAGGTTCTTGCCGTCGAACGGGCGGCTCAGCGTCAGCAGCTCGTAGAGGATCACGCCGAGCGACCAGATGTCCGCCCGGTGGTCGACCTCGACGCGCTTGGCGAGCGTCTGCTCCGGGCTCATGTAGTGCGCGGTGCCGGTGATCTCGCCGGACATCGACAGGCTCTCGCGGGTCGCGTCGAGCGACTTGGCGAGGCCGAAGTCGAGCAGCCGCACCTGACGGCGATCGTCGAGCATCAGGTTGCGCGGCTTGAGGTCGCGGTGCACGACCTGGTTGTGGTGCGCGGCGGCCAGCGCCGAGGCGACCTGTGCGGCCAGCATCGCGCATTCGGCGACGTAGCCCTTGTCCGGTGCGATGCCGAGGCTGCCGTCGTGCACGCCTTCGCCCTCGCGGTTGCGCAGGCGAAGGTCGTCGAGCATGTCGGCGAGGTTGCGGCCGGCGACGTAGTCCATCGCCAGCGCGAACGTGCCGTCGACCTCGATCAGGCTGTGCACCGGCACGATCGCCGGGTGGCGCAGCTGCGCGGTGGCCATCGCCTCGCGGCGGAACCGCTCGACGTGGCGCTTGCTCAGCGTCAGGCCGCTGGCCATCACCTTCAGCGCGACGCGTCGGTCGAGCGAGCGTTGGTGGGCGAGGTAGACCACGCCCATGCCGCCGCGGCCGAGCTCCTCCTGGATGACGAAGTCGCCGAACAGCCGCCCGCCGGGCTCGTCGGGTTCGTCGTCCAGCCACTCCTGGTGGCCGAGCATGCCGTCGAACATCAGGAACTCGCGACACTGCGACAGGATGTCCGGGCGCAGCTCCTGCGGGTATTCCTCGGCGAACGTCATCGGGTCCGGCGCCTTGCCGGCGGTGTGCCGCTCGACGAACGCCTCGACCGCCTGCTGCACCTGTTCGCCGCGGCGGGCCTCGTCTTGGCGGACGAGTTCGGGCTCTGGTCGCTCGCCCACGTCAGTCCTCCCGCCGCGACAGCAGCCCGGCGAGCCGGGCCTGCGCCCGCGACAGCAGGGCGCGCACGGCGCCCTCGGTCGGCAGCCCCATCTCCGCGCAGATCTCCGCCGTGTCGAGTTCGAGGTAGCGCCGCAGCACGATGATCTCGCGCTCGCGGTCGGGCAGCTGCTGCATGGCACAGCGGATCCGTTCGGCCAGCTCGGTCTCGTCGTGCACCTGGGACGGGGTCGCGTCCCTGGCCTGCACGAGGTCCGCAGCGTCGTCGATCGCGACCGCCCGCGCGCCGGCCGCGCGCTTCTTGGTCTCGAGCGCGCGGATGCGGCGGATGATCTCGTACTCGGCGCCCTTCAGCAGCCAGGCCAGGAAAGAACCCTCGCCCCGATACTCGAACTGGTGCAGCCGCCGCAGCGCCGACAGGATCGCGTCGTGGGTGGCGTCCTCGCTGTCGGCCATCAGCACGCGATACTTGGGGCCGATCAGCTTGCGCAGCGCGGCCCGCAGCCGGTCCCGGTAGCGGTCGAACAGCAGATCGATCGCGTCACGATCCTGCTCGAGGGCGCGGTTGACCAGATTGCGCGTGTTGTCGTCCAAGAACGGAACCCGGGTCGAGAAGCCTCGATTCTGCACGGGTTTCCGTGCTCGGCAAGCTGCGTCGGGGATTCGCGCGATCAGGCGTCGGCCGAGCAGGTTGCGGAGCTGTGCGAGCGTGGTCATGGCGTGCACCGGACCAAGGGCGGGCCCGGTCCAGGCGCACGCGGATTGCGCAGGTTTTCTGGCGAGGCGGTCCCACGGCGGGTCGCGTATCCGCCATGCCATCGCCCGCTGCGGCCACCCGGCTGATGAGCCGGCCGGGCGATCGGCTCGCTGCAGCGATCAGTCCTGCTGGTCGGGCTTCATGTGCAGCGACGCGTCGCCCCACCAGGGCCAGACGCCGAACATGATCTGCACCGGGAACGTGACCACGTCGAACGCGACCCCGCCGACGATCACCGGCAGGCCGATCGCAGCGCGCAGCGCGTTCTCCTCGGAGTGCGGGCTCGGCTCCTCGAACGTCGAAGAGGCGCCGTAGACCCAGCGTGCCGTGTGCGAGGTGCCGCAAGACGAAAGACCTGCGAAGAGCAGGAGACTGGCTGCCGTGAGACGCATCTTCATGGGCGGGCAATCGACGGATGGGGAGGCGCCACCTTAGCAAACCGGGACGGGTGTTTTCCCCAACGGCCGCCGCGATGGGCGTCGCGGCGCGCGACCTGTTACCGTTGGGTCCGCACCGGATGCACCGCTCCCGAATGACCCCGAAGCTGGCGATGTCGACGCTGGTGACGCTGGCACTGCTCGCCCTGTGCGCGTGCCATGCGCCGTCCGTGCCGGCCCTGCAGCTCGATGCCGCCGCGTCGCCGCTGGACACGCGCGACTTCCCGGCGCCGGCGCGCCTGCTGCAGGGCTTCGACCGCCGCGACGCGACGGGCGCCTGGCGGGCCGGCGACGCGGTGCTGTTCGGCCTGCGCCTGCGCAAGGACGGCGGGGTGCGCAACTGGCTGTTGCAGCTGCGGCTGCTCGATCCGCTGCTCGAGGCCGAGGGGGACGGCGAGGCGCCCGCGGTCGACTGGTGGCTGCGCATCAACGGCCAGCAGGAGCACTTCGCGTCGCGCATGTGCCGCGTCGAGGCGGTGGTGATGGACGAGGCAGGCGCCGTGCTCGGACGCTCCGAGCCACGGCTGCCGCGCGACTTCCTCGACAGCGGTGTCGCCGCCGCGTGCGAACTGGTCGAACGGCGCCTGCCCGAAGGCCTGCGCGGCGCGATCGAGCCGGACAAAGCCGTAGTGTTGCCGGTGCGGACCCGCGAACTGGCACAGGCGACCGTGTGCGCGGTGTCGCTGCTGCAGGTCGTGCAGGAGGACGACGTGCTGGCGCCGCTGCTGTGGCAGGTCGTCGAGAAGCCGTCGCTGTGGTCGGTGATCTCCAACCTCGGCGCGTCGGTGGTGTTGCGGCCGCAGTTCCATCGCACGATGCAGAGGACCTCGCCGCTGCCGGGCAACTACGATCCGACCTGGTCGCTGCCGATGGAGCTCGAGGTCAACGGCAGACCGGCGCTCGACATCGAGCTGCTGGTCGCCGACCCGAGCCCGCCGTTCGCCCTGTGCGGGGGGCTGTTCGGCGCCCGGGCCCGCCATCCGGAAGACCCGGAGCTGGAGTTCTCGCTGCTGCTGCTGTCGGCCCGGCGCGGTCGCTGACACGGCGTTCTGGCCCCGGGAGAACGCCCATCCGGGTCGCTTCGACCCAGGCCGCGGCGTCCCGGTCCGGGACCGGGGGCAAGTCCGCGGCGTCGTCCGGCCGATACAGCGGGCATGAAGTGGCATTCCTGCATCGTCGCCTCGCTGCTCGCCGCGCTGGTCTCCGCGCAGAACCCGGCACCGCCCGGGGGCGTGAAGTCGAAGCCCGCGAAGAAGACCGCGCGCGCCGACCAGCGGGCACGCAACATGCGCAACCAGATCACCGAGGGCCGCGTGGTGAAGAGCCACGTGCGCGTTCGCGTGCGGCTGCGCAACGGCAACCGCCTGACCGGCGTCGTCAAGGACGGCCGACTGGTCGAGCGCGTCGACGGCCTGCGCTTCGTCGAGGCGCAGGCGCGCGAACGCGGCGCCGGCATCCGGCTGTGGTACAGCGGCGGCACGCGCAGCTACATCTTCGTGCCGTTCGAGAGCCTGAAGGCCTACGAGGTGGTGCAGCGTCTGTCGCAGAAGCAGCTGCAGGAGATCGAGGACGAGATGCAGATGGCCGAGAAGCGCGCCGCCGAACGCAAGGCGCGCGCGGCGCTCAAGGCCAACGGCAAGGCGGGCGGCGACGCCGGCAAGACGACCGGCCAGCGAAACCAGCCGGGAAACCAGCCGGGAAACCAGCCGGGCGGCAACGCGCCGCCGACGGTCGAGGAACTCGGCTCGTGGAGGCCGGGCAAGCCCGGTGCGCAGGCCACGCCGGTCGCCGGCGCCGAGAAGGCCGAAGGCGCCAAGGCCGAGACGGCCGAGGTCGGCGGTGACGCCAAGCCGGTCGCCGGCGCGTCCGGGCAGGACGAGAAGACCGGCAAGGCCAAGGTCACCACCCAAGAGGTGCAGAAGAAGCTGCTGTGGTCGGAGCTGCTGCGCAAGTTCCCGCCGAAGATGGGCTGGAACGAGGCCAAGAAGAACGAGATCGCGCGGCGGCGCGTCGTGATCGGTGCCAACCCGAGCAAGCTGGAGCTGGAGTTCGTCGAGAAGTTCGATGACTGGATGACGGCCTGCGAACAGAACGGCATCGACCCGAACGCCGCCGTCGAGAAGAAGCCGATGAGCAAACGCGAGCGGCGCCGCGCCGAGCGCGCCCGCACCCGCGGCCGGCGTAACTAGCAGAACGCGCTTGATCCCTGCCGGGGTCCGGCGGAATGCTGGGGCGCATGCAACGCGCCTTTTTGTTCACCGGCCAGGGATCGCAGTTCACGGGTATGGGCAAGGACCTCGTCGAGCGCTTCGACCGCGCTCGCGAGACCTTCGCCGAGGCGGACGAGGCGCTAGGGGAGTCGATCACCGAGCTGTGCTTCGAAGGCCCGGACGAGAAGCTGCAGCTGACCGAGAACACGCAGCCGGCGACGCTGACCGTCGCGGTGGCCGCGTTCCGCGCGCTCGGCATGACGCCGGATCTCGCGGCGGGCCACAGCCTCGGTGAGTATGCCGCGCACGTCGCGGCCGGCACGTTGTCGCTGGGCGACGCGGTCAAGCTGGTGCGGCAGCGCGCGACGTTCATGCAGAACGCGGTGCCGGTCGGCACCGGCGGCATGGTCGTGCTGCGCAAGATGGGCATCGAGGACGTCGAGGCGCTGGTCGCCAAGGTCGACAAGGGCGTCTGCGAGATCGCCAACAAAAACGAACCGCAGCAGACGGTCGTCTCGGGTGCGATGGCGGCGATGGATCAGCTGGTCGAGCTGGCGCCGCCGCGCAAGGCGATGAAGCTCGCGGTCAGCGTGCCGTTCCACTGCTCGCTGCTGCAGGAGGCCGGCGCGAAGTTCGCCGAGGTGCTCGACGCCGTGCCGATGAACGACCCGGCGTTCCCGATCTGGTGCAACGTCGACGCGAAGCCGGTGACGACCGCCGACGCGGCGCGCGACGCGCTGAAGCGGCAGTTCGCGGGCGCGGTGCTGTGGCTGCCGACGGTGACCGGCATGCTCGACGACGGCGTGCGTCAGTTCGTCGAGTGCGGCCCGAAGCCGACGCTCGTCAACATGGTCAAGCGGATCGCGACCGGGGCCGGCGTCGACGGCGTCGAGACCGCCGCGGCGACGACGGCGGACGAGGTCGCGGCGCTGCAGGCGTGAGCTCGGACGCGAGCGCGAACCCGCTGCCGCAGACGCTGAGGCAGGCGCTGTGGCCGCTCGCCGTGCTCTACGGCACGGTCGCTGCGGCCCGCAACGCGCTGTTCACGCTCGGCTGGAAGAAGGTGCAGAAGCTCGACGTGCCGGTCGTCTCGATCGGCAACCTGACCGTCGGCGGCACCGGCAAGACCCCGACGGTCGCCTGGCTGTGTCAGCTGGCGAAGGACGCCGGTCGCACGCCGGGCGTGCTGGCGCGTGGCTACGGTCGCGCCGACGGGGCGCAGCTCAATGACGAGGGCGTGTTGCTGCAGCGGCGGCTGCCGTGGTTGCTGCAGGAGCAGGATCCGGATCGCGTCGCGGCGGGCCGGCGGCTGGTCGCCAAGGGCGCCGACTTCGTCGTGCTCGACGACGGCTTCCAGCACCGACGGCTGCACCGCGACCTCGACGTCGTCTGCCTCGATGCGCGCATGCCGTTCGGCAACGGCCACTGCCTGCCGGCGGGGGACCTTCGTGAGTTCCGGTCCGGGCTGCGGCGCGCCGGCCTGGTGCTGCTGACGCGCGCGCACGGCCTCGACCGCGATCAGTTGGCGGCGCGCGTGCAGCGGATCCGGCAGCTCAGCGGCAAGCCGGGGCTCGGCGTGCACGCCTGCACGCATGCTCCCAGGGACTGCGTCGCACGGCCGTCGGGTGACGTCCGCGAGGCGTCGTCGTTGCGCGGCCGACGGGTCGTGCTGCTGTCGGCGATCGCCAAGCCGAAGAGCTTCCGGGCGACGGTCGAAGGTCTCGGCGCCGAGGTCGTCGACGAGGTCGTGCACCGCGACCACCATCGGTTCACGGCCGCGGAGGTCGGTGCCGCGGCCGGGCTGGCCGTAGAACACGACGCCATGCTGCTGACCACCGAGAAGGACGACGCGCGCCTCGACGGCTTCGACGTCGAACGTCACGTGCTGCGCATCGACCTGCAGTTCGTCGACGCGCCGCCGCCGCCGCGGGAGTTCCTGCTGTGAGCGGGGGGCGCAAGGTGCGGCTCGTCGACCGCGTCGTCTACGTGCTCGCGCGGCTCGCGATCGGCACCGCGGCGCGCGTGCCGCAGTGGCTCGGCTACCGGATGGCGTCGTGGCTCGGTCGGCTGTGGTTCCGCGTCGACGGCCGCCGCCGCCGGTTCGCGCTGCGCTTCCTGCAGCAGGCCTACCCCGAGCTCTCCGAACGCGAGCAGCTGCGGCTCGGCAGCGATGCGACCGCCAACCTGTTCATGGTGCCGCTCGACATGGCGCGGCTGACGCGGTTGCTCGACGGCGGCGGCGACCTGTCGCAGGTCGTCGACTTCGCGGATGCGAAGCAGCAGCTGGACCGGGTGCAGGCGCCGTTCTTCGGGTTGACCGCGCACCTCGGCAGCTGGGAGGTCGCCGCGGTGGGCATGGCCCAGCTCAACGGTACGGCACACGGCATCGCCCGCATCACCAAGAACCCGCTGCTCAACCGCTGGATCCTCGGCACGCGCGAACGCGGCGGGCTGAAGATCCACCCGCGGCGCGGCGGCTTCCGCGACCTCGCCAACGCGATGGCGGCCGGCGGCGTCGGCCTGCAGGTGGTCGACCAGAACCAGCGGTTGCGCGGCGTGTTCGCGCCGTTCTTCGGCAAGGTCGCCAGCTGCGAGCGCGCCGCGGTCAGCCTCGCGCTGCGCCACGGCTATGCGATCGTCGTCGGCGCCGCGCTGCGCAAGGGGCTGCGGTTCCGCTTCGAACTGGTCGCCGAGGAGCCGTTCGTGCCGGCGAAGACCGGCGACAAGGGCGGCGATCTGCTGCGCGCGGTCGGGCAGGTCAACGAACGGCTGGAGCGGCTGATCCGACGGGCGCCGGAGCAGTACCTGTGGATCCACGATCGCTACCGGACCCAGCCGGAGCCTGGGCAGGATGCCGCCGTCGCCGACGACGATTGAGCGAGACCGCGCGGTGGCCAACGCCTAACGTCTGGCCCCGACCATGCGCACGATCCTGTCCATCGTCGTCCTGCTGGCTGCGGCGAGCGCCTGCGTGCAGGGGCCGTCGCCGGCGCGCGAGCCGTTCGGCGGGGGCCCGGCGCTCGCGCCGTTCGAGACCCTGGCCCCGATCCCTCAGGAGCCGACGCCGAAGCCGCGGCCGCGCCGCCGCGGCACGCCCTACGGTGACACCCGCGTGCGCCTGCAGGTCTTTCGCGAGGAGCTGGAGTTCGACCAGTTCGACGTCGACTTCGACAGCGCGCCGGACGCCGACCTGACCGACGCCGAACGCGACCGCACCGGCTTCCGCGGCGAGTTCGGCAGCGGCACCATCGGCGGCTTCTTCCAGGTCTTTGCCGAGGACTACCGGGCGCCGTCCCTGCTCGGCGAGGAGTTCGACCTGTTCGGCTTCGGCGGCGGGATCGCCGGCACACCGGACGTCGGCCGCGCCGGCCCGGCCGAGTTCGTCGTGCCGGTCCGCTTCGCCGCCAACATCGCCGGCGGCTCGGAGACCGTCGGCGGCTTCGACGCGGACTTCGGCTACCTCGAGGCGGCCTTCGAGGTCGGCTTCGGCGCCCGCGCGTTCGGCGTGCAGGCAAGCTCCGGCATCGTGGTCGACAGCATCGCCGCCATCTACGAGTCGGACGACCCCGCCCGCTTCGCCAACGACGACCCCGCCGTCATCACCGGCACCAACGTCGGCATCTACTTCGAGGGCCTCTACAAGCACGACCGCGTGCCGCTGATGGCGCGCGCCCGCGTGGTGCTGGGGGACGTGCAGGGCTTCCTGCTGACCTTCGGCTTTGCGTTCTAGGAGCGCGTCCATGTAGTGGACGCGCTGCCGACCGTGATCGCGGAAGCGGCGTGTACGCGTGCGGACGGGGCTTTGCCCACTAGCGCGTATGGCCCTCGACCAACGGCTGCGATAGCGTCTGCCGCCACACGCGCCCGTAGCTCAGCTGGATAGAGCATCGGCCTTCTAAGCCGGCGGTCCCAGGTTCGAATCCTGGCGGGCGTGCCACCCGCCTCCGTCCGCGCCCTTCGAAGTCGAAGCGAGGCCGCGCCCATGGCGGACGAACGCCTGGCGGCGTTTGCATAACGGAGGCCGCAACGCGCGCACCTACGGCGGCGCAACCGGAGCCCCGCCAACCGGCGACAGCAGCCCGTGCCGCCGCCACCCCGCGCTGAGCAGCCACGTGCGGGTGGGGGAGACCGGCCGCGGCAAGCCCTCGATCCCGCGCGTGCGCACCCGCGGCCGGAAGCCGTCGAACCACGGCGCGCTCGAGTAGCAGTCGATCGGCCCGTCGACGTTGGGCCCCGTGCCGCCGTTGCGCGCCGAGTGCTTGTGGCCGTTGCCGAACACGTAGCGCAGCACGTTGCGCACCTCGCGCGGCGTCTTGAGCACCCGATCGTGGAACCGATCCGCCCACACCTTGCCGCGCCGCTGCCACAGCTTGTTGAGCGCCTTGGCGATCCGGATCAGCAGCCCCTGCATGCCGCGCCGCAGCGCATCGCGCCCCTTGGCCTCGCAGACCATGTGCAGGTGGTCGTCGAGCACGACCCAATGCGTCAGCCGCATCCCGAACCGATCGCACCCCTTGGCGAACGCCTGCAACAGCACCGCCCGCTCCCTCCGCCTTCGCAACCGCGGCAGCCCCCGCGCCACCCGACACGTCACGTGCACGGGAAACCGCGACGCCAGCGCCGCCCGCGGCCGGTGGTCGACCAGCGCCTTGCTCCCGTTCGGCTTGCGCCCCGCACCCTTCCGCACCCCGCCATGCCCCCGAAACGGCAACCCCAGCTGCCGCCCCTCACCGGCACCCCGCTTGCCCCTGCCCTTCCCCGTCATCTGACCGTTCTTCACCATCTTGATTGCGCACTAATCTACCCCAAGCCCCCAACCCAATCAACCCACCACCCCCAAACTTGCCGTACGGTACGCGGTTCATCCTCCAACTTCCGGCACGCCCCAGACCGCCGCCACCTACCTCACACCGCCCCAATCCCAAACCCACACCCGCCCCCGTTCCCCCGCGGCTCCGTCCCCCTCGGCGTCGGCTGCGCCCTCTGGCGCCTCGCCTTGAGCCGACGCCGAGGGGGACGGAGCCGCGGGGGAACGCCCTCGCCGGTTCTCGATCCCGAGGTCGAGGCGCGGTCGACCGGGGAGGTTTGCGCATTCGCTGCCGCAACCTCAACCCGACGGGCAAGGGTGGCCGCACGACGAACCAGCCGAGCAACCGACGGGGCTGGACGACCAGGCTCAGGCGATCAACCAACCCAGCCCCACAACCAACCCAGCCCCACAACCAACCCCAGTCGATCAACCGACCCTCGCCGCCCAACGAAACCCAACCCATCAACCAACCCAACCCATCAACCAACCCTTCCAACCAACCCAGCCCCGCCCCCAAAACCGAACAACGGCCGCTGCCCGGTGGGCAGCGGCCGTTGTCCAACCACAACAAACTCAGCCTAGACGCCGAGCTTGAGCAGCACGCCGTTCGACGTGATCAGGCCGAAGCCGTTCGCGGCGGCGTCGAGCCAGGCGCTCTGCACGCCGATCTCGAAGCCGATGAACGCCGGGGCGTTCGGGATCGGGAACGGGCTCGACATCGCGCCCGTGATGATCGGGAGCGTGACGTCGAGGGTGCCGACGTTGGCGAAGCAGCCCGGGGCGTTGAGGATGATCAGGTCGATCGGCGGCAGCGGGTTGCCCGTCAGCGGCGTGGTCGAGAAGATCGTGATGCCGACGCCCGGGTTGGTCGTCTCGTTCGAGGTGATCAGGTTGACCGTTTGGCCGAGGACCGGCGTCGCATCGGCTTCGAGGCGCAGCGGATCCGAGTCGGTCGCCTGCGTCGAGAACGGCAGCGAAGCCGACAGGTCGGTCGAGCCCGGGTCGAGGGCGCCGTTGCCCGGCGTGTAGCCGGTCAGGGTCGGCCAGCCACCGCCACCCTGGAGGTTGAGCACGCCGAGGCGGATCTCGATGTCCAGGTTGGGGAAGAACACGACCTGGATCGTGTTCGGGTCGGTCAGGCCGCGGCTCGGGATGCCATCCCACGTGAAGATGTGGGCCGCGTTGGCCGCATCGAACTCGTACCACGCCGTGCCCGCCGTCAGCGGGTCCATGTCCTGCCAGTTGCCGACGCGGGCGCCGCCACTGAGGAAGTTGGCGACCGACGGGTTGCCGCTGGTGTTGACGACGTCGTCGAGACCGACCCAGCCGTCCGCGCCGAACTGCGCCACGAAATCGTTGAGCACCGGGTCGACCGGCGAGATCTGGATGCCGTTCGGGGTCACGTACGAGATCGGCAGGCCGCCGAGCGCGATCTGGACCGAGTCGTCGTTACCGGTGAACGTCTGCACCGCGGCACCCGCGCCAGCCGGGACCGGAGCGGTCGTGCCGGCCGAGACGTCGTAGGCGCCCGTGGCCGAGTTGAAGGCCATCAGGATCGACGTGTTGCTCAGGTCCTGACCCGAGGCGGTGTTGGCGAAGACCTCGTAGAACGAGGTGTAGTTGGCGTAGCAGCCCTGGCCGAAGACCTGCTGCGAGGCCAGCGCGATCGGGGTGCCGCCGACCGTGTAGGTCAGGTTGCCGTTGACCGAGCGCGGCTGGAACGTCGGCAGCGTGAACGGAGCGTTCGACGCGCCGCCGGTCGTGATCGAGACGTTCGGATCACTGAAGTTGAACGTGCCGTTCTGGTAGCCCCAGCTGTGGCCGGTCGCGACCAGCGCGATGCCGTAGGTGCCCGGCGCGAACGTGACGGTGCCGGTGTTGGCGCCTGCGCCCGAGATGACGCCGACGACGGTTTCGTCGACACCGCCGGCGATGGCGACCGGAGCGGACTGGCCGATCAGGATCCACGGGCCCTGGTTGGCGACGTTGCCTTGCCACTGCGAGGGGCCGAAGTAGATCTCGAACGACGAGTTGCCGGCCGGCGAGGCGTCCGAGCTGACGTACTCGAGCTGGTCCCAGGTGACGACCGTGTTGCAGGTCATGTTGAGGTAGACGGCGCCGCCAGGGTTGCCCTGGTTGGCGCTCGTCAGCGGTTGGCCGAGCGGAAGCACGACCTGGGCCTGCAGGCCTGCGGCCAAGGCGACGACAGCAAGCGAGAGCTTGATACGCATGGAGTTCTCCTAAGTGGTGATGGACAGGGACGAGGCTGCGAGGTGTGACGTGTCCACAAGCCCCGACCGACAGGAGAGTAGTTGTAGTGGGGACGCCTGTGCCAACGCGATTTGTCGCAAACCCGCCCCGTGGCATGGCGGACGGGAGCAATGCAGGCGTCCGACCCGGGTCGTAGCGGGGCGCGCCGTTCAGGGGGATTGACAACCCGTCGCCACGTCCGGCACAGCACGCCGTTGTGTGTCGGCAGACATGAAGCAAACGCAACTCCACCCTTCCCTGCTCCTGCCCGCCGTCGCCCTGTTCGCCGCTGCCTGCGGCGGCGGCGGCGGCGGCGGCGCGACGCCGCCGACCACCACCAACAACGCCACGCTCGGTGGCTCGCTGCGCATGCCGCAGGTCGCGCCGACCGTCGCCAACCTCAACACGCCGATGATCCCGGGCGAGGTCGTCGTCTGGTTCGAGCAGGGCAGCGCGCCGCTCGACTTCGAGACGCCCGGCTACGACTTCGTCCGCGGAGCCGGACCGATGGCCGTCTACCACGCGCACCAGGCCGACGGCCGCTCCTCGCTCGCCGATGGCGCGCGCGTCGAGGACAGCGTCGAGAAGGCGACCTGCGACGCGGCCGACGCGATGGCGGCGATGCCGGGCGTTCGCTGTGCGAGTCCCAACTACGTGATGCAGGCGTTCACCAACCCGAACGACACGTTCTACGACAAGCAGTGGCACTACCCGCAGATCAACCTGCCGCAGGCCTGGGACGTCTCGCAGGGCTCGTCGAACGTGATCGTCGCCGTGCTCGACACCGGCATCGTGTCTTCGCATCCGGAGTTCTCGGGGCGCCTGATCGGCGGCTACGACATGATCAGCAACCCGCAGATCGCCCGCGACGGCGATGGCCGGGACCCCGACCCGGAGGACGTCGGCGACCTGATCACGCCGCAGGGGTCGAGCTTCCACGGCACGCACGTCGCGGGCACGATCGGCGCCAACGGCAACGACGGCCAGGGGGTCGCCGGAGTCGACTGGAACTGCAAGCTGATGACCGTGCGCGTGCTCGGCGCCGGCGGCGGCACCATCGACGACATCGCCAACGGCATCCTCTACGCCGCCGGACTGCCCAACGCCAGCGGTGCCGTGCCGCCGCAGCGCGCCGACATCATCAACATGAGTCTCGGCGGTCCGGGCCTGAGCCCGGTCATGGAGCAGGCGTGCAACCAGGCTGCCGCCGCCGGTGTGCTGCTGGTCGCCGCCGCCGGCAACGACAACAGCGACATGCCGATGTCGCCCGCCTCGTTCGACTCGGTGCTGTCGGTCGGCGCCGTCGACCTGGTGCGGCAGCGCGCGCCGTACTCCAACTTCAGCCCGACGATCGACATCTGGGCGCCGGGCGGCGACATGAGCGCCGACCGCAACGCCGACGGCTTCCCGGACGGCGTGCTGTCGACGATGGCCGACGACCAGGGCAACCTGTTCTTCAAGTTCGAGAACGGCACGTCGATGGCGAGCCCGCACGTCGCCGGGGTCGCCGCGCTGGTGCTGGCCGCCAACCCCAACCTGTCGGCCGCCGACCTGCGGCAGATCCTGATCGGCAACGCCGACGGCGGCCTCGGCCTGCCCAACGGCGGCCGCCTGGTCGACGCGCTCGCCGCGGTGCAGGCCGCCTCGACCGGCGGTGGTGCTCCGCCGAGCGCGCCGGTGCTCGCCGCCGACCAGACCGCGGTCGACCTCGGCCCGGACGGTGACCAGCTGGCGGTCTCACTCGAGAACCTCGGCACCGGCAACCTGACGTTCGTCGACGGCTTCTTCGATCCGCCGGCTGCGTGGCTCGACGGCCAGGTCTTCGAACAGGTCGCCAACAACGGCATCGACGGCGATCGGCTCGAATTGGTCGCCGACCGGACCGGCCTCGGCAACGGCGTCGAACAGACCACGGCGACGCTCAACTACACCGACGGCAACAACCCGGTCAGCATCCAGATCACGGTGCGGCTGCAGGTCGGCCAGTCGACCGTGTCGGCCGACACGGTGTTCGTGCTGCTGGTCGACCCGGTCACGCTCGAGACGAAGTACCAGACGCAGACGGACAGCTCGTCGAACTTCGGCTTCGCGTTCCCGGAGATCGAGCCGGGCATCTACCTGCTCGTCGCCGGCACCGACCGCGACAACGACGACTTCCTCGGCGACGAGGGCGAGCTGTTCGGCGCCTACCCCAACATCGACACGCCGATCGCGGTCGAACTGCTGACCGGGGAGACCCTGTCGACGGTCGAGTTCGGGCTGCAGGAGCTGGCGACCGTGCAGACGCTCGGCACCGGCGTCGCGCCGCGCCAGACGTTCCGGAGGAAGGACTGATGCGCGGGCGCCTCGCCCTCGCATCGCTGATCGCGCTGCCGGCTTGCGCCGGCGGCGCACCGCCGATCCGCATGCCCGATCACGACGGTCCCGCCGTGGTCGCCCGCCCGCTGGGCGGCGGCGACCTTCGCCTCGAGATGACGGCACCGACGGCCGGCTACCGACTGGCCCTCGACGACGTCGCGCTGCGCGACGGACTGGCCGAGGTGCGGCTGCACTACGCGCCGCTGCCGGGCGACCTGTTCGCGCAGGTGCTGACCGAGCTGTCGGTCACCGTGCCGGCCGCGGCGCTCGGCGATGCGCGCGCCGCCGCGGTGCTGGTCCGGCAGGGCGACGGTGAGCCGCGCCTCGCGGTGACGATCGCGCGACCGCAGCGCTAGGAGCGCGTCCATGTAGTGGACGCGCTGCCGACCGTGATCGCGGAAGCGGCGTGTACGCGTGCGGACGGGGCTTTGCCCACTAGGGTGCAGCGTCCGCGGACCGGGCCGCCGTCAGAGCCCGGCGTTCGCGACGATCGCGAGGAAGTCCTGCTGCCAGTGGTAGCCCTCGAGCAGGGCGGGGTCGTCGTCGCCGAGCAGCTTGCGCGCGACGTAGAGCGCTTCGATCGAAGCCAGGCCGGCGGCCGGGTCGTCGAAGACCTTGCTGACGCGCGGGTAGGCGGTGCGCAAGCCGCCCGGGATCGAGCGGCGGATCGGATTGCCGACGACGCACGCCTCGAGCTGCGGCAGCCACCTCCAGGTCGAGTCCAGCAGCAGCAACGGGTGGCCGGCGTCGTCGAGCGACAGCGGCGGCGCGTCGACGGCGAGCAGCAGGAAGCCGGTCGCGTCGAACTGCAGCTCCGGCTTGCCGCGCAAGAACGTCATCTCCGGGCGGTCGTGCAGGAACCGCAGCGAGCACTTGCTGATGCGTTCCTTGGGGTGCCGGATGACGGTGGTCGGGACAGGGGTCACGTTGGCAGGCTCTCGAGTTGGCGCAGCACGGCACGTTCGACGGTGTCGACGTCGATGCCGAGCACGCATTGTGGCGTGGCGCAGGTGCGTCGCTTGCACGGTCGGCACGGCACGTCGTGGTAGACGAGTTCGTGGCGCACGTCGCCGTGCGCGCGCGGCCCGTAGCGGTCGGGGTTCTTCGGGCCGAAGATCGCGACGCAGCGCGCGCCGACGGTGGCACCGAGGTGTAGCGGCCCGGTGTCGGCGGCGACCACGACGTCGCACTGCTGCATGACGCCGGCGAGGCCGGCAAGGCCGAGCTGGCTGCCGTCGGCGGCCCGGCTGCGCCCCGCTGCGGCCAGCGCGGGAGCCGCGAGCTCCTGCTCGCCCGGACCGTAGCCGACGACGACGCCGACGCCGCGGCCGTCGAGCCGCCGCGCGAGCTCGGCGAAGCGGTCGCCCGGCCAGCGCTTGAACGCGGCGAACGCCGACGTGCCCGGGTGCAGCAGCACGCGCGGTCGCGGCAGGCCTTCGAGCAGTTCGGGCGGCGGCGCGTCGGTCGCGATCGTCGGTGCGCACGGCTCGCCCGAGAGCCCGATGGCCGCGAGCAGCATGTGACCGATCGCAGCCCGGTGCGGCGGCGGCGTCGTCATCGGCACCGTCAGGCCGTAGCTGATCGTCGCACCTTCCCGCGAAGCGGGCGCGGCCGGGCCGACCTTGGTGCGCGCTCGGCAAGCGAACATGTGCATCGCGCTCTTCTGGATGCCGTGCAGGTCCAGCGCGACGTCGTAGGCCGTGCGGCGGAGCGACCACAGCGAGCCCGGAATGCGCAGTCGGTGCTTGCGCGGGTAGACCAGCACGCGGTCGATCTGTGGGTGGCCGTCGAGCAGCTTCGCGAAGCGGTCCTCGACCAGGAAGTCGATCGCCACGTCGGGGCGGTCACGGCGCAGTGCCGCGACGGTCTCGAGCGCGAACAGCACGTCGCCGAGCGCCGACAGCCGGATCACGAGCACGCGACCGCCGCGCGGCAGCAGGCGTTCGCCCGGCAGCGTGTCGGCGTCCATCGGCGCGGTCGCGTGGTCCATCGCGTGCAGCATTCGCCATCCCGCGTCGGACTTCCAGCGGTTCGTGGCGCGGGTCGTCCCGCCGGCGCTACCATGCCCGGCGTGGCTGGGTTCGGTTCGTTCGTCGAGACGCGGGAGCGGCAGAAGGTCGGCTGGGTTCGCGAGGACCTCGCCGACCTCGACCTCGACGTCTTCTGGGAACGGCTCGAGCCGATGCCGGGCGCCAAGGGGCGCGGCGGCATCGGCCGGCTCGACGTCGGCGACCGGCAGCTGGTCGTCCGTCCGTATCGACGGGGCGGTGCGCTCGGCTCGCTGCTCGCCGACCGTTATCCGAAGCCGGCCCGGGCGCGCGACGAGCTCGAGGTGCTGCATCGGCTGCAGCAGGAAGGGGTGCCCGTGGTCGCGCCGGTCGCGGCGGTGGCCCGCCGCCACGGCGCGTTCTGGCGGCTGCGGTTGTGCACCGAGTGGTTGCCGGAGGCGCGCACGGTGCCGCAGTTCCTCGCCGAGTTCCCGGAACGGCGTCGCGCCGCGGCCGAGGCGGTCGGCACGGTGGTGCAGCTGGCGTTCGCGGCGGGCCTGCGCCACCCGGACCTGCACTTCGACAACGTGCTGTGCTGGCCGAGCGGCGACAAGGTCCGCGCGGTGTTGGTCGACCTCGACCGGGCGCGCATCGAAGTGCCGGTCGGCGACCGCGCGCGCGACGACATGCTGGCGCGCATGCAGCGCTACGTCGTCAAGCACCGCAGCCGGCTCGCCGCGGTGCCGAGCCGTGCCGAGACGATGCGCTTCCTGCGCGGGCTCGGCCTCGACCGCGCCGCGCGGCACGCCTGCTGGCGGTCGCTGCATGCTCGCGTCGAGCGCGCGATGCGGCGGCGTCGCTGGCTCGGCAAGTAGGCGTCAGCGCCCCTTTGTGGGGGCTTCGCCGGGCCAGCGGCCGGCCAGCAGGTCGGCGAAGCTCATCACCATCATGTGCACGTCGCCGGCGCCGCGCACCGACATGATGCCGAGGTCGCGCAGGCCGTCGCCGTCGAGGTCGCCGAGGTCGCTGAACGAGTAGCCGAACAGGCCGCCGGTGGATGCGAACGTCTGCAGCGGCGCGCCGCTGCGCGCGTCGAACACGCGGATCGAGCCGCCGCCGTGCGGCCCGCCGCGCAGGCTGCCGACCGCCAGCGCCGGCTGGCCGTCGCCGCGCCAGTCGGGCATCGCGCACAGCCGGCTGCCGAACTCCTCGCCGCGCCGTTCGCCGTGCACCTCGTAGATCGGTTCGCCGCTGCGGCCGCTGAGCACCGCGACCGTGCCGGCGCCGTCGCCCGGCGAGCCGATCGCGAAGTCCGCGAAGCCGTCGCCGTCGACGTCTTTGAGCGCCGCGACCGCGTAGCCGAACGCAGTGTGGGTGCGTTCGTCGTTGAGCGTCAGCAGGCGGGCGCCGGTGCGCGGGTCGAACACGACCGCGAGGCCGGGCGCGCGCCCGTACTGGCCGCTGACCAGCAGTTCGCCGTAGCCGTCGCCGTTGAGGTCGCCGAGGTGCGCCAGCGCGCCGCCGAACCAGGTGTCCTGGCGCGGCGGATCGAGTTCGCGCAGCGCGCGGCCGTCGCGCCCCGAGCAGATCCGGACGCGGCCCGGTTCGCCGATGCGGAGCGGCGGGATGCCGACCGCGAAGTCGCGCACCTCGTCGCGGTCGATGTCGTCGATCACCGCCAGCACGGCCCCGAACGAAGGCTTGTCGGCCGAGACCCGCCACAGCACGTCGCCGGTGCGTCCGGAGCGCAGCTCGACGTGGGCCGGTTCGTCGATGCCGCCCGGCCCGCACGGACTGCTGACGAGGATGTCGTTGCAGACGTCGCCGTCGACGTCGCGCAGGTTGGCGATCGCCTGGCCGAACAGGTTGAAGCGGTCGTCGCTGCGCCACGTCGACAGCAGCGTGCCGTCGACGCGGCTGCGCAGTTCGACGAAGCCGCTGCCGACGTTGCCGTTGCCCGGCGGCGCCGAGATCAGTACGTCCGGCAGCGAGTCGCCGTCGAGGTCGCCGACATCGAGCACCTGGTTGCCGTAGAACTGCTCGTAGTCCGGGTTGGCGTAGCGGACGAAGATGCGGTCCTCGATCAGTCGGAAGTGCGCGCCGAGCGCGGTCCGGTACGGCAGCAGCACCGGATTGAGCCAGCGCGCGAGTTCGCCGCGCAGCAGCGGCAGGATCGCCAGCGTGCCCTTGCCGAGGTCCGGTAGCCGCGCGGTCACGTCGGGGAAGCGCAGCGCGCACAGCGAAGCGGTCAGCATCGCGCTGCCGGTCGGCGTCGGATCGAGGTGCGCGGCGAGCTCGGTCAGCCGGTCGAACTCGGGCAGCACGTCGAGCGCCTGCACGATGCCGCGTCGCTGCCGCTGGTCGCACAGCGTCTGGATCGGCACCACCGGGGGTTCGCGCAGCGGCCGGCCCTGGTGGCGCAGGCCGGCCAGGTTCAGCAGCGCTTCGTAGTGCGCGGGGTCGCTGCGCTGCGCGTGGCGAACGTGCGCGAGGTAGGCCGGCAGGTCGCGGCGCTGCAGTTCGAGGCGGGCCAGGTGGCGCCGCGCCTGCCACAGGTCCGGCCACTGCCGGAGCAGCTGCCGGCACAGGCGCGCGACGGTCTTCAGGTCGTTCTCGCGTAGCGCCAGCTCGACCAGGCGCAGCTGCGGTCGCGGGTCGGAGCGCAGCTGGATCGCGAGTTCGCGGAGCTGGCGCCTGGCCGCCTCGACGTCGCCGTCGGCGGCGAGCAGGTCGGCCGCGAGCAGGCGCCGCGGCGTGTCGAGCACCAGGTCGTCGCGGTGGGGGAGCTGTTCGGACCAGCGGCGGGCGTCGTCGACGTCGCCGGCCGCGAGCGCGCCGTCGGCCATCGCCACGATCAGCGCGGTCGCCTCGGGGAACGCGCGCGCGGCGTGGAACACCCGTGGGTAGGCGAGCGAGGCCGTGCCCTCGGCCGACAGTCGCAGCGCCGTGCACGCGTCGACGAACGGATCGTCGCGCTGGGCGGCCGGCAGGTCGTCCCAGCGCTGGCGCTGGCCGGTCCGGTCGCCGAGCAGGAACGCGTACAGCCCGAGCGCGAACGGGTCGTCGGCGAGCGGGGTCAGGTCGACGGTGTCGGTGGGAGTCGCCGCCAGACGGTCGTGTGCGGCGCGGACCGCGGCGGCCTCGAGCCGCAGCGGGGCGTCGTCGGGGGTCGCCGCCAGCGCCTCGTCGTAGTGGCCGAGCGCGGCTGCCAGCGCTTCGAGTCGGACCTCGTCGCGTTCGCCGAGATGCACGGTGCGGTCGGCGGTGCGCACGCTGCGCCACCACGACGGCAGGCTCTCCTGGTGCAGTAACGCCGTGCGCCCGCGGTGCCTCGCCGCGGCCGCCGCCTGCGCGCGTTGGTCGCGCTCGCGCGCCATCGCGGCCATCGGCCACGCGACCGCGGCGACCACCACGGCGCTCATCGACGCCGCCAGGAACGCCTTCTGGTGCCGGCGCACGAACTTGACCGCCCGCCGCAGCGGACCGGCCGGGCGCGCCCGGATCGGCTGCAGGTCGAGCAGCCGTTCGAGGTCGTCGGCGAGGTCGTCGGCGCTCGCGAAGCGGTGGCGCGGGTCGGGTTCGATCGCCTTCTGCACGATCGTCGCCAGGTCCTGCGAGATGTGCGGGGCGAGCCGACGCAGCGGCGTCGCCTTGCCGCCTTCGATGCCGCGCAGCACCTCGTCGGTGGTGTTGCCCTGGTACGGCGGGGTCAGCGACAGCGCCTCGTAGAGCGTGACGCCCAGCGAATAGACGTCGCTGACCGGGCTGGCGTCGAGGTCGTCGCCGCGCAGCCGTTCGGGCGCCGCGTAGACCGGGGTGCCGGCGAACTTGCGGCTGCGCGGGTCGAGGTCACTCGGCAGGGCCAGGCCGAAGTCGGCGAGCACCGGCGTGCCGTCGGTGCGCAGCAGGATGTTGGCGGGCTTGACGTCGCGGTGCACGAGGCCGTGTCGGTGGACCTCGCCGAGCGCGCGCGCGATCTCGATGGTCAGCCTCACCAGCCACTCGACCGAACTGCGGGTCCCGAACGCGTCGGCCGGCAGCGACAGCGCATCGGCCAACGCGTCGATGGAGTGCGGGCGGTCGTGCTTGCGCAGCTTCGCCAACAGCTGCGACAGGCTCGGCCCGTCGATGTACTCCATCTCGAACGCCAGCATCTCGGCGTGGTCGACGATGCGGTGCAGGTGCACCACGTGGTCGTGCCGGATCTGGGCCAGGGCGCGCGCCTCGTCGACGAACCGCTGCTTGGCGTGCGGCGACATCGCCAGCGACTGCGGCAACACCTTGACCGCGACGTCGCGCTGCAGCGTCTGGTGGCGGGCCAGGTAGACGGTGCCCATGCCGCCGTGGCCGAGTTCGCGCAGGATCTCGTAGCCACCGAACACCGGCCGACTCGGCTCGCGGCGGCCGGCGACCGAGCACGCCAGGCTCCAGGTCTTGGCGATCCGCTCGCGAAGGTCCGGGCGGTCAGGGTGCAGCTGGTCGAGGTCCGGGGTGCGCCCTTCGAGGATCTCCTGGAGCAGGGAGTCGAACAGGTCGGCCAGCAGTTCTTCGTCCTGCGTGTCGGGCTCGCGCGGCGCGGCGGTCACGACGTCGACTCCGAGCCGTCGCTGCCGAGCAGCTGGCGCAGGCGGTTGCGGTAGCGGGTGACGCCGCGCAGCAGCCGTTCCTTCGCGGTCGACAGCGGCAGCCCGAGCTGCGTCGCGATCTCGCGCATCGGGATCTCCTCGAACAACCGCAGCTGCACGATCGCACGCAGGTCCTCGTCGAGGCCCTGCAGCGCGGTCTCCATCGCCCGCGCCCGTTCGCGGAAGCCGGCGACCCGGCTCGGCGTGGTCGAGCCCGGCGGCAGCAGCGACGAAACCGAGTCGGGGCCGAGCATCGAGAACGGCGCGATCTGGTGGTCGCCGCCGCGCTTGGTCCGTCCGATCAGCCGACCCGCGTCCCGGACCCGGTTCTTGGCGATCGACAGCAGCCAGGCGCGCCAGGCAGCGAGGTTGCGCCACTCGTGCTGGTCGCGGTCGCGCCACGAACCCCACAACGTCTCCTGCCAGATGTCCTCGGCGGTCACCTCGGCACGCAGGCGCGGCGACAGCCAGCTGCCGATGACGACGAAGATGCTCGCCACGTCCAGACTCTCCACGAGACGTCCCCATTCGGTGGCGTCGCGGTGTGGATGTCTGGGTTCGGGGGCTTCGGACGAGGTCATCTGGGCGGCCGAATGATACCCCGTGGCGTGCGGTCGGCCCGATCCCGGTGGCAACGGCGCCTGGGCTCGACGCGGGTTGGACTTTTTTTGGACACGAACCGAAACCGCGTCGGGGCGCCAGGGTAGTTGCGAGTGTCCGTGGCCTTGGTGTGAGCCTTGATCATGGGCAACCAACGAGACTCTCCACCGAGGAAACTCGGGCACGTTGCTCTGGTTTCCGGGGGCGAGGTGGAGAGTCTTCCTTTCTGTACGGACGGCATCTCGCACCGACGCCCGCGCGGCCGAGCCCGCGCGGCGCGAACGCCCGCCCGTCCGAGCCGGACCGCGACACCAGCCACCGGCTTGCCGATGACGCGCGCTACGTGCGCACCCGTCCGAACCACTCGCCGACGCGATCCTCGTCGCCGTCGAACGTCGTCACCAGCACCTCGCGCAGTTCGTCGCGGCTCGCGCCCAGGTGCTGCGCCCCGCGCGCATGGCCGGCGAACTGCCGCTTCTGCTGCTGCGCCGCGAGTACCCCGACGGCGACCAGTTCGCGGGTGACCGCAGCGAGGCCGGGCCGCGCCAGGATGCGGCCGTAGGCCGACTCGAGCACGAAGTCGTGCAGCTCCTGGTGGTAGCCGCGCAGCATCTCGCGCACGGGCGCGTCGTTGCGGCCGTAGATCGACGCGAACAGCTCGCGACCTGCGGGCAACTGCTCGTCGAGCGGCAGGGCGCCGCCGGTCGGTGCGGCGCCGATGGGCCACGCGTCGGCGAAGTGCTCCCAGGCGGTGATGACCCGCGGGAACCCGCAGAACAGCACGCACATCAGCAGCGTCTCGTCGACATCGGTGCGTCGGTGGTCGCGTGCTCGGGCGGCCTCGATCCAGGCCCGGAACTGCGGCCAGTCGGCGCGCCAGACGGCAGTGGCGGCGCCGACCAGCGCGCGCGTCCGCGGCGCCAGGCCGTCGCGGTCGAGCTGGCGGTCGATCTGCATGGCGACGAAGCTACCGTGCTCCGCGCGCCGGCGACACGCCTACTCCATGCGTGCTTCGGAGGTCATCTGCAGGATCTCCTGGTGCTGCTCGTCACTCAGGCCGAGAGCTGCGCGCGCGTCCTCGTCGAGCACGTCCCCGATCCAGCCGCCGTCGCCGGAGGCGGCCAGGTGGGCGTAGCTGTTGGCGGCCTTGACCAGGAAGCCACGCGCCCAGTCCTCGGGGTTGGTCGCCGGGCTGTGGTGGTACATCACCGCCGCCTGCACGCTCGGCGCGAGCTTCCAACGGTTGGCGAGCAGGCCGCCGACGTGCGCGTGGTTGAAGCCGAACACCTCGCCCTCGGCCTTGGCGAGCGGCATGTCGTTGGCGCGCGACAGCTGCAGCGCTTCGGTGAAGCGGTCCTCCTGCGAGTCGAGCAGGATCAGCTTGCCGATGTCGTGGATCAGGCCGCAGGTGTAGGCGTCGTCCTTGGAGAAGTCCTCGGCGACCGGCGACTGCTCGGCCAGCAGGCGGCAGGCGACCGCGGTCTTGAAGCTGTGGTCCCACAGCCAGTCGGCGTCGAAGCCCTCGCGCTGCTCGGTGCCGAACGTCTGCAGCACCGTCGCCTGCACGACCAGGTTCTTGATGACCTTGAGGCCGAGGATCGAACACGCGAGGTTGATGTTCGAGACCGGGTTCTTGAGGCCGTAGAAGGAGCTGTTGACGAGCCGCAGCGCGCGGGTCGCGATCGCGGGGTCCTTCTCGATGACCTTGGCGGCGTCCTTCGCCGAGCCGTCGGGCGAGTCGAAGATCGCGGTGATCTCGGTCAGCACGGTCGGAATCGTCGGGATGCTGACGGTTCCGTCGATCAGGTCTTCGAGCTCCGCGGATGTCGTGATCATGATGAACCTGGGCGCGCGACGAGGCCTCCTCTCCTCGTGCGGCACCGGGTTCTTCGTCGCGCGTCCGGGGTCAAATTGACGGCCGAACGGCTACCGTTTTTGCAGGTGCGCGGCGTTGCCGAACCGTTCGTCACGCAGCCGCGCTGCCATCGCGCGTTCTTGCGCGGTCAGTTGCGAGGCCGTCGATTCGAGGTCGAACAGATTTGCGACTTCGTCGCGGACCAGTTCGTGCAAGCCCCTACGAACATCATCGGTAGGTTCGATCTGATCCTCGATCGCGGCGACGAACGGGGTGTGTTCCGGTCGGCGGATCACCAGCGAGCCGTGGTGCAGCACGCGCGGCCGTCGACCGGGCACGCGGCGCTGTGCCGAGCCGCACAGCTTGCGGCCATCGACCAGCAGGTCGCCCTGCACCGGGTGCCCAAAGCACCAACGGTCCTCGGGTCGCGCCGACATCGCGCCCTCGGTCGAGCGGCGACAGCGAACGCCAAGCCGATCGAGCGCGCGCACCAGCGCGTCGTGCAGCAGCACGTAGCTGGCGGCGATCGCGCCCGGCAGCAGCGCCGCGTCGAGCGCCAGAGAGAACGTCAGTTCGTCGCCGTGGTGGATCGCGCCGCCACCGGTCGTGCGGCGCACCATCGGGGTCGCCGCCGGCAGATCGGCGAAGTCGGCGAGCCGCTGGAAGTAGCCGAGCGAGACCGCGTGGGGACGCCAGCCGTAGAAGCGCAGGGTCGGCGCCTCGGCGAGCGCGAGCAGCGCGCCGTCGACAGCCATGTTCCAGGCGGGGTCGCCCGGGCCGTCGACGAGCACGCGCAGTGGCGGGGTGGCTCTGCTGCAAGGGGGCTGCAGGTGCGACTAGCCCTCGGCCTTGCAGTGCGCGTCGTAGGCCGCGCCGTCCATCAGGTCGCCCGACGTGTCGGTCAGCTTGACCTTGATCATCCACGCCTTGCCGAACGGCTCCTCCGAGAGCCACTCGAGGTTGTCGGAGAGCTCTTCGTTGCTGTCGATGACCTCGCCGGTGACCGGAGCGACCAGCGGGCTGACGGCCTTGACCGACTCGATCTCGCCGAAGCTCTCACCGATCGTGACCGACGCGCCCTTGGCGGGCAGGTCGAGGAAGACAAGATCGCTGAGGTGCGAGACGGCGTGGTCGGTGATGCCGATGGTGGCCGTGTCGCCTTCGATCTTCACCCACTCGTGGGACTGCTGGAACTTGAGGTCGTCGGGACGCATGGAAATCTGCTCGGACGGTGCGGGAGAGGGAGAGGGGATGGGGGAGGGAACGATGCGCGCCGGGCTAGCGGGCGCGCTTGTAGAACGGCAACTCCGCGACGACGCACGGCTCGGCCTTGTCGCGCACGACGAACGACAGCTCGGTGCCGACCTCGGCGAACGCCTCTTCGACGTAGGCCGTCGCGATGTTGGTCGGGGTGCCGGACCGGGACAGGGTCGGCGAGATGCTGCCGGAGCAGACCTTGCCGATGATCTGGTCGCCTTGTCCAGCGGGCGCGATCGGGTAGCCCTGCCGCGGGCAGCGCTTGCTGTGCGTGGTCAGGCCGACCAGCTTGCGGCCGGTGCCGCCCGCTTCGGTGACCTTCTCGAGCGCCGCGCGGCCGACGAAGTCGTGGGTCATCTTGACCGCCCAGCCGAGGTTGGCCTCCAGCGGGTTGGTGGTCTCGTCGATCTCGTGGCCGTAGAGCGGCATGCCCGCCTCGTGGCGCAACGTGTCGCGTGCGCCGAGGCCGATCGGGGTCAGGCCGTCGTCCTTGCCGGCCTCGACGAAGGCGTTCCAGACCGCTTCTTCGTGGCCCTTCGGGATGTAGGCCTCGAAGCCGTCCTCGCCGGTGTAGCCGGTGCGCGACAGCGTCATCTTGACGCCGCAGACCTCGGTCTCCATCCAGGCGTAGTAGCCGAGCGAGGCGAGATCGCCAGAGCAGATCTTCTGGGTGATGTCCTGAGAGCGCGGTCCCTGGATCGCGATCATGCCGAGCGACTGCGTGCAGTCCTCGACCGTGCAGTCGAAGTCCTTCGCGATCGCGTGCATGCGTTCGAGGTCGCGCTGCGCATTGCCGGCGTTGATGACCACGAAGAAGCCGTCGTCGCCCCAGCTGCAGCCGGCCGGATTGCGGTAGAGCAGGATGTCGTCCTGCGTCAGGCCGTCGTCGTCGAGGATCAGCGCGTAGCGGATCCGGCCGGGCTTGATCGCCGATGCATCGTTGGTCTGCAGCCGCTGCAGGAAGGCCTCCGCCTCGGGACCGTAGACCTTGACCCGGCCCATGTGGCCGAGGTCGAACAGGCCGGCGTGCTCGCGCACGGTCTTGGCTTCTTCGAGGATGCCGCGGTACTGGACCGGCATGTTCCAGCCGGCGAACGGCACCATGCGGGCGCCGGCGGCGACGTGGACGGATTCGAGGGCGGTGGTCTGCATCGGGGCGGGAAGTCGAGGTTCCGCGGCCGTCCGAACACAAGGATTCCGGGGCATGTGCAGCCCGCTCCCGAATTCCGTGTTCGGTCTGGCGGCGCACGACGAGGATGCCGGGCCATGTCCGAGCCATTCGACCCATCCGATCCAGCCGATCCATCCGACAAGGCCGATCCGTCGGACCAGATCGACCGCCTGGCGGACGCGATCGATGCCTACCTGGCCCGGACGCCGTCGGAGGATACCGTCGCGGCCAGCGCCTACCTCGAGCAGCATCCGCACCTGCGCGAGTTCCTCGAGCCGATGCTCGAAGCGGACGCCGACGAGGCGGCGATCCCGGCGACTGCGGCGCCGGCGCGGATCGGTCCCTACCGGATCCTGCGCGAGATCGGCAGGGGCGGCATGGGTATCGTCTACGAGGCCGAGCACGAGCAGCTGGCGCGGCGCGCGGCGCTGAAGGTGCTGCCGGAGCTGCTGTCGCTGTCGCCGCGGCGGATCCGGCGGTTCCTGCGCGAGGCCAAGTCGGCGGCGCGACTCGAGCACCCGGGTCTGGCGCGGGTGCTCGAGGTCGGGGAGGTCTCCGGCACCTGGTGGTTCGCGATGGAACTGGTCGAGGGCGAGACCCTCGGCGAACGCCTGCGCAAGGCCGCCGAGATGGCGCGCGTGCACCCGTCCGAGGCGCGGCTGTGGATCGAGGGCTGCGAGTCGCGCTACGAGGACGCCGCCGAGGTCGGTCGGCAGCTGGCCGACGCGCTCGAGCACGCGCACGCGCACGGACTCGTGCACCGCGACGTCAAGCCGCAGAACGTGCTGCTCGACGACGCCGGCAAGGTGCGGCTGGTCGACTTCGGGCTGGCCAAGGACCTCGGCGAACACAGCCTGACCGGCACCGGCGACTTCATGGGCACGCCGCACTACTGCGCGCCGGAGATGGCGGACCGGCGGCCCGACCAGGACGTCGACGGCCGCGCCGATCTGTTCGCGGTCGGCTGCGTGCTCTACGAGATGGTCGCGATGCGGCGGCCGTTCGACGGTGGCTCGACCGAGTCGATCCTGCATGCGGTGCTGACCGTCGAACCGCGCGCGCTGACGGCGATCGACGCCGCGGTGCCGCGCGACCTTCAGACGATCATCGCGCGCGCGCTCGAGAAGGAACCGGCGCGCCGCTACCAGACCGCGGCCGACCTGCGCGAGGACCTGCGGCGGTTCCTCGACGGCGAGCCGATCCGCAGCCGGCCGCGCGGGGTCTGCAGCCGCGCGCTGCGCTGGGCACGGCGGCGGCCGTGGGCGGCGTTCGCGCTGCTGCTGGCGTTCTTGTTGTTCGTGGTGACGCCGATCACCGCGGCGGTCGTGCTCGAGCGGGAGGGGGCCCGGCTCGAACGCGAACGCGACGCCGCGCGCCGCAACTTCGCCGCGGCCAACCGCGCGGTCGACCAGCTGTTCGTGCGCATCGCCGACAGCCCGATGGTCGGCGACGTGCGGCTGCAGCGCTTCCGCCGCGGCCTGCTCGAGGACGCGCGGCGCTTCTACCTCGAGTTCCTGGCGCTGGTCGAGGGCGACGTCGCCGACGGCCTGCGCGAGGAGGTCGCGCTCGCCACCGGTCGCATCGCGGTCGTCGACTACGAGCTGGCGCGCTACCAGGAGGCAGCGCAGGGCTTCACGGCCGCGATCGAGCAGCTCGAACGCCGCGGCGCCGATCCCGACGATTCGCTGGAGCTGGCCGAGTTCGTAGCCAGCCGCGGCCAGGCGCTGGAGCTGCTCGGCCGCGACGACGAGGCGAAGCAGGACTTCGAGCGGGCCGAGCGCCTGTGGGCCCTGGTGCGCGAGCCGGCCGGCCGGCAGCGCGCCGGCGTGCGCCTGGTGCGGCTGCGCGTCGGGCGCGCCAACCGCCTGCGGCTGACCGACCCCGACGAGGCGCTGGCGCAGCTCGAGGCGGCGCTGGCCTCGATCACGTCGCTGCGCGCCGCCGGCGTCGAGACGGTGATGATGGCGCTCGACGAATGTGCGGCGGAGACCTACCGCGCGTCGCTGCTGCTGCGGCGCGGCCAGCTCGACGAGGCGCGTGCGTCGCTGCAGCGGGCCCGGGAGCTGCGCCGCGACAACCCGGACCTGCCGCGCACGCGCGGCCTCGAGGGCACGATCGAGCGGGTGCAGGCGCAGCTCGCGGAGCGCTCCGGCGACCGCGCCCAGGCCGAACGGCTCTACCGGCGTGCGATCGACCGCCTGACCGAGACGCTGCGCTGGCAGCCCGATGCGGTCGGCACCCGCTACGACCGCGCCCAGACCTACGACATGCTGGCGCGCAGCCTGGCCGCGCGGGGCCGGTTCGACGAGTCGCTCGACGTCGCCCGGCTCGGCGTCGACGACGCCGAGTGGCTGCTGCAGAACGGTGAGATCGGGCCGCTGCATCGCCGCGTCATCGCCAACGTGCTGTCGTCGGCCGCCACCGCGGCGACGTTCACCGATCGCGAGGACGTCGAGGTGATCGACGACTGGTTCGAACGTTCGGTCGCGCTGCAGCGCGAGCTGATCGCGCACGAGCCGGACAGCACCGCGATCCGTGGCACGCTCGGCGGCACGCTCAACAACCAGGCGATGCGCTACGTCCGGCGTGCGCCGAAAGATCGCGAACGCGCCGTCGCGCTGCTCGAGCAGGCGGTCGAACTGCAGCGCGTCGCGTTCGCCGCCAATCCGGGCGTGCGGCTCTACCGCGTCTACCTGTTCAACCACCTGACGATGCTCGGGCCGAACCGCTTCCTGCTCGGCGACCGCGACGGTGCGATCGCCGCATTCGAGGAGGCGGCTCCGCTCGCCAGCGGCGAGCCGGCACGGCTGCGTCAGGTCGCGGGCGCAATCTGTGGCCTGCTGCGCGGCCTGGTCGATCCGGCGCGGCGCGAGCGCGCGCTCGAGGTCGCCCTGGGCGCCCTCGAGGCCGCCGCCGCGGTCGATCCACAGCTGGTCGAGCAGCTGGCCACGGACGCGCGGTTCGCGTTGGTGCACGAGCACCCGCGCTTCCGCGCGCTGCTGCGCTGATCAGCGGATCTCGGTCTTCAGCCCGTTCGACATCGCGAACAGGTTGCCGAGGTTCAGCTGCATCGCCTGCCAGTAGATGTCCATGCCGGCGGCGACCGCCGGCAGGTCGAAGTAGAAGAACGCCGTGCCGAGGTTGGTCGAGAAGTCCTGGTCGACGATGACCGGCGCGGCGGTCGGGTCGAGCAACACCGGGCACTGCGTCAGTCCGGGCAGCGGCAGGTTGGCCGGGGCCAGCGACGCCCACAGCCAGCTGGCGGCGTTGGGGTTGGAGGCCTGCAGGCGGAACCGGTACGACTGCGTGCCGGCCCACGGCCGCACCGACGTCACCAGCGTGCCGGCGCACGAGCCGCCGTAGGCGATCGACTGGGCGTCCGGCATGTCGAAGCGGCGGCCCCAGACCGCGTTGCTCGACAGGCCTGTGCCGCCGTAGCTGAGCGGGAAGCCGTCGTCGTTACGGTCGTAGGTCGCCGAGACCGAACCGTAGGGTGACACCAGGCTGGTCGACGACTCGAGCTCGACGACCTCGAGCGGGTTGCTCTCGTAGCCGAAGCGCGCGGCCATCAGCCTGGTCGGCACGCCGTTGGACCAGCTGCCGAGGCGGCGCCAGACGACGACGCCGTGGTCCTCGGCCTCCTCGTTCATCGCGAAGCTGCGCGAGGCGTCGTGCAGTTCGACGCGCGCGGTGGCCTCGGCTGCGACCTCGATGTCGGTCGCCGACACCGACGACGGCACGCCCGAAGCCGGGATGTAGAACCGCTGCAGGCGCAGGCGGGTGCCGACCATCGTCACCGGGTTGTTGTCGACGGGGCGCGTCAGGAACGCGACACCGTAGTCCGAGATGTCGCTGTCGACCTTGGGCTGGAACGAGTGCAGGCCGTTGCTGTTGTCGATCGGCAGCGACTGCGGCGGCTCGACGTTGTTCTGGTCGTCGATGCGGCAGACCCGGATGTCCCAGTCGTCGTTGGGCAGCTGCGGGTTGCGTTCCTGCCAGGCCACGAACCACAGGTCGTTGGACACGGCGCGCTGGCAGATCGACGGCCGCTGCGCATCGAGCGTGCCGACGTCGGAGATCCGCACCGGTACGCCGATCTGCGCGTTGCTGGTGTCGATGCGCGCGCCGTAGACCTCGGTCGAGTTGGTGTCCGGCTGGCCGACGCCGGCATCGCGTTCGAACACGACATAGCCGAGCGGCCGGGTGGTGTGGCCGGAGACGACCGGGCGCTGGTACTCGTAGCCGCCCGGCTGCGGCACGGTCAGGTTGGAGCCGCCCTGCGTGCTGGAGCTGGCGGTCGGGTGCAGGTGGATGCGCACCCAGCTCGAGTTGGCGTTCTGCATGCCGAACGCGAGCAGCCATTGGTCGTCGGAGTCCGACCAGGCGACCGAGACGTCCTTGGTCGAGGTGGTGCCGTTCTCGACGTAGATCAGCGAGGTCAGGCCGAAGTTCAGCGACGTGCGGCGGGCGAACGCGTCGAGGTCGCTGGCCGAGATGGCGCGCGAGTACGCGACCACCATGCGGTCGTTGTCGTCGTCGACGGCGGTCTGCACCGTCAGCACCGAACCCGACGAGCCGGCGACGACGGTGACGCGCGACAGCAGCGGGTCGACCACGACCGGGTAGGCGGCCTGCCGCAGCCAGTCGGTCGGCACGTGGATGCTCAGCCGTTCGCCGTCGAACGACGTCGCCAGGGGCAGGTGGCGGTCATGGGCGTCGATCGCGATCGCGGCGCCGTAGCGGACGACCGCGTCGCCGGCCGCGTCGGTGAAGGTGATCGGCGCGTGCGCCGGGCGGCGCGCGGCCGCGTGCAGCGGCGAACTGATCACGCCTTCGATGCGATAGTCGTCGCCGCCCGGCAGCTGCGGCTGCGCGGCGAACACGAACGTCTGTTCGAGGCCGTCGGCGCGCAGGTCGTAGGCCTCGACGACGCCGTCGTGCTGCAGTTCGGCGCGCCAGTCGGTGTGCCCGACCGCGGTCGCTGCGCCGGTCGGCTGGCCGCCGAGCGCGGTCGTGCGCCAGTGCACCGGGAGGTTTTGGGGGCGCTGCATGCCGAGCGCGGGAGTGAACGTCGCGCCGTCCGCGTCGACGCGGACCTTGTAGGCATCATGCGAACCCCACAGCGCGATGCCGCCGCCGTCCTCGCGGTGCAGCGGCGCGCGGAAGGCGCCCTCGAGCGGGATCGGAGCGTCGGTGGTAGCGGGGGCCTGCGCGGCGAGCAGGCCGCTGAGGGACAGGGACATCAGCAGCCCAAGCGGTGCCTGGGTTGCCGGGTTTGCACATGCGGTCGGTTGGTCTTGCATTGGAATCCTCACGCGCCGGAGGTGGCGCCACCCGAGGACTCGCCGTCGGCGCGCCGAGGCGAACAGAAAAATCCCGTCGTGCACCGGCGCGGCTTGTCAGCGCGAGGATGTCGGCAGATCCTGGAGGGGTGCGCGACGTGCCCGACGACCGCAATGACACCGAGCTCCTGCAGCGCGCGCGCGGCGGCGACGACGCGGCGCTGCACGCGCTGGTGACGCGCAACCTGCCGTGGCTGCGCGAGCGGGTGCGCCGGCGGCTGCGGCCGGAGCTGCGCCGCGAGTTCGACAGCGAGGACTTCCTGCAGGACGTGGTCGTGCGGCTGCTGAAGGCGCCGGCGGTCCGGCAGGCCAAGGACCTCGAGCACCTGCGCGCGCTGCTGGTGCACGTGCTCGAGAAGGACCTGCTCGACCGGGTGCGCTGGACCATGCGGGAGCGTCGCAACCGCAACCGCGAGCAGTCGCTGCACGCCGACAGCTCGTGGGTCGGCGGCCGTCCGCAGCACTCGGTGACCCGGCCGAGCGAGTCGGCGGACAAGCGCGAACGCGTCGAGTGGATCCGCGCGGCGATGGAGCGGCTGCCGGCCTCCGATCGCGAGGTGCTCGAACTGCGCGTCTGGCAGGGCCTCGACTACCCGGCGATCGCCGAGCGCCTCGGCCTGCAGGCCGACGCCGTGCGCATGCGCACGCAGCGAGCCCTGGCGCGGCTCGCCAAGGCGGTCGAGGCGATGCGACGCACCTGAGTGGGAGCTGCCGCCATGCGTCCGCCTGCGAGGGCGGGGCCTTCGTGGGCGGTGCCTGCTTCGAAGGTTGCTGCGGCGGAGGTTCCTGCGTGGTAGGTTCCTGCGTGGACGGCACCGGCTTCGATGCTCCCTGCTTGTCGCCATCCTGCTTGCCGGCCTGCGGCTTCGACGGCGCCTCCTTCGAAGGTGCCTCGGCCGGCGCGTCGGTCGGCTCTTCGCTCGGCACGATCGCGAGCACGGTCTGGCCGACCTTCAGCGTCGGCGGCGCGTCGGCGGTGACGATCTGCAGTTCGCGGTCGGCGGAGATCACGAACAACGGCCGCGCGTGTTCCCCGTGGCGTTCGCGGTAGGCGTCGGGCCCGAACTGTTCGGTCAGCTTGGTCGCGCGGATCCGGTCGCCGCGCTGCAGCATCGAGCGCAGCGTGTGCACGTCGAGGTCGTGCGCGAACAGCGTGCGGCCGTCGTGGCCCTCCTCCTTGCGGTGGGTGCTCGACGACGCGACCCGGAACAGGTGCGGGCGGCCGAACGTCGGCAGGAACTGCTCGATCGCCAGCCGGTTGATCTCGTCGCTCGAGGTCAGCGTCATCAGGTTGCCGATGCCGTCGAGGCTCGCCTCCTCGGTGAAGCGCTGCGACAGCGCGCTGCCGTGGAACGTCGGCAGGCCCGAGGTGCGTGCGGTCGTCGTGTGCGAGGCGTTGGTGTCGACCAGCAGCACGTCGTAGCCCTGCTTCTGCAGCGCATGGCCGAGCTCGCGGCCGAGCAGGCCGGCGCCGACCAGCAGCACGCCCTGCGGGTCGGCCTGCGCCGCTCCGATCGCGCGCGCGAACGGCCGCGCGCCGAAGCCGTAGACGACCACGGTCAGCACGATCGCCGGGAACACCAGCGCGATCACCTCCTGGCCGCCGGCCACGCCGTAGTGGTCGAGGTGCAGCGAGAACTCGGAGCTGACCGCCGCGACCACGATGCCGCGCGGCGCCATCGCCATCAGGAACGCGCGGTCGCCCCACTTCAACGACGTGCCGACCGTGCTCAGCGCGACCGCGACCGGCCGCACGACGACGATCAGCACGACGGTGAACAGCACGGCGAGCAGGCCGAGGCTGGTCAGCGTCTCGAGCTCGAGGCGCGCGGCGATGGTCACGAACAACAGCGCCAGCAGCATCGTGACCAGCGGTTCGTGCCATTCGAGCACGTGGTCGACGTCGAGCTTCTTGCGGTTGCCGAGCACGATGCCCATCACGGTGACCGCCAGCAGGCCGGCCTCGGGCTGCATCGTGTTGGCGAGCGCGAACGACATGCCGACCGTGCCGAACGTCACCGGCACGTGCAGGCGGTCGGGGATCGCGAATCGTTCGAGCGCCAGCGCCAGCAGCCAGCCGGCGAGCGCGCCGAGGCCGCCGCCGTAGATCAGCGTCTTGGCGATGCCGAGCGTGATGTCGCCGGCGCTGTCGTGGCCGGTCAGCGCCTCCAGCACCAGCAGCGCCAGCACCGCGCCGATCGGGTCGATCAGGATGCCCTCCCAGCGCAGGATCGGGCCGAGCGGCTTGCGCGGCCGGACGTGCCGGACCAGCGGGATCACCACGGTCGGGCCGGTCAGCACCAGGATCGCGCCGACCAGCAGCGCAACCTCGAAGCTGACCCCGACGATCCACTGCGCCGCCAGCGTCGTCAGGATCCAGCTGACCGCGGCGCCGATCGAGCAGAGCCGGGTGACGACGCTGCCGGCCCCGCCCAGTTCGTGGAAGCGCAGCGTCAGTCCGCCCTCGAACAGGATGATGCCGACCGCCAGCGAGACCAGCGGGCGGAACAGTTCGCCGAAGGTGTCCTCGGGCCGGAACCAGCCCAGCATCGGTCCGGCGGCGAAGCCGGCGAGCAGCAGGAACAGGATCGCCGGCACCCGCAGGCGCCACGCCAGCCACTGCATGGCGGCGCCGGCGCCAAGCAGCAGCGCGATCGTCAGCAGCGGGTTCTGGTCGGGCATGCGCGGCGCAACTCTCCCGCGGAGCGGGTGGGACTACAAGCCTGGGGCGCGTCGACCCGACTCAGCCCGACAGCCGGCGCGCCAGATCGTTGAGGTCGCAACGCGCGATCTCCTGGCGGTCGATCGGTCGGCGCAGCTGGAAGCGGCGTCGCTCCGACGGCGACGAGAAGTCGTCGCGGGTCAGCGACGCGTCCGGCGGCGGCGGCGGCAGCGGATGCTGTCGCTCCTGCGCGAACGGATCCGCGCTCTCCTGCAGGTCGTCGGCGGGAACGTCGTCGTGTCGCTCCGGACCCGAATGCTTGCGGCCAGCACGATCCCGGTCGCTGCGATTGGGATCGTCCCTCGAGAGGTCGTCCCCGATCGGATCGTCCCCCAGGGGATGGGCAGGGTCGCGGTCGTCGAGCTGCTGGCCCGGCATCATCGGGTCGTAGCCCGGCGCCAGCGGCAGGTCGATGCCGCGGCCGAAGCCCTCACCGGCACTGGCGTCGCGCGGCCGCTGCCCGAACGGGTGCAGGCTGCGCCAGGTCGCCCGGGCGTCGGTGGCCTGAAAGCCGTCGCCGTCGTCGGGCGCGGTCGGGTCGACCAGGCCGTGCGGGTCGAACTGGGTGCCGGCCAGACGGGGCTCGAACAACTCCAGCGGGTGGCGCAGGCGGGCGAAGCGGATCGGGTCGGTGCGCCGCGCGTGTTCGAACTCGCGCCGCCAGCCGGCGTAGTCGCCCTGGTCGAACGCGATCCGTCCGAGGTGGACGTAGGCCTGGAAGTCGGCGCCTCGCAGCAGCAGCACGCGTTCGTACTGCCGCCTCGCGGGTCCCAGCCAGCCGAATCGGTACGCGACCCAGCCGAGCGCGGAATGCGCGCTGGCGCGGGCGATGGCGAACACTCGGCTCAGGGAGGGCATTGGGCGAAGAGACTATGTCAGGCACGACCGGACGGCAAGCCGTCGCGTCTGGCTCCGAAGAAATCCCGAGCCGGTCCGACCCTGGCTCAGGGTCGTAAGCGCGCTGGTCGATAGGGGAAGCCGGGACTGACCGCTACTCGCACCGACGCACCGCCCATGGCACTACGAGGGGATCTTGCCAGTGTAGATCTGGCCCAGGTGTTCCAGATGCTGGCCCTCAACAAGAAGGTCGGCCTGCTGAGCATCCATTCTGCCAAGCTGTGGAAGGTTCTGTACTTCGATCAGCGTGGTGTCACCGTGCACCACAACGTGCACCGGCTGCTCGACAAGGTCGTCGCCGCCAGCGTGCGCTCCGGCCGCCTGCTCGAGGAGTCGGTCGACGAAGTCCGTGATCATGCCGTTCGCATGGGGCAGTCGCTGGCCGACAGCCTGCTCGCCGGCGGGTATCTCGAGCAGAGCGAACTCGAATACCAGTACCGCATCGAGCTCGAGGAGGAGATCTACGACCTCTTCTTCAACAGCGACGCCAAGTTCGAGTTCCACGAGAACACCACCGAACTGGAAGGCCGCGACGGGGCGATCGACGAGCGGTTCTTCTTCAACTGCGACAGCATCATCATGGAGGCCGCCCGTCGCATCGACGAGTGGGCCTACATCACCGAGCGGATCCCGAGCACGGCGGAGATCCTGGTCGCGACCGCGGACTACATCGAGGGTGAGGAATACGGCACCGACGGCCCTGCGATCTTCGAACTGCTCGACGGTCGCCGCAACGTCGCCCGCGTCTGCGAGCTGACCGGCCTGACCAACTTCCTGGTCTGCAAGACGCTCAGCCAGTTCCTCGACGCCGGCGTGGTCGCGCCGATCGCCGAGGAGGACCTGATCGCGCTCGGGGACGAGTGCATGGGCGAGGGCCGCCTGCAGGACGCGATCGCGCTCTACGAGCGCGCCATCGAGGTCGGCGTCGGCCTTCCCGACAGCCACGCGCTGGCCGCGCGCGCCTACCAGGCCGCCGAGCAGTACGAACTGGCCATCTACCATCTCGAGTCCGAGGCGGAGCATCGCATCGGCCAACAGGACTTCGACGGCGCGGCGCGCTGCCTCAGCGAGGTGCGCCAGCTGGTGCCGACCAACCTCGGGGCGCGCGAACGCCTGGTCGAGCTGTGCGTCGGCCCCGACGGCGTGCGCCTGGACGGCTTCGACGCGCTGGCCGAGGGCAAGGAGCTGGTCGACCTGCTGACCGAGTTCGGCGACATCCAGCGCGTGCGCGCGCTGCTCGAGCGACTGCTGCTGGTCGAGCCCAACGACCCGGACCTCAAGAAGGCGCTGGTCAACGTGCACGTGCGCGCCGGCGACCAGAAGCGGGTCGTGCAGCTCTACGAGTCGATCGCCGACGACCTGGTGCGTCGCAACAAGCCGCTCGAAGCGGTCAGCTACCTGCAGAAGATCCTGCTGCTGGATCGCAGCCGCACCGACATCTCGGAGCGGGTCCGGCGCCTCTACGAGTTCGACGAGCGGTCGCGCAAGCGCAGCCGCGCGCTGAGCGTGCTGGCGGTGATGTTCTGCCTGCTGCTGGTGCTCGGCTCGGGCTACTGGTTCTACAACGAGCGCGCGCAGGAGGACTTCGCCGCGATCGACGTCACCGAGCTGGTCGCGACCGAGGACTTCGCCGGCGCCAAGGCGCGCTACGCCGACTTCATCGCGCAGCACCCGCTGACGACCTCGATCTCGAAGGCCGAGGCGGAGCTGCAGAAGATCACCTCCGCGCAGGAGATGTTCGAGGCGCGGCTCGCGTCCGAGAAGGCGGCGCGCGACGCGCACCTCAACGGCCTGCGCAAGAAGTACAAGACGGCCTGGAACCGCCACCGCGAGCAGTTCCTCGGCGGCAACCCCGAGCAGGCGCTGGCTTCGATCGAGCAGGTCCGCGAGCTGGTCAAGGAGGCCGGCAGTGCCGTCGACGTCGAGTGGGCGCACGAGCAGAAGGTGCAGCTGACCTGGAAGAACCTCAGCGAGTTCCTCGCCAAGGCGAAGGAGCTCGGTGCCGCCTACGACGCCGCGGTCGCGACCGGGGACTTCGGCAAGGCGCGGAAGGTCGCGCTGCAGCTGCAGACCGACTTCGAACGGACCGCCGATGGCCGCCGCGTGCGGGTCCCGGTCACGGTCACGACCCGGCCGCCGGGTGCCCAGCTGATGCACGACGGCAAGCCATTGATGCGCGTCGTGGACGGCCGTCAGGAGCCGGTGCTGACGCCCGGTCTGGTGCTCTGCCAGGCCGACCAGCCGGTGCGGCTGACCGCGAAGCTCGAGGGTTTCGAGGAGCAGGAGATCGTCGTCAACGGCCGTGAGTCGGCCGAGGTCGAAGTGGTGATGGCGGTCGTGCCCGAGCACGTCGTCGAGTTCGGCACGCCGGCGCAGACCGGCGTCGGCGTCGGCGACGGCTGGGTCGCGCTCGGCCTGCGCGGCGGCCGCGTCGGCTTCGCCCGCACTGACGGCACCAACCGCCAGGTGCGCGAGCTGACCGGCCTCAAGGCGGTCGACGCGACCCCGGCAGTCGCCAACGGCAGGATCTTCTTCCTCAGCAACGAGGGCACGATCGAGTGCGTGCCGGTCGACCCGAGCGTGCGTGCCGGCAACTGGCCGGTCAAGCTCGAGGCCGATGCGCAGACCTCGCTGGTGCTCGGCGACGGCCGCGTCGCGCTGATCGACAACGGCAACGTGCTGCACTGCTGGGAGCAGTCGAGCGGGCGCCGCCTCTGGGGCGTGTCGCTCGGCGACGCGCCGTCGGGGCCGCCGACCATCGTGCGCCGCAAGGCCTACGTCGGCACGCTGGACGGCCGGGTGATGGTGTTCGACGTGTCGGACGGCAAGAGCCTCGGCGTGCTGCGCAGTCCGGCGGGCGTGACCACGCGCATCCACGTCGACGGCAAGCTGATCGTGTTCGGCTGCGCCGACGGCGCGGTCCGGGCGGTCGACTTCGAAGCGGGCAAGGTGCTGTGGACGCAGTCGATCGGCCGCACGCCGAGCGACCGCGACCTGGCGATGACCTCGGACCGGGTCGTGGTCGTCGCCGAGGGCCGGATCGTCTCGTTCGACCGCGCCAGCGGGAACGAGGTCGGTGCGGTCGCGATGGACGACCTGGTGATGGGCCTCGCCACCCAGGGCGGTCGCGCGTTCGCGCGCGTGCGCCGACCGCGTTCGACCGACAAGCCGGTGCACGAAGCGCTGGTCGCGATCGACGCGGCGACCGCCAGCGTGCTGTGGGAGTTCGCCCTTTCCGACAACGGCCCGGGCCCGCTCGGCGTCGACGGCATGTCCGTCGCGATGCCGACACCCGAGGGCCAGGTGGTCCTGTTCCGCTAGGAGATGCGATGCACCTGATCCAGCGAATGAAGATCTGGAAGGAGCTGCGCCGCCTCGAGCAGCGGGCCAAGGAGCAGCCGTCGCCGTCGACGTTCGTCGACCTCGGCCAGGTCTACATCAACCTCGACCTGCACGACAAGGCCGAGCACATGGCCGAGGACGGCATCGCGCTGTTCCCGAAGTCGATCGAGCTGCGGCAGCTGCTGGACTGCGCTCGTCGCGGGCTCCGCAACCGCCGCGCCAACGAACTGCGCGCCAAGCTGACCCGTTCGCCGAACCCCAAGCTGTTCCGCGAGCTGGCGATGATCCACGTCGAGCTCGGCGACAACAACGCGCTGCACCAGCTGTGCCAGGAGTGGAGCCTGCGGTTCCCCGACGACGCGGGCTGCTGGCTCGTGCTCGGCCAGGCGCGCCTGACCAGCTTCTACCGCGACCTCGCCGCGCGCGAGGGCATGGAGGCCGTGCAGTGTCTCGAGCGTGCCGTCGGCATGGATCCGGACGAGGCGCAGTCGCGTCGTCTGTTGAGCGAGGTGCTCTACCGCGTCGGCGCCGTCGGCGAGGCCCAGAAGCACCTGCAGGCGCTGCACGAACTCGAACCGGACGACCCCGAACTCGACCAGCTGCTGACGCACGTCGCGAGCCTTGCCGACAAGGGCGGCAACCTCGACTCGCTGCTCGACGAGGTCGAGTCGCACGGCTCGCTGCTGCATCCTTCGCTGAAGGTCGAGCCGAAGGCCGCCAGCAGCGGCCAGTCGGTGGCCTCGGTGCGCGCTGGCCTCGCCAGCGTCGCCGAGCTCGAAGGGGTGCAGAAGGCGACGTTCATCCGCGGTTCGAAGGCGATGGTCAAGGGCGCGATCAAGGACGGGCGCGACCCGTTCTTGCGCATCGTGCGCGTGTCGGCCAAGGCGGCCCACCGGTTCGCCCGTCGCCTCGACATCGGTAGCGCCGCCAAGACCATCATCGAAGGGGACTACGGTCGCATCTGCATCTGCGTCTACGGCGAGGCCCTCGCCGCCGCGCAGGTCACCGCCGGCGCCGACGTCGAAGCGGTGCTGGCCGAGCTGCAGGAGATCGTCGCGGGCGCACTGCACGCGGTGGAGGAGTAGCCATGAGCAAGATCCAGGATGCCATCGCCGAGCTGCGGCACGCCCCCGGCGTGCGCGGCGCCGCCGTCGTGACCAGGGACGGTCTGGTCGCGGCGTCGTCGCTGGCGACCGGGTTGGACCCGGACGTGATCTCGGGCCTGTCGTCCTACCTGATGATGACGACCAACCGCAGCCTCGACGAGGGCGGCTACGGCGTCTGCACCAAGCTGCTGCTCAACGCGACCCACGGCAAGGCCGTGCTGGTCCAGCTCGACGACAGCTACCTGGTCGTGTTGTTCGACCAGTTCGCGGAGATCGACCAGGCCGACCGCGAGGTTGACGAGGCGGTCACCCGCATCCGCCGCGCGTCGCGGCTCGCCTGATCGCGTTGCCATCGCGCCCTGCGCGAACGGCCGCACCGGCACCGCCGTGCCGACGACTTCGGGGTGTCCCGGAACGACGGTTCAGGTTGCGACGATTTGCGCCGCAGACTCAAGCCTGGCCCGTCGTTCGTCCGATGAACAGGCACCTGAGAAGTGTCGAGTTCGTCGACACGAAGGCAACACCACGCGGACGCGCCAACCATGGTCCAGATCAACTTCGCGCTCAAGGAAGTCAACTGCAAGGTCGTGTTCTACGGTCCGGGTATGAGTGGCAAGACCACCAACCTCGAGATCGTGCATCAAAAGGCCCCTGAAGAGAACAAGGGGGAGCTGACGTCGATCTCGACCGACGGCGACCGCACGCTGTTCTTCGACTTCATGCCGCTCGACCTCGGCAACGTCGCGGGCATGCGGACCAAGTTCCAGCTCTACACGGTGCCTGGTCAGGTCTACTACAACTCGACCCGCAAGCTGGTGCTGCAGGGCGTCGACGGCGTCATCTTCGTCGCGGACTCCGATCCGGACAAGATGGACGAGAACGTCGAGAGCTACGCGAACCTGATCGAGAACCTCGCCGAGTACGGCAAGGACATCCGCGAGCTGCCGCACGTCATCCAGTACAACAAGCGCGACCTGCCGAACGCGCTGCCGGTCGCCGAGATCGACAAGATCATGAACAAGTTCGGCGTGCCGACCTTCGAGGCGGTCGCCTACACCGGGGAAGGCGTGTTCCCCACGCTGAAGACGCTGGCCGCGATGGTGCTGGAGAGCATCGAGAAGATCGACGGCCGCAGCCCGCGCAAGCCGGCGCCGGCCGCCGAGCCGGCCGCTGCGCCGGTCGCTGCCGCGCCCGCTGCGGCGCCTGCCGCCGCTCCGGCTGCCGCTCCGAAGGCGCGCGCGCCGCAGAAGCGCGCTGCCGCCCGACCCGCTGCCGGTGGCCCGAAGGGCGCGCCGCGCAAGCGCAAGGCGGGGGCTCCGCCGGCCGGCGCCCAGAAGGGCGCGCGCCCGGCCAACAACGGCCGCCGCAACGCGGCGCGGCCCGCTGCGAACAGCCCCGCGCCGAAGAAGGGTGGCGTCGGACTGGTCGTCGGGCTGACCGTCACGCTGCTCGTGGCGGCTGCCGGTGTCGCCTACTTCGTCTTCGGCAACCCCCAGTTCTGATCGCACATGTCTGATTCCAAAGCGATGTCGCAGAACCAACGCCTGCGACACGATCGGCTGACCTTCTACAAGGAGGACATCGATCGCATCGACAAGCTGCTTGCCGAGTTCCTGCGACTCAGTGGCGCCAAGTGCGCGCTGTTGATCGACAAGGAAGGTCACCTGGTGACCAAGCGCGGCGAGCTGCGCACGATCGACATCGACACGATCTCGGCGCTGGTCGCCGGTTCGTTCGCGGCGACCAAGGAGATGGCGCGGCTGCTCGGCGAAGAGGAGTTCACCGCGATGTTCCACCAGGGTGAGCGCGACAACATCCAGCTCTCGCTGGTGGGGGACCGCACGCTGCTGACGATCCTGTTCGACGACCGCACGACGGTCGGCATGGTGCGCCTCTACGCGGGTGAGACCGCCAAGAAGCTCGCCGACATCTACCGCGACGCGTTGAACCGCGAGCCGATCGACGAAGGCCTCGACGAGGAGTTTGGTTCGGACGCGAAGAACAAGCTCGACAACCTGTTCGACTAGCTTCGCGACGTGCTGCGGACGACGGTCCGCGAGCCGCGACGACGAGCCACGTGCAGCCTGCTGCTGCACGTGGCTCGTTGCGTTGACCGGGGCGTTCTGGGTGGTCGTTGTGGAGACGTTTCCACGGGTCTTGCCGCTGTTCGGGGGGCCCGGCGCGCAACCAAAATCAGAAAAAAACGCGGCCCGGCAAGAATGCCTCCAAGCAGGTTAAAGCTGCGACGCGCGGCCACTTTTGTGGCGATTCCTACTTCTTCGCAAATGGATTCGCCGCGCCGTTTTGTCACTATCTCTTGGTGGCATGGGGAGTTCCGGTGAATTCCGATTCGCCGTTTGCCGATCACTACCTCCGGCCGGAGTTTGGTGGGTTCGCAACCGCGGGCCTCGTGCCGGTCTCCCCCACAAAACCCTAACAAGGACCAAGCAATGGCTGCCAAGAAGAAGGCTAAGAAGAAGACGGTCAAGAAGACCGCCAAGAAGACCGCGAAGAAGAAGGCCACCAAGAAGAAGGCCACGAAGAAGAAGGCCACCAAGAAGAAGGCCAAGAAGGCGCCGGCCAAGAAGGCCGCCAAGAAGTGATCTTCTTGAGGGGCGTCGCTACTGCCTGGTAGCAACGCTCCGCTAGCAGGAAGCGGGGTCCGACGATCGTCGGACCCTGTTTCATGTACGGTCGACCGGTTCGGCCGTGCGCAGCCTGCCCGAGCGCCCACGTCCAACGGGTCCGCAGGTTCTGCTCCCGGAACCAACCTCTCCGACCGAACCGACCTCTGAGACCGGGCGATCAGTGCAGGCGTTGGCCGGCCTGGGCGCCGCTGTCGGGCGACATCAGGTAGATCTCGCCGTCGGTGCCGGCGGCGGCGACCATGCCCTCGCTGACGCCGAACTTCATCTTGCGGGGCTTGAGGTTGGCGACGTAGAGCACGAGGCGGCCGACCAGTTGGTCCGGCTCGTACTTGCTCTTGATGCCAGCGAACACGTTGCGCCGCACGTCGCCGCCGAGGCCGAGCGTCAGCTGCAGCAGCTTCTGCGCGCCCTCGACGTGGTTGGCTGCGAGCACTTCGGCGACCCGCAGGTCGACCTTCAGGAAGTCGTCGATCGTGATCTCGTCGGCGAGCGGTTCCTTGTCGAGGGTGGGGCTCTGCGGTTCGGGCTGTTCGGGCGTGAACATCTCTTCGACCTTGGCCGCTTCGACGCGCGCCATCATGTGCGTGAACGTCTCGATGCCGCGACCGACCAGCGGCGTCTGCGCGAGCGACCACTGGTCCATCGCGCTGCCGAGCAGCGCGCCGGCCTTCGCGCTCAGCTCGGGCAGCACCGGCGTCAGGTAGACCATGATCTGGTGGAACAGGTTGAGCACGACGGTGCAGCAGTCCTGCAGCTCCTGCGCCTTGTCCGGATCCTTCCTGAGCTTCCAGGGCGCCGCCTGTTCGACGAACTCGTTGGCCGCGTCCGCCAGGGTCATGATCAACCGCGTCGCTTCACGGTAGTCACAGGCCTCGTAGGCGGCGGCGATCTCGTCGGACATCGCCGCGGCCTTCGTGAACAGGCCGCCGTCGTCCGGGTACTCCGCCGACAGGCCGACGTCCTGCACGAACTTCGCCGAGCGGCTCGCGAGGTTGACGACGCGGCCGACCAGGTCGCTGTTGACCTTGCCGACGAACTCGTCGGACTGGAAGTCGAGGTCGTCGATCTTCGGGCCGAGCTTCGACGCGTAGTAGTAGCGCAGCCAGCCCGGCTCCAAGAACTCGAGGTATCGCGACGCGTTCACGAACGTGCCGCGCGACTTCGACATCTTCTCGCCGTTGACCTTCAGGAAGCCGTGGATGTGCACGCGCTTCGGCAGGTTGTAGCCGGCCGAGTGCAGCATCGCCGGCCAGAACAGCGTGTGGAAGTAGGTGATGTCCTTGCCGAGGAAGTGCACGATCTCGGCGTCGTCGTTGCGCCACCAGTCGTCGGCGTTGCCGCCGTTCTGGTTGCACCACTCGACGGTGCTGGCGATGTAGCCGATCGGCGCGTCGAACCAGACGTACCAGTAGTTGCCGGGCTGGCCGGGGATCTCGAAGCCGAAGTACGGCGCCGGGCGCGAGACGTCCCAGTCCTGCAGCGGCTTGTTGAGGAAGTGTCCCTGCAGGTAGTTGGCGACCTCTTCCTGGAGCGCGCCGCTGTTCTGCGTCCACTCGGTCAGCGTGTCCTGCAGCGGCTCGAGCGTGACGAACGACTGCTGCGAGTCCTTGAGCACCGGCGTCGAGCCGGTGAACGCCGACTTCGGCTCGATCAGTTCGGTCGCTGCATAGGTGCTGCCGCACGACTCGCAGGCGTCGCCATACTGGTCGGGCGTCTTGCACTTCGGGCAGGTGCCCTTGACGAAGCGGTCGGCGAGGAACATCTGCTTCTGCTCGTCGAACAGCCGCGGAACCGACCGCTCGACGACCAGGTTCTGCTTCCGCAGTTCCGCCCAGATGCCGTTCGCCACCTGCCGGTTCGCCTCGCTGTTGGTCGAGCCGTAGTGGTCGAACGAGATCCCGAACGCGGCGAAGTCGCGCTGGTGCGCCTCCGACATCTCGGCGATCAGCTGCTCCGGCGTGCGACCTTCCTTCTCGGCCCGGATCATGATCGCCGTGCCGTGGGTGTCGTCGGCGCACATGTAGGCGACCCGGTGACCGCGCAGGCGCTGGAACCGGACGAAGATGTCCGTCTGGATGTACTCGACCAGGTGGCCGAGGTGGATGTGCCCGTTGGCGTAGGGGAGGGCGCTGGTGACCAGGATCTGGCGCGTCATTGGGCGAACTGGTGTACCCGTCCGCCGCCGGCGTTCCACCTTCGGCCGGCTCCGGGCCGGCTCAGGCCCCCAGATCGTCCGGATCGTAGCCGAACACCTCGAAGTCGCGCCGGTAGCAGCGCCGGACCACGTCCTGGATCTCGGGCGTGTAGAACTCCGAGTAGTGGCGCCGCCGGTGCTTCTGCGCGTTGCGCTCGTGCGGCAGCGCGAACGGCACCCCGACCCGGTCGCAGACCTGCTGCCAGTCCTGCTGCAGTCGCTCGAAGCGGCCGACGAACGCGACCCCGATCCCGGTCATGCCCGGCTCCGACACGAAGTAGTGCTGCGGCACGTAGTGGATCGGCCACGCAAAGCCCTCGAGGTGCGGCAGCGGGTCGTCCTGCTTGCCGAGGATGTGCCAGCGCTCGGTCGTGCCGAGCTCGAGCGGCCCTTCTGCGGGGGCCTGCGACGCGGCGTAGAGCACCAGCTGCTGCGCGCGCTCGAAAACCCGCCGCTCGTCGGCGGGCGTCTTCGGCTCGTCGCCCTGCTGCCGCATCACCGTGTAGAAGCCTTCGGTCACGATCGACACGAAGCGGCTGTAGGGGTTGCGCACGAACGCGAACGAGAACCCGGCGCGTTCGCGATGCTCTTGCGGCAGCGCCCAGTACGGCTCGTGACCCATGCCGCTGACGAACGGCGCGTGCTCGATGCTCGAGCCGGCGGTCTTCGGAACGTGCACGAACAGCACGTCGTGTTTGCTGGTTGTAGCCGCTCAAGTCGTGCGCAAGTGGATGGGGCGCTGCCGGTTGTAAGCGCGGCACCGGGCGTCGGGCAAGCCGGCGGTGGCCGCGTTACCATGCACACCCATGCGCATGCTCGCCCTCCTCGTCGCCGCTGCCGGCCTCGCGCCGACCTCGTCCGCCCAGACGCCGCTCGCACTCGAGGTCGTTGTCACCGGCCTGCCGCGACCGGTGCAGGTCGCTGCACCGCCCGGCGACCTCGACCGGCTGTTCGTCGTGCAGCAGACGGGCCAGATCCGGATCGTGCGCGACGGCCAGCTGCTGCCGCAGCCGTTCCTCGACGCGACCCAGACGCCGGGCCCCGGGTTCTTGCAGAACGGCGAGTGCGGCCTGCTCGGCCTCGCGTTCCACCCACAGTTCGACCAGAACGGCCAGCTGTTCGTCTACTGCTGTCGGCAGCCGTCGATCCAGGTCGCGGTCGAGCGCTACACGGTGTCCGCGGGCAACCCTGACGTCTGTGACCCGGCGTCGCGCGTCGAGGTCTTCACGACGTCGATGGTGTTCGGCAACCACAACGCCGGCGGCATCGCGTTCGGCCCGGACGGCTACCTCTACGTGCCCATCGGGGATGGCGGCAGCACTGGTCCGCTGTGGCCGACCGACCCGTTCAACCACGCGCAGCGCGGCGACTCGTTCCTCGGCAAGATCCTGCGTCTCGACGTCGACAACCCGCAGAACGGCAACGCCTACGGCATCCCGCCCGGCAACCCGTTCGTCGGCGTCGCCAACTGGCACGACGAGATCTGGGACTTCGGGCTGCGCAACCCGTATCGCTGCACGTTCGACCGCCTGACCGGCGACTACTGGATCGCCGACGTCGGCGGCCGGCGGGAGGAGGTGGACTTCGAGCCCGCGGGCTCTCTCGGCGGCCGCAACTACGGCTGGTCGTGCATGTCCGGCACGTTCTGCAACGGCAACGGCAACTGCGTGTGCAACGGCGTCGACCTGACCGCACCGCTGCACGAGTACTTTCCGCCGTCCGGCGGCCGCGCGATCATCGGCGGCTACGTCTACCGCGGCTGCGCGGTGCCGGACCTGCGCGGCAGCTACCTGTTCGCGGACTACGTGTTCGGCAACGTCTGGTCGCTGCAGCACAACGGCCAGACGGTCACGCAGGTGCTCGACCGGACCGCCGAACTGACCGCGCCGCAGCCGTGGTCGCTCGACTCGCCGTGCGGGTTCGGCGAGGACGGGCGCGGCGAGCTGTACATCTGCAACCTGAGCGGGCAGGTGTTCCGGATCGTGCCGGCGACGCCGACGCTGGTCGGGGTCACGCCGTTCGGCGTCGGCACGTCGGGCTGCAACGGGCCGCACGCGCTGGCCGCGGACTGCACGCCGGTGGTCGGCGATCTGGCCTTCGGCCTGCGCAGCAGCAACGCGCCGCCGTCGGCGCTCGGTCTGCTGGCCTTCGCCAACGGCGCCGACGTCGCCGGCAGCGACCTGCTCGGCGTCGGCCTGCTGGTGCACGTGGATCCGTTCGCCGGCTTCTTCGTGATCGAGGCGATGGCATCGGGCGCCGGCGGCGTCGGTCGCTACGCGCTGCCGATCCCGCCGACCGCGGCGCTGGCGGGCATGCAACTGCACGCCCAGGCCATCTGGGGCTGGAGCCCGGCGCAGTGCACGCCGTCGGCGATCGGCTGGTCGTCGTCGGCCGGCCTGTCGTTCACGATCCAGCCCTGACGTCGGGCTCGCCCGCAGCCGTCGGCGCGGCTCCGCCCGCCCGCGTCGTGCCCTTCTGCGTGTGCAGGTAGGTGCTGGTCGCGGCGATCGTCGCGACCGGCAGCAGCGCGATCACGTTGAGGAACGGCACCGCCGCCGCCAGCTGGATGCCGAAGCCCACGCCGAGCACGCGCCACGGTTGTCGACGCAGCGCCTGCATGCGCTGCTTCAACGTCCTTCCGCGCACCGCCAGCGGCGTCTGCGCGAACACGATCGCGGCGACGACCGCGCCGAGCAGGAAGCACAGCGGCAGGCCGACCCAGGGGATCAGCACCAGGCCGAGCATCAGCAGCACCGCGACGACCGCGAGCATCAGCATCTGCACGGTGTCGACCAGGCTCGGCCGCACGCGGGCGGGGTGGGTCGGCGTGGCGCCGAGCATGTGCTGTTCGGTCGCGCGGCGGATCGGGTCCTGCGCCCAGCCCGCCATGAGGTCGAGCAGCGACGGCCCGGCGCCCAGCCAGATGGCGAACAGCCACAGGTGCGCGCCGGTCTCGCCCTGGCTCCGGAAGTGCTGTTCGAACGCCGGCAGCAGCCACATCCAGCCGACCACCACCAGCACGGCGGTGGCCAACACGTTGGCCGCGATCGGTCCGCGCAGCACGCCGACGAACTCGCGTTCGAACAGCAGCGCGAACACGGCGCGCCGCACGTCGTCGATGCCGCGCAGGCCGTCGAGCACCGGGTTGCGCGCGCCGACGACCAGTTCGTTGCGCTTGCCGAGCATGACGCCCTCGCCGGCGCAGACGGCGCACGGTGCGGTCGGGCGGGCGTAGCCGCACACCGGACACATTCCGTCGGAGTCGGTCGTGCTCACTTTCTTCGGCGGCTCGCTGCCTCTATTCTGCTCGCCCCTCCGAACGCACCCGACATGAGTGATCCGTACAAGGCCCTCGACTTCTACAACGTAGACGAACTCTACTCCGAAGAGGAACGCATGATCCGCGACACGGTCCGGTCATGGGTCTCCGACCGGTTCATGCCGGTGATCGAGGAGCACAACCGCGCCGGCACGTTCCCGACCGAGCTGATCCCGGAGCTCGGCGAGCTCGGCGTCTACGGCGCCAGCCTCGAAGGCTACGGCTGCGCCGGCCTGTCGCCGGTCGCCAGCGGCCTGATCTGCCAGGAGCTGGAGCGCGGCGACTCGGGCCTGCGTTCGTTCGTGTCCGTGCAGGGCTCGCTCTGCATGTATCCGATCCACGCGTTCGGCACCGAGGAGCAGAAGCAGAAGTACCTGCCGAAGATGGCGACCGGTGAGCTGATCGGCTGCTTCGGTCTGACCGAGGCCGACTTCGGCAGCAACCCGGGCGGCATGCTGACCAAGGCGGTCGAGGACGGCGACCACTACGTGCTCAACGGCAGCAAGTACTGGATCACCAACGGCAGCCAGGCGCACGTCGCGATCGTCTGGGCCAAGCTCGACGGCGTCGTGCGCGGCTTCCTGGTCGACACCGACACGCCCGGCTTCACCGGCAAGGGCATCAAGAACAAGTTTTCGCTGCGCGCCTCCGACACGTCGGAGCTGGTGCTCGAGGACGTGCGCATCCCGAAGTCCAACCTGCTGCCCGGCGTCGAAGGCCTCAAGGGCCCGCTCAGCTGCCTGACGCAGGCGCGCTACGGCATCGCGTTCGGCGCGGTCGGCGCGGCGCAGGCGGCCTACGACGAGGCGACCCGCTACAGCCAGATGCGGATCATGTTCGACAAGCCGATCGGCCGCTACCAGCTGGTGCAGAACAAGCTGGTCTGGATGGCGAACGAGATCACCAAGGCGCAGCTGATGTGCTGGAAGCTCGGCAAGATGAAGGAGGCAGGCACCATGCAGCACTACCACGTGTCGATGGCCAAGCGCAACTCGTGCTGGATGGCGCTCGAGTGCTGCCGCCTCGGCCGCGACGTGCTCGGCGCCAACGGCATCACCGACGAGTACCAGATGATGCGCCACATGTGCAACCTGGAGTCGGTGATCACCTACGAAGGCACGCACGACATCCACACGCTGATCATCGGCCGTCAGCTGACGGGCCTCGACGCGATCATGTAGGCGCCGTGCGATCCTGTCGCGCCGCTCGGCGGCGGCGCCCGCAGCCTCGACAAGCTCGGCGTCCGCAACACGATCCTCGACAGGCCGGGCAAGTTCGCTTCGCGAGCCCGGCGCCAGCGGTGGGATGGCGCGCCACGCCGCCGGGATGACATCGGCCTGCCCGAACGTTAGAACTCCGCGATGCCTCGCCTGCTGCACTGCCTCGCCGAGAAGGGTTATTCCGGTGGTGAGGTGCAGCTGCGCATGCTGATCGAACACTTCGCGCAGAACGGCTACCAGCAGGGCGTCCTGCTGACGCCGGGCGCGAAGTTCCGCACCGCCGCCGAAGAACTCGGGCTGCCGGTGTGGGAGGCGCCGATGCGACGCTGGTGGCGGCCGGACCTGCGGCCGAAGATCCGCCGCGCCTACCGCGAGTTCGACCCGGACGTGATCCAGTTCGCCGACGGGCGTTCGCACTACCTGGCCGGCCTCGCCGCGCGCGGCCACCGCAGCAAGAAGTTCACCATCCGCCGGATCGACTACCCGATCCGCAAGGGGCTGATGGGGGGCTTCCGCTACACGCGGCTGGTCGACCACACGATCGCGATCTGCGACGCGATCCGGCAGCGGCTGCTGGCGGCCGATGTGCCCGACGACCGCATCACGCTGGTCTACGACGGCCTCGATCCGACGCCGTGGACGGGGCTGCGGACGGGGCGCGACGCGGCGCGCGAACGGCTCGGCATCGCGCCCGACGCGTTCGTGATCTCGCTCGCCGGCGTGCTGCGCCCGCGCAAGGGCCAGCACGTGCTGATCGATGCCTTCGCGCAACTTGCCGCCGAGTTCCCGCATGCCCTGCTGTTGCTGGCCGGCGACGGCAGCGAGATGGACCAGCTGCGGCAGCAGGTGCAGCGCCTCGCGCTCGAGGATCGCGTGCGGCTGCCAGGGCGCATCAGTCCCGTGCACGACGTCTACGCGGCTTCGGACGTGTTCACGATGCCGTCGTTCCACGAGGGGCTGTGCAACGCGTGCCTCGAAGCGAGCTTCGCCGAGCTGCCGCAGGTCGTCAGCACGGCCGGCGGCAACGGCGAGATCGTGGTCGACGGCGAGACCGGGTTCGTCGTGCCGAAGGGCGACGCCAACGCGCTGGCCGCGGCGCTGCGTCGCTACCTCGAGGATCCGGCGATGGCGGTCGCGCACGGCAAGGCGGGCTTCGCGCGCAGCATGCAGATGTTCACCGACGCGCATCTCGGTCCCGAGGTGCAGGCGGTCGTCGACAAGCTGCTCGCGCCATGAACGGCTACGGCGAGATCGTCGACCAGCAGCAGGCCGACGCGTTCACCAGGCGCATGGCCGGCTTCCACGACGCGCTCGTCAAGGAGCTGCACTACGTCACGCGTTCGCGCATCGACGGCGATCGGTCGATGCTCAGCACGCCGGGGCGCGACCTGCGCGTGTTGGTGCAGAGCCAGTGGGACCTGGTCGCGTGCGAGCTGCTCTGCGTCGGCGTGCTGTCGGTCGAACTGCGTCGCGACGACCAGGACGCCTACGCGTTCGACGACACGAGCTGGAGCGGCGAGATCCGGGTCGAACCGTTCAAGTCGACGTCGGAGGAGCGGCGGATCACGGTCGAGATCGACCGTGACTGCATCGCCTGTTGCCGGTTGTTCGTCGCCGAGCGCCCGGAGTGGACCGGTGCGCGCGCTCGCTTCGGCGCCGAGGTGCCGTCGCCGACCGCCGTCGCCGCCGACTTGCTCGACGAGGTCACCTGGCAGTGCCCGGCGTGCCGCGAGGTGTTCGACGTCGTCGATGGCGCGGAGTACGCGTGGTGCCCCGAGTGTCCGTCGCAGCTGTGTTGGCGCGGTCCGCACGGAACCTGATCCTTCCGCTCCGCTCCTGCGGACCACACCGATCCGGCGCGATCCACGGCCTCTGCCCCCGGAGCGAACCTGACGGACCCAACCGTGCAAACTGGGGCACCCGACGGCGCATCGTCGCGCTGCCGTCGAGCAACGCGCCGGTGGTCACGATCGGCGCGTTCGCGAGCGGGCGCGCGTGCGGATCACGCCGCCGCCGGCCACAGCCACAGGAAGGTCGCGCCCGTCACCGCTGCGTAGAGCACGCCGTCGAACACGAACTTGCACGTCACGGTCCAGCTGACGCCCTTCCAGATCGAGTCGTGGACGCTGCTGAACGCGTAGCCGAGCAGCGCCAGCAGCGCCGACAGGTGGAACACCTTGCCGCCGTCGGCGCCGGGTGCCAGCGAGAAGCCGGTCAGGTGGGCGACCAGCGCGCTGATCAGCAGGCACAGGGCGAACCATTGCAGCAGCGACTTGCCCATGTTGGGCATGCCGTCCGGGCGCACGACCATCACGCCGACGGGGCCCTCGGCGAACTTCTTCTGCAGCTCCTCGGAGCCGTATTCCTTCATCGAGTCGCAGCCGGGATACATGTACTGGCCCGGCGGGACCTTCGCGTCGCGCAGCGCCTGACGGACCCGGTCCTCGTCCGGCATCTTCTTGTAGTCGCCGGCATGGATCGGCAGGACCATGTGCACGATCGAGGAGGCGACGAACACGAACACCGCCGACAGCAGGATCGGCAGCCACAGCATGGCGAGCGTGGTCATCAGCGAAAGGTAGTCTCGCGGGCCTGGGATCGGTAGCGTTCCGGCTGTCGCGGGGGTGCCCTGCGTGCCGATAGTGCCCTGAAGTGACCGAATTCGAGCTGAAGACCGACTGCCGCCACGTGCACTGGGATCGCCCGTGCCGGCCCCACAAGGTCCGTGGCAAGGTGTGCCAGAGCTGCGACGAGTACGAGCCGGTGCAGCATCGCATCCTGATGGTCAAGCTGGCGGCCACCGGCGACGTGCTGCGCACGACCTCGTTCCTGGCGGCGATCCACGCGACCTGGCCGGGCGCGCGCGTCACCTGGCTGACGCGGCCGTCGGCGAAGGGGCTGTTCGACCACAACCCGCTGGTGCACGACGTGCTGGTCACCGACGACGCGGTCACCGCGGCGCGCCTGCAGACCGAGCAGTTCGACGTGGTGCTGTGTCCCGACGCCGATCCGGACGCCGCCGTGCTGGCGGCGATGGCGCGCGGCACGGAGCGGCGCGGCTACGTTCGCGACGAACAGGGGCGGATCGTGGCGCTTGGCGAGGGCGCGCAGCGGTGGCTGCAGATGGGCCTCAGCGACGACAACAAGAAGGCCAACACCGAGACCTACCAGAGCCTGGTCGCGCAGGTGCTCGGATTCGCGCCGGACGCCGTGCGCGAGCCGATCCTCGAGCCGTCGGCGGAGGAACGGGCCGACGCCGATGCGTTCGTCGACGGCCTCGGCCTCGACGCCGGCACGCGGCTGGTCGGCCTCAACACCGGTGCCGGTGGCCGCTGGCTCTACAAGCAGTGGACCCACGAGCACCAGCGCACGTTCTTGCAGCTCTGCCACGACCACGGGATCGCGGTGCTGTTGCTGGGCGGGCCCGAGGAGGTGCAGCGCCACCGCGAACTGCTCGGGTTCGCTGCGGGCATGCAGGTGTTCGACGGCGGCAACCGCAACTCCTACGGTCGCTTCGCGGCGCTGATCGATCGCTGCGACGTTGTCGTCACCAGCGACTCGCTCGCCGTGCACTGCACCGCTGCGCGCAAGAAGCCGGCGGTGGTCCTGTTCGGTCCGACGTCGTCGGCCGAGATCGAGCTCTACGGCCGCGGCACCAAGATCACCCCGCCGGGCTTCGACTGCCTGTGCTGCTACCTGCCCAGATGCGACAAGGTGCCGCACTGCCAGGCCGCCATCGAGCCCCGCACGGTCTTCGAAGCGGTACAGCACTGGCTATCCTGACCAGACACCGCATACCGAACCGGGTTCATCCTGCGCGCAGGCTGACCGCGGTTCGGTCGTGCGGTGCGGTAATGGTCAGAAGCGGTAGGTGTTGGAGCCGGGGTCGTAGTCGAGTTGCTGGTCGGCGCGTTCGCCGTTGAGGACCTTGCGGAAGAACGTGCGGATGCTGGCGTTCTTCAGTGCGTCGTCGGCGAAGTAGGCGTGGCTGCGGCCGACGTGGCGGGCGCTGGTGAACTGCACGTAGGCGGCGTGCTCCGAAGTCAGGTTGAACGGGTAGTGCCCGAGCCGTGCCAGCTGGTCGCTGCCCGACTTGAGCCGCGAGGCGCGCAGGGCGATGTCGTCCTCGTTGATCGTCACATAGACGCGGTGGCGGCAGCGGATCCGGTCGACCCAGCGCGCGTGGTCCTTGTTGTTGGCGTCGGCGGCACACAGCACCACGTTGTCGAACACCAGCCCGGTGCCCTCCGACGCCGACGACAGCAGCAGGTGCTTGTAGAGGTAGTTGCCCATGCTGTGCAGCAGCAGGTTGATCGAGAACGGGCACTGCTTGTCGAGCAGCTCCGACACCAGCCGCCGCTGCGACTCGAGGTTGTCGGGGTGCCGTTCGGCAGCCTTGCGCCGGATCTGCTCGATGCGCAGCTCGTTGACGCGCCGCAGCTGGTCGCCGACGAACGCCAACGTGCGGTCGAACGCGCCGATCGAAACCTTGGCGTCGCGCTTGTCGCTCTTGTAGCTCAGCGTGCCGCCGACGATGCCGCCGCCGTTGGCCGGCCACGTGAACGGCATCACCTCGACGCCGAACTTGCGCGACATCACCAGCGAACGCTCAAGCACGTCCTCGACGTCGTTGTTGTAGCCGTGCACGTAGAGCAGCACGTTCTTGCCCTTGGTCTTGCCGCCGCTCGGCCGCGGCCGCGGCTGGATCGCCTTCAGGATCTTCTCGGCGGCCCAGTCGACCACGCTGAGCGGCGCGTCGGCGCGGCGGCCGACCGCGCGCTTCATCGCCGGCGTGACCTCGTCGGGCAGGACCTCGAGCGTCCACCTGCCGGCGCGTTTGGTGGCCTCGACGAGCCGCAGCTCGTTCGGGCCGTTGTGGTTCGGGTGCTTGCCGAGCAGGCCGGGCCCGCCCTTGTGCTCGTTCGCGTCCTCTGGGACGCTGCGATTCGTGACCAACAGCATGCCTTCCTCCTTCTTCGGCGAAACGGTCGTCGCCCCGAGGGTAGGCGATCACGGCGGGCGGTGACATGAGCTTCCTCGGCCTGGACGTCGGCGGCAGCAAGTGCCGCTTCGAGTGGTGGCCGCGCGGCTCGGCGCCGGGTGGCGACGCGCCGACGTCGCAGCCGGCCGTCGACGGCGTCGACGCGGCTTCGGCAGCGCTCGCGGTTGCGATCGAACGGGCGGTCGCGGCGCACCGGCGCCCCGAGGCCGTGGTCTGCGCGGTCGCCGGCGGTGGCGATGCGGCGATCGCGGCTGCGATCGCGACATCGCTGCGGGCCCGGACCGGCATTCCGGTCGCCGTCGTCGGCGACGTGCTTGCCGCCGCGGCGGCTGGCTTGCGCGAAGGTCCCGGGCTGCTGCTGTGGTCCGGCACCGGTTCGTTCGCGGTCGCGCGCGGCCCGGACGGCCGGCTCGCGCGCGTCGGCGGTCGCGGCTACGCCTTTGGCGACGAGGGCAGCGGCTACGATCTTGTCCGCCGCGCGATCGTCGCGGTGCTGCGCGCGGTCGACGGTCGCGGCCGCACGACGGCGCTGACCGACGCCTTGACCCGCGCCTTCGACGCACCGTCGCCCGAACGGCTCGGCGCGGTCGCGCAGCGGCTGTCGCCAGGTGAAGTCGCCGCCCGCCTGCCGGTCGTGCTCGACGCGTTCGAGCAGGACGACTGGCTGGCGGCCGACGTGCTGATGGTCGGCATGCGGCAGCTGGTCGAACTCGGCGAGGCGGCGCTGCGCCGCGTCCAACTGCCGCCGAGCGAAGGCCAGCACGTCGCGCTCGGCGGCGGCGTGATGCACTCGGACCTGCTGCGCGATGGCCTCGTGCGGGTGATGCAGGCGGCGTTCGGCCACGAGGTCGACGCGCATCGCGTCGGCCCCGACGATGCGGCTGTCGGCGCCGCCTGGCTCGCGGCCGGCTGGCACGCGGGGCAACGACCCCAGCAGCAGTGGGTGGACGATGTCGCGCTCTGACCTGGTGCTCAAGGACGGCCGCGTCGTCCCGAAGGAGTGCTTCGCCGTGTCGTTCTCCCGCAGCGGCGGCGCGGGCGGCCAGCACGTCAACAAGACCGAGACCAAGGTCGACCTCCGCCTCGACCTCGAGGCGGCGCGCGAGGTGCTCGGCGATCGCGACGTCGCGCGCATCCGCACCGCGCTGCAGAACCGCCTCGACGCCGACGGCCGGCTCGTCGCGATCTCGAGCGAGCACAAGAGCCAGTTCATGAACTACCGGGCCGCGCAGGAGCGCATGGCCGCGTGGATCGCGCAGGCCCTGGTGCGGCAGAAGCGGCGCATCGCGACCAGGCCGACGCGCGGCAGCCAGCGCCGTCGCCTCGACGCGAAGAAACGTCGCGGTGACTTGAAGAAGTCCCGACGTTCGCGGCCCGATCACGACTGACGTCTTTGGAGCCGGCTCGCGCGGCCTATCCTGGTCGGTGATGCACGCCCAGACGACCGAACTGCTCGCGCACCTGGACGACGGACGCACCGACCTGCTCGCCGTCGTCGACGCGGTGCCCGAGAGCGACCGTGCCCGCGCACCCGCCGCCGGACGCTGGTCGCTCGCCAACCTGCTGTCGCACCTGGCGCGCACCGAGGGGCAGATCGGCGCGTTCTTGCAGCGGCGCCTGCGGCAGGCGCTGTCGGACGGCGACCTGCCGGAGCTGCCGCCCGGCGCGGCGTCGGCAGTCGCGAGCTTCGACGCCGCGACCGTGCTCGACCGCAGCCAGCGCATCGAGGCTCCGGACTTCGCCGCGCCGGACCTTGCGATGCCGTTCGCCGAGGCCAGGTCGCAGCTCGACCGCGCCCGCCAGCGCCTGCAGCAGGTCGTGCTCGCCGCGGACGGCAAGGACGTCGCCGCGATCCGCGAACGCCACTTCGTCTTCGGTGAACTCACCTTCTACCAGTGGGTCGCCTTCGCCGGCTTCCACGAACGAAGGCACACCGAGCAGGCGCGCGAGGTGGTGGAGGCCCTGAGGAAGTAGGCCTGCTGCGCAAGTAGGCCTGCTGGGCAAACAGGCCTGGTGGGCAACCGGCACCGGCCAGGTCCGGCAGCCCGCGGTTGCGGCGACGCCGCCCGCGCTAGGCGTAGATCCCGCGCATGCGGGTGGTCTCGGCCACCCGGTCGACGCCCAGCATGTAGGCGGCGATGCGGTTCGACTCCTGGAAGCGCTGTGCCATGTCGACGGTCGCGGCGAACGAGTCGACCATGATGTGCTCCATGCGTTCTTCGACCTCCTTCTGGGTCCAGAAGAACGACATGCGGTCCTGCACCCACTCGAAGTAGCTGACGGTCACGCCGCCGGCGTTGGCGAGGATGTCGGGCACCACGAACACGCCCTTGTCGTCGAGGATCTTGTCGGCGTTGGCCGTGACCGGTCCGTTGGCGCCCTCGACGATGATCTTGGCGCGGATCTTCTCGGCGTTGCGGCTGTTGATGACGTTCTCCGTCGCGGCCGGCACCAGGATGTCGCACTCGAGCTCCATCAGCTCGTTGTTCGGGATGCGGTCGCCGCCTTCGAAGCCGTCGAGCGTGCGACGCTTCTGCAGGTGCTGGCGGATGCCGGCGAGGTCGAGGCCGTCCTTGTTGTAGAGGCCGCCGTGCACGTCGCTGATCGCGACGACCTTGACGCCGATGCGCGCCAGCTGCAGCGCCGAGATCATGCCGACGTTGCCGGCGCCCTGGATCACGGCGGTGCACTCCTTCGGGTTCATGCCGAGGTGCTTGAGCGCTTCGCGCGCGCACAGCATGACGCCGCGGCCGGTCGCCTCGACGCGGCCGAGCGAGCCGCCGAGGCTGATCGGCTTGCCGGTCACCGACGCCGGCAGGTAGCTGCGCTGGTGCATGGAGTAGGTGTCCATGAACCACGCCATCACCTGGCCGTCGGTGCCCATGTCGGGGGCGGGCACGTCGCGGTCCGGACCGAGGATGTCCATGATGCCGGTGACGTAGCGGCGCGTGACGCGCTCGAGTTCGCCCTTCGACATCTTGAACGGGTCGCAGACGACGCCGCCCTTGCCGCCGCCGAACGGCACGTTGACGACCGCGCACTTCCACGTCATCCACGCCGCCAGCGCGCGAACCTCGTCGCGGTTGACGTTCATCGCGAAGCGGATGCCGCCCTTGGCGGGGCCGCGCGACGTCGAGTGCTGTACGCGAAACCCTTCGAAGACCTGCACCGAGCCGTCGTCCATGACGACCGGCATGCTGATGGTGATCTCACGCTCGCACGTTCGCAGGATGGCGATCAGGTTCGGGTCGAGGCCGAGCCTGGCCGAGGCCAGGTCGAGCCGGGCCTGCATCGCTTGGTAGGGGTTGTCTTCGCTGGCGACTTGCTGCTGATTCATGCCGTGAGAGGGCGCTTGCTTGGCAATGCGACGTGGAGGACCGTAGACGTAGTGAACCACGACGGCAACCAAGCTGCGACAGCAGATGGCGACGATCTGACGATAGTTGTCGAACGGCACGCCGCGGCGGTCCGGGAGCTGTGGCGCGGCAGCCTCGGTCGCACGGTTCGGTGCGTGCCGTCCCGCCGTACGCTGATGGCCGCGGACGGCGGCAGCTGGCTGTACGCCAAGCGCTACCGCGCGGCCGGCGGCGCCGACGCCGAGTGGCGGTGGCTGCACCGGCTGCGGCAGGCCGGCGAGGTCGCGGCCGAACCGGTCGCGCGGGTCCGTTCGCGGCGCGGCAGCATGGTCGTGTTCGGGGCGGTGCCCGGGCGTTCGCTCGATGCGTGGGCGGTGACCGCAGCCGACGAAGGCTGGCTGGATCGGTGGTTCGCGTATTGCGTGCGAGAAGTCGCGCCGTTGGCCCGCCGCTTGCACGACCGCCGCTGGATCCACCGCGATCTCAATCTGGCGCACCTGTTCGCGCGGGACCCGCGCGAGGGCGGCCGCCCGGCGGTGATCGACGTCGAGCGCATGTTCCGGCCGCGGTGGCGGTGGCGCCGCTGGGTCGTCAAGGAGCTGGCGTCGCTGCTCGCGTCGTCTCCGGTGCCGGTGCCGGTGTCGATCCGGGCGCGGTTCCTGCGTGGCTACGCGGGGGGGCTGTCGGTGGGCGAGCGTCGCGCGCTGTTCGCGGCGGTGGCGCGCAAGGTCGCGCGCATCGAGGGGCATCGTCCTCGCTTCGGCTAGCGGGATCGCGCCGGGCGGAACGGCCGATCCGGACGGAGGCGGACAGATCAGGAAGGCGATCCGATCAGGAAGGCGATCCGATCAGGAAGGCGACGGCGACTCCCGGCGGCGACGGCGGCGGGCCGTCAGTGCGACGCCGACCAGGCCGGTGCCGACCAGCAGGAACGTGCTGGGCTCGGGGACCGGTTGGGCCGAATCGGGCTCCGGGTTCGACGGCGTCGAAGGCGACGGGCCGTTCGGCCGGTCGGCACGCAGGGAGACGGCGGTCCCGGTGCGCGCGCGGGCGGACTCGTTCCGGGATGCCGGATGGCTGCCGTCGGGCGAGTGCGTCTGGCCCAGGCAGGGCGCCAGACAGAGCAGGATGGAGGCGAGGCTGGTGGCGAGTCGCACGATGCGACCTCACAGGTTGCAGGACCGAGGTGTCGAGGCGAAGGGCGGGAGAGAGGGACCGCCCGGCGAGTCCCATCAAGGCTAGCTCGCTACGCGCATCCGACAAGCTGCGGCCATCGATTTTGCCAGATCCTATTCTGGCCGTTTGCGGTCGAGTTCAAGCGCCCGTAAGGTGCGCCGCGCCTGGTCCCTGGACGGCCGCCGGCGGCGCTTGCCGCGGGAGGAAAGTCCGGGCTCCTCAGGGCAAGGTGGTGGGTAACGCCCACCGTTCGCAAGAACAGGGAAAGTGCCACAGAGATCAGACCGCCGGACGCCTTCGGGATTCCTCGGAGGGACGGCAAGGGTGAAACGGTGGGGTAAGAGCCCACCGCGCCCCGCACGAGCGGGGTGGCACGGCAAACCCCACCTGGAGGAAGACCGAGTAGGAGGATCGCGCGGCCCGCGCTCAGGTCCTCGGGTAGGTCGTTGGCGACCAGCCGCGAGGCTGGCCCTAGAGAAATGGCCGTCACCGCCTTCGGGCGGCACCAGAACCCGGCTTACGGGGACCAGGCACATCTTTCCCCGGCGGTTGCCGGCCGGGCCGCCGGCCGCCTCGCCTCAGGGGCGAGCGAGCTGGTGGCGGTAGCGCTCGAGGATCACCAGCGCCGCGACGCTGTCGGCGAACTCCTTGCGCTTCTTGGCCTTCATGCCGCCCATCTTGAGGCGCTCGTGGGCCTCGTCGGTGGTGTGGCTCTCGTCGATCGTCGCCACCGGCAGCGGCGTCGCCGCCTGCAGCAGCTTCACGAACTCGTCGGTGCGCTGGGCGCGTTCGCCGGGGGTGCCGTCGAGCGTCAGCGGCATGCCGACCACCAGGCCCTGCGTGTCGCGCTCGGCGCACAGTTCGACGACCTGCCGCACGACGTCCTTCTGGTCGCGGCTGTCGATGCGCGGCAGCGGCACGACGATCGAGCCGGTCCAGTCGGTCGCAGCCAGACCGGTGCGCGAGTCGCCGTAGTCGACGGCGAGGATGCGGGACTTCGGCGTCAGGCTCACAGCAGGTCCTCGCGGCCGCGGGCCTTCAGTTCGGCGACGACCTTCTTGAGTTCGTCGGCGCGGTCCTTTGGGCAGACCAGCACGGCGTCGCCGACCGCGGCGACCACCAGGCCCTCGACGCCGAACATCGCGACGGTGCGCGTGCCTTCGGCGTAGACGACGTTGTCCTTGCTGTCGAGCAGCAGCGCGTCGGCGCCGTCGTGCAGCGAGGCGTGGTTGTCGTGCGCATCGCCGTCGAGCACGCGCGCCAGCGCCGGGAAGCTGCCGACGTCGTCCCAGGTCGCGGTGCACTCGACCACGGTCAGCTCGTCGGCCTTCTCCATCACGGCGAAGTCGATCGACGTCTGTGGCGCCGACGTGAACGCGCGCCGCAGCGCCGCGTCGTCGCCGGCCTCGCGGGCGGCCTGCATCGCGTCGGTCGCCGCCGCGAGCGGCTCGCAGTGCCGCTGCATCTGCGTGCGCATCGCGCGCACCGCGAACGCGACGATGCCGCTGTTCCACCAGAACCGACCTTCGTCGACGAACCGCCGTGCGGTCGCGAGGTCCGGCTTCTCGCGGAAGCCGTCGGCGACGAACGCGCGCGGCTGGGCCTCATCGCGCGGCCTGCCCAGCGCGATGTAGCCGTAGCCGGTCGCGGGGTAGCTCGGCGGGATGCCGAACGTCACCAGCGTCTCGCCGTCGGCCGCCAGCCCGGTGCCGCGGGCGAGCATGCGCTCGAACTCGGCGACCGGCTCGATCGTCTGGTCGGCGGGCAGGATCACCACGGTCGCGTCCGGGTCGCGCGCGGCGATCGTCGCGACCGCCAGGCCGACGCACGGCGCGGTGTCGCGCGCCGCGGGTTCGACGATCACCTGCTCGGGCGCGAAGTCCGGCATCAGGGCCAGGATCGCGTCCCTCTGCGCACCGTTGGTGACGATCCAGATCCGCTCGGGCGGGCAGGTCGTCGCGACGCGTTCGACGGCGGCGCGGATCATCGGCTTGCCGCCGCTGAGCGGCAGCAGCTGCTTGGGCCGGACCTGCCGGCTCGCCGGCCAGAACCGCGTGCCGGATCCGCCGGCCATGATCACTGCGTGCACCGATGCCATCGCCAGAGCATCGGGCCAGCGGCGCGCCGGCTCAATATCCGGGCGAACTGCTCTTCGGCCGCTTCGGCGGCATCGGCAGCACCGGCGGCCGATCCGGCGTGCGCGAACCGAGGAACTCGGTCGACGCATGCAGGTCGCGCAGGTGGCCGTAGAGGCGGAAGCTGACCAGGTTCTTGGCGAGGTAGTCGATCAGCGGCATGACCAGCGGATCCGCCGACTGGCCGAGCAGGTTGTCGAGCTCCATCTCGACGTCGAGGTAGCCGTCGAGGTTGAGCTTGCCGCTGCCCTTGGCCGCGAGGATCTCCGAGCGCACCTCGAGGCGGTCGAAGCTCATCAGGTGGTCCGTCAGCCGGAACGTCATGTCGAGCTGGTTGAAGCGCGGCTGGTTGGCCGGCGGCAGCTGCGCGTAGATCGCGGTGAACAGCGGCACCTTGCCGAGGTCGGCGCGTTCGATCTGCAGCGTGCCGGCCGCCTCGGCGCCGACCACGTTGTTGCCGTCGAGTCGGCTCAGCGTCATGCGACCGCTGGCCAGGCCGGTGTAGGGCGGGTTGCGCCAGCCCGACGTCGACAGCAGCGTGAACACGTCGACCCGGTCGAACTGCAGGTCCGCCGACAGCCGGCCCTCCGGCACGTTCGCCGCCGGCAGCAGGTAGCTGAGCGCCGGCGCGTCGGTCTTGGCGTGGCGCAGCTCGCCGTCGTGGATGCGGGTCTTGAGGGTGTGGATCGTCAACTTCCTGGCGTCCGCCGTGAAGGTCGTCTCGACCGCCTCGAACGGGTGTCCGAACAGCGACAGCGAGCCGCGCGACAGCGTGCCGACCAGCTGGCCGCCGGTCTCGGTGACGGTGCTGTCGGCGAGCGACACCATGCCGTGCAGGTTGAGCACGCGGATGCCGTCGCGGCCGGTGCCGAGCTGCATGTCGACGCCGTCGAGCCCGATCGCGCCGCCGATCGTGGTCGTGAACGGCTTGCCGCTGTCGGGGCCCGGCACGCGGAACCGCAGCCGCAGGCCGTCGACGTCGGCCTTGCCGCGCAGGTGCCGGTCGAGCACCGCCTTGCGCAGCGGGCCGGTGAACAGGTTGGCGAGGCCGTCGTCGACCGGGAAGTCCTTGGCGTGCACGTCGAACGCGATCTCGGTGCGGTCGTCGTCGGCGCCGACCTGCCGCACGCGGCCGTTGTAGCAGCGCACGGTGGCGCCGCCGAGTTCGCCGCGCACGTCGCGGAACGTCAGCTCACCGCCCTCGATGTGCAGTTCGCCGGTCATGTGCTCGGCCGGCTTGGGCAGCATGCGCGCGTCGGAACGCACGTCGACCAGCTGCACGACGACCTGCAGGTCCGGGTCGGACTCGGGCTGCAAGCGTTCGCGCACGACCAGGTCGACGCGTCCGGACGGCTGCAGCGAGTCCCAGGTCTCGAAGCCGAGCGCGCCGAGGTCGTCGAGGCTCTTGCCGAGCTGTTCGCACAGCTCCAGGTCCCGCACCACGAACGCGAGGTCGCGCACCACGTCGGGGCCCGACTCGAGGTGGCCGAGCAGGGCCAGTCGGGCCGGTTCGGCGACGCCGTTGGTGAGGCTGCCGCGCAGCGCGTCGAAGTCGATGCGCGCGGTCGGGCCGGACCCCTGCACCAGCACCTGGCCGCGCAGGCCGGTCGCGCGCCACGGGGCCAGCGGCAGATCGAGATCGACGTCGTCGAGCTGCAGGCGCACGTCGTGGAACAACGGGTCGTCGTGCAGCGGCCGCCAGACCTTGACCTTGCCGGACAGCCGGCCGCTCGGCATCGCCTTCTGCCACTGGGCGTCGAGTTCGCGCACGACCACCGCGACGCCCTGGCGCAGGTCGTCGTCGACGGCCAGCTGGTCGAGGTCGATCACCGCCTCGAAGCCGTCCTCGGGGCCGTGCTGCTTGTCGAGCGGGATGCGGCCGCGCATCGTCAGGCCGCCGTCGCCGTGCCGACCGGTCAGGTCGAAGCGCGCATCGGCCATGCGCACGCGGATGCTGCCGCGCAGGTCCTTCAGCTCGTACGGAAAGCCCGCCCAGCGCATCGACGCACCCTGCGGAGTGACCTCGACGCCGAAGCCGCCGGCCAGTTCGCTGCGCGGCCGCACCACGACGTGCACGTCGGCGCGCCCCTCGGGCGCCAGGCGGTCGTAGAGTTCGCCGTCGTCGCGCAGCAGCGTGGCCAGCGCCGTGCGCAGGTCGTCGCGGAACGCCACCCCGGTGCCCTCGATGTCGAGGCTGGTGTCGTCCCCGCGGCCTCGGCGGACCTCGATGCGGCCGCGCAGCGTCACCTCGCCGCCGCCGGCGCTCGCCGGGATCGACGCCTTCATGTCGCGCAGCAGCAGGATGTCGTTGCGCAGGCGCACGCGGCCGCTGGCGTGCTCGAGCGGCATCGGGAAGCCGATGCGCTGCTCGCCGTCCCCGAAGCCGTGGAACGACATCGCGACGTCGCGCAGCTGCAGGTCGATCTCGGCGTCGCCGCCCGGGATGTGCGGATTGTGGAGGTAGAGGTCGATGTCGGCACGGCCGGCGGTCGGCCGCAGCGCTTCGACCACCCGCTTGCCGATCGGGAACGTGCGCAGGGCGGCGAGCACGTTGCCATCGACGACGACGTCGCGGCCCTTGGCGTCGAGCTCGAGCTTGGGCAGGTCGTCGCCGCTGGCGTCCAGCTCGGTGATCCGCGCGCGCACGTCGATGGCGCCGGTCTCGTTGTGCTGCGAGATCGTCGCCTGCACGACGCCGCCCTGCGCGGTGCTGACCAGCAGCTGCACGTCGGCGTGCCGCACGATCGCCGGCAGGTCCGGCGCGTTGACGTGCACGTCGCTGCAGCGGGCCTCGACCTCGAAGGTCGGCGTGCGCACGGCCGCGGTGTGAGGCGGAATCAGGCAGGTCACGCGCAGCGACTCGATCTCGCCGCCGACGTCGAGCGCCTGCTGGTCGACCTGCGCCAGCCGCGCCAGGTAGGCGACCACCTGCTGGCTGCAGGTCACCGCCTCGGTCGAGATGCTCAGCCTGGCTGCACCCGACTCCAGGTCGACCTCGCCGCGCAGCTGCAGCGCCGCGGCGGGCTCGGTCAGGGCGAGCGAGCCGGTGATCTGCAGCTTGCGACGATCGGTGTGGTGGGGCACGACGGTGACGTCGAGGCCGTCGAGCACCAGCGGCCGTTCGTCCTCGCACAGGTGCAGGGTGGCCTTGCCCGAGCGCACCTCGACCACCGGCAGGTCCAGGTCGACGCCGCCATCGGTGCTCGCTTCGCGCGGCTTCAGCAGCTGCGCAGCGGTCGGGAACGTCGGGCCGGCCTCGATCTCGAGGCCCTCGACGACCACGTGGCGCGGCGCGATGCCGGCGCCGAACGGGTCGAGCTGGGCATCGAGCCGGCCCTTGGCGATGCGCACCAGGGCGCGCTCGGGCTGCGTCGGATCGGCGAGCTCGAAGCCCTCGATCTGCAGCCGACCGGCTTCGAGTCCGATCGCCGTCGAAGCGACCTCGGCACGCGTCGCGAACACGTTCTGCACCTCGCGGCGCACGAATTCCGTCGCGACGTCGGAGTTTTGTAGCAACGCCCATGTGGCCACGGCCAACACGGAAACGAGCGCGATCGACAACAGCAGGATGCGGCGCCAGCTCATGCGGCTGCGCACTCTATCCGATGCGAACCGTTCCCGCGCACACCGACTGCACGGATCCCGAAACCCTTGAATTCGGCCGTTTAACGCCGTTTCGGAGGGGTTTGGCAGAACCGCCGCGAAACCCCTGCTAGCCCCTCGAATTCGGCCGTTTGGCGGCGGCGCGCCGTGTCAGCGAATGCTGTGCCAGCGCAGCCGTGTCGGTTCGCAAATGCCGAGAACGGGCGCGCAGGTGGGGTTTCCGTCCAGTTTTTGTTGTTGACAGATCTCGCGACCCGGTCAAACTGCGCGCCGTTCGCGGGGGGCACGACAACTGTGTCGTGGCCGGGCGAACGAAGAACCTCTAACAGCAGAGAATCCAATGGCTGCCAAGAAGAAGACCAAGAAGAAGGCCTCGAAGGCCCGCGCCGCCGGCCCGGTGGAGCTGATCATCTCGAAGTCGCGCACCAAGGCCGCGGTCAAGAAGTCGAACGTCTCGTCGGAGTTCTACGGTGCTCTCGACAAGGCCGTCCGTCAGAAGATCGCCGAGGCCGAGAGCCGCGCGATGGCCAACGGTCGCAAGACGCTCCGTCCCCAGGACCTCTAGTCCAGGACCTCTCGTCCCGACCTGCAGTCCTGGACATCTGGTCCCGGACCTCGCAGTCCCAGGGACGCACCACCTACGAGCCGGTGGGGGAGCGGATGCCTCCGCGCCCCTCGGTCAGCTGGCTCGCCGACGACCCGGATGCTCCCCTGGAGTGTTCGGGTCGCGTTCGTTCCGGGCCGCGCGAAGTGCCCGCGCGAAGTGCCCTCGCGGAATGCCCTGCGGAGCCCCTCAGGGCCGGTTTCGGCCGCGTCGGACCGACTCTCGGGCCGACCCGCGACTCACGCCTGCTGGCGGGCGTGCTCGCCGAGGTCGCAGCCGACCTCGAGCTGCGCGAACGCGTCCTGTTCGGCGCGGATCATGCCGTCGCGCAGCTTCGCCGACAGCTCCTCGAGCTGCTCGTCGGTGCAGCCCTGGTCGACGTGCACCGGGTCGCCGTAGTGCACGACCACCCGCGCAAACGGCTTGGGGATGGTCATGCGGTCCCAGCTGTTGAACCGCCACGCCCGGCTCATCGCGACCGAGCACGGCAGGATCGGCGCGCCGGTCGCGCGCGCCAGCCACGCGGCGCCGCTGTTGATGCTGTGGCGCGGGCCGCGCGGTCCGTCCGGCGTGATCACCAGCTGGCCGCCCTGCTCGAGCACCTCGTGCATCTCGCGCATCGCGCGGGCGCCGCGCTTGCTCAGCGAGCCGCGCACGACCCGGTAGCCGAACTTGTCGAGCGCCCGCTTGGCGAGGCCGCCGTCGTCGCTCGGGGACACCAGCACCGACAGCCCGCGTCGGCAGTGCAGCCGGATCGGCATCATCGTCAGCATGCGCCCGTGCCACATCGTGCAGATCCACGGCCGGTCGCTCTTCATCAGCTCCTGGCCGGATTCGCCGGTGCGCTCGACCCGCCAGGTGCGCGCGATCGCCCGCAGCACCAGCGGCGCCAGCGATTCGATCAGCGCAGCGCCGACCTTGCGGCGGAACTTGCGGAACGCGGAGACGTGCTTCTTGTTGCGACCGCGGGCTTCCCGGTCGGCGGACATCTTGTCGACCGCCTCCTTGCGTGCCTTGCGTTGCGCCCGCGCGTCCATCTACGCAGCATGGCGGAAGCCCGGCCGGCCGTGGCGTGCAATAGCCGGTTTCTGCTACAAACTTCGCGACGTTCCTCCAGACCCTCGCATGCAATCCAGCTCTTCGGCAGCCGAGCCTGCCACGCCCGAACAACTCGCCGCGGTCGACGCGGCGATCTCCCGCCTCGCCACCATGCGCGGCGCGTGCCTGCCGATGCTGCACGCGATCCAGGAAGAGCTCGGCTTCGTGCCGCACGAGGCGATCCAGCGGATCGCCGACGCGCTGAACCTGTCGCGCGCCGACGTGCACGGTGTGCTGACCTACTACCACGACTTCCGCACCAGCAAGCCGGGCCGCCACGTGCTCAAGGTCTGTCGCGCCGAGTCGTGCCAGGCGATGGGGTGCGAGCAGCTCGAGGACCACCTGCTCGAACGGCACGGCGTCGCGATGGGCGAGACCACTGCCGACGGCGCGGTCACGGTCGAGCCGGTCTACTGCCTCGGCAACTGCGCGCTGTCGCCGGCGGTGATGATCGACGACAAGGTGCACGGCCGCGTCTCGGTCGCCCGCCTCGACGCGTTGCTGCAGCAGGCGAAGGAGACGGGCCGGTGAGCGTCCAGGTGTTCGTGCCGCGCGACAGCGCGGCGTTGTCGCTGGGCGCCGACGAGGTCGCCGACGCGATCGTGCGCGAGGCGGGCAGCCGCGGCGTCGACGTGCAGCTGGTTCGCAACGGCTCCCGCGGCATGCTGTGGCTCGAGACGCTGGTCGAGGTCGCCACCGATGCCGGCCGGGTTGCCTACGGGCCGGTCACCGCGGCCGACGTGCCGGGCCTGTTCGACGCGTCGTTCGCGAGCGGCGGCTCCCACGCGCTGGCGCTGGGCAGGACCGACGAGCTGCCGTGGATGCAGAAGCAGACGCGGTTGACGTTCGAGCGCGTCGGCATCACCGACCCGCTCGACTACGACGCCTACGTCGAGCACGGCGGCACCCGCGGGCTGAAGAAGGCGCTGGCGATGGACGGCGCGGCGATCGTGCAGCAGGTGGTCGACTCGGGTCTGCGCGGCCGCGGTGGCGCGGGCTTCCCGGCGGGCATCAAGTGGCAGACGGTGCACGGCGCCGAAGCCGACCAGAAGTACATCGCCTGCAACGCCGACGAGGGCGACAGCGGCACGTTCTCCGATCGCATGATCATGGAGGGCGATCCCTACCTGCTGATCGAGGGCATGGTGATCGCCGGCCTGGCGGTCGGCGCGACCGAGGGCTACGTCTACCTGCGCAGCGAGTATCCGGACGCGCGCGTCGTGCTGACGACCGCGATCGAACGGGCGCGCGCGGCCGGCATGCTCGGCGGCGACGTGTTCGGCAGTGGCAAGGCGTTCGAGCTGCACGTTCGCCTCGGTGCCGGCAGCTACGTGTGCGGCGAGGAGACCGCGATGCTCGAGAGCCTCGAGGGCAAGCGCGGCATCGTGCGCGCCAAGCCGCCGCTGCCGGCGCTCGAGGGGCTGTGGGGCAAGCCGACGGTCGTCAACAACGTGATGACGCTGGCGGCGGTCCCGTGGATCCTCGACCACGGCGGTGCGGCCTACGCGGCCCACGGGGTCGGTCGCAGCAAGGGCACGCTGCCGTTCCAGCTGGCCGGCAACATCAAGCAGGGCGGGCTGGTCGAGGTGCCGTTCGGCGTGACCATCCGCGAACTGCTCTACGAGTTCGGCGGTGGCTCGGCGAGCGGTCGTCCGATCAAGGCGATCCAGGTCGGCGGCCCGCTCGGCGCCTACCTGCCCGAGAGCAAGTTCGACACGCCGGCCGACTACGAGGCGCTGGCCGGTGCCGGTGGCCTGCTCGGCCACGGCGGCATCGTGGTCTTCGACGATACGGCCGACATGAGCAAGCTGGCGCGCTACGCGATGGAGTTCTGCGCGATCGAGTCGTGCGGCAAGTGCACCCCGTGCCGCATCGGCAGCACCCGCGGCGTCGAGGTCCTCGACCGCCTGACCGCCGGCGACGACCGCACAAAGCAGGAACAGCTGCTGCGTGACCTCTGCAGCACGATGACGAGCGCGTCGCTCTGCGCCATGGGCGGCCTGACCCCGCTCCCCGTGCTCAGCGCGATCGACCACTGGCCCCAGGACTTCGCCTGACCGGTCCGCGAGTCTGGTTCCGGAACCGGACTTGCGGAATCGGGCTTGCGGCCTCGGGGGTGGGGCTGGGTAACGGGTGGCCGATGGCGGCTGTCGGCGGGCCGGCGGTCGGTGCTCGGGTTCTGGGGTTTCTGCGGGGGGAGCGATGTGGTCCGGCAGTTGCACGGGCGGGGCGCTACGATCTCGTCCCGGAGGAGTCTGTCCATGAACGTCCGCGCCACCGCCCTCGCTTGTCTCGTCGTCGCGTCCACCGCACCTGCCCAGGAGTCGGAGTCGCTCTTCCACGCGCCGCGCGTGGTGCTGCCGGTCGACTCGGCGCCGTTCCAGAAGCTCGGTGACTTCGACGGGGACGGCGACCTCGACGTGGTCGGCACGCGGCAGCACCAGAGTGGCACCAGCGGGCAGGTCTACGTCTGGCGCAACGACGGCGGTGTGCTGACGCCGGTGCTGGTCACGTCGACGTTCCAGGGAGCCGGCCAGGCCTACGGCACCCGCAGCCTGGCGGTGGTGGTCGCCGACTTCAACGGCGACGGGCTCGACGACTTCGCCGTAGCGATGCGCGACCGCGTCGACCGCTACCTCGCGCAGCCCAACCTGCAGTTCACGGTGCAGCCGCTGTGGCTGGTCGGCGCGCAGCCCGGCAGCCGCGCAGCCGCCGCCGGCGACTTCGACGCCGACGGCCTGGTCGACCTGGCGGTGGCGGCGCCGAGCAACGGGGTCGACCAGCTCTACGTGTTCTTCGCAACGGGCGCGTGGACCAGCACGGTGGTGGCCGCGCCGCAGTCGGCGCAGTCGGCCGTGCGCCTGCTGGTGCAGGACCTCGACGGCCAGCCCGGCGACGACCTGCTGCTGTTCGAGCACGCCAGCGCCGCGGCCAACGCCTACCACGTCGTCGGCGGCCAGCTCGCGCACCAGCAGCAGTTCTTCAGCACGCTGACGCTGGTCAGCCCGACGCCGTGGCTGTGGACCGGCGGCGACGTCGACGGCGACGGCGACGACGACCTGGTCGTGTTCAAGCCGGCCTACACGAGCTCGCAGCAGGCCAAGTACGAGGTGTTCCGGCGGGTCGGCCCGGCGGCGTTCTCGCCCGAGGCGCAGGCGGTCGGCGGCCCCGCCGAATACCTGCAGGACGTCGACGGCGACGGCGACCTCGACGGCGTCTGCTGCGGTGGCGGTGGCGGCGGCCCCAACTACCAATGGCCCGAACTCGACTTCGCGTCGACGTTCGAGATCGCACCCAACGACGGCACCGGCGCGTTTGCGACCGCGTGGCAGTTCCCCGGTGCCGGCTCCGAGAGCCTGGCCGGCGCGGCCGACCTCGACGGCGACGGCGACCTCGAACTGGTTGCCGGCCGCTGCATCTTCTACGGCGAAGGCCCGTGGGCCGAGGCGCCGATGCCCGTGGCCGCTGGCGCGTCCGCGTGGGGGCTCGCCCGCCCGCGCGACCTGCACGACGTCGACCGGGACGGCGATCCGGACTATCGCGACGTCGTCAACGACGGCGACGGCAACTTCGCTCCGGCACCGACCGAGCCGCTGGCGACGGCCAACAACTACTACTCGGGCTACCCGATCTGGTGCGACGTCGACGGTGACGGCGCGCGCGACCGGGTGCGCATGCAGTCGGGCCAGGACGTCGGCATGGTCTGGCATCGCAACAATGGCGGCGGCCACTTCGAGCACGCCGGCCTGTGTGCCCAGGCGGGCGTGTTCCTCGGTTCGGCCTCGCAGATCACGCTCGACACCTGGTTCGTCGCCGACTTCGACGGCGACGGCGACGAGGACCTCGCGGTGCACAACACCGGCGAACTGTTCTGGAACCAGAGCGGCACCTTCGCGACGACTCCCGAGCCGCTGCCGGCCGGCTACCTGCAGGGAGTGGGCGACTTCGACGGCGACGGCCTGCCCGACATCGCGATGTCGTCGGGCATCGAGCAGAAGATCCTGCTCGGCACCGGCCAGCCGGGCGCGGCGTTCGTGCCGGGGTGGAGCCAGACGTTTGCGCAGGTGCTGCCGTTCGAGCCGAGCGCGTCGCTGGTGACGGACGTCAACGGCGACGGCCGCGACGACGTGGTGTGCCCGCACGCCGACGGCAAGCTGCGGCTGCTGATCAACCAGACCCCGCCCAACGGCGCGCTCGCGTTCGTCGTGCAGGTGCTGCCGTCGACGCCGCTGTGGCTGTCGTACGGCGTGACGACCGCCGAACGCCCCAAGGTCACCTGCGCCGACTTCGACGGCGACGGCGACCTCGACTTCGGCCTGTCGCGCCTGGTCGGCCAGCCCAACGTCTACGCGGTGCTGCTGCGCGACGGCAGTGACCCCAACGTGCACCTCTACCACGAACGGCGGTTCGCGATCCGCGACGGCTACGCGGCCGATCTCGACGGGGATGGCGACGTCGACCTGCTCGGCACCAACGCGATCCGCAACCGCACGGTGGCGCGCGTCGACGGCGGCCGCCGCACCCAGCGCCACGACGCGGTCGTCGGCGAGGGCGGCGCCGCGCCGGTGCTCGGCGGCACCGGCCCGTACCGCGCCGGCGGCTCGCACGCGATCCACCTGACCGGCGTGCCCGGTCCGACCGTCGCGTTGCTCGGCATCTCGATCGGCGACGCGTTCCTGGTCGACGCGCCGCTGCCGGGGCTGACGCTCTACCTCGATCCCAACTGGATGCTGGTCGGCGCGCTGCCGATCACGCAGAACGGCCAGGGGCGTGCCGCCGCGATGGCGACCGCGACGCTGCCGATCTTCCCCGGCACGGCCGGCTGGACGTTCCACCTGCAGGCGTTCGTTCCGGACCCGGCGGCGCCGGCGCAATACACCCAGAGCAACCTGCTCTCGCTCCGCGTCGGGAACTGACCCGTCGCGACTTGACGGGCATGGCCAACCTGGATGCACTGGTAGGCCCGCGCGCGGCGCGGGACCCCACACCATGTACTCCAACAAGGTCGTCGACTACGGGACTCCCAAGCGGCAGTCCGAGCAAACCGTCACCGTCCACATCGACGGCAAGCCCGTCTGCGTGCCCGCCGGCACGTCGGTGATGCGCGCCGCCACCGAGGCCGGCGTCAACGTTCCCAAGCTGTGTGCGACGGACTCGCTCGAGTCGTTCGGGAGCTGCCGTTTGTGCCTGGTCGAGATCGACGGTCGGCGCGGCACGCCGGCGTCGTGCACGACGCCGTGCGAGGACGGCATGCAGGTCACGACGCAGAGCAAGAAGCTCGCCGACCTGCGCCGCGGTGTGATGGAGCTCTACATCAGCGACCACCCGCTCGACTGCCTGACCTGTCCGGCCAACGGCAACTGCGAACTGCAGGACATGGCCGGCGCGGTCGGCCTGCGCGACGTGCGCTACGGCTACCAGGGCGAGAACCACCTGGTCCAGGACAAGGACGAGTCGAACCCGTACTTCACCTTCGATCCGACCAAGTGCATCGTCTGCTCGCGCTGCGTGCGCGCCTGCGACGAGATCCAGGGCACGTTCGCGCTGACCGTCGAGGGCCGCGGCTTCGACAGCAAGATCGCGTCGGGCCCGACCGACTTCATGAACTCCGAGTGCGTGTCGTGCGGCGCCTGCGTGCAGGCCTGCCCGACGTCGACGCTGATGGAGAAGTCGATCGTCGACGCCGGCCAGCCCGACCACGCCGTGACCACGACCTGCGCCTACTGCGGCGTCGGCTGCTCGTTCCGCGCCGAGATGCAGGGTAGCGAGGTCGTGCGCATGGTGCCGCACAAGGACGGCAAGGCGAACCACGGCCACAGCTGCGTCAAGGGGCGCTTCGCGTGGGGCTACGCGACGCACCCGGATCGCGTCAAGCAGCCGATGATCCGCAAGTCGATCCAGGATCCATGGCGCGAGGTCAGCTGGGAGGAGGCGTTCGAATACGCCGCCAGCGAGATCCAGCGGATCCAGGCCAAGTACGGCAAGGGCTCGGTCGGCGGCATCACCAGCTCGCGCTGCACCAACGAGGAGACCTTCCTGGTGCAGAAGCTGATCCGCGGCGGCTTCGGCAACAACAACGTCGACACCTGCGCGCGCGTCTGCCACTCGCCGACCGGTTACGGCCTCAAGTCGACGCTGGGCGAGTCGGCCGGCACGCAGGACTTCGACAGCGTCGAGCACACCGACTGCGTGATCGTCATCGGCGCCAACCCGACCGACGGCCACCCGGTGTTCGCGTCGCGCATGAAGCAGCGCCTGCGCGAAGGTGCCGGCCTGATCGTCATCGACCCCCGCCGCATCGACCTGGTGCGCACGCCGCACGTCGAGGCCGACTACCACCTGCAGCTGCGCCCCGGCGCCAACGTCGCGGTGATGAACGCGATCGCGCACGTGGTCGTGACCGAGGGCCTCGAGGCCAAGGACTACATCGCCGAGCGCTGCGAGCCGGAGGCCTACCAGAAGTGGAAGGCCTTCGTCGGCGACCAGCGCAACTCGCCCGAGGCGCTCGAGGAGCACACCGGCGTGCCGCCGGAGCAGATCCGCGGTGCGGCGCGCCTGTTCGCCAAGGCGCGCAACGGCGCGATCTACTACGGCCTCGGCGTCACCGAGCACCACCAGGGCTCGACCGGCGTGATGACCATCGCCAACCTCGCGATGGTCACCGGCAACATCGGCCGCCCCGGCGTCGGCGTGAACCCGCTGCGCGGCCAGAACAACGTGCAGGGCTCGTGCGACATGGGCAGCTTCCCGCACGAACTGCCGGGCTACCGCCACGTGTCGGACCCGGACGTGCGCGCGCTGTTCGAAGCCAGGTGGGGGGTCGAGATTCAGCCCGAGCCGGGCCTGCGCATCCCCAACATGTTCGATGCCGCGGTCGACGGTTCGTTCAAGGCGATGTACGTGCAGGGCGAGGACATCGCGCAGTCCGACCCGGACACGCAGCACGTGCAGCAGGCGCTGGAATCGCTCGAGTGCCTGATCGTGCAGGACATCTTCTTGAACGAGACCGCCAAGTACGCGCACGTGATCTTTCCGGGCAGCTCGTTCTTGGAGAAAGACGGCACGTTCACCAACGCCGAGCGGCGCATCAGCCGCGTGCGCAAGGTGATGCCGCCGCTGGCGGGTCTGGCCGACTGGGAGGTCACCGTGCGCTTCGCCGAGGCGCTCGGCTTCGAGATGCGCTACGACCACCCGAGCCAGATCATGGACGAGATCGCGGCGCTGACCCCGACGTTCACCGGCGTCAGCTACGGCAAGCTCGACAAGCACGGCAGCATCCAGTGGCCGTGCAACGACAAGGCGCCCGAGGGCACGCCCTACATGCACGAGAAGGAGTTCGTGCGCGGCAAGGGCAAGTTCTTCCTGACGGAGTTCCTGGCGACGCCGGAGCGCACCAACAAGAAGTTCCCGCTGATCCTGACCACCGGCCGCATCCTGAGCCAATACAACGTCGGCGCGCAGACGCGGCGCACGCACAACCAGGAGTGGCACGACGAGGACGTGCTCGAGATCCACGCGCACGACGCCGAGACCCGCGGCATCGAGCACGGCGACCTGGTGTCGATGCAGAGTCGAAAGGGCGAGACCACGATGCGCGCGATCGTCAGCGACCGCATGCAGCCCGGCGTCGTCTACACGACGTTCCACCATCCGGAGAGCGGCGCCAACGTCGTCACCACCGAGAACAGCGACTGGGCGACCAACTGCCCCGAGTACAAGGTCACCGCCGTGCAGGTCGCCCGCGTCGTCGCCGACAAGAGCGAGTGGCAGCAGCGCTTCGAGACCTTCTCGCAGGAGCAGGAGAAGCTCGCCCGCGAGGCGTTCGCTACCGACGGCGAGGAGCAGAACGGATGAACGCCGACAAGCTGATCACGATGGCGAACCAGATCGCCTCCTACTTCCAGAGCGAACCCGACCGCGCCGAGGCCATCGCCGGCACCGCGGGCCACATCAAGAAGTTCTGGGAGCCGCGCATGCGCCGCGAGCTGCTGGCCCGCTTCGACGAGGCCGGCGGCGACGGCATGCACGAGTTGGTCGTGGCTGCGCTGCAGGACAAGCGCGCGGAGCTGGAGCCGGCGGCGAGCGCCTGACGGGCTCCCCGGCGACCACGACGCAGGCACTGGCCTCCGCCGGCTTCCCGAAAAAAGTTCGCCACCGTTGACGCGTCCGGGCCCCTGTCACGGCATGGGTGACGAACCGCGACTGCTCGAACAGGCTCGCATCGCGATGCGGCGAGAGCACAAGAGCGTGCGCACCGAGCGCGCCTACTGCGATTGGATCGAGCGGTTCATCCGCTTCTCGAGCATGCGCCACCCGCGGGAGCTGGGCGCCCCCGACGTCGAGCGCTTCCTGAATCACCTCGCCGTCACCATGGAGGTCGCCGCCGCGACCCAGAATCAGGCTCTGAGTGCGCTGCTCTATCTCTACCGGCGCGTGCTCCGGATCGAGCTCCCGTGGCTCGATGGACTCGAGCGCGCTCGTCGCCCCAAGCGCCTGCCGACGGTGCTCGCCCGGCCGGAGGTCCGAACCCTTCTCGGTCGCCTCGCGCATCCATCCGACCTCATCGGCCGCCTGCTCTACGGCTCTGGACTGCGCCTGCTCGAGGCGTTGCGATTGCGCGTCAAGGACCTCGACTGGCACCGCAAGGTGCTCGTCGTGCGCCAAGGCAAGGGGGACAAGGACCGCCAGACCCTGTTGCCGGATCCCGTGCACGAGCCGCTGCGCCGGCATCTGACCTTTGTGCGTCTGCAGTGGGAGCGCGATCTCGATCGAGGCGCGGGCCACGTCGAATTGCCGAACGCCCTGGCCACCAAACTGCGCGGCGCCGACCGTTCCTGGCCCTGGCAGTGGGTCTTCCCTGCGACGCGCACCTACCAGCACCAAGGATCTGGCCAGCTCCGCCGCCACCATCTCCACGAGACCGTCGTGCAACGCGACTTCACCCGCGCCACGCGCGAAGCCGGCCTGACCAAGCGCGTCACCCCGCACACCCTCCGCCACAGCTTTGCGACCCACCTCCTCGAAGACGGCTACGACATCCGCACCATCCAGACCCTCCTGGGCCACAAGGACGTTCGGACGACGATGATCTACACCCACATCCTCGGTCGCGGCCCCCTGGGTGTCCGAAGCCCCCTGGACCGCGTCGTCGAAGACGACCCGGGATTAGACAGACCTGTCGAACCTCCTGCCGAGGATTGGGATCGGTAGGTGGAGTTGTTGGCGCGGGTTGCGGCGATGGGGGTGCGGGTTAGCATGTCCGGCGGTGGTGGCGGGATTCGGTTCGCTGCCTAAGACTAGTTGGGCAGAGCAGGTGAAATGGCTGCAGAGCTTCCGGATGGCGAGTTGGTGCTGGCGGGCTTCTGCCTGCTTGCCGTAGCCGGAATCGGTTGCACCTGCGGAATAGCAGCGGTTGTCCTTGCCTGGACAAGATCGAGAAGTTCCATCGCGTTGAGTCGCGGTGCGATCGCTGCCGGGCTCGTGGCTCCGTCTTGCCTTCTAATCTACCCCCAGGGCAATTGGTCGACGTTTTGGTTCGGTGTCGTAGTCGTCTGCTTTCCCTCCGTGCTTTCAGGCCTGCTCGCGCTTCTCATTCGCGCTTGGCGCAAGCCTGCCCAACTCGACGCAGGAGCTGACGGCCCTTCGGGCCGCAGCTCAGCGTCCTGAGACGTTAGACACGCGCGACCGATGCCAACGATGCACATCGAGCTTGGGTTTTTTGCTGGTGATCAGTTGCTGGCGCGGGGGTGCGTGACCTGTGCTGGTCGCGATGCGACGAGCGAGATCACGGGGCATGGCGGGCACGCGTGGACGATCAAGACACGCTTCGCGGAGCCTGCATCGCCTGTCGAGCTTGAGTGCACTCGAGATGGCACACACGTGTATGCCGGCGCATTGCGGGTCGGCGTGCACACGTCAGATGACTGGGAGTCGATCAATCTCGCCGACATTCACACCCTCGCGTTCCGTTGCCGGGTTGACCAAGCGGGCACGAGCGGTGTCTAACTAGTCTCAGCAGCAGACGAGCCTGCGGCTCGCAGCTGAGAGACCAAAGACGTTAGACACGCGCGACCGATGCCAACGATGCACATCGAGCTTGGGTTTTTTGCTGGTGATCAGTTGCTGGCGCGGGGGTGCGTGACCTGTGCTGGTCGCGATGCGACGAGCGAGATCACGGGGCATGGCGGGCACGCGTGGACGATCAAGACACGCTTCGCGGAGCCTGCATCGCCTGTCGAGCTTGAGTGCACTCGAGATGGCACACACGTGTATGCCGGCGCATTGCGGGTCGGCGTGCACACGTCAGATGACTGGGAGTCGATCAATCTCGCCGACATTCACACCCTCGCGTTCCGTTGCCGGGTTGACCAAGCGGGCACGAGCGGTGTCTAACTAGTCTCAGCAGCAGACGAGCCTGCGGCTCGCAGCTGAGAGACCAAAGACGTTGGGCAGGCCCCTGCGCGCGCACTCCATGTCCAGGCTGAGCATCGTTGGCTTGATCATCATCGCCGCATCGCTCCTACCCTTCTTGCTGGTATGTCTGACGGATGCGCTCGGTTGGACAGAAGACAGCAACCCCTGCGGCTTGGTCGTCCTCGCGGCGGTCGGCGCGTCCCTCGGCGCCGTTCTTTGGTTGGTCGGCCTGTTCGTGAGGGCCAGCGATCCCGGCAGAGACGGCAGCAGCGAGTAGCGGTTGTTGGTAGGCTGCCCAACTCGACGCAGCACCTGACGGCGCTTCGCGCCGCAGGTGAGCGTCCTGAGACGTTGGGCAGGCATGGTAGCGGCATCGCCAACAAGTGTTCGTCATTGCAACTCCGGTGATGGGCCTGCCCGCTGGCGTTGGCTTGCAGTCCTTGTGTGGGCCGTCGCGATTGTTGCTTGGCACACGATTGTTCCGGACTGGGGATGGAGTGAATACCCAGCCTCTGCTCTGGGAGAGTTGTTCCTGCGCCTTCAGCCCTTCATCTTGCTCTTGGCGGCCTACCCCTTGTTCGGGCGAGTTGGGCTCCGCATGAGTTGGGGGAGGCAGCCGAGCAAGCGGGATTGCTTGCTCGGCTTCTTGGTCGGCCTAGCGGGTTACGGATGCATGTTCCTCATGGGGCAGACCATGGCGACTGCCGGTCCGGAGGATTCGTATCCCACTGTTTGGGTAGTGTGGCTCGTGATTGGGCTTCTCGGTCCGGTGACCGAGGAGTTCACAAGTCGAGGGCTCGAGTGGGTTGCAGCCGAGAGCTTGGCCCGCAGTTCATGGTTGCCGCTGATCCTGACATCAGTCCTGTTCGTGCTCCCGCACCATCCAAGCAGCATCGGGATCGCGGCCGGCTATGGAGTGTTCGCCGTGATGATGGGCGCGCTGCGGCTGCGGACGGGTGGGGTTGTGGTGCCAATCATCGCGCATGTGACATGCAACCTGACGATCCTGCTCACGGTCTGGGGATACTCTGTTTGGCTGAGTGCTCGCTAGCAAAGCGTGGTAGGATGCTGCCCAACGACACAATGCAGCTGGCGAGGCTTCGCCTCGCAGCTGATCGTGACAGACGTTGGGCAGACAGGGCATGCCGGATAGCAAGAAGCCTCCTCGGACGCCGGGTCTCGTGGTCCTCGGCTTCAACGCAGCCTTGCTGATGTCGCCGATTTCAGCGTTGGCCAGCATCACGACCTACGTGCCGGAAACGGAGTCGGGCGCTCTCGTGGTTGCAGCAGGGCTCGGACTTGGTGCGTTGATTCTTCTCTCGCTCACTTGGCGACGGTTGCCGCGACCGATTCGGGTCCTTGGCGTTCCAGTTGCCTTGATGGCCGCGTGCTCGGCCGCATCGCGGACGCAGTGGTGGTTGCGCGGCACATGCGTCGGTTCTTGGAGCGTCGCATGGTCGCGATCCAGCAGCTGGCGGAGTCCGATGGTTGGCGAGCGTTCGTCCGCGGCGAGGGGGCGGCTTTCGGTGATGGGCGAGCGATACCATGATCACGTTCGAGCAAGCCCGTGACCTGGCGCTCCGCTGGCGGAACGACCCGGAGCCGAAGCCCTACTACACCGGGCCGCGCAACGACATCGAGTTCGTCGTCGCGGACGAGCTGACGATCGAACGGCCGTGGGGCTGGATGTTCTTCGTCGTGCCGCGCAAGCACGCGAGGTTCTACGGCGGCGGTGGTCCGCTGATCGTCGAACGCGATACCGGCAGGATCCTCGAGACGGGCTCGGCACATGCGCACGAGACCTACCTGCGTCGCTACGAGGCGACCGGTGATCCACACCTGCAGCCGGGGCGTGTGGTGGTGGTCGAATCGGTTGCGGGCGAGCCCGATCCGCTGGCCGTCGCCAGGCACCTCTACTCCGAGTTCGGGGTGTCCGTCGTTCGTGCGAAGTGGGGGCTCGACGGCGTCGCCGCGGGACGTGCGTTCTGCGTCGAGTTGTCGAGCGAAGAGCGCGCCGACGCGCTGCGACGCTACCTCGTGCGCGGTGGCTACGTCGCGCGGCAGGTCTCGGAGCACGATCGATGGGAGCCGTGAACGCCCGTGACGCGGACCTGCGGTCGGATCCGGGTTCACGTCACCTGGACGGGCTGTCGACCGGTTGTCGTCGACGGTGCGCACGCGCATCGGCGATGATGGCCGTTCGCGTCGAACCCGCATCCAGCAAGCCCATGACCCGTCCTCTCGTTCCCGGCGTCGGTGAGATCCCGAGCGCTGACATCGCCGTCCCGCAGCACGACTGCGAGCTGGCGTTCTACGCGCGGGTCCTGACCACCGGTGACGCGCCTTTCTGGCGTGACGACCTGATGAATGCCCACGGCACGCCGGTCATCGGCCTCGGCGAGCGCGTGCCCGAATACGAGAGCCTGCCGCTGCAGTGGATGACGCACATCCAGGTCGCCGACGTCGCGGCCAGCGTTGCGCGCGGGCTCGCGATGGGGGCGACGGAGCTGTGGCACGGCCGCGACGACGCCGGGCGCAGCCAGGGTGCGGTGCTCGTCGATCCGGGCGGGGCCGCGTTCGGGATGATCCCGGTCGTGTCGGCGGAGGACGCTGCGGCGCACGCGGAGGATGGGCGGTCGGCAGCGCGGCCCGCTGGGCGGATCGCCTCGTTCGAACTGGTGGTCGCCGACGCCGGCGCGGCGCGCGACTTCTACCGCGACGTGATCGGTTGGTCGGTTCGGGAGGTCCCGGGTGCCGACGGGGGCGTCGACTACGAGTTGACCGGCGAACGCGGCGTGGCGGTGGCCACGATCCGGCAGGCGCGCGGCGTCGAGCGCGAGGTCGAAGCGGTCTGGCTGATGCACCTGCCGGTCGGTGATCTGGCGGCCAGCCTGGCGCAGGTCGAGGCGGGCGGCGGGGAGATCGTTCGGTCCGTGGCCGATGACAGCGGCAAGGCGACGCGCGCGGTGATCCGGGATCCGGTCGGGGTGTGCTTCGCGATCGAGCAGGGGTGAGCGCGTCGGGCGCCGAGGGCGCGGCCCGGCAGCGAAGCTTGCGAGCGGGGAGCCCGCGTAGTCTGCTGCAGCGATGAGAGCCGCACTGTTCGCGTGGTTGCTGCTGTGCCACGGCTGTGTCGGGCCGACCGGCAGCCAGACCCCGGAGATCGATACCATGCAGATCCGCTACCTCGAGATCGTCACCAAGGACGTCGACGCCGTGTGCGCCGTCTACGCCGCCGCCAATGGCGTGCCGTTCGGCGAGCCGGACGTCGGCCTCGGCAACGCGCGCACGGCGGCGATGCCCGATGGCAGCCTGGTCGGCGTGCGGGCGCCGATGCGCGACGACGAGGATCCGGTGGTGCGGCCATACTGGCTCGTCGACGACCTCGAGGGTGCGGTCGCCGCGGCGGTGGACGCGGGCTGCGAACTCGCGGTGCCGCCGATGGAGATTCCGGGGCACGGCAGGTTCGCGATCTACCTGCAGGGCGGCGTGCAGCACGGTCTGTGGCAGCGGTAGTGCTCGAGCCGCGGCCCTGGGCGTGAGGGCTGGCTCCGTGCGTGCGTCCGCGCTGCCGTGGCGATCGGCCCGAAAGGGTGACGCACATGCTGAAGTGCCGCATACCGAACCGGGTTCATCCTGCGCCGCGAAGCGGCGCAGGATGAACCCGGTTCGGTATGCGGTGGGATTGGGATTGGGGGGATGGGGTAGAACGGGGGGATGCGACGGCTTGGTGTGTATGGAGTCGGGGTGGGGGTCGTGACGTTGTGGGGTGGGTTCTCGGTGGCCTACCTCGGGGCGGAGGACGGGAGTTCGGGGCTTTCGCCGGTGGGCAATGTGCAGGCGGCGTTCTTCGCGCCGGGCACCGGGATCCTGCGGGCGGCCGGTGGGCCGCTGGGCAACCGGGACCTGCCGGCGGCGGTTGCGATCAGCTGGGCGTGCTACGTGGCGGTGGCGGTGCTGATCGCGCACGTGGTGGCGCGGCGTCGGGCAGTCGCAAACGGCCAGCCATTGCAAGGCCGCGGTCGGTCGGAGCCGGAGTAGGGGGCGCGGCGCGCGGCGGAGCGGATCAGGCCGGCGCGGACCTGCCGGGACCATTGGCGCTGTTGCCTGTGCCGTTGCCGACGGCTGCGCGACCCGTTCGGGCAGGCGACCGGCAACGGCATCGATGCCGTCGTCCGCGGCGTCCACGCGCCGCCGCGATTCTGGCCGGATAGCAGGCGCGGCGCTGCTATCGTGCCGCGATGCGTTCTCCGATCACCTCGGCCCTGTGCGTCGCGTTGGCGCTGTCCGTCGGTGCTTCGGCGCAGCAGGACCCGCTCGAGAAGAAGCCGCCGAGCAAGCGCGACCTGCGGCTGCAGAAGGCCGTCGACGAGATGGTTCGGATCGTCGAGAAGTATGCGCAGCTGAAGTTCGAGACGCCGCCCACGGTCCGCGCCGCCAAGCACAAGGAATGGCGCGAACTGATCCAGCGCGAGTTCGAGATCGAGGGCGGGCGCGAGCTGTTCCAGATGAGCGTGTCGACGCTGGGCGTCTACCTGGCGAGCTCGAAGGAGATCGTGCTGTCGCCGCTGGTGGTCGCGCCGCTGATCAAGGATCTCGACGACGACGCGCCGCGGCATACGCGCAAGGCGGTCGCGCACCAGAAGGCGACCATCGCGCACGAGATCGTGCACGCGCTGCAGGAGGTGCACTTCGGCCTGCCGTCGAAGCTCGAGGCCGCGACGGAGATCGACGAGATCCTGCGCTACAAATGGCTGATCGAGGGGCACGCGGTGCTCGTCGAGGAGCTGATCGCCGAACGCGAACTCGGGCTCGAGGACTTCATGCTGACGGGGCCGTACGGCGGCCTCGCAGTCGGCCTGGACCCGAGCTACGTGCGCGGCCGCAACTACTTCCTGCACGTGCTGCGCACCGAGGGCATGAAGGGCGTGCACCAGCGACTGAAGCAGCCGCCGACGCACGCGGCGATGAAGGAACTCGCGAAGAAGCCCCTACCAAAGCAGGCCCAACCTGAGGCGGGCCAACCGAAGACGGGCCAACCGAAGACGGGCCAACCGAAGACGGGCCAACCGAAGAAGGGCCAACCGAAGAAGGGGCCCGCGAAGGAGGCGACGCCATCGGGTTCGGGCTCCGGCAACGGTGCGGCCGGGGGCGAGCCATCCAACCACCACAAGCCGTCCGGCAACGGGCGGTCCGAGGAGCAAGCGACCACGAAGGTCGACCAGCAGCCATGAGCGAAGCAGACCATCGAGAGCCCGATTGGGACGATCCCGCGGTCCAGGACCGCTGGTGCGCGGAAGTGCGCGGCCATGTCGAGACCTACCTGCGCGACGAGAAGGTCGAGCACGGCCGCATCGGCGAGGAGCCGGCGTGGTTCGTGGCGCCCTACGTGGCGCTGTGGGCGATCGAGAGCAAGCGGCGTCCCGAGACGGTGGGGGCGTGGGTGATCTCCGGCGACGTCCCGATGGACCTGGCGTCGGCGGACGATCACCCGCATCCGCGCGACGCGATGCACGCCATCGCCGACCGCTGGCTCGCCTACGCGCAGGACGTGCGCGACGGCAAGGTCAGCGACGCGATCGAGATCGAGGGCATCGCCGACGACGCCGAGCTGGTGCCGATGCTGATCAGCCGCGCCGAGACGCTGCACGAGTGGGCGGCCGACGACGACCTCTGGGAAGAGGAAGACGCATGATGCGCACGATGACGGCGTGCCTCGCGCTCGCCGGCACGGTGGCGGCGCAGTTGCCGGTCGTGCCGCAGCCGCGCCAGGTCGTGCGCGCGGACGGCGCGGTCGCGATCGGCCGGGTCACTGGTGGCAGCATCGAGACGTCGTCGCAGGGCAGCGCGTTCGCGAGCGCGCTGCAGCTCGCCGGCGCGCGGCTGCAGCAGAAGTCGAGCGCTCCCGGGCGCGTGTCGTTCCGCTACCAGGCCGACGCCGGGGGCGCGGAGTGGTACCGGATCGCGCCCGACGAGGCCGGCCTGGTGGTGACCGCGGCGGCGCCGCAGGGTGCTGCGCGCGCGGCCGCGACGCTGCTGCAGCTGGCCGAGATCGTCGACGGCGTGGCGACGTTCCCGCGGGTCACGATCACCGACGAGCCGGCGATGCCGTTCCGCTGCTTCATGGTCGACATGGGGCGCAATCCGCACGGCCCCGCCGTGCTGCGGCAGATCGTCGACGCGTGCTGGTTTTACAAGGTCAACTACCTGCAGCTGCACCTGAGCGACGACCAGCTGTTCAGCTGGCCGTCGCGCGTCTATCCGAAGCTGTTCGACGAACGGTCGGGGTGGTCGTGGCAGGACTTCGTCGATCTGGAGCAGTACGCCCGGGCGCGCGGCGTCGCGATCATCCCGGAGATCGACGTGCCGGCGCACTCGACGATCCTGCGCCAGCGTTACCCGGAGGTGTTCGGCAAGTCGCCCAAGGACCTCGCCACACTGCCGTCGGCGACCGAGGGCATGAAGGCGCTGCTGGCGGAGTTGATGCAGGTGTTCGCGTCGTCGCCCTACGTGCACATCGGCGGCGACGAGGCCTACGGCGTGCCGGAGGACGACCAGCGCGACTTCGTCAGCCGGCTGGCGTTGTTCGTCAAGCAGCGCGGGCGGCGGCCGATGGCGTGGGAGGGGCCGCGCCTCGGCGAGGGCAAGCACAAGGTCGACACCGACGTGCTGCACGTCAACTGGCGCACCGTCGACTTCCCGGCCCAGCAGATGCTCGACGCCGGCTACCAGGTCGTCAACGCGGCGTGGGATCCGATGTACATCGTCGACCACTACCCGCGCACGATGTTCACCGCGGTGCCGGTCAAGCGGTGCTACCAGTGGGACCTGCAGGAGTTCAAGCACGTCAACCACGGCATGCCGACGTTCGCGGAGCCGCACCGCACGCGCACCCGGGACGGCATCGTCGGCTTCATGATGCCGTGGTGGGAGGGCCGCCAGGAGAACGTCGCCAAGCTGTGCGTGCCGCGCTTCGCGGCGGTGGCCGCGAGGGCGTGGAACCCCGACGGCGAACGCGACTTCGACGGGTTCCAGGAGCGGCAGCGGCGTCTGCTGCCGCGCTGCGCGGCGGTTGCTCGCACCGATCTGGGCCGCACCGCGTTTGCGGATCCTGCGACGCAGCGCGACAACTACGCATACCGCGCCAGGGTGACCGCGTCGGCCGGCACGAGCCAGCCGGTGTTCGGTCCGGACCGTCTGACCAACGGCATCCCGGACCGGTTCGACCACTTCCTCGGCTACCCGACGCAGCCACAGCCGCTCGAGATCACGCTCGAGCTGCGCGTCCCGGCGACGGTCGGGCGCGTGGTCGTGCACGAACGCGCGGTCGGCCAGAGCCACGAGATCTACGACCTGCACGTCTCCGTCGACGGATCGGCGTGGCAGCAGGTCGGCACGTCGGGCAAGGGCACGCGCGGCGAACAGAGCTTCGTCGAGCACCGCTTCGAGCCGCGGACGGTGCGCTACGTGCGCATCGTCACGCAGGGCTGCCACGGGTTGACGTTCCCGTCGTTCAGCCGTCTCTGCGAGGTCGAGGCGTTCGCGAAGTAGCACGCGTCCGCACCGGCACGGCCTCGACCATCGCGGCCGTGTCGACCCGCTTGCGCGTCCCGGGCATCGACCCGATGCCGTTCCTCCTTGATCCTGGGCCGCCTCAGTCCTGCTTCAGGCGCGCCAGGTTCTGGCGCAGCAGGTCGCTGATCTCGTCGCGCCGCGCGATGGCGCCGAACGTCGCGATGTCGAGTCGTCGGATCAGCTGCGCAAGCCGCGGACGCAACGCGTCGATCGGAGGGTCGGGCAGCGAGAACTCGGAGACGTCCGTCAGCAGACGTAGCAGCAGTCCACCGACCTGCGCCCACAGCCCTGCCGGCAGGGCCTTGCCCGCGAGCAGGTCGCGATGCCCCGACGAGAACAGCACCACGGAGCTGTCTCCGCCCGGACCGTTGGCGAACAGGCGTTCGGCGTTCTCGGCGGGCGACGTGCCAGAGCCGGTGGCGAACGTGCTGGCCAGGCCGACGCCGTGCTGCTGCGCCTCATCGCCACGGCGTCGGTCGCTCTCGAACAGCAGGCGCGCCAGCAGCCGACCCAGCGACGTGCGCAGGCCGGCGTCGGCACCGGCGGCGCGGTCGGCGGGCGCACCGCCACCGGCGACGAGCGACACATGCACGTTCCAGCGCCTTGCGCCGGGCAGGCCGGTGCCGTCGAGCAGCTGCACCCGAACGTGCTCGGGCGGCAGCGACGGCAGCTGCGGCGGCACCTGGTCGACGATCGCCGCGAACGTGCGAAGCTTGAGCGACAGCACCTCGAGCGCGAGCTGGCGGATGGTGCCGGCGCTCGGTGTCGTGGCGTCGGTGCCGGGCGTCAGCCATGCGGCGGGACCGTCGAGCGCCGCGATGTGCGGTGCGGCGTCGGCATGGTCGGCAAGGGCCTCGGCCGCGCGCGCGCCGCCGAGCAGCCGGGCGAGCGTATCGAACGAGACGTCGATCGCGCCGTCGGGTGCCTGGTTGTCGTGACCTTGCGTCATCGGTGGGTCAACGTACCGAGGCGGTGCAGCTCAGGCCAGAGGGCGAGCGAGACCGAGGCGCGGCGAGCGCCGCGCGGGCCGTGCGCGCATCCGCCCATGGTGCGCGTACCGGTCACAAGCGCGTCGCCGCTGCGGCCCACGGCCCTAGCTGAGGCGCAGCAGGCCGCCGTCGATCTTCGCGACCCTCGCCGCCACCGTCGAGGTCTGCGCAGCCGTGACCGCGTCCTCGCCGTCGATGTCGCGCATGCTCTCCCCGGATCGCTCGTCGAGGGTGCCGGAGACCTCGCTGTCGCACTGGTCGAGCCGCTGGTGTGTGGCGTTCGTCTCGGTCTCGAACACATCGGCCTCGACGCCGACCGCTGGCGACTGGATGCGAACGCCGCCGTCGGCGGACAGGTGCAGCGGTCCGCCGGCCGCGTTCAGCTCGGTGTGGCCAGCAAACGCGAGCTGCGATCGTCCGGCCCCGTGCACGATGCCGGTCACCCAGTAGCGGCCGCTCTGTCCGATCACCAGCAGCAGGTCGCCCGTCGCCGGCTCGTAGCGGAACGGCAGTGCCCAGTCCGCCGTCGCCGTCTCGCAGCCTCCGCCGAGCACCTGGACGTGGGGGCGTTCGCCGTCCATGCGCAGCACGCGGGCGGGACCGACGTAGACCGCCGCACTCATGCGGTTGGCTCCTCGTCGCTGCGCTCGGCGTCGTCGGATCCCTCACTGGCCGTGACCCGTCGACGCTGCTCGGAGGCTTCCGCACCGCGGACCAGTTCCCATGCGGCGTCGACGCAGATGGCCCGGCCGAGGCGAACGGGCAGCATGCGCGGGTCGGGTTCGTTGACCATCGTGTTGCCGAGCAGGATGCCGGCGAGCGTGACCGGGCCACCGTAGGGCGACGCCAGCACGAGCGGAGCGCCGAGGTTGCGCGGCAGCATCGGCGCGGTCGTGAAGATCGAGCCGGACTTCGCGTCGGCGGCCGAGATGATGCCGTCGAGCACCGCCGGCGGCGCGGCCTGGTCGGGCGCGATGTCGGGGCCGTAGAGTCGACCGACGGAGGCGGCCGGCTGCATCGGCTGCAGGTCGCGAACGCGCGTGCACTGGGTCTCGGCGAACGCCTTGATGCGGAAGCTCGGGTCGAGCGGCAGCATGGCCGCGCTGAGTCCGACCGGGTGGTGGACCCACGGCATGCCGGTCTGGCGCTGGTTGCGCGTCAGGTTGAGCAACCCGACGCCCCGTTCGTTCGGGATCCAGGTGGCCAGCTCCTCGTCGCCGACCGGGTCGACGACCTGGCGCCCGGTGACCAGCCAGACGACCGGACGGTCGAGGATCAGCACGCCGCCGCCGCGCGGCTCCCAGCTGTCGCTGCGAACGGTGCCGAGCGGCAGGAATGCCTGCAGCCAGTCGGTGGTGTTGTTCGATGGATCCGTCATGTCGCTCGGCGGGTCTGCAGCCACGCGATCGACTCGGCGTGGGCCTGCTCGGGTGCGCACGGCTGGTCGGGGGGCAGGCCGACGCCGTCGATGGTCTCGCCGCCGGCTCGTGCGAACGTCACCGTCGGGGCATCGCCGCGGGCCGACAGGTCCGCGGCGTGCACGTCGAACGTCGTCGCCCGGGCCTTGCCGAAGGAGCGCTCTCCGAACGTGCGGGCGTCGAGCGCCGTGGCGAGCAGTTCGGCGGCGGATGCGGTGTCGCGGTCGATGGCGACGGCGATCGGCACATCGAGGCGCAGCAGCAGCAGCGCGAGCCGGGCCGCGACCGTGATCACGCCTCCGGGATTGCCACGCAGGTCGAGCGCGACGGCGCGGATCGCGACGCCGCGCAGCCGCGACAGGCCCCGCGCGAGCCACCGGTCGGTGCCGAGGCCGATGCACGGGATCCGGAGCTGCAGCAGGCCGGCCGTGCAGCGCATCGAGCTGCCCTCCGAGCGGACCAGGCGCGCGCCGAACGCCCGTTGCGACGGGGTCAGCGACGGGGTGTAGCCCATCAGCACGTTGGTGATGCTGGGCACGATCTTGGCGCCGACCGGGTTGTTGAAGTTGTTGCCGTAGGTCGGGTTGGTCAGGTGGCCTGCCGGCATGCCGCCGACCAGCAGGTTGGGCTTGCCGACGGTGGTCCCGCCCGGCTGCATGAACAAGGGGTGGGCGACGCCGGCGTTGTCGCCATTGGTCAGCAGTGGTTTGGCCGCCATGTTCTGCGCCGGCGCGAACGACACCAGCACGTTGGGCACGAACGGCATCGCCATCGCGTTCATGCCGATGTTCGGATACGGGATCGGGATCGGGGCAGGAGCTGCCGGCGTCGTGCAGACGTCCGGAAAGCCCAGGTTCATCCCGACCCCCTGGTTGGCCGCTGGCATCATGGGTCGATCCCCATCCGTTCGAGTTCTTCGGGCGTCGGGCGACGGAAGCCGTGTTCGCCATGCAGGCGATCGTCGTCGGTCTTGCGCGCCTTGCTGCGGATCGCCTTGCCCCAGCGCGTCTCCTTCTCGAGCACGCCGTGCAGGTTGGCCCAGGTCAGATCACTCATGTCGAGATCGCAGCCGTCGAGCGTGGCGTAGCTCATCTCGGCGTGCGTCAGGTTGGCCCCGACGAAGCTGCTGCCGGTCAGGTCCGCCCGGGTCCAGACGGACTCGCGCAGATCGCACCCGCCGAAGTCGCAACGCAGCGCTTCGGCCTCGGGCAGGATCGCGTTGCGCAGGTTCGCTCCGCGCAGCCTGGTCCCGTGCATCGTGGCCCTGGCGAAGTTCGCGATCGTCGCGGTCACGCCTTCGAAGTCGGCGTCGCTGAGGTCGGCCTCGCAGAAGTTCGCCAGGTGCAGGCGGCTGCCGGTGAACTTCGCGCCGGCGAGGTTCGCCATGTGGAACAGGCTCTGGGTCAGGTCGCAGCCGGACAGGTCGCGTCCGCTGAGGTCCGCGCCGCGGAACGAACAGCGGCTGAAGGTCTGGCCGCGGAACGTCAGGTGGTCGTAGTCGAGTTCGCTGAGATCACCGTGCAGCTCGGCGTTCTCGAGCACGAGGCCCTCGATCGAGGCGTGGGCCAGGCTGCCGCCGTTCATACGCACGCGGCTGAGGTTGGCGCGGTCGAGCCTCGCGTCGCCGAAGTCGGCGATCGACAGGTCGCAGCCGGTCAGGTCGGCGCCGGTCAGGTCGGCCTCCCGGAACTGCGTCATGGTCAGGTCATGGCCCGACAGGTCGACACCGGCGAGTCGCGCCTTGCCGAAGCGGGCGTGCCGCAGGTCCGCATCGGTGAAGTCGACGCCGGCGAGGTCGCACTCCTGCAGGTTGGCTGCCTCGAGCCGGGCGCCGCGGAAGCTGGCTCCCTGCACGTTGCAGCCCTGGAACGACGCGCGGTGCAGGTCGCACCCGTCGAAGCAGTAGCCGGCGAAGTCGATGCCCTCGAGGTCGGCGCCGGTCAGCACCTTGCCGCGCAACGTGTCGGGGTCGAGGCGACCGTGCGCGAACGAGCAGTCGACCAGCCGTTCGGGCAGGCGCGCTCCGCGCAGGTCGCTGCGCGGCATGCGCGTCGTTGCGACGGTCGCCTGCGACAGGTCCGCTCCGCGCAGGTCGGCGTCCTCCATCACGGTCTGTTCGAGCTGCAGGCGAGCGAAGGTGGCGTGCTGGAACGACGCACCGTTGGCGAGGCACTCGCGGATCGCCTGCCCGTCGCCGAACGTCACCGCGTCGAGCACCGCGCCGTTGAGCATGCACTTGACCAGGCTGGTCTGCGACAGGTCGCAGCCGGTCAGGTCGGCGTTGTTGAACATCAGGCCCTGCAGTTCGCCGGCCGGCAGCAGCGCGCCGCGAAGGTCGGCGTTGGCGAACAGCGACTGCGACATCTTGCACTCACGCAGGTCGGCACGGCGCAGGTCGGCGCCGGCGAGCATCGTCTCGTTGAGGTCGGCGCCGCGCAGGTCGGCACCCTGCAGGTTGGCCTTGGCCGGCGACGCGAACCCGAGCTTGCAATCGCGCAGCACGGCGCCTTCGAGGTTCGACAGCGCGAGCGTCGCTTCGGTCAGGTCGGCTCCGGCCAGCTGCGCGCCGTCGAGCTCGCACTGCGCGAGCACGGCGCTGCGCAGGCTGGCCCCGGCAAAGCTCGCTCGCGACATCGCGCACGACGCGAAGGTCGTCTGGTCGAGGCGGACCTCGTCGAACTTCGCGTGCGGTAGGTGGCACTGCACGAACTGGCTCCCGATCACCTCTGCTCCGGCGAAGTCGAGGTTCGCGAAGTCGGATTGCAGGGCATGGCAGCCGGACCACTGCGAACCCGCCAGCGTCGCTTCGGCGAACTGGCAGTCCAGCAGCGTGGTCCCGCGGAAGCTGGCGCCGGTCAGGTCGCAGCCGCGGAGGTCGATCCGCTCGAGCACGGCGCCGTCGAAGTTCGCGCCGCGCAGCGACTGGCCACCGAGGTCGAGGTCGGACAACGAGCAGTCGGCGAGCGGCTCGCCGCCGGCGATGCGCTGCAGGACCGTGTCGCGGTCGAGCGATCCCCAGGTCATCGGTCACCTCCGGGTGGTTCGTTGTCGGGGTCGTCGAGCTGCACGCCGACCAGGAATGCATCGGAGAAGCGGCAGCGGGTGGCGCGGGCGCCGAGGAACTTGGCGTCGTAGCAGTTGCTGCGCTGGAAGTCGCCGTCGTCGACGGTCGCGTCCTGGAACACGGCCCCGGCGAGGTCCGCGAACGCGAACGACACCCGGCACAGTTCGACGCGGCGGAAGTTGGCGTACTTCAGGCCCGTCGCCACGAAGTCGATGTCGCTGCCCCGGGCGCCGTCGAAGTAGGCGTGCCCGAAGTCCCCGTGTCGGAACGTCGAGCCGGTCAGCTCGACATCCATCCAGACGCTGCGCGGCCCCTCTGCATGCCGGAAGTCGCACTGCGTGAAGCGGGCTTCGCCGGTGGTGGAGCAGCCGGTCAGCACCGCCTCACGGAAGTCGGCCGCGGTGGCGATGGCGTCGCGGAACAGGGTGTGGCTCAGGTCCGAGCCCCGCAGGTCGGCGCGGTCCAGCGTCGCCTTGGAGAAGTCGCACTTCTCGTAGCGGCAGCCGCGCAGGTCGGCGCCGGTCAGGTTGCTCGCGGTGAAGAAGGCCATCGTGGAGCGGCTGTTCCGCAGCACGGCGTCATGCAGTCGCGAGCGGGTCAGCTTGCAGAGTTCGAGGTTGGCTTCGGTCAGGTCGGCGCGGTCGGCCTTGACCAGGTGCAGGGTCGCGAACGACAGGTTTGCGCGGGTGAGGTCGGCAGCTCGGAGGTCGGCCTTGGACAGGTCGCTGAACCTCGCGTCTGCGTCGATCAGCGTGGCGGAGCCGAAGTCGGCCTTCTCGCCGCGGGCGTTGGTGAACTTCGCGCCGGTCAGGTCGGCGTTGGCGAAGTCCGTCGCCGTGATGTCGGCGTCGGCGAACGAAGCGCGCGGAGCCGTGACGTTCGTGAACTGCGCCTTGCTCAGGTTGGCGCGCTTGAACGTCGCCTCCGTCAGCGTCGCTCCGGTCAGGTCCGCCTTGGTCAGGTCCGCCTGGGTGAAGTCGGCGCCGGTCAGGTCCGCCGAGCAGAACAGCGCGCCGGTCAGGTCGGCCTTGCAGAAGGTTTGCCCGCGCAGATCCTGTCCCGAGAAGTCACGGCGACGCAGGTCCTGCGCCACGAACTCGCCTTCGGGCAGCGGGTCCGGTTTGGGGCAGTTGTCGACCAGCGTCTGGACCTTGGCGATCAGCGCGGAAAGCGGCGCCATGGCGGCGGCCGACACACCCTGCGCGGCGAGCGCTTGCTGGGCGCGCTGCAGCCCCGCGGGGATCGCGCTGAGGTCGGGCGCGAGCTGTCCGGGGCGCGGCGCGTTCTCGATCAGGTTGCGACCCATCGCGAAGATGCCGAGCATCGGATGGTCGCCGAGCTTGTCGCGCATGCGCGCCTCTTCGCGATCGATCATCGCGGCCTGCTCCGCGAGCACGGCGTCGCCGTCCGGCAGGTCGGGGACGTCGGGGATGTCGATGTCCTCGAGCGGCTTCAGGCCCTGCGCCACTGCATCGTCGAGCGACTGCGGCGCCTTGTCGAGGTTGGCCTGGGCCTCCTGGACCTTGGCTGCGGTCTCGGCGGTGTCGGCCGCGTCGCCGGCGATCGACACCTGTTCGTTGGCGGTGGCCATCATGTCGCCGTAGCTCTCCGCCGCAGGCTTCGCCGGAGGTGACGACTTCGCGGCCGTGGCCGCCTTGGTGAAGACGTCGGCGCCCGCGTCCGCCTTGACCGCGTCGAGCGTCTCGGCGAGCGCGCGGATGCCCTCCTTGAGGCCGGCCTGCTTGTCGGCCGGAAGCAGGCCGACGATGCCGTCGAGCAGTTCGGCGGCGAGGCCCGGATCGTCCCCGAGCTTCTCCAGGTCGGCGAACATGCCGGCCTGCGTGTCGGGATCGGCGAGCCCGCCGGCCTCGGCCGCCCCCGGTGCTGCGGAGCCGTCCAACATGCCCGGCGGAAACTTGTCCTCGATGCCCAGAGGGTCCTCGTCGCCGGCGACGGCGGCCAGGAACCACGGCGGCATCGGGCACTCGGGCGGCAGTTCGTCCTGCACCTTCTGCAGGTCGGGCATCGGCGTTCCGTCGAGTTCCGCCTGCTCGACGGCTTCGATGGCGTCGGCGAACATCAGGAAGCCCGCGGGGAACGCAGCCTTCAGCCCGACCGGGTCGTCCTCGAACGCCTTCAGCTGGTCGATGTAGACCTGCGCATCGGTCGGCGCGTCCGCGAGCGGCTCGTGTGCCAGCAACACGACGGCGACGTCGGTCATGTCGATCCGCTGGATCGGCGCATGGCCCCGCCAGGTCAGGTAGAGCTTGCCGTCGTCGACGTCGGCGAACACGGTGTCGAGGTGCATGTCCGGCTCGTGGATGCGGCCGTCGGTCGTCTTGACGAACGACCGCACGCGCACCGCCGGCAGCTGCGTCTGCCAGCGAGCCTGCGTCGGGTGCAGGTTCTCGAACGTCAGCGTCTCGTCGCCGCGCCAGTAGCCCTCGACCCACTGGTCGGGTGGTGCGGACTGGTAGTAGGTCCAGTCGAAGTCGTCGCTGAAGAACGGCGCGCGGGCCTTCTGCCACTGCTTGCCGTAGTTGCGGCCGCGCTTGCCGCTGCGCTGCGGCCAGTGCGAACTGATCGGCAGGAACGTCGCCGGCGGAACGTCACGCTGGCCGATCTTGCGGACCGGCTGGCCGGGCAAGGACAGCGTCGGCAGCTCCTCGCCGGTGAAGCCGCGCCCGACCGGGTTGCTGGCGTAGCCGGCGCCGCCATAGGCGTTCTCCCACGTCAACGGCATGCTCCGAAACGGCTGCGGTTCGCCAGCGGAGCCGCCGAGCAACATGCCCTTCTTGTAGGCGCGCGGTCCGGTCACGTGGATCTGCTTCGACCAGGTTCCGACCGAGAACCGCGCGACCCCCTCGCGACCGGTGCCGTCCGCGTGGTGGAAGCTGCCGCGCAACAGCGCCTCCCCGTGCAGCTTCCAGTGGGCGAAGTCGTCGCCGCGCAGCGACGCGCCGAGCTGGTTGATGTCCTCGTCGGCGAAGGTCTCGCCGCTCATGAAGCCGCGCTCGAGCGGGTCCTCGATCGGCGCCGGCGGTTCGCCGGGAACGAGCGTGTACGTGCCCCGCACGCAGACCGCCAGCTCGACGTCCTTGTCCTTGCGCGAGGTGACCACGGGTCCCCACGCGAATGGTGTCAGGTTCTGATGGATCACGGCGTCACATGCTCTTGAACGCGTTGAGTTCGGTGCTGCTGGCCGACTGGCTCGAACTCGAGGCCGACAGGCTGTTGCGCATGATCGCTGCGAGCTGTGCGTTGACGGCCGCCTTGTCGTCCTTGACCGCTGCGGCGGACTGCGAGACGGCGGCGTCGGTCTGCTTGACGGCGGCGTCCGTCTTGCTCAGCGCGGCGATGTCCCGCTTGAGCGCGGCGACCTCGGACTTCAGCGCGGCGTCCGTCTTGCTCAAGGTCGCCTTGAAGTCCTTCAGTCCGGCCTCGCTCTTGGTCAGCCAGACACCGTCCTCCCTGGTCATCTTCAGGCGGCTGTCGCTGCCGACCTCGAGGAACGTCCGGGTCAGCCCGATCTGCGTGTCGATCAGCGCCGCCAGGGTCACCTCGATGCCGCCCTTCACCCCGACGAAGACCGAGTTCGAGTTGTAGACGCCGAGGTCGATGCTGTTTTCGGTGTGGATCGAGCCGGTCAACGAGAACGTCGCGTGCGCGTCGAACTGCAGGTTGAACGCGGCGAACGCACCGTAGGTATACGAATCGGACGCCCACCGGCCCTTGCGGTAGCTGCGCGATACGTCGTCTCCGGTGTGGTGGCTGTAGCTCTTGGCGGTGCCCCAGTGCCAGCTGTGGTCGTCGGTGTCGCCGTGCTCCTCCTTCCAGCCGAAACCACCGGTGCCGATCGAGACATCGTTGGTGACATCGTTGTAGGTGTACTTGTCACCCCACTTGATCATCCAGTCGTCGCCGACCCAGGTGCGCAGGCGCGAGCCGTAGGCCTCGCCGGTGAAGTTGTGCACCTGGCGGAAGAACTCGGCCAGGCCGACGCGCTGGTCGCCGCCGCGGGAGAAGCCCTCGTAGCCGAGGTTGACGGCGACCGTCGACAGGTTCTTGAGGATCTCCTTGAAGCCGGCGTGGTTGAGCGCGTTGTTGTCGTCGGTCGGCCCCTGCACGCCGCCCTGGCTCGACCAGTCGGCCGTGCTGAGGCTGTTGGCGTCGGATCCGTCGCCGGGCGCGGAGTCCGTCTGGTAGCAGCCCCGCGTCTTGATGTCGCGCAGCGCGTCGCCGCTCATGAACGTGTGCCAGGCGCTGCGGGCGTCGCCGTCCCACTGCGACACCTTGTTCTCGAAGTCCTCGTCACCGCGCGCCATGCCGGCTCCGGAGCCCGGCCGTTCGTCGTGCGCGGCCGGGGTGGGGGCTACGCCATCGGCAGCGGGCCGCACGGCGCCGTTGCCGCCGCCCGGTGACGACGCGTTGGCCGCGGCCGAGCCGCGCGGCATGTGGCGGCGACGGTCGTCGACGATCGAGCCGCTGGCGTCCGCCATCAGGAAGCCGCGCGCCTCCGGCGCATCGTCGATCTGCATCGTGTTGCCGCTGGCCGTGGTCATCGCGTTGCGCGTCAGCGTCGCGTTGGTCGCCGGGCTCTCGGTCTCGGGGTTCGGGACCGCGCCGCTGATGATCGGCCGATCCGGGTCGCCGTCGATGTGCGTGACCAGGACCTCGGTGCCCTTCAGCAGCGGGAAGTGCATGCCCGCGTTGACCCCGGCGTAGGGCTGCGCCATCCGGACCCAGCGGGAGGCCTTGCCGTCGTCGGCCTCGTCCGAGTGCTCGTCGAACGGCATCTTGAGCTTGTAGCGGCCGTGCTCGTCGAGCTCGGCGAACGTGCCGTCGCCCTCGGCGTCGACCTTGGCGTGCATGACGCCCTTGATCGACGGCCACTCGGTGCGTCGCTCCGGGCGCCAGGGCTGGTCGTCGGAGATCGCCGTGAAGGTGTTCTCGTACTTGACCCCGGTGATCGTCGACGACTCCAGGCTGATCATCTGCTCGGCTTCGTGCTCGACCGACACCAGCAGGTAGCTGCGGTTGAAGTCGTCGCGGAAGTGCTCCTCCAGCGCGAAGGTCGTGCCAGGGCGGAACGCGCGGCAGCTGCCGGTGCCGTAGAACACCTTGGCGCGGCACTCGAGTTCTTCGCGACGGACCTTGGCGATGGCCTTGCCCTGGGCCTCGTCCTTGAAGTGGTCGTTGTATTCGGTCTGCAGGCCGGTGCCGGCCTCACGCACGTCCTCGGTGAAGTGCAGGCGCGCGCTCGGCACGCGCCAGTTGTAGTCGTTGACCGCGACCTGGGTCGGCAGGCGGGTCTGCCGGCACCGGAAGCTCCGGATCTCCTCTTCGGTGAACTTGTCGGAGTCCGTTCCCTCGCCCTTGGCCTCGGGGCGATACGGGTAGCTCGAGCCGAACGGCGAGTCGGCGTACGCAGACTCGGTGTCGGCGAACACCACCTTCTCCTCGCCGTCTTCGTTGCTGAAGAAGAAGTAGATGCCCTCGTGCTCGAGCCAGCGCGCCAGGAAGTTCCAGTCGCTCTCCTCGTATTGCACGACGTACTCGCGCTTGGGGTAGATCGGCCTGGTCTCAGGGTCCTCGTCGCCGTGGCGCTGCAGCTGGAACTCGAAGTCGAGCTGTGGATCGAGGCCGTCCTTCTCGAGCACCGCCTGGACGACGTCCTCGATGGTCATCTCCTGGAAGATGCGGCTGCGGAACGAACGCGTCGTGTTCCACAGCTTCGGCACCAGCACGGCGCGGTACTTGGTCCAGCCCTGCCCCTCCTCGAGCTGCTCGAATTCCTCGAACACGCCGGCGATCTCGCGGGTCGACATCCCGACCTGGCCGCCGGCGATCTTGACCTGCACCTTGATGCCGAGCCTCGCGGGCGCGTACAGCACGGCTTCGAGGTCGAGCTCGGGGTCGCTGCAGATCAGGTCGAGATCGAAGCGGAACAGCCCGCTCATCTGCTCCCGTCCGGAGAGCTTCTGGACCATCAACGTGTCCGCGGCGAGCGCGTCGCTGTGCAGGCTCAGGACCTGGTTCTGGAACTTCATGGTGGTTCGGCTTGGTTGGCGCAGTGCCCGTCGATTGGCCCAGTGCCGTTGGTTGGCCCAGTGCCGTTGGTTGGCTCAGTGCCGCTGGTTGGCTCAGTGCCCGAGGTGGAGCTGGTCGCCGTCGATCTTGACGGTGTCCTTGGCGAGGGTGGTGGAGTTCTCGCAGCGGGTGCTGTCGAGGCCGTCGACGAGCCGACGGGACTCGCCGGCGCGCAGGGCGAACACGCCGCGCACCCAGCGGCGCATGCTGCCGGCCTTCTCGACGACACGCGTCGCGATCGTGCGCAACAGTCCTGTGCGCACCGAGACCCGCGGGGCGCGCAGCTCGACGGCCTGGTCGCTGCTCAGCACCAGGCGGCCCTGGCTGGCGTGCACCCGGGTCTCGCCGGGGAACGTCAGGCCCTGCGGCTTGCTGGCGGCGATCACCCCGACGGCGAAGTGCTGCGACGGTTGGCCGAGCACCAGCAGGACGTCGCCTTCGTGCGGTTCGTACGGGAACGTCAACGCCGGCTGCACCACGACCTCGGTGGCTGCGTCGTCCTCGAGAACGGCGCGCAGTGGTCCGCCTGCGCTGGCGAGGACGCGGGCGGGGCCGAGGTAGGTGGTCGGTTCGCCGGTCGGGAACGACGGACGGGCTGGCTGCGCCACGGGTCGGGTCGGCTGGTTCATGTCAGGCGATGCGAATGGGGTGGTAGCCGCCGCGGTCGGCGAACCGCCCGGTCAGGTTGGCGAAGCGGAAGCGGTAGTGCTCGAACGCGCGGCCGCCACGCGATGTGGCGAACGAACCGGTCCCCTGGACCGGCTACCCGGGCGGGCAGCTGGGCAGGTCGTCGATCACGACGGGGAGGCCGTCGCCTCGGGCGATCGTCAGGCGGGTCCGCGACGGGCCCCCGGGGCCATCGCGCAACAGGCCGAACGTCGCGCCCGGTCGCAGCTCGGCGCCGGCGTTCCCGCGCACGTCGCCGGGCGCGATCGAGAACTGCTTGCGCACGTCGAGCTCGGCCTCGCCGGTCGGCAGCGCCGTGCCCTCGGCGCGGTGGCGCCGAACCAGGCCGACGATGACCGACTGGCGCCAGCCGTCGCGGGCCAGGTCGAAGTCGTGGGTGTCGACCAGGCTCGCGTCGTCGCGCTCGAACCGGAAGAACTCGCTGTAGGTCTGGCGGTAGTCGGCGACGCGCTCGCCGCCGTACAGGTAGCGGATGTGCACGCGGACCTGCTGGAGCTGGCACCGTCCGCCACGCGCGTGCACCTCGTAGCGGCGGTGGTAGCCGCGGTGCCGGGCATGGTCCGGGACCGGCAGCGGTCGCGGCAGCGCCTGATCGTGGATCGCTACGGGCATCGGGGCTAGCGGAACTCCATGTCGAACTGGCCGTGCTCGTCGACGACGACCTCGAGCTTCGACGGCATCTCGTCGCCGCTCATCTGCTCGAGCAGCTGCCGCGACATGCGCGGCAGCAGGTTGCCGCGGATGATGTGGTCGACGTTGCGGGCGCCGGTCTCGACCTCGGTGCAGCGCGCGGCAATTGCGTCGACGACCGCGTCGGAGAACGTCGCGTCGATGTCGTGCGTCTCCTTCAGGCGCTTCACGATCTTGCCCAGCTTCAGGCGCGTGATCATCTGCAGCACCTCCGGCTTCAGCGGATAGAACGGCACGATCGTCATGCGCGCCAGCAGCGCCGGCTTGAAGTGCGCCGACAGCGCCGGACGGATCATCGACGCGAGCGTCTCGGGATCCGGCGGGTTCTCGCTCATCCCCGCTTCGGTCAGGATGTCGGTCGCGAGGTTGCTCGTCAGGAAGATGACGGTGTCCTTGAAGTCGACGTCGCGCCCTTCGCCGTCCGAGAGCACGCCCTTGTCGAAGACCTGGTAGAACACCTCCATGACCTCGACGTCGGCCTTCTCGCACTCGTCGAGCAGCACCACGGAGTAGGGACGTTGCCGCACCGCTTCGGTCAGCTGGCCGCCTTCGCCGTAGCCGACGTAGCCCGGCGGTGAGCCGATCAGCTTGGAGATGTTGTGCTTCTCCTTGAACTCCGACATGTTGATCGTCGTCATGAAGCGCTCGCCGCCGAACAGCAGGTCGGCGACCGCCAGGGCGGTCTCGGTCTTGCCGACGCCGCTCGGACCGACGAACAGGAAGATGCCCATCGGCACCTCCGGCGCCTTGAGTCCGGCCTTGGCGGCGCGGATGCCCTCGGCGATCGTTCCCATGACGTGATCCTGGCCCTTCACGCGCTGGACCAGCTCGTGCTCGAGTTCGAGCAGCAGCTTGGCCTCGTCGCGGATCATGTTGCCGACCGGGATGCCGGTCCAATCGGCGATCACCTGGCCGACGACCTCGGGCGTGACCTCGACGTGCACGAGCGCCTCTTTGCCCTGCTTGCTGCGCAGTTCGTCGAGCGCCGCCTTGGCCTGCGCCTGCAGATCCGTGGCCTTGGCCTCGTCGTCTCTCGCGCGCGCCTCGACGACCTGGTCGCGCAGGTCCAGCACCTTGGTCGCGAGCTCCTTCTCGGTCTGCCACTGGCTCGTCAGCTCGTCGCGCTGGCTGGCGAGCCCGGTCAGTTCGTGCCCGAGCTCTTCGATGCGTGCGTCGAGATCGGGGGCGCCGTTCTGTCGGTCGCGTTCGCGCGCGTCCTTCTCACGTTCGGCGGTCTGGATGCGGGCCTCGAGGTCCTCGATGACGCCGGGCTTGGCCGCCATCGAGATCCGCACGCGTGCCGACGCCGTGTCCATCAGGTCGACGCCCTTGTCGGGATGCTGGCGGCCGGCGATGTAGCGACTGGCCATCTCGGCGGCGGCGACGACCGCGTCGTCCTGCATGACCACGCCGTGGGCGTCCTCGTAGCGACCGCGCAGGCCGCGCAGCATGCCGATCGCGGTGTCGGTGTCGGGCTCGTCGACCTTGACGGGCTGGAAGCGGCGCGCCAGCGCGGGGTCCTTCTCGAAGTATTTCTTGTACTCGGACCAGGTGGTCGCGGCGACCGTGCGCAGCTCGCCGCGCGCCAGCGCCGGCTTGAGCAGGTTGGCGGCGTCGCCGGAGCCCGCGGCGCCGCCGGCGCCGATCAGCGTGTGGGCCTCGTCGATGAACAGGATGATCGGCTTCTCCGAGGCCTTGACCTCGTCGATGACGTTCTTGAGTCGGTTCTCGAACTCGCCCTTCACGCTGGCGCCGGCCTGCAGCAGACCGAGATCGAGCGTCAACAGGTCGACGTCCTTGAGCTGCTCCGAGACCTCGCCGGCGACGATCTTGATCGCCAGGCCTTCGACCAGAGCGGTCTTTCCGACGCCGGCCTCGCCGACGATGATCGGGTTGTTCTTCCGGCGTCGCGCCAGGATGTCGACCATCTGCCGGATCTCGCGATCGCGGCCGAAGATCGGGTCGATGTGGCCGTCGCGGGCGCGCTGCGTCAGGTTGGTGCAGAACTTCTCGAGCGCGCTGTCGCCGGTCGGCGCGGCACCTGCCGGTGAGCCGCCGCCGGCAGCCGCGTTCGCCTCCTGCATCTCGCCCTGCTCGGACGAGTCCGAGGTGATCTCGTCCAGCTTCTCGGACAGCTCGCTCTTCTTGATCTGCTCCAGCAGCGTCGCGTAGTCGCCGCCGCAGATGCGCATGCCGCCGTCGAGCATCGCGTGCACCAGGTGGCCCGAGCGCACCTTCGAGTCGCGGTGGGTGAGCGAGCCGAGGACCCACGAGTCCTTGAGCCAGCTGACGAGCGTCGGCGAGAACACCGGTCGCCCGGTGTTGCCGGTGCGCAGCTGGTCGAGCGTGCCGTTGAGCGCCTTCTGCAGGCGGCCCACATCGATGCCGAAGTGCTTGAGGATGCTCTGCACGTCGGTGTAGGGATCCTCCAGCAGCGATGCCAGCATGTGCTCGACGGTGATCTCGTGGTGCTGCCGCGAGACGCTCATGCCGGCGGCGCGCTCGAGCGCGCGCGTGCACGAAGGGTTGAGCCGGGAGACGATTGCTTTGATGTCGACGTCGACCATCAGGCGAGCTGAGGATTGCTGGGAGAGTGGAGGGTGCGCGACACGGTGTCGCCCAGAGTGGGGGCCAGCTCCGACGCGTCCTCGCCGAGCCAGGTGTTCCATCCGAGGCCCTGACGCTTCTCGCCGAGCCAGGTCGGTTCGATCGCGTCCGCGGCGATCTCGACGGCGATCTCGCAGTCGAGCTGGTCGCCGTTGAGGCGGTCGATCAGGGCGACCAGCGCCTCGCGCCGGCGGCCGCCCGGGAGGAACGTCTTGAAGCGCTTGTAGTCGAGCGGGCCGACTACGACGCGGAACGCGGTGGTCGCCGAGCGCACCTCGCCGCCGAGGGCGCAGAGGCCGCCGAGCGTGCAGTTGTCGCGGCCGAGCGCGTTGCGCTGGTGGGGCGGCACCGCGACCCATCGCACATGGCACGAATGCACCTCGACCGGGACCTCGAGGCTGTGCTGCAGGATCTGCTCGAGCGTGGCCTCGGACAGGGGCTGTTGGTGCAGCAGGCCGGCGAACCCGAGCATCGCGATCGGTTCGCCCAGGCGCTCGAGATGCGCCAGGATCCGCATCCGCATCGACGTCGCATCGGCGCCGCGCCCGTCGAACTGGGCATTGTGGCGGTACTTCTTCCAGGCGCGGTAGCGCAGCGACAGCAGCCGGTGGTTGAAGATGTCGAGGAACGCGCGCAGGCGGCCGTCGGGATCCTCGTAGAGCAGCTGTTCGGTGTAGTGGGCCGGCAGCGGCGAGTGCGTGCCGTAGAGGCCGAAGAAGCGGCTGACCAGCCGGTAGCGGTCGTGCTGCTCGTCGTAGTCGAGCGCGTCGACCTCGCTCGGTCCGAACGAGAAGTCGAGCGCCGGTTCGAATCGCACGCCCTCGCGCGACGGCGGCCCCTGGTGGCCGACCGCGACCTGGTCGTTTCGCCGGGGCAACGACTCGATCACGCGCACCAGCTCGTGGAACGCGCTCTCGCTGCTGCGCCGCCGCAGCGCCGCGATCAGAGGGTGATCCGGCGTCCGATCCGCGCGTTCCATCGGAAGACCTCGTTGTTGCCGGTGCAGTGGATGCGCAGGCGGGAGAATGAATTGAGGGACACGTACTGCGCGAGCAGTTCGTCGAGCACCGTGCCGAACAGGTAGACCTCGCCTTCGCCGCCGGCCTTCTCCTCGTCGATCCGGACCTGCATCTCGGTGCCGTGCACCGGCACGCCGTCGAGCAGCTCGGTGCCGCGGCAGGAGCCGACGTCGGCGATCGCGCCGAGCAGGTTGTCGAGGCGGCGGCGCGCCTGGCGGTCGGTGCGAGCGCGGAAGTCGTAGAGGGCCAGCGCCGTGCACAGCGAGTCGCGATCCGCCAGGCGGCGCAGGTCGAGGGTCATGTGCGACAGCAGCCGCCAGTGCACCTCGTCGCCGAGCGGCGGCTGGATCGGCGCCGAGGGCGATCCGAGGTTGCGGAACTGGAACGCGCCCGGCGTCTCGGTGGTCGGCGTCGCGATGTCGCCGGGGCCCAGTCGGGTCGGCAGGTTGCGGTTGGTGCAGGTGGTCTCGATGCTGATCGTGTCCAGCTCCGACCACGCGTCGGGGTCGGTCGCGCCGAGCCGCAGGTAGGTGTCCGAACCCTCGGTCGACACCGACTCGTTGCGGCGCAGCTGGTAGTAGCGCGCCGCGCTGCGGTCCCGGCCGTGGAACGAGAAGAACGGCTCGTAGCTCTCCTGCCTGGTGCCGCCGCGAACCCGGCCGGACACCTTCTGCACGGTGTGCACTTCGAAGTGCTGCCAGTCCTTGCCGGACGGGCGGATCCGGTACTCGGTGCGGCCGGCCTCCGCGCGCACCGGGTCGGCGTCGTGCGGGAACAGGTTGATCGCCGGCACACAGTCGAGCACGACGTTGGCGAGCGCGACCGGCGGCATGTTCTCCGGCAGTTCGCCGAACTCGAACTCGAGTTCGCAGTCGCCGCGGATGCTGTCGAGGCCGTCGACGTCGACGAACAGGAAGCGGTCCGGGAACGCGAAGTACTCCTGCAGCAGCCGGAAGCCGCGGAACGCGCCCGGTGGCAGCGGCAGCGCGGCCTCGTCGTCGGCGAGGCCGGCAGGTCGGATGCGGATGTCGGCGCGCTCGGTGGTCGCACCGTCGGCCTTGACGCGGATCCGTGCGACGCCGTGGCAGAGCGCGACGTAGAGCGCTCGAGAGACCTGGCTGTCGCCGGTCAGGTGCAGGCGAATCGGGCCGCTGCCGCCGCGCGCACGCAGCTGCAGGTTGAGCCGGGACGGATGGCCGATCGTGAACGTCAGGGCGAGCAGCTCGAACGGCGCCGGACGGAAGTCGGCGGTGGTCCGGAAGCGGCAGCGGGTGCCGTCGATCGGCACCGAGTCGATCGGGGTGCCGCGTGGCACGGTGACGCCGGCGACGTTCTGGTTCGGCTTCGGCGTGACCTGCAGGATCGTCATGGACGGGATCGGCCGCAGGTAGTGCGGGCAGAACATGTCCATGAAGCCGTGGGTCAGCTCGGGGAACTCGTCGTCGAGCTTCTCGCGGATCCGGCCGGTCAGGAACGCGAAGCCCTCGAGCAGGCGCTCGACGTCCGGGTCGGCGCCCGGCTCGCCGAGGTAGCGGGCCATCTCCGGGCGCGCGTTGGCGAGTTCGGCGCCCATCTCGCGCAGCCACGCGAGCTCGTCCTGGTAGTACTTCGCGAACATGGGGAGGAGGTCAGACGGTCACGGCGATGCGGCCGTTGGCCGCGATCGTCGCGTCGAGGGTGATCGGCTCGGGTGGGTTGCTCTGCAGCGTCGCGTGCAGGGAGAACTGGATCTGGTGGCCGAGCTCGGCCGATTCGATGTGCAGCACGCGCACCTTCTGGAGCCGCGGTTCGTAGCGCTCGACGCATTCCTTCAGGCGCTTGCGGAGCAGCTCGGCGCCGCCGTCCTGCGCGTGGAGGATCGTGTTCGGGTCGGGCATGCCGTACTCGAGTTGGGCGGGGGCGTGCATCTCGCGCGATCCGAAGATGCGCTCCAGGTTGGCGGCGATCGACTGTCGCAGGCGGGCGCGGTCCAGGGACATCGAAGGTTCCCTGGCCGCGCGGTCATCACGCAGCCGTTCGAACAGCGTCGAATCGGAGAGAGGCATGGTCTTGCGGCTGCGTCAGGTGCAGGCAGCTCAGGCCTGCGGGTCGCTGAAGTCGAAGGTCGTCTCGATCGCGCCGCCCGAATCCCAGGTCCACGTGATCTTGCGGTAGGCGAAGCCGATCTCTTCGACGTGCGGGGGAGCGTTCTCGCCGCCGCCGGTCGGGCTCGGGACGTGCGGGCGCGCCGTGATCACGCGGCAGTCCTCGAGCTCGATGCGGAAGTAGGCCTCGGTCGAGCCTTCGCCCGGCTTGTCGCGTTCGAACTCGAGCAGGATCGAGTCGATCTTCTTCTTCTTCGCCAGCGCCTCGTAGAACTTCGGCGAGGCCTTGTCGATCTCCTTGGTCACCGTGCAGGCACCGTGCTCGGGCTCGCCGCGGCCGCGGTTGTCGCGCATGTCGAACGGGTACTGCAGCAGGTGGTCGAAGCCACGCACGTCGCTCCAGTCGGCGCGGCCCTTCTCCATCGAGGAGCCGGCGATGCCTTCGACCTTCATGAATACCTTCATACTTGCCATAACTGATCTCTCCTGGGCTCAGGCGGCGTCGGCCGCCACTGGTTGGGGAACGGACTCGGTCTTGGTGTGGGGGTGAGGAAGCTCGGCGCGATCGCCGGGAGCGGGACCCTCTCGCAGGTGCGAGGGGTAACGGTCCCGTCCCGGCCGCGTTGCAGCCGCATCAGTCCTTGTCGAGCTTGCCGACCATGGACAGCGTGAACATCGCGCCCATGTACTTGAAGTGAGGCCGGACCTGCATGCGCACCCGGTACCAGCCCGGCTCACCCTCGACGTCCTCGACCAGGATCTTGGCCTCGCGCAGCGGACGGCGCGCCCGCACGTCCGGCGACGGGTTGTCGTCCTCGACGACGTACTGCGACAGCCAGCTGTTGAGTTCGCGCTCGAGGCCACTTCGGTCCTTGGCGCTGCCGATCTGCTCGCGCTGGAGCACCTTGATGTAGTGTGCCAGTCGGTTGATCACGAACATGTAGGGCAGCTGGGTGCCGAGGCGGTAGTTGAGTTCGGCCTCCTTGCCCTCCTTGCTGGTGCCGAACGACTTGGCCTTCTGCGTCGAGTTGGCGGAGAAGAAGCAGGCGTTGTCGCTGCCCTTGCGCATCGACAGCGGGATGAACCCCTGCTCGGCGAGCTCGTACTCACGACGCTCGGAGATCAGCAGCTCGGTCGGGATCTTGGTCTCGGTCGCGCCGTTGGCCTCGTACTGGTGCAGCGGCAGGTCCTCGACCGCGCCACCCGACTGCGGACCGATGATGTTCGGGCACCAGCGGTACTGGGCGAAGCTCTCGGTCAGCTTGGTCGCGAACGCGAACGCGGTGTTGCCCCACAGGTAGCTGTTGTGACCCGAGTCGACGCTCTCCTTGTAGTCGAACGCCTTGACCGGGTTGTCTTCTCCATAGGGGGTGCGCAGCAGGAAGCGCGGCGCGGTCAGCCCGACGTAGCGCGCGTCCTCGGACTCGCGGAACGAGTTCCACTTGGTGTACTGCGGGCCCTCGAACACCGAGTCGAGGTCCTTCAGGTTGGCGAGGCCCTGGAAGTCGTCGTCGAGCCCGAAGAACTTCGGGCCGGCGGCGGCGATGAACGGCGCGTGCGCCATCGACGCCACGCTGGCGCAGTTCTGCAGCAGCGCGACGTCCTGGGCGCCGGGGCCGAAGTCGTAGTTGCTGATCATCGCGGCGTACGGCTCGCCGCCGAACTGGCCGTATTCGGCCGTGTAGGCGAGCTTGTAGAGGCCCGACCGGACGACCTCGGGGCTGTCCTCGAAGTCCTCGAGCAGCTGCTCCTTGCTGATGTTCAGCAGCTCGACCTTGTTGCCCTCGCGGAAGTCGGTGCGGTCGATCACGAACTTGAGACCGCGCCAGGCGGACTCGAGCTTCTGCACGTCCTTGTGGTGCAGGATCTCGTCGATCTGGCCGCTCAGCTTGCGGTCGATCTCCGCGATCATCTGGTCGACGGCCGTCTTGTCGGCCTTCTCGTAGGCGCTCTTGGGCGCGAGCATCTCGCCGATGAAGGCCTCGACGCCGCGGCGGGCGACGGCGTAGCTCTCGTCGTCCGGCGACATCTTGGTCTGCTCCATGATCTCGTCGAGCAGCGAGAAGCCCTGGGCTTCGGCAGCTTCGGGTTGCTGCGATTCGTTCTTCTGTTCTTCGCTCATCGTGCTGTCTCCGAGAATCAGTTGTCACCGCCGCCGTCGCCGGCGCCGTCGTCACCCTTGCGGATCTCGCCGAGCAGCTTCTCGCGGCTCTCGTCGTCCGTCAGGATCGATTGGATCTTCTTGCGGAAGCCCTGCATGTTGCCGAGCGGACCCTTGAGCGCGACCAGCGCTTCTCGCAGCGCCAGCAGTTGCTGCAGTTCGGGCACCTGGTTGGCGATCGACTCGGGGCCGAAGTCCTTCAGGCTCTCGAACTTCAGGTTCGCCGCCAGCTCCTCGTCGTCCTTGCCGGACAGGGTGTCCTTGACGTTGACGTCGAGCTTGAGGTTCATCCCCCGCATGACGTCGTTGTAGTTGTCCTTGTCGATCTGGACCGGCTTGCGCTCCTCGAGAGGCGTCTCGTCGTTGCGCATCGTGTAGTCGCCGAGCATCAGCAACTTCAGCGGCAGTTCCTTCTCTTCGGTCGCGTCGCCCGTCGCCGGGCGATACTTGATGTTGATCCTCTCGCGAGGTGCTACGGAGCCATCCTTGGCCATGATCAATCTCCTTGCGGACCTGGGGCGGATACTGCGGCGGCCGGGTCCAGTCGGCACAGACGCGCATAGATGTCCTTGCTGCGTTCGGCGAGCGACGCGACCGGGCTCTTGCCCGAAGCGCACTGCCACAGCGAACGAACGACTCTGGTGGCGAGGTCGGGCTCCCACTCCTCGAGCGAGAAGTGCGCGACCTCCTGTTCCAATTGCTCCAGCTGCGGAACGGCGAGTTCCATGCGGCCGGCCTCGATGCAGATCTGGGCCAGGTCCAGACGCAGCACGAAGCGGCCGCGGCGGCTGGCGGTCATCTCGATGCGCTGCGTCAGCAACCGCATCGCCTCCCCGAGCTGCCCGCGCGCGACCAGCTTGCGGGCTTCGCCGCTGACGTCGTCGCCCGCCGGCTGGTCGCCGTCGTCGTCGCCGACCAGCACCTCGTTCGCGATCCAGACGCGCACGGCGTCGCTGGCGAAGGCCTCGCCCTTGTGGTTGTTGGCCTCGAGCAGCTCGGGATGCCTCCTCAGCAAGAACGACAGCGACGCGAGCACGGCGGCGTGCGCCTTGCGGTACTTGCGACCCATGCCCTCGAGGGCCTGGACACACAAGAGCTGCAGGTCCAGCCACAGCGGGTGTTCGAGCAGCAGCTTCTCGACGCGCTCCAGCACGTCGTCGTAGCCGCCGTCGTCGAGCTCGGCCTGCTGGATCCGGACGAACTCGTCGCCGCCGGTCGACTCGCGGTCGCGATCGGCGAGCGTCTGTTCGTTCCACACGCCCTCGCGCAGCAGCAGGAACGCGCGCGGGTCGGCCGGGTCGGCTTCGCGCAGCACGTTGCTGTATTCGATCTCCTGCTGGCGGAACCTGCCGAGCGCTTCGAGCACGGACTCGGGTGTCTCGGCCGGCTCGGGCTCCGGCGGGGGAGGTGGCGGCGGCGGCGGCGCTGCGGCGGCGGGAGCCGCCTCGGCGGGAGCGGCTGTGGGGGCCTGCTCCGGCTGGGGCTGGGGCTCCGGCTGGGGCTCTGGCTGGGGCTCCGGGATCAGGTCGAGCTTGCCCTTCAGGCCGCGGCGCGCGGGGCCGAGATTGGGGCCTTCGTCGCCGAAGCGGCCCGCCGGGTCCTCGATCAGCTTCGACAGGCCGGCGATGCAGGCCTGCAGCGCCTCGCGGTCGCCATCCGAGGGATCGGGCACGGTCGCCAGCGCCTTCTCGAGGCGGCCGTCGAGCCATTCGAGCGCGTTGATGCGCGCGCGCAACCGGCGCAGCTCGGGGAAGCAGCCCTCCCAGAAGTTGTCGACCAGGCCGTTGAGCACGTCGATGCCGGCGGCCAGGCCCTGGTAGCCGTGCTTGTCGAACAGGCCGAACGCGAGGTAGCTGCCGACCAGCAGGTCCTTGCCTTTGCTACGCAGCAGCCCGGTGGCGAGCTCGTTGACGATGCGCCACTCGACCGGGACTTGTTCGACGCCGGCGAGCTTCTCGATCTCCGCCGATAGCTGCTCGAACTCGGGTTCGTAGCGCACCGATTCTCCGGCGGGCGCGGCGTCGGAGACGCCCTGCGAGCCCAGCGCGCGGATCGCGTCGAGGTCCATCAGCGCCCTCCTTGCGGCAGCGCGGCCAGGGCATGCGCCTGGTCGTCGGCCCGCACGGCGGCGGCGAAGCGTTGCTTCGCCGCGTGGGTGCGGGGGTCTTCGCCGCCGTTGCGGCCCATGTCGTAGGCGTCGTCGTCGTCGAGCGTCGGCAGCGCCATGCCGGCGAACAGGCGCGGCTGCAGCGGGCACAGGGCGGCGCGGGCGACGCCGGAGCCGTCCCACTGCAAGAGCCGCGGCGTCGCGCCGAAGCGGTGCATCGCCTCCAGCCAGAACGCGACGTCCGCGGCGTCGCTGCCGCAGCGCCAGCGCAGGCTGTAGCGCGGCGGGCTCTGTTGCCGCGAGACCTGTTCCAGGTCGTGCAGCAGCAGCTCGGGCAGGTCGTCGTGGCCGTTCCACGAACGCTCGGCCTCGCGCTCGCGCAGGGCGGCATCGCGGCGGCTGCACGCCGCCGCCCAGTCGGGCTCGCACGGCAGGGCCTGCGCCGTCTCGATCGCGCGCACGACGTCGAGTCCCTCGAATCGCGAGTCGAGCAGCTGGCGCGCGCCGACCTCCCAGTCGGCGATCGCGAACGGTACCGCCGACACGTGGTCGGCGTCGACCTTCGGCAGGCGCACCGCGAGCAGGAACGGATAGCGGCGGCCGACGCCGTCCTGCGACGATTGCCAGAAGCCGGCGATCACCGTGCCCTTGTTCCTGCTCTCGGTCCAGACGAAGCGGCCCCGCGGCAGCGCGTCGAATCGTTGTTGCCAGTCTGCGCCGACGCGCTGCTGGCTGTCGTACATGCCGTGCTGGATCCAGTCGTCGAGCTCGCGGAACTCGGGCGCCGCGCCGTCGCCGCGCAGGAAGTCGCCGGCGATCGGCAGCTTGCCGAAGCAGATCGTGCGGGCCTGATGGCTAGCGCGCACCGAAGACCTCCCGCGTGAACGCGTGCGTGAAGAACCCCTGCTCGAGCGGGTTGGGTTCGGCGGTGGTCTTGAACAGCAGCGCGGCGCGGGCGCGCCCGGTGCTCGACAGCAGCGGTTCGCCGTCGACCAGGAACTGGTCCCACTCGCAGGTCAAAAAGCCTTCGTAGCGCCCGGTGCCTTCGCCGCGCTTGCCGACGCTCAGCATGCGGATGAAGCCCCAGTTGCCGTCGCACTCGAACGCCGCGTCGACGCCCTTGTCGTTGCCCTGCATCGAGAAGCCCTTGATCTCGATCGCGGCGTCGGCGGCCGGGACCCACGCGAAGGTCTTCTCGACCTTGCGACGCGCGATCAGCGGTTCGTTCCTGCCGAGCAGGAAGTGCACGGCGCTGGCGTCGCCGAGCGGCATCAGCACGAAGTCGATGTCGCAGCCGGTCTCGGCACCCGAGAACAGGGCCCGTTGGATGGCTTCGACCTTGCGCCGGTCGGCCTTGTGCTCCTTGGTCGGGCGGCCCCGCTGCAGCATCGTGAGCTGCCCTTCGAGGAAACGGATCCACTCCATCGCCTGGTCGAACGCGCCGGTGCCCTTGGCGAACACCTCGTCGAACGCACCCGGGTCGACCGAGTCGTCGGCGTCCGGGGTGAACGGAAAGCGCATCGAGAACTCGCGCAGGCGGTCGCCGACGCCGTTGCGCCAGGTGGTGTTGGTCTCGCTGATGATCTCGCCGGCGAGCGCGTCCTGCACCGAACCGAGCAGGTTGCTGAGCAGTTGCAGGCTCTGCGAGCGGATCGCGTCGGGCGCCTCCTTGGTGCGCTTGCGGATCACCTCCGCGATGCGCAGCATCTCGGCGACGATCAGCTCGACCTGCTTGTCCGAGGTCGCGTCGGCGACGATCCGCTGCAGGCGCGGCCGTGTCGTCAGTGCCTGGATCGGCTCGTGCAGCGTGCCGATCTCCTTGACCGTCTCGACCAGCCAGGCGTTGTCACCGGCAGGGCAGTCGACACCGAGCGATTCGAGGCGCGCGCGGATGTTCTCGAAGTGCTCGGCGTAGACGCCGCTCTCCGGGTTGGTCGTCAGCTGCAGCAGGACCTCGTTGGCTTCGCGCAGGTTGGCCTTCTGCGCCGGGCGGAACTCGGCGAGCGCCCGCAGCAGCTGCTGGATCGCCACCTGTCGGTCGATCGACTTGAGTTCGGCGGCGGTGCCGTCGCCGCGCTGCTCGGCGGTGGTGTCGAGCACCTCGTCGATGGCGCCGGGGCGCAGCGCGCCCTGGGTCACCGAGACGCTCTTGTCGACGAGTTCCTTGTCCGGATGGTTGAGCAGCTCGGCCGCCGAGACGGCCTGGTCGAGTCCCTGGCGCTTGCGCAGGTCCTCGACGGTCTTGCGCAGCCCGTCCTGTTCGAGCCACAGGGCCTCGGCCGGCTGCAGGACCTCTTCGCGCGGCAGGTAGGTCCAGTCGCTGTAGCCCGGCTCGGCGATGCGTTCGAGGAACGCCTGGCGGTGCACGCGACAGGCCTCGATCTGCTTGCCGGGGGTCCAGGTCCAGCGCGATCCGATCAGGTAGCCCTCGAGCCACTCGCGATCGATCGTCAGCCGGCCACCGAGCATGCTGTAGGCCATCAGCTCGTCCTTCAGGCCGGCGGCATCGCGCCCCTCGCCGGCGTCGTCGATGGCGCGCTGCAGGCTCTCGGCATGCCGGTCCTGCAGCGGTCGCACGAACGTGTCGAAGACGTGTTCGACGTAGCGCGGCCGGATGCGACGGTCGTAGAGGTTGTTGCCCTGACCCATCAGGTAGCTGCCGACCGAGCCGTAGCTCTCGTCGAGTTCGACGAACACCTTGCGCAGCTGGTCGAAGGCGCCCCCGGTGCCCTTGGCCAGGCGCTCCTCGTCGGCGAAGTCGTCGGCCGTGAACTCGCGATCGGCCGCGGTGTAGGCGGCGATGCTGCGTTCGATCAGGCTGCTGTGCCCGGTGTAGGCGACGACGATCCAGACGCACAGCGCCACGGTCGCCGCGATCGAGCCGAACAGACCAGCCCTGCGGATCGTCGCGCGCCGCTTCTCCGCGGCCGTGGACGAGCGCGCCAGCTCCTTGTCGCCGAACACGACGTCGGTGAACAGCTCGTCGATGAAGTAGGCCTTCTTGTCGACCTCCTCGTCCGAGCCCGTGTCCGGGTCGAGTTCGAGCCCGCACGCCTCGCGCATGCCGGCCAGCACCTGGTCGAACGGCTGCCCCTCCTGCGTGCCGCTGGTGAAGAACACGCCGCGCAGGTCCGAGCTCTCATGGTAGGGGTTGGCCTGCTGCAGCTGCGTCAAGAACGCGCGCACCCGGTCGCGCACGCCGGCGAACTGCAGCGGGAACGAGAAGATCTTGGCCTTCTTCGCCTGCGACCTGGCCGCGCCCAGCGTCTGCAGGCGCTCGACCGACAGACGTGCCATCAGGTCGTCGAACTCGCGGTCGAAGCGCTGCGCCAGGTCGCCGTCGCCCGTGTGCAGGTAGGGCATCGTGAAGCCCCAGGTCTGGGCGCGTTCCTTCTGGCCGTAGCCGCCGAACGTCTCGACGAAGCCGTCGAGCAGGTCGCACTTGCTGAACAGGAGGTAGACCGGGAACACGACCTCGAGCTTCTGGGTCAGCTCGGCCAGCCGCTCGCGCACCTTGCGCGCGTGCTCGGCGAGCTGCTCGTCGCTGCCGGTCGCGATGTCGGCGATGCTGATCGCGATGATCGCGCCGTTGATCGGCTTGCGCGCGCGCGACTTCTTGAGCATCGACAGGAACTGCAGCCACTCACCCTTGTCCTCGTCCTGGGTCGTGTAGCGGCCGGCGGTGTCCAGCAGGATGCCCTGGTCGGTGAACCACCAGTCGCAGTTGCGGGTGCCGCCGACCCCGCGCACCCCGCGCCCGTGCGTCTGGTCGGGGAAGCTCAGGTTGGATTCGCGCAGCAGCGTGGTCTTGCCGGAACCCGGCGGGCCGATGATCACGTACCACGGCAGTTCGTACAGGGCGCCCTTGCCGAGCTTGCTGTTCTTCAGCGTCGTGATCGCGGTGGCGAGCTGCTGCTCCAGCTCCTCGACCTGGCTGCGCTTGTCGGGCCGGATCGACTCGATGTGCTCGCGCGCCTGGCCGCGCAGCCGATCCTCGATCATGCGTGCGCGCTTGGCGGACCGCCACCGGCGCCACACGAACACCAGCACGGCGAGCAACCAGACGCCGCCGACCAGCAGCAGCAGCGTGCCCGAGCCGAGGCCGTGCCAGGCGCGCAGCGCGTTGCCGCCGAAGTAGATGATGGCGCTGAGTAGCAGCAGGCCGACGATCTGCGGGATCGGGGGCTGCAGGACGATCGCGAGCAGCTTCTTCATCGGCCCGCTCCTCCCGAACGCAGGAACTCGGCGGCCTTTGCGGCGAGCAGGCTGTCGAGCACGAACCACACGATCAGCGCGAGCCCGGCGCCGGCGGCCGCCACGACCCAGATCGGCAGTTGGCGCGACTCCTGCTGCAGCACTTCGGTGCGCTGCATCGGCTTCGACAGCGCGCGCCCCTCGACACCGCGGACCAGCCGGATCTGCCCGGTCAACTCCGCCAGCAGGTCGTCGATCTTCTGCATGCCGGCGAGGTCGGCGTGCTTGCCGCGAAAGCCCGCGGCCAGGCACTGCGCGTAGACTTCGATCGCCGCGACGTTCGCCTGCTTGTCCTGCATCAGCGCGTCCAGGCGCTGGTAGAACTGCTCGCCGGCCGTGAAGTCGCCGTAGTAGCTCATCTGCAGCGGCTTGCTCATCCACTGCGTCTTCAGCTCCCATCGCGAGCCGAGCACCGTCTCGTCCAGCAGCGCCACGATCGCGTAGCGGGCCGCATCGAGCTGGGCGGAGTCGACGCCGGCGTCGCGGGCGCGTTGGCTGAGCTTCTCGAGCAGGCCGGCGATGGTGCCCTGGAGGCGGTCGCAGTCGTCGGGAGCCTTCGACGTCCGCAGGCTCAACGCGAACGCGAACAGGTCGCTGCACAGCGCCGACAGCGACGTGCGGTCCGGGGTGCCAGCCGGGGTGCCGGCCGGGCTACCGGCGTGGGTGGAGGTAGCGGTCATCGAGGGCGGGTTGCTGGCGCTGGCGAGGAGATGGTCGCGTCGCCGCGGGCTCCGGGCTCCACGGCAGCATGGCTGCGGGATCGCGACGATCGGGAAGGGGTGTGGCGGACTACTGTTTCACGGCGAGGAGCTCGATCGAGAGTTCGGGGAGACCAGGCGACACGTGGATCGCGGCGGTCAGCGAGGCCCGCATCGCCTCGAAGTGGTCGCCGTCCGGCTCCAGGCGGAAGTACACGCGCCCGGTCTGCGTCGGGATGGCGGCCGGCGGTTGCGGCACGTAGCGGATCGGCAGGCCGGGGATGGCGCGCATCAGCAGGTCCTGGACCCGGTCCTTCGCCGAGATCTTGGTGAGGCTGGGGAAGCGCCCCTGGACGTCTTCTTCGGGCGCATCGGCGCGCACCGAGAGGAACAGGCTGCCCTCCGAGAACATGTTGGGGGACGGGATGCGGGCCCAGAACAGCGACTCGCCCTCGCGCTCGAGCGGGATCGTGTCGCACATGCTGGGGGCGGCGTCGCCGAGCAGTTCCTGGAGCATGTCACCGAGTTCCCGGAACGCCGGGCCGGCGTCCTCGTGGCGATAGATCGGAACTTCCGCCGGCGACATCGTCGCGTGGAACGTGCACAGCTGCGCCGCCAGGCGTGCGAGCTGCAGGTAGGCAGCCTCGGCGCCGGCGCCGCCGTTCTCGACCAGGTGGCGCAGTGCCGGCAGGCTCTCGCCCGCGGTGTGCAGCAGCAGCAGGCCCGCCGCGTCGGCCATGCCCGAGCCCGCGCCGCGTCGCTTGCCGGACAGTTCGGTCCACTTCTGCGCCAGCATGCCCGACGTCTGCCGCAGGACCGACTGCGCCAGCGGGCACGCGTCGAGCGACAGCGCCGGCGCGGCGAAGCCGGGGGCGAGCTCGACCCCGCCGCCGGCCGAGCGGACCAGGCGCGCGATCGGCATGGTGCGGAAGCCCGACAGGTCCTCGGTGTCGAGCCTCAGGCTGAGGTTCAACTGGGACGTGGCGATCTCACGGTCCGACTCCGGGCGGGCCGCGTCGACGACGCGCAGCCGGCTGCGCAGCCGGGGGGCGTGCTGGTCCTCGCCGTATGCCGGCGAACCCTGCACCACCTTGGGTGCCGCCAGGTGCACCAGCGCGCTGCCGACCTTGTCGTCGATCGCATCGGCGGCCGCGATCGCCGCGGGCAGTGGATCCCGGTCCGGGCTCGAGAACGACGTGCCGTCCGGCAGGATGCCGGCGCACCAGGTCACGGCCAGCTGGCCGCCGGCGAGTGCGCCCGGATCCAGGGTCAGGCCGGTGAAGCCCCAGCCGTAGGTCGAGTCGGCCTTGCCGCGGCCGTGCAGCTCGCCCTCGATCCAGCGCTCCCACTGCTGGAAGTGCTGTGGCGCGAGCATCATGCCCTCGTCCCAGATGACGCGATGTTGGTTGCTCATGTGAACGGTTGGGGACGTGAACGGTTGGCGACTAGGAGTCGCGCGGCTCCGCCGAGAAGCGGTAGCCGTCGAACACCAGCTTCTGCTCGTCGAGGTCGTTGCAGTCGATGACCGCCTTCCACTCGCCGTCCGTCTCGTTGAACATGCCGACGATGCCGAGGAAGCGGACCTCGGGCTGGATCTCGATCTCGATCTCCCGCTCGAGCGAGACCCGGACCTTGCCCTCCTGGTAGGCGATCACCCAGCTCTGCTTCTTGAGGTCCTCACCGAACAGTTCTTCTTCGGTCGCGGACAGGAACGCCTGCTTGTCCTTCAGCTGCACGATCCGGATCGGCACCGCGCTCGGCTGGTCGTCGAACGTCGGGTTCAGCCGGTCCCCGCCGGTCACCATCAGCCTGGTCTTGTAGGGCCCGCTCGAGCACGCGGCGAGCAGGGTGGCAAACAACAAGACGGCATGCGTGCGCTGCGCGAGGCAGCGCGATGCGCGTGGATCAGGCATCGTGGTCGGGAGAGGTGGGAGGGACGTGGCGGCGGCGCGGGCTCAAGCGTCGTCACCGTGTTGATGGAGGTAGCCCTTCTGGATGGCGGGCGTGATCAGGTCCTGGAACAGCTTGCTCTGCTCCTCGGACAGTTCCTGGTGCAGCTGCTGGTAGGCGTTCCAGAGCTTGTTGGCCTTGGACCAGCCGGCGGCGTCCTTGGACAGCGCCTCGATCCGTTCGGGCGCGAGCCGCGCGAAGACGCCGGCGACCGCTTCCTTGACGCCGGCGATCACGCCGACCTGGTGCTCGGTCAGGTCCTTGAGCACGCCTTCGAGGTAGTAGTTGCGGGTCTCGACGTCGGTCGACTCGGACCAGTCGAGCAGGAACCGGCGCAGCTCGTCCTGGGACATCGACTTCAGCGGGTTGTTGCTGCGCTGGAAGACCAGGGTGACCTCGGCGCCGAACTCCTCGGCGAACACCCCGCGGCTCTGCAGGCTCTTGGCCAGCCAGTCGAGCGTCGCCTTGGTGACCTGCGACAGCAGCCGGCAGAACGTGGCGAAGCACTCGGGGGTGCGGAGTTCGACGCTCGGCACGAGCTCCGCCGCGAGCTGGCGGATGGCCTCGTCGGCGCCGGAGTCCGCCGCCGCGGCATCCCGGTCGACGACGGGGGCCGGCATCTGGCCGACACCGCCCGCGGCAACACCTCCCGCAGCGACACCGCCCGGGCCAAAGCCGCTGGGGCCGACGCCGCTCGGCATGGGCGTGACGCTGTGGAATCCTGCCTGCTCACCGAGCAGGTTCTCGAGCAGGCACGCCCCCTCGCGCCGATTGAGCGCCGCGATGGCGTAGTCGACGGAGGTCTGCATCGCGGTCGCCCGCTGGCCGCAGTCGGCGTCGAGGGCGAGGTCATAAGCTTCTTCTAAATCGTTGGTTAGAGACCTTGCCGCGAGGGCGAGGCCGCCCGTGCGCATGGTTTCGGCCTGCGCCGACTCGACGATCTCGAGTTCGTAGTCGCTGACCCGCAGGATCGAGCCGAACGGGACCACGGTGCCGGCTCCCTGCCCGACCGGCGTTCCCTCCAGGAAGGTGCCGTTGAGGCTGCCGAGGTCGGTGGCGACCAGCGCCCCTTCGGCGTCGCATCGGATCTTGCCGTGACGGGAACTGACCTTGCGATCGGGGTCCTGGATCGTCACGTCGGCGTCGGGTGCGCGGCCGAACGTCAGCTCCTGGCCCGGCGCGAGTTCGAACGCCTGGCGCAGCAGTTCGAGCGGGCTGCCGGCCCGTCGCACACGCACCTCAAAGGAGGGCATGCACGCCTCCTCGCTGCAGCGACCAGCGATCCGCGGGGCAGCCCGACGGGGCGCCCGGCTGGGACGCTGGAAGTGTTTTCCGGGGCGCCGGCATCGGCCGCGTTTCTAACGTGTCATGGGGGTTTCCATCGAGGCCTTTTCGTCGGAAGCACCGATCCATGTCTGTAACCGGTTTGCGACGGCAACGACGATCAGCGGGTCGATCCCATCGCTGGCATCGCGGGCGGGCGTGACCTATCCTCCCGGGCTACGCGCCGTCCGTGCCGCCGGGTCGGAAGTCGCGATGGCAAGCGGGCTACGGCCAACCGTCGCAAACCGCCGATGAGGCCATCGGCGGCTCCCCTGCCCGGGGCGCGATCCGAGCCCGTGATCTAGAGCGAGCAGGCGGCGAACAATCTGATGACGAACAAAGAACCGAAGGAGCCGGGCGAAGGCCAGGGCCCCGCGCGCAAGCCGCGCGGCATGGGTGGGGTGATCCTCATCCTGGCGCTGGTGATGGCCCTGTTCCTGATCCTGTCCAGCTCCAGCAACAGCGGGCAGAGCTCGATCCACGCGTTCCGCAGCCACCTGCTGAACGGACGCCTCAGCAACTTCACGCTCGATGCCCAGGGCACCGTCACCGCGCAGGTGAAGGTCGACGGCAAGCCCGACCGCCCGCTCGAGGTGGTGGTGCGGCCGTTCCTGGTGACCGAGCCGGGTGAGGCCGCGCTCTACGAACGCCTCGCGGCGATGCGTCTCGATCGGCAGCTGTACAGCGACCCGTCGGTCGCGACGCGGCGCTTCCTCGAGGACGTCAAGGAGCAGCGGGTCCGCGTCGAGAACGCGTTCTTCGTGCAGGAGGTCGAGGCGCGCTCGACGCAGAAGCCGGCCGACGAGGACGCCGTGCGCCAGCCCGGCACCTACCTGACCGCGATCCTGCAGCGCGGCTCGTCGATGCACTACGTGCGGCTGGATCCGCCGCCGGCAAGCAGCACCGCGCCGTCGCTGCAGGAGCTGACCAGCGAACTGGTCGACCGCGGCGTGCCGGTGCGCAGCTACCTGCTCTCGCTCGGCAGCAGCGACTTCCGCGTCACCGAGCCCAACCCGGCGCTGATCGGCATCATCGGCATGATCGGTCCGTGGCTGCTGGTGCTGGCGATCGTCTGGTTCTTCATCCTGCGCCAGATGCGCGCGCCGGGCGGCTCGGGCGGGGTGCTGAGCTTCGGCCGCAGCCGCGCCGCGCTCTACACCAAGGAGAACCGCACCAACGTCACGTTCGACGACGTCGCGGGCATGGAGGAGGCCAAGGCCGAGGTCCGCGAGATCATCGAGTTCTTGAAGAACCCCGGCAAGTTCGCGCGCCTGGGCGGCTCGATCCCGCGCGGCGTGCTGCTGGTCGGCTCGCCCGGCACCGGCAAGACGCTGCTCGCCAAGGCGATCGCTGGCGAGGCCGAGGTGCCGTTCTTCTCGATCTCTGGCAGTGACTTCGTCGAGATGTTCGTCGGCGTCGGCGCCAGCCGCGTGCGCGACCTGTTCAAGCAGGCGCGCGAGGCGAGCCCGTGCATCGTGTTCCTCGACGAGATCGACGCCGTCGGCCGCAAGCGCGGCACCGGCATGGGCGGCGGTCACGACGAGCGCGAGCAGACGCTCAATGCGATCCTGGTCGAGATGGACGGCTTCGACTCCGACAAGGGCATCATCCTGGTCGGCGCGACCAACCGCCCCGACGTGCTCGACCCGGCGCTGCTGCGTCCCGGCCGCTTCGACCGGCAGGTCGTGATCGACCGTCCGGACGTCAAGGGCCGCGAGGCGATCCTCAAGGTGCACGCGCGCAAGGTGAAGCTCGCCGGCTACGTCGATCTGACCAAGATCGCCAAGGCGACCGCCGGCTTCAGCGGCGCCGAGCTGGCCGCCGTCATCAACGAGGCGGCGATCCTCGCCGCGATGAAGAACAAGGACTCGGTCGACATGTCCGACCTCGAGGAAGCGCGCGACCGGGTGCGCTGGGGCCGTGAGAAGCGCTCGCGGGCCATCGAGGAGGAGGACAAGAAGGTCACCGCCTACCACGAGGCCGGCCACGCGATCGTGTCGATGCTGACGCCGGACCAGGACCCGGTGCACAAGGTGACGATCGTCAGCCGTGGCCGCGCGCTCGGCGCCACGATGTCGCTGCCCGAGAAGGACGACTACAACCACTGGCAGAAGAAGCTGCTCGGCCGCATCGCCGTCTGCTTCGGTGGCCGGATCGCCGAACAGCTGGTGTTCGGCGATGTCTCGGCCGGCGCGCAGAACGACATCGAGCAGGCGACCAACCTCGCCCGCGTGATGGTCTGTGAGCTCGGCATGAGCAAGAAGGTCGGGCCGATCAAGTACACCGCCGACGACGAGAATCCGTTCCTCGGCCGTGAGTTCCGCCTCAGCGGTGGCGTCTCGCAGCGAACGCTCGAGCTGATCGACGACGAAGTGCGACGCATCGTCGACGAGCAGTACCAGGCTGCGACGCGCACGCTCGAGGAGCAGCGCGGCGCGCTCGACACGATCGCCCAGGCGCTGCTCAAGTACGAGACGCTCAGCGGCGACGAGTGCGGTGCGGTGCTGCGTGGCGACGACCTCGACGAGTTCCGCGCGGCGCAGGAGCGCCAGCGCGAGTCCGCGGAGCTCGAGGCGCAGCGCCAGGAGAAGGAGCGCCTGGAGAAGGAGAAGGCGAAGCAGCAGAAGGCCCAGCAGCCCGACGCCGGCTCGTCCGACGAGAACCCCGAAGCCGGCCTGTCCGGCGCGTGATCCCGAGGCGCTCCGCCCCATGACGCTCCACCTCGCTCCTCAGGACCTCGTCGAAGACGGCTTCGGCGGGCTTCTCGACGCGAGCAAGGTGGTCATCGAGGTCGGCATCTTCGCGGTGCTGATCTACGTGGTGCTGCGGTTCCTGCGCGCGACGCGCGGCTCCGGCATCATCCGCGGCCTGGCGCTGCTGCTGACGTCGTTCGCGCTGGCGTTCTTCATCGTCGCGGACTCGTTCGAACTCGACCGCCTGTCGTGGCTGGTCGAACAGCTGGCGCCGTCGGTCGTGCTCGGTCTGGTGGTGGTGTTCCACCCCGAGATCCGCCGCGCCATCGTGCACCTCGGCGACGCGCCGATCTTCGGCCGGTTCTTCCGCCGCGACACCAAGATCGTGCCGCGTCTGCTGCGCGCGGTCGCGCGGCTGAGCAAGGAGCGCATCGGTGCCCTGATCGCGATCGAGCGCGAGGCGTCGCTGTCGGAGCTCAGCGAGAACGGCATCACCATCGACGCCGAGCTGAACAGCTACCTGATCGAGTCGATCTTCTTCCCGAAGAGCGCGCTGCACGACGGCGGGGTGGTCGTGCAGGACGACCGCATCGTGGCCGCGTCGTGCCTGTTCCCGCTCAGCCAGAACCCGGACATCGACAAGCGCCTGGGCACGCGCCACCGCGCCGCGCTCGGCCTGTCCGAGGAGACCGACGCGTTGATCGTCGTCGTCAGTGAGGAGACCGGCAAGATCTCGACCGCGAGCGCCGGCAAGCTGCACCACGACCTGACCCTCGAGAAGCTCGAGACCGAGCTCGACGAGGTGTTCGGAAGGAGCAGCGCGTCGTGAGCCGCGATCGTCGCCGCAGGAACAGGCTGTGGAACCTGGTCGTCGACGACCCGTACCGCAAGCTGGTCGCGATCGGCCTGGCGATCCTGCTGTGGTTCTTCATCAACAGCCGGATCATGGAGTCGGAGGTCTACACGCTGCCGCTGGCCGCGGTCGACGTGCTCGACGTCTCCAGCGGCACCGAGGACCGCCTGTCGATCACGCTGCCGACCGACCGCGTCGTCAAGCGCCGGTTCCTCGACGGCGACCGCGAGATCCAGAACGTGCGGGTGACGGTGTCCGGCCCGCGCTTCCGCATCGACGCGCTGAAGGAGGACCGGCTCAACCTGGCGATCACGACCTTCGAGACCCGCGAGTGGGTGGGGCGTGGCGAAGGCCCGGACGTGCAGGTGGTGGAGTTCACCGCCGACAACATCCGCCGTGACGTGCGCGCGCTCGAGGAGATCTCGATCGAGATGGACCCGCCGCGCGTGCGTCTCGAGGTCGGCCTGCAGGACAACCTCGTGCTCGAGGTCGACAACGGCCACGTGCAGTTCGACGCCAAGGACTTCGAGAGCCGGCTCTTGCGCGACACGTCGCAGTTCTCGCCCGGCACGGTGCGCATCATCGGCCCCGCCCGCAACATCCAGAAGCTCAGCGATCGCGTCAAGACGGGCCAGCCGATCCTGCACGCGGACCTGCAGCAGCTCGGCGACGAGGCCACGGGCCAGCTGCGCATCCTCGACAACCTCGACATCGCCGTGGTGTTCGAACAGACGCCGAGCGTGCGCATCGACCTCGAACCGACGCGGCAGGACTACACGTTCGAGCTGCCGGTGGTGGTCGACGACCTCAACCTGAAGCCCGAGGATCGCGGCCGCTTCGTGCCGGACCTGCAGAGCATCCCGGTGCGCGTCAGCCTGTCCGGACGGCTGCGCTCGGTGGCGGGTGCGTTCGAGCGCGACACCGATCGCCAGCGCTGGGCAGCCGAGACCATGCGCCTGGTCGTGCACCTGCAGCGGCCCGAGGCGGGCAACCAGTTCGGCCAGGAACTGGACCGCGAGATCCAGCTCGTGGTGCGCGAGTCGCCGACCCGTCGGGTCGAGCGCAGCGAGTTCAAGCTGGAGGACTCGCGCGTGGTCAAGCTCCGCAACAAGAACCCATGAACACGTTCGAACCGGTCCAATTCGGCACCGACGGCCTGCGTGGCCGCGCCGGCCAGGCCCCGATGGAACCCGAGACCCTGCGCCGCGTCGGCGCCGCGCTCGGGGTGCTGCTGCAGAGGGAGGGCGACGGCTCGCAGCGCCGCGTGCTGATCGGCAACGACGGTCGCGAGTCGGCGCCGTGGATCCTCGACAGCCTGGTGCAGGGACTGATGGGGGCGGACGTGAGCGCCGCCGACGTCGGCCTGGTCACGACCCCGGCGCTGGCGCTGCTGACCGCGCGCGGCCAGTTCGCAGCCGGCATCATGATCAGCGCGTCGCACAACCCCTCGCACGACAACGGCATCAAGATCTTCGGCGCGGCGGGCAAGAAGCTCTGCGACGAGGACGAGCGCGAACTCGAGCGCCTGGCCAACGAGCTGACGGTCGAGTCGCCGAGCGAGCCGCGCGTGCGCGAGGTCGAGAAGCTCGTGCTGCAATACGAAGAACTGCTCGGCCAGCGGTTCCCCGACCTCGACCTGACCGGCAAGAAGGTCTGCATCGACGCCGCCAACGGCGGCGGCTCGGTGATCGCGCCGCGCGTGCTGCGCATGTTCGGTGCCGAGGTGATCGAGGTCGGCTGCGAGCCGGACGGCTTCAACATCAACGAGGGCGTCGGTGCCCTGCACCCGGAGAACCTCGGACCGCTGGTCAAGGAGCACGGCGCCTGCCTCGGCATCTGCCTCGACGGCGACGGCGACCGCGGCATCTTCGTCGACGAGACCGGCGCGGTGCAGGACGGCGATGCGGTGATGTCGTTCTTCGGTGCGCGCATGCACGAGGCGGGGCAGCTGCCGAACGCGACCGTCGCGGCGACGGTGATGAGCAACCTCGGCATGCACCAGGCGCTGCGGGAGGCCGGGGTGCAGGTGCACACGACTCCGGTCGGCGACCGGCACGTGGTCGCCGCGATGCGCGAGCACGGCTTCGCGCTCGGCGGCGAGCAGTCCGGCCACACCCTGTTCCTCGAGCACGAACTGGTCGGCGACGGCCTCTACACCGGCCTGCGCATCCTGGCCGACGTCGGCGCCCGCAAGGTGTCGGAGGCGTTTGCGTCGTTCGAGCGCTTCCCGCAGAAGCTGATCAACGTGCAGGTGCGCGACAAGCCCGACCTGTCGACGGTCCCGGCGGTGGCGAGCAAGCAGCAGGAGATCGAGCAGCTGCTCGGCCAGGACGGCCGCCTGCTGCTGCGCTACTCGGGCACCGAGCCGAAGTGCCGCGTGATGATCGAGGCCAAGGACGGCGCGCTGTGCGACCGCCTCTGCGAAGAGCTCGCCGAGCTGATCCGGGCGGAGCTCGGCGCGTGAGCCCGACGCTCGCGATCAGCGGCAGCAACCTGTGTGGCGACGCGCCGTTCTCGGTGGCGCTGCAGCACGACGGCGAGACCTCGGTGGCCAACGTGCCCGCCGGCGAACGCGGTGACCTGGCGCAGCTGTGCCAGCAGCTGTGTGCCGCGCGCGGTGTCGCTCCGGCCGCGCTGCGCCGCGTGGTCGTCGACGTCGGCCCCGGCTCCTACACCGGCCTGCGCGTCGCGGTCACGTTCGTGCGTCTGCTGCAGCAGTTCGGCGACCTGCAGGTCGAAGGCGTCTGCAGCCTCGCGGTGCTGGCCCGCCACGCGGCCCCATGCCACGTCGGCCCCGTGCGCACCGTGCTCGATGCGCGGCGCGGCCGTCTGCATACGGCGGTGCACGAACTCGGCGAGCGCGGCGTGCTCGAACGCGAAGCCGCCAACGCCGCACCGGTCGACGAGGTGCTCGGGCGGATCGCCTCCGACGAACTGCTGGTCGCGCCCGCGGCGTTCGCGCAGCAGCTGCGCGACGAGCGCGGCCTCGCCTGCGTCGCGGCCGTCGGACTGTTCGCGCCGGCGCTGCTCGCCGACGGCCTGCCGCGCTTCGCGGCCGCTGCCGCCGACCTCGAGCCGCGCTACCTGATGGCCAGCTACGCCGAGGACTAGCGCATGCGCGTGTTTCGCACCATCTGGATGCTACACCGCTGGCTCGGCCTCGCCGCCGGCCTGGTGCTGATGCTGGTGTCGATCACCGGCTTCCTGCTGCTGGTCAAGAAGGACTACGACTGGATCCAGCCGCCGACGATGGCGTGCGCGGAGGGCCCGGTCGACGCCCTGCAGCCGCTGCCGAAGGTCTACGAGGCGGTGTTCGCGCTCGGCCTGCCGCAGTTCCGCAGCGAGCACGACATCGCGCGCATCGACTTCCGGCCGAACAAGCGCCTGCACAAGGTCGTCAGCAAGCACGACGACCTCGAGGTCCAGGTCTGCGCGATCACGCTGAGGACGAGCGCGCCGCGGGAGCGCCGCAGCGACTGGCTCGAGGCGCTGCACGACGGCTCGTGGTTCGGCGACTTCGCACACGCGTGGGCGATGCCGGTGGTCGCGTTGCTGCTGCTGTTCCTGGCCGGCAGCGGCTACGTGATGTGGGCGGTGCCCAAGTGGAAGAAATGGCGTCGACGCCGCGTCGGATGACGCGATGAAGCGACGCGGTGCGCTGAGCGCCGCGGCGGCGCGCTACCAGCAGAGTCGCAGCGCGATCGCCGCGCGCGCGGTCCACATCGCGGTGCGCGCCCAGTTGCTGCGCACCAGCCGTCGCCAGGTCGGCGCGTCGAAGCCTTGCGACAGCCGCGCGTGGCACGGCACCTGCACCAGGAACGTCGACAGCCACAGCCCCGCGACCAGGCCCGCGCCGAGCCAGGCCAACGGCCGCGCCGGCTCCGGTGCGCGCAGCAGCAGCCAGGTGGCCAGCGCGAGTTCGGCGACCATCGGCGGCAGCACGACCCAGGTGGTGCGCTGGGTGTGGCGTTCTTCGTAGTTGCGGAACGCGCGCTCGCCGACCGCGGCGAACAGCGGGTAGTGCACGACCTGCACGAACCAGATCACGCCGGCCATCACCAGCGTCGGCACCAGGTGCAGCAGTGCCAGGTGCTCGAACGCCATCACGCCTCGCGGTGGTGGCGGCGCGCCAGCACCAGCATGGCGCCGAACGGCAGCCACCAGATCAGGTCGTTGCTCAAGATCAGCCAGCCGGCGCGCCACGGCAGCTCGCCGCGCAGCGCAGCGTCGGCGAAGCCGATCGGGCCGAGCACCTTGCCGAGCAGGCCGACCAGCACGATCGGCCAGTGGCGCAGCGGCCGCGGCGCGGCCAGCGCGTAGCCGACGCCGTAGACGCCGACAATCATGCCGACGCACTGCCAGACGAACAGCTGGTCCGGGACGCGCATGCCACCGAGCTCGAACCAGTGTTCGGGCCACAGCACGGCCCAGGCGCCGAAGGCCACGTTGTAGGCCGCGGCGGCCCAGAGCACGCGGCGGGCCCAGGCTGGTCCGGTTTCGTTCACGCTTGCGGTTCGTCGGGACGAGGCCATGGATGCATCAAGACGGCAGCGACGCCAGCACCTTGCGCAGTTCGCCGGTCAGCCGGTCGTCGGGCAGGTGCTGCTCGAGCAGCCGCAGGGTACGCTCGCCGAAGCTGCGCGCCGCCTCGACGTCGTCGCGCCCGGCCAGCACGCGAACCAGCCAGTACCGCGTGTAGAGAGTCAGGAAGTGGTGTTCCCCGAGCGCCGCGGTGCGGATCGCGTCGGCCTCGCGCAGCAGCGGCTCGGCGCGCTCCGGCCGGCCGCAGCGGAACTGCGCCAGCGCTTCGCCGAGCAGCGGCCGCGCGATCGTGTCGTGGCCCTCGGGCAGCGTGCGGCGGAACATCGCGGTCGACTCGACGAACAGCGGGATCGCCTCCTCTGGCCGGCCCTGGCGCGCGATGCAGGTCGCGAGGCTCAGCAGGCTGCCCGCGGTCTCGGGGTGCTCGCCCCGGACCTGTCGGCGCAGCTTCAGCAGTTCGCGGAACTGGGCCTCGGCGGCCTGGGCGTTGCCGCGGCCGAGTTCGACGACCGCGAGCTGCTGCCGGTTGGTCAGCAGGGTCGGGTGCTCCGGCGGGAAGATCCGTTGCCGGATCGCCAGCGCCTGCTCGAACTGCTTGGCCGCCAGGTCGTAGCGACGGGTCCGGTTGTAGAGCGAGCCGAGGTTGGCGATCGTGGTCGCGAGCTCGGGATGGTCCGCCGGCAGCAACTCGCGCTGCGTCGCCAGGGCCTCGGCGAACAGCGACTCGGCGGCCGGCACGTCGCCGAGGTTGCCGAGCACCATCGCCAGCTGGGCGCGGGTCAGCGCCGGGTAGGGGTGCTGCGCGCCGAAGCGGCGCAGGTCGCGCGCCAGCACCTCGCGCAGCTTGTCGGCGGCGGCGCGCCACTCGCCGCGGTCGACCTCGATCATCGCGACCGCGAACAGGCTCGCGTCGACGTCGGGGTGGTCTTCGCCCGACTGGGCGCGGTCCAGCTCGAGCGCGCGCAGCAGCGCGTCGCGGGCGCCGTCGAGGTCGCCGAGGTCGCTGAGGATCTGGCCCAGTTCGCGGTAGAGGTTGGCGTGGCGGCCGTAGTCCTCGCCGTCGCGTCGTTCGCCGCGCTCGATCGCCTGCTGGGCGAGGTCGCGGGCGCGCTCGAGGTCGCCGCGATCGCTGAGGATCGACGCCTCGACCACGTCGAGCACGGTGCCGGCGCGCGCCAGCCTGTCGAGCCCGATGTCGTCGCCGGCGATGCGTCGCGCGGCCGCGACCAGCTGCAGCGCCTCGTCGTAGCGGCCCTGCTCGCGCAGCCAGCCGGCCAGCGCCGAGCGCCGCGCCGCGCGGGTCAGCGGCGACAGCGGTCGGTCGTCGCCGGTGTCCTGCCACGAGGCGCGCAGCAGCCGTTCGCCGCGTTGGTGTTCGGCCTGGTGCAGGTAGAGGCCGCCCAGCACGAACTGCGCCTCGCGGTGGGCCGCGCTGCCTTCGTCGAGCGCGGCGAAGGTGCGTTCGGCCGCCTCGAGCAGCGGCCGGGCGTCGTCGTAGAGGCCGAGGCCGACGTACGAACGACCCATCGCGAGCTGCAGCGGCGCGCGGCGGTCGGGCAGGTCCTGCAGTTCGCGCGCGATGCGGCGGGCGCCGCGGTCGAGCAGTTCGCGCGCGCGCAGCGTCTCGGCCCGGTCGGGGTCGGGCGCGGCCATCTCGTATAGCGACGCGAGGAACTCGACGACCTGGTCGGTGACCTCGCCTTCGCGGATCGCCGCGTCCCGCTCGGAGCGGATCGTCTGGTTCTGCGTGCGGATCGTCTCGAGCTGCCGCTGGATGATCTGGTTGTCGCGTGCGGTCACGACCGCGAACGTCACCAGCGTCGCCAGCAGCAGCGCCGCCGCCGTGACCGGCAGCCGGTTGCGACGCACGAACTTGCGGGTGCGGTACGTCAGCGTGTCGGGCCTGGCGGTCACCGGCAGGCCGCGCAGGTGCCGTTCGAGGTCGTCGGCGAGCGCCTCGGCGGTGGCGTAGCGGCGCTCGGGTTCCTTGCGCATCGCGGTCGCGACGATCGTGTCCAGGTCGCCCTCGAGGCGCCGCGACCAGCGCGTGCGCGGCTCGGGGCGGCCGTCGCGGCGCTCCGGTCCGCGGCGCACCGCCAGGCTCGCGGGCTGCGGGGAACGGTCGCAGACGACCTCGATCAGCTCGGCCATCGAGCTGCCGGTGCGCGGCTGGGCGCGTTCGCCGGTCAGCAGCTCGTAGAGCAGCGCGCCGAGCGCGTAGACGTCGGTGCTGGTGGTGACGGCCTCGCCGCGGACCTGCTCGGGGCTGCTGTACTCGGGCGTCATCGGCCCGCTGCCGGTGCCCGTCAGCGGCGCGCCGCCGTCGTCGTCGTCGTCGAGCAGCTTGGCGATGCCGAAGTCCAGCAGCTTCGGCTCGCCTTCTGCCGTCACCAGCACGTTGCTCGGCTTGAGGTCGCGGTGCACGACCAGCGCGCGGTGGGCGTGCGCGACGGCGCGGCAGACCTTGACGAACGTGCGCACGCGGTCGTCGACGCCGAGCTGCCGCGCCTCGGCGTCGGCCAGCAGGTCGCGACCGGCGACGTACTCCATCGCCACGAACGGCTGGCCGTCCGCGGTGCTGCCGCCGTCGAACAGCGTCGCGATGTTGGCGTGTTGCAGGGACGCGAGGATGCGCCGTTCGTTGCGGAACCGCTGCAGCAGCTCTGGATCGTGCCGTGCGGTGCGCAGCACCTTGACGGCCACCTGGCGGCCGAGGTCGCGGTCCTCGTGCTCGGCCAGGCAGACGCTGCCCATGCCGCCGTGGCCGAGCAGCCGCAGCACCCGGTAGGGCCCGAGCTGCTGCGGCAGGACCGGGGCGGCTCCCGCCTCGTGCAGCGCCGCCGACAGCACCGTCGCATCGAACGCGCGCTCGGGGGCTCCGAGGTCGTCGGGGTCGTCCGAATGCTGGGCCAGGAGCGCGGCCAGCTCGTCGGCAATCTCGGGGTCGGTCCGCGTGACCTCGGCGAGCCTCCCTTGTCGCTCGGCGGGCGGCGCACTACGCAGCTGCTCGAACGCGGCGGCCAGCCGCCCGAACCGGTCGCCGTCGGCGGGCGGGCTATACTCACGTTCGCGATCCGGCCCTGGCTGGTGCGGTTCCACTGACATGTCGTTCGATTCGCCGTCGTTCACCGAGTTGCTGCAGCGTCATCGCGAAGGCGACTCCGTGGCCATGGACGCGCTGCTGCCGGCGGTCTACGACGAACTGCGCCAGCTGGCCCGGGCCCAGCTGCAGCGTGAGTCGGTCGCGCCGCTGGACCCGACGGCCCTCGTGCACGAAGTCTATCTGCGGATGGTCGATCAGACGGTCGCGGCGATCGAGGACCGCGCGCATTTCCGCGGGCTGTGCGCCCGGGTCATGCGGCAGGTGCTGGTCGACCACGCCCGCAGGAGGAGTGCGCAGAAGCGCGACCAGGCCCGCGAAGAAACCCTGGCGACGCGATTCGATCCGGCGGATGGCGGCGCTGCGACGTGGCCGGTGCTGGACCTCGACGAGGCGCTGCAGCGGCTTTCTGGCCTCGACCAACGCAAGGCCAGGGTCGTCGAGCTGCGTTCGTTCGGCGGGCTCTCGATGCCGGAAGTCGCGGCGGCACTGGCGGTTTCGCTGCGCACGGTCGAGGCCGACTGGTTCTTCGCGCGGGCCTGGCTGAAGGCCGAGCTGGCGAAATAGCGGCCGAATCTCTGCGGGACGGCGGCGGTGCGCGCGCAGCGGTGGGTGACACCCACTGCTGCGGCCACCAACCAACCGCAAAGAGAACCGAATGCACTCGCCAGTTTCCGCTGTTCCCCCGCGCCGTCCGGCGCCCGGCCGCCTCCTGCCGCTCTGCCTCGTCACCATCGTCGCCGCCTGTGGCGGGGGTGGCGGCGGCGGCGGTGGCGGCGGTCCCGTCACGCCGACCGACGACCTCGAGTCCGGCCTCAACAAGCTCGGCGTGCCGACCGAGCGCACGCCCCGTGAGAGCGCGCCCGGCCTCGAGGTCGACGACGCCGACACGCCGCTCGGCCGTCGCCCGGTGCTGTCGCGGACCGATGAGCTGGCGCTGATCAACCTCGGCACGACCGGCATGCCGGCGTCGACCTCGCCACTGCTGCTGCTCGAGCTGACCGACGGCAACGGCAACGCGACTGCCGACGTGATCTACGGCCAGGACCAGAACCAGGTGCCGTTCCTGCCGCAGAGCAGCAGCTTCCAGTCGCCGGGCACGTTGCGCGACGCGGTCGCCGCCGACTGTGACGGCAACGGCCTGGAGGAGATCGTGCTGGTCTACCAGGACGGCATCGAGACGCGGGTGCGCCGGGTCGGCGACCAGACCCAGGGCTTTGCCGACACCGACGTGCAGATCGCGACCTTCGGCAACATCGAGAACGTCACCGCGATCGCCGCCGACCTCGACCTCGACGGCCGCGACGACCTGGTGCTCGGCATGACCGAGGGCGGCCGCGGCAAGGTGCGCGCGTTCCGGGCCAGCGGCTCGACGTTCGTGCCGCTCGGCAGCGAGATCGACATCGCCCCGGACGTCAACGGCGCGACGATGTGGCTGCAGCTCTGCGCCGGCAACGTCGACACCGACGGCCGTCCGGAGATCGCCGTGGCGGTGCAGGAACTGAGCGGCGGCGGCGCCGGCACCGCGCGCACACTGGTGCTCGACGACGCCCAGGCCGGCTTCGCCGTGCTGCGCAACGAGGTGTTCACCGCGCGCGACCAGAACCAGACGCTGCGCGTCGCGCTGACGTCGTCGATCGCGCTCGGCGACGTCGACGGCGATGGGCTCGACGAGGTGCTGTTCGCGGGGCTGACGGAGTTCGCCGACCAGTGTGACTCGACCAAGATGCTGTTCGTCGCGCTGGACGATGCGATCGGCCAGTTCGTCGAGCTCGGCACGTTCTACGGCACCTACTCGTACTCGGGCTGCAACTCGCCGTCCAACCGGCGGGTGCGCACGATCCACCTCAACGCGCTCGACCTCGACGGCGACGGGCGCGACGAGGTCGCCGCCAACCGCTACGTGTTCGACGACTTCGTCGACGCGTCGCCGTGGACCGAGGTCAACGACTGGCGTCTGCCGGCCGACACGATCTGGAACCAGAACGCGCACGGCTTCTTCGACCGCACCACGTCGGCGTTCGTGAAAGGCGACTTCAACGGTGACGACCGCGAGGACCTGGCCGTGCACCGTCAGGACCTCAACGACGTGCGCGTCTACGGCCTGCCGGCGACCAGCGCTTCGGTGACCGAGCTGCGCAGCGTGCCGGTGACGTTCCAGAACAGCCAGCAGCGTCGCTTCCCGATCCTGCTGCCGGTCAACGTCGACCAGGACAGCGCCGTGCTGAGCTACGCGGAAGCCGAGTACCAGCTGGTGTTCAGCGAGCCGATCGTGCTCGCCGCGCTGGCGGCGCCGCCGACGCGTCAGGGCATCGGCCAGAACGTCGCCGGGTCGTTCACCGCGTTCGGCAACACGACGTCGACGGCCAGCGAGTCGGAGCGTTCGGTCACGTTCTCGGCCGGCGTGTCGGCCGGCGTCAACATCGACGGCGGCCCGCTGACGCAGTCGGAGTTCGAGTTCAAGGCGACGTTGACCGAAGCGGCGACGCGCACGCGCGGCCAGGCCTACGAGCTGTCGAAGACGATCATCTTCACCAGCGCGCCCGAGGAGGACCTGGTGGTGTTCACCACGGTGCCGATCGACCGCTACGTGTTCACGGTGCTGTCGCACCCGGACCCGGCGCTGATCGGCGAGAAGGTGACGGTGGACTACCCGCGCACGCCGATCACGCTGCAGGCCGAACGCACCTTCTACAACGGTTCGATCCCGGCGGGGGCGCAGCGCGTCGACGCGTCGGTGTTCGAGCACGTCGTCGGCGATCCGTCGACCTACCCTGGGATCGCACGCCGCAACGCGTTGCGTTCGCTCTACGGCGGCCTGCAGGTCGGCCCGCAATCGGTCGGCCAGGGCGGCGGTTCGACCGAGGTGACGCTGCAGGTCGGCTCGTCGATCTCGAGCGGCGGCGCGCTGTCGCTGAGCTACGAGCAGGAGCTGACCGCGACCGGCGGCACCGTGCTCGGCGGTGTCAGCGTCGGGGTCGAGGCGACCAGCACCTGGAAGGTGCAGAGCGGCACGTCGACGACCTACACCGGCGTCGTCGGTGCGATCGACGCGGCGAACTTCGCGGCCAACGGCTACTCGTTCGGCCTGTTCACCTACGTCTACCGCGCGCCCGGCAGCCAGCAGTTCCAGGTGCTGAACTACTGGGTCGAGTAGGGGCGCTCGCGCCCCTGCCGCGCGCTACTGGAACTCCAGCCAGACCAGCGTGCCGTTGTAGAGGAAGTGCATCAGCATGCACGGCAGCAGGCTGTCGGAGCGTTCGCGCAGCCAGCCGAGGTAGAGGCCGAGGCCCAGGTGGATCGGCAGCACGGCCGGCTGGCCGTGCACGATCGCGAACGCTGCGGCGGTCACGAAGAACCCGGTGAAGCGGCCGAACAGCGCCATCAACCGACCCTGCAGCATGCCGCGGAAGATGATCTCCTCGAGCACGGCTGGCGTGACCGCGATCACGAACACGGACAGCATCAGGCCGAGGCGCGAGGTCATGCCCTCCAGGCCGCTCTCCGCGTCGGGGAACAGCTGCTCGAGGCCCATCACGTAGAGCATCGCGATGCCGACCGACAGCGCGGCGACGAGCGTTGCTTCGGCGAAGTAGCGGGGATGCGCCGGGCGCAGGCCGACGCGGCCGTAGGGGCCGGCCCAGGCGATGACCAGCGCGACCAGCACGCCGGAGACCAGGCTCGCGAACGGCAGCAGCAGCGCGAACTCGTCGTTGCGGGCCAGCAGCCAGGCGACCAGCTGCGGGCCGAGCAGCGCGCCCATCAGCAGCGTGAACTCGAGCAGCGTGCGGTTGGTCCAGCGCTTCTGGTTGGTGTTGCTGGCGCGGCGCATCGACCCCGGAGCCATCGGCGCATCGACCGGGATCTCGCTGTAGATGACGTCGCCGTCGTGATCGTCTCCCGGCAGCACCAGCATGCCGCGCTCGTCGACCTCGGCGCGGGACGAGTCCAGCGCGACCGGCAGGTCCGGCTCGCGGGGGGCCGCCAGCAGCGCCCGTTCCGGGTCGATGCTCGGTGCCGGGATCTGCAGCCACGCGTTGCAGCTGCAGCGCAGGCGGAAGCCGCGCAGGCGGTCGTGGATGCGCCAGTGGGTGCGGCAGCTGGCGCAGGACAGCTCGATGCACTCGTCGTCGCCGAGCGAGCGGCCCTGCGGCCAGGTGCGCACCGTCTGCTCGGAGGCGGCCGGTAGCGGCGTCGGGTGCCCAGGAACGTCGCGCTCGGCAGGGTCGTTCGCAGGCCGGTCGCGCTCCGGCCGCGCGTGCTCGGGGCTGTCGTCCTCGGGCCTGTCGTCCTGTGGCGCTTCGTCCACTACTTGTTCTTCTGCTTCTTGCCGGCGCTGAGCGACAGCCGCACGCTCTTGACCGACATCTTGCCGGGTAGGCGCACCAGGACCTCGCCGTCGGCGTCGGTCAGCAGCGGGCGCAGTTCGGTGCGGGCGGCCTCGAGCACCTTGCCCTGGTCGTCGAGCAGCTGCACGAACAGCTGGTCGCCCTCGCCGACGACCGCGCAGGCGGCCTGCTCGGTCAGGTCCGAGCTCGACTGCTTGCGCGCGGCGAGCGCGTCGGGCGTCGTCGGGTAGCCGGCGCCGCGCGTCAGCGTGACGTGGTAGTTGCCCCACGAACGCTCGAGCTTCATCGCGACCATGTCGCCGAACGGGCCGGTGTCGGTGTTCATCTCCTCGGCGCGCACGGCGAGCACGCGGTCGATGTAGCCGGACTGCCACGCGAACACGCCGCCGAGCACCAGCAGCAGCGGCGCGATCCACAGCAGCTCCTTGCGGCGCATGCCCAGCGAGGCCTCGGCCTCCATCGTCGGCAGCGCCGGAGCGTCCTGCACGGTCCGGGGACGGCGGCGGGTGACCGGCTCGACGGTCGTGCCCTGCACCACGAACAGCGTCTCGGCGACCTCGTCGTCGTAGACGAGCTTGCAGCGCAGGGTCGTCTCGATGCTGTTGGGCTGGGCGGCGTCGACCAGCTCCTGCAGCCGGTCGAGGAAGTTCGACTGCGCAGCCGAGTCGAAGCCCTCCGGCGGCACGTGCGTGTCGACCGGCAGCATGTTGAAGCGGCCGCCGGTGACGTCGATGCGGAACTCGCCGGCGCCGCACGCGGACAGCCGGGCGACGGCCTCACGCAGCGCCTGCGCGTCGAGCACGCGGCCGTCGACGATGCCCTCGACGATCAGCGATCGCGGTGCGCCGGCCGGCGGGGTCGCGCCTTCGTTGGCGTCGCTCACGCCACGTCTCCGCGGAACGGGTCGGTGTCACGCAGCGCGGTCCAGTCGGTCATGCCTTCGCACCAGATCAGCGTGTCGGCGTCGATCGCGTTGGCCTGCAGCAGGTGGCGGATGGTCTCGGTCGACACCGGGCCCTGGCGTTCGTTGTCGCGCGCGTAGAACCACTGGTCGCCGTTGGTCAGCTGTGCGGCCGCCGCGGTGTGCGGCAGCTCCGGCGGGTTCGACGTGTCGAGGCCGAGCGCTTCGTCGTGTGCGCCGAGGCGGCGCTCGACGTTGGTGTGGCGGGAGTCGGAGACCTGGCGCTCCTTGGCGAGCTGTTCGCGCAGGCGGCGGTTCTCGAGCTTCTGGCGGCGCTCACGTTCCTCCTCCTTCTTCAGGTCGGGCAGCGCCAGCACCAGGATCAGGCCGATGCACGACAGGAACACGCCGATGAAGAACCAACCGACGGCGCTGCGTCCGCGGTTGGCCGCGATGATCGCGCAGATGATGCCGAAGATCAGCCAGCTGCTGATCTGGACGGCGAAGATCGCGGCGTCTTCGGACGCGGCAAGCATCGAGAGCATGAGGGGACTAACTCCGGATGAAGTAGCGAAGGGCCCAGCCGGTGAGGATCGAGGCTACGAACAACAGGTAGCCGGCGCGGCGTAGGCGGTGGTGGAGGGGGAGTTCGCGGCGGCGGCGAAGTATGTCGAAATGCACCAGGAAGGTCACCGGCAACAGCGCGGCAATGACGATTCCGGCCGGGTGGAAGTGCCACGCGGCCTCGAGGTCGCCCTGCAGCGCCGACGAGGTGCTGCGCACGAGCCCGCAGCCGGGGCAGTGCAGCTGACCCAGGCAGCTGCCCAGGGGGCACTGCGGGCCGCGCACGCCGAACCAGGTCGCCGACTCCGGCGCCACGTCGGCGCTGATGCCGGCGGTGATCGCGAGCGCCGAGCCGGTCAGCCAGAACCACGCCGCACGCAGGCCGCGCGGCGGATCGGCTCCGTTCTTCTTGCTCCCGGTCACAGGCACGGCAGGGATCGAATGCGATTCGGGCCCGCCGCGCAAGGGGTGCGCGCGGCTACCGGGTCTGTTGCTTCTTCGGGCTGCCGAGGTGGCGGACCAGGAACTCCTCGTACTTGCGGTAGCGGCGCAGCGTGGTCACGTCGCCGCCGAGTCCGTGGCCGCCGGTGGGGTCCAGGAACAGCTCGACCAGGGTCTCCTTGTCGGCCTTCAGCAGCTCGCGGTAGACGCGCACGGTGTCCTGGTAGAGCACGTTGCTGTCCTCCATGCCGTGCACCAGCAGCAGCTTGCCCTTCAGGTTCTTGGCGAGCGGCAGCAGCGAGTACTTGGCGAGGTCGGTCTTGCCTTCGCGGCTGTTGCCGATCGTGCCGGTCGAGTACCACGAGTTGTAGTTCTCCCACTCGGTCGGGCCGGCGCCGGCGATGCCGACCTGGAACACGTCGGGCTCGGTATACATGCACATCTGCGTTTGGAAGCCGCCGAAGCTCCAGCCGTGCATCGCGACCTTGTCCGGATCGACACCGTAGTGCTCGATCATGTGCTTGACGCCGTCGGTCAGGTCCTCGACCTGCGGCTTGCCGACCTGCTCGAAGTTGGCCTTCTCGAACAGTCCGCCGTAGCCCGACATGCCGCGCGGATCGATCGTGCAGGTGACCCAGCCGTGCTCGCGCGCCATGTATTGGCCGAAGAAGTACGACGCGCTGTGGAAGCTGCCGTCGGTGACCTGCTTGCGGGTGCCGAGCGGACCGCCGTAGACGTAGAGCAGCAGCGGCCGCTGGTCGTCCTTTGACCAGCCCTTCGGCTTGTAGACGTGGCCGTGGATCTCGTGACCGTGGCGGTTCTGGTAGCTGAAGAACTCGGGCGCGATCGCGGTCAGCCTGGCGGTCCGGTCCGGGTGTGAGTCGGTCAGCCGGGTGTTGCGGCCCTTGTGAACCATCACCAGTTCGCGCGGGTCGCCGTAGTGGCTGCAGGTCGCCAGCGCGACCTTGCCGTCGTTGCTGATCGCCGCGCCGGAGTAGACCCCGGCGTCGCGGTTGAGGTGGTGGAGCTTGCCGCTGTCGAGGTCGAGCGTGTAGAGGTCCTGCCGCGTCGGGTGCTCCTTGGTCGCGGTGACGTGCAGGCGGCGGTGGTCCTCGCTGATCCCGAACGGGTAGACCTCGTAGCGGCCGTTGGTCAGCGGGCGCGTGCTCTGGTAGAGCGGGTCGAGCACGTGCACGTGGCGGAAGCCGGTCTGCTCACTGAGGTAGACGATGTGGCGGCTGTCGGCGCAGTACTGCGGCTGCATCATGCGCGGCGTGTTGGGGCCGCCGTCGTGCAGGAACCGCAGCACGGTGCGGGCGGGCAGGTCGACGTAGGCCTTCGGCTTGCCGTCGGCCTTCGCCTTCGTCGCAGGGTCCGTCTTCGCGGCGCCCTTCGTCGCCGTCGCCTGCTTCGGCGGCGCCTCGTCGTCGAGCCGCGCCTCGAGGATCAGCACGTGCGAGCTCTTCTGCTCGAAGGTGCCGAACGTCACGCGGCTGCTGTCGGGCGCCCACTCGGGCACCGGCGTGATGTCGCGCGGGCCGCTGTGCGTGTGCGTCCAGATCAGGCGCGGCTTGTCGCGCTCGTGCATCGCGCCGTCGAGCGTGTGCAGGTAGACCGCCGTCTTGCGGTCCGGGATCGCGTCGTCGGAGACGGTGCGCGGCACCTTCTGCACCTCCATGAAGCGGTCGCGGTAGCGCGCGATGTTGACGCTGCGGTTGCCGCCGCGCCACGACGAGCCCTTGCTGGCCAGGAACACCAGCTGCTTGCCGTCGGGGCTCAGGCGGTAGCCGGACATCGACTCGCCGCTGGGCAGCTTCGGATCGAGCTGCACGACCAGGTGGCTGCCGAACGTGACCTTCATCAGCGCGCCGTCGAGCAGGTAGGTGTAGCCGCTGCCGTCGGGCAGGTACTGCACGTCGCGTTCGCTGGCCTTGGTGCAGGTCAGCCGTTCGGGCGCCTCCTTGCCGACCGTGAAGCGGTAGACGTCGCCGCCCGACGTGAACAGCAGTTCGTTGCCCTTGGGCGACCAGACGAACGAACGCACGCCGCCGTAGCGCGGCGCCTTCTCGGCGTTGGCGTCGTCGGCGTCGACGCGGTTGCCGTACTTCTGGCGGTCGAGCTGCTTCTGCGCGTCGGCGTCGTTGTGGTCGCCGTCCTTCTTGGCCTTGGCCTTCTGCTTCGCATCGGCCTTCTTCTTGTCGGCGGCCTTCTTGTCGGCGGCAATGCCGGCGGCGACGCGGGCGTCGACGACCTCGCGGGCCGACGCCTGGAAGTCGGCCATCATCACGGCGCTGGTCAGCCGCTTCGCCTTGCCCTTGTGCACGTCGACGAGCCACAGGTCGTTGCCGTGGCGCCGCTCGTCGTAGCCGCGGTAGAGGTAGGCGGCGTGCTTGCCGTCGTGCGAGAACGCGGTGCCGGACGCGCTCGGTCCGAACAGCGGCTTCTTCTTGTCCGGAAAGATGTTCTCGAGTGTGAACGCGGTGTCGTCCTGGTCGGGCGCCTGCTGCGCGAACAGAGGTGCGGTCAGGACGAGGGCGGAGACGAGGGCGGACCTCTGGAGCATGCGGTGTCTTGCTGGGTGGCGGGGTGCGGACGTCGCACGGTAGCAGATGGTCCGGGGCCGACGGCGGCAGCGGATGTCGCAGCTGTGTGGCAACCGCTCAAGTGTCGACCGTCCGAGGCCGATAGGACGGTTGATGAACGTCCGCGTCGATCCCAACAGCTCCGTGCCACCGAGCCAACAGCTCGTCGCGGCGGTGTTGGACGCGATCGCGAGCGGCGAGCTCGGCACGGGGGACAAGCTGCCGTCGGTGCGGGGGCTGGCCGGCGAAGCGCTGGTCAATCCCAACACGGTGACCAAGGCCTACCGCGACCTCGAGCACCTCGGCGCAACCGAGGGGCGCAACGGTTCGGGGGTCTACGTCACCGCGGCGGGGCCGAAGGTCGCCAAGGGGATCCGCCTGGCCGAGACGCTCGACGCGTTCCGGCGCGCGGCGGAAGAGGTGCGGCGATCGGGCCACGCGCGCGAAGTCGTCGACGAGGTACTGGAGCAGGTCTGGGGAAGGGAGAGGAGCAAGGCATGAACGACGTCGTGACAGCACAGGGGCTCGGCATGCGCTTCGGAAGGAAGCGCGTGCTCGACGGGTTGGACTTCGAGCTGCAGCAAGGGCAGGTGACCGTGCTGCTCGGCCAGAACGGCAGCGGCAAGAGCACGTGGATGCGGCTGTTGCTCGGCGTGCTGCGGCCGCAGCGCGGCAGCGTGCGGGTGTTCGGCAAGGACCCGGTCCTGCACCACAAGGAGGTGCTGTCGCGGGTCGGCTACGTGCCGGACGTTCCGGACGTGTATCCGTGGATGACCGCGAAGGACCTCTACAAGTTCCTGTCGCGGCAGTACGCGACGTGGAACGAAGCGCGCGTGCGGCAGCTGTGTGAGCAGCTCGACGTGCCGATGAAGACGCGCTTCCAGTCGATGTCGCGCGGCCAGGGCATGAAGGCGATGCTGGTCGCGGCGCTCGCGCCGGAGCCGGACCTGCTGCTGCTGGACGAGCCGTTCGCCGGCCTCGACGTGCTGGTGCGCGAAGAGGTGCTGCAGGGCGTGCTCGCGGCGCTGAAGGACGGCGAGCGCACAGTGCTGTGCGCGACGCACGAGCTCGAGGTCGCCTCGCGCATCGCCGATCGCGTCGCCGTGCTCGAGCGCGGCCGCATCGTCAGGCACGGCACGCTCGCCGAGGTGCTCGGCGAGGAAGAGCCGGCGCAGGTGCCGAGCGGCCTGCACGACGTGCTGGCCGAGGCCGTGCGCGCGGAGGAGGTGCTGTCGTGAACCTCGCGTTGACCTACTTGTGGAAGGAGTGGCGCGCGCAGCGCGGTCTGCTGGTCGCCTACACGTTGCTGGTGTTCACGTGCCTGTGCATCGGTCTCTACCTGGCGCCGCGGCACAGCTGGTTCGACGACGGCTTCGGCGCGCACGCCGTGTCGTGGTTCGTCTGCGCCGGTGGCATCGGCGTGGTCGCGTTCGTGGTGCCGGCGCTGGTGCGCGGCGAATACGTCGGGCCCAAGGGGGACCAGTTCGTGCGGCGGCTGCCAGGGGCCTTGTGGCCGGCGTTCTGGGGCAAGCTGCTGTTCCTGGTGTTGGCGACGCTGTTGTTGCCGCTGCTCGGGCTGTTGGTCGGAGAGCTGTTCGTCGAGTCGCTCGACCAGCACTGGTTCGGCCTCTATCGCTGGGGCTGGGACGGCGAGGTCTGGATGAACCTGCCGTGGGTCGTGCACGCGCTCGCGGCGGGGCTCGCGCTGGTGCCTTGGATCTGGGCCGTCGGCACGTGGACGCCTGGCGGCCGGTTGGCGCTGCTCGGCACCGTGCTGCTGGTGCTGGTGGTCGGACTCCTCGTGTTCGCCGTCGAGCGGCAGGCTCCGAAGATCTTCGATGGGGTGCGTTGGCAGAGCTGGCTGTGGCTGGTGCCGGTCACGGGCCTGGTCGTGTCGGCGCTGTCGTGGACGCGCGGCCGGCTCGGCGGCGGAGCGCTGCGTTCGGCGCGGGTCGGATTGCTGGCGACCGGTGTCGCGCTGCTGCCCGGTGGCGCGTGGCTCGGCGAACGCGCGTGGCGCTACCACCACCCGGACCTCGAGAACGCGTCGCTGGGGCAGGTCATCGGATTGTCGCCCGACAGTCGGTTCGCGCTGGCGCGGATCTCGGAGAACGAGAACTGGCTGTCGGTTCCGGTGCGCATCGATCTTCGTGATGGCGCGATCGAGCAGATCGGCGGCGTGCACCTTGGGGTCATGAGCGAGGTGCTCGCGCCGTACCACCTGGGAACGACCGGCGTGCAGCGCTACTGGCGCACGTGGGACTGGCGCGGCGACGAGGTGCAGGGCATCTACGACCTGGTCACCAGGCAGTGGGTCGAGGTCGCCTACGACCGCGAGACGCGCCGCATCCTGCCCGACGAGGACTGGGAGGCGAAGGTGCTCGAAGAGCGCCGCGCCACGACGAAGCTCCAGGCGCCCGGCGGGGTGCGCGTGTGGGTCGACGCCGACGAGCTGGTCTACGAGGCGCCGGACGGTTCGGTCGAACGGCGGCCGTGGCGTCGCCCTGACGCGCGCAGCATCTACCCGATCGGGCACGCCTTCACCTACTACGGCGAATCCCGCGGAGCTGTCGACCTGGTCAACGGCGAGGAGTTCGCATGGGACCAGATGGAGGCGTTCCACGTCGGCGGCGTGCGGGTGTTGCGTCCCAAGCGTTTGCCGCGTGGGGCCGTGCGCTGGGACGTGGTCGACGGCGACGAGACCCGCGAACTCGAAGGCGTCTGGCGGATCCTCGGCCTGTTCGACGACCGTCGTCTGCTGGCGACGGTGCGGCCCGAGCCCGGCACGCAGAAGGTCGGCCTCGAGCTGATCGACCCCGCGACCGGCGAACGGGAACCGCTGGATTGCCCGGTGGAGACCGCGACGTGGGTCTCGCACGTCTGCCCGATGGCGCTCGGCTCGTCGCTGCTGCCGCGCGATCCCGATGGGGGCGTCTGGGTGCAGTTCGAGAGCAAGAACCGGCCGGCGTTCGTGCGGGTCGACCGCGACGGGGGCGTTGCCCGGCTCGATCGGGTCGTCAGCCGCATCCAGATGCTGGCGTGGCACGGCTACCCGAAGGTGACCGTGCGCGACCGCCACGAGATCGTCGAGATCGACGTCGCGACCGGCGCCCGCCGCGTCCTGTTCGGCGGCAAGGCGTCGCGCTAGGCGCGCCGGGGCGTGAGCCCCGGTGGCCGCGCGATCAGCGGTTCAGCTCACGATCGCGCATCATGCGGATCATGAGGTTGGTGTTGTCGGGCTCGATCTCGACGGCGAGCCGGCGCATGCGCTCGATCTCGTCCTTGTCGCCGTTGAGCCGCTCCATCGCGTCGGCGAGGTACATCCAGAAGCGGCCCTGCAGCGGGTCGCTGTCGACCGCGGCCTGGAAGTGCTTCTTGGCCTCGTCGTACTTGGCCTTCTGGTAGAGCGCGCGGCCGTAGCCGAAGTGCGTCAGGCAGCTGGTGTCGCCCATGTCGAGCGCGGTCTTGAACAGACGCTGCGCCTTGATCGGCATGCCGCGCGCCAGCGCGATCTCGCCGCCGCGGCGGTAGCCGCCGGCGCTGGCCGCCTTGAGGCTCTTGACGTAGTCGTGCCAGCCCTTCTCGACCTCCTTCAGGTCGTCGACCTTCAGGTACTTCTTGAAGACCTCGATCTGCACCTCGGGCTCGCACTTCTTGATGTCGTAGAAGTGCGGCACGCGGTCGATCTTCTTGTCGCGACCCAGCGCCAGGTAGAACTTCTTGAAGGCCTTGGCGGTCTTCGGCTCCGACATCAGGTAGTGCACGAAGCTCCAGCCCCACGCGTAGTGGGTCGCCGTGAACGACGACTGCGGCAGCCGGATCAGGTCCTCGAGGCCCTGCCACTCGTCACGACGGATCGCGTCCTGGATGACCGCGAGGCGGCCCTCCTGGAGGTTGCCGACGTGCATCTTCTTCTTGTCCGGATCCCACTCGCTGGCGCCGTAGTACTCGGCCAGCGACTCGTTCACCCAGCTCGGGTAGTGGAACTTCGGGTCGATCAGGTGGGTCAGGTAGTGGTTCGCCTCGTGGAACAGCACGTCCTGCGTCAGCTCCTCGTCGAGGCGCTCGTAGTAGAAGTTGAGCTCGATCGGCTTGACGAAGCGGAAGTAGCCGATGACGCCGTTGGGCGCGCCGCCGACCTGGTAGAAGTAGTCCGCGTCGTGGTAGAAGCAGACCTTCAGGCGGCCCATGTCGCGCGGCTTCTTGATGCCCCACGTCTTGGTGAAGGTCTTGTAGTAGACCTCCAGCATGTCCGCGTAGCGCTTCATCACCTCCGGGTCGATGGTGTACTCGAAGGCGAAGTTCTTGGTGTTGAGCTTGTGGCGGTTGCGCCACAGGCGGTGCTTCTTGGCCTCCTCGATGCGCTCGGCGCGCGTCTTGCGTCGCTCGGCGAGGATCTTGTCGCGCTTCTTCTCGGGGATCCACTTGCCCTCGAACAGCACCTGGCCCTTGTCGACCTTGGCCTGTTCTTCGGCGGTGTAGGTGCTCTCGATCGCGTTGGCAGCGAACGCGCTGCACGTGCGGATCAGCTCCTTGGGCACGATCACGTCGCCGTGCTGGTAGTGGATGACCGCGCCCTTCTCGTGCTTGCTGATCTTCTGGTCGATGATGAAGCGGCCGTCGGTCAGCTGGATGCTGTCCTGGGCGGCGGCGCCGGCCGCGAGGCCGAGCGCAGTGACGGTGGCGAGCGGCAGGGCTCGCAGATGGGGGAACGCGGTCATGACTACTTGCCCTTCTTGACGAACTTGGCGAACGCCTTTTCGTGCTTCTTCCAGCTCTTGTCGGGGATCTCCGACAGCATCAGCTTGTTGATCTCCTCCTGGAGCTTCTTGGCGCGCGCCTTCGAGGCATCGGCGTATTCCTTCTCGCGCCGCTCCTCCTCTTCCTCGGTCTCGGCCGCCTGGAACGTGCGGCCGCCCTTGTCGCCGTGCTTCTCGCCGACCGCGATGGCGGCCTCGAAGTAGCGGTTGATGAAGTCCTTGAACGACTTGTCGCGCTTCTGCTTGAGCACGTAGCGCAGCGCCTGTGAGGTGGCGTAGGCGTTGCGACGGTCCGCGTTCATCGCCTTGGTGAACTCCGACTCGCTGCGCGCCAGCAGTTCCTTCAGCTCGGGCAGCTTGTCCTCGCGCACCATGTCGCGGGCCTCGTCGCGGGTGTAGTCGCCGACGCGGAAGTCGAGCTTGCGGCCCTTGACGTAGCACTCGCTGACGTAGTCGTTGAGCGCCCAGGTCAGCCAGTACGGCGTGTAGGAGACGATGTAGGGATCCTTCTCCTGCAGGAAGTGCACCAGGATGCCGGGGAACAGCAGGCTGACGTCGCGGCCCGACGAGCCGTTGTAGTTGTCGTAGTAGGTGCCGATCTCGCGCTCGGCGCCGACCAGCGACCAGCCGGTGTTGTTGGACGAGTCGAAGTGGAACGCTGCGTACTCGTCGGCGTCCTTGCACAGGCGCAGGACCGGGCGGCGCACGTAGTCCTCACCGAGCTTGCCGAACTCGTCCTCGCACCACTCCCAGAACATCTCGGCGCCCGTGGTCATCTGGTCGGTGAACTTGTCCCCGGCGTGGCTGACGACGAGGAAGTGGCGCGACTCGCTGACGGTCCAGTCGTCGGGCGTGAGCTTGCGGACCTTGGCGTGATGGTCCTCCTCCATCTCCTTACGGATCTGGTGGCGTTCCTCGTGCGGGCGCTTGCGCCACTCGTTGCGGAACGCGGTCCACAGGCGGGTCGAGGTGCGGCGGGCCTTCTTGTTGCCGGTGATGACCGCGGTCGCGCCGGCGGCCGGCTCCTCGAAGCGGATGCTGTTGAGCGTCCGCATGATGTGCTTCTCGACGCGATCCTTGCGGTCCTCCAGGCACTCGAACTCGACCGCCATCTCGAACGTCGGGCGACGGAACACGACCGAGTAGATGTGCAGCTTCGGCTCGCTCTTGTGCACCTGGATCTCGCACATCAGCGCTTCCTCACCGCCGATCTTGTCGTCCTCCTCCTTGGAGAAGAAGAAGCCCTTGCGGTGGCGCTTCACGTAGTCGCGGTAGCCCTGGTAGGGGACGGCGCCGATGCCGACGAACTTGGTCTTGCCGTCCTCGCTCTCGTGCACCTCGGTGCCGGTGCCCTTCTTCGCCTTCTCGGTGAAGACGATCACGCGCATCAGCGGCTTGTGCTCGTGGTTGTATTCCTTGCTCTTCGAGATGTAGCTCTTCTCGGAGAGGAACTTGGCGACGATCCATTGCTCGTCGATCTGCAGGGGGACGACGTCATAGCCGTCCGGGATCGTCATCTTGATGCCGTGCTTCTCGTGGCTCCATTTGCGACCCTTGAGGGTCTGTGCCTGGGCACCGTCGGCGATGCAGAGAGCAGCGATCAGCAGGCTGGGCAGGGCGTAGTTCACGTGTGTCAACCTCTCCTTCGTGGGGTCTAACTTCGAGCGCGCATGGTACGAGGGGGCGCGCGACGTGCAAAGTGGGGGACGCAGCGATGGCGCAGTTCTTCCCCGAACTTCGACGGTAACGAGGATGTCCGGGCGATATTGCGACGGGCGCGCAACGCACAGGCGGCCGCAGCGGTTCCCCGTCACGCGCGTTCTCGGAGAAATCCTCCGATCGCGCGTGACGCCCGGACGGCGCTCCGTCCTGCTCAGCCCAGCGCAGGCCCAGCCCAGCGCAGGCTCAGCCCAGCTCAGTCCTGCTGGTTCTCGATCGCCGCGTGCACGAAGTCGCGGAACAGCGGGTGCGCCTGCAGCGGCCGCGTCTTGTACTCGGGGTGGTACTGCACGCCGACGAACCACGGGTGGTCCGGCACCTCGACGACCTCGACGAGGTCCAGCTTCGGGTTGACGCCGGCCATCACCAGGCCCTTCTCGGCGAGGCGGTCGCGGTAGTCGTTGTTGAGTTCGAAGCGGTGGCGGTGGCGCTCGCTGACCGTGTCCTTGCCGTAGGCGCGGGCGCTGTGGGTGCCCGGCTTCAGCGCGCAGTCGAACGCACCCAGGCGCATCGTGCCGCCCTTGTCGTTGGTGCGCTTCTGCTCCTCCATCAGCGAGATCACCGGGTGCTCCGCGTTGGGGTCGTACTCGGTCGTGGTCGCGTTCTCGAGGCCGAGCTCGCTGCGCGCGAACTGCACCACCGCCGCCTGCATGCCGTAGCAGATGCCGAGGAACGGGATCTTGTGTTCGCGCGCGTACGCGATCGACGCGATCTTGCCCTCGAAGCCGCGCTCGCCGAAGCCGCCCGGCACCAGGATGCCGTCGACGCCGGCGAGGTGCTTCTCGGCGCCTTCGTCGGCGACCAGCTCGGCCGACACCTTCTTGAGCTTGACCTTGCAGCGGTTGGCGATGCCGGCGTGGCTGAGCGACTCGTAGATCGACTTGTAGGCGTCGTGCAGCTCGATGTACTTGCCGGCGACGGCGATCGTGACCTCGTGCTCGGGGTTCTTGACGACCTTGAGCAGCTGCTGCCAGTCGCTGGTGTCGACCTTCTGCTTCGGCTCGAGGTGCAGGTGGTCGAGGATGCGCTGGTCGAGGCCGCTCTCGATCAGCATCAGCGGCACCTCGTAGATCGAGAAGTCGACGTCCTTCTCCTCGATGACGTTCTCGGCCCGCACGTTGCAGAACAGCGAGATCTTGCGCGGCATGTCCTCGTCCATCGCGACCTCGGTGCGGCAGACCAGCACGTGCGGCTGGATGCCGATCTCGCGCAGCTTGCCGACCGACTGCTGCGTCGGCTTGGTCTTCAGTTCGCCCGACGCGCGCAGGTACGGCAGCAGCGTCAGGTGGATGAACATGCAGTCGTGCGGGCCGACCTCGAGGCTGAACTGGCGGATCGCCTCGAGGAACGGCAGGCTCTCGATGTCGCCGACCGTGCCGCCGATCTCGGTGATCGCGATGTCCGGCGGGGCTTCGCCCTCGCGCGCGGCGGCGCCGGCGCGGATGCCCATCTTGATCTCGTCGGTGATGTGCGGGATCACCTGCACGGTCTTGCCGAGGTAGTCGCCGCGGCGTTCCTTCTGGATCACCGACTTGTAGATCTTGCCGGTCGTGTAGTTGGAGTCCTTCGTGATCGGCGCGTGCGTGAAGCGCTCGTAGTGGCCGAGGTCCAGATCCGCCTCGGTGCCGTCGTCGGTCACGTAGACCTCGCCGTGCTGGAACGGCGACATCGTGCCGGGGTCGACGTTGATGTAGGGGTCGAGCTTCTGCATCGACACCTTGAGGCCGTGACGCTCGAGGATCCAGCCGATCGCCGCCGAGGTCAGACCCTTGCCGAGCGACGAAACCACGCCTCCGGTCACGAACAGATACTTGGTCATATAGTTGCGGTCAGTTGCTCTGGGTGCTCAGGCGGTGCAGGTAGGCGTCGTAGTCTTCGCGCGTTTCGATGCCCCACGGGTTGCCGGTGGCGTCGAGCACGTGCATCTGGATGTCGTTCTCGAGGAAGCGCAGTTGCTCGAGGCTCTCGGCCTCGGCGAGGCCGCTCGACGGCAGGCCCGGCACGCGCAGCAGGGTGTCGCGCGCGAAGCCGTAGACGCCGATGTGGCGCAGGATCGGGAAGCTGCCGGCCGCGACGGACGGACCTTCCTGGACGAACGGAATCGGCTGCCGGCTGAAGTACAGCGCCTTGCCGTTGCCGCCGCGCACGACCTTGACGACGTTCGGGTTCTGGATCGTGGCCGGGTCGTCGAGGCGCGCGCACAGCGTGTTGCAGGCGCTGTCGCCGGCGAGCAGCTGCGCGACCAGCGCCTCGAGGTCGCGCGGATCGACCTCGGGCCAGTCGCCCTGGATGTCGAGCACGGCCCGGCTTTCGATCTGCCGGGCGGCTTCGGCGCAGCGCTCGCTGCCGGTGCGGCAGTCGGGGCTGGTGCGCGCGACCTCGTAACCGTGGGCGCGTGCGGCGGCCTCGACGCGGTCGTCGTCGGTCGCGACGCAGACCAGGTCGATGTTGGCGGTGTTCCTCGCCTGGTCGCAGGTGTGCAGGAACAGCGGCTTGCCGCTCTCGTCCAGCAGCGCCTTGCCGGGCAGCCGCTGGCTGCCGACGCGCACCGGGATGATCGCCAGGGCGTCGACGCTCACCGCTGCCTCCGACGGCGCTCGTCGTCGAACTCGCGCGACTCCTTCATGTCCTGCTTCGCCTGCTCGTCCGGCACGTAGTTCTGGGCGTGGTTGAACAGCTGCAGGAAGTAGTTGCGGGCCTGGACGAACGTGACGTAGCCCGGGTCCCTGGCGTTGCCGGTGAACACCCAGACCGAGCGCTCGCCGTCGCGATCGAGCACCAGCGCCTGGCGGGCGCCGGTCGGGGCGTCGGCGAGCGCGAAGCGGAACATGTCCTCGGAGCCGAACGTCTCGACCAGCGCCGCCATGCCGGCCGGTTCGACCATCTTGGCGACGACGTCGTTGCCGTTGGGGGCGGGCGGCACCGGGGTGCCGATGTTCATCAGCGCGAGCGTCGGGCTGGTGCGCGAGATCAGCATCACGCTGGCGCGCTCCGGCTCGGGACCGCCGCCAGAACCGCCGCCGCTGCTGGCGCACGCGGCGAGACCTCCGGCCACGAGCAACAGCGAAGTCCGGAGGGCAAGCGGGAGAACCATTCCGGGCCCCGAGTCTAACGAGGCGCCGCGCAAAGACCACTTCGCGTTTGGGCGAGTTGTGGCGTCGCGGTCAGCGGCTCGGACCGAACCAGCACAGGTCGGTGCAGGGCTGGTCGAACAGGGCGAGCGGCGGGCCGGTGCGGCGGTGCAGCACGCGCTTGGTGGGGTCGCGTTCGAGCTGTTCGACGGCGTAGGCGCCGTCCGGACTGACGGCCAGCGGGCAGGCGCGGCCGCGCACGTTGGCGGCTTCGGCGACCGGACGTTCGCGGTCGGCCCGCAGCAGCAGGTAGCGGTCGCCGCGGGGCTGCACCGAGAACAGCGGCTCGGCGGCCGGTGCGCCGGGCGTCGGCGGCTGCGGGTGGCTGAGCCCCAGGTCGCCGGCGTCGAGTTCCTCGACGACCTCGCCGCTGGCGATCGAGCGCCGCACGAACGCGAAGTGCCCGCCGTTGCGGCCGTTGCCGATCGTCTCGGCGGTCACGACGTGGCCGTCGTCGTGCCAGCCGACCTCGAGCCGCGGCAGCGAACTCGACAGCGGCGACACCGTGATGTTGATCGTCTTCCACACCTGCAGCGCCTTACCGGTCGCGAGGTCGACCACCGTCAGCCGCCCGCGGCCCTGCTGGTTGCAGCCGATCGCGAGCCGCTGGCCGCCGGGCGACAGCGCCAGGCGGGTGCTCATGGTGCCCTCGGGCAGCCGGTGCACGCGGCTGCCGGCGCCGCGCGTCAGGCTGACCTTCCAGACCTCCCGCTCGCCGGCCGTCACCGCGATCGCCAGGTTGCCGTCGACGATCGGCACGGCGTCGAGCTGCACCTCGGTCAGCTTGCGCCGTTCGCCGCCGCGCCACGGCCGGGCGTACAGGAAGTGGTCGCCCTTGCCCCAGCGGTCGTCGCCGAGGTAGAGCACGTCGCCGCCGTGCAGGGCGACGAAGTCGTGCGGCGAGCCGTCGGCCAGCAGGTGCTGCACGCCGGTCGCGGCATCGACGACGACCAGGCCGTAGGGCTGGTCGTAGCACGCCAGCAGGAAGTGGCTGCGGTCGAGGCGGGTGACGATGCGCACGTTGCCCTGCACCCGACAGAACCGCTGCGCGCCGCGCTCGCCGTCGCAGTTGGCGACGTAGAGGTCGGTCTGCCGCGGGCTGCCGCCGGCGTTCTTCGAGAAGCAGACGACCGGGCCGACGTCGAGCGCGAGCTCTGGCCGTTCGAGCTGCTGGGCGGCGGCGGGGGCGGCCAGCAGGAACGGGGCCAGCAGGATCGATCCCGGGAGGGAGAGAACGCGACGGATCATGCGCGCACCCTACGCCGTCTCGGCGTCGGTCACGTAAGCACTCTGTGCGACGACGGGCGCGGCACCGTCGCGACCAGCGCCCGCCGCAGGCGCCGCCAGGCAGCCGCGTCGCCGAGCGCAAGTCCCTGGTTGACCTCGAGTTCGATGCCCAGGTAGCGGGCGTCGTCGAACTGCAGGCGCAGGTCCGTGGTCAGGCCGTCGCTGGTGCCCTGGTAGGGCTCGTTGCGGCGCAGGCGCAGCTCCGGGGCGGCCTCGGCCAGCGCCCGCTGCCACGCGTCGACGAACCGGACCTCGGCGGGACGGTCCGGATCGAACAGCCAGGCGACGTCGATCTCGCGCACCTCGCCGTCGAGCTCCGGCGTGAACGAGTGCACGCCGACGTGCACGGCCGAGCCGCCGCCGTCGATGACCGCGCGCACAGCGGCGGTGACCCGGTCGCGGTGGTGGCTCCAGTGTTCGCGCAGCGCGCGTCGGCGCAGGTCTTCGGGCATCGGCCACGACCACTCCGAGAAGATCGCGCGTTCGCCCTGCGAACGGTTGGTGTCGACCAGCAGGCGGGTGACGTCGGCGTGCAGGGCCGGCACCCCGAGCGCGTCGGCGAGTTCGTCGGCAAGCAGTGCGGCGCCGAAGTCGACGCCGCGGTGGCTCTGCAGCGCCGCCGCCGCGCTCGCGAACCAGGGCGCGTAGGCCGCCGGCACGCGGTCGGTCGCGTGCTCGCACGAGATCACGACCGTGCTCACGGCAGGAAGCCGGCGCCGTCGCGCAGGCAGGCCTGCAGGCGGCCGTAGACGTCGCGCAGCCGATCGCGGGTCGTGCCGCCGCCGGCGCGCAGCGCGGCGAGCAGGCGTTCGGCCAGCGTGCCGCGCTCGAGGATGCGCTGCAGCGGCCGTTCGAGTTCGGGCGGGCCTTCGAACCGACGGCGCAGCACCGTGCGGAGCAGCTCGCCGGCGGTCTCGCACGGGCCCTCGCAGCCGAACAGCGCCGCGTAGCCCGGCGGCAGCGAGGCGGCCGGGCCGCGGCGGGCGACCCGGGGGAACATCGCGACCAGCGCGTCCTGCGAGAACGCCTGCTGGGTCGCCAGCGCGGCGTGGCGCTCCTCGACCAGTGCGCGGACCAGCTCCGTCACGGCGGCCGCGACCGCCAGGTCGGCGAACGGGTTCTCCTGCGCGTCGGCGACGCGGATCTCGATCGCCATGCGGTCGAAGCGCGCGATCGCACCGCGGGCGTTCAGCCAGTCGCGCGCCAGCAGCTCCGGCGGAGCGCCTAGCGCGCGCAGCTGCGCGCTGATCGGACGCAGCACCTCGTCGCGGTAGCGTTCGCGGTCGAAGATCGGTTCGGGCACGATCGCGCCCGCCATCGCCGGCACCCGGGTCGCGTTGCGGCGGTAGAACCGCAGCCGGCTGTCCAGGCAGCGGCCGTCGCGGCCGTCGTGCACCGGAGAGCTCGCCGCCAGCGCCGGCACCAGCGGCACCACCAGCCGGATCGCGGCCAGCAGCCGCGCGAACTCGCGGTCGTCGGCGAACGGCAGGTTGACGTGCATGCTCTGCAGGTTGGCCCAGCCGTGACGGCGGCAGTCGAAGATGCCGTCATAGGCGGCGTAGATCTCATGGCCCTCGTGCGGCCACAGCGCGGTCTCGCGCGCCGGGTCCATCCACGGGTGCATGCCGCCCGGCAGCGCCACCGCGCCGTGCCGTTGCAGCACGTCGGCGAGCCGGCGCAGGCTGTTGCCGAACGCGTCGGCCAGGCCGGCGAGGCTCGCGACCGGAGCGGCGCACTTCAGCTCGAGCACGTGGCCGACCAGCTCGTTGGACCAGCCGATCGGACCGTCGTCGACGTCGGCGACCCAACCGTCACCGCCGGCCGCGTCGCGCAGCGCGAGGTCGGCGATCGGGCGCACGTCGAGCGTGGTCGCGTCGACGATCATGTACTCGATCTCGATGCCCCAGGCCTCGAACAGCGACAGCGGGCGTTCGCTCACGCCACCACCTCGCGCTTGTGCGCGCGCACGCGGTCGAGCATGCCCTGCATGATGCGCAGGTAGAGGTCCTCGCCGAGCACCGCGTCCTCGCAGCCGGCGTCGATGTTGGGGTTGTCGTTCACCTCGGTCACGTAGATGGCGTCGTCGACGACCTTGAGGTCGACGCCGTAGAGGCTGTCGCCGAACGCGCCGGCGGCGCGCAGCGCGATCTCGACGACCTCGGCGGGCACCCGGTCGAGCGGGACCGGTTCGACGCGGCCGTGCCGGAAGCGACCCTCGCCGGTCCGCTTGACGATCTGCCAGTGGCCGCGCGCCATCAGGTAGCGGCAGGCGTAGAGCGCCTCGCCGCCGAACACGCCGACCCGCCAGTCGAAGCCGGTCGGCAGGTACTCCTGCGCCAGCAGCAGGTCGGACTCGGCCAGGATGCCGCGGCCCTGGTCGCGGATCTGGTCGGCGTCCTCGCACTTGACGACGCCCTGCGAGAACGAGCTGTCCGGATACTTGAGCACGCAAGGCAGGCCGATCTGGGCGACGATCGTGTCGACGTCGACCTCGCCGACGATCAGCGTGCGCGGGATCGGCACCTTGTGGCGCGCCAGCGCTTCGGCCTGGTAGACCTTGTTGGTGCTGCGCAGGATCGAGGTGGCGTCGTCGACGACGACGATGCCGAGCCGTTCGGCGCGCTGCGCGAACCGGAACGTGTGGTGGTCGACGGCGGTAGTCTCGCGCAGCAGCAGCGCGTCGAACTCGGCGAGCCGGGCGTAGTCGTCCTTCTGCAGCATCTGTACGTCGAAGCCGACCTTGCGGGCGGCGCGGCGGAAGCGCGCGAGCGCGCGCGGATCCGACGGCGCCAGCTTCTCGGCCGGGTCGTACAGGATGCCGAGGTCGTAGCGGGCCTCGCGGCGCGCGGTGCGGGCGCGGCGGCGCCGGCGGCCGGTATGGTCGTGCATGGCCTCGGCGAGGAACTCGCGGTGGCCGTCCGGAACGTCACGCAGCGACAGCGGCGCGACCCGCGTCATGTGCCAGCGGCCGTCGCGGGCCTTGCGCACGAACGAGGCGCGCAGCATCGGCACCGGGAACTGCGCGAACAGCGCCTGCGCCAGCCGGGCGTGGCGGCGCGCCAGGTTGGTGCCGAAGTAGACGCTCAGCTCGAAGCGCTCGCCCTGGATGTCGGCGAGGCTGCGCTGGATCCGTTCGTCGAGTTCCTCGTCGAGCACGCGCACCTGGAAGCGGTGCTTCATGTCGAGCACGCTGCGCAGGTCGGGGAACGGCCGGTGGCCGCGCGCCGAACCCAACAGCGACACGTAGTAGCCTTCGCTCTGGTAGGCGTAGCTGCGGCACAGGTTGAACACCCGGAGGCGGCGGTTGCCGGTCCACTCGGGGGCGGTCAGGTAGTCGCGGGCGGTGACGACCTCGATGCCGGGGACGTCGACGGGCCAGTCGGAGAGGGAGTGGACGACGGCGATGGTCTGCATGGAATCGCTTGGCGATCAGCCGGCGTTCAGCAATCGGCGTGCCCGTCGGCGCGGCGTTCGATGATGACCAGGTTGGCGTCGTAGGTCAGCACGCCGAGGTAGATGGCGCCGACCAGGCGGTCGATCGGGACCGGGTAGGTGTGGGTGTCCGACAGCGGGTTGGGGTGCATCGGGTCGGTGACCAGCACGGTGCGGCGGCGCGGATCGTAGCCGCTGAGCACGACGAAGTGGCCGACCGGCTCGCCGCGCAGGTCGTCGGGGACCTCGTCGGTCGGGCGCTGCCGCATCTCGCGGTAGAGGAACGTCGCCGACAGGCCGGTCAGGATCGGCACGCCGCGCTTCAGCGTGTCGCGCAGCAGCGACGCGGTCAGGTCGCGCAGCGAGACCGTGCCGCCGGCCTCGACGTAGTCGGCGTAGGCCTCGGCGGCCAGCCGCAGCTTCTGGTTGCTGCGCCGGGCGCGGGCGCGCTGGCGCAGCCGTTCGGCCAGCGGGCTCGCTTCGGATCCGAACCAGGTCGGGTCGAAGATGCGCAGGTTCCAGGTGACGATGGTGACGTCGAAGCCGCGCGCCAGTGCGTCCTGGGCGAGCATGACGCCGAGCGTGCCGCCCTCGTCGAGCGACGGCACGGTGCGGATCAGCTGTCTCGTCGAGACGCGCAGGCCGTAGTAGTCGTAGACGGCGTGCAGGCAGGTCGGGCCGCAGCTGACGTCGGTCGGCTGGCGGCCCATGGCGACGGGCAGGACGGTGGCAGCGGTGGGCATTGCGTTCGATGGCGGAGCAAGCGCCGTGCCCGCCGCGGTGGCGGGCGGCCGGACCCGAACGGCGGGGTTGCGAGCGGAAGTGAGGGCTCCGATCGGAGCGCCGGCGTCGGGTCGCAGCGACGGCCGCGCGGCCACCGCACACCGGCAGATCCGGCGTCGTCGTGGTGCCGCCGCCGGTCGCACGACGGCGCGTTCAGCTGGTCGCGGGCAAGCGCCGAAAAACCAACCGTCGGCACGCCGTTCGCCGACGCCATCGGCCTTACGCTGCCAACCTCCATGCAAGTGCGCCCGTTCCAGAAGGTCCTCTGCGCGAACCGCGGCGAGATCGCGATCCGCGTGTTCCGCGCCTGCGCCGAACTCTCGATCCGCACCGTCGCGGTGTTCAGCGAGGAGGACGCGACCAACCAGCACCGCTACAAGGCCGACGAGAGCTACCTGATCGGCAAGGGCAAGGGCGCCGTGCAGGCCTACCTCGGCGGCGACGAGATCCTCGAGATCGCCCGGCAGGCGAACGTCGACGCGATCCACCCGGGCTACGGCTTCCTGTCGGAGAACCACGAGTTCGCCGCCAAGGTGCGCGCCGCCGGCATCGAGTTCATCGGGCCCGGATCGGAGGTGATCCAGAAGCTCGGCGACAAGGTCGAGGCGCGCAAGACCGCCGAGTCGCTTCAGGTGCCGTGCGTGCCGGGCATGGAGCTGCCGGTCGACGAGGACGAGGCGTTCGCCGCGGCGGAGCGGTTCTTCGCCGAGCACGGCACGACGATCTTCAAGGCCGCACACGGCGGCGGCGGCCGCGGCATGCGCGTCGTCGACAAGCGCAAGGACATCGTGCCGCTGCTGCGGCAGGCGCGCAGCGAGTCGCTGGCGTCGTTCGGCAGTCCGGTGGTGTTCCTCGAGAAGTTCCTGCCGAAGGTGCGCCACATCGAGGTGCAGGTGATCGGCGACAAGCACGGCAACGTCGTGCACATCTGCGAGCGCGACTGCTCGGTGCAGCGCCGCCACCAGAAGGTCGTCGAGATCGCGCCGTCGCCGAACCTGACGCAGGCGACGCGCGAGGCGCTGTTCGCGGACTCGCTGAAGCTCGCCAGGCACGCCGGCTACCACAACGCCGGCACGTTCGAATACCTGGTCGCCGGCGACCAGCACTACTTCATCGAGGTCAACCCGCGCCTGCAGGTCGAGCACACGGTGTCCGAGCAGATCACCGGGATCGACATCGTGCAGACGCAGATCCTGGTCGAGCAGGGCTACGCGCTCGACAGCGACGAGATCGGCCTGAAGGGGCAGGAATCAGTGCAGCCGCGCGGCTACGCGATCCAGTGCCGGATCACCACCGAGGACCCGCAGAACGAGTTCTTGCCGGACACCGGCACGATCATGGCCTATCGCGCGCCGGGCGGCTTCGGCCTGCGACTCGACGGCGGCGACGGCCTCGCCGGCACGGTGGTGTCCGGGCACTACGACTCGCTCTTGGTCAAGTGCATCACGTTCGCGGCGACGCTCGAGCAGGCGGCCCAGAAGGGCGTGCGTGCGCTGCGCGAGTTCCGCATCCGCGGCGTCAAGACCAACCTCGCGTTCCTGCAGAACGTGCTGCAGCACGAGGCGTTCTTGCAGGGCGAGACCTGGACGCGGTTCCTCGACGAGACGCCGGAGCTGTTCGAGATCGAACTCGGTCGCGACCGCGCGACCAAGCTGCTGACCTACCTGGCCGACGTGATCGTCAACGGCCACCCGACGGTGCGGCCCGAACAGCGGCTGTCGCCGGCCGGGTTCATGACGCCGCCGATGCCGGCGGCGCCCGACGGCATGCCGCCGCCCGGCACGGCGCACATCCTGAACGAGGGCGGACCCGACAAGGTCGTCGAGTGGATCAAGCGGCAGCAGAAGCCGCTGCTGACCGACACGACGATGCGCGACGCGCACCAGTCGCTGCTGGCGACGCGCGTGCGCACCAAGGACATGCTGGCGATCGCGCCGGCGATGGCGCACGTCCAGCACCAGCTGTTCTCGTTCGAGACCTGGGGCGGGGCGACGTTCGACGTCTGCTACCGCTTCCTCAACGAGGATCCGTGGGAGCGCCTGCAGAAGCTCAAGAGCGCGATCCCGAACGTGCTGCACCAGATGCTGCTGCGCGGCGCCAACGCGGTCGGCTACACCAGCTACCCGCAGAACGTCGTCGAGGAGTTCATCGACCGCGCGGCCGAGTGCGGCATCGACGTGTTCCGCGTGTTCGACAGCCTCAACGACCTCGACTCGATGCAGGTCTCGGTGCAGCGCGTGCTGCAGACGGGCAAGCTCGCCGAGGTCGCGATGTGCTACACCGGCGACGTCGACAACCCGGCGCGCACCAAGTACACGCTCGACTACTACGCCGACCTGGCCAGGCGCATCGAGGACCTCGGCGCGCACATCCTGTGCGTCAAGGACATGGCCGGCCTGCTGCGTCCACACGCGGCGCGCATGCTGATCGGCAAGCTGCGTGAGGTCACCGAGCTGCCGATCCACCTGCACACGCACGACACGTCCGGCAACGGCATCGCCACCTACATGGCGGCGATCGAGGCCGGCGTGCACATCGTCGACACGGCGCTGTCGCCGATGGCCGGCCTGACCTCGCAGCCGAGCATGAACGCGCTGATCGCGGCGCTGCGCGGCCACCAGCGCGAGACCGGGCTGACCAACCACGACATGCAGCCGCTGGCCGACTACTGGGAAGGCGTGCGCGAGTACTACGCGCCGTTCGAGTGCGGTCTGAAGTCGAGCACCAGCGAGGTCTACTACCACGAGATCCCGGGTGGCCAGTACTCCAACCTGCGACCGCAGGTCGCGTCGCTCGGGCTGATCGACCGTTGGTCGGACGTGCGCCATGCGTTCGCGGTCGTCAACCAGCTGGTCGGCGACATCCCCAAGGTCACGCCGTCGTCGAAGATGGTCGGCGACTTCGCGATCTTCCTGGTGCAGAACGACCTGCTGGAGATGCGCGGCAACCTGCACGCTTCGGTCGAGGCGACCAAGGCGAAGGTGCTGGTGCAGTCCAAGCGCCTTGACTTCCCGCAGTCGGTGGTCACCTACTTCCAGGGCCACCTCGGCCAGCCGCCGGGCGGCTTCCCCGAGGACCTGCGCCGCGCCGTGCTGAAGGGCCTGCCGGTGCTGACCGGTCGGCCGAGCGACGGCATGGAGCCGTTCGACTTCGCGGCGGCGCAGCAGCACTGCGAGGAGCGCATGAACCGCCCGACGCAGCCGCGCGACGTGGTCAGCTACGCGCTCTACCCGCGCGTGCTCGACGACTACTTCGCCTTCCGCAACCGCTGCAGCGACGTCTCGCTGCTGCCGACGCCGGTCTACTTCTACGGCCTCGAGATGGGCCAGGAGGTCTGGATCGAGCTCGAGCGCGGCAAGACGCTGGTGATCTCGCTGGAGGCGAGGAGCGAGGCCGACGAGCAGGGCCACGTCACCGTCTACTTCAAGCTCAACGGCCAGAACCGTCAGGTGGTGGTCGCCGACCGGTCGCTCGAGGGCGAGGTCGAGACCCGTCGCCGCGCCGATCCCGGCAGCCCCGGCGAGGTCGGCTCGCCGATGCCCGGCCGCGTGATCGTGCTGCACGTCGGCGAGGACGAGGCGGTGCAGGAGGGCGATCCGGTGCTGACGCTCGAGGCGATGAAGATGGAGACGATCGTGCGCGCGCCGGTCAGCGGCACCGTGCGCGAGCTGTGCACGGACGTCGGTGCGATGGTGCAGAGCGACGACCTGCTGATCGTGCTCGACCCGCAGTAGGCCCGCCGAACCCCGGGTTGGGGCTGGTGCTCGGGCGCGGCAGGCCTAGCTTCGGGGCGTGTCCGTCGCAGCACTTCCCTGGTACGACTTCGCCGAGTTGCACGAGCAGACCGATGCGTGGTGGGCCGGGATCGCGCGGCACCTGGTGGCGGCCGGCTGTGAAGGGACTCCCGAACGGCTGTTGCGCGGCGACCACGTCGCCGGCTGGCAGCGCGACGACCTGCTGCTGAGCCAGGCGTGTGGCTACGACGTGCTCTACGACCACGCCGACGCGATCGTGCCGGTCGCGACGCCGTGCTACTCGGCCGAGGGCTGCGAAGGGCCGCGCTACCGCAGCTACGTGGTGGTCCGGGCCGACCGGCCGTGGCGCACGTTCGCCGAGCTGCGCGGGGCGCGCATGGCGATCAACCAGGCGTCGTCGCATTCGGGCACCAACGCGATGCGGCCGCAGGCGGCCGAGCTGCAGCGTGACGGCACGTTCTTCGGCGAGGTCGTCGAGACCGGCGCGCACGTGCGCAGCCTGCGGGCTGTGCACGCGGGGGAGGTCGACGCGGCCTGCGTCGACGCGGTGATGCTGGCGCTGCTGCGGCGGGTGCGGCCGGACACCGTGCGCGGCCTGCGCGCGGTCGCGTGCACCGGCACCGCGCTGGCGCCGCCGTACGTGACGTCGAGGCGGACCCCGCCCGAACGGGTGCTGCAGCTGCAGCGGGCCCTGCAGGCGGCGGTGGTCGACCCGGCGCTCGCCGACGTGCGCGAGGCGCTGCTGCTGCACGGCTTCGCGCTGTTCCCGGGGGCGTCGTACGCGGAGCTCGAGGAGTTCGAGGCGCCGGCGATGGCGTCTGGCTACCGCGAGCTGCCGGCGCCCGCGCGTTCGCCGCTGCAGGGGCCGCGGTAGCGCCTCGCCGCGCGACGGACGGCTACCAAAGCGAGCGGGCCCCGCACCCCCCGAAGGGAGCGCGAGGCCCGCGTCGTGCGATCGGTTGGCGATCCGTTACAGGTTGCCGCCGCAGATCATGCGGGTCAGACCCGAGAACGTCAGGTCACCCGGCTCGCTGGTGTCGATGCCGACCCACTGGCCGAAGACCTTGTAGCCGGTCAGCGCCGTGTTGTTCGGCACGCCGATGCTGTAGCTCGCCGAGCCGCTGCCGTTGGTGTTGACGCCGATGGTCGTGATCGACTGGCTGAACGCGTTGCAGTTGGTCCAGCCGAAGTTCGTCAGCGCCAGCGGGTAGGGGAACGAGTTGTTCTCGCCGAGGCCGAGGAACGCGACGAAGTTCGGCGTCGCACCCGAGACGTTGAAGTTGAACGTCGAACCGAGCGCGCTCGAGCCCGAGTGCGCCGATTCCAGCGTGCCACAGCTGGAGCCGTGCTGGTTGGCGTTGGCGCAGCCGAACTCGACCCGCATGCGCAGGCCGCTGGTGGTCGCGACGGTGCCGGTCGTCGGCGTGCTCAGGTCCCAGTTCTGCGCGAACACGCGCGGACGGTCCGAGTCGATCTCGAACGGGCCGGTGCTCGAGCCGGTGGTCGTCTGCACGTTGCCGCGGGCGACGATCTCGACGACGACGTCGGACGTGCCGTTGTAGGCGAACGGGTTCTGCATGCCGATGTTGCGCCACTGGCCGTCGCGATACTCGAACGTGTGCAGGTTGGAGCTCAGGACCGTGGTCGAGCCGCTGATGTTGGTGTTGAAGTTGCTGACCAGCGTGTAGCCGGCCGGCTTGTGCGCCATCCGCACGGTCAGGTTCGAGTTGAAGTGGCGACCGTTGCTCTGGCCCGAGAAGGCGAGGCCGGTGATGTCACCCGGGCCGCCCAGCTCGTCGCTGCGCAGGATCGTCTGGTAGCGCATGTTCTGCGCCGTGGCATCCGCGGTGCGGTACTTCATCGTGATGTTCGCCGAGCGCGGGTTGAACACCCCGCCGCCGAACAGGCCGTTCGAGCCGGAGCCGGCGTCGATCGTCATCACGCTGTTGTTGTAGGTGTTCGCGCCGTTGGTGTAGCGGTGCGCGAAGTTGTTCGCGTGGATCGCGAAGCCGTAGGTGCCGGCCGACAGGCGGAACGGCTGGGCCAGGTCGATCTGGCTCTCGGCGTCGACACCGGCCGACGTGCCGCGACCCGCACTGCGCGCGTTCCACGCGGCGGGGGTGGCCTCGTTGCCGAAGTAGGTGCCGCCGATGTTGGTCGTGTAGACGTCGGCGAACAGGTCCTCACCGGCGACCGCGTTGGTGTTGACCATGACGCTGTGGATCCAGACCGGCTCGGTGACGGTCACGTCGAAGTAGACCGTGCCGCCGACACCGCCGCCGTTGTTGCTGGCGTAGACCGTGTCGAGCTCGACCGGGTTGTAGCCGCCCCACGGGAAGTAGTTGCCGCTGCCGAACGTCGTGCTGGCGTTGGGCAGGTAGCGGGCGCAGCCCGAACCGAAGGCGCGACGGCCGCCGTTGACGACCAGCGCGAAGGTCGCGTCGGTCTGGGCGGTGGCGAGGTGCGCGTCCTGGGTGACCGTCGGGGCGACGATCGTGACCGTCCAGATGCCCGGGGTCGGGTTGTTGCGGATCACGCACTCGACGGTGTCGCGGGTGTCGTAGCCGGCGAAGATGCTCTGCGTCGACTGGTTGCCCTGGCTGCCGCCGTCGAGGCCCCAGTTGCCGTAGTAGACCGCGCCGGTCGGCGAGGTCACGCGCATCGACAGGTCGTTGATGCGGTCGAACGCGGCGGCGGGGTTGCCGGCCGGGTCGACGTAGCTCATCACGAACTTGATGACCGACTCGCCCGGGGCGACGTCGTAGCGGTAGGTGCGGGTCTGGCCCTGCGCGATCGGCTCGTCCTCGGGGATGATCGAGATCTTGTCCCGGTTGTCGTACATCGTCTGCACGTTCGGGAAGCCCCAGCCGACGTGCTCACGACGGTTGTCGCTGGCGGTCGGGGTGTAGAGGTCGGCGCAGGCGATCTGCAGCGCCTTCACCGTCTGCGCGAGCGGGCGGTTCTGGAAGCGCGAGCCGGTCGGGTTGACCGGGATGTTGTCGAAGATGTGGTCCGTGAACATCTGGATCGCGAGGGCGTTGTGGCCCGCGACGATCGGGGTCGCGCCCGACGTGCCGCCGAAGCCGGTCGTCGAGTTGCCGCTCGAGTAGCCGGAGTTGCCGGTGCGGTCCGACGTCCAGATCGAGTCGTAGTAGGCGCACAGGTCGGGCTTGTTGCGGCCGTCCTGCGCCGGACCCGTCGAGCCGTTGCCGGCCAGCCACGAGTCGTTGTTCGGGTTGCTGTCGTTGAAGTGGTCGACGCCGCCGACCGAGATGATGTTCTTGCCCCAGGCCTGCGGACGCGAGTCCTGGTTGCCGGCGTTCGACTGCGACTGCGTCCACGGGATGCGGTGGTCGAACACGATGTCGTCGGCATCGGCCGAGATCGACGTGTAGAAGAACGTGCGCGTGTTGCCCCACGAAGCCGTGGTGAACATCACGTTGTTGTTGTTGACCGCGTTGCCGAGGATCGTGTTGCGAGCCGGCGACTGCGCGCACGTCGTGTTGGTCGACGAGACGTAGGTCGTGAAGAAGCCGACCGCGTTCGGGGCGAGGCCGCGCGCCTGCGGGGCGCTGGTGCCGTTGCCGAAGATGATGCCGGCGGTGCAGTGGCCGTGCGAGGTCGGGCCCGAGCAGGCGGCCGGGCCGACCTGCGTCATCACCGTGTTGAAGTCGGGGTGGTTGGCCTCGACGCCTTCGTAGACGTGGCCGCGGATGCCCGAACCGGTGTAGCCGGCGACCGACTCGATGTAGTTGGCGCCGCCCTGGATGCGGGCGTTGTCCATGTCGAGTTCGACCGGGGTCCAGCGATCGATCCACAGCACCTCGTCGAGGCGCGCGGCCTGCATCAGCTGGGCGCCGGTCAGCGCGGCCGTGAACAGCAGACCACCTTCGTGGCGGTCGACGATGTCCCCGCCCATCGCGGCGATCTTGGCCGCCAGCGCATCCTTGTCGTTGCGCTTGTCGACCATGACCATGTTGTAGCGACGCGTCGGGACCTGGCCCGAGGCGATCTCCTTCAGCAGCTGCGGCTCGAGGCGGTAGGCCGGCTCGTAGGGGCCGACCCAGCGCACGCTGTCGACCGAGTAGAGTTCCATGCCGCCACCCTGCATGTGCACGATGTGGGCGTCGTGCGGCAGGTAGCCCCTGATGACCCCGCCGGCGCGGCGGATGGCTTCGCGGTCGGCGTCCGTCGGCGTCGACTTGAATTGCACGATGTGCAGGTTGACGTCGGTGCCGGCCTTGAGTTCGGCCGGGACCATCGGGACGGAGACGTTCGGATCGAACGAAGCGTATTCGAGCAGGATGCGCGGGTCCTTGGCGGGGGCGCGCAGGTCACTGCCGTCTGGGTTCTGAGCGGTCGCGAAAGCGGCGACCAGGCTCAGGGCGAGCACGGGAAACGCGAGTTGCATGATTTCCTCTTCGGGGGAACAGGGATAGTCCAACGCCGCGGACCTGCCGACCGATGGTTGGCGGGGTGAATCGAGCCGAGGCGACTCCATCAGAAGCGGACCGCTCCGCCCGGCATAACGACCTTTCTCCAGGAATCCCCGCAGGCTCGCCCGGCGCGCGCGCGCGACGTTCTAACCCTTTGTGTCGTCGTGGCGTACGGGGAGGGCTCCGCCGGCCATCAATCGCCCGAGCAGCGCCGGCGAGGCCTGGATCTCCATCAGGCAGCCGTCCTCGGTGTAGAACTCCGACAGCACGGTGGCCCGGGCGCGGATCTCGGCGTGCAGCGCGCCGGCCGAGTGTGGCAGCAGCAGTTCGACGCGGTTTTCGACGTCGGACAGGTGCGACTGGATCGCCGCGAACAGGTCCGGCAGGCCCTCGCCGTCCTGCACCGAGACCGGGATCGCGTCGGGGTCGACCTGCCAGAGCGGCGCGAGGCTGGCGCGGTCCTCGATCTGGTCGAGCTTGTTGAGCACGGTCAGCCGCGGCAGGTCGTCGACCTCGAGGGTCTCGAGCACCTCGTTGACCGCCAGCAGCTGCTCGGCCGCCTCCGGCGAGCTGCCGTCGATCAGCACCAGCAGCAGGTCGGTGTGCAGCGCCTCTTCGAGCGTGGCGTGGAAGCTGGCGACCAGCTGGTGGGGGAGCTTGCGCAGGAACCCGACGGTGTCGGTCAGCAGCACGGTGCGGCCGCCGGGCAGGCGCCACGGCCGCGTGCGCGTGTCGAGCGTCGAGAACAGCTTGTTCTCGGCGATCACCCCGGCGTCGGTCAGCCGGTTCATCAGCGTCGACTTGCCGGCGTTGGTGTAGCCGACGAGCGCGATCGTGAACAGGTCGGGGCGGCCCTGCACCTCGCGCGTCTTGTGCTGCTCGATGCGCTTGAGGTCGCGGTTGACCGACGCGATGCGGGTGCGCACCAGGTTGCGGTCGACGTCGATCTGCTTCTCGCCGGCGCCGCCGCGCAGGCCGATGCCGCCGCGCTGGCGCTCGAGGTGGGTCCAGCGGCGGCGCAGGCGGGGCAGTTCGTACTGCAGCGCCGCGAGTTCGACCTGCAGCCGCGCCTGCGGCGTGCGCGCGTGCGAACCGAAGATCTGCAGGATCAGCTCGCTGCGGTCGATCACCGGCACGTTGACGGCCTTCTCGATGTTGCGCGCCTGGTTGGGCGTCAGCGAATCGTCGCAGATCACGCAGCCGCTGTGTGCGAGCCGCACGACGTCGGCGAGCTCCTCGAGCTTGCCGCTGCCAAGGTAGCTGTGCGGGTCCGCGACGCGGCGGTGCTGCACGATGCAGCCGGCCGGCACGAACTCGGCGGTCTCGGCCAGCTGCTGCAGTTCGGACAGCGCTTCGGCCGCGGTGCGGGGATCGCCGGTCGGAACGAGGCCGAACAGGATGGCCTCGGTGCCGTGGCCCTTCGATGTGTCGAGTGTGGTTTCGCCCAAGGCTAGCTAGCGTTCTGGTCGCTCGGATCGACCAGCGGGCCGAACTCGCTGTGGATTGCACCATCCCCGGCGCGCTCCAGGAAGATCCGCCGGCAGAAACGTTCGTCGTCGCGCTGGTCCGCGTCGCTGCGGAAGTGGGTGCCGCGCGACTCCTCGCGGTGCAGGCCGCCCTCGGCGACCAGCGCCGCGACGGTCAGCATGTTGGCCAGTTCGCAGGCCTGGCGGCTCTTCAGCGGGCCGCGGGTCAGGTACTGGTGCCAGAACGCGATCCGGGCGCGGGCGTCCTGCATGCCCTGTCGTTCGCGGCGCAGGCCGACCTGGCGCCACATCAGCGACTTCAGCGCGTAGAGCAGGTCGTCGTGCAGCAGCCGCGGCGGATCGTCGGCGAGCTTCGGGCCGTCGGCGCGGCGCGGCAGGCCGAGCCGCAGTTCGCTGCGCTCGGCCTCGCGCGACTCGGCGGCCGCGACGCGGCCACAGTCGAGGCCGATGACGGCGCCCTCGAGCAGCGAGTTGGAGGCCAGGCGGTTGGCGCCGTGCAGGCCGCTGGCGGCGGCCTCGCCGACCGCGAACAGGCCCGGCACGCTGGTGTGGCCGTGCTCGTCGGTGTCGGCGCCGCCGAGGAAGTAGTGCGCGCCCGGGCGCACCGGGATCGCGTCCTTGGCGAGGTCCAGGTCGAACGTCGAGCAGATCCGCGCGATCGACGGGAACATCTGGTGCGGGTCGCCCTGCACGTCCTTGAGGTCCAGGTAGACGTGCGTGTCGTTGGTCGCGACCATGCGCTCGAGGATCGCCCGGCTGACCACGTCGCGCGGCGCCAGGTCGGCCATCGGGTGGGCGCCGTCCATGAACCGTTCGCCGTGGCGATCGCGCAGCACCGCGCCGGCGCCGCGCACGACCTCGCTGATCAGGAATCGCGACGCGCCGGCGATGTAGAGCGTGGTGGGGTGGAACTGCACGAACTCGCAGTCCACCAGCCGGGCGCCGGCGCGGAAGCACAGCGCGGCGCCGTCGCCGCTGGCGCCGGTCGGGTTGGTGGTCTCGCGGTAGATCTGGCCGGTGCCACCGGTCGCGACCACGACCGAGACGGCCTCGATCGCCAGCTCCATCGCCTTGCTGCGGCCGTTCTGCAGGCCGACGGCGCCGACGCAGCGGCCCTCGCGCAGCACCAGGTCGCGCACGAACACGTTGGGGCGGATCGTGATGCGCGGATGGGCGCGCAGCGCCTCGACCAGCGCGCGCTGGATCTCGCGGCCGGTGGCGGCGCCGTTGCTGTGCACGACGCGCGGGTGCGTGTGGCCGCCCTCGCGCGACAGCTCGAGCGTGCCGTGGTTGTCGCCGCCGTCGTCGTGGCGGTCGAACGCGGTGCCGAGCGCTTCGAGCCAGGCGATCGCGTCCTTGGCGCGATGCACGACCGAACGCACGGTGCGTTCGTCGGCGATGCCCGCACCGACCCGCAGCGTGTCGGCGACATGCTGCTCGATGCTGTCCTGCGGCAGCTGCACGACGGCGATGCCGCCCTGCGCCCAGGCGGTGTTGGTCTCGTCGAGCTCGCCCTTGGTGACGAGCAGGACCTCGGCGCCTTCGTCGGCCGCGCGCAGCGCGGCGGCGGCCCCCGCGATGCCCGAACCGATCACCAGCACGTCGGTGCGCAGCAGCGCCGTCGTGCGGAGGTCGAACGGGGCCAGCAGGCCCGTGAAGCGCGGCGTCGCTTGCGAGCCGTTCATGCGCCGGCCGCCGGAGCGGCCTACGCCTCCTTCTCGGCGGCGGCCGCGGCGGCGGCGGCCTCCTGGGCCGCGAGCTCCGCTTCGTTGTCGAAGTCACCTTCGCGGTTCGGGTCGCGCGGATCGTCCGGGACCTCGACCGGGTCGCCCTTGTCCATCCAGATCAGGATCGGCGCGGCGATGTACATCGTCGAGTAGACGCCGCAGCACATGCCGATCGTCATCGCGAACGCGAACGCCTCGAGGTCGGAGCCGCTGTCCCAGTTGACGATCAGCTGCGCGATGACCACGAACAGCGTCAGCACCGTGGTCAGCACGGTGCGGGACAGCGTCTGGTTCAGCGAACGGTTGATCAGCGAACGGAACGATTCGTCGACGTTGTTGCGGGCGTTCTCGATGCGGTTCTCACGGATCCGGTCGAACACGACGATGGTGTCGTTGACCGAGTAGCCGATGATCGTCAGGAAGCAGGCGATCATCGCCAGGCTGATCTCGGCGTTGACCCAGCCCATGTGGTTGAACAGCACCACGATGCCGAACGTCACCAGCACGTCGTGGATCAGCGCGACGACGGCGGCGAGGCCGTACTTGTACTCGTGGAAGCGGATCCGCAGGTAGAAGACGATCAGCGCCCAGGCCAGCAGCAGCGCGCCGATCGCGGCGTTGCGCAGGTCGTTGACCAGGCGGCCCTGGATCTCCTGGGCCTCCGGGAACGGATCCGACAGCACGATCTCCTTGCCGTCCTCGTCGGTCAGGCCCTCGAGCTCGTCGCTGATGATCTCGGCCAGCTCCCACTTGCGGGTCGAGTTCTGCGTGCTCCACTCGACCTGGAAGTTCTTGGCGCTGGTCGCGGCCTCGTCGCCGAGCGCGGTGACCCGGCCGTCGGCGAGGCCCTTGCCGAGCCGTTCGCGCACCTGCGCGATCAGCACCGGCCGCGCGAAGTGCACGTCGATCTGCGCCGCCATCATGTTGGTCTCGGCCTCGTCGACCATCAGCGCGCCGCTGAACGCCGGCTCGACCAGCTCGCCCTCGAAGGCGGTGCGCAGCGCGGCGACGTAGGGCGGCTCGTACGGCGCCGGCGGCGTCAGCGCCTCGCGCTCCTCTTCGCTGAGTTCCTCGTTGTTGAGCTGCGCCAGGTAGTCCTTGCGCAGGTCACGCCAGGCGGCGCGCGCTGCGTCGATCTCGTTGCGCTGCTCCTCGGTCAGCTTCAGGCGGATGTTGTACTCGGTGCCGTCCTCGCCGACCTTGTTGACGCTGTAGGTCGGGTAGGCCTCGAGGAAGGCCGCGTCGGCGGCCAGCTTGGCGCGCACGGCTTCGTCGGTGGTCGCCTCCTTGGTGACCATGCGCAGGTTCGAGCCGCCGGTGAAGTCGATGCTGAGCTTCTCCTCGGCCGGGACGGTCGTCGAGTAGCCGACACCGCCGATGATGACGATCGCGCTGATCAGCACGCACGCCTTGATCTTGCCGACGAAGTCGACGTCGCGGTTCTCGAACAGCGTGTTCGGCTTCCAGCCCTCCAGCTTGTTGTTCGACAGCGCCCAGTGGAACAGCAGGCGCGAGACGAAGAACTGCGTGAAGACCGTCGTGATGATGCCGACCATCAGCGTCACGGCGAAGCCGCGCACCGGGCCGACGCCGACGTTGAACAGCACCAGGCCGACCAGGAAGGTCGTGATGTTGGAGTCGAGGATTGCCGACATCGCGCGTTCGAAGCCCGAACGCACCGCCTGCAGCATCTCCTTGCCCTTGTTGAGCTCCTCGCGGATGCGCTCGTAGATCAGCACGTTGGCGTCGACCGCCATGCCGAGCGTCAGCACGATGCCGCCGAGGCCCGGCAGGGTGATCGTCGCCTGCATGAACAGCATGCCCGCGTAGAGCAGGAACACGTTCAACAGCAGCGCGACGCACGCGATGGTGCCCGCGATCTTGTAGAAGGCGAGCATGAACAGGAAGACCAGCACGCCGCCGGCGATGATCGAGATCAGGCCGCGTTGGATCGCCGCCTGGCCTAGGTTCGGGCCGATGGTGGTCTGGCTGAGCTTCTCGGGCTCGATGCGCAGCGAGCCGGTGCGCAGCACCTTGACCAGCTCCTCGACCTCCTGGAGGGTGAAATCACCCTCGATGATGCCGCGCCCCGGGATCTTGTTGCGGAAGACCGGCGCCGACTTGACGTAGCCGTTGAGGATGATCGCGCTCGACTCACCCTTGTGCTCGGCGGACCAGTCGGCGTAGGCGCCCTTCAGCGCGCCGATCAGCTCGTAGTTGACCGCGGGCAGGCCGTTGCGGCCCTGGCCGACACCGACGCCGGCCGGCTCGAGGTCCTCGCCGCTGAACGAGCGCTCGATCATGTTGATCGCGACGAACTCGAACAGGTGCTGTTCCTTCGGATCGAGCTTCAGCACGTCCTCCGGGATCGCGCCGCCGTTCCACTGCTTCTCGTCGAAGGCCTGGACCGTGATCGGCGCCAGGTCGGGGATGTCGGCGAACGAGCGGTCCCAGCGGGTCGCGTCCTTGCCGTTGGGCCGGATCTCGCGCGGGAACCAGTGGATGATGCCGAACTGGTTGGGACCGTTGTTCGGATCCTCGTTGTAGCGGCGGATGTCGAGCGGATCCTCGGCGATCAGCGCCGCGTTCTCCGGCTTCTTCAGCCACGTCTCGAGCTTGCTCTTCTCGGCGGCGATGCGCTGCGACGTGAAGCTGTCGCCGTCCTTCGCGTAGCCGTCGTAGACGACGATGCGCATCTCGAGGCGGCCGAGGTTGCTGATGCGGTCGAGGACGCGCTTCAGCTCGAGCGGGTTCTCGAAGTAGCTCAGCTCGACCAGGATGCCGGTGTCGCCGCTGCGCGTGATCAGCGGATCGAGCGTGCCGTTCGGGTCGATGCGCTCGCGCATGACGCCGATGGTCTGCGCCATGATCTCGTCCTTCGAAGCCCCCTCCTTCTTGACGAGCTCTTCGAGCACGTCGGCCGGGACGTCGTAGAGGAGCTGGGTGCCGCCCTTGAGGTCGGTGCCGAAGCTGGGCTCGAGGACCGCGATGCTCGCGATGCCCGCGAGCACCGCGAAGAGGACGAGGAGGAACTGACGACGGGCGTTCTCGAGCATGACAGGCGAGGCCGCGGAAGACGTGTCGTGGGTAGTGGTGGGGGTGGCGCCGTCGGGGCGCCGGGGGGCGGGGCCGCACCCCTTCGGGCCAGCGGCGGTTCCTCCCCGGAATTCAGACGATCAGGACTATTCGGCTGCCGGCGTGCCGGCGCTCGCGTCGTCGTGCGTAAGGCCACTGCCAGCACCGCTGCGCGGCCACTTCAGCTTGCCCAGGTTGCGGGTCAGGCGGGTCGCCTTGCCCTCGCGCTCGCGCAGGTAGCAGAGCTTGGCGCGGCGGATGACGCCGCGGTCCTTGACCTTGACGTCGGCGACGCGCGCGCTGTGCAGCGTGAACGTGCGCTCGACGCCTTCGCCGGCGACGATGCGGCGCACGGTGAACGTGCGGCGGGTGCCCGCGCCTTGGAACTTGATCACGGTGCCCGTGAACAGCTGCACGCGCTCCTTGTCCCCTTCCTTGATGAGGTAGTGCACGTCGACGGTGTCGCCGACACCGAAGTCGGGGAGCTCGGCCTTCATGTGCTCGAGCTCGATCTGGCGCATGATGTTCATGGGTCTGTCCTGCGGTCTCGTATCGGGGACCCGGCCGCGGCTGGCGGGCGGGTCGATGGTCGGAAAGTCAGTCGGTTGGAAGTCGGTCGGTTTGCTTGGGTGCGCGGCCCTCGATCGCCGCCTTGGTGGCGGTGAGGGCCCTGGCCTGCTCCTCGCGCCAGCGCGCCACCTTGGCGTGGTCGCCCGAGAACAACACCTCGGGAACGTCCATGCCGCGGAACTCGCGCGGGCGGGTGTACTGCGGATGATCGAGCAGTTCGCCTTCGAACGACTCGAGCTGCGCCGACTCGGCGCACCCCAGCACTCCCGGGATCAGCCTTACCGCGGCTTCGAGCACGACCATCGCAGGCAACTCGCCACCGGCCAACACGAAGTCGCCGAGCGAGATCTCCTCGTAGCCGCCATCCGAAGCGGCGAGGCCGTCGCGGATGCGTTCGTCGAAGCCCTCGTAGCGTCCGCACAGGAACATCAGCCGCTCCATGCGGCTGAGCTCCCGCGCGCGCGCCTGGTCGAAGGTTCGACCGCGGGGGCAGAGCAGGATCTTGTGGAACGGGCCATGGGCCTGCTCCACTTCTTCAGTGGCTGAAAAGATCGGTTCCGGCTTGAGCACCATGCCTGGCCCGCCACCGAACGGTCGATCGTCGACCGTGCGATGCGGGTCCAAGGCGTGGTTCCGGAAGTCGACGAGGTCGACCCGGAGGTTGCCTTGGGCCTGAGCAATCCCGAGGATGCTCTCGTCCAGGTACGGCCGGATGGCGTCTGGAAAGAGTGTCAGAATGGCGCAGTGCAAGGTGCCCCTGCCGCGAAGAAGGGGTGAACACCATACGTTTGCGGCCCAGGGCGGTCAAGGCCGCCAGGGCCCTGTAAGACAGCGTTTCCGCAACCCGATTCCCCGACCGAACCCGCCGATCCCCCGATGTTCACCGGCCTCGTGCAAGCCACCGGCACCGTCACCGCCCACGCCACCGAAGCCGATGGAGTGCGGCTGACCGTCGACATCTCCGGCCTGCAGGGGCCGTTCCGGATCGGCGACTCGATCGCGCTGTCCGGGGTCTGCTGCACCGTGGTGTCGCTGCAATCCGGTCATGCCGAGTTCTTCCTGACCCAGGAGACGCTCGACCGCACCTGGCTCGGCCAGGCCGTCGCCGGCACCCGCGTCAACCTCGAGGGCGCGCTGCGCGCCGGCGAGCCGCTCGGCGGCCACATCGTGCAGGGGCACGTCGACGGCGTCGGTCGCATCACCGGTGCGATCGACCCCCAGCACGGCGGTGAACTCTGGGCCGAGGTCCCCGACGACCTCAGAAAGTATTGCGTGCAAAAGGGTTCGATCACCCTGGACGGGGTGTCGCTGACGATCGCCGACCAGCGCGACGGGGCCGTGATGATCGCCGTCATCCCGCACACCGCGGAGCAGACGACGCTGGGCGGCCGCGCCGTCGACGCGCCGGTGCACGTCGAGGTCGACGTGCTGGCCAAGTACGTCGAGAACATGCTGGCCCAGCGCGGCCTGACCTGAGTCAGTCTACTTGCCGGTCCAGCGACTTGCCTGACGTCCTCCCCATCAGATGCAGCGAGCAGAGCCCGACGATCGCGAGCAGCACGAGATGATACTTCGTGCCCAGATGCCAGGACCCGAAGCACCCACATTTTCCGGCGCTGCCCCACCACCATAGTAGGGCGCTACCGAGCAATGCTGCGGTCAGCGTCATCGCCGCGAACGGTCGGCGCCACGAGGACATCAAGCCACCCGCAGCGAGCAATTCGGCAATGGCCACCAGATAGTAGGCTTTTTCGTTCAGCAGCATCGAGGGCTCGTGGTCTGACAGAAACTTGGCGATGGCAGACACCCCGAGTACCGACACGACGACGAGTAGTGAGATCTTTCGCATCATCGATTGAGTCGAAGCTGCGTGACCTGCACATCGCTACCGGGGGTCACGTCCAGCTGGCCTGCGAAGGACCCCGATTCGGACACCAGCGACACTCCGACCGTGCCCACGGGCAGCGTCCAGCGAAATCTCGACAAGCCGTGGCTCATCGAGACCTGATGGGTCTGGTCGTGCCACGAGAAAGTCACGACGCCATCGTCGGCGACTCGTTCCGAGTTTGGATGCAGCCATTCGATTCGGCAACTGCGGACGGGCATCGGGATCTCCAGTTCGATCTGGTCGTCACCCTTGACCGAGCACAGGACGCCATCGATGTGTTGTTCCAGGAACGGTTGGTTCGTGTGGAACTCGTAGTCACCGTCAGGAAGTTGGAAGGCCCGTCCTTCACGGTTGCCCAAGGGAATTCGGATCAGGCTGCTGTTCCCTCGATACCGCATCGAGATTCCAGCGAGGCAATCGAACCGACGAGACGAAGCATCCTTCAGCACCACACGCATTCGGCTTGATGCGACCTGACTTTGTCCCTTGCCTACGACGACATGATCTGGGCCACGCCATGCGTCGGCTCGCTCGAGGCGAACCGCAACCCGACAGCTGCCGTGCGACGCGGTGAACACGTCGAACATCACTTGCTGGTCGATCTCGGCGTAACGATCTCCGAGCCATTTTTGGGTGCCCGCGTAGCAAAGTGCCGTGGACTGACCCGTCTTTCGGGTCCACGAGGGTGCAATCCACTGGGTCTGCTCCAGGACAGACGCGTCGATGTGAGCTGATTTCGGCGATTTCGCAGACCATGAAAGCACGGTGTCGTCCGTAACAGCTCCAATCGCGAGTAGGATCGGGTCGAATAGCAGGGACATCTGGTGACTGCCGGCGGCCAGTTCGACGAATCTGGTGCCGACGGCGACTCGGCAGTAGTGCGGATGGTGGACCTGCACCGACAGCCGACCGGGCGGCAATCTGGTAAACCGCGCGCGACCACTCTCATCGGTCGTTGCGCTGTGGATTGCCCCAGACGCCGAGCCGGCGGCTAGCCGCCGGCTGAAGTTGTCATCGGGTCCGCGCCCCTCCGGAAGGTCCGACCGGGAGACCGATACCTCGACGCCGCGGATCGGAGTGCCGTCGCGACTCGAGCAGTCAACGATCAAGAGCGCGGCGGGTTTCAGGTCGATCCGGATGACGTTGCCAACTTGCTCCGTGCCGACTGCAACATCGGTGGCAACGAACCCGTCGAGTCGAGCCGTCACGATGCGACCCGACAAGTCAGACCAGCGACAAGAGCGCCTACCTCCGGCATCGGACAGTCCAAGCGGGGTCCAAGCTTCTTCGTAGACCCATCCCTCGTTGCCGCCGAGTGCACGGGATCCGAGTTCCACGCCTGCCAGCGCCCGTTGCTCCGCGTAGGTCTCGATACGTACCTGATCACGCGAGGCAGATGCAATTGTCCGATGATCTTGCTGCTCGTCGCGTTCGGTATCCGAATGCCAGACGGCGGTGTCTAGTGCTGCGTAATCTGTGTTCTCGCCGCGTGGATTGCCTGTCGTGGCGACATTGACGGTTAACCAAGCGACCAGCACGGCTGCTGCCGACAGCGCGATCACAGCGAACGCCGCGTTGCGGCGTCTTCGGCTCAGACGTCCGGGCATGTGCACGCGAAGACCTTGGAACCAGGCGCGACGGGGAGCGAGGCCTTGGTGCAGGGGTTATTGCACTGGGCTTGACCGCATATGATCTTCCAAGCGCCCCCGTTGTTGTTCATGTTGGCGGTGCATGCTTGATTGCTGAGGGCGTTTATGTCCTGCCCATCGCATTTGCACTCCCACAGCACCGATGTCGAACCATCATCGCCGTTAAAGACAGTGCTGTCGATTTCGCAGGGATTAGCGGCCGGTGCGACACAGTCTCCTTGGCAGCCGAACTCGTAGACCGGTTGCTCCAAGGTCCCGTTGTTCTTGACGGTAAGGCGACATCCGCTCGGTGGCGGAATAAGGACACCTGCCCATCCGCTGGCAACAAGGAGAAGGAATGTCGTGATCTTCGCGATGTGAGGGAACATGGGACTCTCCAAGAAAAAGGGTGAGGACTAGTCATCAGAGTCCGTACACCGGGGGTGGACAACTACGCAAGGGGCTGCACGCAACCCTGGCGAACTGGGGTAGCTACTCCTTCGCCTTGCTCGCCTTCGCCAGATCCCACCGATCGCCCGGCTCCAGCCACTTCGGCGGGATCAAGAACCCGTAGTCGTTGCGAACGTCGACGATCGCGACCTTGCTCGCGCCGATCACCTCCAGCGTGCTGCCCGAGACCACCGCGCACGTGCCCTCGTCGACGCCGATGCCGATCACCTGCGGGCACAGGCCGATGACCTCCTGCAGGTCCTTCAGCCGCTTGCGTACGACGAAGTGCTGGTCGACGGCGCAGCCGGGCAAGAACGCGAAGCCGCGGTCGTAGCCCTCGCACCACATGTCGCTGTTGCCAAGCGGATTGCCGCGCACCAGCAGCTCGCCCTGGATGGTCGCGCCGGCCGAACTGCCGCCGATCACGCCGCCGCGCTGCAGCACGCGGTGGCAGGCGGCGACGACCTCGGTGCCTTCGAATGCGTCGACCGTGCGCCACTGCCGGCCGCCGCCGAACCAGACGCCGGTGGCGCGGTCGAGCTTGTCGACGTGGACCTGGCGGACCTCGCTCGGGTGGCGCGGCTGCAGCACGTAGACGTCGGCGACGCCGATGCGCTTCATCAGCGCCGCCATGCGGTCCTCGCGTTCGCCGTCGCGACGCGGCGTCGCGGTGGGGGCGACGACGATGCGCGCCTGCTTGCCGCCGGCGAGCGCGACGAAGCGTTCGAACACCGAGCGTGGCAGGCGGCCGCCACCGCCGAGCATCACCGTGCCGTTGGCGACGATCGGCTTCGGCAGCTGCTCGGGCGGCCACGGGCCGGTGGCGCGCTGGCGCGCGGCGCGCTGCCAGGTGACCAGGTCGGTGCGTTCGCCGGCCTTCAGGCGCACGGTGCGCTGCTCCTTGCCTTCGCTCGCGGCCAGCACGAACAGCGCCTCGCTGCGGCCGAGCACGCGCACGTCGCGGCCGCGGATCACGACCGCGGTGCCTTCGTCGATGCCGAGGCCGAAGTGGCCGGGGCGCAGCTGCAGCGCGCGGATCAGGCGAGGCAGGCGCTTGCGCTTCAGGAAGTGCTGGTCGGCGATCGCCATCGGCACCAGGTCGAGGCCCTGGCTCAGGCGCGGCGGGTCCATGCCGCCGGCGATCATCGTGCGTGTCTGGATCGCGGTGCCGGCCGAGCTGCCGCCGACGACCCCGCCGCGCGCCAGCAGCGCGTGCACCTCGGTCTCGAAGCGGGTGCCGAGGTAGGCGTCGGCGATCTTCTGCTGCGAACCGCCGCCGAACCAGATCGCCGTCGCCGCCTTTAGCGGTGCGCAGAAGTCCTCGCGGTCGGCCTCGCTGCGATCGCGCGTGTGCAGCAGCGAGAACGAGATGCCGGGGTGGGCCTGCTGCCAGCGTTCGAGCGTGCGGGTGCGGCCGGCCTCGGTGTCGGCGCGGCTGCTTGCGGTCGGCACCAGCACGATGTGCCCCTGCGCGCCGCCGGCGAGCTCGACGAAGCGCTGGTAGATCTGGTCGGGCAGGCCACCGCCGCCGCCGAGGATCAGCGTGCCGCGAATGCCGGCGGGGTCGATGCCGGCGGGGGTGTTGCCGGCGGGGGTGTTGGCTGCGGGAGTCTTGGTCGCGGGGGCCTTGCTCGCGGGGGTGTCGGTCCCGCTTGCCTGGGCGGCGGCCGTGGCGCAGAAGAGGGTGAGCGCGACGAGTCGGCGGATGCGGCGCATGCCTAGAGACTACGCCGATCCGCCTCGGACAAGCTCCCTACCGCTGTCGCGGGAGTGTCCCTTACCATCGAGCCCCGTGAACGCCGACCGAGAGCAACCCCTGATCCTGTTCGACGGCGACTGCAACCTGTGCAATGGCTCGGTGCAGTTCGTCATCAAGCGCGATCCGCAGGCGAAGTTCCGGTTTGCGGCGCTGCAGTCCGATGCGGCGAGGTCGGCGCTGGTGGCCGCCGGCGTCACCGGGGAGCTGCCGGACAGCATCGTGCTGGTGGCGGACGGTCGGGTGCGCACCCGCTCCGCCGCGGCGCTGGCGATTGCGCGGCGGCTCGGCGGGCTGTGGCCGCTGCTGTCGATCTTCTGGCTGATCCCGTATCCGCTGCGCGACCTCGTCTACGACTGGATCGCGCGCAACCGCTACCGCTGGTTCGGCAAGCAGGAAACCTGCTGGGTGCCGACGACCGAACTGCGCGTGCGCTTCCTCGATGCCGACAGCCGCAGACCTCGGGAGGCCGGCGGGGCCACCGAGGGGTAGAGTGGGCGGCCCATGCCGCTTCGCTCGTTGCTCGTCGGTGCGATCCTCGCGCTGTCCCTGTGCGCCCAGCAGTCCGCGTCGGTCGGCGAGTCGCTGCGGGTGCAGATCACCGGCGGTGCCGGCCTGCAGCAGGCGCTCGCCGATCGCGGCGTGATCGGCGACCACGTGCAGGTGCACCAGCGGGACGGTTGGTACACCGCGACCGCGATCGTCGGTCGCGAAGAGCTGCGCGGGCTGCGCGCGGCGCTGCCGCCGGGCACGCTGTTCCTGGTGCTCGAGAAGTCGCGGCCGTACCACCAGATCGCGGCGCAGGCGAACGGTGCCTCGCAGTTCGTCAACTGGCCGGGCTACCACACGCGTGCCGAGGTGGTGGCCGACCTGCAGGCGCTCGAGCAGCAGTATCCGTCGCTGTGCAAGCTCTATGACCTGCAGTCGCGCTACGGCGCGCCGCTGACGCACGACGGCTTCCGGATCTACGCGCTGCGGATCTCGAACGCGCCGGATCAGGACCAGGACAAGCCCAACCTGGTGCTGTCGGCCAACACGCACGCCAACGAACTCGCCGTGATCGAGGTGCCGCTCTACGCGGCCGGGCAACTGCTGTCGCGCTACGGCAGCGATCCGCAGCTGACGCAGCTGGTCGACGACAACCAGATCTGGATCCTGCCCAACCTCAATCCGGACGGGCTCGAGTACACGTGGAACGCCAACAACCTGTGGCGCAAGAACCGGCGCGACAACGGGGACGGTTCGATCGGCGTCGACATGAACCGCAACTACCCGTTCTTCTGGAGCCAGTGCGGGAGCAGCGGCAACACGTCGAGCGGCACCTACCACGGCACCGGGCCGGCGTCGGAGCCGGAGATCCAGGCGCTGCTGATGTTCGCCGAGGTCGAGGGGTTCGAGCGGTTGCTCGACTTCCACTGCCAGGGGCCGGACGTGCGGCATCCCTACAACAACCTGGTCGAGGGCGCGATCCCGGCGATGGTGCGGTCGACGATGGATCCGATCCACGCCGCCATCGCCAACGCGATGGGCTACCCGCCGGTCGGCACGTGCTGCTGCGGCACGCTGATGGAGTGGCACTTCTCGACCAAGGGCACGATGAGCTTCCTGGTCGAGTTCGCGACCTGCCAGGATCCGTTCGCGCAGACGGCGCAGGAGTTGCTCGACACCTGGCCGGGCGTCGTCGAACACCTGACCACGCCGGTGCCGATGACCGGGCACGTGACGTCGAGCAACGGCGGCGCGCCGCTGCGCGCGTCGATCACGGTGGCGGGGCACGAGTTCTCGGACGGGCAGACGGTGATGTCCGGCGGTCGCTTCGGGCGCTACCACTTGTGGGGTGGGCCCGGGACGTTCGACGTGACGTTCACCGCGGATGGCCACCTGCCGCAGACGGTGCAGGTGTCGCTCCAGGCGGGCCAGACGCTCCACCAGGACGTCGTGCTGCTCGAGGGCAGTGCCGCGACGCACGGCACGTTCGGTGTGGGGTGCCCGGGGACGGCGCCGCTGCCGCTGTCGTGCGGCGCGTCGAACGCCGCAGGCGGTGCGCTGCTCGGCCATCAGTCGCAGAACGAATACGTGTTCCGGGTCGATGCGGCGGCGGCGATGACGGTGACCGGCTTCCGGCTGTTCACGCAGTCGGGGTCGGGGGCGGTCGAGACGGTCGACGCCGGGTTGTTCCTGGCCGATGCGCAGGGGGAGCCGGAGGATCTGCCGGTCGCGACCGGCACGATGACGGTCGGTTTGCAGCCGGGCTTCTACGACGTGACGCTCAACGTGCCGGTGGCGGTGCAGCCGGGCGACGTGTTCTTCGTCGGCTCGCAGACCGGTGTGATCCTGACGCCGACGCTGACGGCGGGGGACGTCGGGGTCGGGTTCTGGCGGCGGCCGCCGCAGTTTTTGGACTGGCAGCAGTCGGGCATCGTCGACCATCCGTGCTACCAGGTGCTCTGCCACGGAACGGGCGGGCCGGGCGCGGTGCCGGTGCTCGGCAGCGACGGCGTGCCGGCGATCGGCGGGACGTTCGACGTGGTCCTGCGCGAGGCCGTCGCCAACGCGCCGGCGGTGTTGGTGTTCGGCAGCAGCGATGCGATCTGGCAGGGACTGGCGCTGCCGCTCTCGCTTCACGGGGTCGGTGCGCCGGGCTGCGACCTGCTGGTCGCGGCGGACCTGACGTTGCCGACCTGGACCGACGCCAGCGGCGAGGCGGCGGTGCCGATCGCGGTGCCCAACGACCCGGCGCTGCTCGACGTGGCGTTCTACGAGCAGTTCGCGGTGCTCGATCCTGCGGCCAACGGCTTCGGGTTCGCGTTCTCCAACGGCGGCGTCGGCACCGTCGGCCATTGAGCCGAACGACCGACCGACCGACCGACCGAGCGGCGCGATGCGGCCGGTTCGCAGGGTCTGCTCCCGGAACCGGACGTGCGGATCAGAAGATGCCGGCGGTGAACTTCATGGCGTCGGTGGCCTTGATGTCGAGGAGGTTGCCGGAGGGGTCGACTTCGAACGAGACCATCTGGTGGTAGAAGTCGCGGCTGAGGATCTCTGGGGCCTCGGGGATCCGCCAGAGCGAGAACGCGGTCGCGCCGCGGCGCCGGGCCGGCCAGACCACTTCGTTGGCGACCAGCAGCGCGCAGTTCGACGGCAGCGGGCCGAACAGCGAGGGCAGCGACACTGCCTGCGGCTGCAGGCCGTAGACGCCGAACACGAAGCTGCCGGGCGGGAACGGCGCAGCGCTCGCGCGCCATAGCCCGCCGGCCCACGGCAGCTGCGCGGCGAGCTGCGGACGGGTGCCGACCGTGCTGGTACAACCCGGGCCGTAGGTCGCCGCGGCGGCCAGCTGGTTGCCCTGGTAGATTGCGCAGTGCGGGCTGACCGTCCCTCCGGCGATCTGGAACGAGCCGCCGGCGACGACGGTGCCGGCTTGCGGCTGGGCGACCGCGTAGACGCGGCCGAGCACGCCGCCGCCGAACTCGCTCCAGCTGCCGTCGTGCCAGCGGGCCAAGAAGCGGGCCTGGGTCGTGCCGGAGTAGCTGAACTGGCCGCCCGCGAGCAGGTCACCGTTGGGCAGGATCTCGAGGTCCGAGACCTCGGCGTTGAGGCCGTCGCCGAGCGGCGCCCAGTGGCTGCCGTTCCATGCGGCGATGCGGCTGCAGAGCTGGCCGCCGGCCGCCGAGAACTGGCCCCCGGCGATCAGCAGGCCTTCGGGCGTGACCGCGAGCGCGGTCACCGGGCCGTTGGTGCCGTTGCCGAGCGGGTGCCAGTTGTTGCCGTCCCAGCGCGCGATGCGCAGCAGCGGCTGGCCGTTGGAGTGGGTGAACGAGCCGCCCGCGACCAGGTCGCCGTTGGGCAGCTCGGCCAGGCACAGCACGACGTCGGACAGTCCCTTGCCGAGCGCGTGCCACTGCGTGCCGTCGAACGTCGCGATCCGCGGCGCCGGTGTGCCGCCGGCCTGCGCGAACGCGCCGCCGACCACCAGGTCGCCGTCCCGTCGCGGCAGCACGGCGTGCACGGCGCCGGACACACCGCCGCCGACCGGACTCCAGCCGACGCCGTCCCAGCGGGCGAGGTTGGCCATCGCCGCGATGCCTGACCGCGTGAACAGTCCGCCGGCGAGCAACTCGCCGTCGTGGTCCTCCGCCAGCGCATGCACCGGGCCGTCGAGGCCCTGGCCGAGCTGCTGCCAGAGGCCGTTGTCGCGCCGCGCGATCCGCTGGCACGGCGCGCCGCTCGCGGTGGTGAACATGCCGGCGGCGACGACGCCGAACTGCCGCGTCGGGCAGAGCGCGAACACGTCGTCGTTCATGCCGGCACCGAGCGGCCACCAGGCGGTGCCGTCCCAGCGCGCGATGCGGTCGGCGGCGACGCCGCCGATGATCCGGAACGAGCCGGCCGCCAGCACGTCGCCGTTGGGAAGCGTCAGCAGCGCGATGACCCCGTCGTTGGTGCCGCCGGCTATCGCGTTCCAGCCCCAGCCGTCCCAGCGGGCGACCCGCATCGTCTGCAGGTTGCCGGCCTGCGTGAACGTGCCGCCCGCGATCAGCTCGCCCGAGGGCAGCATCGTCGTCGACGCGACCAGGTTGTCGAAGCCGGTGCCGAACGACGACCAGGCGGTGCCGTTCCAGCGCGCGATGCCGTTGCTGGCGAGGCCGCCGGCGAGGCCGAAACGGCCACCGACGACCAGGTCGCCGTTGGCGTCGTGGCTCAGGGTCTGGACCGCGTCGTCGACGCCGCTGCCGAGCGCGTTCCACGCGCCGCCGTTCCAGCGGGCCACGCGGCTGGCCGGCTGCCCGTCGGCGCTGGTGAAGCCGCCACCGGCGAACACGTCGCCGTTGGGGGCGGTGACCAGCGCGTTGACCTGCGCGTTGATGCCCTGGCCCATCGGCAGCCACAGTCCGCCGGCCCACAGCGCGACGTTCGAGGCCTGCGGTGCCGCGGCGGTCAGGAACACGCCACCGGCGATCAGGTTGCCGAACGGGTCGATCGTCAGCGCGCGCACGCTGCCGTAGAAGCCGGCGCCGACCGCGCTCCAGCTCTGGCCGTCCCAGCGCGCGACGCCGCGCGCGACGACCTGGCCGGCGATCTGGAAGTCGCCGGCGGCGACCAGGTCGCCGCTCGGCAGGACGGCGAGGTCGCGGACCACGCCGTGCAGGCCGTCCGCGAGGGGGGCCCAGGCACCGGTCGTGGGGTTCCAGCTGGCGATGTTGTTCGCGAGCGTGTCGCCCGCGATCGAGAAGTAGCCGCCGATCACCACCAGCGGGGTCTTGGGGCCCGGCCCGTCCGGATCCCACTGCTCGAGGGTCAGGACGTCCCCGTCGAGTCCGGGGATGCCGTCGCCGGGGAGCCAGTCGCCGGCGTTCTGGGCGGAGATGGAGAAGGTCGGGATCAGGCTACATAGGCAGAGCCTGGTGAGACCACTCGCGAATCGAGCGTTCAAGGCGGGCACCTCTCTGGATGCGCTGCTCGTCGGGCGGGATCGGGATGGCCGCCGGCTGCCGTCGGACCCGGCCGTCGCGTTCCCGCAGGGGAACGGGCAGCGAGCCGTGTCGTCGGTCAGCGATGCGCTGCAGGGCGAAGGCCCGGAGCACGCGCGTCGCGTTGTCCCGTGCCGCTCGCGCGGTGCCGGCGCACATCCCGGATCCAGTCGTCGTCGGCAGCTGGAAGGGGGCGTGGGCCTCGCAGGGTCTGGTCGCCTCCCGGATCGTGCCGCGGCAGCACCGCAGGCGCGATCGGGCCGCCGTCACCAGACGTGGGCAAGGCCGTCGCATGAAGGTTCGTATCGCGCTGACCCCCCTGGCCAGCTTGAGCGCGATACCGAGGACGAGCCGGCACCAGCGGGCGTACGACGCCCGGTGCCGACCTGCTCCGAGGGCGGAAGCAGAGTCCTCGCATGCTATTCCGCGAATGCGGTTCGGGTTCGTACTAACGAACCGAAAGTCACAGATAAACTTGCCGTGAAGATCGTGTGTGCGGACCGCGGTCAGGCGGCGGCAAGGCGTTCTTCTGCAGAGGGTTGCGGCGGCGCGAGAACGTGCCCAGCAGCACCTGCACGAAGTTGCTGATCGGCGCCGCTTCGCGCGCGTCCTCGATCGCCCGCGAGACCTGGTTGAGGATCCGTCGGAAGCGGATGGTCAGGTCCTCGTCGTTGATCAGCGCGCCGATCAGGCCCTTCTGCTGGGTGAGCTGGTCGCTGACCATGCGCAGGTTCGCGATCGTGGCCTTCAGGTCGGCGGCGGTCTGCGGGTCGCTGGTGAGCGCGCCGAGCGCGCCGGCGTCGGGGTCGTTGGCCTTGGCCAGCAGGTCGTCGAGGTTGTGCACCACGCTGCCGAACTCGTCGGCGAGCTCCTGGTCCTGCAGGATGCGGCCGAGGATGCCCTTGCCCATCTTGGCGTCGGCGACCAGCTGGTCGAGGTTGTCGAGGATGCCCTGCACGTCGCGCGCGGTCTCCTGGTCGTTGAGCAGCACGCCGAGCGGGCCGTCGGTCGTCAGCAGGCGGTCGCTGACCGTGCGCAGGTTGGCCAGCAGCGCCGTGGTGTCGTCGGCGGTCTGCTTGTTCATGATCAGCGCACCGACCGCGCCCTCGGCGTTGACGACCGCCTCGAGGATGCGGTTGAGGTTCTCGGACGCGTTGAGCACCGAGTCGTAGAGCTCGCGGCGCTTGACCAGACGCCCGATCGAGGTCTCCTCGTCGTTCATGTTGCGGAAGAAGTCGCCGATCTCCTTCAGCGACAGTTCGAGCTGCTCACCGACCGCGCCCTTGCCGTCGGCGATGTCGCCGAGCTTGTCGAAGGCGCTGCCGGCGACCTGGCCGAGCAGCTCGGCTTCGGCCGGCGAACGCGCCCCCTTGCCGGGGTCGATGTAGACCTGCTTGCCGCCGAGCACGCCGGCGTCGCGCACCTCGATCAGGTGGCCGTCCTTCAGCGGGATCTCCTCGCGCAGCAGCAGCGCCATCCGCACCGGCGTGTCCTCGCGCGCGTAGTCGATGTCGATCGCGCCGACCTTGCCGACCTTCTTGCCGAGCACCATCACGTTGGTGCCGACGTCGACGCTGCCCGCCTGCGGGAAGTAGACGACCAGCTCCTGGTTGAGCGACAGGTCCGTCAGGTTGACCGTCGCCCACAGCAGGAAGCCGAGCGTGCCGAAGAATACGACGCCGAGCAGCGTGTCGCGTTTGATGCGGTCCATGGTCCGTTCCTTGGTGCCGGTGGGTGCCTTGGGTCAGTCCGAGCCTTCGCCCATGAAGGCGCGCGCCAGCGGGTGGTCGCTCGCGACGATCTCGTCGACGCTGCCCTCGATGCCGATCTTGCCGTCCTCGAGGATGCCGATGCGGTCGCCGCACTGGGTCGCGCAGGCGCGCGAGTGCGTGACGATCAGACCGGTGACCGACAGGCGGTCGCGGACCTCGGCGATCAGTTCGTGGATCTGCTGGCTGATGATCGGGTCGAGGCCGGCGTTGGGCTCGTCGTAGAGCACGTACTCGGGGTTGGTCACGAGCGCGCGCGCGAGGCCGGCGCGCAGCTTCATGCCGCCGGAGATGTCCGGCGGGCCTTGCCTGGCGGCGTGGTCCATGCCGACCAGCTTGAGCACCTCGTGCACGCGGTCCTGCAGCTCGGCCTTCGGCAGGCGGCTGTGTTCCCGGAGCGGCAGCGCGACGTTGTCCTCGACGCTCAGCCAGTTGATCAGCGCACCGTTCTGGAACAGGTAGCCCATGCGCTTGCGCAGCGCCATCAGCTGCTTGTTGTCCATCGCCGGCACGTCCTGGCCGTCGACCAGCACGCTGCCCTGGTCCGGCTTGAAGATGCCGATCACGTGCTTGAGCGTGACCGACTTGCCGGTGCCCGACGGGCCCATCAGCACGAAGTTGACGCCTTTGGGGATCTGCAGCGTCAGGCCCTTGAGGATGTCCCGTTCGCCGAGGCGCTTGTGCACGTTCTCGAGTTCGATCATCGGGGCGGGACGGTCAGGCCAGGAAGTAGAAGAACCAGGTGACGACGAAGCCGAGCACGATGATCAGGATCACCGAGTTGCGCACGGCGGTCTGCACGGCGAGGCCGACGCCGAGCGCGCCGCCGCGCGCCTTGAGGCCGGCAGCGCAGCTGACCGTCGCGATCGTCACGCCGAACACGAACGACTTCAGCAGGCCGACGTAGACCTCCTTGGGCAGGATCGTTCCCGACGAGGTCAGCGCCTCGACCGCGCTGATCCAGTAGAGGTCGGGGGTGACGCCGAGGTTCTGCTCGGCGATGACGCTGCCGCCGTAGATGCCGATCAGGTTGGACAGCACGGTCAGCGTCGGGCACATCACGGCCATCGCCAATACGCGCGGCAACACCAGGTAGTCGACCGGGTCGATCGACATCACCTCGAGCGCGTCGATCTCGTCCGAGACCTTCATCGTGCCGAGTTCGGCGGCGATCGCCGAGCCGACCGTCGCGGCGAGGATCACGCCGGTGATGAACGGTCCCATCTCGCGGCACATCGACAGCGCCGTGATCGTGCCGAGCACCGCGGTGTCGCCGAAGCGACGCAGTTCGATGCCGGTCTGCATCGCCAGGATCGCGCCGGCGAACGCCGCGACGATCACCGTCACCGGCAGCGCCCGCACGCCCGCGTTGAAGGCGTTGTCGAGCAGGAAGCGCAGCCGCCGGTGCACGCGCGGCAGCGCCAGGAACGTGCGCAGCAGCAGGTTGACGACGTAGCCGGCACCTTCGGTGCGCTCCGAGAGCAGTCGTGTGGTCGCGGCCAGCGGGTTCATTCGTCGCCTCCCCCGAGCGGGATCGGCAGGAACTGGAACAGCCGCAGCGTGCGCGCGCCAGCCTCGTCTTCTTCGTAGTTGAACAGCAGCGGCACGCTGGCCGTGGTGCCGTCTGCGCGGGTGCGATGCGTGTAGACGCGGCCGAGCACGTCGACGGCGTGGTCGTCCTTGCTGCGGGTGACGCCGCGGGCCAGCTCCCAGAACGGCCCGTAGGCCTCCTGCAAGCCGTTGGTCAGCGTCTCACGCCCCCAGAGCGGCGACAGCACGCTCCACTCGCCGCGGGTCGGGGCCCCGTCGGCGTCGTACTGGTAGTCGTGGTGCGCGAGCGGCCAGAAGCGCAGGTAGCGGCGCGAACGGCCGTCCTCGTAGTCCTCGGCGACGCGCGTGTAGAACGGCACGACGTGCTGGTAGCGGCTCTGGCCTTCGGGGTTGTCGAACTCGCGCCACCACAGCAGCGGCCACAGCGCCGTCCAGCCGCGCTGGTCGTCGCTGACGGTCCGGCTGAAGAACGGCCAGATCCACCAGGTCGTGACGTTGTCCTCGAGGCGGTTCCAGTAGTAGCGGTAGAACGGCCAGAACAGGTTCAGCACGAAGAAGTCGTCGCGCAGGCTGGTGGCGCTGAAGAACGGCCACAGCGCCGTCCAGCCGGTGACCTCGGGGCCGCTGCGCCAGCCGAAGAACGGGAACAGGAAGAACGTGTCGACCGGGCCCGAGCGCGCGTCCTGGTTCTCCTGGCCCCACGACACGAACGGCCACAGCGCGAAGCGACGTTCGTGGCGGCCGCGCTCGATGTCGTGGCCGTAGAACGGCAGGATCCGGAACCAGCTGTGGCCGCCCTCGCAGTCGCTCCAGCCGATCAGCGGCCACAGCACGAGCTGGTGGTGGTGGTCCCGCTTTTCGAGGCCGACCCACAGCGGGAACAGCACCGTGCGGAAGCGCCGGTAGCTGAGGAACTCGGGGATGTCGGCGTAGAACGGGAAGAACGCGAAGTAGTCCTCGCCGCCGCCGCCGCTGCCGCCCCACAGCAGCGGGAACAGCGCATACCAGTCGGTGTCGGCGCGGCCCTCCTCGTCGTAGGCCGTGCGCCACGAGAACAGCGGGAACAGCCGGGCGTGGGTCTGGTCGGGGTAGCTCTGCACGCGGCCGAACGGCCAGACGAACTGGTGGTCGACCGACGAGTCCTGCGGCAGTTCCTCGACCGGGTGGGTGACGCGGCGATACAGCGGCCGCACCCGGAAGTCGTCACCGCCCTCGGGCGTGCGCTCGTAGTGCAGGATCGGCCAGGCGGCGTCCCATTCGAGCAGGTTGCCCTCGGCGTCGAGGCGGTGGAACCAGACCGGGGTCAGGTTGAGTTCGCGCGGCATCATCGAGCAGCCCGCGCTCAGCAGGAGCAGCAGGGCTGCGGTCAGGTTCCGGCTCGTGCGCGCCATGCAGTGGGATGGGAGGATGCCAGAGAAGGTGCGGCTCCGCACGCGGAGAATCGTCGACGGCCCGCGACCAGCGCACAGAGGCGAGGCGCGTGTCGCAAAAGTTGGCGTCGTGGCGATACGAACGTTGCCGCCGCGCGTCGCACCCGGAACGATTCCGTGCATGCCAGACCTCCTCGTCGCCAGACATGGCGACCGGTGCGAGTTGACGATGAACCGGCCCGACCGCCTCAACGCGGTCACCGAGGAGCTCTACGAAGGGCTCGTGCGCGCGCTCGCCGACGCCGCGGCCGACGCCTCGGTCCGGGTCGTGCTGCTGCGCGGGGCCGGCCGCGCGTTCTGCGTCGGCGCCGACCTGAAGGACCACGGCGTCACCGAGCGCAGCGAGGAGGAGAAGCGCCGCTACGCGCAGTACGGCCAGGATGCCGCCGCCGCGATCATGGACTGCCCCAAGCCGGTCGTCGCCGCGGTGCACGGCCACGCGATCGGGGCGGGCCTCGAGCTGGCGCTGGCGTGCGACCTGTCGGTGGTCGCCGACGAGGCCAAGCTGCGCTTTCCCGAGTTCGTGCTCGGCACGTTCGTCGGCGGTGGCACGACCTTCACGCTGGTCGAGCGCGTCGGCATGACGCGGGCCCGCGAACTGCTGCTGCTCGGCCGCTTCTTCCGCGGCGCCGATGCCGCGTCGTGGGGCGTCTGCAACGAAGCCGCGCCGGCCGACGAGGTCGGCGGCCGCGCCGAGGCGCTGGCCGACGAGCTGGCCGCGAAGGCGCCGCGCTCGATCGCGTTCGCCAAGCAGCTGCTGCGGCAGGCGCGCGACCTGCGCACCGCCGAGCTGCTGCGGGCCGAACGCGACGCGCTGGCGTCCTGCATCGGCAGCGCCGACTGGCACGAAGGTCTCGCCGCGTTCCGCGAGAAGCGGGCGCCCGTCTTCCGAGGTGAATGAATGAGTGATGCCGACTCCGCGCTGTCGCGGATCTTCAGCCCGCAGAGCGTCGTCGTCGTCGGCGCCTCTGCCAACCCCGAGAAGCGTGGCTACCAGGCGATCGCGGCGCTCAAGCAGGCGTCGTACAAGGGGCGCATCCACGCCTTGAACCCCAAGGGCGGGGAGGTCCTGGGGATGACGATGGTCCGTTCGCTCGACGAGATCGAGGGCGACGTCGACCTGGCGCTGGTGTGCACGCCGGCCGCGTCGGTGCCGGCCGTGGTCCGCGAGTGCGGCGCGCGCGGCATCGCCGGGGCGGTGGTGCTGGCGCTCGGCTTCGGCGAGAGCGGTCCCGAAGGCCTGGCGCTCGAGGACCAGCTGCGCCAGGCGGTGGCGGACACCGGCGTGCGCATCGTCGGCCCCAACACGTCGGGCATCCTCAACCCGCACCTCGGCCTCAACCTGATCGGCGTGCCGGACGTTCCGGCCGGTCGGATCGCGCTGCTGTCGCAGTCGGGAAACGTCTCGCTGCAGTTCATGATCGAGTCGATGCGGCGCTCGCGGGTCGGCTTCTCGGTGGTGATCGGGGTCGGCAACGAGACCGACCTGCGCTTCGACGAGTACCTGAGCTACCTCGCCGACGAACCGAACACGACCGCGATCGCGATGTACGTCGAGGGCTTCCGCGCCGGCCGCCGCTTCCTCGAGGTGGCGCAGGAGGTCGCGATGAAGAAGCCGGTGATCCTGCTGAAGGGCGGGGCCACGGTGCGCGGCAAGGCGGCCGCGCGTTCGCACACCGGCGCGCTGGCGGGCAGCTACCCGGTGTTCCGCGCCGGCCTGCGCAGCGCCGGCGTCGAGCACGTGCGGCGCTCGGACGAGCTGTTCCACGTCGCCGAGACGCTGGCCTCGCAGCCGACCCGCGGCGGCTACCGCGGCCTCGCGGTGATCACCGACGGCGGTGGCCACGGCACGCTCGCCGCCGACGCGCTGCACAACCTGCAGGTCGACCTGGTCGAGCTCGCGTCGCCGACGGTCGCGACGCTGCGCGCCGAGGTCGGCGGCGAGGTCGGCAACCCGCTGGACCTCGCCGGCCGCGCCGACGCCGATCCGATGGCGTTCGCGCGCTGCGTCGAGGCGATCATGGAGGACGACCACGTCGGCACCGTGCTGATCGTCGGCCTGTTCGGCGGCTACCACCGGCGGTTCGCCGCCGAGCTGCTGGCCCGCGAGGTCGCCGCGGCGCAGGCCCTGGTCGAGTGCGGCCGCAAGCACAACCGGGCGCTGGTCGTGCACAGCTTGTACGCGGACGCGCCGAGCGAACCGCTGGACGTGCTGCGCCAGGCCGGGGTGCCGGTGGTCCGTTCGCTCGAGGTCGCGTGCCGCTGCGCCGCCGCGTGCTTCCATCGCGGTCGCCGCCTCAGCCAGCGCCGCGGCACGCCGCCGAAGCCGAGCAGCAAGTGGGCGGGCCTCAGCGCCGTTCGCGACGAGGAGCGCAAGGTGCTGCTCGAGACCGAGGCGCGCGAGCTGGTGGCAGGCTACGGCGTGCGGGTCGTGCCCGGCACCGTCTGCGAGACGCCCGAGCAGGTCGAGGAGGCGGTCGCCGAGTGCGGCGGCACCGCGGTCCTCAAGGTCGTCGCCGCGTCGGTGTCGCACAAGACCGATGCCGGCGGCGTGCGTCTCGGCGTCAAGACCAGCGAGGCGCGGCAGGTCTACGAGGAGATCGAGACGAGCGTGCGCGCCTACTGCGCGACGCGCGGCCAGAAGCCGGAGATCCGCGGCGTGCTGGTGCTGCCGATGCTGCCCAAGCCGGTCGCCGAACTGCTGATCGGCTACAAGCGCGATCCGCAGTACGGCGGCGTGCTGGTGGTCGGCATGGGGGGCGTCGCGGTCGAGGTGCTCAAGGACGTCGCGATGCGGCTGCTCCCGGTCACGCGCGAGGACGTTCGCGCGATGCTGTCCGAGATCAAGACGGCGCAGCTGCTCACCGGCCACCGGGGCAGCCGCCCGGTCGACCTCGAGGGGCTCGTCGACGCGGTCATGGGCCTCGCCGAGTGCGCCCGCAGCAACTCGGAGATCGTCGAACTGGAGATCAACCCGGTGTTCGCCTACGAGCATGGCAGCGTCGCCGTCGACGTGCGCGCCATGCTCTGAGCGGACCTGCTGGTCGCGTTCGGCACAGGGCGGCGCTACAACGGGGGCGGTGGTCGGCCGGCGCGGTGCTCGCGCAGGCCCGCGCCACCGGAGGGAGCCAGATGACCATGCAGACCACCGCGCGGCCCGGCCGCATCGCCGTTCCGGCCGTCGCCATGTTGCTGTTCGCCGGGTGCGCGTCGACGCCGGTCTCGGACGAGAAGGCGCAGCTCGCCGAGCGCCAGCTGCTGATGCCGTACCTGCAGGAACGGACCGTGGCGTGCAACGAGCTGATCGTCGAGGTGACGCCGAACTTCCACCGGCACGTCAGCAATCCGGGCGTCGATCCGAAGCGGCATCGGTTCGAGCGCGTCGAGAAGACGGCGCAGGTCGAGAAGGTCTGGACCAACCTGACCGGCACCAGCGACGGCTGGTTCACGGTGACGATCGGCGAGCCGGCCGATCCGACCGAGGTGGCCAGGAAGCCGGGGCCGCGCACGACCTTCAAGGTGATGAACCAGTTCACGCTGCGGGTGCGCGAGCGCGGCGAGATGGCGCTGTCGGCGGAGGCGAAGGGGCCGATCCTGATGGTGCAGGAGGCCGGCGCCAAGCCGCGCGACGTGCGCTCGTTCTCGATCGTCGACGGGGTGATGAAGTAGGGATGCGGGCGATCACGCGCGTGCTGCTGGTGTGCTCGGTCGCCGTCGTGGCGGCCGGCTGTGAGCTGTTCGGCGGCGGTTCCGGCGGTTCGGGAACCGGCGTGCCGGTCGACGGCTGCGACGACCCCGAGAGCCTGGCGGCGTGGCAGGACGCGCGGACGGCGCTGCAGAAGGGCGACGACCAGCGGGCGCTGCCGCTGCTCGAGCGGGTCGCGGCACGCTGTCCGGACCTGGTGCGCGCGCACCTCGCCTACCAGGACGCGGCGCGGCGGGCCGGTGGCGACGTCGAACAGCGCATGGTCGCGTTCTACAGCAAGGCCGAGGACCGCCGTTCGCCGGTGCCGGCCTACCTGCGCGCGCGGCTCGCCGAGACCGCCTATGCGCAGGCCAACGACCTGCAGAAGATCCTGTCGGGGCACCCGGGGTTTGCGTGGGCGCACCTGTCGCTCGGTCGCGTCAACCGTGGCCAGGGTCGGTTGTCCGAGGCGCTCGGTGACTTCGAACGGGCGGTGGGGCGCGACGCGGAGCTGGCCGAGGCGCGGTTGGAGCGGGCGCAGGTGCTGGCCGAACTCGGTCGCAACGAGGAGTCGGCGATCGACTACCGGACCTACCTGCGGGCGCGTCCGGCCGACACCGAGGCCGCGCGTGAGTTCGTGACGCTGCTGCTCTACAAGCTCGGCCGCGTCGACGAGGCGATGGACTGGATCAAGCGCCTGCAGTCCAACGGCGACCGGTCGATCGCGCTGCGCATGGACCTCGCCGCGGCGATCTGGCGGCGCGGGGTGCCGCGCTCGGCGGTCGAGGAGTACATCGGCGTGCTGGTCGACGCGCCGCAGACGGCGCGCGCGGCGCTGAACATCGGCCTGCTCTACTACGAGATCGTGCCGAAGACCGACGAGGACAAGCGCCGCTACTGGCCGCGGGCGCGCGCGGCGTTCCGGATGTTCTTGGCGACGACCGAACCGAGCGACGGCCACGAGCAGTTCGAACGGACGTGGGCGGTGCCGTATCGGCTGGGCCGCATCGCCGACCTGCTCGGCGCCGGTCCCGAACGCGCGCCGACGATCGACGACCTGCGCTGGCCCGAGGACTAGTCCTCGCGGTCGACGGCCCCTTCGCCCCCGGCCTCGTCCGCACGTTCGTCTCTTCGGGCCGGCGGCCGCACCAGCGCGCGCAGGTCCGCGTCGAACTGCGGCAGCAGCCGCTGCCAGTCGGCCTCGGCACGCGCGTCGTCCGGGTTGCCGACGGCGACGACGCGGTGGCGCGGCGAGTCGATCTTGGTGATCCGGTCGCCGTCGACGATCAGGTTGCGCAGGTCGAGGTTGCGGTCGCGGAAGCCGCGCTCGTGCAGGTCGCGGACAAATCGTCCGATGCGCGCAGCGAGTCGCCGCCGCTCCGGCTCGTCGGCGGCAGCGAGCCAGCGGTCGGCCGGCGTTCCGGCCACCGCCGTCGTCACCAGCGACGCCCGGCGGACGAAGCCGAGCGTGCGCCACTCGAAGCAGGCGTATTCTCCTGGCGTCGGGAAACCGTGCCGAGCGAGCCACCGGAAGGCGGCGCATTCGCGCGCGGCTCGCGATCGACGCCAGGGCGCCGTCCACTTACCCCAGTTGCCGGTTCGGTCTCGCCAACCCGGGTAATCGTATGTTTTTACGAACAACCGAGTGCGCCCCGCCGCCACCTCCCGCACCCACGAACTGCGGTGATCGGTGACGCATGCTCCGGTGCCACGGGCGGATAGGTCCGCCGGGGAGGGTAACTCCCGGGCCACCTGCGACCAATTCGCTGATGCGAACGTCAGCCTGGGATGATCGGGGACTCTTGCTGACACCGTGTTCGCAACAGTATATTTCGTCGTGACTTGATGCACGCGCGCGCGACCGCGGCGGTCGCGCGTCCTACTACCCAGGAGGCAAAGGTGAAGACCGTCACCAAGAAAGAGCTGGTGCACCGGATCGCGGAACAGACCGGGGTGACCAAGGTCGTTGCGAAGGATGTCATCCAATCCTTCCTCAACGCCATCATCGACGAACTCGCAGAAGGCAACCGTTTGGAGTTCCGCGAGTTCGGCGTCTTCGAGTCGCGCGAACGCGCGGCCCGGCTCGCGCAGAACCCGCGCACGCTCGAGAAGGTGCCGGTCCCGGCCAAGCGAATCGTGAAGTTCAAGGTCGGCCGCCTGATGCGCAAGAAGGTGTCGGGCGAAGACTGCGGCGACATCTCGATGGACGACGACGATGCGCCGCAGCCGCGCGCCGCGACGTCGCCGCCGCCCGGCAACCCCAACCCCAACAACAACGAAGCACAGGGCCACGCGTAGCGACCGCGGCGCCAGGGCTCGCCCCCTGGATCCGACGGTACGGACCGTGGCCGCGCGAACCATCCTGGGTAGGTTCGCGCCTCGGCGTCACGGTCGTTCCCTGCTTCACGCGATCGCGCGCGCGATCGCCTGCTCGAGATCGGCGATCAGATCGTCGCCATCCTCGATGCCGACGGACAGCCGGATCAGGCCGTCCTCCAAGCCGGCGGCTCGCCGCTCCTCCGCCGGGATCGACGCGTGCGTCATCGACGCCGGGTGGTCCACCAGGCTCTCGACGCCGCCGAGGCTCTCGGCCAGCGAGAACACCTCGAACGAGCTCATCATCTTGCGCGCCTGCTCGAGGCTCGCCTTCAGCTCGACCGAGACCATGCCGCCGAAGCGCTTCATCTGCTTGGCCGCGATCGCGTGCTGCGGGTGCTCGGACATGCCGGGGTAGTGCACGCGCGCGACCTTGTCGTGGCCGGCGAGGTAGTCGGCGACGCGCTCGGCGTTGTCGCAGTGGCGGTCCATGCGCACGTGCAGCGTCTTGGTGCCGCGCAGCGTCAGGAACGAGTCCATCGGGCCGGGCGTGCCGCCGCAGCTGTTCTGGAAGTGCTGCAGCCGCTGCTGCAGTTCGTCGTCGTTGCAGATCGACGCGCCGCCGACGACGTCGCTGTGGCCGCCGAGGTACTTCGTCGTCGAGTGGATCACGATGTCGCAGCCCAGCGCCAGCGGCTGCTGCAGGTACGGCGTCGCGAACGTGTTGTCGGCCATCGTCAGCGCGCCCTTCTGTCGCGCGATCGCCGCGATCGCCTCGAGGTCGCAGCAGCGCAGCAGCGGGTTGGTCGGCGTCTCGAGCATGACCAGCGCCGTGTTGGGGCGGAACGCGGCCTCGAGCTGCGACAGGTCAGTCATGTCGACCAGGGTCGTCTCGACGCCGAACTTCTCGTAGACCGTGCGCAGCAGCCGGTAGGTGCCGCCGTAGAGGTCGTTGCCGGCGATCACGTGGTCGCCGGACTTCAGCAGGTTCATCACGCAGGTGATCGCCGCCATCCCGGACGCGAAGCCGAGGCCGTGCTTGCCGCCCTCGAGGCCGGCGAGGTTGCCCTCGAGCGCGGTGCGCGTCGGGTTGCCCGAACGGCTGTAGTCGTAGCCCTTGGTGACCGCCGGCTCCTCCTGCACGTAGGTGCTGGTCATGTAGACCGGCGTCATGATGGCGCCGGTGCTGGGGTCGGGGGATTGGCCGGCGTGGATCGCCTTGGTGCCGAAACCGGTCTTGCGGTCGCTGTTCATTCGGGCAGCGAGTTTACAAGTCGGCGCGAGGCGGCAACATGTTCTGCCCGATGTCCGAGCCCAAGGAGTCCTTCGACACCACCGCCCTGGAGTTCCAGGCGGTGCGCGCGCTGCTCACCGGCAAGCTGATCACGCCGCTCGGCCGCACCGCGGTCGACGGCCTCGAGCCCGCCGCGACCGCGGCCGAGGCGACCGACCGGCTGGCCGCGGTCTCGGCGCTGGCGGCCAAGATGGACGGCGGCGCGCCGCTGCCGCTGAGCGGCTCGGTCGAGGTGCGTTCGTGGCTCGACCGGTTCTTCGCCGGTGAGCATTCGTTCCAGGCCCGCGACGCGGCCGACCTGAAGCGCGTGCTGCGAACGGCCGAACGCTGCCGCCGCTGGTGCCTGGCCTCGCCCGACCCGCTGGCCCGGTTCGCGCGGCCGGCGCCGGACCTCGAGGACCTGGTCCAGGAGCTGGAGCAGATCGTCGACGACCGCGGCGAGGTGCTGGACTCGGCCTCGGCGAAGCTGCGTGAACTGCGCCGGGAGATCGAACGGCACAAGCGCGCCGTCGAGGCCGCGATGTCCGGCGTGCTGGCGAGCGCCGACGTGCGCCGCTGCCTGCAGGCGCCCGAGCCGTCGTGGCGCAATGGTCGGCCGGTGCTGCAGGTCAAGGCCGACTACCGCCAGCGCGTGCGCGGGGTGCTGCACGACCGCAGCACGTCGGGCGCGACGCTGTTCGTCGAGCCGGAAGCGGTGGTCGAGGTGGCCAACCGGCTGTCCGATGCGCAGGCGGCCGAGCACCGCGAGATCAACGTCGTGCTGGCCGACGCCGCCCGCGGCCTGCGTCGCTACGGCCCAGAGGTCACCGCCGGCGTCGAGTTCGTCGCTGCCGCCGACCTGCTGCAGGCCTGCGCGCAGCTGTGCATCGAGGACGGCTACGTGGTCCCCGAGGTGGTGCCGAACGGCTCGCTGCGGCTGCGCGGCGCCCGCCACCCGCTGCTGCTGCAGACGCAGCCCAAGGAGGACATCGTGCCGCTCGACATCGCGCTCGGCGATCCGCACCACCTGCTGGTCGTGACCGGCCCGAACACCGGCGGCAAGACGGTCGTGCTCAAGACCATCGGCCTGTTGTCGCTGATGGCGATCAGCGGCGTGCCGGTGCCCGCCGACGAAGGCGCGCAGGTGCCGTTCTTGACGGCGGTGCAGGCCGACATCGGCGACGAGCAGGCGATCGCGCAGAACCTGTCGACGTTCAGTTCGCACGTGCAGCGGATCGCGCGCTGCGTGCAGCACGCCGCTCCGGACGCGCTGGTGCTGCTCGACGAGCTCGGCGCCGGCACCGACCCCGAGGAGGGCGCGGTGCTCGGCTACGCGGTGCTCGAAGCGCTGGTCGAGGCGCGCGTGTTCGCGGTGGTCACGACCCACCTCGGTCGCCTCAAGGACTTCGCCTACCAGCATCCCGGTGCCGAGAACGGCTCGATGGCCTTCGACGGCGACACGCTGCGGCCGCTCTACCGGCTCGACCTCGGCATTCCGGGCAACAGCCACGCGCTCGACATCTCGGCGCGGGTCGGCATGCCGACGGCGATCGTCGACCGCGCCCGGCAGCTGCTCGGCAAGCGGGACCAGACGCTCGACAACCTGATCCAGCGGGTGCAGGTCGCGCGTCGCGACGCCGAACAGGACCGCCAGCGCACGGCCGACCGTTCGCGCGTGGTCGAGAAGCGCGAGAGCGAGCTCGAGTCGAAGCTCGCCGAGGCGCAGAAGAAGGAGAACTGGCTGCAGGAGGAGGCCGACGGCGTCGTCGAGGCCGAGCTGCGCAAGGCGCACGCCGCGATCATCGACGACCTGACCAGGCTGACCCAGGCGCCCGGCCAGCACGGCGAGCGGGCCCGCGGGCTCAAGAAGGTCGCCGACGGGCTGCTGAAGAACGCCGCGCTGCACCGGCGCCGGATGGCGTTCTGCCACCGGCTGAAGAAGGGCGACCAGGTATTCCTGCCCCGGTGGGGGCGGCTCTGCTCGGTGCGCAAGGTCGACAAGGTGCGCGAGCAGGTCGTGGTCGACTACGGCAAGGTCAAGATGGACGTGCCGTTCGAGGACGTCTCCTGGCTGCAGCCGATCGACCCGCACGGTTGACCGTGTCGGACGGGACGCCGCTGGGACCAGGATTCGATTTTCGGAAGGCGGTTCGCCGCGTTACTCTGCTCGGCATGTCGGTGTTGATCGCAGACAACGACCGGGCTGTCAGCGGCCTCCTGACGGAGGTCCTGCTGCAGTCCGGTCTGCGCGCGAGCCACGCCTACGACGGCGACGACGCCCGCCGGCAGGCGCGCGAACCCGGCCTGCGCGTGCTGGTCTGCGACCTCGACATGCCCGGCGCCTCCGGCCTCGAGGTGCTCGAGTCGCTGCGCGACCTCGCGGCGCCGCCCCAGGTCATCGTGATCTCCGGCTACCTCGACCAGCGGATCGAGGCGCAACTGCGCACGATGCCGTTCGTGCGCGAGGTCCTGCGCAAGCCGTTCGATCTGCTCGCGTTCGCCGCCAACGTCCGGCGCCTGGCGGCAGCGGGCCGCCAGGCGGCCGGCGGCGATGGCAGCGGTGCCGCCGCGGACGGAGCGGGCCGGACGCAGGCGGGGCCTGCCGGCAGTAGGCCTGGCAGTGGGCCTGCCCGTAGTGGGCCTGCCGATGGCGGCCATCTGGACCGAGGCCATGCAGACGGGGATTCGGGCGGTTCGGGCGATGCCTCGAACGGGCGCGCCTGCGAGCTGTAGCCGTGCACGCCGGCGCCTCGCGTCGACGAAACTGCTTGTCGCGGCGCAAAAAATGCGCCCTGCCACGCTTGAACTGCCCTGGGGCGTCGGTATCGTCCTCCGTCCTTTCCGCCGCAGCTACCTGCTAGCGTAGCTCAACTGGTAGAGCACCTGATTTGTAATCTGGAGGTTACGGGTTCAAGTCCCGTCGCTAGCTCCAGATTCGCCGGGCTCGCCAGGAGGGCTCGTCAGAGCGTTGTGGGGGAGAGGCGCGTGAGCGACAGCCCGGGCGAATACCAAAGCGGCCAACTGGGTCAGACTGTAAATCTGATGGCTCTGCCTTCGCAGGTTCGAATCCTGCTTCGCCCACCAGCACTTCCTGCCTAACGAGGCAGGGAGCCCGATCACGCGAATGACAAGTCGGATCTCGCTCCTCGGCGCGCCGAGTGGTCGGGCCCTCGTGGTCCGGTCGTCCGGTTGCCGGTGTGCGTGGTCGCCCGTCTCTGCGGGTGTAGCTCAACGGTAGAGTCCCAGACTTCCAATCTGGTTGTGAGGGTTCGATTCCCTTCACCCGCTCCAATCCGGCGTGCTCCACACGTACGGCGGGCGTCCCCGGCAGACGTTCTTTCCTTCCGCATGCTGCTACAGCTCAGTGGTAGAGCACCTCCTTGGTAAGGAGGAGGTCGTGGGTTCAAGTCCCACTAGCAGCTCCATCTCAAGCAGGAGTCCAGGCTCGGTAGCGCTGGCTCCAATCGTTCGATTTCAAAACCGAGTCCAGACCCATGGCCAAGGAAACTTTCAACAGGACCAAGCCCCACGTCAACGTGGGGACGATCGGGCACGTTGCCCACGGCAAGACCACGACCACGGCCGCCATCACCTACACCCTGGCTGCCGAGGGGATGGCCACCTACAAGGAATACGCCTCGGTCGCGAAGGGCGGCACCGTCCGTGACCCGAGCCGTGTCGTGACGATCTCCTCGGCGCACGTCGAGTACGAGACCAAGAACCGTCACTACGCCCACGTCGACTGCCCCGGCCACGCTGACTACGTCAAGAACATGATCACGGGTGCCGCCCAGATGGACGGCGCGATCCTGGTCGTGGCGGCGGACGACGGCCCGATGCCGCAGACCAAGGAGCACGTGCTCCTGGCCCGTCAGGTCGGTGTCCCGGCGATCGTGGTCTACCTGAACAAGGTCGACAACGTCGACGATGAGGAGCTGCTCGACCTGGTCGAGATGGAAGTCCGCGAACTGCTGGACAAGTATGACTACCCGGGCGACGACGCCAAGGTCGTGCGCGGCGCCTCGTTCCCGGCCCTGCAGACCGAGAACCCGGGCCGTGACAACCCGGCCAGCAAGTGCATCTTCGACCTGATGGACGCGATCGACGAGGCCATCCCGGCCCCCGAGCGCGACGTCGACAAGCCGTTCCTGATGCCGGTCGAGGACGTGTTCTCGATCGAAGGTCGCGGCACCGTCGCCACCGGCCGCGTCGAGCGCGGCATCATCAAGGTCGGTGACGCCGTCGAGATGGTCGGCATCAAGGACACCCGTCCGACGACCGTCACGGGTGTCGAGATGTTCCAGAAGACGCTCGACGAAGGTCAGGCCGGCGACAACGTCGGTCTCCTGATCCGCGGCATCAAGAAGGAAGAGATCGAGCGCGGCATGTGCCTCGCGGCCCCGGGCACGTGCACCCCGCACAAGAAGTTCGAGGCGCAGATCTACTGCCTGAGCAAGGACGAAGGTGGTCGCCACACGCCGTTCATGAGCGGCTACCGCCCGCAGTTCTACTTCCGCACGACGGACGTGACCGGCACGGCGAACCTCAAGGGCGCCGAGATGTGCATGCCCGGCGACAACGTCGAGATCGAGGTCGAGCTGATCATGCCGATCGCGATGGACGAGCACATGCGCTTCGCCGTCCGCGAAGGTGGCCGCACGGTCGCCTCGGGCCGCGTGACGAAGATCATCGAGTAGCATCGAAGATCTGCGCCGGTCGGTGTCGATGACGCTCGTGTCGTCGACGTCGCCCGGACGAGACAACGACGCGCGCGAGGTGGGCCTGCCCACCTCGTTCGCCAGGCAGAGGGCAATAGCACAATTGGTAGTGCAGTTGATTCCAAATCAACAGGTTCTGGGTTCGAGTCCTAGTTGCCCTGCCACTTCCTGACGGTCGGCGTTGCCGATCGCCGGGCGTCTCCTTCGCCGGCCGTGGTGTTCCGCGAACGACCTCTCGCACCTTCGGGGCGAGGCTGTTTGCTTCGGGCGCCGCGGCCGCTACGGTTTTCCAGCTCTCCTTCGATCCGACGTTCCGTCGGAGGGGAGAGCATCGCAGTTCTGAGTTTGGTTTGTCTGCAGCGCCTGCGCGGTCCGATCCCGTGCGCCGCGGGCAGCTAGGAATACAAGACCCGTGAGCTATCGCAAAGACGACGGCCGTTACGCCCGGATGTTCGCCTTCTGGGCGCTCTTCCTGCTGGTCGGCTACGGCTGCTTCCACGGCGGAGGCCTCGCCGACAACCTGAACTTCTGGATGGGGGACTCCAACCCCACGTTCGTCGACCCGTTCCCGCTGCTGGGAACGCTGAAGGCCTCGACGTGCGTCGCGCTGGCGGTCTGGCTGGTCGTCGGCTTCGCGCTGCGCCAGATCCTCAACCGTCCGCGCATCGCCGATGCGCTGATCGAGACCGAGGGCGAGATGCAGAAGGTCACGTGGCCGAGCTGGGGCGAGACCTGGCAGGGCACGATGGCGGTCGCGGTCATGGTCGCGGTGCTGTTCGTCTACCTGTTCGCCTGTGACCTGGGGCTGGCGTCGGTGATGCAGATGCTGCTCGGCGGTGGAGGGGCCTGATGGCTCTCGAGTGGTACTTCCTCCGGGTCCAGGTCGGTCGTGAGGACACGATCCGCCAGGCGATGATCCGCCGCCTCAAGCAGGCCGGCATCGAGGAGCAGGTTCCTCAGATCGTCGTGCCGACCGAGACCATCCAGGATCACCGTGGCGGCAAGAAGGTCGTCAAGCGCAAGAAGCTCTACCCCGGCTACCTGATGGTCGAGATGGAGCTCAGCGACGACGTCTGGTTCGTGCTGCGCGAGACCCCCGGCTTCGGCGACTTCGTCGGCGGCCAGGCCACCCCGACGCCGGCCAACCCGGACGACGTCGAGAAGGTGCTCGGCACGATGAACGCGAGCCAGGAGCAACCGAAGGTCGCGGTCCAGTTCAAGAAGGGCGATCGCGTCAAGATCAAGACCGGCGCGTTCGAGAACACCGATGCGGTCGTCGAAGAGGTGCACTCGGACAAGGGCATGCTCGACGTCTCGGTGAACTTCTTCGGGCGTCCGACCCCGATGTCGCTCGGATATTGGGAAGTGGAGTTGATTTAGCCCGAGCGATCTGCTTGAATCTTCGCCCCCTGAATCGGGCCCTGTCCCGAATCAGGCTCCGGCTGCCGCCAAACGGTCGCCGGAATCCGGGTTCCCCGCGGCCCGGAGCGCCAGGTCGGCGCCAGCAGCGGGACTCTCTACCAGCGGGAGGGCGTGCCAGACACGTCCGTCAGGACCGCGGGAGATCAAAGAATGGCCAAAGAAGTCACCGCTCAGATCAAGCTGCAGTGCCCGGCTGGACAGGCTACGCCTGCGCCGCCGGTCGGCCCCGCCCTGGGTCAGCACGGCGTCAACATCGGTCAGTTCGTCAAGCAGTTCAACGACGAGACCCGTGCGCAGCAGGGCCTGATCATCCCGGTCGTGATCTCGGTCTACAAGGACCGCAGCTTCTCGCTCGAGTTCAAATCGCCGCCGGCGGCGGTCCTCCTGAAGAAAGCCGCCAAGCTGGATTCGGGCGCGAACAACCCTGGCAGTGAGGTCGCCGGCAAGGTGACCCGCGACCAGGTCAAGGAGATCGCCGAGATGAAGATGAAGGATCTCAACGCGGTCGACATCGAGGGCGCGATGCGCATGGTCGAAGGCACGGCTCGTGCCTGCGGAATCCAGGTCGCCGACTAGCTCGCGGCTCCACTGACACACACGGTCCGCTGACGCAGATCTGCCTCGCGTCGCCGGCCAAGGCCACTCAAGAACAGGAACACACATGGCTCGCCACCGCAGCCGCCGTTACCAGGAGAGCGCGACCAAGCTCGAGAGCGGGAAGCGCTACCCGGTCGAAGAAGGCATCGCCCTGATCAAGTCGCTGAACGGCCCGAAGTTCGACGAGAGCGTCGACGTAGCCATCCGCATCGGCATCGACCCGAAGAAGACGGACCAGCTGGTCCGCGGTTCGGTCAGCCTGCCGAAGGGCACCGGCAAGACGATCAAGATCGCCGTGTTCGCCGACGGCGAGAAGGCAAAGGAAGCCGAGGCCGCCGGTGCGGACTACGTCGGCGCCGCCGACCTGGCCGAGAAGATCGAGAAGGGCTTCACCGACTTCGACATGACCATCGCGTCCCCGGACATGATGCGGTTCGTCGGCAAGCTCGGTAAGGTGCTCGGCCCGCAGGGCAAGATGCCTTCGCCGAAGGCCGGCACCGTGACGCCGAACGTCGCCCAGGCGGTCCAGGAGTTCAAGGCGGGCAAGATCGAGTTCCGCACCGACTCCGGCGCCAACGTGCACGTCGCCATCGGCAAGAAGTCGTTCGCCGAGGGCGACCTCGCCGAGAACCTCACCGCCTTCGTCGAACACCTTCGCACCCTGCGTCCCGCGCAGGCCAAGGGCGAGTTCATCAAGAAGGTCGTCGTTTCCACCACGATGGGGCCGGGCGTCGCGCTCGCCGTCGACTAACCCGCGGTCGAGCCAACTAGAGGAGCAATCGAATGCCCAGCCTAGTCAACAAGATCATGCTCGATGAGCTGGAACAGGAGTTCCAGAACATGGGCTCGTGCGTCGTACTCGAAGTCGGCGCCGTCCAACCGGACCAGGACATCGCGCTGCGCGGCAAGCTCCGCGAAGCCGGCGTGAAGTATCGCGTCGTCCGCAGCCGTCTGGCCACCAAGGCGTTCGCCAAGATGGGCCTCGACATGTCGGAGGCCATGAAGGGCCGCACCGGCATCGCCGTCGCCGAGAAGGAAGGTGCGATCGCGGCCGCCAAGATGGTCCGCGACCTCATCAAGGCCAACAAGGAGATGCCGATCGCCATCAAGGGCGGCATCGTCGAAGGCGAGACCTACGTCGGTGAGCAGGCCAGCGCCCTGGCCGACCTGCCGGACCGCGACACCATCAACACCAAGATCGTCACGGCGATCAGCGGCCCGGCCCGTTCGATGGCCGGCGTCCTCCACGCAGTGGCCGGTGGTCTGGCCCGCTGCATCCAAGCCAAGGTCGACAAGGGCGAGTAATCCGCCCTCCGTCTACCCCGATCCCCTTACCCACTCCTCCCTGCACTTAGATCCCCAAAGGTTATTCCGATGTCGGACAATGAAACCGTGACCCTCGACGCCGATCTCGAGGACATCTTCAGCAAGATTGACGCCCTGAGCCTGGGCCAGGCCGCCCAGCTCGTGAAGGCGATGGAAGATCGCTGGGGTGTCTCGGCTGCCGCTCCGGTCGCCGTCGCCGCCGCTGGCGGTGGTGGTGGTGGCGGTGAAGGCGGTGGCGCCGAAGAGAAGACCGAGTTCAACGTCGTCCTCAAGGACGCCGGCGGCTCGAAGATCAACGTCATCAAGGCGGTGCGTGAGATCACCGGCCTCGGCCTCAAGGAGGCCAAGGCGCTCGTCGACGAAGCTCCGAAGCCGGTCAAGGAAGGCGCGGCGAAGGACGAGGCCGAAGAGATCAAGAAGAAGCTCGAGGAAGCCGGCGCTACGGTCGAGCTTTCCTAGTGCCCTTCTTGGAGTGGTCCAGAGATCGACGTGGCCCGCTGGCGCAAGCCGGCTGGCCGCGTGATCCTCGAGCCGAACGCTGGTACGCCCCGAACCTCGTCCGCACTTTTCGGTTGCGGCGCGGTGGCCGGGGCGTCTACGCTTTGACCCGCTGGTTGGATCACTTTTTGCACGCGGCTGCACGGCAGCGTCCCTTCGGTCACGCGTCTCGACGTCTGCAGGGCCCGCCTGGATCACCCCGAGTGGGGGTTGGTCTCGGTGGGCTGCTTCGTCGGCATGCCGCGTGAACGAACAGGGATCTGACGCGCGCTTCGTGCAGGCGGTCCGGTCGCCGCAGGCCGGGATTCCCGACGTGTCGCTCGACAGCGACGCAGGACGGAACCCGGAGACCGGTTCGCCAGGTTCGTCGTTGGTTGCTTCGTTCAGGTCACTTCAAACTCGTCCCCGATTGGTTCCTGGCTGCGCGTCGCCCCTGACCGCGCGAAGCCGGGATCGCGACCGGGGAACTCTGGTCCCTCGCCGGGGACCGTCAGGTGGAACCGCATGGAGACTGTAGTCTACGGCCGCTTCCGGTCCGTTGCCCAGATCCCCGACCTCGTCGAGATGCAGACGAAGTCGTACGACCTCTTCCTTCAGCCCGATACGGCTCCGAACCGTCGGAAGGAAGACGGCCTCGAGGCGCTGCTGCGCGAGATCTTCCCGATCTACTCGTACGACAAGACCCTCTGCCTCGAGTATGTCAGCTACGAGCTCGGCCGCCCGCGCTACACGGTGGAGGAGTGCCGGAAGCTGCGGGTGACGTACGGGTATCCGTTCAAGATCCGCGTGCGCCTGGTCAAGCCGGAGCCCGTCGAGGAGGACATCTACCTCGGCGAGATCCCGATCATGATCGGCGGCGGCGAGTTCATCGTGAACGGCTCCGAGCGCGTAACCGTCAGCCAGCTGCACCGCTCGCCGGGCGTCGACTTCTCGGTCGAGCTGCACACCGGTGAGAAGAAGCTGCACAGCTGCTGGATCATTCCGGAGCGCGGCAGCTGGATCGAGCTGAACGTCACCAAGAAGGACGCCGTCGCGATCCGCATCGACCAGTCGGGCAAGTTCTCGTGCACCACGCTGCTGCGTGCGATGGACGCGAAGTACTCGACCGATGCGGCGATCCTGCACGAGTTCTACGACGTCGAGAAGGTCGTCCGGAAGAAGACCGACCCGGAGGCGAAGTTCGCCAAGAAGCTGGTCGGCACCTACGCCGTCGGCGACATCGTCGACGCCGCTTCGGGCGACCCGTTCGTGCGCTCGGGTGAGGAGATCACCGAGGAAGCCGCGCGCGCGATCAGCGAGAGCGAGCTGCGCGAGGTCGAGGTCCTGCGCGACCCCGAGGACTTCCTGCTGCTCAACACGCTGCGCGAGGACACCACCAACAGCCACGAGGAAGCGCTGCTGAAGATCTACCAGCGCCTCCGCCCCGGCAACCCGCCGCAGCTGGAGAAGGCGCGCGAGCTCTTCCACGAGAAGTTCTTCGACGAGACCCGCTACCGCCTCGGCCGCGTCGGCCGCTTCCGCCTGAACCGCAAGTTCGCGGTCGAGCCGCAGGACGACCGCCAGACGCTGTCGGCGGACGACTTCGTGCGCGCGATCAACTACATCCTCGGGCTGCGCGTCGGCGAAGGCTACATCGACGACATCGACCACCTCGGCAACCGCCGCGTGCGCACCATCCAGGAGCTCGCCGGTGACGAGTTCCGCAAGGGCTTCCTGAAGCTCCGCCGCACGGCGCAGGAGCGGATGAACCTCGAGAACGTCGACACGGTCACGCCGCGCAACCTGATCAACTCGAAGACCTTCAGCTCCGCGATCGAATACTTCTTCGCGCGCGGCGAGCTGAGCCAGGTCGTCGACCAGACCAACCCGCTGTCGCAGCTGACCCACGAACGCCGCCTGTCGGCGCTCGGTCCGGGCGGCCTCAACCGCAAGCGCGCGGGCTTCGAGGTGCGCGACGTGCACACGTCGCACTACGGCCGTCTCTGCCCGATCGAGACGCCGGAAGGCACCAACATCGGCCTGATCAGCTCGCTGTCGATCTACAGCTCGCTCGACGACTACGGCTTCCTGACCGCCCCCTACGTGGTGATCAAGAACGGCAAGGTCACCGACGAGGTGGTGCGCCTGCGCGCCGACGAGGAGAGCAACGCCGCGCTCGCGCCGGCCGACACGCCGGTCGACAAGAACGGCAAGATCGTCGCCGATGCGCAGGGCTTCGTGATCGCGCGCGTCAACGGCGATCCGGCGCTGGTCGACCCCAAGGAGGTCGACTACATGGACGTCTCGACCAAGCAGGTCGTCGGCGTCTCCGCGTCGCTGATCCCGTTCCTCGAGCACGACGACGCCAACCGCGCGCTGATGGGTTCCAACATGCAGCGACAGGCCGTGCCGCTGCTGATCACCGACGCCCCGGTGGTCGGGACCGGCATGGAGGAGGTCGTCGCCGGCAACTCGTCGATGGTCGTGCGCGCCAAGAAGGCCGGCACGGTCACGGCGGTCGACGCCACCCGCATCGTGGTGGGGGACGACGTCTACAAGCTGCGCAAGTACGAGGCGCTCAACGAGCGCACGTGCCAGAACCAGACGCCGATCGTCAAGCTCGGCGACAAGGTCAAGGCCGGCCAGGTGATGGCCGACGGCGCCGCCACCGACAACGGCGTGCTGGCGCTCGGCAAGAACGTCACCGTCGCCTTCATGCCGTGGGATGGCTACAACTACGAGGACGCCATCCTGCTGAGTGAGGACCTGGTGCGGAACGACGTCGACACGTCGATCCACATCGACGAGTTCGAGGTCGAGATCCGCGAGACCAAGCTCGGCAAGGAGGAGTTCTCGCGCGACATCCCGAACGTCAGCGAGAAGGCCCTGCGCCACCTCGACGAGGGCGGCATCGTCCGCGTCGGCACGCGCGTCAAGAAGGGCGACATCCTGGTCGGCAAGGTCGCGCCGAAGAGCAAGAGCGAGCTGACCCCCGAGGAGAAGCTGCTGCACGCGATCTTCGGTCGCGCCGGCGAGGACGTGAAGAACGCCTCGCTCGAGGTTCCGACCGGGGTCGAAGGCATCGTCATCGGCGCCGAGAAGTACTCCCGCAAGGTCAACCTGACCGAGCAGGAGCGCACCCGCAACCTCGAGGAGATCAAGAACGCCGAGATCGAGTTCCTCAAGCAGTTCCGCAGCAACACCAAGCGTCTGCTCGAGAATGCCAAGAAGCTGCTCGGGGACCCGGTCAAGTCGGCCGAGGGCAAGGTGCTCGCGATCAACGACGAGATGCTGATCCTGGATCTGCGCACGATCCGCGATCGCGTCCGCCAGGTCGCCGAGGAGAACACCGACGCCAAGGTGAAGGGCGAGCTCATGCAGATCCTGCAGGAGTTCGGCGAGCGCATCGAGGAGTCGGAGGCCGAGAAGAACAAGCTCGTCAACCGGCTCTCGCGTGGTGACGAGCTGCCGCAGGGCGTGCTCGAGATGGTCAAGGTCTACGTCGCGACCAAGCGCCGCATCTCGGTGGGTGACAAGATGGCCGGCCGCCACGGCAACAAGGGCGTGATCTCCAAGATCCTGCCGGTCGAGGACATGCCGTTCCTGGCGGACGGCACGCCGGTCGATATCGTGCTCAACCCGCTCGGCGTGCCGAGCCGGATGAACGTCGGCCAGATCCTCGAGACGCACCTCGGCTGGGCCGCGCGTCGCCTCGGCTGGCGCGTGCAGACGCCGGTCTTCGACGGCGCCAGTGAGGCGGACATCGAAGAGGCGCTGACCAAGGCCGGCTTCGACACCGACGGCAAGTCGCAGCTGTTCGACGGCCGCACCGGCGAGGCGTTCCAGCAGCGCACGACGGTCGGCACGCTCTACATGCTGAAGCTGCACCACCTGGTCGACGACAAGGTCCACGCACGGGCGACGGGCCCGTACTCGCTGATCACGCAGCAGCCGCTCGGCGGCAAGGCCCGCTTCGGCGGCCAGCGCTTCGGGGAGATGGAAGTGTGGGCGCTCGAGGCATACGGCGCCGCCAACATCCTCCAGGAGCTGCTGACCGTGAAGTCGGACGACGTCGACGGTCGCACCAAGATCTACGAGGCGATGGTCAAGAACGAGAACATCCTCGAGCCCGGCACGCCGGTCTCGTTCGGCGTTCTCTGCAACGAGATCAAGGGTCTCGGCCTGAACATCGAACTGCACAAGCGGGGTGCCGCCGAGAACGTCTTGCCGGGCTAGCCCGGCGCGTTCCTGACAGCATCCGAACCGAACACAACCTTCTCCGAAACCCCGCTCGCGACGTGACGACGCCGTGAGCACCTAGCACCCACAAGGCGCACGATGGTCGAACCCATCTACGACAAGATCAACGACTACGCTTCGGTGACCATCCGGCTGGCCTCTCCCGAGGACATCCGCGACTGGTCGTTCGGCGAGGTCAAGAAGCCGGAGACGATCAACTACCGCACGTACCGCCCGGAGCGGGACGGCCTGTTCTGCGAGCGCATCTTCGGTCCCGAGAAGGACTGGGAGTGCTCCTGCGGCAAGTACAAGGGCATCAAGCACAAGAACATCACCTGCGACAAGTGCGGCGTGATGATCACGCACAGCCGCGTGCGCCGAAAGCGCATGGGCCACATCAACCTGGCCGCGCCGGTTGCCCACATCTGGTTCTTCAAGGCGATGCCGTCGCGTCTGGGCACGCTGCTCGGCCTGAAGACCGCGAGCCTGGAGAAGGTCATCTACTTCCAGGACTACATCGTCATCGACGCCGGCGACACGCCGCTCAAGGAGCTGCAGCTCCTCAGCGAAGACGAGTACCGCCAGTCGCGCCAGAAGTACGGCATGGCCTTCCAGGCCGGCATGGGCGCCGAAGCCGTGCGTGAGCTGCTGCGCCGCCTCGATCTGAGCCTGCTGAGCGAGACGCTGCGCGAAGACCTCAAGCGCACCGAGTCGAAGCAGAAGATCAAGGACATCATCAAGCGGCTCAAGACCGTCGAGATGCTGCGCGACTCCGGCAACAAGTCGGAGTGGATGATCCTCGACGCGGTGCCGGTGATCCCGCCGGACCTGCGTCCGCTGGTGCCGCTCGACAGCGGCAACTTCGCGACGTCGGACCTCAACGACCTCTACCGTCGTCTGATCAACCGCAACAACCGCCTGAAGAAGCTGCTCGATCTCAACGCTCCGGAAGTCATCATCCGGAACGAGAAGCGCATGCTGCAGCAGTCGGTCGACGCACTGTTCGACAACAACCGCTGCCGTCGTCCGGTGCTCGGCTCGAGCAACCGCCCGCTCAAGTCCCTGACGGACATGATCAAGGGCAAGCAGGGCCGCTTCCGCGAGAACCTGCTCGGCAAGCGCGTCGACTACTCGGCGCGTTCGGTGATCGTCGTCGGTCCCGACCTTCGTCTGCACCAGTGTGGTCTGCCGAAGATCGTCGCGCTGGAGCTGTTCCAGCCGTTCATCATCCGCCGCCTGAAGGAGCTCGGCCACGCCGACACCATCAAGTCGGCCAAGAAGATGCTGGAGCGCAAGGACGAGGAGGTCTGGGACATCCTCGAAGAGGTGATCCAGAACCACCCGGTGCTGCTCAACCGCGCGCCGACGCTGCACCGCGTCGGCATCCAGGCGTTCGAGCCGGTGCTGGTCGAAGGCAACGCGATCCGCGTGCACCCGCTGGTGTGCTCGGGCTACAACGCCGACTTCGACGGCGACCAGATGGCGGTGCACCTGCCGCTGTCGTTCGAGGCGCAGATCGAGGCATGCACGCTGATGCTGTCGATCAACAACATCTTCTCGCCGGCGCACGGTGGTCCGATCATCGCGCCGAACCAGGACATCGTGCTGGGCTGCTACTGGACCAGCCTGCAGCGTCCGGGCGAGCTGGGTGAGGGCAAGACGTTCGCCAGCCGCGACGAGGTCTGGATGGCCTACTCGTCGCACAAGGTGCACATCCATGCCCGCATCAAGGTGCAGTTCCCGGCGGGCGTCGAGATCCGCAACCAGGGCGACACGGTCGTCACCGACGGGCACACGCTCGTCGAGACCACGCCGGGTCGCATCATGTTCAACGAGATCCTCGAAGAGGGGATGCCGTACTACAACCACGACCTCGACAAGAAGGCGCTGGCGAACATCATCGCCGATTGTCACCTGCTGCTCGACCGGGACGCGACGCTGCGCCTGCTCGACCAGATGAAGATGGCTGGCTTCAAGGCGGCGACCGCGGCTGGCATCTCCTTCGGCAAGGACGACATGGTCGTCCCGCCGACCAAGGGGGAGATCATCGACCGCACCGCCAAGGAGGTCGAGAAGATCCACCTCGCGCACGCCCGCGGCATCATCACCGAGGGCGAGCGCTACCTGAAGGTCATCGACTCGTGGACGCACGCCCGTGAGCAGATCGGTGACGACATGCTCAACGAGCTGCGCAACGACACGCGCGACGGCCGCCTCTACGTCAACCCGATCTTCTGCATGGTCATGTCGAAGGCGCGTGGTTCCGTCGAGCAGATCCGCCAGCTCGCCGGCATGCGTGGCCTGATGGCCAAGCCGAGCGGCAAGATCATCGAGCAGCCGATCAAGGCCAACTTCCGCGAAGGCCTGCGCGTGCTCGAGTACTTCTCGTCGACGCACGGCGCCCGTAAGGGCCTGGCCGACACGGCGCTCAAGACGGCGGACTCGGGTTACCTGACCCGCAAGCTCGCCGACGTCGCACAGAACGTCGTCGTCTCGATCCACGACTGCGGCACCGAGAACGGCGTCGACAAGGGCACCGTCTACCAAGGCGACAAGGTCGCGGTGACGTTCGTCGACGCGGTCCGCGGCCGCGTGGCGCTCTACTCGGTCGTCGACCCGATGACCGACGCGGTCATCGTCGAGAAGGGCCAGCTGATCACGATCGACATCGCCAAGAAGATCGAGGCGGTCGTCTCCAGCGAGACCATCCGGGTGCGCTCGCCGCTCACCTGTGAGGCCGCGCACGGCGTCTGTGCGCTGTGCTACGGCATGGACCTGTCGCGCAGCGCGCTCGCCGAGCCCGGCCTCGCGGCCGGCATCATCGGCGCGCAGTCGATCGGCGAGCCTGGCACGCAGCTGACGATGCGGACGTTCCACATCGGTGGCACCGCCAGCAAGAAGGTCGAGGACTCCGAGGTGCGCAACAAGCGCGCGGGCCGGGTCCAGTTCGCCAACCTCGAGACGGTCGACGTCGAGGGCGAGGATGGCGTGCAGACCATCGCGCTCAAGCGCCGCGGCGAGATCCTTGTGGTCGACCAGAAGGAGCGCGAGCTCGAGCGTCACGAGGTGCCGCTGGGCGCCATCGTGCACGTCAAGGAAGGCGACGAGATCAAGGAGTCGACGCCGCTGTGTGCGTGGGACCCGCACCACAACCCGATCCTCGCCGAGGTCGCGGGTGTCGTGCGCTTCGAGGACATCATCGAAGGCAAGACGTTCCGCATCGAGCGCGACGCGGACACCAAGGTCCAGCGCAAGGTGATGATCGAGCACAAGGGCGACCTGCACCCGCACCTCATCATCGAGGACGAGGGCGGCAACCGCCTGGCGATCACGCCGGTGCCGGAGAAGGCCTACATCGAGGTCGAGAACGGCCAGAAGGTCGCGTCCGGCATGATGCTCGCCAAGACGCCGCGTGAGATCCAAGGCACGCAGGACATCACCGGTGGTCTGCCGCGCGTGACGGAGCTGTTCGAAGCCCGTCGCCCGAAGGACCCGGCGGTGCTGTCCGAGATCGACGGCCTGGTCGAGCTCGGCGACAAGCGTCGCGGCAAGCGCACGATCCTCGTCAAGGGCGAGGGCGGCCTCGAGCGCGAGCACCTGGTGCCGCAGGGCAAGAACCTGCGCGTGCACCGCGGCGACCACGTCAAGGCCGGCGAAGCGCTGGTCGACGGCCCGCTGGTTCCGCACGACATGCTCGCCATCCAGGGCGAGAAGTCGGTCCAGAACTACCTGCTCCGCGAAGTGCAGACCGTCTACCGCGCCCAGGGCGTCGGCATCGACGACAAGCACATCGAGATCATCCTGGCGCAGATGATGCGCAAGGTGCAGGTCGAGGATCCGGGCGACAGCGAGTTCCTGCCGGGTGCGGTGGTGGACAAGTTCCGCTTCCGTGAGTCCAACCACCAGCTGCGCCAGCAGCGCAAGAAGCCGGCGACGGCCTCGCCGCTGCTGCTCGGCATCACCAAGGCGTCGCTGCAGTCCGACTCGTTCATCAGCGCGGCCTCCTTCCAGGAGACCACCAAGGTGCTCACCGAAGCGGCGCTCGCCGGCAAGCAGGACGAACTGGTCGGCCTCAAGGAGAACGTCATCCTCGGCCACCTGGTCCCGACCGGCACCGGCTTCCGCAACTACCAGAAGACCCGCGTGCTCAAGAACGTCGACCTGCAGGCCGCGGCCGAGGAGATCGGCCGCCTCAGCAAGCAGGGCTTCCTCGACGAGGGTGGCCCGGTCATCCGCCTCGAGGGCATCGACGACGCGCCGCCGTCGCCGGGCTCGGGCGATGGCACCGGCCCGACCGACGGCCCGACCGACGGGGCACCCGACGGCGTCGAGCCGGATGGTTCGACCCCGGATGGGGCGACGCCGGACGGTGACGCGCCGACCGGTCCCGCAGGTGCCGGCCCGGCCGGTGCCGGCCAGAGCGCCGAGTAGAACGGTGCCGGGCCGTGCCCGGCGCCCCGATGGGGGCCCGACGCGTTCTGCGTTCGGGGCCCTCGGCGGACTTGCTTTCGCCACCTCTTTCCGTATCTTGTCCCGCCCTCATTCCCGACCGGTCCGCCGGTCGACACCGGGTCCGCCCTCCTTCGGCGCACCCGCCAACGGACTGTCGATCCCACTGTAATGCCCACGATCAACCAACTCATCCGCAAGGGCCGCAAGGTCATCAAGGAGAAGAGCAAGTCGCCGATCCTCGACCGCTGCCCGCACAAGCGCGGCGTCTGTCTCCAGGTGAAGACGATGACGCCGAAGAAGCCGAACTCGGCGCTTCGCAAGATCGCCCGCGTGCGCCTCAGCAACGGCAAGGAGACGACGGTCTACATCGGGGGTGAGGGCCACAACCTGCAGGAGCACTCGATCGTGCTGATCCGCGGTGGCCGCGTCCGTGACCTCCCGGGTGTTCGCTACCACGTCCTGCGTGGCTGCCTCGACGCGTCCGGCGTCGAATCGCGCCGCCGTGGTCGCAGCAAGTACGGCGCCAAGCGTCCGAAGAGCAAGTAAGCCCGCCTAACCGACCAACTCGAGAACCGAAATGCCGCGTTCCTACAAGTCCACCGAGGTCTACCTGAAGGGCGATCCTCGCTACAACAACAAGCTCGCCAGCAAGATCATCAACAAGATCATGCTCGACGGGAAGAAGACCACCGCGCAGACGCTGTTCTACGACGCGGTCGACATCGTCTGTGCCAAGGTCGAAGGAGCCGAGCCGGTCGAGGTCTTCACCAAGGCGATCGAGAACATCAAGCCGCGCGTCGAGGTCCGTTCGAAGCGCGTCGGTGGTGCGACCTACCAGGTCCCGCGCGAAGTCAACAAGCGCCGTCAGCAGAGCCTCGCCATCCGCTGGATGGTCGACGCCGCCCGCAGCAAGCGCGGCAAGCCGATGGCCAAGTGCCTCGCCGAGGAACTGTTCGACGCCTACAACAACCAGGGCGCCGCGGTCACCAAGAAGGAGAACGTGCACAAGATGGCCGAGGCGAACAGCGCTTACAGCCACTTTGCTTGGTAAGCACAGTGCCTGATAAGCACAGTGCCTGATAAGCACTGTGCCTGATAGGCACTGTGCCTCGTAAGGCAGCACGCCTCTGAGACTCTCCGGACGCCTCGCCTCGCGCGAGGCGTTCTGGGTTTTGTATCGCGTTCGTCGAAGGCACCCTGCGGCTGTCCCGGTGACCGAAACCCGGCCCGCGCGGGAATACCTGGTCCCTCGACTCCGTCCGAAGCAGGTCGCATTCCGTCCCCGCCGACGTTCCCGGGCGTCCCGGATTCCGCTAGGATCAGCAACCGCCGATGAGACTGCCACTTCCGTTCCTTCTGTACGTCACGGCGCTCGGCCTGTTCGGTTGGGCGGGATGGACGGTCTACAACTCGCTGCCGCTCTGGGACGTCAAGACGCGCGAGCAGGCATCCCGCGACGGGCGCGACAAGGCGATCGAGCTGTTGGCCAAGGGCAAGGGCTCGGGCCAGCAGTCCAGCGACATCAACTTCAACGCGCCGGCCTGGTGGGAGCAGCTCAAGCAGGTCAACCTGATCGGCAAGCTGCCGCCCAAGCAGCCGACCGCGGCCGAGATCGCGGCCAAGCAGGAGGCGGAGAAGCCCAAGGTCGACATGACGCCGCTCGAGGACATCTTCGAGCTGGTCTCGCTGGTCTACGACGGCAAGGACGGCGGCAAGGGCGGCGACACCCACGTGATCATCCGCTACAAGCCGACGGCCAACGTCGAGCCGCCCGAGTGGTGGATCAAGGAGAACACGCCGCCGTCGGGCGCGCAGCCGACGGGCGGCCCGCGGGATCTCGCGGCAGCGCCTTCGACGGCGCGCACCACGCGCGGCAGCATCAACCGCAACACCCGCGGCAACCGCGGCAACCGCGGCAACCGCGGCAACCCGCGCGGCGCGCAGCCGACCACGATGCCGACGACGTCGACGCTGACCGGTCGCGAGATCCTGCAGAAGATCTGGGTCGATGACGGCGGCAACCCGCGCCGCGCCGCGCAGCTCTGGGACAACTATGGCCACATCAAGCTGGTCCGGGTCGCCTCCGACGCGCAGTCGGCGTTCTTCGTGCGCGCGCAGCCAAAGGGCGAGGGCGAGGCCGGCGAGGAGCCCAAGGAAGAGGAGCTGCTGAAGACGACCGCCGACATCCCGCAGGAGGTGCTGCTGGCGCTGCGCAAGCTGCAGGGACGCGAAGGCGAGCGCACCGCGCGCAGCGACAGTGCGGCGTCGGCGAGCAACCCGTGGCGCGAGGTCGAGGAGACCACGCGCTTCGGCAACCAGTTCCACATCGGCCGCAAGGACGAGAAGCGGTTCCGCGACTCGGGCGACTTCTTCAACAACGTCTACGTCGACACCTACGTCAGCAAGACGTCCAACCTGCGCGGGGTGTCGGTGCGCAGCGTCGAGCCGAAGCTCGCGCAGTCCTACGGCATCCAGACCGGCGACGTGCTGCTCGAGGTCAACAACCGCAAGATCTCGTCGAAGGCGCAGGCCACCAACATGGTCAAGAAGGACTACCAGCGCGGCGTGCGCACCTTCTCGACCAAGTGGCTTTCGAACGGCCAAGTCGTCGAGCGCGTCTACCAGGCGCCCGACAAGAAGTAGCCGCGGCGGATCGGGTGGCGCGCGCGCTGCTGACGATCGACTGCGGCAACAGCACGATCCGCTGCCGCGACGACGACGGCGCGGTCTGGCAGACCGCGAGCCCCGCGCCCGACTTCGCGACGCTCGACGCGTTCGTCGCGGGCCGACGTCCGCGTGCCATCGCGGTCAGCGTCGTGCCGGCTGCGCTGGCCGCGCTGCGCGCGGCGCTGCAGCGGCTCGGGATCGCGGTCGAGGTCGCCGGCACGGACCTGCCGTGTCCGCTGTCGCTCGCCTACGACACCGTCGACACTCTCGGCGCCGACCGGTGGCTCGGCGCGTTCGCTGCCCATCAGCGGTTCGGCGCGGCGATCACGGTCGACTGCGGGACCGCGACGACGGTCAACGTCGTCGATGCGTCGGGCGCGTTCCGCGGCGGCGCGATTGCGCCCGGGCTGTCCGCGTTCGTCGCCGGCATGCGGGCGACCGCGCCGGCGTTGCCGCCCGCCGACCTCGATGCCACCGTGGCGTTCCCAGCTCCGAGCACGCAGGGCTGCGTCGATGCCGGGGTGCTGCTCGGCTGGGCCGGTCTGGTCGAACGGCTGGTCGCAGAAGCGCGCGTCGGCGCGCCCGACGCCGCGCTGGTGGTGACCGGCGGCAACGCGCAGCGGCTGCTCGCGCGCACGCCGATGCGGGCCGAGCACCGTCCCGACCTGCTGCACGACGGCCTGCGCGCGCTGGCGGCGGTGCCGCGATGAAGTTGCTGACGCCACCCGGGCTGGCCGGCGTCGCGGTGCTGCGCGTCGAACCGGGCGAACGCGCCGACGTGCTCGCCTGCCTGCAGCTCGCCGACGGCCGCCCGTGCGCGCCTTCGCCCGGACGGCCGCCGCAGCGGGCGGCGCTGCGCATCGACGGCCGCGACGTCGACGACGTGCTGGTCGTCGCGCGCGCCGACGGCGCGCTCGAACTGCACACGCACGGTTCGCCCGCGGTGCTCGACCAGATCGCCGCGCGCTTCGACCTCGAGGTGGCGCCGGCCGCCACCCCCGCCGAACGGCTGCTGCGCGAGGCGCTGTCGGACCAGCAGTTCGACCTCGCCGTCGAGCAGCGCGGCTACGACTTCGACGCCGAGCTGGCCGCGCTCGCTGCGATGCCACCGGCCGCTCGCCGCGCCGCGGTCGACGCCGCGCGCGCCCGCAGCGCGCTGGCGCTGGCGCTGGCGGTCCCGCAGCGGGTCGCGCTGGTCGGCCGCCAGAACGCCGGCAAGTCGACGCTGTTCAACCTGCTGCTGTTCCGCGAGCGCGCGCTGACCGGCGACACGCCGGGGCTGACCCGCGACCCGATCGCCGAGACCACGACCCTGGCCGGCTACCCGTACGAACTGATCGACACCGCCGGCGAAGGAGCCGCACCGACCGCGCTCGACGCGGCCGCGATCGAGCTGGGCCGGGCGCAGCGGAACGGCGCGCTGCTGGTCGCCGTGGTCGACGGCGGCGTCGGTCCGCACCCGGACGACCGCGAACTGTTCGCGCGCTGCGCGCTGCTGGTGCGCAGCAAGGACGATCTGGCGCCGGCGCCGTGGCCCGACGAGCTGCGTTGCGACGCGTCGTTCTCGGCCGAACGGCAGTCGCCGCAGCAGGTGCGCGACGAGCTCGGCCGGCTGCTCGCCGCCGTGCGCGGGTTGCCGGCGGCAGCGCCGGTGGGGGGCTTCTGCGCGCTCGACGAGGCGCAGCTGCGGCGGCTGAACGCGATCGATGTCGATGGACCCGCGGCGCCTCCGCCGGCATGATGTCGGGGTCGATGGCCGAACACGTCAAGCGTGACCTGGTTTCCATCGAGGACCTGAGCACCGCCGAGATCCTCGAACTCTTCCACCACGCCGACGAATTCCGGGCCAACCTGCACGCCTGGTCGGACCTGTGTCGCGGCGCGATCATGGCGACGCTGTTCTTCGAGCCGTCGACGCGCACGCGCCTGAGCTTCGAGTCGGCGATGCTGCGACTCGGCGGCGGCGTGATCACCGCGGCCGACGGCGAGAGCACCAGCCGTGCCAAGGGCGAGTCGCTCGCCGACACCGTGCGGGTCGTCGGCGGCAGCTACGCCGACATCCTGGTCGTGCGCCACCCCGAGGACGGCGCCGCCCGGGTCGCCGCACGCTACGCCACCGTGCCGGTCGTCAACGGCGGCGACGGCGCGCACGAGCACCCGACGCAGACCCTCTGCGACCTCTACACGCTGTGGAAGGAGAAGGGCCGCCTCGAGGGCCTCGAGGTGGTGCTCTGCGGCGACCTGCGCTACTCGCGCACGATCCACTCGTTCTGCTACGCGCTGGCGCGGTTCGGCGCCAACATCGTGACGATGCCCTACCCGGGCTTCGAACTGCCGGACTACGTGCTGCAGCGGCTGCGTCGTGACTACGGGGTGCAGGCCGCGACCGCGTCGGTCGGCGACCTGCCCGGCCTCGCCGGCAGCAGCAACGCCGCGGCCTACCTGACCGCGAGCAAGCCGCACCAGCTGGCGCTGTTCACCAACCTCGGCAACGTCGAGGTGTCGCGCATCGACGCGATCTACATGACCCGCGCGCAGCGCGAGCGGCACGACGGCGAGGACACCAAGGACTACCCGCGGCTGACGCGCTCGACGATGGGCGCCGCCGCCACCAAGGACGCGCGCGTCATGCACCCGCTGCCGCGGGTCGACGAGATCAGCTACGAACTCGACGACGACCCGCGCTCGGTCTACTTCCGCCAGGCGGAGCTCGGCGTGCCGATGCGGATGGCGCTGATGGCCTACCAGCTCGGCAAGATCCAGCTGCGCGCCGCGCCGCCGGAGATGCTGTCGGTCGCGCCCGGCGACACCGGCGCCGGCGGCGTCGGCCCGCGCTGCCGCAACGAGCGCTGCATCACCAACAACGAGGGCGTGCGCTACCTCGAGCGCGACTTCCGGGTGCGCCCCGACACCTCGCCGGTAGTGCTCGCGTGCGCCTACTGCGAACGCGAGGTCGAGGCCCGCTTCGTCGGCGCGCTGTCGAGCCGCGCGCTGCACCCGCACGGCGACGCCGCGGTCGCCGCGATCGAGGCCGGCGATCGGGTCTACTTCGAGACCGAGGACCAGGCGCTGGCGGCCGGCTTCGCGTTCCCGAACGGTTGACCGCAGCGGCCGTTGCGCAATCCGCCGAGCGGAATCGCACCCGAAGGTGCGTCCGGGCGCTCGCCCGGGGCCGCCACCCGGTCGGGGGGTGATCATGCAAGGTCCTGAAAATGCGATGGTTGGGGATGCTTGCAGCCGGCGCCGGTGACGGCATGATGTTTGTTGTGCCCCTCCCGAGACATCGGCGGCGCGCGGAGCTTACCCCGGCACCCCGCGACGCCCGATGTAGCATCTTTAGGGTCCCTCTCTGCGTCACTTAGCGTGGCGCGTGCACGGGCCCGCACGAGACTCGTCCAGCAACGGCCGCCGCACGGATCCAGCGGTGGGCCAACCCCATTCCATGTCGCCTCATTCCCCATCTTTGCTTCCCATGATGGCAGACAATTGCACGCCGACCGGCGCCCCCGGTCGCTCCCTCGGCTCCCAGCTCCTGCTGGCCGGCGCGTTCGCGCTCGGCGCGCTCTCCCTCGGCGGATGTAGCGGCAGTGGCGGCGGCGGTGTCGCCAACACGACCCCCGGCGCGACCGTGCAGCCCGAACTGGTCGCAGTCGAATACGGCCGCCTGGTCGACGTCTACGGCCTGCAGATCACGCCGCAGGGTTCGACGATCACGCTGTATCGCAAGGACGTGGTCATCGGCGGCAACATCCAGGATCAGCGCGGGACCAACTCGAACCTGTCCGACAGCGAGATCACCTACGACTTCATCGGCACCGACCCGGACACGCTGCAGGCGCGACTGTTCATCCCGCGCGACGTGACCGGCACCGAGTTCGCGACCGCCTTCGAGGCGCTCGACGACCAGCTGCGCACGGTCTCGCCGATGCTGTTCGGCCAGCAGAGCAACGGCGTGCCGTTCTCGGTCGTGCCGCGCAACGCCGGCATCCGCCTGCGCTTCTCGGCCAAGCTCGGCATCGACGACAGCTTCTTCGTCGGCCGCGACGCCAACGGCCAGGTCAACGAACTGCGCAACACCGAGGCGGTGCAGCTGCTGCGCATCGTCGACGACCCGACGCAGCCGAACGGCTTCGTGCCGATGCCGGTCCGAATCGTGGTGGGTGAGTCGCAGCTGGTGCTCGACCCGGTGCTGCTTGGCACCGAGGGCCTGCAGTACCAGACCGCCAACAACGCGGCCGGCCTGCCGGCCTCGCCGGACCAGTTCGGCGCCAACATCCGCGTCGCGCTGGCCCTCGAGGGCCCGCTGGCGATTCCGGGCCTGCGCCTGCAGACCAGCGGCGGCCTGTCCGGCCTGAACAACAGCCAGCGCAACTCGATCGTGCGCGACTTCCGTTCGGGCAACCAGAACGACGACTCGGCCGACATCGCGCGGGGCTTCGTGCGCGATCCGCTGCCGCTGCGCGTCATCGGTGAGATCCCGATGTATCTCGAGCGCGTCGAGAGCATCAACCAGTTCACGCAGGAGGTCACGGTCTACAAGAACGGCCTCAGCCACGAGATCGACCGCGGCGACGTGATCCGCTTCGTCAACGACTCGTCGGGCGTGCCGTTCGGCAGCGCCGAGGTCGTCGTCGACCCGGAGGACGACCGCGACAACCCGGCCGTGCAGCACGTGCGCGTGCGCATCCGGCGCATCGAGAACCTCGAGACCATCGACCCGCGCAACCTGCCGGGCTACCCGTCGTCGCTCTCCGAACGGGAGCCGTGGCTGGTGCTCAACGCGCCGCGTTCGGTCGTCGTCGCCGAGTTCACCGCCGGCGCCGCCGAGGGCCGCGACGATCCGCGCAACTTCCTGCAGTTCACGCCGGCGCCGCTCGAGCTGAACGGCTACCGCCCGCAGCAGAACGAGTTCGTGTCGCCGTTCGCCGGCGCGGTCGTGCGCTTCACGAAGCCGATCGACCTCGAGACGGTCAAGTGGGCCGACACGTTCTTCTTCGCGATGCGCGACCTCTCGACCGAGGACAGCATCGAGGAGTTCATCGCCAGCCGGCCGTGGAACAACGGCGGCGTCACCGGCACGGGCATGAACCCGGCCACGTTCGACCTGGCGAAGTACCGCACGCCCTACCTGATCACGTCGCGCGTGTTCGACGAGGACGGTTCGCAGACGTCGCTGCGCCTGCAGCCGTCGACCGGCTTCTACCTCGACGACACGATGCGGAACCCGCCGTCGGGCGCCGACTACCGCTACTTCCTGCACCTGATCTCCGACTCGGACGACGGTGGCATCAAGGACCTGGCGGGCAACCCGCTCGACCTGCAGGGCACGACCGCCGATCGCAGCAACAGCGTGGTGATCCCGTTCACGGTCGACACCCGCATGAACGGCGCCGAGCCGGTGTTCGCCGACAACCTGTCGATCAACATCGTGCGCCGCTTCGCGTCGCGCGACGAGGACGCCCGGCCGAGCTACTTCCTGCCCGAAGAGGTGCAGGGGGAAGGCCAGGCGCAGATCGCCAAGGCCTACCCGCTCGAGGACATGTTCGGCGCGTTCCTCTACCTCGACAACAAGCTGCAGGCGCGCCCGACGACCCGCGTGCGCGTGGTCGCCGACAACCTCAACCAGTCGCCGATCCAGCAGCAGCCGGCCACGCCGGCGCCGCAGAACCCGCTCGGCTGGTGCCCGCAGTTCTTCACCAACGAGACGCAGGTCGGCTCGAACTCGGCGAACAACCTGGTGCCTGCCGGCATCCAGAACCCGCTGAACCCGTACGGCTGCCGCCTGCAGACCGTCTGGCGCGAGATCGACCTGAGCCTGTCGCGCACCGACCCGTTCGACTTCAACCTCGACATCGAGCAGATGTACTGGGCGCCCTACACGGGCACCAACCTGACGTTCGACGAGTTCGACCGCGTGTCGATGTGGCTCGGCCACTCGGAGTACCGCCCGATCCCGTGTGTCGGGGACTTCAGCTCGCTGCCGTCGTTCACCCAGTCGGGTCTGCGCACGTCGTTCGAGCGCAACTTCGCCTGGAACGGCGTCCCGAGCGGCAACGGCAACACGATCGAGAGCCAGGCGCCCCGCAACGCGGCCTACGTCGACACCAACATGGTGATCGATCCGTCGCAGGTCGTGCTCGAGGTCAACCAGGTCAACCGCTTCCTGCCGCTGCCGACCTTCCAGGAGCCCTACTTCGTCTACCGCGACGAGACGGTCATCGAGCAGGGCGGCCGTTCGGCCGACTCGCCGAACGACGGCTCGGACATCAACGGCGCCGACTACGCGCCCTACATCCTGTCGCCGTTCAGCATGGGTCAGGGCAGCCGCTGGATCGACGACGACGGTGCCCCCGGCGCCGTGCGCTTCGTCAACAGCTACTGGAACGACGCCCGCAGCCACTCGCTGGCGACGCCGGCCAACGTCGACGACTACACCGGCGGCCTGATGGGCAACATCGCGCTGCCGCTGCTGGCCGACTTCTGGACCTACTGCGACTCGTCGGAGCTCCCGGCGGGTGGTGGCTACATCGCGCTCGGCACCAACGGTTGGCAGACCGCGGTGACGGTCCAGTCCGACCCGAAGCCGAACTTCCGCGTCGTCAGCGCCGGCCGCGCCGCGCTGCCGAACGGTTCGCCGCCGATCTGCCGCGGCCCCGGCGACAGCCAGTGGAACACCGCCTCGGGTGGCTTCACCCCGACCGGCGGCGTGACGCCGGCCGGTGGTGGCGACAACACGTTCTACTGGATCATGATGGACTGCGCGAAGCGCCAGACCGTCATCACCAACGGCTTCATCGACCTCTACAACCCGCACCGGGTGCCGGAAGGTTTCGAGGACCCGCGCCTCGGTCCGTTCTACCTGGTCAACGGCCAGCCGGCCGCGCCGCAGGGCGTGCTGCCGTCGTTCGCCTACGAGTTCGACCCGCCGCTGTCGCTGCTGCCGTCGGGCACGTCGATCGTGCCGCAGTTCCGCGGCGCCAGCGCCGTCGACACGATCCCGTTCTACTACAACGCCTGGATCGCCAACTCGTCGTCGCTGTTCACCAACAACGAGTTCTCGGCGAACGACCGCGCCCAGCTGCGGCCGACCAACGACAACTTCCCGCTCGACCCGTTCAAGGCCGGCGACGCACACATGCGCAAGTGGGACAACCGTCCGATCCCGGGTTCGTCCCAGGCGCGGAACTGGTGGACCTACCTCTACAACCGCACGGTCACGACCTACGTCGAGGACCCGAACACGCTGATGGATCCGGCCTACACGCTGGACTTCGCGGGCCCGAACGAGACGTTCAACCCGCGCGACATCCGCTTCGTCAACTGGCGCTTCATCGCGGCCAACAACGCCGAAGCCAACCCGCCGGTCTCGCCGACGATCGAGACCTTCGCGCTCTCCTACCGCTGGCAGCAGCAGTAGGGGGCGCGACCCCGGTCGCGCGTTCTCCCCAGCGCGCGATCGGCCGCAACTCCTGACCTTCCCATTCCCCTGATGGCCCCTCCCCGAGGGCCGAGCCTTCTCCCCCCGAGTCCCCTTTTGCGTCGCGCTCTCGCGCTGCGACGCGAGCACCTCCCCATGGCAACGATGCAACGCAACGAGCGGCTCTCCGGCCGGACGTCCGTGCGCCGTATGTGCTTTGCGTGGGGTAGACTCGGGTTGGCTTCGCCCTTGGAAACCCTCTCCCGCCCTAGATTTCACGGCAGGACCGACATGGGTCGGTCCAGCTCGCAATAGCGCCATGACTCGAGTGTCCACCACCCGACTGTTCTCCCTGGCCGTTCTGGCTGCTCTCGCCTCCTGTGGCGGCGGCGGTGGCTCGACCGGGGGCGTCAAGACCGGAGGCGACTTCGTCGTCCTCAGCACCGAGCCGAGTGACAACGGCCAACTGTTCCTGAACGACCCGATCCGGATCGACTTCAGCAACCGCGTGAACCTCGACTCGGTCAACCTGTCGACCTTCACGTTCCAGGTCTTCGACCAGATCGGGCAGCCGGTCGCCGAACCGGTCGCCGGTCGCTTCGAGCTGGGCACCAGTCCGGGTGACACGGAAGCGGGCCGTCGTCTGCGCTTCGTGCCGGTGCTGCCGACCAACAACCTCTACACCAACGGCGGCTTCCGCCCGGGCCGCACCTACGAGGTGCAGCTGGTGGGGGGCAACCGCAACAACGGCACGGTGCTGCGGGACGTCGGCGGCAAGGCGCTGGCGCTGCCGCGCACGTTCCGCTTCAAGACGGCCGACGGCACGACGCCGTCGGCGCTGTTCCGCAACACGGCGCCGGGCGGGCCGAGGCGGACGGCGTTCGAGGTCACCCCGACGCCGGACACCACCGGCGTCGTGCTGAACAAGCTGGGCGCGGCCCCGGTCGAGCTGCGTCTGCGCTTCGACCAGCCGCTCAACCCGTCGAGCACCAACGTGCCGACCGCGATCCAGACCGACCCGCTGACGCGCAACAGCAACAGCCGCGGCCGGGTGTTCCTCGAGTACGACGACCCGGAGTTCGGCGACAACGTCTGGATCCCGGCCGACGTCGAGCTCGAGACGAACGCCTCGGACGGCGCCACGCTGGTCATGCGTCCGCTCGGTGTGCTGCCGAACAACGCGACCATCCGCGTCGTCGTCGAGCGCACCCTCGAGGACATCTCCGGTGAGTCGAACGTCGCCAACGTCGCCTACGAGCGGATCTTCGCGACCTTCAAGACGCGCCGCGCCTACGAGCAGCAGTTCGACGGCCTGGTCGACGACTTCCTGGCGACCTCCAACGTCGACATGACCGCCGCGTTCTCGGAGCCGGTCGGCGAAGTCGGCCCCGGCTTCCTGAAGGCGGGCTTCGACTTCGAAGGCAACGTCACCGGAGCCGAGTTCGAGCCGACCGCGCCGATGACCGTGCTCAACACGGACTTCACGCTGGTCCAGCCCAAGAACGGCTCGCCGTTCAACGTCTCGGGCGGCGTCTTCAACTTCCGCAGCGTCAACATCCCGGCCGGCCGCACGGTCCAGGGCCAGGGCACCAACCCGATGGTCTGGCTGGTGTCGGAGACCTTCGAGGTCTCGGGCACGCTGTCGGTCCGCGGTGGCGACGGCCAGCGCGTCAACACGTCGGGCAACGCCAACGTCGCCAAGAGCGGCGGCGCGGGCGTGTGTGGCGGCGGTGACGGCGGCGCCGGCTCGCCGAGCGCGACCGAGCGCGACCTCGCCGGTGAGACCGGCAACGGCCCGCTGCAGGCCGCCGGCCAGGGTGGCCGCGGCGGCGCGCTGTCGTGCACCGCTGGCTGTGGCCGCGGCGCTGGTGGCGGTGGCGGCTCGCTCGCGACCCAGGGGGACCCGGGCTTCAAGCAGCAGATCCAGCCGGCGGGCACGGTCCCGATCGGCACCGGCAACCCGGCCCCGGTCAACCCGTTCCCGGTGTTCCAGCAGCAGACGGGCGTCGGCGGCCAGGGCTGCGAAGGCGACACCGGTCGCCCGACCCGCAGCCTCGAGGGCGCGGTCCCGGGTCCGACGGTGTTCGTCGATGCCCGCAACGACAACAACTTCTGGGGCGTCGGTGTTCGCTACGATACCAACCTCCGCATCACCGGTGAGCTGTCGGTCCCGATCGGCGGCGGCGGTGGCGGCGGCGGCGGCGACCTGTCGTACAACTCGGACTGCGGCGTCACCGACCCGAACTTCGAGAACGACAGCTCCGGCGGCGGCGGCGGTGGCGGCGGCGGCGTGCTGATCGTCAAGGCGCTCGAGGAGATCATTATCAACGAAGGTGGTCGCATCACCGCCGACGGCGGCAGCGGTGGCGGTGGTGAGCCGTCCTCGTCGTCGACCCGCGGTGGCGGTGGCGGCGGTGGTGCCGGCGGCATGGTCATCCTGATGTCGGCCAAGGGCATCGTGATCAACGCCAGCTCGGGCAACGGCCTGAACTACTCGTACGAGGACAACGACTACGACTTCGCGATCTCGGCCGACGGTGGCGTGTGCGTCACCGGCGCCCAGCCGCCGGTCGTGACGGGCAAGTACCCGGCGAGCGGCACCGCGATCACCTACAACCCCGACATCGCCATCAACAGCTGGGTCGAGACCTACGACGACGCGCCGCTCGGCGGCTTCGGCGGCATGGGCATCGTGCAGCTGATGGTGCCGCCGGGGGACAACAGCGTCGACAACACCAACACGGTGCTCGACGACAACATCCGCGTCTTCACCGGCGGCATCGAGGCGCTCGGCCAGAGCAAGATCGACCTGCTGCGCTGGCAGGGCTTCCCGAACTCGTTCGGCATCGGCGTCGACGACCAGGGCCAGCCGGTCAACCCGCTCAACGAGGACGAGGGCGAGATCCGGCCGGCGCCGGTGCTGCTGCCGTCGCCGTTCGCCAACACCTCGCGCCTGCGCTCGAAGTGGATCGACACCGGCGCCACCGCGCGCCGCGCGCTGATCGCCGACGACAACCTGCCGCGCGGCATCGTCGAGCAGGCGGGCGCGCAGGCCGGTCCGAAGTACGAGTGGCTCGGCGTCGAGGACAACGCGTCGAGCGTCTCACTCGGCTACGCCAAGTTCGAGGTCGTGCAGGGCCAGGCGCGCGTCGTCAACCCCGAGGTCGTCGCTCCGGTCGGCATCCTGAACCGCAACGCCAACTCGACCTACCTGGGCCGCCCGGCCTACCGGGTCACGCTGGCCTCGGCGGCGATGGGGCAGACCGACGACCGCTACGTCCAGTACGAGGCGCAGCTGCTCGCGTCGAGCAACGAGGTGCTCGGCAGCTACCGGATCCTGGCGCACACGCAGAACGAACTGGTGCTGTCGCCCGAGTCGGGTGCGCTCGAGGTCGCGGCCACGCAGGTCCGCGTCATCGCCAAGTTCTTCTCGATCGTGACCAACGGCAGCGAAGGCCTCGGCCCGACCTACGCCGGCAGCGCGTCGAACCGCGTGCCGGTCTCGAACATCCGCTTCGGCTTCGCGTTCCACCAGAACCCGGCCGACCCGTCGGCGCAGCGCCTGCCGGCGCAGGAGGGCACGTTCCTCTACGACCTGACGGACCCGGCCGTGCAGGAGCAGGTTCGCCAGCTCGGCGCCAGCTTCGTGCAGTGGGACCTGACGTTCGACACGGCGTTCCGAGCGGTCGCCGCCGATTCGCCGCCGGGCCTCAACCCCGAGACCCCGCGTCCGGAACTGCACTTCCTCCGCCTGCCGTTCCGGTTCTAGTCCCCTGATGGGGAGGTCCTGAGCCGCGGCCGCCCAGGCCGATGGCAACGGACCTTCCCGAACGCTACACGCACAATCCCTCCAGATTCCGATACCTGCCTGCGAGGCTGCAATATGGCTCGCAGACAAACCGCCGGCCCTTGCCCGCCGGCCCCCACAACGAAGGCACTGACATGATGCAAGCGAAGAACCGGTTCCGAGCGTGGCCACTGGCCGTCGCCCTCACCGCCCTGTGGGCATGTGACGGGAGCTCGACGGTTGGCCAGGTCGGCCAGGACGGCAACAACCCGTCGCTGGCGAGGGTCGAGATCGGTCGACTCGTCGACGTATACGCGTTCCGCCGGATCGACCCGAGCGTCGGCGACCGCCGCCTGCGCAGCAACCGTCAGCTGGAGCTGATCGCGCAGGATGTCGTGGTCAACCCCGGCATCGAGTCGCAGTCGATCTTCGACGCCGCGGGCAACGCGGTGGCGACCGCCAACTACGAGTTCCTGCCGTTCGACAAGGACGTCGGCCACGAGCAGCTGGTGATCCTGTGGGACGACCGCGCCGGCCCGGAGCAGCAGAACTTCAACCAGGCCCTGAGCAACGCGCAGACCGGCCTGGTGCCGCTGCCGGACTCGTACCGCGGCCAGAACACGCAGACGCGCCCGATCCCGATCGTGCCGCGCAACGCGGCGATCAAGCTGACCTTCACGGGCCCGCTCAGCGCCTCGGCCGACTTCTTCGCGGCCAACCCGTCGGCGGTGCAGCTGCTCGAGTTCAAGGGCGACCCGAACTTCGTCGAGCCGGTCGACGCGTTCCGCATCCTGCCGTACCGCATGGTCGTCGGCACCAACTCGCTGGTGCTGGACACGACCATCCTCGGTGGTGAGGCCGGCGGCGGCATCACGTCGGCGGGCATGCCGACCTCGGCCGACAACGTGACCGCGAACATCCGCGTCGCGATCCCGAGCCGCGGGCAGGTGCTGTCGTCGTTCTACATCGATCGCGATGGCGTCACCGAGCTCAACGGCGTGGACAGCGCCGGCCGCCAGTCGGTCATCCGCGACTTCCGTTCGGGCAACCTGCAGGACGGCGAAGCCGGCCGCCTGCTGGAGCCGGAGGCGCCGAAGCTGGTCGGTTCGCTGCCGATGGGCATCGTCAGCGTCGACGCCGCCAACAACGTGCTCACGGTCAACAAGCGCCTGAACTTCGTTCCGATCCGCGCCCGTTACCCGTTCGTCGACGGTCCGCTGGACAGCACCGGCCTGCCGCTCGGCCCGCTCACCGTCCCGGTGCAGCGCCCGCTCGAGGCCGGCGACCTGATCTCGCAGGAAGTCATCGTGCAGCTGTCGACGGGCCTGTTCGAGACCGTCACGGTCCGCGCCGAGGTCCTCGAGAACCTGTCGATCACCGCACAGGCCGGCGACCCGAGCCTCGGCAAGGCGCCGAACGCGCCGTCGGGCGACTCGGGCCAGGGCGAGACCGTCCCGGTCGTCAACCTGCGCGTCGCGACCATCAGCCCGGTTCGGGACTCGGAGGGCAACCGGGTCTCGTTCAAGGCCAACACCACGCCGGCCGGTGAGGACTGCACGCTGCGTGCGTCGTACGTCGAAGAGGTGCCGTTCGCCGTCGGCGGCGGAGCCCTGACCGACCGCGCCTGGCGCAACCTGTTCGTGCGCATCGAGCCGGCCCCGGGCCAGCCGGGCGTCGACATCGACCCGGACGCGTCGATCGCGTTCGAGTTCAACAAGCCGATGGACCTCGACCAGGTCGACGTCACGGACAACCTGCTGCTGACCAAGCCGGACCAGCCGAACCAGTCGTTCGGCTCGCAGATGACCGATCCGAAGCGCGCCACGATGCACGTCGTGCCGTCGCGCCTGACGGACCTCGACGGCGACGGCACGGTCCTGCGCCTGCAGCCGCAGCTGGGCTTCGCCCACCAGGCGGGCTTGGCCGAGGTCTACAGCGCCCACATCCGTCTCGGCAACGCGGGCATCACCGACCTCGCCGGCAACACCCTCGAGATCTTCGACGACATCTCGAACCCGCAGGAGGCCTGGTCGGTCGACTTCCAGCTCGATCCGTCCGCCAATTCGAACCTGATCGGTTGGCACACCTACATGTTCACGTCGGAGGACGAGGACGGCACCCAGCCGGGCTCGGTCGACCTGTTCGGCCAGTTCCGCCTGGAGAACGGTCGCCTCACCGGCGCGACGGGTGTGCGCTTCCGCCGCTCGGCCAACAACAACAACCTGGCCGCCATCAGCCGCATCAACCGCGGTGAGTGCTGGGACTCGGGTCAGCCCGACAACAGCGATCCGCCGCCGGCCGAGCCGAACAACCCGTTCAACTACCCCGGCACGGAAGCGACCCAGAACCAGCTGATCCTGCCGCGCCTCGGCGCGCCGGGCGTGGTCCCGGTCGACACCCAGGGTGCTCCGCACCCGGGCCTGCTCTACTGGGAGCCGCGGATGAGCGACCAGGTCAACCCGCCGGCCGTGCCGCAGGTCTACGAGTACTACCAGCAGCTGCCGCAGCCGTCGGGCCGCGTCATCGAGCCGATGAAGCCGCAGGGCTCGCGCATGCAGATGCGCTACATCGAGGACGACTTCTCGCTCGGCTACACGCAGCCGTCGGACTTCGGCCTCGACATCGAGCAGCTCTACTGGAGCCCCTTCAACGACGAGACCGTGCTCTACGACGAGTTCGATCGCTTCACGATGTCGCTCGGCCACGCCCGCACCCGTGCGGACGAGCGCTGGGTGCTGGTCGTCGACGCGACGCCGGAGTCGTGGTGTGTGCTCGACTGCGCCTCGATGAACTCGGGCCTGTCGAACGTCTTCGCCGACAACGTGCTGGACGGCAGCCAGATGACGCCGGTCTTCGAGGACCGCATCTACACGATCAACCCGAACGACGTCCGCCGCGACGAGTTCGGCGTCGCTTACGTGCCGTTCCCGCGCTTCGACCAGACCTACACCTGGCGTGACTCGCGCCTGGTCACGGTCGACGCCAGCGGCAACGTCATCGGCCTCGGTGGCGCGCAGAACCCGAACGCCAACGTCCCGAACAACGACGTCACGGCGCACATCGACTCGCCGTGGATCACCAGCCGTCCCGACCCGGAGTTCCTCCAGGGCGGTTCGGGCACCTGGGTGATGGACAACGAGGACTTCGTCGGCTTCCTGCAGCGTGACCACGACCCGATCGCGCTGCCGCTGCTGGTCGACATGAAGGTCTTCCCGGAGGACCCGGCGAACGGCGTCGCTTCGGCCACCAACGGCTTCCAGGTCGCGATGCTCGGCCCGCCGAGCGTCAACAACTCGATCGGTGGCTACTACGACACGTTCGGCAGTGGCTGTGGCGGTGGTTTCCCGCCGTGGCCGCGCGTCCGCGTGCACGCCTCGGGTGGCTTCGACCTGATCACCGGCGCCGAGATCCTGGTGGACCCGGCCAACGCGCTGCAGGCCAACGCCCAGAACATCGTCAAGGACCCGGCGCTGGGCAACGCGGTCACCGCGCTGTTCCAGGCGCCCCCGGGCGACGGCATGCTCTACTGGGCCCGCGCCGACTTCGTGCGTCGCGTCTCGACGGTGACGTTCGGCTTCTTCGACACGCTGCAGCCGCAGCGCGCCGAACTGGTCGACCAGAACCAGCAGGTGCAGGCGCTGCCGGGCTACCCGGACTGGCTGTCGGTCAACCCGAACCTGCGCATGTCGGACGTGCTGGTCCAGCTGGACCCGCCGCAGACCCAGCAGCCGGCCGGCACCGGCGTGGTCGTCGAGATGCGTGGTTGCGAGACGTTCGACAACAACAACGTGCTCTACAACCCGAGCTTCGGCGCCAACCCGGACGACACGATCACGCGCGGCAACCTGCTGAACGTGAACTACGCGTGTGAGGCCTACCGCTACTCGACGCCGAACTTCAACGCCGCCCCGCGCATCGCCGCCGACGGCATGACGGCCTACGTGACGGAAGACCAGGTCAGCGACATCCGCGACCCGGCGACCGGCCTGCTGCCGCGCTTCCTGAACCTGCGCCTCGTCATGAGCAACAACGTCGACGTGTCGCCGGCGCTGTCGCCGTCGCTGCGCAGCATGAGCGTCGTCTACCGCCTGACGCCCGGCCAGTAAGGCCGGTTCGGTCAGGCCGTTTCCGGCGCCTGAACATACTGCGACCGCGCGCGCGCCATCCCGCCGCGCGGTTCGTCAGGAGGATGCGCCATCCGGCGCCGCAGACGGGCCGTCCAACTGGGCGGCCCGTCGGCGTTTGTGGAGCATTCGTCGCAAGCGCTCGTTTCGCGGGTTGCCTTCGGGTCAACCGGGCCCTCCTCCGATATCCTTGGCGCGAATCATGCGATCCCATCGACCGAATCCGACCGGCCGCCGCGCCGAGCCGGCGCTGCCGCTGGCCGCCGTGGCGCTGCTCGCCGCGGCGCCACTCGGCGGATGCTGGCAGCAGGCCGACGAAGGCCGGCCGCTGGTCGTCGATCGCACCTCGCCGGCGCTGGGGGATCCGCAGCAGCCGGTGCTGCTCAACGACGCGCTGACGGTCTACTTCTCGGGCGACCTGCGCAAGATGACGGTCACCGAGGACTCGGTGACGCTGCTCGACGAACAGGGCCACAACGTCCCCGGAACGCTCGAGGTCGGCAGCAACTGGGTCTCGTTCCAACCGGACCCGCCGCTCGGCGCCGACCTGACGGACGGTTCGTTCCGCCCGGGCGCGCGCTACCGCCTGCAGCTGGCCGGCCAGCCGCGGCCCGACTCGATCCGCGCCGCGGACGGCCGCTGGCTCGACGCCGCCGTGACGTTCGACGTGTTCGTCGCCGACCGCCACCAGGCTCCCGCCGGTCTGCCGTCGATCCTGCGTCCGACCGCGAGCGAACTGCCGTTCGTCGTGCGCCGCTCGGAGGTGCCGCTCGATGTCGCGGCCGACGATCCCCGGCTGCTGCTGCACTTCACCCAGCCGCTGCTGCCGAGCACCGTCGACGTCGATGCGTTCCAGGTCCAGGTGCTCGGTGCCGCGGCCGAGATCGAGCCGCGCAGCGTGCGGGTGCTGACCTCGCCGATCGACGACCACCCGGGCTCGACCGTCGAGCTCGACCTCGGCGCGCTGCCGCGCCTCGCCGACGGCACCACGCGCGCGCTCGCCGAAGGCGACTGGATCAGCGTCGCGGTGCGCGCCGGCAGTTCGATCACGGACTACGGCGGCCAGCGGCCGCTGCCGGCGACCGCCAGCTACTGGAGCGTCGTCGAGGGGCGCAGCCTGCCGATCTGCGAGTGGCCCGGCGCCGACGAGGGCTTCGCCGACGAGGCGGGGCTGGCCCCGGGCTTCGAGGTCGTCGGCACGACCATCCGCCCGCGCGTCCGGGTCGAGGCCGGCAACGGCGCGCTCGGCGTGTTCCGCCCGCAGCGCGACCTGACGCTGCGCCCGGGCGAGCCGTTCGACTGCGGCGACGGCCAGCTGCAGGTCAGCAACGGCCCGCTGTTCGCGTTCTCGCAGATCGACGTGCCCGAAGGCGTGACCGTCACGATCGACGCGCAGGGCGAGCCGGTGCACCTGTGCGCCACCGGCGGGGTGCGCATCGCCGGCGAAGTGCGTCTGCTGGCGCCGACCGTGGCGCTGCCGACCGGCCGCTTCGGCTCGCAGCCGGTGGCCGACCTGGTCGACCTCGCACCGGTCAGCATCGTCGCCGCCGGCGACGTGCAGGTGCTCGGCACGATCGCCGCCGACGTCGAGATCACCGGTTCCGAGACCTCGCTGCTGCTCGCCAGCGCCGCCAACCTGCGGCTGCGCGGCACGCTGCCGTTCCAGACCATGCTGGTGGTCGAGGCCCGCTCCGGCGAGCCAGGCTCGCGCATCGACGGCGCCCGCGGCCAGTCGCGCGTCTACCCCGCGACCTTCACGCCCGGGCTCGCGTCGGGCAGCGCGTTCGACGTGGTCGGCCTGCTGCCGTGGCGGCAGCTGCCCGACCACCGCGACAGCGGCACGCTGCACCTCGGTGGCCTCGGCCGCGGCCTGTCGGTCGAATGGCAGTCCACCCCGGCCGATCCGATCCGCGGCGAGAGCCCGGACACCAGCGCCGGCCGGATGGGGCGCTGGCAGGCGGCGCGCGACCGCGACGTCGTGGTCGCCGGCGCCGGCGCGTTCGTGCGGCTGCGCCTGCGCGCGACGGTGCACAGCGGCGAGCCGCTGCCGTCGATCGAGCGGCTGCGCCTCGTCGAGCAGCGCTGAGCCGACTGGGTCGGTCCGACTGGGCTGGGCTTACTGGGCTGGGCTTACTGGGCTGGGCTTACTGAGCTGGGCTTACTGAGCTGGGCCAACCGGGCTGAACGAATCGACCGCGGAACCGCGGCAACGCGTGCTGGAATCAGGTTCGGCGGGACCGTATGGTGCGTGCAGCCAGCGGGCGGTCAGACAGGACGTGGGTCAGCGCGTCCTGGCGGTCGTAGGGGCCGCAACCCGCATCCGGCAACGGTCACACGAGGGGTCGCGCATGCGCGACATTCGCAAGTCTGTCGATGGACTCGACGGTGTTCGCAACGGGAGCAGCTCTGTTCGGAGCGTGCATCGGTTCGTTCCTGAACGTCGTCATCTGGCGACTGCCGCAGGAGGATCCGAGCAAGCGCTCGGTGATGGGGCGTTCGTACTGCCCTGGCTGCGGCACCCCGATCCAGTGGCACGACAACGTGCCGGTGCTCGGCTGGCTGATGCTGCGCGGCAAGGCGCGTTGCTGTGGCACGCGCATCTCGTTCCGCTACCCGGCGATCGAACTGCTGACCGCCGCGTTCTGGTTCGTGCTGGCGATGTGGCCGCCGTTCGGGCCGGTCTTCGCGCCCGACGGCAGCGTCGACGCGGCCGCGGCGACGGCGCTGGGCTTCCACCTGACGTTCGTGTCGATGCTGATCGCGCTGACGTTCATCGACTTCGACACGCAGCTGCTGCCCGATGTGCTGACCAAGCCGGGCATGGCGGTCGGCGTGATCGCGGGCTTCTATCCGGGGCTCGCCGGGATGATCTCCGACGATGCGAGCCTGTCGCCAGAACTGCGTTCGCTGCTGGCGAGCGTGCTCGGCCTGGTGGTCGGCGGAGGCGTCACCTGGGGCGTGCGCGCGCTGGGCTCTGCCGTCTTCAAGAAGGAGGCGATGGGCTTCGGCGACGTCAAGCTGATGGGCATGATCGGCGCGTTCCTCGGTTGGAAGGCGGCGCTGCTGACCCTGTTCCTCGGCTGCGTGTTCGGCGCGGTCGTCGGCGTGGTGCTGGCGCTTCGCGGCGGCCTGCTCGCGCGCATCCCGTTCGGTCCGTATCTCGCCATGGGGGCGCTGGTCGCGATGTTCGGCGGCGAGTGGCTGTTGCAGCTGCTGTTCGTCGACTGGCCCGAGTGGCAGCGGCAGAACCCCTCCTCGATGTATCTGGTGCTGACGATCGCCGTCGGCGCCATGTTCCTGATGCTCTGGTTGCTGCGTCGCGCCCGGCGTTGACGGCAACCCTCACCAACTCGCAGCCATCCGTTCTTTCACCGTCGTTCTCGACAGGGAGGCACCATGAAGTTCCGTAAGGCATTCCTCATTCTCTCGCTCATCGCCACGTCGCTGGCCACGAGCTGCACCACGCGCTACCAAGACATGTTGCGCGATCGCGACGACCGCATCCGCGCGCTCAACGGCGACATCGCCCGCCTCCGTGGCGAGAACGAGGAGTTGCAGAACCGCCTCTCCTCGCGCCCGGCGCCGGTCGAGGCCGCCGCGCCGCGCCGCGAACCGAACAGCCTGCTGAACGAACTGCAGAACGACCTCGGCACCGACGCCGACGTCAGCTACCGCCGCGGTCGCATCAGCATCGGCGTCAACAACCGGGTCACGTTCGACTCGGGCAGCGTCGCGTTGAAGAGCTCGGCCCACCAGGTGCTGCGCAACGTCGCGTCGGCGCTGCGCTCGAAGTTCTCGGGTCGCCGGTTCTTCGTCGAGGGCCACACCGACACCGACCCGATCAGCAAGACCAAGGACAAGTACTCGAGCAACCGCGACCTGTCGGCCAAGCGCGCCGACGCCGTCGCGCGCTACCTGATCCAGCAGGGCGTGCCCGAGTCGGCCATCGTCATCGTCGGCTACGGCCAGTTCGATCCGCTCAACCGGGGCAACAAGGCCTCGAACCGGCGGGTTGAGATCGTCGTCGGCGACACCCTGTAGGAGCGCACGCTTCGACGGGCGGGGGGACGCCGCAGGCGCGCGCGGGACGGCGTCGGACCGCTGCTGCGCGGCGGCCGGCCCCGAGGGCCGGCGGCGCGGCGGCGATGCTCAGCGGGGCGTGGCCCCGCCTCCGCTCGCCTTGCTGGTCCTCCTTGCCAGCGCACGCCTGCGGCGCCCTGCGGGTAGGCGGCTACGTTGGCGGGATGGTTGCGCGTCGTGCATGGCCCGTTGTGCTCGGCCCGCTGTGCTCTGCTCGGTGTGCCTCGCTCCCTGTGGGGCTGCGGTGCGCGTGAGGCAGTGTGCGTGATGGTTGTGTACCGGGGGCCTTCCGGGGTCGCTCGGGGGGTGGTGCAGGGGGCTGGGCCAGAACGGCTGAAGGTGCCGTGGCGGCGGGGGATGGGAAGGTGCGGTTGTGGTTTGTCCACAATCGGTGGCGTCGTGGCTCGTTTGGCCCGGCAGTTGTGGGGACCGGGGCGGCCGGCGCAGGAGGCGGGAAAGGGATATAAGCGGGGGTTCCCTGGTGCCGCGGTTCTCCGGTCGGCCCTCTCCGTGCAGGTTCCCCGCGGTGTCGGGGCAGCCGTTCTCGGCGCCCCTGGCCCGCTCCCTAGCCTCTCTTGGTTGCGGTCCGAGGCGCGCAACCTCACGGAGTACCTGACATGGCAAGAGCCTCGGATGACATTCGCAACCTGGCTGTGGTTGGCCACGGACACGCTGGCAAGACGGCCCTGGTCGACGCGATCGCGCACCACCTCAAGCTGACCACGCGGCTCGGCGACACCCGCCAGGGAACGTCGATCAGCGACACCGAGCCGGAGGAGAAGGAGCGCCACCAGACGCTGCAGTCGCACGTCTTCCGGATCCCGGCGGGCAAGGTCGACCTCAACGTCTTCGACACGCCCGGGCACCCGGACTTCCTCGCCGAGGCGATCGCGGCGATCGACGTGGTCGAGACGGCGGTGCTGACGATCAACGCATCGAGCCCGCTGACGTTCCACGCGCGGCAGCTGTGGGACGCCGCGACCCGCGCCGGCGTCGGCCGCGCGATCGTCGTGACGCACCTCGACCAGGACAACACCGACTTCGAACGCACGGTCGCCGAGCTGCGCGAGGCGTTCGGGCATGCGGTCGTGCCGGTGACCTACCCCGACGGCTCGGGCGGTTCGTTCACGGCGGTGCACGACGTAACCCACGACGAAGGGCCGTTGTCGGCGAAGTACCACGAGATGATCGAGGAGGACGAAGCCGAGGTCGACGACACGCTGATGGAGCACTACCTCGAAGAAGGGCACCTGTCGCAGCAGGAGTTCGAGGACAACCTGCGTCGCGCGATCGCCGCCGGCAAGCTGGTGCCGGTGTTCGCGGTCTGCCCCAACCGCGGGCTCGGCATGGAGCGGTTGGTCGAGTTCATGGAGCTGCACTTCCCGTCGCCGGTCTGCTTCGGCGCGCGCGGCGCCGCCAAGCCGGGCACCGACGTGTTCGGGCAGCTGGTCGAGCCGGACCAGGGGCCGTTCGCGGCCAAGGTCTGGAAGGTCGTCTCCGATCCCTACGTCGGCCGCCTGACGTTCTTGCGGGCCTACCGGGGCGCGCTGCAGAAGGACGAGACGCTGGTCGACACGCACACCGGCAAGAGCCACAAGATCGGCCACCTGCACAGCGTGCACGGCACGGAGACCAAGGAGACCGATCGGGTCGTCGCCGGCGACCTGTTCGCGATCAGCAAGATCGAGGATTTCGGGCTCGGCGACACGCTGACCGCCGAGGGGGCGCTGCTCGAGTTCCCGCGGCCGGCGTTCCCCGAGCCGACCTACTCGCGCCACATCTGGCCGAAGGCGCGCGGGGACGAACAGAAGATCGGCCACGCGCTCGAGAAGCTCGCCGCCGAGGACGCGACGCTGACGCACTCGCGCGACCCCGAGACCGGCGAACTGCTGGTGACCGGGATGAGCCCGATTCACCTCGAGATCACGTTCCAGCGGCTGCACCGTCGGCACGGCGTCGACGTCGAGCAGGGGCCGCCGACGATCCCGTATCGCGAGACCGTGACGGTGCCGTCGGCTGGCCACCACCGCCACAAGAAGCAGTCGGGCGGTCGCGGCCAGTTCGCCGAGGTGCACCTGCGCATGCACCCGCGAGAACACGGCGCCGGCTTCGAGTTCCGTGACTCGGTGGTCGGCGGTTCGGTGCCGCGCGCGTTCATCCCCGAGGTCGAGAAGGGCGCGCGCCGGTTCCTGGCCAAGGGGCCGCTCGCCGGGTTCCCGGTCGTCGACGTCGGCGTCGAGCTGCACGACGGCAAGTACCACGATGTCGACAGCGACGCGATCAGCTTCCAGCTGGCCGCGGAGAGGGCGTGTGTCGACGCGTTCGAGAAGGGGCGCGGGCTGTTGCTCGAGCCGATCATGGACGTGGTGATCCGCGTGCCGGATCGCTTCACCGGCGACGTCGCCGGCAGCCTGTCGAGCCACCGGGGTCGATTGTCCGGGATGGAGGTCGAGAACGGCATCCAGACGATCCAGGCCCAGTGTCCGTTGGCGACCATGCTGGACTACTCCACCCAGCTGCGTTCGATCACGGCCGGTGAGGGCTCGTTCTCGATGCGGTTCGCGCACTACGAGCCGGTGCCGCCGAACGTGCAGGCCGATGTCGTGAAACGCCACGGCGCCGCCGCCAGCTGAGCGGCGCGCGTCCCGCGACGAGACCGCCTTGCCGTCCGCGCAAGGCCCGTGCGGCGGCCGGCAGAGGCGGCGGGGCCGCCGGCTCGGGGCCGCCGGCAGGGGTTTTCGACAGGGGGCCACGGGACCCTCAATGCGCGCCCACCTGTGCGCCGATAGACGAGACCGACCTGCCGTGTCGGCGGGTCTGCACAGGAGCGCGACAGCATGGTCTCGATGGAAGAACTGCTGAACCTGATGGTTCAGCGCGGTGGTTCCGACCTTCACATCTCGGTGGGTTCTCCGCCGCGAATCCGCGTCGACGGCAAGCTCGTCGACACGGAGTACGAGGCACTGATGCCCGAGGCGACCAAGAAGCTGGTCTACTCCGTGCTCGGCGCCGACCAGGTCGCCAAGTTCGAGAAGAACCTCGAGCTCGACTTCTCGTTCGGCGTCGCCAACCTCGGCCGCTTCCGGACCAACGCGTTCATCCAGCGCGGCACGGTCGCGGCGGTGCTGCGGGTGATCCCGTTCGAGGTCTTCGACTTCGAGACGATCGGCCTGCCGCGCAAGGTCTGCGAGTGGATCTGCAACCTGCCGCGCGGCCTGGTGCTGTGCACCGGCTCCACCGGCTCCGGCAAGTCGACGACGTTGGCCTCGATGGTCAACTACATCAACGAGCACACGCAGGGCCACATCGTCACGATCGAGGACCCGATCGAGTTCTCGCACCGCAACAAGGGCTGCCTGATCAACCAGCGTGAGGTCGGCGGCGACACGCACGCGTTCGGCAAGGCGCTGAAGTCGGTGCTGCGTCAGGACCCCGACGTCGTGCTGGTCGGCGAGATGCGCGACCTCGAGACGATCGAGGCGGCGCTGACGCTCGCCGAGACCGGCCACCTGACGTTCGCGACGCTGCACACGTCCGACGTCGCGCAGACCGTCAACCGCATCGTCGACGTGTTCCCGGCGCACCAGCAGCAGCAGATCCGCACGATGCTGTCGTTCACGCTGCAGGCGATCGTCTGCCAGCAGCTGGTGCCGCGGCAGCACGGCAAGGGCCGCGCGCTGGCCGCCGAGGTGATGGTCGCCAACCCGGCGATCCGCGCGCTGATCCGCGACAACAAGTCGCACCAGATCATGTCGATCATCCAGACCGGCGCGCAGGTCGGCATGCGCACGATGAACCAGTCGCTGTTCGAGCTCTACAAGAACGGCACGGTCAGCTACGAGGACGCGCTCGAGCACACCGGCGACGAGGCCGACTTCCAGCGGCTGATGGAACGCCACGGCGTCGGCGGCGGCGCTGGCGGCGGCGGTGCCAGCGGCGGCTACGGGAGGCGGCAGCGCTAAGCCATGTCGCAGTTCGGCAAGAAGCTCCGCGCCATCCTCGAGAAGGCGGGCAAGCTCGAAGAGGGCGCTGGCGACACGTTGCTCGCCGAGGCGCAGTCGACGAAGCGCCCGTTCACCGAGGTGTTGGTCAAGAACGGCGTCGCGACCGAGCAGGAGCTGGTCGCGCTGATCGCCAAGTCGGCCAACATCCCGCCGATCGACCTGTCGAAGCTGACCCTCAACAAGGAGGTGCTCGAGTCGGTGCCCGAGGACGTCGCGCGTGACTACGGCGTGTTCCCGGTCGACAAGATCGGCTCGATCATCACGATCGCGGTCGCCAACCCGTTCGACGTGCTGAAGCTCGACGACATCCGGATCGTCACCGGTTGTCAGCTGCGCCTGGTCGTCTCGACCGAGGAGGAGATCGAGCGCACCCGCGGCAAGAGCTACCAGCAGGAGACCGAGTCCGTCGACGGCATCCTCGATTCGTTCGACGAGAGCGACGTCACGCTCAAGGAAGACGACATCGAGGACGACGGCACCGACCTCAGCGCGATCAGCGACGAGGACTCGCCGGTCGTCAAGCTCGTCAACAAGATGATCCTCGACGCCTGCAACCAGGGCGTCTCCGACATCCACATCGAGCCGTTCGAGAAGAAGACGATCGTCCGTTATCGCAAGGACGGCACCATGCAGGAGGCGATGACGCTGCCCAAGCGGATGCAGGCGAACATCACCTCGCGCATCAAGATCATGTCCAAGCTGGACATCGCCGAGAAGCGGCGTCCGCAGGACGGCAAGTTCCAGATGAAGATCGGCCGCAAGGCGGTCGACTTCCGCGTCTCGATCCTGCCGGTCGTCTGGGGCGAGAAGACCGTCTTCCGGATCCTCGACTCGTCCAACCTGGCGCTCGACATCCAATCGCTCGGCTTCGAGCAGCGCTGCATGGAGGACTACCTGTGGGCCTGTGCACAGCCCTACGGGATGATCCTGGTCACCGGTCCTACGGGTTCTGGTAAGTCGACCACGCTGTACTCGGCGGTGCGCCACATCGCGTCGCCGGACATCAACCTGGTGACGGTCGAGGACCCGGTCGAATACCAGCTCGAGGGCATCAACCAGGTGCCGGTCAACCCGAAGGCCGGCCTGACGTTCGGCGGTGCGCTGCGCTCGATCCTGCGTCAGGACCCGGACGTGGTGCTGCTCGGCGAGATCCGCGACCAGGAGACGCTCGAGATCGCGATCAAGGCGGCGCTCACGGGCCACCTGGTGCTCAGCACGCTGCACACCAACGACGCGCCGTCGACGATCACCCGCATGATCGACATGGGCGTCGACCCGTTCATGGTGTCGAGCGCGGCGCTGCTGATCTGTGCCCAGCGTCTGGGCAAGAAGCTCTGTCCGAACTGCAAGAAGAAGGTCGACGTGCCGAAGAAGGCGCTGATCGAACTCGGCTTCCACGAGGCCGACTTCGAGAACCCGGACATCAACATGGAGTTCTTCGAGCCGGTCGGCTGCCCGCGTTGCGCCGGTGGCTACAAGGGCCGCTTCGCGCTGCTCGAGACGATGCGGATGTCGGACGAGGTCCGCCGCATGGTCGTCGACCGCGCCAACATCGCGGACGTCAAGAAGAAGGCGCTCGACGAGGGCATGTTGACGCTGCGCCGCTGCGCGCTGCTCAACGCCTCGCGCGGCAAGACCAGCCTGCAGGAAGTCGAGGCGAGGACGATGGCGGACTAGTCCGCGACGTCGTCAGGGGAATCAAGGGAACGGAATACGGGGACGGCAGACGATGGCAACCAAGTTCAAGTACGAGGCTCGGGACGAGACCGGCAAGGTGGTCAAGGGCACCGTGTCGGCGGGTTCGCAGCAGGAGGCGATCGCCGAGGTCCGGCGCCGCAACCTGACTCCTCTCGACGTCAGCAAGTCGGCCGGTCTCGGCGGGCTGCTGGCCAAGGCCGGGCAGAAGCCGAAGGCCAAGAAGTCGTCGGTCAAGAAGGGCGAGCTCGAGGTCTTCACGCGGCAGCTGTCGACGATGCTCGGCGCGGGTATCCCGATGCTCGAGGCGCTCGAGATCCTCGCGGACCAGGCCGAGAGCCCCGGCTTCGCGTTCTGTCTCGACAAGGTCGTCGACGACATCCGCAACGGCTCCGACCTCAGCAAGGCGCTCGAGCCGCACAAGAAGGTCTTCAGCCACATCTACGTCAGCATGATCCGCGCCGGTGAGGTGTCGGGTCAGATCGACATCATCCTGCAGCGCCTCGCGGAGTACCTCGAGGCGGCGGCCCACCTGCGCAACGAGATCAAGTCGGCGATGACCTATCCGGTCATCTCGCTGGTGCTCGTCATCGGCATCGCGTCGTTCCTGATGATCGGCATCGTGCCATCGTTCAAGCCGGTGTTCGAGTCGCTCGAGGTCGACCTGCCGCCGCTCACGGTGCTGACGATGGACATCGCGTTCTTCATGAAGAACTACTGGTACGTCATCTTCGGCGGCATCGGTGCAGCGTTCTTCGGGATCGGCGCGGCCTGCAAGACCGAGAAGGGCTGCTACATCAAGGACATGGTGATGCTGCGCGTCCCGGTGTTCGGCATCCTGTTCAAGAAGGTCGCGCTGTCGCGCTTCGCGCGCACGTTCTCGACGCTGGTCAAGTCCGGCGTGCCGATCCTCGGCGCGATGGAGATCGTGTCCGACACCGCGGGCAACAAGGTCATCTCGGGCATCGTCGACCGCGCCAAGGACAGCGTCAGGAACGGCGACAGCCTGTCCGAGCCGTTCATGCAGTCGACGGTGTTCCCGCCGATGGTCGTCAAGATGATGGCGATCGGGGAGCGCTCCGGCGCGCTCGACGCGCTGCTCGAGAAGATCGCCGAGTTCTACGACCAGCAGGTCGAGGCCGAGGTGAAGGGACTCACCTCGATGATCGAACCGATCATGATCGCGGTGATGGGCGTGATCGTCGGCGGCATCGTGCTCGCGGTGTTCCTGCCGATCTTCAAGCTGCAGGAGAAGCTGTCGGGCGGCTAGGCCGCCACCGGCAGAGGCGAAGGGAAGCTATGAACGAACCGTTGAGTCGGGCGCTGCTGTACGGCGGCGCCGTTCTGGCCATGGGCGGCATCGCCGTCATGTGGGCCAACACCGAGACCGAGGCCGACGTCATGACGCTGCTGAGCAGCGCCGACGTGCAGCTGCGCATGGCGCACGCGATCCCTGCCACCGATGCGCAGGGCAAGGCGCTCGACACGCGCGAGAACATGATCACCGCGGCGGTCGGCCAGCTCGCCAAGGTCGAACGGATGCAGCCGGGCATGGCGGTGACCGCCGAGTTCCGCGGCTTCGCGCACATGCTGCACGGCGAGTTCGCCGAGGCGGCGCAGTGTTATGGCGCGGCTCGCCGCTGCGAGGACTGCGGCGACGAGCAGCACGACATCCTCGCGTTCAACCAGGCGCGCATGCTGGCCAAGGCCGGCGACGGCGTGCAGGCGCTCGAGGTGTTCCGCCGCAACCAGGAAGCGCTCGACGAACGCTTCGGCCACCAGCGACGCCTCGAAGAGGCCCAGATTCTGCGCGGCCTCGGTCGCGACGACGAGGCCGTGCAGCGCCTCGACGTGGTCCGCGGCGACGTCGAGGCATCGCCGGTGGCAAGGCTGCAAGCGGGCCGCGAGTACCTCGAACTGGGCCAGGAACAGCATGCCCTCGATGCGCTCGAGAGCATCCAGGGCGAGGTTCCAATCGCGGATTACTACCTTGCGCGCCTCAAGTTGCGTCAGGGTGACGTCGATACCTGCATCGAGATGTTGGAGCGCGTCAGCAAGGCGCGGCCGGCCGAGGTGAGGCAGAAGCTTCGCGACGAAGCGGATGCCTGGTCGGTCGTCAGCCACGACGCGCGCTTCCAGCAGATCACGGTCTCGCAGCCGGCGTCCCCTGGGCGCTGAGCGGGATCAGAAGGAAAGAGAGTTAGGGGAAACGAAACGCGGCCCATGTCGGGCTGCATCCATCAATCGGTTGTCAATGGAGAACCAAATGTCCAAGCGGGAACAGGGCTTTACGCTCATCGAACTGATGATCGTCGTCGCGATCATCGCCATCATCGCATCGATCGCTATTCCGAACCTCCTCAGCGCGCGCCTGAACGCCAACGAGTCGGCCGCCATCGCCACGCTGAAGAACATCTCGTCGGGCCAGTCGCAGTGCCAGGCTTCGGGTGTCATCGACGCCAACAGCAACGGCCAGGGCGAGTACGGCTACTTCGGCGAGCTGTCGGGCCGCGTCGCGATCCGCGGCAGCACGGCCACGATCACGCCGCCGGTCCTGTCGGCCGCGTTCGGCAACATCGCCGCCTCGCGCGTCACGCGCTCGGGCTACGTATTCCAGATGTTCCTGCCGGACACCACGGCCCAGGGCATCGCCGAAGACGCCACGGGCGGCTACACCGGCTCGAGCGTCGACGCCGGCCAGGCCGAAGTGCTCTGGTGCTGCTACGCGTGGCCGGCCGTCGCTGGCAACAGCGGCAACCGCACGTTCTTCATCAACCAGTCGGGTGACGTGCTCGCCACCAACGGCGCCAACACGCAGTACAGCAACGCGACCAGCACGGTCCCGACGTTCGACGACGCGTTCGTCGCGACGGCCTCGGCCAGCATGGGTGCCGCGGTTGCCGCGAACACCGTCGCTCGCGACGGCAACACCTGGGTCGTCGTCCAGTAAGGACGACGGGCTCGATGCGGTCGCATGACCGCAGCAACGACGCGCCCGCGCGCAGCCTCGGCTGCACGCGGGCGCGTTGCGTTTGTACGGGCCGGGCATGAGGTCTGGCCCCCGGAATGCCGATAGCACCGACGATGTCGACGCAGCTGCAGGGTCCGGAACTCGAGGTCCGTGAGAACGTTCTGGCTTCGCTGATGGCGGTGGGGGAGCTGCCTTCGGCAACCGCGCCGGTCGCCGAGCAGGCACGGCCGACCGCGCTCACCGATGCTGCGGTCGAGGTGCCGGCCGCGCCCGCGACACCGCCGCTGCGCACGCCGGCGCAGCGCGCGCGGGTGCGCAGCCTGTCGATCGTCGTGCCGGCGCGCAACGAGGCGCTCAACGTCGGCGGCCTGCTCGACGAGATCAACCGGGAGCTCGCCGAGCTGCAGCTGCCGTTCTGCGAGGTGATCGTCGTCAACGACGGCTCGACCGACGAGACGCCGCAGCTCGCGGCCGAACGCGACGCCAAGGTCGTGCACCACGGCGTCGGTCTCGGCAACGGCGCGGCCGTCAAGCGCGGCATCCGCGAGGCGAAGGGCGACTGGATCCTGCTGCTCGACGGCGACGGCCAGCATCCGCCGCACGAGCTGCCGGCGATGATCGACCAGATCGAACGCGAGCACCACGACATGGTGGTCGCCTCGCGCGGCGGCCGCGGCGGCAGCGTGCACCGCAACCTCGCCAACCAGATCTACAACCGCTTCGCGAGCTACGTGTCGGGTCGACGGATCCCGGACCTGACCAGCGGCTTCCGCCTGATGCGGGCCGACGTCGCCAAGAGCCTCGTCTGGCTGCTGCCCAACACGTTCAGCTATCCGACCACGATCACGATGTCGATGCTGCGCGGCGGCTGGTCGGTGGGCTTCCACCCGTTCCAGGTGCGCCAACGCAAGGGCAAGAGCCACGTGCGCCTGTTCGCCGACGGCTCGCGGTTCTTCGTGATCATCCTGCGCATCGCCACGATGTTCGCGCCGCTGCGGGTGTTCCTGCCCGCGTCGCTGGTGACCGGCGCGATCGGCGTGGCGTGGTACCTCAACACCTGGCTGACCGAGGGCCGCTTCACCAACATGGCCGTGCTGCTGCTGACGCAGGCGATGCTGCTGTTCGCGCTCGGCCTGATCGCCGAGCAGATCGCCGCGCTGCGGTTCCAGGGGCTCGCCCAGGGCGGCACGCCGCCGAGCGGGACCGGCCAGCACGACGAAGGAGCCGCGTGATGCACGATCGCGTCCTGTTGTGCGGGGCCTGGGACGAAGGTGCCGGCTACCCGCGCACCCGTTCGCTGCGCCAGGGGCTCGAGGCGGCCGGCATCGAGGTCGGCGAATGCCGCGTGGCCGGTCTCGGCCGCAGCAAGCAGCGCATGCTGCAGCAGCCGTGGCGGTGGCCGTCGATGTGGCTGCAGCAGCGGCGGCAGCGCGAACGGTTGCTGTCGACGCTGGAGCAGACCGTCGAACGCACGCGCCCGCACGCCGTGGTGGTGCCGTATCCGGGCCACCGTCTGGTGCGTGCCATCAAGGAGCGCGTCGCCGCGCCGGTCGCGTTCGACATGTTCTTGTCGGCGTACGACACGATCGTCGAGGACCGGCGGCTGGTGCGTCCGGGCTCGATCGTCGCCAACTACCTGCGCCGCGTGGACACGCAGGCGTGCGCCGCGGCCGACCTGGTCGTGCTCGACACGCCCGAGAACGCCAGCTACGTGCAGGAGCTGACCGGGCTGCCGGCCGAACGGTTCACCTGGCTGCCGGTGCACGATCCCGATGCGCCTTCCGAGGTCGATCCGTGGCGCGCGCCGCTCCCGGGCATGCCGCTTGAGCTGTTGTTCTTCGGCACCGGGGTGCCGCTGCACGGCCTGCGCACGCTGATCACCGCGGTCGCGGGCGTCGCCGACGTGCGGCTGACGCTGGTCGGTGGCACCGACGACGATCGCCGCTTCGCCAAGGCGAAGCTCGGTTCGCGGGTGTCGATCGGGCCTGCGTTTGTCGATCGCGATCGCCTGCGCGAACTGCTCGGGTCCTGCCATCTAGTCGCCGGCGTGTTCGGTGCCGGCGGCAAGACCCAGCGCGTGGTGCCGTTCAAGGTCGTGCACGCGCTCGCCGCGGGCCGGCCGGTGCTGACCGCCGATACGCCCGCGATCGCGCGCTGGCTCGACGGCAGTGGGGTCGTGTTCTCGAGCAGGGCCGGCGACGCGGGCGCGCTCGCGGCCGAACTGCGCCGCCTCGCGGCGTCGCCGCCGCTGCTGGCCAGCGCCGCTGCCGGCGCGCGCGCCGCCTACGAGCGCCACTTCGGCACCGCGCAGCTGGCCGGGCGCTGGCGCGAGGTGCTGTCGCGCTGCAACCCGATCCGCTTCTCGGGGGCCGCGTGAGCGAACGTCTCGTCGCCCGTCTGGGCTGGTTGGTCGCATTGCTCGCGGTGCTAGCCTACGGCGCCGCGCTTGGCGGCGACTACGTGTTCGACGACGTGCACTCGGTCTCGGCCAACCCGGCCGTGCAGAGCCTGTCGAACCTCGGCAGCTTCTGGACCGATCCCGACGCCTTCAGCGGCGCGGCCGCGCGCATGTACCGCCCGGCCTTGCTGACCAGCTTCGCGCTCAACATCGCGGTCAGTCCGGCGGCGTGGTCGCTGAAGGGCGGCAACCTGTTGATCCACTGCGGCGTCGCGACGCTGCTGTTCCGATGGCTGTGGCAGCTGTCGCGGCAGAGCCGCGCCGCGTTCGTCTGTGCCGCGTTGTTCGCGGTGCACCCGCTCGCGTCCGAGGCGATCAACCTGGTGTCGGCGCGCAGTGAGCTGCTGTCGACGTTCGGCGTGTTGCTCGGCCTGCACGCACAGCTCGCCTGGCTGCGCGGCCGCGGCTCGGTGCGGCCGGTCGCCGGCATGCTGCTCGGCACGGTGCTCGCGTGCGGCAGCAAGGAGACCGGCGTCGTGTTGCCCGGGCTGATGCTGGTGCAGGCCTTTGTGCTGCGCCACCGCCTGCCCAACGGCCGCGAGTGGCGCCGTCTGCTGGTCGGGATCGCGCCTGTGGTCGCGCTGGTGGTGGCCTACCTGGTCGCGCGCAAGCTGCTGCTCGGCGAGGCGACCGTGCAGCTGCTCGGCCGGACCGGCGAGGATCCTTCGAGCGGCCATGGCCGCACGCTGACGATGCAGCTGGCGACGATGGGCACGCTGCTGCCGCAGATGCTGTGGCAGGCGGTCGTGCCGGCGCAGCTGACGCTCGATCCGGAGGTCGGCTACCGCAGTTCGTTCGCCGATCCGCTGGTGCTGCTCGGCTGGAGCAGCATCGCCGGGTTGACGGTCGCCGGACTGTGGAACGGGCCCAACGCGCGGTTGCGTCGCCTCGGGACGTGCACGGCGTGGGCGATCGCGCTGCCGTGGATCGTGATCCCGCTGAACATGCCGTTCGCCGAGCACCGCTTCTACGGGCCGCTGCTCGGCTTCGCGGCGATCGGCGTCGGGGTCGTTCCGCGTCTGCGCCGCGCCTGCGGTGGCCGGCTGCCGATCGGGGCGCTGCGGGCTGCGTTCGCGCTGCTGCTGGCCGTCGGGGTGACTTGGTCGGCGCAACGTTCGTGGCTCTATCGCGACGAGCGCGCGCTGTGGCAGCAGGAGCTGTCGCAGCACCCGGAGTCGTTCCGCGCCTGGTGGGGGCTCGGCACCAGCCGCATGCGCCATCGCGACATGGCCGGCGCGCTCGGTCCGCTGCAGCGGGCGCACATGCTGTATCCTGGCCACCACGATGCGCTGCGCAACTACGTCGAGGCACTGATCGCGCAGGACGACGAGCACGCGTTCCCGTGGTTGTCGCTGGCGACGAGCGCCGAACTGCAGCAGCGCAGCCCGGACGATCCGTGGGTGCGCACGCTGGTCGCGCAGGCCAACCTGCAGGCGGGCCGCGCCGGGCTGGGGGACGAGCACTTCGAGACCGCCGAGCGACTGGCGCTGTCGTGCCTCGAGATCGCGCCGCCGAAGGGCTACGTCTACCTGCTGGCCGCGTTCGCGCGACGGGGCCTCGACGACCTCGACGGCGCGCTGCACCACCTCGACACCAGCATGGCCTCGGGCCTGCCGACCATCGACGTCTGCATCCAGCGCGTTCGCACGCTGGTCGACCTCGGCCGGCCGGCCGACGCGCGCCGCGCCCTGCAGGACCTGCAGCGCCGCTACCCGACCGACCCCCGCACCATCCACGCCATCCGCGCCTTCCAATCCCCAGCCGCCCCCTCCGGCCGCTGACCAGCCCCCGCATACCGGACCCCGCATACCGAACCCGGTTCAAGTTGCGCCACCTGGCAGCCGGTCCGAACGATCTGCTGCCAGAACCGACCTTCCGGACGCCGCATACCGAACCCGGTTCAGGTTGCGCCACCTGGCGAGCCGGTCCGCAAGGTCTGCTCCCGGAACCAGCCATACCGGAACCAGCCAATACCGGAACCAGACCTTCCGACCGTGCGGTGGGTCAGCCGAAGAGGCGGATGGCGTTGTCGTAGGTCTGGGTGGCGGCGGCTTCGAGGGTGAGGGAACGGACCTCCGCCAGCCGGGTGAGGGTCTCGAGGATCAGCGCGGGTTCGTTGCGCTTGCCGCGCCGCGACTGTGGCGGCAGGAACGGCGCGTCGGTCTCGACCAGCACGCGGTCGGCCGGGGTGAACGCGCACGCCTCGCGCAGCACGTCGTTCTTCTTGTAGGTCAGCGGGCCGGCGAACGACAGGTAGAGGCCGAGGTCCAGCGAACGCTTCGCCTCGGCGACGCCGCCGGAGAAGCAGTGCATGACGCCGCGCACCGACGGCTCGTCGTCGAGCACCGCGAACAGCGGCTCGAACGCGTCGCGGCAGTGGAAGATCACCGGCAGGTCGAGTTCGCGCGCCAGCGCCAGGTGCGCGCGCAGCGAACGTTCCTGCTGCTGCAACGGCGTGCGGTCGCGGAAGCAGTCGAGGCCGGTCTCGCCGACCGCGGTGCACGACGGATCGCGCGCCAGCGCCTCGATCGCCGGCCACTGCTCGTCGAAGTGGCTGCTGTCGTTGGGGTGCAGGCCGGCGCTCCAACGCACGCCGGGCAGCCGCGCGAGCGCGCGCGCGGCCTCGCTGGTGGGGGCGTCGATGCCGACCACGAGCAGCGCGCCGACGTTGGCGGCGACCGCGCGCGCGTGGTCGTCCTCGGGGGCGACCTTGCCGTCGAGGCCGATGTGGCAGTGGGTGTCGTAGACCTGCATGGGGGCGTCTCGAAATAGTCTCGGCCGGCTACAGTAGCCCGCGCCCGGGAGACGGCGAGCGTCGTTTCCCGGCCACAACCCACGCCCCCTCTCCATGAACGCAACCGCCTCCGTCGTCGTCTCCGTCCTGTTCGCCTCGGCCGCAGCCGCCGGCATCACCATCGCCATGCAGCCCGAGGCCGGCTCCGGGGACCAACTGGTGATCGAAGGCCTGCAGGCCGACGTCAAGGACCTGCGCAAGCAGAACGAACAGCTGCAGACCCGGCTCGACGAGGTCCGCGCCAAGGCCGCCTCCGCGGCGGCGCCCGCGAGCCTGCAGCGCACCGAGGCGCCGACGCTGTCGCCCGACCAGGTCGCGGCCGCGGTCGAGGCCTACCTCGACCGGCGCGGCAGCGGTCCGGCCGATGCCGCGGCCCAGAAGGCGGGCGACGCCGAGCTCGCGTTCGACGTCGAGGGCGACCTCGACACGCTGCTCGGCAGCAACTACTGGGACAACGCCGACGCGTGGAAGCGCGCCTTCGACGCCGGCAAGATGGACGAGGTTATCGACGCGTTCAAGGAGCTGGCCGACGCCAACCCCAACGATCCCAAGGCGCAGATGGACCTGGCGAACGCCTACATGGCCTACCTGCAGATGGACAACAGCAAGTGGAACATGTCGATGCTCGCCGACAAGCAGTTCGACAAGGTGCTGGCGATCGACGGCAACCACTGGGAGGCGCGCTTCACCAAGGCGGTGAGCTACACCTTCTGGCCGAAGTTCCTCGGCAAGAACAAGGAGGCGATCAGCCACTTCGAGACGCTGATCGAGCAGCAGAAGTCGCAGCCGGTGCAGGACCACCACGCGCAGACCTACCTCTACCTCGGCAACATGCTGGCGGACGAGGACCCGGAACGTGCCCGGCAGATCTGGCAGCAGGGCGCGACGCGGCACCCGAACAACACGGAGCTGCGCGGCAAGCTCGGCGGCAACTAGCAGCCGGCCCACATCGGGTCGCCGAGCCGACCCCGGCAACCAGCCGCTACCCGTCGAACGACAGGCCGTGCTCGCTGGCGAAGGCCTTGACGGCCTCGGCGTCCTGTTCGGCCGCCGCGCGCAGCACCTCGTCGACCGCCGCCTGCAGGTGCTCGTCGGCCTCGGCCAGCAGCGGCGTGACCAGCTTCTCGAAGCGGTCGAACACGCTGCCGTCGCTGGCGCACGGCGCCTTCGCCGCGCGCACCGCCGCGAGCCGCAGCTTGTCGTCGGCGCTCTTGGCGAGCTTCTGCAGATCCTTCCAGAGCTTCTTGTTCTTGCAGACCAGCGCGCCGAGCACGTCGCTCGCCAGCCGCGCCTGCATGTCCGCATCGTGGCCGTCCTTGAGCAGGCCCTCGACGAACGCCAGGTCGGGCGGCTCGAGCAGCTCGGCGCGGCGCGCCAGGATCTCGACGCCGACGCCGCGCAGCTCGTGGGTCTTGCTGCCCCAGAGCGTGCGCACGAACGCCGTCATCTGCGCCCGTCCCATCGTCGGGAACTGCTCGACCAGGTCGGACGCCGCGGCCAGCACCTCGTCGTCCGCCGCGCCCAGGCACTTCATCTTGTCTCCGAACCGGGCCTGCTGTTCGGCCGCGAGCTCGGGGGAGCCCTTCTCGGTCAAACGCTGACGCAGCAGCGCCTGCTCCCGTCCGAAGTTCATGCTCATACCGACGGTTTCCTGGTCAGGTGCTCGATCAGGTCGAGCTTGGTGATGATCCCTTGCACGTTGCGATCGTTGTCGACGACGAGCGCGACTTCCCCGCGTTCGAAGATGTGCGGCAACTGGTTGGCTTCCGCGTGCGGCGCAATCGTCGAGACCTTCCGTTCCATCACCTCCGCGATCGAGGTGTCGGAGGATGCGCCGTCGACGAGAACGCGCAACGTGTCCGCTTCGGTCAGGATACCCGCAAGCTTGCCCTGATCGGTAACCGGAACCTGCGAGAACCCGCGCTGCTTGAACATGGTGACCGCGTCGGTCAGCGACTGGCTGACGTCGACGGTGACGACCTCGCGCTTGGGCATCGTGCGCAGCAGTTCTTCGACCGTGCCGATCGCCCAGTCCTCCTCGAGGAAGCCGTTCTCGCGCATCCAGCGGTCGTCGACGTACTTGGTCAGGTAGTTGCGGACGCTGTCGGCGAAGATGCAGCAGATCTTGGCGCCGGCCGGGAAGTCCCTGGCGACCTGCATCGCGGCCCACGCCGCGGCGCCGCACGAGCCGCCGACCAGCAGGCCTTCCTGGCGGATCAACTGGCGCGCGACGCGGAAGCTGTCCTTGTCGTTCGAACGGATCCACTGGTCGACCAGGCCGCGATCGAGCACGTCTGGGATGAAGTCGTAGCCGATGCCCTCGACCTTGTAGCTCTTGATCGGGCCCGGGCCGGCGAGGATCGATCCCTCGGGGTCGACACCGATGATCTTGCAGTCGGGTATGCGCTTCTTGACCACGCGCGCGACGCCGGTCAGCGTGCCGCCGGTGCCTGCCGTCATCACGACCGCGTCGAGCTTGTCCTCGAACGCGTCGCAGATCTCGACGCCGGTGCCCTCCTCGTGCGCGAGCGGGTTCGACGGGTTGGCGTACTGGTCGAGGATGTGCGCGTTCGGGATCACCTGGCGCAGGCGGTTGGCGACGCCGATGTGCGACTCCGGCGCGTCCCACGCCGCCTCGGTGGGGGTGCGGATGATCTCGGCGCCGAGCGCCTCGAGCACGACCTGCTTCTCGCGCGACATCTTCTCCGGCATCGTGATGATGATCCGGTAGCCGCGCACCGCGGCGGCGAGCGCCAGGCCGATGCCGGTGTTGCCCGAGGTCGGTTCGATCAGCGTGTCGCCCGGCTTGATCCGGCCCTGCTTCTCGGCGTCGAGCAGCATGCGCACGCCGATCCGGTCCTTGACCGAGCCGCCGGGATTGAAGAACTCGCACTTGCCGTAGAGCTCCTGCTCGAAGCTGCGGCCGATGCGGGCGAGACGGACGATCGGCGTGTTGCCGACGGTCGACAGGACGGAGTCGTGGATGCGAGCCATGATTGCGCGGAGATTGGCCCCTAGCTAAGCAGGCCCGCACGGCGAAGGGAATGCCGCCGCCGGGCTGGTCGCGGCCGCGGCGGCGGTTTCTTTCCGGCTCGTTCTTGTCCGGCCCTGCCGTTGTGCGCATCGTCTTCCGCCCCGTGAACGACTCCGAGCCGCAGAGCGTCCCGCAACCCGATCCCGCGCCGCCGACGTCGCCGTCGCCGGAGCCGGCTGCGGCTCCCGACAACCATCCGGCGGATCCGGCTGCTGCGCAGCCGCCGTCGCAGCCTGCTGGTGAGCCGGCGGCGCGGCCTTCTGCCGAGCCTTCGGCCGGGCCCGGCAGCTCCGGGTCCGACGGTGTCGGGTCCGACAGCTCCGCTCCCGACCGTGCCGCGCCCGCCGATGATGGTGGTCGACAAGGAGCAGGCCCGGACGGCAGCAGCCCGGACGGCGGCAGCCCGGACGGTGGGGACTCCGACGGCGGGGGCGACGAGAAGAAGCGACGTCGCCGCCGTCGTCGCCGCAAGAAGCCGGCGGGCGAGGGGGGCGAGCAGGCCGACGGCGCCGAGGGTTCGGCGGGCGACGAGGCCCGCGGCGAAGGCGGCGAAGGCAACGCGTCGAAGGGCGGCCGTTCGCAGCAGCCGCGGCAGCGCAAGAAGGCCCAGCGCCCGCCGCGGCCGGCGAAGGGCGAGCGTCGCAAGCCCGGTCGCGACTCGCAGCACTCGGCGATGCAGGCGGTGCGCGCGCTCGCCGACATGGCGCAGGCGCTGCTCAAGATCGAAGGCGTCGATCCGCTGGCGATGCCGCGCTACCTCGACCTCAACCTGCGCGTGCCGCTCGACGGCGGCAACGACGTGCGCCACGCCGCCGGCACCGCGGTCGAACAGATCCTGCAGCGCGTGCGCGAGGTGCGCGAGCACGAGCAGGCGCTGCGGCCGGGGGCGGTCTACAGCTACTTCGCCGACAGCTCGCACGCCGAAGGCTGCCGTCCGACCGAGCCGCGGCAGGTGTTCGACGGCTACTCGTCGACCGGCAAGCCCAACTTCACCGACTTCGTGACGCTCGCGATCGAACGCAAGGATCCGGAGATCGAGCGCATGCTCGCCGGGGAGGAGATCGTCACCACGCACGTGACCATGGGGCGCGTGCTGCGCACCCAGCAGCTCGCCGAGTTCGGCGGCCAGTCGCCGGTCTTCAAGATCCTCGGCCAGGTCAACGCCGGCCTGTTCCGCACCCTCAACGACGCCGGTCGCTGCGCGTTCAGCTTCCAGCTGCTGCGCGGCACGACCCTCGAAGGCCGCGTGCGGCTGCGCCTGCACTGCGTCGGCGCGATCGACCCGATGGACCTGGCCGACCCGGCGTTGATGCAGATCCTGAGCCGCTTCCAGCGCAAGCTAGACGGCGAGGCGCTGCGCCTCGAGGGCAAGCTCAAGAACGGCGAGGTCGACGAGGAGGAGTTCGTGCTGCCGCTGCTGCAGGATCTGGCCAGGCAGCTGCAGAGCCGCACCCGCAACGCGGGCCGCCGCACCCAGCACGGACTCGAGCGCAGCGAGCAGGGCCAGCGGCCGACGTCGCGCGCCTACCCCGATGCCGGGGAGGCCAGCGACAGCTCGATCCTGTGGGACATCGACCAGAGCACGGTCGTCGTGCTCGGGCCGAAGGGACGCGTGCACGTGTTCACGCCCGACGGCCGCCACGTCACCTCGGTGATGATGCAGCGCGCGGCGATCGAGCGACGTCGACAGCAGGGCCGCTGGCGCCTCGCCGAGCCCGAGGAGCGCGGCGAGTTCCGCATCCGCATCAAGCAGCGGGTCGCTGCCGGCGAGGACCAGCCGCAAGAGGGCGACGACCTGCCGGAGGCCAACCTGTGAGCGCCGAGCGCCCGCCGCGCATCGGCGTGGTGACGATCAGTGACCGCGCCAGCCAGGGCGTCTACGAGGACCAGTCGGGGCCGGCGATCGAGGCCGCGCTGCGCGACTACCTGGCGACCGACTGCGACTTCGACAAGCGCGTGATCGCGGACGAACGGGCGTTGATCGGCGCGACGATCCGGGAGCTGGCCGCGAGCGGCTGCTGCCTGATCTGCACGACCGGCGGCACCGGTCCGTCGCCGCGCGACGTCACGCCCGAGGCGATCCGCGACGTCTGCCACAAGGAGCTGCCGGGCTTCGGCGAGAAGATGCGCGCGGCGTCGCTCGACGTCGGCGTGCCGACCGCGATCCTGTCGCGCCAGACCGCGGCGATCCTCGAGCAGGCGCTGGTGGTGACGCTGCCCGGCAAGCCGGGCTCGATCCGCGTCTGCCTCGATGCGGTGTTCCCGGCGATCCCGTACTGCATCGACCTGATCGGCGGGCCGCGCCTCGAGGGCAACCCCGAGGTGGTCGAGGTGTTCCGGCCGAAGGGCAAGTAGCGAGACCATGAGTGAAGCACTGAGCAAGGAACAGTTCGTCGAGATGCTGCGGCCGCTGGCCGAGAAGCTGCAGCAGGTCGACGTCGACGCCGCCGACGCCGCGGCGCAGGCAGAGTCCAAGGCGGCGTTCGCCGGCGAGCAGGTCGTGGCGATCCGCGCGGCTGCGCTCGCCAACGTCGACTCCGACTGGCTGCTGCCGAAGGAGGCCGGCGGCGTGCGCTTCGGCCGCGTCGCCAAGGACCTGTGCGGCTTCAGCGTCGACTGCGTCTGGATGAACAGCCCGGGCCCGCGCCATCGCCACCCCAACGGCGAGATCGACCTGTGCTTCGCGACCAAGGGCGCGGCGCGCTTCGACGGCAACGGCGAGGGTTGGGTCGTCTACGGCAAGGACAGCGAGCACGTGCCGACGGTCACCGACGGCGAGATGGTGATCCTGTACTTCCTGCCCGGCGGCGCGATCGAGTTCCTCGGCTGATCGCCGCGAGCGGCGTGCGCAAGTGCACGCCCGGCAGGAATCCGCGCGCGACGCGTCACCTCCGCGCGCGGCCGGGCTAGGTACCGGCAGCCCCTCATCCGAACGGTGAGTCTTCGGCAGGGCGCCAGGACGAACCGCCAACTTCGGAGGATCCGATGCCTGCCCGATCTGTCGGTTCGCGCGCGGCGCGTTCGCGCCACTGCTCTGTCCCGTTCCTTCTGTCCCTGATGCTCGTCGCGGCGGCGAGCCTGTCGACGTCCTGTGGTGGCGGCGGCGGCGACCTGCCGCGCGGCGAGCAGACGTTCCGCTGCGAAGGCGATGGCGCCGACACGCTGTGCCTGCAGAGCTGCAGCCTCGGCTGTTCGTCGACCGGCTGTGGCCGCACCGAGATCGCGCAGAACGAACGCCTGCAACTGGTGTTCAGCGAGAACCTCGACCCGACCACGGTCGACAACTCGTCGATCGTGATCCGCACGGCGAACGGCGCGCCGGCGGTCGGCGAACTGGTCGTCGTCGGCAACCGCGTCGAGTTCGTGCCGACGGTGTCGGTGTCGGGCGGCCAGACGTTCTTCGGCTTCACCAGCGGCGAGACCTACGTGCTGACGATCGTCGGCGGCGAGAACTCGGCGCGGGTCGTGCGCGGCACGTCGGGCCGCGCGTTCGGCCGCACGCTGTCGTGCACGCTGCAGTCGAGGCTCGGCATCGTCGACTTCGACGAGTCGCCGCCGGTCGCGACGCTGCGCAGCCCGATCGCGGCCAGCAACGTCGCGCCCGATGCCCTGGTCGAACTCGAGTTCAGCGAACTGATCGACGTGACGCCGTTCCTCGGTGGCGGCGAGACGCCGGTGAAGGTCACCGTGCGCGGCACGGTCGACGACGGCAACGGCGGGCTGGCCTGCGATCCGGGGTCGACCCCGGAGGCGCTGCCCGGCTCGCAGTTCGCGCAGTTCGACGCGGCGCGCGGGGTCAGCGTGATCCTGTTCCAGCCGTCGCAGCCGCTGCCGCCCAACGCGTGCGTCGAGGTCGAGGTGACCTCGGCGGTGACCGACCTCTCGGGGCGCTCGGCGATCCCCGCGGCGTTCTCGTTCACGACCTTCGCGCAGCCGCTGACGGAGCTGCCGATCGTCGAGGCGTTCACCGACCAGGCGCGCTTCGACGCGGATCGATCCGGTGGCCAGTGGGGGCAGGGCGAGCTGCGCTTCGCGGCGATCGGCGGCGATGCCCGACACGGCGCGTTCGAGCTGTCGCTGGCGGGCACGCCGGTCGTCGAAGGCGGCATCGACACCTACACGATCGACTGTGACCAGACGACCGTGCCAGCGTCGCGCACCGGCACCGGCAGCGAACTGACGGTGACCGACGGCCGCTTCTTCTTCAGCGAGTTCGTGATCCCGGCCGACGTGCGCGTGCGGTTCGTCGGCGACAGCCCGGCGCGGATCTCGGTCGCGGGCCGCATCGAGGTGCGGGGCGAACTCGACCTGTCCGGCGGTTCGGTCGTCGCCGTCTCGGGCTTCAACGACCCGGCCGGCCAGCCCGGTGGCCGCGGCGGCGCCGGCGGCGGTGGCGGTGGCGACGGCGGCGACCAGGCCGACGGTTCGGGCACCGGCGGCGGCGCCTTCGCCGGGCGCGACGGCGACGACGTGCGCCTGCCGGCGGGCCACGCCTACGCCGGCGCCGCCGCCGGAACGGGCGGTCGCGGCTCGCAGCTGGTGCCGGCGACCGGGCTCGACGCGGACCGCCTGTTCAACCCGGCGGCGTCGACGTTCGCGGTCTGCCTGAGCACGCCCGCCGGCGGCGGCGGCGGCAGCGGCGCGTCGGCGGGCACGGCCGGCGCGGCGCAGTCCAACAACATCCCCGATCCGGTCTCCGGCGTCGCCCCGTGGACCGAAGCCTTCGGTCCGTCGGCCGGCCCGTCGCCCGAGCCGCAGCTGTTGCCGTTCCCGGCCGGCGCGCGCAGCTCCGAGCACTACCTGCTCGGTGGCGGTGGCGGCGGCGGTTCGGCCAGCAACACGATGCTGTCGTTCAACTCGAGTTCGGTGGCGCAGTGGTCGCCGGGCGGTGGTGGCGGCGGCGGCGGCGGCGCGGTCGCGCTGCGCGCCGGCGGCTCGCTGCTGGTCACCGCGGACGGCAGCATCGTGGCCCGCGGCGGCAGCACCGTCGACAGTACGGCGACCGGGGCTGCGGTGCAGGGCGTGCCCGGCGGTGGCGGCGGCGGCGGGGCGATCGTGCTGCAGTCGGCCGGCAGCAACGACGTGTTCGGGCAGCTCGACGTGCGCGGCGGTCTCGGCGGCCTCTACGAACGCGGCTTCCTGTCGCCGCCCAACGGCGCGGCGCTGTCGACGCGCGCCGGCGACGGCGGCGCCGGTCTGGTGCGCCAGGAGGCGCTCGCCGGCACCAGTGCAACCCTGCAGGGCACGGTGCAGCCAGCCGCGGCGCGGACCGTCGGGGAACTGCTCGAACGTGACTTGCGCGTCGCCTGCCAGTCGACGTTCTACGCGACCGGCCTGCCGCTGCCGCCGCGGTTCGTGCGCTACCAGATCGACGCGCTGGTCGACGGCCAGCAGCTGTCGTTCAGCGACGACCCGCAGGTGTCGCCGATGATGGCCGGTCCGGGCGCGCCGCTGCGCGCGGTGTTCCAGGCTGCGACCGAGGATCCGGCCACCGGCGCGTTCGCCGTGGTGGGGCCGTGGCGGCCGCGCGTCGGCTCGACCCAGTTCGAGCCGGGCGTGCAGAGCGACCAGGGCAACGCGGTGCGCTTCCGCGTCGTCGTCGACCGCGCGTTCGCGCAGCAGGTCGTCGTGCAGCGCGTCACGATCGTCTACGAGAACTGACGCCGCGACGCGGCACCCTAGCGGCCGCGCGCCGCGTTGAGTCGGTTGCCCATGCCGGCCTGCGGCACCTGCGGCATCACCGGCTTGCCGGCGCGCACGCAGTCGAGCGCGTTCTGGATGCGCGCGGCGACCACGTCGGTCGCCGCGGTCGGCAGCTTCGACTCGAGCCACTCGATCGAGTCCTTGCCCTCGATGGTCGCGATCGCGTCGATCACGTGCCCGAAGAACAGCGGGTTCTGCTGCGCGAGCGGCGGGTTGTCGTAGAGCTTCTTGATCAGCTTGACGGCGCGCTTGCTCTTGCGCCGGCCGAGTTCGCGCACGCACTCCTGGATGGTGATCTGGTCGTGCTCGACGCGGTGCAGCAGCTGGATCAGCGTGTCCTCGGTCTTCGGATCGTCGGTCTGCAGGTAGCGGCTGACGAAGTTGTTGAAGCCGGTGACCGCGTAGGCCGCCTTGTCGGGGACCGCCATGCCGTAGGTCGCCGCGCGGTCGGTGTTGATGCCGCGCGCCGACTCGGTGTCGAGGATCCGCCGCATCAGCTGGCGGGCGAGCTGGATGTCGCGCTCGGTCATCACCCGGCAGGCGAACCAGCGCAGCCGCGGGTTGGGCAGCCGCAGGCCGAGCATGACCTCCTTGACGATCTGCTTGCCGGCGGTCAGGTCGACGCGCACCGCGATCTCGAGCAGCCACTTGACCTCCTCGAAGTCCTTGCGCGGATCGGCCTCCTCGAGGCGCGCGACCACCGGTCCCCAAGCCTCTTCCTTGTCGAGCGATTCGAACGCGCGCAAGATCGCGACGATCTCCTTCTTGGCGTTCTTGTAGTCGGGCTCGGTCACGCGCGCATCCGACATCAGCGGCGCGTAGGTCTGCAGCCGCTCGATCAGCGCCGGCGCGCCCATGCCGTCCACGCTCTGCTCGATGCGCAGGCGCGTGACCTCGCCGAGCAGTTCCTCGACGGTCTGCTGCGATGCGGCCAGCCGTTCGGCCTGGTCCTGCAGCTGGCGGCCGTTGCTCCAGGACTGGTAGCCGGTGAACGCGACCACGCCGGTCAGCGCGGTCAGCAGGAGAACAGTCGCCGGCGAGCGGCGTTCGGGAGCTGCGGAAGTCATCTCGGAGGCAACTTAGATGGGCTGGATCCGGTCGTCACCCTCTGTTCGATGTCGAACAATGCAACGTGCCGTAGCGATCCCGCCCCGGAGGTGAGCGATCGCGAACGCCCGTCCGGGGGCGTCCGGCCGCACCGTCGGCGAGCCGCAAGTCGCGATGGTGCCGTGGCTTGGTCGCGAGCGCCAGCGGGCGGTGGGGGATCCAGGGGTCGCGGCATGGAAATTGTCGACAGTACCCGACCCGTCCCCCTCGCCCTTCTCCATCCACCGGCCCACGCCGACCTTGCAGCAACTCCTGCGGTATGGTTTCCTTGCCCGATCTGCGCCCTCGTCCCCCAGGCTTTCGATTCCCCCTCTCGAACGCCGAAAAGACATCGTGTGCTCAGATCCGCTTCGAGCAGGCCTCGCCCGCCAAGGTGAGGTGTGTTCCGGTGGACCCCGATCCGACGATTACAGAACAAGCTGAGACCGTCCCCTCCCGACGCGGTTCTCAACCCGGAGCGAACATGACTGTTGGTGTTTCTCGATACGCGCTACTCGTTGCTCTGTTGGTGTTTGCACTGAGTGGCTTCGGCTGCTCCGGCGGCGGCAGCACGGTGGGCAGCACCGGATTCGACTGCGGCTCGAGCGACTCGTCGCGCGTGCTGTGCCTGGCGAGCTGCAACCTCGGCTGCTCGTCGACCGGCTGCTCGCGCACCGACATCGCGCAGAACGAGATCATCGTGCTGTTCTTCAGCGAGGCCGTCGACGAGAACTCGGTCAACAGCTCGTCGATCCGCTTCCGCACGCCGACCGGCGACGAGCCGGTGGGGGAGTTCCTGGTCAACGACAACCGCGTCGAGTTCGTGCCGACGCTGTCGATCTCGGGTGGCCAGACGTTCTTCGGCTTCACCTCGGGTGAGACCTACACGATGACGATCCTCGGCGGCCAGAACCAGTCCGAGGTCGTGCGCAGCACGTCGGGCAAGCCGTTCGGGCAGACGCTGACCTGCACGCTGCAGTCGACCAAGGGCATCGTCGACCTCAACGGCGTGCCGCCGAGCGCGACGCTGGTCTCGCCGACCAACCTCGAAGCCGCGCCGCTCGACAGCGAGATCGTGCTCGAGTTCAACGAGCTGATCGACGCCACGCCGTTCCTCAGCGGCCAGAACAGCCCGGTCGAGTTCACCGTGCGCCGCACCCGTCCCGACGGCAACGGCGGCACCGAGTGCGACCCCGAGTCGCAGCCGCAGACGCTCGCCGGCTCGCAGGCGCTCAGCTTCGACGCCGCGCGCGGCGTGTCGATCCTGGCGTTCACGCCGGCGCAGGAGCTGCCCGGCAACGTCTGCATCGAGATCAGCGTCACCAACGGCGTCGCCGACCTGTCGGGCCGCACCGCGCAGCCGCAGGTGTTCGCGTTCAAGACGGTCGAAGTGCCGCTGAGTGACTTCGAGATCATCGAGAACTTCGACGACGAGTCGCAGATGGACACCGATGCGTCGGCCGGCACGTGGACCGGCGGCATCGCCGAGTTCGCCGAGATCGGCGGCGACGGCCGCCACGGCGAGTTCTCGCTCGACCTGGCGTTCGACACCGAGCAGATCGTCGACGGCAAGCGCGTCTACCAGCTCAACACGGACAACACCGTGATCCCGTCGGAGAACACCACGACGGGCACCGCGGTGACGATCACCAACGGCCGCTACTTCTTCTCGAAGATGGTCGTGCCGGGCGACGCGCGCCTGCGCTTCGTCGGCAGCACGCCGCCGGTGATCACGATCGCCGGCCGCCTCGACATCCAGGGCGACATCGAGGTCAACGGCCAGAGCGTCACGACCAACCAGATCGGCAACACGTTCTCGGGCCAGCTGGGTGCCTCGGGCGGCATCTTCGGTGGGGACGGTGGCCAGGGTGCCGACCGTTGCGCCGGCGTCGGCACCGGTGTCGGTGGCCAGTTCAACGGCCGCGACGGCGACGACGTCAACGTGCTCGCCGGCCACGGCTACCTCGGCGCGCGCGCCGGCACCGGCGGCCAGGGCTCCGAGCTCTACCCCGCGTCCGGCCTCGACGCCGACCAGCAGTTCGGCCAGAACCCGCCGGTCGGTCTCGCCTACAGCCTGTCGGCCACGGCCGGCGGCAGCGGCGGCGGCCTCTACCAGCCCGGGGACGATGGCCGCGTCGTCAACATCTTCAGCGGCACGACCCCGCTGGCGAACGCCGCGACGTTCATGGGCCCGCCGGCCCCCGGCGGCGTCGCGTTCCAGCTGTTCCCGTTCCCGGGCGCCGGCCTGCAGCCGAGCTCGCAGCACTTCCTCGTCGGCGGCGCCGGCGGCGGCGGTTCGGGCAGCGGCTGCACGCTGTCGCTCAGCCTCGCCAAGTCGTGGGCGTCGGGTGCCGGTGGCGGCGGCGGCGCTGGCGCGATGGCGCTGCGCTCGGGTCGTTCGTTCCGCGTCGGTCCGAACGGTCGCCTGCTGGCGGTCGGCGGCAGCGCCTTCGACTACGTCGGCACCTCGGCCGGTGCGCAGGTCGCGCCGGCGGGCGGCGGCTCGGGCGGCTCGATCGTCATGCAGACGGCGGGCACCTCGGAGCTGATCGGCCAGATCGACGTGCGCGGCGGCAACGGTGGCTTCTTCCGTCGTCAGGGCGGCAACGGCCTCGGTCCGAACAACGGCATCGTCGAGATCCAGGGCGGCGACGGCGGCCCCGGCTTCGTGCGCTTCGAGAAGCCGACCGCGCCGACCGTCGGCGACCTGTCGTCGATGTCGCCGGCTCCGACCGTCGACAACGTCGGCACGCTTACCGAGGTCGACGACCTGGTCAGCATGCGGTCGCTCTACTACTCGACCGAGCTGATCTTCGGCCCGGAGTTCACCCGCTACGTGATCGAGGCGACCGTCGACGGCGTGCCGATGACGTTCAGCGACGATCCGTCCGTGTCGCCGATGGAGGCGACGATCGGCGCGCCGATCCGCGTGCTGTTCCAGGCCGCCAACCTCGACGTCACCACCGGTGAGGTCCTCAACGCCGTGCCGCGCCCGTGGCGCAGCTCGGTCCGCAGCAGCTCGAACCAGACCGGCATCGCCTCGGACGGTCTCAACGGCTACCGCTACATGCTGTTCATCGACCGCACGGTGGCGACGAACGTGACCATCGACAAGCTCACCGTCGTCTACCGCAACTGATGTCCGATTCGAACGGCACGCACCGCATCTCGACCCAATCTGCATCCATCATGCGCAACGCCCTCTCCATCCTGTTCTTCGTCACCGCGCTGGTGCTGACCAGCTGCGGCAGCGGCGGCGGCGACGCCTCGTCGTCCCTGCGCATCCGCTGCCTCGGTGGCCAGGCCTTCTGCATCATCAGCTGTGACCTCGGCTGCTCGCAGACGGGCTGCTCCGTCACGGAGATCGCCGAGAACCAGCGGATCCGCTTCAAGTTTTCGGACGCGGTCGCTCCCGACACAGTCAACGGCGCGAGCATCTCGATCCGCACCGCGACGGGCGTCGCGCCGGCCGGCGACTTCCAGGTCACCGGCTCGGAGGTGGTGTTCGTGCCGCGTGTGACCACGGTCAACGGCGTCAGCACGTTCGGCTTCCAGCGCAACGAGAGCTACATCATCACGCTGGCCGGCGGCCCCTCGATCGCGCAGAGCGTCAAGAACCTGTCGGGCGACGGCCTCGAGCAGGAGTTCTCGTGCACGGTGGTGGCGTCGCTCGGCATCCTCGACGAGGACCAGGCGCCGCCGATGGTCGAGCTGATCGCGCCGACCCAGCTGACCAACGCGCCGGTCAACCCGACGATCGTGCTGCGCTTCTCGGAGCTGATCGACACGACCCCGCTGCAGGTCTCGCTCGGCGAAGCCTCGCCGATCCGCGTCGTGCTGCGTGGCCAGCTGCCGAACGGCCTGTGCGACGAAGAGGCCGAGGGCATCGCGCTCGGTGGCCTGCCGCAGCTGTCGACCGAGGTGGTCGGCCAGCGCGAGGTCACGGTGGTGACCTACACGCCGTCGGTGCAGCTGCCCGGCAACTCGTGCCTGACGGTGCGCGTGACCGCCGACCTGCGCGACCTGTCGGGTCGCTCGGCGGTTCCGGCCAAGTTCATCATCCTGACGCAGGAAGGCGTCTCGACGCCGATCGAGATCACCGAGACGTTCCAGAGCAACTCCAAGCAGGAGCCGGTCGTCTCGGGCGGCACCTGGGGCGGTGCCCAGGGCCCCGGCGCGCGTCCGGGCCTGATCGGTGGCGACGGCCGTCACGGCTCGTTCGACCCGACGCTGGGCAACCCGGTCGGCGCCAACACGTTCGAGTGGAACACCGACCTGTTCGTGATCCCGCAGTCGGTCTCGCTGACCGGCCAGGAATACACGATCACCGACGGCCGGTTCTTCTTCACCGACTTCTCGGTTCCGGAAGGCACGACCGTGCGCTTCACCGGCACCGTGCCGCCGGTCGTGCGCGTGCGCGGCGACGTCAACATCGCCGGCACCATCGACGTCGACGGCAGCGACCTGCCGTTCACGATCCAGACCTCGGGTCCGGCGACGGGCCTGCGCGCCTCGACGTTCAACGCCCGCATCGGCAACCCGACCACGGCGGTCCAGCAGGGCACGCTCGGTGGCCCGGGCGCCGGTCGCGGCGGCAACGGCGGCCAGGAAGGTGACGACACCGGCCCGCTGATCGTCGGCGGCATCAACCTGACCGACGGCCAGCCCGGTGAGGACATCGGCCTGCGCGCCGGTCACGCCTACGCCGGCAACGCCGCGGGCACCGGCGGCGTCGGCAGCATCCAGACGCCGGCCACCGGCACCTGGGGCAGCGCGCCGTTCCCGACGGTCGGCAACGTCTCTAGCGCCTACTTCAGCCCCGGTGGCGGCGGTGGCGGCTTCAACGGTCCCGGTGGCCAGGCGGCGACGCCGGTGCACACCAACACGACCAACACGATCATCAGCGAGCCGATCGTCGCGGGCGGCCAGGCGTTCAGCCTGATGCCCTACCCGCCGACCTCGCCGCCCCCCGGCTACACGTCGCTCGACCACTTCCTGGTCGCCGGCTCGGGCGGTGGTGGTGGTGGCAGCCACGGCTACGGCCTGCTCGCGATCGGTCCGAACCCGACCGAGCGTTGGATGAAGGGCCACGCCGGCACCGGCGGTGGCGGCGCTGCCGCGATCCGCTGCGGCGGCACGATGACCATCGCCGCGACGGCCGTGTTCACCGCTCGCGGTGGCCAGGGCGTGGTGATCTCGGGCGACGACCCGAACAGCACGTCGACGACCGACACCTACGGCATCTCGTCGCCCGGCGGCGGTGGCTCCGGTGGCTCGTTCGTCCTGCAGGCCGGCCGCGACCTGTCGTTCGGCGGCACGCTCGACACCCGCGGCGCCGCGGGCAGCCAGGTCGGCTTCATGGTCAACACGCTGCAGGCGATGACCGGCCAGGCCGGCAATGGCTCGGACGGCTACTTCCGCCTCGAGGCCAACGGCGTGGTCGCCTTCGGCGGCACGTCGTTCCCGTCGTTCGTCAACGGGGAGAACAGCGGCCCGCTGACCGACCGCGACGACCTGTCGGGGGACGCGTCGCTGTGGTACGCGACCGGCCTGGTGTTCCCGCCGACGTGGGAGCGCTACGAACTCGACGTCGACACCGACGGTGACGGCGTGGTCGACATCACCTACACCGACTCGGGTGCGGCGGGCACGCAGAAGGCCTTCGAGGTCGGTGGCCCGATCACGCTGCCGGTGGTCATCGAGTTCCAGGGCGCCGAGCTCGACCAGTCGGGCACGACCCCGATCGAGGGCACGATCAAGCCGTGGCGCGAAGGCGTCGGTTCGGGTTCGGGCCCGGGCATCCAGCTCGACTCGATCACCGGCTTCCGCTTCCGGATGACCTACAACCGCGCGCTGTTCCCCGACATGGTCGTGACGGCGCTGCGCGTGTTCGCGCGCACGTGATCCGGACCGAGCGCGGCGAACTCGCCGCGCGCTTCGTCGCGCTCGACGCCGAGCGCGTGCTGGCCCCGGGCCTGGTCCGTTGGGACGCCGGGGGCCGCATCGTCTCGCTGCGGCGCCTGCGCGCCGGCGAGACCCGCAGGGTCGAGGACGTCGCCGTGCTCCCGGGGCTGGTCAACGCCCATGCCCACCTGCAACTCGGGGCGCTGCCGCGGACCGAGCGACGGTTCCTGCCGTGGGTGCGCGAGGTGATGGCGGCGCGCGGTGCCTGCACCGAACGCGACCTGCGCGAGCAGGCGGTGCGCCACCTGCGCGAACTGCTGCACGGCGGCGTGACCGCGGTCGGCGAGATCGACTCGACCGGCCTGACGTCGGCCGCGCTGCGGCGCGTGCCGCTGGCCGGCCGGCTCTACCGCGAGCTGACCGGCTTCCACCTGCGCGGCCGCGACGCCACCGCGCACGCGCGCGCGCTATGGCCGGACGAGGCCGGCCCGATGGCTCCCGGCCTGTCGCCGCACGCGCCGTATTCGGTCTCGGCCGACCTGTTCCGCGCCGCCGCCAGGCGCAGTCGCCACCTCGCGATCCACTGCGCCGAGCTGCCCGAAGAGCAGCAGTTCCTGCGCGACGGCGACGGGCCGTTCGCGGAGCTGCTGGCGGCGCTCGGTCGGCTGCCCGACGACTTCCGGCCGCCGGGCTGCGGCGCGGTGCGCCACCTCGAACGGCTCGGGCTGCTGCGCCCGACCACGCAGCTGGTGCACTGCCAGGAACTCGAGCGCGGCGACGTCGCGCGCATCGCCGCGAGCGGGGCGTCGATCGCGGTCTGTCCCGGCACGATCCGCTGGTTCGACCGCACGCCCCCCGACGTGCCCGGCTGGCTGCGACGCGGCGTGCCGGTCGCGCTCGGCACCGACTCGCGCGCCAGCAACACCGCGATGACCTTGCGCGGCGAGCTACGCCTTGCGGCGGAGCTGTGGCCGACGCTGTCGCCGTCGCAGCTGCTGCGCATGGCCACCGAGCACGGTGGGCGGGCCGTCGGCGTGGCGTGCGGGGCGCTGCGGCGCGGCCGTCGCGCCGACCTCGTCGCGGTCGACGCGGCGGGGGACTGGCAGGCCACGCTGGCCGCGTTCGTGCACGACGAGGCGCGCGTTCGCCGGGTGGTTCTGGGCGGCGCCAGCCAGCGCATCCCCCGCGAACGTTGAGCCGGGCCTTCGCAGTGCCTACATTGGTCCCTACGTGACCACGCTCCCCGACCTCCTGCGCTCGCACCAGACCTTCCTGCTCACCGGTCACGAGAACCCCGACGGCGACTGTGTCGGCGCGCAGACCGCGCTGTCGCACCTGCTGCGCGCGATGGGCAAGACGGCCCACATCGTCAATCCGGACCCGCTGTCGAAGAACTTCGACTGGCTGGCCGAGCACACCGAGTTCCACAACCACCGCAACGGCGACCCGCTGCCGGAGTTCGACGTCGCGATCCTGCTCGACTGCTCGCAGCTGTCGCGGGTCGGGTCGCTCGGCAAGCGCCTCGGTGAGAGCGGCAAGCCGATCGCGGTCATCGACCACCACGTCGGCAGCGAGCACGGCGACGGCAGCGTCTGCTACGTCGACGCGACGGCGGCCGCGACCGGCGCCCTGGTGCGGCGCCTGTTCCGCGAGATGGACGTCGAGCTGAGCCGCGAGGCCGGCGAGGGCGTGTTCTTGTCGTTGGTCTCCGACACCGGCTGGTTCCGCTACTCCAACGCCGACGCCGAGGTGTTCGCGATGGCCAGCGAACTGGTCTCGATGGGCGTCGAGCCGTCGCGCATCTACGACACGATCCATCGTCGCAACCACGCCGACTCGCCGCAGGTGCTGGCCGACGCGCTGCGCCGCCACCGCCTGCTGTGCAACGACCAGCTGGTGATGATCAGCCTCGACAAGTCGCTGATCGAGCGCTGCTCGAAGGCCGACTTCGACACCGACGCCGTGCTCGAACCGCTGCGTTCGATCGACGGCGTCGAGGTCGTGGCGCTGCTCAAGGAGCGCTTCGACGGCACCGTCAAGTGTTCGCTGCGGGCGCGCGGCGACGTCGACGTGCAGGCGATCGTCAGCCGGTTCGGCGGCGGTGGCCACAAGAAGGCCGCCGGCGCTACCATGCTGATGGGCCTCGACGAGGCCGAGCAGGCGCTGGAGTCGGCGATCCAGGAGGCCCTTTTGCGTCAGCAGGCCGGCACAAGTCCGCAGAACGGCCACTAGGCACCACCAAGCGTATCCATCGTGGCGACCTTCGCGATCATCTCGGACCTGCACAGCAACATCGAAGCGCTCGACGCGGTGTTCGCCCGCATCGACGAACTCGGCGTGCAGGACGTGGTCTGCCTCGGCGACATCGTCGGCTACGGAGCCGACCCCCTGCCGGTGACGATGCTCGTCATGAAGCGGTGCAAGTGGACCATCCAGGGCAACCACGACTGGGGCATGTTCCACAACATGGACGACTTCAACCCGCTGGCGCGCGAGGCCCTGATGTACACGCGCCAGCAGCTGAAGCCGTCGTGGCTGCGTCCGCGCCGCCGCCAGGCGCACGACTTCCTCAAGGGGCTGCCCGACCGCATGGAGGACTTCGGCTTCAAGTTCTACCACGGTTCGCCGCGCGACCCGGTGATGGAGTACGTGCTGAAGAGCGACGGCTTCCTCGAACCGGAGAAGATGCAGCAGCTGTTCGCGCACGTCGACGGACCGTGCTTCGTCGGCCACACGCACTGGCCGGGCGTGCACCGCCCCGACTACCGGTTCTCGCAGGCGACCGACGACGAGCGCGAGTTCGTCATCGACGGCCCGTGCATCGTCAACGTCGGCAGCGTCGGCCAGCCGCGCGACGGCGACCCGCGCGCCAGCTTCGCGGTGGTGCGCGGCGATCGCGTGCAGATCGAGCGGGTGCCGTACGACTTCCGCCGCACCCAGGCCAAGATCCTCGCCGCCGGCCTGCACCCGGCGCTGGCCGAGCGCCTGGCGCGGGGCAAGTAGCGATGGCGTCCGACTGCGTGGTCGCGCTGTGCACGGCGCCCGCCGAGCACGCCGAACGGCTCGCTCGCGCCGTCGTCGACGAACGGCTGTGCGCGTGCGTCAACGTGCTGCCGCAGGTGCGTTCGTTCTTCCGCTGGCAGGGGCGGACCGACGTCGCCGACGAGCAACTGCTGGTCGTCAAGACCACCGCCGGCGGCTTCGAGGCGCTGCGCGACCGGCTCGCCGAGCTGCACCCGTACGACGTGCCCGAGGTGATCGCGCTCGACGTCGCCGCCGGCCTGCCGGCGTACCTGTCCTGGATCGCCGAGTCCGTGCAGCCCTGAGGAGCCCGCCGTGTCGACCGAGCAGCCCGCCGCCGTGGACCCCAGCGACCAGGTGCACGGCTGGCGCATCCTGCTGGCGGTGGGGATCGGCCTGTGCTGCTGGTGGCTCGGCCACTATCTGCCGTTCCCGGAGCAACCGCGCCCGCTGCCGCCGGGCCAGCTCGAATACGGCCCGGCCGCGTGCCGGCTGTTGTTCGTCGTCGGCCTGACCACCTCGTCGTGGCTGCTCGCGGCGATGCCGATCGCGGCGGCGTCGCTGCTGCCGCTGGCGCTGCTGCCGATCCTCGGCGTGCGTTCGACGGCCTCGCTGACCGGCGGCTACGGCCACCCGATCCTATGGCTGTTCGGCGGCGGCTTCGTGCTGGCGCAGGCGGTCGAACGCTGCGGCCTGCACCGTCGCATGGCGCTCAACATCGTCGGCAGGCTCGGGCCGTATCCGCGCCGGCTGGTGCTCGGCTTCGCGCTGGCGGCGACCTGCGCGTCGATGTGGATCAGCAACACCGCGGTCGCGCTGCTGCTGCTGCCGATCGGCACGGTGCTGGTCCGGCGCACCGCCGACCTCGGCGAACTCGACGCCCGGGCCCAGTCCAACTTCGGCGCCGCGGTCATGTGCGCGATCGCGTTCGGCGCGACCATCGGCGGCATGGGCTCACCGATCGGCACCGCCCCGAACGCGCTGTTCTTCACCAACTACGAACCGCTGGTCGACGCCGGCGCGCGGCCGGTGTCGTTCTTGCTGTGGCTGCTGGCGTTCGCGCCGTTCTCGCTGATCCTGTCGTTCGGCGCCAGCCAGGTGATCGCCCGGTTCGCGCTGCCGATGCCGGGCCGCCGTCTGCAGCGCGGCGACGAACTGCTGCACGAGGCGCGTAGCCAGCCGCGCTGGAGTGCGGGCGAGAAGCGCACCGCGGCGCTGTTCGGCGTCGCGGTGCTGCTGTGGATGACGCGCGGCGATCTGCCGCTCGGCGACGGCGGCGTGCTGCACGGCTGGGCCCACTACCTGGTGCCGGCCGGCGAACGCGACCGCTTCCTGGCCGACGGTTCGGTCGCGGTGCTGGTCGCGATCCTGGCGTTCGTGATCCCGTCGGGCGGCGGCGAACCGCGCCGGCTGTGCGACTGGCAGACCGCGCGCCAGATGCCGTTCGACCTGCTGCTGCTGCTCGGCGGCGGCATCGCGATGGCGCAGGCGTTCGGGCCGACCGGCCTGTCGGCGGCCTTCGGCGAGCTGCTGCGGCCGCTGATCGGCTCGATGCACCCGGTGCTGCTGATGCTGTGCATCATCCTGGCCGTCTCGTTCCTGTCCGAGGTCGCCAGCAACACCGCGGTCGCCACGCTGTCGCTGCCGATCGTGCGCGAGGGCGCGATTGCGTCCGGCATCGATCCGCTGGTGCTGATGCTGCCCGTTGTCATCGGCGCTTCGTGCAGCTTCATGCTGCCGATCTCGACGCCGCCGAACACCATCGTGTTCGCGTCGCGGCAGATCCGCTTCGGCCAGATGGCTCGCGCCGGCATCGGCCTCAACCTGCTGTCCGCCATGATCCTGCTGCCGGTGCTATGGTTCTGGGCGCTGCCCCTGTGCGGCGTGGACACCAGCGTTTTGACCAGCGGAGGCGGCAAGTGAACGGCGCGACGACGGGCAGAGTGCTCGCCTGGCTCGGCACGTTCCTGCTGTTCGTGTGCGTCGCGCACGGCTCGTTCGAGACCACCGACGCCGGCTTCACGATGCACGCGGCGCGTTCGCTGTGGCACCGCGGCGACAGCGCGCTGCTGACGCGGCAGGAAGGCGGGGCGAACCTCGGCGAGCAGGGCGGCGCTGCCTACATCAAGGCCAACGAACGTGCCGGCACGCGCCGGTGCGGCAAGATCGGCGTCGACGGGCTGGCCTACGTGTGGTTCCCGATGGGCCACGTCTACCTGCTGACCCCGGTGGTGCCGCTCGGCGACGCGGTCGGGGACTGGCTGCCCGACGCGGACCAGCGGCTGCAGCAGCGGACGCCGATGCGCACGTTCGTCGAGAGCACGCCGGTCGCCACCCAGGGCCTGATGTCGATGCTGGTGCCGACCCTGTGCATCGCGACGTCGCTGCTGCTGCTCTACCGGATCGCGCGCGAACTCGGCGCCGGCGGCCGCGACGCGGTCTGGTCGACGCTCGCGATCGGGCTCGCGACGCAGGCGTTCTCGGTCGGGCGCGAGCAGCTGTCGGACGGGCCCGGGCTGATGCTGCTGCTGGCGGCGCTGCTGCCGGTGGTGCGGATCCACCGCGGCACCGGCACGCGCGCCACCGCTACGTGGGCCGGCGTGATGTCGGGCTGCGCGGTCCTGCTGCGCTACCAGACGGCGCTGTCGGTGGTCGTGTTCGCGGCGATCGTCGCGTTGGCGTGCCGGCGGCGCGGCTGCTGGCGCGACCTGGTGGCGTTCGTGCTCGGCGGTGCACCGCTGCTGCTGCTGTTCCTCGGCACCAACTTCTTCCGCTTCGGCGACCCGTTCGAGACCGGCTATCCCGCGATCGGCGAGTGGTTCCAGGCCGATCCGCTGGCCGGGCTCGGCAAGATCCTGTTCGGCGCCGGCCGCGGCCTGATGTGGTGCTCGCCGCTGCTGTGGCTGGCGCTGCCGATGGCCGCATCGTGGCGCCAGCGCGTGCAGCTGCGCTGGCTGGCTTGGGTGCTGTTCCTGACGCCCGTCGCGATCTTCTCGACCGCGCTCGGCTGGCAGGGTGGCCAGGCTTGGGCGATCCGCTACGTGACGCCCGGGGTGGTCGCGCTGTGCGCCCTGGTGCTGCCGCAGACGGCGCCGTGGCGGCGCTTCCCGCGCGCGTGGAAGGTCGCGGTGGTCGCCGGCTGCCTGGTCAGCCTGACCAGTGTGGTCGCACCGGTGCGCGGCCAGATCCAGCTGATGTCGCAGGCGCTGGCCGCGCACGAACAGCGCGCGATCGCCGCCGGCGAGATGGCGGCGGCCGACAAGACGATCGACCCGGCCGACGTCGGTGGCTGGCACTGGCGCTACTCGCCGCTGTACCGCAACTGGCTCTACGCCTGGAACAGCTGCGTCGGTGGCTTCGAGGACGAGCACGGCAAGCCGATCGACGACAGCGCGCACACCGTCGAGGCGGTCTACGGCGTCGCCGCGGTGGCTCCGGCGCAGGCGCTGGCACCGCGCCACTGGGCCGACCGGCGCGGCCGGCACCTTTGGTGGCGCTTCTGGGGCGATCTCTACGGCGTCTCGGGGCTGCTGCTGGTGCTGCCGTTCGCGCTGCTCGGCTCTGGGTGCGCGTGGTTCGGCTGGCGCATGCTGGCGCGGGACGATCGGGCCGTCGATGCCGGCTTCCGGACCGCGGATTCCGGCGTCGTCGGATCGGCTGCGGCGGATCCCCACACCGAAACGTCGACGGACGGGTAAAGCCAGTGCCATCGGGCGTTCGATGAACGGAGCGGAGTCCTCCGTCCATCATGAACGCTCTGCTGACCACCCTCCTCGCCTGCCTCATCCAGGACCCGCAAGCCCCGGTTGCGGTGCCGCTGCCCGACGACCCGGCCGTCAAGCTCGACGTGATCGAGCTGAAGAACGGCGACGAACTGGTCGGCAAGATCACCAACGAACTCGACGGCTACGTCGAGATCGAGATCGAGGACGGCGCCACGATCGGCGTCAGCCGCGCGATGGTGAAGCAGGTCCGTCGCAAGGCCAAGGCCGCGCCGGTGCGCGCCGCGGTCGTGCGCCCGGACGACTCGTGGTTCGTGCTGCACGACGCCGACGGCAACTCGGTCGGCTGGCTGCACACGTCGATCACCACGCAGCAGGACGGCTCGTTCTCGGTCAACGAGGAGTACGAGTTCGTCAACGGCGTGCGCCGCTACCAGGTCACCAACCAGTGCACGGCCGACCCGAACGGCCACGGCGTGCGCTGCTACTTCCGGGAGCGCGTCAGCAAGCCGCGCCTGCAGCGCCAGCTGCCGATCGACAACCCGCTGGCCAGCGCCGACCGCGTGCAGGACGAGCGCATCATCGAGGCCAACGCCGACGGCGAGCTGCTGGTGGTCTCCCGACTGGACGGCCGCGGCCGCCACGAACGGCAGCTGCCGTGGTCGCCCGAGGCGACGTTCCCGCTGCTGGCGCGCACGCTCGCGCGACAGGCCGCCTCGAAGATCGGCCCGGTGTCGATGTTCGATCCGCGCCACGAGGAGCTGGTCGTGCGCCGCGTCGATGGCACCGGCGCCCGCCAGGTGATGATCGACGGCGTGCGCCAGCGCGTCGGCGAGGTCGCCGTGATGGCCGCCAACGGCGACGCCGTCAGCAGCCGCGAGTGGGTCGACGCCGACCAGAAGGTCGTGCGCCGCGAACTCGCCGGGCCCGCCCTGGTCGCGATGCCGAGCAGCGCCGCGAGCGCGCGCGCCGCGGTCGGCGTCAGCACGATCCAGAGCGCGATCGTCGCCGAGGCCGACGGCCGCTTCGGCCTGTGGGTGCCCAACCCGGCCTGGCGCGCGGTCGAGCCGCTGCCGCCCGGCCACCTGGCGCTGACCTGCGACGTGCATGCCGCCGAGGTGCGCCTGTCGCTGCTGGACCACCTCGAGCCCGGCACGCAGATCGAGACCGCCGCCGACGCCGTCGGCAACTGGTTCGCGCTGCTCTACCCACAGCTGCAGATCGCCAGCCGCTTCCACGTGAAGGTGCGCGGCCGCGACGCGATCCGCATGCAGGCGTCCGATTCGCGCAACGTGCAGCAGGCGACCGTCGACGTGATCCCGTTCGACGAGCAGTTCCTGGTGCTGATCTGCCGCGCGCCGCGCACCGCCTGGAACGAGCTGTCGTCGGACTACGCGTTCGTGCGGCGCACGATCGAACTGGACGGCGCCGCGCTCAACCCGCGCCGCACCGGTCCGCTCAGCGACCAGCGCGGTGGCCGCATGCGGCCGCCGGTCGGTCCGGTGCCCGAGCCCCAGCCGGCCCCGCGCATCGGCCGCACCGACCAGACCAACAACGTGCGCATCCCGAAGTGATCGCGGCGGCCGCGCGGGCCGTCATCCGAGCCGCAGCGCGCCTGCCTGCAGGACGTCGTGGTCCTCGATGCGGTCGCGGTCGTCGAGGTCGGCGAGCGTGCGTGCGAGGCGCAGGATGCGCAGCCGGCCGCGCGGGCTCTGGTGGTGTCGCTCGAGCAGGTCGTCGAGCGCGGACCAGGCGGCGTCGCTGGCGCGCGCCGCGCGGTGCAGCAGGCGGTCGGCGAGGCGGCCGTTGGGCACGAAGCGGCCGGCGGCGTCGCGGTTGCGGTGCAGCTGCCGCTGGTGGGCGAGCAACACCGGCTCGCGCAAAGCACGGGTCGTCTGCTGCGGATCCTCGTCGGCGCGCAGCTCGGCAGCGCCGAGCGCCGGCACCTCGACGCGCAGGTCGATGCGGTCGAGCAGCGGGCCGGACAGGCGGTTGCGGTAGCGGGCGAACGCGGCGGGGGTGCACAGGCACGGCCGGTCGCGGTGGCCGCGGTAGCCACACGGGCACGGGTTCATCGCGGCGGTCAGCAGGAACCGAGCCGGCATCGTGATCGTGCGCTGCGCGCGGCCGACGGTCACCGCGCCGTCCTCGAGCGGCTGCCGCATCGCCTCGAGCACGTCGCGACGGAACTCGGGCAACTCGTCGAGGAACAGCACCCCGTGGTGCGCGAGCGTGACCTCGCCCGGGCGCACGTCGGCGCCGCCGCCGAGCACGCTCTGCGCCGAACTGGTGTGGTGCGGTGCCCGCAGCGGTCGCGGCAGGTCGTCCGGAACCTGCAGGCCGGCAGCCGCGTGCACCTGCAGCACGGCCAGCCGTTCGTCCGCGGTCAGCGGCGGCAGCAGCCCGGGCAGGCGGCGCAGCATCGCGCTCTTGCCGGTGCCGGGCGGGCCCGAGAACAGCAGGTTGTGGCCGCCGGCGGCGGCGACCTGCAGCGCCAGCTTGGGCGTCTCGTGGCCGCGGATGTCGCCGAGGTCGATGGCGGCCGGCGCGCCGCCCGGCGGCGGTGACGGCGGCTCCGTCGGCGGCAGCTCGCGGCGGCCGGCGAGCCAGTGCAGCGCATCGGCGAGCGTCGCGGCGCCGTGCAGCGGCAGGCCGTCGACGACGGCGCAATCGACCGCGTCGTCGGGGCAGCACAGCATCGCGTAGGCACGCTGCTGGCGGGCCGCGAGCGCGACGCTGACGGCGCCGCGCGCCGGCAGCACCACCCCGCGCAGGCTGATCTCGCCGAACGCGAACAGGCCGCGCGCCCGCTCGGGCGGGAACAGCCCGGCGGCGCCGGCGAGCGCCAGGGCCAGCGGCAGGTCGAAGCCGCTGCCGCGCTTCTTCAGCGAGGCCGGGGCGAAGTTGACGGTGGTGACGCCGCGCGGCGACGGCAGTCCGAGCGCGTAGAACGCCTGCAGCACGCGGTGGTAGGCCTCGCGCACGCAGGTGTCGACGAGGCCGAGCAGCCGCGGCGTGCCGTCGCCGGCGTGGCGCGTGGTGGCCTCGACCAGCACCGGCACCGCGTCGACGCCCTGCACCATGCCGCAGCCGATCGTGATCGTGGAGGTGTGCACACGGTTGTGGGGACCGGAGTCGCCAGCGGTGGCACCAAAAGTCCGGAACGCGGCGCCTACCAGTCGGCGGCCGCGGCGAGCGCGGCGCGTTCGGCGAGCGCCTGGCACAGCTGCCGTGCGTCGTTCAGGGTCAGGTCCGGGATGCGGGTCGGGCTGCCGCCGGCGACGTAGACCGTCAGGTCGGCGAGGCCGAGCAGTTGGCTGACGATGCCCTGGCGCACGACCACGGCCTGCACCTTGGCGGTCGGCACGCAGGCAAAGGTCTTGCCGATCACGCCGTGCTGCAGCGCGAAGAAGTCGTCGCCGCGGGCCCAGCCGAGGTTGCGCCAGATCAGCACGCCGAGCACCGACCACAGCGGCACCAGCAGCAGGCCCCACAGCGCCATCGCACCGACCTTCCACCACAGGCCGCCGATCACCACGGCCGCGAGGAAGACGCCCTGTACCGCGGTGCGCGCGATCAGCTTGGGCGAGCCACGGTGCCACTGGAACGTCGCGTGCTCGATGCCCGGCAGCAGCGCCGGCAGCAGCGCGTGGGCGGTGCCGTAGCGCGTCAGCGGCACGACCACGTCCCAGCCGCCGGTGGCGTCCTGGCCGTCGGTGCGGCTGCCGCCGGCCGAGTCGGCCTTGACCACGGCGAAGCCGATCAGGCGCCGCAGCCAGGTCTGTTCGATGGTGACGCGCTGCACGCGGGCGCGCGGCAGCGTCTTCTGGCGGGTGGTCAGCAGGCCGAACCGGCGCTGCAGCACGTCGCCGCGCAGCCGCAGGTGGAAGCCGTGGAACTGGACCAGGTTGCCGAGCGTCGACGTGATCACGCCGAACGCCATCACGGTGAACAGCAGCGCCGCGAGCACGCCGAGGATCAGCACCGGCGGCAGCGACGACAGCCAGTCGCGGAAGCTGCTGGCGACGCCGGCGAGCTGGGTCACGAAGCCGAGGCGGTCGGCCAGTTCGAACGCGGCGTAGCCGGTGACCACGAACGCGCCGAGCCGCATGTCGGTGGCGCCGCGCAGCAGCAGTTCGCCAGTGGTGCTCTGGTGCACCAGCCACTCGACCTGTGGCGTGGCCGCCTCGGGCGCGGCGATCGTGGGCGAACGTTCGGGCGACGCGTCGTCCGGATCCGCCGGCTCGTCGGTCGTCTTGCGCCGTGCCGACGCCGGCCGCGCGGCCATCAGCACCTCGCGCAGGTGTTCGGCGTCCGAGCGCGACAGCGCGTCGAGGCGGGCCTCGACGCCGCGGCCGGAGGCGGTCTCGACCATCACCACGGAGAGGCCGAGCGCGCGCCGCAGGATGGTCGACTCGAAGCCGAGATCCTGGATGCGATCGAGCGGGATGCGCCGTTCCTGCCGGTGCAGCAGGCCCTCGCGGATGCGCAGCTCCTCGTCGGTCAGCGTGTACTCGAGCGTCAGGTAGCGCACGACCGAGTAGCCGAGCTGCAGCACGAACAGCACCAGCGCGGCGACCAGGAACCAGCGTTCGACCGCGATGCCGAGCACCAGCGGGAACACCACCTGTCGCAGCGCGTCGAGCAGCCGCAGCAGCAGGATCGCCGGGTGCAGGTGGCCGCGGGCCAGGATGGTCGCGTCCGGGGACGGCGGGCTCGCGGCGTCGACCGGCCCGGGCTCGCGCGGCAGTCCTGCAGGCGGCAGGGACCCTTCCGGCGGCCAGGACCCTTCTGACGGCGGGGACCCTTCTGACGGCAGGGACCCCGCAGCGCGGGGGTCCGACGGCAGCGGCGGGGGATCAGAGGCGTCCGTCACCGCGCATCTGCACGATGCGATCGCGCAGCTCCTGGGCCAGCTGGACCGGCAGGCCCGGCACACGGAACGCCGAGCCCTCGTTGCCGGCGGTGAACACGACCAGCGTCGCCAGTCCGAACAGCCGTTCGATCGGGCCGCGGGACAGGTCGACGTGCTGCATGCGTCGGACCGGCACGGCGCGTTCTTCGACGAACAGGATCCCGTAGCGCATCAGCAGCAGGTCGCCGACGAAGCCGTAGCGCCAGCGCGCGTAGTTGAGCGGCGGGATCAGCAGCGCCAGGCCCAGCATGCCGGCGCAGAGGCCGAGCAGCGCGTTCTCCCAGGCGGGGGACCACTGCTCCCAGTTGTCGGCCAGCCACGGCCGGCCGAGGAACCAGAGCAGCGCCGCCAGCACGATCGACGTCAGGCCGTCCCCGAGGATCCAGTACGGCACCACGCGCGGAGCGAGGCGGCTCGGTGGTTGCAGGGACTCGGTGGCGGTCATGCGTCGAGCGTGCCCTTCAGACCGCCGCGACGCAATCGCCAGGGGTCAGTCGCCGAACGAGAAGTCGCCGCCGAGGTCGGTGGTCGTCGCGGTGCCGCGCATGCCGGCGGCCTGCAGTTCGCCGACGCTGCGGGTGACCTGCTGGATGCCGTCCGACTGTTCCTTGGTGCTGGTGGCGATCTGGGTGACCAGGCTGGTGAAGCGGGTGGTCGCCTCGACGATCTCGACCAGCATGCCGTCGACTTCCTGCGACAGCTGGCTGCCGCGCTGGGCGCGCTGGCTGGCGGCCGCGATCAGGGCCGAGGTGTTCTTGGCCGCCTCGGCGCTGCGCTGCGCGAGGCTGCGCACCTCTTCGGCGACGACGGCGAAGCCCTTGCCGGCCTCGCCGGCGCGCGCGGCTTCGACCGCGGCGTTGAGCGCCAGCAGGTTGGTCTGGAACGCGATGTCGTCGATCACCTTGATGATGCGCGAGATCTCGGTCGACGAGGTCTCGATCTCGCCCATGGCCTCGACCATGCGCTGCATCGACTGCGAACCGTTGGTCGCGACGCTCTCGGCGCTCTGCGCCAGCTCGCTGGCGTCGCCGGCGCTGCGGGCGGTCTCGGTGACGATCGTGGTCATCTCCTCGAGCGCGGCGGAGATCGACTGCAGGTTGGTCAGGTGCTCGAGGTTGCGGGCGCGTTCGCCCTCGGCCTCGCCGACCTGCAGGCCGGTCGCGAGGTCCCCGGCGCTGCCGGCCTCGGCGCGGGCCGCCGCGACGGCCGATGCGGCGCTCTGCACCAGGCCCTGCAGCTGGGCGTTGAGCTGCTGCAGTTCGCCGCTGGTTGCAAACGTCCAGCTCGCGCTGCCGAGGTCCGTGCCGTTGGCCAGCTGCCGGGCGTTCTGGGTCATCTGCCCGAGCTCGTCCTGGCGGCGGCGCTCGCGCAGCAGTTGCCAGACGCCGACGGCGATGCTGCCGAGGATCGCCGCGATCAGCGCGGTGCGGCCCTGGACCCCGAAGGCGGGCCAGCCGAGGGCGGTCGCCATGGCGGCGGGCGCGGTCGGGAGAAGCACGTGGTTGAGGATGGCTCGTAGCATTGGCGGTCTCCCTGGGATCGGCCTGCGACGGCCCGCCGGTTGAGGGATATTCAGCAGGGGACGGAGGCGCATTCCGTATGGTTGCCCCGCGTCGGGGAACGCCCCGACCCGACCATCCATGGCAATGCCTTTCCGTCTGCTGGTTCCGTTCCTGCTGGCCGCCCTCGGCCATGCCCAGACCGACCTCGAACGCGACGTCACGCAGCTGCTCGAGGCCAAGATCGCCGCCGATCGGATCCCGGGCCTGTCGTGCGCCGTCGTCGGCGGTGACCAGCTTCTGTACAGCCGAGGCTTCGGCCTGAGCGACGTCGAGAACGACGTGCCGGCGACCGAGCACACCGTCTACCGGCTGGCATCGATCTCCAAGCCGGTCGCCGCGGTGCTGGCGCTGCAGCTGGCCGAGCAGGGGCGCCTGGATCTCGACCGCGACGTGCACGGCCTGGTCGAGGAATGGCCGAAGAAGCGCTGGCCGGTGACCACCCGGCAGCTGCTCGGCCACCTCGGCGGCGTGCGGCACTACCTGCGCGAGGGCGAGAGCACCCGGCACTACCCCAACCAGCGTCAGGGGCTCGAACGGTTCGCGAGCGATCCGCTGCTGCACGAGCCGGGCAGCAAGTACCGCTACAGCACCTACGGGTTCAACCTGGTCGCGGCGGTGGTGGAGACGGTGCACGACCGGTCGTTCGCCAGTGTGCTGGCGAAGCACATCGCCGCGCCGTCGGGCGCGCCGTCGCTGCAGGACGACGACCAGCGGCGGATCATCCGGCACCGGGCGCAGGGCTACGTGCTGCGCGGTGGGCGGCTGCAGAACAGCCAGCTGATGGACAGCAGCTACAAGCTCGGGGGCGGTGGCCTGTGCAGTTCGGCTCCGGATCTGGCGCGGTTCGCGCAGGCGCTGATGGCCGGCAGGCTGGTGTCCGACGAGACGCTGGCGACGATGTGGACGTCGCAGCGGACCAGCGACGGCGAGGCGACCGGCTACGGCATGGGGTTCACCGTGCGCGAACTCGGCGGCGAGCCGTTGATCGGACACAGCGGCGCGCAGTCGCGGGTCAGCACGATGCTGCTGATGCTGCCCGAGCGGCGGATCGGGGTCGTGGTGATGTGCAACCTCGAACGGGTTAAGCTCGGCGACGTGACGCGCCGCATCCTGACGCGCGTGCGCAAGGAGGCCAACTGATGGCGCGCAGGCTCTACTCGGTGCTCGGCAACTCGCAGAAGCTCGACGGCGGTTCGATGTTCGGCAACGCGCCGAAGGCGATGTGGCAGCAGTGGGCGCCGGCCGACGAGCACAACCGCATCGACCTCGCCTGCCGGTGCCTGCTGGTGCAGGACGGCGATCGCACGATCCTGTTCGAGGCCGGCATCGGCGCGTTCTTCCCGCCGGCGCTGCGCGAACGCTTCGGGGTGCAGGAGTCGCAGCACGTGCTGCTCGACAACCTGGCGGCGCTCGGGGTCGCGCCCGAACAGGTCGACGTCGTGGTGTTGTCGCACCTGCACTTCGACCACGCCGGTGGCGTGCTGGCCGCGCACCGGGACGATCGGCTGCCCGAACTGGTGTTCGGCAACGCCCGCTACGTGGTCGGGGAGCAGGCCTGGCAGCGCGCGCTGCAGCCGCACCCGCGCGATCGCAAGAGCTTCATCCCCGAGCTGCCGGGCCTGCTCGAGGCGACCGGGCGGCTCGAACGCGTGGCCGGTGCGCGCAGCGAGACGCTCGGCGACGGCTACCGCATGCACCAGAGCGATGGCCACACGCCGGGCATGCTGCTGTGCGAGATCGCGACCGACGACGGCCCGATCGTGTTCTGCGCCGACCTGATCCCGGGTGTTCCGTGGGTGCGTCGCGCGATCACGATGGGCTACGACCGCTACCCGGAAAAGCTGATCGACGAGAAGTCCGCGCTGCTCGCCGACCTCGAGGCCCGCCGCGGCCGCCTGTTCTTCACGCACGATCCGCAGGTCTCCGCCTGCGCGCTCGCCAAGGACGACAAGGGCCACATCGTCGCCGTCGAGCCCGTTCCCGAACTCGCCGGCTAGTGGTCTTGTCCCGGAACCAGTCGTGCGCGGCACCAATCTCTCGGACCCGGTTGTCTGTCTCTCGGACCCGGTTGTCTGGCAGGCTTGGAGCATGAAGGGGCGGCGCAGGCGGTGGTCGGGGTCGGTACTCCTGGTTGCGGCGGTTGCCGTGCTGGCGGGCGGTTGTGGGGGGAGGAGCTGGGGCCGGCGGTGGGGGTCTATCGCTTTGACGGCGAACGCAGCGGGCTGGCGGCGCAGCTGCTGCAGCTGCTGCCGGAGGCAGCCCGCGAACGGCCCGAGGTCGTTGCGCTGGTGGCGCAGAAGGCGGCCGAGGTGACCGGATCCTACGACCTGCGGGCCGACGGCTCGGCGTCCTGGTCGCGCGGGGTGCCGGCTGCGGACGGCAGCGTGCAGGTCGACGAGGGCCGCGGCCGCTGGACCCTGGACGGCGACAAGGTGACGCTGACGACCGTCGATCCGGCGCCCGCCGATCCGGGGGGCGATCCGGGGGCCGATCCGGACCGCCTGCCCTTGGTGCAGCTGCTGCAGCACCTGGGGGATACGCTGATCGTCGAAGAGGAGCGGCAGGGCGTATGGATCCGGATGGTGTTCCGCCGGCGCCGCTGAGCGCCGTGGTCGCGGCTGGCGAACCATTCCACGGCGGTGGGGCTTCCAACTCGCCGCGTCCGTTGCAGAATGCAAGGCGCGATGAAGACCCTCCACACCCTCGCTCTCTCCACGCTGCTCGCCCTCGGCGCCTGCAGCGCCGCCGATGAAGGTCCCAAGAGCCCGCTCGCCGGCAACTGGTCCGAGGTCCTGCCCGAGGACCAGAAGGGCATGACGCTGACGTTCTCGCACGACGGCAAGCAGCTGAGCGTGCACGGCCGTCCGCGCGAGGACGAGTCGCACTCGCACCCGTCGGCCACCGTCGAGTTCGACGAGAAGACGATGGCACTGACGATCCGCGGCAAGATCCTCGACGGCAACGCGGCCGAGTCGTGGACCGGCAAGCTCGCCGGCGAGGCCTTCGTGCTGACCGGTGGCGAGACCAAGCTCAAGTTCAAGAAGGGCGGCAAGCCGCACGGCCACAAGGCGCGATCCGCGAGGCCCCTCGCATTTCCACGAACCCGCCCTATCCTCCGGTTCGCCGTCTCGCCCAACGAGCCACCCCATGAGCAACCCGCACTCGGACACGACCACCGCCGGCATCCGCGTCTACGCGGCCGCCGAGTACATGCCGCAGGAGGTGCTCCCGCAGGAGTTCCGCGACCCGGGCGCCGAGCCGCAGCAGAGCTACGTGTTCCGCTACAAGATCACGATGAGCAACGTCGGCGAAGAGCGGGCGCGGCTGCTGTCGCGGCACTGGATCATCGTCGACGGCGAGGGCCATCGCGAAGAGGTCCGCGGCCGCGGCGTGGTCGGCGAGTACCCGCAGCTCGAGGTCGGCGAGAGCTACAGCTACATCAGCTACTGCCCGCTGCAGACGTCGTGGGGCACGATGGAAGGCACCTACATGTTCGAGCGCGACGACGGCTCGCGCTTCGAGGTCGCGATCGGCCGCTTCTTCCTGGTGCCGTCGGCGCCGCCGCTGCAGCTCGAGTCGCCGTCGGTGTAGGCGAAGCGCTCCGCTACCGGAGCCGGCCGAACGCACGAAAGTTCGTTAACAGCCGCCGCGCGCCCGCGTCCAATGCCGCGCATGGCCGAACGCGTCGGCGAACCCGCTTCGGACCACGAGCCCGCCTGGCGCGCGCTCGTGCCGAAGGCCCAGCTCGGCGACCGCGCCGCGCGGGCGGCGCTGTACGAGGAGTTCGCGCCGACGGTGCACGCGATCGCGCTCGCCCATGTGGGCCGCCAGTCGGCCGACGACGTCACCCAGGACGTGTTCTGCACCGTGTTCGCCTCGCTCTCCCGACTCCGTGATCCCGGCGCCTTCGCCGGGTTCCTGTGCACCAGCGCCCGCAACGCGTCCCGCGACCTGCTGCGTCGCGACCAGCGCGCTCCGCGCGCGATCCCGGACGACGCGCGCCACGCGATGCCGGACGAGGCGGCGGCGTCGCCGGCCGACGCGGCCGAGGCCAGCGAGACCACCGAGCGCGTGTTCGAGGCCGTGCAGCAGCTGCCCGAGGCCTACCGCGAGCCGCTGCTGCTGCGGCTGGTCTCCGGCCTGTCGGGGGCCGAGATCGCCGCGCGCACCGGCATGACGCACGGCTCGGTGCGGGTCAACCTGACGCGCGGCATGGCGATGCTGCGCGAACGCCTGAAGAACCTGCTGCCGGAGGTGACGCCGTGAGCCACGGTGACTCGAGCCACGACGACTACCTGCACGATCCGTCGGCGCCGCCCGATCCGGAGATCGTCGCGCTCGAGCGCGCGCTGCGGCCGCTGCGCCACGCGTCGGCGCCGAGCGAGCGCGTGCTCGATGCGGCGCCGGTCCGCTCGCCCCGCCGCTGGCCGTGGCTGCTGGTGGCCGCTGCCGCCGCCCTGTTGCTGTCGTGGTGGCTGGTCGACGACGCGCCGATCTGCGAAGGCGCGCCGTCGTGCCGGATCGTCGCCGGCAAGGAACCGCGCACGGTCGTGGTCGACGACCGCATCTCGATCGAACTCGCCGCCGGCAGCGAGCTGACGTTCGTGCACTGGCGGCGCGACGAGCTGCGCTTCCGGCTGCAGCGCGGCGGCATGGTCGCCAAGGTCGCGCCGCCGCCGGCGGTGCCGCCGCGGTTCTTCGTCGTCGACACGCCCGGTGCGACCGTCGTCGACCAGGGCTGTCGCTACGAACTGCACGTCGGCGCCGACGGGGGCCAGCGCGTCTACGTGACCGAGGGCGCGGTGACCTTCGGCGACCGCGACCGCGAGGTGTTCGTGCCGGCCGGCGCGATCGCCAGGCTCGACGCCGACGGCCTCGGCACGCCGATGTTCCTCGACGCCTCGATGCAGCTGCAGAAGCTGTTCGATCGCTTCGACGAACTGCGCCACGCCAAGGTCGCGGCCGAAGAACGGGTCGCGCTGGTGCGCAAGATCGGGGCGGTCTGCATGCGGCCGCAGGACACGCTGCCGGTCTGGCACCTGCTGGCCGAGCCGGATCCCGACCTGCACAAGGCGGCGACCGAGATCCTGTTCGCGCTGGCCGGTTCGCCGGACGGCGGGCCGATCGGCATGTTCTCGGCCGCGCAGTGGCTCGAGCACTTGCGCGTGGCGGCGTGGCAGGCGGGTGGGTAGGTTCGGCGCGTGGCCAAGATCCTGCTCGGTGAACCCGACCTCCCGCTCGCGACGCTCGTCGCGCTGAGCCGTCCCAAGAACCGCATCGCGCTGACCCCGGCCAGCAAGGAGGCCGTCGACGCCTGTCGCGCGATCGTCGACGACGCGGTCGCCAAGGGCGCCACGATGTACGGCATCAACACCGGCTTCGGCAAGCTGGCCGGCGTGCGGATCGCCGACGAGCAGCTCGGCCAGCTGCAGAAGAACCTGCTGCTGAGCCACGCGACCGGCGTCGGCGAGCCGCTGACGATCGAACAGAGTCGGCTGGCGTTCGCGCTGCGCATCCACAACCTCGCGCTCGGCAGCTCCGGCGTGCGCCGCAAGTTGATCGACCAGGCGATCGCGCTGTGGAACGCGGACCTGATCCCGGTGATCCCGTCGCAGGGTTCGGTCGGGGCGAGCGGCGACCTGGCGCCGCTGAGCCACATGGCGCTGCCGCTGATCGGCTGCGGCGAGGTGCACTGCGACGGCAAGGTCCTCTCCGGAGCCGCGGCGCTGAAGAAGCTGAAGCGCAAGCCGATCGAGCTGGCCGAGAAGGAGGGCCTGGCACTGATCAACGGCACCCAGATCATGACCGCGATCGGCTGCCTGGTCGTCGACCAGGCGATGCGGCTGTGCCGCACCGCGGACATCACCTGCGCGATGACGGTCGAGGCACTGCGCGGCAGCGAACGGCCGTTCGATCCGCGCGTGCACGAGGTGCGGCCGCACGAGGGCCAGATCGCGACCGCCGCCAACCTGCGCGCGCTGCTGCAGGACAGCGCGGTGGTGCCGAGCCACAAGGACTGCACCAAGGTGCAGGACGCCTACTCGCTGCGCTGTTCGCCGCAGGTGCACGGCGCCGCCAAGGACGGCGTGCGCTACGCGCTCGACGTGCTGGTCACCGAGGCCAACTCGGTCACCGACAACCCGCTGGTGTTCGAGGGCGACGTGATCTCGGCCGGCAACTTCCACGGCCAGCCGGTCAGCCAGGCGCTCGACTTCTGCAAGATCGCGGTCACCACGCTGGCCAACATCAGCGAACGTCGCGTCGAGCAGCTGGTCAACCCGGACATCTCCGGCCTGCCGCCGTTCCTGGCCAAGAACCCGGGCCTCGAGTCGGGGTTCATGATCCCGCAGGTGGTCGCCGCGTCGCTCGCCAGCGAGAACAAGACCCTGGCGCACCCGGCCAGCGTCGACACCGTGCCGACCAGCGCCAACCGCGAGGACCACGTCTCGATGGGCGTGACCGCCGCGCGCCACGCCGACCGGGTCATGGCCAACACCGCCAAGGTGCTCGGCATCGAGCTGCTGTGCGCGGCGCAGGGCCTCGACCTCGGCGACAAACTCAAGCCGGGCGTCGGCGTCGCCGCCGCCTACCGGGCGCTGCGGCGTCGCGTCGACGGGCTCGAGGGCGACCGCTACCTGGCGCCCGACCTGAAGGAGGCAGAGTTGGTCATCACCGACGGCACGCTGGTCACGGCGGTCGAGAAGAAGGTCGGGCCGTTGGCTGTGTAGACGGGCCGCGCAGCTTGCAGTCGGGTGGCGCGCGCGCGACGCTAGCCGGCATGACCGCGACCGGAACGACTGGCTACCGCGCCCCCCGGGGCACTGACCTGACGTGCGCCAACTGGCAGATCGAAGCTGCCTACCGGATGGTGCAGAACAACCTCGATCCGGAGGTCGCCGAGGATCCGGAGAAGCTGATCGTCTACGGCGGTCTCGGCAAGGCGGCGCGCAACCCGGAGGCGCTGCAGAAGATCCTCGCGACGCTGCGTCGCCTGCAGCCCGACGAGACCATGCTGGTGCAGTCCGGCAAGTGCGTCGGCGTGTTCCGTTCGCATGCCGACGCGCCGCGCGTGCTGATCGCCAACAGCAACCTGGTCGGCGACTGGGCCAACTGGGACGAGTTCCGCCGTCTCGACAAGCTCGGGCTGATCATGTACGGCCAGATGACCGCCGGCAGCTGGATCTACATCGGCAGCCAGGGGATCGTGCAGGGCACCTACGAGACGTTCGTCGCCGCCGGCAAGCAGCACTACGGCAGCGATCTGAAGGGCAAGCTGGTGGTCACCGCCGGACTCGGCGGCATGGGCGGCGCGCAGCCGCTCGCGATCACGATGGCCGGCGGTGTCTGCCTCGCGGCCGACGTCGAGGGCTGGCGCATCGACAAGCGCCTCGAGACCCGCTACCTCGACGAACGGATCGACGACCCGAAGCAGGCGCTGGCGGCGGCGCAGCGGCGGGCGGCGGCCGGCGAGCCGTGGTCGATCGGCGTCTGCTGCAACGCGACCGAGCTGCTCGAGACGATCCGCGACGCCGGCGTGGTGCCGGACATGCTGACCGACCAGACCTCGGCGCACGACATGCTCGTCGGCTACGTGCCCGACGGCATGACCGTCGAACAGGCCAACGAACTGCGCGAGCGCGATCCGAAGAAGTACCTCGAGGAGTCGGGCCGCACCTGCGCGAGGCACGTGTCGCTGATGCTCGAGCTGCAGGAGAAGGGCGCGATCACGTTCGACTACGGCAACAACATCCGCACCGAGGCGCGCGACCACGGCGTCGCCGAGGCGTTCCGGATCCCGGGCTTCATCCCGGAGTACATCCGGCCGCTGTTCTGCCACGGTCGCGGTCCGTTCCGCTGGGTCGCGCTGAGTGGCGATCCCAAGGACATCGCGCGCACCGACCAGCTGGCGCTGGAGATGTTCGGCGACAACGAGTCGCTGTGCACGTGGATCGAGAAGGCGCAGCAGAAGATCGCGTGGCAGGGACTGCCGTCGCGCATCCTGTGGCTCGGCTACGGCGAGCGCGCCCGGTTCGGTCTGGCGGTCAACGAGCTGATCGGCAAGGGCGAGATCTCGGCGCCGATCGTGTTCGGCCGCGACCACCTCGACTGCGGTTCGGTGGCGTCGCCGTATCGCGAGACCGAGGCGATGAAGGACGGCTCGGACATGATCGCCGACTGGCCGCTGCTCAACGGCATGCTGGCGGTCGCGTCGGGCGCGACCTGGGTGTCGCTGCACCACGGCGGCGGTGTCGGCATGGGCAAGTCGATCCACGCCGGCCAGGTCACCGTCGCCGACGGCACGCCCGAGGCGGCCGCGCGGATCCAGCGCGTGTTCACCTGTGATCCGGGCATGGGCATCGTGCGCCACGCCGACGCCGGCTACGAAGAGGCGCAGAAGTTCGCGCAGGAGAACGACGTCGACCTCGGCGGCTAGGTGATGCAGCACCCGTCGCAGCACGACGTCGTGGTGGTGGGGGGCGGCCCCGCCGGCGCCGCCGCCGCCGGCCGGCTGCGGCGCCTCGGCCGCTCGGTGCTGGTGCTCGAGAGCGAACGGTTCCCGCGGTTCCACGTCGGCGAGTCGCTGCTGCCGCTCGGCAACCATGTGTTCGACGAGATCGGCGTCGCCGACAAGGTGCGCGCCGCCGGCTTCCACCCCAAGCGCGGCGCGCAGCTGCTGAGCAGCTGTGGCGGACGCAAGGTCGTGTTCGACTTCGCCGAGAAGCGCATCCATCCGAGCGAGACCGTGCAGGTGCCGCGCGCCGAGTTCGACCAGCTGATGCTCGAGCACGTGCGCGAGTTGGGCGCCGACGTGGTGCAGGCCCGCGCGCGTGGCTACGCGATCGACGCCGAAGGGGTCACGGTGACCCACGTCGGCGACGACGGGCGGCAGCGGCAGGCGCGCGCCGCGGCGATCGTCGATGCCAGCGGGCGGGCCGGCCTGGTCGCGCGCGGCGAAGGCGTGCGCGTGCCCGATCCGGACCTGAAGAAGGCCAGCGTCTACGCGCACTTCCGCGGCGTGCGCCGCGACGACGGCCGACGCGCGGCCGACACCCGCATCTCGGTGCTGCCCGAGCTCGGTTGGATGTGGTGGATCCCGATCGGCGACGACCTGACCAGCGTCGGCGTGGTGCTCGACCTCGCCGACTACCGACGGCAGGACAAGGGCGACCTGCAGGCGATCTTCGATCGCTCGGTCGCGTCGTCGCCGGTCGCGACCGTGCTGCTCGGCCACGCCGAGCGGGTCACGCCGTTCCGCGCCGAGAGCGGCTTCAGCTACCGCGCCGAACGTTACTGCGGCGATCGCTGGTTGCTCGCCGGCGACGCCGGCTCGTTCCTCGACCCGGTCTGGTCGACCGGCGTGCAGATGGCGCTGCAGAGCGGCGTCGAAGCGGCCGACGCGTGCGAACGCGGCTGGCTCTCGCGACGCGCCGACCCGCGGCGGGCGCGCGCCCGCTACCAGCGCACGCTGCAGCGCCGCTACGCGTTCGTGCGGCGGTTCGTCACCGGCTTCTACGATCCTGCGGTGCGCGACCTGTTATTCCATCCGCGGCGCATCCTCGGCATCGACCGCGCCGTCACCCGCGTGCTGGCCGGCGGCTTCGACCTCGGTCCGCTCGATCGCCTGCGCCTGAGGCTGTTCTTCCTGCTGGGTCGCCTGCAGGAGCGCTACGAGCTGGTGCCGCGCCTGGACCACGGCGCGGCCGTCGAGCTCGACACCGCGGCCCCCGAACCGATGCTCGAACGATGATGCGCACCCTCTGCCTGTTGCTGCTGCCGCTGTCGCTGTCCGCCCAGCAAGGGGAGACGCCGCCCGCGCCGGCTCCAGATGTGCCGGCGAAGGAGTCCGCGGGCGAGCGCGCCGAACGGCTGCTGCGCGCCCACGGCAAACGCAGTGCGGACGTGCGGGTCCTGGTCGCTGACTACGTGCAGCGCCGCACCACGGCGCTGTCGAAGAAGCCGCTGCGCAGCAGTGGGGCGTTCTTGTTCGTGCGCGATCCCGGCTGCGTCATGTTCCGTGCCAAGAAGCCACGGCCGTCGGTCGTGCAGTTGACCGCGAAGCACTACCAGGTCTACCGGCCACGGCGGAAGCGCGTCGAGCGGTTCCTGCTCGGTGGCCCGGAGCTGGCCAACGGCCTGTTCGCGGCGATCGGTGGCGACGTCGACCGCCTGCTGCGCGACTTCCGCATCGTCGCCTGCGACGACGTCGCCGAGCGATCGCTGGCGCGGGTGCGCCTGCAGCCACGCGACGAGCAGGTGCGGCGGCGGGTCGCCGAGCTGCAAGTTACGCTGCATGCCGAGACCGGAGCGCTGCGTTCGGTGGCCTACCGCGACCGCGGCGGCGACCTGGTCGAGATCGAACTGCTGAAGCTGCGGCCGAACCCGAAGGACCCGCCGTCGGCCGAACTCGAGGTGCCCGACGGCACCAAGGTGGTCGAGCACGCGCCGCCGAAGCCGGCTCGTCCGAGCGACGACGGCAAGTAACTCTGGCCGGTGCTTGGCGGTGGGGCGTAGTTGCCGTAACATCCGCGGCGTCGCAGGGCGGTCATCCCGGCGACGTCTACTGGATCCAAGAGGCAAGGGACGCGGCCACGGCTCGGTCAACTGCGGGTAGCTCTCGCAAGAAGCCGTTCGCCCGTCCAAACGGTCAGGTCGGAACGACTCCGACCGGAGGGCAGCATGAAGCAGAACGAACGGTTGTTGGTCTACGCGGTCACGGGTTTCCTGGCCCTGATCCTGGTCATCGCGGTCGTGTTCGGTGGCGATCCCGCCAACGCCGGCCAGAAGGACGAGAAGGGCGGCACCAGCCTGAACGAGATCCTCAACCCGGCTGGCCAGAACGACCAGAACGGCGGGGACCAGAACGGCGGCAGGTCGGGTGAAGCGAACGGCGAGCGCGGTCGGTCCGGCACCCAAGGGCCGTCGGCGACCGGCCTCAGCGGGCCGCAGGTCACGCCGAGCGAGCAGCCGCTGCGCGCCACCGCGCCGAGCCCGAGCGCGCTCGTGCAGCAGCGCATCGGCACCTACCGCAAGGACCACAACGTGCGCTTCGTCAACGCGCGCCCGGGCGACTCGTTCGAGACGCTGGTGCGCCGCTGGTGCGGCAAGCGCGACCCGTTCCTCGAAGAGACGATCATGCTCAACGAGACCACGCGCATGCTGCGCGAAGGCCAGGAAGTCGCGGTCCCGTGGGTCGAGGACGAGATCCTGCTGACGCTGCACGAGGCCGAGCAGGCCCCGTCGCGCGTCGTCGAGCAGAACCCGACGCGGCTGCTGACGAACCAGCCGAGCGGCCAGCCGGCTCCGTCCGGCACGCCCGGTCCGGCTGCCGCCGGTCCCGGCTACCGCACGCCGTCCGTCGCCGAGAGCGGTCGCCTCAACCTGCCGGGTTCGGGTGCGCCGACGGGTTCGCCCGCAGGTTCGCCCGCAGGCGGGTCGGCCGCGACGGGCTTCGAGCTGTACGAGATCCAGTCGGGCGACATGCTCTGGAAGCTGCTGTCGAGCCGCTTCCCGACCAACAAGGTTCCGAGCATGATCGAGCGGGTCAAGAAGCTGAACCCGCGTCTCAACACCGACCGCCTGAAGGTCGGTCAGAAGATCAAGCTGCCGACGTCTGCCGAGTAGGGCAGGCTGGCCAGTAGGTTGGCCGGCCAGCAGGTTGGCCGGCGCGCCTACTTGAGCCCGTAGCGATCGAGCTTCTTGTAGAGGTTGCTGCGCTGCAGCTCGATGTTCTCGGCGGTGCGCTTGATGTTGCCGCCGAACTCGAGCAGCTTGCGGCGCAAGAACTCCTTCTCGGTCGCCGCGCGGAAGTCCTCCAGCCGCGCGAACGCGAACCAGTCCGTCTGCCCTTCGGCGGACCGGCCCGCCGTGGCCGACGACGAGTTGCCTTCGAGGTCGGCGACCGAGATCTCGACGTCGTCGGCCAGCACGGCCGCGCCCTCGAGCACGTTCTTCAGCTGGCGCACGTTGCCGGGCCACGGCTGGCCGCGCAGCCAGTCGTAGGCGCTCTTGTGCAGGCGTCGCTGGCCGAGGCCGTTGCGCTTCGTCGCCGCCGCCAGGAAGTGGTCGGCGAGCATCGCGACGTCGTCGGGCCGCTCGCGCAGCGGCGGCAGGTGCACGCGCACGACGTGCAGCCGGTAGTAGAGGTCCTCGCGGAAGGCCTTCTCCTCGACCATCTTCTCGAGGTCCTGGTTGGTGGCGGCCAGCACGCGCACGTCGACCTCGGTGGTGGTCTGGCTGCCGAGTCGCTGCACGACGCCCTCCTGCAGCGCGCGCAGCAGCTTGGCCTGCATCGGCAGCGGCATGTCGCCGATCTCGTCGAGGAACAGCGTGCCGCCGTCGGCCAGCTCGAACGCGCCGGCGCGGGCGTTCTGGGCGCCGGTGAACGCGCCCTTCTCGTGCCCGAACAGCTCGCTCTCGGCGAGGTCCTCGGGGATCGCCGCGCAGTTAACCGCCAGGAACGCGCCGTTGCTGCGCTTGCTCTGCACGTGCAGCTGCCGCGCGACCAGCTCCTTGCCGGTGCCGTTGTCGCCGGTGATCAGCACCGCGACCTCGGTGGGGGCGACCTTCTGGATGGTCGCGCGCACGCCCTCAATCTGTTCGCTGGTGCCGAGCAGCTGCTGTTCGGAGCGGATCGTCGCGCGCAGCGTCTCGTTCTCGCTCTGCAGCCGGCTGGTCCGCAGCGCGTTCTTCAGCGACAGCACCACCCGATCGGATTCGAACGGCTTCTGCAGGAAGTCGTAGGCGCCGCGCCGTACCGCCAGCACCGCCGTGTCGAGGTCGCCGTGGCCCGAGATCATCACCACCGGCAGCTCCGGACGGACCTCCTTGAGCTGCTGCAGCACCTCGAGGCCGTCCATGCCGGGCAGCTTGACGTCGAGCAGCACCAGGTCGATTTCCGGATCCTGGGCCCGTTCGAGTCCGGTCGGGCCGTCCGCCGCCTCGGCGGTCTTCCAGCCGTCGAAATCGAGGGCGAAGGCGAGTTCCTCCCGCACGGCGCGGTGGTCGTCGACGATCAGCACGGTGGCCCGTTCGCTCATGGCGATTCGTTGTAGCCGCCTGTGGGGACGGTGTCAGCGGCGATCGAGGGGGCGTTCCCGCACGGTCGGTGGAAATGTCGCCGGGCAGAATCGCCGGTGCCATCGGGGCGGGCGCCGCAGGAGCGGTTCCGCGCATTCGGCTGGTCGTGCAGCCGGTCGAACCGGGGGTAAGCTTGCCTCGGATACGAACCACGTGGAGTCGTCCACTTGACGGCAAAGCGACGGAACATAGCATTCGACAGCCCTTTCCGACCCAGATGTGGCGGCGAGGGAGTTCCGGCGCCGAACCGTCCCAACGCCCTGCGTGCCGTAACTGCTGTCCGAGCCCTCTCCAGACCCCTACCGCATCCGAATCTCCTAAGGAGTCCGCTTTCCATGGCCCGCTCGTTCCATCAGTCTCTCCTGGCTGCCGTCGTCGCTTTCGTCGTCGGCGGCACGGCCCTGGCGCAGAACCCGCTGCAGGAGGCCGTCAACCTGCTGCGCATCGACAAGAAGGACGAAGCCGTCGCCAAGCTGCAGGAGATCCTGTCCGGCGACCCGTCCAATGAAGAGGCGCACGACCTCTACCGCTCGGTCTCGCAAGACGAGTGGTTCCTGCTGATGACCGAGAAGGGCGACGTGCAGAAGATCGCCCGCTCGATCCTCGAGCGCGCCAAGACCGTCTCGCGTGAGCGTTCGCGCGACGAGGCCGAGATCGCCTCGCTGGTCGAGACCGCGACCGACGCGAGCAACGACTACGGCACCCGTCAGGCCGCGATCAACAAGCTGATCGGCAACCACGGTGAGTTCGCCGTGCCGGCGCTGCTCAAGGTGCTCGGCAACGCCGATGCCCCGGACGCGCAGATCCACGCGATCAGCGTCTGCTCGCAGCTGCACTCGGTGGCCGTGCTGCCGCTGATCGAAGCGCTGAAGAGCAGCAACGACCTGGCCGTGCAGAACGCCGCCGCCGCGCTCAACCTGATCGGCGACGCCCGCGCGCTGCCGATGATGAAGCACCTCGCCAACGACGCCCGCGCCAACATCGCGACCATCGCCAAGAAGTTCGTCGGCAAGATGAACGCGAACGGCGACGCGCTGTCGCTGATGCTCGCGCAGTCGGAGGACTACCTGAAGGGCAACGTCCCGGTCGGTGGCTTCAGCGACGTGGTCTGGACGCTGAAGGACGACCAGCTGGTCGCGACGGACGTGCCGGCGGTGCTCTACCCGGCCGAGCTGGCCAAGTCGGTCGCTTCGGACGCCGTGCGCCTTGCCCCGGCGAGCGTCGAGGCCCGCAGCGCGCTGGCCGCCGCCAACCTGGCCGAGGCCAACCTGATCGAGACCTCGATCGCGGCTGGTGACGAGGCCACGTCGGAGATGGGCCCGGTCGCCGCCGACCTGAAGATCGCCGCGATTGCCTCGGGCGTCGACTCGGTGCGCGGTGCGCTCGAGGCCGGTGTCAAGAAGGGCATGGCCGGCGTCGCCGTTCCCGCCATTGAGGCCCTGGCCGACGCCGAGGTCATCGGCGACATCCAGAACAGCACGCTGCTCGACGCGCTGAACAGCAGCGACAAGCGCATCAAGTACGCGGCCGCCGAGGCCATCGTGCGCGCCAGCAACGGCTCGGACGTGCCGAACGTGTCGAGCGTCGTCAACGCGCTGGCGCAGGCCGTGACCGAGGAGCGGGTCAACTCGATCCAGGTCATCGCCCCGGAGAGCACCAAGGGCCAGGTCGCGATCGCCCAGGCGAACCGCAGCCGCAACTACGAGGAAGCCAGCTCCGCGCTCGGCGCCATCAACTCGCTGCTGTCGAACCCGAGCGTCGACGTGGTCGTGATCAACGAGATCCTGCCCGACCGCCTGCCGGAAGACGTCATCGGCGTGCTGAAGAAGGACGGCCGCTTCAGCAACACGAAGTTCGTGATCATCACGAAGGACCAGGACGCGGCCAGCGAGCGCTTCGGCGACGAGGTCGGCTACATCACCGCGCCGCTGTCGGCCGAGAACCTGCAGGCCGCGGTCGCCACGGCGCTCGAAGGCGTCGAGGACGCCGCCGGTGCCAAGCGCGAGGACTACGCCAGCAAGGCGAGCGCAGCGCTGCACGACCTCGCCAGCCGCAAGGTCAACATCGGCGCCGCCGTCGAGAACCTGGCGCTGCAGCTCAACCGCAGTGACAGTGTCGCCGTCCCGGCCGCGATGGCGGTCGGCCTGTCGGGTGGCGAAGGCCAGCTGACGGCCCTGCTCGGTGCGCTCGAGGGCGGCAGCGACGACCTCAAGAAGGCGTCGGCGACCGCGATCGGCAACATCCTCGGCCGCATGTCGAGCTGCCCGGACAACGTCGCGCTCGGGCTGATGGGCGCGATGGACAGCGCGACCGACGTCGGCCTGCGCACGGCGATCGCCGCCGCGCTCGGCAAGGCCAAGATCGGCGCCGACAAGAAGCTCGAGCTGATGAAGAAGCTGGCGCGCATCGCCGGCAGCACGGAAGGCTAGGGCGCAAGCCGCTGGGGCCTCTGGCCCCTTCCCTGAGACTCGGACGAACGGGCCGCGGCGCATGGCGTCGCGGCCCGTTCTCTTTCGTGGCGGTCCCTGCCAGCGGTCCCTGCCAGCGGTCCCCGCCAGCCGGCTGGTCCGCCACGAGGCATCGGTCCCATCAGGTGCTGGCGGGAGTGCCCCTTGTCCGTCCGACCGGGTTGGCCGGGGGCGACGCGCACGGCGACGGCAACTGCAACCGGCCTTCAAAACGCGCTGGACGGCGGCCGATAAGCTGGCTACTCTCCTCCGCCCCAAGCGGGCCGATGTAGCTCAGTTGGTAGAGCAATGCTTTCGTAAAGCATAGGTCGTCAGTTCGAGTCTGACCATCGGCTCCAATCTCCGCGAGGAGCCCCGAACGGCCGCCAGCAGCGATGCAGGCGGCCGTTCTGCGTTGGTGGCGGGCACCTCGGCGCACGTTTTCCGTTCGGCGGTGCAAGGCTGCGACTTGGACGGGGGGCCCCGGATGTCTAGCTTCGGACGGATGGTCATGTTCTTCCGCACGGGGGTCGCGAGCGCGCTGGCGCTGCTGCTCACCGCCTGCCATTCGCCGCCGCCGCGTCCCTGGCTCCGCTACGAGCTCGACGGCACGTCGGACTGGAGCCAGCTCGGCAACGGCAAGTTCGGCGGTTCGCTGAACGGCGCCGAGGTCACGATCGATCTCTACGACCAGCGCACCCGCGTGCTGGCGGTCGTCGAGAACCGCACCGAGGCGTCGATGACGGTCGCGCTCGGCCCGGACGCGGGCGCGCCGGACAGCGTCGTCGGCGAGGTGCTGCTGCGGCAGATCGACGGCCCGGCGGCCGGTGGTCCCGACATGGCGCCCTACATCGCGATGAAGCCGGTCACGCTCGACGGCGGCTGGCGCGCGACGTTCTTCCTCGATCGCCCGCTCGGGCGCGAGATCAAGCTCGGCCAATACTTCGTGCTGGCCACCGAGGTCGTCACCGCCGACGGCGAGCCGCGTCGTGCGCAGCTGCCGATCGTCGGCAAGATGGGCGGCGTGCAGCGCGGCAAGCCGAGGTAGCGGCGCGTGCTGCTCGCCGGCGACCTGTGGTCGTGGCAGACGGCCGTGCTGGCGTTCGCCGCGCTCGGCGAAGTGCTGGCGGTGGTGTTCGTCTACCGCGTGCTGACGCGCGGTGGCTCGGCGGCGAGCACGCTGCTATGGATGGCGGTGATCCTCGCCGCGCCGTGGTTCGGTCTGCTGGCCTACTACCTGCTGCCGCGCCGCCTGCAGCTGCGCCGTCTGCGCCGCATGCGCAAGCGCGGCGAACGGCTGCGCGAGGTGCTGCCCTCGGAGTCCGGCGCACAGCCCGACGACGTCGACGGCGGCGACCTCGAGCAGCTGCTGTGCGTGCACGGCGGACTGAGCTCGGGCAACGCGCTGCGCTGGTTGCCGGGCGGCGAGGACTTCTTCTCGGCGGTCGAGGAGCAGGTCGCGAACGCAGAGCGCCACGTGCACTGCGTGGTCTACATCCTGCGACCGGACGCGACCGGGCTGCGGTTCGTGGCGACGCTCGCCGAGGCGGCGCGGCGCGGGGTGCAGGTGCGGCTGTGCTACGACTCGTTCGGCAGCTGGGGGCTGAAGGCGCGGCACCTGGCCGAGCTGCACGCCGCGGGCGGCCGCGCGGTGCCGTTCCTGCCGCTGTTCTGGAAGCGGCGGCCGTTCACGGTCAACCTGCGCAACCACCGCAAGCTGCTGGTCGTCGACGGAGCGGTCGGCTACGTCGGCGGCCGCAACATCGCCGACGAGTACCGCCTGGACCGTCTACCCGGCGGCTGCCACTGGCACGACGCGATGCTCGAACTGCGCGGGCCGATCGTCGACGAACTGCAGGCGGTGTTCGTGCAGGACTGGTGCACGGCCTCCGACGAGGTGCTGGCCGACACGTTCCGTCCCGAGCCGGACGCGGTCGGCGACGCGCGCGTCGGCGTCGTCGCCAGCGGCCCGGACCTGGACCTGGCGGTGCTGTGGTATGCGTTCGCGCAGGCGATCGGGGAGGCGCGGCACACGGTGACGCTCAGCTCGCCGTACCTGGTGTTGCCGCAGACCCTGTTGTTCGTGATGCAGATGGCCTCGGCGCGCGGGGTGCGCGTGCGCATCTTCACCAACGGTCCCGGCGCCGAGGCGTGGCTGCTCTACCACGCGCAGCGGCACCACTACCGCGCGCTGCTCGACGCCGGCGTCGAACTGTTCGAGACGCCGAAGCACTACAACCACGCCAAGTTCCTGGTGGTCGACGGCCGCACCGTGTTCATCGGCAGCGCCAACATGGACCTGCGCAGCGCCAACCTCAACTTCGAGCTGGCGGCGGTTGCGCTGGATGCCCCGGAGCTGGCCTCTGAGGTGCAGCGCACCGTCGACGAGCGCGCCGCCGACTTCCGCGCGGTGACCGTCGAAGCGCTGCCGCACAACCCGTTGGTGCGGCTCGTCGACGGCGTCTGCGGGTTGTTCTCGCCGCTGTTGTGACCGACGATCGGGGCCATGCCGCCCCGTGTCCGCGCCCCGGCGATCGTCGCGATGCTGCTGGTCGCGGCGTGTCGCGCCGACCTGCCGCACCGCTGGCGGCATCCGGCCCTCGGCTTCGAGATGCACAGCGACTTCGAGCTGGTGCGCACCGAGTTCGTGTTCGACGCCGACGTGCGCGCCCGCATCGATGCGCTGCGGCGGCTGTTCGGGCAGGACGATCTCGACGGCCTGCACGTCTACGTGCACGACGAGGCCACCGCACAACTCGGCGAGCTGCGGGTCTCGGGCTGGCACGGCGGCGACGAGATCCACGTGATGGCCGGCTACGGCGGCGACCTGAAGGCGGCGATGCCGGTGATGGCGTCGCGCGAGACGTTCCTGCACGAACTGGTGCACGCGCTGGTCGAACGCGCCGGGCTGACGCTGCCGCGCTGGTACGAGGAGGGCCTGTGCGAGGTGCTCAGCGCGTCGATGCTGGACGCGCAGGGCCGGCTGATCTGGCTGCCGAACGTCGCGCGCGAGCGGACCGCGCGGCAGCTGCTCGGCCGCGATGCCTGGCTCGACGCCGCGCAGCTGCTGTCGTTCGTCGACTGCTACCCGGACCGGCCGGAGCGCGCCGCGGCGCTCTACGCCGAGGGCACGTCGTTCACGTGGTTCCTGCTGCGCGACGAGCCGCCGACCGATGTCGCCGCGATCGCGGCCGTCGCCGAGTCGCCGCCGGAGGAGCTGCAGCGGCGGTTCGTCGGCTGGCAGCGCATGGTCGCGACCGGCACGGTCAGCGACCTGATGCTGCCGCTGAGCCGCCACGAACTGGCGCGCGTGCGCGAGCGCGCCGCCGACGGCCTCGACCAGGACCCGGCGAGCGACGGCTGGTGGCAGGCCGCCACACGCCTCCTGGACGATCCCGACCGCGACGTGCGCACGACGATGCGGCTGCGGGCGCTGGTGCGCCCGCACGACTCCGATCTGGCGGCGCTGCGCTATGCCGACTGGAGCACGTCCGGGCGGCGGCAGCTGCGCCTGGCCGGTCTGCTGGCGCTGGCGCAGCTCGGCGGGCTGCAGGCGGCCCAGCGGTTCTGCCGCGAGCTGACCGTCGACGACCACGAGTGGGCGCAGCCGCTGCTCTGGCTGGTGCTGATCGCTCCGTCCGAGGGCGGCGGCCGGCGCGCGCTCGACAGCGCCATGCTGATGCGCCCCGAGACGATGGTGGCGGCGGCCCGAGGGCTCGCCGACGACCTCGAGGCGATGGCGCCGCGGCTGCGCTTCGACCAGCGCGCGCGTCGCTACCTGCTGGACGAGTAGGGGCGCGTCGTCGCGGCCTCAGCCGCGCACGATCTCCCAGATGTCGGCGCCGAGGTAGTCCCACGGCAGGCGGCCCTCGTCGCAGTTCTCGTCGACCGAGAACGCCACGTCGACCATGTAGATGATCCGGCCGACCTGCTGGCCGATGTTGCGCGCGCCGTGCGCGACGCCCGGCGGGATGCGCACCAGGCGGTCCTTGCCGTCGCCGAGCACGAAGCGCATCGTCTGCTCCTCGGTCGGCGAGCCCTCGCGGCAGTCGTGCAGCACCAGCAGCAGCTTGTCGCTCGGCGGCACATACCAGACGTCGGTCTGGCGGTGGTGCATGTGGAACGCCTTGCAGGCGCCCGGCTCCATCTCCGAGTAGTTGACCTGCTTGACCTCGAAGTCGGGCAGCTGTTGGTGCATGCCCGCGGTCAGGCGGCCCAGCTCGGTGATCGCCCCGCCGTCGTCGTTGAAGCGCTTCAGTTCGACGATCTCGACGCCGTCGATGCGCTGGGCAGGGGAGTAGTCCTGGACGAAGAAGGCCTGCTCGGCCTTCTGGTTGATCTTCGTCTTGGCGTCGGGGTGCTTGTTGGCGGTCACGGCGAGTCTCGCGGTTCGTTTCCGAGCCGCGCGACCCGCGCGCGGCGCTGCTACTTCTTCTTCGGGTCCGACTCTACCTTCGGCAGGCGCCAGGGCTTGTCCGGAGTCGGAGGGGCCTGATCCAACACCGCGTGCAGCTGGAAGACGACCACCTTCTTCGGATTCCGCGCCACCATGGGGATTCCGAACTCGAACTCGGCGACGGTCTTGTCCTCCTTGCCCTTGCCGCCGGCGACGACTGCGACCTCGCTCGCGATCGGACTCGGGTTCATCGAGGCCTTCTTCTTGGTGCCTTCGATGACGCCGATCATCTTGCCCTTGGTGGCCATGATGTAGGAGTCGCGGTCGGTCGGGATCTCGACGCCGTCGATGCGCACGAAGCCGAGGTTGCCGTTGGCGGCCTTCGCATCGGCGAGGTCGTCGTCGGTCAGGCCGAAGCGCTTGGTGACCATGCGCCACTTGCTCGGCTTCTTGTCCTGCTTCTTGTCGTCGTCCTTGTCCTTGCCGTTCTTCTTGGCCTTCTCGGCGGCCTTGCGCTCCTTCAGCACGGCCTTGTGGCCCTGCTTGACCGAGTCGCGCAGCTCCTTCGGGATGCCGGCAGCGCGGAAGAACACCGAGTACAGGCCCGGCTCGATGCCGTTCTCGAACTTGGCGGTGGTCGCCAGCGCGCCGATCAGCATCGGGCGGCTCTGCGACTCCTCGTTCATCTGCTTGAGCTTCTTGGACTTCTCGTCGAACAGCCAGTTGACCGGCGCGAACGCGACCGCGTCGTAGGCGGTCGGGAAGCCGTTCTCGGCCAGCGTGTAGCGCTCGCCGCCGACCAGGTCGCCCAGCGCCAGCTCCTGGTTCTTCTTGAACGCCGAGCTGTCGAACTGGATGCGCTGGAGGGAGTAGAGGAAGTCGTAGCCGGGCTGCAGGCTCTTGGCGAGGCGGAAGCCCATGCTCTCGAACACCGCGGTGGTCTGCATCGGCGCGCGCGCGTCGATCATCAGCTGCACCGGCTCCTGGTACGACAGGTAGCTGCCGCCCTTGGCGATGATGTAGTTGCCGCGGAAGGTCGGCTTCTGCTCGAGCATGCGGCCGAGCTTGTGCTTCTGCAGGCCCTTCTCCCACGTCTTGACGAAGTCGTCCATGTCGCGGTGGATCGGGTCGAAGCCGAGGTCGCCGCACAGTTGCCAGACCTGGCCGAACATGTCCAGGTGGCCATACGGGCCGACCGCGCCGGGGACCGTGCCGACCGGCTTGAGCTTCAGCTGGGAGGTCGTGGCCATCTGCAGCAGTTCGAGCTTCTTGCGCGACCAGGTGTCGTCCTGCTCGCCGCCCGGCCAGGTGTGGGTGCCGTCGCCGCGCATCGCGCGGGTCAGCTCCTTCTCGGTCGGCAGGCGCATGCCGAGGCTCGCGGCGAAGCGGTTGGCGTCGCGCCAGCTGACGTAGACGACCGGGTGGTCGGCGATCGACTCACCCTTGTCGTCCTGCACCTTGTAGGGCAGTTCGTGGCCGTGGCGCTCCCAGTAGAGCAGCGGTGCGTTCTCCATCTTCGGGAACGCCTTGCGGATGTCCGGCAGCGCCTTCTCGTACTCTTCCTTGGCGCCTTCGCGCCACCAGTGCATCGGCGGCCGGATCTCGCGCTTGGCGGCGCGCTCGGCCTTGACGAACACCTCGTATTCGCTGTTCTTGACCGGCCACTTGCCGAGGTAGAACGTGTCGACGTGCACCTGCTTGCGGCCGATGATCGAGGCCGACCGGCGCATCGCCTGCACGAACTTGTCCTTCGCGGCCTTGTGCGCGATCGACGGGTTGAACTCGAACGCGGCCTCGGCGCACGCCTGCACGAATGCGTCGATCTCCATGCCCATCTGGACGTCGCCGCCCGGCACCTTGAGCAGGAACGACGGCAGGGTGTCGTCGTTCGGCTTGCCAGCGTCCGGCTTGTCAGCGCTCGACTTGTCCGAGGCCGGCAGCTGGGCGCCGCTGGGGCCCTGGCCGACGGCGGTGTTGGTGGAGAGTGTGGCGAAGCAGAGGGTGCTGAGGGACAGGGTCAGCGCCGTCGTGCGCAGCGGGGTCGATCGCATCATCGATTGGGGAGGCAGGAAAGACGGTGGACCGGGAGCGCGAGGGCGCGCGTTCTCGGCGTGCAGAGGGGTCGCTACAGGCTAACGGGCCGTGGCTCGGGAGACACGCCCGCACCGTCATTGTCGCCGACATCGGCGCGTCGGCAAGGGGCCCGGCCGCAGCCGGGCCGACCGCGGCCGTGCCACGGTGTCTGCGGTGCGATCGCGGCGAGGGCAGCGCGCTCGCCGCGCCGGGCGCGGGCGGCTCAGGGCCGCCCGGAGTCGCTCGGAGCGGAGCTCAGAACAGCATGTCCGGGCTCTGGGCGAAGAATCGCCCGCCCTTCTTCTCGAGCCCGTCGGCGACCAGGTGGGCCAGCTCGGGGTCGAACTGGCGGCCGGCCTCCTCGCGGAACAGCGCGACGATCTTGGCGACCGGCCAGGCCGGCTTGTAGCTGCGTTCCTCGGCGAGCGCGTCGTAGACCTCGGCCAGCACCAGGATCCGGCCGGGCAGCGCCACGTCCTCGCCGGCCAGGCAGTTGGGGTAGCCCTTGCCGTCCCAGCGCTCGTGGTGCTGGTAGACCCACAGCCGCACGTTCTCGTTCATGTTGAGGTCGCGCAGGACCTCATAGCCCATCTGCGGGTGGCGGTTGATGACCTCTCGTTCGTCCTGGGTCAGCGGGCCGGGCTTCTGCAGGATGTTGTCCGGGATCCCGATCTTGCCGACGTCGTGCAGCAGGCTCGCGAGGCGAAGCGACGCGCGGTCCTCCTCGGATACGCCGCAGCGCTGCGCGAGCGTGTCGGTGTAGCCGACGACGCGCGCGGCGTGGCCGCTGGTGGTCGGATCCTTGATCTCGATCGTGCGCGGAATCACCGACGCCAGCACTTGGTTGACCGACTCGAGCTCGCGGTTGCGGCGCTCGAGCTCGGCCTCCTGCAGCACCCGGCGGCAGGTCGCCAGCAGGTTGCACGGGTCGACCGGCTTGACCACCATGTCGGCGACGTGGTGGCGCATCGCGGCCTGCGCGCCGTCGAACGACGGCTTGCCGGTCAGCACGATCACCGGCGGCGATGGCCGCAGCGCCTGCGCTGCTTCCGCGATCTTCGAACCGAGGTCGGTCGGACCGAGGTAGAGATCGGTCAGCACCAGGTCGAAGTCGCGCGCGTGCAGCGTCGCGACGCCTTGCGCCAGCGAACTCGCGCAGACGACGTCGAAGCCGTCGTGTGCGAGCGTCTGGGAAAGGCTGCGTAGCACGTCTCGTTCGTCGTCGACGACGAGGACTCGGTAGGGCGTTCGCGCGTTGCGCGCGGGCGTTTGGTTGGTTCGCGGGGGCTGCGACCAGGCGAGAGAGGTCGGGGAGGCGGCGTCATCCGCGCGCCACGGTTGGGAAGCCTCGGGAAGTCTCATGGTTTGTGTCGCCGGTCTCATGCATGGGAAGACCGGGAGTTCTCGGAGGGCCGTATGTCCGCGCGAGTCTCCACGGTTTGCATCCATGCTCAACAGGGTTCTGAGGATTCTGTGGACAACATTCCTTCGCTTGGGGGCAGTTGTGGATTGTCCTTGCAAAAGCCATGGCACCGGCGCTGTGGGTCACGCTTCTTTTCGTTTGCGTGATCGAAGTGCGTGCCGAGAATGCGTCGTCCCCGATGGCCGACGCACCCTTGATCCGCACCGTTTCGCCGCTCGACGCCGGCGTGCGCCTCGACGTATTCCTCGCGCAGCAGCCCGAGGTCACGACCCGAAGTCAGGCGCGCCGCATGCTCGACCAGGGCCTCGTCGAGGTGCCCGACCACCGCGTGCGACCCGGCCTCACCCTCGAGGCCGGCCAGCAGGTCCGGTTTTCGCTCGACCCGACCGAGGCGCGCGATCCGCTGCAGCCCGATCTGCCGCTGCCCGAGATCCGCACGCTCTACGACGATCCGGATCTGTGTGCGATCGACAAGCCCGTCGGGATCGCGGCGCACCCGCCGGAGGGCCGACACCGCCCCGCGCACACGGTCGCCAGCTGGGCCAGGGCCACCTACGGCGAGTTGCCGACCGCGCCCGACGCCGACCGCCCCGGCATCGTGCACCGCCTCGACCGCGACACCAGCGGCGTGATGCTGGTCGCCAAGTCGCAGCTGGCGCTCGACTTCCTGCGGGCGCAGTTCCGCGACCGCACCGCCGAGAAGGAGTACCGCTGCATCGTCTACGGCGAGCCGCGCTTCCAGAGCGACTGGATCGACCGGGCGATCGCGACCGACCCGAAGCAGCCGGACCGGATGGCGGTGGTCCAGGAGGGCGGCCGCGAGTCGTCGACCTACTACGAGATCCTCGAGCGCTTCGACGGCTTCTGCCACGTGCTGTGCCGTCCCAAGACCGGCCGCACGCACCAGATCCGCGTACACATGACGTCGATCGGGCACTCGCTGGTGGGGGACCGCGTGTATCGTTCGCGCCGTCGTCAGCACGACCAATTGCCGCGGGAGGCGCCGAGTCCCGGCCGCCACTGCCTGCACGCCCGGCAGCTGACCGTGCCGCACCCCGTGACCCAGCAACCGATGACCATCGAAGCGCCGATGCCCAGCGACCTCGAGCAGCTGCTCGCCTGGCTGCGCGAACACCGACCGGCGCGCTGATCCATGCCTGACCTCTGGAACGACGACGAAGCCAAGGCGTTCGTCGACCGGTTCGCCGCCGCGGGCGAGACCGTGGCGCAGCGTGTCTACACCTCACGGCTGCTCGGTCGCGACCCGACGCTGGTGCTGCACGGCGGCGGCAACACGTCGGTCAAGACGACCGCGAAGGATCTGCTCGGCCGCGACGTCGAGGTGCTGTGCGTCAAGGGCAGCGGCTGGGACCTGGTCGACATCGAACCGCCTGGGCTGCCGGCGGTGCGGCTGCAGGCGCTGCGCGAACTGCGCCAGCTGGAGGAGCTGTCCGACGAGGACATGGTCAACGCGGTGCGCGGTGCGCTGCTCGACAGCCGCTCGCCCAACCCGTCGGTCGAGGCGCTGCTGCACGCGTTCCTGCCGCACACGTTCGTCGACCACACGCACGCCAACGCGATCCTGGCGTTGACCGACCAGCCGGTGCCCGAACGGCACGTCAAGAAGGCGCTCGGCGCCGACGTGCTGGTGCTGCCGTGGATCATGCCCGGCTTCCCGCTCGCCAAGGCGGTCGCCGACGCCTACGACCGTTCGCCGGACTGCATCGGCATCGTGCTCGCGAAGCACGGCCTGTTCACGTTCGGCGACTCGGCGCAGGAGAGCTACCGCCGCACCGTCGAGCTGGTCGATCGCGCCCAGCGCTACGTCGACCGCGAGCTCGGCGGCGTGCCGGCGATGCTCAGCGAGGAGCTCGGCCCGCTGCCGTTCGACGACCGACAGGCGGCGCTCGGCCAGGTGCTGCCGGCGCTGCGCGGTGCGTGCGCGCGCCGCAGCGACGTCGGCTTCGACCGGGTCGTGGTCGACGCGCGCACCGACGACGACCTGGCGGCGTTCGGCCTGCACGGCCAGGCGCGCGAGCTGTGCCAGAGCAACCCGATCACGCCCGACCACGTGATCCGCACCAAGGGCCACTACCTGCACCTGACGCGCGAGGACTGGCAGAGCCCGGACCGCGTGCGCCGGCTGGTCGGCGAGTACGAGGTCGCCTACCGCCGCTACTACGAACGCAGCGCGCAGCGGCTCTCGCCGCACCACATGCACGCGCCGAAGCCGGTCGTCGCGGTGCTCGCCGGCGTTGGGCTGGTGGCGCTGCACGCGAGCCGCAAGGGCGCGCGCATCGCCGCCGACCTCGCCGAGCACACGCTGCGCGTCAAGGCGCAGGCGCATGCGCTCGGCGAATACGTCGCGCTGAGCGACGACGAGCTGGCTGAGATGGAGTACTGGCCGCTGGAGCTGGCCAAGCTCGGCAGGCAGCAGGCGCCCGAGCTGCAGGGGCAGGTGGCGTTGGTGACCGGGGCCGCCGGCGCGATCGGCGCCGGTGTCTGCGAGGTGCTGCTCGAGCGCGGCGCCTGCGTGCTGGCGACCGATGTCGACGCCGACCGCCTCGCAACCGTGCACGCGCGCCTGCGCGGCGGCGAACGGCTGCACACCGTGGTCGCCGACCTGACCTCACCCGACGACGTGCAGCGGCTGTTCGCCGAGTGCTGCGCCGAGTTCGGCGGCGTCGACTGCGTCGTGCCCAACGCCGGCATCGCGCACGTCAGCTCGCTGGAGGAGATGGACCACGCGACGTTCCAGCGGGTGCTCGACGTCAACACGACCGGCACCATGCTGCTGCTGCAGGCCGCGGCGCGCACGTTCCGCGCGCAGCAGACCGGTGGCTCGGTGGTGCTGCAGGCCAGCAAGAACGTGTTCGCTCCCGGGGCGCGCTTCGGCGCCTACTCGGCGAGCAAGGCGGCGGCGCTGCAGCTCGGCCGGATCGCCGCGATGGAACTGGCCGAGCTGCAGGTGCGCGTCAACATCGTCAACGCCGACGCGGTGTTCGGCGACGACCACGTGCCGAGCCAGCTGTGGGCCGAGGTCGGCCCGGACCGCATGCAGGCGCGCGGCCTCGACGCCGGCCAGCTGCGCGAGTACTACCGCGAACGTTCGCTGCTCAAGCAGCAGGTGACGCCGCGCCACGTCGGCGAAGCGGTGGCGTGGTTCGCCGCGCAGCGCACGCCGACCACCGGCGCGGTGCTGCCGATCGACGGCGGCCTGCCGGAGGCGTTCCCGCGATGAGCGACGCGGCGGCGATCGAGCTGCGCGGCCTGCGCAAGACCTACAAGAAGGGGCGCGAGACCGTGCACGCCGTCGACGGCCTCGACCTGGTCGTCCTGCGCGGCGAGGTGTTCGGGCTGCTCGGTCCCAACGGCGCCGGCAAGACCACCACGGTCGAGATCTGCGAAGGGCTGACCGTGCCCGACGGCGGCGAGGTGCGCATCCTCGGCGACCAGTGGCGCGTCGGCAACGACGACGCGATCCGCGCGCGCATCGGCGTCTGCCTGCAGGAGACCCGCTTCCACGAGCACGCCAACGTCGAGGAGGTGCTGCGGCTGTTCCGTTCGTGCTTCGACCGCGGCCGCACCGTCGACGACGCGCTGGCCCTGGTCTCGCTCGAAGAGAAGCGCGCGACGCGGCAGAAGTCGCTGTCGGGCGGCCAGCGGCAGCGGCTCGCGGTGGCGACGGCGCTGCTCGGCGATCCGGACCTGTTGTTTCTCGACGAGCCGACCACCGGCCTCGACCCGCAGTCGCGGCGGCAGCTGTGGCAGGTCGTGCGCGACTACCAGGCCGAGGGCGGCACCGTGCTGCTGACGACCCACTACATGGACGAGGCGCAGCAACTGTGCGACCGGGTCGCGATCGTCGATCGCGGCAAGGTGATCGCGCTCGGCTCGCCGGCGGAGCTGATCCGTTCGCTGGGCGCCGAGCACTTCGTGGTCGTCGACCTGGTCGATGCCGACCGCGCTCCGGACGACGCTGCGTTCCTGGCGCTGCCGGACGTGGTCGCGATCGAGCGGCGCGGCGATCGCGTCGAGTGCACGGTCGCGTCGGTGCACCGGGCGCTGCCCGCCGTGCTCGACCTGCTCGAGCAGCGGGAGGTCGCGATCGACGGCCTGGCGACGCGGCACGCGACGCTCGAGGACGTGTTCGTGCACCTGACCGGCCGCCAGCTGCGCGAAGGAGACGCGGCGTGAGGTGGCGCGTGGTCAAGGCGGTGGCGCACCAGGCGTTCCTCGAGTTCTGGCGCAGCCCGCAGGCGGTGTTCTGGACCTACGGCTTCCCGCTGATGATGGCGGTGGTGCTCGGCTTCGCGTTCCAGTCGGGCGAGCCCGACCCGGTGCGCGTCGGCGTCATCGACTCCGAGGTCGCGCGCGTCAACTTGAAGCCGCTCGAAGGCGAACCGCTGCTCGACGTCGAATGGCTGTCGACCGACGAGGCCGACCGCGCGCTGGCCCGCGGCCGGGTCGCGCTGACCGTGCGCTGGGGCGACGAACGCGAGGTCCTGCGCAGCGACCCGACGCGGCCCGAGGCGATGCTGGCGCGGCTGCTGGTCGAACGTCGCCTGCGCGAGGCGTTCGCGGGCGACACCGACTACCAGCGACCGGTGCACGAGGTCGAGGACCGACCCGGTTCGCGCTACATCGACTTCCTGATCCCCGGCCTGATCGGCCTCAACCTGCTCGGCGCGGGCATGTGGGGGGTCGGCTTCAACCTGGTGCAGATGCGGGTCGGCAACCTGCTGCGACGCATCTTCGTCACGCCGATGAAGCGCTCCGAGTTCCTCGCCGGCTACCTGCTCGGCCGCTCGATCCTGGTGATCCCCGAGGCCTTCGCGATCATGAGCTTCGGCGTGTTCTTGTGGGGGGTGCCGTTCCGCGGCAGCCTGCTCGCGGCGCTGGTGGTGATCGTCGTCGGCGCCTGGACCTTCACCGGTCTCGGTTGCCTGCTGGCCTCGCGCGCGCGCACCACCGAGACCATCGGCGGACTGATGAACGCCGTGCAGCTGCCGATGTGGGTGCTGGGCGGCACCTTCTTCGCCAACGAAGGCCTCGAGGGGCCGATGCGCTGGGCTGCCGAGAGCATGCCGCTGACGCACGTCAACCGGGCGCTGCGCGACGTGATGCTGGAGCCCGGTTCGCTGTTGGACGTCTGGCTGCCGGTGACCGCGCTGGCGGCCGCCGGCCTGATCTGTTTCACGCTGGCGATGCGCTGGTTCCGTTGGCAGTAGGGGGCGCCGGTTGGTCAACGTAGTGGTGGCGGAGAAGCCCTCGGTGGCGCGCGACCTGGCCAAGGTGCTGGGCGCGAACCAGCGGCGCGAGGGATTCCTCGAGGGCAACGGCTGGCGGATCACGTGGGCGCTCGGCCACCTGGCGACGCTGAAGACGCCGGACGAATACGATCCGTCGCTGAAGCGCTGGTCGCTCGAGAGCCTGCCGTTCGTGCCGGCACGCTTCGAGCTCAAGCCTGTCGACGAGGGCGGCGACCGCAAGGCGCAGCTCGACCGTGTCGCCGAGCTGTGTCGCGAAGCCGACGAGCTGGTGTGTGCGACCGACGCCGGCCGCGAGGGGGAGCTGATCTTCCGCTACATCCTCGAGTATGCGGGCTGCCCCGAACGGCCGCACAAGCGCCTGTGGCTCAGTTCGCTGACCGAGCAGGCGATCAAGCAGGGCTTCGACAAGCTGAAGGAGGGCGCCGACTACGAGAACCTGCACGACGCCGCGCGTTCGCGCAGCGAGGCGGACTGGATCGTCGGCCTCAACGCGACCCGCGCCTACACGGTGCGCTACGGCGGCGGCAGCGTGCTGTGGAGCCTCGGTCGTGTGCAGACCCCGGTGCTGGCGCTGATCGCCGAGCGCGACGACGAGATCCGCGTGTTCGATGCGCGGCCGTTCTGGGAACTGCGCACCAGCTACCGCAAGGCGCTGTTCAAGTACACCGGCGACCGTTTCCGCGAGCAGGGGCCGGCGCAAGAACTGCTCGACAAGGTCACCGACGAGGACCTCGTCATCGAGCGCGTCGAGAAGAAGCAGGAGTCGCTGCCGCCGCCGCTGCTCTACGACCTGACCCAGCTGCAGCGCGACATGAACCTGCGCCACGGCCTGTCGGCGGCGCGCACGCTGGCGGTCGCGCAGGAGCTCTACGAGAAGAAGGTGCTGACCTATCCGCGGACCGACAGCCGGCACCTGTCGCTCGACATGGTCGACCAGGTGCGCACGACGCTGGCCTCGCTGCGGCAGTGGAACCCGGACGCGCTGGCGCTGTTGGCCGAGTACGTGTCGCAGGCGGCGGAGGGCGAACGCGGCCCGCGCAGCAAGCCGAAGCGCGTGTTCGACGACGGCAAGATCACCGACCACCACGCGATCGTGCCGACCGGCCGGATCGAGTCGCTGTCCGGCGATCACCGGGCGGTGTTCGATGCGGTCGCAACCCGGCTGGTGCAGGTGTTCCTCGGCCCGCGCGAGCAGGACGTGACGACCGCGCACGCCAAGGTGGTCGACGTGCCGTTCCGGGCTCGCGGCGTCGTGGTCACCGATCCTGGCTGGAGCGCGCTCGAGCCGAAGGAGGCCAGGAAGCCGAAGGCGCGCGGCAAGAAGAAGGCCGACGACGGCGACGACGACAAGCAGGAGCTGCCGCCGTTCGAGCAGGGCGAGCGGGGGCCGCACCAGCCGGTGCTGCACGAGGGCAAGACCAAGCCGCCGCGGCCCTACACCGAGAACACGCTGCTGGCGGCGATGGAGACCTGCGGCAAACTGGTCGACGACGAGCAGCTGCGCGAGGCGATGAAGGGGCGCGGCATCGGCACGCCGGCGACCCGCGCATCGATCGTCGAGACGCTGCTGTCGCGCGGCTACATCCGCCGCGACAAGAAGGCGCTGCGGGTCACCGACCTCGGCCGCTACCTGATCGCGATCATCGCCGACCCGGTGTTGAAGTCGCCGGAGCTGACCGGCGATTGGGAGCAGAAGCTCGGCGAGATCGAGCGCGGCAAGCGCGAGCGCGAGGCGTTCATGCAGGAGATCGCGGCGATGATCCGTTCGTTGATCGACGAAGGGCTGTCGCCGGTCTTGCGCCACGACGGCTTCGGCGCGTGCCCGCTGTGCGGTGCCGACGTGATCGAGGGGCGCGAGGCCTACGGCTGCTCGAAGTGGAAGGACGGCTGCGGCTACCGGCTGCCGAAGCAGTACCGCGGCCTGACCGTCACGCGCCAGCTGGCCCGCGAACTGCTGATGCGCGGCGTCGTGCTACGTCCGCTCGAGATCGAGGGCGAGCGCCGGATCCTGTGCCGCACCCAGAAGGGCGACCCGATCGACCTCGCCCCACCGAGCCGCGACGCCCAACAGCGCCGCAAGCCCCGCCCCGGTAAGCCCAGCCCCGGTAAGCCCAGCCCCGGCAAACCCCGCCCCCGTAAGCGCCCCTGAGTCGCAAGCCTGGTTCCGGTGCGCAAGTCTGGTTCCGGGAGCAGACCTTCCCTCCCGTCAGCCGTCGTCGCGCGCGGGGCGCTCGAGCAGGCGCAGCACCGGGAACGTCTTGTCGGTCTGGTCCTCGAAGAAGTTCCAGGTCGACAGGCCGTCCTCGCTGAGCGGCTCCAGCAGCGTCGCCGCGACCCGGGCCAGGCGTTGGTCGGCCGGCACGATCAGCGTGCCGAGCGGGATGTCGTGCGCGCGCGCCGGCCGCCACGTGCCCTCGAGGACCAGCGCCTGATGGCCCTGGTAGGGACGCTTCGGCTTGCGCTTCTTGTCGACCGCGAACTGCCGCGCGCGCAGCGACGTCGCCTCGTCGACCGCGTGGAACGTCACGCCGTGCCACTGCAGCCGCTGCACGACCTCGGGCGTCGGGGCGAGCACCGCCCACGCGACCGGCAGGCGCCGCTGCTGCTGCGCCCGAAACCGACGCACGACCCGCATCGCCTCCGGCGCACTCTCGTCGACGCGCGCGTAGCGGGTCGGCCGGCCGCCCTCGCCGTCGACGCGCTCGACCTTGCCGACCAGCACCGGCAGGCGCTCCGGATCTGCGAACGTCGTCGCGGTGCCGAACCACACCGGCGCGCGCCCGTCGGTCACGCGGCGATCGGCCGCGGCCATCGCCTCGCGCGCTTGCTGCTCGTGGTCGACGAGGTCGTGCAGCAGCCCGAGCACGAACGCCCGGGTCGCGCGGATGCGCGTCTCGAAGTCGGCGTAGCTGTAGGCCTCGCTGAGCACGCTGACCCGGTTGCGCAGGCCGTAGTAGTTGATGCCGTAGCGCGCGCGGCTGTCGTAGGTGTACCAGCCGCGCTCGCCCCGACGCGAACTCGGTGCGCCGCCGCCGTCCCAGTCGCGGGTCTCGAAGTTGCCGTAGTCGAACGTCTCGACGCCCTGCCGCTGCAGCTTCTTGCGGGTGCGTTCGAGCATGCCGCGGGTGAACCGGTCGACCGCCGCGTCGACGTTGGGGTTGAGGCTCGGCGCGTAGGTCAGGTGGTAGCCGTGGTGTGAGCCGTTGGTCGTGTGCAGGTCGACGAACAGGTGCGGGTCGAACTCGCGAAACAGCGACAGCAGCACGCGGGTCTCGGGCGCATCCGCCTTGACGAAGTCGCGGTTGAGGTCGAGGCCCTGGCCGTTGGGGCGCTGGCCGACGGCGTCGGGGCCGTTCTGGCCGCGGCGGTTGCCGACCTTGACCGCCTCGTTGCCGTCGACGTTGTAGATCGGCACGAACCAGATCTCACAGCGCTGCAGCAGCGGCTCGTGCTGGCCGAGCGCGAACTCCCGCAGCAGCTCCTGCACCGCCTCCTTGCCCTCGACCTCGCCGGCGTGGATGTTGCCGATCACCAGCGCGCGCAGCCGCGGCCGTTCGGCAGCCTCAGGCAGCGCGACCTTGGCCAGCATCATCGCGCGGCCTTCGTGCGTCTTGCCGGCGACCTGGACCGACACGCGATCGCCGTGCGGCAGCCGCACGCACGCGTCGAGGAAGCGCTCGACGTCGGCGGCGCGCGAGGTCTGCTCGTAGCTGCTCGACTCGGCCACCGTCTGCGGCGGCTCCGCTCGCTGCGCGGTGAGGGTCGTGCACGCCGCCGCGGCCAGCAGGCAAAGGCTTCGGAACGACAGGCTCGGGCTGCTGCTCATGCCACCGTCGTATAGCACACGTGCCTGGCTGGCCAGGGCTCGGCCGCCAACGCCCGTCTGGTGGCTCAGCGAGCGGGGCCGGGCGGCGTCCGGGTGGTCGGCGCCGCTTGCTTCTCGCCGACGGGCGCGGTCGGTGTCTTCGACGCGTTCAGTTCGTCGCGGCCGAGCTTGCCGTCCTTGTCGGCATCCAGCTTCTCGAGCAGCTTCGCGGCCCAGCGCAGCAGGCCCGGGTCCAGCGCGCGCAGAACCGCGCGCAGCTCGTCGACGTCGATGGTGCCGTCCTTGTCGAGATCGCCGTCGAACCACGGCTGCGGCAGCGGGCTGTTGCCGGCCGCCGCAGTCAGCGCTGCCACCGGCAGCCGCTGGAACCACGGGGCCAGTTCGGCCTCGTCGATGCTGCCCGACCCGTCGAGGTCCGAAGCCATCAGCGGCCCCGCCAGCGTCGGCGGCAGGCCGGTCCCGACCAGCAGCTTCTCGACCTCGGCCGGCGCCAGCGCGCCGTCCCCGTCGGCGTCGAACGTGCGCAGGAACTGCCGCAGCGGCGTCTCCTTCTGCGGCGGCGCCTCCGGCATCGTGAACGACCGCGCGGTGCGCACCCGGAAGGTGCCGCCGTTGTCGAGGCTGGTGCGGAACCGCTGGTCGAACTCGGGCCAGGTCACGAAGCCGTCGCGATCGGTGTCGAAGCGCGCGAAGCCGCGGTGGTCGCGCGCCGACGGCAGGAGGTCGAACGAGTCGGCGGTCTCGAACACGTCGAGCCGGTCGTCGCTGTTCTCGTCGCAGGCGCGGAACAGCTCGCGGGAGATCGACTCGTCGTAGATGCCCGTGTAGCGGCGCGGCTCGCGCGTCGGCTCGACCTGGGCCGGCTCCGGCGTCGGGATCTGCGCCGCGGTGGTCGCCGCCAGCAATAGCGCGGCCGGGATGCAGGAGCCCGGGAAGCGGGAGGTCGGGAGGCGGGTCGGCATGCGGTCTTCTTCTTCTCTGGCCCGAAACCTGTCGGCAGTGCGGGGCTGCGACTCTAGCGCCGCGCCGGCCGTCAGGGGTGGGGGACGAGGCCGGGCCGCGCCCCCGAATTGCGCCGCGCCGCCGGTGCCATGGCCGTCCGGCACCTGGTTTTTACCTGGACAGGCTTGTCCGGGGGCCGGGGACGCGCTTGCATCTCGTGTCGAGACAGCCCCTTCGAATCCCCTTCCGATGACCGGTGCAGCTCCCTGTCGCCCGGCATCGAACCGTCCCTCCGAGGTACCAGAGTGAACGCTCGTCAAGCCCTGCTCTCCGTCTTCGCCCTCGCGGCCATGACCTTCACGTCCTGCGGCACGCTCAACCGCGCCGGCAAGGACCTCATGCTCGGCGTCGGCACGCCGGTCCTGATGATCTACGGCGGCGCGACCGACGGCTACACGACGTCGCAGAGCGTGCGCGAAGGTCTGGGTTCCGGCTCGGCCGTCCAGGTCGCCGCGTTCCCGTTCACGTTCTTCTACCACGCGCTCGAGCACGGCATCTACGGCATCGTCCACCTGGTCGACCTGCCGTTCTGCCTGTTCTACGGCGCCGCCGAGCTGCACCCCTACGGCCCGGAGGTCATGCCGCTCGACATCTACCAGGGCACCTGGTTCGACACGTGGGCCGCGGATGCCAAGACCGGCACCGACCCCGAGTCGGGCGAGATGGTTCCGAGCGAGCGCTAGTGGCTCGCAGGGCGAGCCACTGGCGCTCGCCCGCAGCCATCGATCTCCCTGCTGGCGATCCGGTTGGCGATCCTGTTGGCGAGCGCGTTGCGCTCGCACGGAGAGGGCAGCGCGTTGCGCTGCCCTCTTTGCGTTGTGGGGCAGCTCCTTCGACTGATCACTTGGTTGTGGTCAGCTGCGGAGCGAGGTCCGTCAGCGCTTGTCTTCGGGCGGGTCCTTCGGCGCCTCTTCGGACGCTTCCTGCTTCGGGAGCAGCAGCTCCTCGGCGAGGAACGGCAGGCGCATCAGCAGGGCGAGGGCGTCCTTGGGGTCGTTCTCGGCGAGCTGCTGCACGCGGGTCTGCAGCGCCTGCAGGAGGCGGCGGAAGCGGCCCGAGCCCTCGCTCTCGATGCGCTCGCGCAGGCGTTCGTCGGCGCGCTGCAGCGCGGCCTCGACGCCGACCTCGAGCACCGGCGGCTTCCAGCCGACGAACATCAGCTCGCGCAGCGATTCAGCGCTGGTCGGGGACTGCAGTTCGAACTCGAGCAGGGTGTAGGCGGCGTCGCGGTTGAGGCGGCGGTTGCGGCCGCTGGTCGAGCGGTCGCGGCCGCGCCAGCGCATGTTCCAGCGGGTCTGCACGTCGGGGCCGATCTGGTCGCGGCCCCAGCGCACGACGTTCTCGGTGGCCGGCCGCAGGCGCGGCAGGTCGACCGGAGCCTCCGGGTTGGTGATCACCGTCTGCCACGGCACCGGCTGCGCGAGCAGGTCGAGCGCCTTCTGGACCTCCGGCGGCGCCTGCATCGGCACGGTGCCCGGTTCGGGGTGGATCACGCCGAGGCGGCCGAGCTCGGCGAGCCGGGCGATCGCGATCCAGCGCTCGGGGCGCGACTTCGGGCTGTTGCGGCGCAGCTTCTCGTAGCTCTGGATCGCGCCGCGCGAGTCGAGGTCGAGGTTCTCCTGCAGCCACGCCTGGTGCACCGCGGTGGCGATGCGGTGGCGTTCGCGGACCTTGCGCGCGCGCCCGCTCTGCGCGCTCGCGGTGGCCACGGTCACGGCGACGGCGATCAGCACGGCGAACGCGCGGGGGCTCATTCTTCCTCCAGCAGCTGCGACTCGAACCGGTAGCCGAGGCCGTGCACGGTGACGACGTGCACCGGGTTCTCGACGTCGGACTCGAGCTTCTTGCGCAGGCGCGCGATGTGGTTGTCGACGGTGCGCGTGGTCGGCAGGTGCACGTAGCCCCAGACCTTGCGCAGCAGGTCCTGGCGGCTGACGACCTCGCCGCGGTGCTCGATCAGCATGCGCAGGATCTCGGCCTCGTAGCGCGACAGCTGCACCTCGGTGTCGTCGCGCGTGACCGTGAAGCGGCGCCAGTCGACCACCAGGTTGGGGAACTTCATCACGCCCTGGACCGAAGCCTCCTTGCCGGCGCCGGCCTTGGCACCGCTCTTGGTGCGGCGCAGCACGGCGCGGATCCGCGCCAGCAGCTCGCTGAGACCGAACGGCTTGGTCAGGTAGTCGTCGGCGCCGAGCTCGAGGCCCTGCACCTTGTCGCGGTCCTGGCCCTTCGCCGAGATGATGATGATCGGCGTCTCGTGGCCGGTGTCGCGCAGATGCTTGAGGACCTCGAGGCCCGGCATCTCCGGCAGCATCAGGTCCAGCAGCACCAGGCTCGCCTGGCCCTCGCGCGCCTTGCGCAGTCCTTCGCGTCCGTCCGCCGCGACGCTGACCTTGTAGCCCTCGAGTTCGAGGTTGTGCTGCAGGCCGGCGCGCAGGTCGGGTTCGTCCTCGATGACGAGGATCTGGGTGTCGGTCAACGTGCTCAACGGATTGGGTTCCTACGGGGACTTGGGATTCGGATGCTCGTCGAGGGCAGGGCTGCTACGGCCGGCGAGCGGCAGCGTGAGTCGCATGATGGTACCACCGCCCTCGCGCGGCAGCGCCTCGATCTCGCCGCCGTGGGCGCGCGCGAAGTGCTGCACGATGCCGAGGCCGAGGCCGGCGCCGCGCACCTCGCCGCTGTTGCTGGCGCGGTAGAAGCCCTCGAAGATCTGGTCGTGCTCGCCGTCGGGGATGCCGCGGCCGCGGTCGCGCACCTCGACGACGGCCCGGTCGCCGACCCTCTGCAGCAGCAGTTCGACCTCGTGCTCGTCGACGCCGTCCTGGCCGTACTTGGTCGCGTTCTCGAGCAGGTTGATGATCGCGCCCTCGAGGCCGTCCTGGTCACAGACGACGGTGATGCCGAGCGGCAGGCTGTCGACCAGGAACACGCCCTTCTCCTCGAGGTGCGGCGCGTAGGCGTAGGCGGTGGTGCGCAGCAGTTCGCCGATGTCGTACGGCTGCGCGGAGTAGGTCAGCGTGCCGGCCTGCTGGCGCGAGAAGTCGAGGATGCGCTGGATCAGCGTCGTCAGGCGCTCGGACTCGCGTGCGATGATCGTGCCGAACTCGGCGGCCTGTTCGCCGTCGCGAACGCGCCGCATGCCGAGCGTCTCGCCATACATCCGGATCAGCGCCAGCGGCGTCTTCAGCTCGTGCGACACGCGCGAGACCAGGTCGATCTTGAGCGCGGCGAGTTCGGCCTCGCGGGTCACCGACCGCCACGACCACAGCGCGCCGCCGAGCGCGGTGAAGAACAGCGCCAGCACCAGCAGCGTGCGTTTGAACGACGCCGAGTCCGCTTCGGCCATCATCCGCGCCGGGTCGGCCGGGTAGGCGCGCAGCGTCAGTCCCGACGGCGTCATCAGCGCCGCCGGCAGGAAGTCCCGCGGCACGTCGTCCGGGGTCGGCACCAGCTCGCCGCCGTCGGGCACGGTCACGCCGAGCACGAAGTTGCCGTCGGCGCGAACGAACGGCTCGAGCGCCGGTTCCAGCAGCGCGGCGAGGTCGAAGTTGATCGCGACGAACGCGCCGCGAAAGTCGATGCGCGGGTCGTTGGCGCGCGGGCGCACGGCCAGCAGCGACAGGTAGTCCTCGATGCGCGTGATCAGGCGCTCTTCGGGCACGACCTCGAGCGCGGCCGGCGCGAGCATGCCCTGCAGGCGGGCGCGCAGCTGGCCACGCTGCCAGCCGACGAACGAGCTGGCGAACTCGCGGGTCACGACGCGCTGCTCGTTCTCGAGCAGGTAGCGGTCGACGTCGGCCCGGCGCGGGTCGGTGTCGACGAACGTCGACGCCAGGCGGCCCGCGATCGCGGCGGTCAGGCCGTCGGACAGGTAGTAGTAGTCGTTCTCGGCGATCGCGCGGATCAGCTCGACGCGCTCCTCGGGGTCGCCCAGCTCGGCGACGACGCTCTGCGCGAGCAGCTGGAACTGCCGCATCTCGCGCACCCGTCGCGACCAGTCCTGGAACGAACCGGTGGCCTTGACCACCCGCTGGAACTCGGCCAGCGCCTCCTCGGTCTCGCCCGCCGCGCGCAGCAGCGCCGCCAGCCGGAAGCGGGCGTGGACCTCGGCCTCGCGCACGTTGTCGATCGAGTAGCTGCCGCTGTCGTCGATCGTCAGGCTCTCCTCGATCTGCGACAGGAACCGGCGCAGCAGTTCGATGGCCTGGTCGTGGTGGCGGTTGGCGATCAGCACCTCGGCCTTGGCCAGGTCGGTGAAGCGCGAACGGGAGCCCTCGCCGCTCTGCGCGGTGCCGGACGTCTCGGGCTCGCGCGCCAGCGGCAGGCTGTAGATGTAGAGCGGCAGGGTCGGCCACTCCAGTTCGCCGCGCTCGTCCAGCAGCAGCACGTCGAGCACGGCGTCGATGCCGTCCTCCTCGCGCAGCCGGATCGTCGTGCGCGTCGGCGAGTAGTCGTTGAGCCGGCGTTCGGACGCGGCCAGCGCGGCCGGCACCTGGAGGTCGATGCGTTGTTCGATCGCCTGGCTGGCGCTGGCCAGGAACTGCTCCGCCTCACGCGCCAGCGACGCCTCGGTCATCGCGCCGCTGCGGCGCAGTTCGTTCCAGCCGAGCACCGCCAGCACGGTGAGCGGCACCAGGAACGTGCCGAGCGCCAGCAGGTGGCGTCGACTCAGGCGCGGGGACGGTTTCGACATGGACGCGGGCGGGGTCTAGCCCGCCACAGCGTAACTGTCTGCCGTCGCCTGCGGTAGCCGCAGGGCGCGCCCCGTTGCCAGCGGCGCCTCGGCGAGGCACCGCCAGCGCCGCGATCAGAAGATCAGCACGCTCTTGCCGTCGGTCGTCGACAGCGGCAGGCCGTTCACGATCGGCGCGCAGCCGGTGACGGTGTCGAACAGGTCGATGCCCTGGATGTTGACGACCTGGCCGCTCAGCGCCGGGTTGTTCGGCAGCGTGATGGTCAGGTCCGCCTGGCCGGCCAGGAAGCCGAGGTCGTAGAGCACCGTGCAGCCGCAGTTCTGCAGCGGCAGGCCGACCGGGGTGAAGCTGATGTTGGTGAACGCGAAGCCGTTGGTGTTGCTGACCCGCGAGTAGATGTTGGTGCCGACCAGGCCGCTGGCGGTGACCGCCAGCTCGGCCGTGCCGCAGCCGCCCGGGGTCGTGACGATCGTCGAGCCGATCACCTGCACGCCGCGGAAGTCGCTGTTGGCCGGCTCGGTCGCGACCAGCACCGGCGTCGCGTTCGGGCCGGTGTCGACGACCTTGTAGAGCGTGTTGCTGAAGCCGGTGGCCGCCGCATCGGTGAACCAGATCTCGGCGACGCCGTCGCGCACGATGCCGGTGATGCCGACCGCGCAGTTGCCGGGGCCGGTCGTCAGCACGTACTGGCGGGTCCAGGTGCCGCCGCTCTCGGTCCACTTCTGCACGCCGCAGTTGGTGCCGCCGGCGAAGCCGGAGTCGTCGGCGACGTAGAGGGTCTGGTCGTCCGCGAACCAGAAGCCGTGCGGCGCGCCGTCGGCGATCTGCTGCGTCAGCGGGAAGCCGTTGAGGATCGTCGCCGTGGTCAGCTGCGTCTCGAGGCCGGTGCCGACCTGCAGCACGCCCTGCGCCGAGGCGCTCGTCGAGGCGCTGCTCATGTAGAGCTGGCCCTTGTGGATGCCGATCCAGCGGCCGTTCGACGGACCCTGCACGATGTCGGTCGAGGTGCTGTCGCCGATGCTGGCCACGAAGCGGACCGAGCCGCCGCCGCCGCCGTTGCCCGAGACCCAGAAGCGCTGGCCGTTGTCGCTGGTCGCGCCGCGGAACGTCGACTGGTCGAACGCGTCGGTCAGCTGCGTGCTGGTGTCGATCGCGCCGGTCAGGGTGTCGACCGTGCAGACGATGCGCGGCGTGGTCAGGGCCGACTCGCTGGCCGGGTCCGAGGCGCCGATGGCGCGGTCGTAGCCGGCCAGGACCAGGTAGCGGTTGTCGGCCGACAGGCTCAGGCAGCCTTCGCTGAACGAGAAGCCGTTCTGCGAGAACGACGGCGTCGCCGGCGGGTTGCTGGCGCTGCTCGGGATCTCGATGGTGTTGAGCAGCGCGTTGGTCTGCGAGTCGAACACGTCGAGGAAGACCGGGTGCGCATCGCCGCTCAGGGTCAGGCCGTTCGGGTCACCGCAGCGAAGCACGACGACGCTGCCGGTGGGGATGACCTGCGCGGCGGCGCTCGCGATCAGGAGCGCCGAGGCGGCGAGGAACTTGGTGGTGGATCGGATCATTGGATTCAGTTGGATTCGCGAGTCTGGCCCCGACGCCGGGTGGCAGCGTCGAATTGCAGCCAAACAGTCTGCGCGACGCCGTGTGGCGCCGACGAGCACTCTGTGAAGACGCCGTGAAGGACCTGATGCGGCGCAGCGTTCAGTCGGGAAGTCGCTGCAGCACAACGCGCTGCGGCCGCGCGGATGCGTCGCCGGCGCGCAGGGTCACGGTCGCGGGACCGGATTCTGCCAGCGTGATCCGTTCGGCGCCTTCGAAGTCCGCCGTCGCGCCGCCGTGCTCGGGCATGCTGCGAGCCAGCCAGCTGCCGGCCGGCAGCTCGAGCGCGAACGTCACGACCTGCCGCGGCGCCAGCACCAGCTGCAGCGCGCCGTCGTCGCCCGGCTCGGCGAACGGGCTGCGCGCGGTCAGGAACTGCGCGGTGCGGCCGAGGTTGGCCAGCGCCGCGCGGTCGGCCGCGGGGTCGCCCGTCGGCGGCTGGTGCTTTCGGATCGCCGGCCCCCCGAGGCGGTACGAACCGAACAGGTAGGCCGGCACGGTGACCGCGTCGGGCGTTCGCCGGATCCCGGCGCGGCCGTCGACGCGCACCCAGATCGACGCCAGGTGCGGTTGCCGCAGGCCCGGCAGGATCTCCGGTTCGTGCAGGTCGAGCAGGAACAGCCGGTAGTGCTCGAGGAAGCGCGGGTCGGCCTCGAACTCGCAGGCGCTGACGAACACCGGCAGCGGCAGGCCGGGCGCGTGCTGGAACACCATCAGATCCGGCTGCCGGTCCATCACGTAGGCGCCGTTGCCGCGCATGTGGCCGGGCGGCCGCGGGATCTCCTTGCGCATCGTCTCGATCCACGCGGGGAACGGCGTGGTCGCGATCGTGCGGTCGCACAGCCCCAGCATGTCGAGCGCCGGCAGGCCGCTGTAGTACGGCAGCGCGCCGGCCGCGTCGACCGCGATGCGCGGCTGCCGTTCGGCGAACGCCCGGCCGAGCGCTTCGCCGAGCGCCTTGCCGTGCCACTCCCAGATCTCGCCGCGCGCCTGCCGGCTGCGCGGATCGCTGCGCGCGACGCTCGCATCCAGCCAGGCACCGCCGACGGCCAGCGCGATCGCCACGACCGCGCGCACCGTCGGCCACGGCAGCGCGTGCACGCCGAGCGCTGCGAGCAGGGCCATCGGCGCGATCACGCCGTGCAGCAGCCGCAGTCCCGGAAAGTGGTCGCCACCGATCGCGGCCAGGTACGCGAGCCACGCCAGCACCGGCAGCAGCAGCGTCACGACGAACGCGCGGGTCCGCGGCAGCAGCAGGGCGAGCGCGGCGCCGGTCGCGGCGGCGCCGCTCAGCGCCGGCATCGCCAGCAGCGCGTCGCCCACGAACCGCAGGCCGGGGCCGATCGAGGCGGGGTCGAGCTCCGCCTTGACGTGTGCGGTGTTCGGCACGTAGTCGCCGTAGTAGGCGAGCCGGAACGCGAGCTGGGCCAGCACTGCCAAGACCGCCGGCAGGCCGAACCAGAAGGCGCGGCCGATCGCCGCGACGACGCCGCGCTGCAGCGCCAGCACGCCGATGCCGACGCCGGCGCCCAGCGCCCACAGCGGGCCGTCCGGGCGGGTCCAGCAGGCGAGCGCGAACGGCACGCCGGCGGCGAGCAGCGCGCCGGTGCGCAGTCGGTCGCGCGCGTCGCGGTCGCCGAACCGCCGCAGCAGGCCGCCGAAGCCCCAGGCGAGCAGCGCCAGCAGCAGCGGCCCTTCGAGGCCGGCGAGCGACCAGATCATCACCGGCTGGGTCGCGGCGACCAGCAGCGGTGCCAGCGACGCGACCGCCGCGGTGCGCAGGTCGCGCGGCCGCAGCGCCGCCGCCAGCGACCAAAGCGCCAGGACCGTGCACAGCGCCCCGAGCACGCGCGCAGCGGTGACCAGCTCGAGGCCGAGCGCGCCGAGCGCGGCGGTCAGCACGACCCACAGAAGGTTGCTGTAGCCCTCGACCGCCTCGCCGTCGGTCCACGTCAGGCCGTCGCCGTGCAGCAGCCGTTCGGAGTAGCGCAGCGAGATGAACGAGTCGTCCGAGAAGAACGGCCACGGCCAGCCCGCCTGCAGCGCGAACAGCAGCAGCGCCGGCAGCGCGGCGGCGGCGGTCCAGCGCCACGACGCGCTGGTCGGAAGGGGCGGGGGCGGGGTCATCGCTCGGGGTAGAGCAGATACGGAGCGACCGACGGCCACCAGCCCGGCGGCGCCTCGGCCAGCGCGTCGAGGCCGGCCGGGTCGCCGCCTTCGTCGACCCAACTGCGCAGGCCCGGCGCGCCGGCCAGGATGTCGATCGGCTGCAGGTGCTGCTCGTATTCGTACGGCGGGTCGTTCCAACAGAGCGCGTCGCCGTGCCGTTCGCGCAGCGCGCGCAGCAGCTGCATCGTCATCCGGTACGAACGGAACGCGTGCGGCTCGGTGACGTGCACGAACAGCCCGTTGCACGGTTCGCCCCGGTGCTTCTGGAACGTCGGTTCGAACGACACCGGCCGCAGCACGGCACCCGGCACCTCGCCGACCGCCTCGCAGAGCGCCCGCGCGTCGATCCAGGGCGCGCCGAACTGCTCGAACGGCGTGGTGGTGCCGCGCCCTTCGCTGAGGTTGGTGCCCTCGAGCAGCACCTGGCCCGGATAGACCAGCGCCCCCTCGGCGCGCGGCAGGTTGGGCGATGGCGGCACCCACGCGAGGCCGCAGTCGTGCCACAGCAGGTCGCGTCGCCAGCCCTGCATCGGCACCACGTGCAGCTCGCAGCCGACGTCCAGCGTGGTGTTGCAGTAGAGCGCCAGCTCGCCCATGGTCAGGCCGTGCCGCATCGGGATCGGCGCGCGGCCGACGAAGCTGGTGAACTCCCGTTCGAGCAGCGCGCCCTCCGCGACGGCGCCGCCGAGCGGGTTGGGGCGGTCGAGCACCATCACCTCGACGCCGCGCGCGGCGCACGCCTCGAGGCAGTGGGTCAGCGTCCAGACGTAGGTGTAGACGCGGGTGCCGACGTCCTGCAGGTCGACGACCAGCAGGTCGAGGCCGTCGAGCATCTCGTCGGTCGGGATCCGCGTCTCCGAGTACAGGCTGTAGACCGGCAGGCCGCGGTAGCGCGCGTGGCCGGTCTCGATCATGTTGTCCTGCTCGGTCGACCACAGGCCGTGCTGCGGGCCGAACAGCGCGCGCAGGGCATCGGGGAAGCGCTCGTGCATCGCGTCGGCGGCGTGCGCGAAGCCGCGCGTCACCGACGCCTGGTTGCTCAGCAGCGCGAACGCGCGCGCGTCGCGCAGCCGCTTCGGCGGTTCGCGCAGCGCGAGCTCGAGGCCGGTCTCGACGGGGGGGCTCATTCGTAGATCAAGAATGCCCGGCGACGCATCGCGAAGGTGCGCAGCTTTGCCTTCCAGGTCGACAGGATCTCGTCGGCGGGCGTGTCGGCGAGGATCGCCGCGGTCGACGCCTCGTCCTTCAGCAGCCAGTCGAGACGCCTGGTGTCCCAGTCGTCGGCGAACCGCGCATGCAGCGAGCAGGCGACGTGCACGCCGGTGCGCACCGGTTCGAACGTGGCCCAGTCGGTGACCAGGATGTGCACGCCACCGCAGCGCTTGCCCCGGTGCTTGCTCGAGTCCGGCGTGAAGTGCACCGGCACGAAGGTGACGCCCGGCAGCCGGCGCGCGTTGAGGTCGGCGGCGAACACCCGCGCGTCGATCCACGGCGCTCCGAGGATCTCGAACGGCGTGTCGGTGCCGCGGCCGACCGAGACGTTGGTGCCCTCGACCAGGCCGATGCCCGGATAGGTCAGCGCCTGCGTCAGGCGCCGCATGTTCGGCGACGGGTCGATCCACGGCAGGCCGGTGTCGTGCCACAGGTCGGCGCGCTGCCAGCCCTGGCAGCGCACGATCTGCAGGTCGACCTCGATCGCCGCCTCGCCGACCATCATGCGCGCCAGCTCGCCGATCGTCATGCCGTGGCGCAGCGGGATGGTGTGGGCGGCGACGAAGTCGCGGCGCTGGTTCTGCAGCACCGGGCCGGCCATCGCGATGCCGCCGATCGGGTTGGGCCGGTCGAGCACGACGAACCTCAGGCCGCGCTCGGCGGCCGCTTCGAGGCCGTTCCGCATCGTGGCGGTGTAGGTGTAGAAGCGGCAGCCGATGTCCTGCACGTCGAACACCAGCGTGTCGACGCCCTGCAGCATCTCGTCGGACGGCTTGCGGGTCTTGCCGTAGAGCGAGAACACCTTCAGGCCGGTGGCCGCGTCGACGGTGTCGTCGACCTTCTCGTCGAGCACGCCCTGCCAGCCGTGCTCCGGCGAGAACAGCGCGACCAGCTGCACGTGTTCGCTCGCGGCCAGCACGTCGACGGTGCGGCGGCCGTCGGCGGTGCGGCCGGTGTGGTTGGTGATCAGGCCGACCTTGCGGCCCTGGAGCTGCTTGCAGTCGGCGGCGGCGAGCACGTCGACGCCAGTGCGGGTCTGGGCGGCGAGCGGGGCGAGCGCGCCGAGCGCCAGCGCGGCGAGGCCTGCTGAGAACGGAGGGGTCATGCGCGCAAGCTACCGTGTCGGCGTGATCTGGAACACGCGCAGCACCACGGTCTCGCCGTTCTCTTCGAGCTGCTCGGTGTCGATCGCGACGCCGCCCAGGCGGGCGGCGACCCGCAGGCTCGGCTCGTTGCGCACGTCGCAGCGCACCAGCACGCGCTGCCGGGCGAGCGTCTCGAAGGCCAGCGGCAGCAGCGCGGCGGTCGCTTCGCTGGCGTAGCCCTTGCCGCAGTGGCGTTGGTCGAGCCAGTAGCCGGCCTCGATCGCGCCCGGTCCGCCGCGGCCGATCAGCATCGTCTCGCCGACCAGCGCCTCGGTGGCGCGTTCGCGCAGCGCGAATCGGAAGTGCTCGCCGGCGTCGAACGAGGCGCCGATCTCGATCAGTTTTTCTCGCGTGCCCTCGAGCGAGCGCGGTTCGTCCTGCATGAACGGGATCCACGGCCGCAGGTGCGCGTCGCAGCGGTCGAGCAGCGCGCGCAGTTCGGTGGCGTCGGCGGCTCGCCACCGGGAGAGCACCAGTCGGTCGGTACGGACCTCTTCCGGGACGTTCGCCATACGCACGCAGGCTAATCGTTCCCACCGCGACACACCTTGCGGCATTCGGCCTACGCGGACGGATCGACGCCGGTCGACGTCCGAGGAGCGGCCCGGTAACCCGGACCGCCGAGCCGGATACAGACGGATGGACCCGGCTTCGAAGGAACGGGACCGACCCCAAACGATGCACACCCTGGCGATCGACGACGGCAGCGCCGCCCAGCCGACGGACGGCTGGCTCGAACGGGTACCGGTGCTGGCCGGACGACGCGTGCTCGGCGCAGTCGTGTTGCTCGAACGCATCGGCCAGGGCGGCATGGGCATCGTGTTCCGCGGTTGGCACCTCGAACACGGCCTCGAGGTCGCGGTCAAGGTGCTCGACCCGCGGCTGGCGGTTGACCCGGTGTACGTGCAGCGGTTCCGTCGCGAGGCCAAGGTCGCGATGCAGATCACGCACCACCACGTCGTGCGCGTGTTCGGCGTGCGCTGCGACGCCGGCCTGCACTCGATCGTGATGGAGTACGTCGACGGCGAGACGCTGCCGAAGCGGATCGCGCGGCAGGGACCGATGCACGAGCTGCAGGCGCGCACCGCGCTGGTCGCGCTGGCCGACGGCCTCGCCGAGGCGCACGAACAGGGCATCGTGCACCGCGACCTCAAGCCCGAGAACGTGATGATCACGCGCGCCGGTCGCGTCAAGCTGACCGACCTCGGCCTTGCCCGCCAGGCCGTCGACGACCGCGGCGCGACCCTGGTCGGCCAGACCGCGGTGGTGATGGGCACGCCGCAGTACATGCCGCCCGAGCAGTGGGACTCGCCGTACGTCAAGGCGCCGGCCGACGTCTGGGCGCTCGGCGCGACGTTCCACTTCCTCGCGACCGGCCGCCACGCGGTGCCGCGCGGCGCACCGGGCAGGGTCGCGCACTGGATCTACAGCAACGAACTGCCGTCGCTGCGCGAACGGCACCCGGGCTGGGCCGAGGACCTGCACCTGGCCTACGAACGCTGCGTGTGCCGGGATCCCGAACAGCGCTTCGCCGATGCCGGCGCGCTCCGCGACGCGCTCGCCGGCGGCGCGACCGACGAGGCCTCGCTGCAGCGACTGGTCGACGTCGCGGTCGAGGCCGCGCCGGTGCCGAGTCCCCGGGAGCGCGTGCGGCTCGGCAAGCTGGTCGCGCGCCGGCAGCGGCGCGAGGCGGCCCGCGCCGGTCGGCGTCGGCCGGTGGCGGCGCTGGCGTGGTTGGCGGTGGCGGTGTCGGCGATCGGTTCGCTGGGCTGGTCGTGGTGGCGGCCGTCGCCCGCCGAGGCGGCGGCGATCGACGTCGACGCCGCGCTGCTGCCGGTGGTGCGCGCCGAGCAGGCGCTGCAGCGCGGCGAGCAGCTGCAGGCGCTCGCGGTGCTGGCGCAGAGCGGCGACGATTCGCCGCGGGCGCAGCAGCTGCGCCAGCGCATCCTGGCGGACCGTCGCGCGGCCCTGACCAGGCTGCTGCGCCAGGCGGTGACGTTCGACGGCCTGCGCGGGCACGGGGACCGGCACTGGCTGCCGGCGAGCGAACTGATGGTGCGCGCGACCGGCCTGCCCGACGACCTGCGTCGCGCCGAGGTGCGGCTAAGCGTTGGCGACGAGGTGCGCGCGGCGCGTTCGCTGCTGGACGGACCGGTGCGGCTGTTGGCGCCGATGCACGAGGCGTTCGACCTCTGTCTGGTGGCCGAGGACCGCATCGGGGTGCGGGTGACGGTCGAGGTCGGCGCGGTGCGCTGCGACGTCGAGGCGCCGTCGCTGGCGGTGCTGGCGCCGCAGGCGGGCCAGCGGGTCGCCGGCCGCACCGAGGTGCGGGTGCGGGCAGCCGCCGACGTGGTCGCGGTCGTGGTCGAGGTCGACGGCCTCGACGTTGCGCTGGCGGCCGACGGCGCCGAGTGGGCCGGTGCAATCGAACTCGCGCACGGCCCGCAGCGGCTGGTGGTGCGCGGTCGGGACGGCGCCGGCCACGTCGCGGTCGGCCACGTCGACGTCGTCGTCGACACGATCGCGCCCGAACTCACCGGGTGCCGGTCGGCGCCGCTGACGGCGCAGCGGCTTGCCCTGCTGCGCGGCGTCGCCGCTGACGCGGTGCAGGTCGTCGCCTGCCGCGGCCTGCAGCGTTGGCTGGCGACGCCGGCGGCGGACGGTCGCTTCCTGCTGACGGTGCCGCTGCCCACGGACGGCGAGCACGCGTTCGCCGTGCACGCGGTCGACGCGGTCGGCAACCGTTCGCGGCCGCGGCTGGTCACGGTGCGGCGCTACCGCGTGCCACCGGAGCTCTGCATCGAACGCATCGAGTCGGGCGTTCGCGAGGCGATCGTGGTCGGCGCTGCGCGGGCCGAGGTCGGCGTGCGCGCGATCTGGTGCAATGGTCGGCTGGTGCGGTTCGACGGCAGCGGCAGGTTCCGTCACCGCCTCGCCGTGCGCGGCCCGACCCGCGTCGTGGTGGCGGCGGTCGACGAGGCCGGCAACCGCAGCGAACGGGTGCGCTGGGTCGGGCGTTCGTTCGTCGGCGAGGCGCTGCAGGCGCCGGGTGGGGTCGTGCTGGTGCCGATCGCGGGCGGCGAACTCGGCGACTTCTGGCTGGCCGCGACCGAGACCAGCCGGCGGCAGTGGCGTGCACTGCGGCTGGCTGACCCGGTCGGTTGGCAGGCCGGCGACGACGACCTGCCGGCCGACCGCGTGACGCTGGCCGATGCGCAGCGGTTCTGCCGACACCTCGACCGCCGGTTGCGGCAGCTCGGACGCATGCCCGAGGGCTACCGCTGCGCCCTGCCGGACGAGGCGCGCTGGCAGTTCGGGGCGCGCGGCGACGCTGCACTGCTGGCGACGGCGAACGGCGACGCCGACGGGCCGCGCGCGGTGGGGGCGAAGCGCGCCAACGCGTTGGCGTTGTTCGACATGACCGGCAACGTCGAGGAGTGGTGTGCCGCCGACGCGGCGACCGGACGCGCGTTCGTGCGCGGCGGCTCGTGGCTGACGCTGCGTTCCCAGGTGTTGCCCGACGGCCGCCAGTCGCTGCCCGTCGACGCGCGCCAGGCGGGCGTCGGCTTCCGGGTCGCGATCGTGCCGGTCGAGGAGGGACGGTGAGCGCGCCCTCGCGGCGGTGGGCGGTCGGGTCGCTCGGCGTGCTGGCGCTCGGCGCGCTGGCGATCGGCACGCTGGGGCTCGGCGCGCTGCCCGCACAGGACTCCGGGCCGGGCAGCGGTCCGGAGTCGGGGCAGCGACCGACCGAGGTCGAGCGGCGCCTCGCCGGCTGGCTCGCGGTCCAGGACCAGCGCGACGAACAGTATGCGGCCTATGCGCGCTACCGCCGCGCGTTCGCCGCCGGCCGGCCGCCGGCGTGGCTGCCGCCGCTCGAGCCGGCGATGCGCACGTTCGGCGATGCGCTGCCGGTGCGCTGCGATGCGGTCGCGGTCGACCGGCTGTGCGCCGAGGCCCGCGCGCGGGTGCAGCGCGGCGGCGGCGTGCACGAACTGCTGCCGTGGTTGCTGGCAGTCGCGCGCCAGCGGCCCGGCGACCTGCGCCTGCCGTTCTGGACGGCGCACGCGCTGGGCCTGCCGTCGCCGGTGTGCGATCCGGCCGCTGCGGTGGCGCCCTGGCAGGTCGTCGCCGACGCGCTCGCCGACGGCGCCGACGTCACCGCGTCGGTGCCCGAGGGAGCCGCCTGGCTGCTGCCGCACTGGCGCGACCTCGGCCAACGGCTCGCCGCGGGGCGGCCGCTGCGCCCGGACTGGCTGGCGCGGGCGCGGCACCGGCAGCGCGACCGCGCGTTCGCCGCGGCGGTCGCCAGCGGCCACCGCGAACGGCTCGAGCAGCAGGTGCGCGCGATGGTGCGCGGCGATCCCGGCGACGCGGCCGCGCAGCTGCTGCTGGCGATGGTGCTGATGTCGCGCGGTGCCGACCGGCGCGCGGAGGCGGAGCGCTGCGCGCGCGAGTTCGTGCGCCTGCGCGACGGCAGCGGCGACCAGGGGGCGGCGATCGACGCGCGCCTGCAGCACCTCGGCGTGCTCGACGCCTGCCGCGCCTGCGGCCTCGACGTCGCGGCGCCGCTGCGCTGGTTCGACGACGTGCACCGGCAGCGGTTGCGCTGCGCGTTTCCGGACTTCGACGCGCTGACGACCGTGTGCGCCGGCCTGCGGCGCAAGATCGAGCGGGCCGAGGAGCACGTCGCGTCGGGCCAGGAGCTGTGGCAGCACCACCACGACAAGCAGCAGGACTGCCTCGACAAGGCGCGCATCGCCGATCGGCGCACCCGCAAGACCTGGTGGCGCAAGCAGGCCGCCAGGGAGGAGGCCAAGAAGGACGTGCACGCGCGCGCGATCGCCGGCAAGCGCGAGACGATCCGGCGCTACCGCGACCAGATCGACGCGTTCGAGCGCGCGATGCAGCGCATGCGTTCGTTCACGCTGGGCGGGTGACCAGCCGCGAGAGCGCGCCGACGCCGACGGTCGTCGCGCCGGTGATCAGCCCGTACCACGGCCAGCCGATCGCGAACGTGCTGCCGTCGTCGAACTCGATCGGCAGCACGAAGGCGATCACGCAGGTGACCGCGAGGCCGGCGCACAGCCCGATCATCGACGCGGTCGGGTTGCGCCGTTCGCCGAGTGCGAGCACGAACAGACCGAGGATCACGCCGAGCGTCAGGCTCTGGATCGCCAGCACCTGGCCGATGATCGAGCCGCCGCCGATGCCGCTGATGCCGACGACGATCTGCAGGCCGGCGAAGATCACGGTCGCGAGCTTGGCGGCCCGCAGCGCGAACGGCTGGTCGGGGCGGTGGCCGGTGATCGGCAGCACGAAGTCGTTGACCAGCGCCGACGCCGACGCCGACAGCGAACTCGACAGCGTCGACATCGCCGCCGAGAACAGCGCGCCGAGCACGATGCCGACGACGCCGGTCGGCATGTGGTGCACGATGAAGTCGGCGAACACGCGGTCGGCCTTCTCGAACGGCTGGTCCGGCGGCTGCTGCGCGTAGAACACCGACAGGCACAGGCCGAGCAGCAGGAACACCGCGAACTGCAGCAGCACCACCGGCCCGCTCCAGACCAGCGCCTTCTGCGCGTCGCGCTGCGAGCGCGCGCACAGGTAGCGCTGCACGATCAGCTGGTCGACGCCGTGGCTGCCGATCGACACCACGGTGCCGCCGATCAGGCCGGCCCACAGCGTGTAGGGCTGCGCCAGGTCCCACTCGGTGACGAACACGCGCAGCCGTTCGCTCATGCCGTTGTCGGAGAACACCGCGCCGAGGCCGCCGTCGATCTCGCTGCCGAGCACGACGAACGCGATCGCCGCGCCGAGCATGTAGACGACGAACTGGATCGCATCGGTCCAGACGACCGCCTTGATGCCGCCGACCACCGTGTAGACGACGGTCGCGGCGCCGACCGAGACCACCGCGACCTGGATCGAGCAGCCGAACATCACCTGCAGCACGATCGCCGTCAGGTAGAGCCGCAGGCCGTCGCCGAGCGTGCGCGTCACCAGGAACAGGCCGCTGGCCAGCGTGCGCACGTTGGCGCCGCTGCGGTCGCGCAGCACGTCGTAGGCGGTGAACAGCTGGCCCTTGAAGTAGAGCGGCACCAGGAACGTCGCCGCCGCGATGCGCCCGACCAGGTAGCCGAGCGGCAGCTGCAGGAAACGCAGGTCGCCGGGGCCGAGGCCGCCGCCGAAGGCGATGCCCGGCACACTCAAGAACGTCACCGTGCTGGTCTCGGTCGCGACGATCGACAGCAGCAGCACCGTCCACGGCAGGTCGCGGCCGCCCAGCAGGTAGTCGGACGCCGACTTCTGGCCGCGCCCCATCCACAGACCGAAGGCGATCGTGCCGGCGACGTAGAGCACCAGCAGGGTGAGGTCCAGAGGGGCGACCGGCATCGCCGCGACCGTAGCGCGACGGACGATCCCCGTCACGCGACCCATGGTGTTCGGGGCGGCCATGCGCGATCATGCCGGCCATGACCCAGGTCGACCTGTCGCAGCTTCGGACCGAGTCCCGCAACCCGCGCAGCGAAGAACTCGACGCGATGTCGACGCTCGATGTCGTCACCGCGATGAACGACGAGGACCGCCACATCGCCGAAGCGGTGCGGCTGGTGCTGCCGAAGATCGCCGACGCCGTCGACGCGATCGCCCAGCGCATGCACAAGGGCGGCCGGCTGATCTACGTCGGTGCCGGCACGTCGGGGCGCCTCGGGGTGCTCGACGCCGCCGAGTGTCCGCCGACGTTCTCGGCCGACCCGCAGCAGGTGCTCGGCCTGATCGCCGGCGGCCAGGACGCGTTCTTGCGCGCGGTCGAGGGCGCCGAGGACGACCCGGAGCTGGCCGGCAAGGACCTCGCGGCGCTCGACCTCGGCCAGAAGGACGCCGTCGTCGGCATCGCCGCCAGCGGCCGGACACCGTACGTGCTCGGCGCGCTCGAACACGCGCGCAGCGTCAAGGCGCTGACCGTCGGCGTCACCATGAACCCCGGCAGCGCGGCGGTGATCGGCGTCGACCACGCGATCGAGGTCGAGACCGGCGCCGAAGTGCTGACCGGCAGCACGCGCCTGAAGGCCGGCACCGCCACCAAGATGGTGCTCAACATGCTGAGCACCGGCGCGTTCGTGCGGCTCAACAAGGTCTACGGCAACCTGATGGTCGACCTGCAGGCCACCAACGCCAAGCTGCGCGCCCGCAGCGTGCGGATCGTCGCCGAGGCCTGCCACTGCGAGCTGGCCGAGGCCGAGCGCATGCTCGCGGCCGCCGACGGCGAGGTCAAGGCGGCGATCGTGGCCAAGACCAAGGGGGTCGAGCCGCACGTCGCCCGCACCCTGCTGTTCACGCACGACGGCAGCGTGCGCGCTTCGCTCGAGGCTCCGGCGTAGCGCGGCATGAGCTCTTCGACGGGCCGCTGGCTCGGCCTCGACGCCCTGCGCGGCCTGTCGATCGCCGCGATGATCCTGGTCAACAACCCCGGTCGCTGGGGGCGCGACTGGCAGTACGGACCGCTGCGCCACGCGGACTGGCACGGCTGCACGTTCACCGATCTGGTGTTTCCGACGTTCCTGTTCTGCGCCGGGGTCGCGATCGTGCCAGCGCTGTGCAAGAAGGTCGACCGCGGCGATCCGCGCGGGCCGATCGTGCGCGGGCTGCTGCTGCGCGTCGTCAAGCTGGTGCTGCTCGGCATGCTGTTGTCGGCGTTCCCGCTGATCACGTTCGCCGACGGCCGCGACCTGTTCGACCCGCTGCTGACGACCCGCTTCCCCGGCGTGCTGCAGCGCATCGGCGTCTGCTACGGAACGGCCGCGCTGCTGTTCCTGTTCACGTCGGCGCGCACGCAGCGGTGGGTGCTGTGGTCGTGCCTGCTGCTCTACTGGCCGTTGATCACGCTGGTGCCGGTGCCGGGCTTCGGCGCGCCGGACCTGTCCGAGCCGATGGGCACCCTGCAGGGCTACGTCGACCGCGCCGTGTTCGGCGACCACATCTGGGTCAAGGGCAAGTACGACCCCGAAGGCCTGCTCAGCACGATCCCGGCGCTTTCGACCTGCCTGTTCGGCGTCGAAGCCGGCCGCCTGCTGCGCGCCAACCCCGACGTCGCTGCGCGCTCGTCGGGGCTGCTGCGCCGCGGCCTGCTGCTGATGGCGCTCGGCGCGGTCTGGTCGTGGCTGCTGCCGGCCAACAAGTACCTGTGGACCAGCAGCTACGCGGTCTGGACCGCGGGCATCGCGACCGCGGGGCTCGGCCTGTGCGTGCACTTCTTCGAGCAGCGTCGCTTCGACCGGCTCGCCTACCCGCTGCAGGTCTACGGCACCAACGCGCTGCTGGTGTTCGTCGGCAGCGGCCTGCTCGGTCGCCTGATCGCGTCGCTGATCACGTTCGACGTCGACGGCCGCACCGTGTCGCTGAAGACCTGGCTGTTCGAGACCCTGCTGCTGCCGCTCGGCGAGCCGAAGTTCGCGTCGCTGCTGTTCGCGCTGCTGTGGATCGTCGCCTGGTTCGTCGTGCTCCGCGCCCTCTATCGCCGCAACCTCGTCTGGAAGGTCTGAGATGAAGCCTGCCGTTCTCGCCCCATTTGCCGGCATCCCGTTCGCCGGCATCTCGTTCGCCGTGCTGGCCGCCGCGCTGCCGGCGCAGGTCACGTTCCACCGCGAGGCTGGCCGCCAACTGGTCCCCGCCGACGCGGCGATCGAACGGCTCGGCACCGGCATGAAGTTCGTCGAGGGGCCGGTGTGGCTGCCCACCGAGCAGGCGCTGGTGTTCTCGGACATCCCCAACGCGCGGCTGATGCGCTGGACGGCCAAGGCCGGCTGCGTCGTGTGGCGCGACAGCGAGCAGAGCAACGGCAACGCGCTCGACCTGCAGGGGCGGCTGCTCAGCGCGCAGCACCGCGGCCGCAACGTCGTGCGGTGGGGCAAGGACGGCAAGGCCGAGGTGCTGACCGCAGCCTGCGACGGCAAGGCCTACAACTCGCCCAACGACCTGGCGGTGCGTGCGGACGGCACGATCTGGTTCACCGATCCGACCTACGGCCTGCGCGGCCGCGAGCAGCACGCCGCCGGCAACTTCGTCTACCGGCTCGATCCGGCCAGCGGCGCGGTCGCGATCGTGCACCGCGGCTTCTCGATGCCCAACGGCATCTGCTTCGCGCCCGACCACCAGCGCCTCTACATCGCCGACAGCGGCAGCAAGCAGCGGGTCGGCGCGTTTCCGATCCGGCCGGACGGCTCGCTCGGCAAGGCTGCGTTCTGGCTCGAGGGCGGCGCCGACGGCATGCGCTGTGACCGCCTCGGCAACCTCTACACGACGGCCCGCGACGGCGTGCGGATCTACTCACCGAAGGGCGAACGGCTGGCCACGATCGCGCTGCCCGAGAAGCCGTCCAACTGTGCGTTCGGTGGGGCGGATGGCAGGCAGCTGTTCGTGACCGCGCGCACCTCGCTCTACCGGGTCACGCTGCGCGTGCGCGGTGCCGGTCCCGCCGTTGGGACCGGTGGTTCGAAGGCCCACAACGACGCCCGCCCGTCCACCGGTGGTGGCGGATCCGCAGGTCGAACGGTCCGCCCGACGAGTGAGGAAACGGCCAAGACCGCCCGTCCGCCTGCGAAGCAGCGCAAGTAGCGGAAATTCAGCTGCTTGGGTTGCCTTGACCGGCCGTGCGCGGGGAGCTCCTCTCTTGTCAGCGAGCCCTTTCGACGGCACAGTTACAGGACGATGGAGCCACAAGCCATTCCCGAAGTGAGAGTCCTGGACGCCGCGGAGTCCGCGGTGCCTCTTCTGCTGGGTGAGCTGCGCGACGTGATCGCTGCGAGCTCCCGGCCGTTGGTCAGCTTCGCGACCGGCGGGACCTACACGGCGTTCTTCCGTTCGCTCGACGCCGAACTGAAGGCGGGCCGCGTCGACGGCTCGGCTTTCGTCGGCACGCATCTCGACGAATACATCGCGTTCGAACCCAACCGCCGCGGCGGCATGGTGCACGAGCTGACGCTGCGCTGCCCGGCCCTGCGCGACATGCTGGCGCGCGGCTCGTTCCTGCCGGTGCCCTGCCACGGTGCCGAGGGCTCGATGCGGGCCCACGAGGAGCGCATCGAGCGCGCCGGCGGCATCAAGCTGCAGTTCCTCGGCATCGGTCGCAATGGCCACGTCGCGTTCAACGAGCCCGGGGCGTCGTTCGACAAGGGGTTCCACGTGACCACGCTGGCCGAGTCGACGCGTGCCGACGCCGCGCCGACGTTCGTCCCGGACGAGCCGCCGCGCCGCGCGGTCACCGCCGGCCTCAAGTCGATCCTCGGCGCCGACCGGATCGTGCTGTGTGCGTTCGGTCGCGGCAAGGCCGACGCGGTGCGCGACATGCTGCAGGGTGACGTCAGCGAGAACTGCCCGGCTTCGGCGCTGCGCAACCACGCGAACGTGCTGGTCCTGCTGGATCCGGAGGCGGCCAGCAGCCTGGACGCGACGGCGGACGCTACCGGCTAACTGGCGAGCGAATCCTGGCAGGCGACCATACGATATCGGCGTGAACGTCCGCCGGCTCCTGCGTCCCGTCTCCGCCCTGCTGCTCGCCCCACTGGCCTTCGCCCTCGGCTCGGCCCTGCCCGCCCAGGACCCCGTCGACCAGCTGCTCGGCCGCCTCACCCTCGAGCAGAAGGCCGGCCAGCTGTTCGTCTCGTGGAGCCTGTCGCGCCCGAGCGGCGACAACCACGAGCAGATGCTGCGCTGGGTCGAGGAGGTCGGTCTCGGCGGCGTGATCCTGAGCCTCGGCAGCTGTGAGGACGCGGCGATGCTGATCCCGAAGCTGCAGGCCAAGGCGCAGGTGCCGCTGCTGATGGCCGGCGACTTCGAAGGCGGCGTCTGGTTCCGCCTGCAGGGCGCGACCGAACTCGGCAACCAGATGCTGGTCGGCGCGACCGGCGACGAACGGCTGGCCGAGGCGATGGGGCGGGTGACCGGGCGCGAGGCCAAGGCACTCGGCTTCCACTGGGTGTTCGCGCCGGTGCTCGACGTCAACAGCAACCCGCAGAACCCGATCATCAACGTGCGCAGCTTCGGCGAGGACCCGGCGCTGGTCTCGCGGCTCGGGCGGGCGTTTGCGCGCGGGGTGCGCGGCGCCGGGTTGATCTCGTGCGGCAAGCACTTTCCGGGCCACGGCGACGTTGCCAGTGACTCCCACATGGAGCTGCCGACCGTGCCCGGCGACGGCGATCGGCTGCGCCGCGTCGAGCTGCGGCCGTTCGGCGACGCCGCGCGCGAGGGCCTCGAGTCGGTGATGACCGGCCACCTGGCGGTGCCGGGGCTCGGCGAGGCCGCGAACGTGCCGGCGACGCTGAGCCGCAAGATCCTCGGCGACGTGCTGCGCGACGAACTCGGGTTCACCGGTCTGGTGGTGACCGACGCGCTCGACATGGGCGGCGTCAAGAACGCGTTCTCGCCCGGCGAGGTCGCCGTGCGGGCGCTGCTGGCCGGTGCCGATGTGCTGCTGATGCCGCCCGAACCGCTGGTCGCGCGGCAGGCCGTCGTCGATGCCGTCGAGAGCGGCCGCGTGCCGATGGCGCGGCTCGACGACGCTGTGCGGCGCATCCTCGGCATGAAGCAGCGCGTCGGCCTGCTGGATGGCGGCGGCAGGGTCGCCGAAGACTGGCAGCGACAGCTGCGGCGGCCCGAGGCGGTGACCGTCGCCAAGGAGATCGCCGCGGCCGGCCCGGTGCTGGTGCGCGAACGCGACGGCGCGCTCGCCGCGGTGCGGCGGGGCGCGGCCGGCACGGTGCTGGTGACGATCGTGGACAAGGACGACGGCCAGGGCGGTGAGTTCGCCGAGCGCATGCGCGCGGTCGTGCCGCAGCCCGACGAGTCGATGCTGCGCCTGTCGGGGACCAGCAGCGACGAGCAGATCGCGGCGGCGCGGCGCAAGGTCGCGCTCGCCGAGACCGTGGTCGCCGCGATCTACGTCAAGGTGCGCGAGAGCAGCGGCGGCGTGGCCGTGCCGGCGCGGCTGCGGCCGGTGCTCGAGCAACTGCAGGCGAAGCAGAAGGTCGTGGTGGTGTCGTTCGGCAACCCCTACCTGGTGCAGGACCTGCCGCACGCCGATGCCTACGTCGCCGCGTTCGCCGCGACCTCGCACGTGCAGCGCGCGGTCGCCGATGCGCTGCGCGGCACCGGCCGGCTGGTCGGGCGGCTGCCGGTCGCGATCCCGGGCGTCGCCGAGGCGGGCGACGGCCTGTCGCTGCGCCCGCCGTTCGGCGGCAACGCGATCGACACCGAGCTGGTCGCGGCGATCCGTGCGCACCTGGACGCGGCGGTCGCGGACCGCGCGTTCCCCGGGGCGATGTGCGTCGTGACCCGGCGTGGCGACGTGGTCGCGCGGGTCGCGGCGGGGCGGATGTCGTACGCCGACGATGCGCCGGCAGTCACCAAGGAGACGCGCTACGACCTCGCGTCGCTGACCAAGGTGTGTGCGACCACGCCGGCGGTGCTGCGGCTGGTGGCCGAGGGCAAGCTGTCGCTCGACGACCCGGTGCAGAAGTACGTGCCGGAGTTCGTCGGTGCGGGCAAGGAGCAGGTGACGGTGCGCCACCTGCTCGCGCACCAGGGGGGCCTGCCGTCGTACGTGCGGTTCTTCCGTTCGCTCGAGGGGCGCGATGCGATCCTGGCGGCGGCGGCGAAGGAGGGGCTGATGCTCGAGCCGGGCACCGCGGTGCGCTACAGCGACCTGGGCTTCATGCTGCTGATGCAGGTCGTCGAGAAGGCGTCGGGGGTGCCGTACGCGCTCTACGTGCGGCGGTTCGTGTCCGGGCCGCTGGGCATGGACGCGTTCTTCACGCCGACGGCGGGCGAGCCGTGCGATGCGGCGCCGACCGAGGACGATCGGTGGCGCGGTCGGGTGGTGCAGGGACACGTGCACGACGAGAACGCCTATGCGATGGGCGGGGTGTCGGGGCACGCCGGGCTGTTCGCGACCGCCGACGGCGTCGCCCGCTACGGCACCGCGCTGCTGGCCGGCGGCGCGCCGGTGCTGCCGCGTGCGATCGTCGCCGAGGCGACGCGGCCGTCGGGGATCGGGTCGGACACGACGCGCGGGCTCGGCTTCCAGCTGCTGCGCAGCGGTTCGTGGGCGGGGACCGAGGTGCCGGCCGGCACGTTCGGGCACACCGGCTTCACCGGCACGTCGCTGTGGTGCAGCCCGCGCCACGATGTCTGCGTGGTGCTGTTGAGCAACCGGGTGCATCCGACCCGGGTGAACAACAAGATCACGTCGGTGCGTCGGCGGGTGCACGACGCGGTGGTCGATTGGCTACGATGAGCGGCATGGTCGGAAGAATCCGCACGTTCGCAGGGCTGCTGCTGCTGCTCACCGTTTCGCTGGCCGCGCAGCGGGAAGCCCCGGTCGCGCCCGAGCGCATCCACATCATCGGCGCGAGCGTCAGCGGCGGGTTCATGGACGGCCCGCTGTTCGGCGCCGAGAACCAGGGCCAGTCGGTGTCGCTGCATCGCATGCTCAAGAAGTGGTGCGACGGCGAGGTCAAGGTGACGACGCATCCGCCGATGGAGATGTGGATGCTGTTCCAGGATCCGGTCGGGACCGGGGAGAAGGAGATCGCGCTGGCGAAGCGGCGCAAGCCGGACGCGGTGGTCGCGATCGACTTCCCGTTCTGGTTCGCCTACGGCTACGTGCGGGGCGACGAGAACGAGGCGCGCACGAAGCGCTTCGAGCGGGGGCTCGCGCTGCTGGCGCAGCTCGACGGGCCGCTGGTGGTCGGCGATCTGCCGGACATGCGCGGCGCCGCGGTGCGCATGCTGAAGCCGCAGCAGATCCCGTCGGCGGCGATCCTGAAGCAGCTCAACGAACGGCTGGCCGCGTGGGCGAAGCAGCGCGAGGACGTGCTGCTGGTGCCGCTGTCGCGCCTGGTGCACGAGCTGAAGGTCGACGGCGTCGAGCTGCCGCTGAAGCAGGGCAAGGTGCGCACCGCGCCGGCCGCGCTGCTGCAGGAGGACCGGCTGCACGCGACACGGCTGGGCATGGCGATGCTGACGTTCCGTCTGCAGGAGAAGCTGCAGCACCTGTTCCCGAAGGCGCACGCGCTGCACGGCCACGAGTGGACGTTCGAGCAGTTCGTCGAGGCGGCGGGCGCCGAGGTCGAACTGGAGGGGCTGCTGGAGGCGGCGGCCGAGAAGAAGAAGTAGGTGGTGGGTGCGGCGGAAGTTGTAGGACGAACCCGGTACCGTACGGCACGGTACCGTACGGCAAGTCAGTTGGGGAGGAGGGGGGCCCAGGCGGGGCGGGTGCGGAGGCGGTCGAGTTGGTCGCCGAGCAGGTTGCGCTGCCAGTCGGTGAGGCGGGCGCCGAACTTCTGGGCCATGGCGGCGTAGCCGTCGCAGAGGTCCTCGCGGCCGGCGTCGAGGGCGGCGAGGCCGCCGGTGATCATCCAGCGCATGTCCTCGCGTTCGCGGTCATAGCGGCGGGCGGCCTCGCTGGCCTGCTTCTGGAACTCGCGCACCAGCCGTAGCGACTCCTCGTCGCGGTTGCCGCTGCGGTTGGCGATCGCCACGAACAGGTACTCGATCAGGTAGCGGTTGGCCTGGCGCAGTTCGTTGCGCTTGCCGGCGCGGTCGGCGAGGTCGGCGAAGTGGCCCTCGAGGCTCTCGCGCAGCAGCGGGTGCGGGTCGACGACGACCTCGCGGATCGCGCGTTCGACGTCGCCCAGTTCGGCGTAGGCGGTGCTGACCAGCACGCGCAGTTCGGGGTTGTCCGGGTCGAGCTCGAGGCCGCGGCGAGCCAGCTCGATCGCCTGGCCGTAGTGGTTGCCGCGGGCCAGGATCTCCGCCAGCAGCAGCAGCAACGGCGGCGAGAACGGGCGCAGCGACAGCGCCTCGTCGCAGCGCTGCGCGGCCTCCGACAGGTTGCCGTCGACCATCGCCTCGCGGGCCTGCACCTCGAGCCAGCGCGGCTCGTACGGCATCCACTCCGAAGCGGCCGCGGCGGCCTCGACCGGCGCGGGCGTGCCGTCGCGCTTGGCGCGCAGGTACGGCACGAACGCGGTGTTGCCGGCGACCGGCAGGGTGCCGAGCACGAGCATCGCGACGCCGGCGACGACCGCCAGCACGATGCTGAGCCAGCGTCGCCAGGAGGCGGGCGCGGTCGGCGCGTCGGGCGTGCCGACCAGCCAGAACGCCAGCGCCGCCGCCGGTGCGTTGAACACCGGCGCGCGCACGAACATCAGCAGCAGCAGCACGAACATCGGCACCAGCCGGGTCTTGTCGCGCTGGCCGCGCTGCAGCGCGAACAGCATCGCGGCGAACAGCACGATCATCGGCAGGCCACCGTCGACCAGCAGTTCGAGCCAGTCGTCGTGCGCGGTGCGCACCTCGGTCGTGAACTGCCGTTCGAAGCTCGACGCCTCGATCTCGGCCGTGCTGCGATGGCGCGGGTACTCGACCTGGAACTGCCCCGGGCCCTTGCCGAACACGGGCGACTCCTTCAGCAGCTGCATCGCGCCGCGCGCGATCTCGAACCGCACCTGCAGCGTCACCGTGCCGCGCTCGAGCTCCTTGCGCATCGCGACCTTGTCCGGCTGCGGCAGCGTCGTCGCCGCGACCAGCAGCGCGCCGAGCAGGGCGCCGCCGGCGGCCGCCGCCAGCGGCAGCCAGCCGCGTTGCCGGCGCCGCATCAGCGCCAGCAGCACCAGGCCGACGGTCGCGGCGACCTTGCCCGAGCGCGACGGGTTGACGACCAGGTAGGCCCCGGCGCACGCCAGCGCCAGCAGCGGCAGCCAGCGACGGTTCGGGGCGAAGTGCGGCAGCAGCACGGCGGTCGCGGCGGCGGCGACCGCGGTCCACTCGGAGGCGACGTTGAGGTTGCCGAGCGTCGAGACCGGCTCGCGCTCGACGCCGTAGCCGCCGATCTCGGCGAGGCCCATGCGCTGCAGCAGGCCGAACAGCGAGGTGAGCAGCAGCAGGGTCGCGACCGGCGCCGCGATCGCCGCGAGCTTCGTCAGCGCGCCGATCCGCACGATCGTCAGCAGCGCCAGCCAGTGCGCGATCCGGTAGGCCGCCTCCCACGGCTGGAACGACCACGGCGTGCCGTCGTCGTGGAAGGCGCTCTGCACGCCGAACTGCACGATGGCGCTCAGCGCAAGGCCGCCGACGAACAGCAGGCCGATGCCGCCGCCACGCACGGCCGGCAGGCGTCCGGTGCCGCGCGCGGCGGCGAGTGCTTCGCTGCCGCACAGCAGCGCGCCGACCAGCAGCAGCAGCAGGCCGCGGCGGACCTGCTCGAAGTCGAGCCACAGCGGGTGGAAGGGCAGCACCAGCAGGCCGAGGCAGACCCACGGCAGCCACCGCGGCCCGGCCACCGGTTCGCTGCTGGCGTCCGTCATGCGTTGGCTGCTTCGTCGAACTTGAGGATGGCGTCGACGTAGTCCTTGGCGACGAACTTCTCGAGGTCGTCGATGCCCTCGCCGACGCCGAGGAACTGCACCGGCACCGGCAGCACGTCGCGGATGCCGAACAAGGCGCCGCCCTTGGCGGTGCCGTCCATCTTCGCGAGGATCAGGCCCGAGACGGGCGCGGACCTGGCGAACTCGCTGGCCTGGCGGATCGCGTTCTGGCCGGTGGTGCCGTCGAGCACCAGCAGCGTCTCGTGCGGCGCGTCGGGCAGCTGCTTCTTGACGACCCGCACGATCTTCTCGAGCTCGGTCATCAGGTTCTTCTGGGTGTGCAGGCGGCCGGCGGTGTCGAGGATCAGGTAGTCGACCTGGCGCGCGACGGCCGCGGCGGTGGCGTCGAACGCGACGGCGGCCGGGTCGGCGCCGGTGCCCTGCTTGACGATCTCGATGCCGAGCCGTTCGGACCACAGCGTCAGCTGCTCGACCGCCGCCGCGCGGAACGTGTCGCCGGCGCCGAGCAGCACCGAGTGGCCCTGCTGCTTGAGGTGGTTGGCGAGCTTGGCGATCGACGTGGTCTTGCCGGCGCCGTTGACGCCGACCACCAGGATCACGGTCGGACCGCTCGCGGCCTTGGTCAGTTCGCCCTCGCAGCCCTGCATCATCTCGTGCAGTTTGACGCGCAGGAACTCCGGAACTTCCTCGACGGTCTTGACCTCCCGCTTCTTGTACGACTCCTTGAGCTCGTCGACGATGCGCGTGCCGAGCGGGCCGAGGTCGCTGTTGTAGAGGACCTCTTCGAGCTCCTCGAGGAAGTCCTCGTCGAGCTTCCTGCCCGAGAACAGGCGGGACAGGCCCGTGGTCAGGACGTCGCGGGTTTTCTTGAGGGCTTTGAGGAGTTTGCCGAAGACCATCGCCCGCGAGTGTCGGCCTCGCCGCGGCCGCCGACAACGAAAAAGGACGGCGCGGCCGCGCTCAGAGCGAGCCGACCGTGCCCTTGATCGTGTTGGTCAACACGAACGCCCACGGCAGGCCGGCGAAGCCGGTGAACGGCGGCATCGGCGCACCGTCGTGCACGGCCTGCACGAACACCTCGAAGCCGATCAGGTTGGCCTGCAGCGGGATCGCGAAGCGGATCGGCGTCATCACGCCCGGCGCGGCCGTCGGCGTCGCCGTCACCAGCGCGTCGAGCGTCGGCACCAGCGTGCACGGGCTGCCGAGCGGCGTCAGGTCGAGGTTCTGCGTGGCGGTGCCGACCACGTAGAGGCCGAACGTCGCCTGCGCCGGTGCGTCCCGCAGTTCGAGGTCCCAGCTCTGGCCGATCTTCGGCAGCGTCAGCGCGGCGAGGCGGCCGTAGTCGACGGTCAGGTCGCGGACCAGGTCGAACGGCTCGGCGCCGTTGCTCGAGTCCCAGAACTCGTAGCCGGTGCGTCCGGTGTTGGCGGTGCCGAGCGCGGAGAGGTCGATCTCACCCGGGTCCGGGCCGACGCCCGACGACGCGCCGATGATCGTGTCGTCCGGACTGGTCGTCCGGTTGTAGTGCACCAGGTCGAGCAGGTTGATCTGGATCAGGCCGTTCGCGAACAGCGTCACCTGGAAGGTGATCGGCAGCGTCGCGTTGAACTGCAGCACGTTGTCCCAGGTGAACGTCGCCGACACGCCCGGGACCTTGGCGAAGTGGATCCTGCCGCTGCCCAATGCCGCGATGTTCACGTCGGTCCACAGCGGCGCGATGATCGCGTGGCCGTCGCCGTGCAGGTCGGCGAGGCTCGGCGAGAAGTCGGCGACGAACGCCGGCACGTCCGGCCCGATGCGGCCGTTGGAGTCGACCTTGGCGAACGGGTTGGTGCTGCCGTCGGGCCACAGGAACGGGAAGCCGAGGTCGAAGCCGCCGAGCGCCTCGTCGTCGCCGACCAGGCCGGCGTCGGGGCCGATCGCCGGGTTGTAGGCGATCGGCGCCGAGCTGACGTCGTAGCCGCCGCTGCCGTCCGGGGTCCACAACAGCGTCACCGGATGGAAGCGCGCCGTCACGCAGTCGCCGCCGTCGAACGCCTCGTTGCGCGCGAACGCCAGCGTCGGATCCGGCACGCCGACGCTACCGGTGACGGTCCAGCCGTTGGCGCCGCCGACGCCGTTGGGCACGAACTCGAGCGCGCTGCTGGGCAGGTCGAACGTGTCGACGCCGAGCTGTGTGCCGAACCGTTCGAACACGGTCCGATCGGTCGACTGCAGCGGCGGGCCGGTGCGGGCCGCGTCGAGGTTGGACGGCGGCGGCAGCGTCGCGCCGTTGCCGGGGCAGACGCCGACGATGCCGTCGACCGGCGGGCAGTTGCTGTCGTACAGCATCACGATGCGGCCGTTGCCGAACAGCTGGCACTGGTAGGTGCACGGCGGCCCGAAGAACGTCACCCGCGTCCACGTGATCGCGGCGAAGCCGACGTTGTCGGTGAAGAAGTAGACGCCGGCGTCGTTGGCGAGGTAGAGCTGCGCGTCCCACAGCACGTTGATCGAGCCGGTCGGGTTGGCGGTCAGCTCGGCAAGCGTCTCGCTCGGGTCGGCCGGGTCGCTGCCGTTCTCGACCAGCCGACCGTTCTCGTCGACGTCGATCGAGGTGACCACGGCGCCGCCGGGCATCGCGAACGCAAAGCCGAGCTGCACCGGCACGAGGTCCTGGCTGCCGTCCATGATGCGGCTGCCGAGCGGTGCGAACTGGTGCTGGGCGGAGGCGGCGCAGACCAGCAGCAGGCCGAAGCAGAGGCTGCGGAGGATGGAGACGAACACGGCGATGTGGCGAGGGACGTGGCGAGCCGGTCGCAACGGCGCGCGGGCGCACCAGCTCGACCGAACGCCATCCTAGGCGCGCACAACGATCTGTCGATCGGTGGTTTGCCGGAGTCTCGCCCGGAGGCCGCCAAGCCTCGTTGGCAGCGCCCGTTCGGGCGCGCTGCGATCTCGCCGGAACGGCGCGTGCACCGCGCCGTGGTTGCCGCGGACGCCGCCGGTGCGGCGACGTCCGCGCGTCGGTGGATCAGATCGAGCCGACGGTGCCCTTGAAGGCGTTGGTGAACACGAACGCCCACGGCAGGCCGGCGAAGCCGGCGAACGGCGGCGTCGGGGCGCCGTCGCTCCCGCGCCGGCCCGACAGCTCAGCCGTTGTTGGCGTCGGCCGCGCCGTCGGCCGCGCCGCGCTCGTGGTCGATGCGGATGCGGTCGAGGATGCCGTTGACGAAGCCGCCGGAGTTGGCCGTCGAGAACTTCTTGCCGATCTCGATCGCCTCGTTGATGGCGACCTTCGGCGGCACATCGTCGCACCACATCAACTCGTAGACCGCCATGCGCAGCACGTTGCGGTCGACGATCGCCATGCGACGCAGGTCCCAGTTGCGGGTCACCGCCTGCAGCCGCTGGTCGATCTCGTCGCGGTGCTGCAGCGTGCCTTCGACCAGCCGCGTCGCGAACTGCAGGATCTCGCGCTCGGCGCCGTTGAGCTTGCGGTCCGGATCGTCGAGCGGGTCGACCTCGTGCTCCTCGCCCTCGACCTGGCGGCTGCGCAGCTCGGCGCGGCACATCGCATCCAGCACGCCGCCCGGGGTGGCCGTGAAGTCGTCGGCCGCATATTCGCGTCCGCGCAGGTCGAACTGGAACAGCGCCTGCATGGCGATCTCGCGGGCGCGCGTACGGCGACGGATGGGGGCGGTCATGACAAGGAGCGTGGCGGAGTCGGGGCTCCGCGTCGGGGCGAACAGCCTACCGCATGGATCCGGGTTCGTCCACGCGCGGATCGGCTGGCGGGCAAAGCCCCGTCCGAGGCGTACACGCCGCTTCCGCGATCCCGGTTGGCAGCGCGTCCACTCCATGGACGCGCTCCTAGCGGGCAAAGCCCCGTCCGAGGCGTACACGCCGCTTCCGCGATCCCGGTTGGCAGCGCGTCCACTACATGGACGCGCTCCTAGGCGTCGCGGTCGGCGAGCTGCCGGCGCAGGTTGCACATCGCCAGCGCGGCCATGGCTGCGTCGCTGCCCTTGTTGCCGTGGTCGCCTCCGGCCCGCGCCAGCGCCAGTTCCATGTCGGCGCAGGTCAGCACCCCGAAGCCGATCGGCACGTCGAGGTCGAGCTGCACGCGCATCGCGCCATCGGTGACGCCGCTGCAGACGTAGTCGTAGTGGTCGGTGCCGCCCTTGACGATCGCGCCGAGCATGACCACCGCGTCGCAGCCGTTCTGTGCCAGCCAGCGGCACGCGCTCGGCAGCTCGAATGCGCCGGGCACCCAGGTCACGGTGACGTCGTCGGCGGCGACCCCCTGCTCGGCGAGCGTGGCGAGCGCGCCCTCGAGCATGCGCTCGGTGACGACTTCGTTGAAGCGGGCCACCGCGACGCCGATGCGTCGGCCGGCGCCCGAGGTGTTCTCGGTCAGGACCTTGGCCATTCCCCGGCAGCCTACGAGAACGTCGCGGCCGTTGCACCGGCGATCCGCCGGCGGCGAGCGGGGCCTCCTCGAGCGGCCGCGGTCAGCTGTTGGCGGCGGCCTTGCTCGGCTTGGTGAAGATCGACGGCTTCACGTAGTCGAAGTCGTGCTTCACGCTGAGCAGGCTCTCGGACTCGCCGACGATCAGCAGGCCGCCGGGGCGCATCACGTGGAAGGTGTGGTCGAGCACCTTCTCGCGGCTCTGCTGGTCGAAGTAGATCATCACGTTGCGGACGAACACGGCGTCGAACAGACCCGGCTGGGGCAGCCGGTTCATCAGGTTGTGCTGCTCGAACCGGACGTTGCGCAGCAGGCGACGGTCGAACGTGAACTCGTCCTTGCCGTCGTCCTTGGTGAAGTACCTGGCGACCACGTCGGGCGCCGTCTGCGCCAGCGCGTAGGGACGGAACGTCGCCTTCTTCGCTTCGTCGAGGATCTGCGTCGACAGGTCGGTACCGTAGACCTCGACCGGCATGCCGCCGAAGCCGTCCCCGAACACCTGGTGCAGCACGATCAACATCGTGCACGCCTCGGCGCCGTTCGACGCGGCGGCCGACCAGATGCGCAGGCCCTGGCGCTTGAGCATCGGGTCCTGCTTGCGCTCCTCGAGCCACGACTTGAAGTAGTCCCAGTGGCGCTGGCAGCGGAAGAAGTAGGTCTCGTTGGTCGTGATCGAGTCGAGGAACGCCTGCAGCTCCTGCTTCTCGGTCGCGAGGCCGATGCGCATCAGGTACGCGTCGTAGCTGGTCTCGTTGATGGCGCGGATGCGCTTCCGGATGCGGTTGCTCAGCAGTTCCCGCTTCTCGGCTGGATAGTGGATGCCGGCGATCTTGTAGATCAGATCGTGGTATCGCTGAAACTCGTTGTCGGTGAGGTCGCGCTCCATGCCACCGGACAGATCGGCGACGGAGCTGCCCAAACTTGCTACGCAACTGGGCTTAGCGGGAGCGGCCGCTGGCACCGGGGTTTCGGGGTCGCGCGCTTCCACCACGGACGCTGCGGCGGCAACATGCATCCCGAGATGCCACCGACCCTGCCGTTCTGGATCGCGTTCGTGACTACCGTGCTGCTGCTGGTCGCGGCGCTGTGCACCGGGTTCCTGCGCAGGCGCAAGGCGCACCTGTTCCTCGGCCCGGCGACCGTCGTGTCGCTGGCCGTCACGATCGTGCTGACCGAACGGCTGATGCGCAGCTACACGTTCCCGCCCGACGAACTGGCCATCCACCTGGTGTTCGCCAAGGCCGGCGGCCTGCTGGTGCTGCCCGTGGTCGTCACCGGTGTCTGGCTGTGGCGCTCCGAGAAGGCGCGCATCTACCACCGGGTCGCCGTGATCCTGTGGCTGGTCAGCGTGCTGACGGCGACCGGCACGGGGCTGTGGATGTTCGGCCTCGGGGAGCTGAAGGCCGGCTGAGCGGCGGTCAGCAAGGTCCGGCCGCGGGGTGCCGCCGTGCGAACGCCAGGATCGCGGCGGCCCCGGCCTGCGCGTTGGCGTAGAGCGCGAAGTGGTTGCCTTCGATGGAGAGCACCTCGACGTCGGCGCGGAGCGAACGGATCTGCGCCAGGTTGTGCGGTGGCACCACCCGGTCGTGGCTCGACACCAGGTACTGGATCGGCTGGGTCACCGCCTCGAGGTCGGGGCGCGCGTCGACCAGCCGGATCGCGCGCGAACGGGCCGCCAGCGTGCGCGCGCGGACGCGCTGCCAGATCTCCGCCTTGTCGCGCCGCAGCGGGTCGTCGGGGGACCGACAAAGCCAGATCGGCAGCCTCCGGATCGTGCGCGCGACCCCGACCAGCGGCGTCACCAGCAGCGGCCCGACGTAGCGCAGCCACGGCATCGGCGCCTGCACGAACGTCGCCACCAGCGTCACCGAGCGCACCCGGTCGGGCTGCGCCCTGGCGACGCGCAGCGCGACCGGGCCCGAGAACGACCAGCCGACGACGTGGCAGTCGTCGAGTCGGGCGACGGCGTCGTTCGCGCACCGCAGCGCCGCGTCGTAGTCGCACGGACCGTCGGTCGGATACTCGACGACGTGCACGTCGGCGACGGCCTCGAGCGCGCGCACCAGCGGGCCGTAGAGCACACGGGTGCCGTCCATGCCCGGCAACAGCACGATGGTGGGGCGGTCGTCGGTCGGCATGCGCAGAGTGAACGCGCTCGTGCGCGCCGCGGCAACGGCGGCGCCGCATTCGCTCAGGCCATGCCGCGCAGCACCCCGAAGCCGCCGTCGACGCCGAGCACCTGGCCGTCGATCCAGTCGTTGGCCGGGTCGAGCAGGAACACGATCGCGCGCGCGACGTCGGCGGGCGTGCCGATGCGGCCGAGGGGGTTCTGCTTCGCCGCCGCCTCCTTCATGCCTTCGCGCGCGAGCATCGCCTCGGTCATCTGGCTCTCGACCAGCGCCGGCGCGACGCAGTGGAAGCGGATCCCGCGCCGGGCGTTCGACGCTGCAGCGGCGCGCGCGAGGCCGACCAGGCCGGCCTTCGCGGCCGCGATTGCCTCGTGGTTGGCGAGGCCGAGCGACGCCGCCACCGAACTGCAGAACACCACGCTGCCACCGCCCTTCATGCGTTCGGGCGCCGCCATGGTGACGCCGAACGCCGACGACAGGTTGGTCTCGAGGACCTCGTGCCACTCGTCGACGGTGGTGCGGCGGGCCGGCTTCAGCAGCAGCGAACCGATGCAGTGCGCCACGCCGGCGATCTCGCGATCCTCGCAGGCACCCAGCAGGGCGTCGCGCACTGCGGCCGCGGCGGCGCCGGGCAGCGGCACGGTGGTCGCCTCCAGCTCGGCGCCCAGCTCGGCCAGGCGGGTCTCGTCGCGCGCCAGCAGCGCGACGTCGGCGCCGCGTCCGCGCAGCAGGCGCGCGACCTGCTGGCCGACGGCGCCGGTGGCGCCGAGCACGACGAAGACTCCCTGATCGGCGAGGTCGCTCATGCGCGAGGCTTCGCCGCGCGTCGTCGACGGGATGCGGCGGACTTCGCGGTCCGTTCACGCAACCCAAACAATCGTCGTGCTATACACGCTGTGTTCCATGGCACGTCGCGTCGATCTGTTCGTGTTCGATCTCGCGGGTACCGTCGTCGTCGACGACGACCACGTCCTGCGCTCGTTCCTCCGCGCCGCCGCTGCGTTCGACCTCGAGGTCGAGCCGGCGGCGCTGCAGCCGCGCATGGGCTGGCACAAAGAGCGGGTGTTCGCGACGCTGCTGGAGGAGGACGGCCGCGATCCGTCGCCGGCGCCGGCGATGGCGCAGCGCTTCGAGATCGAGTTCGCTGCGCTGGTCGAGCGTGAACCGCTGCGGCCGACGGCGGGCGCGCTGGCGACGCTGGCCACGCTCGACGAGGCCGGCGTGCAGATCGCGTTCAACACCGGCTTCTCGCGCAAGACGATGGACATCGTGCTCGCGTCGATGTCGTTCGGGCGCTGGCCGAGCGTCGCGTCCGACGAGGTCGACGCGGGCCGCCCGGCTCCCGACCTGCTGCGGGCGGCGATGGCGAAGAGCGGGGTCACGGACCCGCTGCGCGTCGGCTGTGCCGGCGACACGCCGGCCGACCTGCTGGCCGGCAAGGCCGCCGGGCTGGCGCTGATCGTCGGCCTCGGCTGCGGCACGCACACGCTCGACGAACTGCGGCCGCATCCGCACACGCACCTGATGCCGGACCTCTGCGGTTTGCCCGAGGTGGTGCTGCAGGATGGCTGAGCGCTCGACCGACGTGCTGGTGGTCGGCGGTGGCGTGCTCGGCCTCGGCCACGCGATCGCCGCGCTGCGTGCGGGGCGATCCGTCACGCTCTGCGAACGCCACGCCGTGGCGCGCGGCGCGTCGGTGCGCAACTTCGGCATGGTGTGGCCGATCGGCCAGCCGGCCGGGCCGGACCTCGACGTGGCGATGCGCAGCCGGGTGCTGTGGGGCGAGCTGGCCGACGAGGCGGGCTTCCGCTGCCGGGCCAGCGGCTCGCTGCACCTCGCCTACCACGACGACGAGTGGCGCGTGCTGGAGGAGTTCGCCGAGCAGGGCCAGCTGCCCGGGCTGCAACTGCTGACGCCCGAGGAGGTGGGCGCGCTGCAGCCGGCAGTGGTCGAAGACGGTCTGCGCGGCGCGCTGTTCAGCCCGCACGAGGCCAACGTCGACCCGGGGGTGGCGGTGCGCTCGATGCATGCGTGGCTGCTGCGGCAGGGCGTGGCGGTGCACTACCAACGCCCGGTGGTCGCGGTCGAACCGCATCGTGCGACGTTCGCCGACGGAGCGTCGCTGCAGGCCGAACGGATCGTGATCTGCACCGGCGACGACTTCGCGTCGCTGCTGCCCGACGTCTACGCGTCGTCGGACCTGGTCCGCTGCAAGCTGCAGATGGCTTCGCTGGCGCCGCCGCAGCACGGCTTCGACCTCGGGCCGATGCTCGCCGCGGGGCTGACGCTGCTGCACTACGACGCGTTCGCGAACTGCGCGTCGCTGCCGGCGCTGCGCCAGCGGATCGACGCGGAGTTCGCCGCACACCGTGCGCGCGGCATCCACGTGATGGTGTCGCAGGGCGACGACGGCCGCCTGATCATCGGCGACTCGCACGACTACCAGCCACCGTTCGCGCCCGGCCTCGACGTCGAGACCGAGCGGCTGATCCTCGACTACCTGTCGACGTTCTTCCGGCCGGCCGACGCGCGGGTCGCGCGGCGCTGGTCGGGCAGCTACGCCAGGCGGTGCGGCGGCGAGTCGGTCTTCCGCGCCCGTCCGATGCCAGGTGTCGAGGTGGTGACCGGAGTGGGCGGGTCCGGGATGACGCGTTCGCTGGCCCTTGGTGAGCAGACCCTGAGTGAGCAGGCCCTGAAGCGGTGGGGGAGTCGATGAGCAAGGCATACGGGTTGGAGTTGCAGGAAGGGCGGTTGCGGATGCTGGCCGAGCTGTTCGATCGCCGCGGTCGTCACGTCTACGGCGAGTCGGTCACGCAGCTGCAGCACGCGCTGCAGTGCGCCGCGCTGGCAGAGCAGGAGGAGGCCTCGGACGCGCTGGTCACCGCGGCCTTGCTGCACGACGTCGGCCACCTGCTGCATCGCGATGCGCAGCAGGCGTTCGACGACGGTGTCGACGATCGCCACGAAGCGATCGGCGCCAGCTACCTCGGCGCCTGGTTCGGTGACGAGGTCACCCGCCCGATCGCGCTGCACGTGCAGGCCAAGCGCTACCTGTGCCACGTCGACCCGGTCTACCACCGAGACCTGTCGCCACAGTCGCAGGCGACGCTGCGGTTGCAGGGCGGCCCGATGGATCCGGCCGAGGCGACCGCGTTCGGCCGGCGCCCGCACGCCGCCTCGGCGATCCGGGTGCGGCGCTGGGACGACGCCGGCAAGCAGCCCAACCGCTGGACACCGCCGCTCTCGCACTTCCTGAAGGTCGCGGCGACCTGCCTCGTCGATCGGGACTAGCCGCGCCGCGCGCGCCAACCGGCGCGATCGCCGCCGGTGCGCCACAGCAGCCAGGCACCGCCGAGCACGAACGATGCGATGCCGGCGACCACCACGGTCCACGCGATCGCCTCGAAGCGCGGCAGCAGGTCGCCGTCGCCGCGCAGCGTGGCGCCGCCGAACATGACGCCGACGTAGCCGAGGTAGCCGAACGCGTCGGCCAGGTACATCAGGAAGCCGAGGTTGCCCTTGTCGTCGGTCATCGCGACCAGCCGTTCGAACACGGTCGTGTGCACGACCACGTACGGCACGTACAGGCCGACCCCGAGCAGGGTCATGTAGGCGAACGGCGCACGGTCGAGGCCGTCGAACGACAGCAGCCCGGCGACCGCCAGCAGGCCGAGCGTCGCGGTGCCGATCGCGGCGGCGAACGCGCGGCGGTTGTCGCGCACGAACACGGTGGCGGCGGTGGCGGCCAGCACGGCGCCGGCGACCAGCAGTTCCGTCTGGGCGAACTCCGCCGGCACCGCGTCCCGTCCGAGCGCGCGCCACAGCTCCGGCGCGAAGTCGTCGCGCAGGCTGCGCAGCACGGTCAGCAGCAGGTAGGCGAACACCAGCAGCGACAGGCCGATGCCGTGCCGGCGGAAGAACCGTCGGCGGTCGGCGGCGGTCATCGGCGCGCGTTCGCGGCGGGCCGCGACGTCGGCCGCGTCGGGCGGCGGGACCCGTTCGAGCAGCAGCACGCAGCCGACCAGCGGCAGCGCGAACACCGCGCCGGCCGCGACCGGCATCCATGCCTCAGGCACGCCCTGCGCCAGCAGCAAGGCGCCGACCGACTTCACCACGCCGCTGGCGAGGATGAAGCTGGCGCACAGACCGGCGGTCATCGCCTCGGTCAGGCGGCGGCCCTCGAGGAACCCGAGCACCAGGCCGAACACCATGCCGAGCGGCAGGCCGTTGGCGAACAGGCACAGCGCGTTCCACGGCGCCGGCACCAGCGCGAAGCCGAGCAGCGCCAGTTCGGCAAAGCCGACCAGCAGCAGCAGGCAGGTCGCGCGACGCGGTGCGGGCAGCTGCGAGACGACCCGGATGCCGACGAACTTGGAGACCGTGTAGCCGAGCACCTGCGCGGTCACCAGCACGGTCTTGAGGTCGGCACCGAACACCGTCTCGCCGTCGTAGGTGGCGGCGGTGAACGGCTTGCGGAAGCCGTACATCGCGAAGTAGGTGCCGAACGCGGCGGCGGTCGCGATCGCCGTGGGGACGAGTCGGTGCTGGGCCAAGTGCGCGAGCGTGCGCGCCCACGGCGATCCCCGGTGAACCCCGCATGGGGTTTCGGTGAAGGCGGCTCAGGCGCGGGCGAACGCGGCCACCCGTTCGAACGCCGCGGCGCTCTCGAGCAGCAGGCTGTGGCCGGCGTGCTCGAAGCGCTCGTGCTCGGCATCGGGCAGCAGCGCCACGGTGGCCTCGACCTCACGCGGCAGCGTCAGCGTGTCCTCGGCGCCGGCCAGGCACAGCGTCGGCACCGTGACCTTCGCGCACAGCGCCGCGCCGTCGAAGGCCTGCAGCGCGCGCGCCTGCGCCTGCATGAACGCGCGCGACTCGGTGCTCGGTCGGGTGCTGCGGATGATGTCGTCGACGACGCCGGACTTCTCGTTGAGGAACGTCTCGCCGAACAGGAACGGCGCGGTCAGTTCGCCGAGGTGCCGGCCGTCGATCTCGGTGCACAAGAGCTCGAACCAGCGGTAGACGCGCTTGCTGCGCGCGGTCTGCAGCGCGGAGCTGCACAGCATCACCAGCTTGTGGGCGTGCTCGCTCTGCATCGCGGCGGCGCACAGCGCGACCTTGCCACCGAGCGACGTGCCCACCAGCGTGACCGGCGGCGGCAACGTCGCGGCGACCGCCAGCACGTCGTGTGCGGCCTGGGGGAAGTCGTAGACGCCGCCGGGCAGCGGGCTCGACGGCTCCAGGCCGACCGGGTCGATCGCGGCGCAGGTGAAGCCGTTGCGCACGAACCGTCGCGGCAGCGTGCCGAACAGCCGCGCGCCGGAGCCGAGGCCCGGCACGAGCACGATGCCCGGTCCGTCGCCGTCGCGGGAGTGGTGGATCTGGCGGCCGTGGCGCTCGACGACTGGCATGCGCGCGACCATAGCCCGTCGGCCCAGCGGCACAACGGCGAGCCGTTCGGCCGGCTTGACCTCGCGGTGCGCGCCGGCTGTGGTACCGCCATGGGTGTCCAGCGATCCCGGCCCTCGGCGCAGGCGGCCAGCGCGTTGCGCGATGCGATGCAGGCCTACGCGCCGATCGAAGACGAGACCCTGTCGTTGCTGCTCGACTGCGCCCGCGTGGTGGAGGTCGACAAGGACGGGTTCTACTGCCGGCAGGGGGACCGGGTCTCCGAGTTCGGCTTCGTGCTGGCGGGGCTGCTGCGCTACTTCGTGCGCGACGTCGACGGCAACGACTACAACAAGATCTTCTTCGACGAGGGCACGTTCCCGGGACCGATCGCGGCGCTGCTGCGGGGCGAACCGGCCGACGTCTCGATCCAGGCGCTCGAACCGAGCCGAGTGCTGTCGTTCGACTTCGCCGGCTACCGCGCGGTGCTCGCCGAGCGGCGCGACCTGATGTGGTTCCAGATCCGCTACCTGGAGCGCAACTGGCTGCTGAAGAAGGAGCCGCGCGAGTTCTCGCTGGTGCAGGAGGAGGCCGCGGTGCGCTACCGGCGGTTCCGCGAAGAGTCGCCGCGGCTGGCGGCGCGGTTGCCGCTGTTCCACGTCGCCAGCCATCTCGGCGTCACGCCGACCCAGCTCAGCCGGATCCGACGGGCCGAGCGCGATGCCTGAATCGCCGCCGCAAATCGGCCGCGCGCTCGACATGTGTCGAGGAGCGGGGGCGGCGGGATCCGTAGCGTCGGCGGCATGATGATCTTCTTGCTCGCGCTCCTCTCCGGCGGCGCGATCGCCGTGCAGGCCACGATGAACGCGCGACTCGGGCAGTTGCTCGGCTCGCCGCTCTACGCGACGACGGTCGCGTTCGGGGTCGGCTTCGTGCTGGTGGCGACGGTCGCGCTGGTCTACGCGCGGTTGGTCGCACCGCCGCGCGGCCTGGCCGCGGTGCCGCTGCAGCTCTGGTGTGCCGGCGGCCTGCTCGGGACGCTGGCGCTGGTGTCGATCTACTGGCTGATCCCGAAGATCGGCATCGGCCCGACGGTGTCGCTGGCGCTCGCCGGCCAGCTGCTGGTGGCGCTGGTCGCCGGCCATCTCGGCTGGTTCGGGCTGCCGCGCACGCCGATCACCGCGACCCGCGCCGTCGGCGCCGGTGCGCTGCTGCTCGGGGCGTTCCTGGTGCAGCGGCCCCAGGGGGCGGCGTGATGGGGCAGTCCTTCGTCGCCAACCTCGCCAACCTGACGGCGTTCTGGCGGGCGCTCGGGGCAGAACCGCTGCCGCTGGCCGAGGCCGGCGAGGCGGCGCGTTCGCGGTCGTGGCCGCATCGGCTGTGGTTCGAGCCGGGGCTCTGGCCGTCGCCCGCGCAGGTCCGTTCGCTGGTCGAGCAGGAGGCGCAGGCGCCGTGCGTCGTGCCGGTGTGGCGCGACGATGCCGACCAGGCGCGGGGCGACCCGCTCGCCGCGGCGCTCGCGGCGGCCGGGGTCCCGCTGCGCACCAGCACCGTCGTCATGGACGCCGACATCGCCGCGATCCGCTGGCTCGCCGTGGCCGACGTCGAGCTGCAGTTCGACGACGGCAAGCGCGACGTCGTCACCTGGTCGCAGGTCGCGGGCCGTTCGTTCGGCTACGAGGTCGACCCTGCAGCGGTGGCGCGGCTGGTCGAGCACCACGAGGCGTGGCTGGTGCTGGCACGACGCGGCGAACGACCGGTCGGTACCGGCCTGCTGTTCGAGACCGGCGAGGTCGCCGGCCTGCACATGCTCGGCGTCCTGCCGGAGGCGCGGCGCACCGGCGTCGCCGGCGCCGTCATGCTGCGGCTGCTGCGCGAAGCCGAGTGGCGCGGCCTGCGCCACGCCGCGCTGCAGGCGTCGGCGATGGGGCAGGGACTCTACGACAAGCTCGGCTTCGTGCGGTCGGGCGCGGTCGACTGGCACGGCCGCGCGAAGGGCTGAGGTGCCGCGGCCTCAGCGCGGCGCGATCACGTAGGCCTGCTCGACGGCGGGCAGCATCGTCAGCACGACGTCGGCGACCTTGTGCAGGCTGTCGGCCGACATGTTGGCGAGCGTGTCGTGCCTGGTGTGCCAGTCGGGGTTGCCGTTGAGGTCGATCAGGTCGACGGCCGGGATGCCGACGTCGAGGAACGGCTTGTGGTCGTCGGCCGCGGCCTCGGCCCGGCGGAAGAAGTGCTTCTGGTGGCCGGTCGCGACCGCGGCGGACCAGGTGATCCGTCGCAGCAGGTCGGTCGAGTAGAGCTCCTCCTGGATGTGCAGGTCGCTGCGGCCGACCATGTCGAGCAGCACGACCGCCTCGATGCGCGCTTCCTCGCCCATCAGCAGCGCGTCGCGGTGCCGGCGCACGTAGCGCTTGCTGCCGAACAGCGCGCGGGCGGCGTCGTTCCAGTTCCAGTCGAGGCTCTCCTCGCCGTCGAAGAACACCAGCTCGATGGTCGCCTGGTTGGCGCGCGCCCGCAGCACCGGCGCCAGCGCCAGCAGCAGCGCCACGCCGCTGGCGCCGTCGTTGGCGCCGACGAAGTGGAAGTTGTGTTCGGGATCCTCGTGGCCGGTCGTGCACTTGGTGTCGTGATGGCACGCCAGCACGATGCGCTGCTTGCGCTTGCCGGGGATCGTCGCCGACACGTTCGAGAACGTGATCAGCTCCTTGCGGTCGGTCCAGGTGTCGCGGCGGGCCTCGATGCCGTGCGCCTTCAGCTCGGCGACGATGTAGTCGAGCTGCTTCGACCAGCCGGGCTGGCCGGCGTAGCGCGGGCCGAACGACACCAGCTTGCGCGCATGCGCGAACGCCCGTCCGCCGAGACCCTCGGGCGCGCGCACGGCGTCGAGCTCGAGCGTCTTGCTCTGGTCGATCGCCGGCTTCTGCCGCACGATCGGGGTCTGTCCCGTCGATTCTGGATCCTGCTCCGCTCGATTGCCCGCCGCGGGATCCTCGGGGCGCTGGTGCTGCGGCGACGCCCCGTCGCGCGCGGGGTCCTGCACGTGCAGCCCGCTGCCGAGGCAGGCACCGAGGCAGGCGCCGAGCCCGGCGATCGACAGCGCCAACGCGACGAGGGTTCGCATGGCCGCGTTACCGACCCTTCTTGCGGGTGACGAACGCCTCGAGCTTCGGGAACGCCTGCATCACCAGGTTGCCGGCGAACGCGAGCGAGTCCGGATCCATCGCGGCGAGGTCGTCGTCCGGCGAGTGCCACCACTGCTCGTAGCGCGGGTCCTTGGGCTCGGGCTGCTGGCCGGGCCTGAGGTTCTGGTTCTCGGGCGGGATGCGCTTGGAGAAGTCGATCAGCAGCACGCTCGGGATGCCGCGGTTCTTGAACACCAGGTGGTCGTCGGTCGTGCCCCACTTCTGGCCGCGCCGGGCCAGCTCGGCGATCACCGCCTCCCCCGGGAACTCGTACATCCGCGCGCCTTCGCCCATCTCGTTGGCGGCCTGCTCGAACAGGTCGAGCAGGTCGGTGGCCGAGTTGCCGTCGCGATCGATCTTCATGTTCTTGCTGCCGATCAGGTCGAGCAGCACGAACGCCTTGATGCGCGAGGTCAGCCCGTTCTCCTTCAGGTGGCCGTAGAACGCCTGGCTGCCGAGCAGCGCGCGGTCGTCGTTCCAGGTCCAGTCGATCGACTCCTCGGCGTCGATCCAGTAGCAGAGCACGTTGCACTTCGGCTTCTGGGCGCGGTTCTTCAGCGTGCGCGCGATCTCGATCAGCACCGCCGGAGCGCCGCCGCCGTCGATCGCCCCGACGAACGGCTTGTCGTGCGTCCACTCGGCGTGGCCGGTCGTCAGCTTGGTGTCGTAGTGCGCGCCGAGCATCAGGATCGGGCCCGCCGGATCCTCGCCCTCGATCATGCAGTAGAGGTTGCGGATCATCTTCTTCTCCTTGGCGTGCATCTCTTCGTGCCGCTGCGGAGTCAGGCCGATCTTCTTCAGTTCGCCTTCGAGGTAGTCGGTGGCCTTCGCCAGGTTGTCCGATCCGAACGGACGCGCACCGATCTTCACCAGGGCTTCGACATGGGCCATGGCCTTGCCACCATCGATGGGGCCCGACGGCCCGCCACATGCGGAGAGGGTCAGGCCGCTGACCAGGAACAATGCGAGGGTGGAGCGATTTGCCATGCGCGCAGGCTAACACCGCGCATCAAAACGTTCATGTCGGCCGTAGGTAGCGTCGATACGATGGGTAGTTCCTCTATGGGTGACGCGAGTCACGACCCAAAAGGTGCAGGCATGAGCGATCTCGATCTGGCGCGGCTGCTCCGCGATTCCCAAGACCTCAAGCAGTACCAGGACGAGCACTGGGAGGGCTCGTTCCAGGACTACCTCGGGCTCGTCGCGGCCAACCCACGGATCCTGCGCACGGCGCACCAGCGGGTCTACGACATGGTCATGAGCTACGGCGTCGACGAGATCGAGGTCGACAAGGCCAAGGTCCAGAGCTACCGCTTCTTCTCGGACCCGATCGAGAACGGCAAGGACGGCATCTTCGGCCTCGAGCGCTCGCTCAACGACCTGATGTCGATGCTCAAGGCCTCTGCGCACGGCTACGGTCCCGAGCGCCGCGTGCTGCTGCTGCACGGCCCGGTCGGTTCGTCGAAGTCGACGATCGTGCGCCTGCTCAAGAAGGGCCTCGAGGCCTACAGCCGCACCGACGAGGGCGCGCTCTACACCTTCTCGTGGGAGATCGACGGCGAGGTGATCGCGTCGCCGATGAACGAGGAACCGCTGCTGCTGCTGCCCGAGAACGTTCGTGCAAAGGTGCTCGAGCAGGCCCAGAAGGACGCCGGTGTCGCCTACAAGCTGCGCCAGGAGTTCGACCTCTCGCCGGTCAGCCGCTTCTACCTCGAGATGCTGATGAAGCGCTACGAGGGCGACTTCGAGAAGGTGCTCGGCCACGTCAAGGTGCGGCGCCTGCTGATCAGCGAGAAGGACCGGGTCGGCATCGGCACGTTCATGCCGAAGGACGAGAAGAACCAGGACTCGACCGAGCTGACCGGCGACATCAACTACCGCCGCATCGCCGAGCTCGGCACCGACAGCGACCCGCGCGCGTTCAACTTCGACGGCGAGTTCTGCGTCGCCAACCGCGGCGTGATCGAGTTCATCGAGGTGCTCAAGCTCGACGTGGCGTTCCTCTACGACCTGCTGACCGCGTCGCAGGAGCACAAGATCAAGCCGAAGAAGTTCGCCCAGACCGACATCGACGAGCTGATCATCGGGCACACCAACGAGCCCGAGTACAACCGCCTGCAGTCGAACGAGCTGATGGAGGCGTTCCGGGACCGCACGATCAAGATCGACATCCCGTACAACCTGCGGCTGACCAACGAGGTCAAGATCTACGAGAAGGACTTCGGGCGGAAGCAGGTGCCGGGCAAGCACATCGCCCCGCACACGCTCGAGATCGCCGCGATGTGGGCGATCCTGACCCGCCTCGAGGAGCCGAAGAAGGCCAACCTGTCGCTGCTGCAGAAGCTCAAGCTCTACAACGGTAAGTCGATCCCGGGCTACACCCGCGACAACATCCGCGAGCTGCGCGACGAGGCGCCGCGCGAGGGCATGGAGGGCATCTCGCCGCGCTACATCCAGGACAAGATCAGCAACGTGCTGGTGCGCGACATGCCGTGCATCAACCCGTTCATGATCATGAACGAGCTCGAGGAGGGTCTCGACCACCACAGCCTGATCTCCGACCCGGAGACCAAGAAGCACTACAAGGACCTCTTGATCGTCGTGCGCGAGGAGTACGAGGAGATCATCAAGAACGAGGTCCAGCGCGCCATCTCGGCCGACGAGGAGGCGATCGCGCGGCTGTGCGGCAACTACATCGACAACGTCAAGGCCTACACGCAGAACGAGAAGGTCAAGAACCCGTACACCGGCAAGGACGAGGAGCCGGACGAGCGGCTGATGCGCTCGATCGAGCAGAAGATCGAGATCCCGGACTCGCGCAAGGACGACTTCCGGCGCGAGATCATGAACTACATCGGGGCGCTCGCCGTCGACGGCAAGAGCTTCGACTACAAGACCAACGAGCGCCTGCACCGGGCGCTCGAGCTGAAGCTGTTCGAGGACCAGAAGGACTCGATCAAGCTGACCAGCCTGGTGTCGACGGTCGTCGACAAGGACACGCAAGAGAAGATCGAGGTGGTCAAGGGCCGCCTGATGCGCGACTTCGGCTACGACGAGATCAGCGCCACCGACGTGCTCAACTACGTCGCGTCGATCTTCGCGCGCGGCGACACCAAGGACGAATAGACGGAGTCGCCGTGACCTCCCGCAGAATCGACCAGGACCACACGCGGTTCCGTCACATCGTGAAGGGCCGCATCAAGCGCGACCTGAAGAAGTTCGTCAGCTCCGGCGAGCTGATCGGCAAGCAGGGCAAGCGCTTCGTGTCGATCCCGCTGCCGCAGATCAACCTGCCGCGCTTCCGGTTCGGCAAGAACGAGGGCAACGGCGTCGGCCAGGGCGAGGGCGAAGAAGGTCAGGCGGTGCCGGGCCAGGAGCAGGAGGGCGAGGGCCAGGGACAGGCCGGCGAGGATCCGGGCCAGCACCAGCTCGAGGTCGACGTCTCGCTCGAGGACCTGGCGCAGATCCTCGGCGACGAACTCGAGCTGCCGAACATCGAGCCGCGCGGCCACAAGAACCTGCAGACGCAGGCGGGCCGCTACACCGGCATCAGCAAGGTCGGCCCCAACTCGCTGCGGCACTTCAAGCGCACCTTCAAGGAGGCGCTGAAGCGGCAGATCGCGTCGGGCACGTACGACCCGGACGACCCGGTGATCGTGCCGATCAAGGACGACATGCGCTTCCGCTCGGTGCAGACGCGCAAGCAGCCCGAGGCCAGCGCCGCGGTCATCTACATGATGGACGTGTCCGGCTCGATGGGGCGCGAGCAGAAGGAGATGGTGCGCATCGAGGCGTTCTGGATCGACACCTGGCTGCGGCACCAATACAAGAACCTCGAGGTGCGCTACATCGTGCACGACGCGGCGGCGAGCGAGGTCGACCAGCACACGTTCTTCCACCTGCGGGAGAGCGGCGGCACCAAGATCAGCTCGGCCTACGAGCTGTGCCTGCAGATCATGCGCGAGCACTACCCGCCCAGCGAGTGGAACGTCTACCCGTTCCATTTCAGCGACGGCGACAACTGGAGCACGCGCGATACCGAGCACTGCGTCGGCCTGCTCAAGGACTCGCTGCTGCCGATGTGCAACCAGTTCTGCTACGGGCAGGTCAAGTCGGCCTACGGCTCGGGGCAGTTCAAGAAGGACCTCGACGGCTCCTTCAAGGGCGACGACAAGGTCGTGACGACCGACATCCTCGACCGCGAAGGCATCCTGCCGAGCATCAAGGCGTTCCTGGGCAAGGGCCGGTGAACGTCACAGGAGGCAGAACATGGGCAACCTGACCCCAGAACTCGCCGCGATCCGCGACGAAACGCGCGAACTCGCCAAGAGCTACGGCCTCGATTTCTACGAGGTCATCTACGAGCTGGTCGACCACGACGAGCTCAACATGATCGCCAGCTACGGCGGCTTCCCGGTGCGCTATCCGCACTGGCGCTGGGGGATGGAGTACGAGCAGCTCAGCAAGAGCTACCAGTACGGGCTGAGCAAGATCTACGAGCTCGTCATCAACAACGACCCCTGCTACGCCTACCTGATGCGCAGCAACGCGATCACCGAGCAGAAGCTGGTGATGGCGCACGTCTACGGCCACTGCGACTTCTTCAAGAACAACTCGTGGTTCAGCCACACGTCGCGAAAGATGATGGACGTGCTGGCCAACCACGGCTCGCGCATCCGCCGCTACATGGACCGTCACGGCCAGGGCGTCGTCGAGGACTTCATCGACGCGGTGCACTCGCTCGACAACCTGATCGATCCCTATTCGCCGTACATCGATCGCGGCACCGACGCGCGCGCGCAGGCTCGCGAGCGGGCGCACTCCTCGCAGCAGGAGGTGCAGAAGATCGAGGCGAAGGACTACATGGACCGCTACATCAATCCGCCGGAGTACCTCCAGGCGGAGCAGCAGCGGATCCAGAAGAAGCGCGAGCAGGCGCACCGGTTCCCGGCGCGGCCCGAACGCGACGTGCTCAAGTTCCTGCTCGATGCGGCGCCGCTCGAGACCTGGCAGCAGGACGTGCTGGCGATGCTGCGCGAGGAGGCCTACTACTTCGCGCCGCAGGGCATGACCAAGATCATGAACGAGGGCTGGGCCGTCTACTGGCACTCGACGATGATGACGCGGCACCTGTGCGACGCGTCCGAGGTCGTGCACTACTGCGACACGCACAGCGGCACGCTGGCGACGCGGCCGGGACAGATCAACCCGTACAAGATGGGCGTCGAGCTGTTCCGCGACATCGAGGAACGCTGGAACAAGGGCCGCTTCGGCGCCGTATACGTCAAGTGCGACGATCCCGAGGAGCGCCGCCGCTGGAACCGGCCGACCAACGAGGGCCGCAAGAAGATCTTTGACGTGCGCCGGATCTACAACGACATCACGTTCATCGACGAGTTCGTGACGCCCGAGTTCGCCGAGGACCAGAAGATGTTCGTCTACGGCCAGGACCGCGAGACCGGCCAGTACGTGATCGTCGACCGCGACTACACCAAGGTGAAGAAGCAGCTGCTCGACGCGCTGACCAACTTCGGCCAGCCGATCATCAAGGTCGTCGACGGCAACTTCCGCAACCGCGGCGAGCTCTACCTGGTGCACGACTGGGTCGGCGGGGACCTGCAGCTCGATCAGGCACAGATGACGCTGAAGTCGCTGTATTCGATGTGGAAGCGACCGGTGCACATCGAGACGATCATCGACGGCAAGGGCCGTCTGCTGACGTTCGACGGCAACCAGTCGACCAGTGAAGAGATCGAAGCCAGTCACCCCGCCTCCGGCCGCGTCGGCAGCCAGAAGCAGAACGAAGCCGACGCCGACGCCTGAGGCGCCCGGATCCGGTCGGCCGCCCGCGCCGACGTCCGAACGGGTCTGGCTGGTCTACCTCGCGTGCACCTGTGCGGTCGCGGTCGGCGTGCCGGCGACCGCCGCCACCCAGCACGATCCCGCGACGTATCTGCTGGTCAGCGCCGCGGTGATGACGGCGGTGTTCGCGTGCCTGTGGGTGTCGCGTCGCTACGGCCACGAACGGGCGCGCTGGCCGCGTGCGGTGCTGGCCGTGGTCGGCCTGCCGGTGGTGTTCTCGGCGCTCTGCTGGCTGCTGCCGCACGTGCACCCCGAGCCGTACGAGTTCACCTGGCTGGCGGTCGACCGGGCGCTGTTCGGCATGGACCTCGCTGCGCGCTTCCGCGACCTGCCCGGCTGGCTGGTCGAACTGCTGCAGCTCGACTACGCGGCGTTCTACGGCTTCTGCATCGGCTCGGGCCTGCTGGCGCGGGTGCACAGCGGCTGCGCGGCGTTCGACCGCGCGGTGCTGCTGCTGGTCGGCGGCTTCCTGTCGAGCTACCTCGGCTACCTGCTGTTCCCGACGATCTCCCCGCAGCTGGTGCTGCAGCCGACGGACGAACTGCGCGGGATCGCGATGACGCCGGCGCTGCGCGGCATGATCGACGGCGCCGAGATGAACCACTGGGACTGCTTCCCGTCGGGCCACACGATGCTGACGCTGACCAGCCTGATCATTCTGTGGCGGTGGGCGCGCCGGTGGTTCTGGTGGCTGCTGGCGCCGGCGGCCGCGCTGGTCGCGAGCACCATGCTGCTGCGCTACCACTGGGCCAGCGACGTCGTCGTCGGCGCGCTGTGGGCGTGGCCGTGCGCGCGGCTGTGCGACTGGCTGGCGACGCGCGACGGCTGGCCGCGTGCCGATCAGCGCAGCGTGATGCGCTCGCCGCGCGGCAGGTAGAACGACGGCGCGTACGGCTGTCCCAGCAGCGGGAAGGCGACGCCCTGCACGTAGAACTCGAGGTTGATCAGGTTCGGCGACGACGGGATCGGCACGTTCAGCGAGCTCTGGAAGATCACGATGGCCGGCAGCACGATCGCGGTCATCGGGTCGCCGTAGAAGCGCACCGGCTCCTGCGACGTGTTCGGCCGCTCGTAGCTGACCGCGAAGTCCCACGCCAGCGCGATGCCGAACGGCACGTCGGCCGTCAGCGTCACCGAGGTGCCGACCTGCGGCTGCTTCGGCGTGATCTCGGTGGTCGGCAGGAACACCTGCGGCGCGTTGTTCTGCTCGGACGCGAAGCCAGTCAGGGTGCCGCCGGTGCGGTAGCAGCCGTCGAGTTCGATCGGCGCCAGGAACGCCTGGCTGTCGCAGTCGGTGTTGATCAGTTCGCACGAGCGCAGGTCGACCTTGGAGCGCGCCTGCGCCGGCACCTCGATGCTGCAGTTGTCGTAGTGGTTCCAGACCAGGTTCGGCAGCGAGCCGTCGCAGTCGAACGTGATGGTACAGTTGTCGTAGCGGTTGTTCTGGTGCCAGACGCGCGCCGAGGCGGTGTTGGCAGAGATCCAGACGTCGCTGTGGAACGTCATCTCACTGCCGTGGACGTCGAACTGGGCGGTGCGCGGGTGCGTGTAGAGCGCGTACTTGCCGGGCCCGGCGGTCCAGTCACCGTGGTGATGGTGGATCATCGTGTTGCCGGCGGCCTCACCGATGCACTCGACCACGTGGTCGCTGCAGACCGCATCGGTGTAGACGATGCGGAACATGAACAGCTTGGTGCTGGTCGGCGAACGGCTGGAGCGGCCGAGCGTCGCGCCGTTGACGAACGAGCTGCGCCAGATCGCGAACATCGTCTGCATGCCGGCGCCGCCCTCGAACGCGTCGCAGCCGACCGTGACGCCGTCGAACTCACAGTTCTCGACCTCGCACATGATGCGGCCGTTGCTGGTCGTCTCGTGCACGCGGAAGCCGACCGGCAGGTTGCTCAGGCGCGAGTTGCGCACCATCAGCATGGTCTCGTCGGTGCCCGACGCCAGCAGCTCGAGGCCCTGCACGGCCTGGCCGTCGAACTCGCAGCCCATGACCATCGGCATCTCGGTCATCGTCATCATCATCATCGGCATCTGCGCGACGATGGCGGTGTCGCCGTTCTCGAAGCGCAGCCCCGAGACCGTGACGAGGTGTCGCTCGAGGCTGAGCACCGCGCTGACGTTGCCGCCGTCGAGCACCGGCCGGCCGGCCGTCGACGCGACGCCTTCGATGCAGACGCGGCCGACGGCCATGCCCTGGCCGAGCACGCTGGTCAGCGGGCTCTGCACGGTGATCGTCGGGGTCACCTGCGCGTCGATGCGGATGGTGGTGACCGAGCCGGTGCCGCTGATGCGGGCCTGCTCCTGGATGGACAGGGAGGTCAGCGCGAGCGTGCCGTTGGCGAGCTGGATCGCCTCGTCGAGCGACAGCAGCGCATCGCCGACGGTGCCGTGTGACTGCGGGTCGTCGACATTGGCGACGGCGCCCGGGCCGTTGGCGAGGAGGGCCGTGAGGACGGTGGGGAGAAGCATGAGGTTGATGGAGGGCAGGGCCGACTGTGGGGCGGCTCGGGAAGGATATCCCACTCCCGGGCGCACGTCGCCCCACCGGCAGGCATGGCCGCCCTTACGCAGCGACGAACGGGCGCTCCGCGAGCGGTGCCACCGAGGCGCTGCGCCGGGCTCAGACGGGCCGTCGGCGGCGCCGCAGCGCGACCAGCACCACGACGATGGCGCCGACGATCTCGCTGGTGCCGGCGACCGCGAACGCGACGTCGAAGCTGCCGTCGGCGATCAGTTCGCCGCAGACCAGCGGGCCGAGCAGGAAGCCGAGCGAGCCGGCGGTGTGGAACGCCGCCATCGCGGTGCTGCGGCCGATGCCGGGCGACTGCTCGAGCAGCCACAGCAGCGTCGGGATGAACATCACCGCCGACGTCACCCCGCAGATCGGCATCAGCACCCACATCGCCGAGACCGGCGCGATCCCGACCAGCGCGACCGCGAGTCCGTAGACCATGCTGCCGATCGCGACCATGCGCAGCCGCGACCAGCGCTCGGCGGCGCGACCGAACGGATACGACAGCAGCGCGAACGGATACAGGAACGACGCCAGCAGCATGCCGATCGTCGGCCGCGGCACCGCGTGCACGCCGGCGAGCAGCAGCGGGAAGCCGGTCGTGAAGAAGCCGACGGTGAAGCGGTCGAAGAACGCCAGCAGCAGCGGCGCGCGCAGGCCGGGCTGGTCCTTGACCGCCGCCAGCAGTTCGCGGTAGCCCGGCCGCTTCTGCACGCCGGAGTCGGCCGGCAGCAGCCAGATCGCCGCGACGAACGCGAGGCCGAGCACCAGCGACGCGACGTGCAGCGTGATCAGCGGGTCGTGCTTGCCGAGCACGCCGCCGATCGCGGCGCCGGTCGCGACGCCGAAGGTCAGACCGCAGCCGACCGCACCGAGCGCCCGGCCGCGTCGTTCGCCGGCGGCGTCGGCGACCAGGCTCATCAGCAGCGTCAGCGCCGACAGGTGGGCGGCGCCCTCGAGCGCGCGCAGCAGCAGGAACGTGCCGTAGTCGAGTGGGTGAGCCAGCGCCTGCATCAGCAGCGCGTCGGCGAACAGCGCGACCAGACACAGGTTGCGGCGGCGGCCGGTGCGGTCGACGTGCAGGCCGACCAGCGGTGTCGCGATCAGCGCGCCGATCATGTTGGCGACCAGGAACAGCGTCGCCAGGGTGTCGGAGACCCCGAAGCGCTCGACGACCAGCGCCCGCAGCACGGGCACCGGCAGCGTCTCCGGCAGCATCAGCAGAAACGTCAGCGCGCCGAGCAGGGCTGTGCGGCGGAGGTTCAATCCAGCAGGCGCCAGACGCCTTCCTGCTGGTGCGCGCGACCTTCCTCGGCCAGCTTGTCGAGGCCGGCCTGCAGCGATCGCGCCGCAAACGGGTAGAGCCGCGGGTCGGCGTCCCAGTAGACCTTCGGCAGCAGTTCGTCGAGGTTGCCGGGGGTCTCGCCGAGCACCTTGACCAGCGTCGCCTCGCGCTGCCGGCGGTGGCGCAGGTACTTCTGCGTCAGCTTGCGACCGTCGCGGAACGCCGGGCCGTGCGCCGGGTAGAGCGTCGACATCGCGTAGCGCTCGAGCTCCTCGAGGCTCTGCAGGTAGGTCGCGAGGTGGCCTTCGGGCGGGTCGATGATGATCGTGCTGATCGTCGACATCATGTCGCCGACGATCATCGCGCCGTAGCGCGACTCGCGGAAGCACAGGTGGCCCTGGTCGTGGCCGGGGGTGTGGATCGCCTCGAGCTCCCAGCCGGGCTTGCCGTCCGGCGACCGGCCCAGCGGGATGCGCGCGCCGTGCTCGATCGCGTCGCCGCGCGGGATGCCGGGCGCGATCCGTTCGAGGGTGCGCGGGTGGCCGCAGGCGACCAGGTTGCGCGCCTTGCACAGCGCGTGCACGCCGCCGACGTGGTCGGGGTGGTGGTGGGTCAGCAGCACGCCCGCGAGCTGCTGGCCCTGCGCCGTCAGCAGGTCGAGCAGGTCGAGCAGGCGCTGCTGCTCGCGCGGGTCGGGCGAACCCGGATCGACGATCCACAGCTGCTCGTGGCCGATCACGTAGCAGTTGGTGGTGGTCGCCGGCGGCAGCGTCGGCGTCGTCAGCGGTGCCAGCACCACGCCCGGCGAGAACCGCACCTTGTGCAGGTTGCCGTCGCGGTAGCCGTTGGCGGTCGCGGCGATCGAACGCGCGAAGTGCTCGAAGTCGGCGGCGGCGGCGAGGTGCTCGAGCAGGATCACGACCGGCGGCACCAGCAGCAGGTCGCCGTTGCGCCACGACGCCAGCGCCTGCTCGGGGAACCACCAGCGGCCCTGGGTCAGCTCGCCCTCCCAGACGTCGGGGTGCAGGCCGGCGGTGCCGGACGAGCACTCCTCGATCGGCACGTGGAAGAACACCGTGTCGTAGCGGACCGGCGCGAACGCGGGCGTCTCGATGCGGCACAGGCTGCGCATCGCCAGGGGCGTGACGGTGCCGGCGACGATCTCCGGCCACGGCGACGGCGGCTTCGGGTCGGCGTCGACCCGTTCGTGTTCGAGCAGGCGGCGGCGCTGGGCGCGCAGAGCGTCCGGGTCGCGGCGCTCCATCGACAGCTTGTGGCGCAGCAGGCCCAGCTCCTCGAACAGTTCGCGGTGCGCGCAGACCTGCAGGGCGGCCTCCTCGTCGAGCGGCTCGTCGCCGCTGCGCGGGCGCAGGTCCTCGTCGGAGATCGTGCCACCGGGCATCGCCCAGTAGCCGCCGAAGAACCGCAGCTCGGGGGCCCGTTCGGCGAGGTAGACCTGGCGGTCGCGGCCTTCGCCGCGGGTGATCATCAGGGCTGCAGCGGTGCGTCGGCTCATTTCGGGGCGAGCAGGATAGCGCCGGCGGTGGCGAGGGGCGACAGCCGGCTCAGATCTCGCCGGCGTCGGCCTGCAGTTCGCGAACGGCGGCGCGGGTGCCGAGCACGACCAGCTGGTCCTCGGCGCGCACGACCTGGTCGGCGGTCGCGGCGACCACCTGCTCGTTGCCATCGACGGCACGGATCAGCAGCACGACGATCACGTCCTCGCGCGCCGCCGCCGGCAGCGCGTCGATCGCCAGGCCGACCCAGGCGTCGGGCGGCGTCAGGCTGCGCATCGCGTAGCCCGGCGGCAGCTCGAGCTCGTCGCGGCGGCCGCGCACCGCCAGCCGCAGGTTGCGGCGCTGCTGGCCGAGCACCTCGTTGCCGAGCATCGTCAGCACGTCCTGGTGGCGGATGCGGCCGATCAGCCGCGGCGGCTTGTCGCGGCTGACCGCGGCGATCTCACGCAGCTCCGGGTCGTCGAAGCGCGGCATCACCTTGGCGATCGACAGGTCGTCGGTCGCGGTGACGACCGGCCGCGTCAGGTCGGCGGCGATCACCACGCTGGTCAGGGTCGGGTCGTTGAGGAACGCCTTGACGTCCTGCAGCTCGATCCGGCCGACCAGCGCGTCGCCTTCGCCGATCACGTAGATCGTGTCGCCGCGGTGCGTCTGCAGCAGCTTCATGACCTCGGCGAAGTCGGCGGTGTGCGGCACCGTCAGGCAGTCCTTGCGCAGCACGTCGCGCACGTAGGTGGTGCGGATCGCGAGGTCCTCGAGGCCGCCGGGCACTTCGTCGCCCTTGTCCTTCATCGCAGCCGTGTAGTAGCTGTCCTCGTCGATGACGTTGGCGGTGACGCTGGCGACGATGCTGCACAGCATGACCGGCAGCGTCAGCTCGTAGTGGCCGGTCAGCTCGAACACCAGCACCACGGCCGTCACCGGCGCGTGCATCGTCGACGCGGTCAGGCCGGCCATGCCGACGAACGCGAACGCCGCGACCTCACCCGGCTGCACCTCGAACACGGTGCCGATCGCCGACGCGAACAGCACGCCGAAGGCGGCGCCGATGACCAGGTTGGGCGTGAAGATGCCGCCGAGGCCGCCGGCGCCGACCGTCGCGACGGTGGCGACCTGCTTCCAGAAGAACAGCGTCAGGATCAGCGTCAGCGACGGCGCGTCGCTGACCGCGTTGGTGACCACGCCCTCGATCACCTCGAAGCCGTTGCCCCAGGTCTCGGGCATGAAGATGCCGACCGCGCCGACGACCAGGCCGCCGAGCGCCATCAGCAGCGGCGGCGGCAGCCGCAGCCAGCGGAAGAAGCGCCGGCCGTTCTTCAGCGCGCTGCGGAACAGCACGCCGCCGATGCCGCAGAACAGGCCGAGCACCAGCGCCGCCAGCACCAGCCCGAGCGGCAGCTTCTGCACCACGTCGGAGACGTTCTGGTAGACCCGCGCCTCGGTCATCAGTTCGCTGCGCACGATCGTCGCCAGCACCGACGCGACGACGATCGGCGCGAACACGTCCATCGCGAAGTTGCCGAGCACGATCTCCATCACGAAGATCGCGCCGGCGATCGGCGCGTTATAGGACGTCGCCATGCCGGCCGCGACGCCGCAGCCGATCAGCACCGCGCGGTGCTTGCTCGACAGCCGCGTCAGCCGCGCGATCATCGACGCGACGGTCGCGGCGATCTGCGAGTTGGCGCCCTCGCGGCCGATGCTGCCGCCGGTGCCGATCGTGCACGCCGACGAGACGATCTGCACCAGGCTCTGCCGGAAGCGCAGCACGCCCTTGCGCAGCTGCACCAGCCCGACCAGGTCCGAGACGCCGAATGGCGGCTTCTGGCCGCGTAGCAGCAGCAGCACCGAGCCGGCGGCGAGGCCGCCGAGCGTCGGCACCAGCAGCGTCTGCCACCACGACAGGTTCTCGCGCACGGCCTCGGACATGTTCGAGCCCGAGCCGCCGGTGAACCACTCCTGCAGCCAGTTGAGGCCGCGCTGGAAGAAGCTGCCGAGCACGCCGCCCGCCACGCCGATCACCGCGGCGAGCAGGAAGATCGCGAACGTGCGTAGTGGCAGGCCCTGTCGCTGCATCAAGCGGCCAGGGTGACGGCGCGGCCGGGCCGATTCAAGGCCCGTATCGACGCCGGTTCGCGGCGCCGGTGTTGTAGGCTTCGCTGCCATGAGCGACCCCGGCCCCGACCTCGATCCCGCGCCGTCGCGCTGGTTCGACCTGCTGGTCGCGGCGGCGGTCGGGGCCGGGCTGCTGCTGCTCAGCGAGCTGCTGGTGCCGGGGGCGGAGCAGCCGTTCGCGGGCCACGGCGAACGCTTCGCCACGATGGCGGAGGATCCGTTCGCGCGGACCGGCGACTTCCCGCAGCGGCTGCTGTGGCCGCTGCTGGCGTGGCTGTTCGCCAAGGTCGGGGTCTCGGCGGTCGCCTTCTCGCAGGTCTGCAACGCGCTGCTGCTGGCGGTCGTGTTCTGGTTCGTGCTGCGCCGCACCGGCCAGTTCGTCGACGGCCTGCTGGTCGCCGCCGTGGTCGCGTGCAGCGGCGCGGTGCTGGTCTACAAGCCGATGGCCTGCATGTCGGATCCGCTGAGCCTGCTGACGTTCGTGCTGCTGGTGCACTTCGCGCGGCGCGGCGCGGTGTTCTGGCCGCTGGTGTTCGTCAGCGCGCTTTCGCACGAGATGGTGTTCTTCTTCTGGCCGTGGCTGCTCTACCTGCGTTGCCGCAACGGCGGCGCGTGGTGGCGCGACGGAGCGTTCCTCGGCATCACGCTCGCCGCCTACCTGGCCTTCCGCGTGCAGACGACCGCCAGCTACGGCACCAGCTACTACCTCGAGAAGGCGTTCTGGTTTCCGTGGTGCATGCCGGCGATGTGGGGGCTGTGGGCGTTCGTCGTGCTGGTCGAGTTCGGGCCGCTGCTGACGGTCGTCGCCTGGGGCCTCGGCAGGCGTGGCGCGCTGTCGGCGCGCGAGGCGCTCGGCGGGCGGTGGGGCGGCTGGCTCTACCTCGCCGGCGTGCTGCCGCTGATGATCCTGGCCTACGACGTGATGCGGTTCGCGACCTTCGCGTTCCTGCCGGTGGTGCTGGCGGCGACCGCGCTGGTGCGACGTCGCGGCGGCCGGCTGCTGGTGGCGGCGTTGCTCGCCGCCGCCATCCCGTGCTACGCGTGGCTGCACCCGGTGCCGAGCCAGCAGGGCGGCCGCCACTTCACCGAGATCAGCGCCCACATCTACTCGCTGCTGCCCGGCCGGGTCGTGCCGAGGCAACCGATGGCGCTCGAGCACGCCTGGACGTTCTCGCTGGAGCTGCTGGGCAGGTGGTGGTGGCCGCTGGGCACGGCGGCGCTGCTGGCGCTGCTGTCGATGCTGGCGCTGGGCTGGGTTTTGCGCCTGCGTTTCCCGCCGCGCTGAACGGTCGCGGCTGCCGGCGCTACGATGGCCGCCATGCTCCGCCACATCGCTCCGTTCGTCCTCCTCGGCGCCGTCACCACCGCGCAGAACACCGGCGCCACGTTCGACCCCAACGTCGACGGCTACCTCGAGGTCCCGCACAGCTCCCAGGTCGTGCCGCGCACCGGCATGACCGTCGAAGCCTGGTTCACCTACGACGAGTCGACGCTGCCGACCGGGTGGCGCTACCCGACGATCCTGCGTCAGGGCATCGGCGCGCAGGGCGAGAACGTCATGCTGCGCGTCGACGCCGACAACGTCGCGCAGCGCGAGCTGCGCTGGCGCATCAAGACCACTTCGAGCGCCACCTACGACTGCAACTACCTGTTCACGCCGGGTGAGTTCGTCAACTGGACGCACGTCGCCGGCACCTACGACGGCACCACGCTGGCGCTCTACATCAACGGCCAGCTGGTCACCAGCACCCCGACCAACGGCGAGGCGATCCGCGACGTCGTCGACGTGCTGCGGATCGGCAAGGGCTCGGACGTGGCCACGCCGATCGAGGTCTGGAACGGCCAGCTCGACGAGGTCCGGATGTGGCCGTTCGCGCGCTCGCAGGAGGACATCCAGCAGACCATGAACATGGAGCTGTCGACGATCCCCGGCTACGTGTCGACCTGGAACCTCAACAACGACGCGCTCGACTCGAGCAGCACGCAGGACGCGACGATCGGCGGCAGCGTGACGTTCACGGCCAACGCGCTGGCGCTGACGCCCAACCTGCCGGTGGTCGACTTCGGCCTGCCGACCGGCAACAGCACGCCCGGCTGCGGCAGCGACCTGCTGCTGTGCCCGAGCGGCCCGTCGGTGCAGAACTACAACGACTACCGGGTCGTCTGCACCGGCACCGACCCCAACGCGCTGACCTTCTGGGGCTTCTCGCTCAACGCGCTGGCCGCGCCGCTGCCGCTGCTCGGCATCGACGTCTGGATCCACCCGACCAACCTGATCCTGATCGGCAACACCAGCAACGGGCTGGGCAGCAGCAGCATCAACGTGCCGATCCCGACCGGCGTCGGCGGCTTCACGTTCGCGACCCAGTGCATGGTGCTCGACGCCTGCGGCCCGCAGGGCTTCACGGCGTCGGACGCGCTGGTCGTGGTGGTGCAGTAGCGGTCGGCTAGGAGCGCGTCCATGTAGTGGACGCGCTGCCAACCGTGATCGCGGAAGCGGCGTGTATGCGTGCGGACTGGGCTTTGCCCGCTAGGCGTCCGGATCGGCCAGCCCGGCCGGCAGCGTGCCCCGCACCCGTTCGAACGCCTCGGCGTAGCCCCGGCCCTGCAGGTGCACCTGGCTGCGGTAGGCGGCGAGGCCGAGCAGCGTGTGGTCGATCTGCACGTAGTCGGTCTGGCTCGCGTGCGCCTGCAGCGCGCGGCGCTTCCGTTCGGCGGTCGCGGTGATGTCGACGATCACGTCGGGGATCATCGCGTTCCAGACCTCGTAGCCGAGCGCGAGCACGTCGCGACCGAGTTGGTCGAGTGCGCGCGTCACGACGACGTGCAGCGCGTGGTGGTCGGGGTGGCCGTCGCGGGACCACGGCAGGTAGACGACGTCTGGCGCGACCTGCTGCATCGCCGCGAGCGCCTTCTGGGTGGCCATCGACAGGTCGTTCTCGCTGAGCTCGAAGCCGTCCGGAAAGCCCCAGTACTCGACGTCGTCGAGGCCGAGTTCGCGCAGGCCCGCGCGCGACTCCCGTCGCCGCAGTTCGGCATACTCGTCGGGCTGGTAGCGGCCGTCGGGGTCGCCGTTGGTGCCGTCGGTCGAGACCACCACGCGCACCGGGTCGCCTTGCAGCGCGTGGAGCGCGAGCGTGCCGCCGGGCCCCGCCGCCTCGTCGTCCGGGTGGGGGGCGAACGCCATCACGCGGCCCCGCGGCAGCTCGCGCCACAGCGCCGGGCGCGGTGGCAGCGCGCTCATCGCATCGCCCCCGGCAGCGCTCCGGCCGCGTTGGGCACCTTGGCGCGGAAGTCCTCGCCGAGCAGCTCGGCGACCGTGCTGGCGATCATCGCCTGGGTCGCGCGCACGCCCTCGCGCACGCCGAGCGCCGGCGTGTCGGGTCCCATCACCGCCATCCAGACCTCCTCGGCGCCCTCGACCTTGGCGTTGTGGTCGGTCCAGTCGCGCGGCGTGCGGCCGCGGCCGTGGTCGACGGTCAGCACCAGCGTGGTCTTGCCGCGGTACTGGTCGATGGTCTGCATCGTCTCCCAGAGGTCGCGCACCATCTCGTCGGCGCGGTGCGCCATCTGCAGGTACATGTCGTAGCGGCGCGCGTGCGCCCACTCGTCGGTCTCGCCGAACGCGACGTAGAGCACGCGCGGCTTGTTGGCCAGCAGGTACTCGCGCGAGCGTTCGTAGGTCAGCAGGTCGAAGCAGAAGCCCTCGGCCCAGTAGCGCGGCAGCGAGTCGGCGATGCGGTTGAGTTCGCGCACGCGGCGCTCGCTGGTCGCGACCGTGACCGGTTCCCACGCGACCTCGCAGAAGATGCCGCTGCGCTGCTCGTTGACGATGTACTCGTGCACGTCCCAGCCCGAGAACGCCGCGACCTTGCCCGCGAAGCCCGGTCGGCCGTTGAGGAACTCGAGCACCGTGACGTTGGGGTTGGGGAACTTGTTGTTGCTGTCGATGGTGGTGTCGACGAGGCCGCAGAGCAGTTCGCTGTAGCCGGGGTAGCTGAACTTGTGCGGGTTGGTGACGACCGCGCGGGCGTCCTTCGACGGGTCGCCGAAGATCTGTCCCTGCTCGGCGATCACATGCCACAAGAACGGCATCAGCAGCGCGCGCCGCACCTCCGGCGAGCCGCGGTAGAACTCCTTGCGCAGCTGGCGCAGGTCGCGCACGCCGCCGTCCTGCTGGTTCATCATCCGGTTGTCGGCACCGGTGAAGACGTCCTGCCAGCGCAGGCCGTCGAGGGTCACCAGCAGCACGTTCTCGGTCTTGCGCTGGGCGCAGAGCGTCGACGCGAACAGCAGCAGCAGGGCGAGCAGGCGCATGCGCAGATCGAACGCGACCGGGGCCGCGAGCGCCAGCCTCAGCGGGCGGGATCGTGGTCGTGGTGCGACAGGCAGGCGTCGTGCGCACACGGGCCGTGCTCGGCCGGGTCGAGCGGGTCGAAGTCCGGGATCGGCAGTTCGCGGTCGTGCGTGATGACGCACGCGATCTGCGGCACCGCGCCCTCGAACGGCTCGCCGACGGTGATCCCGCCGGGGTGGCCATCGGGCAGCGCAGCCCCCTCGGGCCCGGTCAGCAGCCGGACGTGCGGGCGCAGCAGGTGCGCGCCCTGCGCGACCACGACGCCGTCGCTGCCATCGACCAGCTGCACGCGGGTGCCGGTCGGGAACAGGCCGAGCGTGCGCACGAAGCTGTTGAGCCAGCGCGCGTCGAAGTCGCCGGGGTTGCGGTGCATCACCGCGAAGGCCTCGATCGGCGTCAGGGCGCGCTTGTAGGGACGCACCGCCGTCAGCGCTTCGAACACGTCGCAGACCCGGATCAGGCTGCTGGTCGCGCTCGGCTGCATCGGCATCATCGGCTCGGGGTAGCCGCGGGTGGGGCCCATGTGGTGGCAGAACGCGGCGCCGATGGTGCGCGGGTCGACGTGCTCGTGCTGCTCGATCAGGATCTGCGCGCCGAGCCGCGGGTGCTGCTCCATCCAGTGCCATTCGTCGGCGGTCAGCCGGCCCTGCTTGAACAGCACCTCCTGCGGCACCTTCGACTTGCCGATGTCGTGCATCAGCGCGGCGGCGCCGACCCGGACCAGCTGGTCGCGGCTCGCGCCGAGGCCGCGCGCGACCTGCAGCGCCAGCAGCGCGACCCGCACCGAGTGGCCGACCGTGAAGCGGTCGACGTCGTCCGGCATCGACAGCGACAGCAGCATGCTCGGTTCGTCGAACTCGGCGAGCGACGCCTCGACGGCAGTCGCAGCGCGGTCGAGCGCGAGCTCGTGGTCGCCGTGCGCGAGCCGGTGGTTGTCCTGCAGCGCGGTCGCCAGCTGCTGGTAGTGCTGCAGCGCGCTGTCGTCGTCGGCGAGTCGGCGGGTCGGGTTGTCGGGGTCGGCCGGGCTGCCGAGCGTGACCTTGACGTGCTTGATGCCGAACGCGCACAGCGTCGCCTGGCGGTGGCCGCGCTTCAGCGCCTCGACGTTCTCGGGCAGCAGCAGCAGGTCGAGCAGGCGGTTGAGTTCGGTCGTGCCGAGCTGCGGGCCGAACGACAGCATCGCGACCTCGCGCTCGGCGCAGCGTTCGAGCAGCGGGTGGGCCTGCAGGCTCGGGCCGTCGAGCGCGCGGCCGTCGTGGCACAGCCGCAGGCCGTCGAACTGCAGCTGCAGCGGCATCTCGACGCCGACCGTCTGGGCCTTCGCGAGTGCGGCGACGCAGTCCTGCAGCGCCTCGGCCACGAAGCGGCTGTCGCGCGCGTGCAGCAGCCGGTTGAGCACCGCCTGGACCAGCGCGTGGCCGAAGTCGACCACGGCGCTGCGTCGACGCAGCTGGCCGCGCTGGCTCACGGGTTCGGCTCCTCGGGTTGGTTGGCGGCGACCACGACCGTCGCGGCGATCGCCTCGCACAGCTCGGCGAGGCGCCGTTCGTCGGCCTCGTCGGCGCCGGCCGCGCCGATGACCCGCTGCATGCAGTGGAACAGCTCTTGGGTGGCCGCATCGAGGTCCGAGGTCGACGCGACGTCGAAGTCCTGCGCCAGCAACGCGCGCGCCGCCGCCTGGGTCGGCGCGTCGCCGGTCGTGCACGTGTCGATCAGCAGGTTGAGGTACTCGGACGAGACGTGGTCCTCGAGGTCGGCCTCGTCGAGGTCGTGGCGGATGTGGTGCGGCAGCGCGCGCAGCTCTTCGTCCGAGACGTGCTCGGCGCGAAGTTCGAGGTGTTCGCCGGAGGCCTGCCTGGCGAGCGCCGCCGCCTCGGGCTCGTGTAGCAACTGCATCATCGCCTCGACGGTTTCGGCCAGGCGCGCCTCGAGCATCGGGTCGGAGGCGTCGAACATCGACGACGGCAGCGACGAGGCCTTCTTGACCTCGGTGCGCGCAGCGAGCAGCCACTGCGAGACCACCTCGCGGAAGGCCGTCGCGTCGTCGGGGGTTCGGGATCGCCCGTTCATCGGCCTCTTTCATCGGCCTTCGGGCGCGCCCCGGTGAAGACCCTGCAAGCCGCTTGCGACCGCCGGGGCCGGACCCCACACTGCCGGCGATGGAACGCATCGCGATCGTCAGCGCCGTCCGGACCCCGATCGGCAAGTTTCTCGGCTCCCTGTCGCCGCTGTCAGCGGTGGATCTGGGCTGTGCCGCCGTTGCGGGCGCGCTCGAGCGCTGCGGGGTTGCCCCTACGGATGTCGACGAAGTGTACATGGGCCAGGCGCGTCAGCTCGGCTCGGGTCCGAACCCGGCCCGGCAGGTCGCGATCCGCGCCGGCTGTGGCGAGGGAGCGGTGGCGACCACCGTCAACAAGGCCTGCGGCAGCAGCCTGAAGGCGATCGACCTGGCCCGCGCGGCGATCCTGCTCGACGGCCAGAAGGTGGTGGTCGCGGGCGGCATGGAGAGCATGACGAACATCCCGTTCCTGCTGCCGGACTTCCGCCAGGGCTACCGGCTCGGCCACCGCGAGGTGCAGGACGGCAACTACAAGGACGGCTTCACCTGCGGCATCCTCGACGAGCCGATGGGCATGACCGCCGAGTACCTGGTCGACGACTACGGCATCACCCGGGACGAGCAGGACGAATACGCGCTCGCGTCGCACCGCCGCGGTGAGGCCGCGCAGCGGGCCGGCCGCTTCGACGACGAGGTCGTCAAGCTGACCGTCAAGCAGCGCAAGCAGGAGGTCGAGGTCGCGACCGACGAGCACATCCGTGCCGGCGTGACGCTGCAAGACCTGCAGAAGCTCAAGCCGGTGTTCCGCCGCGACAACGGCACCGTGCACGCCGGCAACAGCTCGGGCATCACCGACGGCGGCGCCGCCGTCGTGCTGATGCCGCAGAGCGAGGTGGAGCGCCGCGGCCTGACGCCGCTGGCCTGGCTCGGCGCGTCGGCGACCGCCGGCGTCGCGCCGCGCATCATGGGCATCGGTCCGGTGCCGGCCGTCAAGAAGCTGTGCGAGCGGGCCGGTCGCTCGCTCGCCGACTTCGACCTGGTCGAGCTCAACGAGGCGTTCGCGGCGCAGATGCTCGCGTGCCTGCGCGACCTGCCGATCGATCGCGAGCGGCTCAACGTCAACGGCGGCGCGATCGCGCTCGGCCACCCGATCGGCGCGACCGGCGCGCGCATCGTCGTCACGCTGCTGCACGAACTGGCGCGCCGTGACGGCAAGCGCGGCCTCGCGACGCTGTGCATGAGCGGCGGCATGGGCATGGCGATGGAGTTCGAACGCTGATCCGATGCCCTGTCCGGCAGGCCCAGCCGTCCGGAAAATCGCCGCTGCTGCGAACGAGAATCCGGCGCAACGGCCACCTGCGGCCGCCGCTCCCGCGCCGCGAGTCTTCGCGCGCCGCGTGGCGCGCCCCGATCGACCCCTCGCAGAAAGCATGAAGCTGTTCCGAACGCTGTCCCTCTCCCTCGCCGCGACCCTCGCCAGCACCCTTTGCGGCTGCGGCATCGCCCGCCAGGACCTCAACGAGCCGATCGACGCGCGGCTCGTCAACGAGCTGGTGCCGGGCACCACGACCGCCCGCCAGGTGGTCGAGAAGCTCGGCGGCCCCAACGAGGTCGTGCAGCTCGGCAAGCGCACCGCCTACCGCTACGACTCGAGCACGACCAAGAGCGCGGTGCTGTTCCTGCTGCTGGTCAACCTCGGCAACCAGGACACCCGGCAGGACCGGCTGTGGGTGTTCTTCGACGAGAACGACGTGCTGTCGCACTTCGGCGCCACCTACGGTTCGCACCGGACCCAGTACGCGATGCCGTGGGAGGACGTGCACGAAGCCGAAGACAACGCCGCGCGCGACGCCGACCGACCGGGAGTCGGCAAGTGAGGTCGGCAGCGCTGCTGCCCCTGCTGTGCGTCGGCGCCTGCGTCACGGGCAACTACAACCAGGTCTCGATCAACGAGCCGGTCGACCTCGAGCTGCTGCGCGCACTGCAGCCCGGCAAGGACGACCTGACGACCTGTCTGCAGAAGCTCGGTGCGCCGGTCGACGTGCAGGAGTACCAGGTCGGCATGGACCTGTCGTCGGGCGTCGCGCTGATCTGGTACTGGAGCCAGCAGTACGGCTGGGGCCTCGACATCTCGGCGCCGGTGGGGGACGACGCCTCGCTGAGCTTCGAGATGGACTTCGGCGGCAACCACCTGCCCGGCTGCGTGCTCTGGTTCGATCGGGACCTCGTGCTCGAGCGCTGGCGCGAGGGGCTGGTCGGCGAACTGCTGCAGGGGCGCCGCCGTCCGGCGCCGGTGCTCGACGGCGACTGACCGGCGGATCCCGGCCGCCGGCCGCCGGGAACGGGCTGGGAAGTTCGGGGGCTTCGATTACGTTCGGGGCCAGAATCCCTATCCGTTCCCGATGAAGAACTTCCTCGCTGTCGTCACCGCCGCCGCGCTCTCGCTGGCCGCGGCCGTCTCCGCCCAGGACAAGCCGGTGCTCCAGGAAGTGCCGGCCGTGCGCATGTCGCTGACCGGTCCCGCGATTGTCTCCGCGAAGGCGGACGTGACCCTGCGGCTGCTGGTCGAGGTCTCCCGCGACACCGAGGTCGCGGCGACCATGCTCAACGGCATGGACCTGACGGTGCGGGTCGGCGGCAAGCCGGCCAACCCGATCAGCCAGCCCGGCAAGGGCGGCGCCGTGCCGCTGGTCAAGGGCACGCGCATCGAGCGGCAGCTGACCTTCCCGGTGTCGGCGTTCATGGCCAACCCGGACCTCCAGGAGATGGCCGTGGTCGCGGTCGGCTGGAAGGACCAGGTCGGCGTCGACTGCACCTTCAAGGTCGCGCCCGACAGCTCGAACGTGAAGGTCGAGCAGCTCGACCTCGCCAAGACCCAGGTGATCCTGGTCACCAACTACGGCGAGATGCAGCTGGCCTTCCGCCCCGACAAGGCGCCGCGCCACGTCGAGAACTTCGTCAAGCTGTGCCTGCAGGGCTTCTACGACGGCACCAAGTTCCACCGCGTGATCCGCAACTTCATGATCCAGGGCGGCTGCCCCAACACCAAGGACGAGACCAAGCGCGCGCAGTGGGGCAGCGGCGGTCCCGGCTACCGGATCGACGCCGAGTTCAACGACCTGCGCCACCTGAAGGGCACGCTGTCGATGGCCCGCACGTCGGATCCGAACTCGGCCGGCTCGGGCTTCTTCATCGTGCACAAGGACTCGCCGCACCTGGACAACCAGTACTCGGCGTTCGGCAACCTGGTCGAAGGCACCGACGTGCTCGACGCGATCGCTAACGTGGCGGTCGGCGGCCCGCAGCGCTCGACCCCGCAGCAGCCGGTCGTGCTCGAGGCCGCGGTGGTGCTGCCGGTCAAGAAGAAGTAGTCGCCTGAAGGGGCCGGAGCGGGCACGATGTCCCGCTCCATGGACCTCGAAACGACCGATCACGCGACCATCGAGGCCGCCCTCGTCACCGACAAGGGCACGATGGTCGTGACGTTCTTCCCCGAACAGGCGCCGCAGCACGTCAAGAGCTTCCTGAAGCTCTCGCAGGACGGCTACTACGACGGCACCGCGTTCCACCGGATCGTGCGCAACTTCATGATCCAGGGTGGTTGCCCGAACAGCAAGCAGGGCGCCACCGGCACGCCGGGCACCGGCGGCCCGGGCTACAACGTCCCCGCCGAGTTCAACGACATCCACCACGAGCGCGGCATCCTGTCGATGGCGCGCGCCCAGGATCCCAACTCGGCCGGCTCGCAGTTCTTCGTCGTGCACGGCGACGCGGGTTTCCTCGACGGCCAGTACACGGTGTTCGGCAAGGTCGAAGACGGCCTCGACGTACTCGACGAGATCGCGTCGATCCCGTGCGAGTTCGGTCCCGGCGGCGAGCAGAGCGTGCCGACCGAGCGCGTCGAGATCCAGCGCGTCGAGCTGCGCCCGCGTCAGGAACGCAACCCGGAAGGCGAGCAGAACGATGGCTGATGCGCCCGCGCTGCAGAACGTCCAGGTCGAGCGCGACGGCCACCTGGCGATCGTCACGGTCAACCGGCCGAGCAAGCTCAACGCGCTCGACGACCTGACCATCGGGGAGCTCGACTGCACGTTCGTCGGCCTCGAGAACGACGACTCGGTCGGCGCGATCGTGGTGACCGGTGCCGGCGAGAAGGCCTTCGTCGCCGGTGCCGACATCTCGGTGCTCGCCAGGCAGGGCGTGCTCGACGGCAAGGACAACGCGCGGCGCGGCCAGGCGCTGACGCTGCGCATCGAGACCTGCAAGAAGCCGGTGCTCGCCGCGATCAACGGCTTCGCGCTCGGCGGCGGCCTCGAGCTGGCGCTGGCGTGCGACGTGCGGTTCGCGTCCGACAACGCCAAGGTCGGCCTGCCCGAGGTGTCGCTCGGCATCATCCCGGGCTACGGCGGCACCCAGCGGCTGCCGCGGCTGGTCGGCAGCGGCGTCGCGCTGCAGATGATCCTGCAGGGCGATCCGATCGACGCGCAGGAGGCGCTGCGCATCGGCCTCGTCAACGGGGTGTTCCCGCAGGCGGAGCTGCTCGACGAGGTCAAGAAGGTCGCCAGCCGGATGGTCTCGCGCGGTCCGCAGGCGCTGGCGCTCGCCAAGCAGGCGGTGCGCCGCGGCGCGCACCTGTCGATGCAGGACGGCCTCGAGCTCGAGGCGGACCTGTTCGGCATCATCAGCAGCACCGACGAGATGAAGGAAGGCATGGCCGCGTTCCTCGAGAAGCGCAAGCCGTCCTGGCTGCGCAAGTGAACCGGCCGTTCGACGCGCTGCTCGCAGCACGGCGCGACGGCCCGGTCGCGCTGCTGCACGGCGGCGGCGTCGGGCCGACCTGGCTCTGCACCCACCCGGTCGCGTCGCTGACGATCGCGGCCGGCGACTGGCGCGGGGCCTTCGATCGCGTCGACGCGTTCTTGCGCGCGCACCGGGATCGGCGCGTGGTCGGCTGGCTCGGCTACGACCTTGGCCTCGACGTCGAGGCGTGGCCGACGACGATCGCCGACGACCTGGGGGCGCCGCTGGTGCACCTGACGGCGTTCGCCGACGTGCAGGAGTTCGCCGACGCGACGGCCGCCGGCGCGCCCGCGGTGCCGGCCGCGACCGGGCTGATCGCGCACGTCGGCCGCGCCGACTACGAACGGCGGGTCGCGGCGGTGGTCGAGCACATCCGGGCCGGCGACATCTTCCAGGCCAACCTGACGCAGCCGTTCACCGGCCGCTTCGACGGCGACCCGCGCGCGCTGTTCTGGCGGCTGTGCGAACAGAGCCCGGCACCGTTCGCCGCCTACGTCGAGGACGGCCACGGCACCGCGGTGCTGTCGAGCTCGCCCGAGGAGTTCTTGTGGCGTGACGGCGATGCCGTGCGCACGCTGCCGATCAAGGGCACGCGACCGCGCGGCGAGCAGCCCGACCGCGACGCGGCGCTGCTGCGCGAACTGCTCGACAGCGAGAAGGACCAGGCCGAGCTGGCGATGATCGTCGACCTGCTGCGCAACGACCTCGGCAAGGTCGCGCGGACCGGCTCCGTGCAGGTGGGGCCGTTCCCGCAGCACGCGTCGTTCGCGCAGGTGCACCATCTGTTCGCGACCGTGACCGCGACGCTGCGCGACGGCGTGTCGGCGGTCGACCTGCTGCGCGCGACGTTCCCCGGTGGCTCGATCACCGGCTGCCCGAAGCTGCGCTGCCTCGAGATCCTCGAGTCGCTCGAGGTCGCGCGGCGCGGCGTCTACACCGGCGCGATCGGCTGGTTCGGCCCGGGCGAACGCATGCACCTCAACATCGCCATCCGCACGCTCGTGCACCGCGACGGCACCGTGCGCGGCAACGCCGGCGGCGGCATCACGGCGCTCAGCGACCCGCACCTGGAATGGCGCGAGTCGTTGGCGAAGATGGTCGGTCTGGAGCGCGCGCTGCAGAACCGGGTGCAGATCCCCGCGGAGCCCAACCCCTGACCATCCGGAACCCCTGACCATCCGGAACTCCTGACCATCTGGAACCCCTGACCATCTGGAACCCATGACCATCTGGATAGACGGCGAACTGCAGGGCGGCTCGACCGTGCCGCGCAGCAAGGCGATCGCCCCGTTCGAGACGATGGGGGCGCACGACGGCGACGTGCCGCTGTGGTCGCGCCACCTCGACCGGCTCGTCGGCACCGCGCGGCGCCTCGGCCTGCCGTTCGCGCCGACGCCCGAGCTGCGCGCGGCGGCCGCCGAGGTGCTGCTCAAGAACGGCCACGCCGACGACGTGCTGCGGCTGTCGCTGGTGCCCGACGACGACGCGTCGGCCGGCCCGGTGCGCGTGGTGCTCAGCTCGCGCGCGCGCTCGCCGATCCGCACCGTCAAGCTGCTGCCGACGATCGTCGAACGGCCGCACGACGCGCCGCCGGGCGACGTCAAGGCGGAGCCGCGGCGCTTCTACGACCAGGTCCGCCAGCAGGCGCAGGACGGCGAGGCCGACGACGGCATCGTGGTCGGCCTCGACGGCGCGGTGCTCGAGGCGGCGCTCGGCAACCTGTGGCTGCGGCTCGACGGCGTCTGGGTCACGCCGCCGCTCGACGGCCGGGTGCTGCCCGGCATCGCCCGCCAGCTGCTGCTCGAACGGGCGCGGGACGCCGGGCTTCGGTGCGAAGAACGGGCCGTGACCCTGGCCGATCTGCACCGCGCCGACGCGATCGCGCACAGCAACGCCGTCTACGGTCCGCGGCCCGCGTGCCTGCTCGGCGAGCTGGCCGCTGTCGAGATCGTCGACAGTGGCCTCGGCGCGCTGTGGCGGCAGGCGACGGCGGGCTGAAGCCGCGGGCCCGATCGCGCCGATAGCGTCGGCATGACGAAGTCGGAGACGTATCCGGACACGACGGCGAGCCGCGAGCCGCGCCCGTTCCTGTATCTCGAGCCCGCAGCACCGTCGTCGCCCGGGCGAGGGCCCGATGCCCGCGGCGTGGCCGAACTGCAGCGCGCGTTCGAACCGCGCCTGCCGCACGTCGTGCGCAGCGTCGTCGACCGGACGATCGCCCGCCACAACGAGAAGGCGCTGCGCCCGCAGCCGATCCAGCTGTCGGTGCTCAACCGCCGCCGCCGCGCCGCGCGTTCGTGGCTGCTGACTATCTGCGAGGGCCGCGCCGACGCGTCGACCTGCCACCAGGCGGCGACGCAGTGGCTGCCGCTGCTGTGCGGCACCGGCCCGGACCGGCTCGGCATGGAGGCGCCGGCGCGCGCGCTGGTCGAGTACGTGCGCGGTGCGATCACCGCCTGCATCTTCGACGAGGCGAGCGAGAGCCTGCTGCCGCAGGCCCGCGCGCTGCACGCGCTCGAGTCGACGCTGGCCGCCCACCTGGCGGCGGTGCTCGCGGTGAGTCCGGGGCCGGTGCAGACCGTCTGACGGCGGCGCATCCGGCGCGGCGGCGAAGCGCCGATGTCGCCGGCGGATGGGGTCCCGAGCGCCGCGGCGGCCGCAAAAAAGCGGCCGTGAGCGGAAACGCGCGTTCGCATGCGGGCTAAGGTGCCACAGCCATGCGTCCTCTTCCGATCGCGCTCGCGTCCCTGTTCGTGCTCACCGCCTGCGGCGGCGGTGGTGGTGGTGGTGGCGGCGAGCCGCCCGCCGAGCCGAACGACCCGCCGCTGCTGGCGCCCGCGCCAGGGCTCAGCGGCGGTCCGGTGCAGTTCAACTACGTGCTCGCGACCGGCGCGACCGACTCGCTGACGTTCACGGCCACCGACCCGAACGCGGACACGCTGACCTGGAACGTCGCGGTCAGCGGCAGTGCCCAGACCGCGGCCGGGCTGACGTTCGCTTCGCCGGTGACCGGGCCGACGTTCACGATCGACCTGGCCGCGGTCGCCGCGCCGGCCTCGGCGTCGCTCAACCTGCTGGTCGAGGATCCGCGCGGCGGCGCTGCGGCGATCGACATCCTGTTCGTGCGCAGCGGTGCGCCGACCATCACCGGGGTCACGCCGAGCAGCGCGTTCGTCAGCGCGCCGCAGGGCGCGACCATCACCGGCACGTCGCTGCTGCTTGGCAACGCGGTCAATACCACCGCGTCGTTCGGGGGTGCGGCAGCAGGCGACGTCACGGTCGTCAACGACAGCACGCTGACCTGCACGACGCCGTCGCCGGGCCTGCTCGGCGCCAACTCGGTCGGCGTGCAGAACGCGTTCGGCAGCGACGCGCTGCCCGGCAACGCGTTCACGATGTACCAGTACCCGGTCGACCTGTTCGCCGCCGACGTCGCGCTCGACGCGGGGGCCGGCTCGCAGCTGGTGACCGCCAACGAAGGCGCGACGCTGCAGGCCGTCTGGGTCGAGGCAGGCGCGCTGGTGCACCAGCGTTCGATCGACGGCGGTGCGACCTGGTCGGCGCCGCAGACGCTGAGCAGCGGCGAGGTGCCGAGCGCGGCGCAGATCTCGATGCTCGGCGACGAGCTGGTGGTCGCCTGGGTCGGCAACGGCACCGACATGCTGGCCCGCGCCTCTCTCGACGGCGGCCAGACGTTCGACGCGGCGGTGACGCTCAATCCCGCTGCGGGCGGCGCGACCGTGTCGCGGCCGCGCCTGGCGCGCGCCGGCTCGCGGGTCTACTGCGCCTGGCTGCAGGGCTCGTTCGGCCTCGGCCAGCAGCGCGTGCACGCGACCTCGACGCCGAACAACGGCGGGGTCTGGCAGACCGGGGGCGTGGTCAGCGAGCAGGGCGCCAACCAGGAGATGCACGCGATCGGCTGCAACCAGACGGCTGCCTGGATCGCGTTCGGTTCGGCGCCGGGCACCGGTCCAGGCGTCTACACGTCGCGCTCGACCGACGGCGGCATCCTCTGGACGGCGGGCGTGCTGCGCAGCGCGGTCAGCATCGGCATCGGCGACATCTCGCTCTGCAACGACGGCGCGCGCGTCAACCTGGTCTGGGTGCGCGACGGCCAGCTGCAGTACATGATCTCCGAGAACTCGGCGCTCGGCTGGCCGACGCTGCCGTCGGTGTTCCGACCCAACGACATCGGCACGATCTTCGACGTGACGGTGGTCTGCGAGGGCGATCGCCTGTTCGCCGCCTACCTGGCCGGCCAGAACGTCGCGTTCTCGCGCATCGGCGGCGCCGGCGCCCTGCCCGAGCACGTGACGCTCAGCGACACGGTCGAGTCGCCGTCGCGGCCGGCGCTGCAGGCCAGCGGCAACTACCTGTTTGCCGCGTGGCGCGGCGGGCTGGTCGGCGGTGGCACGGGTCCGGGCCGGATCAAGTTCGCGAGTTCGGTCGACCTCGGCGTGACGTTCACGCCGCCGGTCACGTTCGGCGACGGCACCGCTGCGCAGGACCTGCCGCAGCTGCTGGTCGACAGCGCGCGCGTCTGGATCGGCTGGCTCGACTACCGCGGCGCGACGCCGGCGCTGTTCAGCAACCGGACCGAAGGCTAGGCCGGTCGGGGGGCTGCCACCCGCGCAATCTGGCGCTGGGGGGATCTGCCGTGCCGCGGCCCCGACGGTTGCCGCGCGGCGCGGGCCGGGCGACGATGGCGGCATGCGAAGCCTCGTGCCGTTCGTCCTGCTGACGTCGTTGGTGTGCGCCCAGCAGGCCGGGCCGTCGACGGCCGGCATGGTCTGGGTCGCCGGCGGCGAGGCCACGCTCGGCAGCCAGAACGGCGACTGGGATGCGCCGCTGCACCGGGTCAAGGTGTCGGGGTTCTGGATGGACCGCACCGAGGTGACCAACGACCAGTTCCGCGCCTTCGTGCTGGCGACCGGCTACGTCACCGACGCCGAGCGCAAGCCGACCAAGGAGGAGGTGCCGGGCGTGCCCGAGGACCTGCTGGTGGCGGGTTCGCTGGTGTTCACGCCGCCGCCCGAGGCGGTCGACCTGCGCGAGTTCTGGCAGTGGTGGTCGTTCGTGCCCGGCGCCGACTGGCAGCACCCGACCGGGCCGGGATCGTCGCTCGACGGGCTCGGCAAGCACCCGGTCGTGCACGTCAGCTGGCGGGACGCGACCGCCTACGCCAAGTGGGCCAAGAAGCGCCTGCCGACCGAGGCCGAGTGGGAGTTCGCCGCGCGCGGCGGCCTCGACCGCAAGCGCTACGTGTGGGGCAGCGAGCAGAAGGTGGGCGGCAAGCTGCCGGCCAACATCTGGAACGGCGACTTCCCGCAGAACAACACCGCCGCCGACGGCTACGAGGCGACCGCGCCGGCGCGTTCGTTCGCCGCCAACGGCTACGGCCTCTACGGCATGTCCGGCAACGTCTGGGAGTGGTGCCAGGACTGGTACCACCCGCGCGGCTACGGCGACGGCAAGCAGGTGCTCGTCGATCCGAAGGGCCCGGCGCGCAGCCATGACCCGCAGGAGCCCGGTGCCCAGAAGCGGGTCATGCGCGGCGGGTCGTTCTTGTGCAGCGACGTCTACTGCCTCGGCTACCTGCCGGGCACGCGGATGAAGTCGACGCCGGACACGTCGCTCTGCCACACCGGCTTCCGCTGCGTCGCCGACGCGCCGGCGCCGAAGCGCTGACGTGCGTCGTCAGGAGCGCGTCCATGACGTGGACGCGCTGCCAACCGTGATCGCGGAAGCGGCGTGTACGCTTGCGGACGGGGCTTTGCCCGCTAGCCGGCCTCGCGGTCCATCGGTGGCTGCCCGGTCTCGGCGTCAATGCCCAGCTCGGGGTAGTGGTCGTCGGCGCAGGTGGGGCAGATGCCGTGCGACAGCGACGCCTTGGAGTGCTGTGTCAGGTAGGCCTCGATGCGGTGCCAGTAGCCGGCGTCGTCGCGGATCGACTTGCAGTGGGCACAGATCGGCAGCAGGCCGCGCAGCTCGCGCACCTGCGACAGTGCCTGCTCGAGGCGCGCGTTGCCTTCGCGCTGCTCGCGGTGGGCGGCGACCTGCAGCGCGTGCATGCGCCACAGCAGGATCGCGGCGCCGAGTCCGAACGCGGCGACCGTCGACCAGAAGATCGTCTGGTAGCGCAGCGCCGGGTTCTCCGGCGGTGCGGCGTCCTGGGCCGTTGCGGTGGCCAGCAGCGACAGGGTCAGCAGGATCGTGCGCAGTGCTTGCAAGGGAGGTCCGTTCAGCGGAGGCGTTCGGCGCCGCAGTAGACCTCGTGGCGGTCACCGCGCACGAAGCCGACCAGGGTCGCGCCCGCGGCTTCGCACAGGTCGAAGGCCAGGGCGCTCGGCGCCGAGACCGAGACGATAACCGCGATCCGGGTCCGCAGGCACTTGACGACCAGATCGAAGCCGGCGCGGCCCGAGAGCACCGCGATGCATTCCGAAAGCGCTACGCCCTTGTGGGCAGCCTCGCCGATCGCCTTGTCGAGCGCGTTGTGGCGGCCGACGTCCTCGCCGCTGGCGACGACGGTGCCATCGGCGGTCGCCAGCAGGGCGCCGTGGCAACCGCCGGTCAGCGCGAACAGCTGCTGCCTCGCGGTTAGCTCGGCCGTCAGCGTGGTCAGCGTGGTTGCGGCGAGCCGCGGCACGCCGGGCAGCAGCGCCGGCGCGTCGTCGAGCAGGGCTTGCGGGTCGGCGATGCCGCAGGCGCCGCACGAACTGCGGATCTCGTGGGTGCGCGCCAGCCGCGCCTTGGCGAGCCCGGCGGGCTGCGCCGTCAGCTGCACGCGCGCCGTCGCGGGATCCCGTTCGTCGCCGGCGGTGCACGCGATCGCGACGATCTCGTCGACCGAACGCACGATGCCCTCGCCGAGCAGGAAGCCGCGCGCGAGGTCCTCGTCGCGGCCCGGCGTGCGCATCGTCAACAGCTGCTGGCCGTGCACGTCGAGCAGCAGCGGCGCCTCCTCGATGAGCAGGTCGCGGCGGCCGCTGGCCAGCCGGCGCGCGGCGGCGCCGGTCGGTGATCGGGGATGCTCGGGTTCGCTCAATGGCAGGCCTGCCACTCGGCGGCGTCGGACATCGAGCCGCCGAACGGTCGCGTCCATGTTCGCGGCCGACGGGCAGCGGCACAAGCGCGCCACCGGGCCGCGCCGAAAACGACGGGCGTGGGCGGCGATACGTGCCTACGATCGCCGCCGATGCAGTTCGTCTCCTTCTGCGGCATCCTGGCCATGCTCGCCGTCTGCTTCGCGTGCTCGCGCGATCGCAGGGCGATCAAGTGGCGGCTCGTCGGCACCGGCCTGTTGCTGCAGGCGGTGCTCGGCCTCACGTTCTTGTACTGGAGCACCGGCAACGAGGCGTTGCGTTACGTCGCCGATCGGGTGAAGGAGTTCCTCGAGCTGTCGCAGATCGGCAGCTCGTTCGTGTTCGGCGCGCTCGCCGAGCCCGGCGAGGTCCGCCAGGTGTTCGGCGCCGAGAAGGGCTTCGTGTTCGCGTTCATGGTGCTGCCGACGCTGATCTTCTTCAGCAGCTTCATGGCCGTGCTCTACCACCTCGGCGTGATGCAGTGGATCGTGCGCCAGATGGCGTGGGTGATGGTGCGGCTGCTGGGCACGTCCGGCAGCGAGTCGCTGTCGGCGTGCGGCAACGTGTTCGTCGGCCAGACCGAGGCGCCGCTGCTGGTGAAGCCGTTCTTGAAGGACATGACCATGAGCGAACTGCACGCGATCATGGTCGGCGGCTTCGCGACCATCGCCGGCGGCGTGTTCGCGCTCTACGTCGGCTTCGGCGTCGACGCCGGCCACCTGATGGTCGGCTCGGTGATGGCGGTCCCGGCCGGGTTGGTCTGCACCAAGATGCTGTGGCCGGAGACCGAGCAGAGCCAGACCATGGGCACGATCAGCAAGGTCGAGACGTCGCCCTACGGCAACGTCGTCGAGGCGGCCGCGGGCGGCGCCGGCGACGGCCTCAAGCTGGCGCTCAACGTCGGCGCGATGCTGATCGCGTTCCTCGGCCTGGTCGCGGTGATGAACGCGGCGCTCGGCCTGGTCCACGCCGACTGGTCGGTGGAGGGGGCGCTGGCGATCGTCTTCTATCCGATCGCCGCGGTGATGGGGGTGCCGGCCAGCGAGATCCCGATCCTCGCCGAACTGCTCGGCACCAAGATCGCGGTCACCGAACTGGTCGCCTACGGCAAGCTCGGTCCGATGATCGAGCAGAACCAGATCAGCGAACGCACCGCGCTGATCGCGAGCTTCGCGCTGTGCGGCTTCGCCAACTTCGGCAGCGTCGCGATCCAGGTCGGTGGGCTCGGTGCGATGGCGCCCGAGCGCCGCGGCGACCTCGCCAAGATCGGCCTGCGCGCGATGTTCGCCGGCGCGATCGCCACCTGCATGACCGCCTGTGTCGCCGGCGTGCTGTCGGCTCCCGCCTCCGCATGAATCCGCAAGAAGAACTGCAGCGCATCGACCGCGCGGCGACCTGGCTGTCGGCGCGCATCGACGCATCGGTGCTCGCCGAGGTGCGCCTCGGCCTGGTGCTCGGCAGCGGCCTCAAGACGTTCGCCGACGTGCTCGAGGACCGCGTCGAGATCCCGTTCGGCCACGTGCCGGACTGGCCGCGGCCGAAGGTCGAGGGCCACGGCGGCGCGGTCGTGTTCGGCCGGATCGCGGGCGTCGGGGTCGCGTGCCTGACCGGGCGCGTGCACCTCTACGAGGGCTGGTCGCCGGCCGAGGTGGTGCGCTGCGTGCGCACCGTGCGGCGCCTGGGGGTCGCGAGGTTCCTGCTGACCAACGCGGCCGGCGGCATCGGCGCGGAGCTGTCGGCGGGGGACCTGATGGTGCTGACCGACCACCTCAACCTGACCGGCCAGTCGCCGCTGATCGGCGGCCACGACCAGGTCTTCGGGCCGCGCTTCCCGGACATGAGCGCCGTCTACTCGCGGGAGCTGCGCGCGCAGCTGCTGGCTTGCGGCCAGGGTCTGCCTCGGGGGCTGCAGCAGGGCGTCTACGCGGGCCTGCTCGGCCCTTCGTACGAGACTCCTGCGGAAGTGCGCATGTTGCGCACGCTCGGAGCCGATGCCGTGGGCATGAGCACGGTGCACGAGGCGATCGCGCTGCGCGCGATGGCTGCGGAGGTATGCGGCATGTCGCTGATCTCCAACCTCGCGGCGGGGATCTCGGACCAGCCGCTGTCCCACGACGAGGTCATCGAGGCCGGCCGCGGCGCCGCGCAGGCGATGACCGCCGTGGTCACGGAGTTCTGTCGGAGGCAGGCGTGAGCGACGGTCTGACGATCCGTCCGTACCGGCCCGGCGACGAGTCGGCGATCCTGAAGACATTCAACCTGGTGTTCCGCGAGGTCTGCGGGCCGGACTACGTCGACCGCACGCTGCAGCAGTGGCGCTGGGCCTACGAGCACAACCCGGCCGGTCAGCGGATCTCGATCGCGGTCGCCGACGACGGCACGGTCGCGTCGCAGTACGCCGGCATGCCGATGCGCTACGACACGCCGTGGGGCGAACAGCTGTTCGTGCACTGCGTCGATTCGATGACGCACCCGGACTGGCGGCAGGGGCTGAAGGCCAAGAGCCTGTTCGTCGAGACCTGCATGCCGTTCTGGGCGCACAGCCGCGAGATCGGCGATGCGCTGTTCTACGGCTTCCCGGTCGACGCCGCCTACCGGATCGGCAAGCGCTACCTCGAGTACGAGATGATGCGCGTGATCGACTTCGTGATCCGTGAACGGGACGCCGGGCCGCTCGAGGCGCCCGCTGGCCTGGTCGTCGAGAAGGTCGACGTCGTGCCCGCCGACGTCGAGGCGCTGTATGCGCAGGTGCGCGCCGACAAGCAGTGCCTGCTGCGCCGCGACGCGCGCTACCTCGACTGGCGCTACGTGCAGAATCCGGCGGCCGCCGACTACGAGCTGTGGGCGGTGCGGCGAGGCGGTGCGCTGTGCGGCCTGATGGTGCTCAAGCCGGGCTCCGGACTCGCGCCCGACGCCTGCACGATCGCCGACTGGCTGGTGCCCGAGGCCGACGCCGACGCGGCCGACGCGCTGCTCGCCCGGGCGGTCGCGCGCCAGCACGACGAGGGCCGGCAGCGGCTGATGGCGGTGTTCCCGCCGTGGTCGCACGAGCACGCGCACCTGCTGGCGCGCGGCTTCGTCGAGACGCCGTCGTCGACCTGGCTGCAGCGCCGCCTGATCCACAACATCTGCAAGGCCGAGATCACGCCGGAGTTCCTCGCGGAGCGCTGGTGGTACACGCTCGGCGACAGCGACCTCGCCTGAGGGCGCGCCCAGCCGTTCCATGGAACCCGACCGCATCGAACTCGAATCCAAGATCGCCATGCTCGAACGCACCGTCGACGGGCTGAGCGGCGAACTGCACGAGCAGCGCAAGCAGATCGAGAGCCTGCAGGCAACCGTCCGCCTGCTCCTCGACCAGCTCAAGAAGAAGAGCGACGACGACGACCTCGAACCCCACGACACCCGCCCACCCCACTGGGGCGGCTGAAGGTTGCCGTACGTCGACGGTTCATCCTCCAACTTCGCGGAACGCGAAGTTGCAGGATGAACCGCGTCGCACGGCAACCTTCCAACGGGTCGCTTGCTGGGGTAAGGCTGTGGGGGTGAAGCTGTCGACTGCGATCGTGCTGGGGCCCCAGCGCCGCGAACCGATCCTCTGCGAGGCGCTCGACGACCTGGTCGGGTCGCGCCGGGCGTCGGTGGCGCTGGTGACGGCCGGCTGGGAAGAGCGGGAGGACGAGGACGAGGAGCTGCGCGAGCACGTCTGCCGCCCGGTCGAGAACCTGCGCATCTGGGCGCGGGTCGAGCGGATCCTCGACAAGGACAAGGAACTGCTCAAGGCGATGCGCGAACGGCACGCGACGCTGCGCCGCGTGCAGGACCTCTACCGGCTGCGCCTCGAAGGCCTGATGGAGCCGACCCGCGAACTGCTGCAGCGCGTCGGCGAGGACCCGTGGGTCGACGCCGAGGAACAGGACGCCTGGGAGCTGGTGCGCGGCCTCGATCGGCAGCACATGGCGCGCGTCGCCGAGATCCACGCCGAGTTCGAGCAGCGCGTGCGCCCCACAGAGCGCGCGGTCGTGCAGAAAGAGCGCCGGGAACTCGAGGACCTGCTCGCCGGGGTCTCGTGCCTGCTGGTGGCCGGCGGCCACATCGGCGTGCTGCTGCACCGGCTGCGCCTGTTCGAGCTGTGCCGGCTCTGGGGCGACCGGCCGGTGGTCGCGTGGTCGGCCGGCGCGATGGCGCTGACCGAACGCATCGTGCTGTTCCACGACTCGCCGCCGCAGGGCAGCTCCTACGCCGAGGTGATGGAGGCGGGCTTCGGTCTGCTGCCGGGGTTCGTCGCGCTGCCGCACGCAACGCACCGCCTGCAGACCTCCGACACGGTGCGCGTGCAGCTGCTGTCGCGCCGGTTCGCGCCGGCGCTGTGCGGCCTGCTCGACTACGGGGTGCGCTGGGACTTCCGCGACGATCGCTGGCACGCGCACACCGCCGGCCGCCGGCTCGGCGAGAACGGCAAGGTCGAGGAGGTGGCGCGATGACGCTGGTAGAACGGCTCGAAGCGGCGCAGGTGGGCGGTCCGCAGGCGATCGAGAGGATCCTCGGCGACCTCGAGTTCCCGCACGTCGAAGGGCGCAACGTGACGTTCCTGTTCCGCGGCGAGGCGCAGGAGGTGTCGCTGCACCACTGGATCCACGGCCTGCCCGGCGAACTGCCGTTCCGGCGCCTGGGGCGGTCGGACCTGTGGGTGCTGCAGATCGACCTGCCGCGCGGTTCGCGCATGGAATACAAGATCGGCGTGATGATGTTCGGGCGCGGCAAGCTGGTCCGCGACCCGCTCAACGCGCACACCGCGCGCGATCCGTTCGGGGCCAACTCGGTCGTCTACGGCGAGGGCTACGAGCCGCCGGAATGGACCGTCGCGGACCCCGAGGCGCGCAAGGGCACGATCGAAGAACGGCACGTCGACAGCCCGACGTTCGGCGACTGGCGCCCGATCCAGGTCTACCGGCCGGCGCGCTTCCGCGAGACGCGGCGCTACCCGCTGCTGGTCGTGCACGACGGCTTCGACTACCTGAAGTTCGCGAGCCTGCAGGAGACGCTCGACAACCTGATCCACCGGCTCGAGCTGCCGCCGCTGATCGCGATCATGACGCAGTCGCCGGACCGGATGAACGAGTACGCGGCCGACGACCGCCACGCCGACTTCATCGTCAAGGATCTGGTGCCGCAGATGGAGGACCTGCTGCCGCTGGTCCGCGAGCCGTCGGCGCGCGCGATCATGGGGGCGTCGTTCGGGGCGGTCGCGTCGCTGTCGACGGCGTGGAAGCACCCGGGCTTCTTCGGCAAGCTGCTGCTGCAGTCCGGCTCGTTCGTGTTCACCGAGATCGGCGAACACGACCGCGGCCCGGTCTTCGATCCGGTCGTCAAGTTCGTCAACAAGTTCCGCAAGGCGCCCGGCCGGCCGGCCGACAACGTGTTCGTCAGCTGCGGCGTCTACGAGTCGCTGATCTACTACAACCGGTCGCTGGTCCCGCTGATGCAGGACACCGGCATGCAGGTCCGGTTCCGCGAGGCCAACGACGGCCACAACTGGGAGAACTGGCGCGATCGGCTGCGCGAGGGGCTTTCCTGGCTGTTCCCTGGCCCGCTCTGGCACGTCTACGAGTAAGGTCTCTGGCCCGTAGCCCATGCCCGCCGTCACTCGTCACATCGGTCTCTCCCTCGGCGCCGACATCTGTTGGCCGCTCGCGTTCGAACAGATCCTCGCCGACAGCAAGCTGAAGCTGAAGATCGGCAGGCAGACCGTCGACTTCGCGTGCGAGCGCGTCGACCTGCAGCCGTTCCTGCTCGAGCAGGGCTGCAAGTACGACGTCGTCGTCGACCGCCTGACCCACTGGTTCACGCTGCAGCGGGAGTGGATCAAGAAGGGCGTGCTGATGGACGACCTCTACGTCTACAACAATCCGTGGTCGGTGCAGAGCTACGAGAAGCACTCGAGCTACTGCGCGATGACGGTGCTCGGCATGCCGATCCCGAAGACGGTGATGCTGCCGCAGAAGAGCTACGGCGAACTCAGCGACCTCGACTACACGCTGCAGCACTACGCGAAGCTGTTCGACCTCGGTCCGATCGGGGAGCAACTCGGCTACCCGTCCTTCCTCAAGCCGTTCGACGGCGGCGGCTGGCGCGGCGTCACCAAGGTCGACGACGCCGACGGGCTGACCAAGGCCTACGACGCGAGCGGCACCGACCTGATGCACCTGCAGGAAGCGGTCAAGGGCTTCGACGTGTTCGTGCGCGCGGTCGGCATCGGCCCGCAGGTGCGCGTCATGAAGTACGACCCGAGCCAGCCGCTGCACGAGCGCTACCGGATCGATCGCGACTTCGTCGACGACGAGGCGCGGCAGCTGATCGAGGACACCTGCCTGACGATCAACACGTTCTTCGGCTGGGACTTCAACAGCTGCGAGATGCTGCGGCGCGACGGCGTGTTCTACCCGATCGACTTCGCCAACCCGTGCCCGGACAACCAGGTCAACTCGATCCACTACCACTGGCCGTGGTACGTGATCAGCAACCTCAAGTGGGCGGTGTTCAACGCGGCGACGCAGCGGCCGATGCGCAAGACGCTCGACTTCGAGCCCTACTACGCGATCGCCGGCAAGGACCTGCCGTACCGCGAGAAGCTCGCCGGCTACGCCGCGATCGCGCGCGAGCGGCTGGCAACCGACGACTTCGAGGCCTTCTGCAAGAAGTACCTGCAGCCGCTCGAGGAGGCCGCCTACGCGTGGTTCCGCAGCGAGCGCTGCGAGCAGGCGATCCGGCTGAAGGTCGCCAACCTGTTCCCCGAGCACGAGGTCGACGAGTTCACCGGACGCTTCCATGCGCTGGTGCAGCAGTCCGTCGACGAGATGGCCTCGGCCACCGCCTGATCCACCCGACCCCTCCTCTCCGCAGTCGTGAGCAAGCACAAGATCACCTGGAAGTCGCCGTCGATGGGCGGCCGCGAGATCACCTTCTGCCGCTACGGCGTGTCCGGCACACCGCTGCTGCTGTTCCCGACCGCCGGTGGCGATGCCGAGGAGCCGGAGCGGTTCCACCTGATCAGCGCGATCGGCGAGTTCATCAAGGACCTGCGGTTGAAGGTCTACGTGGTCGACTCGCTGGCCGGCCAGGCGTGGCTGCAGGAGTGCCGCACGCTGCGCGAGGCTGCCGCCGCGCAGAACCGCTTCGACCAGTGCATCGTCAACGAGGTCGTACCGGCCATCCACCGCGACTGCGGTGGCGACGGCGGCATGATCTGGGCCGCCGGTTCGTCGATCGGCGCGTTCAACGCGCTGTCGGTGCTGTGTCGCCACCCGGACAAGTTCCAGACGGCGATCTGCATGAGCGGCACCTACAACATGAACAAGTTCCTCGATGGCGAGATGACGCGCGACTACTACGAGAGTTCGCCGCTCGACTTCGTGCCGGACCTCGAGGGCAAGCACCTCGAATTGCTCAAGCAGCGCTTCATCCTGCTGGCGCACGGCCAGGGCGACTACGAGGAGCCGCAGCAGAGCTGGAACGTCGAGCGCGTGCTCGGGCCCAAGGGCATCCCCAACCGCGTCGACGCGTGGGGCACCGAGTGGCGCCACGACTGGGTGACCTGGCGCAAGATGCTGCCGCAGTTCCTCGGCGAACTGCTGCCGCAGAAGGCCGAAGCCGAGGCCTGATCGCATGCGTCGCCGCCTGCTGGCGCTCGCGCTCGCCAGCTGGTGCGGCGCGACCGCGTTCGTCCAGGATCCGCGCCGTCCGCTCGGCCCCGGACCCGCGTGGGGCGGGGGGCGGCCGGCCGGCAGCAACGAGGTGTTCGCGACCGCCGACGGCTGTGCGCGTTGCCACAGTGGCGCCGAGAACAGCAACGCGATGCGCTCTCGCCTCGGCGAGGACGTCTCGCCGCACCGGCTGTGGCAGGCCACGGTGATGGCCAACAGCTTTCGCGACCCGTACTGGCGGGCCGCGGTCGCGCGCGAGTGCGCCGAGCAGCCCGACCGCGCCGGCGAACTGCAGGGCTTCTGCATGCGCTGCCACGCGCCGATGCACGAGCGCACGCGCACGATGGGTGGCCAGGAGCCGCTGTCGGTGCGCCAGGCGGCCGACGACCCGCTGGCACGGGACGGCGTGTCGTGCACGGTCTGCCACCAGATCCGCGCGCGCAGCCTCGGCGACGAGACCACCTTCGACGGCAAGGGGCGGATCGGGCGAGGCCGGGTGATCTACGGCCCCTACGAACACCCCGAGGCCGACGTGATGCGCGGCATGAGTGGCTACGCGGCGATGCACGGCGAACACCTGCGCGACGCGGCGCTGTGCGGCACCTGCCATACGTTGTCGACCCGCCACCAGGGCGAGCGCTTCCCGGAGCAGACGCCGTACCTCGAGTGGCGCAACAGCGTGTTCAGCGACGAGGAGGGGGCGACCGGCGCGTCGCGCACCTGCCAGCAGTGCCACATGGCCGACGTCGGGCCGACCCGCATCGCGCGCAACCCGGACGGCAGCGACTTCCTGCTGCCGGCGCGCGGGCCGTACCGCGCGCACGCGTTCGTCGGCGGCAACGCGTTCCTGCTCGAACTGCTCGCCGACCACCGCGAACGGCTCGGAGTCGAGGCCTCGGCACAGGACCTGCGCCGCATGGCCAAGGCGACGCGGCGGCAGCTGACGACGGCGACGGTGGACGTCACCATCGGCGAGGTCGCGCACCGCGGCGACGAACTGCACTTCGAGGTGCGCGTCGACAACCTGACCGGGCACAAGTTTCCGACCGGCTATCCGGCGCGGCGCGCGTGGCTGCACGTGCGGGTCGAGAACGAGCAGGGCGTCGTGTTCGACTGCGGCGGCTTCGACCGCGATGGGGCGATCGAGGGCGTGATCAGCCCGCTCGAACACGAGCACGTCGACCGGATCGAGTCGACGTTCGACGTGCTGGTCTGGGAGCAGGTCGCCGACGATCCGGACGGGGAGCCGACCACTTCGCTGACCCGGATGGCGCGTCGCCGCAAGGACAACCGGCTGCTGCCGAAGGGCTGGCGCGCCGACGGCCCGCACGCTGCCGACACCGCGCCGGTCGGCATCGGCGACGATGCCGACTTCGTCGGCGGCAGCGACACCGTGCGGGTGGTCGTGCCGTACGCGCAGGGCCTGCCGAAGGCGACGGTGCTGGTCTGGGTGCACTACCAGCCGATCCCGCCGCACTGGGTCGACGACCTGCGCTACGTCGACGCCGAGGAGTGCGAGACGTTCGTCGAGATCTACGACGCGGCCGACCACACGCCGGAGACGATCGCCGCGGCGCGCCGCCTCGAGCGGCTCTGAGCGGCCCGTTCTGCGAAGTCGGCGCGCCAACCGGGAGGCTTGCCGGCGGCCTTGCGTAGAATGGCGCCATGAAGAGGGCTCTCGTGACCGCGCTGGTGTGCCTCGGTCCCTGCCTGTCCGTTGCGGCCCAGCGCTGGATCCCGCGGCCGGTGGCGTTCGAGGACGTCGAGACGGCCTGGGCGCTCGAGTGGACCGAGCTGGACCGCAAGCCTGCATGGGTCGAGCGGCCGGAGCAGCGCCGCGCACACTTCGTCTACGTCACCCTCGAGACCGCCAAGAGCAGCGAGAGCGCCGCGTCCCGCGGCCGCGGCCGGGCCGCGGTCGAGATCCAGAACCTGCTCCATCAACACCTGCAGCCCGCGCTCGGTGACCAGCGCGCGACGAAGCTCGCGCTCGATCTGCGCGAGCGCAGCAAGCTGGTCGAGCTCGTCACCTATCCGAGCCCGGACGTCGACGGCGTCTGGGTCGCGGCGCTGGCGTGGGCCGTCCCACTGCAGACCGTGCTGGCCGAGCGGGAGGCCTCCGAAGGCCCGCAGGCCGCGCTGCGCAGCCAGGTCGAGTGGCTGCTGCTGCGGCCGTTCGCGCGCTGGCAGTACGTCGAGGAGCGGCCGGGCTGGGTCGACGACGTGCCGACGCGGCCGGGCTACTTCCGGCTGGGGTTGGTCGTGCACGGCGCCCGCACCCGGGGCATGCAGAGCAAGTCCGGGGCGTTCGTGCGCGCGACCATGCACGAAGCGGTCTACGAGCTGCTGGCGCCGATGCTCGGCAAGGAGCGCGCCGACGCGGCGATCCGCGCCGGCCTCGACGGCATCGTGCCGGTGCGGCGCGCCTTCTCCAAGGAGGTTGGCCCCGATGCGCCGTTCGGTGCGCGCGTGGTCGGCTGGTCGATCTGGGAGATCTCGATCGAGAAGGTCGCGCAGGCGGCGCCGAGGATCGAACGGCCCGCCGTGCGTGCGGTGCTCGAACAGCACGGACGGTAGAACGAAGGGAACCGGCGCCCGCCCGCCTCGTTGCCGCACCGCCATGAAGTTGCTCTCGCCGTCGCTCGTCCTCGCGCTCGCGCTGCCCGCGCTGGCCCAGTCCGAACAGGAGCCGATCGCGGCCGCTGACGTCGGTGGCCGGCCGTTGCAGTGGCGGAGCTGCGACGAGCAGCCCGGCTGGGTGGCGAAACCCGCGCGCAAGGCGGGCATGTTCGCGTTCGCGACGGTGCGCCGCGGCTCGAACCGGGAGCTGGCGCAGACCCGCGCGGGCATGCTCGGCGAACGGGACGTGCGCCGCGTGCTCACCGAACACGTCACGCCGGTGCTCGGGGACGAGCGAGCGTCTGCGGTCGTCGAGGTGCTGGTGCGCCACGTGCAGCTGGTCGAGGCGGCGGCCGAGCCGACCCGCCGCATCCCCGGTGCGCGCGGTCCCGGCCAGACCGTCGGCGCGGCCTACCTGCGCTGGCAACTGCCGATCCGAGCGGCGCTGGCCGAGCTCGACCCGCAGCTGCAGGGCCGGGTCGAGTGGATCCTGTTGCGCGACGTCGTGCGGTGGCAGCGCCTCGACGCGCCGCCCGCGTGGTATGCGGCGCCGCCGGCCAGGCAAGGCTACGTGCGGTTGGCCCTGCGCACGTTCGGCGAAATGCCGGCGGCGACCAGCCGGGCCGCGCTCGCCGCGACGCGTTCGGACGTGCGCGAACGGCTGCTCGCCCGGCTCGCTCCGGCCGTCGGCTTCCGGGTCGCGTCGGCGGCAGCCGATCGCGGCATCGACCGGATCGCGCCGGTGCAGCGCGCCGACTGGTTCCGCCGTCCGTTCCCGCTGGACGGCCACCGTCCCGACACGCGGGTCACGACGATCTGGACCCTGTGGGAGGTGCCGATGGCGGCCATGCTCGAGCAGGTGCCCGAGGACCTGCGCGAGGCCGCCTCGGTGGCCCTGCGCGGCCGCCAGGAGCGCGTCCATTACATGGACGCGCTCCTAGTCCCAGCGGTGGTTCTGCGCGACCACCACGATGCCGGTCTGCGACACCGTGAACCGCTTCTCGTCCTGTTCGCGGTCGTAGCCGATCACCGTGCCCTCGGGCAGCTCGTTCCACTTGTCGATGATGCAGCGGCGCAGCTTGCAGTTGCGGCCGATGGTGGCGCCGCGCATCACGATGCACTCGTCGAGCTCGCTGTGCTCGTCGACGTAGACGAGGTTGCTGAGGATCGAACGGCGCACCTTGCCGCCGCTGACCACGACGCCCGGTGCCAGCAGCGAGTCGGCGACCTCCGCGCGGCGGCCGTCGCCGTCCTCGTTGAAGACGGTCTTGGCCGGCGGGTCGTTGTGCCACAGCGTGTAGGTCGGCCAGTCCTTGCGGTAGAGGTTGAGCTGCGGCTTGACGCTGATCAGGTCCATGTGCGCGTCGAAGTAGGCTTCGATCGTGCCGACGTCGCGCCAGTAGGGCGGATCCTCGCCGCCGAGGCCCTGGAACGCGTGCGCGTAGATCGGGACCTCGCCGAGCATGCGCGGGATCACGTGGTGGCCGAAGTCACCGCCCTCGCCCTCCGGCATCTTGCCGTCCTCCTGCAGCCGGCGGACCAGCTCCTCGGTCTCGAACACGTAGATGCCCATCGACGCGAGGCAGTAGCCGGGCTCGCCAGGGATCTCCGGCGCGTTCTCCTTCGGCTTCTCGACGAAGCCGATGATGCGGCCCTCGTCGTCGACCTGCAGGATGCCGAAGCTCGGGGCCTCCTCGACCGGGATCTTGACCGCGCCGATGGTCAGCGCCGCTTCGTGCTCGACGTGTTCGCGGAGCATGTCGCGGTAATCCATCTGGTAGATGTGATCGCCCGACAGGATGATCACGTTGGTCGGCTTCCAGTCGTAGATCGTGTCGAGGTTGTGGTAGATCGCGTCCGACGTGCCGCGGTACCACTTGCCGACCGAGACGTGGTGCGGTGGGCTGCAGCTGATCCACTGCTCGAGGCGGCGCGGCAGGAAGTTCCAGCCGAAGCGCACGTGCTCCTCGAGCGAGCGCGCCTGGTACTGCGTCAGCAGGTGGATGCGGCGCAGGCCCGAGTGGATGCAGTTGCTGAGCGTGAAGTCGATGATCCGGTAGCTGCCGCCGAACGGCACGGCCGGCTTCGCGCGGTGCGTCGTGAGCGGCATCAGGCGGCTGCCTGCGCCGCCCGCCAGGATGAAGACGAGGGTGTTGCGGAGGTCGAGCGGGACCATGCGTGATCGCGGGGTGCGGCCGAGCGGACGGACCAAAGAATGCATGCGTGGGCGTTGGATGGACAGCCTCGATCGCGATTCCTTGTCGTGAATGATGCGTTGATACGGGACCTTGGCGACGTAGGCTCGAACCCCCCGCAGCCCCCCGAGCCATGCCAGCAGCCCGCCCCTCCGCGCCGTCGGAGTCCTCGCCCCGATCCACCAGCCTGCCCGGCGACGCCGAATGGCTGCTCACCGATGGACGCGGCGGCTACGCCTGCGGCACGGCGGCGGCGCTGGCGACGCGGCGCTACCACGGTCTGTGGGTGGTGCGTCCCGAGGGCTCGGCGCGCCGCCACATGGTGGTCGCCGATCTGGACGAACGGATCGGGCCGCCGCGCCGCGTCGGCGACGACGGCGCACCGCGCATGGCGCACGTGATGCACGCGCACTGGCGCGACCAGCCGGTGCCGACGCCGCCCGAGGCCGACGTCACGTTCGCGCGGTGGCCGCTGCCGACGTGGACGTTCCGCACCGAGCTGGGGGTGTTCGAACGTTCGGTCGCGCTGCGGCGCCAGGACGGCGATCGGCCGCCGCTGCTGCTGGTGCGCTGGCGCAACCTGTCGGAGCTGCCGGTGCGCGTCGAGGTCCGGCCGCTGCTCGGCTGGTGCGACGTCGACCACCTGCCGCCGATCGACGAGTCGTTCGACGCGACCGTGCACGCGCGCGGGGCCAGCTGGGGCTTCCGTCCGAACGACTCCCTGCCGCACCTGTGGCTGACGGTCGACGGCGTCGCCGGCTTTGGCGCACAGCCGCACTGGTACCGTGGCTTCCTGTACGCGATGGACGGCCTGCGCGGCTACGACCACGTCGGCGACCGCTGGAACCCGGGCGTGCTCGAGCTCGACCTGGCGGCGGGTGGCGAGGCGGTGGCGGCGTTCGCGCTCGGCGAGCCGTGCGCCGCCGCCAGCGACGCGTTCGCGATCGAGCTGCAGCGCGCCGAGGCGATGGCGCAGACGGTCGCCGAGGACGAGCACCCGCTCGCGGCGCGGCTCGAGCTCGGTGCCGACGACTTCCTCTACCACGGCGTCGGTGGCCGTCTCGGCGTGCTGGCCGGCTTTCCGTGGTTCGGCGAGTGGGGGCGCGACGTGTTCTTGGCGCTGCCGGGGCTGACCCTGGCGCGCGGGCGCGTCGACCTCTGCGAGCAGGTGCTGACCGGCTGTCTGCCGTTCCTGCACGAGGGACTGCTGCCGAACATCTACGGCGAGGACGTCACCGACAGCGACTACGGCAGCTGTGACGCGGCGCTCTGGTACGCGTTGGCGGTGATGCGCTACCGCGATGCGGGCGGTGACCAACGGCTGCTGCAACAACGGCTGGTGCCGGCGCTGCGCAGCATCGCCGAGGCCTACCGGCGCGGCACGCACCTCGGCCTGGTCGTCGGCGACGACGACCTGCTGCGCGCCGGCGGCGAGCACCTCAACGCCACCTGGATGGACGCGCAGACCTCGCAGGGGCCGGTGACCCCGCGGCAGGGGCTGCCGGTCGAGATCCAGGCGCTCTGGTACGCGCTGCTCGCGTTCCTGGCCGAGGTCGACGACGCCGACGGTTCGTTCGCGGCGCAGCGCGATCGCTGCGGCAAGGCGTTCGTGGCGGCGTTCTGGCTGAAGGACGGCCGCTACCTCGCCGATCGCGTGCACGACGGCGTGCCGGACCGCGCCGTGCGGCCCAACATGCTGGTCGCCGCGGCGCTGTCGCGCTCGCCGCTGCGCAACGTGCAGCGCCAGGGCGTCGTCGACAAGGCCAACGAGCTGCTGCTGACGCCGTGCGGCCTGCGCACGTTGGCGCCGGACGAGCCGAGCTACGTCGGCGTCTACGGCGGCGGCCTCGAGGGGCGCGACCGCGCCTACCACCAGGGCACCGTCTGGCCGTGGCCGGCCGGCTTCTACGTCGAGGCGTGCCTGCGCGGCGCGGCGAGGCGCAGCCGCAAGAAGGTCGCGACCGAGCTGCTGCAGTGGCTCGAGCAGCTGCTCGCGCGCGAGCTCGACCGTGCCGGCATCGACCACGTCAGCGAGGTCTTCGACGGCGACCCACCTCATCGGCCTGGCGGCACGTTCGCCCAGGCCTGGAACACCGGCGAGCTGTTGCGCGCGCACGAGCTGTGCCGCGCGGTGCTGGCCGGCCGATCGACGGAGCTGTCGTGATCGACATCGTCTTCTACTTCCAGGTCCACCAGCCCTACCGGCTGAACAAGCTGCGGCCGCAGGACAAGATCCGGCGGCTCGACTACTGGGACACCCCGCTCAACAAGCTGGTCGCCGAGCGCGTCGCCGAGCGCTGCTACCTGCCGATGAACCGGGTGCTGCTCGACGCGATCGAACGCACCGACGGCCAGTTCCGCTGCGCGTTCTCGCTGTCGGGCACGGTCATCCGCCAGCTGCGGGACTGGGTGCCCGAGGCGCTCGACTCGTTCGTCGCGCTGGCCGAGACCGGCAGCGTCGAGTTCCTGTGCGAGACCAGCCAGCACGGCCTGGCGTCGGTCGGGGATCTTGAGGAGTTCGCGGCGCAGGTCGCGATCCAGCGTGCGACGGTGACGGAGCTGTTCGGCAAGCCGACGACGTTCCGCAACACCGAGCTGATCATGGACAACACGATCTGCAAGCAGGTCGAGGACCTCGGCTTCGACTGCATGCTCGGCGAGGGGGCCGACCGCCTGCTCGAGTGGCGCAGCCCGCAGGTGCCGTACCGGCCGCGCGGCTGCGAACGGCTGAAGCTGCTGCTGCGCAGCTACTCGCTGTCCGACGACATCGCGTTCCGATTCTCGAATCGGAAGTGGCCCTCCTACCCGCTGTTTGCCGATACCTACGCCGAATGGCTCCACGACGTGCCGCCGCCGGCGCAGTTCGTCGGGCTGTTCATGGACTACGAGACCTTCGGCGAACACCAGAGCGAACAGACCGGGATCCTGGAGTTCATGCGTCACCTGCCCGAGCTGGTCCTCGAGGACAAGAGCTTCCGGTTCCGCACGCCGGCGCAGGTCTGCTCGGAGCGCGAAGCCGTGCAGGAACTCGACATCCACACGCCGGTGTCGTGGGCCGACGAAGAACGCAACCTGTCGGCCTGGCTCGGCAACCCGATGCAGCAGGCGGTGCACGACCGGCTCTACGCGATGCGCGCCGACGTGCTGCGCGCGGCCGAGAAGAAGCCCGAGCTGCTCGACCACTGGCGCGAGCTGACCACGTCCGACCACGTCTACTACATCGCGACCAAGCACCACAGCGACGCCGAGGTGCACGACTACTTCAGCCCCTACGACTCGCCGCACGCCGCGTTCGTCACCACGATGACGGCGCTGGACGACCTGCAGGCACACGTCAAGAAGGCGCTCTCGCCGCGCCGGAGCCGCGCCGCCAAACGCAAGACCTGAACATGACCGACTCCTACCAACTGTTCGAGATCAGCTGGGAAGTGTGCAACAAGGTCGGCGGCATCCACACGGTGCTGTCGTCGAAGGCCGTGACCGCCGTCGAACGATTCGGCGACGACTACATCACCATCGGGCCGCAGCTGCACGGCGGCACCGGCGTGCAGCCGCCGTTCGACGACGAGCCGGGGCACGACGAGTTCATCCGTTCGTGCCGGGACATGGGCGTGCCGGTGCGCGTCGGTCGCTGGCGCATCCCGGGTCGGCCGCGCTGCATCCTGGTCGGGTTCTCCGGGCTCTACGAGCAGAAGGACGGCATCCTCGCCGGCCTCTGGGAACGCCATCAGGTCGACTCGATCGCCGGCGACTGGGACTACATCGAACCGGTGCTGTTCTCGACCGCCGCCGCCAAGGTGATCGAGCGCTGGTGGGAGGAGTACCTGGCGCCGTTCCATCGCCGGGCGGTCGTGCAGGCCCACGAGTGGATGACCGGCGCGGCGCTGCTCTACCTGCAGGAGCGCATCCCGAGCATCGGCACGGTGTTCACGACCCACGCGACCATGCTCGGCCGCGCGCTGGCGTCGCTCGGCATCACGCCGGACCCGAAGGCGCGCGACAAGGGGCTCGGTGGCAAGACGCCGGACGAGCTGGCCGAGGACCACCACGTGCAGGCCAAGCACTCGATCGAGGGCGTCTGCGCGCGCAAGGCCGACGTGTTCACGACGGTCAGTGCGATCACCGCAGCCGAGGCCGAACTGCTGCACGACCGCGAGGTCGCGCCGCTGTTGCCCAACGGCATCGACATGTCGGTCGTCGACGAGCTGGCCAGGGGCGACCGCGACGAGACCCGGCGCGAGCTGAGCCGGATCGCCGGCGCGCTGCTCGGCGAGGACGTCGACGACGCGTCGTTCTTCGCGCTCGCCGGCCGCTACGAGTTCCACAACAAGGGCATCGAGCTGATGCTCGACGCGCTCGCCGAGATTCGCGAACGCAAGGGTCGCAGGGTGGTCGCGTTCGTGCTGGTGCCGGCCGGCAACTCGGGCGTGCGCGGCGAACTGATGGACCGCCTCGACGGCACCGCGCCGATCGACGGCCCGCTCGGGCTGTGCACGCACAACCTGTTCGACGAGGACCGAGACCCGCTGCACCAGCACGCTGCGCGCGTCGGCCTCGACAACGAGCCCGGCAGCCGCATCAAGGTCGTGCAGGTGCCGATCTACCTGCGACCCGACGACGGCTTCCTGCACCGCGAGTACGAGGCGGTGCTCGCGGCGATGGACCTCGGGGTCTACCCGTCCTACTACGAGCCGTGGGGCTACACGCCGCAGGAGGCGCTGGCGGTCGGGGTGCCGACGATCACGACCGACCTGGCCGGCTTCGGTCGCTGGGCGGCGTCGGCGGGCCTCGGTCCGCAGGACGGCATCACGGTGCTCGCCCGCGAGCGCGTGCCGTATGCGGAAGTGGTCGCGTCGACCGCCGAAGCGATCGAGGCGTTCCTGGACCGGCCGGCCAATGACGACGCGCTGCGCGCGCGCTGCCGCGAAGCGGCCGGGCGGACCGCGTGGAAGGACCTCTACGCGAACTACCTGAAGGCCTACGACGCCGCGATCGGCGCCGTGCAGCGGCGCAGCAAGTCGGGCGTGGTGCAGTTCCGGCTGCCCAAGCGCGCGCTGCCGACGCCGGGCGGCGGCACCAGGCCACGGCTGTCGGGCTTCGAGGCGTCGGCGACGCTGCCGCAGAGCCTGCGCGGCCTTGAGCGGCTGGCCCGCAACTTCTGGTGGGTGTGGACGCCGGGCGTGCGCGAACTGTTCGAGGAGCTGGCGCCCGGGTTCGACGACTGCGGCGAGAACCCGGTCGCGTTCCTGCAGGGCGTCGGGCTCGAGGCGCTCGAGCAGAAGGCCAGCGACGCGTCGTACCTGGCGCGGCTGGCCGAGGTCTGCGAACGGTTCGACGCCTACATGGCGACCGCGCAGCAGCCGATGCCGGTGCGGGACGGAACCGACGCGCCGCAGTTGAGCCGCGAGCACCCGGTCGCCTACTTCTCGGCCGAGTTCGGCGTGCACCACTCGCTGCCGGTCTACTCGGGCGGCCTCGGCATCCTCGCCGGTGACCACCTGAAGTCGGCCAGCGACCTCAACGTGCCGCTGGTCGGCGTCGGCCTGTTCTACCGGTTCGGCTACATGCAGCAGCAGCTGTCGAGCGACGGCCAGCAGATCGCGGCCGACCGCGAGAACCGGCCGCCGAAGCTGGCGCTCGAGCTGGTGCGCAAGCCGGACGGCAGCGCGCTCGAGATCAGCGTGCCGATGCCGGGCCGCGAGGTGGTGCTGCGCGCGTGGCAGGCGAGCGTCGGCCGCGTGCCGCTGTTCCTGCTCGACGCCAACGTGCCGCAGAACCGCGACGAGGATCGCGACATCACCCGCAACCTCTACGGCGGCGACAACGAGATGCGGATCCGGCAGGAGATCGTGCTCGGCCGCGGCGGCGTGCGGCTGCTGCGCGCGATGCAGCTGCGGCCGGCCGTCTACCACATGAACGAGGGCCACGCCGCGTTCCTGACCCTCGAGCGCACTTCGCGCCTGGTCAAGGGCGAGGGCCTGCCGTTCGAGGCGGCGCGCGAGTACATCGCCGAGACCACGCTGTTCACGACCCACACGCCGGTGCCGGCCGGCCACGATCGCTTCGGCGAGGACCTGGTGCGCACCTACTTCGGCGACGCCGAGGAGTGGGTCGGGCTGCCGTGGGACGGCTTCTTCGCGCTCGGTCGCCAGCAGACCGACGATGGCGGCAGCGTGTTCAACATGACCTACCTGGCGATGAACTTCGCCGGCTATGTCAACGGCGTCAGCAAGATGCACGGCCGCGCCTCGCAGAAGCTGCTGCATGCGTTCTGGCCGGGCCTGCTGGAGGGGGAGGTGCCGATCACGTCGGTGACCAACGGCGTGCACCTGGCGACCTGGACCAGCGAGAACGTCGCGGCGCTGCTGCGCACGGGCGATGCCGGCGTGCGTCCGGCGGAGTTCGCGGCCGCCGGCGAGGTCGCGCCCGAACAGCTGTGGGCGGCGCACTGCGACAACAAGCGCCGCATGATCGACAAGGTGCAGAAGGTGCTGACCCGCGGCTTCCACGCCCGTGGCGACAGCCCGACGGTGCTGAGCACGATGCTCGAGGGCCTCGACGAGCGCGCGCTCTACCTCGGGTTCGCGCGCCGGTTCGCTCCGTACAAGCGCGCGCACCTGCTGTTCAGCGATCCGGAGCGGCTGCGGCGCATCCTCGACGACGCCGACCGGCCGGTGCGCATCGTCGTGTCGGGCAAGGCGCACCCGCGCGACCAGCGCGGCCAGGACATCCTCAAGTCGATCGTGCAGCTGGCGCGGTCGCCCGAGTTCGTCGGCAAGGTGTTCTTCGTCGAGGACTACGACATGGCGGTGGCGCGCGCGCTGGTCCAGGGCGTCGACGTGTGGGTCAACACGCCGACCCGGATGGAGGAGGCCAGCGGCACGTCCGGCATGAAGGCGGCGGCCAACGGCGTGCTCAACCTGTCGATCGCCGACGGCTGGTGGCCGGAGGGCGCCGACGGCCACAACGGCTGGACGATCGGCGGCTCGCAGGTCTACGGCAGCCACGAACTGCAGAACGAGTCGGATGCGACCGCCCTCTACCGGCTGCTCGAGGAGGAGCTGGTGCCGAGCTACTTCGGTTGCGACGACGGCGTGCCGACCAGCTGGGTCGCGCGCATGAACCGCTGCCTTGCGACCCTACCGGCGGTGTTCAGTACCGATCGCATGGTGTCGGACTACCTCGACGACGCCTACCGCCCGCTGGCCGCCAGCTACTTCGCCCAGCAGGCCGAGAAGAAGGCGCCGGCGCGGGCCCGCGCGCGCGAGTTCCAGCGCGTTCGTCAGGGCTTCGACAAGGTGCGCATCACCGGCGCCTCGACGGTCGAGATGGCGGACTTCAAGGTCGGCCAGCACCTCGACGTGCACCTCGACGTCGCGCTCGGCCCGCTGCGCCCCGACGACGTCGTCGTCGAGCTGGTGGTGACCCGCGGCGAGGGGGACGAGGAGACGATCGTCGTGCCGCTGGAGCACGTCGGCGAGACCGACGCCGGAGCGCAGTCGTTCCACGGCGGCTACCGCGTCGAGCTGGCGGGCCACTACCAGCACGGCCTGCGCGTGCGCGTGCCGGCACATGGCCGCCACGACGCCAAGGTGCGCGGGCTGGTGCTGTGGGCGTGAGCCGGCTCAGTTGGCGAGCGCGCCGACGCCGTTGCTGAGCGCGAGCGTCAGCGACGGGTCGAGCACGCCGGCCTGCACGACGAACCGCAGGCCGAGCGGCAGCGGCGTAGTGTCCAGCGTGAACGACTGCTGGCGCGTGGTGACGACACCCGCCGTGATCGGCAGTTGCACGGCCGGGTTGAGGTCGAGCCACAGCACGCCGAACGGCAGCGCGGTCGTCGCTGCCGGCAGCGTCGCGTAGCTGCCGTAGATCGAGCCGGCGCGGCCGTGCAGGTCGAACGTGATCACGCCGGTGCCGTCGCGCGACAGTGTGTCGACCTCGCCGTTGCTGACGATCGCCGGCCCGCTGATCGCCGGTTGGCCGGCGGTCGGCACCAGCGACGCGGTCGGGTCGACGCGCAGTTCGGCGCTGCCCTGGGTGACGATCGCCGGGTGCGGGGTCTGCGGCGAGATCGGCGCCTCGACCGACGAGCGCGACAGCGTCACGCGGCCACCGTCGACCTGCATCGGCGGCGCGAAGCTGACGGTCGGTTCGATGTTGACGACCGAGCGATCGAACGTGACGTCCGAGTCGACGAGCTGCGCGACGCCGGCGATGCCGCCCTCGAGCGTGCAGCGGGTCACCGTGCCGACGCTGTTCTCGAAGCGCACCGACTGCCCGCCGCGGACCAGCAGGCCGTGCAGGTGGACCTGCTGGCAGCTCTCGACGTGCACGCCGAAGTTCTCGGGCAGCCCGAGCCCACCGATCGGTCCTTCGAGCTTGTCGAGCAGCACCAGGCCGGCGCAGTCGACGATCGCGACCGGGGGGCCGGCGAGCTGGCCGCCGATGCGCAGGTCGCGCATCGCGAACGCCGACGTCGCCGGCACGTCGTGGATCGTCATGCCGGCGGTGCCGAACACGTTCATGGTCACGACGACGCCGGTCTCGCCGAGGATCGTCAGGCCCTTGTCGACGTCGAGCTGGCCCTCGGCGTAGTTGCCGGGCCGGATCAGGATCAGGTCGCCGTCGGACGCCGCCGCGATCGCGGGCGTCAGGTTGGTGAACTGCGAGCCGGGGCCGCCGGCCTGGTCGACGATCCACGTCGTCTGCGCAGCCACCTCCGCGACGCAGCACGTCGTCAGCAGCAGCGCGAGGCTCGTGGAGCGGACCGGGAGCGAGGGCATGGAGGGTCGATACGCTCACCTGCCCGTTCTGGGGGCGGTGATTGCACCGAACATTGTGCCACGAGCACGGGGTGGATGTGGCACGAACGTTCTGGCCGGGGCGGTCGGCGCGGTAGCATCGGCCGTTTCGAGGCCACCGCCCGGGGCGCGCCCGTGCGTCCGAGCCGGGTGGCGCTGCGAACAGGCACCCATGGACCCCCTGGACGACTACTTCGAGTATGCGATGGACCTCGACGATGCCGGCCGTCGGCAGCTGCTCGATCGGCTCCGCCGCGACGAGCCGGCGCTGGCCGTCCGCCTCGAGCAGGCGCTCACGCAGATGGTCAAGAACCCCGACTTCCTGTGCCAGCGCAAGCCGCCGCCGCGCGCCGAGGGTGAGTCGGACCGCGTGCACGCGGTCTCGGTCCGCGTCGGGGATCTCGACCGGGCCGTCGCCTGGTATCGCGAGCACTTCCGTTGTGAGGTCGTGCAGGTGGACGAACGGCGCGCGCTGCTCGCGTTCGGCCAGACGCACCTGCAGCTGTGCCGGTGGGACGACGCCGAGCCGCCGCTGACGATCGTCAGCCCGGACGTCGCCGAGCTCGGTCCGAGCAGCCGTCGCGCCGACGGGGTGCGTTCGCTGCAGTTGACCGACCCGTGGGGCAACGCGATCGAGGTCGTCGATCGGGCTTAGGAGCGCGTCCATGTAGTGGACGCGCTGCCGACCGTGATCGCGGAAGCGGCGTGTACGCTTGCGGACGGGGCTTTGCCCGCTAGCGGCGGGCTGCGATGAAGTCGATCTCGATGCGCGCGCCGGTCGGGATCGCGGCGACCTGCACGGTGGTGCGGACCGGCGGGATGCCGCCCTCCGGGAAGTAGCTCTGGTAGATGCCGTTCATCACCGCGAAGTCGCCGACGTCGGCGAGGAACACCGAGCTCTTGACGACATCGCCGTAGTCGAGGCCGGCCTCGTGCAGCACCGCGCCGAGGTTCTTCAGGACCTGGTGCGTCTCGGCCTCGATGCCGCCCGGCACCAGCTTGCCGGTAGCCGGGTCCTTGCCGATCTGGCCGGCGAGGAACACGTAGTCGCCGCAGTCGATCCCCGGCGAGTACGGACCGACCGGCGTGGTCGCGCCGCGCAGCTGGTGCTTGCCTGGTCCGGTGCAGGCGCCGGGCAGCGCGACGAGCGCGAACGTACAGATGGCGAACGGGACGAGGCCGACGGGCGATGGACGCATGGGCGCGAGGATCGCGCGCCGCTGTGCTGGGCGCAACGCGGATGTGCTGCTCGGTGCCGTCGCGGGCTAAGCTCGCGGCATGCAGCGCAAGACCCTGATCTGCGGCGCGACCTCGGCGATCGCCGCGGAGGTGGCCGTGTTGTGCGCCGAGCGCGGTGACCGGCTCTACCTGATCGGCCGCGACCCGACCAGGCTCGCCGCGGTGGTAACGCGCTGCGGCGACGCGGTGGTCGGCTCCGAGAGCTGCGACCTGAACGAGTTCGATCTGGCCGAGCAACGGGTGCAACGGGGCGTCGCGGCACTCGGCGGCTGCGACCGCGCGCTGATCGCGCACGGCTACCTCGGCGACCAGCTGCGCAGTGAGCGCGACGTCGGCTACGCCCGCACGACCATCGACACCAACTTCGTCAGCGCGGTCTCGCTGCTGATGCCGCTGGCCGAGCACTTCGAACAGCAGGGCCACGGCCATCTCGCGGCGATCACGTCGGTCGCCGGCGTGCGCGGCCGGCCGCGCAACTACACCTACGGCGCCGCCAAGGCCGGCCTGTCGTGCTACCTGCAGGGCGTGCGCAGCCGCCTGCATCGGCGCGGCGTGCGCGTGCACGACCTCAAGCTCGGCCCGGTGGCGACGCCGATGTCCGAGGGCCATCCGCGCAACGCCCTGTGGGGGGAGAAGGTGCGGGTCGCGCGCGGCATCGTGCGCGCGATGGAGCGCCGCTGGCACTGCGTCTACCTGCCGGCGTCGTGGCGCGCGGTGATGGCGATCGTGCGGCTGCTGCCGGAGTTCGTGTTCCAGCGGTTCGGCTTCCTGGCCGGCCGCTGACCGTCGCGACGGCGTCGCCTACAGGGCAAAGCCCCGTCCGCACGCGTACACGCCGCTTCCGCGATCACGGTCGGCAGCGCGTCCACTACATGGACGCGCTCCTAGAGCAGCGCCGCCGGGATGCAGACCAGCTGCGCCGTCGGGCCGTCGATCACCATCAGGTCGTCGCCGTCGAACACCATGCCGGTGATGTCGGTGATGCCGAATCGCGTCAGCGACTGCTGGAACGTCATCGTGTCGTTCTGCAGGTCGTAGGTGTGCAGCTCGGCGCCGCGGCCCATCCACAGCAGGCCGGCGCTGTCGCAGGTGATGCCGCCGGCGAGGTAGTCCTGCTCCTGGATCGGGTGCCAGTCCTCACCGACCCCGCCGCTGATCGGGAACGTGCCGACCTCGCTGACGAACGTCTGCTGCCAGCCCTGCACCGTGACCGGCTGCACCAGGATGCGGCCGGTCGCCGGGTCGAACGCGACGCCGAGCGTCAGCTGGTCGAAGCCCGGCCCGAGCAGGCCGGGCACGTAGCAGAAGTGCTGCTCGATGGTGCCGGCGTCGCTGTCGTAGAGGAAGCCGTCGCTGCGCGCGGTGATCGCGAAGCGGTTGGAGCCGAGGCCGGCGATGTCGGTGAACGTCGACGCCGGTTGCGCCCGGTCCTCGAGTTCGCGCGCGGTCGCGAGCCGTCGGAAGCGTCGGTCGGCCTGCATGACGAACACGCCCTGGGACGCGTCGAGCAGCACCAGTTCGTCGGTGTCGGGCGTCAGCGTCAGCCCGACCGGCGCGACGTTGCCGGTGCCCAGCAGCTCGGCGATGTCGGTGCGCGTCACCGCCGTCGGGGACGGCTGCGTCAGCTGCGCGGTCTCGCCGCTGCCGCCGCCGCTGCTGCCGCAGCCGGCGAGGACGGAGAGGGCGAGCGCGAGCGGCGCGGCGATCGATGGTGGATGCGGCATGTTCGACTCCTTCGTCAGCCCGGCAGATGCTACCCGGCGCAGGGTGCCGTGGGCAGGTGCCCGGACGACCTGGGCGGAAAGGGGCAGGTCGGGTGAACCGTTGGCGCCGCGGCACCGTTCGCCTGCGGCATGCCGGTGCGACCTGCCCTGTCGAAGCCGCGGATGCGGTCCGTGATGGCCCTTGCGACGATGGCCCAGCGAATGATGGCCCAGCGAATGATGGTCCAGCGAATGATGGTCCTGCGAACGGTGGCCCTGTGGGCGATCGCCCTCGGCGCCGCCCTGCCCGGTCAGGACGAACGGCAGCTCGAGCGGCACCAGCAGCTGTGCCGGGACCTCGCGGGCCAGGACCTGCAGCGGATCGCGTGGGCGGCCTACCGCACGCCCGACGACGCCAGCGTCGGCCGCGAACTGCGGCTGGCGCTCGGCACGGTGTTGGCGCACCGCGGCGATCGGCTGCCCCAGGGCGCGTGGCGCCGCGCCGCCGGTGCGGTGCTCGACGCAGTGATCCGGACCGGCACGCGGGTGCCGCCGACCGAGCTGGCGCCGTGGTTCGGCGCGCGGACCGCAGAGGCGTTGGTGATCGCATCGCGCGACGTTCCCCGGCACGCCGGCATGCTGCTGCGCTTGCTGGACGAACGTCACCTGCGGGTCGGCTGGGTCGCGGCGTGCAACCTGCTCGTGCGACATCGGCCGGAGCTGGTCGCGCCGGAACTGGTCGGTCGCTGCCGCATCGAACTCGAGGTGTACGTCGTCGAGCCCGACAGCTTCGGTTCGGGCTTCTCGTCGTCGATGGGCATGGGTTGCGGGGTGGCGCGACCGGGCAAGCTCGAGGGCTGGCCGCCGGAGGTGCGCTACGAGCTGTCGATCGGCACGCGCGCGCAGGACGCGTTCGCGCCGGGGCCGAGCCACGTGCGCCATCACCGTCGCGAAGGCCGGCCGCGCGGCGGCCGCACGGTGACGATCGACCGCGTCGACTACGCGTTCCGTTGCCTGAAGCAGCTGGCCGACGGCAAGGCGGCCAAGCGGTTGCGCAGCCAGGCGCAGGAGAGCGTCCAGTGGCACGACGCCGCGCAGCTGCGCACCGCCGTCGAGGACATCGCCGCCGAACTGCGCGCCGACTTCCGGGCGCTGCTGGTGCAGCTCGCGCGGCGCGAGCTGGTGTCGCCGGCGATGGCGCGCGAGACCTTGCTGCCGATCGACCTCGACCTGGTCGACATGCGCGACGACGAGACCAAGGGCACGCCGCTGCCGCGCATCAGTCTGTCGCGGCCGAAGCCTCGTTGAGCGGCGGCTGCCGCAGCGCCTTCTGCAGCGGACAGTCGACCAGGTCGTCGGCGCGTCCCTGGCGGTAGGCGTCGAGCAGCTCGCGCGATCGTTCGGCGAGCATGCGGCGGACCTCGCGGCGGCGTCCCTTGACGCGGGCGATGTGCATGTGGTCGTAGGCGGTGGTCTGGTGGCGGAGCCAGGCGATCACCGCGGACTCGGCCCGCCGGTGCACCGGGATGCGCTCGGTGCGCGCGACGGTGCCGCTGCCGACGGGGGTCGCGTGTGCGGTGACGCGCTGCACCATCTGCTCGCACAGTTCGTGGTACTGCAGCGGGAAGTCGAGGAAGCGCCGCACCGCCTCGGCGAACTCGGAGACGTAGGCGGTCTGCTTCTGTTCGCGTCGCCTGGCCGCCGCCTGCTGCTTGCGCTCATGCGCCGGATCGGCACGTTCGACCTCGAGCGCCTGCTGGATCTGCTCGACGCGGGCCCGCTCGGCCCAGACGCCGCGCGAGAACGTGCGTCGGCCGCGCTTCTCCTGCACGACCCAGCACGGGCCGCCGGCCTTGATGCGGCGCGTCAGCGCGGCGTCGCCGGGTGGGACCAGGATCCAACCGTCGGGCACCTTGCGCTGGCCCTCGCCGGGCACACGCACGGAACGCTCGTTGATTCCGGGGGAGACGATCAGCGGGGTGTCGGACAAGCCGCACACCCTAGCCACGCCGGGCGACGGATCCAGGCCGTCGCGCCGGCAGCGTCACCGACGTGCGCTACCTGCGGCCTTCGGTCCTGCTGCCGCGGTCGTTGCCGCCGCGGTCCTTGCCGCCACCGTTCTTGCCGCCACCGTTCTTGCCGCCACCGTTCTGGTCGCCGCCGTCCTGGTCGTCGCCTTGCCTGCCACGGCCGCGGTTGCGATCGCGAGGGGTGTCGACCTCCTTGAGCACCTTGCGGCGCAGGGTGTCAAAGCCGGCGAGGTCGAGGCGGTTGGACAGCACGTTCATGGCCAGCTCCATCCAGCGCTTCGCCTCGGCGTCGGGCTCGCCGCGGATCGACGGTTCGAGCGCACCCAGCAGCTCCTGGTCCCGACGCGCCGCCATCGCGAACGCCGCGGCCGAACGCACGTCCGGGTCGGCGTCGTTGAGGCCCTTGCGCATCAGGCGCAGCGCGTGCTCCCGCACTTCGACGGCGCCGGCGCCGACCACCGCGTGCATGCGCACGAACGCGTTGTCCGACTTGTAGAGCGCCTTCTCGAGCGCCGCGATCGTCGCCTTGTCGTCGGGCGCGGTCGCGACGGCAGCGCGCAGCAGCCATGCCAGCGCCTGGTCGTCCTTCTCGCGCTTGAGCTGCTTCATGATCACCTTCCGGCTCTTGGCGTGCGCCATGCGCCACAGGCCCTTGGCGGCTTCGCGTCGGCGGTTGGCGCGCCGGTAGTCGACGAAGTCCTCGAGGATCGGTGCGTATTCGACCGGCGACATGCGGCTGATCGTCGTCAGCGCCATTCCGGTGATCATGCCGCGGCCGCCGCTGAGCTGGGTGTCGACGTACTTGACGGCCGACTTCTCGTCGCTCGCGAGCAGCGTCGTGTAGTGCTGGATCGCACCCTGCCAGCCCGCGCCGCCCTTCTTGAGCCCTTCGATCGCCGCCTTGACCTCCTTTCTGGTGGGAGGGATGCGCAGCTCCTGTTCGGTCGTTTCGCGCTCGTCGTAGCGCAGGCTCTCGGGGGCGCGCATGCGGTCGCTGCGCGGCCAGGAGAACGAACCGTCGAAGCGTCGGATGCCGTCGGCGACGAACCACTCGAGCTGGCCGGCGGTCATGCGGTGGGCGGCCGAACCCAGCACGGTCTTGCCGTCCGGGTGCACGACGACGTGGTGGGGAGCGACGTAGGGCTCGCGCGGCGCCGCTCCGAGGAACCGTTCGAGCACCGACAGGCGGTCCTCGTCGCCGCGTTCACTGTCGATGTCGATGCGCAGGCAGACGCAGTTCTTGGTGAGCTTGCGAACGCTGCCGTCGCGGTAGGTGTCGATCAGGGCTTCGCTGTCGCGTTCGCCCGGCACCAGGATCGCGACCAGCAACACCTGCTGCTGGTCGGCCGCCGTCTGCAGGGCCTCGTCGAGCGATCGCTTCCAGGCGAGTTCCTGGCCGACGAGGCCGGGGGCGAGGCCGGCGAGCAGGCCGGCGAACGTCAGGCTGAGGAGGGTTCGGTCGAGGTGCATGGGAGCGCAGGCTCCTTGGGGCACCTAAGAAACTAGCCGCCGGCGCAGGGCGCCAGGCGGCCGTTGGGTATCAGGGACGTAACGCCCGCCATCGGGGGCCGTCGCAGGTTCGGGTCGGGGCGCCAGCAGCACGAGCTGCCGGGCATTCCGTCGGGCCCGAGAACCAGGCCTTCTTCTCGACCTGGTAGGTCTGGATGAACTCTTCGTCCGACTTGGTCAGGTAGATGATGCCTTCGGCGAGGCCGATCAGGCTGCCGGCGCCGCAGGTGACGAACGTGATCAGGATGCGCAGCAGGCCTCCCTTGGCGTCGTCGAGGATGAAGCGATGGATGCCGAGGCCGCCGATCAGGATACCGAGGACACCGGCGAGGACGCGCTTGCTGTCTTGAGAGCTCATAGTTCTGGTGGGACTCCTTGTTCCGAGGGTAACGAAACATTGCGGGGCCGCGCGCGTCGAGGCAACCCAGGAGTCGCCGAACTCTCCGTACAAAGATGGAGAAGCCGTACAAAGACGGAGAAGGCTGCGCGCGGTCTTCGGTTCAGAGAAGGTAGGAGGTTGATCCGGCGCAGCCTTCTCGCTGTCCACTACGCCCGACGTGGTGGTCGGGTTGCAGCGGAGCGACAGAAAATGGCGGCTGCGCCGGGCGGCGCCGATCAGCTCGGATCGTCGCCGCGCTCGTCGGCGCCTCGCTTGTCGGGGCTCCGCTTGTCCCCGTCCCGCTGGGGCGAGCCCTGCTTCTTCGGGTCGCGCTTCTGCGCCGGCTTCTCCTTGCTGGCCGTGACCTCGGCGTCCTTGGCGCCGTCGGTCGCGGCGGCGGCCGCCGCCTCGCCGTCGTCGGGCTGCTCCTCGTCGCCGAGGATCTTGCCGAAGAACTCCGGCATCTGGATGCCGCCGACGTCCTTCATCATCGTCAGCATCGGCGGCAGCGACTTGGTCAGGTTCTGCAGGAAGCCCGACGTCGCCTTGCCCTGGTCGCTGTCCCAGACGACGACCTTGTCGAACTTGATGTTCGCGATCGCCTTGGCCGCGGTCTCCGACAGCGTCTCCATGTGCTCCAGCATCAGCAGCTGGAACGCCTGCTGGGCGCCGCCACAGCCCTGCACGATGCGCTCGAGACCTTCGGCCTTCTTGGCCAGGATCTCGAACTCACCGCGGGCCTGCGCCTCGAGCCGCGCGAACTCGGCCGCCGCTTCACCCTCGGCGATGATCCTCGCCTGCTGGGCCCGCGCCTCGGCGTCGACGATGTCCTTGGCCTTCTCGGCCTTGGCCACCGCCTCGAGTTCGGCTCGCTTCTCCTGCTCGAGCTTGCTGGCCAGCGCCTGCGCCGCGCGCGCTTCGGCCTGGTACTGGGCCTCACGAACGGCCGCGTCGGCCTCGCGCTTGCGCGTCTCACCGGTCTGGAAGGCCTCGGCCTCCTTGACCAGCAGCTTGGCGTTGGCGTCGGCGATCTCGGCCTTCGCCTCGTTCTCGCCGGACACCGCCCGCGCGTTGGCCGACGCGACCGCGATCCGCATCTCCCGTTCGCGGTCCTTGACCTGCGCCTCCTGCTCGAACGACGCGGTCTGCTGGCCGATGATCGTGTCGCGCTGCAGGCCGGCGACCGTGACCTCGCGGTCCCGTTCGGCCTGCTTGGTGCCGATGTCGCGGTCCTTCTCGGCGATCGCCACCTGGACGGACTGGACGCGGCGCGCCTCGGCGACGCCGATGGAGCCCTTCTTCTGCTGCTCGGCGACGTCGATCTCGGCCTGCTGCACCGCCTCGGACGCGGCCTTGCGGCCGATCGCCTCGATGTAGCCGGACTCGTCGGTGATGTCGGTGATGTTGACGTTGATCAGCACCAGGCCGATCTTCATCAGCTCGCCCTCGAGCGAGGTCTGGATGTTCTCGAGGAACTTGTCGCGGTCGCGGTTGATGTCCTCGATGCCCATCGACGCGATCACCTGACGCAGCTGGCCGAAGATGATGTCCTCGGCCTGCTTCATGATGTCCTTGGTCGACAGCCCGAGCAGACGCACGGCGGCATTCTGCATCACGTGATCGTCGGTGCCGATGGCGACCGTGAACACGCTGGGCACGTTGACGCGGATGTTCTCGATGGAGAGCGCGCCGCGCAGCGGAACCTCGATCTGGATCGGGTCGAGGTTGAGGTAGTCGTAGCTCTGGATCAGCGGCACGACGAACGCGCCACCGCCGTGCAGACAGCGCGACGAGGTGCCGGACTTCACCCGGCCGTAGATGACGAGGATCTTGTTGCTCGGGCAGCGCTTGTACTGCTTGGCGAGCATCAGGAAGAAGATCAGGCCGAACAGGATGACGGCTGCGATGCCGATCCCGGTCCAGCCGCCTAGGCTGTCGAATCCACCTTGAAGTAGCATTTCTCTCCTTAGTTGAGGGGGGTGACCTGGTACGTGTCCGGCGCGTGCATCGCGTCGATGCGGACCTCGGCGCCGGTGGGGATGGCCTCGCCGTGCGTGACGGCTTTGCGCGAGACCATGCGGCCGCCGACGATGACCTGCACCTTGCCGGTGCCGGCCTGCGTGGCGGGGATGCGAAGCTCGACCTTGGCCGTGTGGCCGATCGCCTGCTTGAGGTCGACGTTGCCCTTGGACTGCAGACCGTGCAGAACCTGCATGACGTAGCCGACCATCAGGAACGCAGCGAAGCCGGCGGTGAGCGCGATGACCAGCGTCGGCGTCGACGCGAGGTCGGCTCGCGAGCTCGCCATACCGGCGATGCCGAAGAACGTGACGAACGCCACGACGGTCTTCAGCGAGATCTGGAACAGCGTGCTCGACGCATCAGGTGCGTCGCCGTCGAGGTCGGGCGACGCGTCTGCTTCGAACTCCGCGTCGCCGCCGGACAGCAGCATCATCAGGACGAGCAGCAGCAGCAGACCGCCGCCGATGGCGGCACAGTAGAAGTAGACGGTTTCCATTGCTGGGCGGGTGTCCCTGCGACGACGGGACGGTTGAGGGGGCCGCACGCGCATACGATCTGGCAGCGCGCTATTCGGCTCTGGCGGTCGGTAGTGTGCCGCTGCAGGTCTGCGCGTCCTATAGACGGCGCCTGATCTTCGAGCCGATATTCGAATGCGTGCGCGGGCAGGGACGGCGCCAGCCGGCTCCTTCTTCGCGCCGGCAAGAGTGGCCGGTCGCGCGCGCATCCTGTCGTGCGCGCGCCCCAAAACAAAACACGCCGAAATCCGCAAATAGCCCAATCGGCGTGCAATCGGCGGATTCGGCGGCGGGCTATTCGTGCTCGCGGTCGCCGTGCAGCGTGCGCAGCCAGGCCTTGGCCATCAGCGCCGCGCCCGCGCGCGTCGGATGCACGCCGTCCTTGGCCCAATGCTCGGCCGGGTGGTGCTGCATCGCCGCTTCGAACATCGAGTGGAACGGCACGAACGTCGCGCCGTGCTTGTCGGCGACGCGGCGGGCGGCGGCGCGGTACTCGTCGAACTCGGGGAACCACGATGCGTCGACCGCACCGCACGGCAGCACGAACGGTTCGCAGACGATCAGGGTGACGTCGGGCAGCGCGTCGCGGGTTCGCTGCAGCAGCGCGTCGTAGTCGCGTTCGTAGACCGCGGCGGTGCCGTCGTACTTGCCGTCACGCGTGTGCCAGATGTCGTTGACGCCGATCAGGATGCTCAGCACGTCGGGCTGCAGGTCGAGGCAGTCGCGTTGCCAGCGCTCGGCCAGCTGGAAGACCTTGTTGCCGCTGACGCCGCGGTTGAAGCAGCGCACGTCGTGCGGCGCCATCTGCACCATCAGGCCGCCGGCGGCCAGCGAGGCGTAGCCGCGGCCGAGGCCGCGCGCGCCGTTGGCGGTGTCGGCGTGCTGCGGCTTGCGCTCCCGGCCCGCGTCGGTGATCGAGTCGCCCTGGAACAGCACGGTCGTGCCGGTCGGCACGATCGCGATGTCGTGCCCGACCGGCTCATGATCGGCGCGGTCGTGATCGGGAACCGAGCAGGAGGCGAGCAGCAGCAGCACACAGGGCAGCAGCATTCCGAGGACGGGGACGGGCCTGAGGGTTTGGCGCATCGCGCCACGATAGCGACGGCCACCTCACAGTCGGGGCCGGAAACCGCGGGTCGCTGCCGTAAGCTCCCCGGATGGCGAACGAGCCCGCGATCCACGTCGGCACCAGCGGCTTCAGCTACGACGAGTGGCGGCCCGACTTCTATCCGGACGACCTCAAGAAGGCCGACATGCTGTCCTTCTATGCCGAGCGGCTGAAGTCGTGCGAGCTGAACAACACGTTCTATCGCATGCCCAGCGAGAAGATGGTGCAGTCCTGGAACGCGCAGGTGCCCGACGACTTCCGCTTCGCGATCAAGGCCTCGCGCCGCATCAGCTGGAACCAGAAGCTGGTCGACTGCGGCGAACTCTGCGCCTACCTGTTCGAACAGCTGCAGCCGCTCGGCGACAAGCTCGGCTGCGTCTTCTACCAGCTGCCCAAGTACGTGCGCTGCGACCTCGACGTGCTGAAGGCGTTCCTCGCCGAGCAGCCCGACGGCGTGCGCACCGCCTTCGAGTTCGTGCACGAGAGCTGGCACGTGCCCGAGGTGTTCGAGCTGCTGCACGCGCGCAACGCGACGGTGGTGGCGTCGGACAAGGACGACGCCGACGCCCCCGAGTTCGCGGCCGGCCCGCCGTGGGTCTACCTGCGGCTGCGTCGCTCGGCATACGGTGACGACGAACTACGGGCGTGGCGCGATCGCATCGTTGCCACCGGCGTTCGCGACGCGTTCGTGTTCTTCAAGCACGAGGACAGCTGCGCGGGGCCGAAGCTGGCTGCCCGTTTCCTCGACCTTTGAGCGGGCAGGCTCCGGCCGCCGCTGGTATCCTGCGCGCTTCCCCGCGGCTCCTCGATACCTGCGCCCTATGGCTGTCCCGTCCCGCACGTCCTGGAAGGGTTTCCTCAAGCTGAGCCTCGTGTCCGTTCCGGTGAAGGCCTTCACCGTCAACGACACCAGCAGCGAAGTGCGGCTGAACCAGCTGCACAAGGACTGCCACTCGCGCGTCAAGTACCAGAAGATCTGTCCCGAGCACGGCGAGCTGAAGAGCGACTCGATCGTCAGCGGCTACGAGCACCAGAAGGACCAGTACGTGGTCGTCGAGCCCGACGACCTCGACAAGCTGCGCACCAAGTCGGACCGCGCCGTCGGCATCGACGGCTTCGTGCCCGAGGACACGATCGACAATCGCTACTACGCCGGCAAGGCGCACTACCTGATGCCGGACGGCATCGCCGGCGAACGCCCGTACGCGCTGCTGCGCGAAGGCATGCAGAAGAACGGCGTCTGCGCGATTGCGCAGGTGGTGATGTCGGGCCGCGAGCAACTGGTGGTGGTGCGCGCGATCGATCGCATGCTGGTGATGTTCGGCCTGCACTACCCGCAGCGGGTGCGCAAGATCGACGACTACCAGAACGAGATCGAGGAGATCGAGTTCAAGCCGGAAGAGGTCGCGCTGACCGAGACGCTGATCACCGCGTCGAAGCTCGACGAGTTCGACCTCGATAGCTACAGCGACCAGTACGTGCGCAAGCTGAAGAAGCTGATCGAGCTGAAGGTCGACGGCCAGGAGGTCGTGCAGGCGCCCGACCACGAGGAGCCGAAGATCCTCAACCTGATGGATGCGCTCAAGAAGAGCGTCGCCGAGGCGCAGGCCAAGCAGGCGTCGGGCGACGACGGGGCCGATGGGGATGCGTCCGATGTGGATCCGGCCGATGGGGATCCGGCCGATGGGGCCGCCGACAAGAAGCTGGCTCCGAGCAGCGGCAAGAAGAAGCGTTCGCGCAAGGCCGAGGGCGAGTAGCGCGACCTCGCCGTGGCGCTGCCCGAACACATCGAGCCGATGCTGGCGCGCATCGGCGAGCCGTTCGACTCGGACGAGCACCTGTTCGAGCTCAAGTGGGACGGTGTGCGTGCGGTCAGCTACGTCGACGAGGCCGGCCTGCGCATGCACGGCAGGCGCCGGCGCGACCTGGCGACGCGCTACCCGGAGCTGGCGTTCCTCGCGGAGCTTGCCGACGGCACGGTGCTCGACGGCGAATTGGTCGTGCTGCGCGAGGACGGTCGGCCCGACTTCCGCGCGATCCTGTCGCGCGAGAACGCGTCGCCGGCGCGGGTGGCGTCGGCGATGGCGCGGCACCCGGTCGTCTACGTCGTCTTCGACCTGCTGTTCGAGGCCGGTGCGTCGCTGCTCGCGCTGCCGCTGCGCACCCGTCGGGAACGCCTGCAGGCGGTGGTCGCGGCGGCCGGGCAGCCGCGGCTGATGCTCTCGGACGGGGTCGTCGGCCAGGGGCTGTCGCTGTTCGAAGCGGCGCGCACCCAGGAACTCGAGGGCATCGTCGCCAAGCGCCTCGATGCGCCCTACCTGCCTGGCGAACGCGGCGACGCGTGGCAGAAGATCAAACCGGTCAAGTCGGTGCACTGCCTGGTCATCGGCTACGAGCCGGACGCCGAGCGCCGCGGCGACTTCAAGTCGCTGATCGTCGCGACCGACTTCGACGGCGAACTGGTCTGTGTCGGCAAGGTCGGTTCGGGCATCGGCGAGGCGGCGCGCGCGCAGCTGCGCGAACTGCTGTCCAGTCGGCCGGCGGCGGCACCGCTGATCGACGCCGGCATCCCCGGCGAGTGGGTGCAGCCCGGCATCTACTGCACCGTCAGCTACCTCGAGCGCACCGCCAGCGGCAACCTGCGCGCGCCGGTGTTCAAGGGGCTGGTTGCGGAGGGGGCGGCGTGAGGTCCGACGGCGGCGAGGAGCGCACGTTCACCGTCGAGGAGCTCGCCGAGCTCTGCGGCCTGCCGGCCACCGTACTCAAGCGCTGGATCGAACATGGCCTGCTCGCGCCGATGCGCGGCTCGGCGCGGCGCTTCGCGTTCCGCGCCGTCGGCACCGTGCGCACGCTCGCCGAGCTGTGGCGCGCCGGCTGGACGGCGCCGCGCATCAAGAGCCGCTGGGAGTTGGCGAAGACCGTCGTGCCCGACCCCGAGGCGGCGTTGACCGGGCTGTTGGCCAGCATCGGCACCCGCAAGGTCACCGTGCGGGCGCCCGATGGCCGCCTGCTGGAGCCGACCGGCCAGCTGCTGTTCGACTTCGCGGCGGTCGCCGCCGAGGCCGACGGCGAGGTCGCTCTGCCGCAGCTGCGCAGCCCGCAGGACTGGTTCGCGATCGGCGTCGATGCCGAAGCCGCCGGCCGCCTCGACGACGCGGTGCGCGCCTACGAGCACGCGCTGCCCGGGCGCAGCGCCGAGACCCACTTCAACCTCGGCAACTGCTACTACGAACGCAAGCGCCGCAAGGACGCGGTCGACCAGTTCGCCGCGGCGATCGCGCGGGCGCCGGACTACGCCGAGGCCTGGAACAACCTCGGCATCGTGCGCGGCGAGGTCGGCGATCGCCACGGGGCCGTCGAGGCGCTCGAGAAGGCGCTCGAGCTGGTGCCGCACTACGCCGACGCGCACTACAACCTGGCCGAGGCGCTGGCTGCGGTCGGCGATCTCGACCGTGCCCGCGAGCACTGGCGCGCCTACCTGACGTTCGACCCCAACTCGCGCTGGGCCGAACAGGTCCGCCGTCGCCTGCAGAACCCGCGGGGCTGACGTGCGGGCCGCGTCGCCGGCCCGTTACCGCTTGCCCGCGCCTCGCTGCAGCAGCGCCTTCAGCTCGTCGAGGTGCCGTTCGTAGACGTCGCGCGGCTGGCAGTCGTGCTGCTTGCACAGCGACGCAGCCATGCCGACGACCTCGCCCATCATGCCGCAGGTCTGCATCACGCGAACGGCGCCGAGCGCCTCGTGCGTGACGCTGATGTCGCGGCCGGCCATGAACAGGTTGTCGATGTTGCGGCTGTAGAGGGCGCGGTAGGGAGCCCAGTAGGGGCCCTTGTACCGGTAGCCGTTGCCGCGCGTGTAGTCGGAGATGAACTCGTCGCCCTCGTGGCCTTGCTGGAACGCCTTCTTCGGAAAGTGCAGGTCGATGTGCCACGTGCACGGGAACGCCGCGTCCGGGTAGGGCTTGAGGTCGCGGAAGTCCTCGCCGGTCACGACCACGTCGCCGAGCAGGCGGCGCGACTCGCGCTTGCCGGCGATGAACGCGGCCCACTTCAGGCGCTGGTTCGGGTACTGCCCATCGACGTTCTTGAGCGCGTCCCACGCGCCGTACATCGCCCGCAGGTTCTGGTCGCGCATGCGCTCCAGATCGGTGATCGGGTGCTTGTCGAAGCCGGTCTCCCAAAACCAGCCGCCGAGCGACGACAGGTTGGCCATGCCGCGCTTGCCGTCCTTCTCGGCCTTGCGGCCGGGGAACGGCTTGTCGCTGAGGTCGACGGCCCACGGGCACCGCGGGAACGGCGCCGGCTGGTCCGACGCGACGAAGTGGATCGACAGCGGGTCGTCCGGGTCCTCGCACTCGCAGCGCAGCTGGTACTCGTTCTTCTCGACGGCGCCGACGTTCCACAGGTTGCTGACGCCCATGTGGCCCTGCATCGTCATCTCGAAGTCGGCGCCGACCAGCGCGCCGATCACGCCGTCGCCACTGCAGTCGACGAACCAGCGGCCGCGGATGGTCCGGCGCCGGCCGCTGCGGGTGTGCTGCGCGCGCACCGACACGACGTGGCCGCCGTCGTGTTCGGCGGCGTTGGCGCGGTGCTCCAGCAGCAGCGTCAGGTTGGGTTCGGCGCGCGCCAGCTCGAGCTTGCGCCGGTCCTCGTAGATGTCGGCGTTGCGCGCGTTGCCGTCGCCGCGCCCCTTCTTGCGCACCAGTTCGCGCACGACGTCGCCGACCCGCGGGTACGGTTCGTGGTTGGTATGGCCCTCCGGCCAGACGCGGACCTCGCTGCTGCCGTTGCCGCCGAGCACCGGCCGGTCCTGGATCAGCGCCACCGTGCAGCCGAGCCGCGCCGCGGTGATCGCGGCCGAGGTGCCGGCGATGCCGCCGCCGATGACCACCAGGTCGAACGCGCCGCCGTCGGCGGGCGCGGCGTCCCAGCCGAGCAGCCTGCCGCGCAGCTTCGCCAGATCGTCGCCGCCGTCCGGCGGCTGGAACGAACGGTCGCGCGCGAACAGGATCGCATCGCAGCGCCCCTCGAACCCGGTCAGGTCGTGCAGCGTCAGCTTCGCGTTCGCGCCGACGCGCACCTCGCCGCCGTCCTGCCAGTGCCAGTCGGCACCCTCGGTGCCGAATGTCGTCTTCAGCGAGCGACCGTCGATCTGCAGCTCGAAGCGCCCGGGCGCGCCCGGCGCGTTCCACGGCGCGACCCAGTCACGCGTGCGTACCCAGACGCGGTAGCTGCCGGGCTGCTCGAATGCCACCTCGGTGGTCGCGTTCTGCACCGGTTCGCCGAGTCCGTGGGCGAGCAGCATCGGCGAGCCCATGAAGTCCATGAACTGCTGGTCGACGACCCAGCCGCCGGTGTCGGCGAACGACTCGGCTTCGACCAGCACGAGGCCGTCGGTCGGGGACTGGCAGGGGACGGACGATGCGCACAGGGCGATCGCGATCGTGGCAGCGAGACGCATGGCGACATGGTCGACGCGCGCGCCGCGCGCGGCAAGGCGCGACCGGGCGGGAGGGGCGCATGCCGCCACGATTGTGCGCGCCGGCCGGAGAGGCGGTCAGCCGTTCTTGAGCACGTCCTCGAGCGCCGCGATCGCGGGCATCAGGTCCTGCTTGTCGGTCAGCGCCTTCTGGAACAGGTCGCCGACCTCTTCGACGCGCGGCGGCATCGTGTGGATGGTGAACTTCTGCGGCGCCAGGTCCGAGTCCTCGAGCTCGTCCCAGCGCAGCGGCGCGGACACGCTCGCCGCGCGCACCGGCCGCACCGAGTAGGGCGGCACGATCGTCTGGCTCTTGCGGTTCTGCAGGAAGTCGACGTAGACCTTGCCGTCGCGGTTCTGCGGCATGCGCTCGACGGTCGCGATGTCGGGCAGCTCGCGCACCAGCACCCGCGCGACCGCCTCGCAGAACATCTTCGAATGGTCGTAGGTGTAGCCGCCGATCAGCGGCACGAACACGTGCATGCCGGTCTTGCCGGAGGTCTTCAGCAGCGGCCGCAGCCCGATGCCGCGCAGCAGCTTGCCGGCGGCGCGCGCGATCCGCACGACGTGCTGCCACGGAGCGTCCTTCGGGTCGAGGTCGATGACCGCGTAGTCCGGTTGGTAGAACGTGCCGACGCGCGACAGCCACGGGTGCAGGTCGATGCTGCCGAGGTTGGCGGCGTAGAGCAGCGTGTCCCGGTCGGTGATGACGTGGTGTGGGACCACTTCGTCGTCGTGCGGGACGTCGGCGGTGCCGACCCAGTCCGGCGTGCCCTCCTTGACCTCTCGCTGGTAGAAGGACTTGCCGTCGATGCCGTCGGGGAAGCGGTTGAAGTGCACCGGCCGGTCTTGCAGGTGCGGCAGCAACACGTCGGCGATCGCCGCGTAGTAGGCGATCAGGTCGCCCTTGGTGTAGCCCTCGGCCGGCCAGTAGACCTTGCCGAGGTTGGTCGGCTTGAAGCGCGACGGCTGCAGCGCGGGGGCGCTGCGTGCGGGCGTCGGTTCGGCCGCGGCGCCGGTCGGCACCACCTGCCAGTCGTCGCTCGGGCCCGAGGTGTAGGTCGAGGTCGCGCGCTTGGCGATCGCCCCCGGCAGTCCGGTGTCGGCGATCACCTGCAGCAGCGACGGGCCGTCACCGGTGACGTGGTCGACGAACAGCACGCCGGGCCGCTGGGGGACGATCGCGCGCAGGCCGGCCTTGCGGTCGACGAGCGGCAGCGCGCGCAGGTCGTAGTCCTCCCACTGCAGCAGGTCGAACGCGTAGAACGCGACGCCGTCGCCGCCGTCGCGCAGCGCGGCAGCGAGCGCCGTGCGGCTCGGCCGGCCCGATGCGTCGGTCGCCACCAGCACGCCGTCGAGCAGGGCCGTGTCCGAACGCAGCGCGCGCAGGCCGTCGGCGATCGCGGCGGGCACGTCGTCGAGCGCGGTCAGCATGACCTGTTCGCCCGCCTTGCGCGCGAACGTGCGCAGGCCGTCGAACTGCATCTCGAACAGGTAGCCCGGGTCGCGGAACACGCCGCGTTCGCCGCCGACGCGCATCGGCTCGAGCGGCAGCCGGACGTCGTCGTCGACCGCGGCGTCGAGGTCGACGCCGAGCACGCTGTCGCGGTCGGGGCCGGCGAAGCGGTCCTTCGACTTGAACAGCAGCCAGGTGTTCTTGCCCTGCGTCGTGCGCACCAGGTGCCACTCGCCGCGCAGCCGGCGGCCGTGCAGCACCACCTTGAGCTCGCCCTTGTCGAGCGACTCCTGCCACGTCGGGATCTTGACCAGCTCGTAGGTGCCGCGGTCCCAGATCGCCATCGTGCCGGCGCCGTACTGGCCCTTCGGGATGCGGCCGGAGAAGTGCTCGTACTCGATCGGGTGGTCCTCGGTGCGCACCGCCAGGCGCTTCTCCGAACGGTCGTACGAGAACCCGCGCGGCACCGCCCACGACTTGAGCACGCCGTCGTGCTCGAGTCGCAGGTCGTAGTGCAGCTGGCGCGCCTCGTGGCGGTGCACGACGAACGCGTTGCCGGGCCGCTGCGCGTCCTGTTCGCTCGCGGTCGAGTCTGGGGTCGACTCTGGGGTCGGCCCTGGGGCCGGCTCCGGGGTCGCGCCGAAGTCGCGCTTCTTGCGGTATTCGTCGAGCGGGTCGCGCATCGATCCGAAGGATAGGCGCCGCTCCGGTCAGCGCAAAAGCAGGCGCCGCACCGGCGGGGCGATGGCGTCGAGCCAGGCCTGCATGCCGGCGCCGGTCAGGTGGATGTGGTCCTTGCGCATGCGGTCGTTCGCGGTGCCGTCTTCGTCGACGAACAGCCGGCGCAGGTCGAGGTAGTCGACCCGCGCGTGGGTGGCGAGTTCTGGCAGCGTCGCGTGCACGTCGTCGAGCGTGCGGCGCACGTGGCTGTGGTTGGCGCCGCCGGGGAACGGGCCGCAGATCAGCACGCGGGCCTCTGGTTCGGCGGCCAGCAGCGCGTCGACGACGGCGGCGATGCCGGCGCTGGTCTCGGGCGCGGTGTGGCCCGCCGCGTTGACGTTGTTGACGCCGATCTGCAGCACCACGACGGCGGGCGCCAGCTCGCGCAGCGCGCCGTTCCGGATGCGCCACAGCAGGTGCTCGGTGCGGTCGCCGCTGAGGCCGAGGCCGATCGCCGAGACGTCGCCGAACGCGCGGTCGAACGGGCGCGTGCCGCCGGCGACCGCGACGCGATCGGTGGCGCCGGTCAGGCCCTGGGTGATCGAGTCCCCGAGCAGCACGACGCGGGTATGCGGGTGGCGACCGGCCAGCGCGCGCATGCGGTCGACCTGTTGCCGCCAGGTGTCGCCGTTCCAGCCGGCGCCGCGGCGGTACTCGACCGATGCGATCGGGTGCGTCGTCGGCATCGCTGCCTGGCCGGTCGCGTGCAGGATCGCGCGCAGCAGCGGGTCGACCGGCGACAGGCCGTGGGGGTGGTGGCCTTGGCCCGGCTTGCGCCAGACGGTGGCAGGCCCCCCGAGCTGTCGATAGCGATGCGCGAGCCGTTCACCGTTCTCGATCGGCGGCACGACCCGGTCGTGCTCGCCAAGCACCAGCAGCAGCGGCACGCGTCGCTTCGCGATCGGGGCGAGGCGGTCGATCGGCATGCGCGCGTAGGTGCGGGCGCCGTCCTCGTCGAGCCGGTAGGCCTTGAGGCAGCGCTGCCAATCCCGGTCGGAACGCTTGCCGCTCTGCCCGCCCGGCCACGAACGGAAGTCCGCCACCGGATTGTCGCCGTAGATCGCCGCGACCAGGTCCGGGTTGGCCGCGGCCCAGTTGACGATCGCGAGGCCGCCGCGACTCATGCCTTCGAGCACGACCTGCCGCGCCAGTCCGTGCCTGGTCAGCAGCGCGTGCAGTTCGTCCCAGCGGCGCACCGCTTCGTCGTTGCCGTAGAGGTCGGCGACGTCGCAGTAGGCGAGGTGGAAGCCGCGGTCGAGCAGCGCGATGTCGAGCGCCGGCTGGTGGCCGAAGAAGCGCGCGCGCAGGATCCACGGCGCGCCCCTGGCGACGCGGTGCGGCGCGAACAGCCGGCAGCGCGCGCCGGTCTCGGGCAGCGTGAACGCCGCGCCGTCGAAGCGGTCGAACGTGTCGGGGGTGGTCGCCAGCGGCAGGGACGCGAGTGCCGGTGCTGGCCGGGCGGTCGGGTTGGCCAGCACCTCGTGCAGGCGCTGCGCGATGCGGTCGGCCCCGAACGGATCGGGGTGCACCCCGTCGACGACGTCGCGGTCCCGCAGCGTGCGGCGCATGTCGACGTAATCGACGCGGTCGTCCGGGGCGGCTGCGACCTTGCGCAGCGCGGCGGCGATCCGGGCGAGGCGCGGCGCGCGGGCTTCGAGGTCGGCGACGCGCGCCGCGTCGAGGCCGCGCTGCGTCGTCACCATGTCGGGCGGTGTCGCCAGCAGCACCTGCATGTCCGGGTTGGCCTGCAGCAGTTCGTCGACCAGGTGCTGTGCGTCGCGTTCGAGGTCGCCCTGGTGGCGCCAGTTGTCGCGCCGTTCGTCCTGGCAGGTGTCGTTGGTGCCGAGCATCACGATCGCGACGTCGGGCGCCCAGGCGAGCGCGTCGCGCCACCGTGCGGTCGCCGAGAACGGCCGGTCCGCGCCGCGCAGCAAGGTCGCGCCGCCGACGCCGTAGTTGCGCACCTCGCGGCCCGGGTCGCGCGCCTGCAGGCGGGCCGGGTAGCTGGCGTGCTCGCGGTCGGCGATGCGCGCGCCGAACGTGATCGAGTCGCCGAGGCAGGCGACGCGCTGTTGCGCGGGCAGCGCCGCCGCGCCTGCCGCGAGGGCCGTGAGCGCGAGCAGGTGGGGGCGTCTCATCTCGGCACGTTAGTCCGGGCCGAGCGTCGCCGCCCAGGGAGTTCTGGGCGGTGCGTGAGCGCTCGCGCACAGTGTGCGGATGCGCACGCAGTCTGGCGTCGGGGCCTCGAATTCAATGCAAGCGACCGTAGCATCGCGGTTTGCGCGTGCATCGTGCGGGCCGGTCGGCACCCGTTCAGCGTCCGGATCAGGAATCCTGCGCCGCTCTGCGACGTGGCACCGGACTTGCGTCTACCCCGTCAGCCCGGGCGTTCGGACCGGGCCGTGGCACGCGGAGTTCGCTTGCATGGAAATGCTGGCGAAGTAACGTTCTACGGCTTCTGGCTCGACTCGTCCCGGAGTAGACCCTACCGCCCTCGTCCAAGGGCGGATTCGCATCCCAATGAAAGCCAACCCATCGCATCGGTCGCGCTCGGCTTCTCCCGCCGCTCGCTCCCTCTCCGCGCTCGCGGTCGTCGGCCTGTTCGCCATCTCGCATGGCTGCACCGGCGGCACCAAGGGCGACCCGGACAACCGGGGCGCGTTCCTGGTGACCGGCATCTCCACCGGTTCCGGCAGCGTGTATCCCTACCGCATTCGCACGACGGACTCGTTCGGCAACCCGACGTCGACGGTCGTCAACATCGAAAGCGAGGACACCCTCAAGCAGTTCGTGAACGGCAACAACGGCGTGCTCCCGGTCGCCACGCTGCCGACCACGGCGGTGCTGCCCAACGGCGACGCCGGCAACCACTTCCTGCACTTCACGTTCTCGCACAAGCTCGACGTCGACTCGATCCTGAGCAACCTGCTCGCGGACCAGGCGAACTCGGGCCTCAGCGGCGCGCTGACGGTGCTGGCCTACGACCCGTCGACCGAGACCACGGTCACCGTCGAAGGTCGCGGCTTCGTCAACGGCTTCACCTACTACAACGAAGGTGGCACGCTGCGAAAGGTGCAGGCGGTCGAGAACGACGGCAGCAACGGCGTCAACATCATCGACGCGCGCGCGGCCGGCTTCCCGAGCTACCCCGGCGCCGGCGACCTGGTGTCCAACAAGTCGTTCACGTTCGTGGCCGACTCGGACAGCGACCTGACGACGTTCGAGACGTTCCCGAACAACCGCCTGCTGCGCCTGGTCATCACCAACGCGGTGCGCGACACCGAGAACGACATCCTCGAGCAGGAGGTTGGCGTCGCGACCACGGTCGGCCCTGACCCGGATCCGCCGCAGGTGCTCGGCTACACGGCGCTGCCGCAGATCAGCCCCGGCAACAACCAGACGGGCATCGACCCGACCGGTTCGATCCTGATCCGCTTCAACAAGCCGGTCCAGCCCGGTGAGGTCGGTGCGTTCTTCGACCCGTCGCTGTTCACGCCGCCGACCGGCGGTATCTCGCTGCAGGTGACCTCCGCCGCGTCGACCTTCCCGGTCATCTACTACGCGGACCCGGTCAGCTTCGGCGACCTGATGAACTACATCCTGCGTCCCGCCTACAACCTGCCGGGCAACTCGCAGGTCGACGTGACGGTGCAGGCGACCTCGATCAACAGCCTCAACGGCGACCTGATCGGTCAGGCCGTCACGACGTCCTACACGACGGGCGTCGGTCCGGGCCTGGTCAACGCGCCGGTCGCCCCCGAGGCGATCTACGTCGGCATCGGCGGCGCCGAGCCGGGCGTCAGCGTCATCGACCTGCACGGCTTCGGCCAGGGCACCGGTGACATCAACAACACCCGCTGGCCGCTCAACCCGAACATCGGTGTTCCGGGCGTGGTGCCGTCGATGGCGCCGGGCACGTCGAACCTCGACGCCGGTGGTGCGGGTGTGCTGACCCTGACGCAGGACACCAACGGCAGCACCCGTCTGCTGCGCGATCCGATCGTCAGCGACGTCACCGACATCCACATCGGCGCGCCGCTCGACCTGATCTACAACAACGAGAACATCAACCGCAACGCGTCGCGAGCGAACCAGGTCAACGAGCTCGTCGGTCTGGTCCAGTCGGGCAACACGATCACGCAGCCGCCGATCCCGAACCCGCCGCGGCTGATCTTCCCGCCGCCGAACCCGAACCGCGCGATCTTCGGCGAGGAGCCGGCGGTCAAGTCGTCGGTGGCCCCGACCGGTGCGCTGGCGACCGGTGGCCCGCCGAGCAACTGTGCCGCCGTCGGTCTCAACCTGCTGCTGGTCGGCAACCCGTTCAGCTCGGTGCAGAACGAGATCGGTGTCTACGGCACGAACTTCATGGGCGTGTTCGTCGGCCCGCAGCCGCCCCCGGCTTCGCCGCCGCCGCCGCCGCCGTTCTGCCCGTTCACGTCGCGTCAGCAGGTCGGCCACTTCCTCTACGTGCTCGACCGTGACAACCGGCAGGTCGTCGTCGTCAACAGCAACCGCTTCACCGTGCTGGACACGATCCAGCTGTCGGACCCGGTCAGCATGGCGATGTCGCCGAGCATGACCCGTCTGGCGGTGTCCAACTTCGCCAGCTCGTCGGTGTCGTTCATCGACATCGACCCGACCAGCCCGAACTTCCACCAGGTGGTGGTCGAGACCCGCGTCGAGAGCGGTCCGACCGGCATCGCGTGGCAGCCGGACGGTGAGGACGTGCTGTGCGTGTCGACCGACGCCAACATCCTGACGGTCATCAGCGCCCAGGACTTCACCGTGCGTCGCACGCTCGGCGGCTTCCTCAACCAGCCGATCGACCTGGTCGTGACCGAGCGCTACCAGACCACCGGCAACGTGTCGGGTGTCTACAACGCCTACATCCTCAACGCCAACGGCACCGTCGCGATCTACGAGTCGGGTCCGGACGGCGTCAACGGGATCGGCTTCAACGACATCATCGGCTCCGTGACGAACGTCTCGTTCCCGCGGGCTCGCGCGATGATCTTCGACAACAACACGGCGTTCGGCGGCGTGATGATCGGCCACACGGACGAGACCGGCCTCGCGCAGGTCTCGCGCCTGAACCTGACCAGCACCCCGCAGGGCCAGCTGCAGCTGAACCCGTCTGCCGGCGGCTTCATCCTGCCGCCGACCTTCCGCCAGAAGGAGTGGACGGTCGTCCAGCGCATCGGCGGCACGCCGGCACCGGGCTCGTTCGTCGACCAGATGTCGGGCAACTCGATCATCGACCTCGCCCACGACGACCTGGTCAACTTCGGCGCCGCGACCGGTCAGGTCAGCCCGTTCTTCGGTGCTGGCTCGGCGACGCCCTACTTCCACTCGGGCAAGCACGTGATCAAGAACGTCGGTGGCGCGCCGACCGCGGCGGTCATCCCGCGTCTCTTGTTCGTCGCGCTGTCGGACGTCGGCAACGTCGACGTGTTCGAGATCAACACGGGCACGCGCATCGCGACCATCTCGGTCCCGGGCGTGCGCGTCGTCTCGAACTACTGGCGCCAGTAACGGACGCCTGAGCGAACGGGGTGGGGACCCTCACCCCCCGGATGCGAACGAGGAACGCCCGCCGCCACGAACGTGGCGGCGGGCGTTCTTCGTTTGTGATCCGCCGGCGCGTGGCGCAGAATCGCGTTCCGCAGATGCCCGACGCCGCCACCATCCAACGCATGTTCGCCGACGTGGCGCCGGGCTACGACCGCGCCAACCGGGCCCTGTCGATGGGCATCGACGTGCTGTGGCGGCGCCGTACCGTGCGCATCGTCGACGTGCAGCCGGGCGAACGCGGCCTCGACGTCTGCTCCGGCACCGGCGATCTGTGCTTCGCGCTGCAGCGTGCCGGTGCCACGATGCTCGGCGCCGACTTCTGCGCGCCGATGCTGTCGCACACGCACAGAAAGCAGAAGAGCGGCCCGACCCGTCCGGAGTTCCTCGCCGCCGACGCGATGAACCTGCCGTTGCCCGACGACCACTTCGACTTCGCGACGGTCGCGTTCGGCATCCGCAACGTCGCCGATCCGGTGGTCGCGCTGCGCGAGATGGCGCGGGTCGTGCGCCCCGGCGGCCGCGTCGTCGTGCTCGAGTTCTGCAAGCCGCGCCTGCCGGTGTTCGCACAGCTCTACGGCTTCTACTTCCGCCAGGTGCTGCCGCGGCTGGGCAAGTGGATCTGCGGCAACAAGAACGACGCCTACCGCTACCTGCACGACTCCGTGCAGGCGTTCCCTGAACGTGAGCGGTTCCTCGACCTCATGCAGCAGGCGGGGCTCCGGTCGCCGCGTCAGCGGCTGCTGACCGGCGGCATCGCCGCCATCTACCGTGCCGAAGTCCCGCAAGGCTGAGCCCGGCAAGGTCGTGGTCGAGGACCAGACCTCGGGGCCCCTGCGACCCGGCGGCTACTTCCACTGGTCGCGCGAGCCGGCGGTCGGTCTGTTCGCCGTGCTGCCGCTGTGGCTGTTCTACATGGTGGCGCGCTGGCAGCTGGCGCCCGACGAACGCAACGGCGCCGAGGTGCTGCTGCTGCAGCAGCTCGCGCGCCTGGGTGACCGCGCCCACATGGTCGTCAGCGTCGCGTTCGCGCTGCTGATCGCCGCCGCCGCCAACTGGCTGGTCAAGCACAAGGTGCCGTGGGCCCGCGTCGTCGCGGTGATCGCGCTCGAGGGCGTGGTCTACGGCGTCATGCTCGGCCCGATCGCATCCGCGATGACGTCGTCCGCGAACCGCCTGCTGTCCACGTCGGCGCCCGGCAACGAGCAGATCGCCAACATGGTCGGATCGATCGGCGCAGGCGTGTTCGAGGAGCTCGTCTTCCGTCTCGGCCTGATGTCGCTGCTGGTCTGGCTCGGCATGCGCGCGGTGCGGGAGTGGGCGCTGCCACGGGTGCTCGCCGGCATGTTCGCGGTCGTCGTCAGCGCGCTGGTGTTCTCGTGGTTCCACCACCTGTGTGGCGAGCCGTACGACCGCGGCCGCTTCCTGTTCCGCACGATGGCCGGCGTGCTGCTCGGCCTGTTGATGTGGGGACGCGGCTACGGCGTCTGCGTCTACACGCACACCGTCTACAACCTCTACTTCTACCTGCGCCTGTGACCAGCGACCCGATCGAGCCGCGCACCTACGCGGTCTGCTTCTCCGGCGGCAGCGGCAGCGTCTACGGCCAGCGACTGGTCGAGGTGCTGCTGCGGCTGGGCCACCAGGTGCACCTGTGCGCGACCGGCGCGGCGATCCGCGTGCTGGTGCACGAATGCGGCTACCGGCTGGACCTGCAGCGCCCCGACCTCGCCGGGCTGTTCGAGGAGGAACTGCGCCAGCGCCTGCACGTGCACGACCTGGCCGCCGTCGAGGCGGCGCCGGCGTCGGGCAGCGCCGGCATCGCGGCGACCATCGTCGTGCCGTGCAGCATGGGCACGCTGGCGCGGGTCGCGCACGGCTTCTCCAGCAACCTGGTCGAGCGCGCCGCGGACGTCGCCATCAAGGAGGGCCGGCCGCTGGTGGTGGTGCCGCGCGAGACACCGCTCAGCGAACTGCACCTCGAGAACATGCTCAAGCTGACGCGGCTCGGCGCGGTGGTGCTGCCGGCGATGCCCGGCTTCTACCAGCGGCCGACGACGATCGCCGAGCTGGTTGACTTCGTGGTCGGCAAGATCCTCGATCGCCTGTCGATCCCCCACGACCTGGTCGCGCGCTGGCAGACCCCCGAGGCGTCGTCGCCGTGGGACGAGGGCGAAGCGTGAGCGGCGCCGTCGTCGAACGGGCGCAGGCCTTCGCCGGTCTGGTCAAGCTGTCGCACTCGGTGTTCGCGCTGCCGTTCGCGCTGCTGTCGCTGCTGGTCGCGACCGACGGGGCGCCTTCGCCGCGGCTGGTCGGGCTGGTCTGTGGCGCGGTCGTCACCGCGCGCACCGCGGCGATGGCGTTCAATCGCTGGGCCGATCGTGAACTCGACGCCGCCAACCCTCGCACCAGCAACCGCGAGATCCCGGCTGGTCGGGTGACCGCCACCAGCGCGCTGCTGCTGGCGCTCGGCGCCGGCGCGGCCTTCCTCGGCTTCTGCTGGTTGCTGTCGCCGGCGTGCTTTCTGCTCGGCATCCCGACGATCCTGTGGCTCTACGGCTACAGCTATGCCAAGCGGTTCTCGTCGCTGTGCCACCTGTGGCTCGGGGTCGCGCTCGGCGTGTCGCCGTTCGCGGCCTGGTTCGCCGTCGACGGCGCGTTCGGCGAACGGCTCTACGCGCCGCTGGTGCTCGGCCTCGCGGTCGCCACCTGGGTCGCCGGCTTCGACGTGCTCTACGCCTGCCAGGACGACGAGTTCGACCGCGAGCGCGGGCTGCGTTCGCTGCCGGTGCTGCTCGGCCGCCGCGGGGCGATGTGGATCAGCCGCTCGCTGCACGTGCTGGCGCTCGGCGGCTTCGTCGGCTTCGGCCTGATGACGCAGCTGTCGACCGGCTACCTGATCGGGGTCGGCCTCGCGGCCTGCCTGCTGGTCTGGCAGCATCGCCTGTTGCGCCCCGACGACTTGTCACGCATCCAGGCGGCGTTCTTCACCGCGAATGGCACTCTGGCGGTGGTGATGTTCGCGGCGGGCTGCGCCGACCTGTATCTGTAGCGGGATGGCGGTCCCCAACCCGGCGCAGGAACTGAAGCGGCTCGACACGCTGGTGCGCGCCGGCCTGCCGCCGATCGTGTTGGTGCACGGCGAGAGCGAGTTCTTCCGCAGCAAGGCGATGGAACGGCTGCTGTCGGCGGTGCCCAAGGACGCCGAGTTGCGCACCGTCGACGGGGCCGAGGTCCGCGCTGGCGATGAAGATGACGACGGCGAGGACGGCGGCACCACGTCGGTGACCGTGCCGGTGCTGCAGGACCTGCGCGGTGGCGGGCTGTTCGCCAGCGCCACGATCGTCGCCGTGCGCCGCGCCGCCAACTGGTGGAAGAAGCACGGCGCCGCGGTCGCCGAGGTCGCGCCGAAGATCCAGCAGGGCTCGAGCCTGCTGGTCGAGGCGCCGAAGCTCGACAAGCGCAAGAAGGCGGCAGCGACGCTGTTCAAGCAGCTGGCCGGCGACGGCGCCGTGTTCGAGTTCCGCGAGCTGTACGACATGCCCTACGACCGCGCGCGCGGCCCGCTCGAGGGCGAGCTGTGCAAGTGGGTCGGGCAGGCCGGCAAGAAGCTCGGCGTGCCGCTGACGCCGGAGAGCGCCTGGCTGGTGATCTCGCAGGTCGGCAAGTCGCCGTCGGAGCTGCTCGGCGAACTCGAACGGCTGCGGGACCAGCTGGGCAGCGACCCGGTGCGCGGCGCGCTCGCGCCGAAGGACCTGGCCGGCAAGCTGTCGGTCAGCTTCGAGTCGACGCCGTTCGAGTTCGCCGAAGCGGTGCTGGGCGGCGACCGGCGCACGGCGCAGCGCTCGCTGGCAGCGATGTTCCAGCGTGGCGTCAAGCAGAAGGACGGCAAGTCGATGGACAGCGGCGGCGTGTTGCCGTTCACGAACAGCTGGCTCTACCGCCAGATCAGCGTCGTCTACGAGGGGCGCATCCTGTTCGACGCGGGCACGTCGATGCGCGACATCCCGTCGCGCTGCGGCGTGCGGCAGTTCGCCGACCGGTTCCTCGAGCAGGTCAAGCAGAACGACCAGGCGCAGCTGCAGCGCGGCATCCTGGCGCTGCACGCCGCGCTGCGGAAGAGCCGCCTGACCGGCGAGGACGGGGAGGCGCTGCTGGAGCGCTTCCTGGCGCAATGGTTCGATGGCGTGCCGATCGAGACGGCGGAGGAGCTGGAGCTGTGATCAAGAAGTTGCCGATCGCCGTGGTCAACCAGATCGCGGCGGGCGAAGTGGTCGAGCGGCCGGTGTCGGTCGCCAAGGAGCTGATCGAGAACTCGCTCGACGCCGGGGCGACCCGCGTGCGGGTCGAACTGCGCGGCGGCGGCGTCGAGCAGCTGACCGTCATCGACGACGGCGACGGCTTCCTGCCCGAGGATCTGCCGCTGGCGTTCGCCAGCCACGCGACCAGCAAGCTCAGCGACGTGCACGACCTCGAGCACATCGGCAGCCTCGGCTTCCGCGGGGAGGCGCTGGCGTCGATCGGCGCGGTCGCCAAGGCACGCGTGCAGAGCATGCGGCGCGACGGCAGCGAGGGCTGGGAGGTGCGCTGCGACGGCGGCGCCGAGACCGAGCCGCAGCCGTGCGGTTGCCCGCAGGGCACCCGCATCGAGATCCGCGACCTGTTCTTCAACGTTCCGGCGCGCCGTCGCTTCCTGAAGGCCGCGCACGCCGAACGGGCGCGCATCCAGCAGCTCGTCTGCGAACTGGCGCTGGCGCGGCTCGACGTCGACTTCACGCTGATCAGCGACGACAAGGAGCTGCTGCGGCTGCCGCGCGGCGTCACGCTCGCCGAGCGCGTGCAGCAGTGCTTCGGTCGCGATCTCGGCAAGGGGCTGCTGCCGGTGCACCGCGAGTTCGACGGGCTCAAGGTCGAGGGCGTGGTCGGCGAACCGGACCTGGCGCGACGCGACGGCCGCCTCGAGCTGACCTACGTCAACGGCCGCATGGCGCGCGAGAAGAGCGCGCTGCACGCGGTGCGGCAGGCCTACCGCGAGTTCCTGATGGGCGGTCGCTTCCCGGTCTACGTGCTGCAGATGGTGCTGCCGCCCGACCTGGTCGACGTGAACATCCACCCGCGCAAGGCCGAGGTCCGCTTCGTCGAGTCGCGCAAGGTCGCCGGCTGCCTGCACGAGACCGTGCGCAGCGCGCTGCAGGCCCGCACGCTGCCGATGGGCGAGTCGTCGGCCGGCGCGGTCAGCGAGGGCGGCGTGACGATCCGTCCCGAGATGCCGCGCGCGCGCTCGGGCTTTCCGACCCAGTCCGGCGGCAGCTTTGCAGCTCGTTCGTTGTTCGAGTCGTCCGCGCGGTCGGCGCCGACCCCGACGGATGACGGCCGTTCTGGCCGCGACGAACCGACGATCGTGCGTGCGCCGGTGCCGCCGCCGGCCGGCGCCGCCTCGCAGGTCGAGCGCCCCAACCCGTTCCAGCGCGTCAGCGGCCGCTTCCTGCAGGTCATGGACCTGTACCTGCTGCTGGAGGGCGAGCACGGCCTGTTGGTGGTCGACCAGCACGCCCTGCACGAGCGCGTCACCTACGAACAGCTGAAGAAGCAGCACGCCGCTCGCGACGTGCAGGTGCAGCGGCTGCTGGTGCCGGCGGTGGTGGAGCTGACCCCGAGCGAGCTGGCCTGGTTCGAGTCGGTCCGCGACGAACTCGCCGAGGAAGGGTTGTTGGTCGAGACGTTCGGACCCAACGCGATCGCGGTGCAGGGTATGCCGGCCGTGCTGTCCAGGACTGATCCCAAGCAGCTGGTGCGCGCGCTGGCCACGGGCGAGGCCGACGACGGCCGTTCGTCGGTGGGCGAGCACATCGCCGAGAAGTTCCACTCGATGGCCTGCCGCGGTTCGGTGATGAGCGGCGACCGCCTGACCGACGACGAGATCGAGGAGCTGCTGCGCGTCGCCGCGACGCTCGAGCACCCGCACAACTGTCCGCACGGGCGGCCGACCACGCTGACGTTCTCGCCGGCGGAGCTCGAACGCTACTTCCGACGCAGGTGCTGACGGTCAGCTGCGGTTGAAGTCGGCGACCGTCAGCTCCGGCCGCAACCGGAGCTTGAGGATCCTGGCGATCGAGTGGCTGCGCAGCTTGCCGCTGGCGTCGCGCCACAGGTAGCGCAGCGTGTGCGGCACCAGCAGGCCGTCGACCGGCCGCATCGACTCGAGCACGATGCGTTCGCCGCGCAGCCGGTCGGGCTTGCCGTCCTTCAGCGGCCAGGCGTCGACGCCGAGCAGCCGGTGGCTCTTCTCGTCGATGTAGATCGTCACGTAGGCCGGCGCTTCGTCGCCGGCGTTCTGCATCAGCGGGAACCGCTCGAGGTCGCCGCTGACGCTCAGCACCGGGGTCGCCTTGCGGCCGAGTCGCAGCTTGTCGTTCTGGACCTTGGTCGGCTTCTGCAGTGCGCCCAGCACTGCCTCGGGCGACAGGAAGCGCACCAGCTGCCGGGCCAGGTTGGTGTGTTCGCGCAGCGACGCCAGATCCTGCTCGGAGCCGGCGGCCGTCAGGTCGGCGGGCTTGCCCTGCGCCAGGTGCCACGGGCCGAAGCGGTCGTTGCCGCGGCGGATCGGCCGCTCGGCGTCGGTCACCTCGTAGCGGATGTAGGTGCGCGGCTTCTTCGGCGCCTTGCGCGGCTGTTCGAGGAACTGGACCGTCAGACCCGCCTGGCCGCCGTTCTTCTCGCGCACGTCGGTCAGCTCGATCTCGAGCTTGCAGGTGAACGCCTCGACCTTGGCCGTCGGCCCGTCGGGGCGGTGCGCGGCGCCGACCTTGCGTGCCAGGGTCTCGAGGTCGGGGAGCTCCTGGGCACCGAGCGGCAGCGCGAGCGTCGCCAACAGGGCGCAGGAGATCGGGCGAAGGTTCGTCGTCATCGGGATCGGCGCGGCACAGCGAAGGTCCGGGAGCGGCGTTTCGCGAACGGCCGCATGCCAAGGGTAGGGCGCACCGACGATGGCTGCCAGAGGGCGATGCCATCGGCGGCCGCCTCGGGACGGGACTTCCTGCCTCAAGGCGGCAGGACCGCGCGTCGATGCCCCATTCCGACATGATCCGTCTTGCTGCAATGTTCGCGTTTGCGTGCACGCTGCTCGCGCCGCTCGAGGCGCAGGAGCGTCATGCCGCCGTCCTGCTCGACGATGGCCGGAGGCTCGAGGGCCGGGTGCTCGAGATGGACCTCGAGCAACTCGCGATCGAGGTCGACGGCAAGGTCGTGCGCGTTCCTGCGTCGTCGATCCGCAGCTGTCGCTTCCGCGACGGCGACGATCCTGCGTCGCGCGCCGTGCTCGAGGACGAGAAGGCGAACGCCGCCGCTTCGAAGCCCGCCGAGGGCAAGCCCGAGGCCGGCTCCGCCGCGGACGCGAACGCGCCTGCGACCGCAGCGGCCGATCCTGCGGCGGCGCCGGAGGCCGGCACGGCCGCGCCCGAAGCCGCGCCCGATGCCGCGCCCGGGCCGGCCGAGCCGAAGATCTCGTGGAGCGGTCCGCTGCAGGATCCGATCGACCCCGGCAGCCCGCAGAACGTGCCGGTCGACATGCGCCATCGCTTCCATCTCAAGCGGCGCATCGAGGCGCTCGATCGCGCCTATCCCTGGCTGGCGCCGGCGGCGCCGAGCCAGTGGATCAGCCTCGGCCTGCTGCTGTTGGTCGGCTCGGGGCTGATCGTGCACATGTCGGTGCACATCTGCGGCGGCGAGCGGCCGCGGCTCGGCCGCAGCGTCGGCCTCGGCATCTGGTACCTGCTGACCGCGTTCGCGCAGGTCGCGATGGTCCCGGTCAACGACCTGTCGGTCAGCGTCATGGTGCTGTTCAACGGCAGCGTGTCGCTGTTCTGGCTGTGCCTGTTGTTCGGCCTGACCCGCGGCCAGGCGATCGTGGCGCAGGTCGTGCAGCTCGGCTTCGGCGCGCTGGTGTTCGCGATCCTCGAGCTGGTGACCTCGCTGCTCGGCTCGATGGGCATGACCGCGTAGCGGTCGGGGGAGGCTGTCGGCAGCGAAGAAGATGCCGACCCGGGGCAACGGTCGCCTCTCTCTCACGCACCCCATCCTGGTGGTGCGTGGCCCCGGGCCGGTATCTCTTCTTAGACAACTACCGTGCCAACGCGCCGGTCGGGACCCAGCAGGGGGCGGCGGGGGGGCTCCGGGGCCGCCGGTTGGGCGATGTAGCGGCCGCGTAACGACAAGGGCGTGTCGGCGCTGGCCGACGAGGTTGCGGCGCGGCCCGCCGCCGGGCGATCCCCGGGGTGGCTTTCGTTGACTGCGGCGGCCCGGGCTCCTACAGACGGGGGTCATGCCCGGAGCGCACGTCAAGGACATCACCGCAGCCACCTTCCAGCAGGACGTCGTCGAGCAGTCGATGACGACCCCGGTGCTGCTCGACTTCTGGGCCGAGTGGTGCGGGCCGTGCCGCACCCTGGGGCCGACGCTCGAGAAGCTCGCCGGGGACTACGGCGGCGGCTTCGTGCTCGGCAAGGTCGACGCCGACAAGGAACAGGACCTGGCCTACGCGTTCGGCGTGCAGGGCATCCCGTTCTGCGTGCTGGTGCACGAGGGCAAGCCGGTCGACGGCTTCCAGGGGGCGCTGCCGGAGGCCGAGATCGTCACGTTCCTCGACAAGCACGGCATCCACAAGGGCGCGGCGGCCGCCGACGAACCGGTCGCGGACGAGGCCGTCGCGGTCGATCCGGACAGCCCCGAGGCGCGCATCGAGCGGGCCCGGATGGCGGCGTCGCTCGGCAACGCCGCGGACGTCGAGGACGCGCTCGCCGGCATCCCGGAGGAGGACGAGCACTTTGCCGCCGGCCAGCGGCTGCAGGCGGGGTTGGCGTGGTTCGCGCCCGAACTCGAGAACGTGCAGCAGGAAGCGGCCCAGCACCTCGTGCAGGCACGCCGGCAGTTCCTGGCCAAGGACTACGTCGCGGCGATGGACGCGGTCCTCGAGTCGGCGACCGTGGATCGCGACTTCCAGGACGGCCTCGCGCGCAAGGCGATGCTGGTCTGCTTCGCGGTGGTGGGAGAGGACGACGAACGGCTGGACGCCTATCGTCGTCGGCTCGCGACGCTGCTCTACTGAGCGGAGAACCTGGCAGCGTCGTCGGCGAGCCGACGCCCCGGGGCTACGCCGACTGCGCGTTCGGGTGCGCCGCGACGTGCATGCGGACCAGTTCGGCCAGCGAGCCCGCCTGCGTCTTGCGCATCACGTTGGCGCGGTGGACCTCGACGGTCTTGTGGCTGAGGCCGAGGCTCGCGGCCACTTCCTTGTTGGCGGCGCCGCGCACGATCTGCTCCATCACCTGGCGCTCGCGGCGCGTCAGCGACTCGAAGCGGCGGCGCAGCTCGTCCTGGTCCTGACCCTGGCGGCGGCGACGCAGGTCGAGATCGACCGCGCGGCGCAGCACCTCGGCGATCTGCTGCACGTCGAACGGCTTCTCGACGAAGTCGATGCTGCCGAGCTTGAGGGCCTGCACGGCCTCGGAGACGCGCGCCATGCCGCTCATGAACACCACCGGCAGTTCGCAGCCGCCCTCGGTGACCTCCTGCAGGACCTCGATGCCGGAGCGATCCGGGAGCATCAGGTCGATGACGAGGCAGCCGGGCCGCTCGTCGTCGAAGGCGTTGAGGAACGACTCGGCAGTGCTGTGGCAGTCGACCTCGAAGCCGCACAGCTGACCGATCCGTTCGAAGAGCGCCTGGATCGCGGACTCGTCATCGACGACCCGGATCAGGGGGGCGGTAGCGCTCGAGAGGCCCGAAGGCACCGTTGGCTTGGTCTCGACCAACATTTGTTTGTTCTCCTGCCGACGATTCCTGGGCGCCGACAGCCGTTGTCATCGGACGGTTCGCAGCCGGGCTTGAGCGGCATGCTGGAAGACTCCTACGGCGAGTTCCTATGTGGTTGGCGCTACGGAGCTTGCCGGGTTGGAAAAACCCGTCCGTGGAACCATGGAGAAGCCGCCGCTGGAGTCGCGGGCGTTCAGTCCGTATGGTTCTCGCCCCTTCCCGTGACCCTTCCCCGCGTAGCGATCGTTGGCCGACCCAATGTCGGCAAGTCCAGCCTGATGAACCGCCTGGCGGGGCGGCGCGTGTCGATCGTCGAACCGACGGCGGGCGTCACCCGCGACCGGATCTCGGTGATCATCCGCCAGGACGGCCGGGCCTTCGAGCTGGTCGACACCGGCGGCCTCGGCCTGGTCGACGAGGCCCTGCTGAAGAACCACATCGAGGAGCAGATCCAGATCGCGCTGGAGACGGCCGACCTGATCCTGTTCGTCGTCGACGGCAAGGAGGGCCGCGTGCCGAGCGACGACATGGTCGCGCGCAAGCTGCGGCAGCTCGGCAAGAAGGCGCTGCTGGTCGTCAACAAGATCGAGTCGCACTACGACGAGCTGAGCGCGCCGGAGTGGCTGCGCATCGGCTTCGGCGACCCGCTGGTGATCAGCGCCAAGGAGGGCTTCGGCATCCACGAACTGCTCGAGCGCGTCGCCCAGGAGGTGCCCGAGGTCGTCGACCCGGACGCCGCCGGCGAGGACGAGAGCACGCTGCGGTTCGCGATCGTCGGCAAGCGCAACTCCGGCAAGTCGACGATGCTCAACCGGCTCGCCGGCGAGGACCGCGTGATCGTCAGCGACGTGCCGGGCACGACGCGCGACGCGGTCGACATCGAGTTCGAGCACGCCGGCAAGAAGCTGCTGGCGATCGACACCGCCGGCGTGCGCAAGAAGAAGAGCGTCGAGCACGCAATCGAGATCTTCGCGCATTCGCGCAGCACCGAGTCGATCCGCCGCGCGCACGTCTGCATCCACATGTTCGACGTGCGCGAGAAGATCAGCCAGGTCGACAAGAACCTCGCCGCCTACTGCGTCGAACACAGCAAGCCCGTGATCCTGGTCGGCAACAAGGTCGACCTGGCGCCGAAGGAAGGGCCCAAGGCGTTCGACATCGAGAAGTGGGACAAGTACATCAAGCAGCAGCTGCCGGGCCTCGACCACGCGCCGGTGGTGTTCGTGTCCGCGCTCGACGGCACCAACGTCGACGGCATGCTCGATCTGCTGTTCGACCTGCGCGAGCAGACCGCGCGCCACTTCCCGACGCCGAAGCTCAACGAGGAGCTGCAGTCGGCGCGCGAGCGCCTGATGCCGTCCGGGGGCAACATCCCCAAGCTGTTCTACGGCACCCAGGTCGGCACCGAGCCGGTCACGTTGATCGTGTTCGTCAACGACCCCAAGCTGTTCAAGGACCAGTACCGCCGCTACCTCGAGCAGCGTCTGCGCGTCGCCTTCGACTGCGAGGAGGTCCCGATCCGCATCATCTTCAAGAAGCGCGACAAGGTCGTGCTCAGCGATCGCGACTGACCGCGAGGCGCTCCTAGCGGGCAAAGCCCCGTCCGCACGCGTACTCGCCGCTTCCGCGCTCACGGTTGGCAGCGCGTCCACTACCTGGACGCGCTCCTAGCGGGCAAAGCCCAGTCCGCACGCGTACTCGCCGCTTCCGCGATCCCGGTTGGCAGCGCGTCCACTCCATGGACGCGCTCCTAGCGGGCAAAGCCCCGTCCGCACGCGTACACGCCGCTTCCGCGCTCACGGTTGGCAGCGCGTCCACTACCTGGACGCGCTCCTAGCGGCGCCAGAAGTTGGGGGAGAACAGGGCCAGCACGGTCAGCAGCTCGAGGCGGCCGAACACCATCTGCACCGACATCAGCAGCTTGGTCCAGCCCTGCAGCTCGCCGTAGCCGCCGAACGGGCCGAGGTTGGGCGTGTCGGCGAGCGTCTGTGCGGCCTGGCCGCTGGCGATCAGTTCTTGCGTCGTGCCGGGATCGACGATGGTCAGCGCCGGGCCGCAGGAGCCGACCATGCTGGCGCTGGCGGCGAACGCGGCGACGAAGTTGAGCCGTTCGTCGAAGCTGATCAGCACGGCGCCGGTGACCACGGTGACGCCCCACAGCAGCACGATTGCGAGGATCGTCGAGATCACCGCGGCAGGCAGCACCTCGTTGTCGAGCTTGATCCGTTCGACGGTCTTCGGCCGCACGAACTGGCGCAGCGTGTAGCCGAGCAGGCGCAGGATCACCAGCAGGCGGACCTGCTTGAAGCCGCCGGCGGTCGAGCCGCTGCAGCCGCCGACGAACATCGCTGCGAACAGGCACAGCGTCGCGGTTGGCGGCCACGCCTGGAAGTCGCTGGTCGCGTAGCCGGTCGAGGTCAGAACGCTGACGCCGTTGAACGCCGCCAGCCGCAGCGCTTCGCCGAACGAGAAGCCCATCCGCACCAGCGAGATCGTCAGCACCGCGACCAGCGCGAGGGTCGCCGCGGTGTAGGTGCGGAACTCGGCGGACTGCACCAGCTTGCCGACGCAGCGCACGCCGGTGCGGCAGTGCGTGGCGACCACCGCGAGGCTGGCGCCGGCGAGGAACATGAACACGATCAGCACCAGTTCGCCGCCGAGGCTGTCGAACTCGGCGACGCTCGCCTTGGTCGAGTAGCCGCCGGTCGCCATCGTCGTGAACGCGTGGCACATCGCATCGAACCAGCCGAAGCCGCCGACCAGCACCAGCAGCACCGTGCACACGGTGGTCATGCCGATGTAGATCGTGGCGACGTAGCGCGCCTTCTCGACCGCGCGCGGCAGGTAGGTGTCGGTGGCGACGCCGACCGACTCGGACGACAGCAGGTTCTTGGCGCTGACACCCATCGCCGGCAGCAACGCGACGAACAGCAACACGATGCCGGCGCCGCCGATCCACTGCAGCATGGCCCGCCACAGCAGCAGGCTCGGCGCGACCTCGTCGATCTGCATGTTCTCGCCGCTGGCGAGCACCGTCGCACCACAGGTGGTCAGCCCGCTCATCGCCTCGAAGAACGCGTCGATCGGCGACAGCAGTCCGGACACGTAGAACGGGATCGCGCCGATCATGCCGGCGAGGAACCACGACAGGCCGGCGACGGCGATCGTCTCCTTGCGGAAGATCTGCGTGCGGTCGCGGCGGCCGAGCAGCCACAGCGTGCCGGCGACGGCGAGGCCCGCGACGATGCTGGTCGTGAAGCCGGCAACGGGAGACAGATCGTCGCGGCGGCCCTCGGTCAGGGCCGAGACCAGCGCTGGCAGTTGCGCCAGCGAGAAAAGGCCGGCGAAGCCCGCCATCAGACGGGCGACCTGGTGGAGGTTCATCTTGGGTGGGGTGGGCGCGCGCGAACGGGCGCCCCGACCCGTTCGTTGTAGCGACCTCGATCCTGGTAGCGACGACGCAGCGGCAGTTCTCGCGTCTCGCCGAGGCCGCGCAGGCTCGATCTGGGATCGGCCCGCGCCGATTCGCCCCAGCCGCAACGTCGAAAGTTCCGAGAACTTAATGCCGCTGGAGTGGATACCGCCCCATTTCAGGGCTAGATCGAGATGCTATAGTCCTCCGTCCCACACCTGGGAACCTCGCCTCCGCATGAAGGTCACGCTGATCCACCCGCCGGTCTACATCAACAAGAACGGCCTCACCGCGCTGCGACCGAGCCTTCCGCTCGGTCTGGCCTACATCGCAGCGGTGCTCCGCGACGACGATCACGAACTCACGGTCATCGACGCCCTCGGGGACGCCCCCGAGCAGATGATCCCCGACGGCGACATCTGGCGGCTCGGCCTGACCCCCGAGGAGATCATCGAGCGGATCCCGAAGGACACCCAGGCGATCGGGGTCACCAGCATGTGGAGCTACAGCTGGCCGATCGTGCGGGAGCTGATCCAGAAGCTGCGCGAGGCGTTCCCGGACACGACGATCGTCTGCGGCGGCGAGCACTTCACGGCGGTGCCGGAGCTGTCGATGGAGCAGGCGCCGATCGACTTCCTGGTGCTCGGCGAGGGCGAGGAGACGGCGGTCGCGCTGTTTCGCGCGCTCGAGCTCGGCCTCGACCACACGGTCATCCCCGGCATCGCGTTCCGCAAGGACGACGGCTCGCTGCAGAAGAACGAGCGCCGCGACCGCATCAAGAACGTCGACCAGATCCCGTGGCCGGCGTGGGAGTTCTTCGACGTCGACGCCTACTCGTCGAACCGGCTGGTCAGCGGCATCTACTACGGCAAGACGGTGCCGATCCTGGCGACGCGCGGCTGCCCGTACCAGTGCACCTACTGCAGTTCGCCCAACATGTGGACGACGCGCTGGTTCGCGCGCACCCCGACCGAGGTGATCGACGAGATCGAGCACTACCACAAGACGTACCGGGCCACGAACTTCCCGTTCCAGGACCTGACCGCGATCCTGAAGAAGAACTGGGTCGTCGACTTCTGCAAGGAGGTCGAGAACCGCGGCCTCGACATCACCTGGCAGTTGCCGGCCGGCACGCGCAGCGAGGTGATCGACGAGGAGGTCGCCGAGCTGCTGGTGCGCAGCGGCTGCAAGTCGCTGAACTTCGCGCCGGAGTCCGGCAGCGAGCGCACGCGCAAGCACATGAAGAAGATGCTGACCGACGAGAAGCTGTTCCGCGCCGTGAAGGCGTCGGTGAAGGCTGGTCTCAACGTCGGCGCGTTCTTCGTGCTCGCCTACCCGACCGACGAGAAGGAGGACATGGAGGCGACCGTCAAGCTCGCCGCCAGGCTCGGCAAGGCCGGCATCGACGACGTCTCGGCCGGCTTCTTCTTCCCGCTGCCCAACACCGAGATCACGCGCCAGCTCGAGAAGGAAGGCAAGGTCACCTACGACGACGCGTTCCTGAAGCTGCCGATCTACGTGCACAACACGTTCCTCAGCGAGGACCGCAAGTACAACGACAACTTCACCGCCAAGGAGCTGACGCGGTGGAAGTACAAGGTCGTGCGCGCCTTCTACGTGCGCAGCCTGCTGCTGCGCCCGTCGCGCTGGTTCCGCATCCTGTGGAACTTCGTGCGCGGCAAGGAGACGTCGAAGATGGAGTCGTTCCTGCAGGAGACGATGCGCAAGCTGCGGCTGCGCAAGAAGCCCAGCGACAAGCCGAAGGCGCCGGCCAAGCCGACGACGCAGGTGTCGACCGGTGGACCGGTCGCCAAGAAGTAGCGCGTCCGCCGCGGTCGACGGATCGTCGCCTCCGGCAGAGCGCCCCGATCGACCGCACACGATGCACACACGACCGAGCGAACGCCTCGCCGCCCGCGCGGCCGGCGGCGACCAGCAGGCCCTGGAGGCGCTGTTCGACGCGTGCCGCGGTCGACTCGGTCGGCTGCTGTCGATGCGCGCCGGCGGCGCGCTGCGCGCGGCAGAACTCGACGACCTGGTGCAGGAGGCCTACCTCGAAGCCCTGCGTCGGTTCGACCAGTTCGACTACCAGGGACCCGATTCGTTCTTCCGGTGGCTGGCGACGGTCGCGATCAACCGGCTGCGCAACCTGCAGCGTGGCGTGCTCGCCGGCAAGCGCGACGCGCGTCGCGAGCGCGCGCTGCACGGGGCGCGCACGACGCAGCGACCACGCACGCTGGCGGATCCGGGGCCGGGGCCGCGCACGCGCACCGCGGCGCGGGAGACCCAGAGCCGCATCGACGACGCGCTGCTGCAGCTCAGCGACGTCGACCGCGAGGTGATCGTGCTCGCGCGCGTCGAGGGCCTGCCACCGTCGGAGCTGGCCGAGCGCATGGGGCGCAGCCGCAACGCCGTCGCGCTGCTGCTGAGTCGCGCGCTGCGCAAGCTGAAGGCACACCTGGACCGGGGAGCCGAACCGGTATGAGCGACGAACCGCCGGACCCGCTCGACCAGGTCATCGCCGATTGGTTGCTCGCCAAGGAGGGAGACCCCGACCTGCTGCCCGGCGCCTTCGCGGAGGGCTTGCCGCCGGAGCTGGTCGAGCCGTTCCTGGCCGAGGTCGAAGCGCTCGGCGAACTCGACGTCTACACCAGCCACGCCCGGGCCGCCGACCTGCCGTTGCGGATCGGCGGCTTCCGCGTGCTCGGCGAACTGGGGCGAGGCGCGTTCGGCGCGGTCTACGAAGCCGAGCAGGTCGAGCCGCGTCGTCGGGTGGCGCTGAAGGTGCTGCACGCCGAGGTCGCCAGCGACCGCCGCGCGGTCGCGCGCTTCCGGCGCGAGGCGGCCACTGCCGCGTCGCTGGACCACGACAACATCGTGCCGGTGCTCGACTGTGGCGAGACGGCCGACTGGATCTGGCTGGCGATGGACCACGTGCGTGGCCGTTCGCTCGACCGCCTGCTGGCGGCGCGCACCCGGCCCGGCGACGGCGACCACGCGGCGGCGCGGCGGGTCTTCGACGACCTGCGTCGGTTCGCGGCGGCGTTCGCCGGCGCCGTCGACGCGCTCGAGTTCGCGCACCAGCGTGACGTGGTGCACCGCGATCTGAAGCCGGCCAACCTGATGGTGCGTGAGGACGGGGTCGTGGTGGTGCTCGACTTCGGCCTGGCGAGCATGCGCGAGGAAGGGGAGTCGGCCCTGACGCGAACCGGCGACTTCCTCGGCACCCCGCTCTACATGGCGCCCGAACAGGCGGTCGGCGCCGAGAACGGCACCGCGCTCAGCGACGTGTACTCGCTCGGCGCGGTGCTCTACGAGTGCATCACGGGGCGGCCGCCGTTCGAGCGCGCCTCGCTGGCGCTGGTCATCGATGCGATCATGAACCGCGAACCGCCGCTGCCGCGCACCGTCGACGCGACGGTGCCGCAGGAGCTGTCGCGGATCGTCATGCAGTGCCTCGAGAAGGAGCCGGGTCGCCGCTACGCATCGGCAGCGGCGCTCGCCGAGGACCTGCGACGCTTCGCGAACGGCACGCCGGTCGTCGCCCGTTCGGTCAGCTGGTCGTCGCGGCTCGGTCGACGGATGCGTCGGCGGCCGTGGATGGCCGGCCTGGTCGTCGCCGTGGCCCTGCTGGCGCCGCTGTCGCTGCTCGCGTGGCAGCAGCACCGTGCCGGCCAGCAGGAGATCCTGCGGCTCGAACGGGACCGTGATCTCGATCGCCTGCCGGCACTGCTGGCGGGGGCTCCCGAGCACATCACGGTGTTCGGTGGCGCGTCGCTGCGACACTACGCGCGGTTCGGTCTGGCACAGCCGCGCTCGGAGGCCGCTGGTGCGCGTTCGCCGCAGGCCGTGCAGGCGCTGGCGCTGGCCGCCGACCTGCGTCGACGGTTCCCGGGCGACGCGGCGGTGTTGCGCGCGCACGCGGAGATCCTGCTCGACGTCGGCGATGCGCCGGACGAGGTCGACCGCACGCTGCAGCAGCTGCTCGACAGCGGCGCCGCCACGCCCGGCGATCGCGCGATGGCGGCCGTCTGGCACCGTCGCCAGGGCCGGCACCAGCGTGCCGAGGAGCTGCGCGCCGAGATCGACGGGGACGGACCGCTGGTCCAGTACTGGCTGGGCTTCTGGTTCCAGTCGGCGCAGCAGTACGAGCAGGCGATCGAGCGGTTCTCGAGCGCGCTCGCGTCCCGCTCCCTGGCGGACGAGCACCGCTACTTCGCGTTGCTGCATCGCGGCTGGTGCTACAGCTGTCCGGAGATCGCCCGCTTGCGTGAGGCGCAGGACGACCTGCTGCAGGCCGGTGCGCTGCGGCCGTCGTACGGCACCGCCCGCCTCTTGTGGGCGGCGCTGCACTGCCTCGAAGAACAGCCCGACCTCGAACGCGCCGTCGGCGAGGTCTCCGCGGTGCTCGAGAACGCGCAGCCGTGGCTGCACGTGCTGACCGCGCGGGTCCTGCAGGCGTTGGCCGAGGCCGGCACCTGGCAGTCGGGACCGGTGCACTTCGGCGCCGAGTTCTCGCCGATCGCGCCGATGCCGCTGCCGCCCGCCCGGGCTGCGGCGCTCGCGGGCCTCAGCATGCAGCTGCTCGACGGCCTGCCCGCGCCGGCGCGGGATACGTTCGACGTCGTCTACCACCGCATCACCGGCCTCTCGCTGACCGGCCGCCACGACGAGGCGCTGGCGCTGGCCGAGCGTCGCCTCGAAGCCGCGCCTGCCGAAGAGCGCGCGCCGCTGATGCTGCAGTGTGCGCGCGTGCACCTGGCCGCCGGCCGCGCCCAGCGCGCGCACGCGGCGACCGAACGGGTGCTCGCGCAGTCGCCGGACTACGTCGCCGCCTGGCGCTTCGGCGCGGCGCTCGCCGAGCACCTCGGCGACCGCGAGCGCGAACTGCGTTGCGTCAGCGAGGCCGTTCGTCTGCTGAAGCAACGCGAACCACAGCTCAGCGTGTTTCCGGACGCGACCGCGCTGCTGCCGCAGCTGGAGCTGCGCCGGCTCGAACTGCTGCGGGACGGCGGCGAGGTCGTCGACGCATCGGCGGTCGCCGAGCGCGAACTCGGCGGGGTGTTGCACGGAGCACGCGGGGCCCGCGCCCGCGTCGGGGTCGCCGCGGTGTTCGGTCGCGATGCTGGCGGCGAGGCGCTGCGCGAGTCGGCGCTCGGGCGGCTCTACCTTTCGGGCGTCGACGGTGCGTCGGGGCCGGCGCTGGCGCACGCGGCGCGGCGCGGCTGGTTGCCGAGCGACGTGACGCTGCCGGCGCATCCGGCCCTGCTGCCGTTGAGCGAACGCGCCGGACGTCGCCAGCCGGAGACGATCGAAGGCAGCCCGCTGTCGCGGTTGCTGGCGGGTGCGGCCGCGCGCGCAGCAGCCGACCGAGAGGCGGCGGCGAGCCTGCTGCAGCTGGCGACGGAGCGGCTGCGGGTCGACCAGGACAACACCGAGGCGCGGCTGCTGCGCGCGGTGGTGTTGCTGGCGACCCAGCGCGATGGCGAAGCCCACGGCTTCCTGCAGGAGACCGCCGCGCGCTTCCCCGCCGACCTGCGCAGCCGGTTCGTCGAAGCGTGCGCCGCGGCGTCGCGCGACGATCGCGCCGGCGTGCAGGCGGCGCTCGAGGTCGACGGCCGCACGATGCCGCGCAGCGCGCTCGAGGCCGCCGCGGCGGTCGCGCCGCTGCCGGGCGCCGCGACGCCGTCGCGGCTGCTCGAGATGCTGCGCTGACGTCGCCGGCAGCGCGGCCGGCCGTTCGACGGGCTGTTCGAACGGGCCGTTCTACCGGGTCTTCGAACGCGCCACCGCGCAGCGCCGGCTACCGGGTGCTAGGAGCGCGTCCATGTAGTGGACGCGCTGCCAACCGTGATTGCGGAAGCGGCGTGTACGCGTGCGGACGGGGCTTTGCCCGCTAGGAGCGCGTCCATGTAGTGGACGCGCTGCCAACCGTGATTGCGGAAGCGGCGTGTACGCGTGCGGACGCGGCTTTGCCCGCTACGGCACCGGGTTGCCGTTGAGCACGAACGTGCCGCCGTCGTTGAACGCGTTCGCCCCGACCGGCGCCAGGTTGCCGAACAGCAGCGTGCTGACCACCGTCATCGTGCCGGTCGCCGAGTTCCACAGGCCGCCGCCTTCGTTGTCCGCCGAGTTGAACACGATCCAGCTGTCGGCGACGTCGACGTTGCCGGCGCCGGTCAGGTGCAGGCCGCCGCCGTTGCCCGGCGAGGAGCCGGTGGTGTTGGCGATCATCACCGAACGGGTGATCGTCGTCTGGCCGATGTTGGCCTCGACGGCGCCACCGGCGCGGTTCGACGCGTTGGCGTAGAGGCTGGTCTCGTACATCGTCAGCCAGCCGGCGTCGTTGAGCACGCCGCCGCCGGAGCCGGCCGCGCCGTCCGCGACGTTGCCGATCACGTAGCTGTAGGAGACGTTCAGCGTGCCGCCCGCGTTGAACAGGCCACCGCCGCCCTGGTCGGAGCCGTCGCCGCTGGCGACGTTGTCGATCAACAGGCAGGTGTGCACGTTCATGGTGCCGCCGCTCGAGTTCCACATGCCACCGCCTTCGGCCGACGCGAAGTTCTCGGCGAACACGCACTGGAACGCGTCGACGCCGCCGGCGCCCGTCAGGTGCAGGCCGCCGCCGTTGCCCGGCATCGCGCCGGTCATGTTGTTGCGCACCCAGACACGGGTCAGCAGGGTCAGGCCGTCGAGGGCTTCGATGCCGCCGCCGGCGCGGTTGCTGACGTTGTCGTCGATGGCGCAGTCGACGACGTCGAGATAGCCACCGTTGTTGAACAGGCCGCCGCCCGAACCGGAGCCGGTCGTCGCGACGTTGCCGTAGATCTCGCAGTCGCGCACGGTCATCGTGCCGCCGTCGTTGAACAGGCCGCCGCCGCCGTCGTCGGCCGCGCTGCCGGTGGCGGCGTTGTCGCCGATGTAGCAGCCCTCGACGTGCATCGTGCCGGTCGCCGAGTTCCACAGCGCACCGCCTTCGCGCGCCGCGCTGTTGCCGTGGAAGCCGCACCAGCCGACCAGCACCGAGCCGGCGCCGGTCAGGTGCAGGCCGCCGCCGTTGCCGGGCATCGGGCCGGTCGCGTTGTCGTCGAAGTCGGAGTTCATCAGCGACGTGAAGCCGCCGTTGGCCTCGATCGCGCCGCCGGCGCGCGAGGCCTGGTTGTCGTGCATGGTGCAGCCGTTGACCCACAGGTTGCCGCCGTCGTTGAAGACGGCGCCGCCCGACGCGCCGGCGCCGGTCGCGTCGGACCAGGAGATCGACGTGTCGATCAGTTCGAGGTTGCCGGCGCTGCGCACGCCGCCGCCGCTCTCGCCGTTGACGCAGCCGCCGCGGACCTGCAGTTGCCGCACGCTCAGCGAACGGCCCGGCATCACGTCGAAGGCGCGGTCGAGGCTGTTGGCGTCGACGGTGGCGCCGGCGCCGTAGATGCGCAGGTTGCAGGCGACGTCGAGGTCGCCGGTCGCCGCGGCGTCCTCGCCGGCGCCGCCGAGGGCCAGCGTGTAGGTCATGCCGGACGCGAGTTGGATGCGGACCAGGCCGGGACTGGCCAACGCGTTGGCCTCCTGGACGGCGGCGCGCAGCGAGGTCTGTCCGTTGGCGTCGGCGGCGACGCCGTCGCCGGGGTTGGCGTCGACGGTGTCGGCCGTCGTATTGACGGCGAAGGTCTGGGCGGTGGCCGTGGTCGCGGCGAGCGAGGCGCAGCCGGCGAGGATGAGGAAGGTCTGGATCTTCATGGGTCGTTCTGGGTGACGAGTCGTGGCCCCCGATCGCATCGGGGACGAACCACCCAGGTGCCGCGCGCGCCGTCGATGTCATGGAATCCGAAGAATCCCGAACGGCGCGGTCTTGTGGCGCCGTCGTGCGGCGCGGCGAATCGTCGGGGTCAGCTCGGCCGCCGGCCGTGGCCGCCGAGCAGCTGCTCGATGCGCTCGAGCTGCAGCCCGGCGACGGCTTCCCTGGCGTAGTGCTGGCGGGCCCAGCGGCGCGCCTCGGCGCCGGCTCGCGCGGCGAGCTCGGGGGCGTCGAGCAACGCGCCGGTCGCCTCGGCCAGGTCCTCGACGCGCTCGCGCACCGTGCACGCCGGTTCGGGCGCGCGGCAGCCGCGGGCACCGAGCTCGTTGGTGACGACCGGCAGCCCGTGCAGCAGCGCGGTGGCGTTCTTTACCCGGAAGCCGCCGCCGGACCACAGCGGGGCGAGCACCAGCCGTGCCGAGGCCAGCAGCGCGAACAGGTCGTCGACGAAGCCGAGCACGCGCACGCCGTCGCGGCCGTCGAGGTCGCGGATGGTGCGCTCGTGCGGACCGGCCAGCAGCAGTTCGGCGTCGGCGTGTCGGGCGCGCACGCGCGGCCAGACCTCGTGCGCGAGCCGGCGGGCGGCCTCGGGGTTGGGGCCGTGGCGGTAGTCGCCGAGGAACAGCGCGCGCCTCGGGGCGGCCTCCGGCCGGCAGGCCCGTTCGGGCACCGGCAGGGTGGCAGGCCGGACCAGCACGTCGCGTCCGAGCAGCTGCTGCAGCGCCTGCGCGTCCTCTTCGGTCACGGCCTGCACCAGGTCGGCGTTCGCATAGCGATCGCGCACGTAGCGGCTCCACAGAGCACCGTCGCGGCGGTCGGCGGCGGCGCCGAGGCCGGTGCCCGCGTTGGCGGGACGGCCGGCCTCGTGGTCGGTGAACACCGTCGGCAGCCCTTGCAGGAACGGCAGGTACTGCGCCATCTGGGCCATCTCGACCAGCGCGACGTCCGGCCGGAACTCGGCGCGGGCGCGCGCCAGCAGGTGGGGGAGCTTCGCCTGCCAGTACTTGGCGGCGAGCAGCGGCCGGTCGCGCCACCGCCACAGCATGCGCAGGCGGTGGGCCACGCCGGCCGGCGCACCTTCGTAGGGGGCGCTCTGCCGCCAGCTCCAGCCGGCCTCGGCCGAGGTCCTGCCGTCGCCGTGATCCAGGTGCACGAGGCCCAGTTCTGCGTGCTCGCGCAGGCCTTCGCATAGTGCCCCGACGTAGCTGCCACCGCCGTGGCTGGCCCCGGGGTCTGGTAGAAACGGCGTCAAGAACAGGATTCGCACAGCCGTTACGTCAGCGGTAATCGCAGAAAAGGGAAGGGGTTGTGTTCTCTTGACGCCGGGGGCCCAGCATCTGGTGCGCGGGTGTCAGCCTGGCAGTGGCAGGAACCCGCATCCTCTGCCATAATCCTGGCCCCATGCAGGATCGAAGCGGTGCTCGCGCCGGGACGGTCCGCCGCCATTCGCGGTAGTGCGTAACATACTCCAGCGGCATGAATGAAACGATAAAGGCGATTGTCGGGCTTCTCGAGGAAGGGAAGCCTGAGTTGCAAGTTGCTGCAGCTCAGGTCCTTGGCGAACTGAAGCCGAAGGATCCCGCGGCCATCGAAGCACTCGGCGACGGTCCCGATCGTTCTCCCGTCCTCGGGCGCTTCTGCCTCGACTCGCTGGCGAAGATCGCCAACCCTGCCGCGCTGGCCAAGCTCGCCGAAGCGGTCGTCGAGCACGAGGTCCTGTCGGACCATGCCGCGCAGTTGCTGGGCGAGATCGGCGCACCTGCGCATGGTGTGCTCGCGAAGATCTACCCGCAAGCGATCGGCGAACAACGCGCCCGGATTCTGACCGTGCTGGCGCGCGAACTCGGCGAGGAGTCGCTGACCGTGTTCGCCGAGGCGCTGCTGTCGCCCGAACTGTGCGACATGGCGGCCGAATTGATCGAGGCCGCCGAGGAGCAGTTCTCGCCGGCCGTCGGCAAGCTGCTGAAGGAGCAGATCCACGCGCGGCTCGACGAGAACACCTCGCCGCAGGCGCTCGCCCGCGTGCTCGGGGTGCTGGCCTCGGTCGACGCGAACGGGGCCAAGACGCTGTTCCTCAAGCACATCGACCCGGAGACCGCGCCGGTGGTGCGGGCCGCGGCGTTCCGGGCGCTGCGCGGCGTCAAGCTGACCGCCAACCAGATCAAGGCGATGATGGCCTCGCTCGAGGACAAATCGCAGAAGGACGTGCACGAGGCGATCCGCGAGGTGCTCGTGCAGGCGCCGGAATTGCCCAACGGCATGGTGCCGTCGCTCAAGCGCCTGCTGGCGTCGCGCCAGCCGGAGCAGCGCCTGTTCGCGGCGCGCATGCTGCGCACCAGCGGCGGCGCCGAGCTGGCCAAGTCGTTCTTGAAGCTGCTCGACCACGACGACGAACGGTTCCGCAAGGCGGCCGCCGAGGGCCTGTCGAACAACAAGCAGGCGGTCGAGCCACTGCTCAAGCTGATGCAGTCGACCAAGAACCCGGAGCTGTCGCAGACCTGCGGCCAGATCCTCGTCCGGCTGAGCGAGCACATGACGCAGAAGCTGCAGAAGGCCTGCGTCGACAAGGCGGTCAAGCTGCTCGGCACCAACGTGCGCCTCGGCGACATGCTGCTCGACCTGGCGCTGCACGCGGGCGGGCCGAAGATCGTGACGTTCATCGTCGAGAAGGCCGTGCGCATGCGCCGCGCCCACAAGTCCGCCGAGGCGCTGCACGTGCTGGCGCGGGTCGCGGCGAGCGGCCACGGCGACGACGAGACGCACTACCACATCGCGCTGACCAAGCTGCTGGTGGCGGCCGACGAGGCCGAGGCCGAAGGGGCGCCGGGCAACTCGACCATGGGCTTCTTCGCCGTGCTGATCCGCAACGGCTTCCCGCTGTTCGACCGCATGAAGCGCGAGTCCGCCGTCAAGCCGGACATGATGCTGCGGGTCGCGACGCACTTCGCGTCGCAGGTCGGCGCCGAGCGCCGCTTCGGCACCGAGATGCTGCAGCACCTCGCCCAGCGCACCAAGGGGCGCGCCGGCGACGAAGCGCGGCTGGCGCTGCGCGGCGCGGGCCTCGCGTAGGTCGGCCGATCAGGTGCAGGCGGGGGCCGCGCTGGCGGCCTCGCCCATGCGCACGCGCTGCTCGGGCTCCATCGGCAGCAGCTTGGCGGCGCCCGGGCCGAGCACGAACACGACCGTCGAGCCGAACCCGAACTGGCCGAGTTCCTGGCCGCGCGCGACCGGGCCGGAGGGCTGCGTGACCAGCGTGCCGCCGACGTTGTAGGCGCCGACCAGCACGACCGCGGCCGGGGTGCCGTCGCGCATCGTGCAGCGGTAGACGTGGCGGCTGTTGCGCACGAACAGCTGGTCGATGCAGCGCACGGCCGGCGGGTTGACCGGGAACAGCGTGCCGCGAATCGGCTGCACCGCGGCGACCTCGCCGTCGAACGGGCAGTGCACCCGGTGGTAGTCGCCGGGCGCGAGGTAGACGGTCGCCTGCTGGCCGCCGGCGAGCCGGCGCGCGAGTTCGGCGTCGCCGAGCAGGTCGGCGAGCGCGTAGTCGTTGCCCTTCACCTGGGGGATCCGTTCGCCGTCGATCGGGCCGGCGGTGACGATGCGGCCGTCGCACGGCCAGACCAGCGCGGCGTCGGCGACCGGGCGGGCGCCTTCGCGGAGTTCGCGGCGGAAGAACGCCTGCAGGCTGCGGAACGAGCGCAGCTCGGCGTTGAGGTCACCGAGCTCGGCGCCGTAGCGCCGCGCGAACCAGCGGTAGGCCGGGCCGCGCAGGAAGCCCGGCAGCGGCAGGCTCGTCAGCAGCCCGGTCAGCTTGGACAGCGGGACCTTGGGCAGGGCGGTCAGGAGCAGGCGGCGCGTGGTCGACATTCGGCGGCGAGCCACGTTCGGCGTTCGGCCCCTGTTCTGCAAGAGAATGGTCGTCGGGCCCCGGATCTGCGAAGATCCGGGCATGCGGCAGGGTTGGGTGTGGGCCGTGCTATGCGCGGCGTTCCAGCTGCTGGCTTCGTGTGCGAAGCCAGTGGAGGCGACGGTGCACGAAGACGTGCTGGTGCTCGAGGTCGGCGGCCAGCAGGCTTCGCTGCGCGAGGCGCTGCGGGCGCTCGGTCGCGAGGTCGGCCCCGGCCATCGGCTGCGACCGGCCGAGCCCGAGGTGCAGCGCCCGGTCGCCACCCCGCGTCGCGATCCGGCCGAAGCGCGGCGGCGGCCCGAGCCGCAGCGGCAGCCGGAACCGCAGCCCGATCCGCGACCGGTTGAGCAGCCCCCCGGACCCGCCCCCGAGCCCGAATCCGAGTGGGTCGTCGTCGAGCTGAAGCAGAACGAGACCCTGATCCACGTCGCCCGGCGGCACCTCGGCAGCGGCACCCGCTGGAACGAGATCGTCGCGTGGAACGGCTTCACCGCCCCGCAGCTGAAGCGCCTGCAGATCGGCCAGCCGATCAAGCTGAAGCGAAGCGAGCTGAAGTGACCGGCGCGGACGGCGAGCCGTTCGTCACGCCGGGCCTCCGTGCCATCGGCGTCGTGCGCAGCCCGCAGCGCCTGCACCACGAGGCGCCGCGCCAGAGCGGCCTCGGCCGCGGGGCGGCGGTCGAGATCGAAGTGTTCCAGGGCATGCAGAACGGCCTGCAGGACCTCGACGGCTTCAGCCATCTCTGGGTGCTGTTCTGGTGCCACCACGCCCGCGGCAACCCGCTGCAGGTCCGCCCGCCGCGCGACGACCAGAAGCGCGGCGTGTTCGCCACCCGCGCGCCCCAGCGGCCGAACCCGATCGGGCTGTCGTGCGTGAAGCTCGAGCGGATCGAGAAGCGCGTGCTGCAGCTGTCGGACTGCGACCTGCTGGACGGTACGCCGGTGCTGGACCTGAAGCCCTACCTGCCCTACTGCGACAGTGTGCCGGATGCGCGCATCGGCTACGTGGCGGGGCTCCAGGAAGGCGCCAGCGACCACCGCGAGTGGTGGAACGAGCGCGGCGTCGAACCGCCCAAGAGCTACCGCCCCTGGCTCGACGACCACCCGTAGCCCAGACTTGCCGTACGGTACGCGGTTCATCCTCCAACTTTCACCGCCGCCAGGCAGCCGACCGCCAGGCAGCCGACTGCCAGATCGCCCGGCGCCGAGCCGCAACCCGAACCCGCGCTACGTCCGGTAGTCCGCGTTGATGCTCACGTAGTCCGCGGTCAGATCGCACGTCCAGACATCGGCCTCGCCGTCGCCGGCGCCCAGGTCGATGCCCAGCACCACCCGTTCGTCCTGCTGCAGGTGGCGGCTGCCGTCCACCTCCCGCTCGGGGCGCGGCACGCCGAGAGAGAACACCTCGACGCTGCCGACCCAGACCCTCGCACGTTCGGGAGCGAACGGCACGCCGGCGCGACCTGCAGCCGCGACGATGCGGCCCCAGTTGGGGTCCCGGCCGGCGACCGCGGTCTTGACCAACGGGCTGGTCGCGATGACGCGGCCGACGTGGGCGGCCGCGTCCTCGTCGGGGGCGCCGCGGACCTCGACGGTGATCAGTCGGCTCGCGCCCTCGCCGTCGCCGGCGACCTGCATCGCCAGGTCGGCCGACACCTGGCGCAGTTCGGGCCCGGCGTCGCCGTTGGCCCCGGTCGCCATCACGAACAGCGAGTCGTTCGGCGAAGTGTCGCCGTCGACCGTCACCCGATGGAACGTCCGGTCCGCGACGCGGCGCAGCGTGGCTGCGTCACAGCTGCCGTCGGTCAGCAGGAAGCCGAGCATCGTCGCCATGTCGGGGTGGATCATGCCGCTGCCCTTGGCAAAGCCGGTGGAGCGGGTGCCGCTGTCGACGGTGGCCGCCTTGGCGTGTGTATCGGTCGTCATGATCGCCTGCGCGAACGCCATGCCGCCGTCCGCGCTGCGAGCGTCGAGCAGCGCGTCGAGGTGGTCGACGATGCGCTGCCGCGGCAGCGGGGCGCCGATCGGGCCGGTGCTGGCCATCAGGACCTGTTCGGTCGGACAGCCCAGGCGCTCGGCCAGTTCGGCGCAGACGGCATAGGCGTCGTCGATGCCCTGCTGGCCGGTGGCGCAGTTGGCGTTGCGCGCATTGACCACGATCGCGCGGATCTGGTGGTCGGAGCGGGCGAGGTGGTCGCGGCAGACCGGGATGTGGGCGCCGAGAAGCGCGTTGTTGGTGAACAGCGCGTGCGTCGGTGTCGGGCGGTCGGCGTGCAGGATCGCGAGGTCGAGCGCCTGGTTCTTCTTCAGGCCGCAGTGGATGCCGGCAGCGGTGAAGCCCGGCGGCAGGGCGACGTGGGCAGGCGGGGTGGTGAGGCGACCTTGCATGGCGTGCAGGGTGGCGGCGCGGCCGTCCGCGGGCAAGCGGCAGCAACGCAAAGAGCCCGGCACCAGGGCCGGGCTCTTTGCCGTCGTCCTCGTTGGCCGGCGGGGGAGCGTGCCCCCGCGAAGCCGGACCCGATCCGGCCCGGTCTAGAACCGGAACGGCAGGCGCAGGAACTCGATCTGCGGCCGCGGCGTCGACGGCGTCAGCGTCCTCGACAGGGCCGGGTTCGTCGGGTGGTAGGCCATGTCGAACACGACGTCCCACTGCACGTAGCGCGGCGCGCCGTTGGTGGCGATCCAGGCCTGCAGGTTCGGGTCGTTCAGGTCCCGCACGAAGTCCTGCTCGCTGGTGGCCGGGTAGCGGCCTGCGAGGATGTTGTTCGGGTCCGGATCCTGGTGGAACGCGAAGCCGATGCGCACGTTCGCGAACGGGATCGGCGTCGGGTTGTTGACGCTCTCCTGGTAGGTCGGGCCGAGGCCTTCCGAGCCGTTGGTCACGATCTTGAAGAACTTGGCGCGCACCTGCACCTGGGTGGCCTGCGTCGGCACCAAGCCAGCGATCGGCTCGACCAGGATCTCGTTGGCCGTGTGGCTCAGGATCCGGTAGCCCGCCAGCACCGAGCCGGCGTTGTTCAGCAGCTCCGCCTCGTATTGCACGTAGCGGTCGTCTTCGCCGAGCGACGACGAGCCGAGCGTGATCTTGTAGGCGGGCTCGCCGAGGTAGGTCGCGTCGGTCTCGAGCGACGCGAGCGGCGCCGCCGACACGGCGACCGGGTACTTGATGCGCACGGACGAGCCGAGCGTCTCGTAGTCGACGTAACCGGCGACCTGCGAGGCGAGGTCGAGGCCGGCGAACTCGAACGTCGGGCCGACCTGCGCGCCGTTGGCCGTGATCAGGCCGCGCGGCTGGTTGTCGGCGACGGTCAGCGCGCGGCGCTGCGACGCGCCGGTGTCGATCCACTTCGAGCGGATGCGCGACTTCGAGTTGAACGGCACCGGCATCAGCGTCGGCGCCGGGCGGATGTCGCCCTCGTTGTTGCCGACGTCGGTCGGGTTGCCGAAGTCGTCGACGAACGTGTTGGTCGCGTTCGGGAAGCCGCGCCACGCCAGCAGTTGGCGCTTGCCGGCGCCGACGATCTCGTTGAGGCTGCCGGGCGTCAGGAACTGGATGTTGTCGTCCAGGCGCGTGTTGGTGCCGTCGGTCAGGTTCTCACCCGGCGGGACCATCAGCTGCACGATGCCCATGCCGCCGAGGCCGCCCAGCGGCTCGCCGTCGTAGGACGTGCCCGGCACCATGTCGGTGCCGTTCGGGCGGTACTTGCCCTGGATGTTGATCGAGCCGAAGCCACCGGTCGTGCACACGCCGCCGTCGGCCGAGATCGCGAAGTCGTAGTCGCGGCCGACGTAGGGGTGGGTGGCCGTCGCGGTCGTCGACGGGCTGCCGTAGACGTAGCGGCCGTTGGCGCCGACCGTCGGGTCGCCGTGCGCTTCGATGACGATGCGCGAGGCCGACATCAGGATGACCATGCCGCCGGCGCCACCGCCGCCGCCACCGCCTTCACCACAGGCGCCGACCTGCTCGCCGCCGCCGCCGTTGCCGCCGTCCGCGCGGATCTTGCCGGACGCGGTGACGCGGATCTCTTCGAGCGCCTTGACGATCAGCACGCCGCCGCCGCCGCCGCCGCCGCCGCCCGACCAGTCCGCGGTCGGGTTGCCGCCGGTGAGCGTGCAGTTCTGGCCCGGCGAGGTGTCGCCACCGCCGCCGCCACCGCCACCGCCGACCGGGCTCACCAGCTCGCCGGTGATGCGCAGGTTGCGGTTGATGTCGATCGCGCTGCCCCAGAAGTTGTTGTCCTGGCGCGAGTCGGTGAACACGCGGTCGCCCGGCTCACCGCCGGCGAGGAACTGCGAACGGGCCGCCGACGTGCCGCTGCAGCCGGCGCCGCCGTAGCCGAACACCTGCTGGAACGAGGTGTTGCCGGCCGTGTTCGGGATCGTGCCCGACGGGATCGTGCCGCGCCAGTTGAGGTCACCCTGGGTGGCCATCGTGCCGCCGCCACCGCCCGAGCCACCGCCCGAGCCGTTGTAGCCCGAGCCGGTGTAGCAGCCCGAGGTGCACGCGAGGTTGCCGCCGCGGCCGCCCTTGCCGGCTTCCTGCAGCGGGCCGCGGCCGGTGCCGCCGGCCAGGTCGCGCTGGGTCGCGCTCGGCGTGCCTTCGCCGCCGTTGCCGCCGCCACACGAGCCGACGCCGCCGGCCTTGGCGAAGTTGGCCGAGTTCAGCGTGTCGACGCGAGCGCCGTTACCGCCGCTCACCGTCAGCGTGCCGGAGACCGTGAACTTGCCGCTGCACAGCCAGACCATCGGGTTGGGGCCGGTGCCGCGCACCGTCACGCCCTGCGGGATGGTGACGTTCTTGAAGTTGAAGACGCCGCCCGAGACCGTGAACGGCAGACCCTGCTTCGGCACGATCTGCGTGAACGACGTGTTGAGCACGACCTCGTTGGCGGTCGGCTCGTACTCGAGCGAGGTGGGGTTGCCTTCGAAGGCGAAGCCGGCGCGCACGTAGCCGGCACCGACCTCGGCCTGCGACTCGGGGAACGAGGCCGCGAGGTCGATGTCCTGCGCCGAGGTGAAGTCCTCGGCGATGCCGTTCCACTGCTGCTCGTAGGCCTGGCTGGTCGAGAACGTGCCGAACACGCGGTCGTAGGCCGGGTTGGCCAGGTTGTTCTCACCCGAGATGTCCTGCACCGTGTTCTCGACGATGATCCGGACGGTCGCGTTGTTCGGCAGCACGCCGGCCGGACGCATCACCAGGGTGGCGCCGGCCAGGTTGTTGCGCTCGATCTCGACGTCGGCCGGGATCCAGGTGTTGAGGCCGTATTCCGGGTCGTCGTACTCGAGGTAGACGCGGCCGCGGTCGCTGATGTCGCGGACCAGCGGGTTGACGTCGAACGCAACCGGCACGTTGCTGGTGTTCGGGTTGAGCGCCTGGTCGAAGTCCAGGCGGATCTCCAGCGGCGGCGCGCCGAACAGACCCAGCGGGACGTCGTTCAGGTCGGTCGCGGTCGTCACGCTCAGGCCGGTGCGCTGCGGGCCGCCCGCCTTCGGGTTGCGGAACAGTTGCGCCGGCTGGGTGCCGTCACGCGTCGAGAACTGGAAGGTGACCGGCTGGCTCAGCGCGCGGCCGTTGCGGTCGCGCAGCACCTGGTTGTTGTTGGCCGCGCCGCCGACCAGGCGCACCAGGTAGGTGCGGCCGGCCTTGAAGCCACCGTTCGTGTAGTCGTTGTTGCTCGCGAAGCGGGGCACGAACTGCAGCCGGCGGCCGACCTCGACGTCGCCGCTGGCCTTGCCGAGAGTGAACGTGCCGGTGACCAGTTCCGGAACCGGGTTGCCCTGCTGGTCCAGCGCCTGGAACGTCATCGTGTTCAGCGTCGCCGAATCGATGTCGATCGGCGTCGTGAAGTCGATGCTGACCGGGTCGTTGAGGAAGATCGTCGCGCCGTTGACGGGCGACGTGCGCACGACCGTGAAATCGCCGCCGACGCCGGTCTCACCGACCGAGGCGCCGCCGCCTCCGCTACACGCGCCGAGCGCGAGCAGACACAGACCGAGAGGGATGGCGAGATTGGACGAGGCGGGAACGGTTCGCTTCATGGGACTGACCTGGGAAACCTTATCCTGGAATGGCGTGGCGGGCGCCTTCGCGGGCGGGAGTAGTCGTGCCGGATCTACTCGTAACTGCGAATGCCGTGCCCGACCGAATCGGAGGAGGGCCAGTTAATTGTGACCTCCTGCGCAGGCTGGTCAAGCCGCTTGGAACGGGGTTTGGGCGCTGTTTGCGCGTTTGCGCGGAGCCGCCCGGGGATCGGAGCGATTCCGCTCGGGCAGACGCGGCAACCCCCCTTGCCACGGCCCCCGATCCCGGTCTCAGAATGAGGGGCCGGTCGCAGAATCCGGGCCGGTCAATCGGCCTCGTCGTAGGCCGCGGTCCGGCGCGGCAGCGGAAACGCCGGCTTGGGCATGCCCGGCACGTCGCCGGCGGGCTCGTCGACGTCGAGCGAACGGGTCATCGCGACCTCGTCGCAGGCCAGGAATTTGGGGCAGTGCAGGCAGTCGTTGAAGACCTTGTGCGGCAGCTGGTCGTGGGCGGCGGTGGCGAAGCCGACCTTGCGGAAGAAGCCCGGCACGTAGGTGAACGCGAACAGCCGCGGGATGCCGAGCGCGCGCGCCTCGTCGACCAGCGCGTCGACCAGCCGGCGACCGATGCCGTGCTTCTGGTGGTCGGGGTGCACCGCCAGCGAGCGGATCTCGGCGATGTCCGTCCAGCAGATCGCCAAAGCACCGCAGCCGGCGAACGCGCCGTCGACCTCGGCGATGTGGAAGTCGCGTACGTTCTCGATCACCGACGCCGGCGAGCGCGGCAGCATCACCTGCTGCACGGCCAGTTCGTTGACCAGCGCGAGGATCGGCTCGACGTCGGCGACGCGCGCCGGCCGGACGGTGACGTTGGGTTCAGGCATCGCGGTCGGCCGCTCCCCCGGTCTCGCCTTGGTCGTGGTTCTCCCCATCCAGGTTCTGTTCGTCGAGGTCCTCCTCGTCGAGGTCCTCTTCGTCGAGGTCCTCTTCGTCGAGGTCGAGGTCGTCCAGCTCGTGGTAGCCCTCGGCCCACTCGGCGATCGTCTCGCGCCAACGCTCGACCTCGGCCCGCACGCGCGCCGGCGCCGTGCCGCCGACGACGTCGCGGCGCGCCAGTACCGCCGCCACCGACAGGCTCTCGGCGAGGTCGCCGTCGAGCTGCGGCAGCAGCCGCTGCTGCTCGTCGCGCGGCAGGTCGTGCAGCTCGACGCCCAATTCGATCGCGCGGTTGACCGCGGTGCCGGCGAGGCCGTGCGCGTCGCGGAACGGCACGCCCTGGCGCACCAGCAGGTCGGCCAGGTCGGTCGCGTTCAGGTAGCCACGCGCCGCCTCGGCAGCGCAGCGTTCGACGTCGAAGGCTGCGTGTTCGACCGCGGTGGCGGCGACCAGCAGGCACTGGTTGGTCGCCTCGAGTGCCGGCAGCAGCGCTTCCTTGTCGTGCTGCAGGTCGCGGTTGTAGCCGAGCGGCTGGCCCTTCAGCAGCGACAGCATCGACTGCAGCGCGCCCTGCACCAGCGCGGCCTTGCCGCGGATCAGCTCCATCGCGTCGGGGTTGCGCTTCTGCGGCATCAAGCTGGAGCCGGTCGACACCGCATCGCCGAAGGTGACGTAGCCGGCCTCGAACGACGCGAAGAACACGTAGTCCTCGCACAGCCGCGACAGGTTGCTGGTCGCCATCGCGCACGCGAACGCCACCTCGCACAGGTGGTCGCGCGAGGCGGTCGCGTCGAGGCTGTTGCGGGTCGGCCCGTTCTGGAACTCGAGCTGCATCGCCAGCACGTCGCGGTCGATCGGGAACGCCGTGCCGGCCAGCGCAGCGCTGCCGAGCGGGCAGCTGTCGAACCGTTCGAGCGCGTCGATCAGCCGGTCGCGGTCGCGCGCGAACATTTCGGCGTAGGCGAGGCAATGGTGGCCGATGGTGATCGGCTGGGCCCGCTGCAGGTGGGTGTAGCCGGGCATCGCGTCGTCGCTGTGCCGCTCGGCCTTCTCGACCAGCGTCATGCACAGCCCCTCGATCGACTCGACCAGCACGCCGACCCACTCGCGCAGGTGCAGGCGCACGTCGGTCGCGACCTGGTCGTTGCGCGAACGGCCGGTGTGGATGCGCTTGCCGAGGTCGCCGAGCTTCGCCACCAGCTGCTGTTCGACGAAGCTGTGCACGTCCTCGGCGTCGCTGTCGGGGAAGCCCTGCTCGCTCCACGACGCGCCGAGCGCCTCGATGGCGTCGGCGATCGCGTCGAGGTCCTCGTCCGAGATCACGCCGGCGTCGCACAGCGCCTCGCTCCAGGCGAGGTTGGTGTCGAGGTCGGAGAACGCCAGCGTCAGGTCGTGGCGCAGGCTGTCCTGGAACTCGGCGAAGCGCTCGTCGAGTTCGCCGGAGAACCGCGCGCCCCACATCTTGTCGCCGCTCATGCCTGCACCTTCGCGGCGACCGCGCCCGGCAGGCCGTAGAGCTTGACGAAGCCGCGGCTGTCGGCCTGGTCGAAGTCGGCGCTGTCGCCGAACGTCGCCAGGTCTTCCGAGTAGAGGCTGAACGGCGACTCGCACGAGATCGCGGTCGCGGTGCCCTTGTAGAGGCGCACGCGGACCTCACCGGTGACGTGCCGGGTCGCGTCGGCGAACAGCGCGTCCAGCGCGGTGCGGGCCGGGTGGAACCAGCGGCCGGTGTAGACGAGGTCGCAGTAGTCCGGCATCAGCTTCTCGCAGAGCCGCATCGTGTCGCGCTCCATCGTCAGCGCGCGCAGCGTGCGCGCCGCCTCGAGGATGATCGTGCCGCCGGGGGTCTCGTAGACGCCGCGCGACTTCATCCCGACCAACCGGTTCTCGCAGATGTCGACGCGGCCGACGCCGTGCAGGGAGCCCAGCTCGTTGAGCCGCTCGAGCAGTTCGACCGGCTGCAGCGCGTCGCCGTCGATCGACGTCGGCACGCCGCGCTCGAAGCCGACCGTCAGCTCGAGCGGTTGCTCGGGCGCCTGCCGCGGGTCGGTGGTCAGCATCCAGACGTCGTCTGGCGGCGCCTTGCCGGGGAACTCGAGGTCGCCGCCCTCGTGGCTGATGTGCCACAGGTTGCGGTCGCGGGAGTAGATCTTGGTGCGCGACGCGGTCACCGGGATCTGGTGTCGGTCGGCGTAGTCGAGCGCATCCTCGCGGCTCTTGATGTCCCAGTCGCGCCACGGCGCCAGGATCTGCAGGTCCGGGCCGTGCGCCTGGTAGCCGAGCTCGAAGCGCACCTGGTCGTTGCCCTTGCCGGTGCAGCCGTGCGCCACGGCGTCGGCGCCGACCTCGCGCGCATACTCGACCTGGCCCTTGGCGAGGATCGGTCGCGCCATGCTGGTGCCGAGCAGGTAGCGGCCCTCGTAGACCGTCATCGCGCGGATGCACGGCCACACGTAGTCGGTCAGGAACTCGTGGCGGAGGTCGTCGACGCGGCAGCTGACCGCGCCGGACGCGGCGGCCTTGTCCTCAAGCCCTTCGAGCTCGCCCTGGCCCTGGCCGACGTCGCCGCAGTAGGCGTGCACCTCGCAGCCGTCGTAGCGCTGCTTGAGCCAGTGCACGATGATGGAGGTGTCCAGGCCGCCCGAGTAGGCGAGCACGATCTTGCGGGGGTTCTTCATGTGGAGGTTCGGGTGGCGTCGGGCTAGCGGATCAGCAGCGCCATCAGCGCCTTCTGCACGTGCAGGCGGTTCTCGGCGATGTCGTAGACGACGCTCTGCGGGCCGTCCATGACCTCCTGGGTGACCTCCCAGCCGCGGTGCGCCGGCAGGCAGTGCAGGAACAGCGCGTCGTCCTTGGCGCGCGCCATCATCGCGGCGTCGACCTGGTAGGGCGCGAACACGCCGTTGCGTTCTTCGATCTCGTCCTCCTGGCCCATGCTGGCCCAGACGTCGGTGTAGATCGCGTCGGCGCCCTCGGCGGCCGCCGCGGGGTCGTTGACGATCGAGATCTCGGCGCCGGTCTCCTGCGCGGTGCGCATCGCCTCATTGACGACCCGCGCGTTCGGCTCGTAGCCCTCGGGCGAGCACGCGCGGATGTTGGTGCCGAGCTTGGCGGCGGTGTAGATCAGCGAGTGGCAGGTGTTGTTGCCGTCACCGACGTAGGTCAGCGTCTTGCCGCGCACGTCGCCCCACTTCTCGTAGAGCGTCAGGAAGTCGGCCAGCGCCTGGCACGGGTGCACGAAGTCGGACAGGCCGTTGATCACCGGCACGTCGGCGTTGGCCGCCAGCTCTTCGAGCACCTTGTGCTTGAACGTGCGGGCGACGATGCCGTGCACCCAGCGCTCGAGGTTGCGCGCCATGTCCTTGACCGACTCGCGCGAGCCGAGGCGCGCGTCGCGGTGGTCCATGAACACGACGCTGCCACCGAGGTCCTGCATGCCGACGTCGAACGTGAAGCGCGTGCGCAGCGAGTCCTTCTCGAAGATCATCGCCAGGCGCTTGTGCGCCAGCACGGACACGTGCGCGTGTTCGTCGCGCTTGCTCTTCAGCGCCTTGGCGGTGGCGAAGATCGCGTCGAGGTCCGCGGTGGTCAGGTTGGACGTGCACAGCACGTCGGGCACCGACAGCTCGGGCAACGGCAGGGAGTGGGAGGTCATGGCTTCGGTCAGGGTTGGGTGGGCAGCGACACCAGCACCTCTTGCAGGCACTGCAACGCGTCGTCGATCTGGGCTTCGGTGACGACGAACGGCGGCACGATCCGCAGCACGTCGGTCTGGGTGACGTTGACCAGCAGGCCGCGGCCGTGCAGCAGCTGCTGGGCGTCCTTGGCGGGGCGGTCGAGCTGCACGCCGAGCATCAGGCCGCGGCCGCGCACCTCGCGCACGGCGGGGGCGCTGGCGGCGATCCGTTCGAGTCCGTGCCGCAGCTGCGCGCCGCGGTCCCGGACCGCGTCGAGCAGGCCGTCGTCGAGCTCGTCGAGGAACACCGACGCGGCGCGGCAGACCAGCGGGCCGCCGCCGAATGTGGTGCCGTGCTCGCCGGGCTGCAGCGTGTCGGCGAACGCCGCGCTCGCGAGGCACGCGCCCATCGGCAGGCCGGCCGCGATCGGCTTGGCCAGCGCGACGACGTCCGGGGTGACGTCGTGGTGCTGTGCCGCCAGGAACGTGCCGGTGCGGCCGCAGCCGGACTGGATCTCGTCGTGCACCAGCACCGTGCCGGTCTCGCTGCAAAGCGCGCGCGCCGCCTGCAGGAACGCGCCCGACAGCTCGCGGATGCCGCCCTCGCCCTGGATCGGCTCGAGCACCAGTGCGGCGGGTCGCCGCTCGCGCAGCGTCGCCGCCAGCGCGTCGACGTCGTCCGGGGGCACCCAGGCCACCTCGAGCAGCGGCGCGAACGGCTCGCGGTACCTGGCGGAGTGCGTCAGCGACAGCGCGCCGAGCGTGCGGCCGTGGAACGCGCCCTCGAGCGCGACGAACGAGGTGCGCTCCGGCGTGCCGGCGACGTGCATCGCCTTGCGCGCGATCTTCAGCGCGCACTCGATCGACTCAGCGCCCGAGTTGGTGAAGAACGCCTTGTGCATGCCGGCGTAGCCGCACAGCCGCGCGGCGACGTCCTCGGTGTACGGATGCCGGAACAGGTTGCTGAGGTGGGTGATCTTGGCGACCTGATCCTGCAGCGCCGCCGTCAGCCGCGGGTGGGCGTGGCCGAGCGCGGTCACCGCGATGCCGCTGAGGAAGTCGAGGTGCTGGTTGCCGTCGGCGTCGCACACGACCGCGCCGCGGCCGTCGACGAACACCTCGTCGCCGCGCGCGTAGGTCGGCATGACGTGCGGTTCGATGCTGTCAGCCATGCTGCAGCTCCTTGCCGTTCTGGCTGGCGAAGAACCGGCTGCCGGCGCCGTCGCGCAGGGCGCTGCGCACGCAGTCGTCGGCGTCGGCCGGCGCGATCTTGACGATCGCGCGCGGGTTCTCGCGCGCGGCCCGGCGCGCCGCGTCGAGCTTCGGCAGCATGCCACCGGTGGCGACGCCGGTCGCGACCAGGCGGTCGCAGTCGGCCTCGGTCAGCAGCGGCATCAGCTTGCCGTTGCCGTCGAGCACGCCGGCGACGTCGGTCAGGAACAGCAGCGCATCGCAGCGCAGCGCGCGGCACAGCGGGCCGGCGGCGTGGTCGGCGTTGATGTTGAAGAACGGCTCGCCCGCGGTCGCGTCGGCGCGCGGCGCGACCGTGCCGATCACCGGCACCATCGAGGCCTTCAGCAGCGTTTCGACCAGCCGGCCATCGACCTGGTCGACCTCGCCGACGTAGCCGAGGTCGACGCCGTCGCGGCGCAGCGGGGCGGCTGTGAAGGTGGCGCCGTCGGCGCCGGTCAGGCCGACCGAGCCGACGCCGGCGGTCTGCAGCGCCTGCACCAGGGTGCGGTTGACGGCGCCGCCGAGCACCATCAGCGCGGCGCTGGCGGTGGCCTCGTCGGTGATGCGCAGGCCTTCGTGGTAGCGGTCGGCCAGGCCCAGGCGGCCGCCCAGTTCGCGGATCTGGTTGCCGCCGCCGTGCACCACGACGACCTCGTCGCCGTGGCTGCGCGCGCTCGCGATCGCCGCGCACAGCCGCGCGCGCGGTTCGGGGCGCTCGAGCTGGGCGCCACCGATCTTGACGAGGATCCTCATTGCAATCCCTCCGGTTCGTCGAGTCCGAGCATCAGGTTCATGTTCTGCAGCGCCTGGCCGGCGGCGCCCTTGACCAGGTTGTCGATCGCGCTGGTGATCACGACCAGCGGTCCGCTCGCGTGCACGGCGACGTGGCAGCGGTTGCTGCGCTGCACGTCGCGCAGCTCGGGCGTGCCTTCGGCCAGCACCCGGACGAACGGCTCGTCGGCGTAGCGCTCGTGCAGGCACGCGCGCACGTCGTCGACGGAGCTGCCGGCCGTCGGCTGCACGTAGATCGTGCTGAGGATGCCGCGGAACGTCGGCAGCAGGTGCGGCGTGAACACGATCGACCGGCCGAACTCCTGGGCGATCTCGGGCGCGTGGCGGTGGCTGCCGATGCCGTAGGCCAGGAAGTTCTCGTGCACGTTGCCGAAGTGGGTGCGCTCGCTCGGGTTCTTGCCGGCACCGCTGACGCCGCTCTTGCTGTCGGCGATCACCACCGCGTCGGCGTCGAGCAGGCCCGCCGCGGCGAGCGGCAGCAGCGGCAGCAGCACCGACGTCGGGTAGCAGCCCGGGTTGGCGACCAGCCGCGCCTGCGCGACCCGGGCGCGCGCGTGCTCGGTCAGTCCGTAGACGGCCTCGCCGAGCAGCTGCGGGGCCGGGTGCTGGTCGCCGTAGGTGGCCGCGAACGTCGCCGGATCGCGCAGCCGGAAGTCGGCCGACAGGTCGACGACCTTGCGACCGGCCTCGAGCGCAGCGGTGGCGATCGCGCTGGCGGCGCCGTGCGGCGTGCACAGGAACACCCCGTCGACGTGTGCGAGCCGGTCGAGGTCGAGCGCGTCGATGCCGGGCTGGTCGGGGACCACGCCGGCGCGCGCGGTCATCGCCACGGTCGCGTCGAGGTGGGGGTGGCGAGCCAGCAGCTGCAGCAGCTCCTGGCCGGTGTAGCCGGTGGCTCCGACGATCGCGCAGGTCTTCATGTCACGCTCCGGTGCAGGTCCGCCTGCTGCAGCAGCTGCTTCTGCAGCCGCCGCGCCTTGGCGTCGCTGGGGCAGATCACCAGCACCGTGTCGTCGCCGGCGATCGTGCCGACGACCTCACCGAGGCCGGCCTTGTCGAGCGCCAGGCCGAGCGCCTGGGCGCCGCCGGGCGGGGTGTGCAGGACCAGCAGGTTCTGCGCCGCGGTGGCCGCGCGCAGCCAGGTGCGCACCGCGTGCCAGAGGCTGCTCTGCAGGGTCTCGGCCGGCGCTGCGGCGGCGTCGCCGGGCAGCTGGTAGCCGTGCTGGGTCTTGACGATCAGCAGGTCGCGCAGGTCGCGCGACAGCGTCGCCTGGTTGACCTCGATGTTCGCCTCGAGCAGCAGGTCCTGGAGCTGGGCCTGGCTGGTGATGCGGTGGCGCGCGACCAGCTGCAGGATCTTGTCCCGGCGCTGCTGGCGGTCGGTCTGGGTGTTCGAGGGCATAATTATGCGGAGGAAGCGCATGAATATGCATGCGGCGAGCGGCGCTGGCAAGGGGCTCGTGCAGATTCTCGACCGGGATTCCCAACCGGGCTCGGGCCGCGGGCGCCGTCGGCTACGTCGTCGTGCGCACGACCCTGTTTGGACGCCGTGAAGGATCCGCCAACTTGGTTGCTTGACACGGCGTTCACGGTGGGTGTGCGGGGGAGGTCTAGACAGGTGCGCTTCCACCTGGACCCAGAGATCCAAACGCAATGCAAGCAACCAAGTCCGCAATGATCCTGCTGGCCGTCGCCTCCTTCGGCGCCACGGCCACCGCCCAACTCTACCCGCGTTCGTCGCGCCTCCCGCGCGACGAAGTGAAGGTCAACGAGAACTTCGTCAACAACGCCGTGCACGGCTACGGCTCGTGGCGCATCGCGTGCCCGTCGGAGCGTCTGCCCGCCGGCCCGGCCGGCACCGTGCCGACCGCCAACGTCTGCTACATGACCTACCTCGACACCGACGCGTCGGGCGTCGAGAGCGTGCGCTTCCGTCGCTCGATCGACGGCGGCTGGAGCTGGGAGTCGGCGCAGGTGCTCTACACGGTCCAGACCAACGAGGTCTTCTCGACCGGCGACACCCGCATCGTCGCCAGCGAGCACGACGTCTTCATCGTCTGGGCCAGCAACGGCCACACGCTGGTCGCCGGCGAGCAGGCGGTGTTCGCGATCGGCTCGGACGACCAGGGGCAGACCTGGACGGCGCCGACGCTGCTGTCGCCCGAGTTCCTGACCACGCTGCGCGACGCCGACGAGGTCAACTGCGCGATCTCGCGCAACGGCGCCGCCGCCAGCCTCAACGTCGTGTTCGAGTCGGACACGCCGACGGCCGGCAACGAGGACATCTACTTCGTGCAGGCCGAGGTCCAGGGCGGTGCGCTCAACGTCACGGTGCCGACGACGCGCCTCAACGTCGCCTGGACGGCGCAGCAGTTCGACGTCGACTTCACGGCGATCGACTGTGACGGCCCGGTCGTGCACGTGATCTGGTGCGACGACCGCAGCGGCGTCTCCAACGACTACTTCTCGATGACCTCGCGCAACAACGGCACCGACTGGGCGACGATCCCCGAGTACCAGCACACGGTGCTGCCGACGCTCAGCTGGGCCGCGCCGCGCCGCCCGCGCGCCGCCGTCGACCTGCCCAACGTCTACACGTTCATGGAGCACTCGCTCAACGGTCAGGACGACGTCTGGATGGACTGGTCGCAGGACCTCGGCCTGACGTGGGGCGCGACCGGCGTCGCGATCAACACCCTGACGCTCGGCAGCGGCGGCGACATCGACGACATGCTGGTCGTCGCGCAGAACCAGCGCGTCGCCGTGCTCTACGTCGACGACCGCCTCAACGGCAGCAACAACAACGCCAACAACCAGGCGGTCGTCGCGGTCAGCAACAACGGTGGCCTCGACTTCGTCAACGGCACCCACGTCGAGGTCCCGCTGAGCCAGCTCGACCCCAACCCGATCTACGACATCTACATGGCCGGCGACATGATCGCGGCGATGTACGAGAACAACTGCGGCGGCGGTGAGGGCATCACCGTGTCGCTGAGCTCGGACGGCGGCCAGACCTTCGAGCACCTGGACGTCACCAGCTTCGACGGCTGCGGCACGTTCCCGAGCGGCGTCGACGTCGACAACCCGCGCATGTGCCTGACGGCCAACGGCGACTGCAACATCCTGTGGCAGGACGACCGCACCTTCGCCGGCACCGGCGGCGGCAACACGGTCAACAACCTGTGGGTCTCGGGCATCAAGTACCCGCGCCTGATCGACAACACCGCGAGCAACGGTGGTGTGATGTACCAGAACGACGCGGCCAGCTCGCAGGGTCTGCAGTGCTACGTGTTCTTCTCGCTGTCGAGCGCGCCGAACACGATCCCGCTGGACACCCTCGGCACGACGCTCAACATCGGCTACGACCCGCTGACCGAGGCTTCGGTGATCATCGCGACGCAGTCGCTGCCGTCGGTCAACCGCGACCTCGTCGGCGCCAACGGTTCGGTCAACTTCCCGCTGATCCCGAACGTCGGCCAGCTGCTCGGCCTGCCGGTCTACGCGATCGGTGCGACCGTCGACAACAACGGCGGCGTCGGCCCGTTCACGGACCCGATCCTGATGCAGTAGCCCTGTCGGCGACGGCCCGGGTGGGGCCACTCACGGCGTCATCGCGTAGACGATCCGCCCGCCCCACTCGTGCATCGCCAGGCAGGTGTCGCGCAGCCCGTTCCAGTGGGGGACGAAGCTGCGCCAGCTCGCGAACAGCTCGGTGCGGAAGCCGGTCGGCGCGGCCACGACCTCGAGGCCGAACCCCGCAAACGACTCCACCGAGCGCGGCATGTGCCACGCGCTGGTCACCAGCAGTGCCCGCCGCACGCCGGCCTCGGTCAGGATGCGGGCGCTCTCGCGCGCGTTGCCGAACGTGTTGGCCGAGCGCTCCTCGACCCAGCGAACCTCGACACCGAGTTCGCGTTCGGCGGCCTGCTTCATCATCGCGGCCAGCGACGGCGCGCCGGTCGCCGGCCGGCCGCCGCTGACCAGCATCGGCAGGCCCGTGCGCCGCTGCAGCTGCGCGCCGTAGCGCAGCCGCTGCATCGTCATCGGCCCGATCACCGCACCGCCGTACTCCTCACCAACGCGGTCGGCGCCGGCGGCCAGCACGACGATCGCCTGCGCCTCGGGCAACCTCTGTGCAGGCGGCAGCGCCGGGTAGCTCTGCAGCGAGCACAGCAGCAGTCCGCCGATGCACGGCGTCGCGGCCAGCCACAGCCAGACCAGCGCGAGCACCTGCAGCGTGCGGCCGAGCCGCCGCTTCCAGCGCAGCAGCGCGGTGCCGGCGACCAGCAGCAGGAACACCGAGGCGGGCGGCAGGACGAGGACCTCGAGCAGGCGGGCGAGCATGCCGGGCAGCATCGCGCATCGCCGGGGCACGCCGCAACGTGTGTCGCCGGTTCGCCGCAGCCGCTACGAACGTGACGGGAACAGGCCGGTCAGCGCGATGATGTAGTGGACCGTCTGGAACGGCTGCACGTTCGCGTGCGGCTGGCCGCCGCCGGTGTTCTGGATCGCGGCCTGGTTGAGGTGCGCGTTCTCGCCGTCGATGGGCGTGCCGTAGTTCTGCCCGCGCTGATCGTTGGTCGCCAGGTACTGGTCGCTCGGCCGACCGACGCTGCCCGGCTGGTCGGTGACGGTCATCAGGTGGTGGTGCGTCGGGATCTCGTTGGTGCCCAGCGTCACGGTCTCGGTGCCACCCTTCTCACCGAGCTTGCGGTTGCTGAGCCCCGGCCCGTGGCCGGCATGCATCGGCACGCGGCCGCGCAGGTCGGGCAGTCCGAAGGTCGTGCGGCCATCGCCGCCGTAGGTCGTGCCGAGGATCGAGAACAGCGCCGAGTGGGTGCTGACCGCGAGCAACTGGCCGTCGCACAGGGCCCAGCCGCGCGGCGCGAAGTTGCCGGCGAACATGATGATCTGACCGATGAATGGTTCCATCCTTCCTTCTCCTTCGGCGCAGGGGTGGCGCCGTACTGTTGGTCGGGCGACGCGCGGCCCGATGCCGGGGGGCGCCGGGCGCAGAACATACGGCGGCCTCGGTTGGAAGCGACCACGAGGAATACGTATGTCGGGGGCCGGCGCGTCGAATCCGACCTATGTATGGCGTGGCCGTGCAGAACGCCCCTTGGTCGACTCGCGCCGGGCCGGTGGCTGCTCCGCTATGGCAGCGTGACCAGCGAAGGCGAGCCCAGCCCGATGGCGCCACCAGGCGCAAAGGTCACCGTCTGCAGAACCAGCGTCAGCCCGGCAGGCAATAGCGGAAGGGCCGCGAGCGGCACGGTATCGACCTGGCGACGCGAGGCTCCGAACGCGCCGAACGCTGCGATCGTCAGCGACGCGGGATCGATCCAGGCGATGCCGAGCGGTGTCGGCAGTTCGGCGCCAGGCAGACCGGCGACGGTTACGAAGCCGTCACCAGCACGGCCATGCTGGTCGATGGTCAGTTCCTGCGCATCGGCGCGCGTCGTCAGGGTGGTCAGTTCGAACGGCGTTGCGACACCGCCGCCCGAGATGGTCGGGCCCGAGGCCACCGAAACGGAGCAACTCGGGTCGAGCAACAACGTGCCCGAACCGATGCCGATCGCCGCGGTCTGTCCTGTCGATGTCACCGTGCTCCGAGTCAGCGCGACTTGCGCGTCCTGGATCCACAGCGCTGGGCCGCCGAACCCGGAAGACGGGGCATTGAGCGAGCACGAATCGAACACCGCGCGTCCGCCCTGGATCACCAATCCGGTCAAGCCCGGGTCGTAGATCAGTCGTTCGACGACGGTGGAGCAGTTTGCTGCGACGAACGAGCGGGCCACCACACCTGCGACCTGCAGTTGCGCGACGTCGATCGCGCTCAGGCGCCACGCGTTGAAGCCGTTCATGCCCAGCTCCTGCAGCAGCACCCGGCCGGCGCAGTTGCTGGCATCGATCGACAGGTCGCTGGCCGCTGCCGCATCGGTGTCGAAGCCGCGCAGCACGAAGGTCTGGCCGGCGGGGACGTTGGCCACGTCGATGACGAACGGCCCGAACGGTCCTCGGGTCAGCTGCGCTCCGTCGCCGAGGATCGCGATCCCCTTGTCGACGGTGAAGTCCGCGGGCCAGATGCCGGGCCCGACCACGATCGTATCGCCGGGCTGGGCCATCGCGATGGCGGCCGGGATCGACGAGACGCCAGAAGCGCCGCCTACCTGAATCGTCTGCTGCGCCGCGATCGGCAGGCAGACCGAGAAAAGGGCTGAGCAGATCCGCGCGGCGGCTCCAGTCTCCTTCGCATCCATGCGCGCATGGTAGCAGAGGGTTGGAGCGCCGCAGCGGGCGATGCGCCCGGCCTACTTCTGGTCCTTCTTCTCCGCCTTGTGCACCTTCACCGGCGCCGTCAGCGTGTGCGGGCCCCAGGCCAACGTCAGCGAGCCGGTCATCGGGTTCTCCTTGTTGGCCTTCAGGGTCATCAGCATCTTCTGCTGGACCTCTTCGCTGACGTTCTTGTTGAGCGTCATCGGCACGACCACGTCGGCCTTCCAGTTCTGCGGGCCGAACGGCATCAGGCCCTTCTTCATCGCCTTGGTCGAATCGATCATCGCCAGCGCCATCTTGCCGTCGTTGTCGCAGTGCAGGCCGACGCAGTAGCAGCCCGGCGCGACCTTGGCGCCGCCGATCTCGACCGGCGTGCTGGTCATGAACGTGGTCCAGAGGTCCTTGCCGAGGCGGTTGGTCTTGCCCTTCAGCTTGTCCATCATGCCGGTGTATTCGTCCTTCCACTCCGGCTGGCCGTGGTTGATGGTCAGGCCGGCCATGATGTCCTGACCGAACAGGATCATCGTGCTGGCGGCGCGTTGGCCGTTGCCGCCGAAGACCTGGACCTTCTGGGCGGTGGTGGGGAGGGCGAAGCAGAGGGCCGCGAGGGCGGCGGAGATCAGGGGGAAGCGCATGACGTTTCTCTAGGGGGTATGGGTTCGCGGATCGCGAGCGTTGGCCGGCAGGGCAGGCCGGCGGCCTTCCTACGCAAGGTGCGCGTTGCAGAGGCGAACAATCCGGTGTGGCACGGTTCCCGACGTTGGTTCTGGCGTGCGCCACGGCTACCGTCGTCCGCCGATTTCCGAGAGCCAGATCATGTCGAACGAGCAACCCAAACCCGAGAAGCCGACCCACATCCAGGCCGTCGATCCGCAGGGACGTGCGGTCCAGATCGAGCGCGAGGAGTACCGCAAGCGCGTGCTTCCCGACATGATCAAGGCGCACGAGAACGACCCCGAGCGGCTGACGGCCGTGATCATGCAGGGCTTGCGCGAGGGCTTCGCCGACGACCTGATCGCCGCGGCCAACCGGCTGACGGTGATCGACAAGAACAACTTGGAGCGCGCGCTGACGGTGCTGGCCGTGGTGCAGCGCGACTGCGGCGACCTCGACCTCGCCGAGGGCACGCTCAACGAGCTGCTGCAGCGTCATCCGGGTTCGCCGGCCGGTCTGGTCGGCCTCGGCATGCTGCAGGAGAAGCAGGGCAACCTCGACGAGTGCGAGGAGTTCCTGATGCAGGCGCTCGAGAAGGACCCGAACCACCCCGACGCCGTGCACGGCTACCTGCAGGTGCGCCATCGTCGCGTCGGCGACGAGGGCTACCCCGCAGAGGTCGAGAAGCTGATGGCGCTCGACGGGGCCTGGCGGCCGCACCTGTGGCGCGCGCGCCTGCACCTGACCGCCAACGAGGACGACCGGGCGGCGACGATCTACCGCGGCGTGCTCGAGAACGAGGCCGCGCAGATCGACGGCATGGTGATGGCGGCGGGCGACCTGCTGCAGGCCGGCAAGACCGAGCTGCTGGAAGAGCTGATCCTGCCGCGGTTCGAGCCCGGCAAGCACCACCCGCAGACCGGCATGGTGCTGCTGCAGCACTACCGGATGAAGCAGGACCACGTCGCCGGCGAGGAGCTGCTGCACCGGATGCACGTCAACTACGGCCACATGATCGGCAACGAGCTGCAGCCGTTCACGGCCGAGTTCGACCGCATGCGCCTGGCGACGTTGCCGCCGCCGCCGCAGCCGCCGGCCAACCCGCAGGTCAACATCCTGCGGCTCGACCGGCCGGTCTGGTACGCCGGCCTCGACGACCCGCAGTGGGTGCTGCCGCCCAAGGGCCAGGGCCACAAGCACGTGATCCTGTTCTCGCTGGCGCTGGACGGGCAGCCGAAGCTCGAGCCGCACCAGGAAGAAGAGGTCGGCCGCGCGACGCGCAGCCTGCCGCTGTGGTTCGCCGAGCAGGTCTGGCTGACCACGCAGAACCGCGGCACCGCGGCGCTCGCGATGGCGCAGCACGGCGGTTGGGCGGTGCTCGGCCGGCCGTGGCCCGAGGAGCAGCTGTGCGACCAGCTGCCCGAGAACGAACGCGCCGACACGATCCTGGTCACGGGCCAGCTCAAGATCGACGGTGACCGTCGGCGCATCGAGCTGCACGCGTTCGACTGCGGCACGCGCCAGCGCGTCGGCTCGGCGGTCGCCGAGGGCGCGCACCACGAGCACGGCGACCTGCTGCTAAAGCTGATGGCCGAGCTGTGGCCGGTGATCGGCGGCGCCGCCGGCCACAAGCCCGGCGTCGGCGACGCTCCGTTCTGGCACCGCTACGCCGACGCGCTGGCGCAGCACTCGGCCGTCGTGATCACCGCGACCGGCGGCATGCCGAAGGAGCGCCTCTACGGCGTGCGCTTCGTCGCCCAGTGGCTGCAGGGAGCGGCGCTCGCCGAGACCCGCTGGCAGCCGGGCTTCTGGGCGCTCGGCTCGGCGATGTGCGTGCTGCGCGATCTCGGCAGCAAGGTGCCGCTCGAGCACGCGCGGCTGGTCTCCGAGATCTTCCGCCAGTCGCCAGCCAACAGCCCGTTCGCGCGGCTCGGCGCCAAGATCCTGCCGGCGTGCGGGCTGCAGCCGCAGTGGCAGGGACGCAAGCAAGAGATCCTCGCCGCCGCCGAGAACGAGCCGGTCGTCAAGGCCTGGCTGCAGCGGGTCGCGCCGTAGCGCGGCCGGTTCGGTGGTCCAGCGGTCAGCGGCGGTCCAGCGGTCAGCGGCGCACGCCGCCGCCGAACGTGATGTCGTCGAAGCCCGCGCCGCGGCACAGGTCGGCGGTGCGCGCGATGTCGTCGTAGCGCGTGCCGGGGTAGCCCTCGACGACCAGCGGGATGCGCTTCCTGCCGCCGGTCTTCGGGTCGTCGACGTAGCTGGCGTCGCTGTCGGCCAGCCGTTCGAGTTCGCGGCGGCCCGAGGCGAGGTCGGCGCACGGGACCGGCCCGACCTCGAGCCGCACCTGGTGGCCGACCAGCTGGTGGCGCGGCGGCCGGCCGTCGACCGCGCGGGCCCCGTCGGGCGTCATCACGGTGCCTTCGTTGGCGACGTGCACGCGCACGACCAGCTGCTCGACCACGGGGGTCACGGTCGGGGCCGAGCCCTTGTCCGTCGGCAGGAACGCGTCGAGGCGGGACTCGAGCACTTTGAACTCGATGCAGAGGAAGAACACGATGAGCAGGAAGACGACGTCGATCATCGGCGTCATGTCCCCCTTCTGCTCGTCGTCCGGCGTCGCAATCTGTGCCATGGGATTGCCTGCCTGCAACGGCGGGCGGTGCCCGCCGGATCAGTCCGTTCGCGCATTTCCTGCGCGTCGGCCTAGACCGGCGGGTTGCCGCCGCACAGCGCGGCCAGCATCGCGACCACCGGCCGGCCGGACGGCTTGCCGTGCTGCCAGTCGCCGCCTTCGCAGCCGCTGCCGCCGATGTCGATGTGCGTGAACGGCATCGGCTTCTTGCTGTCGATGCCGTGTTCGCCGAGGCCGGCGGCCAGCACCAGGAATGCGGCCGGGAACTGGTGGCCGCGCGGGGTCGCCGAGCTGGCGGCGTTGTTGCACTGCAGCACGTCGTCGGCCTTGGTGCGCGGCGCGATGAAGGAATAGTCCTCGCGGCGCAGGCGCGAGACCTCGAACGGGTCGCCCAGGAGGTCGCCGGCCTCGCTCAGCGACTCCGACGTGAAGCGCTCGTGCGCCGGGCCGTTGTCGAGCGCGATGTTGTAGGGGCCGACCGCGCGCGCGGCGTGGCCGGTCAGCGTCGCGACCGAGAACAGCTCGGGGTTCTTGGCCTTGTTGCCGGTCACGCGCAGGTGCGACAGCAGGTCGGCGAGCACCAGCCGGCCCTCGGCGTCGGTGTTGCCGATGCGCACCCGGCAGCCGGCGTGGCTCTCGATGATCTCGTCGGCGACGAACGCGTCGGCGCCGATGCTGTTGCGCACCAGTCCGAGCTCGGCGATCACCTGCACGCCCTTGAGCTTGAGCTTCGCGGCGGCGAGCACGACGCCGGCCGCAGCGGCGGCGCCGCCCTTGTCGCGGCTCATGCCGGCCATGATGCCGTTGACCTTCAGGTCGGCGCCGCCGGTGTCGTAGGTGACGCCCTTGCCGGCGATCAGGATCGTGCGCTCGATCTTGCCGGTCGGCTTGTACTCCATGCGCACGACGCACGGCCGATGCCGGGCCACCGCCATCGACGCGCGCGACACCGCCATCAGCAGCGGGTAGTCCTTGAGCAGCTTCTTGCCGTCCTTGTCGACCGTCACCTTGACGCCGCTGCCCTTGCACGCGGCCTGCACGTAGGCGGCGAACTTCTGCGGCGCCATGCGTTCGGGGTTGGTGCCGCACAGGTCGCGCGCCAGCCGCACGCCGGCGTCGACCGCAGAGACCCAGTCGGCCTGCTTCTTCGAAAACGCGCCGTCGAGCACCGCGACGCCGAGCTTCTGCACCGGCTCGACGTTCTTCTCGCCGAGGTCCTCGCGCGCTTCGAGCGGCTGCCACAGGCCGCCGCACGCGCCGAGCGCGGCGATGCACGCGGCGTGGGCGTAGAGGTCGTCCTGCGGCGGCGCCTGCACCAGCAGCAGCACGCTCTTGGCGCCGGCGTCGCGGGCGCGCTGCACGCCGCGGCCGGCGGCGTCGGCATGGCGGCGCACGTCGTCGTAGTCGCGGCCGAGCGGGCCGGTGGGGGCGACCACCAGGCGGCCGCCGGCGACGCCGTCGGCCGGCACCAGGTTGACCGCGCCGTTGGCCGACGCGTCGGCCGATCCGAGCGCCTGCAGCGTCTGCTGCAGCGGCTTCAGTCCGACGGCCAGCGGGTCGTGGCCGACCAGGACCACGGCGTCGTAACCACCGCCAGCTGCGGCGGCCGAATCAGGGGAGGGGACGGCGAGGATGCGCATGCACGCATCGTGCAAGAGGCGAGCTGGGCGGGCAAACACGAAGCGCCAGGACATCGATGGTACCGAGTCGTGCCGCCGCTGCCGGCCGCGCTCCGTAGCATGCCGTGATGCGTCGACTCCTCGCCGTCGCGGCCGTGCCGCTCGTGGTCCTGTCCGGTTCGTCCCTGTTCTGTTCGCCGTTGCTCGCGCAGAAGCGCCTCAGCTACGAGGACGTGCGCAAGGGCATCCGCTGGGAGTCCGCCGCCCCGCGCGCGCGACTCGTCGCCGGCGGCCGCTACGTCGAGATCGGCAAGCGCTGGATCGATCCGGCGACCGGCAAGGAGGTGAAGTCCGAGGCCGAGCCGGCAGCGGCGGCGGGCAAGCGCACGATCGCGTTCGAGTACAAGGGCGAACTGTGGAGCGACGAGATCGCCGGGCCGGCAGCGCGGCGGTTCCGCGGTCGTCGGATGGCGCCGAGCAAGAACAGCCGCAACCGCGGCAAGGTCGACCTCGCGCGCGGCGCGATCTCGGAGGTGCACGTCAGCGGCGACGGCTCTTACATCAGCTACGTGCAGCACAACGACCTGCACCTGGTCGGCGGCGGCGACGTCTGGCGCGTCACCGAGGACGGCGGCCCGGAGCTGTTCCACGGCAAGCTCGACTGGGTCTACCAGGAGGAGCTGTACGGGCGCGGCGACTTCCAGGCGCACTGGTGGAGCCCGAAGGGCGGCCGCTGCGCGTTCCTGTCGCTCGACGAGGCGCCGGTGCGCGAGTTCACCGTGATCGACCACGTGCCGCAGGACTTCCTCGACAAGGAGCGTTCGGTGGTCAGCGAGGTCACCAACTACCCGAAGGCGGGCGACCCCAACCCGTTCGCCAGCCTGTCGGTTGCGCACATGGACAGCGGCAAGGTCGTGAAGTGCGACCTGTCGCGGTTCCCGAAGGACCTGCTGGTGGTGCGCGTCGACTGGACACCGGACGGCGAGACGCTGCTGGCGACGATCCAGGACCGCATCCAGACCTGGGCGGAGCTGTGCGCGATCGACCCGAAGACCGGCGAGGCGACCACCTGGATCCGCGAGGAGTCGCCGACCTGGGTCAACCGGCCGAGCTCGCCGCGCTGGCTCGCGGACGGCACGTTCTTGTGGCTGTCGGAGCGCACCGGCTACCAGCACGTCTACCACTACCAGAAGGGCGGCAAGCTGATCGAGACGCCGACCAGCGGTGAGTGGCAGGTGCGCTCGATCGTGCGCGTCGACGAGCAGAAGAAGCTGCTGTGGTTCGAGGGCACCAAGGACGGCGCTACCGGCCGGCACCTCTACCGCGTCGCGTTCGATGGCTCGGGGCTCGTCTGCCTGACGCCCGGCGTCGGCACGCACTCGTTCTCGCTCGGTGACGACGGCCGCTACGTGCTCGACCGCTGGTCGTCGATGGAGCACCCGACGATCGTGCGCGTCTGCGACGGCCAAACCGGTGAGGCGGTGCGCGAACTCGGCAGGGCCGGCAAGGGTGCGGCCAAGGACTACGCGTTCAGCGAGAAGAAGCGCCTGTCGATCCCGGCGCGCGACGGCTACCCGCTCGACGCGTCGGTGCAGCTGCCGCCGGACTGGCAGTCGGGCAAGCGCTACCCGATCTTCCTGCCGACCTACTCGGGGCCGGACGCACCGTCGGTTCGCGACCGCTGGTCGCACTCGACCTACTACCAGTTCCTGGCGCAGCAGGGCTTCATCGTCCTGCAGTGCAACGTGCGTTCGGCGTCCGGCCGCGGCCAGCAACACACCGGGACCTGCTACCGGCAGCTCGGGGTGCAGGAGCTGAAGGACCTCGAGGACGCGGTCGACCACGTCTGCAAGCACTTCGGCGGCAACCCGGACAAGGTCGCGATCAGCGGCTGGAGCTACGGCGGGTTCATGTCTGCCTACGCGCTGACGCACAGCAAGAAGTTCGCGCTCGGCCTGGCCGGCGCCGGCGTGCACGACTGGCGCCTCTACGACACGATCTACACCGAGCGCTACATGCGCACGCCGCAGGAGAACCAGCAGGGCTACGACGCGACATCGGTGGTCAAGGCCGCCAAGAACCTGCACGGCCACCTGGTGCTGATCCACGGCACCAAGGACGACAACGTGCACATGCAGAACACCATGCAGCTGCTGTGGGAACTGCAGAAGGCCAACCGGCAGAACGTCGAGCTGATGGTCTACCCGCGCTCGCGCCACGGCCTCAACGGCCAGGTCCGCCAGCACAGCAGCGAGTTCCAGTGGCGGCGGCTGCAGAAGCTGCTCGACGAGTAGCCGTTCGCAGGCGCGCGCCGCGAAGGCAAGCCCGCGGTCAGCCGCGCGGGCCGTCGTAGCAGCTGCGGCCGGGGCAGCACGCCTTCGGCGCGACGATTTCGTCGTCAGGGCCGACCACGGTGCAGGTTCGCGCGCACCAGTAGTAGCCGTCGCCCGGCTGCTCGCGGTCGTCGTAGACGACGTCGGCCATCGAGTTGGTCAGGATGTGCTTCATCAACAAGGACGGGCACGCGTGCGGCGGCATCAGGTCCTCGTGGGTCTTCTGTCGGTCGCTCATCGGGTTGCCTCCTCGAGGGCTGCGCGGACGACGCTCTTGCCGATCGGCAGCTTGAACGCGTTGTGGGCCAGCGGCGCCGCGCCCTGGAAGGCCATCTCGGCGACGCGTTGGAACAGCCTGGTCGACGGCTCCTTGCCGACCAGCATGCGCGCAGCCTGCGGCCGCGGCATCGGGTTGGGCGCGACGGCGCCGAGCACCAGGTCGGCCTCGGCGATCTTGCCGCCGTCCATCACCAGCCGCACCGCGCAGGCGGTGGTCGACCAGTCGAACGACTGCTTCTCGCGGCTCTCGGTGTAGGCCGTGCGCACGTCGTCGGCCTGCTTGGGGAGGTGCAGCGCGGTGACGATCTCACCTTCTTCGAGCGTGTGCTCGGCGAGTTGCGCGCGCGGTTGCTCCGGGAACAGGTCGATCAGCTTGCGGCGGCGCACCTGGTCGCCGAGCACCGTCGAGTATTCGGCGCCCATCGCCAGCAGCGGCGGCGCCAGGTTGCTCGGGTGCACGCGCACGCAGTCCGACCAGCCCATCACTGCGTGGTAGCGGTTCTGGCCGGTCATCGCCAGGCAGGTCGGGCCGCGGCCGCCGTGCAGGCAGTGGAAGGCCTCGCTGCGCACGTACCAGCAGCGCGTGAACTGCAGGATGTTGCCGGCGACGGTCGCGCGGTTGCGGACCTGTGGGGTGCCGGTCGTCGACGCCGACTTCGTCAGCGCCGCGAACGCGCGGCCCTGCAGCGCCTCGTGGTTCTCGAGATCGGTCAGCGTCGTCAGCGCGCCGATGGTGACCGAGCCGTCGGCCGCGACGGTGACGCCGGCCAGGTCCTTCGCGAGCGGCAGCAGGTTGACGACGTTGCTCGGCGTCTGCAGGCGCTCCTTCATGCGGTCGACGATGTCGAGGCCGGCACCCTTGACGATGGTGTCGGGCTTGGCCGCCGCTTCCTTGGCCTCGTCCAGCGACTTGGGCACGACGTAGGTGAACGGTTTCATCTGGGTTGCTCCGTGCCGTTACTTGGACTGGAGGGCCGCGAGGACCTTCTCCGGGGTGATCGGGAGGTGGCGAACGGGCGCGCCGATCGCGTGGAAGACGGCGTTGGCGATCGCCGCGGCGGACGCCGTCGACGGCGGCTCGCCGAGGCCGGCCGCGCCGGTGTTGTTGTGGCCGTTGGCGATCGAGTGCATGTGGCACTCGAGCTCGGGCAGGTCCTTGGTGCCGGTGACCTTGTAGCGCAGGAAGTCGCCGTTGAGCATGCGGCCGCTGCGCGGGTCCATGATGCGCTGCTCGTGCACGGCGTAGCTGACGCCCTGGATCATCGCGCCGAGCACCTGGCTCTCGGCCAGCTTCCTGGCGATGACCAGGCCGCAGTCCTGGATGCCGAACATGCGGTCGACCTGGACCTCACCGGTCCAGGTGTCGACCGTGACCTCGGCGAACTGCGCGCCGCAGACGCCGCCGTGGAACGGCTTGTCGCGGTAGTTGGGGAAGCGCTCGCCGCGCACCTCGATCGGCGTGGTGCCGACCAGCTTGCACGCCTCGGTCCACTCCATGCGCGCGTCCTTGGTGCCGACCTTGTCGCCTTCGCAGGTGACGTCCTGGACCGGCACACCGAGGTGCTTGGCGACCAGCGCGATCAGCTCGTTCTTGGCCAGGAACGCGGCGTGGCGCACGGCCGGCGCCACCGACGGCGTGGTCGTGCTGCCGCCCGAGCCCGGGCCGATCGGATCGGCGGTGTGGCCGGTCGTCGCCTTGACGCGCGACACCGGCACGCCGAGCTCCTCGGCGGTCAGCATCGCCATCGCGGTCTTCAGGCCGGTGCCGATGTCCTGCGCGCCGCTGCGGGTCTCGATGCGGCCGTCGGCGTGGATTCGGCAGGTGATGCCGTAGCGGAAGCGGCGGCCGCCGTGGCGGCCGAGCTGGCCCCAGCGCGCGCTGGCGCAGCCGACGCCCTTGACGTAGCGGGCGCCCGCCTCGTTCTTGCGCTTGCGCAGCTTGTCCCAGCCGAACTTGTCGGCCGCGAACCGCCACTGGTCGCGGCGGATGTCCTCCGCGTCGTGCTTCATGCGCCACTCCAGCGGGTCGACGCCGGCCTTCTGGCACAGCTCGTCGAGGAACAGCTCGGCGCCGAACCAGCCCTGCGGGTAGCCGGGGGCGCGCATCGAACGCGCCGGGTCGGTGTCGGTGGCGATGTCCCGGTGCTTTCTGCGGGTGGCCGCGTCGCCGAGGTAGTAGTTGGGGTAGCGCACCGCGCCGCCGAAGCCGTTGAAGCCGACCCCGCCGAAGCTGCGCCAGTCCCACGCGCTGAGGTCGCCGTTCTGGTCGAATGCGCCGCGCACCTGCATCAGCGCCGCCGGACGGTTGCCGGCGGTGGTGTGCTCCTCGAAGCGGTCGAGCATCAGCTTGACCGGCTTCTTGGCCTCGTGCGCCAGCAGCGCGCAGGCGAGTCCCTCGATGCCGGCCGAGAACTTCGAGCCGAAGCCACCGCCGACGAACTCGGAGTGCACGTCGACCGCCTCGACCTTGATGCCGCGGGCGTTGAGCGCGCGCGACAGCTCGTTCTGCACGCCGAACGTCGCCTGCGTCGAGGCCCAGACCTCGAGCTCGTTGCCGTTCCACCTGCAGACGTTGCCGTGGGTCTCCAGCGAGCTGTGCGTCTGCACTTCGGTGCGGTCGGAGGCGACGTGCTGGTGGGCGGCCGCGGCCAGCGCGTCCTCGATCTTGGACGACTCGGGCCACTCCTCGTCGATCTGCCCCTGCATGTCGAGCATCGGGGCGTTCTCGTCCATCAGGTAGTCGACGTTGTGTTCGTCGGCCTCGTAGTCGGCGCGGATCTTCTCGATCGCGTCGCGCACGTCGTCGAGCGTGCGCCCGGCGACCGCGGCGATCGCGTCGCCGACGAAGCGCACCTTGGCGCCGTCGTCCTTGAGGCGCACCACCGCGGTGATGCCGGGCATGCCGCGCGCCTCGGTCAGGTCGAGACCCTTCAGCACGCCGCGCGCGATCGACGCGCGCAGGATCATCGCCTGCTGCAGGTCCGGAAAGTTGATGTCGTAGGCGTACTTGGCCCGGCCGGTCGCCTTGGCGAGGCCGTCGACGCGGTCGACGTCGGTGCCGACCGTCGTGAACCTGGTGTTGGCGTCCCACGGCGGGGCGTCGCCTTCCTCGGGGTTGACCTGCAGCTTGCGCAGGTTGTCCTTGCCGCCGGGCAGCGCACGGTAGCCGCCGGTGATCTCGACGGCGCGGGGGGCGTTCTCGGGGGACGTCCGGTGGTCGGGAGAGGTGCTCACTTGCCGCCCTCCTTGGCCGTCTTGTCGATGGCCTCCATCACGCGGCCGTAGGTGCCGCAGCGGCAGAGGTTGCCGGACAGGTCCTGGCGCATCTGCTCCGGCGTCGGCTTGCCGCGCTTCTCGAGGCAGGCGACCGAGCTCATGACCATGCCCGGCGTGCAGAAGCCGCACTGCAGGGCGTCACACTGCACGAAGTTGTGGACCAGCGGGTGGGCCTTGTCGCCGTCGACGAGGCCTTCGACGGTGCGCACCTCGGCGCCGACCGCGTCCATCGCCAGCATCAGGCAGCTGTTGACCGGCGCATCGTCGACCAGCACCGTGCAGCCGCCGCACGAGCCGCGGTCGCAGATCTTCTTGGCGCCGGTCAGGTCCATGCGGTCGCGCAGCGCGTCGAGCAGCGTCGTGCGGGTCTCGACCTTGACCTGCTTGTCGGCGCCGTTGATGCGCAGCGTGATCTCGTGCTCGCCCTGCCCGAACGTCTCGGGCGTGGGCGGGGCCTTGGCCGCTTCGGCAGCGGCAGTCAGCCCGGTGGTGGCGATGCCGGCGACGGCAGAACCCTTGAGGAACGAACGGCGGGAAACCCCGCCGCGATCGGGTGGATGCGACATGGATGGCTCCGGAGGGAGGGCGTGCGGGACCGAGTCTATGCAATGCACTCGACGTGCCCAGGGCCAGCATGCAGACTCTGCGGATCCTCATGAAGCGCACGCTGGCAGCCAGTTGTCTCGTTCTCGTCGCGGCGTGCAGCGGTCCGTCGCTGTCGATGCGTATCGACGACGACGCCATCACGATCCTCAGCGATGGCGCCGTGTTCGCCACCGTGCACAACGAGGCGCAGCCGCGCCCGTTCGTCTGGCCGATCCATGCGCCGGGCGACCGCGCCGTGACGCGCAACCACCCGATGGGCGAGCGCGACGGCGAGCAGCACGACCATCCGCACCACCAGTCGCTGTGGTTCGCGCACGGCAACGTCAACGGCTTCGACTTCTGGCACGGCAAGGGGCACCGCGAGCGCATCGTGCACGAGGCCACCTACGCGCGCGTCGGCCACGACCCGTTCGCGGTGGTGCACAGCGACTACCGCTGGGAGGTCGACGACGCCACCGTGGTGCTGCGCGAGTCGCGGCAGCTGCGCTTCGAGGACCACGGCGACCACCGCACGATCGACGCCACGATCACGTTGAAGGCCACCGACGGCGCGGTGACGTTCGGCGACACCAAGGAGGGCACGTTCGCGCTGCGCGTGCATCCGCAGCTGCGCGTCGACGGCAAGGTCGCCAAGGGCACGCTGCGCAACAGCGAGGGCGTCACCGGCAAGCCGGTCTGGGGCCAGCGCGCGCGCTGGGTCGACGACTCCGGCCCGGTCGACGGCAAGGACGTCGGCATCGCGATCTTCGACCACCCGGACAACCTGCGCCACCCGACCTGGTGGCACGCCCGCAGCTACGGCCTGGTGGCCGCCAATCCGTTCGGCGTGCACGACTTCGAGAAGAAGCCGAAGGGCACCGGCGACCTGGTCCTCCAGCCGGGCGAAGAACTGACCCTGCGCTACCGCATCCTCGTGCACGCCGGCCTCTGGACCCCCGAACGCCTCGACCAATCCTGGCAAACCTGGTCCAAGCGCCAGGGTTCGTGAGGTTGGTTCTGGTAGCAGGCCTATCCGACCGGTAGCAGGCCCTGTCGAGTCGTGGGCCTTGTCGAGCGCGATCCGGCGTCGGTCGCCGTTCACCTCGAGAACGGGTTGCCCTCGGCGAAGCGGTAGCGCGGCGCGCGCAGCACGATGTTGCGCACCAGGCCCGAGTCGTCGAACGAGCCGAAGCCGACGCGGCCCCAGTCGAACGTCGAGTCGGTGGCGACCAGCACCGGCTCTCGCTGGCGGTCCCAGTAGACCTTGATGGTGCCGTCGGCGATGCGGCGCTCGACGCGCACGTGGTGCCAGACGTCGCGCCCCCAATCGATGCCCGCGGCCGGCGGCTCGATCAGGTTCTTGCGCGGCGCATCGTCGACGACGAACACGTTGTGCGCGTTCGGGTCGGGTTTGGTCGCCAGGTGCGTGTAGTAGAAGCGGCGGTCCGACTGGAAGCCGAAGAACAGGCACAGGTCGCGGTGGCCGTAGTTGCGGCCCGTCTGCAGCAGGTCGACGTCGAGGTCGAAGTCGGCGACCTCGATGCCCTCGATCAACGCGATGCTGTGCGGCGAACGGTGGGGCGGCCGGTAGTCCGACTTGCCGAGCAGCTCCATCGCCGGCGCGTGCTCGCCGTCATGCATGCGCCACTTGCCGTCGTCGCTGCGAACGAACGCGTGCAGGCACGTCGCGTCGGCGCAGCGCTGCTCGAACACCACGTCGTAGCCGTCGTCGCCCAACAGCGAGCAGCCGGCCAGCACGGTCGCCGGCAGCGGGGCCAACAGCAGGGCCATCAGGGCCAGCAGCGACGAACGCCGCATCAGACCTTCTCCGGGACCTCGAAGCCCTTGCGGTAGTTGCGCGCCAACAGCTCGTTGGACGCCGCGTCGGCGAACCGTTCGGTGTCGGGGTCCATCGTCAGCCGCGGGCCCATGCGCACACCGCCCTCGACGGTGTCGACGTCGACGCCGTTCTTGACCAGGTGCGCGTGCATGCGCTCCCAAGCCTCCGCCGTCCACCGGTTCCTGCCCGCCATCGCGTCGAGCTCCTGCTTGCTGTGGGTCTTGCCGAGCAGGTGCGAGACGTTGCCCATGTGGCACATCGCGCTCGACACGTGGCCCTCGCGGATGTCGGCCTTCAGGTCCTCCGTCCGGCGACTGCGCACCGCGTCGACGAAGTTGGCGAAGTGGTTGCTGCTGCCGCGCCACTTCTGGATCTCCTTGCCGTCCTTGTCGAGCGCGATCGCGGTCGAGTAGTTGGGGATGCGCAGGTAGCCGCCCTCGCAGTGCACGATGACCCCGATGCGCGCGCCCTTGTAGTCGTCCATGTTCTTGCCCCAGCCCTTCTGCTGCGAGGCCTTGTCGCGCGGCAGGCCGCGGACCTCGAACAACAGCGGCGGGCCCTGCTCGAACTCGTGGAACACGATCTGGGTGTTGGGCGTGTTGCCGTCGTCGTCGTAGCCGACGCGGCCGCCGATGCTCAGCGTGTGCGCGGGCAGCTTGTCCTGCCCGAGCGCCCAGCGCGCCAGGTCCATCTGGTGGATGCCCTGGTTGCCGACGTCGCCGTTGCCGGTGTCGAAGACCCAGTGCCAGTCGTAGTGCAGGCTCTTGCGCATCAGCGGCACGTTCGGCGCCGGGCCGAGCCACATATCGTAGTCGATGTGCTCGGGAACGGTCTGCGCGCCGGAGACCTTGCCGATGCTGCTGCGCGGCTTGTAGCAGAGGCCGCGCGCCAGCTCGATCTCGCCGAGCTTGCCGGCCTGGATGAACGCGATGCCGTCGGCGATGCCCTGGCTCGAACGGCACTGCGTGCCGGTCTGCACGATTCTGCCGTACTTGCGCGCCGCCTTCACGATCTGGCCACCTTCCCAGACGTTGTGGCTGACCGGCTTCTCGAGGTAGACGTCCTTGCCGGCCTGGCAGGCCCAGACCGCCTGCAGCGCGTGCCAGTGGTTGGGCGACGCGACGCTGATCGCATCGATGTCGTCGCGATCGAGCACGCGGCGCAGGTCGGTGTAGGTGTCGGCCTCGACCTTGTCGCCGTACTTGCCGTCGGCGAGCTTCTTCTTCTCGCGGGCCAGCACGTTGCGATCGACGTCGACCAGCGCGACGACCTTGACGTCCTGCAGTCGGTTGAGGCCACCGATGTGCGAGGTGCCGCGGCTGCGGATGCCGACGCACGCGACGCGCAGTTCGTTGTTGGGCTGCCAGACGGGATTGCGCAGGAATGCCGGGTGGCTCAGCGGGCTTGCGGCGGGGGCGACGCCGAGCGTCAGCGCGGTGGCGCCGCTGCCCTGCAGGAAGCGGCGACGTGAGAAGTTGGGCATGCTTGCTCCTTGGGGGGACGAGGTCGCGCTAGGGTATCGCCTGTCGCCTCGCTGCCAATCCTCATGCGCCTGCTCCCGCTCGTACCGTCGTTGTTGCTGTGGTTCGCGTGTGGCTGCCAGGCGGCGCGCGGCACCGAGATCCGTCACGCCCAGGTGGGCGACCCGGCCGCGTTCGAGGCCCTGCGTGCGGCGTTCGCGGCCAACAATCCCGGCTACGACCTGGCGTTCCACGGCGCCTGTCGCCAGCTGCCGCCGGCCGAACGGGACCGCGTCGTGTTCGTGCAGGGACCGGCGGCGCGCAGCGAGGCGCCGACCGTCGGCGACGTGCTGCTGGTGCGCGCCGGGGAGGCCTGGCGGCTCGACGGCGACGGCGCCGTCGACCTGGTCGCGTTCACGCTGCCCGCGCCGCTGCCCGCGGACCTGCCGGCGACCGTGCGTCCGGACTGGGACCCGCGCATCACCGACACGCCCGGCGGCTGCGCGACCGAAGGCGACGCCTACCGCCGCATCCTGCTGACGTGGCAGCCCGAGGTCGGCCCGTACATCCTGCACCAGCTCAACGCGCACCGCGTGCGCATCACCGACAGCTTCTCGCACTACCACCCGGTCGACGGCGGCTTCGACGAGTTCTACCTGGTGCAGCAGGCGCCGGCGGGCGCCCGGCTGCTGACGTCGCAAGACGTCGCGGCGATCGAATCGCGCTCGGTGACCAGGGAGCAGGCCCGCACCCTGCTGCAGTCGCGCGAGTTGCACGTTGGCGATCTGGTCTACCTGCCGCGTGGCACGATGCACCGCGGCCTCGGTGGCGCGCTGGTGCAGGTGATCTCGGTGCCGGGGTTCGTGCCGCGTTCGGAGATCGGCGTCGACCACCACCTGTGGGCGATCAACCGCCAGCTCGGACTCGAACCGCCGGACGCGCTGCCGTTCCACGTCGTCGCGGCGCGCACGCAGGTCGTCAAGTAGCCGTTCGCCAGGTAGCCGTTCGCCAGGCAGCCGGTCGTCAGGTCGCCTCTCCGGGCGCGCGATCGAGCACGCTGCGGACCGCGCGCAACAGCTGCGCCGGCAAGAACGGCTTGGGCAGGAACTCGTCGCGCGTGCGCAGGTGCTGGTGCGCGTAGCCCGAGACGAACAGCGCCGGCAAGCCCGGGCGGCGCCGGCGGATCTGCTCGGCGAGGTCGATGCCGGTGCGGTCGGGCAGCACCACGTCCGAGACCAGCATCTGCACGTCGCGCTCCCGCGCAGCGAGCACCTGCAGCGCATCGGCCGCGCTCCTGGCGGTCAGCACTTCGTAGCCGGCGCCGCCGAGCACCGACTCCATCAGGCGCAGCACCAGGTCCTCGTCCTCGACGACCAGCACCGTCTCGCCGCCTCGCGCGGTGGCAGCGCCGGCGCGACCTGCACGTTCGGGCAGCCGCGCGGACGTCGAGATCGGCAGGTAGACGTGCACCGTGGTGCCGACCGAGACCTCGCTGTCGATGCGGATGTCGCCGTCGGACTGGTGCACGATGCCGTAGCAGGTGGCGAGCCCGAGCCCGGTGCCCTTGCCGATCCCCTTGGTCGTGAAGAACGGGTCGAACACGTTCGGCAGCACGTCCTCGGCGATGCCGACGCCGTCGTCGACGACGGTGAGGTGCAGGTGCCGTCCCGGTGCTCCCGCCTCGTCGGGCCCGCAGCCGTCGGCGGCTCCGGGCACGTGGTCGACCTCGTCCACCGAGATCGTGATGTGGCCGCCGTCCGGCAGCGCGTCGCGGGCGTTGACGCACAGGTTGACGACGACCTGCTCGAGCTGGGTCGCGTCGGCCCGGGTCGTCGCCGAGGTCGACGAACGGATGCGCAGCTGGATCGTCTCGCCGAGCAGCCGCTGCAGCAGTTCGGACATGCCTGCGATCAGCGCGGCGACGTCGACCGGTTCGCTCTGCACCGGTTGTCGGCGCGCGAACGACAGCAGTTGTCGCGTCAGCCCCGCCGCCCGCGAGCTGGCGTCCTGGATCGCGCGCACCGACTCCTGCCGGTCCTCGCGCCGGTCCCCGTGGCTGTCGAGCAGGTCGGCGAACCCCATGATGACCAGCAGCAGGTTGTTGAAGTCGTGCGCGATGCCGCCGGCCAGGTGCCCGATGCCCTCCATCTTCTGGGCGTGGAACAGCTGCGCCTCGAGTTCGCGCTGCTCGGTGCGGTCCCCGACGGTGCCGAGGATGCGGTTGGTGCGACCATTCGCGTCGACCTCGGCCTGGCCGCGCAGCTCGACCCAGCGGTGGTCGCCGCTCGGCAGCGCGATCCGGAACTGCAGGTCGCGCGGCTGGCGCGGCGTGGCGACGGCGCGACGCAGCGTCTCGCGCAGCGGCGCACGATCCTCGGGATGCGCCAGTTCGACGAACGCGTCGAGGCTGTCCGGCTGCCAGTTGTCGCCGCGACCGAACAGCCGCGCGGTCTCGTCGGACACCTGCACCAGGTCGGACGCGAGATCCCAGCTCCAGATCCCCATCGACGCGGCCTGCAGCGCGAGCCGCAGTTCGAGGTTGCTCTCGCGCAGCCGTGCTTCGACCAGGCGCCGCTGTTCGGCCTCGAGCGTCAGCGCTGCGAAGTCGCCGAGCGACGCCGCGAACGACTCCTCCTCGTGCGACCAGGTCCGCTCCGGCCCGACGTGCTCGTGGCAGACGACGCCGACGCTGCGGCCGCCGGTCTGGATCGGCGCGTCGAGCATCGACGTGATGCCGAGCGGAGCCAGGTAGGAGTCGGCGAACTCACAGGTGCGCGGATCGCGGGCGGCGTCGTGCGCCGCGATCGAACGCTCGTCCTCGAGCGCTTCGAAGTAGGCCGGGAAGTCGGCGCGCGCCAGCACCGCACCGGCGGAGTGGCGGTCGAGGCTGCGTTCGTACAGCTCGGCGCAGACGATCGACGAGCGCGACTCGTCGTAGAGCCAGATGCTGACGCGTTCGACGTCGAGCGTGGTCGCGGCCACCTCGCACAACTGCGCGAACGCCTCGCGACGGTCACCGCGGTGCCAAAGGCCACGGCGCGACAGATCGCGCAGGATCGTCGCGTGCAGCTGCAGCAGTTCCTCTCTCGATCGGGTCGGCATCGGCCACCTCATCGCCCGCCGGGCGCCGGGCGACCCGTTCAGTCTGCAGAAGCCCGGCCGGGGCGGCAAGGGCGAACGCCGTCAGCCGGCGTCGGCGACGATCTCCAGGTAGTCGCGCAGGCAGCCTTCGAGGTCGTCGATCCGCAGCGGCTTGCTGATGTAGCCGTTCATGCCGGCCGCCAGGCACCGTTCGCGGTCCCCGGGCATCGCGTTGGCGGTCAGCGCGACCACGGCGAACGCGTCGCCGCGCGCGCGCAGGCGCTCGGTCGCCTCGATGCCGTCCATCTCCGGCATCTGCATGTCCATCAGCACGAGGTCGAAGCGCTCGGCCGCGCAGCGATCCAGGGCCTGCTGGCCGTTCTCGGCGCGGGCGGCCACGCAGCCGAGGCGCTCGACCATGTGCGTCGCGACCTTGAGGTTGACCGGGTTGTCGTCGACGACCAGCACGCGGCCGCAGAAGCGCGGCCGTTCGCGGCGCGGGTCCGGTCGGGTCGCGTCGGTCGCGGCCGCTTCGGCGTGGATCGAGAACGTGAACCGCGAGCCGTGACCGGGTTCGCTGTCGACGGTCAGGTCGCCGCCCATCATCCGGCACAGGCGCCGGCTGATCGTCAGGCCGAGGCCGGTGCCGCCGTAGCGGCGCGCGGTCGACAGGTCCGCCTGGCTGAACGGTTGGAACAGCTTGGCCTGCTGGTGCGGCGCGATGCCGATCCCGGTGTCCTCGACCGTGAACCGCACCTCGCCCGGAGCGTCGCCGCAGCGCACCGCGACCGCGATGCCGCCGCGCTCGGTGAACTTGACTGCGTTGCCGACCAGGTTGACGAGCACCTGGCGCAGCCGCATGCCGTCGGCGAGCAGCTGGCGAGGGACGTCGTCGCCGACGTCGGTGCGCATGCGCAGGGCCTTCTGCATGCAGGCGCCGTCGAACAGCATGCGCACGTCGTCGAGCATGCCGTCCAGATCGAACGGCCGCGGGTCGAGCACGAGCCGGCCGGCCTCGATCTTCGACAGGTCGAGCACGTCGTTTAGGATTGCCAGCAACGCTTCGGCGCTGCGCGCGATGCCGTCGACGAGGTCCTGCTGTTCGTGGTCGAGCTGGGTGTGCTGGAGCAGTTCGCCGAGACCGAGGATGCCGTTGAGCGGCGTCCGGATCTCGTGGCTCATCATCGCCAGGAACTCGCTCTTCGCCTGGTTGCCCGCGTCGGCCTGCTGCTTGGCGTCCTCGAGCTCGCGGTTGGTGTTCTGCAGCGCCCCGAGCGCTTCCGCCAGCTCCTGGGTGCGGGCCTTGACCTGACGCTCGAGCAGGATCGCGTTCTCGAACACGGCGAACGAGCTGCTGCTCGCGTCCATGGACTGCTCGACGCGCTGCATCAACACGTCGTTGATGCGCGTCAGCCTGGCGTTCTCCTTGGCCAGCCGTTCGAGCTCGTCGCGATCCGCCGGGTCGGTCATCAGTCGCGCGGGAAGCCGAACGCGACCCCGGTCAGGGTCTGGTTGACGTGCATGCCGCCGAACTGCTCCCCGTAGGTCGAGAAGCCGATGCTGCGCGCCCGCTCGAGCGCCGCGCCGACCGGCGCGACCGTGTCCTCGCGGATGCACGCCAGCCGTCGCTGGATGCAGTCGAAGGCGATCGTCAGCTGCGGCTCGCCGACCTGCTGGCGCACGTCGGCGAGCGCCGCCTCGAGGTTGTCGACGATGCCGACCGCGTCGGCGTCGCGCAGCACCACGCCCTCTTCGATCGCACAGTAGAACGTCAGGCTGCCGTCGTCCTCGACCTTCTGGATCGATCGCACGTACTCGCAGCCGCCGATGCGGACGACGACCGGGTGGATTGCGAACACCGCCGGGCCGAGGTCGTCGACCGACATGCTGAGCGATGCCGCCAGGTAGGCTGCGGCGGGCTCGCCGTCCAGTTCGTGCACGACGCGGCGGGCCGCGTCGGCCGAGGTCACCACCATGCGGCGTTCGCTCGGCACGAAGTTCTGGGTGCGGAAGTCGGTGAACGGCAGGTCGGTCTGCAGCAGCGCGACCACGGCGCCGTGGTCGTGGGCGCGACCGTCGGCGAACACGGCCGTCGAACCGAACTCGAGGCCGTCACCGGCCGAGCCGCCGACCAGCCGGATGTCGCCGAGTTCGTTGAACAGCGTGCTCGCCAGGCGCTCCTCGGCGACCGACAGGCCGTCGACCAGCAGCAGCGCGATGCTGTCGCGCACCGTCGGCGCCGGGCCGGTGTCGGACAGCTGCTGCAGCACCTCGTGGGCGGCGCTGCGGCCCTGTTCGACGGGGGCGGCGCGCAGGTCCTCGATGACGGTCCACGCGACCCGAAAGTGGTCGGTCGGCAGGGCCGCCGCGGTGACGCAGCCGTCGCGCAGGCCGCCGAGGCCGATCTCGCCGGCGGTGGTGGCGCCGAGCACCGGCGTGTCCTCGAAGCGCGCCTGCATCGCGGCCGCGAGCGCAGGTCGGTCGATCGTCGGCGAGGCGAACACCATCACCGCGGCGTGCGGCCCCGGGCCGAGCTGCGCGAGCAGCGCGTCGGCGGCCTCTTCGGCGTCGCGGGTCGCGATCGTGGCGACCGGGATCGAAGTCTGCGTCCGGGTTGCGGGCATGAAGTCCTGATCGTCCTGCGGACAACGGCTTCCCTACCGGACTTTCCCGCGGTCGGGCCGTGGTGACCGTTCGCCAGTGCTCGGGGATCGCACCCATGGCGCACGCGATCTGCCCGGCGCTCGGCGCCGTCGCATCGCCGTTGCCGTCGACGCGACGGCGCCGAGCCGCGATGATGGCCGCATGGACGTCTACGTCAGCGTCGACATCGAGGGAATCGCCGGGATCGCGGCGTGGGAAGAGGCCCGCAAGGAACATCCGGACCATCCGCCCTTCCGCGACCGGATGGCGCGCGAGGCCGCGGTCGCCTGCGAGGCGGCCCTGCGCGCCGGCGCCCGTCGGCTGGTGGTCAAGGACGCGCACGGCACCGGCCGCAACCTGCGTCCCGAGGACCTGCCGTCGCCGGCGTCGTTGATCCGCGGCTGGAGCGGGCACCCGAGCTGCATGCTGCAGGAACTCGACGCGGGCTTCGACGCGATCCTGCTGGTCGGCTGGCACGGCCCCGCGGCTGCCGGCGACAACCCGCTCGCGCACACGCTGTCGTCGCAGAGCCTCGCCGAAGTGCGGCTGGACGGCGTGCGCTGTTCGGAGTTCCGGCTGCACGCGCTGTTCGCGGCCGAGCTGGGTGTGCCGGTCGCGCTGGTCGCGGGCGACGCGGGCCTGTGTGCCGAGGTGCGCGAGACCAATGGCGCGATCGCCACGGTCGAGACGCTGCGCGGGTTCGGCGCGTCGACGATGTCGGTGCACCCGGACGAGGTCGACCGCCAGCTCGCCGACGCGGTCGGGCGCGCGCTCGCCGGCGACCTCGGCGCGTGCCGGTTGACGCCTCCTGCAAAGCCCGAGGTGCGCGTTCGCTACCGGGACCAGGCGATGGCCTACCGCAAGTCGTTCTACCCCGGCGCCGAGCTGGTCGAGCCGACCTGCGTGCAGCTGGTCGCGCCGTCGATGTTCGAGGTCATGCGGTTCTTGATGTTCGCGACCTGAGTGCGGCGGGGCTGCGGCAGCAGCGCCGCGGGAACCGGGAACCCAGGGTCCGTGTAGCCAGAGTCCGTGTAGCCAGAGTCCGTGTAGCCAGAGTCCGTCGAGTCAGGGGAGCAGCACGGCCGCGTGGTGCGCGACGTGGTCGGCGGCGAACGTCGCCACGAAGTAGTAGCTGTGGTCGTAGCCGGGCTGCAGCCGGTAGGTGACCGGGTGGTCGTGCTGTTTGCACGCGGCCAGGAAGCGCTCGGCGACCAGCTGGGCCGGGTAGAACGTGTCGGCGTCGCCCTGGTCGATCAGCAGCGGCAGCCGTTCGGGCGCGGCCGCGATCAGCGAGGCCGGATCGTGCTTCGCCCATGCGTCGCGGTCGTCGCCGAGATAGGCGGCGAACGCCTTGTGTCCCCACGGGACGTCGAGCGGCTGCAGGATCGGCGCAAACGCCGACACGCTGCCGAAGCGGCCGGGGTTGGCCAGCGCCAGCCGGATCGCGCCCATGCCGCCCATCGAGTGGCCGGTGACGCCGAGCGCGTCGCTGCGCGTGAACTGCCGCACGACCTCGACCAGTTCGTCGGTCACGTAGCGGTCCATGCGGTAGTGCTTGCTCCACGGCTGCTGCGTCGCCGTCAGGTAGAACCCGGCTCCCTGGCCGAGGTCCCAGCCGTCGTCGTCAGCGACGTCGTCGCCGCGCGGCGAGGTGTCCGGACATACCAGCACCAGGCCGTGTTCGGCGCAGGCGCGCTGCAGACCGGACTTCTGGATCACGTTCTGTTCGGTGCAGGTCAGCCCCGACAGGAAGAACAGCGCCGGCGCATCGCAGGCCGCTCCCGGCTCGACGCCGGGCGGCAGGAACACCGCGAACTGCATCCGGCAGCCGAGCGTCTCGCTGTCGTGCGCGTAGACCAGCTGCGTGCCGCCGAACGCGGCGCGGCGCTCGAGGGATTCGAGTCCTTGCAGCGACATCAGAAGTGCACCACCGAACGGATCGCCTTGCCGTCGTGCATCAGGTCGAAGGCTTCGTTGATCTTCTCGAGCGGCAGGTTGTAGGTGATGAACGGATCGAGCGGGATCTCGCCGGCCATCGCCTGGTCGACCATGCCGGGCAGCTGCGTGCGGCCCTTGACGCCACCGAACGCGGTGCCGCGCCAGACGCGGCCCGTCACCAGCTGGAACGGCCGCGTCGAGATCTCCTCGCCGGCACCGGCGACGCCGATGATGATCGACTCGCCCCAGCCCTTGTGGCAGCACTCGAGCGCCGAGCGCATCACGTCGACGTTGCCGATGCACTCGAAGCTGTAGTCGACGCCGCCGCCGGTCATCTCGACCAGCACCTCCTGGATGGGGGTGTCCGGCGTGTCCTTGGGATTGACGCAGTCGGTCGCGCCGAGCTGCTTGGCGAGCTCGAACTTCGACGGGTTGGTGTCGACGCCGATGATGCGGCCGGCGCCGGCCATCACGGCTCCCTGCACGCACGCGAGGCCGATGCCGCCGAGGCCGAAGATCGCGACCGTGTCGCCCTTCTGCACCTTGGCCGTGTTGTGCACCGCGCCGATGCCGGTGGTGATGCCGCAGCCGAGCAGGCAGACCTTCTCGAGCGGCGCGTCCTTGCGGATCTTGGCGACCGCGATCTCGGGCAGCACCGTGTACTCCGAGAACGTCGACGTGCCCATGTAGTGGAACAGCTGCTTGCCGCCCTTCGAGAAGCGCGACGTGCCGTCCGGCATCAGGCCCTGGCCCTGGGTCGCGCGGATCGCCTGGCAGAGGTTGGTCTTGCCCGACGTGCAGAAGCTGCACTGGCCGCATTCCGGCGTGTAGAGCGGGATCACGTGGTCCCCGACCGCGACCGAGGTGACGCCGTCGCCGACCTCGACGACCACGCCCGCGCCCTCGTGGCCGAGGATCGCCGGGAACAGGCCCTCCGGGTCGACGCCGCTGAGCGTGTAGGCGTCGGTGTGGCAGACGCCGGTCGACTTGATCTGGACCATGATCTCGCCGGCCTTCGGGCCCTCGACGTCGATCTCCTCGATCTCCAGGGGTTTGCCTGCTTCAAAGGCTACGGCGGCGCGCGACTTCATCGTGATGTTCCTCGAGGACTCGGTTGGTGTGGCGGTCGGCCGAGCGCCGGCCGCGCGCGTGACGCTAACGGGCGGCGCCGGGGGGATCCAGCGAGCGGGGGCCACGTCTCCTTCGTGCAAGCACCGCGCGAACCGCCGGACGTCGCTCGACTTTGCGGCCGCGGCGGCGACGATCGGCGCCATGCGCAGCCATCTCTCCGCCTCGTTGTTGGCGCTCGCCTGTTGGGCGCCGGCGCTCGTCGCCCAGGACAAGCCGCTGTCGGGTTCGCGCCCGAACATCATCTTCGTCTTCAGTGACGACCACGCGGCGCACGCGATCAGCGCCTACGGCTCGCGCATCAACGAGACCCCGCACATCGATCGCATCGCCAGCGAAGGGCTGCTGTTCCGCAACAACTTCTGCGGCAACGCCCTCTGCGGCCCGTCGCGCGCGACCATCCTGACCGGCCTGCACAGCCACGCCAACGGCTTCATGCGCAACGGCAACGTCTTCGACGGCGACCAGACGACGTTCCCGAAGCTGCTGCAGAAGGTCGGCTACCAGACCGCGATCATCGGCAAGTGGCACCTGTCGTCGGACCCGCAGGGCTTCGACCACTGGATGGTGCTGCCGGGGCAGGGGCAGTACTACAACCCGGACTTCATCGTGCCGGACCCTGACGGCAACAACGGCCGCAAGCGGGTGCGCTACGAAGGCCACGCGACCGACCTGACCACCAGCCTGTCGATCGACTGGCTCGACCAGCGCGATCCGGGCAAGCCGTTCTTGCTGATGTGCCAGCACAAGGCTCCGCACCGCAACTGGATGCCGTCGCAAGAGGACCTGAAGCTGTTCCAGGGCGAGACGATCCCCGAGCCCGAGTCGCTGTTCGACGACTACGAGGGGCGCGGGCCGATGGCCAAGGCGCAGGAGATGTCGATCCAGAAGCACATGTTCCTGCACTACGACCTGATCGTCCCGCCCGAGGACGAGGCGAAGTTGAAGGGCACGGACCGCGCCTGGCTGTCGCAGCGCAAGCGCATGACCGCGGCGCAGCTGAAGGCGTGGGACGCCGCGTTCGAGCAGGAGAACGACGCGTTCCTGCGTGAGGATCCGCAGGGCAAGGAGCGCGTGCGCTGGGCCTACCAGCGCTACATCAAGAACTACCTGCGCTGCGTCAACGGCGTCGACCGCAGCGTCGGCGAGCTGCTGGCCTGGCTCGACGCGCGTCCCGAGGTCAAGAAGAACACGATCATCATCTACAGCAGTGACCAGGGCTTCTACCTCGGCGACCACGGCTGGTACGACAAGCGCTGGATGTACGAGGAGAGCCTGCGCATGCCGCTGGTGATGCGCTGGCCGGAGCACCTCGCCAAGGGCGTCGAGGTGAAGAACATGACGCAGAACATCGACTTCGGCCCGACGTTCCTCGACCTCGCGGGCGTGCCCGTGCCGGAATCGATGCACGGCAAGAGCATGGTGCCGCTGCTCGACGCCGGCGGCGGCGCCGACGCTGGCGAGGTCGAGTGGCGCGACGCGATCTACTACCACTACTACGAGTCGCAGGCGGTGCACATGGTGCCGGCGATGTACGGCGTGCGCACCGAACGCTTCAAGCTGGTGCGCTACTACGAGCCGCAGTGGGACACGTGGGAGATGTTCGACCTCGAGAAGGATCCGTCGGAGATGCGCAGCGTCGCGGACGATCCGAGCTACGCGCCGATCCGCAAGCAGCTCGAGCAGCGGCTGGCGAAGCTGCGCATCGAATACCGCGACGACACCGGCCAGGTCGGCGCCGGCCGGTTCCCGATCACGGCCGGCATCGCGCGCTGCACCGAGCAGGGCGACGGCTACCAGGTCTGGTTCAATGCGCCCGGTGGCTACCTGGTGCAGACCGGCCGGCGGGAGGGCGCGCAGACGCTGTCGACGACGATGTCGCCGCGTCCCGGGCGGCTGCGCCAGAACGGCTACCTGATCGTGACCGGTGGCCAGCCGCGTGGCCAGATGATGCGCGTCGGCGTCGACTTCGGCAGCAAGCGGCTGACCGTGATGGGGCCGGGCTGGCGGCAGAACGCCGGCGGCAAGCCGCTGCCGTGGGACGGCACGACGCCGGTCGAGGTGACGGTTCGGGTCGACTTCGAACGCCACCAGCTGGTCGCCGAGGCGCTCGGCCAGCAGGTCACGGCCAAGATCCCGCCCGGCTGGGCCGCGCTGACCGGCTGGGGCTACGGTGGCAACAACGCCGAGACCGTGTTCGGTCCGATCACGTTCCGATGAGTCCCGACGACGTGCTCGACGTCGCGCTGCGCGACGGCGACGACCGGCCGGTGACGCTGCGCAGCCTGCTGCCCGGCGGCGCGGAACCGTCGTCGGCAGGCGGCGCGCTGGTGGTCGTGTTCGTGCGGCACTTCGGTTGACTGTTCACCCGCGAACGGGTCGCGCAGTTGCGCGGCCACGAGCAGCAGTTCGCCGAGCGCGGCGCGCAGATGGTGTTCGTCGGCCCCGGCACCCCGGCGATGGCCAAAGCGTTCCGCGACGACCAGCAGCTCTCCTGCCCGGTGCTGGGCGATCCGTCGCGCGACGCCTTCACCGCCGCCGGCATGAAGCGCGGCGTGCTGGCGACGTTCCACTGGCGCACGATCCTGCACGGCCTGCGCGCGCTGTTCGGCGGCTTCCTGCCCGCCCGCGTCCAGGGCGACCCCTGGCAGCAGGGCGGCGCCCTGGTCTTCGACGCCACAGGCACCCTCCGCTACCAATGGCAGGACCGCGCCGGCGGCGACCAACTCGACCTCCCCGCCCTGCTCGAAGCCACAACCTGAACCCGGTTCCGTATGCGGTGTCTGGCGCCGCATACGGAACCGGGTTCAGGTTGCGGTGTTTGGATCGGGGAGGGAGGGGGTCTTGCGGACGAAGCGCTCGAGGCGGGCTCGGGCGAGGTCGATCATCTGCAGGGATGCGGTGCTGTTGCCGCTGGCGAGGCTGGCGTCGGCGGTGCTGAGGGTGGTGACGACGCGCTCGAGTTCTTCGACCATGTCGTCGGGCGGATCGTCCGGCAGGCGCAGGATGACCGCGTCCAGGAACGCCATCATCTCGTCGATGCGCTCGCGGATCGTCGCTCCGAACTGCTCGTCGCGCCCGCCGATGCGGCGGAGCATCACGCGCGCGGAGTAGGCATCGCGTCGGCTGGTGTTGGTCACGTCGTTCCTCGACGCGTTCATCGGCCCGCGCCGGGGGGCGAGGCGATCAGCCCGCGCTCTTGGCGTTCGCATCGGCCCGTGCGACGCGGCGCAGCTCGGCCACCGCGTCGGGCAGCGCGTACTGCTCGCCGGCCCAGCCGCTGACGAAGCGGCCGCCGCGCACGTCGCCGCGCAGCTCGAACTGCCGCAGCGTGCGCAGCAGCAGGCGCCACGGGATCGGCACCTTGTGGTCGAGCAGCAGCGCGTGGCTCAGCACCCCGAACCGTCGCAGCAGCGCACCGGCGACCATCTCGATCGCCTCGTCGCTGGCGCGGGTGTCGGCGGCCGGCACCGGCAGCAGGCTCCAGCGGCCGACCGCGAACAGCGGGAAGCGTCGCTTGCTCGGCGCGATCGCCAGCTGCCGCATCGCGGCGAACGAGTCGCAGGTCACCAGCCCGGCGCCGACCAGCTCCCCGAGCGCGTCCTCGAAGTGGCTCGGCAGCAGCTTGGCGTGGGCCTGCAGGTCGGTGGGGAACAGCGCGCCGCGTTCTTGCAGCAGGTCGTAGAGGCCGCGCGCGTCGCCGCCGAGGTCGTCGACGTCGGCGCGGTCGAGCGGCAGCTGCAGCCACAGGTGCAGCTCGCTGCGCGGCACGATCGACAGCGGCAGCTTCGACAGCGGTCCGCGCCAGGGCCCCCAGAGCCGCAGCCAGACCAGTTCGCCGGACAGCGTCACCTGGTCGAGCCACTCGCGGTGGTAGCGATCGAGGTGGTTGGGCAGCACCTCGTCCTCCCAGCGCTCGGTCGGGCAGGCGAGGCAGCCGAGCTGCGACAGGGTCTCCGACAGTCCGAGCGGACCGGTGCGCCGCGTCGTCGGGGTCGCCTTCTGCCAGATCGGAACGAACGCCTCGTAGTCCGCCTTGCTGACCGGCCGCACCGCGCGGCGCAGCCGTTCGACCATGGCGCGGCGCACGCGCGCGAGCAGGCGGCGGTGGGCCCACAGCTCGCGGCCCTGGCAGCGCGCGCGCATCGCGGTGCCTTCGGCCTCGAGCGCGCGCAGCGATTCGCGGTCGTCGTCGTCGAGCTGGTCGTCCCAGACCGGGATGACCGCTTCGAGGCGACCGCGCCACGCGGCCAGCGGGGCGCGATCGGCCTCCGGCGCGAACAGCCGTTCGCCGTCGGGCAGCGCGCGGCCGTCGGCGAGCAGCTCGTCGAGCCACGGCCGCCAGTCGTCACCGACCTCGCTGCGCTCGAGCCAGCCCATCCAGCCGAGCGCCTCGTGCAGTTCGGCGGCGTCGCGCGGCTCCGGCCAACACTCCTCGCGGACCTGCTGCAGTGCGTCGGGGTCGAGCTCGCTGTCGGACTCGTCACGGGTGCGCGCGGCGCCGCCGCGTTGCGCGGTGACGACCGCCTGGGTGCGTCGCTCTTCGAGCGGGGCGTCGTCGAGGAACGCGTACGGCATCGCGTTGAGGATGCTGGCGGCGAACGGCGACGGTTCGCTGCGCTCGCACTCGAGCAGCTGCACGCCGCCGTTCTGGATCCGGACCAGCAGCGCGTGCAGACCGTCGAAGTCCATCGCCTCGTAGAGGCTGTCGTGCACGGTCTGGTCGACCATCGGGTGGTCGAGCGGCACGTCGATCGGCCCGCCGGGGAGCGTCTCGGGACACGCCTGCGCGGCCGGGAACGCGGTCGCCAGTGCGTCGTCGGCGCGGAACCGCAGCAGCGGCGCCGGGACCTTGCCACCGGATCGGAACCGCTCGACCAGCAGCGAGCGCGTGACGTTCCAGCGCCAGCGGGCCTGGAACAGCGGAGCCGGCAGCATCGCCTGGATCAGCACGTCCTTGACCGTCTTCGGGTTCAAGAACTGCCAGACGTCGGTCAGCGGGAAGCTGTGCATCGGGCCGAGCGAGATCAGCAGCGCCTCTTCGTTGGCCGCCGCCTGCAGCTCGAAGCCGAAGCCGACGCAGAACCGCTTGCGCAGCGCCAGGCCGAACGCGCGGTTGATGCGGCTGCCGAACGGCGCGTGCAGGATCAGCTGCTGGCCGCCGGTCTCGTCGAAGAACCGTTCGAGCACCAGCGTGTCGTGCGACGGGGTCGCGCCGAGCGCGTCGCGGCCCTGCTGCAGGTATTCGGCGAGCTGTTCGGCAGCGTCGTCGCCGAGCCCGCACGCCTCGCGCAGCCAGCCGACGTCGACGCCGCGCTGGCGCACGCGCGACACCGCGCGCGCCAGCTCGTCCGATCGCGACGGCCCCTCGGCGATCCAGAACGGCAGGCTCGGCGGCACGCCGTGGGCGTCGGCCACGCGCAGCGTGCCGTTGCTGATGCGGCGGACCTGCCAGCTGGTGGTGCCGAGCTGGAACACGTCGCCGATCGACGACTCGATCGCGAAGTCCTCGTGCACCGTGCCGACCGGGGTGTCGTCGTCGTCGAGCACGACCTGCCAGTCGGCGACGTCGGGGATCGCGCCGCCGCAGGTCACCGCGGTCAGCCGCGCGCGCCGCGTGCCGCGCACCGTGCCGTGCACCGAGTCCCTGTGCAGCAGCGCGGTGCGGCCGTCGGCGTGCATCGCCAGCACCGCGTCGAAGCGCTCGCGCGAGAGCGTGCGGAACGGCCAGGCCGTCGTGACCAGTTCGAACAGCTCGTCCTCGGCCCAGGTCGCAGTCGCGCCGGCGGCGACGATCTGCTGCGCCAGGATGTCGAGCGCGTTCTGCGGCTGGATCGTCCGGTCGAGTTCGCCCGCGCGCACCGCGTGCACGGTCGCCGCGGCGGCGACCAGTTCGTCGCGGGTCAGCGGGAACAGGCGGCCCTTCGGGGTGGCGCCGAGCGTGTGGCCGGCGCGGCCGACGCGCTGCAGGAACGCGGCGATCGTCGGCGTCGGCCCGATCTGCACGACCAGTTCGACGTCGCCGACGTCGATGCCGAGCTCCAGCGAACTGGTCGCGACCAGCGCGCGCAGCTCCCCGCGCTTGAGCCGCTGCTCGGCGTCGAGGCGGCGTTCCTTGGCAAGGGAGCCGTGGTGGCTGGTGACCGCCTCCTTGCCGAGCGTCTCGCGCAGCCGCGCGGCGACGCGCTCGGCCATCTTGCGGGTGTTGGTGAACACCAGGGTCGTGCGGTGCTGTTCGATCAGCGCGCAGATGCGGGCGAACACCTCGGTCCAGGTCTCGCCGCTGCAGATCGTGTCGAGCGGTGCGCCGGGCACGACGACGGCGAGGTCGAGTTCGCGTCGGTGGCCGACGTCGACGATCCGGCAGTCGCGGCCGCGGCCGGCCAAGAGCCCCGCGGTCTGCTCGATCGGCTTCTGGGTCGCCGACAAGCCGATGCGCTGCAGCTGCCCGCCCTGCTCGCGCACCAGGTGGTCGAACCGTTCGCAGGTCAGTGCGAAGTGGCTGCCGCGCTTGCTGCCGGCGAGCGCATGGATCTCGTCGACGATCAGCGTGCGTGCCTTGCCGAGCATCGCGCGGCCGCGCTCGGTCGTCGTCAGGATGTAGAGCGACTCGGGCGTCGTCACCAGGATGTGCGGCGGCTTGCGCAGCATCGCCTGGCGGTCCTTCTGGGGCGTGTCGCCGCTGCGCACCGCGACGCGCACGTCCGGCAGCGACGGGTTGCGCGCGCGCAGTTCGGCGAGTGGCTGCTGCAGGTTCTTCTGCACGTCGTTGGCCAGCGCGCGCAGCGGCGAGACGTAGACGACGTGCAGGTCGTCGCCGAGCGCGTCGCCGAGTCGCAGCAGGTCGTCGAGCGCGTGCAGGAACGCGGCGAGCGTCTTGCCAGAGCCGGTTGGCGCGGCGATCAGGGTGTGCTCGCCGCCGGCGATGTGCGGCCAGCCTGCGACCTGCGGTGGTGACGGGTCGCCGAGGCGGTCGCGGAACCAGGTGGCGACGGTAGGGTGGAAGCGATCGAGCACGCTGCGAGGATACCCAATGGTCGCGGCCCTACGGCAAGCGGCATGCGCGGACCTGGCGCGCCGGCGAGCTGCCTGCGTCTGGACGTCGGCGGGGCAGGATCGGGACGCATTCGGGACCGTTGCCGCGCTCGCATTCGCAGTGGGGTCTGTTTGTATGGACTGCTCCGAACTCCCCGAACCTGCATAGCATGCCGTTCCTGCGCACGTCGTCCCTCGCCCTCCCGCTGCTGTCCTCGCTCGCCTTCGCGCAGGAGGCCCAGAAGCCTCTGTCCGACGAGATGGCGGCGCGCATCGCCAAGGAGGGCATCGAGAACAGCCAGGTGCACGCGATCCTCGGTGAGATGACCGGCAGCATCGGCCACCGGCTGACCGGCTCCGAGAACTTCACCAAGGCGTGCGAATGGGCCAGGGACCACTTCGAGAAGATGGGCCTGAAGGTCGAGCTCGAGGAGTGGGACGAGTGGCAGACGGTGTGGTCGCGCGGCAAGTGGATCGGCCGCATCGTCGAGCCGATCGAGCTCGACATGTACGTCGCGACCGACGCGTGGACGGCGGGCACCGACGGCATGCAGACCGCGGGCTTCGTCGAGGCGCCGCGTTCTTCGACGGACGAGGCGGTCGCCGACACCAAGGGCAAGTGGGTGATCTCGCGCCGCAAGCCGACCAGCCGCGTGCGCAAGGCGGTCGAGGAGGCGGGCGCGCTCGGCGTCGTCTACCGCGCCAACGACCCCAACCAGAAGTATCCGACGCGCGTGCGCGTGTTCGGCGATTCGCGGGTCGCTCGCATGCCGGTCGACCAGGCGCCGAAGCTGCCGGAGATCGCGGTGCGCGCCGACGACTTCGATCGGCTGTGGTCGCTGTTCGACGAGGGCAAGCAGCCGGTCTGCCAGTTCGACATCCAGAACGAGTTCAAGCCGGGGCCGATCAAGCTGCACAACGTGATCGCGACGCTCGAAGGCACCGAGAAGCCGGACGAGTGGGTGGTGGTGTCGTCGCACCTCGACAGCTGGCACCAGGCGCAGGGCTGCACCGACAACGGCACCGGCAGTGCGACGACGATGGAGTCGGCGCGCATCCTGGCGACGCTCGGCGCCAAGCCGAAGCGTTCGATCAAGTTCTGCCTGTGGGGCGGTGAGGAGCAGGGGCTGCTCGGCAGCCGTGGCTTCGTGCAGCGGCACCGCGCGAACATGGAGAAGGTGTCGGCGTGCTTCAACCACGACACCGGCACCAACTGGGCGCAGTCGCTGACCGTGACGCACAAGATGAAGGAGCAGCTCGAGCCGATCGCGGCCCAGGTCAACCGTCTGCTGCGCGCGCCGGACCAGGACTGGGACGGCCCGGTCTTCGAACTGCGCGGCGTCGCGCAGATCGGCGGCGGTCGGGGCGGCAGCGACCATGCGTCGTTCCTGGCGGCCAAGGTGCCGGGCCTCGGCTGGGGTCTGAAGGGTCGCAGCGACTACTTCCAGCACACGTGGCACACGCAGTGGGACACGTTCGACGTGGCGATCGAGGAGTACCAGCGGCACACGGCGACCGTGGTCGCGATGGCCGCGCTCGGCACGGCCAACATGGACACGCTGCTCGACCGTGAGAACATCCGCACGCGTCGTCGCGGCGGCGGCCAGTCGTCGGCGTTCGCCGCCGCGTGGTTCGAGGCCGAGATGGACGGCTTCACGTTCAAGTCGGTGCAGAAGGACGGCCGCGCCGCCAAGATGGGCGTCAAGGCCGGCGACAAGCTGACCAAGATCGGCGGCAAGCAGCTGACCTCGCTGCGCCAGATCTTCCAGTTCGCGCGCGAGACCGAGGGCGACTCGGTCGAGTTCACGTTCCAGCGCGGCGACAAGGAAGTCACCGCCAAGATGAAGAAGGACCAACTCTCCGGCCGCCGCCGCCGCGGCCGCTGAGTTGCGGTACGGTACCTGGTTCATCCTGCAACGTTCGTGAGGGCACGGGTGGCCGAGTCCGCTGAGGGCGAGCCGGTCGCCAGCGAGTAGCGACGTTGCGTGGCAGCGAGGCAACCACGCAGCGAGACGTTGCGACGCAGCGAGACGGGGCGAGCGGATCGTTCAGCTGCGGGTTCGTGCACCGCCAGCTTCGTCCGCTGCTGGCGGTCACCCCAGAGCGAACGCGCGGTGGAGCGCTGCCTCGACGCGTTCTAGCGGCGGTTGCAGCGCGCCATGGCCCAGCGCTCGCAGCCCGGGTTGCGGCACGGTGCCTGGCTGATCCTGCAACTTCCGGCGGGGGAAAGTTGGAGGATGAACCGCGTACCGTACGGCAACTCAGTTGGGTTGGAGGGCTCGGCCGTTGACGAAGTCGACGAAGCCTAGCTTCTCCTCTTGCTGCACGGGGTGGTCGAGCAGTTCGAAGCAGCGGGCGCGCGCCTTGGCGAACGCCTCCAGCGAGTAGGCCTCGGCCTGCTTGCGGTCCATCATGCCGACCTCGGTCGGGAACGTCAGGTCGCCCAGCCCCTCGCCGAACTCGCCGAGGTTCTTGCGGTGGTAGTTGCCGTCGGCGCTGACCTTGCGCTCGGTCTGGTTGAACAGCGCGGCGAAGCGTTCGAGCGCCTTGATGACGAACGTCGACTGCCGCAGTTCGTGCCGCAGCTCGTCGACGTCGAGGTGCAGGTCCTGCAGGTAGCTGTTGACCCACAGCGCGTAGTAGGCGGCGATGTCGAAGTTCCACTTGATCGACATCAGCTCATAGCTGCCGAACAAGTCGTACTGTTCGCGATAGAGCGGCAGGTTGGCCTGGTAGCGGAACTGCAGGTAGCCCTCGTAGAGCTTCCGGCGTTCGTCGATGTCCTCACCGTCGTGGCTGCGCGCGATCAGGTCGCTGACGTAGTCGTTGGCCAGCGTGATGAAGTCGCTGCCCGGGCTGTAGAACGGGTCGCTGAACGCCGCGGCCTCGCCGACCACGGCCCAGCGGTCGCCGATCCACTGCTTGGTGCCGTAGGCGAGCTGGCCGTAGGCGCCGAAGTCGAGCCACTCGGCGTCGGCGATCAGCTCCTGGCAGGCGCGCTGGCCGCGCAGGAAGCCCTGCAGCCCCTTCTGGCTCAGCACCTCGCGGCTGACGTGGCGGGTGTCGCCGACCACGCCGATGCTGGTGACGCCGCCGCGCAGCGGGATCAGCCAGACCCAGTGGCCGCGATGCATGAAGTGCACCGTCGACAGCCGCCGTGACGTGTTGCGGGTGCGGTCGCGCCACGCCTGGTCGATCTCGTGCGCGTCGAGGTCGACGACGTTGCCGAGGCGTCCCCACGAGGCGAGGCAGCGGTGCTGCCGCTCCGGAACGCGCAGGTCCAGCTTCTTGGCGATCAGGCTGGTGCGGCCGGTCGCGTCGACGACCCACGTGGTCGACACCTTGCGCGTCGCGCCGTTCTCTTCGAACTCGACCTCGTGGTGGGGGTCACCGAAGATCACGTCGGTGACCTTGCAGCCCTCGAGCACATCGGCGCCGCGGGCGGCGCTGCCGTCGAGCAGTTCGCGTTCGAGGGCCGAGCGGTCGAGCTGGAAGCTCGGGTGGAACGGCAGGCCGTAGCTGCCGATCTCGCTCATCTCGGTGATCTTCGCGTCCATGCCCTCCCGGTCGAAGAAGAACCGCAGGCCGTTCTTCGGCAGGTGGTTCTCGTAGAGGTAGGTCGTCAGGCCGAGCTTGCGGACCAGGTAGTTGGAGAACAGCTCGACGGTCGCTTCGCCGACTTTGTAGGAGGTCTCGGTGCGGCGCTCGAGCACGAGCACCTTGAGGTCCTGGCGCTGTAGCCGCATCTGGCGCGCCAGCAGGCCGCCGGCGAGGCCGCCGCCGAGGATGACGAGGTCGTAGTCGGGATTCGTCATGGTCGTTCGAACAGGATCCAGGCGCTGACGCCGCCCGCGCCGTGTGCCGAACACAGCAGCCGTTGCGCGTGCGCGGGGCCGGCTTCGAGCCGGACTTCGAGCATGGGATCGGGGTGGTTGCAGCCAACCGGCACCGCGAACCTTGCCCCCTGCAGAGCCAAAATGGCCGGTGCCAGCGTGCCGCCGCCGAACTCGCCGGTGACGGCCTTCGGCGCCAGCACGCGCGGAGCGTGGGGCAGCGCCGCTGCGAGCACCTGGGCCTCGAGCGCGTCGCCGCGCACGGCGCCGCTGGCCGCGCTGACGACGGTGTCGGTCTCGGCCAGCAGCCCGTCGCCGATGCGGTCGCGCAGCAGCGCAGCGAGCTCGCGGTGGCCCTGGCCGATCCCGGTGCGCGGGGCGGTCGGGTCGAAGCCGCGCGCCGCCGCGCGCACGCGAGCCAGCACGGTGGCGCCGCGGGCACGCGCGTGCTGCTCGCGTTCGAGCACCAGCACCGCGCCGCCTTCGCCGGCGAGGTAACCATTGCGGCGCGCGTCGAACGGCCGTGGCAGCTCCTCGCCGTCACGCGGCCGCGCGACCGCGCGGAAGCGGTCGAGGATCGCGTGCGACAGCGGCTTGAGCTCGTCGATCGCGCCGGCCAGGCAGACGTCGGCGCGGCCGAGCTGCAGGTCGAGCATCGCCTGGCCGACGGCCAGCAGCGGGCCGGCCTCACGCTGGCAGATGGTCGTGTTGGCGCCGCGCGCACCGGTCGCGATCGCGATCTGGCCGGCGGCGGCGTTGGCGACGCAGTCGGTGAACAAGAACGGCGACGCGAACTTGCCACCTTTCTGCAGCACCTGCAGCGCCAGCCGTTCGGTGAAGCCGCCGGGACCGAACGCGGTCGCGATCGAGACCGCCGTGCGCTCCTTCGGGACCTCGTCGAGGCCGGCGTCGTGCAGCGCCATGCGCGCGCAGGTGACCGCATACTGCGACAGGTCGCTCATCCGGCGGCCGGCATCCTCGGACAGCCACGGCTCGAACGACAGCTCGCCGCACGACGCGACGGTCTGCGCCGAACCCCGGCGGTGGTAGCCGGCGGAGCGATCGACCTCGCTGGCCAGCGGAGCACCGGCGGCCAGCGCGGTGCGCAGGGCGTCGAGGCCGAGCCCGTAGGCGCCGAGGCAACCGACCCCGGTGACCACGACGTCGCTCACGAGACGCTCCTCAGCACCACGACGGCGTTGTTGCCGCCGAACGCCAGGTTGGTGGACAGGCCGACGTTGCGCGTCGGCAGCGCCCGCGGTTCGTCGACGACCACGTCGAGAAAGAGCTCGGGGTCGGCGGGCGCGTCGCCGGCGGTCGGCGGCAGCAGCCGGTGCACGATCGCCTGCACGGTCAGCACCGCTTCGATGCCGCCGGCAGCACCCAGCAGGTGGCCGACCATGCTCTTGGTCGACGTGATCGGCAGCTGCGCCGTGCGCTCGCCGAACACGCGGCGCATCGCGTGGCTCTCGGAGACGTCGTTGTGCGGCGTGCCGGTGCCGTGCGCGTTGACGAACGTCACGTCCGCCGCGGTCAAGCCGCCTTCGCGCAGCGCCGTCTCGATCGCGGTCGCGGCCCCGATGCCTTCGGGATCCGGCGCCGAGACGTGCTGCGCGTCGCAGGAGCGCGCCGCGCCGCACAGCTCGGCCAGCACGGTCGCGCCGCGTGCCTCGGCATGGCTACGGGTCTCGAGCAGCAGCACGCCCGAGCCCTCGCCCATCGACAGGCCGGCGCGATCCGCGCGGAACGGCCGCGTCGGCCTGGCGTCGATCGCGCGCAGGCTGTTGAAGCCGGCGTAGGTGATCTCGCACAGTTCGTCGGCGCCACCGGCGATCGCGACGTCGACCTCGCCCGAGCGCAGCGCGTCGAGTGCGGCGCCGAGCGCGACGTTGGCCGACGTGCACGCGGTCGAGAACGTCATCACCGGGCCGCGCACCGCAAACTCGTGCGCGACCGCGTTGCCGGGCCCGTCGTTCTGCAGGCCGACGATCGTGTGCAGGTCGCCCTCGCGTTCGGCCAGCAGCTCCTTGAGGAACCGTTCGCCCTCGAACAAGGCACCGGTGCTGCTGCCGAAGAACACGCCGGCGCGCGGCGAATGCAGCGCCTCGGTGGGCAGGCCGGCGACGGCCGCCGCGGTCGCGGTGCAGCCGAAGCGATCGGCCCGCGCCAGGTGGGCGAACCGCGCGGGCAGCGACGCATCGTCGACCTGGACCGCCAGCCGCGTGCGATGGCTGTCGGTCGAGAACAGGTCGAGTTCGCGCATGCCGCGCTGGCCCTGCAGCGCGCGCTGCCACAGCTGTTCCGCGGTGGCGCCGAGTCCGCTGACGGAGCCGACGCCGGTGACGACGACCTGCTCGTTCACGCGCCGGCGGATGCGTCGCCCGCGGCGAGGCGTTGGTTGATGAAGTTGCAGAGCACCTGCACGGAGTGGAAGGCCTCGCGGCCGACCTCTTCGTCCTGGATCTGGATGCCATACTCGGACTCGATCGCGAGCACCAGTTCGAGCGCGTCGACGGAGTCGAGGCCGAGGCCCTCGGGGCCGAACAGGGCGTGATCGTCGGTGATCTGGTCGGCGGTCACCGACTTCAAGTTGAGCTTGTCGACGAGCATCACCTTGAGCTGGTCGACCGATACCTGGTTGGTCATGTGCGCCTGGAGTGTAGCGGTGCGGACGCGTCAGGTCCCGCGTTTGGCCGGGTTGTGGCGTCCCTGGGGCAATGCAGGCTTGCCGGTTCGGGGGCAGTCCGTAGTCTCGCTCGGCGTTCCATGCCGTTGACGGTCCGTGATGCCTTTGCCGCGCTGCTCGAAGCCGACCCGACGGCCACGGTCGCATGGACGCCCGACGGGATTCGCTGCCGGGCCGACCTGGATGCAAGCGCCGGCCTCTTCGAGCAGCTGCTGGCAGGCACGCCGGTGGGCTCGAGGGTCGGGCTGTGCGTGCGGGACGGCTTCGCGTTCCTCGGGGCGTTCCTGGCCTGCGTCCGGCGCGGCGACGCGGCGATGCTGTTCGACGCGGCCGATCCGCGGGCGCCGCGGTTGGACCTGGCGGCGCGATTCGGGCTGCGTGCGATCGTCGTCGATGCGCCGGCACCGCGCGTGCTGCCGTGCGAGGGCCGCGCGCCGGCCGGGCAGCACCGCGCGATCAAGTTGACGTCGGGGTCGACCGGCGAACCCAACGCGGTCGCGGTCGGCGATGCCGAGCTGCTGGCGGACGGCGCGGCGCTGGAAGGGACCATGGGCATCGGCGACGGCGACCGGGTGCTGGCCGCGGTGCCGATGTCGTTCAGCTACGGCGTCGGCAACCTGCTGGTGCCGGCGCTCTGCCGGGGCCGCGAACTGGTGCTGCCGGGCAGCGGCCCGCTCGGCCTGCTCGGCGCGATGCGCGCGGCGGCACCCACGGTGCTGCCGGCGGTGCCGGCGCTGCTGCGCGCGCTGTGCAGCGGCGCGCCCGCGCTGCCCGACAGCCTGCGGCTGGTGCTGTCGGCGGGGGCGGTGCTGCAGCGCGACGTCGCGGCCGCGTTCCGGCGGCGCTTCACCCTGCCGGTGCATACGTTCTACGGCTCGACCGAGAGCGGCGGCATCAGCTACGACCGCACCGGCGAGGCGGCCGAGCGCGGCACGGTCGGCAGGCCGGTCGACGGCGTCGACGTGACGATCGACGACGACGGCCGCGTGGTGGTGACCTCGCCGGCGGTCGGCACCGCGCTGTCCGGCTGCGGCAACCCGGCCGGCGGCCGCTTCGTCGCGCCCGACCTCGGGGCGTTCGTCGACGGCGAGCTGGTGCTGCAGGGCCGCGCCGGCGACGTGTTCGACGTCGGCGGGCACAAGGTCGACCCGCGCGAGGTCGAACGCATCATCGCGCAGCTCGACGACGTGCAGGACGTCGCGGTGCTGCCGTGGCGCGACGAGCAGGGGCGCGCGGCGTGCGCCGCGATCGTCGCATCGGACGACGCCTGCGCCGAACGCGTGCGGCGCCACTGCGCCGAGGTGCTGCCGGCGGCCAAGGTGCCGCGACGGATCACGGTGGTGCCATCGCTGCCGCGCAGCGAGCGCGGCAAGCTGGTCCGCGAACAGCTCGAACGGCTGCTGCAGAGAGACGACGCGTGAGTGCGCCGCGCTGGTTCGAGACGGTCGTCACGCTGCCGCTGCGGCGGCCGCGCATGACGATCTCGGCGGCGCTGGTCGTCACGATCCTGGCGCTGCTGGCCTGGCCGCTGGTGCGCTTCGAGCCCGACATCTCGCGGGTGCTGCCGTCGGACCACCCGCACGTGCGCATCGCGCAGCTGCTCGACGACCGTTCGCGGCCGGCGCGCGTGATGTGGCTGCTGCTGCGCGGCGACGGGTTGGCCGACAAGGTCGGCCGACTCGCCGAACGGCTGCGCGCGTCCGCGCAGATCGACGCGGTCGCCAGCACTCGCGGTGAGCTGTTCGCCGAGCAGCGCGCGCACTTCGAACGGGCGCCGCTGTGGCAGCTCGACGACGACCAGCTGGCGCGGCTGTCGGCGCGGCTGTCGGCGGAAGGGCTGCAGGAGGCGGCCACGGAGCTCGCGTTCGACCTCGCCGACGACCCGCTCGCGGCGCGCGAGCTGGCGCTGCGGGATCCGCTGGGGCTGCGCTTCGTGCTGGCCGACGCCGATCCGCTCGCGGCGCTCGGCTTCGACGAGGGCACGGACCTGCTGCTGCTCGAGCAGGGCACCCGCGCGCTGCTGCAGCTGCGCGGCACCCGGGACGCCTACGACGCCGACTTCGCGACCGAGCTGTGTGCGTTCGTCGACCGCGAACTGCAGGCGCTCGACGTCGAGGCCGACGTGTTCGGCGGCTACGCGATCGCGCGTGCCGACCAGCGTCGCATCAAGGCCGACTTCGAACGCGCCAGCACCTGGTCGGTGCTGGCGATCGCGCTCTACCTGTGCTGGGTGATGCGCGGCGTGCGCCTGCCGCTGCTGGTGCAGCTGCCGGCGATGCTGTCGATCCTGTGGGCGATCCCGTTCGGCGCGGTCTGCTTCGGCGCGCTGCCGACGGTGGCGGTCGCTGCGGTCGCGGTGCTGTGCGGCCTCGGGGTCGACTTCGCGATCCACTACGCGGCCCGCTACCGGCGCGCGCGGCTCGAGCTGGCGCACGACGACGCGGTGCGCGAGGTGCAGCGCACCACGGTGCCCGAACTGCTGATCGACATGATGACGACGGCGGTGACGTTCCTGGCGATCGGAGCCGGCACCGAGGGCGGCCTGCGCGCGTTCGGCCTGCTGCTGGCGCTCGGCCTCGTCGGCAGCGTGCTGTTCACGATCTTCGCCCTGCCGGTGCTGCTGCGCTGGGCCGGCGACCGTCCCGATCCGGAGCGCAGCGCGCTGGCCGCGGCCGCCGATCGCTGGCTGCTGCACCGGGCGGCGCCGCTTTCGGCGTGGGCGGCCATCGCGCTGGCGCTCGCCGGCGTCGGCTACCTGCTGGTCGCCGGCATCGAGCTGTCGGCCGAAGCCGAAGCGGTGCGGCCGAAGGGCGACCCGGTGTCGGCGGCGCGGCGCACGATCGAGCAGCGCGTCGGCTTCTCGACCGTGCCGGTGTTGGCGCTGTGGCCCGAGCAGGTCGACGCGTCGCCGCTGCACGCCGCGCTGGTCGGGCTGCGCGAACGGCAGCAGCTGCGCTTCTGGACCGGCCTCGATCGTCGCGACACCGCCGCCGGCCGCGCGGCGGTGCAGGCGTGCCGGGCCGATCTCGACGGCTTCGTCGGCCGGGCCGAGGCCGCGCTGGACCGGGAGGGGCTGCAGGCGGCCGCGTTCCGGCCAGCGCTGGCGGACCTGCAGCGGCGGCTGGCGAACGACGGCGACGCGCCCGCCGCCGGCAAGGTTGTCACGTTCGAAGGACGGCCGCACCGCGCGGTGACGCTGTGGCCGGCGCAGCGCCAGGATCGGGAGGCGTTCTTCGACCTGCAGCAGCAGCTGCGCGAGGTCGCCGGCGACGACGTCGTGCTGCACGGCGGGCCGACGCTGACCGCGGCGCTCGAGGAGATGCTGGTGCGCGACCTGCAGCGGGCGTGCTGGATCGCCGCGCTGCTCGCGGTCGGCATGGTCACCTGGTGGCTGCGCTCGCTGCGACACGGCCTGCTGGCGCTGGTGCCGAGCGTGCTCGGGCTGGTGGTGACGCTGGTGCTGCTGCGGCTGTTCGACGTGCCGCTGTCGATGATCAGCTTCGTGTCGGTGCCGTTCGTGCTCGGCATCGGGGTCGACGAGGGCGTGCACCTGGTCGGCCACTACCGCCACGGTGCGACCGACACCGGCGCGACCGGGGTCGGCATCGTGCGCACCAGCGTCGGCACGGTGCTCGGATTCTCGTCGCTGCTGCTGGCGGCTACGCCCGGCCTGCAGCTGCTCGGCGGCGTGGTGGCGTTCGGCTCGATGGCGTGCATGCTGAGCTGCCTGTTCGTCCTGGCGCCGCTGCTGGCGCGCACGCGGAGGGCCGGATGACGAGGCGCTCGCGGTCGCTGTTGCTGGCGCTGCTCGTGGTCGCCGGGTGCCGTTCGTTCGGGCCGCCGACCGCGAGCACGCTGCAGCGCGTCGCGCCGATGCCGCTCGCCGGCCAGCTCGGCGGCACGTTCGTGCTCGAACTCGAGTCCGACCAGCTCGCCGGCGTGTTCGACGGCGTCTGGGACCGGTCCGACGGGGTGCTGCGCGTGCAGCTGTTTCCGGACATCGGTGGCAAGGTGCTCGACGTCACGGCACGGCAGGGCGGCCTTGCGGCGAGCACGCCGGACGGCGACTACCGGGCGCCGCCGCCGCTGGCCGACGCCGAGCCGCACCTGGCGCTGGTGCTCGCCGGCATCCTGGCCGAACTGGCCGTGCCGCCGACGTCGGCGCGCGTGCTGGCCGAGCGCGCGGCCGATGGCGGCCGTACCGAGGTGCGGCTCTGCCCGGCGCTGGGCGGCGGCGAGGTCACGGCGACGCTCGGCGCCAGTGGCGCGGTCGAGGCCTACCGGTTCCGGTTCGGCTGGCTGACGTTCGACCTCGATGGCACCGGAGCATTCTCGGGCCCCGGTTTTTCCGGACGCGTTTGTCCGTAGTCCCCGCGATTCCAAATCGCTATACACTGCAAAGCCGTGGGCGCGCACCACGTCACGAGTTGCCGTTCGCATGGCGGCTTGCCGGCGCCCACAGCGGCTGCCCGCCCGTGCGGGCGTCTCGTATCCGCCAATCGCATCCAGTCCGGAACAAGTGCGACCCGCACGGATTCCGAAAACCCGATGAGCGGCTACAGCCGCGTCCGTCTGCATGTTCCGTCGCAAGAAGCCAACCCAACCAGGTGATCCCGAGCTCGGGGAGGACGACATGGTCGTCGTCGTCGACCAGTCGGTGAACCCGTACCTGGTGCTGTTCCACGAGCCTGCGGGCTTCCGCGCCGAGCAGGTGCGCGGGCTGCGCAACCGCCTGGTGGCGATGAACCCGGACGGCGAGCCGAAGACGCTGGTGGTGACCTCGGCGGTGCGCGGCGAGGGCAAGACGGTGTCGGCGCTGAACCTCGCGATGGCGTTCGCCGAACTCGAGCGGCAGGAGGTCGTGCTGGTCGACGCGGACCTGCGGCGGCCGAGCTGCGAGCGCTACCTCAACCTCAACCACGAGGCCGGCCTGACCGACGTGCTGCTCGGCCACGCGCCGGTCGACAAGCTGCTGCGCCCCGCGGGCTACCGCAACCTGATGTTGCTGGGGGCCGGTTCGCGCGTCGAGAATCCGGCCGAGGTGCTCAGCTCGTCGCGCCTCGATCAGCTGCTGCAGCGGCTGAAGGAACGGTTCCAGTACGTCGTCATCGACACGCCGCCGGTGCTGCCGTCGACCGACGCCGGCGTGCTGTCGTCGGCGGCCGACGGCACGCTGCTGGTGGTGCGGCTCGAGCACTCGCTGAAGAAGCAGTCGCGCGACGCGTGGCAGGTGCTCAGCGACATGGGCGGCAACGTGCTCGGCACGTTCGTCACCGAGGTGCGCGGCCAGGACCCGGACAGCGACCGGCGGCTGGCCTACGACCCGATCCCGGAGGAGGCGGAGTAGCGCGTGGCCGGGTTCAAGGAGACGCTGAAGGACGCGGTGCGGCAGATGTCGTTCCGCACGTCGCTGGACAAGCTCAAGAAGAAGGGCGTCCAGAACGTCAACGTGCTCGGCATCGATCGCATCATCGCGCTGATCGAGGCGGCGGTGCACCGCAGCCTCAAGTCGCGGCTGGTCGGCATCGAGCGCGAGGCGGTCGCGGAGTCGACCAAGGCCGAGTTCCTGCGCCTGCTGCGCAGCAACGAGGACCTGCAGCGCGAGAAGTCCGAGGTCGAGCGGGCGCGTGAGCGCGCCGAGGAGGAGATCGACCTGATGCGCCGCGAACTGGCGCAGAAGCAGGGCGCGCTGAAGCTCAAGCTCGAGCAGGACGCGGTCGAGCTGGCGACCCGCTACCAGGGCGAGAACGCCGAGATCGCGACCAAGGTCGCCGAGGTCGTGCGTTCGCTGGCCGGCGGCGGCGAGGCCGACATGGGCACCGTCGAAGAGCGGCTGATGGCGCTGGTGATGGACGTCGTCGGCGGTGAGCGCAAGACCGCCGAGACCGCGCGCAAGGCGCTGCAGGACCGCGAGGTCGGCAACCTGCAGCGGCGCATCAAGAAGCTCAACGATACGCTGGCGTCGACCGAGCAGCGGCTCGCGAAGGTCTCGGCGATGAAGGATGTCGAGTCCGGGATCTCGTCGATCTATCGTGAGGTCCAGGGCCTCGACGAATCCGACACGCAGGCCGGCAAGAAGAAAGAACTGATGGCGGACATCTTCAAGGCCAACCTGAAGCTGCAGAAGCGCAGCAAGGGCGCCTGAGGTCCGCCAGTTGGAGGTTAGGAACTCATGACGGATACGAACGACACGGATACGAACGCGGCCGGTCAGGGCGGCGACGACGCCAACAAGGACCACGGCGTGCTCTACATCGGGATGGACCTCGGCACGTCGCGCACTTCGGTGTCGGCGAGCAACGGCGTCCGCGAGACGGTCTTCTCGACCGTCGGCTACCCGAAGGACGTCGTCGCCAAGAAGCTCCTCAAGAAGGACGTGCTGTTCGGCAAGGAAGCGATCGAGAAGCGCATGTCGCTGAAGCTCTACAAGCCGCTCGAGAAGGGCGTCATCAAGAGCGGCGCCGACGCCGACGAGGAGTCCAAGGCCAACATGAAGGCCGCGCGTGACCTGATCGCCGAAGCCATCCGGCTGGCCAAGCCGCGCTCGGACGAGCTGGTCTACTGCGTGATCGGCGCGCCGGCCGAAGCCTCGATGAAGAACCGCGAGGCGATCATCGAAGCCGCTCGCGAGACGGTCGACTCGGTGATGCTGTGCTCGGAGCCGTTCGCGGTCGCCTACGGCCTCGACTGGCTCGAGGACGTGCTGGTCATCGACATCGGCGCAGGCACCACCGACCTCTGCCGCATGCACGGCACGATGCCGGAGGAGACCGACCAGGTGATGTTCGACATCGCCGGCGACGCGGTCGATGCCGAGCTGGCGAGGCAGATCGAAGCGAGCTGCCCGGGCGCGCAGTTCACGGTGCAGATGATCAAGCAGATCAAGGAGCGCTACGGCTTCGTCGGAGACGCCCCCGAGCGCGTCAAGGTCGAGCTGCCGGTCGACGGCAAGCCGACCCAGTTCGACCTGACCGACCAGCTGCAGAAGGCCTGCTCGATCCTGATCGAGCCGATCCTCGAGGGCATCAAGAAGCTGGTCTCGACGTTCGACCCGGAGTTCCAGGCCCGGCTGAAGGACCGCGTGCTGCTCGCCGGCGGCGGTTCGATGGTCAAGGGACTCGACAGCGCGGTCGAGAACGCGATGAAGGAGCACCTCGGCGGCGGCAAGGTGATCCGCATCGAGGAGCCGATCTACGGCGGCAGCAACGGCGCGCTGAAGATCGCGCACGACATGCCCGAGGACTTCTGGGAGCAGCTCAAGTAGGGGCGTAGGCGCGGGGCGCTGGTCGCAGCCTGGCCACCGTGCGCCAGGCCACCGTGCGCCTGGCCACCCTGCTCCTGGTCACCGAGACCGATCGGCCGCTACAGCCCGTACTCGGTCTCGAGCAGGCGGCGCAGTTCGAGGAAGTCGCGGATCTCGTGGTCGGCCTCGGTCTGGCCGTCGACGTGCGCGTAGCGGCCGCTGCGGCGGATGCGCACGGTGGTCCAGCCGAGCTCGTTGCAGGGATCGATGTCGTGCGTCGGGTTGTCGCCGACGTAGATGCAGCGCGACGGGTCGAGCCCGAACGGCTGCAGCGCGCGCTTGTAGAGCTTGTGGTTGGGCTTGCTGAAGCCGACCTGGTCGGTGAAGAAGATCGCCGACGGCGTGACGAACTCGAGCACGTCGAGGCGCACGAGCTTCTCGGCCTGCTTGATCGTGATGCCGGCCGAGATGATGCCGCGCACGATTGGCTTGTCGGCGAGCCACTTCAGCGTCGCGTAGACGTCGTCGTAGACCTTCAGCTCGCTCTCCTTGGTGCCGTGGTAGGCGACCACGCCGGCGGCCACGATGACGGCCCGGTTGTGGCCCTCGTGCGACTCCTTGCCGAGGCGATCCAGCACCTTGTCGAAGTGGCCGCCGTAGTTGCTCGAGAACTCGGCGATCACGTCCTCCAACTCGCGCATCGCGTCCTTGCGGTCGGCCTGCAGACCGGCGCGGATCATCGCGTCGACGGCGTTGCGACGCGCCTTGTCGGCGAACACGGTCGTCGAGAACAGCGTGTCGTCGATGTCGAAGAAGATGGCGTCGAGGGGCTTGGTCATGGTGGTGGGCTCGCCAAGTCCGGGCGCGGTGGGGGAGAGACTCCGCCGGTTAGTTGTGGCGCAAGACGGGCGCGCTGGCAAGGTGCGCGCGCGCAGCAAGCGCGCAAAACCGAACGAGCCGCCGCGGCCAGGGCCGCGGCGGCTCGTTCGCTCGCCGCCGGTCGTCCTCCGGCGGCGGGTCTGGTCGGCGACTAGCGCTCGCTCTCTTCGACGATGTCGGTGATCTGCGCGCGCACCATCACCATCAGGCTGCGGTTCTCGTCGGCCGAGCCCTCCTGCTTGAACAGGAACGAGATCAGCGGCAGGCGCGACAGCAGCGGGACCTCGGCGCGGCGCTCCTTGGTGAGCACCTGACGCAGGCCGCCCAGCAGCACCGTGCCGCCGTCCGGGACCTTCACGGTCGTCGAGAAGTTCGTGACCGTGAGGTTCGGCAGCTGGACCGTGACCGGCAGCGTCGAGCCGGCGAGCGACGTCGTGAACGTCGGGATCGGGCGCTGCAGTTCGGCAACCGTCGGGTTGAGGTTGAGCGTGATGTACTTCCGGTCGTTCTGGATGATCGGCTGCACGTCCAGCACGATGCCGTCCTGGATCACGTCGACCTTCGGGTCGGCGATGAACGCCGCCTGCGCCACTTCGACGTCGAAGTCGCGCACGTAGGCCGTCTGGTTGATGACGGCGACGTGGCCGCGGCCGCGGTTGACGACCGACAGGATCTGGCTGTTGACGACCTCGCCGTCCTGGCGCTTCTCGACGGCGCGCAGGATCAGGTTGAGCTGGGTGTCGTCGATCAGCGTCCAGCCGGCGGTCAGGCCACCGGTGGGGGAGAGCACGCGACCCAGGTCGTTGACGAAGTAGTTCTCGGTGCGGGCGCGGATGTCGCCGTCGCTGCCGTCGTTGAAGAACGCGCCGGCCAGCGGGTTGGCCGCCGGGTCGCCGGTGCCGCCGTTGTCCTGGCCGCGCGAAGCGTTGTTGACCAGGCCGTTGGTGACGTCGTCGAGCGACACGGTGTCGCCCTTGTTGCCCGAGCCGCCGAGGCCGCGGATGTCGATGCCGATCTCCTGCAGGAAGTTGCGGGAGATGGTCAGGAACTTCGAGTCGATGGTGACGATCGGCGTCTGGAAGCGACGCATGTTCGCCAGCACCTTGACCAGCTTGTCCTGCATCTCCGGGCTCGCCGTCACCGACAGCAGGCCCGAGTCCTCCGGGCGGATCTCGACGCCTTCGGTCTCCCAGTAGGTCGGGTCCGTGGCGTTCATCAGCGTGTCGACCAGGTCGGTCAGCTCGATGCCGGCGATCGGATCGTCGCCCTCACCGCCGGTGCGCGGGACATCGCCGGCGTCCTCGGTCGGGATGTCGCGGATGGTCGGCGGCAGGAACTGCGTCTGCTGGAAGATCAGGTCCTTGACCGGGTAGATCTCGGTGATCAGCGTGCCGGCGGCCTGCGACTTGTCGCCGACCACGACCACGCCTTCGCGGATCGTCCAGGCGAGGTTCTCGCTGCGCGAGACCATGTGGTTGAGGAAGTTCTTGAGCGTCATCGACGAGGCCAGCTCGATGACGACGGTCAGGCTCTCGTCCTCGATGACGGTGCGCGCTTCCGGCGTGGTCAGGATCTGCACGCCCGTGATCAGGCTCAGGTTCTTGAGCACGTCGAGGTAGGCGCCGGTCTCGTCCGTGTAGGTGAGACGGCCGACCTGCGCGGTGTCGACCAGCTGCGTCAGCGCCGCGTCCTCGGGGCTGAGCAGGCGCTTGTCGCCGCGGCGGGTGCTGCGCCGGTTGGCGCGCTCCCAGACCTCGTCGTCCATGACCAGGATGTCGGTCTGGGGCGTCTTGAGCTCCTCGTGCGCCTCGAGCATCTGCCGGATCTCGAGGGCGCGACGGCGCCAGTAGTCGTCGTTGGCCGAGTCACGCGCCGCCTTGGTCGCGGCGTTGAGCATCTCGTAGGCCAGCGAGTTCGACGGGTCCATCTCCAGCGCGCGCTGGGCGAAGTCCTGCGAACGCTCGAACTGGCGCGCCTCGAAGGCAACCTGCGACTGCTGGATCAGGCCGTCGACCTGCGCGCGCTTGCGCGCCTGGTTGCGCTCGAACTCGCGGCGCAGCTGCTCGGCCAGCTGGGCGTTCTCGGCCGCCTGGCTGGAGCGTTGCTGCTCGTCGTAGAGGCGCTCGGCCTCGGCCTTGGCCGCGGCGACCTGGCTGGGCAGGCCCATCCAGTCGACGTCGTCCTTGATCTCGATCGCGAGCGACGCGCGGCGCAGCTCTTCGATCGCGCCGGCGAAGTTCTTGTCCGCCATCTGCTGCTGGGCGGTCTGCAGCTGGTTCTGCACCGTGGCGCGGGCGCGCTCCTCGGCGATCTTCTGCAGGCGCATGACCTCGTCACCGTAGGTGGTGATGACGCCGACCGGCTCGCCGAGCTCGGCCTGCACCGCAGCCAGTTCGCTGCGCACCTGCTCGTTGGTGGGCGCCAGGTCCTTGGCCTTCAGCAGCTCGAGCTTGGCCGCCTGCAGCTCGCCCTGCATGCGCAGCTTGCGCGCATTGTCGAGCCAGTTGGCAACCAGCACGGCCTTGCGCTGGTCGGCGACCGTGCCCTGGCCTTGCCGGCCGGGGGACTGCGGGTCTTGGTTGGAGGAAGGCTCGCCCGTCATCGCCGAGCCGCCGTTCGAGTTGGACTCGTTGGCGACGTTCGGGTTCGACGACTCGTTGGAGCCGTCGTTCGGGGTGGAGCAGGAGGCCGCCAGGAAGGCGACCGTCAGCGAAGCAGCGAGAAGGCGCGGATGTTCGAGAGCCATCGTTTCACGCTCGGTGCGTAACCAGATTGCGATTGGACCCATTGGGGATGGGCCCGATTTCCGAGACGGCGACAAGCGATCGGTGGACGAACACGATGTGGAGGCATCGCCGCATGTGGAGGGGACGTTTCACATGCGACCGATCGAGAGGGACTTGCGACGACACGGAGCGGACGTTGTTGCGGCCGGCAAACGTAGGGAGAGCCGGTCGCAAGGGGCCAAACGCTAGCGGCACCCGAGAGGTCGTGCCAGGGGTTTTTCGCGATGTGGCAGTGGGTTGTGGAGCCAATGGGGGCGTGGTTGCGGCCGGCAGTGTCGCAATGCCGGGGCAGTACTCGAGAACCCGACCGGGGTGGGGTGGGCGCGGCCGCGAGGCACTGCAAAACCAGAACAGGCCCGCACCGGGGTGCGGGCCTGTTCGGGGCGCCGAGCTGCCCGCGGGGGGCGGGCTGCGGCCAGCGGGAGAGTGCAGCGGGAGAGTGCAGCGGCCAGCTTGCAAGAGGAGCTGGCTGGAGAAGCGGGCTGGAGTTGCCCGCGTCTGCTGCCCTACTTGCCCGGGCCGAGGCCGCCGCCGAAGTTGACTTCCGTGAAGCCGGCGTTGTTGGCGGCGTCGTTGGTCTTGGCGACGTCTTCGTAGTAGGTGCCCGGGTAGGCCTCGATGACACAGCTCATCAGCTTGGTGCCACCGGTCTTCTTGTCCGGGATCTGGCTGGCCGGATCGTCGGCGATCCGCTTCAGCTCCTTCTGGACCTCGGCGAGCGAGTAGACCGGCTTCGGGCCGATCTCCCACTTCACCTTGTGGCCGTTCAGCACGAAGCGGTTCGGGCGACCCGTTCCCGGGTTGATGCCCTGACCACCGTACTTGCTGAAGTCCTTGGAGCCGTTGCTCTCGACGTGGATCTTGATGGCGAGCTGCTCTTCGGGCTCCACGACGGTGTTCTGGCTGCCCTTGTCCGTCGGCAGGAACGCGTCGAGCTTCGACTCGAGGACTTTGAACTCGATGCAGATGAAGAAGATGATCATCAGGAACACGACGTCGATCATCGGCGTCATGTCGGCCTTGGCTTCTTCCTGGGCGTCGTCGATTGCGCTCATGGCTTACTGCCCCCTCGTCAGGCTGGTGTTCTTCTCGCCGGTTTCCTTGTCCTCTTCCGAAAGGGCAAGCTGCACCTTCCAGAACGCGATGTCGGGCTGCGAGCACTGCTTCATGATCTCGCCGACGTAGTGCCATTCGGTCCACTTGTCGGCACGGATCAGCACCGGCTCGTCCATCACCATCGCGTCGACCCCGCCGACGTCCTTCGGGACGAGGTGCAGCGTCTTGTTGGTGATGCCGACACGGCGGATCTCCGCGAGCAGCTTCTTGATGGGGGCGTAGTTCTTGCCGTCCTTGAGCGCGTCGTAGTAGACCTTGCCCTGATAGATGACCGTGCCGTTCTGCAGCACGTTCAGGATCGGGCGGTTCTCGGGCGGCTCGTCGTCAGGCTCCTGGAACTCTGCACGCGGCAGGATCAGGTCCTCGAGGTTCTTCTGGCTGAGGTCGATGACCAGCACGAAGAAGATCATCAGCAGGAAGACGCAATCGATCATGGGCGTCATGTCCATGTCGAGCTCCTCCTGAACGATTTTTTCGATGTTCACTCGGCGGTTCCTCCGGTTGTGCGCCGCCGTGGGGCGACGCGATGCGGGGTGAGATCCAGGCCGCTACGAACGTGGTTCCCGTGCGGGAGGTTCGGTGCGGCTCGGATCGGCCTGTTCCGGGGGACTACTTCGAGCGGAAGCGCTCGAACAGGTCCTCGGTGATGGCGTTGACTTCCGTCGAGGTGCGGATGACGCGGTTGCGCATCACGAAGAAGCCGATGCCGACCGGGATGGCGACCATCAGGCCGAGCATCGTCGTGACGAGCGCGCCCTTAATGCCGCCTGCGAGCTTCGCCGGCGAGACGTTGCCGCCCGACGCCGCGATCGTGCCGAACGTGTCGAACATGCCCGTCACCGTGCCGAACAGACCCATCATCGGCGCGATGGCCGAGATCAGCGACAGCCAGCCGATCTTCTGGAAGAGCTTGACCGACTCCTCGGTCTGCATCTCGCGGATCGACGTCTGCATGGTCTCGAACTCGTGGCCGAGCTTCGACAGACCAGCGCCGACGACGTTGGTCATGTAGTTCTTCTCCTGCTCGCACAGCTCGACCGCGTCCTGGAAGTTCTCGCCGTCGAACAGCGCCTCGATCTCGTCGAGCAGGTCGGGCGGCGCGATCTTCTCGCGCTTGATCGACATGAAGTTCTCGATGATCAGCGCCAGCGCGATGATCGACATGAGGACGATGAGGCCACCGATGACGCCGGCGTTGTCGATGACGTCTTCGAGGAAGCCCGGCTTCTCCGTCGCGCCGCCATCCCCTTCCTGGGCGAACAGCGAGCTGGCGAACAGAAGGGGCGCGGAAACGGCGAGGAACCGAACGGACGGCACGTGCTTGAGGATCATGGGAACTGCGGCCTCACAACGGGCGCGAGGCGGGGGAGAGGGGCTTCGAAGGATTCGAAAAAGAGGGGGGAGGAAGTTTGCTCGACCGGGGGGCCGCTGGGAAGCCCCCGGCGCAAACAAATCTGCGCCGGGAACGGCCTCGTGGCGCCCTGCCAGGCGGGTTGGCCCAGCGGGTTGGCCCAGCGGCAGAGCGACGACTACTTCTGCGACTCGGTCTTCGCCAGGCCGGCCCAGCGGGTCGACGGGTACGACGTGTAGACGATCTCGAAGTACTGCTGGGCGCGTTGCTTGAACGAGTCGCCCTCCTTCTGCGCGCCGAGCGCCAGCAGGCAGCGGCCGAGGTAGTAGTTCGCCTTGGCGCTCGACTCGCCGCTGGTGCTGTCGAAGACGCTGGCGCGAGCCAGCGCCATCTGCGCGCGGCGCAGGCCGTTGGCGTCGTCCTTGGCGACGGCGTCGAGGAAGATCGCTTCGCCCTCGCCGGCGGCCGCGGCGGCCTTCAGCGCGGGCGTGCTGCTGTTGGCGAGGCTCTTGAAGAACGCCGCCGCCTGCTTGAAGTCCTTGTCGACGAGGTAGGTCTCGCCTTCGCCGACGCGCGCGAGCGTCTTCAGGTTCTCGAGCTCCGGCTTGTCGGTATCGGTCGTGCTGAGCGCCGTGTCGGCGGCCGAGCTGGCCGACTTGAACTGCGTGCGGGCCTCGGCGGCCTTGCCGTCGGCGACCAGCGTCAGGGCCAGTTCGTACTTGGCGCGCGCGCTCCAGATCGTGCCGAAGCCGTCGCGGATCGCGCGGTCGTCGAGTTCCTTCAGCGTCGTCGTGGCCGCGCCGGCGGTGCCGGCCAGGCGCTCGGCGCGACCCTGCAGCAGCAGGGCCTCGGGCGTGCGCCAGTGGTTCACGTTGCTGCTGATCCAGTCCTTCATGTGCGACGCCGCGGTGGCGGCGGCGCCCTTGTCCGCGCCGATGCCGGCGACGGCGGCCTTGATCTTGAAGAACTCGGCGTCGGCCTTCACCAGCGGCCGGTCGCTCTGCACCGCGCCGAAGAACTGCGCGGCGGCGGCGAAGTCGCCGCGGCCCATCGCGCCCTTGCCGGCGGTGAACTCTTCGGGCAGGTCGCTCCACTCGATGTCCTTGACGAGGTGCGCGGGCAGCTCGAAGTCATCCGAGCCGCGCTTGCCGCGCACGCCCGAGAGCAGGAAGTCGGTGATCTCGAGACCGCGCACCCGCGCGCCGTCCTTCTTGAGGACGACGTCGTTGATCTTCTGGGCGGTCGCGGTGGCCGGCAGCAGCAGCGCCACCGGCAACAACAGGGGGAGGAATCGCATCGTGGTCAGTCCTTGGATGTGTGTTGCGGTGGGGGACTAGCGGTTGGTCTGGAAGTAGCTGTGCAGCTTCTTGCCTTCCGCGCCGTAGGTCAGCAGGGTCGCGAAGTCGTTCGTGCTCCGCGCGATGCGGTAGAACTTGTCGGCGATGTCCTCGTAGCTGCTGTCCTTCTTGCCGGCCTGCTTGGCGAACCAGAACGACTCCCACATGAAGCGGTACCACTCGAGGCTGAACTTCTTCACGTCCGGACGCGTCGCCCAGATGCGGTAGGACTTCTCGGGGTCGCCGTAGTACTTCATGTAGGCCTCGATCGGACGGTCCAGGCCGGGCTCACGAACCGCGGCACCCGTCTTCGAGAACTCGAACCAGCCGCCGAGCGCACGCGCGATCTGGCGCTTGAGCTCCCACTGGGCCGGGTTGGCCTTCTCGGCCGCGATCAGCATGTCGTAGGCCTCCTGGAAGCGACGCTGCTGCAGCAGCGCCTCACCGACCATCGGGCGGACCAGCTGGTCGACGACGTTCTTCGAAGCCTCGTCGCTGACGTCGCCGTAGAGCGCCAGGGTCTTCTTGGCGACCTCGTCGACGCGCTCCCACTCCTCGAGCTGCTGCCAGTTGAGCATCGTGTTGACCAGGATCGCGAGCTGCGGCTCCGGCGAGCTCTTGATGTAGTCGGTGCCGAGCGCGGTCAGCTTGCGGCGGGCCTCCGCGATCTCGCGGTTCTGGTCGGCCAGCTGCTGGTCCGTCTTGCCCGCGGCGATGCCCTTGTCGAGCTCGGCGACGAGGCCCTTCACCTGGTTCTGGTACTCCTTGAAGATCTCGGTCGCCAGACGCGCGGCGCGCGTGCCGTCCTTGCCCTTCAGCTGCGTGTAGGCCTGCTCGGCCTTGTCGAGCGCGCCGGTGTCGATGTGCAGGCGGCCGAGGAAGGCCAGCACCTGCGGCACGTAGACGTCGCCGTCGGCCGAGAAGTTGCTGAGGAAGTTGTTCACCGCGTCGACCGCGGCGCCGTACTTCGACAGGTCGCGCTCGATGCCGAACTTGTCGTTGCCGCGCGCTTCGTAGTAGGCGATCTGCACGTCGTTGTAGGCGCCCGACGCGAGCGCGGCCTTGCGGACCTGCTGCTTGCCGGTGTCGCGGGCGTGCAGTTCGTTGCCGGCGACGTACTGGCGGTACTTGGCGAGCGCCTCGCGCGACTTGGCGAAGTCGCCGGCCGACGCGTAGGCGCGCGCGACGCGCACCGCGGCCTGCTCGTAGTAGACGTAGTCGGAGGTGACCTTGGCGAACTCCGCTGCGGCCTCGGCCCACTTGCGTTCGTTGAACAGCTTGGTGCCTTCCTTGTAGGCGACCTTGTCGGCGCCGCCGGTGTTGATCTTGGCGGCCTCGTTGATCGCCTCGCTCCAGAAGCTGGCGAAGAACGGATCGTCCTTGGTCTCGCGCTTGTGCGCCGAGACCGCGCGGTCGATCGCGTCGCCGGCGTCGTTGGAGATCGGGTCGGCCTTGTCGCCGTAGAGCTTGGCGCCCTCGACCAGCGCGATGATCGCCTCGAGCTGGCGGTCGGTGCGGCGGTAGGCGTTGCCGAGCATCAGGTGCGCTTCCATGCCGAGGGTCTTCTTCTCCTCGGCGGTCAACGCGGCGATCGCGCCGCGCAGGTTCTGGACCGCGGCCTCGTAGTTCTTCTTCTGCAGTTCGCCCTTGCCGACCTCGAACAGCAGCGAGCCCGACACCAGGTCCTTCTGCAGCGCCAGGATGTCGGCCAGCACGGCCTTGGCCTTGACGCCGACGTAGTCGGCCGGGTGCTTGTCGTTGATGCGCTGCGTCATCGCGAGCGCTTCCTGCACCTTCTGCGGGTCGCCGGACTCGGCCTTCCAGCGGCTCTCGGCGAGCAGCATCAGGTGGCCGTAGCTCTCCGAGACCACGTCGAACAGGTCGACGCCCTTCTCGCCGAACTGCGCAATGTGCTTGCGGAAGTTGGTGAACAGCTCCTCGGTGCCCTCGGCGCCTTCGCGGGCCATCGTCTCACCGGCGCGCACGTAGACCTCCTGCATCATGCCGAACAGGAAGTTCAGCATGTCGCCGGTCAGCTGCAGCTCGCCCTTCTCGTGGTCGCTCAGCGCGGTCGTGATCGACTCGATGGTGCTGCTGTACCAGTCGATGGCCTCGGACATCTCGCCCTTGACCTCGTAGCACTGCGCGATCTCGAACAGGCCGCGCAGGCCGAGCGCCGACTCCTCGCCGGCTTCGAGCACCATCTCTTCGAGCTCCTCGATGGCGCGGTCGACGAGCACGTTGCGGTTCTCCTTGTCGGCCTTGGCCTGCTCGCGCGTCAGCACGGCTTCCTTCATCCACATCAGGAAGAACTCGATCTCCTTCTGCGGGTCGTCGCCCCGCTGGCTCTCGAGCGCGGCGCGAACGTCCTTGCAGGCGGCCTTGCCGGCCTTCAGGACCTCGATCGCCTCGGCCTGCAGTTCGGCGACGCGCTCCGGCGACTCGGTGCGCGCGATGTCGAGTTCCTCGATCAGGAACTGGCCGAAGTCCTGCGTCGCGTTGGCCAGCGTCGACTGCGCCTGCAGCTTGACGTCGGCGTCCGTCGAGCGGTCGATCAGGTCCTGCGACTTGTCGACGGTCTCCTTGAACAGCGCGCGCTGCTGGTTGCGGTCGCTGCGCGAGCGGGCGCCGTAGTAGGCGACCTCGACCGACAGTTGCGCGATCTTGTCCTGGTCACCGGCGCCGCGGAACGCGGTCGCGAGGCGCTCCGCCTCGGACTTGGCCAGCTCGATGAAGCGCATGTCCTTGGCGAGGGCACGCACGAAGTTGATCTCGCGACCCAGCTGATCCTGGGCGAGCAGGGCAGGCGAAAGCGTGCCGATGGCAAGCGCGAGCGCCGCGAACTTGGCGCCGTCGAGGCGCGCGAGAAGGCTGATCACAGACAGACTCCGATGGTTGGCTGCAGAGAAGGGCTGCAGGGAATTCGGGAACCGAAAATGGGTGGACGGGTGCCGACGAGGGGAGACGGCACCGGAAGTCGCGATCAGAGTGCGGGTTCGGGGGCCAAAGCCGCACTCCGCCGAGGGGTGGAACGGCGCAGGATAGCGATGGGTTCATGTGTTCCAAGGCGGCGTCGGCGGGGGAGGGGCGGGCCGCCGCGGTCGCGGCGCACGTCGCGGGCGTCGGAGGGCGCCGGGCCGGCATGCGCGCAAAACCGAAACGGCCGGCATCTTGCGATGCCGGCCGTCTTCTTCTGGCTGGTGGGTCCACCGGCCGGTGATGCAGCTGCCTAGCGCATCGAGATGATGTCGGTCGGCAGGGTCGCCGGATCCGGCTCGAGCTCTTCCATCAGCACGATCTTGCTGCGGATCAGGATCAGCATCTTGCGGTTCTGGACCGACGTGCCGTTGCGGCTGAACAGCCAGCTGAGGCCCGGCAGGCTGCCGAGCAGCGGGACCGTCGAACGCAGGTTCTGGCGCTCCACGAGGCGCATGCCGCCGAGCATCATCGTGCTGCCGTCCGGGACGGTGACCGTCGTGCGGACGCGCTGGAGGGTGACCTCCGGCAGCTGGATCGAGATCGGCTGGCCGACGCCGAGCGTCGTCGTGAACGTCGGGATCGGCAGCTGCAGCGCCATCACGGTGGGGCGGAGCTCCATCGTGATGAACTTCAGGTCGCTGTCGACGACGGGGCGCACGTCCAGCGCGACGCCGTCGTGCACGGTGCCGATGACCGGGTTGGCCACCGCCGCCGCCTGCGCGATTTCGACCTCGAAGTCGCGGATGTAGCTGATGTTCCGCAGGAAGTGCATCGACGCGCGGGTGTTGTTGAACACCAGCAGGCGCGGCGCCTCGATCTGCTCCGAACGCTCCTGCTTGCTGACCGCACGCAGCACGACCTCGACCTCGGTGTCGTCGAGGAAGGCGTATTGCAGCGACAGGCCGCCGGCGTTCGTCAGGCCGCCGTTGCGGCCGCCGAGCGTCGAGTTGAACAGGTTCTCGACGCGGGCCATCGCGTCGCCGTCCTCGCCGTCGTCGAAGAAGATGCCCGGCTCGGTGCCGGTGCCGACGATGCCGGGCACCGCGGCGTTCTGCTGCTGGCGGGGGCCGAAGTCGTCGAAGCCGGCGTTCGAGCGGTCGCCCTGCTTCTCGAGGCCGCGACCGGCGAGGCCCTGCGCGCTCTGGTTGCCCAGGCCGCGGAGGTCGATGCCGACGTCCTCGAGGAAGCTGTCCTCGACGCTCAGGAAGCGCGACTCGATGTCGATCTGGATGCCGACGTGGCGGCGCAGCTCGTTGAGCAGCTTGCCGACGGCTTCGAGCGTCGGGCGGTCGGCGCGCACGTAGAGCACGCCGCCCTGGAAGTTCATCGTGAACGGCGAGCCTTCCCACTTGTCGGGGGCGATCGTCGCCTGCAGCAGCTCGACCAGACGGGTGTCGTCGACGACCGACGGCTGCGGCTCCTCATCGACCTCGGGGAACAGCGGCGCGTCGTCGCCCGGCACCTTCAGGCGCAGGTCGGGACCCGGCTTGCTCTGCACGCCCGAGACCAGCTCGGTGACGTTGAACGGCTGCAGGTCGAGCTTGCCGATCGCGTTCTCCGGCGTGACCAGCATGACCAGGCCGTCCTTGATCTTGTAGGCGACGCCAGTCGTGGCCTGGATGGCCTTCAGCGCGCCCGCGACCGAGCGGCGCGGCAGGCGGAACTCGTTGAGCGTGGTCGTCTCGGCGTCCATGCCCTTGACGTCTTCGCTGACGAAGAACGTCGCGCCGGTGACCTGGGCGTAGTAGTTGGCCCAGTCCTCGACGGTGGCGCTGGCGAAGTTGTGCTCGAGCACGGTCTCGTTCAGCAGCTTCTGCACCGCCTGGTTCTGCGGCGACTCGAGCGACTCGGCCTGCGCGTAGCTGGCCGGCTTGCGCTGGTTGACGACCGCCCAGCGCGACGGGTCGAACACGACCGTCTCGGTCTGCGGCACGGCGCTGTGCTTCAGCTCGGTGAACGTCTTGTTCCACTCGGTGCGCCAGCGCTCGCGGTTGAGGTCCATCTGCGCGTTGTGGCGCGCGCGGTCGGCGAGGTCGCGGAGCGCCATCGCCGTCGGGTTGATCGGGTCGAGGCGCAGGGCCTGGTCGACCAGGTTGACCGAGTCGGCGTACTCGCCGTTCTGGAACTTGACGTTGGCGGCTTCCAGCAGGCGCTCGACGCTCAGCTCGCGGGCGATCTCCCGGTCGCGCGCGATGCGGGCGAGCTCGGCCTCACTGGCGGCCTTGGCGTCCTGCTCGGCCTGCTGCAGCGCGCTGCGGCTGGCCTGGCGAGCCTGCTCGAGCAGCGACTCGGCTTCGGTGCGAAGCGGGTCGTTGGGCTGCACGTAGGCCGAGAAGCGCAGGGCCGTGACGGCGCGCTCGAAGCGGTCGATCGCGCGGCCGTAGTTCTCGAGGTCCATCTCGGCCTTGCCGAGGGCGATCTCGTTGTTGACCAGCGCGCGCTCCCGTTCCTGCTTGATGCGCTCGGTCATCACCAGGTTGCGGAAGCTGTTGTCGCCGGCGTTGGTCTCCTCGCCGAGCACCTGACGGCAGCGACGCAGGATGTCGCGCGCCTCGGCGTTGTTCGAGTCGAGTTCGAGCGCGAACGCGGCTTCGTTGCGGGCGTCCTCGAACAGGCGCAGCTCGAGCGAACGGCGAGCGTTCTCGACCGCCTTCTTGACGAGGGCGGCGCGCCCTTGCGGGTCTTGGCCTTGCGGGTCTTGGACGCCGTAGGTGATGTCGTCGAGGGTGGTCGTCTTCGTCAGCGGGGTGCCTTCGGAAGAGCCGGTCTGGACGTCAACGAAGTCCGTCGGCGTGCCGGAGCAAGCGGCGAGGGCCAACAGGGAGGACGCACAGAGGCCGCGCAAGCGCAGGGTCTGAACCTTGATCATGCTGAATGCCTGCAAAAGTGGCGATCGGGGAGAGGGGGGCTTTGGTGGCTCCGAAGGTGCGCAGCCGCGCGTTCGTGAGGGCGGCGCGGGACGCGTTCGGCACTCGGCTGCGCGCGCAGCGTCGGGCCGGAACCAGCGGAGCAAAGAGCACTCACTTCGGTTGGCGCGCCGCCGTTCTCGGACCGTCCTGCATGCCACAGACGACGGGGAGGGGAGAGAGAAGCGACCCGTTGCTCCGGGTGAGCCCAGACCTCCTCGGGACGCAAAGAGGCCGTAGGGACGCCGGACCCTATCGACCTGCGATGGGTCGGTCAAGGTTGCAACAAGCCCTTCCCTCCGAGTTTGCGGAGAGATTCGCCCTGCCGGCGAACGGCCCGGCAGCGGCGGCCTACGCCTTGGTGGGCGGCACTTCTGGCAGACCGAGCAGCTTGTTGACCTTCTTGATGTCCTCCCAGGTCTCCCGCTTGCGCGACGGCTCGCGCAGCAGGTAGGCCGGGTGCCAGGTCACGATCACCGGGGTGTCGGCGTACTCGTGCTGGCGGCGCCGCATCGCGGTGGTCGACTCGGTCGAGCCGAGCAGGTTCTGCGCGGCGGTGCGGCCCAGGCACACCAGCACCTCCGGCCGGACGATCTCGACCTGCTGCTTCAAGAACGGCAGGCACGCCGCGACCTCGTCGGCCTCTGGTGCGCGGTTGTTGGGCGGGCGGCACTTGTTGATGTTGGCGATGAACACGTCCTGTCGCCGTAATCCCATGGCTCCCTCGATGATGCGGTCGAGAAGCTGGCCGGCCGGGCCGACGAACGGGCGCCCCGACTGGTCCTCCTTGGCGCCGGGGGCCTCGCCGATGAACATCACCCGCGCGTGCGGGTTGCCTTCGCCGAACACCGTCATGCGGCGACCCATGTGCAGCTTGCACCTGGTGCACGGCAGCACTTCGGAGCGCAGCGCGCGCAGCGCGGCTACCGCTTCATCCTGTTCTTCGGCAGCGGGTTGCGGCGCTGCTTCGGCGGGGCGCGCAGGTCGGGCGGCGGTGGACGGCTGCCCGGGCGGCGGCGCCGGCGCGGCCGGGGTTGCTGCGGCCGGGGTTGCGGCCGCCGGGGTTGCTGCCGCCGGCTGCGGGGCGGCAGCCTCGGCCGCGGGCGGGGCGGCCCGTCGCGGCTCCACCTGGCCCTTGGGCTCTGCCTGCCCTCTGGGCACGGCCAGGTCGGGCCCGTAGGCCTCCGCCCAGAGCTGCAGGTGCTGTTCGAGGCTGCTGCGGCCGTCGTTCATCGTGACATTGTACTTGGGACGCCCTTCGTAGCGGCGGCGCGCTCGCCGAGCCAGGGATCGCCGACGACGTCGTAGTCGTCGGCCCGCGGAAACAGCCCGTACGAGTGCGCCAGGCTCGGCCGGTCGCCGATCGCCAGCACGCTGTGCCAGGCGACGTCGTCGACGCCGTGCGACGGCAGCAGGATCGCGTCGCCGGCGCGCAGCACGAACAGCGCGCCGTGTGCCGCCAGCAGCCGGGCGAAGCCCTCGTCGCGGTTGATCAGCTCGAGCAGGTCCGGGTCGCAGGCCTCGTCGAGCACCTGCATCGCGTCGCGTCGGCGGCAGAAGCCGACCTGCACCAGCAGGCGCGCCAGCCGCCGCTTGCTCAGCGAGAACCACGCGGTGCGGCCCTCGAGCTGCGAGAACACCACCCCGAGCTGGCCCGGCTCGGCGTCGTGGTGGAACACCGCGCCGCCGTTGGGGGCGTTGTTGTAGACGATGCGCTCGGACAGCCGGTGCGGCTGCGCGACCAGCCGGTCCAGCCGTTCGCGCAGCGGGGCGCAGGACAGCACCGCGCGGCACTCGGGGAACGCGTGCAGCGCGAACCGGTCGACCTGGCTGGCGGTATGGTCGCTGGTCGTCATCCACTCCTCGAGCTGGTCGAGGCCGTTGGAGAAGCGCACCCGCAGCGAGCTGTCGCTCGGATCCTCGGTGATCCAGGCGAGCTTGGCCCACAGATCCTGGGCGACCACCTGGCCGTCGATCTCGACGTCGACGAAGCACCGTTCGACCTCGCGCGGGTCGTCCTGGTCGACGGTGCTGCCCGCATAGCGCAGCCAGTCGTCGTCGTGCAGGCGCACCTCGAGCTCGTCGAGGAACTCGCTGCGTTCGGCGCGCAGCCGGTCGAACATCTGCAGGCAGGCGGCGATCGCGTCGCGTTCGCGGTGCTCGACGTCGCCGAGCACGCCCGGCAGGAACACCGGCTCGCCGGCGCGCCAGAGCGCCGTCTCGGCAAGGCGATCGGGCCGTTCGCGGTGCACGGTGACCACCTGGCCGAGGTCGGCGTCGCGGCGCAGCAGCGGCCAGACCTCGCGGCCGCGCTCCCGCAGCGAACGGGCGAGCTGCGGCTGCTGCGAAGCGAGGTGCCGGGCGGAGGGGGCGGGGAACACGCGTGCGAGCTTGCCATGCCCGGCGCCGAAGGCAAGCGCGGCTGCGCCCCGACTGGTAACGTGTGCGCCCCCTCTCCGATGAACGCGAGCCCAGACCCCATCACGGCGCCCGCACCGCAGTGGCCGACCTGGCTCTGCATGGTGCTGCTGGCGCTGATCGTCTACCTGCCCGCGGCGCTCGGCGCCGAGTTGCTGCAGTTCGACGACAACTTCTTCTTCGGTCCCGACAACCCCGAGTTCGTCGCCGGCCTCGGCGCGATCTGGACCGAACCGATCGCCAACGCCTACCTGCCGGTCGCGCACACGTCGATGTGGCTCGACTTCGCGGTCGCCGGCGACGCGCCGTTCCTGCCGCACCTGCACGCGCTGCTGCTGCACGCGATCGCCGCGGTGGTGCTGGTGCGGCTGCTGACGACGCTCGGCGTGCCGCGCCTCGCCGCGCACGTCACCGCCGCGATCTTCGTGGTGCACCCGGCGCTGTGCGAATCGGTCGCGTGGGTCAGCAGCAGGAAGTACGTGCTGTCGGGCCTGTTCGTGTTCTGGGCGCTGCTGCAGACCGCGCGCTTCGCCAGGGCACCGTCGCCGCAGCGCCTGGCCGGCGTGGTCGTGCTGACGGTGCTCGCGATGCTGTCGAACGCCACCGCCGTGGTGCTGCCGCTACTCGGCGTCGGCGTGGCGCTGTGGGTGGGGGGCGATCGCCGGCGGTTCGCCGCACCGCTGCTGTCGTTCGGCGCCGCCGCGCTGCTGGCGCTGATGCACCAGCAGGTCGCCGCCGCGCAGGGCACGATGGCCGCGTCCGAGTCGGGCTCGCGGCTCGCGCAGGTGCCCGGTGCGTTCTGGCACTACCTGACGACGGCGGTGTGGCCGACGCGGCTCAACGTGCTCTACCCCGAGGTCGACACGCTCGAGGCGTTCCGCGCGCAGTGGCTGCCCGGAACGGTCGCGCTGCTGGCGTTCGTCGCGCTCGGCATCGGCCTCGCGATCCCGCGGCGCACCCGCGCGATCGGCGCCGGCCTGTGCGCGTTCGTGCTGGCGCTGCTGCCGTTCAACACCGCGTATCCGGCGTCGGCGATCGCCGCGGCGGATCGCTACCTCTACCTCGCGGTCCCCGGCCTGGCGCTGGCGTTGACGGCCGCGACCGCGCTGGTCCACGCCCGCGGCCCGTGGCTCGCGGCGGCGCTCGCGCTGCCGCTGCTGTGGCTCGGTGCCGGCCGCGCCCACGACTTCCAGGACGACGCGACGCTGTGGCGGACCAGCCTCGAGGCCGACGAGCACAACGCCGTCGCGCACCTCAACCTGGTCTACGACCGCATGCGCACCCCGAACGTGTCGATCGATCGGTTGACGCCGCACCTCGACGCCGCGGTCAAGGCCGCGCGCTACCCGGTGCACGAGCTGCGCGCCCGCGTGCTGTTGCGGCAGCTGGCGATGGCGGTCGCCGACTACGAGGGGGCCGCCAACCACGCCGAGGGCGCGATCCGCGCCGCGCGCGCCCAGCTGGCGCTCGAGACCACCGAGCAGCGTCGACGGCTGGCGAGCGACCAGCTGCTGCAGGCGCAGCTCGACGCGTTCGAGCCGCTGCAGCTGCACGGCCGTGACCAGCAGGCCGAGGCGGTGCTGGTGGCCGCCAAGGACCAGGCGCCGGAGCATCCGCAGGTGATCGCGTTCGCGGCGACGCGCGAGCTGAAGGCGCTGCAGCCGGAGCTGCTGAAGAAGGCCCGGGACGGCCAGGCGCCGCGGCTCGACGACGACGACGCGCGCGCGGCGGCGGTCGATGCGCGGCTCGCCGCGGCGCGCGAACGGCATCCCGACCACGCCGGTCTGTGGCTGGCGCAGGCGCTGTGGGACCAGGCGCGCGACCGCGTGACGTCGGCGCTGCGCTGCTTCCGCAAGGCGACCGAGCTGCGACCGCAGGACGCGACCGCGTGGCTCGGCGCGTCGCGGCTGATGCGCGAGAAGCGGCTCTACGACGGCGCGCTCGAGTTCGCGCGCAAGGGCTTCGAACAGCGCAGCGATCCGCGGTTGTTGCAGGAGGTCGCGCTGGCGCTGGTCGGGCTCAACCGGCTGCGCGAGGCCGAGCAGTACCTGACCGCCTACATGCAGCTGCAGCCCGACGATCGCGACTCCGGCAAGATCCTGTCGAACCTGCTGATCGGGCGCGCCTACGAGTTGCTGCACGACCCGGACAAGCGCGCCGAGGTCAAGCGGCTGGTCGAGGACGCGCTGCGCTACAACGCGGACGAGAGCAAGGCCTACCTGGTGATGGGCAAGCTCGCGCAGGAGCAGCGCAGCTACGCGATCGCCGTGCGCTACCTCGAGAAGGCGGTCGAGCTGCTGCCCGACTACGAGGACGCGCGGCGCCAGCTGGCGGCGAGCCTGGCGGCGCTCGGCTACGACAGCCTGCTGCGCAAGGATCTCGACGCCGCCGCCGAGGCGTGGGGGCGTTGCCTCGAGGTCGCGCCCGACGAGTTCGACGACGCCGGCATCCAAGAGCAACTCGGCAAGCTGTGGGGGCACTCGGAGAGCCTCGGCGTCAAGAGCCTGAAGGACGGCAAGGTCGACGAGGCGATCGTGGCGTTCCGGCGCTGCCTGCGCCTGGATCCGGACCAGCACTGGGCTTCGTGGCTGCTCGCGACGGCGCTGTATCGCCAGCCCGATCCCGACCTCGACGAACTCGAGGAGCTGTGCGTGCAGGCGATCGCGTGGCAGCACCGCCACCAGCAGGATGCCGGCCGTCAGGTCTACCTGCTGGCCAAGGTGCTGCAGAAGCAGGGTGAGCCCGACGATGCCAGGAAGGCGGCGCGCACCTACCTGCTCGAGCCGGGCAAGGACGCCGACCCGCGCGTGATGAAGCTGCTGCTCGAGATCGCCGAAGGCTGATTCTCGACGCGCGCTGTTTGCGCCGATGCGTTGGCCGCGATACTGTGCGGCGCGCCGGGGTCTGGTCACCTCGGTTCGGTCAGCCCACCTTCCCCGGTGGGTCCTTACAGTCTGCTGGTTCGCGCCCCTCGCGGGGCGTTGGGGGTGATTCGGTGCGCAAGACAAGCGACATCGCGATGCTGCTCGGTTCGCGCGGCAAGTCTCGTTCTCGCGGTTCCCGCGGTGGCTTCGGTTCGTCGTTCTTCGGCGCGATCGACGGCCTGCTCGGTCGGTTCGGCAGGAGCCGCCGCAAGGACAAGGGCCAGACGGTCCCGATGCTGGTGTTCGCGATCGGCCTGATGGTCGCGTTCGGCGGCGGGTTCCTGGTCGGCGACCGCCTCGGTGGCGGCAGCGACGACAACAACCCGCTCAACGCGCGGATCGGCCAGAAGCCCAACTTCGTCAAGGAGGTCGACACGACCGCGCTCGAGGACCGGGCGTTCATCGTGACGGCCTACCCGTTGACCGAAAGTCTCGACGAGGCGGGGGCGCGCCAGAAGGCCTCGGATCTCGCCGCCTACCTGGTCCAGCACGGCCTGCCGAAGGCGCGCCCGTATCCATGGCCCCGTGGCAACGGCGTGATCTGGGTCACTGCGGTCTACTTCTCCGGTGAGGCCGAAGAGAAGGCCTCGCGCGATCGGCTGCTCAACATGCCGAACGACGTGCCGGACGAGTTGTTCTGCAAGCTGCGAATCGAGGATTCGCAGTGGCCAACGGTCATGAAGATCCGGTAGACTGCTCGCCCTCATTTTCCGCCGCACGGACGGTGCGGCCCAAGACAGAACACTCCAATGTCGATCCACAGCAGTCTCAGGTCCAAGGGCACCGGTGTCGGTCAACGCAACGTCTGGACGCGCGTCGAGCGCATCGCTGCGCTGAAGAAGGCCGGTCGCTGGAGCGAGGAAGACGGCGTCACCGGCCTCCCGAAGGTCCGCACCAAGTTCAAGGTCGTGACCAAGAAGAAGAAGAAGAAGGACAAGAAGGACGAGAAGGACGACAAGTAGCCGTCCGGTATCCGTTTCGTCTGTTCCTGAACGTTCTTCCGTGACCGTTTCCGTGGCCGTGGCCTCCCGGGCCGTGACCGCCCCCTTGGCGGGCGTCGCTGCCCGCCACGTCTGCCCGCACGCGCGAGGTCCCCGTGGCTGCTGACAACATCGGTCTGTCGAGCCGCGTGCGCGGCATCGAGCCGAGTGGCATCCGTCGCATCTTCGAACTGATGGCGACGATGCAGGACCCGATCAATCTGTCGATCGGGCAAGCCCACTATGACCCGCCCGAGCAACTGGTCGAAGCGGCGTGCCGCGCGATGCGCGAGGGGCACAACCGCTACACGGTCACCCAGGGCCTGCCGGAACTCAACCGGATCGTGCTCGACGACGTCGAGCAGCGGCTCGGCAAGCGGCCGGAGACCTGCCTGTTGACCAGCGGGGTCAGCGGCGGGCTGATGCTGTCGTTCCTGAGCCTGCTCGATCCCGGCGACGAGATCCTGCTGCCGGACCCGTACTTCGTCATGTACAAGCACCTCGCGACGATCTGCGGCGCGACGGTGAAGTTCTACGACACCTACCCCAAGCAGGACGGCGAGCGCTTCGGCCTCGACCTGGAGCAGGTCGCGAGCCTGGTCAGCGAGCGGACCAAGATCGTGTTCGTCAACTCGCCGAGCAACCCGACCGGCGGCCTGCTGACGCGCGACGAGATCGAGGGCGTCTGCCGCATCGCCGAGTCGTGCGGCGCCTGGGTCGTCAGTGACGAGATCTACGACCTGTTCTGCTACGCCGACGACTACTGCTCGCCGCTGCAGTTCACCGATCGCTGCATCCAGCTCGGCGGCTTCAGCAAGAGCTACGGCGTGCCCGGCTGGCGCATGGGCTACGCAACCGGCCCGAGCGCGATGCTCGACGCGCTCAAGACGCTGCAGCAGTTCTCGTTCGTCTGCGCGCCGGCGCCGTTCCAGCACGCGCTGGTCGCCGCGATGCCGGAGATCGACCTGAAGCCGTACCAGGACGAATACCGTGGCAAGCGCGACCTGCTGGTCGAGCGCCTGCACCCGGCCTTTTGCCTGTCGAAGCCCGAGGGCGCGTTCTACGCGTTCCCGCAGCTGCCCAAGGGCAAGGACGGCGTGCACGTCGCGAGCGACGTGTTCGTCGAGGCCGCGATCGAGAAGAACGTGCTGATCGTGCCCGGCAAGGCGTTCTCGGCGCGCGACACGCACTTCCGCGTCTCGTTCGCGGCGTCGGACGAGCAGCTGGCGCAGGGCATCGACGTGCTCAACGAACTCGCCGAGCGGTTCACGGCCTAGTCCGATGGACATCAAGGGCGCGTTCCGCGACCTGCAGCAGAAGAAGCAGGCGGCGCAGAAGGAGGCGAAGGAGTCGCGCGCGCCGCTGATCGAGATCTTCCACTCGGTCCAGGGCGAGGGCCGGTTCGTCGGCATGCCGATGGCCTTCCTGCGGGTCGCGACCTGCCCGTTCCGCTGCCGCTACTGCGACACGCCGAACAGCTACGACGCGCCGCAGCTGGTGCCGGTGCACTACGGCGTGCGCACGCAGCAGGAGCAGAACCCGGTGCGCGCGTCGCGCGCAGCGGAGCTGGTGCGGCAGGTCGCGACGACCGCGATGCCGGGCCTCAAGTCGCACCGCGTCAGCGTCACCGGCGGCGAGCCGCTGGTGTTCCCGCAGTTCGTGCGCGAGTTCGGCCAGGCGGTGCGCGAGCACGGCGTGCGCATGCACCTCGAGACCGCCGCGCACGACCCCGAGGCGCTCGAAGCCTGCATCAACCAGGTCGACCACCTGTCCGCCGACTACAAGCTGAAGGAGACGCTGGCGCAGCCGGTCGACAAGAAGCTGCTGCTCGGCCCGGGCGACGACCACGGTGCGCGCCACGTGCGCTGCTGTGAGATCGCGCTGCGCCGCGGCGCGACCGTCGACGTCAAGATCGTGCTGACCGACAACGTCTCGGACATCAGCTTCGAGCGCGCGCTCGAGCAACTGCACGGCCTGCGCAGCAAGATCCTGCTGATCCTGCAGCCGGTCACGCCGTTCGGCGAGTGCAAGCGCGCCCTGCCGTCCCGCGACCTGATGCGCTTCCTGGCGACCGCCGCGCGCCACGAGTTCGACGTGCGCGTCGTGCCGCAGACGCACAAGACGTTGAACGTGTCGTAGCGGGGGCGGCCGGCCTACCGCGGAAACAGCTGCACCGTCGCCTTCGCCAACGCATCGGCGACCACCTCGACGTGCACGGTCGCGTCGTGGAATCCCTCGCCGCGGATCAGGAACGTGTGCGGCCCCGGCGCGAAGGCGCCGCGCGAAACCAGGCGGCGGACAGCGGCTCGATGGCGTGTCGCGGGGCGCGGCTCGCGCGGCTCGACGGGCAGGACCTCGACAGGGCGGCCCAGGTGCTCGACCCGGAGCGCGCGCCACGTGTCGGGCTTCAGGCCGGTGCCGCTGAGTTCGAACGAAACCAGGCCCGCGGTCGGCGCCTCCAGACGGAGTTCGGCGGTCTTGCCAGGCTCGATCAGGACCTCGTGTTGCTGGTGCCCGCGCGCGAACCCGCCGTTGCCGTGCAGGTAGATCAGCTCCTTGCCGAGAACGGCTTCGACGCGCCACCGCCCGGCGGGCAGCTCGCAGCGCAGGCCGTCCGGGTCGGGCACCCTGCGTCGGTGGTCGTGGTAGAGGTCGCGATCGAGCGCGTGCAGCGCCACCCCGGCTTGCACCTGTCGGCCTTCGGAATCGAAGGCGGTCACGTGCAGCGCTCCGACCTGCGTCTCCGGCGCGACGGTCAGCTGCGCCGTGGCGCGGTACACGCCCGGCTGGGCGCGGTGCAGCGTCGTCGCCGCGTGCAGCGAGTCGTCCGATGCATAGACGCTCCAGACGAACCCGAACGGCGTCAGCAGCACGCGGTTGCCCGCGTCGTCGCCGCACGGGATCCAGTTGCCGCAGACCTGGCCCTCGGCGGGAATGCCCTCGCGTTTCGACCAGGACGGGTTGCTCGCAGATGGGTCGAAGCCGTCGAGCGCGACCGCGGCGCCGGGAACGGCCGCGCCGTCGCCGTCCACGACGGCGACCGTGAGCAGTTGCTGGTCCACGAGCAGTTCGATGGCGGCGTTGCTCGGGCGCACGACCTGGTGCACCGGGCGCACCCCCCAGGTCTTCACCAGGTAGCGTCCACCCGCCGTCAGACCGGAGAAGCGGAATCGTCCGTCCTCGTCGGTCGTCGTCTTGGTGCGCTTGCGCCGCTCGGCGCGGCTGCGGTTCCGCAGCCAACGCTTGATGCTCGCGAGGTCGTCGCCGGCGTCGAGCGCGATCGGGTCCAGTTCGATCTGGATCCCTGCGATCAGGCTGCCGTCACCGAGCACCGCTCGGCCGCGGATCGCGGCCCCCGGGTCGAGGCGGATCTCGCCGACGTCGCAGACCAAGGCGCCGGGGTCGCCCGCGGGGATCGCCGCTTGTGCGGTGCCTTCGCGGTCATGCCGTAGCGCGATCCGCGCGGGCCAGGGGGCCTCGTCGTCGATGGCGATGTGGAAGCTCCCGTCGCGGCGGCTCCGGCCGTCGGCGACGCGCACGGATGCATCCGTCGCGGTCGCCTGCACCCGTGCGTCCTCCAGCGGCCGCCCATCCGCGTCGAGCACGCGGCCGACGACAGCCCGACCGCGCTGGAGCACGATCCTGGTGCGTAGCTGCCGCGTCTCGTCGAGTGTGGCGAGCGCGATCCCCTGCGTTCGCGGGGCGGCATCGGCCAGCCGCGCCTCGACCCAAAGCGTATTGGTCGCCCGCCAGACGGCCGACGGTTCTCGGAGGGCGGCCAGGTCGTGGCGGAAGATGCCGGCGGCGTCGGTGCGGCCGCTGGCCAGGTCGTCGCGCAAGAAGCTTTGCGACGAACGGTTCCAGTAGCTGCCTGTCCGCGGCTGGATCCACACGTCCACAGCCGCGTCGGGGATCCCGGTTCCTGCGCGATCGCAGACCGTGACCGTCAGCTGCCAGGCCGCCGCCGCGCTCGAAACGAGCTGCTCACGATCGACGGGCGGGTCCGGCTGCGCCGCGGCAGCGACGGCACTGCGAGGGATCGCCCCGGGGCCGGGCTGCGCGGACGGCGGCGCGTCTGGAGGTCCTTCGTCGAGCGACACGAGCAGCAGCAGGGCAACGAGGGCCGCACCCGTCGCGGCGAGCAGTTTGGCTTTCATGGTCACGAACCACGGCAGGGTGGTGAGGATGGCGGTGCCCGTCGCGCCCGTCGGCGTGCGCGGGGAGGCGGCGGTCGAGAGGTCCTTGGCCGACTGCAAGACGTGCTGGCGCGCCTGCGCGAGCAGTGCGTCGTTGCCGATGCACAGGGCAACGGCAGAGGCGATGCTCGCGGGGAGCGCGGCGCGCAGCCGCGCGAGCCCGCGATGCAGCTGCGAGCGCACGGTGCCGACCGGAATCTCCAGGCTGCGCGCGATCTCGACGGGCTGCAGGTCGTGCACCAGCCGGAGCTTGAGGACCTGACGATAGGCGAGCGGCAGGGCGTCCATCGCCCGCAGTACGTGTTGCAGGACTTCCTCCGATTCGAGCAACGTGGGCGATCGGGCTGCGAGCGCCTGGCCGTCGTCGTCGAGCTGCACCTCGCGGCGTCGCCGCTGGCTGCGGCGCCGCATCCGCGCCTCGTTCTGAAGGACGCCGGCCAGCCAAGGCTGCAGTGGGCGTCGTCGGTCCCAGCTGGCTCCGCGCGTCATGGCGGCGAGGAACGTGGCCTGCACGAGGTCGCCTGCCGACGCACCGTCGACCAGATGGGCGGCCAGCAGCAGCAGCCTCCTGCCCGTGGCGTCGAACACCCTCGCGAGGGCGTCCGCGTCGCGTTCGTCGAGCCAGCGAGCGAAGTCCTGTTCTACGGTCACGCCTTGGGTATGCCGCAGCGGCTCGGAGCGTTGCAGCAAATGGGAGTTGTCTGTCGATGAGGAAGCGGGCGACCGCAGGCGGCGGCGCGCGTGGGCATCCTACGCGGGGCCGACCGGCTGGCCGCCTGCCTCCGTGCCCGACGTCGTGTGCCGAGCCGACGCGGGCCCCGCGTTACCTTGGGCGGCCGTCGGGATACCCGCTCCACGGTCACGTTGTTGAAGATGGCAAGTTCCGCAACCTACTCTTCCCACATGAGCAACCGGTCGCTTTGCCTCGTCGTCGGCCTGACCATGCTGCTCGGCGTCACGACGTCGATGGCATCGGCGCAAGGCCCGGTCTATCGCGAACGGTGGGGCTACCTCCACCTCGAGCATCGTCGGGCCCAGGTCTTCGACGAACTGCAGGGGCGCCGCGATGCCGACGTGCAGAAGGTCGCAGCGCTGCTGGTCGAAGACGACGGCGGCGTGCCGTTCGTGCCGGTCGCGAACGCGCTCGCATACCTGCGCGGGGTCAAGTCGGACGCGGCGTTCCGCCTGCGCACGACCCTCGGTCTGTTCGTGCTGCCGGAGGTCGTCGACCCCGACGGCAGCCAGGAGGCCTGTCGCGCGGCCAACTTCTCGGTCAACCTGCCGTTCGCGCTGCCCGAAGCCGGCGCCATGACGTTCCGCATCGTCGTGCGCGACGCCGACGGCGCCCAGGTCTTCGAGAAACTGCTGACCCACAAGACCGCGATCGCCGACGTGCGGCTGGCGCAGGCCGAGGTGTCGGTGCCGTGCTCGGAGCTTGCCGACGGAACCTACCAGGTCGAGCTGCAGACGCGCTTCGACGGCAGCGAGCCGGGCGAGCACGACCCGACCCTGCGCTGGCCGTTTTACGTGTTGCGCGGCTACCAGCGCCGCGCCGAGCTGGCGATGGGCAAGGCGGTCGAGCTGCGCAAGGACCTCGAGCCCTTGCCGCGCGCGCTGCTCGACGGCTTCGCGAGCCAGGTCTCCCGCGCCTACACCGGCGAGGCGTTCGCCGTGCGCAGCGATGCCGTCGACGACCTGCTCAGGCTCGAGCAGTGCCTCGCGAACTTCGCCGCCGACCGCGCGCCGCTGCACGGCATGCGCGGCGTCGTCCCGACCGGCCTGCCGCACGGCGACATCACCCAGTCCTGTCTGCTGCGGCTCGCGCCGGACGGCAAGCCGCAGCCGACCGTCGTGTTCGCGACCGGCTGCCCGACCTACGACGTCACCGCCCGACGGCCGGCGGCGCCGCCGGTGCGCGAGGGCCACTGGCTGCTGCGCGAACTCGGCGACTTCGGCCGCGCCCAGGGCTGGAACGTCGCGGTGTTCGACTCGCCCGGCGGCGGCCGTCCGTATCCCGCGGCGCTGCTGTCCTCGATCCAGGCGCTGCCCGAAGTGCTGCCGAGCGGTGGCCGCAAGCCGCTGCTGGTCTGCGACCGCGAGGCCGCGGCCGTGGTCGCGATGCAGCTGAGTCGGTTCGCGCCGCACGTCAGCGGCGTCGTGCTGATCGGCGGCGGCGCCATGCCGATCCAGGTGCTCGACAAGCTCGATGGCCTGCCCGTTCGGTTCGTGTCGCTCGACGGCTACCCGGCCTCGAAGAGCATCGATCGCCTGATGACGTTCGTCGAGTCACGCTCCGAGCAACAGAACCAAGGCCTCGACCTCGGCCGGCTGCACGACCGCCCGACGCCTTGGCTCTACGGGCCGGCGTGGTCACGCCCGGAGCTGACCACGTTCGCGACGCGGCTGTTCCACCAGCGGTAGGCGCGCGCCGGGCGGGCGCCGTCCGGCACGGCGAACGCTCAGACGCTGCGGTCCTGGACCAGGTCGCGCACGATCTGCACCAGGTCGCGCGGCTTGATCGGCTTGGTCAGCCACATGCCGGGCGCGAGTTCGTCGTCCGTCAGCGAACTCTGCCGCTGCTCGCTGCCCGAGACGACGACGATCGGCAGGTCGTTGCCGTTGTTGCGCAGCTCGCGCACGACGGTCGCCCCCGACAGGGCGGGCAGGCTCATGTCGAGCACCAGCACGCTCGGCAGACGTTCGCGGAGGTGGCGGAGCGCCTGCAGGCCGTCGCGCGCGATGTCGACGACGTGGCCCGCGCGGGTCAGCGCGCGAGCGAAGACCTCGGCCGTCAGCGGCTCGTCCTCGACCAGCAGCACGCGCGTCGCCTTGGCGGTGCGCGGCTCGTCGATCGTGCGCTGCGGCGCGATGGAGGGGTGTTCGGTAGGGGTGATGGGGACCATGTCCGCGGTTCTCCTTCCCCGTGGTATCGACAGGTGCCCGGCGCGGAACGAGGGGGGTTTCCCTACCGCGTCAGATTTTCGGCCGGCACAGCACGAGCGTCTGCTCGCCGACGAACCGCTGCAGGGCCCGCATCGCCAGGGGTTCGAGTCCGGCGTCGGCCAGTTCGCGCGCAAACCCGGCGCGCGACACCGCGAACCGGCCACTGCGGCGCTTGCCGCGCAGTCGTCGCAGGCGCCGCCGCAGGTGCTGCAGGCTGCCGGCGTCGAAGAACGACACGACGATCGGACCGCGGCTGACGCGGCGCAGTTCGCGCAGGATGTCGGTTCTTTCGACAGCTGTCGCGATGTGCTGCAGCAACCGCATGCACAGCACACCGGCGAACGCCCCGTTCCCGAACGGCAGCGCGTGCACGCTGGCGCATGCGCGGGTGGCACCGTCGCCGACGGCGACGACCATCTCGCGGTCGCGGTCGACCTGCACGACCTGCCCGGGCAACTCGTCGCTGAGCCGGCCCGCGCCGCACGGCGCGTCGAGCCACGGGCCGACGTCGAACTGCGCCAGCTGCAGCAGCTGGCGCAGCGCGCGCCGTTCGCGGCGGTCGGTGCCTGCACCGGTCCCGGTGACGAACCGTCGGTCGCGGTAGCGAACGGCGTATCCGGGTTCGCGGTCGTAGCGGCTCTCTTGCACGGCGAGCACCATAGTGCAGTCGCTCTGCGGGTTCAGTCCCGCATGCGGGCCGGCCGATGCTGCCTGCTGGAGGTCCCATGACTGACGACAAGCAGGCGTCGATCGAGAACCGTCGTTCCGAGCGCATCGAGATGGACAGCCGGGTCACGATCCGGTTCTGCGGCGAACAGCTGGTCGGCAACGGCCAGAACATCTCCGAGCAGGGGGTGTTCTTCGTCGCCGAGGGGCGCGTGCCGGTCGAGGTCGAGATCGAGGGCCGCGATGGCGTGCTGACCGGCGAACTGGTGCGCACCGAGAACATGGGCGCCGGCTACGTCGGGATCGCCGTCAAGTTCGACCAGGCACACCCGGGCCTCGTCGACGGCGGCGCCTGAGGCGGTCGGCCGGCCGCACCGGCGAACGCCTGCGCAGCGCGGATATGGCCCCATCTGGCTGCGCTCTGCACTAGACTGCGCGCATGAACCTCCGCGACCAGCTCAAGCAGGCCAACCTGATCTCGGACAAGAAGGCCAAGCAGCTCGCGCACCAGCAGCGCGTCGAGCGCAAGGAAAAGGGCCGCGAGCAGCTCGAGCAGGAGGCGAAGCAGCGCCAGGACGAGGTGCAGAAGCTGCGCGACGAGGGCCGCGAGAAGACCCGCAAGGAGCAGGAGCAGCTCGACCGCGAGCGCAAGCGCCGCGAGGAGCAGGTCGCCGTCGACCAGCTGATCGCAAGCGCGAAGAAGCCCGGCCCCGGCACGGTGAAGTTCTACTTCGCGACGCGGGAGGGAGCGCTGCCGTGGCTCGAGCTGTCCTCGCGCGAGGCGCAGGAAGTTCGCGCCGGCCAGCTGTGCGTCGTGCGCGGCGGCCCGGTCGGCACGCACACCTACCGCCTGCTGCCAGCCGACGCCGCCCGACGCGTGCACCACGCCCGCCCCGACGCCATCGCCTTCGCCCCAAAGGGAGTCCTCAGCTGACTTGCCGTACGGTACCTGGTTCATCCTCCAACTTCCGCGAGCGCTCGCGCTCGCGGACGAGTCGTACGGCAAGTCGGCTACTTGAGGAGGTGGTTGCAGCGCGTTCGCTGGGCGGCCAGCAGTTCGGCGAAGGCTGGGTTGCCGGCGAGGTTGACCAGCTGTTCGGGGTCGTTCTGCAGGTCGAACAGCTGCTCGTAGGCGGGCTGCTGGCGGTAGTAGCGGGCGTAGACGAAGCGCGGGCCGCGCACGCCGACGCTCGGCGGGATCTTGGGGTGCGCCATGTGGTGCTCGTAGGCGAACGTGTCGCGCCAGGTGACCTGCTCGCCCTGCACCAGCGGCACCAGGCTCGCACCGTCGTAGCCGCTTGGAGCCTCGACGCCCGCGTAGGCGAGCAGCGTCGGCGCCAGATCGATGTTCAGCGCCATCGCGTCACTGACGACACCGCGGCGTGCGTTCGCGGCGCGCGGGTCGCAGACGATCAGCGGCACGCGCACCGACTCCTCGTAGATCAACCACTTGCCGGCCAGGCCGCGCTCGCCGAGGAAGTAGCCGTTGTCCGACGTGAACACGACCACGGTGTCGTCGGCGACGCCCTTGCGTTCGAGCTCGTCGAGGATGCGGCCGAGGCCGCGGTCGACGCCGTCGATCATGCGCCAGTAGTCCTTGGTCCGGCGCACCTGCTTGGCGCGCTCGTCGAAGCGCCAATGCCAGCGCACCCGGCCGAGCGACTCCTTGAGGAACGGCGGCAGCGCTGCGAAGCCGCTCTCGGCGAGCGGCGGGATCGGCACCTCGGCATCCTGGTAACGACTCGCGAACTCCTCTGGCGGCAGATACTGGTCCTCGTGCCCGTCCTGCGCGTGCGGCGCATGGAACGACACCGACAGGCAGAACGGCCGCTCGCCGTCCTGTTGCCGCAGGAACGTCAGCGCCTGCTCGGTGACGATGTCGGTCAGGTGGCGGCCGTCCTGCTTGCGATAGGGGTGTCCCGATCCCTTGCGGTAGTCGAACGCGCCGTCGATCGCACCCTTCTCGAACTTGACGCCCCACTTGCCGACGAACCCGGTGCGGTAGCCCGCTTGCCGCAGCAGCATCGGGTAGGTCGTGCGGCCGAGCGCGCGGCCCATCGGCGGCTTGCCGAACGTGTAGCCGTGGCGGCCCTCGCGGCGACCGGTCAGGATCGACGCGCGCGACGCCGCACAGATCGCGGTGGTCACGAACGCGTTGGTGAAGCGCACGCCGCGGTCGGCCAGCCGGTCCATGCGCGGCGTCTCGAGCACCGGATGGCCGGCGCAGCTCATCTGGTCGAAGCGCTGGTCGTCGGTGACGACCAGCAGCAGGTTGGGGCGTCGCGGCCGCGCGCCAACGTCCTGTGCGCCAACGTCCTGCGCACACAGATCCGTCACACACAGGGACAGGCTGACGAACAGCAGGCAGGCGAGGGTTCGCAGGGTCGGCGTCATGTCACTTCCGGGCTTCGTAATGGGCGGCGCGTTCGGGCTTGTTCCAGCGTTGGTAGAGCCACACCAGCCGCTGCGCGCCCGAGCGGGCCTCCGGCGAGCGCTCGCCGTGCTTGTCGACGAGCACCTCGTAGACCTCCAGCAGCAGCGCCTCGGCGGCTTCGAACTCGCGCAGTCGCTGGTGCGCGCTGGCCAGGTTGATGGCGGTGATCAGCCGCCAGCGCGCGTCGCGCGGCAGCACCCGGCGCCGGATCTCGAGCGCCTCGAGCAGCAGCGGCCGGGCCTCGGCGGCGCGCTCCTGCAGCAGTTCGTAGCCGTAGTGGTTGAGCGGGTAGGCCTTGTCCGGGTAGGTCTGCGGCATGCGCTCGAACATCGCGAGCGAACGCTGCAGGAACGGCTCCGCCTCGGCGAGCCCCTTGCCCTGGATCAGCAGCCCCCAGGCCACGTTGTAGAGCGTCAGCGCCTTGCGCTGGTGGTCGTTGGGATTGGCCTGGTCGAGCAGCTCGAGCGCGCGCCGCGCGAACCGTTCGCCGTCGGCACCGCGGTTCTGCAGGTTGGCGAGATACGACTTCATCGCGTGGGCGCGGCCAAGCTCCCAGGTCAGTTCGCCGAGCCGCTCGGCCAGCGCGCAGGCCTCGTCGAGCGTCGCGACCGCCGCCTGCAGCGAGTCGCCGCCGCCCGCCCGGCTCTGGATCAGCGCCAGCGTGTTGAGGCTCTGCGGCAGGCTGCGCGCGTCCGGGTCGATGCGGCGCATCATCGCGACGGCGGCGTCGGCGTGCGTGAGGGCGTCGGCGGCGCGGCCGTACTCGCTCTCGGCGTTGCCGAGGTTGAGCAGCAGCGCCGCGGTCAGGATGTGGTCCCCGGCAAACGCCTCGCGCGCCGCCGCCAGCGCCTCCTCGAGCAGTCGCCGCGCGTCCTCGTAGCGGCCGAGCTCGTGGTAGGTGATGCCGAGGTCGTTGAGGGTGCGGGCGAAGAAGTTGTTCGAGGCGTCGCGCAGGGTGCGGACCAGCGCCTCGCAGCGCTGCATCTCGGCGAGCGCGCGCTGCAGGTCTCCCGAGCTGCGGAACACCGCCGCCGCGCTGCGGTGCACCAGCGCCATGCGCGGGTGGCGCTCGCCGAACACGTGGCGGCACTGCTCGAGCGCCAGCTGGACCAGCTCGACCGCCTCGTCGTAACGGTGCAGCTTCGCCAGCGTCGTCGCCATCGAATGCAGCGTCGTGACCGTCGACGGGTGGCCCTCGGGGTAGGCCCGGCGGTGCAGCGCCAGTGCCTCGCGGAACATCGGCAACGCCTCGCGGTAGCGCTGCTCGCCGGCGAGGAACCGCGCGAACGTGCGGGTCGCGGTGCACAGGGTCGTCAGCTCGTCCGGCCGCTGGCGTGCCGCGTCGAGCACTTCGCGGTGCAGCCGTTCGGCGCCGGCGCTGTCGCCGCGGGTGTGCAGCAGCACGCTGCGGGTCCTGCGGGTCTGCAGGTCGAGCTGGTGGCGCCGCGCGGGATCGGTCGCGGCCAGCCGTTCGTCGACCTCCTGCAGCAGCTCCTCGGCGCGCTCGTAGTCGCCGAGCACGGTGCGGTCGATGGCCTCGTAGTTGTGGTAGTCGAGCACGTCGGCGTCCGCCGCGCCGCGTCGCGCCGTCAGCAGCGCCGCGGCCTCGGCGAACATCTCGGCCGAGCGTTCGTTCTCGCCGAGCCAGCTGTAGACGCGGCCGAGCGTGCCGAGCAGCCGCGCGCGCACCTCGGGCTGGTCCTCGAGCTCGCGCTGCACGCGACCGGCGGCCTGCTGCAGCAGCACGCCGACCGGCAGCTCCTCGCCGAGCGCGCGGTCGGGGCTGGCGAAGCGGAACAGTTCGACCAGGAAGTCGGTGACCTCCGCGGCTTCGCGGGCGCGCTGTTCGGCGGCGGTGCGCAGCGAGTCCGAGCGGTGGCGGGCGGCGCTCTCGAACGCGGCGAACAGCACCGCGGCGATCGCCACCACCACGATGGCGACGGCGACACTCGCGGTGGTCGCCGGATGCCGTTGCGCCAGGCGGCCGGCGCGGGTCCAGATGCTCGGCTTGCGCGCCGCGATCGGCCGACGGTTGCGCACGTTGTCGAGGTCGCGCACGAACTCGGCCATGGTCGCGTAGCGCTGGCCCGGATCGTGCGCCATCGCGGTGGCGACCACCGTGCCGAGGTCGGCGTTGACGGCCGGGTTGCGGCCGCGCAGCGGCGCCGGGCGACCGTCGCGGATCGCCGCGCGGGTCTGCTCGGCGGTGTCGCGCTGGAAGGCGCTGCGCAGCGCCAGCATCTCGTAGAGCGTGACCCCGAGCGCATAGACGTCCTGGCCGGCGCTCGGGATCGCAGTCGCGCCGTCGAGGTGCTCGGGCGGCAGGTAGGGCAGCGAGCCGACCTGCGAGGCGGTCGCGGTCAGTTGCTGCGCGCCCTCGAGCCGCGCCAGGCCGAAGTCGACCAGGCGGGCGCGGCCGTCGCGCGTGATCAGCACGTTCGAGGGCTTGACGTCGCGGTGCAGCACGCCGCGTTCGTGCGCGTGCTGCAGCGCCTCGCCGATCTCGATGGCGGTGTCGACGCAGGTCTGCGTCCACGGTTGTTCGAACGGCCGTCGGGTCGTCGACGACGACGACGCGCTCAGCTCGTTCGGCGGTGCGTCGCCGCGCACCGCCTGCAACACGTCGGCGCCGCGCACCTCGGCCGGCGCCCGGGTCGCCAGCTGCTGCAGCAGCGCCGACAGCGACGGGCCGTCGACGTACTCCATCGCGTAGAACGGCACCCCGCGCTCCTCGCCGACGGTGTGGATCTGCGCGATGCCGACGTGCTGCAGGCGCGCGACCGCCTCGACCTCGCGTCGGAAGCGTTCGCGGCTGCCGGGGAAGAACAGGTGCTCCGGGCGGATCAGCTTGAGCGCGACCTCGCGGGCCAGGTCTTCCTGTTCGGCAAGGTAGACGACGCCCATGCCGCCGATGCCGAGCTGGCGCACCAGCCGGAACCCGCCGAGGCGTTCGGGCAGCTGTTCGTCGCCGCCGGCGGCGGGCACCAGGCCGCGGTCGCGCAGCCCCTGCAGCGCCTGCCGGACGGCGTCCGCCAGCGCCGGCTGCTTCCGCTCGAGCCGCTGCAACGCCGCGTCGACGTCGTCCGCCTCGAGGCATTCGAACACGACGCGTTCGATCTCGGCTTCGCTGGGTGGGGGCGACGGGCTCATCTCGACAAGCGGCGCAACGGGACTAGGATCGACGGCGATGACCGAGCACTCCGGGCCGAGCGACGAAACCGGGCGACTGGTGCAGGAGGCCTCCGCAGGCGACAGCGTAGCGATCGACGGCCTTTTGTCTCGCTACCTGCCCGAACTGCACGCGTTCGTGCGGCTGCGCGCCGGTGGTGCGATCCTGGCCCGCGAGCAGAGCGAGGACCTGGTGCAGTCGGTCTGTCGCGAGGTGCTGATGGACGTCGACGGGTTCGAGTGGCGCGGCGAACTGGCGTTCAAGAAGTGGCTCTACCTGACCGCGCAGAACAAGATCGTCGACCGCGCGCGCTACTGGCGTTCGCAGAAGCGCGACATCGCGCGCGACGAGCCGATGGCGACCGACCCCGGCTACTACTCGGGCTACCGGGCGCTGCTGTCGCCGTCGGGTGCGGCGATCCGCGGTGAGGAGGTGGCCGAACTCGAGCGCGCCTTCGACGAACTGCCCGACGACTACACGCAGGTGATCACGCTGGCCAAGATCCTCGGCCTGTCGCACGAGCAGATCGCCGCGGAGATGGACAAGACCGTGCCGGCCACCCGCATGCTGCTGCACCGCGCGCTGGCGCGACTCGGGGTGATCCTGTCGCGCGGCAGGCCACCGGAGTAGCCGCCAGCGCCCGGAAGAAAAACTCTGTCCGGCCTGCATCCGGAGTCGCGTCGGTGTGGTCAGACCCGGCGAAGCCCCGCATCCCGATGCACGATCCAGCCCACGACGACCTGTACGAGCACGCCCGGTCCCTGCGCGGGCTGGCGCGCGCCCTGGTGGGGGCCGCGGACGCGGACGACCTGGTGCAGGAGACCGCGGTGCGGGCGCTCGACCATGGCCACGTCGAGACGCGGTCGGTCGGCGGCTGGTTGGCGACGATCATGCGCAACCTGGCGAGCACGCGACGGACCGCGGATGCGCGGCGCCGCCGGCGGGAACGCGCGTCGGGCGCGGGCCGTCCCGACGAGGCGCCGTCGGCGCTGACGGCGGCGGCGCGGCTCGAGGCGATCGATCGTCTGCACGCGTCGCTGCGCTCGCTGGCCGACCCGTACCGCGAGGTGCTGCTGCTGCGCTACTTCGAAGGGCAGACGCCGCAACAGATCGCCACGCAGCGCGGTGAGCCGCTCGCCACCGTCAAGAGCCGGTTGCGTCGCGGGCTCGAACAGCTGCGCCGCAGCCTCGACGAGCGCGCGCCGCGCGAGCACTGGCGCGGCGCGTTCGTCGCCGCGTTCGGCCTCGGCTCGGTGGCGCCGGCGACCGCCGCCGCCGGCCTGCTGACCCTCACCTGGATGATGATGATGAGCTGGAAGTTCCTGTGCGGCGCCGCCGCTGCGATCGCCTTCTCGGTCTGGCTCTGGCACGACGGCCGTGCGCCGGCGCCGCAAGGCGCCGTCACCGGCGTGCCGGGCTCGGCTCAGGTCGCGACCGCCGAACCCGACCCGGACCGCGATCTGGTGCGCGAATCGGTCCCGGTGGCCGCGAAGCCCACCGAGGTCGAGGCGGTGCCCGCCGTGACGTTCTCGGGTCGCGCGGTCGACGAACAGCAGCGGCCACTGGAGGGCGTGCAGGCGCGCCTGCGCACGCGCCATTGGGACGGTGGCAAGGTGGCCGAACAGGCCGAGGTCCGGACCGGACCGGACGGCCGCTTCGAACTCGCCGCGAGCCCGCGCGAAGGCCATCGCTTCGAGGTCACGCTGCAGGTCGACGGACGGCTGCCGGTCGAAGGCGACTGGCACGAGGTCGAGGGCGAGCGGATCGACCTCGGCGACCAGCTGCTGCCGGTACCCTGCATCGTGCACGGTCGCATCGTCGATGCGCAGGGGGTCGCGCAGCCGGGCGCCGAGGTGACGCTGCAGCCCTACAACCGCAACCAGCTGCGCAAGCTCGAGCCGCATTCCCGCATCTACTCGCATCGGATCCGCGCCGACGAGGCCGGCGCGTTCACGATCGACGGCGGCGAGGCGCTGGCGCCCGGACGCTTCGGGCTCGACAACGGCACGCGTGCGGTCGTGCGTCCGCGCGGCTCGTGGCAGATCGAACCCGGGCAGCAGGTCTGCACGCTCGAGGTCGTCGTTGCGCCACTTTCGCCCGTGTGCCGCGGCATCGTCGTCGATCCCGTCGGCGCGCCGGTCGCCGGCGCCACGGTCTCGCTCGGCGGCGCGAACGCGCGCACCAGCGCCGACGGCCGCTTCGAGGTGCGAGGTCTCGCCGAACAGACCGACGGTCGCTACGTCGTGGTCGCCGACCTCGACGGCTGGCGGCGCGCCCAGGCCGATTGGGACGGCGATCCGGCCAGCCCGGTCCGGCTGACGATGGTGCGCGAGCCCGGCCTGACGCTGCGCGTCGTCGACCAACGGGGGGCACCGATCGAGCGGTTCGCGGTCTGGCTGTGCCCGGAGGTCGGCTGGCCGTTCGGCCCCAGGATCGACACGGCCCGCCACGAGAACGGCGTGGTCACGCTGCGCCTGCGGCAGCAGGATCGCCTCGTCTGCGTCGAGGTGCCCGGCGAGCCGGTGCGCTGGTCCTCGGTGCTGCCGGTGGCGGCGGTCGAGGGGGCGGACGTCGAGCAGGTCGTCCGCGTCGTGCCGGCCGCGCGCCGGCGCGTGCTCTTGCAGGTCGGCGGCCGGCCGTTGGCCGGGGCGCGTTGCGACCTGGCCGACCGTGGCGGGCTCACCGTCACGCCCGGCGGCGAGCGGTGGCCGATGCGCGCGCGGCGGGCCTCGGGCCGGGAGGACGCGCGCCTGGTGCAGCGCGGCGTGTCGGACGAACAGGGCGCGCTGTGGCTCGAAGGTCCACCAGGGCCGCTGGCGCTGGTGGTCGCGGGCGATGGGGTTCCGGACCAGGCGCGACCGATCGACCTGCGCGGGGACGGGGACCTGGTCGTCGACGTGTCGCCCGGTGGCCTCGTGCGTGGACGGCTGGTGCCGATCGACGTCGTGCAGCGGCTGCGCGCGATGATCGACGCGCGTGCGGCGCGTCGGGGCTCGCGCGACCTCGGCCTGCGCCTCACGCGTGGCAGCATCGAACATCCGCCGGTGACGCGGCCACCGCTGCGCTTCGACGAACGGGGCGCCTTCGAGTTCGCGCTCGAGCCGGGGACCTGGCAGCTCCACTTCGACGGCTTCGCGGATCGGGTGCTCGCCGAACTCGTGGTCGACGAGGGGGCGACGATCGAACGGGCGTTCGACGTTTCCGCGATGGATCCGGCGACGATCGAACTGCAGGTGCACGTCGACGGCGCGCTGGCTCCACACGCGTTCGTCAACGCGATGGGCACGCACGACCGCGACGCGGTCGGCCGGCTGGTGACCAGCCAGTCGATGGGCACGGCCGACGACCAGGGGCGGTTCGAGTTGACGACGTTGCCCGGCGATCTGCTGCTGGTGATCTCGACGCAGCCGGCTGCGGGCGCGGGGCAGCAGCTGCAGACCGTGGTCCGGATCGCGGGACCCGGACGGCGAACCGTCGACCTGCAGCTGCAGACGGCGTCGCTGGAGCTGCAGCTGCGCGGCCCCGGCGGCGAAGCGCTGGCCGATCGGGACGTGCTGTTCGGTAGAGCCGCGTGGCAGACGTTCGGGCGCACCGACGCCGACGGCCGGCTGCGCCTCGACCCGTTCGTCGCCGGCACCTGGCCGATCTTCGTCTGGCCGTCGCAGCTTGCCGAGCGGGGCGCGCGACTCGAGTACCAGCGGCGCCACGGCCAACCGGCGCTGCACGCGCAGCGCATCCGGCTGGAAGATGTGGTCGTCGCGCCGGGCGAGCACGCCTCGGCCGTGCGCGTCGTCGCCGAACGCTGAGGTGCCAAGGCCTGATATGACCAGGGCCCGAGGTGCCAGAGCGTGGTGCAGCCCGCCGTCTACGGCGCGAAGCGCTCGCGGCCGCGATCGGACGGCGCCTCGCCGAACGCCAGTGGCAGGAGCACGTCGAACAGGTCGCGCCAGGCCTGCCAGTCGTGCGCGCCGTCCACGGTCGCGACGCTGCCCGCGGGCAGCGCCTCGGCGAGCATGCCGTGGGCGCGGGCGTAGCGGTCGTGCCGGCCGTAGCCCAGCAGCACGACCGGCTGGTCGCCGGTGCCTTCGGCCACCTCGCGCGCCCAGCTCCACGCCCGGTGCGTGAGGCGCCGCATCGGGTTGGCGAAGCGATCGAGCTCGGGCGCCGACCACGAGCGCACGCCGCCGGCCCGCGCGACTTCGTCGACGACGTCGTCTTCGCCGAGGAACGGCGCCAGCAGCAGCACGCCGTCGACGACGTGCGGGTAGCTCGCCGCGTAGGTCGTGGCGCCGAGGCCTCCGAGCGAGATGCCGACGATCCAGATCTCGCGGTAGCGATCGCGCCGCGGCTGGATCACGTCCTGGTGCACGCGTTCGGCCAGGATGCCGCGAACGTGGTAGCCGAGGTTGGCGTCGACGGTGGCGACGTCGAGGTGGGGGGCGACCGCGTGGATGCGTGCGACCATGTCGTTGCGCACGAAGTCCTCGCCGGTGTCCCCGATGCCGGGCAACATCACGACCAGGCCGCTCGCCGGCCCGGCCGGAGCCTCGTGCAGTCGGTGCCAGACCGGGATCGCGGGGCCGCGCACCACGCTGCACGCTGCGAGCGTCGCCGCCGCTGCGATCGCCAGCAGCGCCCGCATCGCCGGCAGCCGTCGGGGGTCGGCCTCAGCGGTCGTCATCGTCGCCGGCCTGGGTCTCTCCCGGTCGGGATCCGAGCCGCACCGCCTTGGCGCGCACCTCGACCACCCCGCGGCTGTAGAGCCAGCCGAGCGGCACGAGGAACGTCAGGCTCTGGGTGACGATCTCGACGCGCGGCGCCAGCAGCGTGTCGGCGCCGAGTTCTTCGGCGGCTGCGATCGCGCGGCCCATCGCGACGCGTTGGGCCGTGCCGATACGCGTGGTGCCATTGGCGATGGCGGACAGCCGCGCCAGCACCGGATCGAGCAGCGGGATCAACAGCCGTTCTTCGAGCAGCGGTTCGTCGGCGCTCGACAGCAGCGTGCCCTGCACGCCCTGCAGGTTGCTCCGCGCGAACAGCGTCAGGTACTGCTCGAAGTGCGCTTCGCCGCCGACGTCGCCGACGATCTCGACGCCGGTCTCCGGCGCGAGGCTGGTGCCGGTGTCGAGGTCCTCCATGACGCGGTAGCGGCGTTCCTTGATGCAGGAGCCGAGCAGCAGCGCAGGCAGCAACAGAGCGGCGATGCCGAGACGACGGGCGAGGGGCGGCATGTGCGGGAGGTAGGACGGAGGGGAATCGGCACAAGTCCGGATCCGCGCCGACGCTGGCGCAGCCCGGATCCCGTGCCTGCTCAGAACTCGATCTGCGCGTCGGTGACCCCGAGCGCCTGGCGCCGCGACAGCCGCAGGCGGCCGCGATCGTCGGCGCCGAGCACCGTGACGATCATCTCGTCGCCTTCCTTGGCGATGTCGGTGGCGCGCTGCACGCGGTCCTTGTCGAGTTCTTCGATCGGCACCAGGCCTTCGTTGACCGCGTTGATGCGCACGAACGCGCCGAAGTCCTTCACGCCGGTGACGGTGCCGCGGTAGCACTTGCCGACGTGCAGGATGCCGGCCGAACGCTGCACCATCGCCTTGGCGCGGGTCGCGCTGGTCGCGTCGGTCGCGTAGATCAGCACGCCGCCGTGGTCGTCGACGCTGACGCGCGCACCGGTGGCTTCGGTGATGCCCTTGATGTTGGCGCCGCGCGGCCCGATCAGCGCGCCGACCGCGTCCGGCATGATTGCCAGATGGAACGCCTGCGGCACGTGCCGCGACGGTTCGCCGGGCTCGGCGATGGTGCGGGCCATCTCGTCCAGGATGTGCAGGCGGCCCTCGCGCGCCTGCGACAGCGCCTGCCCGAGCACTTCGTCGGGCAGGCCGCCGAGCTTGTTGTCGAGCTGGATCGCGGTGATGCCGTCCCTGGTGCCGACCACCTTGAAGTCCATGTCGCCGAGGTGGTCCTCGTCGCCGATGATGTCGCTGAGCACCGCGTGCCGCGTGCCGTCGGAGATCAGGCCCATCGCGATGCCGGCCAGCGGCCGTTCGATCGGCACGCCGGCGTGCATCATCGCCATCGAGCCGCCGCACACTGTCGCCATCGACGAACTGCCGTTCGACTCGGTGATCTCCGACTCGATCCGGATCGTGAACGGGAACTTCGACTGGTCGGGGATCAGCGGCTGCAGGCCGCGGCGCGCCAGCGAGCCGTGGCCGATCTCGCGGCGGCCCGGACCGCGCAGCGGCCGGATCTCACCGACCGAGTATGGCGGGAAGTTGTAGTGCAGGAAGAACGGCTTGCGGTCGTTGTCGTCGGCGAGGTTGCCCATGCGCAGCGCGTCGTCCGGGCTGCCGAGCGTGCAGGTCACGATCGCCTGCGTCTCACCGCGCGTGAACAGCGCCGAGCCGTGTGCGCGCGGCAACAGCCCGACCTCGCTCCAGATCGTGCGGATGTCGGTCTTGCCGCGGCCATCGAGGCGCTTGCCGGTGGCCAGCACGTTCTCGCGCATCTGCTCCCAGACCGCGTCGCCGTAGGCCTGCTTCGCCATCGCCTTGCCGTCGTCGTCGAGCGTGTCGAGCCACGCCGCCTCGGCCGCGGCGATCGCGGCGCGGCGTTCGGGCTTGCTCTGGATCTGCAGCGCCTGCTTCAAAGCCGCGTCGGTGTCGGCCGGCAGGTCGGGCAGCTCGGGCGCGTCGGGCGCGGGCTGCTTGACCCGGCCGGTCTTGGCGGCCAGCTCGTCGAACGCCTTGTGGCAGCGTTCGATCCACTCGGTCGCCTGCGCGATCGCCGCGACCGCGTCCGCTTCGCTGGCCTCCTTGGCCTCGCCCTCGAGCATCACCAGCCCCTCGGGGCCGACCGCGACCGAGAACTCGAGGTCGGCCTCCTGCGCCTTGTCGCGGCCGACGAACGCCTGCCAGGTGTCGTCGAGGCGCCAGACGCGCAGGCCGGCGATCGGGCCGTTGCACGGCACCGGGCTGATGTGCAGCGCGCAGCAGGCGGCGAGGATCGCCAGGCTCTCGAGGTCGCTGGTCGGCTCGCAGCTGAGCACCTGCACCTGCAGCTGCACGTCGTTCTTGTAGTGCTCGGGGAACAGCGAACGCACGCTGCGGTCGATCAGCCGGCAGACCAGCACCTCGTGGTCGGTGATGCGGCCCTCGCGCTTGCCGAACGCGCCGGGGATCTTGCCGGCGCCGGCGAACTTCTCGCGGTACTCGACCGTCAGGGGGAAGAAGTCCTGTCCGGGCTTGGGTTGGGAGGCCGCGGTGACCGTCGCGAGCACGACGTTGTCGCCGCAGCGGGCCAGCACCGCGCCCGAAGCCTGGCGGGCGATCCGGCCGGTCTCGAACGAGACCTCGGTGCCAGCGATCTTGACGGTGGTGGTGTGTGCGGTCGGCTGCATGGCGGGCGAGTGTCGGGATCTGGCGGCCCATGGCAACGGTCTCGCCGATCGCCGGACAGCCCACTTGCATTCCTCGTCGGCTCGATCGACAATGCTGCACTTGAGACTCTGTCTCAACTGACCCTTCGATCCGCCGTTCCGTCCTCCCAGCCGTTCGCCAGTGACCGCCAGCTCCGTCGATTGCCATCTCGCGACCGCGTCGCCGTCCGCCGTGCAGAGCCTGGATGGCGTCGCCACGAAGCCGGTCCGGGTGCTCGGAATCGACGGCGACGACGCGCTCAGCGCGCGGCTGGCCGCGGCCGGGATCTGGCCGGGCGTGGTGATCGAGCGGATCACGACCGCGCCGTTGGGAGACCCGTTGCTGTTCCGCGTGCAGGGCTACCGCCTCGCGCTGCGTCGCTCCGAGGCGGCGCGCGTGCGGGTGACGCCGTGCGCGGAGACGGCTGAGTGAGCGCCGCCGCGAGCGTCGGCGCCCGCCGCGTCGTCCTGTTCGGCCGCGCCAACTCCGGCAAGACCTCGCTGCTGATGCACCTGACGGGCAGCCTGCAGCGGCCCGTCAACTTCCCCGGCACGTCGGTCGAGTCGATCGAGTCGTCGACCACGGTAGGGGAGGTCGAGCTGCAGGTCGTCGACCTGCCCGGCGTGTCGTCGCTGGAGCCGCACAGCCGGGACGAGCAGGTCGCGATCGACCAGCTGCGGGATCCGACCCGGCGGCCCGACCTGATCTGCTTCGTGCTCGACGCGGCCAAGCTCGCGATCGAACTGCAGCTGCTGCAGCAGCTGCGCACGCTGGGCCTGCCGATCGTCGTCGCCGTCACCAAGGTCGATGTCGCACTCGCCGAGGGCTTCCCGATCGACGCCGACCAGCTCGAGCGTGCGATCGGCCTGCCGCTGCTGGTCGTCGACGGCGCCAGCGGCAAGGGCTGCGACGTGCTGCGCGAACGGCTCGCGACCGCGCCGCTGGTGTCGTCGGCGTCGGCCGGCGAACCGGTGCAGCACGGCACCGAGCTGCGGCGCACGATCGCGCGTTCGCGCACGGACCGCCTCGACCGGCTGCTGCTGCACCCGCTGTTCGGGCCGGTGGTGCTGGTCGGCGTGGTGCTGGTGATGTTCCAGCTGGTGTTCACGGTCGCCGATCCGTTCATGGGCTGGATCGAGGCGGCGCAGGACTGGGTGACATCGGGTGCCGAGGCGATCACGTCCGAGGGCGTGGTGCGCAGCTTCCTGGTCGACGGCATCATCAACGGCGTCGGCAGCTCGCTGATCTTCGTGCCGCAGATCGCGCTGTTGATCGCGTTCGTGACGATCATCGAGGCGACCGGCTACATGGCCCGCGCGGTGTTCCTGCTCGACCGTCTGCTGCGCGGCTTCGGCCTGTCCGGCAAGAGCTTCATCCCGCTGGCGAGCAGCTTTGCGTGCGCGATCCCGGGCATCGCCGCCAGCCGCATCCTCGGCGACGAACGCGACCGCCTGGCGACCATCGCGGTCGCGCCGCTGATGTCGTGTTCGGCGCGGCTGCCGGTCTACGTGGTGCTGCTGGCCGCGTTCTTCCCGTCGATGCAGGCCGGCCTGATGCTGTTCGCGCTCTATGCGGTCGGCATCGTCACCGCGATCCTGGTGGCGCTGGTGTTGCGCCGCACGGCGCTCAAGGGCGGCGAGTCGATGCTCGCGATGGAGCTGCCGGTCTACCAGCGGCCGCGGCTCAAGCTCGTCGGCATGCACACCTGGTTCGCGGTCAAGGGCTTTTTGAAGACCGCCGGCACGGTGATCTTCGTCGCGACGATCATCGTCTGGGCACTCGCCTACTTCCCGCGCTCCGAGGAGCTCGAGCAGAAGTTCACGCAGGAACGGCAGACGATCGAGGCGCAGGGCGGCGAAGGCGTCGCCGAGCGGCTGGCAGAGGTCGACGCGCGCGAGGCCGCAGCGCACCTCGAGAACAGCTACCTGGCGTCGATGGGCCGGGCGGTGCAGCCGGTGTTCGAGCCCGCCGGCTTCGACTGGCGCATGACCGTCGGCGTGCTGGCGGCGTTTCCGGCGCGCGAGCTGGTGATCCCGACGCTCGGCACGCTCTACAGCCTCGGCGAGGTCGACGCCGACCCGGACGCGCCGGACCCGTCGCTGCAGGAGGCGCTGCGCAGCGCCGAGGGGCCCGACGGCAAGCCGTCGATGAACGGCCTGATCGCGCTGGCGGTGATGGTGTTCTTCGCGCTGTGCAGCCAGTGTGCGGCGACCCTGGCGGCGATCCGGCGCGAGACGCACTCGTGGCGGTGGCCGGTGTTCGTGTTCGTCTACATGACCGTGCTGGCCTGGCTCGCCGCGGTCGCGATCTACCAGATCGGCAGCCTGCTCGGCTTCGGCTGATCCGATCCGAGGCGGGCCTCGCCGCGTCCGTCAGTCGAGGTCGAACGGGTTGCGCGGCTTCTCGTCCGGGTTCTTGCGGGCCTCGTCGCGCGCGCGCTTCAGCTTCTTCGCCAGTTCGTCGTCCTGCCGGCTCTCGCTGTTCCTGGCCGACGAGAACAGGTCGTCGAGGCGCTCGGACTCGTGCTTGTGCGCGTCGAACAGGTCGTCGAGGTTCTTGCCGCCCTGCTGCTCCTCGGCGCGCACGGCGCGGGCCTTGCCGGTCCGGGTATCGACCTCGACCATCTTGTCGCAACACGGGCAGGGGAAGGTGAAGACGGTTCTGGCCATGGGGTTCGGGCTCCGGGCGCGGGGGGGGATGCCGCGATTCTCGCGACGCGGCGCGGTCCAGGCAACGTCCGCGCCGACGGTGGGAGTTCTCCCCGGCGTCCGTCGTGGACCTGCGGAGGGCGGTCGCCGCAGGCCGGCCCGGTCGATATGGTTCGGAGTCTCGTGACCGCCGAGAAAAAGCCGCTGCAGGAAGGAACCGACGAGGGGCCGCCGCGTCTGGCGCTCGGTTCGCCGACCAAGGCCTCGCCGCAGCCGATCCAGCTGCGTGGAGCCCGAACCGGCGGTGACGACGACGAACGGGACCCCGCGCGGGAGCCGATGCTGCAGGCGCAGCAGGGTGACCCGCACGCGTTCCGGACGCTCGTCGAGATGTTCCAGAACCGGGTGATGCGTGTGATGGTGTCCGTCCTGAAGTGCGACCGAGCGATGGCAGAGGACCTCAGCCAGGAGGTCTTTCTGCGCGTGCACAAGGGCCTGCCCGGGTTCGACGGCCAGGTCCGCTTCGCCGCCTGGCTGCACACCATCTCGATGAACGTCGCCATCAGCGAATACCGGCGACGCCGCGCGCTGAAGCGCGACAAGCGCACCCTGTCGATCGACGCGCCGATGCACGGCACCGACGACCTCTACATCACGCCCGAGGCCAACGAGCGCGATCCCGCCGACAAGGTGCACCGCAGCGAGTTCCTGAAGAAGGTGCGCCAGTGCGTGCAGGAGCTGCCCGACGAGTTCCGCGAGGCGGTGGTGCTGCGCGACATGGAGTCGCTGTCGTACGAGGAGATCGCCGAGGCGCTGAACCTGCCGCCCGGTACCGTTCGCTCGCGCATCCACCGCGGCCGGCTGCTGCTGCAGCACAAGCTGAAGGAATACCGCCCATGAGCCGCTTCGACGCCGAACCGGACCCGTTCGCGGGCGTGCCCGACGTCGACGAGCGCATTTGCGACTGGGTCGACGGCAGCATGAGCGCGCGCGACCGCGAGCGCTTCGAGGCCGAGCTGCGGGTCAGCCCGCAGCTGCGGCAGCAGGTCGACGAGTACGAGACGATGGTCGCGGACATCCGTGATGCCCTGCAGCAGCCGATCGAGGACGTCGCGCTGGCCGATCGCGTGATGGCGACGCTGGCGACGCGGGCCGCCGGAGCCGGGCCGCGGCCGCGCTCGACGTGGCCGTTCGTGTTGGCGCTGGCCTCGGCCGCAGCGCTGCTGGCGATCGCCGTGTGGGTGGACAGCTGGAGCGTGCCGCTGGCGCCAGAACATGACGCGACGGCGGCGCAGGTCGAGGAACGACCTGCCAAGGCTCCGGACCCCGAAGGTGCGCCCGAGGCCGCCAAGGACCGGGCATCGTCCCGCAGGGGCGTGCGCCGGATGCTCGAGAGCGAGGAGTCCGAGGTCGGCGCCCGGGAGAGCAAACGGGAAGGCAACCGGGCCGTTCCTGGCGAGGGGGAGGCCGGGCGCCACCTCGGCCAGCCCGACGCAGCGCCGGTGCCCGCCGAGCAGGCCAACGAGAAGCCGCTCGTCGAGGGGGCGAAGGTGGGCGAGGCTCCAGTGGTCGGGGCTCCGGTCGTCGGGGCTCCGGGGGCCGAGCTGGAACGCGCGGAGTCGGGCGATCGATCCGCCGACGACAAGCGGGCCGCCACGAAGGGCGACGAGGCCAAGATGGCCAAGGTCGGCGACGAGGCGGCGCGGATGCAGCAACCGCGACAGGACCGCCGCCGGCAGGGTGTCGGTGCCGCGGACCGCGAGGTCGAGGCCGCTGGGCGGGCACGCGGGCGTCGCGACGGCAACGGCGACGTCGACAAGGGCGTGAAGCAGGCCGAACCGAAGGCGCGCACGCGCCGCGGTGGTCGACCGTCGGCGCCGTCGGCGCCGGCGCCTTCCTCGGGTGGTCGGGCTCCTTTTGGTCCGGCTCCTTCCGGTCCGGGCGGCCCGACGGCTCCCGGCCCGGCCGGGCCGACGACGGGTGGACCATCCGGCCCGGCGACCGCTGGCCCCGCGGGGCCGGGCTCGCGCAGTCCGCAGCATCGCGGTCCGGGCGACGTCGTGCCCGGTCCGGGTGGCCGCACCGCGCCGTCGCGCGGGACGTGGGGCGTCGAACGGCTCGCCTCGGTGACGTTCGACATCCCGGCTTCGACCCTGGAGGCCCAGGAGGGCCAGCGGCTCGAACCGGCCGAGAAGTCGTCGAAGCCGCGCTCGACCGGCACCACCGGCGCGAAGAAGAAGAAGACGAAGTCCGCGCAGGCCGGCAGCGACGGGTTCCTGCTCGGCTCGACCCGCGCGGCGGACGACGTCGCGCTCGGGGCGTGGTTCCGTCGCGAGGCGGAGCTGACGCTCGGCCTCGAGCGCGTGCTCGAACGGCTCGAGGAGCGGCTCGACGAGGAGCAGCCCGGGGGCGCGCAGCAGCGCCAGGCGACGGCCGGCGAAGGGCGCAAGGTGCCGGCAGACGAGCTGGTGCTCGGCGGCCTGCGGTTGGTGCGGATCCCGCCGCCGGCGCTGCCTGGTGGCGGCGGCCGCGGCGGCGCGACCGGCAGCACCGCCGGCAGTACTGCTGGCAGGGCGGGCGGCAGCGGCGGTCCTTTTCAGCCCGAGCGCCAGTGGCTGGTCGAGGGCACGCGCAAGGACATCGCCCGGCTGCTCGCGCGGCTGCGGCAGCAGGCGCCGGTCCAGCCGAGCAATGGCGAGGTGACCGTGTCGTTGCCGAAGGACTTCGGCATGCTGGCGGGCCTCGGCCTCGGCGGCGGCGCTGGCGGGGCCGGCCGGCCGCGCACCGGTGGGCCGGCCGACCAGCAGGAGGGCCAGCAGGCGGGCCAGCAGGCGGGTCGACCCGGTGGCCAACCCGGTGGCCAACCCGGTGGCCAACCCGAGCTCCGGCTGACGCCCGAGCCCGAGCCGACGCCCGATCGTGCCGCGCCGAAGGAGCGCATCGTGATCCGCTTCCGCGCCAGGCGCTGAGACCGCCCGCCGATTCTTCGCTGTCGTCGGCGGGTGCCGGCGACTAGAAGCGGGTCTTGCATCCCGGGCGACGCAACTTCTGGGCGGTCTGGCTGGCGCTGTTCTCGACCGCGATGGGCCTGATGGCGTTCCTGCCGGTGCTCGCGCTGTACGTCGAGGAGGAGTTCGGCATCCGGGACCCCCAGGAGGTCGCGTTCTGGGCGAGCGTGATCTACGGCGTCGGGCCGCTGTCGGCGGCCTGCATGGGGCCGATCTGGGGCGCGATGGGGGACCGCTACGGCAAGAAGCGCATGGCCGTGCGCGCCAACCTGGCGATCGCGATCACCACCGCGCTGATGCCGCTGGCGCCGACGCCGATGTGGCTGGTCGGGGCGCGTGTGCTGCAAGGCATGTTCGCCGGCTACGTCGCACCGGCGATGGCGCTGGTGTCCGGCCATCTGCCCAAGTACGTGCACGGTCGGATCATCGCGAGGCTGCAGGTCGCGATGGCGATGGGCTCGTTCGTCGGTCCCTACGTCGGCGCCGAGATCACCAGCCTGTTCGGGCGCAGCGCGCTGTTCTGGGTCGCGTCGACGCTGTCGGCGCTGGCCGCGCTGCGGGTCTACGTCAGCGCGGTCGAGTCGCCGCCGTCGGCGAAGGCGCGCCAGCAGTCGTTCTTCGGCGCCTTCCGGCGCGGGGTCGGCGACCTGCTCGGCAACCGCGTGTTCGCGGTGCTGCTGCTGTTGCTGCTGGTGCTGCGGCTCGGCCAGAACATGCTCGAGCCGATGCTGTCGCTGTTCGTGCGCGAACTGGGCCCGCAGCGCTGGATCGCGGCGTGGAGCAACACCGAGGCGCTGGCGCTCGATCGGACCATCGCCGTCGCGTTCGGCGTGCTGGCGATCGGGCAGTGGTTCTTCACGCCGATGTGGGGGCGCATGGCCGACCGTCGCGGACCGCTGCGCAGCCTGATCCTGCTGGCGTTCGGGCTGTGCGTCGCGCAGGGGCTGATGGCGCTGGTGACGTCGATCGACCAGTTCCTGGTGCTGCGCATGGTGGTCGCCTGCCTGATGGCCGGGTCGCTGACGCTGGCCTACTCGTCGGTCAGCAAGCGCGTCGCCGACGAGAACCGCACGCTGGCGTTCTCGCTGGTGCAGAGCTGCATCCAGCTGGGCCTCGCCTTCGGGCCGCTGCTCGGCACGACCGTCGCCGCGCGCGCCGACGGCACCGACTTCCGGATCGCGTTCGGGACCGCGGCGCTGTTGTGCGGCGTGGCCGGAACGGGGATGTTGTTGCTGCGGCGCGTGGAGCGCCGGCTCGCCCCCTGATCGCCATGTGTTCGTTGATCGTCCTTCGAGGTCTGACCCAGGAGCATGCGCTGTTCGTCGCCGCCAACCGCGACGAGCGCACCGACCGCAAGGCTTCGCCGCCCGGAATCTGGTACGGTGAACGGCGCCGCATCCTGTCGCCGCGCGACCGGGTCGCCGGCGGCACCTGGCTGGCGGTCGACGATGTCGGCAGGTTCGCCGGCCTGACCAACGTCTACGGCCAGGAGAACGTCGTCGGTGCGCCGTCGCGCGGCCATCTGCCGCACCTGGTGCTCGACCACGAGGACCTGCGGCACGGCGTCGACGCGGTGCTGGCGCGCGTCGAGCAGCAGCGGCACTCGTCGTTCCAGCTGGTCGCGGCCGACGCCGAACGGATCTTCGTGATCCGCCACGTCGCCGGCTCCGTGCGCTGCGTCGAGTGGCCCGAGCCGGTCGTCGCGCTGACCAACGAGCACGAGGCCGGCAGCTGGTCGCCGCGCGGCCTCGACCCGGCGCTGGCGGCGGACCTGACGGCCGACCAGCGGCTCGATGCGCTCGCCGAGTGTGTGCGCGATCGCGGCGGCGTCGGCTTCCACGTCGTCTGCAAGCACGGCGCGGACTACGGCACCGTATCGAGTTCGCTGATCGCGCTGCCGCGCGACGACGTCACCGCGCTGACCTGGCGCTACGCGCCCGGGCCGCCGGACGTCACCGACTACCGCAGCTACGGCAACCTGGCGACCCGGCTCCGCGGCTGAGCAGAACGGGCCTAGGCCTGCTTGTCGATCTCGGCCAGGTTCAGGCGCGCGTTCTTGACGGCCTCCCGGGCGAACGCCTGCTGCTGCTCGGTCGCCTTCGGATCGGCCAGCACCTTGGCCGCAAGCTCGATGGCCTTCTCGTACATGGTGCGGGCCTTGGCCAGGTTCTCGGGCGACGCGAGGTGGTACTGCAGCACCACGCCGCCGTCGTTCCACAGCTGTGGGGAGTCCGGCTCGCGCTGGATCGCGTACTGGTACGACGTCAGCGCGCGCTCGAACTTGCCGGTCTCGCGGCACAGGAACGCGTGGTTGTTCCAGGCGTCGGCCGAGTCCTTCAGGCAAGCCGTGACGTGGTTGAGGTCGCGGCTGTTCTCGATGCGCTTCTGCTGGTAGGCGCGGTCGCCGAGGTACTGGACCATCGCGGCGATCTGCACGCGCTGCTCGGTCGGCAGCTCGCGCAGCACGTCGGCGAAGCCGGGCGCGCTGCGGCGCGCATACCCGGCCGCGTAGTTCTCGGCGCGGTCGTAGTCCTTCAGGTAGTAGGAGCAGAGGAACAGGTAGTAGTCGGCGTTGTCAGCCTCCGGGTCGCCCTGCTGCACCGCCTGGAACGCCGCCAGCGCGTCCGCGAACTGCAGGCCCTCGAGCAGCGCGCGCGCCTCGTGGAAGGTCAGCACCGAGGCCTTGCGGGTGCGCACCGCGGCCGGCAGCGATGTGTTGCGTTCGAACCGTTCGCGCAGCCCCCGGTAGAAGTCGCGGCGCTGCTGCCAGTCCTTGCCCTTGGTCAGCAGCACGTGATCGACCGAAGTCTCCGGGTCGATCGCCAGCGCGTCGGTCAGGTGCCGACGGGCCAGCTCCGCCTTGCCGTCGAGCGTCGCCAGCTTGCTGAGTGCGACGTGCGGGTGGGCCCGGCTCGGGTCGAGTTCGATCGCCTTGGCGAACGACTCCTGCGCCTTGGTGCGCTGCGTGTGCAGCTTCTTGATCACGTCGGCGCGGGCCTGTTCGTCCGTGCCGACCCGCTCGAGTTCGCCGAGGTGCAGCCGGAAGCGGTCGGTCGCGAGGCGGCCGACCAGCACGTGCGCGCCGGCGCGGCGGGGGTGCCGTCGCACCGCCTCGTCGGCCTCGCGCTGCGCGTCGTCCCAGCGGCCGAGCAGGTAGTAGGACTGTGCCAGCAGCAGCCGGGTGTCGGCGTGGTTGGGATCGCGGCGCAGCACGTCGGCGGCGATGTCGGCGGCCTCGGCCCACAGCACCTCGGGGTGCACCATGCCGACGTCGCGCTCGGTCTGCAGCAGCAGCGTGCGGGCCAGCATCGAGTTGATCTCGACCGAGCCTTCGAAGCGCTTGCGGGCCGCGTCGAGCACGTCGACGGCGTCGCCGAAGCGGCCGCTGCGGCCGAGGCAGCGGCCGGCCGCCACGACCCAGTCGATGCGGTCCGGAGCGGCCTTCGAGAGCTTCAGAAACGCGTCCGCCGCGTCGCTGAAGCGGCCCGCGTTCTCGGCCGCGAACGCCGTCTGGCGCAGCTCGTTCTGTTCCTGCTGCGTTACGACAACGGGCGACGGCTCGGCCTCGCCCTGGGAGGCGAGGCCGGCGAGCAGGAACAGCGGGGCCAGCAGGCGGATGGCGACGGTCATGCCTACTTGCCTTGCAAGAGGCGTTCCGCAGCGCGCAGGTGGCGCGCCGCGCCGGGGCGACGGGCGCCTGGGTGGTAGTCCTGGCTCTTCTTCGCGGCGGCCTTGGCGGCCTCGGCGTCCTTGCTGTGCTTGAGGTGCCACAGCGCCAGGTTCTCGTAGCAGTCGCCGACCGCCTCCTCGAGCTGTTGCTTGAGCTCCTCGTTGTCGGGCGGGCTGTTCTCGAGCGTGTTGTTGCCGTCCTCGATCGCCCCGTCGAGCAGCTTCTTGACCAGGTCCCAGTCGCGCTCGAGGTGGTAGATCGCGATCAGCGCGCAGTCGTTGCGCAGCCGCACGTTGCTCGGATCGAGCTGCTGGGCCCGCGTGTAGGCCTTGTAGCTCTGCTCGTACATCTCCTGGGCGGCCTCGCTGTTGCCCTGCCGCTCGAGGATGTTGCCGTAGTCGCGCGCGAACAGGCCCGAGTTGTTGAGCAGGTCGACGTCGCTGTTGGCGGCGTCGGAGGCGGCGCGGCTGATCTGCTCGACGCGCTTCAGGTCGTTCTTGCGGTAGAAGAAGTCGACCAGTCGCAGGATGCCGCCCTTGATCGTCTCGGTCAGGCCGAGGTCCTGGTTGATCATGTCGGGCCGCATCTGCGCGGCCTCGAGCAGCAGCTTCTGGGCGGCGTCGCGGTCGTCCTTGACGTTGAGCGTGATGCAGCCCTTCTTGCCGACGACCATCGCGATCCACTGCTTGCAGCTGTCGGCGTAGCCGGCGTTCTTCTGCATCGACAGCTCGAAGCTCTTGCGCGACGCGTCGAGCGTCTGCAGCGCTTCGTCGGCCTTGCCGGACTGGCGCTCGGCACCGGCCAGCCAGAACTGCGCCTTGCCGCGGTACCAGATCGTGCCGGCGTCGTCGCGCTTGCCGAGCGCCTCGACGGCGAGCGGCAGCTGCTTCTGGTTGGCGGCGGTGTTGATCACCTGCTCGAGCAGGTTGAAGTCGTCGGGGGCGCGCTCGGCAGCGCGGATGTAGACGTTGACCGCCTCGGCCGGCGCGCCGGCCCAGGCCTCGGTCGCCGACCACAGCGCCAGCAGCTTCTCGTCGAGCTTGCCCTTCTGCTCGAGCCAGCGCATCGACGTGCGCGCCGCGGTCAGCAGCGTCGGGTCGTCGCTGCCGCCGCTCTTCTTCTGCGCGTAGGCACGGCCGGCGGCGTTGGCGCGCACCGTGTGCGCGGCCAGGTTCTCCGCCTCGGAGCCGCCGCCCTGCGACTGCATGTGCAGCAGCAGCGACGAGATCGCCTCGGTCGCCTTCTCGGTGTTGCCGGCGTCGTAGAGGGCCTGCGCCAGCATCTGCCGCGGCTCGTTCGGCTCGGCGTCCAGCTCGACCGCGCGGGTCAGCGCGACCACCGCGTCCTGGTAGAAGAACTCGGTGCCCTTGCGGTTGTTGTCGCGCGCCTGGTTGGCGAGCATCCAGGTGACCTTGCCCTTCAGGAAGTGGTAGGGGGCGTACTCCTTGCAGTCCTTCGACAGCTTGTCGAGCACGTTGAGGGCCGCGTCGAAGTCCTCGTTGCCGATCGCTTCGTCGACCTTCGGTTGCGCCTTCTTCAACGCTTCGGCGGCGCCGCCCTGGCCCTTCGACGAGCCGGACAGGCGGTTCTGCAGCTGCGCGCGCGCGGTCGAGCCGAGGTTGCTCTTGCCCTCGTTGCGCAGCAGCGACGCGGCTTCACGGCGCTGGTAGGGCTAGTACTTGACCGCCTGCTCGCAGAACTGCTTGTAGTCCGCGAACGGCTTCTTCTCGTGCTCGCGCATCAGCACGGCGATGTTCTGCCACGCGTCCCCGACGGCTTCCTCGAGCAGTTCGCGTTCGCGCGCCGGCGTGTCGTCGGACAGCTCGGCGAGCTGCGCGGTGCCGATCTCGATCGCCTTGTCGAAGCACTCGCGGGCGCGGTCGAAGTCGCGGTCGAGGTGGTAGATCAGCATCAGGCCGCAGTCGTTGACGATGCGGGCGTCGGTCGGCGACAGCGCCACCGCCTTCTCGTAGTAGCGGTAGCTGCGCTCCCACAGCTCCATCGCCGCCTTGTCGTCGCCGTCGTTCTGGACCTGCACGCCGAGGTCGCGCGCGGCCAGCGCCGCGTTGTTGTAGAGGAAGCCCCAGCGGTCGGGATACTTCTGCACCACCTGCTCGTTGAACGCTAGCGTGCGCTGCAGCGCGTTCTCGGGCGCCTGCGTCAGCGCGACGTGGATCGCGAACGCGACGCCGGTGAAGTGGTTGCCGAACGCGTCGACCAGCTGCGGGTTGCCGTCGACGTAGGTGGTCGTCGCCGGCGCGGTCTCGGCGGCGCGGAACATCACTTCGGTGGCCTTCTCGAGATCGCCGGAGTCCGCCGCGCAGCGCGCGATCGAGAGGTCGCACAGCGCCTGCCACTGGGCCGACGAGGTGCGGTGGTTGGGCATCACGGCGATGTACTCACCGAACACGTCGCGCGACTTCTGGTAGATCGCGATCGCGCCCTGGAAGTTGCCCTGGGTGCGCAGCTGGTCGGCGCGGCGGTAGATCGCGCGGCCCTCGAACCAGCGCAGCACCGGCGCGTCCGGCTGTTCGCGCACGAAGCGGCGGTAGGCGCCGACCAGCGCGTCGTGCTGGCCGTTCTGCGTCATCCAGTCGATGTAGGCGTCGTGGATGCCGGTCTCGGCGGGCCAGTTGCTCACCGCCGCCTCGTAGGTCCGCTGGACCTCGCTGGTCTGGCCGAGCCACTTGTGCACGTCGGCGACGGTGGTCGCGGCCTCGGCCGGATAGTCGTGCTGCGCGTTCTGGAAGCCGGCGGCGACGACCTGGGCCAGTGTCATGATGCGCTTGCTCGGCTTGACGAGGCCGTTCTGGTCCTTGTCGCCGGACTCGATCTCGGCCTGGCGCTCCTCGACGAAGATGCGGTAGTTGCAGCGCGCGCCGACCAGGCGCGACGTCGCGTACTCCTTCTTGTTGTCGAGGCCCGGCTTCTTGGCGAAGCCGTTGGCCGAACGGTTGGCCGCCACGCTGCCCTTGTCGAACTCGCCGAGCGCGTAGTGGGCCTCGGCGCACAAACGCCACTCCCGCGCGAACGGCTCGTCCTCGGCCGAGTCGAGCGCCTCGTCGAAGTTGCGGGCCGCGTCCATCAGCAGGAACTGCTTGCCCGAGCGGCCGGGTTCGTTGGCCATCTGCAGCGAGCACTCGGCCAGCAGCAGGCGGGCCTCACGCAGCGTCGGCTTCTCCTGCAGCAGGTCCTCGGCGGCGTTGGCGGCGGCGTCGAGGTCGCTCGCCATCAGCTTGCGGATCGACTCGAGCTGCTGCGACTCGGCCGAGGTGGGAGGGGTGATGCTGGCACAGGCGGCCACCAGGACGGCGGCGCACCACAGAGGGGTCGTTGGCTTCATGTTGCGGGACACCCGGTCGGACGACCGGGCTGGCTCGGGACGGAGCGCGCGAGGGAGAGGTTGCGACCGGCTCATTGTTGCGACTTTCGACACGGAGCGGAAGGGCACAAGGGCCGTGGATCCGTCTTTCGACGGTCAAGGGCGGCCGAACGTCCGGTCGATAGCACCGGACGAAGGAACCCCATCCCCCCGTGTCGCACCCCACGATCACCGCCGGGGCCACGTTGGACCGCTCCAACGTGACGTCCCTCGTGAACGACCTGGACCGCGCCCTGCGCGGCCGACCGGGGCGGGTCTACGTCGACCTGGAGGCGGTCGAGTCGTTCGACTCGGCCGGCCTCGGCGGGGTCGTCGCCGGCATGCGCCGCGCCCGGGACCACGGCTGCGAGGTCAAGCTGCGCGGCGTCAGCCAGTCGATGCTCGACTACTTCTCGCTGGTGTCGATCGAGCGGCTGGTCGCCGACCAGCCGCGCGCGGCGCGGCCCGACCCGGTGACCCGGCTCGGCGGTGTCGTCGAACCGATGGTCGACGGCGCGCTCGGGGTCGCCTCGACCGCGATCGACGCGTTCGGCGAGCTGGTGGTGGGGCCGTTCCGGCGGCGCTTCCTGCGCATGGACCGGACCGCGATCGAGGTCGACCACTGCGCCGCCGGCGCGCTGCCGATCGTGACGCTGATCGCGTTCCTGCTCGGGCTGATCCTGGCCATGCAGGCCTACGTGCAGCTGCGCGTCTGGGGGGCCGAGATCTACATCGCCGACATGGTCGGCGTGTCGGTGCTGGCCGAGATCGGCCCGCTGATGACCGCGATCGTGCTGGCGGCGCGCTCCGGCTCGCGCAACGCCGCGCAGCTCGGTTCGATGGTCGTCAGCGAGGAGATCGCCGCGCTCGAGCAGATGGGCATCCGGCCGCTGGCGTTCCTGGTGGCGCCCAAGGTGGTCGCCTGCGCGTTCGCGTCGGTGACCCTCAGCGTCGTGTTCGACGTCGTCGGCATGTGCGGTGGCGCGCTGTTCGCGTGGGGCGTTGCCGGCATCGAGCTCGACGCGTTCGCGCAGCAGCTGCGCCAGGCGCTGCACCTGTCGGACTTCGCCGTCGCGTTGAGCAAGGCGTGCACGTTCGGCGCCGCGGTCGGCGTGGTCGGCTGCGCGCTCGGCCTGCGGGTCAAGGGCGGCAGCGAAGGCGTCGGTCGCGCGACCACCAACGCGGTCGTGCTCGGCATCTTCCTGGTGATCGTGGTCGACGCGATCTTCGTCACCTGTCAGAGGATGCTGGCCTGAGGATGTTGGACTGAGGATGCAGGACTGATGGCACGCATGCGCATGGACCTCGACGGCTCGCGGCGCCGCACCCAGGACCTGGTCCGGGCGCTGGCGCTGACGACGCGCTTTGGCGAACGGACCGTGCTCGACGGCGTCGACCTGGCGATCCGGCAGGGCGAGGTGTTCGTGATCATGGGGCCGTCGGGCTGCGGCAAGACGACCCTGCTGCGCAACCTGTGCGGGCTGCTGCCGCCGGACCTCGGCTCGATCAGCGTGCAGGGCCACGACCTCTACTCGGCGCCGGCCGATCTGCTGCACCACCTGCGGCTGCGCACTGGGCTGTCGTTCCAGGGCGGCGCGCTGCTCGGCAGCCTGACCGTGCTCGAGAACGTCGCGCTGCCGCTGCGCGAGAACACCGACCTGTGCGAGTCGGTGATCCTCGATACCGCCCGCATGAAGCTCGACATGGTCGGCCTGCTGCACGCCGAGCAGCTGCTGCCGAGCTCGCTGTCGGGCGGCATGAAGAAGCGGGCCGCGATCGCGCGCGCGATCGCGCTCGATCCGGACATCGTCTACTTCGACGAGCCGTCGGCGGGCCTCGACCCGATCACCGCTGCAGAAGTCGACAACGTCATCGTCAAGCTCAACAAGGTGTTCGGAATCACCATGGTCGTGGTCACGCACGACCTGCCCTCGGCGCACGCGATCGCCGACCGCATCGTGGTGCTGCTCGACGGCCGGGTCGCCGCGCTCGGCGAGCGCGACGCGGTCTGGAACGACCCGAATCCGCGCCTGCGCGACTTCATCGAACGCCGCCTGCCTGCCGAAGATGGCGATGGCATGGACGTGATCCGCCACATCGAGGTCTAGGAATGGAGAACAGCAGGCGCTTCCGGTTGGGACTGTACGTGCTCGGCGCGGGGGCCCTGTTCGTGTCGCTGCTGGTGTTCATCGTGCGGAGCAGCTTCAACGGCGACCGCGCCACCTACTGGATCATGTTCGACGAGAACGTGAAGGGCATGGTGGTCGGCTCGAAGGTCAACTTCCAGGGCGTGCCGATCGGCGTTGTCGCCGACATGCGCTTCCAGGACGGCCGCACGCTGGTCGAGCTGCGCGTCGACCCGACCCGCGCCAACATCCAGGACGTCACCCGCGCGCGCATGGATCGGCTGCTGGTCACCGGCCAGGTCACCGTCGAGCTCGAGGGCTACGCGTCGGACGGCACGTCGCTGCCGCCCGAGTCGTTCATCGAGCCCAAGGAGGACCCGCTCAACTCGCTGAAGGCGAGCCTGCCCGAGGTCGTCGCGCAGGCAGCGCAGGTGCTGACGCGCCTGGACGGCGTGCTGGCCAACGCCGACGCCGTGCTCGGCGCCGGCAACCAGCAGCAGGTCGCGAGCATCCTCGGCAACCTCGAACGCGCCAGCCGCAGCTTTGCCGACGGCACGGTGCCCGAGATCCACGCGCTGGTCGCCGACGCGCGCCGTGCGGTGCAGGCCGCCGAGGCGACCGCCGACGCGGCCACCGGTTCGGCCGAGGCCGTCGCCGAGACCGTCGCCGCGCTGCGGCGGCTCGAGTCCGACGCGCACGCGCTGCTGCGCGAGTCGACCGCCGTCGTCGCCAGCATGCGCGGCCCGGCGCTGCAGACGTTCGCCGGCCTGCGCACCACGCTCGACGACATGCGCGGGCTGCTGCGCCAGCTCAAGCTCGCACCCGACAGCCTGCTGTTCGGAGTGCGCCACGCCGCGGCGCCGCAGTCCGGCCGGTAGGCCTCTGGACCCCTTGCACGAACCGACATGAACAAGCACACCGTCCCGCTCCTGCTGCTCGCGCTGGCCGCCTGCGGCAGCGTCGAGGTGCCGACCGAGCAGTTCTACCGCCTGCAGCTGCCCGCCGTCGCCGAGGCCGACCCGATGCGCGCCGGCACGCTGCGCGTGCACGACCTGCAGCTCGGCACCGCGCTCGACTCGGACCGGCTGCTGCGGCAGCAGGGCGTGCGGCTCGAGCCACGGCCGCTGGCGCGCTGGGTCGCGCCGCTCGACCGGCTGGTCACCGACGCGCTGGTGCTCGGCCTGTCGCGGGCGCGGGTCTGCGACCTGGTCAAGGGCAGCGCCGACGCAGGCCTCGAGACCTGGTCGCTGCACGGCCGCATCGTCGACTTCGTCGAGGCGTCGACCGGGCAGGGCCTGGAGGCCCGGGTGCGGCTCGAGCTGTGGCTGCAGCAGGGCGACCGGCTGGTGTTCCAGGACGAGTTCACCTGCGTCGAGCCGATCGCGGCGGACGCCGCGGCGGCGGTCGGGCCGGATGCCGCGGTGGGGGCCTTGTCCCGGGGGCTGAACCGTGTCGTCGGCGACGTCGTTGGTAAGATGCGTGCTCTCGACCTGTTCGCCGCCGCCCGTGCCGAACGTCCGGCGCGGGGAGCGGACGGCCTGCACGCCAAACCGCCGCGTTGACCCGTTGAAGCTGCTGCCGACCATCGTGCGCCTGGCCGCCGGCGCCCTGCTGTTGCTGGGCGTCGCCAGCTCCCAGGTCCGGCTGGACATGGCGGCTCCGAAGGCGAGCTGGGCCGAGTGGCTGCGCGGCGAGCCGGTCGAGCTGCACGGCAACGAAGCCGCGACGCGGTTGACGCTGGTCGCGTTCTACGGGCAGCTGCCGCACCTCCTGGCCGGGGACGTCGAATACCTGCAGCGTCTCGGCCGGCAGTGGGGCGGCCTCGGGCTGCGCGTCGTGGTGGTGGTCGGTGACCGCGAGCTGCCGGCGATCGGCGAGCTCGTCGACGGCAGCGTCGTGCTCGACGACCACGGCCGCACCGAGAAGGCCTGGCTGCGCGTGCCGCCGGTGCACCATCGCAACCTGGTCGCGGTCGACGACATGGGCGTGGTGGTGTTCGCCGGGGCGCCCGGCTGTGGCGTCGCGGACCTGCTGCACCGCGAACTGGCCGGCAATACCGATCGCCGCCACGAGGAGGAGGCGCGCGCCTGGCGGCTGCAGCTGGTCGAGGGCTACGACGACCTCGCCGGCGGGCCGACCGTCGCGCTGCTGGCGCCGCTGGTCGAGCGGTCGCCGCGGGACGGCCTGCTGTCGGGCCTGCTCTACCTGACCTACGCGACCAAGGCCAACGACCTCGCCGCGGCCACCCGGCTGCGCCGGCGCAGCATCCGGCAGATGGCCGACGAGCCGCGCGCGCTGGCGGTGTTCGCCGACCTCGCGATGCGCGGGGACCCGCGCCGCCCCGCGGTGGTGGCCGACCTGCGGCCAGCGCTCGAACGGGCCGCGAAGTCGGCGCCGCGCGATCCGTTCGTGCAGCTGGCGCTGCTGCGGGCGCAGGTGGCCGCCGGCGATGGCCGCGCCGCCGGCCGGCAGGCGATGCGCTGCCGCAAGCTGGTGGTCGCGACCGCCGACGGCTGCCTCGACTTCGCGACGCTGCTGGCCCACGACCAGACCCCGATGATCCACCGGGACCTGGCCGAGAGCGCGGTGCGGCGCGCCGCCGAACTCGGCGCCGACGAACGGCTGGTGGCGGCTGCGCGCTACGTCGTGACCTTGCGGTGCGGCGAGGACCGGGAGGCTGCGGCGAGCCAGCTGGCAGGCTACCTGAAGAGCCGGGACGCGTTCCACGAGCTCAACAACGACGCCTGGCACCTGCTGACCCAGCTGCCGACGATGGGCCGCTACGACTGGTTCGCGGTCGGCCTGGTCGAGTTGATGCTGAAGGGGCGGGCGACCATGGACTACTTCGAGTTCGACACGGCCGCGCTGGCGATGTTCCTGGTCGGGCGCACCGGCGACGCGATCGAGCTGCAGGAGACCGCCCTGAAGCAGGGCGGCGACCAGGAGGCCGAGTACCGCGACCGCCTGCGGCGCTACCAGGCCTACCGGGCCGCCAGCCCGCGCTGATCGGCCGGACCGCGTCGCGCCGTCGAGAAGGCCGACAAGAAGACCGGGCTCGGGGCTTGCGTCCTGGGATCTGCTGGCTATCTTCTTCGCCCCTTCGAAACCCCGAACCCGCTATGTCCAGAGTCTGCGCAGTCACCGGTCGTCGCACCCGAGTTGGAAACAAGGTCAAGCGCCGCGGTCTTGCCAAGAAGGACGGCGGTGTCGGTCGTCGCGTCACGGGCCGCAGCAAGCGCAAGTTCAAGCCGAACCTGCAGCCGGTCCGCATCCTGACGCCGGAAGGCACGGTCATGACGCTGAAGCTGTCGACCAAGGTCATCAAGCGCGGCGTCATCACCCTGCAGAAGGGCGACAAGACGGTCTCGTTCCCGCTGGTCAAGGCGGTCCGCGGCCGCAACCGCGCCTTCACGAAGGCCCAGAAGCAGTAACCCTGCTGCTCCCCGGATAGCTGCCCGCCCCTGCGGCGGGCGCCGAGTCTCGCCATGTCCGAAACGCCGCAGCAACCGGACCTCAACGAGGGCGATCAGGCCCTCAAGGCCGTCAGCGAGGCGAGCCTGCGCCTGATGGCCGGCGCCGTCAGCAAGCCAAAGATGGCGCAGCTGAAGATCACCGCCCAGCAGAACGAGGCGGAGTATCCCTGGCAGGTGATCACCCAGGCGATCCTGTCGGAAGAGGTCGAAGGCCAGCGCCTGGTGCAGCAGGGTCTCGCCGCGCAGCGCGACTGGATCCTGCGTGGCGGGCGGGTCGCGAAGGGGCCGTCGGTCACGCACCGCGCCAAGGGCTTCGTCGCGCGCATGGTCGCGCAGCTGATCTTCGGCGTGATCTTCGCGATCGTGGTCGTGATCGGGCTGCTGTTGCTCGAGTACAAGTTCCCCGCGTGGGACATCGACTGGCTGCTCGACAAGTCGCTCGAACTGGTCGGCGCCGAGCCTCGCGCCAAGTAGCGCGTCGCGCTGGCGGCCAACCGTCCCGGGAGCGGGCTGGCGCAAACGCCGCCAGCGGCCTCGAAACCGCGGTTTCGCTTGGCCTCGTGCCGCGCACGCCCCAACTTTCCGGGGCCGTCGTCGGAGCTGGGCCGACCTAACCGTTGGCAGATAGTGGGGCCGTTGGCAGATTGTGGAGTGTTGGCTTTTTGGGCGGAAAGTTGTCGGCGGCGTTCGCCGCCCGAGCGCGCCCCTGGAACCGATGGCAAGGCGGAAGTTGCTACGCACAAGAATGTTATGTCCAGGATCGACAGGCCTGCAAGGCCGTCCCAGCCTGATACTCGGTGTCGAAAAACGCGTTGGGTGGGTGTTGAAATCCAGTGGACACCTGGGCATGATCGCGCTCCTGGCCCGAGCCGGAAGTGACTAGCCTGGTCGCATCCGAGGAGGACCGGGCGGAAGCGCCACTCGTGGCACTCCCGCAGCGAAATGCTCTCTGACTGTTTGGTTCGCTTGCTCCTGACTGACCATTGGGAGCGCTTCGAGATCCTGACCCGATCTCGATCCAGCAGACACCGTCGGGTCGTGGCTGTGTGGTGGAGACCAGTATCCCCCCTCCCTAACCGCCCTCTCCATTGCGTAGCCTGACCCGCATTCACGGGCCTCAGTTCTGACCGGCTGAGGCCCGTATTTTTTTGCCCCGAGCCAGGCGGCGTACTGCCACCGCTCCGTAGCTTGGCGGCGGTGCAGGCACTAGCTTGCGTCGGACATCACGATGACGAGACCAGGCTTCCGCAAAGGCCGTCCGGGAGGGGGCCGCGCACCAGCCGTCGAAGGCGACGGCTTCCTCAGCAGTTCGCTGTTCTCCCAGGCGCAGATCCTGCACCTGATGAAGAACGAGTTCGCCCGCGCCCGCCGGCACGGCATCCCGATGGGGGTCGTGCTGATGCAGGTCGACCGGCTCGCGCAGCTCGCCGACCTGCACGGCGCGCAGCTGCGCACCGCCGTCAAGCAGGGCATCGCCCGCCTGGTGCGCGAGAAGACCCGCGGTTCGGACCTGCTCGGCACGACCAACGACGACCGCTACCTGCTGGTGCTGCCGCACACCGATCTGGGCCAGACCCGGGTCGTCGCGCAGCGCCTGCACCAGGTGTTTTCCGAGATGGACGTCACCGTCGACGGTCGCGAACTGATGCTGTCGATCAGCCTCGGCCTGACCGCGTGCGACGACCAGGGCACGCTGTTCTTCGACTCTTTGCTGTCGCAGGCGGAGACCGCGCTCGAGTTCGCGCAGCGCGCCGGCGGCGACCAGGTGGTCTCGTTCGGCGAGACCCGCCTGCGCCAGGACGACGACGCGCTGCCGCTCGGTGACGACGACTTCGACGATCTCGACGACGACGACGACGGGTTCGGTGATGAGGCCGGCTTCGGGGAGGGGCGCGATGGCTGATCCAGGCATGCGCATCCTGCTGGTCGAGGACGAGCAGACCATCGCGGTGACGCTCACCGACGACCTCGAGAACGCCGGCTACGACGTTCGGCACTTCCCCGACGGCAAGCAGGCGATCGCCGAACTGCAGCGCAAGGGCTACGACGTCGTGATCACCGACGTGCGGCTGCCGGGCGCCGACGGCCTCGAGGTGCTGAAGGCCGCCAAGCAGGCGCGGCCCGACACCGAGGTCATCATGATGACCGCATACGCGACCGTCGAACACGCCGTCGAGGCGATGCGGCTCGGGGCCGACGACTACATCCAGAAGCCGTTCCTCAACGAGCACGTGCTCGACCGGCTGTCGCGGATCGGCAAGTTCCGCGCGCTGCTGAACGAGAACCAGCGCCTGAAGGAGCAGCTGCAGACCAAGGACGGTGGTCTGCCCGGGGTGATCGGCCAGAGCCGGGCGATGCAGGCGGTCGTCAAGACCGTGCGCACGGTCGCGGCGACCGACGCGTCGGTGCTGATCGAGGGCGAGAGCGGCACAGGCAAGGAGCGCATCGCGCGCGCGATCCACAACCTCAGCAACCGCAAGGACCGCGCGTTCGTGGCGCTGTCGTGCGGTGCGTTGCCGGACACGCTGCTCGAGACCGAGCTGTTCGGCCACGAGAAGGGCGCGTTCACCGACGCCGGCCGCCAGCGCCGCGGCCGCTTCGAGGTCGCCGACGGCGGCACGATCTTCCTCGACGACATCGACGACATGCCGATGTCGGTGCAGGTCAAGCTGCTGCGCGTGCTGCAGGAACGCGAGTTCGAGCGGGTCGGCGGCGAGAGCCTGGTGCAGGTCGACATCCGCGTCGTCGCGGCCACCAAGGTGCCGCTGCTCGACCACGTGCGCGACGGCAAGTTCCGCGAGGACCTGTTCTACCGCCTCAACGTCGTGCCGGTGAACCTGCCGGGGCTGCGCGACCGCGAGGGCGACGTGCCGCTGCTGGTCCGCCACTTCATCGACAAGCTCGGCGGCGGCCGCAACTTCACCGTCAAGACCGACGTGCTCGAGGCGATGAGCGCCTACTCGTGGCCGGGCAACGTGCGCGAACTCGAGAACCGCTGCGCGCAGGCGATCGCGCTGTCCGGCGGCGCGACGATCCTCAAGAAGGAGCACCTGCTGCCGGTCGACAAGTCGCGCCGCGCCGCGCTCGAGCCGCCCGAGAAGATGCGCACGCTGCGCGAGGTGCTGGTCGAGGCCGAGCGCGCGCACCTGGAGCACGTGCTGCGCGGCGTCGGCGGCCACCGCACCAAGGCGGCGTCGGTGCTCGGCATCTCACGCAAGGTGCTCTGGGAGAAGCTCAAGGACTATGGCATCAGCTAACCGCGCGTCGCTGCTCTCCTGGCTGGTCGTACTGGCCGGATCGTTGCTGGTCGCCCAGCAAGAGGAGCAGCGGGTCGCGCCGCCGCAGCGCTTCGAGAAGGTGCTGTGGTGCAGCGACGCCGACGCGGGGCCGAAGCTGGCGCGCAGCAGCGGCTACACCGCCGTGCAGCTCGGCCGCGGGGGAGACCCGACGCCGCTGCGTTCGCAGGGGCTGCGCTTCTACCTCGACCAGCCGATTGGCAAGGGCCTGCTCGAGCTGCGCGACGCGCAGTGGCGGCCGGTGGTGCAGCAGTTCGAGCGCACCCGCGACCCGGCGCAGCTGGTCCGGCCGACGTGCTTCGCGACGCCGGGCGTGGTCGCCGATGCTGCCGCCAAGGCGGCCAAGGAGGCGCGCCGCGTCGGGCCCGAAGGGCTGCTGTTCGTCGCGCTGGCCGACGAGGCGTCGTCGACGCGCCACAACGCGCCGCTCGACACCTGCCGGTGCGAGCACTGCATGGCGGCGTTCCGCGCGTTCTGCCGCGGCCGCTTCGCCGACATCGACAGCCTCAACGGGGCGCTCGGCACCAGCTACGCGAGCTTCGACGACGCGGTGCCGCTGGGCACCGACCAGGTGCGCACGCGCGAACTCGGCGACCGGCTGCTGCCGGCCGACCTGCGCGCGTGGTCGCTGTGGCTCGACTTCGTCGACCAGCAGTTCGCCGACGCGGTGGCCGAGATCCGGCAGCGGGTCGCGCGCGCGGTGCCGGGCGTGCCGGTCGGCCTGACCGGCCTGGCGGTGCCCGGACCGTTTGGCGGCCACGACTACCACCGTCTGCTGCAGGGCCACACGCTGGCCGAGCCGTACGACATCGGCGGCTCGATCGAACTCGCGCGCGGCCTGCTGCCGCAGTCCGTGCACCGCTACGAGACGCTGGCGCCGCCGGCCGCCGAGTCGGCTGCGAGCAAGGTGCCGCTGTCGGACTACGTGCGGGCGCGGCTCGCCGCGATGGCCTGCCGCGGCAGCGCCGGCGTGGTGGTGTGGAACGACCGTACCGTCGTCGACGAGAAGGGCGAGCCGACCACGTTCGGCCGCGCGGTGCAGCGCGGCTTCGCGCAGCTGGGCGGCCAGCTCGACGAGGTCGCCGGCGCGGTCGCGGTGCCGGGTGACGTCTGGGTGGTGGAGTCGCACGAGTCGGTGCGGGCGTGGTGGATGATCGACTCGGCGCGCGACGGCATGACCTGGGTGCGGCGGCTCGGTTCGTACGAGCAGACCCACAGCACCAGCCAGGCGGCCCGGCTCGGCTGGATCCGGCTGCTGCAGGACCTCGGCCAGCAGCCGACGTTCGTGGCGTCGGCGGCGCTCGCCGAACGGCTGTTGATCGAGAAGCCGCGCTGCGTGGTGCTGCCGGCGATGCTGTCGATCCCCGAGCGCACCGCGCGCGCGCTGACGCTCTACACCGAGCAGGGCGGCACGGTCGTCGCCGACCACTCGACCGGGCTCTACGACGACCACCTGCTGCGCCGCGAGGCCGGCGTGCTCGACCGGCTGTTCGGCATCACCGTCCGTTCGCTCGCGTGGGACGACCTGCTGGTGCGCGAGGGCGACTCGACGGCGCGCGCCTCCGGCCTGCCCGAGGTCGACCGCGGCCTGCGCGGTTCGGTCGGCCTGCACGGCAAGGTCAGCGACACGTTCGTCGAGAACGCCGTGCGCCGCGGCCGCGCCTACTACCTCAACGTGCCGGTCTGCGACTACCCGGAGTGGCGTCTCGACCCGCAGCGCATCGGTCCGGCCCGCGAGCTGCGTCGCCGCGTGCGCGCCGCGCTGCAGCGCGCCGGCGTAATGCCGCCGTGCGAGGTGCAGGGCAAGTCGCTGCCGACGATCGTCGAACGGGCGCCCCTGCAGCTGCGCGACGGCCGGCGCGTGCTCGGCATCCGCCTCAACGCGCTCGAACGGCCGCAGCTGCTGCGGCAGCTCGGCGCCGACGGTCCGCTCGAGGTCGAGCTGATCTTCCCGCGCGAGCGCGACCTGCGCGAACTCGGCGGCCGCAACCACGGCCGCGCCGACCGCTGCACGGTGTTGCTCGATCCGTTCGGGGTCGTGTTCGTCGAGGTGCAGGGTTGATCGAGGTGCAGGGTTGATCGAGGTGCTTCGTTGATCGAGGTCAGGGGGTGAACGTGCTCGGCACCGCGATCCGGGCCGGCGCCGCCGCCGAGCGCGCGGTGCTGATCTCGGACCTGCACGTCGGCGCCGACGGCGGTGCCGTCGTCGACGCGCTCGACGCCGCGATCGCGCACGCGCGCGAACGTGCCGACGCGCTGTTCGTGCTCGGGGATCTCTACGACAGCTACGTCAGCCGAGCGCAGATCCGCGTGGGGGTCTGGCGCGACGTCGCCGCCCGCTTCGCGGCCGCCGCCGCCGCGGGCCTGCGCATCGTCGTGCTGGTCGGCAACCGCGACTTCCTGCTCGGCGACGAGTTCGCCCGGGCCAGCCGGGCCGAGCTGGTGCACGGCGGCTACCGCGCGACGGTGGGCGGGGTCGACACGCTGATGCTGCACGGCGACGAGCTGTGCCAGAACGACCTGCCGTACCAGCGCGCCAAGCGCTGGCTGCGGCACCCGTTGACCCGCGGGCTGGCGCGCCGGCTGCCGCTGGCGCTGGCCGAACGGGCAGCCGAACGGGCCCGCCGGCGCAGCGGCGAGGTGATCGCCAGCGGCGACCAGACCCGCTTCCTGCCGTCGGAGCGTGCGGTGGCAGCGGCAGTTGCGGACGGCGTCGGGCGGCTGGTGTTCGGCCACATCCACCGCCACGCGCAGGGCCACGTCGGCGCGGCCGAGTACCGGGTCCTGCCGGCGTTCGACGAGCGCTCCGTCGGGCTCGTCGTCGGGCCCGGGAGCTGCGAGCCGGTCCGGTTCGCCAGCGGCGCCGAGCCGGCTCCGGTCGCGGCCGCCGAGGCCTGCCCGTGGTCGCCGTAAGCCTGGGTGAATGCCTCTTTCCGCATTGCCACCCGGGCCGGTGGGTCGCTACACTGCGCGGCCCGAATTTTCGCCGGTGTGCGCCTGCGCGCCGGTTCCGGACGTGCGCCTGCGGCCTGTCCGGGCCGCTCTTTGCCAATCCGGATCGACATACCAAGACGCCAGCTCTGCTGGCACTCCACAAGCTCTCCCCAACCGCTCCTTCCCGCCGCCTCCTTCCCGCCGTCCCGCTTTGGCCGCCACCGACGATCTCCCTGCGAACGCTCCGACCGATGTCGTCGCGATCGACGGGCCGTCGGGAGCCGGCAAGAGCACGATCGCGCGGCTGCTCGCCGAGCGCCTGGGCTACGCCTTCCTGGACACCGGCGCGATGTATCGCGCGATCACGTGGCACTTCCTCGAACTCGGCTCCGCGCCGTCCGAGTGTGCCGGTGAGCCGGACCAGGGCCATGGCCGCATGCGCGACGCGCTGCGCGGTGCCGAACTGCAGCTGCAGCAAGGCAAGGTGCTGCTCAACGGTCGCGACGTGACGTCGCACCTGCGCACGCGCGAGGTCGAGTCGCAGGTCTCGGCCGTGTCCGCGCTGCCGTTCGTGCGCGCGCGCATGGGCGAACTGCAGCGGCAGGTCGCGAGGCAGGGGCCGGTCGTCGCCGAAGGCCGCGACATGGGCTCGGTGGTGTTCCCGCGCGCGCGGTGGAAGGTCTACCTCGACGCCGCGCCGAGCGAACGTGCGCGCCGTCGCTGCCAAGACTTTGCCCGGCAGGGTCGCGAGGTCAGCGAGCAGGACGTGCTGCAGGAGATCCTGGTGCGCGACCGGCTCGACTCGACGCGTTCGGACGCGCCGCTGAAGCGGGCCGACGACGCGCTCTACATCGACACCACCGGCATGACGACCGCCACCGTGATCCAGCAACTGATGGACTACGTGCGCGGCGCCGGGCGGGAGGCGCTGTGAGCGACGCCCACAAGAAGTCGGATCGACCGCAGATGGTGCAGCGCAGTGCCTTCTGGTACACGGTGTCGAAGTGGGCCGTGCAGGTGCTCTGCAAGCTGTGGTTCCGCGTCGGCCGCGGCGGCAGCGAGCACATCCCCTCGGAGGGGCCGGTGCTGCTGGTCGCCAACCACTGCAGCTACCTCGACCCGCCGCTGGTCGGCAGCTCCGCGCGCCGCCCGGTCAACTTCCTGGCGCAGGCGGGGCTGGCCTCGTTCGCGCCGCTGCGCTGGTGGCTGCGGCAGGTCGGCGTCACGCTGATCGACCGCGACGCGCCGTCGAAGGAGGCCATGCGGCTGATCGGCAACTGCCTCAAGGCGGGCGAGGTCGTCGGCATCTTCCCCGAAGGAACGCGCAGCCCCGACGGTCGCGTGATGCCGTTCAAGAGCGGCGTCCAGTTCCTGGTGAGACGGTCGAAGGCGACGGTCGTGCCGATCGGCATCGACGGCTCGTTCCGCGCCTACCCGCGCAAGGCCTGGTTCCCGCGGCCGACCAAGATCACGGTGCGCGTCGGCGAGCCGTGGACGCCCGAGCAGGTGCTGGCCGAAGGCGGCGTCGAGGCGCTGCGGCGGCGGGTCGCCGAACTCGCGCGCTGTGAGCTCGGTGACGCCGGGCCTACGGACGCCGACGCCTCCAGTTCTCCGGCCGGCACGGTCGATCCAACCAGTTCGAAATCGCAACCCGCGAAATCGCAACCCGCGAAATCACAACCCGCGAAATCACAACCCGCGAAATCACAACCCAACGCGTCCACGTCGGCCCCGCCGACGCGTTCGCAACCCGTCGACGGAAAGGCGTGAGCCGTTCCCGAGACAGCTCGGCCCCCTTGAGGGGCATTGTCCCTTCGGGGGCGACCGGCCCCTTCGGGGGCGACCGGCGGCCGGATGGTCCGTTCGCCGGAATGTGATCGTCGTGCAGCAGGTTCGCTGCGCGGCACTTCGTTCCTCATTGATTCGTTCCCCGTTTCAATCTCACTCCTAACCCCGATTCTTTGATGACCGGCAAGAGCCTGATCAAGAAGTTCGCCCTGCCCGACGACGAGTTGTCGCGGCTCACCACCGAAGCTCTCGGTTCCACCACGCTGGACGAGATCGACACCGCCATCGGCAAGACCGTCGCCGAGCTGACGCCGCACAAGATCGTGCGCGGCAAGGTGATCAAGGTGCAGGAAGACGGCACCGTCGTCGTCGACGTCAGCTACAAGGCCGAAGGCCAGATCTCGATCGACGAGTTCCCCGACCCGCTGGAGGTCCAGCCGGGCGCCGAGGTCGAGTGCCTCGTCGAGGCGATCAACGACGCCGAAGGCTACATCCTGCTGAGCAAGCGGAAGGCCGACCGCATCCGGGGCTGGGAGAACATCATCCAGACCCACAGCGAAGGCGACACCGTCAAGGGTCTGGCGCTGCGCAAGATCAAGGGCGGCCTGCTGGTCGACATCGGCGTGCCGGTGTTCCTGCCGGCGTCGCAGGTCAACATTCGCCGTGCGGGCGACATCGGCGACTGGATCGGCAAGGAGATCGAGGCGCGCATCATCAAGATCGACGAGGAGCGGATGAACATCGTCATCTCGCGCCGCAAGCTGATCGAAGAGGAGCGCGAGGCGAAGAAGGAAGCCCTGCTCAAGGAGCTCGAGGAAGGCCAGGTCCGCACCGGCGTGGTCAAGAACATCGCCGACTTCGGCGTGTTCGTCGACCTCGGCGGCATCGACGGTCTGCTGCACATCACGGACATGTCGTGGGGCCGCGTCAACCACCCGTCGGAGATGGTCAAGCTCGACGACGAGGTCGAGGTCAAGGTCCTCAAGATCGACCGCGAGCGTGAGCGCATCGCGCTCGGCATGAAGCAGAAGACTGCTTCGCCGTGGGACAACATCACCGAGAAGTACCCGATCGGTCAGCGCATCAACGGCGAGGTCGTCAACCTGATGAGCTACGGCGCGTTCGTCAAGCTCGAGGACGGCGTCGAAGGCCTGGTGCACATCTCCGAGATGTCGTGGACCAAGCGCGTCAACCACCCGAACGAGGTCGTCAAGCAGGGCGACCAGGTCGAGGTCGTCGTGCTCGAGATCGACACCGAGAAGCAGACGATCTCGCTCGGCATGAAGCAGACCGAGGTCAACCCGTGGGACATGGTGGCGGAGAACTACCCGCCGGGCACGGTCATCCGCGGCAAGGTGCGCAACCTGACCAACTACGGCGCGTTCATCGAGCTGCAGGAAGGCATCGACGGCCTGCTGCACATCACGGACATGTCGTGGACCCGCAAGATCACCAACCCGAACGAGGTGGTGAAGAAGGGCGACGAGATCGAGTGCGTGGTGCTCTCGGTCGACCAGGAGAAGAAGCGCATCGCGCTCGGCCTCAAGCAACTGCAGGCCGACCCGTGGAGCGGCGACATCCCGGCTCGCTACCACATCGGCGACTCGGTGCCCGGCACGGTCACCAAGATCACCAACTTCGGCGTCTTCGTCGAGCTGGAGCAGGGCCTCGAGGGTCTGCTGCACATCTCGGAGCTGGCGGACCACAAGGTCGAGAACCCGGAGGACGTGGTCAAGGTCGGCCAGCGCGTCGAGGTCCGCATCATCAAGATCGACACCGACGAGCGGAAGATCGGCCTGACGCTGATCCAGGCGCACTTCGAGGAAGGCGAAGAGGGCGCGGAAGCGGCCCCCGCGCCGGAGCCGACGCCGGAGCCGGCGCACCCGGCGCTGGGTTCGCTCGCCGACCAGCTCAAGGGTATCGGCCAGCGCGTCAGCGAGCGCGAAGCCGCCGAGAAGGACGACGAGAAGGGCGAAGAGTAATGCTTCGCCCGGCGACGACGACGCGCGGTCGTTCGCGGCGGGCCTGGCCCGCCGCGCTGCTGCTGTCGTCGCTCGCCGCCTGCGTCACGACGTACGAGCCGGTCGACCCGGAGAACGACGTCGAGAGCCTGTCGTTCGCCCAGCCGGTCGCGATCCCGCTGCCGGAGCTGGGCGGCGGCAACAACCGGGTGCTGGTCGAGTTCTACAGCGGCATTCTGCGCCGCCTGCAGGACGCGGCCGACGACGGCGACGTCGCCCTGCTCGACAGCCTCGTCGACAGCTACGACCGCCCGAGCGTGCCCGACGCCTTCAAGCAGCACCTCGAGGGCTACCGCGCGATCGCGCGCGGCATCGGCTTCACGCACCACGTGCAGCAGAAGGGCTCGCTGCGGCTGACCGGCGACGTGCCGGAGGGCCAGGACGAGCCGACTACGCCGGTGCTCGGGGAGCCGCTGCGGCTCGAACTCGAGGTGCCGGCGATGGCCGCACCGGTGCGGCTCGGCGCGCTCGGCCAGCGCGACCCGATCGGGTTCTCGGTCGCGGTGACCATCGACGACGAGTATGTCGACGGCAGCTCGCGTCTGTCGCAGACCAAGGAGTTCCTGTGGCTGCCCGAGCCGTTCGAGCTCAGCGGCACCCGGGCGCTGCGCCTGCCGATCGAGATCGGCGCCGACGTCGGCGACGCGGTGCGCCGTTCGGTGCTGGTCCGCGTCGACCTGATGCCGGGCTACGTGACGTTCGACGAAATGCGCGCGCCGGTGCAGCGCGTGACCGCCGGCGCGGTCAGCTACACGCAGTGGCCGAAGGGCCACGAGATCCTCGCCGCCCAGCCGATCGCCGGCCTGAAGGCCGCGCTCGAGGACTTCACCCCGAAGAACTTCGCCAGCGCCTACCTGAGCGCGCTGCTGGTGCCATCGTCGAAGCGCCGCGAGGCCTGCTCGCTGCTGATCGACCAAGTGCGCTTCGGCCGCGCCGACCAGGCCCAGGTCGCGATGGCCGCCCTGCACCAGATCGCCGGCGTCAAGATCGCCGTCGGCGACCGCGACGGCTGGCTCGCCTGGTGGCAGAGCAAGCAGTAGCGGGCCGGGTCGCGGGCTGACCGTCGTGCTGGCTGGCCGTGGTGCTGTCTGGCCGTAGTGCGGGGTGACCGTGGTGCGGGCTGCCCGCGGCGCTGGGTGACCGAGCCGCCGGGTGGGAGGTGCCAGCTGCCGAACGGGGCCGTGCGCGAACCGCCGCATACCGAACCCGGTTCAAGTTGCGCACTTCCGCCGGAGGCGGAAGTGCACTGAACCGGTCGGTGCGGTCGCGCTGCGGGTCAGCTGCAGTGCTCGAGGGCGAGCAGCGCGTAGCAGGTGCAGAGGATGTCGAGGCCTTCGTACCAGCGCGAGTTCTTGGCGTTGAGCCACGAGCCGTCGTCGCGCTGGATCGACTCGACCTGCTGCTTCAGTTCGGCGCGCCAGCGGACCTTCCGGTCCTTGCCGGCCGCGAGCTCGTCGATGCCGACGGTGTCGAGCGCCTGCGCCATCAGCATGTAGTAGTAGAACAGGCCCTGGTAGCGCGCCTTGTCGCCGAGGCGCGGGTCGGCGCCGGGGTTCTCGGTGACGGTCCAGTTCTCGCCGATCCACTTCACGGCGGCCTGCACCCGCGGGTCCTTCTGGTCGACGCCGCACAACGTGTAGGTCTTGAGCAGCGCGTAGGTCATCGAGCCGTAGCTGCGCGGGGTGGCGCTGCCATCGGGGTGCACGACGTAGCCGGCCGGCGACTCGCCGGGATAGCAGACCGCGCCGCCGTCGTCGCCGACGTTCATGGTGCCGGTCTCCTGCTCGGCGGTCGACACCTTCAGCTTGCCGTCGAGGTCGTTGCTCTGCTTGCGGTTCTGCAGCCGCTGCAAGAACACCACCGCGCGCTGGAACGCCTCGTGATCGACCTCGAGGCCGGTCTGCCGCAGCGCGTTCATCGCAAACTGCATGTTGCTCAGGTCGCTGCGCTCGCCCTTGCTGCCGTAGCCGACGCCGCCGTACTCGGCGTCCGAACGCTCGGTGCCGTTCTGCTCGCACTTCTGGATCATCAGCACGTACTTCTGCGCCTTCTTCAGCGCGTCCGCCGCCGCCTCCTGGTCGTGCCAGCGCGACAGCGCCATCACCGCCGCACAGGTGGTGTAGTTGGGCACGTTGCGACCGAACGAGCCGTCGTCGTTCTGGTTCTTCAGCACCCAGCGCAGGCCGCCGTCGATGATCGCCTGTTCGGCCTCGCTGCGCAGCGACTTCGGCTTGCTCTGCAGCGCAGCGATCGCCAGCGACGTGAAGCCCGGGTCGGGGAACGCGCCGCGCCGCGTCTGCACCGAGAACACGCCGTCCTTCTGCTTGGTGGCGAGGAACTCGAGGCCCTTCTGTTGGGCCTTCGACCAGGCCGGCTGGTCCTGGGCGAGGCCGGTCGTGGTCGCGGCGAGCGTGGCCAGCAGGGGTGCCAGCAGGGGTGCCAGCAGAGAAGCCAGCAGAGATGCCGGTTGGGGCCAAAGGACGGTGGTGGGTCGGGTCATCGGATCGGTCTGCTTCGGAATCGGGATGCGGCAGCTCGCTCAGGGGCCGGCCGGCACGCCGGCGCAGCTGCCGTGCCTGGCAGCAGGCCGCGCGGCATCGCAGGGGTCACGGCCTTTGCGGCAATCGCCGTGCCGATCGCGGCTCCCCGGGGCGCGGCCGCCGCCCGCCCGCAGCGGTGGGCCATCGCTGTCCATTCGTCCGCCTCGACGGGTCACCAATCGTCCGCGAGTGGGGATACTGCAGCGGACCCGTTTGCAGGCGAACCGACCGCCGACCGCCGCCGTTGTGATCCCTTCGTCAGCCTTGCCGCGCGACCGCTCCTCCGAGTCTTCCGACCGTCCGTCCCGGTCTCCCGATCCCGCCGCCCACGTGCGCGGCCGTGGCACCGGCCTGTACTGGCGCATCGGTGTGCCGTGGCTGCTGCTGATGCTGATCGTGACCGTCGCGATCGCAGTCGCCCTGCGTTCGCAGTTGGCCGCCGAAGAACGCGAACGCATGGTGCGGCTCGCGACGGCGCACGCCGCGTTCGTCGAGCAGGCGAGCCTGCCGCTGTCGGAGAAGCTGGCGCAAGACCTGCGTCGGGTCTCGAACTTCGACGTGCACTTCCGCGTCGGCGAACGGATCGTGCCGACCCCGCCGGACGACGTCGGTGCGCCGCGGCTGCGCGCGGTTCCCGCGGACGGCGACGTGCACGCACTCGACGAACAGCTCGAGGTGGTCGCCCGGCCGCTGGCCCGCGGCGACCTGCTGCTGGTCCGCCGCGTCGCCGATACGGTCTGGGACTCGCGCATCGTGCCGGTCTTGATCGGCGCCTGGTCGGTCGGCCTGCTGATCGCGGTGCTGGTGCTGCGCGGGCTGGTGCGGCCGCTGCGTAACCTCGCCGCGCAGCTGCCGCGCATCGAGGCCGCCGAGCCGCTGCAGCTGCCCGAGGCCGGGCGTCGTGACGAGATCGGCGACGTCGCGCGCGCCCTGGTCGACACCCGCGAGGGCCTGCAGCGCGAGCGCGCCCGGCGCATCGAGGCCGAGAAGCTGGCGGTGCTCGGGCGCATGACCGCTTCGCTCGCACACCAGGTCCACAACCCGGTCGCCGCGATCAAGATGCACGCGCAGCTGTGGCGCGGCGACGCCGCCGACCCCGGCCCGGCCGACGTGGTGCTGGCCGAGGCCGCGCGCATCGAGCGCATGCTCAACCAGTGGATGTACCTGACCCGGCCCGAGCCGCCGGCGCGCCGCAGCGCCGACCTCGGCCTGCTGCTCGACGAGGTGCTGCTGGCCAACGATGGCCGCTGCCAGCACGCCGACGTGCGCGTCGTCCACGAACGCCGCGGCGACCTGGTCGTCACCTGCGACCGCGACCGCATCGGGCACGTGCTCGACAACCTGATCGTCAACGCCGTGCAGGCGATGCCCGAGGGCGGCGAGCTGACCGTGCGCGCGCTCGGTGTCGGCGACGAGGTCGTGTTCGAGTTCGAGGACTCGGGCGCGGGCTTCAGCGACGAGGCGCTGCGCCGCTTCGGCGAGTTCTTCTTCAGCGAGAAGGAGGGCGGCATGGGAATCGGGCTCGCGGTTGCGCGCGAGGTCGTCGTCGCGCACGGTGGCGAGCTGACCGCCGCCAACCACGCCGCCGGCGGCAGGGTGACGGTGCGCCTGCCGCGCGCGCAGCTCCGACCAGACATGACGCAGAATGCAGAGGTGGCGCCGTGAGCGCCGGGACGATCCTGATCGTCGAGGACGAGGCCAACGTCGCCCACGCGATCGCCGAACTGGGCCGCCGGCTCGGCTACCGAACGGTCACCGCGGCATCGGCAGCCAAGGGCGCGCGCGAGCTGCGCAGCGCCCGGCCCGACCTGGTGGTGCTCGACATCGGCCTGCCCGACCTCAACGGCCTGCAGCTGCTGCACACCGTGCGCGAGCTCGACGCGTCGCTGCCGGTGCTGATCGTGACCGCGCACGGCAGCCTCGAGAACGCCGTCGAGGCCAAGAAGCGCGGCGCGACCGCCTACCTGGTCAAGCCGCTCGACCTGGCCGAACTCGCGACCACCATGCGTTCGCTGCTCGAAGCGCGCGCGGCCGAGGAGCTGCCGACGCGCGCGGCCGCCGAGGTCGCGGAGCGGGCCGGCGACGACGGCCACATGCCGGTGCTGATCGGCTCGGCGCCGTCGATGCAGCCGGCGTTCGCGGCGATCGCGCACGCCTGCAGCTCCGACGTGCCGGTGCTGATCACCGGCCCGACCGGCATCGGCAAGTCGCTGACCGCCGAGATCGTGCACCGCCACAGCGCCCGCCACGCGGGGCCGTTCGTGACGCTGTCGTGCGGCAGCCTGCCGCCGACGCTGCTCGAGTCCGAGCTGTTCGGCCACCAGAAGGGCGCCTTCACCGGCGCCGACACCGAGCGCGTCGGCTACGTCGAGCGCGCCTCGGGCGGCACGCTGTTCCTGGACGAGATCGGCGAACTGCCGCTCGAACTGCAGGTCAAGCTGCTGCGCGTGGTCGAGGACCAGGTCTACGTGCCGATCGGCGCGCGCGACGAGCGGTACGTCGACCTGCGCATCGTCGCCGCGACCCACGTCGACCTCGACGACGCCGTCGCCGAGGGCCGCTTTCGCGAGGACCTGCTGTACCGCCTGCGGGTGCTCGAAGTGCCGATGCCGGCGCTGGTCGACCGCCGCAGCGACCTGCGCACGCTCAGCGCCTACCTGCTGTCGCGGGCCGCGGGCGCTCGCGAGCTGCGGATCTCCGACCGCGCGATGGCGGCGCTCGAGGCGCACGACTGGCCCGGCAACGTGCGCGAACTGCGCAACGCGCTCGAGCGCGCGATGGCCGTCTGCGGCGGCCCGCTGATCCTGCCCGAGCACCTGCCCGACGCGATCCGTCGCCGCGCCGGCGCCGACGCGGGCGCCCAGGAAGGGCGCATGGTCGCGGCGCTGCACGAGTGGGTCGAGCGGCGCCTCGAGGACGACGTCGACTACGCGACGCTGCACGGCGAACTCGAACGGCACCTGCTGCAGTTGCTGCTGGCCCGCTACGGCGGCAAGCCGACGCTGCTGGCGCGCGCGCTCGACATGAACCGCGCCACCCTGCGTCGCAAGCTGCGCGCCGGCAGTTCGGCGGCGGCCCAGCGGGGCGACGACCCGGCCGATGATCCGGCCGAAGACCCTGCCGACGATCCGGCCGACGATCCGGCCGACGATTCGGCAGGCGATAAGGCAGGCGATAAGGCAGGCGATCCCCGCCACCGGGACCCGTAGTCCCGGAGCGACGCGGCCTGCCGATGGACGCTGCGCGTCCGGACGCGGTTCGGCCATGGACGCTGGCTGTCCATTGCGCCCCGACCGCGCGCTTTCGACGTCCCTCCGTGAACGATCCGCCGTCCGCGCACGTAGGGAGGCACGGCCGCCGATCGCACCCGGCGGTCCGTGAGCCGGCGACCCTGCGTCAGGTTTCTGGGAGCAACCAGAGAGGGCACCTGATCGGGTCGCCGGCACACCTTCTCGCCGCCGGCTCGGCTGCGCTTGCTTGCAGAAGTTGCGGGGGGTAGACCTGCCGCGGTGCAGTTCCCTCCCGTCGAAGAACAGTTGGCCGTCATCCGCCGCGGCGCCGTCGACCTGGTCGACGAGGACGACCTGAAGCAGCGCCTCGAGCAGAGCCGCGAGACCGGCACGCCGCTGCGCGTGAAGTTCGGCATCGACCCGAGCTCGCCGGACATCCACCTCGGCCACACCGTGCCGCTGCGCAAGCTGCGCGACTTCCAGCGCCTCGGCCACACGGTGATCGTGCTGTGGGGGACTGCGACCGCGATGGTCGGCGACCCGACCGGCCGCAACAAGACGCGGCCGGCGCTGACCCGCGAGCAGGTCGAGGCCAACAAGCAGACCTACCGCCAGCAGATCGGCGCGGTGCTCGACGTCGACGGCATCGAGGAGCGCGAGAACGGCGAGTGGTTCCTCGGCCAGACGTTCATGGACTGCGTCGGCCTCGCCAGCCGCTACACCGTCGCGCGCATGCTCGAACGCGACGACTTCACCAAGCGCTACAAGGGCGGCCTGCCGATCAGCGTGCACGAGTTCCTCTACCCGCTGCTGCAGGGCTGGGACTCGGTCGAGCTGAAGGCCGACGTCGAGATCGGTGGCACCGACCAGCTGTTCAACCTGCTGGTCGGCCGCGACCTGCAGGGCCAGGAAGGGCAGCCGGCGCAGGTCTGCCTGACGATGCCGCTGATCGAGGGCCTCGACGGCAGCCAGAAGATGTCGAAGTCGCTCGACAACTACGTCGGCGTCGCCGAGTCGGCGTCGAAGCAGTTCTCGAAGCTGATGAAGGTGCCGAACGACCTGCTCGAGAAGTACTTCACGCTGCTGACCGACGTGCCGGCCGCGCGCATGCAAGAGCTGCTGCAGAAGCCGCTCGACGCGAAGTTCGCGCTCGCCGCGGCGATCGTCGAGGGCTACCACGGCGCCGACGCCGCCACCGCCGCACGCGCCGAGTACGACCGCGTGCACCAGGAGGGGGGCGTGCCCGACGACCTGCCCGAGTGGAGCCCCGGCGCGGACACCCGCCGCACCGACGCCGGCGGCATCCAGCTGCCGACCGGCCTCGCCGCCTCCAAGCTGTGCGGCTCGAGCAGCGAGGCCCGCCGGCTGATCCAGGGCCGCGGCGTGCGCGTCGACGGCGAGGTGGTCGCCGACGTGAAGGCCGAGGTCGGCCCCGGCGAGTACGTGGTCCAGGTCGGAAAATCCCGGGCGGCGCGCTGGAAGATCTCGTGACCCCGCAGGGATCGCCGTAGGTCGCGCAACGTGGTGCGGCCGTCGGCGCTTGCGCGAGCCGCTTCGGTGGCGGGCACCGGAATGCCGATGCTTCTTCCCCCCGCGACCTCTGGTAGGATGCGGTCGGGCGGCGACTCGCGCGGGAGTGGCCGTCGAACCTCGCGCGGCGACAAGGTAGGCGGAACGGCGTAGATGAAGGGCAGCAGCTTGGGCATCCGGAGACTGGTGGACGCGTGCCTTTGGTGCGTGATCCTTGCCGGCCTGCTGCGACCGGTTGCCGCCTCGGAGCCGGCCCGTTCGGATGGTGTCGCGTCCGCCGCCGCCACGACGTCAACCGCCACGACGTCTACCGCCACGACGCCCACCGCCACGACGTCTACCGCGACCCCGTCCGACGCCGCCGCATCCGAAGCCTCTTCGGACACCGCCGCCGACCAGCAGGACGGCAAGGCCCGGGATACCGAACTCGAGAAGCTGCGCGCGATGCTCGACCGCTCCGGCCCCGACGGCCGGACCGAGCGCGAGAGCGCGATCGCCCAGCTGCTGGCGATGCCGCGCGCCGAGGCCCACCGGCTGCTGCACGACCGGCTGCGCCTCGCCGACGATCCCGACAGGGTGCGCATCAGCATCCTGACGGCCCTGCAGGGCCACCTGCTCGGCAGCGTCACGACGCAGTTCGGCGGCGCCGACAAGGACCTGCGCCGCGAACTGCTGACCGGCTACCTCGGTGCCTGCGCGCCGCTGTGGGCCAACGCGCCGGTCGTCGACGACGACGAGGCCGCGCCGGTCCGGGCGGCCGCGCGGCGTGCGCTGCAGCGCGTGCCGGTGCGCGAACTCGGCTCGGCGGCCTCGACGCTGATGCACGCGCTCGAGCCGGTCGACCGTTCGCACGTGCTGCGCTGCCTCGCCGACATGCAGAACACGCTGCTGGCGCCGACCATCGCCGGCCAGCTCGAGGCGCCCGAAGCGGTCGTGCGCGCCGCCGCGCAGAAGGCGCTCGACCTGCTGGTCTACCCCGATGCGACGATCCGCACCAAGGCCGAGTTCGACACCTGGCAGGCCGAGTTCGGCACCCGCAGCTACGTCGACCTGGCGCAGCGCTCGGCCCGGCTCGGCCCGCGCGCCTACCAGCAGCTGATCGACAAGATGGAGAGCATGCGTGTCGACGCGGCGCGCGAGTTCGTCAGCGTGCACGTCGGCCGGCGCGCCGGCATCGACTGGGCGGCGGTCCAGGAACGCACGACCTCGGACGGCCCCGCGGTGCTCGACGCCTGCCTCGAGGCGCTGCAGGAGTCGCTGGCCCGTTCGCCGGTGGTGGAGGGGGCGGCGACGCCGCGCCACGCGTTCTTCCGCGCGCTGCTCGACCGCCTCAAGCTGGTGCCCGAGTCGCAGCAGCCCGACGTGCAGCGCCGCCGCGCGCTGCTGCTCGAGGTCGCGGCCTACCTGATCCGGCCCGAGGAGGCCGAGCTCGCCGGCGAGATCCGCCAGCTGCTGCTCGCGCAGCTCGCCGGCCAGTCGCGCGAGGGCCAGGTGGCGGCGCTGCGCGGCCTGCGGCGGTTCCCGTCGGACCAGGCCCGCCAGGCGCTGGTCGAACGGGCGCGCGCGCTGTTCGCCGACGCGACCGCCAACCAGCTGCAGCTGCAGGTGATCCTCGACACGCTGGCGTCGCGCACTGAGCCGCGCTGGCTGGCGCCGGGTCCCGACGCCGCCGACAAGAGCGACTGGGTCGCGCTGATCGACCAGAGCTGCCGCAGCGCGCCCGACCGCGACCTGCGCGGCCGCGGCCTGCTGCTGGCGCAGACGCTCGACGGCCGCAAGCAGTACGTGCCCGAGGCGTTCTCCGTGCTGCGCAAGCTGGCGGCCGACGACAAGCTCGACACCAAGTTCCGTTCGACCTGCCTGATCTACCTGGACGCGTGGCGTTCGGACGGGGAGCTCGCGGACGACTGGCTGAACGCGCTGCAGGAGTCGCTCGACGACACCGAGGCCGGCCTGCGCAAGCAGGCGGCGAAGTCGCTGGTCCGCCTGCGCGACTCCAACGACACCCGCCGCCACACGTGGCTGCCGGAGACGATCACCCGGCTGCGCTCCCGCCTGCTGCTCGAGCAGGACGCCGGCACGCTCGACGCGGTAGTGGACTGCATGACCGAGCTCGGCCGCGAGCAGGGCATGCCCGAGCGCGCGATCGGCGCGATCAAGTTCGTGCTCGGCCAGCTCGGCGACCCGATCAAGAAGGAGCACGAGTTCCGCATCGACCCGCTGCTGCGGGCGCTGGCGACGATCGCCGCCGACCAGCGCGCCGGCAGCGGCGAGTGGCTGGCCGCCTGCGAGCCGCTGCTGCACAACGGCAAGCGCAAGGGTCTGCGCCTGGTGCTGCAGACGCACCGCGCCCACGAACTGGCCAAGGACGTCTCCAGCACCGACGCCGCGACCGCCGAGCGCGCCCGCCGCGCGATGCGCTGCGTGATCGGCGCCGCGTCGCTGCTGCCGATGCGCACCGACTGGAAGGCCGAGGAGCACAAGGAGGAGGCGCGTCACGTTCGCACCGCCTTCGGCGCGCTCGACACGGTCGACATCGCGCAGCGCCTCGACGGCCCGCAGCACCGGATGCTTCGCCTCGCCGTCGACCTCGCCGCCGGCAAGAACCAGGAGGTCGTGCGCCGCGCCACCGCATGGCTCAACGAACCGGCGCCCGCCGACGTGGTCTACCGGGACCGCCTGCGCCTGCTCGCCGCCGAGGCGCAGCTGGCGCTGAACAAGCCGAAGGAGGCGCTGGGCCTGCTGGAGGCGCGTTCTTCGGAGGCGGCGGCCGAACCCGACGCCCTCGACCTGTCGTCCCGCATCGCGGCGACGCTGGTCGCCAACGAACCCAAGCGCGCCGCCGCCGTGTTCGAACGCACGATGCGCGCGACCTCGACCGAGGACCCGCACTTCCGCGCGCGCCTGCTGGACTGGATGCGCTGCAGCCTGCGCGACCCGACGACGCGCCCGGCGGTCCTGGCGGAGGCGGAGAAGCATGCGGCGCTGTTCGCGGCGGTCGACTGCCCGGCCAAGCAGCGCGTCGAGTTTGAGCAATTGCGTTCGCAGAACTGACTTCGAAGCCTTGCTTCTTCGGGGCTGGTCGCTATCGTTCTTCGCTCACCCATCGCGGGGTGGAGCAGCCCGGTAGCTCGTCGGGCTCATAACCCGAAGGTCACAGGTTCGAATCCTGTCCCCGCTACCATTTGACTCAGCCCGGAGAGGAATCCGACACAAACGGTTTCCTCTTCGGGCTTTGTCTTTATCTGGGCGACGTAGCACCCGACCAGCGCGCGGCGCTCTTCGAGGGTGCCCGAGGCGAGCAGCGCCTCCATCTGGTCGAACTCGGCCGCGATGCGCTGGCGCAGTTCGGGCAGCGGCGGGAGCTGCGGTTCGGGCCCTGCGGCGCTGAGTTCGCCTTGCACCTGGTCGCGTTCGGCCGCGAGCTGCTTGGCTTGGCGGTAGAGCCCGAGCGACTCGGCGACGTCCCGGTCCACGGCGAGCACGTGCTCGCGAACGCGCGCGATCTGCTCGTCGAGCGACGCGAGGCGGGTGCGCAGGAGCTGCCGGGTGTCCGCGGTGCCGGATCGGAGCGCGGAGAGCTGCTGCTCGACCTGTCGGTGTAGCACCTGGTCGTCGCGCAGGCCGCCGAGGTCCTCGCGGATCGTCGCGAGGATCTGCTCCTCGACGTGCTTGGCGGGCACCTGGTAGCGCTTCGGGCACTCGTCGTGGTAGCCCGCATGGCGCCGCGTGCACATGTAGTAGCGCGTCTTGTAGCCCTTGCCGCTCTTCTGCGTGTTGCCGGTCATCTTGCCGCCGCAGACGCCGCACCTCATCAGGCCGCTGAGCAGGTACTCGCTCTTCATCGCGTTGCCGCGGTAGTGGGGGAGCTTGCCCTCGCGCGACAGCTTGCGCCGCGCCTGCACGGCTTCGAACGTCTCGACGTCGATCAGCGACGGCCACGCGTTCTCGCAGACGATCCAGTCGTCCTCGGAGCGCTTCTCGACGCCCTCGTCGTGGCGTTCGACGCTGGCGCCTTCTTCGAAGCGGTGCCACTTGCTGAGCGTCCGTCGGTTGTAGACGCAGCGGCCGACGTAGGCCGGGTTCTCCAGCATCGGGCCGATGGTCTGCGGGGTGAAGATCTGGCCGCGTGACGTGCGCATGCCGGACGCGTTGAGCTCGTCGCGTAGCTTGCGCGTCGGTGCTCCGGCTGCGTAGTCGCGAAAGAGCTTCTGCACGGCGCGGACGCGCGCGTCCGTCGATGGGGTCAGGCTCGAGGACTCGTGCTTCTGCTTCTTGTGCCAGCGGCCGCGGGGGAGGCGGTCCAGTTCGGCGCCGGTCACGGCGTCGAGTACGATCTGCCCGCCTTCGTCGTCCTGGCGAACGATGCGCTTGGGCTGGTCGCCGTCCATCAGCAGCCGATCGAAGCCGAACGGGATCGGCCCACCGGGCCACAGGCCACGGCGCGCGCGATCGACCGTGCCCCGCATGGTGTCGCGGCTCAGCTTGCGCAGGTAGTCGCCGTTCTGGTGGTGCTCGACGAAGCTGATCAGGCCGGAGGTGAACGAACGGTCCGGCTCCTGGCCGGTCGATGCGTAGACGACGCGCTTGCCGTTGCTCTGCAGCTGCCGCTCCAGCAGCATGCCGTCGATGGCGTCCTTGGGCCGCGCGAGGCGGTTGCGATCCCAGACGAGCACGACGTCGACGTCCGGTTGGCTGGCCGCGTGCAGCAGCTTGTCGAGCCCGGGTCGCTTCATCTCGCTCCCGCTGATCGCGTCGTCCTCGAATACGTCAGCGAGCTGCCAGTCGCGCGACCTGGCGAACTCGGCGAGGCGGGCGCGCTGCTGCGCGAGCGACTCCTCTTGGCGGTCGGTGGATCGCCGGACGTATCCGATGGCCTTGGTCATGCAGGGTCTCCGGGCCGGACGCTAGGTCCGGTCGGATTGGATGGCAAGCGCTGGCGGATGCGCGCGCGGATCGAGCCCAGGATCGCTGAGGCGATCTGCTCGGGCGTGAGGCCGCGAACGGATGCGAGCAGGCGCCGCATCTTGTGCTCACGGACCCGCTTTCCGCTCGCCGAGAGCTGCAGCTCGCGCACGTCGCGGACGAGGGCGGTCAGATCGACGCCCGCGCGGAGAAGGGCCTCGAAGGCGCCTCCGTACTGGGTGGTGCCGTGTGCCGAGGTCTCGATCAGATCGACGTCGCGGCCAGGGGCGGGCGCGGGGTAGGTGAGTTCGTCCACGAAGACGGCGCGTCCGGTCATCTGCTCGATGTGACCCGCGCAGAGGCCGATGGCTGGTCCGCCGCCCGGCCACCAACGTCTCCAGGCTTCGGCCGCGTGTTTGCGCCGGAGTTCTACCTCCACGCGCAGGATCGGGAGGCCGCCACCGTGCGCGAGGTCGTGCCGGTAGATGCGAACGCGCCGCTCCGACTTGGGCGAGCCGACGTAGACGGTGCGCTTCTCCCGTTCGCCCTGGTAGTGGATGTGGAAGCCGTGGTGCTCGCAGTGGAAGGAGATCGCGTCCTCGATTGCGGCGGGCCACAGGTCAGGTTCGCACGCGAAGTCGAATGCGACGTCGAGGCGTGAAGCGCGCCCGACATGCACGGGCGCCGACTTCAGCACGTCGGCGAGGATGCGCGCTGCGGGGCCCATGACCTCCCAGGACTCGTAGTCGCTGCCGAGGGTGGGCGCGAGCTGCTGCGGATCGTACTTGCGGTACCACTGCGCGCCTTCGTTGAGCGTCGAGAGCCCGTAGCGCTGCGTCTTGCGGAAGTCGCGCCAGGGCCGCCCCATCGTTGGCAGGGTGTTGCATCCCGTTCGTCTGACGGCCTCGATCATCTTGCCGAACATCTCGCTGACCTCGGACTCGGTGAGCGAAACCGTGAGCGCGTCGAGCGAGATGCGGATCTGGGTGAGCCCGAGATCCTCGAATCCGCCGTCGCCCCGTTCTGTGGCGATCATGTTTCAACCCCCCTGTTAGCAGAGGGGGGTGTGGCTGCAGCGGTCGGTGCGCCGCGTCGCGGGCGTGCGAACGGTCGCAGGCTCGCCAGGCGCCCGAGGCGGCGGGAGAGCATCGACGTCAGGATCCGGCGGATGCTGTGGATGCAGACCGTTGGCCCGTCGAGGGTCGTGGCCAGGATGGCCCAGGTCGTGGAACCGGCAGCGGTAGGAGCCGCAACCGCCCGGGCTGAGTCGCCCGGACGGGTTGCGGCGCCTGCGCGCTGCCGCCTTCGCATGTTGTGCGTCATGGGGGCGACGTTCCCCATGGCCGCCACATGCGTCCGGACAACTACGGTGCGACTCTTGTCCGGAGCGGGTGGTCGATCGCGAGGCGCACGAACGGGCGCAGTTCGGAGCGAGCTCGCTGAACTGCCTTTCGCCACGCGTCGTCACCTTCAGGGAGGTCGCTATCGCATGGCTGCTGCTGGTCCGCGTCCTGGGCGATGGCGTCGAAGAGGTCGCGCAACTCGCTCGGCGTCGGTGCCTCGACACCGCGAGAAACGAACCTCTCGTCCTCGTTGATGATCGCGATGACCAGGCCTGCCATCCGAGCTTTCAGCGTCCTGCGTGGCGGGAGCGTCGGTCTGCCCTTCAGAGCTGCGGCGATGCGCTTCTTGAGAGCTGGTCGCCCGCGGTCGAAGATGGCGACGAGTTGCTTGGCAACTCGTGGCTCGCAGATGGCCGCCTTGTCGAGGCGAAGCAGATCATCCAGCGCCTTTGGTTCGCCCTGGCGCGCGGCACGGAGGAGCATTCCGGGGGTGATCAGGTAGGCGTAGACGCAGCGCATCCAGATCTCGATCAGGAAGCGGACGGCGTCCGTCTTGTCCTGCGGCTTGTGCGGAGGTTCTGCCATCTGACTCATGAGGCGCATGAGGCGCCGGTGGTCGCGGTAGAACGAGAGGTGCGACCCGTCAGGTGGCGTCGATGGGGCCGGTTCCCCGCCGAAGATGGCGATCGTCTCGTCGGCGCTGCTGAAGACAGCGAGTGCCAGTTGGACAAGCTCCTCGTCTCGACCCCGGCCCCAGGCGGCTACGCGCGATTCGTCCTGCACGCGTCGAGGATCGTGGTGGTAGGCGAGCTGTCAAGCTCCCTCGGCCTCCGGCTCAAGAGCTACGGGGGACCCCACAGCTCCATCGCCGTCAGCATCGGTCAATCCGCTCCGCTCCCTTCGGGTGTGACCGACGCTGACGGCGACGGAGCTGCGGGGTGCTCCCCGCACGTTCGAGGATCAATCACACAAGAAGTAGACCCAGTTTGGAACCCACCCGAAGTTTCGACGCGCTTGTTTTAGGAACCGCTGTGCCGGCTTCTCTAGTTGTGTGGTGTCGTAGGCTGATGTGCTCACTTCGGCGTCACATCCAGCAGGCTCGGAATCCCACGCCATTTTGATGGCGGGGCCAGCGATCTTGCGCGTGGCGGCGACTAAGCTCTTGTAGGAATCTGCTATGAAGGGCGTCTCGACGAATAGTTGCGCTTGCAGGCTATTGATGCGGGATTGGAGAGTGCTTAGAGCGCTCGAAATGCGAGTGCGTTCTTCTTCCTTCTTGAGCTTGTCGCGCCGATAGACAATATAGGGGTATTCACGGTATTCGGTAATCGCCGAGAATGCTTCAGCAACTAGGGCGCGCTGGCGATCTTGTAGTGACTTCCGGTTGGCTGCGATTGCCACGATCAGTGAAACGGATCCGGCTATTATCGCCGGAGTTATGCTTGACTCTAGGATGTCTGTCAACTGTGCATCTCCTTCCGTTCGGCGCCGTTGTGGTGTGCTTCCGCGCCGAGCCATTCGCCCGACTCGCGCCACCATTCTTCTTTGAATAGGTGGGCCTCAATGTGTCCGAGGAGGTGGAGGAGGCCGTCCGAGCGCGTCCAGCGCTTCTCGGGAGGATCTTTTGGGTGCCACATGCATAGCGTGGCGTCCTCGTAGCGGTGAGGGGATTCTTCCTTCTTGCCGTCAACGAACACGCGTGGCGTCTCGGGGGAGTTCTTGCGGAACATGATCGTGACGCCGCGTGATTGGTAGTGCGGTACAGAGATTGTGACCTTGTATTCTCTGCCTACCTTTGCAATGGTCCTTGCGCTGATGTGATCATAATTGCGAGTGCCTCTTTCGAAAGAGATGCGCTCTCTGTCGCGTCCATACCATGGTCCCGAGACCCGGCGAAACTTCACTCTGCAGGTCCTCCGAAAGACCTGGTGGACTTCAGCGTTTCGCCTGTACCAATTGCGAGGCCTGAAGCCGTAACGCCAACGGAGCTATCTTTGTTTCTGAAGGCCGCCGCCCATGCAGCCTTGCTCGAAGCCGGCGGGTCAACGTAATGGTGGAAGACGGCTGCCATCGACTCTTGTATTCCGTTGGGATCCTTGGAGGAAATTGCCTTCTCAAGGGAACGTGCAGCTGATTGGAGTCTTCTGACCGCAATGGACCGGCTTTGCAGCAGGCGGATGGAACTGGATACGCCCGCAGGATCCTTGGTGTTGTTTTGGCCAATTGCCTGGGCGGACAGTGCAAAAAACTCCTGGAGCGCCTCGGCTGTGTCGGAGTTTGTCTTTGTGATCAGTTCCCAGGCCAGGGATGAAACATTGAACGACGAGAGCGCTGGGTTGGTGAACTGCTTATTCCAGACCTTGGCGAGTCGGGTGATCGTCGAGCGTTGTTGGCGAAGTGTCGTGGTTCCGGACGTAAATAGATCTGTGTGTTGCTCCGGATGGGAGGCGTCCCACGTGTTGGATTTTAGATTGGGAATCCAAAGACCATCGCCCTTCTTGCGGGTGAGCGTGACAATCATATCGACCGAAGGGTCTTGGTCGCTAAGGGGGCTGCCAAATGTGACCAGGAGGCCTCGTCGAGATGTCGAAATGCGAGCTTTGGAGTACTTGGCCCGAATCTTGGGTCCTACGAGTTCCTTCAGCTCCTCGATGACCTTCTCTGGGCCTTCATTGTCGCCCTCCGGTCCCAGTTTGGTGTGAATGCGCCGGTCTAGCACGATGCCGCCATCTGCATCATTGATGGGTGCTGTTACATTTCCGTGGGCGACGCTTCCGGAGGAGTACTGTCGCAGGGTCCCGCGAAGTGACATTGCCTTCGCTGCGACGAGATCCCGTCGCGTCCGAGCCTCGGCGAGGACTTCAGAATCGGGTTCGATCTGGCGGAGGATCTCCGCGATGTAGTCGTTTGCTGTCTCCATTGCTGCCGTTCCTTCGGCGCCGTCCAAGCAACGGGTGTGCCGCTCCTTGCTCTGCGGCGGATGCTGTCCGAGCGTGTCGCGTTGGCAGTCGGGTCCCCGATATGCTGCCAGAATGGCGGCTCGCCGCGCTTCGTCCTGTGTCGCAACTGGGCTGGATCGTCTCGCGTGTGTGGAAGACTCTTGCAGGAGATGGGTTATGGCGTCCATGCTATCCGCCGATAGCGAGCCCGACTCAAGTCGCCATCCATCCCCGCTAGCGAAGCTGGGTCCGCCAAAGCTGTCGAGGTACGTGGACCGGGCGCCTCCCAAGGACCGACTGTTGGGTCCGCGACTCTCATGCAGGAGATCGTCGCGTACAGGTTGGGCTGCCTGTGAAGCTCGCGCTCTTGGGCTAGGATGACCGGACTGCCCGCTTTTCGGGCTCGCTGCCAACAGCAAGGATGGGGTTCATGTACAAAGACCTAGGGTCGGTTCCCGCAATGGGCGTCGTCGCCGTTGCGACGAGATGCGTGATGCGTCTGTTGTCACTCGCTGATTCGCAAGGCGTACGTAGTCTTGCATCGGGCGTGCTTGAGTCTTGCTTGCGCTACTGCGCCGATCCGGGCCCAGAGGCCGCTGAGCAGGCGATTAGCCGTGCTTATCAACTGCGCAAGAAGCTCCGCGCCCCGGTTGATGCAGGCCATTGGACTGGCGTTATTCGTGACGCCTCTATCGGAAGGGCCGCTGAAGCAGCTGCCCGCGCTATCAAGTTGTGCGCCGGGGACAGCTATGGCAGGAATCGGTCCGAGATCGAGGCACAGCTCAGGGCGGTTGGTGTGGCCGCCGAGGAGGCTGCTTTCGCATGGGCCGCTTCGCGTGATGCTGCTGCGGCGATTCGCCAGACGATGCAAGCCGACATCGCCGCAGCCCGACAGATTCATGGTGCGTGTGGTTGGGGTGTGGACACTGCACCCGTGAAAGCCCTAGGCGATCTGTGGCCGTTGGTTCGACCGGAGGGCTGGCCGGAGTCTGAGCTAGATCTTGTCCTAGAGGAGTCGGAGGAGTTTGGCGATGAGCTAGTGCTTGAGATGCAGGTCCCGGACGGCTTGTCCGACGACGAAGTGCGTCAGGCTATCGTTGAGATGACAAGGCGCGCAGACGCCTATCATCGTGCTGCAGGAGGAAGTGGTCTTCGTGTGAGGCGAATCGACTCAGAAAGCCAGGCGGGCTCTCCCCGGGGAGTCAAACGATGAGTGAGCAGCCGCAAAGGCCTCGTCGCCGAACGAGGAAAAATCGTCGAATCACTCTGGTTCTGACGTCTAGAGATCCTGGTGACAACAGTCGCCTTCTGGAGCAAGTTGCAGATTCGTTCGACGATGCTTCGCACATCTACATCGTCCAGAAGCATGTCCATACGCGGGCTGATGCCGAAGAATCGTTATCGCCTGACGAGCAGTTAGAGACGGATGTTCACGAGGCTGTGGACGAAGCGCTCGATGAGCAGGCAGAGTCGAGTGAATCCGACTCGGCCAGTGAAGGTGTTGAATCTACCTCGCGTTCCGAGGGAGCCCGTGAAACCGAAGGTCCAGCGGATGCTGGTGACACCCAAGCGTGCCCTCAGAAGTCGGTTGCAACGCAGGATAGCGATCCTGAGGTGGCTGCTCATGCAGTGAAGGCTCGCAAGCGAATGGCTCTAGTCCATTGGGTGCGAGGGCTTCTGCTAAACGGGTGGTACATGACGGTACGTGCGGTCTCTGATTCCGTTCGTCCACCAACTTGATGCTGTGCGGTGGCGCCGGTCTCACAGCTCAGGCTGTCCAGCGCAAATGATCCCACCTTACCACCCGACTCAAATCACCACCCATCCCCGCTACCAGTCGTTGGTTCGCCAACAACTTCCTCGGGGAACGGTTCAAAACCGGCCAGTCGCGGTCGCCCAGCGGCTGAGGCAGCGGATGCTCGTGCGCATCGCGTTGGCGCTCGACGCCTTTTTGGCTCCTCCGCGCGCGCTGCCGGTTGCCGCGTCGCTGGCGAGGAACTCGGCGATGACGGCCGGGACAAGAGCCTCGATCTCCGAGCTGTGGGCTGTTGTGGCGAGCCAGGCGATCAGCGCCCTGACGTGGCGCTGGTACTGCTTGCGGGTGTGCTCCGAGCGCCCATCGGCGCGGAGTTGGACTTGGAACTGCCCGAGGGCGTCTTGGAGGTGCATGACCACATGCACGCTCGTTCTGGCGAGATCATCAAGTTGATCCGCGTCGCATTTGGCCACGAATGCGACAGCCGCACGCAGGGGGCGTTGGCTAGGTCAGCAACTTGTGCCCTCTTGCGATCGAGGGGAAGTACTCGCGCATGTACCAGTTGAGATCTTCTTGGACGCACTTGCCCTCTTCGTCGAGCCCCATCAGGCGTCCCGCCCAGTACTCCAGCATCAGGTGGGCTGACGTCAGCTTGAGCCCAGGAGTCTCCTCGATGAAAACGAATACCCTGACGAACGCATTCAAGAACCGATCCAGCTTGTCGATTCGAGCGTAGTCCTCGGCGCTGATCTTCTTCGGCGTGTGCCTCCTCACGTGAAGAGCGTTGTAGAGCTCGGCCCCGAGTGGTGAGCCGAGCGTCGGCGCCGCGATCCACATTCGTACTTTGGCGTTGTCGGGGTCCTTATCCCAGAAGAGCTGGTGAATCTCGGACAGGTGACGTTGCCACGTGTCTTCGCGTTGTCGCCTACCAAGAAAGAGGACGAAGTAGGCGGCCGCGATGGTGCCTCCGGCCGTTGCGATGCCAGCAACGAGCCCGATGACCTTGATCATCATCTCCATGGTTTCAGCCTCGGGGGGCGGTTTGCACAAAATCGTGCCTGCGGTGAGAGCTGACGCGTACGCGGCCCAGCTTGCGATCTCGGTCGTTCGGAGCACTGTCAACAGGTGGAGCTACGGCTTGCGCCGAGTTTAGAGACGTGGGCTCTCGTTCACAGCGGGTTGGCAAACGTTGGGCCCACTGTTCTGCGTGCGGCAGCTTCTGCTACGATGGGACCGCTACGACGGGGTGTCGATCAAGGACCCGGAGGCGTTCTTCCATGCGGTGTTCGCCAACGTGCTCGACGTGCTCGGCCCGAAGGCCGCCATCTACTGCTGGCACGCACACAAGCGCAGCGGCGACCTTCAGCGCATCTGGCGTGAGCTCGGCATCCTCGACCACCAGCAGATCATCTGGGTGAAGCCGGCGTCGGTGTTCGGTCTCGTCTACTGGCATTTCCGCCATGAGCCCTGCGTGATGGGATGGCGCAAGGGCGACCAGCCGGAGCACGACGGTGTTCACGACCACGACTCCGTTTTGGAGGTCGACTTCGACGGCAAGGCACGCAGCACCGGGGCCGAGCACCCAACCGCGAAGCCCACGGAGCTGTTCGAGCGCCCGATTCGCAAGCACACGTCGCCGGGCGACATCGTCTACGAGCCCTTCAGCGGCAGCGGCTCGCAGCTGATCGCCGCGGAGAAGACCGGTGTCAAGGACCGCCTGATCGGAGCCACCCCAGTTCGGCCATTCGGAGCCACCTCTCGAAGCCGGATTCGGACTGGCACAGGCGACGTTTCGGGATTGGCACAGAAGCCTGATCGCGTTCGGCAGGAATCACGCCCAGTTCGGCCAAACGGAGCCACTACGCGCTCCGCGGCTGGCGGAAAGACCGCCCATCGATGACGACGACGTGGGCATGGTGCTGCACGCGGTCCATCGCCGCGCTGGCGAGCAGCTCATCGACGAAGAGCGGCGGCCATTCCTCGAGCGCACGGTTGCTCGTGACGATCATCGCGCCGCGCTCGTAGCGTTGCCGGATGACCTCGTAGAGGTCGATGGGCTCGTCGTTCTCCAACGGTCGCAGCCCGAGATCGTCGATGATCAGCAGGTCGGGGCTCGCAAACTTGGCGAGGCATCGGTCGTAGCTGCCGTCGGCTCGCGACGCGCGCAGCTTGGTCAGCATCTCGTGCGCGGCGACGTAGAGCACCGAGTAGCCAGCGCGACACGCGCGGTGCCTTCTTTTCCTTGCCCGACTCGGGGTCGTAGAGCTTGCCGACGTAGCCGAAGTCGACTTGCGCGACGTCGCCGACCGCCGTCTCGACGGGCATCGTCACCTCGCCTGGCTGCACGCCGCGTTCGCGGCGCAGGGCCGCGCAGCGGCGCTTGATCGCCGACAGGCTGCCCGCGAAGTCCGAGTGCTCGAGCCGAAGGAAGTCGAAGATCGCCGTCGGCGGCACGCCTTCGTCGGACTTTGCATCGACGATCGGCAGCCATCGTTCGATCGATGACTTCTGCTGCGGCGGCGTGCTCGGCGGCGCGTGTTCGTCGACCGCGGCGCGAAGCTCCTCGATGGCTGGTAGGTCTCTCGGGTCGCCGCTCAGCAGGCCGGCCGCCGACAGCGCCTTCGTGTAGCGGGCGATCGTGTTGCGCCCCATCTTCAGAAGGCGGGCCGCCGTGCGGCCGGGGACGCCTTCGCGGTGGAGTCGGACGAGATCTTGTAGACGATGCATGCTGAGCCTCCTGCCCATCTGGTTCCTCGAGGGGGTAAGTGATTCCTCGAAGATCCCGGGTGGCAGGGGGCTCACCCAGTTCCAGACTCGCTTCCGGCTCAACCCGTCACAGGTGGCTCCGCTTGGCCGAACCAGGGTGGCTCCGTTCTGCCGAACTGGCCTGGCTCCGTTTGGCCGAACTGGCGGTGGCTCCGCTTGGGCGAACCGGAGTGGCTCTCATAGGGCGGTCTGTGACAGCGAGCGAGTTCAGGTCCATCGGTCGCGCGCAGGGTCACCTACGGTGGTCGCCTGATGGGCGGTCACGCGGAAGTGCCAAGGCCGTTGCCAATGCTCGCGACAGCACTCTCCCATGGGCTTCTTCTCCTCCGCTTCTCGCGGTTTGGGTGTTTCGTGACGCGGCCAGCACGTGTGCGGACTGAATGGTCCCATTCGCACTGATCCTGACGCTCTTCGGACATCGCTGATGTGGCTTGTCCGGGCGCAGCCTGCCTGCTACTCCCGCGTCGCTACGGAGTCGACGAGGCAAGCGGTTGAATGCCGGCGACGAACTCGATGGTAGATCTCGAAGGAGCGGTCCTGCATCGCTCGGTCGAACGAAGCCACGTAGAGATCGCCAAGAGACCGGATAGTACGCTGCCTTGTGGTACGCTCACGCCGAGATCCTGCAATCGGTGCGGTCGCCGTGCGAATCGGGCAGCTGCCATCGAAGCGAGCGTGCGCGCTTAGTGCGTGCCGGCGCCGCGGAAGTCCTTGCTCGTGATCCTGTACTGCGCCAGCTTCGCGTGGAAGTTGCGCTCGCTGAGGCCACAGGCCGTTGCCGCATGCCTGACGATGCCGGCGTTCTTGCGCAGGATGGACGTCAGGAACTGGCGTTCGAACTCGGCGATGACCTTTGCCTTCTCCTCGTGGAACGTTCGCTCTGTCGGGGGCGGGTCGGCAGGTTCCGCCGCCTGGCTGGGCTTCTCCGGTGGGAGATCGTTGCGCCCCAGGCAACTCGTGCGGCACACGAGCACGGCGCGACGGACGATGTTCTCCAGCTCGCGGGCATTTCCCGGAAGCGTTCGCTCCAGCAGGGCATCGAAGAAGCTCTCGCCAATCGAGACCCGTCGCTGATAGCGGGTCGCGTACTTTTCGAGGAAGTGGTTGGCAAGCAAGGGGATGTCGGCGCGGCGATGGCGCAGCGCTGGGACCTTGATCTCGATCAGGTTGAGTCGGTGGTAGAGGTCGAGGCGGAATCTACCGTCGGATACCAGCACCGGCAGGTCGCGGTTCGTCGCCGATACGACCCGGACGTCGCAGTTCGTCGTCTTCGCCTCTCCGATGGGGGAGAACTCGCCGGACTGCAGCACTCGCAGGAGTCCGGTCTGCATCGGCTTCGGCATCTCGCCGACCTCGTCGAGGAAGATCGTGCCGCCGTCCGCGGTGGCGAACCGGCCGGGCTTGCTCTGGGAAGCGCCGGTGAACGCGCCGGCCACGTGTCCGAACAGCTCCGACTCGTGCAGCCCCACTGGAACCGCGCCGCAGTTCATCGCGACCCAGGCGTGTTTGGAACGCGAACTGGCCTCGTGGATGCCGCGGGCCAGCAACTCCTTGCCGGTGCCGGACTCTCCGGTGATCAACACGGAGGCGTCGGTATCGGCGACGCGATCGAGGACGTCGAGCAGGTCGAGGGTGGCCGGATCGCTCGTGATGAAACGATCCATCCACACACGGTAGTCCCGGTGTCCGATCCGAGATCTCGCTCCTTCGCTAAGCTTCGGCGGTCGCACTGGTACTCCTGATTCCCTACACGCGATGCGTGACGCACTTACTTGCATCGTAGATGGGAGCAATAGGGATGCAACGCTGGAAGGAGCGGCAGGAGCGTGAAGAACTGACCGAAGGAACCGAGGCTCGGAACGGGTTTCTCTACTTGCCTCTGAGGAGCTTGCGGAAGAGGCAGCGTATTGCTACGAAAAAGAGCCCGATGCAGCCGTGGCGGTCACACAGATCGCCGCTGTCCTCGCCGCCGACGACGAGTGGGCCGAGTGGCTGGTCGCCTACCGTGACTTGCACGACCGGTTGTTGACCTTCCGGGTAGTGCAAAACGTAGGAGTAGGAGCCGTCGAGGCGGCTCTCGACCTGTCCCTGCCAGCTGCCGGCGCTGCTCTGGAAGGTGACTTCGTCGGCGCGGAACGGTCCGACCAGTTCGCCGGTCGCGCTCTTCGGTGTCACCAAGACCTGGATGGCAACGAGCCCGGGTCCGGGTGCCGGCAGCGTGACCATCGTCACAGGAGATGCTGCGACGTCGGTTCGCACTCCGACCCAGGTCGATCGCACGAAGAGTCGATCGAAACGATTGTTCGGTGAGACCTCACCGCGGACGCGGATGCGGAACCGGTAGGTGCCCTCCTTGTCGGTCGCGGCGATGCTGTTGGCATACACGCCGTCGTCGGCCGCGCCGTCGCCGTGCGCGCCGTCGTCGTGCAGGCGGTTGGTGCCGTCGGCGAACACCGGGTTGACCACCGCCAGTCCCGGCAGCTGCAGGCTCTTGAGCAGCGTGGAGAACATCAGCTGCTTGGGCGGCTTGACATCCCCGTCCTGGTCCACGGGTTTGTATCGCCCGGAGTTGGTGGCCAGGAACGTGCCCAGGCCTTCTCCCGGGGCGGCTACCTCGACCGTGACCTCCGCGTCGGGGAGCGGTCGCGCTCCTGCGGACAGCGAGCACTGCAGCTGGATCGGCTCGCCGGTTCGGTACGAGGAGCGATCGAACGAGACCTGGGCCTTGACGTGCAGGTCGACCATCGCGACGACCTTGCCGTCCAGGATCTGCGACGTGCCGCTATCGGTGCGTAGCTGCAGGCGCCATTCCTTGGCCGGCTCGGCTGGGTCGGCGAACAGGCCCGACAGGTTGATGATGGCCATCGTGTGTCGGAGTCGCTCGTGGATCACCACGTCCGGACCCGATCCGATCGGCGTGAACGGCCCCGAGCTGCCCTGGTCACGATAGGCGAGCCGTGCCTTGAACGATGAATCGCTGCGAACCATGGCGACGGCCAGCCGCGTCTCGCCCTGGTTGACCTGCACGTATTTCGCATCTGCGGTCTCGGTGGCCGAGCCCGGATCGGTTTCGGCCGGCGTGTTGGTCGGGCTCAGAGACTCGGCATCCAGAGAGTTGCCGAGCATGGCCGCATACGTCTCGAGGAGGTCGGAGGAGTCGTTGGTCAGGTGGTAGAAGCCCGCACCTCCGACCGGGTCGTTGGGCAGGTCATTGAGTAGGTCCTCTTCGGTCTCCTGGCCGACCGCGATGGTGTAGAGATCGAGGTTGTTGCTGATGATCTGCCGGGCACCCTGGGTGCGCTCGCTGGCCCAGGTGGTGACGCCGCTTGCCGGTGGAGTGGACTTGATGGTGACCGTCCCGGAGTTTTGGTAGCCGTCGGTCAGCAGAACGATGACGCGGCGTTCGTCCTGATTCGGCGACTCGGCCAGCAGCTTGTCCATTGCGAAGACCAGCGATTCCCCGATCGGCGTGCACGATGCCGGCTCGCCGAGGTCCAGCGCATCGAGGTCGAAGGTGGATAGCGGGGCGAGGGCGCCCGGAGGCGGGATCCGCAGATCGACTTCACCCGAAGCGGACTGGGTGCCCCAGCCACAGGTTCCGTGTTCGAACGTCACGATCCCCATGCGGTGACCGTCGCCGCTTCGGAACGCCAACATGAAGTCCGTCCACAGGTGCGCGGCAGCCTTCGCCTCTTCCCATTTGGTCGAGCCGCCGGGGGTGACCCCGGGGAGGCTGCCCGACATGCTCCCGGATCGGTCGATGACGAGTAGGATGTGGAAGTCGGTCGGGCTGACTTCGAGCGAGAATGGCTCGCTGTTCTCCGGTTCCCCGAGATCGTACGTCCCCGAGGCGTCGAGGTCACAGTAGCCGCGCAGTTCGAAGGCCGTGTCGACGTCCGCGTAGAGCCCGGGGACTACAAAGTCGGCCTGGGCCGGCGCGCCGCCGACTCCGGCAAACGTGGTCGCTCCCAGCGAGAAAGCCAGCGGATCCGATGGATCCCGCAACCAGTTCGCGCCGATGGGGGGCAGCGCGGAGAGCGAGGCGCTACCCGTCGTGAACTGGGTGTAGTCGACGGTGCCGAGCAGCGTGACGGTCGACTTCTCGCGCGGGGGGCCGCTCGAACCCAGGCCGGTGAGACTGGGGTCGGCCAGCACCCGTTCGATCGTCGCGTTGCCGCCCTCCGTTGCCGTGCACGCGGCGGCGTCGAGTTCCGAGACCCGCACGCGGACCATGTCCGAGGTGGGCGAAGTCGTGACCTGGCTGACCGTGATCGTGGCCTCGGTGCCGGCGACGCTGATGCTCGCCTGCCAACCTTCGAACGTCACCGCCGAGCCGCTCCACGTTCCGGCGGACAACAGCGACGTGCCGGTGCTCGCCCAGCTGGTCGGCGCGCGTTCGATCGAGACCGAGGCCGTCGTCGGACAGTCGATCGTGAACGATGCTTCGTCGTCGACATCCACCAGCATCAGGTCGATGAATACGGTGTTCGAATCCCCGACGGCGTGGCCGTCGGCAACCGGGGCAATCATTGGGTTCGGCATGAGATGGTCTCGCTGGGTAAGGGAAGCGCGTCCCGTTAGATCGCGGTCGTGAATTGTTTGGCGTAGAGGTCGTAGTGGTTCAGCAGGGAGCCGGCGCGGTTGCTGCGCCAGAACAACCAGATGGTGCCGGCCTGGCCGCGGAGTGCGTACGGGGTGTCGTCGCTGCCCTCTGCAGTGACGACCTGACGTGCGCTCCCCCAGATCCCCGTAGTCGGATTGCGTCGCATCGTGAGGATGCTTTCATGACCGGCGACGTCCTGTACCCATACGAGCCAGAGCGCGTTCTCGTGATCGAGCAGCCCGACCGGCGAGCTGTCGCCTGGCCCCGATCCCGGCGCCAACGACGGCGCACTCCAGGTGTCGGTGGCACGATCCCAGCGCGCGTGGTGCACGCCGTTCTGGTCGCGCCAGACGATCCAGACTCCGAGGTCGCCGTCCAGGATCAGGAACGGTTCTTCGTTCGTCGAACCGACGCTGCCTTCCAGTTCGAGGTTGCCCCAGTTCTCGAGTGTGTTCGTCGCCGGGTCGAGGCGTACGATGCCGATGGTGTCGGTCGACGTTCGGAAGGCCGTCCAGATCGCGTCCCAAGAGTCGACGACCGCATGGAACTCGCCGACCGTGCTGGTGGCATTGTCCGCCGGCAGGCCCGACAGGCTGGTAGGCGCGGCGTCGAGCCAGGCGCCGTCGGCCTCGTTCCACGAGGGCACGTACTGGCGACGGCGGTACAGCCACTCGTCCGGGGCGCCGTTCCGGTTCCAGAAGAACACGACCTGGTTGCCGGCGAGCACGACGAACGGGTGGCGGTCCGTGTCTGCCGTGGCCTGCACCGCTTCCTCCGTCGCTGCCGGCAGCCCGCTCAGCTGGTCGGCGCGGCGATAATGGATGTCGGTCGATCCCGTTTCGTATACGACCAGGTAGTCGTTGTTCGGCAACTGCACCGCGTGCGGCAACCGGTGCGCCGTTGCGCCGGTCGTCACCTGCACCGGAGCTGCCGCGGTCACGGCGGCGAGGTCGTCCTGCGGCCAGGTTGCGGCGAACACCTGGCGCGGTCCGCCGGAGCGCTCGGAGTGCCAGAACACCACCGGGTCGCCGATAGCGTTGAAGAACCACGAGTACGAAGTGTCGTCGCGGGCCGTGGTCACCGGAGCGAGAGCGTACTCGTCGGTCGCCGGAAGCTCGCCGCGAAGCAGCGCGTTGATCGCCGTTCGCAGGGAGATGGCTGGACGGTCGAGGCCCTGGCGGTAGCGAATCGGGTCCGTATCCAGCAGGTCTTCGATCAGGGTTGCCGGCGGCGTCAGCAGGCGGCGTTCGCGGAGGTCATCGCAGTCGCCCTCGCGCACGACCGGGTCGGCCGCGCGGCGGGTGATGCGGGCGATGGCGTAGTAGCTGTGGCCCTGCAGGTGGTCGGGGTCTCCGGACTGCGGCACGTCGGTGGCTGCGCGCCACCGCAGCACCCACTCCCGACGCAGGCGTGCGCAGCTCTCCGTTCCGAGACCCGCAAACACGAGGCCGGGGTCTTCGCTCGGGGTGACGAGTCGTTCCCACACGTCGACGTACAGGAGCACCGTCCCGTCGACGGCCGGCAGCTCGGCAACCGTCGGCACGCCCCAGGCCGCGGCCACTGCGGCAGCGCTGGGCTGGCTCGCATGCAGACTTTGGGCACGGAAGGCGATATCGGTTTCGATCAGCACGTCCCTGCCATCGACGATGCAGCGTCCGACGTGCCGCAGGCCCGTGACGATGTTGTCGCCCGGTGGTCCGGCGGCAACGCCCGCGGAGATCGTGAAGTCATCCGCGGTGTCGGTCGCGACCAGCCGGAACGCGTCGTTGCCTTCGGGGACGCCGTCGCCGACGAACCATCTGAGGTAGGCGCGCAGTTCGAATTTGTGGATGTCGTCGAACTCGTTCCAGTCCGCATCGACGATCGGGACGCCCTGCTGCAACCGCACGCCGATGTAGCGCTGCAGCGGGTCAAACGTGTTCGTGGAGATGATGGCCATGACGAAGGGGGCGAGGTGGTTCAGAACTCCAGCCAGATCGTCCGATCGAGCGTGCTCGCGGGGTCCTTGGCGATGACGGGGTGGATGACGTAGTTGAGGAGCACGAGGTTGCCGCCGAGCTGCGCTGCGAGGCCGAACTCGCGTAGATTGCCGGTCGCGTGGTTGCCGTCGGGCCAGGGTGGCTGGCCCGGTCCGATCGGGATCGAGATCTGCAGACGGTTCGTTGGCGTTGCCGACACCGTGTTGGTCGGCGACAGGAACTCGAGGGTCATCGCGGCCACCGGAACTAGGAACGGGTTCGGGTCGACGAGCACGGTCTCGGTGCCCGTGGGCGGAGGTGGGGGCACGCTGTCCCAGGCATCGAGGCCAGCCCCGATCCACAGGCCTTGGATGCCTTGGGCAGCCGGGCCGGTGCCGTTGACGAAGGCGGACAGCACGCGGCGACAGTCCGCCACGATCGCGTTGGGGCGCCACGGTCTTTCGTAGATGGGGCGTCCGTCTGGGGCACGGAGGATGTCGCGGTAGCTGCCACGCAGTCCGGATGTCGGCTGCTCGCTGGGATGGATCATGGACCGAGACCTGGGCGGAAGGTGCGACCACGCAGGGACGCCGGATCGACGGCATCCGCGGATACGTGGCCTGCGGTGTTGGAAAACAGCAGGAACCAGTCGACGAAGGCCACGGCATCGGTGTCCGTGGGGCCGTCGTAGACGTCGACAAAGGGATAGTCGTCGGCGTAGCCATCGGTGGGCTCGATGCCGTTGCCGTAGACCCGCTCGACGTGCAGCCCCGGGACGAAGATCAACACGACCCGCATGTTGACGGGGATCACCTCGGCGAGGAGTGCCCGCATGCGGTCGATGTTGGACTTCGTCAGGCCGGCGGAGCCGGGCGGCGCGAGCAGGTACAGTCCGACGGTGTGTCGGGTGTGGTAGTCGTCGGCCTCGTAGGGGGCGGTGAGGCCGCCGTCCGGTTTGACGGAGGTGTAGGCGCCGAGGTCGCCCCAGGCGCGATGCATTGCGTTGCGGTCGACGTCTGCGAGTACCGGCGTCGCCGTGCCCGCGAAGTGCCGTAGCGTTGACCCTTCGGGAAGCAGTTCACTGCGCGGCAGATCCGAGTAGACGGAGTCGGCCGTGCTGCGTCGACCGAGCTGCGCGAGTGGCAAGCTGGTGTCGCTGCGCTGCAGAATCCAGCTGGTTCCGTCGGCAAGGGCGACGGCCGCCGGATGCCGCGAACGCGCGGATGTGGCGAAGATGCGGCCGGGCGCGCCAGGAGTGCCCGTCGCGGAGAGCGCGACCTGCCACAGGTGCGAGCCACCTTGGCGTGTCGAGACGAACGTCACCAGCGGGCCGTTGGCCGGGCGCGCCAACGCAGTCGGTTCGCGGTCGGCGACCGTGCCCGCCGGGAGCGTCGTGACGGCCTGGTCGGCGCTCCAGACGCGGGTCCCCGGGTCGAACCGTCGTTGTCGTAGGGACCAGCGGTCGTCTGCGTCGCCGAAGGCCTCGGCCTCGGAGTACAGCAGCCAGACCTGATTGGTGTCGTCGACCACGGCGAACGGCTCCCGCGCGGACGTGCCGTCGCCCGCGAGTTCGCGGTGTGCGGACCAGGCGCCGTGCGCGCCGCGAACGTCGTCGCTCGGCAAGCCGCTGGCGGAGCTGATGACCTGCCAGCCGTTCGCCGTCCGGACCGCCAGTCCGGCGGGAGTCGCGACCTCGAGCTGGCCGTCGTCGGTGAAGGACAGGCGTCGGCAGTCGTTGCTCGGCAGGCCGCTGGCGGTGTCCCAGCGCGTCCACGAACCGTCGGTCTCGCGCTGTGCCAGGCCCAGGTCGCTGGTAACCCAGATCACACCATCGGGTCCGACCGCGACGTCGCGCAGCACGGCGCCGGTCCAGCCGGTTTCGGGTTGCGTCCAAGTGCCGCGCACGTCGCGGGTGGCCAGGCCGTTCGTCGTTGCGACCCAGACGCTGCCGCTCTCGTCGAACGCCAGCTGCACGACGTCGAGGCCGGGCAGTTCCGGAGTCGCGATGACGCTCCAGGCCCCGTCGGTCGAGCGTGTGGCCAGGCCCGCTGCCGTCGCGATCCAGACTCGGTCTTCGGAGTCGACGGCGATCGCGCGACAGTCGAGGCTCGGCAGGCCGTCCGGCAATGCGAAGTTGGTGATCGCTCCGGCCGTGTCGATCCGGTCGGCGCCCATCGCGCCGGCGAGCCAGATGGCGCCGCTCGCGTCGAACGCGCAGTCTCTCAGATCATCGCTCGCGAGTCCCGAGCCGAGGTCGATCGTGGTCCAGGTGCCATCGGGGCGGCGGCGACCGACACCGGCTGCGGTTGCGACCCAGACGTCGCCGTCGCAGTCGACCGCCACGGCGCGGCAGTCGTCGCTCGGCATGCCGTCGGCGATCGTCTCGGCGGTCCAGCCGGCTCCCGCCGCGTTGGTGCCCAGTCCGCTGTCGGTCACCAACAGGCGGCGATCGTCCCAGTGGGTGGCACAGACGTGCCAGCGGCGATCCCGGTGACGGCTGCGGAACAGGCGTACCCCGCCGGCCGGGTCGACCACTGCGTGGCAGTCCGCCTGGCTCCGGGCGTTCGATCCCGCGACGAAGAAAGGCGTGGACCACAGAGGCTCGTGGCTCCAGCTCCCCTGCGCCGCGCGGTCCGGCTCGGCGAGTCCCAGCACGCGTGCACAGGTCGACTGCGAAAGGTCGATCCCTCGCCATGCATCCGGGCCGGCGTCAGTTCCGAGGAGCGCGATCGAGCCGTCTGGTTGCACGCTGGCGGTGACCGTGGCGAGCTGGGCGTTCATCGCCGCGACGACCTCGACAGCGGTCGCCTGCGTCGGGTCGACGAAGTCGGCGGCCAGCACCGTATAGGTCTCCACCGGCAGTGATCCCTCGATGCGCAGACTGCTCCCGACCGCGAGTTCGAACGGTTCCTGCAGCTGGCCTGAGATCCTGGGTGGCAGCTGCGGGGCGTCGACGCCGAGCTGGCCGCGTAGCCGCGAGTCGTCCGCGTCGGCGTCGACCCACACCAGCCAAAGCCTGCCGTCGGGCAGTTCCACCGCGGCTGGGCAGGCCTGTCCCCGTCCGGGCACGCCGGCCACCACCTGCTCGTCCCACCAGTCGCGATGTGCGTGGCAGAGTATCCGCACCCTTTGCCGCTGGCTGGCCGCGATCGCATGTTGCCCGATGCCCTCCGTTTCGTCCGCCACGGCCGCCGTCGCGAAGATTCGCAGGCGCCCGTTGCGGTCGACGAAGGTGGCAGGGCGTTCCGCGGGGCCGTCCGCGATGCTGACCGGTGCCGCAGCTTCGACTCGGACGTCGAGCCGCGCCTCGATGCCGATCCGGCGGGTGGCGATCTCGAGAGCTCCTGCGTTGGCTCGCACGATGACGTCTGGCAGCCGCCGATCGAGCACGGCGGCAAGTTCGGCAGCGGTCGTGGCACCGGGATTCACGAAGTCGCTGTCGGTGAATCGGACCGCGCGCGTCGGGCGCCCGTCCGTCGCCAGCGCGAGCGTTGCGGACGGCGGCAGTGCGAACGGTTCGAGCACGGTTCCGGTGAGCGTCGCGGCGGCGCCAGGTGCGCCGAGCGCGGTCCGGTTGCCAGGGCCGAAACCCAGCTGGGTGGCGACGGCGTCGATCGCCTGCCATTCGCCGCCGACCTGCCAGGACGCCAGGACGTGGTAGCTCGCGCCGTTGTTCGCGCGCCAGACCTGCTGGGCGAACTCGCTGGCCCGGCTGCTCCAGCCGGCATAGCGCTCGATGATCGCGCGCATGCCCGGGATCGAGCCGACACGGCGATACAGCCGCACGGCGTTCTTGAGCTCATTGCGATGCAGCGGGATGTCGTCGCGGCGGTCGAACGTCCAGCCGATCGAGCGACCCATCGCACCGAGGAAGCGCGCGTCGACGTCGTCGATCTGCTTGAGACTGCCGAGGTGGTCGGCGCTCGATCGCATCGAGTCGAGACCCGCGCCGAAATTGTCCAGAAAGCGACGGAGCTGGCCTTGGCCGCGCGACATCTCGGGGACCGTGTCGGTGCCGGAGGCATCGGGTCGTTGCGCCGTGTCGCCGTGCTTCAGGACCTGCGGCAGCCGGTCGTAGAGCATGCGGCCCAGTGCATGCCCTTCGCCGACTGCGGCGGTGTCTCGAACGTCTTTGGCAGGTGTGCTCCCGAGGTTGCCGGTGAGCTGGTAGTAGTACGTGGTGCCCGGTTGCAGGCTGAACGGCTCGGGGCCGTTGTCGAGCACTTCGATGCGCCGCCAGACAGGCAACCCGTCGGCGCCGTAGCGGGTGACGATCGTGCGCCGGGCGACCTCGAGCCAGCGATCGGTTCCCGCCACGGGGACCGCGACGGATACGGGAACCGCGACCTCGCGCTCCGCGCCATCCCGGTCCTCCAACCGCGGCAGGGAGGTGACGCGGATGGCGCCCGGCACCGGAGCCGGCGGGAATGCGGCGCTGTCGAACACCAGCCACGGATCGGGTGGCGGCATGGTCGGGAAGTCGAAGTCGTGGAGTTTGCGCCGCAGCCGTACCTGCGGCGCATCTGCTATGGACTCTCCCGCCTCGGGGACGAACGTCCAGCTGATGCGCACGCGGCGGCCCACGATGTCGGGCTCGGCTTGGAAGTCGATGATCCTCACGGCTGCTTCACTTCGACCTCGACCTCGATGGTTCCGCTAACCGGGATCTCGAACTCACCGAGTTCGATGCGCTCGTTCGTTCGCCGCTGGCTCAACAAGGCCTCCTGCAAGAAGTCCGGAAGCCCCGAGAACTCGGGCAGAGATGCGTCGCTGAGCCGATCGTCCCACTGCCGCTGGTCGATGGCTTCGTCGTTGCGGCGGAAGTGGAGGATGTCCGCGGCCACTACCCCGGCGACGGCTCTGGCGGCGGCCAGTGGTTCGGCCTGGCTGAGGACCTGGCCGAAGCTCGTGTTGGCGTAGGCGAGGATCGCGTGCGCGGCATCCGCGACCTGCTGCCGGACCGACTCGGGTTGGAAGTGCGGGTCGATCGTCACTGCGATGGTCACGTCGATGGCTACGCACGTCGGATCCATGATCTCGACGAACGTGCCCGCCATGCGACGATCTTCGAACCAGGCCAGCAACTGGCGCCGCAGACCCTCCGGAACGGGGCCGCAGCTCGAGCCCGTGGCCGCAACGTAGAGCTGGATGCGGTTCCAACCGAGGGCGCGGGCGCGGGCCTTCTCGACGCCGCCAGCCTGGTAGGCCAGGGCGACGTAGTCCTGCACGGTCACCGCCCGCTCCGTGGATCGGAACACCTGCGGCCCCAGCCGCGCCGCATCCGCGGTGCTCTGCTCGTCCTCGCCGCCCGCGGCCGAAAGCGGGTTGCTCACGGCGGTCAGGTTGGCGATCGCGGCCACGGACTCGGTGATGCTGCCGGGGGGGACGTTGCCTACGGACCCGCCACCGACGCGATAAGTGACCCGGATGTTGTTCGTGCCAAGCGGTGGGCGGCGACCGTACTCGCCATCGCCGAAGTGCACCCACGCGTTGCCGTCTTCGTCGTACTGGCAGTAGCAGTCGCGAGCATCGGCAGCGGAGACGGCCACGCGACCGTCGCGATCGACCTGATAGAGCAGGCTCTCGCGACGATCCCATCGCACCCAGCCAGCACCTTCATCGACTTCGACGGCGATGCTTTCGAGGATCGCGGGGGCCTGGGTGAGGCGGAAGCGCTGGTTCGCTTCGCCGGTCGAGCTCCCGAGGACCTCGGTCGGGACGGTGCGACTCTGGTGTACGGGGAGTGCGTAGGTGACGTTCGCGCTACCGTCCTGAGGGCGGACCTGGTCGCTGTTGAGGTCGACCGTGAGGTCCGGTCCCATGTATTCGAAGTAGGGGCGGGCGTCGCTCGGTTGCGTCGCCCGGAACGCCGTGCCGTGCGGGATGGCCACGACCGCCGGCCCGCCTGGCGGAGTGAACGTCAACTCGAGCTCGGTGGTCGCCGGGACCGGGCGTTTCATCTCGTAGCCGATCTGGCGCAGCAGGTGCATCACGCTGGCGCGTTCCTGTGCGGTCGCCAGGAAACTCTCGTTCGCGATCCGGTCTTGGTAGTAGAGGATCACGTCGCCCATGTAGGCGAACAGGTCGACCAGCACGACACCGAGGTCGGCTGGGCTGTGGTCTGTCCATTCCGGCAGTCGATAGCGAGCCAGACGCAGCAGCGCGGCGCGCAGCGAGCTGTAGTCCTTGTTTGTGTAGTCGATCGCCAAATGGTCGCTCATCGCTCTCAGGCCACCGGAATGGCCACCTCCTGTTCTTCCTGGGTGTCGACGTAGCGGTAGCGCAGGACGACGTGCAGCTGCCCTTCAATGGACTGCGTGGCCGTGTCGGTGACGAAGACACGGCGTTCCCAACCGAGCAGGGACTCCTGCAGGTGCTTGGTGATCGAACGAGCCAGGGCCGGGTCGTTGAGCTCGTGCACGAGGGAGTGGATGCGCGACCCGAAGTCGCGCAGCATCGGACGTTCACCGTGTCGGGTGCCGAGGAGCGAGCGCAGGTTCATCTTGATCTTCTGGTCCCCGGTCGCGGACTGCACACCGCCAGATGCCGGATCGATGCGAAACGGCAGCGACAGGCCTTTGATTGGGTCGGTCATCTCGATGGCTCCTCAACTCAGGGACACGGAGCCCGCCTGGGTTCCGCTGCCGATCACGGTGGTTCCGGGAACGTCCAGGACCTCGGTGCGAACGCCGCTCACAACGGCCGCGCGCACATAGGCATCGACGGCGGTTGCGATGGCCGCAGCGAGTTCCTGCGCCGACCGGTCCCGGTCCCACTCCTCCTCGACGGCCTTCTCGAAGTTGGTCTTGAGAGCCGCCTCCAGGGTGGACTGCATCGCGGCGATATCTAGTGCCATGATCGACCTCCGTGGAGTCGCGGCGCGGCGGCGCGTACGCGTCTCAGTCGAGCGGACACGCCGGCAGCGCTGGCAGGGCAGGTAGCGCCGGTAGCGAAGGCAGCGATGGCAGGCCGGGGATCGGCGGCAGCGGGATCGCGGGCGTCGGCAGAGGGGGGAGCGATGGCAGGTCGGGTAGGGCGGGAAGTGCCGGCGGGGACGGCAAGGCCGGCAGCGAAGGCAGCCCCGGGATCGGCGGCACGGGAATCGCGAGGGTTGGCAGCGGCGGCGGTGACGGCAGTTCGGGCAGGGCCGGCAGGGCTGGCGGTGACGGCAGCGCTGGCAGCGAGGGAAGCCCGGGGATCGGCGGCAGCGGGATCGCTAGCGACGGGAGTGGCGGGAAGCTGCACTTGCTCATGCGTTGGAAGATCCGAGAACGCGGATCTGCTCGTTGACGAAGGATGGAGATGCATCGCGATCACTTGACCATCACCGAGGAGTAATGCTGGGCGGGGACCATGGGCACCGGCGGCAGCGGTGGGCCGCTCGGTCCCATGGCGGTCGCGTGGGTGTGCGTCAGGAACATCTGCCAGAGTTGGCTGAACGGAGTTGCCTTGACGACCTGGTCGGTCGGGCCGGCGCCGTTGCCGATGGCGACGTTCTGGCCGTCGAGCACGATGTTCGACGCGGTGATCCTGGCTACGTCACCCTGCAGGTCGAAGGCGGAGCCGTCCTTGTTGACGAGCGCAAGCCCGCCGTCGGTCATCGTGACCAGGTGGCCGTGCTGGCTCATCATCGTTGCCTCCGCCGCATCAGCGTTGAGGTAGATGTGCGAGCCGCCGCTGTCGGAGATCGTCACGCTGCCGTTCGGGTCGATCGACAAGAAGGCGTTCTCCTTGTGCTTGATGGTGATCTTTTCCTCGCCGGCTTCGTCGGAGATCTCGATCGTGTGGCCGGCGTTCGTGTGGATCACGCGGTTGCTCGGTGGCGTCAGCCGGCTTTCCTCCGGAGGCTCGTCCTCTGCGTACCAGGTGCCGACCCAGATCGGATGGCGTGGATCGCCGGCTTCGAACTCGACCCAGACGCGTGCTCCCACGTCCGGCACGAAGAAGTGCGCGGTCGGCAGGCAAGGCCGGGCCGTTGCGACGAGTTCGTCGCCGAAGACGGCCGGCACCTTCACGCGGATGAGGCCGCGCTGGCCTTCGTCTTCGTTGTCCGTAACCTCGCCGCTGTACTTGCCGTAGTACTTGCCGACGTGTCGTCTGAGTTCGCTCGGGATCATCGCGTTACCTCGAACATGCAGCGGTACGTAGTGTGGTCGCGTCTCGAACCGGGCCTGGCCACGACGTGGTTGACCTGCCGGACGTACCACGGGCCGCTGGCCCAGCTCGCCACGCCTTCGATCTCGACGATGCTCTTGGCGCGCAGCAACACCGAGCCGACCGCTCTGCCGCGACCACGGAGGCCGTGCAGGCGGCTGGCGTCGTCGACCGCCAGACTTGTCGCGAGGCCGGGATCCGACGGCAGCCCCTGGACGAGGCCGGCCGGCCGTTGCTGGGTCGGGGTGTTCACGGCCTGTGACGTCGTGTCGAGCGCCTGGCTGAGCATGTCGCCGCCCTCGTCGATGGCCTGGCTCGACAGTTCGGCGGGCTGTTCGTCGGCGCGCTCGCCGGCGGCTTCGGTCAGCGTCGATCCAGTCGTGGGATCGCTGATGACGGCGGTGCGCTGCGGGTCGGCCGTCGATGCGACGCGTTCGTATTCGAACTCGATCAAACGACCACTGTTGCCGCAGTAAGACAGCCGGCCGACAGGATCGACCCCGACGAGCCGTGCGACCGGCAGGAAGTAGAACCGGCTGGCGCCTTCGTTGTACTCGACGAAGGCGCGGCTGCGGTAACGAGCGGCCATCTCGGCGATCAGGTCCCAATCGCTCTGCCCTGTCTGCCGCAGCGGTTGTCGATCATCGAACTCGGGATCCGGATCGGGCTCGATCTGGCCGACCACGATGCCGGTGCTCGGGTCCCGTTCGACGATCTCGCGCAGAATCGTGCTCAGCGGGCCGACGTGGTTGGTGGGGGTGGGAGTGCGGCGCTTGAGCAGGTAGCTGAGATCGTAGGCCGTCAACTGAACCTGTTGCTGGCCGGCACCGCGGGCGCGCACGCATGCCTCCGAGACGACACCTTCGAAGAGCACTGCGTGCTCCTCCTGCCAGCCCAGATCCACGACCACCCGCTGCCCTTCTCGCGGCAGTTCACTGGTGAACTCGCCGGGATCGAGCAGCACGATCTCGACCTTGTCGATCAGCCCGTCGTGATCTTCGATATCGACCTCGACGACGTTGCTCGAGACGTCGACGCCTTCGATCGATACCTGCGTGAACGGTTCGTACTCGTCGACCATCAGAACTTCCTCGTGCGAACGATCCCGCCGATGCCGCTGCGCCCCGGAATCCGGACCGTGGTGCCGGACCGGACGTCGGTGGGGAACTGCAGGCCATTGGCGTCGGCGATCCGCCACCACTGGCGGCTGTCGCCGTAGTAGCGCCAGGCCAAGTACTCGAGGTCTTCGCCGCCGATCACCACGTGCTCGAGCGCACGTTCGGGCGATGCAGCGGGCGAGCGCCGAATCGGCACGCTCGGACGGACGGATTCATCCGCCATCGAGACTTCGTAGGTGTCCAGGCCTTGGTATCGGGATCGGGGATCGAGTGGCACTAGGGAACCCTCCTGTTCATTCGAAGATGCTGACCAGGCTCGTGATGGCGCCTACGCCGGGGATGACGTTGACGTAGTCGTCGCCCCACCCAGGGCGGCCGTAGGATCGGATGATCCCACCCAGTCGCGTCGCTGTTTCGATGATCGGCCCGAACGCCCGCGTCTGCTCTTTGAGCGTGATGCTGACTTCGGCGCGCAGAGGCTCGTGTTCCTCGTCGAACGCGACGATCTTGATGTTGAGGCTCTCCATGACGCAGTCGACGTTCATGCCGCCGTAGATCAGCGTGCATTCACTCGGCTTCTCGAGAAGGTTGGCAATGGGGGATCCGCTGAGGATGTCGAGCCATGTGAACAGGTCCGGCGTCGGGTTGACGAAGCTGCGCAGCAATGCGAGGTCCGGGGCGATCGTGCCGCCATACGGGTTGGCGGTCTCATCGGTGATCGCTTCACCCTCGACTACGCCGGCAACCCGCGCGTCGAGCGGGAAGTCGAGTGCGATGGTGCGCTGCTGCCCCTCCTTGGCCTTGAGCCAGCGCGTCTTCAGTAACAGACTGCCCCAGTCCTTGACGTCACGGAAGAGGGCCGGAACGATGCCGAAACCGGAAGCCTCGTCGATTTGGTCGAAGCCCCACTGCACGGGCGGTTGCTCTTCATACTTCCAGGCCTTCTTGTCCTGGAGCAGATCTGGGTTGAACTGGAACCGGAAGACGAGGGGCGGCGTCGCCAGCCAGTTTGCTAAGTATCCTCGAGCCATGGGGAGTCGTCGTGCTAGGTCAGGAAAGAGCCACCGCGTTCCTGCCAGCGGTGGAGCGTGCGGTCGAGATCGTGGACGGAGGGTTGCAGGGTGGACTCGCCAATGTCGGCACGGACCACCATGGGTTCGTCGGGGTCACGTGGTGCCGGCGTCTGCTCGGGCGCCTTGATCACGATCGTGACGTCTTCGATGTCGACCGTGGCGAGTGGCCGTGTGGCGCCGGTGGCCAGGGCCTGGGCCGTGACATCGCTGTGATCGGGCGGCCGCGCGGCGAAGTGACGCTCGAGGTTGTCGAGTAGGCTGTCCAGGCCGCTGCCGCTGAGCCAGCGCTCATAGGCCTCCGCGATCCGTTCGAGCCCCGTCGCCGGTCGGTTGGCCGCCGCATCGCGGGCCGAGTTGAGCGCGCCCGCGAGCTGGTCGCTGCGGGTGCTGACGTTGTCGAGCAGGTCACGGATGCGCTCGCCGCTGAACAGGCTCTCGCTTCGCGCGGCGACATCGATGCGCTGGCCGAGTGCGTTCAGCGATCCGGCACCGGTGCGGAAGACACCGCCGACTTCGCCGGTGAGTCCGCGCGTGGCCTGGTCGAGCTCACGACGTAGGGTCGCCACAGATGCGGGGCTCGCCAGCAGCGTTGCCGGGTTCGGCATCGGAGGGAACGGGATCGAAGCCGAACCTGTCGTGGTGGGGCCGGGGAGCGTGAGGTTGGCCGCGATGCGCAGGTCATTGAGCTGCGCAGGGGTCAGCGGAGGGGAGGAGCCGCGGATGAGCTCGTAGAGCGGTGGCAGCACGGCCGGGATGATGCGGACGATGTGCACCAGGACCCGGAAGATGCGCAGGTCGCCGAGGAAGACCAGTGCTGCGCCGAGGGTGTCGACCAGCCATCGCAGCAACCCGTCGATCGTTCCCTGGATGCCGGTGGCCAGGAACCGGAACGCGGCGATCGCGCCGTCGAGCACGTGGCCGATCATCCGGAACACCGAGCCGAGGATCGTCTCCACCGCTTTGGCGATGATGCCGAGCAGGCTGGCCGCTAGTCGGGCTCCAGACGCGATCAGATCGAAGATTGTCGTCAGGATTACCCCGCGCAACAGGAACGTGTTGCGAACCGCAAACTGCATGATCTCGACGAGCGCGAGCTTCATGCTGTCGAGTCGCTGGATCAGAACGGCCAGGCTGCCGATCAGGATTGGGACCAACAGGATCATCCCCCGGATGACCCGGTCGATTCCGTCCATCAGCGCGCGCGTGCTGTTGAGCACGGCCATCCACTGCTGGCCACGGGCCGTGCTGGCACTGGTGGCGTTGCTGGCGGCTGCGTCGCCACCGCTCGATGCCGCGGTGAACAGCGCGGTCAGCGCATCGACGATCGATCGGATGCCGCGAAGTTGTCCGACCAGCGTCTCGTTCGCGGCGGGCTGCGTGTTCGAAGACGATCGCCGCGACTGCGGATCGTCGCTGTCGGAGAGGTTCAGGCCGAGGAACCGCAGCGCGTTTCGGATGTTGTCGCTGATGCGCCCGACCTCGTAGATCAGGTACGGCAGCGTGATACCGCTCACCGTGCCTCCGACGATGCCGCCGATCAGACCGCCGAAGAAGCGGCCGATGCCGCCGAGCAGGCTGCCGATGAAGCCGAACAGGCCGCCACCCGGTACCAGGTCGGTGAGGTTCGATACGTGCACGCGCAGCGCGCCGGTCGCGCTGAGCGGCGGTGCACCGAAGCTCGCCCCGGACGAGAGCGCGCTGGTGAACGCGAAGCTGCCGTACGTGGCCGTGCTGCGCTCGATGTCCTCAAGGGCTCGCCGCGAGAAGCGGAGCTGGTGCAGCAGCAGGCCGAGCTGGCCGAAGAGCATGTCGTCTTCGTCTTCGTCCATGCTAGGTCGCTCCTGCCTGGTTGCCCTGCACGGAGAGCAGGCGCGCGCGGCCTACTCGGTATGCAGTGCGGATGACGGTTTGGAATCGGTCCGTAATGCGCGCGACCAGGTCACTGCTGAGCTCGCGGTCCTGGGCGTCGATGGTCACGGCATCCAGTCGCACGCGGCCGAGACCGAGGCGGCGGGCGAGCCGTTGCCGGGCCACCGGCTGCATGCGTTCGAGCTCCGACAGTTCGACGGTCGGTTCCGCACCGACGGCGGCCTCGCGGCGCCAGAACCGCTGCATCTCACTCAGGTAGACCGGGATGGCGGCGGCGACCATCTCGAACCCGCTGCTCACGAGCCAACGTTCGAAGCTGCCGGCGACCGTGTCGCCTCTGGCGGTGGCGACACGTTGGCGCAGCTCCCGGATCTGGTCCCCGAACAGCCGATCGCTCGTGGCGGCGCTGCGTGAATCCAACGCACGCAGTACAGCCGGGTCGACGAGCAGCGAGGCGACTACGGCCTGGTGGTCGAACAGCAGCGCGAGGTCGCGCAGCACCCGTTCCCCGGCGCGTAGCGTGGTCCCGACCGACGCCGCGAGACCGCGTCCCATCGCCTCCATGTGGCGCACGAACGAACGGCCGGCCGGCCCGAAGAAAGCGTTGAACAGGTTGGGGAATCGATTCGGAAGCCTGGGCCGGCGCGTTTCCGCCGGGTACGGCGCCGGCGCCTGGAACAGGATGCTGACGATGGCCTGCAGCAGGTCGAGCTTGGCCTTGACGTGCCGCCAATACAGCTGCTGGGTTGCGAGGCCGCCGGCGAGCATGGCGATGCGCACCGCCATGATGAAGTTCGTCAGGCTGTCGCGGGCTCGGATTCGCACGATGTGGCCGGCGGTGTCGACCAGATCCCCAATGGTGAGTCTGGGTATGTGGCCGAGTGCGTGCAGGATGGCGCCCGGCAGACCGAGCGGCGCGATCAGGAACGGCATCAGGTCGAAGTTCATCACCCGCTCGAGGATCCGGCGCGTGGTTTCGACCAGGGAGCGGAAGAACTCGAGGTACTGCTGCAGCTCGTGCGAGAACCGGCGGACCTCTCGCAGCACGACCGAGCCGTAAATGCGCGCGAACGAAACGAAGTAGTCGAGGTTCGAGCTGATAACGAACTTCGCGGCGAGCACGAAGCGGAAGGCCTTGGTGGCCAGTTTGGGCAGTTCCCGGAAGAGCGTGTCGACGATCCGGGTACGGAAGCGGAAGACCCGCCGTTCGTATCCCGCGAACTCGTCGAGCAAGGTCAGCCGGCCACGCAGCCAGACTGCCTCGAACAGCCGCTGCAGGTACTGCGGCAGGATCGGCAGCAGCAACACGCCCGCCGTCAGGTAGCGCGCTGCTTCGCCGAGCCGGTCGGCGAAGCTCACGGATGGTTTGGGGGGAGAGGACGCCGCGCGCTTCTTGCGCTCCAGCTCTTCCTGCGGCGTCTCGTCGAGCTGGACGAGGAACTTGGCTAGGTGCAGGCGAACGACGAACAGCTGCAGCTGGCGATTGCTCTCCGCGAGCGCGCGCCAGCCGCGGGCGGCGAGCCCGATGCTGTCCGATGCCGTGCGGCGATCGGGGTCGAAGGTGTCGCTGGCCAGTCGGCTGGTGGCGAAGCGGGCCATCGAGGCAACCACCAGGTCGGAGATCCTTCGTAGCCGCGTCGCGAGGTTGGGTAGCAGCCACTCCTGGCTCGCCGCGCGTCCGACGTAGGCGATGCCGTCGACAAACTCCCGTCCGCCGCGTTCCAGGGATCGCACGAAGTCGCTCGGCTCTCCTCGGGCCAGGGTCCGGTGCTGGCTGCGGTCGAGGCGCAGCATGACCTGACCGCCGAAGTGAAAGTCGATCGCCGGGTACCGGCGGCTGGCCAGTTCGAGGGCCTCCGCCTGCTTCTTGCGCGCCTTCAGCCACTTCTCGATCACCTTGAACGCATCCGCGATCCCGCGTCGCTGCAGGGCGAAGCGGTCGGCGAAGGCTGCTACGGCTGCCGTGAGATCGAGCGGCATGACGAATCAGGCGAGGGACAAGGGGCTGGGGGAGGACGATGAGGAGCGGTCGCCATCGGGCGAATAGGGGGCCCGGCCCAGGGACCGGACAAGCTGGTCGCGGAACGTCTCGACCTCGTCGCGTTCCCACCCGACCGCTTCGATGGTCAACGTGTCCACGGCCGGGAACAGCAGGCCGTTGTTGGGCAGTTCGCGAACCGGAAAGCGGTCGGGCTTCGGGGTCGCGGGGCGCGGGCCGCGCCGGCCTTCGTAGACGTAGTGCTCGATGTCGCGGAAGGCCTCGAGCAGCGGCGGGAAGTGCTGGGCCCGGAGGCGCGGCGGGAGGATCGTTCCGACAACGTGGAACAGCAGCTGCCGGAGGCGGATCTCCTCGCGACGGATCTGCTTGAACGCGTCGCCGGTCGTCGGGCCGCGTCCGCGGGCCGCCAGTTCGCGGCGGATCCGCGCACGCTCGCGACCGAAGATGCTCGGCGGTGCGAGCCGCATCTGCTCAATGCGCTTCTCGGTGTCGGCGTCGAATCTGAACAGCGACATGATGATGCCCGGCGGGATCAAATTGGCCACCTTGTCGATGGCCTCGGCCGTCAGTTCGAACGGTGGGGCGCCGCCGGCTTGGCTGCGCACCTGCTTGACCGTCGGCAGCTGAGGCGCCCGCGGTGGCGGTGGCGCCAGCGGCACGCTCGGCAACGAGCTGCCGCTGCTCGGAGGGCTGGGGCTGGAACTCACCAGTGGCCCGAAGACGCTGATGATGTTCTGAATCTGCTCAACCGCTGCCAGGATCTGCCGCAGTACGTAGTGGTTGAGGAAATGGCCGAGCACGTGCTTGCGCATCCCGTTGATCCACGTCGAGAAATTCGCCAGATAGCGCAGGACGTCGATCAGCAGTAGCGCCGTCGCGCGGATCAGGAGCCGCGCTACGTGCACGAACATGCGCGGCAGGGCGCGTTCGATCGCGGCCAGGATGTCGAAGTAGAAGCGGAGGACGTAGAGCGGCGACTTGCCCTGCAGGAGCGATTGCACGCGAGCTACCGCCGAGGTGATCATCTCGCCGATCAGGTCGGCGACAGCCTGGAACAGGCGCCTGAACGCCAGGACCTGGGCCGTCCAGGGGATGATCAGTGGCCCGAGTCGCGTCACGATGATCGCGACGGCGCCCATGGCCTGCGCGAGCAGGCCAGCCACGCTGTCGAAGACCTTGAGCAGCCGCCGCAGGAGCGGATTGCGAACACCGGAACGCGGTCCGAGCAACTGGTCGATGAGCCCGTTGAGCGCCGGGATCATCCTCGCCGAGGACTCGAGCAGCCGGGACAGCTCCATGAGGACCGGATTCCGGGAGGCGCTGACTGAGATACCGATCAAGCCGCCCAGAGGAGCGAGCGCGCCGCCGACGAGGCCCACGGTCGTGAGGACCGGCCCTGCGATCAGGCCGGCGAGCACCTGCAGGATGGTGACCAGCGCGCCACCGCCTCGCCACAGGAAGCGGACGGCAGCAAACGCGAAGGCGATTGCACCGCCGGGAGACAGGATCGTGCCGGCCAGGTTGCCGGCTAGCCCGGCAAGAGGTTCGGCGAGGCTCGGGCTCTCGGCACGGAAGCGCGAGCCGGCAAGCACCTCGCGATAGCGAGTCGCCAACGCGGGCAGGTTGGCGATGGTGATGCGGATCGAGGAGCCGGCTAGCGGCAGGCGTTCCCCGAACCAGTGCACCAGGAACGCGCTGCGTGCTCGCCGGATCAGCAGCGCCTCGGTCCAGACGAGCTCAACCCACGGCGTAAGCGCACGACTGCCCTTGACGAGCGGTTCGAGCGCTTTCTGCAGAAGGAGAGCAAAGGGCATCGATCAACGTTTTCCGGCGGCCTCGATCTGGGCGTTCTCCCGCTCGATCTGCTTGACGAGCAGGTCGACGTAGCGACGGCGATCGCCGCTGGTCAACGCCATGACTTCGGACCACGACCAGTGGAGGTGATAAGCGAGGAAGAAGACCTCCTCCTGGAGGCCTTCCTCACCTACTCCAGTTCCAAAAAATGGGTCATGTCCATGCTTGCTTTGAACTCGTGGCCGCAGTGCACGCACTCGTGATCACGGATCAGGTCGATCCCCGGTGCGCCGGCGTTGAGTGAGCGATCGATCAAGCGCCGGTCGCTCATGGTCAGGTCCGACATGATTCGCGGGCCCAGCGCCTTGACGCGCTTCTGCTCGAGGTCGCTGAACCGCACGATGCAGCGCGCGAGCAGCGCGTTCTTGCCGAGCGACGCGTTCTTCCGCATCTGCGCGGCGACAGCCTGTTCGTCTGCACCGGTCGGCAGCCGCAGCTCCAGCTGCGTGTGCGTCTTGTTGTCGCGATCGACGTAGCCATCGACCAGTTCGACCTCGATGCGATCCGGCAGTTCGCCACCCGCGAGCTCGCGAACGGGCAGCTCTTCGAGGTTCTCGTACACCTGCATCGTGTTTCCGCAGGAGGGGCACGTGTAGTTGGCCTGCAGCTCGGCTCCGAACGTGAAGCTACGGATCTTGAGCAGCAGGAAGTTGCGATCCGCCGAGTACATCGACGCGAACGTCGACTTCGTCAGTTGCTCGATGCCGCTGATGCCGGTCACGCAGCTATGGAGCAGTTCGGTCACGAGCTGGCCGCCGTTTCGCTGGTAGCGGGGGTCGGCGAGGATCGCCTCGTCGTGCCCGTTCATCTTGCGAAGTGCGCCGTCGCGGTGCAGTTGTCCGTCTTCGGTCTGCACCCCGATGGGCAGGGTGAACGCGTATTCGCGGGCGTTGGTCGTGATGCTTGGGGTAGTTGCGGTCATGGTGAACTCACTCCGAGGTCAATGCGGTGGGGGCGGTCAGGGAACGCGATCAGGCGACGCGCTCGAGGCCGGCGTGCTCGAGTTCGAGCGTTTGGGTCAGGAGGTTCGTGGTGCCGGCTTCGAAGTCCGAAAACTTCGACGACTTGATCCATGCGCCGTAGAAGGCGAACGTCAGTACGTCTTCGCCGCGGTGACGCTTGATGATCATTCCGTCCTTGCGAACGTTCGAGCCGCCCTGCGTTGCACGGTTGAGCTTCCAGGTCTCTTCGAGCCAGTCCTTGAAGCGCTGATCCTCCGGGCTGCCATCCATGCGGCGCTCGACGGTCAACGTGTCGTAGGTCACCTTGTTTCCGGCGAGCTTGTGCACGGTCATGCTGCCGCCGTCGGGCTGTTCGATGACCTCGATGTTGAACTCCGTCAGCCCCGAAATCTTGGTGACTCCCGGGCTCTCCATCCCGTCGATGACGAACACGAATTCGCTGGTTTGATAACCTGCCCAGATGTCGCCTTCTTGTGGCATGTCGCTGGTCCTTTGGCTGACTAGGAAACGGAATACGGATTGGGCATGTCAGCTCTCCGTCGCGGTCGCACCGCTCTGCTGCTGCCCCACGGTGATGATGATCTTTTCTGCCGGACGCGACGGGTAGAACAGCACCTCGACGTTGAGGTTGCCGATGTCGACTTCTGACGGCGGGTTGTTGGACGCGTCGATGGTGACCGTGAAGACCTCCTCGGGAGATCCGGTGCCGAAGGCGCCTTGCCGCCACAGCTGGGTCAGGAAGGGCGTCACGCTGTTGAACTTGATGGTCTTCCACAGCGTGTCGCGGTTGGGTTCCTGTCGGACCCAGCGAAGCCCGTCGCGCAGGCTGCTCTTGACGAAGTTGAACAGCAGTCGCACGTTCACGTAGAGCCAGCGGGTATCGGTGCTCAGGGTTCGCGACGCATCGACGACGATGCCCGAGCGCGGAACCCAGCGGATGCCGTTGACGCTGCCGTTCTCCACCAGATCGGTGTGTTCCGCGTCGCTGAGCCGGTAGGTGACATCGAGCACGCCGCGCAGATTCGCCTCGTCGCCCGCAGGTGCCTTCCAGATGCCGCGGTTGGTGTCGATGCGTGCGAAGGTGCCGAGGATGTGGCCGACGGGCGGGATGATGCGTTCGGGGTTGTCGCCTACTCCGATCGGATCGACGACGCGCACCCAAGGGCCATAGAGCGCGCCGTAGACCTTGCTGCCCTGCAGACCCTGGCCGTAGGCGCCCGCCTGGCCGACCTCGACATAGCCTTCGGGGACGGCGCCCACGTAGGTGCAGTCGCCGCGATTGGCGCAGTAGTCCATGCCAGCGCGTGCGATACCACTGTCCGTGCGTTCGCAGGTGAGCAGCTGCACGTCGAAGGTGTCGAACGCGGAGAAACCGGTGTGCGCCGCCGGGTCGCCGATGAACTCCTGGGCCGTCGGCACTCCGTCCCGCCCCGGATCGAACGTCACCTCGCCGGCCGTTTCCGCCGGGAGGTCCGCACCGGCCGGGCTGGCGCTGGCCGCGTCCGTTGCCATCACGTAGCGGGACCCGGTGATCCGATCGTTGATTCGGGCGACGGCGTAGTCGGCGATGTCCGACTCCATCGACAGTCCGGTGAGCGTTTCGACGACGCCATCAGGCTCGCCGAGGCCGATCGCCAGATCGAAGCGCACGTTCTCGACGACGATGGCACGCAGATCCCATCCCGCGATTGCCGCGATGTTCGTCGTCCAGGTGACGGCCCCGGTGGTCTCGTTGGCCGTCAGCAGCTTCGCCAGGGCCGTGTTCGCGGGCGTGGTCGTGTCGCGAATGCGGATCGCGTCTCCGATCTGGAAGCCCTCGACGCTGTGCAGGGCAACGCCCGTTCCGGCAGGGACCGCGGCGGTGCCGAAGACGGCCGGCGCGACCGCGAAACCGAGGACGGCGTTTACCGCCCGCACTTCGATGCTAGTCCAGCCACCGCTCAGGCTCGCGACCTCGCCCGTCGAGGTCAGCACGATGTTGTTGGCGCCGTTGAGCGATGCGACGACCCGGTTGCCACGCGCGTTGATCGCATCCCGGATCTCCTCGCGCGTTGCCGCGGCGGCGCCGGCGCTCGGAAAGTCCGAGGCCTCGAATGTGATGACCGTGTCGGTCGTCTCGCCGTCGATCCGAAGGGTGAGCGGTCCGAAGGCGCTCATGTCGGTGGCGGCGGCGAGCGCCACCGTTCCCGTTACCGTGGCGGCGGCGGTTTCGCGTAGCCGCGTCGTCGCGGTGGCGGTGTGGGTGACGGCGACGCGCAGGCGGTCGCCCCACGAGCCGGGGTCCGGTTGTCCCAGGTAGCCAGCTTCGAGTACGAGGGTATCGGCCGGGGCCGCGTCCTGGAGGGTGATGCTGGCGGGGGCGTGTCCGGTTACGGCGTCGTTGGAAACGACCCGGTTGACATACGCGGTTGCGCCACCGTTCAGGAAGAAGCCGCGGAGTAGATAGGCACCGAACGCACCGTCGATGTAGCCGCCGAAACGCTCCGCGAACTCCTCGTAGCTGTTCACGCGGATGGGTGTGTTGGCCACGCCCCGTTGCGTCAGGATGTTGAAGCCGGCGATGGACGTTGCTGCACCAACGATGGTCGGCGAGCCCGAGCCGTCGACCTCGCGGATGTTGATACCGATGAATGTCATGTCTCTGCTTCCTGGGCGTTCGAATGGTGGGGGCGAGGGCGTTCGGGAACGCGAACTCAGTCAGCTAGTCGCTCTTGCGTTGGGGCCTGCGCCCTTCTTGGGCTTCTCGGGCTTGGTGGTCTTCTTGCGCCCAGAGCCTTTCGCGTTGGGCTTGGCGGGCTTCGAGGCTTCCGCCTTGCGGCGGTTCCGGGGCTTCTTCGTGGCGGCACGCCCTGGCGTCGACTGGGCGGAGGTCGGGGGCTTCTTCGGCGGCGTGGAGCTCGCGACCATGCTGGACAGGTGACGTGCCCGGATGAGGAAGGCGATCTGCGGGACCGCGGCCTGTTCGTCGGTCAGTTCGACCTCGCCGAGTGGCGGCACGACCAGTACGCGATCGTGGCAGTGGAGCTCGACGGGTTGCCTGCGCATGTTGCGGAAACGAACGAGTTGGTCCTTGCTCATGTGTGGGATGCAGGAGCGCGCTAGAACGCCTCCGCCTCGATGCGGACGTTGCGGGTAGGACGTACCGGTGTTGCGGTTCCGATCTCCGTCCAGTTCATGGCCGCAACGTGGAGCTGCGGATAGAACGCCGGCCACGGAGTCTCGTGGAACGAAGGCGTTGGCACGTGCCACGCATCCGCGCGGTAGTCGTTCACCACGAGCGTGGCGCGCGGCGGAACGGCCTGGCACGCGAAGTCGAGCATCTCGGCCTGCTCGGCCCGGGTTGCGGCCAGCGCCAGGATCGCATAGTGGGCGACGTAGGCGATGCGGTCGGGGCGGAGGCGGAACCCGTCGTCGACGTAGTCGCTCGAGGACGGCTGCCGGTTGGTCCGCTCTTCGTTCCACTCCAACTTGTAGTTGGCGATCGCGAAGGCGGGGCGCGGGTTCGCGGGCAGCGCGGCGCCGGTCACCAGCTCCAGCGCGGGCACCAGGCCGGTGAGGGTCAACTGGTTGTGCAGCAGGGCGTGCAGCGCCGCGTCGACGTCGGAGATCAGCTCGTCGCGAACCAGGTTGAGGTCGTCGAGGTGGCACGCGAACTCCCGGCTGGCGTCCGTGCACGTGATCTCGACCTGTGTGATGGCGTCACGGATGTTCGCCGGTAGGTCATGCAGTGACAGGCGGAGTGGGTTCCACGTGTCAACGGCCTTGATCGGCAGGTAGCGATGCCAGGTGTTCGCGGGGTCGTCGAGGTCGACGGCGGCGCTGCCGACGCGCAGGCGCAGGTAGAACGGCGATGCATCGGACCCGGTTGCTTCGCGGTCGGCGCGGACTGCGATCGCGAGGTCCGGCCACACTGTAGCATCGACGGCGGGCAGGGTTCGGCGGATGCTGTGGTCCAACGCCGAGGTCGAACCCGTCAGCAGCATGCTGGTCTGGTCGGTGCCCAGGTAGGATGTTCCGGTTGCGTTGGCGGCGGTGAGTTCCGTCGATCCCGGAGTGCCATCCGGCTGTCGCGTCTGCCAGTTGGCAGCGACATTCAGCGCATCCACGATGGTGATCATTCCGTGCGCGCTCAGGCAATTGGGATGCCAGCGTCGTTTGCCTTCGCGGTTGGCTGCGGGTTTTTGGTCGAGCCGGCCGCTGAGCTCTACGTCGTGGTCGTGTTCAACTGTGAGCTGCGAAGGGACTTGCCTCGGCTACACCGTCACAGTTCGGTGCCGAGAGATTGATCTTCAAGAGTTCGTGGCCGTCGAGCCGCGACAGGGGTTTCGACGTCCTGGTGGGAGGTCGGCATCACGCTAGTGGGATGTGATCATCCTGCATCGGTGTGGTGCGTCAGGGTCGCCTCGCCGGTTCGAGGCCAGCCGCGGTTCCTGCAGGCATCGGCAATGGCACAGGTGCGTCGTGTCCGACTACTCGGTCGACACTAGATCTAGCCAGGATCGCCCCAACCATGACTGGGCAAGACTCTCCTCGAACCCCAGAGCGTTCGATCTGCGTCCAGACCGCTCTACCAATCGTAAGATGGCGAACGCCCTGGGGCCGATGGCCTCGGGGCGTTGGCTTGTACGGGCCGCACGTAAGGTGGTGGTAGGGGGTTGGATGCGGTGGCCGTGGTCGAGAACGGCTGGCTCGCGGGCGGGCGCGGGTTAGGTGATCCAGAGCAAGACCGGGCTCCAGAAGTACGGGTGTGTAGTTCGAACTCGTGGTCGCGCTGCGCGGTTGACGTCCGATCACCCCAAGGAGACGGACCTGTGGCAGCAGTTACGTTGCTCCTGGCAGCGAGACGGGTCGGGCGGGCGACGATGCTCCTCTGGTCGAGATGTTGCTGCTTGCGGGATGGCCAGCGATGGTCGACGCCATCAAGCCGTCTGCGGTGAAGAAGAACTGGTAGACGGCAGCGATCGCGCCTCGTGACGCGCGGAGGGCCGAACGCAGTCGGTGTCCACGCCGGCTGGGAGGACAGGAGATCGCATCCACCCCGGTCACGTTCATCCAACACGCCCCCGAAACCGCTCGAGCCGATCCCCGTCCAACACATACACACCGTGTTCGATCGTGCTGACCCACACCCTGCCGTCCTGGCCGATCATGACGCAGCACGCATAGGCTCCGTCCGGCAGCGCGAAGCGCGTGACCTCGCCATCGGCGAGACGCAGCAAGCCATCCCCTGAACTCGCAAACCACAGGGCGCCCGACTCGTCCTCCGCGACGGACGCGAAGTACAAGAAGTTCTCGTCCGTGTCCGTGGCAGCCTTCGGCATGCCAGGCTTGGTCTGGTACTGCAACACCGTGAACCCGTCCTTGTTCGCGACCTCCGGCGCGACGGCGAAGCGATGCCGCGTATTGCAGATCCAGAAGTCGCCGTGGCGATCTTCGAAGATCGACCGGATGCCGAACGCGCCACCGCTCGGCGTCGTCGTCAGATGTTCCTCGTACATCCACGCCAGCGACTCGCCGTCGTAGCGGCACAGACCATGGCCGGCAGTGCCAAACCACAGATGGCCGCGGCGATCCTCGTGCACGCTGTAGACACTGGCCAGATCCAGCCGAAACGGCTCGGTGCGCGAAGGGCGCGTCGCGGCCGCCGGGCTCTCGGTCAGCTGCATGTGGTGCAGCTTGACGCCGTCGTAGCGCGCGGGGCCGCGTTCGCCCGGCCCGAACACCAGCCAGAGGTCGTCATCGTGCAGCTCCCAGTCCTCCAGCGGGGTCGGCTCGTCGACGAACTCCACTGCTACGAACCTCCCGTCCTCGAACCTGCTGACCCCGCGCGTCGTCGAAACGAGCAGGTGACCCCGCACGTCCTCGTAGATCCCGCGCACCTGGCTGCCGGCGAGACCGTCTCGGGTGTCGTAGTGCGCGACCTGCTCGCCGTCGAAGCGGTAGACGCCGGCGCCGTTGCTGCCAAACCAGTAGTCGCCGTTGTGCGCCTGGTGCATGGCCCAGATGCGCGGATCGACCTCGGTCGTCGTTGGGCGGGTCGGAGCGTCCGACGTGCAGGAGGCGAGTGCGAGCAGCGCGACGGCGAGCGCTCGTGTGCGCGCGCGTGCGAGGTGGTGGAACGGCATGAGGAATGCATACTGCAGGGCTCGCGGCGTCGGGTCAGCTCGATGTAAGGCGCTCCGTGCGGATCGAGTCTGGCGGGGGATCGGTGTGATTCTGTATTCCGAACCTCGGCAGCTCGCCATGGACGGAGTCACCGTATCGGCGCCATGTCCTGCCGGGCGTCGATCGGCCGACGAAGGGCATGCGCGTCGTCGAGAGATCGGTTGCCGGAGCAGCAAGGCGCCGCTCGGGCGGCCGACTGGGGGGAGGGCCACATGACCTTGCGCATGCGTCGAGCGCGATCGCTGCGGCAGATTCTCCGCGAGATCGGCGAATCGGCTGTCCAGCCCGACCACGCACCGGGCACTGCATCTCCGGCGAGGCGCCCGCCTCGTCACCCCGCCCAACCGGAGCAGATGCCCATGCCCAAGATCCCCGTCATCCTGTTCGCCGTCCTGGCTCTCGCGTTCTGCCTGCCCGCGCAGGCACCGGATTCCCGCCTGCTGCAGAGCGTGCAGCAGGTCGTGGCCGAACGCTGCGTGCCGCTGCACACCCGGACCGTCGCCGCGGGCCAGCCCGAATACGGCTGGTGGGCGGGTGGTCCGACGTGGAAGGCGAGCTTCCACGATGGTCTGACGTTCCATCCCTTCCGCGGTGCCGACCGCGAGCTGGTGGCGCTGCGCTGGCGCACGGCGTCGATCACGGTCGGGGGGCAACCGCTGTCGCTGGCGCCGGTTGCCACCGAGACCAGTGAGGATCGCTACGAGACCCGATACCGCGATGCGCGCGAGGTCTACGAGATTCGCCCCGAAGGCGTCGAGCAGCTGTTCGTGATCCCGCAGCGGCCGGCGGGCAGCGGCGAGCTGGTCGTGACCGGCCGGATCGCGGGCGATCTGACGACGCCCGATCGCGCGGCGGAGCACGGCGACCTGGTGTTCTCGGTCGATGGCGAGGCGACGGTGCGCTACGGGCGGGCCTTTGCGTACGACGCCGTCGGCCAGCGCATCGAGATCGCGACCAGCGCCGAGCGCGGGCTGGTGCGCCTGCACGTGCCGCAGTCGTTCGTCGACGCCGCGCAGTTTCCGCTGACCATCGATCCCTTGATCGGCAACGCGCTGATCAACTCCAACTTCGCCGGGGAGCCGGCGACCTCGGTCGAGCTGGCGTGTTCGACCGTGCTCGACCAGGTCGTGGTGACGTTCGTGCGCACCTTTGCGCTGGGGGATGCCGATGGCTTCTCGCTCTACGGCAAGAAGGACTTCACCGGGTTCAACTACCACTGGATCGACAACGCGTCGGGCTACTTCATCAAGCAGGTCGATGTCGCCTACTGCGAGGGGGCACGCTCCTACGTGATCGCCTTCGACCGGGACGTGCTGTTCTTCTCGCTGCCGGTCGTCTACGTGCAGCGGGACGACCAGATGCAGAACAATGCCGGCACCGAGGTGCAGCTCGCGACGGGTTCGTCCGGCGTCTCGTGGGGTGGTGGCGTTGTCGGCGGCGGCTTCGGAACGTGCACCAAGGCGCTGACGGCTTGGACGTGGTCGAGCGGGCTCGGGCCGCAGGTGACGTGCGCGGTCATCGATGCCGCCAACCCGACCGCCGGCGTGCAGTTCTTCGATCCGCATGGCTCCGCCGTCACCGACGCGTCGCGGGATCCAGACGTCATGCCGATGAGCCGCGACGGCGAGCCGTGGCGCGTCGCGTGGCGAACGGACCTCGGCGCGATCCATGAGATCCGGGTCGCGACCGTCACCCAGGCCGGCACCAGCGCCGGCTACGTGGGCTACGACAACACCTCCGACGAGCTCGGCGCGCCGCGGATCGCCGGCGCCTACGACGACAACCATGCGTTGCGGCAGGTGCTGGTGTGGCAGCGCGAGGCGCCGCTCAACGACGTGCTGCGCGGGTTCGACTTCGGCAGCGGCAGCCAGGTGCGCACGCTGACCGCGGGGCCGCAGCTGCAGCTGCGCGAGGTCGTTGCCGACCACGCGACCGGATCCAACTTCTTGCTGGCCTACTCGGTGCTGACCGGCCTCACGCCCGAGATCTACCTGGCGCGCCTCGGCGGCCACGGCGCGATCGTCGACTCGGAGGTGCTCGGTTCGTACGGCAGCCTCGGCATGTGCTTCGAGCCGACCGGGGAGCCGGACTTCCTGCTCGCCTACGACAACGCTTCGGCGCTGCGCCAGATCCGCGGCACGCGGTTCGTCTATCCGGCCGACGCCGAATCGGTGTCGTACGGCACCAGCTGCGCGACGGCGTTCCTGGAGGCGCCCTACCCGTTTGCCGGCAACCTCAACTTCGCGGTGACGGTCACGTTCGTGCCGCAGAATACGCCGATGCTGCTGGCCCTCGGCACGACGCCGGCCAACGTTAGCCTGCAGCCGTTCGGGTTCCCGTGCTCGCTGCTGGTGACACCGGTCATCACGTATGCTGCGATCGGGACGGGCGGCGACCTCTTGTTCCCGGTGCCGCTGCCGGACGATCCGGCGTTCCTCGGCGATCTGTATGCGCAGGCGTTCCGGCCGTTCGACTACCAGGCGAGCGACGGGCTGCGCATCCAGGTGCGGTAGGGGAGCGCGAGCCGCGGCGGCCGTGCGCTGCCTGCAGCGGAGCCGTCACGCGCCACGCGGCGACGAGAACGGGTCGAAGTCGGGCCAGATGCGCTCGCGGTCGGTCGGCAGCTCGCCGATCGGTGTGTCCGGATCGAGCAGGCGGTCGGTCGGCGTGTGCGTGCCGTCGTGGTAGATCTCGAAGATCCCGTCCGGGGTGTTGAGTTGCAGCACGGAGGTGTTCGAGGGCAGATCCTGCCACTCGTCCTCTTCGAGCTCGTCCTCGTCGTCGTCGGCATGCTCGGCGAGCCAGCTCGCCTGCGAGTGCGAGCAGGCTGTGACGACCCACTGCTCGAACGTCAGTTCGATGCGGAAGCGGTCGGGCTGACGCACCAGCGCCACGTCGCGCAGCTCGCCGGTGGCGCCGATCCCCCGGATCGCGGCCCGGCGACGCTGGCCCTCGTCGTCCCAGCGGATCGTGTCGCCGCCGCCCGTAGGCGTCAGCGTCCACTCCGGCGCCACCAGCTCCAGCTCGTACTCGCCGCGCGTCGAGCTGCCGCCGAGGAAGCCAGGCTCGGTGATCGCGCGCCCGAACCGAAACGTCAGCTCGTTCTGCAGGCTGCCACCGCCCGCCACCTGCCAGGGCGTCTGCGACAAGAACCGAGCGAGGATGGGGTGGGAGGGGGAGAGGTCCATGCGCGGGATCCGTGAGCCGGTCGGGAGACGTACAGGTTGCCGTACGGTACCTGGTTCGACCTACAACTTTGCGGTGTGCGGCGCACTCCGCTGCGTGCGAAGGGGGCGCCGGCCGCACCACCTACGCGCGTCGGGCCGAACGCCTGCCGTCGCACGGCGAACGGTCGCTGCGCCGGCGGCTGTTCGAGCGTCTCGCGCAGCCATGCGCGCGTCATGGCCGCCGCGCCCCTCAGAGCAGGACCATGCTGGTCGAGCCGGTCAGGTATGGCAGGCCTGCCGGAGGGGTGATCGCGCTCTGCAGGTGCACGGGGTAGCCGATCAGCCCGGGTTCGTTCGGCACGGGGATCTCGAGCAACAGGTTGCCTGCTGTCGGGATCAACGGGGCCGGCAGGAACAGCGGCGTATCGACCAACAGTTCTCCGAACGGCGTGACGGTGCTGGTCGGCGCGAACCCGACCAGCAGGGTCACCAGGCTGCCGGGGAGGGCCACCTGTTGCACCTCGGTCGATCGGCCGATGTGGGCGAAGCCGTCGGTCTCGGGAAAGGAGGTCGTCGGCGTCAGCGTCGCGAGGGGCGAATAGGCGTGCATGTGATCGTCCGTCTGCACGTAGCTGATGCCCGAGCCGGCAGTCGCCGCGAGCACCGTGTCGCCGGAGAGCGTCACGCCGTCGTAGGCCTTGCCCGGCACCCCGAACGCGAACGCACGGTCGCCGTCCTCGAGCAGCGACGACGAGAAGCGCACGGACGCCGTGGTGAGCGTGTTGGGGTCGACCTGCACCGAGGCCCAGCGGTTGAGCCTTCCGTTCCAGGCGGAGATGCGGTTGGTGTCGGTGACCATCGCCGTGCGGCCGCGGTTGTTGGGGACCGAGACCGTCGCGCCCGGTTGGGTGACGAGCGTCTGCCACTGGTCGAAGCGTGCGCCGATGCCGCTGAAGCCTTGCGTGTGGGTGACGAGCACCGAGTGTCCGAGCACCTCGGCTGCGACGAACGGCAGCACGGTCGGGACCGGCAACCACCGGTTGCCGAGCGCGGTGTAGGCGTAGCGCTGGGCGATGCCGTCGTCGACGAACGCCATGCAGGTGCCCACCGACGCGGTGAAGGCGCCGGTCAGGACCGGGCTCCACTGGCCGGTCACGCCGGAGTAGGCGGCGCACTGGTTCGTCGTCGTCACGACGCATACGTCGTCCCCGAGCTCGAGGCTGGTGGCCCCGCTGATCGGCAATGTCGCCCACGAGTTGCGGATCGAGCTGTAGCAGGTGACCCCGTTCTGGTCCTCGATCGCGAGCGTTTCGGAGCCGGTGTCGAGCACGTACGAGCCATTCGGGGTGTAGCTCGAGAAGGCGCCCCGGTTGCCGCTGAACACGAGCACCTCGCCCTGGTCCTCGATGTAGCCGAGGCTTGCCTCCAGCGACAGGTTGGAGCTGTCGGCGACGACCGTCGAAGACCAGCTGCTGGTCGGCGCCGAGAAGCCGCGCACGATCTGTTGGCTGTTGGCGAAGCAGACGTCGCCGGACGCGAACAGCGCGATGCCCGGTTCGGGGGCCGGCGTCGCCACCCAGTCGCCCGAATACGAGCTGTAGCCGTACGCCATCGTGCCGTCGTGCACGATGGCGCAGCGGCGGTGTTGTTCTGCTGCCACTGCGGGCGTAGGCAGCGACAGGGTCGACCAGCGCGCCGCATACGAGCCGTAGGCGTGGAAGTCGTTACCATCCTGGACGGTCACCACGTAGGTCGCGGACGGCGGGTTGGGCAGGAAGACCGCGTTGTTCGACACGGTGATCGTGTCGATGGTGCCGTAGCGCGGCGACCAGCCGTGCAGAGTGGTGCCGTCGACGATCAGCGCATGGTCGTTCTGCGGTGTCACGACGGCCGCGGCCGAAACCGGCAGCACGACCCACTTGCGCTGGTAGCCGCTGTAGAGCAGGACTCGGTCGCTGAACTGCAGCGCGAACGAGTTGACGCGGCTGCGGATCGTGTACTGGGTCGCGTCGGCAGGGATCACGCTCCAGTTGGAGCTGGGTTCTTGGGCGAGCGCGCTACCCGCAAGCACGAGGGCGAGCGCCAGACTGGAGCAGGCCCCAGAGGCGCAGGAGATCGGGGCGCTGGCGATCGGGGCGCTGGCGATCGGTGAGCAGGCGATCGGGGAGCGGGCGAGCGGGGAGAGGTTGTCGGTCATCTTCGTCGGTTCGATGGGGTTGCAGGAATCAGGGAGTCGGTGGTCAGCGCGGTCCCGCGGCGTGTTCGGCCGTGTCGGGCACGTAGACGATGCTGCCGCTGGCAAGCCGGTAGGCCGTGCCGAGGCGGGTGCCTTGGCCGTCGAGTTCGCGGCCGCTCGCCCGCATCGGATCGGGGAGCTGCGGATGGCTGGGATCGACCGGGGCGTCGGCGCTCGTGCTGCTCGCGTCGAGTGCCGAGTTCGCCAGCATCAGCAGCAGCGCGAACGCGAACACCATCCAGAGGTCGAACAGGTTGACCAGCCCGGCGGCGGGGTCGTCGTCGTCGCCGAAGCGGTCGTCGAACAGCGGACGTCGTGGCCGTGGCGAAGCAGGCGCGCTCATGCGGTCGCCTCGGGCGGGTGCGGGCGTAGCCGATGCGCGAGGTCCTCGAGGCGATCGTAGTCGCGCACGTACCAGGTCCGGCGCACCAGGCCGATCAGGTAGGCGGCGACACTGACCAGCAGACCGATGACGGTTGCGGTGAACGCCACGGTCAGTTCGGTCGCCGCGTCTTCGAGTTCGCCTCCGGCGAGAGCCTCCAGCGCGGGGCCGAGCGGCAGCAGCGTCGCGATCAGGCCGCACATCGGACCGATGCGGGTCAGGAAGGTCAGCGGTGCGAGGGTCGCCGATGCACGGGCGCGCGCGGCCAGCAGGGCGGCATCGACGTCGCCGTGCTGACCGAGGCCGGACGCAAACCGGGTAGGCAGCCCATGACCGCGCAGCAGCTGCAGCCGTAGCCGCTCGGTGCCGTCCGGGGCCGCTTGTGCGAGGGCGTCGGCGAGGGACCGGTCGACCCGGCGGCGCCCACACCACTCCCGCACGATGCCGCCGATCAGCACGACCGTGGCGGCGGCCATGATGGTCAGCAGCACCAGGATCGACGGCAGCGTGATCTCGGCCAGCCTGCTCATCCAGTCGGTCAGCCAGCTCACGCGGCACCTCGACGTGTCAGCAGACCGCCCGCGAGCAGCAGCAGCGCTGCGAGCCACCACCAGCCGGTCGATGGAGGCGCACCGTCGTCGACGAGTTCGCGTCCGCTCACGGGGACCGTCGCGGGCGACGGCAGCGGCATCGCCGCGTCCTGCGCCCGCGCGGCCGGCGATGCGGCGTCGGCGTCGACGGGCGTCCCTGCTGGAGCCGCGTCCTCGCCGACGGGCTGCGGTGCCGTGCCGAGGGCCTGTACCAGTCGATCGAGCTGCTCGTCGGCCGCCGCGTGCAGCGTGCCGACGACGAAGCGGTCGAGCTTGCCGTTGTCGTCCAGCAGCTGGCCGTGCCGGGCACGCGAACGCGCATGGGTCTCGGCGATCTCGAGCACGGTCGCCGGGTCGGCATGCCAGTACCCCTTGCGCACGGCCTCGAGCAGGTTCTTGGTGATCTCCTGCATCGCCTTCGGGTCGTGATGCTCGAAGAAGCTCGGCAGGCCGAGTCCCTTCTCGTCGTGGAGGTAGACGTCGACGATCGATTGCCAGATGTCCGGCGTGATGCTGTCGGGGCGGTTGATGCTCCAGCCGAGCGCCTTCCACGTCATCGCCGCCATCCGGTGGGCTCCGTTGCGCCCCTGATGCTGCATGCCCTCAAGCCACTTGCGGTTGAAGACCAGCGATCGGAAGTCGCGCCGGACCGCGACCTCAGCGCGTTCGACGCGCTCATCGCCGTAGTGGCGCAGGTCGGCGAGGTAGTAGTCGGGCCGGCTGCCGGACAGCCGTTCGATCGCCTGCGCGAGGTTGCCGCCGCTGTAGTGGCCGCGCCCCGTCAACGCACTTCTGGAGCCGACGCCCGACAGCACGATCTCGGCTTGTGCCAGGTGGGTGCCGACGGCCTCCGGCGCGGCGACACCCCAGGCGCCCTTGGTGTAGACGTGGTCGTGTTCGCGCAGGAACACCTCGGTCAGCTGCTCCCGGGTGTCCCAAACCCCGGTCGCTTCGAACAGCTGGTCGTGGCGGCCGCTGCCGAAGCGTCCGGGTTCGACGGCGAGGATGCTGGCGCGCGACAGGATCGCGGCGCGCTCGGCGGCGACGCCGGCCCGGCGCAGCGAGTGCTCGGCGGCGAGACGGTTGGAGCGCACGAAGTTGTCGGGCTCGTCGAGTTCACAAACCGTGCGCACCGCGCGGTCGATCAACTCGGCACGGGTCTCGAGGTAGTCGTTGTAGTGATGCTTGGACTCGAGCAGGACGTCGATGCGGGGGCGACCGAGCTCGGCCGCTGGGATCACCTCGAAGTCCGCGACGCGACCGCGCGACCACACCGGCCGCACACCGATCAGCCAGAACGCCTGGGCTTCGCTGACGCCGAAGTCGGCGAGGGACCGACGCGGGGTGACCACCAGCGCGACCTTCCTCGGCCAGCGACCGCCGTGTCGTGCGCGGCGCTCGGCGAGCATGTCGTCGCAGAGCCGGGTCGCCAGCTGCCACGACGCTCGCGTCGGCAACTCCTCGGGGTTGGCAAAGCAGGTGTTGCGGCCCGACGGGACGGCCAGCGGGTTGCGTTCCGGAGGGCCGACCGGGCCGGGCGGAACGAAGCGCCCGTCGAGAGCTGCCAGCAGATTGCCGATCTCGTCACCGGTCCGTCGGTAGCCGTCGCGCAGGCGCGCGAGCATCCCGAAGTCGCGGCTCAGGTCGTCGTCGAGACCTGCCCCTGGCAACGTGGCGCCCGTGGCCACCAGCGCCTGCTCGGGCGTGAGCCGGTGGCGTTCGATCGCGGTCAGCACTGCGCGGGTGCGCTCACGTGCGCGTCGGTCGGCGTCGCCAGGCAACGTCGCCTCGCCGCGGTCGAACAGTTTGTCGATCGCCTGCCACGTCGGCCGGCCGGCCGTCGCCGTCATCTGCGTCAGCAGGTGTTCGACGCGCGGTTCGCGTCCGAAGGTGTGCGATGTCGTCGTGATCTGCTCCGCTTCGATCCGTGCCAGGTGGCGCGCCAGCGCGTCCAGCTCCCCGTCGCGCCACGGTGCCTCGCCAAAGGCCTCGTCGTCGCCGGCGAGCGTGCGCAGGTCGACGTGCAGGTCGGCAGCGATCGCGCGCTGCTGGATCGACTCGCGGAAGTGCTCGCGCAGGCTGCCGTCGGGCAGCTCAGCCCACTTGTGCAGGTCGCTCGACAGGTCGAGCAGTTCGTCGTGCAGGCCGGCCGTATCGACCGGGGCGGTCAGGTGGTTGACGAGCACGGCGAACGTGCGGCGCCGCGCCGGCGCGGCGAACGTGGTCGCGGTCATGCTGAACGGCCGGATGTTCGGCAGGGTGCCGGTGAGGATGTCGGGCCAGTCGTCGCGATCGAGCCCGATCGGCTTCTCGGGCAGCAGCAGATCGAACTGGAACGAACCCCAGTGCACCGCTGCGTCGCAGCCGTCGGCGTGCTCGAGCCAGAAGGCCAGCGCCAGCTGGTTGTGCGACGGGGTCAGCGGCAGGTCGTCGTCGATGCGCCGCCGGATCGCGACGAAGTCCTTCGCCTCGTCCGGTGGCAGGCCGCCGGAGCCGACCAGCGCGACGTTGCCGAGCGGCAGCCGCGGCATGACGAAATACGACGCGCCGTCGTCGTCGCGCCAGACCCGCCAGGTCCCCGGCGCGGCACCGTGCCGCCGCTCGAGCTGCGCGCGTCGATGCGCGGGCACCAGGTGTTCGTACCAGCGCAGGTAGTCCCGCACCGGCACGAGCGCGGCGTTGCCCGTCCGCGCCAGCCGATCGAGCGCTGCAGGATCATCGGCGTCGACGAGCTGGGCCGACCACGCTGCATACAGTCGGTCGGCGTCGGCGGGCAGGTTCTCGATCGCGTAGCCGTGGTCGCGCATCGCGGTGAGCACGGCGTGGATGCTCGCGGGCATCGCGAGCTGCTGGTTGTCGGCCGTTCCGCCGCCCATGCCGCCGACGAACATCGCGACCCTGCGATCCCGTACCGGCTCGGTCGCGAGCGCGATCCAGCGGGCAGCGCGGGCGACCACGCGTTCGACCCGTTCGGGGATCGCGGCGAACTCGGCGGCGAGGTCCCGTCCGGTGTCGCGACGGCCGGCGACGACGTGCGGCTCGATCCATCCGCTGGACTCGCCGGTCGTCAGCCCCATCAGGTGGCGTGCGGACATCTTGGTCGTGCGCCACGCCTCGATCGTGCTCCGGGCGAGCGTGCTGCACTGCAGGGTCGGCGCGCCGATCGATGCCAGGGTGTCGACGTCCTGGCCGCGGTGCCGGGTGTCGAGCAGGACCCTGGGACGGAAGGCCTCGGCGATCGGTCCGAACTCGCTGCCGCGGCGCCGCTCGATGTAGACGAACGCCAGCATGCCGAGGCGGTCGCAGGCGGCGATCAGCTGCTCGCACAGGTCCCGGTTGCGCACCACGAAGTGCGTCGACGTGGCGCGCACGACGATCCGGCGAGGATCGTCCGGGTCACGGCCGCGCACGCGCGTCCAGTCGAGGAAGTCCTGCACACTGGCGAACAGGCCATCGTGCTCGGGGTGGTAGATGCCGACGGTGGCGACGTCGCGATCCGGAGGTTCGACCGTGCCGGCGAGGCCGGCGTGGGTCACGGCGAGGTAGGAGACCAGCCGGCGGAGGTTGGAACGGTCGATGCCGACCTGCAGGTAGTCGTCGAGGACGGCATCGGTCGTGGCGGTCGTGCCCTGCGGCAGCCACGACGCGACCGTTTGCGCCGCTCCCGGTGCGCACACGATGGTCAGGTCCGGTCTGCGTTCCTGCATCGACCCGAGCAGGTGGCGCCACGACGTCTGCAGGGCATCGCTGTCGTCGAGCTGGCTGCGGCCACGGCCGCGCCGGTCGCCCCACAGGAACACGACGACGTCGGGAGCACGCGCGGTCTGCTCGGGCTTCGGTGGCGCATCGACGGACAGCGAACGCAGGCGGATGCCGGCCGCGTCGGCGAAGCGGCTCATGTAGCCGACCGCGCCGTCGCGACCGACGACGACGATCTCGGGCGGGGACGCGGCAGCGTCTGGAGACTGGGCGCGCAGTTCGGTTGCGGCGGCTGCCAGCAGCGAGAGCAGCAGGAAGGGGAGGGAGCGGCGTTGGTGGCACATCGCGTTGCCCGCCCCTTGCAATGCTCATGCCTTGGCGCGTCACCCGGGCAAGCAGCGCATCGCGCGCCGATTCGTGGGCGTTCGCTGGTCACCGCAGCCGCCCCGGTGGACGCGGATTGGTCACGGACCGAATCGAAGGCGACCGGCTCGTCGCGGGCCGGCTTGGGCGCTGCACGCTGACGCCGAACGGCTGTGCGCTGCCGACGCCGCCGAACGGTCCGGTGTTCGCCGCGACCCGGAGCGCACCGCTGGTTGCGAACGCACCGTTCTCGCTGTCGTTCCGGGGCGAGCCCAATCGCGCGATCGTCGTGTTCGCGGCGTTCTCGCTGCAGGGGCTGACCGTTCCGGTGATCGAGCAGCCGGTGCTGCTCGGCGCGTCGGCGTTCCCGCTGGCGCTGCTGCTCGCCGACCAGCACGGCGATGCGGGCGGCACCTGGACGCTGCCGCCCAACGTGCAGAACCAGCAGCTGTGGCTGCAGGCGCTCGAGGACGGAGCGGCTCCGCTGCAGCTGGCGCCGGTGGTCGGCGGCGTCGTTCGCTGAGCGCCGGGGCGCTCGCGATGCGGCGCGCGCCCAGCGGCGCGCGCGGATCGCGCCGTGCGGCAGCAGCGCGGGTCGGGCATGCCTCCCGAACCCGCGCCGGCCGCGGCGCTGCGGCGGATCAGAGCGTGAACAGCTTGTGCACCGGGCACGAGTCGGTCGTGGCCGTGCCGCTCGTCGCGTTGACGTCGAACAGGTTCCAGACGTACTGGACCTCGGGGACCGCGATGCGCGGGCCGATCGTCACGACGCGGCTCGGCGTCGTCGCCAGGCCGAGCGGGTTGGTGCTGCTCGGCGGCACCAGGTAGACCCACTGGAAGCCGATGCTCTGGCCGGTGAAGGCCGAGGTCAGCGGCAGCGACATCGCCGCGTCGCCGAGCGCATCGGTCAGGTAGGTGACGGCGCCGATCTCGCCGGCGACGAGCAGGTCGCAGCCGGGGCCGGCGCCGACCATCGACAGGTCGAACGGCAGCAGCAGGCCGGGCACGAGCTCCTTCATGTCGAGCGAGGGCACCAGCAGCGCGGCGCTGTTCGGCGTGCCGCCGCTGATGGTGACGTCGACGGTCTCACCGGCGACGTAGGTCGAACCGCTGGCGTTGGTCGAGCTCGAGCCGATCGTCGCCGAGCCGCAGCCGATACCGGCCGTGCCGGCGCGGCCCGAGGCTCCGGCGAAGACGCGGTCGGTGCTCCACGAGGCGCCGGCCGAACGCGAGAACACCAGCACCTCGACGACGAGGTTGGTGTTGCCGTTGGTGCCGAACACGAACGGCGTCGTGAACGGGATGTCGACGTAGAAGCCGGTGCTGCGGTTGGCCGGCATCGCCGGCACGGTGATCGTTTGCTGCGGCAGCACGACGACCTCGTCGTTGCCGATGTTGTTGGCGAACGTCGCGTCGAGCGAACCCGGCGCGTTCGGACCGCTGGACAGGCGGATCTCGATGTCGGCCGTGAAGCTGGCGCGGTCGCTGGTCGACGCCGTCGGGCGCAGGCCGAGGCCGGTGATGGTGGTGCCGGGCGCCACCGGCATGGCGCTGATCAGCTGCGTGCGCGAGCTGTCCTGGCCGAGCACGCTGGAGCTGCCCTGGCCCCAGAACTTGTCGAGGCTGACGGGCAGGACCGTCTCGCCCTGCGCGAGCAGGGGCGTGGTCAGAAGGGTAGCGAGAAGAAGGAAAGGGGTCGTATTCATGTAGGTGCGCGGAGGGTAGTCCGCGCGGTGCGACCTCGAAAGCCCCGCCGGGGCGGGAACGTTGCCGCAGCTCGAACGGCCGTTCCGGCCGGTGAGAACGTCCGACGAATCGGCACGGATGGCCGCTCAGCCGCAAACACCGCGTCAGTCGAGCAACGCCAGCACGTCTTCGGGCGGCCGGCCGATGCGCGCGCGCGCGCCGCGCACGACCACCGGTCGCTCCATCAGGATCGGCTGCTCGGCCATCGCGGCGAAGATCTCGTCGTCGCTCGCGTCGGCGGTCAGCCCGGCCGCGGCGAACTCGTCCTGCCCGGTGCGGGTGAACGCGACCGCCGACCTGCCGAGGCGCCGGCCGAGATCCCGCAGTTCGCGCTCGTCGAGCGGCTCGTCGAGGTAGCGGCGCACCGCGAAGGTCGCGCCGTGCTGCTCGAGCAGCGCCAGCGTCGCGCGGCTCTTGGAGCACCTGGGGTTGTGGAGCAGCAGGATCGTGTCGTCGGTGGGCAGGGCCATCTCTTGGGACGTCGGTTGGCGTGGAGCCTCGCGGCAAAGGGGTGGGGGCGGGCGCAGGCCCGGCACCGCGAGCAAGCCTAGAGGCTCGCCCGGTCCGTGCGAGGACGTTCGCAAGGCGGCGCGCGCGAGAATCCGCGACGGATCGGGGTGGCGGCGACGTCTCGTGCGGCAGGGACCGTTCTGGCAGATCCCGTTCGCGTTCCGATGGGCCGCGGGAACTCCATGGGGACCCGATCCAACGGCACGGCGGGAACGGCACGGCCCGAACGGCACTCGCCCGAACCAAACCGCCTGAACCGCCCGAACCGTCCGCCTCGAACCTCCCGGGCCCTCCGCTGCTCGCCACATGATGCACATCTCCTCATCCACCTGCCTCGCCGCGGCCATGTTCGCCGCCACCTGCAGCCTCGCTCCCGCCGCCGCCCAGGATCCGTCCCCAACCGCAGAGGCCGCGCGCCAACAGCTGTCCGATCGCTCCGGCCAGCAGCAGCGGTTCTTGTTCGAACACCGCAAGGCGCGGCCGATCGCCGGGGCGTCCGACGAAGCCCGCTACCGCTGGCTGGTCGAAGCCGAGGCTGCCTATGCGGAGCAGGTCGGCGCCGAGGTGCCGCCCGACAGCCGCATCGCGTCGTTCTCGCCCTACGTCTGGTCGTGGTCGCCGATGCTGGTCGCCGACGGGGAGCCGAGCGCTGCCCTGACCGAACACACGCACCTCGAACGGGTGCTGCCGGCGCTGCTCGCCGACCTCGAAGCCGCCGTCGCAGGACGCGAAGCGGGCGCGTCGGCGCTGCTGCACTACCCCTCCTTCGTCAACGGCGTCGCCCGCTGCGAACTGCTCGAGCGGGTCCCGGCGGAGCAGCTGCAACGGTTGCAGGCCGCGATCGGTCGCCTGCCGGATGCCGTCGCCGCGTGGCAGCGGCAGGCCGACGCCGAAGGCCGTTCGCTGTCGCGTCGCGTGCCGGCGATCGTCGCGCTGCTGCGGCGGTTCTCGCGGCTGGTCGACGTCGAGCGCGGCATCCGCGACGGACGCCTGCATCGAGCCCACGCCGAGCTGTCGTCGCTGGCGATCCCCGGGGACCCGCCGAGCGGCTTCGCGTCGTTGGTCGCGCGGCTGGCCCGCGCCCACGCCGCCGCCGAGCGTCCCGATGCGGCGCTGGCCGTGCTCGACCTCGGCCTGCTGTCGACGACCGAGGGCAGCCTGCCCGCCGCCGCGCTGCGGCCGCTCTACACGTCGTGCGGCGGCCGCACGGGCGCCCGCCGGTTCGAGCTGGCCGTCGCGCGCCGACCCGCGCCGCTGCTGCCATCGGCGCTGCGCTTCGATCCCGCCACGCTGGTCGACGTCGCCACCGGCCGCCCGCTCGACGCCGCGACGCTGCGGGGCCGGCCGCTGCTGCTGGACTTCGTGCAGCGTCATTGCGGGCCGTGCCAGGCCGCCGTGCCGAAGCTGCAGGCGTTCCAGCGGCAGCATCCCGAGGTCGCGGTGCTGGCGATCGTCGCGGGGCCCGCGGCCGACCGCGGGCCGACGCTCGCTGCGGTGCGCGAACGCGGCGGCACCTATCCGGTCGTGCACGCCACCGTCGACTGGCAGCAACGGTTCGGGGTGACCGGGTTTCCGAGCTACGTCGTGGTGGCCGCCGACGGCGTGGTGCTGCAGGCGTTCGGGATGCGCGGCGGGCCGGTGTGTTCGTTCGACGACGTCGTCGCCACGTTTGCCAAAGACTAGCAGGCGGCGGGCCGGCGGGGGGCCAGCACGGCCGCCGCCATCGTCGGCGTGCGGCGGCTTCTCGAGAACCGGTTGCCCGTCGGGGTGGCGCGACTAGCTCCTGCCGACCCTCATTGCGCTGCCCCCGCGTGCAACCCCGCGGGCCGTCGCCCGGCAGCGCCACACCCGAAACGGGAACCCCGATGCTCCGAGCCCGCCCTCTTGCCGCGATCCTCCCGATGGTCGCGTTCGCCGCCACTGCCGCCACCGGCTTCGCCCAGAGCCTCAGCAGCCTGCACGGAGAGGTCGTGCTCGCCGCCGGCGATCCCGCTCCGGGCATTCCGGGCAAGACGATCTACGGCGGCGTCGGGCAGTGGCTGTCCACACCCGTCGTCGACCAGAACGGGCGCGTGTTGCTGCGCGCGCGGCTGACGCCGTCGGGCCCCGACGACCACGCGCTCTTCCTCGGCCACCTCGCCGACGACATGCAGCTGGTCGCGCAGTCGGGTTCGCCGCACGCGATCGTCGGCCTGCCGAGCAACATCCTGCTGCAGTACGACGGTCCGTCGCCGGGTGCTGGCCTCGAGGACGATCCGGTGCTCTCACCGGACGGCGGGCTGGTCTACTTCGGCAGCCGCCTCTACGACCCGATCGACCCGACGATGACGCCACCCGATGCCGACAGCGCGCTGTTCTGGGGCGCGCCGGGCATGGTCACGCTGCTCGCCCGCGAGGGCGATCCCGTGCCCGGCCTCGCCAGCGGCGTGCGGTTCGGCCCGCTCGCGATCGACCGCACCAACCACAAGATCAACCGCAGCGGCGTCGTCACGCTGCCGTGCACGCTGACCGGCAACGTCACCGGCGCGAACGACACGATCGTGCTGACCGGTTCGCCATCCGGCCTGCAGATCGTGATCCGGGAGGGCGACGATGCGGGGCTGGGCAACGGCGAAGTGTTCGTGCCGCACTACGGTCCGCACCTGGCCTTCCTGACGCAGATCAACGACAGCGGCCAGATCCTGCTGCAGGTCCGGCTCGCCGGGCCGACGGTGACCAGCAGCAACGATGTCGCGCTCGCGATCTGGCAGCCCGGTGCCGGCCTGTCGGTGGTGGCGCGCAAGGGCGACCAGGCGCCGGGCCTGGCTGCCGGCGTCGTCTACTCCGGCAGTCCCGGTGCCGGCGGCAACGGCTTCACCAACACGGCGAACCTGGCGTTTGCGTCGCGGGTCAGCGGGCCGGGCATCACGTCCGCCAATGACCGGGTGGTGTTCTTCGGCGGCATCGGCGCGGTGGCTCCGATCCTGCAGGAAGGCGACCCGACCGGCCTGCCGGGCGGCGAGACGTACGGCGAGATCGTCGCCGGTTCGCTCAGCACCGGCGAGGACGGGTCGATCGGCTTCAGCACGATCCTGCGCGACGCGGCCGGCGGCGCGCTGCCCCCGACGAGCGACGGCGCGCTGTTCCACGGCACGCCCGGCAACCTGCAGCTGGTCGTGCGCGATGGGCAGGTGATTCCGGCGATCCCGGCGTCGGCCAACGGCCCGTGGGTCTGCGAATCCGCGACGGTCACGGCGGACCTGAACTCGCGCGGCCAGATGATGTGCGTCGTCGCCGCCAGCGACGGCGTCGCGACGGTCGCGTTCTTCCTGGTCCACGATCTGGACCTCGGCCTGCGGGTCGCGCGCGACCAGACCGAGACCTACACGACCAGCCTCGGCACCGGCACGGCCACCGCCGGCATCGCCGCGGCAGGCAACTGGAGCAGCTCCGCGGGCAGCCCGAACTGGTTCAACAACGGCGGCGACTTCGTGTTCTACCAGGCGATCGACGGCGGCGCCGGTGCCGCGATCGTCAAGGGCCACAGCGGCTCGCTGATCGCGACGCCGTCGTTCGTCCCGATCGGCGCCGGCGGCACCCACACGTTCCGGATCGACGCCGGCGCGGCCAACGCCAACATGCTCTACGCGGTGCTCGGGTCGACCAGCGGCAGCTATCCCGGCACGGTGCTGCCCGCCTTCGGCCCGCTGACGATCCCGCTCAACTTCGACGCCTACACCAGCGCGACGATCACGCTGTTCAACACGACCGCCTACGGCAACACGCTGGGGTTCACCGACGGCAGCGGCCGCGCGACCGCGACGTTCCAGCTGCCGGCCGGCGCCTACGGGCTGCCGCCGGGTCTCTACCACCACGCGGTCGTCGGGCTCGATCCCGTCACGTTGGCCGAGACGTTCGTCGGCGGGCCGTCGGCCGTGAAGCTGTTCTGAGCGCTCGCCTCAGCGGCGCACCCGCAGCAGCCATTCTTCCAGCCGCTCTGCCAGGCCGACGAAGAACCCCATCGAGTAGCGCGCGTTGAGTTCGCTCAGCGCGTGGAACCGCAGCTCGCCGCGCTCGTCGCGGTAGCGGAACGCATCGATCGAGAACGGCCCGAAGTAGCCGGCCGCGCTCAGCTCCGCCGCGGCGAGCGCGTGCGCCGCGTCCAGCTGCTGGCGTTCTTGCTCGACCAGATCGGTGGCCGCTTCGCTGCGCAGCCACGCGCCGCGCTCGTCGGTGACGAGCGTGGTCGGCCGGCCGGTCAGGCACGTGCCGTCCGCGTCGAGCCACGCGTGCAGCGCGAACTCCGCCTCGACCGCGACCAGCGGTTCGACCATCAGGCCGCGCCCGTACGCGGTCATCGACGCCTCGGCCCAGCGCCGGTCCCCGCCCGCGAGCACGCCACCCACGCGCTTGTGGCCGCGGCCGCTGAACCCGAACGGTCGCTTGCACAGCCAGACGCGCGCGGGGTGCGAGGCCGTCAGCATGGCTTCGAGCTGCGGCAGCGACGTGACGAACGCGGCGTGGGGCAGGCCGAGGCCGAAGCCCGCGGCGAACGACCGGTGGTTGACGCGCTGCAGCACGGCCAGGGCCGGTGCGGCCGGCAGCGCCACGCCGTGCCGGGTGGCCTGCGCGCGCGCGCGCGGCGTCGCGCACCAGGCCTGGCAGACCGTCGGCGCACCGCCGTCGTCGATCCGGACGTGCTGCACGCGCGGGCACGCCGCCCGCGCCGTCGCCAGCAGCCGTTCGGCCATCGCGTCGACCTGCTGTCGCAGGCGCGCGCTCGGCGCGAAACCGTCGGGGTCGGCCAGCTCCAGGTCCGCGTCGAGGTTGCAGATCCAGCCGACGGTCGTCACGGCCGGTGCCACTCGCGCAGCGCGGCCAGGAAGTCGTCGGAGAAGCCCGCCTGCCGCCGACGCGCGGTGTCGAGGCTCGCGCCCTTCATCATCGTCGGCGTCAGCGGCGCGATCAGCTGCTCGCGCCAACCGTCGAACGCGACGCCGTCGCTCCACGCTGCGAACCACTTCATCGCGAACCGCACGTGCGCGACCTCCTCGTCGCCGACGATGCGCTGCAGCTCGGCTCCGTGCCGATCGCCGACCTCGTCGAACCACTGCTCGAACCGCTGGGTGTGGTCCAGGTTGCCGCCCTCGAGGCCGATGCCCATCAGCGCCACGAACTGCAGCGGCGTCTCGCAGTGGGGGACCCGCTGCCAGAACCAGTCGCGCACCGGGAAGTCGCCGAGCGCGAAGCCGAGCCGCTGCAGGTGGTCGCGGTAGAGGCCCATGTGGCGGATCTCGTCCAGGCAGATGCCGAGCAGGCCGCGACGGAACGGCTCGGGCGTGTCGGGGAACGCGAGCATTGCCCAGCACATCAGCTCGGCGGCCTGCAGTTCGTGGTGCCAGAACGCGTGCACCAGCTGCGCGCGCCGGCGCGGGTTGGCCAGCTGCGCCCGCGTCGCGGAGCGGCCGGCGCGAGAGACCAGGTCGAGCTCGCCCGGCCGACCCGGCGCCGCGATGCGGCGCGCCTCGCCCGGCCCGCTGCCGAACGTCGCCGGTGGCGGCGGCGGCGCGAGCTTGTACGCGAGGGCCGTCGACTCCACGTAGGCGGCGGCCCAGTCCTCGATGTGCGCGATCTGCACCCGTGCCAACGTAGCGGCAACCGCGCACCGCCGACACGGCCGGGCCGCTCGCGGCGCGTTCGTGGACTTCTGCAGCGGCACCGCCGAGGATCTCGCTCCGCGCCGTCGCCCCGGTGCGACACCGCCCGCCGACCACCCGCCGACCATGAACGACACGTCCACCCGATCCCGCGACCTCCTCGATCGGATCGGTGGCACGCCGCTCGTCGCGCTGCGCAAGCTGCCGCGCGAGCACGGCTGCCGCGTCGACGTGCTGGTCAAGTGCGAGCACCTCAATCCCGGCGGCAGCGTCAAGGACCGCGTCGCCCGGGCGATCGTCGACGACGCTGAATCGCGCGGCCTGCTGCGCCCCGGCGACGCGACCATCGTCGAAGCGACCGCCGGCAACACCGGCATCGGGCTCGCGTTGGTGGGGGCCGCGCGCGGCTACCGGGTGGTCTGCGTGATGCCCGAGAAGATGGCCGTCGAGAAGCGACGCGCGCTGCGGCTGCTCGGCGTCGAGGTGGTGGTGACGCCCAACGCCCCGCCGAGCGATCCGAACAACTTCCAGAATGTCGCCGAGCGCATGGCGCGCGAGCACGGCTGGTTCCTCGCCGACCAGTTCCGCAACCCGGCCAACGTCGCGGTGCACGAGCAGCAGACCGCGCGCGAACTGCTCGAGCAGACCGGCGGGCGGATCGGCGCGTTCGTCGCGGGCGCGGGCACCGGCGGCACCATCACCGGCGTCGGCCGTCGGCTGAAGCGCCATTGCCCCGACGTGCGGATCGTGCTCGCCGACCCGGTCGGCTCCGGCCTCGCGGACTGGGTCACCAGCGGCACCGTCGGCCCGTCGGCCGACTACCTCGTCGAGGGCATCGGCAGCAGCCAGCCGCCCGCCAACCTCGACCGTTCCGTCATCGACGAAGCGCTGCGCATCCCGGACGAACAGAGCTTCGAGACCGCGCGCCGCTGCATCCGCGACGAAGGCCTGCTGCTCGGCGGCTCCGCCGGCACCAACATCGCCGCCGCCCTGCAGGTCGCCACCCGCAACGACCTCGACGGCCCGGTCGTCACCATCGGCTGCGACAGCTGGGACCGCTACCGCGCCCAACCCTGGCTCACCAACCCCGACCCCACCCCCGAAGTCCCCGCCCGCTAAGTTGCCGTACGGAAGTTGCCGTACGGTACGCGGTTCATCCTGCAACATTCGCGCGCGCGTGCTGCTGCGCGTACGGCGTCCCTGGAAGGTTCCGTAGAAGCCGCCACCAGGCCGTCGTAGCCGTTGTCTCGGATCCACGGTGGTCGCCGCCTACGATGCACGCATGGGAACGCACACCGTCGCGCGCAACCGTTGGCGACGGTCCGCCACCTGCTGCCTCGCGGTCTGGCTCGCGTCGTGCACGGTGCCGCCGCGAACGGGCTGGGAGCGCGACCTGCGCGCCGAGCTCTGTGACGTCGCCGACCGGTTCGCGAACGGCGCCGCGATCCTCTCCGGTATGGCGCCACCGACGGCCGACGCGCCGCTCGCACCAGGCGACCAACTGCTGTTCGGCGTCAGCCTCAAGACCGGTTCGGAGCCGCGCACCTGGTACCTGCGCCTGCAGGTGGTCGCGTTCGAGGTCGGCGACGGCATCGGTGGCCGGCGCCAGACGCCGTTCGAGCGTCGCGTCAGGCCGAGCGCCGAACGGCAGCGGCAGCTGCTCGAGCAGAGCCGCGAGGTCTGGCAGGCGTTCCGCGCGATGGATCCGGCGGAACGATGGCAGCTGCCGTGTGCGCGCATCCGGGTCGACGCGTTCGACGCGCACGCAGCGCCGCTCGCGACCGCCGAGTCGCTGGTGACCCTGTCGACGCTGAAGGCGCTGCAGGCGTCGTGCCTCGCCGGGTTCCGCCAGCGCGCCACCATGCGTGGTCGGGTGGCGCTCGGGGACGATGCCGAGACGCTGCAGCTCTCGGACGAAGACCACGACGACGTGATGTGCGTGGCCGAAGGGGTCGGTGCCTGCGAACTGCTGTTCCGCGTGCTGCAGCGCAACCCGGTCACGCGCGACATCCTCTACGAGGTCGTCGCGCTGCCGACGCTGTGGTCGATCGTGACCACGATGAAGGTGCGGATGGCGCTGTCGGTGGACTTCTTCGCCGCCCGTCGCGTGCCGGCGTCGGTCTACGAGGGGCACGGCCACGAGCTGTGGAGCGTGCCGTTGACGCTGTTGCTCAACGACCAGCCGGCGCTCTATGCGTTCGTCGTCACGGGCGCCGGCGGCGCACCGGACCGCGCGGCCGCGGGCGTGCGGGCGATCGTCGCTAGGCACCCGACCGACGAACGGCGCCGGGTGCACGTGCAGCTGCTGGCAAGCCGGCGCGGCCAGCCGGGAACCCCGCCGCCTACTGGAACACCAGCTCGTGCGCGTCGGTCGTGGTGAACACCGCGTTGCCGGTCTCGCCGCTCGCCTGCAGAGCGCCGCCCTGCACGAGCAGCGAGTAACCCGGCAGCGTGAACGGCAGCTGCAGCTGCGCGACCAGCGGCGTCGACAGCGGCGCGATCGGCAGGAACGCGCTGCGCGTCGTGTCGATCTGGAACTCGGGCCAGGTCGCGCTTGCACCCGGCGCAGCGTTGGTGGCGAAGAAGTCGATCCCGAGGAAGCCCATCGCGCCGTCGTAGACGCCGTTCATCGAGCGCAGCTCGACCTGGATCTGGCTGCCGGTGGTGATCGTCTCGACCGGGCACGCCGACAGCGGCGCCGCATCGATCGCCGAACGCAGCAGCAAGTGGTCGCCCGATCCCGGGTAGCGGCGGTTCTGCGGATGGGCGCTGCGGTCGGCGAGACCGCGGAACAGGTTCCACGCCGCTTCGCCGAGCCCCTGGCTCGCGAGTCCCGCGACCAGCGGACTCTGCGGGTTGTTCCAGTCGACCTGCACGTCGCAGACACGGCCGCCGTAGATCGACGTGTAGATCACCATCCCGGCCATCATCGACATCGCCGCAGTCGGGTGGGACAGGTCCGGGTCGTACCAGATCGGGTCCCACTCGAGCAGCGCGATCGCATCGCCGACCGCCGCCTTCTGCGCCGTGCCGGCGCCGAACGTCGCGTTGATGTCGGCCACCGCGAGGTCGTAGTTGCCGCGCACCATCTGGTGCATCGCCATCGGGTCGACCCACGGCGACGGGTAGTGCAGCGGCGAGCCGTGCGCGCGCGCCCAGGTCTGGTAGAGCACGGCATCGGCGTTGGGGCTGTGCGCGCGCACGTTGCCGGCGATCGTGACCGCGTCGGCGCGGAACTGCGGCACCGAGAAGCCGAAGTACGGCGTCGCGTTGAGCGAGTGGCCCTGGATCACGACGTGGTCCCAGGTCTGGCCCGCGGGCAGCGTCGAGATCGCCGCGACCTGGCCGGGGTCGGCGGCGTGCATGCTCAGGTTGGAGCCGCCGATCAGCGCCTGGGTGACGTTGGGGGTCGGGTGGCCGGCCTCGGTGGCGATCCACTCGACGACCTCGGGCACGCCGTAGCCCCAGACCAGGAACGTATAGCTGTTGCCGTAGAAGAGCAGGTTCTTGCCCTGAGCGGGGACGGCTGCGGCGAGCAGCAGCGCGATGGTGGTGCCGGCGAGGAGGCGCATCGTCGAAGGGTATCCGACGATCCGCCCTCGTCGATGGCGCCGTGCGAGGGAGAACCCCGAGCTGCGCTCGGGGGGATGCGGGCCGTGTCGCCGTTCGTGGTCCCGCTCGCGGCGCTGTCGGCGATGCCACTGGCTGCGCAGCGGCAACGCGAGCCCTGGCTTCTGGCAGGCGATCCACGAGTGGACCGCGCGGGAGCGCCAGGCAGGTCGCGCCGAAGCGGCTGCGCTACCGCGAGCAGCTGCGCGCGCTGCGCGAGGGACGCCGATCGCGGCAGCGTCCGAAGGCGGGTGGCGCCGGGAAAACCGGCGGGCGAGAGGCCTTGTGTTCGCCGATCCGGTTGCTATAGTCTCCGCCCGCACTGCCCCGTGGTGTAATCGGTAGCACAGCAGTTTTTGGTACTGTTGGTTCCTGGTTCAAGTCCAGGCGGGGTAACCAATCGCGTTGGTGGCTCCTCCGGGAGCCGCCAACGCGAGTGCTTTGTACGGCCCTGGATCTGCCCGCCGGATGCTGCACAGACCGGCCGATCTGGCGGCCCTTCTGGCGCGGCCCTCGCGCCGCACGGCTACTGGCCCGAACGGCCCCGCCCCGGCATCCTGGCGACCAGCGTCGCCGCGCGACCACACCGTGGCCAAGAAGATGTCCCCGAAGCTCCGCATCGCCCTCTGCGTGCTGCTGCTGCCGATCGTGCTCGGCTTCGCGGTGATGCTGTGGATCGGCGATGGCTGGTTCTACTTCCCCGACGACCGCGTGCACGCCGATCCCGGCAGCTACGGCGTCGACGTCGAGCAGGTCTCGTTCGCGGCGCCGGGCGGGCCGGAGCTGCATGGCTGGTGGCTCGAGGCCGAGGGGGAGCGCAAGGGCACGGTCGTCTACTGCCACGGCAACGCCGCCAACCTGACGCTGCACACGCGCTACGTCGCGTGGCTGCCGGCCCAGGGCTACGCGGTGCTCGTGTTCGACTACCGCGGCTACGGTCGCAGCGCCGGCACGATCACCCGAGCCGGTTCGGTCGACGACGCGGTCGCCGCGATCGACTTCGCGCTGCAGCGGGATCCGGACCGCACGGTGGTGTTCGGCCACAGCCTCGGCGGCGCAGTCGGGATCGCCGCCACCGCGCGTCGCGATGCCGTGCGCGGCGTCGTCGCCGAGTCGACCTTCTCGGACTACCGCGAGATCGCGCGTTCGAAGGCGCCGCTGTTCTCGGCCCTGGTGCCGCTGTTCGTCTCCGACGGCCACGACCCGGCCGACGTGCTCGCCGAACTGTCGCCGGCGCCGCTGCTGGTCATCCACGGCGAGCGCGACCACATCGTGCCGGTCGCGTTCGGCAAGCGCCTGTTCGAGCAGGCCCGCGAGCCCAAGGAGCTGTGGCTGGTGCCCGAGGCCGCGCACTTCTCGCCGTGGACCGTGCGCCGCGACGAGTTCGAACGCCGCCTCGTCACCTTCCTCCAGCAGGCCCTCACCGCCGACCGCCGCTGAGCCACCCCCCAAACACCGCATACCGAACCCGGTTCAGGTTGCGCCGGTAGCATGGCCGGATGCTGTGCGCGCGTTGCATCGGGGCGTTGGTCTGGTTCGCGCTGCTGCTGCCGGTCGCAGCGGCGCAGGCGAAGGTGCAGGTGGCGACCCGTCCGGGCACCTGGACGTTCGCCGGCCAGACCACGCTCGAGATCCACAGCCGGCTCTACCACGGCGCCGACTACCACACGTTCCTCAAGGTGCGCTGGCCGCAGGACGGCGCCGAGCCGCCGCGCCACCATCGCAGCGAGGTCGCGTCGGATGCGTTCGGCAACAAGGAGCACTGGTGTGTGCTGTGGCGCGCCGGCGACGCGACCGTGTGGATCGCGCGCGGCCACCAGCGCCGGAACTGGAAGCTGCCCAAGCTGTCGTCGCTGCAGAAGGTCGAACTCGCCGATCCGTCGGCCGTCCGGCGCACGCTCGTGCAGGAGCGCGGCGCCAACGGCTTCGTGCCCGCCGACATCGCGACGGCGCTCGCACGGCACATGACCGTGCCCGCGGCCAACGCCGGCAAGCCCGACGTGCACGTCGAGGCGGCCAAGCGCGACTACGTGTTCGACCTGCTGTGCCGGGTCCGCTGCGTCGGCGACGACGGCCGGCCGCTGGCAGGCGTCGCGGTGCGTTTTCCGGTCGTGATCCCGGGCGAACAGCAGCGCTCGGCCGGCACCGCTCCGACCAACAGCGGCCTGCCGACCAGCGTCGCGACCAGCGGCGACGACGGCTACGCGGTGGCGCTGGTCGCGGTCTCGGAACTCGCCTACGAACACGGGGCGCAGGTGGCGCCGACGCCGGGGCGCGATCGCGTCCTTGGCAACCCGTCGCGGCTGTCGAAGCTGCGGCGCCTCCCGCGGGTCGAGGTCGCTGCCGAACGCGTGCGCGACCAGCAGCGCGCGCGCGTCGCCGTGCAGGCCGGACGCAAGCTGCGCGGCACGCTCGTCGACGCGGGCGGACGCCCGATCGTCGGCGCCACGGTGGCGGTCGCCGCCGCCGCCAACGACGACGCGCCGCGGTTCCCGTCGCTCCGGCGCACCGACGAGGCCGGCCGGTTCGCGTTCGACGACCTGCCCGACCAGGGCGACGTGCAGCTGGTGGTCCGGCGGGGCAGGCAGTGCGCGTCGCTCGCCGAGCCGTTCGCTCCCGAGGACGCGCTGCAGCTGCGCTGGCAGGCCCGGGGTGGGCGGGCCGCGGCGACGCTGACGCGCGTGTCCGGCCGCTGAGTGGGGGCGCCGCGGACGTTCCTGCTGCTACTGCTTCTTCTTCTGCTGCTGCTTCTTCTTCTGCTGGCGCCCGCCCCGATACCGCCAGCGCGGATCCGGCGTGTGCGCCGCTTCGAAGAACGTGCGCGCCTGCGCGACGACTTCCGGATGCTGCTTGCCGACGTCGGTTCGTTCGCCGAGGTCCGCGGTGATGTCGTAGAGCTCGATCGGCGCGTCGGGATCGTCGCGCAGGCCGTTGCGCACCGCCTTCCAGCGGCCGAACCGCAGCGCGCGCTTGCCGCCCTGCTCGTAGAACTCCCAGTAGAGGTAGTCGTGCTGCTGCTGGCCGCTCTCGCCGAGCAGCGTCGGCTTCATCGACAGGCCGTCGACGCCGGCCGGCACCTCGGCGCCCGCGAGGTCGCACAGCGTCGGCAGCAGGTCCCAGTGCGCGCTGATCAGCTCCGACGTCGAGCCGTTGGCGACCTTGCCCGGCCAGCGCGCCAGCAGCGGCACCCGGATGCCGCCGTCGTAGAGGCTGCGCTTGGTGCCGGTGAACGGTCCGTTGCTGTCCCAGAACTTCGGGTCGTGGCCGCCTTCGTGGTGGGGGCCGTTGTCCGACGACAGCAGCACCAGCGTGTCGTCGGCGATGCCGAGTTCGTCGAGCAGTGCCAGCAGCCGGCCGACGTCGTCGTCGAGCCTGGCCATCATCGCGGCGAAGCCGGCGATCGGGTTCTGCACCTTCGACGTGCGCGCGTCGCCGCCGTAGCTGCCGACCTGGTCGTCGAACTGCGGGTACTGCTTGCGGAATCGCTCGTGGTACTCCGGCGGCGCCTGCATCGCCGCGTGCGGGATGATCACCGGCAGGTAGCAGAAGAACGGCCCGTCCTTGTGCTGCTTCACGAACTGCAGCGCGTCGTCCATGTAGACGTCGTGCGCGTAGACCTTGCGGTCGAGCTGCAGCTTCTCGCCGTCGCGCCACAGCCAGCGCGGATAGTAGTCGTGCGCGAACGACTGGCTGTAGAACCCGGTGAAGTGGTCGAAGCCGAGCTGCAGCGCGTCGCTGTCGCTGCCTGGACCGCCGAGACCCCACTTGCCGAACGCGCCGGTCGCGTAGCCGCGCTGCTGCAGCAGCGACGCGACGGTGGTCGTGCCCTTGCCGATCGGGAACACGCCCTCCGGTTGGTCCGGGGCGCGGCCGTTGCCGCGGATCGGCGTGTGGCCGGTGTGCTGCCCGGTCATCAGGCAGCTGCGCGTCGGCGCGCACACGGTCGATCCGGCGTAGTGCTGCGTGAAGCGCATGCCCTCGCGCGCCAGCCGATCCATGTTCGGCGTCTTCAGCTTCTGCTGCCCGTAGCAGCCGAGGTCGCCCCAGCCGGCGTCGTCGAGCAGGATGTAGACGACGTTCGGCGGCTGCTGGGCGCGCGCCGGGGAAGCCAGCTGCGCGGCCAGCTGCGCAGCCAGCTGCGCGGCCAGCAGCGCGACCAGCGCGAACGTGCGGGCGAGGTGTCGGTGGTGCATGTCAGTCGGCGCTCATCTTCATCAGGAATCGGTCGGTCATGCCGGCGATGTAGTCGCAGATGGTCCGCTCCAGGCCGTCGTCGTCGATGCGGCCGCGGCGGCGTTCGCTCATCGGCGACGGATCGACGAGCAGGCGGTCGAAGACGCGCTCGATCCGGCGCGCGCCGTCCTCCATCACCGCCAGCACCCGCGGGGCGCGATAGAACCGTTGGCGCAGGAACACGAGCAGCTCCTGCGCCTGGCCGACCATCGCGTCACTGTGGCGCATGCGCGGCAGGTCGCCGCCGGCCTTGGCGTTGGCCAGCGCGTCGTCGCAGGTCGACACCAGGTCGTGGATCAGCAGCGACGTGATCTCGCTGACGATGCGCTGGCGGTTGTCGCTGCCGCACGCCTCGCGCGCGGCGCGCCACAGCTGCAGTTCGGCGGCCTCGTGCTCGGCGAACATGCGGGCGCGCAGGCCGTCGTCGAGGTCGTGGCTCAGGTAGGCGATCTTGTCGCACAGGTCGACCAGGTGCGCCTCGATCGGCACCGCGCCCTGCGGCAGCAGGTCCGCGCTCAGCGGGAAGCCGTCCGGCACGCGTCCCTTCAACAGGCTCTTGCGCACTGCCAGCGTCAGGTTGAGGCCGAGGCCGTGGCCGTAGCGGTCCTCGAGGTCGTCGACCGTGCGCGCGCCCTGCGCGTTGTGCCGGAAGCCGCCGTGCGCCGCCATCTTGGCGTGCAGGGCCTCCTCGCCGACATGGCCGAACGGCGGGTGGCCGAGGTCGTGCGCCAGCGCGATCACCTCGGCGAGTTCGTCGTTGCAGCGCAGCGCGCGCGCGACGCCGCGCGACATCTGCGCGACCTCGAGCGAATGCGTCATCCGGCTGCGGAAGTGGTCGCCGTCGAACGCGGCCATCACCTGGGTCTTGTGCTGCAGGCGGCGGAACGCGGTCGCGTGCACGACGCGGTCGCGGTCGCGGGTGAACACAGTGCGCAGCGCGTCCTCCGGCTCGGCCATGCGGCGGCCGCCGGAGTTGCGGCTCGGCGTCGCCCAGGGGCTCAGCCAGTGCAGTTCGCGGTCCTCGTGGTCCTCGCGGCGTAACCAGACCATTGCCGAGAACGTCGCACACAACCGCTGGGGCGGCAACGAAGAACGGCCAAACCGGATCGGTCCGGATTCGCTTCGGTGGGCCGTTGGGGTTTGGCGATCGAGGAATGTTCGGACAAGCTCTGCGTCCTGGCTCGGCCGCACGTAGCTACGTCCACACCGGACGTGCGCCTTCGCGCGGACCGGCCCGCTATCGGAGTCCCCAACGATGCACGCACTCACCGCTACCCTTCTCTCGTTCCTGCTGATGACCCCGGCGGCCACCTTCGGCCCCGGCTACCTCGGCGTCTTCCTCAAGGAGTCCGACCAGGCCGTCGTGCGCGAGGTCATCCCGGGCACCGCCGCGCAGAAGGCCGGCATCAAGGCCGGGGACGTGATGCTCGCGGTCGACGGCACCAAGACGCCGACGCGGCAGTCGTTCGTCGAGGCGATCCAGGGCCACCAGTCCGGCGACCGCGTGCGCATCAAGCTGCGCCGCGGCAAGCGCGATCGGGTCGTCGTCGTCAAGCTCGGTGAGCGCCAGGAGCAGCCCGGCGCGGGTGCTGGCGTCGCCGTCGAAGAGGTGCGCGAAGAACCGCCGGCACCGGAGCCGAAGCCGGTCGCCGAGATCGCCGCGCCGCGCGGCAAGGGCTACCTGGGCGTCAGCGTCCGCGAAGCCGACGACGGCCTCGCCGTCGACCGCGTGCTCGAGGACGGCCCGTGCGCCAAGGCCGGCGTGCGCAGCGGCGACGTGATCGTCAACCTCGGTGACCACCGCACCCGCACCCTCGACGACCTCGACACGGCGCTCGGCAAGGTCGGCGCCGGTCGCAAGACCTACCTCGGCGTGCGGCGCGACGGCGGCGTCAAGCAGCTCGTGATCACCACCGGCAGCCGCGGCGGCGACCGTGCCGAGCGCGCCGTCATCGCGCGCCCGACCCGTCGACCGGTCGTCGTCGAGGCCCACGAGCCCGAGGTCGCCCGCGAGGTCGTCGTCGAAGCCCACGAGCCGAAGCCGGCCCGCGAAGTGGTCGTCGAGGCGCACGAGCCCGAGGTCGTCGAGATCGAGGTCGTGCCGGCGAAGCCGCGCCGCATCGCGCGCCCGGCGCGTCCCGCCAAGCCGGCGCGCCCTGCCCGTCCGGCCAGGCCCGCGCGCGCCGCCGAGGCGACCCAGCCCGAGCAGGCCGGCCCGAGCGGCCCGAGCCGCATCCGCCCCGGGCGCCGGGCGCCGGCCAACGGCGCGGACCTGCAGCAGGAGCTGCGCGAACTGCGCGCCGAGCTGAAGGAGCTGCGCAAGCTTCTCGAAGAGCTGAAGCGCGGCCGGGAATAGTCGGAGGTCGGTCGGCGTCGGATGCACCGACCGTCGGCGTCACGTTTTGCGGAGCCAGTGGCATGGACTGGCGACGCCGTGGCGCCGACGCTCTATGTTCCTGATCGCGCATGACCCGACCGTTTCCATCCGGCGCAACGCCGCCGCCAGCTCCGCTTTGCACCGAGCCGTGCCGCGCCGTCGTCACCGGCGGCGCCGGCTTCATCGGGTCGCACCTGGTCGAGCGGCTGCTCGCCGAGGGCTTTTCGGTGCACGTCGTCGACGACCTGTCGACCGGCAGCCTCGACAACCTGGCCGCCGTGCAGGCGCACCCGCAGCTGCGCGTGACGGTCGCGTCGGCGGCGGCGCCGCAGGTCGCGCGCCACGCGGTCGCGCAGGCCGATCTGGTGTTCCACCTGGCGGGCGTGGTCGGCGTGCGGCGCCTGGCCGAGGAGCCGCTCGATGTGATGCAGGCCAACCTGCGCTCGACCGAGGTGATGCTGCAGGCCGCCGCCGATCGCGGCGTGCCGGCGCTGATCACGTCGAGCAGTGAGGTCTACGGCGACGGCCCGGTGCCGTTCGTCGAGGGCGCGCCGGTGATGCCGGGTTCGACCGAGGGCCTGCGCGGCGGCTACGCCTGCGCCAAGGCGATGGGCGAGTGGCTGGCCGGCGCGCACGCCGAGCAGTCGGGCCTGCCGGTCGTGGTGGTGCGCCTGTTCAACACGGTCGGGCCGCGGCAGGCCGGGGACCACGGCATGGTGTTGCCGCGGTTCGTGCGGCAGGCGCTGCTCGCGCAGCCGCTGACGGTCTACGGCGAAGGGGCGCAGACGCGCTGCTTCGCGCACGTGCACGACGTCGCGCGGGCGCTGCTGGACCTGGCGCGTTCGAAGACGCTGCCCGGTCGCGTCGTCAACGTCGGCAGCGCGCTCGAGACCTCGGTCGGCGAACTGGCCGAGCTGGTGATCGCCGCGGCGGCCAGCCGTTCGGTCGTCGACCACGTGCCGTTCCACGACGTGTTCCCGCAGGGCTTCGTCGATCCGCCGCGGCGCGTGCCGTCGCTCGAGCGCCTGCGCGCCGCCAACGGCTGGGTGCCGGAGACCCCGCTGCGCGCGATCGTCGACGACGTGGTCGCGTACGAGCGGGCGCGCATGGTCGGCGAACGGCTCGCGGACGGTCAGCAGGGCGCGGGGCTGCGCGCCGCCAGTCCGGCGTCGTAGTTGGCGCGCGCGATCGGGTCTTCGGGCAGCAGCACCACCGCCTGCTCAAAGCTGCGGAACGCCTCGTCCTCGTGGCCGAGTCGGTGCAGGCAGACGCCGAGGTTGCTGTGCGCGAGCGCGTGGCCCAGTTCGATCGCACGCGCGAACGAGTGCCGGGCCGCCTCAACGCGGCCGAGCGCCAGCAGGCACAGGCCGCGCCAGTTGTGCAGTTCGTTGCGTTCGGGCATCAGCCCGGTCGCCAGCGAGAAGTGCTCGAGCGCGGCGGTGTGCTGGCCGCGCTGGTAGGCGAGTTCGCCGAGCCGTTCGAGCATGTGGGTCTCCTGGCCGCGCGTCGGCCGGTGCCGGCGCAGCGTCGCCTCGAGCACCGCGGTGCCCTCGTCGGTGCGGCCGGCGCGCAGCAGCGCGGTGCCGAGGAACAGGCGGGCTTCGACGTGTTCGGGGCAGTGGCGCAAGAACGTGCGCAGGTGGCGGATCGCGCGGTCGGCGTCGCCGCGGCGTTCGTGGAAGCGGCCGATCAGCCAGTCGGCGTCGAGCCACTGCGGGCACCGGCGCCGGGCCTCCTCGGCCGCTGCGGCGGCGAGCCGCAGGTCGCTGTGCAGGTTGGCGATGGTCGCCAGCCCGGCCGGGTGGTGCTGCCACTTGTCGCGGAACTGCCCGAGACGCCGCTCGATCTCGTCGAACAGGTCGATGCCCAGCGCGTGGAACGTCGCGTGTCCCTCGTGGTGCAGGAACGCGCGCCGGGCGACCGCCAGCCGATAGCCGTGCAGGCGCAGCCGCAGGCTGAAGTCGTCGTCCTCGTAGTTGCCGTGGCCGAAGCGTTCGTCGAGCAGGCCGACCTCGGCCAGCGTGCCGCGGCGCACCATCAGGCACAGGCCCGCGAGCGTGTCGACGTCCTGCAGCAGCGGCGCCTGCTGCAGTTCTTCGGCGAGCGCTTCGCGTTGCTCCGGATCGCGCGCGAACTCGCCGACCATCAGGTGGGCGTCGCCCTTGACGTGGTTGCTGACCGGCGCGACCGCACCGATGGTGGGGCTGTGGTGCAGCGCGCGGCGCAGCTCGGCGATCAGGTTGTTGGCCGCCTGGGTGTCGTTGTTGACCACCAGCAGCTCTTCGCCGCTGGCGGCCCGCAGGCCCGCGTTGACGCCGCCGGCGAAGCCGAGGTTGCGCTGCTGCCGCAGCACGCGGACCGGTGGGCCGAACTCGTCGGCGAGCGCGGTGGTTGCGTCGTCGCTGGCGTTGTCGACGATCAGGATCTCGTCGGGCGGCGCGGTCTGCGCGAGCAGCGTCTGCAGGCAGGCACGGGTCAGCTCCACGCCGTTGTGGCAGGGGATGACGACCGAGCACCGCATGCCGGTGTCATCGGCAGTTCGGCCGGCAAAAAAAACTGCCCGACGTTCTCTCGAACGCCGGGCAGTGGGAATGGGGTGTTACCCCTCATCCTTGGCCGCCGACCTGCGTCAGCACCTGGGGTGCTTCGCAGAGGCCTGCTGCCAGCTCGCCACTGGCAACCGACCGGATCGACGACCTACGCCAGATGGCTGGGTCTCGCCAACCAAGGCCATCAGCGTCGTGTCTTCTCCACACAGCTCTCTGCTTGAACCCGCTCCGAAGCCGGTTGCCGGACGGGCCTTGGGCTCCCGCCGACTCGCACTCTGGAACGGGCCTCTCATCTGCATGCTTCGTTCTTAGCGAGGACCGTGCCGCGTTGGCAAAAAAAACTCAAGAGGTTTAGATCAGGCTACTTAGGGGAGCGCGTCCGGGGTTGGGGACTACCGTGTCCCGGACGCGAGACGGAATGCTCTCATGCGTCGGACAGTGTCGCAAGGGCCGCGGCGGGTCGAGACAGGGTCGTTACCGACCACGGTTGGGCCGTATGGGGGCTTGAGCCTCGTCGGGTGCTCCGTATCCTGTTCGCCCCTTGAGCGCGTCCGAGTTCGAAGTCCTGGTCGTCGAGCGCGAGCTGGCTGGGATCCGTCTGCACGACCTCCTGGCCCGCTCGTGGCCCGGGGTCCGTCGCAGCGATCTGCGCCAAATCGTTGCGGGCGGTGAGGTAAGCGTGAACGGCGAGGAGTGCGTCAGCGACCGGCGCCTGCGCGTCGGCGACGTCGTGACGCTGACCCAGGTGCCCGAGTCGCGCGAGCCGGCCACAGAGGCGCCCGCTGCGCCGCGCGTCGACCTCGTCGTGCTCGCCGAGACCGGCACCGCGCTGGTCGTCGCCAAGCCGGCCGGCGTGCCGTCGGTGCCGACGCGCCACGGCAAGGAGCCGGGGGTGCACGGCCGCCTGCAGGAGCTGCGGCCCGACGACGACCTGCGCATCGTGCACCGGCTCGATCGCAACACCTCGGGCTGCCTGGTGCTCGCCAAGGGCCTCGAGGCCGCGCGCCACTTCGACCAGCAGTTCCGCGAACGGCACGTGCGCAAGACCTACGTGGCGCTGGTCGCGGGCGTGCCGCACCAGGACGAGTTCGCGATCGACGCGTTCCTCGGCCCCGATCGGCGCCGGCCCGGCATGGTGGTGGCCTCCGATCGCGACAAGAAGGGCTTCCGCGAGGCGCACACCGACGTGCGCGTGCGGCAGCGCTTCCGCCGCCACGCGCTGCTCGCGCTGCACCCGACCACCGGCCGCGGCCACCAGCTGCGCGTGCACCTGCAGTCGGTCGGCCACCCGATCGTCTGCGACGAGGACTACGGCGGCGAACGGTTGTTGCTGTCGCGCCTCAAGCCGGATTACAAGAAGCGCACGGGTGTCGAGGAACGTCCGCTGCTGCAGCGCATGTTCCTGCACGCCGAGCGCGTGTCGTTCCGTGACGTCGACGGTTCCGAGATCGACGTCGAAGCCCCTTTGCCCGAAGACCTCGCGGTCGCCCTGCGACACGTCGAGAAGCACGCCAACAGCACGCGGAGACCCAAGTGCGACTGAAGACCACGCCCGAAGACTTCCGCGTTCGCGAACTGCTGGAATGGGACGAAGTGCCGGACGGCGACTTCGTCGTGCACAAGCTGCACAAAGAGAAGCTGTCGACGCCGGAGGCGCTGACGATGCTGTCGCGCGACGCCGACGTCGAGCGCGCCAAGATCGCCTACGCCGGCCTCAAGGACCGCCAGGCGGTCACCGATCAGTTCATCACCATCGAGCGGCGCGCGGTCGAGCTGAAGCTCGCCAACCTGCGCGTCACGCCGTGCGGCACCACCGACAAGCCGATCACGTCCAAGCAGTCCGACGGCAACGCGTTCACGATCACGGTGCGCGACCTGCGTCCGACCGAGGCCGCGACGCTGCGCCGCAGCATGCCGTCGCTGGTCAAGACGGGCTTTCCGAACTACTTCGACGACCAGCGCTTCGGCAGCCTGCGCCACGGCCAGGGGTTCCCGATGCAGAGCGTGCTGCACGGCAACTTCGAGCGCGCGCTGCAGCAGCTGGTGGCCGAGCCGTCGCCGGTCGCGATCAGCGGGGACGTCAAGCTCAAGAAGGCGCTGCAGCTGCGCTGGGGCGACTGGGAGGCGTGCCTGCGGATCGCGCGCGGCCCGGCCTACGAGCCGCTGTTCGAGCACCTCTGCAACAACCCGCGCGACTTCCGCGGCGCGCTGCCGTTCGTGCCGCTGCGCCTGCGCGTGATCCACGCGTTCGCGTTCCAGAGCTTCCTGTGGAACCGCGCGCTCAGCAACCTGCTGCGGGTGGCGGTGCGCGGCGCGCAGCGCCTGCGCCTGTCGACGCTCGCCGGCGACCTGCTGGCGTGGAAGTACCTGTCGCCCGAACGCGAGGAGAAGCTCAAGGCGATGCGCACGCCGCTGTTCGGCCTCGACGGCGACGGCGGCAGCCCGCCGTTCAAGAAGGCGATGGTCGAGGAGCTGAAGCGCGCCGAACTGCGCCGCACCGACTTCGTCGAGCACGAGGTGCCCGGCATGATCTGGAAGCACGAGCAGCGCGACGCGTTCGTCAAGCCGAAGGACGTCGCCGACGTGCGCATCGAGCCGGACGACATGCACGAGGGGCAGGTCAAGGCGACGCTGCAGTTCTCGTTGCCGCGCGGCGCCTACGCGACGATGCTGATCAAGCGGCTGTTCGCGCCGAGCTGGTACAGCCGGCCCAACGACCGCATGCACCCGCCGGAGCCGCACGGTCGGGGTCACGATCGCGACCGCGACCGCGACCGCGACCGAGGTCGGGGCCGCGGCGGCCGCGACCTGCGGGCGCGCTCCGTGCTGCGATACGACGACGATCAGGACTGACAGGACTGCACATGACCGAGAAGACGTTGGGCATCATCGGCGGGTCGGGTCTCTACGACCTGCCCGGCCTCGAGAACCGGGAGACCGTCGAGGTCGAGACGCCGTTCGGCAAGCCGAGCGACGCGCTGGTGACCGGCACGCTGCACGGCGTGCGCATGGCGTTCCTGCCGCGCCACGGCCGCGGCCACCGGCTGGCGCCGAGCGAACTGCCGTTCCGCGCCAACATCCACGCGATGAAGCAGCTCGGCATGAGCGCGGTGGTCGGCATCTCGGCGGTCGGTTCGATGAAGATCGACCTGCGGCCGGGCGAGCTGGTGCTGGTCGACCAGTTCATCGACCGCACCCGCGGCCGCACGCACGAGTCGACGTTCTTCGGCGACGGCTGCGTCGCGCACGCGCACTTCGCCGATCCGATCTGGGAACCGCTGCGCCAGGTCGCGCTCAAGGCCGCCCGCGCCGCGGGTGCGGTCGCGCACGACGGCGGCACCTACCTGTGCATGGAGGGGCCGCTGTTCAGCACGCGCGCCGAGTCGCGGCTCTACCGCAGCTGGGACGTCGACGTGATCGGCATGACCAACCTGCAGGAGGCCAAGCTCGCCCGTGAGGCCGAGCTGGCCTACTCGACGGTCGCGCTGGTGACCGACTACGACTGCTGGCACGAGGTCGAGGGCGACGTCGACGTCGCCGCGGTGCTGGCCGTGCTCAAGGCCAACGCCGACCTCGCGCAGCGCACCGTGGTCGAGCTGGCCAAGGCCGTCGGCGAGCTCGACGAGCCGATCAGCGCCGCCGGCTGCATGGAGCACGCGGTGATGACGGCGCCGGACAAGATCACGCCCGATGCGCGCCGCCGCCTCGAGCTGCTGATCGGCAAATACCTGGGCTGAGCCGCCTGCCCGGCGCGGCCCGCGGGCCCTGTCGGTCGATGGTCGCTGTGTTCGGCCGCGTCCGATCCGCTAAGCTCCGGGCTGGAAGAACCCCCGGAGACCGTCATGCCGATGATCGCGTGCGAGCACTGTGATGCCCTGAACAAGTCCGACGCCGAGGTCTGCGTCGCATGCGGCGCGAGCCTGAAGCCGGCCGCGACGCCGTCGGCCGCGCCGCCGCCGCTGCCGCCGGCCGGTGGTCCCGCGCCGCCGCCGGTGCCCGGCAGTTCGGCGCGCAAGGCGCGCACGCCGGCGGAGGTGCGCGGCGCCGCGCGGGTGGCCTCGCCGAGCCGCAAGTACGGCGTCAAGAGCCGCGCCGAACGCATCGCCGAAGAAGGCGTCGGCGAACGTTCGCGAACCCGGCGTCGCGAGCGTTCGCAGAAGGGCAACTCGTCGGCGCTGCGCATCATCCTGGTGACGGTCGGGGCGCTGTTCCTGGTCGGCGGGGGTGTCTGGGCGATGACCCTGCCGCCGGCGATCGAGGACGCCGCGGCCGAGTTCGAGGCGCTGTGGCAGGCCGGCGACGCCGACGCGATGATCGACAGGATCGACGCCAACAGCGCGCGCACGTCGTCGAAGCTGAAGGCGAAGCTGACCAAGCGGGGCTGGCTCGCCGACATGCCCACCCTCGGCACGTGCGAGATCGAGCGGCGCGACCGCCGCGCGGCCACGTCGTGGGACTGTGCCGGCGACAAGCTGCGGGTCGCGTGGTTGCTGACCGAGAACGATCGTTGGCGCATCACCCGCTTCGCGTGGCCCGAGTGGCAGCCGCCGTCGGTCGACTCGGGCGTCGCGGCGTTCCGGGCGGCCTGGGGCGCACCCGGCTGCGACGGCCTGCAGGAGCTGACGCGGATCCCCGACGGTCGCCTGGCGAACTCGCTCGCGACGCTGCTCGAACGCCGCGAGTGGCACGAGCGCCGCCCGGTGCTCGAGGAGGCGCGCATCGGCGGCATGCGCGCCGACGGCAGCTGCTCGGTCTACTTCACCGTCGCCGGCGGCGAGATGAAGGTCGGGTTCGACTACTGGCACCCGCGCTGGACCCTGTCGGGTCTGCGCCTGCCGGAGTAGCGCTGCGATGGGCCAGGCCGGCGTGGCGCGGATCGCCGCAGGTGCGGCGTTGTTGGTCGCGGTGCTGGCGTCGTGGTTGCCGGCGCAGGTCGCGGCACCGCTGCGGCTCGAACGGACCTTCCGGCTGAGCGGCGGGCGCAGCCAGACGCTGCAGTTCTCGGCCGACGGCACGCAGCTGGCGTCCGGCGGCGAACGCGGGGAGGTGCTCGTCTACGACGTCGCCAGCGGCGAACTGCGGCACCGGCTTTCGGCAGGCGGCCACTGGATCGGCCGCGTCTGCTTCTCGCCCGACGGCCGGCGGCTGGCCGCCGTCGGCGATCGCCTGCGGGTGTTCTCCCTGCGCGGCGGCGAGCTGCTGCACGACTCGCCGTGCGCCAACCCGCGCGCGCTCGACTGGAGCGGCGACGGTCGACGGCTGTGCGTGCTGCGCAAGAAGGGCTACGCCGAACTGCTCGACGGCGCGACGTTCGAGGTGGTGCGCTCGCTGCCGATCGGGGACGACCTCAGCGCCGACGTGATCGCGTTCGATCGTGCGTCGAAGCGGGTCGCGGTCGGCACGCGGCGCCGCGAGACGCTGGTGTTCGACGCCACGTCGGGGGACCTGTCGGAGCGGCGTCGCCAGGCCGGCTGGGTGCACGACATGGTCTGGCTCGGCGACGGCCGGCTGCTGCGGCTCGGCTGGTACGGCAAGCTGCAGGGGCTCGGGAAGGACCGTTCGGTCGGCATCCTCGGAGTCTCGCTCGACGCGACCGCGGACGGCAGCACGGTGCTGGTGCGCAACGGCCAGGGCCTGCTGCGCATCGTCGACGGCGGCGAGCCGGAATCGCTCGGCGACAGCGGGCCGGTCGCGCTGTGCGCCGACGGCAGCAGCTGGGCACGCGTCGTCGACGGCGCGATCGAACTGCATGCCCGAGGTGCGGCGCCGCGTCGGCTCGCCAACCTGCACGCGCGCCAGCCGACGTCGGCGATCCTGACCAGCGACGGCCGCCATGCGGCGCTGGCGCCGAGCTTCCGTTCGGGTTCGATCGAGATCTTCGAGGTCGCGTCGGGCCGCCGCCTGCCGGTGGCGGGGTTGCCGGAGGACGCGACGTTCCTCGAGAACCGCTCCGGCGTCGAGCTGGCGCTGATGGTGCTGAAGTCCAACACCGACGAACGCGAACGACGCGAACTGCAGCTGTGGAAGATCTCGGGTGGCGGCAAGCCGCGCGTCGACCTGGTGCGTTCGGTGCCGTTCGAGCTCGAATTGCGCCAGCGCGGCGGCCACGAGGGCTGGCCGTCGCTGTCCCAGGACCAGCGGTTCTTGACCTGGGGCGACCAGGTCGTCGACCTGGTGGCCGGGGGCCCGGCGCAGTCGGTGTTCGACCACCAGGACGTGCTGCTCGAGAACCAACGCATCCAGCAGGTGAAGCCGCTCGGCGGAACGCGTGCGGGGCAGATGCTGGTGCGCACGTCGGGCGCGTTCGGGCTGCGCGACGGCCTCCGGGTGCTGGCCGCCGACGGTCGGCTGCTCGGTTCGATCGACGCCGACGACCGCTTCCGGGGCCTGGCCGTGTCGCCGGACGCGAGCCGCGTCGCGGTCGTCTACGACGAGCAGGTCGTGCTGCGAGCGCTGCCCGCACTCACCGAGCAGGGCCGGTTGGGCCGCAAGCTGCACCACGTGCACTGGCTCGACGACGGGCGCCTGCTCGGCGTCGACGACGAGCAGCAGCTGGCCGTGCTCGACGTGCAGAACGGCGTGGTGGGGCCGCGGCTGGCGCTGGGATCGTGGGCGCGGCACGTCGACTTCCGGCCGCGGCACGGCCTGGCGCTGGTGACGCTCGAGGATCGCGCGGTGCTGGTGCGCGTCGCCGCGCCGCGCTGAACGCAGCGCTCGAGCGTCACGCCCAGGCCGCCGGCGATGCGGTTGGCGTCGGCGCAGTCGGCGACGACCTCGCACAGCCGGATCCATGCGGCGTCCGGTTCGCTCATGCAGGCGCACGTAGCGCGGCGTTGTCGCTGCCGAGGCTTTGCCGCGGCTACGGCGCCAGCGTGACCGGCTGCACCCAGGCCTGGCGGGGCTGGCCTTCCCACACCGGGTTGTCGGCCGGCAGCGTCGACGTCACGGTCGCGCGCACGAACAGCTCGTCGCCGCGCGCGGTGTAGGTCGGCCGCAGGCCCTCGACGCGGGCCAGCACCTCGCCGACCTCGCCGTCGCGGCGCGTGCCGACGAACTCGGTCACGTAGCTCGCGTTCCCCTGGGCGGCGATGTCGATCGTCATCGTGCGCCCGTCGAACGTCACGTCGTCGAGCACGACGCCGCTCGACGCGTAGAACTCGCCGGCTTCGATCGCCGCCAGCAGCGCTTCGGTGGTGCATGCGCGGGCGCGCACCATCACCCAGCCGCGGCCGGGCGTCGAGCCCGCTGCGTTGTGGTACTTGTGGCAGTCGTCGGTGCCGAGGCCGTAGAGCAGCGGCGCATCGAGGTCGCGGCGGCGCGTGGTGTTGGCGATGTCCCAGATGCGCTCGGTGCCCGGACGGGTCGCGTCGCCGCGGTGGTGCACGCTCGGGTGGCCGTTGTAGACCTCGAAGAAGTGCTCCTCCTGGACCTGGGCCAGGTCGTCGGCGGTGACCCCCCAGCCGAAGTTGGGGTGGTTGAGGTGCGCCAGCACCGGCCGATCGTGCTCCGCGGCGTGCGCGGCGACCGCCTGCAGCGTCTTGCGCATCACGTCCTGCACGCTGGTGCCGGTGCTCGGCGGGATCTTCGCCGCGACGTTGCTGGCGTTGATGTGGATCGGCTTCTTCTCGAACGACGTCGTGATCTCCTCGGCCGGGATCAGCAGCAGTTGGTCGAACAGCGGCATGATCTCGTCGAGCCGCTTCAGCCGCACCTCGAGCTTGCCGTCGCGCTGGCGCTCCTCGACCCAGTCCGTGCCGAAGCGGGCCCGGTAGTCGGCCAGCGCCGTGCGGCCGCCGCGGCGCACGACCTGGTCGTTCTGCATCCAGCGTTCGTGGTCGGCGACGATGTTGTGCTCGGTGAGCGCGAGGAAGTCGTAGTCACGCTGCGCGTACCAGTCGACGACCATCTCCGGGAAGTGGTTGCCGTCGCTCCACAGCGTGTGGGTGTGCAGGTTGCCCTTGTACCAGCGGGGCGGGGCGGACTCGCAGGCGGCGAAGGTCAGCAGCGAGAACAGGAGCAGGGCGCGGTTCATGGCGATCACTTGGGGCTCGAGGGGGTGAGGACGTCTTCGTGTTGGACCTTGCCGTCGGTGTCGACGTGCCGCATCCACAGGCGCGCGCCGTCGCCGTCCGGCTCGGCGCGAACGTGCAGGAAGCCGCCGCGGATGCGCAGGTAGTCGTGCTGTTCGGTACGCAGCTTCTGGTGGAAGCCGCCGGCGTGCTGGTCGGACGCGGCGCCGCTGCACCATTCGCGCAGGCCGGTCGTCGGGTCGTGCGATGCGTACTGCCAGTGGCGATCGCCGCAGACGACGTGGGCTCCGTGCGCGGCGAGCAGCTTGCGCAGCCGGTCGCCCTCGCTGCGGAAGCCGAGGTTGGCGTGGTTGTCGTTCTTGTTCTTGCGGTCCGGGCCGACGATCGGCGTCGCCGACACGATCACCTTGAAGGTCGCGTCGCTCTGCTGCAGCGTGCGCTCGAGCCATCGCCACTGCTCGGCGCCGAGGATGGTCTTGTCCGGGCCGTCGGGCATGCGGTTCGGCGAGCGATACTCGCGCCCTTCGAGGAACCAGACCTCCAGCAGCGCGCCCCAGCGCACGTTGCGGTACGGCAGGCCCTCGAGCAGCGGCAGCTGCTCCCGGTAGAGCTGCAGGCCCCGTTCCCAGGTCAGTTCGCCGTAGCGCTGGCCCGGCCAGCAGTCGTTCTTGAGCGTGTCGTGGTCGTCCTTGACGAAGTAGGTGCCGACCCTGGCGTGGAAGTCGCGCTGCAGCGGCAGGCCGTAGAAGCGGTTCCACTTGAAGCGCGCCAGCGCCACCGTGTCGGCCCACGGCTTCGGCTTGTCGTAGTAGATCGTGTCGCCGCAGTGCGCGACGAAATCGGGCGCGACGTCGAGCATGTGCGAGTAGATCCGGTGGCCCTGTGCGCCGGCGTCGCGGCGGTGGTAGTCCTGGCAGGCGATGACGCAGAACGACACCGCCTCGCGTTGGTCGGCGGCCGGCGGCAGCCGGAACGAACCGCGCACCTGGCAGTCGACGTCACGGTCCGCGGACGCGCGGCCTTCGACCTCCAGCCGGTAGCGCGCGCCGGGCGTCAGGTTGCGCAGGGCGAACGTGTGCGCGTGGTTGCGCGCCGCGCTCACCTCGACCCACGCGGTGGTGCGGGCCTGGTCGGCCGCGCCTTCGCGGTGGTAGGAGAGCCGCACCTCGCCGGCAGCGCCGGGCACCGCTCCGGCCATGCGATCGAGCGTCGCGCCGTCGGGCAACTGCGGTTCGTGCGGCTTGCGCCGGGGAAACGCGAGGCCCTGCTGGTCGGCGAGCGGCACCGACGTCAGCCGCACCCAGACCGCGCAGCGGTCGCCGCGCATGTCGCCGACCTTGATGCCGTTGGCCATGTGGACCGCGGCGGGAGCCTGTTGTGCCCCGGCGAACGCCAGCGGCAGCAGGCAGGCAGAGATCCGGACGAAGAGGGCGCGCACGCGCGCACCTTACCAGCGCGGCGGCGGATTCGAGCTGGCACCCTCGGCCCATCCGGCCGGCCGCCACCGTCCGGTGCTGCCGGGGCTTCGACCCACGCGCGCGGTGCCGGGTCGATCTTGAGACGGCGCTTGAACTGTTCGAAAGCTCGGCTAAGGTTTCCGCCCCGATCGGGTCGAATCCCTTTCGGAGCGATCCTCGATAGCTCAGTTGGTAGAGCAAGTGACTGTTAATCACTGGGTCGCAGGTTCAAGTCCTGCTCGAGGAGCCATTCGTCCGCGTTGACGGACCAAGCAGCCCCGCGGCGAACCCGCGGGGCTCTTTTTTTGTCCGAACGGGTTGTCCGCACGTTCTATCCGCACGGGGCTCCGGCGGTCGCCGGGGCGCAGTTCAGCTTCGCTTCGCGGGCGCCTCGGCATCCCGGCTGGGAAAGCGCCAGCCGCGGTGGTGGGCGAGCAGCCGCAGCACGACCGCCGCGGCGACGCCGGCCCACAGCGTCACGTCCTCGGGCACCGAGGCGGCGCGCAGTCCGAGGAACAGCCAGCAGCCGGCAAACCCGCAGACCGAGTAGAACGGCATCGTCGGCAGGAACATGCGCGGCACTTCGTTGCAGACGACGTCGGCGATGACGCCGCCGAACGAGCCGGTGATGACCCCGAACAGCGACGCCAGGAACGGCGACATCCCGGCGTCGATCGCGATCTTGGCGCCGGCGATGCTGAACAGCGCCATGCCGAGCGCGTCGGGGATCAGCAGCCACGACTCGAGCCGTCGCGGCAGCCGCGGCAGCACGGCGCCGGCGACCGCGATCGCGAACAGGGTCCACGCGTAGTGCTCGTGCTCGATCCAGAACAGCGTGCCGCGATCGAGCAGCACGTCGCGCAGGGTGCCGCCGCCGAACGCGACGATGAACGCCACCCACGCGATGCCGACGACGTCCATGCCCTTGCTGCGCGCGAGCAGCACGCCGAACAGCCCGGACGCGACGACGGCGAGGTACTGCAGGGCTTCGATCATCGCGCTGCTGCGACGGCCGGGTCGCCCGCCGTCGAGGGCCACGTGCCCGGCGCCAGCACGACGCGGTAGCCGTCGAGGTCTTCGAACGTCACGCCGGTGCGCGCCCAATACGGGTTGTGCGCCGCGACCTCACGCATGCCGGCGGCGCGTGCGCGCTCGACCGCCGCCCGGTGTGCCGACTCGTCGCCGAGGTAGAGCACCAGCAGGTGCTCGGGGCTCGGGCCGCCGCCGGCCGCTGCGCCGCGTTCGCGCGTGAACTCGAGGTGCCACGGCTGGCCGGGATGGCCGAGCATGACGCCGTCGAAGCCGTCGTGGTCGTCGAACCCGCCGAGGCGCTGCAGGCCCAGCGCCTGTTCGTACTGGCGGACCAGCGGTTCGAGTCGGTCGGTCGGGCGCGCGATGCGCACGCTGGCCGGGATCGGGGACATGGCGTGCACGATAGCAGCGGCCGCCGCTGCGCCTACTTCGCGCTGCGGAACAGCAGCTCGACGTCGGGGTCGAGCTGCAGTTCGTCGCACGGGCCGTCGATCGCGACGTCGGTCCGCGCGCCGTCGAGGCGGACCCGCCGCTCGGCTGGCCGACCGTCCTGGCCCTGCCAGCGCAGCCGCAGCCAGCAGCGGTACGGCGCGCCCTTCTGGATCTGTTCGATGCGGAGCCCGGTCGAGGTGCGTGCGACCTGCAGGGTCGGGCAACCGACGCGGTCGAGCCACTGGTCGAAGAACCAGCTCAGCTCTTCGCCGGTCTGCTGCTCGATGCATGCGACGAACTGCCGGGTCGTGATCGACTGGCCGCGGAACTGCGCGACGTAGGCCTTGAGCGCCGCGAAGAACGCCTCGTCGCCGACCTCACCGCGCAGCATGTGCAGCACCCACGCGCCCTTCGGGTAGGTGTTGGCGTTGAGTGCCTGGTCGGGGTGCGCGAAGCGGTCGTCGCGGATCGTCTTGGTGCGCCCCTCGAAGCTGTTGCGCCAGCGTTCGCGCAGGTTGGCCAGGCTCTGCTGCAGCGTCGGACCGCCGGTCCGCGCGTGCAGCCACGGCCCGAAGTAGCTGGCGAAGCCCTCGCTGAGCCAGACCTCGCGCCAGGCGGCGTAGCCGATCGCGTCGCCGAACCACATGTGCACCAGTTCGTGCGCGAGCGTGCCGACACCGCCGCGATCGAACAGGCCCTCGGCCAGCTGCACGTTGCCGGGCGCCTCGAAGCCGCCCCAGCGGGTCGGGCACTGCACGGTCGTGTACTTGCCGTACGGGTACGCGCCGAAGGTCGCTTCCATCGCCGCGATCCAGGCGGCGTGGTGGACCAGCGAGCGCTTCGCCTTGGCGACGTCCTCGGGGTAGACGAAGTGGTCGACCAGCCGCGGGTCGCCGGCCTCGGCGACCCGCTCCAGCGGGCCGACGACCAGCGCGTACATGTACGGCGGGATCTCACTGCCGCCGACGAACCGTCGGCTCACGTAGCCCTTCTCGGCCGGTCCGAGCACGCCTTGCGACAGGCCGAACGCGACCGCCTGCTGGTCGCTCGCACAGCGCAGCGTGGTGACGAACACCGCGCGGTCGGACGGGTGGTCCTCGCACGGCAGCCAGCCGCGGGCGCGGATCGAGTAATGGTCGGTGAACGCCATCGGCGCGCCGTAGCGGTTCTTCTGGAAGTAGAAGCCGTCGACGGGCCTGCCCGACAGTTCGGCGCGGAAGCGCACGTCGCTGCCCTTCGCGGCGGTGCGGGCGAGCGGCACGATGCAGTGCTCGGCGTGCCACTCGGCCTCGATCGGCTGGCCGCTCATGGTCGTGAACCGCACCGTCCAGTCGGCCGAGCGCTTCGCGTCGAGGCGGATCGAGGTCAGGTCCTGCAGCGCGGTGAACGTGTAGACCACGGTGCCGTGGAGCTGCTGCGCGTCGAGGTCGACGCGCAGGTCGAGCTCGTAGCGGCGCGCGTCCTGCTCGGGCTTTGCGGGGAAGCGCTCGGGCTGCTGCTGCAGCAGCAGCGCCAACGCGGCGGCGGTCAGGATCATGCCGGCATCGTACGGCGCTTACCGATCCCTGACACGCGCGCTTCGCCGTCGCCGCTAGCATCCGGCTCATGAAGGTGGCGTCGCTGCTGTTGCCGGTCCTGGTCGCTGCGCTCCCGGCGCAGCACCGCGCGAGGGAACCGAAGGTCGTGGTCGCGGGGGACTGGCGGGTCGAGATCCACTACACGAAGACGTCGCGCCCCGGGGCGCACGCACCGAGGTTCGGGCAGGAGGTGCTGCGGTTCGCGCCGGGCGCCGAGCAGGGGCGGCGGATCCACCAGGAGGACTCGACCGGGGCTGCGGCGGTGTTCCTGCGCGACGACGGGCTGTGCTTCGTCGACCCGGTCGGGGGGCCGCCGTTCCTGTCGTTCGCCGACGGCGAGCGGCTCGCCTACCCGCTGCAGCCGCGCACGCCTTGCGGCACCGAGGACTACGACGACCTCAACACCAACCGGGGCGGCCGCGTGCACTTCCTCGGCGACCAGTGCGTCGTCGTGCGCCGGGTGCGGCGGCTGCTGCAGGTCGCGTCGTTCGAGGTCGACGTCGAACGGCACACGGCGACGCCGCTGCAGGAGATCCTCGAGATCTGCGACGACGACCTGGCGCGCGCGGCGACCGCCGAGGCGGCGATGCCGGACCGGCTGATGCTGCGCCTCGGGGACCTGCTGCTGTGGGTCAACACCGGCGCGCGCCAGCGCTACCTGGTGCCCGACATCGACGAGCGCTGGCGAGCCCGCCGCCTGCTGGTCTACAGCCTCGAGCGGCGCACGTTCGTCGACCTCGCGTCGATCGAGTATCCGGTGTTCGACCTGCACAAGGAGCGGATCGTGACCTTCCTCGAGCAGCAGTCGCACAACGTCGTGCCCGAGTTCGAGACCTGGGCCGTCGAGCGGCTCGGCACGTGGGGCTTCCGCAACTACACCGAACGGCTGCTGCAGCTGCTCGCGGCGACCGAGGGCGTCCTCGTGCACCAGCCCGACGGCTCGACGGTCTGGGACCTGCGGCAGCGCCGCGCCGTCTACCTGGAGGCGTTGACCAGGCTCAACGGGCGCTAGTCGCCTTCGGCCCGTAGAGGTTGAGTTCGTGGATCGACCACCACAGGCCGCCCTTCTTGCCCTTCTGCGTGACCTTCAGCCAGCGCGTCGTGACCGGCGCGAAGGTGATGCGCGACGCGTCCTTCGAGCCCTTGCCGCTGGCGATCGGCCGGCTCCACTGCTTGCCGTCCTCGGACGTGCGCAGCTCGTAGCGCTTCGGCCAGTCGCCGGGTGACGCGGTGGTGTCGAGGTCGATCGCGGCGACCTCGACCGCCTCGGGCAGCTCGATCACGAGCCAGGTGCCGGGCCGCTGGGTCTCGCCGGTCGTCCAGCGCGTCGACGGGTCGCCGTCGATGCAGCCGGTGAGCTCGGCCTGGTTGCGATCCGACGTCAGCTTCCAGCGCCTGCGGCCCTCGAGCACCGGGTCGAACGGCTTCAGCTCGGCGAGCGTCCACGGCTCGCTGCGGTCCTTGCACGCCGCACGCACGCGGGCGATCTCGGCTTCGGTGACCAGTTCGCCCTGGTTGCCCCAGCTGTTGCGCACGTAGGTCAGCACGTCGGCGATCCAGGCGTCGTCGTTCATCGACATCGACGCCATCGCGGCGATGTAGGTCTTGCCGTCGACCGGACCCTGCAGGCCGTTGAGCACGATCCGGCCGAGGCGTTCGGTCGAGCCGAGCACGCGCGGCGAGCCGATCAGCGACGGCGCCTGCTTCATGCCCTCGATGCCGACGACCGGGGCGCCCTTGCCGTCGCTGCCGTGGCAGGTGAAGCACAGCGACTTGTAGATCTTGGCGCCGCGCTGGATGGCGTCGGCGAGCTCGGCGTTCTTGCGGGCGATCGCGGCGCGCTCGGCGGCTTCCTGCCGTTCGCGCGCGACGCGTTCGAAGTAGCTGCGGGCGGTGCCCTCGATCGCGGCGTTGTCGGGGTGGGCGGCGACGATGCTGCGCACCAGCTCCTCGTAGCCGGGCAGGCGCGCGTAGAGCGCGGTGCGCAGCACCTGCAGCACGACCTGCAGGTCGTCGTCGGTGGCCAGCGAGACCACCGCGGTGCGCACGTCGGCCGACGGTTGTTCGCCGAGGAAGCGCTCGGCGGCGCGGATCGCGGCGGCCCGCAGGCGCGGGTCCGCGTCGGCGAGGCAGCGCACCGCGTCGTCGCTGGCAAAGGCCTCGAGGCCGTGCAGCGTCCACATCGCGTGCAGCCGCGCCAGCGGGTTCCGGTGGCCGCGCATCATCTGCTGCAGCGCCGGCACTACCGACCGGTCGTCGCGGACCACCAGCAGCTTCTGTGCGTTGTCGCGCCACCAGCCGTTGGGGTGGGCCAGGTGCGCGACCAGTTCGGCGCTGCTCTCGTCGAGCATGCGCGGGCGGGGGCCCGGCTGATGGTCGTCGTGGACCAGGCGGTAGATGCGGCCGCGGCCGATGTTCTGGTCGAGGCCGTACTCCTGCACCACGCCGCGCAGGTAGCTGCCCTTCCGCACCCAGTTGCCCTCCTGGATGATGCCGCGATACATGTCGACGATGTAGAGCGTGCCGTCGGGGCCGGTGTAGGTGTTGATCGGCCGGAAGTTGGCGTCGCTGGTGCGCAGGAACTCGGACCTGACGTGCGGGTTGCGCAGCACGCGGGTGCCGTCGACGTCGTGCACGGTGGCGCGGCGGATCAGGCGGCCGACCGGCTCGGGCACGAACAGGTTGCCTCGCAGCTCCTCGGGCAGGCGATCGCCGCGGAACACGCTCTGGCCGCAGCAGCCGGTGAAGTGGTTGAGCGAACCGTCGTCGCGCACCCGCCGCAGACCTCCCTGCACGTCCGGGATGTCGTCGATCGGCCAGCACTCGTGGAAGCCGTGCTCGAGCTGGCCCGGCAGCGCGAGCTTGCCGTACTGCAGGTTCTGCTGGAAGTTCGACGCGACCACCTCGCCGCCGGCGCGCGAGTAGAAGCACTGGCCCCAATCGTCGTGGGTCATGCCCCACTGGCCGTCGCCGGCGGCGATCGGGTGGGCCTCGACCTTGCCGTCGCGGAAGCGATAGCGGCGGTTGGTGTAGGTGACGTAGAGGAAGTTGTCGACGTTCCAGTCGAGGCCGGACGGCTGGTGTTCGAGGTTGCCGCCGCGCTTGCCGCCGGCGAACACCAGCTGCTTGTCGTCGGCCTTGCCGTCGCCGTCGGTGTCGCGGTAGAGATGCAGGTCGAGCGTGCCGGTCTCGCGCACGATCACGCCGTCCTGCAGCGGCAGCAGCATGCGCGGCAGCACCAGCCCGTCGACGAACACCGAGTGCCGGTCCATGCGGCCGTCGCCGTCGGTGTCGTCGAGCAGGCTGATGCGGCTGGTGGCGGCGAGTTCGTCGGTGCCGTCGATGTCCTGCATGTAGGTGCGCATCTCGGCGACGTACATGCGGCCGTTGCCGTCCCACGCGAGCACCGCGGGTTCTTGGATCATCGGTTCGCTTGCGACCAGCTCGAGCCGGTAGCCGGTTGGCAGTTGGAACGAGGCGATCGCCTGCTCGGGCGACTGCGGCCGGGCGCGGGCGACCTTGGCGGGGACCGGTTCGCGCTCCGGATGCTGTTGGGCGGCCAGCGGGACGAGGGAGAGCCACGAGGCGAGGGCTGCGACGTGCATGGCGCAGAGCTTAGCGGCGGGACGGCCGAGGATTGCGCCGAGGCCTCGATTCGGGTCTCGTCTTCGCCCCGTGAACGCCGACGTCTCGTGTCCGATCTGCTCCGCCGTGGTGCCCCGCAACGAGGTCGGGACGCGGTCGGCGGTCGCCGAGGTGCTGGTGTTCGCCAGCCATCACGGCCTCGACCAGCGGCAGCTGTGCCGTTCGTGCGCCGCCGGCGAGGTGCCGTCGCCGTGCGTCAGCCTGTGCACGCTCGACGAGGCGCGCACCCTCTGTCGCGGCTGCGGCCGGACCGTCGACGAGATCACCCGTTGGCGTGAGATGGGCGCCGTCGAGCGCGGCGCGGTCCGGCTGCGGCTGCGGACGATCAGTTGATGACGATCTCGAGCGGCGCCGAGAAGCTGTAGTCGACGACGTTCAGCGCGTTGTAGGTGATGTTCACGACGTGGAACGTGAAGCCGCTCAGCTGCGGGTTGTTCGGCACGTTGACCGGAATGCAGAACGAGTTGCCGGCGCCCGCGAGGCCGAAGTTGCCGAGCGTCCAGGCTGCCGCGATCGGCAGGCCGATCGGGATCGTTTCGTTGCCGACCGTGGTCGGGCCGGCGGTGGCCGAGACCCAGACGCAGGCGTGGCAGCCGTAGCCGCCCGAGACGCAGATGTCGAACTGGCCACCCGGCGTGCGGCTGCCGGTCGTGTACATCGCCGTGCGGCAGAAGTCACAGGCGCCCGAGATGCCGGCGTCGGTGCCGGTGACGCCGCCGTCCTGGAACGTCGCCGCGACGTTGGTCGCGATGGTGGCGTTCTGCGAGATCGTCGCGATCGCGGCCTCCGCGTCGATGCCGTCGGTGCCCGGGCCGGTCAGCTGGATCGAGAACGTGACCGGGCCGATCGTCGGGTTGGCGGTCGCGACGTTGGTGGCCGCCGCGTTGGCGATCGCGCCACCGCTCAGCGTCACGTTGAAGTTGCCCAGGCAGCCGGCGCCGTTGGGGTTGGGCGCGGCAGCGGTGTCGGCGTCGAAGCTCAGCGTGAAGGCCGGCGTGGCGCCGCCCGCGCCGGTCTGGTTCGCCAGCACGGCACCGGTGACGGCACCGGGCGGCAGGTTGAAGTGGACCTCGCTGATCGTCGCGGTCGCCTCGCCGGCGACGACGGGCGTGGTGTTGTCGATGGTGACGTCGAGCACGCCGGTCGACTGGTCGTAGGCGAACGTGATGCCGGCGCCCGGGGTCACGTAGTTGGTCAGCCAGCCGTTGCCGTACTGGCAGCCGACGCCGTCGTGGGTGATCACGGTCGACGCGGTGCTCGTCTGCGCGACGAGCGGGGTGGCGGCCAGCAGCGAGACGGTCAAGAGGGTGCGGGAGAGCGGACTACGGGCGAGCAGGGGGGTGTGCATGTTCTTCGGAGTAGGTTCGTAGCGAGTTGTTCGAGGCGGAGTATGGCCGATGCGCGCGTCGGCTTCTGCCCGGGAAACCACCGAGACGCGCTACGAACGTGCTCCGATGCGGCGCGCTGCATTGACACTGCGGTCGGCGGTTCGCCGCGAACTCGCGCGACCCCGTGGACTAGGATGGCTGCATGTCCGAGGACGTGATCGCCAGCACCCCGCCGCCGCTACCGCCCGACTTGCCCGAGAAGCGCGTGAAGAAGAGCTTCTGGCGCTCGCCCGGGGGTGCCGTCGCGATCGTCGGCTTCGTGCTCGCCGGCATCCTGATGCTGTCGCTGGTGGCGATCGGCATGGCGTTCGAACTCGGCTACTTCCCCGACACGGCCGCGGTCGCCGGCGACGACGTGCCGGCGCGCGTGGTGGCCAGGCTGCGCGACGCCGACATCCTCGAGGACGACGAGCGGGTGCTCTACCTGTACTGCGGCGGCCTGTTCGACTACCTCGAGGACGGCAATCTGTGCACCGACCGGCGGGTCATCAGCTACTGGACCGAGGACGAGCAGCTGCAGGTCGATGCGGCGCCGTACGAGGAGATCGCCGACGTCGACGTGCGCTACGCGGAGGGCTGGGTCGACGACGCGCTGATCACGATCGAGCGCGACGACGGCAGCCAGTTCGTGCTCTACGTCGCCGGCGAGAGCGGCGGCGACCGCAAGTTCGCCAACGCGCTCGAGCGCGCCTGGAAGCGGCACCGGTAGTCCCCGCGTCGTCGGCGGCGCGTCAGCGCTTCTTGGCCGGCGGCAGCAGCGCGAACTCGGACAGGCCGAGCTGGCCGTTGCGCTTGACGCGGTCGACGAAGCGGATCTTCAGGCTGCGCATCTTGCGCGGCTTGTCGAGCTCGAACACCACCGGTTCGAGCGAGTCGCTCGGCACGTCGATGCGGGTCCAGCGGCGGCGGTCGTTGCCGACCGCGAACTCGATCGCGAAGCCGTCGAAGCGACCGAGCTCCCGGTCGTGCTGGGCCAGGCCGGTCAGCATGATGCGGCCGACCTTCTGCGCCTTGCGCCACGAGAACGTCACCGTCGGTTCGTCGTCCTCGGCCTCGGCCAGCCAGCGTCGTGACTCGAAGCCGTCGATCAGGTGCTCGCCGGGGTTGCGATCCGCCGCGCTCGACACCGTCACCTTGGCCTTCTGCAGGCGCAGGATGTTCTCGCGGTAGGCGTTGGTCGCGGTCTCCATCCACGGCGCCAGCACGTCGCGGATCTTGACCTCCATCCAGCCCGACGTCAGCTCCGCAGTCGCGTCGGTCTGCCCCGGAATGCTGTCGTTGGTCAGCACCTCGAGCCTGGCGCGGATCTTGTGCGCGCCGCGGGCGATCGCCTTGTCGCGGTAGAGATACGTCTCGGTGTTCCAGGTCTTGCTCGGATCGCTGGCGACCTTGCCGAGCACGTTGCCCTGGTCGTCCTCGTAGGTGACCGAGACGACGCGCAGGCCGTACTCGCTGTGCAGGTCGAGCAGGTCCTTGCCGAATCCGTCGATCCACATCGACAGCGGCTGCTGGCCGGCGCCGCGCAGGCGCACGTCGCTGTTCTCGTCACCGACCGCAAAGCTGTGGGTGTTGGCGCCGCCGAGGCCGGTGGTCGGCGCGTGGCCGCTGGTCGCGCGGCGCAGGAACAGCAGCGCGAAGCACGTGTCGGTCACGTTGCTCCACTTGCCGTCCTTCTTGTCCTGCCTGCCGACCAGGAACTTCGCGCCGTCGAGGTACCACCAGTGCTGGCCGAACTGCTCGGTGCGCAGCAGCGCGCCGGCGCGTTCGCAGCCGTAGAGGTAGTAGTAGTGGTGGCCGCCGAACGGGTTCTTGTCGGGCGTGAAGTGCTTGCCCATCCAGATCATCGCCGCGTCGCTGGCGCGCTCGATCTGGTTGCGGGTGGTGCGGCGCAGCTTCTTGCCGAGGCCGGCCTTGCAGATCTGCATGACCGCCAGCGCCGCGGTCGTCATCGAGCCGGTGCACGGCTCGCCCTCGGCGTGGCGACGATAGCGATAGCCGGCGATCTCGACCTTGGCGGCGCCGGTGCGGCCCTCGCCGACGTTGGGGTTGGTGATCTTGTCGACGTCGCCGCGGTAGTCCTCGAGCGAGTCGAGCAGATCGAGGAAGTGCGACGGATCGATCTTGATGCCGTGCTTCTGGCCGATGTAGAGGCCGAGCGCCGCGTACTGCGTGCACGACAGGTCGGGGCCGGCGTGCGGGTAGCCCCAGTCGCCGCCGGGCTTCTGCCACAGCAGCAGCTTCTCGACCAGCTGCTCGATGCGGCGCTTGCGCTTGCCGTCGCGCAGCGCGTCGTAGGCGAGCAGCATGGTGGTGGTGGCGTAGGTGCGATCGGGATCGCAGCCCTCGAGGTAGGCCACCGCGCGCTGCACGGCCGGGTGGTCGCGGCTGACGCCGCACTGCAGCAAGGTGTAGAGCACCAGGCCGCCGCGGCCGCCGATGTAGTCGCCGTGCAGACCCCACGAGCCGTCACGCAGCTGCTCGTTGCAGAGGTACTCCACGCCGCGTTCGATCGCCTTGTCGATCTGCGGCTTGAGCTTGAGTTCGTCGGGGTGGACCTTGGCCTGCGCGGTCAGGGCGAACGCCGACAGGGCGGCGACCGCCAGCTGGCGCAGTGCCAGAAGGGGGAGTGCCAGAAGGGGGAGTGGCAGACGGGGGAGTGGCAGACGGGGGAGGGGCGAGTGGCTGGGCACGAGATCACTCGGGGAGGGGGCCGCAGCATGTTCTTGCGAACGCGTCCGGCCGTCAACCGGTCGGGCTCGATCCGTGCACCAGAGGTGTCCCACGTGCCGTCGGGGCGGGTGCGGTCTGGCGGGCCGGGCCGCGGTAAGCTCTCCGCCGATGATGCGTTTCGAGGATTGCAGCCGCCTGCCGGCGCCGGGAGACAACGTCGCGATCGCCGTGCGTCGGCTCGAGCAGGGCACGGTGCTGGAGCGGGACGGAGCGACGTTCGCGGTCGGCCACACGGTGCTCGAGGGCCACCGGTTCGCGTTCGCGCCGATCGCAGCCGGCGAGCCGCTGCTGTCGTGGGGGCTGCCGTTCGGCGACGCGACGCGCGACCTCTCCCCGGGCGACTACCTGTGCAACGAGCGCATCCTGCGGGCCCTCGGCGAGCGGGACCTCGACTTCGCGCTGCCGGCCGAGGCCAACTTCACCGACCGGTTCGACCGCTTCGACCTGGCGACGGCGCGCATCGAGCCGGGGGTGCAGGTCGCGCCGGTCGCGGTCCCGGGCACCTTCGCCGGCTACGGACGCCCCGGTGGTCGCGGCATCGGCACGCGCAACTTCCTGGTGGTGATCGGGCTGACCTCGAACGACGCGGCGGTGGCGACCGCGGTCGCCGAGCGGGTGCGGCGCGACGGCGGCGTCGGCCCGGAGCGCTGTGAGGTCGCCGCGGTGACCCACACCGAGGGCGGCGGCGAGCGCACGCCGCACAACCTCGCGTTCGTGCTGCGCGCGCTGGCCGGCTGGTGCGTGCACGGCAACACCGGCGCGGTGCTGGTGGTCGACCACGGCGTCGGCAGCTACCGCAACCGCGATCTCGAGCGCTTCGCGCGCGAACACGGCTACCCGATCGACGCGGTGCCGCACGCGTTCGTGACCGTCGACGGCTCGTTCGAACGCGCCGTGTCGCAGGCCGCGGCGCAAGCCTTCGAACTGCTGCAGCAGGCCGCCAGCAGCGAGCGCAGCGAGCAGCCGCTGTCGGGCCTGCGGCTGGCGCTGCAGTGCGGCGGCTCCGACGCGTTCTCGGGCGTGTCGGGCAACGCGCTCGCCGGCTGGGTCGCCAAGGAGCTGATCCGCCACGGCGGTGCCGCCAACCTCGCCGAGACCGACGAGTTGATCGGGGCCGAGCCGTACGTGCTGCAGAACGTGCGCAGCCGCGAGGTCGCCGAGCGCTTCCTCGACAAGATCGACGTGTTCAAGGAGCGCACCGAGCGCCACGGCGCGAGCGCGCAGGGCAACCCGTCGGGCGGCAACAACTATCGCGGCCTCTACAACATCGCGCTGAAGTCGCTCGGCGCGGCTCGCAAGAAGGACCCCGACGTGCGGCTCGACCACGTGCTCGACTACGGCCAGCCGATGCACGAGGGCGGCTACTACTTCATGGACAGCCCGGGCAACGACCTCGAGTCGATCGCCGGCCAGGTCGCGTCGGGCTGCAACCTGATCCTGTTCATCACCGGCAACGGTTCGATCACCAACTTCCCGTTCGTGCCGACGCTCAAGTTCGTCACGACCACCGGTCGCTTCGAGATGCTGGCCAACGAGATGGACGTCAACGCCGGCCGCTACAACGACGGCATGCCGATGCACGAACTCGGGGCCGAGACCTTCGAGCTGGTGCGGCGGGTGGCGTCCGGCGAGCGCAGCAAGGGCGAGGCTGCCGGGCACGCGCAGGTCTCGATCTGGCGCGAGTGGCAGCAGGACGACGGCTCCCGGCTCGCCGGCCTGCGCGCCGAGCCGCGGCCCGACGGCGCGCCGCTGCCGGCCGTGGCGGCCGCGCCGCTGCAGCTGCGCTACCACGCGTTCGCCGGCGCCGACGGGCCGGTCGCCGACCGCGTCGGTCTGGTGATGCCGACCAGCATCTGCTCCGGCCAGGTCGCCGAACTGGTCGTGCAGGACCTCAACGCCCGCGGCGAGCTCGGGGCCGGGCTGTCGCGGTTCGTGGCGCTGGCGCACACCGAGGGCTGCGGTGCGGCCAACGCCGACGACCTCTACCTCGAGACGCTGCTGGGCCACCTGCGCCATCCGTTCACGCAGCGCGCGGTGCTGCTCGAGCACGGCTGCGAGAAGACCCACAACGACGCCGTGCAGCACTGGCTGCGCGAGCGCGGCGAGGCGACCGACGGCTTCGGCTATGCCAGCGTGCAGCTGGACGGCGGCATCGAGAAGGTGCGGGCGCGCATCGTCGCCTGGTTCTCGGCCCAGCTGGACGGCGTGCCAGTGCCCGAGGCAGTGCAGGCGAGCGCGGCCGACCTGCGCCTCGCGGTGTTCTCGTCCGGCGCCGTCGACGCGGCGCGCGCCCGGATGGTCGCGGCGTTCTGTGCGCAGGCGGTCGCCGCCGGCGGCACGGTGGTGGTGCCCGACAACGACGCGCTGCTGCGCGAACCCGGATTCGTCACGGCGCTGTTCGCCGCGACGCCGGTCCCGAGCCTCGCCTACGGCCAGCGGGTCGAGCGCCGCGGCCTGCACGTCATGCGCGCGCCGACCGCCGATCGCAGCGAGACCGTGACCGGCCTCGGCGGCACCGGCGCCGAGGCGATGCTGGCGCTCGTCGACGGTGCACCGGTCCAGGCCCACCCGATGGTGCCCCTGCTGCAGATCGGCGCCGCCATCGACGCCGACGTCGGCCCGGACGACGACCTCGCCACCCGCATCGCCGACACCCTCTCCCGCCGTTACCGCCCCAACGCCACCGCCACCGGCAACGTCCGCTTCCAACTCACCCGAGGCCCCCTCGGCATCTCCCTCTGAGTTGCCGTACGGTACACGGTTCATCCTCCAACTTTCGCCGAACGTGACGGCCGTCGAAGGTCGCGGCGCCAGCTCCCAGGCCCCAGCCCCGTGCCGCGTCGGCCCGTCCCGTCGTCCGCCTACCCGGCGCCGCGCCGGCGGTCGCTGGCCTTCTTGAGGATGGCCTTCTCCTTGTCGCTCAGGCCGCTCATGCCGACCTCGCTGACGCGCTCGAGCACGGCGTCGACCTGCGCGTCGAGTGCGCGGTCGTGCTCGGCTCGGGCCCGGGCCTGCTGCTTGGCGCGCGCCTCGCGGCGACGCGCGAACCAACCGGGCTGTCGCGGCTCGGCCCCGCTGGTGGCGGCCCCGCGCTTCCACGCGTCCGGATCCTGCTCCCACGGATCCTGACGCATCACGTGCTGGTAGACGAGCACGTGGCGCGCGCGCCGCTTCTCGTCGAGCGAACGCAGGATGCAGGTCAGGCCGATCAACAGGGCGATGGTGCCGTAGGGGCCGACCTGGAACAGGGCTGCCGCGATCAGCAGGCCGCCGCCGACCATGCCGACGTTGGTGGCCCACAGCGTCGCGAGGTTGGGATGCACGCGCATCGCCAGTAGAGCGCGTAGCACGCGACCGCCGTCCAGCGGGTAGATCGGCAGCAGGTTGAACAGCAGCAACCCGATGTTGGTGGCGTTGAGATACCAGATCGTCCAGCCGAACCAGGTGTCGCCGGTCGCGCCCGGGACCCACCACTCGATCGGCAGGAACACGACCAGCCAGACCAGGTGCACGGCGGGACCGGCCAGCGCGATCCACAGCTCCTCGCGCGGCCCACCGGCGCCGGAGTTCATGTGCGCGAGTCCGCCGAGCGGGCCCAGCGTGATCTTGTCGGTGCGGATGCGGTACAGCCAGCCGCACGCGATGTGGCCCATCTCGTGCGTCCAGATGATCAGGAACAGCAGGGCGAAGTAGGTCAGGCCCAGCAGCAGCGCGAAGCCGGCGCCGAGCATCGCCAGCCGGCTGAAGAAGATCAGCGGCATCAGGATCAGCGCCGCCCAGTACATCCGGACGTGCACGCCGAACCACGTGCCCAGCGAGAAGTTGCTGGTCAGCAGGCGCCACAGCTTGAACAGCGTCGGGTTGTAGCCGTACTCGTTCACGCCGGGATTCTAAGCCACACCCGCGACAGAACGAGGGGGCGTTCTGCCGCGCCGAGACGCCCGCGGCATGGGCATGTCGGCGCCGTCGCCGCTCAGTAGGTCGCGCGACCGCCGGAGATGTCGAAGCACGCGCCGGTCGAGAAGCCGCACTCCTCGCTGGCCAGGTAGTGCACCAGCGCGGCGACCTCCTCGGTCTTGCCGGTGCGGCCGACCGGGATCTTGCTGACCATGTAGTCGATCGTCTCCTGGCTGACCTGGTCGAGCATCGGCGTCTGGATCACGGCAGGCGCGACCGAGTTGACGCGGATGCCGGTGTTGGCGACCTCCTTGCCGAGCGACTTGGTCATGCCGATCACCGCGGCCTTGGACGCCGAGTAGGGACCGAGCTTGGGGTTGCCCTCCTTGCCGGCGATCGACGCGATGTTGACGATCCGGCCGTAGTTCTGCGCGCGCATCGGTCGCAGCGCCTCACGGTTGCACAGCCACAGCGCGGTCGTGTTGATCTCCATCACGTTGCGCCATTCTTCGGCGGTGGTCTCCCACGCAAACGCGTTGCGGCCGACGATCGCCGCGGCGCAGACCAGGATGTGGTAGCCGCCGAGCTTGGCGACGACCTCGTCGGTCATCGCGACCACGGCCTGTTCGTCGGTCAGCTCGATCGGGCACGCGATCGCCTTGCGGCCACGCGCCTCGATGTCGGCGACGGCCGCGGCCGCCGCTTCGGCGTCGCGGTCGACGATCGCGATGTCGGCGCCGGCGTCGGCCATGCGCTGGGCGGCAGCGAGCCCGATGCCGCGGGCGCCGCCGGTGATCACGGCCACGCGGCCGGACAGGTCGAAGTGCTTGCTCATGTCAGTTGGAGGAATCGTCGTTCGTCGGCCGAGGTCTCGACGGCCTCGACGATGCGCTGCGCGTCGTAGGCCTGCTGCATGCCGGACAGCGGCGCCTCGCCGCGGCGCACGCAGCGGTCGAGGAAGTGGTGCACGGTGCGTTCGAGATGGAATGGATAGGCGCTGAACGTGTGCGAGTGCACCTGCGCCTGCTCGTTCTGCACCCAGTCGCGGTAGCTGAACCGGGTGGCGCCGTTGGTGCCGAGGACCTTGACCAGAAACGTCCACGGGTCGCCGGAGTGGTCGTCGGCGGCGAAGCTCGCCTGCAGGGTCGCGATCGCGCCGTCGGGCAGCTGCAGCGTCGCGACGGCGAGGTTCTCCTGCTCGACCGAGTCGTCGTTGATGGTCGCCCGCATCGCCGCCACCGACACCGGCATGCCGGCGAGGTAGAGCAGCACGTAGGCGTGGTGGGTCATGATCTGTCGGATCACCCCCGGATAGCGCCGCGCGACCGCCTCGGGGTGGTGGATGTTGTAGAGCACGTGCACCGAGACCAGCCGCCCGAGGTCGCCGCGGTCGAGCAGCGTGCGGGTGCGTTCGAGCGCCGGCTCGTAGACGTAGTTGTGCACCGGCACGCACTGCACGCCGTGCTCGGCGGCGCAGCGCTGCATCGACGCGACCTCCTCGAGCGACGCGCCGGCCGGCTTCTCGACCAGCACGTGCTTGCCGGCGCGCATCGCCAGCTCGGCGTACCGCCGGTGCGTCTCCAGGTTGGTCAGCACCGACACGCACTGCACGTCCGGATCGCCGACCGCGGCCTCGGCGGACGGGTAGCTGCGGCAGCCGTAGCGCTCGGCCTGCCGGCGGCCCGACTCCGGGTCGAGGTGCCAGAGCCCACGCAGCACGGCGCGGTCGCACGACGCGACCGCGGCTGCGTGCAGTTCGGAGACGTCGCCGGCGCCGAGGAAGGCGACGCCGAGCGGTTGCGCTGGTGCGGGGGAGGGCATCGGGACGAGGGCAGAGGGCGGCGGCATGGTAGGTGGTGGATCGCCGTGCGGCTACGCTCTTCGACATGCGAAGCTGGATCGCCCTGGTCGTCCTCGCCGTCGCCGGTCTGCTGCCGGCGCAGCAGCCGCAGCAGCGGAAGCCGCACGTCGTGTTCCTGGTCGGCGAACGCGAATACGGCTCCGAGCGCACGATGCCCGCGTTCGCCAGCCGCCTCGAGGACGAACTGTCGCTGCGCACGACCGTGCTGCAGAGCCGCCGCAACGAACTGCCCGACCTCGCAGCGCTCGGCGACGCCGACCTGCTGGTGCTGTTCCTGCGCTTCCGCGAGGCGACCGACGCGCAGTTCGCGCGGTTGCGGCGGTGGTTCGACGACGGCCGTCCGTGCGTCGCGCTGCGCACGACCAGCCACGCGTTCCGCAACGACAAGGGCTGGTTCCCGCCGCTGTTCGGCGGCCACTACAAGGCGCACGCGCCGAACGGCCAGGGCACGGTCGCCTGGGTCGACCCGCGCCAGGATCTGCACCCGCTGGTGCGGGGCATCGCGCGCAGCTTCGAGATGGGCCACGGCGGCACCTACAACGCGCAGCCGCTGGCCGACGCCGCCACGCCGATCCTGTTCGGCCGCACCGGCGCACTGCCGTGCGAGCCGGTCGCGTGGATCCACCGCTACCGGCCCGAGTCGCGCATCTTCTACACGTCGCTCGGCAGCCGCGAGAACTTCGAGCGCGACGACTTCCAGCGCCTGCTCGGCAACGCGGTGCTGTGGGCACTCGGCAGGGAGGTGCCGGCTTCGGGCGCGTTCGCGGGCGGACGCGCGCGCGAGCCGTTCGTGCCGGCCGCGCCGCCGGCTCCGCCCGAACTGGCCGCACCCGAGCGCGCGACGGTGCTGTTCGGCGACGGCGACACCTCGGCGTGGCGCCACTGGGATCCGAGCGTCGAGCCGCAGGCGATCGGCATCGACCGCCGCGCCGACACGTCCGCCGGCGGGCCCACCTACGAAGGCGCCCGCTGGCAGGTCGACGGCCGCGCCCTGGTCGCGCGACCGGGCTTCGGCGACCTCGTGACGCGTGCGTCGTTCGGCAACTACCACCTGCACGCCGACGTCTACGTGCCGGCCGCCCCGCAGGGGACGCCGGCCACGTTCGGTGGTCGCAGCGGCGTGTTCCTGGCGGGTCGTTACGAGATCGAGATCGCCGGTGCGACCGGCGACCGCTTCGGCAACGGCGCGATCTACGGCCAGCTCGCGGCGGCGGCGCCGGCGGCAGCGGGGCACTGGCATGCGCTCGACGTGCACTTCAGCCAGGTGCAGGACCGCGACCCGGTGATCCGTGCGTCGTGGAACGGCGAACGGATCCACGACCGGGTCACCGTCCGCGAGCGCACGACCTACGGCTTCCGCGCGGCTGCCGCCGGCGCGCGCTCGGCGGTCGCCGGTGGCGGCGTGCGCTACGCGCGCAAGCCCGACAACTCGTTCCGGTTCGGCGACGGCGTGTTCACGATCGCGGCGCGCTTCAAGTCCACGGCCAACGGCACGATCGCGTCCAAGTCGCCCGCGACCGGGCCGTGGCAGCCGGACGCCAAGGCGCTGTTCCTGCGCGGCGGCCGGCTGGTCTACGACATCGGCTGGGTCGGGCAGATGCAGACCCGCGAGCGCTACGACGACGGCAAGTGGCACCGCGTGCTGCTGACGCACGACGACGAGGGCACCGCGCTGCTGTTCGTCGACGGCGAACGGGTCGCCCGCAAGGAGGACTTCGTCAAGGAGGACGACGAGGGCCACGTGTTCAAGGTCGGCGCGGCGTCGCCGGACTTCGGCATGCCCTTCCGCGGCGAGATCTCCGACGTCACGGTGTTCGAACACAACGTGCCGCAGGACAAGGCCGCGCAGTGGACGCGCGGCGAGGTCATCGACATGGGGGCGCCGTCGCTGCGGTGGGAGCCGCCGAAGCAGCCGGTCGACGAACGGCCCGAGGTCGCGGCCAAGGTCGTCGAGGCGCCGATCCGGCTGCAGGCCGACTGCGCCGCGGTGCGCTTCGCCAACGTCTGGGTCGAGCCGCTCGACGACGTCGTCGGCATCGATGCGCCGCGCTCGGCGCTCGACGACTCGCGCTGGCCCGACTACCGCAAGATGGACTACGGCGACGCGCTGCACTGGACCTACCAGGTCGGCGACGACCGCAACATCGTGCAGAAGGGGCTGGCGGTGCGCCTCGACGGCGGCGAGGGCGGCGTGTCGCGAGGCTACGCGTTCATGGTCTACGACCTCGACACGCTGGCGATGGCGGCGGCGTGGAGCGGCACGGGCTTCATCGACTGGAAGGGCGTCGCCTTCGACGGCTCGCACAACTCGCACGCCAGCATCGTCGGCGACATCGAGGTGCGCAACGAACTCGGTCCCGGCTGGGCGCGGCCGGGCACCGGCGACTTCTCGGACCAACGGTTGGTCGGCCGCGACGGTCGTCGGTTCGGGCCGATCGCGCGCGAATGGGGGCGGTTCCTCGGCAGCCGCAAGGTCGGCGGGCGCACCATGCTCGAGTACGAGGTCGGCGGTGCGCGGGTGCGGGAGTTGCCCAGCGCGCTGGAGCACAACGGCAGGTTCGTGTTCGTGCGCACGCTGTCGGTCGCGCCGAGCCGGCACGAACTGCGCATGCGCATCGGTCCCAAGGGCAGCCCGCACGCGGTGTCGGGGCCGGCGGCGAAGCCCGGCGCCGTCGAGCACGTGCTGCTGCGCAGCAGGACCGGCACGCGTCGTGCCGAGGTCGACGTGGTCGACGGCCACCACGTGCTGATCCTGGGCCCCGGGGACGAAGAGGTCGGCCTGCAGGTGTTCCTCGGCAGCCTGCACGGCGTCGGTAGCGTGACGTCGGGCATCGCCAGGTCCCTCGAGGACGAACTCGCACGCATGTCGGCGCCGCCCACGTCCAGGTGGCAGCAGACCGCCCGTTCGCAGGTTCGCGCCGGCGGCGACGACGGCATCTGGGTCGTCGACGAGTTCGCGCTGCCCGACACCGACCGCAATCCGTATCGCAGCTGGATGCGGCTCGGTGCGTTCGACTTCTTCGCCGATGGCCGTCGGGCGGCGGTCTCGACCTGGAACGGCGACGTCTGGATCGTCTCCGGCATCGACCGCAAGCAGGGACCGCTGACCTGGCGTCGGTTCGCGGCGGGGCTGTTCCAGCCGCTCGGCGTGCGCATCGTTGACGAGACCATCTACGTCGCGTGCCGCGACCAGATCTGCGTGCTCGAGGACACCAACGGCGACGGCGAGGCGGACCACTACCGCTGCTTCAACAACGACCATCAGGTCACCGAACACTTCCACGAGTTCGCGATGGGCCTGCAGACCGACGCGGACGGCAACTTCTACTACGCCAAGTCGGCGCGCCACGCCAAGACCGCGCTGGTGCCGCACCACGGCACGTTGCTAAGGGTGTCGAAGGACGGCAGCAGGACGACGATCGTCGCCAACGGCTTCCGCGCCGCCAACGGCGTCTGCATCAACGGCGACGGCTCGTTCTACGTGACCGACCAGGAGGGCCACTGGACGCCGAAGAACCGCATCAACCGGGTCGTCGAGGGTGGCTTCTACGGCAACATGATGGGCTACCACGACCGCACCTCGACCGCCGACGAGGACATGCAGCAGCCGCTGTGCTGGATCACCAACGCGTTCGACCGCTCGCCGGCCGAGTTGGTGCGGGTGCGCGGGGATCGGTGGGGGCTGCCCGACAACGCGCTGCTCGAGGTGTCGTACGGCATGGGGCGGGTGTTCTTGGTGCTGGAGGACGAGGTCGACGGCCGCCACCAGGGCGCGATGGTCGCGCTGCCGTTCGGCCCGTTTGCGACCGGCGTGATGCGCGGCCGGTTCCACCCGGGCAACGGCCAGCTCTATTGCTGCGGCCTCTACGGCTGGTCGGGTGCGCGCACGCGACCGGGAGGCTTCTACCGGGTGCGCTACACCGGTGCGCCGGTGGCGGTGCCGGTCGCGATGCACGCCGTGCCCGGCGGCCTCGAGCTGACCTTCGGCTGTGCGGTCGACGAGGAGCTGGCGGCCGATCCGCAGAGCTTCGGGGTGCGCACGTGGCAGCTGCGGCGCAGCAAGAGCTACGGCAGCAAGCACGTCGACGAACGGGCGCTGGCGGTCGCCGCGGCGACGCGGTCGGCCGACGGTCGCACCGTGCTGCTGAAGATCCCCGACCTCGAAGCGACCATGTGCCTGGAGGTCAAGGTCGACCTCGACACGGCCGAGGGCGCACCGCTGCGCGCGACCATACACGGCACCATCCACCGCATGCCGGAGGCGAAGTGATGACCACGCTGATGACCATGCCGACGAGTCGGCTGGCGACGAGTCGGCTGGCGACGATCCTGCTGGTGCTGCTGCTCGGTGCGACGTGCGCGCTGGCGCAGCGCGACGACCGCACGCTGCGCGTGTTCGTGTTCGCCGGCCAGTCCAACATGGAGGGCGCCGACTCCAAGGTCGCCGACATCGAGCGCTTCCCGCCGTTCTCCGGCCTGGGCGAGCCGCAGCCGAAGGTGCGGTTCTGGTACTGCCTGGGCCGCGAGAACAAGCAGGCATCCGACGGCTGGACCGCGCTGCGACCGGCGCGCGGGATGGTGGGGCCGGAGCTGAGCTTCGCCCGCAAGGTGACCGCCAACATCCGCGCACCGATCGCGATCATCAAGGTGGCCGCGGGCGGCACGACGCTCGGCGCGGACTGGAACCCCGAGGAACCGCAGGGCTTCGAGCTCTACCCGCTGGCGCTCGACCACGTGCAGCGGGCGCTGCGGGCGCTCGACCGGCAGCGCGTGCGATGGCGGCTCGAGGGCTTCGTCTGGCACCAGGGCGAGAACGACATGTTCGACGAGGGCTTCCGGGCTGCCTACGGCGACAACCTGAAGGCCTTCATGGCGCGCTGGCGTCGCGACCTCGATGCGCCGGCGCTGCGCTTCTACGTCGGCGAGCTGTGCACCAAGACGATCTGGGGCATGGACCTGCGGCCGCGCATGAACGACATCGCCATCGGCCAGCGGGCGGCCACCGATGCGGACCCGCTCGCCCAGTACGTGCGCAACGCGCACATCGGCGTCGAGATCGGTGGCGGGGTCGGCCTGCACTACCACTACGGCACGCTCGGCCAGCTCGAGCACGGCGAGTGCTACGCCGACGCCTACCTGCGCAACGTCGACGCGCTGCCGGGGCGGGAGCGCAAGCTGACGCGGTGGCCGTATGCAAGCGGCAAGCCGGTCGACCTCTACGTGCTCGCCGGCCACCGCAACATGGAGGGCGAACGCGCGTTCGTGCAGCAGCTCGGCGACGTGAAGGGCGGCAAGGCCCTGCGCCGGGACCTCGGCCAGGTCGCGTTCCGCTACGACGTCGGCGGCGGCGCCGCGATCTCGAACGGCTGGGAGCCGCTCGGCGTCGCCGGTCCGTTCGACACGTTCGGTCCCGAGGTGTCGTTCGCACACGCGCTGCACGAGCAGCGCGCAGGTCCGTTCGCGATCGCCAAGTTCACCCACAGCGGCTCCCAGATCGTCGACTGGGCCCCGGACGGCAGCGTCGCGAAGGCGCGCAACCTCTACCCGCGGTTCCTCGCGTTCGTGAAGGAGTCGGTGCAGGACCTCGAACGGCGCGGCCACGAGGTCCGGCTGCGCGCGATCGTCTACCACCTCGGCGAGAACGACATGTCGTGGACCCCGCACCGCCGGCAGGCGGCGAAGTGGCTCGGCGAGCTCGCAGCGCAGCTGCGCCGCGACCTCGGCATGCCCGAGCTGCGCTGGGTCGTCAGCCAGCAGCGGCCGACCGACCATCGCGACGTCAACGGCGTCGACCCGGTGGCGATGGTGCGCGAGCTGTGCGCGGCGGATCCGCACATGCAGCACGTCGAGGCGTTCGAGCCGCCGCCGCAGGATCGGCAACTGGTGTTCGACACCGCCGCGGTGGTGTGGCTCGGCCAGCTGCTGGCCGAGGCCGTGCGCCGCTGAGCGCTGCTACTTGCCGAAGTCCTCCCACGGCGTGCCGTCAGCGGGCTTCTCGAGCTGCGCGTCCGTCGGCGCGCGCGGCACCTCGACGACGATGCGGTGCTCGGGCCTTTGGATGTCGAGCACCTCGCCGGTGACCTTGGTCGTGCTGTAGTAGCGCTGGCCGCGCTGCAGCGCGCTGCGCATCAGGTTGACGTCGAGGTCGAGCTGGCCCGCGGGCACCAGCCAGCGATGCCGCGTTGCCTCGCCGTAGACGTGCACGGTCTGCGTGTCGCGTTGGTTGCGCCGTCGATGGCTGCGCAGGAACGCGCCCTGCTCGCCGCCGCGCGGCCGGTCGAGCGTCACCACGAAGCTGTGCGTGCGCGCGGCGGCACCGTCCTCGTCCTGCAGCACGACCTCGAGCCAGTGCAGCTCCGGCTTCAGCGTCAGCTCGCCGGTCTCCCCGCCGACCTCGAGGTCGGTGGCTTCGGTGTGGAACACGATGCCGGTGGTCACGTCGACGAGCTGGATGCAGTAGGTGCCCGGCGGCAGGTCGATCTGGAAGGTGCCGTCCCCGAACACGCCGACGGTGCTCTTGTCGTTGCGGAACACGCGGAACGGGCCGCTCTCCTCGTCGCGCACGGCCAGCACCGCCAAGCGCGCGGTCGGCAGCGCGCCGTCGACGCGGATGCGGCCGCGCACCAGGTGTCGCTGCAGGTCCGGCAGTTCGAGCCGCGCCTTGCCGTCGTCGACCTCGATGCCTTCGAGATGCAGCGTCGTGCCAGCACCGACCCGCGTACGGGACGGCACGAACAGCTCGAACGAGGCGCGGTCGTCGACCGCGGGACCGAACGCGAACGTGCGCTCGTCGGCGCGCAGCGGGCGCGGCTGCGGCGGCGTCACCGAGTGGCGGAAGCCCGCGTTGCGGCCGCCGCGCTGCTGGAACCGCGACGCACGCAGCGTCGGCAGCGGGCCGTCGGGCAGGTCGCCGACGATCTCGACGGTCAGTCGTCGTTGCACCGGGATCGTCAGGTCGAGCGTCGTGGGTTGCTCGACGCGCACCTCGGCGGCGAACACGTCGCTGGCCGGCCATTGCTCGGGATAGACCTGCACGCCGTACTTGCCGGGCTGCAGGCTGCCGATGCGGTAGCGGCCCTGCGCGTCGGTGCGCGGCCAGTGCTCGCCGATCGAACCGCTGCTGCCGGTGCTGTTGCCGTCGGGCAGCGCGCGCACCGCGACGCCGACGACCGGCGCGCCGGCCTCGTCGACGACGCGTCCCTGCAGCACGGCCTCCGGGCCCAGCTCGACGACCAGCGGTTCGTCGATCTTCTCGGGCATCGTCACGCGTTCGAACGCGTGGCCGGGCGCGCGGATCAGCAGCGTCTTGATGCCGTGGGTGCGCAGTGGGATGCGCGCCTCCTGCCGGTAGTCCCGCCACGAGTGGTCGGCGTGGAACATCGCCACCTGCAGGCTGGCGTTGTCGATGCCGGTGGTGGCGACCGACAGGCGGTCGAGCGGCTCGCCGGTGGCCTTGTCGACGACGCGCACGATCAGTTCCTGGCCCGTCTCCTGGGCATCGACGATCTCGGTGAACGTCACGTCGTCTCGGCCGCCGCGCAGCAGGTCGGACTCGAAGCGGCGGTGGGGCTTCTGCGCCTCGGTAGCGGTGATCCGGTAGCGCTCTGGTGCGGCCGGCACGGTGACCGCGAACGACCCGTCGCGGTCGGTGCGCCGGATCGGCAGGTTGCGGGTCCGCGGGCCCTCGTGCTGGATCGTCAGGTTGGCGTCAGCGAGCGGCTCGCCGTCGGCCGTCAGCAGGCGGCCGCGCGCGAGCGACGCCGGCTGCATCGTCAGCGTCAGCGGCGAGTCGTGCGACGCCAGCAGTTCGCGGGTCGCGTAGCCGTCCTTCATGACCGTCAGCAGCAGTCCGGTGCGCGGCACACACGGGACCTGGAAGATGCCCTGTTGGTTGCTGACCCCACCCGAGCGCGGATGGTGCTGGTCGTTCCAGGTCGTCTGCACGGCGTCGGTCACCGAGACCTGCACCCCGCAAAGCGGTTCGCCGGCCGCGTCGCGCACGCGTCCGACCAGCGTCGCGGCCGGCGGCAGCACGAACTGGCCGAGGTCGACGCGCGCCTCTTGCGAATAGGGCAGCGTGCGCGCCGCTGCCTGCCGGCCGCGCCCGGCCAGCAGCAGCACGTTGGCGCGGTAGCGCCCGGCCGGCACGATCAGTTCGAAGCGACCGTCGTCGTCGGTGGTGTGCGTCGGCTTGCGCAGCATCGCGCGCACGTCGACCGCCTCGGCGCGGTCGAGCAGCGCGACCGCGCAGCCGGCGATCGCGGCGCCGGTCTCGTCGACCACGTGGCCGCGCACGATCCGTCGGGGGAGGTCCTGCTGCGCGACCGCGGCCGTCGCCATCGCCGTCGCCAGAAGCAGGAACGCGCACGTCGACCCGTTCATCGCCGCAGGATAGCCGCGTCGTGCGGGTGCCGGGCAAGGGCGGTGGTGCCGCCGCGAAAAAGTGACGGCTGCGACGGCGGGCGCGCGGGGCCGCGCCGTAGGCTGCGGCGATGCGCCTGCGCCTGTTCCTGCTGCTCTCGTCGCTGCTGCTCGGCCCGTCGCTGCCGAGCCAGGACGCCCGCCCGAACGTGGTCGTGATCTACGGCGACGACGTCGGCTACGGCGACCTCGGCTGCTACGGCGCCGAGAAGATCCCGACCCCGAACCTCGACCGGCTCGCCCGCCAGGGGCTGCGCTTCACCGACGGCCATTGCTCGGCGGCGACCTGCACGCCGTCGCGGTTCTCGCTGCTGACCGGCCGGCACGGCTTCCGCCACGGCGTCCGGGTGCTGCCGCCGAATGCGCCGATGACGATCCGCCCAGGCATGCTGACGTTGCCCGAGGTCTTCCGCGCGAACGGCTATCGCACCGCGGTCGTCGGCAAGTGGCACCTCGGCATCGGCGACGGCCAGCGACCGGTCGACTGGAACGGCAAGGTCGGGCCCGGACCGCTCGAGGTCGGCTTCGACTACTCGTTCTTGATGCCGTCGACCAACGACCGCGTGCCGTGCGTCTACCTCGAGGGCCACGCCGTCGTCGGGCTCGACCCGGCCGATCCGCTGTTCGTCGGCAAGCGGCCGCAGGGCTTCTCCGGCACGGTCTATCCCGACGGCCGCAAGGACCGCTCGGCGATGACCTACTACCCGTCGAGCCACGGCCACGACCAGTCGGTGATCGGCGGCATCGGTCGCATCGGCTACATGTGGGGTGGCCGCAGCGCGGTGTGGAGCGACGAGACGATGGCCGACGTGTTCGTCGACAAGGCGGTCGCGTGGCTGCAGCAGCAGCGGCCCGGCAAGCCGTTCTTCCTCTATTTCTCCTCGCAGGACATCCACGTGCCGCGCGCGCCGCACCGCCGGTTCCGCGGCAAGAGCGAACTCGGGCATCGCGGCGACGCGATGGTGCAGCTCGACTGGGCCTGCGGGCAGCTGCTGCGCGCGCTCGATCGCGGCGGACTGGCGGAGCACACGATCGTGATCTTCTCGTCCGACAACGGCCCGGTCTACGACGACGGCTACGTCGACGGCACCGAGGTGTTGACGTCGACGAAGGAACGCGATCGCGGCCACGACGGTTCGGGGCCGTTCCGCGGCGGCAAGTACCAGGTCTACGAAGGCGGCACGCGCGTGCCGCTGCTGGTGCGCTGGCCGGGCCGGGTGCAGCCGGGCGTCAGCGACGCGACCGTCAACCAGATCGACCTGCTGGCGTCGTTCGCGGCCATGCTCGGCTACCAACTGCCGGACGACCAGGCGATCGACTCGCGCGACACGCTGGCGGCGTTCCTCGGCCAGGATCCGGACGGGGTGCCGTTCTTGATCGAGGAGGCGCGGCGGCTGGCGCTGCGCATCGGCGACTGGAAGCTGATCCGGCCGCGCAGCCGCAACCGCAAGGCCGAGCTCTACGACCTCGCGAGCGACGTCGGCGAGCAGCGCGACCTCGCGGCCGAACAGCCGCAGCGGGTCGCCGAGATGGCCGCGATGCTCGACGTGCTGGTGCGGTCCGAGCGCGGCGTGCGCGGCTACCGGCAGTAGCCGCGCTCCTAGCGACGGCGCTGGCGGCGCAGCTCGTCGAGGCGGGCCTTGGCGCGTTCGAGCTCGGCGTTGGCCTGCTCGAGGGCGCGCTCGAGTTCGCGCAGTTCGCGGTCGGCGGGCTGTTGCTCGGCCTTCGGCTGCTGCGGCTTCCGGCCGACGCGCAGCTTGCCGCGCGTGCGCGGCGAACGGCCTTCGGGCTCGATCGCGGCCTTCATCGCGCGCTCGACGACGCGCTCCAGGTCGCCCTCGAAGTCGCCGCCGCCCGAGATCACCGAGTCGATCAGCTTCTCGACGTCGCCGGCGATGCCGAGCCTGGCGAGGTCCTGGTCGTTGCGGATCTCGGCGCGTGCTTCGGAGAGCGCCGAGTCGATCGCCGTGCGGGCGAGGTCGCCGATCATGCGCTGGTTGTGCTGGTTGCCGAGGAAGCCCTTCACCAGGTTGGCGATGCCCTTGTCGAGGCCGAGCTTCTGCAGGTCGGGGTCGTTCTCGAGCTCGTCGAGCACCAGGTCGCCGGCGCCTTCCATCGCGGCCTTGATGACGCCGTCGAGGTGCTGCTCGATGCCGTCGCCGTTGGCGATGCCGTCGATCATCTTGACGACCTCGTCGGTGATGCCGAGCTCGGCCAGGTCCTGGTCCTTCTGGATCTCACGCCGCGCCTCGGCCAGACCCCGGCGCATCTCTTCGCCGATGCTGCCGTCGACGCGGATGCCCGGCCGACGCGAACGGTCGACGATCCGCCCGGCGCGCTCGCTGGCGCGGCGCCTTCCGGCCGCGCGATCCCGGCTCTGGCCGTCGCGTTGCTGCAGCAGCTCGAGCAGGGCCTTCTGCTGCGCGCCGGTCAGTCCCTCGACCTTCTTGCCGTTGACGCGTATCTCGACCTTGACGGTCTCGCGCGGCTTTGGGTCCTGTGCCGTGACCGGCAGGGCGAACAGGCCGGCGAACAGGCCGGCAAAGGGCAGGAGCCAGGCGCGCGAGGCGCGGCGGGGCAGGTTCTCGTTCAGGATCATCTTCAACCTCCGTTCGAATGCGGCCCGTGCCGACGGTCTCGCTGCGAGCACCGCGGTCACCGGACCGGTGGATGGGGACGCCGGACGCGCGGCGGCGTCGACGAGCATCGACGCGTATTCGAGGCTCGCGCCGGGCACCGTGCGCACCGCGACCGCGTCGCTGGCGAGCTCGGCCCACAGGCGCATGCGGGCCCGCGCGAACCAGTACAGCGGGTGCCAGAACAACGCCGCGGTCAGCAACACCTCGGCGCGCGCGACCCAGTGGTCGCGTCGCTGCAGGTGGGCCAGCTCGTGGGCGAGCACCGCGGCGCGGCCGCGTTCTGGCTGCTGCTGCAGCAACCTGGCCGGCAGCACCAGCCGCGTGCGGCCGAGCGTCCACAGGTAGGGGCCCGCTGCGCTCGGGTCGTCGCACAGCTCGGGAACGCGCAGCGACATGCGGGCGGCGAGCTGCTCGACCTCGCGGCGCAACCAAGGCGGCACCGGCGCCAGCGCACGCAGGCGCCGGCTTCCGCGCAGGGCACCGGCGGCGGTGACCAGCAGCACCAGCATGCTGGCGCAGGTCCACGCGACCAGCAACGTCGTTTCGAGCCCGCTCGGCGGGGCGGCGGCCGCTGCGGCCGGCGGCAGCGGGTGCACGGTCACGACGTCGTCGGGGCCGAGCCGCGGCGGCGACGTGGCGAGGGTGGTGGGCGACGCGTTGGCTCCGGACGCCTCGCGCGCGGCCGGCTCGGCCGTGCGCCACCAGGAGGCGTCGACCGGCACTTCGAACAGCGGCGGCGTGACCAGCTTGAGCACGACCAGCAGCCACAGCCCGTGCATGACGGCCGGCTGCGGCCGGGCCAGCCGACCGACCGCGTAGACGATCGCCGCGAGCAGGGTCGCGATCGCGGCGTTGGCGAGCAGGAACGTCACGCGTCGCCTCCCTTGTTGCGCTGCTCGGCGTCGCGCAGCAGCTTGCGGAAGTGCTTGATGTCGTCGGTGGAGAACCTGCCGTTCTCGACCAGCCGCAGCACCAGCGGCGCGACCGCGCCGTCGAGCAGCGAGCTGGCGACCTCCTCGACGCGCAGCTGGGCGAATTCCTCGCGGTCGCGCGCGGCCGCGAACACGTGGGCGACGCCGCGGCGGTCGGCGCGCACGTGGCCCTTGTCGACGAGCCGCGACACCAGCGTCTGCACGGTGGTGTAGGCCCACTCGGTGCCGAGCCGGGTCAGCAGGTCGCGCACGGTCGCCGGCCCGTCGTTCCAGAACGACTTGAGCACGGTCAGTTCGGCTTCGGTGATCTGCGGCGTGCGGTCGTCGGCCTGCTTGCGTCGGGATGCCATCGCGGCCCATCGTCGCCGATACCTCCTACATCTTGTCGGAGGTCTACTACAAAATGTAGGAGGAGCAATGCCCGGGCACCGTTCCTCACGGCGGCCTGCGACCCGGCGACGATCCGCAAATCATCCCGGCCGAACGCGTAGGGGGCGCCGCATTCGCCGCGACCGCCGTGGAAGGAGATCGGTCGCCCCCCTCACGTTCAAAAGGAGCCACATGCCCGAAGCCGTTGCCGCCACCCGTCCGTACCCGTCCCGTCCCGCCACCGCCGGTGCCCTGACCCCGGCCCTCGCCGCCGCCGCCGGCGCGATCGCGTGCTTGTTGCCGTGGTTCCGCGTCGACCTGTCCAAGCTCGGCGCCGCCCTCGACCACGCGGCGAACGACGCGTTCGGCCGACTCGGCAACGTGCAGATCGAAGGCGCGCCGATGGCGGGCTTCGGCGAGGCGATGAACGGCGTGTTCGGCACCCTCGGCGTGCAGGGCACGGTCACCGCCGCGGGCATCGACAGCTGGGTCGGCGTCACCGTGCTGATCCTGCTCGCGGTCTCGGCGACGCTGCAGCTGGTGGCGTCGTCGGCCGACGACGCATCGGCGCGAACGATGGTGACGGTCTCGCTGGTGGGCTCGGTGCTCGCGACCTGCTTCTCGCTCTACGCCTGCACGCAGCTTGGCGGGCCGGTCGGGCCGCACATCGGGCTCGGCATCGCGGTGGTCGCCGCCGCCGTCGCGACGACCGCCTCGGTGCGGCGTCTGGGCAGCCTGCCGGCTGCCGCGTGATGTGCGGGGCCGCGCCTGCCGTCCGTCGCGGCGGCGGTAGAGGCCGTCGAGCCGCGACCACGACGCAGAACGGGCCGCCACGTCTCGAGGACGTGGCGGCCCGTTCGCGTTCGGTCAGTCGGCCGTCGACTAGACGTCGGTGGCTTTCTTGAACTTGCGCAGGCGGAGCTTCTTGGTGGCCTTGAGGGCCGTCTCCACCTTCTCCTCCGTCAGCGACTTCTTGTCCTTGACGAAGACCAGCGCCTTGCCGTTCACCCCGTTCGGGTGAACGCGGATGACACCGTCCAGCTTCTTCAAGACGTCACGCGTCTCGATGGCGGTGCCCCCTCAACCAAGGCCGGAGATCGAACATTCGTAGACGATGTCCGCCTTCTCGAGGTCGACCTCTTCGAGCTTGCGCACGCGGACCTTCTTGCCTGCGCGCTTCTTCTCGAGCAGCAGGTTGAGGTCGGCGAGCTCCACCACCTTCTTGGGGTCCTTCAGCTGGAAGTACCCGCCACCGGTGGTGTCGAAGATCAGGTTCTTGATGTTCTTGTGCTTCTTGAGGATCGAACTGACCCTCTGGGCGGTGCCGGCCGCGCTTCAGCCGCCGATTCCCGAGCACTCGATACGCCAGTGCTTTTCGGTGTCGACCTTCGGCTTGATCTCCTGGCCCTTGGTCTGGGCGAGGGTCGGAGCCGCAAGAGCGCACACCGCAAGCAGGGCACTTGCAGTCAATCGCATAGGGTCTTGCTCCATTGGTGGGGCGTGTTGGCGCACGGACGACCGTGCGCGGGCTGATGTTATCGGCGATCTGTCCGGTGGAGGCAAACCCCCGACCGGCCTCGCCTTGTGATTTACCCTCTCGCCGGCCCGCGTCCGCTCACCAGGGCGACGGATCACTTGGCTGTTGGTCCGCCGCGCAACGAGGCAGCCACGGCCTCCAGAGCCGTCGGCAAGGCCGTCTGCTGGCCTTGGGGCGCCACCGGAGGGCCAAGCCGGGCGGTTCCTCACGAAATGCGGACCAGAGTTCCGACCGACCGTGCACGGTCGCCGCGGCCACCAACAACCAGGTGGTCAGCTCCATCCGAGGTCGCTCAGAATCGCCAGGGCGACAGCCTGCGGGCCGGCGGCTGCGATGCCATTGCCGCCCGCAGCACCGCGATCGGAATCGAGTTGTGGCGCAGGATCTCGTCGTGGAACTGCTTCTCGGTGCGCTCGCCGGACACCACCAGCTCTTGGTGCAGGGCCCGGATCTGCAGGCCGCCGAGCATGTAGGCGGCCTGGTAGAGCGGCGGATATGCGCCGCCGACCGAGCGCCGCACCTCCCCCTCGGCCGCGGCGCGCTCGTGGCCGACGCGCTCGATCAGGTATTCGACGCACTGCGGTCCGGTCCAGCGGCCGAGGTGGAAGTTCAGCGAGAACACGATCCGCGCGCAGCGGTGCTTGCGCCAGTAGAGCATGCCGACCCGGTCCATCGCGTTCTTGGCGAGGCCGAGGTCGTAGAGCCGCATCTCCCAGTAGAGCGCCCAGCCCTCCATCCAGAACGGCGTCCGGAACGGCGCGCGCCAGGTGCGGTGGCGGGCCTGCGAGTACTGCTGCAGCCAGTGGCCGGGGATCAGTTCGTGGTGCACGGTCGCGCGGCAGAAGTGCTCGTTGTTGCTGCGCAGCGCCTGCAGCTTCTCGATGTGCGCCATCGCGTCGGTCGGAAAGCTGACCTGGATGGTGTTGCCGCCGAGGAAGAACGGGTTCACCCGCTGCGCCTCGCGCGACATCATCGACATGCGCCAGCACTCCTTGGCGAGTTCGGGGATCGTCAGCAGCTCGCGCTGCTCGAGGAAGTCGATGGCCTCGTGCGCCAGTTCCTTGATCAGCTGCGGCTGCTCGCCGGGGTCTCGGTGGCTCTGCTTGGTCTTCTCCAGCGCCTCGCGCCAGTCCTTGCAGCCGAGCTCCTCGGTGGCCTTGGCCATCTCCTCGTCGCACCAGGCGAACTCGCGTTCGGCGATCGCGACCAGTTCGGCGGGGGTGTAGGGGATCCACTCGAACGCCAGCGCCTGCTGCAGCGCCTGGTCGCCGATCGGGTCGCCGATCAGCGTGCGGTCGACGCCCTGCTGGCCGCGCGGCAGCGAGCGCAGCGCAGCGCCGAGACGCTCGATGCCGGTGTCGGCCTGCTCGTGCGGCGCGCGCACCCACCACGAGAACTGCGGGTCGTAGCCGTCGCGGTAGCGGAACCAGCCGCGCAGCGCGCGGCGCAGTTCGGACAGGCGGCGCGCGGCGCGCTCGCGGATCGGCGGCGGGGTGTCGTCGAGTTCGCCCCGCTGCAGGCGGGCGCGCACCTCGGCGGCACTCCTGGCGATGCCGTCGACGATCTCGGCCGTCTTGCGCGCGTCGACGCCGTCGAGCTTGCGGCGCGCGTCGCACAGCGCGGTGATCTGGTCGGCGAACGGCAGCAGCGTGCCCAGCTCGGCGTCGCGCCGCTGCTGCTCCTGCAGTTCGTGCAGCTCGCGCCGCAGGTGGTTCTCGAACAGGATCCAGTCGATGCGCCCGTCGCGAGCGAGCGCCTCGAAGTCGAGGCCGTCGAGCGCGCGCAGCTCCTCGTTGTAGCGGCGGCGCAGCCGGTCGCGCCGTTCGTCCGACATCGGTGTGTCGTAGCGGCGGTTGAGGTCGGCGAGGTCCGCGGAGAACGTCTCGATGCGCTCGCGCAGCTCGCTCTGCTGGGCGAACGCGGAGGCGGTGGCGAGGGCGGACGTCAGCAGCGCGGCACGGATACGCATCGAGACATGGTAGGGCACCGGCCGGTCGGCACGACCGCGTTGCGGAATCGCTACCAACCGCGGCGGGCCAGTTCGGCACGTAGTTGCTGGTTGGTGCCGTACGCAGAGACGCCGGGGTCGAGGACCTCGGTCCGTTCGTCCTCGAGATCCTCGGTGAAGCGCTGGCCGTAGTCGACTTTGGCACCGAACGTCATCGAGTCGCCGAGCGCGAGGATCCGTCGCGAGCCAGGTCGCCGGACGGCCAGCGGTTCGGCGTCGGGCCAGCCGCGCGGGTTGGTGCGCGCCGGCAGCGCGTCGCACCATTGGCTGCCGGCCTGGTCACGTGCGAGACCATGCGCCGCCACGACGGCCGCAGGTTGTCGGGCTTGCCGGGGTGGTTGCGGACACTGTGTGATGCCGATAGCTTTGCATGGGAGAGTAGTTGTGCAACACGTGACGGAGGATGCCCATGCAGGCAGTGATGCGATCGATGGTCCTGGCCCTCTTGCTGCTGCCGGTCGCGGCGCAGGCTCCCGAACCGGTCGTCGCCGAGCCGCCGGAAGATCCGCGGTTCGTGGCGTGGCAGCGCTACCGGTCGCTTCGACGCGAATGGTCGCTGCCGCAGAAGCCGCGCTCGGCAGCGTTGCGCAGCCGCGCCGTCGGTTGGCGCCGCGCGATGCAGCGCCTGCAGCATGGTCTACGGCTGGCCGGCGCGGCCGGGGCCGAGGGCCAGGGCGCTCGCGCAGACGCTGCCAAGGACGTGCGCAGGTGCTTCGCGGAGGCGGTTGTCGCCGACCCGAAGGGCGTCGAAGCGCTGTTTGCGCTCGCCAACACGACGACGGATGCGGAGCTGGCGCGGCTGGCCGTCGCCGTGCCGGCGTTCGACGATCTGCGTCGGGCCGATCCCGCTCGGGTGCAGGCGCTGCTGCTGCCGCTGCTCGATCATCGAGACCAACGGGTCGCGAGCCTCGCCTGGCAGCAGTTCGTGCTGGTGCTCGACCAGCACGGCGCAACGACGGAGCTGCGTCGACGGCTCGGGGCGCGGGCGCCGCATGCGATGCCGCCGAAGCAGGTTGCCTTCGGCGCCTGGGAGCCGAACCGTCGCAGCGCGCCGCGCATGGAGACGCTGCACGCCCTGTCGGCTCCGGCCGACCCGCGGTCGCGACGCTACGTTCTGGCGGCTGCCTATGCCGGCGGTCGCTGGCGGGACGCGATCGGGCCCGGGACGCACGACCCGAGGATCGTGCTGCTGTGTCATTCGCTGACGGCTCCGGACGTCGATGCACAGGCCGCGGACACGTGGTTCGGGTGGTACGCCAATGCCGCCGCGAAGTGGCACGAGCAGCCGCAGCAGGGGCTCAACGCGTGGCAGTACGGCGTCGTGATGGTCCTCGTCGGCGTGTTGCCGCGGGCGGCGCCGCACCGCCTCGCCTGGCTGGAGCAGAACCTCGCAGCCGGCCCGGTGGGCGAGGCCGTGCGATGCGCGACCAGGCACCGCCTGCTCGCGCTGCCGAACGGCGGGCCGACGCGCGACTGGCTGCAGCTCGACATGCTGCCGCTCGCGGACGCCGACGTCGGCGACCTGCTGCGGATCTGGAGGCGGCTGGGATCGCGGACCAGCTGGCGCCTCGACGACTGCCTCGAGGTGGCGCCGCGTCGGTCGCCGCGCCTGCGCGCGGCGTGGATCCGGCACGTGCTGCTGCGCGCACCCGCGCTCGACGCGGGTCGCGAACGAACCGTGCTGGCGCGCTGGTGCCGCGCCCGCGATCCGCGGCTGGCGCGCGCCGCCTGTCGCCGTCTCGCGGCGGTCGACGGCGGGCGGGACGTGATCCGCGGGATGCTCCCCGAACTGCGCGGTGCAGGTGCCGCGCGCGCGCGGCTCGCGGCCGAGATCGCGGTCACGTTCCGGGTCGGCGAGCCCGCAGCGGCCGCTCTCGCGGTGGGGGCGGCAACGGTCTTCGAGCCGCTCGTCGCGGCGCAGGCCGAACGCGATCACGAGTCGCTGCTGGCGTTGGTGGAGACGGCGCCGGCACGGCGGTCGGTGGTGTTCCAGCGGGCGTTGGTCGCAGCGCTCGAAGAGGCGCCGAAGTGGAGCGCCTCGGTGGCGCGGTTCGTCGGCGCGCGCACCACGCATCGCGATGCCGAGCTGCGCTTTGCTGCCTACCGGGCGCTGCGCGGCGCGGCGGCGCAGCAGCATCGCATCGCGCTGCTGGCCGGAGAGGCTGCGTTCGACGCCGATGACGGCGTGCGCAGCCTCGCAGTCGGGGACGCGCGGCGGCCGTGAGGGCGCGCGTGCGAATCCTGCGGCCCGACCGACCTACAGCTTCGGGCCCGCGCCCTTGATCGCGTCGCTCGCCTGGTCGGCGAACTTCTCGAAGTTCTTGTGGAACAGCGAGGCGAGGTGCTTGGCCTTCTCGTCGTAGGCGTTCTTGTCGGTCCACGTGTTGCGCGCGATCAGGATCTCGCTCGGCACGCCGGAGCACTCGGTCGGGATCTCGAGGCCGAAGATCGGGTCGACCTCGGTCGGCGCGTTCTGCAGTGAGCCGTCGTGGATCGCGTCGAGCATCGCGCGGGTGTGCTTGAGGCTCATGCGCGCGCCGGTGCCGTAGGCGCCGCCGCTCCAGCCGGTGTTGACCAGCCACGCGGTCGAGCCGTTCTTGGCGATCTTGTCGGCCAGCAGCTCGGCGTACTTCGCCGGGTGCCAGACCATGAACGCGGCGCCGAAGCACGCCGAGAACGTCGCCTCGGGCTCGGTCACGCCCATCTCGGTGCCGGCGACCTTGGCCGTGTAGCCCGAGATGAAGTGGTACATCGCCTGCTCCGGGGTCAGCTTGCTGACCGGCGGCAGCACGCCGAACGCGTCACACGTCAGGAAGATGACGTTCTTCGGGTGGCCGCCGACGCACGGCATCTTGACGTTGGGGATGTACTCGACCGGGTAGCTGCAGCGCGTGTTCTCGGTGATCGACTTGTCGGTGTAGTCGACGACCCGGGTGTGCCGGTCGTAGACGACGTTCTCGACGACCGAGCCGAAGCGGATGGCGTCCCAGATCTCGGGCTCCTTCTCCTGGCTCAGGTCGATGCACTTGGCGTAGCAGCCGCCCTCGACGTTGAACACGCCGTCGTCCGACCAGCCGTGCTCGTCGTCGCCGATCAGCTTGCGGCGCGGGTCGGCCGACAGGGTCGTCTTGCCGGTGCCCGACAGGCCGAAGAACAGCGACACGTCGCCGCCCTCGCCTTCGTTGGCCGAGCAGTGCATCGACATGATGTCCTTCTTCGGCAGCAGGTAGTTCATGATCGTGAACACACCCTTCTTCATCTCACCGGCGTACTGCGTGCCGAGGATCACGAACTCGCCCTTGGCGAAGTTGAGGTCGACCGAGGTCGAGCTGCTCATCTCGTTGGTCAGCGGGTTGGCCGGGAACAGGCCGCCGTTGAAGATCACGTAGTCCGGCTCGCCGAACTCGGCCAGCTGCTCCGCGGTGGGGCGGATCAGCATGTTGTGCATGAACAGCGCGTGGTAGGCGTTCAGGCAGATGATGCGCACCTTGATCTGGTGCTTCGGGTCCCAGCCGGCCAGGCCGTCGACGACGTAGAGCTGGTCGCGCGTGTTGAGGAAGTCGATCGCGCGGCGCTTGTTGATCTCGAACGTCTTCTCCTGGAGCTTGATGTTGACGTCGCCCCACCAGATGTCGCCGGTCGTGCTCGGCTCGTCGACGATGCGCTTGTCCTTCGGCGAACGGCCGGTCTTCTCGCCCGAGCGCGCGGCGAGCGCGCCGGTGCTGACGATCTCGCCTTCGCCGCGGGCCAGCGCCTGCTCGTAGAGGACCGAGGGCTGGGCGTTGCGGAGGACGTTGGTGACCTTGATGCCGTACTGGGAAAGATCGACGGTGGACATTGCGGGAAGCGGGGTGCTGATCAGGGCGATGCGATCCGGCGGGTCCGAATCGGGGCGAAGCAGGTTAGCCGGTGGGGTTCTGGGTATCCAGTGCGGCTCGGCAGGGGCCCATGCGGCTGACGAAAAGCGCTTGCAAGGGGGCCGGGGAGGCGGTAGCGTCCTCGCCCCAACTGCGCACCCGTAGCTCAATTGGATAGAGCACCTGACTACGGATCAGGAGGTTTCAGGTTCGACTCCTGACGGGTGTGCCACTTCGCGCTGCGCGCGAAGTGTCAGACCCGTCAGGGTCAGGTGTGGATCGAAGCCGCCGTTGGCGGCTGCGATCCACGCGACTCCCTCTGAGTCGCCTCCCAGCGCCCCCGGCAAGCTCCTCTCGGACGTTCGAACGCTGGTGTAACGGCTCAGCGTCTGGCTCGCTGTAGGTTCGTGTGATGACGAACGCGAAGCCGCTGCCGGTTCAGATGCTCGACCTGATCAACGGGTACTGGGTGTCCAAGATGGTGCACGTCGCTGCCGAGATGGGGTTGGCGGACGCGCTCGGCGATCGCGCCCGGACGGCCGCCGAGGTCGCTGGCGAGGTCGGCGCCGATCCAGAGCGGCTGCACCGGATGATGCGGGCGCTGACCGGCGTCGGGGTGTTCTCGGTCGACGGCGACGGCCGCTACGCCAACACCGAGCTCGGCGCGACGCTGCGCAGCGACCGGCCGGACTCGATGCGCGACTTCGCGCGCATGATGCCGGCGTCGTACAACTGGCACGGCTGGGACGCGCTCGACGTCGGCATCCGAGAGCAACGCACGCCATTCGACGAGGTGTTCGGCATGGGGGGCTTCGCCTACCTGCAGCAGCACCCCGACGACGAAGCCGTGTTCGCGCGCGCGATGGCCAGCATCAGCGGCGCCGAGAACCCGGCCGTCGCCGCGGCCCTGCCGCTCGACGGAATCGGCTCGTTGATGGATGTCGGCGGCTCCGGCGGCCACCTGCTGGCTGCCGTGATGCAGCAGCATGCGGCGCTGCGCGGCGTGCTGTTCGACCAGCCGCAGGTCGTGCACGGGGCGAAGCAGGCGGGCTACCTGCAGGGACTCGGCGAGCGCGTGGCGTTCGCCGGCGGCGACTTCTTCGAGGCGGTACCGGGCGGCGTCGACGCCTACCTGATGAAGTACATCCTGCACGACTGGGACGACGACCGCTGCGTGCGGATCCTGCAGAACTGCCGCGCCAACCTGTCGGCGGACGGGCGGGTGTTCGTCGTCGACAACGTCGTGGTCGAAGGCAACGAGCCGAGCTGGGGCAAGCTGCTCGACGTCAACATGCTGGTGCTGACCGGCGGCAAGGAACGCACCGAGGCCGAGTTCGCCGCGCTGTTCGCCAGGGCCGGCCTGCGGCTCGACCGCGTGCTCGCCACCGAGTGCCCGCTGGGCATCGTGGTCGGCGTGCCGGCGTGACGGCATGATGGCGACGTGATCGCCTCCGGCCCGTTCGACCTGTCCCGGCTCGCGCCGGTGATCGTGATCGTGGCGCTGTTCGTCAGCGTCTGGCAGGTGCTGCGTCGCACGCGCCGCCGCCGGGCGCGGATCGTCGGGCACTTCGTCGAGGTCTGGGTCGGCGACGACGAACTGCAGGCGCGGTGGCTCGCACGGGACCTGCGCGAAGCGGGCTTGTTCGCGGTCGCCAACCAGGAGCCGGAGGATGGCGACGAGGTGACGCTGTCGCGCGAGCGGCCGGGGGACGGCCGGCCGTTCGTCGCGGTGCGCGAGCACCAGGTCGACGCGGCGCGGCGGATGGTGGCGCAGTGGATCGTCGACTGGCAGAGGGACGAGGCCGCGGACGATCTCGACGACGAGGACGACGACCTCGCGCTGAAGATCGCGCCGGGCGACGAGTTCGACGAGGAGGCCGACGCGCGCACCGCGCGGGCCGAGACCCTCGGCATCCGCCTGCTGCTCCTGTCACTGTTGGCCCTGCTCGGTTGGTGGGCCCTCGGTGGCTTGATCAGCTAGCGCGATCGGACCCTTCGACGTCGACGCGCGCCCGCGCGGCCGTCGCGTCCGTGATCGCCCGCGCAAACTCGTCGGCGCGCACCTGCGGGATCGACAGCTCGACCGTCACGTCGGAGCCGTAGTCGGAGCTGCTCGGCTGGATGTCGAACTGGTTGAGCACCGACGCGATCGCGCCCGAGTCCTCGTAGGCGTGCGCGATGCGGATCGTCGCGTGCGGGATCACCTCGACGATCTCGGCCAGGTCGAGCGCCTCCTTGACCGCGCCACCGTAGGCGCGCACCAGGCCGCCGGTGCCGAGCTTGGTGCCGCCGAAGTAGCGCGACACGACGGCCAGCACGTCGGTCAGTTCGCGGCCGTCGAGCTGCTGCAGCATCGGGCGCCCGGCCGAGCCGCTCGGTTCGCCGTCGTCGCTGTAGCGGAAGTCGTTCTCGCCGCGACCGAGTCGCCACGCGAACGCGTGGTGGTTGGCGTCGGGCATGCGCGCGCGCACCGACTGCAGCGCGTCGTCGATCTCCTGCTGGTTCTTCACCGCGAACAGGTTGGCGATGTGGCGCGAGCCCTTGACCTTGTCGGGTTCGTGCTCGACGTGCGCTCGGAGCGTGCGGTAGCTGTCGGTCATTCCTGCAGCAGGGCGTCGAGGGTGTTGTCGGGGTCGTTGAGGAAGCTGCGCAGCAGTTGCCAGTGCTCGGTGTCCTGCGGCTTCGTGCTGGTGATGCCTTCGTCCGTGAACTGCCAGACGTCAGCGCTGGGGTAGGCCATCAGGATGGGGGCGTGCGTGGCGAGGAAGAACTGCGAGCCGGCGGCGACGAGGTCGTGCATGCGCGCCAGCAGCGCCAGCTGCCGCTGCGGCGACAGCGCCGACTCGGGCTCGTCGAGCAGGTAGATGCCGGGGCCGCCGAAGCGCTCGAGCGCGAGGTTGAGGAACGACTCGCCGTGCGACTGCTCGTGCAGCGGGTTGCCGCCGTACGACGTGTGCGAGGGGTCGACCTTCTCGATGTCCGAGGCAAGGTTGTAGAACGACTCTGCCCGGAGGAAGTAGGCGTCGCGTGGGCGATGCGCACTGCGGCTGACGGTCAGCCACTGGAACAGCTCCGAGTGGCTCGGGCGGGTGGTGAACCGGGTGTTGCGGCTGCCGCCCTCGGCGTTGAGTCCGAGCGCCACCGCGAGCGCTTCGAGCAGCGTCGACTTGCCGCTGCCGTTCTCGCCGACGAACACGGTGACGGGCGACGTCAGTCTGCGTTCTCCGAAGCGCTGCACCGCCGGCAGGTCGAACGGATGCTCGTCCGCGAGATCCTCGTCGATCTCGTCGATCGCGATCCGCTTGACGAACAGACCAGGTGCCATGCCGAGCACCATAGCGCGATCAGAATGGGGGCGACTGCATCATGTGGATCAGGGAGAGGCCGCCCATGCCCGAGAACGGGATCAGCAGCGCGACCAGGATCGGGTGGTTGGCCGGGCCGGCGAGGATGCCGTGGCGCATGCGGGTGAGTTCGCCGAGCTTGAACACGAGGCGAGGAGGAGGCGCGGCGGCCGCGACGATCTGTGCCTTCAGGTATTCCGTTCCCTTGTCTTGTAGGCGAACGGCGCTGCGGTGTAGCGCTACGTGTGCCACGATGATCGCGAGCGTGCTGCCGACGAACAAGGCAACCAGCGCGAGTGGCCAGGTCCATCGCTCGAACGTCTCGATGCGTCCCAGGCTCAATACCAGGACCACGAAGAACGGTCCGTAGATGCCTTTGCCTCCCGCTGTGGCCAGTTCGTCCAGAGTCGTTCCGAGACGGCCGGCCCGGACGAGCCTCGGGATCTGGCTGCGAACGGCTCTGCAGCGGGCGGACTGCACGCGTGCGAACTGCACGACCAGAACGACCAACCAGAGCAGGGCGAGCATGCCCAGGAACTTGACACTCGAATCCCAGCACCGCGCAAGCTGGCCTCGTGCAGGTGGAGGTGTCCAGCCACTGACCAACAGCCAAGCAACCACGCCGGCCGCAATCAGAATGGCGAAGACTCCAGCTTCGACGGCCACGCGCCTGGTTGCTCGGGCGTCGCCGTACAGCGGGCGCGGCGTCCACCGGCCCCCGGTCATGAGCTCCACCAACTCGCCGAACAGGCTCGGTGGTGGGTTGGCACCAAGGTCCTCGAGCGCCTCTTGGATCGCTCGCAGTACCTTGAGGCCGAACATCAGCGCCAGGGTGATCGCCAGCAGCCGCCAGACGTTCGTTGGCCAGATCGAGATGCCGCGCGTCCAGCTGATCGGCTCTTCCGCTACTCGCATCACGATCAGGGTCGCGATGGCGATGGCGGCGAGCGCCAGCAGCGTGCAACGTCGCGTGGACGGTGACGGCCATTCTGCCGTCGAACCTTCCTCGTGGTTGCCCAGCAGGCGGTAGCTGACGATTCCGATGAGCACGATGCCCAACATGGCCAGGGCCATGCCGAACCAGGCCACGTTGTCGGCGGCTTCCGAAAGGTCGACCTCGGTGCCGTGTCCGATCTCGAACACGCGCACCTGGGGCAGCTCCCGCGTGGTGACCTGCCGGGGTGCGAAGGCCGCGCGGAAGGCATGGAATGCGCTGGTCTGGTAGCCATTGCGGTACGGTGCCACCGAGCCGATCAGGGACTTGCCCCTGGGCGTCAACCCTCGGCCAGAGACCACCAGTAGGTTCCGCGTGTGCGGTTGTTCGTCGGGGTCGAGGTAGTAGGCGTCGAGGTCACTGGTAAAGAAGACCGCGCCCGGCAAGGCTGGGCGCAGTGCCTGGAGGATCAGCAGCTTGTCGTGGATGTCGTTGCCGAAGATGCCGACTGCGTCGGCTTGGAGGGTCGACGCCTCCGCGTGCGTGCCTTCCTGCCCTTGCCGAATACGGTTTCGAAGTCGTCGAAGGTAGTCAGCGGTGGCGAAGCCGCACGGATCCTGGACCGCGGTGGCGAGGTTTCCTGCTGACTGGTTGTTCGGCTGCGTCCGGTCGGTGAACTCACCGTCGATGCCTCGGCTGTAATAGAACGTACGGATGTTCGTGAGGCGGCCGTCGCCGGAACCCTGATCCTGGAGGTGCTTCAGCCATCGCCGCGCGTATTCGCTGTCGCGCTCGAGCACGAGCAGGACAGGGTCTTTGGATCTCACTCCGCGGAGCTTCAGTTCATCCAGCATCGACTTCGCGAGGTCGCTGTCCGGGGGCGTGAAGGAACGCTTGAGGTAATCCTGGGCCTCGGGCGTCGTTGCCCACGGCGAATAGACCTCACGTGACAGAGGCACGAGTTCCTCAGCCAGTTCGGAGGATGATGGCCCGACGATGGCCCAGCGTGTCGAGCGTGAGACCAGCCCCCGACGACGAAGCAGGGTCTTCGTGTCGACCAGTTTCCGGTGCAGGTCGCGTTCTTCGGGCACCCATACGACGAGCCTACGGTTCCGGCCATCCTGCTCGTGAAAGCTCTCGACGTAGAGCCTGGTCGGCGTGCTCTGTGGGGACCTTGCCGCGGCTTGCTTGCTGGTAGTAGCGTCTACCGGCCGGGCTCGGTCGTCGCCTGGCTCCAAGGCGACGTATTCCCTCAGCGCAGGCACGCTCGCGACGAACCCGAGCGTCGACATTGCGTCGTGCATCGCGTGGCGGGTGTTGCAGCGAAACTCGACGCGCTGAGGCCGAAGTCCGGGCGGGACCGTCACGAGGGTGATCCGGTCGAATCCTCCGCGCGGTGAGGACACGGGCGAGCTTCGGATCTCAGGAGCGGTGGCGATCGGATCCTGCCAGAGCCTCGCGTCGACCGTTCCCGACACTTGCGCCGGATCACGGGGTTTGGGGCGGGAGTGCACGAACGGCTTGGTCCGGTCGGCCACCAGCGCGATCGTGATGGCGAGCGCGGCTACCAAGGGCCACCCCATGGTCGATCTGGCGGAACTGCTATCGGCTTGCTCAGACATCGGTGAAGGTCGTTCGACCAAGGTCAACGACATCCAGCCGAGCGACCGGTCACCAATTTCGTATTGCCACCCCTGCCCTCCGCCTACTTCGCCTCCCAACGCACCGCGTCCCACTCCCCGAACCGATCGAGCCCGCGCAGATACGGATACTCCGCCGCCGGTGGCCGCCGCGACTTCCGCATGCGCTGCTGGATACCAGCCGCCTTGTCCCGCAGCTCCTCGTCGCCGTCGCGCGCCGCCGCCACCCGCGCGATCTCCACGGCGCCGATCGACCACTCCGAGTACGCCGTGCCGAAGCCCCATTGCACCAGCGTCTCATCGCGCGAACGCCACTGCGCTGCGGTGAACGGCGCGCCCTTCAGCCAGCGGATCGCCATCGCGACCTCGCTGCCGCGTTCGTCGACCAGCCAGCCGTGCTGCACGACGTTCTTGGCCAACTGCTCGGCCAGCACCCGCGCATTGGCGTTGCCGGTCATCCGGTGCTGGGCGGCGAAGCCGACCGCGGCGAGGGCGTCCTGCCACGGGTTCCAGAACGGATGCTTGCCGCGCAGCAGGCGGTCGTCCGGGCCGCTGACCGCCATCGGCCGCACGCGGTCGGCGGCGAGCGTGCGGCCGGCCCATTGCTGGAAGTGCACGCGGTCGGTGCGCTGGTCCATGCGTTGCCGGAGGCGTTCGTCGTCGGTGACGCACAGGTTCCACGCGGCCGCCAGCATCGTGCGTCCGGCGCCGCGCGGTGCGCCGGAGTTGGAGGTCGTCAGCTGCGGGTCGAGCGTCTGGCCGGCGAGGTAGAGTCGCGCCTCGTTCTCGAGTTCGCGGCGGGCCCAGTGCGCGCCGGTCAGCAGCGCGTAGGCAGTCAGGTAGTTGCTCGACCAGTGCTGCCGGTCCTTGCCGGTCCAGCCGTGGCTCTCGCTCGGCGGTTCGGGGTGCGGCTTGCCGAGGCGGTCCTTGCTGACGCCGGCGTGCCAGTGGGTGCGGCCGCTCCACACGACCCACTCGGGGTGCTCGGCGGGATCGACCGGCGCGCCGTCGCGTTCGAAGAAGTGCACCGGTCGACACGCTTCCTGCAGCACCGACAGCTCGACCTCGAGCAGCATGCTCGGCACGCCGCTCCACGCGACCGGCGACAGCTTGCAGGTGCCGAAGTCGTCCTGATCGCCGGTCTGGCCGGCCATGCGCTGCAGGCCGTGCGGAAACACGCCGAACGGATCGCCCTTCTGGGCCTCGCGCTGCACGAACGTCTTGTGCCGGTGCGCGAAGTGCACGCGCAGCGCGTCGCCCTGCAGCCACGGCGGCGGTTGTGGCACCACACCGAACGGCCCGAACGCGTCGGTGCCGTGCCAGCTGGTTGCAGCCAGCAGGGGCGCGATGGTCGCCGCGCGCAGCGTCTCGTCGGCGACCTTGTCGCCCGACAGCGGCGGCACCAGCACGCCGACGCGGCGCAGTCCCTGGCCGTCGCCGAGCACGGCCTTCTGCAGCAGCACCGTGCGGCTGCCGTAGCGGGTGGCGCGCTGGTCGATGCCGAGGTAGCCGCCGTGACGCAGCACCAGGCCCATGCCGCGGCTCTCGATCGCCAACTCGTCGACGCGCCGCTGTATGTCCTTGGAGTCCGGGTCCGAGAAGAATACCGAGATCGCGACGTCGGCAAAGGCCTGGTCGCGCCAGGCGGTGACGATCAGTTCGACCACCAGGCCGGTGCCGCCGATGCGGGCGCGGCGCAGCTCGACCCGACGGAACGCGTTGGACTCGAGGTCGCGCACCCGCTCGGGGGTGGCGCGCACCTTGCTCCGGCCGCTCTGCACCAGCACGCTCAGCTCGGCCTTCGGCATCTCGATCCTGGCCGGGGACGGCGTCGAGCGCTCCGCCAGCAGCGTCAGCCGCTGTTCGCTGAGCGGCGGGATGTCGACACGGAACAGGCACAGCGCCTGCCGCCACGAGCCGTCGGGCCAGCGGGCGCCGAACGGCTGCCAGACGGTCGGATGGTCCTCGACGGTCAGCGCCGGTTGGGCGAACGCGACGCCGGGCGCGAACGGCACCACGCAGGCGACCGGCTGCTGGCGCGCGTGCGGGGCCAGGTTCTGCACGATCAGGACGCGCGCCGGCGGCGACTCGGCGGCAGGTTCCTGGGCGAGACCCGTGCAGGCGAGCCAGGGAGCGAGTCCCAGGACACAGAGCAGCAGGCGTGCGCGATGCATGGATGCCGATCATCGCTTACCTTGCCGGCGATGCGACCCCTCGCCCGAACCCTGCTGACGATCTTCTCGCTGTGCGGACTGCTGGCCGCCCAGGACGCGACCACCCTGGCGGTGCGCGAGACCGAGCTCACCAAGACCGCGGTCGCCGGCATGCACGACCTGGCCGACAAGTTCGCCGAGCAGAAGCAGCACGCGCGGGCGCTGCAGCTGCGGCGGACCATCTGGATGGACTACGACGAGGACGACAAGCGCGCCCGGGAGAAGACCGGCTTCGTGCAGGTCGGCCGGCTGTGGCGGATCGACGAGGCAGCGCTGGTGCTCGATCGCGACCTGAAGGCCAAGAAGAGCAAGCTGCGCAGGGTCGAGCGCGAGCAGCAGAAGCTCGAGAAGGCGCTGCTCGAAGAGCACCGCAAGCTGGCCGACGGCTGGACCCGGCTCGGCGAGCCCGACCGCGCGGCGAAGCACTGGCGGCGCATCCTCAGCATGTCACCGGGCGACCAGACCGCCTCCGAGGCGCTGGCGATCCGCGAGTTCGAGGGCTTCACGGGCACGGCCGACGAACTGCGCATGCTGCGTCGGGGCCGTGCGCTGTTCCTGGCCTGCGACTGGCTCAACCGCACCGCGTTCCCGGTCGAGCAGATGCCCGACGGACGCCTGCCGCTGCTCGAGGCCGCCGGCCTGACGCACAGCGGCGTGCGCTCCGAGCACTTCGAGGTGTGGGGCACGCTGCCGGTGGCGACGCTGACGGAGCTGGCGCTGGACTGCGAACGTTCGCTGCTGCTGTCGCGCACCTGGTTCGGGGTGTCGCCGGGCCATGTGTTCGAGCCCAAGCGGATCCGCAACCTCGTGTTCGTGCAGAACCAGGGTGAGTACGCGGCGACGATGGAGGTGTGCCGCGGCGCGTTCCAGGAGGATCGGTTCCGGTTCCTGCGCGACGAGGTCGACATGTGCTTCCTCGAGCACGGCGGCCAGTCGCTGCGCGTCTACAAGGGCGAGCTGGGCATGGCCGTCAACCGCGACAACGCGGCGCGCGGCGTCATGCAGGACGCGATCGGACCGAAAACCGACGGACTGTGGGAGGGCGTCGGCCACGCCGCCTGCGGCTTCCTGTTCAACCAGACGCTGTGCTTCCTGCAGGAGCAGCTCAAGGAACGCACGTCGGCGGGCCACACGCAGCGCCGGCTCGCGCCCGATCTCGATACGTGGATGAAGATCGCGACCGAGTCGGCCTGGTCCAAGAGCGACACGCGCAGCAGCGAGCTGGTGTTGATCCAGGCGGCGAAGTTCACCAACGAGCAGCGCGTCAAGGCGTGGGCGATCTGCCACTACCTGGCGCACTGGCGGCCCGAGCTGCTGCTGGAGCTGGACGCCAGCAAGAACAGCGGGGTGCGCGACGCGATGGCCGTCGAAGCCGAGTTCCTGCGGCGCACCCAGTATCCGCTGCCGAAGATCGACGCCGAGTGGCGCACGTTCTGGGGCCGCGGCGCCGAGCTGCGCGCGGCGATGAAGCGCGATCCGCTGCCCAACCAGAAGAGCAAGGCGCGCAAGGCGGTCGAGCGGTCTCGTTCGCTGGTCGACGCGCTCAACCAGGCGCGCGCCGACGCCGAGGTCGGTCCAATCGGCTACTACCTCGACACCACGCCGGACTTCCTCGCAGTGCGCCGCTACGAGAAGGCGCTGGCCAAGGCCGAGAAGGAGCAGAAGAAGCGCGACAAGCAGGCCAAGGCCGGCCGCAAGGTCGAGCCGGTCGAGTTTCCGACGCCGCCGGCCGCGATCGGCACCACGGTGCTCTGGTCGCGCGCCGCCGACGCCGAGGCGGCGCTGGCCGAGTGGTTGCGCAACCCGGCGATGCGCGACCGGCTGATCGCGCCGGGCCGCGACCTGGTCGCGGTGCCGTCCGACGACGGTGGTTTCCTGCTGGGCCTGGCGCTGCCGGCCGAACGCACCAGGACCGGGCCGCCGATCCACTGGCCGCGCGCGGGCCAGCGCGGCGTGCCGGCCGGCGTCGCGTTCGGCGAGCTCGACGAGCGGGCCAGGGCCGCGCTCGCGGCGGCCGGCGTCGAGGCCGACCAGCAGGTCGGCATGCCGCTCACCATGCACTTCGCGCGCGAGATCGGCGCGTCGTACCGGCAGTCGATCACGTGCCAGGCGTTCGAGAAGAACGCGCCGCTGCGCGGGGTCGTCGTCGACTACTCCGACCAGGCGCCCGGTTGCTTTGCGTTCGTGCCGCTGTCGCCACTGCCGAAGGACCAGCCGATCGAGGTGCGCTGGAACGTGCCGACGACGTTGCTCGGCACCGACGAGGGCGTCGGCGGCGTCACCTTCCGGATCCAATAGCGGCCCCGACGGAGAGCACGCGGTCGACCAGAACGCGGCGCGCGCGTCGGGCCACAGGTCGACGTGGTTGCGGCCGTCGAACACGGTCAGCTCGACGCCGAGGCGTTCGGCGAACTGCTGCGCCCCTTGCAGGGGCATCGCGTCGTCGGCGCTGCCGTGGCCGATCGCGACCGGGCAGGTGATGTCGTCGGCGACGCTCTGCGCCTCGTAGCGGTCGCTCGGGCCGAACCGGCCGAACGCGCCGAACGGCCGCACCGGGATCTCGAGGCCGGACGCGAGCAGCACCAGCCGCTTGGGCGGGGTGCCGGCCCGGCACAGCTCGGCCGCCAGGTGCGGCGCGAGCATCGAGCCCAGCGAGTAGCCCCAGATCTCGGTTCGTTCGGGGCTCGCGCCGAGCTGCAGCAGGCGCTGCCACTGTCGGGCCAGGTCACCGCGCAGGGCGTCGGGCGATGGCGTGCCGGTCGACGCGTCGAAGCCGCGGTAGGCCCAGAACGCGACGCCGACGTCGTCGTCGCCGCGCAGGTCGTCGAGCACCTGCTGGAAGCCGTCGAGCATGCCGGCGGAGTTGCCCGGCACGAACAGCAGCCAGCGCGTTGCCGCGCCGGCCGGGTCCTTCGGCGGCCGCACCAGCCCGACCAGTTCGACGCCGTCGTCGACCTGCAGGCGGTCGACCTGCCAGCCGTCCTTCTGCAGCGCCTCGACCTCGGCGTCGGTCTTGCGGCCGATCCAGTAGGCGAAGCGGTGCAGCTTGCCGGCGACGATCCAGACCACCCCGAGCGTGATCAGAAAGAACAGCGCGATCAGGATGCGAATCTTCACGGCGTGCAGAGACTACGGGGGGCCGCGCCGGCGCGGGCGCGATATCTTCGTTGCCATCGGTCGTTCCCGGCCGCGGTCTGCGTCCTTCGACGCATCGCGCAGAGCCGGTCCGGGGGGATATCAAGACCGGCTCTCGCAACTCCCGATCCAAGCTACATGGCGTCCTCGCTCGCTGCCGTCTTCGTCGGCTCCGATACCCTCCTGCTGCAGTGCCTCGAAGCGTGGCGCGACCGCGGCCATTCCGTCGTGGCCGTCGCCACCGACACCGACAAGGTCCGCCGCTACTGCGCCGAGAACGGCCTGCGCTGCGTCGCCGCGGCCGGCGATCTCGCTGCGCAGCTCGGCGGCGACGCGTTCGACTACCTGTTCGCGATCACCTGGCTGCAGCTGCTGCCGGCGCCGGTGATCGCGATGCCGCGGGTGGCCGCGATCAACTTCCACGACGGGCCGCTGCCGCGCTACGCGGGCCTCAACGCGACCTGCTGGTCGCTGCTCAACGGCGAGTCCGAGCACGCGGTCACCTGGCACGTGGTCGAGCCGAAGGCGGACACCGGCGACATCCTGGTGCAGGCGACGTTCGCGATCGAGCCCGAGGACACCGCGTTCACGCTCAACGCGCGCTGCTTCGAGCACGGCCAGCGCAGCTTCGGCGAACTCTGCGAGCAACTCGCCGGCGCCGGCATGCAGCGCCGCGCCCAGGACCTGTCGCGCCGCACCTGGTTCGGCCGCACCGCACGCCCGCACGCGCTGGCGGTCGTGGACTTCTCGCAGCCGGCCGCCGACGTCGTCCGGCTGGTGCGCGCGTTCGACCACGGCGGCTACCAGAACCCGATCGCGGTCGCCAAGGTGCGCGCTGCGGGCGGAGTGTTCGTGCCCGGCGCGGTCCGGGCGCTGCCGGCCAGCGGCAAGCCAGCCGGAACGGTCGTCGCCGTGGCCGACGACGCGGTGCAGGTCGCCTGCGCCGACGGCGACGTGCGCTTCGAGGCGCCGCGCTGCCTGCGCGGCCTGCCGCTCGACGCCGCGGCGTTGCAGCGCATGGGGATCGATGCGGGCGCGGTGCTGCCGTCGGCGACGCCGGCGCAGCGGGATGCCTGGACCGACCTCGGCGCGCTCGCCGCGGCGGGGGAGGGCCGCTGGGTCGAAGCGCTGCGCCAGCCGATGCCGATGACGGTGCCCGATGGCCAGCCCAACGACGGTGCCGCCAGCGCCTCCGAGGTGCCGGTCGACCTCGGTGGCGTCGACGGTGCGCGCGCCGCGTCACTGTGCGTCGCGTATCTGTTGCGCAACGGCGGCGTGCTCGGCGCCGACCTCGGCTACTGCGACGCGGCGATGGCGCAGGCCGTCGGCGCCGCCGTCGACCTTTCGGTCGCGTGTCCGCCGGCCGCGTTCCGGGTCGCGTCCGGCAGCTCGGTCGAGCAGGCGTTGCAGGCGATCGACGCGACGCGCGCCGAAGTGGCCGCGCGCGGGCCGCTGCTGCGCGAACTGGTCGGCCGCCGCAACGACGCGTTGACGCCGGCGACCCAGCTGGAGCCGCCGGTTCGGGTCACCGTCGGCTGCGACCTGCCGGTCGCCGCGGGCACGTTGACGTTCGCGGTGGCGGACGACGGCGCGGTCCGTCTCTGCTTCGACAGCGCGACGCTGAGCCACGAGCGGGCGATCGCGCTGGCCGCGCGGCTTTCGGTGTTCGCCCGCGCGGCGGCCAGCGACCCGCAGCAGCCGCTGGTGGCCGTGCCGGTGCTCGACGAGGCAGAACTCGAACGGCTGCTGCGCACGTGGAACGACACCGCGACCGGCGCGATCGCCGAGCCGTGCGTGCACCGCCAGTTCGCGGCGGTCGCGCAGCGCCATCCGGACCGCACGGCGCTGGTCTGCGGCGGCGAGCGTCGCAGCTATCGCGAACTGCTGGCGGCCGTCGACCGGCTGGCCGGCTGGCTGCGCGGTCGCGGCGTGCAGGTCGGCGATCGGGTCGGCATCTGCACGCAGCGCGGCTTCGGCATGGTCACCGCCGCGCTGGCGACGCAGCGCTGCGGTGCGGCCTACGTGCCGCTCGACCCGAGCTACCCGCGCGAGCGGCTGTCGTTCATGGCCGAGGACGCCGAGCTGGCGGCGCTGGTCGTCGATCGGGACAGCCTGCCGTCGGCGCCGACCGCGTCGTGTCCGCGCGTCGACCTCGACGCCGACGCCGACGCGATCGCGTCGTCCGAGGTGCTGCTCGACGATCCGACCACCGGCGACGACCTCGCCTACCTGATCTACACCTCGGGTTCGACTGGCCGACCGAAGGGCGTGATGGTGCGCCACCGCAACGCCGCCAACTTCTTCGTCGGTATGGACGCGGTGCTCGGCACCGACCAGCCCGACCCCGAGCCGGGCACGTGGCTCGCGGTGACCAGCCTGTCGTTCGACATCTCGGTGCTGGAGCTGCTGTGGACGCTGTGCCGCGGCTTCGAGGTGGTGCTGTTCCAGGGCTCCGAGGAGCCGAAGCAGCCGCCGCAAAAGGAGGCGGCGTCGACCCGGCCGATCTCGTTCAGCATGTTCTACTTCGCCAGCGACGAAGGGGAGCACGCCGAGGACAAGTACCGGCTGCTGATCGAGGGCGCGAAGTTCGCCGACGCGAACGGCTTCGAGGCGGTGTGGACGCCGGAGCGCCACTTCCACGCGTTCGGCGGCCTGTATCCCAACCCGGCGGTCGCCAGCGCGGCGCTGGCGACGATCACCGAGAACGTCAAGATCCGCGCCGGTTCGTGCGTGGCGCCGCTGCACCACCCGATCCGCATCGCCGAGGACTGGTCGCTGGTCGACAACCTGTCGAAGGGGCGCGTCGGCATCGCGTTCGCGGCCGGTTGGCACGGCCGCGACTTCGTGCTGCGGCCCGAGAACTTCGCCGATCGCAAGGGCGCGATGATGCGCACGATCGACCAGGTGCACCGGCTGTGGCGCGGTGAGGAGGTCGAGTTCGAGGGCCACGACGGCGAGAAGCACAAGATCCGCACGCTGCCGCGGCCGATCCAGGAGCGGTTGCCGACGTGGGTGACGGTCGCCGGCAACCCCGAGACCTACCGGATGGCCGGGGAGTCGGGCAGCCACGTGTTGACGCACCTGCTCGGCCAGAGCCTCGAAGAACTCGACCAGAAGCTCGACGTCTACCGGCAGGCGTGGCGCAAGGCCGGCCACGCCGGCGATGGCCACGTGACGCTGATGCTGCACACCTTTGTCGGTGACGACGAGGAGCAGGTGCGCGAGACCGTTCGCGAGCCGATGAAGGGCTACCTGCGTTCGAGCCTCGACCTGGTCAAGCAGGCGGCGTGGTCGTTCCCGGCGTTCAAGAATCGGGTCGACAAGCCGGGCGAGATGGATGCGCTGCTGAACGGAGGCCTGACGCCGGCCGACTTCGAGGCGCTGCTCGACTTCTCGTTCGAACGCTACTACCAGCAGAGCGGCCTGTTCGGCACGCCGGAGAGCTGCGTGCGGATCGTCGACCGGCTGCGCAAGCTGAAGATCGACGAGATCGCCTGCCTGGTCGACTTCGGCGTGCCGACCGAACTCGTCATGCAGAGCCTGCCGCATCTGCAGGAGCTCAAGCGGCGCTGCGACACGGCGACGGCGGCGGCGGCGGTCGAGCCGGCGGCGGCGGCGGCGACCCCCGCGGCGAGCATTCCGGAGCTGATCGAGCAGCACGCCGTGACGCACTTCCAGTGCACGCCGTCGATGGCCGGCATGTTGCTGCTCGACCCGAAGGCGGAGGCGGCGTTCGGACGGCTGCAGCACATGCTGGTCGGCGGCGAGGCGCTGCCGACGGCGCTCGCCAGCAAGCTCAAGGGCATCGTGCCGAAGCTGCACGACGTCTACGGGCCGACCGAGACGACGGTCTGGTCGACGACGCAGCTGGTCGGGGACGACGAGCCGGTGCCGATCGGCAGGCCGCTGAAGAACCAGCAGGTCTACGTGCTCGACAACCACCTGCAGCCGGTGCCGACCGGCAGCGCCGGCGAGCTGTGGATCGGTGGTGACGGCGTCACGGCCGGTTACTTCCGTCGGCCGGAGCTGACCGACGAGAAGTTCGTGCCGGATCCGTTCCGCGCGGTCGAAGGCGCGAAGATCTATGCGACCGGCGACCTGGTGCGATGGCGCGAGGACGGGGTGCTCGAGTACCTCGGCCGCAAGGACCTGCAGGTCAAGGTGCGCGGCTACCGGATCGAGCTGGGCGAGATCGAGGCCGCGTTGGCGCAGCACAGCGGCGTGCGCGAGGTCGTCGTGGTCGCGCGCACCGACGGCGGCGATGCCCGGCTGGTCGCCTACTTCGTCGCCCGTTCGCCGGCGCCGACGGCGGACCAGCTGCGCGAGCATCTGCGCGGCTCGCTGCCGCAGTTCATGGTGCCGAGCCATTTCGTGGCGATGCAGGACCTGCCGCGCACGCCCAACCTGAAGGTCGACCGCAAGGCGCTGCCGGCCCCCGAGGCGGTCGTCGCGGCCGGCACACGGCAGGTGACGGCGGCGGCCGACGACACCGAGGACGCGATCCTCGGCATCTGGAAGCAGGCGCTCGGCACCGAGGACGTCGGCGTCGAGGACAATTTCTTCGACTCGGGCGGCCACAGCATCCTCGCCGTCAAGGTGCACCGGGAGATCACCCAGCGCCTCGGCGTCGAACTCGCCGTGACCGACCTGTTCCGCTTCACGACCGTTCGCGCCCTGGCCCGCCACCTCCAGGTCGGCAAGTCGACCCCGACCGCCGCCCAACAAGCGATGGAACGAGCCAAGGCCCGCCGCAACCTGATGCGCCGCCGCTGACCCCACCCAAAACCCCCAACATGAACCCGGTTCAGTATGCGGCGCCAAACACCGCATACTGAACCGGGTTCATGTTGGGTGGGGTGGGGGACGATGGAGCGGTGTGGGATGTGGTTTGGGGCGGACTCTGGGGCGGCTCGATGGGTGGGTCACGGAGCGGGTGATCGCGGTGCACCGCTGCGTCCGTCGCATCGATGAGGACCTCCGTGAGAACGTGCTGGCGAGGGCCGAGCCTTCGGCCGCCGTCGACTTCTTGCTGCGCGGGCCCGGCTACGCGCTCCGACGGCTCTGCAAGCTGCTGCGGCGCTGACCGCCGCCCTCTCGTCCGAGCCGGCCGCCACTCCGGTCCGCAGGTCTGGTTCCGGGGCGACAACCCTCGGACCGGGTTCGGCTACGGTCGCACGGGCCGCCAGCGGATCGAGCGAACCCGCGCGCGGGTCGCGAAGCTGGCGATGCCGAGCGGGGTGCACAGCTCGACCTCGGGTCGCAGCGACAGCGCGCGCGAGCTCAGCGGCACGTGCAAGAACGGCTCGCCGTCGAGCTGCACGTCCAGGTGGTCGGCGCGGACCTGCACCAGCACGCGGTAGTCGCGTCCGTTCTCGAAGCGGAACAACCGCTTGCTGTCGTTGTTGGCAGCGTCCTCGCCGTCGAGGTTGGAGATGCCGCACAGGCTGCCGCCCCAGCCTCCGAGCACCAGCGTCAGGTGCGCGTCGCCGACCGGGAACGTCAGGCCGCAGAAGAAGTCGGTGCCGTCGACGCGCGCCGCCACGACCTCGAGGTCGTAGTCGCCGGACGGCGGTTCGCCGGCCCAGGTCAGGCCGGTCATCGGGCTGCCGAAGTCGAACCGCAGCGCGCCGTCGACGACCTCGATCGGGCCTTCCCCGCCGAAGTTGGTCGCGGTCCAGCCGGCCGTCGAGCGGCCGTCGAACAGTTCGCGCCACGGCGCGGCCGGCGGCGGCGCGGCGCAGGCGGCCAGCAGCAACAGCGACGACCACGACGCGACGACGCGCATCACTTGCCGGTCAGCACCGGGCTGGTGCTCTGCTTCAAGAACAGGATCGCCATCGCATTCCGCTCGACGGCCTCGTCCGCGGTCAGCTCGCCCGGCCAGTCGCCGTTCTCGAGCTGCGCGAGCACCAGCATCAACGCCCCCTCGAAGAACCAATCACGCTCCTGGATCAGCGCGACGCCGCTCAGCAGCGCGGCCCGCTCGAGGCCGTAGAGGTAGTAGTAGAGCCAGCGGCGCTGGCGCGTCATCGCGCCGGGGTGGTAGCGCACCGTCAGGTTCTCGGCGAGCCATGCGAAGCCGTCGTTGCGGGCCCGCGACGCGTCGTTCTGCAGCTTGCGGCGCTTGACGTCCTCGTAGTCGAGCAGCGCCGCCTGGCAGATCGCGAGGCCGGTGATGCCGGCGCAGGTCATGCTGCCCCAGATGCCCGACTCGGTGCCGCCGTGCTTGGGGCTGGTGTAGCTCCAGCCGTTGGCGCGGCTCGGCGAACTGGCGACCGTGACGCTGGCGTCGGGATCGAACTGCAGCTTGTTGTGCGTGCGGTAGTCCATCAGCCGCAGCGTCAGCTTGCTGCCGTCCTCCTCCTGCACGTCGAGCAGGTGGTTGGCGGCGGCCTCCCACGTCGTCGGCGTGACCTCGATGCCGCACAGGTGGGCGGCGTAGAGGCCGAGCAACCCGTACTGGTGCACGCTGTTGTCGAAGCGACCGCCGCGCACGTAGTTGAACCGCACCAGGTAGCCGGGATCGACGCGCGTGTCGATGTTCTGCATCAGCCGGTCGGTCCACTTCTGCATCAGCGCCTGGTCGTCGTCGGGCACCTGACGCTTCTGCGGACGGTCGATCGAACCGGACCGCAGCAGGCTGATCTCGGTCGCCGGCTGGTAGTAGCTCTCGAGCGCCATCAGCGCGTTGCCGAGCGTGTAGGTGTCGATCAGCGGGCGCTTGCGCAGCTCCTGCAGGCACCGTTGCAGCACCTCGTCGTCCTTCGGCAGGCCACCCTTGATCAGCGCCAGCAGGCCGATCGCGAGCCGGCCCGAGTGGTAGCTGCGCGCGGCCTTCGGGCCGTCGGACTTCAGCAGCCGTTCGCCGTTGGGCTTGCCGAGTTGCTCGCGCAGCCGCGCGACGCCCTTCTCGATCGCCCTCTTCACCAGCAGCCGGAACGCCGTGTCCTGGTTCTCGTGGGTGCTGCTCAGCTTCCAGGTCTCGTCCTGCACGACGCCGGCGGCGACCTCCTTGAAGTCCTCGCCGCGCGTGATGGTGCCCTCGAGGCTGCTCTCGAACGTCACCACGCGCGTGCCCTCGGGCCGCACGTCGAGGCGGCGCTTGATCAACAGGTCGCCCTCGAAGCCGTGGTGCACGAAGCGCAGCACCGAGTGCTGCATGTAGCGCTTACTGTCCTTGCCGCGATCCGGCTCCTTGGTCGTCTCCAGCTTGACCTTGATCGTCTGCCAGCCGAGTTCGTCGACGGCGCTCGCCCGGCCGCGCACGCGCAGGTCGCCGAGCTCCCACATCCGCGGCGCGTCGAGCTTGACCGCGCCGCCGAACGGACCGCAGCGCAGGTCGGTCGCGACCCACCAGGCGACCTCGCGGAGGTCGACCGGGCGGTGCACGACGTGGGTGGCGTCCTCGTCGAGCTCGCCCTGCAGCAGCATCGCCGGCGGGCGGAACGGTCCGAACAGCGCGCGCCGGACCCGGTTGGCCTGGTTGCGTTCGTCGCGCAGGGCCTTCTTGAGGTCCTCGACGCGGCGCTGGCCGCGCGCCAGCCGCGGGAAGTACTTGAGCCCGACGTCGAGGTACTGCGCGCCGCCGACGTTGCTGCACTGGACCGCCAGCAGGTTGTCGCCGCGCTGCCAGGCGTCGAGCGCCCTGCCGGTGACGAAGTACTCGCGAGAGACGCCATAGCCGTCGTCGGCGACGACCAGTTCGCCGTTGAGCCAGATGCGCACGCCGTCGTCGTGGTCGAGTTGGAACCACAGCGCCTTCGGCTTGCTGCGGCCGAGGTCGACGCTGGTGCGCAGGCAGCAGACGTCGTTCTTCCAGGCGGTGCGGTGGTTGCCGGTCTGGCCGGGCGTCGGGCCGAAGCCGCCTTCGCCGACGAACCAGCCGGAGTCGTCGTAGTCGGGGGCGGCGAAGCCCTTCGGGATCTGGTTGCGCGCGCAGGTGAAGTAGCGCCACCGGTGCGGCGTCGCGCTGCGACCGCCGTGCACGGCCACCAGCGGCAGGTACTTCGACGGCGGGGGCGTGACCTCGAAGCGGCGCGTCACGCGATCGAACACGTGCGCGCCGCGCTCCGGGATCTGCCAGGCCATCTTCTGGGCCGAGGCGGCGGCGGCGACGACGAGGGCGGCGAACGACAGGGAGAGGATGCGCATCGTTTCAGCCGCCGAAGTTGAGGCCACCGAAGTTGAGGCCACAGTCGGGACAGCGCGTGCGGCCCTCGGTCGCGAACATGGTCAGGCACGCCGGGCACTGGGTCTGCTCGGCGCTGAGGTCGGTGACGATGTCGTGCACCGGCAGGCCCTGCCGGCGCACCATGTCGTCGAGGTGCTGCTGGTGCACGTCCATCGCGCGCTGCCGTTCGTCGCTCGCGACCGCGAGCCAGGCGTGCGGGCCTCAGCCGCCGGGCAGCGGTCCGGAGGCCGTGCGGATGCCCGCCTGCTGGAGCTGCTGCGCGATCTCGCGCATCGACGCGGCCTTGCCCTGGAAGGCCACCTGCATGCCGGCGGGAATGTTCACGCCGGCAGTCTAGCCGCGGCGCGGGTGCCGGTCAGCCTTCGGCCGGTCGCGTTCTCGTCAGCGCTTGCGGGCCAGCGAGCCGAGCGTCGTCAACACCGCGCGTTCGGCCTGTTTGCCGCCGCCGAAGCCGTCGACGATCAGCAGCAGGTCGTCGTGCAGCTGCACGTGCAGGACCCGGCGCCGCGGCGTCGTCGGCGACGACGGCTCGGCACAGGTCAGCACGCACGAACGCTCGAGCGCGCCGGCCGCCGACTCGTGCCAGTCGTCGTCGAGCCCCTCGGGCTGCGGGTCGGCGACCTTCAGCCCGTGCTTGTCGCAATGGTGCGCGATCCAGCGATCGGCCAGCTTGCTGGTCCAGGCCTGCATGCCCGCCGGCACGCCGTAGCCGATCAGCCACAGCTGGCTGCCGTCCGGGCCAGTCCAGCGGGCGCGGAACCGCGCGCCGCCGATGCGGTGCTCGGGGCGCCAGCCCTTCGGGCCGGTGAACGTCACGCCATAGCGGCGGTTGTCGTAGCGGCTGCCGTCGAACGCGCCGCCGATGTGATGGCGCAGCGGCCGCGCCGCCGCCTCGGCGAGGTCGCAGTCGACCTCGAGCAGCATGTAGCTCTGGAACAACGCGTCGAGCGCCGCCGCGTGCGCGGCCAGCGACGCGGTGCTGCCGCGCACCAGCAGCACGTGCTGCAGGCCGCCGAACGCCACCACGTGGAAGATCGTGCGTTCGCCGTCGGCCTTCGGGCTGTCCTGCGGCAGCTTGACGACGACGCGGGCGCTGTCCATTCCCGACGGCGGATCCTTGGCGTGCATCGGCGGCGCCCACGCGGTCGCCAGGCCGACCTCGGCGGTCGGCTCGATCTTGGCGAACGCCTCGGCCAGACGGCGCGCCGCCACCTGCGCCTTTTGCGGCTCGCTCTGCACCTGGACGTGCACGTCGCAGACCACGCCGGTGCCGATCAGGTAGAAGCTCGCCGACTCGAGGGCGAGCGACTTCTCCTGGCGCAGCGGCACGCACAGGAAGCCGTCGACGCCGCCGATCTCGTAGTTGCACGGCGGGCACTTGAACTTGTTGCCCTTGACGCAGTTCATCGCCGGCGGCATCTCGACGGCGAACGTCGGGATCAGCTCGCCGTCCTCGACGCGAACCGCGAGGTAGGAGTCCTCGGTGAACTTGCGTGGCGCGCCGGCGCCGATTGTCAGTTCGAGGTCGTGGCGGACGCGCACCAGCGTGCGGCTGCCGACCTGGCTCGGACCGGCGAAGATGCGCGAGCTGCGGCTGCGCCGCTTGCTGACCGCGACCAGGCGTTCGAGGTGCCGGCCGGCCATCGCGACGGCGCCGCGGTGGTCGGGTTCGAACCGCGCCAGGTAGCCCTGCACGTCGCCGCGCTCGAACCGTTCGTCGAGCTCGGCGAGCAGTCGCTCGATCGCGTCCGCGGACGCCTCGGTCTGCGCGAGCACCGCGCTGCCGGACCAGGCGGGCGCCGTTGCCAGCGCCAGCCGCAGGATCGCCGGACCGAGCTTCATCGCAGCTCCCCGCTTTCGCCGACCAGCCAGAGACCGTCGACCGGCTCGTCGAACAGCGCGTGCGGCTCTTCGTCGTCGGCGACGTGCGACAGGATCGCGGCCATCGGCGTGGTCGAGTCGACGTAGGCGACCGAGGTCGGGGCCTGGTCGGCGATGCGCACCTCCAGCGGTTGCCGGGTGCGATCGGTCAGCGTCAGCCACAGCAGCGCCGCGGCCGCAGCGGACAGCAGGCCCCACATCGGCAGGTTGGTGCGGTTGCTGGACCGAGAGCCGGCCGAGGGGCCCGCCCGACGGGGCGTCGTCGTGGTCGCGCTGGTCGGTGCTTTGCCTTGCTGGGACCTGCCTTGCTGGGTTCTGCCTTGCTGGGCCGCCGCGCGGGTCGGGTCCTGGTCGTCCTGCAGCGCGGCGAGCGTGCGGTTGACGAACTCGGGCGATGGCTCCGGCGCGACGTAGCGCGACAGCGTCTCGGCCCAGCGTTGCCGCCGGTCCTGCTGCGCGCGATCGGTCGTGTCGGCCGCGAACGAAGCGCTCGGCTCCGGCGCGCGAAACTGTAGCAGCAGCTCGCGCGGCAGCAGCCGGTCGAGCTCGGCCAGCCGCTCGTCGAGCTCGCGCTCCTCGCGGTTGGCCTGCAGCACGCGGTCGGCGAACGAACTGCCGTCGTTGCCGTCGAGTTCGCTGTCGGGCAGCTGCTCGTCGGTCGGCATCGGCAGATCGAGCCATTCGTCCTCGGACGGGAAGCGGCGCACCGCGTCCAGTTCGTTCCAGTGCGGCTCGCCGCCCGCCCCGTTTCGGTCCGCCCCGTTTCGTTCCGCCCCGTTCCGGTCCGGCTCGTGTTCGTGTTGGTCGTGGGGGCTCATGCGCCGGCCTCCAGGTAGGGGGCCAGCTGCTTGCGCAGCGATTCCTTGGCGCGGAACAGGCGCGACTTCACCGTGCCCTCGTTGACGCCGGTGATCGACGCGATCTCGCGGTAGTCGAGCTGCTCGTATTCGCGCAGCACGAACACCATGCGCTGGTCCTCGCCGAGCGTCGACAGCGCCTCGCCGATGCGCCGGCCGAGCTCGGTGTTCTCGGCGTCCTCGGTCGGCTGCAGCTCACGCCGGTCGGCGAAGTCGCGGTCGTTGTCGTCCGTCTCGACCGAGCTCATGCTGGTGGTCTTCAGGCGACGCTTCTTGAGCACGTCGAAGCAGTGGTTGCGAACGAACGTGTAGACCCACGTCGTGAACTTCGCGCGGGACGGATCGAACTTCTGGATGGCTCGGAACACCTTCAGGAACACCTCTTGGGCGAGGTCCTCGACCTCGCGTCGGTAGCCGGGTCCGAGAAAGCGATAGATCGTTGCGATCACCGGCCGCTGCAGGCCCTCGACGATGGCCCGGTTGGCCGCCTCGTCGCCCGTCTGGGCCTTGAGGACGAGTTCGTTGGTGATTTCGGTCATCTACGAGAGTGGCGGTGTAGGCCGCCGTGGTTCGAGCTGGTGTTGCTGCGGTTCCGCGGATTCTCGGCCGAGCGCGGTCCGGAGGCAACCACGGCTGCTGGCCCCGGGGCCTGGAATCGGCGCTGCCAGTGGGCCGGCTGGGCGCACCGCACTGCCGCTACATGTCGTAGCGGATCAGGTCCTCGTCGTCGCCGGTCTCGCCTAGCAGCTCGTCGACCAGCTTCTGGTCGACGACGACCTTGTCGCCCGACCGCTCGCTGGCCTCGAACGACAGGTCCTCGAGGCACTTCTCGAGGATCGTCATCAGGCGGCGCGCGCCGATGTCCTGGGTGGTCTTGTTGGCGCGGAACGCCAGCCCGGCGAGGCGCCGCAGGCCGTCCTCGGTGAACGTCAGCTCGACGTGCTCGGTCTGGAACAGCGCCACGTACTGGCGCGTCAGCGCGTTCTTCGGCTCGCTGAGGATGCGCACGAAGTCGTCCTCGGTCAGCGACTGCAGCGCGACCCGCACCGGGAAGCGGCCCTGCAGCTCGGGGATCAGTTCGCTCGGCTTGTGGAAGTGGAACGCGCCGGCCGCCAGGAACAGCATGTGGTCGGTGCGCACGTGGCCGTAGCGCGTGTAGACGGCGCAGCCTTCGACGACCGACAGCAGGTCGCGCTGCACGCCTTCGCGCGACACGTCCGGGCCGTCGCTGCCGCCCGAGCTGACGATCTTGTCGATTTCGTCGACGAACACGATGCCGTCGTTCTGGGCGCGGTCGAGCGCCTCCTGCACGATCGCGTCCTGGTCGAGCAGCTTGTCCGCCTCCTCGTCGTGGATGATCGCGCGCGCCTCCTTGATGGTCAGCTTGCGGACCTTGGTCTTGCTGCCCGGCGACCGACCCCACATCTCCTGCAGCGCAGCCGCGTCGATGCCCATCGTCTCGTTGCCCTGCGGGCCCATCACGCTGAGCGTCGGCGTCGACGAGTCGGCGACCTCGACCTCGACGGTGCGCGCCTCGAGGCGGCGTTCGCGCAGGTCGTCGCGCAGGCGCACGCGCGCCTGTTCGCGCTCGGCCAGGTCCTGCGGCGAGTCGTAGTCGCGTTCCTCGTCCTGGTCCTTCTGCTGCGGCAGCGGCTTCCAGAAGCCGCCCTCCATGATGCCGGGCATGCCGGCGCTGCCGTCCTGGTACTCCTCGAGGCCGAGTTCCTCGAGCATCGCCTCGTAGATGCGCTCCTCGGCGGCCTCGCTGGCCTTCTGCTCGACCTCCTTGACCTTCTCGGCGCGCACCAGCGCGATCGACGCGTCGACCATGTCGCGCACCATCGACTCGACGTCGCGGCCGTGGTAGCCGGTCTCGCTGTACTTGGTCGCCTCGACCTTGACGAACGGCGCGCGCGCCAGCGTCGCCAGGCGGCGGGCGATCTCGGTCTTGCCGACCCCGGTCGGGCCGATCAGCAGGATGTTCTTCGGGTAGACGTCCGCGGCCATCTCGGCGCCGAGCTGGCGGCGACGCCAGCGGTTGCGCAGCGCCACGGCGACGGCGCGCTTGGCCTTCGGCTGTCCGACGATGTACTCGTCGAGGCGGCGGGTGATCTCGCGGGGGGTGAGGTCGGCGGCGAAGTCGGTCATGTGGGGGCGAGCAGCATACGCAAACCGGCGGCGCATGCGCGTCTGCCGCGCCTTCTGCAACCACTCTTCCTGCGTGCGGCAGCGCCGCGCCTTCGATCCAGGCGTGGCGGAAGCGGCGTCGCGGTGGCCGCAAGGATGGCACCAATGCCGCGAGCGGACTGGGCGGCAGTGCGGCCAGCCGGCCGGGCGCCCGGCTGCGGCGCCCGGCTGCGGCGCCCGGTTGCGGCGCCCGGCTGCGGGGATCGGCCGCGGCGATCAGCCGTTCTTCTTGGCGCGTTCCTTCTTCGCCTCGGTGAAGGCGGCCTCGTCCGGCCACTTCGCGAACGTCGACATCCACGCCTTCACCGTCTTGGTGTTCCACTGCGCCTTGGCGGGGTGGATCTCCTCGCCGGCCTGCACCGCCGAGTAGCGCGCGTTGAGGCCGCCGGTGATGTCCTCGATCACCTTGTTGAGCTCGAATCCGAACGCGGCGTCCTCGGCCCGACGGTAGTCGAGGCCGTGCAGCCGCTCGAGGATCGCGAACAGGGCCGGGTAGCCCTCCTTGGCGAGCTTGTTCTTGGCGCGGATGTGGCGGATGCCGCCGTTGACGTCGAGGTCCTCGGCGATGCCCTGCAGCTCGGTCTTCTTGGCTGCGTCGATGCTCTCCGGCCACTGCACGTCGCCGTACAGCTCGCCGGCCGACTTGACGTCCGCCATGGTCTCGGCCGGGTTGCGCTGGCGCATCCACGGCTCCTTCTTCTCGCCTTCGGCGACGTCGGGCATCGGCACCGCGTCGGGCGACGACGCGGCGGGCTTCTCGGCCGGCTTGGCGTCCCCTTCGCCGGGCTTGCCGTCTCCTTCGGCTGGCTTGGCAGAGCCCTCGGCGGGCTTGCCGTCCCCTTCGGCCGGCTTCTCGGCGGGCTTGCCGTCGCCCTCGGCCGGCTTGCCGGACTCGCTGGCGTTGGCGTTCGCCGCGTTGCTGCCGCCGGTGTTGCCGTCGGTGTTGCCGTCGGTGTTGTTCGTGTCGGTCTGCGCCTGCTGGTCGCCCTGCTTGTCGTCGTCCTTCTTGCCGCCGTTCATCATCAGGAACGCGACGACGGCGATCGCGAGCACCCCGATGCCGCCGAGGATCAGCGGCATGTTGTTGCTCTTTTTCTCCTGACGACCGCGACGGGGGCGCTCCTCGCCGTCGTCATCGCCCGCTGCAGCACGGCCGCGGCCGCGGGTCGGACGCGCCGGCTTGTCGGCGGCAGCCTTGCCGGCAGTCACCTTGCCGGCGGCAGCCTTGCGGCCGGCACCAGCCGTGCGCTTGCTGCGGTCGACGGCCGGCCGGGCGGCGGCGGCGGGCCTGGCGGCGGCGGCGGGCTTGGCCTCTTCGCCACCTTCGGCGGCCGCGCGCTGCTTGGCGACGTCGATCACGCTGCCGCACTTCTGGCACTTGGCCTGGTCGCCCTTGAAGGTCGGCGGAAGCTTGTACTTCGCGCCGCAGTTGTCACAGGTGATCGGGATGACGCTCATCGGTTGGGGGCTCCTGGTCGCTCGGAATCGGTCGGGGTTGTGCGGGAGGCGGGGTTGTGCGGGAGGCGGAGTTGTGCGGGAGGGTCGTGCAGCGCGGTCGGGCCAAGGACGGGCGCGGCGGCCTACTTGCCGCCGTCGTCGCCTTCGCCTTCGAGGTTGTCGCCCTCGTCGAAGAACTCGCTCAGGTCCTTGTGGTAGCGGCGCCAGAACGCGAACCACTGGCGCACGCAGGACTGGCGTTCCTTCTTGTCCTTCTCGGCGTCGCCGCTGTCGCGGACCTGGTAGTTGACGGCGTAGCCGGTCCAGTTGGCGACTGCGCGGTTGAGCTGGCTGAGCTCCATGTTGCGCGGGTTCGGGTCCTCGTAGCGCTCGTACATCGCGTTGAGCACGCGCGGGATCACCGCCTGCTTGTCCTCCATGCTGCGGATCTTGAGGGTCGCGCGGTTGAACAGCCCGCCGGGCGCGTTGTCGTCGGCGCTGGCGATGATGTCGGCGACGCACTTGTCGGCCATCTCGCGCTGGGCCGGCGTGGCCTTGTCCCAGTGCGGCATCGGGCCGGGCTTGGACTCCTGCACCGTGCGGGTGCCGGCCGAGTCGGTGATCGTCACGCTCTCGGCCTTAGCGATGTTCTTGTTGACCTCGTAGCGCTTGACGCTCGGGTCCTTGCCGGGCGCGTAGATCGGCTCGCGCGTCTTCGTGAAGCTGGTCACCTTGACGGTACCGTTCTCGACCTGGAACGTCACCGAGAAGATGCCGTTGGTGTTGCGCTTGAAGCGCTCGTCGCCCGACTTCGGCGTCACGTAGATCTTGCCGCTGCCGGTCTGTGTGGTCATGTCCTGCTCGGTGTCGAGCTCGGCGCTGCTGCAGTCCATCGTGCGCAGCAGTTCGGTCGACTCGTGCTGCTGCAGGCCGTTGATGACGGTCGCCGACTCGCTGTCGGCGAGCTCGAGCTGCTTGGACAGCGCGCGCAGGTCGCTGTGGCGCGCCAGTACCAGCTGGTTGTTGTCGCCGATCGACTTGGCCCAGGCGGCCAGCTCGCGCGCGCGCGGGTGGGTGCCGCGGCTGTACTGCTCGACCTTGGGCTGCTCGACGGTCTGCTTCTTCTTCGGCTCGTCCTTTTTGCCGCCCAGGGCGATGAAGATGCCGACGATCACGACCACGGCGATGCCGAAGCCGACGTAGGCCTTGGTGTAGTCCGGCTTCTGCACGCGGCGGCCGGCCGTGGTCTTGGCGAAGAAGACGCGGTGGCAGTCGGCGCACTCGATCTTCTCGTCGAGCATGTCCTCGCCGACGCGGTAGGCGGCGCCGCACTGCGGGCACTGGATGTCGACCTTGCCGTCGGTGCGGGCGCGGGGGCGCTGCGACGAGGTCGAGGAACGGGCGCCGGAGCGGGCGGAGGAGCTGCTGCGACGGGATGCGGAGGAGCGGCGTCTGGCCACGGAGGAACCTGCCGGGTTTGGGTCGAGGGGGCGAACGAGCGCACGACGGTAAGGGCGTATGCGCCGGGGATCAACGTCCTCCAACGGCGGGGGGTGGCGGTCGGTTTGGCCGGGCCGAGGCTCGCGACCGGGCGCGATTCGAGTAAACCGTGGCGATGCGGTTCCGCCTCGACAGTGACATGCAGCCGGCTGGCGATCAGCCCCACGCCATCGAGACCCTGGCCCAGTGGATCTCCGGCGGGGCCAAGGCCAGCACGCTGCTCGGCGTGACGGGCTCCGGCAAGACGTTCACGACCGCCAAGCTGGTCGAGAAGCTGCAGCGGCCGACGCTGGTGCTGGCGCCCAACAAGACGCTCGCGGCCCAGCTCTACGCCGAGTTCAAGTCGTTCTTTCCCGACAACGCGGTCGAGTACTTCGTCAGCTACTACGACTACTACCAGCCCGAGGCCTACGTCCCGACGACCGACACGTTCATCGAGAAGGACGCGCTGATCAACGAGGCGATCGAGCGCATGCGCAACTCGGCGACGCGCTCGCTGATGGAGCGGCGCGACGTGCTGATCGTGGCTTCGATCAGCTGCATCTACGGTCTCGGCTCGCCGGAGAACTACCGCGAGCTGTCGGTGCAGGTGCAAAAGGGCATGAGCATCGACCGCGACGTGTTGCTGCGGCAGCTGACGTCGATCCAGTTCGTGCGTGACAACTACGACTTCCAGGCCGGCCGCTTCCGGGTGCGCGGCGACGTCGTCGAGGTCTACCCGTCGTACGAGGAGGCGCGCGCGATCCGCATCGAGATGTGGGGCGACGAGGTCGAGGGGCTGTTCGCGATCGACCCGCTGCGCGGCGAGGTGCTGCAGGAGCTCGACGAGGTCACGATCTACCCGACGACGCACTACATCGCGACCGGCGACCAGACCACGCGCGCGTGCGCGCTGATCGAAGCAGAGCTCGACGAGCGCATCTCGGAGCTCGAGGGGCGCAAGAAGCTGCTCGAGGCGCAGCGCCTCGGACAGCGCACGCGGCACGACCTCGAGATGCTGCGCGCGACCGGCATGTGCAACGGCATCGAGAACTACAGCCGCCACTTCGACGGCCGCGTCGAGGGCCAGCCACCGGCGACGTTGCTGCACTACTTCCCCGACGACTTCCTGATGGTCGTCGACGAGTCGCACGTCGCGATGCCGCAGGCCGGCGGCATGTTCCGCGGGGACCGGGCGCGCAAGACCACGCTGGTCGAGCACGGCTTCCGCCTGCCGAGCGCGATCGACAACCGGCCGCTCAAGTTCGAGGAGTTCGAGAATCTGCTGCAGCAGGTCCTGTTCGTGTCGGCGACGCCGGGCAACTACGAGCTCGAGCACAGCGACGGCCGGATCGTCGAACTGGTGGTGCGGCCGACCGGTCTGGTCGACCCGCCGGTCGACGTGCGGCCGGCGCGCGGCCAGGTCGACGACGTCGTCGGCGAGGTCCGCCAGCGCGTCGAGAAGCGCGAGCGCGTGCTGATCACGACGCTGACCAAGCGGTCGGCCGAGGAGCTGACCGACTACCTGCGCGACCTGGGCATCAAGGTGCGCTACCTGCACAGTGACATCGACTCGATCGAACGGACCGCGCTGATCCGCGACCTGCGCCTCGGCGTGTTCGACGTGCTGGTCGGCATCAACCTGCTGCGCGAAGGCCTCGACATCCCCGAGGTCACGCTGGTCGCGGTGCTCGACGCCGACAAGGAGGGCTACCTGCGCAGCAAGACCTCGCTGATCCAGACCTGCGGCCGCGCGGCGCGCAACGCGGACGGCCGGGTGATCCTCTACGCCGACAAGCGCACCGACTCGATCGAAGGTGCGTTGGCCGAGATGGAGCGCCGTCGCGTCAAGCAGATCGCGCACAACGAGGAGCACGGCGTGGTGCCGAAGACGATCGTCAAGCCGGTGCGGGAGCTGCTCGAAGTCGTGCCGGAGGACGACCAGGGCGGCGGCCCCGGCCAGAGGGGCAAGGGCAAGGGCAAGGGCAAGCAGGGCCGCACGCGCGGCCGCGGCGCCGAGCATGCCGAGCCCGTCGAGCAGAAGCGCGAGTTCCAGAGCCACCAGGACCTGTTGCGGCACGTCAAGCAGCTCCGTCAGGAGATGATCGCGGCCGCCAAGAACCTCGACTTCGAGCTGGCCGCGCAGATCCGCGACGAGGTCTACCGGCTCGAGCAGGCCGACATGGAGCTGCTGTAGGCGGCAGCCAACCGCGGCGGCCGGCAGTTGCCAAGCGGGGCGGCAATGGCCAAGCTGCGCGCATGAGCGCCCCCGACGTCTTCACGCTGCCGGCACCGTACTACCTGTTCCGCCTGCTGACGGGGTCGGACCACATGCACTTCGGCTGGTTCCGGACCGACGACGAGGATCCGGGCCAGGCCCAGGAGAACATGATGGAGCTCAACCTGTTCTTCCGGCCGGGCAGGCTCGAGACCGCGCTCGACGTCGGCGCCGGGCTCGGCGCGACCGCGCGCTGGTTGTCGCGCAAGGACGTCGCGGTGACGTCGATCTCGCCGGATGCGCCGCTGGTCGAGTACGCGCGGCTGGCTGCGGCGCAGGACGACGTGCGGCATGCGGTCGACTTCCAGGTGGTCCGGTTCGAGGAGTTCGTGCCGCAGCGCGCCTACGACTGGGTGCTGTTCCAGGAGTCGTTCCAGTACTTCGACGACCCGATCGACACGCTGCGCCGCGCGCACGCGGCGCTGCGTCCCGGCGGACGGCTGCACATCGGCGACCAGTTCCTGCACGTCGACGTGCCGCGCGAACAGGGCCGCTTCCATTTCCTGCCGCGCGTGCTGAAGGGGGCGCAGCAGCTCGGCCTGCAGCTGCGCACCAAGTGCGACGTCAGCCGCGCCGCCTACCGGATGACGGGGCGCTGTCTGGAGGTCCTGCGCGAGAACAAGGACCGCTGGATCGCCGAGTACGAGGGCCGCGTGGCGAGCATCCGCAAGGACATCGACGACATGCTCGACTGCGGCACGCTCGAGTGGGACGCCTACGTCGCCGGCCACCTGACCTACGAGCTGATGGCGTTCGAGCGGGTCAACTGAGCCCGTCGCGGCGGCCGCGTCCGAACAGCGCATCGGCCGGCCGGGCCAGCTTGTCGGGGTTGCGCTGCACCAGCACTTCGGCGATGCGGCCATCGACGCAGACGAACGTGAACCACGACTCGATGCCGTCCTCGGTCAGCATCGCGAACGCCGGCTCGCCGTTGGCCCAGCACGCGGCGATGCGCAGCTGCTGAAGCTCCGGGATGCCGCGGTAGATCTTGTCGAAGAAGCGCACCACCCGGTCCTTGCCGTGCAGCGGGTAGGGGACCGCGACGACCTTGCCGCCGCCGTCGCTGCGCATCACCACGTCGTCGCAGAGCAGATCGCGCAGCCGATCGAGCTCGCCGTCGCGGATCGCCGAGAAGAACGCCTCGCCGATGCGGCGTTCGCCGGCCGGGTCGCGCGGCGCGGTCACCGGCCGTTCGCGCAGGTCGCGGCGGGCGCGGCTGGCGATCTGGCGGCAGTGGTCGACCTTGAGGTCGAGCATGGCCGCGACCTCGTCGAAGGCGTAGCCGAACACGTCGTGCAGCAGGAACACCGCGCGGGCGCGAGGTGCCAGACGGCGGATGGTGGCCAGCAGGGCGACCGACAGCGTCTCGTCGAGGCGCTCCTGTTCGGCGCGCGGGTCGATCCATGGCTCGGGCAGCCACTCGCCGGGGTAGGCCGGCCCGCGCGCGTCGCGGCGCAGGCGGTCGACGCACAGCCGGGTCACCGTGCGGGTGAACCACGCGCGCGGCGCGTCGAGCTCGGGTTCGCCGGCGTGCAGCCAGCGCACGTAGGCGTCTTGCACCGTGTCCTCGGCGTCGGCGACGACGCCGAGCATGCGGTAGGCGAGGCGCGTCAGGTGGTCGCGTTCGCGTTCGAAGGCTTCGTGCACGGGCATCGGGCGGTGCATCAGAAGTCCAGGGTCGGGCGGCGGCAAGTGGTCGTGGTGCCGAGCGCGCGCTTCATCGTCGGGTAGATGCGTGCGCCGGTGATCGTCGCGGCGAGCTCGCCGAACGCCGCCTCGCCGAGGTGCTGGCGCAGCCGTTCGACGCGCTCGGGATCGGGGTCGCTGCCGCGCACGACCTGGCGGGCGTGCTCGAACACGTCGTGCAGCGGGCCCGGCAGGTCCTCCGGTCGGTCGAGCATCGTCTGCAGCAGCGCGCGGTCGACGCCGGCCTCGACCGCCATGCGCAGGTTGAGCTGCGCGCAGGCGCCGCAGTCGTCGTGCAGCATCACGGCGGTGCAGGCAACCGCGTGGGCCTCGGGCAGCAGCGCGGCGCGGCGGCGGCCGAGCGGCTGCGCGTCGGCGAACGCCAGGTAGGCCTCGGGGGCGGCGTCCATCAGCCGTTCGAGGTAAGTGACGTCGTAGTCGAAGTGGGCGCCAAAGGCCTGCAGCTCTCGGCGGCGGGTCGCGAGGGTGTCGTCCATGCCCTCTGGACGAACGGCGCGGCGCGGGCGTGACAGCGAACTGTGACTTGTCGCGGCCGCGTTCGTGGCGCATCGTCAGGCCTGCTGCAATGGACCAGAGCATCCGCGACAAGGTGTCCCGCTTCCCGAAGGGGCCGGGGGTCTACCTGTTCCGCGACGGCGATGGCAAGGTGCTCTACGTCGGCAAGGCGGCCGACCTGCGCGCCCGGGTGCGCAACTACCTGACGCCCGGCGGCGACGGCCGCTACCAGCTGCGCTTCCTCGAGCGCGAGGCGCGCGACGTCGAGTTCATCGCGACCGGCACCGAGACCGAGGCGCTGCTGCTCGAGAACACCGTCATCAAGAAGCACAAGCCGCGCTACAACATCAAGCTGAAAGACGACAAGGCCTTCCTGCTGCTGCGGCTCGACCGGCGCGAGGACTGGCCGTGGTTCCGGTTCGTGCGGCGGCGGCGCGAGGACGGGGCGATGTACTTCGGGCCGTTCGCGTCGGCCAAGTCCGCGCGCCGCACGCTGCGGCTGCTGCACAAGGTGGTGCCGCTGCGCGACTGCGCCGACGCGGTGTTCCACAACCGGACGCGGGCGTGCATCAAGCACCAGATCGGCCGGTGTCCGGCGCCGTGCGTCGACGCGATCACGCGCGAGGAATACGACCGGCTGCTCGACGAGGCCGTGCGCATCCTGCGCGGTGAGATCGGCCCGCTGGTGCACGGCCTCAAGCAGCGCATGGCCGAGGCGGCCGAGCAGCTCGAGTTTGAGCGCGCGCAGGCGATGAAGGAGCAGATGCAGGCGCTGCAGCGGGTGGCCGAGCGGCAGTCGGTGGTCGCGCGCGGCGGCGACGAGGACGCCATCGGCGTGTTCCGACGCGGCGACGAGGTGACGATCGCCTATCTGGCGTTTCGCGAGGGGGCGCTCGAGCAGTGCACCCGGCACACGCTGAAGAGCGAAGCGCCGGACGGACTGCTGCTCGCCGACGTGCTGGCGCGGCTCTACCAGGGCGACCGGTTCGTGCCGCGCGCGCTGCTGGTGCCGCAGATGCCCGACGAGCCGGCGATCCTGCGCGAATGGCTCGAGCACAAGCGCGGTGGCCGGGTCGAGCTGCACGTGCCGCAGCGCGGCGAACGCAGGAAGCACCTGGCGCTGGCGATGCAGAACGCCGAACTCGGCGATGCGGTCGCGGTCGACGCCGACGCGCGGCGGCGTGCGGCGGCCGAACGGCTGGCCAACCTGCTGGAGCTCGACGACGTGCCGCAGCGGCTGCATTGCCTCGACGTGTCGACGATCCAAGGCACCAGCACGGTCGCCTCGCGGGTCTGCTTCCACGAGGGCCAGCCGTTCAAGGCGCACTACCGCCGCTTCAAGATCAGCGCCGAGCACGCCGGCGACGACTTCTCCGCGATGGAGGAGGCGGTGCGGCGCAGCCTGCGGCTGTGCGTCGAACGCGAGGACGAGGAGCTGCCCGACCTGCTGATCGTCGACGGCGGCCGGGGCCAGCTGGCGGCGGCGGTGCGCGCGGTCGAGGAACTCGGGCTGCAGGACGACCTGCGCCTGTGCGGGCTGGCCAAGAGCCGCTTGCAGGGCGTCGGCGACGCGCGGGCCGAGAGCGGTGAGCGCATCTTCCTGCCAGACACCGAGACGCCGGTGCCGCTCGGCAAGGACATGCCGGAGATGCTGCTGGTCGCGGCGATCCGCGACGAGGCGCACCGCTTTGCGATCACCTACCACCGCAAGCAGCGCGGCAAGATCACCAGCGAACTCGACGACATCCCCGGCGTCGGGCCGACGCGACGCCGCGCGCTGCTGCGCCACTTCGGTTCGCTGACGGCGCTCAAGCAGGCCTCGAAGGAGGACCTGCTGGCGATGCCCGGGCTGCCGCGTTCGGTCGCCGAGCAGGTCTACACGCGCCTCGACACCTCGGCGCCGCGGCGTGCGGACGGTGAGCCTCAGCGGCCCGAGCCGAACTGATCGATCTCCTTGCGGCAGTCCACGCCGTAGGCTTCGGGCACGCTGCCGTCCTCGCACATCACCGCGCGGTTGTAGCGGTGCGCCCGGACCTCGATCAGCAGCACCTTGGCGTTGTTCTGCTGCAGGCCCTGGAACTGGGTCGTTTCGGGGTAGTAGCGGAACGACGTGCGCACCTTGCGGCCGTCGGGCAGGGCCAGCTCCTCGGCCAGGTCGTCGGCCGGCAGCAGCAGCGCGTCGTCGGGCAGCCGTTCGGCGGTGAACAGCTCGGCGAGGTCGCGCGGACGCCGCTGCTCGCGCTTCTGGAACCGTTCGAGCGCTTCGAACACCTTCTCGAGCTTGCTGCGCGCGACCATCAGCGAGTACTGCTCGGTGTAGTAGTCGTAGGCCTGCGGCGCCAGCATCGTGCTCCACGTGAACAGTAGCGCGGTGGTCTCGAGGCCGCCCGTCGGGCTGGCCTGGATCAGCTGGTAGCGCTTGCCGTCGCGGCGCAGCACGCCGCGGCCCTTGCCGAGGAACTCGCCGATGTCGTCCGGATCCGGCAAGTCGCGGCGGCGCACCGGCGGCGGCAGGTCGGACGCGCCGCTGAGCTCGAACAGCGGCAGCCAGTGCTCGTAGAAGTTCTCGTAGATCGCCGCCGGGTCGTAGCGCAGGTCGAACGTCGGCATCAGCTCGCCGTCGCCCGCCGGCGCCTCCATGCCGTCGACGTCCATCGCCACGGCGTCGCCCTTCTGGGTCTTGAGGAACGAGCGCAGGCTGCGCGCCGACTCGGCGACGTGCAGCTTGCCGTCGACCACGCACCAGGCCGGCTGCAGGCCTTGCGGTGCGTCCGGGATCCGCAGCGCGCGGACCGCGACGTCGCCGAACTTCAGCTCCTTCACCGGCAGGTTGTCGTTGACGAACATCGCCAGCAGCTTCTCGAACGCGGCTGCGTCCTTCAGGTTGGCGGTCAGGTAGACCCGCGGGATCAGGCCGCCCGGCGGCGGCGCGCAGCAGGCGATCGCGAGGCCGCCGTCGAAGGCCGCGAGCGCCGCCTCGGTGATCTCCTTGGGCAGCTCGAGGTCGTTGTCGAGCTTGGCGAGTTCTTCGAACGTCGAGGCCAGGTCGATCGCGACGCGCAGCTGCGCCAGCCCGCCGTCGGGCAGCGCCTGGGCCGGCAGCGGCGCGTTCGCGTTGAGCAGCGCGGCGACCAGACCACCCGGCTCCTGCGACAGCTCGAGGGTGAGCGCGTCGCGGAACAGGTCGCCGACGAACGTGCCGCTCCACTTGAGGTGCTTGAGGGTGTCGAAGCCGAGCGCCCGGAACTCGCGGTCGACGCCGCGGCCCATCTGCTGGAACATCGCCGTGTAGACCGCGAGGTCCATCTCGAGGCAGATCTCGGCCTCGGTGCGCGCCGGGCCGACGTCGACCTTGCCGAGTTCCTTCGGCATGCCGTTGCCGTAGACGAAGCGGCCGGGCAGGTGCAGCATCCACTGCTGCGGCGGGATCATCGTGTTGCCGCCCTGCAGCTCTTCCTTCGGCACCTGGAAGGCGTAGGCCGGGAAGCCGTCGACCTTGGCGTCCTTGACGGTGCGGAACAGCCGCGAACGGTCGCGCGCCTGCGCCTCGTCGTCGAAGCTCTGGGTCCACTGGCCCTCGTAGCGCGGCCGGCACGCCATCGTGCGCAGCACGTGCGGGTAGCTGCGCATGCCCTTCTCGGGGTCGGCGGCGATCGTCAGCTCGACCGACTGCACCTGCTCGACCGGCTGCTCGAGCAGCCGCCAGATCTCTGACTCCTCGAGCCGGTAGAGCATCGAGATCATGTAGGGCTGCAGGTCGCCGAAGTCGTCGAGCTCCTGCACGGCCATGCGCAGGGCGTGCTGGCGGCGGATCTGGCTCGCGGTGTAGCGCACGCCCAGTTCGCCCGCGGCCCTGGCGTCCTCGTCGGCGAACAGCTTGCCGAGCGCCGTCTGCGGCCACTGCGCCAGCAGCCGGGGCACCCCGGTGGCCCGGATGCTGACCAGCGGCGGCGATGCGGGTACGAAGGTCGGCCCCTGGGCGGGCAGCAGGGTGGCCAGAGCGGCGAGGGGGGCGAGGGCGGCGACGAGGTATCTGGTCATGACGCGTTCGCCCATCTTCCTGCGGGCGTTCTCGGGGCCCACGTTACGCAGCGTGACGCGGGATTGGGCGCGCTCAGACGGGGCCGCCGCCAGATTATTGCGAGCCGCCCGATTGCGGGGCTTCGTCCGGCGGCGGGATCCGCGCGGCGCGGATCCGTTCGGCGCGCCGGTTGTTGGCCTTGAGCACCTCGAACCGGAAGTCGCCGACGTCGACGTGCGCGCCGGCCGACGGCACGTTGTCGAGCCGCTCGGCCAGGAACCCGGACAGCGTCTTGCTGTCGGTCTCGACGCCGTCGAGGCCGAGGCGGCGGAACACGTCGGCGACCTCGGCCGAACCCAGGCACAGCAGCGCGCCGTCGGGACGTTCCTGGATCAGGCTCTGGTCGATGTCGGACTCGTCCTCGATCTCGCCGACGATCTCCTCGAGCACGTCCTCGAGCGTGACGATGCCCTCGGTCGAGCCGTACTCGTCGACGACGATCGCCAGGTGGCGCTTGCTGAGCTGGAAGCGGCGCAGCACGTGGTTGAGCGTCGCCGACTCGGGCACGATCAGCAGTTCGATCAGCAGCGACTCCCAGTCGGGCTCCTGGTCGTCGCGCAGCGAGAACAGCAGCTCCTTGGTCAAGACCACGCCCTTGACGTCGTCGAGCTCGCCGGTGGGGGTGTATGGGAAGCGGCTGTGGCCGGTGCGGTGCACGCGCTTGAGGTTGGCCTCGGTCGGCTGGTTGCCCGACAGGTAGGTGACGCGATCGCGCGAGACCATCACGTCCTTGGCGGTCAGGTCGCGCAGCTTGGTGGCGTTCTGGATCAGTTCGCCGGTGATGCGTCCGAACGCGCCCTGGCTCATGCCGGCGGTCGCCATCACCCGGATCTCGTCGAGCGACGTGGTCGGGCCGCCGTCGGCGCGCGCGAACAGGCGGGCCAGCCAGCGGGTCACGAACAGCAGCGGCCAGACCACCACGATCATCGTCTGCACGACGCCGGTGACCGGGATCGCCAGGCTGTCGGCGTGCACGACGCCCATCGTCTTGGGCACGATCTCGGTGACCGCCAGCACGGTGACCACGAACGCCGCCGCGAACCACAGTTCGTCGACCTGCGGGAACACCTCGGCGAACTGCGCACTCGCGATCGCGGCACCGCCCGAGTTGCTGATCGTGTTGACGATCAGGATCGCCGCGATCGGGCGGTCCGGCTCGATGCGGAAGCGCTGCAGCAGGCGGCCCAGCCGCGTGCCTCCCTGAGCCAGCCTCTCGACCTGGGCGGGACCGACGCTGAGCAGCGTCGCCTCCGAGATCGAGCAGATGAAGGAGAACAGCAGCGAGAAGGTGACGGCGAGAACGAGCAGTAGCATCGATCAGGGCCTGCCGGGCAGGCGGCCGGCAAGGTAGGGCCGCCGACCCGCCACGTCCAGCATCGCCACCCCACCAGGTTGCCGTACGGTACGCGGTCATCCTCAACTTCGCGGAACGCGAAGTTGGAGGATGAACCGCGTACCGTACGGCAACTCAGGCGGGTTGGGTGACCTTGGCCTCTTCGCAGGCGAAGGTGTAGCGGCCGTTGCGGCAGCGGACCGCGACCTTGGAGCCCTGGCCGAGGTCGTGGTCGAGGATCAGTTCGGTCAGCGGGTCCTCGATGTTGCGCTTGATCAGACGGCGCAGTTCGCGGGCGCCGAACTCCTCGCTGAAGCCGTCCTTGGCCAGCTGCACGCGCACCTGCGGCGAGAACGTCGCCTTGATGCCGCGGCGGGCGAGCAGGTCGGCGACCTCGCGCAGCATGTTGCCGGCGATGCGCTGGCAGACCTTCTCGTCCAGCGGGTTGAACATGATGACTTCGTCGATGCGGTTGACGAACTCGGGGCGGAAGAACTCGCGCAGCGCCTCGTTGGTCACGTCGCGCAGGTCGATGTCCTGCAGGCTCTGGCGCTTGTGCGCGGCGGAGAAGCCCATGCGGGTGCGCACCGCGTCGATCTTCTCGATGCCGAGGTTGCTCGTCATCAGGATCAGCGCCTGGTTGAACGACACCGTCTGGCCCTTGCTGTCCGTGATGATGCCCTCGTCGAGCAGCTGCAGCAGCAGGTTGTGCACCTTGTAGTGCGCCTTCTCGACCTCGTCGAACAGCACCACGCTGGTCGGCTTCTTCTTGATGCCCTCGGTCAGGAAGCCACCTTCGTTGTGCCCGATGTAGCCCGGCGGCGAGCCGATCAGCTTGGCGTACTCGTGCGGCAGCGCATACTCGCTGCAGTCGACGCGGATCATCGCGCTCGGGTCGTCGAACAGGCTGCGCGCCAGCGACTTCGCCAGCTCGGTCTTGCCGGTGCCGGTGCGGCCGACCAGCAGGAACGTGCCGACCGGGTGGGTCGGACGCTTGAGGCCGACGGCGGCCTTCTTGACGGCGCGCACCAGCGACGTGATCGCGTCGTCCTGGCCGATGATCTGCTGGCGCAGGTTGCGCTCGAGGCTGGTCACGCGACGGAACAGCGACTGGCGGGCCTGGTCGTTGCCCGGACGGGGCAAGAACGGGTCCTCGCTGCTCGCCTCGGTCGTGCCGTCCTCGTTGGTCGGGATGCTGACCTGGTGGATCTCGAGCGACGGGTTGACGTCGATGCAGATCTGGTAGAGCAGCTCCTCGACGATCTCCGGATCGTAGCCCTCGTCCATGCGGCGGACGGCGCCGAGCACCTCGCTCTCGAACGACGGCACGCACGAGCGCACGACTCGTTGCCGGTAGTCCGACTTGTTGGTGATCGGAGCCTGGTGCAGCTCCTGCAGCAAATCGTCGCTGCAGCAGCGCACTTTGATGAACTCGTCGATCAAGTCGAAGTACTTGATCACGAACGCAGCCCCTGGATGCTTCAAGTTGATGTCCCTGTGCCCTGGTCCTTGACCTGCCTTTGATCGGGTGGGACGGTTCACCGACTTGACGCGGTACTCTGGGATCGCCCCAGTTCCCCGACCTCGCAAGGCTTACAACGCACGCCATGTCGTCGACCAAGCTGCTAGCCATGCTCGTGCACCGCGGCGTCGTCGCGCCCGACGTCGCACACGCGGCGCTCGCGTCCGGTGACCCCGGAGCGTTCCTCGTGCAGAAGGGCATCTGCGATGCGCAGCAGTGGCAGGACTGGCTCGCCACCGAAGGCGGCACGCGGCCGCGCCTGACCCGCTACGAACTCGGCGAGATGATCGGCGAAGGTGGCGTCGGCAGGGTGTTCGCCGCCAAGGACAAGACCGACGGCAGCGAGGTCGCGCTGAAGGTGCTGAAGCCGGAGCTGGCGAGCGACGAGGTGCAGACCGAGCGCTTCATCCGCGAGGCGCGGCTGTTGATGAGCCTCGAGCACGACCACCTGGTCAAGGGCCTGCGCATCGCCAAGGAGGGCAACACGATCTTCTTCGCGATGGAGAAGCTGCCGGGCCGCTGCCTGCAGGACGTGCTCGCCGACGACGACTTCGGCCTGTCGGTCGAAGGCGCCGGCGGCCGCCTCGACGAGGAGACCGCGCTGCAGGTCGTCGTCGACATCGCCGGCGCGCTGCAGGCGCTGCACGAACAGGGGCTCGTGCACCGCGACGTCAAGCCCGGCAACGTGATCTGGTCGGAGGATCGCGGCGGTGTGCTGATCGACCTCGGCTTCGCGCTGCAGGGCGACGACGATGCGGGCGGCGAAACGACCGCGGGCACGGTGCACTACATCGCGCCGGAACAGGCGCGCGGCGAGGGCAAGCTCGACGTGCGCGCCGACATCTACGCGCTCGGCGCGACGCTCTACCACCTGACCACCGGCTCGCTGCCGTTCGAGGGCAAGACCTCCGAGGAGGTGCTCAGAAAGCAGGTGCTCGAATCGCTGAGCGGCGACCGCATCCGCGCGCTCGATCTGTCGCCGCAGCTGCGCTACTTCCTCGAGAAGATGATGGCCAAGGAGGTCGAGATGCGCTTCCAGAGCCCGCAGCAGCTGATCGACGAGGTCGACGCCTTCCTGCAGCAGCGCCGCCACCAGCGCGAACTCGAACAGCGGCAGAACGCGCGTCCGCGGCTCGGCCAGGGCCGCCGCGACGCGCGACCGACCCGGCGACGTCGGCGATGAGCACCGAGCGCGACGGCTTCCCGTTCCGCTTCCGCTGCCGGCGGTCGGGCAACTGCTGCTCGATCCCCGGCGGCTTCGTGCGCGTCAGCGCCGCCGAGCGCGCGGCGATCGCCGAGCACCTCGATCTCGACGAGCAGGCGTTCGCCAGCCGCTACCTGCAGCCGGATGGCGCGCGCCTGAAGGAAGGCCTCGGCAACCGCTGCGTGTTCTTGCGCGACGGCGCGCAGGCGAGCTGCAGCATCTATCCGGTGCGCCCGGCGAAGTGCGGCGAGTGGCCGTTCTGGCCCGAGCTGCTCGACGACCCGGCGCTCTTGCGTCTGGTCGAACGCACCTGTCCCGGCATCGAGCCGCGCGAGTAGCGCGGTCGCCGGGGGCGAGCGGGCAAAGCCCCGTCCGCACGCGTACACGCCGCTTCCGCGATCACGGTCGGCAGCGCGTCCACTACATGGACGCGCTCCTAGCGTTCACAGCAGCCGCAGCGACAGCAGGTCGATCTCCTGGCACGCCGCGTCGGCGAGGTCGAGGCGCAGCCACTGCACCTCGTCGGGCAGGTGTTCGTTGCTCGACAGCACGACCCGCACGGTGCGCAGCTGGCCGTCGTTGCTGAGCGGGAACTTGACCGAGCACTCCTCGGTGAACGTCTGCTGCTCGGCGCCCTCCGCGAGCAGTCGACCGCCGCGGACGGCAGCGCGAAGATCTCGCGCGCCCGCCGGTTGGCCTCGAGCGACAGGTCGGAGGTCGCGGCCTCGACGCCGAAGATCGTCTGCGCCAGATGGCCGAGGTAGCCCTCGGCGCCGCCGACGTCGAGCATGGTGTCGAACGCGAGGCCGTCGAGCACGCGCAGGATCCGCGAGATGCGACACAGCCGCGCGGCGTGGCCGGGCTCGGCGTCCGGGTGGCCGACGCCGTAGATCGGCGTGTGCGCGAAGTAGTGGCCCGCCTCCGAGCGCATCAGGAAGCGCTGCTCGAGCCAGGCGCGCGTGGTGCGGGTGTACGAGGTCATCGGCCGCGAAGTGTACCGCTCAGTTCTGCACGCGCCGCCACTTCTTGCGGCGCAGGTCGACGGTGCGCGGCTTCAGGTCGGTGGCCCGTTCGACGTCGACGCGCACGTTCTTGCCGTGGCGGTGCACGCGGACCACGCAGCACAGACCGACGCCCTGCACGTCGAGCCAGTCGCCGCGCTGCAGGCCGTGGGTGGGGTCGTCGTCGTCGACCGGCTGTTCGGCGCGGCCGCGCGTCAGCGGCCGGGGAGTCGGCATGTGCTGGTCCTGCCAGCTGGCGACGTCGACGCAGACGTCGCACGAGCCGCAGCCGTCGACGAAGTCGTGCTCGAAGCCGAAGTGGGCGTGGATCGTCTGCTTGCGGCAGGTGGGTTCGCTGCCGTAGCGCACCATCTTGAGCAGGCCCATCAGGTCGTTCTGCCGCTTGTCGTCGGGTAGCCACGACTCGACCTCGCGCACGTCCGGGACGCGCACCAGCCGCAGGTCGAGGCCGGCCTCGCCGGTCGTGCAGCCGGCCGCGCGCAGCAGCCGCAGCACCGTGTCGACGCGGCCGTCGTGGCGGTTCTTGGTCAAGAACGTCTCGCGCAGCGTGTCGACGTCGCACGCGTGCAGGCGGTCCCCCAGGCCCACCATGTGGTCGATCACGTCGCAGGCGAAGTCGGCGCTCGGGTTGGCCCACTCGGCGAAGTTGCGCTGGATCACCAGGTCCTCCTCGCGGTAGAGCAGTTCGCAGAACGCGCCGTCGCCGTCGCGGCCGGCGCGGCCGACCTCCTGGTAGTAGGCCTCGAGCGTGCGCGGGATCTGCCAGTGCACGATCGCGCGGATGTCGGCCTTGTCGACGCCCATGCCGAACGCGTTGGTCGCCAGCATCAGCGCGTCGTCGCGCTGCTGGAACTTCGCCTGTTGCGTGCGCCGTTCGTGCGCGGACAGGTCGCCGTGGTAGACCATCGGCCAGAAGTCGCGCCGCTGCAGCTCGGCCTCGAGCATGCGCAGGTCCTTGATCAGCGCGCAGTAGACGATCGCCGGGCCGCCGGTGCGTCGCAGCAGCTGCTCGAGGCGGTCGAGCTTGTCCTGGTCGGTCAGCGCGTGGTGCACCGACAGCCCAAGGTTGTCGCGCGCGATCCCGGTGTGGAACAGGCGCGCGTCGTCGAGCCGCAGCGTCGCGCGGATGTCCTGCTGCACCTGCGGCGTCGCGGTCGCCGTCAGCGCCAGGCACGGGACGTCACCGAGCGCCGCGCGCACCTCGCCGAGGCGCTGGTAGTCGGGCCGGAAGTCGTGGCCCCATTGGCTCAGGCAGTGGGCCTCGTCGATCGCCAGGCGCCGCACGTCGGCGGCGCGGATGCGCTCGAGGAAGTTGTCTTCGCCGGCGCCGACGCGGAAGCGCTCGGGCGTGCAGTAGAGCAGCTTGACGTCGCCGCGCAGCACCGCGTCGAACCGCGCCTGCCGGGTCTGCCGGTCGAGCATGCTGTGGATGCAGGTCGCCGGCAGGCCGCGTCGTTCGAGCGCCGCGACCTGGTCGTCCATCAACGCGATCAGCGGTGAGACCACGATCGTCAGGCCTTCGCCGACGAAGGCCGGCAGCTGGTAGCACAGCGACTTGCCGTCGCCGGTCGCCATCAGCACCAGCGCCGAGCCGCCGTCGAGGTGGTGTTCGATGATCTCGCGCTGCGGCCCGCGAAAGGCGGAGAAGCCGTACAGCTGCTGCAGGGATTCGGTCAGGTCGGGCACTTGGGCGGAAGCGTAGTGGCGGTTTCAGTATGGTTCGAGGGTCGACCGATGGACCGTTCTCGCCCGCCCCGAAGATGCTGACCGCTCCAAGCACACCCAAGCGATCGCTCGCTGCCATCGCGCTGTTGCTCGCCGTCGTGATGAACGCGGCCAACCTGCTGGAGCCGGTCGCCGTCGACGACGTCTGCCACCACTACTACGCCGCGCAGGTCGCCGCGGCGCCGACGGCACCGTACGAGTTCGAGCCGGTCTGGCACCAGAAACCGGTGCCGGGCTGGACGATCATGGTGGCGCCGGTGCACTCGTACTACTGGGCACCCGGCATCTGGCTGTTCGGCGACTCGGTGGTGGGCTGGCACCTGTGGTTCCTGCCGGTGCAGTGGCTGTTCTGCTACAGCCTGCTGTCGCTGCTGCATCGCTGGCTGCGTCGCGGTGCCGTGGCGATCACGACGGCGATCGCGCTCGGGCCGGCGGTGCTGCCGGGGCTCAACCTGATGCTCGAGATCCCGATGCTGGCGCTCGGGTTGACCAGCCTGGTCTGGCTGCAGCGCGCCTTCGACCGCCGCGCGATCGCGCCGGCGATCGTGGCGGGGGTGTTCTGGGGGCTCGCGTTCCAGACCAAGTACTCGGCGATGGCGCTGTTCCCGCCGTGGTTCCTGCTGGCGCTGTTGCGCTGGCGCTGGCGCGAGTGGGCGGCCGGCTTCGCGGCGACGGTCGCCATGGTGCTGGCGGTCGAAGGTCTGCTGAGCCTGTCGCACGGCGGCGGCTCGTACTTCCTGCAGCAGTTGTCCGACACGCAGACGCGCGAGTGGGACCACCTGTTCAAGGGCATGTTCCAGCAGGTCGGCGTGCTGGCGATGCCGGGCGCGCTGCTGGCGCTCGTCGGCTTGGGCGCGCGGCGCGGCGTGGTCATCGCGGTGGCGATGGTCTACGTCGTCGGGCTGGCGATCGTCGGCCTGCTGCCCGACGACGGCACGCGCACGCTGGCCGATGGCGCGCCCGACTCGATCGCGTACGTGACGATGTCGGCGGTCACGTGGCTGGTCGTCGGCGCCACGCTAGGGCTCTACCTGCGGTCGGGGCTGCGCGGACTGCCCGGCTGGCGACAACCCGGCTGGCGCCTCTCCGCTGGCCGCGCGATGCGGCTGTTCCTGGTCCTGTGGTGTCTGTGCGAGATCGTCTCGTCGTTCGTCGTGTCGCCGTTCCCGGCGGCGCGCCGCGTGCTGATGGTGGTGGTCGCGTTCACGGTGGCCGGCGGTTGGCTGGCGGTGCGCCGCGCCGGCACGGCTGCGGCGGTGCGCACGATCGCGTTCGGTGCGGCCCTGCTCGGCGCCTTCGTGCAGGCGGTCGACTACGTCGAGGGCCACGCCTGGATCGATGCCGCCGAAAGCACGGCCGCCTACGCGCGAGAACGCCACCCCGGCGCCCGGGTCTACTTCACCGGCGGCTGGGGCTTCGAGTTCTACGCGCCGCGCGCGGGGCTGGCGCCGCTGCTCGAGGATCGCGTGCAGCTCGAGGCCGGCGACCTGGTCGCTCTCGGCAGCATCGACGGCATCGAGACCGAGTGGTTCGAACCGGACCCGCGCCTCGAGCTGATCGAGGAGCTGCCGTTCGGCGTCGATGCGCTGCCGTTCTCGACGCAGTTCTGCTACTACTCCGGCCAGCGGCCGCTCGACGGCCAGGTCGGACCGCGCTTCGTCGTGCGCATCCTGCGCGCGACCGAACGGCTGCACACGCGCGACCTGGCGACGATCCCGGATCACTGGGAGTCGCGCGGCGAGCAGAAGTAGGTCGGTTCTCGCGGCGGCCGATGCATGCCGGGCGCGCCGATCGGCGCCGGGGACCAGCGGTGTCGTGCCGAGCAGGGTGCGCATGTCGTTGCCATCGTTGTGGTTGCGGGATCTCCCGGCGGGAGGACCCGGGCCCGTTGGCGCGAGCGGGGGCAGCGGCTGTCGCGCGCTGCTGCCGACGACCCCAACGGAAATGCTGGCCATCGTGACGGATCCGCGGCGCTCGTGCGTCCAGTGGCGCGATGCCCCGCCGCGACGAGCACCAGAGCCAGGAGGTCGAGCAGCTGGTCGCGCGGGCGCGCGGCGGTGACCGCGACGCGGCCGGGGCGCTGTGGCAGCGGCACCGGCGCCTGGTCGCCACCGTGCTGCTGGCGCACGGCGACGTGCGCGAGCTCGACGACCTGCTGCAGGAGGTGGCGCTGCGGGTGACCCGTTCGCTCGACGGTCTCGCCGACGCCGGCAGCCTGCGCGGCTGGCTGCGCACCGTGGCGCGCCGCGTCGCGATCGACCACGGCCGCCGCAGCGGCACCGCGGCGCGGTTGCGGGCGGTGTCGGACCAGCCGGCGCCGGCGCACGAGCCGGTGTTCGACGGCGCCGAGCAGCAGCGCTGGCGCGACGAACTCGAGCACGCGATGCGGCGGGTCGCCGACCTGGAGCCGCAGTTCCGCGAGCCGCTGCTGCTGCGCGCCGTCGAGGGCCTGACGCAGCGCGAGGTCGCCGAGGTGCTCGGCGTGCCCGAGACGACCGTCGAGACGCGGCTGGCGCGGGCGCGACGGCACCTGCGCGAACGCGCCGACGCCGAACGACATCGAGACATCCGGACCCAGGAACGACATGAACGCATCCGAAGAACTGTGGATTAGCCGCGCCGTCGACGGTCGCGCCGGCATCGAGGACTGGCGCGGGCTGCACCGCGTCGCCGCGACCGACCCGGACGTCTGGCGGCGCCTGTGCGCGACGCTGGAGGCCGAGACGGAGCTGCGTTTCGAACTGGCCGCGGTGGTGCCGCAGGACGTGCCGGCGCCGGCGCCGGCGGAGCAGACGCCAGTGGAGCAGGCACGGCTGCAGTCCGGTCCGGACGTTCGGCTCTACGGCCTGCTGGCGGCGCTGCTGGCGCTGACCTTCGTGGTCGGACGCTGGACCGCGGGCGCGCCCGCGGTCGTGCCTGCGATCGTGCCTGATGGGGGCGACGCGATGCCGGCGGCCGGACAGACGCCGGACCAGCTGATGCAGGCCTACCTGCGCGAGGGGGCGACCGCCGGTCGCGTCATCGACCAGCTGCCGCTGCAGACCCTGTCGACGCGGCGCGCACCGGACGGCGACGGCTTCGACGTCGTGTTCGTGCGCAGCCTGGTCGAGCGCGCCCGCGTCAAGCAACTGATGACGCTGGCGCCGGACGAACACGGCAGCCCGCAGCCGCTGCAGATCGACCTCGCCGACTACATCCCACCGACCGAGTTCTAGGCGGCCCCAGCTTCCAGGCGGACCCATATCCGAGACAGAACCACACCCTTCGAGAGAGAGAGAGAAGACCGAACCATGAACCTGCGATCCAACCTGTTCGCGAGCGCGCTGCTGCTCGCGCCGTTCTTCCCGCATGCGTCGCTCTGCGCCCAGGACGCGGGCGTCGACGCCACCGTCGACCCGGGGTCGATCGTCATCGAGCGCGGCGACGACCGCATCGTGATCCGCTGGCACGGCGACGTGCCCAACATCACCGTCAACGGTTCGAAGGTCGGCGCCGCCGCGAAGGCCGGCGGCAAGCTGCGTCCGACGGTCATCGACGGCTACACCGTGCACGCGCCGACGGCCGCGCCCAAGGCGCTGCGCTCGATGCCGCTGGCTGCGGGCAGCCGGGTGTCCGACTACGCGTTGCAGTGGCAGCGCAACGTGCCGCTCGCCTACCACTTCGGGCGGAAGCCCGGCGCGGACGGGGAGTGGGGCTACCCGGTCAAGGGCGCCGAGGCGGAGCCGCAGACGCGGCCCTACATCGGCGTGCAGGTCGGCAGCGTGCCGGCGCCGCTGGTCGACCACCTCGGCCTTGATGCCAAGGCGTGCGTGCTGATCCTGAGCGTCACCGAGGGTGGTCCGGCCGAGCAGGCAGGGCTGCGCAAGAACGACATCCTGCTCGGAGTCGACGGCGGCGAGTCGGTCACCGACACGTCGCTGCGCGCGGCCGTCGGCGCCAAGAAGGTCGGCGACCGCATGTCGCTGCGCATCCTGCGTCGCGGCAAGCAGCGCGAGTTCGGCGTCGAAGTGGGCGAGAAGAAGGCCGCCGCCGGCCGCTACTGGGGCACCGTCGTCGACCCCGAGACGCTGAACGGCTACTGGAACACGACGCTGCTGCCGCAGCGCGATCTGGCGCGCGCCCGCTGGGGCACCACCATCGGCCACCTGGCCGTCGGCGCCGACGCCACGCCGACCGCAACCGACGGCGTCGCCAAGGAGCTGGCCGCCATCAAGCAGCAACTCGCCGAACTCAAAAAGCTCGTCGCCGACCTGAAGCGCTGACCCGGTCCGTCGGGTTGGTTCCGGGCCCGCAAGGTCGGTTCCGGGACGAACCTCTCCGACCGTCGGATCGCCGGGGCGAACCCGGCGAACGGCACGGCCGGCGCCGTCGTCCGGAGGCGCGCCGGCTAGCGGGCAAAGCCCTGTCCGCACGCGTACACGCCGCTTCCGCGATCCCGGTTGGCCAGCGCGTCCACTGCATGGACGCGCTCCTAGCGGGCAAAGCCCTGTCCGCACGCGTGCACGCCGCTTCCGCGATCCCGGTTGGCCAGCGCGTCCACTGCATGGACGCGCTCCTAGCGGGCAAAGCCCTGTCCGCACGCGTACACGCCGCTTCCGCGATCCCGGTTGGCAGCGTGTCCACTACATGGACGCGCTCCTAGAGCTCGGCGAGGCTCTGGCGCACGCCGGCGAGCTGCGTCTGCAGGGCCTCGAGGTTGGCGCGCTCCTTTTTGACCACGGCCTCGGGAGCCTTGGCGAGGAAGCCCTCGTTGGCGAGCTTCTTCTCGATGCCGCCGATGCGGCCCTCGAGCGTCTTCTGCTCCTTCTCGAGCTTCTGCCGCTCCTTGTCGAGGTCGACGACACCGAGCAGGAACGCCTTGCTGTCGCCGTGCACGACCACCGCGCTGTCCTTGGTGCGCTGCTGGTCCGGGCCGATCGCGGACTCGCCCGCGTCGCCCATGTCCAGGCCCGCCATGTTGGCCAGCAGCGGCAGCGTCGCGCGCAGCACCAGAGCGCTGGCGCCGTCGGCCTGGAAGCGCGCCGCCAGGCGGTCGCGCGGCGCCACCTGGTAGCGGGCGCGCGCCTCGCGGATCGCGACGCACCAACCCTGCATCGTGGCGACGTTCGCCTCGACGTCGGCAGCCTGCCAACCTTCGTCGGCCCGCGGCCACGTGGCGTGCACCAGCAGGTCGCTCGTTGCGAACTTCGTCGCGACGCCGCGCTCGGGCGCCAGCTCGTCGAGCCGGGTCCACAGCGTCTCGGTCAAGAACGGCACGAACGGGTGCAGCAGCCGCAGCGTCTGGTCGAGCACTGCGGCGAGCACCTGCTGGCCGACGCGCTTCGACGCCGGGTCGGCGCCGTCCTTCATGCGCGGCTTCAGCATCTCGAGATACCAGTCACACAGCTCGCTCCAGAAGAAGTCGCGCGCCGTCTGGATCGCCGCCGATGGGTTGTAGCCCTCGAGATGGCCGTGCACGGTCGCGATCGCGCGGTGCAGGCGTGACAGCACCCAGCGATCCTCGACCGGCAGCTGCGCCACGTCGAGCGGCTCGTAGGTCGTGCCGTCGAGGTTCAAGAACGCGAAGCGCGCCGCATTGAACAGCTTGTTGCAGAAGTTCGCACCGACCGCGAAGCGATCGCTGGTCGCCTTGGCGGGCGTGATGCCCTCGTTCGCGTACTGCCCGATCAGGTCCATCGGTTGCTTCGTCACCGGGTCGACGAACGTGCCGAGGTAGGGGCCCGCCTCGGCCGTCGCCAGGTCGACGAGGCGCTCGTCCTCGCCCTCCTCGGTGAACGGCGAGATCGCCTGCACCGGTAGGCGCACGTCCTGCGTGCCGGTCTGCAGCTCGCAGACCACGTAGCGCAGCGCGTCGGCGCCGTAGCGGTGGATGATGTCGAGCGGGTCGATGCCGTTGCCCTTCGACTTCGACATGCGCACGCCCTTGCCGTCGAGGATCGTCGCGTGCAGGAACACGTCGGTGAACGGCACGTCGCCGAGGTTGTAGAGCCCGCCGATGATCATGCGCGCGACCCACAGCGTGATGATGTCGCGGCCGGTCACCAGGCAGCTGCCCGGGTAGTAGCAGCTCAGCGCGTCCGGCCGGCCGTCGGCGCCGGCGAGCGAAGTCTGCCCCGCGCCGACCCTGGCGTCGTCCGGGTTGGGCCAGCCCAGCGTGCTGTGCGGCCACAGCGCCGAGCTGAACCACGTGTCGAGCACGTCCGGATCCAGCTCGAGGCCGGCGCTCTGCAGCATCGGGCCGATGGTCTCGTCGTTCTGCGCGTCGAGGAAGCAGATCTGCACCTCGACCGTTGCCGGCGCGTTGGGGCCCTTCAGGTGCGCGAACGCGTCGGTCGGCGACAGGCGGTTGCCGTCCGGCAGCAGGATCCACGCGCAGACGTCGTCGCGCTCGAGCTGGCCCTGCAGCATCGGCTCCAGCATCAGCAGCTTCTGCGCGTCCATGTCGCCGCGCCAGACCGGGATCCGGTGACCCCACCAGAGCTGCCGGCTGATGCACCAGTCGCGCTTCTCGCCGAGCCAGCGGTCGTGCATGTTGCGGTAGCGCTCCGGGTCGGGATGGAAGCCGACCTGCTTGCGCGGCGTGCCGTCTGCGAACGGCGGCAGCGTGCCCGCGGTCGCGTCGAGCGCCGCCTGCGCCAGACCCGGACTCTGGAACTCCTTTTGGGTGCCGCGGCCCATCAGCACGCCGCCCTCGACGTCGCCCATGTTCACGAACCACTGCTTGGACAGGTACGGCTCGATGATGGTCTTGGAGCGGTCGGAGTGGTCGATCTCCATGTGCCGGTCCTCGATGCGATCGAGCAGGCCGGCCGCTTCGAGGTCCTTCAGCACCTGCTTGCGCGCCTCGAAGCGATCGAGGCCCGCATACCTGCCGCCCTTCTGGCTCACGGTGCCGTCGGGGTTCAGCATGTTGACCGCGCCGATCTCCTGGTGGCGCTGCCAGACGTCGTAGTCGTTGGGATCGTGCGCCGGCGTGATCTTGACGCAGCCGGTGCCGAGCGTCGGGTCGGCCCACTCGTCGACGATGATCGGGATCTCGCGCTCCATCAGCGGCAGCCGCACCTTGCCGCCGTTCTTGGCGAGGTCCGAGATCGCCACCAGCGTCGGGATCACGTCGGCCATGCGCGCCTGCAGGCGCTCGAGCTCCCGCTCGGCGTCGGCCTTCTCCTTCTCTGGCGCGGCGGCCACCTTGGCCTGCTGCGCCGCGATCGCCTGCTCGAGCGCGCCCCTGGGATCGGGGTGCACGGCCACGGCGGTGTCGCCGAGCATCGTCTCCGGGCGCGTGGTCGCGATCGCCACGTGCGTCGGGCCGCCGTCGGCCGGGTCGACGATCGGGTAGCGGAAGTAGTGGAACTTGCCGGCGACGGCCTCCTTGTAGAGCTCGTCGTCGGCCACCGCGGTCTGCAGCGCGCAGTCCCAGTTGACCAGCCGGTTGCCGCGGAAGATCAGCCCGTCGCGGAACATCTTGAAGAACGTGTGCCGCACCGAGCGCGCGCACACCTCGTCCATCGTGAACCGCGAACGGTCCCAGTCGCACGAGCAGCCCATGCCCTGCTGCTGCGACACGATGCGCTGCTTGGACTGGTCGGCCCACTCGTGGATGCGTTCGACCAGGGCCTCGCGGCCGATGTCGTGCCGCGTCTTGCCCTCGATCTCCTTCAGGCGCTTCTCGACGACCGCCTGGGTCGCGATGCCGGCGTGGTCGAGCCCCGGCTGCCACAGCGAGTTGTCGCCGCGCATGCGGTGCCAGCGCGTCAGCAGGTCCTGCATGACGTTGTCCATCGCGTGGCCCATGTGCAGCGCACCCGTGACGTTGGGCAGCGGCATCATGACGACGTAGCGATCGTCCCGCTGGTCGGGCGTCGCGGCGAAGGCCTTCGCGTCCAGCCACCGCTTGGTCACGGCCGGCTCGAGCGTCTGCGGATCGTATTTCTCAGGCAGTTCGGTGCTCATCGGAGGGCGAGCAGGCTACCCGCTGCACCCGAGCCGTTACAGGCTGTGCAAGCGTCCGGCGCCGAACCGGCTCACGGCAGCGCCTGCCGCGCCTCGACCAGCGCCTTCAGCGAACCGACCGAATAGCCGCGGTCGTGGTAGAAGACCACCTTGCCGTCGCCGTCGAGCAGCAGGATGCGGCCGTTGCGGGTTGCCTCGTTGCCGGTGAAGACGGCCAGCTTGTCGGCCTCCGCGTAGACCGTCACGACGGCCGCCCAGTCCTCCTCGGGGATGCCGCCGCGCATGCCCTCGTCGATGAAGTTGCCGAACATGCGCGGCAGCATGCCGGGCAGGGTCGGCACCTCGAACGTGCGGGTCTTCCAGCCGAGCTGGTCGAGGCCGAGCAGCCAGCGGTCGAGGTCGAACTGCGCGTCCTGCACGTAGCCGATCAGCAGCAGCAGCGGTTCGCCGGCGGCGACGTCGGGCAGCGTCACCGGCTGGTCGGCGAGCGAGGTGCCGGTCACCTGCGGCAGCACCTCACCGCTCGGGTCGCGGCGCGGCCAGGTGGTCGAGCAGGAGGTCGTGCCCATCGCGACGAACAGGGCGAGCGGCAGCAGCAACCAGAGCAGGCGGCGGGGGCGTTCCATGCGGGTCGGATTCGCGCGCTCGCCGCCGACGGATGCGACAAGGTGCTTGCGCGGTGCCGGCCGATGCCCGAGCCTGCGGCCGATGCCAGACGACGACGCGCCGAGCCGACGACCGGGACTGGTCGGGCGCGTGCGCGGGCTGCTGCGCGCGCTCGGCCCGGCCGGCCCGCTGCTGCTGTTCGCGTCGGGTGGGCCGTTGGTCGGGCTGATCGTGCTGGTGGCGACGTCGGCCTCGTGGCTGCCGTGGTTCGAGGGCGGCGGCGGCGGCGAGGTGCTGGTGTTCTGGCTGGTCGGGGTTGCGCTCGCCGCCGGCTGCCTGATGCCGACGCACGCGACCTCGCTGCTGGCCGGCTACCTGTTCGGCACGTGGCTCGGCACGACGGTCGGCTTTTCGGTCGTGCTGGTCGCGGCGTCGGTCGGCTTTTCGCTGTGGTCGCGCGTCGTCGGCGGGCGCGTGCTCGAAGCGATCGCCGTCTCGCCGAACGCGCGCCGCGTGCACGCTGCACTGCTCGGCCGCAGCTTCGGCCGCACCGTCTGGCTGATCGCGCTGCTGCGGCTGTCACCGCTGATGCCGTTCGCGGCGACCAACCTGCTGATGGCCGCGTTCGGGGTGCGCTCGTGGGCGTTTCTGTGTGCGACCATGATCGGGATCGCGCCGCGCTCGGTGGGGGTCGCGCTGGTCGGGGCGCAGCTGTCCGAACTCGACTGGAAGGCCGGCGGCAGCCTGTGGTCGACCGCGCTCGCGATCGTCGCGACGGTGGCGGTGGTGGTCTGGATCGGTCGGATCGCGCGCCGCGCGCTGCGGCACGAGACCGAACGCCTGGGGGACGACGCGTGAACTGGCTGGCGCACCTGCGGCTGGCGGACGACGAGCCGCTGGTGCGACTCGGCAACCTGGCGGGGGACTTCGTGCGCGGCATCGACACCAGCCTGCTGCATGCCGACGTGCGGCGCGGCATCGAACAGCACCGCGCGGTCGATCGCTTCGTCGACGCGCACCTGGTGCACCGCCGCAGCCGGGCCCGGTTCGGCGAGCCGTGGCGCCGCTTCGCGGGCGTCGCGCTCGACGTGTTCTACGACCACTACCTGGCGCGCGACTGGCACCTGCACGGCGACGGCCGCCCGCTCGGCGCGTTCGTCGACGACGTGCACGCCGATCTCGAACGGCATCGCGAGCTGCTGCCACCCGAGCTGCGCGCGCTGCACGAACGGATGGCCCGGCACCGCTGGCTCGGCATGTACGGCACCGTCGACGGGATCGACAAGGTGCTGCGCGCGATGTCGCGCCGCGGCCGGCGCTCGCAGCCGCTGGCGACGGTGACCGGCGAGCTGCGCCGCCACTACGACGCCTTCGAGGCCGACTTCGCCGAACTGTGGCCTGAGCTGTCGGAGTTCGCGCGGCGCTCCGGATAAGGTGCGCCGATGCGTCACTGGTTCTACACCATCGCGGTCGCCGTCCTCGCGCTCGTCGGGTTCCTCGGGTGGCTGTGGCAGCCGCTCTACTGGCTCTACGTGTTCGTCGTGCCGGTGGTGCTGCTCGGCATCAAGGACTCGCTGCAGACCCGCCGCGCGGTGCTGCGGAACTTTCCGGTCATCGGGCACTTCCGCTACCTGTTCGAGATGATCCGGCCGGAGATCAACCAGTACTTCATCGAGTCCAACACCGACGGCAAGCCGTTCAGCCGCGAGCTGCGCTCGGTGGTCTACCAGCGCGCCAAGAAGCAGCGCGACACGGTGCCGTTCGGCACCCAGCGCGACGTCTACGAGGTCGGCTACGAGTGGTTGAACCACTCGATCACCGCGCGGCAGGTGCACGACGTGCCGCGCATCCGGCTGGGGGAAGGTCGCTGCGAGCAGCCGTACGCCGCCGCGGTGCTGAACGTCTCGGCGATGAGCTTCGGCTCGCTGTCGGCCAACGCGATCCGTTCGCTCAACGGCGGCGCCCGGATCGGCCACTTCTTCCACAACACCGGCGAGGGCGGCATCAGCGCGCACCACCTCGAGCCGGGCGGCGACCTGTGCTGGCAGATCGGCACCGGCTACTTCGGTTGCCGCAACCGCGATGGCACGTTCGACATCGAAGCGTTCGCCGAGAAGGCGCAGCTGCCGCAGGTGCGGCTGATCGAGATCAAGCTGTCGCAGGGTGCCAAGCCGGGCCACGGCGGCATCCTGCCGGCGGCCAAGGTCACCGAGGAGATCGCCGCGATCCGCGGCGTGCCGCTGGGCGAGGACGTGCTGTCGCCGCCGTACCACACCGCGTTCTCGACACCGCGCGGGCTGCTGCAGTTCGTGCAGCAGCTGCGCGAACGGTCGGGCAAGCCGGTCGGCTTCAAGCTGTGCGTCGGCCACCGCGCCGAGTTCCTCGGCATCTGCAAGGCGATGGTCGCGACCGGCATCGTGCCGGACTTCATCACCGTCGACGGCGGCGAGGGCGGCACCGGCGCCGCCCCGCTCGAGTTCTCCAACTCGATCGGCACGCCTTTGACCGAGGGCATCGTGTTCGTGCACAACGCGCTCGAGGGCTTCGGCCTGCGCCAGGACGTGCGCATCATCGCGTCGGGGCGGATCATCACCGGCTTCCAGATCGCGCAGCGGATCGCGGCCGGCGCGGACCTGTGCAACTCGGCGCGCGGCTTCATGTTCTCGCTCGGCTGCATCCAGGCGCTGCGCTGCAACAGCAACGATTGCCCGGTCGGGGTCGCGACCCAGGATCCGGGCCTCTCTGGCGGGTTGGTGATCACGCACAAGACGCAGCGCGTCGCGAGCTGGCAGAAGGAGACCGTGCAAGCGTTCCTCGAGACGCTCGGCGCCGCGGGGCTGTCGCACCCGGACGAACTGCGGCCGTGGCACATCCACCGGCGCACGTCGCCGACCGAGATCCGGACCTACAGCGAGATCTATCCCTACCTGAAGAAGGGCCAGCTGCTCGGCGAGGAGATCCCGGAGGCCTGGCAGCGCTCGTTCGCGATGGCTGACCCGGACGCGTTCCGGCCGGACCCGGAGGCGGCGGCGACCAGCGGTGTGGTCGACTAGACCGGCTGCGGCTTCGCAGGCTCGTCGTTGAGCGCGGCGCGTCGCGCGGGTATCTCGGTCGTCCATGACGGACCGCGTCACGATCTACAGCGACGGCGCCTGCCTCGGCAACCCCGGCCGCGGCGGCTACGGAACGGTGATGCTGTTCGGGGATCACCGCAAGGAACTGCAGCAGGGCTACCGCCTGACCACCAACAACCGGATGGAGCTGCTCGGCGCGATCGTCGGCCTCGAGGCGCTGAGCCGGCCGTGTGCGGTCGACCTGTATTCGGACTCGACCTACGTCGTCAACGCGATGAGCAAGGGCTGGCTGGCCGGCTGGCAAAAGCGCGGCTGGAAGACCGCGTCGAAGCAGCCGGTCAAGAACCAGGACCTGTGGCGGCGCCTGATCGCCGCGGTCGCCGACCACGAGGTCCGTTGGCACTGGGTCAAGGGCCACAGTGGCGATCCCGAGAACGAGCGCTGCGACACGCTGGCGGTCGAGGCGGCCAACGGCGCGGGCCTGCTCGACGACGACGGCTTCGCCGACGCCTGAACCGCGATTTTCGGCGACGCCACCGACCTTTCGTGGCGGGCGGCGGGCCGTTCTTGCGCCGCACGCGACGTGAACGTGACCCGAGCCAGTCGTGCTGCCGCCGTCCGGCCGGCGATCCGTGGTAGAACTCGGACCATGGTGGAGGCCGCCCCGGAACCCGACCAGCCGACGCGGGATCATACGACCCGCCTGCTGCGCGCGGTCGGCGCCGGTGAGGCCGGCGCCGCCGACCAGCTGTTCCCGTTGGTCTACGACGAACTGCATCGGCTGGCGGGCCGCATGATGGGTAGCGAACGCAGCAGCCACACGCTGCAGCCGACCGCGTTGATGAACGAAGCGTTCCTGCGCCTGGTCGCGCCCGGTGGCGGCTACGACGACCGCGGCCACTTCCTGCGGGTTGCCGCGCGCGCGATGCGGCGGGTGCTGGTCGACCATGCCCGTGCGCGCAAGGCCCAGAAACGGGCGGCCGACCGGCGCGTCGCGTTCGACGCCGACCTGGTCGCGGTGCGCGACGACGCCGCGAGCCTGCTCGCCATCGACGAGATCCTGGCGCGGCTCGCGGCCCTCGATCCGCAGCTCGCCGAACTGGTCGAACTGCGTTTCTTCGGCGGGCTCGACAACCGCGCCGCGGCCGCCGCGCTCGGCACGTCGCTGCGCTCGGTCGAACGCAGCTGGCGCACGGCGCGCGCGTTCCTGGTGCGCGAACTCGACCTCGGAGCGGAGCATGACGCCTGATCCGTCCGGCGCGGCGTCGTTCCGGCGGGTCCGGGACCTGTTCGAGCAGGTCGTCGATCTGCCGTCGGGCGAACGGGACGCGGTGCTGGCGCAGCAGTGCGACGGCGACGCCACCCTGCGCGCCGACGTCGAGGAGCTGCTGGCCTGCGACGAACAGCGCACCGACCTGGCCAGCCTGCTCGAGCGCGGCGCCGAGCTGTTCATGCCGCAGCGCAAGGTCGGCGTCGGCGCCCGGGTCGGCGCGTTCGAGCTGCAGCGCGTGCTCGGCAGCGGCGGCATGGGCACCGTCTACGAGGCCGAACAGGACCGACCGCGGCGCAAGGTCGCGCTCAAGGTGCTGTCGCTGGCGCTGGCCAGCGAGCAGGCGGTGCGACGCTTCCAGTGGGAGGCCGAGGTGCTCGGCAACCTGCGCCACCCCGGCATCGCGCAGGTGTTCGCCGTCGGCGTGCAGGAGGCGGGCGACATCGAGCTGCCGTGGTTCGCGATGGAGCTGGTGCCCGGCGCGCGCGACCTGATCCACCACAGCCGCGACCAGGACCTCGACCAGCGCCAGCGCATCGAGCTGTTCCTGCAGGTCTGCGACGCGGTGCACCACGGCCACCTGCAGGGGGTCGTGCACCGCGACCTCAAGCCGCAGAACGTGCTGGTCGACGACGGCGGCCGCACCAAGGTGATCGACTTCGGCATCGCGCGCAGCATGGCCGGCGACGCCGACCTGACCGAGGGCGGCATCGTGCTCGGCACGCTGCACTACATGAGCCCCGAGCAGCTGCGCGGTCGGCTGGTCGACCTGCGCAGCGACATCTACTCGCTCGGCGTCGTGCTGTTCGAGCTGCTGGCCGGGCGCCGGCCGTTCGTGTTCGACGAGACCACGCCGCTGGTCGTCGCCGAGACGGTCGAGAACCAGGACGCGCCGCGGCTGTCGACGGTGGTGCGCGGCGCCGACCGCGACCTCGAGGTCGTGCTGCAGAAGGCGCTGCGTCGCGACCCCGACGATCGCTACGGCTCGGTGCTGGAGTTCGCCGAGGACCTGCGCGCGTTCCTCGAGGAGCGGCCGGTGCGGGCGCGGGCACCGAGCACGTTCTACCAGATGCGCATGTTCGCGCGGCGGCGGCGCGGGCTGGTCGCGTCGCTGGCGACGATCGTCGCGCTGCTGGCGGTCGGCGTGGTCGTCGTGCTGGCGCAGAACGCCGAGCTCGAACGCGGCCAGCAGGTGCTGCGCGAGCAGAACGTCGAACTCGAGCGGCGCGGGCGTGTGTCCAGGCGGGTCGCCCGGTTCGCCCAGGACTTCCTGGCCGAGTCGTCGCTGATGTCGGCGCGCGGCCGCGACTACACGGTGCGCGAGGCGCTGGACGTGGCGGCGGCGAACCTCGCCGACGAGACCTTCGAGGATCCGGAGATCGAGGCCGAGCTGCAGCAGCTGATCGGCGGCACCTACCGCAGCCTGTCGCTGCCGGCGGTCGCCGAGCCGCACCTGCGGCGCGCGCGCGAGCTATGGCTGCAGGTGGAGGGTGCTGGTTCGCCGCGGGCGGTGCGCTGCGCGGTCGACCTGCTGGTCGCGCTGCGAGAGCAGGGCAAGACCGGTGCGGCGCGGGCGGTGGTTGACGCGATGGTAGCGCAGTTCCCGGGAGAGGCGGCCGACGACGCCCTGTGGTGGACGGTGCAGCACCACCGTGCCTACGTGCTGCGGCACGAGGGCCGGCTGCGCGAGGCGATGGACCTGTTCGTCGAGGTGCTGGCGGCGCGCGAACGGCTGCTCGGACCCGAGCACGACGACACCATCGTGACGATGCACAACCTCGGCAACCTGCAGCTGCACCTCGACCGGTTCGAGGCTGCCGAGCGCACGCTGTCGGCCGCGGTGCAGCGCTGTCGGGACGGCAACGTGCCGGCGGCGTCGCGGCTGCAGATCGAGGACAACCTGGCCGAGGTCTGGCGCGAGCTCGGCCGGCTCGACGAGGCGGCGCAGAAGCACCGCGAGATGATGGCCGAGTACGACGCGATGGTCGGGCCCGACCACCAGATCACGATCGGCTGCGGCTACCACCTGCTCAAGGTGCTCTACGCGCAGCGTGCGTTCGAAGAGCTGCACGAGCTGGCGACCGACCTGCTGGTGCGCTGCGAACGCACGTTCGGCGAGCGCGACTACCGCACCATGGACGTGCTGCAGGCGCTCGCCGCGGCCAAGAGCCAGCGCGGCGACGCCGGGGGTGCGGCGACGCTGATGGCGCGCGCGTTCGAGGCGGTCAGCGCCGACCGCGGCGAGGTGCATCCCGGGACGTTCAACGCCGGCCACAACCTGGCGATGGCGCGCCTCGCCGCCGGCGACGTCGACGGCGCCGACGAGATCACCGGCGAGTTGCTGCGCCGCCTCGAGCGCGCCGACCACGAGCAGCTGCCGCCGCAGTTCCCCGGCTTCACCTGGCTGCTGCGAGCCCGCGCACTCGACGCCGCCGGCCGCCCCAGCCCCGCCACCGAAGCCGCCGCCCGCGCCGTCCAGTCCTTCACCGACCACATCCCCGACGACCACCCGCTCGCCCAGGAAGCCCGCACCCGAGCCACCCGAAAGTAGCCGTACGGTACGCGGTTCATCCTCCAACTTTCGTACGCCGAACCCGGCCCCCGAACGCTCAGCGAACGCGCACGAGCCGGTGGCGGGGCAGCGCGAGTTCGTCGATCTGCGGCTGGATGTCGTCGAGGAAGCGGTGGCCGTCGACGTAGTAGCCGGCCGTCGGCTTGAGGTCCGGCACGCGCGAACGGAACCAGCTGTTGAGGCACTCGACCATCAGCTCGCGCAGGTACTTGGCAAAGCAGCTGGCCAGCGCGGTCGGGAACGCGCGGTCCTCGGCGCGCTCGGCGAACGTCACGGTGACGTCGCGCTGGTCCCGGCGCAGGCGGTAGGTCGAACGGCTCGGTCGCTCGTCGACGATGCGCACGTCGGCCGCCGGGAACAGCCGCGCCAGGTCGTTGCGGTAGTGCATGCGGCCGCCACAACGGTCGGCGACCAGTTGGCAGGCGTCGTCGGCACCGATGCGCGGCAGCAGCCGGCCGACCAGGTCGCCGAGCACCTCGCTGTAGGCGTGGAAGTGGGCCTTGCTCTTGTTGTCGGTGTCGGCGATCAGCACGTTCCACTCCTCGACGTCGACCGCGCGAACGGCGATGTCGAGCAGTTCGGTGTCCCCCTTGCGCAGCGCGCGGGCGACCAGTTCGCCGGTCAGCGACAGCCAGTCGCGGTCGGCGACGCGCGGCAGCTGCAGCGACAGGCCCTCGTACCACGGGCAGCGACGCAGCGGTTCGAGGTCGTGGCCGAGGGTCAGCAGCCAGTCGGCCAGCGACACCGGCGGCTCGCCGTGCAGCGCGGTCCAGAACACCAGCGCGGTCTCCTCGAGCCGCCGAAACCCGTGCGGACCCGAGTTGACCTTCTTGCTGTCGGCGACGCGGACCTTGCCCTTGACGTGCTTGAGCTTGCTGACGTGACGCTGCAGCAGCCGCCAAGGCGCGGTGCCCTCGGGGCCGGCCATCGTGACGCCGCCGACCACCAGCGGACCGAGGATCGGGCCGAGGCCTGCTTCGTCGACGCCGGCGAGGTAGTTCACCCCGGCACGACAGCCCAACGCGGGTCGACCGTCAAGTCACGATGCCAACGCGATCTGGGCAGCACCGCTCCAAAGGTCGCCGCGAACTGCCGATACCCGAGCCATGGAAGTGCTGCTCGTCGAGAAGGACCCGTTGATCCGCGACCAGGTGAAGGTCGGCCTCCAGCAGTTCGAGGAGTTCCACGTCACGGTGGGCCAAGGCCATGCCGGCGTCAGCCAGGCGCGCAGCAAGCGCTTCGACTGCGTGTTCCTCGGCGTCGACCCGCGCGAGAAGGACACCGTCAAGGTGCTCCAGCACCTGCGCTCGTTCGACAAGACCACCGAGCTGTTCGTGCTGACGGCGCCGCGCAACGTCAAGGACATGGCGGTCGACAAGTCGAAGTACGACATCCACTCGTTCGTGCAGACGCCGATCGCGGTGAAGGAGTTCTTCGGCCTGCTGGGCCGCTTCCTCGAGCGGCGCACCGACCGCAAGAACTCCGCGCTGCGCAAGCAGGAGCGCAGCGGCGGCACCCCGGCGATGCGATAGGCAGGCCGGCGCAGCGTGAGCTTGCCCGGCGCGCCCGCGTCGGGTCTGCTTCTGCGGAATGTCCCAGTCCGTCCCGGATGACAAGCCGCGTCCGCGCAGCAACCTCTACCTCGAGAGCCGCTACCGCAAGCTCAGGCGGGGGCTGCCGCAGACGATCTTCTACTGCCCCAAGTGCAAGGGCGACCGCCGGCGCCGCCGCGGCTGCCAGCATTGCGAGGGCTTCGGCAAGCTGACCAAGGATTCGGTCCAGGAGCTGATCGGCCGCCGCATGGTGCCGCAGATGCAGGCCAAACTCGGCAAGTTCCACGGTGCTGGCCGCGAGGACATCGACGTGCTGATGCTCGGCCAGGGCCGACCGTTCGTGTTCGAGGTGGTCGGCGCGCGCAACCCCAACCTCGACCTCGAAGAGCTGCGCCGCGACATCGAACAGCGCGCCGAGGGCGCGATCGAGCTGGCCCCGTTCGAGCGCGTCGAGCGCAAGCGCGTCGTCTACTGGAAGGAGACGCACTTCGACAAGGTCTACCGCGCCGATGTCGCGATCCAGTCGATGCCGAGCGACGAACGGTTGGCCGCGGTGCGTGCGTTCGCTGGCGGCATCGTGCAGCGCACACCGCAGCGCGTCGCGCATCGCCGTGCCGACCTCGAGCGCGAGCGCCGCCTGCGCGTGCTCGCACTCGACGTCCGCGACGAGCAGACCCTCGAGCTGCGCGTCGTCTGCCAGCACGGCACCTACGTCAAGGAGTGGATCTCCGGCGACGAACAGCGCACCAGCCCGTCGCTTGCGAGGCTGCTCGACGTCGGCTGCCACTGCGCGGTGCTCGACGTCGAGGAGATCCTGACGCCCGGCATCGAAGGCCCGCGCCTCGACAGCCCGCACCACGAAAACTGAGCCCCGCGCGGCGTTCAGGAACGAGCCTGCGCCAGCGCCCGCTTCTCGGCGCGCTGGCGGCGGCGGAACTTGCGGATGGCGACCAGGTAGGCCCAGACGTCGCGGAAGATGCGCACCGTCGAGGCCTTGTCGGCGCGGCGTTCGAAGCGCGTCGGGACCTCGGTGATCTTCAGGCCGGCCTGGTGCGCGAGGATCATGATCTCCGAGTCCCAGAACCAGCCCTGGTCCTTGGTCTGGCGCGCGACCTCGGTGATGCGTTCGCGCACGAAGAACTTGAAGCCGGTCTCGGGGTCCTTGAACGGCACGTCGAAGATCGCGCGGAACAGCCAGCGATAGCCCTGGCTGAGGATGTGGCGCACGATCGCGGTCGGCCGCCAGCCGACCGCGTAGTGGCGGTAGGCGGTGGCGCCGTCGGCGCCTTGCTCGATCGCCTGCAGCACCGCCGGCAGGAAGCGGCAGTGCACCTCGAGGTCGATGTCGAGGAAGCCGACGATGCGGCCCCTGGCGAGCAGGAACCCCTCCGTCACCGTGCCGCCGCGGCCGACGTTCTGCTGGTGGTAGACGGCGCGGCGATGCGGGTGGCCGTCGCACAGCTCGCGGATGATCTCGGCGGTGCGGTCTCGGCTCTGGTCCTCGAGAAAGATCAGTTCGTAGGGCTTGCCGATCTCTTCGAGCGTCGCGGTCAGCTGCTCGATCGAGTCGACCAGGTGGCCCTCCTCCATGTAGCAGGCGATCACGACGCTGATCTCGGGAACCGTCTCGGAGGAGCCGTTGCCGCGCTGCTGGCGCCCGGTCGGTTGGTTGCTGGACGTGCTCACTGCTTTCGTCGGACCTTGTAGACGGTGACGCCGGTGCAACGTTCGGCGTGCAGGACCTGGATGTTCGGATGCGCGAGCAGCCGTTCGACCGAGTCGTCGACGCTGCGGTGCGGGTGCCACTCGTTGCGGACCAGGTAGAACGCGCCGTCGAAGCCCTCGGGCAGCGCCAGCTGCTCCGGGGTCGGCCGGCTCGGGTGCACCACCAGCCGGGCGCCGGCGAGCAGCGCGCGGTTGTGCTCGGCGAACTCGGTGAACAGCTCGCGGGCGAGCTGGCCGATCGACGTGCCGAGCCGCTGCTCGACCTTGCGCGCGATCTCGTCGGGCGACAGCCGCACCTCGAGGTTCTTGCGGTCCTGGATGCGCACGTCGTAGTAGCTCAACGAACGCGGGTTCGGCATCGACGTGAACACCGGCGCGTCGCCGTTGCCGGCGTCGATCTCCGAGCCGAGGTAGGCGGCCGCACAGCGCCAGTCGGGGTGCGGCTTGTAGAGCGTCCACCGGGTGTCGAACGTCGCGTAGAGGGTGCCGAGCGCGGTCGCGGCGAGCAGCAGCGTCAGGCCACTACCGAGCGGCCGCCACCGTTCGGGCCACGCCTGCAGGCCGGCGGAGGCCAGCAGCAGCACGAACGGCACCGCGGCGATCAGCGTTCGCGAGATGTAGGTACTATCGTAGCCGACCAGCACGCAGGCGATCAGGAAGCCCGGCAGCAGCAGCACGCCGAACGGCACCAGCAGCGCGCGTGGCCGCGAGCGGAGCCTAGTCAGCACCTGGATCGTGCCGAGCACGACCAGCGCCACGCCGAGCCACTGGAAGCCGATGCCGAGGCCGCGCAGCAGGCTGCTGCCCGACGCCTGCATGGTGTTGCCGGTCCACGTCCAGACGAACAGGAAGTCGAACAGTTCGTCCGCGTCGAGCGCGCGCAGGTAGTCCTGGCTGGTCTCGAACTGGCCGAGCTGCAGCTTGGCGAACACGAACACGCCGAGCAGCATCGTGCCGATGCCGTGCACCAGCAGGATGCTGCGCGCGCGTCCGCCGATGCGGCGCGTCAGGATCGGTGCCAGCAGCGCCAGCGCGACGACCACGACCGCGAGGTAGTAGTGCAGGGCCAGCATCACCGCGACGTTGGCCGTGTGCAGCCAGAACAGGCCAGGGCGGCGCGCGCCGTCGGCGGCGGTCAGCCGGTCGACGCAGCCGAACGCGAACAGCACACAGGTCATCATCGGCGCGTAGAGGCGCGCTTCGGCGCAGTACCAGACGTGCACCGGCGACAGCGCCAGCAGCACTGCGGCGAACAGCGCCGCCCGGTCGCCGACCAGCCGATGGCCGGTCCACCAGGTCAGCGGGATGCACGCGAGACCGGAGACCAGCGCCGGGATCCGCATCGAGACCTCGCCGTCGCCGAACAGGCCGTTCCAGAAGTGCATGAACGTCACGAACAGCGGCGGGTGGATGTCGACGTAGAGCGTCGCCAACCACTGCGCGGTGGTGCCGATGCGCTGGTCGGACATGCAGGCTTCGTCGAACCAGATCGGCCGGCCGAGCAGCGGCAGCCGCAGCAGCGCCGCGGCGGCGACCAGGCCGAACAGCAGCCAGGCGCGGCTCGGCGCGGGGCTCGCTTCGGTCGTCGCAGGGATCTCGTTCTTCTCGGCCATGATTTCCGGCGAAGAAGCCTACTGCGCGCGCAGCGGATTTCGGTGGGCTGCTCGGCCACCCTCGGCCGGATTCCCCGGTGGCACCGGCGCTAGCGCTGCTGTCCCTGTGCGCGACGAACCCAGTCGGGGTAGTTGCGGTCGAATCGGAAGCGGACCAGACGGCGGGCGCGGTGGGTCGGGGTGAACGTTCCCTTGGCCGGCTGGAAGCTGCCGGCCTCGATCAGCACCGGAAAGCTCGGGTCGAGGTCGATCGTGGTCGGCACCGGCAGCATGTCGCCGACGAACGGGCCGTTCGGGTCGAACCGCTGCACGACCAGCGCCGGCTGCGGCCAGACCGGGTTGTGCCGGTCGCCGCCGAGCATGCGCACGATGTCGAGCCGCGCGTCGGTGCTGCCGGGCAGGGCGTGGTTGGGGCACCAGCAGCTCAGGTAGCCGTTGGCGGTGAAGATCGTCACCCGGAAGCCCATCGCGGCGACGCCGGGGAAGGTCAATCCGAACGACGGTTCGCGCGCGGCGATCATCTGCTCGTAGCGGCCGAGCCACGTGTCGAGTTCGGCCGACGAGATCTCGAGCACGCCGTCCCGGTCGCCTGCGACGACCAGCACCGGCAGCGGCGCGGGCGCCGGCGCGCGGCCCAGCGCGGACGCGTCGGCGAACCACCAGGTGCTGCCCTCGGGCAACGCGAACGGCATGCCGTCGGTGCCTTGCAGCGTGATCGAGTCCGCCTGCGGCCGCAGCGGCCGCCACGCATACAGCGGCACGTCCCGTTCGCAGAACGGCGCGCGCAGCATGCGGTCGACGCCGAAGTGCAGCTGCACCGCGGTGCCGGACGCGTTTGCGTGCGGCAGCCCGGCGACGAACATCGGTCCCGCCGGCACCTCGGGCGCCTCGCGCAGCATCGCCGCGTGCATCCGCGCCGACTCGCGGTCGGCGGCGTGCTGCTCGACGCGCACCGCGACCATCGGCCACAGCCACGCCAGCGCCACCGCCGGAACGATCCAGCGGTGGCCGGCGGCGAGCACGCCGGCGATCGCGATCGACGGCAGGTACTGGTAGCGAAGGTTGTGCGGGTTGTCGCAGACGCTCAGGAACGCCGCCATCGGCGTCAGCGCCACCAGCCAGGCGACCAGCGCGCCGGCGACGTGGCGGGGCCGCCGCACGATCGCGACCAGCAGCGCGATCGCGACCGGGACCGCCGCGGTCACCAGGAACGTCGCCATCGGCAGCAGCGAGTCGCCGGTCGGCCGGCCGATCCAGCGCAGCGGCACCAGCAGGTCGAGCACGATGCTGCCGGTGCCGAGCACGATCCGCTCGGCGTCGAAGCGGCTGGCGTCGTAGCCGCCGAATCGGCCGAGCACGAGCACGCGGAACGGCAGGTAGATCGCCAGCAGCAGCCACGCCGGCCAGCTGCTCCGCCAGGCCACCAGGAGGCGCGCGCGGAAGCCGCCCGGCGCGCGCAGGAACGCCAGCCACGAGCACAGCGGCGGCACCATCAGCGCCAGCTCCTTGCTCAGCAGCGCTGCAGCCGTCGCCAGCACCATCGGCCACCGCGCACCGCCGCGTTCGACGCTGCGCAGGCACAGCCACACCGCCAGCAGGCACCAGACCGTGGTGTGGCTGTCGACGCGGCCGACGACCCAGGCGATCGAGCCGACGTGGCTCGCCATCATCGCCCACAGCACGCCGGCGCCGAAGGCCTGTGCATCGGGCAGGAACCGCCGCCAGATCCGTGCGACCAGCAGCGCGCTGAGTCCGTGGCCCAGCACGTTGCTGATGTGGCCGACCGGTGGGAAGGCGCCGCCGATCGCGTGGTCGAGCCAGAAGCTGAACGTGATCAGCGGCCGGTAGAACGACCACACGTCGGTCGCCGCGTACTGCGGCCCGACGAAGTCGTGCGCGACGCGGTGGAACTCGCTGGCGTAGGCGACCGCCAGGAAGTCGTCGCTGGCGAAGTAGGGGCCGATCGGCCACCACATCGCGGCGCCGAGCACCGGCAACAACCAGAACCACCACGGCGTCGAGGTCACGTCCTGCAAGGTTACCCCGGCGGCGTCGTTGCGGCGTCGTTGCGGTGGCGGGGTGGGGGCCGGTGCCTAGAGCATCGCGCCCATGACGACCATCTCCATCACCATCGAGCCGTTGCAGAACACCTGGGCGTTCATGCGGGCGAGGCGGCGGCCGCTGATCTTCTCGATGCTGCTGACGAAGTAGACCCGTGCGGGCGGCGTGACCTGGCCGCGCACCCGCACGCCGTCGATGCCGGCGAGGCCGATCATCTGGTCCGAGGCCCACTCCCGCTGCTGCTTGACCAGGAACGTCGCGATCTGCGCGCCGCCCTCGATCATCAGCACGCCGGGGAACAGCGGCCGACCCGGCACGTGCGCCTCAGCCCACCAGGGCTTGTCGTCCCAGTCCTTGTAGCCGACCGCGACGTTGTTCTCGCGGTCCAGGTGCACGATGCCGTCCAGCAGCTGGAACGTGTCGCGCTGCGGCAGCGCGCGGCGCAGTTCTTCCTCGGGGACGACGTGCTGGGTGAGGTCCAGGCTGTCCAGGTCGACGATCGGTTGGCCCATACGGGCGAGCACGTTACCGCAGCGCCTGGACGATGTCCGGCGCGAAACGCCGACAATCGGCCTCTGGGGGCGTGTTCGTAGCCGTCAGTAGCCGGTGCGCGCCATCTTGATGCGCTTCAGCTGCGGCTCCATGTCGGGGCGCAGCGTGAACTGGCGGTCGACGCGATGGAAGTGGTCGCGCTCGATCGTCAGCTGCCACTGGCCGGGCTGCAGGTGCGGGAAGCGCACGCGGCCGAGGCCGTCGGTGGTGCCCTCGAACTCCTTCAGCCGACGGCGGTCGGTGCGCACCAGCGTCACCGCAGCGCCCTCGATGCCGTAGGCGCCGTCGCCGACCTCGATGTCGAGCTGCACGCCGCGGGCGATGGTCATCACGTGGCCCTGGCCGCGGATCTTGCCGTGCACCAGCCGCTGGCCCTCGGCCACGGTGACGATCTCGGGCTCGCCGAAGGTCTGGCCCTCGAGGCTCGCGACCAGTTCGTACTGGCCCGACAGCACGCTCTCGAACACCACGCTGCCAAAGTTGTCGGTCTTGCCGGCCAGGCGCGGCCGGCCGTGCGGCAGGCCCTGCGGTCGCAGCAGCACGTCGATGTCGCGGTGCGGGCCGCCGTCCTGGTCGCGCAGCAGGATCGAGTACGGGGCGCCGGGCGTGATCGCGATGCGCACGTCGTGCAGCGGGTTCTGCTCGTTGACCGTCAGCGTGCGCGCGCTGGCGTTGAGGCCGGGTGCGTGCAGCGTGACGCGGTACGGATGCTCCGAGAACGGCACGTCGCGGACCTCGAAGGTCGGCGTGCCGCGGCCGCGTTCGACCGCCTGCATGATGCGCTTCGGCTGCGCGCCGTTGCGGTCGAAGCCGCTGCGTAGTTCTTCGACGATCACCGTCATCGAGCCGAGCTGTTCGAGCGCCGAGACGGCCAGCACGACGTCGCCGCGGATGACGCCGGAGGTCCAGCCCTCGGTGTCCTGGCGGACCGGCGCCGGCTCGGCGCGCGCGCCGTCGGAGAACCGGTAGCCGCCGTCGGCAGGGGCCACCGGGCCGAGGTCCGTGGTCTTGGCGACCGGTTCGACCACCTCGGGCGCCTGCAGGTAGTCCGGCTGCTCCTCGAGCGACGTCGCCAGCGTGTCCTGGCTGAAGAACACGATGCCAGCGGCGATTCCGAGGCAGGCGGTCCCGATCAGGATCGACAGGTTGCGGTGGTTCATGGCGGGGTCGGCGAACGCGCGGGAGGGCGCTCCCGGGAAGATAGTAACCCAGACGGCCCGGGCAACAGGTCTGCGCCGGGCCGAACGTCGGATGGGGGCCCGAATCGGGACAGATCCCGCGCGCACGGCAGGCTCGAGCAGGTGTGCACGCTGGTGCACAGTGAGTTCGGCCGGCGGGTGGCCGAGAACGCCAGCCAGGGAACCGACCACGGCGCGGCCGGACCGGCGTTCGTGATCGGCGGCGGCACGCGCGGCGGCGTGCTCGGCGAGGCTCCGGACCTCGGCCGGCTCGACGACGGGGACGTCGTCGCCACGATGGACTTCCGCAGGCTCTACGCCGACATGTTGGCCTGGGTCGGCATCGAGGCCCGGCCGGTGCTGGGCGGCGAGTTCGCCTCGGCAGCGCTGTTTCGCGGCTGAGGGCGTCGGCGGGTTGCCCGGGGCGTTCCGCGTCCGAGGGACGCGAGCACGACCAGGATCAGGCCGGCGCCGAAGAGCAGCAGGAGGTCAGGCGTGGTGTCGGGCATCGGTGGCGAGTGGATGCAGCGTGCCCGACCTCGGCGCAACGTCAACCAATCGATTGTGAAGAATGGTCGCAATGCGGTGGGTCGGAGAGGCTTCCAGCCGGCGCCCCGCCGTGCGGACTAGTCGTCCCGCTTGACGCCGTCGCCGCTGCCTTCGTCCTTGCGCTTGCCGGCCGGAGCGGCGCCGTCGAGCGCCTGCAGCACCCGCTCGACCTCGCCCATGAAGCTGTTGACGTCGCGCAGGTCGACCGGCGACGTCGCCGGCTCTGACGCACCGGCAGGCTGCATGCGGCGCAGCAGCGCGTGCTCGCGCGCGCTCTCCTCCTGCAGGTCGTGGCGGTCGAACATCGCCGCCGCCTGCAGGTGCACGTAGAGGTCGCCGGCGTGGCGTTCGAGCGCCGTGCGCATCGACTCGAGCGCGGCGTTGGTCGCGCCCTCGAGCTCGAGCCGGCGGGCGCGGGCGACCGCGGCGCGGGCGAAGTCGTCGCCGACCGGCAGCAGGATCTCCTCGACCTGGCCGAGCGCGGCCAGCCGTTCGCGGGTGTCGGCCTGCGCTGCGAATCCGAGCAGCAGTTCGGCGACCAGCGCGCGCGTCTGCGGGCTCGGGTCGAGCTCGAGCAGGCTGGTCAGGTCGGCCTGCATGCGCCGCAGCGACGCCGGATCGCCCTGCTGGCGCAGCGCGTCGATGCGGTAGTGCAGCAGCTCCGGCGACGCCGCGCCGCGCAGCCGTTCGGCGGTGTCGAGGTCGCGAACGGCCTGTTCGTACTGTCGCAGCCGATGGTGGGCGCGGGCACGCACGAACCACGCCAGCGCCACGCTGGCGTCGCGCGCGATCGTCTGTGAGGCGGCGGCCACCGCGGCCTGCAGCAGGTCGCGGCGCTGCTGGTCGGTGCGCGGCCGGTCCTGCTCGTCGCGCGTCGTCGAGGCCAGCGCCAGCAGGCGCTCGGCGTCGGCGAGTTCGCGCTGGATCTCGCCGAGGTGCCGTTCGTGGGCGAGCCACGCCGAGCCGGTGCCGAGGATCAGCACCGCCGCGGCCAGCACGGTGATCAGCGGGCGCTGGCTGCACCAGCGGATCGCGCGCCGGGCGAGGCCGGCGCGGCGCGCCAGCACGCGCTCGCCGGCGAGGAACCGTTCGAGGTCCTCGGCGAGTTCGAGCGCCGAGCCGTAGCGCAGCGCCGGATCGCGCGACATCGCCTTCTCGAGGATCGCCTCGACCGCTTCCGGCAGGTCGCGGCGCAGCCGGCGCGGCGGTGGCGGGGCGCGTTCGGTCACGGCCTTCAGCACGCCCTGCGCGGTCGGCTCGTCGAACGGCGGCCGGCCGGTGACCAGCGCGTAGAGGGTCGCGCCGAGCGCGTAGACGTCGGCCAGCGTGCTGGCCGCCTGGGTGCCGCCGAGCACGACCTCGGGCGCCATGTACATCGGCGTGCCGACGATCGCGCCGCTCTCCGTCATCGAACCGGTGCCGGTCTCGCGGGCGAGGCCGAAGTCGGTGATGGCGACGTCCATGCCGTCCATGTCGCCGTCGCGCAGCATGATGTTGCCGGGCTTGATGTCGCGATGCACGACGCCGTGGTCGTGCGCGTACTGCAGCGCGCGGCCGACGCGGGCGGCGATCTGGCAGGCCTTCTGCACCGGCAGCGGGCCGACCTGCAGACGCTGCTCGAGCGTCACGCCGTCGACGAACTCCATCGCGAACCAGTACAGGCGGCCGCTGTGGCCCTGGTCGAGGAAGCCGACGATGTCCGGGTGGCGCACGCGCGCCATGATCCGGCCCTCGCGGAGGAAGCGCGCCAGCGCCCGTTCGGTCAGCGTCAGGCTCGGCGGCAGCACCTTGAGTGCGACGGTCTCGCCGCCGTCGCGACGGCGCGCTTCGAACACGATGCCCATCGAGCCCTTGCCGACCTCGCGCACCAGCTCGAACGCCGGCAGGTCCTGTGCCAGCGTCTCGGGCGCGAACGTGTAGAAGTCGCGTGCCTGGCCGAAGTCGTGCCGGCCCGGCTGCAGGTCCTCGCGTTGCGGATCGTCGGCGCTCACGTCGCGCGCACGGCCTCCTGCACGCGCTGCAGCGCTGCGAGCAGCGGCGCCAGCGTGTCGAGACGCAGCATGTTCGGGCCGTCGCTCGGCGCGTTGTCGGGATCCTCGTGCACTTCCATGAATAGTCCGTCGACGCCGCAGGCAACCGCCGCGCGCGCCAGGAACGGTACCTTGGTGCGGTCGCCGCCCGTCGAGGTGCCGGCGCCACCGGGGCGTTGCACCGAGTGGGTGGCGTCGAACACCAGCGGCTGGCCGAACGACCGCATCGTCGGGAAGCCGGCGAAGTCGACCACCAGCGTGCGGTAGCCGAACGACGTGCCGCGCTCGGTCAGCATCACGTTCGGGTTGCCGGCCTCGCGCACCTTCTTGACGATGTTGCCGGTGTCCTCGGGCGCGAGGAACTGGCCCTTCTTGACGTTGACGACCCGGCCGGTCGCCGCGGCGGCCAGCAGCAGGTCGGTCTGGCGGCACAGGAACGCCGGGATCTGCAGGCAGTCGACGACCTCGCCGACGGCGGCGCACTGGCCGGCCTCGTGCACGTCGGTCAGCACCGGCACGCCGAGGTCCTTCTTGACCTCGGCCAGGATCGCCAGGCCCTCGTCGAGGCCGGGGCCGCGGAACGCCGCGCCCGACGTGCGGTTGGCCTTGTCGAAGCTGCTCTTGAACACCACCGGCACGCCGGCCGCGCGGCACGTCGTCACGATGGCATCGGCGTGTCGGAGGATGTGGTCGCGGCTCTCGATCACACACGGTCCGGCGATCAACGAGAACCCGTGGTCGCCGCCGAACGGCACGTCGCCGACCAGCACGGTCTGCACTGCAGCTTCAGTCATCGGCAGCATGCTAACCGCGGCGCCGCATGGGCGGGTAGGCTGTCGTTCCCATGCGCCGGTTCCTCGCCCAGCCTTTCGTCGCCTGCCTCGTCGGCCTGTGCGGCGCGACGGGCACGGCCATGGCCCAGTGCTTCGTGGCGACCGGCGTGGCCGAGCCGCTGGTGGCGGACCTGCCGGGCTACCCGGCGAGCGACGAGGGCAAGACCGCGGAACTGCCGCTCGGCTTCACGTTCCCGATGGCGGGGGTACCGTATGCGATCACGCACGCGGTGGTCGACGCCAACGGCGAGGTCTACCTGACCGACGGCAACGGCGTCGTCAACCCGTCCAACTTCGGCACGTCGACGCTGGCGACGCTGCGCGGCGGGCCTGGTGGTTCGGCGCGCGTGCTGGTGATCGGCGGCGACAACGAAGGGCCGCATCCGACCTCGCGGGTGCTGGTCGACCGTGCGGTGGCGGGCGCGTTCAAGGTCAGCTTCGTCGACTGGAGCCGCTACTTCGCCGGTCAGGACTGGGACTGCAGCGTGACGCTGTTCGACACCGGCGAGATCCGCTTCGACTACGGCCAGGGGTTCGACGGCTTCAACATCTGGGACTACGTCGGGGTGTCGGTCGGCGACGACGTCGGGCCGGGGTTCACGCCGCCGAGCGACCTGGTCGGCGGCGGCGACTCGGGCGCGCTGGGCCTCGTCTACGAGAACCTGTGGCCGCCGTTCGACCTCGAGCTGCGCTCGATCACGTTCGTGCCCAACGGCAGCGGCGGCTTCGGCTTCTCGCAGACCTGCTACCAGGTGCCGGCGAGCCACCAGGTGCTCGGGCGTGGTTGCTACGACCTCGCGCGGCAGTGCGTCTACCAGCGGTTCGCGTCGCCGGCGCAGATGCACGCGGCGCTGCAGGGGCGCACGCTGACGTTCGCGCCGGTTGTGGCCGGCGACGGCTACGCGGTGTCGCTCGGCGGGCCCGGCTTCGTGCCGCCGGGTACCGCGGCGATCGACCTGCTGCTCGGCGACGAGCAGGAGGCGAACGTGACGCCGTCGCAGCCGTTCGCGTCTGTCGGTGGGCCGGTGTCCACCTTGTCGGTCAGCTCGAACGGCGTGGTCACGCTCGGTCCGATCGGCAGCAACGCGATCGCGGCCTACGGTTCGCCCTACCACATGACGCAGTCGCCGGTCGCGTCGTTTCGCAGCAACGCCGACTACGATCCGTCGGCCGGGGGCGCGGTGCTGGTCGAGGAGATCGCCGGCGTGCTCCATGTGACCTGGAACGACGTGCCGCGCTTCGGCAGCGGCCAGCCGGAGCGCTTCCAGATGCAGTTCGAGCTGCTGTCCGGGGTCGCGCGGATCGCGTGGGACCAGCTGGCGACGAGCAACCCGGTGCAGCCGACCATCGTCGGCCATGCGCCGGGGCCGTCGCTGGATCCGGGTTCGGTCGACCTCGCGGTCGCGACGCCGTTGGCGACGGCGCCCGACGTGCTGGCGATGCGGCTGTCGGCGTCGCCCGCGCCGACGTCGACGGCGACCGCCGGCGCGCTTTTGACCTACGCGATCGACGGCATTCCGGACGCGACCGGCAGCTCGGGCGTGTTCTTCGGCGTGACGATCTTCTCGCCGGTCGGCGACGTGCCGGGCACCGACCTCGCTGCGCTCGGCATGCCGGGCTGCCGCCTGCACCTGGTCGGCCTCGACGTGACGCTGGCGTTCGTCGGCGCCGGCCCGAACCAGACCCAGACCGTCGCGCTGCCTGCCGGCATCCCCGCCGGCGTGCAGCTGTTCACCCAGTCGGCGGCCATGGTGGTCCCCGGCAGCCTCCCCAACGGCCAGAACCCCTTCGGCGCCACCCTCAGCAACGCCCTCCGCAGCACCATCGCCACCTTCTGATTCGTGTTCCGCAAGTTGGTTCCGGGACGAAACCTCACGGACGGATCATCTCGGGGAGAAGAGCTGGGCTGGGTGGGGGTGGAGGGCGAGATCGGTGGGGCTCTCGCCGCCGTAGTCGCCGTCGATCTGGAACGGGGCGATGCCGTCGACGCGCACCGTGCGCGCGCGCACGATGGTCAGGTGGCGGCCCCCTCGCAGCCGGCCGACGGTCGCGCGCAGGCCGTGGTAGAGCCAGCTCAGGCGCGAACGCATGTGGAACGCCAGCACGTGCAGTTCGCCGCTGTCGCGGTCGGCGTCGGGCAGGCTCATGATGCCGCCGTAGTTGCGCACCCGGGTCACCAGCACCGATGACACGCCGGTCATGGGCGCGCCGCCATCGCAGCTGACGGTCAGCTCGGGACGCGGCCAGTGCCACGCCGTGTGCAGCAGCGGCCCGAGCCACTTGTGCTTGCCGAGCGTGCCGGTGCGCACCTCGCTGAGCCGGCGCACGATGGCGCCGTCCATGCCGACTCCGACGAACAGCAGGAAGCGCCGGCCGTTGCAGGTGCCGATCGCGAGCTCGCGCCGATGGCCGGCGGCGATCACGCTCGCGGCGCCGTCGACGTCGCGCGGCAGCGACAGCTCGATCGCCAGCACGTTGGCGGTGCCGACCGGCAGCACGCCCAGCGGCCGGGTCGGGTCCGGCATGCCGTTGAGGACCTCGTTGACGGTGCCGTCGCCGCCCAGCGCGACCAGGCCGTCCCACGGCTCGTCCCCGGCGCGTTCGGCGCGCCGCGCGGCATCGCCGGCAGCGGTCGTCAGGAACACCTCGGCCTCGACCCCGCGCGCAGCCAGCGCCGCGCCCAGCGCCGGCGCCAGGATGCGGCCGCGGCCGCCGCCGGAGATCGGGTTGGCGATCAGCAGCACGCGCTCGGGCGGCGTCGGGTTGGCGGCAGCGGCGGGCGACAAGTCGCGCCGACCATACGACCTCGGTGCTTCCGCTGGCCAGCCGAACCTGCAACCATACGGGCCCGCATGGCCGCCCTCCGCATTCTCGTGACCGGCTCCGAGGGCTTCCTCGGTCGTTACACCGTCGCCGCCGTGCAGGCCGCCGGCCACGTCGCCCTGACGACCTCCCGTTCTGGCGGCGACGCCGCGGTCGACCTGCTGGCGCCCGGCATGGTGGCGGCGGTGGTCGAAGGCCTGCAGCCGGACCTGGTGGTCCACCTGGCGGCGATGTCGCGCATCGGCGAGTGCACCCGCGATCCGGGCGCGGCCGCGCGCGCCAACACCTGGCTGCCCGAGCGGTTCGCCGAACGGTTCGGGGCGCGGCTGCTGTTCGCGTCGACCGATCTGGTGTTCGACGGCCGCAGCGCGCCGTACGCCGAGAACGCGCCCCCCTCGCCGCTGTCGGTCTACGGCGCCAGCAAGGCGCAGGGCGAGGACCGCGTGCGCGTGCACGGCGGTCGGGTCGTGCGTCTGCCGCTGCTGTTCGGCGCCGACCCGCTCGGCCGCGGCGCCACCGCGTCGGTGCGCGCGGCGATCGCCGAACCGCGGCCGTTCGGCCTGTTCACCAACGAGTACCGCACGCCGCTGCACGCCGCCGACGCGGCCTTTGCGCTGGTCGAGGCGGTGGTCGACCCCGATGGACCAAATGTGTTCCATCTGCCCGGTCCCGAACGGGTCTCGCGGTGGCAATTGGCCCAGCGGCTGTGCGCCGTGCAGGGCCTTTCGACCGAGGCGCTCGATTCCATCGAGTGCCAGGACCCGCTGCGGCCGCGCGACGTGTCGCTGCTCGGTGGCTGGCGGGCGCGGCGCGGACTCGACGAGATGCTGGTCGACTGCTGAACGTCGACGCGCGAATGACGCACATGCGACACGCGCGGCCAGGGCTTCGGCTATCCTGCCGCCCATGCGTCGACTGCTGACCCCGCTGATCTCCCTGTCGTTCTGTGCGCTCGCCGCAGCGCAGGAGGGCGTGCCGCAGCCGCAGGGCCTGGTGCCCGAGCAGATGTGGTACGCGCCGACCGCCGAGGACTGGAACAAGCCGCCGCTGATCCGCTGGCAGCGCACCTGGGACGACGCGGTGCGGCTGTCGCAGCAGACCAAGAAGCCGATCCTGGTCTGCGTCAACATGGACGGGGAGATCGCCAGCGAGCACTACGCCGGCGTGCGCTACCGCGACCCCGAGGTCGCCAAGCTGTTCGAGCCGTACGTGTGCGTGATGGCCTCGGTCTACCGCCACAACCCGCGCGACTACGACGACCAGGGCCGCCGCATCCCGTGCCCGCGGCTCGGCTGCGTGACCTGCGGCGAGCACATCGCGCTGGAGCCGCTGGTCTACGAGAAGTTCCTCGACGGCAAGCGGATCTCGCCGCGCCACATCATGGTCGAACTCGACGGCAGCGAGGTCTACGACGTGTTCTACACGTGGGACGTCAAGTCGGTGCTGGAGTCGCTCGAGAACGGCATCAAGAACCGCAAGATCCAGGCGCCGCCGATCGTCAAGGGGGACCGTTCGCTGAAGGAGCGCATCGAGAGTCCCGACAGCGCGGATCGCGAGGCGATCGAGGCCGAGTTCGCCAAGGCGAGCGCTGAGCTGAAGAAGCGCATGCTCGAGCTCGGCATCGCCGCCGGCGACAAGGTCCCGCTCGAGCTGCTGCGCCAGGCCGCCTACGGCCTCGACCCGGACCTCGCGCGGCGTGCGCGCGAAGGCATGCAGCAATCCGACGACCTGCTCGCGGTCGAGTTGATCGCCGACACGCTGCGCGGCCCGCTGGCGGCCGACGAGCGCAGCGGCCTGGTCGACGCGCTCGATCGCTTCCGCGATCGCAGCACGCGGGCGCGCACGCTGGCGACGGCGCACCGCGGGCTCGAGAACGGCACCTCGGCGATCGATGGCCAGAAGTGGCAGAGCGTGCTGGTCGGGCCGGCCTACTCGGGCATCACCGACGTCGCCGCGGAGGCGCAGAAGCGCGACCAGGCGCTCGCCAGGCAGCCCGACGATCCACAGGCGCGGCTCGACGTCGCCGAGAGCAGCCTGCTGCAGGCGCTCGAGGTGGAGGTGGCGCGCGTTCGCGGTGGCGTACGTCTGGCCCAGGCCCAGCGCACGCTGCTGCTGGAGGACGCCAAGCGCCACCTCGACGCGGCGGTCGCGGCCGGCGCCGACGGCTGGCGACCGAAGGCGCTCGAGGCGGTGATGCGTTCGCAGCGCGGGCAGCAGCAGCGGGCCTTCCAGCTCGCCGCCGAGGCGATGCCGAACCTGCCGCCGGACGCCCCCGGCCGGCTCGCCAAGGAGCTGCTGACGCTGTTCGCACACGGTCGCCAGGCGGCGATCCAGGACGCCGTGCGCAACAAGAAGGAGTGGCCCGGTGCGTGGACCACCGACGTGCACACGGCCTACACGCTGTTGATGAAGCATCCGCTCGGCACGCCGCAGAACGTCGCCGACCACTACGACTTCCTCGAGTTCTTTCGTTCGCCGGACGCCGAGGTCGTGCTGCAGAAGGGGGTCGAGCGGTTCCCGGCGGCGGCGCCGCTGCACCATCGCCTGCGCGGCCTGTGGCTGCGCCAGGGGGGCGTCGCGCGCATGGAGAAGGAATACGCCAAGCTGCTGGCCAAGGACGATGCGCCGGCGGTGTTGCCGTGGTTCGCGGGCTACGCGTCGCTGGTCGCGGCCGAGCAGCACCGGCGCCGTTCGCATCCCGACGACGCGCGCGCCAGCTACAACCAGGCGCTGCGTCACTTCGCGAGCTACCGCGAGCGCACCCAGAGCGAGGACGGCGCGCACTACGAGGCGATGGCGCACGGCGGCCTGGCGCGGCTGGCGCTGCAGGCGGGGGACCTCGACCTGACGTTCTCGGAACTGCAGCAGGTGTTCCGCATCGCGCCGCTCGCCGCCGCCGCCGTCGACGGCCTCAGCATCAGCGCGATGCAGACCGCCGAGGCGCTGCGCGGCAAGGCCCTGCAGGACGATCCGGAGCTGGTCGAACGGCTCGACGCCGCCCTCTTGCAGCTGCCCGACGACGCCTTCCTGCTGCCGGAGTACGAGCAGCGCAACCCCGGCAACCCGCGCTACTCCAGGCTGCGCCCACGAAAGTAGCCGTACGGTACGCGGTTCATCCTCCAACTTCCGCAAGCGGGAGTTGGAGGATGAACCGCGTACCGTACGGCTACTCTTGTTGGTCTTGGAGGGCGTCGGTGGGCAGGCCGCGGGTGCGCACGATGCGGGCCTGGCCGGTGTCGACGAGGATCTCGGCGGGGCTCGGGTGGCTGAGGAAGCGGGACGGGCTGTAGGTCAGGCCGTAGGCGCCGGCGTGCAGCACGGCCACCAGGTCGCCGCGGTGCAGCGGCGGCAGCTCGAGCTGGTCGCAGAACTGGTCGGCCGGGGTGCACAGCGGACCGCCGAGGGTGACCGGGCGTCGCGCTCCCTGGCGCGGCTCGGCGGCGACCAGCAGCGGCGGGCGGCGCAGCACCGAGCCGAGGCCGGCCGGCGCCGCCGCGTGGTGCATGCCGCCGTCGAGCACCGCGTGCAGCTGGTCGCCGCTGGTCTTGGTGCGCACGACGCGGGTCACGAACACGCCGGCGGGGGCGGCGAGGTAGCGGCCGAGTTCGACGAACCAGCGCCGGCCGTCGCGGTCGTGCTCGTCGAGCAGGTCTCGCAGGCCGGCGCCGGCGGCGGCGAGGTCGAAGGTCGGGTCGCCGGCGAACACCGCGACGCCGAAGCCGCCGCCCAGGTCGATCTCGTCGAAGCGCACCGACAGCTCGCGCTCCCAGGCAGCGGCCCGTTCGCACAGCGCGCGGGCGTGGGCGACGAAGGCGTCGGCGTCGAAGCCCTGGGTGCCGCCGTAGACGTGCAGACCGCGCAGCTGCAGCGAGGCGGTCGCGCCGATCGCGCGCACGATCTCGGGCACCTGTTCGACGTCGATGCCGAAGCGGCTGCTGCGGCCGCCCATGCGCATGCGCGAGCCGGCGAGCTGTTGCGGCAGGTTGACGCGCAGCGCGACGTTGGCGACCAGGTCGCGCGTCGACGCGAGGTCGGCCAGCGCCTGCAGCTCGTCGAGCGACTCGACGTGGAACGTGCCGAGGCCGCGCGCCAGCGCGTCGTCGAGTTCGAGGTCGGTCTTGCCCGGGCCGGCGAACCGCAGCGACGCCGCGTCGTGCCCCGCCGCGAGCGCCACCTCGAGTTCGCCGGTGGAGGCGATCTCGGCGCCGACCGAGGCCTCGCGCAACACGCGTGTCACCGCGAGCGACGGGTTGGCCTTGACCGACCACAACAGCTCGAAGCGCGGCCCGAGCGCCTGCTGCACGGCGGCGACGCGCGCGCGTAGCGCCGTTGCCGAGAACACGTAGAGCGGCGTGCCGAACCGGCTGGCGAGTTCGGCGACCGGCACGCCGTCGACCTGCAGTGGCTCTTCGGGCGAACTGCCGAGCAGGCGCAGGGCTTCGAGGTGGTCTCGGTCAGGGGCGGGTTGGCTCACGCGCCCACTCTAACCAGCGTGCTTTGCCAGACGCCCGCGAGGTGCCATGATCTGGGCGGCCGGATCGGCGCCGCGCCGTTCGCCTGCTCGCCACGTCTTCCCAACGGTGCACCCGCGCCGCATCGCCGCCGCAGACCATGACCGAGATCGTCACGATCGAACGCCGGGCCGACCGGCCGCTGTTCTGGTGGCTGCTGCCGCTGTGGTTCACCGTCGGCGCGCTGCTCGCAGCGCAGTGGCCCGGCTTCGGCCACCAGCTGTTCTCGATCGGTGCGCTGCCGGGCGTCTGGGTCGCGTTCCTGATCGGCACCGGGGACTCGACGACCAGCTGGCTGCTGCCGACAGTGCTGGCCGGCGCGCCGCTGCTGGCGCTGCTCGGCGTGATGCTCGATCGCGTCGCCACCGACGTGCGGCTGTGGCTGGTGGCGGTGCTGCTGGTCGCGGCGGCGGCCGGCTACTTCCTGCTCGGCGCGCACCAGGACCTCGAGACCGGCCTCGAACGCCACGGCGGCTTCCTGCCGTTCGCGATCTGTGCGCTGCAGCTCGGCAGCTACGGCGCGACGCTGCTGCTGCTGGTGGTCGGTGCCGGCAGCGGGAGGCGTCGATGAGCCTGGATCCTCGCCAGCGGGACGAACTGGTCGCAGCCGCACGCCGGGTGCGCGGCAACGCCTACGCACCGGCGTCGCGCTTCCTGGTCGGCGCGGCGCTGCGCAGCGACGACGGGCGCACCTTCGTCGGTTGCAACGTCGAGAACGCCAGCTACGGGCTGACCATCTGCGCCGAGCGCGCGGCGGTCTGCGCCGCGGTCGCCGCCGGCGCGCGGCGCATCGAGGCGGTCGCGATCGCGACCGACCTCGACGACCCCGCAAGGCCGTGCGGCGCCTGCCGGCAGGTGCTGGCCGAGTTCGGCGCGAACATGACGGTGCTGCTGGCCGGCCGCGGCGAACGGGTCGTCGAGACGACGCTCGCGCAGCTGCTGCCCGAGCCGTTCACGTTCGATGCCGGCGATCAGGACGCGATCGGCGCGCCGACCGACTCGTAGACGCGCAGGTAGCGCGACGGGTCGACGCCGAACCCGCCGGCGACCTCGCCGCTGGTCGCGTCGGCGACGCGGCGGAACGACGGCGCCAGCTGCTCGTCCCACCACGACAGCGGCCGCAGCGTCAGGTGGCCGGGATACTGGAACTCGCACAGCGCGATGTGGGCGACGACGCGGCGGGGCTGCAGGCGCTCGAGTTCGCGCACCATCTGCGGCACGCGGTCCTCGGGCACGTGTTCGAACAGATCCAGCGCCAGCACCGTGTCGAAGCCGTCCTCGGGCCCGTAGGGCACCTCGGTGACCGAGCCGACCCGCACGTGTTCGCGCACCTCGGGGTAGGCGATCTCGAGCAGGTCGGGGCACAGGTCGAAGCCGTGGGCGTCGACGCCGCGCGCGTGCAGCTGGCGCAACGTCTCACCGGCCGAGCAGCCGGCGTCGAGGACCCTGCCCGGCGCGCCCATGCGCAGGATCTGGTCGACCATGTGGCGCTTGAACGCGCGTTCGAGCTCGTTGTCGGACGCGAGGTTCATGCGCTGGTGGTAGTCGCCGGCGTAGAGTCGGGCCAGCTCGCGGTCGGTCACGCCGACGTAGGCGCCGCGATGGAACGCGCGCAGCCGTTCGCGCAGCAGCTGCAGCACGCCGTCGCAGCCGGGCTGCGAAGCATCGCCCTCGACGACCTCGATCTGCGGGCCAGCCTCGCGCCAGTCGCACGCGATCGTGCCGGCAAGGCCGAACACCGAGTCGGAGAACTCGAACGTGCAGACGTCGCGGTGCCAGACGCCGCCGGCGACGCGCAGCTCACCCTGTCGGCCGGTGTGTCGGTCCTCGAACGGATAGCGGGTCTCGAACATCCGCGTAGGGGATCGTCTGCGCGGCGCCGCGAACTGTAGCCGTCGGTTTGACGAACCGCCGTCGACAGCGGCGGTTCGCCGCGGCACGATCGCGGGCCAGATGCCTTCGTCGCTGTCCTCAACCGAGTTCCGGGTGCCGCCGGTCGACGCGGTCGCGCTCGAGACGCGCGCCGCCGACCTGGCGACGCGCTCGATCAAGAAGCACGCCAAGGAACAGGGCCTGAAGCTCGCGATCGCGATGATGGACCTGACCACGCTCGAAGGCATGGACACGCCCGGCAAGGTGCGCCATCTGTGCAGCAAGGCGGTGCGGCCGCTGCCGGCGCGCGCCGACGTGCCGAGCTGCGCTGCGGTCTGCGTCTATCCGGACCTGGTCGGCATCGCCGCCGACGCGGTCGCCGGCACCGGCGTGCAGGTCGCGTCGGTCGCCACCGGCTTCCCGGCGGGCCGCACCGATCGCCGCACCAAGCTGCGCGAGGTCGAACTGGCGGTCAAGGCCGGCGCGTCCGAGATCGACATGGTGATCGATCGCGGCGCGTTCCTGAGCGGCCGTCACCGTCACGTCTACGACGAGGTCCGTGCGGTCAAGGAAGCCTGCGGCGCGGCCCACCTGAAGGTGATCCTCGAGACCGGCGAGCTGAAGACCTACGACAACGTGCGCTGCGCCAGCCGCATCGCGATGCTCGGCGGCGCCGACTTCATCAAGACCAGCACCGGCAAGGTGGCGCCAGCCAGCACGCGGCCGGTGGTGCTGCTGATGCTCGAGGCGGTGCGCGACCACTACCTGGAGACCGGCACGATGGTCGGCGTCAAGGCGGCCGGCGGCATCCGTTCGGCCAAGGACGCGTTGCGCTACCTGGTGCTGGTCAACGAGACCTGCGGCGACCAGTGGATGACGCCCGCGTGGTTCCGCTTCGGTGCCAGCTCGCTGCTCAACGACGTGCTGATGCAGCTCGAGAAGCTGCGCACCGGCCGCTACCAACGACCCACCGACTTCAGCCGAGACTGACATGGCCAACCCCGACAAGAAGGCGCGCCGCAGCAAGCGCCCCGAGCTGACGTTCGGCGCGGCGTGGGACTACGCGCCGGCTCCCGAGGCGACCGACCACGTCGCGATCGACGACCGCTACGGACTGTTCGTCGGCGGCGCGTTCGTGCGGCCGAAGTCGGGCCGCTACTTCGCCACCGACAATCCGGCCACCGAGCAGACGCTCAGTCGGGTCGCGCAGGCCAACGACAAGGACGTCGACCTCGCGGTGCAGGCGGCGAAGCAGGCCCTGCCCGGCTGGCGACGGCTGTCCGGCGACGACCGCGCGCGCTACCTGTACCGGATCGCGCGCGTGCTGCAGGAGCGCGCCCGCGAGTTCGCGGTGCTCGAGACGCTCGACAACGGCAAGCCGATCAAGGAGACCCGCGACGTCGACGTGCCGTTGGCGGCGCAGCACTTCTTCTACCACGCCGGATGGGCCGACAAGCTGGAACTGCTGTTCCCGGGCGAACGGGTCGAGCCGGTCGGCGTCGTCGGCCAGATCATCCCGTGGAACTTCCCGCTGCTGATGGCCGCGTGGAAGATCGCGCCGGCGCTGGCCGCCGGCAACACGGTCGTGATCAAGCCGGCGGAGACGTCGCCGCTGACCGCGCTGCGGCTGTGTGACGTCTTCCGGCAGGCGGGCCTGCCGGACGGGGTCGTCAACGTGATCACCGGCGACGGCGCGACCGGCCAGGCGCTGGTGCGGCACCCCGACCTCGACAAGGTCGCGTTCACCGGCAGCACCGAGGTCGGCAAGCAGATCCAGAAGGCGGTCGCCGGCCGCGGCGTCGACCTGACGCTCGAGCTCGGCGGCAAGGCTGCGCACCTGGTGTTCGAGGACGCGGCGCTCGACCAGGCGGTCGAAGGCGTCGTGCGCGGCATCTTCTTCAACCAGGGCCACGTCTGCTGCGCCGGCTCGCGGCTGCTGGTGCAGGAGGGCGTGCACGACGCGTTCGTCGCCAAGCTGCAGCGCCGCATGGCGCGCATCCGCGTCGGCGACCCGCTCGACAAGAACACCGACATGGGCGCGATCCACAGCAAGGAGCAGCTGCAGCGGATCCGTGAACTGGTCGACGCCGGCGTCGCCGAGGGGGCGCAGCTGCACCAGTCGAACTGCCAGCTGCCGCGCAAGGGCTACTGGTTCGCGCCGTCGATGTTCACCGACGTGTCGCAGACGCACCGCATCGCGCGCGAGGAGATCTTCGGCCCGGTGCTGTCGGTGTCGACGTTCCGCACGCCCGAGGAGGCGGTGCAGAAGGCCAACGACACCAGCTACGGCCTGTCGGCCGGCATCTGGACCGACAAGGGGGCGCGCATCCTGTGGCTCGCCGAACGGATGCGAGCGGGCGTGGTCTGGAACAACACCTTCAACCGCTTCGACGCGGCGTCGCCGTTCGGTGGCTTCCAGGAGAGCGGCTTCGGTCGCGAGGGCGGCCGCCAGGGCCTGCGCGCCTACGTCAAGCTGCGCTCGGGCCTGCTGCCCGGCTGATGCGGCGCCGTCGCGTCGCCTGGCTGCTCGCCGTGCTGGTCGCGCACGCGTGGCTCTACCACCGCGTGCCGGCGAGCGGCTTCGTCACCGACGACTTCCTCTGGCTCGAGGACGCCGGCCGCAGCGGGGGCCTGCTCGAGCACGCGCTCTCGCGGCAGCCGTTCGGCTACCTGCGGCCGTCCTTCCATCTGCTGATGGTCGGCTCGCGGGCGTGCTTCGGCCTGCACGCGACGGCGCTGCACCTGCTCGCGATCGCGTGCAGCCTGGCCTCGGCCCTGCTGCTGTTCGCGCTGCTGCGGCGCGCGACCCGCAGCGCCGCTGCCGGCGGTCTCGCGGCGCTGTGGCTGACCGTGCATCCGGCACAGGCGATCGCGGTCAGCTGGGTGTCGTCGCTGCCCTCGCTGCTGGCGACGACGTCGGGGCTCGGTGCGCTGTGGTGCTGGCAAGGCTGGCTGCGGCGCGGTGGGCGCGCGCGGTTGCTGGCCTCGATCGCGCTGCACGCGGCAGCCCTGCTGGCCAAGGAGGAGGCGGTGGTCTGGCTGCTCGCGATCGTCGCCTGGTCCCTGCTGCATCGACGCGGCGGCCGCAGCCTGCTGCCGATCGCCGCCCACGGGGCCCTGGCTGCTGGCTACCTGTGGCTCTGGTGCACGGTCGGCGAGGCGAGCGCGCCCTACCTGCCGGCCGGTGCCGACTGGTGGGCCGCGTCGGTCGATCCGCTGCTGCGGTGCAAGGCGCTGTGGTTGCCGCGGCACGCCGTGACCTCGCCGTTCGCCGAACTGCTGCTGCTCGCGGCAGCGGTGGTGTGGTGGCGGCGCGCGCCGCGGCGCCGCGCGGCGTGGCTCGCGGCCGCCGCGGTCGCGGCGCTCGCGCTGCTGCCGTCGAGCGTCGGGCTGTGGGGCTTTCGTTGGGACAAGCTCGACCGGCTGCTGCTGCCGGCGCTGCCCGCCGCGGCGTTCGTCGTCGGGCTCTGGGTCGCGACGTGGCGACGCGCCCCGGGATGGCGCCGGCTGCTCGCGGTCGGGACGGTGGTGCTGCTGTTGGTGCCGTTCGCCGTTCGCAGCGACAAGACGATCCGGCGGCGCCTGCGGGACGCCGACCGGGTGACGGCGCTGCTGGCGGCCCTGACCGAGCACGGCACGTTGCTGCGCGAGGCCGCGGCATCGGGGCGAACGGTCGCGCTGGTCGGCTACGCCGTCGACTGGAGCGAGGAACGCGCCTGGATCTACCCGAGCGGCCCGGCGCGCGCGGTGGCGCCCGGTCTGCGCCTGTTGCCGGCCGACCGCGCCAGCGAGGCCGACGTGGTGCTCGCCTGGAACCCGACCGGCGACCGGTTCGCGATCCGGTGATCGAGTAGCATGCCGGGCATGACCGTCCGTTCTGTGCTGCTGCCGTTGCTGTTCGTTCCGTCGCTGCTCGCCCAGGAGGCGAAGCCGGAGGCCGCCGCGGAGGCGGAGGCGCCGCGCCGCCCGTTCACCCGGCTGATCGAGAACGACCAGGGCGGCCGCCTCGAGATCCTGATCGCGACCTACCGGAAGGGTGACGCCGAGCTGACGCTGTTCGGCTGCGTGCACGTCGCCGACCGCGAGTTCTACGAAGGCATGCAGAAGCGCTTCCGCGGCCTCGACGCGCTCCTCTACGAGCTGATCGGGGACCCGGACGTGCGCCCGTATCCGGGCATGGAGGTCGGCGACGACGAACACTGGATCTCGATGGTGCAGGGCGGCATGGGCGCCGGCCTGAAGCTCGCCGACCAGTTCGGTTCGATGGACTACCGCATGGACAACTTCGTGCACGCCGACATGACCGAGCAGGAGTGGATGGACGCACTCGCGGTGGCGGGCAAGAGCGAACTCGGCGAGATGCTGTCGCTCGGTTCGCCCGACGTCGACCGGGAGGCCGAGGCCAACAAGAAGGAGATCGATCTGGTTGGCGCGTTCCGCAGCGGTGGCGGCATCGCCGAGCTGCGCATTGTGATGGCGCGTTCGCTGCTCGGCGGCGACCCGGCGATCGACCAGCCGACCGTCATCATCCACGGCCGCAACGAGAAGTGCCTGCGGGTGCTGCAGGACCAGCTCGACCTCGGCAAGAAGAAGCTCGGCATCTTCTATGGCGCGGCGCACATGGAGCACATGGAGCACCGCCTGATGCAGGACATGGGCTGGCAGCGCGTGAAGGAGCAGTGGGTGCTGGCGTGGGACTGCAGCTATCAGAAGTGGCCCAAGCAGGAGCGCGGCCTCAAGCAGAAGCGCTACCGCGCCAGGCGCGATTTGAAGAAGCTGCTGAAGGCGGTGCAGGCGTTCGCCGCGGGCCACGCTGGTGAGGTCACCTGGGCGGCGCTGCGCGAGTCGCGCAAGGACGGCAAGCTGCCCGGCCGCAACGACGGCAAGGACTCGTGGGGGCGCCACTACCTGCTGCGCCGCTACGGCGACGACTTCCAGGTGCGCTGCCTCGGCAGCGACGGCAAGCCCGACACCGCGGACGACCTGTTCGAAGGGGTCGACTCGCCGGTTGGCGGGGTGCTGAAGGAACTGAACCGGCGGCGCAAGGGCGACGACGGCGACTTGGTGCTGCCGCGCGCCGAGGGGCAGGGGCAGCCGACCGGTGCCGTGAAGAAGGCCGGACGGGCGAAGAACTGAGCAGCCGTCGCTTGCCCGTCGCCGGCCGTTGCGGCACCGTGCGCACATGAGCGTTTCGGTGCGGAAGACCTACAAGCTGTACGTGGGCGGCAAGTTCCCACGCAGTGAGTCGGGGCGGGTGTTCCAGCCCGCCGGCAACGGCGAGGTCAACGTCGCGCGGTCATCGCGCAAGGACCTGCGCGACGCGATCGTCGCGGCGCGCAAGGGGCTGCCGACGTGGAGCGGCAGCACGGCGTACCTCCGCGGCCAGATCCTCTACCGGCTGGCCGAGATGCTCGCGTCGCGGCGCGACGCCGTCGTGCAGGAGCTGCGCCTGGGCGGCGCCACGCCGGCCGCCGCCCAGAAGGAGCTCGATACCGCGATCGACCTGACGGTCTGGTATGCCGGCCTGTGCGACAAGGTGCAGAGCCTGCTCGGCAGCCAGAACGCGGTGCAGGGGCCGTTCTTCAACTTCTCGACGGTCGAGCCGACCGGGGTCGTCGGCGTGATCACGCCCCCCCGGCCGGCGCTGGTCGGCACGCTGGCGCTGGTGTTGCCGCTGCTGGTCGGTGGCAACGCGGTGGTGGCGCTGGTCAGCGAGCACGCGCCGTTCGCCGGTCTGGCGCTCGGTGAGGTGCTGGCCTCGAGCGACGTGCCCGCGGGCGCCGTCAACCTGCTGAGCGGCCAGCGTGACGAACTGGCGGGCCAGTTCGCGGCGCATCGCGATCTCGACGGCCTGCTGGTCGCCGGCGCTCCCGACGCGGCGCTGACCGCGGCGGCCGCCGACAACGTCAAGCGGGTGCGCTACTGCGACCTGCCGGCCGCCAGTTGGGGCCGCGCCGACCGCCTGCGGCAGCTCGGCTGGGTCGAGCCGTTCGTCGAGACCAAGACGCTCTGGCACCCGGTAGCCCCCTGATGCGCGAACACCCTGCACGGCTGATCGCCAAGAAGCGCGACAGCAACGCGTTGACCCGGGACGAGATCGCCGACCTCGTGTCCGGCGTCGTCGACGGTTCGCTCGGTGACGCGCAGCTCGGCGCCTTCTTGATGGCGGTTTGCTGCAACGGCATGACCGCCGACGAGACGGCGGCGCTGACGCTGGCGATGCGCGACTCCGGCCGCGTGCTGCGGCACGACCACGTCGCCAAGAAGAAGGTCGACAAGCACTCGACGGGCGGCGTCGGCGACAAGGTCAGCCTGCTGCTGGCGCCGATGGTCGCGGCGGCTGGCGTCTCCGTGCCGATGGTCAGCGGCCGCGGGCTCGGCCACACCGGCGGCACGATCGACAAGCTTATGGCGCTGCCCGGCTACTCGACCGACCTCGGCCTCGACCGCTTCGGCGAGGTGCTCGATCGCTGCGGCTACGCGATGCTGTCGCCGAGCGCCGAGATCGCGCCTGCCGACCGGCGCATGTACGCGACGCGCGACATCAGCGGCACCGTCGAGAGCATCCCGCTGATCACCAGCTCGATCCTCGCCAAGAAGCTGGCCGAAGGCATCGACGGTCTGGTGATGGACGTCAAGGTCGGGCGCGCGGCGTTCATGCGCGAAGAGCACGACGCGATCGCGTTGATGGAAGGGCTGGTCGCCACCGGCCGCGCCGCCGGCATCGCGATGAGCGCGCTGCTGACCGACATGGACCATCCGCTCGGGCTGGCGATCGGCAACGCGCTCGAAGTGGCGGAGGTGTTGCAGGCGTTGAACGGCAACTGCCCCGACGACCTGCGCGAGGTGACGCTGGCCCTCGGGGCCGAGATGCTGCTGCTCGCCGGGGTCGTCGACGGTCTCGAAGCGGCGCACGCGCTGCTGACGCAGCTGTGGCACGACGGCGTCGTGCGGCAGGTGTTCTGCGACAACCTGCAGCTGCAGGGCGGCGACCCGCGCGTCGTCGACGACCCGACGATGCTGGCTCGCGCCGAGCACGTGGTGCCGGTCGAGGCACAGCACGCCGGGGCGGTGGTCGACGTCGACCCGCTCGCGCTCGGCCAGCTGGTCGTGGACCTCGGCGGTGGCCGGCGGCAGCCGACCGACGCGATCGATCCGGCGGTCGGGGTGGTGCTGCGCAAGACGCTCGGCGACGAGGTGCACACCGGCGACGTGCTGGCGTTCGTGCATGCGAGCACGCGCCTGGCCGCGGACGACGCGGCCCAGCGGGTGCTGGCCGCGATGCCGATCGCCGACGAACGCCGGCGGCGGGGACCGATGATCCGCAAGCGGCTGGCCTGAGATGGGCACGGCGCGAGCAGCGTTCTTCGACGGCCGGGCCGGGCAGCTCGAACTGCGCGATGTGCCGTTGCCGACGCCGGCCGCCGGCGAGACGCTGGTGCGCGTGGTCGGCTGCACCTTGTGCGGCAGCGACGTGCACTCGTTCGACGGGCGTCGGCAGGTGGCGGTGCCCACCGTGCTCGGCCACGAGATCGTCGGCGAGGTCGTCGCGGTCGGAGACGGGGTCACGGTGGCGCCGGGCGCGCGCGTGGTCTGGGCGATCGTGGCCCACTGTGGTGGGTGCATGCCGTGCAGGTCGGGGATGCCGCAGAAGTGCGAGCACGCCTGGAAGTACGGCCACCAGCGCGCCGACGCCGGTCGCGAGCTGTCCGGCGGGTTGGCGACGCACTGCCTGCTGGCGCGCGGAACGACCATCGTCGAGCTGCCCGAGACGATGCCGCTGGAGGTCGCGGCGCCGGCCGGGTGTGCGACCGCGACGGTGGTGGCCGCGTTCGATGCGGCGCAGGGCGTCGACGGTCGCAGCGTGCTGGTGTTCGGCGCCGGTATGCTCGGGTTGACGGCGTGCGCGTTCGCGAAGCAGCACGGCGCCGGGCGCGTCGTGGCGGTCGATCCGGATCCGGAACGGCGGGCGCTGGCGCAGCGGTTCGGGGCGGACGAGGTCTTCGCGCCGGAGAGGGTCTTCGCGCCGGAGAGGGTCTTCGCGCCGGAGAGGGTCTTCGCGCCGGAGAGGGTCTTGGCGCCGGAGCGGGATGGCGGCCGGTTCGATTGCGGGTTCGATCGTGTGTTCGAGTTCTCCGGCCATCGCGACGCGTGCGCGGCGGCGGTCGACGCCGGCGGCCTCGGCGCCGACGTCGTGTTGGTCGGGGCGGTGTTTCCGGACGCGCCGATCGAGGTCTCGGCCGAGCGGGTGGTGCGCGGCCTCTTGCACCTGCACGGGGTGCACAACTACGCGCCCGTGCACCTGTCGCGGGCCGTCGCGTTCCTGGCGCAGGCGCACCGGCGCTATCCGTTCGCGGAGTTGGTGGCGGGCTGGGTCGGGCTCGACGAGGTGGACCAGGCGTTTGCCCGGGCGTCGGCGGGGACGGCGGTGCGCGTCGGCGTGCGGCCGTAGCAGGGGCAACAAGAAAGCGCCGCGGCTGTCCAGGCCGCGGCGCTCGTGTCCATCTCTCGGCTCCCCCTCAGGAGCCACTCGTCTCGTCCGGTCAGAGGAACGGCCGGCCGACGGTGAGCGTTGCGGGTCGCCCGTAGAAAGGTCGCGCGGAACGGCGTTGCGGCAGGGCGGGGTCCGACCCGGATCCGTTCGCCACTAGCGGGCAAAGCCCCGTCCGCACGCGTACACGCCGCTTCCGCGATCACGGTCGGCAGCGCGTCCACTACATGGACGCGCTCCTAGTCGCGCAGAGCTTCCTTGGCGACCAGCTGGGGGGCGGCCGGCAGGCCGCGCGACTTCAGCACCGAGACGAGGTCCTCGGCCTGGCGTCGGGAGTAGTCGCCCTCGAGGATGCCGGCGCCGGGGATCTTGCTGAGGAAGACGGGGGCCGTCACCAGCACCCCGTCCAGCACGACGCCGCTGGCGCTGCCGGTGAAGCGGCCGCTCCAGTCGGCGTAGGCACGGCGCCGGTCGGCGAGCAGCGTGTAGCGAATGGCGGGCCTGCCGTTGCGGCCCGCACCGATCGCGATCTTGTCGCCGTCGAGGTCGCGATCGGAGAACGACGCCGCGTGCAGGTTGAGCGGCACCAGTTCGACCAGGAACGGATCGTCGGCGTTCTGCATCGCGACCGGCACCGCGCCGCCGTTCCACTGTCCCTCGTCGAAGACCGGCACGACGTAGCGGAACGGGTCGCCGCCCATCTTGCTGAGCGGGTGGTGCCAGCGGCCCGGCTGGCCCGCGGCCTGGTGCGGCCGGATTACGCGCGGCACCCAGCGGACCTGGCTGCGTTCCCGTCGCGGCAAGTCGGCGACGGCGCGCGGGTCCTTCTGCACGCGCTCGCGATTGCCGTCGGCGAGCCAGGCGAGCAGGTGCTTCTGCTCCTGCTCGAGGGCGAGGTCGGCCTCGCGGTAGCGGCCGTCGGCGACGATCCACATCTCGAGGCGGCCGGCGATGGCGACGCGGCGCTCGACGCGCGCGAGCACCTCGGGCGATGCCTCCTGGATGTCGATCGTGAAGCCGGTGGCCTGGTGCCGCGTCACCGTTCCGAGCGCGCCCAGCCGCGCCTGCATCGTGCGCACGATGCCGGCGAGCACCTGCTCGAGATCCTGGTCGGGGGTGCGCTGCAGCTGGCGCTGCAGCGTGTCGACTGGCAACTCGTAGGTCAGGCGCACGCCTGGCTGGGTGGGCTGTGGCGCCGGGCGCCGGACCTCGTCCTGGGACGGCAGCAGCAGCGCGAACGTGGCCAGCGCGAGCAGCGCCGCCGGGGTGCGTCGGTTCATCGGTATCTCTCCGTGCCCGCGGGCGGGCTGTAGGGCCGCCCGGGTTCGAAGTGCTGCCACAAGATTCGCGAAACGTCGCGCAACAGCACGAAGCCGTCGTTGTCGTGCTGCCACGAGCGGTCGCGCTGGCCGTTGGTGATCACGCAGAAGACGTAGTCGCCGTGCGGCGCGTGCACCAGCACGACTTCGCTGCGCGAGGCGCTGACGGCGCCCTGCTTGCTCATCGTCGCGACGTCCGGCGGGATCGGCGCCAGCGCTTCGCCGTCCCAGTAGATCCGGGCGAGGCAGCGCGCCATCTCCTCGCTGGCGGCGGGGGAGACCAGCTGGCGGTCGCGGATAAGCACCAGCAACCGGGCCATCTCGCGTGGCGTCGTCTGGCCCCAGCCGTAGCGCTTGCGGTCCGCCTCGCGACCGTCGGTGCGCGAGTTGACGCGGGTACCCTCGAAGCCGTTCTGCTGCAGCCACGCGTTGATCGCGGTGCCGGTGCCGGCCAGCTCCTGGCACCACAGCGACGCGGTGTTGTCGCTGGTCGTGATCATCAGGAACGCCAGCTTGTCGAGCGTGATCGGTTGGCCGTCGGCGAACGATCCGAGCAGGTCCTCACCGGCGTAGAGGCGGTCGGCGGTGTAGGTCAGCTTGTCGCGGTAGCCGAGCTCGCCGCGCTCGATGCGGTCGAACAGCGCGCCGAGGATCGGCACCTTGATCATGCTGGCGGTCGGGAACGTCCGGTCGGCGTCGATCGCGACGGTCTGACCGTTGTCGAGGTGGTGCACGTAGATGCCGACCTCGCCGTCGAATTGCGCGAGCCGTTCGGCGAGTCGTTCGCCGAGTCCTTCGCCGAGTCCTCTGGTTGGCCGGGGTGCGGTCCGGCACGAGGCCCCGGCGAACAGTACGACCAGCAGCACGACGCAGAGCATGGCCAGCAGTGACGACGACGGACGCAGCAGGGTGGTGGGGTTCATGGTGCGGGCTCCGGCAGAACGGTGCCGCAGCGCTTGCAGAAGCGGGCGTCCTGGTCGGCCTCCTCGTGGCCGCAGTGGTTGCAGGCGACGGTGCGCTTGCGTCGACCGAGGCGCTCCGCGGTGAACTCCGAGCTGACGATGCCCGTCGGCACCGCCAGCGTGCCCCAGCCGAGCAGCATCATGATCGACGCGATGAAGCGGCCGACGTCGGTCTGCGGCGTGACGTCGCCGAAGCCGACCGTGGTCATCGTCGTGATCGCCCAGTAGACGCCGATCGGGATCGACGAGAAGCCGTTCTCCTCGCCTTCGACGACGTACATCAGCGTGCCGATGATCAGCACGACGATCACGACGAAGAACAGGAACACGAAGATCTTGTGCCGCGACGCCGCCAGCGCGCGACCGAGCGCGCCGAACTCGGCGACGAACTTGCCGAGCCGCAGCACCCGGAACACGCGCAGCAGGCGCAGCACGCGCACGTCGACCAGCACCGACACGGCCGGGGCCAGCAGCGCGAAGTAGGTCGGCACGATCGCCAGCAGGTCGACGACGCCGAAGAAGCTGCGGGCGTAGCGGCCGCGGCGTTCGACGCAGTAGAGCCGGGCCAGGTACTCGAGCGAGAACAGGATCGTGAAGGTCCACTCGAGGGTGTCGAACAGCGTGCCGTAGCGCTCGTGCACGTCGCCGACGCTGTCGATCATCACGACCAGCACACTGATCGCGATCAGCGAGATCAGCGCGATGTCGAACGCGCGACCGGCCGGCGTGTGGATGCCGAAGATGACGTCGTGCAGCCGGCGGCGCAGACCTGCCTCGGGGCGGCCGAAGTCGGTGTTGGGGGTCTTTCGGTCGCTGTGCAGCGTCATCCGGTCGGTCTACTTCTTGGCCGCGGCCTTCTTGTCGGCCTGCTTCTTGGCCGGCTTCTTCTTCGGGGTCGGGCCGTCGCCGCTCTGGGCGAGCAGCTTGCGCATCACGGTCTGCAGGATGCCGCCGTTGCGGTAGTAGTCGACCTCGACCGGAGTGTCGATGCGGCAGCGGGCCTGGAACGACGTGATCTTGCCGGTGTCCGGATGGATCGCGGTGACGTCGATCAGCTGCCGCTCCTTCAGCGTGTCGTCGATGGCGACGTCGAACACCTCCATGCCGGACAGCTGCAGCTGCTCGCGACTCTGGCCTTCCTGGAACTGCAGTGGCAGCACGCCCATGAACACCAGGTTGCTGCGGTGGATCCGTTCGTAGCTCTCGGCGAGCACGAACCGGACGCCGAGCAGCAGCGTGCCCTTGGCCGCCCAGTCGCGCGAGCTGCCGGTGCCGTACTCCTTGCCGGCGAGCACGCACAGGCTGGTGCCTGCCTCCTGGTAGCGCATCGCGGCGTCGTAGATCCACATGGTCTCGCCCGACGGCAGGTGCTTGGTCATGCCGCCCTCCTCATTGACCAGCAGGTTGCGCAGGCGGATGTTGCCGAACGTGCCGCGCGTCATCACGCGGTCGTTGCCGCGGCGCGCCCCGTAGCTGTTGAAGTCCTTCTGCTTGACCTTGTTGGCGAGCAGATACTGGCCGGCGGGGCTCTCCGGCTTGATCGTGCCGGCGGGGGAGATGTGGTCGGTCGTGGTCGAGTCGTCGAGCAGCGCCAGCACGCGCGCGCCGAGGATCGGCCGGATCATGTCGACCTCGGGTCGCATCGTCTGGAAGAACGGCGGCTCCTGGATGTAGGTCGACTTCTCGTCGAACGCGAACAGCGCGCTCTTCTTGGCGGTGATCTTGCGCCACGGCTCGGGGCCCTTGTTGGCCGCCTTGTACTGCTTGACGAACGACTGCGGCGACATGCTCGACGCGATCGTCTGCTGGATTTCCTCCAGCGTCGGCCAGATGTCCTTCAGGTAGACCGGCTGGCCCTGCTCGTCGTGGCCGAGCGGCTGTCGCTCGAGGTCGATGTCGACCGTGCCGGCCAGCGCGTAGGCGACCACCAGCGGCGGCGATGCCAGGTAGTTGGCCTTGACGTCCGGGTTGACGCGGCCCTCGAAGTTGCGGTTGCCGCTGAGCACCGAGGTCGCGACCAGCTCCCCTTCGCGCACCGCCTCGGCGACCGGCGCGGGCAGCGGGCCGCTGTTGCCGATGCAGGTGGTACAGCCATAGCCGACGATGTGGAAGCCGATCTTCTCCAGCGATTTCAGCAGGCCCGAACGGGTCAGGTAGTCGGTGACCACGCGCGAGCCCGGGGCCAGCGAGGTCTTGACCCACGGCTTGCGGGTCAGCCCACGCGCCGCCGCCTTCTTGGCGATCAGGCCGGCGCCGACCATCACCGAGGGGTTGGACGTGTTGGTGCACGACGTGATCGCCGCGATCGTGACCGCGCCGTGGCCGATGGTCGCCTTGCTCTTGTCCTGCACGGTCGCGGTCGCGGTCAGCTGTTCGCCCCACAGGCCGAAGCCGCGCTCCTTCGGCGGCTTGCTGAGCGTGTCGCGGAACGCGCGCTGCATGTCGGCGAGCGCGATCCGGTCCTGCGGCCGCTTCGGGCCGGCGAGGCTCGGCACGACGGTCGACATGTCGAGCTTCACGTGTGAGCTGTACTCGGGCGTCGGCACGTCCTTGGTCCAGAACAGGCCCTGGGCGCGGTAGTAGGCCTCGACCAGTTCGATGTGGCCCGCTTCGCGGCCGCTGCGCGCCAGGTAACGGCAGGTCTCCTCGTCGACCGGGAAGAAGCCCATCGTCGCGCCGTACTCCGGCGCCATGTTGGCGAGCGTGGCGCGGTCGGCGAGCGACATCGAGGCGATGCCCTCGCCGTGGAACTCGACGAACTTGCCGACGCAGCCGTGCGCGCGCAGCGCCTCGGTCACCGTCAGCACCAGGTCGGTGGCGGTCGCGCCCTCGGGCAGTTCGCCGGTCAGCTCCATGCCGACGACCTCCGGCAGCAGCATGTAGGTCGCCTGGCCGAGCATCACCGCCTCGGCCTCGATGCCGCCGACCCCCCAGCCGAGCACGCCGAGGCCGTTGATCATGGTCGTGTGCGAGTCGGTGCCGACGACGGTGTCGGGGTAGACCAGCGTGTCCTTGCCGACCTCCTTGGTCAGCGCGCAGCCGGCCAGGTGCTCGAGGTTGACCTGGTGCACGATGCCCATGCCGGGCGGCACGGCGCGGAAGTTGGTCAGCGACTTCTGGCCCCACTTCAAGAACTCGTAGCGCTCCTGGTTGCGCTGGAACTCGAGCGCGAGGTTCTTCTGCTCGGCGGACGAGCTGGCGAACGCGTCGACCTGCACCGAGTGGTCGATCACCAGGTCACACGGCACCATCGGGTTGATCAGCTTGGGATCGCCGCCGAGGCGCTTCATCGCCGCGCGCATCGCCGCCAGGTCGACCACGCACGGCACGCCGGTGAAGTCCTGCAGCACGACCCGGCCCGGCAGGTACGGCACTTCGACCTCGCCGGCCGTCTTCGGGCCCCAGCCGGCGATGCTGCGCACGTGGTCCTCGGTCACGACGTAGTCGTCGAGGTTGCGCAGCGCCTGCTCGAGCAGCACGCGGATCGAGAAGGGCAACCGTTCGAGCCGGGCGAGGCCCTGGTCCTCGAGCGCCTGCAGCGAGAAGTAGGTGTAGGTCTTGCGACCGACCTTGAGCTTCGAACGGGACGAGAACGGGTTCCGTGCAGCCATGGAGTTGGGTGGGGCGGCCGGGATCCGGCCCGTGCCCTTGCTGGGTTCTACCCAATGGCGGGGTGGCAGGCAAAAACGGCCCGGATCGGCGGTCGGCCTTGAGGTCCCGGTGCCGATCTGCCGATGGCACCGACGTGATGACGCGCACCCTCCCTGTGGCCACGTTCCGGGGTCTCTCTCTCGTCCTGTTCGCCGCGCTGCTGTCGGGCTGCGGGGCGTTCGACTACACCGCCGACCTCGCCACCAACGAGCTGTTCTACGCCGACGTGCCGTTCGTCACCAAGGCACCGGGGGACGTGCCGGTGTTCGTGGCGCCGATCAAGGACGAACGCGACGGCTCGGTGCTGCCGCTGCACGAGCGCGGCTTTCCGATCCAGTACGGGACCGACGACTTCTGGGAGCGCCCGGTCGCCGACATGATCAGCGAGGTGCTCGACCGGCAGCTCGAGCGCAGCGAGCTGTTCGGCGGCTTCGTCGACCAGGCGACGCCGGAGACGATCATCCTGAAGCCGAGCCTGGTGATGTTCACCGTCGGCGCCAAGGAGGGCATGGCGGGCTCGCTGACGTTCGCCGAGGTCGGTCTGCGCATCGAGGTGCTCGGTCCGGCCGCTGCCGACGGCGAACGGCCGCTCTGGCACGACCACGTCTACGGCAACCGCCAGCGCACCGAGCTGCAGGTCAAGCCGGTCAGTCCCTACCGTCTGATCGGCCGCGCGCTGCAGATCACGATGTCGAACGCGATGAGCGGGCTCGACGGCAGCAACGTCGCGCGCAGCAACGTGCCGGTCGAGATCGTCAAGCCGGCGGCGGCCGAGGCGAGCGCCGACAAGCGGTAGATCCGGCGACGCGTGAGAAGGTCCAGCCGCGGCGGGCCGGCAGGTCCCCGGGAGCATGCCAGAGGGTGATTGGTAGCGAGCCTCCGCTGGCGTGCCTCAGCAGTCGATCTCGCGCGCCTGGGTGAGCGCCAGGTCGAGCAGGCTGGTGAACGCCAGCCCCTGGAACGCGATCGTGCCGATGGTTCGCGGGGGCGATCGGGAACGCCGGCCGGGAGGCGCCGAGACTCCTGGCCGGCACGGGAGGGGCGAAGGGCCGTTCGAGACGCGGAGCTAGTAGAGCTGGATCGGGTCCTGGTCGATCAGCAGGTTGCCGCGCAGGATGTAGACCTGACCCTGGTTCAGGTCGGGACGGTTCACGAACTGGAAGCGCAGGCTGGTCTGGCCGCCCGAGTGCAGCACGGTCTTGCGCACGTTCGGGTGGTTGCGCAGCTGCCCGATCGTGCCTTGCACCGTCGGGATGCCGAAGCCGTTGAAGATCAACACCTGGTCGCCGAGGAAGCCGGTGCAGGTGAAGCGCAGTTGGCCGTGAGCTGGACCGATGACGGTGGTGTTGCTGGCGACGCAGCGGATGCGGCTCTCGTTCTGGGCGGCGATCGAGCCGACCAGGGCGACGGAGCAGAACAGGGTGACGAAGGCGTTTCGCATTGGGGTTCAGGGGTTGTGGATCGATTCGATCCGGGTCAGGGGGTAGCAGCGTGGCCGCGACGCGCGCCGGCGGCCGGACGATCGGTCATTCGCGGATGTCGAGCCGCAGGCCCGGCGTGAACGCAAACTGCTGGCTGGCGCCCGGATCGAGGACCAGCCATTGGCAGAAGAAGGTCGAGCAGAGCAGCGCCGGCTGGTTGGGCAGCGGCACCGGGACCACGCCGTCGCCGGCCGCGTCGATGGCGGCGCCGAGCACGTGGATCGTCTGGTTGACGTCCAGCAGCAGTGTGCCGCCGAACAGCGGGGTCGCTCCCTGGCCGTCACCGACCCCGAGCACCCCGAGCGAGTTGGGGAACGCGCCCGAGACCTCGAGTTCGAAGGCGGCGTTGCCGACGCTCGGCACCTGGCTGGCGCCGATCGCGGGGATGCCGTTGGTGCCCGGGTGGCCGGCGCCGTAGACGACGCGGCCCGCAGGGGCGCCGCCCGCGACCAGCACGGTGAAGTCCTGGAAGCTGGCGGCGTTGAAGATCACCCCGCACGGCGGCGGCGGTCCCGGCCAGGCCGAGCCGACGCGCATGCGCGTGTAGTCGACGGCGTTGGCCGGCACCGTGATGTTGGTCGCGTAGACCAGGGTGTTGCCGATGCGCGGCACGTCGGTCTGTTCGCCGGTCGCGAAGACGCCGTCGCCGTCCCAGTCGAACCAGACCCGGCAGAACGGCGTGAACGTCGAGCACAGCGGCTGGTTGGGGACCGTGGCGCCGAGCGTCAGCGTGAAGGTGCCGCCGACTGCGACGTTGACGATGCGGTTGGTGTAGTCGCGGTAGCCGTTGTAGCCGCCGGGACAGCTGATCCCGAAGTTGGTCGACTGGGTCATGCCGGCGATGCTGACGGAGCTGATGTACTCCTTGAGCGTTCCGGTGTTGGAACAGCAGGCGCTGGATGCGCTGGCGGCACAGTAGGGGACGCATGCCTGCGCGGAGGCGGGCGCGGCCCAGGCGAGCCCGAAGCTGGCAAGCACGAAGCTGGCGAGCCCGAAGCTGGCGAACGCGGATGGGAAGATCGCGATGGGTTGCATGGTGATTCGTGGAAGGACCTGTCAGGGATGACGCCGTGGTGCACGCCGCCGCGACCTGCAGCCGCGTGCGCCCGACGCCCCATCCATCTCCGGCGTGCCCCGGCCGTGACGAGAATTCTCTATCGCGATAGAATTGCGGCCTGGCGATGGTGCCTGCGGAGGTGTTGATGGGACCGGACGAACACGAAGAGCAACGGCAGATCGAGCGTGCGGTCGGCGGCGACCAGGGCGCGCGTGAGTGGTGCGCGCAGCACTTCGGCGGCTGCGTGGCGGCATTTGCCGAGGTCGCGTTCGGTACCTGCCCACACTACACCCGCGATCAGCTGTCCCGGGGGATGTCGCCCGAGGACCTCGTGCAGGAGGTGTGGTACATACTCTGCAAACACGGATGGTCGATCGAGGCGAAGCAGGATGGCCGGCTGGCACCTGTGTTCGTCGGCTACCTCCGCTCCACGGTCCGCAACGTGTTCTGGCGCGTGCTGCAGGCAGCCATCCGGAAGTCGCGTGAGCAGGTTCCGACCTCCTTCCAGGAAGGCATAGCCGCCGACACGCGCAGCGTGATGAGCAAGGCGGTCGTGCACGAACAGCAGCAGCGCCTGCGTGCCCTCGTCGATGGTCGCGATGCCGTCGACCGCGAACTGCTGCACGGCTGGATGCTCGAGGTGCCCTACGCGCAGCTCGCGCCGCGCGTGGGGCTCACGGTGCCGGCGGCACGCAAGCGGGTCCAGCGGGCCCTGAGTGAGCTCGCGGTGCTCGAGCGGTTGGGCCTGGGCGTCGAGCCGGCGTCCGTGGACGACGTCGCCGAGCCCGCGCGCGAGGAGGGCGCAGAATGAGCGCGCTGCCGTTGGAGGTCTACCTGATGCGGTTCTTCGACGAGTTCGAACGCGACCGCAAGTCCGGGGCGTTGCGGCCGGTCGAGTACTACCAGGCCCGGTTTCCGCACTGTGCGCGCGAGCTGGCCGACGAGTATGCCGCGCTGACCGGTACGCCGGTCGAAGGCGTAGCCGGGCGCCAGCTCGCCGGGTACGAACTGCTGCGCCAGGTCGGCAGCGGTGGCACGTCGATCGTCTACAGCGCGTTGACCCCCGCGCGCGACCGGCTGGTGGCGCTGAAGGTGTTGAAGGCGGCGCTCGAGGAGCGGCGCGTGCGGCGGTTCGCGCGCGAGGCCGACATCGTGCAGATGTTGGAGCACGACGGCATCGCGCGGGTCTACGGCCACGGCGAGCATGACGGCGTGCACTTCCTCGCCATGGAGTGGATCGATGGTGCGTCGCTGGCCGACCGAGAGAAGCCTGCGGTCGTGCCCGACGCCGTCGGCGTGCGCCAGGTGTGCCGGATCGCCGTGTCGATCCTGCGTGCGTTGGCCGCGGCGCACGACCAGGGCGTCGTGCACCGGGACGTCAAGCCGGCCAACGTGATGGTCGATGAGCGTGGTCGGGTCGTCCTGATCGACTTCGGGTTCGCGGCGGTGTGTGACGAGGCCGACAACTCGTTGAGCCGCACGGCCGACGTGGTCGGCACGCCCTACTACATGGCGCCCGAGCAGTTCGACGGCCGCACGATGGACGCCGCCGTCGACATCTGGGCGACCGGCGTGCTGTTGTTCGAGTTGCTGGCGGGACAGCGGCCATTCGAAGGGCCGTCCCCCGATGCCATCCGCGCTGCCATCCGATCCTCGGAGCCGCCGGACCTGCGCGCGCTGAACCCCGTGGTCGGCCCCGAGCTGGCCGCCTGTGTGGACATGGCGCTCAGCAAGCAAGGCGCCAGGCGCTACGCATCCGCGGCGCAGTTTGCCGATGACCTCGACCGCGTGATGGCCGGTGAGCCGGTGCAGGCGAGGCATGTCGGGCCGGTGACCCGCTGGGTGCGCGCGGCGCGTCGTCGCCCGTACGCCGTCGGTGGGGTGGGGCTGGTCGCGCTCTTGCTGCTGCTGGCGACGGTGCTCTCGTTCGAGGCGGCACGCAGCTGGCGCGCGCAGGCGGAGTCCTCGGCGCAGCTGGCGGATGTTGCTGTGACGCTGGCCCATGTGCTGAACGGCGCTGCCCGCCACGACGCGCAGGCCGCTGCCGATGAGCGCGGCCTCGCCAACGGCTACCGGCAGGACGTGCAGCTACGCGCGAGCCTCGACGACACCAACGAGCGCCTGCAGCGTCTGGCGGCGGAATCTCCGAACGACGAGGATCTCGCCTACGCCGACAGCCTCGTAGCCGACGCGCTCGGCCTGATCCAGTTCACCCTCGGAGAACATCGTCTGGCACGACCGCTGTTCGCGCGAGCGATCGCTCGCAACGACGAGCTGCTGGAGCAGCGGCCCGACGACGTGCTGTACCGGAGCAACCGCATGCGGGCCATGCTGCGTGCGGCCTTGACCGAGAGGCAGCTCGAGCAACGGCAGGCCACGATCGAATTGCTGGAGCAGGTCGATCGTGATGCGCAGTTGGCGCGGCTCCAGCTTGGCCTCGCGTGGGCGGTCGACCAGGGAGACGTCTTCAACGGAGTAGCCAACCTCTATCGCGACCTCGGGCTCTACGAGCGCGCCTATCAGCGCTTCCGGGACTGCGACGAACTGCTAGAGCCGCTCGAAGACGCCGATCGGTCCGCGACGCGCGACTGGGTCGCGCGCAACTACCTCTGCTACGAATGCGCGCAACGATGCAGCCCGCCGAAGGAGGAGCAAGCCGCGCGGCATCGGAAGCAGCTGCAGAAGTCTCTGGCGCATTGGGATGGGCTGCCAGCGCGTGTCGGCACCGAAGTGGTGACGGACCCGTTGGTGGAGCAGGTGCGTGCGGCGATGGGCTGGTAGCACCGCGCCGGCTCAGCCGGCGACCATCGCCTCGCTCGGCGGCGCGTAGCTGGTCAGGTCGATGCCCTCGACCGCGGCCTTGTATTCGTCGATCGTCGGCGTGCGGCCGAGGATCGACGACAGCACCACGACCGGCGTCGACGCGAGCAGCGACTCGCCCTTCTTCTCGGGCGCGTCGGCGACCACCCGGCCCTGGAACAGCCGCGTCGACGTCGCCATCACCGTGTCGCCCTTGGCCGCCTTCTCCTGGTTGCCCATGCACAGGTTGCAGCCCGGCCGTTCGAGGTAGAGCATGTTCTGGTACTCGGTGCGCGCGGCCGACTTCGGCGCGGCGTCGTCGAACACGAAGCCCGCGTACTTCTGCAGCGGCTGCCAGTCGCCCTCGGCGTCGAGCTCGTCGATGATGTTGTAGGTCGGCGGCGCGACCACCAGCGGCGCCTGGAACTCGACCTTGCCGTGGATCGCCTCGAGGTTGCGCAGCATGTGGGCGAGCACCTTCATGTCGCCCTTGTGCACCATGCACGAGCCGACGAAGCCGAGGTCGACCTTCTTGTTGCCGCCGTAGTAGGTCAGGTCGCGGATCGTGTCGTGCGTGTAGCGCTTCGACGGGTCGTCGTTGTGCACGTCCGGGTCGGCGATCATCGGTTCGTCGATCGCGTCGAGGTCGACGACGAACTCCGCGAAGTAGCTGGCGTCCGCATCCGGGCGCAGCGCCGGCTGCTCACCCGAACGCACTTCTCGGATGCGGCGGTCGGCGCGGTCGATCAGGCCTTGCAGGACCGACTTGTCGTTGTCCATGCCCTTGTCGATCATGATCTGGATCCGCCGCTTGGCGATCTCCAGCGACTCGATCAGGGTCTCGTCGGTGCTGATGCAGATCGACGCCTTGGCCTTCATCTCGGCGGTCCAGTCGGTGAACGTGAACGCCTGGTCGGCCAGCAGCGTGCCGATGTGCACCTCGATGACGCGCCCCTGGAAGACGTTGTCGCCGCCGAACTGCTTCAGCATCTGCGCCTGGGTCGCGTGCACGACGTCGCGGAAGTCCATGTAGGGCTTCATCGCGCCGCGGAACGTCACCTTGACCGATTCGGGGATCGGCATCGACGCCTCGCCGGTCGCCAGCGCCAGCGCGACGGTGCCGGAATCGGCTCCGAACGCGACGCCCTTGGACATGCGCGTGTGCGAGTCGCCGCCGATGATGATCGCCTGGTCGTCGACGGTGATGTCGTTGAGGACCTTGTGGATGACGTCGGTCAGCGCGTGGTAGCGGCCCTGCGGGTCGCGCGCGGTGATCAGCCCGAAGTCGTTCATGAACTGCATCAGCTTCGGGATGTTGGTCTGCGCCTTCTTGTCCCAGACCGACGCCGTGTGGCAGCCGGACTGGTAGGCGCCGTCGACGATCGGCGAGATCACCGTCGCCGCCATCATCTCGAGCTCCTGCGACGTCATCAGGCCGGTGGTGTCCTGCGAGCCGACGATGTTGACCTCGACCCGCACGTCGGAGCCGGCGTGCAGCACCTTGCCCGGCGTCGTGCCGACCGCGTTCTTGTTGAAGATCTTCTCGACCGCCGTCAGGCCCTGGCCCTGGTGCGAGATCTCCTTCGACGCCGCGAACACCTGCGGCGCCTCGACGCCGAGCGTCTTGGCCGCGAAGGTCTGCAGCTTCTTGCCGAACACGATCGCATACGAGCCGCCGGCCTTCATGAACTCGACCTTCTGCGGCGTGAACGCGGCGGCGATGTCCTGGACCACCTGCCCGTCCTTGAGCAACACCTTGCGCCTGGTGTCGATGGTCAGCACGGTGCCGGTGTCGACCGAGTAGGCCTGTTCGAGCACCGGCTCCCCGGCGTCGTCGAGCACGGTCTTGCCGTCGGCGTCGGTCTTCTTGACCCAGTTCTTGAGGTCGAGGCCGATGCCGCCGGTCACGCCGACCGTGGTCAGGAAGATCGGCGAGATGCCGTTGGTGCCGGCGACGACCGGCGCGATGTTGATGAACGGCACGTACGGGCTCGCCTGGCGGCCGATCCACAGCGCGACATTGTTGACGCCCGACATGCGCGACGAGCCGACGCCCATCGTGCCCTTCTCGGCCACCAGCATGACGCGCTTGTCGGGGTGCTGCTGCTGCAGTTCGACCAGCTCCTGCTGTGCCTGCGGGCTGATCAGGCTCTTGCCGTGCAGCTCCCGGTCGGAGCGCGAGTGCGCCTCGCTGCCCGGCGACAGCAGGTCGGTCGAGATGTCCCCGATGCCGGCCACGTACGAGACCAGCTCGATGGTCTCGGGGATGTCGGGCAGCTTGGTGAAGAACTCGGCCTTGGCGTAGCTCTCGAGGATCTTCCGGGCGAGCGCGTGGCCGTCGGCGCAGGCCTTGGCGAGGCGGTCGGTGTCGGCCTCGTATAGGAACACCTGCGTCTCGAGCACGTCGGCCGCCTGGGCCGCGATCGCCGCGTCGTCGCCGAGCGCCAGGTCGAGCAGCACTTCGATCGACGGGCCGCCCTTCATGTGCGACAGCTGTTCGAATGCCGAGGCAACCGAGATCTCGTCGACCCTGGCTTCACCGAGCACGACCTTCTTGAGGAACTGCGCCTTGACGCCGGCGGCGCTGGTGGTGCCCGGCAGCGTGTTGTAGGTGAAGAACTTCAGCGCGTCGGCCCGGTGCGGGCTCGCCCGGTCCTGGAGGATCTCGATCACTTCGGAGATCAGCTCGGCGCCGTCGATCGGCTTCGGGTTCAGGCCGGCCTCCTTGCGTTCTTCGATCTCCTTCAGGTAGCTGTCGTAGGCGTTCATCTCGGGCGTCTTCGCTTCGTCGTGCGGCGGGTAGGGGGATTTCGGGGGAGCAGCGTAGCAGACCGGGCGGCGCCGCCGAAGCGTTCTGGCGCCGGGCCAGGACCCTGGGGGCTCAGCGGATCTCGCGCAGCAGAGCGATGACCTGTTGGCGCACCTCGTCGGCGGTCGTCGCGATCGACCGGAACGGGGCCCGCGCCGGCCGGTCGCCGCCGCCGGCGACTTCGGCCACCAGGTCGAGGCCGCCGCGATCGACGGCCACGGCGCGCGCGGCGGTGGCGTCGGGCACGCCGAACGCGACCGCGAGTTCGCGCATCGCGTCGGCGTGGTCGTCGTCGAGGTGCGCGACGATGCGGTCGGCGTGCGGCGCGATCGGGTCGGGTTCGCCGGTCCAGGTCGGCCGGTCGATCCAACCCATCGAGCCGAACCCGGCGATCCAGCGGATGCGCTCGCACTCGAGCCGCCACGCCGAGAAGCCGTGCGCCTCGCGCATGCGCGCGGCGCCGGGGAACCGCGCGAAGTAGACGCGTTCGAGCTGGTCTTGCTCGTCGCCGTCGGGTCGGCGGGCGCGCACCATCATCGCGTGCCGCGCATCGGCCTGCGCGTCGTCGCTGGCGGAGTCGCGCACCAGCAGGGTCGCGCGCGGGTCGGCGCGCAGGTTGGCGGTGTGCTCGGCGATGTCGGACACGAAGATCACCGCGTCCCCCTGTTCGAGCAGCGCGAACGGCACCACCGAGCCGTAGGGCCAGGCGGACGAACGCGCGTGGGCGGTGCACAGGACGCCGTCGGTCTCGCGCGCGAACAGCGCGCGAACGGCCTGGATCTGGTCGGGCTCGCTCATGCGGGAAGGCTACCGGCCGGCATGGTGGTTGCCACGGCGAGGGCATGCCCATGCATCTGTCGCGTCGCCGCGCCAGTGCCGCGTTGGCGGTCCTGGCGTTGTTCCTGTTCTCCTGCGTCTCGGCGTCCGGAGTGCGTCTCGGACGAGACACCTTCGAGCCGCGCGCAGCCGACCACCCGATCGTCGTCTACGACGCGTTCGACGGCCTCGCGGGCTACCGCAAGGTCGGCAAGGTGGTCGGCGAGGGCAGCGACCTGCACGGCTTCGCGGCGATCGTCGAGCGCATGAAGGAACGCGCGCGGCAGTTCGGCGGCGACGCGCTGGTGCTGACCGGCGGTGGGCTTTTGGTCTCCGCCGGCGGCCCCGACGGCTGCGGCATCGACGTCGACCGGACCGTGCAGGGCACGGTCATCCGGTTCGAGCCCTGATGAAGCGACGGCCGCCGCTCAGCGGCGCGCGCGCGAGCGGCGCTTCTTCTTCGGCTTGCTCTTGATCAGCACGTCGACGCGGCCGTTCTTGCTGGTCTCGCGCGCGATCTCGAACGCCTCGGTCGCCTCGACCAGGCTCGACAGCTTGCCGTGGCCGTAGCTGCGCGCGTCGAAGTCCGGCTGCTGCGCCATCACCTTGGCGCCGACCGTGCCGAGGTCGGCCCAGCCCTCCTCGTCGTCGCTGGCTCCGACCGCCCAGCGCAGCAGTTCGACCAGCTTGTCGTCGATCGGCAGCGTCTCGCCGCGGGTGCGCGGGTCGTCCTCCTCGTCCTCGTCGGGCCGCCGTGCGCCGCGCAGGATGTCGGTGTGCACGAAGCGGTCGCACGCGGTCACGAACGCGCGCGGTGTCTTGCGTTCGCCGAAGCCGATCACCATCAGCCCCTCCTCGCGGATCCGCGAGGCCAGCCGGGTGAAGTCGCTGTCGCTGCTGACCAGGCAGAAGCCGTCGAGCTTGCCCTCGTAGAGCAGGTCCATCGCGTCGATGATCAGCGCGCTGTCGGTCGCGTTCTTGCCCGTCGTGTAGCGGAACTGCTGGATCGGCTGGATCGCGTGTTCGAGCAGCATCGGCTTCCACGAATTGAGCGACGGGGTGGTCCAGTCGCCGTAGATGCGCTTGACCATGGCGGTGCCGTAGTTGGCGACCTCGGCCAAGATGCCTTCGAGGGCCTTGGCGGAGACGTTGTCGGCGTCGATGAGAACCGCGAAGCGGCGCTGCGGAGGCGGCGATGGCATGCGCCGAACGTATCCGCCGTCGGCCGCAATGCCGCTGCAGAACTCGACGGAACCTGTCGGTGTTCGCGCGTAGGATCGCGGCATGCCCGCCCCTGCCCGCAGCCGATCGAGGTCCGTCGCGCCGCGGATCGTGCTGGTCGGGCTGCTGGCGGTCGCCGTGCTGTATGGCTGGCGGGTTGCGCACAGGGCGCTGCGCACGCCGGCCGCCGATGCGCCGCGCGTCGCGTTCGAGGTCGACGGGCTCGATTGTCCGGTGTGGTGCGCGGTGCGGTTGACCGAGAGCATCGACCGCCTCGACGGCGCCGAGGTCGAAGTCCTCGACCAGAAGAACGGCAAGGTCGTCGTCCGCCACGACCCGAACCGGCAGAATGTCGACGCGCTGCGCGACCTGCTCGACCGCCGCGGCTTCGCCGTCCGGGCGAGCGCGCCGGTCGATCGCTAGCGGCGCACCGAAGCCTAGCCCCAGCAACCCGGAGTCCCCGATGATCCCGTTCCGAACCTGCGCCACGGCCGCCGCCGCGCTCTGCCTGATCCCGCTGTCGCTCGCGTTCGTCGGCTCGCCCGAGCAGCCGCTGCCGCACCCGCACTTCCGCAAGGTGATCGACTGTGAGCTGAAGCGCAACGAGCACCTCAAGGTCAGCCACATCACCGTCACGCTCGACAAGGCGGGCGCCAAGAAGATGGCGGTCGGCGACGGTTGGCACCTCGGCGGTGCCGAGCTCGAGACCGACCTCGCGCTCAAGATCGGCGGCCACGACGTGGCGCCGGGCAAGTACGCGCTCAGCGCGCGCAAGACCGCCAAGGGTTGGGCGCTGACGCTGCACAAGGGTGTCGGCTTCAGCCGCTTCAAGAAGAAGGACGGCACGCTGGTCGAAGGCCTGATGGACCTGAAGACCGAGTTCGTCGCGGACAGCGCCGAGTTCGAGCACCTCAGCTGCGACATCCAGCCGGGCGGCGACAAGAAGAGCACCCAGCTGTTCCTGGACGTTCGCTTCGACACGATGCTCGCGCGCTGCCTGATCGAGCTGCCGGCCAAGTGAGCGCCGCCTCCGACGAGACGACGGCGGTCGTGCAGCTGAACGCGCGGGCCAGTGGCTTCGCGCGGCGCGGCCGGCCGTGGTTCTTCCGCGACGACCTGCTGCAGGGCTCGCCCGGCCCGGCGCGGCTGGTGCGCGTGCGCGACGAGGACGGCCGCGATCTCGGCCTCGGCGTCACCGCCGACAGCAAGCTGGCGCTGCGGCTGTGCGGTCCGTGGCCGGGTGACGACGTGCCGGGGCGCGAGGCGTTCTTCTCGGCGCGGCTCGACGCCGCGATCGACGCGCGCGCCGGCCTGCTCGGACCCGAACACGGCGCCCGGCTGGTGCACGGCGAGGCCGACTGGCTGCCGGGTCTGGTCGTCGATCGCTATGCGGACGTGCTGGTGCTGCAGGTGACCAGCGCGTTCGTCGAACGCTCGCTCGACGCGATCGTGCCGTGGCTGGCCGACAAGCTGAACGCGACCTCGGTGGTCGCGCGCAACGACGTGCCGACGCGCAAGCGTGAGGGGCTCGACGAGCACGTCGAGCTGCTGCACGGCGGGCGCAAGGCGGAGGTCGAGATCGTCGAGGGCGACGTGCGCCACACGGTGCGGCCGCTGGCGGGCCACAAGACCGGCTTCTATCTCGACCAGCGGCCGGCGCGCGCGCTGGTCCGGACGCTGGCCAAGGGCCGGCGGGTGCTCGACCTGTTCTGCTACCAGGGGGGCTTCTCGATGCACGCGCTGCGTGGCGGCGCGGTCTCGGCGCTGGCCGTCGACCAGTCCGAGGAGGCGCTGCAGCAGGCGCGGCACGACGCCGAACGCAACCAGCTGGACGGCCTCGAGACGCGTTGTGGCAACGCGTTCGACGTGCTGCGCGAACTGCGCGAGCGCAACAAGACCTTCGACCTGATCGTGCTCGACCCGCCGGCGTTCGCCAAGTCGAAGCGCGAGCTGCCCGGGGCCGAACGCGGCTACCGCGACCTCAACCGGCAGGCGATGCGGCTGCTGGCGCCGCACGGCCAGCTGGTGACGTGCACGTGCAGCCACCACGTGCAGCTGCCGCGCTTCGAGGAGCTGGTGCGACAGGCGGCGGCCGGGCTGCCGTTCCGCGTGGCGTTGCGGCAGCGGCTGCAGGCCGGCGACGATCATCCGGCGCTGGTCACGCATCCGGAGAGCGAGTACCTGAAGGTGCTGCGGCTGCAGCGGATGGAGGGCGCATGAGCGAGGCGACGATCGACATCTCGGTGAACGGCGAACCGCGCGCGGTGCCGCAGCACAGTTCGGTCGCCGACCTGGTCGCGGCGCTCGGCTTCCAGCCGACGCAGGTCGCGGTCGAACGCAACAAGCAGATCGTGCGCCGCGCCGACCACGCCGACACCCGGCTCGCGGCCGGCGACCAGCTCGAGATCGTGACGTTCTTCGGCGGCGGCTAGGCGACGGCGCCGGAGGTGCCCGCAAGCAGAACACCGCATACCGAACCGGGCTGCAGCCTGCGCCGCATGCCGATGAACCCGGTTCGGTATGCGGTGTTCGGGGGGCGGAGTTCGCTTGTGTCGGGGGGCGTCGGGTCGCACGATCGACGCCGTGACGATCGTCGACGAACCGCTGGTCCTCGGACCGCACAGCTTCACCTCCCGACTGTTCCTGGGCACGGGCAAGTATCCGACCATGGAGTCGATGGTCGAGGCGCTGGAGGTCTCCGGCACGCAGTGCGTGACGGTCGCCGTGCGCCGCATGCAGATGGGGGTGCCCGAGGGCAAGACGTTGCTCGACTACCTGCCGAAGGACCGGTACACGCTGCTGCCCAACACGGCCGGCTGCTTCGATGCCGAGCACGCGGTGCGCACGGCGCGGCTCGGTCGCGAGCTCGGCATCGGTGATCTGGTCAAGCTCGAGGTGCTCGCCGACCCGCAGACGCTGCTGCCCGATCCGGTCGGCACGCTCGAGGCCGCGGCGACGCTGGTCAAGGAGGGGTTCACGGTGCTGTGCTACACCAGCGACGACCCGGTGCTCGCCAGGCGCCTCGAGGACGTCGGGGTGACCAGCGTGATGCCGGCGGGAGCGCCGATCGGCTCCGGTCAGGGCATCCAGAACCCCAACAACATCCGCATCATCCTCGAGCGCGCCACCGTGCCGGTGATCGTCGACGCCGGCGTCGGCACCGCCAGTGACGTGACGTTCGCGTTCGAGCTCGGTGCCGAAGGCGTGCTGCTGAACACCGGCGTCGCGCTCGCCAAGGAGCCGGTGCGCATGGCCCGCGCGATGAAGGCCGCCGCCGAAGCCGGCCGCGACGCGTTCCTCGCCGGCCGCATCCCGAAGAAGCTCTACGCCAGCGCGTCGTCGCCGACCAGCGGCGTGATCGCCGGCGAATGAGCCAGCTGCCCCGTTCGCTGCTGCAGGTCGGCCTCGCGTTCGTGCTGGCCGTGTTGCTCGGCGCCGATTGGCGCGTGGGCTGCTTGATGGCGGTCACCTGCGTGATGGTGTTCCCGCCGGCGCCGTGGCGGCCGATCGGCTGGCCGCGCGTGCTGGCGTCGTACGGCGTGTGGCTGCTGCTGTGGGTGGCGTTCGCCGCCGCCTACCTGCGCGTGATGGTCGCGCTCGGCCACCGCGTCGAGCCGCAGCCGCAGCTGCTCGAACTGGCGACCCACGGCGCCGGCCTGCCGGCGTTCTGGCTGCACGTGCTGGTGATCGTCGGCGTCGCGCCGTTGGTCGAGGAGATCATCTTCCGCGGCTACCTGTTCGCGGCGGTCGAGAACACGCTGCCGAAGTGGGGCGCGCACCTGCTGGTCGCGTCGTTGTTCGGCCTCGCGCACGGTCTCGACCACGCGCTGCCGATCGCCGTGCTGGCGCTGGTGTTCGGCTACCTGCGGCAGCGGCAAGGCTCGCTGCTGCCGTCGATCTGTGCGCACGCGCTGCACAACGGCCTGACGGTCGCGGCGATCGTGTGCTGGCCCGGGCTGCTCGACCTGCTCTATGCTCGCTGACCTCCGACCATGAGCAACGACAAGCCCAGCCGCTACCCGCCCGAGGATCCCGCGCTCCGCGAGTTCCAGGTCCACCCCGACATGGTCGGCCGGTTCGTCCGCCGCGGCGACGCGATGGTCGCCGACAACGCGACGGTGGTCGGCGACGTGCGGCTGGCCAAGGACGTCGGCGTCTGGTTCGGCGTGACGATCCGCGGCGACGACGCCTCGATCACGATCGGCGAAGGCACCAACGTGCAGGACAACAGCTGCATCCACGTCGACGTCGGCGCGCCGCTGGTGGTGGGGCGTGGCGTCACGATCGGCCACAGCGTCACGCTGCACGGCGTCGAAGTGGGCGACTTTGCTCTGATCGGCATGGGCTCGGTGATCCTCGGCGGCGCCCGGATCGGCGAGTACTCGATCATCGGCGCCGGCGCGCTGATCAAGGAGAACGCGGTGATCCCGCCGCGTTCGGTCGTGCTCGGCATGCCCGGCAAGGTCGTGCGGCAGGTGAGCGACGAGGAGATGGAGGGCATGCGCTGGCGCGCCGAGCACTACGTCGAACGGGCGCGCACCTACCTCGCCGACTACGGCGGCTAGGAGCGCGTCCATGTAGTGGACGCGCTGCCAACCTTGATCGCGGAAGCGGCGTGTACGCGTGTGGACGGGGCTTTGCCCGCTAGGAGCGCGTCCATGTAGTGGACGCGCTGCCGACCGTGATCGCGGAAGCGGGCGTGTACGCGTGCGGACGGGGCTTTGCCCACTAGCGGTTCCGGATTGCAGATCGTCGCAACGCGGCCGCCTCCGGTTCGTTGTCGGTCCGTTCGAGGCCGGCGTGCGCCCCCGCGTCGCCCGTGCTGCTGCCCCGCCGAGCTCTCCCCGATGTTCCGATGGCACCGAAACCTCGCCCCTGGGGAACGTTCGGATCCCGGATCGGGATTGCGGCGGAGCGCGGATCGGCCGCGCTGTGCTAACCTTTCCACAGTGGGTCCCTCCCGGGGCTCCCTTTCATCCTCATGAGCAAGCTCGTCACTCGTTCGTCCGCCATCCTCCTGGCCGCCCTCGCCGCTGCGTGCGCCCGCCACTCCGGCGATGTCGCCGGGCTCGGCATCGGCTCGCCCCCGGCCTTCGAGACCCGCATCGAGATCGAGACCGGTTCTGCGACGCACTCCGACTACTTCGTCGCCGACCTCAACGGCGACAACGTGCTCGACATGGCGGTCATCAGCCTGACCGGGGAGCTGCGCGTGCTGATCGGCAACGGCGCGTCGTTCACGCTGACCCAGGAACTGCAGCTCGGTGGCCTGCCGATCTGGATGTCGGGCGGTGACTTCGACCAGGATGGCGACCAGGACCTGGTGATCGTGCGCAGCGACGCGGACGAGACCAACGTGCTCGCCAACGACGGCAACGGCGGCTTCACGCTGGCCGGCACGCTGGAGGCGGGCTCGGACGCGCTGGCGGTCTCGGTCGGCGACCTCAACGACGACGGCCTGCTCGACGTAGCGGTCTCGCGCCCGTCGGCGCCCGAGATCGTGGTCGGCTTCAGCGACGGCCAGCTCGGCTTCGCCAGCCAGACGCAGCTGACGCTGCCGGGCGGCGGCACCGCGTTCAACCTCACCGTCGGCGACGCCAACCGCAACGGCCAGAACGACCTGGTCGTCGCCGACACCGGCTTCTCGCGCCTGGTGCTCTACACCGGCACGCAGGGCGGCAAGGACTTCGGCAACGAGTTCTGCGTGCTGGAGGTGCCCGGCACGCCCGGTGCCGTGACGCTCGGCGACATGAGCGGCGACGGCCTGCAGGACCTGGTCGTGTCGGCGTTCGCCAACGAGCGCTACGTCGTGATCACCGAGATCCTGCCGCCGAACCAGCCGTCGGCGCTCGGCGGCGGCGGAGTGGGCGTGCCGATCTGTCCCTACCTGTCGTTCGACATCCCGGTGCCGGCGCGCCCGGGCCTGGCCAAGGTCGCCGACGTCACCGGCGACGGCCTCAACGACCTGGTCGGCTGCCTCGCGTTCAACGCGACCATCGCGGTCGTGCCGGGGCTGCCCGGCGGCCAGGTCGCCGAGCCGTTCGTGCTCGATTCGACCGGCCTGCCGCTGCGCCCGTTCATCGGCGACTTCGACCAGAACGGTCGCAACGACGTGTTCGCGCTGTCCGGCCTCGGCAACCGCGTCAACCTGTGGCTCGCCCGCGACTCGGGCACGCTGGCCGGTGCGCGCAGCTACGGCTCGACGCTGCCGACCGCGTCGTGGCTCGAGGGGGCCGACTTCGACGGCGACGGCGACTTCGAGGTCGTCACCGGCAGCAACAACGACTCCAACCTCGTGATCATGGGCGGCAACGAGCAGCTCGAGGTCGAGACGATGTTCGACACCGGCTTCGGCGTGCACCAGCTGCAGGCCGCGGACCTCGACTTCGACGGCAAGCAGGACCTGGTCGTCGGCGTCGTCGGCGGCATCAAGATCCTGCGCAACACGTCGACTCCCGGCGCCTACAGCTTCGACCTGCTGCCGGTCACGCCGACCACGATCGGCTCGGGCAACTACCCGTTCGGCATCGAGGTCGTCGACTTCGACCGGGACGGCGACCTGGACGTGGTCGTCTGCGACTACACCGGCGGGGGCGTGCACCTGATCCCGGGCACGCCGGTGCCGTTCACGTTCGACCCCGAGGTGATCGTCAACGTCGGCGGCGGCCCGGTCGACGTGGTCGCGGCCGACTTCACCGGTGACGGCCTGCAGGACCTCGCGGTCTCGCGCGCCAACCAGTCGGACATCGCGATCCTGCGCAACGAGGGCGGCACGTCGTTCGTCGAAGTGCTGGCCGTGCCGGTCGGCCTGTCGCCGAACTACCTGGTGACCTCGGACTTCAACCGCGACGGCCGCGCCGACCTGGTGGTCAGCAACGCGGCGTCGGGCACGGTCACGGTGCTGTTCGGCGGCCCGACCGGCTTCACCGGCAGCGACTACGCGGCCGGCGCGGCGCCGACCGCGCTGATGGCGCAGGACCTGACCGGGGACGGCATCGAGGACATCCTGGTCGCGTCGCTGCAGAGCGGCGACTTCCGCGTGCTGGTCGGCGACGGCAACGGCAGCTTCCCGCTGCTGCCGAGCTTCCCGGGCACGCTCGGGGCGAGCGACGCGGTGCTGCAGGACATGACCGGCGACGGCCTGCCCGAGCTGCTGATCTCGAGCCTGATCACCGATCGCGTCTCGCTGGTGCGCAACATTCGTCAGTGATTCGGCGGCGGGCTTGCGGCACGCTGCGCCGGTCCCGCCACCTCGCAACCCCAGGCTCCTGACGTGACCGACGACCTGATGGGGGTGATCCTTGCCGCGGGCAAGGGCACCCGGATGCGCCCGTTCTCCGAGCACTGGCCGAAGCCGATCCTGCCGGTGCTCGACAAGCCGCTGATGGCCTACCAGCTCGAGATGATGGCGGGCATGGGCATCCGCAAGGTCGTCGTCGTCGTCGGCCACCTCGGCCACGAAGTGGTGCGCGCGCTCGGGGACGGCGGCCGGTGGGGCGTGTCGATCCAGTACGTCGAACAGGAGGAGATGCTCGGCATCGCGCACGCGGTGTCGCGGCTCGAGGCGCACGTCGACCGGCCGTTCTTCCTGTTCCTGGGCGACATCTTCTTCGTCACCGAGAACCTCGACGAGATGCTGGCGCGGTTCCGCAGCGAGCAGCTCGGCGGCGTGCTCGCCTGCAAGCGCGAGCCCGATCTCGAGGCGATGAAGCGCAACTTCGCGGTGATGGCGGGCGACGACGGCATCGTCACCAGGGTCGTCGAGAAGCCGCGGTTCCCGCGCACCGACCTGAAGGGCTGCGGCATCTACCTGTTCGACCAGACGTTCTTCGACGCCGTGCGTCGCACGCCGCGCACCGCGTTGCGCAACGAGTACGAGATCACCGACTCGATCCAGATCTTCCTCGACGACGGCTATCCGGTCGCCGCGGCCGAGGTGGTCAAGGCCGACATGAACGTCAGCTACCCCAAGGACCTGCTGGAGCTGAACCTGCTCCTGCTCGAGCAGCATGCCGAGGCCAACTGGATCGCCGACGACGTGCGGCGAGCGGACGACGCCGAGCTGACGCGTTCGGTGGTGATGAAGGGCTCGACGATCGGCGCCGGTGCGCGGCTCGAGCAGTGCCTGTGCTTCCCCGGTGCCAACGTGCCGGCCGGCCGCGTGCGGCGACGCACGATCTTCACGGCGGACAGCGAGATCCGCTGCGAGCCGGACAACTAGTCCGGCGCATCCCCGCGTCCCCGCACGGCACCGTCGCTGCGACCTGCGGCGCGGGGCGTCGCTGCGACCTGCAGCCCATCACATCGGAGCGCCCTCAACGCAGCGCGCGCCCGGCCAGCGCGCGCAGCTCGGCATCGCCGAACTTCGCCAGGGCCTGCAGCTGTTCGCGGACGGCGTCCGGCAACTCGTCGGCCATGCCCAGCGTCACCAGCGTGGCGCGGCGGATGCTGCGCGAACTGCTGGTCAGGCCGGTGGCGAGGTCGGCGAAGAACGGCTGCCACGGCTGCGGCCACAGCCGCAGCTGCTCGATCGCGCGCAGCCGGGTCGCGTCGACGTCGGCGTGCAGCAGGTGGCGCAGCGCGAGCGCGCGTTCGGCGGCGACCTCGCTGTGGGCGAGCACGGCGCGCGCGAGGGGGAAGTGCCAGTGGTCGTAGCGCCACCTGGTCGGGAACTTGACGCCCGGCAGCTGGTTGGGCGCCGGCTCGCCGATGCCGGCGCAGTGCTCGACCTGCACGCGCGGTGGCCGCGGCGGCGAGTGGCGCAGGTAGGCGGCGAGCTCGGCGACCAGCTGCTTCGACGGCGCCTCGCAGCGCAGGGTCAGCTCGGCGATGGCCTCGAGCAGCTCGCGCTGGCCGTGCGCGCCGTACGACTCGATCGCGCAGTGGCCGAACTCGTCGTTGGCCTGCGGCTTCTGCTGGTTGCCCAGGAACAGCACGATCGGGCTGCCGCGCTCCTTGCGCAGCAGGGACATCGCGGTGTCGAGGCCGTGGGGGTCGCGCGGCAGCACCGACAGCTGCAGGCGCCGCACCGTGCGCACGTACTCGTACCACGCGTAGGTCGGCCGGTCCTGGGACGGGCTGTAGACCAGGCCCTGCCTGGCCCAGGCACGCAGCGCCGGGTTGATGCGCGCGCGGTCGGCGTCGTCCGCGAGCAGCGCGCCGTTGGCGAGCGCGCGCAGCAGCAGGCTGCGCAGCGGCTCGTCGCGCCGCGGGATCTCGGCGACCAGCGGTTCGACCAGCACCCGGGTCGTGGTGCCGAGCTCCGCCAGCGCTTCGGCGAACCGGAGCCGGTCGGCGTCGTCGCTGCCGGCGTAGGCCGCGAACAGCGCGCGGGCGCCGGGCGCGCCCGCGACCCGCAGGTCGTGCAGCGCGGCCGCTGCGCGTCGTTCGTCCAGCAGCTGCGCGGCGACCGTGTCGAGCCTCGACGACGTCTGCGCGAGCGCACCCGTTACGAGCAATGTACCCGCAAACGACACGGAGAGGGATCGCATGGCAGGCACGACGATACCATTCCCGGCATGCTCCCTGTTCTCGCACTCGCGGCGTCGCTGTTCGTCCAGGCGCCGCAGGAACCGGTTCCGGCGCCGTCGCCGAAGCACCCGTGGTCCGAACTGATCCTGCACGGCGGCACGATCTGGACCGGCGCGGCGCCGTGGCGCGAGCAGCTCGATCTGAGCATGCGCTACGAGGTCTTCGAGTATCCGTCGGCGCGCCACCGCGGCCACGTGGTCGTCGACCTGCCCGACGGTGCGTTCGTGATGCCCGGCCTGCAGGACGCGCACGGCCACCTGCTCGGACTCGGCAGCTCGTTGGTCGAGGTCGACCTGGTCGGCACGACCAGCTACGCGGAGGTCGTCGCCAAGGCGCGCGCCGCCGCGGCGAAGCTGCCCAAGGGTGCGTGGGTGGTCGGCCGCGGCTGGGACCAGAACGACTGGAGAGACCGGCGCATGCCGAACCACCGCGCACTCAGCGAAGCGGTGCCGGAGCATCCGGTCTGGTTGACGCGCGTCGACGGCCACGCCGGCCTGGCCAACCGGCTGGCGCTGGCGGCCGCCGGCATCGAGCGCGGCAGCGTCGCGCCGAGCGGCGGCGAGATCCTGTTCGACGACGACGGCCAGCCGACCGGCGTGCTGGTCGACGCGGCGATGGGGGCGGTGCCGGAGCCGCGCCTCGGCGACGCGGAGATCCGGCGCCGCCTGCTGTTCGCGCAGCGCGCGTGCCTGCAGCACGGTCTGACGTGCGTGCACGACATGGGCGTCAGCCGGCGCGTGCTCGACCAGCTGGTCCAGCTGCACAGGGAGAAGAAGTGGTTCCTGCGCACGTGCGTGATGCTGGCGCAGTCCGAACGCGAACTGATCGCGCGCGGGCCGTGGCAGACGCCGGACAGCGTGATCGTGGTGCGCGGCGTCAAGGCCTACGCCGACGGCGCGCTCGGTTCGCGCGGCGCCGCGCTGCTCGAGCCGTACACCGATCGTCCCGGCACCCGCGGCCTGGTGTCGCTGCCGAAGGGCGCGGTGCTGGCGCTGGCGCAGTTCTGCGCCGACCACGACATGCAGCTGGTCACCCACGCGATCGGCGACCGCGCCAACAAGACGGTGCTCGATGCCTACGCCGCGGTGAAGGTCGACGGCGGGCTCGCCGGCCGGCGCTTCCGGGTCGAGCACGCCCAGGTGATCGCGGCGGACGACTTCGAACGGTTCCGCGACCTCGGCGTGCTGCCGTCGATGCAGCCGACACACCTTACCTCGGACATGCCGTGGGCGCCGGATCGGCTCGGCCCGCAGCGCACGCTGCGCGCCTACGCGTGGCGACGCTTCCACGAACTCGGCGTCGTGGTGCCGTTCGGCAGCGACTTCCCGGTCGAGTCGGTCGATCCGCGCAAGGGCATCTACGCGGCGGTGACCACCAAGGCGCCCGGCACCGACCGCGAGCTGCGGCCCGACCAGAAGCTCAGCCGCGAACGCGCGCTGCGCGGGTTCACGTTCGACGCGGCGTACGGGATGCTGCGCGAGAACCACCTCGGCTCGATCGAGGTCCGCAAGTTTGCCGACGTGACCGTGTTCGACCGCAACCTGTTGACGTGTTCCGACGAGGAGCTGCTCGAGGCCAAGGTGCTGCTGACGATCGTCGGCGGGCGCATCGTCTACGACGGTCGGGGCAAGTGACCCGGCGATCCCTGTTGGCATGGCGAACGTCCCGCGCGTAGAACGGCCCGCGATGTTGCCGGCGACCGCGAGCCTCCCATTCGAGCAGAAGCTGACCATGCTGCGCGAGCAGCTGGCGTCGTTGCCCGGCGCGGTGGTGGCGTTCTCGGCCGGCGTCGACTCGACGGCGCTGCTGCACGCGTGCCGAGACGCGCTCGGCGAACGGGTCGTCGCGGTGACCGCCGACTCGCCGTCGCTGCCGCGCAGCGAACTGCAGGAGGCGGGCGCCTTGGCGACCGCGATCGGCGTGCGGCACGTCGTGCTCGAGACCGACGAGCTGTCGCGCGACGGCTACCGCGAGAACGCCGGCGACCGCTGCTACCACTGCAAGAAGGAGCTGTTCGTGACGGTCGCGGAGCGCCGCGCCGAGATCGCGCCCGACCAGTGGGTGGTGGTCTACGGCGCGATCACCGACGACCTCGGCGACCACCGCCCGGGCCAGGTCGCCGCCGCCGAGCACGGCGTGCGGGCGCCGCTGGTCGACTGCGGCTTCGCCAAGGACGACGTGCGCCGCTACGCCCGCGACGTCGGCCTGTCGGTCGCCGACAAGCCGAGCTTCGCGTGCCTGTCGTCGCGAGTGCCCTACGGCACCGCGATCGACCGCGAGATGCTGGCGCAGATCGAACGCGCCGAGGCGGTGCTGCGCGCGCACGGCTTCGGCCAGTTCCGGGTTCGCCACCACGACCAGCTGGCGCGCGTCGAGTTCGCGCCCGGCGAGCTCGAGCGCGCCTTCGCGATGCGCGACGTGATCGGCCGCGACCTGCAGGCGTGTGGCTACACGTTCGTCGCGCTCGACGTGTTCGGCTACCGCACCGGCACGATGAACCAGATGCTGCAAGAGGACCAACGATGAACCGACGCTCCCCGATCGTGACGGCGCTGCTGCTGGCGACCGCTTCCTTGACCGCGCAGAAGGCGCACGTCACCGAGCCCCGCGTGCGCGAGACGGTGACGTGGCTGGCCAGCGACGAGCGCAAGGGGCGCGACACCGGCAGCAAGGAGATCGAGCAGGCCGGCCAGTGGCTGGCGGCGCGCTTCGAGAAGGCCGGGCTGAAGCAGGTCCGCGAAGGCACCTGGTTCCACGAGTTCACGCTGCCGGGTGTGCGCGTCGACTCCGATGCCGTCAAGCTGACGCTGACGCGCAAGCACGGGGACGACAGCAAAGAGTTCGTGCTCGAGGGGGGCAAGGACGTGCGCCAGCTGAAGCCGTCCGACGGCCTCGAGGGCGACGAGCCGTGCACGGTCGCCAAGGTCGAGGATCCGGTGCTGCAGCGGCTGATGACCGCGCGCTCGGCGCGGCGACCGATCATCATCGAGGTGCCGGAGACGCACGCGTTCTGGGAACAGAGCAAGGGCGTGCACGCGGTGGTCACCCGGCGCCGTGCGGCCGCGCGGCCGATGCTGCTGGTGCGCCAGGGCCTGCTGCCGCCGGCCCCGACCGACGGCCGCGAAGCCGAGTGGTCGGCCAATTGGTCGGTGGCCGCGCCCGAGCGGACCGAGCTCACGCAGCGCAACGTGATGGCGCTGCTGCCGGCGGACCCGAGCAGCCCGACCAAGGACGAGTACATCGTCGTCAGTGCCCACTACGACCACGTCGGCGTCGGCAACCCGAAGGACGGCGACATGATCTACAATGGCGCCGACGACAACGCGACCGGCACCACCGCCGTGGTGCTGCTCGCCGAGGCGTTCGCCGGCCAGAAGCTGCGCCGCAACGTGCTGTTCGTCTGCTTCGCCGCCGAGGAGCGCGGCCTGCTCGGTTCGCGCGGCTTCTGCGAGCGTCCGCCGGTGCCGCTCGAGCGCGTGGTCGCCAACCTCAACATCGAGATGATCGGCCGGCCCGAGGCGGGCAACGAGAAGAAGTGCTGGTTCACCGGCGCCGGCTACAGCGACTTCGCGTCGATCTGCGAGCTGGCGCTGGCCGGCGAGCAGATCGGCGTGGTCGACTTCCGCATGGGCAACCAGCTGTTCGGCGCCAGCGACAACGCGTCGTTCGTGCGCAAGGGCATCGTCGCGCACTCGGTCAGCGCCGGTTCGCTGCACGGCGACTACCACCAGCCCGGTGACGAGGTCGAGAAGCTCGACCTGCCGCATATGACCGCGATCATCCGCGGCCTCTACGACGTCACCCAGGAACTCGCCAACCGCGCCGAGCCGCCGGTCTGGAACGAGCAGGGCGAGAAGATCCTCGAGCGCATGCAGCGCCGCCGCCGCTAACCGCGACGGCGGGACCAACGGCATCGACAACGGCAGGAGCACCGGGAGGGGATCCGTGTCGGCTCCGGCCGGCGCCATCCATGCTCGCCGTCCGGAATGCACCGCCTCGAGGTGCAGCGCGCTCTCTCCCAAGCGCGGACACGAAGCCCCTCCCGGTGCTCCTGCTGTCGGTCGTGCGGCCTACCAGTCGTTCTGGCCGCGGTTCCGGATGATGACCGGGGCGCGCAGGTTGGCGCCGGTCTTGGGCTCCTTCACCGGCGGGTCGAGCGGCTCCTCGGGCTGTTGGAGGTCCGACTCGCAGCGGATCCGCCAGGTCCAGCCCTCCTTGAGGTGCACGTTGTAGGTCGGCGTGCGCAGCTCGTCCGCGTAGTAGCTGCCGCGGCCGATCGCGCCGGCCGTCGGCATGATCAGGTGGCAGCTCTGGGTCGAGCGGATGCGGCCCTCGGCGTCGAGCACGTCCAGGCTGACCCAGCTCTGCACGACCGGCTTGGCCGTGCGGTTCTGGTAGTGGAAGCGGCACTTCAGGTAGCCGTTGCCCGGGAAGCCCTCGAGCAGGATTTCGCGAACGGTCACCCGGCCGTGTCCTTCGAAGTCGAACTGGTGGGTGCCCATGTTCTTCTCGCGAAACACCTGCTGTGCGTCCTGGAACACACGCAGCTCGGCCTCGAGCTCGTGCTCCGCGCCGTGAGTCTCCACGGCAACGGGGGTTGCGCAGGCGGTGGCCAGCAGCAGGAGGGGGAGTGCGGTCAGCGTGTGGCGTGCGTTCATGGGGTTCCTCTGCCCGGCTTGTGCAACTACCGGGCCAGGTCTACGACGCCGTTCGCTCGCGGACCTTCCTCCGGAGGCGACGCGTCCACGTTTTCCTTTGACCGCTCCGCCCGGGGCCAACATCCTGGGCCGGCTCATGTTCGATACGCTCGCCACTGCCTTCGGCAACGCCTTCAACAGCATCGTCGGTCAGAAGAAACTGACCGAGAAGAACGTCGAGGACGGCATCCGCGCCGTCCGCCAGGCCCTGCTCGAGGCCGACGTCAACTTCCAGGTCGCCAAGGAGTTCGTCGCCGACGTGCGCAGTCGCGTGGTCGGCCAGAAGGTGATCGAGTCGGTCGATCCGGGCCAGCAGTTCATCAAGTGCTTCCACGACGCGCTGACCGAACTGCTCGGAGGCCAGGCCGTCGGCCTGCCGATCGCCGACAAGAAGCCGCTGATCCTGATGATGTGCGGCCTGCAGGGCAGCGGCAAGACGACCACCTGCGGCAAGCTGGCGCTCTACCTCCGCAAGGAGAAGAAGAAGCGCACGCTGCTGGTCGCGGCCGACCTGCAGCGCCCGGCGGCGGTCGACCAGCTCAAGACGCTCGGCAAGCAGCTGGGCGTCGACGTGTTCGCGGCGACCGAGAAGCTGTCGCCGCCCGAGGTCTGCCTGCAGGGCCTGCAGTACGCGCAGAAGCACGGCCACGACGTCGTCGTGCTCGACACCGCCGGCCGCCTGCACATCGACGAGGACCTGATGCAGGAGGTGCAGCAGGTGCACGCGGTGACGCAGCCGCACGCGGTGCTGCTGGTCAACGACGCGATGCTCGGTCAGGACGCGGTCAACTCGGCCAAGGAGTTCCACGAGCGTCTGCCGCTGCACGGCCTGATCCTGACCAAGACCGATGGCGATTCGCGCGGCGGCGCGGCGCTGTCGATCGTCAAGGTGACCGGCCGGCCGATCCTGTTCCAGGGCGTCGGCGAGAAGCCGGACGACTTCGAGGCGTTCGATCCGGGCCGCATGGCCGGCCGCATCCTGGGCATGGGCGACGTCGTCGGCCTGGTGGAGAAGGCCGAGAAGGTCATCGACGAGCGCGAGGCGCAGAAGCAGGCCAAGAAGCTGCAGAAGGGCAGCTTCAACTTCGAGGACTTCCTCAGCCAGCTGAACATGATCCGTTCGATGGGCCCGCTGAAGAAGGTGCTCGGCATGCTGCCGGGCGTCGGCGCGGCGCTGAAGAACATCGATCTGGACGACAACCACTTCAAGCGCATCGAGGCGATGATCCAGTCGATGACGCCGCGGGAGCGCCGGCAACCGTCGCTGATCGACGTGCAGCGGCGCCGTCGCATCGCCGCCGGGTCGGGCAACCAGCTCGACGCCGTGAACGGGCTGATCAAGCAGTTCAAGGCGATGCAGGACATGATGAAGAAGCTCGGCAAGGGCGGCATGGGCGGCCTCGGCGGCATGATGGGCGGCGGCGGAGGCGGTGGCCTCGGCGGCATGCTCGGCGGCGGGGGCGGCGGCGGCCTGGGCGGCATGCTGGGCGGGGGCGGGGGCGGCGGCGGCGGCGGCGGCCTCGGTGGGCTAGGTGGCCTCGGCGGCATGCCCGGCATGGGCGGAAAGGGCCGTGGCAAGGGCCGCGGCTTTCCCGGCGGGGGGCGTGGCTTCCCGGGCGGCAAGCGCCGCTAGGAGCGCGTCCATGTAGTGGACGCGCTGCCGACCGTGATCGCGGAAGCGGCGTGTACGCGTGCGGACGGGGCTTTGCCCGCTAGCCGCCGTTGCCCGGGCTGGCGGCCGTGCCCGCCCGGGACCACGACCGTCCCGGCCCGGTCAAAAACAACTGGCAACGCGCGGCCGAATCTGCTTCACTGTTCGGCCCTTTCGCCGGCACCCCGACGCACGGAGACCAATTCCCTTGGCAGTCACGCTTCGTCTGAAACGCTTTGGACGCCTGAACCACCCGACCTACCGCGTGGTGGCTACCGATCCGCGCTTCCCGCGCGATGGTCGCATCATCGAGTCCCTCGGTTACTACCTGCCCCTGTTCCCCCGCGAGGGCGAGCAGGTCAAGCTCAACACCGAGCGGGTCGAGTACTGGCTGTCGGTCGGCGCCAAGCCGTCGGAGACGGTCGCTGCGATGATCGAGCGCTCGGGCGTCGAGTTGCCGGTCAAGAAGAAGCGCAAGCGCGGCAAGAGCAAGGCGGAGCCGAAGCCGTTCGCGCCGCCGAAGGGTCGCCACAGCAACCAGCGTGCGATCGCCAAGGCCAAGGCCATGGAAGAGCGCGCCGCGGCGCTCGCCAAGCACAACGAGGCGAAGGCCAAGGCCGAAGCCGAAGCTGCCGCTGCCGAAGGCGGCGACACGCCCGAAGCCGAGTCCTAGTCGGCCTGCTGAGGACCGCGGCGCGTCCGTCGCGGTGACCCTGGCCGGGCGCTTCCCGCCCGGCCTGCTGCCCGATCCTTCCCCCAAGGCTCGTCGTGCCGACGAAGAAGAAGACCAAAGCTGCTGCCAAGAAGGCCAAAGAGGACGCCGGACTACCCGATCCGCGCGAGCCACTGGAGCCGACGCCGGCCAACCTGACGGCCACCCTCAAGCAGCTCAAGGCGGTGCTCGCGGACATCCCCGAGCCCGAGCCGATCATCGAAGAGCCCGAGCCCGAGGAGCCCGAGGCGGAAGCCGCCACCGGGTCGACCGAGGGCGAGGCCGCCGACGGCGACAAGCCCGCGGAGTCGAAGCGCAAGAAGAAGGAGCCGATCGTCCGGCTGCCGGAACTCGACTTCGTCGACGCGCTGCTGCACCTCTACTTCGCGCACGGATTGCCGTGCGGCTACGGCCAGGAGGCGCGCCGCCGGATCGAGGAGAGCTTCGTCGATCGCAACGAGTTCCGCGTCACCGAGGCCTTCGAGGTAGAGGAGTTGATGCGCGACCTCGACATCCCGGATCTGTTCGACCGTTGTCTGGCCGTGCGCGAGTCGATCGCGCAGGTCTACAACGACCAGAACGGCGTGCACATGACGTTCCTGCGGGAGGCGTCGATCAGCGACCGCAACATGTTCTTCCAGCGCGTGCCGGCGGTCCAGCCGCACGTGCAGGCGTTCCTGACCAACCTGCTGACGCTCGAGGAGATCTGCTTCTCGGAGAAGTCGACCCTGCGCGCGCAGCAGCGCCTCGGCCTCGACCCGAAGAACAGCGCGGTCAGCAAGTGGGTCGACGAGGTGCGTGCGCTGCTGAAGCCGTACGGCCACCTGCCGCTGTCGGTCGGTCCGCACGGCAAGGACGGCAAGCCGAGCGCCAGGCACGAGCTGTCGCCGGCCTGTCTGCTGGCGCGTCTGGCGCCGGCCCCGAAGGGCAAGAAGCGCTGATCCGACGCGCTGATCCGACGCGCTGATCCGACGCGCTGATCCGACGCGTTGATCCGACGCGCTGATCTGACGCGCTGATCCGAGCTCGGCGACCGGAACCGTGCTTGCGGGCGCCGGGGCGGATGTCGACGATGGCCTCGTGGTCGCCGACCTGGACCTCTACCTCGCCTCGAAGTCGCCGCGCCGTCGCCAGCTGCTGGCGGACGCGGGCGTGCGGTTCGCGCTCTGCGAGCCCGGTGACGAGTATGTCGGTGCGGCGACCGAGCACGACAGCGAACTCGGCGAGCCGCGCGAACTCGCCGTGGCCCGGGCGCGGCGCAAGGCGCTCGGCGCGGTCCCGCCCGACCCGCGGGTGCCGGTGCTCGCGGTCGACACGGTCGTCGACCTGGCCGGCCGCGAACTCGGCAAGGCCGCCGATCGCGAGGCGGCGGCGGCGATGCTGCGCCGGCTCTCCGGGCGCAAGCACGAGGTGCACACGGCGCACTGCCTGTTCGTCGGCAGCGAAGCGTTCTGCGAGCTGGTGACGTCGGCGGTGCGCTGCGACGCGGTCGACGACGCGCGGCTGCAGGCCTACCTGGACTCGGGCCAGTACCGCGGCAAGGCCGGCGCCTACGGCATCCAGGACGATGCGCAGGACTTCCTGCGGCTCGAGCACGGTGCGTTCGACAACGTCGTCGGCCTGCACGTCGACGCGGTCCGTCGCCTGCTGCGGCTGGCCGCCGAACGGGAGGGGGCGTGAACCTGCCGTCGAACCTGTTTGCGCGGCTGCTGCTGGCGCTCGGCTTCGCGCTGGTCGCGATCGTGGTGCTGGCATTCGTCGTCGAGGCGTTCGACGACGGTCCCAAGCGCACGCTGCGGGCGCAGCCGGTCGAGCCGGACGCGGCTGCCGAGGCGGCGCAGCGCGCGCCGTCCTACGAGTACGAACTGCTGGAGCCGCGCCACCAGGACGCGCTCGGCTTCGAACTCGGACCGCTCGCCGGCACGCTGGCCGTCGCTGCCCGGGCCTCGGCGCTGCCGCCGGACATCGCACCGGTGGTGGAGGTGCTGGGCGACGGCACCCTGGCGCTGCGACGGCCGCGGCCGCTGGCCGAGGGCCCCGCTGCGGCTGCGCCCCGGTCCCGTGACGGCCATGGCGCCGGCCTGGTGCTGCCGGCCGAGCGCCTCGACGCGCTGACGCCGCAGGCGCGCGGGGCTCTCGGCGGCCTGCTGCTGCGCTGGTTCCCGCAGCGGCCGTTCCCGCGGGCGCGGCTGCGGCCGGTCGGCTTCGAGCTGTCCACGGCCGAACTCGAACGGCTGGTGCGCTGGTTGCCCTAGGCGCGGGTTCGGCCCTGCGAAGGTGTTGACCTCGCGGCATCCGGCCCTAAACTGCTTCGCCCCACAGATGCGCCGAAGCGGCGCCGTTGGTGCGTCATGAAAGCCGATATCCACCCGAAGTACATCGAATGCAAGGTGAGCTGCGCGTGCGGCGCCACCTTCACCACCAAGTCCGTCAAGTCGGAGATCCGCACCGACATCTGCGCCGAGTGCCACCCGTTCTACACGGGCGCGCAGAAGTTCGTGGACACCGCGGGCCGCGTCGACAAGTTCCGCAAGCGCTACGCTCGCGCGAACGCCGCGAAGGAAGCCAAGAAGGGCTAGCTGGATCCTCGTCCGCTCGTGACGAGGCCGCTTGATCCCCGCGACCCCAGTCGTCTCGCGGACGGCATCCCTCCTTCTGTGGCGGGCATCCCGGGGACGACGTTCGTTTCGCCGACGCCAAGGAGTCGCACCAGATGACCGGGTTGCATCCCAAGGTCCGCGCGCGCCTGGACCGCATGGTCGCGCGCGCCAACGAGCTGATGGCGCAGTCGTCGTCGCCGGAGTTCGCCGACAAGCCCGAAAAGCTTTCGGCAATCCACCGCGAACTCGGTGAGGCCACGCCGGTGGTCCAGCGCTACCAGGACTTCCAGAAGAAGAGCCAGCAGCTCGAGGACAACCGCGGGCTCGCGGCCGGCGACGACAAGGAGCTGGCCGAGCTGGCGGAGATGGAGATCCCCGAGCTCGAGGAGCAGCTGGCCAGCGAGGCCACCGAGCTGCTCGACCTGATGCTCGCCGAGGCCGGCGACGACCGCCGCAACTGCATCGTCGAGATCCGCGCCGGCACCGGTGGCGACGAGGCGGCGCTGTTCGTTCGCGACCTGCTGACGCTCTACCAGCGCTACGGCGGCCGCATGGGCTGGACGATCGAGCCGATGAACTCGGTGCCGACCGAGACCGGCGGCTTCAAGGAGGCGACGATCGGCATCAAGGGCAAGAACGTCTTCCACTACATGCAGTTCGAGTCCGGCGGCCACCGCGTGCAGCGCGTGCCCGAGACCGAGGCCAAGGGCCGCGTGCACACGTCGGCGGCGACGGTCGCGGTGCTGCCCGAGGTCGAGGAGGTCGACGTGCACATCGACTCCGGCGATCTGCGCATCGACACCTACCGCGCGTCGGGCGCCGGTGGCCAGCACGTCAACAAGACCGACTCCGCGGTGCGCATCACGCACCTGCCGACGGGCACGGTGGTGGCCTGCCAGGACGAGCGCAGCCAGATCAAGAACCGCGCCAAGGCGATGACACTGCTGCGCAGCCGCATCTACGAGGCCGAACAGCGCCGCGTCGCCGCCGAGCGCGCCGCCGAGCGCAAGGAGCAGGTCGGCACCGGCGACCGCAGCGACCGCGTGCGCACCTACAACTTCCCGCAGGACCGCCTGACCGACCACCGCCTCGGCAAGAACTTCGCCCTGGCGCAGGTCATGGAGGGCAAGCTCGAGCCGATCATCGCCGCCCTGCAGCTGGACCTGCGGGAGCGGCGCATCGCCGACCTGTGACCGCCGACCGTTCGCCATTTGCACTGAACCGCGGCCCGCAATGATGCGTGCGTAGCGGATTCTTGCGTGACTGACGGACCGGCATCCGCCACGATCTTCGCCCCACAACCCCTCTCCCGCCCGTTCTCCCCGGAGCCAGAACAGATGACCGACACCGACCTCGCGTCCCTCGAACCCCTCGAGCCGCTGGAAGGCGCCGCCCCCGCGGCCGCCGCGCCGCAAGATCCGATGGCCGCCCAGCGCGCTGGCCTCGGCGCGCCGGCGTTCAACATGTACTGCACCGACAAGTCGATGTACCGCTTCCTGTTCGCGGGCGTCATGATCTTCGTCGGCTGCATGATGCCGGTCTCGGCCGAGGTGTCGCGCGCGGGCTACCAGACGATGGCGGGTGGCTTCTACCTGCTGATCGCGATTGCGATGATCTGGTCGTGGTGGGGCTCGATCGCCAACAACCGCGCCACCGGCGTGAAGTGGGTGCTGGCCGCGTCGATCCCGCTGATCGGCGGCATCTGGTACCTGGTCGCGTTCGATCCGGTCAAGGCGCACGAAGTGGCGCGTGCCAACGGCTGGCTGACGGCCGACATCACCTACTCGGCGTCGCTCGGGGACCTGTTCGCCGACATGGCGTCGACGATCGGCAAGGACGCCGAGGCCGGCGTGCGCTGCGAAGGCTTCTGGCGCCTGTTCGGCCCGGGCAACCTGCTGATCATGCTGGGCGGCCTGCTGGCCGAGGCCGGCCTGATCATGGGGGTCGCCGGCGGCATGAAGCAGAACAAGCAGGCGACCCAAGAGAAGCGCATGAAGGCCGCCGAGCGCAAGCGCAACAAGTGAGCGAGCCGACGCCAGCCGGCGACGTGCAGCACACCGTCATGAGTGTGCTGCGCGCGTCCGAGGGCTGGCTCGACAAGCGCGGCGTCGAAGCGCCCAAGCGCTCCGCCGAGCTGCTGCTGGGCAAGGTCCTGAAGCTGGACCGCCTGCAGCTCTACCTCGACCACGACCGTCCGCTCGACGAACGGGAGCGCGCCGCGATGCGCGCGCTGCTGGTCCGCCGTGGCGACGGCGAGCCGGTCGCGCACCTGCTCGGCACCTGGAGCTTCCGCGAACTCGAACTCGAGGTCGGGCCGGCGGTGTTGATCCCGCGGCCGGAGACCGAAGAGCTGGTCGACGTCGCGCTCGAGCTGCTCGGCGATCGTCAGCAACCCGAAGTGGTCGACCTCGGCACCGGCAGCGGTGCGATCGCGATCGCGATCGCAGCTGAGCGTCCCGACGCCAGGGTGCTCGCCGTCGACGCCAGCCAGAACGCCCTCGCCGTGGCCCGCAGCAATGCGGCCGGCAACGAGGTGGGGGAGCGCGTCACGTTCGCGCACGGTTCGTGGTGGCAGCCGGTCGAAGAGGGCCGCAGCTTCGACCTCGTCGTCAGCAACCCGCCCTACATCGATCCGCACGATCCCGAGGGGTTGGCCGACGACGTCAAGCGCTTCGAGCCGCCGCTCGCGCTGTTCTCGGCGCCCGGGGATCCCGCGTCGTGCTACCGCGAGATCGGCGAAGGTCTCGAGCGCCACCTGAAGCCGGGCGCGTGGTTCGTCGCGGAGACCGGTCTCGGAGCTGCCGAGCCGTCGCGCGACGTGCTGGCGGCGCTGCCGTTCCTCGAGGCGGTCGAACTGCGCAGCGACGCTGCCGGCAAGCCGCGGTTCGTGCTGGCGCGGCGCCAGGCCTGAGTGGATCCGGGCCTGAGTTGATCGGGGCCTGAGTTGATCGGGGCCTGGGTCGATCCTGGCCGCGTCGCTATGGCCGAGCAGTCGACCGTCGCGGTCGCCGACCGCAGCGCTAGACCAGCTTGCCCTTGCCGACGTAGCCCTTCAGCGCCGCCTTGGTCACGGGCTTGATCTCGGTGAAGTAGACCGCGATGTCCCACTGCGGCTTGCCGTCGCGGTCCTCGACGCGGTCGCAGCGGACCACGGCGCCGGTGACCTGGTGCTTCTCGGTCTGGCCGGGCAGCGAGAAGTTGATGCCGACCATGGTCATCTCGTCGATCGGAGCCGGGGCGTCGCAGGCCATGCCGATCTCCGAGATGTCGCGCAGCAGCGCCGGTTCGGCGAGCGTGTCGGAGGACAGGTTGACCGGAAACGAGGCGGCGGCGCGGGGCGCGCGGCGGCGTTCGGATTGCGGAGTCGGCTGTGTCACGGCGCAGAGCGTAGCCAATGCCCGGTTTGGCCGCCAGCCAGGCAAACCCGCCGACCGCAGCCCCGGCGCGTGCTCCCCGCGCGGTGGCCCCGCGCGGTGGCCCTGCGCGGTGGCCCGGCGATGCCGCCCCGCCGGGCAGCCGCCGAGGCTCTCGATGGAACCCGGCGTGCAGGCCCGCTAGGATGCCCGGATCGCGCGATCCGCGGCGGCGCGGCGCGCCCTCCCAAGCAGCCAGAAACGACAGAGAGAGCAACACCTCGTGGCGAACTTCAACAAAGTCATCCTGATGGGCAACCTGACCCGCGACATCGAACTGCGCCACACCCAGGGTGGCATGGCGATCGCCAAGTTCGGCATGGCGGTCAACCGTCGCACGTCCAACAAGGACGGCGAACAGCGCGAGTCGACCTGCTTCGTCGACATGACGGCGTTCGGCAAGAGCGCCGAGCTGCTGAACCAGTACGTGCGCAAGGGGAGCCCGCTGTTCATCGAGGGCCGCCTCGAGTTCTCGACGTGGGAGAGCCAGGACGGTGGCAAGCGCAGCAAGCTCGAGGTCATCGTCGAGAACTTCCAGTTCATGGGTGGCGGCAGCCGCGAAGGCGGCGGCGGCGGCGGCGGTGGTGGCGGCGGCGAGCGCCGCGGCGGCGGTCGCCAGCAGCAGCAGGAAGCCGGCGGCGAAGTCGACTACGGCGACATTCCGTTCTAGCAGGCCGTTCTAGCTGCTCCATCCCGCAGACCCATTCGGCTGGCCACTCCAGCCGGCCGTTTCGCTGGTCCGGACGGCGGGCGCTCGCAGCGCCCCGTCGACTGCGAGCGCGAGTTTTCGGGGCCGGGTCGCGCGCCGCTTTTCTTCACGAAAACGCACGGCGAAGTGCGTCGGAATGCTCGCGCTCGGCCTCAAGCACGGGCGCCGTACACTCGATAACAACGGCGCTTCCCGACCACGACCGGGAGGCCCCTGAGATGCGCTCCAGGGTCATCCGGAGTGCCGCAAAGGGAAACCGTAATCGCCGTGGCCGTAGCGTGTCATGCTTGCGTAGGGCGGCCTTGTCCGTAGGTTCCCTCGCCTCGCGATGCGACCCAACGGCCACACCACCCCTGAAGGCCGGCCTCGCCATTCTCCCTGATGCTCTCGCTCCGCAACCTCCTCGGATCCGCCACCGTTGCAGCCGCGCTGACCCTCTCGGGTGAGCTCGCTGCGCAGAACCCGCCGGCGGGCTTCACCTATGAGACCCTCGTCGACGGTCCGCTCGATCGCGCGACCGCGATGGCGTTCACGCCGGACGGTCGCCTGCTGATCACCGAACGCGCCACCGGCAACGTCCGCGTGTTCCAGGACGGCCAGCTGCAGGCAGCCCCCTGGGCGACGATCAGCGTGCACTCGGGCGGCCAGTGGGCCGAAGCGGGCCTGCTCGGCATCGCGGTCGACCCCGGCTTCGTCAGCAACGGCTACGTCTACGTCTACTACACCGCTCCCGGTGGCAGCGAGAACCGGATCGCGCGGCTGCGCGACCAGGGCGGCGTCGGCACCAACCTGACGGTGCTGACCCAGACGGGGGACATCGACGCGGCGCTCTACCACAACGCCGGCTCGATGGTGTTCGGCCACGACGGCCACCTCTACGTCGCGACCGGCGACGCGCTGGGCGCGGCCTGGGCGCAGAACACCGGCAGCCTGCGCGGCAAGATCCTGCGCTACGAGGTGCCGAACCTGACCGTGCCGGCGAGCAACCCGTTCGGCAACGCGGTGTGGTCGTACGGCCACCGCAACACGTTCGGCCTGACGGTGCACCCGGTCAGCGGGGATCTCTACCAGACCGAGAACGGCGGTTCGTGGATGGACGAGATCAACCACATCGTCGGTGGCGGCAACTACGGCTGGCCGATCCACGAAGGGCAGGAGAGCACGCCCGACCCGACGCTGGTCGACCCGCTGGCGTTCTACCATCCGACCTCGGCGCCGACCGGTACCTGCTTCTACACCGGCGACCACTACCCGGCGCTCTACAAGAACGCGTGGTTCTTCACCAACTACAACGCCAACGAGCTGCGCGTGCTGTGGCTCGATGCGACCGGTGACCACGTCGTCAACCAGGCGATCTTCGACGACCTGCCGGGCCAGGGCTTCGACGTGCTGACCGGTCCGGACGGCAACCTCTACTACCTGACGCACGACACCGGCGACTACGGTGCCGACGAGCTGGGCCGCTACGTGCACCAGAGCGAGGCCTACCCGTCGGCGCAGATCTCGTCGGTCTCCAACAAGACGCTGGGCGCGTCGGTGACGATCTGCGTGCGCGGCCAGAACGGCGCGGTTGCGGTCCCGTGGCTGTCGTTCAACCGCTTCCCGACGCCGGTCTCGACGCCGCTGGGCAACTGGTGGGTGCCGACCGACGCCGGTCTGCAGACGATCTACATCAACGCCGACAACCGCGTCTACCACCCGATCGAGATCCCCAACCTGCCCAGCTTCCTGGGCTCGTCGGTGCACTGCCAGGCGATCATGCTCGACCAGCAGCAGCAGCTGTCGATGACCAACCCGTCGGAGCTGGTCATCCGCGGCTAGCGGGGCAAAGCCCCGCCCGCCCGCGTACACGCCGCTTCCGCGATCACGGTTGGCGGCGCTGCGGGGCCTGCGCTGTCGGGTTTGCGCTGTCGAGTCTGGACTGTCGGGTCCGCGCGCTCGGCTGCGTCCCCGCTGGACGTGGCCTGCTGGACGTGGCCTGCTGGAAGTGGCCCGCTGGGTGTGGCGCGGACAGCTCCGTTCCGCGCCGCGCCGCTCAGTTCTTCTGGGCCTTCTTCCAGGCGTCCTTCAGCGTCACCGTGCGGTGGAACACCGGCTTGCCCGGCTGCGACGTCTTCGGGTCGCAGTAGAAGTAGCCGACCCGCACGAACTGGAACGACTCGCCGCCCTCGGCCTCGCCGAGCGCCTGCTCGCACATCGCCTGCACGGTCGTCTTGCTGTCCTCGCGCAGCAGCGCGACGAAGTCGTCGCCGTCGGCCCTGGCCGGATCCGGGTCGGTGAACAGCGGCTCGAACAGGTGCACGTCAGCCGGCACCGCGTGCTCGGCGGAGACCCAGTGGATCACGCTCTTGACCTTGCGGCCATCGGGCTGCTTGCCGTTCTTGGTGTCCGGGTCGTAGGTGCAGCGCACCACCGTGACGTTGCCGTCGGCGTCGGTCTCGTAGCCGGTGCACTTGACGACGTAGCTGAACCGCAGCCGCACCTCGCGGTCGGGGGCGAGCCGGAAGAACTTCTTCGGCGGGTCGACCATGAAGTCCTCACGCTGGATCCAGACCTCGCCGGTCATCGGCACCGGGCGGGTGCCCGCGCTCTCGTCCTCGGGATTGTTCTCGACGTCGCGCCACTCGACCTCGCCGTCGGGCCAGTTCTCGATGACCAGCTTGATCGGGTCGAGCACGGCGCTGCGCCGCGGCGCGTGCTGGTTGAGCCAGTCGCGGGTGTGGAAGTCGAGCAGCGCCATCTCGTGGGTGCCGTTGACCTTTGCGACGCCGACGTGCTTGCAGAACGCGACCAGCGCCGGAGCCGGCACGCCGCGGCGGCGCAGGCCGCGGATCGTCGGCATGCGCGGATCGTCCCAGCCCTCGACGTGGCCCTCGTCGACCAGCCGCAGCAGCTTGCGCTTGCTGGTCAGCATGTATTCGACGTTGAGCCGCGCGAACTCGATCTGCTGTGGGTGGTGGATGCCGAGGTTCTCGCAGAACCAGTCGTAGAGCGGCCGGTGCGCCTCGAACTCGAGCGTGCACAGCGAGTGCGTGATGCCCTCGATCGAGTCCGACTGGCCGTGCGCCCAGTCGTACATCGGGTAGATGCACCATTCCCCGCCGGTGCGCTGGTGGTGCAGCTTGCGCACCCGGTACATCACCGGATCGCGCAGGTTGAGGTTGTCGTGCGCCATGTCGATCTTGGCGCGCAGCACCTTGCTGCCGTCGGCGAACTCGCCTGCCTTCATGCGGCGGAACAGGTCGAGGTTCTCGTCGACGGCGCGTTCGCGGAACGGGCTGTCGGTGCCCGGCTCGCGCACGGTGCCGCGGTGGTTCGCGATCTGCTCGGCGGTCTGGTCGTCGACGTAGGCCAGCCCCTTCACGATCAGCTGCTCGGCCCAGGCGAACAGCTGCGGGAAGTAGTCGGACGCGTAGAACATGCCGTGCCACTCGAAGCCCAGCCAGCGCACGTCCTCCTGGATCGCGTCGACGTACTCCTGCGCCTCCTTCTCCGGGTTGGTGTCGTCCATGCGCAGGTTGCACCTGCCGCCGAACTGCTCGGCGACCGAGAACGACAGCGTGATCGCCTTGGCGTGGCCGATGTGCAGGTAGCCGTTGGGCTCCGGCGGGAACCGCGTCACGACCTGCTGCACCTTGCCGGACGCGAGGTCCTGCTGGATGCGCTCGCGGATGAAGTCGGTGGGCGGGGTGGCGGGATCGTTCTCTGCGGATTCGCTCATCGTTCTGGCCGCAGACGATCGCGCCCGGGCGCTGCGAATGCAATCGGACGGCGCTGCCGGCGTCCGGTATGCTGCTCGCCCCGATGACGGCCACGCAGCCTCCGACCCACGACCCGCTCGCCGCGCTGCCGCGGCAGGACCGCCACAAGCCCAAGGGCCAGGGCGTGCGCCGATCGAGGGTTTCGAGGCTGCGCGCGTGGGTGCTGGTCCTGGTGCACGTGCTGATCGGCGTGCACATCTGGCACTGGCTTGCGACCGGCGAGTCGGTGACCCCGGTCGAGCCGTCGGAGGCGATGCAGACCTTCGAGCAAGGCGAGATCAACGCCGGCTTCCTGCTGTTCGCCGGCCTGATCGCGACGACGCTGATCTTCGGGCGGTGGTTCTGCGGCTGGGCCTGCCACGTCGTGGCGCTGCAGGACCTGTGTGCCTGGTTGCTGCACAAACTGGGCCTGAAGCCGCGGCCGCTGCGCTCGCGGTTGCTGGTGCTGGCGCCATGGGTGGTGGCGTTCTTCATGTTCGGCTGGCCCCACATCGAGCGCTGGATCTCTTCCGATGAGGGGCCGCGGCCGTCGGGGTGGCGGTGGGAGCTGACCACGCAGGATCTGTGGCAGACCTTTCCGGGACCGATCATGGGGATCGGCACCTTCCTGGTGGTCGGGTTCCTGATCGTCTGGTGGCTCGGCGCCAAGGGCTTCTGCACCTACGGCTGCCCGTACGGCGCGTTCTTCACGCTCGCCGACCGGGTCGCGCCGGTGCGCGTCAAGGTCAACGACGCGTGCAATGCGTGCGGTCACTGCACCAGCGTCTGCACGTCGAACGTGCGGGTGCACGAGGAGGTCGCCCGCCACAAGCAGATCGTCGACCCGGGCTGCATGAAGTGCCTCGACTGCGTCTCGGTCTGTCCGACCAACGCGCTGTCGATCGGCATCGCCAAGCCCAAGCCGCTTGCGACCAGCCAGCAGCGCATCCGGCAGCGGGCCGACTTCGTCTGGGCCGAGGAGGTGCTGATGGCCGTGGTGGCCGTCGTCGCCGTGCAGTGGACCTTTCGCGGTGCCTGGTTCGGCGAGGGCGTGCCGTTTTTGATGTCGGTGGGCCTCGGCGTGATCACCGCGGTGTTCGCGATGCTGTTCGCGCGCTTGTGGTGGCAGGGCGACGTCCGCTTCCAACACACCGTGCTCAAGCAGGGTGGCAGGCGCACCCGTGCCGGCAACGTGGCGCTGGTGCTGCTCGGTGCGTGGCTCGCGTTCACCGCGCACACGTTCGTCGGCCAGCGCCTGCGCGCGGGTGCGATGGAGGCGGCGCAGCAGCCGATCAAGACCAAGATGTATGCGGCGCAATCGTTCGATCCTGCGCGGGCCGATCGTGCCTTGGCGCAGGTGGAACGCGCGGCGTCCTGGGTGCTGATGGTGGATCCACCGCTGCGCGAGGTTCGCGCCCTGATCCGCGGCACGGTCGGGCGACACGGCGATGCCGAGGCCGAGTTGACCGAGGTCTACGAGAGCTCGGGCGAGCTGTTCTTTCCGCAGGCGAAGATGGCGCTCGCCAATTACTTCGCTCGCCGCAACCGCCTCGACGAAGCCGAGACGCTGCTGCTCGAAGTGCTCGCCGAGCGGCCCGACGACTGGGCCGCTCCGAAGCTGTTGCAGGCAGTTCAGCGGCGCAAGAATCGCTGACGGTCCGGGATCGCCCTCTTGACGGCCCGTCGGTCTGTCGATACGAATCGCTCGACAACTCATCCAGACCAGCCGAGGGACGGGCCCGACGACGCTGGGGCAACCACGCGCAGCCACGCTGCGAGCAGGTGCCAATTCCCGCGGCCGTCGCCGTGCCCAACGGAGGGCAAGGTGGTCGAAAGATGAGCTTGTGAGCCAACCGGCATCCGGTTGCGCCTGCGGGCGCACCGTCGGTCTGGCCCGCGGGCCCATCGGCCGCGCGAATCCTGGCGAACGGGCCCGAGAGAGCCGTGTTCCGATGAGCGATTCGATTCCCGCCACCGCCGGTGGCCCTTCCTCTCCGACGTCAGCGACCGCCGCCGGTTCGCAGGACGCGTTCCTGTCGTCCGGCCAGTCGCCGGGGCGTTCGACCGTGCACCTGATCGGGCCCGGCCAGGTCGGCCGCGCGTTCCTGCGCCAGCTCCGCGAACGGGACGCCGGGGTCCGCGTCGTCGCGATCAGCGACAGCTCGGGCACGACCTACTCGCGCGACGGGCTGCCGGTCGATGCGCTGCTGGCGCACAAGGCCGAGGGTTCGGCGATCGCAGCGTGGCCGGGCGCCGAGGCGATCCCGACCGAGCTGGCGATCCGCGTGGTCGCGGCCGACCTCGTCGTCGACGCGACGCCATCGGGCGCCGAGGGCACCGATGCCGCGATCCAGCGCGGTCGCGCGGCGCTGCAGAGCGGTGCGTCGCTGCTGCTGTGCAGCAAGAACGCGCTGGCGCGCCGGGCCGCCGACTGGCTGGCGCCGGCGACGCGGGCGCGCCTCGGCATCAACGCCGTGCTCGGGGGCACCGGCGCCCAGCTGGTCGAAGAGCTCGACGAGCTGCGCCGGGACGCGCGCGGCCTGGCGCTGGTCGGCAACGTGACCACGACGGCGATCGTCAGCGCCGTCGAGCAGGGCGCCACGATCGCGGCGGGCATCGCGGAGGCCGAGCGACTTGGCTTCCTCGAGCCGGACGCGGACCTCGACCTCGACGGCAGCGACGCCGCGGTCAAGCTGCTGTGCGTCTGGTCGGCGGTGTTCGGCGAGACCTTCTGCGAAGCGCCGTCGTTCGACGCGGTGGTGCGGCAGGACGTGCGCGAACTCGACAGCGGGCAGCTGCAGGAGCGCGCCCGTCGCGGTGCGACCACCCGCCTGGTCGCGCGCGCCGGTCGCGACGGTCGCGACCTGCGCGTCGGCTTCGAGGAGGTGGTGCTGGGCTCGCCGCTGGCGGCGCCGGCCGACCGGGTCGTCTACGGCTACGAACTGCCATCGGGCCTGCGCGTGCACACCGGCCTCGGGGTCGGCTACCAACGCACCGCCGAAGCGCTGTGGGTCGACGTGGCCGCGCAGCTGCGGGAGGTGTCGCGATGAGCGCCGCGATCACGTTGCCGTGGGGCGTCGAGCTGTGCCACCTGCCGTCGCCGTTCCCGCTGGTCCGTGGCGGCACGCTCGACGGAGCGGTGCTGGCCTACGAACGGCAGGGGCCGCAGCACGCGCCGGTGGTGGTCGTGCTCGGCGGCATCTCCGCGCACCGCCACGTCAGCGCGCACGCGGCCCTGCCCGAGCGCGGCTGGTGGGAGGGGGTCGCCGGCCCGGGCCTCGGCGTCGACACGTCGCGCTTCCAGGTGCTGTCGTTCGACTGGCTCGGCGGTGCCGGCAACTCGACGACGCCGGACCGCGGCGAGGCGTTCCCGTTCGTCGACGTGCGCGACCAGGCGCGCGCGCTGTGGGCGCTCTGTGACGCGCTCCGCGTCGACCAGGTGCACGCGATCGTCGGGTGCAGCTACGGCGGCATGGTCGCGCAACAGGCGGCGGCGCAGCAGCCCCGGCGCTGCGGCCGGCTGGTCTCGATCGCGGCCGCGCACCGCAGCCACGCGCAGGCGAGCGCGTGGCGTCACGTGCAGCGGCAGCTCGTCGAACTCGGCCTGCGGCGCGGCGACGGCGGGCGCGAGCTCGAACTGGCGCGGGCGTTGGCGATGACCACCTACCGCTCGCCGGACGAGCTTCGCGAGCGCTTCGACGGCGGCCTCGACGACGACCGGCTGGCCGGCTGGCTCGACGCGCGTGGCAGCAGCTTCGCCGACGCGTGGAACGCCGAGCAGTTCTTGTGCTGCAACCGCTCGATCGATGCGCACCGCGTCGATCCGCGCGAGCTGCGCGTGCCGACGTTCGTGTGTGCGTTCGACAGCGACCAGCTGGTGCCGCCGGCCGACGTGCGCGAACTCGCGCTGGCGCTGCCGGACCTGCGCGGCCACCGCGAGCTGCGCACGCTGTATGGCCACGACGGCTTCCTGAAGGAGACCAAGGCCGTGTCGGCGTTCGTCCGGGAGGCGCTGCGATGAGCCGCCGCCACCCGCATACGGCCGCCGTGCAGTGCGGCATCAACGGCGACCCGACCCACGGTTCGGTGGCGCCGCCGCTGTACCTGTCGGCCAACTACTCGTTCGCCGGCTTCGACCAGAAGCGGCCCTACGACTACACGCGCTCGGGCAACCCGACCCGCGACGAGTTCGCGCAGGCGCTGGCCGAGCTCGAGGGCGGGGCCGGCGCGGTGGTGACCTCGACCGGCATGTCGGCGATCACGCTGCTGCTGCACCAGCTCGAACCGCAGGACCTGCTGGTCGTGCCGCACGACGGCTACGGCGGCACCTGGCGGCTGGTCGACGCGCTGGCGCGCAAGGGCCACTTCGAGGTGCTGTTCGTCGACCAGCGCGACGAGCGCGCGCTCGCTGCGGCGCTGGCGCGGCGGCCGCGCATCGTCTGGGCCGAGTCGCCGTCCAATCCGCTGCTGCGGCTGGTCGACCTGCGCGCGCTCGCCGCGAAGTGCCGTGAGGTCGGGGCGTGGTTCGTGGTCGACAACACGTTCTGTTCGCCGGTCGGCCAAAGCCCGCTGCAGCTCGGTGCGGACTTCGTCGTGCACTCGACGACCAAGTACGTCAACGGCCACAGCGACGTGGTCGGCGGCGCCGTGGTCGCGCGCGCGGCGGCGCTGCACGAGCAGCTGGTCTGGTGGGCCAACGCGCTCGGCATCACCGGTGCGCCGTTCGACAGCTGGCTGTCCCTGCGCGGCCTGCGCACGCTGGCGGTCCGGATGCGGCAGCACGAGCAGAACGCGCAGGCGATCGCCGTCTGGCTGCAGCAGCGGCCCGAGGTGCTGGCCGTGCACTACCCGGGCCTCGCGAGCCACCCGGACCACGAGCTGGCCAAGCGCCAGCAGCACGGCTTCGGCGGCATGCTGGCGTTCGAACTGGCCGGGGAGGCCGAGGTGCGCGCGCTGTTCGCCGGGCTGGGTTGCTTCACGCTGGCGGAGTCGCTCGGCGGCGTCGAGAGCCTGGTCGCGCACCCGGCGACGATGACGCACGCGGCGATGTCGGCCGAGGCGCGGCGGACCGCGGGCATCGGCGACGGGCTGGTGCGGCTGAGCGTCGGCATCGAGCACGTCGACGACCTGATCGGCGACCTCGACCGCGCTTTCGACCGGGTCGCGGCGGCCGGGCAGACCGCGGCAGTAGGTGTCGGCCGCGATGGCCGCTACGCTGACGGGAACGCATGATCCACCCGACAGCTGTCGTCGACCCCTCGGCCGTGCTCGCGGCCGACGTCCTTGTGGGCGCCTTCTCGATCGTCGAGGCGGGGGTCACCATCGAACCCGGCACCGAATTGGCCGAGCACTGCGTCGTGCGTTCGGGCTCGCGCCTGGGAGCCGGCTGCCGGGTCGACAGCTTCTGCACGGTCGGTGGCCGCCCGCAGATGCGCGTCGACGCGACGCCGACGGGCTGCGTGCGCGTCGGCGCGCGCACGGTGCTGCGGGAGGGCGTGACGATCAGCCGGCCGACCCGCGAGAACGGCTTGACGCACGTCGGCGAGGACTGCCTGTTGATGGCCAACAGCCACGTCGGCCACGACTGTGTGGTCGGCGACGAGGTCACGCTGGCCAACAACGTGATGCTGGCCGGACACGTGCTGGTCGGCAACGGCACGTTCCTCGGTGGTGGTGCCGGCATCCACCAGTTCGTGCGCGTCGGCGCGCGGGCGATGGTCGGCGGCAACGCGTCGATGTCGTACGACGTGCCGCCGTTCTCGATGGCTGCCGAACGCAACGAGGTGCGCGGCCTGAACTTCGTCGGCCTGCGCCGCGCCCGCATGGACGCCGACGTGCTGCGCGATCTCAAGCGCGCCTACCACGCCGTCTATGCCGGCCCGGGTGACTTCCGGACCCGCGCGGCGGCGGCGATCGATGCGCGGCAGTGCGGGCTCGAGCCGGCCGGGCGCGACTTCCTGCACTTCTTCGTCGGCGGCGAGCGCGGCTTCGCCCGGCCGCGCTCGTGCTGAACCGGCGCTACTGCAGCGAGCCGATGGTCCAGCGCAGCGCGTTGCTGGTCGCCAGGGACGCGAGCCCACCGACCGGCAGCAGTTCGAGCACCGCCGCCTGGGTTCGGTAGTCCGCTCCGGCCAGCGCGGCCGCGTTGGGGATCGTCAGGGCCAGCGTCGTCGGCGCCGTCGTGGCCACCGCCGGCCCGAGCACCACGTCTCCGGTGTGCCACAGCGTGCAGTTGGGCAGCGCCTGCGGCAGCACGTTGGCGAGCGGCAACACCTGCGGTGCGAAGCCGATCGTGTGCAGCACCAGCGCGCCGGCCGGTGCACCGGACAAGGCTGCGCTGGCCGTTCCACCGGCGAAGGCGAACGCGTCGGCCTGCTGCACCAACGGTCCGGCGGCGCCGAGGCAGCCGGTGCCGGCGCCGCTGACGGCGGCCGGGCAGGTCGGTTCGAGCCGCGCCAGGAAGGCGCCGCCGACCCCGCCGAAGTCGAGCAGGCTGCCGCCGACCCACAGCGTGCCGTCGCGTTCGGTCGCGAGCGTGGTGATGAAGTCGACGCCCTCGGCGACCAGTTGCCAGCCCTGCGGCGTGCCGGCGTAGAGGTTGGTGTCGGAGTTGGCGGTGTTGGTGGCGAGCCAGCTGCTGCCGTCGGGGCGGGGGGCGGTCGCGCCGCCGTCACCGGCGAGGCCGTGCGGCTGCCAGCTGGCGCCGTCCCAGATCATGTCGCCGAACACCAGCTGGCCGCCGGGCAGCGGCAGCAGGCGCGCGCCGAGCGTCGGCGGCATCGGCGCGAACGGGTGCCACGCCGAGCCGTCCCAGCGCACCAGCGCCGGGCCGGTCGTCGTGAACGCGGTCGCCAGCAGGTCGCCGGCCGGCGTCGCGGCGATCAGGCCGCCGAGCTGGGTGATCGAGCCGCCGCCGACCAGCGGCGCGTTGCTGCCGAACGGCTGCCACGCGGTGCCGTCCCAGCGTGCCGTCGGCAAGAACGTGTTGCCGGTCGGGAACGAGCCCTGGGCGATCACGTCGCCGCTGCGGTCGAGTTCCATGCGGTTGACCTCGAACGAGGAGCCGCTGCCCATCGCGTGCCACTGGCTGCCGTCCCAGCGCGCGACGCGGTCCGCCGCGACGCCACCGATGGTGGTGAAGCTACCGCTGACGAAGACCTCGCCGTCCGGCCGCTCGACGATGCGGTGCACGCTGCCGTTGATCGGCGCGCCGAACGGCTGCCAGCTGCCGCCCGCCGTCCGCCGCGCCAGGTGCTGTGCCGGCACGTTCTCGAGCATCGTGAAGTCGCCACCGGCGTAGACGGTGTCGTCGCGGGCCCGCAGGACCACCCGCACCTGGCCGTTGCTGCCGGCACCGAACGTCGACCACGACGGCGTCGCCGACAGCAGGTCGAGTCGGGCGACGTGGTTGCACGGCTGGTCGCCGGCCATGCGGAACAGGCCGCCGCAGACGACGCTGCCGTCGGGCAGCGCGCACAGCGAACGTGGGATGCCGGCGCCGGTCGTGACCGAGCCGAGTGCCGGCGGGCTCGTCCAACTGCCGCCGGCGTAGATGCCGACCGCGGCGCCGCTGAAGGAGTTGGTCGAACCGCACGCGACCAGGCGACCGTCGGGCAGCGGCTGCACGTCCAGCACCGCGCCGAACGTGACCGCCGGCGGCGGGAACAGCGGCGTCCAGGTGGCGCCGTTCTGGCGCACCAGGAAGCCGCACGGCACGCCGTCGAACGAGACGAACTGGCCGGCGACGATCAGGTTGCCGGCGGTGTCCTGGCTCACGTCGCGCACGGTCGCATCGGCACCGGCGCCGAACGCCTGCCACTGGCTGCCGTTCCAGCGGGCGATGTTGCGCGCCGGCACGCCGTCGACGGTGTCGAACAGGCCGCCGACGATCAGGTCGCCGTTGGCGGCGACGAAGGTGGTCTCGATCGACGTCTGCAGGGTGCCGTCGGCGATGCCGAGCGCGCTCCACTGCGAACCGTCCCAGCGCGCGATCGCGGTCTGTCCCGGGGTCCCGGTCAGCTGGAAGCCTCCCGCCGCGATCAGGTCGCCGTTTGGCAGCACCGCCAGCGCCCGCACGTTCTGGCCGACGCCGTTGCCGATCGGCGACCAGTTCTGGCCGTCGAAGCGCGCGATGCCGAAGGCCAGCGTCTGGCCGGTGTTGCCGAAGTAGCCGGCGACGACCAGGTCGCCGTTCGGCATCGTCACCGCCGCGTTGATCTCGACGCCGTAGAACGACGTGTTGGGCAGGGTGGACAGCTGGCCGGTCGCCGGGTCGAGTGCTGCGAGCAGCGGCGAGGGCCGGCTGCCGGCGACGTCGAAGCGGCCGCCGAGCACGACCAGCTCGGGCTGCGGGCCGGGGCCGTCCGGGTCCCAGCGGTGCACCACGTGCACGATGTCGTTGACGCCCGGCATGCCGAGGCCGGGGGCGGGCACGGTGGGGCACTGCGCCGCGGCGAACGGTGCGCACAGGCTGGTGGCCAGGAACGCGGCGCCGATCGAGGCGGCCGCACGGGACGAGTTGGGGTTCATGACCTTCTTCCGGGAAGGGGTGCAGACCGCCGAGAGGCCGGCCAGTCCGGTGCCTGAGCTATTTCGCTCGGCCCCGGCGGTAACACGGGGTCGGGCCGGACCCGCGGCCGCGGCGTCACCGTCGCCGGACCAGCAGCGCCGTCACGCCGCCGACGACCAGCACCCCGACCAGGCCGACGACGTTGTACCAGAGGAACTGCACCTTCCAGACGTTGTGGACCAGCACGACGGCGCCCATGCCGCCGCACAGCCCGAGCGCGCCGGCCAGGTCGCCGGCGCGCCGGAAGAACAGCGCCATCACGAAGATGCCGAGCAGGCTGCCGTAGAACCACGACCCGACCCGGTTGATCATCTCGATGATCGAGCCGCCGCCGGCGAAGAACAGCGCGGTGAAGGTCGCGACCACGCCCCACAGCAGCGTCACGTAGCGACCGACGCGCAGCGACTGCGCGTCGCTGGCATCGGGGCGGACCCAGCGCCGGTAGAAGTCGATGACCGTGGCGCCGCTGAGGGCGTTGAGCACCGAGTCGATGCTCGACATCGCCGCCGCGAAGATCGCCGCGATGATCAGGCCGAGCAGGATCGGTGGCATCTGGTCGAGGATGTAGCGGCAGAAGATGTTGTTGGTGTCCTTGTCGTCCTGCTTGTTGCCGGCGTCGTCGGTCGCTCCGCCGACGAGCGTGCGCGCCTCGACGCGCACCGCGTCGACCTGCTGCACGGCCTGCTGGTAGCGCTGCAGCGCCTCCGGCGCGTCGGTGACCGGGCCGTCGATCTCGGCGAGCGCCAGCATCGCGGCCTTGCGTTCGGCGTGCGCCGCGTCGAAGCGCTGCTGCAGTTGCTCGACCTGCGGCGCCAGTTCCTGGCTCTCGGCCGCGACCACGTGGTCGGGCTTGAACAGCATCGGCTGCTGGTTGGTGGCGTAGAACAGCCACATCAGCACGCCGATCAGCAGGATGAAGCCCTGCATCGGGACCTTGGCGAACGCCGACATCAGCAGGCTCTTCTTCGACTGCGCGGCGTCGGCGCTGGTCAGCAGCCGCTGCGCCTGGCTGTTGTCGCAGCCGAAGTAGCTGAGGTGGAGGAACAGGCCGCCGAACAGGCCGGCCCAGACGTTGTACTTCTCCTCCCAGAAGCTCGGGACGCCCTCGCCGGCGGCGATCTCGGCGTGCGTGCGCGGCGTCATCGCATCGTGCGCCGGTTCGACCTCGAGCGCGCCGAGCTTGTCGGCGGCACCGGCGACGTCGAGCATCGCGCCGAACGAACCGAACTGCGGCATCAGGTCCGTGAGCAGCATCACGAACACGATGCACAGGCCGATCAGGATGACGCTCATCTGCTTGACGTCGGTCCAGATCACCGCGGACACGCCGCCGAGCATCGTGTAGGCGGTGGTCAGCCCGCCGATCAGGAACACCGCGATGCTGGTGTCGATGCCGAGGATCGCGCTGAGCGCGACCGATGGCGCGTAGATCACCGCGCCGAGCGCAAGGCAGCGCGAGCACAGGAAGATCAGGCTCGCCAGCGAACGCGACATCGGGCCGAAGCGCTCCTCGAGCAGTTCGTACGGCGTCAGCACGTTGCGGCTGCGGTAGTACGGCACCAGGAAGATGCACAGCAGCACCATCGCGAACGGCAGGCCGAAGTAGCTCTGCACGAACTCCATGCCGCCGTCGTGGCCCTGGCCGGTGGTGCCGATCACGGTGATGGCGCTCGCCTGGGTCGCCATGATCGAGAGGCCGGCGGCCCACCAGGGGATCCGGCGGCCGCCGGCGTAGTAGCCCTCGAGGTCGTTGGCGTTGCTGCGCCGACGCACGCCGTCCCAGACCACGTAGCCGAGGAACGCGAAGAAGACGATCCAGTCGAGTGCACCCATGGCTCAGGCTCCCACGCGCACGTTGAACTGCGACGTGAACCAATAGAGCAGCGCCATCACCACGACCGCGAGCACGCAGCAGAGGACGTAGAGCAGCGGCCAGCTGCCGAGGGGCGCGCGCGACTCGTGCGGCGAGGGCGTCATGGCGGCCTAGCGAACCGCGCCGCACCGCGCAGATCCAGCGTCATCGTCGCTGTTGCTGCGTCCCGTTCGTGCACTATGCTCTGCGCGGCCGATGCACGATTCGATCTACCAGGACCTCAACGAACAACAGGCCGCTGCCGTCGCGCACGGCGAAGGTCCCTTGATGGTGCTGGCGGGCGCCGGCTCCGGCAAGACGCGCGTGGTGACGCGGCGGATCGCCCGGTTGATGCGGGACGGGGTGCGCTCGCACCAGATCCTGGCACTGACGTTCACCAACAAGGCCGCCGGCGAGATGGCGCGCCGCGTCGAACAGCTCGGCGGCGACTACGTGCGGGTCGCGACGTTCCACTCGGCCTGCGCGCGGTTCCTGCGCAGCGAGGCGCACCTGATCGGCTACGCGCCCGACTACTCGATCTACGACACCCAGGACCGCGATACGCTCATCAAGGAGCTGATGGCGGACCACCACATCTCCACCAAGGAGGCCAAGCCGTCGCTGATCGGCAACTGGATCAGCAAGCTCAAGAACGCGGCGATGACGCCCGAGGACGGCATGCTCGGCTCCAGCGACGTGATGCGGCTGGTCGAGCGGCTGTGGACCCCGTACCAGGAGCGCATGAAGAAGGCGTCGGCGATGGACTTCGACGACCTGATGCTGAACTTCCTGCAGATCCTGCGCGAGCATCCGGCGGTGGCCGAGCGCTACCAGCAGCGGTTTCCGTGGCTGCTGGTCGACGAGTTCCAGGACACCAACCGCGTGCAGTACGACCTGCTCAAGCTGCTGTGTCCGCCGGCCGAGGCGGGTGGCTCGGGCAACATGTGCGTCGTCGGCGACCCGGACCAGTCGATCTACGGCTTCCGCGGCGCCGAGGTGCGCAACATCCTCGACTTCGAGAGCGACTACGAGCCGTGCACGGTGGTCCGCCTCGAGCAGAACTACCGCAGCACCGCCAACATCCTGCGCGCGGCCGAGACCGTCATCGCCAACAACACGATGCGCAAGGACAAGCGGCTGCGCACCGATGCCGAGGCCGGCGCGTCGATCCTGCGGTTGAAGGCGTCGGGCTCGACCGAGGAGGCGCAGACGGTCGTCGATCGGGTGCAGGCGCTGGTCGACGAGGACGTCGCGCTCGAGGAGATCGCGATCTTCTACCGCGCGCACTGGCTGTCGCGCGGCCTCGAGCAGGCGCTCAAGGACAAGGGCGTGCCGTACGAGATCGTCGGTGGCCAGACGTTCTTCGAACGGCGGGAGATCAAGGACCTGCTGGCCTACCTGCGCGTGCTGATCAACCCGCTCGACGACGTCAGCATGAGCCGCATCATCAACGTTCCGCCGCGCGGACTCGGCAAGGTCTCGCTCGAGAAGCTGCGCGACGCCGCGCTGCACGAGGGCATGTCGCTGCGCGAGGCGGTCGGCGAGCGCAGCCTGCACGGCGTGCTCGGCAAGAAGGCGCAGAGCGGCCTGCGCGACCTTGCCGAGACGCTCGACAAGGCGCAGGCGGCCGCCGAGCACGGCGCGCACGCGGCGCTCAAGGTGGTCCTCGAGGGCGTCGGCTACGTCAAGCACGCGACCTCGTACGGCGACGCCGAGGACAGCACGCGCGAGGACAACATCGCCGAACTGGTCAGCGACACGGTGCAGTTCGACGCGGCGCCGGACGTCGTCGACGACGAGGACGGCCCGCCGGCCAACGGCCTGCCCGGCTACCTGCAGCACGTCGCGCTGCTGACGTCGGCGGATCGCGGCGACGACGGACCGGCGGTGCGCATGATGACGGTGCACGCCGCCAAGGGCCTCGAGTTCGACCACGTGTTCGTGTGCGGCCTCGAGGAGGGCACGTTCCCGAGCATGCGCACGGCCGACGATCCCGAAGGCCTCGAGGAGGAGCGGCGCCTGATGTACGTGGCGCTGACGCGCGCGCGCAAGACGCTGATGCTCAGCTCGGCGCGCGACCGGATGGTCAACGGCAGCATGGAGACGATGCGGCCGTCGCGGTTCCTGCGCGAGATCCCGCAGGACCTGCTCGACAACTACGCGCCGTCCTGGCGCCGCTACGACCTCGACGACGAGGGCTCGCACTCGACCGGGTGGAGCGTCACGCCCGATCCCGAGGCGCTGGCCGGCCTGCAGAAGGGCGTGCGCGTGCGCCACGACCTCTACGGCTCCGGCGTCGTGCGCCGGATCGCCGGCCGCGGCATGAACGCGCGCGCGATCGTGCGCTTCGACGACGGCATCGAGCGCGAGTTCGTGCTCGAGTACGCGGGCCTGCAGCTGCTCGAGGACATGGAGTTCTAGTGGCGCTGCCCGACGACATCCTCGCTTCGTTCGAGACGATCCTGCAGCGCTGCGCTGCCGATGCCCCGGAGCTGCTCGACGAACTGCGGCAACGCCTCGATGCGGCGCTGGTCGCGCGCGGCGCGGCCCGGGTCGGCGAGGCCGACGACGGCTGGCACGGCCTGATCGGCGAGTGCGCGCCGATGCTCGAGCTGCGCCGGTTCATCGAGAAGTTCGCCAAGGCCAACGCGCCGGTGCTGATCACCGGCGAGAGCGGCACCGGCAAGGAGCGTGTCGCCCAGGCGGTGCACGAACTGAGCCCGCGCAACGCGCAGCCGTTCGTGGCCGAGAACTGCGCGGCGATCCCCGAGACGCTGCTCGAGTCGGTGCTGTTCGGCCACAAGAAGGGCGCGTTCACCGGCGCGATCAAGGACCACCCCGGCCACTTCGTCGCCGCGCACAAGGGCACGCTGTTCCTCGACGAGATCGGCGAGATGGCGATGCCGATGCAGGCCAAGCTGCTGCGCGCGCTGCAGGAGGGGGAGGTGCGCGCCGTCGGCGACAGCCGGGTGCGCAAGGTCGACGTGCGCGTGCTCGCCGCGACCAACCAGAACCTCGAGGACTCGGTCGCCAAGGGGCGCTTCCGCGAGGACCTCTACTTCCGTCTCAACGTGCTGCGGTTGTCGCTGCCGCCGCTGCGCGATCGCGGCGAGGACGTCGTGCTGCTGGCCCGGCGCTTTCTCGCCGAGGCGTGCCAACGCGCCGGCCGGCCGTTGACGCTGTCGGCCGACGCCGAGCAGGCCCTGCAGCAACGCCGCTGGCCGGGAAACGTGCGGCAGCTGCAGAACGAGATGCAGCGGCTCAGCGCGCTGGCCGACGGCCCCGAGGTGCGGGTCGACGAGCTGTCGGCCGAGTTGGGCTGATCGAACCCGGCGGTTCGACCCGGCGGTTTGACCCTGCTGGCTGACCCGGCTGATCGACCCAGCTGGCGTCCCTGCCTCGCGACCGACGGCTACTCTTCCAACGCGTCCTGCAGGATCGCGATCGCCTGCCGGATCGCGGTGCGCATGCGTTCGGCTTCGGCGCCAGCGGCGGACTGGATCTGGCGAACGGCCGCGAGCACCTGGTCCTCGATGGCGCCGGCGGGCTCGTCGCTGCGGCCCCGCTCGGAACGGCTGCGCTCCGCGCGTCCTTCGGCTCGCGAGGCACGTTGGCCGGCGGCGGCGCGCTCGTCGCGCGGCGCCGCCGGCCGTCGCGGCCTGGCCTCGGCCATGCCGAGCAGCACCTTGGCCGAATGCAGCGCGCGACCGGCCATCGGGATGCCGCGGTCGGCGGCCTCGTCGCGCAGGTCGGGCAGCCCGACGGCCGGGTCCTGCTGCAGCTTGTGCACGCAGAACAGCACGCTGTCCTTCTGGCCGGGGTAGCGGGTGCGGAGTTCTTCCAGTGTCGCCGACCAGGAATCGGGGGCCGGGGTCGGGTCGTCGGGGGTGTCGGAGGCGTTCACGGTGGCGCAGCGTCGCGGTGGGGGTCGGAGAAGCGCGGCAGCGTGTCCTGCCGACGGCATCGAGTCAACGGGCCACGCGCCGATCGTGCGGGTCGCTCGAAGGTCGTTTTGCGGCTTGGGTTGCCTGGGGGCGGCAGGCCGATACACTGATCAGATAAGGCTGCCTGCCCGAGACAGCCAGGTGCCACTCACACCCGGCACCACCTGGAGGAATCCGAAACATGCTTCGTACGATCGCAACCGGCGCTCTCTGCGCGGTGGCCGCCATGATCCTGGCGCGCCCCGCAGCCCCTCAGTGATGAAGTGGCGGTGGCGGGTCCAGTTGGACCCCACGTGGTTCTGCTCCGGGTCGTGGTGCTGCTCCCGCTCCGGGTGGTGGTGGCCGTGGCGGCGGCATTCCGCTCGACTTCCGTCGTGGCCGCACGGCGAAGGAGATGCTCAAGATCGACTGGACCTACCCGGTCTACAAGCCGACGACGCCTGCCCGCAAGCCGGGTGAGCGCACCGTCGCGAAGGAAGTCGATCGCGCGCTCCCGCTCGAGAAGGCGTACGAACTGGTCGCCGACGGCGACAAGCGTCCGCTGCTGATCCTGCGCGAGTGTGAGCTGTGCAAGGGCACGGACCATGCGGTGCTGAGCCGCACGCTCGACAACGAGCAGACGGTCCTGCTGACGCACTGGTTCCGGTGCGTCAAGCTGCCGCCGAACGTGCTCACCGAGAAGCATCCCTTCTACAACCTGTTCAAGAAGGGCGAGGGCGAGAAGAAGGTGCCGCACCTGTTCTTCGCGGATCCGAACGGCGACCACAAGCTGGCGCTGCCTGGCGACCAGTCGCAGTCGGACCTGTGGAAGGTGATGTTCAAGTACCTCGATCGCTGCTACGACGAGAACGCCAAGTCGGCGATCAAGCAGCTGCGCAAGCTGCTCGGCCAGTACGACAAGCTCGACGCCAAGGAGGACCTGATCCGCAGCCGCATCGACAAGGAGGTCGAGAAGAACGGTCCCAAGTCGAAGAAGCTGAAGAAGTTCGACAAGGATCTCGACAAGGTCGACAAGGAGCGCGAGAAGCTGCGCAAGAAGGAGAAGGAGCTGCGCGACCTCGCCCTGAAGGCCGCAGAAGAAGAGACGGTCGGCGCTGGCGACGCCAAGTAGCCCGCCGGTCTCGATCCGACGCGGGGGCGTGGGCTTCGGCTCACGCCCCCGCGTCGCGTACCCACCCCTTGCTGCGATCCTGGGGCACCGCGACGATGCGATGGCCCCTGGTTCGCGAACCCACCCCGCCGCCACGATGCCGTCGCCGCACCACCGCCCGCTGCTCTCCGTCCTGTCGTTCTCGCTGTTCGCCCTGCTGGCGACGGTCCCGGTGCACGCCCAGAAGGACGACGAGGTCCAGAAGCTCAGCGAGAAGGGCGACCCGTTCACCAAGCAGGACCCGGAGGCGATGAAGGCGCTCGGCGTGGTGCGCTACGGGCCGTTTCCGTGGGCGGATCACTTCAGCACCACCGACGTCGACAAGGTGCTCGGTCCCGGACGCGTGCTGTGGATGGAGACCGAGCACTTCCGCATCGGCTTCAACATGACCACCACGCGGCTGCCCGAGGACAACCAGCAGAAGAAGGCCGTCTACGCCGAGTGCAAGGCGCTGCACCAGCGGTGGCGCAAGTTCCCGTCCAAGCCGCGCAAGCTCGGTCCGTGGACCCAGATGCACCTGTACGCGGCGCGCTGCGAGCGGGCCTACCGGCAGTTCGAGGAGCTGGTGCAGCCGCCCGAGGGCACGTTCGACAAGACCTCGAAGCAGAACGGCAAGGGGCCGTTCCTCGGCGCGCCGGACAAGCACCTGCTGCTGATGTTCCAGAAGAAGTCCGACATGGCGCGCTACATGCAGCGCTTCTGCGACACGCAGGCCGAGGACTCGTTCCGGTTCGTGCACAAGCAGACCCACCAGCCGCTGCTGTGCATCTCGGCCGAGGGCATGGAGGGCTTCGACAGCGAAGGCCTGCACAGCCACATGGTGTTCGCGATGTGGCAGAACCTGATGAACATCTATCGCGGCTTCTACTACCCGCTGCCGCTGTGGTTCTCGACCGGCCTCGCGCACTACTACTCGCGTCAGATCGAGTCCGAGTTCATCAGCGCGCGCATCGGCGACAGCGAGTCGGTCGACCAGGACTCGCAGAACAAGTGGTACGAGAAGATCTACAAGCGTTCGCGGCACGAGGGCGCGACGATCGCGTTCGACAAGCTGTGCGAGATGCACGACTGGGAGAAGTTCGGCTTCCACGCGCACACGCAGTCGTGGTCGCGCATGCAGTTCTTGATGGAGCGCGACTCGCAGAAGGTCGGCCTGATGCTCGACAAGCTCAAGCAGGTGCCCGGCAGCGGCGACTGGGAGGCGGACGGCGCGCGGCTGCGCAAGATGATGCCGAAGCTGCTCTACGAGGCGTTCGAACTGGACGGCGCGACGTTCGACGCCGAGTGGCGGCAGTGGGTGCTCAAGAACTACCCCAAGCGGAAGTGATCCAAGCGGAAGTGATCCAAGCGGAAGTGATCCCGAGGCGCTCGCGATGCAGCTGACGGTCGTGTTGTCGGTGGCGGCGGCCGGCGCGCTCGGCGCCCTCTGCCGCTACGTCGCGACGGTCCTGCTGCGCTCGCTGCTCGGCGAAGGGCCGTGGCCGGTCGCCGTGGTCAACGTCGTCGGCTGCTTCGGCTTCGGCCTGTGCTGGGCGCTGCTGCACGAACGCGTCTCGCAGACCGTCTCGGTGGCCGTGTTGGCCGGCTTCTTCGGCGCCTTCACGACGTTCTCGGCGTTTGCGTTCGACGGCCACCAGCTGCTCGACGAACGCCGCGTCGCGAGCTTTGCCCTCAACGTGCTGCTGCAGAACGTGCTCGGGGTCGCCGCCCTGTGGCTCGGCATGACGCTCGCGTCGCGTTCTTGAGACACCGCGGCGCGCGGCGCGTGCTACCATGCCGGGCGGAGCGAAAATGCCGATGCGCACCCTGCCACTCCTGTTGCTCCTGCTGCTCGTGCTGTTCGGCGGCGGCCTCGCGCTGACGGTGATGTGGGGCAGCGGCTCGACGCCGACGACGACGGGCACGATGCCGCGCACGCTCGCCGGCAAGCCGCAGGGCCACGTCGACTCCGGGGCGCTGCCGGGCGGCGAGCCGTCCGACGTCAATCCGCTGACGACCTACCACCCGGTCGCCAACGGCCTGGTGCTGGCCTACACGCACGAAGCGCTGCTCGACCGCGACCCGGAGAGCGGGGAGCTGCGACCGGCCCTGGCCGAGAGCTACGAGCTGTCGGCCGACGGTTCGACCTGCGTGTTCACGCTGCGCGACGGCGTGACGTTCGCGGACGGCAGTGCGATGACGATGAAGGACGTGCTGTTCGGCTGGGAGCTGGCGCAGGCCGGCCACCTCAACCTCGGCTACGTCGGCCTCGCGTTCCAGCGGGTGCGGGCGGTCGACGAGCTCGACGACCGGCGCTTCCGCGTGCACTTCGACGGCCGCCACTACGCGGCGCTGGACCAGGTCGGCGAACGCTGGACGGTGGTGCAGCGACGGTTCTTCGAGCAGCGCGTGCAGAAGGCGCTCGACGACGGCGAGCCGATGCCGCCGGTCTCGAGCGCGCGCTTCGCCGAGCTGGTCGACCGGATCGACGAAGAATGCGGCCCGGGCACCGGCCCGTATGAACTGCGCAACGACCCGGCCGGCGAGCAGAACTGGCAGCGCCGCCAGGAGCTGCTGCTGGTCCGCAACGAGGGCTGCTGGCGGCGCCGCGCGCAGCCGGGTACCTGGAACCTCGGCGGCGTGCGCATCATGTTCCGCGACCAGGCCGGCGCCAAGAACGCGCTGCTGCGCGGCGAGGTCGACTGGTACATGGACCAGCAGCTCGACCAGCTGCTGGCGTCGCGCCCCGAACTCGAGCAGGACTACGAGAAGCTCGTTTACGACTACATCAAGCTCGGCGTGCTGCGCATCGCGTGGAACTGCGAGATCGCGCCGACCAACGACCCGAAGGTGCGGCGCGCGCTCGGCATGCTGATCCCGCGCAAGGACATCGTCGAGGTCTGGTCGGGCGCGGCGCACCCGGCGGCGGCGCACGCGCGCTACGGCTCGGACGAGTATCCGGACCTGCAGCCGCTGCCGTACGACCCCAAGGCGGCGCGCGCGCTGCTGCGGGAGTGCGGCTACGACCCCGCCGAGGGCAAGCCGCTGAAGGTGACGATCCTGACGTTTCCGTCGCCGCCGGCGGTGCGGCGCACGATGGACCTCATCACCGACGCCGCGTCCCGCGCTGGCGTGCAGTTCGAGTTTCGCGAGCTGAAGCACGCGCAGTTCCTGGCGGTCAAGAAGGCGCGGCAGTGGCACGGCATCTACGGCCTGAAGGCATTCGAGCCGTGGGGCGGCGCCTACACGCTGCTGCACAGCGAAGGTCTCGAGAACCGCGGCGAGGGCCGTTGGCAGCACGAGGAGGCCGACCGGCTCGCGGCCGCAGCCCAGCAGGAGTTCGATCCGGAACGGCGCAACGAGCTGTGGCAGCAGCTGCACAAGCTGGCGCACCAGGAGCAGCCAGCGGCGCTGATCGTGCACCCGATGGCGTCGATGCTGTTCCGCAAGGACATCGAGGACTGCGTGCCGGGACCGCTCGGCGTGCGGCCGCACCGCGCCTGGGTGCCGCACGAGCTCCAGCGCCGCTAGCCAATCGCCGACCCGGCCCCCGCGCATGCAACCGACCGGCGGGTCGCACGCTGCGCCGAACACCGCAGGCGGGTCGGGCATCATGCACCACGGTCCGAGCGGCGATCTGCAATCCAGGCGAGCCGCCGCGACGCATCCCTGCGTAGGCACGGCGAAGCTCGCCCCCGCGACGCTTGCCGCTCGCCAGTCCATGCTCCGCTCGTTCGTTCCGTCTCGCCTCGTAGCCTGGTCCCTGTTCCTGTCCGCCGCGCAGCTCGGCACATCGGACGTACACGCCGCCGGGCCGTCGGCGGGCGCGCCGTCGTGGGCACTGCCGACCGACATGGCACCCGCCCCGGCCCCGAACGCGCCGCCTCCGCCGCAGCACGTCTACGGGCTCGCGCGCCGGATCCACCCGCCGACGCCGTGCGACGTGTCGCCGTTCTCCGAGGGCGGGCCCGGGGCGCCCTACGTCGTCGCCGAGGGGGTGCCGCACGTCGGCCAGCCGTTCCACGTCGAGTGGACGACCAAGCCGACCGTGCCGGGCGAACCGCCCGCGTGGCCGGCGATGCTGCTGATCTCGTTCGAGCTGACTTCACCGACGTCGCTGGCGCCGATGGGGGCACCGGGCTGCTACCTGATGCTCGAACCCGAGTACATCATGACGCCGCAGGCCGGCACGATCCTGACGCAGTCCGGCGGCCGGCTGCGGCTCGACTGGACGCCGAAGCCCGGCGTGCTCGGCCAGTACTTCTACTCGCAGATGCTGTGCTACGCGCCCGGCGTCAACGCCGGCGGCTTCCTGGTTTCCCCGGTGCTGCACACGATCGTCGGCAACTGACCGCTTTCCGGGCGTTCGCGGACCTGGGAATGTCCGCACCCTCGTCTCGCGCTCGCGACCGGAAACCGGAGCGCGGGCTGCGGGATCTCCCGCAACCACGCGGGTTGTCCCGCAAGCGATCGCTCGTGGTCGCCGGATCGGCGTAGGGACTTCCTGCAGGGGGGCTGCGCGTAGGCGGGTTCCCGTACGCCACCCGGCCCATCGAGCGGGTTGTTGCCAGGGCCGAAGTTGGTAGCGGGCAAGGGGGAAGGATCGGATCGGCCGGCGCGCAGCACCCGAACTCTCTCCGGGGTGCCGCGGCCGTCAGCTGCTCGAGGAGAGAGCGACTCGCCAACCATGAACCCCGAATCGACGGTCACCACCGCCTTCGTGCAAGCCGCACGCGCCGTGGCCGCCTGCCAACTGGGATACCGACCCCAGTCCGTGCACGCGGACCGCGGAACCGCCATCCGCCCGGACTTCGGCTTCGCGATCGAGCCGACCCCGGCCGATCACCTCGTCATCACGCTGGCCGGATACCTGGCGCACGTTCGCCTGATGCAGACGGGCGACAACCGCACGCTCGAGCAGAGCAGCTTCGAGGCGATGCAGAGCGGGCTGCATCGGCTGTCGACGGAGCCCGGCGGCGACTCGTTCGAACTCGGAGGCGATGACGTGGCGGCGCTGATGGAGCGCTGCTGGCCGATCGTCGATCATGTCGCGTACACGTTGCGCGAGGTGGGGGAGTATCCGGGGGCGCTGCTGGACGACGCGTTGGCGTTCGTGGCTTGAGGCTGGTGGAAGCTGGCTGATCGGGGGGGGGCGGCGCTCGCTGGGAGTGGTGACGCCCTGTGCGCTTGGCCTGCGGCGGGACCTTGAGCTCGTTGTCCGCGGTGCGATGTCCCCGAGAGGGGAGAGTCTTCGCGAGCTGATCATCAAGCAGATCGGGCGCTTACCCGACTGGACGCCCTCCGTCCTTCGAGTGGGCGACACGCCGGCGCGGGAAGCGATGGCGCAGCTGGTCAAGAGGGCACAGCGCGGTGGACGGCGGCGGCGTGGCTACGATCCGTACGCCGCTACGAGGAGGTAGGCGATCAACCCCACCCAGGCCACCGCCCCTCCGAGCAAGGCCATTCGCATCTGTGCGATGGACTTGCAGAAGCTGGGTGTCGACGGCGTAGCGTTAGCGAGCGGTGACTGAGTCGTCTCCACTAGGATGGCAGTGTCTGACGCGATTTGCTCAGCGGACTCTCTGAGTAGCCTGGCGACGTTCGCGCAGGCCCGTTCGCCGAGTACGCTCTGAGAAAGTAGGAAGCATCCAACGAGCGCGAACGGAATCGTCTGCGACGTATGCCAGTCCTTGCTCTTGACGGCGTAGGCGAACGCACCCATCGCTGCCATGTTCAGCGAGGTGAATGCAGTGAACCACACGACGAGCTGGCGCATCGTCATGCGGTAGTATTCATGCCTCTCCCCGATCACCATGCGCAACGTCTCCGCTTCTTCCATCTCGACCTCCTTTGGCAGGGATGCTACGCAGCCTGGGAGCTTGTTAGCAACTGGAGGGGCGATGCGGGGTAGCGCAGAGCGCATGCTGCACTACCTATTCAGCTGGGTGTCGTGCGTGTCTGGGCGCAAGGAGGCAGAGTCGCTGCAACTCGCGCCTGTGGGTGCTTCAGGGGCCTGAAGCCGCTCCTGATGCTCTTCCCAACGCAGTGCGAGATGGTGGAGAGTAGGGGAGTCGAATCCTCCCGTCGCCTGCGTTTGCGCGTGACCTGCGCACGGGTTACGGTGCCGGCGACGCCTACTGCTACCTGATTTGCTACATCGGAGGCGTTTCCGGTGGGCGGGCAGGTCAACAAGAAGGGGTCTAATCGATGTCGAGTTTGGTAGATCGCGGGGGTCGTTGGACCATCCGCTACAGGGACGAGAACGGCAAGGAACGTTGGAAGGCTACAGCGTTTCGTGCGAACGGTAACGGCCGGCGAGATGCCGAGCGGGTCGCCTACGAGCTGGAGTCTGAGGTCGCCCGCCGCAAGTTCGGGCTGGTGGACAAGTCGATCGAGTTCGCCGCTCAGCCAGTCCCCAAGCATGTCGGGGACTTCCTCCAACACTTGAAGGCACGGCAGACGACTCCGGGCTACCGGGCTCAGGTCGCGATGCGGCTTGGTCGGATGCTGAGGGGGCTGCGGGTGCAGAGGATCACGGACATCAACGTCACCGCCACCGAGGCGCTGCTCATCGAGTTCTGTGCTTCGGGCATTCCGGATCGGTGTCTATCGGCGGACGAGCTGGCGGGAGAGTCTGAGTCTGCACGGCAGCGCCGGCTGCGCGCGAAGAGCAGCAAGACCCGGGACGACTACCTTGACAGCCTCAGGCACTTCTGCCGCTGGCTGGTGATCCACGGTCGGCTGCATGCCAACCCGCTGGCCTCGATCTCCAAGCTCTGTTCTCCGAGCCATCCAGAGGCAACGGCCACCTTCGTCCGTCGGGCGATGACCACCGACGAGTTTGCTCGGCTCGTGGATGCTGCGGTGCGGCGAGGGGTAGAGAACAAGCTGCAGGCCAACCCGAGGACTCCTGTGCACGTCCTCCAGGAGCTGCGGATTCGTGGGGAGGCGCGTGCCCTGGCCTACGTGCTGGCGGGGACACTCGGAGTCCGCCAGAAGGCGCTGTGGTCGATTCAATGGGGCGACCTGGATCTAGAGGCATCGGTCCTGCGGCTCCAGGCCGCCTACGCGAAGAACCGTCGGGAGGCACGGCCCGACATGCCCGAGTGGCTCCGGGACCAGTTCGTGGCGTGGAGATCTCGGATGGCTGGTCACCTGCGGCGTGAGCCCCTCGCCTCTGAGCGGGTGTTCTGCTTGCTGCCGGTCCCGAAGAACATCAAGCGGCTCATGGATAAGGACCTGGAGTTCGCTGGAATCGAGCGGTGCTCGGGCCGAGAGCGGATCGACTTTCATGCGTTGAAGACCTACGCCTCCACCCGGCTCTACGAGGCTGACGTGGATCCTCGGGTGTCTGCGATGCTCACGGCGACCACGGCTCCGGTCATGCAGCAGCGATACGCCCGGATGGGGCCCAGTCAGGGGAAGGAGGCGGTGGCCCGGCTTGATCGCCCCGCGATTCTGCCCATGCAAGCCTGAGGCAGTTTGGTGGTGCCCTACCTGCGGGCGCTCTGAGGCGATCCGGGGGGCGGCTGGACAAGCCCCTTTTGCCTTGTGTTGGCATCAGTCTGCATGGGGTCCCGCTCCTCTACAAGCCCAGCCGATTCGGCGGGGGCACGGGGGGAAGCCCGGCCGGCACCCTCGTATTGGGGCTCTCGCATTTTTGGGCCGAAACTACCGCTGCCCTTGAGGCCCTCGGAGCCCTGGTAATCCACTGGATCCCCGGCTGCCCCCGGTTACCTCGGCCCACCTCAGCCCCTCAAAATCCGCCGGGTCGATTTGCGCGCCGCCTCCACCCCGACTAAAGGAGGTCCATGGTGCCCGTCGGGTCCTCGTGATCCAGAGTGAGTGCCAGAGCATGCTGAACTCCTGAGAGAGTCCGCGGCCTGTTCGTCGGTGAGGGTGTAGCGGCCCTCGGGAGCCTGTTGGTTTCAGACCGGCGAGAGAGGGCTGGGCGGGCCGCAAAGACCAGCCGAGACCGGGACCGCAGGATCTCGGGGCACTGAGTGATCGGGGTGGCATCCCGGCCGGCCCTACAGGGGGCGGCAGCTCGTGTTCCTCTCCTGCAAGCCGCCGGGCTGCGGTTGGTCCGGTGGTCTCTGAAGAGTCCGAAGCATGGAGGTAGACATGAGCGTCGATTCGACGAGTGAGAGAGAGTTGCGCAGCGAGCAGCGGCAGGGGAGCCAGGCGGTCAGTCCTGCGACCAACCAGCATAAGAGCCAGGTGGCCAACACCGCGACCAAGCAGACAGTCCAGGGCCCCAGAGCTGCGACCACCAAGCAGACAAGCGAGGGGGCCAGCACCGCAACCACCAACCGGCGGGGTCGGGCGACCTACAATCCGAGCCAGAAGCGCCGCAAGGTGGAGGTCCCGCTGGACCAGAAGGAGCAGTGGGATCTGGCCGACGTGGTGGCGGTGACCGGGCTATCGGCGACCACGATCAATCGCTTCAGGGATCGAGGCGAGTTCCCCCGCGAGCGTCGCATCGGGCGGAGGGTCTTCTGGAAGCCGGAAGACATCCGCAACTGGTTGGAGGCGGTCTCCCGCTAGGCGGGGTTGGTCGGGTTCTGGACCTGCTCCGTCTCGGGAGCGGACGGGACCTTCGTGGATGGCTGGGTGTCGGATCTGCTCCCTCTCGGGAGTGACCGGCTCGGCTACGGGGCTGCCCCTGTCGGGGTGGCTTCGACAAGCGCACCGAGTCTGGGCCGGTGGTCCGGGGTGCGTGCTGTTCGATGGAAGCGGCTGACCAATGGCCGTGGGCGATGTCTGGAGGTGGGCGATGGACGAGACGAACGTGGCGGCGGAGCCCGAGATGGTGCCGGGGTCGAGTGCCTATGTGGCCGAGGTGTTGCGGCTGGCCTCATGGCTCAGGAATTCAGGGCTGGGCGTCGGCATGGTCCCCGGCGAGCATCGAGACGGGCGGAAAAAGCCCCGAATCACCAAGGCGGTAGAGAGTGCGTCTTTGGATCAGGGGCAGCTGTCGCAGTGGTGGGCTCGGTGGCCGGATGCACTGGTGATGCTCGTCACGGGGCGGCGCTTGCTGGTGCTCGACATCGACATGAAGAACGGGAAGGATGGTCGGGCCTCTCTGGCGCAGCTCTGCAAAGACCTGGGCGTGGATCTTCCTATGAACACCGCCACCGCCATGACTGCCAACGGTGCGATGCACATCTACCTGAGGCTGCCCGCGGGGTCTGCCCAGGGCATCAAGCCGAGTGGCTTCGCCAAGCGGTATCCTGGCATCGACCTTCAGACGGGGAAGAAGCCGGTCGTCGCGCCTCCATCGCCCCACCAATCCGGCGGGGGCTACGCGTGGGCGGCAGGACGGTCGGTCTATGAGGTCGGCATCGAGCCGATCCCAGCGCCTCTGTTGAGCATGCTGTCCGTGCCCCAGGTCGAACGGCGCAATCATCGACCGAACCCAAAGAGCGAGCGATATGGAAGGTCGCCGAATATCGAGGTCGTGCGGGAAATGCTGGATCACCTCTCGGGTCACAGTGACCGGCTGACGTGGCTTTATGTCGGGATGGGCCTGCACCAAGGATTCGGAGGATCCTCGGGCGGGCAGCAGCTATGGGATCAGTGGAGCCAGCAGAGCCCGGACAGCTACGATTCCGCGGAGATCGTGCGTCAGTGGGACTGCTTCAACGAGGATGGCGACTTGACCCTGGAAGCGGTCGCGGGGTGGGCCAAGGCAGCCGGCTGGCCGATGGTCGATCTACACGCCGCAGAGGCGCCCCCGAAGATCGAGACGACTTTGCCCGTTGCTCGGTCTGGTCAACCCGAGGCCCTGCAGGAGATCGCACGGTCAGGTGTCAGCTTCGAGCCGGGCACTCGGTCGGTCGCGTTCTCCGGCCCTCCAGGGCTTTCGAAGACCCGCACGGCCAGGGCCTGGGCGGTGGAGCTGCTGGGCGAGGGGCGGGTCGGCACGGTCATTATGGCTGTGGCCAAGCGGGCTCGGGTCAACGAGGTCTGCGGCGACATGGGGGAGGGGCCATTGGAGGACCAGCTGTTGGCAGCGGGCGCGCGGCTGGCAGTGGCCATGGGTCGCGGCAAGGACCCCGATGGCCCGTTCTATTGCTCGTTCGCGGCGAGCAGCGTCTACGAGAGGCGGGCACAGCTGGGCAGGACAAGCTGTCGAGGCGATAGCCAGCACGCCAGGGAGTGCCAATACCTGAAGGGCCAGGAGGCCGCTCATGCGGCGATCTCTGAGGACGGCCCGTCGCTGGTCGTAACGACGATCGACTACCTCAGGCACCTGAGGCCGGCGCTGGAGCAGGCGGGGCGAGATGACGCCGTTCTGATTCTCGACGATCCGGGGGCCGAGTTCGGGCTGTTCACGGACTCGGAGTTCCACCGTGGTCCGCTGGACGACTACAGGGATCGAATCGGCCGGTGGCTGGCAGATCATCCAGCAGCAAGCTCCGAGCTGGTGCGGTTGGGCGGCCTGCTGCGCGATGTGGTCGGGTGCTTGCTGGACGATGACGGTGGAGTCGATCGGCTGGCCCACTTCGCAGGCTCGATGTCCGAGGGGCAGCGTGGCTTGGTAGCCGATTGTGAGACTGGCGCTGGAAGCGCTATGCCCTGGGAGTCGAAACCCGACCAACCCGCGTTCTCCCTGCGGCTGTTTGGTCTGCTGCGTCAGGCCGTGGAGGGGCGGCCGGGAGCCGTCAAGCGGGGCAAGAGCGGGAAGCTCATCGTGGCCGAGGCCAATACCCTCGTGATCGACAAGGCCCAGCAGGGCAGGTGTCTGTGGCTCAGCGTCGGGCCCATGATGGAGTTCGTCGTCCAGGCTCTGGGCATCGAGAGAAGGCACGCCGAGTGGAGCCTGAGCAACCGAATTGTCCGGCTCAAGCTGCCGAGGGGTTACAAGGGTCGAGGTGCCCCCGTTGGTCAGGAGCCGAGTAAGTCCGACGAGCTGTTCCGGCTGGTCGCCAGCGGCCTGTCTCAGTCCTTTGGCAACGGTCTCGGCGTGTTGACCACGAAGGTGAGCTTTGAGCACCTGGCCCCGTCCCTGGAAGAGCACGGCAGCAGGGTTGGCTACTACAACTCGCACCACGCGGGGACCAACACCTTCGATCATGCCGAGGTGATGCTGGTGCAGCGGTATCGACCCCATCCCGCCGAGTGTGCTTGGCTGACCGCTGCCATGGAGGGTGTGCTCGGGCTGCCAATGAGTCCGCTGGAGGCGTCGGAGGCTGCCGAGTCGTTGGTCCGCTGGGAGCGACGGTGGTGCCCGGCTGCTCAGCGTTCTTACGGGCTCAAGGTGCCTCGGGACCCCAGGGCCCGACAGGTCTACAGGACACTGGAGGCTCAGCTCATGGTCAATGCCGTGGGTCGGTGCCGGCCGATGACCAACCCTTCGTCGACCATCGTCCTGTTCGACAGCGACCCGGTGGAGGGAGTGGAGGCGACCGAAGAGGTAGAGGTGGTCGGGCTGGATCTGCTGAGGGACCCGGAGGGGCTGATGCTGACGTGGTCCAGCGGGCCGAGGGCCCTCCGGCACCGGGATCTGGTCCGCCAGGTCCTCGATAGAGGCCCCGCCACGACCACCACCGAGATCCACGAGAAGGTCCTCAAGGATTGGGTGGTGGATCTTGATGGAGATCCTCCGAGCCTCAGGGCTACTGAATCCCTATTAAGGGGCCTGGGGGGTGTTGATAGCTCTCCCTCTGGTTCCTCCAGCTTCAGAGGTAGGGGGGTCAGTTATTCTCGGGACCCTAAGGGGGTAGAGGATATGGGGGATGGGGGGTCGTTAACTGACCTAGTTGACCACCCTGTCGTATCTGATGTCCTGGCTCCCGGGTGGAGGCACGAGAGGAAGAGGAAGACCATCAAGCAGATCATCGAGACCAGAACCAGGCTATCCAGCTCCACCGTCCAGAGGTGTCTCAGGCGGCTGCGGAATCACGAGGGAATCCCCACCACAACCCGAGCAGACTCCAAGAGGAACTTCCTGAAGGTCCAGCAGGCCCTGAGTGAAGTCGTGGAGGAGATGGACTCGGTGGTGGCCAGTGGCTCCTAAGGCCATCGGGCCCCATAGATCATCCACCAAAAACACGTCCACTACCCACCAGAGCACCCCATCCAATACCACTAATAACCACCTGGGATATCCCGCAGGATGACCGTGGCTTGATGGAAGTCTGGCCACTGTCGGCCGCGGCTCGTGAGGGCGCCTCGAATGGGTCTAGAATTGACGATCTCTTGCTACGGGTGCCATGGAGGCGGCGCGAAATACGCGGCATTACAGGCGGTCTGAGAGCCTCTCAGGTCGGCGGCCCCGTTCGGGGCTGGGCGGTGGTCGGTAGCAGGTGGTCGAGCTGGGTTCCGGTTGCCTGCCGGGCATCGGTTGAGCCGCCGAGCGGGGTCCTGAGGACTCGCTTGTTGGATGCTGGGGCCTCGGGGGTCGAGGTGGGTGGTGGGTGGCGGTGAGTTGGGGGCGATTCGAGGGTTGGTGTTTCTCTTCGAGGAGGTGGGTTCGCTGGTCCTGAGGCGGCTTCGGCTACCTGTGGAGGATCATGAAGCGACCCGCCAACGATCTCTCTCGTCCTGTCAACCCCGAGCAAGCCCTCTGCGCCCTGCTCCAGGCCCTGGGCTCTCCGCTCCGCAACCTCTCGGACCTGTTCAGGCCGGAGCGGGCCAGCTACACGCTCGTCTCAACCTGCGGCCATTCCACTACGGCCTCCGAGCCGCGTGCTCGGCGGTTCGCGGCGGGGGAGGTGGTCGTGGTTCGGCTGGATGGCGATGTTCGGCACGATGGCCTGTTCCGCATGCGGGTCCTCGGGGAGGTCGCAGAGGGGATCGTGGTCCGGGCGAAGGCGGACTGTGCTCGCTACCGCATCGACCAGCAGCGACGCCAGGTCCTACGGGAGGTCATCGTCAGGCGGGGAGACGTGCTGGTCCTGGGGAAGGACCGAGTCAGGTGGGTCGACAAGCCGGCGAGATGAGCTGTCGTTGCTCTGCATCTGCGCACTTCGGCTTCGTGCGGCCCTCTCCTTCGGGTCGGTCCCTGTCACAATCAGTGAGGTCTGGTGATCGTCTCCAGTAGCCAGGGGATAATATGACCTGCTGCCGATAGGGTCGCGAACCATACTACCCAGCGCATGAACCACCTGTGGGCCAGCCACCACCGCCAATAGTCCTCTCGCGCCGGGGCGAAGTTGGATCGTTCCTCGGCATCGCGGACTGCCGACAGTCGATAGGTCAGGACCAGTCGCGTGGCATTGTAGGCGATCAGTATTGCTGACGTGGCGACTGCCAAGTTGCCCAGGTCCCACCCGAGGAGTAGCTGCCACCGGGGCCACGAGTTCGTCAGCGCCACCTGCTTGCTCATGATTTCGAACGCGGTAGCCATGCCTGCCCCCGGTCCTCCGGTCAACTGCCATGCGATCCAATGGCAATCGCCATTCTCTAAGTGCGGCTGGACATGCTCCCAGGCCGACCACTTCGCGGCACGTATCAGATAGCGAGACAGAAACGCGACCAGCAAGAGCAGGTGGAAGAGGAGGCGAGGCCCGGTGTATTCGCGTCGGAGAACTGACCATGGATCTGGTGCCCGGGGTGAGAAGCGGGTGCCGCGAATGTCCTGACAGTCGAGGATGAGGCCGATAGGCGGTCTCCTCAGGTCGGCTTCGCTGAGGTCGGCGTGCTTCAGATTCGCTCCGCGCAGATCCGTGCAGGATAGGTCGGCGCCGCTGAGTGTTGCCCTCGTTAGGTTTGCGCCACTCAGATTTGCCTTCGCAAGATCGGCCCCCTGGAGGCTTGCGGCTGTCAGGTTCGCATTGCTCAGGTCAGCATGTGACAGGGTCGCATGCGAAAGATCCGCCAACGTGAGGGGTGCTCCGCGCAGTTGGGCCAAAGGCATCATCGCACCTGTCAAGCGGAGAGAGAGGGGGAATCCAGGGTTGCGAGCTGCCCATGCCTTGAGGGCAGCTGTGCCTCTCGCCGCTATTTCGTAGTGCTCAGGATCTCCCTTGGTCAGGAATTCTGATGAGTCCCGGTTAGGCGCTCTGGCTGTGTCGTCGCGGTCCTTGCTCGCAGTGTCTGGGGCGCCTTCGGGCTGGCTATCGGACCCAACCATAGTCATCCCCTTGGATATCGATGAAGAACCACCCCAGCAGAAAGTCCGCCGCCTCTGCAAGGTCAACCCCGAACTTCTGGCCTCCAAGCCCTACGGCGACCTCCCATGCGCCCACGCTCGCCACCCGGCCTGTGCCGGCTCCGGCTCTCCATGGTCCCACAGCCGCCGTTGCATAGGCGGTGGCTATCCTGGGGTCGGTCGCTCTGTCGTCCCACTGGAACCCTGCTCCTGCTCCTGCCTGGAGGGCGAATTGGCCCCATTGGGTTACCCGCAGATCTACCCCGGGGCTGACTCCCACCCCGAACGAGACCGAGACGATCTCCGCCAAGTCCACGAGCCTGTTCGGCAGGTAGAGCAGGACCTGTTCACCGAGGTTTGGCCGGTGGAGCGGTGGTGGTGGTGGTCCACCCCAGGTGTGCCAGCCATCGGCGTCGGTTTGGCGCAGTGGTCCATGGCAGGCTCCCAGGGCCCCGAGTAGCCCCAAGGCGACCAGGGGACGCAGCACGCTCGTAGCTGGCTTGGCCGCGGTGTCGGCAGCGGTCTTCTTCCTCATTCCTTCGCAATAGCATGAGCCGCCGGCCAGTTGAAGTATGGAAGTTCTCGTTCCGGCGGCGTGTTCCTCGTCTCAGCTTGTAGGCTCCGCCCCGATGAGCAACGAACGGCATGCCGCCCAGGGCCCGCCCGCCGAGACCGCAGTCCTGGCGAGGAGGCTGCGTTTGCTCGTCCGGATCTTGGGCGACGCAGTTGAGATCGCAGGGGGAGCGGGCGCCATTCGGGAGAGGTTGCCAAGCGTAGGCGTCGCGCGAGCATCCAGGGGCGACATGGGCGGTCAGGATCCGGCAAGGACGCCAGCAAGGGGTGCGCGCAGCTCCCAGCGAGAGTCTCCGCTCCTGGTCGATGCGAAGACAGCTGCCCACCTGAGTGGAATGGGCATCCAGTCCTGGCAGCGGCTGGTGACCTACGGAGAGGCGCCGGCCCCCGTCCGCTTCACCCGGCTCTCGAAGCAGCTGTGGCGCCGCAAGGACATCGAGGACTGGGTGGCCGGACTGGACCACGCTATGGTGCCGATGACCGCGAAGGAGATCGCGGACGCAGCCACCTCACATCTGGTCAAGGGCATCTGACGCCATCGCTGGAGCAGACACGTCCTCGTTGGGTGCAGCCGCTGCACCAGCGAGTGGTGGCGTCGGTGGGGTTGGGGGCGCCGACCAGCCCTTGACAACGACCCCTCACGCCTGCTAAGGGTCGAGCCATCATCCAACGGGATGAAGCAGGCTCCAGCCGGGTTGCAGCCCGGCCAGAGCCCTAGACCACCCCCTGTATAGCCAGGAGACAGTCATGACTGCCGACACTACGTCCAGCGCTCTGCGGATCAAATCCGCGCCGAGCGATCTGGCGGCCCAAGAGCCGTCCATCTTTCACGTTCTGTGCAGCCGCCTAGGTGGCTCGGGGCGTTTGGAGCCAGCAGTCCGTGGCCCCTTCGAGGGGGCTCTCGGTCAAGCGAAGAGCCACTGCAGAGTGGTTGCCCACAGCATCGCCGGTCGCTTCGGTGTTGCTGCATGCTGCGACCTGCGAGATGCCAGCGGCGCTTCGGTCTTCAGCATCAGCTGTCGCCCGGCTGCGGGAGGTGCGGCATGAGGGTCGCTGTCTTTGCCGATTCCTGTCCTTCCTCCATGGATGATGGTCGTGGTGCCTTGGGGCGTGGCAGCGTCGATTCTGGCCACCAGCCCGCGCCCCGAGCGAGCAGCGGCGGCGATTCACAGCGTCCGCCCGTGCCCGCCCACGTTGCAGTTGAGAGCGAGCTGGCCGCCCAGGCTGGCGTGGTGGGCTCGATAGTGCGCTTGGGTCAGCAGGTTCGTGAGGCGGCCGAGGAGGTGGCGGCGCACGTCATCGACGTGGCGCAGGAGCTTGATCGCGAGCGCCGAGGTGTGCCGGGCGTCCGTGGGCCTAGCGACCACTTGGAGGTCCTGGGGGCGGTGAGGCAGCTGCTGGCGCTTGGCCGACTCAGCGAGAGGGCTCGCCGGGAGATGCTGTCTGGGCTGCGCGCTGTGGTGGATGATGGCGCGTAGCGCCGGTCCATCTCCGACATGCGTTCTGCTGTATCGGCAGCCCTGGTGCGCGATGGGGGCGGGCCGCGTGAGTCCTGTTGTGTCAAGGATGTCTGGTTCGTGTCTGAGTCGCGTCGCCGCTTGTGTGCGACGGCTCAATCAGTGCTAGATTGTGTGATCAACCAGACAGATCTGTCCGGTCGGTAGGGCCGGTGGTCGGACTGGGGACTATTGCCGTGTAAAAGCAGTTCCGGTGCCGGCTAGGATGCTCTTGTCGGTGGCGCCGAGGCTCTAGGATGCTCTTGTCGGTGGCGCCGAGGCTGCCGACCGCACGCTGAGGTGTGCGCACTCGCTAGGATCGGTTAGAGGAGAGTTCGATGCTGATCGGGCAAACAGTATTCGCCCCGGGGCCTGGTGCGACCTACTATTCCCCGTGGTTTCCCCGGCAAGGGGATGCATTTACGGGGGTCTTTGAAGTCATCGAGGCGATGTCGCCTTACAGCCTTGTTTGTGAGGCTGAGACTAAAAACGCCGAGGATGCGGACAGTTCCGCCACGGGTTTGACGGGAAGTGTGACAATCAATGGGACTGCGTGGCCAGAGTTGGGCACAATCAACCCCTCGGCCGCCAAGGAGCTTGTCCGCTTCAAGTTCACGGCATCAGGAGATGGTGAGTCCACTGCGGCGTGGATCCACTTTCGTTCAAACGCGCCAATTTGGCAGCCAAACTAGGAGGATCAAGTGGACCCACTTCTTCTCGGAGAGACCGTGGCCTCAGACGGGGCCGTGAAATACGAGGGTTTCTGGATGCCGGCAGGGGGCAACGATGGTGTTGCGGCGATTGAGGTGTTCTACGTGTCGGCGGCCAACCAATACACCGTCCACTTGGACACCAAGTCGAGCGATGAAGACGACTCGGGTGCATCGTCTATCGGCAGCCAGGTTGTAGATTCTACGACGCCAGGGCTGTTCCAGTTCAAGGTCGTTAATGCCCAAGACCTTGTTCGGTATCGCGTCGTCAACAGCACCGGATCTGCAGTCATGCACTTCCAGCTGTCTCAGCCCTTGTGGTCGCCCAACTAGAGGATCCCATGACAAATCAGCTTCAAGGACAGATTCTCTATACCGGCGTTACCGCAGTCTACACACCGTGGATGCCGGTGCGTGGTGACTTCGCGACATTCGGTGTCGAGGTGCTGGAGAACAGCTCGGCCAGCCTGACGTGGCAGGTCGAGACGCGCACCAAGGAGAGCGTGACTCCAAGCACTCTGCTCGCAACAGCGGTCACGTTCACCTCGGGGCAGTCGGGGGTAAAGGTCGCCGTCAACGACGATAGCACGAACACCATGCAGGAGTTGGTGCGCTACAAGTTCAGCACTGGCGGGACCAAAGGGACCACCAATTTCGTGATGTTCCGGGCACTCCAGCCGTCCTGGCGGACCGACCGCTAGGTCTAGTTGTGTCTCACCTGGGGCGTCGGGGGCGATTCGGGCCCGGTGCCCCTCAGTTTCCTGAAATCGACTAGACTGGAGCGATAGTCATGGATTGCGATCACGGTGAAGGCGGTTGTGGTGGCTCTGCAACGATGGAGCCTGGGCCCATGGGGCTGAGTGACATTGGGGCTGTGGGGCGTGAGTATCCGCAGTTCGGGAAGAGTGTGTGGAATGTGGGGCGCAGGCAGTCGCATCTTGGTGAATCTTGTGTCGGCATTGATGCCTGTGGTTGCGATGGTTCGAGTGATTGTGCATGCAGGCGTCCATTCGGTGGGGCTGCCGAGCCACGCGAATCTGGTCGTCGAGCGAAGGCAAGGGTGGATATCGTCGGGGCAGCTGCAAAAGTGCTCGACTCTATGGGGCTGCATGATGTGGCCCTCCCGAGCATTATTGATAGGGCAGTGCGGGTTGCGCGAGAACAGGTGGCATCGGGCCGCCGTATTGTAATTCCAAACCGTGTCAGTCTGAGGTCTATCGCTCAAATGTCTGGTGGTGGCGGGCAGCGGACCGACCTGGGTCGCTACGTGGGGCGTGCTGGGGAGGTTAGCCCCTCCGTGATTCGGTTGCTTCGCCCGGGGCTAGCGCAGGTGTTGGCTGGCAAGGTGTTGCTACCAATCGGGCCGGGGCCAATGCGCGGCCCGGGGGATTCTGAGATATGGACCCCGCCGAAGGGATGGAAGCACGATAACCACACCGAGTTTCAGTGTGTTGGCGAGCGTATTAACTTCAGAGATGTATATTGTGTGAATCAGACGTGCCACCCTCGAGGGCGTTGTGAGATCGTCAAACTGTTCGATCTGAAGAAGTGGTTTTGTCGCTGTATTCCCATGGGTGTGCCGTGGCCGCCGCGAGGGGAGCGTGCAGAACTCCCCGAGGAGCCGCCAGAGCTTCCGCATCCCGAGCCGGGTCCCGGGCCGGCCCCGTGGCCAGAGCCTGAGCCCGATCCGGCACCCGACCCCGCTCCCGAGTCTGTCCCTGGTGGAGGCGGTGGAGGCGGCGGTCAGCCGTGGGAGCCTTCAGAGCCAGCTGTGCCCACCTGGTTAAAGTGGGCAATCGGAATCGGAATCGTGGTAGGCTTGGTAATTTGGTTCTTAATCACCCGGTATCCCATGTGGCCGCCGGGCCTTCCGATGCCTGTTTTCCCACCAGCCATCTTGGGTGCGGCTGGATAGGGGGCTCTTAGAGAGGGGGCTACGATGGACTGGTTGCCACTAGTTACGGCCTGGAGAGACGACCAGATGCGGCGTCTCGTGGAAAGTCATAACGGGCTGCGACGCTTGGGTTTTCGCGTGGAATGCGTGGGTGTCGGGGGGCTCGGTGCTGTTGACGTGCAGGTGTTGGTAGTCGAAGTGCCCAAGGGGGATCGCTTAGAGAGTGGCGAAATGCACATTCTAAGGGCGCTGCATCCCCTGTTGAGTGAAGACTGGGCTATGGGGCTACATGCTGCCATGCGGTCCAGGTGGCGAGAGTATGTGCTGTGGCGGGGGACGTCGTCGGAGTTCTCTGTCGTTCGAAGCCGCTGCAAGTTGCTCAACGACTCCATTGACTCCGAGTTTGAGCCTCCATTATGGGGTGCATTTGGAAGTGATCCGGTGTCGTTGTTTGCATATCGCTGGAGTGCGGTTCGCATCGCCCTTGCGTTAGCCGGTGATGCGAATCAGGTTCCGCTGAGCGCGGCCGACTCATGGTGGCCTGTGGATGTTATTTCCGAGGCCCCGGGAGACCTGACTGTAAGTAGGCTTGTTGGTGTCTTGAGTGAGTGCGGCCTGTCCGTGCTCACAGTTGCCCGTCCTACGTTGGGCGTCGACCTAGTTGCGGTGCGTGTTGGTGGGTGCGTAGCTAGTCTGGAGCCGCGTATCGAGGGCGCGATCGGGCGCTGCGGAAAGCCTGCCGAGTGGATGCCCTGGTCCTTCGAGGCTGGAGCAGTCGTGGCCGGCTGTGAGAGGCGTCATCTGGGGGCGTTCCGTGCATTGGTTGGGCCATCGCTGGCAGGGGTCCCTCATCGCATCAACGTTGGGGCTGATGTCTGCCTACTAGAGGTTCCCACTCATCAAGCCGCAGAGGTCGCCTATGGACTGCGGAGCCGGTTGCGCGGTGATGCTGACTAGCTGTCCTCTGAGGCAACGGTCGGGCGATTCTCGCGTGATGCCCAGCCTCAAGCGAGGCCGCTTGGGGCCTTCAGGCTCCGGAGGGTCGCGCCAGTGCTGGCACGTTGGCGAGGGTTAGGTGTTTGGAGCGGCGGAAGCTCCTTGTGCGTAGGGAGGTAGTGCCAACAGGGCAGGCCCAAACCTCAGCAAGAGCGGTGACAGCCCTTGTCGGTGCGGCAAGCGGCAGAGACTGTATCTCGGTCCGCGCGGGCGAGTTTTGGTGTCGTGGTCGTGGCGGGTAACAGGCCAGCACAGCCACAGGTCGAATCTCGACGCCATTTGAGCCACACTGGGCACCGTTGCGATCCACCAGGGGCATTGAGGTGCCCCGTGGTCCCTGGTTCGGCCGCTCAGGAAGCGCGGGTGGCCCCCGTTGAAACCACCGGCGGAGTGCCACGTGGACCGCCGTGGGCGTGAAGCACTCTGGCTTTTCCATGGTGGCCCTCCAAGCGATCCGCTCGGCCTTCACCCTCAGATTCCCATGACGGCCTCCAGGCTGTCCCCCCGACTCAGCAGGCTCGGCCGAATCAGCCCCGCGTAGGCGGACTCCATCATCGAGATCGAGTGACTCTTCCTGGTGGCGGCCAGTAACGGAGGGGGCAGCCCGCTATTCAGCAGCACGGATGCGCAGGTCCTCCGGACTGGTGGGCCGTGGAGGGCTGGCCCGCCCGCTTGGCGCGGAAGACCATCCTCCCGACCGGCACTGCATGACAGCAAACGCCTGCCCCATGCCCTTCCAGCGACTGCGACAGCTGCGAGAGCATCGAGTGGCGCCACCTGGTAGCGGTGGTCGGCGACAGCCCCGCGGGATCTTTCGAGCTTCCCGGGCTGCCAGCTCAGCGGTCGGACGGCCCGGCTTCGCGGGGGCCCTCGGGGCCTGAGGATGGCGCTGATGCCAGCGGGAACGCGGCTAGCTCCCGGTAAGCACGGGTCAGCGCCAAGCAGGAAAGGCGCATGCCACGGCAAGAGGGGCGGCAGCTCTGGGCAGTGCTGCTAGCGGCAGAGCCTGCATTCTGGCGCCCGTTTTGCGTGCTGGCTTCGGGTGGGTCACGGTGGGCAACAGGCCAGCACTGCCACAGGTCGAATCTCGGTCAGCGTGGAGCCGCATGGGCCCCGTCACGATCTGCCGTGACCTTGCTACGCGATTTGCTACATCGCTCAGGGCTACTTGAGGAGTTCTCAGGCGCCTGCTGGTTGTCGTGCGTGCTTGGAGGCAGGAGACAGAATCGCCGCCACTCCTGCTTCCCGGTGCCTTCAGGGGCCTGATGGCCGCTCCTGAGGATTTTCCCGACGCAGTGCTTGAATGGTGGAGAGTAGGGGAGTCGAACCCCTGACCTCCACAATGCCATTGTGGCGCTCTACCAACTGAGCTAACTCCCCATCGGCACTGCGTTCCTTCTTCGGCCGGACGCGCGTGGCGTCTGGAGTCGGAAGGAGGGCGAAGAAGCTAGCGACCGGACGCGCGAGTTCAAGCCTGAATCCTCGGTGGATTCTGCCGGTCCTGTCGGAAGCTTGGTGAAACTGCGGCTTCCCGCTGCGCCGGATCTACGGTAGCTTCGTGCGGGTCGACGAGGGCCGGCATGGTCATCGATCCGCGGATTTCGCACCCGGATGGTCTCCGGTGCCACGGGTCCCGGTCCTCGCACTACTGGACGCTGCGTTTGGTCACGCGGCGTTGAGGCGCACGATGGTCAACAAGGGATCGTTCTTCCAACGTCTGAAGGAACGCTGGGGCAGTGGCTCCGGTGTCCGTGTCGAAAAGCCGGCCGCCGAGAAGCGCGCCGCTTCCACCAACCGCAGCACGACGGGTAGCAGCTCGCCCGGCGGCAGCTCTTCCGGCGGCAGCACGTCGAGCGGCAGCACGAAGCCGCACGCGGCCGCCAAGCCAGCAGGCAAGCCCGCAGCCAAGCCCGCCGCCCAGCCGCACCCGGCCGCGTCGCGCGTCGAGGCCGAGCGCACCAACGGCAACTCGCACGCGGTGTCGTCGACCTTCCAGCCGACCGAGGCGCGTTCGACGCGCAAGATGTCGGACCGCGAAGAGGCGATGATGGCGGTGGGTCACCACTTCCAGGAACTCGCGCAGCTGATGAAGGGCGCGCAGGCCGCCAACGACGAGAAGCTGCAGCAGATCGTCGATGCGACCAGCTCGATGCCGGCGCTCGGCCAGCAGCAGCTCGAGGCGCTCAAGGCGCTGTCCACGCAGATGGACAAGCAGAACGCGCTGGGCGTGCAGCTGTCGGCGACGATGACGAAGCTGCCGTCGCTGCTCGAGAACGTCGAGAAGGCGCTCGACCGCGCCGCCAAGACCGACGAGCGCACCGCTGCCACGGTTCGTGAGTTCCAGTCGACGATGGATCGCATCCACACGTCGATGGACAAGATGGTCGACAACAGCAACCAGCAGGCGTCGGCCGCCAAGCAGCTCGCCGAGCGCCGCACCGAGGAGCTCGAGGGCCTGGCCAAGGACATCAGCCGTTCTCAGGAGGGCGCCGTCGACGAGCTGAAGCGCGCCAACGAGGAGAGTCTGACGTCGCTGCGGCGCACGCACGAAGACCAGTCCAACCGCCTGCAGCGGGTCGTGCAGGAGCACGCTGGCTGGAACCGCGCGGTGCTGGTCGGCATCGGCCTCGTCGTGATCGGCATCGGCGCGGTGATCGTGCTGCAGCTGGTCAAGTAGGCGACCGTCCGCTCGCCAGCTTGGACCTTTCCGGCAACCACCTGACGGAACGCCTCCGGAGGACCTGCGCGCAGGTCCGATCCGTCGGCGTGTTCCAACGATGACGTCCGAACGGCGGCTGTGGCTCGTGCGCCACGGAGAGACCGAAGGCCAGTCGTCGATCCGCTACCACGGTAGCAACGACGTGCCGCTGTCGGACGTCGGCCGCGAGCAGATCCGCGGCCTGCTCCCGCTGTTGACGGGAGTGCGTTTTGCTGAGGTCGTGCACTCGCCGCTGTCGCGCGCCGCCGAGTCCGCGGAGCTGCTCCGCGACGGCCTGTCGCTCGACGCCGATCTGCTGCGCGTCGACCAACGGCTGCGCGAGATCCACTTCGGCGATGCCGAGGGCATGACGCGCGAGGAGATCGACGCGGCGTTCCCGTCGTTCTGGGGCGAGCACGAGGCTGGCCGGGTCGATGCGTTTCCAGGCGGCGAGCCGCGGCGCGCGTTCGCGGAACGGGTCGCGGCAGCGGTGACCGAACTGGTCGCCACCGACTGGCGCGGCGACATGCTGCTGGTCGCGCACCGCGGCACCGTCAAGCACGCGATCCGCACCCTGCTGGGGGTCGAGCACGCCCCGCAGACCGCCTTCGGCGTCGAGCTCGCGTCGCTGTCGGTGCTGCGCCAGGCCGGCGGGAGCTGGCAGCTCGACCTGCTGGGCATGCGCCCGTAGCCGGCGCTGCGATCGCGACCGGGGTGCGGCGGTGCAAAGCCGTTCCATCCGAAGCGCCGATCCGCCATCCTGCTGCGCCGAACGATGATCCATCCGACCCCTCGATTGCGTTTCGCGCCGTCGCCGACCGGCCCTTTGCACCTCGGCGGCGCGCGCACGGCGATGTACAACTGGGCCCTGTCCCGCAGCCTCGGCGGCACGTTCGTGCTGCGCATCGAGGACACCGACCGCGCGCGCAGCACCGACGAGTCGCTGCAGATCATCCTCGAAGGCCTCGCGTGGCTCGGCATCGACTGGGACGAGGGGCCGGAGTTCGACGCCGGCGATCGCACCTGCGGCGGCGGCGAGTTCGGGCCGTACTTCCAGATGCAGCGGCTCGACCGCTACGCGGCGACGGCGGCGCAGCTGCTCGAGAGCGGCCATGCCTACCGGTGCTACTGCAGTCCCGAGCGCATCGAGAAGGTGCGCGAGCAGCAGAAGGCCCAAAAGAGCCCGTTCCTCGGCTACGACGGCCACTGCCGCGAGATGACCGACGACGAGCGCGCCGCGCGCGAGGCCGAGGGCATCCAGCCCAACCTGCGCTTCCGCATGCCCGACGACGAGGTCGTCAGGGTGCACGACCTGATCCGCGGCGACGTCGAGGTCAACACCCGGCAGCTCGACGACTGGGTGATGGTGCGGCCCGGCGGGGTGCCGCTCTACAACTTCGCCTGCGTCGTCGACGACGTCGACATGAAGATCACGCACGTCGTGCGCGGCGAGGAGCACTTCCTCAACGGCGTCAAGCAGCGGCTGCTGTTCGAGGCGCTCGGTCACGAGTGCCCGCAGTATGCGCACATCCCGCTGATCCTCAACCAGAAGGGCGGCAAGCTCAGCAAGCGCGATCCGGGCGTCAAGAGCACGCTCGAGTACCGCGACCTCGGCTACCCGCCGGAGGCGGTGTTCAACTACATCGCGCTGCTGGGTTGGGGCTTCTCGGCCGACCGCGACGTGTTCACGCGCGACGAGATGGTCAAGGCGTTCGCGATCGGCAGCGTCGGCAAGGCCGGGGCGAAGTTCGACGTCGACAAGCTGCACTGGATGTGCGGCGAGTACATCCGGCAGTGGAGCCTCGACACGTTCGTGCAGAAGGGGCGGGGCTTCGTCGAGCCGCTGCTCGGGGGCGCCGACTGGGACGGCAACCTCGGCTTCGTGCGCAACGCCGTGGCGCTGTTCCAAGAACGCATCCAGCTGCTGTCGGAGCTGCCGGAAAAGCTGCGCTGGCTGTTCGACGACCCGACGCCGGACGAGGCCGCGCAGAAGAACCTCGGCAAGCACGAGGACGCGCCCAAGTGGTTGGCCGCTTACGCCGACCTGCTCGAAGGCCTCGATCTGCCGGCGAGCTTCGGCGGCGACCGCGGCGGGGCGGACGAGGCGGTGGCGCTGCCGACCCCCGAAGAGGGGGACGAGCCGCAGGCGACGGTGCTGACGCCCAACCAGCTCGGCGAACGGACGCGCGCGCTGATCCAGGAGCTCGGCATCAAGTTCGGCCAGTTCGTGCACCCGGTGCGCGCGGCGCTGACCGGCACCAGCAAGGGGCCGGGGTTCTTCGACTGCGTGTGGCTGCTCGGCAAGGACGCGTGCGTGCGGCGGCTGCGGGCGCACGCGGCGCGTTAGCGGCCGTCGAGAGGTCGCGGGCCGTCGCCTTCGTGTTCGATGCGGAGCACCTCGACATCCCAGGTCCAGCGGTCGGCCGCGCTGATGTTGCTGCGGCCGAAGTAGGAGACGAGCGCGGCGCGGCGCATGCGTTCGGCGCGGTTCGCGTCGGGTTCGGTGAGGGAGGTGTTCCACAGCCACTCGTAGCGCGTCACCGGACGCAGCGCGTAGAACGTGCACCCGGCGAGCAGCAGTGCTGCGGCGACGCGCCACGCCAGCAGGCGTCGCGCGCCCGCCCGCGGCGGCACCAGGAACAGGTAGGTGACCAGGAAGCCGGCGACGAGCCCGCCGGCGTGCCCCGTGTTGCTGATGAACGGTAGGAACGCGCCGGCGACCAAGTAGATCACAATCGTGAACAGCAGCCTGCGCGGCCCCTCGAACTCGAGGAACGACATCACGTGCCGGCCGGTGTGCATCTGCATCGCGACGGCGCCGCCGAGCATGCCGAACAGCGCGCCGGAGCCGCCGGCGACGGCGCCGAACGGGCCGTAGACGAAGCAGACCGCGACGTGGCCGCCGAGCGCCGATACCAGGTAGAGCAGCGCGAACCGCACGCTACCGAGCGAACGTTCGAGCTCGGGGCCGAGCGAGATCATGCTCATGCCGTTCATCAGCAGGTGCAGCAGCCCCAGGTGCAGGAACGCCGCCGAAAACAGCCGCCACCATTCACCGGCGGCGACCTGGAACGGCCGCAACATGCCGTACTGGTCGAGCTTCTCGATGTCGTAGTCGACGATCCCGGTGAGGAACGCCATCGTCACGTACGCGAGCAGCACGACCAGCGTGACCGGGATCTCGTCGACCTTCTGGATGGTGTCCTTCACGCGCGCACTCCCAGCCGCCAGCAGCGCACGCGCGCCAGCGCGCGGAACCAGTTCTCTTCGGTCGGCAGGCGCTGGCCGGGATCCTTCGCGGCTTCGGCGAACGCACGGGCTGCGTCCTCGCGCCGGCCGGCTGCGAGCAGCGCTTCGGCGCGCCAGTAGTTGCTGCGGTGGCCGCCGCCGTGCTGCGCCTGGTGCTGTTCGAAACGGGCCAGCGCCTGCTCGCGGTCCCCGGCGACGTAGCGCGCGCGGGCTTCGAGCAGCAGCGCTTCGCCGAACGAGTGGCCCGGGTCGAGCCGTTCGGCTTCGGCAAACGCGGCGGCCGCCTGCTGCGGCCGACCGGCTTCGAGCAGGAACTGGCCGAGCAGGTGCTGGGCCTGCGGCATCGACGGGTCGAGTTCGACGGCGCGGTGCGCGTGTGGGCCGACCAGCGGCAATTCGGTGCGGATCCACGCCAGCCTGGCGACCTCGAAGTGCTTCTGCGCGGTCTCGCAGTGTTCGAGCTCCTTGCGCGCCCGCAGCAGCGGGGCGCGGTCGACGGCCCACGAGCGGCGCTGCCGATCGACGAACCGCCGGATCCACGCCGGCGCCGGCGGATAGAGCAGCAGCGCCAGCAGGGCGCAGGCGCCGCCGGCGAGCAGCGCGCGCACGGTCCACGACGACAGCGCGTTGGTGGCTTCGACGGCCAGCACCGGGTCGGCGCGGTGCAGCAGGTAGAGCACGAACGGCAGCAGGCCGAGGGCCGTGACCAGCGCGATCGGCAGCACGGCGGCCCACTGCACGGGTGCCTTCTGCATGGGTGCCTTCTGCATCGGGGCGCCCGGCGTCGGCGCTGCGGTCGGCTGCGCATCGGGGCTGCCGGCCTCCGAGCCCGTGGGGTGCTCAGCCATCCTTCCGCACGAACGTGCCGCGCTCCTTGTCCTTGACCACGCCCGGGAACTGCAGCGCCTTGTTGTGCATGACGCAGTAGATGCCGGGGGCGAGGATCTGCACCCCGATCAGCGCCTCGGTCAGGTTCTGCAGCGCGTCGGTGTTGCGCAGCATGTACGGCCGGATCGCGCCGGTGAACACGATCGGCACGATCGGCTCTGGCGTCAGCTGCACCATGCGTTCGCCGGTGACCTGCAGGCGGTCGGTGCCGTGCACGATGACGACGCCGTGGTGGGCCTCGGACAGCGACGCCGCGGTGCGCGCGATCAGCTCGTGGTCGCGCACGGTCATCTTCAGGCTGTCCTTGTTGAGCAGCGGCACGCGCACGATGTCGACGCCGCGCAGCTCCAGGCCGGCGAGCACCACGTCGAGCACGCTCTCGTGGTTGTCGAGCACGCCGTGCAGCTCGTCGTAGGTCTTCTCGAACGTTCCTCCGGTCGAGATCAGGGCGATCCGCTTCTTGCTCACCGGCGCAGCATCCCCCAAACGAGGCCGCCGTGGAAGCCCGATGGGGCCGTTGTGGCGACCGCCGTTCGCGGCTGCTACAACGCTGCCGTGCAATATCGCTACCTCGGAGGTTCTGGCGTCAAGGTCAGCGCGATCGGGCTCGGCTCCTGGCTGACGATCGGCAACGAGATCGACGACGCGGGCTCGCAGAACCTCGTGGCGCGGGCCTTCGACCGCGGCGTCAACCTGTTCGACACCGCCGACGTCTACAACACCGGCGAGGGCGAACGCGCGCTCGGCGTCGCGATCCGCGAGCTGCCGCGGCACCGGCTGGTGATCGCGACCAAGTGCTTCTTCGCAATGAGCGACGACGTCAACGACCGCGGCCTGTCGCGCAAGCACATCCACGAGTCGATCAAGAAGTCGCTGCAGCGTCTGGAGACCGACTACGTCGACCTCTACCAATGCCACCGGTTCGACCCCGAGGTGCCGCTGCGCGAGACCGCGCTGGCGATGCACGACCTGATCACCCAGGGCCACGCGCTCTACTGGGGGCTCAGCATGTGGCCGGCCGAACGGATCGCCGAGGTCGTCGCGCTGTGCCGCAAGGAGGGCTGGCACGTGCCGGTCACCAACCAGCCGCTCTACAACCTCTACCGCCGCGACATCGAGGCCGCGGTGGTGCCGACCAGCCTGCGCGAAGGCCTCGGCCAGCTGGTCTACTCGCCGCTGGCGCAGGGGGTGCTGACCGGCAAGTACAAGCCGGGTGAAGCCCCGCCGCAGGGCTCGCGCGCGACCGAGGACTCGGGCAAGAAGTTCGTCAGCCGCTACCTGACCGAGCAGCACCTGCAGAAGGCCCAGCAGCTGGTCGACCTGGCGCAGCGCCACGGCCACGACGCGACCCAGGTGGCGCTGGCGTTCTGCCTGCGCAACGCCGGCGTCTCGTCGGTGCTCGTCGGCGCCAAGGACCAACGGCAACTCGAGCACAACCTCGGCGCACTCGACGTGACGTTGTCCGACGAGTGCGTCGCCGAACTGGACGAGATCTTCCCGGCGTGAGCGAGATCGAAGCAACGCCGCCGCCGCCCTTGCTGCTGCGGCTGCCCGACGAAGCGTCGCTGCGGCAGATGTTCCATCGCCGCTACGGCCCGCGGGACCGGCTCGGATGGGGGCCGCGGCTGCGGCTGCGCTGCGGCTACTACACGCCCGACGACGTCTACGAGGCACTGGTCGCCGGCCTGGTCGTGCCCGGCGTGTCGTGGCTCGACATCGGCTGTGGCCGGGAGCTGTTCCCCAACAACCTCGGCCTGGCCGAGGCTTTGTCGAAGCGCTGCGCGCGGCTGACCGGCGTCGACCCGGACCCGACGCTGCAGGAGAACCCGTGGGTGCACGAGAAGGTCGCCGGTGGCATCGACGACTACGACGGCGGCGGTGCCTTCGACCTGGTGACGATGCGCATGGTCGCCGAGCACATCGACGACCCGATGGCGTGCACGCGCGCGATCGGCAGGGCGCTGCGGCCGGGCGGGCTGGCGGTGGTGTTCACGGTGTTCTCGGGCTCGCCGATCCCGGTGCTGACGCGGCTGGCGCCGATGGGGCTGCGGCACGTGGTCAAGTCGTGGCTGTGGGGCACGCAGCCGAAGGACACCTTCCCGACGCGCTTCCGGATGAACACCCGCGGCGACCTGCAGCGCCAGTTCGCCGCGGCCGGCATGAAGGAGGCGGCGTTCCTGCGGCTCGACGACTGCCGCACGTTTGCCAGGTTCGAGGCGCTGTCGAAGTGCGAGATGCTCGGCATGCGCGCCTGCCGCGCGCTGGGGCTGCCCTACCCCGAACACTGCCTGCTGGGCATCTACCGCAAGGCGTAGCTGCAGGTCGGCGGGCGCGCGCCGTGGCGGAACAGCAGCTTGCGGCAGCAAGTTTGCCCAAGGATCGGGCATCCTGCCTATGCTGGTCGAGGCGGGCCGCCGGCCCGTTCGTCTCGCCTCTCTCTCGAAATCATGCAGACAAAGCAAGCCGCCGTCGCGCTGGTCCTGACCAGTGCGCTCGCCGCTCAAGGGGTCGACCCCGAGAGCACCACGCACTACTTCGACATCGACTCGGGCTACGTGCAGAACAACGTCACCGCGCCGGCTGCGGTCGGCGTGCCGCAGGTCGTCTGGTCGACGGTCGTGACCGTGCAGGACGCCTCCTGGCTGCGCCTCGAGTACGAGGCCGTGGTGCTGTCCGGCAGCCCCGACCCGGGCAAGGACGGCTCGTTCCTGCGGCTGACGTCGGTGCGCGACGGTGCGGTGCAGACGCAGCACCTGCGCCACGTCGGCGAGTGGCAGGAGACGTCGGCCTACTTCAACGGCGGTTCGGTGCTGGTCGAACTGCTGGCCCAGCCCGGCACCGGCAACAACCGCTTCCTGCTGAAGAGCGCGATCGCGGGCCCGGCCTTCCGCTTGCAGGACTCGATCTGCGGGCCCAACGACGACCGCACGCCGAGCAGCGACGACCGCGTCGGCCGACTCGAGCCGATCGGCTGCACGGCGTGGCTGATCCAGGACTGCAACCACTGCCTGTTGAGCGCCGGCCACTGCGTCGGCGGCAGCAGCGCGCAGGTCGTCGAGTTCCACGTGCCGCTGTCGAACAACAACGGCACCGTCAACCACCCGCCGCCGTCCGACCAGTACGCGGTCGACCCGGCCTCGATGCAGGACAACGGTGGCCAGGGCATCGGCGACGACTGGGCCTACTTCGGCTGCTTCGACAACTCGACGACCGGCCTGTCGGCCTACGCCGCGCAGGGCAACGTCGCGTTCGACCTGATCGGCCCGCCGTCGGTCGGCAGCCAGAACATCCGCATCACCGGCTACGGCACCACCAGCTCGCCGATCTCGCCGACCTGGAACCAGGCACAGAAGACCCACTCGGGTCCGTACAACGCGTTCTCGGGCACGGCGATCAGCTACGTCACCGACACCACCGGCGGCAACTCGGGTTCGCCGGTGATCCTCGACGGCACCAACAACGCGATCGGCATCCACACGCACGCCGGCTGCAGCCTCAGCGGCGGCGCCAACAACGGCACCGGCTCCAACAACGCCGGCCTGCAGGCGGCGCTGGCCAACCCGCAGGGCGTCTGCGTGTGCGGCCCCGGCGGCGGCCCGCAGCTGTCGACGACGTTCGCCAGCAACAACGGCGGCTCGATCGGCGGCGCGGTCTACTTCTCGTTCGAAGCCCTGACGGGTTCGGGCGGCGTCACCATCAGCGACCTCGATCTCAACTGTGACGTGGCGGCCGGCACGCCGGTGTCGATCGACGTCTACGTGCAGCCCAACAACGGTTCGTGCAGCTACGACATCGACGGCGTCTGGGTGCTGCGCACGTCCGGTGCCGGCACCGCGTCGGGCATCGACGTGCCGACCAACTTCGCGCTCGGCACGCCGCTGCAGCTCGGCGAAGGCTGCTGCCTCGGTGTCGCGGTGGTCGCCAACGGCTTCGCGCACAGCTACACCAACGGCGTCAGCAACCCGGAGGTCTACAGCAACGCCGACCTGCAGCTGACGGCCGGGCGCGCGTCGAACGTGCCGTTCACGCTGCCGGGCTTCGAGCCGCGCGTGGTCAACACCAACATCTTCTACGCGCTCGGTGGCAACTGCGACGACACCGCGGTCGCCGAGACCTACGGCGCCGGCTGCGTCGAGACGTTCACGTCGTTCTACGAGTACCTGACGCAGGCGGGCATGGACCTGTCCGGCCTCGAGATCTTCGGCACCGCGACCACCGGCGGGCACACCGTCAACACCCGCCCGGCGACGATCCTGGCGATCGGTTCGCTCGGCGCGGCGACCCAGCTCAACCTCGGCGACGACGACTCGGTGGCGGCCGGCACGCTCGGCCTGCACGTCGGCTCCAACGGCTGGGTCGCGCGCGGTCCGGGCAACAGCAACGGCTTCGTGCCGGACGTCACGACGATGCTCTCCAACCCGTCGGAGGGCTACTACGCCTGGACCGACCTGCAGCCGGACGTGACCGCCAGCGGCAAGGTCTGGTACGAGGAGTCGGGCACCCAGTGGATGGTGACCTACGACGGCGTCTACCTGTGGTCGACGTCCGATCCGGTCACGATCCAGTTCCGGGGCAACGAGGCCAACGGCAACTTCGTGATCTCGTTCGGCGCGCTCGGCAACACCGGTCCCGAGGACTGGCTGGTCGGCAAGAGCGGCGCAGGCGTCAGCAACGACCCGGGGCCGCGCAACCTGTCGGCCGCCTCGCCGTTCGGCTTCCTGGCCGCCGACATCGACCGCGAAGGCCTGGAGCTGACCGCGATCGCGCCGCCGGTGCTCGGCGCGCCGTTCCAGCTGCAGACCAGCAACATCCCGTCGACGGCGGTGTTCCACGTCGGCATCGTCGGCGTGCAGCAGCTGACCCTGCCGCTGGCGTTCGCGTTCCCGAGCGCCAACCTCAACTGCAGCCTGCACGCGAGCCTGGATCTGATCCTCGGTCCGGACGTCGTGTTCGGCGGCGGCGGCACGCAGGTCTGGGAGGGCGTCGACCTGACGACGGTGAGCGCGCTCGGCGCGAACCTCTACTTCCAGTCGGCGACGCTGGACCTGTCGGTGCTCAGCGACACGACGCGCACGTCGAACGGCGTGGCGATCACGACCGGCCTGTACTAGCAGGTCGGGGCAGGCCGATCGGGCCCCGACGGCCGCGGTCGTCGGGGCAGTCCCGCGAACGCCACCCGCCATGGCGCGCGGTGGCGGCAGTTCCGCGGGGCGCGCCGTTGCGAGGCGGCGGGCGCAGCCATAGAAGGAAGGCGACCCGTGACCAGCTTCCAGGATTACTACCAGACCCTCGGCGTCTCGCGCACCGCCAGCGACGACGAGATCAAGCGCGCCTACCGCAAGCTCGCCAAGGAGTGGCACCCCGACCGCCATCCCGAGAGCGAACGCGAGGAGGTCGAGAAGAAGTTCAAGGCGATCGCCGAGGCCAACGAGGTGCTGAGCGACCCCGAGAAGCGCAAGCGCTACGACTCGCTCGGGGCGAACTGGCGCCAGGGCCAGGAGTTCCAGGGTGCCGGCGGCATCGACCCGGAGCAGTTCGCCAACATGTTCGGCGGCGGTGGCGGCATGGGCGGCGGCGGGTTCTCCGACTTCTTCGCGCAGATGTTCGGCGACATGTTCGCCGGCGGCGGCGGCCAGCGTCGCGCGCACCGGGCCCCGCAGCGCGGCGCCGATGCCGAGGCCGAGATCGAGCTGTCGGTCGGCGAAGCGCTGCTCGGCGGCAAGCGGTCGTTCGGTTTCCGCATGCGGGTGCCGTGCGAGACCTGTGGTGGCGGTGGCCGGCTCGCGACCGGCGCGTGTCCGGCGTGCGGCGGCCTGGGCGCCAGCAACCAGCACAAGAACATCGACCTGAAGATCCCCGACGACGTGCGCGATCGGCAGGTGCTGCGGCTGCGCGGGCTCGGCCAGCCCGGGGCGGCCGGCCCCGGCGACCTGCTGCTGACGCTGCGGATGGTCGACGACGACGTCTACCGCAGCCGCGGCCGCGGCGACGTCGAGGCGACCGTCGAGATCGCGCCGTGGGACCTGCTCGACGACACCCGGGTCGACGTCGCGGTGCGCGGCGGCACGGCCACCGCCAGGATCCCGGCGGGCACCCGGTCGGGCCAGCGGCTGCGGCTGCGCGGCCAGGGCCTGCACCGGACCGATGGCGACCGCGGCGACCTGTTCCTGGTCGTGCGGCTGGCGCTGCCGGACAAGCTGACCGACGAGCAGCGCGAACTGCTGCAACAGCTTGCCGCCAAGTCGCCTCCGGTGCGGGGCGGAGCTGCCCGTGGCGACCGAAACTCCTAGTTGTGCTCTCGTGCGCCCGGGCGGGACGGCCTAGAGTCCCGCCATGCGCAGTGGGTGGCGGGAACGGTCCCTGGACCGTCTGGCGTCGATGGGTGCCGTGCGGGTGGCCGTGGTGGCCGCCGTTCTGCTCGCATGCGTCGGCCTGCTCGACTGGTTCAGCGGTGCCGAGATCGCGGCCAGCCTCGGCTACCTGCTGCCGATCTCGCTGGCCGCCTGGGGCATCGGCCGGGTCGGCGTGGGCGCCTTCGGCCTGTTGAGCGCCGGCATCTGGCTCGGCATCGACCTGGCGACCCACGCCGACGAGCTGACGCCCGCGCTCGAAGTCGTCAACCTGGTGGTGCTGACCGTTGCCTTCCAGCTGTTCGGCCAGCTGCTCGCGACGCTGCGCGAACAGCTCGACCAGGAGCGCCGGCTGGCGCGCACCGATCCGCTGACCGACCTGCACAACCGACGCGCGTTCTGGTCGGCGACGGCGCGCGAGGTCGCACGCGGCCGGCGCCAGGGAACCCCGTTCTCGCTGGCCTACATCGACGTCGACGGCTTCAAGGGCGTCAACGACGCGTTCGGCCACCACGCCGGCGACGAACTGTTGCGCCGGATCGCGCTGGCGCTGCAGGAGGACCTGCGCGAGCTGGACATGGTCGCGCGGCTGGGCGGCGACGAGTTCGTGATCCTGCTGCCGGGCGCCGACGACGCCGGTGCCGGCCGGGTGATCACGCGCCTGCAGAAGCGCCTGCTGAAGGCGGCGTGGCGGCAGCCGTTCGACATCGACTTCTCGATCGGCGTGCTGACGGTGCTGGCGGCGTCGGCGAGCGTCGAAGCGATCGTCGCGCGCGCCGATGCGCTGATGTACCAGGTCAAGAAGTCCGGCCGCGGCCTGGTGCTGTTCGACGCCCTGCGCGCCGGCGACGAGTTGCCGAAGGCGGACGTCGCGCGCCCGGGGCCGACCGAGTCCCGGATCGCGACCTAGTCGGCGCGTCGGAGGGGGGAGGGGCGCCGAGCTGTCGCTTGCGCCGACGACGCCTTTCGGCGAGCTTCTGTCGATGGCGCTGTTGACGCTCAAGGACGTGCACCTGACGGTCGGCGACCGTCACCTGCTCGACGGCATCGCGATGGTCGTCGAGGAGGGGCAGCGCATCGGCCTGCTCGGACCCAACGGCTGCGGCAAGTCGACGTTGCTGCGCATCCTGGCCGGCGAACTCGAGCCGGACGCCGGCGAGCGCACCGAGCGACGCGACCTGCGGCTCGGCTACCTGCCGCAGGAGCCGGACCTGCCCGCCGATGCGACCGTGCATGCCGCCGTGCTCGGCGGCATCGAGGGCCGCGCCGAGGTGCTGGCCGAGCTCGAGCGCGTGCACACGGCGATGGCTGACGATCCGCAGCCCGAAGAGCTCGAACGGCTGCTGGTGCAGCAGCAGCGGCTCGACGAACGGCTCGAGGATCTCGGCGGACACGACGTCGACCACCGCGCGTCGGCGCTGCTGCAGTCGCTCGGCGTGCGCGACGACGGGGCGCGCTGCGGCGACCTGTCGGGCGGCGAACGGCGCCGCGTCGCGATGGCGCGGCTGCTGCTGTCGGATCCCGAGCTCCTGCTGCTCGACGAGCCGACCAACCACCTCGACGCGGAGGTCACCGACTGGCTCGAGAGCTACCTGCTCGACGCCGACATGCCGCTGATCCTGGTCACGCACGACCGCTACTTCCTCGACCGGTTGTGCACGCGGATCGTCGAGTTCGACCAGAGCAAGCTGTTCGACTACGAGGGCGGCTACCGCAGCTACCTGGTGCAGCGCGCCGAACGCCTCGAGGCCGAGTCCAAGCAGGAGAGCGCGCGCCTCAACACGCTGCGCCGCGAGACCGAGTGGGTCAAGCGCGGTCCGCCGGCGCGCACGACCAAGGCCAAGGCGCGCATCCAGCGCCACCAGGCGCTGGTCGACGCGGCGCCGCCGCCGTCGTCGGCCGAGCTCGAGTTCATGATCCCCGAGGGGCCGCGGCTCGGCGACTACGTGCTGCGCGTGCAGGACGTCGCCAAGTCGTTCGGCGAACACACCGTGCTCGAGCCGTTCTCGTTCGAGCTGGGCCCGAACCAGCGGCTCGGCATCGTCGGCAAGAACGGCGCCGGCAAGACCACGCTGCTGCGCATGATCCTCGGCCAGCTCGAGCCGGACCACGGCAAGGTGGGCGTCGGCCCGACCGTCGTGTTTGCCGACATCGACCAGAAGCGCAGCGACCTGGACGACTCGAAGACGGTCTTCGAGGAAGTCGCCAACGGCAACGACTACGTGTTCGTCGGCGGCCGTTCGCTGCGCATCGAGTCGTTCCTCGAGCAGTTCCTGTTCCCCGGCCAGATGAAGCACGCGCGCATCGCCACGCTCAGCGGCGGCGAACGCAACCGCGTGTTGATCGCCAAGCTGATGTGTGCCGGCGGCAACGTGCTGATCCTCGACGAGCCGACCAACGACCTCGACCTGGCGTCGCTGCGCGCGCTCGAGGACGCGCTGCTGGCGTTCCCGGGGGCGGCGATCGTCGTCAGCCACGACCGCTGGTTCCTCGATCGTGTCGCCACCCGGGTCGTGCACCTCGACGGTTCGGGCCGGGCGCGCGTGCACGAGGGCGACCTGTCGCTGCTGCTCGAACGCCTGCAGCAGGAGGCGGCCGAGCGCGCCGCGGTGGCGGCGGCGCAGCAGCAGAAGGCGAAGCAGCAGGCCAGGCGGGCCGAGGTCGTGCCCGACAAGCCCAAGAAGCTCAGCACGCGCGAGCAGAAGGAACTCGCCGAACTGCCGCAGCGCATCGAGGCGGCCGAAGCCGAACTCGCGTCGGTCGACGAGCAGCTCGGCGATCCGGGCCTCTACGAAGGCAAGAACGCCGAGCGCTTCGACGAACTGACGAAGCGGCGCAAGGCGCTGCCCGACGAGCTGGCCGCGCTCTACGCGCGCTGGGAGCAGCTCGAGGCGATCGCCGAACAGGCGAACTGAGTCGGGCCAGCTGAGTCGGGCCAGCTGCGCGGCGAGGCGGGGGGCCTCGTCGGCAGCCGGGGGCGATCAGCGCAGGCGGCGCAGCTGGCGCAGCAGCTTGAGGTAGCGGCGGTCCTTGGTCAGCGACCAGGCGATCTGCGCGTCGCGCATCAGGTCCGCGTCGGTGTTGCCGCCGGTGGCGACGCCGAGCACCGGATCGAAGCCCTGTGGCTCGACGCGCTCGCCGCCGTCGCGCGACACGTCGGCCTCGACCGCACGGGCGCGGCGGCGGGCCGTCGCTTCGGCGGCGCGGATCTCGCGCTCGGCGCGCGCGGTCTGCTGCGCCAGGCGTCGCTCGGCATTGGCGCGTTCGAGCGCGGCCTGCTTGTCCTTCTCGGCCGCGACGATCGCGTCGAGGGTCAGGCCGTCCTTCTCGACCTTGAACACGGTTTTCTTCGGCAGCAGGATCTCGCCGCCTTCGACGCGGACGTGGTAGCCGTCCTCGTCTTCGGCGAGCAGTACACCTTCGATGAGGTTGGGGGACGAATCCTCGGCGGCGTTGGCCTGGGCCTTGGGGTCCGACAGCCAGAACTTGTCGGCCTTGGCGGGGGCGGCGAACAGCAGCGCGCCGATCAGCAGGGGGAGGTAGCGCATACCTCAAGGGTAGCACGGGACGGGCCAGCCGGTCGGGCCGACGATGCTCGCAAGCCGGTGCAGTGGATGGACGTGGCGCCAAGGCTCGGTGACACTGGCGCTCCCATGCGCACGACTTTTGCCTCGGCTCTGATGGCGATGTTGTTTGCGGCGGTGGCGGCGTCCCAGAACGTCGCCGTCGCCGTCCCGATCTTCGATGGCAGGACCCTCGACGGCTGGTCCGGCGATCCCGCGGTGTGGTCGGTCGACGACGGCGCCCTGCTGGGCTCGACCCACGACGTCGACCTGAAGGCCAACACGTTCCTGGTCCACGAAGGCACGTTCGGCGACTTCGAGCTGCGCCTGCAGGTGCGCATGGAGGGCGACAACAACGGCGGCGTGCAGTACCGCAGCCGCGTGCTGCGAAAGCGTGCCTTCGGGGTCGTCGGCTACCAGTGCGACGTGCACCCGAAGCCCGAGTATGCGGCGATGCTCTACGGCGAAGGGGCGGGCGGCATCGTCGCGCAGCACGGCCAGTTCGTTCGCTGGCGCGACGGCGGCCGCGACGTGATCGGCGACCTCGCGGCGCCGGTGCCGGTCGACTTCGGCACCTGGCACGACCTGCGCATCGTCGCGATCGGCGACCTCGTCTGGCACGAACTCGACGGCCAGCTGTGCACGGCGCTGCTCGACCAGCGCGAGACCGCGCCGCGCGACGGCCGCATCGCGCTGCAGGTGCACCGCGGTCCCAAGATGAAGGTCTGGTACCGCAACCTCGAGCTGCGCGAGTTCTCCGGCAAGGCGCACGACAACTGGCGCGGCAGCGTGCCGCCGCTGCTGCGCGCCCATGCCCGCAAGGCCGAGCTGGCGCAGGAGCGCGCGCAGGGCGCCGTGCCGCAGTGGCTCTGGGACGATTCGCCGGAGGAAGAAGAGGAACTGTTCTTCCGGCGTTCGTTCCGCCTGGACTCGGTGCCCGACAAGGCGCGCCTCGGGGTGACGGTCGACAACCACTGCCGCATCTACGTCAACGGCGAGCGGGCCGGCAGCGACGACTCGTGGGAGTCGCCGACGTTGCTCGACGTCGCCGCGTACCTGAGGCCGGGCGAGAACGTGATCGCGGTGCACGCGTGGAACGACGGCGGCCCGGCCGGCATGGCCGCGCGGCTGGCGTGGCGCGAGGGGGTCCAGGTGCGCGAGGTCGTCAGCGACCAGCACTGGCGCTGCAGCGCCGACGACCCCGACGGCTGGGACGCGCCCGGCTTCTCGGACGTGGCGTGGCCCCGCGTGACCGTGCTCGGCGCGCTCGGTGGCGACGTCGTCTGGAGCGGCACCGTCGGTGCCGACGCGCTCGGCAGCAACGTCGACGAATACGCACCACAGGTCGCGTTCCCGGCCGACGACCTGCGCATGGCGGCGGGCGGACCGGTCGACGGCGCGATGACGCTGCTCGAGATCCCGCGCTCGCTCGGTTCGTGGGTGTCGCTGTGCGCCGACGACGAGGGCCGCCTCTATTCGTGCGACCAGCGCCAGGCCGGGCTGTTCCGGATCGAGCCGGCGCGCGAGGTTGGCGACGTCACGACGTTCACGCGGATGCCGGCAGAGCTGTCCGGTGCGCACGGCCTGCTGTGGTTCCGCGACGCGCTCTACGCGGTCGTCAACGGCGGCAAGGACGGCCTCTATCGCGTCACCGACAAGGACGGCGACGACCTGCTCGAGCACGTCGAACTGCTGCGCGAGTTCGACGGCAGCGGCGAGCACGGTCCGCACTCGATCGCCGTTGCGCCCGACGGCGAGCACCTGCTGGTGCTCAACGGCAACATGACCTGGCTGACCGCGATCGACGCCAACCGGGTGCCGTCGGAGTGGCAGGAGGATCGGCTGACGCCGCGCATCAACGACGCGCGCGGTTTCTGGGGCGGCTACTCGCCGCCGGGCGGCTGCCTCTATCGGATCGACCCCGACGCGAAGCACTGGGAGCTGATCTGCTGCGGCTTCCGCAATCCGTTCGACTTCGCGGTGCTGCCCAACGGCCAGGTCGTGATCTACGACGCCGACATGGAGTGGGACCTCGGCCTGCCGTGGTACCGCCCGACGCGCTGGCTCGCCGGCCAGAGCGGCGTCGACTACGGCTGGCGCAAGGGCAGCGCCAAGTGGGCGGCCGACTACCCGGACGCGCCGCCGCCGCTGCAGGACATCGGCCCCGGCTCGCCGACCGGCATGATCTACGTGCCGGGCGAACGCGGCGGCATCTTCGGCCTCGACTGGACGTTCGGCACGCTCTACCGCGAGGGCGCGCCGTGGATCGTCGGTGCGCCGTGGCCGGTCGCCGACCTGACCTGGACCGCGACCACGCCGGACTGCATCTACACGGTCTCCGGCGGCCGCGGGCTGCCGTCGCGTCTGGTGCGCCTGCCGCTGCTCGCCGGCGAGCCGGCCAGCCTCGAGCGCTGGGGCGAGCCGGTTGCGTGGACCGAGACCGAGACGCGCACCGCCCAGCAGATCCTCGACGCCGAGCATTCGGGCATGGATCCGTTCGTGACGATGCGCATCGCGCTCGAGCGGCTGCCGTCCGGTGACATCCGGGAGGCCGTGCTGGACGTCGATCCGGCGCGGCCCGAGCGCGCGTTCGCCGGCCTGATGGCGCTGGCCCGCCGCGGCTCCGAACGCGACCTGCAGCCGTTGCTTCATGCGCTCGGGTGGTTCTGCTTCGACCAGCTCGACCGCGAGCAGCGCATCGCGTGGCTGCGCACGCACGCGCTCGCGGTGATGCGGCTCGGCCCGGTCGATCGCGGCGTCGGCCAGCTGGTCAGCGACCGGCTGCTGCCGCTGTTCCCGTCCGGCGACGAACGCGTCGACCAGGACCTCTGCGAACTGCTCGCCTACGTCGATGCACCGGGACTGCTGGCCAAGGCGGTGCCGATGCTCGCGGAGATGCGGCCGTCCGAGCCGCCGGCATGGACCGAGCTGGCGTCGCGCAACGCCAGCTACGGCGGCGTCATCAACACGATGCTCGCCAACATGCCGCCGATCGGCCAGCTGGCGATCGCCGACGCGCTGCGGCTGGTGCGGCACGGTTGGACCATCGAGCAGCGCCGCACGCTGTTCCGCTTCCTCGAGCAGGCACGCACGCGTTCGGGTGGGGCCAGCTACGACGGCTTCGTGATCCGGATCATCGACGGCCACTGGGAGACCTGCAGCGACGAGCACCGCCGGGCGCTCGAGTTCGTCGTCGGTCGCGCCCGCGCCAAGAAGCAGCGCTTCCAGAGCAAGCCGCCGAAGGGGCCCGGCCGTGACTGGCAGGAGGCCGACATCGCCGCGCTCGTCGAGCAGGGCTTCGACGGCCGACGCAAGAAGTCGGGGCGCAACCTGTTCCACGCCGCCGGCTGCGCGTCGTGCCACTACTTCGAAGGCGAGGGCGGCTTCGGTGGTCCCGATCTGACCAGCCTGAAGAACAAGATGCGCCCGACGGACCTGCTCGAGTCGATCCTCGCGCCGTCGAAGGTCGTCAGCGACCAGTACTCCGGCCGGGTGCTGACCAAGCACGACGGCACCGCCTACTTCGGCGTCGTGCACAAGACCTGGGACGGCGACATGCAGGTCTACGAGGTCGTCGAGGCCAAGGCCGACGCGGTGCCGATGCGCATCCCCGTCGAGCAGGTCGCCAAGGTCGAGCCGTCGCCGATCTCCCCGATGCCCACCGACCTCGTCGACCGCCTCTCCGCCGACGAACTCCGCGACCTGATCGCCTACCTCCTCGGCAAATCCAACTGACCAGGTCCCCGTACGGTAGGTTGCCGTACGGTACGCGGTTCATCCTGCAACCTTCGCCAGCCGCCAGCCGCGAAGAACGGCCGGGGCTTGGCGGTGCAAAGTAGGGCGCCTACGCTGCTCCCATGATCACCGCCGTCAGCGTGCTGCTGCTCGCCCTCGCGCCCCAAGAACGGGTCGCCGTGCACGAGGACGTGCAGTATGCCGAGGTCGCGCGCCAGCCGCGCCGCAACCGGCTCGACCTGTTCGTGCCGCAGGTCGAGGCGCCGCCGCCGCTGGTCATGTTCGTGCACGGCGGTTCGTGGACCGGCGGCCGCAAGGAGCGGTTCGCGCGCATCGGCGAGACCCTGGCCGGCAACGGCTTCGCGTGCGCGGTCATCAACACGCAGCTGTTTCCGTTCGCCAGGCCGGACGTGATGGTGCTCGACTGCGCGCACGCGCTCGGCTACCTGCACCGCCACGGCCGCGACTACGGCTACGACGGCGACCGCCTGTTCGTGATGGGGCACTCGTCCGGCGCGCACCTCTGCAGCTGGCTGGCCTACGACGACCGCAAGCTGCAGCTCGCCGGAGTGCCCAAGCGCGCGCTGCGCGGCGCGGTGCTGCTGTCCGGCGTCTACGACGTGCGCGCGCGGCACGTCGCGCTGGATGGCGTGTTCGGCCTCGACGCCAGGCGGCGACGCGAGGCCAGCCCGTGGCTGTATGCCGACGAGGGCGATTGCCCGGCCTACGTCGCGTGGGCCGAACGGGAACTGCCGGGCCTGTCCCTGTGCGGCCAGCTGCTGCGCGACGAGCTGCTCCGCCGCGGCGTGCCGGTGCGTTCGGAGCGCTACGCGCTGCGCGACCACGCCAACTACATGTTCCAGTTCGGGACCCGGCGCGACCAGGTCACGCAACCGGTGCTGCGCTTCCTGCGCGACCCGACCGCCGGCGGCGACGCAAAGGCGCGTGCGAGCCGCTCCGCGATGCTGTGGATCGCCGCCGACGATCGCGAACGGCAGCTTGGCCGCGCGCTCGTCGACGTCTGCCGGCCGGCCGGGGTCGAGGTCGTCGTGCAGGTCGTCGACGACCCCGACGGCGAACGCGTGACCGCGCTCTACCGTGAGCTGCGCGCGGCGCGCGCGTCCGCCGGCCGGGCGCCGCTGCGGTTCGCAGCCGGCTACGGCCAAGGCGGCCTGGCGGTGGCGACCAGCGCGCTGACCGCGGAGACCGACGGCCTCGCCGGCCGGGTGCTGGCGGCGGTGCCGCTGGCCGACCGTTCGCTGCGCCAGGCCGGGCGCGGCCCGGAGGCGTTCCGCTTCCTCGCCAAGGCGCCGCTGCTCAACCTGCTCGGCGACCAGGACCACGCGTCGCTGCGCGCCGACGCCTGGCACCGCACGATCCTGCTGGTGCGCGACGGCTGTGACGCGAGCCCGGTGCAGCTGATGGGCACCACGATCGAGACCGCGCTGCACGCTCTCGACGGCGAGGACGACCTGCTGCGGCCGATGCTGTTGACGTTCCTCGGCGCGGCCCGGCGGCGCTGACCGTCAGCCGCCCTGCTGTTCGACGCCGTGCACCCGCAGCTGCGGCAGCCGGATGCCGAAGCCGTGCTCGACGCAGGCGGCGATCAGCAGCGTGTTCACCTTGCGGTGCAGGTCGTGGTAGCGCAGCGCCGCGTGCCCGGCGAACTCGACCAGCACCGCGTAGTCGATCGAGCTGTCGCCGGCGGCCTCGATCTCGACCCGCACCGAGCGCAGCTGTTCGTGGTCCGGATCGTCGGCGAGCCCCTGACGCAGCTGCTCGGCGAGAGTCTGCGGCACCTTGGCGACGGCGTGCTCGAGGTGGCGGTAGTCGATGCCGAACGTCACCACGATCTCGAAGCCGTGCGACAGGTTGCGCGGGTTCATGCCGAGGAACGCCACGGTCGGGTAGGTGCGCGGCGCGTCGCTGCGTTCGACCACGACGACGACCTCCGGCGTCTGCAGGGTGACGCGGCCGACGATGCCGTCGGTCAGCGCGACGACCTCGCCCTCGGCGCACGGGAACCACGGTTCGTCGTGGCCGAGCGGCCGCGACCGCATGCCGACCAGGTCCTGGACCGGCACCCGCAGCAGGCCGCCGCTGAGCGCCGGGTTGACCAGCGTGCTGTAGAACTGCAGCGCGTCGACGCGGTAGGGCAGGCCGTCGACGATCAGCCGTTCGCCCTCGCGGACCGGCCCGATGTTGAGGATCATCCGGATCTGCTCGAAGAACAGCGGCGCCGTCTTGACGACGACCCAGCCGGCGCCGACCAGGAAGATGATGCCGATCGGCAGCAGCAGCCAGTCGTTGCGAACGTAGAGCACGCCCATGGTCGCGGCGATCGCGACCAGCAGCGTCATCACGCGCATCAGCACCTCGGCCAGCCGCACCGAGAAGCCGCGCTGGCGCTTGCGCCGCAGCAACCGATCGCTGATCCAGCGCAGGCCGAGGTAGACCAGCAGGAACGTCGCGACGCACAGCAGCACGTTGAGCCCGGAGCTCTGCAGGAAGCTCTGCACGCTGTCGGTGACGCGCGTCCACAGCGAGACCTGCTTGCTGTCGCGCCGTCGCAGGTTGGCTTCGACGACCAGCAACTCGCGGCCGAGCTCGTCGAGCAGCGGGATCCAGTGGTCGCGCAGTTCGCGTTCGGCCTCGGCGCGCTCGAGGCTGTCGTCGGGCAGCGCGTCGCGGGTCTGCTCGATCCGTCGGCGGGCGGCCAGCGCCACGTCCCGTCGCTGCTTGATCTGGTCGCGGCGCTTCTCGAGCGCCGCGTACTCGCGCGGTTCGGCAGTGACGTCCTTGATCGTCTGGATCACCGGCGCGATCAGGTCGACGACCTCCTGCTGCAGCTGGATGCCGTCGCTGCCCGGCTGCTCGAACTCCTGCACGTCGAGGTGCGAGGCCAGCTCGGCGAACTCCCAGCGCAGCTTCTGGATCTCGAGCGTCAGCTCGGCGATGCGCCGCGTGTCGGTCGACGCGGTCGCCGCGACCAGCGCCTGACGACGCTCGGCCAGGTCCTCGGCGAGGCTGTGCAGCGCCGCCGCCGTCCTGGGGTCGAGCTGCGGGGACTGCTGCTGTGCGGGCAGCGAGGCGCACAACGACAGCCAGAGGGCGACCAGGGCGAGGCCCAGGCGACGCGCGAACGTTCCCATTCGAGCAACGTAGCGCAGCGGTCGTTTGGTTTCGCGCGCGGCGCGGGCTACACCATGGAGACGATGAGCAAGGCGATCTCGACGAAGCCCCCGAGCGGCATGCGCGACTTCCTGGCGCCGGACGTGGTCCGGCGCCGTCACGTGCTCGGCGTCGTGCAGCGCGTTTACGAGTCGTTCGGCTTCGTGCCGCTCGAGACGCCGACCATCGAGAACCTCAGCACGCTGCTCGGCAAGTACGGCCCCGAGGGCGACCAGCTGCTCTACCGCCTGCTGCACCGCCGCGACAAGCTGAAGCGCGCGATCGAGTCCGGCGTCGACAAGGAGGGCGGGCTCGGCGAACTCGACCTCGCCGCCGAGGGGCTGCGCTACGACCTGACGGTGCCGCTGGCGCGCGTGGTCGCCAACTACAAGGACCTGCCGGCGTTCTACAAGCGCTACCAGATCCAGCCGGTCTGGCGCGCCGACCGACCGGCGCGCGGCCGCTTCCGCGAGTTCTACCAGTGCGACGTCGACATCACCGGCACAAAGAGCCTGGTCGCCGACGCCGAGGTCTGCGGCGCGATCGCGACGGTGCTGCGCGAACTCGGCTTCACGGACTTCCGCATCCTGAGCAACCACCGCGAACTGCTGCGCGCGCTGGTCGCCGACGCCGGCATCGCGGCCGAGCACGAGTCGCTGGCGCTGATCGCGCTCGACAAGCTCGACAAGGTCGGCGAGGACGGCGTCAAGCAGGAGCTGGCCGACAAGGGCATCGCGGCGGCGCAGGCCGACGGGCTGCTGGCGTCGCTCGATCGCATGCGCGAGCAAGGCGCGCTGCAGCGCATGGCCGATGGTGACGGTCCGGGCGCGGCCGGGGCGCGCGAGCTGCAGGAGCTGTTCGCCTGCGCGGCGGCGGGGCCCGCGGCGGAGCACCTGACGTTCGACCCGACGCTGGCGCGCGGGCTCAGCTACTACACCGGACCGATCTTCGAGATCCAGGTCGAGGGGCTCGGCGGTTCGATGGGCGGCGGCGGTCGCTACGACAACCTGATCGGCATGTTCCAGAAGCAGCAGGTGCCGGCGGTCGGGTTCTCGCTCGGCCTCGAGCGCGTGCTGCTGGTGATGACCGAGCGCGACATGTTCCCCGATCTCGGCATCGGCCCGCAGCTGTTGCTGTGCCGGATGGGGGAGGTCTCGGCGGCCCAGGCGATCGCGGTGGCCAGCGAGCTGCGGCAGAGCGGCCTGCGCGTCGAGATCCATGCCGACCCGGTGGCGATGAAGAAGCAGCTCAGCTACGCCAATGCCATCGGCGTCTCGCACGTCGCGATCCTCGGTCCGCAGGAGGTCGCCGACGGCACGGTCGCGCTGAAGGACCTCGACCGCGGCGAGCAGCAGGCCTGCGCCGTGAAAGACGTCGCCGCGACGATGCGTTCGTAACTGCGAATACGGAGTACACTACTTCCCTACAGATGCGCGAGACGAGCTCAGCCCATACCCAGGAAGGCCCGCAGCCGCTGCGGCCAGAGGAGCTGGACCTCGTGCAGAAGATCGTCGCCGCGCTCGAGGAGAGTCCGACCGAGGACGCGTTCGACTCGGTCAAGATGATCAAGCACCAGCTCAAGAGCCTGCGCATGTTCGGCGAGCTGCTCGAGCGCTACCCGTCGCCGCTGCGTGACCAGGTTCTCTACGGCAAGCGCCGCGGTCTCGAGACGCTGGTCGATCGCATGGTGTCGTCCGACCAGGCGACGTTCCCGTTCCGCGCGCCGACGCAGGCGCTGGTCGGCCGCTCGATGAACATGGCGCAGATCAACTTCCTGCGCATGCTGTGGCACCTGACCGGCAGCCTCGAGGACGACGTGCTCAAGAAGCATCTGCGCGAGATCGCGGCGCGCCGGCTGCGCACCGCGGTGCACACGCGGCTGGTCGAGGAGGTGCTCGCCGACGTGGTCACCGACGGCTCGGTCGAGCGCGAGGTGCGCGCACAGGGCGTGCGCAACCTGGCGCAGCTGTGGGGCAACCGGCTGACCTGGCGCGTGAACGAGTTCTTTCCGATCCTCGACGCGACCTGGGAGGCCCGGCTGCGGGTGCGCGTGATCGGCGGCTCGCTGGCCGGCAACTGCGAACTGGTGCAGCTGATGACGCAGGGGGGCGACGAGGAGTTCGTCGACCTGTTCACCTCCGGCGACTACGGCGACACGGAGCTACAGGCGTTCCGCGAGTTCCTGTTCGGCACCTCGTCGGAGGAGCTCGAGCGGTTGTCGGTGCGGATGGCGAAGGAAGGCCTGACCAGCATCGAGCTCGACAGCCGCGTCGACGAGGCGGCGCGCGACAGCGGCTCGATCCTGTTCGAGTTCTTCCGGGCGCGGCTGGTGCAGTGCAGTGCAAGGCGGGTCGCGTGCCTGCAGGGGCCGCGCCACACGGCCGAGGGCTACGTGATGATGGCGTGGCTGCAGAAGCAGTGTGATGGCTGAGTGAGCCGCTGCGTGCCCCGCTGGAGGCACCGCCGGGCGCTCACTTCCCCTTCCCAGTGCGTGAGCCCCAGTGCGTGAGCCCCAGCGCGCGACCCTCAGTGCGCGACCAGCCAGTTGGGTCCGGTGCCCATCGAGATCTCGAGCGGCACCGCGAGCTCGGCGGCGCCGACCATCGCGTCGCGGACCAGCCGTTCGACCTCGGTGACTTCGTCGTCGGGCACGTCGAGCACCAGTTCGTCGTGCACCTGCAGCAGCAGCCTGGCTTCGAGCTTGCGCTCCTGCAGGGCTGTGTGCACGGCCAGCATGGCGCGCTTGACGATGTCGGCCGCGGCGCCCTGGATGGGGGTGTTGACCGCCATGTTCTCGGCGGCGATGCGCTGCATGGCGTTGGTCGAGTCGATGTCGCCGAGCGGCCGGCGGCGGCCGAACATCGTGCGCGCCTCCTTCTCGGTGCGCGCATGCTCGAGCGAACCGTCGAGGTACTCCTTCACGCCCGGCAGCGCGCGGAAGTAGCTCTTGATGAACTTCTTCGCCTCGGGCGGGCGCATGCCGGTCTCGTTGGCCAGGCGCGAGGCGCCCATGCCGTACATCAGGCCGTAGTTGACGATCTTGGCCTGGTTGCGCAGCTCGGGCGTGACCATGTTCGGCAGCATGCCGTGCACGATCGCTGCGGTGCGCGCGTGGATGTCCTCACCCTTGCGGAACGACTCGACCAGCGCCTTGTCCTCGGACAGGTGCGCCAGGATGCGCAGCTCGATCTGCGAGTAGTCCGCAGACAGCAGCGTCCAGCCCTTCTTGCGCGGCACGAACGCGGCGCGCACCCGCCGGCCCTCCTCGGTGCGGATCGGGATGTTCTGCAGGTTGGGGTCTTCGCTGCTGAGGCGTCCGGTCGCGGCGACCGCCTGGTTGAACGTCGTGTGCACGCGCTTGCTGTCGGGCTGCACCAACGCCGGCAGGCTGTCGATGTAGGTCGACTTGAGCTTGGTCAGCTGACGCCACTCGAGCACCAATTGCGGCACCTCGTGCTTGTCGGCGACCTTCTCGAGCACCTCGTGGTCGGTCTTGTACTGACCCGTGGGGGTGCGGCGCGGCTTGCTGATGTCGGCCGCGCGGTGCACCTCGAGCTCGTCGAACAGCACCTTGCCGAGCTGCGCCGGCGAGCCGAGGTTGAACTCGTGGCCGGCCCGCTCGAACACGCGCTCCTGCAGGTCCTCGATGCGGTCCTGCAGTTCGGCCGACAGCTTGCGCAGGTGCTCGGTGTCGATCGCGATGCCCTCCCACTCCATGTCGAGCAGCACCGGGACCAGCGGCAGTTCGAGGTCGCGGTAGAGCGCGGTGGTGCCGGCGCGCTCGAGCTGTTCGCGCAGCGGCGTGCTGAGCCGCAGCACCAGGTCGGCCTCCTCGCTGACGTAGTTGCCGACCAGCGACGGGTCGACCTCGGCGAACGTGCGCTGCTTCTTGCCGCTGCCGACGACGTCCTTCTCGGAGGTCTTCTTGAACGCGAAGTGCTGCAGCGCCAGGTCGGCGAGCGAGTGGGAGCGCAGCCCCGGCTCGCTGCAGTAGCTGGCGAGCATGGTGTCGAGGTCGACGCCGCCGAGGCTCACGCCGAGCGGGCGCAGGGCCGCCAGCAGCCGCTTCAGGTCGTGGCAGTGCTTCTTCGGCTTCGGCGCGGCCAGCAGTTCCTGCAGCGCGTCCAGTCGCTGCTGGCGGTTGTCGTCGTCGAGCGGCACGTAGGTTGCGACGCCGGCGCTGGTGGCGAACGAGATGCCGACCAGCTTGCGCTTGCGCAGCGACATGCCCGAGGTCTCGGCGGCGATCGCGACCTCGTCGCAGCCGCGGACCTGGTCGAGCAACTTCGCCAGCCCTTCGTCGTCCTGCACCAGGTCGTAGTGTTGCTCGATGTCCTCCTGCGGCGCCTTCTTGGCGGCGAGGTCGGCCAGCAGGTTCTTGAACTGCAGTCGCTGGAACAGCGGCCGCAGTTGCTCCGGGTCGGGCTCGGCCGGCCCGAGATCGGCGACGTCGACGTCGAGGTCGAGGTCGAGCTGCAGCGTCACCAGTTGCCTGGACAGTTCGGCGAGGTCCTTGTTTTCGGTCAGCGTCTTCTGGATCGACGGCTTCTTGACCTCGTCGAGGTGCTCGTAGATGCCGTCGATCGAACCGAACTGCGTCAGCAGGTCGACCGCCGTCTTCTTGCCGACCTTGGGCACGCCCGGCACGTTGTCGGAGCTGTCGCCCATCAGCGCCAGCATGTCGACGATGGCGGTCGGCGGCAGGCCCCACTTCGCCTCGCACGCGGCGGGGTCGAAGATCTCCGGCTTGCTGGTCGAGCTGCGCAGGTTCCACAGCTGGATGTGGTCGTCGACGATCTGCAGGAAGTCCTTGTCGCCGGTGACGATGAACACCTGCATGCCGTGCTCGCGCCCGCGCACGGCCAGCGTGCCGATGACGTCGTCGGCCTCGTGCTCGTCGCTGGAGACGACCGGCAGCCCGAACGCTTCGACCGCGGCGCGGATGTCGTCGAGCTGCACCGCCATCTCGTCCGGCATCTTGGTCCGGGTCGACTTGTACTCCGGGTAGATCTTGGTGCGCAGCAGGTCGCTGCGCGGCCCGTCGAACGCGATCGCGATCGCGTCGGGGCTCTCGCGCTCGATCAGCGCGCGCAGCGTCATGCAGAAGCCGTAGGTCGCCGCCGTCGGGTGGCCGTCCTCGGTGGTCAGCGGCGATCGCCCGGTTCCCTGGAACGCGAAGAAGCTTCGATATGCCAGTGCCGTGCCGTCGATCAGGAAGAGCCGCTTCGCCATGCGCTCCTTTGTAGCGCCGCGGCGGATCGAAGCGAGATCACTTGCCGTCGTCGTTGCCGTTCGGGCCGTCGAACTGCCGGCCGTCCTCGACCTTCGGCGGATCGTCGGTGTGGAACACGAACTTGATCGCGACGAAGCCAGAGACCAGCAGCACGGTGCCGAGGAACGTCACCAGCGCGAAGCGCTTCTCGATGAACTCCTTGATGCCCGGCCCGAACTTCTTGAACAGCCACGCAACCAGGAAGAACCGCGCCGAACGGCCGATCGCCGAACCGAGCAGGAACATCGGGAAGTTGATCGCGAACACCCCGGCCAGGATCGTGATCACCTTGTACGGGATCGGCGTGAACGCCGCCGCGAACACGATCCAGAAGCTGTACTGCTCGTAGAGGCCGCCGACCTTGTCGACCGTCGCCGGGCTGACGCCGGGGATGTAGTCGAAGAAGAACTGCTGCACGCCGTCGATCTCCCACAGGAAGAAGCCGATCGCGTAGCCGGCCGCACCGCCGATCACCGAGCCGATCGAGCACCAGGTCGCGTAGCGGTAGCTCATCGGCACGCAGCCGATGCACATCGCGATCATCAGCACGTCGGGCGGGATCGGGAAGAAGCTGCTCTCGGCGAACGCCAGCACGAACAGCGCCGCCACCGCGAAGCGCGTGTCGGCCCAGCCGATCACCCAGTCGTAGAGGCGGCGGATCGGGCCCTTGCGTTCGGGCTGCTGCGGAGTGGCGTGGTCGGCGGTGCTCGTCACGGCGGTCACTATCGGCAAGTGGCCCTGCCTTTGCGAACGTGGCTTCGCCGGTTCTGTCGAGAACGGCGGTCCGCTAGCGGGCAAAGCCCCTTCCGCACGCGTACTCGCCGCTTCCGCGATCACGGTTGGCAGCGCGTCCACAAGATGGACGCGCTCTAACGGGCAAAGCCCCGTCCGCACGCGTATACGTCGCTTACGCCATCACGGTTGGCAACGCGTCCACAAGATGGACGCGCTCCTAGCCCGCCGACAGGTCGTGCACGTCGAGCTGGACCGGGCCGTCCTCGCCGCGCGAGCTGAGCCGCGGCGTGTAGGCGATCGACCACGGCCCCTTGTTGTTGCGCATGGTCTCGAAGTGCTCGACGCCGCGCACGACCCGGGCCGGCAGCAGGTCGCCGCCCTTGGCCAGCCGCACGCGCACGTGTTGGCCGCGCATCTCGACGAACGGGTTGCCGACGATCTTGACGTCGTGGGTGACGAAGCGCGGACGCGGATGGCCGTTGCCGAACGGCCCGAGCGACTCGAGCCGACGAATCGTCTGCGGATCGAGCTCGCCGAAGGCTGCCAGTCCGTCGACCCGGAACGGATGCTCGCTCGGCGCCAGGCGCTGGCAGGCCTCGCCGAAGCGCTCGCGGAACGCCGAGAAGTTCTCGCGCTTGATCTCGAGGCCGGCGGCGGCGGCGTGGCCGCCGTGCGCGACCAGCAGGTCGGAGCAGGCGCCGAGCGCGTCGCGCAGGTGTACGCCGTTGGTGCAGCGGCCGGAACCTCGGCCGGTGTCGCCCTCGAACGCCAGCAGCAGCACCGGCTTGTGGGTCTGTTCGGCGATGCGCGCAGCGACGATGCCGAGCACGCCCGGGTGCCAGTGGTCGGCACCCAGCACGACCGCCGGGCCTTCGTGCTCGGCGGTCAGCTGCAGCACCTCGTCCTGCAGCGCGCGCTCGACCTTGCGGCGCTGTTCGTTGTGGCCTTCGAGCACCCTGGCGGCGGCCTGCGCCTCGGGAAAGCCCTTGGCGCACAGCAGCGCGACGGCGTCGTCGGCGTGGCCGACGCGGCCCGCGGCGTTGATCAGAGGCGCCAGCCGGAACGCGATGTCCTCGACCCCGGCGCCGCGATGCAGCAGCCCGGCGGCGTCCATCAGCGCCCGGATGCCCGGGTTGCGGCTGACGCTCAGCGAGCGCAGGCCGTGGTAGACCAGCGTGCGGTTCTCGCCGCACAGCGGCGCCACGTCGGCGACGGTGCCGAGCGCGATGTAGCCCATCGCGTCGACCAGGAAGTCGGCGAACTCCGAGCTGCGCCGCATCGTCGTGCTCAGCGACTCGGCCATCGCGGCGACCAGGCAGAACGCGACCCCGCAGCCGGCCAGGTTGCGGTCGGGGTAGCCGGCGTCCGGCAGCCGCGGGTTCAGCAGGCAGTAGGCGTCGGCGACGTTCTCGGTGGTGCCGTGGTGGTCGGTCACGATCACGTCGACGCCGGAGCGCTGCAGCTCGGCGATCGGCTCGATCGCGTTGGTGCCGTTGTCGACGGAGATCACCAGCGGAAAGCCGCCGTCCTTGATCGCCTTGACGCTCGCCGCCGAGAACGAGTAGCCGTCGGCGCGGGCCGGGATGTACGGCCGCGTCGTGCAGTGCAGCAGGCTGAGGAACTTGTGCAGCAGCACCGTGCCGCTGATGCCGTCGACGTCGTAGTCGCCGTGGATCAGGATCGGATCGCCCGCGCGCAGCGCGTCGCGCACGCGCGCCACCGCCTTCTCCATGTCCTGGAACTGGAACGGATCGTGCAGGCTGCCGAGATCCGGCCGCAGGAAGCTCCTGGCCTGCTCCGGGCTGTCGATGCCGCGCGCCAGCATCACCCGCGCGACCAGATCGGGCATGCCGAGCGTGCGGGCGAGCGCCTGTTCGCGCGGATCGGGTCTGGGCGTCTCGAGGGCAGCGCGAAGCATGTGCGGTCGGGTATGTTAGCAACCGTCACCCGTATGCCTAGAACCGACGCCGACCGTTCTGCCGCCCTGCGACTCCTGCCATCGGTGGACCAGCTGCTGCGCCACGACGCGCTGGCGGCGTTGCCGAAGCCCGCGTTGACGCGCGTCGTGCGCGAACTCGTCGACGAACTGCGCCGCGGCGCGCTCGACGGCGCCATCGACCCGGGGGCGATGGAGGCGCAGTGCCGGCCCGAAGCGTTGGTGCAGACGATCACGCGGCGTTGCGAGGTGCTGCAGCGGCGTCGCCACCAGCGGGTCTACAACGCGACCGGCATCGTGCTGCACACCGGCATCGGCCGGGCGCCGCTCGCCCCGGCCGCGATCGACGCGATGGCCGGCGCCGCCGGCTACGCGATCGTCGAGGTCGATCCGATCACCGGCGTGCGCGACCAGCGCGAGTGCGCGGTGGCCGGGCTGCTGCGGGACCTGACCGGCGCCGGCGGCGCGCTGATCGTCAACAACAACGCCGCGGCCACGACCCTGATGCTGGCGGCGCTGACGGCCGGCACCGAAGTGGTCGTGTCGCGCGGCGAACTGGTCGAGATCGGCGGCGGCTTCCGCGTGCCGGACGTGATGAAGCGCGCCGGCTGCGAGATGGTCGAGGTCGGCGCGACCAACAAGACCCACCTGCGCGACTTCCGCGGCGCCACCACCGAGCGCACCTCGGCCTACCTGAAGGTGCACCCGAGCAACTTCCGCATCGAGGGCTTCGCTTCGACGCCGTCGGTTCGCGAGCTGCGCGAACTGGCCGACGCGCAGGACGGCGAGGTGCTGGTGCTCGACGATCTCGGCTCGGGCCTGCTGTGGAACGACCCGCTGCCCGGCCTCGTCGACGAGCCGCGCGTCGCGACCAGCCTCGAGATGGGGGCGCACGTGACCTGCTTCAGCGGCGACAAGCTGCTCGGCGGCCCGCAGTGCGGCATCCTGGTCGGCGACAGCGAACTGGTCGCGCGCTGCCGCGCGCACCCGCTCTACCGCGCGATGCGCTGCGACAAGCTGACCCACGCGGCGCTCGAGGCGACGCTGCTGCTCTACCGCGACGGCGACCCGCTGCAGGCCGTGCCGACGCTGCGCATGCTGTCGGCCACGCCCGAGGACCTCGAGGAGCGCGCGCAGGCGTTGGCGATGCTGCTCTCCGAGCACGGCGCCGAGGTCGTGCGCAGCGACTCGTTCGCGGGGTCCGGCGCCAACCCCGCCAAGCCGCTGCCGAGCTTCGCGACGGCGTTCGCGGGCGGGGACCGCGAGTGCGACCTGCTGCGTGCCGCGCAGCCGGTCAGCGTGTTCGCGCGGGTCGCCGACGGCAAGGTGCTGCTCGATGCGCGCACGCTGTTGCTCGAAGATCTCGACGCCGTCGCCCTTGCCGTTCGGCAGGCGTTGCACGCATAAAGGAAGCCATGACCGAGACCCCTGATCTGCGCCTGACGCGCTACGCCTCCAGCGCCGGTTGAGCAGCGAAGCTGCCGCCGGGGAGCCTCGGGCAGGTTCTCCACAAGCTGAAGGCGACGCCGAACGACGACCTCCTGGCCGGCCACGCCGGCTTCGAGGACGCGGGGGTGCTGCGTATCGACGCCGAGCGCGCGCTGGTGCAGACGCTCGACTTCTTCCCGCCGATCGTCGACGACCCCCGCTGGTTCGGACGCATCGCCGCCGCCAACTCGCTGTCCGACGTGTTCGCGATGGGCGGCCGCTGTTTGACCGCGATGAACATCGTCGGCTGGCCGAACGTGCTCGACGTCGAGATCCTCGGCGAGATCCTCGCCGGTGGCCTCGAGAAGACCGAGGAGGCGGGCGCGTCGCTGTGCGGCGGCCACTCCGTGGTCGACAGCGAGATCAAGTACGGGCTGTCGGTGACCGGTGTCGTGCACCCGGACCGCTTCTGGCGCAACAGCGGCGCCAGGGACGGAGATGCGCTGCTGGTCACCAAGCCGCTCGGCATGGGCGCGGTGTCGACGGCGATGAAGAAGGACAAGATGGAGGCCGGTGCCGCTGACGCCGCGATGACCGAACGCGCGATGGCGGTGATGGCGACGCTCAACAAGGCCGCGGCCGAGATCGCGACGGAGTTCGACGTGCACGCCGCGACCGACATCACCGGCTTCGGCTTCGCCGGCCACTCGTGCGAGATGGCCGAGGGTGCGGGGCTGCAACTGGTCGTCGACAGCGGCAGCCTGCCGCTGATGGAAGGGGCGCTCGAACTGGTCCGTGCGGGGGCGCTGTCGGGCGGCTGCGCGCGCGGCAAGCGCCACTTCGGTGCTCGCGTCGAGATCGGCACCGACGTCGACGAGGCGCTCGCCGACCTGGTGTTCGACGCCGAGACGTCCGGTGGCCTGCTGATCGCGCTGCCCGAGGCGCAGGCGCAGGCGCTCAGCGATCGTCTGCGCGATGCCGGGGTGCCAGCGCACGCCATCGCAGGTCGGTTCGTGTCCCGCGACGACGACGGGCCGTTGTTGCGCATGCAGTAGCGGCTCAGCGCCGCTTGCGCGGCCGCAGCACGCGCTGCGCCTCGTCGTCGAGTTCGGGCTTCGGGGCCTGCTCCGGCTTGCACGTCTGCAGGTGCCAGATCGCCTGCAGCGTGACCCTGCCCGGCAGTGGCCGCAGGCCGTGCGGCGGTTCGGGGCGTTCTTCGTGCTCGGCGAACGGGCGGCCGTCGAGGTAGGCGAACCGCAGGCTCGCCTCGATCCACCGGCGTGTCGCGGGATCGTAGAGCAGCGTCGCGCTGACGTGCACCTTGTCGTTGCCGCGGCTGGCGGCGCTCGCCAGCGCTTCGATGAGCTGTTCATGCTGCGAGGACGGCACGGTGGTGGCGTAGAGCACCTTCTTCGCCGCCTTGCCCGCCCACGTCGCGTGCACGCGCATCGCGGGGCGGTCGTTGTGCATGGTCGGTCCTGGTGGCGACAGCTCGGCCGTCCGGAAGTGCGGCAGCAGCAGCGCGGGGGTCAGCGGCACGTCCGGCGTGTCGCCGAGGGGCTCGCGCCAGCCACCCTGCTGGCCGCGCCGCACCGCGGTGCGATCGCGTCGCTGCACGACGCGCCAGTCGTCGAGCGCGAACCAACGGTCGGTGCCGTCGCGGGCGCCGACGAATGCCTTGTCGAGCGGCGCGACCTGGTTGAGGTCGTTCTGCGACGTGAACACGACCGTGCCGCGAAACGCGTGTGCCTTCTGCAGCTGTGCCACGGTCTCGGTGAGGTCGTCGTGCAGGCGTTGGATGCGCAGCTGCTTCGGGGTCGGGTGCGCCGGCCGGCTCTCCGGCTGCTGCTGCGCCGCCGCGCACAGCGGCAGCGCCAGGACGAACGGCAGGACGGCGTTTCGCATGGCGCTCCTGGTGGCCGACCGCGGTCGCGGACCTGTCGCTGGCGGCCGCCTCCTGCGGGTCCGATCGAGGATCCGGCCCTACTTCAGCAGCTTCTGCTGCGCTTCGGTCAGTTGCGGCTTCGCGGCCTGGCCGTGCTGCGTCAGGCGCAGCGTGAACGCCGTGCACGACAGCTTCTTCTTGTTCCGCTGCGGCAGGCCGTCCTTGTACTGGAGCGGGCCTTCGGGCTCGGCTTCCTCCTCTTCTTCTTCCTCGTCCTCCTGGCCGGCACCCCCGACCTGCACCTGGCCGGCGCCGCGATGGAAGACGAACACGTTGCCGTTGCCGTTCTTCTCGGCCCAGGCGTTGCCGCGGACCTCGAACACCCGACCGGTGCCCGGATCGAGCGAGATCGCGAGGTCGACGGTCAGGTTGGGGGCCGGCGGCGCCTGGCGGCCGGCGGCGCCGCCGATGGCGAGCTGCACGGCGTTGCCGAACATGTTGCCGCCATACTTGAGCGCCTGCGGCAGCGCGCCCGCGTAGAACAGGTCGGCGCACTGCTCGTTGGTCAGCGTGACCGACAGCACCTCGACCGGGCGGTCGTCGAACGACCCGGCGCCGCGCTGGGTCACCGCCAGCGGCCAGCCGCCGAGCTGCTGCAGCAGCGCCTGCGGATCGGGGACGAAGTCGAGCTTGTTGCCGTCGGCGTAGTGGCCACGGCGCCGGCACCAGTCGCGGGTGCCGTCCTTGGCGAGCATGCGCGCGCCCGCCAGCAGCAGTTCGTCGCCCTCGTCCCCGTCGAACCGGACGTGCGTCAGGCCGTCGTGCCAGCTGCCCGCGACCTTGCCCTTCATGCGGGCGCCGAGGATGCGACCGAACGGGTTGTTGTCGTCCTGCTTGCCGGTCGGACCCCACTTCAGCTCGAACGCGGTGCCGTGCTGCTGCGAGGTCTTGGTCAGCGCGTCGGCCAGCTTCTGCCGGGCGGCGGCGGGCACGCCTTCGGGTGCCGCAGGTTCCTGCTGCGCGGGCAGCAGCGTGAGGGGGATCAGCGACAGGAGGAGGAGGCGCATGGCGTCGGCAACGGAGACAGCTGGGACGAACTCTCGGATTCGTCGGACCCCGGCATCTTCCCCGGTCGTCGCGCCGGCGGCTACTCCTTCGGGGGAGCGGGGGGCGGATCGTCGGCGTCCGGGGCCTCGGCGCTGCCGTCCTGGGCCTCGGCGCTGCCATCCTGGGCCTCGGCGTCGCTGCCTTCCGGTTGGTCCCCGCGATCGGCGCCGCCCGGGTTGAGCTCCTTCAGCAGCTGCTGCATCCGGATCGAGCCGCCGATGCCCTCATCGAACAGGAACTGCAGGTGTGGCACCGAGCGCGTGTGCAGCACCGCGCCGATCTCGCGCTGGCAGAAGCCGGTAGCGCGCGCCAGCACCTCGGCGGACTCGCGGCGCGCGATGTCCTCCTTGCCCGTGGGGGCGAGCACCGACCAGTAGGCCTTGCACTGGGTGAACTCCTTGTCGAGTTCGATGCGGGTGATCGTGACCAGGCCGAGCTTGGGGTCGGCGAGTTCCCGCTGCAGCACCTGGGCGAGGCGCTGCTTGATCTGTTCGGCGAGGCGCGCGAGGCGACGTTCGTTCATGAGTTGGGCGTGATGATCTCGAGCTGGTGGTCGGTGAGCGTGCCGTCACGCCACTCGTCCAGCTCGTTGATCAGGTGGTCCATCGTGCTGTTGACGTGCTTGGTGTCGCTGCCGGCGACGACGGCGCCGAGCGTGGCGATGGTGGGCTCGTCGAGGTCCTCGAACTCGGAGATCGAGACGTTGAACGAGCGCCGCAGGCGGTCGCGCAGCGCCTTCAGGACGCCGCGCTTCTCCTTGAGCGACTCCGCGTAGGGGAGCTCCAAGGTGAACTGCAGGACTCCGATGTAGAGCATCGCGGGTGCATCCTGTGCGGGGCCAGCGCCGGCCGCCCGTCCGAGCGCGAAGGCCCGGACGGTGGAGTCGGTAGAGCTGGACTACGTGTCGCCGAGCTTGCGCTTGATCAGCTCGATCTCGACGAACTCCATCGTGTCGCCTTCCTTGACGTCCTGGTAGTTCTCGAGCGTCATGCCGCACTCGAACCCTGCCTTGACCTCCTTGGCGTCCTCGTCGATGCGACGAAGGCTGGCGAGCTTGCCGTTGTAGACGACCTTGCCGTCGCGGGCGAGGCGCGTGATGCAGCCGCGCTTGGCGACGCCGTCGCGCACCAGACAGCCGGCGATCGTGCCGAACTTCGACGACTTGAAGATCGCGCGGACCTCGGCGTGGCCGATGACCTTCTGCACCTCTTCCGGGGCGAGCACGCCTTCCATGGCGTCCTTGACCTGGTCGATCAGCTCGTAGATCACCGTGTAGTAGCGGATGTCGACGCCCTCTTCGTCGGCCAGCTGACGCACGTTGGCGTCGGCGACCGTGTTGAAGCCGACGATGACCGACTCGGAGGTCGCGGCCAGGTCGACGTCCGCCTTGTTGATGCCGCCGAGGCCGGAGTGCACCAGGTTGACGCGGACCTCGCTGGTCGCCAGATCGTCCAGCGACTTCCGCAGCGGCTCGAGGGAGCCCATCGCGTCGGCCTTCAGGATGATCTTGATCTCCTTCATGTCCTTCTCGGCGAGCTTCGCCGAGAGGGTCTCGAGGGTGACCGCCGAACGCTCGGCACGCGACATCTCGCGCTCGCGGCGCTGGCGCTCTTCGACGACTTCCTTGGCCTTCTTGGCGTTTTCGACCGCGAACAGCTTGTCGCCCGGGCTCGGCAGTCGGTCGAGACCGAACAGCGTCACCGGCGTCGACGGGCCGGCCTCTTCGAGGTTGGTGCCATGGTCGTCGATCATCGCGCGCACGCGGGCGAACGACTCGCCACAGACGACCTGGTCCTTGAGGCGCAGCGTGCCGTCGGTGACCAGCAGCGTGACGACGACACCCTGTGCCGCCGACTGCTTGGCTTCGACGACGATGCCGCTGCCGGCCGCGTCAGGGCGCGCTTCGAGGTCGAGCAGCTCGGCCTCGAGGTGGATGCGCTCGACGAGGTCGTCGAGGCCCTGTCCGGTCTTGGACGAGCACTCGACCATGCCGATCTCACCGCCGAAGTCTTCGGACTGCAGGCCCTTGATCATCAGCTGCTGCTTGACCTGCATCGGGTTGGCCCCGGGCAGGTCGCATTTGGTGATCGCGACGACGATCGGGCACTCGGCGGCCTTGGCGTGGCTGATCGCCTCCTCGGTCTGCGGCATGACGCCGTCGTCGGCGGCGACGACCAGCACGACCACGTCGGTCAGCTCGGCGCCGCGCGAACGCATCGCGGTGAACGCCGCGTGGCCGGGCGTGTCGAGCACGACGATGGCCTGGCCGTCGTCGTGGGTGACCTTGTAGGCGCCGATGTGCTGGGTGATGCCGCCGGCTTCGTGGCCGGCGATGTCGCTCTCACGCAGCGCGTCCATCAGCGACGTCTTGCCGTGGTCGACGTGGCCCATGAAGGTGACGACCGGAGCGCGCTGCGTGGTCTCCTCGACCTCGCTCTTCTGCACGAGCTGTTCGATCAGCTCGTCCATCGCCTCCTTGTGTTCGACGACCTTGATGTTGCGGTTGAGCTCGAGCGCGACCAGCTCGACCTCGTCGTTCGACAGCATCGAGTTGATGTTCTTGCCCATGACCTTGAGCTTGGTCATGAACGTGAACAGCAGCTGCGGAACCGGCACGCCGAGCGCGGCCGAGAGTCCCTTGACGGACACCGGCTCCTGCACCTCGACGAGCTTGTTCGGATCGATGGGCGTGACGATGCGCGACTTGCCCTTGCCGCCACCGTGACCGCGTCCGTCGCGGCCACCACGGCCACCGGGACCGCGGCGGTGGCCGGGGCCCATCTGGCGCATGCTGCCCCGCTGCTGCATCTTCTGCAGCGCGGCGCGACGCAGGTCGCGCGGCGCGGCCGGCGCCGAACGGCGGGTCGCGTCGCGGATCGTTTCCTGCGGCAGTTCGATGCGGCCGACGACGGTCGCCTTCTTCTGCGGCACCAGCAGCTTGCGCACCGGCTCCTTGGCGTCCCCCTTGCCCGACTCGGCAGGGGCGGCGTCCGGGGTGGCCGGCGTGGCATCTGGCGTGGCCTTCGCCGCGGCATCGCCACTGGCAGCCTTCTGCTCCGGCTTGCCGGCAGGCGTTGCCTTCTCGGCAGGGGTGCTGTCGGCAGGTTGTTCGGCCGCGGGAGTGCCAGCAGCCGGGGTGCCAGCGGCCGGGGTGCCAGCAGCGGGGGAGTCCGCTGCCGGTGCATCGGCAGCGGGAGTTGCCGCGGCCGGAGTGTCGGTCGACGCAGCCGCGTCGGCCGGCTTCTCGGCAGCGGGCTCCTTCGCCGGCGGCTGCTCGGCCGGGGCCGGCGCGGCCGGAGCTTCGGATGCGGGTGCTTCGGATGCCGGCGCTTCGGAAGCCGGAGCGGGGGCCTCGGCCTGCGGCGCGGGCGCCTTCTCGGCCTCGAGTGCCGGCTCGGCCTTCGGTTCCGGCTTCGGCGTCGCCTGACGCGGTGCCGGCTTCGTCGGCTTCGTGGGCGTCGGCTCGGCCTCGAGCGCAGCGCCGCTGCCGTCGTCGGTCGACGCCGAGGCTTCGGCCGCCGTCGGTTCCGGAGCGGTCGCCGCCTCCTCGATCGGGGTCGCCGCGGGAGCTTCTGCAGGAGCCTCGGCCGCTGCCTCGATGGGGGCCTTGGTCGGCAGCTCCTTCTTCTTCAGCTCGCCCTTCTTCGGCAGCTTCTTCGGCAGCGCCTTCTTGGTCGGCAGCTCCTTCTTGGCCGGCACCTCGTCGACCTGTTCGGCGACTGCGCTGAGGGAACGCTTCTTGGGCTGGCCGGCGCCGTCATCGCCGTCGTCGGCGGGCTTGCGCCGCAGGCCCTGCGCCGAGAGACGCGCTTCGACCATCATCAGGTCGGCGTCATCGAGCGCGGTCATGTGCGTCTTGACCTTCTCGAAGCCGATCTCGCGCAAGAGCTTCGCCAGTTCGGGTCCCTTCATCCCGAATTCCCTGGCCAGTTCGAAGACTCGTACTTTTTTCAAACGTTTGCTCCTAGGTCAGGACCGCCGTCCGACGGCCTTGCCTGTGTGGTTCTATGCTCTTGCGTGCTCGAAGGTGAATGAAGGTTCGGTGGGTCGTCGGTTACGACTGCCCACCCGCGGCGCCGCCCTCCGGGCGTTCTGGGTCGGTGCCTTCGGGTTCGGCGACAGCCTCCGGGGCTGCCTCCGGCGCGGGTTGGTCGGCCGCGCCGCTCTCGGGCACGTCCGCTTGTGGTTGGCTCGCCTCGGTCCCTTCCGCGGGGGCCGCATCGGCCTGCGGTGCGTCGGCCTGCGGATCGTCGGCCTGCGAATCGTCGGCCTGCGGAACGTCGACGTCGACCGGCTCCTCGGCGGCGCCGGCGTCGACCACGCCCGCGGCGGCTCCGTCGGTCGCCGACTCCTCGACGACCGCGTCCTCCTCGGCGACCGACTGCTCGAGTTCGGCGCGCGTCATGATGTCGATGTCCCAGCCGGTGAGCTTGCTCGCCAGGCGGACGTTCTGGCCCTTGCGGCCGATCGCCAGCGACTGCTGGTCCTCACCGACGATGACCAGCGCCTTCTTGACGTCCGGGTCGAGGGTGATGTCGCCGACCTCGGCCGGCTTGAGCGCGTTGGCGATCAGCGTCATCGCCTCGTTGTTCCAGCGGATGATGTCGATGCGCTCGCCGTTGAGTTCGTCGATGATCGACTTGATGCGGTTGCCGCGCACGCCGACGCACGCGCCGACGCAGTCGACCTTGTCGTCGCCCGAGTCGACCGCCAGCTTGGTGCGGTAGCCCGGCTCGCGCTCGATGCGGCGGATCATGATCGTGCCGTCGGCGATCTCGGGCACCTCGAGTTCGAACAGGGCCCGGACCAGGTCGCGGTGGGTGCGGCTGAGGATGACCTTGACGCGCGGACCGACCTTCTTGACCTCGTAGACGAGGGCGCGGATGCGTTCGCCGACGTTGTAGTTCTCGCTGCGCACCTTCTCCGAGCGCGGCAGGATGCCCTCGAGGTTGCGGCCGAGGTTGACGATGACGGTGTCACCCTCGAAGCGCTGGATGTTGCCGCTGACGATCTCCCCGAGCTTGGCTTCGTATTCGGCGTAGATGACGTCGCGCTCGGCTTCGCGGACGCGCGAGATGATCGCCTGCTTGACCGACATCGCGAAGATGCGGCCCTGCTCCTCCATCGAGACCTCGTAGTTGCACACGAACTCACCGGTCTCCCGGTCGAGCATGATCTCGACATCGTCCACGCCATACTTCTTCGCCAGCGCGTGCGACATCGCCTGCTCGATGCCGGTAATCAGCGCTTCCTTGTCGATCTCCTTGTCGCGGGCGATGGAGTCGATGTAGCGGAGGATTTCTGCGTGGTTGGCCATTCCGTGATGCCGGGGGAGATAGGCGTGCTTGGGAAGGTCGGAAGAACGGTTCAGAGAAACGCCAAGCCCGGGCAGGCGATAGAATCCCCGCTCCCCGGCCTTCTGGTCCGGGGTTCCTGAGTGGCATGCGGCCAGGGTGGCATGCGGCCAGTAAGGAAGGAGACCCTGTCGACTGTCCGGGATTGCCGGGGTCGTCATCAGGTCCGGGGCTGCCCGAGAGCAGGCCCAGTGAGCCGGACATGCTAGCCGCGCGGCCGGGCTTGGGTCAAGCGAAGCATTCTTCGCCAAAGTCGCGGCGGTTCGGGTGGTTACCCGCCGGTCCGCGGGGCTAGATTGCGTCGACTCGCCCATGCCCCACTCCTCGGACCCCCTGCAACTGCGCCCGTTCGAGCTCGCCGATGCCGAGGCGGTCGCCCCGTGGCTCTGCGGCCCCGGCCTGCAGGTCCCGCGCGGCACCTCGGCCTGGCCCGAGCGGCTGGTGCGCGACCAGCGCATCGTCGCGCTGGTGGCCCAGGCCAACGGCGAGAAGCTCGGCCTGGTCCGGCTCGACTGTGGGCCCGATGGCGTAGCGGACATCACCCTGGTCGTCGCGCCCGAGCACCGCCGCGGCGGCCTCGGTCGGCAGATGTTCGCGCAGGCGCTGGTGCGCGCGCGGGCCGTCGGCATGCGCCGCCTGGTCGCCTACATCGACCTCAACAACGAACCGGCGCTCGGCTTCTTCGGCGAGGTCGGGTTCGAGAGCCAGGGCGTGCAGGGCAGCCGGATCCGGATGGAGCGCATGGTGCACGCCGGCGGTCCGACGGTGCCGCCGCTCGACGTCGGGGTCTGAGGCGGTAGGTTCGGGGCTGGTCGTTCCGAACTGGCCGTTCCGAACTGGCCGTTCCGAGCTGGTCGTGCCGAGCTGCTCCTTCCAAGCTGGGCCGTTTCCAGCCTGGGTCGCCCGCTACTTCTTGGCTTGATCCGCCGCGGGCGCGCTGTCTGCTTCTGCGCGAAGAACCATGCAGACAGCCAGCATCACTGAACTGCTCCAGGGGCAGGTCGCAACCGGCCAGCAGGTCGAGATCCGTGGGTGGGTTCGCACCCGGCGCGACTCGAAGGCCGGCCTCTCGTTCATCCAGGTCAGCGACGGTAGCTGCCAGGGCACGATCCAGGTCGTGGCCAAGAACGAGCTGCCCAACTACGTCGACGGCGTGCAGAAGCTGACCGCCGGCAGTTCGCTGGTGGCGCGCGGCGAGCTGGTCGAGTCGCGCGGCAAGGGCCAGTCGGTCGAGATCCAGGCGAGCGAGGTCGAGGTCGTCGGCCTGGTCGACGACCCGGAGACCTACCCGATCCAGCCCAAGCAGCACTCGCTCGAGTTCCTGCGCGAGCAGGCGCACCTGCGCCCGCGCACCAACACGTTCGGAGCGGTGGCGCGCATCCGCCACGCGGCGGCGTTCGCGATCCACGACTTCTTCACCAAGCACGGCTTCTTCTGGGTCAACACGCCGATCGTGACGGCCAGCGACGCCGAGGGCGCGGGCGACATGTTCCGCGTCAGCACGCTCGACATCACCAACCTGCCGAAGAACGACCAGGGGGAGATCGACTTCGGCCAGGACTTCTTCGGCCGCGAGTCGTTCCTGACGGTGTCGGGCCAGCTCAACGTCGAGGCCTACTGCCTGGCGCTGTCCAAGGTCTACACGTTCGGCCCGACGTTCCGCGCCGAGAACAGCAACACCACGCGCCACCTCGCCGAGTTCTGGATGGTGGAGCCGGAGATCGCGTTCGCCGACCTCGACGACGACGCCGACCTCGCCGAGGCGTTCTTGAAGCACGTGTTCCGCCACGTGCTCGAGGTGCGCAGCGACGACCTCGAGTTCTGCGAGCAGCGCATCCAGGAGGGCGTCATCGATCGCCTGCAGAAGTTCGAGCAGGCCTCGTTCGAGCGCATGGACTACACCAGGGCGATCGAGGTCCTGCAGCAGTCGGGCAAGAAGTTCGAGTTCGCGCCGGAGTGGGGCATCGACCTGCAGACCGAGCACGAGCGCTTCCTGTGCGAGGAGCACGTCGGCCGTCCGGTGGTGGTGATGAACTACCCCAAGGACATCAAGGCGTTCTACATGCGCATGAACGACGACCAGAAGACGGTCGCCGCGATGGACGTGCTGGCGCCGGGCATCGGCGAGATCATCGGCGGCAGCCAGCGCGAGGAGCGCCTCGACGTGCTCGACGCGCGCATGCAGGCGATGGAGCTCGACGCCGACCACTACTGGTGGTACCGCGACCTGCGCCGCTACGGCACGGTGCCGCACGCCGGCTTCGGCCTCGGGTTCGAGCGACTGATCGTCTACATGATGGGCCTGCAGAACATCCGCGACGCGATCCCGTACCCGCGCGTGCCCGGTCAGGCGTCGTTCTAGCGGCGCATCCGCGGATATCGCGGCCCTTGCGCCGAACGTGCTGGGCATGAGACTCAGCACGACCCAGGAGATCCCCGGCTTTCGCATCGTCGCCGTGCACGGCCTCGCCGAGGGCTGCGTGGTGCAGTCCAAGCACCTCGGCCGCGACATCGCGGCTGGCCTCAAGTCGCTGGTCGGCGGCGAGATCCGCGGCTACAGCGAGATGCTGCAGGAGGCGCGCAGCGAGGCGCGCAACCGCATGAAGCGCGCCGCCGAGCAGCAGGGCGCCAACGCGATCGTCGGCGTGCGCTACACCACCAGCGCCATCGCGCAGAACATGAGCGAACTGCTCGCGTACGGAACCGGCGTCACGATCGTACCATCCGACGCATGATCCGCGCGTTCGTCGTCGCCGCGCTCGTCGGGCTCTGGACCTACGCGCTGGTCGCGTGGCCCGACCTGCCCGAGCGCATCCCGACGCACTTCGACCTGCAGGGCAACGCCGACGCGTGGCGCGAGCCGGGCTTCGGCTCGTGGTTCCTGCTGCCGACGCTCGCGACGCTGCTCGGCGGATTCACCGGGCTGGTGCTGCCGCCGTGGGTCGTCGGCCTCGCCCGCCGCAACTCGTCGTTGCTCAACGTGCCGCAGCGCGAGCGCTTCCGCGAACTGCCCGAGCCGGCCCGCGTGCGCGCCGTCGCTTCGATCACCCGTGGTGTGCAGTGGCTGGCGCTGACGCTGGTCGCGATGTTCGGCTGGATCCTGTTCGCGATGGAACGGATGGCCCACGGGGACTGGCAGACGATGCCGCCGTTCGGTCTGTTCGGGATGGTCGGGCTGGTGCTGGTGCAGTCGATCTGGCTCGCGATCTCGTCGTCGCGCGCAGTCCGCCGCGAACTCGAAGCGGCGCGGTAGCGATCGCGGTGGGGCTCTTGGCGATGCGGCCGGCAACTCGGCTACGCTGGGCGCGCCATGCGAACCACCATCGTGATCGCCTCCCTGCTCGCGCTCGCCGCCTGCAAGTCCCATCCCGAGCGCGCCGAGAGCGCCGAGCCTGCCTACCCCGACATCTCGGTCGCGGATGCCGCGGCGCTGATGGCCTCCGACCCCGACGTGGTCGTGCTGGACATCCGCACGCCGGCCGAGTTCGAGGCGGGGCACCTGCCGGGAGCGGTGCTGATGGACTGCAAGGCGGCCGACTTCGTCGAGCAGCTGAAGACGCTCGATCCCAGCAAGACCTACGTCATGCACTGAGGCTCCGGTGGCCGAAGCAGCCGTGCGCTGCCGACGTTCCAGGAGCTCGGGTTCGAGAACGTGCAGCACCTGCGCGAGGGCTACAAAGGCTGGGTCAAGTCCGGCAAGGCCACCGAGAAGTAGCCGGCGAACGCAGGGCGCCGTCGCCGACGCGACGGCACCCCTCCAGCACGAGTTGCCGCGACGTCCGTGCTGGCGTCGGGCCGACTACGGACCGAGGCCGCCGGGCAGGTCCGGCTCGTCGTTCTCCGGCTGCGTCAGGATGCGCTTGTAGCAGTAGACGACGAGCGTGCCGACGGCGCCGATCGAGCCGAGCATGAATACCCAGCCGACGGTGGTGAGGGTTTCGCAGAGCATGATGGCTATCTCCTAGTCGTCGTTTGCGGGTTCGTTGCCGTCGATGTCGAGCCCGAGGGATCGCCATCGCCTGGTGCCGATCGCCACCAGCGCGGCGATGCCGCCGATCGTCAGCAGCAGCAGGCCCCACGTCTTGATGGCGTCCGGGTTGTCGAGGATCTTCGAGATCCGGCCGGGCTGCACGGTGCCGTCGTCGAGCGTCTTGTCCGGCAGGTTGTCGAAGCAGAAGCCGATCACGATCACCAGCAGGAACGTCGGCGAGACGTACTTCATGATGAACACGAAGATCCGCGGGATGCGCATGTTGGCGCCCTTGTGCGCCTCTTCGATGCCCTTCTCGACCCCGAAGATCCAGCCGAACGCGAAGATCTGGATGCCGGCGACGATCAGGATGAAGAACGTGCCGACCCAGAAGTCGATCGTGTCCAGCGCGACCAGCTCCTTGCTGAAGTAGAGCACGAAGAAGTTTCCGACCAGGCCCCACGCGGTGACGATCATCGTCGACTTCATGCGGTTGCAGCCGAGGGTCTCCTCGATGAACGCCTTGGTCGGCTGCAGCATCGAGAGCGAACTGGTGATCGCGGCCAGGAACAGGATCAGGAAGAACGCGCCGCCGAACAGGGTGCCTCCCGGCATCTGCGCGAACACCATCGGCAGGGTCATGAAGCCCAGGCTCATCGTGCCGCCCGTGCCGGTCTGCGTGACGGCGACGCCGACGAAGACGATCGAGGCGGTCACGGTGATCAAGCCGCCGAGGCCGACCTCGAAGAACTCGTTGGTCGCCGATGCGGTCAGGCCCGAGAGCACCACGTCGTCCTTCTTCCGCATGTAGGACGCGTAGTTGATGATCACGCCGAAGCCGACGGACAGGCTGAAGAAGATCTGCCCGGAGGCCGCGAGCCAGGTTTCGAAGTTCCACAGCTTGTCGAGCTGTGGGTTCCAGAGGTAGCCCAGGCCGTGCAGCACGCTCTGCTCGGGCTTGTCCGGGTCCGGCGTGCCGAGCGTGAGCACGCGCACCAGCATGATCACGCCGAGCACGGCCATGATCGGCATCGCCGCCTTGCAGACGGCTTCGATGCCCTTCGAGACCCCTCGGAAGATGAAGAAGATGTTGATCGCCGCGACCAGCAGGAAGGTCCACACGATCGGGTGGATCCCGCCGCCGTCGGGCTGGCTGAACAGGATGCCGTTGTCGGCGGAGCCGGTGACCTCGAAGAAGAAGTTGTGGGTGACCTCGACCTGCTTGTCGATGTCCATCGTCGCCGGATCGAGCCCGATGCCGCCTGTGAAGTACTTCAGCACGTAGTAGAGGCACCACGTTTCGACGAGCACGTACCAGAAGTAGACCCCGAGCGGGATCAGCACCCCGAACACGCCGAGGTAGCGGCCCAGAGCCCCCTTGGCCCAGATGCCCAGGATCGCCGGCGCCGAGTGGAAGCCCTTGCGGCCGCCGTAGCGACCCATGGTCCACTCCGCCCAGCCGATCGGGATCCCGAGCAGCAGCAGGGCGATGAAGTAGGGGATCATGAAGGCGCCGCCGCCGTTCTCGGCCGCGTTGCCCGGGAAGCGCAAGAAGTTGCCGAGGCCGACTGCGGAGCCGGACACGGCGAGGATGACCCCGAGGCGCGAGCCCCACTGCTGTTTGGGTTGGTTCGTCATTCCTTCACGAGAGGGCTGAGGTGCGGGGCGGACTGTCGCGTCATGCGGCGCTCGGCGCAACCGCCTGGAGCAGAAACGGGTTGGCAGCGACGCGCCGTCACCGACGTCTGCCGTCGCGCAACCGCTGCGCGGTGAGCTGTGCCGGTACCGAATTGATGTACATGTCGCCGCCGAGTTCGAGTCCGGCGAGCTGGCCGGTGCGCGGTTGCAGCTCGAAGTGCCAGTGGAAGTGCTCGCCGTCGCGCAGCCGTTCGCTGCGGATCCGGTGCAGCCAGAGGTTGCACGCGGGCCGGTCGAGGCCGCGGTCGAGCGCCTCGAACCAGGCGTGCATCGCTTCGGCCAGTTCGTCGAGGTCCGCCGCGAAGAAGTCGCTGCCGCAGTCGCGCGGCGCCAGCACCGTCTCGAACGGCAGCTTCGGCGGGTCCGGTGAGAACACCAGGTAGCCGTCGTTGCCGAACACCGCGCGGTCCTCACTCGCCGCCGTCCGCAGCGACGCGCAGATGCCGCAGGTCGCGGCCTCGCGCTGCTGCGCCAGCTCGAGCTGCAGCCGCGGTGGCAGCTGCTCGAGTCCGATCACCTGGCTGTGGTTGTGCGCGATCGAGGCGCCGGCGCGCGCGCCGACGTTCTTGAACAAGAACGCGTGCGCCAGTCCGAGGTCCTGTTCCATCGTCTGCACGCGGCGGCGCCACAGCTCGAGCGCCGCGCGCCAGGTCGCGACGTCGAGCTCGCACGGGTGCTCGCGATGGTCGCCACCCTCCGCGATCACCTCGTGGTGCACGGTTGCGGGGTACTTGTTCTCGAACGCGCGCACCAGCCAGCCGCCGTCGTCGCCGCGCACCGCGTCGCGTTCGGGCGGCGTGTCGTCCTCGTTGCCGCGGCAGAACGGGCAGCGCGCCGCGACCTTCTTGCTGCCGGTGTGCATCGGGCGCTGCTGGCGCTGCGGTGCCAGCAGGATCGGCCGGCCGGTGGTGGGGTCGACGACGACGCGTGGCTGCGGCTGGCTCATCGCGACAGTTCGGCTCCAGGCAGCAGGTCGGCCAGCGTCGGCGTGGTGCCGTCCGCGAGCGCGTAGGCGCGCAGCGCACCCTGCACCCGTACGTCGGTGCCCGGCGCGAAGTGCAGCGCGCGCACGCCATCGGCGAACGACTCGGACCGCGCCGGTGGCACCACGTCGAGGCGCTGGATCACCAGCATGCGGCGCGAGGTCGGCAACACGATCGCGCCGTCGTCGCCGACCCGATAGCGCGCGTCGAAGGTGTAGTCGACGTGCGGCGGGAGCGAGGCTTCGGGCATCACCGAACACGATCCGACCACGGCCACCGGAGCCGCGCACACCGTGACGGCGGCGAGCAATCCGAGCAGCGAAGAACGGATCGGGCGCGGTCCGTCAGGTAGCATCGTCGCGATGATCGGCGGGCTGGCGGTTCGAAGCAACTTGCTGTGCGTGACCTGGTCCGCCGGCCGCGGCCACGTGTTCCTCTACGACCTCGACGCGCGCGAGCGGATGTCGTCGTGGACCACGCCGGTCGGCGCCTCCGGCTTCTCGGACGCGGGCGGCGTCGCCGTCGACGCCCACTTCCGGCTGTTCGTCGCCGACCCGCAGAACCAGTGCGTGCGCCGCTACAACGCGTTCGGCCAGCACCTCGGCGATCTCGGGTTGCCGCCGCCCAGCAGCGGCGATCGTGGCCGTGACAAGCTCGGCGTGCTCGAGCGACCGCACGCGGTCGCCTGCCATCGCGACCGCGTCTGGGTGGTGACCGGCGAACGTGCGCGGCGGCGCGCCGTGCAGTGCTTCGACCTCGGCGGCCACGCGCTCCGGGCGTTGCCGGCACGCGGCGAACCGGGCGAGAAGTGGGGGGCGCCGCGCGGCATCTGGTGCGATGCGCGCGGCCTGGTCGTCGCCGACACCCTGCGGGGCCGGCTGCAGACGTTCCGCCACGACGGTGCGTTCGTGCAGGAGCGCGGCCTCGGCCAGGGCGGCGAGGGGGCGCGGCCGGGAGCGGTCGTGCGGCTGGCCGGCGGCGAACTGCTGGTGGTCGACCACGGCGGCGTCGACGCACGGCTGCTCTCCCTGCGGCCCGACGGCACCCGCCTGCCGCTGCCGGCGCTCGACGAGGCGTGCCGCGATCCGCTGGCGCTGGCGCTCGACGAGCAGGGGCGGGTCTACGTGCTCGACCACGACGGCGAACGGGTGCTCCGCTGCGGCGCGGGGCTCGATCGGGTCGAAGTCCTGGTCGACCTCGCCGAACACGACTTCGACGCCCCCGGCCCCAACTGACCACTTGGCTGTTGGTGAGCGGCAGGCCCGTGGATCGGCAGGCCTGATTCTGTGCCGCGCATCCGCAGGATCGCTCGCCGGTCGATCGGGTCGGCCGACAACACGCGCATGACGCGCCCTGTGCAAGCGATCCCGTCGCCGTCCGCAGGACTCGCGCAGGGATCGTGGTCGGACCAACAGCCAAGTGGTCACCTCGGAAAGCAACTCGGTCGGGCGAAGAACTTGAACGGCGCGCTTGCACCGATGGCATCGGAGGGTCACACTGGCGGAACGCCGCAGGGCGAGGCGTGGATCGGTCAGCCGGCTCCGTCGCAGCTGTGGAAATGATGTGGATAACCATCCACGTCGAATCCACACGACGGTGCTCCGCAACGAGCAACCGGGATGCACGCCAAGACTTGCGGACTCGTTTCGTTCTCACCAGTGTTCAAAACTCAGCCAGCGACCTATTGCCCGGGTCGATCGGCTGGCTTGGAGGGGGTCCTTGGATCGAATCCGTATCCGGGGTGGCCGCGGCTTGCGCGGCACCGTTCGTGTTTCCGGTAGCAAGAATGGCGCACTGCCGATCCTGGCAGCTTCGCTGCTGGTCGATGGTCCGATCCTGCTGCGCAACATGCCGCGGCTGAAGGACGTCGAGAACCTCCTCCGCATCCTCGGCAAGCTCGGCGTCGTGCACTCGTGGCGGCCCGATGGCGCGCTCGAACTCGAGGCCAAGGACAAGACGGTCTACGTCGCTCCGTACGATCTGGTCCGCACGATGCGCGCCAGCTTCGTCGTGCTCGGCCCGCTGTGGGCGCGGCGCGGCGTGGCCCGGGTCAGCTACCCCGGCGGCTGCGTGTTCGGCCACCGCCCGGTCGACCTGCACATCAAGGGCCTGCGCGACATCGGCGGCAACGTCGAGCTGTCCGACGGCTACGTGACGCTGAGCGGCCGGCCGTCCGGCGGCGTCTGCTTCCTCGGCGGCAACATGGGATCGACGGTGCTCGGCACCGCGAACGTGCTGATGGCGGCGACGCTGTCGACCGGCACGACCCACCTCGAGTGCGCGGCGATGGAGCCCGAGATCGAGGACCTGTGCCACTTCCTCAACGCCTGTGGCGCCCGCATCTCGGGCATCGGCGGCCACCTGCTGACGATCGAGGGCGTCGACACTCTGCACGGCTGTGAGTGGGACATGATCCCGGACCGCATCGAGGCCGGCACGTTCTTGTGCGGCGCGGTGATGCTCAACGGCGACGTCACGGTCACCGACTGCAACCCGATGCACCTGCTGGCGGTGATCGACCGGCTGCGCGCGGCCGGGGCGCAGCTCGACGTCGGCAAGGACTCGATCCGGGTGATGCCGACGTCGTCCGGCCAGCTCAAGGCGGTCGACGTCACCACGATGGCCTACCCGGGCTTCCCGACCGACCTGCAGGCGCAGTTCATGGCGCTGATGACGCGCGCCCAGGGCGTGTCCGTCATCACCGAGAAGATCTACCCCGAGCGCTTCATCCACGCCTCCGAGCTGCAGCGCCTCGGCGCGCGCATCCGTCGCGAGGGCCCGAGCGCGATCATCGAAGGCACCGAAGAGCTGCGCGGGGCCCCGGTGATGGCCAGCGACCTGCGCGCGTCGGCCAGCCTGGTGCTCGCCGGCCTGGTCGCGCGCGGCGCCACCGACGTGCGCCGCGTCTACCACATCGATCGCGGCTACGAACGCATCGAGAACAAGCTGCAGGGCATCGGCGCCGACATCGAGCGCATTTCCGAAGGGTAGGGGAATCGGTTGCGGCAAGGCCGCCCGGGTGGCGAACGGCTGGCCCGACGCCGCCGGGGCTGGCCGCGATCGCCGGGGCTGCCCTGGGGCGGCCAGCGGCGGTAGAGTGGGCCGCAAGGAGAAGATCCCACCTCGCTCATGAACGCAACCGCCCACCTCGTCGCCGCGATCACCGCGGCGTTTTCGGTCCACACCGCCGCCTGCGCCCAGGGCAACTGGGTGCAGCTGAACCCGACCGGGCCGGTGCCGGCGCCGCGCTGGCAGCACCAGACCTCGTTCGACATCGCGCGCGGCAAGCTGGTGGTGTTCGGCGGGCGCCTCGCCGCCGTCTCCTACCAGGACGACACCTGGGAGTTCGACGGGACCAGCTGGACGCAGATGGCTCCGACCACGGTGCCTCCCGGACGCTACCTCGGCGCGATGTGCTACGACCTGATCCGCGGCAACACCGTGATGTTCGGCGGGCTGACGAACGGACCGCTGAGCGAGACCTGGCTGTGGGACGGCGTCGACTGGACGCTGGCGCAGCCGAGCACGGTGCCTCCCAACCGCCGCCAGCAGGGCATGGCGTACGACTCGATCCGCGGGGTCGTCGTGATGTTCGGCGGCGGCTACCAGAACGACACCTGGGAGTGGGACGGCGTCGACTGGACGCAGATCCAGACGCCCAACGCGCCGTCGGGTCGCAACTGCCGGATGGCGTTCGACGCCAACCGCGGGGTCATGGTCCTGCACGGCGGCGACACCTCGACCAACGTCTACAACGGCGAGACGTGGGAGTACGACGGCAGCGACTGGACGCAGCGGTTTCCGGCCAACTCGCCCGGCGTGCGGGTCTCCGCGACGATCGAGTACGACCTGGTGGCGCAGCGCATCGTGCTGTTCGGCGGCTTCATCCAGTCGTTCCAGAACGTCGGCGACACCTGGGAGTGGGACGGCTACGACTGGATCGAGCGCGCGCCGGCGACCTCGCCGAGCCCTCGCCGGGACTTTGACAACTCCGCCTACGATCTGCTGAACAGCCGGCTGATCACGTTCGGCGGTTACGGCCCTGGCGTGCAGAACGACCTCTGGACCTACCAGGCGGCGCAGACCGGCGACTTCACGATCTACGGGCCGGACTGCCCGCCGGCGGGCGGGGCGGTGACGTTCTCCGGAACGACGCCGACGATCGGCCAGTCGTTCGACCTCGACTACGGCAACCTCGGCACGGCGACCGGCGTGCTGACCGCATACGGCGAGTCGGACACCGTGTGGAACGGCGTGCCGCTGCCGGCGGACCTCGCCGCGATCGGTCTGCCCGGGTGCGAGTTGCGCACGTCCGCCGAGGTCACGGTGTTCTCGCTCGCCAGCGGCGGCGTGGCGTCGCACAGCTTCGTGCTGCCCAACTCGCCGGCCATCTACGGCCTGCAGTTCTTCTGCCAGGGCCTGGTGGTCGACTTCGCCAGCAGCCAGCTGTTCCCCGGCGCCACCGGCCTCGGCCGCGCGCGCATCGGCAGTTAGTCGGCAGTGGTCGACAGCTGGTCGATGGCTCGTTGGCCTTGGGGACTCGTTGTCCTGGGGCGACCCTGCGGGCCGCTTGCGGCCGTGGCTGCGCCGCGTCAGCCGCGGCGCTCTGCCCGTCGGGTCTCGGCCTGGTCCGGCGTCAGTTCGCGCAGCACCTGACGAGCGCAGTCGCACGGCAGGTCGCTGAGGTCGAGCAGCGGTTCGTCGCCGCGCACCAGGTCGGTCACGTTCGGTGCCTCGAGCCGTTCGACCTTGGGCCGCAGGGCATCGTCGGTCTGGGCGCGCACGACGGCGACGGTGCCGTCGTCGAGCTCGACCAGTTGGCCGACCGGGTATACGCCGTTGGACTCGATGAAGCGACGCAGCAGGCGCCGATCGAGCTTGTCGCCCATGGCGAGCATGACGCGGTAGGCGCGGATCGGCGACATCGGCTGCTTGTACGGACGCGCGGCGGTCAGGGCTTCGAAGATGTCGCAGATCTTGACGATCGACGTGACCATCGAGACCGGGTGGTCGTGCGTGGTGCGCGGGTAGCCGCTGCCGTCGCCGCTGCGGTGGTGGCCGAAGGCGGCGGCGACCGCGAGCGGGTCGGCGTCGTCGTGATCGAGCAGGCACTGCGCGCCGAGCTCGGCGTGGCGGTTCATCTCGCGCCGTTCGTCCTCGTCGAGTTGCCGATGGCTGTGCAGGATCTCGAACGGAATCAGCGACTTGCCGACGTCGTGCAGCAGCGCCGCGCTGCCGATGCGCACCACCAGGTCGCGGTCGTCGGTCAGCTGTATCGCGAAGTTCATCGCCAGGATCGCGACGCGCATCGAGTGGCCGAACGTGAACGCATCGAACTGCTCGTGCCGCGCGAGGCTCAGGCGCAGCTCGTCGCGCGCCTCGAGGCGGTGCAGCATCTGCTCGGCCTGTGCCTGCACCGGGTCGAAGTCGATCCGCCCGCCACGACACACCTGCACGGTGACGTTCTGCAGCAGGTCCATGACGTTCTGGTGGAAGCCGAGGCCGAGCTGCACCGGCTCGCCGATCGCGTGCTCGATGCCATCGCTGTACGGCGGCAGCAACCGCATGCCGACGCATTGGCGCGCGGCGAGCCGCTCGTTGCACTGCGACCAGTCGAGCGGCTGTTGTTGCCGTTCGAGCACGGTCGCGAAGAACAGCTGCAGGTCGGAGGTGGAGACGCCGGCGTCGAACTCGACGCCGCCAGCGCCGAACTCGGCGAGCTTGTCGTTCCAGCGCTGCATGCCCATGCTGGCGCCGAGCAGCGGCTTCTGCCGGTAGATGACCATACCGTCCCAGGAGCCGAGTCGGACCGACGGGGTGTCTTCGGTCTCGCACAGGGTTCGCACACGCTGGTGGACCTGGTCGACCGAGCTGCGTACGCGCGGGTGGTCGAGCGCGTAGATGCGGCTGTTGACGAGCGCTGCGGCCAGGTCCTCGGCCAGCAGCGTGGCCTCGGTCCGGGTGTCGATGCGCTCGCGCTCGTCCGGGGGCGGGATGGTCATGACCGTGCTCTCCCGAAGGCGCGGTCGAGCACTTCGCGGGCTCGCTGCCGCAGCGCCCGCAGGTCCGCGGACAGCGAGAATCGGCCGGCCCGGGCCAGCGCCTCCAGGCAGGTGCGAGTCTGGGCGCACGGGATCTGCTCGAGCGCGTCGACGGCGTCCGCGAGCTCCGCCGCCGGCACCGTGCGCAGGTTGCCTCGCAGGTATGAGCTCAGGATCTCGGCGGTGGTGGCGCGCAGCGCCGACGGGAACGCTCCGTCGGCGCACGCCTGCAGCAGGCGCTCCTGGTAGGCTCGCGGCAGGCGTTCGGCGAGGTTGCGCTCGAGCGCGATCCGTTCGGCGTCGGGCAGGCCGAGGTCGCGCGCGCTTTCGACCATGGCGTCGCGCAGGCCGTCGCGGTTGCGGCTGCGCGCCAGCAGTTGCAGCGCAGCGCGGCCGCCGGTTCGGGCCAGCAGCCGGATCGTCTGGTCCGCATCCAGGTGTCCGGCGTCGGCAGCGGCGTCGGCGCCGCCGTTGTCGAGCAGCGGCGCGATGTCGTCGAGCGCGAGGCGCAGCCGGCGGAAGTCGTCCGGCTCGCGGAACGTCCGCGCCGCCAGCGCCAGCACCTCGGGGAAGCCGCCGCGCAACAGGTCGTCGTCGAGGTAGCCACCGTGCCGCACGGTGTCGACCAGGTCCGCTGCGAGCATGCCCGACAGGATCCTGAGGCGTGTGGGCTGGGGCAACGCGCTGTGCGGCCCGAGGTAGGCGTGCAGCACCTGGTCGACGCCGTCGGGCGCGCGCGTCGCGGTCGACGCGACCCAGCGCAGCAGCGCAGCGCGCCGCTCGGTGCTGGTCGCGTCGGCCAGACCGTGCAGGCAGATGCCGAGCAGTTCCCGGTCGATGGTCGGTGCGCCGAGATCGAGTTCGTGCGCGGGCGGCAGGCGCAGGTCCTCGGCCGCGGGCAGGGCCCGCAGTTCGTCGAGCAGCGCGGGCAGGTCGGCTGCGATCGAGTCGTCCTCGGGGCGCCCCGAGGGCAACGCGCGCGACTGCGGCGGGGCCACGTCCGAGCGGCCGAAGTACGTCTGCGCCACCTGCACCGCACTGCGCATCAGGTCGGCGCCGCGCACCTGGCTGTCGCAGCGGGCCAGCTCGATCGCGTCCTCGAGCGTTCGCGACAGGATCTGCTCGATGGTGGCGGCGAGCGGTTCGAGCTCGGTCGGCGCGTCGGCGGGGATGCGTGCGCCGATCACGCCGAGCAGGTCGACCTGCCGGGTCGTCGAGCCGGTGGCGACACCGTCACCGCCCGCTTCGGCGAGGGCCTCGATCAGGCTGCGCACCTGAGGACGTTCGGCGATCCGTTGCAGCAGGCTGCGCAGGTCGCTCGGCACGTCCGGCACGGCGGGCGGGCCGGCCGGTGGTGGCGTGCCGTCCGGGGCCGCGGTGGCCTGCGCCGAGCGCCGCTCGCCGACGACCAGCTCGAGTGGCCGCACGCGCGCGTCGGCGGACGGCCAGATCTGCGGCAGGCTCTGGCCCCGAGCCGGGTCGGCAGGCGGTCAGGGCTTCGCCGAACGAGAGCACGTCGTCGGGACGGCAATTCGGAGGCGATCGCGATCGCGCGGACCCCGGCCTCGCGGCAGCGCTGGGCCAGCCACTGGACCGCGAGATGGTCGGCTGCGAGGTCCGCACCGTGCACCCGCAGACCGCCGGTGTGCACCGCCAGTTCGAGGTCGCCGGCGTCGATCGCGGCGAGGCACTGCACGAACTCGTCGGCGCGCGCAACCACCCTCGGGTGGCTGCGCGGGTAGATCGTCAGGTTCTTGACCGCCGACGCGAACGCCGTGACGCACCCGGCGAGCGGCCCGGTGCGCGGCGGCTTGGTCCCTTCTGCGGTCCTGCGACCGGTCATCGCGGCTGGTATCGTCGCGGCGCCGCGCGGCGGTCAACCGCGGCCCGAACCGCCGATGGCAGCGCGGCTCAAGCGCGCAGCGCGTTGCGCACCGCGGCGACCACGTCGTCGACGTCCGCATCGCTCAGCCTCGCCGACAGCGGCAGCGACAGCGTGCGGTCGCCGATGCTGCGCGCGTGCGGCCAGTCGTCGGCGCGCCAGCCGAACCGTTCGCGGTAGACCTGCAGGTCCGGGATCGAACGGTAGTGCACGCCGGTGCCGATGTTCTGCTCGTGCAGCGCGACCAGCATGCGGTCGCGGGAGATGCCGGCCTGCCGTTCGTCGACGAGCAGCGTGAACAGGTGCAGCGCATGCCGTTCGTCGTCGCGGAACGGCGCCGGCAGCGTCACCGGCAGGTCGGCGAACGCGTCGAGGTAGCGGTTCCAGACCTGCAGGCGCCGCTGCCAGTAGGCTTCGACGCGTTCGATCTGGTGCATGCCGATGGCCGCCTGCAGGTCCATCATGTTGTACTTGAAGCCGATCTCCTCGACGTCGTAGTGGCGGTAGCCGTCGTCGCTGAAGCGCTTCCACGCGTCGTGCGACATGCCGTGCAGACCCATGGTCTTGGTGCGGCGGGCCAGCGCCGCGTCGCGCGTCAGCACCATGCCGCCCTCGCCGGTGACGATGTTCTTGGTCGAGTAGAAGCTCAGCACGCCGAGGTCGCCGATGGTGCCGGCCTGCTGGCCGCGGTACTCGGTCTCGATCGCGTGCGCGCAGTCCTCGATGACCTTGAGGTCGTGCTGGCTGGCGATCGCCATCAGCTCGTCCATCGCGCACGGCCGGCCGGCGAAGTGCACCGGCAGGATCGCGCGCGTGCGCGGCGTGATCGCGGCGCGCACGGCGGCCGGATCGAGGTTCATCGTCACCGGATCGACGTCGGCCAGCACCGGCGTGGCGCCGGCGTGCACGATCGCGTTGACCGTGGCGCAGAACGTCATCGGCGTGGTGATGATCTCGTCGCCGGGCTCGAGGCCGAGCACGACGCACGCGAGGTGCAGGCCGGCGGTGCACGAGTTGAGGCCGACGGCGTGCGGCACACCCTTGTAGGCGGCGACGCGGCGTTCGAACTCGGCGGCCTTGGGGCCGGTGCCGAGCCACGCCGAGCGCAGGCTGGCCACGACCTCGTCGATCTCCGCCTGTTCGATGCGGGGTTGGCCGAAGACGAGGTACGAGTCGCGCATGACCGCCGTTCTATCGGCTGGCACGGCGCGTGCCCACAAAGGCAATCACGAGCGCGAGCAGCCACGAGACGACCCGGTCGAGGAAGCCGGCCGGCACGTCGGTCAGCTGCATCCGGTTGACGTAGAAGAACAGCACCGCGCTGCCGCCGCCGACCAGCATCGACAGGAAGCCCCAGTTCGGTGCCACCGGGCCGACGCACAGCCGCACCAGCAGGATCGGGCCGAACGCCGAGCCCAGCGCCGCCCACGCGAACATCACGTTGCCGAACACGTCCTTGGGCAGCAGCAGCGCGGCGACCAGGGCGCCGAGGCCGATCGCCAGCACCGTGCCGCGCGCGATCGCGAGCATGCGGTCGGGAAAGCGCCTGGCGAGGCCGAGGTCGTGGCTGACCGAGCTGGCACAGACCAGCAGCTGGCTGTCGACCGTCGACATGATCGCCGCCAGCACGCTGGCGACGACGACGCCGTCGACGGCGACCGGCAGCAGGTTCTTGCTCGCCTCGTAGATCGCCGACTCGTGCTCGCCGGCAGCCATCGGGAACCAGATCCGCACCGACCAGCCGAGCACCAGCATGCCGGTGTAGAGCACGACCGCCCAGGTCAGGCCGACGGTGCGCGCGACGGTCATCGACGCGTCCGGCGACATGCCCATGTACTTGTTCACCGCGTGCGGCTGGCCGGGGTAGCCGAGGCCGATGCCGACCAGCCCGAACGCGAACGCGAACGCCGCGGCGCCCTGGTTGGCGCCGCCCAGGCCGAGCCAGTGTTCGGCGTCGATGCCGCGGTCGAGCTCGGTGAACGTGCCGTCGGCGCCGAGGTTGGCGACCGCGTCGAAGAACGGCCCGACGCCGCCGGCGTGCACCAGCGCCGCGGCCGGCACGACCACGGCGACCGCCGCCATCAGCAGCCCCTGCACGGTGTCGGTGACGCTGGCGGCCAAATAGCCGCCGAACAGCGTGTAGAGCACCGTGACGACCGCGCCGATGACGATGCCGACGCTGGCGTCGCCGCCGAACGTCGCCGGGAACGCGTGCCCGAACGCCGCGCCGGCGGCCTGCATCTGCGCGGCGACGTAGGTCAGCAGCGACGCCAGCGTCAGCAGCGACGCGAACACCGCGATGCGCCGGCGGCCCGGCGCGCCGACCGGGCCCGCCAGGTAGTCGGTCAGCGTGATCGCGTCGCCGGTGTCGGCGCGCAGCCGCGGCGCGACCACGAACCAGTTGAGCAGGAAGCCGCCGACGCAGCCGGGGATCAGCCACAGCGCGGTCATTCCGAAGCGGTAGGCGAAGCCGCTGGCGCCGACGATGCTCCACGCCGACGACGAACTGGCGTTGGCGGCCAGGGCGGCGACCCACGGGCCGAGCGAGCGGCCGCCGAGGTAGAAGCCATCCGAGTCGTGCGTGCGTCTCGAGGCGCGGAACCCGATCACCAGCAGGGCGACGAGAAAGGCGATCAGCGCGACGAGGATCGCGGTGGAGCGGTCCATCCGCTGAGACTACCATCCGCGCGGACCCGCGCCGCAATGGATACCTCTACCCGCTTCGGTCGTTATCTCCGTTTCCGCAGCGTGCTCGACGACCCGTTCGTCGAGCTCGACCTGTCGCACTCGGCCCTCGTCGAAGCCGACGTCGCGTCGCTGCAACCCGCGCTCGACCGCGCGCTGGTCGCGATGCGCGAGCTCGAGGCCGGCAGCATCGCCAACCCGGACGAGGGCCGCCGCGTCGGCCACTTCTGGCTGCGTGCGCCGGGCCTGGCGCCGGAGCCCGGACTCGAGGAGGCGATCAAGGCGACCATCGACGACGTCGAGCAGTTCGCGCAGGCCGTGCACACCGGCAGCATCGCGCCACCCGAGGGCGGCGCGTTCACCAAGGTGGTGCTGTGCGGCATCGGCGGCTCGGCGCTCGGACCGATGCTGCTGGCCGACGCGTTCCAGACGCCGGACGCGCCGATGGCGTTGACGGTGCTCGACAACACCGACCCCGAGGGCATCGATCTCGCGCTGCAGCGGGTGGGCGCGCTGCAGGACGCGCTGGTCGTCGTGATCAGCAAGTCGGGCGGCACGCCGGAGACCCGCAACGGCATGCTCGAGGTGCAGCGCGCGGTCGAGGCGCAGGGCCTGTCGTTCGGTCCGCGCGCGGTCGCGATCACCACCGACGGCAGCAAGCTGCACCAGCGCGCCCAGGACGACGGCTGGCTGAAGACCCTGCCGATGTGGGACTGGGTCGGCGGCCGCACCTCGGTGACGTCGGCGGTCGGGCTGCTGCCCGGGGCACTGATCGGCATGGACGTGCGCGCGTTCCTGGCCGGCGCCGCCGCGATGGACGACGCCACCCGCAACCCGGACGTCTACGCCAACCCGGCCGCGATGCTGGCCGCGTACTGGCACCACGAAGGTCGCGGCAAGGGCGAACGCGCGATGGTCGTGCTGCCGTACAAGGACCGTCTGCTGCTGCTGTCGCGCTACCTGCAGCAGCTGGTGATGGAGTCGCTCGGCAAGGAGCACGACCGCCAGGGCAACCAGGTCCACCAGGGCATCGCCGTCTACGGCAACAAGGGGTCGACCGACCAGCACGCCTACGTGCAGCAGCTGCGCGACGGCCGCCACGACTTCTTCGCGACGTTCGTGCGCGTGCTGAAGGACCGCGATCAGGGCCACCACGAGGTCGAGCCCGGCGTCACCGCCGGCGACTACCTCGACGGCTTCTGGCAGGGCACGCGCCGGGCGCTGCACGACAGTGGTCGCAGCTCGGCGACGATCTGCGTCGACCGCATCGACGAGCGGGTGCTGGGGGCGCTGATCGGCCTGTTCGAGCGCACCGTCTCGATCTACGCCGAACTGATCGACACCAACGCCTACCACCAGCCCGGCGTCGAGGCCGGCAAGAAGGCCGCCGGCGAGGTGCTGGCGCTGCAGGGGCGGCTGCTCGCGGCCGTCACCGCCGAACCGCGCGACGTCGCGGCGCTGGCCGCCGAGGTGGGGGCCGACCCCGCCGACTGCTGGCCGACGCTGCTGCACCTCGCCGTCAACCGCAAGGACGTGCACTGCGCGCACCGCGACGATCCGGCCAGGGCCGTGTTCCGCCGCGACTGATGGCGACCTGCTGGCGGCTCGCCGCGCTGGCCGCGCTGGCCGGTTGCGCGGCACCGGCGCCGCCGGTCGCCGCTCAGCCCGAGGAGCGTCGGGTCACGGTCTGGTTCACCCCCGCGCTGCGCGAGCCGGCGACGCTCAAGGTGCGGCACGAGTCGGGCTTCGAATGGGAGGGCCCGACGGCGCGCACGGGGGTGACCATGCCGGTGCCCGAGGGACCCTGCACGCTGGTGCTGTGCGTGGACGGCGTCGACGTCGCCGAACTCTCCCTGCGCATCGAGCGGACGGTCGACGAGTACGACTGGCGGCGGTGATCCTGCGGGGAGTTCGCCCGGACCCCAACGGATGGTGGTTTGTCGGCGAAGTTGGTCAACAGTACGTGGCGTTCGCAGCGGCGAGGCGCTACCGTCCCAACGCTTTCCCGACCAACCCTGGAGAAAGCATTTGGCTGAGTTCCTCGGCGAAGGCCTCACCTACGACGACGTCCTGCTGGTGCCGCAGATGGCCTCGGCGCTGCCCCGCGACGTCGAGACCACGACGCTGTTCTGCCGCGGCGTGACGCTGCAGGCGCCGATCGTCAGCGCCGCGATGGACACCGTGACCGAGTCGCGCATGGCGGTCGCGCTCGCGCAGCAGGGTGGCATCGGCATCGTGCACAAGAACCTCTCGGTCGACGAGCAGGTGATCGAGGTCGACAAGGTCAAGCGTTCGGCGAACGGCATCATCCTCGACCCCAACACGCTGTCGGCCGACGACCTCGTCGGCCACGCCAAGGACCTGATGCAGACCCACAAGATCAGCGGTCTGCCGGTGGTCGACGGCGACCGGCGGGTGGTCGGCATCCTGACCAACCGCGACCTGCGCTTCGTCGAGGACCGCAACCAGAAGGTCGGCGACGTGATGACCAGCAAGGACCTGGTCACCGCGCAGCCGGGCACGACGCTCGACCAGGCGCGCCAGATCCTGCGCAGCAACAAGGTCGAGAAGCTGATCCTGGTCAACGGCGACGGCGCGCTCGCCGGCCTGATCACGATGCGCGACATCCGCGGCACCGAGGAGTACCCGATGGCTGCGCGCGACGAGCGCGGCCGCCTGGTGGTGGGCGCCGCGGTCGGCGTGCACGATCTCGAACGCGTCGGCAAGCTGGTCGAGGCCGGCTGCGACGTGGTCGTCGTCGACACCGCACACGGCCACAGCCAGAACGTCATCGACACCGTCAAGGCGATCAAGAAGGAGAGCCGGGTGCCGGTCGTCGCCGGCAACGTCGGCAGCTTCGACGGCGCCAAGGCGCTGGTCGATGCCGGCGCCGACGGCGTCAAGGTCGGCATCGGTCCGGGTTCGATCTGCACCACGCGCGTCGTCACCGGCTGCGGGGTGCCGCAGCTGACCGCGGTGCTCGAGGCCGTCAAGGCGTGTGCGCCGGCCGGCGTGCCGGTGATCGCCGACGGCGGCATCCGGCAGTCGGGCGACATCGTCAAGGCGCTGGCCGCCGGCGCGTCGACGGTGATGCTCGGCTCGCTGCTGGCGGGCACGGAGGAGTCGCCCGGCGAGACGATCCTGTATCGCGGCCGCCAGTTCAAAGCCGTGCGCGGCATGGGTTCGCTCGGCGCGATGGAGCGCGGCTCGGCCGACCGCTACGCGCAGGGCGACGTCAAGGAGAAGATGAAGTTCGTGCCGGAAGGCGTCGAGGGCATGGTGCCCTACAAGGGCAACGTCACCGACTACGTCTACCAGCTGGTCGGCGGCATCCGTTCGGGCATGGGCTACTGCGGTTCGCGCACGCTGAAGGAGCTGAACGAGAAGGCCAGGTTCCTGCGCATCAGTGCGGCCACGCTGCGCGAGTCGCACCCGCACGACATCCAGATCACCAAGGAGGCGCCGAACTACAGCGGCGAAGCATGAGCGACCCCCAACAGCAGCTCGAGGAAGGCATCACCGGCGGCGTGCTGATCGTCGACTTCGGCGCCCAGTACTGCCAGCTGATCGCGCGCCGCGTGCGCGAACTCGGTGTGTATTCGCGGATCACCGTGCCCGAGCGGGCGATGTTCACCGCCAAGCACATGAAGCCGAGGGCGGTGATCCTCAGCGGCGGGCCGCGCTCGGTCTACGCGCACGACGCGCCCGCGCTCGACGCCGAGATCCTCGAACTCGGCGTGCCGGTGCTCGGCATCTGCTACGGCCTGCAGTGGTTGGCCCAGCACACCGGCGGCGAGGTCACGCCGGCACAGTCGGGCGCCGAGTACGGACGCACCGAGCTGCGCGTCGACGACCCGGTCGGCCTGCTCGACGGGGTGCGCGACGGCGGCATCGTCTGGATGTCGCACGGCGACAAGGTCGCCAAGCTCGGCCCGGGCTTCGAGGTGCTGGCGATGAGCGTGCCGTGTCCGTTCGCGGTCGTCGGCGATCTGGAGCGGCACTTCTACGGCCTGCAGTTCCACCCGGAGGTGCAGCACAGCCAGGACGGCGGCAAGATCCTCGCGAACTTCGTCGTCGGCATCGCGCAGTGCGCCACCGACTGGAACCCGGGCAACCTCGCCGAACGCAAGGTGCAGGCGATCGAGCAGCTGGTCGGCGACGACGGCGAGGTCGTGATGGGGCTGTCGGGCGGCGTCGACAGTTCGGTCGCCGCCGTGCTGATCCACCGCGCGATCGGCGCGCGGCTGCACTGCGTGTTCGTCGACAACGGACTGCTGCGCAAGGGCGAGCGCGAAGGGGTCGAGGAGCTGTTCCGCGACCACTACCACATGGACCTCAAGGTGGTCGACGCCAGCGAGCGCTTCCTCGGCGAGCTGCAGGGGGTCACCGAGCCGGAGCAGAAGCGCAAGATCATCGGACGCGTCTTCGTCGAGGTGTTCGAAGAGGAGTCGAAGGCGTTCGCGAAGGCCGACTTTCTCGGCCAGGGCACGCTCTATCCGGACGTCATCGAGTCGGTCGCGGCGCACGGCGGCGCGACGTCGACGATCAAGAGCCACCACAACGTCGGCGGCCTGCCCGAGAACATGAAGATGCAGCTGGTCGAGCCGCTGCGCGACCTGTTCAAGGACGAGGTGCGCGCGCTCGGTCGCGAACTCGGCCTGCCGTCGTCGCTGGTCGACCGCCAGCCGTTCCCCGGGCCCGGGCTGGCGGTGCGGTGCCTCGGCGAGGTCAACCGCGACAAGCTGGAGCCGCTGCGCGAGGCCGACTGGATCGTGCGCCAGGAGGTCGAGACGCGCAGCCTGCAGGCGGACTTGTGGCAGTACTTCGCCGTCTACGTGCCACAAAAAACGGTCGGCGTGAAGGGCGACGCGCGCGTCTATCAGGACGTTTGCGTAGTTCGCATCGTGTCGAGCCAGGACGCGATGACGGCCGACTGGGAGACCCTGCCGGTCGACGTCATGCGCCGCGTCAGCAACCGTATCCTCAATGAAGTGGACGGGTTCGCGCGGGTCTGCCTCGACATCAGTTCGAAGCCGCCGGGCACCATCGAGTGGGAGTGAGCGGCCGGCGGAGACCGCGGCAGTGACCCGAACCGGTACAACCCGGGAGCATCCCCGAGTGGATGCTCCCAAGCGTTCTTAGGCAGTAGGGGACAAACCCGTCGAAACCCCGCATCCACGGTGCCGACGTTGTTGGTGCCGGGGTGCGAAAGCCCTGGCGAACACCACACGCCAGGAGGTTTCGATGACTGCAACCGATGCGCCGGGGGAGACTCCGGTCGACGAGCAGAACGCCGCGGACGACGCGGCGGCGATCGCTACGACGGCTCCGACGCCGGACGCTGCGGCCGCGACGGAGGATGCCGCGACCCAGCGCGCCAAGACGCTGGGTGCTGACGCCAAGAGCTCGCAGGTCGTGAGCTTCTGCCTCGGAGATGAGGAATACGGCGTCGACATCATGACCGTGCAGGAGATCATCCTGTACGGCTGCATCACGCAGGTCCCCGAGGTCCCCGAGCACGTGCTCGGCGTGATCAACCTGCGCGGCAACGTGATCCCGATCCTCAACCTGCGCCGTCGGTTCGGCATGCCCGACCAGCCGGCCGAGGACGCGACGCGCATCGTGGTCATGAACCTCAACGGCCGCACCGTCGGCGTCGTCGTCGACGGCGTCAACGAGGTGCTGCGCCTGGCGGAGGACGAAGTGTCGCCGACGCCGCCGTCGCTGTCCGGCGCCGGCAAGGACTACATCACCGGGCTCGCGCGCCGTGGAGAGCGCCTGCTCATTCTGTTGGACATGGCTCGCCTGCTGGGTGGCGGGGAGCTCGGGGAAGTCAGCAATCAAGGGACGAAGGGAGAGTCGTAACGATGGCAACCAAGAACAGTCAGCCTGACCTCGTGCAGGCGTTGAACGTCGCGGCGGCGAACGTGCTCGTCGTCGACGCCGAACTGCAGATCGAGTTCTGCAACCGCCAGGCCATGCAGACGCTGGCCGGCCTCGGCCCGGCGCTCGCGCAGGCCGGCCTGTCGGCCCAGCAGGTCGTCGGCAGCCCGCTGCAGCGCCTCGCCGGCGGCGACGCCGCCGCGCTGGCCAACGCCGGCAACGACGGCTGGAACGCGCAGGCGAACGTCGGCGACGAAGTGCTGCGCTTCCAGGGCAACGCGATGACCGACGAGGGCGGCGCGTTCCAGGGCGCGGTCGTCACCTGGGAGGTCGTGACCACGGACGTCGCCGCGGCCACCTCGGCCAACGAGCGCAACAAGCTGGTCGACGCGATGCGCTCGCAGCAGGCGGTCATCGAGTTCCATCTCGACGGCACCATCGTCACCGCCAACGACAACTTCTGCGCGGCGGTGGGCTACTCGCTGCAGGAGATCCAGGGCAAGCACCACCGGATGTTCGTGACGCCCGAATACGCGGCGTCGGCCGAATACCAGGCGTTCTGGGCCAAGCTCAACCGCGGCGAGGCCGACAACGGCGACTACCTGCGGCTGCGCAAGGGGGGCGAGGAGATCTGGATCAACGCCACCTACTTCCCGATCACCGACGAGAGCGGCCAGCCGATCAAGGTCGTCAAGTTCGCGACCGACATCACCGAGCAGCGCAAGACGGCCGAGGACGCCCGGCGCTCGTCGGACGCGATGAACGCGGTCGCGACCAACATCCTGGTCTGCGATGCAGACTTCAACATCATCTACGGCAACGAGAAGTCGGCGGGCACGCTGCGCTACCTCGAGTCGGTGATGATGGACAAGTTTGGAGTGCGTGCCGACCAGGTCGTCGGCGGCTCGATCGACCGCTTCCACCAGGACGCCAGCCACCAGCGCAAGCTGCTGCAATCGCTGAAGGGCCGCAACCACACCGCCGAGTTCAAGCTCGGAGACGAGTCGGTCTCGCTGAGTGCCAGCGGCCTGTTCGACGGGGACGGCAACTTCGCCGGCGCGGTCGTCAACTGGGAGCTGATCACCGACCAGAAGAAGATGGAGCAGGAGATCCAGGACCGCGCCCAGGCCGAGGCCGAGGCCGCGGCGGAGCTGCGCGACAAGGTCGACACGCTGCTGCACGTCGTCGAGGACGCCGCCAAGGGCGACCTGACCGCGTCGCACAGCGTCGAGGGGCAGGATCCGATCGGCCAGCTCGGCGAGGGCCTGCGCACGATGATCACCGACCTGCGGTCGATCATCGTGCAGATCAAGGAAGGCGCCGAGCAGTTCAGCGCCTCGGCCGGCACGATCTCGAACGCGTCGTCGAGCCTCTCGGAGGCCTCGCAGACCAACGCCGCGACGGTCGAGGAGATGACCGCGTCGGTCGACCAGCTGACCGAGAGCATCCGCATGATCGCGGGCAACGCCTCGGACGCCAACTCGATCGCCGACGAGACCAGCCGCCGCGCCAGCGCCGGCGGCGAAGCCGTCGACCGCTCGATCACCGCGATGAAGGAGATCAACCGCTCGAGCGAGCAGATCTCCGAGATCATCCAGGTGATCAGCGAGATCGCCAGCCAGACCAACCTGCTGGCGCTCAACGCCGCGATCGAGGCGGCCCGCGCCGGCGAGCACGGCCTCGGCTTCGCGGTCGTCGCCGACGAGGTCCGCAAGCTGGCCGAGCGTTCGAGCGAGGCTGCCAAGCAGATCACCGGGCTCATCCGCGAGTCGACGCAGCGCGTGGTCGAGGGCACCAAGCTCAGCGAGGAGACCGGCCAGGCGTTGAAGCAGATCATCGACGGCGTCACCAGCACCGCCGAGTCGATCTCGCAGATCGCCAGCGCCACCGACGAGCAGTCGGCGACCGCCGAAGAGGTCGGCCGCGCGATCCAGAACGTCGCCAAGCTGACGGAGAACAACTCCGGCAACGCCACCGACATGGCTGCCTCGGCCGAGGAACTCTCGGCGCAGGCGGTAGCCATGAAGGAATTGGTCCGTCGCTTCAAGATCTGAGCGCGGACCGCACGGCGCCGGCGGCGATCCGCCGGCTCCAACCGATACATCTGGGAGGAGGCGCTCGATGAGCACGCACGGGAACGAAGACCTGATCGCTGACTACCTCGGGGAGGCACACGACTACCTCGAGCAGCTCAACACGATCCTGATGGATCTCGCCGAGAGCGGCGAGGCGTGGCCGGTCGAGCGCGTCAACGACCTGTTCCGCAGCGCGCACTCGCTGAAGGGGCTGTCGGCCTGCTTCGGCTTCGAGACCACCAACACCGTCACGCACCACCTCGAGAGCGTGCTCAGCAAGGTCCGCGAGGGCCGGCTCGAGCCGAGCACGGAGGTCGTGCGCGGCATGTTCGATGCGATCGACCTGATCACCAACCTGACCGCGGAGATCGCGGCCGGCGGCGCCGAGGGCGCGGCCTCGGAACTGGTGGTCGACGAGCTGGTGCGGATCGGCAACGAGGCCAGCGACGGGCCGGGCAAGGCGCTGGTGTCGGCACCGAGCAAGGAGGCCAAGACCAAGACCGAGCCTGCCAAGACCAAGATGGGGATGGCCGAGTCGAACGAGACCGTGCGCGTGCGCATGGAACGTCTCGACCGCATGGTCAACCTGACCGGCGAGCTGGTGGTGGCCCGTTCGCGCTTCCAGCTGGTGACCCAGCACCTGCGGCCGCTGCAGCGGCTCGACGAGATGGGGCTCGCGTGGCGCGAGGCGCAGGCGAGCCTCAGCGACCTGCAGGCGCTGGCGCAGAGCGAGAGCGGTGCCGACCGGCTGCCGGCACTGGTCGACCGACTCAGCGAGCAGATGCAGCGGTTCGGCTCCGACTGGCAGGAACTGCACGGCGTCGGCCGCGTGCTGCGCGACCTCGACGACGTCGCCTACGACCTCGACAGCGTCGTCGGCGGCATCCACGAGGCGGTGCTGCAACTGCGCATGGTGCCGCTCGAGAGCGTGTTCCGTCGCCTGCAGCGGGTCGCGCGCGACACCGCCGAGCACCTGCGCAAGCCGGTCGACTTCGAGGTCAGCGGCGGCGACACCCAGATCGACAAGCGCGTCGCCGACGAGCTGGTCAACCCGCTCGTGCACATGTTGCGCAACTCGATCGACCACGGCATCGAGAGCCCCGAGCATCGCAGGCAGGGCGGCAAGTCCGAGCGTGGGCGGGTGAGCGTCACCAGCTTCCAGCGCGGCAGTTCGGTCGTCATCGAGATCCGCGACGACGGCGGCGGCATCGACCCCGAGCGCATGGTCAAGAAGGTCGTCGAGATGGGCCTGAAGACCCCGGAGGAGGCGCAGGCGATGTCGGCGCGCGAGGCGCAGCGGCAGATCTTCTCGCCGGGCTTCTCGACCGCGGCGCAGGTGACCGAGGTCAGCGGCCGCGGCATGGGCATGGACATCGTGCTCGCGACCATCAAGGGCCTGCGCGGCAGCGTCGAACTCGAGTCCGAGGTCGGCAAGGGCACGTGCTTCACGATCCAACTGCCGCCGAGCATGTCGATCCTGGCCAGCCTGCTGATCGAGGTCGGCGACACGATGTTCGCGCTGCCGCTCACCGAGGTGCGCGAGATCGTCGAGCTCAGCCAGGGCCGCGTGCAGACCGTGCAGAACAAGCCGATGGTGGTGGTGCGCGAGCAGCCGATGCCGTTCGTGCTGCTGCCCGAGACCTACCGGTTTGCCGACGGCGTGCTGGCTGCGGATACGCAGTCCAAGCCGGAGCACGCGATCGTGTTCGGCTACGCCGGCAACGAGGTCGCGCTCGGCGTCGACCGCCTGGTCGGCAAGGAGGACCTGGTCATCAAGCCGCTCTGCCCCGAACTGACGGCGGTGCCCGGACTCGCCGGGATGGCGATCCGCGGCGACGGCAAGGTCACGCTGATCCTCGATCCGTCGGGCTTCGCCGACTTCGCGATGAGCCGCCAGCGGATGCCGAGCAAGCGCCGCAAGGGCGCCCAGCAGGCGCTCGCGGCGGGGCCGGCAGCGGACCCCGGGACCAGACCGGAACCGGCCAACGTCTGAACCGCCGCCACGTCCAGCATCGCCCCCGCCTCCCGACATGACCGCAACCTCCGAACGTGTCGTGCAGGTGCCGATCGGCGGCATCGCCGTCGCGCGTCCGCCCCAGGTGCTCAGCACGCTGCTCGGCTCGTGCATCGGCATGGTCGTGCAGGACCTCAAGCACCAGGTCTGCGTGCTCGCGCACGTGGTCCGGCCCGAGGGCACCGGCCAGGGCATGGGGCCGGGCTATTTCGCCAACCTCGCGGCGCCGCGCGCCCGCGACCTGGCGCTGCAGAACGGCGCCGACCCGCGCCAGCTGATCGTTCGCATGGCGGGCGGTGGCTCGATGGGCGGGCTCGACAAGAGCGCGATCGGCCCGCGCAACGCCGCGGCGATCAAGGAGGCGACCTACGAGCTCGGCATGGTGTTCGGGGGGCACGTCGAAGGCCCGGCCGACGGCGGTTGCGTGTTGTTCGTCGACCCGGCCAAGGGCAGCGTGGTCGTGCGCAAGCTGCGCGGCCAGCTCGACGAGCGCAGCTGGAAGAACCTGGTCAAGGACGTGATCGACCCGTGAGCATGCTGACGCGACCGCTGGTCGTGCTCGAAGCTCCGGGTGACGACGCCGACATGCTCGCCGAGTGGCTGCTGGCCGCCGGCTTCGACGCGGCGCCGCACGATGCGATCGACGACGAGCAGCAGCGCCGGGTGCTCTGTTCGCTGGTGCGCTGGCCGGTGGTCGTCGACCTGCGCACGCTGCCGCCGCCGGTGCTGCTGCTGTACCAGCCGGGCGCCGACCTGCGGCCGGTCGTCGGTGCCGTATCCGAGGTCGTCGAACTGCCCGACAGCCAGGACGTGAAGAGCCTGCTCGAGTGGTCGACCAAGCTCAACTCGATCCTGCGCCAGGTGGTCGATTCGCAGGCGCTGCGGCAGATCGAGGAGCTGCCCGACGTCGTCGAACACGAGGTCCATGACGTCGCCGAGAACGCGCCCGAACTGATCGCCATCGGCATTAGCACGGGCGGGCCGGCGAGCCTGCGCGAGCTGTTCGAAGCGCTGCCCAACGACCACAGCCTGCCGCCGATCGTCGTCGTGCAGCACATCCCGGCCGGGTTCGTCGACGACCTGGTGCAGCGGCTGCGGCTGCAGACCGGCTACGACGTGCGGCTGGCCGCCCACGGCGAACGGATCCGTCGCGGCGTCGCCTACATCGCGCCCGGCGACCACCACCTGCGGGTGGTGGCGCGCGCGGCGGGGCTGGTGCTCGAGTGGGACGACGCAGCGCCGATCCGCGGCCACAAGCCGGCGGTCGACGTGCTGTTCGCGTCGTGCGCGGAGCTCGACGTGCGCGGGGTCGCGGTGATCATGACCGGCATGGGCCGCGACGGCGCCGGGCCGATGCGCACGCTGCGCGATCGCGGCTGGCAGACGGTCGGCCAGGACGAGGAGACCTGCACGATCTATGGCATGCCGCGCGCCGCCAGGCAGGAAGGCGCGGTCGGGCGCGAACTGCCGCTCGTGCGCATCGCGCCGTGGCTGACGGCCTACTGCCACCGCGCGGCGGCGCGCGCCCGCTGAGCGGGCGCCCCGCGGCTCAGCGACCGAACTCGGGATCCTCGTCGGCCAGCACCAGCTCGAGGTCCCTCGCGCCGCTGCGCACGATCCGCCGCGCCGACCAGGTCTTGCCGGTGCGGGTCGCGGTCGCGAACAGCACCAGATCGGTCTCGTCGGGCAGGCCGTCGAACGCGAACTCCTCGCCGGGCTGCAGCGCGATGGTCCGTTCGGCGGGGCGCAGCAGGCCGCGCGGGTCACGCAGCGTCAGCACGATGGTCGCGTCGCTGTGCCCGTCGTCGAACGCCACCGTGCCGCGGCACGACGCCCCGCGCTGCACCGCCACCGGCAACGGCCGGGTCGGCACCGTCTCGAGTTCGATGCGCTGGTTGGCGTAGCGTGGGTCGTCGATCGTCAGCGCGCCGGGACCGCGCAGCGGGCCGAAGCGCGCCACGCCGACCGCGTCGGTGCGCGCGACGACCGCAGCGGCGGGCATGCCGTCGGGCGTGTAGGTGCAGACAAGGTCGACCACCGGCAGGTTCTGGCCGTTGCGCGCCTGCAGCGTCAACGGCACGCCGCGCGCCGGTTGCTCGCCGCCCGGCCGCGCCGGACCGCGCGACCACGGCACCGCGAACGGCGCGAACGGTCCTTCGGCGAGCAGCCAGCTGTCGCCGCCCGGGTCGGGCGGCAGCGCGACGTCGCCCTGCTCGTCGGCGCGCGCGCGCGCGACCAGCCGGTAGCCGCCGCGCTCCTGCCGGACCAGCCCGTACCACGTCGCGCCCGGAATGCCACCGGCCACGGTCTGCAGCTCGCGGTCGCTCGCCGGCGGCCAGGCGATCGGCTCGACGGTGGGTGGGCCGGGCAGCACGCGCGCCGGCGTGACCCGTTCGTCGGTCCAGGTGACCAGCGGCGCAGCCAGCGCATTGCCGCGCAGCAGCACCTCGACGTCGTCACCGAGGCCGCGCAGCGGCATCGTCGACCAGCCGTCCGGATGCAGGTAGGCGTCGGCCGGCACCCGCACGCGCTGCGCGGTGCCGTCGAAGCGCAGCGTCGCACGGCCGCCCGCGCGCAGCACCAGCCGCTGCCAGGTCCAGCCGTCGGCGCTCTTGGCCCAGACCTCGTAGTCGCCGGCAGGCAGGCGCACGCGCTGGCCGCGCTGGGTCGGCAGCAGCACGCGGTGGCCGTCGGCGAGGCGCGCCCGCGCGTGCAGTTCGAACGGCTCGGTGCCGGTCGCGGTCGAGATCTCGGCCATCGGTTCGAGCGTGACGCGCTGCAGGCGGCGGGCGAACAGCCGCGGCAGCACCGCGCCGAGGCCCTGGTCGGTGGTCACCAGACCGCTGCCGGCGCCCGGCTGCCAGTCGTCGTCGCCGAAGCGCAGCAGGCCGCGTCGGTCGCTGGTCGCGCGGCGGAACGGCGGCGGGCCGCCGTCGGCGCCGCGCGGCACGTACGCCGGCAGGGCGAGCCATCGCCGGCGCGGCTCGGGCAGCAGCCAGCCGGTGGCGTCGGCGACCGGGTTGCCCGAAGGGTCCTCGAGCTGCGCGTAGATGATGCTCCGGGTGCGTGCGCCAGGCGATGGCGTGCCAGGCTGCTGCGAGCCAGGCTGCTGGGCGACCGGTCGGTCGCCAGCCACGGCCGTCCCGGCAGCCGGCATCGTCGAGGCAGCGAGGGCCGTCGTGGCCAGCTGCAGGCTGCCGGCCAGCAGCACGGCGGACGTCGTCGCGGAGCGGAGCATCGCAGGCGACAACGTAACGCGGCGGCGAACGGTTCACCGCGGCGGTCCGGCCGGAATCTCCGGCCGTTCGATCAGTCGAGGTCCTTGCGGGTCACCACGACCTTGTTGATCAGGCCGTATTCGAGCGCCTGGCCGGCGTCGAGCCAGAAGTCGCGGCGGGCGGCCTCGAAGACGTCGTCCGGGTTCTTGTTGCAGGCTTCGCCGATGATCTTGTTGTAGCGATCGCGCAGCTTGATCACTTCCTTGGCGGTGATCTCGAGGTCCGACGCCTGGCCGCGGCCGCCGGTCGACGGCTGGTGGATCATGAAGCGGCTCTCCGACATGCAGTAGCGGCTGCCGGGATCGCCCGCGAGGTGGATCAGGATGCCGGCCGACGCGCACAGGCCGTTGACGACCGTGCGGATCGGGCACGACACGAAGCGCAGCAGGTCGTAGATCGCGAAGCCGGCGTCGGCGCTGCCGCCCGGCGAGTTGATCAGCACGGTGATCGGCGCGTCGGCGTCCTCGGCCTCGAGGGCCAGCACGCGCATGGTCGCCTCCTTCAGCATCTTGTCGTCGACGCCGCCGCTGATCAGCACGGTGCGCGACTCGAAGAGCGCCTTCTCGTAGGGGTTGGGCAGACCGTCGCCCTTCTTCTGTTCTTGGTCGTTGCCGTTCTCTTCGTCGAGACGGAGGCGGCGGGGATCGAAGTCGCTTGGGTTCTGCATCGTCACTGCGTTCGCTGTTCGGCGGGCAAACAGGAGGCCCGCTAGCTCATTCTTCGGTGATCGGCGGGGCAGAAGTTGAATGCGAACCGCCGATCGCAGGGGACGGTGGATAGCGCACGGAACGGTAGAGGGCAATGTCGCAGCCGCGGGTCCTGGGCACAGGTTCCGAGCTGCGGTGGCACCGGGAATTGCGACAAGGCACCTTGCGCCGCATTCCTGGCGTCGCTACTCTCCGCGACCGTCCAGGGGAACGATCGCCATCGCGGCCGTTCCCAGGATCTCGCCCCGGGCAGCTGCGAACGCGCGGCCGCCGTCGGTCCCAGCCTCGCGCAGGACGAGAAGGGGTGAGCGCGGTTGGAGACCTTCGGTCACCGCGCGGTGTCCCTGCCCAGGATCGCTCGTCAGGATCCGTATGGCAGAACCGGATGCACGTCGCGGCCCGAGTTCCATCCAGGCTTCCGGTTTCCGAGCCGGAGCCGTCGTTGAGGGCGAAACGCAGCTTCCCGAGGATCCGGTCTCCGGACCTCGCAGCTGGCCGTCGCCGGCAGGCAGTGGGGGTCGCAGAGCCAGCATGGCTCGGCTCCCGCCAGGCACCGGACATCCGTCCAATCAAGAACGTCCCACGGACACACGGCAGCAACCGGCTGTCTATCGATACGGAATGAGTATCTCGGATAACGAGTTCGGCGGAGGAACCGAAGGATCGCCCGACCAGGGTGGCCCGGACCGCAAGTGGCGCCGCGGTGGTCGCAGGCGTCGTCGCCGTCGCGGCGGCGGCGGTGGCGGCGGCGGCGGTGGTGGTGAAGGCGGCGGCGGCGGCAGCGGCGGCGGCGGCGGGGGAGGCAACTTCCCGGTCGAAGGCCCGACCGAGCAGACCGTCGGCGTGCTCGAGTACACCAAGGAGGGCAACGGCTGGCTGCGACAGAAGGTCAACAGCTACATGCCCGACTCGATCCCCAACGGCGACGTGTTCGTGCCGTCGGCGCTGATCCGGCAGCACCGCCTGCAGGAGGGCAGCGAGATCTGCGGCCAGGCCGGCCTGCCGAGCCGCGGCCCGCAGCGACACACGCTGGCCGAGGTCGAGACCGTCGACGGCATCGACCCCGAAGAACGGCGCGAGCTGCCGCAGTTCCGCCACATGACGGTGATCGATCCGGAGCCGCAGTTCAAGCTGGCGCCGGGCGAGGACGAGAACGTCTCGCTGCGCATCGTCGACCTGCTGTGTCCGATCGGCCACGGCACCCGCGGCCTGGTGGTGGCGCCGCCGCGTTCTGGCAAGACGGTGCTGATGCAGCAGATCTGCCACGCGATCAGTGAGCACTACCCGGACGCGCACATGATGGTGCTGCTGATCGACGAGCGCCCCGAGGAGGCGACCGGTTGGAAGCGCAGCGTCTCGGGCGACAACCGCGAAGTGCTGGTCTCGACGCTCGACGAGGGGCCCAAGCACCACGTCGCCGTCTCCGAGATATGCCTGAAGCGCGCCCATCGTCTGGTCGAGACCGGCAAGGACGTCGTGATCCTGCTCGACTCGATCACGCGCCTGACCCGCGCCTACAACTCGGCGCTCGGCGGCCGCGGTGGCGCGACCATGTCGGGCGGCGTCGGCGCCAAGGTGCTCGAGATCCCGAAGAAGTTCTTCGGCTCGGCGCGCAAGTGCGAAGAGGGCGGCTCGCTGACGATCCTGGGCACGACGCTGGTCGACACCGGCTCGCGCATGGACCAGGTGATCTTCGAGGAGTTCAAGGGCACCGGCAACCAGGAGCTGGTGCTCAACCGCCAGCTGGCCGAGCGCCGCATCTTCCCCGCGATCGACATCGAGCTGTCGGGCACGCGCAAGGAGGAGCTGCTGCTGGGCGACGAGGTCACCAAGCGCCTCTACACGCTGCGCCGCGTGCTCGGCCGCATGAACGCGCTCGACGCGATGCCGCTCCTGATCGACCGTCTGATGAAGACGGACACCAACCAGGAGTTCCTCGACAGCTTCCGCCTCGAGGACTAGCGGCCGCGGCCATATCCCGGCGGCCATACCCCGGCGGCCATCTCCCGATGGGCAGGGCCGGCGATCCGAACGGCCGGCGATCCCGTTCGCCGGCAACCAAGTGGTTGGCAAAGGGGGCGTTGTGTTGCCTGTGGTCGGTCGCGGGCTAACGTCCAGACAACGACAGCGCAACGCACATGATCGAAGTCGAACGTCTCGAGAAGAGCTATGGCTTCGCCCGGGCACTCAAGGGGATCTCGTTCTCCGTGCAGAAGGGTGAGGTCGTCGGCTTCCTCGGTCCCAACGGGGCCGGGAAGTCGACCACGATGAAGATCCTGACCGGCTACCTGATGCCCACGGCAGGGCGGGGATCGGTCAACGGCCACGACGTCGTGCACGACTCGCTGCGCGTTCGCCAGTGCGTCGGCTACCTGCCGGAGAGCACGCCGCTCTACGCCGAGATGCGCGTCGACGACTACCTGTCGTTCGTCGCCGAGATCCGCGGCGTACCCGCGCGCGAGCGCACGGCCAAGATCGCGCGGGCCGTCGAGCTGTGCGGCCTGCAGCGCGTCACCGGCAAGAACATCGTCGAGCTGTCGAAGGGCTACAAGCAGCGGGTCGGCCTGGCGCAGGCGATCGTGCACGAACCGCCGGTGCTGATCCTCGACGAGCCGACCTCGGGCCTCGACCCCAACCAGATCGTCGAGGTGCGCAACCTGATCGAGCGGCTCGGCGAGGAGCACACGGTGGTGCTGAGCACGCACTACCTGCAGGAGGTCGAGAAGTCCTGCACGCGCGTGATCATCGTCAACCACGGCGAGATCGTCGCCGACGGCACCCAGCAGCAGCTGGTCTCGGGCCAGCCGCAGGGCAGCCTGCTGATGACCGTGCGCGGGCCGGAGACCGCGGTGGTCGCGCAGTTCCGCGAGCTGCTGCCGCCGGATGTGCCGGTCGACGTGCTCGAGCGGCGCGAGGACGCGATCGACTACCGGGTGCGCACCGACCGGCTGAGCACGCCGATCGACGAGTCGCTGGCGCGGCTGGTCATCAAGAACGGCTGGGACCTGCTGGCGCTGCGGCGCGAGCGGCCGAGCCTCGAGGACGTGTTCCGCGAGCTGACGCTGCGCGCACCCGAGGACGTCGTGCATCAGGAGGTCGCCCATGACTAGGTCGCTGGTCGTCTTCCGCCGCGAGCTGAAGAGCTACTTCCTGTCGCCGATCGCCTACGTGTTCGGCGGGCTGTTCCTGTCGGTGCTGCTGTTCCTGTCGGCGCAGTCGACGCTGGTGCACGACGCGCAGGCGAGCATGCAGCCGTTCTTCCTCTACCTGCCGTGGATCTACCTCGTGTTCCTGCCGGGGCTGACCATGCGGCTGTGGGCCGAAGAACGGAAGCTCGGCACGATCGAGCTGCTGCTGACGTTCCCGGTGCGGCCGGGCGAGGTCGTGTTCGGCAAGTTCCTCGCGGTGCTGACCTACCTCGCGTTCGTGCTGCTGCTGACCTTCGGCCTGCCGCTGACGCTCGGCGCCTACGGCTCGGTCGACTGGCCGCCGGTGCTCGGCGCCTACCTGGCCTCGCTGCTGTTCGCCGGCAGCTTCGTCGCGGTCGGTATGTTCTGGTCGAGCATGACGCGCGACCAGATCGTCGCGCTGCTGGCGTCGGTGGTGTCGCTGGCGGTGCTGTTCCTGCTCGGCTACCCGACGCTGATCGAGTTCTTCGGCGCCAACCTGCCGCCGCTGGTCGCCGACATGCTCAACGGCATCAGCCCGTTCAAGTACTTCCAGAGCATCGCGCGCGGCGTGTTCGACACGCGCGACTTCGTCTACTTCGCCTGCTTCTGCGGGTTCTTCCTCTACGCGAACGTGCTCGTGCTGAAGATCCGGCGCGAATCGAAGGGATGATGCCGATGCCGATGCCAACGAGTCGGATCCCGCGCCAGGGCGGCCAGGTCCTCGGTGCGATGCTGCACCTGTTGCTGCTGCTGCTGGTGCTGGGCCAGGTCGTCTACCTGGCGTCGCGCTACCGCGTGCGCGTCGACATGACGTCGGACCGGCTGTGGACGTCGACCGACTCGACCCGCAGCGTGCTGTCCGGGCTCGACAAGCGGCTGCTGGTCGAGGCCTACTTCAGCCCGAAGGACGACCTGCCGCTCAACATGCGCGGCACGCGCGACTGGGCCGACAACTTCCTCGACGAGATCACCCAGCTCGGCGGCGGCAAGGTCGTCGTGCAGCGCTTCGACCCCAACAGCGACAAGGCGGTCGCCGACAAGGCGACGCGGCTGGGCGTGCAGCCGCTCAACCTCAGCAGCCGCTCGGCGACCTCGCTGTCGGTCGACCAGCACTGGCAGGGGCTGCGGCTGGTCTACGGCGGCAGCAAGCAGGAAGTGATCCCGTCGTTCCTGCCGACCAGTTCGTTCGTCGCCGAAGCCGTCGTGACGCCGAAGCTCAAGGAGGTCATGACCGAGCAGAAGCGCGCGTTCGGCTACATGGAGTGGCCGGCCCGCTCGATGCAGCGCGGCACCCCGGGCGGCGTCGGCTGGAACGGCTGCCGCACCAACGAAGGCCTGCAGAAGCGCTACGAGTTCCAGAACTACAAGGACGAGGACGGCGCGCTGCTGCCCGACGACCTCGACACGCTGTTCCTGTTCCGGCCGAGCGACCTCAGCGACCGGCAGAAGTACGTCATCGACCAGTTCGTGGTCGCCGGCGGCACGCTGGTGGTGTTCGCCGACGCCGCCGAGTACGCGATGGGGCCGCAGCGCCTGATGCGCAAGATGCCGCTCTACCTGGACGCCAAGGGCAGCGAGACGAAGTTCGTCGACATGCTGCGCCACTACGGCGTCGAGTGGCGGCCGCGGCTGGTCTGCGACATGGCGTCGCAGGCGCACCAGGCGGCGTTCAACGCGCGGCAGGAGTACTTCTCGGTGCCGGTGCGCGGCCGCACCGGCATGGCCAACTACGCGCCGGTCAACTACCCGTACTTCTTCCACGCGCGCAACCTCGACTGGGCGACGTTCGCCGACCAGCTGGCCAAGGACGCCACCGGCAACGTCGACGAGCGCAAGGCCGAGCAGTACCGCAAGACGATGCAGCCGGGCATGCCGGCCGACGACTTCCTGTTCCAGGCGTTCCGCAAGCTGCAGCGCGGCCCCGGCTTCTACTGGCCGACGTGGGTCGGGCTGGCGCAGCGGGCTGGCGGCGCGCTCGACCTGCCGGACGGCGTCGACGGCCGCGTGCTGCTGTGGTCGTCGCCGCTGGCGCTGGTCGAGGATCCGCCGCAGTCGCTCAACCCGATCGGCCAGGACCCCGGCCAGTGGGCCGCGGTCAGCCAGCAGTTCTTCCGCGAACGCGTCGAGCGGCTGCAGGCCGAGACCCGCCAGCAGGCGCCGCTGATGGTCGAGGTGAAGGGGCGCTTCACGTCGTTCTTCGCCGGCCGCGAGCGGCCGCTGCGTCCAAGCGAGGCGGCCGAGAAGGCCGCGCGCAAGGACGATGACCAGCAGCAGGACGACCCGCAGAAGGACGGCGAGCAACCGGAGGCGCAGCAACCCGCGGCGGCCGGCGCCGAGCAGGCCGGCCCGCCGCCGAAGCCGGCCGATGCCGCGCCGGCGGTGGCGCAGGAGCGCGCCATGCGCACCGAGTCGGAGCAGGTCGGCCGCATCGTCGTGGTCGGCGACTCGACGTTCCTGCGCGACGACCTGATCGGCCGCAGCATGGCGCAGCAGGGCGGGCCGGTGTCGATCTACGGCATGGTGTTCTTCGCGCAGATGCTCGACTGGCTGAGCGAGGACCGCGACCTGATCGCGCTGCAGACGCGCGTGCCGACCGATCGCACGCTGAAGTTCGTCGCCGACGAGGTCGACAGCAAGCGGGACCCGCGCGACGCCGAGCAGGCGGTGCGCAGCAAGGTCACCCAGCTGCGCTGGTGGAACGTGATCGTGCCGGTCACCCTGCTGGGTGGGTTCGGCCTGGTGCTCGGGCTCCTGCGCCGCAACCAGAAGCGCGCGTTCCTGTCCCAACTCAACTGAACGACCTCGAGGAACTCCATCATGTCCTACAGCAAGAGCAACCTCGCGCTCGGGGTGCTGTGTGCCGCGCTGGCCGTGCCCACGTTCCTGCAGCTGCGGTCGGAGTCCGAGACGTTCGTCGACGTGGCGCGCATCCCGCTGATGTTCGACGGCTTCACCGCCGACAACGTCGGTTCGATCGTGCTCGGCGAGCCGCAGGACGAGCAGCCCGAGCCGCCGCCGGGCCAGCAGCAGAACCAGCCGGCGAAGGTCGTCTACGACCAGCTGGCGCTCAAGTTGACCGACCAGGGCTGGGTGGTGAGCGCGCCGCCGCGCACGGTCGTCGAACTGGCCGGCGCGCCGGTGCAGAAGAGCCTGGTCGAGCGCGACGTGTTCGAACACCTGCGCTCGATCCGCAACGACCCCGACACGCTGGTGCAACCGGACGCGACCGCCGAGCAGCTGGCCGAGTACGGCCTCGACGAACAGCACGCGTTCGTCCTGCGCTGCCTCGATCGCGCCGGCACGACCGTGGTTGCCGACCTGCTGGTCGGCAAGGACGCCAGCCAGTGGGGCCAGGGCAGCGAGGCGGTGCGCGGCGTGTTCGTGCGCCAGCGCGACAGCAACGACGTGGTGCTCTACGAGTGGCGGCAGCCGTGGCGGCGTTCGGTCGAGGCCAGGGACTGGCTCGACAAGCTGCTGTTCCGGCTCGAGCCGGACAAGCTGCGACGGCTGTCGATCCGCAACGGCAGCACCGGCTCGCGCACGTTCACGTTCGAGCGCGGGCGCAACGAGAGCCGCTGGCAGGCCAAGGACTGCGACGACCTCGGCGCGCTGCGCCAGGGCGAGGTCGAAGGCGTCGTGCAGCGCCTGCGCTACGTCGCCGCGCAGTCGTTCGAACGGCCGCTGACCCGCGCCGGTAACATGCAGGCGCTCGGCCTGTTCCCGCCCAAGATGGAGCTGCGGCTCGCGGTCCAGGACGGCAGCGAGCTGCGCGAGATCACCATCGAGGTCGGCGACCGCGTGCCCGAACGCAACGAGCACTACGTGACCTACAGCGACTCCGAGCCGTCCGCTGCCAGCCAGTTCCTGCTGACTTGGTCGGCCGGCATGGTGACCCAGTTCGACCTCGACATCGCGCAGCGGCTGTTCGACCCGAAGCCGAAGTAGCGGCGGATGCGGCGCCCGGCGGGACCGTCGCGACGGCTCTCGGCCAGCACCTGTAGCAGAATCGCACACCGGTCCCGCCGCGAGACCGGTCCGCGCCGCACCGGTGCCAGCGTGGCTCTGGCGGCGGCCGCTGCCGCCGGGCCGCTCCCGAACGGGCGTGCGGCGGCGGTCGATGCGGCGCGCGGACGATAGCTGCAACCTCTCCTCCTTCTGAGTTGGCCGGGGCGGGGGTGCGTTGCCCCCGTCCCGGTCGTTTTCTTCTCGGAGGATGTGGCGCATGATCGGGGCGTGCACGGCGGCCTCGAACCAGCGAACCGAGCGGGCCCGGCGCTGCGCCGGTTCGCGGCCGGCCTGCGCTGGCGCCACGTCTGCGGCCGCGGCGTCGGCGCCGCGCTGCGCTGGGGCCTGCTGTTCGCGCTGCCGGCGGTGCTGGTCGCGTGGCTGTGGCCGGCGATGGCCTGGTCGGTCGCGCGGGTCTGCGTGCTCGGGCTGCTGCCGATCGTGCTGGTCGCGACCGTGCGGGCCTGGTGGCACAGCAGAGGCGTGCTGACCGCGATGCGCGCGAGCATGCGCGAGGCCGGCATCGATGCGGCGATGCTCAACGACGAACTGCTGACCTGGCTCGAGTTCGACCGCGTCGCTGCGCAGGCCACCGGCGTCGCCGCGGTAGGCGATCGGCGCGGCATGCTGCGCTGGCTCGAGAGCGACGTGCACGCACGGCTGCAGCCGCACCGCAAGGTGGCGCTGCGCGCGGTCTCGAGGCCGCAGCTCGGCCGCTGGCGCTGGTTGCTGCCGGCGCTGTTGCTCTTGCTGCTGGCCTGGCTGTTGAGCCTGTGGATCCAGCCGCCGTGGCGCGGCGCCGTCGGGGGCCGGCCCGACACGCCCGAGAGCGGCGACGCCAACGGCGAAGGCGGCGGCGGCAGTGGTGCGGTGCCGCAACCGGGCGGAGCCGACGGCAGCGGCGGCGAGGATGCGCAGGACCCGCCGGACGGTGCGGCGCCGCCGCAGCCGGTGCCGGTCGGTCCCGACGGCAAGGAGCCGGATCCGAGCGAACCCGACGAGGTGCCGCCGCTGGTGGACCGGCCCGACGACCAGCGCTTCGTGCTGCCGGACTACATCGGGGACGGGCCGACCCGACGCGAACGCATGCACGCGGCCGAACTCGAACAGCCGGCCCCGGGCGGGGCGCCGCAGACGCGGCCGCAGGGCGGTGCCGGCGATCGACCCGAGGTGCCGCGGCCGACCGACGTCCGCTTCGACCGCGCCGCCGAGAAGGCGCTGCGGTCGCGGCACGTTCCCGAGCACGAGCGCGCGATCGTGCGGCGATTCTTCGACGAACTGCAGAAGCGGGGCGGCAAGTAGCGATGGCGCGACGAGGCAGGCTGCCGGCGGTGCAGGAGCCGTTCGGCAAGGCGTTCCGCGCGCTGCTGCCGGCGCTGCTCGCGACCCGCAGCCGGATCGACGCCGGCCGGGTCGAGCGGCTGCGCGCGCGGCGCGCGGTGTTGAGCCAGAGCGGCACGTTCGTCGGCCACCGTCGCTACGAACGCGGCGATGACCTGCGCCACCTCGACTGGTCGGCCTACGCGCGCACCGGCGAACTGTTCACCAAGCAGCTGCAGGAGGACGACCGGCGCGCGGTGACGATTGCGCTCGACCTGTCGGCGAGCCTGCTGGCGGGCACCCCGCAGCGGCGGGTCGGGGCGCTGCGGCTGGCCGCGGTGATCGGCGGCCTGGCGCTGGCGCGCCTCGACGGGGTCACGGTCGTCGCGCCCGGGGCAGCCAACCCGAGCCAGCGCTTCGTCGGCATCGCCCAGCTGCCGGCCCTGCTCGAACACCTGCACGCGCTGCCGGTCGTCGACGCCGAGCCGGCGGTCGCGAGCGCGCTGGTGCTCGAGGGCGAGATGGTCGGCCGCGTGCACTGGATCAGCGACTTCGCACCGCCGCAGGCATTCGAACGGCCGCTGCACGCGCTGCGGCGCCGCGGCGCCAAGGTGACCGGCTGGCTGCCGGTGGTGCCCGAGGACGAGGCGCCGCCGAGTGGCGGCTACCTGCGGGTGGTCGACCCGGAGACGTTCCGCGAGCTGTCGGTGCCCGTCGACCGCGCGCTGCACCGCGAGCTGCGCCGCCAGCTCGGCCTGCTCGAACGGCAGCAGCGTCGCATGTTCGCCGAGACCGGCTCGCCGCTGCTGCGCTGGGCGTTCGCCGAGCGCGCCGTCGACCAACCGGTGCTGGCCGACCACCTGCCGATCGTGGCGGCGTGCGCGCGATGAACCTGCAGCACCCGGAGTTCTTGTGGGCGCTGCTGGCGCTGCCGCTGCTGTGGTGGCTGTCGCGGCCGCCGAAGCCGAGCAAGCAGCTGTGGACCGCGCACCTGCCGCAGTGGCAGCTGGCGATGCGGGCGCTGCGGCGCCGGCCGCCGCGCGGCTCGCTGCTGCGGTTCCTGCTGCTGGCGCTGGCGCTCGCGGCCGCGTCGCTGGCCGCCGCCGGGCCGACGTTGCCGGGCGAGCCCGGGCCGGACCGGCTGGTCGTGCTGCTCGACGGGTCGCGCAGCATGGCCGCCGAGCACGACGGCGAGGCGGCGTTCGCGCGGGCGCGCCAAGCGCTCACGTCGCGGCTCGCCGCGGTGCCCGAGCACGTCGACGTGACGCTGCTGCGCTGCGGTGGCGACCTGCGGCGACGCTACGGCGAGGCGGCGCGGCAGCTCGCCGACCTCGGCGTGCCGGCGGGACCGCTCGACGTCGACCTCGGCGAACTCGCCGACTCGCTGCAGGACGAACGCACCGCGGTGTGGACGCTGACCGACGGCCAAGCGCAGGTGCGCGTGCCGAAGACCGGGGCGCTCGACGTGTTCGACGCGCGCGGCCCCAACGCGGCGATCGTCGCGGTGCGGGTGCAGGACGCCTGGCCGCTGCCGTCGCTGCAGGTCGCGGTCGACCTGGTGGTGCACGCCGACGAAGGCGTCGAGGTCGGCCTGTTCGCGCGCGGCGCGATCGACGGCGGCGAGGAGCGTCGGGTGGTCGACTGGCGCGACAGCATCGCGACGACCGTGCGGCTCGACCTGCGCCGCGACGCCGCCGGCGGCGAACTCGAGCTGCGCGTGGCACTGGCCGGGGACGTGCTGTCGCAGGACGACGCGCGCGTCGTGCGCCTGCCGCCGCTGCCGGCGCCGCGCATCGCGGTGCTCGCCGACGCCGAGGCGGGGCCGTTCGCCGCGGTCGCCGCCAAGGCGCTGGCCGACGAGGTGGGCGGGCGCGTGGTGCCGCCGACGGCCGGCGGCGAGGTCGGCCTGCTGCTGGTCGACGGCGGCGCCGCCGAGGTCGAGGCCGGCCAGGTGCGCGCGATGACGTTCGGCACGCGGCTCGCCGACGGCCCGGCCGAGCCCGAGGTCTGGAATGCCCCGGCCGCGATCGACTGGGCGCGCGAGCACGCGCTGACCCGAGGCCTCGACCTGTCGGAGCTGCGCGTCGAGCGGGCCTGGCGCGGGCTGCTGCCCGACGGCGAACCGCTGCTGTGGTCCGACGAAGGGGCCCAGCGCACGCCGCTGGCGGTGCTGGTGCAGGGAGAGGGGGTCGCGTCGATCCACTTCGCGTTCCGGCTGCAGGACGGCAACCTGCCGCTGCTGGCCGCGTTCCCGCAGCTGCTGCGGCGCGGCTTCGTGCGCAGCTACGGCGACGCCGCGACCCTGGTTGTCGAGGGCGACGAGCCGCCGGCGGGGGAGCTCGAGCTGCGCTACGCCCAGCCGCCGCAGTCGCGGCCGCTGCCGCGGTTCGGCACCGCCGAACGCAGCCTCGCGCGCTGGTGCATCGTCGCCGGCCTGCTGGCCCTCGGCCTGCGCTCGTTCGTGCGCTGAGCCGCCGCTGGCAGCGGCGGTTGCGGCCGCCGCCGGTCAGGTCGGCGGGGGCGCCGGGCCGATACCTCCGGATCCGGGGTTGCATGTCCGGACCTGCTCCCTAGCATGTTCCGCCCCAACAGCGAACGTACGCCGGCCACTGGTGGCCGTGCAGACCTCTTCGCCCCTGACTTCACGGGAGCGCCACGCTCCCCGGAGAACCACACGATGACGGGTAGAAAGACCCTCGGCATCCTGGGCAAGAAGCTCGGGATGACCCAGCTGTTCCGCGACGACGGCACCTGCGTGCCGGTCACGGTCGTCCAGGCCGGCCCCTGCAAGGTCACGCAGGTCAAGAACGTGCTCGCTGGCGAGCACCCGGAAGGCCACCGCACCGCCCACCACAACAAGGGCAAGAAGAGCGGCCGGACCGAGCGTTCGCGCGCTGCCGACGGCTACTACGCGGTCCAGCTCGGCTTGGACGACAAGCCCGTGCGCACCAGCAACAAGGCCGAGCTCGGCCACGCCAAGGCCGCTGGCCTCGACAACGCGATGCGGTTCACGAAGGAGTTCCGCCTCGACGAAGCTCCGACCGTCGCTCCCGGCGACACCATCTCGGTGGACATCCTCGAAGACGTGCGCCACGTCGACGTCACCGGCATCACCAAGGGCCGCGGCTGGACCGGCACGATCAAGCGCTGGAACTTCGCGACGCAGGACGCCTCGCACGGTAACTCGATCAACCACCGCCGCGCGGGTGGCATCGGCCGTCAGTACTCGACCAGCCACGGTGTCCCGAAGGGCAAGAAGATGGCCGGCCACTACGGGGTCGAGCAGGTGACGATCCAGCGCCTCGAGATCGTGGAGATCGACAAGGAGCGCAACCTGATCTTCCTGCGCGGCGCGGTCCCGGGTCACGTCAACGGCTACCTGATGATCAACCGCACCGTGAAGAACGAGCGGGATCTGACCGACAAGCCGGGCATGCAGGTCGCCAACGCGGCTGCCAAGGCGATGATCGCCAAGGGCAAGAAGTAACCCACACCCAGCCAACCAAGGAGACCAGACATGGCACGTTCCCGATACAAGGCTGGCGGCGCGACCGCGGGCCGCTTCAAGCCCAAGAAGATGGGCAAGGGCTACTCGACCAACCGCAAGGAGCCGATCGGCAGCCGCCCCGTGCTCCGCATCACCGAGCCCGTGGACGACGACAAGAAGGCCGACGGCAACGCCGACGCCGAGAAGTCCGAGTCGAAGTCGGAGGAGTAGTCCTCTGTCTGCCGGCGAACGGGCGGACGTGCTCGTCGTCGGCGGCGGCGCCGCCGGCATGATGGCGGCCATCCAGGCCGCCGGCCGCGGCCGGCGCACGGTGCTGCTGGAGAAGAACCAGCGGCCCGGCCTGAAGATCCTGATCAGCGGCGGTGGCCGCTGCAACCTCACCACGACGCGTGAGGGCAAGGACCTCGAGGCCCAGTACGGCAAGCGCCGCGGCCGCTGGCTGCGCCACGCGCTGCGGGCGTTCCCGCCGACCGCGCTGCGCCGGTTCGTCGAGCAGGCCGGGGTGCCGCTGCGCGAGGAGGACCTCGAGAAGCTGTTCCCGGTCTCGCAGAAGGCGCGCGACGTCGTCGACGCGCTGCTGCGGTGCTGCGCCGACGCGGGCGTCGAGCTGGTGCGCGAGGCGCCGGTCGAGCAGGTGACGCGCGACGGCGACCGCTTCGTCGTCACCACCGGCAAGGGCGCGCTGCTGGCCGACCGCGTGGTGCTCGCGACCGGCGGCCTCAGCTACCCCAAGACCGGCGCGACCGGCGACGGCTACGCGTGGTGTCGTTCGTTCGGGCACACGATCACCGCGACGTTCCCGGCGCTGGCGCCGCTGCGCGTCGACGAGCGCTGGGTGCACGGCCTGCAGGGCATCGTGCTGCACGACGTCGACATCGCCTGCGTCGGCGGCGACGGCAAGGAGACGCTGCGGCGCCGTCGGCCGATCCTGTTCACCCACAAGGGGCTCAGCGGGCCGGCGCCGATGGACCTCGCCGGCGACGTCGAGGAGCAGCGCGGATGCGCCAGCGCGCGGTTCGACTTCGCTCCCGACACGCACCGCGAACGGCTCGAACAGCAGTGGCTCGAGCTGGCCAGGGCCCACGGCACGCGCCGCGTCGACGCGCTGCTGCCGCGCGCGCTGCCCGAGCGCATGCGTCAGGCGCTGGTCGCGCACAGCGGGGCCGCCGCCGAGACCACGCTCGCGGGGCTCTCCAAGGACGCGCGCCGCAGCCTGCTGACGGCGGTCAAGGACCTGCGCGTGCCGGTGCCGAAGAGCCTCGGCTACGGCGCCGCCGAGGTGACCCGCGGCGGCGTCGCGCTCGACGAGGTCGACGCGCGCACGATGCAGTCCAAGCTGCAGCCGGGCCTGTTCGTGGTCGGCGAACTGCTCGACATCGACGGCCCGATCGGCGGCTTCAACTTCCAGGCGGCGTTCGCGACCGGGCGCCTCGCGGGGCTGCATGCCTAGCCGCCGCTGGCGCGACCGAGGCCGGCGATGATCGGCGACACGATCGTCGCGCTGGCCAGCGCGTCGGGGCCGGGCGAACGCGCGGTGCTGCGCGTCTCGGGGCCGCGCGCGTTCGAGGTCGCCGCGCGCGTGTTCGCGCCGGCACCGGTCGTGCAGCGCGCGCAGCTCGACGGCCACGTCACCGTGCGTTCGCAGCGCCTCGAAGCGTGCGCGCTGACGATGGTGGCGCCGCGTTCGTTCACCGGCGAGCACGTCGTCGAGCTGCACGTGCCGGGTTCGCCGCTGCTGGTGCGGCTGCTGCAGGAGCAGATGCTGCGCGACGGCGACGCGAGCGGCGTGCGTGAGGCGCTGCCCGGCGAGTTCACCGCCCGCGCGTGCGAGCACGGCCGCCTCGACCTCGCCCAGGCCGAGGGCCTGCTGCTGCTGCTGCACGCGCAGGACCGCCAGCAGGCGCAGGCGGCGGTGCAGTGGCTCAACGGTGGTCTGGCCGACGCGGTGCGCAGCGTGCGCGGCGAACTGCAGGACCGGCTGGCGCTGCTCGAGGTCGGCTTCGACTTCGACGACCTCGACACCGGCGCGGTCGCGCCCGAGCTGTGGCGCGATCCGCTGCTGCCGCTGCGCGAACGGCTCGACGCGCTGCTGGCGTCGCTGCCGGCGTCGGCGCCCGGCGGCGAGCTGCTGCTGGTGGGCCGCGCCAACGCCGGCAAGTCGTCCCTGGCCAACGCGCTGGCCGGCCGCAGCCATGCGCTGGTCGCCGACCACGCCGGCACCACCCGCGACCTGCTGCGGGTCGAGGTCGCGCCGGGGGTGCACCTGTGGGACGCCCCCGGCGACCTCGACGATCCGACCGCCGCCGACCTGGCGGCGCTGCAGCTGCGCGAACGGCTGGCCGGCCGCGCCGCCGGCCTGCTGCTGGTGCTCGACGCGACCGATCCGCACGTGCCGCCGATGGCGACGCGCTCGCCGCTGCCGTGGTTCGGGGTGGCGTTCACCAAGTGCGACCTGGTCGACGCGGCCCCGGCGCTGGACGAATCGGTGCGCGCCCGGCTGCCGGCCGCGGGGCGCGTGTTCGCGACCAGCGCCGACGACCTGCGCGGCGTCGAGGAGCTGCGCCGGACCCTCGTTCGCAGCGCCGGTTCGGCGACCACCGACGCCGGTGGCCCGCTGCGCACCGCGCTGCAGCACTGCCGCGGAGCGCTGCTGCGCGCGCTGGACGCCGCCGCCGTCGCCCCCGAACTGGCCGCGGTCGAGCTGCAGGCGGCGCTGCGCGCCCTCGACGGAATCGCCGGTGAGCACTCGCCGGAGCACCTGTTGGACCGTATCTACGGTCGGTTCTGCCTCGGCAAGTAGGTCCGACGGGATCGTGCTGGGGTTTTGACACACAACGGGTTGGGGCGGTAGAGTCTCGGCCAGTGCAAGGCCTGGGAGACGTGGTCAGACGGCTCCCTGAATCCGCTGAGCAACCTTTCCGGTGGTGGGCGTCTACAGGCCACCGGCGAACCGAACGTCCATGCGCTGTCCCTACTGCAAGGCCGACAACGATCGCGTCATCGACTCGCGTGCGAGCTCCGATGGCTTCGCGATCCGGCGTCGGCGCGTCTGTGCCGACTGCGGCCGACGCTACACGACCTACGAACGCGCCGAGATGGCGCCGCTGCGGGTCGTCAAGAAGAACGGAGAGCGGGTGGCGTTCGATCGAACCAAGGTGCTCCGCGGCCTGCTGACGGCGTGCGAGAAGCGGCCGGTGTCCAACGAGCAACTCGAGGACGTGACCGACCGCATCGAACGCCAGTGCATGGAGGCCTTCGACAAGGAGGTGCCGAGCAAGGTCGTCGGCAACCTCATCATGCAGGAACTGCGCCAACTCGATCAGGTGGCCTACGTGCGCTTCGCGTCGGTCTACCGCGAGTTCAAGGACGTCAGCCAGTTCCTCGAAGAGCTGAAGCCAATGCTGGAGAAGCGGCGAGAGGGCGGTCATGAAGAGGCGGACGGAACATCTGGTTGAGAAGCGCGATGGTCGGCGCGAGTTCCTGCGAGCCACGAAGCTGGCGCGGTCGATCCACCTTGCTCTCTACGAGATCGGGGTGGACGAGGACTGGCGTGCACTCGAACTCGCGACGGTGGTGCTCGAGGGCCTGCGCAGTCGTCGCAGCCGCGACGCCGCCGAGCAGCCGGTCCGCGCGGAGGGCAAGCTGGTGCTGAACACCAGCGAGATCGCCGACGCGGTGCAGCACCTGCTGGTCGTCACCGGCCAGCCGGCGGCTGCGGTGTCGTACGGCGCCGTGCAGGCCGAGCGCAGCCGTCGCCGCCAGTCGGTCGCGACGCTGGCGCCGCCCACAGGTGCGTCGACGACGCAGGCTGGTCCGCTGGACAATCCGCTGGCTGGTCCGCTGGCCGCGCGCAAGTCGTCGGCTGACTCGTCGGCTGACTCGTCGGCTGGCTCGTCGGCTGGCTCGGACGCGCCCGGCGCGAGGGATCCCCTCGGCGGCCGCTGGGCGGGAGAGGGCTAGGCCATGCGTCTCAAGCGCCTCGTCGCCCGCGGCTTCAAGTCGTTCGCGGACAAGACCGAGTTCGAGTTCGACTCGCGCCTGACCGGGATCATCGGTCCCAACGGCTGCGGCAAGTCGAACGTCGTCGACGCCATCAAGTGGGTGCTCGGCGACCAGCGCGCCAAGAGCCTGCGCGGCTCGGCGATGACCGACGTGATCTTCAAGGGTGCCGAAGGCCGCGAGGCCATGGGCATGGCCGAGGTCACGATCACGTTCGAGGATCCGGAGGGCCGCTTCGACGGCCACACCGAGATCGACATCGCGCGCCGGCTGACGCTCGACAAGGAGTCGAGCTACCTGGTCAACGGCAGCGAGGTGCGGCTCAAGGACGTTCGCGACGTGCTGCTCGACACCGGCCTCGGCACCGGCGGCTACTCCGTGATGGAGCAGGGCCGCATCGACGCCGTGCTGTCGGCCAACCCCGAGGCGCGCCGCGCGATCTTCGAGGAGGCCGCCGGCGTCGCGCGCTTCAAGTTGCAGAAGAAGGAGACGCTGCGCAAGCTCGAGCGCACCGACCAGAACCTCGCGCGCGTCACCGACCTGCTCGAGGAGCGCGGCCGACGGATCCGCAGCCTGCGCATCCAGGCCGGCAAGGCGCGGCGCTTCAAGGAACTGCAGGCGGCGCTCTGCGACCTGCGTGCGGCGCTCGCGGTCGTCGACGGCGAGCAGCTGCGCGAGCAGTGGCACGCCCAGGCCCAGCGGCTGACGACGCTGCAGGAGGACCTGGTCGCGGCCGAGGCCGGGCGCGAGGAGAAGGGCATCGAGCTGGAGCAGAAGGACGCGGCGATCGCCGAGTTCGCGACCGCGCTCGAGGCCGTGCAGGAAGAGCTGCGCCGGTGCCAGACCGAGCTGCTGCAGCACAAGGAGCGCGCCGACTCGTTCGGTCGCCGCGCCGAGGACCGTCTGGCGGAGCTCGAACGTGGCCGCCAGCGCAGCGAGGGCCTGGTGTCGCAGCGCGACGAGCGCAACGTCGTGCTCGAGACCGCGCGCGACGACCTGGCGCAGAAGGAGGCCGACCTGATCGAGCTGCACAAGCAGCTCGAGGAGCAGCGTGAGGTCACGCAGCAGGCGGCCAGCGCGATGAAGGAGCTGGTCCAGGCGCGCGAGACGATCCGCGAACGGCAGCTCGACCTGCTGCACCGCCGCACCCGCGCGCGCAACGTCGCGTCCGACGCGGCGGCCAAGGTCGCCGCCACCCGCAACCGTGAGGCGCGACTCGCCGAGCGCCGCGGCGTCCTGCGCCAGGAGGCCGACCGGCTGGGCACCGACCTGCGGCGCTGGCGCGACGAGCTGGTCGACCACGGCACCCGCGAACGCCTGCTCGAGGAGCGCGAACAGGTGTCGCTGCGCGACCTCGAGGGCGCCGACGCGGCCGCCGCCGAGCTCGCCGAGCAGGAGTCGAGCCTGCGCTACCAGTTGACCGAGGTCGAAGGACGTCGGCAGGCGCTGATGGCGATGGAGGCCCACATGGAGGGCTTCGACCAGGGCCCGCGCTACGTGCTCGAGCAGCAGCCCGAGGGCCTGCGCGGCCGGCTGCTGGACCTGATCGAGATTGACAGCCAGCACGGCGCCGCGCTCGAGGCCGCGCTCGGGCCGTACGTGCAGGCGCTGGTCGTCGACACCCGCGAGAACGCCGCGGCGATCGTGCGCGACCTGTCCGAGCAGCGTCTCGGTCGGGTGCTGCTGCTGGTCGAGGAGGCGTTCGGCGACCAGCCGCCGTGCGCGCGCGGCAGTTCGCTGCTGAAGCCGCCGAGCGGCGCCGAGTACCTGACCGACCTGGTCCGCCACGTCGTCGAACAGCAGGAGGAGGGCGAGCAGGCCGGCTCTGCCGCCAGCCGCAAGCTGATGGGCTGGCTGCTGCGCGGCGTCGTCGTCGCCGACTTCGACATCGCCGACTCGAGCCGCGCCGACCTGTGCTTCGTCACCCCCGACGGCACGCTCGTCTGCGGTCCGCGCATGGAGGGCGGCCTCGCCGCCGAGGGCCACCAGGGCCTGGTCGTGCGCCGTTCGCAGATCGTCGAACTCGGCGAACGCGCCGAACAGCTGCAGCTGGAGATGCGCGGCCTGCAGCAGGGCAAGGAGGCGGCGACCGGTCGCGTCGACCGGCTCAAGCGCGAACTCAAGGCGGTCGGCGACGCGCTGTCGCGCGTGCGCCGCGACGCCCAGGCGGCGCATGCGCAGGAGTCGCGGCTGGTGGCGCGCAACGAGGACATCGACCGCGAGTTCGACGAGATCGCGCAGGAGGCGGCCGAGCTGGGCCACTCCGGCGCGCGCGCCTACGCCGACCTCGGCACGTCGCTGCTCAACCAGCACCTGTTGATCCGCCTCGAGAAGCTCGCCGGCGACGAGGAGCAGGGCTTCGGCGAGAAGATCCGCCTCGCCGAGGAGGCGCAGCGCGAGCAGCAGGACAAGGAGCAGAACCTGCGCATCCAGCAGGTGCAGACCGGCGAGGTCCGCGAGGGTCTGGTGCGGTCGATCAAGATGCACGAGGAGGCGGTGCGCGACTTCGACCGCGCGCTGCAGGAGATCACCGATCGCCAGCAGCAGGCCGAGGACGACCGGGCCCAGGCGCTGGCCGAGCAGGAGCAGTTGCTCGAGACGGCGGCGGCGCTCGAGGAGACCTTCGCCGAGCTGACGATCAAGAAGGAGGCCGCCGACGAGCAGGTCTCGCGCGCCCGCGAGGCGCGGGAAGAGGTGCTCGAGCAGGTCCAGGACTGGGAGCAGCGCCGCGCGGTCGCCAACGAGTCGCTGTCGCAGACGCGGCTCGGCGTCGCCGACGTCGAGCACCGCTTCGAACGCCTCGAGGACCGCCTGCGCGAGGAGACCGGCATCGAACTGCGCCGCTGCCTCGGCGAGGTCGTCGGCATCGGCCGCATCGACCACGCCCTGCTGCACGGGCCGGTCGCGCCGGGCGACGTGGTGGCGTTCTTGCAGGGGCCGCCGCTGCCCCCGGCCGTCGTCGAGCAGTGGCACAACCTGCGGCGCCTGTGGCTCGAGGACGACTTCGACGCCAGCCAGGCGCGCAAGGAGGTCCAGGTCCTGCAGAGCCAGAAGGACCGCCTCGGTGCGGTCAACGTCGACGCGGTGCAAGAGCTCGACGAGGAAGAGGGCAACTTCTCGCAGCTCGAGCAGGAGGTCGCCGACCTGAAGGAAGCGCGCAAGACCCTGATGGAGACGCTGCGGCGCCTCGAGATGGAGTCGAAGTCGCTGTTCGAGGACACGTTCCACGAGGCCCGGAAGAACTTCCAGGAGATCTTCCGGAAGCTGTTCCAGGGCGGCAAGGCCGACATGTTCCTCAGCAACACCGAGGAGGACATGCTCGAGGCCGGCATCGAGATCGTCGCGCAGCCGCCCGGCAAGCAGCTGCAGTCGATCAACCTGCTGTCCGGCGGCGAGCGCACGATGACGGCGGTCGCGATCCTGTTCGCGCTGTTCAAGGTGCGCCCGAGCCCGTTCTGCATCCTCGACGAAGTCGACGCCGCCCTCGACGAGACCAACGTCGAGCGCTTCCTGCGCGTGCTGCGCGACTTCACCGGCGAGACCCAGTTCTGCATCGTGACGCACCACAAGCGCACGATGGCCGAGTGCCAGGTTCTCTACGGCATCACGATGCAGCGCCGCGGCGTCTCGTCGCGGATCGCGGTCGCGCTGCACGAGGTCGACACGATCCAGGACGGTGGCGTGCCCGGTGGCGGTAAGGACCCGGCCAAGAAGCAGCGCATCGCCGGCGAAGAACAGGTCGGCTTCGGCTAGACCCGGACGCGCCTTACACCTTTGCGCCGCCCTCACGGCACTTGCGTTCGACGAACGCGAGCGCCTCGGCGTCGACCGCCTCGGGCGGGGAGAACGCGCTCTGCTTCCTGACGACCTCGATCAGCCAGACGTCGGGGTAGCGCCAGAGCTGGCGCAGCCCCTGCCAGGCGAACCGGCTGCTGGCGTGGTCCATGTGGATCGAGAAGCCGTCGTCGTCGAGTTCGTAGCGGATCGTCAGCGACGGCGACTGGCGCAGCCAGATGGCGTGCACCGAGTTGGCCGCCTTGGCGAACAGCGCGACCACGAACGTCATCGTCGCGACGAAGCCGCCGCCGAGGATGCCGTAGGTCAGGCCGCCGTGCGCGTCGAGGCCGAACACGACCAGCGGTGCCGCGATCGCGTAGAGCAGCAGGACCTTGAGCACGCCCCAGTTGCGGTCCCGGCGCAGCGCACGCTGGACGAAGGCCTGGTCGAACCGGAACGAGAACGTGGGGCGTACGGCGGTCATCGGGTCCAGAGTTCCGGCTCGTCCGGCGCCTGCGCGGCGGCCGCCGCGCGCTCGACCCGTTCGGCGAAGCTGCGCGCGTGCTCGGGCGAGTCGAAGGCGCGTGCGCGGATGTTGACGAAGTCGCCGAAGTAGCCGTGGATCTCGACGTCGGGGCCGTCGAAGCCGACGTGGGCGACCTCGTCGTACGGGATCTGCAGCGTCAGGCCGGGCTGCCGGCACCAGATGCCGACCTCGTCGCGCGTGACCACGCAGGTGTGCAGGCCGTCCGGCGTCCAGCCGTCGTCGACCTCGCGGCGTAACCGGCGCCGCATGCGGCGCGGCCACAGCGCGAACTCGAGCACGAAGCCGCACAGCCCGATCGCGGCCGCCAGCAGCAGCCGCGTCGACGTCGGCCACGCAAAGCGATCGTCGAGCAGCGTCAGCATCAGCAGCGAGGTCGCCGCGACGCCCAGCATGCCGGCGGCGATCGCGGCCGAACGGGCGCGCTGCGGGTGGGTGAGACGCGAGACCTGTTCGACCGTGGCGCGCACGTCGGCCATGTCGGCCTGGTCGTAATCGAACTGCACCGTCTCGCTGTGCCCGCCGTGGGTCATTGCTGGCGGGCATGCTAGCGGGCACGCTTGCTGGCATGCGCCGCAAACTGCTGTTGCTCGCCCTGTTGGCCGGATGTTCGACGCAGCCACGCTTCGAGGCCCCGCGCTTCGACGGGTTCCGCGACGACCTGCTGCAGTTCGCCGAACGGCACCGCGTCGAGATGGGCGTGCCGGGCGTCTGGATCGCGCTGCTCGAGGTCGATCCCGCGACCGGCGAGCAGCACCTGTGGGCCGACCACCTGGGCGCGCCGGTCAACAGCCTGCCGTCGGCGCACGCCCGCGAGGTGCTGGCGACGCACCGGGTCGCGTCGATCAGCAAGCTGTTCACCGACACCGCCGCGATGGTGCTGGTCGAACGCGGCCAGCTCGATCTCGACGAGCCGATCCAGACCTACCTGCCGGAGTTCGCGCCCGAGGACCCCTACGGGGTGCCGATCACCCTGCGGCTGCTGATGAGCCACCGCGCCGGCCTGGTGCGCGAGTCGCCGGTCGGTCACTACTTCGACGCCGACGAGCCGAGCCTGTCCGCGACCGTTGCGAGCCTGTCGCGGACGCGGCTGGTGCACGCCCCGGGCACGACGTTCAAGTACTCCAACCCCGGCATCGGTGTGGTCGGCGAAGTCGTCGCGCGCGCGACCGGCAAGCCGTTCGAGGACGCGGTGCGCGACCTGGTGCTGACGCCGCTCGGCCTGGGCGATTCGGACTTCGCACCGCGACCGGACCTGCTCGCACGGCAGGCGCACGGCGTGATGTGGACCTACGACGGCCGCAAGATCGCGACGCCGGAGTGGCGCTTCGGCTACGTGCCGGCGGCCGAGCTGCGCAGCACCACGGTCGACCTGGTGCGGTTCGCGCGCAGCTGGTTCCCGGGCGCGCCCGAGCGCGTGATCCGCAGCGACACGCAGGCGAGCATGTGGGTGCCGGCCGACGCCAACACTCGCTGCGGGCTCGGCTTCTTCGTGTCGAGCCTCGAAGGCCACCGCAAGGTCGCGCACGGCGGCGCCGTCTACGGCTTCGCGTCGACGCTCGCTGCGCTGCCCGACCAGGGCGTCGCGGTCGCCGTGGTCTGCACCAAGGACTTCGCCAACGAGGTCGCCGACGAGATCGCCGATCGCGCGCTGCGCGCGGTGCTCGCCAACCGCCGCGGCGAGACCCTGCCGCCGCCGCAGTGGCCGCAGCCGCTCGGCGTCGAACGGGCGCGGGCGCTGGCCGGCCGCTGGCGCACCGGCGACAACTGGGTGCACCTGGTCGAACGCGACGGCGACCTCTACTACGACCCGAACATCGGCGTGCGCACGCGGCTGCGTCTCGCGGCCGACGGTTCGCTGGTCGCCGACGACCCGCTCGGCATCGGGCGTTCGCGGCGGCTGACGTTCTTGCCCGACGGCAACCTGCGCGGCTTCCGCAACGACTACGTGCGCGATGACACGGTGCCGGCCAAGGCCCCCGAAGAGCTGCGCGAACTGCTCGGCGAGTACGGCTGGGACCACAACGCGCTGGTCGTCTACGAGGACCAGGGCAGGCTCGCGGTGCTGGTCGAGTGGGTGATGCGCGACCTGCCCGACCGCGTCGGCCCCGACCTCTACAGCTTTCCGCCGGGCATGTACCACGACGACCAGCTGCGCTTCGAACGCGACGCCAGCGGCGCGGTCGAGGCGGTGTTCGTCAGCGGCGCGCGGTTCCCGCGGCGGCCCGGTCCGACCGCCGGCACGTTCCGCATGCAGGCGGTGCGGCCGGTGCCCGAGCTGATCGCCGCGGCGCGCGCGACGCCGATGCCCGAGGTGCTGCGGCGCGGCAACCGCCCGCACGACCTGGTCGACCTGCGCACGATCGACGGCGGCGACGGCCTGCGCTTCGACATCCGCTACGCGAGCGAAGACAACTTCCTCGGCGCCAAGGTCTACGACCAGCCGGTCGCCAAGCTGCAGCGGCCGGCGGCCGAGGCGCTGGTGCGCGCGCACCGCGCGCTCGGCCGCCACGGCGTCGGCATCCAGGTGTTCGACGGCTACCGGCCGTGGTGGGTGACCAAGGTGTTCTGGGACGCGGCGCCGCGCCACCTGAAGCTGTTCGTCGCCGACCCGATGCGCGGCTCGCGCCACAACCGCGGCTGCGCCGTCGACCTGACGCTCTACGACCTGAAGACCGGCGAGCAGATCGAGATGCCGTCCGGCTACGACGAGTTCACCGAGCGCGCCTACCCGGACTACCCGGGCGGCACGTCACGGCAGCGCCACTACCGCGAACTGCTGCGCCGCGCGATGGAGGAGCAGGGCTTCGCCGTCTACGAGCACGAGTGGTGGCACTTCGACTTCGAGGAGTGGCGCGAGTATGCGATCGGCAATGAGCCGCTGTAGCGGTTCGGATCCGTCGGCCGGTCAGTCGTCGTCGCCGGTGTCCTTGCCGTCGCCCTTGCCGGTGCCCTTGCTTGGGCCCGCTTCGCGACCCGCCGCCGCATCGTGCACGGTCAGGCGACGGCGGGGCAGCCACGCGCCGCCTTCGACGTCCTGCAGCCAGCGGATGGTGCTCTCCCGAACCCGGTTGATCATCCGCCAGGCCGCGCTGGCGTCCTTGCCGCCGGCGCTCATCCGCAGCGTCACGGTCTCGTCGCCACACTCGGTGACCAGCACCTCGGGGTCCTTGCGGGTGTCGAAGTCCTCGTCCGCCGTGACGATCTCCTCGAACTTGCTGCGGATGTCCTCGACGCGCGCGCGGTAGTCGACCTTCAGCTTCATGGTCTGCAGCGTGAACTCGTCGGTCTTCGACCAGTTCTCGAACCAGTGCTCGACGAAGTGGCGGATCGGGAACACCAGCCGCCGTTCGTCCCACGTGCGCACGACCACGTTGACGTAGCTGATGTCCTCGATGCGGCCCCAGTGGCCCTCGACGACGACGATGTCGCCGATCCGGAACGGCTGGGTGAACGCGATGTGCAGGCCGGCGACCAGGTTGCCGAGCACGGCGTGGCCGGCGATGCCGAGGATCACGGCCATTGCGCCGGCCGACGACAGCAGCATGACGCCGACCGAGCGCAGCGAGTTGAGCTGCAGCAGCACGATCGCGATGCCGAAGATCGCGAGCCCGAACACGATCACGTGGCGGGCGACCTTGACCTGCGTCAACGCCCGTCGCCGTGCGTCCTGCTCGGCGTCGTCGTCCCCGAGCGACCGGGTCATGATGCTGTCGATGACGATGCTGATGATGCGCATCAGCAGCCACACGAACGCCGCCACGGTCGCGATCATCGTGGCGGGGCGCAGGAACGACGCCAGGCTGCTGGGCAGGCCGAGCACATCGTTGACGAGCACCCAGACCAGCACCGTTGCGACCAGCAGGCAGATCGGCCAGCGGATCTTCAGCGTGACCTCGCGCCAGTTCTCGGGGGTGTTGCGGGCGGCGAGTCGTGCCAGCCAGCTGCTGCTGACGATGCCGATCGCCGGGGCGACGACCAGCGCCAGCGCCAGCCCGATCCACTGCCAGATGGGCAGACGCAGCGGGCCTCGCTCGCGCGCCCAGGAGGGCATCATCTGCGCCAGCCCGCTCGGTCCGTGCTCCTCGTAGAGCGCCGGCACGTTCTTGACGGTCTGCGCCGCGAACACCCAGATCGGCTCGTGGCCGGGCGCCTTGATCCGGTGCAGTTGGATCGGCATCAGTCGATCGCGGATCTCGATGTTCCCGAGCCGGATGCCGCGCCGCGGCCGACCGACGACCGGGCTGTTGTTCTCGAGCAGGCCGGGCTCGATCAGGCCGTCGGGGCGATCGGGCACCGTGCCCCAGTCGATCCAGAGCTGTTGCTGGAGCACGAAGTAGAACTGTTCGGCCAGCACCGCCGGGTTGGCCGCGTCGCCCATGTAGCGCACGTCGAGCGCGGCGGCGGCGCGCTGCCAGTCGCGCTCCTGGGCGCGGTCGAGGAACAGCTCGAGCGTCGCCTGCGGGGTCGCCAGTTGGTGCGGTTCGAGCCTGGTCTGCGCCGGCTGCAGGGCCGGCACCCCGAACCAGCGCGTCGCGTCGTCGGTCGCGGCGCCTTCGCCGGCAGGTCCCTGCGCCGCGAGGCCTCCGGTGAGCGCGAGGCCGGCCGCGAGCGCTGCGCGGACGGGGAGCATGCGAAAGCTGGACGGCGAGCGGCGGGCGTAGGGCATGGGCGGCAGGTGCCGCCATGCTACGGGCCCGGTGCAGCCGATCGAGCGGCGGAGAAGAAAGGCCGCAGCGGGTGCGAGCGTCGCGTCAGGCCGTCCGGCAACCGGCGCAGCAGCGCAGGTTGGCGAAGTGCGCGGTCACCAGCAGCGCGCCGCCGAGGAACGTCACGATGCTGGCCGGCGGCAGGTGCAGCCGGTAGTCGCCGGAGTGCTCGTCGACGACCAGCGTCGGACAGCAGTCCTGGCAGGTCTCGCCGGCCGCGTGCGCGGTGTGGCCGACGAACGGCAGCAGCGTGCCGACCGCGACCAGCGCCATGCCGAGCACGCCGGCGATCGCGATCCAGCGGCGGCCGTGCGCGCGCAGGCCGCGGCGCAGCGCGAACGCGGCGACCGGCAGCACCAGCGCGGCGATCGCCAGGTGGGTGCCGGGGTGCACCCAGATGCCGCCGAGTGCCGGCGCCAGCAGCAGCACCAGGGGCGCGACCATGCAGTGCACGGCGCAGCCGATCGACGCGATCACACCGGTGCGGTCGAGGGCTTCGGACATCGAGTGGGCAGGCATCGACCCCCTGGTGCCGGCGGGGGCGCGACGGTTCCGCGAAATGCGGCGGCGGCCGCAGGGGATGCCGGTCCGCTGCCCGGATGGCGTGGTAGAGTGGGCGCCCCATGCCATCGACCACGTTGCTCCGCCTGCTCGTCGTCGGCCTGTGCGCCGCCGGCCTGGCCGCCCAGGTGAGCCAGCCGCAGAAGATCCAGCCGCAGAAGATCCAGCCGCAGCAGATCCAGCGGCAGCAGATCCAGCGGCAGCAGATCCAGCGGCAGCAGATCCAGCGGCAGCAGGCCCACTCGCAGCAGATCGGGGAGGGCGGGTTCCACCTTCCGGAAGCGACCCCGCAGGTGCTGCGCGCGGTCCATCTCGAGCGCCTCGAGGTCAAGCTCGCCGAGGGCAGCGACGCGGTGCTGCGCCAGGGGCGGCTGGTCTCGCGTAGTGGCGTCGACCTGTCGTCGGTGCAGCGCTGGTTCGCGCAGGCCGACGCCCGGCCGCTGGTCACCGCGGTGCCGCGCGCGCAGCTCGATGCCTGGCACGCCCACGCCTGCGCCGTGCTGCCCGAACACAACCGGCCGGGCCATCTCGGCCTGTGGTTCAAGCTGGTCGCCAGCGACGCCGCCACCGCCGAACGGCTGCGCGTCGCGCTCGCCGCCGAGCCGCTGGTCGAGCACGTCTACTGCGAGCCGGTGCTGCACCCGGCGAGCGCGCCGTGGTGCTCGGGTGGCGACCTGCCGCCGACCACGCCGGCGTTCATGGCGCAGCAGCTGTCGCACGCGCCGTCGCCGCTCGGCCACGGCGCGCGGTTGGTCGCTGGCGTGCTCGGCGCGCGCGGCCAGGGGGTCGGCATGCGCATGATCGAGAACGGCTGGGTCTGGGACCACGAGGACCTGTGCCAGGTCGTGCAGAGCCGCGTCGTCGGGGCGATGCCGCCGGTGACCCAGCCGGACGCCAACCACGGCATCGCCGGCGCGTCGATCGCGTTCGCCGACCGCAACGCCTACGGACTGACCGGCGTCGCCGACGAGGTCTCGGCGCTGCTGGTCGGCATCAACATCAACGGCGGCTTCGCCAACGCGATATCGCTGGCGCTGGCCAACAGCCAGCCCGGTGACGTCTCGATGGTGGTCATCATGATCCTGGTGCCGGCGCTCGGACCGGGCACGTGGCTGCCGTTCGAGTTCTTGCAGTCGTCGTTCGACGCGACGCTGACCGCCACCGCCAACGGCCTGCACGTCTGCGTGCCGGCCGGCAACGGCAACCGCAGCCTCGACGACCCGGCGCTGCTCGGCCGCTTCGACCGCAACTTCCGCGACTCGGGCGCGATCATCTGCGGCGCGTCGGAGGCCGGCCTGCTGCAGAAGGCGTCGTTCAGCAACTTCGGCTCGCGGGTCGACGCGCACAGCTGGGGCGACCAGGTGCTGGCGTGCGGCTACGGCACGCTGTTCTTCGGCAACAACGACCTGCGGCAGTCGTACACGGCGGCCGGCACCGGCACGTCGTCGGCGACGCCGCACATCGCCGGCGTGGTCGCCTCGCTGCAGGGCGCGGCGCGGCGCCAGCTCGGCCAGCCGCTGAGCAACCAACAGGTGCTCGACCTGCTGCACACGGTCGGCCCGCTGACGCCGGACGTCATCGGCCGGCGCCCCGACCTGCTGGCGATGATGCAGCAGCTCGGCATCGTCGACGGACTGATGATGCAAGAGCCGGACGTGTCGCTCGGCGACACGATCGTCGCCGACCTCGACGGGCCGGCCGGCTCGATCGCGGCGCTGTTCGGCAGCTTCGCGACCGCCGACATCCCGCTCGGGTTCAACCGCAACATCCACCTCGACCTGCTGGCCTACAGCCCGCTCGGCGCCTACGTGCTCGCGACCGGCAGCGCGCAGTACACGCTGCCGGTCCCCAACAACGCCGCGCTGCACGACGTCGATATCTACCTGCAGGCCGTGCGGCTCGAGCCGACCGGCTCGCTGCACGTGACCAACAGCTGCCAGGTCACGATCCTGTGAGCCGGAGAACGTCGCGCCGTCGCCGGCTGCTGTTCGTCGCGCTGCTGCTGCTGTTCGTCGTCGGCCTGATCGAGGTCGGCGGCTTCGTCACCTGGTGGGCTTTGACCGGGTCGCCGTTCTCGTGGTCGGGGGCGCAGGAATTGCGCGCGGTCGCGGCGGGGGCCGATGCACAGGACGAACAGGACCGCGTGCAGGCGGTGGCCAACCCGGGCCTGACGATCCATCCGTTCCTCGGCTACGTGACCAACCACGAGATCCACGACGTCAACGGGTTCCCGGTGTCGCCGTACGGCTTCATGGGGGAGGGCTCACCGATCCGCGAACGTTCGCACGACCGCTTCGTGGTCGGCATCGTCGGCGGCTCGGTGGCGCTGCAGCTGGTGCTCTACGCCGAGGACGTGCTGCGCCGAGAGCTGCTGCGCAGCCCGTCGGTGCAGGGCAAGCAGCTCGAGATCGTCTGCATGGCGCTCGGCGGCTACAAGCAGCCGCAGCAGGTGTTCGCGACCGAGCTGGCGCTGCTGCGCGGCGGCGGCTTCGACCTGCTGGTCAACCTCGATGGCTTCAACGAGGTCGCGATGGTGCCGGCCAACCACGAGGCCGGGGTGCCGGGCTGGTTCCCGCGGCGCTGGGCGGGCCTGATGGACCGGGTGCCGACGACCGAGCAGCTGCGGCGCATCGGACGGCTGGCGGTGCTGCGCGACCAGCGGGCCGCGGCGGCGCGCTCGGCGGGCGCGCTGTGGTGGTCGCCGACGCTGCAGAGCCTGTGGCTGGTCGGCGACCGGCGCGGCGTCGCGGCCGAGGGCGAGCTCGCGCGCGAGATCGAACGGGCGACCACGGCGCGGGGCTTCGCGGCCACCGGGCCCGGCCACGAGGGCCGCGACGTCGACGCGTCGCGCGCCGAGATGGTCGAGGTCTGGCGGCGCGCGTCGCTGCACCTGCAGCGCCTCTGTGCGGCACACGGCACCCGCTACTTCCACTTCCTGCAGCCCAACCAGTACGTGCCGGGCGCCAAGCCGATCGGCGACGAGGAGGCGCGGGTCGCGATCTACACGGGCGACCGTTCGCTGCAGCCGTCGGTGGTGCACGGCTACCCGCTGCTGCGCGCGGCGGGGCAGCGGCTGCTCGCCGAAGGCGTCGCGTTCGCCGACCTGACCGAGATGTTCTCGGACCACCCGGAGCCGCTCTACGTCGACACCTGCTGCCACCTGGGCCGACGCGGCAACGAACTGCTCGCCGAGCGCGTGGTGTCGACGATCCGGCGGCGACTCGACCTCGAGGGCTTCGCGGCGACGTCGGTCGAGGTCGCGCCGACCAAGCTCGAACTGGCGGCGCCGGCGCAGGTCGTGCAGCTGTCGGTGGCGGCGCGCGACGGCGATGGCCGTGCGCTCGACGTCGCCGCGACCGGACTCGGCACGCGCTACCGTTCGGTGCCCGACGGGGCGCTGCTGGTCGGCGAGGGCGGCGCGGTGCGGGCGCTGCGGCGCGGCTCGTTCCGGCTCGAGGTGACGGTGGCGGGCGGCGCGCGCTGCGAGGTGCCGGTCGAGGCGCACTGGCCGGACGTGGTGGTGATGGCCGATGCGGCCGAGGCCGCGCCGGCGCTGCGCATGGTGGGCGAGCAGGTCGGCGCGCGGCCGCAGCTGCAGGTCCAGGGGCTGCCGGCGGGCGTGTTCCGGCTGTTGGCCGCTTCGCTGAAGCCGCTTCCGGACGCGATCCGGCCGGGGCAGGAGGCGTTCGGGGTCGCGTCGACGCTGCTGCCCGGGCAGGGGGCCGCCGGTTCGGCCGAGGTACCGGCGGAGGTGCCTGCGGGTGGGCAGCCGCTGTTCGTACGCGCCTACGTCGTCGACGCCGCCGGCAAGCTGGTCACGGCCAGCAACACGCTGGTGCTGACGCGGGGCTGATCCCGGACGGTCGGCAACCTGCCGGCAGCCGAGGAGGTGTCGGCTTTTCCTGTGGTGGGAGCGGCGGGCGAGCCCTAGCATGGTCGCCTCGAATCCGTCCCCATGACCTGCCTCGCGACCCCGCTGCGATGACCGAACAAGCTGCCCAGAAGACCGCCAAGCTCACCATCGGAGACCAGGAGATCGAACTGCCGATCATGGTCGGCAGCGAGGGCGAGGTCGCGATCGACATCCGCCAGCTGCGGGCGAGCACCGGTGCGGTCACGTTCGACCCGGGCCTCGGCAACACCGGGTCGTGCGAGTCGAAGATCACGTTCCTCAACGGCGAGCAGGGCATCCTCCGCTACGGCGGCTACCCGATCGAGGAGCTGGCCGAGAAGTCGAGCTTCGTCGAGGTCATGTGGCTGCTGCTGCACCAGGAACTGCCGAGCAAGACGCAGCTGGAGCAGTTCACGCACGACGTGACCTACCACACGATGCTGCACGAGGACCTGAAGCGACTGTTCGCCAGTCTGCCGAAGGCCGGCCACCCGATGGCCGTGTGTGCGGCTGCGGTCGGCGCGCTGTCGACCTACTACCAGAAGGCCGGTCCGCAGACGCGCGAGCAGAACTGGATCGACGCGATCCGCCTGCTGGCGAAGATGCCGACGATCGCGGCCTACAGCTACAAGCACTCGATCGGCCAGCCGTTCATGTATCCGCGCAACGACCTCGGCTACGCGGCGAACATCCTGCACATGATGTTCGCGACGCCGTGCGAGGCGTACGAGCCGAACCCGGTGATCGCCAAGGCGCTGGACCTGCTGCTGATCCTGCACGCCGACCACGAGCAGAACTGTTCGACCAGCACGGTGCGCACCGTCGGCAGCTCGGGCGCCAACCTGTTCGCGAGCGTGTCGGCCGGCATCTCGGCGCTGTGGGGCCCGCTGCACGGCGGCGCCAACGAGGCGGTCATCAACATGCTCGAGTCGATCCGCGACGGCGAGCGTTCGGCGGCGGAGTTCATGGACCTCGCCAAGCAGAAGGACAGCGGCGTGCGCCTGATGGGCTTCGGCCACCGCGTCTACAAGAACTACGATCCGCGCGCGCTGATCCTCAAGCAGGCGTGCTACGACGTGCTCGGCCAGCTCGGCCAGAAGGACCCGCTGCTCGACATCGCGCTCGAGCTCGAGCAGATCGCGCTCAGCGACAACTACTTCGTCGAGCGCAAGCTCTACCCCAACGTCGACTTCTACTCGGGCATCATCTACAAGGCGCTCGGCATCCCGTCGGACATGTTCACCGTGTTCTTCGCGATCGGCCGCATGCCCGGCTGGATCTCGCAGTGGCTCGAATACCAGGGCGACCCGGCCGCCCGCATCACCCGCCCGCGCCAGATCTACCAGGGCTCCAACCAGCGCCCCTACAAGGAGTGCGGCGAGCGCTGATCGCCCGGCCCCGGTGAGTTTGGTTCCGGGAGCAGAGCTTGCGGACCAGCGGCCGGTGGCATGCTCCCTGCCAACCTGCTCGCCGAGCACCGACGAGTTGGGGGGAGAGACTCAGGTCGTGCGCTTGCGGTCGAGCTGGGCGCGAACGTGCGCCAGGTGCACGCGTAGGTCGTACTCTTCGTGACGGAAGGTGGTGGGGACCTGGATGCCGGTCTCGACCAGGTGCTCGAGGTTCTGCAGCCGTTCGGCGCAGGCGCCGAACTGCTCTTCGGTGCTGGCCGCGGCGATCTGCTCCTCGACCTCGTCGAGGTCGTCGTACCAACGGTGGATGCGCTTGCGCATGACGGCCTTGTAGAGGCCCGGTGCGATCTTGAGCAGCGGGATCATCAGGGTCAGCAGCGGGATCAGCAGCACCAGCAGCTTCTTCAGCAGGTTGGCCAGCCAGAACGGCAGGTAGCGCGCCAGCAGGGACGGACCCGAGCGGAAGTAGTCGGCCGCCGCTTCGTGCACGGCGAACTCGAGGTTGCTCGCGGTCGGGAACGTGCCGCCGCGCGCCAGCAGCGTGCGGCCCGAGTGCAGTTCCTCGGCGGTGCGCGCCAGCAGCTCGGCGATCGCCGGGTGCAGGTCCTCGGTGGTCAGCAGTTGCGCGACCGTCGACAGCACCGTGATGTCGTCACGCGGGAAGTTCTGGCGGATGTCGAACGTGCCCTCGGCGATCTCGACGTCGGTCACGAACAGCACGTTGCGCACGTAGGCCTTGTGGCGGCGGATGCCGACCAGGCGCGTCTCCGGATCGACCATCAGCTCGCGCACGACCTCGGCGTCCGGCGACGCGGTGAAGAACGCGTAGTCGATCTCGCCGCCCTTCAGCGCTTCGCGCGCCGCCTTCAGCCCGATCTGTTCGAGCCGGGTGTTGCTGGCGTCGATGCCGTTGAGGGCCAGCAGCTGATCGCAGACCGCGAACGTGCCGCTGCGCGGGCCGCCGATCGCGAGCCGCTTGCCGCGCAGCTGGCCGAGGTCGTCGACGGTCTCCTCCCCGCGATGGAAGATCCACAGCGGCTCGTAGTAGAGGCTGGCGATGCCGCGCAGGCGATCGGGGTCGGCGGCGCGGTCGCGCGTGCCGCTCTGCACGAACGCGACGTCGACGTCACCGCGCTCGAGCAGTTCGAGGTTCTCGATCGAGCCGGCGGTCTGGCGGACTTCGACCTCGAGCCCCTGCTCCGCCAGCACCTCGCGGTAGCGATCGGCGAACGCGTGGTAGGCGCCGCCGGGCAGGCCGCCGGCCAGCGTGATGCGCTTGGGCGGCGACGGGCCGACCAGCGACCCGAGCAGCAAGAAGAAGGCGAGGGTCAGGGCGCCGACTCCGACCCACACCCACACCATGGTGCGCTGCGAGCGGTTGCGACGGCCGGTTCGTTCGGGCTGCTTCGTCATGACGAGGTCCGCACGATAGCCTTGACGGCCGCCCATGCTCACCCTTCGTCGCTTCTTGATCTCGATCCTGGCTGCGCTGCTGGCCGCGGCCGCGACCGCACAGGACCGCCCCAACGTCGTCTGGCTGGTGGTCGAGGACATGAGTCCCTGGCTCGGCTGCTACGGCGACGACACCGTGCAGACGCCCAACTGCGACCGGTTGGCCCGCGAGGGCGTGCGCTACACCAACGCGTTCGCGACCTCGCCGGTGTGCGCGCCGGCGCGGTCGTCGCTGATCACCGGCATGTATGCGACCCGCATCGGCACGATGCAGATGCGCAACAACAGCCCGAGCAAGTCGGCGCTGGCCAAGGACCCGGATGCCTACGAGCACATCCCCGGCTACCAGGGTCTTCCCCCGGCCTGGCTCCGGTGCTTCCCCGAGCTGCTGCGCAAGCACGGCTACTACTGCACCAACAACGCCAAGAAGGACTACCAGTTCAAGGAGCCGGTGACGGTCTGGGACCAGTCGTCCGGCAAGGCCCACTGGCAGAACCGCGCGCCCGGCCAGCCGTTCTTCGCGGTGTTCAACCACAACGGCACGCACGAGAGCGGCGCGTTCCCGGGCCGCAAGCCGAGCCCGTCGGCGGTCGCGCTCGAGGACGTGCCGGTGCCGCCGATCTACCCCGACACCGAAAACGTGCGCAAGGCGATCAAGCGCACCTACGACAACATCGCGGCGATGGACCGCTGGGTCGGCCGCAAGCTGCAAGAACTCGACGACGCTGGCCTGCTGGCGACGACCATCGTGATGTTCTACAGCGACCACGGCGTCGGCCTGCCGCGCGGCAAGCGCTCGTGCTACGACACCGGCACGCGGGTGCCGCTGCTGGTGCGCTTCCCGGACGGCAAGCGGCAGGGCACCGTCGAAGATCGCGTCGTGCAGTTCGTCGACTTCGGACCGACGGTGCTGTCGCTGTGCGGCGTCGAGCCGGACCGCCGTCTCGACGGTGTGCCGTTCCTCGGCCCGTTCGCGCGGACCGGCCACGGCTTCGCCTACAGCCACGCCGACCGCTTCGACTCGGTCTACGACCGGCAGCGCAGCGTCACCGACGGCCGCTACCGCTACGTGCGCAACTACGTCACCGACCAGCCCTACCTGATCGCCAACGCCTACCGCGAACGGATCCCGATGACCGCGGACCTCTACGCGTTGCGCGGCCGGGACGACGTCGCGCCGGCGCAGTGGCAGTTCGCGGCGACCGAGCGGCCGCAGCAGGAACTCTACGACTCGCAGAGCGATCCGTGGGAGACCCGCAACCTGATCGACCGGCCGGAGCACGCGCAGCGCGCGATCGACCTGCGTAGCCAGCTCGACCGCTGGATCGCGTCGACCGGGGACCTCGGCTTCGTGCTGCCGGAGACCAGACTGGTCAAGGAGCACATCTGGCCGCCCGACGGCAAGCAGCCGACGACGCCGCCAGCCAAGGCCGAACAGCACCACGGCAGCATGCTGACGCTGGTATCGTTCGTCTGCGACGAGCCCGGCGCGTCGATCGGCTACCGCTCGCTGCCGCTCGGCAAGGACCGGCGCTGGCGCGTCTACCACGAGCCGATCGGGGTCGTCGACAACCAGCGGTTCGAGGTGCGCACGCACCGCATCGGCTGGCAGCCGCGCACCGTCGAGCTCGAGGTCGGGCAATACACGAAGCCCGACAACGTCGTCGTGTTCCTGGTCGACGACCTCGGCTTCATGGACATCGGCGCCAACAACCCCGACTGCCTCTACGACACGCCCAACATCGACCGGCTGGCCCGCAGCGGCCTGCGCATGACCGACGGCTACGCGGCCTGTCCGGTGTGCTCGCCGACGCGGTTCGCGCTGATGACCGGTCGCTACCCGTCGCGCGCCGACGCGACCAACTACTTCATGGGCAGGCGCGCCGAGACGTTCCGGCCGGCGGTCGCCAAGGACCGCATGGAGCTGACCGAGACGACCATCGCCGAGGTGCTGCGCGAACGCGGCTTCGCGACGTTCTTCGCCGGCAAGTGGCACCTCGGTCCGAGCGAGGAGTTCTGGCCCGAGCACCAGGGCTTCGACGTCAACAAGGGCGGCTGGAAGCGCGGCGGGCCCTACGGGCCCGGCAAGTACTTCGTGCCCTACGGCAACCCGCGCCTCGAGGACGGCCCCGAGGGCGAGCACCTGCCGGCGCGGCTGGCCGACGAGGCCTGCCGGTTCGTCGAGCAGAACCGGGACGGACCGTTCCTGGCGTACCTGTCGTTCTACTCGGTGCACACGCCGCTGGTCGGTCGCAAGGACCTGATCGAGAAGTACCAGAAGCGCCTCGCGGCGATCGAGCCCGACGGCCCGGAGTTCGGCGAGGAGGAGCAGGTGTTCCGCACCGAGCGCAAGCGCAAGGTGCGGCTGCTGCAGCGGCACGCGACCTACGCCGCGATGGTCGAGGCGATGGACCAGGCGGTCGGCAAGGTGCTCGACAAGCTCGACGAGCTGGGCCTCGCGGACGACACCATCGTCGTGTTCACGTCCGACAACGGCGGTCTGTCGACCAGCGAGGGCTCGCCGACCAGCAACCTGCCGCTGCGCGGCGGCAAGGGCTGGATGTACGAGGGCGGCATCCGCGAACCGTGGATCTGGCGCGTTCCCGGCGTCACCAAGGCCGGCAGCACCAGCAGCGTGCCGATCTCGAGTATCGACCTGCTGCCGACGATCCAGGAGCTGACCGGGGGCGCGCCGGTCGCGCACGCGATCGACGGGATCAGCGTCGCGGCGGCGCTGCGCGGCGGGGAGCTGGGCGAGCGGCCGCTGTTCTGGCACTACCCGCACTACGGCAACCAGGGCGGCTTCCCGTCGTCGGCGGTGCGCCTCGGTGACTACAAGCTGATCGAACGGCTCGAGGACGGCCGCGTGCACCTGTTCGACCTGTCGAAGGACCTCGGCGAGCGCAACGACCTCGCCGCGCAGCAGCCCGAGCGCGTCGGCCGCATGCGCGAACTGCTGCACGCGTGGTACCGCGACGTCGACGCCAAGTTCCTGCGCGAGAAGGACGGCCGCGTTCCGTGGACGCCGAACCGCTGAACGTCAGCGCTTCGGCGGCACGTCGACGGTCATGTCCTGCTCGCTGGTGCCCTGGTCCAGCCGCACGTCGAACGTGCCGGCGAACGAGTGGCCGGCCGCGCTGGTCGCGGTCACCCGGTAGCTGCCCGGCTCCAGCGCGTCGCGCAGCACCCATGCGCCGCGCCACGGCTTGACCTGCTGGTCGCGCACGACGCGGTCGTCGGCGGCGACGATGCGGACCGTCAGCATGGTGTCGGGCAGCACCGGCTGGTCGGCGGGCGGCCGGAATCGCAGCATGCGCTTGCGGCCGACGCGCACCGGCCACGTCAGCTTCTTGGCGGCGCCGGCCACCAGTTCGAAGGCCAGCGGTTCGGTCGCGATCTGCTCGTCGCGGTGGGGGTGCAGCACGTAGGAACCCGGCGGCAGGCTGCGGAACACCAGCTCGTCCCCGTCGGCGGTCGCAGTCGGCTGCGGCCACAAGGAGGTGCCGTCGGCGGTGCGGAACGACGCGCGCGGCAGCGGTCCGAGCCACTCGGTGCCGCCGAAGTCTGGCCGCACCCGCAGCTCGACCGCGCGCTGCAGCACCACGTCGCCGACGTCCTGGTCGAGCTGCTGCAGGTCGAACTTGAGCCGGCGGCTGCCGTAGCCGGGGGCTGTGACGTGCAGCGACTGGTCGCCGTGGGTCAGGCCCTCGACGACGAACACGCCCTGTTCGCAGGGCAGCTCGGGCTGGTTGCCGGCGAGCCGCTGCACGGTTGCGTCGACCAACGGCTTGCCGGCCGCGTCGACGACGCGCCCTCGCAGCGTCGATCGCGGCAGCTTGCCGGTCGGCACGACGATCTCGAGGTCGTCGCTGCCGACCGCGATCGCGCGGCGTCGCACCATGCCGCGGCTGCCGTAGCGGGTGCCGGACGTCGCGAGCTGGAGCGGTTGCTGCAGCTGGCCCCACAGCTCGAAGTTGCCGTGCTCGTCGGTGCGCTGGTCGAACGCCAGCGCCAGCGCGCGCTGCGCGTCGCTGTCGGGCGCGCCGTCGGCCACCGCGACGATGCGCCAGCCGGCGATGCCGCGGCCCTGCTCGTCGAGCAGCCGGCCGCGCACCAGCAGGTGTTCGTCGATGACGACGTCGAACGCGACCGGTCCGGTCAGCGGCGCTTCGCTGCGCCGTTCGGCCAGCAGCGTCTGGTCGCGCTTGATCTCGACGTGGTAGCCGTCGCGTGGCGCCGCGAACGAGAACACGCCGTTGGGGTCGGTGATGCTGCCGCCGCCGACGACCTGGCCCTGCGGGTCACGGCCGAACACCATCAGCCCGCCGATCGGGGTCCCGTCGGGCCGCACGGTGCGGACCTTGACCGGCACCGAGCGCCGCATCACGACGCGCAGGGAGGTCGCTTCGAACGCGTGCACGTCGACGTCGAGGCGCGCGTCGAGCACGCCCCGCGCGATGCCCCACAGGCGGTAGCTGCCGGGCAGCAGACCTTCGAGCGCGAACGAGCCGTCGGCGGCGGCGTGGGTGTAGACGGTCGCGATCGAGCGGGCCTCGCGGCCGTCCGCCGACCGCGACGTCGTGGGCTCGTCGAAGCCGCGCGTGGTCAGGTACAGCGTGGCGTGCGGCACCGGCTGGCCGTCGTCGTCGAGCGCGAAGCCGCGGATCGCGCCGGGGCCCGGCGTCAGCATCAGCAGCACCTCGCCGCCGAGCGTGGCCTCGACCAGGCTCGCCGGGGATGCCGCGTGGCCCGCCTTGCGCGCGCCGACCACCGCATCTGAGCCGGCGGCGACCGTCGTGCGTCCGTTCACGTCGGTGCGGCCGGCGAGGCGAGCGGTCACCTCCATCGGCCAGACCCGACCGCCGTAGTGCATCGACACCCAGACCTCGGCGTCGGCGACCGGACGCTGCATGTCGTCGACCACGCGCACCGGCACGGCCAGCGCCGCATCGAGCGTCAGGTGCTGCTCGAGTTCGTCGCCCGCCGCGACGTCGAGGGTCGCCTTGGCATCGAGCGACACGGTCTCGGCCTCGACCAGCCAACGCCCCGGCGGGATGCCGTCGAAGCGGACCTGGCCGGCCTGGTCGACGCGCTCGCCGAACCGCGGGCCTTCGCGCGTCCAGGGTTCGGGGCGCATGCGCACCCAGACCCCGGCCGCGTCGAGGCCCTGGTGTTCGAACGCGACGTGCACGACCAGGCTGCCGGTGCCGACATCGCCGGCGGCGACCAGGTCGGCCTCCGAGCGCTCGATCGGCGCGGCCGCAGCCGGATCCTCCGCCGGATCCGGATCGCCGTCCGGCAGCGCCGCGGTCGCGGCGGTCGGCGTGCGCGCAGCGGCTTCGGGCACGACGCCGGCGGGCGTCGCGGCAGATTGCCAGTAGACCAGCACGCCGATCAGCGCGATCGGCACGAGCAGCAGCCACTTCTTCATCAGGGGGCCTCCGAGCAACAGGGTCGCGGCAGCCGCTCCGGTGGCGGCCGCGTCGAGGTGGGGGGCGGCCGACGCCAGCACGCGCTGGCGGATCGCGGCGACTGCCGGCGCCGTGGCGGTCAGCGCGAGGCCGAGGCCGATCGGCAGCGAGCGTCGCAGCCGTTCGAGCCCGCGCACCAGCTGCGTGCGCACCGAGCCCGCCGGGCGACCGAGCGCGGCGGCGATCTCCTTGGCGTTGAGGCCGTGGAACAGGTGCAGCGTCAGCACCGGACGGTAGGTCTCGCCGAGTTGGTCGATCGCAGAGGCTACCGCAGCCTGCAGTTCGCGGTCGGCGGCGCGATCGCCCGGCTCGGCGACGACGCGCTCCTCGAGCCGCTCCGGATCGGCCGCGCGGCGCTCGGCGCGCCGGTGCAGCCGCGCGCGGTTGGTCAGGATGCCGACCAGCCACGGGAACAGGCCGCGCTCGCGGTCCCAGCGCTCGGCCTGCTCGATCGCGGCGACGAACGTCTGCTGCACCAGGTCCTCGGCGACGTGCCGGTCGCGCACCAGGTGGGTCGCGACCCGCAGCAGCGCTGGCGCCGTGCGGTCGAACACCCGGGCCAGCGAGGCGGCGTCCCGCCGCTGCTGGAACCGTTCGAACAGCCGTTCTTCCGATGCGCGCCACACGATGCCGATGATCCCGGGCGGCCGCGCGTGCGACACCGGCCTGCAGGTTTTTTGTGGCCGGCGCCCCGACTACCGGTGCCCCGATTACCGACTACCGACTACCGACTACCGGCCGACGGCGCCGGGGGTGACCTGCTTGGTCGCCTTCGGCTGCCAGTTCTTCTCTTCCTCGATGATCTGCGGAATCATCTCCCGCAGCTTCTCGGCGCGATTGAGCGGGTTGGGGTGCGTGCTCATCCACTCCGGTCCGCTGTCGCCGAGCTGCGCCATGCGCTCCCACAGCTTGGGTGCCTCGTAGGGATCGTAGCCGGCGCGGATCGCGTAGCGGATGCCGAGGATGTCGGCCTCGGATTCGTGCTCGCGGCTGTAGGGCAGCAGCACGCCGTACTGCGCGCCGGCGCCGAGCACGCCCATGACCACGTCGTGCGAACCGGCCTCCATCTCGGCCATCTTCATGCCGGTGTCGACCGCGGTCATCGCCGCCTGCGTCATCATGCCCTGGGTCATGCGCTTGCCGCCGTGGCGCAGCGTCGCGTGCGCGACCTCGTGGCCCATGACCGCGGCCAGGCCGGCCTCGTTCTGCGTGATCGGCAGGATGCCGGTGAAGATCGCGATGCGGCCGTTCGGCAGGCAGAAGGCGTTCGGCACGTTGTCGGCGCGCAGCAGCTTGGCCTCCCACGGGAAGTTCTCGTCGGCCGCGCGGGTGATGCGCGAAGCGACCCGCTGCACCATCTCGTAGTCGGCGCCGGACGTGACCGGCGGGTTCTCCTTCTGCGCCTCGGCATATGCCTGCACGCTCAACGGCTCGAGTTCTTCGTCCGAGTAGAAGTTGAGGTTGCCGCAGCTCGTGAGCAGAGCGGTGGAGAGCAGGGCGGTCGCGAGTCTGCGCATGGGCGCCATGCTACGAGTTGGGGGGCAGTCCCGCGAGCATGCGAAGCCTGCTAAGCTGTCGCGGTCCCGTGCGACGAACGGGACGGGAAGAACCACATGAAGCACCTGTGCCCGCTGCGGCTCGCAGCCATGTTCGCGCTCGCCTTCGGCAGCGCCGCCGACCTACTCGCCCAGTGCGCGGACTGGCGGCCCGAGCCCGCCGACCCGGGTGGCCGTCCGGGCGTGTCGGAGGCCTTCGCCGCCGCCGCCTGGGACCCCGACGGCTCCGGGCCAGCGTCGGCCAAGGTCGTGGTCGGTGGGGCGTTCGGCCGCGCAGGCTCCGCCGATGCGAGCCGGCTGGCGGTCTACGATCCGTTGGCCCGTAGCTGGCAGGCGCTGACGCTGGACGTCAACGCACCGGTCTACGCGGTGCTGCCGTTGCCCAACGGCGACCTGATCGTCGGCGGGGATTTCTTCGTGCTGGACGGGGTCTTTGCGACCTCGATCGCGCGCTGGGACGGCGCCAGCTGGAGCCCGCTCGGCGGCGGGCTGGACAACCGGGTGCAGGCGCTGGCCCACCTGCCCAACGGCGACGTGGTCGCAGGTGGCTACTTCGCGACGTCCGGGGGCGCACCGATGCCCCGCGTCGCGCGTTGGAACGGCAGCAGCTGGGCGCCGATGGGCGCTGGCTTCAACGGCACCGTCGAGGCGTTGACGGTCGATGACCAGGGCAACCTGTTCGCGGTCGGCGGCTTCACCATGTCGGGTTCGACGGCGACGTCGCGCGCGGCGCGCTGGGACGGCGCCGCATGGCAGCCGCTCGGCGCTGGGCTGTCGTCGGACGCCTACTGCGCGCTGTCGATGTCGAACGGCGATCTGGTCGTCGGTGGCGGGTTCCAGGCGGCGGGCGGGGTGCAGGTGTCGGGCTTGGCGCGCTGGGACGGCGCCGGCTGGCACGACCTCGGCGGCGGCGTCCATTTGTCCGTCGGGGTCAGCCGCGTCGAAGCGCTGGCCGAGGACGCCTTCGGCAGGCTGATCGCAGGCGGATCGTTCGACGTTGCCGGCAGCACGGCGGCCAGCCGAATCGCGCGGTGGAACGGCAACGCCTGGACCGCCCTCGGCAGCGGGGTGGCACGCGAGCCGTTCACCTACGGCCCGCTGGTGTCGTCCCTGTGCACGCTGCCGAGCGGGGACGTCTTCGTCGCCGGGCAGTTCGCACGCGCGGGCGGCCTCGACGTCACCGACGCCGCGATCTGGGACGGCGCGCAGTGGCTGCGGACCAATGACGGTGTCGACGGCTACCTCTACACGGCGCGGCAGCTGCGCGACGGCAGCCTCCTGGTCGGCGGCCAGTTCGGCACGATCGGTGGCTTGCAGTCGCATGGCATCGCGCGCTGGAACGGCGCTAGCTGGAGCGACGTCGGCGGCGGGCTCGGAGGGCTCAGCAGTTCCGACGGAGTGTGGGCATTCGCCGAGCGCGACAACGGCGACCTGATCGTCGCCGGCAGGGTCTCCGTCGTGGTCAATGGCTCGACGCAGCCTGGTGATCCCGTCTGGCGGTGGGACGGCGCAACCTGGTCCCCGCTCAACCCGGCCATGCAGGGTTCGGTGCGCGAACTGCTCGAGCTGCCGGACGGCAGCATCCTGATGGGCGGCACCTTCACGCTGCCGATCGGCGGCATCCTCGCTGAGGGCGTGGTTCGCTGGGACGGCACCAGCTGGCAGGCGGTCGGCGCCGGCGGCGTGCAATCGATCCTCGACCTGGAGCTCGCGCCTGACGGCAGCGTCTACGCGGTCGGGGACTTCGCGGGCACGACCCACACCGTCGCCCGCTGGGACGGCGCGGTCTGGTCGCCGGTCGGCAGCGGCATCGCCAATGCCACCGAGGTGGCCGTGCTGGCGAACGGTCAGCCGGTCGTGCGCGACAGTTCCTACACCACGCGCATGTGGAACGGCAGCAGCTGGGTCGTGATCTCGCCGCCGAGCACACTGGCGACGGCGCTCACTTGGCTGCACGCGTCGCCGGACGGCGACCTGATCGCTGGCGCGCAGCGGTCCCCTGGCTGGCCGTCTCCGACGACGTTCGACGTGCTGCGCTGGAGCGGCGGGGTGTGGCAGTCGATGTTGCCGGCCGGCCAGACGTTCGGCCACGAGGGCCTGTTTGCGGTTGCGACGTCCTACGGCCTGCTGCTCGGTGGCGCACCGACGCAGCCCGATGGGCAGAGGCCGTCGCTGTCGCGCTGGCAGTCGCTGTGTCCGGCCGGTGTGCAGACGTTCGCGCCCGGCTGCGCCGGCAGCCAGGGGGTGCCCGGTTACACGCCGCTCGCCCTGCCCTGGCTCGGGGCTTCCATGCGCGCGCGAGCCAGCAACCTGCCGGCCAACGGGCTCGTCGTGCACGTGCTCGGCCTGGGGGCGAGCGCCCCGGTGCCGCTGCCGCCGCTGCTGCTGCCGGCGTCGACGTCGTGCGTCCTCTCGGTGGCGCCCGAGGCGGTCGACTTTGCCGTGGCCTCGACGACGTACGAGACCTCGCTCCAGATCCCCGGCGACCAGGCACTGCTCGGTATCCAGGTTCAGGATCAGGTGCTCGCGATCGAGACCGGCGCCGGCGGAACGATCGTGCAGACCACCGTGACGGACGCGCTGCTGTGGACCGTCGGCACCTGGTGAGGGGCCGACCGCGGCGCCCTGCCGGATCGCCGTAGATCAGCGAGCCAGACGCCGCGCGCGGCTTTCGACCAGCTCGGCGTGCCGCGCGGTGCGCAGCGCGCGGCGGCCGGCATCGTCGCCGGCGCTCGCGATGCGGGCCTCGGCGATGCGGAGCGCGAGCGGATGGTCCGGCGCGAGGCGACGCGAGCAGCGGTCGGCGAGGTCGCGCAGGTCGTCGTCGAGCTCGGTGAGCGTGCGCGTGCCGGAGCCCGACCCGGCGGCCCGCTCTGCGAGCTGGATCTCGGCGAGCAGCAGCCGCGACGCCAGGATGTCCGGATGGTCGGCGGCGAGCAGCGCGCGCCGCAGCTCGAGGCAGCGCCGCGCGGACCGTTCGGCCGCCGCGAAGTCGCCGCGCTGCAGCAGCAGGTGCGCCGAACGGATCGTGCATTCCGCCTTGCGGATGTGCTGCGCGCCGACCATGCGCGTCAACCGCATCTCCGCCGTCGCCAGCACCTCGGCCGCTTCGTCGACCTGACCCCGCCTGCGCAGCACGTCGACGAGCGCGAGCTGGGCGCGTGCGCCGAGGTACTCGTCGCGCGTGCCGGCGCAGAGCGACACGGCGCGGCGGGCGAGCCGTTCGGCGGCGTCGACGTCGTCGCGCGCGAGCGCGCACCGCGCCAGTCCGCGCAGCGGCCGGCTGACGTCGGCATGGGTGTCGCCGCGGTCCGTTGCCAGCAGGTCCCGACACGTGTGCAGCGCCCGCTCGGCGTCCGCCAGTCGATCGCTGGCGAGCGCGACCAGACCGACGTCGAGCAGCAGCCATGCTTCGTGCACGGTTCCGGCCAGTCCGTTCTGTTGCAGGGCGGCACCGACCTGTTCGAACAGTGCTGCGGCACCGTCGAAGTCGCCGTCGTGCTCGAAGCGCAGCGCGCCGAGCGCCGTCCGCGACCTGGCAGTGTCCATGTGCGCCTCGCCGAGCACCTGTTCGCGAAGCAGTAGCGAGCGCTCCAGGTGGGGGCGGGCCCGCCCGAACAAGGAGCGCCGTCGGTAGGCGACGCCGAGCGATTCGCGCACCGACGCTTCGACCTCGGGGTGCTCGCCGAGTTCGGCGTCGACCTGCATGCCGGCACGGTCGATCGCCTGCGCCAGCGTCGGCTGGCCGCCGCCCTCCTCCGGGTCGGCGCCGAACAGCACCTGCTCGAGGAAGCCGGCCATGGCCTGCGCGTGGTCGGCGCGCTCGGTCGCGAGGCGCTCGGCGCTGCGCGCGCGCACGAGGCCGAGGGTCAGGCCGGTGATGCCGATCACCGTCGTCACCACGACCAGCAGCATCAGGCCGGTCGCCAGGCGGTGTCGCTGCACGAACTTGCGCAGCACGTAGACGGTGCTCGGCGGACGCGCGTGCACCGGCAGGTCGCGGAGGTAGCGTTCGATGTCGTCGCCGAGTGCGCTGGCCGAGCCGTAGCGACGCGTCCGGTCCTTCTCGAGCGCCTGCAGCACGATCCAGTCGAGCTCGCGGCGCACGGTGGCCGCGCGCACCGAGACCACCGTGGAGCCGCTGCGGCCGTCGGCGATGCGCATGCTCGGCCGCTTCGGCGGCACCTCGCGGATCTTGCGCAGCAGCTCGGAGTAACCGGCAGGGCCTTCGCCGCGGCCCTCGAACGGCAGCTCACCCGTCAGCAACTCGTAGAGCACGACGCCGAGCGAATAGACGTCGGTGCGGGTGTCGACGTCGAGGCCGGACATCTCGGCCTGCTCGGGGGACATGTACTCGGGCGTGCCGATCAGCCGGCCCTGCTCGGTGAACACCGTGCGTTCGGTCAGTCGGCTCGCCGTCGCCTTGGCCACGCCGAAGTCGATGATCTTCGGCACCGGCCGGCCGTCGAAGGTCGTCACCAGGATGTTCGACGGCTTGAGGTCGCGATGGATGATGCCCTTCTGGTGCGCGTGCTGCACCGCGGCGCAGATCTCGACGAACAGCTCGAGCCGCGCGCGCAGCGGCAGGGCCTGGCTCTGGGCGTAGGTCGTCAGCGGCACACCCTTGACCAGCTCCATCACGAAGTACGGGCGGCCTTCCGCGGTGATGCCGGCGTCGAGCGCCTTGGCGACGCCCGGATGGTCCATCATCGCGAGCGCCTGCCGCTCGGCCTCGAAGCGGGCCAGCACCTCGTGTGTGTCCATGCCGAGTTTGACGACCTTGATCGCGACCCGGCGCCGCAGCGGTTCGTGTTGCTCGGCGGCGTAGACCACGCCGATGCCGCCCTCGCCCAGCCGCTCGAGCACGCGGTAGGCACCGATCTGTTCGGGGGCCTGCACGCGGTGCAGCAACGCCGGCATGGTGCTCGGCAGGCCCGGCTCGTCGTCGCCTTCGGCTCGCTCGGCGCGCGCGTGGGCCTCGAGCAGGCGCAGCAGGCGGCGCGCCCGTTCCGGTTGCTCGTGGTGCCGTTGCTCGACGAACGCCGTGCGCTCGTCGGCAGGTCGCGCCAGCGCTTCGTGGAAGTCGTCGATGTCCCGTTGCATGTCGCCTGTGTCGCCGGCCCGCGCGTCGCGGGTCCCGCTCACGCCTGCAGCCGATCGTAGAGCCACGCGCGGGCGAACGCCCAGCGTCGCTTGATGGTCGCCAACGACGTGTCGCAGACGGCGGCGATCTGTTCGAGCGTCATCCCGACGAAGTAGCGGTAGCGCACCAGCGCCGCCAGCTCGGTGTCCTCGGCCTCGAGGGCGTCGATCGCCTCGTGCACGGCGAACACGTCGAGGTCGCGGTTGGCCACCGCCAGGTCGAGTTCGTGCAGCGAGACGCGCTGCGCGTCGGCGCCGCCGCGCTTGTCGGCCTGCCGCCTGCGCGCGTGGTCGACGAGCACGCGCTCCATCGCGCGCGCCGCCGCGCCGAAGAAGTGGGCGCGATCCTCGAGGCGGTCCTGGTTGCCGAGCAGCCGCAGGTAGGCTTCGTGCACCAAAGCCGTCGGCTGCAGCGTGTGGCCGGCTCGTTCGCCCTGCATCTTGTCGGCGGCCATGCGCTGCAGTTCGCCGTGCACGACGTCGAACAGGCGTTCGGTCGCGGCGGGCGCGCCCCGCTGCACGGCGGCGAGGATCTCGGTGACGTCGTTGCGGGGCATCGCGCTCGGGGGCGGACGAGGATCGTCGCGCCGACCGCGGCGAGATGCCAGCCGCGAGTTGCGAGCGGCACGGAGCCGCCCGCATCGCCTCGCGATGTCGGGCCGCACCGGACCCGTGGCCGGGGCGGCGTCGGCGGTAGCTGCGCCCACGTCGCAAGCGCTACTGCAGCACGATCTCGAGGCCACCCGAAGCGCTCGGGATGCCGAACGTGCCGAGGTCGACGTCCGCGGCCCAGGCCGTGAACCGGAAGCCGCGGAACCCGGGCGGCAGCGCCAGCCGGAAGCCGCCGCGGCCGGCACCGCTGGTCAGGTCGAACACCGACAGCAGGTCCCCGGTCGCGAACGCGGTGCACGTCGACGGCACGATCGGCGCCAGCGGGATGTTCTGGCGGGAGGTGCCGAACAGCAGCAGGAACGCGTTGCCCGGCGGCAGCGTTCCCTGGTAGCCGAACCACACGCCGGCGTCGGTCGCGCCGTCGTCGGCGACGACATCGCTGGCCGCGATCCGGCCGCCGCACGGCGTCCCGTAGCGGGTCAGCGCACCGGCCGGCGGTGCCGCGACGATGCCGCTCAGTTCGGACACCGTCGACGCGACCGTGCCGTTGCCGCAGAAGACCTTGCCGGTGGTAGTGTCGACGGCGAGGCCCTCAGGGCTCAGGCCGAGGCTGCCGAGGTCGAAACGGTCGACCAGCGCGCCGGTCCGGTCGACGACGAGGATCGCGTTCTGGCCGTCCTCTCCGAGCAGGAACGTGCGCGTCGTCGGGTCGTAGGCGAGGCCGTCGCCGTCGGTGCTGCCGGCCGGGGTGAACGAGGCGCCGGTCGGGTTGCCGCTCTTGTCGAACTCGGTGACCGTGTTGTTGCCGTCGTTGGAGATCCAGATCGTATCGGACACCGGGTCGATGGCGAGCGCCGAGGCATCGTTGACGGCCGGCTGCACCGAGAACGACGACACGATCACGCCGGTGCGGTCGAACTGGCGCACGACCTCGTCCTCGCCGACGACCCAGAGGTTGCCGGTGGTGATGTCGACCTGCGCCCCGATCAGCGCGTTGTTGCCGGGCGCGGCGAACTGCGCCGTCTGCGCCCCGGTCGCGCGGTCGTAGAACGTGACGGTCAGGTCGGTGTCGTCGACGACGACCAGCTCGTCGCTGACGCGGTCGTAGGCGACGCCGCCGACGAAGCTGCCGGTGTGCGCGAGCGTCGCGGTGACGCCGACCGCGTTGCGGAACGCGATCTCACCCAGCCGCAGGAACGGTCCGCCGCCGTGCGCGGTCATCTGCAGGTGCACGAAGCGGGTCCGGACCGGCCGGAACGCGAACGCCTGGCCGGTCAGGACCGGCGCGCAGGCGAACGAGCCGAGCGTCGCGGTGGTGCCGTTGCCGAAGTCGCTGTCGTCGTCGACGAACAGCTCGAAGCCGAGCAGGGACTCCTGGGCGGGCAGCGAGTTCCAGATCGCGATCGCATCGACGGCCCGCTGCTGGCCGAAGTCGAGCGTGATCGTCTCGCCGAGGTCGACGACGCCCGTCGCCTGGTTCTGGCCGTTGCTGTTGGCGAGCAGTGACGTCGCGTTGTTGCTGGGGTGGTTGGTCGACGGCACGTAGGTCGCGAAGTCGGTCACGCCGTCGACGTAGGGCGCGGTCAGGCCCGACTGGTCGATCAGGTTGCCCTCGGGGAACAGCCCGAACAGCGGGATCAGGGAGGTCGTCACCGCGGTCGGTGCGACCATCGTGCGGTCGGCGTCGTCGACCGAGGCGGCGCGGCGGAACACCGCTTCGCCGATCTTGACGCGCGTGCCGCCGCCGTTGCCGTCGACGCGCAGGTGCACGAAGCGGGTCGCGACGGGTGCGAACGCGAACGCCTCGCCGGCCTGGCCGATCGGGCTGGCGAACGAGCCGAGCGTCGCGGTGGTGCCGTTGCCGAAGTTGTCGTCGCCGTCGGCGAACAGGGTGAACGCGGTCAGCGTGTTCGCCAGCGTCTGCTGGCCCCACAGCGCGATCGCGTCGACCTCGCGGCTCGTGCCCAGATCGAACGTGACGATCCCGCCGACCGCGAACGGCCGGTCGAGCGACAGGGCGCTGCTGTTCTGGTGGCTGGCTCGGGCCACGAAGGTCGCGAAGTCGGTCACCGCGTCCTCGTAGGTCGCGGTCAGGCCGCCCTGGCTGATCAGGCCGAGGATCGACGACGAGCCGGGCAACGTCGTGCTGGCGCTGCTCGGCTGCAGGGCCTGCTGCGCCGCGCACGGCGCCGCCAGCAGGCAGAGAAGGGTCAGGTGGCGCCCGGCGTGGGCGGGACGGAAGGATGTGGTGTTCATGACGGTTTGGTGGCGGAGGCGCTCGCTGGCGCGTCCGCCCCGACCTGCGCAGGACCGGCGCGCAGCGGCTCAGCCACGCGTCGATTTTTCTGGGGCGCCGAGCGGAACCGCCGTCGGCGTCGCGGCTTGCCGACCCTCGCCGCGCTCGCACCATGGCCCCCGACGGCCGTGGTGCGGCCGACCGCGAAACTTGCGTCCACAAAGACCATGTCCGATGCTCTCCGGATGCAATCTGATCTGGTCATTGTCGGCGGTGCCCGCACCGCCATGGCGGAGTATTCCGGCACCCCCGGTTTCGGCAAGTTCAAGGATGTCAGCGCCATCGATCTCGGCGCGCACGCGGCCAAGGCCGCCCTCGAACGCGCCGGCGTCAAGCCCGAGCAGGTCGACGAGACGTTCGTCGGCAACGCGGCCCAGTCGTCGAGCGACGCGATCTACGGCGCGCGCCACGTGGCGCTGAAGGCCGGCGTCCCGCACACCAAGCCCGCCCTGACCGTCAACCGTCTCTGTGGCTCCGGCATCCAGTCGGTGGTCTCGGCCGCGCACTCGATGCTGCTCGGCGAGTCCAAGATGTGCCTCGCCGGCGGCATGGAGAACATGAGCCAGGTGCCGCACGTGATCCGCGGCGCGCGCGAGGGCTTCCGCTTCGGCCAGGAACAGAAGATCGAGGACCTGCTGTTCGCGGCGCTCTACGACCCGTTCTGCAAGTTCTTCATGGCGCAGACCGCCGAGAACGTCGCCAAGAAGGTCGGCATCTCGCGCGAGGAGCAGGATGAATACGCGCTGCGCAGCCACCAGCTCGGCGCCGCCGCGGTCAAGGCCGGCAAGTTCGCCGCCGAGATCGCGCCGCTGACCGTGCAGAAGGGTCGCAAGGAGTTCGTCGTCGACAGCGACGACCACATCAAGCCGGAGACGACGCTCGAGGGCCTGCAGAAGCTGCGCCCGGCGTTCGGCAAGGACGGCACGGTGACCGCCGGCAACGCGTCGGGCATCGTCGACGGCGCGGCCATGCTGGTCGTGACCACCGCCGAGCACGCCAAGGAGCTCGGCCTCGACGTCAAGGCCAAGATCAAGTCGTGGGGCATCGCCGGCGTCGAGCCGGAGGTCATGGGCCTCGGTCCGGTCCCGTCGATCCAGCAGGCCTGCCAGAAGGCCGACATCCAGGTCTCGGACCTCGACCTGATCGAGATCAACGAGGCGTTCAGCGGCCAGTACCTCGGCTGCGAGAAGGAACTCGGCCTCGACCGCGACAAGTGCAACGTCAACGGCGGCGCGATCGCGCTCGGCCACCCGCTCGGTGCGACCGGCACGCGTCTGCTGCTGACGCTGGTCCGCGAGATGGAGGAGACGGGCAAGGCGCTCGGCTGCGCGTCGGCGTGCATCGGCGGCGGCCAGGGCATCGCGATGATCCTCGAGAGGTCCTGAGCCGATGCGTGACTCCAACATGACCTTCGACGGCCGGATCCTGTATCTGACCGAAGACGAGACGCTGCTGAAGGCGCAGCTCTACGACGGCGTGGACCTGCCCGACGGCAAGGACCAGAAGCTGATCGACAACATCTCGACCGACGAACTGACGCCGGGCTGGGTCTGCTACTACTACGACGAGACGCTCGCGCGGTACTGCCTGGTGGGCCTGCGCGGCGGCAACGTCGAGAAGGACGCGATCAAGAACGGCAAGTTCTCGGTGATCGTCAGCGGCGTCAGCAAGGGCTGTGGCAGCTCGCGCGAGACGGCGCCGTTCAGCGAGCTGAAGGCGGGCGTGCAGCTCGTCATCGCCAAGAACATCGAGAAGATCTACGGCCAGAACTGCCAGAACATCGGCCTGTTGACGTCGACGGACTTCTCGCTGATCGACCGCATCCAGGCGGGTGAGCAGATCTCGATCGACGAGTTCACCAAGGGCCTCGATCCGATCGCCACCGAGATCGTGCGCCACGGCGGCCTGTTCGCCTACAACAAGGCGCGCCTGGCCGGCGCGACCGCGCCGCCGAAGGTCGCGACGCAGAAGCGCGCGATGACGCTGTGCGAGAAGATCATCAGCCAGCGCGCGATCGCCGACGCCAAGACCGGCCAGCTCGGCATCGAGGCGGTGCAGCCGGGCGACGCGCTGTTCGTGCGCACCGACGTGCGGTTCAGCCACGAGTACGTCACGCCGATGGCCGAGGCGCTGTTCAAGATGGGCCTCGGCGAGGACGCCAAGGTGCACGATCCGGGCTCGGTGTTCGCGTTCCGCGACCACCTGACGTTCCTCGATCGGGTGATGCCGCAGAAGCACATCGACATGGGCCTGAAGGACCAGGCGGCGTCGCTCGCGACGGTGCAGGAGTCGTTCACCAAGGCGCAGGACGTGCGGCTCTACGGCGAGGTCGAGCGGGACGGCAAGACCGTCGGCTCGGAGGGCATCTGCCACAACATCGTCATCGAGGACCTGGCCGAGCCGGGCCAGCTGGTGATCGGCACCGACAGCCACACCTGCATGGCCGGCGCGATCGGCTGCTTTGCGTTCGGCGTCGGCTCGACCGACATGGCCAACAGCTGGTTCACCAAGGACGTGCGCGTCAAGGTGCCGGAGTCGGTGCGGGTCAACCTGACGGGCCAGCTCAAGGACGGCGTCTGCGCCAAGGACGTCATGCTGCACCTGCTCAGCGACCCGTTCTTCAAGAGCGGCGACGGCATCGGCAAGGTGCTCGAGTTCGCTGGCACGGGGACCATGGCGCTGTCGCTCGACGAGCGCGCGACCCTGACCAACATGGCGGTCGAGGCCGGCGGCTTCACCGGCATCATCGAGGCCGACGAGGTCGTCGTCGAGCAGATCCACGCGCTGCGCGGCACCGACAAGGACCACCTGCGGCAGCAGATCGTCACGGCCGACGAAGGTGCGAGCTACTGCAAGACCTTCGACATCGACCTCGGCGACGTGGCGCCGACGGTGGCGACGCCGGGCGACCCGCGCAACGGCATCGCGCTCGCCGCGTTCCGCAAGGAGCACGGCGAGGTCGCGTGCCAGATCGCCTACGGCGGTTCGTGCACGGGCGGCAAGAAGGCGGACATGGACATGTATGCCGAGGTCGTGCGCAAGGCGACCGACAAGGGCCTGAGCCTCAAGGCGAAGACCTACATCCAGTTCGGCAGCCAGAAGATCCGCGACTACGCCGAGAAGATGGGCTACGTGCAGCTGTTCGAGAATGCCGGCGTCGAGCTGATCGATCCGAGCTGCGGCGCCTGCATCAAGGCGGGCCCGGGCGTGTCGTTCACGCCCGAGGAGGTCACGGTGTCGGCCATCAACCGCAACTTCCCCGGCCGTTCGGGCCCGGGGCAGGTCTACCTGGCGAGCCCCTACGTGGTCGTCGCCAGCGCCTACCTCGGCTACGTCGGCGGCCCCGACGAGCTGTAGCGGAGCGATGGCCGAGCCCGACGATCCGCTGCTGCAGACCGCCCCGGACCTCGATCGGATCCGGGGCGAATCGGTGCGCTGGGACGCGCCGATCTTCGTCGTCAGCTCGGGGCGCTCGGGTTCGACCCACCGGCCAACATCCTCGACAGCCACCCCGACGTCGCGCTGACGCACGAGTCGAACGTCGCGCACTACCTGCTGCTGACGCACCGGCTGTCGTACCTGCCGCAGCTGCGCACGATGCAGCACGGCGAGTTCCGGCTGACGGGGCTGATCCCCGAGGTCTACACCAAGGACTTCGCCGAGGCGGCGCGCGACGGCCTGATGTTCGCGTGGCGCGACTTCTACCGCCGCCGCTTCGCCGGTCGGCCGTTCCGGCGCTGGGCCGACAAGTTCCAGTTCCCGGAAGTGGTGCCGGACCTGGTGCAGATGTTCCCGCGGGCGCACTGGGTGCTGATCGTGCGCGACGGCCGCGACAGCGCGCTGTCCGGCGAGAAGCACCACGACAAGATGCGCGACCGCCGCGAGGCCGACGCGCCCGACATGGACTTCGAGGACCACTGCGTCTACTGGGCGCGGCTCAACCGGCAGCTGATCGACTTCCTGAAGCCGGCGCGGCAGGTGCTGCGGGTCCGCTACGAGGACCTGGTGCTGCACGAGCCGCGCACGGTCGCCGAACTGCTGCGCTTCTGCGAGCTGTCGGACGACCCGGCGGTGCACGAGTTCCTGACGCGCAAGAGCGGCGAGGTGTTCGCCGCGCACGGCACCAGCAAGGACCCGAAGTCGTCGATCGGCCGCTGGCGCGACGCGCTCGACGAGCAGCAGCTGGCCATCGTCGAACGCACGCAGCGCGCGATGCTCGACGAACTCGGCTACCGGTAGTGGGCAAAGCCCCGTCCGCACGCGTACACGCCGCTTCCGCGATCACGGTCGGCAGCGCGTCCACTACATGGACGCGCTCCGAGCGCCGCGGGCGGCCGGGTTTTGCCGTCGTGGCGGGAACGAACCTGCTGCGGCGCTACGCTGCACGAATGAGCGAGCAGCCCTCGGATTCGCGCCGCGCCTTCGTCACCGGTGGCCTCGTCGGTGCCGCCGGCGGCATCGTCGCCGCGTCCGCGGCAGGGGTGTTCTCGCGCGAGCGCAAGGCCGCGACACCGACCGACGGCAAGGGTCGCGCGCGGGTCGAGTGGCGGCTCGCGTCGGGGTTCCCGCGCACGCTCGACGGCATCTACGGCGTCGCCGAGGTGCTGGCGCAGCGGGTCGCCGCGATGACCGACGGCGCGTTCGTGATCCGCTGCCACCAGGCCGGCGAGCTGGTGCCGGCGCCGCAGGTGATGGACGCGGTGCAGAAGGGCTCGGCCGAGATCGGCCAGTCGGCCGGCTACTACTACACCGGCAAGAACCCGGCGCTGGCGTTCGACACCTGCGTGCCGTTCGGGCTGACGGCGCGGCAGCAGACCGCCTGGCTCGAGCAGGCCGGCGGCCGCGAACTGCTGCGCGCGGTCTACGCCGACTTCGGCATCCGCAACTACTCGTGCGGCAACACCGGTGCGCAGATGGGTGGCTGGTTCCGCGAGCAGATCCACACGCCTGCGGACCTCAAGGGGCTGCGCATGCGGATCCCCGGCCTCGGCGGCAAGGCGATGGATCGACTCGGCGTCAGCGTGCAGATGCTCGCGCCCGGCGACATCTATCCGGCGCTGGAGCGGGGCGCGATCGATGCGACCGAGTGGGTCGGTCCGTACGACGATGAGAAGCTCGGCTTCTACGAGATCGCCAAGAACTACTACTACCCCGGCTGGTGGGAGCCGGGGCCGAGCCTGTCGTTCATGGTCTCGCAGCAGGCGTTCGACGCGCTGCCGTCCGACTACCAGGCGATCCTCGAAGGCGCGATCGAGCAGGCCGCGCAGACGATGATGCAGCGCTACGACCGTGAGAACCCGCGCGCGCTGCAGCGGCTGCTCGACAAGGGCGTGCAGCTGCGGCCGTTCGGCCGGGAGATCCTGACCGCGGCGCGCGAAGCCAGCCGTTCGCTGGTCGACGACGAAGCCAGCAAGGATGCGACCTACCGCAGGATCCGCGACCACTGGCGCGCGTTCGCGAAGGAGTCGACCAGGTGGCTCGGCACCAACGAGCTCGCCTACGCCGCGTTTGCGTGGGCGTAGCGGCTACGAGCCCGATCCGAGCAGCCCGGTCACGATCGACGGGAACAGCCAGACCAGCACCAGGCCGAGCAGCTGGATGCAGATGAACGGCACGGCGCCGCGGTAGATCGCGGTGGTGGGGATGTCCCGCGGCGCGACGCCACGCAGGTAGAACAGCGAGAAGCCGAACGGCGGCGTCAGGAAGCTGGTCTGCAGGTTCATCGCGAGCAGCACCGCGAACCAGATCATCTCGTCGCCGTCGATGCCGAGCGCGCGCGCGGCCGGCGCGATCAGCGGCAGCACGATGAACGCGATCTCGAAGAAGTCGATGAAGAAGCCGAGCACGAACACGGCGACGTTGGCGACCAGCAGCAGACCGAGCTTGCCGCCCGGCAGGTTGGTCAGGTAGGCCTCGATCCAGAGGTCGCCGCCGAGGCCGCGGAACACCAGCGTGAACGCGGTCGAACCGACCAGCAGGAACACGACCATGCTGGTGATGCGCAGCGTCGACTCCATGGTCGCGCGCAGGTTGGCGCGGGTCAGGCGTCGGTTGGCGGCGGCGAGCAGCATCGCACCGACCGCGCCGAGCGCGCCTGCTTCGGTCGGCGTCGCGATGCCCGCGAAGATGCTGCCGAGCACGACCAGGATCAGCAGCAGCGGCGGCACCAGCACCTTGACGACCTCGGCGCCGAGGTTGGGCACGGCGCGCCGTTCTGCGTCAGGCAGCGCTGGTGCGGCCTCGGGGTGCCGCCAGGCGACCAGGGCGACGTAGGCGGCGTAGAGACCCGCGAGCATCAGCCCCGGCAGCAGCGAGCCGAGGAACAGCGCGCCGACGCTCTCGCCGAGCTGGTCGGCCAGCACGACCAGCACGATGCTCGGCGGGATGATCTGGCCGAGCGTGCCGGAGGCGCAGATCACGCCGGTCGCGAGCTCCGGCCGGTAGCCGTAGCGCCGCATGATCGGCAGCGAGATCAGCCCCATCGCGACGACCGACGCGCCGACCACGCCGGTGGCCGCCGCCAGCAGGGCGCCGACGAACACGACCGCCAGCGCCAGGCCGCCGCGGCGGCGGCCGAACAGCAGCCCGATGGTGCGCAGCAGGTCCTCGGCCAGCCGCGAGCGCTCGAGCATCGTGCCCATGAAGATGAAGAACGGGATCGCCAGCAGCACCTGGTTGGCCATCACGCCGAACACGCGTTCGGGCAGCAGCTGCAGGTAGGCCTGCGTGATCACGTCGCCGCCGAGAGCCAGCAGGCCGAAGATCAGCGCGACGCCGCCGAGCACGAACGCGACCGGGTAGCCGACGAAGATCAGCAGGAACAGCACCGCGAACATCAGCGGCGCCAGCGGGTCAGCGGTCATCGTCGCCGCCCTCCACGTGCGCGTGCAGCTCGAGCTGCGCCGCGGTCGCGACCCCGCGCAGCACGGCCCACCGCTTGATCGCTTCGGAGACGCCCTGCAGCAGCAGCAGCGCGAACGCCAGCGGGATCGCCGGCTTGATCGGCCAGCGCGGCAGGCCGCCGGGATCGTTGGACCACTCGTCGCCGCGCCACGAGTCGACCACGAAGTCGACGCTCAGCCAGACCGCGCAGGCGCACGCCGGGATCAGGAACAGCACGGCGCCGCACAGGTCGATCCAGTGCCGCGTGCGTTCGGCGAGGCCGCCGTAGAGCACGTCGACGCGCACGTGCGCGCCCTTCTTGAGGGCATGGGGCGCGCCGAACAGGAACGCGGTGCCGAACAGGTACCACTGCAGCTCGAGCAGCGCGTTGGACGACAACTGCAGGCCGGCGTCGCGTTCGAGGTAGCGCGCGATCGCGTTGTAGGCGCCGACCAGCACCATCAGCAGCAGCAGCCAGCCGACGACGACGCTGACCCGGCGGTTCCACGCGTCGATGCGCGCGGCGATGCTCAGCAGGCCTTGCATGGACCTGCAGACTCTAGCGACGTGGTCGCAACGGCACGACCGCCCAATCGCGCTACCGGTTTCCCCGCGACTGCTGCCGTTCTTATTGGGGCCGCGATTGGTCGGTCCGGCGCGGCTCCGGTCGCTCCGCGCCCGGCGCGCGGCGGCGGGGACGCTGCTGCGCGAAGCGCATCGCGCACGCCGCCAGCAGCGCGACGCTCGCGACGCAGCCGACGTAGACGCTGACGGTCCAGGCCGCCGACACGCCGCGCAGCATGCCGGGCCCGCGCGCGACGTGCAGCAGCACGGCGAGCGTCATCACGCCGGCGAGCAGCAGGCTGGCGGGACGCACCGCACGCTGCGTGGTGCGGGTCTGGGTCTCGGCCAGCGCCATCACGGCGACCAGCGCGCACGTGCACAGGCACGTGAAGCCGGCCGACGTCTGCCACCCGGGTGGACCGAAGTGCTCGCCGAACAGTCGTTCGAAGCGCACGCGGAGCCACGGCCGCGTCGCGGCGGCGACCCCGGCGGCCGCGGCGACGAACAGCACGACGCGCCAGACCGGGCGTTCGCGCGGGCTGCGGTAGTGCCGCGATCCGGGCTCGGCGAACTGCATCATCGGCCCAATGTAGGCCGCAAGCCGGGGTCGCCAAGCCCCTCGCAGGTTCAGCCGCCGTGGCGGCCGGTCACGGTCGGCTCGGCGCCGGACAGCGGCGCGTCGGCCTGCGGCTGCGGCTGCTGGTCCCGCGGGCCGGGCACGATGTGCGTGTTGTCGCCCTGCGCGCGCTGCCGATGGCGCTGCGCGGCGGCGCGGTTGTCGGCCATCGCCGCATCGAGCGCGACCTTGCTCGGTTCGTATTCGATCACGACGTCGGTGACGACGGGCGTCAGCACCCAGGTGAACGGCGACCAGCCGTACCAGTAGTTCTCCGAGCCGCTCTGCACCAGGCGCACGCGGCTGCCGCCTTCGCGGGCGATCTCGGCGGTGGTCTCGTCGATCATCGAGTCGATGGTCGTGTTGCCGGCGATCGGCAGCAGGATCAGCAGGTTGAAGCCGACGTTGGTGGTGGTCTTGACGAACACCGGCTTGCCGTCGGCATCGTACATGCCGTTCCAGTGGGTGGCGGTGCTGTGGAACGAGCAGGCCGTCGTGGCCAGGAATAGGGCCAGCGTGGCCCAGCGCATAGGCGAGTTCATGTGCGCAGGATCGCGAGTGACGCGATGCGGTTCAAGCCGCGATGGCATCGGCGGGTCGGCCCGTCGAGCAGCGGTGCCGTGCGAACGGTCGAAAAGGTCGGGATGACCGGCCACGACCAGGACGCGGACGATGACTGGGCACCGCTGACGCCGGAGCAGCAGGCGCTCGGGCCCGGCGAACTCGACGCACCCGGTGAGCCGGTGGCGCCCGACGGCCTCGTGCCCGAAGAGCTGCTGGCGCCGCCCGCGCCGCCGAAGCCGGAGCCGCCGCCGCGCAACGAGCGCGGCGAGCGCATGCTGCGCGAGCTGGCCGAGCGCTGTGCCAGGTCGGGGACCGGCACCAGCCTGGTCGCCGAGCTGCAGCGGCGCGAAGACCGGACGCGCCGCAAGGGGCGGCAGGCGCAGATCGCCAACGACCAGCTGCACGGCCAGTTCGTCGCCGGCGACCTGCCGGCTCCGCCGCCGCCGCCGCCGCCGGAACCCGAGTTCGAGGTCGCGCGCGCCTCGGACCGCGACCCACGCGAGTTCGAACCCTGGTTCCGCGAACTGCCCGAACAGGAGCAGGAGCGGCTGCGCGCGAGCTGGTCGGAGGAACGGCACCGCTACGACACCAGCGGCAAGGAGGCGCGCGCGCGCATCCGGCGGGCGGCCGGCTACGGGGCCGGGATGTTCTTCGTGAACTCGATTCTGCTGATCTTCCTGACCGGGGACCCGCTGCGCTTCTTGATCTACGTGCCGGTGGGTGCCGTCGTCGGCGCGGTCGCGCAACTGGCCGGCGGCACGCGCTTCCACTTCATGGTGATGGGCATGCTCGGGTTCGGCCTGATCGAAGGTCGCAACCTGTTGAGCAACCCGTTCATGCTCTACGGCCTGCTGCTGTCGATCGCGACCATGGGAGTGGTCGGCATGGACCGCGAGATGCGCATGAGCGCCGGCGAGCGCGACACCTAGTCGAACCGGGATTGCAGCAGGTGTCGCCAGGTTCCGCCGCACAGCCCGCGATGCAGCGCCCGCCGGTAGCGGTCGGCGCTGACGAGCGTGCGCAGCAGCCGGTAGGGCAGCTTGCGCAGCAGGTGCAGGCGGCCGAAGTGCATGCGCTCGAACAGCGCCTGCGAACGGCCCTGCCAGTAGGCGCGGCGCGCGAACCAGCCGAAGTCGAGCCGGTCGCCGCGGATCAGGTGCCGCACGTCGGCGGCCGGCACGTAGAGCACGTCGTGGCCGGCCTGCTCGACGCGGTAGCACATCTCGATGTCGCCGTTGCTGAGCAGCAGGTCGCCCTTGCGGTCGAGGCCCGGCGCGAATGGTCCGCACCGTTCGAACGCGTGCCGTCGGAACGCCATGTTGGCGCCGCGCGGGTAGTCGTCGTAGTGCAGCTCGCGGATCGCGTCGCCGCGGTCGAAGTCGCTCAGGTAGTTGGCGAACCGTTCGTCGAGCCAGTCGGGCGGCGTCGACGTGAACTCCGACACGATCCGGCCGCCGACGGCCCACGCCGCCGGGTGCTGGTCGAACGCGCGCACCAGCTCGGCCAGCCAGTGCGGCGCGGCGATCGCATCGTCGTCGAGGAACGCGAGCAGCTCGCCACGGGCGTTGGCGATGCCCGCGTTGCGCGCCAGGTTGAGGCCCGGCTCGGGCTCGCACACGTAGCGCAGCACGTCCGGGTGTCGCTCGCACCACGCGACCAGTGCTCTGGCGTTGGCGGGCGACGATGCGTTGTCGACGACCACGACCTCGTAGTCGGCGCGCGGCAGCTGCTGCGCCAGCAGCGCGTCGAACGTCCGGTCGATCTCGGGACCGCGGTCCTTCGTGGGCAGGATCACCGAGATGCGCATGGGACGTCGCGAACAGTAGCGGTTGCCCCTCTGCATGCAAACCGCGCGGCCTTTCCGCTAGAAGGGGGGCACGCATGAGGATCGCGCTGTGCAGCTACGAACTCGCCGGCGTGCGCGGCGGGGGCATCGGCACCTACGTGGCCGAGGCGGCCAAGGCGCTGACCGCGGCCGGGCACGAGGTCTGGCTGGTTACCGAGGCGCCCGATGGCGCGGCGCAAGAACGGCTGCGGGCGCACCGCGACTTCCACCGGGTGGTGTTCGTGCAGGACACCGGCGGCGCCGCTGGCATGCCGCCGTTCGCGTTCGGCGGCGCAGCGCTGCGGTTCGCTGCGCTGGCCGAACGGTCCCTGGTGCAGGCCGGCCAGCCGTTCGACTACATTGAGTTCGCCGACTTCGGCGGCTGGGGCGCGTGCGTCGTCGAGCAGCAGCGGCGCACGCGGGCGTTCGGCGACGCGGTCGTGGCGGTCGTGCTGCATTCGCCGACGCACGAATGCAGCGAGTACAACTTGACGCTGCGGCTGATGGTCGCCGCCGAGCGCGACCTGGTGGCGATCGAGGACGCGACCATCCGCCGGGCGCCGGTGGTCTGGTCGCCGTCGCAGCGCCTGCGCGAGATGGTCGCGCAGCGGCTGGGCCTGCCCGGGGACTTCGCGCAGATCATCCGCTACCCGATGGAGCTGCCGGGGCTCACGGCCGCGCTGCCGCGACCGGGCCGCCGCCTCGACGAGCTGCGCTTCCTCTACTTCGGCCGGATCGAGCCGCGCAAGGGCGTGCGCCAGCTGGTCGACGCGTTTGCCGCGATGCCCGGGCTGTCGATCGACTGCATCGGCGGCGACGGGGAGACGTCGCCGCTGCAGACCAGCGAGGTCGCCTACCTGCAGGCGCGCGGCGCCGGCAACGTGCGCTTCCTCGGGCGCCTGCCGCGCGAGCAGATGCTGCAGCGGCTGCAGCAGGCGGACGTCGTGATCCTGCCGTCGCCGTGGGAGAACTGGCCCAACACGTGCATCGAGGCGATGGCGGCCGGCCGCGTCGTGATCGGCGGCCAGAACGGCGGCATGGGCGAGATGATCGAGCACGGCGTCAGCGGCTTCGTCGTCGACGGCGGCGACGCGGCGGATCTGGTGCGGGTGGTGCAGGACGACCTCGCGGCGGCGCTGCCGCGGCTCGACGAGATCGGCCGCAGCGCCGCGACCCGGATCCGCGAACTGTGCGAGCCGCGCCGCTACGTCGACGCGATCGCCGGGCTGGTGGCGGCGCGCCAGGCACCGCCGCCGGCGGCCGCGCCCGCGCCGCTCGTCTCGGTGGTCGTGGTCGCCGAACGCGACCGCCCCGGTGGGTGGCAGGCGGTGCGGGCGTCGCTGGCCTCGGTCCTCGAGCAGGACTACCGCGATCTCGAGGTCGTGCTCGCGCACGATCCGCGGGATGCGGATCAGGTCGCGTCCGCGGGTGCCGACGCGCGCGTGCGCGCGCTCGCGATCCCGGGTGGCCCGGCCGCCGCCCGCAACGGCGCCGTCGCGGCCTGCTCGGGAGCGCTCGTGCTCTGCGTCGGCGCCGACACGCGGCTCGCGCCAGCACACGTCGGCGCGGTGGTCCGGGCGTTCGGCAGTGCGCCCGCGGCGATGGCGGTGCAGACCGGGTTCGACGCGGTCACGCCCGACGGTGAGCCGATCGCCCGGGTCACGCCGCTGTGCTTCGACCGGCCGGTGCAACTGCTGCGTCACGCGCGCGAGGACGCCGGCGTGTGGTTCCGCCGCGAGGTGTTTGCCCGGCACGGGGTGCGGTTCGACCCCGAGATCGTTCGCTACCCGGAATGGAGCTTCTGGTTGTGCATGGCCCGGCGCGGCCTGCCGATCGAGCGCGTCACCGAGGCGCTCGGTGCGCGCACGTTTGCGCGCGTGGAGGCGTTCGACGCGGAGCGGTGGGCGAGCCACCTCGGCGAGGTCGGCCTGCTGGTCGAGCGGGAGCTGTCCCGGGCCGACGACGACGACGAACGGGACGCCTTGCGCGACCTGCTGCAGTCCGGCGGCATCGGGGCGCACGTCGCCGCGATCCGCGGCATCGAGCTGCCGCCCGAGCGGCCGGCGCGGATCGCGCAGCGGGCCCGGCCCGGCGTCACGCGCTACGTGTTTGCCGAGCGGCTCGCCGGCCTGCTCGAGAAGGCGCCGCCGCTGCACCGGTTGGCGCGCGGGCTGATGCGGCGGCTGATGCGTTCGCACCGTCGCCGCGACGAGCGGGCAATGCGCGGCTAGGAGCGCGTCCATGTAGTGGACGCGCTGCCAACCGGGATCGCGGAAGCGGCGTGTACGCCTCGGACGGGGCTTTGCCCGCTAGCCGCGTTGCTGCCGCGACGAGCGGGCAATGCGCGGCTAGCCGCGTTGCTGCCGCGCCGCCGGCTTCCCGTCGGCCTGCTTGCCCTTGCCCTGCATCGGCTTCACCTGCAACGCATCGGCGTCACTTGCTGCGCTTCTGCTGGGGCTCGAACGGGTGCGCGAACGCCTGCGGCTCGACGTCCTTCAGCAGCGTGCTGTGGCCCTTCTCGACGTCGTCGCCGACGTTGGCGACGTGCCGACGCAGCCGGTCCATCTGCAACAGGCCGGTCAGCAGGCGCAGGCCCTGCACGCGCGTCTTGAGCTGTTCGCACTGCAGCGCCGCCAGCCGGATCTGGCTCGGGTCACGCGTGCTGGTCGCGTGGTGCGCGACGGCGAGCATCGACACCAGCAGCTCGATCGCCTTGCCGAGCCGCTGCAGCGGGATCTGCGCGCGCGTCAGCTCGAGCTGGAAGTGCAGGTTGATGCCGAGGTAGGCCCAGCGCAGCCAGCGCAGGCGGCGCTCGGCGAAGCGGGCGTAGCCGGCCAGCTCGCTCGCGACCAGCTGGTGGCGCGGCGACCACGCCGTCGGCCACAGCCGGAACGGCAGCCGCACGACCTCCTGGATCGCGTTGCCGGCGATCCAGCCGGCGAGCTTGTAGAACGAGCCGTTGCCCAGCAGGCGCCAGGTCGCGGTCAGCACCTTGCCCGGCTTGTCGAACACCGTCGCCGGCGTGATCCGCAGGATGCGCTGGTCGCGCGGCAGCGGCTTGCCGTCCGCGCCGACGTTGAGCGACTGCAGCACGCCGAGCATGCCGGCCATGTATCTGGTCGTGAACGTGTCGGTGACGTCCTTGACCATGCCCATCAGGATCAGGTCGTCCTCGCCCTCGACCACGCCGAACACGTGCATGTTGTGGCGCGCGTCGTGCACCCGCGACGTCTGGTCGAACGACCGGCCGCCGAGCACTCGTTCGCACGCGATCTGCGAGTCGAGCGCGCTGGTCGCCGCGGCCGACTTGGTCAGGTCGCGCAGGCCGGCGAGGTCGACTCCCGCCTTGTCCTGGCGCAGGGACAGGTGGCTGAGCGCGCGCGACATCAGCGCACCGCCGAGCATCTTGCCGAGGTGCTGGCGCGGCAGTTCGTGCTTGATGACCTGGCCGCCGACACCTTCCCGGCCGATCGCGTAGGCCGCGGCATCGGCCGCGAACATGCGCTGGTAGCCGGCGGCCATCGCCGCCAGCATGCAGCGGCCCATGCGCAGGCAGTAGAACAACACCTCGACGCCGTCGGCCTGGATCTCCTGGTCGGCCTGGATCGGGAAGTTGTCGAAGTGGAGCCGCGAGTTGTAGTTGGCCGTGAACGCACCGGTGTTCGACGACTGGCACCAGAACTCGTAGTCCCGGTCGCCCCCGCGCTGCACGTCCTGCTCGGGCAGGCGCATCACGAACAAGCCGACCTTCTTGCCGGTCTCGCCGACGCGCGCGACGATCCCGACCAGGCCGCCGTGGGTCGCGTTGGTGATCCACAGCTTGTTGCGGTCGCCCTGCGCGAACAGGCGGTAGCCCGTTCCCGACGGATCGGGCTCGACGTAGGCCCGCACCTTCTTGGCGTTGACGCCGATGCCGACCTCGGTCAGCCCGAACGCCATCAGCTCGCCGTCGCTGACCAGCGGCAGGAACGTGCGCTTCTGCTCGTCGGTGCCGTAGGCGAGCAGCGAGCCGGCGCCGATGGTCAGTTCGCCCGAGATTTCGACCGCCAGCGGGCCGAGGCCGTTGGCGGCCATCTCCTCCTCGACCAGCGCGAGCTGGGTGTACTCGCACTCCTTGCCGCCGAACTCGTTGGGGACGGTGAAGCCGTAGCCGCCGGCCGCGGCGACCTCCTTGCGCAGCGTCGTGGACAGCTTGCCGTCGGCGGTGAACGCCTCGCCGCGCTCGAGCGCCCCGAGGGCCGCGGCGATCACCTCGTCGCCGGGTGCGGTGTCGACCCGGGCCGCACCGGCCGCGCCGCTCTGCAGTTCGTCGGTCTCCGGCAACGGACCGTAGATCAGCCGTTCGACGAGGCCCTTCTTGCTGGCGCCGAGGCGCAGCGCCGCCTGCTTGGCGGCGTCGTCGAGCGCGCCGACGTCGGCGGCGCTCTGGGCGTCACCGGCAGCGGCCAGCGCCTGCGCGGCGGTGGAGGAGGGTTGTGGAGAAGGGTTGTCGGGGGTGGTCGTGCTCACGTTCGGATTCGAGGGCGAACATGGTGCCCGGAAGCCCGTGGCCAGGCCACTGCTTCCGGGTCTGGAATCCCGAATCCCTGCGACCAATACGACTGGAGATGGGGGCCGATGGCCCCTACCTTCCGTCCCAAGGAACCAACATGACCGAGAACTCCATTCTTCAGGTCGGGGATACGGTCCCCGATTTCACCCTCACCACCTACGAACCCACCGAGCTCGGCTTCGGCGAGTACAAGCTCAGCGAAGCGATGAAGAACGGCAAGTGGACGATGCTGTTCTTCTACCCGGCCGACTACACCTTCGTTTGAAGCACTGAATTCGCTGCTCTGGCAGAGCAGCAAGAACGCTTCGCGAAGATGGGCTGTGAGATCGTCACCGTCAGCGCCGACACGCACTTCGTGCACCTGGCCTGGCAGCGTGAGGAGAAGGATCTCGAAGCCGTCAAGTTCCACATGGGCTCGGACCGCAACGGTGATCTCGCCAAGCAGTTCGGTGTCTGGAACGGCGGCTTCTGCCTGCGCGGAACCTACCTGATCTCTCCGGAAGGAAAGCTGATGAACAGCGAGGTCAACTTCCTGAACCTCGGCCGCAACATCGATGAGACGATGCGCAAGTTCAAGGCGAACATCTACCTCGGCAAGAAGCCGGCCGAAGGCTGTCCCTCCAAGTGGAAGGACGACGGCGACACCACGCTGACCCCCGGACCGGAGATGGTCGGCCGCGTGCACCAGGCGCACAACAAGTAGCGCCGGCACGAGCGCGGCCCGGCCCGCCCAGGTGCACCCGCAGGTGCATCGGCCCCGGCGGGCATCGGCACCGGCCCGTTGCCATGGCGACCACCGTCGACGCTCGTCCAGCGTCGGCGGTGGTCGTTTGCCTGTACCGATCGCGCTTGCATGCAGCGCCGCCGGCCCGCTCTGCTAGCATGCTCGCCATGAACCGCAGCACGTCACGCGCATTCGTGGCGGGGCTCGCGCTCCTCTCCGCCGGCACCCTCGCCGCGCAGCAGAAGGGCTCGACGCCGCCGCCGATCGAGTTCGTCAAGGTCTGGAACGACGGCCCCGAGTCCTTCGACGAACTCGAGGGCAAGGTCGTCATCCTGGACTTCGGCGCCACCTGGTGAGGCCCCTGCAAGGCGGCCGTCCCGCACCTCAACGAACTGCACGAGAAGTTCGCGGAGCGGGGGCTGCTGGTCATCGGCGTGTCCGATGAGCAAGAGGACAAGATCGAGAAGACCTTCATCGACGGTCTCGGGGCGAAGTACCCGATGGCCAAGATCAAGGCGTCCGACACCCAGAAGTACGGCATCAAGTTCTACCCGAGCGTCTACTGCATCGCGCCCGACGGCACCGTGCACTCGGTGCCCGACGACCGCATGCCGAGCGAGGCGACCATCGAGCAGCTGCTCGAGAACGTGTCGCTGGCGCCGAAGATGCCCGAGGACTCGCGCTACGACCCCATCCGCAAGATGTGGGAGAAGGGCGACTACCGCCGGCTCGAGGCCTACCTGGCCAAGATGCTGCAGGCGGAGAAGCTCGACGCGGAGATGCGCGACGTGTTCGCGGCCCAGCAGCAGGAGCTGCAGAAGCGGGCCGAGAAGCAGCGCGCGCGCGTCAAGAAGCTCGCCGACGGTCCCGACTACCTGCGTGCGCGCGAGACCCTCGATCGCATCAAGAAGGAGTGGAAGGGCTTCCCCGCCGCCGACGATGCCGAAGCCGAGCTCAAGCGCTTCAGCAAGGACGCGAACATCAAGAAGGAGATCGCCGCGTGCAAGGCGCTGCAGAAGCTGCAGGCCAAGTACGACCCGAGCTCGATCGCGCAGCGTCGCAAGCTGATGGCAGGCCTGCGCAAGTTCGCCGACAAGTACGAAGGCACCTACGCCGCGGCCGAGGCACAAAAGCAGCTGGGTCGGTAGCCAGCGTGTGCATGCCGTGGGCACGTAGCCCGTCTCCGCGGCGCGCGGCACCGGCGCAGTCCCCGAGCGGGCTGCGCCCGTGACGCTCCGCTGTGCGGAACGTGTGCTGGTGATCCGCCGCGGCGGGTTGGGGGACACCCTGCTCACCGTGCCGCTGCTGCGCGCGCTGCGGCGCGCGCACCCGGACGCCCACCTGCACCTCGCAGGCACGCGGGAATCCTGCGACGTGCTGTGCGCCTACGGCGCGACCGACGTCGCGCTGTCGGCCGAGGACCTGTGGTTGTGGCAGCCGGAGCGCGCCCGCGGCCTGTTGGCGTCGTTCGACCTGGTGGTCGGCGACGAGGTCGATCTGGTGCAGCGTGCGCTGCACGTCTCCCGGGTCGAGCCGGGGGTGCCGTTTGGGCTGCAGCTCGTGCACCAGGCCGGCCTCGAGCCGCGCTGGCCCGACGACGCGCAGCTGCTGCCGCCGCGCGCCGACGCGATCGGCGCCCGCGTACTCGCGCCCGGCAGCGGCGGCGCGCACAAGTGCTGGCCGCGCGAACGATGGCTGCAGCTCGCCGGACGCCTGCAGCGCGCCGGCCACACCGTCCAGGTGGTCGTCGGCCCGGTCGAGCGCGAACGCGACGACCCGCACGCCTGGGCCTGGCCCGGCGAGGTGACGTTCGTCGTCGAACCGGAGCCGCGTCGGCTCGCACACCGGCTCGAGTCGGCCGGCCGCCTCTACGGCAACGACAGCGGCGTCACGCACCTCGCGGCGGCGCTCGGCGTCGCGACCACCGCGGTGTTCGTCGCGACCGCGCCGTCGGTGTGGGCGCCGGTCGGTCCGCACGTCCGGGTGGTCGGCGACGCCGGGGTCGTGCCTTCGGTCGACGAGGTGTTCGTCGGAGCGGTCGACTGAGCCACGCTGGCGGCGTATGCGGTGAGGGCGGGGGCGCCGCGATCGTGACGCCATCAGCCGCGACGCCGCCATGGCGACGCCGCTACTGCGACGCCGTCAGCCGCGCGTGGACCTTGCGCCAGTACCGTTCGGTCGCCTGCTTCAGCGGACCGGTCGGGCCGCCGTTGTGCACGCGCGCGACCCGTTCGGCGTCGCCGGCCAGCCACGCCTCGGGCGCGTAGCGGCGCATGTAGGCGTCGAGGATCCGCTCGGCGTAGCCGCGTCGGCGACAGTCCTGGTAGTCCCCGCCGATCGACTCGTCGAAGCCGACCGCGTCCGCCCAGTAGACGAAGTGGATCTGGTAGGGGCCGATCGCGAGGCCGCCGTCGCCGTCGCGAACGTCCTCGTCGTCGACGTCGCGCGACTCGACCCAGCGGATCGCGTCGAGCAACTGGCGGCGCGACCAGGTCTCGGCGCCGGCGTGCGCATCGCCGGTCGACGCCCACCACAGCGCGGCCAGCAGCACGACCGCGAGCGCGCCGGCACCGCGCCTCGTGTGCGGCCGCAGCGGGATGCGCCGCCACGGGATCCTGCGGAGGGCGAGCAGCGGCGAGGAGCGGCGGCGGCGGCTCATCGGCGCACCACCAGCGCGATGCCGATCACCACCAGTCCGGCCCCGGTCCACGCCAGCGGGCCGTGCTGGCCGTCGCCGACCAGCGCGGCGAGCACCATCGCCAGCACCGGGGTCACATAGTTGATCAGGGCGAGCATCGAGGCGGGGGCGGTGCGCAGCAGCCAGAAGTAGATGCCAAAGGTCATCGTCGTGCCCAGCACCGCCAGGTAGAGCGTGGCCATGGTAGCGCGCCACGACCACGTCATGCTCAGGGGATCTTCCCGCACGAACGCCCATGCGGTCAGCAGCGCCGCGCCGACCAGCATGGCGTTGCGGTTGAGGACGACCGAGCTGGTGCGGCTGCCGTGCTTCTTGATCAGCGTCGTGCTGAAGGTCGCGATCAGCGGACTCAGCAGCAGCAGCCACGCGTAGCCGACGTGCTCGTCGTCGACGCCGCCGAGGTCGCCGGAGAACACGACCACGATGCCGGCGAACGACACCGCGAAGCCGAGCCACTGCGCCAGCCGCAGCCGTTCGCCGAGGAAGCAGGTCGCGCTGGCGGCCATCAGCAGCGGAAAGATCGCCCACAGCACCGCGGCGATGCCCGACGGCACGACCGTCTCCGCGATGTAGAGCACGCCGTAGCCGGTGCCGAAGGTGGTCAGCCCGCTGACGATCCACAGCCAGGCCGGCGGTGACGGGGCCTGTTCGCGCGCGCGCAGCCGCGGCGCCACCAGCGCCATCGCGACGCCCGCGATCGAGAACCGCACGGCGCACGACGAGATCGGCGGCTGCTCCTCGAGGCAGATCCGGATCGCCCACCAGGTGCTGCTCCAGACCAGGCACAGAACGGCGACCAGCAGGGCGTTGGTCATCGAGGCGGAGCGGGCGGGCGCGACGAGCTGCGACATCTGGCGGCCATCCTCCGCTGGACCCCGGCGCCAGGCAATGCCACGCTGGTGGCCATGACGTTCCGCAGCTGGTCGCTCGTTCTCGCCATCGCGCTGGTCTGCCTCGGCGCCGTCGTCGTGCAGGACCCCAAGCCCAACGTGCGCCAACCCGACGCCGAGTCGCTGCGCCGCGCCCGCGAGCTGTCCAAGACCGTCGCGCAGCACGACGTGCTGCGGCGCCTCGGCGGCAAGTGGAACGTCACGGTCAAGACCACGGCGCCCGACGGCAAGGTGCACGAGGACACCGGCAAGGTGGCCGGCGTCGGCATGCTCGGCGGCCGCTACGTGGCGCTCAACTTCGAACTCGACCTGCAGGGCAACGAACTGCAGGCGCTGCAGATCGTCGGGTTCGACACGTTGAAGGGGTTGTACACGGCGTCGTGGCGGGACACCGGTTCGACCTGGGGGGTCGAGTGCCGCGGGGAGCCCGGGGACGACGTGAACGTGATCACCATGCGGGGGAGCATGGTGGACGCGTTCACGCCGAACGGGCGGCCATTCCGGTTGCAGTTCGACGTGCGAGAGCGCGGCGAAGTGCTGGTGCGGATCTGGGAGGGGATGGCCGGGAAGGAGGTGCTGCTGCAGGAGCAGCGGTGGGTTAGGTGATCAGACGGCTGTTTGTGCGCCGAAGTAGCGGACGGTGTCGCCCTTCTTGAACTCCACGTAGACGCCGTCCTTGCCGTAGACCCACGTGTCGCCGCTTTGGCGCGACTCCTCGTACTTCGTCTTGTCCATCGTTGCATTGGAAGTAGTGAACGTGTTGATCAGCTTCCAGATCTCCTTGTTGCGCAGCTGCCAGGTGTCGACGTCAGGGATCTCGGTCATGTGCTTTTCCCATTCGCCGAAGGCCGTAGCTAGGTCGCCAGGAGGCTGCCTCTTGCCGTGGTCGTCTGTGCAGTAGGTGTAGAGAGTCAGATTCTGGTCCATGTTCTTGGGTTGGGGTTAGGGGAAGAGGATGCGCACGTCGTCGCGGCGTGCTGTCAGCAGGATGGTGTTGAAGTGCTGGCGCAGTTGCTGAAGATCCGTCCGGGGGCCGTACGCTTCACGTAGGCGTCGCCGCTGATCGGGGGTAAAGGCCGACTTGCCGAGCCAGCGGTAGCCATACGCATTGGTGCGCCGGCATCCTCCGTTCCAGTACAGCTGCACATAGACTTCGGCCGTACGAACGAAGGTCGACAACGCCTTCGTCCAGAAGTCGGCTCGCTCGCTGCTTCCGTCCTCTTGCTCGGACTCGAAGTGGGCCAGGAAGAGGGCGGCTTCAGCAAGGTGCAGGTAGAAGAAGGAGTTGGGTGCCCCGTGGGTGTCGAGGATGTTGTGCCGGGACGGGTGTTTCCCAATGCTGAGGTCTCCGCATACGAAGGACTCGAAGCAGTCGTCCAGGGCTAGGAGGCGCCCATCGTCTGGGAAGGTCTCCTTCCAGTGATCGTAGATGATGCGGCTGACCCGCTTCGCGTGCGGCCAGCAGGCATGGTCGCGCGAACCGTATGTGTCGAAGTCCTGCCCCTTGCTCGCATGCCGCAGGCGGTGTCGCATTCGGCCCGTGAGGCGATCTCTGAACGCTGTGATCGCCTCCTTGTCGGCGTCGTCGTCGAGCAGAGCCGGCTGCGTGCGCATGTCGAACTCGAGGAAGAAGAGCATCCGCTTCCTCAACCCGGTTTGGGCGGGGTGGTAGTTCGAGGCGCAGCTGCGGCTGACGGTCTCGATGACCTGTCGTCGCCACGCATAGACCTGCTTGCCGGTCACGGGCGTGGGCAGCATCGGCTCACCATCGGGCGGGTCGACGATCCACTCGAAGCTTACGATGTGCGGTGGTTCGCCGTCCCATTCGATCGTCAACGCGGTGGGGTCCTCCGACTCTCCGACGGAACCCTGCTCCCACGTGACGAACTCGAGTCGCGTATAGGAGCCCTCTTCCGTGGGGGCGACTTCATGGATCTTACCGATTGAGGAGCTCTCCTTGCCTAGCTCGAACGGAGCGGTCGCCAGCTTGATCCAGATGATCCGCGTGGCCGTTGCGGCGAACTCGATGCGAACGCCGTAGGTGTTGGGGGGGCGGCGGCGGTCGAGCCAGTAGGCGTTGGCGCGGTCGCACGCGGCCTTGAGGCAGCGGGGGTCGGTAGTTGTCATGAGGCGAGAGAGGATTACGGGGTGCTTCTTCCGCATCGGAAGCCGCGGTTGTAGATGGCGCTGCTCTGGTCGGGCAGCGCCTTCATCAGCGCCGTGCGCAGGTCGCGCGGTTCGCGCTGGGAATGCCAGCCGCCACCCAGGATGACGCGGTCGTGCAGAGCCGGTACCAGGGTGCCCGAACGGATCGCGGGCTGCGCGCTCTCGCTCCACTCCCACACGTTGCCGAGCATGTGGAACAGTCCGTTGCGCGTGTTCGCGTCTGGATCGCTTGTCACCGGCCTCGCATGGCGGAAGTAGAGCTCGGCCTGTTTGGCTGGGCTGGGGGCGAACGAGAACTCGACGTTCACGTTGCCTCGCCACGGTTCTTTGTCGCCCCATGGGAAGCGATGGCCTTTGGTCGTGCGGGCCGCGAGCATCCATTCTGCGTGGGTCAGCAGACGAAGGCCCGACCACTCGGCGTAGTCCCGAGCGTCGTACCAGCTGACGAACACAACCGGGAGCTGGTCGCGTGCCGAGCCCGCCGGGACCTGATCCCAGTGATAGGGCTTCTTGTGTTTGGGGTGTAGCTCGAGGAACTCGCGATACATCGCATTCGACACTTCGGTCCGCAGGATCTCGAAGGCCTCCACATCCACGCTCCGGTTGTTGATGCCGGACAGTCCTGCGTTGGCGTCACGGAGCTCGAGCGTTCCCCTCGCAATCGGCACGAGTTGGTCGGCGACTTCTTCGGGGGTCCGGGACAGTCGATAGTTGATGACGGTGCTCTCGCCCCGCCGCAGGCGTCTGGTGAACTCGCGCAGACCGTAGGGGCCGGTTTGTACGGAGATGCGGTACAGGCCTATCGGCGCCTCGTGGTTTCGAATCGGCAGGTCGCCGATCGGGATGCTCGATGTCGGTTGTCCCGTGACCGGGTCGATCTCGCGGAGGCTGACGGCGCCTCGTAGGGGGCCGTCCTCACGATCGCGCAGGTCCACCGTGAGCCTCGGTGCGAAGTCGTTCTCCGACAGCGCGGCGAGGTGTTCCGGATTGCCCTCGAAGATCAGCGCGAGGCGATAGCGCAGGATCTTGGCTTGCGAGAGGAGGGAGTCGTCTCCCGCTTCGCGCCCCGCCCGAGTCCATTCGTCGGCCGTCCTAGTCCACCTGGCCTCGAGCGTCGCGAGCTGGGTCGCCGCGCTCTTGGCGAGCAGCAAGTGGGGTTGCTCGCTCGAGTTCCTGAGCGTCTTCACGTGCTGCTGCAGCCGCAGCAGCTCGGCGTCGGATGCGTCGGCGAGGGCCTCGAGCAGCCCCTGCGTCTCGTTCGCAACGCCGCCGAGGCGCGCCTCGCGCGCCTGCAGAGACGACCACGACCACCCAATCGTTGCAAACAAGACCGCACCCAGCGCGGCCGCCAACAAGCGACGGTTCCGAACCACGAACCGCCGCACACGCTGCCCGATCGTCGGGGCCTTCGCCTCGATGCTCTCGAACGCCAGAAACCGTCGCAGGTCCTCCGCCAACGCCTTTGCCGTCGCGTAGCGATCCTGCGGATCACGCGCCATCGCCTGGTTGACGATCAGTTCCAGGTCCCTCGGCACCGATGCCCGCAGCTTGCGCACGGCCTTCGGTTCTGCCGTGCGGATGCACTGCCAGACCTCTTCCATGGACCCGCCATCGAACGGCTTGGTCAAGGTCAGCATCTCGTAGAGCACGACCCCGAGCGAATACACATCGGTGCGCGCGTCGACCTTGGCCCGCGCTGCCTGGGTCTGCTCCGGGCTCATGTAGTGCACGGTGCCGAGCACCGCGCCGCTCTGCGTCAGCGATGCTCCGCCGTAGCGTTCGTCCCGTGCCAGGCCGAAGTCGACGAGGTGAACCTCTCCTCCTGCGTCGAGCAGCAGGTTCTGCGGCTTGACGTCGCGGTGCACGATCCCGGCATCGTGGGCGGCCTGCAGCGCGTCGGCTACCTCGGCGCACAGCTGCGCGGCTCTGCGCACGTGCCCCGACTCACCTGGCGCCGGCAGGAGCGCCGCGTGCGAACGGTTGCGCTGCAGGTCGAGCTCCTTCGACAAGTCGTGCCCGTCGATCAGCTCCATCGCAAACCAGCTGGTCGTGCCTTCGTGGCCGCTGGCGTGGATCTTGACGATGTTCTTGTGTCGCAGCCTCGCGATCCTGCGCGGCTCCGAACGGAACCGCGCGACCTGGCTCGGTGTCGTCGTCAGGCCGGTCTCCAGCACCTTGACCGCGACGTCCCGCTGCAGCTGCGTGTCGAGCGCGCGGAAGACCGTGCCGGTCGCGCCGTGTCCCAGCGTACCGCCGAGCAGGTAGGGGCCGAGGCGCCGTTCGCCGGGTGTGCCGTCGGGCGCGGCCTCGGCGGTCGCCGACGCCCCGGGCGGTTCCATGTCGTGCTCGCCGAGATCGACCGCGAGCAGCGACATCACCTCGGCGAAGATCTCGTCGTCGCCTTTGGCCGCGTTGCGCACGAACGCCTCCCGGTCTGCCTCCGGCAGATCGAGCGCATCCGCATGGATGGCCAGCACGCGCTTCCAGCTATCGGGAGTCACTTCTCGAGTTCGCGCTTCATCCAGGCGGCGACCGCTCGCCAGTGTCGTTGCGACGTGCGGACGCTGATGCCGACGGCGGCGGCGGCTTCCTCGACGGTGCGGCCCGCGAAGTACCGCAGCTCGACCATCTTGGCGCCCTGCGGGTCCATCTCGGCGAGCTTGTCGAGCAGGTCGTTGAGTTCGAGTACGGTCATCGGCGAACGGCTCCACTGCTCGTCGATCACGAGCTCCAGTGCATCGCTGAGCACCACGTGCCCGCCTGGCGCACTGCGCTTGGCGCAGTTCTTGGCGCGTGCGTGGTCGGTCAGGATGCTGCGCATCGCGGTCGCCGCAAGGCCGAGGAACTCGTTGTGCTGCGACGACGGCATGCTGCTGCCGCGGCAGAGCTTGACGAACGCCTCGTTGACGAGCGCGGTCGCCTGCAGCGTATGGGTGGCGGCCTGCTTCGACATCTCGCGGCGCGCGATCGAGTGCAGTTCGCCGTAGACGAGCGGCATCAGCTCCTGCCAGGCGGTCTTGTCGCCTGCCTGCAGTCGCTTCAGGGCGACATCGATCGCCGCGGTGTCGTTGCCGACTCCGTCCTCGTCCTTCATGACGGTTCGGAGCATAGAGGGTCGGCTCTTGTGCGCAATCGCCGACCGGCAGGCCTGGAGTTGGGGTGCCATCACCCGCGGGAACGAGATCCGGCGGGAGGGGGCGACATGGAATGTCCGGGATTTCGTGTCGGGGTGGTCGGCGTCGTTTGCGCGCCTGATCACGCCGTCGACGCCGCCTACTTCTTCGCCGCTTCCTTCCCGTTCACGTCCAACCCCAGCTTCTCCAGCTTCGGCAGGATCACCGCCCGGCAGTACCGCTGCCCCGTGTTCCCCCGGTAGTAGTCCTGGTGGTAGCCCTCGGCCGGCCAGAACGTCACCGCCTTGCTCACCTCGGTCACGATCGGATCCTCCCAGTTGCCGGCGATCTGCTGGATCAGCTGGTTGGCGGTGCGCTGCTGCGCTTCGCTGTGGAAGAAGATCGCCGAACGGTACTGCGTGCCGACGTCGTAGCCCTGGCGGTTGAGCGTCGTCGGGTCGTGCGAGCGGAAGAACCACTCGAGCAGCTTCTCGTAGCTGATCACCGCGGGGTCGAACGTCACCTGCACGACCTCGGCGTGGCCGGTCGTGCCTTCGCAGACCTGCTTGTAGGTCGGGTCGTCGACCTCGCCGCCCATGTAGCCCGACATCACGTCGAGCACGCCGTCGAGCTGCTCGAGCACCGCCTCGGTGCACCAGAAGCAGCCGCCACCGAAGGTCGCGACCTCCTTTTGCCCTGCGTTGGCGGCGGGCTCGTCGGTCTTCGCGGCCGGGGACTGCGGGGCTTCGTTGTCGTCGGGCATGGTCTCGTCGGGCGTGGTTGCAACGGGCTCCTCGGGGGGCGCTTCGGGCGCCTGCACGATCGGCGCCTGCGACGGTTTGGTCTCGTTCTCGGGGCCGCTGCACGCAAACGCGACCAGCGGCAGGGTGACGGTGAGCAGGAGCTTGCGGACGGTCATGGCTGCAGGGATAGGGGGTCGGTGGCCGGCGTGCCAGCGGGGCTTCGCGGCGGAAACTGGGCCGGAGGCGCTTTTCGGGCTGGATTCGGCGCGTATCATACGGCGCGTGGTCGGAGTCGATCCCGGCCACGTTGCCACTCGAGACTGCCACTCCCCCGCATGGGCAAGAGACTGTACGTCGGAAACCTCCCGTACGACGCCGACGAAGACGCCATCCGCGCTGCCTTCACCGAGAGCGGTGGATCCGTCGAACGCGTGCACATCCCCCTCGACCGCGAAACGCAGCGCCCTCGCGGCTTCGCATTCGTCGAGATGGGGAACGACGAAGAAGCACGGCAGGCGATCGCCACGATGAACGGCGCCGCCTTCGGAACGCGCACGCTGCGCGTCTCGGAGGCCGAAGATCGTCGGCCAGGGGGTGGCGGACCGGGAGGCGGAGGGTCGGGCGGCCCGCGCGGTGGCCCCGGCGGCGGTCGCGGCGGCTACGGCAACCGCGGCCATGACCACCGCGGCGGCGACGGTCTGGACCGGCCCGACCGCGACCAGTCGTTCGGCGGCGGTGGTGGCGGCGACGACGACAACCGCGATCCGGCCGAGCGCGCCCGCGAGAACCGGGAGCGGCGTTTCGGGCCCGATGCGCGGCCGAGTCGCGAGCGCGACCGCGGCCGCAAGGGGCGCGGCGGCCACGGGCGCCGGCGCCACGAGGACGGCGGCGACGACCGCGGCCGGCGCGGCGGCAGCCGCTTCGACGACTACGACGACTAGCGTGGGGCGTGCGATGGGCGGGGCATGCTGCGCCCTGCCTGCTGCGTTTGCCTCACCTCCAGGCGCGCCGTCGCCGGGCCCCGTTGGATCGGTCTCCGGCCTGCTCCGTGGGCTTGATGTTCGTGGTTTGTTAGGTATACCGAGAGGATGGCCCTGCTGCTGTCCCGGACCCACTTCTCGCTGCTGACGGCGCCGGCGTCGCCGCAGGCGATGTGTGAGGAGGCGGTGCGGCTCGGGCTGTCGCACCTGGTCCTGCACGACACCAACGGGCTCTACGGGCTCTATCCGTTTGCGCAGGCGGCGCGGCGGGTCGGGCTCGAGGCGGTGTTCGGGACCGAGCTGGTGCACCGCGGCCGGCGGTTGTCGCTGATCGCGCAGGATCGGCGCGGCTACGCGTCGCTGTGCGCGTTGTTGAGCAGGTACCACGGGGTCGGGAGCGGGGTGGGGGCGGCCGGCGGCGCCTTCGACCTGCCGCGCGCGTGCGAGCGCTTCGCCGACGGCCTGTGGTTCGTCTGCGGCGATCCGCGCCTGTTGCCCGAGCTGTCGGTGCGCGTGCCGCGCGAACGGCTGCTGGTGGCGCTGCCGCCGCGCGGGCCGGAGCGGCCGGACCACGGCGCCGGCAACCCGGCGGTCGCCGGGCGCAAGCTGCCAGACCCCGGGGTGGCGTGGCCGCGCCGCATGCTGCGCGACCTGGCGCGCGACCTCGAACTGCAGCTGTGCGCCGTGCGCGACGTCTGGTTCCCGACGCCGGACGACCACGTGCTGCACCAGCTGTTCCTGGCGGTCAAGTGGAACCGTTCGCTGCGCAGCCTGGTCGCCGGCGGCGGCGATGCGATGCGTGACCTGCGCGGCATCGGGGTCGCCGCGCCCGACATGCACCTGCCGACGCCGCAGCAGCTGCGCGACGGCCACGACGACGCGCCCGAGGCGGTGGCGATGGCCGAGCAGGTGCTGCAGAGCTGTTCGCTCGAGTTCGCCGAACGCGCCGCGCCGATCTTTCCGCCGATCGAGCTGGCGCGCGGAGAGACCGCCGAGGGCTGCCTGCGCGAGCTGGTGCTGCGCGGCATGAAGCAGCGCTACGGCGGCCGCGATGCGTTCGCCGACGCGCAGCAGCGCTGCGAGCGCGAACTGCAGGTGATCGAGCGCATGGGGTTCGCGCCGTACTTCCTGGCCGTGCACCAGATCGTCGACCTGGCGCGTGCGCGCGACATCCCGTTCGTCGGTCGCGGCTCGGCGGCCGACAGCCTGGTGGCGCACTGCCTCGGGCTGACCGACGCCGATCCGATCCGCTACGGGCTGCTGTTCGAGCGCTTCCTCAATCCCGGCCGCAGCGACCTGCCGGACATCGACCTCGACTTCTGCTGGCGGCGCCGCGACGAGCTGATCGACGCGGTCTACGAGCACTTCGGTCGCGACCACGTCGCGATGATCGCGACCTACAACACCTGCGGGCCGCGCTCGGCCTACCAGGAGGCGGCCAAGGTGATGGGGCTGCCGCCGCAGGAGGCGGCGCGGCGCAGCAAGCGGCTGCCGTGGCACGCCGGCGGCGGCATCGACCTGGCCGAGACGATCGCCGAGACGCCCGGCTTCTTCCGCGCCGGCAGGTCCCCCGGACGGGGCGGCGAACGGGCTTCCGTGCACGACAGTTCGTCGCTGCCGGCCGCGGCCGAACGCATGCTGCTGCGGCTGGCGCAGCAGCTGCTGGCGGCGCCGCGCCACCTCGGCGTGCACCCCGGCGGCGTGGTGATCACGCCGCAGCCGATCGCGACCCACGCGCCGCTCGAGCGCGCCGCCAAGGGCGTGGTCGTCACGCAGTACGACATGCACTTCGTCGAGGGGCTCGGCATGGTCAAGATCGACCTGCTCGGCAACCGCGCGCTGTCGATCGTGCACGACTGCGTGACGATGCTGGGCGGCCACGGCGTGCGCGTGCCGGACCTGCACGCGATCCCCGAGGACGACGAGCGCACCGCGCACCTGCTGCAGAACGGCGGCACGCTCGGCTGCTTCCAGGTCGAGTCGCCGGCGATGCGCACGCTGCTGCAGCAGGTCGGCGCGGCGACCATGGACCGCGTCATCCAGGCGGTCGCGCTGGTGCGGCCGGGGCCGGCGTCGTCGGGCATGAAGGAGGCGTTCATCCGGCGGGCGCGCGGCATGGAGGAGGCGACCGCGGCGCACCCGCTGCTGCTCGAGGTGTTCGCCGACACGTTCGGCATCATGCTCTACCAGGAGGACGTGATCCGCGCGGCGATGGCGGTCGCCGGGCTCGACGCGACCGCCGGTGACGTGCTGCGCCGCGACCTCGGCAAGCGCGGCCGCACCCACGCGATGCAGGACGAGGCCGACGCGTTCGTCGTCGCGGGGCTGCGGCGCGGCCTGCCGCGGCAGGCGATCGAGCAGATCTGGGCCGAGATGGCGCGGTTCGCGGCCTACTCGTTCTGCAAGGCACACTCGGTGACCTACGGCCGGCTCGCCTACCGCTGCGTGTTCCTGAAGGCGCGCTGGCCGGCCGCGTTCCTGTGCGCGATGTTGCGCAACGACGCCGGCTACTTCGCGTCGGGCGTCTACGCCGAGGAGGCCAAGCGGCTCGGCGCCGAGCTGCGCGCGCCGTGCGTGCAGCAGGGCGCAGCCGAGCACGAGCTGATCGGCGAGAAGGTCATCCGCATCGGCCTCGGCACCGTGCACGGCCTCGGCGAACGCACCGTCGACAGGATCCTGACCGCGCGCCGCGCGGGGGGACCGTTCGGCGATCTGGTCGACTTCCTGCAGCGGGTGCGGCCGATGCGCAACGAGGTGGAGAACCTGATCCAGGTGGGCGCGCTCGACGGCCTGGGCACCAGCCGGCCCGAGCTGTTGTGGCGGCTGCAGGTCGCGATGACGCCGCGCGCGCAGAAGGCGATCGAGCGTTCGGCGGCCGCCTCGCGCGGCGCGCTGTTCGTCGACGCCGTCACGCCGCGCGAGGCCAGCTACCCGCAGCTGCCCGACTACGACGACAAGCAGCGCGCCGACCACGAGCTGACGCTGCTCGGCTTCACGCTCGGCAGCCACCCGGTCGACGTGCTGTGGCGCCGCGGCGAGCTGCCGGTGCTGTCGCGCTGCGTGCCGTGCGGCAAAGTCGGCGAGCATGTCGGCCGCACCGTGCGGGTCTGCGGCTTCGCGGTCGCCTTCCGCGGCCACGCGATCCGCCGCGGCGTCGCCAACAGCAAGAACGGCGGCATGTGCTTCGTGACCATCGAGGACGGCACCGGCATCGTCGAGTCGACGCTGTTCCCCAAGGTCTACCAGCGCGTCGGCGGCCTCCTCCAGGGCCGCGGCCCGTTCGTCTTCACCGGCCAGGTCGAAGAACGCGTCGGCGGCGGCCTCGGGCTGCGGGTGAGCGAGGTCGAGATGCCTTAGCTCTTCCGCTGTGGCCGGTCTGGCGGGCGGCCGGCTTCATCCGGCTCTCCTTGCTTCGCCCTCTCTGTGTCCTCTTGCCAGACAAGGCTACGCCAGCGGCAGCTCCGTTCGCGCCTTGCACAGCTCGTCGTGCATCTGCTGGACGTGGGCGCAGCGCGCTGCGACCGGGGCGGTGCCGAGGTCTTCGAGGTAGCGGCAGGCGGCGTGGTTCTGGGCCAGGAGCTCATAGCGGGCGATCCAGGCAGTGCGTTCGGGGAGGCGGTCTGCGGGGACCGGCCAGACGGCGCGGGTGGGCAGGCGGTCGAGGTCGATGCGCCAGGGCTTGGCGCTGACGCGGGCGCGAAAGCAGGCCTGCAGCGCGCACATCTGGGCATAGGCGGGGTCGGTGCCGAGCTCGCGGAACAGCGCCTGCACCTCTTCGCTGCGCGGATCGAAGGTCGCGTGCAGCGCCAGCAGGCGGAAGCCGGCCGGGGTCTCGTAGAGGGCGAAGCGCCAGTCGCGGCGCCGTTCGAGCACCTGCGCGACGCGGCGGCGGACGCGGACCTGGGTCGCGGCGATCACCGGCGTCGAGCGGTTGAGGCGGCCCAGCGCCGCCAGCAGGACGATGCCGACCACGAAGCCGCCGGCGAGCGCGGCGAGGCCGATCCGCAGCTCGCCGTTCCACATCAGCGAGACGCCCGCGAGCAGGCCGACGACCGGCAGGAAGCAGCCGACCGCGCCGAGCGTGCTGCCGATGCCGAACGGCAGCTGCGGTTGGATGTCGAGGTCGGCGAACAGCACGTCGGGCTCGTTGAGGCAGCGGGCGCCGTAGGAGTTGCGCGTGATCACGTCGTCGCCGTTGCGCGCCAGCACCTCCTCGCGGATCGGCAGGCCTTCGTCGCCGTAGGCGAGCTTGCGCTCGCGCTGGCTCACGGAGCGGCCAGCACGCAGTTCGGCGAACGCGGCCTCGGCGCGCTCGCGCGCGTGCACCTCGGCCTGCGCCTGGCTCTCGTCGGACCAGCCGAAGCGGCGCACGACGCGCACGCGCTTCCGTCCGCCGGAGCGCGTCGGTTCGATCTTGCCTTCGAGGCGGTGCTCGGCCCAGAACTGCGGGATCTGCATCGGCCCGCACGATAGCGGTCCGCACGTCGATCCGGCATCCTGTGGCGATGAAGCGTTGCTGGTGGTGCTGCGGGGTCGTGCTGGCGCTGGCGTCGTGTGCTGTGCCGACCGAACCGCAGGCGCAGCTCGTCGTCACGGCCGCGGGCCAGCGCATGCGCGCGCGCGACGTCGGCATCCACGTCGGCGCGCTCGCGGCCGGGCCGCTGGACGCGATCACCGACGTCGACGGCGTCGCCGTCGGCCACGCGACGCTGCACGAAGGCGAACGCCTGCACACCGGCGTGACCGTGGTGCTGCCGCAGCGCGGCAACCCGTTCCAGAGCAAGCTGCCGGCCGCGCTGTGCGTGCAGAACGGCTTCGGCAAGATGGTCGGCGCCACCCAGCTGATGGAGCTCGGCGAGCTCGAGAGCCCGATCGCGCTGTGCGGAACGCTCAACGTGCACCGCGTCGCCGACGGCCTGCTCGACTGGCTGCTGGCGCAGCCCGGCAACGAGCGCGTGCGTTCGGCCAACGTGGTCGTCGGCGAGACCAACGACGGTCGGCTGTCGGACATCCGCGCGCGGCCCGTCGGGAGCGCGCACGTGGCGGCGGCGATCGCCGCTGCCAGCGACGGCGCGTTCGAGGTCGGTGCGGTGGGCGCCGGCGCCGGCACGGTCTGCTTCGGCTTCAAGGGCGGCGTCGGCAGCGCTTCGCGCGTCGTAGGTGACTTCACCGTCGGCGTGCTGGTGCAGAGCAACTTCGGCGGTCGCCTGGTCGTCGACGGCCAGCCGTTCGCCAACCTGGTGGGCGAGGACCACGACGGCTCCTGCATGGTCGTGATCGCCACCGACGCACCGCTCGACCAGCGCGGCCTCGAACGGCTGGCGCGCCGCGCGTTCGCCGGCATGGCGCGCACCGGCGCGTCGTTCAGCAACGGTAGCGGCGACTATGCGGTTGCGTTCTCGACCGCCGGCTTCGACGCGGGGCCGCTGCGCGGCAGCCAGCTCTCCCCGCTGTTCGTCGCGGTCGCCGACGCCACCGAGCAGGCGATCCTCGACTCGCTGTGTGCGGCCGAGACCACGGCCGGAATGGGCCGCACGGTGCGCGCGCTGCCGCTGCAGCCCTTGCGCCGCCACTTCGGCGCCGCTCCCGAGGCCGCGCGCTGATGGCGGGCCCGAAGCGACGCCCGCCCGGCCCCGTGCCGCCGTCGCGCCGCTGCGTCGTGATCGACGGGGCCAACGTGATCGCGTCGAGCCGACGGCGGCCGCTGCAGCGCCTCGAACTCGCCGAACGCTGGTGCCAGGACCGCTTCGGCGACCTGCCGATCTGGGTGTTCGTCGACTACTCCACGGCGATGGCCTGCCCGCGCGACGCGCAGCAGGTGCTGCGGGCCCGCTGCCAGGACGTGACCGAGGGGCGGCCGCGCTACGTCGTCACGCCGCACCGTGAGTCGGCCGACGCCTACCTGCTGCAGCATGCGCGCGAGCACGACGGCCTGGTGCTGTCCAACGATCGCTTCTGGGACCACGAGGACCTGCGCGACGGCTGCATCACGCTGCAGTTCGTCCTCAAGCGCGACGACCTGCGCGTGCACGACGAGGCGACCTGGTTTCGCGACGGCGGCGCGGTGCGCGTGTCGGTGTCGGATCTGTGAACGGGCCGGGGCTCAGGCGGGCACGGCCGGCTCGCGGCGCGAAGACAGCAGGAACATCAGCGCGCCGACCGCGGCGAGCACGCCGCACGCGATCCACAGCGCCTGTTGGCCCAGGCGTGCGTAGAGGAAGCCGCCGAGCAGCGGTGCGGTGATCTGGCCGATGCTGAAGACCATGCCGTAGGCACCGTTGTAGGCGCCGCGCGCGTGGGCGGGGGCGTGGTCGTTGATGTAGGCGCTGAGCAGCGGCATCTGCAGCAGTTCGCCGCCGGCGACGATCGCCATCGCGATCACGATGCCGGTGGCGCCGAGCGGGGCGAGCAGCACCACGTAGCCGAGGCCGACGACCAGCGAACCGAGCGCGACGATCGGCAGCGCGCGGCGGCGACGCAGCGCGTGCACGGTCAGCATCTCGAACAGCACGATCAGGATCGGGTTGACGGCCAGGAACCAGCCGATCTGCGGGCGCGTGTAGCCGTCGTCCTCGAACACCCGCGAGCCGGTCGTGAAGTACTGCATGAACGCCATCAAGACGATCAGGTTGGCGAGCATCAGCCACAGGAAGTGGCCGTCACGGAACGGCCGCGACGGGCGGGTCGTGTCCTGTTCGGTCGCGGGCTCGGGGCGCGGGTCGAAGCCGCCGAGGCCGAACATCAGGAACGCGGCGGCGACCACGCAGGTCGCGCCGTCGACGTAGAACATCACGGCGAAGTCGCGCTGCACCAGGTAGCCGCCGATGGTCGGGCCGACGGCCCAGCCGAGGTTGAGCATCAGGCGGTTGAGCGACAGCGCCTTGCGGCGCAGTTCGGGCGTCGTGCTGCTGGCGACGGCCGTGATGCTGCCGGGGCGGAAGGCTTCGTTGAGCACGGCGAGTCCGAAGGTGGCGGCCTCGAGCCAGCCCGGCTCGAGCACGCGCACCATCGCGAACATCCACAGGCCGCTGGTCATCAGGGCCCAGCGCTGCAGGCGCACCGAGCCCAGGCGGTCGGTCAGGAAGCCGCCGAGCCAGCTGCCGGTGACCGCGCCGACGCCGTAGATGCTGAGCACGATGCCCGCCTGCTCGGGCGAGCAGTCGAACCGTTCCTTGGCGTAGAGGCCGAGGAACGGCACGACCATCGCGCCGCAGCGGTTGAGGAACGCCGCGAGGCACAAGAGCCACGTCAGCCGCGGCAGGCCGCCGAACGCGTCGCGGTAGAGCGCGACGATGGTGGAGGGGCGCGGCATGCTCGCGGGTTCAGCCGCGACGCAGAGCTTCGGTCGGCGTCATGCGGGAGGCGCGCCAGGCGGGGAACAAGCCGCCGATCACCCCGAGTCCCGCGGCGAACACGATCGACCACAGCATGGCGGAGGGTGTGGTCCGGAACGCGAAGGTCACCTCGGAGAAGGTGCTGTTCATGGTGCCGGTCTCGGCTCCCTGGAACGGCAGCACCATCAGGCAGCCGACGATGCCGCCCAGCACGCCGAGCAGCAGCGACTCGCCGAGGAACGACACGAAGATCGCGAACGGCTTGTAGCCGACCGCCTTGAGGATGCCGATCTCGTGCGTGCGCGCTCCGATCGCGGCCAGCATCGAATTGGTGCCGGTGAAGATCGCGCCGATGCCCATGATCAGAGCCAGGAACCCGCCGACGAACAGGAAGCGCGCCGACAGGTCGCTGGTCTGGCTGGCGAGGTAGTCCCGTTCGTTGAGCACCTTCGGCTGCAGCCGCTTGTCGTCGGTGTAGCGATCCTCGATCGCCTGGAGGTCCGTCTCGGGCGACACCTTGGCGATCACGCGGCTGCGCACCGGGCGCTGCAGGGCGTCGGACAGGCGGTCGAGGTCGCCCCAGATCTCGCTCTGGTAGCCACCCTTGCCCGAGAACGATCCGACGATACGGAAGGTGCCGGTGTTGATGCGCAGGGTGTCGCCGACGTTGCAGTTGGCGATCCGGCCGAGCAGGCCCTCGCCCACGATCAACTCGTCCGACCCCGGCGTGAAGGCCTTGCCGTCGGTGATCCGGATGTCGTCACCGTGGATGTCGAACGTCATCGGTTCGACGCCGCGAATCGCGACGTTGGTCTCGCCGCCGTCGAACTTGCGCAGGCGAACCGCGAGGAACATCTCGGCGCTCGCGAGCGGCTGGCCGGCCGCGTTGCGCTGCACCTCGGGCACCTCCTTCTTCAGGATGGAGCACTGCTCGAGCGTGACGCCGGATTCGCCTTCGGACGTCGCCCCCTTGCGCAGGAAGATTGCGAGGTCGGTCCGGCCGCGCTCCTGGAAGATGGTGGCGAACCCCTGCTGCAGGGACAGCATCCCGGCCAGCACGGCGATCGTCGCGCCGACGGCGCACACGGTGAGCAGCGTCGAGGACAACCGGACGAACAGGCTGCGAAGGTTGTAGCGGAACGGGACGAGGGCCATCAGGCGATCTCCTTCAGGGCCTGGGTCGTGTTCATGCGGGCCGCGCGGATGCCCGGCAGGATGCCGGAGACGAGGCCGACGGCAGCGGCGATGCCAGCGCCAAGCAGCAGCGTGTTCCGATCGAGTGCGAACCCGGGGATGAACGAAGCCGTGACCGCTGCCACCGGCGCTTCGATCAGCAGGGCGAGGCCGATGGCGAGCCCGGCGCCGGTGAGGCACAGCAGCAGGGATTCTCCGATCAGCAGTCCGGCGGCGACCCCGTCGCGGAATCCGAGGGCCTTCATCACGCCCAGGTCCCGGGTGCGTTCGCGGCCGGTGAGCAGCATCGTGTTGAGCACCGCGAAGAAGATCGCGAACAACACGGCGCCGCCGATCAAGCGGAGCAGCTGCGGCACGTCGCCCAGCATCGAGATGAACTGGCGGTTGAACTCGGCTTCGGTCGTGGTCTGCACCCGCTGCGGACCGTTCTCGAACATGCCGTCGACCGCGCGCTGGACGACCAGGGGGTCCGTGCCCTGCTGGACCTTGAGCATGTAGACGCCGACCCCGTCGGGGCCGGTCGCGCCGCCTTGTTCGAGCGATTCGCGCAGATACTCGTACTGGAAGAACATCGTCTGCTCGTCGAAGGCCGGCGAGTTGCTCTCGTAGATGCCCTTGACGGTGAAGTCCCAGGGCTTGCCGTCGACGCGGGTGAAGATCGTGCCAAGGATCGGCACGGTCTGTCCGACCTTCCAGTCGTACTTGTCCGCCAGCTGCCGGCCGACGATGCACGCCGTGCGGGTGCTTGCGAAGTCCTCGTAGCTGCCCTCGGCGATGCTCATCTCGGGGTAGCTCGGGGCGAACGTGTCAGGGTCGATGGCGAACTGCGCGAAGAAGCCGCCCTTGTCCTGCTCGTAGCGACCACCGAACCACTGCCACTTACAGATGGCTTCGACGCCCTCGACCGACGACATCTTCTGCTGGTAGCTCAGCGGCAGGTCGACGAACAGGCTGACCGCCGATTGGACCAGCAGCCGATTGGCGGCAGAGGCGTCGAGGGTGCGCGACAGGCCGCTGGTTACGGCCTGCAGCACGCAGATCAGGAACACGGCGACCGTGACCGCGCCGATCGTCAGCAAGGACCGCATCTTGTGCCCGAGCACGTTGCGGATCAGCAGCTTCCAGGGCATCGCTAGCTCCCCTGCGTCGCGGTGCGGTTGTCCTCGATGCGGCCGAGCCGGCCCTTGTCGAGGTGGATCGTCTTGTCGGCGTAGGTCGCCGCCTGCGGGTCGTGCGTGACCATCAGGATGGTCTTGCCGAGCTCCTTGTTGAGCCGCTGCATCATCTCGAGCACCGCGTCGGCGGTGTTGCGGTCGAGGTCGCCGGTCGGTTCGTCGGCGAGGATCACCGCGGGGTCGGTGGCGATCGCGCGGGCGATCGCGACGCGCTGCTCCTGGCCACCGGACAGCTCGCGCGGCTTGTGGTCCATGCGGTCCTGCAGCCCGACCAGCTCGAGCGCGCGCTCGGCCTGCTCCCTGCGCTGGCGCTTGGACAGCGGCGCCAGCAGCAGCGGCAGCTCGACGTTCTCGCGGGCGCTCAGCACCGGCAGCAGGTTGAAGCCCTGGAAGACGAAGCCGACATGCTCCGACCGCCACTGCGCCAGTTCGCTGCCGTCCATCACGGCGAGGTCCTCGTCGCCGACCTGCACGACGCCGGAATCGGCCTGGTCGAGGCCGCCGACCAGATTGAGCAGCGTGGTCTTGCCGGAGCCCGACGGACCCATCAACGCGTAGAACGTCGCGTCGTCCATGTCGAGGTCGAGCTCGTCGAGCACACGCAGCGTCTCGCCGCCGCGGGAGTAGGACTTGGTGACGGAACGGAGTTGGATGGCTGCGGGCATGTTCAGTTCTGCTCTACGCGGATGCGGTCGCCGTCCTGCAGCGACGCGGGGGGATCGAGCACGATGCGCTGGTTGGCGGTCAGGCCGGCGTCGATCGCGACGCGGCCGCCCTTGGCCTCGCCGGCGGTGACCTCGGCGAACCGCACGGCGTCCTGTTCGACCACGAACGCGCCGGTCCGTCCGCCGATCTGCACCAGCGCCTCCTGCGGCACGACGATGCGGCGTTCGGCCGTCGCGGGCGGCTGCCCGGCCTCCGGATCGCGGTCCTTGCGGAACACGATGCGCACGCCCATCTCCGGGCGCAGCCGCTCGTCGCGGCGCGCGAACTTGATGCGCACCTCGACGGTCGCCTTCTGGCGGTCGGCGGTCGGCCAGATGCGATCGACGGTGCCGGCGTAGCGGTCGTCGGGGAACGCGTCGAGGAACACGTCGGCGGGGGCGCCGACCTCGACCGACTTGAGGGTATTCTCGGGCACGTTGGCCTGCACCTCGAGCGAGTCGAAGTCGACCATCGTGCAGACCGCGCCGCGCGCGTTGCTGCCGCCCTGGGCGTTGGGGGAAACGACCTCGCCGATCTCGGCGTCCTTGAGCACGACGATGCCGTCGAACGGCGCGCGCACGTCGGTCTTGTCGAGTGTCGCCTTGGCCTGGTCGCGGGCGAACCGCGCCGCCTCGAGCTGGTTGCGGCGGGACTCGACGTCGACGGTCGCGACGGCCGCGCGCTCCTCGCTGGTGCGCGCCCTGGCGGCAGCGGCGGCGACGCCGGCGCGCAGCGAGGCCAGCCGCGCCTTGGCGGTGTCGCGATCGCGCTCGGCCAGCTGGAGGGCACGTTCGCCCTCGATGCCGGTCTGCGCCAGCTCGTGCATGCGGCGCAGCTCCGCCTCGGCGAACTGCAGCTGCTTGTCGCCCTCGTCGCGCAGCGCCTCGGCGGTCTGCAGCGAACTGTTGGCCTCGACGATCTCCGCCTGCGCGACCTTCTCGCTGGCCTCGGCGCGCTTGACCGCCGTCGCCGCCGCCAGCAGCGACGCCTCGGTCTGCTCGTAGGCGGCGCGGAAGTCGTCGGCGAACAGCCTGGCGACGATGTCGTCCTTCTTGACGACCGAGCCTTCCTGCACGTTCATCTCGACGATGCGGCCCGGCACGTCCGAGGACAGCGCGGCGCGTCGCGCCGCGACCACGTAGCCGTTGGCCGCGGTGCCGCGCACGGCCGCGGCCGCCGCGGGGTTGCTCTCGGTGACGACGTAGGTGCGCACCGCGGGCAGGTTGAGGCGGTCGTAGAGGCGGCCGAGCATCGGCCAGGTGAGCCAGCCGACGACGGCGACGATCGCCGCGACGATCAGCCGCGCCGGCCACGGGTTGCGGCCGCGGCGCTGCCGCTTGTGCGTCGGCTTGCGGTCGATCTTGAGGTCTTGTAGGTCCACGGTACTCGGGGCGATCGGGGCCGGGCAACATAGCGGACGCCCTCTCGAATTGCTGGCGCGGGACCGTACCATCCCGCCATGACGCCGGTCGTGCAACGCATCCTCGCGCCCGTGGACCTCGCGGAGTCCAAAGAGCCGGAGCTCGGCTACGCGATCGGACTGGCGGCGCAGCTGCGCGCCGAGCTGTTGCTGCTGGCGGTGATCGACACGCCGGCGACGCTCAACCTGATCGGCCACCACGGCTCGACCGGCCGCGGCGGCAACTTCGAGTCCGAACTGCAGGACGAGGTGCAGGACAAGCTGCAGAAGGCCGTCGACCAGGCCGCCGAGGCGGGCGTGCGCGCGCTCGGCCACCTGACGTTCTCCGAGGACGTCGAAGAGCAGATCCTCAAGGAGGCGCTGGTCGAACGCGTCGACCTGATCCTGGTCCGTTCGCAGGGCCGCAGCGGCATCATGAAGGCGCTGCTCGGCAGCACCGCCGGCGAGATCCTGAAGGCCGCGCCGTGCCCGGTGCTGGTGGCGCGCGCGTGAGCGCCCGCAAGCAGGGCGCCGACACCAGTCGTCGCGTCGTCAAGGCCCGCAACGGCCGCTCGGCGCGGGGCGGCCGGTCGGGGCCGGTGCCGGTCGACAAGCTGCGCTGGACCTGCAAGCCGCTGGAGCCGTCGGGCAAGACCCCGACCGCGGCGTTCCTGATCGGCCAGGACCGGCCGATGGCGGCGCTGCGCACCGGCCTGTCGATCCAGGCACAGGGCTACAACCTGTTCGTGTCCGGGCTGATCGGCTCGGGTCGCACGGCGGTGGTCGAGATGCTGCTGCGCGACATCCAGCCGACCTGCCGGCTGGTGCCCGATCGCGTGTTCGTGCACAACTTCCGCGAACCCAACCGGCCGCTGTTGATCTCGCTGCCGACCGGCAAGGGGCCGCAGTTCCGCGACGACCTGCTCGAGCTCGGCCGGGTCATGCACGGCGCGCTGCTCAGCGCGCTGCGCTCGCGGCCGCACCGGATGTCGCGCCGGGTCGTCAAGCGCGCCAGCGCCGCGCGCGAACGCCGCATCATGGACGCGCTGCAGCGGCAGGCGCAGAAGCAGGGCTGTGCGCTGGTGACGTTCCAGGCGCAGAACGGCACGTCGACGGCGGACATCTATCCGGTCGTCGAGGGCGAGCCGATCACGCTCGATGCGCTGTCGGCGCTGGTGCTCGACGGCAAGGTCGCCGACGACGACCGCAACCGGCTGCTGCGCCAGCGCGACCAGCTGCTCGAACGTCTCGACGAGGTCAGCGAACGGATCCGCGAGGAGTTCATCCGCGCCGAGCAGGAGGTCCGCGCGATGGATCGCCAGCTGGCCTGGAAGGTGCTGCAGAACCACCAGAAGGACTTCGTCAAGCGCTGGCCGCAGCCCGAGGTCGCCGACTGGCTCGACGCGGCGGGGGAGTTCATCGAGCGCAACCTGCACCCGTTCGTCGGCACCGAGGTCGAACTCGAAGACGAGACCACCGCGTTCGAGTTGATGCCGCAGACCGCCGAGCCGCGCCTGGGCGAGTTCCACTCGCAGGTGGTCAAGACGTCGTTCACCGACGCCTGTCCAGTGGTCATCGAGACCAATCCGAGCTTCGGCAACCTGTTCGGGACCATCGGCGGCGACTCGCAGCCGGGGCCGCTGCAGGTGCACCCGGGGGCGCTGCTGCGCGCCGAGGGCGGCTACCTGGTGCTGCGTTGCTTCGACGTGCTGCGCGAGCCGGGCGTCTGGACGCAGCTCAAGCGGGTGCTGCAGTCTGGGTTGCTCGAGATCCGCGACTTCGACCAGGGGGCGGGCACGCACACCGGCACGCTGCAGCCGCAGGCGATCCCGATCGACCTCAAGGTCGTCTTGATCGGCGAACCCGGCGTCTACGAGCAGCTCGCCGCCGAGGACATCCAGTTCCCGCAGGTCTTCAAGATCCACGCCGAGTTCGACAGCACGATCCCGGTCAACAAGAAGAGCCTGACGCGCTACGCCGACTACCTGCAGTGGCTGGTCGAGGGCGAGGACCTGCTGCCGCTGTCACCCGATGCGATGGCGGCGATCGCCGAGCACGGCGCTCGCTGCGCCGGCCGCCGCGACCGGCTGATCACGCGCTACAGCGAGATCGGCGACCTGGCGCGCGAGTCGGCCTACCAGGCGCGGTTGGCGCGCGCCAAGCTGGTGACGCGTCGCCACGTCGACCAGGCCGTCGGCATGCAGCGGCAGCGGCACGACCTGGCGCAGGAACTGACCGAACGTGGCTACGCCGCCGGCTACATGGAGCTGACGACGTCCGGCACCGCGATCGGCCAGATCAACGCGCTGACGGTGCTCGACACCGGCACGATCGAGTTCGGCCGCCCGTGCCGGATCACCTGCAACTCCGGCGTCGCGACCGCGCAGCGCTCGGGCCTGGTCAACATCGAGGGCCTGGCGCAGCTGTCGGGCCCGATCCACGACAAGGGCGTGATGATCCTCGAGGGCTTCCTGCTGCAGGAGTTCGGCGACGGCGGCCCGCTGTGCATGCAGGCGACGATCTGCTTCGAACAGCTCTACAACGGCGTCGAGGGCGACAGCGCGTCGCTGGCCCAGCTGCTGGCGCTGCTCAGCTCGCTGGCGAACGTGCCGCTGGTGCAGGACCTGGCGATCACCGGCAGCGTCAACCAGAAGGGCGAGGTGCAGGCGGTCTCCGGCGTCAACGACAAGATCGAAGGCTTCTTCCGGCTGTGCAAGGCGCGCAAGCTGAACCGCCGCCAGGGCGTCGTGCTGCCGGTCGCCAACATCGGCGACCTGATGCTCGACGTCGACGTGGTGCAGGCGGTCGAAGCGGGCACGTTCGCGGTGCAGGCCGTCAACGGCGTGCACGACGCACTGGAGCTGCTGACCGGTCGGCCGGCGGCCGAGGTGATGGAGCTGGCGCGCGAGACGCTGGTGCGGTTCCGCAAGCTGTCGGCACTGCGGTAACGGCGCGCGGGCCTCGACGCCGAGCGGTCACGGCCGGCGTCTCCAAAGGTCCCGGGCGCTTCGACTCTCGTCTCCGGGTGATCCCGCCTACGGGCGCCGGCTCCCGGCGCCGCGCTTGCCCTGCCTGCGGCCCTTGGGCTGGTTCGCCGGCTGCTTGCCCGGCTGACCCTGCGGCGCCTTGGGCTCGAGCACGACGTCCTTCGGCTGCGGCTGCAGCTCGGCCTCGCGCACGAACTGGCTGCCGAGCGCCTGCAGCTTGGTGCGGGTCCCGCCGGTCAGCTTGCCGAGGTCGCGCAGTGGGGTCGCGACGTTCATCAGGTAGGAACGTTCGCCCTCGAGTTCGTCGAGCTTTCGCTGCAGGCGCGGCGCGTAGCCGTCCAGCTGCTCGCGCAGCATCTTGCTGGCGGCGTCGGCGAACGCGTCGCCGAAGTGCCGGCCGAGGCAGTCGGTGGTCTGCGGCAGCAGCTCGCCGCGGAACTGCGCGACGCACTGGTGCAGGTGCAGACGGCCTGGGTCCCCGAGGTGGCGGGCCTTGTCCTTGCCCGGGATCTTGGCGTCGGGCTTGTCGAGCGCTCCGAACAGGCGCTGGCGCACCTTGTCGAGCGAACGGAACGCCAGGCGGTCGACGACGCCCTTCTTGATCGGGATCTTGCGCACGTCGACCGGCACCGCAGCGTGCTTCGGCCACTGCACCTTGCCGACCGCGTCGAACGCGTGCGCGCGCAGCAGGCGCAGGTCGATGCCGGCGCGGCGGGCCAGCTCGCTGACGCCGTCGGGCAGATCGAAGCCGGCGTCGGTCTGCATGCCGGCCTGTTCGAATGCCTTGTTGCCGGCCTCGAGCACGGCTTCGCGGTAGTCGCGCACCAGCGGGCTCCACTGGCCCTGCACCAGCCACTCGAGGCTCTGGCTGCTCAAGAACCAGGTGTCGATCGACGCGCCGAGCGTGCGCAGCAGCTTGGCGCCGTGGTCGCGCGCGGAGCGTTCGACCTCGGCGTCGACGTCGCGACGGCTGCGGGCGAAGGCCTCGGTCCAGTCCAGCTGCAGCGCCTGCTCGACCCGTTGCTTCTCGTGGCGCAACCAGCCGCACTCCTCGTCGAGGTCGTGCAGGCGCTGCTCCAGTTCGCGGGCGTCCTCGGCTTCGAAGTGCGACTGCATCTCGCCGAGCAGGCCTTCGGCGCGCTGCAGCGAGTCGCGCAGGAACGCCGACAGGTATTCGCTGCTCGCGAGGTATTCGCTGAGGTCCTGTTCGAACGCGTCGAAGCCGGCCGGCGCCTTGCCCTTGCCGTTCTTCGACAGGCGGTTGCTGGCGGCGTGCAGCAGGTCGACCGGATACATCCTGACGCGGCCGTCCTTGGCCGCCTGCTGCAGCGGCGCCGACATCGCCAGCTGCTCGAACGCCTTCAGCACCTCTTCGGGCTTCGACTGCTCGAGGCTCGGCACCAGCTTGCCGTCGGGGCCGACATCGCGCTTGTGCGAGTCGACGTTGACGACCAGGAAGATGCGGCTGAACAGGTCGAGCAGCTGCTGGAACTCGGCGAACACCTGCTCGAGGAACAGCGTGTCGCTCTTGACCACGAAGATCGCGCAGGCGGCCGCGTCGCGGAAGTCGCGCGTCATGCGGTCGTAGCCGAAGCGCATGCGCGTGTAGAGGCCGGGGGTGTCGACCAGCACCGCGCCGGTCTTCTCCAGTTCGCTGTCGGGCACGTGCACGTCGACGCGCCGGATCGCCGCCTGGAAGTGCTCCTGCGGATCGAACGTCAGCCCCTGGTTCTCGGCCTTGCGGATCGCCTCGGCGAGCTCGGTGTGCGCGTTGGCGATGTCGTCGTGCAGCTTGTCGGCGTCGCCGAAGCGCCGCGTCGATCCGTCATAGCACGTGACGAAGTACTCACGCTTCTTGCCGGCGCGCACGAACACCAGGCATGGATACGCCGGCAGGCTCGACACCTCGCTGACGTACGACGCGGCGATCGCGTTCATCAGCGTCGACTTGCCGCTCTTCAACGGGCCGAAGATCAGCACGTAGGCCTGCTGCTCGGCCACCTTGTCGCACAGCGCGCGCAGCTGGTGCTGCAGCTCCAGCAGCGGCACGTGCAGCGACTTGCTCGGGGTTTCCTCCGAGGCCTTCTCGAGGGCCTGGAGCGCGAGGTCGAGATCGTGCAGCACGGGACGCAGCGTGCCGTCGAACTGCTGGCAGTAGGTGCCGAGCTGGGTGCGCATTGCGAGAGCGTGGCGGAGTCAGGGCCCTGGCTCGGGCCGGCATGGCGAGGGGCGGACGCACCGTTGCGTCGGGTCCCCGATTGGAACGAACCTCGCGCCTCGAGGGGAGCGTTTGCCCGCACTTCTTTTCTGCACAAGTCGTGGAGAGCGTGGGACGTTGTCCACATTGTTCTCGCGGTCAGGAAGAACCGGATCGGCCGCGACGGCGACACCGGAGCCGCGGCGGCGCGGCTACTTGACCGGCGCGATCGGCAGCGTGTGCGCGCGCCGCGCGACCCAGCGCAGCTTGCCGGTGCGCGCGTCGAGCAGCGCGGGCGCGATGCGCAGGCGGTCTTCGTCGACGGCGGCGCGCAGCTGCGGGGACGACGCCAGCAGCAGTTCGCGCTGCTGGTGCACGAGCGTCTCGTGGAGCGGCTGGTTGCGGCGACGCGCCAGCGCGCGCAGCGGCAGCAGCCGGCGGGTCAGGGCGTCCTCGTGTCCGGTCGGCTGCCGCAGCGATTCGCACGGCGCGTGGCCGAGCACGATCGCAAACGACAGCCGGTGCCGTTCGACCGCGCGCCTCAACAGGGCGACCGCCTCCTGGCTGACGAACGGACCGGGCGCACGCAGCACCAGCAGGTCCTGGCGCTGCACGCCGAGCACGGCGGCCAGTTCGACGTCCAGGTCGGCGCAGGCGAGCACCGCGCAGACGTAGCGGCCGGCACCGGCCGGCCGGATCGGCCGGTTGCGCTCCGGGGCCGCCACGTGGTCGTGGGCATGGTCGTGCGGCAGGTCGGCCGCCTGCGATGCGGCGGCGCGCGCCCGCTTCGCGGCGGCGAGCTGCTGCACGTGCGCGGCGTTGCCGAGCTTGACGAACTGCCAGGCGACCAGCGGCTTCAGCCGGGGCTTCGGCGCGTGCGTCGCGGCCTTGGCCGCGCCGTTGCGGTCGGCGGGTCGCTGCGGCGCCGGGTCGTCGCGACGCAGCTCCTGCTGGCACGTCGCCGCACCGCCGAGCGCCACCGCCAGCAGCACGGCCAGCCGCCGCGTCCGAACCCTCTCCGCATCCATGTCGGGTTCTTCGACCATCCGGTGCAGGAGACTTCAGCCGCGCAGCACCCAGGAGTCGACCACGTCACCGAGCTGTTGGCGCAGCAGGGCCTTGGCGCGGTGCACGCGCACCTGCAGGGTGCCCTCGGCGACGTCGGTCGCCGCGGCGATCTCGGCGTAGGGAAGTCCCTCGACCGCGAACAGCACGAACGCCTCGCGCAGCAGGATCGGCAGCCGGTCGATCGCCAGGCGCAGCCGCTGCGCGTCCTCGCGGCGGACCAGCGAGCTCAGCGCGGTGCGATGGTGGTCGCACATCTGCTGCAGCAGGTCGTCGCCGCCGTGCGCGCGCTGCACCTCGCGGCGCAGGTGGCTGCGGCAGACGTTGCACGCGATCGACAGCAGCCACGAGCCGAACCGTTCGGCCTGCTGCAGCTGGTCGAGCTTCTCGAGCGCGCGGCGCAGGCCCTCCTGCAGCACGTCCTCGGCGGTGTGCTCGTCGCCGGTCATCGTCACCAGGTAGCGCTGCAGGCGCTCGCGGTGCGGCGCGACCAGCTCGGCGAACGCGGCCTGCTCACCGCCGCGGGCGCGCGCCAGCAGTTCGGCGGGGTCACCGTGCACGGTCGTGCTCCCGCTGCAGCGTGCGACGCTGCGCCTCCGTGCAGTGGCTCCACGGCTTGAGCTCGAACGACGGTTCGGCGTCGAGCGCGACCGCGACGCGCAGCGACCAGAACGCGCGGCCCGGTTGCGCGGCCGCCTGGGCGACGAACCAGCGCGCCGCGGCGTCGCGGTGCGGCAGCGGGAAGTGGTCGGCCTCGCGCGGGGTGGATGCGACGTCGGCGATGCCCTCGGTCTCGAGCGCCAGCAGCAGCAGCGTGCTCGCCGGGCTGTCGTCGCGGTCGGCGGCGGCCACGCGACGCCACAGCGAGGCGCGCTCGGCAGCGGTGGCCGTGGGCATCGCCAGCGCGGCGTCGAGCAGCACCGCGAGTTCGCCGGCCCCCGACAGCCACGCCATCTCGGCGGCGTGCACCCGTTCGGCCATGTCGCCGCGGGCATGGTGCTCGAGCAGGCGCGCCAGCCAGTGCTCCGGCTGGTCGAGCGCGAACCGGCGCGCGTAGTCGCCGAACGCGGCGGCGCGGTCCGCTGGCTCGAGCCCGCGGATCGCCAGCAGCCGACGCGCCGCCGGGTCGTCGATGGCGGCCAGGGCGTCGGGGTCCCCGAGCAGCAGCGCGCGGGCCTGCTGCTGGTCGCTGGGGCCCGGTTCGAGCAGGTCGCCGAACAGGCGCTGGCGCTGCAGCACGTCGACCGCCGCGAGCCACGGCGGCAGGTCCGCGGCCGCGAACCAGAGCGCGTGCGCGCGCGCGAACGCCCGCCGTGCCAGCTGGTGGCTGCCGGGCACGTGGTCGGCGAGCAGCCGTTCGGCATCGGCGAGCGCGCCGCACCAGCAGCCACGCTGCAGCCGGGCTTCGCAGGCGTCGAGGCGCTCGGTCGCGGACTGCACCGAGGCGAGCAGCGGTCGTGCGATGCCGCCGTCGCCCGGCGTCGGTTGGCGAGTGGGGGTGTCGAATACGCCTGCGAGCCACAGCGCGACCGCGAGCAGGGCCATGCCGGCGAGCGCGGCCAGGCCGACCGGCGGCGTCGACGGGCGGTCCGGGGCGATCGGCGCGGCGGCGGCCGGCACCGCCTCGCGCAGGGCCGCGGCGAACGCGTCGGCACCGTCGGGGCGGTCGTCCGGCCGCTTGCTCATCGTGCGTCGCAGCAGCTCGCGCAGGGCTGGCGGCGCGCCGACGTCGTCGGGCAGGGGGGCCTCGAGGCTCTCGACCAGCTTGAGGGTCTGGAAGACGTTGGCGCCGCGGTGTGGCGAGCGCCCGGTCAGCAGTTCGAACAGCAGCACGCCGAGCGCGTGCACGTCGGTGCGCACGTCGACCGCCTCGGGGCCGTCCAGCAGCTGCTCGGGAGCCATGTACTCGGGCGTGCCGACGAGTTCGCCGGTGCGCGTCAGCGCCGCGTCTTCGCCGAGCGCGCGCGCCAGGCCGAAGTCGAGCACGCGCACGTCGTCGTCGTCCTGCAGCATCACGTTGTCGGGCTTGAGGTCGCGGTGCAGCACGCCCTGGCGGTGTGCGGCAGCGACGACCTCGGCCGTCTGCAGGCCCAGCCGACAGGCTTCGAGCAGCGGTAGCCGCCGGCCGTCGGCGTGGGCGCGCAGCGTCCTGCCGTGCACGTATTCGAGCACCAGGAACGGCCGGTCGTCGTCGACGTCGCTGGCGAGCACGCGCACGACGCCGCGGTGCGACGCTCTGGCGGTCAGCCGCGCCTCGCGCGCGAACCGTTCGCGCATGCCGTCGATCGCCGGTAGCGGCATCGCCGGCAGCAGCTTGATCGCGACCTGCGTGCCTAGCTGCTCGTGGTGGGCTTCGTAGACCTCGCCCATGCCGCCGGTCGCGATCAGCCGGTCGACCAGGTACGGGCCGAGGCGCGCCGGCGCGGTCGCGCCGCCGCAGTGCGGGCACGCCTCGGGCAGCGCCCCGCTGTCGGCGGCGATGCGGACCGTCTTGGTGCACGAGCTGCAGCGGATCTGCATCAGTGGCGGCGGAACCGGTCGAGGTGGTTCTGGAGCGTGCGCAGGTGGCCGTCGACGATCTCGCGCACGCGGTCGACGTCGGGATCGTCGCCGGGGAACAGCGCGCGCGCGGCGTCGCACGCGTCGCGCAGCTCGCGGTCGGCGTCGGCCCAGCGGCGGCCGTCGCAGCGCCGGGCCATCGCGTGCAGGCCTTCGGCGAGCGTGGCGATCGCGGCGTTGCGGCGCACCTCGAGGTCGGTGCGGGCGTCGGGGGCGGGCACGGCCACCGCGGCCAGCGCCGACCGCGCGTCGTGCTCGGTCGCCTGGGCGGTGCGCGGGTCGCGGTAGCCGATCCGCGCGACCACGACCAGCGGGCGGTCGGCGGTGCGGCGCACGCGGCAGCGCAGCAGCGCGACGCCGGTGGCGCCGGCGTTGAGGTCGTCGAGCTGCCAGCGGACCCGCTGCTGGTGCTTGCGCTGGTGGCGGTCGAACACGTGCAGCAGCTCGAGCTCGTCGGGCAGCCGCAGGTGCAGGTGCACGTGGCGCGCGGCGGGCACCAGCAGGCTGTCGGCCTCGCGCACGAACACCTTCTGCACGTCGCGCGCGTCTCCGACGAAGTGGCACAGGCCGCGGTTCTGCTGCGCCAGCTGCTGCAGCACCGCCGCGTCGAGGTTGGCGCCGAGGCCGATCGTCGAGACGTCGACGCCGGCCGCGTCGGCCCGGGTCGCGACCTCGGTCGCGATCCGTCCGGGGTCGTGCACGCCGGCGTTGGCGATGCCGTCGGTCAGCACGATCAAGCGCCGCTGCAGGTCGGACAGCGCGGTGTCGTCGAGCAGCTCGAGCCCGCGCAGCAGGCCCTGGTGCAGGTTGGTGTTGCCGTCGGCGCGCAGCTGCTGCAGCGCGTCGTCGAGCACTTCGCCGTCGGCGCAGCGCTGCGGCGGCAGGACCACGCGCGCCTCGTCGGCGAACGCCACCAGCGCGACGCGGTCGTCGTCTCGCAGCCGCTCGACGAACGCGCGTAGGCCCTGGCGCACCTGGTCGAGCTTGCCGCGCTCGCGCATCGAGCCGCTGCAGTCGACCACCAGCACCACGGCGCACGGCGGCGCCAGCGAACGGTCGCCCTCGGGGGCGGTGGTGTAGCCGACCTGCACCAGCACCTCGTCGCCGACCCCGGCTTCGGCGCGGTCGAACCGCAGGTCGAGTGCGACCGCCTGGTCGGGTCGCGGCAGCGGCAGGCGGTGGCGGTGGTAGTTGACGAGGTCGCGCACGACCACTTCGCGCGCGCTCGGCAGGCGGCCGAGCGCCGCCAGCGCCCGCGCCCGGGCGTGGCCGAACTGGGACTGGCCGTCCTGGGCGGGCGCGGTGGCCAGCAGCGACAGCAGCGGAATCAGGCGGAGGATCGGGTTCGGCATCGTGGTCTCGGTGCGGGTTGGTTCCGTCCGAGGGACGCAAGACCTGCCGAGACCTTACCGCGAATTGCCGACTCGCTCGACGCGAACCGGGAACGTCGCGGGGGCGGTCGCTACATTGCCCGTCCCCGAGACACGTTGATGACAGGCACCGACACTACCGACGGGCTCGCTCAGGGCTCTCCCGACCGCGGCGTCCAGGAACTGGACCAGGTCGTCATCCGCTTCGCCGGTGATTCCGGCGACGGCATGCAGCTGACCGGCGACCAGTTCACGCGGACGACCGCGTTGATGGGCAACGACATCGCGACGTTCCCCGACTTCCCCGCCGAGATCCGCGCACCCGCCGGCACGCTGCCCGGCGTCAGCGCGTTCCAGCTGCGCTTCTCCAGCTTCGACATCCACACGCCCGGCGACGCGCCCGACGTGCTGGTGGCGATGAACCCGGCGGCGCTCAAGGTGCACCTGCAGCAGCTGAAGAAGGACGGGATCCTGTTGCTCAACACCGCGAGCTTCAAGGCGCTCGACCTCAAGAAGGCCAAGTACGACGTCGACCCGCGCACCGACGGCACGCTCGACGGCTACCGGGTCATCGAGGTCGACCTGACCGAGCGCACCAAGGAGGCGCTGGCCAACTCGCCGCTCGACAACCGCGGCAAGGACCGGTGCAAGAACATGTATGCGCTGGGCATCCTGTACTGGCTGTTCCACCGCGAGATGGAGCCGACCGAGAAGGCGATCGCGCAGAAGTTCGCCAAGAAGCCGGACGTGGTCGAGGCCAACCTGATCGCGATGAAGGCTGGCCACGCCTACGCCGAGACCACCGAGATCTTCCAGACGGCCTACAAGGTCGCGCCGGCCAGGCTGCCGCCGGGGACCTACCGGAACATCATGGGCAACCAGGCCCTGTGTCTCGGTCTGGTCGCCGCCAGCAAGCAGTGCGGCGTGCCGCTGTTCCTCGGCAGCTACCCGATCACGCCGGCGTCCGACGTGCTGCACCAGCTGTCGGGCTACAAGCACCACGGCGTGGTGACGTTCCAGGCGGAGGACGAGATCGCCGCGGTGTGCGCGGCGATCGGCGCCAGCTACGCGGGCCAGCTCGGCATCACGTCGACGTCGGGTCCCGGCGTTGCGCTGAAGGGCGAGGCGATGGGGCTGGCGATCATGGCCGAGCTGCCGCTGGTCGTGCTCAACATCCAGCGCGCTGGGCCGAGCACCGGCATGCCGACCAAGACCCAGCAGGCCGACCTGCTGCAGGCGATGTACGGCCGCAACGGCGAGTCGCCGATGGTCGTGATCGCGTGCTCGACGCCGGCCGACGCGTTCGACGTCGGCTACGAGGCGATCCGCATCGCGACGCGCCACATGGTGCCGGTGATGGTGCTGAGCGACGGCTACATCGCCAACGGCAGCGAACCGTGGAAGCTGCCCGACGTCGACCAGCTGCCGGCGATCGACGTGCAGTACGCGCCGCCCGGCGAGCCGGGCGTCAAGTTCGAACCCTACAAGCGCGACCCGAAGACGCTGGCGCGGCCGTGGGCCAAGCCAGGCACGCCGGGGCTGGTGCACCGCATCGGCGGCCTCGAGAAGCAGGACGTCACCGGCAACATCAGCTACGACCCTCAGAACCACCAGCACATGATCGACACGCGCGCGCAGAAGGTCGCGAACGTGGCCAACGACCTGCCGCCGCTCGAGCCGCTCGGCGACCGGACCGGCGACGTGCTGGTGCTCGGCTGGGGCAGCCCGCGCGGTGCGATCACCGCTGCGGTGACGCGCCTGCGCGAGCAGGGGCACAAGGTGAGCGCGGCATTCCTGCGCCACCTCAACCCGCTCCCGAACGACCTCGAGTCGCTGATGCGCGGCTTCCAGAAGGTCGTGTTGCCGGAGCTGAACAAGGGCCAGCTGGCGATGATGCTGCGGTCGAAGTACCTGATCGACGTGCAGAGCTACAGCCAGGTGAACGGGCAGCCGTTCCGGAGCCAGGACATCGAAGCGTATCTGACCAACGTGCTGCAGGAGGTGAGCAAGTGACCAGCGTCGACGAACCCAAGCTGACCAAGAAGGACTTCAAGAGCGACCAGGACGTGCGGTGGTGCCCCGGCTGCGGGGACTACTCGATCCTCAACTCGGTCCAGGCGGCGTTCGCCGATCTCGGCAAGAAGCTGCACGAGACGGTGATCATCTCCGGCATCGGCTGCAGTTCGCGGTTTCCGTACTACATGGAGACCTACGGCTTCCACACGATCCACGGCCGGGCCCCGTCGCTCGCGACCGGCGTCAAGCTGAGCAATCCGGACCTCGACGTCTGGGTCGTGACCGGCGACGGCGACGCGATGTCGATCGGTGGCAACCACTTCATCCACGCGATGCGTCGCAACGTCGGGCTCAAGATCCTGATGTTCAACAACCGCATCTACGGCCTGACCAAGGGGCAGTTCTCGCCGACCAGCCCGCAGGGCAAGGTCACCAAGAGTTCGCCGATGGGCTCGCTCGACTACCCGTTCTCGCCGATCGCGCTCGCGCTCGGTGCCGGCGGCACGTTCGTGGCGCGCAGCGTCGACATCCTGGCGCCGCACCTGCAGGGCACGATCAAGCGCGCCGACGCGCACGGCGGCACCGCGATGGTGGAGATCTATCAGAACTGCAATATCTTCAACGACGGCGCCTACAAGCACTTCACCGACAAGGAAGTGCGCAGCGAACGCATGCTCGAGCTCGAGCACCAGAAGCCGCTGCTGTTCGGCGCGAACAAGGACAAGGGCATCGCGTTCGACGCGAACTTCCAGCCCTACGTCGTCGAGGGCGACGACCTGGGCAAGGCGTTCGTCTGGGACGAGGCCGCCGAGTCGCCGGCGCCGGCGATGGCGCTCGCGACCATGGACGAGACCAGATTCCCGGTCCCGATCGGCGTGTTCCGCCGCCAGGACAAGGCCAACTACGAGCAGGCGGTCAACCTGCAGGTCGAGCACGCCAAGAGCCAGACCCAGCAATCGCTGAAGGACCTGCTCTATGCCGGCGAGATCTGGGACGTGAAGTAGCGCCCGGGTATTCGCCGGGCCGCCTCGTCGCTGGCTGGCCGCTTACCTGGCTCGTCGCCGGCCTACATCTCCGGGATGAGGCCCTTCAGCTGCTCGAGCGTCTGGCCGAGCACGGCCTGGATCTCGGGCTTGGCCATCAGGCCCTCGATCATGCCGACGGTCTCCGGGCCGATGCCGAACTGGCCGAGCACGGACTGCATCATCGACTGGCCTTCGCCGGCCGCCGCCTCGCCCTCGCCTTCGCCCTGACCCTGGGCGGTCGCCAGCGCGGCCTTCAGCTGCGCGACGGCGCTGTCGAGCGGGCCCTTGGCCTGCTGTGCCGAGGCCTCGTCGGTGATGCCGGCGAGCATTTCCTGGATGTTCGGCATGGTGGCGCTGTCGCCGCCGAGCATTTCGCAGGCGGGCAGCAGGAACAGGGAGAGCAGGGCCGTCTTGGTGGCGAGGTTCATGGCCGAACACGATGCCCGGTCGGCGTGGGGGACTCAATCGGTGAGGACCCGGATCCGAACTCGGGGTGCCCTGACTCCGCTTTTCCGTTTTGCCGTGAATCCGTGGTTCGAAATATCACGATGTTGTGATACGGTGATGAACTCGATGGCCACGACCCTGGACAGCCTGCATGCGACCCTCAAGCTGCTGTCGGACCCGCTGCGTTTGCGGCTCTGCGCATTGCTGGCGCGGGCCGAGCTCGCGGTGCAGGAGCTGGTCTCGATCACCGGCCTGCAGCAGAGCCGGGTCAGCAACCACCTGTCGCTGCTGAAGCGGGCCGGCGTCGTGCGCGACCGGCGCGAGGGCACCTGGAGCTTCCATTCGCTGGTCGAGCCGGCCGTCGATGGGCCGCTGTCGCCGTCGCTGTTCGCGGCCACCGTCGAGCCCTACCTGCAATCGGAGGAAGGCGCGCGCGACCTGGCCGCGCTCGAGGTGGTGCTCGACCGCCGCCGCGAGAAGAGCCGCGAGGCGCACGACCGGCTCGCCGGCCAGTGGCAACAGCTCGGCGAGGAGTTCGCGATCGGCACGCTGCGATCGGAGATCCTGGCGCAGGCGTGGCCGTGCGGCCCGCGCGTCGCCGACCTCGGCTGCGGTGCGGGCTTCCTGACCGGTCTGCTCGCCGGCCGCAGCGATCAGGTGATCGGCGTCGACCACAGCGAACGCATGCTCGCCGAGGCGCGCGCCAACGTCGGCACCGCCGAGTTCCGCCGCGGCGAGCTCGACGCGCTGCCGCTCACAGACGGCGAGGTGCACGCCGCGTTCGCCAACCTGGTCTGGCACCACGTGCCCGATCACGACGCGGCGGCGCGCGAGGTGCACCGGGTGGTCGCCCCCGGCGGCCTCGTCGTGGTGTCCGACCTGATGCCGCACGAGTCCGAGTGGATGCGCGAGCGCATGGGGGACCTGCGGCTCGGCGTCAAACCGGACCAGGTCGTCGGTTCGCTCGCGCGTGCCGGCTTCCGCGATCTGCAGAGCGAGTCGCTCGCCGATCGCTACTGCGTGCAGGCCCCGAACGGCCAGCGCGCCGAATTCTCCATGTTCGTCGTGCGCGGGCACCGACCCGACGCGGCGACTCCGTGACGTTCCCGATGTGACTTTCCCGACGTTTGTGAACCCTGGAGCCATCCGATGACTGCTACCAACACTCCCAAGACGAAGAAGGCCAAGAGCCCTGCCGCGAAGAAGGCCGCCAAGAAGGCGTCCGCCGCGATCCTCTCCGAGAGCGACTACAAGGTCGCCGACATCAACCTCGCCGACTTCGGCCGCAAGGAGATGAAGCTGGCCGAGGTCGAGATGCCGGGCCTGATGTCGGTCCGCAAGGAATACAAGCGCCGCCAGCCGCTGAAGGGCGCGCGCATCACCGGCTCGCTGCACATGACCATCCAGACGGCCGTGCTGATCGAGACGCTGGTCGAGCTGGGCGCCGAGGTGCGCTGGGCTTCGTGCAACATCTTCAGCACGCAGGACCACGCCGCCGCCGCGATCGCCGTCGGCCCGAAGGGCACCCCGGAAAAGCCGAAGGGCGTGCCGGTGTTCGCCTGGAAGGGCGAGACCCTCGAGGAGTACTGGTGGTGCACCGAGCAGGCGCTGACGTGGCCCGGCCACGACGGCCCGAACATGATCCTCGACGACGGCGGTGACGCCACGATGATGGTCATGATGGGCGCCGAGATGGAGGGCGAGGGCAAGGCCCGCAAGGTCAAGTCGAGCGACCCGGAAGACCTGCGCGAGCTGCTCAAGGCGCTCAACGCGTCGCTGAAGGCCAGCTCGACCAAGTGGTCGAAGATGCTGCCGGGCATCCGTGGCGTCTCGGAAGAGACCACCACCGGCGTGCACCGCCTCTACCAGCTGCAGAACGAGTCGAAGCTGCCGTTCCCGGCGATGAACGTCAACGACAGCGTGACCAAGTCGAAGTTCGACAACGTCTACGGCTGCCGCCACTCGCTCGTCGACGGCCTGATGCGCGCGACCGATGTGATGCTCTCGGGCAAGATGGCCGTCGTCTGCGGCTACGGCGACGTCGGCAAGGGCTCGTGCCAGTCGCTGCGCGGCCAGGGCTGCCGCGTGGTCGTTACCGAGATCGATCCGATCTGCGCGCTGCAGGCGCTGATGGAGGGCTACGAGGTCCTGACCATCGAAGACGTCATCGGCGAAGCCGACATCTTCATCACGACGACGGGCAACGAGCACGTCATCACCGCCGACCACATGAAGCGGATGAAGAACAACGCGATCGTCGCGAACATCGGCCACTTCGACAACGAGATCGACATGGCCGGCCTCGAGAAGATCAAGGGCATCCAGCGCGAGAACATCAAGCCGCAGACCGACCGTTGGGTGTTCCCCGACGGCCACGGCGTGATCGTGCTGGCCGAAGGCCGCCTGATGAACCTCGGCTGCGCCACCGGCCACCCGAGCTTCGTGATGTCGAACAGCTTCACCAACCAGGTGATTGCGCAGGTCGAGCTGTTCAACAACTTCAAGAAGTACGACAACTGCGTCTACACGCTGCCCAAGCACCTCGACGAGAAGGTCGCCCGTCTGCACCTCGCCAAGCTCGGCGCGAAGCTGACGAAGATGACCAAGCGTCAGTCGAAGTACCTCGGCATCCCGGTCGAGGGGCCGTACAAGCCGAACCACTACCGCTACAAGGCGGCGGCGCTCCCTGCGGGGGCGTCCGGTCCGGCGGCCGCCCCGGCGCCGCGGACCGCGAGAACGGGCTCCCGGGCGGGCGTTGTCGCCCGTCCCGGAGCCGTTTGCCGGCGATGGCGAGCCCCCGACCCGGAGGGGGGCGTCGACGGAATCGGCGGACGATGTTAGTCTGGTAGGCCCAAATCGGTTGCCCGCGTCGCTGTGGACGGCCGATAGCGGACGGGTCGGCCCCATGGGGGTTGCCGCGTCCATCCGGGAGGAGCAGGAGGAGCGTTCGCCACCTGCTCGTCCACACCGAGGCTCCGGCCTGAGAAACCAACAAGTGCAACGAAACCAACACCAACCCTGTGAGGCGGCCGAATGAGCCGTTCTCGTCCGAACCGCCGCGAGGCGCACACGCAGAAGGAAGACGCCATCATCGCCGAGGGCACGCTGCTGGAAGCGCTCGGCGGTGGCCGCTGGCGCGTCCGCCTCGACGACGTCGAGCACTCGCCGATCTGCCTGCCGAGCGGCAAGCTGCGCAAGTTCCGCATCCGTCTCGCCATCGGCGACCGGGTCCGCGTCGAGCTGAGCCCCTACGACCTGACGCGCGGTCGTCTGACGTACCGTCTGTAGGGATGGGCCGTCTGCAGGCCGGATGCCTGCAGGGTCACGGCTAGAAGACCGAGGCGGTTCCGAGCGGCCAGAAGCGCGCCCGCACGCGACCCTTGATCAGGTGTTCGGCGACCAGGCCGAACTCGCGCGAATCGCAGCTGATCGGGCGGTTGTCGCCGAGCACGAAGAACTCGTGCTTCGGCACGACGATCTCGTTCATGCTCTCGCGGTCCGGGATGCAGCCGTAGTCGTCGGCCGCGTCGCCGTTGACGAACAGCACGCCGGCGCGCATCGCGACGCGGTCACCGGGAACGGCGACGACGCGCTTGACGAAGTCGACGTCCGGGTTGCGCGGGTAGCGCAGCACCACGACGTCGCCGCGGCCGACGCTGGCCAGGTTGTAGGTGACGCGGTCGACGACCAGGCGGTCGCCGTCGTGCAGCGCCGGCTCCATCGAGTTGCCGCGCACGATCGAGACCTGGATGACGAACACGTGGATCGTCACCATCAGCAGCGCGCCGAGCAGCGCGTCGATCGCGAAGCGCACCGACTTGCGGGCCCTGCGGCGCCGCCCGCGCGGGCGGACGCGGGCACGTTCGGGAGCAGGACGGGCAGCCGGGCTTGCGAACCACATGACTGCCGCTATCGACACGTTGGCGGGGGTGGCTTGAAGAGCCGGCGACGGTCTGCGATCGCTGGTGGGGAAAACCCGCGGCGGCGACCGTCGAATGGCGGGCGATCCGTGCGCAGCCGGGGTTTCTCAGGGAAACGCCCAGCGGGAGATTCCGGTGGGAGCGTCACCATCAGATTTTCGGAGGAGAAACCGATCCGGCGCGTCAAGTGGCGGGTGGGAACAGGACGAAGGACCCGACATGGGCCGCCGACACACGGCCCGGAGTAGCCATGACCCATTCGTCGCTGAACCAACTCGCGAAGCAGGAGAAGACTCGCCGCGAGATCCTGCACAAGAGCGACCTGATCCCGCCGCTGCCGGATCTCGTCACCCGCCTGCTCGGGCTGCTCAACCAGCAGGAGACCGAGCCGCAGGACCTCGAGAACCTGCTGCAGAACGACCAGGTGCTGGTTGCCAAGATGCTGGCGATGGTCAACAGCCCGTTCTACGGGCTCAACCGCTCGATCCGCACGATCAAGGAAGCGGTCATGGTGCTGGGCTTCCGCGGGGTTCGCAGCCTGGTGCTGGCGACCAGCACGGCCAAGTTCCTGCAGCGCGACTTCCGCTGGTACGGCCACGAGCCCAAGGGCCTGTGGCTGCATGCCGTCTGTGTCGCCTCCGGGTCGCGCCTGCTGGCGCGCAAGTGCCGGATGTCGCCGGACGACGCCGAGCAACTGTTCGTCGGCGGCCTGCTGCACGACATCGGCAAGCTGCTGCTGGTTCCGTACCTGCAGGAAGGTCCGGACGTCGCCACCGAGGACTCGATCGCCGAACACGAACGCGCCACCGTCGGCCTCGACCATACCGAGGCGGGCGCGCTGGTGACCGCCAAGTGGAACCTCGCGCCGGAGATCCAGCAGGTCATCAAGGCCCATCACGGCGGCGACGCCGATCCAGCCGATCCGCGCACCGTCGCGATCGTGCGGCTCGCGGACGCCGTCGCCCACGAGATCGGCGTCGGCTACCTGCCGGATCGCGTTCCGGCCAACGACGTCGATGCCGCGGACCTTGCGGCCGTCGGCCTCGACGAAGGCTCCTGGGTCGCGCTGCGCGACGAACTGGCGGCGGCGATGGAAGAGGCCGTCACCGCGCTCGGCAACCTGAGCAGCTGAGGATTCCCGTGTCCGCGACCCCGACGGAAACGCCCTGGGGCGACGCCTCGTCGCAGGTGACGCTGCACGCCTGCCGCTCGCAGGACGAGCTCGAGCAGGCGTTCGTGAACGGCCTCGCCCAGCTGTTGCCGGGCGTCGACGCCGCCATCTGCCTCGCCGACGACCGGGCCGAGACGCTGGTGGTTCGTGCGGTGGTCGGTGACTCCTGTCCGGTCAAGCCGCTGCAGGCCGTCTCCCGCGCCTGCTGGCAGCTGCCGGACGCGCAGCGCCTGCCGATCGGGTTCCGCGACCACGTGCTCGGCGAGCTGTGGCTCGAAAAGGCCCCGCCTGCGCCTGTGCGCGACGAACTCTGCGATGCGCTGACGCACCTCGGCACCGCGCTGGTCAACCTCGCGCTCAACAGCGAGGCGCGCGAGGCGACCGACGAGTACTGCGCGACGCTGCAGGCGCTCGAAGAGGGCATCGTGCTGTTCCAGGAGCCGGACCCGGACGCGCTGATGGCGCGGCTGCTGTCGCTGGCGAGCGGCATGGTCAGCGCCACCGCGGGCGCGCTCTACGTGCTCGACGAGGTCGGCAACGCCGCGTCCGAACTGGTGCTGCAGCAGGCGCTCGGCATGCCGGACGCGCTGCTGGAGTCGTTCCGTGCGGTCGATGGCGGCGCCTGGCCGGACTGCATCGCCGACGCACCGGCGCAGGTCGTCGGGCGCGCCGCCGACGGTTCGATCGCCGGGCTCGCGGCCGAATGCGCGCCGCCGGTGTTGCAGCAGGTGGTGGTGCTGCCGCTGCGCTACCACGGGGTGCAGGCCGGCGTCTGCGTGCTGTTCAATCCCATGATCGACGAGCAACGCGACGTCAACGGCCGGCTGCAGAGCTTCGGCCAGCTTGCCGCAGCGCTGCTGCACCGCCTGAGCCTCGAGCGGCTCAAGGAGAACAGCGTCTCGATCGAGCGCGAGCTCGAGATCGCCGAGACCATCCAGAAGCGGCTGGTGCCGAGCGAGGCGCCGCCGAACGACGACTACGACTTCGCCTGGCATTCGCTCGCGGCCAAGAGCATCGGCGGCGACTACGTCGACATCACGGTGTCCGACCTCGGCGATCTCTACGCGATCGTCGCCGACGCGTCTGGCCACGGCATCAACTCGGCGCTGCTGATGACGTCGTTCCGGGCCAACTACCGCGGCAACGCGGCCTGGCTGGAGCCGCCGGAGCTGGCGGCGTCGCTGAACAGCGAGGTCTCGCACGAAGTCGGCCCGACCGGCATGTTCATCACCGCAGCGCTGCTGCGCATCGAGCAGGAGACCGGCCAGCTGTCGATGTGCAGCGCCGGCCACAACCCGACGATGATCTTCCGCGCTGCCACCGGCACGATCGAGCAGGTCGACTCGCACGGCCCGCCGATGGGCTTCATGGCCGGCGTCGAGTACGAGGGCTACGAAGGCGACCTGCAGTCGGGCGACGTGGTGCTGATGTACACCGACGGCATCACCGAGGCGACCGACGCCGAACTCGAGATGTTCGGCGAGGACCGCCTCGAACAGGTGCTGCTGCAGAGCGCTGCAGGGACGGCCAAGGACGTGCTCGACGCCGCGCTGCACGAACTGGCCCGCTTCACGGGCCGCGACCACCATGACGACGACGTGTCGCTGATGGTCATCAAGGCGCGCTGAGCGGCCTGGGAACTGGCAGCCTTCAGAACTGCCAGCCTTCAGAACTGCCAGCCTCTAGAATTGCCAGCCTCTAGAACTGCTTGCGCCGCGAACTGCTCTCGATGCCGAGGGCCTTGCGGTACTTGGTCACCGTGCGTCGCGCGATGTGCACGCCGCGTTCGCCCAGCGCCTCGACCAGCTGGTCGTCGCTGAGCGGCTGGTCCTTGTTCTCGGCGTCGACGATCTGGCGCAGGGTGTCCTTGACCGCCTGCTGGCTGACCATCGCGCCGTCGTCCGACATCGTGCCGCTGCTGAAGAAGCGCTTCATGTCGAAGATGCCCTGCGGCGTCTGGATGTACTTGCCCGACGTCGCGCGGCTGATGGTGGAGATGTGCACGCCGACGGCGTCGGCGATGTCCTGCATCTTCATCGGCTTGAGCTGCTGCACGCCGTGCCGCAGGAACCCCTCCTGGCGGCGCACGATCTCCGACGCGACCCGCTCGATGGTGTTCTGGCGCTGGTGCACGGCCTCGATGAACCACTTGGCCGCCTCGATCTTCTTGCGCAGGTAGTCGTAGACCTTGGGGTCGTTGCGGGCCTCCTGCAGCAGGTTGCGGTAGACGGGCGAGATCGCCAGCTCGGGCAGCGAGCCGCGCTGCGACTTGACCTCGAAGCTGCCCTCGATCTCCTCGATGACGACGTCAGGGGCGACGCCGGCGGACGAACTGGCGCTGAACTCGGCGCCCGGGTGCGGCTTGCACGAGAACCGCAGGAACTCCCAGCTCTCCTTGATGTCCTCGATCGACGAGCCGGTCTCCTTGGCGATCTTCGGCAGCTTGTTCATCGCCAGGTCGTCGAGGTGGTTCTCGACGATGCGGCGGGTCAGCGGCCGCACGAACTGCATGTGGTCGAGCTGCATCAGCAGGCAGTCGCGCAGGTCGCGCGCGCCGACGCCGATCGGCTCGAGGTCGCGCACGACCGCGATCGCCTCCTCGGCGAGCGGCAGCGGCACGCCGAGCTGCTGCGAGATCGCGTCGGCCGACTCCGACAGACGGCCGTCCTCGTCGAGCGAGAACACGATGTGCTCGACGACGCGGACCAGCTCCTCGTCGCTCTCCTGCGTGCGCACCTGCATCATCAGGTACTCGGCGAGCGACGTGGACCGGCCCGGCGTGTTCTGCAGCGCCTCGAACTTCTTGTCCTCGTCGTCGGTGCCGAGGGTGCCGGTGCGCTGCCGCCAGCTCGGCTCGACGCGCGACTCGAGCTGGTCGATCTCGGCCGAGAACTCGCGGTGCAGCCGATCCTCGTACGGCTCGCTGTCGCCGCCGTCGCCACCGTCCGAATCGAGGTTCGCCGGCTCGCTGCGTTCGGCCTCGTCCTGGCGCTCGAGGAAGACGTTCTCCTGCAGCTCCTGCTCGACCTGGTCCTTCAGCTCGATCAGCGGCAGCTGCAGGACCTGCATGGCCTGGATCATCTGCGGCGACTGGATCAGTCGCTGTTCTGCACGCAGAGATTGGGTCAGGCCGAGTCGCATCCCCCTACTTCTAGCGAAGTCGGGGGGCCGGGTCACGAGCAAGGTTGGGCAGAGCTGGCGTCTGCCGGGGCTTGACTCAGCGGCGCAACGTGGTCGTCAGCACGGTGCGGCGGCGATCGTTGCCCCCCGGCAGGTCGGGCCCGTCGCCGTGCGGGAGCGTGCGGCCGACCTGGACCGTGCCCTGGTAGTCGACGCGGGCCGACGCGACCCGGGCCTGCATCAGCACGCCGCCGTCCGGCATCACGCTGCGCATCTGCGGCATCGGCGCGACCGTGCACTGCACGTCGAGGTCGAGGTGCAGCCCTTGCCCTGCGGGCACGACGCGGCTGCGCAGCCACGTGCCCGACTGCATCAGGCGCACCCGCGGTTCGAGGCTGCCGGCCTCCTGCGCGACCTCGACGTAGACGTCGCTGACGACGTTGGTCTCGAACAGGCGGAACGCGTTGGCCTCGCGGCCGAGCAGCGTCGGCACGCGCAGCTCGTGCAGCATCGGCTGGCTGCCGTCGCCGACGGTGCTCGCGCGGTGTTCGATCTCGACGTTGCGGATCATGTCGTCCTGGAGTTGCTGCAGCAGGGCGCGCACGCCGCCGATCGCGTCGGCCGAGGCGTGCACGAACAGGTAGCCGCCGCCGAGGTGCAGGGTGTAGTCGTCCTCGGCGTTGCCGAGCACGCTCTCGACCATCTCGGTCAGCTGGTCTCGCGGCAGCTGGCCGAACACCGGCCGCTCGTCGAAGTCGGTCAGGTCGGTGTCGTCCGGGTCGCGGTCGACGCGCGGGATGTTGGTGACGTGGTCGAGTGCCGACGTGGTCAGCGCGCCGATCGGCAGCAGCGCCGCACGGCCGCCCGACAGCGAACCCTTGGGCGCGTCGCTGTGCGCGCGCAGCGTCAGCACCACGTTGCCGCCGGCGGCCGGGTTGCCGCGCATCGTGATCGCGAGCGCGCCGCCGTTGCCGACGCGGCCGGAGCAGGTGCCGAAGTAGCTCTCGAGCAGCGGCAGCTCGATGTCGGCCGCGCCCTGCTTGCCGGTCTTGAGCGTGATCAGGCCGCCGCGCTGGTCGGCCACGGCAAACTGCAGGTGCAAGGCGAACTCGTCGCTGCCGATCAGCGAGTAGGCGCGCACGCCGACGTGGCCGCCTTCGCCGAAGCGGCTGGTCGCCGGCCGCGACACGTCGATCTTCTGCGCGACCTCGACCTCGATGCCGCGCACGTAGCGGGTCCAGGTCATGTGCTCGAGCGCGATCGGCTGGCCGGGCCGCGCGGTGCCGACGGCGCGCCAGTTGGGTTCGCGTCCGGCGGCGAAGTCGGCGTAGTCCTCGGCGGTCAGCGTCGTGCCCGGCGGCAACCGGTCGGTGTTCCAGACCGCGAACTCGACCTGCACCGGGCGCGCCAGGATCGCGGCACCCTCGCCCAGGCGTCGCTCGATCGCCTGCACCACGTCCTGCTGGCCGAACGCCAGCAGGTTGTCGCCGATCGGCTGCAGGTAGACGAGCTCTTCGTCGATCGCCGGCGCCAGGAACGGATAGAGCGCCGACTGCACGCCTTCGGCGGAGATCGCGGTGTCCCGGTCCTCGCGCATCACCAGGTTCGGCCGCCGGCCACCGCTCTGCGTCGTCATCAGGGTGCCCCACGGCGGGGAGCCGAACGAATACGACGGCGTGCACAGCTGCTGCAGCGGCAGCATGCGCGTGGTGGTCTTCGGCTGCGGCTCCTGGGGAGCGACCGGCAGCGCGGTGAGCGTGGACAGAACGATCGACAGCATGGCGGGAGGGGGTTCGGTGCGGGGGCGGCCCAGTGCGGTGCTGGGTCCAGTGGGGGAGGCTGCTGGCGCGACCTGGTCAGTCGCCGATCGCGTAGCCGTTGCGGAACCACGCGACCACCTCGGGGAAGCGCTCGAGCGACGCGTCGCGCAGCAGGCACTGCTGCGGCCGGCTCAGGCCGAGCGGGCGGATCCAGGACTGCGCTGCCGGCACGCCGGCGCGCGCCAGCGCCGCTCGCAGCAGGCTTTGGTCGTCGCCGCGGGCCTTGGGCAGCAGCGGTTCGAGCACGCGGTGCGGCAGCATCGCCAGCGCGCAGGCGGCTGCGCAGGCTTCGCCGCGGCGCGGGGACACCAGGCGCGCCAGCAGCAGCTTGACGGTCGAGTCGTCGCCGACGACGCCCATCGCCAGCAGGCAGCGTTCGCGCGCCTTGGTCGAACGGGTCGCGCGCAGCACGTCGGCGAGCTGCGTGAACGTGGACGCGGCCTGGCCGGTGAACCAGAACGACGCCCAGCGCGGCGCGTTGGCGTGGCGGCCGAGCGCGACCTGGTCGTGCCAGCAGTCGAGCAGCAGCTCCGGCGCGCCGTCGATGCGCGCACCGCAGCGCAGCGACGCGGCGACGACCTCGGCGACCTGCGGACGGCGGCGGACCGCACGGCGCAGGGCCAGGTCGAGGCGCGACGTGCCGACGCGCGCGGCCACCAGCACGGCGGCCTGTTCGCTGCGCTCGAGTTCGCCGTCGCGATCGTCGCGGCCGGTGGCGCCGCGGATCGTGCTGAGACGGTGTTCGAGCCGGACCATCAGCGAGCTGTGGCTGCGCACCGAGTCGAGCAGCTCTTCGTGCACGAGCAGTTCGTGTTCGCTGCGGTCGCCGCACGCGGCCAGCGCCTCGAGCAGGTGGTCGGTGGCCGCGCGGGCACTCGGCGAACCGGGGCGGGTGCGCCGGACCAGCCGCTCGGCGGCGGCCAGGCGTTCGGGCACGTCCAGGCTGCGGCGCGCGATGCGGGCCGACAGATCGGCCAGCGACCAGCTCCGCTGTTCGGGCAGCAGTTCGTTGCGTTCGCGATCGGCGCGCATGCGGCCGGCGAGCGACAGTGGCAGGTGGTGGTGGGCCGTCGGCATCGGCGAGGCCGCCGAAGGTCGCGACGGGCCCATCGCATCCGGGCCAACTGCAGACGTCCTGGCCGTTCCGAGGATCGGGGCCAGCGCCACCAGCGCCGCGCGGGCGACGACCTCGCGGCCGGAGCGGTCCTGCGGGTTGCCGGGCCGATCGCCGCCGGCATCGACGGAACGTTCGGGCGACAGCAGGCACAGCCAGGTCGCCGCGGCAGCGGTGGCCAGCAGCCCGGCGGCCAGCCAGGTGGTGCGTCGACCGGGGGACGGCGGTTCAATACTGCTGAGGTTCTGACTGCTGGGGTGCCGGCTGCCGACGTCCTCACTGCGGAGATCGAAGCCGGCTGCGTCCGCGCCGACCGGCAAGGCGATGTCGTCGTCCGGGCGCGCCGCGGCGGCGACCCGCGCGTTCTGCAGCCAGCGGTCCCCGAGCGCGTCGAGGTCGTCGTGTTGCGACAGCTCGCGGCCGGCGGTCGAGGCCAGCGCCGCGTCGAGGCGGCGCGAGCGCTGCAGCGCCTGCTGGCAGGTCGCACACTCGCGCAGGTGGGCATGCAGCGAGTCGTCCGACACGAACGCGTAGCCGAACGTCTCCCGGTCGAGGTCGGTCGGCCACAGGTCGCCGTCCAGGTGCACCGCCAGCACCGCATTGGTGCGCGCGCAGATCTGTCGCGCCTCGTGGCTCACGGGTCCAGATGCTCCTTGACGCGGGCGAGCACCTTGCGGCGGGCCTCGAGCACATGCATGCGGGCCGCGGTCGCGCTGCACGACAGCACCGCGCTGATGCCGGCGTAGTCCATGCCTTCGACCGCTCGCAAGTGCAGCGCGGTCCGCTGGCGCTGCGTCAGCCGCTCCATCGCCTCGTCGAGGCGGCCCTGCAGTTCGCGGGCGATGGCGTCCTGCTCGGCGCGGTCGCCGTCGTAGTGGTCCGGGACGTCCATCTCGCCGAGCTGCTCGGCCGGCAGCGCGCGCTGCCAGCGGTTGGGCTCGGAGGCGAGGCGGACCAGGATCCGGTAGAGCCAGGTGCGCAGCGCCGACTCGCCGCGGAACTGCGGCAGCCCCTTGAAGGCGCGCACCAGCGTCTCCTGCACCAGGTCCTCGGCCCAGTGCGGGTCCCGGCAGTAGCGCCGCGCGAGCGACAGCAGGCCGGTCAGATGCGGTCGGAGCAGGTGCTGGAACGCGGCGTCGTCGCCCTGGCGACAGCGCTCGAGCCAGAGGCGTTCCTGCTCGGAGACGGAGGCCGGTCTCGGTCGTTTGTCCACGCTGCAGTCCATGACTGGCCGGTTGGACCCCGGCGGACGGGACGCCGTAAGGTGCCGTTCCGACGGATTGTCGGTCGCGGGCCGTTCGATCGCGGACTGGTCCTCGGGGGCGGTCACCGGAGCTTGAGCAGCGGGGCGTAGTAGGCGGTGTAGAACTGGATCGCGAAGATCGCGATGCCGATGGCTACCAGACCGTAAATGACCCCGCTGATGGTGCGCGAGGCGACCTTCAGGCGGCGTCCGGCCATCTCCGAGCGGCGGTCGATGGCGCGCGCCAGCGACTCCTCGAGCTGGCCCGCGCGCTCGCCGGTCGCCAGCAGCTGCCGCGTCTCCGGGCTGAGCGACGCCGAGCTCTCCAGCGCCTCGTGCAGCGGCCGGCCCTGTTCGAGCATCGTCATCGCGACGCCGAGCTGCTTGCGCAGGCCCTGCATGTGCACGGTCGGGAACGCGGTCCGGTGCGCATCGACGATCGGGACGCCGGCGCCGTAGAGCGAGTGCAGCGCTTCCAGGTAGGGGAGTTCGCGCATCTCGCGCAGCACGCCGCCGATCACCGGCCAGCGCTCGAGCGACGAGTCGCCGCGGCCGAGCATGCGAGCGAACACGATCAGGAAGATCGCGCCGCAGCCGTAGATGGTCAGGATGACCGTGACCGCGCTGGTGCCGGCGACGGCCATCACCGCGAGCGACGCGAGCAGCAGCATCGCGCATAGCAGGATCGGGTAGGCGAGCGCGCTCTGGGTGATGCGCACGAAGTCGGCGCGGCGTTGGCGGGCGGCGCCGCGCTTGCGCAGCGCCAGCGACGCGTTGCCGCTCTTCCAGCCGGCTTCGAGTGCGAGCTTCTCGGTCGGGCGCAGCTTGACGCCGCGCTGCCAGCAGAGGTCGACCAGCACGTGGTCGCCGAGCTGTGGGTTGCCGCCGAGGCTCTCGAGCGGCAGGCCGGCGTCGAGCGCCGACGCGAGGTCCTGGAAGACCATCGCCGCGCGTTCGTCAGCCCGATACGACAACATCATGACAGTGTCCTGGGGCAGGGGGTCTGCGTCCACCCGCCCCATCGGCCTACCAGCGGGCGGCCTACCAGCAGGCGGCCTACCGGCTGTCGGACTCGCGGACTATACGGGGCGGAAGTGCTTGCTCAGCTTCAGGGCCTGGCCCTGGTAGTGCGAGCTGAGACGGCGATCGCCGTAGACGACTTCCGGCGGTTCCTGGGTCTTGAAGAAGTCGAGCTTGAAGAACACCTGGCCGTCCTCGAGCAGGAACGGCACGTCGTGCGGCCGCACCTCGAGCACCGCGCGGGTGCCGTGCTCGCCGCCGAAGCCGTTGTCGAAGAACCCGGCGTAGTTGGTGCGCAGCTCGCCGATGCCGACGTCGTAGGCGACCATCTCGGCGGCGAGGTGCGACGGGATCCGCACGCGTTCCTTGCTGGCGAAGATGTAGAACTCCTCGGGTTCGACGATCAGCCGGCCGCCCTTCGGCTCGGGGATCGGCGTGAAGAACGCGTCCATGTCGTGGCCGCCCTCGTCGGCCATGTCGAGCACGCCGGTGTAGCGACGGGCGACGTAGCCGATCGATCCCTGGATGTCGCGGTCGCGCATCGTCGCGATGCCCATCATCAGGCCGTCGTCGAGGCGCAGCCGGTCGGTCGGCAACGGCTCGCCGCGGTCGTCGAACAGCAGCGGCTCGCGCTCGTGTTCGGCGCGCAGTTCGTCGTCGCTGAGCGACGCCGGTCCCGACGAGAAGCGGATCTGGCTCAGCGACAGGCCGGTGCGCACCTTGACCGGGAAGCTGCGCGGCACGATCTCGAGGTAGAGCGGTCCGGTGTAGCCCGGCGGCACCGTCTCGAACCGGCCGCAGTTGTCGGCGAGCACCCGCGTAAACAGGTCGAGCCGACCGGTCGACGACTTCGGGTTGGCGCGGATCAGGTACTCGAGCGGCTTCTCGATGCGCTCGAGCAGCGGGATGATGTAGCAGTGCCCCTTCTCGAGCACGGCGCCGTCGGTCAGGTCGAACGCGTACAGCGTCATCTCCTCGAGCCGGTCGGCGACGCGGCAGTTCTCCGGCAGGAAGCCGCTGCGCACCCGGTAGCCGCGCGTCGACAACCGCAGGTCGAGCGAGGCCGGCTGGATCTGGGTCGGCGCGATCGCCGGCGTCGAGGTGAGCGCGCCTGCTTCGATCAGCGCGCGGATCTGCTGGTGTACGAGGATGCCGTCGGTCACCGGCTAGACGCTAGCGACTGGGCTGCGCGAACACCATCGCGCCGTTGCCGGACGCGATTGTGGACAACGACTCCCACGCCGCGAGCGCGCGGCCGACGTCAGGAGGCGCTCGATTCGGTCGCTGGCTCGGCGACCTGCTGGGCCCCGAGGTACTCCTGCAGCGTGAAGCTGTCGACCGCGATCGCCTCGGCGCGGGCCTGCTCGGCGTGCTCGACGACCGCGCGCTCGTCGGCGGTCAGGATGCCGGCCTCGGTGGCCTGGTCGAGCAGCTGTGCTGGGCGGGCCTTCGGCAGGCGGCCCTGCTTGATGGCGTCCTTGAGCTTCTTCAGGATCGGCTCGGCGCGGGTGCACAGGTCGAGCGCGTGTTCGAGGCGGCCGAGCGCGGTGCCCGGGTCGGCGGGCACGTAGGCGTTGCCGGTGATCCGGTCGCGCTGCTCGCCGGGCTGCAGCAGCGTGCGCGCGGCCTTGTGGGTGACCTTGTCGCTCGGCGCGGTGCCGAACCGGTTGAGGCGCGAGTAGACCCCGAGCAGCTTGCCGAGCACGTTGCCGACGACCGGCAGCTGCAGGTTCTGGTGGATGCCCTCGCGCGCCGCCTGGATGTTGGCGAACGCGGTCTCGAGCGCCCACTGCACCAGCGGCAGGTCCTCCTTCTTGCTGCCCTCGGCCTCGAAGCGGCGCAGCACCGCGCTGCCGAGGAACATCCAGCTGAACCAGTCGGCGTAGCGGCCGGTCAGCTTCTCCTTGCGCTTCAGGTTGCCGCCGAGCGCGCCCATCGCGACGTCGGCGAGCAGCGCGAACTCGGCCGAGGCCCAGTTGAGCTTGCGCCAGTAGCCCTTGGTGCTGGCGTGGCCCGGAGCGAGCGTCAGCCAGCCGCGGGTCAGGCCGAGCAGACCGGTGCGCACGGCGTTGGTGACGACGTGGCCGACGTGTGGCCAGAACGCCTTGTCGAACGCCTCCTTGTCGCCGCGGCTGATCGCGTCGAGCTCGGCGTAGGCGTACGGGTGGCAGCGGATCGCGCCCTGGCCGAAGATCATCAGCGTGCGCGTCAGGATGTTGGCGCCCTCGACCGTGATGCAGATCGGCGTGCCGGTGTAGGCGTTGGCGAGCAGGTTGCGCGGACCGCGCGAGATGCCGGCGCCGCCGAGCACGTCCATGCCGTCGTTGATGATCTGGCGCCACAGCTCGGTGGTGTTGAACTTGGCGATCGCGGTGACGACGGCCGGCTTGTGGCCCTCGTCGAGCGCGCCGTTGACGAACCGGCGCGCCGCCTCGAGCACGTAGGTGCCGCCGGCGATGCGCGCGAGCGGTTCCTCGATGCCCTCGAACCTGCCGATCGACAGGCCGAACTGCTGGCGCACCGCGGCGTAGGCGCCGACGCAGCGCGCGGTCATCTGCGCGCCGCCGCAGGCGGTCGCCGGCAGCGAGATGCCGCGGCCCGCTGCCAGGCATTCCATCAGCATCTTCCAGCCGCGGCCGGCGCCGGCGGTGCCGCCGATGATCGCCTCCTCGAGCGGCACGATCACGTCGCGGCCACTGGTCGGGCAGTTGTAGAACGGCACCCCGAGCGGATCGTGGCGGCGGCCGAGCACGACGCCGTCGGTGTCGGTCGGGACCAGCGCGCAGGTGATACCCGGCGTCGGGCCCTTGCCCAGCAGGTTCTCGGGGTCGTGCAGCTGGAACGCGAGGCCGAGCACGGTCGAGATCGCGGCGAGCGTGATGTAGCGCTTGTTCCACGACAGCCGCAGCATCAGTTCGCCGTTCTCGGCGCGGAACACGGTGCCGGTGGCGCTGATCGCGCCGGCGTCCGAGCCGGCACCCGGCTCGGTCAGCGCGAAGCACGGCACCTGGCTGCCATCGGCGAGCGCGGGCAGCCAGCGCTGCTTCTGCTCGTCGGTGCCGTAGTGTGACAGCAGCTCGGCCGGGCCGAGCGAGTTCGGCACCATCACGGTGATCGCCAGCGGCAGCGAGTGCGACGCGAGCTTCTGCACGACGGCGCTGTTGGCCGACGCCGACAGGCCGAGGCCGCCGAACTCCTTGTCGATGTTGAGGCCGAAGAAGCGCTCGCGCTTGCAGAAGTCCCAGACCTCCGCCGGCAGATCACGCTGCTGGTAGACCTGCCAGTCGTCGGTCATCTCGCAGACCTGCTGCACCGGCCCGTCGAGGAACGCGCGCTCCTCGTCGGTCAGGTCCGGGTAGCCGGCGGTGGCCAGCTGGTCGAGCGCCGGCCGGCCCGAGAACAGTTCGCCGTCGAGCCAGACCGTACCGGCGGCGATCGCCTCGCGTTCGGTGTCGCTGATCGCGGGCATGAAGCCGCTCTTGACGAAGAAGTCGAGGATCCGGTCGCTGAGCAGCGCCCGCCGCAGCGGCGGCACCAGCAGCACGAACATCGGCGCGAACACGATCGCGATCAGCCAGATCGGCCAGCCGAACGTCCACGCGGTGGCGGCCCAGACCAGCGTCACCAGCCACAGGCGGCGCGCGGTGAACACCGGCGCGAGCAGCAGCGCGGCGGTCAGGAGCGAGATCGACCAGCCGGGCAGGGCCGCGGCGGCGCCGTATTGCAGGATGTCCATAGATGCAGGCGAAGCGAGCCCGACAGCGCCCGTCTTCACCTGATGCTATCGGCAGTTCGCCAGCCTGATCTAGTGCCCGAATCGAGCCTGGTTGCGCGTTCGCTGCCGGGATCGCGCGCGGCTGCTGCGAGCCGCCGGCGCCACCGGAAGTTGGCACGCGACCTCACAGCTCGCGGCTGTAGAACGTGTCGCAGCCGTGGTGGCCGGTGGCGCCTTCGGCGTGCGGTTGCGCGGCGAAGCCGGCCTTGCGGTAGAGGTTCTGGGCGCGGTCCATCCACGAGGTGGTCTCGAGGTAGCAGCGCCGATAGCCCGCCTGCCGCATCTCGTCGAGCAGCAGGGAGAGCAGCGCCCTGCCGAGGCCGAGGCCGCGCGTCTCGGGACGGAAGTACATCTTGCGCAGCTCGCAGACCGCGTCGTCCGGGGACGAGCCGTCGAGCCGTGCGTAGCCCGCGCCGCCGTAGACGACGTCGTCGCGCACGACCACGAAGTAGCCGCTGCCGGCGCCGCGGTAGGCCGCCGTCATCGCCTGCACCTCGGGGTCGTGGATCGCGAAGCCGTCGCCGCTGCAGCGGTGCTCGGTCATCACGTCGCGGATGATCGCGGCGACCGCGGCGTCGTCGGACGGGCGCACGGGGCGCAGGATCCAGGGGCTGTCGTCGACGGGCATGCGCGCGGGGGTGTGGGCTCAGCGCGCCAGCATGGCCGCACGGCGACGCAGCCGGGAACGGATTTTTCGGGCAGGCGTGCCGTGGGTCGGCACGAATGCCCGGGCTTTGTTACATTGCGCGACGCGCCCCCCGGGGCGCCTTCGTCCCTTGCGGTCGACGCGACGCGCTGGCCGCGACCTCCTCTCTCTCGTTCCCAAAGAGGCAACCATGCAACGCCTTCTCCTCTCCGCTGCGGCCATCGGTGTGCTCGCAGCCAGCTCCGAGGCCCAGTGCTTCGAGCAGAACTTCGGGGTGCTCGCGCCGCTCGCCGGCGGCACCGCCGGCTTCGGCGACGACGTGCACTTCGACGTGCAGCCGCTGAACTTCGCGTTCCCGATGGGCACCGCGACCTACACCCACGCCCAGGCCACCGACAACGGCATCATCTACCTGACCAACGGTGGCGCGTCGAACGGTCCGATGGGCGCGGGCAACGGCTACCAGCCGGTCGACGTGTTCCTCGGCACGACGGTCGGCGACGACCCGCGCATCGCGCCGCTGTTCATGGACCTGTGGAGCCAGGCCGGCGTCAGCGGCGGTGTCTGGATCAACAACACGATCCCCGGCAAGTTCGTCGTCACGTGGGAGCGCGTGGTCGAGTGGTGGGCGACGACCCAGCCCGGCCCCGACCCGCAGTACACGTTCCAGGCGCAGATCTTCCAGAACGGCGACGTGCACTTCTACTTCGACGGCAACGTCATGGGCACGCTCAACCCGGCGCAGGACGACCCGCGCTGCGGCGTGTCGCGCGGCGACGGCGTCGTCGACCCGGGCGCGTCGGACCTGACCACGGCGCCGCAGAACCTGACCGACTTCGTGATGTACGAGCCGTTCCCGGCCTACACGCTGCCGAACCCGTCGCCGTTCGACCTCAACGACACGGTGGTGCAGTTCCTCAACACCGGCAGCGGCTACCTGTGCATCACGCAGGCGTGCAACCCGGCGTTCCACGAACCCTACGGCCAGGGCTGCTACAGCATCTCGGACTCGGGCTACGAAGAGCTGACGCCGGCGGGCATGGACCTGTCCGGCATGATGATCTCGGGCCTGAGCCTCGGCAGCGCGCCGGGCACCGGCTACCTGCTGACGACGACGACCGGCGCGGGCGGCATCACGCCCGGACCGACGGCGGTGTCGCTGCCGCTCGGCGACGACGACCAGGTCGACACGGCCACGGTCGGCGGCACGATGGGCCTGTCGGTCGGCTCCAACGGCTGGGTCTCGGTCGGCACCGGCAACACCAACGGCTTCACGCCGAGCGTCGTCGACTTCCTCAACCAGCCGTCCGAGTGGTTCACTGCGTGGACCGACCTGCAGCCGAACGCGACCGGCAGTGGCCTGGTCTGGTACGAGGAGAACGGTTCGGTCGCGACGATCACCTACGACGGCGTCTACGGCTGGAACACGACGTTGACCAACACGTTCCAGTTCACCTACGACTCGTCGAACGCGAACTTCACGCTCGAGTTCGGCGCGCTGAGCACGGCCAACCCGGAGAACTGGGTGGTCGGCTACTCGCCCGCGGGCCCGTCGGTGGACGGCGGCGGGGTCGACCTCAGCACGCTGAACGGCGCGGTGCTGTCGGCGCAGAACGTCGCGGCGATGACGCTCGGGGCGTCGGGCGCGCCGATCTCGTCGTCGACCGCCGGCTCGACGGTCACCTACACGGCCGACAACATGTTCGAGATCGCGCCCGGCGTGACGCTCGGTCTGGTCGCGCTCAGCACGATCCAGAGCGATCCCGGCGTGCCGCTCGCGTTCCTCGGTGCACCTGGCTGCGACGCGTTCGTCGGCTCGCTCGACGTCACGCTGACGCTGCTGGGCGCCGGCCCGACCCAGTCGACCACGTTCAACCTGCCGCCCGGCGTGCCGAGCGGCTTCGAGCTGTATGCGCAGGCGGTCAACCTGGTGACGCCCAACAGCCTGCCGAACGGCCAGAACGCGTTCGGCATGATCCTGAGCAACGGCGTGCGCAGCTACGTGTCGAGCTTCTGATCGGCAGCGGCGGCCGGCGGCGGCCGGCCGGCCATGGGTGGCGAGCCGTTCGCACCCTTGGTTCGTCGGCCGGTCGCGAGCATCATCTGCGGCCATGCAGAGCCTGCTGCCGGTCGTTCCGTTCGCGCTGTTCGCCGCCTGCGCCGTCTCCGACGGCCAGGCGCCGCAGGACCGCCCGAGCCGGCCGAACATCGTGTTCGTGCTGGCCGACGACATGGGCTACGGCGACGTGCACGCGCTCAACGCCGCGTCGGCGATCCCGACGCCGAACCTCGACGGCCTCGCTGCGGCCGGCACGACCTTCGTCGACGCGCACACGCCGTCGTCGGTCTGCACGCCGACGCGCTACGGCGTGCTGACCGGCCGCTACTGCTGGCGCGGCCGATTGCAGCGCGGCGTCATCAACGGCTACGGCAAGCCGGTCCTCGAGGCCGGCCGGCAGACGGTTGCGTCGCTGCTGCACGATGCCGGCTACCACACCAGCGTGGTCGGCAAGTGGCACCTCGGCCTGAGCTGGCCGAAGGGACCCGACGGCGACATCCGCTTCGAACGGCCGGTCGGCGACCCGCCGAACGTGCACGGCTTCGACCACAGCTACATCATCCCGGCGTCGCTCGACTTCCCGCCGTACGTCTACGTCGAGGACGGCAGGGTCACCGATCCGCGCGTCGTCGAACAGCCGGGCCAGCGGTTCCCGGCGTTCTTGCGCAAGGGACCGCGCGCCCAGGACCTGGTGATGGAAGAGGTGCTCGGCCACCTGGTCGACCACGCCTGCGGCGTCGTGCGCGAACGGGCCGCGACCGAGCAGCCGTTCTTCCTCTACCTGCCGCTGCCGGCGCCGCACAAGCCGGTGCTGCCGCATCCGGAGTTCCGCGGCAGGACCGGGCTCGGGGACTACGGCGACTTCGTCACCCAGGTCGACGACGCCGTCGGCCGGCTGCTGCGCGCGCTCGACGAGGCCGGCGTCGCCGACGATACGCTGCTGGTCTACACGTCCGACAACGGCTCGTTCATGTACCGCTTCGACGAGCCCGGCAAGAAGGACCACGTCGACGACGTCGCGGTGCAGGGCTACCGGCCCGAGCACCACCGCGCCAACGGCCCGCTGCGCGGCACCAAGGCCGACATCTGGGAGGCCGGCCACCGCGTGCCGTTGTTCGTGCGTTGGCCGGGCCAGGTGCCCGCCGGCGCGCGCGTCGACGCCACCGTCTGCCTGACCGACTTCTTCGCGACCTGCGCCGATCTGCTGGACGTGCCGCTGCGCGACGACGCCGCCGAGGACAGCTTCAGCTTCCTCGATCTGGCGTGCACCGGCGCGAGTGCGAGCCCGCGCGCACCGGTAGTGCACCACTCGGTGGCCGGCATGTTCGCGCTGCGCAAGGGCCGCTGGAAGCTCGTCGCCGGCAACGGCTCCGGCGGCCGCGAGCGCCCCAAGGGCAAGCCGTTCGGCACGCCCTTCCAGCTCTACGACCTCGAAGCCGACCTCGGCGAGGCGCGCGACGTCGCCGCGGACCATCCGGAGGTCGTCGCGGCGATGCGCGCCGAACTCGAGGCGATCCGCGCCAACGGCCGCAGCCGTTAGCAGGCAAAGCCCCGTACGCACGCGTACACGCCGCTTCCGCGATCCCGGTTGGCAGCGCGTCCACGACATGGACGCGCTCCTAGCGCTCGCGGATCGTCCGCGCGTCGCGCAGCACGCGGTCCCACTGGAAGGCGGGGCCGGGGTCCTGCTTGTTCTTCTGCACGTGGTAGTGGCCGACGATGCCGTCGAACGCGAGCAGGTCCGAGCGCGGCAGTACGTGGTTGACGACGTTGCCCTCGCGGTCGCGCGGCGCCGCGATGCGGATGCGCGGCAGCGCTTCGTTGAGGCCGGCGATCAGCTTGCCGAGCGCGGCGTACTGCTGCGGGGTGAAGTCGAACTGGTGGTACTCGTTGCCCTGCACGACGCCGCTGACGAACTCGGGCCGGTCCGGCCGCGGCACGAAGTCCGTGGTGCGCACGCCGGTCTCCTTCATCCACTTGGGGAACTTCATGAACCAGCCGCGATCGTCCTGCGCGTACCAGCGGCGCATGTCGGCGTTGAGCGGGCTCAGCCAGGCGCCGGGGTGGGCGATCTCGATGCCGACCGCGCGGTCGTTGGAGATCGTCGCGTGCCAGGCGCGCTCCTTGACGTCGAGCGTCTGGTAGATCGTGCCGTCGACGTCGAGCATGAAGTGCACCGACAGGTTGCGGTGATCCTGCAGGATCTTGAAGCACTGCCGCGACGTGCCGCAGACGTCGTAGTGCACGACGAACTGGTGCACCGTGTCCTGCACCTCGGCCAGCGTCTGCGGGTCACCGGGGCGCGTGCCGTAGCGCTTCTTGCCGTCGAGGCCCTCGCTGTGGTCGAAGTGCTTGCCTTCGCGGTAGGCGCTGTAGCCGCCCGGTTCGAGCCAGGTGACGACGCGCGTGCCGATGCCGACGCGGTGGCCGGCGACGACGATGTGGTCGTCGGACGAGGCTTCGGCCTCGACCAGTTCGGGCCGCGCGGGGGTCGGGTCGGGCTGCGTCGCGCAGCGTACGAACAGCAGCAGGCAGACGGCGGCGAGGGCCGCGCCAAGGTAGGAGGACGGACGAAGGATCATCGGTTGCTCAACTCGGGTCGGGTCAGGTGCCAGTCGGTGTCGCGCTGCCAGGCCTCGGCGACCTGCAGCAGCGGGCCCTCACCGTCGAGCTGGCCGGTCAGGGCGATCAGGTTCGGGCGGCCGCCGTCGCGGTCGCGGCTGCTGCGGCCGATCGGCAGTACCAGCGTCGGGTGGCCGCTGAGGTTGGTGGCGGTCAGCGTCGGGCCGCCGTGCGTCGGCGATACCAGCACGTCGATGCCGCGCAGCGCTGCGTGCAGGTCCTGCATCAGCTTCAGGCGCAGCCGGCTGGCCTGCAGGTACTCGACGGCCGGGATCGTGCGCGAGCTGCGGAACGAGTTCGGCCAGTCGTTGGCGCGCTGGCCGGGCAGCTGGTCGTCGTCGCCGCTGCGGGTCAGTTCGTCGAACGCGGCGGCCGCCTCGGCGTGCAGCATCAGCAGCATCGCTCCGTAGGGGGCATCGGGCAGGGTGATCTGCTGCGGGGCGCCGGTGCGATCCTCGAGCCACTGCAGGAACGCGCGGTCGTCGTCGCTGCGGGGCCAGCCGCGCACCTGCAGCACGCCGACACGCAGGCCGGCGAGGCTCTGGCCGTCGGGGCTCTGGCCGGCGGAGCTCTGGCCGCGTCGCCAGTCGAAGGCGGTGTCGCGGGCAGCCGGGTCCTTGTCGTCGGCGCCGCGGATGGCGTCGAACACGATGCCGGCGCAGGTCGCGCTGCGCGCGATCGGGCCGACCTTGTCCATCGTCCACGACAGCGGCATCGCGCCGAAGCGGCTGACCGCGCCGAACGTCGGACGCAGGCCGCCGACGCCGCAGCGTCGGCACGGCGACACGATCGAGCCGAGCGTCTCGGTGCCGAGCGCGAACGGCAGCAGGCCCGCGGCGACGGCGCTGGCGCTGCCGGCGGACGAGCCGGAGCTGCCCTGTTCGGGGTTGTACGGGTTGCGGGTGCGGCCCTTGTGCCACAGGTCGCCCATCGCCAGCGCACCCAGCGACAGCTTGGCGCACAGCACGGCGCCGGCCTCGTGCAGGCGTCGCAGCGGGGTGGCCTGCACGTTCCACTGCTGCTGCTCGAAGGGCGCGGCGCCGAACGTGGTCGGCGCGCCCGGCCACGCGAACAGGTCCTTGGCGCCGTACGGGATGCCGTGCAAGGGGCCGCGGTCGACGCCTTCGGCCAGTTCCCGGTCGCGACGGTCGGCGTCGGCGAGCGCCTGTTGCTCGAGCAGGTTGACGACGCAGACGAGGTCCGGGTCGAACCGCCGCAGCCGCGCCAGCGCCAGTTCGGTCAGGCGCCGCGACGTGACCTTGCCCTGGCGCAGCAGGCTGGCCAGCTCGAGCACGGTGGCGAACGCGAGGTCGGCGTCGCTCGCCGGCATCGCCACGTCGGTCGGGATCTCGATCGGGGTGCGACCGGTCGGGATGCCGGCCGCGACGCCGGGCGGGAACGGGTCGAACGCGGTGCTCGGCGACATCTCGAACGAGATCTCGCTGCGTCGCAGCGCCGCGTAGTCGCGGCGGTAGCGATCGAGCTGGTCGTCGGCCTGGGCGGTCTCGTCGTCGTCGAACGTCAGCCCGACGAGGCGGCCGAACGCCGCCATGTCCTCGGGATCGCCCGGGTGCGGGGCCGACGGAGCTACCAGCGGAGCTACCAGCGGGGCGGCCAGCGGCGCGGCCCCGGCCGCGAGCAGGAACGAGCGGCGATCGAGTGGGGGTCTCGGCATGATTCCGGGTTCCGGGCGAGGACGGGCGACAGTTGCCGGGAGGCTCCGGCCACTCCGCTCGTTTGTCGTCGCATTCTGACCGGCGACCGCCCCGATACCAACCAGACTCCTCCGCATGCTCCGACTGCCGACCGCTTCGTGGAAGCCGACCGTTCTCCTCTCCTCTGCACTGCTGACGTCGACGTTCCTCGTCGGGACCGGGCTGGTGGCGCAGGACTCTGCCGCGCCCGCGACCCAGACCCGGCCGCCAGCGGCGATCGAGCAGATCCAGGCCCGCCAGCTGCTCGCGCATGCGACGTTCCTGGCGTCCGACGAGCTCGAAGGGCGCCTGACCGGCTCGCCGGGCCAGCACGCGGCCGCCAAGTACATCGCGCAGCACTTCGAGAAGCTCGGGCTGACGCCGATGGGCGATCTGGTCGACCCCGACGGAGCTTCGGACGGCGAACGCTCGTGGTTCCAGCACTACGGCATCGAGCGCACGTTCGTGACCGACGATTCCTCGGTGCAGGTCGGCGCCACCAACCTCGCCGAGGGCTACGCGATCCTCGGCGCCAGTGAGACGAAGGTCGCGCTCGAGGGCAAGGCCGCGTGGCTCGGCTTCGGTCGCACCCGCGGCGCCTCGCGCGACGTGCCCGAGAACGCCGACCTCGGCGGCAAGGTCGCGGTCGTCGCGATCAAGCCGCCGCGCGGCAACGTGCCGGCGGGCCTCGGTGTCGAGCAGAAGTTCGGCATGTCGTTCGGCCTGCTGCAGAAGATCGGCGCGACCGCGCGCAACCTCGCGAAGGCCGGCGCCGACGCGGTCGTGTTCGTGCAGTACGAGGACAAGGTCGGGCTGTGCGACGTGCTCAACTACGTCGCGCTGTCGCCGGGCAAGGCGATGGTCACGCCCAACTTCCCCGGCGCCGACAACGGCATGGCGATGATGGGGCGGCTGGCCCGCAGCGGCGGCGTGCCGACGCTGGTGCTGTCGCCGGGCGCCAGCAAGGCGGTGCTCGCCGAACTCGACGTCGACTTCGAGGCGTTCGGGGCGTTCGTCGAGGGCGGCGACGAGCGGCCGGAGGGCAAGGACGAGGTCGCCTGCAAGCTCACGCTGCAGGTCAAGCACGACGGCGAGGCGCGGGCCAGCAACGTCTGCGCGGTGCTGCGCGGCAGCGACCCGGCGCTGCGCGACGAGGCGATCGTCTACTCGGCGCACATGGACCACGTCGGCAAGCGCATGGACGGCGACGTCTTCAACGGCGCCGACGACAACGCGTCGGGCTCGGCCGGTCTGCTGGCGATCGCGACCGCGTATGCCAAGGCCGAGCAGCGGCCGCGCCGCAGCATCGTGTTCCTGTCGGTGTCGGGCGAGGAGCTCGGCCTGTGGGGCTCGCAGTTCTACAGCGACAACCCGACCTGGCCGCTCGACCAGCTGGTCGCCAACATCAACACCGACATGATCGGCCGCAGCGGTCCGGAGTCGGGCGCGATGGAGGTCACGGTCACGCCGAGCTACAAGCACGGCAAGTTCTCGACGATCGTGCGCGACTCGGCGGCGTTCGCCAAGACGATGGACGTGACGTTCTCGAGCGGCGACAAGTACTACCGCCGCAGCGACCACTACAACTTCGCCAAGAAGGGCATCCCGGTGGTGTTCTTCTGCAACGGCGAGCACGAGGACTACCACCAGGTCACCGACCACGCCGACAAGCTCGACGCCGACAAGATGCAGCGCATCGCGCGGCTGGCGTTCTGGACCGGCTGGCACGTCGCCAACGCCGACGAGCGCCCGAAGACCCTCGGCCGCCAGCAGGGCTGGTAGTCGAGGTGGCGGCGATGCAGGACCAGATCGATCGCTTCCTGGCCGTCGGCAGGTTCGCCGTCGTCGGCGCCAGCGGCGACCGCGCCAAGTTCGGCAACAAGGTGCTGCGCTGCTACGCGCAGCACGGCCTGCCGGTCGTCGGCGTGCATCCGCGCGCCGACGAGGTCGAGGGGCAGCCCTGCTACCCGTCGTTGCGCGAGGTGCCGGGCGAGCCGCGCGCGGTCAGCGTCGTCACCCCGCCGGCGCTGGCCCGCTCGATCGTCGACGACGCCATCGCGAGCGGCGTGCGCCAGCTCTGGTTCCAGCCGGGTGCCGAGGACCCCGACGCCGTCGACCACGCCCGCGAACACGGCCTCGAGGTGCTCGCTGGTGGTCCGTGCCTGCTGGTCGCGCTCGGCTTCCGCGACCGGTAGCCGCTGCGGATTTGCGGGCGCGCATGCCTCGCCGATATGGTGGGTGCATGAGCCTCAGTCGCATCGTCTCGCGCGCCAATCCGGAGCTGGACCGGCTGACGTTCACGGGGCCGGTGGCGTGCGTCTACAACCCGCTGGTCTACGCCTGGCAGCTGCACCGGCAGTATCTCGAACGGTTCGGGCGCGGCCGCAAGCAGGTCGTGCTGCTCGGCATGAACCCGGGCCCGTTCGGGATGGTGCAGACCGGCGTGCCGTTCGGGGAGGTCGAGGCGGTGCGCTCGTGGATGGGGCTGCGCGGCGAGGTCGAACGTCCGCGGGTCGAACACGAGAAGCGGCCGATCCTCGGCCTGCAGTCGACGCGCAGCGAAGTGTCGGGTCGCCGGCTGTGGGGCTGGGCGGCGCAGCGCTTCGTCACGCCGCAGCGGTTCTTCCGCAGGTTCTTCGTCTACAACTACTGCCCGCTGGCGTTCCTCGGCGAGACCGGCGCCAACCTGACGCCCGACAAGCTCAAGAAGGTCGAGACCCGGCCGCTGTTCGAGGTCTGCGACCGCGTGCTGAAGCAGGTCGTCGCGGCGCTCGAGCCCGAGTGGGTGGTCGGCGTCGGCGCATTCGCCGAGACGCGCATCCGCAAGGTGTTCGCCGGCGAGGTCGAGCAGGGGCGGTTCCGCGTCGGCCGCATTCCGCATCCGAGCCCGGCGTCCCCGGCCGCCAACCAGGGCTGGGAACGGCTCGCCGACGAGGCGTTCGGGGAGCTCGGCATCGCAGTGTAGCCGCGGTCGCCGCTACTGGAAGCAGGCCGGCGGACGGCGCAGGCGGCCGAGGTGGTGCTGCAGCGCGGTGAACAGCTTCTTGCGCGCGCGCATGATCCGGATCGCGACCGTGCCGGTCGGCAGGCCGAGCTCCTTGCCGGCGTCCTGGTAGGCGCGGCCCTTGCGTACGCACAGGTCGAACACGATCCGGTAGTGCTCGGGCAGGTCGTCGACCGCCTGCTGGAACGCGGTCATGAACTCCTCCTCGACCAGGTCCTGGCTCTCGCTGCGGGCCGGCACGTTGTCGAGGAAGTCGCCCTCTTCGCCGCTGGCGGTCTGCAGGGTGCTGACCGGGCGTGGCAGGCGGTTGCGGCTGCGCAGCATCGTCAGCGCCTGGTTGCGGGCGACCTCGAACAGCCACGCGCGGAAGTTGGTGCCCGGCCGGTAGAGGTCGTTCTTCAGCAGGACCTTCTCGAAGACCTCCTGCGTGACGTCGCTCGCCAGGTGCGGGTCGCGCACCATGCCCTGCACGAAGTGGTGGATGCGCTTGCCGTAGCGCCGCTCGAGCTCGGTCATCGCGAGCTCGGTCTCACCTGCCTGGAGCTGCTGGACGAGGTCCTCGTCCGTGAACGTCTCTTGCGGGATGCGGGCGGTCATGACGGAGGCATGACAACTGGCGTGCCAACCCGCTCCCGTCTGGCCAGGAAAGACGTAAGACGCTTGTTGGGAGGTGGTTACGGATTTCGGTCGGCGGTTCCTCAACCCCTGGTGCCTACGATTCGTGGCACCTGCTGCCGCCGCGCATAGGCGCTGGAATTTCCGTGGAATGTGGCGGGGCAGCCGCCGGATCGCTGGGCGTAGCCAGGCCGGGAACAGCGACCCGCCGCCTTCGAGCGCCGCGTCCAGCAGGGCCAGGTTGGCGCTGGCGCGCGGATCCTCGTCGCCGTGGGTCAGGTAGCCCCAACGCAGCCGCCGGATCGCGAGGTAGGCGATCGCGCTGCGGATGCCCCATTCGGCGCGGATGCGATCGCCGCCGACGGCGCCACCGAGCCAGCGCAGCAGCAGGTTGCGCTTCCACTCGGGGTGGCGCTCGCTGTGCAGCCAATACCACGCGAAGTCGTGGTCGCGGTTGCCGATGCCGACGCACTCGAAGTCGACCAGGAACGCGCGGTCCTCGTCGGTCACGACGATGTTGTTCTCCTGGAAGTCGCCGTGCACCATCACGTGCGGCCGACCGTCGGTCCAGCGCACGGCTTCGCCGAAGAAGCGCTGCAGCTGCCGCCAGCGGTCCTCGCCGAGCACGAACAGCACGGCGTCGTACATGTGGCGGATGCGGTCGAGGTAGCCGATCGGATCCCAGTGCTCGAGCGGGAAGCCGCGGCGGCCCATCAGGCGCTCGGTCGGCAGCGCCGAGACCTTCTGCAGCAGTTCGAGCACGTGCTCCTGGCCGATGACCTCCTCGGCCGGGCCGACGGCCGACGGCAGCCACTCGAGCAGCAGCCACGGCGCCGGTTCGCCCGGTCCCATCGCGATCGTGCGCGGTGCCGGGAACTCGCGACGTTCGGCGTCGACGCTGTCGAGCAGCCGGTAGAAGCCGGTCTCGCGGCGCGCGTAGTCGTCGGCGCGGACCAGCGCGGGCAGGATCGTGTCGGGGTCGACCGGCAGGTAGTACTTGAGCAGGAACGTGCGGCCGGCGCCGTTGCGGCCGAGCAGCGGCAGGCTCGAGCGGTGGCCCGACTCGAACGGTCGCGGCTGCTCGACCTCCTCGAGCTGCAGCGAGTGCAGCAGCTCGCGGGCCGCCTTCTGGTGTTCGTCGAGGGAAGTCGGGGTCACGTTTCGAAGGGCTCCGGTCACGACCGATCATCGTCCGAGGGGGCGGCGACGCTCCAGTCCGATGGGAGTTGTAGGTCGGGAGCGGCCGCGCCGCCAGGGGGCGATCGGGTCGGGGAAACCCCTAAGGGGCCAAAGGGCGTCAAGAAACCCGCCGCGAAACGACGAGATGAGAGTGCCGTGCCAGACTCCCAGAACCCAACCGAAGCGAACGCGTCGGCCGAGCTCTCCGCCGACTTGCAGGCGAAGATCGGCGCGTTCGTAACGGCGCTGGTCGAGAAGGACGACGAGCAGTACGAGTCGGAGTTCGTGCACCTGCTGGCGCGGGTGCAGGAACTGGTCGAGCGCAAGCTGCGCATGGAGGGCACCAAGACCGACACGCGCGATTTCCTCGGCGAGATGCTGTTCACGCGCATGCGCCGCGGCATGCACCTGTTCTTGCGCAGCGAGGACGACGTGACGGCGCTGCGCGCCGCCGAGTGGGTGATGGGGCTGCTGTTCTCGGTGACGACGCTGTCGGAGTTCGCCAAGGCGTTCGACCAGTCGCTGATCCGTTCGAACTCCGGCGGCAAGGACTTCAACTTCGCCGGTCGCACCGACTTCATCTCCGTCGAGGAGGTGATGCAGATGCTCGCCGCCGGCAAGCACCTGGGCTGCCTCAGCCTGGAGAAGGGCGACAACCGGCTCGACATCTACATCGCCGATGGGCGCATCTTCTTCCTTGACCCGCACCACCTGATCCGACGGGTGCTGCCGGGCGGCGACGCGATGAAGCACCGCGAGATCCCCGACACGGCGATCACCGAGGCGGAGAGCCGTCGCGCCAAGGAGGGCGTGCCGTGCATCCTGACGCTGGTCGACAAGGGCGTGTTCGGGGTCGACGAACTGCGCGAGGTGCTGCGCATGTTCGGCAAGGAGGTGCTGTTCGACTTCATGCGCGAGTCGGAGCCGTACGCCTTCTACTACAAGAAGCTCGACGAGCTGCCTGAGTTCGCGACCGAACACGACCTGCGTCTGGGCGTCACCTCGCTGCTGCTCGAGGGCAGCAAGCTGGTCGACGACTGGAAGCAGATGCTGACGATCTTCCCCGACCCGGATGCGCCGCTCGAGCCGAAGGCCGACATGTTCGCGCGGATGGGCGACCTCGCGCTCGGCGTGCTGGAGATCAAACTGCTGTCACAGATCAACGGCGACACCACGCCGCGGTCTCTGGTGACGACGCTCGGCCTGCCGCTGCACGAGGTCTACGCGATGCTGATCCGGCTCAGCAAGGAAGGCATCCTGTCGTCGAGCGGCGACATCGACGCGCTGCAGGGACTCGACTTCGGCGGCGGCGACGACAGCGTGCAGGAGTCGATGCAGGAGGCGTTCGCGGCGCTCGACGCCAACGACGACGAGGGCCAGCGGCAGAGCGCGATCGATCGCGTGTTCGGCGGTGAGGAGGAGCAGGCCGGCGGCAGCACGCTGTCGGCGCTCGACAAGGTGCTCGGCGACGGTGGGGCGGCTGCCGACGACGGCAAGGCCAGCGACGGCGACCTCGACCGCGAACTGCTCGACATCCTGCGCAAGCCGAAGAAGTAGCCGGGCGGCGGACCGGCTAGGAGCGCGTCCAGGTAGTGGACGCGCTGCCAATCGTGATCGCGGAAGCGGCGTCTACGCGTGCGGCTGGGGCTTTGCCTGCTAGGCGAGCGCGGCGCGGTAGGCGCGCAGGTGGCCCTCGGCAGCGGCCTGCCACGAGAACTCGGCGGCGCGCCGCCGGCCGGCCATCGCCAGCTGCTGGCCGCGCTCGTGCGAGCGCAGCACCGGCTCGAGCGCGTCGGCGATCGCGACCCCGGACAGCTCAGGCAGCCGCACGGCCGCGTCGCCGCACAGCTCCGGCAACGAGCTGATGTCCGCGATGCAGGTCGGCACGCCGTGCGCCAGCGCGTCGGCGACGGCGAAGCCGAAGCCCTCATAGGCCGACGGCGACGCGAACGCGGCGGCGCCCGCGTAGCACGCGTGCAGGTCCTGCTGCGAGACGTGCTCGATCCAGCGGGCCGCGTCGTCGCGTTCGATCTCGGCGAACGCGCGTTCGGCGAGCCAGCCGCGGCGGCCGACGACCAGCGCGCGATGCGGCAGGCCGCGGCGGCGCAGTTCGCGCACGCCGCGCACGACCAGGTCGACGTTCTTGCGGGCCTGGATGGTGCCGACGTGCAGCACGTAGGGGTCGGGTAGCGACAGGCGGCGGCGCGCGTCGGCGAGCTGCTCGGGCGCGACCGCGAGCGCCGGGTCGATGCCGTGCGGGACGACGTGCACCCGGTCGCCGCGGTCGGGGTGGATCCGCTGCAGGTCGGCGGCGGTCGCCCGCGACGGCACCACGACGACCCGGGCACGGCGCACGGCGTCGCGTGTCGCCGCCTTGAGGAACCAGCGCGAGGCGAAGCCGAAGCTCTCGGGCACGGTGTGGTAGGCGAGGTCGTGCACCGTGACCACGGCCGGACACGGCAGCCGGCGCGGCAGCGCGTTCTTGGTGTCGTGGTAGACGTCGGGTGCGAGCTTGCGCAGCGCGCGCGGCACCGCAAGGTGCTGCCAGCGCAGGCGGTCGAGGCCGCCCTTCATCGGCAGGTCGATCGCGTCGACCCCCGGCAGGTCGAACGGTGCCGGCCGGTCGGTCAGCACCGACAGCCGCACCTCGCCGAGTTCGCGCAGCGCCGCAACCAGCCGCAGGCCGTAGGTGGCGGGGCCGCCGGTGGTGCCGCACAGCACGGCGATCGCGACATGGGGAACGGGCACGGCCATCGTTGGTATCCGTCAGGTCGACGTCGCGCCAGCACCGCGCACGAACGCGGCGAGCCAGAGGTCGCGCGCGAACGGCAGCTGCGCGGTCGACGCGTGCAGGCGGAAGCCGTGCCGTTCGGCGGCGCGGCGCACGGCCGACAGCGGCATCGCGAAGCGGGTCGCCGGCGTGCCGAGCACCTGCCGCGCGCGCCGCTGCAGGTGGTGCACGCTGATCGGGTGGAAGAAGCTGAGCACGACGAAGCGTCCGGCGACCCGGCAGGCCTCGGCGATCGCCGCGCGCGCGGCTTCGGGCGGCAGATGGTGCAGGAAGCGGAACATCACCACGCCGTCGACGGCGCCGTCGCCGAACGGCATCTGCAGCGCGTCGGCCTGCACCAGCAGTTCGCCGCGTTGCTCGCGTTCGTCCGCCTGCCGCAGCATCGCCATCGCGCCGTCGGCCTGGGCGACCATGTGGCCACGCTCGCGCAGGAACGGCAGCAGGCGGCCGGCGCCGCACGGCAGGTCGAGCACGCGTTCGCCCGGGCGGCCCGGCCAGACGCGCTCGAGCAGGGCGCGCTCCTGGGCGGTGCGCCTCGGGTTGCGCTCGGCGTAGTGGCGGCTGCGCTCGCCGCGTTCGTAGCGGGCGGCGGTGCCGAACGGCTGCGCCGCGGTCAGCAGCGCACGACGGGTCGCGAGCGTCACCCCGCTCGCGCGCAGCAGCCGGGTGGCGAACCGCATCGCCGCGGCGCGGGCCACCGGCAGCTCGCGCACCGATCGCGCGAAGCGCCGCAGCACCCTGGTCAGCAGCTTGCGCGGCGGTGGGCCGCTGGCGCTGCGAGCCGTCCCGCCGCGAGCAGTGCCACCGCGAGCCGTGCCAGCGTTGTGCAGATCGAGCACCGACAGGGCGCCGTCGTCGGTCGCGAACACGTGGTCCGCGCTCAGGTCCGGCAGCCGGAAGCCCTCCGCCAGCAGGCGGCCGCAGTGGCGCGCAATGCGGTCTCGCAGCCCGTCGTCGACGGTGCCGGCGGCGATGCGTTCGGCCAGCGACGAGCCGTCGAGTTCGGAGCACAGGTAGTAGGCGGCGGCGCCGTCGCGACCGTAGGCGATCGGCCGCGGCGCGCCGTGGCCGGCCGTGCGCAGCGCTTGCGTGACCCGCCGCTCCCGGTCGGCGTCGTCGGCGGCGCGCGGCGTCGTCGTCGCGAAGTGCAGCCGGTTCTTCCACTGCGTGCGCTGGAAGCACTTCAGGAAGTAGCGGCGGCCGAGCGCGTCGATGCGCACGACGTGGCGCAGGCGGTTGGGCGGGCCAGCCGGTTCGGACCGGTGCGCCAGCGTCGTCTGCAGGTCGGCGAACGTCTGGCGTTCGTCGGGGTCGTCGGTGAAGAGTTGCCAGCCGGGCACGCGGCGAGCGTAGCGCCGCGGCGTTCCCTTGTCGCAGTCTGTGTCGCGGCGCATGATCGCCGCATGCCGAAGCCGCAGATTGAGAAGGAGCTGATCGCCGCGCTGCCCAAGTCGGATCTGCACCTGCACCTCGACGGCAGCCTGCGCCTCGACACGCTGCTCGAGCTCGCGAAGCAGCACAAGGTCAAGTTGCCTTCGCGCACGCGCGACGGCCTGCTCGAGCTGGTGTTCAAGCGCGCCTACCGCAACCTGCCCGAATACCTGAAGGGATTCGAGTTCACCGTCGCGTGCCTGCAGGACGCCGAGTCGCTCGAGCGCGCCGCCTACGAGCTGTGCATCGACTGCCGCGAGGAGAACGTCTTCTACGCCGAGATCCGGTTTGCGCCGCAGCTGCACGTGCGCGGGGACTTCCAGGTCAAGGACGTGCTGCGTGCCGTCTGCCGCGGCGTCGAGCGCGCCAAGAAGCAGATCAACAAGGACCCGGCGGTGCGGCGCGGCGAGCTGCCGCGCTTCGAGGTCGGGGTGATCGTCTGTGCGCTGCGCTTCTTCCTGCCGGTGTTCAGCGAGCACTACCGCGCCTACTTCGAGGCGCTGCCGACCGCTCCCGCCAGCGAGATCTACGCGCTGGCGTCGCTGGAGCTGGCCCGCGCCGCGGTCGCGGTGCGCGAGGAGGAGGGGCTGCCGGTGGTGGGCTTCGACCTCGCCGGCCAGGAGCGCGGCTTCCCCGCCAAGGACCACCAGGCGGCCTACCAGCTGGCGCACGAGCACTTCCTCGGCAAGACCGTGCACGCCGGCGAGGACTACGGGCCGGAGTCGATCTTCCAGGCGATCACCGACTGCCACGCCGACCGCATCGGCCACGGCACCTGGCTGTTCAGCCAGCGGCACATCCGCGACCGCACGATCGCCGACAAGCGGCGCTTCATCGACGAGCTGGTCCGCTACGTGGCCGACCGCCGGATCACGCTCGAGGTCTGCCTGACCAGCAACCAGCAGACGATCCCGGAACTGCGCGACAACCTGTCGCGGCACCCGTTCAAGAAGATGCGTGCCGCGCGTTGCAGCGTGACGCTGTGCACCGACAACCGGCTGGTGTCGCGCACCACGATGACCGACGAGGTCTGCAAGGCGGTCGAGGCGTTCAAGCTCGAGCCGCGAGCCCTCAAGGACGTGCTGATCTACGGCTTCAAGCGGTCGTTCTTCGCCGGCTCGTACGCCGACAAGCGCGACTGGGTCCGCTCGGTGCTCAACCATCTCGAGGACACGCTGGCGGCGGCGGGCCACGACGTGCGCGGCCGTCGCCGCTGAGCCGCAAGGGGCGGATCCGGTCCGGTGGGTTGCGCCCGGGCCGGCAGACGCGATGATTCCGCCATGCGATTCCTCGCCTCGTTGCTGCTGGTGGCCATGCCGCTGCCACTGTTCGCCCAGGACAAGGTCGACTTCACCAAGCAGATCGCGCCGATCCTGGTGCAGCGCTGCATCGAGTGCCACGGCCCGAAGGAGCAGGAGGGCGACCTCCGGCTCGACGCCAGGGAGTTCGTGTTCGCCGAGGGCGACGAGGACTTCTGGACGGTGTTCCCGAAGGATCCGGACGACAGCGAGCTGGTGCGCCGGCTCGGTCTCGGGCTCGACGACGACGAGATCATGCCCGCCAAGGGCGAGCCGCTCAGCAAGGAGCAGCAGGCGCTGTTCCGGCGCTGGGTCGCCGAGGGCGCGGAGTGGCCGAAGGCCGGCGACGAGTTCATCGCGGCGGAGCTGGCCGCGCAGGTGTTGCCGAAGATCACGTTCGAGCTGCCGGAGATCTCCGACGAGCAGCGCGAGGCGATCGGGGTGGCGATCGTCAAGCTGCGCGAACAGGGCGTCGTGGTGCAGCGCATCGCCGCCGACACCGAAGCGGTCGAGGCCAACCTGTCGCTGCTGCGCGACAAGGTCACCGACCAGACCCTGGCCCAGCTGGAAGTGCTCGCGCCGGTGCTGGTCTGGCTCAACGTCGGCCGCACGGCGATCGGGGACGGCGCGGGGACGCACCTGGCGAAGCTCGACCAACTGCGTCGCCTGAACGTGTCGGGCACCGGCATCGGTGACCAGGGCATCGCGGCGCTGAAGGGCTTCGAGCATCTCGAATACCTCAACGCCTACGCCACGCGGGTCGGCGACGTCGGCCTCGGCGCGATCGCGGCGATGCCGAAGCTGAAGCAGCTCTACCTGTGGCAGAGCAAGGTCACCAAGGACGGTCTGGCCAAGCACGGCGAGGCGCTCGCCAGCGTGCAGGTCGACCTCGGCGACTACGTCGAGGCGCGGCTGGCTGCGGCGAAGCAGGAGATCGCCGAGCGCGAGCGGCGCAACCAGCCGATCAACGACAAGTGTCCGGTCAGCGGCACCGACATCGACCCGAAGTTCTTCGTGCTGCACGAGGGCAAGCGGGTGGCGTTCTGCTGCGGCAAGTGCAAGGCGAAGTTCGAGAAGGACCCGGCGAAGTTCGCCGGCAAGCTGCCGGGCTTGGCGAAGGAGCAGGCCAAGGCCGATGCGCCGATCAACGACAAGTGCCCGGTCAGCGGGGCCGCGGTCGACGCGAAGTTCTTCGTGGTGCACGAGGGCAAGCGGGTGGCGTTCTGCTGCGGCAAGTGCAAGGCGAAGTTCGAGAAGGACCCGGCAAAGTTCGCCGGCAAGCTGCCGGGCAAGGAGTAGCGGTCGCGGCGGTTCGGGGATCCTGCTGACAGCACGCTGTCAGCAGGCGGGGGGTAGAACGTTCGCCGAACCCCCGAGGAGGACCGCATGAAACACTTCTTCCATCCGATGAGCCGTGCGATCACGAGCCACTGGATGCTGACCGAGCTCGACGCGCCGCACGAACAGGTGCTGGTCGACTTCCACAACGGCGGCAACGACACGCCAGAGTTTCGCGCCATCAACCCGATGGGCAAGGTGCCGGCGCTGGTCGACGGCGACGTCGTCATCACTGAGACGGCGGCGATCTGCGCCTACCTCGCGGACCGCTTCCCGGACCGCGGGCTCGCGCCGGCGTTCGGTTCGGCCGAGCGCGGCCGCTACTACCGCTACCTGTTCTTTCCCGGCACGACGCTCGAACCGATGTTCACGTTCGAGCAGTTCGACGGGCTCGAGTGTTCGCCCCGTTCGGTCGGCTGGGGGGATCGCGATCGCTGCCTGGCCACGGTCGAGGCGATGACGCCGGCTCGGGACTGGGTCCTTGGCGGCGCGTTCACGGCTGCCGACGTCGTCTACGGCGGCACGCTGGACTTCGCGATGCGGTTCGGCTGGCTGGCGTCGCCGAGCCCGAAGGTCACAGCCTACGTCGAGCGCCTGCGGTCGCGCGACGGCTATCGGCGAAGCCACCAGTGGGGTTGAGTCGCCGGGGATGGAGTCGCGCGGGGTGCGTGGCGCGGGCCTGCGTGGCGGGCCTGCGTGGCGGGGCTGCGCGGCGGCCAGATGGCGCAGGATGAACCCGGTTCGGTATGCGGTGTTTGGTGGCGCAGGATGAACCGGGTTCGGTATGCGGTGTTAGTGGTCGTGGCCTTCGGGGCCGTGGGCGTGGCCGTGCTCCTTCTCCTGCGGGGTCGCGTCGCGGACCTCGAGGATCTCGACGGCGAAGTTGAGGTTCTGGCCGGCCATCGGGTGGTTGGGGGAGACGGTGATGTCGTCGCCGTTGATCGCGCGGATCCACAGCGTGATCGGCTGGCCCTGCTGCGTCTGCGCCTGGAACGCGATGCCGACGTCGAGCTGGGCGTTCTCCGGGAACGCGCTGCGCGGCACCGTCTGGTCGAGCGTCGGGTCGTACTCACCATAGCCCTCGGCGGCCGGGACCTTAACGTCACACTTGTCGCCGGCGTTCTTGCCGGCGAGCTGCGACTCGAGGCCGGGCACGATGTTGCGGTGGCCGTGCAGGTAGACCAGCGGCTCGCCACCGAACGATTCGTCGGCGATGGTGCCGTCGTCGAGCGTGAGGCGGTAGTGAAGGGTCACGACGTGACCGTCGGCAATCGGAGCTGTCATCGCCGACCAGCGTAAGGAGAACTCCCAGGTATGACAGGGATAGCCGCCAGAACCGGGTGGTTGCCCTCGGCAGCATCCCCTGGGGGCCGCTGCGAAGGCCGAGTTGCGTATCCAGCGCGCGGCTTGCGACGCCGAAGTTGCAGGAGCCCGGGGCGGGCACGACGGAGACGCCATGAGTTTGCTGGAGTGGAAGGAGCAGTTCTCGCTGGGGGTCGCGGCCATGGATCGCGAGCACCGGGAGCTCGTCGACGCGATGAACCACGTGCACGAGTTGGCGACGGCCGGCGCCGACAAGGCGGCGATCGATCGCGCGATCACGCATCTGGCCGACCTGACGCAGCGCCACTTCGACGACGAGGAGCGGCACATGGAGAAGATCGGCTACCCGGATCTCAGCAGGCATCGCCGCATCCACAAGGACATGCTGCGCAAGGTCGCGGCGCACCACCAGATCTTCCAGGCCGGCAACGGCGAGGTCGATCCGCGCTTCTTCGACTTCCTGGTGCACTGGCTGGCGGCCCACATCTGCCACATCGACCGCAAGTACGCGAAGCACCCGGTGCCAGTGGGGACCTAGGCGGGCGGCGCGTTCCCGGGGTCGGGCCTTCCCTGGACGGCTCCGATCCCTCATAACTGACGCGCCCCTCTCCCGCTTCCCGCCCGCCGTTGAGTTCCGAGACCTTCCGGCGCCTCCTCCTGGAGGCCAATGTTCTGGACGACGCTCGTCTGCAGAAGGCCGAAGCTGCGGCCCAAAGCCGCGGCACGCCGCTCGAGCGCACCATCGTCGCCCTCAACCTCGCCGACGAGGCGACCGTCTGGCGTGCGCTGGCCAAGTCGCACGGCATGAAGTTCGTCGATCCGGCGAAGGTCCAGCCGTCGCCGCAGGCGCTCGAGAAGGTCGCTCCCGACCAGATCGAGCAGAACGAGGCGCTGCCGGTCCTGGTCAAGGACGGCGAACTGTGGGTGGCGATCGACGACCCGTTCAAGACGTTCGTCGCCGACAACCTGTCGTTCCTGGCCGGCTGCACGGTGCAGTGCGCGCTGATGCCGCCCAAGGCACTGAAGGAGGCGATCCGCAAGGCGACCGGCAAGTCCGGCGCGGCGGCGTCGTCGGGCGGCAGTCGCGGTGGCGGCAAGGCGGCCGACGAGGAGGGCGACGATGCGCCGATCATCCGGCTGGTCACCAAGACCATCAACGAGGCGCTGATCCAGCGCGCGTCCGACATCCACGTCGAGCCGTTCCAGCAGCGGGTGCGGATCCGCTACCGCGTCGACGGCGTGCTCAAGGAGATCGCGTCGCTCGAGATGGCGCTGCTGGCGCCGCTGACGTCGCGCCTGAAGATCATGGCCGGCCTCGACATCGCCGAGAAGCGCAAGCCGCAGGACGGCCGCATCAGCTTCCGCGCCAAGGACCAGGACGGCCAGTCGCGCGACATCGACATCCGCACGTCGGTGCTGCCGGCGAGCCACGGCGAGACCATCGTGATGCGCCTGCTCGACAAGGAGCGCGGCCTGATGAGTCTCGAGAAGCTCGGCTTCCAGGGGCAGGATCGCGAGCGCTTCAAGGACGTGATCTCGCGCCCCAACGGCATCGTGCTGGTGACCGGCCCGACCGGCTCGGGCAAGACCACGACGCTGTACGCGGCGCTGCAGGAGCTCAACCGCAGCGACGTCAAGATCATCACCGCCGAGGACCCGGTCGAGTTCAACATCGCCGGCATCAACCAGTGCCAGGTCAAGTCGCGCATCGGCCTGTCGTTCGCGCGGATCCTGCGCGCGATGCTGCGCCAGGCGCCGAACGTGATCCTGGTCGGTGAGATCCGCGACCGCGAGACCGCCGAGATCGCGGTGCAGGCGGCGCTGACCGGCCACCTGGTGTTCTCGACGCTGCACACCAACGACGCGACCTCGGCGATCACGCGTCTATGCGACATGGGCGTCAAGCCGTTCCTGGTGTCGGCGTCGGTGCAGGCGGTGATGGCGCAACGGCTGATCCGCGTGCTGTGCCAGGAGTGCCGCCAGCCGTACGAGCCGAGCCCGACCGAGCTGCGCAGCGTCGGCATCGACGCCGACAAGGTGCAGGACACGACCTTCTACCGCGCCGAGGGCTGCGATCACTGCAACAACAGCGGCTACCGCGGCCGCCGCGGCATTTACGAGATGCTGCAGATGGACAACACGCTGCGCGAGATGACGTTCCGCCAGGAGCCGATGGTCCGGCTGCGTGAGTACGCGTGGCAGTCGGGCGGCATGTCGACGCTGCTGCAGGACGGCGTGCGCAAGGTGCTCGCCGGCGAGACCACGATCCCCGAGCTGCTGCGCGTCGTCGCCGCGGTCTGACGCGCGCGCTTCCGTTCTCCGTACAATACGCCTTCCTGGTACCACGCCGCTACTGGCCCTACGCCTGACTGGCACCACGCCTTACCGGCACCACGCCTTACTGGCACCACGCCTCCCCGGACCTTCTGCCGCATGGACATCCACGCATTGATGGACGTCGCCTACCAAAAGGGCGCCTCCGACCTCCACATCTCCGTCGGCCGCCGCCCGGTGCTGCGCGTCAGCGGCGGCCTGGTCGAGATCGGCGACGCTCCGCTGACGCCCGAGGACACCGAAGGCATGGCGAAGGCGCTCGCGCCGGACCACAACTGGGCCGAACTGCTCGAGGTCGGTTCGACCGACTTCGGCGTCGCGCACCAGGACAAGTGCCGCTTCCGCGTCAGCGTGCTGACCCAGAAGGGCTCGCGCGGCATCGTGATGCGCCAGATCCCGCAGAAGCTGCTGTCGTTCGACCAGATCGGCCTGCCCGAGCGGGTGCAGGACCTGCTCGACCTGCACCGCGGCCTGATCCTGGTCACCGGCCCGACCGGCTCCGGCAAGACCACGACGCTGTCGACGATGATCGACTGGATCAACAAGAACCGCGACGTGCACATCATCACGATCGAGGACCCGATCGAGTACTACCACTCGCACCAGAAGTCGCAGGTGACGCAGCGCGAGGTCGGCACCGACGTCAGCACGTTCGCCGAGGCGATGCGGCGCGCGCTGCGCCAGGACCCGGACGTGATCCTGCTCGGCGAGATGCGCGACCTCGAGACCACCTCGGCGGCGATCACCGCGGCCGAGACCGGCCACTTGGTGTTCGGCACGCTGCACACGACCGGCGCGGCGCGGACCGTCGACCGCATCATCGACCAGTATCCGCGCGAGCAGCAGGAGCAGATCCGTTCGCAGCTGGCGCAGTCGCTGATCGCGGTGATCTCGCAGATCCTGATCCCGACGCCGGACGGCGGCCGGGTCGCGGCGTTCGAGGTGATGCTGACCAACCCGGCGATCGAGAACCACATCCGCAAGTGCGAGACGTTCAAGATCGGCTCGGTGATCCAGACCAGCCGCCGCCAGGGCATGATGCTGATGGACGACTGCCTGCTCGATCTCTACCGCGAAGGGCGCATCGACCAGGACACCGCGCTCGAACGCGCCTTCGACAGCAAGGGCCTGCTCACCCGCATGGGTGGGGGAGCCGCGGAGTAATTCATGTCCGGACCGCGTCGACTGCTGGGCCAGATCCTGAAGGAGAACGGCCTGATCCACGAGGGCATGGTGCAGGAGGCGCTGCAGCTGCAGCGCGACCGCGGCGGCCTGTTCGGCGAGATCCTCGTCGACATGAAGTGCGTCGAGAAGATCGACGTGGCCAAGGCGCTGGCCGAACAGGCCGGGCTGAGGTTCCACGATCTCGACGCGGAGCCGCCGCAGCCCGACGCGATCGCGAAGATCGACCTGGCCACGGCGCGCGCGTTCGGGATCCTGCCGGTGCGCCTCGAGGGCACCACGCTGACCGTCGCGATGGCCGATCCGGCCAACGCGCCGATGCTGCAGGACCTCGGGTTCACCACCGGCTGTGAGATCGTCGGCACGGTCGCCGACCAGGCCAAGATCACCGAAGGCCTCGACAAGCACTACCAGGAGGACGCCGCCGAGAGCAAGGCGCGCATGGCCGAGCTGGTCAGTGAGCTGTCGCAGCAGGGCGGCAAGATCGACCTCGAGGACAAGGCGGCGATGGCCGCGGCGGCTCCCGTCGTCAAGCTGCTCAACTACATCCTCTACCAGGCGATCCGCGACCGCGCGTCCGACATCCACCTGGAGCCGTTCGAGCACGACTTCAAGATCCGCTACCGCGTCGACGGTTCGCTGTTCGAACTCGAGGCGCCGCCGCCGCACCTGGCCGAGGCGCTGATCGCGCGCATCAAGGTGATGAGCGACCTCGACATCGCCGAGACCCGGCTGCCGCAGGACGGCCGCATCGAGCTGACCGTCGGCGGCCGTTCGGTCGACCTGCGTGTGTCGACGCTGCCGACGATGTTCGGCGAGTCGACGGTGATGCGGATCCTCGACCGCAGCAACGTGTCGCTGAGCCTCGACAACCTCGGCCTGGTCGCGAGCGTGCGCGACCGGATGCGCGACTTCGCCGACCTGCCGCACGGCATCGTGCTGGTGACGGGCCCGACGGGCTCCGGCAAGACCACCACGCTCTACGCGGTGCTCAACGAGGCCAACGACGTCAACACCAAGGTGATCACCGTCGAGGACCCGGTCGAGTACGACCTCGAGGGCATCGTGCAGGTGCCGGTCAACGAGGAAATCGGGGTGACCTACTCGGGCGTGCTGCGCACGATCCTGCGCCAGGACCCGGACGTGATCCTGGTCGGCGAGATCCGTGACCAGGAGACCGCGCAGACCGCCATCGAGGCGAGCCTGACCGGCCACCTGGTGTTCTCGACGCTGCACACCAACGACTCGCCGAGCGCGATCACCCGCCTGATCGACATCGGTATCGAGCCGTTCCTGCTGACGGCGACGGTGCAGGGCATCCTGGCCCAGCGCCTGGTCCGCCGCGTCTGCAAGGACTGCAAGACGTTCTACGAACCGGGCGACGACATCTTGCGCCGGCTCAAGCTGACCGCCGACCAGGTCGTCGGCAGCAAGTTCGCCTACGGCAAGGGCTGCGAGGTCTGCAACTTCACCGGCTACCGCGGGCGGATGGCGATCACCGAGGTGCTCGAGGTGACCGACCGCATCCGCGAGCTGATCCTCGATGGCGCGAGCACCACGCAGGTGCAGGAGGCCGCCGTCGAGAACGGCATGGCGACGCTGCGCGAGAACGGCCTGAAGGCGGTGTTCGACGGCTCGACCACGGTCGAAGAACTGCTGCGCGAGACGATCGAATGAACGCCCCCGAAGAGTTCCAGCAACACGTCGCCGCGATGCTGCGGCAGCTCGATCCGGAGCCGGATCGCGAGGGCCTGCGCGACACGCCGCGGCGCGTGCAGAAGGCGTTCGAGGCCTACACGATCGGCTACTCCCAGGACCCCAAGGACGTCATCGGCACGGGCGTGTTCGAGGCCGAGACCGACGAGATGGTGCTGGTCAAGAACATCGAGCTCTACTCGCTCTGCGAGCACCACCTGGCGCCGTTCTTCGGCAAGGCCCACGTCGCCTACATTCCGTCGGACAAGATCATCGGCCTGTCCAAGATCGCGCGCATCGTCGACATCTATGCCCGCCGGCTCCAGGTGCAGGAACGGCTGACGATGCAGATTGCCGCGGCGCTCGAAGACGTGATGCAGCCGCGGGGGGTGGGGGTCGTGATCGAGGCCTCGCACCTGTGCATGATGATGCGCGGCGTCGAGAAGCAGAACTCGAGCACCGTGACGTCGTGCCTGCGCGGGCTGTTCCGGCGCGACGAGCGCACGCGCACGGAGTTCTTGAAGCTGGTGCGGGACAGTCGCTCCTAGGCCTGGCTGCGATCCTGGCCTGGCTGCGATCCTGGCCTGGCTGCGATCCTGGTCTGGCTGCGATCCTGGTCTGGCTGCGATCCTGGGCCTGCTGGCCCGATGGGCCGACGCCGATGCACGTCGCGGGGGTGCGTCCGTAGCTTCGCACTTCGGACACCATGTGATGGGACGGGCACCGGATGCGATCCGGATCGGTGTGCTTCTTCGCGCCACCAGCATGGTCCCGGGCAACGTGGTCGTGGATAATGCGGGTGTGACGGCGACGCCGGGCCGCTGCCGTTGCCGGCCGGCGCCGCAAAGGCCGCCCATGCCATGTACGCCGTCCATCGCATCCGATTCCTGACCACCGGCGCGGTGCTGGTCACGGCGCTGGCGATCGGCGCGGTGCTGTTGACCGGGTTCCGCGTCGTCGTCACCGAGCAGCAGCGGTCGGCGCTCGAGCAGCTGGTGCAGAGCGCCACCCAGCGACTCGGGACGGCGCTGGTCGAGCTGCAGAACGACGTCCGGGTGATCGCCAACCTGCCGCAGTCGCGCACGGTCGTGCAGGGGGCCGCGACCGGCGACGAGCGCCTCGCCGAACGCGAGCAGCTGGCGCAGGTGTTCGAGCGCATGTCGCAGTCGAAGGCCTACCAGAAGCAGATCCGTCTGCTCGGCCGCGACGGCCGCGAACTGGTGCGCGTCAACCGTCTCGACGGCAGGGTGTGGCGCACACCGGCGCAGGATCTGCAGGACAAATCGTCGCGGCCCTACTTCCAGGAGGCGATCGCGACGGCGCCGGAGCAGGTCTACCTGTCGTCGATCACGCTCAACCGCGAGGGCGGGATCATCGAGGAGCCGCATCGGCCGATGTTGCGCGCAGCGGTCCGGATCGACGATGGCGCCGGTCACCCGCTCGGCGTCGCGGTCGTCAACCTGCACTTCGGCGTGCTGCTGGCCTCGTTGTTCGACCTCGACCGCGACGGCCGGGCGCTGTACGTGACCAACGACCGGGGCGACTACCTCTGGCACCCGGACGCCGACATGCGATTCGGATTCGAGCTGGGGGACCGTCACCGGCTGCAGGACACCCACCCGGAGTTCGCCGGGTTGCTCGACGGCGACGGCGACGACGACGACGACACCTACGTCGAACTGCTCGACGGCGGCGGGCTGTTCTCGGGTCGGGTGCTCGGCTTCCGCCGGCTGCCGCTCGGCGCGGGGCCGCCCGACCGCTTCGTGCTGGTCGGCTTCGAGTCGTCGGGCGAGGAGATCGCACGCGGCGGCGTCGAAGTGTTCCAGCAGCTCGCGCTGGTCACCCTGCTGCTGGTCGTCGGCGCGCTCGCGCTCAGTCTGCTGACCGGCCGCTGGCAGACGCGGCCCCTGCAGACCCTGACCCGGGCGGCCGAGCGCCTGCAGGCCGGGGAGCAGATCCCGGAGCTGCCGATGAAGCTCGGGGACGAGGTCGGCGAACTGGCGCGCGCGTTCCGTCGCATGGCGGATGAGATCCAGCGCAACGAAGCCGCGCTGCAGCAGAGCAACTTGCGCCTCGAGCGTGCCAACGAGGACCTCGAGCACTTCGTGCACATCGCGGCGCACGACCTGCGCGAGCCGCTGCGCAAGCAGCGCAACCTGATCGACCTGGTCCACGGCGAGACCGATGCCGGAGCGCGGCAGCAACTGCTGGCCCTGGTCTCGCAGTGTTCGCGCGAGATGCAGTCGATGTTCGACGACTTCCGCGAGCTGACCCGCGTCGAGGAGGGCAACCTGGTGCGGGTGCCGACGGACCTGGTGGCGCTGATCGAGCGGGCGCTGGCGCCGCACCGCGACGAGATCGCGCGGCGCGGGGTGCGGGTGCGGATCGAGCCGGTGCCGTTCGAGCCCGAGGTCTACCCCAAGCTGGTCGAACGGCTCTACCAGAACCTGATCCAGAACGCCCTGCGGCACACGCCGGTCGACGGCTTCGAGCTGGCGTTCACCGCCGGCGAAGAACCGGGCCGAGGCTGGGTGTTCGGGGTGCGCAACACCGGCTCGTCGATCCCGGCGAGCAAGCTGGCCGACGCGTTCAAGATGTTCCGCAAGTCGGCGGAGTCGGAAGGCAGCGGGGTCGGACTCAGCATCGCCAAGAAGGTCGTCGACCGGCACCGAGGCCGGATCCGCGTCGAATCGGAGCATGACTCCGTGCAGTTCCGCTTTACGTTCCAGGAGGAGAGTGATGGCCGCACGCATCCATGATGACAACGAGCTCGTGTTCGTCGACGACGACGACGTCGAGCTGATGCTGATCGAGCGCTACCTGCGCTCCTCGAGGGTGCAGAACCCGCTGCGCACGTTCAGCTCCGGCGAGGCGCTGATCGAATACCTGCAGGCGATCGCCGGCCAGACCGACCGCTATCCGTCGCTGGTGCTGCTCGACGTGCGCATGCCGACGATGGACGGCTTCGAGGTCGTCGAGGCGGTGCGCGCGATGCCGGCCTTCACCGAGCTGCCGATGGTGGTGATGTTCTCGAACTCCGACCGGCCGGCCGACCGCGAGCGGGCCGACCAGGTCGGCGCCGACGGCTACGTCGTCAAGCCGTCGGACGGGGCCGAATACGTGCGCTTCCTCGACTCGCTGGTCGCAGGCAAGTAGGCCGCGAAATCGGGGTTGGCTGCCGGCGCACGGCGCCGACCTGATACGATCGGCTGCGATGGAGCGGCTCGAAGCCACGGCCCTGCCAGCGGGCCTCCCGCGGAGCGTGACGGTGCTCGCGGTCGACGACGACCCGACGATCCTCGAAGGACTCGAGCGACAGGTCGAACGCGACCAGCATCCGTACCGCTTTCGCTGCGTCAGCAGCTGCGGCGACGCGATCGCGGCGCTCGACGATCCGACGTTGGTGGCGGTGATCGCGGACTACGTGCTGCCGGACGGGTTCGGGACCGACCTGGTGGCGTTCGCGCGCGGTTTGCCGGTGATCGTCATGACCGGGCAGGGTAGCGAGCACGTCGCGGTGCAGGCGCTGCGTGCGGGAGCCTGCGACTACCTGATCAAGGACGCCGACGGCGGCTTCGTGCAGCTGGTGCCGGCGACCGTCGAGCGGGTGCTGGCGCGGCGCGCGGCCGAGCAGGCCGAACGCCAGCGCGCGGCCGAGCTGGTGCAGTCGATGCGCGAGAACCGCGAACTCGAGCATTACGCGTCGATGATCGCCAACGTGCTCGCGACGCCGCTGCAGGTCGTGCAGCACTACTGCGGCCTGCTGCTGAGCAACGGCACGATCGCCAAGGACCGCATGCTCAGCAACTACGCGCGCGCCAGCCTCGAGGGAGCGCGCCGTGCCGGAACGCTGGTCACCGAGGCGTTGGACCTCTCGCGCGTGTCGTCCGTCGGCAGCCCGTTCGCCGAGGTCGACCTGAGCCTGGTGTTCGACGACGCCCTGCGCGAGGTCGCGGCGAACTGCCCGTTGCGCGATGGGGCCGTGCGCAGCGGCAGCCTGCCGGTGATCGTCGGCGACGGCCAGCAACTGCGTCTGCTGTTCCGGCGCTTGATTGCGCGATCGGTGCGTCGTTGCGGAGTCGGAGTCGAGGTCGACGTCGAGGTGACCGTCACGCGCTCCCGCAGCGAGTGGTTGTTCGGTTTCGAGGATCCCGGCGACGAACCCGATCCCAGCGAGCGTGCTGCGGTGTCGTTCGGCGTAGGCGACGACAAGACGACCGCACCGTCCCTGGACGTCGCGATCTGCCGGCGGATCGTCGAACGGCACGGCGGCTCGCTGTGGTTCGGCAAGGCCGACAACGGGCGACATACCACCTTCATCCGGCTCGCAGACGGCCTCGTGCCGACACCTGGACCAGGAGCGACATCGTGAGCGAGAAAGCCAGCAAGGCGGGCGCAGCCCTGCCGACGAACTTCTATCTGGTCGGCGTCGGGGCGTCGGCGGGCGGCTTCGAACCGCTCGAGCGGTTCTTCACGGCGCTGGGCGACGGCTCGGGCGCCGCCTACGTGGTCGTGCAGCACCTGTCGCCGGACTTCAAGAGCCTGATGCGCGACCTGCTCGAGCGGCACACCAGCATGCGCGTCGCGCAGGCCGAGGACGGCATGCGGTGCGAGCCGGGCTGCGTCTACCTGATCCCGCCCAAGAAGAACATGGTGCTGCGCGACGGCTGCCTGCGGTTGTTCGACCAGGACCTGAGCGGGCCGCGGGCGTTGCAGTACCCGATCGACCAGTTCTTCGAGTCGCTGGCCAAGGAGATGCGCGAACGTTCGATCGCCGTGGTGCTGTCGGGCGCCGGCTCCGACGGTGCGCGCGGGGTGCGCGCGATCAATGAGGCCGGCGGCCTGGTGTTGGTGCAGTCGCCGGAGACCGCGCAGTTCGACGGCATGCCGCGCAGCGCGCTCGCGTCCGGTTCGGCGCACTCGGCGCTGCCGCCCGATGAGCTGGCGCGCACGGTCGAGGCCTACGTGCAGCGCATGGGCGTCGACACGCCCGAGGGGCCGATCGTCGAGGGCGCGGCCGATCCCAACGTGCTGCGCGAGATCGTCGCGATGCTACGGCAGGACAGCACGATCGACTTCACGCACTACCGGACCGGCACGATCTCGCGGCGGATCTCGCGCCGCGTCTCGATCACCGGTGCGCGGGGCATCGAGGACTACGTGCGGCGCCTCGCCGACGACTCGCAGGAACGCGCCGCACTGCGCAGCGACCTGCTGATCGGCGTGACGGCGTTCTTTCGCGATGCCGATGCGTGGAAGAGCCTGCGGCGGAACTTCCTCGAACCGCTGGTCGCCAACGTCGAGGAGGGGCCGATTCGCTGTTGGGTGACCGCGTGCTCGACCGGCGAGGAGGTCTATACGCTCGCGATCGTGCTGTTCGAGTGCTTCGAGGCGGCGGGCCGACAGCTGGACCTCAAGATCTTCGCCACCGACATCGACAAGCGGGCCCTCGAGACCGCAGCGACCGGCGTCTATTCGTTCTCGATCCGTGACGAGGTCCCGGTCGATCTGCTCGGCAAGTACTTCGTGCAGGACGGCTCGTCGTTCCGCGTCAGCCGACGCGTGCGCGAGTCGGTGATCTTCGCCGAGCACAACCTCAACCGCGACGCGCCGCTGACCAACATGGATCTGGTCACGTGCCGCAACGCGCTGATCTACATGGAGCAGGAGCTGCAGTACCGCGTGTTGGCGACGCTGCACTTCGCGCTGCGGGTCGACGGCGGGCTGCTGCTGGGGGCTGCGGAGACCTGCGGCGACCTCGATCCCGAGTTCAAGTGCCTCGATACGCGTTGGAAGGTCTACAGCAAGCGCCGCAACGTGGTACTGCGGCACGAGGGGCGGCGGCCGTCGCTGTCGTTGATGGAGCCGATCATGCCGGCGAAGCGACGCGAGCCGCCGCGGCCGGTCCGCGAGGTGCCGGTCCGCGACGACCTGATGGTGCAGGCCTTCCGCGCCTTGCTGCACGGCCGCCGCTCAGCCTGCTTCCTGGTCGGGTTCGACGGCGAACTGCTGCACGTGTTCGGCAAGGGCGCACTGTTCACCCAGGTCCCGGAAGGGGCCGGCTCGGCTGAGTTCTCGCGCATCCTGCGCAATCCGCTGGTGCTGCCGTTCGGCACCGCGATGCAGAAGGCCAAGGACGGTGGCGGGGTGGTGCGCTACAGCGACATCGCGATGCCCGAGTCGGAGGCCGGCGCACCGTCGTTGGTCGACATGTCGCTGATCCCGGCGAAGGGAGAAGGTGGCATCTCGCTGATGATCGTGCTGTTCGAGGATGCCGAGTCGGTGCCGCGCGGAGATCCGCAGCCGTTCACCGTGGACGACCACGTCGCCTCGCGCATCCGCGCGCTGGAGCAGGAACTGCAGCAGGCGCGTGAGTCGTTGAAGTCGAGCGTCGAGGAGCTCGAGACCGCCAACGAGGAGCACCAGGCGACCAACGAGGAGTTGATGGCGAGCAACGAGGAGTTACAGAGCACCAACGAGGAGCTGCAGTCGGTCAACGAAGAGCTCTACACCGTCAACGCCGAGCACCAGAACAAGATCCAGGAGCTGACCGACCTCAACAACGACGTCGAGAACCTGCTGCGCAACACGCCGATGTCGACGATGTTCCTCGACGCCGACCTGCACATCCGCAAGTTCACGCCCGGGATCACGGCGCTGGTGCGCGTGTCGATGCACGACATCGGTCGGCAGGTGACCGACCTAGCACACCGGCTCGACTCGTTCGACCTATGGCAGGCGCTGCGCGCGGTGCTGGAGTCGGGTGCGCCCTGCGAAGAGGCGGTCACGGCAGAGGACGGAGCCGAGTTCATCCTGCGCGCGGTGCCCTACGAGGTCGAACACGAGTCGGGTGGGGGCCTGGTCGTTACGCTGCTCGAATCGGCGCCGCTGCGACGGCTGCTGGACCAGCGGCCGAAGCACGAGCCGCAGCGGCGCGATGGCGATGAGCCGGCCGCGGGCGAGGCCAGTTCGTGAGCGGCGACCGGCCGATGGCCGGGCCGCTCCAGCCGGGTTCTCGCTAGTTCTTGGACGGCAGCGGTGCCGGCCGGTCCCACAGGAAGCCCTGGGCGAGCTTGACCCCCAGGTCAGCGAGTGCCTTCGAGTCCTCGCGGGTCTCGACGCCTTCGGCGACGACCTCGGTCGCCAGCCCGCGCGAGACGTTGAGCAGGCGGTTGAGCGACTGGCGCCGCGCCGGCTCCTGGCTGACGCCCTTGACGAACGCGCGGTCGATCTTGATCACGTCCGGCTCGAGCAGGATCAGCGATTCGAGCGAACTGCGGCCGAAGCCGACGTCGTCGATCGCGACCTTCATGCCCAGGCGCCGTAGCTCCGCCAGGTCTTCGCGCAGGTAGGTCGGCTCGCCGACGACCTGCTGTTCGCTGATCTCGAGGCAGACACGCCCGAGCGAGGTGATCTTGCGGAACGCGTCGTGCAGGCCGTTGCCGCGCTCTTCGAGCAGGGTCGCGGGGAACGCGTTGAGGTGTACGCGGTGGTTGGGGTCGGCCGCGAGCACCGCGTTGGCTACCAGCAGGCACTCCTGCAGGCAGTGCTTGTCGACCACCGTCAGCATGTCGAAGTCGGTCGCCAGTCGGAACAGTGCGTCGGGGGACTCGTAGTCGCCGGCCGGGCCGCGGCTCAGCAGCTCGTAGCCGACGATGCTGTCGTCGGCGAGGTCGTGGATCGCCTGGGCCACGACCCGGATCGCCTGCGGGTTGCGCAGCATCGCGCGCAGCTGGTCGGGGTACATCGGCGTCACGCCGTCGCCGCGTGCATCGAGCACGCGGTTCTTGCCGAGTGCCTTGCTGCGGCCAAGGCCGTGGTGCAGGTCGGACAACACGGCGCTGGTCGACGTCGATTCGGTGTTGACGGCGTCGACGCCGATGCTGACGGTGACCTGCAGGTCGTGGCCGGCGGCGAACACCGGCTTGTCGGCGATCGTGTGGCGCATGCGCTCGGCGACCCGCAGCGCTTCGGCGTTGCGCGTTGCCGGCAGCAGCGCGACGAACTCGTCGCCGCCGATCCGGGACAGCACGTCGGTCGGACGCAGCGCGTGCGCCAGCCGGTTGGCAACCTCGCGCAGCACGTCGTCGCCGGCGTTGTGGCCGTGGCGATCGTTGATCTCCTTGAAGTTGTCGCAGTCGATCAGCACCGCGGCCAGCGGGTCGCCGTTGCGCCGGGCGCGCGTGACCTCGGCGGTGAGGTGGTCGTCGAACGCCCGCCGGTTCGACAGCCCGGTCAGCGCATCGACCAGCGCCAGCCGAGACATGCTCTGCGCATGGTCGCGCAGTTCGTCCTCGGTCTGCTTGGCAATGGTGATGTCGGTGGTGACCCCGGCGAGCTTTTCGACCCGCTCCTGGCCGTTCTCGACCATCGGGAAGGCGCGGTCGCGGATCCAGCGAAGCTGTCCGTCGGGCGTGCAGACCCGGTACTCGAGCTGGATGATGCCCTTCTCTAGGCCGCGACGGTAGGCGGACTCGACGCGCTCGCGGTCGTCCTCGTGCACTGCGTGCATCCACAGATCGGGGGAGTCCATCAGGTCCGCGGTCGCGCGGCCGAGCAGGCCTTCGGCGACCGGGCTGAGGTAGAGGAACGCCCCGTTGTCGCGATTGCGGATCCAGATCGCTTCGTCGATGTTGGCGACGACCTGCTGGAACATGCGTTCGCCGTCGGCCGCCTTGCGGCGGGCGCACTCGAGCGCGGTCACGTCGAACAGCGTGATGACGACGCCGTCGATGTGGTCGCCGAAGTCGTTGTAGGGCACCGAGCGCAGCTCGAACGTCAGGTTGTCGGAGGACTGCGCCTGCAGTTCGACGCGCTTGTCCTTCTTGGTGCGCGCAGCCACCTGCTCGAGGTCGACGTCGAGCAAGCGGTGCTTGATGTGGCCGACCGGGCGGCCCTGGTCCGAAGGCAGCAGCGGGATCACGCGGGTGATCGCTGGGGTGTAGCGTCGCACGCGCAGGTCCGAGTCGAGGAACAGCGTGCCGACGTCGGTGGTCTGCAGCAGGTGCTCCATGTCGGCCGTCAGCAGGTGCTGCTCGGCGAGCTTGCGCTGGTACTCGGCGTTGACGGTGTGCAGCTCCTCGTTGACGGAGTGCAGCTCTTCGTTGGTGCTCTGTAGCTCCTCGTTGCTCGCCAGCAGCTCCTCGTTGGCGCTCTGCAGCTCTTCGTTGGAAGACTCGAGCTCCTCGATCGTCATCTGCAGGTTGGAGCGCGCCTCGACGAGGTCGGACTCGAGTTCGCTGATGCGGTCGTTGGTCGCGAGGTCCGCGAGGTCGGTGAACTCGCTGGTGCGGTCGCGCGCCTGGCTCTCGTCCTGGCGGATTGCGATGACGTGCAGCGGATCGCCGGCGGTGATCTCGATGCGCTGCACGCCGACGTCGACCGGAATCGACACGCCGTCGCGGTCGATTACGGTGCGACCCGTGAGCGTCGGCAGTCCCTCCCGGCGGGATCGACGGACCAGGCCGGCGAGGTAGTTGCCGATCGGCTGGATCAGGGCCCTGGTCAGCGTCTGCGTCGGCCGTCCCTCCGGGATCGCCGAGTAGGATGCGGTGTCGCCGAACTGGTAGAGGATCGTGTCGGTCTCGCTGACGACCAGCGCGACCTGGCCCTCGCCACCGACCAGGGCGCTACACACGCGACCGAGCAGCAGGGCCTCCTGGCGGTGGACCTGGCGCTCGACCAACGACCGCCGGGCCGAGATCGACGAGCTCTCGGGACGCCGGTGCGGCTGGTGTGTCGAACTCTGCTCGCTGCGCCGGAACAGCCGCCAGCGCTTGTCGAGTGTCACGAAGCCGTGCTCCCGGCCGGCGAGCGCCTCGGACGGGCCGAGCCACAGGAAGCCGTGTTCGCGCAGCGCGAACTGCATCACGCCGATCGTCCGCGCCTGCAGCTCGGCGATCTGGTAGATCAGCATGTTGCGGCACGACACCATGTCGACCTTGGTGAACGGCGGGTCCTTGATGACGTCGTGCTTGGCGAACACGATCCGTTCGCGAATCCTGGGCGCGATGCGGTAGTTGTCGCCCTCGCGCGAGAAGTAGCGGTCGAGCAGGCTTTCACTCATCTCCTGGACCGACTGCCTGCCGAGCACGCCGAGGCCGGCCTGCTGGATGGCGCGGTCGTCGATGTCGGTCGCAAAGATCCGGTAGGTTGCCGTGATCTTGTGCTCGCGCATGTACTCGTCGATCAGGATGCCGAGCGAGTAGGCCTCCTCGCCGGTGGAGCAGCCGACGACCCAGATCCGCACGGTCGCCTGGTCCTTGAGGAGCTGGGGCAGCACGTGCTCGCGAACCGCGTCGAACGCTTCGGGGTCGCGGAACATGCTGGTGACGCCGATCAACAGCTCGCGCGAGAGCCGCTTCACCTCCTCGCGGTCCTCGCTCAGAATCTGTGCGTAGACATCGGCGTCGTGGACCTGGCGCAGCCACATGCGCTTCTCGATGCGGCGACGCATCGTCTTGTCGCGATACCCGCGGAAGTCGGTCTCGGTGACGTGGCGGATGGTCGCGAGGATCGACTTGAGCGCGGCGTCGGACCAGCGGATCTGCTGGGTCGGAAGGCCGTCGAGTTCCTGCCGGGTGATGTCGAGGATCTTCGCGGCAATGCCCTCCGGTGGCAGGATGAAGTCGGCGAGGCCGGTGCTGATGGCGCTGCGCGGCATGCCGTCGAACTGGGCGGTGTCGTCCTGAACCAGGACCGTGCCGCCCGCCTGCTTGACGTCGCGGATGCCGTTGGTTCCGTCCGAGCCGGTGCCCGAGAGGACCACCGCGATGCCCCGGTTGCCGTAGTTCTCCGCCAGCGAACGGAAGAACACGTCGATCGGGAAGTGCAGTTGGTGCGCGTTGCGGTCGTGCAGTTCGATCGCGCCGTCCTGCACACGCAGGACCTTGTTGGGTGGGATCAGGTAGAGCGTGTCGGCCTGCAGCCGCATGTCCTGATCGGCCGGCACGACCTGCAGCGAGGTGTGCTTGACCATGATTTCGGCCATCAGGCTGCGGTGGTCCGGCGACAGGTGCTGCACCAGCACGTAGGCGGTGCGGCCGTTGGCCGGGACCTGGTGGAAGAACGATTCGATCGACGTCAGGCCGCCGGCCGATGCGCCGATGCCGACGACGAAATCGGGTGCGCCTCTGGGGCGTTGTTCGCCCGGTTCGCCCTGAGGCGACGGAGCGCCGTCCGCAACCGGCCCGTTGGTGCCCTCGCCCGTTCCGTGCCCGGAACCCGGCACGGATCCTTCGCCGGCGCCGTCCGTGCCCGGCGCGGCTCGGTTGGACCGACCGGGCGCGGGGGAGTTCTCCATCTCCCTGCCGTCCCGTTCGGGCCGGTTGTCGTTGATCATGTTGACCCCTGGGGTGTCCGCGGCGCGTAGTGGCGCCGACGTTCCGGAATGCTAGCCTTACGCAGTAGCGCTGGCTACGGGGCCCAAATGCGAAGCCGCGCGGAGAGGTGCCATGGGTGAGTTCTTCTGGAAGCTGTTCGACACTGACGACTTCCCGGCACGTTGGCACTGCGGCAACTGGAGTGACTTCCTGGGTTGGCTGCACATCCTCGCCGACCTGACGATCTGGCTGTCGTACATGGGGATTCCCCTGGGTCTCGGGGTCATCGTGCTGCGTCGGCGCGACGTGCCGTTCCCGCGGGTGTTCTGGCTGTTCATCTGCTTCATCGCGTCGTGCGGCTTCACCCACCTGATCGAGGCGGGCATCTTCTACTGGCCGGTCTATCGATTGTCGGGACTCGCAAAGGTCGTCACCGCGATCATCTCGCTGGCGACGATGGTCGCGATGGTCAGCTACGTGTCGCGTGCCGTTCGGCTGCCGAGCTTCCGTCAGGCGCTGAGCGACCTCGAGGAGCAGCACAAGCTCCGCTCGCAGCGGATCGAAGAACTCGAACAGGAGCGTGCGCGGCTGCAGCTGGCCGTCGAGGCGTCCGGGGCCGGCCTGTGGGACTGGCGTCTCGATCCGGACGAGGTGACCTGGGACGAGCGCACCCGCGAGCTGTTCGGTCTGTCGCCGGACCAGCGACCCGAGACCTCCGCGGCGTTCTTCGAACGGCTGCACGTCGACGACCGCGAACGGGTGCGCGACGAACTCGCCGCGGCGATGGATTCGGCCGACACCCAGATGATGCGGTTCCGCATCCAGCGGCCGGACGGCAGCGTGCGCCACACGCTGTCGCGCTGCTCGCTGATCCGCGACGAGCAGGGGCGCGCGACCCGCATGACCGGCGTGGTCATGGACGTATCCGAACAGGCCGAGTCCGAAGCGTTGTTCCAGCACGCGGTCGAGTCGGCGCCGTCGGGCATGATGGTCGTCGACGAGTCCGGCCACGTGCGCCTCGCCAACCAGAACGCGGCCGACCTGTTCGGCTACGCGCACGGGGAGCTGGTCGGCCAGCACGTCGACCGGTTCGTGCCCGAACCGCTGCGCCGACGGCACGCGGACCTGCGCGACGAGTACTTCGCGGCGTCGAGCGTGCGGCAGATGGCGCCGTCTCGCGACCTGACGGCGGTGCGCCGCGACGGCAGCGAGGTGCCGGTCGAGATCCGGCTCAACCCGGTCCGGTTCGGCGGCGAGCGCGGCGTCATCATCACGGTCACCGACAACACCGAGCGCCGCGACGCCGAGCTGCGGCTGCGCCAGTACGCCGACCAGCTCGAGGCCCGCAACCGCGCTCTCGACGAGTTCACCTACCTGGTGTCGCACGACCTGAAGGCGCCGCTGCGCACGATCTCGATGGTGTCCGAGTGGCTGGAGCAGGACCTCGGCGACGAGCTGCCGGAAACGTCGCGCGAGCACCTCGCGACGATGCGCGCCCGCACCCGCAAGATGCACGACATGATCGGCGGCGCGCTCGCCTATGCGCGCGAGGATCGTGACGAGGGCACGTCGGAGCCGGTGGCGCTGGCCGAGGCGCTGGCGGAGGTTCGCGGCCTGCTCGACGTCGCCGACGGGGTGCTGCAGGTCCCGGGCGACCTCCCGATGGTGGTCTACGACCGCAACCACCTCGTCAAGATCCTGATGAACTTGATCGGCAACGCGATCGAGCACGGTGGGGGCGACGACGCGCGGGTCCGCGTCGAGGTCGAGGCGCGCGCCGACGAGTACGAGGTCGCCGTCGTCGACAACGGCCCCGGCATCGACCCGCATTTCCACGAGCAGGTATTCCGGATGTTCAAGCGTGCGCCCGGTTCCACCGGGGATTCGACCGGAGTAGGATTGGCGATCGTGCGGTTGTTGGTGGAGCGCCACGGAGGCGTCTGTCGCCTGGCGTCGGTGCCCGGCGAGGGGTGCAGGTTCAGCTTCACCATCCGCCGAAGCGAACGGTCATGAACGAGAGCCCCGAGGTTGTCGCCCCCCGTGTCCTCATCGTCGAGGACGAGCCGGTCGACGTGGTCGCGGTCCGGCGCGGCCTGCAGTCGGTCGGGTTCACCGGTTCGGTGCTGGACGTGCACTCCGTCGACGAGGCCCTGGCCAGGATCGCCGGGGCCGAGCCGCCGGACTTCATCCTGCTCGACCTCGACATGCCCGGTCGCTCCGGGCTCGACCTGCTGCGCGAACTGCGCACGGTCGAGGGCCGGCAGGTGCCGCCAACGGTCGTGCTGACCAGTTCGGCCTCGGACGACGACTGCCGCGCCTGCTACGCGGCCGGGGCGGCGGGGTACTTCGTCAAGCCGGTCACGTGGGACGAGATGCAGGCCATGCTCGAGGTCGTGGTCGCGTACTGGACCAAGGCCCACCGACCGCGCTCGGCCTGAGCGGCGCCAGGCGTCACTTGCCGGTCCGCGCTTCGTTGCCAGTCGATCGGCCGCCAGTCGACCCGCTGCCAGTCGACCCGCTGCCAGTCGACCCACTTTCTGGGGACCCGCTGCCCGACGTCCCACCGCCCAACGCCACCTTGGCCAACTCGAGCGCCAGCGGCTGCAGACCGGCGCCGGCCGTGTCGCAGTTGCACAGCACGGCGATGCCGAGGTCGTGCCGCTCGAACCACACCATCGTGGCGCTGTAGCCGATGAACACGCCGTCGTGTCCGCGCGTCGGACCGAGCGCGCCGTCGCGCAGCATCACGCCGAGGCCGTAGCGGGTGTCGCCGCCGAGCGCCTTGGCGCGGACGCCATCGCGGTTCCGGCGCGGCTGACGGCCGAAGATCCGTGCCCAGCGGGCGAGGTCGCCAGCGGTCGTGACGATGCCGCCGCCGCACCATTCCGACGACGGGTCGAAGCGCAGCCGGGCGGGCTGCCGGCTGACGTCGAGCGAACGCTCCGGAAACCCGAAGCGGTGGAACATGCGCGCGTGGCCCTGCACCAGCCGGTCGATGCTGCGCCGGTTGCCGGGCACGGTGTCGCGCAGCTCGTACCGGTCCAGCACGGTCTTCTGCACGGTGGCGTAGATCGGCTCGCCGGTGACCTTCTCGACGATCAGGCCGAGCACGATGTAGTTGGTGTCGGAGTAGGCCCAACCCTGGCCCGCCGGGTGCACCGGCGGCTTGTCGAGCACGAACGACACCTGTTCGCCGTTGCGCCACCGGCGGTCGGGCTTCGCCATCTCGGCGAGCGCGCCCGGCATCTCGATCCATCGCGGCAGCCCGCTGTCGTGACGCATCAGGTTGCGCACGGTGATGGCCTCGTGGTTGGGCAGGCGTGCGAACCACGGCTCGTCGCCGAGGTGGTCGGCGATCGCATCGTCGAGCGACAGCTTGTCGGCCGCGACCAGGTCGAGCGCGACCTCGGCAAACCAGGTCTTGCCGATGCTGCCGCAAAACATCCGGTCGTCCTGCTGCATCACCGGATCCCGACCGGACTCGCGCACGCCGGCGGCGACCGCGAACACGCGGCCGTCGGGCAGCGCCACCGCGGCGGTCGCGCCAGGCGTCCCGGTGCGCTCGCAGAACGCGGCGAGCCTCTGGCGCAGTTCCTCGCGGCGCGGGTCTGGTTGCCCTTCCCGGGTCGCGGCGGCCGGCGCGCCCTTCGCGGGGAGGTCAGCTTGCCCAGGGAGGTCGGTCTGCCCAGGCAGGAACGAAGGCGAGGCCAGCCAGGCCAGCGACAGCACGACGGCGCGGCGCAGCATCTGGCTACTTGCTCTTGCTCATGGTGGCGCCGAGGCAGCCGAACAGGCCGCCGACCATCATCGTGAACGCGATCCAGACCGTCAGCTGCGGCGTGATCAAGAACGGCAGCGGCGACGCGCCCTCCGGCAGCACCACGCCGACCGGCAGCTTGGAGTGGTGAACGTCCCAGTCTGGGTTCTGCACCGCGAACCACGTGATCGCGACCACCGGCAGACGCGCGAGCAGGCCGTAGACGAGCAGCAGCATCGCCAGGCGGCCGGCGCCGATCAGCATGATCAACAGCGACACGCCGGTCACGCCGAGGATGTACGGCAGGCCTGACGGCGGCTGCGGGTTGTCGGCATCGGGCATGCTGATCAGGCCCGCCTGGATCAGCGCGAAGAAGCCGCCCGCCATCACCACGCCGCCGATCAGCAGCAGCAGCGCCGCCTTGCCGGGTCGGGCCGGCTGGCCGTGCAGTCGTCGCAGGCGCACGCCGAAGTAGAGGCCGAAGATCGGCACCAGCCACGAGATCCCGACCAGGCCGAGCTGCTGGTCCTCGTGCTGCGGTGCGTGGTTGTCGAACCACAGCGGATCCCATCCCTGCAGTTCGCCGACCAGGCGGAGGATGGAGACACCGAGGGTCAGGACGGCGGGGATCAGGGCCAGGGACAGCAGTCCGGGCTTCTTGTCGCTCATGGTGTTGGGGGCGAGGCGGTGGTGGCGGGTGAGGGCGGCGGACGGTACCCGAGGTCTGCCTCGGCGTGCAAGCGAGCGGTCGGGGAAGCGGCGTGCGCCGACGTCGTCGGCAAGCCCAGCTCAGAACCGGAAGTAGATGAACGGATTGTGCTGCGATCCGGTCACCGCCAACAGCGCCACCAGCAGGCCCGCCCAGACCACCAGCAGCCGCGCCCATTGGCCGGGCCCGCGCGACCACGCGTCGACGCGACGTTCGCCCTCGCGGTAGCGCCGCGACCACGGCAAGAAGCACAGCACCGCCGCCAGCAGCAGCAGGAACCTGCTCGTGTTGTCCCACGGCAGCTCGTGGCTCAGCGGCGAGTCGGCGGCGATCGGTCCGCCGCCGAACAGCCGCGCCAACATGCCGAGCGCGTGCGGCAGGTCGTCGGCGCGGAACACGACCCACGACAGCATCACCGCCGGTACCATCACCAGCCGCAGCAGCAGGTCCGGGACGCGCTCGGCAAGGCGCAGCAGGAACAGCTTGTCGAGCGTCAGGAACACGCCCTGCCACGCACCCCAGATCACGAACGTCCAGTCGGCGCCGTGCCACAGCCCCGACAGCAGGAACACGATCCACAGGTTGGCGTAGGCGCGCGCCGGGCTGCGGCGGTTGCCGCCGAGCGGGATGTAGACGTACTCGCGCATGAAGTTCGACAGCGAGATGTGCCAGCGCCGCCAGAACTCGGTGAACGTGCGCGCGAGGTACGGCCGGTCGAAGTTCTCGAGGAACGTGAAGCCCATCATGCGGCCGAGTCCGATCGCCATGTCGGAGTAGCCGGAGAAGTCGAAGTAGATCTGGAAGTAGTACGCGGTGATCGCGATCCAGGCGTGCTCGGTCGCGACCGCGGCCAGCGGCTGGCCGTAGACGGGATCGGCGAGCGCGGCCATGCCGTTGGCGATCACCGCCTTCTTGAACAGGCCGAGCGTGAACCGTTCGACGCCGCTCCAGAAGCGCTCGGCGGAGTGGGCGCGATGGCGCAGTTGCCGATCGATGTCGTGGTAGCGCACGATCGGCCCGGCGATCAGTTGCGGGAACAGCGCCACGTAGAGCACGCAGTCGAGCAGGTTGCGTGCCGGTTCGCTGGTGCCCCGGTAGACGTCGGCCGTGTAGCTGATCTTCTGGAACACGAAGAAGCTGATGCCGATCGGCAGCGCGACGTCGACCCACGGCATCGGCTCGGCGCCGAGTTCGACGAGCGCCCGGTTGGCCTGCGCGACGAAGAAGTTCGCGTACTTGAAGTAGCCGAGCAGGCCCAGGTTCTGCAGCAGGCTCAGCCACAGCCACAGGCGGCGGCCGCGCGGCGTGCGGCTTTGGGTGATGCGATGGCTGAGCCACCAGTCGACGGCCGCACTACCGACCAGCAGGTAGACGAAGATCGGCGCGCCATAGGCGTAGAACGCTGCGCTGCCGAGCAGCGCCCAGCCGTTCTTGAAGCGGTCCGGGGTCGCGTAGTAGCCGGCCAGGAACACCGGCAGGAACGCGAACAGGAACACGACCGAGCTGAAGACCACGAGGGCGAGCAACCCTAGATTGGTCTTCGAACTGCCGCGACATGAAGCGCCGCCTTTTGCATTCGATCGCCTTCGTCGGCGTGCTGAGCCTGCCGCTGCTGCAGACGCTGACCGGCCTGGTGCCGGAGCGCAAGCTGGGCGGCGTCGAGGACCCGCCGCCGCCGCTCGAGGCCTCGGTCGCGGCCTGGCACGACGGCCGGCTGCCGGCGGCGATGGGCGGTTGGTTCGAGAGCCACCTCGGCCTGCGCGGTTGGATGATCCGCGTCGACAACCAGCTGCGCGAATGGCTGTTCGGCGAGACCCGACGGCCGGTCGTGCGCGGCTCGGACGGGTGGCTGTTCGCCGGCGACTACCTGCCCGGCTGCGACCTCGCGGTCGACGAGAAGCAGAAGGCGCTGCTGCTGCGTGTGCGCAACCTGAGCCGCATGCAGGCGCTGCTGGCCGAGCACGGCGTGCAGGTGATGCTGGTCGTGTCGCCGAGCAAGACGCGGCTGTTCGCCGAGCATCTGCCGGCGGACCAGCAAGCGGTCGTGCGCGACACCACGCTGCCGACCTACTACGAGTTCGTGGCGCCGTTCTTGCGCGAGTCGGGGGTGGCGTGGATCGACGGGCCGTCGCGGTTCCGGCAGTGGCGGCAGGAAGGGCGCACGTTTCCGCTGTTCGCGCGCGGTGGTGCCCACTGGTCGGCCTATGCGAGCGCCGAGACGGCGCGCCTGCTGCTCGATCGGCTGCGCGCCGAGGGCGTGCCGGCGCGGTCGTGCACGATCCACGTCGACGGCTACAGCGAGCGACCGCAAGGCATGGAGAACGACCTCGCGGCGATGGCCAACGTGTTCGACGAACTGCGCTACTTCGAGCCGACCCCGATCCCGCGCATCGAGGTTCGCGACGGCGACACCGGCCGGCCGCTGCGGATCCTCGCCGAGGGCACCAGCTTCGGCTGGGGATTGATGGACATGCTGAGCCAGCACGACATCGCGGTGCCGTTGTCCTACCTCTACTACCTCTACACGCGGCACGACTACATCGACGGTAAGAAGCAGCCGAAGCGCGCAAAGGCGTGGCAGGCCAGCGGGGACCTGCGCCAGGAGTTGCTCGACAACGACGTGATCCTGTTCGAGATCAACGAGCGCATGCTGCCGGCGATGGGGCACGGCATGATCGAGGCGGCTCTGCTGCTGTTCGGCCAGGTGCCGCAGACCGAGCTCGACGACGGCATGCGCGACTACATGCGGCGCCACGGCCGACGCTGAGGCGGGCGGCGGGCTGCGGTGGGTTCGCAGCGGCATTGGGCTTGCACGGGGCGTGGGTGGCGCGTGTACTCGGGGCCGTGCCAACCGAACCGCGAGCCCCTGCGGCCCGCGCCAGACCCCTTCCGACGAACGCGCCGGCGACGAGGCCGGATCGCACCATGAGAGAGATCCCGACCAAGCTGTTCGTGAGCTGCCTGCTGCTCGCTCCCCTGACCTTCTCCACGGCCGTCGCGCAGCAGACCGGCCAGCAGGCCGACCAGCCAGCCGGCTACCGCTTCACGGTGGAGCACGACACGCTGGCGACGCCGGTCGCCAACCAGCAGCGCGCCGGCACCTGCTGGAGCTACGCATCGGGTGGCATGGTCGAGGCCGAGATGCTGCGCATGGGCAAGCCGCCGGTGAACCTGTCGGAGATGTTCGTGGTGCGGATGAGCTACGAGGAGAAGGCCCGCCGCTACGTGCGCATGCACGGCTCGTGCAACTTCGGCGGCGGCGGCGCCGTCAACGACACGTTCGACGTGCTCGCCAAGTACGGTGCGATGCCGGAGAGCGCCTACCAGGGGCTCGACTACGGCACCGACGTGCACACTCACGGCGAACTCGACGAGGTGCTGAAGGCCTACCTCGACGGCGTCATCAAGAACAAGAACCGCAAGCTGTCGACGGCGTGGTTCCGCGGCTTCCAAGGCATCCTCGACGCCTACCTGGGACCGGTGCCGGCGTCGTTCGAGTGGAAGGGGCGCAGCTATACGCCGCGCTCGTTCGCCGATCAGGTCGTCGGCGTGAACCCCGCCGACTACGTGTTCTTCAGCTCGTTCACGCACCATCCGTTCTACCAGCCGTTCGTGCTCGAGGTGCCGGACAACTGGACCTGGACGCGCTACTGGAACGTGCCGCTGGCGGCGATGACCGAGATGATCGAGCACTCGGTCAAGAACGGCTACTCGGTGGTCTGGGCGAGCGACGTCAGCGAGAAGGGCTTCGCCAGCAAGCACGGCGTCGCGGTCGTGCCGCAGAACGACATCGCCGAGATGGCCGGCTCCGAGCGCCTGAAGTGGGAGAAGATGGACAAGGCCGAGCGCGACCGGCTGCTGTACAGCTTCGCGCGGCCGATGCCGGAGAAGGCGATCACGCAGGAGATGCGCCAGCTGGCGTTCGACAACTACGAGACCACCGACGACCACGGCATGGTGATCACCGGCCTCGCCAAGGACCAGAACGGCACGCCCTACTTCCGCGTCAAGAACTCGTGGGGCGACTACAACAAGTTCGACGGCCACTTCTTCGCGTCGAAGGCGTTCGTGCAGTACAAGACGCTCAGCTGGGGCGTGCACAAGGACGCGATCCCGGACGCGCTGCGCGAGAGGCTCGGCATCGACTAGCTAGCCGGCCCGGAACGGCCGGGGATCGCCGGCGGCTACTTGCAGCACGCGCCGCCGTTGCAGCAGGTGCCGCCGAGCGCTGTGCCGACCGCGGCGGCGACCTCGTTGGCCCGCGCGATGGCCTGCTCGCGGCTGATGCCGTCGCCGCGCACGGTGACGCCGCAGACCGTGGTCCACTTGCCGTCGGTCTCGAGCAACGGCACCGTGACGTCGAAGGCGCCGTCCTCGTCGAGCACGACGGTCTCGCCGGCTGCCATCACGCGCAGGTCCTCCGGTGCCGATGCGGTGCCGACGCGCGCCGCATCGGTGCTGGCGCAGCACTGGACCGAGCCGTCGTCCTGCCGGCAGTGCAGCGACAGGCGGGTCACGTCGGCGTTGGCGGCGGCGACTTCGGCGACGGCGGCCGCCGGTGCGCTGCAGCAGTCGGTCGACTGGCAGCCGGCGAACAGCAGGGTGAGGGCGAGGACGGAGGCGATGGCAACGGTGTGCATGATCCAGAGCGTATGGGGTCGCCGCATGGCTCCGCCATGCGACCTTCTTCGGTCAACGGCCGGCGTGACGGCGTAGCCACGCAACGACCGCGCCGTTGGCGAACGGTTTGACCAGCAGGGCGGCGCCGAGCGCGTGCAGCTGGTCGCCGCAGCGGCGCGTTGTGTGTGCGGTCATCAGCAGCAGCGGCATGTCGGGCGCGTGCCGCCGGGCATCGTGCAGCACATCGAGTCCGCTCGCGCCCGGCAGCCGCCAGTCGCTGATCGCGGCGTCGAAGCGCTGCTCGCACAGCCGTTCGCGCGCCGCGTGGCCGTCGCGTTCGAGCGTGACCTGGTAGCCGTGTTCGGCCAGGTCGTCGCGCAGCGTGATCGCGATCGACGGCTCGTCCTCGACGAGCAGCACCCGCAGCGGCGAGGCCCCGTCGGAGTGGTGGGAGGTCGGCATGTGAGGCTTCGCAAAGCAACCTGCGTGCCGGAACCGGCCGGTGCACGCCGCGGCGCGCGCCGGCCGGCCGCGATCCTCAGGCGCGCAACCGACGTTGTCGCCGGCCGTGCCGGCGAGGTGTGCCGCGGGTGCGACACGTTGCTACGGCTGCGTGACGCGATCGCCGGCGCAGCCACGGCCGATGGCCGCCCGAAGAAATCGGGATTGCACCGTGACACATCGGCGCGAGGACCGCTGGTTCGGGGCAGCCAGCTGCCGAGGCGCGTCGCTCTCCCGATGCCGGCAGCGCGGCCTCTCATCCAAAGCTCCGCCACCAAGGGTTTCATGTCTCGCCTGTTGTCCGCCGCCTGTTCGCTGCTCGTCGTCGCCGCCACCGCCCTCGCCCAGGAACGCGGCTTCTGGGTCGCCAATACGGCTTCGAAGGACCTGATGGAGGTCGCCCCGTGGGGCGGCGTGCTGCGGCGCATCGACCTCGGGGTCGGCGCGCGCGGCTGCCACCTCGCCCCCGACGGCAAGGTGTGGGTCGTCGTGCAAGGCCAGCCGGACTTCGAGATCCTGGATCCGGCGACCGGCACGTTGACGACGGCGACCTCTCCGGTCGGCACTCCGTTCGACATCGCCTTCGATGCGCAGGGCGACGCCTGGGTCTCGGGCGGGGGTGGCGTCAGCCACTTCGACAGCGCGGGCAACCTAGTGCAGGCATATGCGCTGGCCCAGCCCAACCCGCTCGGGATCACGATCGACGCGCTGGGCAACAAGTGGATCGTGCACCGCAACGTGCAGGGTTCGATCACGTGCATCGACGCGGCCGGCGTGATCACCAACCACGCGCTGTCGGCGGCCAACCCGGTCCGGCCGATCGCCGACTTCCGCGGCGTGCTGGCACAGAGCCACATCTGGGTGACGTGTGACGTGGGCCCTCTGCTCGAGCTCGACGAGAACGGCGTCGAACTGCACAGCTACCCGCTGCCGAGCAACGCGGTAGGGGGCATCGGGCCCGTCTACGACGCCGCCGGCGACATCTGGGTCGGCGACTACACGTCCGGCGATCTCTACCGGATCGATCCCGCCAACGGCACCGTGCGGAACACCTATGGCTTCGCTCCGCATGTCAACGGCCTGTCCGTGGACACCCAGGGGCGGATCGTGGCCGTGCAGCGGCTGACGTTCTCCGGCATCGGTCCCGCCTGCCAGGTGCGCCGCCTGGACCCGCAGACCGGGCTCGTCGAGGTCGTCACGGACCTCGAGCTCGGCGGGGCGTCGGGCATCGGCAGCCATGACGCCGCCAAGACGCCGTTCCACTACGCGATGGTCACCGCGCCGATCGGGGACGCCGACGGCGACGGCGAGAGCAACTTCGTCGAGATCCAGAACAAGACCGCGCCGTTCGATGCGACCTCGAACAGCGACTTCTCGGTCGCGAGCGTCGGCGTGTCCGGGCTCGGTGGCAGCGTCGACCTCGAGGTGCAGAGCAACCAGCTGTGGGTGATCGGCTTCTCGGCGGCGATGCTGCCGCTCGCAGTGCCTTCGCCCAACGCGTCGGGTCTGCTGCAGATCGACGACACCCAGCTGATCACGACCGCCCAGGGGGTCGGTAGCGCGACCATCACGCTGCCGATCCCGGCCAACGGTTCGCTGGTCGGCTATGGGGTGTTCTGTCAGGGCATGATCGTCTCGGCGGGCGCGCTCGAACTGCGCAACGTCGCGGGGGTCCGGATCTGGTAGCGCGGCGCCGGCCACTCTTCGACCACCGACCGCAGGACCTGCGATGAGCGACGACACCGGGCGGCTGGTCGCGAACGTCTCGGCCGGTGATCGGGCGGCGCTCGACGCGCTGTTGGTCCGCTTCCTCCCGGAGCTGCACGCGTTCGTGCGGCTGCGCGCCGGCTGTGCCTTGCTTGGCCGCGAGGACGGGGAGGACCTGGTGCAGTCGGTCTGCCGCGAGGTGCTGCAGGACCTCGACGACTTCGAGTATCGGGGCGAACGCGCGTTCAAGAAGTGGCTGTTCCTGGCCGCGCAGAACAAGCTGCGCGATCGCGGCCGTCACTGGCGCAGCCAGCGTCGGGATATCCAGCGCGAACGGCCGTGCCGGACCAGCGTCGAGTACTTCAGCGGCTACACGTCGTTGCTGTCGCCGTCGCGCGCCGCGATCGCCCGCGAGGAGGTCGACGCGCTCGAGCGCGCGTTCGACGCGATGCCGGCCGAGTACGTGCAGGTCATCGCGCTGGCCAAGATCCTCGGGCTCGGCCACGAACAGATCGCCGCCGAGATCGGCAGGTCTCCGGGCGCGACCCGGATGCTGCTGCACCGCGCGTTGGCGCGCCTCGCCGTACGGCTGACGCCGCGCTCGACGTAGGCCCGCACGGCCGCGATCGCGCTGGTCGAAGCGTGCGGCGACCGCCTAGACTCGATGCATGAGCGAAGTGCCGCCGTGCCCGAGGTGTTCGTCGACCTACACCTACCTGGATCGACAACTCTACACCTGTCCCGAGTGTGCCCACGAGTGGAGCGAGGCGGACGCCCAGGCGGCGAGAGAGGCGGCGCTGGTCCGCGATGCCAACGGCAACGTGCTGCAGGACGGCGACACCGTGACAGTGGTCAAGGACCTCAAGGTCAAGGGCGCGGGTGCGACCGTCAAGGTCGGCACCAAGGTGCGCAACATCCGGCTGGTCGACGGCGACCACGACATCGACTGCAAGATCGACGGCATCGGACCGATGGGGCTCAAGTCCGAGTTCGTTCGCAAGGTGACGTGATGGTGCACCGCCCGGCGACCGTCTGGCCGCCGGGCGCTCGGATCACTTGCTCTTGCGCTTCTTGCGCTTCTTCAGCTTGGAGCCGAGCTCCTTCTCGACGGCCTTGATCCAGGCCTCCGGTCCGCCGCGCACGTAGCCGCTCTTGCCGACCTTCTTGCCCTTGGCGTCGAGGAACAGCACCGTCGGGTAGCCGCGCACGCCGTGCTTGTCGCGCAGGCCGGCGTTCTGCTTCTTCAGCTCGTCGCTCTGCGGCTTGCGGCGAGGGAAGTCGAGCTCGAGCAGGATGAAGCGGTCCGCCGCCCATTCCTGCCACTCCTGCTTGCTGAAGACCTCGTCCTTCAGCTTGATGCACCAGCCGCACCAGTCGCTGCCGGTGAAGTCGGCCAGCACCAGCTTGCGCTCCTTCTTGGCGCGCTTCAGCGCGTCCTCGTAGTCGGTCAGCCAGGCGTCGTGGCCGCGGGCGGCCGCGCCGATCTGCTCTTCGGCCTTCTTGATCCAGGCCTTGGGTCCGCCGCGCACGTAGCCGCTCTTGCCGACCTGCTTGCCTTCGGCGTCGAGGAACAGCACCGTCGGGTAGCCGCGCACGCCGTATTCCTTGCGCAGCGCCTCGTTCTGCTTCTTGAGGTCGGCGGGCAGCTCGGTCTTGCGCGGGAAGTCGAGCTCGAGCAGCACGACGTTCTTGTCGGCCCACTTCTGGAACTCGGGCTTGCTGAAGACCTCTTCCTTCAGCTTGATGCACCAGCCGCACCAGTCGCTGCCGGTGAAGTCGGCGAGGATCACCTTCTGCTCCTTCTTGGCGGCGGCCTTGGCCGCTTCGAAGTCGGTGAGCCAACTGCTCTCCTGGGCAACTGCGGTGCTCAGAAGCGTGAGGGTCGTGAGGATCGTGTTTCGCATGTCATGTCGGTGTCAGGGGGCAGGAGGCCGCACATTACGACTGCGGCCGTCGTCGGTGGCGCGCGAAGCGGTGAATGTGCGCCACGGGATGTCACGCTTTCGTCCGGCGACCCGATCCCCGCTTCTGCGTGTGGTCGGTCCGTTCGCCATCGCGCAGGCAGAACAGCTGGCCGCGGTGGCCACCGAACCAGACAGCGCCCGACTCGTCCTCGAAGACGAAGTGGATCCGTTCGAACGTGCGCCCGTCGATGCGGACCGGTTCGATCCGTCTGCCGTCGTCGGGTGCGGCGCCGCTTCGCCGCAGGCGGCTCAGTGCGCTGCGGTGGCTGCCGAACCAGATACTGCCGTCGCGCAGCTCGGTGATGGCGACCACGTTGTTGCTGCCGAGCCCGTCGGCGACGGAGTAGCGTTCGAACCGTTGGCCGTCGTAGTGGGCCACCGCCACGCCGTCGTTGCCGAGCATGCCGAACCAGAGCGAACCGCGCCGGTCGACGTGCGCCGAGAACACCATGTCGTCGCCGAGTCCCTGCTCGATTCCGAAGTGTTCGAACGAGCCGTCGCGGTAGCGCGACACGCCGCCATGGCTCATCGACGTCAGCCAGACGTTGCCGTCATGGTCCTCGACGATGCTCTGGATGGCGTTGCGGTGTTCTCCCTCTCCGTAGGTGGAGCCGCGATCCTGCAGAAAGCTCGAGAACGTGTAGCTGCCGTCGTCGCGCGGCCGCGACGGGTCGAAGCGATGCGCGCCGTTGCCCCAGGTTCCGAACCAGACGTCGCCACGTCGATCGCACAGCAGGCAGAGCACGACGTTGGCGTTGAGGCCGGGCCCCCAGAGATCCTCGTTGCCGTCCCAGGGGATCGCCACCGATTCGAAGCGCTCGCCGTCGTAGCGGCTCAGGCCCCGCGTCGTCGCGAACCAGAGGTTGCCGACGTCGTCCTCGGTGATCGCGCTGATGTGGTCGCTTGGCAGACCGTCCTGGCGGGAGTAGCGGGTGAAGTCCTGCCCGTCCCAGCACCAGACGCCCTCGTGGTTGGTGCCGAACCAGATGCGTTGCTGCCGGTCCTGGTAGGCGCAGCGCACCGATTCGTGGTCGGCGTAGCTGCGGGGGGAAGCAGGTCTCTGCGGTCCGGTGCAGCACGGCGACCAGGACATCAGGAGGCAGAGGCTCAGGCTTGTCGCCACCCGGCCAAGCGTCGCGTCGTTCATCGCGCGACGCGACGCTGCTGCGGGGCCAGGACTCCCGGTTGGCTCCAGGATTGCGATCGGCCCCAGGCCGGATGGGCCAAGAACGGGTGGCCCGTCGGCCCCTCTGCAAGTTGCCGGCCTACTTCGAGGCCAGCAGCTTGCCGATCGCGAACTTCAGCAGGCCTTCGCTGCCGCTGCCGACCGTGATCAGCGCGATCTTGCCCTGTCGGTCGACGACGGCGAGCGTCGGGATGCCGCGCACGAAGTAGTTGCTGAAGTCCTCCTTCTCACCGACCACGAACGGGTAGGCGATGCCGGTGTTGTCGCGGAAGGCGGTGACGTGGCCGACGAAGTCCTCTTCGGTGATGCCGCGCACGCTCTCGCCGCCCGAGCGCATCTGCTCCGCGTTGGCCGGCATGTAGCCGTTGGCGTAGAAGCGCGTCAGGCCGATCACGCGCAGGCCCTGGTCCTTGTGCTGCTGGTAGAGCTCGTTGAGGGCCGGCATGACCGCGCGGCACGGGCCGCACCAGGTGGCCCAGAAGTCGACCAGCACGACGTTGCCGGTGTGGGCGCTGAGCGGCTTGGCCTCGCCGCCGATCCAGGTCTTGCTGTCGATGTCCGGAGCGGTCTTGCCGATCAGGTTCTTGCGCAGCGTGACGTAGCTCATCGTGCGCTCGTCGGCGTTCGACTCGGCTTCGGCGTAGAGCGCCGCGGCCGCCTTCGGGTCGCCCTTGGCTGCGGCGATGTCGCCGAGCGTCAGCTGCAGGCGCGCCAGCGCCGCGCCCTCGGTGCCCTCGCAGGCCTTCTCGATCGCCGCGACGGCCTCGTCGGCGTGGCCGCAGGCGAGCAGCGCGTTGGGCAGGCGGCTCGAGCGGACCGAAGCGGCCATGCGCTCCTCGCCGTAGTTGGCGAGGTAGAACTTGCAGGCCTCGACCGCCTTCGCCGGATGCTCGAGGTCGCCCATCACCGACGGCAGGCCCGCCTTCAGCAGGGCCGCGTCGTCGCCGGCGTCCAGCCTGGTCCAGTCACACGCCGCGAACGCCTGCTCGAACGCCTCGGTCGGCTTGCGGGTCATCGCGCGGTTGGCGTTGAGCTGCTTGATCAGGTCGCGCTGCTCTTCGCTGCCGCGCGCTGCGGCGCGGTACTTCTCCATCAGCGGGCGCGACTTCTCCCGGCTCTCGGCCTGCGCCTTCTCGAGCGCGGCGTGCGCGCTGCGAACCGCCTGGAGCTTGCTGTTGGAGGCTTCGGAGATCTTGATCTGGGCGGACGCGAAGGCGGCGGTCGCGAAGGCGACGGCGGCCACGGTGAGGAGTCGGGACGTCATGGGGTCGTATCGGGGATAGGAATCGGCTGGTGAGCGTAGCAGCCGGCCACGACCCCGCGCGTCGGGCGGTCCGGGTTGCACATTCGGCACAACGAGCTGGGGCACGTGCCGTGATGCGGTTGCCGGTGCTCCGGTTCAGTGCACCGCGCCGACCACGAACACCCGCTTCGGTGGCGTCTCCGTCAGCTGCCGCCGCCGATCCGTCTCGGTGTCGAACACCGCGCACGGTCCCAGCGTCTTGGGCATGACCAGCGCCCGGCGATCGTCGACCAGCATCACGCGGTCCTGTGCGTTGGTCGCCAGCACGTGGTCTCTGCGGCGCAGCTCGCCGGCGCGCACCACGAACGCACCGTGTTCGCCGTCGTGCGGCCAGCGCTCGGCGAGCTGCCTCGCCAGCAGTGGGTCGTTGTCGCGCAGCGGGGCGGCGGTGTCGGGGGTGTCGTTGCGTTCGCGCACGCGCTCGGTGCTCAGGTCGAACGTCACGCACTGCAGCGGGATGTTCCAGCCGCGGCCGGTCGCGCAGGCGTAGCGCACCGCGTCGTTGCCGCGCCAGCGCACGTGCATCGCGGTCTGGAACGCACCGGGCTGGGCGTCGAGCTGGCAGACGATGCGATCCGCGGCCAGGTCGATCACCGTCACCCAGCCTCGCTGGGCCTGATTGAGCTGGCCCTGTTCGAGCTGGCCTGGCCCGTACTCGAGCGTGCCGATCGCCAGCAGCCGTCGGTCGGTCGACAGGGCGAACCGCGGCGCGGTTCCGGGCACCCCGGGCAGGGCGCGATGGCTGCCGTCCGCGAGCGACACCTGGACGAGGCCGTCGCCTTCGGCAGCGCGGCCGAACGCGAGGTCGCCGTCGATGTGCAGGTCGCGCCATGCGCGTTCGCAGAGCGGGCGCGCCTCGCCGTCGGTCGACCACGGCTGCTCGAGGATGCGGCCGGAGCGGCCCGGGCCACTGCTCATGCGCAGTGCGCCGCCGTGCACCGCCAGCACGCTGCGGCCGGCGAGGTCGCGCTCGCGGCCGCGGCGCAGATCCAGGACCGACAGCCGGTCCCCGCGCTGCACGACCAGGTGCGCGTGGTCGATGCGACGCAGCGGCGTCAGCGCGGCTGCACCGAGCAGGAACGGGCGCGCCGGGCCGGTGCCGTCGAGATCGGCGACGAGCCACTCGACGGCGCCACCGTCGCCCGCCTGCTGCAGCAACAGCAGCGGACCCGTGCCGATCGCCACGGCCTGCTGGCGCGACTGCGCCGGCGCGAGCGCTGCCAGCAACACGGCGGCCACGACAGCGGGGACGGAATGCGGAGGATGGACCATCGACGTGCAGCGTAGCGAACGGCGGCGGCCGGAACGTAAGCGAGCGGTCACGCCCGGCCGGTCCGCAGATATCAGCCCGCCGATTCGGTCGAGGAGTCGTCGAGTTCGGCGAAGACCGAGTCCGGCAGCCGCTGCCGCAGCCTCGCGAGCGCCCGCTGGTAGCGCTTGTGCGCGGCTTCGACGCCGATGCCGAGCATCGCCGCCGTGGCCTTGGCCGACAGCTGTTCGACCCCGCGCAGCAGCACGATCTCGCGGTCGCCGTCGTCGAGTTCGGCCAGCGAGGTGTGCAGCTGGTCGTGTCGTTCGTCGCGAACCGCGCGGGTGACGGCGCCGGTGATCTCCGCCGGCAGGTCGACCGGCAGTGCCGCATCGGGTGCGGCGACGCCGGTGCCGCCGTTGCGGGCGTGCCGTCGCGCCAGCTTGCCGATCCGGTAGACGATCGTGTTGCAGAGGTAGCGCAGCAGCGCCGGGGTGCGCCGGCGGGCTTCATCCGTGCCGATCGCGTCGAGGCGCGGCAGCACCGCGAGCCACGCATCGTGCACCAGGTCGTCCGGGTCGTAGTGGCGGCGCAGCACGCTGCCGAGCCGGTAGGTGGCGTGCGAGCGCAGCAGCGGCGACAGCCGCGCGACCAGCCACTCGACGCTGGCGCGATCGCCGTTGGCCGCACGCGCGACGTGCATCGTGGTGGCGTCGTGGGGGCTCTGGCTCACGCCCGGACGATACCGCGTCGTTCAGCGCGGCGATGGAAACTCCGCGTGGAAGCGCAGCGGATCGAGGCGCGGGTCGCCAAGCCGAGCAGGATCCAGGGCCTGATCGGCGACCAGGGCCCGCAGCCACGTGACGGCCTGCTCGGCAAGCTCGCCTCGCAGCTGCGCCTGCGCGGCGTCCGCGTCGGCCCGCCGGTCGCAGAGCCGGACCGCGTCGCCGAGCTGGCAGGCCGCTTCGAACCGCCATGACGCCGGTGCCGGCGGGCGGGCTAGCGCGGCGATCGCGCGCGCCGTCTGCGCGACCTCGTCGGGGCGCTCGAGCCGCATCCAGGCGCGGTGGCGAACGCGCAGCGCGTCGAAGCCGACCGCGGCGGCGCTGCGGTCGTCGGGAGCGAGGGCGAGCGCCCGGGCCAGCGCGGCCTGGGCCGCGGCGGTCTGGGCCAGCGCGTCGTCGGTGCCGCCGTTCTCGTAGCGAATGCGCGCCTGGTGCACGAGCGCGTTGGCGTGCTTGACGTGGTTGCGCGGCACCTCGGGACTCTGCGCGGCGATGCCGGCGCGCAGCGTGACCGCTTCGGTGATGCTGGCCTCGGCGGTCGGTTCGTCGCGCAGCTGGTGGCACAGGATGGCGTGGTTGCGCAGCGCCTCGGCGAGCTTGCTGCGCGGCAGCTCGGCGTCCGGAAAGCGAGCGAGGTACGCGCGGCGCACGGTGATCGCCCGCTGCAGCTGCTGCGACGACCCGGCGGTGTCGCCGCGTTCGGCGAGGATGCCGGCGAGCAGGCTGTGCGGGTTGGCCGATTGCGCAGAGGGGCGGTCGGGGAAGCGCTGGTGCAGCTCCTGGCCCAGCGCGATCGACGCGCGCGCGTGACGTTCGGCGACGTCGAGGTGCCGCGCGCGGTAGGCCCGGAGCGCCAGCGCGTCGTGCGCGAGGCCGGCGAGCACCAGCGGATCGCCATCGCGGCCAGCGTCGAGGCGCCGCTCGGCGAACGACAGCGCGGTCGCGAGCGGGTCGGGATCCTCCTCTACCGCGAGGTTGCTGCCGCGCTGCAGGTACGCCTTGGCCGTGTGGAACAGCAGGTCGGGCTCGCCCGGCGATGCGCGTCGCGATGCGGCGAGCAGGTCGAGCGAGCGCGCGTTGGCCGCGATCGCCTGGTCGCCGTCGCCGAGCAGTTGGTGCAGCGACGCGACCCGGTAGTAGGAGATCGCCGCCTGCTTCCGCAGCGAAAGGTCGTCGGGACGCTGGGCGACGAAGCGTTCGAAGAAGCCGGTCGCATCCGCCAGCAGGTCGCGTCGGATCGCGGTCGTCTCCGGCACGTTGCGCAGCTTGGCGTCGGCGACCCGGGTCAGCATGCGATCGACCGCGTCCACCGAGTCGCGGAAGCTGCGGTCGGCGCGGTCGGCGTGCACGAGGCTCGCGATCAGGCCGACCACCAGGGCCAGCACGGCGACCATCGCCGCAGACGTGATCGCGCGGTTGCGTCGGACCCACTTGCGCAGCTCGGCCCACTTGCCGCGCTCGTAGGCGGCCACGACGCGGCCGTCGGCGAACGCGCGCAGGTCGGCGCGCAGCGCCTCAGCGTCGGCGTAGCGGCGCTCCGGATCGCGCGCCATCGCGTGCTCGCAGATGGCGACCAGTTCTGGCGGCGCATCCGGCGCGCGATCGACGAGCGGCGGCGGCGGCCCGGCAGCGGCGCGCTCGACGACCGAACCGGCGTCCGGGCGAGCGTTCGACTCGTGGTACGGGGCGTGGCCGGCGAGGGCGTGGTAGAGGATCGCGCCGAGTGCGTAGACGTCGAGCTTGCACGAGACCTCGCCGCTGCCGAGCAGCTGCTCGGGCGCCATGTATGCCGGCGTGCCGAGCACGTCCCCGGCCATCGTCCACAGCGGCGTCGCGGTCGCATCGTCGCGCGCTGGCACCTCGGCGACGTCGATGCGATCGGCGGCGTCGTCGGGGCTCGCGGCCACCGGACGGCCGAGCGCGCGCGCCAGTCCCCAGTCGACGACGAACACCTCGCCGAACCGGCCGACCATGACGTTCTGTGGCTTCAGGTCGCGGTGCACGACGCCCCGGCTGTGGGCGAACGCGACCGTGTCGCAGACGCGCGCCAGCACGTCGACGACGCGGGCGCGGCTCAGGTCCCGGTTGCCGGGATCGGCCGGCTGCTCTGCGTGCAGGTCGTCGATCTCCGCGGCGAACGTGCGGCCACGCACCATCGGCATGGTGAAGTACGGCGCGCCCGAGTCGTCGCGACCGACCTCGTGCACCGCAACGACCCCGGGGTGATCGAGCTGCGCGGTGACGCGCGCCTCTTCGAGGAACCGCGCGATCTCGGCCTCGCCGGCGCCGGCCCTGGCCTGCTTGAGCGCCAGGTAGCGGTGCAGGCTCGGGTCGAACACGCGCTGGACCACGCCCATGCCGCCGCGACCGAGTTCGCCGTCGAAGCGGTAGCGGAGCCGGTGGCCCGCGGGGGCGCTGGCGTCGTCGTCCGGTTCGGCCGAGAACGCCTCGTACTCGGCGGCGATGACGGCCTCGAAGCCGGGAAACCGCTGCTGGTAGTGCGCCAGTGGCTGCTCGCGGCCCCGTTCGCGATCCTCGAGCAGCGCCACCAGGAAGGCGGCGCGGATCGCGGACTGCTCGCGGTCGCGGACGTCGGCGGGCATGCGGTCGTGCTCAGGCATCGTCGGCCCAGTGTCCGCGCCGATGGGTGGCGGACAACCGGATCGGAAAAATCGCCGCAAACCTGTCCATGCATGGCCGCCAGGGACACCGGATCGGCATGAACCCCACGCTATCGAGGCTGTGGCGGTCGCTGTCGGCGGCCGCGTTCCTGTCCGTGACCACGCTGCTGGCGCAGGCCGGCGACCCGCGCGAGGCGTCCATCCAGACCGGCAGCGTCACGCTGCTCAACGTGACCAAGGCGACCATCGACGGGCAGATCAACAGCGGCTTCCGGCTGACGGACCTCGAGTATCGCAGCGGCTCGGGCATCGGCACCCGCTTCGACGCGGTGCTCGTCGAGAACTCCGGGGCCGATGCGACGGCCTGGTGGTGGCTGTTCGACGCCAGCGCCGCCAACGTCACCAACCTGATCAACGCCAACCAGGCGCGGCTGATCGACCTCGAGTCCTACACCGACAGTGCCGGCAACCGGCGCTTCGCGGCGGTGACGGTCGACAACACCGGCGTCAACGGCAAGGCATGGTGGTGGCTCTACGACACCAACCCGGCCAACATCAACCAGTTCGTCGCCAACAACACCGCCCGGATCGTCGACCTCGAGACCTATGAGGTCAACGGCGTGACGCGCTACCTGGCCGTCATGATCTCGAACACCGGCGCCGATGCGCGGCAATGGTGGTGGTACACCGACGTCAACTTCACGCAGCTGAACGGCTACGCGGCGGCGAACAACGCCCGCGTCTACGACATCGAACGCCACATCGGCGGCGAGTTCGACTGCGTGATGATCCAGGACCCGCTGCCCAAGCCGACCTGGTGGTGGTTCGGGCTGACCGAGTCCCAGGTCCTGTCGATGCAGCAGAACCACGGCGCGCGCGCGTTCGACATCGAGCGCTACCAGTCGTTCTTCGGCACCCGCTACACGGTCGCCGCGATCAACAACTCGAACCCGCTGACGACGTTGGTCGGCGAGACCATGCGCCAGGCGACCAACGGCCACGTCGGGTGCTGGATGCAGGAGGTCAACGGCGCCAACCTGGCCTGGCTGAACGGCACGACCGCGTTCGAGCCGGCCGAAGCGCTGGCCGTGCTCCACCACGCGCATGCCGTGCGGCGCATCCACCTCGGCAACTCGCAGCCGAACTCGCTGGTGACGGTCTTCCAGGACTATGCCTCGGGCAGCCTGTGGTGTCCGGTCGACACCAATCCGACGGTCGAGTCGCTGCAGACCGTGCTGCAGAAGATGATGCAGTACAACGACACCCGCCGCATGCAGGCGATCGTCAACTACTACGGCCTGTCCAACGTGATGACGACGGCGGCACCGCTGCTGGCGATGAACACCACCGACATCGACCACCGCATCGGCTGCACCAGCGACGCGCTGCTCGCGCCCAACCAGACCTCGCTGCGCGACCTGCACCGGCTGCACGAGTCGGTCGCCAACGGCTGGCTCGGCAACGAACGCGATCGCTTCTACGACCTGATGGTCGACTCGAGCAACGCCCTGGATGCGGTGGTGGTGGCCGAAGGCGCGAGCCTCAACCTGTCGCCGGCGGAGCTCTCCTGCTTTGACAGCTACGTCCGGCTGGCCCACAAGGAAGGCGCCTACCAGCTGCTGCTCAACTCGAGGAAGCATTCGACGGACTTCGGGTGGATCGCAGTGCCGTTCTTCAGCAACGGCTCGGTGACGATGCGCGAGTACACCTTCGGCGCGTTCGTCAACGACGCGAACTCGCTCGGCGCGGCCAACAACGCGATCCACGCGGCGATCCGGGAGATGCTGCGTCCGACGATCCGCAGCGCGCTGCAGAGCTGGTCGCAGAACGTCGCGTGCACCACGGTCGTCGGCCTGGGCTGCGGCGCACCGGCCTTCACGCAGACCGCGTCGGCGCGGCCGCACCTCGGCACGACCGTGCAGTATGCCAGCCAGAACGGCTACCCGAGCGCGCTGACCGCGTTTGCGATCGGGACGTCTTCGAGCCAGGCCAACGGCGTGCCGCTGCCGGTCGTGCTGACGGCGATCGGCGGCGAACCCGGCTGCCAGGCCTACAACGACATCGTGACCGCCGACTTCGCGGTCAGCAACGGTCTCGGCAACACCAGCTTCCCGTTCGTGGTGCCGCCGTCGACGTCGATCGTCGGCTTCGAGTACTTCACCCAGCACTACTCGTTCGGGGCGGGCAGCCTGCGCACCAGCAACGGTCTGCGCAACGTCGTCGGCTTGTGATGCGGCGGCGCCGATGTGAGATTTCTGGCATGCTCGCGTCACGGTGAGCCCGGCGGTGGTGTCGGTCTCCGTGACCGATGGAACCCCCTCGCGATTCCCAGCCTGAGGCTCTGCCTGAGCCTCAGGCCGAGTCTCTGCCCGAGCGCCTGCTGCGGGCCAACGCCGATCTGCGGCGGCTGGCGGCGACGCTGGCCGGTGACGGCGACGACGCCGGCGACCTGGTCCAGGAAACCTGGGCCAGGGCGCTCGCCGACCCCGATGCGGCGGCCGACGTGCGCGACGAGCGCGCCTGGTGGCGCCGCGTCGTGCACAACCTGGCGCGCAATCGTTGGCGGGCCGCCACACGCCGCCACGACCGCGAACGGCGGGTCGCCGAGACGGCATCGGGCGCAGGCCCGGCCGACCCGTTCGACCTGGCCGCGTTCGAGGAACGTCGCGCGCACCTCGTGGCTGCGATCGAAGCGCTGCCGAAGGCCTGGCGCGACGTCGTCGTCGCGCGCTACTGGGAAGGGCTCGAGCCCAGCGAGATCGCCGCGAAGCGAGGCGAGCGCCCCGAGGCCGTGCGGCAGCGGCTGAAGCGCGCGCTCGATGCGCTGCGCAGCCGGCTCGACCGCGACACCGACGGCAGGCGGGCTGCGTTCCTGCTGCCGCTGATCGGTGGCCGCGCGATGGTCCCGGCAGCGACGGCGGCGGCGGGGGTCTCGATCGGTCTCGGAGCACTCGTGATGAAGAAGAACGTTGCCGTGGTCGCGTCGCTCGCGGCCCTCTTGCTGCTCGGGGCCGGCGTCTGGTGGCGTGCTGCGCGCAGCGCCGACGTGGTCCCCGACGGGCGTGTCGCAGCGGCCCGTGCCGACACGCCCGTGCCCGACCGCGACCGCGACACCGCGGCCAGCGGGGTGCGCCCGCAGCGTGACCTGGTGCTGGCGACGGATCCGGCCGACGAGCCTGCGGACGCGGGCCGGATCGTCGGCCGGCTGCTCGACGCCGACGGACGACCGCTCGCGTCGGTGCCGTTCTGGCTCGACGAGCGCCCCTACCGCCTGCACCCGGCGGAGCCGCCGGAGGAGGCGCCGCGCACGGACCAACACGGTGGCTTCGCGGTGTCGCGGCAGCGGCTCGAAACGGGCCGCGACCATCTCTGGTTCGCCGTCGACGATGCGGTCGGCGTGGCGGTGCCAGCCGATCGCGCGGCCGGCGAGGTGCGGGCGCCGGTGATGACGGAGGTCGAGGTCTCGATCGGGTCGTTGCCGCGCGAGGAGCCGTGGTCGGTGATGATCATGCCGGGCTACTACGACCCCGACGACGGCGACGAGCAGCACGCCTACCGCGACGTGCGGCGCGCGTCCGGCGTCGACCGCGAACTGTGGGTCGCGCGCAAGCAGCAGAAGGTCGCGGCCGAGCACGGTCCGTCGGTCGCGCGGTTTCGGGTCGTGGCGGGTCTGCCCAACGCCTACTACTGCTGGTCGCCCGGCTACGAGGTGCGCCCGCACATCCAGTTCCACGACGATGCGCGGCGCGTGCTGGCGCACGCAGCGGAGCGGCGCGAGGTCTACCCGTTCCGGATCGTCGAGGCCGACGGCTCGCTGGTGCAGATCGACGGGCGCTGGCAGTTCGCCGACGACGAGGAGGGCTGGACCTATGGACAGGAGTTCTCCGGCGGCCGAGGTGCGGCCAGCCGTTCGGCCGGTGGCCGTCAGCGCGGCGAACGGCTGTCGATCGTGCTGCGCAGCGGCGAGGCGTTCGGCTTCTCGGTCGACGATCGACGCCTGCGTGATCGACAGGAACTGACGCTGGTGCGCAGCACCGGTCGCGCGCCGGCGAGGTTCGTGCAGGTGCCGCCGGAGGTGCGCGCGTGGCCCGAGATCAAGTATCGCATCGTCGGCGAGCGCCGCCTGCGGTCGACCGACCGGTTCGGCTGGTGGGACCCGTTCTCGGGCTCGCGCGACGTCGGCGTCTGGCTGCACGACGGCCGGCTGGTCGTGCACGCCAGCCGCGGCCTGCCGGTGCCCGGTGCGATCTTCGCGCTGGCGGAGGACGGCCGCATCGCTGTCGAACGGGACGGAGCGCTGGTGCCGCTGCGCATGACGCCGCGCGCGCCGATCGACCTGCACCGCCTGCTGGACCGCTACGTCGAGCCGGCCGGCGAGGACTTCCTGATGGTGCGCCAGGAGATCTGTCTCGACCCGCTCGGCGGGCAGTACCAAGAAAGCAAGCGCTGGCTGATGGTCGACGCGTGGCGCGCCTACCGACCCGAGGGCTTCGGGTGGCGCTTCTCTGCGTCGGCGAGCATCGACCAGCACGAAGCGCTGCCGGACCCGCTGCCGACGATGGCGCCCGCCGGGTGGACGTCGCGCTTGATCGTGCGGGTCGGCGGCGAGCGGCTGGTGCTGCCGCACGAGGCGCGCTGAGCCGTCGGGATTCGGAGGACGGTGGGGGCGTGGGGCGGCGGTCGGGTGATGCCGTGCATGCGCCTCGCCGCGTCGAAGCCAGGCCGCTGCAACTGGCTCGGCAAGTTGCTGTGCCGGGTTGCCCGGGTGCCGGGGTATGACGGGTGTGCGGGCCAACTCGGCGGTGTTCGGTCGAGCCTCTGCCTGCGTTCCTTGGCGCGTGGACGACACGCATCGAGACCGCCTCCATGGACTTCCTGCTGCTGCTGTTCGATACGTCCGACTTTCCCCCGCGATGGCACTGTGGGCACTGGACGGCGGCTCACGGGTGGCTGCACATCCTCTCGGATCTGGCGATCTGGGCGGCGTACTTCACGATTCCGATCTCGCTGGGATGGCTGCTGGCACGACGCCGCGACGTGCCGTTCCGGTCCGTGTTCGTGCTGTTCGCGGCGTTCATCGTGCTCTGTGGCTCCGCCCACCTGATCGAGGCCGCGATCTTCTGGTGGCCTGCGTACCGGTTTGCCGGCGTCGTCAAGTTGGCGACGGCGGTGGTGTCGTGGGTCACGGCGATCACCCTGATTCGCGCGGCGCCGTCGATGCTCACGATGCGTTCGGCCGCGGAGCTGGATGCACAGGTCGCGGCCCGGACGGCGGAGAAGGACGAGGCGCTGACGTCGCTGCGGATCGAGAGGGAGTTTTTGGCGACGACGTTGGCGAGTCTGAACGAGGCCGTCCTTGCGACCGACCCCGAAGGCCGCATCACGATCCTCAACAAGGCGGGAGAGCGGCTGACGGGTTGGAGCAGCGACGAAGCCGTGGGCGAACCGCTCGGCCGCGTGCTTCGAATGCGGGACGCGACGACCCGGACCGCGATCTCGTTGCACGACCAGCTCGAGTTCGCCACTGCTGGAACGGAGGTTGTGGCTCAGGAGGCGATCCTGGAAACGAAGGCCGGAGAGGAGCGGTTCGTCAGCTACGGCGAGGCATCGATCGCGGCCGACGACAGCGAGGCCTGGGGCGTGGTGCTCGTCGTGCGCGACGTGACCGCGCGCCACAGCGCCGAGATCCAGCGCCGACAGAGCGAAGAGCGATACGTCGCACTCGTCGAGGCGACCGCCCAGATCGTCTGGGCCACGGATGCTGCCGGCAAGGTGGTCGGGGACTCTCCTTCGTGGCGTGCGTTCACCGGTCAGACCTACGATCAGTGGCGGGAATACGGTTGGCTCGATGCGATCCACCCAGCAGATCGAGATGCGACCCGCACCGCGTGGCAGGCGGCCGTTGCCAGCCGCGGCAACTACCTCGTCGACTACCGCCTGCGGCGCCACGACGGCACCTACCGCTGGACGACAGCACGTGCCGTACCGGTCCTCGATCCCGACGGCAGCGTCAGGGAGTGGGTTGGCATGAACGTCGACATCACCGAGCAGCGGCGCGCGCAGCGGGACCTGGAGGAGAGCGAACTGCGCTTCCGTCTGGTGAGCGACGCGGCCAACGAGGCGATCCGCGACTGGGACCTCGTTCGCGACGAGATGACCTGGAACGATGGCCTGGGCCGCTGTTTCGGACACACCCCGGCGAGCGATCGGGTCGCTTCGAGCTGGTGGCGCGAACGGATCCACGCAGAGGATCGCGACGCGGTCGCCGAGAGCATCGAGCTCGCGCTCGCGGGCGGCGATCGCACGTGGACCGGGACCTACCGGTTTCGTTGCGCCGGTGGCTCGTATGCGACCGTGCTGGACCGGGCGCGGATCGTGAGGGAAGGCACCCAACCGGTTCGGGTCGTCGGGTCGATGCTCGACATGACCAAGCAGAAGGCGCTCGAGGAGGAGTTGCGCGTCGTCGCAGCGGAGCTGTCGGAGGCGAACCGTCGCAAGGACGAGTTCCTGGCGACGCTCGCCCACGAACTGCGCAACCCGCTGGCTCCGATCCGGACGTCGCTGGAGCTGATCAAGCTGTCCGAAGGCCGACCCGACGTCCTCGCACGGTCGAGTGAAGTCATGGAGCGGCAACTCGTGCACATGGTGCGGCTGGTCGACGACCTGATGGATGTGTCACGGATCTCGCGCGGCAAGATCGAACTCAAGAAGGAGGCCCTGCCGCTGCGGGCCGTGCTGGACCGCGCGATCGAAGCGTCCCGGCCGATCATGGATGCGCGGGGACACCGCTTCGAGCTGGTCGAGCCCGTTTTGGAGGGGGTGGTGTTCGGGGACCCTGTCCGTCTGGCGCAGGTGTTCGCCAACCTGCTGCACAACGCGGCGAAGTACACCAGCCCCGGAGGCAACATCGACGTCGAAATCGTGCGCGGGCACGCCTCGATGGAAGTCCGGGTCCGCGACGACGGGGTCGGCATCCCCGCGGATCGACTGGACAGCATCTTCGAGATGTTCCACCAACTCGACAGCGCGCTCGAACGATCGGACGGCGGTCTCGGGATCGGTCTCACCCTGGTGCGTCGGTTGCTCGAGATGCACGAGGGCTCGATCGAGGTGCACAGCGAAGGGGTCGGGCACGGCGCGACGTTCGTCGTCCGGTTGCCGCTCCATGATGCCTCCGCCGATCCCGACGCGGTCCAGACGGAGGAGGTCGTTGCGACGCATCCGTCGCTCAAGGTGCTGGTCGTGGACGACAACCGCGACGGCGCCGACGCCCTGACCATGATGGTGCAGCTGCGCGGCTACCAGGCGTTCACGGCCTATGACGGGTTGGCCGCGTTCGAGATGGCCGCAGAGGTCCGGCCGGACGTCGTGCTGCTGGACATCGGGATGCCGAAGCTCAACGGCTACGAGGTCGCCCAGCGCATCCGCGCGCAGGCCTGGGGCACGGGCGTGGTCCTGGTCGCCGTGACCGGCTGGGGCCAGGAACCGGATCGCCGGCGGACGCAGGACGCCGGATTCGACCACCATCTGGTCAAGCCCGTCGACCCCGCCGTGCTGATGAGCTACCTCGCCAACCTGCGGTGATGGCCCGCCGCAGGCAGCGCGGTCGACAGGATCGCGCGAGGCATGCGGGGGCGTCTACAGATCGACCTGTGCGGTCGCCTCGGCCCGGGTCTCGTCCAACGTCTCCTTGTCGGCCTCCTTCAACGGGGGGACCTTGGTCTGGAACACCCGCGTGTTGGTGTTGGCCGCCTGTTCGACGGCCGTGTCGTGCCAGCCGGACGCCATCACGTAGAGCACCGGGTCCTCGAGTCGCAGGCTCTTGCGCTTGCCGTCGTACTCGAGGTTGATGCCGCGCAGGTTCTTCTCGATCGCCTCGAGCAGCCGGTGTTGCCGTTCGTCCGAGATCTCCTCGTGCAGCTCGACGAGGAACGCGTAGCGGCTGTTCTCGATCTCTGCCTGCGCCTGCGAGTGGCGGATCTCGAGACCGAGCTCCGAGCCGGCCTGCGCTACGGCCTGCAGCACGTGGTCCGCGGCGACCTTCTCGCCGGTCAGGTTGGTCATGCCCTTGCCCTTGCGGATGAACGAGATCCGCGGCGTGTCGTTGTGGAAGCCGTCGACGCGCACGATGTCGTTGATGTCGTAGCGATACAGGCCGCCGGTGGTGGTGACGATGACGTGGTACTCGCCACCGTCCTCGACTTCGTGGGCGCCGAGCGTCTGCCACTGGCTACGGTCGTCGGGTTCGTCGGCGACCTGCTCGGTCGGCACGAACTCGAACACGTTGGCGTTGGCCGTCAGCACGCCGGCGGACGTGCCGTCCTCGAGCGGCACCGAGCCGCGCATCTCCGACGCGAGGTAGCCCCAGTCGCGCAGGTGCAGGCAGCCTTCGCCGTCCGGGTCGAAGTAGGCGTCGAGCTGGTCGACGTAGCTGCCGACGGTGCCGCCGGTCCAGCAGCCGACCAGCGCGAGGTTCGGCCAGTAGTCGCGCGGCAGCAGGCGGCCGCCGCGTTGCGAGCGGTGCCGTTCGAGCTTGCGGGCGAGTTCGGGGTCGGGACGCACCGACACCGTGCGTCCGAGACCGTGCTCGAAGCGATTGGGCGGCGTGATCGTGCCGTCGCGGATGTCGCGGATCAGCTGCTCGGCGTGCTCGTCGATCGCCTCGGCGAGCTTCAGCACCGTCGACGGGTTGGCGGTGCAGAAGAACGTGATGCGCTCGCGCAGCGACAGCCGACCGGCGATGTAGTAGCGGGCCTCGTAGTCGTCGACCTCGAACAGCTCGTAGGGCAGCGCGTAGGACCGCCGCATCAGCCACGGCAGGTCGCGATACATCATGCCACTGGTCGAGCCGAACGGCGTGCCGTCCTCGGTGTGGCCCTCGACCGCCGGACTGACGAGGCTCGCGACCTTGCCGCGGAACAGCGTCGGGTGCGCCCTCTGTGCGTGGTAGAGCCAAGTGCGGACCTGGTCCGAATTGCTGCGGCTCTGGCACGAGGGCGTCACCGGGATCAGCTTGGGGTCGCCGGTGGTGCCCGACGTCTGCGCATACAGCACGGGCTTCTCGCGCGTCAGCACGGCGCGTTCGCCGGCGGCCATGCGGGCGATCGAGCTGCGCAGGTCCTCGTAGTCGACGATCGGCACCCGCTCGGCGTAGTCGCGCAGCGTCTTGATGTCGCGGAAGCCGTGCCGCTTGCCGTAGTCGGTGTCCTGGTTGTCCGCGAGGATGCGCTGCAGCAGCGCCTGCTGGTTCTCACGGAGGTTGCAGGTCGCCTTCTCGAAGCGGGACGAGGACAGACTGCCGGCAAGCTTGACGGCCGCGGATGCGAGGATGGCCATGGGGGGTCGTGTGGAGGAAGTGGGGATGGAAGGTCAGAGGTGGCTCAGGAGCGCGCGTCACGCGCGGAGCCGACCTGGAAGTCGCGAAGCAGGCAGGTCATCAGGCAGTAGGCGGCGTACGCCAGCGTGCCGATCGCGAGCAGCAGCAGCGCGACGGGGCCCGCGATCGTGCCGAGCGTGCGGCTGACGAACTCGTGCACGGTCTCGCGCCCGGCGGCGCTGCCGATCGAGAGCAGCAGCGCGGCCGCGAGGATGCCGTACCAGATGCCGCGTGCGGTCAGGCCGATGCCGCCGATCCACCTCGCGGCGGACCGACCGGCGGTCGACTGCATGCGGTAGTGCTTCAGGAACGAGCCGCGCAGGCCCTTTTGGACCCGGTAGATGCCGACGCCGAGGATGGTCGCCGCCAGCAGCGCGATGGCGACGGCGCCGGGTTGTTCGCCGACCAGCCACTGGGTCATGCCTTCGACGCTGCGCGCCGAGCGACTGGTCTGGCCGGTGCTGGTGCTCCATGCCGCTTCGGCGAGCATCAGGTAGACGACGCCGAACAGGCTCATCCACGCGCGGCGGAAGCGGGCGCCGGCGCTGCGGCCGCGGCCGGTCGGATCGAGCACCGCGTCCGACATCAGCCACAGGCCGTGCAGCAGCAGGCCGACGGCGAGCACCGCGAGCAGGGCGCGACCTGCCCACATCTGCGCGACGCGTTCGAGGGCGTCGGCCGCGTCGTCGGCAGGTCCGGCCCAGCCGGCGAGCGCGGCGAAGTTGAGCGCCGCGAGCACGGTGAACACGACCGTCTTCGACAGGTAGCCGATGCGTCCGAGCCAGCCGATCCAGCGACCGCGCGGCTGCGGGTCGCAGCGCGGGGTTGCCACCGGGGTGTCGGACGAGGGCGAGGCCATGCCCTGAGCAACCAACTTCCGTGCCGTGGCGGGGCTCTTCGTGCTGTGCGCGGTTGGCGGCAGGATCGGCTGGCGCCGCCGTCGCAGGCGCGCCAGAAGGCGCGGCCGATTGCGCATTCTGCACTTTGCCCCGGGCCTGACCCGGTCGAGGGTGTGGGGTGTTGGCGCGCGGTGGCGGCCCGGCGCGTGGGGGCGGGCGCTGGGTCGGTCGCGCGCGGCGCCCGCAGGCGGCTCGCTACGAGCGCGCCGTTCGCAGGCTGCGCAGGATGTCGCGACGTTCCATCACCTCGAGGTAGAGGCGATGCAGGCGCGCGTGGAACGGGGTGGCCGGGTGGTCCTGCAACACCTCTTCGTAGCGCGTCAGGATCTCCTGCTCACCGCGGTCGACCTCCTCGAGGATGGCCTGCGCATCGCCGCCGGTGAGCGTGCCGCGCAGCTGCAGCCACCAGCGGTGCATCGTGCCCTCGAAGGACCCGGTGGGGTGGTATCCGGGCAACAGCCTCTGCAGCGCGTCGGCGTGGCCGCGTCGCTCCTCTGCACATTCGCGGAACAGGGCGGCGAGTGCGCGGTCGTCGATCGACTCCGCGGCCTGCTCGAAGCCGCGGGAACTGTCGAGGCTGATCTCGACGAGGTCGTCGAGTCCCGCGGACGTCTCGGGGAGGTAGTGGGGTGCGGGTTCCATGTTGGTGCGCCGGGTTGGTGCGCCGGGTTGGTGCGCCGGGTTGGTGCGCTGGGGTTGGTGGTCGTGGTCGGAACAGGAAAGAAGACGGGCGGGCAGGTCAGCCCCCGCTGACCTGCCCGCCCGCCGGGCCGTATCGACATCTGTCCAGGACGCGGGAACGGCCAACGTGGAAGCGCGTGCTCTTGTCCCTGTCTACGCTTCCGCGTCGTTGTCTCGTGGTGCTTCGCAAGGTCCGTGCCATCGGCTTCGGTTCGCCGGGATCACGGTCGCTGCGCGGCCAGCCACTGCAGCATCGTGCGCAGCACCTCGTCGCGCAGTTCGGGCAGCTCCTGGAACAGCTCGTGGCGGCCGTCTTCGAACCGATGCCAGCTGTGCTGCGACGACGGCACGCCGGCGTAGAAGCGGCGCGTGGCTTCGGGGTCGACGACCCGATCGTCGCCGGCGACCAGGAACAGCGATGGCACCTGCAGCGTGCCTGCGGCAGCGAGCACGCGGCGTTGGGCTCGCCGGCTCTCGGTGTACCAACGGGCCGTGGCGCGAGCGACGATCCACGGATCGGCGTGGATCTCCCGCTCGTTGCGCGGATCCCGGCTCAGCAGGCTGGGGTCCCTGCCGGTCGGGAGCGACAGCGTCGGCCAGAGGCGCGAGGCGGCGAGCCCGATCAGGTGCTTCCAGGCGGGCACCTCGACCCGGAACCGCAGCGCCGGGCTGCTGAGGACCAGGCCCCCCAGGCGTTCGCCGTGCGCGAGCGCGTAGTCGAGCGCCACCAGTCCGCCCATGCTGTGTCCCAGCAGGATCGGTCGGGTCGCATCACCGGTCAGGCGCGCCGCGTGTTGCAGCGCCAGGTCGACGTCTTCGAGGTAGTCGTGAAAGCTGCGCACGAAGCCGCGGCGGCCGGCGGAGCGGCCGTAGCCGCGTCGGTCGAGGGCGACGACCGCGTGGCCGGCTTCGGCGATCGCGTCCAGCACGCGCAGGTAGCGACCCGAGTGCTCGCCGAAGCCGTGCACGACGACGACCGGGGGGCGCGCCGGCCGTGCGCCGGGCGCGGGTTCGCGCCAGCGAACGAAGATGTCGGGCCGTCGCGCGCCGTCGCGTCGCATCGAGAGCAGCGCCGAACAGTGCTCGGTCGCCGCAGCAGCCGCGGCTGGCGCGGGGTGCGCGGCGTCGGCGCGGCCGGCGTGGGGGGCGTTCGCAGTGCGGTTCATGGTTGGCGATCAGAAGCGGAAGCCGAAGCCGAAGTTGCCGAACCAGCCGGGCTCGAGCTCGCCCTCGTAGTTCGGGGTGCCGGGGCCGTAGCCCCATTCGTAGCGGCCGGTGACGGTCGTGCCGCCGCGGAAGAAGAATGAGAAGTGTGCGTCGAGCATCTGCTCGAAGCCGGCGAACGCGTAGACCTCCTGCACGTTGACACTGCGGCGCATCTTGCCGAACGCCGCCGGATTGCGGATGTGGTACTCGTCCGCCTCGACGTCGAGGCCGACGAACAGACGCAAGCCGTCGGTCGCCTGGTAGGACAGTTCGGCGTCCTTGGGCAGCAGCACGTCGAGCCGCCAGCGGTCGTCGATCTGCCACGCGAAGCCGGCGGCCGGCACGGCCGTCGTGTCGATGGCGTCGGTGACGAGCGCGCCGACCTTGAGGAACAGGTCCTCACCGGTGCGCCAGACGGCGAACGCGCGGGCATACCACAGCCGCCAGTCCTCGGCGTGCAGGGTGCCGTCGAGGTCCGAGTAGATACCCGGCTGCCAGTAGGCCTGGACCATCAGGTCGTCGTCGACGAAGTGGCCGACGCCGAGCCGCAGGTCGTAGCGGTGCAGGGTCTCGTCGAACAGGCCGGCCACGCCGTCGAACTGGTAGCGTCGCTGGCCCGCCAGGGCACCGCCGACCACGAACCAGTCGCGCGAGATCGGGATCGGCACCGTCGCCTTGAAGTCCCACTCCATCAGGTCGAACGACCCCTGCTCCTGCTCGAGGGAGGCGTCGGGCACATAGTTGTACGCGAGGCGGATCGGCGCGCGCACGCCCGAGCCGGCGAAGAAGTCGCCGTGCGCGCGCCGGAAGCGCGCGATCGTGCCGTTGCCCGCGGTCGGTTGCTGCTCGTCCTGCGGCCGCGATGACCGGTGCGATCCGCCGTGGGCCTGCAGGGTCGACCGCTGGTGCTGGCCGATCGCGGCCGGAGCGGCGCTCGCGATGGTGAGAAGCAGAGGCAGGCAGCCTGCGAGCAGGCGGAGCGTGGGTGGCGAGGTGCGGGTCATGGGGGCGCGGCTGGCGGCGGTCGTGCGGAATCTGCGATTGCTCCGGCGTCGCAAGATCGATGCCGTCGGCCACGCTCCGATCGGCCACGCTCCGATCGGCAGGGCGCCGCGGCACGGCCAAGGCGGCCGCCGCACCGACGAAGTGGCGTACGTGCAATCTGCCATGCGCTCGCATGCGCGGATTTGCACCGGCCCGTCGCCAGGTTCTGCCGCTCGACGGCGGCTGGCGGCGTCGCGCCGCCGGTCACCGGTATGCGAGCGATCGGTACGAGCCTTGCTCTTCGCGTGGCCCGTGACCGACCCGCTGACCAGTCCACCTCCTCCGCCGCCGTTTCGTGCCTCGCGGGTCCTGCACCGGGAGCGGAGCGAAGTGGGCGATCCCGGCGCATCGCCGGCGATCGATCTCGACCGCTCGCGAACATCCCGCCGGCCTGCGAACCGCCGGCGCCCGGCGTTCGCCAAGCTCGAGTTCCAGGGGCTGGTCGCCGTGTTCCTGCTGCTGGCGTCGGCATGGGCCTTCCTGCGCCTTTGGTGGGCCGTCGGTGCGGGCTCGGTGGAGTCGTTCGACACCACGGTGCTGCTGGCTCTGCGTAGCCGGGTCGATGCGAACGACCCGATCGGGCCGCCGTGGTTGCAGGAGCTCGGGCGCGACATGACGGCGCTCGGCGGCGTCGGCGTGATCGTCGGTGTGACCCTGCTGACGGTCGGCCTGCTCGGAATGAGCGGTCGCCGTCGAACCGCCGCGCTCGTCATGCTCGCGATCGTCGGCGCGACCGCGGTCTCGCTGCTGTTGAAGCGTTCGTTCGATCGCCCTCGCCCCGACCTCGTGCCCCACGGATCGCTGGTCTACACCAGCAGCTTCCCGAGCGGCCACGCGATGCTCGCCGCCGTCACCTACCTGACCATCGGGGCCGTCATCATGCGCATGGCGCGAGGTGCCGCCCTGCGCGGTTTCGTGCTGCTGGCCGCGGTCGTCGTGACGCTCGCGGTCGGCGTCAGCCGCGTCTACCTCGGCGTGCACTGGCCGAGCGACGTGCTCGGCGGCTGGATCGCCGGCACCGGCTGGGCGTGCTTCGTCTGGCTCGCGGTGCGCTTCCTGCAGCGCCGAGGCACGCTGGAACCGTCCAGCGACCGGATCGTGCTGCCCGACGCCGGATGATCCGCAACCCGCGGCCCCACGCCGCGATCGCGCTGTCGTAGGCGGTGCCACGCGATCGGATCGAACCAAGGGCCGGCCCTGCTGCGCCGCGCATTGCCGGACCGATCGCGCGACCTCGCAACCGGAATCGGATAGAGGTCGACAGCGTGGCGGCCGACCCGGACAGCGACCAGGACCTGCTCGACCGCTTCGTGCGCGGTGAGGCGGCGGCCTTCGAACGGCTCTACCAGCGCTACCGACCGTTCGTGATGCGGATCGCCCAGCGGTTCGGGTCGCGCGATCCCGACGACGCGCTCGACGTGCTGCAGGAGGCCTTTGCATGGTTGATCCAGAAGGCGCCGACGCTGCGGCTCGAGCACCGCCTGTCGACGCTGCTGTATCCGGTCACCAGGCACCTGGCGCGCGATCGCCGGGTGCGGCGCGAGCGGGCGCCCGCGGAGCTGTCGCGACCCGAGCAGGTCGCGGCGGGCGGACCTCCCGTCGCAGCCGGCGAGGACCTCGAAGCCCTGCTCGGCGGCCTGTCGCCGTTGCACCGTGAGGTGGTGCTGCTGCGGTTCGCCGAGGACCTGAGCCTCGACGAGATCGCGGCGGCGCTCGAGGTGCCGCTCGGCACCGTCAAGTCGCGCCTGCACCACGCGATCCAGAAGCTGCGCGCGCGCGCAGGCGCGATCGACCGCGATTTTCCTGCGGAATCGTGAACCTTCCGGCCGGCGCGGCCCCTCACGTCGGCGATGCACGACTTCGAACGGCAACTGCGGGCTCGCCTGCGCACGCCCGATCCCGAGGTGCCCGCAGCGGTCGACGCCGCGATCCGGGCGGCCGGCGCCAGGGCGGCGCACGGCTTCCGGCGGCGGCGACGGCGGCTGGTCCTGCTGCGCGGCGGTGGGCTGGCGGCGGCAGCGGCGGCGGTCCTTCTGTTCTGGTCGGGCTTCGGTGGCGATGGCGAGCCGCGGCGCTTCGACGTGGTCGATGCGTGGCGCGTGGCCCGCGGCCTCGATGCCAGTGCCCGCTACGACCAGAACAGCGACGGTCGCGTCGACGGCTCCGATGCCGAGCTGATGCTGCAGGCGATCGTGGCCCTGCCGGCACGGAGGGGGTCGTGAGGCGCCGTCGCCCGGCGCTGGCGCTCGCGTTGATCGCGCTGTTCGCGGCCGCAGGCGGGCGGGCTGCGGTGGAGCAGGAGCCACAGCCGCGCTTCGTCGCGGTCGACGTGTTCGTCGATGCCGGCGAGCACACGCTGGCCGGTTGGCAGCTCGACGTGACGTTCGGCAGCGCGACGCTGGTCGGGGTCGAGGGCGGCGAGCCGGCCGCGTTTCGGGCGGCCCCGACCTACGACAGCAGGGCGCTGCGCGGTGGCCGCGTGGTGCTGGCGGCACTGGCGCGCGAGGCGACGGCGCAGCTGCCGAACGGTCGGGTGCGCACGGCGAGGCTGCACGTGATGGCGCGCGAGCCGGGTCTGCCGGCGCACGAGCTGCGGTCGGCGGTCGCCGTCGACGTTCGCGGCAACCGCATCGAGGTGGACGTCGAGGTCCGCCGCACGGAGAACAAGTGATGACGAAGACGACGATTCGGGATCTGTTCGCGGCGGGCGCGCTGCTGCTCGTGGGGTTGGCGATGGTGGCCGCGTGGGGCTGCCAGCACGCGACCGAGGGGGCCGCGGACCCGTCCGTCCGGCAGCTTCCTGGCGGCAGCCGAGGGCTCTACGACCACCGGGATCCGGCGAGCCACCCGTTGGCCGGCGCCTTCTTCAACGACGGCGAGGACGGCGACATCCGGGCGCGGACCGAACGCTACCTGGCCGAGGATCTGGGTGATGTCCTGCAGGGCGTCGACTTCGGCAAGGCCGGTGGCGTCTCTCCCGGTGGTGCCATCGACGAGCTGGTCGTCGTCGAGCGTGCCGACGGCCACAAGCAGCTCTACGGTCCCGACCGCATCGCCGCGCTGCGCGCCAAGGTCGACGGCAAGGCGTTCGGCCAGCCGCTGCCGCTGCAGCACACCGACGTCGCCGCGAAGGTCGCGCTGAACATCTCGTCGGTCACCGTCACGCAGACGTTTCACAACCCGTTCGCGAGCAAGATCGAAGCGGTCTACGTGTTCCCGCTGCCGCAGGACGCCGCCGTCAGCGACTTCGTGATGAAGCTCGGCGACCGTCGGATCCGCGGCATCGTGCGCGAGCGCGACGAGGCGCGCCGCATCTACGAACAGGCCAGGGCGCAGGGCTACAACGCATCGCTGCTGCAGCAGGAGCGCCCGAACATCTTTACCCAGTCGGTCGCCAACATCGAACCCGACCAGACGATCGATGTCGCGACGACCTACTTCCAGACCTTGCCGTGGCGCGATGGCGCCTTCGAGATGGTGGTACCGACCGTCGTCGGTCCGCGCTTCCAGCCTGCCGGCCGCGACGACGGGGTCGGCGCGATCGCGGCCGACGCGCCCGGCACCTCCGGCCAGCCGGTCGAGGTCCCGTATCGGGTCGATGCCGCCGGCGACGGCCCGGGCATCGCGATCGAGGTCGCGCTCGACGCCGGCATCGAGCTCGGCGAGATCGCGTGCAAGAGCCACCAGGTCGCGATCGCACGCGATGGCGAGCAGCGAGCGACGGTCGCCCTGCGTGACGGGGAGGCGGTGCCCAATCGCGACTTCGTGCTGCGCTATGCGCCGAAGCAGCAACAGCTCGGCGGGGCGGTCAGCATGCAACTCGGCGGCGACTCGGGCGACGGCTGGTTCACGGTCCTGCTGCAGCCGCCGGCCGGCGCCGTCGACGGCGAGGCGATGCCGCGCGAGATGGTGTTCGTCGTCGACTGCTCGGGCAGCATGTCGGGCGAGCCGATCGCCGTCTGCAAGCGCGCGATCCGCAGCTGCCTCGAGCGCTTGAGGCCCGAGGACACGTTCACGGTGATCCGCTTCAGCGACGCGGCTTCGTCGCTCGGCGAGGCGCCGCTGCACGCGACGCCGCAGAACGTGCGTCGGGCGATGGCCTACGTCGAGTCCCTGGGCGGCGGCGGCGGCACGATGATGTCGCGAGGCGTGCGGGCGGCGCTACAGCCGCGGGTCGCCGAAGGTCGGCGCCGCATCGTGACGTTCATGACCGACGGCTTCATCGGCAACGAACGCGAGATCCTCGGCATCGTCCGGCGGCACGTCGGCGGGTCGCGCATCTTCAGCTTCGGCGTCGGCACGTCGGTCAACCGCTACCTGCTCGAACGCATGGCCGACGTCGGCCGCGGCGTCGCGGCCTACATCGACGTCTCCGAGTCGGGGCAACGGCAGGTCGACGAACTGTTCCGCCGGATCGAGCGTCCGGCGCTGGCCGATCTCTCGATCGACTGGGGTGGCGCCGAGGTCTGCGACGTCGAACCGCAGCGCCTGCCGGACCTGTTCTGCGGTCGGCCGATCCTGGTGCACGGTCGGGTCAAGAACGCCCTGCCGAAGACCGTGACGCTGCGCGGCAAGGCCGGCCGCGACGACGTGTCGGTCGCGTTGCCGGTGCAGGCGACGCGCGAACATCCGGCGATCGCCAAGCTGTGGGCGCGTGCTCGCATCCGCACGCTGGCCGATGCGGTCGCGTGGGTCGCGACCCCGGACAAACTGCGGCAGGAGATCCTGCAGCTGGCGCTGGCGCACGGCCTCGCTTCCGAGGTCACGTCGTTCGTCGCCGTCGACGCGAGCCGCACGACCGACGGCGAGTTCGGCACGACGGTGCCGGTGGCGGTGCCGGTGCCGCGCGGCACGAAGTACGAGACGACGGTGCCGGGCGGCGGGCGCTGAGGCCGCGGCGGGGCGACCGGTCTGCAGGTCGGGCTCGGTGAACAAGCCGGCACGCTCTGCCGCGGGACGGCGAACCGGGCGAGGTTCACGGCCTAGCAGGCAAAGCCCTTTCCGCACGCGTACACGCCTCTTCCGCGATCACCGTTGGCAGCGCGTCCACTTCATGGACGCGCTCCTAGCGGCGCCGGATGACGTAGGTCGTACCGAGCGGCTCGAGCTGCTCGGTCGTCATCTCGGCGAACCGTGCAACGCGGCTACGCAGTTCGTCGGCGGTCCATGCGTGCCGTTGGAATGTGTTCTTGGACAGGATCTCGAAGCCATGTCGCTCGAACGCGGCGTCCCACTCGTGGCCGCGTAGCCGGTTGCTGTGCCGCACCATGGCCGCGTCCGGTCGTTCGAGCAGGAACGTGATCGGGCTCGGTACGGCCTTGGTGTAGAAACCGTGATCCGCCATGTCGACGAGGTGGACCCCGCCGCCTCCTGGCCTGGTCACCCGCGCCATCTCCGCGAGGCAGGCGTCGGCATCCTCGACGTGCTCGAGGAAGGCGACGGACATGGTGCGGTCGACGGAGCCCGTCGCCACCGGAACGTCCTCGGCAACGCCCTGGATCAGCTGGAGGCGCGGATCTGCAGTCAGTCTGCCGTGCGCGTAGTCGCGCAGCGGGAATTGCGCTGCGCGTCGCAGGATCTCCGCGCGGTCGACCGGGGCGATCCGCGGGAACGACTCGGGCAGCACCGACAGCCAGTGCACGGTGTCGAGCAGGGCGCTGGCTTGACGCGCCTCGGACTGCAGGTGACTCGGTTCGAGCGCGATGCCGCGTGCCGCGCCGAGCAGCACCATGGCGAACACGGTCCCGAGCGGGTTCTCCGGACCGGCACCCAGTTCGAGCACCGTCTCGCCGGCGAGGTTGTCCTTGATGGCGCGATGGAAGCCGTAGTAGGTGTCGAGTCTGCGGGAGAGGAACTCGCGGGAGAAACGGTTCTTGTCGGTGTCGAGTGCGATGCCGAGCCTGCGGTGGAACAGTTCCAGCAGACGGATCTCCCGCCGCGTCAGTCCGGCATCCTCGACGCGACGCGCGAGTTCGGCGATCAAGTCGATGTTGCCGATCGCCTCGAGGCCATCGGGACGCCGCAGCTCGATCGCCGGAATGGCGGATCCGCCTGTTTGTTCGAGTTCCATCTTCCGCGTTCTCGGATCCTTCCCGGTCGATGCCGTCCGGGGCTTCTTCCAGTTGGGGGCAGCGGGAAGCTAGACGTCGGCGCGGAAGCTGCAACCCCTGCCTTCTGCGGCGGAGGGGGCACGCAGACGCAATCGGGCGAAGCCGAGGGGCATGCGTCCAGGCGCCACATGCGCCGGGCGGATGCCGGCTTGGTGTCTACCGGGCGTGATCCGATCCGCGGCTCGGTCGGCCACTGCCTCGACGCATCGGCACCTCGTGTCGACACCTCGATGCGATGTCGACGAACTCTGCGCGTCCGCGCCCTCGCGCGCTACTGCGCCCAGTCCGGCGTTTCGCCCCAGTAGCCGAACGTCGTCGTGTGGAACGACTCCTCTGCGAAGTCCGGCCAGTTGTCCTTGTCGAACCCGTCGGCGTCCTCGAGGCGCCCCTTGGTGACGTCCATCACGAAGCACTTGTTGGCAGGGTCGAGGCGCAGCTTGCGCCACGGGATCGCATACAGCTTGTCGCCGATGCCGAGGAAGCCGCCGAAGGACAGCACCGCATAGCGGATGTTGCCGGTCTGCGGGTCGAGCATCAGCTCCTCGATCTTGCCGAGGTCTTCGCCGCGGCTGTTGCGAACGGCGTCACCGATGATGCTGGAGGCGGAGAGGGTCAGGAAGTTGGTGGTGGTCATGAATGGTGGGGCCCGATCTGCCGGGCGATCTCTGGGAAGGCCGCGCGACCGCAAGCCGCGGCGGCACGATGGCAGGTGCAACCGACGTGCCGCCGCGGTGTCGACGCGATGGGCGCAGCCGCGCACCTTGCGGCGCGCGGATGCTGACGATGCCACCCCGTCGGGCAGCATGGCGGCGCTTCGGGCCGCCGCGCGTCGACCCAGGCACGCGCGGGACACCTATGCACATTCTTCCACCCATGGCGGCAGCTTCGTCGTCGTCGCCGGCGCGGGCCAGGCGGCGACACCGGGACTGGCATTGCGTGCTCGCTGGCACGGTCCTTGCTTCGCGCGCGGCCCGGCCGCGCCGCCGCGGTCGAACCATCGTTCGAACTCCTGCGCCCCCGACCACGTCCCATGCCCGCTGACTACTGGAACGGTCCACTCTCCTCGCTGCGCGAACAGCTCGCCGCGTTCTGTCTCTACTTCGAGGAGGTGCGCGACGGTTCCGATGCCGGCGCCGACCCGGCGTCGATGGACGTCTTGCACGACTTTGCCGTCGCGATCCTGCGCGACACCTGTGACGTCGAGCGCGACGTGCAGTGGAGCTGCAGCTCGCGACTGATCGAAGACGCTGCCGAACGTCGCGACCGCACGCTCCGCCGCGTGCGGGCGGTGGGCGGGGAGCTGTCGCGCTGCCGCTCGCAGCGGCCGTCGAAGTCGGCCAAGCAGGGGGAGCCGGCATCGATCTTGTCGCTGGCAGGTGATGGCTTGATCGAATCGTCGGCCTGCTGAACGTCGTCCGTCCCTCGCTTCGGCGCGCTGCACGCGCGGCTGGTTGCCGCGCAATCGCTGAGAAGGCGGGATCGTCGCGACGGTAGCGTGCATGATGCGCGCATGTTCGCAACGATCCGTTCCAGGACCGGCCTGACGCTGGCTGCGTCGCTGTTGGTCTTCTGCGCGACCGGCTGCACCGGTCTCGATGCTCACGCGGCCGGCGGCAGCGCCGACGACCGCGAAGCCGTGCGCCGTGTGGCGCTCGACTACGTGGAGGCGCTGTACGATGCCGAGCCCGATCGGATCCGGCGGAGTGTGCACCCGGACCTGAAGAAATACGGCTTCTACCGACCGGCGGACGACGACGTCTACCGCGGCAGCGCGATGACGTTCGCGCAGCTGGTCGAACTGGCGGGCAGCTGGAACCGGGATGGCTCCAAGACCACGGCGGACTCGCCGAAGCAGGTCGAGGTGCTGGACGTCCTGGACCAGACGGCCGCGGCGAAGGTCACGGCCGAGTGGGGCGTCGACTACATGCAGCTGGCCAGGTTCGACGGCGAGTGGAAGATCCTGCACATCGTCTGGCAGAGCCACCCCGGCCTGTAAGCGTCGCGCGCCGCGATGCGGAGCAACCTCAGTTCACACGGCGCCGTTGTCTCAGCGACGCACGACCGATCCGCTGAAGTACCAGTTCTGCTTGCCGCTGAGGTAGTTCATGCGCACGCGGTCACGCATCTCCTGCATGTAGTTCCGCTGCGGAGCCGGGCGGAAGCTGGTCGTGCGTTGGCTGCTGCTGGGGAATGTCGTCCGAGGGGTGGAGGGCAACGCCGCCATGCGCTGGCGGTGCAGCTGTGTGCGCCGCGTCGACATCGCCATCCGGATCGCGCCGCGGTCCTTGCGGCTCGCGGCGTGCAGAGCGACCTCGATCGTGGAGAGGAGCAGTTGGTCGACGCAGCCCGACCGTTGCGCTGCGACCACGACGTCGATCATTGACTGTCGGCTGGTGTTCCATGCCAGTTGCTCGGCCGTAGCAAAAGCCTGCTCCGCGATCAACTCGGCGACGCGCCGCCGGTTGGCGAGGTAGCGCTGGCGCTGCGCTGCCGCCTCGGCGGCGGCGCGCTGCTCTGCTTCGCGCTTGCGCTGCTCCCACAGCTCACGGGCTTTCTGCGCGAGCGCGCGGGCCTCGTGGCGCGCGCTGCTCGACATCTTGCGCAGCTCGCGCAACGCGCCGCTCATCGATGGGTGGGGTGACGAGAAGATCGCCAGCAGCTCGCGGCCATCGCGCTCGTACGCCATCGTCGTGCCGCTGGCCGCGTCCCGCCCGATCCAGGTCGGCACCTTCTTGGTGTAGGTCGTGCGTCGGGTGGCGTCGCGCATCACCAGCGCGACATCCGAGAACAGCGCACGCCTGCGGCTGTCCAGCAGCGTTGCCGCGTCGATCGCCATCTCCGGGTGGATCGCCCAGCGATCGCCTTCGTCGGTCTGCCAGCCGATCGCCCAACCGCGCGGGGTTTGTGTGTCCGGCAGCACGCGCAGCCCGATCGCTTCGTCGGCCATCGGATAGGTCGAGCCGTCGGCCAGCACCGGCCAGAGCAGTCCCGCGGCCTCGTCGACGACGATCGCGTGCTGCTTGAGCGATGTGCCGGTATCGGTCGCGGGCAGGAGGCGAACCAGCGGCGGCAGTTCCGGGCTGAGCGCCTCGCCCGAAGCATCGAACAGCATGTCGCATCGTTCGCCGCCAACGGGATCGAACCGCACCACGTAGCCGCCGTCGGCCAGGTAATCGACTGGCGGCACGTCCGCGTCGAACTCGTTGCCCTGCACATGCCGCAGTGTCGCGGCGACCTTGGCCTCGTCGTCGAGTAGGTAGACGGTCCAGCGGCCGTTCTGCTCGCGCTGCACGCCGATCACGGCAGATGGGCCGTCCTGGGGCCGCACGGCGCTGGTCACCGACCGCGTCTCGGCAAACGGCAGCCCCCGTTCCTCCCCGGTGTCGAGGTTGATGCGACACCAGGTCGCGGCGTCGCGGTGGCGTGCGATGGCGAGGTCGCCACGCAGGACCCTCAAGGCCGTGTAGCGTGGTGACAGCAGCGTGCCGCCTTCGTGCGTCGTCAGCCCGAACAGATCCGGGCCGTCGGTGCCGCGCTCGGGTCGGGCCACGATCTTCTTGACGCGCACCTTCTGCCCAGGCTCGCCGCCCACGACATGCGCTGCGGGCACCGACAGGGTTGCGAACCAGCGCGGCTCCCGGTAGCCGGCGGGCGCGTGCAGGCCGCATGCAGCCAGCATCCAGAGCATCGCGACGACGGCCGGAATCGATCGGTGCATCGGAGGAAGATCGGTCTCTGCGGTGCCTGCGGTGAAGGAAACTCGGCGGTCGCAAGTCGTCGCGTTGCCGTGGACGATGAGATGGTATGTTCGATCGCTGCCAACAGACAGGTCTCGGCATGGCTGCTCTGATCATGAGCAGCTGTGGCATTGCGCCGGCTCCCGACGAGCCCCTGCCTGCGGTAGCGGCCCGGACGCCTGCCGAGGTGGTCCACACGTCGTTCCCTGCGGGCTTGCGCATCGGAGATCCGCTGTCGGACACATGGCGCGGCGTCAAGGTCCGCTACGCGCCGGATCCGATGCCTCACGCCTACTTCGTGCGCGCGGTAGGGCGAGGCAACCGCGCCGAGGTGTCGCAGTGGTGCTACCCCGACGAAGCACAGCTGCCGCTGGGCGCGTATGCGGCCCAGGCCGACATCACCGTTGGCTTCCCGGTCGCAGCGGTCCGGGTGCCCGTCGCGCGTGATCGCGGGACGATGTCCCGACAGCATCTGATCGACTTGCGTCGGGACGCACTGCTGTGGTCCTGTTCCTGCGAAGGCGTGTTCTTGCTCGTCCACGAAGGAACGGTCGACAGCGTGGTGCGGCTGGCCGATGCCGACGCGGTCGCCGCCATCGAGGGCGTGGCGCTGGACGTGCTGTTCGACGCGATCGCGGGCCCGGACATTGCGGCCGCTGCGCTCGCGGAATCCCGGATCCGGAGCAGCCTTGCAAGTGGTGGCGCCCACGGAACCACGGCCGACGAGCGGCTCGACGCAGCGCGCCGCCTGCTGGAGCCCCGGATCACAGCGCACGATGAGGCTCTGCTTGAACGAGTCGCATCGCTGGAGCAGCAGGCCCTGACCGCCTGGCGGCAGCTGCCGGCGTGGCAGCGCTTACTCGCCTGGTCCGACGTGCGGCCACGGCGCGACGCGTTGCTAGCGCAACGGGTGCGGCGCCGCGACCGCAACGATCCTCTGGTAGCCGACCTGATGACCGCGGCGCGTCGCGCGACCACACGAGATGCGCTGACGACCATCGAGCGAGGTTTCTGGCGCTGGATCCTGACCGCGGAAACGCTTGCCGACCAGCGGCTGGTCGAGCGGGCGCGCGTCGTGCATGCGTTCGCGCGCAGCAGCGACTATGGCGAAGCCCGCGGTCTGCTGATGAAGCTGCGGCGGGACCGCGATCGCCCGGAGTTTCTTGCTCCAAGCGTCCTGGAGGACGGCCTCGCCGACGCCATCGACCGTCAGGCGATCCGCCTTCGCAACGAAGGCAGGCTGCGGGCAGCCCGCTACGTGGCGCTCGAGGCGCGACGCGTTCGTCAGCTGCGGCCGCAGGACCTGCCGCCTTCGCTGCTGGACAGCATGCTCTCATGGTGTGCGCGTTATGAACGTGCCGGTTCGCTCGAAGAGCGCATCGCCTCGATCGACCGCCAGCGATTCGAGCTGACCAGGATGGAAAACGTGCGAACTTCCTCGGCCGTGCGGCGCGTCGCCGACGAGTTCTTGAGCACGGTGATGCAGGAGGCATGCGCGCCGCTGCGGGCGGCGGCGGGATCGGCCCTCGAGCGGGGCCAGCGTGCTGTCGCCGCTGCACAGTACCTTCAGGTCGCATCGATCCTCGAACGCAGCTGGATGCCGCCGCTCGACGTCGGCGACGCACGGCGAGGCGGCGATTCGGACCGACCCGAACTGCGCGCGCTCCACGCGCTCTCTCCGTACCTCGACCGGGTGCTTCCCCCGTTTTCGGTCGACGACCGCAGGCTTGCGGACCAGCTGCTTGCCGAGACGTTCGGCAGCAGCCCGGTCGTCACCAGTCTCGGTCTGCGAATCGCTCCCAATGATCTCGCCGGCGCAGCGCCCGCGGATCCAGCGGCGTGGATTGCGCGCCGTGTCGACGAACTCGAGACCGAGCTACGCCGGGGCCCGCTGGCGGGCGCGGCGCTCGACCTCGAGATCGACCGATTGCGCTGGTGGTTCGGGTCGGGAGGCAGCGCGCCGGACGGCTACACCGAACTGCGCCCAGCCGCGACGCGGGCGCTGCAGAGCGAGCAGCTCGCGCGCGCCATAGGCGACGAGCCGACGGGCAAAGCGACCGCTGCCAGGATCATCGAGTGGGATCGGCTGAGTAATGGCACCAGTCTCGCTGCGACAAAGCGACGGTTCGTCGCATGGGTCGCCCGGTTTCGGGCGGACGGGCATCTGCCGGCATTGCAGAGCGCCGTCGATGCCCTCGACGACAAGCGACGGCGCCAGAGACTGCAGCGCTGGATCGACGGCAGATAGCCGCGCGCCATCGGCCATCGAGCACCTCGTGGCCGAGTCACGTGGCAAGATCCGTTGAACCGGCAGCCCTGGCCGGCTGTCTACTTGATCTCTTGCCTTCGCGTGAGAACGGGGCGGAAGCCGACCCGGAAGTCGGCGTGGTCGGGGGTCGCGCAGCTGCGATCCGCGGGCCGGCTGCCGGATGCGGGCGAATACCAGCTGCCGCCTCGGTGAACGCGCAGCGGGCCCTCCAGCCCCAGCGGATCGACCACGCCAGGCGTGTACGTATTGGTGACGACGCCGTCCTTGGAAGCGCCGGAGTCGGCGCACCACTCGGAGACGTTGCCGATCAGATCGTAGAATCCCCAGGCGTTGGGGCGGCGGCCCTTGACCGCATGGGCGTGCTCGCCATCCCTGGCTCCCGGATAGACGGCGAACGCGCGCAGTTCGCTGGCGTCGTCCCCAGACGGGTAGGGCGAGTCCGAGCCCGCTCGCGTCGCAAACTCCCACTCGGCTTCCGTAGGCAGGGTGAAGCGGTGTCCATCGGGCAACCGGCCCGCCTCTCGTTCGCGTTCGGTCAACTTGCGGCAGAACTCAAGCGCGTCGTCGTGGGACACATAGGTTGCCGCGACCTGATCGTGGTTGTGCTCGTAGGCCAGCCCCTTCCACGGCTCGGTGCCCATCACTGCTCGCCACTGTCCCTGCGTGACTTCGGTCTGCCCGAGCCAGAACCCCTCGGTCAATTCCACCTCGTGTCGTAGCTCGTCGCCATCTCGCCCGGCTTCGGACTCCGGACTCCCCATATAGAATTTGCCGGCAGCCACCCGGATCATCGTCAGCCCGATGCCGGTTTCCAGCTTGGAACCAGCGGCGACCGTCGGGGTCGTCGTTCCGCAGGCACTGGTCACCAGCAGGCCGAGGGCGAGGGCGAGCAAGCGGCAATGGAAGCGCGAGGTCGGCGAGTCATGCATGGTTGCGCAGCATGCTAACCTCGCGACCCGTTGGAATCGCGCGGCCGGGCCGGCGAACCGCTGCCGCTGCTGTCTCGGCAAGTCCGTGGCGAGGAACAGCAATTGCGCTGGCGGTCACGCGAGAACGGCGCCGAGGGCCGCGACGAGCAGGACCTGCCGTTCGGCTTCGCGGCGCCAGGGACCTGTCTGGTCGTCTGCGGGGCCTTCAGTAGCATCGAACTGCTCGCAAGGGGCGGCGGCAACGACTTGCGGCACTGGCGAGAGCCCGTGCGTGGAACGTCGACACGCTCGACGCGGTGCATGCCGCCGAGACGTCGCTACGGCGGTTTGGCGAGATCGCGCGCGCCGGCCTCGAGATCGTGCCAGCGGTGCGCCCGTCGCCGCTCGCGATCCGGGCGGGCCGGGATCGCGAGAAAAGTTGTCAGGTATGGCGGCGGGAATGCGTTGGTCGGAGTGGGTTCCCAATTGGGTGGGTTCCCAATTGGTGGAACGTGCCGCCCCATTCGCCCGGTGACTTCGCGCCATGACCGACCACACGACCATCCATCCGAGCAGCCAGCCGATGGCGCACCTGATCGACCTGATCGTCTTCAAGGGCGCTCCACAGAATCAGGATGCGCAGCGTCCGATCCAGATCCTGGTCAACCACGGCTTCGTCGTCGGCTACTGCGCCGAGCGGCTGCAGCCCGCGTGGACGGCCGATCGGGTCGCGCTCGCGACCAGGGACGTGAAGTACGACCGGCCCCATCTGTATTACGACGATCCCCGCCTGGCGGCGGCGGAGCGCATCGGGCCGCAGACGTTCGGCAAGAAGAACAACATCGCCTACCACGTCGGGCACATGGTGCCGAACGAGGTCATCAACCTGCAGTTCGGGCGCCTCGCGCAGATGGAGACGTTCTTCATGTCCAACATGAGTCCGCAGCGCGGCACGCTCAACACCGGGGTGTGGGCCAAGCTCGAGAACGCGATCCGCAACATCGAGAACACCTCGGAGCGCGATCACGTGTGGTGCATCGTCGGGCCGATCTTCGGGGACGATCCCGACACGCTCGATCGTGCGGGTGGCAAGAAGGTGCCGATCCCGGACGCCTACTTCTGTATCACCGTCGACCCGTTCCGCTATCCGTGGGACCGTCGCAGCAACGTCGACGTCGTCGCCTTCCGCATCGAGCAGGACGAGGACAAGTGGACGCCGCTCGACGAGCTCGTCGTCGATGTCGCGACGATCGAGGCCCAGACCAACCTCCGCTTCTTCCCCAACTGGGGTGGTGCCGGTCCGGCCGCGGCGGGCGCTGCGGCCGCGGCGGGCGCCCACGATCCGGCGCGCGTGGCCTCGCGGCACCGCATTCTCCGTCAGCTCGGAGGCAACTAGCAAGATGGCAACCAAGAGCAAGAAGGGTCTCTCGTTGAAGTTCCGGGCAGCCGGCAAGACCGTCGAACTGCGCATGCGCAGCCTGTCCTCGTTCGGGCCGTCGTCCCCCGGCCCGCAGGGACTGCGCGGGGTGCGCAAGTCGGCGCCGGTGAAGCAGGCGCTCGCAGGGGTCGCCGCGACGCTGCACCACCAGGCATCGCGCCTGAAGGCGCGCTTCCACGAGATCCGCGAGGACGCCCTGATGGTGGTGCCACCGCAGGGCGAGCGCGGCGTCATCCATATCCCGACGCAGAGCCTGATCGTCGAACAACCGCGGGCTGCCGCCCTGCGCTGGCTGGCCGACCGGGGCTTCGTCGAGGTGCAGGGAGGACGGCGCGACAAGTCCCTGTTCCAGGCCCCCGACGGCGACGAGGTCGGCATCCGCAGTGTGTTCGATGCTGCCCAGGAACTGACCCAGCTCGGCACCTGCGCGTCGGCGAGTCCCAACCTGCTGCGCGCCGTGCAGCGGCCGGCCCCGAGTTCGTCGACGGCGACGTCGTCGTGGCACCTGCGCAACGACGGTTCTCCGGGAGTGCCCGGCGCCGACGTGCACGCGCTGGCCGCGTGGAGCATCACCGAAGGCGACGCGGCGATCCGCGTCGCCGTTCTCGACGAGGGCGTCGACTCGACGCACCCGTGGCTTCCGGTCGTTGCGGAGGCGGACTTCGTCGACAACAACGCGACGGCTCGGCCGGACCGTGACGACGCGCACGGCACCGCCTGCGCCGGCATCATCGCATCACGTCACGCCGACCGCCGCGGCGTCGCGCCCGGGGTCAGCATCGTCGGGGTCCGCATTGCCAAGAGCGACAACTTCGGCTTCTGGATCTTCGACGACTTCGACACCGCCGACGCGATCGACTGGTCGTGGGACGACCAGAACTGCGACGTGCTGTCCAACTCGTGGGGCGGCGGTCTGCCGTCGGACGCGATCATCCGCGCGTTCGAGCGGGCGCGCACGCAGGGGCGCGGTGGTCTGGGGGCGGTCGTGGCGGTCGCGGCCGGCAACGAGGACGTCGCCATCGGCTTCCCGGCCGACCTGCCCGGCATGCTGACGGTTGGGGCCAGCAACCAGTGGGACAAGCGCAAGACGAAGACCTCGGCCGACGGGGAGAACTGGTGGGCCAGCAGCCACGGCCCCGAGCTCGACCTGGTCGCCCCGGGAGTGGGGATCCGGACGGCGGACATCCGCGGCAGCCGCGGCTACTCGGCGAGCATGTGGACCGACTCGTTCAACGGCACGTCGAGCGCCACGCCGCAGGCCGCGGCCGCGGCGGCGTTGATCCTGAGCCTGCGGCCCGACCTCAACGAGCAGCAGGTGCGGCAGCTGATCGTCGACGGCTGCGACCACGTCGGGGGATCGTCGTTCCCCAACCCGACCGTCGGTCACGGTAGACTCAACGTCTACCGCGCCCTGTGGCTGGCGCGACGCCATCCATGAGCGAGCAGCACTCGGGCGACTACTACTACGCGGACGGCAAGCGCATCGAGCTGACGCCGAGCCGGGACTTCGTCGCCGTCGACCAGCACCGTGCGTCGTCGTGCAAGGTCTCGGACGGCGCGCAGCGCGAGATCCAGGAGTCGCTGCGTTCGCGGCGCGGCGTCGCGGTCGTGCCGGCAGGGGGGCTGGTCGACCAGGATCGCGCGTCGCTCGAGGCCGGCGATGCGCTGCTGCCGATCTTCGAGGATCGGGGCGACCTGCTGGTGGTGCTGCCCGAGCTGCGCATCGAGCCCGGTGCCGACAAGGGGGCCGACGTCGAGCGATGGCTCGAAGGCCATCGTCAGGAGCTCCAGTCGTTCGCCGAGCAACGCGGTCGCTGGATCGTGCGGCCGAAGCTGGCCTCCGGCGCGCTGCATCTCGCCAACGAGGCCCAGGAGCAGCTCTCGGTCGACGCGGCGCAGGCGCGCATGCTGCGCATCGTGAAGAGGTTCTAGTCGGCGATCGCCGGCAGTGCGCGCGTGCCGCCGAGTGGCGTTCCTGGCCGATCGCCTGGCATCGCCGGGGATGGGGCGAGGGGACGCGATCGGTGGGCGGAGCCGAGCTCGCGCGTCACCGCACCTGGATGCGCATCCCAGCCGTAGCTTGCGACGCGAACGGCAGGATCGCCTGCACGTAGAGGTCGCCGACGAACACCGGGTCGTCCGGCAGCGGGATCGGAAACGACACGCCGGCGCCAGCCGTTCCGACCGCTGCATAGGTCACGGTCGGCGAAACCAGCAGCGGGCACGGGATCCCGAGCGGCTGCAGGCTGACGTTGGCCGCCGCGACGCCGACGGCCAGGACCACCGGTGTGTTGGGCGTCAGGCCGCCGACGGTGACCTCGAAGTTGTGGTTGCCGGCGAACGGATACGGCGCCGACAGCGAAGCCGGTGAGCAGCCCGAGCCGTACGGCACCGACTGCGCGCCGGCGGGATAGACGAACGTCGTGCCGCGGATCTGCCGCAGCGGCCCCGCATGGTCGTAGGCGATCAGGAAGTCCGGTTCTCCCGCCGGTTCGAAGCACATGGCGACGCTGCCATACGGACCCAGGGTTTCGGTCTGCACGTCGTTGCCGGTGCCGCCGAGCCGCACCACGAACACATCGAGGTTGAGGCCGACGACGGCCGAGTAGGTCATCAGGTAGTTGGCGGCAGTGGTTGCGTCTGCGACCAGGTCGCGGAGCCGCAGCAGCGGCCCCGTCGCGATGGTGCGCGGCGGGTTCAGGGAGAAGTCGGTCATGCGGATCACCGGGTTGAACGGCCCGGCGCGTTCCCACACGAGCACGGTCGAGAGCCCGCCGGAGCTGGTGATCGTTCCGGCGATCTGCGGCGAGCCCATCGTCGCGGCGGTGCGTTCGAGGATGAACGGGCCGAAGGTGCCGCCGTTCTGCGCGACGTCGGCGCTGCGGATCTCGTGCTCACCGCCGGCGATCGCGTGCCAGGCGATGCGCCACGCCTGGCCGTCCCTGGTCATCGGCATCACGTCCGGCTGGTCGGCTTCGTCGTACGGGAGCACGGTGCTCGGATTCCAATACGTGAGGCCGCCAAGCGGGTTGGCGCAGTCGACGACGGCGCACGTGACGTGCTTGCTGCCGGCGGTCGAGAACGTCCACATCGCGAGCGCCTTGCCGCACGAACCGTAGCCACCGCCGACGGATGGTTCCGCCCATTGGTTGCCGGGGACTCCCAGCGTGAACGACGTGGTCGCGCCGGTGTTGTTCTGCATCTGGTCGTCGCGCTGCACATACAGGTACGGGAGATCGAACGACCCGCCGGCACGAACGAACGCGATCACGTAGCTGCGCTCGCCGGCACAGTAGGCGACGTCGACCTCGGGCGTCGTCCAGCTGGCCGAGTTGTCGATCCAGTGGTAGGTGAACGCGGTGAAGTCCTTCTTGCCTGAGAGCGAGTAGGCGTCGAGGTCGTTGGCGGCGAACTTGCGCACGAACGTGACCACCATCTGGTCGAGCACGGTGGAGCACGCGACCGAGATCGAGGTCGCAGGTGCGCTGTTGAAGTTGGAGTTGATCAGCGCATTGCCGACCAGCGGGTCGAGGATCAGCGGGAAGCGCGCGGCCGCGACGAACTCGGCCGGCACGTGCAGCTGCAGCAGGTCGCCGTCGACGCTCGCCGGCACCGCGACCTGGCGGCCGTCGGCGTCGATCGCAAAGGCCTTGCCGTAGCGCACCGTCGGTTCATCGTCGATGGAGAACAGCAGTTCGTCGTGTCGCGCCGTGCGCGAGTCGACCTCGAAGTCGCCGGACAAGCGGCCGGTGACCACGATCGCGCCGGGCCTTGCCGGCCGGCGATCGAACACGAACTTCTGTTCGACGCCCTGCTCGCGCAGTTCGTACCGCTCGGTCACGCCGGGATAGTGCGTCTGGTAGCAGTCGTCGGTCTGCGACGAGCCGCACGCGTCGAGCGCAAGCGCCTCGCCGCCTGCCGTGATCGACGCCGTGCGCCAGTGCAGCTGTACCCGTTCGCGTTCGCCGCCGCGATACGGATAGAAGGCGAAGCCGTCGTGGAACGACGCCTTCCACGACGGGCCGCCGGCCCACCAGCCGTAGTCCGGCTGGTCGGCGACGGCCGCCTGGGTGTGCAGCGGCACCAGCCGCGCGGTGGCGATCGCACGGTCGAGCGAGGCGGAATCGTCCGCAGTCTGCTGGGCGCACGGAGAAGCTGCTGCCATGGCGGCGAACAGCACGTGGATGCATGGACGGTGGAGCATGGGGATCGCAGCTACCTGACCTGGATGCGCAGGCCCTCGGTCGCCTGCATGTCGAACGGCAGGATCGCCTGCACGTAGAGGTCGCCGAGGAACGCCGGATCGTCCGGCAGCGGGATCGGGAACGTCGCGCCGTTGCTGCCGCCGACCGCGCCGAAGGTCGCCACTGGCGACACCAGCAGCGGGCACGGGATGCCGAGCGGTTGCAGGGAGGCGTTGGCGGTCGCGACGCCGGCCGCCAGGATCAGCAGGGTGTTGGGGGCGAGGCCGCCGACGTGGACCGCGAAGTTGTGGTTGCCAGCAAACGGATACGGCGCCGACAGCGTCGACGTCGCGCAACCGGCGCCGTACGGCACCGACTCGGCGTCGGCCGGATACACGAACGTCGCGCCGCGGATCTGCCGCAGCGGCCCGGTGTCGTCGTAGGCGAACAGGAAGTCCGGTGCGCCGGTGGTCTCGAAGCACATGCCGACACTGCCGTACGGACCGAGCACTTCTGAATCGACGACCTCCCCGGTGCCGCCGAGGCGAGCGACGTAGATCTCCGGCACGAGCCCGAGCACGGTCGAATACGCCATCAGGAAGTTCGAACCGGTGAGGTGATCGGCGACCACGTCGCGCAGGCTCAGGGACGGGCCGCTGGCGATGGTTCGGATCGGCAGGTTGAGCGAGAAGTCGTAGGCGCGCACGGCGTCGAGCAGCAACGAGTTGCGCTGCCAGACCATCACCTGGCGCAGCGTGCCGCTGGCGTCGTAGCTGCCGGCGATCTGTGGCGCCTCGAGCTCGGCGACCGTGCCGTCGTAGCCGACGAACCCCAGGCTGCTGCCCGACTGCGACACGGTGGCGGCGCGGATCTCGTGGATCCCGCCGACCTCGCTGCGCCACACGACGCGCCACGGCAAGCCGTCCCTGGTCATCGGCATCACGTCCGGCTGGTCGCTGTCGTCGAGCGTCGACACGCCGTGCGGATCGAACCACGCCGGCACGGCCGAAGGGTTGGCGCAGTCGACGACGCAGCACGCGATCTGCGTGGGGGAGGAGCCGGTCCGTTTCCAGGCTGCGAGCGCCTTGCCGCAGGTGCCGTAGCCGCCGCCGACCGACGGCTCGGTCCACGAGTAGCCCGCCACCGGCGTCGAGATCAGCGTGGTGGTGCCGGCGTTGTTCTGCATCTGGTCGTCGCGCTGCACGTAGACGAACGGGATCGTCACGAACGCGGACACGCGATAGGACGCGATCACGTACGAGCGTTGGCCCTGGCAGTAGGCGACGTCGAGGTCGGAGACGCCGTAGCTGGCGCTGTTCTCGATCCAGTGGTACGTGAACCCGGTGAAGTCCTGCTTGCCGACCAGCGAGAACGCATCCCGGTCGAACAGCGAGAACTGGCGCACGAACGAGACGACCATCTGGTCGAGTTCGGTCGAACACGCGACCTCGACCGTGGTCGCGGGCGAGGCGTTGAAGTTGGAGTTGATCAGCGCGTTGCCGATCAGCGGGTCGATGGTCAGCGGGAAGCGCGCCGCCGCGACGAACTCGGCCGGCACGTGCAGCCGCAGCAGGTCGCCGTCGACGCTCGCCGGCACCGCGACCCGGCGGCCGTCGGCGCCGATCGCAAAGGCCTTGCCGTAGCGCACCGTCGGTTCGCCGTCGACGCAGAACAGCAGTTCTTCGTGTCGCGCCGTGCGCGAGTCGACCTCGAAGTCGCCGGACAGCCGACCGGTGACCACGATCGCGCCAGGCCGTGCCGGCCGGCGATCGAACACGAACTTCTGTTCGACGCCATGCTCGCTCAGCTCGTACAGCTCGGTCACGCCCGGGTAGTGCGTCTGGTAGCAATCGTCGGTCTGCGACGAGCCGCACGCGTCGAGCGGCAGCGCCTCGCCGCCCGCCGTGATCGACGCCGTGCGCCAGTGCAACTGCACCCGTTCGCGTTCGCTGCCGCGATACGGATAGAAGGCGAGGCCGTCGTGGAACGACGCCTTCCACGATGGACCGCCGGCCCACCAGCCGTAGTCCGGCTGGCCGGCGACGGACGGATGGGTGTGCAGCGGCACCATCGTTGCGGCCGCGATGGCGCGCTGGATTGCGTCGGCGGTCGCAGGCGCCTGGCCAACGACGTCGACGAAGCACAGCAACACCGCGAGAGGAACCAACAGAAGTCGTTCGCGCATGGGGGGATCTCGGGAATGGTCGGCGGCCCGGGCATCCGCAGCCCGTTCCGCCTCCCTCCGTCAGTGCCTCGACAGCGAGCCGCTGGACATCGATTGCCTGTTTTGCGGCCGGGATCGCCGCGACGAACCGCAGGCACGAGCTTGCAAGGCGTGGCCGTGCCGCGCCTTGTGTCAGCAGCTCCAACCCCGACCAAGCCCGGGATCGGCTGGCACGCGGCCTGCAAAGCCGCGGGGGCCCGGACTCCTCACCAGGGTTGCGCGGTGGTGGCGTCGCGGCGGCTGCGCCGGCCCGCCGCTCACCCGCGCAGCCGCTCACCCGGGCAGCTGGCCGAGGCCGATGCCGCCGCCGCGCGGTGCGGCGCGCTTCCGCATCTTCGGCTTGCCGAGCTTCCAGACCACTTGGACCTGTTCGCCCTCGATCACGCGCACGACCTCCGACGCGGAGCCGTAGCCGTCTGGCTGGCCGCGCAGGTAGATGCGGTTCTCGCCGGCAGGCGCACGAATGCGGAACGTGCCGTCGGCGCGCACCGGCGCCACCTCACACGATCCAGTCGGACCGCGGGCCGGGCCATACATCGCAACGTCCGTCTGCGGGCCGGGCACGATCGCCGGCTGTGCTGCGAACGTTGCGGATCAGCCGAAAGGGCAGCGGAACACGGGCTTCGATGGCACAATCTCGGGCCGGGCCGAGGCCCGCAGTCCGTCGATGCCCCCTGACCCCGAACCAGCCCCCGACGCGTCGAGCGACGACGAGCCCATCGACCTGTCCGAGGCGATCGTCATCATCGAGACCGACCCCGAAGGCGATGGCTACGATGCGCAGCTGGTCGGCTGGCTGCACCGCGTCCAGCGGGCCCCGATGCTGCCGTTCCCGAGCACGCATGGCCTGTCGCCCGAGCAGATCGAGCGCGGTTACGCGTTCGTCTCGGCGGTGATCACGCTCGGCGCGGGGCAGCCGTCCTGGCCTCTGCGGCTGCGATTGCGCGTCGGAGTGCGGCCGCTCCCGGCGGCGGCCGTCGGTCGCTGCTGTTGGGATCTGCTGCCAGACGACCGCGACGAAGCGCGGCTCGCCCTGCATGTGCAGGCCGTGCCGGAGCAGGCGGCGCTGCCGGACTGGCTCGATGCCTGGCTGAGCCAGCGCGGCTGCGAGAAGCTGTCGAGTCGACCGATGCGTTCGGGCGCGGACGTCGACGGCGACGTGTTGGTGCGCTGGCGCGACGCCGCGGACGGCGGCGACCGCTACGGGCGGGTCGTCACGCGTCGCCTCGGCGACGTCGTGTTCGTGCTCGAGCTGATCGCCGCGCGCGATCGCTTCGCCGACGTCGTGCACGACGTGCTGGTCGCGCACGGCTCGCTGGCCGTCGAATGACGGCGGCTCACCGCGGTTTCGGCATCTCGAGCTGCAGCGTGCGTGGTTCGTCGCTGCCGACGACCCAGCCATCGTGCAGCCTGGGGCCGCTGTTGTCGCCGATGCGGCGAACGCCGAGGTAGTGCACGCCGGAGAACAGCGGCATCACGAAGCTGCCGTCTTCTGCGGTGGTCGCTTCGACCCGTTGCATGGCGCAGCCGAGGATGTGGGAGGCGTCGTCCGTCTGGCCGAAGACCACGCTGCGCAGGCCGGCGTGGGCGACCGGCTTGCCGTCGACGCCGGCCAACGTGCCGCGCAGCAGCGGCACCGATGCCAGCTCGAGCTGCACGTGATCGGCGTCACTGGCGTCGAACTCCGCGAGGTGTGCCACGGCGCGGTCGGTCCACGCGACCAGGTGCAGGGCCTGGCCGCGTGGCAGCACCAGGGTGACGCGGCCGGTGCGATCGGTCAGCACGTCGTACAGGGCGCATGCCACGCTGCGGCCCGTTCCGATGACGACGGCCAGTCGCGCTGCGTCGACGGGGACCTGCTCGCGCGTCACCGCGACGGTCACGCGACGCAGCCTGGCCAGGTCGATGTCGAGCTCCTCGCGCGCTTCCTCGATCCCGATCACGCCCGCGAGCGCGACCGGATGCACGTTGCGCGCTCGGGTGGCGCCGTTCGGCAGATCCTCGGTCGCGAGCAGCAGCATCGCGCGGCGGTCGCTGCAGCGCAGCACGCGCAGGTGGCCGTCTGCATCGGTCGTCTGCAGGCGCAGCGGTGCATGGAAGTTCAACCGGCCGATGCCGCCGACCGAGGTCGGCTCGCTCGAGACCAGCACGTCGCCGCGCTGCGGGGTGCCGTCGTGGTGCACCCGCACGCGATGCGTCGAGCCGGCTGGCAGCTGGATCGAGATGGCCGGCTCGTCGCCGTCGGGGTCGTGATCGGTGGCGACTTCGACGCGCGAGAGGTTGGCGATCGGGGCGTGCTCGGCAGCGCGCACGCCGAAGCCGTAGTTGACCCATCGGAACGGTCGCGTCGAGCGCATCGGCACGGTGACGACGGCGCGGCCGTCGACATCGGTGCGGCCGAGGTGCGCCTCGTTGCCGCGCAACTCGAAGCGGTTGGAGGTCACCAGGGCCAGTTCGGCGTCGGCGACCGGGTCGCCGTTGCCGTCGAGGACCTCGACCAGCACGCGGCGCGGGGGCGCCACCCGGATCGCGCGCGCGCCATCCTGGGTCAGCGACACCTGCCGTGGCCACGGCAGCAGCGGCACGCCGTCGCACCGCAGTTCGAGGTAGCCGATCCTGCCGGGCAGCACCGGCACGCGCCAATCGTCGCCCTCGAGCGCGGTGGTGGTGGCGATCACCGGCAGCGTGGTCGAGAAGCAGGACGCCGAGACGCGGCCCTGCTGCCGCCAGACGTCGAGGCCTTCGAACGTCAGCCGCACGGGCCGCCGTTCCGAGTTCGCGGCCAGCTGCAGCGGCTGGCCGGCGAGCACGCGTTCGCGGGCCTCCGAGATGCGCACCGAGCCGCCGTCGAGTTCTTCGGTGGCCCAGGCGACGTACGAGCGGCCCACCAACAGGGACGCGCGGAAGCGGCCGCGTGCGTCGGTCGTCGCGGTTCGTTGGTCGGGCTTGCCGATGCGTTCGCTGTTGGCGATCGGGCGCGTCAACAGGTGCACGGTCGCGCCAGCCCATGGTGTGCCGTCGGCGAGCGTCGCGGTGCCGCGCAACGGTTCGCGTTCGGATTGTGCGGCCGCCGGCTGGAGCAGGCCGAGCAGCAGGAGCGATGGCAGCAGGACCCTCATCGAGGCGAGCATAGCGACCGTCGACGATGCCCGTGGGGCTGCTCGGCGATCAGCTGCCAGCCGTGTGCGCCGGTGGGGCGGAGCCGTCACTCGATCGTCGTGAGGTTCAGGCCGCGCGATGCAGCGAAGCCCTGAGGCGCACCTGCATCGAGGTGGATCGACTGCAGGAAGACGCTGGTCTGCGGCAGTCCGGGCGGCAGCGCGAACGGAATCGGCGAGCCGGCAGGGAACGGTCCGAGCGCGACCGCACCGGCGGGGTCGACCAGCAGTTGGAAGCCGAGCAGGGGCAGGGAGGCCGAACCGAAGTTCGCCGCCAGGACGCCGAGGTTGGTGTTGCCGTTGGCCGCGTCGATCTGGACGGCGTGGTTCGCGTTGCCGGCAACTGGCAGGCCACCGACGCCGGGGAACGTGCGGAACGCGTAGTCCGTGCTCCCGGGTGTGGCGGTGCCGTATTCGAGCACGCTGTCGACCACCGTGATGCCCGAGACCAGTCCGGTGATCGGGCCGATGGTCTGCGCGCCGCTCGCCTGCAGCCGCACGACCTGGCCGCCGGCACTGTTGCCGGCGCAGCCGATGGGATCGGCGGTCGGTCGTTCGATCGAGATGCCGAGCAGGTTGCCGGCGCCGCTCGGGATCGTCTCGAGCGTCTGGCCCGTCTGCGGATCGATGCGATAGAGGTTCGAACCGGCGGCGGCGAGCAGGTTGCCGTCCTGGTCGCGCGTGAGGTTCCAGAAGTTGCCGGGCACCGAGGTGACGAGCGTCGGGTTGCCGCCCGTGATCGGCGCCGAGTAGATGTCGTTGGCCGACCACATGCCGAAGTAGATCGTGCTGTTGGCCTCGTCGACCGTGAGGCCGTTGATCCATCCGGTCGGCATCGGAATGGGGATGCCCGTCACCGTTGCCGTGCTGCGATCCCACAAGCCGATCGATTGGCCGCCGAGTGGGCCAGCCGGGTCGATGTTGAGGACCGAGAACACGACGTTGCCGTTGGACAGCAGCGCCATCTGGTTGACGGTCGGCGATTCTGCGCGGTTGCCGCCGATGCCGACGTTGGTGGTCTGGCTGAAGACGACGACGCCATTGACGACCACGAGCTCGTAGAGATTGACGGGCGTCCCGGTGCTGGAGAGGTTGCCGGCGAGCAGGAATCCGTCCTTCGCATCGAGAACGCTGTTGGCGCCGGACGTGTTGGCGCTGCCGGCTCCAGCCAGTGCGGGCGGCAGGCCGGTGATCGGCTGCGGCGCTACCGCGCCGGTCGGGTGCACGATGGTCAGGCCGCCCGTGCCGCTGGCGCTGGTTCGCAGGGAGCTGACCACGTAGTGGCCGGCTGGGATCTGCGCGATGGCGGTGCTCGCGAGGAGCAAAGGGATGGCGAACGGACGCAGGCTGGGCATGTTCTCTTCTTCCTTCGAAGTCCGGTAGTGGACGGGAGCAGCGTAGGGGGCGCGTGTGGGCCGTAAAGCCCCTCGGGCGCGACCGGGGCCGTGGATGGTCGGGCGCGGTGGGTGCTGCCCGCGCCGATGCTCCGTGGTCGGGTGTGCAACTGCAGCGCTCCGCGGTCGAGATGCGCTACTCGCCGCCAGAACGGTCTCGCAAGCCAGCTGGGAAGACCGTGGATCTTGGTCACTCGGCAGACCGAAGGCTCGACTTCTACTCGATGGACCAACGTCCCTCGTCTGCACAGTTAGCGGGCAAAGCCCCGTCCGCACGCGTACACGCCGCTTCCGCGATCACGGTCGGCAGCGCGTCCACTACATGGACGCGCTCCTAGCCGCCGATCGTCGCCGTGTAGGCTCTTGAGAGGACCGCCTGCAGGGCGTTGCCGGCGCCGGGGTCCACGACCAGCGCCTGCTGATGGAACGACTGTCCGATCAGCGACGTCACCGCGGGCAGCGCGGCGGTCCAGGTCGCCGTGCCCGAGGTGCCGGAGACCAGCTCGAGCACGTCGGCGCTGGTGTAGAGCGTGCAGCCCGGCATGCCCAACGGGTCGGTGGGCAGCGGCAGCGGGCCGAGCGACGAGGTCGCCGCGCTCCAGCCCGTGAGCAGCAGCGCGAAGTTCGCCGGCAGGCCGCGCACGGAGTGCGCCAGGGTGCGGCCGATGCGCGGGTTCTCGAACGGCACGATGACGGACGGCGGCTGGCTGCCCGCGCAGCCCGCGCCGATCGACGCGTAGCTGCCGAACGCGCTGACGCGCCCCAGCATCCAGGTGTCGCCCGCGAGCACGTCGGCGTAGACCTCGCCGGCGGCGAGCTGCGGCACGTCGAGCTGGCCGAACTGGTTGTTGCCCCAGACGCGCAGCATGCCGTCGGTCCGGACCGCCGCGCTGCCGAGCTTGTCGGCGCTGATCGCCGTGTAGGTCACGCCGGCCGGCAGCGCCGGCACCGTCGACTGCCCGAAGAAGTTCGCGCCCCACGCGACCACCTCGCCGTCGGTGCGCCACGCGAGCGAGTGGTCCTGGCCGCAGGCGATGCGCGCGTAGGCGGCCCCTGCGGGCAAGGACGGCACGTTGAGCTTGCCGTCGGAGCTGTCGCCCCAGGCGACCACGACGCCGTCGTCGCGCAGCGCGACGGCGTGCCTTCTGCCGGCGCTCACCGCGACGAAGCGGGTGCCCGGGGCCGGCGTCGGCGGCGAAGTCAGCGGGTCGCCGACGGCGCCCCAGAACGTGATCGTGCCGTCGGAGCGCAGCGCGAGCGACGCGTGGTCGCCGGCGGTCACCAGGTCGTAGGTCACGCCGGTCGGTAGCGCCGGCACGTTGAGCTGCCCCTGTGCGTTGTTGCCCCACGCGACGACCGAGCCGTCCGAGCGCGTCGCGACCACGTGCCGGTCGCCGATCGCGACGTCGGTGTAGGTGAGACCGGCGGGCAGCGGCAGGATCTGGTCGAGGCCGTCGCTGGTGCGTTCGCCCCAGTGCACCAGCTGCCCGTCGCTGCGCAGCGCCAGCACGACGTCGTCCTCGGTGTCGAACGACTCGTAGGTCGCGCCCGGCGGTAGCGCCGGAATGTTGCACTGCCCGGAGCGGTTGCGGCCCCACGCCAGGATGCGGCCGTCGTTGAGCACGGCGGCCGTGTGCATCGAGCTCGCCGACAGCGAGGCGATCCCGGTCGCCGTGACTGCGGGCGGCACGTCGAGTTGGCCCGAGCCGTTGTCGCCGAAGCCGAGCAGCGCGCCGTCCGAGCGCAGCGCGAAGCTGTGGTTGCTGCCCGCCCAGACGTCGGTGTAGGTCATGCCCGTTGGCAGCGGCGGCGCGTCGCCCTGGCCGACCGAGTTGTCGCCGAGCGCGAAGATCTCGCCAGCAGAACTCAGGAGAAGCGCGTGGGAGCCGCCGGCGGCCATGTCGACCCAGGTCTCGCCGGGCAGGGGTGGCGGTGCGGTGATCGTGCCCCAGCCGATGACGAAGCCGTTCGGCCAGCGGATCAGCTGGAAACCGTCGCCGACGGCAACCTGCACGACGGGCTGGGCGAGCGCGACCGGTGGCAGCGACAGTGGGCCATTGGAGTTCCAGAACGCCAGCGCGCCGTCGCTGCGGCGCGCGAGGAAGCGCCCGCTCCGGCCGTCGACCTGCGTCCACGTCAGGCCGGCGGGCAGCGTCGGCACGTAGGCGGAGGCCGGCGACGTCGTCAGGGCCCCGTCGGAGCGCAGCGCGACCAGCTGGGTGCCGGAGTCGGCGACCTGCGTGAACGTGAGGCCGGGCGGCGGCGCCGGCACCGGGTTTGCGACGAAGCCGATCTGCTCGATCGTGCCGTTGGCGCGCAGCACGGTCGTGCGGCTGTTGCGCGCGACGACGGCGACGTGGTCGGTGCGATCGTGCCAGCGGGAGTCGACGGTCATGGATCCCCAACCGCGGTGGTGGTCCTGTGCGTGGGCGAGCGCGACCGCGCAGGCGAGGGTGGTGAGAACGCGGAGCGTGTGGTGCATCGACATCGTCATCGATAGAGGGGCATCGATAGGGGGCTCTGTCAGGGATGTGCGTCGTGCGATCAGAAGCTGCCGATCGTCGCGCGCACGCCGTTGCTGCTGGTCAGCTCGACGATGCTGCCGTTCGCGTCCAGTTCGAGCGGCGCCACCTGATGGTGGAACTGCGCACCGACCAGGGAAGCCGAGTTCGGGATCGCGACGGCGGTGGTCAGCGAGCCGCTGCCCAGCAGCGCGTCGATCAAGATGTCGGCCGTGCTGAGCAGTTGGCAGCCGCTCGCCCCGAACGGCGCCACCGTCGGCAACGGCAGCGCAGCCGTCTGGGTGCCGTAGACGGCGAGGCAGATCGACAGCGGCGGCAGGCCGTCCGCGACCGCGCGAAGGGAGCCGCCGGTCCATGCGCGTTCGATCGTCGTGAGCGTCACCGGGCCGACGCTGCCATTGCAGCCGGCGCCGTATTCTTCGGCAGGTGCCGGGCACGAAGGCTCGAGCGACGCAAACAGCGGACTCGGCAGAGCGCCGACGAACAGGAAGTTGCCGCCCACCAGCAAGCGGCCGTCGGGTCGCCAGAGCACGCTCGATGCCCGCCCGTCGATCTCTTCGGGCAGGGCGGACCACACGCTGCCGTCCCAGCGCGCGAGGTAGGAAGCGGGGCCACCGGACGACGGCGTGAACGTGCCGGCAGCGATGATGTCGCCGTCGGGCAACGCTGCGAACTCCGTGACCGGCAGCACCTCGCCGTTGCTCATGGACGACCAGGACGTGCCGTTCCACGAAGCGACCCACGCAGCAGCGACGCCGCCGACGGTCTGGAAGTCGCCGCTGATCAGCACCTCGCCGCCGGGCGCCCGGAAGATCGTTCGCACGGTCGCGTCGGGGTTGCCGACGGCCGACCACTGCTGGCCGTCCCACAGCGCGAGGTTGGCGATCGGCTGGCCGCCCGCGTTGTCGAAGTCGCCGCCGACCAGCAGGTCGCCGTTGGGCAGCAGCTCGAGCGCGAACACCGGTCCGTCCACGCCGCCCCCGACCTCGGTGCGCTGCGTGCCGTCCCATCGCACGATGTGGCGCGCGAGCTGGCCGTCGACCGACGTGAAGTAGCCGCCGAAGAACGCCTCGCCGCTCGGGGTCGCCGCGATGGCGTTGACCCAGTTGTCGACGCTGCCGCCGAACGCGTGCCACTGGCTGCCGTCGTAGCGCGCCATGAAGGTCGTCGGGGTGCCCGCGATCGAGTCGAAGCTGCCGGCAAGGAAGAGCTCGCCGCCGTCGATCGCGTCGACTGCGCGCACCGTGCCGCCGATCACCTCGGCGCCCATCGTCTGCCACTGGCCGTCCACCAGCCGCGCGACCTGCCGTGCCGGAATGTTGTCGACGGCGAAGAAGTCGCCGACCACGACCGTGTCCCCGTTCCACGACGTCATCTTCTCGACCGGCCCGGACGGACCGCGGCGCGCGACCACCGACTGCCACGACGTGCCGTCGAACACGAGCATGCCGAGGAGCGGGTTGAACGCGGCGATGCGGCCGTCGCTGGCGACCGCGATCTGCTGCATCTGCTGCGACTCCGGACCCGCGTTGAGGTCGACCGCCTGCACGCCGTCCCATCGCACCAGCTCGCTCGTCTGGAACTGTCCGGACAGCCGCACGTCCAGGAACAGCAGGTCCCCGTTGGCCATCTTTGCGACGCCGTCCGGACCGGCGTCGAGCGCCGGGAACGGCACCCAGGTGTTGCCGTCGAACGTCGCGACGTCCTGGAACGGGAACGACCCGAGCACGTCGAAGCCCGTGATCAGCAGCTCCCCGCCGGGCGCGACGACCAGGTTGCTCAGGTTCGCGCCGATCGTGCCGCCGACCTGCTGCGGCCCGCTGCCGGTGCCGTCGTCGGCGAAGACGTAGCCGTCGAAGCCGCTGCGCACGGCCACTGCATAGCCGCCGTTGTCGAGCGGGGTGATCGCCCCGGCACCCGTCAGTCCCGGCAGCCCGAGCGACACGTTCTGCCAACTCGAGCCGTCCCAGCGCGCGATCAGCCCGAAGAAGCTACCCGTCGCGATCAGATCACCGTTGTCGAGCGCTGCGACCTTGGCAACCGGCGCGAGCAGCGTGTTGCCGATCGCGCTCCAGTTCTGTCCGTTCCAGCGCGCGACGTGCAGTGCCAGCGTGCCGCCCGCCATCGCGAACTCACCTGCTGCGATCAGGTCCCCGTTGGCCGCGGTGCTCAGCGAGAAGATGCGCCCGTCGGTGCCGTCGCCGAGCGCAGAGAACTGACCCGACACGGGGTCGAGCAAGGCGATGTTGTTGGCTGCTGCGCCGCCGGCGAACGTGAACGCACCTGCGACGACCATCGACTCGGGCGCCGGCCCCGCGCCGTCGGGATCCCAGTAGTGCACCGCGAAGACCGAGCCCGCGATGTCGTCGAGCACGGTCTGTTGCTGCCAGTGGTTGGGACACTGGGCGTGCAGCGCGGTGGCGAGCAGCAGGAGGATCGGCAGCCAGTTGGTCCGCATGGCGGAGACTCTACCGGTTTGCGGCTGCGCCGCACCCGCGCCGCAAGGCACAGCCCCGACGACGCCTCCCTTCTCCGGCTCGTCACCGCGCTTCTCATGGCAGTGCGTGCGGGCTTTGAGGCCGGCTCCCTGATGGTGGTGGAGCACCTGCTGCCGAACGACGTCGACGTCGTGCTCGGCGTGCACGGCGCCCGCCTCGACAGCGCGGCGCCCTTGCTGGCCGCGTGGCGGCAGTTCATGGGATACCAGTCGAGCTCGCTCCTGGCCGCCGCCGGCGGCAACGTGAGCCCGGCCAGGAGGCACGCGTGGCTCGTGTCGGGCGACACGCCGGCGCAGTTGCCGTACGAACTCGCGGTGCAGTTCGGCAACTTCCGCGTCGACTTGGCTTTGCTCGCTGCGCGCGTCGAGAAGCACGCGCACTGGTGGGTCCACCTCGGCGGACGGTTCCAGCCGCGGCTCTTCGAGCAGGGCATCGAGGCCGCCGGCGGTGTTGCGCGCAGAGACGAATCGGGTGCCGTGAAAGGTTCGCTGTGCGGTTGCGAGATCGTGGTGACGGACACTGCACTGGAGGTCTGGTCGCAAGACCTCGACGTCGGGCCGCGTGGGGCGTGGGGCCAGCACTTGCATGCGCGCGCCGGCACCGACGAGGCCCCGATATGGCTGAACCTGCCGAAGGCGAGCCGCATCGGCCCGCGTATCGGAGCGGCCGGCGCCGAGGTCGATGTGCGCTTCCGCGTCGCGCCGCGTTCGCTGGTCATCGATGCGCGTTGCCCCGATGCAGATGCGGCAGACTCCCTCTACGCGAACGTCATCGGTTGGCAGAAGGCGCGCAGGCATGAGCCAGAGGGTGTGGCGATCGAGGGTTTCGGGACGACCTGGGGCGAGATCGAGCAGCGCGGTCGCCGTGATCCGTTCTGGTGGACGCTGGTCTACCGTCGGTTGGCACAGTCGATCGACGTGAAGCGCGATGGCCCACGCGTTCGCCTCGATCTGGATCTCGCGCCCTATCCGTTGGTCGATCTCGTGCCTGCGCTTGGCAGCAACCCGATCGAGATCCTAGAGGACCGGTAGGTCCATTTGCCTGACCCGAGGCTCATGCAGCGGAACGGGCTGGCTCCGGGACGCGATCGCGGCGGCGGCGAGGGTGGTCGAACGGATCATCACGAGATCTCCTTCTGCTTCGGGGTGAGAGGCGTGCCGGCGGACGGCGCGGAGGGAACGCCTTAGCGATGCAGCGCCACGCTGCATGGAAGCGCCGTGGTGCCGATGCCCTGGGGCGTGGACAGTCAGGGCGTTCGGTTGCCGCCGATCGGCCCAGGCGTGTGTCTACCTGACAACTTCGCGACCCGGGACGGCGAACTGGAGCACGGTGATGCCGCAGGCGAAGCGCTCCAGGCCCTCCAGCCGAAGCGACGCGGTGCGGATGCCCGCGGCGAACAGCGGCACACCCGCCCCGAACACCACCGGGTTGAGCTTGACGACGACCCGGTCGACGAGCCCGGCGTCGAGCAGCTGCGCCGCGACCTCGCCGCCGCCGCACAGCCAGAGCGGCCGTTCGGCGGTCTCCTTGGCGCTGCGCACGAACGGAGCGATGTCGCCGCCGACCAGCTCGACGGCCGCATCGGGCGACTGCGTCATGCTGCGCGAAAACACCACCTGGCGCATCGACGGATAGGGGCTGGTCTTGCCCTCCGCCAACCCGACCTCGTAGGTCTTGCGGCCCATCAGGACGGTGCCGTAGGTGGCGCAGGCGCGTTCGAAGTCGGCGACCACCTCGTCGTCCCACGCGAAGCCGTCGAACGACCCGTCGGGTTGGGCGAGGAAGCCGTCGAGGCTCGCGGCGACGTGGTAGACGAGCGGTTGCATCGACGCCTCAGTTCTGCACGCCGAGCGAACGAGCCGGCCCGAAGCCGCCGTTCGGCGATGCGGTCGGGATGCGCACGGCCTGCAGTTCGACCGGCAGCCCGGCCAGCGCGGGGATCGCGGGGATCAGCAGCTGCGAGCGATGCACACCGTCGTTCGGCAGCACGCCGCTGCCGAACGGCGTCGGCGACTCCAGCTCGAGCGCTCCCGAGAGCCCGGCGAACGGCACCGGCACCGCTGCGCGCTGCGTCGCCGCGAACGTCGCGAAGCCGTCGCCGGACTCGCCGTGCACCTCGAGCGTGGCGGTGTCGCCGGGCCGCCGATCGCCGCGCACTCCGACCACCGGGCCGTGCATGCGCCGCACCGAGAAGTTGTCGACGCGCATCCGCGCCACCGGCACGAACGGGAAGATCAGCTTGTGCAGCGTGAACTTGATGTTGGCCACGCCGGTCTGCGTCGCGACGAAGGTCGCGCACAGCGCGTCGCGCGCGAGCTGCCCGGCGGCGAGCTGGCCGTAGGCCTTCTGGATCAGGATCGCGCTGTCGACCTGCACCGTGAGCAGGCCGGTGTCCGCGACCGAGCTCGCGGGCGCCGCGTAGCTGGTGTCGACGGCGAACGCGTAGCGGCGGCCGGCGACGACCGGCACGTCCTGCTCGATCGTGAACCCCGAGAAGCCGACGAACGCGACGTTCGGATCGGCCGCGAAGCACGGCGAGGCGCCGAGCCCCGTGGTGTCGAACGTCTCGATGGTCGGGTTGCCGGCGAACCCCTGCGGATTCCAGCCGGCGAAGCCTGCGTCGAACGTGCCGTTCGTGATGAGTTCGGGCGACGGGCTCTGTGCGGTCGCGAGCGGGGTCCACGCGCAGGAGGCCAGCGCGAGCAGCGAGAAGAACGAGATCTGCGGGTTGATTGGCATACGGTCGGGGTCCTTGTTCGGTCGCCGTCGTGGCGCCGCACGCGGGTCGGCGCCAGCGCCCCGCCGCCGGTGCCAACATTTGTCGCGGCGACCGCGCGCCGCGGAATCGCACAATTCCTGGCACCCGGACGCCGCCGACGTCGCCTCCACGGTCATGAGCCACTCCCTGCCTTCCTTCCCGCGGGCAATCCCGCTGCTGCTCGCGCTGGCGGCGTGCGGCGTGACGCCCACCGCCGTCGACGGCGAACCGACCGCCGCGCAGCTCGGCGGCGCGCACTTGCCGGTGACCTGCGCGTCGGATCGGGCGCAGCGCTGGTTCGATCGCGGCCTCGGCTGGTGCTACGCGTTCCACCACGACGAGGCGACGCGCTGCTTCCGTCGCGCGCTCGAGCACGACCCGGACTGCGCGATGGCGTGGTGGGGCATCGCCTACGCGGCCGGCCCGAACATCAACAACATGGAGATGGACGACGCCGCCGCCGAGCGGGCGCACGAGGCCGCCGAGCGCGCCGCGGCCGGCAGCGCCCGTTGCACGCAGATGGAGCGCGCGCTCATCGCGGCGGTCGGCCGACGCTATCGCTGGCCCGCGCCCGACGACCGCGCGCAGCTCGACCGCGACTACGCCGACGCGATGACGACCGTCTACGAACGGCACGGCCGCAACGGCGACGTCGCGGTGCTCTACGCCGAGTCGTTGATGAACCTGCGCCCGTGGGACCTGTGGACCGCGGACGGCGAGCCCCAGCCCGGCACGGACGTGGTGTTGTCGGTGCTCGAACGCACCCTGCGCGAGCACCCGGATCATCCACAGGCGAACCACCTCTACATCCACGCCGTCGAGGCGTCGCCGCAGCCGGAGTGCGCGCTGCCGTGCGCCGAACGGCTCATCGACCTGGCGCCGGCGGCCGGCCACCTGACGCACATGCCGTCGCACGTGTTCGTCCGCGTCGGCCGCTACGAGGACGCCGCCGCCGCCAACCGCCGGGCGATCGCCGCCGACCAGCGCATCCTCGCACGCACCGGTCGGGTCGGCTTCTACGAACTCTACCGCGCGCACAACTACCACTTCCTGGTCTATGCGGCGATGTTCGCCGGGCGCGCCGACGAGGCGATCGCGGCGGCTGACGAGATGGTGCAAGAACTGCCCGCCGACGTCGTGCGCGAGCTGCCGGAGTTCCTGGAGGGGTTCCTGGCGGTGCCGTTCCACGCCTTGGTGCGGTTCGGCCGTTGGCAGGAGATCCTGGCGCGGCCCGCGCCGCCCGAATGGCAGCTGAGCACGCGCGCGGTGCGGCACTACGCCCGCGGCATCGCGCTGGCTGCGCTCGGGCGCGTCGTCGAAGCGCGCGACGAGCAGCGGGCGTTCACGGAGCTGGCGGCGCAGGTGCCCGAGTCGTGGACGATCGGCAACAACCCGACGCGCACCGTGCTGGCGATCGGCGCTGCGTTCCTCGACGGCGAGATCACGTTCCGCGACGGCGACCGCGAGGCCGCGTTCGCGTCGCTGCGGCTGGCGGTCGAGCGCGCCGACGCGCTGCGCTACGACGAGCCGTGGGGGTGGATGATGCCGCCGCGCCACGCGCTCGGCGCGCTGCTGCTCGAGCACGGTCGCGTCGCCGAGGCGCGCGCGGTCTACGAACAGGACCTGCGCCACAACCCGGACAACGGGTGGGCGTTGCGCGGCCTCGTCGAGTGCGCCGAACGCGCGGGAGGCGACACCCGCGCCGCCGCGCTGCGGACGCGCTTCGCGGCCGCCTGGGCAAACGCCTCGGTCGAGATCGGCGCCTCGTGCTACTGCCGCCAGCAGCCGTGACCGCGACCGTACGCACATGTCCGCGCCGGCGTCGTCCGCGGTCGCGTATGCTCGCGGCCGAGATGTCGCGTGACGATCTGCAAGGGGAGCCGCCGCTGACCGAGCTGCTGCGGCGGGCCGCGCAGGGCCAGCCGGATGCCGGGGACGCGGCGCTGCCGCTGGTCTATCGCGAGCTGCGCGAGCTGGCGCGCCGGCGCATGGCGAACGAGCGCGACGACCACACGCTGCAGGCGACCGCGCTCGTGCACGAGACGTGGCTGAAGCTGGTCGGCGTGCACGGCGCGGAGTGGCAGGACCGGCACGCGTTCTTCCGGGCGGCGGCGACCGCGATGCGGCGGATCCTGGTCGACCACGCGCGCCGCCGCAGCCGGTTGAAGCGCGGTGGCCCGCAGGCACACGAACCGGTCTCGGTCGGCGGGCTCGCCGCCGGCGAACCGGACCTCGGCGACGCCGCGACGTTCCTGCAGCTCGACGAGGCGATCGCAGCGCTGGAGCGTGACGACCCGCGCGCCGGCGAGATCGTGCGGCTGCGGTTCTTCGCCGGCCTCGACGTCGACCAGACCGCGGCGGCGATCGGGCTGTCGCGGCGCACGGTGCTGCGCGAGTGGGCGTTCGCGCGGGCGCGGCTGTTCGCGGCCATGGGCGGCGTCGATGGGTGAGCGCGGCGACCTGCTGAAGCAGCGCTTCGCCGAGGCGCTCGAGCTGCCGGCCGACGCGCGGCCGGCGTTCGTCGCTGGGCTCGAGGATCGCACACTGGCCGGCGAACTCGAACGGCTGCTCGCCGCGCACGATCGCGCCGGCGCGTTCCTCGAACACCCGAGCGGGCTGGTCGCGGCCGCGTGCGCCGATCCGACACCCGGCCCGTCGTACGAGGTCGGCGACCGGATCGCCGACTACGAGCTGCTGGAGCCGCTCGGCCGCGGCGGCTTCGGCACCGTCTGGCTCGCGCAGCAGCACGCGCCGGTCGAGCGACGGGTCGCGTTGAAGGTGCTGCATCGGCCGCGGGCGGCCGGGACCGCGTCGCTCGCCGAGCGTCAGGTGCTGGCGCGGATGCAGCACCCCGGGATCGCGCACATCTATGACGCCGGAATCACCGACGACGGCCACGCGTGGATGGCGATGCAGCTCGTCGACGGCCCGACGATCACGTCGTTCTGTCGCCAGCAAGGATGGCCGCTCGAGCGTCGACTCGAGCTGTTCGCGGCCGTTTGCGACGCGGTGCGGCATGCGCACGACAAGGGCATCGTGCACTACGACCTGAAGCCGTCGAACGTGCTGGTGTCCGGCGGCGCTGCCGACCCGCGTCCGATCGTGATCGACTTCGGGGTCGCGCGGTCGCTCGATGGGGGGTCGGTGATCGGTGGTTCGGTGCTCGGGGGCTCGGTCGTCGGCGGTTCGGCCATCAGCGGTTCTGGCGACGGCGGCGCCGGCTCCGAACTGCTCGGCACCCCCGAATACATGAGCCCGGAGCAGGCCGATGGCGCGCACGCGATGGTCGACGCGCGCAGCGACGTCTACTCGCTCGGTGTGTTGCTCTACGAACTGGTCGCCGGTCGCGTGCCGTTCGTGCGCGAACGCGCGAGCGGCGGCCTCGACGCGCTGCTCGCGGCGGTCCGCGGCGAAGCACCGCCGTCGCCGCGTCGGTTCCGCCCGGAGCTGCCGGTCGAGCTGGTGTGGATCACGGCGCGCGCGCTCGAGAAGCGGCCGGCGGCGCGCTACCCGACGGTCGCGGCGCTCGTGGCGGACGTGCACTGCCTGCTGCAGCGTCGGCCGGTCGCGGCCGCACCGCCGTCGCATCTCTATCGGCTGCGGCGCTTCGTCGGCCGCCACCGGACGGCCGCGTTCGCGGTGCTCGCGGTCGGCGCCACGCTCGTGATCGGCAGCGCGGTGGCGAGCCTGGGGTGGTGGCACGCGCTGCAGTCCGAACGGCAGGCGCGCGCCGAACAACGCGCTGCGGAGCGCGCCAGCGCGCGCGCCGATCGTGCGTTGGACCTGCTCGAGGAGGCGTGGACGCGTCTCGATCCGAGCGGCCTCGGCGACGCCGCGCGGCCGACCCGCGAGGTGCTGGCCGATCTGCTGCGCGAGCTGCCGTCGCGCACCGCGGGCGACCCGCTGCTGGAGATGCGGGTGCAGCGCACGCTAGCCGGTCTGCAGCGGTTCCTCGGCCACGGCGAGATCGCGTTGCGACACGCCGACCGCGCGGTCGAACTGGCGACGGAGTTCGGCGACGAACGGGACCGTGCCGTCGCGGTCCTGCAGCGCGCGCGGGCGCTGTTGGCACTGGGCAGACCACAGGACGCCGAGCACTCGGCCGCCGCTGCCGCGACCGGGCTGGCGGCGGCGGCCGAGGATCCGGAGCTCGCCGAACTGCTTTCGCAGAGCCACGCGCTGCTGGCCGAGGTCGCACAGCGGCGCGGTGACGAACGCGTGGCCTTCGAGCACGCGGAGCGCGCGCTGGCGCTGCGCGAGGGCCGCCCGGTGGACCTCGCCCGCAGCTACCTGCAGGTCGCCAACCTGCACGGCTCGCTCGGCCGGGTCGACGAGGCCCTGGCTGCGCTGGACCTGGCTCTGGCGCAGCAACGCACGCTGGGGAACGACCATCCGGACGTGCTCGCGGCACGGCAGCACCGGGCGGTGCTGCTGCAGCGGCGCGGCGACGTCGACGAGGCCGAGCGGGCGTTCCGCGAACTGCTGCAAGGGCGGGTGAGGGTGTTCGGCGAAGGCCACACCCTGGTCGCGCGCAGCCGCGCCGACCTCGCCTGGCTGCTGCAGGAACGCGGTCAGCTGGGCGAGGCCGAACGGCTGCTACGGGCGGCGCTCGCGACGTTGCGGGCGGAGTTCGGTGACGGCCACCTGCATGTCGTCGAGACGTTGCAGCGGCTCGGTGCCGTGCTCGGCAAGGCCGGCGACCTGCCGGCGGCAGAGCGCATCCTGCGCGAGGCGGTCCAGCGTTACGGCGAACTTGGCGACCAGCGACGCGACGGGCACATCGGCGCGCTCGGCAACCTGGCCAGCGTGCAGTGGCGCGCGGGGGACGCCGAGCAGGCGGTCGCGACCCAGCGGCGCGCGGTCGAAATGGCGGAGCGCCACCTGTCCGACGACCATTTCGTGCGCACGGTGAGCATGACCAACCTCGCGTTCATGCTGGCGCAGCGCGGCGACCGGGAGCATGCCGTCGACCTGCTGCGGACGGCGCGGCGGCAGGCGCTGGCGGCGGGCCGCGACGGCGAAGCCGAGGTGCAGCGGGTCCGGCTGGTGGCGCTGCTGCGCGAACTCGGCCGCGACGACGAGGCCGACACGGTGACGGCGTCCCCGGGCGCCGGCAAGGAATGACCCCGCGCCGTCAGGGCCTGCAGCGTGCCGTTCCGCCAGCGGTCCGCGAGCGAGTCGATCGGCTCGCACAGCAGGGCGACGACCGGCATCGACGCCAGCAGCGCCTCGTCGAGCGTCGGCTCGGTCTCGGTGACCGCGTCGGCGAGCGCCTGGAAGCGGTTGCGGTAGCCGCCGAGCACCGAGCGGAGTTCGCCCGCGGGCCGGTGCACGCGGAAGCGCACGTGCAGCAGCGTCAGACCGATCGCGCGGTGGTCCCGCCGTCGGGCGCAGACACGCCTGGAAGGTGTCACAAGCTCGAAGAGTGTCCCGACGATGCGGTTAGCTGCAAACACAAGAGCTACTCCGTCAAGCTGACGGTATTTGGCTGCGGAGCTCAGCAGACAACCTGCTGCTCGACGAGTCGGACTACTCCGCATGGTGTGGGTTGTTTGGATATCCAGCAGGACGGCGTTTCTGTAGGGACCCGGTGTGCTGGTGAGGACATCACGAAGACGCTCAGTGTGCCCGGAGGTCTCGCCTGTGATGACAAGGGCGACGTAACCAAGAAGCTCTCGGCCGTCTGCTCGGCCGACAACGGTCTTCGATTCGAGATCAGCGCCATCTTCCGCTGTCGGCAGTGCAAGGCGAAGAAGGACGATAGTGCGCGCTAGCGCCTACCGGTCCGTCGTCGCGCTGGGGGCCATGGCCGCAGGCGCTGCGGCTGTGGTCTGGTGGACGCTGGGATCCACGGGTGCGGCGCCGCCTGGCGGTGAGGCTGCGGTTGCTTCTGGCGGGCGGAATGGTTCACAACGGGGCGAGCAGCACGAAGTGAGTAGGCCGGTTGATGGGGCGCCGGAGCGCGCGTCTGCTGCGGGTCGCTCCGCGGCGCGGCTGCTTTTGGCGGATGGTGAAGCCCTCAGGGCTGCGGCGGCCTGGCGCGAAACGGCAGCCGGCTATCGGCAGGACGCGATGAGCGTGCTCGAGAGTCGCGAGGATCCGAAGGAGACCGACCTGCAGCGGCTGCTCCGCCAGTCCGAGCTGCTGTTGTTGGCCGGCAAGGCTGACGCGGCTGTGCTCGCCATCGAAGCGGGGCACTATGAGATCCTCTCGTCGGGGGAGTCCCCGCGGAACCTTCCCCTTGGCGTGCAACAACTGATGTCCGGGCCCTACCGGACGAATCGCGATACGGTCTGTGAGCTGTCGATTGCGGTTCACGTCGCCCGCGATCTGGCGGCGCTGATCGCACAACGGGACCAGCTCCAGGTGGCCGTCGATGAGGAGTACATCGGCAACTGGAACAACCTGGACTACCAGAATCGCGTCGAACGCCTGGAAGCGCATCGTTCCGCAAGGTCGCAGATCGGCGCCATTCGTAGGGACCGCAGCCTGAGTGAGGCGGAGAAGTCCCGTCGTATCGACGCGCTACAGGCAGCGCTGATCCCGGACCGGTTCGCGGTAGACGAGGGTATGGCCATGCACCTTCGGGGTGAGTCTGGCCGGTAGCAGCGCCGCCGCGCATGGACTGTGCGCATACTGCGAACCGCGAACTCGCTGGTCCAACGACTTGGGGTCACGCTCTTCCTTGCCCTGTATGCCATTCCGGTAGGCTCGCAGGACAAGCCCGGCGACCGCCAGGCCCGCCTGCGCGGCTCCGTCGTGGCCGAGCGCGCCTGGTGGGACGTGCAGCACTTCGCGCTCTCGCTCCGCGTCCTTCCGGGCGACAAGCGCATCGAGGGCAGCAACAAGATCACCTTCCGCGTCGTCGCCGAGGCGACGCGCATGCAGGTCGACCTGCAGCCGCCGCTGAAGGTCACCGGGGTCGTGCACGCGGGCCAGGAGCCGCCGTTCGAGCGCGAAGGCAACGTCGACCTGGGCGACTTCGGCGCGGCCCCGGAGGTCGGCGCCGAGCCGGTCGACGTCGCGGTCGGCAAGCAGGTCGAGCGGTTCGAGCTCGACCGCAACGTCTACATGAAGCTGGTCCGGCGCTGATCCGCGCCGGCTGTCACATGCCGCCGTCGAACGGCAGGTCGATCGGCAGCTTGACGCGTTCCTTGCCGCGCTGTCCGACCAGGGAGATGCGCCAGATGCCGGTTTGCGCGCACTGCGCGTAGATGGAGACGAAGTCGCCCCACGTGGTCGCCTTCTCGAGCAGCAGCAGCAGCTCACCTTCGAAGACCTTCTGGTTGTTGGCACGCAGGCGCCGCGAGGGCCAGGCGAAGCGCTTGGGTAGCCCGGTCAGGACCTTCTTGGCGTCCGCGTCCATCGGCCGGATGCCCTGCAGACCGCTGAACAGCGGCTTACGGAAGCCGACGTCGTGCGCGAGCTCCCAGACCGCCAGCACGTCCTGCAGCGGCGTGTCGTTGGTCGCGCGCAGCACCATCACGTCGGCGACGCCTGTGCCCTTGCGCTTGTCGAACAGCCGCTGCAGCAGCGGGCGCAGGCGCTTCGTCTGCAGGGTGCCCGCGTCGAACTCGAGACGGATGCCCGCCACGTTCACGAACGGCGCCGCGCCGTCGGGCGTCTTGCGCACGACGTCCAGCGACGCCTGCCGCACCTTCTCGCGTGGCTTCGCCTTGCCCTTGGGCTTCGGCTGTCGTTTCGCCCCCGGCTTGCGCACCTCGATCTCCTGCTCGGGTGCGAGCTCCACGCCTTCCGGTTCGGGCGAGGCACCGTGGTCGCCGAGCCCGCGCTCGATTGTGTACGGCTCGAGCTTGCCGCCGCCGCGGCGCACCAGCAGGACCATCGGAACGTTGCCGCTGGCGAGCTCCTTGCCGACGGTCAGCTTCAGCGGCGCGAGCCGGTCGATCTCGATGCGCTGCCGCACGAGGCCGTCGGCGAGGGAGCGGCGCGTGGGTTCGTCGTCCTGCTGCGCTGCCAGCGGGTCGGCCAGAAGCGCGGCTGCGGCGAGCGTCAGGCCGGCGAGCGGTCGGAGAGCCTTGGACTGCATGACGGCCAGCATAGGCGACTACGACCTCGCCTTGCTCGCTGCGCGCGTCGAGAAACGGACACCCTCGAGGGGAACCCGACATGACCAATTCGCTCTGCTTCGTGCTGACCGCCGCCTGGGGTGCCTTCGGCGCCGTAGAGGCTCCGAGCCTTGCCGACACGAACCGCGTCCTGCCCGCTTTCCGCCTCTAGGAGCGCGTCCATGTAGTGGACGCGCTGCCGACCGTGATCGCGGAAGCGGCGTGTACGCGTGCGGACGGGGCTTTGCCCGCTACGGCGGGTGCCATGCGACCGGCGACGCCACCGGCGACGGCCTCACGGACATCGTGCTGCCCGTGCTGGGCGGCCACGGAATCGTATGGCGCGCTTCCGTCGAGGGTGTCTTCCCGCCTGATCACAACGCGCTGCCGGAGCCCAGGCTGGGTGTCGAGGGCTCTTCGACTCGGCAGCCTTGAGTGGACCACGCTGCAGGCCCGCTGAGCATCTCGAGCCATGGTCGATCCGGAGGGATCGCGACGCTGCAGCGCGCGGGTCCCGCGGCCTGGCAGACGCGCGGTCGCGAGGCGCAGTCGGACGCGAGCGAACGCCCGTTCCGCTCCGCGAAGTGGTAGCAGGACCCGGACTTGAACCGGGGACCTAAGGCTTATGAAGCCTTCGCTCTAACCGACTGAGCTATCCTGCCAAACCGTTTCGGGCGAAGCGTTAAAGCAGATCGTTCGCCCGGACTCAAGGGGCAAAACCACGTTCTCCGAGGCCCCGGTAGCAAGCCGTTGCCAAAAAGTCTCCTGCAGGGGGTGTAACTCTCCTGCGATTTATGAGTAGATGCGGGTGCGGGTGGCATGGACCCGCAAACGAGACGAGGTGGGCTCCCTGGCTGGATTCTCTCCTCCCCGTTCGAACGACGCTTCGACTTCCTCCTGACGCGCAAGACCGAACAACCCCCAGCCAGGGAGCCTTTTTTTACCGTCTACCGCGCCTGGCGCCTTGCGCCGCGCCGCCGAACCTGCTGAATCGGCCTGCATGAGCGGTTTCGATCCTGACGCGGCAGCCACGCCGGACAGCGGCATCTTTGGCCTCGACTGCCCGGTCGGGGACGCCCGGATCGTGCTGGTGCCGGTGCCGTTTGCGGCGACCGTGTCGTATGGCGGCGGCGCCGAGAACGGGCCGGACGCGATGCTCGCCGCCAGCCACCAGGTCGACCTGTTCGACTTCCACTTCGGCCGGGTCTACGAGGCGGGCATCCACCTGCTCGAGGCCGATCCGGCGGTCGTCGAGGCGCACCAGCAGGCGCGGGAGCTGGCGGCGCCGATCCTCGCGGCCGGCGGGGTCGAGCCTGGCGACGCGCGGGTCCGCGACGTCGATGCCGCGGGCGAACGGGTCAACCGTTCGCTGCGGGCGCAGGTCGAGCCGCTGCTCGATGCGGGCCAGATCGTCGGGGTGCTCGGCGGCGACCATTCGATCCCGTACGCCGCGATCGCTGCGGCGGCCGCGCGCCAGCCGCTCGGCATCCTGCACGTCGATGCGCACGCCGACCTGCGCGACGCCTACGAGGGGTTTCGCTGGAGCCATGCGTCGATCATGCACAACGTGCTGGCCGACTGCCCCGGGGTGCAGCGGCTGGTGCAAGTCGGCATCCGCGACTACGGCGAAGGCGAGCTGCGCGCGATCCACGGCAGCGACGGCCGGGTCGTGACGCACTTCGACGCGGACTGGCAGCGGCGGCGCTTCGCCGGCGTGACGTTCGATGCGCTGGTCGACGAGGCGCTGCAGGCGCTACCGCAGCGGGTCTGGATCAGCGTCGACATCGACGGCCTGGACCCGGCGCTGTGCCCCAACACGGGCACGCCGGTGCCGGGCGGGCTGCAGTTCGCCGAGCTCGCGCACCTGCTGCAGCGGCTCGCCGACAGCGGCCGTCAGGTGGTCGGTTTCGATCTGGTCGAGGTCGCGCCCGGCGACGACGAGTGGGACGCCAACGTCGGCGCGCGCGTGCTGTACAAGCTGTGTGGCGCGGCGCTGCGCAGCGGTCGCTGAGCAACCGTAGGGTTGTTCCTGACGGCATCTTGCGCAGCGCGGGACTCTCAAGTCGGCGAGCAGGGGAAACCGATGACTGGGGCGAACAACGCCCATGTCGATCGCTACGGGAATCCAGAGCCTTCGTGAGCTCGTCGACCGCTTCCAGGACGGCGGCACCGCGCTCGCGGCAGACGTCGCCAGCAAGATGCGCGAGGTCGAGAAGGAGGCGCGCAAAGAGGCCTGCGAGCAGCTCGCGCTGCTGTGTGAGGCCGGCGCCGAGACCATCACGACGCTGCTCGGCAACGAGCAGCTGGCCGAGCACGCGGAGCTGATCCAGCGGCACCTCGACGAGGTCGTCACGTTCGCCGAGCAGTGGGCCGCGGCCGCCGAGAACGGCGACGCGACCGACGGCATCCAGGCGCCGGAAGTGCTGTCGGTCGGCAGCGACGCCGAGGACCAGCAGTTCGCCGAGACCGTCGGCATGTTCGTCGGCAACGCGCTCGGTGCGCTGACCGATCTCGAGGAGGAGCTGCTGTCGGTCGAGTCGGCCGGCGACCGCTTCGAGGAGACCGTGTCGGGCATCCGTCGCACGGTGCACACGCTGAAGGCCGAGTTCGGTGTGCTCAACATGCTCACGCCGCAGACGCTCTGCCACCAGGCGGAGACGACGATCGACGCGATCGTCGAGAGCGGCCAGCCGTTCCCGGTCGACACGCTGCTGGCGTTCGGCGACCAGATCAAGCAGTTCGTCGAACGGCTGACGCACGACGTCAAGGCGGAGTTCGTCTCGGAGGCGCGCTCGCACCTTGCGGACGCCGAGGTCGCGATGGTCGAGCTGTCGCGCGAGCCCGACAACGTCGAGAACCTCAACCTGACGTTCCGCGCGTTTCACACCATCAAGGGCGTCGCCGGGTTCCTGAACCTGACGGCGGTGGTGGAGCTGGCGCACGTCGCCGAGACGCTGCTCGACGGTGGCCGTTCCGGGCGCTTCGTGTTCGACGCCGAGGACATCGATCTGGTGCTCGCGGCCGGCGACATGATCACGCAGATGATCGCCGCGCTCGAGGGCCAGGACGCGCCGACCGTCGGTGCGTGGCAGCAGCTCAAGGACCAGCTGGCCGAACGCGCCGATCGCCGGGTGGACGCCGAGTCGGCGCCGCCGGAAGCGTCGCAGCAGGACGGGCCGAAGCCGGGCGAAGAGCCGGCCGAAGAGCCGGCCGAAGAGGCTGCCGAGAAGCTGGCCGTCGCGAAGAGCCAGGCGACCGCGGCGACGCCCGCGGGGGCGACGCCATCCGAGCAAACGCCCGCCGGTGCGTCGCCCGCCGGGGATGGGCCCGCTGGAGGTTCGTCCGCCGGCGATGGGCCGGCCGTGGTCACGCCGCAGCCGCCGGCCAAGAAGAAGGTCGAGGTCAAGGCCGCGCGCGTCGAGCGCACCATCAAGGTCAGCACGACGCGCCTGGACATGCTGGTCGACATGGTCGGCGAACTGGTCATCGCGCAGTCGATGGTGCTGCAGGACCCGGCGATCCAGCGCCTCGACAGCCAGGGGCTGTCGCGCAACATCGGCCAGGTCGGCAAGATCACGCGGGACCTGCAGGAGGCGGCGATGTCGCTGCGCATGGTCACCGTCAAGTCGACCTTCCAGAAGATGGCGCGCCTGGTGCGCGACGTCGCCAGCAAGTCCAAGAAGCGCGTCAACCTGACGATCGCCGGCGAGGACACCGAGCTCGACCGCAACGTCGTCGAGCAGATCTCGGATCCGCTGGTGCACATGATCCGCAACGCGATCGACCACGGCATCGAAGCGCCCGCGGACCGGGGCACGGTCGGCAAGGACGAGGAAGGCCAGCTGTCGCTGAGCGCCTACCACCAGGGCGGTTCGATCGTCATCTAGATCCGCGACGACGGCCGCGGCATCGACCGCAGCAAGGTGTTCGAGAAGGCCGTGTCGAAGGGCTTGATCGCCGCCGACACCAACGCGCAGTCGATGAGCGACAGCGAAGTCTTCAACATGATCTTCCTGCCGGGCTTCTCGACCGCCGAGAAGGTCACCGACCTGAGTGGTCGCGGCGTCGGCATGGACGTCGTGCGCCGCAACATCGAGGCGCTGCGCGGCAAGATCGAGATCGAGAGCGTGCTCGGCGAGGGCACCACGTTCCGCCTGCGCCTGCCGCTGACGCTGGCGATCATCGACGGCATGATCGTGCGCGTCGGCAAGAGCCGCTACGTGGTGCCGACGCTGAGCATCGAGCAGAGCTTCCGTCCCAACGTCGACGACGTGCACCACGTGGTCGACCGCGGCGAGTGCGTGCACGTGCGCGGCGCCGTGCTGCCGATCTACCGGCTGAAGGACGTGTTCGACCAGGTCGACGGCACCGACGACCTCGACGAGGGCATCCTGATCGTCGTCGAGGTCGACGGCCAGCGCAGCTGCCTGTTCGTCGACGAGATCGTCGGCCAGCAGCAGGTCGTCATCAAGTCCCTGGGCATGTCCCGCGACCGCATCGTCGGCCTGTCCGGCGGCGCGATCATGACCGATGGCCGCGTCGCACTGATCATCGACGTCGGCACGCTGGTCGATTCCATCCTGACGGTGTGACGCAGAAACCGAACCCACGATGAGCACCACGATCGAAAGCGCGGCCACGACGTTCGCCGGCGGCAAGTTCCTCTCCTTCCAGTTGTCCAAGGAGGAGTACGGGATCGCGATCCTGAAGGTCCGCGAGATCATCGGCATGGTCGAGGTCACCTCGCTGCCGCGCACGCCCGACTTCGTGCTCGGCGTCGTCAACCTGCGCGGCCGCATCATCCCGGTCATCGACCTGCGCCGGAAGTTCGGCATGGAGCCGACCGAGTTCACCAACGAGACCTGCATCGTCGTCGTCGACTGCGGCAGTGACTCCGAGTCGGCGTTCCGCGTCGGCTGCATCGTCGACAGCGTCAGCGAGGTGCTGACGATCGGTGCCGAGCACTTCGAGGGGCCGCCGCGGTGCGCCAACTCGTCGGGGGACTACATCGACGGCCTCGCCAAGCTCAAGGACCGCGTGCTGATCCTGCTCGACATCGACAAGGTCATCGGCGACATCGATCCGTCGGCGCTGCCGCAGGGCGCCGCACAATGAGCGACACCCGGCACAACGACCTGGTCGTCGGCGTCGCGGACATGGCGATCGGCTCGGCGCAGGACCAGCGCATCGTCACCTACGCGCTCGGTTCGTGCATTGGCCTGACGGCCTACGATCCGGCGGCGCAGGTCGGCGGCATGCTGCACTTCATGTTGCCGCAGCCGAGCGTCAAGTCCGACCCCAAGCAGCTCAAGCAGTTCATGTACGCGACCACCGGGATCCCCTACATGTTCCGTCGGCTGGTCGAGCGGGGGGCGCTGCAGAACCGCCTCGTGCTGGTCGCCGCCGGCGGCGCCGAGATCCTCGAGGGGGCCGCCAACATGGCGATCGGCAAGCGCAACCGCACCATGCTGCGCAAGGTGCTCTGGAAGATGAACCTCCAACTCGCCGCGGAGGACATCGGCGGTGCGCACGCGCGCACCATGTGTCTGGATCTCGTGACCGGCGCCGTCGACGTGCGCGCGCGCGGCCACGACAAGCAGCTGTGGCAGTCGGCGGACGCCTCGCAGCTGGTCAGGGGGAAATAGCATGAACTACCGCATTCTGATCGTCGACGACTCTCCGCTGCTGCGCGCCACGGCGCGCCGGGCCGCGCTGCAGGCGGGCGCCACCGCCACGCTGGTCCGCGAGGCCACCAACGGCCAGGAGGCGCTCGACAAGCTGCGCCAGGAACCGGCCGACATCGTGCTGCTCGACATCAACATGCCGGTGATGGACGGCTTCCAGTTCGTCGAGGAGAAGGTCAAGGACCCGGCGCTCGCCGACATCAAGGTCGCCCTGGTCACGACCGAGGGCAACCAGAAGCGCCTCGCGCGGATGACCGAACTCGGCGTCGAGCACTATCTGCGCAAGCCCTTCGAACCCGAAGAGCTGCGCGACCTCGTCGAAAGCCTGTTCGGGGAGTCGTAGGAGATCAACATGCTGACCGTTTCCTACGAGAACCTGCAGGGCCTGGTGACCAACGCCCTCGAGCGCATGGCGTTCGTGTTCACCGAGGACAGCGAGCTCACCGCCGGTGAGGTGCTGGCCCGGGCCGCGGCGCACTCGTCGATCGAGTTGCGCGGCCCACGCAGCTACACCGTCACCGTCTCGGCGACGGCCGGCCTGATCCAGGAGGTCGCGTCGGGCATGATGGGCTGCGAGCCCGACGAGATCGACGTCGACGACCACGGCCGCGCGGCGGTCTCCGAACTCGCCAACGTGTTCGGCGGCGAACTGGTGATGCAGATGTCGACCGAAGAGGAGTCGCTGCTGATCGGCCTGCCGCAGGAGCTGGCCGACGAGGAGGCCGGCCGGATGACCGACCGCGCCCTGAAGGACGGCGTGACCTGCATCGTCAGCAGCGACATGGGCGACCTGATCGTCACCATCGCCAACGACTGATCCGCGCGGTCCCGGGTTGCGTCGGCCGGCAGCCGGCGCATAGGTTGCCCCACGTATGGCGACCCCCCTCGAACTGCACGCCGCGCGCGAGCACGTGCTCACGCGCATCACCCCGGGCCACCGTGTCGAGCGCGCGTCGCTGGCCGACGCCCACGGCCGGGTGCTGGCCGCGTCGATCCGCACCGACGGCCCGTGGCCGGCGACCGACCGTTCGGCGATGGACGGGTTCGCGTTCTGCGTCGGCCTGCACGGCCTCGACGCCGGCACCACGCTGCCGGTCGTCGGCGAGAGCCTCGCCGGCAAGCCGTTCGACGGCGAACTGCAGCCGGGCCAGGCGATCCGCATCATGACCGGCGCGGTGGTGCCGAAGGGCGGCGACGCGGTCGCGCCGGTCGAGATCACGTCCGGCTACGAGGGCGACCAGGTCACCGTCACCGAGGCGCTGGCACAGGGCGCCAACATCCGGCCGAAGGGCAGCGAACGCGACGCCGGCGTCGAGGTGCTGGCGCCGGGCCGCTTGCTGCAGGCGGCCGAGATCGGCGTGCTGGCGGTGCTCGGCCAGCACCAGGTCGACGTCGCCAGCCGCCCGAAGGTCGCGATCGTTGCGACCGGCGACGAGGTCGTGCCGGTCGAACGCACGCCGCTGCCGCACCAGGTGCGCGAGTCCAACTCGTGGGCGCTCGCCGCGCAGGTCGCCGAGTGCGGTGGGGTCGCGACGCGCTGTGGCATCGCGCCGGACCAACCGGCCGGCCTGCGCGCGATGCTCGAGGCCGCGCTCACCGACGCCGACTTCGTGGTGACGATCGGCGGCATCAGCAAGGGCACGCACGACCTGGTCCACCAGACGCTGACCGAGCTCGGCGTGCACACGGAGTTCCACGGCATCAAGCTGAAGCCCGGCAAGCCGACCTACTTCGGCGTGCGCAAGCACGGCGAACGCGAGCAGTACGTGTTCGGCCTGCCGGGCAACCCGGCGTCGTCGTTCACGGTGTTCGACCTGCTGGTGCGCCCGGCGCTGAAGCGCTGGCACGGCAGCGAACCCGGCAGCTGGGGCCTGCGCGTCCCGCTGGCCGACACCACCTGGAAGAAGAACTGGCGCATGCAGGCGGTGCCGGCGCGCCTGGTCGCCGGCGCCGACGGCGGGCTCGCCGCGGAGCTGGCCAGGCCGTCGCCGAGCGGCGACCCGTTCAGCCTGCTGCTCGGCTCGTGCTACGCGCTGGTGCCGTCGGACACGGCCCGGGATCAGGTCGACTCGATCGAGCTGTCCGGCGGCGCCCGCGGCGTCGACCTGCCGTGACGTCGGGGCCGGGGTTGCTCGTCGCTCTGGTCGGCGGGCTGCTGCTCGGCCTGGCGACGCCACCGGCGATCGTGCCGTTGGGGGAGTGGCTGGTCGTGCCGGCGCTGGCGGTCTGGTTCGCGATCGCGAGCGGCGGCCGCCGACCGCTGCTGCACAGCTACCTGTTCGGCTGCGTGCACATGGCCTGGTTCTCGTGGTCGGTGCGCCACGTGTTGCTGCCGGCCTACGTCGCCATCGTCGTCGTCGGTGGCCTCTACTACCTGCTGGCGACCGCGTGCGTGCGCGGCACGCCGAAGGTATGGCGGCCGGTCGGCTTCGCGGTGGCGGTGGCCGGAACGTTCTGGCTGCGCGCGGCGATGCCGGAGATCCACTATCCGCACGGCCAGCCTTGCCACTGCCTGTACCAGTGGCCGGCGCTGATGCGGATCGTCACGGTCGGCGGCGAGCCGCTGATGAACGGGCTGCTGGCGCTGTGCGCGGCGACTACCGTCGGGGTCTGGTCGAGCTGGCGGGTGGCGAAGCCGTCGTGGCGGCGTGCGGGGAGCTGGCTCGGGCTCGCGTGGCTGCTGCTGGTCGCGGTCGCGGCGACCGGATCGTGGCTCGCCAGCGGGCTCGGCGCGCCGCAGCAGGATCGCGATCCGATCCGCATCGCCGCGATCGAGCCGGGCCTGCATCCGTTCGATCTGTGGCAGATGTCGCGCGCCGAGCGCGGCCGGCAGTTCTCCCGGCGCTTCCTCGAGCCGACGCGGCGCGCGCTCGCGGCGCAGCCGACGCCGGACCTGGTGCTGTGGCCGGAGAGCAGCGTCGACGAGGCGCCGGACGTGCGGGAGGTCGAGGCCGGGCGCATCGCGATGCTCGGCGGGCGGTTTCCGGCGACGGCCGCGCGCCTGGTGGTGGGGGCGAACCTGCGCACCGGCGACGAGACGACGCCGACCGCGTACCTGCTCGAGCTGCCGAACGGCCGCATCCTCGCGCACCACGACAAGCAGCGGCTCGTGCCCGGCGGCGAGTTCCTGCCGCTGGTCGGCCTGCTGCCGGACGGCATGGCGGCGTCGCTGCGCGCGACGTTCCAGGAAGCGCTCGGCGCGCCGCCCGACTGCCGTCCCGGCGTCCCGCGGCCGCCGATGACGACCGCCGCCGGCCTGAAGTTCGGCGCGCTGCTCTGCTACGACAACGCGTTCCCCGCGCCGGCAGCGGCGCAGGTCGAGCAGGGCGCCGAGTTCCTGGTCGTGCTGTCCAACGAGGCCTGGTATCGCGGCGGCGCCGAACTCAGCCAGATGGTCGCAATGACCGTCGTGCGCGCCTGTGAGAATGTCGTGCCGATCGTTCGCTGCACGATGGACGGGCACTCGGTCGCGGTGCGATCTTCGGGCGTCGTCGACGCCGGCCTGCCGCTGCAGCCCGCGCCGCGCGCCGACGCGAGAATTCTGCAGGTTTCGCTCGATCGTGGCAGTGGCAACGTCCCGCCGTTGGCATGGTTGCGTCGGCTCACCGGACCCCTGCTGGCGCTGCTGACGGCGCTCGGAGCAGCGCACGCCCTGGTGCTTCGGGTTAGACTCGCTACAGCCCGAACGGCATCCGCCGCCGGGGCGTGATCCGGCCCTTCCGGAGAGCGCTCAGGTGGTTCTTGACGGTGCCGGGCATGGAGTTAGGATTCCGCAGCCCCCAAGGCCCCTCTCGCTCTGGGATGCGGTTCTCTCCTGCCTGGTCGTCCGGCCAAGAAGGAGGTGCCGATCGGCCACCGTTTGTCCTTTTCTGTTTGGCGTCTTTTCATCCCCTCTGGTTACCGAACTGCGCACTGATCTCTCCCGACAGTCCAGCGCAGCACGCAAGTTAGGAGCCATCTGGTCATCATGAGTCCCATCGGTCGCGTATTCATCGTCGTCAACCTCGCTCTCGCCGTCGGCTTCGCCGTCATGGGTGGGCAGCTGTTGAACAAGCAAGCCAACTACAAGCAGCAACTCGCTGACAAGGAGACCGAGCTTGCCGAAGCCACCACCAAGTTCACCAACCAGATCGAAGATCTGAAGACGGAGCGCGGCAACGCGGAGAACGCCAAGACGTCGTTCGAGACGCAGCTCGCCGCCGCGCAGAACACGATCGCCAAGCTGCAGGACGACAACAAGCGTCTCGAGCAGACCAACGGTTCGCTGGTCGTGGACGTCAAGAAGGCCGTCTCGCTGCAGGAAGCCGCCAACACGCAGGCCAAGGCCGCGTTCGATGCTTCGCAGGCCGCCTACCAGGCTTCGATCGAAGCCCAGAAGGTCCGCGACGACGCCGTCCGCTCGAAGGACACGGCCGAAGCCGAGAACCGCAACCTGAAGAACGAGATCGCCTCGCTGAACGAGACGATCGACGGCAAGGACCAGCAGATCGCCTCGCTCGAGCGCGACAACAGCGAGAAGGACCTCCTGATCGCCGCTGCCAAGGTTCGTGGCTTCTCGGAAGCGATGGCCGCCCCGAACCTGGCCGGCACGGTCACCAACGCGTCGGGCCGTCTGTGCACGATCTCGATCGCCGACAACCCCGGCAACGTCGACATCCAGGACCAGATCAACCGTCGCACGTTCAGCTTCGCGATCTACGACGCCAACGGCTACAAGGCCGAGGCGATCGCCACGAAGTACGAGCCGAGCGCCAACGCCGTGCTCTGCACGGTCCGCGTCAAGAACGGCAACGCCCAGATCCGCACGGGTGACAAGGCGTCGACGCAGCCGTAAGGCGGTCGACGTTCCCTTCCCTGCTATCCAAGCAATCCAGGAGCTGAATCATGGCCCGCAAGAACAACCGTCGCGCCGCCGCCGAGGCGCCGGCCGCTGAGGTCGAAGCCATCGACAAGCCCGGCATGGGCATCGACGAAGGCATCGTGCTCTTCACCTTCTTCATCCTCGCCTGCGCGCTCACCTGCGTGATCATGGCGGGTCAGGCTTACAACTAAGGTTCGAGCCTGCATCGAAGCGTCCCTTCGGCCCGGTCCCGCTCGGTATGGGAGTGACCAGGCCACCAAACAGAAGGCAACCTGACGAGCCCGGTTCGCGCGCTGCGCGAGCCGGGCTCGCTCGGTTTTGCACCGTGCTCATCGGTCGCGTAGGCTGCGCGTTCCTCCGCGACGGAACCGTGCCAAGAATACGTTGCGACCGGAGGATCGCCTGCTACGTTGGGCGGAGTGCACCGATTGGTCCCGGTCGCACGTGTCTGCTAGGTCAATGGATCCCGAGCCATCCACAAATCGGGAAGGCCCTGAGGGGCATCGCATGCTGAAACCGTTCGAGTGGCTGCTGCGCGGCTTCTCGGTCGATCTGGGGATCGATCTGGGAACCGCCAACACGCTGGTGTTCGTCCGCGACAAGGGAGTCGTTCTCGACGAACCGTCCGTCGTCGCGGTCCGCAAGGGCTCGACCGAGGTGCTGCTCGACGGCATGGCCGTCGGCGACGCGGCGCTCGAGTATCTCGGCCGCACGCCGCCCGGCTTCCAGGCGGTGCGCCCGATGAAGAGCGGGGTCATCGCCGACTTCGAGGTCACCGAGAAGATGCTCCGGTACTTCATCAAGAAGGCCACCGGCGCCAACCGCCTGGTCAAGCCGCGGCTGGTCATCGCGGTCCCGTGGGGCATCACGATGGTCGAGAAGCGCGCCGTCATCGGCAGTGCCGAGCGGGCCGGCGCGCGCCGCGTCTTCCTGGTCGACGAGCCGACCGCGGCAGCGATCGGTGCCGGCCTGCCGGTGCACGAGCCGCACGGCACGATGATCGTCGACATCGGCGGCGGCACCTGCGAGGTCGCGGTCATCTCGCTAGCCAACGTCGTGATGGCCGAGTGCCTGCGCGTCGCCGGTGACGACTTCAACGAAGCGATCACGCAGTACATCCGCGGCAAGTACAACCTGCTGATCGGCGAGATCACCGCCGAACGGCTGAAGATCGCCGCCGGCAGCTGCATCCCGCTCGAGGAGGAGATCCAGGTCGAGGTGCGCGGCCGCGACTCGCTGGTCAACCTGCCGCGGCGCGCCGTGATCAGCTCCGAGGACGTGCGCGAGGCGCTGCAGGAGCCGGTGCGCAAGATCATCGGCGCGATCAAGGCGGTGCTCGAGCGCACCCCGCCCGAGCTCGCCGCCGACCTGATCAACTCCGGCATCACCCTGTGCGGCGGCGGCTCGCTGCTGCGCGGCCTGCCCGAGCTGATCGCCAAGGAGACCGAGCTCGACGTGCGCGTCGCCGAGCGCCCGCTCGAAGCGGTCGCGCGCGGCACCGGCATCTTCCTCGAGAACCTCGAGCTGTACTCGCAGTTCCTCGAGGGCGGCGAAGACCTCGGCTAGCGCGCGCCGCGGCGACCGCGCCGGGCGCGGTTTCGTGGACGGCAGCTCGCGCGCGGCACGTCGCGTTCGTATGCAGCCGTCCGGTCTCCATGTGGGGGTGATCCTGGTTCGTCGATGGTGAAGAAGTCGGCTGCGTTCCCGGTGGGTCTCTACGCCATGCTGCTGTTCGCGCTGGCGTGGTTGACGCTGCCCGCGGTGTTCGCGCCGCTCGAACGCTGGCTGGTCGGCTCGGCGACCGCGGTGCCGCGCATGGCTTCGCTGTGGTTCGGCCAGCCGGCGGCGGCCGCCGACCGGGACTCGCTCGCGCGCATCGATCAGCTCGGCCAGGACCTTCGCCAACGGGTCGAACGGCACGACTTCGCCGCCGAGGGCATGCTGATGCCGATCGGCTCGGAGAAGGTGCTGTGCGGCGTGCTGTCGGCCTCGCGCCGCGGCGGTGGTGGCCGCCTCAGCGAGCTGCTGCTCGACCACAGCTACGCCGAGCTCGAGGGGTGCGAGGTGATCGTCACCAAGGGCGACCAGCTGATCGGCTTCCTGATGACGCGCGGCATGGGCCGGGCCGTCGACGACCGAGCCGACGACCCGGCGCGCGTGATGCTGTGCAACCACCGCGACGCGCCGCGGCTATATGCCGGCATCGACCTGGTCGGCGACGGGCTGATGCAGGCGCCGCCGCTGCGGTTCGTGGTGCGTCCCGGCTCAAGGGCCGATCCCGCGCCGCTGCGCGTCGACATGTGGGACGACCCGTATCGCGCGGCCCGCCTCGACGAGGTCGGCCTGCAGGTGCGCACGCGCGAGCTGCCGTTCGGACAGAAGCGCTACGAGGTGCCGCCGGGGCTGTCGCTCGGCTGGGCGCGGGTGTGGGGTTACGACGACCGCGAGTCCGACGACGTGCTGACGATCGGCGTCTACGTCGAGCCGGCCTTCGAGCCGAGCGCGCTCTCGCACGTGGTCGTCTGGCGCAAGCCCGGCCGCGCCCGCCGGTCGCCGGCCTCACCGCTGCGGGCCTACCGTCGCGTCGCCGCGGTCGTCTACGACCTGCCGGGGGCGCACCACGGCCGCCACCTGCTGGTCGCGCCGCGCGACGTGCCCGACGGTGCGGCGGTGGTGCAGGACGGGCTGTTCGTCGGCACCGCCCGCGGGCTCTGCTTCGGCAGCGGCCTGGTGACCTCGTTCGTCGCGTCCCGGCAGCGCTGGAGCCTGCTGTTCCTGCCGGACGGCGACGACGGCGAGCCGATCGAGCTGAGCGGCCGCGTCGAGCGCAGCGACGGCAATGCCGCGTGGATCCGCTGGCAGGGGCCCAAGCGCAAGGAACTGCTGCGGCTGACGCCGGGCTTCCTGTTCACCGGCAGCAACGGCCGCTTCTGCCCGGCCGGCCTGTGGATCGGCCGCGCCACGCCCGACCGCTTCGACCGCAACCTGCTGGAGGTGCACGTGCCGGGCGAGACCGGGCCGCGCGCCGCCGAGGTGCTGGTCGGGGAGGAGCCGCGCTGATGCGCTGGTTGTGGTGGTTCCTGATCGTGCCGCAGGGCTTCCTGCTGGTCGGCTATCTGCGCGACCTCGGGCTGCCGACGCTCGACATGGCGGTGCTGTCGGCGCTGTTCCTGGCGTGGTTCGCGCAGGTCTCGACGCTGCCGTTCCTGCTGCTCGGCGTGGCGATCGGCCGCGCCCTGGTCGACCAGGCGTCGCTGCCGGTGCACCTGCTCGTGGTCGGCGTACCGGTCGCCGCGTTCCTGCCGTTGCGCGCGCTGTTCGTCGCGCAGCGCTGGCTGTGGCAGGCGGTCGCGGCGGCGCTGCTGGCGATTCTGATCCCGCAGCTGTCGCGGCTGTGTGGCCACCTGTTCGACCAGCCGTCGGCCAGCGCCACGCTGGACGGCTGGCAGGTGGTCTGGGCGGCGCTGCTGCTGCCGCCGGTGCTGCTGGCCGTGCGCCTGCTGCCGCCGTTCCGCGCGTTCACCGAACCGGGCGAGCTGCTGCCGGGAGGTCCGTCGTGAGCGAGTCCCAGCGTGCGACCACCGGCACCCGCATCGGGGTGCTCGCCGGCGTGTTCGCCGCGGCGCTCGGCGTCGTGCTGGTGCACCTGTGGCTGTTGATGGTGCGCGACCAGGAGGTCTGGGCGCGGCGCAGCTACGAGAACCGCTGGGCGTTCCGTTCGGTGCCGAGCCTGCGCGGCCGGCTGCTCGACCGCCACGGCGCGGTGCTCGCCTACGACGAGCCGACCACGCGGGTGTCGGTGCACTACCTGCGCTTCCGCCTGCGCAACTGCATCGGTGCGGCGGTGCACGGCGGCACCGTGTGCCTGCGGCTCGAGCCGGGCATGGAGTTCCAGCGCTACGGCTACGACCGCGACAACGGGCCGCGCGAGGCGGTGCGCGACCTGTTCTCGATGCCGGTGCGCGCGATCGAGCCCGGCGTGCTGCCCAAGGACGTCACCTCGCAGCTGGCGACCTACGCGACCACGGTGCTGTCGCTGGTCGGCGACCTGTCGCGCCGCGACGCCTACCGGGCCATGCGCGAGGGCGCGCAGAGCGGCCGCCGGCTCGGCATCGGCGACGTGCTCGACGTGCCGCGCGAGCAGCTGCTGCTGCGCTTCGACCGCCGGCTCCAAGACCTGCGGGACCTCAGCGACAAGCTCTACGCGCAGCAGGTCGACTACGCCGATCGTCGCGGCCTGCAGACCGAGGCGATCCCGACACTGCTGCAGAAGCTCGACGAGCTGTGCGTGGCCAGCCTCAACAAGGAGCAGGTCTCGTGGCTGGACGATCAGGGCGTCGAGCGCAAGGGCAGCTACGTCGAGGAGCTGCGCACGCCGCTCGCCGACGAGGTGTCGTTCGACATCGCCGCGGTGCTGCGCGTCGAGGACCGGCGCTACGCCGGCATCGCGGTGGCCCCGTCGGTGCGACGGGTCTCGACGCTGGCGCCGAAGACCGCCTACGACGCGCTGGTCGGCCGCGTCAACTGGCTCGACCGCACGGTCGCCGAACGCAACCGCATGCGCGTGCTGCTGACCGGGCAGAAGCCGCCGACGTGGGTGCAGACCTACATGGACGAGCAGATGCCGGCGAGCTGGGCCAGGCAGCTGGTGCCCGAGGGGCTGGTCGCCGACGAGACCCGCCTGCTGATGATCGAAGAGGCGCGGCGCCGCTACGAGCGCGAGCTGATGACGCGCGAACGGCGCGGGGTCACCGGCTTCGAAGCCTGGTTCAACGACGCCCTGATGGGGCAGCTCGGCATGCGCTTCGTCGAGCACGACGGCAACCGGCGCGAGCACGCGCTGTGGAGCCACCTGCAGGTCGAGTCCGGCGACGACGTGCGCATCACGATCGACTCGCGGCTGCAGGCGATCGCCGAACGCGCCGTCGAGGCCAACTGGCAGCTCTACCGTTCGCGCCACGATGACCCGGACAAGGCGCGGCGCGTCGAGGCGGCGATCGCGATCATCGACGCCCTCACCGGGGACGTGCTGGCGTGCGCCGGCGCGCCGATCGAGACCGACAACGCGCGCCACGTGCCGGGCGTGATGTGGGTCGGCAACGGCTCGATCGGCTCGGTCGCCAAGCCGTTCATCCTGGCCGAACACCTCGAGAGCCTGCGGCTCGGCCGGCCCCACATCGCGCCCAAGGACATCGAGATGTGCAGCGGCCGGTTCGTCTACCAGGGCCACCGGCTGCGCTGCGACGGTGCGCACTGGGGCGAGGGCCAGCACCCGCGGCACGCGCTGGCCAAGTCGTGCAACTGCTTCTTCTACCAGGTCGGGGTCGGCATCGGCGTCGAGGGCGTGCAGCGCGCCTACCATCGCTTCGGGCTGCTCGATCCCACCGAGACCGCGCCGAAGTGGCAGCCGTGCTGGCAGGGCCAGGTCCCCGGCATCTCGGTTGCGCACTCCAACCTCGACGGCGATCGGATCCTGCCGAGCCAGGCGATCGGCTACGGCATGCAGGCCTCGCCGCTGATCGTGGCGCGCGCCGATGCCGCGCTTGCGACCGGCGCGCTGCCGACGCTCGGCCTGCGCGCCGGCGAGCAGCGCGACCGGATCACGCCGGCGATCTCGGAGCAGACCATGCAGCTGGTGCGCACCGGCCTGCAGGACGTGCTGGTGCGCGGTACCGGCAAGGAACTCGATCTGCTGCAGAGCCTCGGCGCGCGCGGCAAGACCGGCACCGCCGAGCGCAGCAACGACGGCGACAACAACGCGTGGTTCGCCGGCTACCTGCCTGCGCCGTCGGCCGGCGGCCACCAGCTGGCGTTCTGCGGCGTCGTCTACTACGTGCCGGACCAGACCCACGGTGCCGGCGCCGCTGGCGAGATGCTCGAGGGCCTGTTCGCCGAGGTCGCGCGCGACGCCGAACTGAAGTGGAGGTACCTGCCGCGATGAGCACGTTCTCGGATGCTTCCGAACGGCGCCGCCGCCTGCTGCAGAACATCGACGGCTGGCTGGTGCTGACCGTGCTGGCGCTGTGCCTGACCGGGCTGGTGTTCATCGGCTCGGCGACCGCCGACGACGCCGTGTTCGGCGCCCAGCAGGGCCGCCAGGCGCTGTTCGTCGCGGTCGGCCTTGGGGTCGGCTGCTTCGTGATCCTGCCACACTACGTGCACATCCTGCGCGGCGCGTGGGTGCTCTACGGAGCGGCGGTGCTGGCGCTAGTGGGGCTGCCGTTCTTCGCGCCGGAGATCAACGGCGCGCGGCGGTGGTATGCGTTCCCCGGCTTCTCGATCCAGCCGAGCGAGTTCGCCAAGATCGCGGTGGTGCTGGCGCTGGCCGCGATGCTGCGCTTCAAGAGCCGCGCCAGGACGTTCGACGGGCTGCTGGTGCCGATGCTGGTGGCGGCGGTGCCGGCGCTGTTGATCCTCAAGCAGCCGGACCTCGGCAGCTCGATCGTGTTCGGCGTGGTGCTGCTGGCGATGTGCTTCGCCGCCGGCGCGCCGGCGCGCAGCATCCTGCTGTTGATGGGCATCTCGGCGCTGGTGCTGGTGGTCGCCTACTTCGAACTGATGCACGAGTACCAGCGCGAGCGCATCGACGTCTGGATCCAGCACTGGGGTTGGAACGACAGCAACCTGCACACACACGAGGTGCGCAACGTGCTGCGCGACGCCGGCTACCAGCCGTGGCAGGCGCTGATCGCGATGGGGGCCGGCGGCTTCGGGGGCTTCGGCCTCGGCCAGGGGCCGCAGAACCGCTACGACTTCCTGCCGTACCGCAGCGAGGACTACGTGTTCGCGGTGGTCGGCGAGGAAGGCGGCTTCCTCGGCGTGCTGCTGGTGCTGTCGCTGGTCGCGGCGCTGGTCTACGGCCTGCTGTCGATCGCGATGCGCACCCGCGAACGGTTCGGCAAGCTGGTCTGTGTCGGCGTCGCCGCGTGGTTCGGCGCCCAGAGCCTGTTCCACGTCGCGGTCTGCGGCTGGCTGGTGCCCAGCACCGGCCTGCCGATGCCGCTGATCAGCTACGGCGGCAGTTCGACGATGGCGATGCTGCTGGCGCTGGCGATCTGCGTCAACATCGGCGCGCGGCGCGAGCCGATCCTGGCCGGCGACGGCTTCCGCTAGCACGCGTACACGCCGCTTCCGTGATCACGGTTGGCAGCGCGTCCACCACATGGACGCGCTCCTAGCCGTCGGCGTCGCGCGCGATCGGCGCCGCCGTGCCGGCGAGCGCCACCAGGCCGAGCAGCGACGCGAACAACAGGCCGCCGTAGGCCGCCAGCGTCCATTCGCCGTAGGAGAGCTGGGCGAGCACGTGCACGACCGCGGTGACCACGACGCCGGCCGTCAGCGCCAGCGTCGCGGCGCGGCGGTGACCCTGGCGGTGCAGGTGCAGTGCGCTGAGGCCGCCGAGGATCGCCGGCACCTGCGCCATCATCGGCAGGCTGCGGGAGTGCACGGCCGACAGCGAGACCAGGTCGATCGCGGTGCTCAGCGACGCGGCCAGGCCGATGCACGCCGGGATCGCCGCCAGCGCGCCCGCGCACAGCGTCAGCAGCGCCGCGGTCGGCGGCGCGAGCAGCACCCGGTGGGCGCCGCGGCGGCTCCAGGCGCCGGCGATCGCCGCGACCGTCATCGTAGGCAGCAGCACCAGGCGCAGCATCGTGATCATCGTGTGGCCGTTCTCGGTCGATGCCGCCGGCAGGCCCTGACGCTGCCGCGTCCACGCGTAGACCAGCAGCATCAGGCAGGTGCCGAGCACGGTGACCGCGACCCGCACCATCGGCATCGACAGCGCCACGGTGCGGCGCCGGCCGAACAGCCAGTGCAGCGTGCTCGTGAACGGCAGCGTCAGCCAGAACGCGCCGACGAACACCCACGGCAGCAGCAGGCTCCAGCCCTCTGCGGACTCGGCGACGCTGCGGTAGCGCGGCTGCAGCGCCGCCACCAGGAACAGCGTCACCGGCAGCACCAGCACGGCGACCAGGTCGGCGAACGTCCAGCCGTTGGCCGTCAGGCTGCCCTCGGCAGCGGCCTCGCGCGGTCGCGGCCCGGCCGGCCCGGCCGCGGCGCGCGGCTCGATCTGTCGGACCCCGGTCTCGAGCTCCGCGGCGCTCTGGTAGCGCTGCGCCGGTTCGCGCTGCAGCGCCCGCATCACGACCTGGTCGAGGCGGACATCGCTGCCGACCTTGCGCGACGGTGGCTCGACGACGCCGGCCGGCACCTGGCCGGTCAACATCTCGTAGAGCACGACCCCGAGCGAGAAGATGTCGGCGCGGTGGTCGACCTCGAGCGGCCGTTCGAGCTGCTCGGGCGCCATGTAGCGCGGCGTGCCCATCGCCTGGTCGCTACGGGTCAGGTTGTGCGGGTCGTTGGCGGTCAGCTTGGCCAGGCCGAAGTCGACCAGCTTGACGCGGCCGTCGAGGTCCAGCAGCACGTTCTCGGGCTTGACGTCGCGGTGCACGATGCCGCGGTCGTGCGCGTACTGCAGCGCTTCGCAGACCGGCGGCACGATCGCCAGCGCCTCGGACGGCTGCAGGTGGCCCTCGTCGAGCAGCGTGCGCAGGTTGGTGCCCTCGACCAGCTCCATCACCAGCCACGCGAGCTCGCCGACCTGGCCGTAGTCGTGCACGGTGACGATGCCCGGATGCTGCAGCCGCGCCAGCGCCTGGGCCTCGCGGCGGAAGCGGTCGCCCCAGCCGGCGACCTCGCCGGGCGGCGGCAGCAGCACCTTGACGGCGACGGTCCGGTCGAGGTTGCGCTGCCGCGCGCGGAACACGGCGCCCATGCCGCCGCGGCCGATGCACTCGCCCAGTTCGAAGTCGGGCAGGTGCGCCTGCACCTGCGTGCGCAGGGCGTGCATGCCCTGCCGTTGCTGTTGCTCGGCGGCGGCCTCGGCCAGGTGGTGCTCGCCGGGACGGCTGTGGTGGTCGTTCATGCCTCGGGTCACGGCAGCGGCGGGCGAACGTTACGAGCGCACGCCCGATTTTCCGGCGAGCGCCGCCGCCAGCGCCTCGAGCTCGGCGCCGGCCTCGGTCCGCTCCCCGAGCGATTCGGCGACCACCGCGACCAGCAGTTCGCGGTAGCGCGTTCGCATGCGGTGCAGCGTGACCCGCAGCGTGACCGCCCGGATCCCGAGCCGTTGGGCGATCTCGGCGTGTGGCGGCGCGGCCTGCTGGTCGAGCAGCGGCGCCAGGGCGTCGAACAAGGGGGCCTTGCCGTGGCCCGCCATCTCCTGCTGCAGCAGGTCGCGCGCCATGCGCAGGGTCTCGTGGGCCCAGGCGCGCTCGAACGCGACCTGCGGATCGCCCGTCGCGTCGCCGTGCAGCTGCAGCCGGCGTTCGCCCTCGGCGCCGTCGATCGGGATCCTCGCGACGCCACCGCCGCGCTTGTGGGCGCGGTCGCGGTCGCGCCGGTCGCGTTCGTGGTTCTGCAGCACGGTCAGCAGCCAGTTGCGGAACCGGCCGCCGCCCTCGTCGAGCGACGCGAAGCGGTCGCCGTCGAGCAGGTGCGCGAACAGGTCCTGCACGCTGTCGGCCGCCTCGTCGGGCTCGCGGCCGCGCCGCCGCTGGTAGGTGTAGAGCGGATACCAGTACTGCGCGCACAGCCGTTCGAGCGCGGCGTGGCGCACCGCGGGGTCGGACGAGCCCGCCCCGCGCACCATCGACCATCGGGTCGGCTGGAAGGTGCCGTGCTGCACGGGCGGCCGCTGGCCGCCTAGCCGGCGAACGGGTTGTAGTTGCCCGGGACCGGCACCGGGTACTTGCCGTCCTTGCCCGGCACGCACGGCGGCACCGAGTCCATCGTGTAGGTGTCGATGCCCGGCGTCAGGTCGCGGCCGCGTTCGAGCAGGTCGTCCCACTTGATCACCTTGCCGGAGTAGCAGGCCTCGCGGCCGAGGATCGCGCAGAACGTCGAGTGCGCGCCGTACTCGCCCTCGTTGTAGATCTTGCCCTGCATCAGCGCGTCGATCATGTCGTGCTGCTCCTGCTGGTGGCCACCGGGGCTGCGGCCCTGGAAGCGCCAGGCGTTGGCGCCGTCGATGCGGCCGGCGGGGATCGCGGTGCCCTGGGTGCCGTGCAGCGCCTCGCCGACGTTGTTCCAGCCGCCGCGCAGGTGGCGGCCCTGGCTGTACATCTTCGAGCCGTCGGCGAACGTGTACTCGCAGAACGTGTGGTCGAAGATCTGCGACTTGGTGCGGTCACCGCCCATGCGCTGTTCGCCGCCGCCCATGCCGTTGCACGAGACCGGGTAGGCGTTCTTGGCCCAGCAGCCGACGTCGAGGTTGTGGATGTGCTGCTCGACGATCTGGTCGCCGCAGACCCAGTTGAAGTGGTACCAGTTGTTGCACTGGAACTCCATCTCGGTCATCCCGGGCTTCTTGTTGCGGTACCAGATGCCGCCGCCGTTCCAGTAGACGCGCGACAGGATCACGTCGCCGATCGCACCGTCGTGGATGCGCTTCATCGTCTCGACGTACTTCGGCTCGTGGCGCCGCTGCAGGCCGATCGCGACCATGCGTTGCTGCTTCTTCGAACGCTCGACGGCGGCCAGCACGCGGCGGATGCCGGGGGCGTCGACCGCGACCGGCTTCTCCATGAAGACGTGCTTGTTGGCCTGGATCGCGTAGTCGAACTGCTGCGGCTTGAAGCCCGGCGGCGTCGCGATGACGACCAGGTCGCACTCGCTGTCGATCGCCTTCTTGTAGGCGTCGAGGCCGGAAAAGATGCGCTCTTCGGGGACGTCGACCTTCTCCTTGGCGTGGTTGGTCAGGTTCTTGACCGCGTTCTTGGCCTTCTCCTCGAACGCGTCGGCGACCGCGACCAGCCGGGTCACGCCCTTGGTGTTGAAGATCTGCGCGACGGCGCCGGTGCCGCGGCCACCGCAGCCGACGAGCGCGACGCGGATCTCTTCGCGGCCGCCGACGTGCACGTTCGGAACCATCGAAGCGGACAGGCCGGTGCCGAGTACGGCGGTGGAGGAGGTCGCGAGGAACTGGCGACGGGTGGGCTTGGGCATGGTCGGGATCGGGGCCGCGGGGAGGGGCGTGGGAACGAGTTCGGTCGGGCCGGCCGCGGACAGGCCCGGCGCGACGCACGGTACGATGTGCAGGATCGGCGCCCGCGTCAATCCGCCGGTCAGGAATGCTCCCGCGCTTCTCTGCGCGTCGTGAGAACGGTACGTTTCGGGCTTGGCCGAGCGACGCATCACGATCCACATCGGGCACCCGAAGTGCGCCAGCACGACGCTGCAGGCGGCGCTCGCCGCCAACCTCGACGCGCTGCGCGCGCGCGGCGCGCTGGTCGCCGACCGTTCGATGCGGTTCGTGACCGAAGGCCGGCTCGACGGCACGCCGACGTTCTACGTCGCCGACATGGTGGCGCGGGGCGAGGCCGGCCTGCGCGACGCGGTGCAGCACATCCACGCCCAGAGCGCCGACCTGCCGGCACGCTACGACCACCTGATCATCTCGGCCGAGAGCCTCGCCAATCCGAAGGGCGAGTTCCTCGCCAAGGCGCTGGCCCACGGCTACCGCGTCGAGGTCGTCGACTACGTGCGGCGGCCGCAGGACTTCCTGGTCAGCGCGTGGGCGCAGTGGGGCTGCCTCGAGGGCAAGCCGCTCGCGCCGTTCGTCGAGCGCGAGTTCGAACTCGGCCGGCCGGCCTACCGCAAGGTCGCCGACAAGTGGGCCGCGTTCGCGCACGCGATGCACGTGCGGCCGCTGCACCCGAGCGCGCTGCGCGACGGCGACGTGGTGCGCGACCTGTTCGCGGCGCTGGGCTACGCCGACCTCGAGCCGAAGCTCGAGGCCTCGCGCAACCCGATGCTCGACTGGGGCGTGCTGGAGGTGTTCGCCGACAGCTCGTTCTTGTTCGAGGACATCCACGACACCGGCCTCGGCGACTGGCTGAAGGGCCACGGGGCGGTCGCGACCGATCGACCCAGGCTGCCGCGCGCGCTGGTCGAGCAGGTGCGAGACCGCTACGACGACGACAACCGCGCGCTGCATGCGCGCTGTTTCCCCGACGTCGACTTCGACGAGGTGCTGGCGACGCGCGTCGACGATGCTGCGCCGGAGCAGAGCGAGAACGAGCAGCTGGCAGCGCAGCTGGAGCGGCTGCGGCGGGTGATGGGGCTGCAGCTGTCGCTGCTGCGTCGGCTCGCGGCCGGTATGCCAGATCCCGGTCGCTAGCTGCGGCGGCGCCGCGCGCTACGGCTTCTGCGCGTGCACGCGGAGCTGGTTGAACTTCAGGTACTCGGAGTCGACCGGATAGCGCCGCACCGATTGCCACGCGAAGCCGACCTGCTCGATCGCCCGGCGCAGGTCGTCCTCCTTCCAGAAGCGCATCTCGAAGGTGTCGTCGCCCGGCGGGTCCTTCGGCGCTCCCGGCACGGCTTCGGGCATCTGGAACACCAGGTCGCCGCCCGGCTTCAGCGCGCGGAACGCGTCGCGGAAGTAGCTGTGGGTGACGTGGCGCGGCGTGTGCTGCAGCACGATGTGCGTGAAGATCAGGTCGATCGACGCGTCCTCGACCGGCAGCGAGAAGCCGTCGCCCTCGACGAACCGCACGTTGGGCAGGTGCGCCAGCCGTTCGGCCGCCTTCTGCACCATCTCGCCGCTGACGTCGACGCCGACCAGCTGGCCGACGTGCGGCGCGACGAACTCGTCCATGCGGCCGATGCCGCAGCCGATGTCGAGCACCGTCTTGTCGGCGCCGAGCAGGTCCCAGATGCCGTCGAAGTAGGCCTGCACGTCGCGCTCGCCCGAGCCGCGGAAGGCGTCGCCCTGGTCGGGGTCGGCGCTGGCGATGTAGTACTGCGCGTCCTCGGCGGCGCGCGCGTTCCAGTCGGCCTTCATGTCGAGCCGGCCGCCCTGCAGCGGCTGCGTCGTGATGCAGTGCTCGGCGACGACCTCGCCGCGGATCAGGTGCTGCTGGATGATCCGTTCGAGCACGTCGGGATCGCAGCCGCGGTACCAGACGCCCTCCGGATAGACGACCGCGATCGGGCCGTTGACGCAGATCCGCAGGCAGTGCGACTTGTTGCGCTGCACCCCGCCGGCGTCGGCCAGCCCGAGTTCCTTCAGTCGCGCCTTCAGGAAGTTCCACGCGACCAGGCTGCGGTCGCGGTCGCAGCACTTCGGCTTGCTCTGGTCGCAGCACAGCAGGATGTGGCGGCGCGCGTTGGCGATCCCGAGCGCCTGCACGACCTTGGCTTCGTCGTCCTGCGGAGGGCGTTGGTCCATGCAGAGAACGATGCCGCGCGGGCGCCGTGGGCGCCAGCGTTCTCAGCGGCCGGGCGCGAGCTGCCGGCGCGCGGCGAGGCCCATGAGCCGTTGCTTCGCCTCGGCGCACGAAGGCCTGGCCTCGATGGCCTCGCGGTAGTGCCGCTCGGCTGCGTCGAAGGCGCCGCGCAGTTCTTCGACGAGGCCGCGGTGGAACGCGATGCGCCAGGCCGGCGCGCCGAGCGACGCGGCTGCGGACAGGGCCCGCAGCGCGTCGTCGAAGCGCCCTTCGAGCTGGTGCAGCCACGCCGACGATTCGTAGAGGGCGGCGGCGTCCGGGCGCATGCGCAGGCCCTCGTCGACCAGCTTGCGGGCGAGGTCGAGGCTGCCGTCGGCAACGGCGATGCGCGCGCGCAGGCAGCGCGCCTCGACGTGCGCCGGCGCCAGCGTCAGGGCGCGATCGAGGTAGCCCTGGGCCCGCTGGGACTCGCCGGCCTCGAACGAGAGCGCCGCGGCCGCGACCTGGCTGGCCACATGGCTCGGGTGGCGCGTCGCCAGCCGTTCGACCGAGAACCGCATGCGTTCCTGGGTGACCTGGTCGAGCGCGCGTTCGGCGCTGCGGGCCGGACGCAGCAGGTCCTGCAGCTCGCGATCGGGATCGGGTTCGTAGTCGGGGTTCCAGACGGCGCAGCCGGCGGCGGCGAGCAGCCAGAGCAGCCAGAGCAGCAGGGCAAGAGGCGAAGGGCGCATCAGATCAACGGGTGGAGCCGAAGCCGGCGGTGTCTACCAGGAAGCCGTAGAAGGCAGGGCCGAGGCTCATCACGAACACCCCGGGGAGGAAGCACAGGACGAGCGGGAACACCAGCCGCGATGGCAGCGACTGGGCGCGGCCGAGCGCGCGTTCGCGCAGTTCGGAGCGCAGCTCGTCGGCCTGGCGCCGCAGCGTCGACGCGAGGCCGATGCCGACCTCGTGCGCGCGGATCAGCGCCGACGTGAAGCTGCTGAGCTGCGGCACGGCGACGCGGTGGGCGAGCCGGCGGAAGCAGCGGGTGCGGTCGGCGCCGCCCATGACCTCGGCCTGGAACGTCTGCAGCTCGCGGCCGAGCGGTCGGTCGGCGCCGAACGAGGCCAGCACGCGGGCCAGCGCGGCGTCGAACGCGAGCCCCGCCTGCGCCAGGCTCGCGAACAGTTCGAGCGCTGGATACAGATCGCGCAGGATCAGGTCGACGCGGGCGCGCCGGGCGCGGCGCACCCGGGTCGTCGGCAGCGCGGCGAACGCCAGCGGCAGGATCACCGGCACCGCCAGCACGATCGGCACGAACAGGTAGCCGACCCGGCCGGGGATGCCCACCAGGGTCGTCTCGAGGTGGGCGAGCAGGCCGGACAACAACAGCAGCAGGCCGAGTGCGGCGCCCAGCAGCGCCAGCGCACCGGTCGCGAACCAGAAGCGGGTCGGCGCATCGGGGCGGCGGTAGCCGGCCAGGTACAGCCAGCGCGCCAGGCCTTCGTCTGGCGCGCCGCCGGTGCCCGCGCGCGGGCCGGCGTCGCCGGCGAGCTGTGCCGACGCCAGCCGCTGTTGTGCCCAGAGGCGCTGGTTGCGCTGGCGCAGCCAGGCTACCAGCACGGCCGCGGCGGCGAGGGCGAGCAGGATCCAGAGTGCGGCTTGCATCACACCTCGATGCGGGTCAACCGCGCCATCCAGACGATGCCCAGTGCCTGCAGCATCACGCAGGCGGCGGCGATGCCGCCGCCGACGTCGGAGCCGAGGAACGCCTGCACGCGCTCGGGGTTGTTGACCCAGGCGAGCGCGGCGATGCCGTAGACGACCAGCAGGATGCCGAGCACCGAGATGCGGGCCTCGGCCGACTGGCCGTTGACGCGACGGCCGAGGTTGACGCGGTCGCGCACGGTCTCGGCGATCGCGTGCAGGCCGGGCGCGATCGAGCCGCCGCTCTGCCACTGCACGCTCAGGTAGTGCGTCAACAGACGGAACGCCGGCAGCGGCAGGATCGTCTGCGCGTCCTGGAACACGCGCTGCGGGTCGTCGCCGAGGCGCAGCCGTTCGGCCGCGGCGGCGAGCACGTCGCGCAGCGGCGGCCGCACCTCGCGGACCACGCCGTCGAGCGCCTCGACCAGGCCGACGCCGGCGGCGACGCTGGAGCCGAGCAGGTCGAGGGCGTCGGCGAGCTGCGATTCGATGCGCACCGTGCGGTTGGCGACGATCGCACCGTCGACGACCCAGGCGAGCGTGCCGACCAGCACCGCCAGCGACAGCGACAGCTCGAGGTAGAGCGGCGTCAGCAGCAGCACCGCGGCGCAGATCGCGGCGGCCAGGGCGGCGACCCACAGCCGGCCACGCGAGGCGTCGTGGCCGACCCGCAGCACGTCGCGGCCGCGGGCCATGGCGAGGGGGGTGACGGCGACCTCGCTCACGCCTCGTCACCCCCGGGCAGCTTGGGTGCCGCGACGGGCGAGCCCTGCTGGAACATCTGCTGGGGCAGTTCGGCGCCGCGTTCGCGCAGGCGCTCGGCGAGCCGCGGCATGATGCCGGTGCTGACGAAGTGGCCTTCGATGCGGCGTTCGTTGCGGCCGGTGCGCTGCCAGCGGAACACCTCCTGCAGCAGCGGGGTCTCGCTCTCGAGGCCGGTGATCTCGCTGATGCTCTGGATGCGACGCACGCCGTCCTCGCCGCGGCTGACGTGCACCAGCAGCTGCACGGCCGACGTGATCTGCTCCCGAATCGCGCGCGACGGCAGCTCGGTGCCGGCCATCAGCACCATCGTCTCGAGCCGGCTGAGGGCGTCGCGCGGCGAGTTGGCGTGCACCGTGGTCAGGCTGCCGTCGTGGCCGGTGTTCATCGCCTGCAGCATGTCGAGCGCCTCGGCGCTACGGCACTCGCCGACCAGGATGCGATCGGGGCGCATGCGCAGCGAGTTGACGACCAGCTGCCGGATGGTGATCTCACCGGCGCCTTCGGTGTTGACCGGCCGGCTCTCGAGGCGCACGACGTGCGGCTGGTCGAGCTGCAGTTCGGCGGTGTCCTCGATCGTGACGATGCGCTCGTCGCCGGGGATCGCCTCGGCCAGCGCGCCGAGCAGCGTCGACTTGCCGGCGCCGGTGCCGCCCGAGATGACCATGTTGGTGCGGTGGCGCACGGCCTCGCGCAGGAACTGCAGCATCGGCTCGTTGACCGAGCCGTAGCGCAGCAGGTCGGCGCCGCGCAGGCGGCGGTGGCCGAAGCGGCGGATCGACAGCGTCGGGTAGTCGATCGAGACCGGCGGGATGGTCGCGTTGACGCGGCTGCCGTCGGGCAGGCGGAAGTCGGCCATCGGCGACGACTGGTCGATGCGGCGGCCGACCCGCGCGGCGATGCGCTCGATCACGCGCAGCAGGTGCTCGGCGTCTCGGAAACGGACCTCGCTGCGTTCGAGCCGGCCGAAGCGCTCGACGAACACGTTTGCGGGCCCGTTGACCAGCACGTCGGTGACCGCCGGGTCGAGCACCAGCGGCGCCAGTGGACCGAGGCCCAGGGTCTCCTGCAGCAGGTCGCGGCCGAGCTGCTCGCGCTCGCGGTCGTTGAGCGGCAGGTCCTCGTTCTGCAGCACCTCGTCGGCGAACTCGCGCACGAAGCTGCCGATGCGCTCCTCGGTGGCGCCGAGCAGGTCGCGCTCGGACAGCTGTTCGAGCAGGCGCGACTGCAGCTCGCCCTTGACGCCGGCGTAGTCGGTCGCGGGGCGGCGCGGCTCGGACGACGAGGGCGTTCGCGGCTCGGCGGGCTGCGGCCCGGTCGGGCGGCGCATGCGTTCGACCGCCTCGGCCGCGCGCGAGCCGCGGAACAGGCTGCGGTTGCCGGTCGGCGGGGTGGTGGGCTCGGGCCGTTCGCTCATCGCTCGGCCTCGGTCAGCGACGATTCTGGCGATGTCAGCAGGTCGGCGAGCTCGGCGACGCGGCGACGGAAGCCGTTGAACCTGGTGCTGGCGAGCACGACCGGCCGGCCGGTGTTGCACGCCGCGATCGCCGCCCGCGTGAACGGCACCACGACTTCGACGTCGCGGTCGAGGCGGGTCGCGACGTCGCGCGGCGACAGCTGGCCGCTGTGCCCCGGCACCGAGGTGTTGACGACGATGTGCTGGCGGGCGCGGTCGACGCCGACGCTCTCCAGCAGGCCGTTGAGCCGTTCGGCGCCGAGCACCGTCGGGACGGTCGGCGCGACGACCTGCCAGACGTCGTCGGCCCGGTCGAGGGTCGCGATCGCGATGCCGTCGAGGATCGGGAACGTGTCGACGACCACGTGGTCGTATGCGCTGCGCGCGACGGCCAGCATGCGCGACAGGTGATCCTCGCGCACGTTGGCCGCCTCGACCGCGTCGCCGGGCGCGGCCAGCAGGTCGAGGCCGCACTCGTGGCGCACCGTCAGTTCGCGCAACAGCGTGGCGTCGAGCCGGTCGATCTGGGCGACGACGTCGTGCATCGTGACCGTCGGCCCAAGGTCGAGCATCGTGGCGCAGAGGCCGAGCTGCAGCGACGCGTCGACGAGCAGCACGCGGCCGGGGGCGCGCTGCGCGAGTTCGCAGGCGACGTTGACCGACAGCGTGGTCTTGCCGACCCCGCCCTTGTTGCTGACGAACGCCGTGATGCGTCCGCCGCGCGTGCGGCCCTGCTCGCCGCGGCGGCCGTGCTCGCCGATCCGGCGCAGGCACGTGCCGAGTTCGTTGGACGACAGCGGCCGCCGCAGGAAGTCGCGCACGCCGGCGCGGGTCGCACCGACCACGAACGCGGTCTCGGCGTCGCCGGACTCGAAGTTGCGGCGGTCCAGCACGCCGACCAGGGCCGCCGCCGGGACCGCGTCCTGCAGCTCGGTCAGCAGCGCGTCGAACGCCGAGCCCGGCTCGTTGCCGGTGACCAGCACGACGTCCGGCTGCTGAGCATGCGCGAGGCGCAGCGCCTCGCGGTGGTTGTCGGCGAAGTGTGGCAGCACGCGCACGTCGGACAGGCCCTGATCGGCGGCCGTCCATTCGGCGCGCAGGTCGGGGTCGTCCGATACCAGCAGGAGCGTGATGGGGCGGGTCATGAGGCTATCGGCGCAGCACCGGCGCCAGCACGGGTTCGGAGAACGTCGCGTGCAGCGCACGCAGGTCGGGATCGGCCTCGAGCGCGAGGCGGGCGTCGAGCGCCGCGGGCGACGCGCTGGAGGCGCCGGTCGGCAGCACGGTGGCGGGCAGCCGCGTCACGGTGACGGTGGCGCCGGATGCGGTCGCGGCGCCGAGCGTGAACCCGACGACGCGGCGCTGGCCGGCGATGGTGCCGTAGACGGGCAGCAGCAGCGTGGTGGTCGGCAGGGCGGTCGGCGCGGCGGCGGCGGGGACCAGGGTCGCGCCGACGTTGCGCGGCGCCAGCGCCAGCGTCACGCCCTGCTCGACACCGGCGACCGTCAGCAGCCCGTTCGCGTCGACGTCGAACGTCGCCGACGCGAACGGTGGGGTGGCGTTCCAGGTCGACGCGGCGTCCCCGCGCAGCGCGATCGTGGCGAGCGTCGTGCCGAGGTTCGGGTCCGAGGAGACCAGCAGCGCGCGCTCGGTCGAGGCGATCGCCGCGGCCCGCAGGGTCAGGCCGTCGTTGCGGGACGCGCTGCCATCGCCGCCGGCGGGTTCCTGCCAGGCGCTGCCGCGCGCCCAGAGCCATTCGAACGCCGGCCCCGACGAGCTCTCGCCGGGCTGCCGGTCGAGCGCGAGGCGGCGGTTGCTGCGGCGCAGCCGCACCAGGAACGACGGCGCGTCGGCGAGCGCCGTCGCCGAACTGCCCGGCGGGGTCGGCACGAAGTCGTCGCGCGCGAACGCATCGTCCTCGCTCGGGGCCCGGTCGGCGAGGTGGCGGCCGGCGACCATGTCGCCATGCGCGGCGTTGCCGGGGTTGGCCTGCAGCTCCGGTCCGGGCTTCCAGACCCGTGCCGCCGCCGTCGCAGCGACGTCGAGCGAACCGCCGAGCGGGTCGAGTCCGGACACGATCGGCAGCGACCCGGCGCCGAGTCCGATGGCGTCGCCGTTGTCGGGATCGAGGTCGTCGTCCCACAGGTTGGCGACCGCGGCGATCGCGCGCTGCCGGCGGCCGTCGTCGCCCTCGAGGTCCTTGAAGCGCAATCCCTCGAGCGCGGCGCACTCGGCACCGGCGTCCATCTGCTGGCGGGTCACGCGCAGGCGGCCGCCGTCGACGACCGCGCCGAGCAGGCCGAACAGGCCGACCAGCAGCAGCGCGAACAGCACCAGGACCGTGCCGGCCTCGCGGTCGTCGCGGGCCGCTCGCAATGGGCGGGGCAGAGCGGCGATCAACGCTTGCCGGTCTCCTGCGGCTGGTGCGGGACGGTGATCGTCTGGCGTTCGCCGCCGCGGATCACCTCGACCATGCGGAAGCGCGCGTCCTGCTGGTCGTCCCCGAGCAGCATCTTACGCAGCTCGGCGCTGGCGTCGGCGGGCTTGGCGTCCTGGATCTCGGCCGGGTCGTGCTCGGGCCGGCTCGAGCGCGGGGCGGCGAGGATCGTGACGTTCTGCGCCAGCGCCTGGCTGTACTGCGCGACGTCCTGGGGTGCGAGCGCCAGGAACACCTCTTCGACGGTCGGGGCGTTGCCCTTCCTGGTGCCGCTGCCCGGCAGCTCGCGGCTGCGCACCGGCGCGATCACCTGGGCGCTGCGCGCGACCACCCACGAGCTCGAGTCCCCGGTCTTCGCGGCCCGACGTGCGCCGGCTTCGAGGCGGGCCTTCATGACCGGGTCGATCAGGTTGCCGAGCACCTTGGTGTCGACCTCGGTCTGGTTCTGGCTGGCCGTCGCGGCGACCAGGTCGACGAAGTCGCCGCTGCGCACGTCGGACAGGCCGTGCACCTTGCTGATGTCGACCCAGATGCCGCGCATGCCTTCGGGGATGCCGGCGCTGAGGCCCTCGCGCGTGCCCTTCGGCAGGAAGTCGCTCTCGCGGAACACGTAGTTCTTCGGCTTCGGTCGGCGCAGCACGCGGCCGAGCAGGCGCGTCGCGTAGGCCTCGTTGGTGTTCGGGATCAGGCCGTTGGGTTCGACCTGCTCGGGCAGCACCGGCAGCGTGTAGAGGCGGTCGCCGATGTCGAGATGCTCGCGCGTGATCTTGGTGTAGGCCGGCAGGTCGCGCGGGCACGCGAAGACCTCGACGTGGCCCGGTGGGGTCGTGTCCTCGGCGGCCTGCGGCTCCTCGCCGCCGAACGCGAACACCACGCCGCCGCCGAACGGCAGCCGCAGCTCGCCGTTGACCACCGTGTAGACGACCAGCCCTGCCAGCAGCACGCCGGCGATCGCCAGCGGCATCAGCAGGCGGGAGCGGCGGCGTTGCCGCGGGGAGACGGGTCGGTGTCGGGTTGCCATGATGGAGTCTCGAAGGTGCGGGAGGGGTTACTGGTAGACCTCGCGGCGGAACAGCGCCTGGCCGACGAACACGCGGCGGAACGGGCGCACCCGCACGCCGAGCGCGCCCATCTCACCGAGTCCCTGCTCGGCGCCGAGCACGCCGCCGTGCACGGCGTCCGGGAACGGCGTGCCGAACGACGGTACCGAGCCGGCCTCGGTCTCGACCGGGCCGGCGAGGTGCGGCTGGCCGGCGTTGGCGCCGGGCGGCCAGGTGGTGGGGCCGTCGTACGAGGCGAGCGCCGAGGCGGTCGACGGGATGTTGATGCGCAGCGCGACCAGGCCGCGATCGGGGCCGCCGGAGACCGCCGAGAACGGGCCGCTCGCCGGATCCTCGGCATCGGGCCGGATCTCCTCGACCACCGGCAGCCAGCGGATCCGTTCGCCGCCGGTGTCGAGGCGTGCGACGACCTGCGGCACGCCGACGGTGAGGCCCGCGTTGAACGCGGTGCGCGACGGGGAGCGCAGCAGCGCGCCGGGGAAGCGCAGCAGGCGCAGGCCGCCGACCCGGTCGAACACGAACACCGGCCGCAGCGCGCGGTTGACCAGCGGCATCGCGGCGAAGTGTTCGTCGAGGTCCTGGCCGCTGTTGGCGACGGCGTCGAGGTCGACCACCAGCTGGTTGGGGTCGAAGATGCGGTCGTCGGTCGCGGCCAGCGCCTGCTCGAACGTCGACGTCGCCGGCAGCGGGGTCAGCGCCAGTTCGCGCGCGGCCAGCCTGGCGACGTCCTGCGCGACCTGGCCGGCCTGGATCATGGTGCCGAACGACAGCAGCGCCGCCAGCAGCAGGTAGAGCAGCAGCGAGATCACGGCGAACTCGACCATCAGCGCGCCGCGCTGGCGGTGCTGCCGCTGCCGCAGCCGCTCGGCGTTCACAGCGCCCTCCCGGTGATCAGGTGCCACAGGCCGGTGCTCGGCGGCAGCAGCCAGGCGATCGCAACGGTGCTGGCGTAGCCGGCGGCGAGCGCCGGCGCGTACGGCAGTGAGGTCATGCCGCGCCGCCTGGCCCACCACGACAGCAGGCCGCCGAACAGCGCGGTCGCGAACAGCACCTCGAGCACGCGCGGCCAGCCGCAGATCGCGCCGAGGCCGGCGCAGAGCTTGGCGTCCCCGCCGCCCATCGCGCCGAGGTAGAACAGGGCCGCGCCGATCCCGAAACCGACCGCGAGGCCGATGCCGAAGCGCGCCCAGCCCCAATCGTTACAGCCCCCTTCAATCCAGCCGCAGGCCGTCGCCAGCAGGCCGAGCAGCACCATCGCGATCGAGATCGAATCCGGGATCGTGCGCGACCTGAGGTCGAACACGACGGCGGCGAGCAGCAGCGCGAGCGCGGCGAGCACGACGATCAGTGACGGATTCATGGGGATGCGGGGATGCCGGTCAGACGACAAAACGCGGGCACCCCCATGGAGGGTGACCGCGAAGTGCGAGGTTCCCGGTGGCATCGGAGCTTCGGCCAGCGAGGCTCCGACCGGGGTCAGCGAGTGATGAGGGAGATCGGATCCCGATCGATCAGTTGGCCTCGATGACCAGCGTGCTGCCGAGCACGTTGCCCGAGCCGCCCGGCTGGTTGAAGCTGGCGCCGAGCAGGTTGTTGCCGAGGCGCGGGGTCTCGGTCGCGGCGGCGGCGGCGTCGAGGATGATCGCGTCGCCGTTGTTCGGGTCGCGGGTCGTCTCGATCAGCTTGGCGCTGACGATCGGGCCGTTGTCGTCGTCGTGCGCGCCCGGCAGGATCGTCGCCGTAGCCGAGATCAGGTCGTTGGTCTTGTGGCCGAAGACCGAGACCGCGGCGGCGCTGACGAGCGCGACACCGGCGATGAGGAGACCGTATTCGACGAGGGCCGAGCCCTTCTTGTTCTTCAGGAGCTTGTTCATGGATCCGTAGCGGTTTGGGGTTCTCCGTGCAGGTGCCGGCCGGGCCGGGGGAGTTCCGCGCCGGCGCGACTTTTTTTTGTGCGGGAACTCGCGGGTGGCCAGCGGCACCGGGGTCCTCGAGATGACCGCCATCGACTTGCGTGCGCTTGCCCCCGGTGCCGCCGAGGTCACAGACCTCGCCGACCTGGCCTCGATCCTGGAGCCGGACCGGCACCTGACCACGTGGCGCCGGCCGCTCGACCCCGCCGTGCAGGCGCTGGCGTCGCGGCTCGCCGGCGATCTCGGCCGGGACGCCCGCGCGGTCGTGCGGTGCAGCGAAGTCGACCTGCGCGCGGAGGTCGCCGACCTGCTGCCGGAGTCGGCCTGGCGCATCGATCCGGAGGCGGCCGCCGCCTGGCAGGACGACGTGGTCGAGCTGTGCGAGGCGTTTGCGGAGCTGGTCCAGGCCGACGAACTGATGATCTCGCTGGAGGGGCCGGACGAGGCCACCTGTCCGCGCTTCCACGTCGACCGGGTCGGCATCCGCATGCTGGTGACCTACAGCGGGCCCGGCACCGAGTGGCTGGCCGAGTGCGACGTCGATCGGCGCTTCCTCGGCGAGCCGGGTCAGGACCGGCCCGACGACCAGAACGGCGTGATGAAGCGCGGCGCCGTGGTGCGCTCGGTCGAGCCGTTCTCGGTGACGCTGCTGAAGGGCGAGGCCTGGCCCAACGCCGAGGGCTTCGGCGCGGTGCACCGATCGCCGGACCCGGCCGGCGCGGCGCGGGTGCTGCTGCGCGTCGACATGCTCAGCCAGCTCGGCGGCGGCGACCAGGAGGCGGGCCGATGAGCGCGGCACACGAGCGCCAGACGGGGGCACGCCTGACCGGGGTACGCCTGACCGGGGCACGCCTGCCGGTCACCGTGCTGTCGGGCTTCCTCGGCGCCGGCAAGACCACGTTGCTGCAGCACGTGCTGCACAACCGCGACGGCATGCGCGTCGCGGTCATCGTCAACGACATGAGTTCGGTCAACATCGACGCCGCCGAGGTGCGCGGGGGCGGCGCCGAACTGCACCGGACCGAGGAGAAGCTGGTGCAGATGCAGAACGGCTGCATCTGCTGCACGCTGCGTGAGGACCTGCTGCAGGAGGTCGCGCGGCTCGCCCGCAGCGGCCAGTTCGACTACCTGCTGATCGAGTCGACCGGGATCTCCGAGCCGATGCCGGTGGCCGAGACGTTCACGTTCGTCGACGAGCACGGCAAGGGCCTCGGCGACGTCGCCGAACTCGACACCATGGTGACGGTGGTCGATGCCGCGGCGTTCCCGCGCGACCTGGGCGCCGGCGACGAGCTGCGCGACCGGGATCTGGCGCTCGACGACGAGGACGATCGCACCATCGACGATCTGCTGGTCGAGCAGGTCGAGTTCGCCGACGTGCTGGTCATCAGCAAGCCGGACCTCGTCGAGCCGCAGCAACTCGCGGCGCTGCAGGCGCTGCTGCGGCGGCTCAATCCGGAGGCGCACCAGCTCGTCGCCGAGCACGGCGCGATCGACGTGCGCGAGATCCTCGCGACCGGCCGCTTCGACTTCGAGCGCGCGGCGTCGATGCCCGGGTGGCTCAAGGTGATGCGCGGCGACGAGGCGAGCGAACAGGACGAATACGGCATCGGCAGCTTCGTCTACCGGGCGCGGCGGCCGTTCCATCCGGAGCGGCTGTACGCGTGCTTCGAGCAGGAATGGCCGGGCGTGCTGCGCAGCAAGGGCTTCGTCTGGCTGGCGACGCGGCACGACCACGTCGGCATGTGGCACCAGGCGGGCGGCGCCTGTGAGCTGTCGGGCGCGGGATCCTGGTGGGCGACCGTGCCCGCCGACGAGTGGCCCGACGAGCCGGAGGTGCGCGCCGAGATCGAAGCCAACAGCGCCGGTCCGTTCGGCGATCGCCGGCAGGAGCTGGTCGTCATCGGTCGCGACGTCGACGAGGCGGACCTGCGCCGTCGGCTGGACGCGTGCCTGTTGTCCGACGCGGAGCTGGCGCTCGGCGCCGAGCGATGGACGGACTATGCGGACCCGTTCGCGCCGTGGCTCGCTGAGGACGGGCTCGCAGAGGGCGGGCTCGCGGAAGAAGGGGAAGAAGGAGAGGCGGTCGGTGCGCCGGCCGCGGACGAACTGGCGGGTTCGGCTGAGGCCTGACCCGCCAGTCCCGACCCGCCAGTCCCGATCCTCTAGTTGCCGTCGGGCCGGTCGTCGCCGCCGATCTCGCCAACCGCTTCGTCGTCCCGCTCCGGCTCCGCACCGCCGCACGCCGCGAGCGTCTCGCGCAGCCCCGGCTGCAGCCACAGGTCGCTGCCGGCGACCGGCGGGCGCACCACGCTCGGGCTGACCAGCACGAACAGCTCCGACTCGCCGAAGCTGTTGTTGGTGCTGCGGAACATCCAGCCGATCAACGGCAGGTCGCCGAGCAGCGGCGTCTTCGACACGTCGTCGCGCAGGGCGCGGCTGACCAGACCGCCGACGAGCAGCGACTGGCCGTCCTGCAGGCGCGCGTTGGTGCGCAGCGCCCTGGTCGCGAACGCGGTGGTCTGCGGCGTCGTGCCGGTCGAGTCGCGCACGATCGTCGTCAGCGTCTCGTCGGGTTGCGAGACGATCGAACTGAGGTCGAGGGTCACCTCGCCGGCTTCGCCGACCAGCGGCCGCACGCCGAGGCCGACGCCGAACGCGCGGAAGTCGACCGATGCGAACGTGCCGAGACCGCTGCCGCCACCGGCCGCCGGCGTGAACGCCTGCGGCACCGGGATCTCGCCGCCGACCTGGAACTGCGCGGTCTCGCCGTTGAGCACGGTCAGCACCGGGCTCGACAGCCGGCGCGCGATGCCGCGCGCCTCGAGGGCCTGCACCAGCGCGTCGAGCGCGATCCGCTGGCCGCTGACCTGCACCTGCTGGCTGAAGCCGCTGGCGAGCGAGGCGAGGCCGGCCTGCACGTCGGTGTCCGAGAACGCGCCGACGTCGGCCGGGTTCGGCTGGATGCGGTTGCCGATGTTGCTCGGGTTGAGCACCGGCTGCGCGAAGTCGGATCCCTGCAGCTGCAGGTCCGACGAGAACTGGAACAGGCGGTCGCGGTCGATCTCGAACAGCTGCACCGAGACCCGGACCTGCGGGCGGTCGCGCACGTCCAGGAACGACAGGATCCGGCCCTTGGCCATCGACAGCACGGTCGCGCGGCCGAGGTTGCGGCGCACTTCGTTGCGCTGCACGCCGACGCCGCCGCCGCCGGCGAAGCCGCCGCCACCGAAGCCGCCGCCGTTCTGCCCCTGGCCGCCGCCGCCGCCGTTCTGGCCCTGGCCTCCGCCGAGCTGGTTGCCGCGGCCCGAGACCAGCGCCCCGGCCTCGTCGGCCAGCACCTGGATGGTGTTCTGGCCGGAGTTGGCGTTGTCGTCGCTGCCGAGGAACATGCGCGCCGCCAGCTGCATTGCGCGCACCAGGGCAATCTGGTCCGGGACGCTGCCTTCCAGCACCAGCACATCCTCGTCGTCGTCGGACAGCGGGTTGCGCTGCAGCCGCCGCACGCGCACGTCGTCGCCGGCCAGCGGTCGGATGGCCTCGAGGATCCGGTCCTCGAGCGAGGCCGGCAGTGCCGCCAGGCGCAGCAGGTCGATCACCTGCGCCTGTCCGGTCGGCTCGGCGTCGCCGCGCACCTGCACGTTCGCCACCGTGTCCTCGGGCGCGCGTGCCGCGACCTGCACGCCGGCCCGCGGGCTGGCCGTCAGGTAGCTGCCGGCGGCGCGCAGCACCGCCTGGCGATGCTGCTCGTCCGGAACGGTCCCGGTCAGCACCAGGGCGTCGCGGTCGGGTGCGATCTGTGCGCGCACGCCGGGGCAGATGTCGTCCAGTGCCGTCTGCAGCAGCGACAGGTCGCGCTGGACCCGGAACAGCAGCGGTTCCTGGCTGCCGTCGGCGTACCAGGCCAGCACGGTCGTGGTGCCGGTGCGCTTGCCCAGCACCAGCGCCTCGGTCGTCGACAGCAGTTCGACCGAAACGACCGCGTCGTCGCCGACCGCCAGCCGCTTGACCTCGCGCGGCAGGGTCAGCCGAACGTGGGTGCCGACGGTGACGATGCGCGGGGTGGTGGTCGTGGCCCCGGCGGCACCTCGGGCCGGATCCTGGGCGGATACGGCGGACAGGCCGAGCACGGCGACGGTCAGTGCGAGCGCGGGGGAGCGGATCGGATGGTTGGCCACGTCGCCTGGGTGCCGGCCGCGCCGCACCGGTTCCTCGAAATCGCGGCCGATCGCACGTCGGCGGCGATCACCAGGTCGACAGGCGACCCGGCAGGCGCGCCCCGTCTGGCAGCGCCCCGTCGCCTGGCACCAGCACGACCTGCAGCCGCTGCTCGCTGCGGGCAGCCAGCCCCACCTCGAAGCCGAGCATGCACGTGCCCGGGTTGGGCGCGTCGTGGGGCGCCTTCGGCGTGGCGGTGTCGTAGACCTTCCAGGCCGCGCCGGCCGGCGCGAGCACGCGCGCGACCAGCCGTTTGCCGTCCTGCTGCAGCACCGCGGTCGAGCCGTCGAGCGTGACCTCGGCCTCAGTGACCATGCCCCAGCGCACCGTGGTCGTCGGCCGGTCCAGCGTCGTGAACTCGTCCTGCACGACGACGGCCTCACCGAGCAGGCCGACGCCGCGCCGGGGGCCGTCGAGCTGGCCACGGTAGGCGGCAGCGAGGTCGACGATCGTGTGCGGCATCGGGCCGTCCGCTGCGAACGCGAGCAGTTCGCCGCGGCCCTGCACGCGCTGGCGCGCGCCGTCGACGACCAGCGTGTTGTGCGACAGGCTGTTGAGCCGGAACACCGTCCAGCGCTGGCTGCCCTGGCTGCGGTCCCACAGCCGGATGCCCTTCGACTCGAGGCCGTGGTAGCTCTGCGAGCCGAGGTCGACCGCCCAGCGCACGCCGTCGGCGTCGAGCACGAACGAGCCGATGTCCATGTGGCCGTGGTTGGCGGACGGCGTACCGGACTTGATCGCGACGAACGTCGCGTCCGTTCCCCAGCCGGAGCGGTGCGTCGCGATCGGCGTGCGGCCGCGCGCGCGGTAGTGGCGGGTGGGTGGCTCGGCGCGCCGTTCACGGTCGGCCCAGATCAACGCGAACGGGAACAGCCGGTGGCCATTGCCGGCCGAGGGCCGTTGCTCGCGCAGGTGCCGGCGCAGGGCTTCGGTCTCGTGCCACAGCAGGTGCGGGGCGTTGCGGGTCGCGGCGAACCAGCGCATCGCCGGCGAGACCCGATGGCTGCTGCCGCCGTCCGAGTAGTTGTAGAACCGATCGGTCGGGCCGGTGACGTGCACCAGGTAGTCGGCGGACGCCATCAGGCCGGCCGCGTCGCCGAGCCCGAAGTCGTCGCCGAGCGCGGTGCGCAGCGCGTCCAGCAGCAGCACGTTGTAGGTCGTGCCGTAGACCCAGTAGCCGGGCCCTTCGGGGTAGGCGCCGTCCGGTTCGTACTCGGCCATCGCGCGCGGCAGGTTCTGCTGCGCGCGCTGCACGATCCGCAGCGCCAGTTCGGGTTCGTGCTCCTGCACGGCGAGCGCGCCGAGCGTCAGGCCACCGTGGCAGACCTGGTTCCAGTTGTTGCTGGTCCGGACCCACCAGCCGCCGCGCAGCGACGGCTCGAGTCCCTTGGCGACGATCGCCGCGAGGATCGCCCGGCGCGCGTCGGCATCGAGGTCGTCGTGCAGCCAGTCGTAGCCGATCGCCAGCGCCGCGGTCATCTCGGCGACGTCGAGGAAGTGGCTCGGGTTCCAGTCGGCGAACGCGGCGGCCGCCAGCATCTCGCGCTGCGCGCGCTGCAGGTAGCGTCGTTCGCCGGTCATCCGGTGCGCGAACGCCAGGTGCACGACCCGCTTGAGGCACGTTCGTGAGACCGACAGCAGCCGCCGCCCGGTCTGCCTGCGACTCACCGGCGCCGCAGCCTCGATCGCATCGGCGGTGTCCAGGCACCACTGCATCGCCTGCTGCAGCAGCGGCTGCTGATCGATGCGGCGGCGCAGCGCCGCCACGTCCGCGTCGTGCAGGAACAGCCGCGGGTGTGGGCGGGGTGCTGTGGCCATCGCCCGGGCCAGCGCCGGCGCGGCCTCGTCGGGCGCATCGCGGCGTTGTGCAGCAGCGGGCGCGATCAGCGACAGCAGGGCGAGCAGCGTGCGGGCGGCGGGCATCGCGACATGATGGCCACGTCGGCCGAGACCCGCCAGCACGTCGCGCCGACGGGCGCCCACCCCGTCAGAACCCGAACTGCACCGCGACCGCATCCGACAGCGACAGGCCGCCCTGGACGGGGTCGAGCGTCGCGTGCTGCAGCAGCAGCGAGTAGCCGGCCCAGCCGGGCAGGATCGGGAACGCGGTGTCGAGCGTCGCCGGACCCTGCGCCGACGTCACCGCGAGCACCGACACGTCGAGGCTGACGTAGAGGCTGCAGCCCTGGGTGCCGAAGATCGGGTCGACGTCGATCGGCAGCGGCACGCCGGCGGTCTGCTGGCTGCTGAGGCCGACCAGGATCAGGCCCGGCACGCCGGCGGCGTGGTTGGTCGAGCTGGTCGTCAGCAGTGGGTTGGGACCCGCGCCGATCGTCGCGCTGGCGCTGACCGTTCCGAACGCGCCGGCGCAGCCGCTGCCGAACTTCTGCACGTGCTGCTGGTACGGCTCCGCGCCGCGCGTGTCGATCAGGCCGCTGCCGATCTGGGTCGCGACGCCGGTGCTCGGGTCGATCTCGTAGAGGCCGCTCTGGCCGCCGACGAGCTGGCCGTCCGAGCGGCGCGCCAGCCACTGCATGTCGCTGTTGCCGCCGACCGCGGGATCGACGTCGGTCGCAGCACCGGTGCTCGGGTCGATCGTCAGCAGGCCGAAGTTGTTGTCCCAGGCGTAGAGCACGCCGTCGACCGCGGCCAGGCACTGCACGGCGGTGTAGCCGGTCGGACCGATCGTGGTCACCTGCGACGTGGTCACGTCGATGGTGATCAGTTGGTCGGGCGACGTGTTGGAGATCGCCCACAGCAGCGTGCCGCCGGCGCTGGCGAACGCGCGCACGTCGGGGAAGTTCGGCGTGACGACGGTGGCCGCGCCGGTGCCGGGATCGATGCTGGTCAGCGAGTAGACCGAGCCGGTCTGTCCGGTCGACCGTTCGGTGCTCCACAGCCCGCCCTGGTCGTCGCGCGCCAGCGCGTTCTGGCCGAACATGCCGGTGCCGAGGAAGGTCGTGGTGCCGGTGTAGGAGTCGAGCGCGTAGACGCCGCCGCTCCAGCTGACGGCGATCATGTCCTGAGCGGATGCGATCGGTGCGGTGAGCACCGCGGCGAGAAGGAGGCGGTTCATGCCAGAGGCAGCGGGCGCGCGGCTGGCGCGTTACGCACATTCTCGCGGTTCGGCGTCGGCTGCGGTCTCCCCGTTCGGATCCTCATGGACGGCGTCGGGGTTGCGGTGCGGCGTCGGATCATCCACCGCGTTCGGGACGTGCGTCCGACTAGAGCGGGGGCATGCTGCGGGTCCGAGGATGCCGGCCGCGGCGGGGCAGCCCGTCGGCAGCTGGCACGTCGGTTTCGCCGCCTGCCCGCCGGCACGTGATCTCTCGGGAGGCGGAGGGGGCGATGCTGTGGCGGGGAGGCTGGCCTACATCGTCGAAGCCGCGTTGCGCAAGGTCGCCGGCAGTCGTTCGTTGGGGCGGACCTTCTCGAACTCCAGGCGGGTGGCCCAGCGCACGACGTTCAGGGACAGCGGCTCGCCGCGGTCGCGAGCCAGGCACTCTGCGACGTCGAGGATGTTGCGGATGTTGGCACCGGTGAGTGGGATCTCGGCGAGCAGTTCGACCGGTTGCGGTGCCAGTCGGCCCTGCAGTCCGCGTCGCCACAGTTCGCGTCGCAGGGGCTTGCCGGGCCGCGGGAAGCGCACGATCGAGCGGATCCGCCGCTTGAACGCCTCGTCGAGGTCGTCCTCGTGGTTGGTCGTCAGAATGGCGATGCCGGAATACGCCTCGAGTCGCTGCAGGAGGTAGCTGACCTCGATGTTGGCGTGGCGGTCGTGTGAGGACGTGACGGCACTTCGCTTGCCGAACAAGGCATCGGCTTCGTCGAACAACAGCACGGCGCCGCCGGCCTCCGCGGCGTCGAAGACGCGACGCAGGTGCTTCTCGGTTTCTCCGATGTACTTACTGACGACGGAGCTGAGGTCGACCCGGTATACCGGCAGGTCCAGTTCCTTCCCGAGGATGCCTCCCGCCATGGTCTTGCCGGTACCGCTGGCACCCGAGAACAGCGCCACCAGGCCTCCGGCCCCGTCGGCACGCTCGGCCCGTCGATGTCGGGCTTGCGCGAGCAAGGTACGGAGTGCGCTCGCATGGCGGTCGGGCAGCAGGAGGTCACGCCACTCGAAGCCGGTGTCGACCGGGGCCGCCAGATCCGAAAGGGCGGGGGCCGTTGCGTCCCGGCAGGCCCGCCACAGGGTCGTGAAGCGCTCCTCGGGTGAACCTGCGAGCGTCGTGCGGGTTGCGATCCGGTGGATCGTCTGCGGCGGCATTCGGTACTGCCTGGCAAGCAGGGAGGCGGCATCCGCGGGTAGGCCGAAGTCGTTGGCTTGCCACGCGCGTCGGCGCTCGTCGAACGTGGGAGCATGGATCCGTACGGCGTGCGTGTTGGTGATGTCCGTCGCGACGCGTTCGAGCGGGCACAGCGCGATGCCCTCCCGCACCAGGCCAGCCAGCCGACGAACCCCGGCCTCGTCTTGTTCGAGCAGGCTCGTGTCGGCCTCGATGGCCAGGGTGAGCAGCCGGAGACGTACGTCGCATTCGATGGCACGCAGCAACGTGTCGTTCGCGTCGGAGTCGGTGTGCAGGTCGGCGGCCCGGATCGCGCGTGCCGGAGCACCGCGGCGTTCGCCGAGGCGGGCCACGACGGCGTGTACGTCCTGGCGCTGACCGTGAATCTGCAGCAGAGCCACGGTGGAGACATCCGGTCCGGACGAGCCTGGTTCGTCCGACCAATGACGTTCTGCTTCCTCCAGGCCTGCTCGTTGTCCTTCCGTCAGGGGCGCTGTGGTCGCGATCGGGATTGTCCTTGCGGCAATGCGAGGATGGGGGCGCGACACGCCCTTCAGCAGATCGAGGGTGTGGTCCGCGATCGCGACCGTCGTCGTCGGCAGCGGTCGACCGGGTTCCGTGTCCAGCAGTCCGAGGCGTCGTAGCTTCTGGTCGGAGACGCAAGCCGACCAGTAGGCGTTCGGGAGCAGCGACATGGCGAGGCCGAACGTCAAGGCTTTGGTTTCGCCGTGACGGCGGGCAACCAGGTCACGGATGCGTGCGGCATCGAGTTCCCAGGCTGTGCACAGCAGCAGGAGATCCGCCTCGAACGCACTGAGCTGCAGGGTCGACGTGATGTAGACCAGCGCTGGTGGTGGATAGCCGAGCTGGCTCAGCGCGCGCAGTTGTTCCCGGGCTCCGCCTGCAGGTTCGCGGCGACTGCTGCCGAATCCGGGGTCGTTCGAGCCCAGGTGGTTCGCAAGGGCATCGACGGCGTCCGACAGGTGCTCCAGGTTCGCGTCGTTCCACTGCGAGAACGACGTCGCTTCGGTTAGCGACTTCAAGCGGAACGTCCGGCGACCGGCTCCCAGATGATCCCCTGCGCGCTGCCGTCGCCGCGAAAGCGGATCGCGCGGGTCATCTGGTTGCGATTGAGGCACATGATCGCGGACTGCAGCCGACGCTTCGGGTCGTGCCCCGGCAGGTGGGGCAGCGGGTCGTCGATCCGTCGCACCCAGCCATCGTCGGCGAACGTGCCGAGGATCACTTCCTGGTTCTCGGCGGGGACCCGGAACTGCTTGACCAGTTTTCCGGCGAACGACAGTTGCCGCAGGTAGGGGTCCCAGTTCGGCACGACGATGGCCTCATCGACCACGTCGTTGAGTTGGACGGGCGTCCGTGTGAGCGAGGGAGCCAACGGCGGCTGCTCGTCCATGTCCATCAGCAACTCCATGCCCGCTGCCGTGATCACGAAGCACGTGTGGTGATCGAACCGCAGGCTCTCGTGCTCCTGAAGGGACCGGCCCGTCTCCAGGTACGTCGACGTATCTTGCGCGGACTGGATCAGGCGCCGGCAGGCGAGCCAGCGCAATTCACTCTCTGACGTACCGCTCGCAACCAGCCGTTCGAGCGGCACCGCGAACTCCCAGACACCTCGCCCGACGTCGGTCGCGAGGTCGTGTGCGTCGGCGACGCTGCGGAGTGCCCGCACGACGCTTTCACGGCGCTCGACACCCAGGAGGGCTCTGCCGGTCCTCGGCGGGTCTGCAGACGGCTGCGAATGGTGATCGCTCATCTTCTCCTCCTGGCTCTCCCTGCCGGATTCGTACCAGAACGGATGGCCGAGTCAAGAGTGGCTTTTCCTCGCATACCCTCGAACGGCGTTCGAGAGGCAGAGTGCATACGTATCGTCGCAGGATTGCGATGGTGTCGCTGCAACCCGGGTTGCAGGGAGTCTGTGATGGGGGCGCGCGTGGATTGCTCGCTTCGGCCTCCTCTATGACGGGCGGTGTTCCGAGCACCAGCCCATGCTTGATGCCGCCACCGAGTCCCTGAGAGCGTTCCTGCAGGCGAACGTGCCACCGCCTCCCGGCATGGGCGACGATGAATGGGTCGTGGCTGCGTCGCTCGACAAGGCTGCCGCGTCCGGAGACAAGCTGGTCGTCAGTCTGTATCGCATCGAGATCGACCGGTTCTTGCGCAACTCGGTCGCGAGTGCTGACGGACGTGGCCGACGAGCAGCGACGCCCCTGCCGCTCGATCTGCACTATGTGGTGACGACCTTCTCGGCGTCACACATGGTCGCGTTGACGTCGCTGAGTCATGCCCTGCGAGTCGTGCATTCGGAGCCCGTCTTTGCATCGACCAGCTACCTCGACCCGAAGGACTGGCACGCAGAACTCGCGGATGGCTCCCTGCCCGAGCACCTGCGGATACGGCTCGAGGAGCCGACGACGGACAACATCGGCCATCTGTGGTCGGGTGTCGGTTCCGGAGCGCGCCTGGCCGTGTACCTGACGGTCGGGGCAGCGCGGGTACCGGCAGAGCTGGCGCCCGTCGCCGGCGCCGTCACGGCATCGGCGATGGCAGCCCCCGGGTCGCGCGCCGGGCTGGGGGAGGCTTCCCGGTGATCCCTCGAGCAGCGACGGGTTCCGCCACGTCGGACGGAGCGGCGACTGCATTCGTGGTCTCCCTGGTGCACCAGGTCACTGGTCACGTCCTGTCGGGTATCGGCTGGCAGATGGAGCGGCCGTCATGGCCCGGCTGGCAGACCACGGTGCGAGGTGGGCGGCTGCTGGTGCTCGTCCGGCCAGGGTTCGATCCCCGCGATGCGTCGCGGGACTGGCTCGTGGCCACCGCGGAAGATCCGCGGGTCGACGTGGTCGTTCGTCTCGACGACACCTCGCCGGCAGGAACTCCCGCCAAGCGACGCATCCGGTTGCCGGCTGTTTCGCTTGGCGAGGGGGGGCTGCCCCGGGTTCGGTACCTGCAGATCGCGGTGCCGCCGGCGGCTCTGCAGCTCGAGCTGAAACTGATCGACGAGCACGGCGCGCCGGCAGCGGGGCACCGGGTGTCGGTGCGCCCCGCCGATGCGGCCGGGCAGGACGCGGCGACCGCGCGGATCGAGCTGTTCGAGACCTCGCGACAGCAACCCGATGCTCGCCCTGGATGGTATCGATCCGGTTGGCGACAGTGGGACCGGCGGTTCGCGCGCTACCAGGTCTTCGTCGACGGCGATCCCGTCGAACCCGGCGGTGTGCGGGAGATCGACTACACCAACCCGATTACCAGGAAGAGAGTCGTGTTGCACGACGCGCAGGCATCAGACAGGAGATCGCAATGACCACGTACCAAACCCCCGGGGTCTATGTCGTCGAGGACGACACCGTCCCGATCGTCTTGACCGGAGCGCCGACGGGCATTCCGTGCTTCTTTGGCTTCACGGACCAGGGCCCGAGTGCCAAGCCGACGCGTCTGGCGAGCCTCAACGAGTTCTATTCCGTGTTCGGCAAGAAGGCCAATTCGGCCGTGTTCCCCAACCAATACCTGGCGGACGCGGTCCACGGCTTCTTCATGAACGGAGGCAACGTCTGTTACGTATGCCGCGTCAACGAAGGGGATACGGCCATGTGGCCGGTCAACTGGATTCAGGATGTCGCGGACTACGTGGCGATCAGCGACGAGCTGCGACCGGCCGTCACCGAGGGCAACCCGACGTTCGTGCAGTTCCTGGTCAAGGCGATCTCTCCGGGAACCTGGGGCAACCGCATCAAGATCCTGTGTGAGAAGGCGGACGATTCCGGGCTGCCGCCGTTGCACACGACCAAGGACGTCAAGATCAAGAAGGACGCCGCCAAGCCGGCCAAGGCGATCACACTCGATGAGCTGCAGCCGGCTGGCAACCTGGGCGTGCCGGAAGCCGGAATCCTCGATACGCAGCCGGGCGTCGAACTCGATCTGAACGGCGTCAAGATGGCGTGGAAGAACGGCGGATTTGCGGGTGGCTCGATCCCGCGTGAACAGGAGCAGGGCGAGATCGTCATTCCCAATCCGCTCAACAAGGACAAGCCCGTCATCGTGCCGGTGATCTTCAATCCGGACAACCGGCTTGATCCGTCGAATCTCGAGATCCCCGGCGAGAAGGTCGAGGAGCTGGTCGAGGGCTGGGACTTCCGGACGTCGCTCACCTTCCTGCTGGAGGACGACACCGGCAACCCGATGCCGTTGCGCGCGAACTGGTCGAAGGAGGCGAAGGCCTTCTTCATCACCCAGCGCAACGGCGAGGGCTTTCCCCTGAAGGGGTTCGAAATGGCCGAGGACTGCTCGTCGACGCTGACCTCACCGGTGCAGCTGCCGCCCGGCATGAGCCTGCACTTCGACCTGACCGTGCAGCAGATCGTCCCGGGCCGCGCTCCCGGAGATCCGCCGACGGCGCAGACGCTGGAGAAGTTCTCGGGGCTGTCGACCAACCCCGAGGATCCCCGCTACTACCTGCGTGACGACATCGTCAACGGCATGTCTAGCTATGTCACGCTGGCGAAGTTCGACAGCAGCATCAAGAAGCCGATCGGATTCGGTGAACAAGGGAAGTACGTGCTGCCTCCGGTCAAGGCCGGGGAATACACCGAGATCCCGTTGCACAGTCCGCAGGGAGCCGATCATGCCGACGAGGCCAAGGGATCGGACAAGCAGCCGCCACCGACGGACTACAGCAAGTTCTTCGACCTGCTCAAGGGCTATCCCGAGGTGTCGATCATCGCGTGCCCGGATGCCTACCCGCGAGCCGATTCGACGCCCGAGTCCACCTACCAGACCATCTATCAGAGCGCGCAAGCCTACGCCGAGGCGCACCGATGCATGGTCGTCATCGACCCGCCACCGATGAATCCGGAGCTGGTCCGGAGCGATGCCGCCGGCATGACCGCCGAGGCCAGTCGGCTCAAGCAGTTCGCGGACAAGTACCGTTCGTCCTACGTGGCGATCTACGCCCCCTGGGTCACGACCGCGAACCTCGACGCAACCGCCCACAGCCGCACCAAGCTGGTGCCGCCGTCCGGCTTGATCATCGGGGCCTACAACAAGTCAGACGCTGCCGACGGCGTCTGGAAGGCGCCCGCCAACATGCCCCTGCTCGGGCCGATCGACCTGCAATACTCCTTCACGGACGAGCAGAACGACGTGCTCAATCCGGCGGGGGTGAACCCGATCCGTACGTTCCCCGGCTATGGCATTCTGATCTGGGGGGCTCGCACCACGTCACGCGAGGTGATGTGGCAGTACGTCAACGTGCGCCGAATCTTCCTCTACGTCGAGCGCACGCTGAAGCAGCAGATGATGGCTGCCGTGTTCGAGTCCAACGACCACAAGACGTGGACCTCGATCACGTTGACCGTCGAGTCGTTCCTGCGCGAGTTTTGGCAGGAAGGTGGACTCATGGGCACCAGTGAAGCTGAGGCCTTCCGGGTCCAGTGTGGGGTGCCCCAGACCATGACGATGCAGGATGTCGATGCGGGCCTGCTGAAGGTGGAGATCTCGATCGCACCGGTGCGGCCTGCCGAGTTCGTGGTGTTCACGATCAGTCAGCTCGTGCAGACCGCCGCTTCCGGCAGCTAACCCCAAACCCCAACGAGTACAGCAATGGCAGACACCCCCCTCTATCCGCTGACCCAGGTCCGCTTCGAAGTCGACTTCGGTGGCTCCGGCTCGGGTAAGGCGATGTTCGCAGAGGTCAACGGCCTCAACATCGAGACGGACATGATCGAGTACCGCGGCGGCGCCGAGAAGACGCTGACGACCCGGAAGCTACCGGGGCTGATGAAGTACTCGAACGTGACCATGAAGCGCGGCATCCTCGCGAAGGACAACGACCTGTTCAGCTGGTGGACGCTCAACCAACAGGGCAAGCACAAGCAGCGCACCGTGACGGTCAAGCTCCTGAACGAGGCCGGCACGGCCACGGTCACCTGGACCATGGTGCGCGCCTGGCCGGTGAAGGTCGAAGGTCCGTCACTCAACGCCAAGGGCAACGATGTAGCGATCGAGTCCATCGAGTTCTGCCACGAAGGGCTGACCGTCAAGAACAGCTGACCTGTGAGGCCTTGTCGTGACGTCTACGTCGATACCGCTGGTTGGAATATGCTTCGAGGTCTCCGCTGCCGGTAAGAGCCTGGGTGTGTTCAGCGAGTGCCAGGGTCTGGATGTCCAGGTCGGTGCCGAGGCATACCGCGAAGGGGGGAACCTCGGCTTCGTCTGGCAATTGCCGACCCAGGTCAGCCACTCCTCGGTGGTGCTGAAGCGTGGCCTCAGCGCCGACAAGGAGCTGTTCAGCTGGGTCGGGTCCTTGTCGGACTCCGGCAAGGTCACTCCGAAGGACGTGCAGATCAGCCTGCTGGTGAAGCCAGGAGGCACGGCTGCGGTCAGTTGGAACGTGACTCGCGCCTACCCGCTGAAGTGGACCGGGCCTTCGTTGAACGCGACGCAGGCAGCTCTGGCCTACGAATCGCTCGAGCTGGCTCACCAGGGACTCGCGATCAAGGTGTGCGGGTGACGTTTCGAATCGGAGAAGTCGTCACCGAGGTTGCCGGCAGCCGCGACCGCGGCCCGGGTGACCCGGAGGACCGCCGTGTGGCCTCGCCGAGACCGACCGCGGATGAAGAGGAGCGGCTGATCGAGCGCGTTTGCGCGCTGGTCATCGAACGCTTGCGACGCGAATGGAGCGACTAGCAGTGGCCAAGCAGAAGAAGCTCAACTACGTCAAGATCCAGGCTTACGAGAAGGACACGTTCGCCAAGGCCGACCAATTGTCGGACCTGACGTTCGTCGCCGAGTTCAACCCGTCCGACTACACGCTCACGCGCTCCAACTCCTACTCGAGTCTCAAGAGTTCCGACCAGATTCGGCCCCAGACGGACTACGCGTCCGGCGAGAACGACCGTCTGAGCATGAGCTTCTTGTTCGATGGGTCCGGCGTGCAGGGCGAAGCCGGATCGGTCATGCCGCGGGTCCAGAAGTTCATGAAGCTGATGCAGTACCACGGGGACTCGCACATGCCGCCGTTCGTGAAGGTCGGTTGGGGGCAACTGAGCTTCAAGGGGGTACTGGCCAACGCCACCGCGCAGTTCGTGCTGTTCAATCGATCCGGCCTGCCGTTGCGAGCGAAGGTGCAGGCGCAGTTCGAGCAGGTCTTGAGCAAGGCCGAGCGCGAGGCTACCGCGAAGAGAAGCTCGCCGGATGTGTTCCGCGCCATGCCGATCGTGCGATCGGATCGACTGGACCGCATCGCCTACGAGAAGTACGGCGACGTAGAATATGTCGCGCGGCTGGCGGCCCACAACTACCTGCCGACCCTGCGCAGGTTGCGGCCGGGCACGACGTTGTCCCTACCCCGCTTGAGGACCTGAAATGGCCGAACCAGCGTGCAACATCCGGATCGACGGATCCCGGATCCCGCCAGGGTTGGTCGAGGACCTGGTCTCCGTGGAGGTCGTCGAGGAACTGGCGCGCACTTGCTGTGCGACGATCGTGGTGCGGAACTGGGACCCGGACAAGGGCGAGACGCAACTGGCCGAGGGAGAGGGAGGCAGCAGCCTGGCGGTGGGCATGCCGGTGACGATCGAACTGGGCTACGGCACCAAGACACAGGAGGTCTTCACCGGGTTGATCGTGGCCCTGCGTTCGCGATTCGAGGCGACGTCCGTGCCGACTCTGGAGGTCGAGTGCCGGTGCGACGGGATTCGCCTGCACGGGATCCCGCGAACCAGGTTGTGGACCGAGCAGTCGGACTACTCGGTCGTCAGCGAGATCTGTCAGCAGGCCGGTTTTGGCGCGTCGGGATCCGATGGGGAGTCGCTGCCGATTCTCACGCAATACCGCACGTCCGACTGGCAGTACATCCTGGAGCGTTCGCGCAGCCTCGGCTTTCCGTTGTACGTTCGGCAGGGCAAGCTCAGTTTTCAGGCACCGAATGCCTCCAGCGAAGCCGTGGCCGCGCTGCGCTGGGGCCTGGACATCATCTCGCTGGACTTGAGCGAGGATCTGCGCAATGCCGTCGCACAGGCGACGGCTCGCGCGTGGGATCCCGAGACCAAGGCGGCCGTTACGGGGCAGACGTCCGCATCGGGCGCCAGCTTCTCGACGGGCAGTCGTTCGACAACGAGCACGATGTTGTCGAATGCAGGACTCACGGATGCGTGGCAGGTCGAGCACGCCGACTCGGGAGCGCTGAGCCAGTCCGAGGTGACCAGCCTGTCGCAGGCGATCGTCGATGCTCGCAGCCTCAACGCCTACCACGGGGTAGCCGAGTGCTTGGGCAATCCCGCCTTGCGAATCGACAACGTGCTCAGCGTTACCGGCGTCGGAACGAGCTACGATGGCGACTACTACATCACCCGGTGTCGCCATGTCTACCGGCCGGGCCGGTACCGGTCGATGGTGGAGGTTGGCCGCCCGCCGGACCCGCTCGTCGCAAGGGCCCGATCGAGCAACCGGATGCCGCCCATGGCCGGTCCGGTGATCGGCAAGGTCGAGTCGTTCGAGGACTCGGACAAGAAGCAGGCGCGGGTGCAGATCAGCTTCCCGTGGATGGCCGGGGATCCGAAGCCGGTATGGGCAAGGCTGGCAACTCCGGCGGGGGGACCGGATCGGGGCTTCGTCTACGTGCCGGAGCCCGGCGACGAGGTTGCGGTAGCGTTCCTCGACGACGACCCGCGTTTCCCGGTGGTCATCGGTGCGTTCTGGAATGGCGTCGATGCGCCGCCGGACACCTACGATGCCGAAAACAACAGCAAGCGCTCCCTGGTGAGCAAGACGGGGCACAAGCTGGTACTGGATGACTCGGACGATGCCCCGCAGGTGCTCGTGCAGACGAATGCCGGTCAGCAGGTGTTGCTCGATGACACTTCCGGATCGGAGAGCATCGAGCTGCAGGACAAGACCGGGAACAGCGTCAAGATGAGCAGCGACGGCATCTCGCTGACGGCTGCCGCGGGCGCCAACATCTCCATCGAGGCAGCGAGCGGGAGCATCAAGTTGTCGGCGCAGTCGGTCACGGTGCAGGGAGAGTCCGAGGCCAAGCTGAGTGCGGGATCGGTGACCGTGCAGGGAGAGTCGGAACTCTCGATGAGCGGGGGGATGGTCTCGATCAGTGGCGAAGGCGAGTTGTCGGCGTCGGCACCGATGATCAAGCTGAACTGATGACCACGCCTAACTAAGGGAGCAAGACTAACGATGACGATCTCGTCCCGGCACGCGGGTCCCGTCAGCAGGCCGGAGCAGCCCACCGGCTTGCTGCTCGACGATCGTGCGCACCTCGGCACGGGCTGGCAGTTTCCCGTTCGGTGGTCGATCCAGGACACGAAGCAGATCGAGGCGGACCGCGCAGCGCTCGAGGCGGTGGGTCGTGAGCCGCAACGTACTCCGCAGGAACGGATCCTCGAACCCGATGTGGCGTACGAACACCGAATGCGCGAGCAGGCGAGGGAATCCCTGCAGGTCATCCTGAGGCAGGGGGATTCGACCGAGGCCTTCTCGTCAGTCAAGCTCGCAAGTGGCGTTGCCGACGTCAACCAGTCGATCGACATCATCCTGTCGACGGTTCGGGGCGAGCGGGTCATGCAGCCGCGCTTCGGCTGTGACCTGCACGAATACGTGTTCCTTCCCCGGACTCCTGAACTGGTCCATCGTGTCGAGGAGGAGGTGCACCACGCACTGACGATGTGGGAGCGCCGGATCCGGGATCTGGAGGTCCGGGCCGTGCCGAGTGACAGCGTGGACAACCGGATCGACATCGAGATCCGCTATGCGCTCGATGGCCATCGCATGCGCCACAGTCTGATCTACCCGTTCTACGTGGCGCATCCCGAGGGGCGGTAGTGGAACGGCAACCGTACCGGCCGGATCGCCGACGCGAGGCTCAGATCGTCGATGCATTCGGCAGATCCGCAGCCGCCTCCCGGCACGACGCGTGGCGTTCGCACTTGTTCAGGAAGGGCGAACACGGTTACGAGCTCGTCGACCGCAAGGAGCCGTCGGGAGCCTTGCTGGCAGCCGTTGCCCATGTACTGGAGAAGCTGGTCGGCCAGTTCGACGAGCTGCCTCACCGCTACCGACTGGCGTGCGCGCGGCGACTCGATCCCGAGCGCGCACAGATGGCTCCCGATCAGGTCTTCGTGGCGTTCGAGGGCAGTTCCCCGCAGCTCCCGGTCGAGATCGCGGCCGGTACCGAGATCGCCGCTCTGGAGCCGGACGGCAAGCGCCGTAGCTACACGCTGGACCACGCCGTCACGGTCTTGCCGGCAAGGCTCGGTGCGGTTGCCGGCTGGATGATGGCCGACGACGGCATCCAGGAACTGCGGTCCTGTCCGGTCGTCGACGGCGCGATCGGTGCGGCCTTCGATCCGTTTCCCCGCAGCGACGGGCCTCGAACCCGGCTCGATGCGCGGGTGTACTTCGGGACGCCGGTGCTCTGCGCGGCTGTTCCGGGCGCGGTCGTGACGGTGCGGTTCACACGCACCTGGCCCGAAGCGGAGACGTTCGCGGCTCGGATCGCGGCACTGGAATGGAGCATCTCTTCGGGCCTTGGCTTTGCAACGGTGCTCCCCGATGTGCGTGTGTCGAGCGCGTCCGAGGTCGTGGCGACGGTCGAGATGCCGACTTCCGGAGCACGCGCCGCGTTGGAGCAGGGTGCTGCCGGCATGCTGGAGCGCGGCAGCGAGCCGGCGTTGCGGTGGTCCTTGCCCGACCGCCTGCGCGGCGATGCCTCGCTGGACCTGGCGTTCGGCGATGTCCGCGTCGAGGTTGCCGGGCAGGATCTGCGTTCGTTGCAGATGATCGCGAGCGGGAAGCTCGCTTCGCCCCTGGTCGGTGTCGAGCCGTTCGGCAAGAACCCGGCGCCAGGCGTGCTGTTCCACGTTGGCTCGCAGGCGCTGGCAGCACCGCTCTCCATCTGTGAACTCGATTGGCAGGGCTTGCCGGATGGCCGGGTTCCCGTCGAACCGATCTACGAGGGTCAGGAGATTCGTGCGCCCGGGGTCCCGTGTCTGTTGTGGGAGGCCCTGCGCGGAGGGGCGTGGGTACCCCTGGCGGGGGTCGGCGGCCAGCTTGCGGGCCATCAGGGCTGTACGGACAGTCTCTGTGAGGTCTTGTGGTTTCGCAGTGACGATACGGGCAACGCCATTAGCGGGAGCTCCAAGGCGGTCGGAATCGCCGGCCACTGGATTCGTGCTCGTCTGCGCAATGGGGACTTCGGTAGCTCCAAGCACTTGGCCGAGTTGCGTGCCTATGCCGACGCGTTGATGGCGTCGGCGGTCGCCCGTCCGGGGATCGTGGCGAAGATGTGGCAGCGCATCCGTAAGCTGCTGCATCGCGGGCCACACGACGCGCCATCGTCCAAATCGGGTCTGCCACCGCCACCCAGTCCGCCTCGTATCCAGAATGCGCGCCTGTCGTTTCGCACGCACGAAGCCAGGCCCGCCCGCGAGAACCTGACCGTGCATGCAGCGGTGGGCTTGTCACGCCTGCGGCAGATCGAGCGACTCGACGGTCGGTTCGCGCCGTTCGCGGTGTCGCGCCCTGCCGTCCGCGGGGCGATCCTGGTGGGGTTGGACGGGCCGGCTCTGGCCGAAGCCTCGCTCTCCATCCTGCTCGACGTCGATGCCGTCTCGGTGTCAACCCACCCGCAGCAGCGCGTGCGAGCGGAATTGCTGATCGACGGAGCGTGGGTGGAGACGGCGCTCGAGGACGGTACCCACGGCCTTCGCCAGGCAGGTGTGGTGCGCCTGCGCTGTTCGAACGACTGGCAGCCTCAGCAGATCACGCTGCCAGGTTGCCCGACCAGGCCGATGCTGTGGTGGCGCCTCACGTTTACAAACGAACAGCCCGAAGTGCTGCTGCGTCGTGCGTCGTTGCACGCGACGGTGGCGACACTCGGTAGCGACGTCGACTCGACCGCGACCAGGTTTCCCGTCGAGGGGCAAGCCAAGCTCGTTCGGCCCGTTGCGGGCATCAAGGTGAATACCGTGCTGCAGGCGGCAGTCGGGCGCGCGGCCGAAGGCGACGAGGAATACATGGCGAGAGTCGGGCACCTCGGGCACCACCGGCTGCGCGGGGTCAGTTGCCACGACGTCGAGCGGCTGTTGCACGGGGAGTTTCGCGAACTGGCACTCGTGCGCTGCCTGCCTGCGAGCGCCGCGCCGGCCACGCCGGGTACCATGCGGGTCATGATCGTCCCCGACAGCCCGAAGCGGTTGCCGGTGGCCACCAGCGCGCTGGTGCAAAAGGTGGAGCAGTACCTGCAGGAACACTCGGCCGTAACCGCTCGTGCCATCCTCGTCGAACCCACGTTCGTACCGGTCGTGGTGCATGTGCGGGTTCGGGCAACACCCGGACAGACGGTCGCCGTTGTCGCGCAGCAGATCGAGGCAGCACTGCAGCGTTTCGTGCATCCCGGACGGGGCGCGGGCCATACGAGATTCGACCAGCGTCTGACAGCTGCGTCGGTGTGGCGGTTCTTGTTGGGCGCAGAGCTGCCGATTGCGTCGATCGTATTCGTGCGGTTCGAATCGACGCGCACTCGCGGCGACTCGGTCGACCCGCTGACCGGCAGCGAACTGCTGGTGTCCGCCCCGCATCACGAAGTCGAGGTGCTGCAGTGACCCGGTTGTCCGACCTGTCGATGGAGACGTTGCGCCGCGAGGACGAGCCCTCCGTCCCGGGATTCGGCGAATTGCGTGACCTGGCGATTTCGTGCATCCAGGCGCAGGGCTCGAAGTGGACGGACTTCAACATCCACGACCCCGGTGTGACGCTGCTCGAGGCGATCCTGTGGTCGATCGTCGACCTGTTCTACCGAACGTCGGTAGCACCCCTGGGCGTGCCGGTGGTTCTGCGTGGCTCGCAACCGGGGCACCGTGTCCTCGACGAAGCGATGCTCCGTCGTCGTCGTCGATTCTGGTTCCGAGAGTGGCGGCAACTGCAGCGGCGGGCGCGCCAACGTGGCGCGTCCGGGCGCTGCAAGCCGCACGACGACGCCAAGGTCCGTTGGATCGGCGCCGCGCGGCAGCGAGAGCTCGAAGAGGCGATGCGAGGCTATCGCGAACAGCTCGAACAACTGGCGGGCACGCGGTCGTTCGCTCGCCTGCTGGACGTCTGGCGTCGCTTGACGGATGCCTCGTGGGGCATCGATGGCAACCGTGAAGACCTGTTGGCGCAGCTGGGCCGGCTGGAGACGCTCGAACGGGATCCTGCGGAATTCGAGGATGCATCGGGCGGGAGCGAGATCTGGCCGCCTCATCCGGCGCAGCTTCTCAGTACCCAGGCGGTGACCGCCGGCGACTATGGTCGCCGGGTGGTGGTGGCCGTGTCTCGAGATGACGTCGACCAGGTGTGGGTGGTCCATGGTGCGGTCGGTGACATGCGATGGGACGGTACGACCGGGCACGACGAACGCGCTTTGCATCCTGCGGCCATCTCGATCCTGCTGCGGCCGCGTCAACACCGGACGACAGCCGAGCGCACCGCCGTGCTGGAGCGGTGTCGTCAGGCGGTCCTGCGACAGGAGGTGACGCGATCGAGTCGCGTCTGGGGAGCCCAGGATGTGATCGATGCCGAGCGGTTGGCCCAAGTTCGAAAGCAGCAGGAACTGGCACCGACGGCCGACAGCCGAGAGGACGAGCCAGCCGCAGGAATCTACGACACCTTGTGGTCGTCTCGCCTGCTCGGTGACGAACTCTATTTCGGGTTCGCCCGAGAGGCCGAAATCGAGATCTCGGCGAGCGTCCTGGTCAACCGAGGCGCGGATGCCACGGACGTCCGCAGGCAGGCGCACGCACTGGTCCTCGGATTCCTCGAGGGCCGTGCCGAGGACCGAGACGCACACGAGGACACGTGCAGATCCTGGATCGGACCACCGGATGCGTGGCAACGCCTGAAGGGTGGTCCGGAACGCGATGCGGTTCCCTCGGTCCTCGAATCGCGGCCAGCCCTCGGCGTCTGGCGACCGGGGCACGCCGTCGAGCTCGAACAGGTCCGCGCGAGGTTGTTGTCGCACGAAGCGATCATCGACGTCCACGACCTCTGCTTGCGGCGGCGCGGCGGTACGTGGGGCGAGCGACGGGTCGACCTGGAGCCGTTCGAGATCCCGAGGCTGAAACAGCTGTCGATCCAGACGCGCCTGATGGGCGGAGCGGAGTGATGAACGACGATGCGCTGTACCATCCGATCGACGCGGACCTGCCGCGGTTCTATCGTCGCAGCGAGGAATCGTGGCAGCAGGTGCGCGCCTTCCTCGAGATGGTCGACGATGTCGCCCGCGGTTACGTAGACCAGCTTCAGGATCTGCCGCACTGGCTGTCTCCCGACGCCATGGGGGCATTGCCTCCGGGTGCTGCGAGTGCGGGCACGGACGCCTCGACGACGGCTGCGAGGCGCGGCGTGCTCGAGGAGCTGCTGCGAGCCAATGGCGCCGAGCGGAGCTTGTGGCGTGGACTCGATCTCGAGTGCGGGGCCGGGGCGGATCCGGGCCGGTCCAACCGCCTCAAGGCGGCATTGCTACGCCGGTTGCCAAGACTGATGAGAGATCGCGGCACGCCGTTGGGCCTGCTGCGGTTGCTGTGTGCCTGCTTTGGCCTCGTGGATACCGACCCCGAGCAGTGCCCGATCCTGATCGAGCACTTCGCCTACGAGGTCGACGCGTGTGACGAGACCACGGCCGACAATGGCGCGCGCAGACATCGGGTCACGCTGTTCGTCCGGCAGATCGGCGCGTTCGAACAGTGGCCGGGAGTCCACACCCTGCAGCATTGGATCCAGCGCTACGCCCCGGCCCATCTGATCCTCGAGACGTTCTTCGTGTCGGACGCATTCTGGCCGGAGTTTCGGGACTTGCGGGTTCCGACCTGCCCGACCGTCGCCGGGCTGGTGGCTGAGAGTCGTGATCGCATCACCACGGTCGACGAGTGGATGTTGCGAGCAAGCGAGGAGGGTCTGCCGGACGAGTCGGAGCGAGCCAGCGGGCCTCGCTCCGAACTGAACGTCCGCCGCGTCGCCCACCGGGACGATCGTGGCGGGCAATGCGAGAGGTGTCAGGATGACGAATGAAATGGGGCCATGGCTGCCCACGTTCCGGGCGGGTCAGGTCGTCACCGACCGTGAACTGAACGCCCTTTCGGGGCACGGCCTCGGTCGAGCCATGGAGCATGTGCGGCAGCACATCGGTTGTGGCGTCGTGTTCGGCCTCGAGGGTGGGGTTACCGAGGATGGTACGCACGGTGTCGTGCAACCTGGCGAGGCCATCGATGCACTGGGGCGACGCCTGCAGGTTCGGGAGGCCCTGCGGACCGTGCTGGTCGGAGAGGCGTTCGAGGAGCGCCTCTACGAGTCGAACGACGACGTCCGGGCGGTGGACGGCTGTCCCTACGAGAACGTCACGGCGGTTCTCGTTCACAAGGACATCGTGCGTCCGGGTGGCGTCGGTGAAGACTGCGTCGGTCGCGCCGGAGACTGGAAGCGTGATGGCGTCGAGCTGCAGTTCGTTCGCGGGCGGCTGGCACCGCCGGAACCGGGGGCGCTGCTTCGTGCAGTTCCGTTGCGGATGCCGAGCGGTCGCGCCATCGCCGATGGCAGCGGCTTTCGGATCGCGTTCGAGCGGACCCGGAACCTGTTGTGCGACGGGCTCTTCGATACCGACCTGCCTGCCGACAAGCATCGTTTGCTTGCCGGTCTCGCACTGCAGCAACGCGTCGACGAGGGGGTGTGGACCGATCGCGACGTCCTGGCGTGGGCGGTGCTCAACGATGTCGTCTACTCGGGATGGCAGTATGCCAGGGCCTTGCTGTACGAACGGCTGCACACGCGGGACTGTCAGGGACCCGAGTGCCGGGTGCGAGACGGAGTCGCGATCGGGTGGCTCTTCCGGCATCCGGAGAACGGGTGGGTGTGGGACAGCAGGTGGAGGCGGCGATTCGCCATCGGCTCGACCGAACTGGAGCAGGTGAAGGGCTATCGACCCGTGCTGATCAAGGCGGTCGCGCTGCGGAGGATCGCGCGCGCACTCGAGCGCTGGAACGCGCGCCACGTGGAGCCGACGGTCCGCTTCGTTTCCTTGCGTGGCTACCGCGGCGGCACGGCAGCGTGGTTGCCGAACCTGGGTTGGGATCGTCCGTGTCCGTGGACCGGACTCTGGCCGCTGGATCCGCTGCGAGGTGCATGCGATCCCCCGGCATCGGCGCTGCCGACGGTGGATCGCGACAGCGGCGAGCGTCGAGTGGGCGCGGATCGCAGCGCACGTCCGCTCCCGAGCCTGATCGATCCGGTCAACGAGCCGTACTGGCATCAGAGCTACGACGACACCACCGTCGTCGACCCGAGGCGCCAGGGGTTGGCTGCGCTGAGCAACCTGCTGGGGAGACCCCTGCGTGAGGCCTGGCAGGTTCTGCTCTCGGCGTATCGACATTGCGGTCGAGAAGACCAGCTCTCGCCAGCGGTGCGGGTCGACCAGCTGCCGGACGTGGTCGGTTGGGAGCACTGCACGACCGTGGCTCTGGATGCGCGGCTGGCCATGGTCGTCGATGACGACCTGCGGGTGGTGAGCTTTCTGACACCGGCCTATCGAGGGGTCCGTCGCCCCGTTGCGAAGCGTCGGCAGCCGGGTGCGGGGGAGGCCGCGAACGGTCCTCGCGGCCCGGCTTCCCGAAGCGCGCGCCTCCGGTGGCCGACCAGGGTGCTGCGGTGGTTCCTCGGGGGGCGGCGGCGCGATCAGGAAGGCGAGAGCATGCCGTGAGCGATGGCATCGGACGCATGGTCATCCGGGCAGGCGCCGCTGCGAACGTCGCGTCTTACGACACGGCCATGCGTTTGGGGCACATCGCCCGAAACGTGTTGCCGGACATGCTCGACCGGTTGCTCGACTCTGCGTCGGATGGCATGCCGGACGTCGAGATCGAGCAACTGTGCGTGACCCTCGATCCTGCCCACCTGGCCAGCGACGATGCAACGCTCGCTGCGCTGTGGGCCGCGTCGATCCTGAATGCGATTTCGCGGAGTCCGTCTGCAGCGATCGATGCCGAGGTCCGTGGCGGTGACGTGAAGGCGCCCCGATCCGCAGTCTCGGACGGATCCGCTGAGGCAGTTGCCGCGCCGTTGCCCTGGGTGCTACGGCGCGAAGATCGCTTCGCCCTGTGGTGGGCCGGAACCGGACGCCTCCCGGTCGGCATGGCACTGCTGGCCGACGTGCTTGCTGCCGGGTGGGGCCGCGCTGGTGGCACCGCGCCCGGCGACACGGAGCCGCGTGGTGTGACGCTCCTGCCGGTCCTCGCCCGCTTGCTGGTCCGGTCCCTGATGGATCGCGGACTGCTCGCGTCGTCAGCCGAGCGGCCAATGCTGCGCGCCGTGGCTGCGACGTTTGCGCCCCGGGTCGACGTCGCGGTGTCCGAGCCGGCAACCGGAGCATCCGAGACGCCTGGTCATGTCGGACGGGACCTGGTCGCGCGGTGGCTCTGCGGGGATGCATGGCCGACGCGTTCCGAGATCGAGGTGCTGCTGGCAGGCCGTTCGGATGATGGCCTGCGGCACGGGGACGAAGGGCCGTTCGAGCAGACCGTTTCGACCGGCAAGCCACCTTGGCGGCAGGCAACCGGCGCGTGGCCACCACCTCCGCCGAGCGTGTCGAATCTGGACGCAGACCAGCGCGTTGCGGTGGCGGCGGCAGTGGGTGTCGCGGAGCGCGTCCAGCGCTGCACGGAGCCGTTTTCGTTCTCATCGAGTCTGGCTGTGCGCCTGTCGCGAGAACTGCGCGCCCGGGGAGCCGGCGGACGAAAGTGCACGTGGCTGCATCGAGACGAACTCGATTGGTTCGGTCGCTATCAGTGGTTTCGACGCGGTGCCGTCCCGTCGGTCGAGACCGTCGAGGGGCTGCTGTCCGGTTCGCCGGGCAGCACGTTCGGCAACGGCGCGCGCGCGTGCGATGTCGGCGATGCTCCCGAGCCCCTTCGTGTGCGCGACGGATCCGGTATCCGAGGCGCGCTGCCGGAATCGTGGCGCGACGTGCGCGACGGGCTGCTCGACCTGGACGTCGCGATCGCGGCGGCAGCCTGCACCACGGACGCGTTGTCGTTGTCGGCCGGTGCCACGTCGGCCTCGCAGGCACAGCAGCTCTGCGTGGCGACCTGGATCCAAGGCATCACGGCGCGTAGCGCGTTGGCCAGCTGCGAGCATACGTTGGCCGTGCTCGATCGCCTCTGGGGCGCCGCCCCTGGCCGGCGGCTCGCGACTTCGATCGCGGACCTCGAACGACTCGTGCAGCGCCGCGGATCCGCGTCTGGGCATGGCCGGTGCGAGTTCCGAGAGGCCAAGCCGTCTCTGCCGTTCTGGCCGGAAACCGCTGGTCGCTCGGCCGAGTCGCTCCAGGCGTTTACCCTGGTCGAAGGCGGTGCGGGGCTGGCGGTCGTGTGCCGCGAACTCATGGCGACGGATCCGGACCGACGGCGTCTGCTGCTACAGGCGCTGTCTCCCGACGAACGCGATGCGCTGGTGCTGGTGCTCGAGGGGGTCGTCGAGCCGGATGCGCTCCAGCAGGTGGGCGACTTCGCGGTCAGGCGCGCGACTTGGGAGCGGCTCCGCGCCTCGCACGTTCTCCCGGCGGTCGACCGGGTCCAGTTGGCCAAGGAGGTGTCGGACTGCATCCGCAGCCGTGCGGCCGCCGCGTCGCAGCGTGCGGGTCGCGTGCCGATCGACTCGGTCGGAGATGTCGGCCCGGTCGAGAAGGCTGCTCGACGCAGCTCCGAATCGGCGCCTGACGCCGTCGCAGGGGATCGTCCGACCGATGGTGACGACGACGCTGCGACGCCATGGAACGGGAATCCGAACGTGGCCGACGCTGGCGGCGACGACCCGAGGGGACGCGGCGCCCACGATCCGTCGCATGCGGACCCGGTCGGAAATGTCGATACGGTCGGGAACGCGGCTCCTGGCGAGCCCGAATCGGCGCCTGACGCCGTCGCAGGTGATCGTCCGACCGATGGTGACGACGACGCTGCGACGCCATGGAGCGGGAATCCGAACGGGGCCGACGGTGGCGGCGACGACCCGAAAGGAGGTGGCGCCCACGATTCGTCGGATGCGGACCCGGTCGGTAAGGTCGATACGGTCGGGAACGCGGCTCGTGGCGAGCCTGCAGCGGCGCGTGACGCCGGCGCAGGCGATCGCTCGACCGATGGTGACGACGACGCTGCGACGCCATGGAGCGGGAATCCGAACGTGGCCGACGGTGGCGGCGACGACCCGAAGGGACGCGGTGCCCACGATCCGTCGCATGCGGACCCGGCTGGAGATGTCGATACGGCCAGGAACGCTGCCCGTGGCAGATCGGAATCCACGCAGAGTGCGAGTGCAGGTGACCGTCCGACCGATGGTGCAAGTGATGCCGACGCACCGAGGACCGAGGACCCCGACATGGCCGCAGGCGATGGCGACGACGCGGAGGGTCCTGGCTGCCGAGGTACGAGGCATGGCGGCGGTGCGCATCGGGCGCGCAGGGGCGACTCGGTGCAAGGCGATGCGCCGACGCCGACGCTCCCGGTCCGCAGCGATTCGTCGAGTGGGTTGGCCGCGGGTGCTTCGGAGCAGGCCACTTCGAACGAGCGGGCGGCGGCTTCGATCGAAGCCGGCTCGCAGCGCCTTCGACCCTCCGCCGGTTCTCGTGTTCGAACGCAGCCGACGTTCGCCGACGGGGGCTTGCGTCGACTCGCAACCGGGCGGTCGCGCGCGGAGGTCGACGAGGTCTGTGCACGGTTGGCCGAGGACGCGGAGCGGATCCGCGCGATCGTCGAAGCTGACGGGTGGCAGGCCCTCGCCTGGCATCGTGTCTTGTTCGAGGAGGCGGTCCCCGCAAACGAGCCATCGGCGGCATCGGAAGGCAGCCCGGATGCGGGGCGGCTCCGGCTGGAGCGCCTCGCCACTCGACTTGCGAGAGCCGTGGCGTGCGGGCAACTCGATCTCGTGCGCGCCGTGGCCAGGCTGCATTCGGCGCGAGCGCTGGATGCCCTTTGCCACGCTCTGCTCGCGGCGGGCAGCGAGCGCATCCGGAGCCAGATCTTCGCGCTCGCAGGTGAAGGTCGCGATGCGATGCTGATGGTGCTGGCCGGAATCCTGGCGCCAGAGGTGATGGCGGCACCGGACCATGCGCCCCACCTGCGCCGGGTTCGCGCCACGCTTGCGCTCCGAGACTCGGAGTCTCACGGTGAGTACGACCCGGTGGTGGCCGACGATTTCGCCTGGTGCCTCGTCGAGTCTTCGACCACGCAGGTGCAGGCCGCCATGCGAGCACGCGCACGGGCGTGGGCGGCAGGTCGGCAGGATCCTGCTGATGCGGTTCTTCGCCTGCGTGCCGTCGAGTGCGGCATCGTCGGACTTCGTCAGGGGCTGGCACGCGCTGGCGACGAGCCAGGGGCGCTGTCGATGTGCCAGCAGCTGGCGGAGAACGGCGAGGTCCTTCCCGCGGCCTGGGCGCGGACTTCCGAGGCCGACCGGAAGTCCATCGTCGACTGGTTGGCGGCAGGCAGGTCCTTGGAGGCACTCGCGGACGCTCGGGAGACGGACGAAGCTCGCCCACCTGCCCATCGCGAGGTCCGCAGCGCATCCCTGCGGGAGTTGCAACGGTGGCTGCGTCGCAGGCGACGCGGCGTACGCGGTGGTTCCGATGCCACGCCCGCGCCAACGAACGAGGACGAGCTGGGACAGGCCATCGCGGCCGCGACCACGGCCGAGCAACTCGTCGCCGACTGGCGCCGCGGTGGTGCTTCGTGGTTCGACGTCATGGCCACCGCCGGCAACGAACTGGTCGTCGATGCGATGTGCGAGCTGCTGTCGCACGACCGCGATGCGCGACGCCGCGCGTGCGGTGAGCTGCGCGGTGGCGCGCGCATGGTCGTTGCGGCGACCCTTGCGTGGCAGCTACCGGCAGCGGCGCTGTCGTCGACGGCGTCGCGTCAACATGCGATCGAAGCGTTGCAGGCAGAGGCGGCGGAGGGCGCTGCCGGCTTGGAACCGACGGACGACGAGCTGGATGCGTTGCTGCTCGGACGCGCCTCCCCGTTCGGGACGACCTCGACCGATCCGGCCGGGCCACACGTGTTGGGCGCGACAGCCCGCGGGCACGCGGGCGGGAGCGACTGGGTCCCGACTCGTGCCGCCGGCCTGATGTTGTTGCACCCGTTCCTGGGGTTCGTCGATCGAGAGATCCTCGAGCACTTCGGCTGCGAGGCCGATCGGGCGGCCTGGTGGGCACATCGAGCCTGGATGTTGGCTACGACTTGCAACCGTGAACAACCGGAGTCCTGGCTCGGGGACGCCTTGTTGTTGCTGCTGGCAACCGGCGGCATGGATCCCGTCCCGCTGGCACCGGTGGCCCGGGACGCGGACTTCTGCGAGACCGCGGGCGGCCGGATGCTCGACAGCCTCGCGCACGGGATTCCCGGCATGGCAACCCACGGTCGCGACACCATGCGCACGATGTTCGTACTGCGCGAGGGGGTCGTGCGAAGGGTAGCGGACGAGCAGTTCGAATGCAGGCTCCTGCGCGGCAGCCTGGACATGCTGTTGGAGCAATCGGAGTTGCCACTGGGCATGGTGTGCCTGCCATGGGTCGGGATGCTCGACATCGAGATCGTCTCGGAATTGCCAGCGATGTAGTCGATGCACGGCCGCTGTGATGGGGCGTGTTGTCGGATCGTAGGAGGTCTGTCGGTATCGGCGGCCGGTGTGGCGTGGGACGCTCTCGTGGCCTTCGAAGGAGATCCCTATCGTGCCACCAGCTGCGAGACTCACCGATATGCATGTCTGTCCGCAAGTAACTCCCGGCGTGCCGCCGATCCCGCACGTCGGGGGACCGATCGTCGGTCCCGGTGCAGAAACCGTGTTGATCGGCGGACTGCCGGCGGCGCTGGCGGAGGACATGGCGACCTGTGTTGGCCCGCCTGACTCGATCGTCAAGGGCTCGGCAACCGTCCTGATCATGGGGCGGCCTGCGGCGCGTGTCGGTGACACGTGTGCACATGGTGGCACCATCGTCGTCGGCATGCCATCGGTGGAGATCGGTGGCTAACTGGTCGGTGGACGACGTGTCACAGGACGCCCTTCTGGATGATGGCGGCGGTTCCTGGGGCGACGGATGGCAAGGCGACGCCGACGCGATGGCCCCACCATGCCTCGAGGAAGGGCCGCCGTTCTACACCCGGCTCGCGCCGGCCGGACGTTCGTCGCCACGCCGTGCCATACACGTGTTCGCCGCACTCGGCTTGGGCCTGCTGCTGATGGCCGGCTTCGGGGCCTGCCAGGCCGCTTCCCCGTCGATTGCGGCGAGTCAGGAAGGGGACGCCCCCTCGCAGCAAGGCGGGGTGGGCGATGCGAGCGAATCCGATGAGGAAGGTCAGGGTGGCGAGAAGCCGGACGAGTCGTCCGGCTCGGCGACGCCGGCTTCGGCGGACGTGGCATCGCGTATCTGGTGGATCATGGTCGTCGGTGGCGGTGCGGTGGGCTTGCTGCTGCTGCTTCAGGCGCTTGCTCTCCACAGGATGCACGGGCTTCAAGCGCAGCTGGCGGCCGTGCAGAAGGGCGTCGAAGCGATCCGCCGTCGTCCGGCACCGGGACCGCTGGCGTCGGGATACGGAACGACCGCCGGGCACATCGAGTCGATGGACCCCTGACGCTCGCGGGGACGGCCAACCGGTTGGCGACCGGCGCATTCGGGCGTGGCCAATGTCCGCTCAAGGCTCTCACGCAGCCGGCTGGACCTGCAGTGGGCGGGTCACGGGGTTGCTCGAGCCTGCGGCGAGCCGCAACGCGGCTTGGCGATGGGATCGTGCATGACCGCGACCCGTGAGCAGTGGCAGCGGCATCGTGCAGGTTGGGGTGTGGCAACCGTGCGCCGGATGGCCGAGCCCCGTTCGGCTGGGCTGTCGTCCGCGTATGGCCTCGATCCCGTGATCAAGATCGGGCGGAAGCCGCTCTGACATGATCGGCTGGCAGCGGCGCCGCAGGATGCCTGAGGAACGCATCGGCCAGCGCCATTCCGGTTGGGCGATCCCAGTGGAACAACGGGCTGTGTCCCCAGGTCTCGAAGCGGACGACGGTGGCATGCTCCAGCCCGGCGGCCAGGTGGTCGGCCCAGGCCGGGGGCGTTAGCGGGTCGTATGTGCCAACGAGGATCAACACGGGAGTCATGCTCGTCGTCGCAACGCCGGGCCCGCCAAGCATGACCAGCACGGGGTCCGCTGCAGCACGGGCAGAGGACGAGGCAAACCGGAAGACCGGGATGCGTATGGTCAGCGATTGGGGATCGTCCCGATTCTGCCTGACCTCGAACCAGAAGAACGAACTCGCCGGAGTTGCTGGAACGGCTACGGCCGGAGGGTCTGCCGGCAGCAGTCGGGCCGTCGGCGACGGGTCGGCAAGCGGCGTAGCGCGCGCGGCAAGGAGAAGCAGGACGAGCACGCCGGCCGCGGGGTGCGTGCGTGGGATCGGGTTCGGCATGGTAGACGGGATGGATCGGCTTCGTCGGTGCGGGTCGGCCGTGCCGACGCCGCTTGGCGGCCACACTCGCTCCCGAGGAGCCTCCGGATGCCGCTTCCGCGATCATTCCGATCCCGAGTCAAGAGAGGCACACGTAGCTGCACGAGGGGGCCTCAGCCGAGTGGCGACGGTTTCAGTGGTCCTTCGGCAGCTTCACGATGCGAACCAGCCGCGCCGTCTTCGGGACCGCCGATTCCGCGATCGTTGGGAACACGGCGGTAGTCCGGTCCTTGCGCTGAGGTCTGCGGCGGCCTCGAGAGGCGCCGGAGGCAGCGCGCGACCGGTGCCCGAGTCTGGGTGACGGTGCCATCACGCTCGGACTGCGCTCGCATTGGATGCGGCTCCACTCGCGCCATCCGTTCGTCGCGTCCGGAAGTCGCGAGTTCCGTCCGTAGCGGTGCGGGCCCGTGGCGCAGAGGCCGCGAGCCAGATTGCATCGAGGCGGTCGCCCTCGGTCCCGCCAGGTCACCGAAACAGTGAGGTCTGGTCCTTGGTGCTGGTCCGCATCCGGTCCGGGGAGCGGCAACATACGTCGGCTTTCTGCTGCCGACGTGGCGTGACCGGGATGCCGGCGCCGCAGCACCGGCACGCGGACGTCCCGCTACGAGGTCAACACCTTGACGACCGCTGCCCAGTAGGTCAGCTGCGCCGCCATCTGTGTGTCGTTCGAGGTCGTGGCAGCCTTTACTGCCGCGTTGGCGCAGGTCGCGTAGGCGGTGGCCAGGGTGCCGAACGCCGTCCCCAGATTGGTGATCAGACCCGCTTCCGCGGTGAAGAACGTATCGGCGGCTGTGCCGATGGCCACGCCCATCGTGTAGTGCGCATGGATCTCGACGCTGGGAGCGACTCGGTCGGCGAGCTTCTCGAGATACTCGTCCCACGCCTGGTCGTAGGCGCGTTGGAACGTATCCAGTGCGGCCTTCCGCTGGGTCGTGTACAGCGTCAGCGCGTGGGTCCAGGCGCCCTGCGCGGTGTGCAGAGCAAACTGCGCCGCCGCCTGATCTTGCTCCGACTTGCTCTTGGCCGTGGCAAGTGCCGTCGCGAGGGTCAACTGGGACGGGCGCAGCAGCGGCCTGTTGGCAGGCTTGTCGATCGCCTCCTGCAGGTCGTTCGGGATCGCCGGAGGTTCGTTGGCGAGCGTCGCCAGGGTCTTGTCGACCGCGCCGGCGATCGTCGTCGCGGGGTCAATGTCCCCGCTCCCGCTCCCGTCGATCATCTTGGCACCGAGGTCCTTGAGTTGGACCGCGATCGTGTTTTCCGCGACCTCGAACTTGGGCTTCGCCGGCAGCGGGGTCGGGTGGTGCTTGTCGGCCTTCTTTTCCTCAGACATGTCGTGGATCCTGTCGTTGTGCCTTACGCGGCGGTTGGTAGCTGTGGTCGAGCAACCCGAGCGAGGCTGGCATGGCGGTATGCGTATGGGTCGCAACCAGCCGGTCTGCGGAGTTCTCCATTTCGCGACGAATCGTCCATCTGGAAGCCGGTCCGGTCTACCTGAGCTGTGCATGCAGTGTGCCTACGAAGTCCCGACGCGTGTCGCGCCAGGAGGATCCGAGGCCGCCGTGCTGTCGCGAGGCTGCAACAGGGTTGCATGCAGGCACGACAGGTGAATCGGCTAGACTCGCAACAACGATCCATGCGTCGCTCGGAACCGAGAACAGAAACCGGCAGCAGGCGGAGGGGGACCCGGCAGGACTCCGTCGCCCGTGCGAACGTATCGCGATCGGCGGACGCCGACGGGACTCCTGCGGTTGCCAGCCTGATGCGCGTTCCGGCACATCCGAAGGATCCCGACGAAACCTCGGTCCTTGATGCAACTGGCCTGGGGCGAGGCTTGCGACAAGGCCTCGAGGAGCTCTCGGGGCTGGACCTCGGCCACGTCCGTGTGCATCGCAACTCGACCTTGCCATCCAGCCTCCAGGCGTCAGCCGTGGCTCAGGGCAATCGCATCCATCTGGCCCCGGGCGCGGAGAGCCACCTGCCGCACGAGGGCTGGCACGTCGTGCAGCAGCTGCAGGGCCGGGTTCCCCGAACGTCCTCCGTCGGCGGCACGCCGATCAACGACGACCCGCGCCTCGAACGGGAGGCGGACGTCTACGGAACTCGTGCCGCGCATCTGGGATCGCGCGCCCGGCAACCGGCAGCGCAACGGCAGGAGGCTGCGCCGCCGGTCGCCGTCGCCCAGCGCCAACGCATCCCGTTGGTCGGCAACGTCGTGACCGACGCGGTCGCCGGGGCGGGGACGGGGCTAGTCTCGGCCGCATCATGGGCAATGGGCGAGGTGCCGGCCGGCCTGCACGCGAGGATCCTGCATGCCTCCCCGGCACTCAGCCATGGTGGCTTCGCCACTGGAATGCAGGCGGTCCTGAGGGGCTATCCGATTCCGGGTGGTGCGGCTCCGGGTGCAATCACGAACCCCGCGTGGGCGGCGCTCAAGAGGAAGAAGACACGCACGGGTGGTGCATTCTACGTCCGCTTGCACCTGCTGCGCGACAAGTTCGGTGGGCCCGCAGTGTGGAGCAATCTGGTTCCATTCACCAATCGGGGCAACAACCCTTCCGCACTCTCGCACCTGCATACCGTGGAAGTCTCGATCCAGGCGGCCCTGCAGAGTGGCATGGTGGTCGGCTACCACGTTGTGCCGATCTACGGAGGCTTGCCGGGTCTGTCACTGCCGCGCACGATCGTCAACTTCCTGTTGGGCTGGGTCGCTCGACCGTGGTTGCGGGACCTCGCGGACATCCTCTACTACGAGAACATGGTGCCCACCGCGTTGTGGACGAGCTGGTGGGACCATCGATCGTGGCTGCCGATTCCCAGTATCCGCGTGATCCGCAACTGGGTTCATTGGGACGAGCAGTTCCGGTTCGACATCAAGCCCGACGGCATGGGGCGGCGAGCTCTGACCTGGCCCGAGTGCGTCGTGCTCGGCTGTGCCGAGATTGCCAAGCTGGTGATCGGTGGTGCGCTACCGGCTGGCGTGTGGCAGCGCGTCGCGTCGATCGGAAGCATGGCCGGGATCTCGTGGATTCCGGGCGCGAAGGATGCGGCCGAGTTCTTGTCCAAGCTCCCCGAGCACTACAGCAGCCTGGCGATGATGGTGGGGAACGTCGGTGCCGACGTGCTGCTCTACCAGCCTCGCGATCAGGTGGCGGGGGCGCTCGGCGGATTCGTGCCCTCTGCGGGCGAGGGGCTGGGGCTGGCAGCAGCCGCGGCGTCGCGATGGCGAGGAGCGCGCGGGTGATTCTGGTGGCGCGTCCCTCCGGTCATCGCCATCCTGGGATTGCCTGATGCACGCACCGAGCCGATCTCAGTTCCTCGGCCCGACCCGCCGCGGCCGGGAAGCCGCTGTAGACTCTGACCTTTCGGCAAGTCCCGAAGTGGATCGGCGCGCACCCGCAAAGAGGCTTGCCGCGGTAGCTCGCCGCGGGCAGCTCGGCTTCGTATCACCAGCTGCCGAGCGCCACCGCACTCGAATCCCGCGATCCGTTGCTGTTCGTTGAGCAGCCGCATGCGCTAGGCCCCGCGACTCGAAGCCCCGCCCACCAATGAAGGCACTCTCTATCCTCGGCGCGCTCGCGTTCCTTGCGTTCGTGCTTTCGCTGTCCTGGGCCACGCTGTTGGATGACAAGCGACCGTTCGTGAGTCCGCAGCAAAGCCGCAGCTTGCGCCGGCTGCCGACAGCCATCGAGTGCCGCGTCTACGGCACGGTTCTCACTCCCATCCTGATGACGAAGCTGCGCCGGCTGCCGCAGCCTGCCGGTATCCTGCTGAGCGTCGCCGAACAGGGCTTGGCGAAGGCGCTCAATCGTCGTTACGGCCAGAATCTCTCCGCGGTTGCGTGGTTGGCCAACCTAGGCGAGCAAGTCGAGTCCGCAGCGCGATGGAATACGGCGCTTGTGCAGGGCGAAGCGAACCGCCTGGTTGGCGCGCTGGACGGAGGCGAATGGACCAAGGCGGAGCGCGAACAGCTGATCGACTTGGTCATGTCGCCAGACACGGACTACTTCGTCTTCTTGGCGCTCGAGTCGATCGTCTATCCGCGCGGCGACATCTCTCCCGCAACTTTGACCGATGAGCTGCTGAAGTGGCGGTCTGCCGACGTCGGGGCCCTCGCCGTGCGCCTTGGCTCCGACAGCCTGCGGCCATCGGACCTCATGCAGATCATCCTGGCCTTGCAGGAGCCGTCCGTGCGAGAGCAGCTCTACGTGATCGCCTAGACCCCTCATTCTCGCGGGCCGTTCCCGCGCGGATCTGTCGCTCATCGGAGCGACCGCAGACGGTGCAGGACGATCCGGCTACGCGGTCGGCACGGATGCGTCCGAAGTGATCGCTTGTCCGTCCATCGGCCCCTTGCGATGGCCAGCTGCCGCCGGTTGCCTGCCACCGGCGACCCGCGGCTACTTCTTGTCGCCCTTCGCCTTGTTCTTCAGGTAGGCCTCGTAGTACTTCCGGTACTTCTCCGGCACCTTCGGGCTCGCCCCACGGTTCTTCAAGAAGTTCAGGTAGGGCTGCAGCCCACCCCACTCGTTGGCACCCGTGCCGCGGTTGCCTTCGCCGGTCGGATCCTCGGGCGGCGCATTGCCCGGCCGGTTCTCGCCCGGTGAGCGCTGCTCCTGGCCACCCCGCGGCTGCTGGCCGTCCTGTGGCTGTTGCTGGCCCTGCTGCGGCTGGTTCTGTCCCGGCTGCTGCTGCTGGCCCTGCTGCTGCTCCTGACCCTGCTGCTCACCTTGCTGCGGCTGCTGCACGAAGTCGGGCGTCTGGTTCTCGCGGCGGTTCTGCTGCTGGCCCTGCTGCTGCTGTCGTTGCTGCTGCTGGTCTTGTTGCTGCTGTTGCTGCTGCTGGCTCGAGCTCGAACTGCTCGAACTCTGCTGGCTCATCTCGTTGAGCTTCTCGATCAGCTTGTCGATGCCGTCCTCGGCGATCTTGCTGGTCTCGCTGGCCTCCTCGAGCATCTGCTTGGGAGCCTTGCGGGCCTGGCCCTGCTTGCCCGATTCGAGCAGCAGGCGGTCGATCTCCTTGAGCTGCTTGTCGACCGCCTCGGCGATCTCCTTGATCTCCTTGCTGGGGTCGCCGCCGCCGAACTGCGCGGACAGCGTCGAGAACGGCAGGGTCAGGGCCAGCGCCCAGAACAGGATGTGCTTCTGCGTCGTCATCGTCGGTCCTCCTAGCGGCCGGAGCCTTCCTCTTCGCCTTGTTCGCCGGCCATCGCGTCGAGCGCCTCCTCGACACCCGCCTTGATCTGCTGGAACAGCTTGGTGATCTCGTTGTGACGGTGGGCGAGGCGCTGGATCATCGCCACCTCGGCCTCGCTGATGTTGTCATCGCCGCGGATCTCGATCAGCGTCTTCAGGTTGTCGGTCGCTTCGCGCGTGTCGACGCCGAGCTGCTTGAGCATCTCGAGCTCCGCGATCAGCGACACCAGCTTCTCACGCTGCTGGTTGAACTTGTTCTGCGGCTGCTGCTGGTCCTGCTGCTGCTGTTGCTGCTGCTCCTGGCGCTCCTTCTCGCGACGCTTCTGTTCGCGCTCGAGGGCCTCGAGCAGCTGCTGCGACCGCCGTTCGACGTCGTCCTGCAGCAGCGTCGTGAACGAGCCGACGTCCGGCGCGCGGCCGGCGAGCCGGCGCGCGATCTCCTGCAGGTCCTCGAGGTTGGCGTTCAGCACCGACTGGTAGACGAGGTTGCCCTCCTCACTCAGCGCCTGGACCAGGAACTCGATCTTGCCGGCGAGCGCCTGCTCCTCCTCGCCGAGGCCGTTGACCTTGCGACGCTGCGAACGGGACAGGCGGCCGCCCTTGGTCGACTCCTGGAACTGCTTGGTCAGCTCGGTGATCGGCCGCTGCTTCTCGAGGAACGCGGTCAGCTCGTCCTTCATCCGGAACAGCAGCTCCTCCTGGCGCAGGTCCATGTAGCGGTCCTGCTCCTCCTCGAGCTCGTCGATGGCCTCCTCGAGCTTCTCGCGGGCCTTCTCCTGCTGCTGCTCGACCTCTTCGGCGTCGCCTTCCTCCATCGCCTGCTGCGCCTTCTTCGACGCGTCGGCGGCCTCCTCGACGGCGCGCTTGGCGGCGTCGTTCTCGCGCTTCTCGAGTTCCTTGGCGAGCCGGATGATGTCCTCGGTCAGCTGCTCCTGCTGCTGCGCCTGCTGGGCGAGCTGGTCCTTCTGCTGCTGGTCGAGTTCGCGGTTCTCCTGCAGCGCGTCCATCGCCTGCTGCATCTGCTCGGCGGCCTGTTGCTGCTGCTGCGAGGCCGAGGCCTGCTGGCCCTGCTGCAGCTGCTGCTGGGCGCGCTGCATGCTCTGCTGGGCCTGCTGCATCGCCTGCTTGGCGGCCTGCTGCTGCTGCTCGTTGATGTCGCCGTTCTGGGCGGCCTGGTCGAGCTGCTGCTGCGCCTGCTGGGCCTGCTGCGCGAGCTGTTGCTGGCGCTCCTGGGCGGCCTGCAGCTCGGCCTGGTTGTTCTGGGCGGCCTGATCGAGCGCCTGCTTCAGCGCGTCGCGCGCCGCCTCGAGCGACTGGCGTGACTGCTGCGCGGACTGCTGGGCGTCCGGACGCTGGCCCTCGTCGCGGGCCTTCTCGACCTGGTCGCCGACCTGGCGCAGCGCGTCGGCCGCCTGCTTGAGCTCCTGCTGGGCGGTCTGTTCGGCCTGTTCCTGGGTGGGGGCGTTGGCCAGCTCCTGCGCGGCGGCGCGCGCTTCGGCGGCCATCTGGTCGGCGTTGCGGGCCGCGTCGGGGTTCTCCCTGCGGTGGCGCGAACGGGCCTGGTCGAGCGCGCTCAGCGCCTGGTCGACCTTCTCGTTGGCCTGGTCGGTCTCGCCCTTGTCGAGCGCCTGCTGCGCCTCGGCGAGCTTGCGGGCGGCGTCGGCGACGGCGTCGGCCGAGGTCTTGCCCTGCTGTTCGCCGGGCTGCTGCTCGCCGGGCTTCGGCTCGCCCTGCCGCTGGTTGCCCTGCTGCTGGTTGCCCTGCTGCTGGTTGGACTGCTGCTGGTTGGACTGCTGCTGGTTGGACTGCTGCTGGCCCTCCGGTGCCTGGCCTTCCTGCGGCTGGCCTTCCTGCGGCTGCGAAGCCTGCATGCGATCGGCCAGCTCCTTGGCGCCCTCGGCGAGCCGCTGCGACTGCTTGCTGTTTGCCTGTTGGGCTTCGCCGTTGCGCTGTTCGGCGAGCTGTTCGGCGCGCTGGCCGACCTCATCGAGCGCCTCGCGGCCGGCTTCGGTGTCGGGCTCGGGTGCGGCCTGCGCCTCCTGGCGCACCTTGGCCCACTCCTCGTCGCGCGCCTTGAAGTCCCCGGCGACGGTGCCGGGCTTCTTCGGCGGGCTCTCGAGCAGGCGCTGGATGCGGTCGCGGGCCTGCTGCAGCGCCTGCGCGTCGTTCTGGTCGGCGGCCTGCTGCAGCTCCTTGCCGGCCTCGCCGAGCTGCTGCTGCTGGCGCTGGTCCTTCAGTTCGCGCTGCAGTTCGCGCACCTTCTCGCTGAGGTCGCCGAGGTCGAACTGCTGGCTCTTGGCGTCCGGCGTGCGGCCCGAGGCTTCGTCCTCCAGACCGCTCTCGAGCTGGCTCTGGGCGCGCAGCAGCTGCTGCACGCGCTGCAGCGCGCTCTCGAGGAACGGCCGCCGGGTGCCGGCCTGCTGCGCGTTGCGGTCGGCCTCGCGCTGCTCGGCGTCGCGCATCTTCTGGATGGTGTCGGCGAGCTCCTGCTCGGCCGGGGACAGCTCGCGCTGCATCGTGCGCTGGGCCTGCTCGATCAGCTCACGCTGTCGCTGCTCGAGCTGCGAGGCGGTCGCGGCCTGCTTCTGCACCTGCTGGATCTGCTCGTCGAGCGACTCGATCGACTTGCGCGCCAGCAGGATGTTGAGTAGCCGCTCGAGGTCGTCGACGACCTCGCTCTGCTTGCGCAGCGCCTCGGTGAACGCGGTCGACTCGATGTTCTCGCGGATGCTGGCGACGTCGCGCAGGATGCCGGAGCGATCGAGGTGGGCGAGGCCCTCGGTCAGGTAGTCGACCTGCTCCTGCTTGCCCTCGCGCTCGTAGCGGACCTTCAGCCGGGTCATCAGCTTCTGCAGGCGCTCGGCCTTGCGCAGGATCTCGTCCTGGTCGCGGCGCAGCCGTTCGATGGTCGCCTTGTCGAGCTCCTGGGCGGTCGCCGTCGCGGTCGGCACCAGCAGGGCGCCGAGCAGCGAGCACAGGATCAACGGGGAGGACGCGGTCTTCGCAGGTCGGATGGCCATCACTTGCCTCGCGCTTCTTCGGTCCGGTTCTGGAGGTCGCGCTGGCGGTCGCGCAGCGCCCGCACCTCCTGCACCAGGTCCTGGTAGTCGTTCCATTCCTCGAGCCGCAGCAGCAGCTGCTTGAGGACCTCTTCGATGTGCTGTTGACGCTGCTGCACCTCGGCCAGCAACGGCATGCGGTCGCCGTCCCCACGGGCGACCTGCGCCTTCGCCAGCAGCCGCGCCACCTCGGGGGCGTCGTCGATCGCCAGCTGGTCGGTCAGGTCGATCATGGTCAGGATCGGGTCGAGCGTGGTCTCCATCGCACCGAGCGTCCCCGCCTTACGTCGGGCGATCAGGTCGCGGTAGAAGGCCGGGTCGACTGCCATGGGTTCGGTCAGCTTCGCCGCATGTTCGCGGAACAGTTCCACGACGGTGGCGGCGTGCTGGCTGGTCTCGAGGCGGTTCCACAGGTGCAGGTCGAACGCCCGCATCAGGCCCAGGTGGACCCGCTGGATCGAGCTCTGGATGCGGCCCTGGCCGACCTCGACGCCGGTCAGGATCTGCGCGACCTCGCCGGGGCCGGCGGCGTTGGCGCCCTCCTGCTGGCGGCCGATCAGCTCGGCGAGCCGCTCCTTGCGGTCCTGCTGGATCGCGTCGGCCTGCTCGACGGTCTCGCGCAGGCGGCGGAAGCTCTTGGCGATCAGGCCGGCCAGCTGTTGGGGGTCGACGATCTGCACGATCCGGCGCGGCAGTTCGGCGGTGCCGGGTGCGGGGTCCTTGTTGTCGCGCAGCTCCAGCCGCGCGAACAGGCCCTCGCCGGTCTGGGAGTCGCCGAGCAGGTCGCGCACCTCGAACAGCTGGGTCGGGAAGATCCGCTTGACCGGTTCGGCTGGCTGGCCCTCGGGCGCGACCCCTTCGAGCAGCGGGCGGGTCAGCACGACGTCGCCGGCGCGTTCGATGCTCAGGTCGACCGCGGTCAGGCCGAAGTCGTCGCGCGCGTCGACGCGCAGGCACAGCAGGCCGGTCGGCAGCAGCGCCAGCGTGTCGTCCTCGGGCAGCAGCCAGCGGCCGACCGGCGCATAGTCCTGCAGCGCCGAGATCGGGTAGGTGCCGGGGTTGGGGTTGCGCAGGCCGTTGTCGGCGACCAGCTCGATCTGGTAGCGGTCACTGGCCTGCAGCACGAACGCGCCGCGGAAGCCGGTCGACGCGCCGCCGTCGTCCTGCAGCTGCACGGCCTCGAGCGGCACCTTGCGGCCGTTCTCGAGGAACACCAGCTGGGCCTCGCGCACCGGCGCGGTGACCTGCACGGTCAGCTGCACGGCGCTGCCGACCAGCGCCTCGATGGCGCCGCCCTGCTGTTCGATGCGGTCGACGCCGGTGTAGGCCGGCGGTTCGATCGACGCGGTCAGCGTCGCGACCTGGGCCGGCCGCACGGTGCGAACGATCACCAGCCGGTCGCCCTGGTCGTCGTCGCCGCCGCGCGCGCGGAACTCGAACGCGCCGGACAGCCGGCGGAACACGTGGCGGAAGCGGTCGCCGGGCCGCGGCGTCAGCGGCACGCTGCGGGTCGAGCCGGTCGCGCCGTCGTCGCGCAGCGTGCGCAGGTCGAGGAACGCCTCCTTCGGCACCACGCCTTCGGCCAGCACGCTGACGTGCAGGTCGGCGCCGGCGGGCAGCACCAGCTCGGTCTCGCCGGCGCGGTCGGTGCGCTGCAGGTCGGGACCGGCTGGCGGCAGCTCGACGATCAGCGTGGTGTCGCGCGGGTAGTCGACCTGCACGCCGAGGTGGCGCAGCACGAACGTGCGGGCGGTCTCGGGCGACAGCAGCGCGCCGATGCCGAGCGTCAGCGACAGCAGTGCGGCGCCGCCGAGCACGCGGTTGAGGGCGCGGTTGTCGAACAGCGCGTCGAGGCGCAGCTCGCGGGTGCGTTCGGCGGTCTCCTGCCAGAGCCGGTCGATCATCGCGCGCGACTGGTTGCGCAGTTCGCCGTTGCCGGCGGCGTCGGCCGAGGCCTGGTGCAGCTGCACGGCGCTGACCAGCCGCTGGTGCAGGTCCGGGTAGGTGTTCTCCATCCACATCGCCAGGTCGAAGTCGGTGAAGCGCCGGCTCATCGGGTAGCGCACGAAGTGCACGATCGCGTAGCCGCACGCGGCGACGGTCGCGGCGGTGTGCAGCAGGCGGATCGGCGTCGGCAGCCGCAGCCAGCGGTCGAGCACGAAGAACAGCACCACCAGCGCCGTGGTCCACAGCAGCGCCTTGGCGAGGCCATACAGCAGGTAGCGACTGCGCAGCTTGCCGAGCTGGCGGGCCAGCAGCGGGCGCAGTTGTGCGGTGACGGGGTCGTTACCTGCGGGAGTCGGCATCAGCGTTGGAAGATCGGGAGGTACTGCAGCGGGATCTGCAGGATCAGGGTCGCGACGGCGGTGCCGAACGCGTCACCGGGGCCGACCTGGCAGCGCCAGCGGCCGTTGCCCTGCTGGCTGTCGAGCAGCATGCGCTTGATGGTGCGGAAGTAGCGCTGCCACTTCGGGTCGCCGGTGATGTAGTAGGCCTGGACGGCGTAGTAGTGGCCGTAGAAGAAGAAGTAGTGGCCGCGCCAGTCGCGGCTGAAGCCGTTGACCTGGCGGTCCATGTAGTCGAGCGCGTCGCGGATGATCGGGCTGTCGTACTCGCCGGCGGCGTAGAGCGTGGTCACGCCGGCCGCGGTCAGCGGGAAGGTCGCGCGGGTGTGCTCGCGGTTCTGGTAGCGGAAGCTGCCGCCCTGGTCGCCATAGCCGCCGTGGCCGCGGTAGCGGTAGCTGCGGTCGTTGCTGCGCACGGCGCTGCGGTAGACGTAGCTCTGCGCGTTCTTGATCGTGTTGATCGGCACGTGGATGCCGACGTTGCGCGCCGAGCGCAGCGCCAGCACCTGGCAGACCGTGATCGACATGTCCGACTCGCGCGCGAACGGCCGGTAGCGCCAGCCGCCCTCGGCGTTCTGCGAGTCGACGATCAGGTCGACTGAGCGCTGCAGCACGCGCTTGACGTCGTCGCGCTCGACCATGCCGTAGACCTCGGCGAGGAACAGCGTCGCGAATGCGTGGCTGTACATGCGCGTGCCGTTGGACATGATCTGGCCGTCGTCCTGGGCGCTGCGCAGCACGAAGTCGAGGCCGTTGCTGAGCACCTTGCCGTACTTGCCGCGGCCGGGCAGGTGGCCGCCGGCGAGGAAGCTCATCAACGCCAGCGAGGTCACGCCGACGTGCGGCAGCGGCCGTTCGTCGAGCGTCTCGTAGTTGGTGTTGAGCTTGTAGCCGACCAGCTCCGACCAGTAGCCGTCGCGGTGCTGGTGCGCCGCCAGCCACTCGTGGCCGCGGGCCACGGCTCGCCGGAGTTCGTCGTCGATGAGCTGCTCGTTGCTGGCGCCGCGGCGCAGCGTCTCCTGCGCCATCGCCGCGCCGGTGCAGGCGAGCGTCGCGAGCAGCGCGAACGGGATCATGTGCAAGCGCGTCATCTGGTTCTCATCGGTTCTGGTCCGGTGCCTCGCCCAGCAGAATCAGGCCCTGCGTGGTCGAAAGCACAGTGTACGGTCCGACGCCGGTCATCCCATGGGGGGAGCCCGGGCTCGGCACGGCGCGGTCCTTGGTGTTGCCGGCGAACGCGCCGCGGCGGCTCTCGAGGTCGATCGCGTAGATGCGGAACGGCTGGCCGGCGCTGCGCGCCCGCACCCCGAAGGTGACGAAGCCGTCGCCGAACAGCGGCATGCGTTCGACGTCGCCGTCGCTGGGGCGCAGCGGCACGGCGAACGACGGTCCGTCCTCGACGGCGAAGCAGATCAGCTGCCGCTGGTGTTCCTGGCGGTCGATCTCGGAGCCGATGGCGACGATCGGCGGCGCCGGGTTGTCGAGCCACGACCGCTCCCAGTTGAGGATCGCGGCGTCGTGGCCGATGTCGACCGCGCGCAGCTCCTGGCCGCTGTTGGCGTCGAGCAGCACCATGCGGCAGCTGCGCTGGTCGCTCGCTTCGGCGACCACGAAGCGCTCGCCGCGGCGCTGCGCCATCAGCAGGTGCATGCCCTCGGTTCCCTGCCAGCGCCAGGAGACCTCGCCGTCGTCGGTCAGCGCGAACAGCTGCGGCCGGGTGTTCTCCTGGCTGCGGCCGTCGACCGGCAGGTACAGGTGGCGCGCGTCGCCGCTGATGCCCTGCGGGTAGAGGCGCGTCGCGAGGCTGTCGGGGCGCAGCTGCAGGCGGTCGGGACCGAGCGCCTGCTTGCAGTCGATGCGCGACAGCGCGCGGCCGGTGATCGGGTCGATGCGCTCGACGAACGCGGCGCCGTCCTGCACCGCCATCAGCAGCAGCTGGTCGGACGTCGGCTTCGGCTTCAGGCGCCGGTCGTCGAGCGAGCGCTGGAACAGCCGCGTGCCGGTCAGCGGTTCGACGCCGATCAGTTCGCTGTTGCCGTCGGGGATCGCCGGCTGCGCCGAGATGTGCAGCACGCCGTTGGTGATCCCGAGGCTCTCGATCAGCCGCGGTTGCTCGAACTCGAGTTCCCAGCGCAGCTCGCCGCTGCGGTAGTCGACCGCGAACAGGCGCTCCATGTCGGGCACGACCAGGGTCGTGCCGCAGACGATGCAGTGTTCGAGGAACTCGACCGACTCGCTGAACAGCTCGACCGAGCGGCCTCCCTGCAGGTCGAACGCGACCAGGTCGCTGCCGGCGACCACGTAGATCGGTGCGTCCTCGGGGCGCGTGAAGCCGCGGCCGGTGCGGGTCGGCAGCATGCGCACGTACTCCTGGCGGGTGCGCGGCTTGATCTTGGCGACCTCGCGCGCGGGCACCTGCGTCGCCGGCGGCGCGGGCATCGCGGTCATCGCCGTCAGCGCGTCGCGACCGGCCTGCGCGAACGACTTGCCGGCGTCGTCCTGCCAGTCCGACGGCGCGTCGGGATGCGCGTCCAGCAGGTCCGCCATCGAGGCGGCCAGCGGCCGGTTGCCGCGGTTGATCGCCGCGACCTGCACCCGCCGCAGGATCCCCGGCGCCAGCTGCTCGGTGCGCACCGCTCGCGCCAGCACCGCGCAGGCGACGCCGAGGTCGCCTTCCTCGACGGCGCGGTCGAGCAGGCGCATGCCGGCGCGTTCGGAGGCGAGGCTGTTCGGGAAGCGGCGGGTGACCGCCTCGAGCGACCCCGGGTCGTTGCCGGCCGCCTGCAGGGCCTCGACGGCGCGCTCGTCGATGGCGGCGTAGGCGGCGCGGCCGTGCTCCTCGATCAGCCGGGACAGCGAGTGCTCGGCGATCGCGCCGGCGGTCTCACCGCCGACCGGCTCCGTGCCGTAGGTCTCGAGCAGGCGCTGCCACAGCAGCACGGCCTGCTTCGGTTCGTCCTCGTAGGCGATCGCGCGCTGCCACAGCACGAACGCCGCGACGCGCATGCGCAGCGGCGACGGCATCACGCCGGCCGGGGCGCGCTGTTCGAGACGCTGCAGTTCGCGCAGGAAGCGGTCGCGGTCGCTGCGGCAGCGGGACAGCACCTGGGTGTGCACCTCGATCCAGTGTTCGTCGTCGGGGGCCAGGTCGCGCGCGATGGCCAGCCGTTCGAGCGTGTCGGCGGCGCCGGCGTCGGCGGCCGACTGCGCGACCTTGAGCGCCTGATCGAACAGCTCGCGCTGCAGCGCCTGGCGGGTCGGGTGGCCGGCCGGCAGGCCGCGGTCGATGCACGCCTGCAGGCCGCGGCGGTAGAGTTCCTGCACGGCGGCCGCCTCGGCGACCGTTGCGTTGCTGCCCTGCAGCGAGCGCCGCAGCGTCGCCAGCTGCAGCAGCGCGTTGGGGTCGTCCGGGTTGGCGCGCACGCGGGCCTCGCTGCGCTGCAGCAGCGCGGCCGGGTCGAGCGCCAGCTCGAACGCGCGGCTGCGCAGCGACGCGATCGCGCCGTCGACCAGCATCAGGTTGCCGGGCTGGTAGCCGTTCAGTTCGATCCGCGGGCGGCTCTGGTGCGGGTTGCCGGCGCGGTCGAACGCCAGCACGCGGTCGACGGTCGGCACGTAGACGTGGTCGGCGGTGACCGCTGGCCGCGCCGGCATCCGGATGCGGCGACGGTCGCCGATCTGGTCGGGACGGACCAGCTGGCGGAACACCGGGCGACGGTCGAACACCGATTCGGGCCGCGCCTTGACCGCGACGACGCCGGCGCCGGACAGCACGAACTCGTCATCGAGGGCGCCGCACAGCCACTGCACGCGGTTCTCGATGCCGCCGATGCGGGCGTCGAACGGCAGCCGCCAGACGACGTTGCCGCCGTCGGCGTCCAAGCCGAGCGCGTGCTGCGAATCGAGCGGCGTCATGCAGACGATGCCGTCGGCGACCACCGGCGAGTTGTTGGCGAAGTAGACCTGGCGGTCGGCCTGGTTGTGCAGCATCGCCTTCGGCATGCGCACGACGTCGTACGACGTGATCCAGCGCACGCGGCCGCTGAGCGCGTCGACGGCGAACGCGACGCCGAGGTTGGTGGCGCCGTAGAGCACGCCGTGGTGCAGCGCCAGCGGCGACGACGCGTACTCCATGCGCGCGTTGCCGAACATGTTGACGTCCTGCTGGCTCGAGCAGACCAGGCGGCGCCACTTGAGGGTGCCGTCGCGCAGGTCGTAGGCGGCCACCGAGAACGCGATCGCGCCGGAGCGGTCGTGGATCGGCGCGTAGACGGTGTCGCCGGCGATGATTGGCGGGCCGCACGAGTCGTGGCCGCGGTAGCGGCGGGTGCGAGGGCCGTCGATCTCGTCGAAGTGCCGCCACAGCACCTTGCCGGTCTGGCGCGAGAACGCGAACAGGCGCCGCTGGGGGATCTTCGACATGATCCGGAAGCTGCCCTGGAAGTCGACGTTGGCGCCGGTGTCGGGGACCTGCAGGGCGGCGACCACGACGTCGTCGGTGACGGCCGCCGACAGCACCATGTCCTGGTTGATCGTGTCGCCGGCGTTCGACCAGCGGCTGCGGCCGCGGCCACGTCGACGGCCGCGGCGACGCTCGCGGTCCTCGTCGCGGTCGTAGTCGTCCATGCCGAAGTCGCGCAGCGGCGAGACCGACACCCAGCGGATCGACTGGCTCAACGGGTCGAGCGCGATCAGTTCGCGGCCGTTGGCGACGAACATCGTGTCGAGGTCGCCGGTCGGGAACATCGCGAGTTCGCCCTTCTCGCGCTGGGTGAAGCCGGGCGCGACCACCTCCTCGCGCCAGAACGACGACGGATCGCCGACCGGTTCGTCCATCGGCGTGCGGCCCGAGCGGCCGCCGCCGATCGCAGTCTGGCGGGGTGCGGGCGCCGGAATCGTCGGCAGCACGTCGCCGGCGGCCTGGTGCAGGGACCGGGTCTCGGCGTCGGCGCGCGCCGAGACGGGATCGACCAGCACGTGCGCGACCTCGAGGCGCTCGATCACGCGCTCCTCGTCGTTGGAGCCGATGGCGGTGGCGTCGAGCGCGGCGCGGTAGTGGTCTGAGGCGGCCAGTCCGTCGCCTCGCTCGAGCGCGCGGTCGCCGAGCAGCAGGCGCGCGGCCAGGCCCTTGCGGGTGGTGGGGAAGCGGTCGGCGAGCTGGTCGAGGCGGCTCGGCGAGAGCTCGTGCAGCGGCCGCGCCATCAGGTTGCCGGCCTCGCGCGCGGCGAACTCCTCGTAGAGGTCGACGGCGGCCGGCGACATGTTGGCGAGCACCGCGATCACCGCGTTGCGGGTGCCGAGGTAGCGGCCGGGCGCGACCGGCACCACGCCGATCGGGTCGATGCGCAGCAGTTCGTGCAGGCGGCGCACGGCGGCGTCGTGCTTGCCCTCGGCGAGTTCGCGGATGGCGGTCTCGAGGGCGTGGATGTCGTCCTGGGAGCGGACCAGCGAGAACAGGTTGTCGTTCTGGCTGGTGGCGAAGTCGATCGGCGCCGGCACCGTGCGGACCGGCCGCCACTGCGCCGCGGCACTGGCGGACAGCAGCGTGACTACCGACAGCAAGGTGGCGGCGCTGGCGAGCAGCGTCGCGAGACGTCGCCGCGCGCCGCTTCGGGCCGCGGTCCTGGATTTGCTCGGAACACCGTGCATCGGTAGCCTCCGTTCGATTGGGCCTAGATCAGCCGCGCCCGCTTGCGCAGCAGCCATTCGAGCCCCAGCACGGACAGCACGAGCAGCAGGGACCAGCCCGTGTCCCATACGGGTCTAGTGCGCGTGTCCTCACGGGTCTCGTAGGATTTCCGGTCGGCGAACTCCGGCACCAGGCCGGTGGCGTCGCCGAGGAAGACATAACGTCCGCTGTTGTCGGTGCCGTGGCTGGCCTCGGAGATCCGGCGCAGCGCGTCGGCGTCCTGGCTCGAGTTGGCCAGCTCCTGGTCGGGAATGCGCACCAGCACGTCCTCGCGGGCCAGCACCGCGTCGTCGGGGTTCTCGTTGGCGAACACCAGGAAGCTGAACGCGCCGGCCTCGGCCATCGTGAAGCTCGCCTGGTAGAGGCCCGGTTCGCCCGGCACCGAGCGCAGGATGCGCTTCTGCTCGTCGTTGTCGGCGTCGCGCAGGAAGATCGGCTGCTCGTTGGCGACCGCCGGCTGCAGTTCGCTGTCGTGCACGCGCAGCTGCACGCGCACGCGGTCGCCGGTCTCGCACAGCGTCTTGTCGACGGTCAGTTCGAGCAGGTCGTTGCGGCGCTCCAGGCGGCCGCGCGCGAGGTGCCGCACGACGTTGCGCCAGAACGCGTCCATGTAGAGCTCGGCGTACGGATCGCGCCAGCGCCAGGTCTCGTCGGTCGCCAGGAAGAACGTAGTGCCGCGCGGGAACGGCGCGGTCACCGCGATCGGCCGGTTGCCGTAGGCGTTGCGGTCGGTGGGGTGGCGCAGCAGCACGGTGGCGCCAGGCTTGGCGCGCTGCACCGGGTGGTAGACGTAGAAGCCCGGCAGGCCCTGTTCCCACAGCCGCCGGTTGAACGCCGGGTCGCGCTGCAGCAGCAGGATCTCGTGCGGGTTGAGCGGGTTCTCGAGCACCGGGCGGAACTCGTTCTCGCGCGACGGCCGGTTGTTGGCGAGCCAGCCCGGCTCTTCGAGCACGACCGGCAGCAGGTCCTGCAGCAGCGTGTTGCGGTAGCGCTCGGGCATCGCCGCGTCGCCGAACAGGAAGCCGGCGCCGCCGCCGAACTCGACGAAGTCGACCAGCATCTCGAGCCACTGGCGGCGGCCTTCTTCGGACGCCGCGATCCGTTCGGGCGGCACGTCACCGATCAGGATGACGTGGTACTCGAGGAACTCCTTGGGCGTGCGCGGCAGGTCCTTGATCGGCCGCAGGTCTTCGCTGTGCTCCTGGATGAAGCGCGGGCTGGCGTCGAACAGGATCGCCTGCATCTCGATGCTCGGGTCGACCCGCTTGAGCGCGTTCTTGACGTAGCGGTACTCCCAGCGCGGCTTGTCGTCGCAGAACAGCACCCGGATGCGTTCGTCGTTGACGCGCAGGAAGCGGATGTCCTCGTTGTCGTCGAGCTGCGACTCCTCCTTGGCGGGAGCCAGCGTGAACTTCAACGTCCAGTCGCCGGCTTCCTCGAACGCGTGGGTGACGCGCACCTTGGTCGCCTCGCCCTCGGCCGGCAGCACGTCGTTGGCGGTCGCCAGCGGCACGAACGGCCCGCCGTCGCGGCTGCCGGAGAGTTCGATCCGGGCCGGTTCGCCGGCCAGGCCTTCGGCGCGCAGCGTCACGTCGAAGCTGACCTGCTCCTCGCGCAGCGCCTCCTTGGGGCCGGGCGGACCGACCAGCCACGCGTTGCGCGGCGGCTCGGGGTCGCCGACGCCGATGGTGTGCACCGGGATGCCGCGCAGGCCGTAGTTGGCGGCGATCTCGACCGGGTCGAGGCCGGCGTTGTTGCGGCCGTCGCTGACCAGGATGACCGCATCGAGGTTGGCGCCGGTCGCCGACTGCAGGTGCAGGTCGAGGCCGTCGCCGAGCGCGGTGCGGTTGCCGCGCGCGGTCACCTCGTCGAGCGAACGGATCGGCGTCGGCTTGCGGTCGACGCGGAACAGCCGCACGTCGTGGGTCTCGCGCAGCTGCGGCAGCAGGCCCTTCTCGTCGTCCAGGATCGCCTGCACCAGCTCGGCGCGGGTCTTGTCGCCGAGGTCACCCGGGACCCAGGTGGTCAGCGACTCGCTCTGGTCCGGCGACGGGTAGCGGTCCTTGCGCGACATCGACGCGCTGTCGTCGACCAGCACGTGCACCTGGTTTCTGGTCTTGCGGTAGGTCGTGATCTCGAACGCCGGCTGGAACAGCAGCACGACGCAGAACACGATCGCGAGCCAGCGCAGCGTCGACAGCACGATGCGGGTCGGCCGTTCGAGCCGCTTGAGGCCGCTGTACGACCACCACGCGAACGCGATCGAGCCCGGCACGACGACCAGCGCCAGCACCCACAGCGGCGGCGCGTTGAGGAAGCGGAACGTCTCCTCGACGTAGGTCGTGGTCTCGGCCGCGGCGTCCTGGGCTTGCTGCATGCAGTGGGCGAGCATCAGCTCCTCCTCGCGGCGACGTAGCGCGCCAGCGCGGCTTCGCCGAGCACCAGCAGCAGGGTCAGCAGCAGCAGGGACGGGCCCAGCTCACTGCGGTCGGGGGAGTCGTCGGCCTCGGCGACCGCCGGCAGCGCGTCGAGCACGCGCTCGATGCCGAGCGCGGCCGTCACCTCGGCGTGGGTCGGGTACTGCAGCTCGCCCTCGATCGGGTCGACGTTGACCGCGAACGGCAGCCGCAGCGGCTCCTTGCCGGACTCGCGATCGAGCGTCATGTCGAACTCGTAGAAGCCGGCGAAGCGCGTGTTGGAGTACGGCGGCAGCGCGAACCGGCCGCCGGGCAGCGGCCGCGGCGCCTCGGCCAGCGGCGCCCGCGGGCGGCCGTCGCGCTCGGGTCGGTTGACCTCGACGTTCTCGGGGCGCGCGTCGAGCGAGCACGACAGCTCGGCGCCGACGCGGGTCGCGAACGGGTCGGTCGCCGGCAGCGCCAGCCACTTGACCATGCCGTGCAGCAGCGGGAACGCCACCAGCGGGTCGTCGAGGCGGTTCCAGCGGTCGGCGTCGTATTCGCTGCCGATCGGCGACGTCAGGAACACGGCCTGGCCCTCGCCGAACGCGTTGCTGACGAACAGCGGGGTCTGCTCGGCGTCGGTGACGCGCACCGCGACGGCGGCGCCTTCCTGGATCGAATCGGACGCGACCCCGTGCCACTTCCACATCGGGATGGCCTGCAGGATCTCGCGGTAGATGTCCTCCTCGAACTCCTTCAGCAGCGGATGTTCGGGGTCGACGATGCTCGGAGCGCGCACCGTCGAGCTGCCGGGTGCGCCGCCGAGCGGGCCGAGCAGGCGGAATGGCATCGGGCCTTCGCCGGCGGCGTGAAGGTGCAGGTTGAACGACTCGACCTCGGTCTGCGGGCCGAACTGGCACAGCACGCCGCGGCCGGCGCGCAGCGCGTCGGTCAGCGCGCTCGCGGCGCGGTGGTTGAGCCGTTCGATGTCGGCCAGCACCACCACGTCGTAGTCCTTCGGCGTGCACTGGCCGCCGAGCAGCGTGACGATGTCGACGACCTCGACCGCGAACGTCGGCAGCACGTTCTCGTCGGGGTCGAGCATCGCCTGCCACAGATACGCGTAGCTCTTCAGCGGGTCGCCGCCGTCCTTGCCGTCGACCAGCAGGATGCGGATGCGGTCGCGCACGTCGACGGTCAGGAAGCGTTCGTCGTCGGCGCTGAGGGCGTCCTGCACCAGCGCGGCGCGCACCTTGTGCTTGCCGGGCGTGCGGAACGTCAGCTGGAAGTCGGCCTCGCCGTCGGCGCCGGCCGGCACCTTCAGCAGCTTGCGCATCGGCTCGCCGCCGTCGATCTCGAGCGTGACCTCGCAGCTTGCGGTCTCGTCGCCGAGGTTGCGCAGCGTCGCGATGACCTCGGCCGGACTCTTCTGCACGGCGGCGGGATCGGTCAGGCGCAGCTCGGTGATCTGCACGTTGTCGAGCCGGCCGCCCTGGCCCGACGACATCGGCCCGGTGTCGATCCAGTGCAGCTGCAGCCCTTCACGTGCCTGCAGTTCGGCGACCAGGTCGCGCAGCGTGTCGGCCAGCTCGGGGCCTTGCTCCTGGTCGGGCTCCTTCAGGCTGTCGCCCATCGCGCGCTGCTGCAGGTCGGTGAACACGTAGACCTGGGTCTGCGGGTCCTTGGCCTCGTCGAGCGCGTCGACGACCTGCGACAGCGCCTCGGTCAAGTCCGACGCGGCGTCGTCGGGCTTGGTCATCTGCAGCCAGCCAGCGCGGGCGGCGGCGACGTCGAGGTCGCCGCGCACGACGAAGCGCGGGCGCACGCCGGCGTGCACCAGCGTGACCTTGTCGTTGCGGTTGGGGTTGCTCTCGAACCGGTCCAGCAGCCGGCCGACCAGCGCGCGCGACCGTTCGTACGGCGACTGCGCGCCGTCCTGCCGCAGGCCCATGCTGTACGAGCCGTCGAGCACGAACACGTGGTGCACCGTGCCGCCGCCGGTCAGCAGCGACATCGCCTCCTGCAGCAGCGGCCGGGCGATCGCCAGCGCCAGCAGGATCGGGATCAGGCAGCGCAGCAGCAGCAGCAGCAGGTTCTCGTTGCGGAGCCGGTTGCGCTGCTTCTGGTAGGCCCTCAGCAGGAAGTCCATCGCCGCCCACGGCCGCCGCTTGTGGCGCTGCCGGTTGAGCAGGTGGATCAGCAGCGGAACGGCGAACAGCAGCGCGCCGGCGAGCAGGGCTGGGTTGAGGAACTGCACGCTCGGTGGCTACTTGTTGCGCTTGCCGCGCGCCGCGCGGGCGCTGAGGTAGGACGTCAGCACGACGTCGAGGGGATTCATGGTGTCGACCCTCACGTAGTCGATGCGCTGCGCGAGACAACCCTTGCGCAGCTCTTCTGCGTGGGTGTTGACCTCGTTGAGGTAGGCGTCGCGCAGTGACTTCGGGTCGCAGAGCAGTTCGGGCAGTTCTTCGAGGCCCTGGAACATCGTCATCCGCTCGAACGGGAACTCGAGCTCGTCGTGGTCCATGACGTGGAACACGACGATGTCGTGGCCCCGGCTGCGGATCTCGCGCAGGCCCTGGATGATCGACGCCGGCTCGTCGAACATGTCGCTGAAGATCATCACCATGCCGCGCTGGCGCAGCTGGCCGGCGAGTTCGTGCAGCACCGTGCCGATCTTGGTCTTCTGCTCGCGGGCCTTGGCCTGCTCGAGCGACTGGAACAGGTTGCCGAGGCTCTGGCGGGTGTTCGACGGCGGCACCTGCTTGGCGACCGTCTCGTCGAACAGCGTCAGGCCGACGGCGTCGGCCTGCTGCTGGATCATGTAGGCCAGCGATGCGCACGCGGTCGCGCCGTAGTCGAACTTCGACATCGCCTCGTCGGCCGCGTAGTTCATCGACTCGGACTGGTCGAGGAACAGGTGGCAGCGGAGGTTGGTCTCCTCCTCGTACTGCTTGATCACGTAGCGATCGGCCTTGGCGAAGATCTTCCAGTCGAGGTGGCGCAGGTCGTCGCCCGGCACGTACTCACGGTGCTGCGCGAACTCGACCGAGAAGCCGCGATACGGCGACTTGTGCATGCCGGTCACGAAGCCTTCGACGACCAGGCGCGCGCGCAGCTCGAGCCGCGCGACCTTGTCGAGCACGCGCGGGTCGAGGTAGTTGGTTGGGGTTTCGGTCATGCTGCCTGCTCAGTCCGAGGCTCCGCATCGACGCCCGGTTCGACGTCGAGGGGCTGCGGACGCGTGTTGGTTGGAATCGGGCCGCTGCTGGGCGAGCGGCGCTCCCCGGGGTGGATTGCGCCGTGTTGTTTCCGCCCCGCCCAGCGGAAGAGACAAGGGCGGATCGCAGGGATCCATGCCCCTGGCATGGATCACTGCGAGACGACCTTCGGCAGCTTGCCGTCGTTGAGCACGGCGCTGTCGTTCGGCTGCGTCTCGTCGAGCAGGCGCTCGATCACCTTGTCGGTCGTGACGCCGTCGGCCTCGGCCGCGAAGCTGGTGATCAGACGGTGGCGCAGCACCGGCTTGGCGACCGCGCGGATGTCTTCGGCGGCGACGTAGAAGCGGCCCTGCAGCAGCGCGTGCGCCTTGGCGCCGAGCACCAGGTTCTGGCTGGCGCGCGGGCCGGCACCCCACTGCAGCCACTCCATCACCCAGTCCGGCGCGTCGCCGGTGGTCAGGCGGGTCTGGCGGGTGATGCGCAGCGCGTAGTCGAGCACGGCGTCGGCGATCGGCACGCGGCGCACGATGGCCTGCAGGTCGAAGATCTCGTCGGCGCCGAGCACCGGCTGGATGTCGACGTCGCGGTCCTCGGTGGTGCGGCGCAGGATCTCGCGCTCTTCGGCCTCGGTCGGGTAGTCGACCTTGACCATGAACATGAAGCGGTCGAGTTGGGCTTCGGGCAGCGGGTAGGTGCCTTCCTGCTCGATCGGGTTCTGCGTCGCGAGCACGAAGAACGGCTTCTTCAGCGCGTGCTGCTGGCCTGCGACCGTGACCTGGTATTCCTGCATCGCCTCGAGCAGCGCGGCCTGCGTCTTGGGCGGCGTCCGGTTGATCTCGTCGGCGAGGATCACATTGGCGAAGATCGGTCCCGGCAGGAACTTGAACTCGCGCGTGCCCGAGGCCTTGTCCTCCTGGATGACCTCGGTGCCGGTGATGTCGGTCGGCATCAGGTCGGGCGTGAACTGGATGCGGTTGAAGTCCAGCGACAGCACCCGCGACAGCGTCGAGATCAGCAGCGTCTTGGCCAGACCCGGCACGCCGATCAGCAGGCAGTGGCCGCGGCAGAACAGCGCCATGAACAGTTCGTCGACGACGTGATCCTGGCCGACGATGACCTTCTTGATCTCCTCCTTCATGGAGGCGTAGGCGGTGCGGAGCTTCTCGACCTGTTGGAGGTCCTGCTGGCTGGGTTCTTGGCTCATGGCTTGTGAGGGGTTCGGTTCCGACGAGGGGCGGGGGACCGTCCGGGCTCGTCTGGGAAGGTTCGCGTCAGGGTGACTCTACGGATGCGGGGGTAGATGTGCTGGGATGGCAACGGGCTTCCGACGCCTTCCGATCGGGGAAACTTCGATCGGTGACACTTCGATCGGGGAAACTTCGATCGGGGAAACTTCAACGAGGTTCCCGCGGGTCGTCGGCATCGTCGGTTTCGGCGAGGCGCTCCGGGTGGGCCGCACACAGCTCCGTCGGGGTGTAACCGAGGCGGTCGATCGCGACCAGCAGCGACTGCAGGTCGTATTCGCTGGCCTGGCCGACCCCGAGCTGGTTGGCGCGGATCGCGTCCTCGTAGCGCTGCCGCAGGTCGGCGAGTTCGTACTCGACCTCCTGCAGGCCGTCGCGCTCGCGCAGGGCGGGCACGGTGTTCGCGAAGAACAGGGTCAGGGCGAAACCCAGACTCAGCAGGGCCACCCAGTGGGGGAACGTATTGTCCTTCGTGGTGCGCTCGCGCATGACGTCGGCCACCGGATCGTAACCCTCGGCGAGCGGAAGCGATAGCCGTCGGAGGGAATCCCCGGTGGTGTGGGCGTCACGGGATGGTCACGGCGGCTCGGGCGACGGCGGCAGGGCGGCCTGGGCGGGCGACGCTGCGCGCGCGCGCCGGTCTGGCTAGGATCCGGGCATGAACGAAGGAGATCCCTCGCGCGCCGTCCTCGGCGCGGTCCTGTTGGCATCGGTGCTGCTCACCGGTGGTTCGACCGCCCAGGTCATCGTCACGGCCAGCGCGCCGGTGGCGGGGACCTTCCAGGCCGCAGCCGGCGGCAACGTGGTCTCGGCGCCGCTGGCGGTCGGGTCGGTGGCTCCGGGCACGTTCGGGTCGGCGTCGGCGCTGGTGACGGGCACGACGGCGGCGTGGGACCTCGCCCCGACCAGCATCGGAACCGCCGCGTTCGAGGTCGAGTCGCTGAGCAGCGCGCTGTCGTTCGCCGCCACCGTGAGCACGTCGGGCCAGTTCACGCTCGACGTGCTGCTGCAGTCGTCGTCGGGTGCGATCGAGAACGGCGTGCTGGTGCTCGAGGCCGGCCGGCTGTTCCTGGGCGGCGGCAGCGCGTCGGTGCTTGTCGATGTCGGCGCCGACGGGACGTTCGAGGTCGGCAGCTCCGACAGCGAGGTGTTGGTGCCGCTGACCGTGACCGCGCAGGGGGTGACCGTGCGCATCGAGATGTCGTCGACCGCCGCCGCCGGCGCCGCGCTGGGGCTGGCCGGCTCGGGCGAAGCGCGCCTGCGCGGCGAGTTCGTGCCCGGTCGCGGCTACCTCGAGCGCTTCGCGGCTTTGCCGACGCTGGTGTATCTCGAGCCCGAGCTGGTCGCCGTCGACCGCTGGAGCCTCGAGCTGTCGTCGCCGCTGGTCGCCCTGTCGCCGTTCGTCACCGTGCTCGGCTTCCAGCCGACGCACCTGCCGCTCGGCCCGGGCCTCGTGCAGCTGGTGACGGTCGATGCGGTTCTGCTCGGCGGCTCCTTCGTCTTCGACTTGCCACCCCTGCCCGCCGGCTTCGACCTCTACGCTCAGGGCGTCGTCACCGACGGCGCCGGCGCCTTCGCCACCTCCAACAGCGTACGCATCCACTGGTGGTAACCCCCGGTCCGGACGTTCGGTTCCGGTAGCGGGCTTGCCGAACGGGTCAGCGGAGGTGGGTGCGGTAGGCGGTGAAGGTGTCGATGGCGGAGCGTGGCGTGCCGTCGGGGTCGAAGCGCAGGTCCAGGCCCGAGCACGCGGCGTAGGCGTTGCAGAGGGCGGCGTCGGCTGCGCTCGGCGCGGCCTTGGTCGCGAACCAGCCGCGCAGCGGTTCTGCCATCGCCGGAGTTCCGATCGAAGCGGTGGCGGCGAGCAGGCGACGCTGCAGGTATCCGTAGCTGCGCGGGCGGCCGATCGTGGGCGCGTGCTGGTGCCAGACGTCGAGCAGCACCGGATCGAGCACCTCGTGGCGCACCATGCTCGCCTCCTGCAGCGGCGGCAGCGTGTCGAGGTAGTGGTCCTTGGCCGCTTCGATCCGCACGAGGGCAGCGCGACGCTCGCTGCTCGGGTAGCCCTGCCACTGCAGTTCTTCGGCGAGCCCGGCGATGGCGAACGTGTAGTTGCCCGACGACGTGGCCAACCCGGCGTGGGGCCCGGACCACCAGGCCCGCACGTCGGCGGCCAGGATCGCTTCGAGGGCGTGCCGCAAGCGGCGGTAGGGCTCGTCGGCGATCGGCGCGCTGTAGTGACGGTGGCTCGGCGGCTGGCTCGCGAACGTCGCATCGAACCGGGGCACCGTCGCGACCACGCGGTCGACGACCCAGCCATCCGGCGCGCGCCGGATCGAGTCGAACAGCACGGTCGAACCGTGTCCGTAGGCCAGCACCGCAGTCATTGCCCGGGGCGCCGATGGCGAGACCTGCTTGGGGATCACCCGCAGCGACCCCATCCAGTCGAACGCGTCCGCCGTCTCGGCCAACGCCGCATAGGCGTGCATGCCCGCCGGCGTCGCCAGCGCGGCCGCGTCACGCGCTGGATCGGGCTTCCACGGCGACCGTTCGCCACGAACGTGCTCGATGTACCACTCCCTGGCGGCCAGCAGGAAGCCCTCGTCGTCGAGGACGAGCGCCATCTCGTCGGGGCCGAAGCCGAGCGCCTGTCGCAGCGGCGCGTGCAGCAGCACCGCGTCGACGATCGTGCCGAACGTCGCCGAGCCGGGCGTCGCGATGCGCAGCAGCTCGTCGATCGCCTGCAGGTCGCCGCGACGCACGCGCTCGGCCAGGATCTCGAGGCGCTGCGGTCCCTTCTGCAGCGCCAGCAGCTCGGCGTCGGGCAGCAGCTGCAGCAGCGCCGCGTCGGCTACGCTGCGCACGTCCGCGTCGGCGTCGTGCAGGCGCCCGCGCACGAACGGCAGCGCGCGGCGGTCACCGATGCGGCCGAGCACGTCGATCAGCAGCACGCGCGTCCAGCGATCGGGGCTCGACTTCGCGTGGTGGAGCAGCGCCGGCACCGCCCGCGGCCCCATGGCGACCAGCTGCGCCATCGCCGCCGGCTGCTGGTCGGGCCACCCCATCCAAGTGTAGGCGCGTTCGCCTTCGCCGAGTTCGAGCACCAGCGCCCGCACTTCGGGCGCGTCGGGTCGCACGGAGCGCACCGCGGTCGCATCGCGTCGGGAACACGCGACCAACAGCAGCGCGGCGGAGAGGGCAATGGGCCGCCGGATCACACCGACCGCGAACGGCCGCGCGCGGCCGTCGGTTCAGCGGTCGGGCTACTTGCCCGCGTCGCGACGGTATTCGTCGAGCACCTGCTGCAGGATCGCGACGTCCGACTCGAACGTCTCGGGCAGCAGCGGCCCGAACGAGAACCGGAAGTAGCCGTGGTAGGGCGAGACGTAGTCCGGGTCCTTCTGGTGCGGCCGCGCCATGTCGCAGTCGAAGCCCTTCAGGATCGCCGCGCCGTGGCGGAACAGCCGCCGGTTCAGCTCGTCGGCGTTCAGGCCTTCGGGCAGCTCGAGCCAGTGGTAGAAGCCGCCGTCGCCGGTGTGCACGCCGAGGCCCATCTCGGCGAACGCGCGGCCGTAGCGTTCGCGCTGCATGCCGTAGTGCGAGACCACCGCGTCACGCGCCCGCGCCACGCGATCGGGCTCGAGCAGTTCGGCCGCGTAGAGCTGCGAGGGATGGCTGACGCCGCCCATGCCGAAGCTGGAGAAGTTCGACATCGTCTCGATGTTCGCCTTGCTCGCGATCATCCAGCCGATGCGGATGCCCGGGCACTGCAGCCCCTTGGTGCAGGCGCCGGCGAGGAACACGTTGCTGTCGTCGAGGTCCTTGACGTAGCGGATGCCGCTGACGCCCTTCGACTCGTGGAACATCTCGTAGGCCTCGTCGAGCAGGATGCCGTTGCCGGGCTGCTCGGCCATCGCGATCAGCTCCTCGAGCTCGGCGCCGCAGCGGGTGTGGCCGGTCGGGTTGCCGGGGTTGCTGATCACCGGCAGCAGGTGGGTCTTGCTGTTGAGGCCGCTGCGATCGAAGTAGGCCGAGTTGGGCGGGTGGAAGCCGTTCTCCTTGGTGAACGGCACCACGCGCCAGCTGCAGCCGGTCTGCGTCAGGATGTCGAGGTAGGCCGGCCACTCGACGTTGCCGATGCGCACCTCGACGTGGCGCTTCAAGAACGCCAGCAGCGTGTAGATGCCCGGACGGCCGCCGGCGAACACCATCACGTTCTCCGGCGTGATGCTCGAGCCGTAGAAGCCGTTGTAGTGGTCGGCGATCGCCTGGCGCAGGCGCGGGTGGCCCCACGCCTTGGGGTAGAAGCGATCCTCCCAGGTCACGTCGACGCTGGCCGGCAGCTCCGGCCCGCCCGGCAGCGGCGTCGTCAGCGGGAAGCCCTGCGACCACGGGTGGGTGCCGGGCGTTCCCATGAACTGGCCGAAGCTGTCGTGGAACGCGTAGAGCGTCTCGTAGATGCCCATCGGCGGGCAGTCGTCGGACAGGAAGGAGTCGCGTCGCATCGATCGCTCGCTATCAGAGGCCGTAGATGGCGGCTTCGCCGAGCAGCTCTTCGATGCGCAGCAGCTGGTTGTACTTGGCGACGCGGTCGCTGCGGCACGGCGCGCCGGTCTTGATCTGGCCGGTGCCGCAGGCCACCGCCAGGTCGGCGATGATGCTGTCCTCGGTCTCGCCCGAGCGGTGCGACATCACCGACGTGAAGCCGTTCTCGTGGGCGAGGTTGATCGCCTCGAGCGTCTCGGTCAGCGTGCCGATCTGGTTGACCTTGATCAGGATCGAGTTGGCGCAGCCCTCGTTGATGCCGCGCGCCAGGCGCTCGGTGTTGGTGACGAACAGGTCGTCGCCGACCAGCTGCACGTCCTGGCCGATGGTCTCGGTCAGCGCCTTCCAGCCGTCCCAGTCGTCCTCGTCCATGCCGTCCTCGATCGAGAAGATCGGGAAGTCCGAGCACCACTTGCGGTACAGCTCGACCATGCCGTCGCGGTCGCAGGTCTTGCCCTCCCCGGCGAAGGTGTACTTGCCGTCCTTGTGGATCTCGGTCGACGCGGCGTCGAGCGCCAGCATCACGTCGTCGCCGGGCTTGTAGCCGGCCTTCTTGATCGCATCGACGATGATCTCGAACGCGGCGCTGTTGCTGTCGAGGTTCGGCGCGAAGCCGCCCTCGTCGCCGACCGCGGTCATCAGCTTCCGGGCCTTCAGTTCGGCCTTCAGCGCGTGGAACACCTCGGTGCCCATGCGCAGGCCTTCGGAGAAGGTCTCGGCGCCGACCGGCATCACCATGAACTCCTGGAAGTCCACGTTGTTGTCGGCGTGCGCGCCGCCGTTGAGGATGTTCATCATCGGCACCGGCAGCCGCCGCGCCTGGGTGCCGCCGATGTAGCGGAACAGCGGCACGCCGAGCTCCTGCGAGGCGGCCTTGGCGCAGGCCAGCGACGCGCCGAGGATCGCGTTGGCGCCGAGCTTGCCCTTGTTGTCGGTGCCGTCGACCTCGGCCAGCGTCGAGTCGCACAGGTACTGCTCGTCGGCGGGAATGCCGACCAGCGCCTCGGCGATCTCGGTGTTCACGTGCGCGACGGCCTTCAGCACGCCCTTGCCGCCGTAGCGCTGCTCGTCCCCGTCGCGCAGCTCGACGGCCTCGTGCGCGCCGGTGCTGGCGCCCGACGGCACCATCGCGCGCCCGCTGGCGCCCGACTCGAGATGCACTTCGACTTCGACAGTGGGATTGCCGCGCGAGTCGAGGACTTCGCGGCCTTGCACGTGAACGATGGTGGTCATTGCCCACAGGGATATCGCCGCCGTGGTGTTCGTGGCAAGTTGGAACACGGCCATGCCGGCAAGCGGCGGCGGATCTGGGCGCACCGTACGCGCGCCGCTACACCCAGCTGTTGGTCAGCATCTCGCCCATGCCGCCGGCTCCCGGGACGATGTACTGCACGTCGTTGAGGCCGCGTTCTTCGTCCGGGAACGTGCCCGGCTCGGCCCGCAGCGCGCGGTCGCTCGACAGGCCGCGGTCGAGGCGGCCGCCGAACAGGCGCACGTCGGGGTGGGCGCCGCTCACCCGCTGCACCGCCTCGGGCGTGAGCATCATGTGCATCGCGCAGATGGCGCGCGGCGGGCCGCCGGGCAGGTCGTGGTAGACGTCGACGGCGCGGCAGACGGTGCCGCCGGTCGCGCCCATCGGGTCGGGCAGCAGCACCACGGCGTCGTCGACGGGGCCGCCGAGCTTGCTGCCGTCGAGCCGCACGCCGACGACGCGGCCGTCGTCGCTGGTCTCGCGCGACATGTTGAGCGTGTCGAGCCGCACGTTCTCGGGCGGCAGCACCTCGATCGCGGCCTCGTAGCACGCCTGCGCCGGCAGCATGCCGGCGCGGATCACCGAGCAGATCACCAGCCTGGTGTCGCGGCACAGCAGCGGCGCCTGCACGAACGCGCGCGGCTCCTGTGCGGTCATGCGGGTCGCGCAGCGCTGCTCGGTCCGCGGGAACTCGGTCGCCAGCACTTCGTGCAGCATGCGCTGGTAGGCGGTGCGGACCAGCGCCGGCAGTTCGGCGGTGCCGACCTGCGGGCTGCCGATGCGGCACAGCAGCGTGGACAGGAACGGATCGTCGAACAGCCGGACGTTGGGGCCGTAGCGATGCGCGAGCAGATCGACCATGGCATCGCACGATAGCGGGGCCGCACCTTGGCGACAGCTTGATGTGCACGGGAGCGCGGCGGTGGCCATCGATCCGCTATCCTGTTCGGCCCATGCTCGCCACCATCCTGACCCTGGCGCTGAGCGCGCCCGTTCCGCAGGGAAGCCAGGCCGATCCGCCGCAAGGGCTGACCGTCGTGATCGCCGACGTCGGCCAGGGAGACGGCGTCGTGATCCGCGCGCCGGACGGCACCGTGCACTGCGTCGACGCGGGGCCCAACGGCCAGGGGGCGGCGACCATGCTGCCGCTGATCCAGTCGCTGCAGCCGACCGGCTACGGCTACACGGTCTGTTCGCACTTCCACAGCGACCACCTCGGTGGCCTCGACACGGTGCTCGGCGCGCTGCCGTTCCAGACCGCGCTCGATCGCGGCAGCGTCAACACGCCGACGACGATCAGCTTCAACGACTACGTCGGCGCCGCCGGCGCGCGCCGCCAGACGGTCGCGGTGGGGGCCGTCTACCAGCTCGGCGGCGGTGCGACGATGACCTGCATCTGCGCCAACGGCCAGATCCTCGGCGGCGGCTTCGTCAACCCGGCGCAGGCCCAGGAGGAGAACGCCCGTTCGGTCGTGATGCGGCTCGACTACGGCGACTTCTCGATGTGGCTCGGCGGGGACCTGACCGGCGGTGGCAACAGCACCGCCGACGTCGAGGGCCAGGCGGTGTTCGCCTGCGGCGACGTCGACGTCTACAAGCTCAACCACCACGGCTCCAACACGTCGACCGGCACCACGCTGGTGTCGGTGCTCGACCCCGAACTCGCGGTGGTCTCGTGCGGCGCCGGCAACGGCTTCGGCCATCCGACGGCCAACGTCGTCAACCGGATCAACCAGGCGCTGGCGGCGCGCGCGCTGCTGGCGACGACGACCGGCAGCGCCAATACGATCGGCTTCGGCGTGGTCGGCGACCTGCGCCTCGACACCGACGGCTTCCGCTACCGCGCGACCGCCGGCAACGGCGACTTCCTGGACTTCTACTGCGACGAGGTCGCGCCGCGACCGATCGCGGCCGGGGATCTGCGCATCAGCGAGCTGCAGCGCAATCCGTCGGTCGTGCCCGACAGCAGCGGGGAGTACCTCGAAGTGGTCAACGTCGGCAGCGCGCCGCTCGCGCTCGACGGCCTGCAGCTGAGCGACAACGCCGGCACGGTGACGCTGGCCAGCAACTACCAGCTGGTGCCCGGCCGCGCGCTGCTGTTCCAGATCGACGGGGCGCCGAGCCGCAACGGCGGCCAGCCGCTGGGGGTGGCGCTGCCGTTCTCGTCGCTGGCGCTGGCCAACACGTCGGACTCGGTGACGTTGCAGCGCGGCGGCGTCACGATCGACGGCGTCAGCTACGGCGCCGGCTTCCCGGGCGGCAACGGCGTCGCGGCCGAACGCGTCGACCTGCTGGCGCCGAGCGGGACCGCCGGGGGCTGGAACTTCGCCGACGCGACCACGGTCTACGGGGCGGGGGACCGCGGCACGCCGGGCGCGAGCAACGCCGCCGACGACACCGAGCACGCGGTGCTGGCGGCGGTTTCGGTGCGTGCGGACCGGTTCACGCTGCACGCGACCGCGCTCGACGAGGCGTTCCAGTTCAGCGTGCTCGGCCTCAGCTACGGTGCGTCGCCTGGGTTCTTGTTCGGGGGCGCGCAGATCCCGCTCAACGTCGACTCGCTGTTCCAGTCGACCCTCGGCGCCGGCGAACTGATCGCGCTGATGCCGCTCGGCGGGTATCGTTCGACCGACGTGCTGCTGCCGCCGCCCAACCCGATCGCCGGGATCCCGATCGTCGCGGCGCACATCGTGCTCGACTTCCAACTCACCGTGCGCGGCGTTTCGTCGCCCGAGGTCTTCATCACCTTCTGAGACGTGCCCCAACCCGCTTCGCTGTCCTCTCGCTTCCCGCCGTTTCGCGTGCTGTTCTCGAGCATCGAGATCCTGCGGCGCGCGATCGAGATCACGCGCGAGCTGAAGCGGGAGCTCGGCGAGCAGCCGCCGTGCCTGGTGCAGGTCGTCGAGGGCGCGCGGCCGTTTGCGCGGCTGGTGCAGAACGGCTTCCCCGGCCAGGTCGTGCACGAGGTTCGCGCGAAGTCGTACGAAGGCACCGAGAGCACCGGTGAGGTGCGCATCTCGATGCTCGGTGGCCTCGACGCCGCGACCGTCAAGGACCGCGACGTGCTGCTGCTCGAGGACATCGTCGACACCGGCCGCACCGTCGATGCGCTGCGCAAGCACTTCCTCGGCCTCGGCGCCCGCCGGGTGCGCGTGGCGACGATGCTCAGCAAGCCGTCGCGCCGCGTCGTCGACGTGGTGGTCGAGCACGTCGGCTTCGAGATCCCCGACGAGTTCGTGATCGGCTTCGGCATGGACCTCGACGAGCGCTACCGCGAGATCCCGGACGTGGTGGTCTACGACCGCGAGGTCGAGCGGTCGTTCGCGTCGACCGATGCCTGAACGATCGCGCGCGCCAGCTCGAGCACGCTGAGCGGCGAGCTGCCCTCGGCCTTGTTGTTGACGACGACGACCATCTCGACGTCGAGCGCGATCGCCTCCCTGGCCATGTCGACGATCGCCTGGCGCGTGCCCGGATCCTGGTCGACCAGCGCGTCGAACGGCTGGTAACGCTCCTTGGCCTGCTCGTAGGCGAAGCCCTGGTGCAGCATCCAGCGCACCGTGGTCGGCCCCGCGATCGGCGCGACCTCACGCTGGCGCTGCAGCGACGGCATGCGCGGGTGCGCGACGTAGCCGTGCTGCGCGCCGGCCGCGCGCAGCGCCTCGACGTAGCGCCCGGTGAACAGCTGCTCGTCGCGCAGCTCGACGACGTAGCGCGGCCCCTTCGGCAGCGCGTCGAAGAAGCCGTGCAGCCGGTCTGCGAACGCGTCGGGCTTGCGCGTGATCGCTCCGCCCTGCGGCGGGAACTGGAACAGCATCGGCCCGAGCTTGTCGCCGAGGCCTTCGCGCGCAGGGGCGACGCAATGGTCGAGCGCGCAGTCGGCGTCGAGGTGGTTGGGGTTGAGGCCGGTGCGACCAGGCAGCGTCGGGGAGGTGACTTCGCCCCAGGCCTTGACCAGGAAGCGGAAGTCGTCGGGCACCTGTTCGGCGTAGCCGGCGAACTCCTCGGCCGGGATCGGCGCATAGAAGGTGCGGTCCACCCCGACGGTGCGCAGCAGCGGGTGCTGGCCGTAGGCGCCGAGGCCGTGGCGCGACAGGTGCCGCTGCGGTGCGTCCTCGGCGTAGACGATCCCACGCCAGCCGGCGAACGCCCACGACGACGTGCCGAGGTGGATGCGGCGCGACAGCCGTTCGCCGAGCGCGCGCACGTCGTCGGGCACCTCCGCCGCGGCGAGCTTCGGTCGCGCCGGCTGCTCGTCCTCGATCGGTCCGAACAGGCCGAGCTGGTTGGGCGTGTCCTTGCGGCGGCTCACTTGTCGCTGCTCTCGGCGCCCTTCCAGTCGAACTCGTAGCGGTGCTTCTCGACCTGTTCGTGCGTCTCTTCCGTCGCCGAGTCGTGCAGCGTGATCGTGCGGTCCGACGTGGCGACCTTCGTCCGCATGGTCTTCGGGTCGGTGATCACCGTCAGCGTCTCGCGGTACGACAGCTTGAGGCGGTTCTCGCCGGCGGCGACGCCGCCCGCCGCCTGAACCTTCGGTACCAGCTCGGCGATGAAGAACGCCGCGTCCATGCCGAAGTGCGCGGGCTCGCTCTCGATCACCATCTTGAGCGCGACGCAGCCGGGGTGGTCGGCTGGAGCGGGCAGGTGCTCGGTGTGCACGGTCGCCTCGCGGCCCTTGCCGAGCAGCTGCAGCTGCGTCTTCTCGGTGTGCTTCTCGCCTGCCGCGAGCGTCCAGCCGTGCCACGCGCCGACCCAGGTGCGCCAGTACTGCGCCACGCCTTCCTTCATCATCGCCGTCGCGGCGGGCGTGCGCATCACGGCGCGCAGCCGCTTCTTCTCGGCAGGGCCCATGCCGCGCATCTTGGCCATGAACTCGACGACCGTGTCGATGCACTCGTCGACGCCGCTGGCCTCGTCGAAGCGGCCGTCCGCGTGCACGTGCAGGTCGGGGATCGCCGCGGTCATCGCCGTGATCGTCTCGAGCACCTTCTGCACCTTCGGCGACTCCATGTCCATGTCGTGGAACTGGACGAAGCGGAAGTCCTCGTAGGCGATGCGGATGCCGCCGCCCTCACGCGGCGTCATCGCGAGCCGGTAGCGCATCTTGCTGCTCTCGCCCTTCTTGGTGATGTCTTCGGTGACGATGGCCGAGGACGGGGCCTTCCAGCCGTAGGTGGTGAGCGACGGGGGCTTCGCCTGGGTGGCGGCCTCCGTCTCCTGTGCGACCAGGGACGCGGGGGCGAGCGCGACCGTGAGCGCGAGGGCAAGGACTCGTATCTGCATGTCGAGCATGGCGATCAGACGCCGAGTTCCTTCAGCAGGTTCGGCGCGGGCTGCACGTCCTCGAGCACCCACAGCACGTAACGGAAGTCGCAGACCACGTTGCGCGACCGTTCGGGATTCCAGCCGAAGTCGCCGGCGACGTTCTCGAACACGCGGTCGAAGTTGAGGCCGATCAGTTCGCCGCGGCCGTTGATGACCGGCGAACCGGAGTTGCCGCCGGTGGTGTCGCCGTTGGTCAGGAAGCACACCGGCACGTCGCCGAGGTGCGGCACGACCCAGCGGCTCTTCATCCGGTCCTTGGCGGCGGCGAGCAGCGCCTTCGGGTTGTTGAACGGCTCCTCACCGGTCTCCTTCTGCAGCAGGCCGGCGACGGTCGTCTGCGCCTTGTAGTGCACGCCGTCGCGCGGCTCGTAGCTCTTGACCTCGGCGATCGACACGCGCAGCGTGCTGTTGGCGTCGGGGTAGAACGACTTGCCGCGGTAGGCCTCCTGCGCCGCGATCCAGCGGCGGCCGACGTCGAGCTTGCGGCCCTCGCGTTCGCGACGGCGCTGCAGCCACTGCTGGTACTCGTCGTGGATGCCGCGGGCCAGCACGATCAGCGGGTCGTCGCTGGCCGCGACGGCTTCCTTGCCGCCGGCGAACAGCTCCCGGCGCTTGTCGGCATCGAACATCTGGGTCGTCGCCATCACCGTGTCGAGCACCGCCTCGTCGCCGTCGCCGAGCATCTCGGTGCCGGCGAGTCGCTGCTCCTTGCCGATCGCGGCCCACTCGGCGAGCAGGATGCGCAGCATCGGCTTCTGGATCAGGTCGAGGTCCTTCTCGATGCCCTCGCCGCCGATCATGTCGAGGCCGCGCTGGCTGATGCGGCCACCGCGCGCGACCGCGTTGCAGCCCTGCATCAGCACGTCGAACAGCGGCAGGTTGTCGCGCAGCACCGCGACGAACCACATGTTGGTGTCCTTCTCGATGACGTTCGCCTCGGCCTCGGCGTCGGCGAGCATCTGCTTCAGCAGTTCGGCGTTGTCGCCGTCACCGGCGGCCGCCAGCTCGGCCTCCTCGCGCAGCTTGCGCGCGACCACGGCGTTGTTCTTGAGGCCGAAGATCATGCCGGCGGCGTTCTTCTGGATGTTGGCGAGCGACTTCTTCTCGCTCGCGACCTGCAGCGCCATCGCCTCGCTCTGTTCGCCGGCGTGCTCGAGCACCTCGATCGCCTTGGTCAGCACGCGCAGGCGCGCCGGGAACACGTAGCCCTCCTGGGTCGCGACGCCGGCGCTGGTCTTGTAGCGCTGGGTGCTGCCCGGGTAGCCCATGATGATCGCGAGGTCGCCTTCCTCGATCGGCCTGGTGGCCGTCTTCAGGAAGTGCTCGGGCTGAAACGGGACGTTGTCGTCGTCGTGGTCGCGCACCGAACCGTCCGGCGCGACGTAGGCGCGGAAGAACGTGAAGTCGCCGGTGTGGCGCGGCCACTCCCAGTTGTCGACCTCGCCGCCGAACTCGCCGATCGCGCGCGGCGGCGCGTAGACCAGCCGCACGTCGCGGATCTGGGTGCGGTAGTAGAGGTGGTACTCCTTGCCTTCGAGGAACGACGCGACCGAGCATTTGGTGTTCGGTTCGCTGCGCTCGCCCTCGGCGACCAGGCGTGCGATCGTCTGCTGGGTGATCGACCAGCGCTCGAGGTCGGTGGTCGCCTCCTGCTGCGCCTGGTGCACCTTGTCGGTGACGTTCTCGATGCGCTTGAGCACGGTCGCGACCATGTTGGGGGCCGGCAGTTCCTGCTCGCGCGTGGCGGCGGTGAAGCCGTCGCGCAGGTGGTTGGCCTCGGGGGTGCTCAGCGCGCTGACCGCGCCGAAGCCGCAGTGGTGGTTGGTGACCAGCAGGCCGTCCTTCGACACGAACGACGCGGTGCAGCCGTTGATCTGCACGGTCGCGGACAGCACGCCACCCTTGGTCGGGTGCCAGAACTCGTCCTTGGTCAGCTCCATGCCGCGCTGCTTCAGCGCGTCCCAGTCCATCTCGCGGATCTGGGTCGGAAGCCATTGCCCTTCATCGGGCAGGAACAGCACGGCGGCGAGAACGGCTAGGAACGGTCGCAACATGGCGGACACATATACGGGGCACACCGGACGCTTGCGACCGGCTTGCCCGGCTTCGTGGCTGCGGGCACGCTGCTGGCATGACGGCTCGTTGGTTGTGTCTCGTTCTGGTCGCGGCGTGCTGCCCGACGTTGACGGTCGCGCAGAACTCGACCCGCAAGATCCGCAAGCCGCCCGGCGAGTTGGCGGCCAAGGCGGGCAGCGGGGTGCAGTGGCGCGACGGCGTCGAGGCGGCGCTGGCCGAGTCGAAGAAGACCGGCAAGCCGGTGTTCTGGTACGTGCCGTCGGTGCACCGCTCGCCGATGGACCGCAAGCCCGAGGTCGATCGCTACATGATGGGGGGACCGTTCTCGTGGCCGGCGACGGTGGTGCTGCTCAACCAGCACTACGTGCCGGTGCGCGAGGTCGCGCGCGGGGAGCTGGCGAAGAAGTACGGGCTGTCGCGCATCGCCTACATCGAGCCCGGCTACCTGGTGCTCGACGGCGACGGCGAGCAGCAGCTCGCGGTGCAGCAGCTGACGACGTTCCATCCGCGGCACTTCCTCGGTCCGCTGCTGCGGCTGGCCGAGCAGCCGGAGCTGCCGTTTGCGTTCGCCGGGGTGCGGCCGGAGACCGCCAAGGCCGTCGGCCGCGGCGACTGGCGCGAGGTGCTCGAGTTGGTGGCCCGGCCGACCGACGACCTGGTCACGCCGGCGCCCAAGGGGGGCCTGTTCGCCGAGCAGCACTGGCTGCGCGGGGTCGCGCTGTTCCGCCTCGGCCGTCGCGAGGACGCGCTCGACGCGTGGCGCAAGCTGGTGCGGTTCTATCCCGACCATCCGATGGGATGGAAGGCCGCGCTCGAGATCGAGAACCACGGTCCGTTCGTGCACGGCTTCGAGGTCTACGCGGACCTGCCCGACTGGGCGGTCGCCGGCGACCCGACCGACGGCACGCGCGCTCCGGAGGGCCACTACCGCGAGCAGGAGCTGTGGGCGCGCAGTGTGCGTTTCCTGCTCGGTGCGCACGACGACGACGGCGTCTATCGCGACAGCACCTACGACTTCGGCGGCACCGACGGGTTGCCCAACGTGCACGCGGCCGTGACCTGCCTGGTCGGCGAGGCGCTGCTGGCGGCGACCGCGCGCGCTCGCAACGGCGAGCTGGAACTCGATGCGGCGCTGCTCGAACGCGCCGAGGCGCAGCTGCTGCGGATGCGGGCCAACGCGATGCAGAGCGACTGGCTGGCGCTGTCCGACCGCGACGAGATCGTGTGGGCGCGCGCCTATGCGCTGCGCTTCCTCGAGGCCTGGCAGCGTCGTCGCAGCGGCGACGCCGAGGCGCTCGAGCCCGGCATCCGTCGCGGCGTCGCGGCGCTGATCGCGCTGCAGCCCGAGACCGGCGTGTGGTTCCACGAGTACGGCAACCCGTTCGCGATCGCGACCGCGCTGCAGGCCTTGCACGGCATAAGGCAGCTCGGCTTCGAGGTGCCGCAGGACAACATCGACAAGGGCTTGAAGGCACTGGCGTTCAACCGCACCAAGGAGGGGGCGTTCAGCTACGGGCAGACGCGGCCCGGCCGCGCGCCGCGCGCGTCGCTCGAGGCCGCCGGGGGGCGCATGCCGCTGTGCGAACTGGCGCTCTACCTGTTCGGCGCGAGCGACCAGCAGAAGCTGACGGCCGCCGTCGAGACCGGCGAACGCTTCCATTCGCTGCTGGCCGAGGTCCGCAAGTACGACGACCACGCCAACCGCTACGGCTACGGCGGGTTCTTCTTCTGGTTCGACATGCTCGGCCGCGCCGAGGCGATCGCCGAGATCGAGGACGCCGACAAGCGTCGCGCCCTCGCCGCGGCCCTGCACGCCAAGGTGCTGGCCGTCCCCGAGTTCGACGGCTGCTTCGTCGACAGCCACGAACTCGGCCGCTGCTACGGCACCGCCATGGCGCTGCTCACCCTCGACACCCTGCGCTGACCCGATCCGGAAGTCTGGTTCCGGTACGTCTGGTTTGGGAGGGGCTGGTTCCGGGAACCAGACCCACCGACCGTCAGTCGCGGGTGCCGAGGAGGTCGCCGATCCACTGGGTGAGGGGGTGGGCGACTGCGGCGGCGGCGGCGGCGAAGTTCTCGGCGATGTCGTCGCCGAGCTGCATGACCAGGGCGCTGAGTTCGAGCAGTTCGTCGGTTGTGCCGTGGTCGAGCCGGTCCTGCAGCCACGCGGCGTCGCAGTGGGCGCGCGCCTGGGCGAACATGCGGTCGCGGGTCAGCGGGTCGAACTGCGGCTGGCGTTCGATCTCGGTCAAAAGCCACGTGATCGTCTTGACGTCGCCGGCGGCGAGCATGCGGTCGAGCAGCCGCTGCAGGATCCGGCCCGAGTTCGGCACCTGGCACTCGCAGTCGTCGAGCAGCTGGCGCGCGGCCAGCGCCGGCAGGTTGGCGGCGCCGTCGCGTTCGACGATCGCGCGCACCGCGGCACTGGTCGGCAGCGGCGGCGGCAGCGCGCTCCAGTCGGCGGTCGACTCCCGGCCGGCATCGGGCAGGTCCGCTTCGGCCCGCAGCTCGACGCCGCTGACGTGCGCGGTCGCCAGCAGCGCCTGCAGTTCGGCGTCGGCGTCGTCGCTCGCCGCCAGCGCGTGCAGCCGGCCGACGAACTCGTCGACCCCGGCCTCGGCGATGCCTTCGGTCAGCACCACCTCGCCGATGCCCGCGGCGCGCAGCCGACCGAACGGCGGGTCGTCCGGCAGGAACGCCATCACCGCCTCGTCGCCGACGTGCACCGCGCCGGCGCGCAGGAACAGCTGCAGCGGCCCGTGCTCGGTGGCGCGTCGCAGCGCGCCCAACGCCCGCCGATGGGCGGGCCGCCACAGTTCGGGGGCGGCCGGGTGCTGGCGCCGGGCGGCCAGCGCGTTGTGCAGCGACTGCACCGCGGCGCGCGCGGTCTTGTGGTCGTTGCTGCTGCGGGGACTCGCCATCGTTCCCGTTATCGGCAAACGACGGATCCGGCCTGCAACGGGCCACGTGCCTTTATCCCATGGTCCTTCGACCGTACTCGTGCTAACCCCCCTCCGTCTGCTAAACCAATCCACGTGCTGACGAAGTCGACGCTGCGCATTCTCTGGGTCTGGCTCGTAACCGCCTTGCTGTCGGCATGTGGCGGTCCGGTCGCCCGCGTCGACTGGGACGACCAGGGCAACCAGACGCAGCAGGCGGAGGCGCCGCGCGTGCTCGTCGTCACGCTGACCGGCAAGCTCGGAACGACCGAACTGGCGCGCTGCCACCGCTCGATCCGCGAGGCCGAGAGCCGCGGCTGCAGCCACGTGATCTTCCGGATGTCGGACGCGGGCAGCCAGGGCGAGGACCCGGGCGACCTGCAGAGCCTCTACGACGCGGTGCAGTCGACCGACGTGCCGACCATCGCGGTGCTGCGCGGCCGCAACACCCAGGGCGCCGCCGGCCTGGCGCTGGTCACGACCCAGACGTTCTTGCTCAAGGGCGCCGAGTGGGGCGAGGTCGAGAAGCCGGAGCAGGAGATCGAGGTGCTGCTCGACGCCGATCCCGAGGCCGCCGCGCGCCGCCGCCTCGATGCGCTGCGCGACATGATGAAGGGCCGCCTCGACCGCCGGAAGAACGCGCTGCGCGAGGACGCGCGCAAGCTGGCGATGGCGATGGTGGATCCGCGCGTGCAGCTGATCACCGCTACGGTGCGCGAGGGCGGTCTGGAACGGTCGCGCGTGCTCGACTCCGACGAGCTGACGGCGCTGCAGCAGCGCGCCGCGGAGGCGGGCGGGCCGAAGGTCTTCGGCGACCAGAAGCTGACCCGGCCGCTGGTCGTCGACGCGATGCTGGCCGAGGAGTTCGGATTGTCGAACGGCACGCTGCAGGGCTACGACCAGCTCGCCGACGTGCTCGCGATCGAGCGCGACGCGATGGGCGAGCTGACGGTCAACTGGGCCGAGAAGATGGTCGAGTGGCTGGAGCTGCTGCAGCCGTTCTTGCTGGCCGCCGGCTTCCTGCTGCTGCTGATCGAGGTCAAGACGCCGGGCACCGGCCTGCCGGGCATCCTCGGCTGCCTGTTCCTGGGTCTGGCGCTGTTCTACAGCTACCTGGTCGGCCTGGCGGAGATCACCGAGATCCTGGTGTTCTTCCTCGGCATCGCCGCGATCGCGGTCGAGATCTTCCTGCTGCCCGGCACCGTGATCTTCGGCGTCGTCGGCTTTCTGTGCCTGATGCTGTCGCTGGTGCTGAGCCAGCAGTCGTTCGTGCTGCCGTCCAACGCGGTCGAGGAGAACGTGCTGCTGTGGAACCTGGCCAACCTGGTGATCCTGTTCGTCGTCGTCGGCGTGCTGGCGTTCCTGACCTGGCGGCTGTTGCCGCACGTGCCCGTGTTCAACCGGATCATGCTGCCGCCGCCCGGTGACAAGCGCGAACCGGCCAGCAACAGCACGCCGAGCGACCTCGGTCTGACCTACGAGAACCTGGTCAAGCTGGTCGGCCGGGTCGGCACCGCGGCGACCGTGCTGCGGCCGACCGGCACGATGACGATCGACAACGACCGCATCGACGTCGTCACCGAGGGGGACTTCATCGCCCAGGGCGCGGCCGTGCGCGTGCTCTACGTGCAGGGCAACCGCGTCGTGGTCGCGGCGGATGGGGACCTTGCTGTTGGAGATGGGGCTGCTGGAGATCCGGCTGCTGGCGATCCTGGCGACGGCAACGCATCGCCGCAGCAGGACCGCAGCGCCGAGGACGGCAGTGTCGGGCTGGTCATGCTGCTCGGGCTGGTCGGCCTGCTGCTGATCTTCCTCGAGGTGCTGTTCGTGTCGATGGGCGCGCTCGGCATCGCCGCGACCGGCTGCCTGCTCGGCTCGATCTTCCTGGCGTTCCAGGAGTCGGTGTCGTTCGGCATCGGCGTGACCGTGTTCGAGGCGATCGCCGCGCCGGTCGTGTTCTGGTCGGCGTTCAAGATCCTGCCGAAGACGCCTTTCGGCCGGCACCTGATCCTGACCGGACCGCCGACCGAAGGCACCGCCGGCGCTGCCGACCATCGCCTCGACGGCCTCGTCGGCAAGTCGGGCACGGCGCTCAGCGCGCTCCGGCCGGCCGGCTTCGCGCGCATCGACGGCCGCAAGGTCGACGTCATCACGCGCGGCGAGATGATCGCCAGCGGCGTCGACGTCGTCGTGCTCGAGGTCAGCGCCAACCGCGTGGTCGTCGGAGCGGCCGCCAAGGCGACCGCCACCCCGTGATGCGGCAGCCGTGATGCCTTCGCCACGACCCGCCGCCACCAACTGCATCCACTGAGAGAGAACCGATGATCGCAATGCTCGCGCAGTCCTTCTTCCGCACCGACAACATCATGGCGTGGGTGCTCGGCGGCATCCTGCTGCTGTTCGTCGTCCTGGTCCTGGTCCTGTTGAAGTTCATCAACCTGTGGATCCAGGCCTACATGTCGGGCACCAAGATCGGGCTGTTCCAGCTGGTCGGCATGTCGCTGCGAAAGGTCAACCCGACGGTGATCGTGCGCGCCGCGATCTCGGCGACGCAGGCCGGCCTGCCGCTCAACGTGCGCGACCTCGAAGCGCACTACCTCGCCGGCGGCCGCGTGCTCAACGTCGTGCAGGCGCTGATCGCCGCCGACCGCGCGCAGCTCAACCTCGACTTCCGTCAGGCCGCGGCGATCGACCTCGCCGGCCGCGACGTGCTCGACGCGGTGCAGACCTGCGTCAACCCGAAGGTCATCGACTGCCCGCAGAACGCCAAGGTCGCGGCGATGGCGATGGACGGCATCCAGGTGATGGCCAAGGCGCGCGTGACCGTGCGCACCAACATCCAGCGCCTGGTCGGCGGCGCCACCGAGGAGACGATCATCGCGCGCGTCGGCGAGGGCATCGTCTCGACGATCGGTTCGTCGAACACCCACAAGCAGGTGCTCGAGAACCCCGATCGCATCTCCAAGGGCGTGCTCGAGAAGGGGCTCGACGCCGGCACGGCGTTCGAGATCCTGTCGATCGACATCGCCGACGTCGACATCGGCGACAACATCGGCGCGCGCCTGCAGGCCGACCAGGCCGAGGCCGACAAGCGCGTCGCGCAGGCCGCGGCCGAGTCGCGCCGCGCGATGGCGGTCGCCGCCGAGCAGGAGAACGTCGCCGAGATCGCGGCCAACCGCGCCAAGCTGGTGCTCGCCGAGGCCGAAGTGCCCAAGGCGATGGCCGAGGCGTTCCGTTCGGGCAATCTCGGGATCCTCGACTACCAGAAGATCAAGAACATCGAGGCCGACACGCGCATGCGTTCGGGCATCGCCGCCGGTGAGGAGGCGCACCTCGAGTCCGAGGAGGACCGCAAGAAGATGCCGGGTCAGGAGTAGCCGGCCCGTTCGTTGACCCGGCCCCGTTCGTAGGCCCAGCCCCGTTCGTAGGCCCAGCCCCGTTCGCCGACCCAGCCCCGTTCGCCGACCCCGCATCGCAGTCGCCATGGACAAGCTCTTCCAAGTGCTGATGAAGAACCCGATCATCCTGTTCCTGATCGGGGCATGGCTGGTCGGCATGATCGGCAACACGATCAAGGCCCGTAAGAAGGCCGCCGAACGGCGTCGCGCCGAGGAGGCGCGGCGGCCCAAGGTCGACACCAGCGTGCAGCAGCCGCTGCCCGAGCAGCGCCAGGCACCGGTGGTGGCGCGACGCGAGGCGCCGCAGTCGCGCACGACCACCCAGCCTGGTGGCGCACAGCCCACGTCCGCGCAGGCGGGCCGCGGATCCGGTGGTCGCCTCGCCGGCACCGGCGCGCAGTCGCCCGACGAGATCGCGCGCGAGATGCGCCGCATCCTCGGTCTCGACCCCGAGCCGGCACCGCCGGCGCCGCGCCCCGCGCCGACGCCGCCGCCGATCGAGAAGCCGCCCGAACCGGTGCGCACCAGCACCGGTAGCCGGCGCCTGGACATCCATGTCGACCCGCACGTCGGCGAGAGCATCCGCGACCGCCACATGCAGGAGACGCGGGTCGGCAAGCCGAGCGCCGGCCGTGGCGCCATCGGCAACCTCGGCGGCCGCGTGCAGCAGCGCCGCAAGGCCGTCGGCCTCGGCAGCCGCTACTCGCTCGAAGACCTGCGCCAGGCGATCGTGATCAACGAGATCCTGAGCCCGCCGGTCAGCGTGCGGCCGCACGACGACCGGCGACCGGGCTGATCGCCGCGCGCTGCGGACCTACTTGGCGCCCTTGATCGGCGCCGCCGGCTCCTCCGGCATGCGCCCGCGGCGGTCGGTCTTCTTGAACGCCTGCCACAGCTCCGCATCGATCATCGGCCGCTGCGCGGTGTCGGCGACCTCGTAGCCGATGTCGTAGACGTAGCGCGCGATGCGCAGCAGCTTCGGGTAGTCGATCTTGTCCGGTGTGTCGGTGGGCTGGTGGTAGTCCTTGTGGATGCCGGTGAAGAAGAACGCGATCGGCACGCCCTGGTAGGCGAAGTTGGCGTGGTCGCTGCGCGTGAACAGGCTCTCCTGGTCGAACTCGATGTCGAACTTCGCGACCTCGTTGCGGGCCATGCACAGGTCGTGCAGCGCCTTCGACATCTTCTTGGTGCCGACCAGGTGGATGACGTTCTTGTTGTCCTCGGCGGTCTCGCCGCGGTTGACCAGGCGGCCGCCGTCGCGCGATTCCTCCTCGCTGCGGCCGATCATGTCCATCTGCAGTTCGGCGGCGATCGAGCCGAGCGGGATCGGGCAGTTCTGCACGAAGTAGCGCGAGCCGACCAGGCCGCGCTCCTCGGCCGAGAAGCACACGAACAGGATGCTGCGCTTGGGGCGGTTGCCGTTCTTGGCGAACATCTGCGCGACCGCCATCACGCCGGTCGTGCCCGAACCGTCGTCGTCGGCGCCCGGGTAGATGGTGCCGCGGCGTTCGCCGAGGTGGTCGAGGTGGCTGCCGATGACCACGTACTCGTCCTTCAGCTTCGGGTCGCTGCCGGGCAGCACCGCCCAGACGTTCATCGCTGGCGCGTCCGACGACTCGATCTTGACCTCGACCTTGGCCGTCATGGCGGTCTCGGTCATCAGCGGCGCCTCCTGGATCGACTCCATCGTCAGGTTGGCGAAGCCGAGCAGCTTCTGCACGTCGTCGCCGCCGATGTTGACGTCGAGCGGGCGGTTGCCGGCCGCGGTCGCCGCCGGGTTGCGACCGCGTCGGCCCATGCCGCCGCCGGCGCGGATGCCGCCGGCGACGTCCCCCTCGTTGGCGAACACGAACGCCGCGGCCTTCTTGCCCTGCAGCGCGCGCATCACCGCGAACCGCGCGAACGGCAGCGTGCGGCGGTCGGCCTGGACCACCGCGACGACCACCTTGCCGGTGACGTCGAGGTCGTCGAGGCCTTCGATCGTCGGCAAGCGGCGGCCCTCCATCTTGGGCACCTTGACGTTGAGCAGCGCCACCGTGCCGCCGGACTCGGTGTCCTTCGACGCGTTGCCGCTGAGCCGGTCGGCCGGGATCGTCAGCACGGTCTTGCCGTCCTGCGCGAACGTCAGCTCCGCCTTGGTGACCTTGCTCTGGTTCCACGGCATGTTCTGGAAGTAGCTGCCGTCCTCGCCGCGGGCCTCGAGGCCGAGCGCGCGGAAGTGCGCGGCGACGTACTCGGCGGCCTTGCGGTAGCCGTCCTGGCCGGTGCCGCGGCCCGCGAAGTCGGGGCCGGCGAGCGTGTGCAGCCACTTCGAGCACTGCTCGGCGTCGACCGAGGCGGCGCCCTGCTGGCGGTCGTCGGAGAGCTGCTGGGCGAACGTGCACGGCGCCAGCGCGGCGGCAAGGAGCAGCGTCGGGAACGGGGATCGGGTCATCGTCAGGGGTCTACCTTGCGAGGGACGGAAGGGGCCGTCGCAATACGGCCGAAGCGGAGATCGTGCAGGAACGGATCGCCGCCGGCCGATGCAAAGTTGTGCCGGGTTCGTCTGTTCCCGGCTACGGCGCGACCGGCGCGGCGCCGTTCGAGGCTTTTCGTCGCCCCGTCTGCGCCGTACGATGCCCCGTTCGCCGATGACCACCCCGCGACTCGAAGACCCGCCCGTGCGCCGCCGCAAGAAGCGCCTGCGCCGCCGCCTCAAGGAAGTGCCCGTGCTGCCCAGCATGGTCACGCTCGCCAACCTGTTCTTCGGCTTCCTCGCGATGGCCAAGGTCGCCGACGCGCTGCGGCTGACGCCGCCGGGGGCGAGCTTCGCCGACGTGCTGCCCTACTTCGAGGTCGCGACGATCCTGGTTTTCGTCGCGATGGTCTGCGACGCGCTCGACGGTCGGGTCGCGCGCATGACCGGCCAGACGTCCAACTTCGGCGCGCAGCTCGACAGCCTGGCGGACATGGTGACGTTCGGGCTGGTGCCGGCGTTCATCGCCAAGGTGCTGATCGACTGGCACGCGCAGGCCGACGCCAACAGCCTGCTGCCGGTCGGGCCCAAGCTGTTCTACGCCGCCGCCGCGGTCTACGTGCTCGGCGCCGCGATGCGCCTGGCGCGCTTCAACGTCGAGACCGGCGCCGACGAGGACGACCACCGCGAGTTCAAGGGGCTGCCGTCGCCGGCCGCCGCCGCGGTGATCTGCGCGCTGGTCGCGATGTTCTGCACCCGCGGCAGCGAGTCGGCGGAGATCGGCAACTGGCTGCTGAAGCCCGAGCACTACGATCTGATCGTCAAGGCGATGCCGGGCATGCTGGTCCTGATGGGCCTGCTGATGATCTCGCGCGTGCCGTACCCGCACGCGGTGTTCGCGCTGGCCAAGGGCCGCCACAGCATGCCGTTCCTGGTCGGCGCGGTGATGCTGGTCGCGATCGCGGCGATCGAGTGGCAGCTGGCGCTGGTCACGGTGACGCTCGGCTACGTCGTCTGGGGCATGCTGCTCGGCATCTACCGGGTGGTGTTCCGGCGCGGCGCCGGTGGCGACTCCGACGACGACCTCGACGCCGACGTCGACGACGACTACGACCTGCCGGCGCGGCCGACGCCGTCGCGGAACTGACGTGGAGACCGCATACGTCGCGCTCGGCAGCAATGTCGGCGAACGCGAGGGCCACCTGGTGCGCGCGCTCGACGGCCTGCGCGCCACCCCGGGGGTCCGGGTCGAACGGGTCTCGTCGTGGCTCGAGACCGACTTCGTCGGTGACGGACCGGCGCAGGGGCGCTTCCTCAACGGCGTCGTCGAACTGCGCACGACGCTGGCGCCGCACGCGCTGCTGGCGGTGCTGCGCGAACTCGAGCGGGCGGCCGGTCGCGCGTTCCCGCACCCGCAGAACCACCCGCGCGAGCTCGACCTCGACGTGATCTTCTACGGCGACCGCCGCATCGACACGCGCGAGCTGGTGGTGCCGCACCCGCGCTGGCACGAACGCCCGTTCGTCACGACACCGCTGCAGGAGCTCGGCGTCGACCTCGCGTCGCGGCCGCGGCACGAGCCGACCCCGGTGCTGGACTCGGTCGCGGCGCTGACCGAGCGCACCTCGGAGTGGCTGGCCGGCGGCTGCGTGGTCGGTCTGGTGCCGACGATGGGCAGCCTGCACGAAGGCCACGCCAGCCTGATGCGGGCGGCGCGGCGCGAGTGCGACCGGGTGCTGGCGACGGTGTTCGTCAACCCGTTGCAGTTCGGTCCCGGCGAGGACTTCGAAGCCTACCCGCGCGACCTCGACGGCGACCTGCAGCTGTGCCGCGAGGCCGGCGTCGACGCGCTGTTCGCGCCGCACGTCGGCCAGATGTACGACGTGCACTTCTGCAGCCACGTCGCGGTCGGCGACGAGGCCATCGGCATGGAGGGCGGCGTGCGCGCCGGGCACTTCGGCGGGGTCGCCACGGTGGTGGCGCGGCTGTTCGCGCTGTGTCGGCCGCACCGCGCCTACTTCGGCCAGAAGGACGCGCAGCAGGTCGCCGTGGTCCGGCGCATGTGCAAGGACCTCGGCTTTCCGCTGCAGGTCGTGCCGTGCGCGATCGTGCGCGAGCCGGACGGCCTGGCGCTGTCGAGCCGCAACGTCTACCTGGGCGCGGAGGACCGTCGGGCGGCGACCGTGCTCTACCGGGCGCTGTGCAGCGCGCGCGAGCAGTTCCGTCGCGGCCAGCGCGATCGCGATGCGTTGCTGCAACGGGTGCACGCGATCCTGGCCACCGAGCCGCGCTGCGAGGTCGACTACGTGCAGCTGCGCCGCGAGGACGACCTGCGCGAACTCGCGCCGGGCGACGTCGACGGCGGCCGGCTGCTGGTCGCCGGGCGGTTCGTCGACGGCGAACGACCGGTGCGGCTGCTCGACAACCTGTCGCTGACGGCCGAGGACGATCGTTGAGCGGCGCTCCGGCGGCGCTGTGGCTGCGTTCGCGCGCCAAGCTCAACCTGGTGCTGCGCGTCACCGGCCGACGCGACGACGGCTACCACCTGCTCGACACGCTGTTCCAGGCGCTCGACCTGCACGACGACGTCGCGGTGGTGCGGCGCGACGCCGGCGTCTCGATCGCGGTGACGGCCGAGCACGATCGCTTGCTGGTGCCGGCCGACGAACGCAACCTCGCGGTGCGCGCCGTGCGCCTGCTGCAGCAGGAGGTCGCGCACCACTCCGGTCTGCACGTGCAGCTGCACAAGCGCATCCCGAACGGCGGCGGCCTCGGCGGCGGCAGCAGCAACGCCGCGGCCGTGCTGCGCATGGCCAACCAGCTGCTCGGCGCGCCGCTCGGGCACGACCAGCTGGCCGGTCTGGCGGTGCGGCTCGGCGCCGACGTGCCGTTCTTCCTGCGCGGTGGCAGCCAGTGGGGGCGCGGCATCGGCGACCAGCTGCAGCCCGAGCAGGTCGCGGCGCGGCACTTCGTGCTGGTGCTGCCGCCGTACGGTTGCGACACCGCGGCCGTGTACAAAAACTACGCAGGGCGGTTGGCCTCACCGTCCGCCACGGATACCGTCCCGAGGAATACGGTCCCCGGAAACAGGGATGCTGCCATGGGCATCGGGTACTGCAACGAACTGGAACCGGCTGCGGAGCAGCTGCGGCCGGAGCTCGGCCGTCTGCGCCGCGCCATCGCCGACGCCGGCCATGCGCACGTGCGCATGTCGGGCAGCGGCTCCACGTTGTTCGTCGCCGCCGACGATGCCGGGCAGGCCGCGCGCTGCCGTGAGGAACTGCAGCGTGCGCTCGCGGACACCGAGCACCGCGGAACCGGCTTCGTCACGACGAAGACCGGCCCCGCGATCGACGGCGACCAACCGTCGACGGAGCTGCCCGCGACCCTGTGCCATCCGCCACCGGATCCGCTCGCCTGATCCGGACCGGGGACTGCACCACAAGCCACGAGGCACGACACCACAGGGAGACGGTGATGCACGACCAAGCCAGCCACGACGCCGAGGATCAAGGACGCCACGCGTTCCGGATCACCGAGGTGCGCGTCAAGCTCACCGAGGACCCGCGCAACAAGCTGAAGGCCTACTGCAGCGTCACCATCGACAATGCGTTCGTCGTGCGCGACCTGAAGATCATCGAGGGCAACCGCGGTCCGTTCGTCGCGATGCCGTCGCGCAAGCTGTCCGACCACTGCTCGCGCTGCCACCACAAGAACCACCTGCGCGCGTCGTACTGCAACCACTGCGGCGCCCGGCTCGATCCCGAACGTGCGCCGCGCGACGCGCGCGGCCGCGCCCGGCTGCACGCCGACCTCGCACACCCGATCAACAGCGCGACCCGCATCGAGATGCACAAGGCGGTCGTGCGTGCCTACGTCGAGGAGGTCGAAGCCGCGAGCGCGGCGGGGGCCGACTACCGGCCGAAGTCGTTCGAGGACTTCGACCAGCTCAGCGAGGTCGTCGACGACGAGTACGTCGAGGAGCTCGAGCGGCGGCAGGAGGAGCGCGAGCGGCGCCGGCGCGAGGCCGCCGAGGGCGGCGAGGCGGCCGCCGGGCAGTAGGGCGTCGAGGGCCCGGCAGTTCGCCGTCGGCTCGCCGGCCGCGATCCGGTAGCCTGCCACGCGCAATGCCAGTGCGGATCGCGATCGTCGGCCCCGGCCGGGTGGGCACCGCGTTCGCCGAGCGCTTCGTGCGCGCTTCGGCGAACGTGCTCGGCTACGTCGGCCGGGACCCGGAGCGGACTCGCGGTGCCGTCGACGCGCTCGGCACCGGCGACGTGCTCGGCTGGCGCGACCTGCAGCGCGCCCACGTGGTGGTGTTCGCGGTCGGCGACGGCCAGCTCGCCGACGCCGTCGCCGCCGCCGCGGCGGTCGGCGGCCGCCGCTGCAGCCTGTGGCTGCACACCAGCGGCCGCTTCGACCTGTCGGTGCTGCGACCGGCCGAACCGCTCGGCGTCCGACTCGGCTCGCTGCACCCGCTGGTGCCGTTCTCGGCGTCGTTGCACAGCGCCGTGACGGTCGGCGCACCGGCGCTGCTGCAGGGCGGCGAACGCAGCCTCACGCTGCTGCGCCGGCTCAGCCGGATGCTGGGCCTCGAGCCGATCGTCTGCGGCGACCAGAACCGCGCGCTCTACCACGCCGCCTGCGCGCTGGCGGCCAACGGGGCGACGGCGCTGTTCGGGCTGGCGCGCGATGCGATGGTCCAGGCCGGCGGGCTCGACGGCGACGATGCCGGTCGTTTGGTCGCGGCTCTGATGGCGGCGGCGAGCGATGGTTCGCGCCGGCACGGCGCCGGGCCGGCGCTGTCGGGGCCGGTCCGCCGCGGCGACGACGCCACCGTCGGCGCGCACCTGCGCGAACTCGAGGCGGCTGGCGGGGCGGCGACCGACGCCTACCGCGCGTTGATGCGGCACGCGCTGCGGCTGGCCCGCGGCGAGGGCCTGCCCGACGACGTTTGCGAACGCCTGGCCGACCTGCTCTCCTCGCGGGCGCGCGACGACGCCCCCGACCACGACGCCTCCGACCACGACCCCTCCTGACCCCATGGCCCAGATCATCGCCAGCGTGCTCGCGCGGACCCGCGCGCAGGTGGTGCGCGACGCCCGGCGCGCCGCGATGCTCGGCGCCGACTGGGTCGAACTGCGCCTCGACACCTGGCAGGCCGCCGACGACCTCGAGGGCGTCATCGCGGCGATCGGCCTGCCGGTGCTGGTCGCCTGCCGCACGCCCGAGGACGGCGGTGCGTACCGCGGCACGCTGACCGCGCGCCGCGAACTGCTGACGCACGCGCTGCGTTCGGGGGCGCAGGGCATCGACCTCGAGCAGTGGGAGACCTGGACGCCGCCGGCCGGCCACACCGGCCTCAAGCTGCGGATCCGTTCGTTCCACAGCTTCACCGGCGTGCCCAAGGAGCTCGGGCGGATCCGCGACGAGCTGTCGACGCCCGGAACGGTCGTCAAGCTGGTGGTCACCGCGCACGACCTCGCCGATGCCGCGCCGGTGCTCGAACTGCTGCGGCGGACCGACCAGGACGAGCAGCCGACGACGGCGTTCGCGATGGGGCGGACCGCGTGGCCGACCCGGGTGATGGCCGCGGCGATGGGAGCGCCGTTCGTCTACGGCGCGCTCGATGCGCGCGAGGTGGTGGTGCCCGACCAGCCGACGGTCGCGATGCTGGCCGGCATCTACCGCGTGCAGCGGCTCGGGCCGGCGACGCGCTGGTTCGGCCTGCTCGGCAACCCGGCGCTGCAGTCGCTCGGGCCGTGGCTGCACAACCGCGCGTTCCGTCGCCTCGGCCTGGATGCGGTCTACCTGCCGCTGGAGACCTCGCGGCCGGAAGCGGTCATCGGCATGCTGCCGGCCGACCGCGTCGGCGGCTTCTCGGTCACCGCGCCGTTCAAGGAACGCATGCTCGATGCGTGCGTGCACACCAGCGACGAGGCGTCGGCGGTCGGCGTCGTCAACACGATGGTGCCCGCCGACGGCGGCGGCTTCGTCGGCTACAACACCGACGTGCTCGGCGTGCGCGATGCGCTGACCCAGGCCGGCGCCGTCGCCGCCGACGGGGACCCGGCGGTCGTGCTCGGCGCCGGCGGCGCCGCCCGCGCCGCCGCGTTCGCGCTGCGCCAGCTCGGCTACCAGGTGACCATGCTCGGTCGTTCGCTCGACGCGGCGCGCAGCTTCGCCGACGTGCACGGCATCAAGCTCGGCAGCCTCAGCGAGAACGTGCTGAAGCAGCTGCGGCCCAAGGTGCTGGTGCAGGCGACGCCGGTCGGCAGCCAGGGCCGCGACGGCGACGAACGGCTGCTGCCCGACTACGTGCCCGGCGACGACGTGATCGTGCACGACCTGGTCTACCGGCCGACCTGGACCCGGCTGCTGCGCGACTGCGCGGCTGCCGGCGCGCGCGCCGTGCCCGGCGTCGAGATGTTCCTCGCGCAGGCCCGTGCGCAGGTCCGGCTGTTCTGCGGCGAGGACCTGCCGGCAGCGGTGTTGCGCGGCTACCTTGCCGGCTCGGCGGTCGCGGCGACCGACGGCCCGCCGGTCACCTGACCCCACCGACGTCCTCCGCCCGACCACGATGCCGTGCGCGCCTATCCGATCCCGCTTTCCAGCCTGCTGTTGGTCGCACTGATGGCGCCCGCCCACGGCCAGCAGCGCCCGCAGCCCGACGTCGAGGCGTTCGAGGCGCACGCCGTCGAGGTCGAGGGCGTGCGCTACCCGTACCGGCTGCTGACGCCGCGGCCCGACCAGCGCGACGTCGCGCGCCCGCTGGTGGTGTTCCTGCACGGCGCCGGCGAACGCGGCGACGACAACCTGCGGCAGCTGACGTGGCTGCCGCAGCGCCTGGCGCGGCCGGAGCTGCGCGAACGCTACCCGTGCTACCTGCTGGCGCTGCAGTGCCCCGACGACGCGCGCTGGGTCGAGGTGGCGTGGGGCGAGCGCGAACCCCAACCGATGCCCGACCGGCCGTCGCGACCGATGCGGGCGGTGCTGCAGGCGCTCGACGAGGTGCTGCGGCGCGACGGCGTCGATCCGGCGCGGGTCTACCTGACCGGCCTGTCGATGGGCGGCTACGGCACGTGGGACCTGGCCATGCGGCACGCCGATCGGTTCGCGGCGGCGCTCGCGGTCTGCGGCGGCGGCGACCCGACGCGGGTGGGCGCGCTGTGCGGGCTGCCGATGCAGGTCTTTCACGGCGTCGACGATCCGGTCGTGCCGATCGACCAGACGCGCGCGATGCTCGCGGCGTTTGCCCGCCACGGCATGCCGCTGCAGGCGCACCAGCTACCCGGTGTCGAGCACGACGCGTGGCAGGTCGCCTACGGTCCGGACGGTGGCCTCGACTGGCTGTTCGCGCAGGACCAGCGGCAGCAGCGCCGCGGCCGCTGGGCCGAGCTGCCGGTGGTGCCGCGTCTGGAGCGCACCGACGCCGGCGACGGCGCGTTCCGGCTCGGGCGCGGCGCGCGGTGCCACACCCCCGCGGAGTTGCGGCCGCTCGCCGCCTACCTGCTGGACCAGCTGGACCTGCCCGCGACCTCGCGCCCCGGCCTCGTCGACGGCGACGCCGGCGCGGCCGGCGACCTGGTGCTGCGGCTCGAGCCACGGCTCGACGCCGCGTTCGTGCTCGACGTCGGCGAACGGCTGGTCGTGCGCGCGCAGGATCTCGGGGCGATGGCCGACGCGACCGCGGCGCTGTTCCAGGCGCTGCGCGCCGGCGGCGACGACGGCGTGCCGTTCGGCTGCTACCGGATGGGCGCCGTCGCGTCGGACGACGCGCTGGTCGTCGACGTCGGCTCGCCGGACTGGACCCGCGAGTCGCTGCACGCGCTGCTGCGCGAGTGCTGGCTCGGCTCGGTCGACGAGGTCTTCTTCGTGCGCGACCCGACCCGCCACGACCGCAACGCCTGGCGCGAGTTCACCGTGCTGGTCGACCGGGTCGGGGTGCGCGTCGTCGGCTCGAACCCCGCGCCAGGCGATCGCCTGGTGGTCGCGGCCGACGACCGCGCGGACGACGTGCTGCAGCGGGCTCCTGCCGGCGGCGGCTACCTGGTGACCGTGCGGGCCGATACGCCGTCGGGTCTCGCGATCGCGGCGCGGCGGCTGCTGCCGGCCGCGCTCGAGCGGTCGCGGCAGCGCCGCGGACCGGTGCACGCCGCGGGGTTCCGCGCGCGCCTGATCGGTCGCTGCCGCTGAACGCAGCGCATCGGCGACGCCCACCGCGAACGGCAGATCGTTTGCGGATTCCGATGCGAAGGCAGCATGTGGCCGTCCGGCGGCGTGACCGCGACCAACGAAGTACGAACCGGCAGGCAACCGGCGCCGCGCCAGCGGCTACTGTCGTGCACGATGGATCCTGTCGAAGACGAACCGCTCGAGCAGCGGCTGCGCTGTGGCGAGGACGCGGCGCTGGGCCCGCTGTTCGAGAACCACCGAGACCGGCTGGCGCGCATGGTGCAGTTTCGCCTCGACCCGCGCCTGGTCGGCCGCATCGACGCCGACGACGTGCTGCAGGAGACGTTCCTGGAGGCCGAGAAGCGGCTGCAGGCCTACCGCGACGACGACAAGCCGTTCCTGGTGTGGATCCGGCTGATCACGCAGCAGACGATGATCGACCTGCACCGCAAGCACCTCGGCGCCAAGATGCGCACCGCCGGCAAGGAAGTGGCCGCGCCGCAAAGTGGGACGATGTCGGGTCTGTTCGTTGGACACATCACGTCCCCGTCGCGCGCGATGATGCGCGAGGAGATCCGCACCAAGATCGAAGGCGCGCTCCAGGAGATGGACGAGATCGACCGTGAGGTGCTGATGCTGCGACACTTCGAGGACCTGTCGAACAAGGACGTCGCGACCGTTCTGGGCATCCAGGAGAACGCCGCCAGCAACCGCTACGTGCGGGCGCTCGGTCGGCTCAAGGGCTACCTGGGAGGTCTCGGAGAGGCGTGAGCGCCGACGCGTCGTCCGCACGGGACCCGCTCGATCTGTTGATCGAGCGTTTCCTGGAGCTGCACCGCGCAGGTGAGCCGGTGACGCCCGAGACGTTCGCGGAGCAGCACCCAGAGCACGAGCAGCAGCTGCTCGACCTGCTGCCGACGCTGCTGGCGCTGGAGGACGTCAAGCGCGAACGGGCCTCGTCGGGCTCCAGCCAGCAGCGCGTGTCGCTGCCGAAGCTCGAGCGGCTCGGCGACTTCCGCATCGACCGCGAGCTCGGCCGCGGCGGCATGGGCGTGGTGTTCGAAGCGGTGCAGGAGTCGCTCGACCGCCGAGTCGCGCTGAAGGTGATGCCGCAGGCATCGCTGCTGACCGGCAACCAGCTGGAGCGCTTCCGCCGCGAGGCGCAGATCGCCGCGCGGCTGCACCACACCAACATCGTGCCGGTCTACGGCAGCGGCGAGAGCGACGGCTACCACTGGTATGCGATGCAGTTCATCCAGGGGCAGAGCCTGGACCGCTGGCGCGAGACCCAGAGCGCGCAGCCGCCGCAGGGCAGCGGGCAGTGGGCCAGCCGGGCGCGGTTCGTCGCGCGCATCGGCGCGGCCGCGGCCGGCGCGCTGCACTGCGCGCACGGGCTCGGCACGCTGCACCGCGACATCAAGCCGGGCAACTTCCTGCTCGACCACGAGGACAACCTGTGGGTCACGGACTTCGGCCTGGCCAAGGCGCTGGAGAGCGAAGGGCTGACCAACTCCGGCGACCTGCTGGGCACGCTGCAGTACATGGCGCCCGAGCAGTTCGCCGGCAGCTACGACGTTCGCAGCGAGGTCTACGCGCTCGGCGTCACGCTCTACGAACTGCTGACGCTGCACCCGGCGTTCCAGGGCCGGCATCGCAGCGAACTGATGGAGCTGGTGCGCGAACACCGCGTCGAGGCGCTGGAGCGCACCTGTCCGGACGTGCCGCAGGACCTCGCGGTGATCATCGGCAAGGCGATGGCGCGCGATCCGCGCGACCGCTACCAGGACGCGCAGGCGCTGCAGCAGGACCTCGAGGCGTTTCTCGAGGACCGGCCGATCATGGCGCGGCGGCCGTCGACGCTGTCGCTGGTGCTGCGCTGGTGTCGCCGCAACCGCGGCATGTCGGCGGCGATCGCGGCGGCGGCCGTCGCGATCGTCGGGGCGGCGGTCAGCGGCTGGGCGTTCTACGGGGTCGCGCAGGACGCGCTGCAGCTGGCCCAGAAGGAGGGCCAGCGGGCCGAGAACAACCTGCGGCTGAGCCTGGACGCATTCGGCGACGTGTTCGACGCGCTGGTCGGTCGCGATCCGGTGCTCGACTTCGAGGCGGATCCCGACACCGGTGAGGAGACCGTGGTGGTGCAGTCGGCGGTGTCGCAGCGCGACGTCGTGCTGCTGCAGGAGATGCTGGCGTTCTACGATCGCTTCGCCAACGAGAACGCGACCAGCCAGTCGCTGCGCTACGAGACGGCGCGCGCCAACCGCCGCGTCGGCGCGATCCACGCGCAGCTCGGCGAACCGAAGAGCCTCGAGGTCGCGCGCGAATCGTTCGAACGGGCGCTGGAGGGCTTCGCGAACATCGACGACCGCGACGTGCGTCGCGACCGGGCGGAGGTCCACATCGACCTGGGCCTGCTGTCGGCGCGGCGGCGCAGCACGCGCGAGGCGACCGAGCACTTCCAGCGGGCGCTGGCGCTGCTGCAGGAGCTGCCGGCCGCCGATACGCCGGCGATCCGGCTGCGTCGCGCGACCGTGCTGTTCGAACTCTATCGCAGCAAGCACCGCCGCTACCGCCGCCGCGAGGGCCCCTGGGGCTCGATGGAGTTCGTCGCCGCGATGGCGATGCTCGGGCGGCTGCTCGACGAGGACGGCGACGACCCCGAGGTGCGGGCGCTGCATGCGCGCTGCCTGCGCGAGGACGCGCGCGGGCCGGACGGCCGGGTGGTCGAGGACGAGGTCGTCGCGATCTTCCGTTCGCTGGCGACCGAACACCCCGAACGGCTCGAGTTCCGGTTCGAATACTGCCAGGCGGTGATGGCGCGGCGCGGGCGCGGGGCGTCGCTGTCGGAGCTGGCCGCCGCCGACGAGATGGCCGCCCAGCTGGTCGCCGCTCAGCCGTTGTTCCGCGAGTACCGTTCGATGCTGCTGCGGGTCCGCACCCGCTATGCCGGGGAACTCTACCGCAGCTCGCAGCGCCTGGAGGGCGAAGAGCGGGCCGCGCGCGCCCAGCTGGCGCACGATCGCATCCGCGCGGCGCTGGTCGTCGGCGAGCGGGCGGTGCAGGACGACCTGCGCGACCCGCGCTTCTTCCTGGCGGTGCTCGGCGGCCGCGGCACGCTCGGCAAGTTCCTGCTGGCGGACGGCGATCGCGACGCGGCGCTGGAGCAGGCACGGCTGGCGATGGACCTGTTCGAGCGGCACTACGCGCTGCGTAAGCAGGACGGCGAGGCCGAGGGGCCGCCGCCCGGCGAACCCGGCCAACGACCGCGCGGTGCTGCCGGTCCCGGCAGCCGTCGCCGCCCGGACCGGACGCGCCCCGGCCAGGGCATGGACGGCGTGGACTGGGAGCTGTGGGGCGAGTTCGGCGAACTGGTGATGCGGCTCCAGGATCCCGAGCTGCGCGAGCGCATGCGCAAGCTGTTCTCTCGCCGCTGACGCGGCACGATGGCGGCATGACCCGCTCGCGCTCCGCGTCGCTCGCCGTCTCGCTGCTGTTGGTCGCCTGCCAGGCGGCGCCGTCGTTCGACACGGCGTCGTGGCAGCTCTCGTCGTGCGGTGCCGAGCAGAGCCTGCGCGGGCTCGCCGCGGTCAGCGAACGGATCTGCTACGTCGGCGGCGCCAACGGCACGTTGCGCAAGACGGTCGACGGCGGCCGGACCTGGCTGGACGTCGCGCCGCCGGGATCCGTCGGCTGCGACTTCCGCGACGTCGAGGCGATCACCGCGGACGTGGTCGTGGCGATGGTCGCCGGCCAGCCGGCGCGCCTCTACCGCACCGTCGACGGGGGCGTCTCCTGGCGGCTGGTGCACGAGGATCCGCGCCAGCCGGCGTTCTTCGACGCGGTCGCGTTCGACGGCGAGCACGGCGTGGTGTTCGGCGATGCGATCGACGGCCGGCTGTGCCTGCTCGAGTCGTTCGACGCCGGCCGCAGCTGGCGCGACGTGCCCGACCCGGCGCTGCCGGCGCCCGGCGACGGCGAGGCGGCGTTCGCGGCCAGCGGCACGTGCCTGGTCGTCGGTCCCCGGAACTTTTCGCTGGTGACCGGCGGTGGTCCGTGCCGGCACATCTGGTTCGATCCGGGCGTGCGCCACCAGAGCGTCGGCCTGCCGCTGCAGCATGGCGCGCCGGCGCGCGGCGCGTTCTCGGTGGCGTGGAACGGCGCGCGCGGCGTCGTCGTCGGCGGTGACTACACCAGGCCCGAGGTCGCCGACGGCACTGCGGCGACCAGCGACGACGGTGGCCGCACCTGGCAGGCCTCGGACGCGCTCGGCTACCGCTCGGGGGTCGCGTGGATCTCCTCGCAGGACGTGCTGGCGGTCGGTTCGCACGGCGCCAGCTGGTCGCGCGACGGCGGCCGCACGTTCGCCGGGTTCGGCGAGACGCCGTTCCACAGCGTCGCGCGCGCGCCCGACGGCGCGGTCTGGGCCTGCGGCGCGAACGGCCGCGTCGGCCGGCTGCTGCCGTGACGGGGTCGCCGGGAAGATCGGGCTGCGGGTAGAGTCCGAGCATCGTGCTGCGCTTCCTTCCGTCGGTCTCGTTCGCCATCCTCCCGATCCTGACCGGCGCCCTCGCGGCGCAGCAGGCGCCGTTCGCGGCGGCGGCCATCTTCGGCGACCACATGGTGCTGCCGGCCGCCCAGGCCGTGCCGGTGCACGGCTTCGGCACGCCCGGCCGCGAGGTCGTGGTCGAGCCGTCGTGGGGCGACGCGGTGCGCACGCGCGTCGCCCGCTCGGGCCGCTGGAGCCTCGAGCTGAGGACGCCGGCGCGCGGCGAGTCGGGTTGGTTGACGCTGACCTCGGGCGACGAGCGGCAGCAGATCGACGACGTGCTGTTCGGGGACGTCTGGCTGGCGTCGGGGCAGTCCAACATGGAGTGGAAGCTCGAGAGCTGCGACGGCGCCGAGCAGGACGCGGCCGCGGCAAAGCTGCCGGAGCTGCGCGTGTTCACCGTCGAGCGCGCCACCGGCGACACGCCCGCGAAGGACGTGCGTGGCGAGTGGGTGGTCTGCACGCCCGCGACCGCGCCGAAGTTCACCGCGGTCGGCTTCTACTTCGCGCGCGAACTGCTGCGGCGCGGCAAGGGGCCGATCGGCATCGTCGACAGCTCGTGGGGCGGCACCGTCTGCCAGGCGTGGACCAGCGCGCCGGGACTCGCACGCTTTCCGGAGTTCGCCGACCAGCTGATTGCGCAGAGCAAGGGCACCGCCAAGAAGCTGGTGGCCGCGCGGCGGGAGCTGTTCTTCGAGCAGCTCGAGGAGGCATTCCAGCCGCTGCACACGACCGAGGTGACGCTGCCGGAGCGCTGGTCGCAGGCCGGGCTCGACGGCTTCGACGGCGCGGTCGACTACCTGCGCGAGCTGCAGCTGCCCGACGACCTCGTCGGCGTCGAGCTGGTGCTCGAACTTGGCGCGATCGACGACATGGACGTCGTCTTCTGGAACGGCAAGGCCGTCGCCGGCAGCCGTCGCGACGGCGTCTGGAACGTGCCGCGTCGCTACGTCGTGCCGGCCGAGGCCAACACCACCGGCGCGGTCTCGCTGCGCGTCTGCGTGATCGACACCGGCGGGGAGGGCGGCTTCACCGGCAGGCCCGAGCAGATGAAGCTGTCGCGCAAGGACGCGCCGGAGCGGGCGGTGCCGCTGGCCGGGAGCTGGCAGCGCGCGCGCCGTGCCAGCCTGTCGTCGCTGCCGAAGTGGCCGCGCAGCAACGGCGGTCCCAACCGCCCGGCGGTGCTGTGGAACGGCATGGTGCAGCCGCTGCTGCCGTTCGCGTTCACCGGTGCGATCTGGTACCAGGGCGAGTCCAACCGCAGCAACCCCGAGCAGTATTCGCGGCTGTTCCCGGCGATGATCCGGGACTGGCGGCGTGCGATCGGCGCCAGCCTGCCGTTCTACTTCGTGCAGATCGCGCCGTTCGAATACGGCAAGGACGGCGGCGCTCTGACGGCGCGTCTGCGCGCGGCGCAGGCCGCAGCGCTGCAGCTGCCGGGTACCGGCATGGCGGTGACGCTCGACTGCGGTGACCCGCGCGACATCCATCCGCGCAACAAGGCGCCGGTCGGCGAACGGCTGGCGCGCCACGCGCTGGCGCAGCACTACGGCGAAGCGGTCGACGCGATGGGGCCGGTGGCGCGGTCGGCGCGGCGGCTTGACGACACGCTGCGGGTGACGTTCGACGAGCAGGGCGAACTGCAGTTGCGGCACGGCGGCGACGGCTTCTGGATCGCGGCCCAGAAGGGACCGTGGTACCGCGCCGAGGCGTCGGTCGAAGGGCGTACGGTGGTGCTGCGCAGCGCCGACGTGCCGGAGCCGGTGCGGGTGCGCTACGCGTGGAGCCAGGCGCCGAAGTGGACGCTCGCCGACGAGCACGGCCTGCCGGCGCCGCCGTTCTCGATGCAGGCCCGCTGACGTGCCTTTGCGCGGGTCGCGGGGTAGGCTGTCGGACCTCTCCGCATGGACGACAACGCGCTGCACCCGACGTTCGCCCCGACCGACCCCGGTTCGCCCCCTCTCGGCGCCACGGAGGTGCACGTCTGGGCGGTGCCGCTGCACGGCGACCCGGCGCCGTTCGGCGAGCTCTTGTCGTCGTCCGAACACGAACGGCTGCGTCGGTTCCGCTTCGCCGACCACCAGCGTCGCTACCAGATCGGCCACGGCGCGCTGCGGCGCATCCTCGGCGGCTACCTCGACCGCGATCCGCGCGAGATCGCGTTCCGGCAGGGTCCGCGCGGCAAGCCCTACCTCGACGGCGACGGACTGTTCTTCAACCTGTCGCACTCAGGCAAGCTGGCGTTGATCGGGGTCGCCGCCACCGAGCTCGGCCTGGACGTGGAGAAGGTGCGGCACCTCGAGAGCCTGACCCAGATCGCGCAGCGGCACTTCTCGGACACCGAGTTCGGCGCGCTCGAGCGCCTGCACGAAGGCGACCGCGAGCTGGCGTTCTACCGCTGCTGGACCCGCAAGGAGGCCTACATCAAGGCGCTCGGCGAAGGCCTGTCGATGGCGCTCGACTCGTTCGACGTCAGCCTGTGCGAGGAGCCGAAGTTCCTGGCCTGCCACGACGGCCGCGAGGACCCGCAGCAGTGGTCGATGCTGGACGTCTCGCCGGGGCCGGAGTTCGTCGGCGCGGTGGCGATGCGGGCGACCGGGATCACGGTGAAGTGCTTCCGGTTCCCGACCGACGCGTGATCTTCGTTCGGTGACGGGGTCTGCCTCGCGTGCGCGCGGCGTCGGCGGAGCAAGTGGCGCAGGATGAACCCGGTTCGGTATGCGGTGTCAGCGGGCGTGGAGTTGGACGAGTTCGCCGATGCGGTTCATCATGCTGCGCAGGTGGTCGTAGTCGGGGTGCTTGAGGCGGACCCAGGCGTTGGCCATGTAGCCGCCCTCGACGCTCTGGGTTGGGCTGCCCTGCGGCGGGAAGTGGTGGTCGATGATGCAGTCGCCGAACTCCTGCTGCATCTGCTCGATGCCGTCGTAGTGGGTGATGGTGCCGTCCTGGTCGGGGCGCAGCGCGATCATGCCGGCGGCGTACTTGCGCGAGGCGCGGAACGGCACGCTCTCGTGCACGATCGCGTGCGCCCAGGCGGCGAACAGGTCGAACTCGTTGGCGGCGCAGTAGAGGTCCCAGACGCCGACGCCGGGCGGGCGGCAGCCGATCTCGGAGAACTTCAGGCCGCCGCTGCCGTCGGCGCCGGTGCCGGCGAACCACTCCATGTGGGTCGGGGACGTCCAGATGCCGAGCGCGTCGATGACCTGCTGGCCCATCCGGCGCACCTCGCCGTAGCTGTCGTGGTCGATGCGGTTGGTGACCACGATCTGCGGCGAGATCCAGCGCGTGCGCATCGCCTCGAGCACGTTCGGGTAGTAGTGGCAGGCGAAGTCGAGCACGACCTTGCCGCAGACCGCCAGGGTGTCGTAGAAGCCCTCGTGGCCGGTCAGGAACTCCTCGATCGCGACCTCGCGGCCGGCGGCGACGCGCAGCTCGTCGAGCACCGCGTGCAGCTGCTCGTCGTCGTCGACGCGGTGGGTGCCCGACGCCCCGGCTGCGTCCAGCGGCTTCAGGATCAGCGGGTAGCCGGTCTCGTTGGCGAACGCCACCGCGTCGTCGACCGAGGTCACGCGCGCCGACGCCGCGCAGGCGATGCCGGCGGCGCGCACCGCGTCCTTCATCGCCGGCTTGTCGCGGCACAGCCAGGCGGTCTTCGACGTCGTGCCGGGGATGCCGAGGTGCTCGCGCACGTGCGCTGCGGCCATCACGTGGGCCTCGACGGTCGCCTCGAGGCGGTCGACCTTGACGCGCGCCGACAGCCGCTTGACGGCGTCGGCCATCGCCCGTTCGTCGACGACCGAACGCACGCGCTCGAACTGGAACAGCCCTTCGCGCAGCTCGGCCGGCAGTGCCTCGACCGGACGTTCGCTGATCGCGGAGACGCGGGCGCCGGTGCTCAACAGGCCGCGCAGGAACTCGCGCTGGTTGGCCGGGAAACAGGGTTCGACGAAGACGACGTGCATGGGTGGTGGCCTACGGGCGGTTCGGCAGCAGCGAGCGGTAGAGCTTGACGTACTCGGGACCCTGGCGGTCCCACGAGAAGTCCTGGTTCATGCCGTTCTCGACCAGCTGCTTCCAGCCGTCGCGGTCGCGCCAGTTGCGCAGCACCCAGTCGATGGTGCCGGACAGCGCCGCGCTCGAGAACTCGTGGAACGGGAAGCCGGTGCCGGTGCGCGTGCCCGGATCCCACGCCTGCACGGTGTCGGCGAGGCCGCCGGTGTGGCGCACGATCGGCGGGGTGCCGTAGCGCAGCGAGTACATCTGGTTGAGCCCGCACGGCTCGAACCGGCTCGGCATCAGGAACACGTCGCTGCCGGCCTCGATCCAGTGCGCCAGCTCCTCCTGGAAGCCACGGTAGATGCCGACCTTCTCGGGCCAGGTGTCGCGCAGCCACTGGAAGTACTGTTCGTGCTTGCTCTCGCCCGAGCCGAGCACGCACAGGCGCATGTCCTCGCGCTGCAGGTAGATCGGGATCGAGTCGGAGAACAGCTCGAAGCCCTTTTGGCTGGTCAGCCGCGAGACCACCCCGAACACCGGGGCGCGCGCGTCGTACGGCAGCTGGAAGCGGTTGCACAGCGCGGCCTTCATCCTGGCCTTGCCGGCCATGTCGTCGACCGAGTAGTGGTGCGGGATCTTGGGGTCGTCGCTCGGGTTCCACTCGCCGTAGTCGACGCCGTTGACGATGCCGACCAGATCGGCGCTGCGGGTCTTCAGCAGCTCCTGCATGCCCATGCCGAACTCGTCGGTCTGGATCTCCCTGGCGTACGTCTTCGAGACCGTCGACAGGCGGGTCGCGTGCAGCACGCCGGTCTTGAGGAACGAGAACTTCTTGTCCTTCAGGTCGCCGTGGTGCACGTGCGCGCGCTGCTCGCCGAGGCCCAGCGTGTCGAGCTGGCTCTCGTCGTAGAAGCCCTGGTAGCCGATGTTGTGGATCGTCAGCAGCGTCTTGGTCTGCGCGAACAGCTGGTCCCACGTGTAGACCGTGCGCAGGTACAGCGGCAGCAGGCCGGTGTGCCAGTCGTTGCAGTGGATCACGTCGGGCGCCCACTGCAGCCGCTGGCAGGTCTCCAGCACCGCCCGGCTCAGCATCGCGAAGCGCAGCGCCTCGTCGCCGTCCTCGGTGTAGATGCCGTCGCGGAAGTACAGCTCCGGGCAGTCGACGAAGTAGACCGACACGTCCGACTGCGGCAGCTTGCCCTGCTTGATGCCGAAGCGGATCGTGCGCTGCGGGAACCGCACGTCGATCTTCTGCGCGCGCGGCAGGTCGGTGACGTCGACGCCGCTGTCGGCGATGCGCTTGTAGTACGGCACGAACAGGCGCACGTCGTGGCCGGGGCCGTGTTCGGGGTCGGCGCCGTCGCTCCGGTCGACTGGCTTGCCGAGCCAGCGGCCGAGTCCCAGCAGCACGTCGGCGAGGCCGCCGGTCTTGGCGAACGGAGTCAGCTCGGAGGCCGCGAGGGCGAGGCGCAGGGGACGCATGCGCAGCATGTTGTCACGGCGGAACGTCCGGTGCGAGCGCAATCAGCCGGCCGGTTGGTCGAGCCAGCGCTGCAGCCGGGCGCGCGCCAACCGCCAGTCGCGTTCGACGGTGCCGACCGAGACCTCGAGCGCGGCGGCGACCTCGTCGTTGGACAGCCCGCCGAAGTAGCGCAGGGACACGATCCGCGCCTCGCGCGGACGTTCGCGTTCGAGGCGCTGCAGCGCGGCGTCGACGTCGAGCAGCTCGGCGGGGTCGTGGTCGCCGGCGGGGATCGCGTCCGCCGCGCGCAGCGACGTGCGCGGCCGGTCGGGTGCGCGGCGCTTGTGGCGCAGGCGCGCCCGCGCCGCGTCGACCAGGATGCGCCGCATCGCCTGCGCCGCCGCGCCGAAGAAGTGGCCGCGATGCCGCCAGCCCGCGGCGTCGGCTGGGCCCAGTCGCAGCCAGGCCTCGTGCACCAGAGCGGTCGGGTCGAGCGTCGCCGCGTCGCCGTGCAGTTGGCGGCGCGCCATCGCGCGCAGCTGGTCGTAGACCGCCGGCACCAGCCGTTCGGCCGCCCCGGGGTCGCCGTCGGCGGCGGCCTGCAGGATGGCGGTCAGCGGGTGTTCGGGCATCGCGGGGATTGGATCATCGGGCAGCAGGCTCGGGAAGGGCCGGTCGCGGGTGGGAGTTGGCCGCGGCGGCGGCATGCGGCAAGCTCGTGCGCATGTCGCTGCCGGATGGCGAACGTGTAGCCGAGCTGTTCCACCGCGCCGTCGAACGGGACGCGGCGCAGCGGGAGGCGTTCGTGCGCGGCGAGGCGGCCGGCGACGAGGCGCTGGCCGCCGAGGTGCTCGGGTTGCTGGCCGCCGACCGCGCCACGACCCAGGACGCGCTGCGTTCGCCGCTGCACACGCCGCTGGGCGGGGCGCCGGCGGTGATCGGCGAGGTGCTCGGCCGCTACCGGCTGCTCGCCGAACTCGGCGAGGGCGGCATGGGGCGGGTCTACCGCGCCGAGCAGCTGCAGCCGGTGCGCCGCGAGGTCGCCGTCAAGGTGCTGCGTCGCGGCCACCTCGCCGCCGGTCCCGAGCGAGCGCGCTTCGAGGCCGAGCAGCGGGTGCTGGTCCGGCTCGAGCATGCCAACATCGCCCGCGTGCTCGACGGTGGCGTGTCCGACGACGGCCGGCCGTTCCTGGTCATGGACCTGGTCGATGGCGTCACGCTGCTCGACTGGGTGGCGCAGCGGCAGCCGTCGCTCGAACTGCGGCTCGACGTGTTCACCGGCGTCTGCGAGGCGGTGCAGCACGCGCACCAGAAGGGCGTGATCCACCGCGACCTGAAGCCGTCGAACGTGCTGGTGGTCGAGCACGGCGAACGCACGGAGCCGCGCGTGATCGACTTCGGCATCGCGCGGGTGCTCGGCGGCGGCGAGCACGACGAGACGCTGCACACGCAGCGCGACGTCGCGATGGGAACGGCCGGCTACATGAGCCCCGAGCAGGCGCGCGACGCCGCGTCGGCCGACGCGCGCAGCGACGTCTACGCGCTCGGCGCCGTGCTCTACCAGCTCTGGACCGGGGCCCTGCCGCGTGGCCGCGCGACCGGGGAGGGCGGCGACGACGCCTGGGCGGCGCCGCTGCGGCGGCCCTCGCAGCACCAGGACGCGATCGCCGGTGCGCCGGCGGACCTCGACCAGGTCGTGCTGAAGGCGCTCGAGAGCGACCCCGAGCGGCGCTACGCGACCGTGCACGAGTTCGTCGCCGACGTGCAGCGGGCCCGTGCCGGCCTGCCGGTGGCCGCGCGTGCGCCGACGCTGGCCTACGTCGCGCGGCGCTTCCTGCGGCGGCATCGGGTGCCGGCGGCGATCGCCGCGGGAGCGGTGCTGTTGCTGCTGGCGTCGCTGGTCGCGCTGCTGGTGCTGTGGAACGAGGCTGACCGCAACTGGAACGACTACCGCCGGCTGGTCGACGACAACCGCCTGGCCGATCTGCGCGCCGATGCGCGCGAACGGCTGTGGCCGCCGTGGCCGGCGACCGAGCCGGCGATGCAGCAATGGCAGCAGCGCGCCGAGCACCTGCTGACGCGCCGCGACGACCTGCAGCGGCGCGCCGACGAACTGGAGCGCAGCGCCGAGTCGGAGCCCGACGTCGAACTGCAGGAGGAGCTGCGCTACCAGCGCGACGTGCTGCGGCGGCTGCTCGCCGGCATCGAGCACCTGGTCGCCAGCGAACCGCACGACGACAACATCGCCGGCGTGCTGCTGCGACGCCGTGAAGCGCACCGGATCGGCCGGGTCTCGCTGCGCGAGCACGCCGAGGACTGGAGCGCCGCGATCGCCGCGATCGCCGACCCCGGCCGTTCGCCGCGCTACGGCGGCCTGCAGCTGCCCGGCGCGCAGGTCGGGCTGGTGCCGCTCGGCCAGGATCCGCGCAGCGGGCTGTGGGAATTCTGGCACGTCGGCAGCGGCGAACGGCCGGTCGTGCAGCGCGACCCCGAGGGCGGCTACGACGGCGTCACCGTCGCCGAGGCCAGCGGCATGGTGTTTGTGCTGGTGCCCGGTGGCCGCTTCACGATGGGGGCGCTGCAGCGCGGCGACGAGCACAGCGGCACCGCCCCGATCGACCCCGATGCGGCGTCGATGGAGCGCTTCGTGCACGACGTGACGCTGGCGCCGTTCTTCGTCGGCAAGCACGAGGTGACCCAGGGCCAGTGGCTGCGGCTGACCGGCGAACGGCCGAGCATGATGACGGCTCAGCAGACCGCGCGCGGCCATGCCCCCGACCTGCGCTGGCCGGTCGAACAGGTCCCCTACGCGCTGGCCGTTCGCACACTGCGGCGACGCGGCCTGCAGCTGCCGACCGAGGCGCAGTGGGAGTACGCAGCGCGCGCCGGCAGCCACAGCGTGTTCGGCGGCGTCGCCGCGGACGCGCCGCTCGACCGCCACATGAACCTCGCCGACGCCGGCTCTCGCGGGCACCTGCGGGTGATGCTCGAGCCCGGCCTCGACGACGGCTTCGCGCTGTCGGCGCCGGTCGGCTCGTTCCTGCCCAACGGCTTCGGGTTGCACGACTGCCACGGCAACGTCGCCGAGTGGTGCCAGGACTGGCTGGTCAGCTACGTGCGGCCGGTGCGCGCCGGCGACGGCCTGCGACGGCCCGCGGCCGACGACGCGCCGACCGTGCGGGTGATGCGCGGCGGCGACTTCGCCGAACGGCGGCTGCTGTCGCGGGTCGCGGCGCGCAACGCGTCGCCACCCGAGCAGCGCACGGCGCGCATCGGGCTGCGCGCGGTGCGGTCGATCCAACCGTAGGCCGCGCACCTACGGGGTGTTGCCGATCATGAAGCGGCCGACGTTCGATGCCGTCAGGCCGAACGGGTTGGCGGCGAGGTCGAGGCAGAACCACTGGGTCCACATCGCCGGGCCGGCCGGCAGGGTCGCCGGCAGCGGCAGCTGGAACGAGTCCTGGCCGTTGTTGAGGAAGCGTGTCAGCAGCACCCCGTCGAACACGTGCGCGTCGCAGCCGGTCATGCCGATGCCGGTCAGGTCCACCGGGCCGATGCGCGGCAGGTCGCTGAACACCAGCACGCTGAACGTGCCGTTGGCGGGCGGGCCGTCCTGCAGGTCGACCTGCAGCGTCGAGCCGATCTGCGGCGAGCCGGAGTAGCTGAGTCGAGGGCGCAGGCCGTTGCTGCCGACGCAGCCACCGAACGGATACTCGACGGTGCCGTAGTGGTCCGTGCACAGGCGGACCTTGATGCCGCCGCCGGGCACGACGGTGCCGTTGTAGCCCTGTCCCGACGTCCAGACGAACGGGATCGACGGGTCGGTGCGCAGGCCGAAGTCGCCGGTGCCGCCCGGTTCGACGGCGGCGTCGCTCACGAAGAACTCGAGCACCAGGTCGCCGAACTGCGGGTCGTAGTCGAACGGGAACGCCATCCCGAGCGGCACCCACTCGTCGGCGTCGGCCTGGAACGAGAACTGGGTGTATTGAATCGGCCGCGACGTGAAGCCGACCGTGTTGAACACCATCGTCGGGTTGATGGTGGGGTTGGGGTTGTGGCCCATGCGAACCTGCAGTTCGGAGAACGTGCGCTGGTGCGAGCCTGCCGGCGCGACGAACAGCTCGTAGATGCGGCGCGGCTGGTTGCCGAACGTGGCGGCCGGCACCTGGACCTGGTAGCGCATGTCGCCGTAGACCGGGTCGGCGCCGTTGCCGTTGCCGAACGGTCGCGGGTCGGGGGCACCGACGGCGGGGGTGTCCGACGGCAGGAAGACGCAGCTCTGGGCTGCGGGGGCGGCGGCGAGCGCGGCTGCGGCCGCGATGGCGAGTGGGAGGTGCTTCATGGTTCTGTGCGGTCCGTGCGTCGGAAGCCCGGCGCGGCCTCAACGGTTTCTCGGGATTTCGCGGGCGACCGCCCCTACCCGCGGCGCGGAGCGGCCCTGCCCATGGCGCGGAGAGTTCGTGCAACTCCCGGCACCGCCGCCTAGCTTCTGCCGCCGATGGTCCACGTCGTCTTCGCGATCCCGTTCGCCATGGAGAACACGCTGCGCTTCGCGCGTGCGGCGTCGGCGTTGCCGGGGGTGAAGCTGAGCGTGGTGTCGCAGGACGCGCCTTCGCGGTTGCCGGCCGACTTCCGCGCCCGGCTGGTCGGCTTCGAGCAGGTCCAGGACGGCATGTCGGCGCGCGACCTCGCCGCCGCCGTCGCGCGGCTGCAGCAGCAGTTCGGCCGGGTCGAGCGGCTGCTCGGCATCCTGGAGCCGCTGCAGGAGCCGCTCGCCGAGGTCCGCGAGCACCTGCAGATCCGCGGCATGGACAGCCGCACGTCGACCAACTTCCGCGACAAGGCGCGCATGAAGGACGTGTTCGCCAACGCCGACATCCCGTGTGCGCGCTACCGGCTGTGCGCGTCGGTCGACGAGGCGCTGCGGTTTGGCCGGGACTCCGGCTACCCGGTGGTCGCCAAGCCGCCGGCCGGCGCGGGCGCCAAGGCGACGTCACGCTGCAACGACGAGGGCGAGCTGCGCGCGTTCCTGCGCCAGGTGGCGCCGGCGCCCGGCCGCGAGGTGCTGCTCGAGGAGTTCGTGCAGGGCCGCGAGTTCTCGTTCGACACGCTGACGCTGCACGGCAAGCACGTGCTGCACAACATCTGCTGCTACTACCCGACGCCGCTCGAGGTCATGGACCACCCGTGGATCCAGTGGTGCGTGGTGCTGCCGCGCGAACTGGAGCGGCCGGAGTTCGCCGAGATCCACCGGACCGGACCGAAGGCGCTCGACGCGCTCGGCATGTGGACGGGGATGTCGCACATGGAGTGGTTCCGTCGCCACGACGGCACGATCGCGATCAGCGAGGTCGCCGCGCGGCCGCCGGGGGCGCAATTCGTGTCGCTGATCGGGCACTGCCTCGACGTCGACATGTATGCGCTGTTCGCGCAGCTGATGGTGTTCGAGAAGTTCGAGGTGCCCGAGCGTCGCTACGCGGCCGGTGCCGCCTACCTGCGCGGCCAGGCTTCGGCCGCATTGCGCGCGTCCGGCAAGCCGCTGCAGGTGCGCGCGGTGCGCGGCCTCGACGAGGTGCGGCAGCGGCTCGGCGACCTGGTGGTGGAGGCGAAGCTGCCGACGATCGGGGCGCCGAAGGCCGAGACCTACGAAGGCGACGGCTACCTGATCGTCCGGCACCCGGACAGCGACCTGGTGCGCGAGGCCGTGCACGAGGTGGTGCGTTCGGTGCGCGTCGAACTCGGTTGATGTCGATCCACAAGCTCTGGCAGCGAGAACGGTCATGAATGTCGTCTATCTGAGTCCTGGGTTCCCCGCCGAGATGCCGCTGTTCGTGCGCGGCCTCGCGCAGGTCGGCGCGAAGGTCTACGGCGTCGGCGATCAGCCGGTGCAGGCGCTGCCCAAGGAGGCGCGCGAAGGCCTGACCGACTACCTGCAGGTGCGGTCGTTCGGCGACGAGGCGGCGGTCGTCGACGAGATCCGCGGCTGGCTGCGCGGGAAGTCGATCGACCGGGTCGAGTGCATGTGGGAGCGGCTGATGTACCTGGCCGCGACGCTGCGCGAGACGTTCGACGTGCCCGGCATGAACAAGGCCCAGACGGCGGTCGTGCGCGACAAGGAGTCGATGAAGCAGGCGGTCGAGGCGGCCGGCCTGCGGGTGCCGCGCCACGGCCGCGCGCGCAGCATGAAGGAGGCCTGGGAGGTCGTCGAGCGGGTCGGCTACCCGGCCATCGTCAAGCCGATCGACGGCGCCGGCAGCAAGGACACCTACCGCTGCAACGACCGCGACGAGTTCGAGCAGGCGCTGCACAAGACCCGGCACGTCGACGAACTGTCGGTGGAGGAGTTCATCGAGGGCGAGGAGCTGACCTACGACACGGTCTGCGCCAACGGCCGGATCCTGTTCGACAACGTCGCGTGGTACCGCCCCAAGCCGATGGTGCTGGCGCAGAACCCGTGGATCTCGATGCAGAACATCGTGCTGCGCGACATCGAGCACGAGTTCCCGCGGCCCGGCGTCGAACTCGGCCACGGCGTGCTGAAGGCGCTCGGCTTCACCACCGGCTTCACCCACATGGAGTGGTTCCGGACCGACGCCGGCGAGGCGGTCTTCGGCGAGATCGGCGGCCGGCCGCCGGGCGCGCGGCTGGTGCACGCAATGAACTACGCCGCCGACATCGACCTGTTCACCGGCTGGGCCGAGGCGACCTGCTTCGGCAGGCTGAGCCAGGACACGAGCAAGAAGTACAACGCCGCGATGATCTTCAAGCGCGCGCAGGGCGACGGCATCGTGCGCGAGCACCGCGGCCTGCGCGGGCTGATGCGTCGCTACGGCGATTGTGTCGCCAGCATCGAATTGACGCCGATCGGCCAACCGCGCCGCGACTGGCGCAAGGTCGTCGTCGGGGACGGCTGGATCGTCGTGCGCCACCCCGAGTTGCGCGAGTGCCTCGAGGTCAGCGAACGGTTCGTCAACGACCTGACGGTGATCGCCGAGTAGCGCGCGTTCCGTCGCGATCGGAGTTCGTTGGAATTTCCGTTGGCCCGAACGCGTTGCGCGACGCCTGCCCCCAGAGTGAGAGGTTTCCCGCGCCCGCGCTTGATGGTCCCAACTGACGTCGCTTCCTGGTCCGGTTCGTCCGGCGATCTGTACCGCCGTGTGTTCGACGAGGCTCCCGAGGCCTTGCTGATCCTGAACGAGAACCGCTTCGTCGACGGCAACCGCGCGTCGGCGCGGCTGCTCGACTACCGCGACAAGGAGGAGATGTTGCCGCAGGGTCGCGCGCGCCGGCCGGTCGACCTGTCTCCCGAGCGGCAGCCCGATGGCCGGCGCTCTGACGAGAAGGCACAGGAGGTGCTGGCGATGGCCGCGCGCAGCGGCCACTACCGGTTCGACTGGACCCACGTCGGCGCCGACGGCCGGCTGGTGCCGGTCGAGGTGCAGCTGACGCCGCTGAGTCCGGACGGTCGCTGGATGGCGTGCGCGTGGCGCGACCGCCGGCAGCGCGAGCAGCTGCCCGAGGGCCTGTGCCGCGCCGAACGGCTGGCGGTGCTCGGCCAACACGCCGCCCGGCTCGCGCACGACCTCAACGGCATGCTGACCGTCGTCAACGGCAGCGCCGACCTGCTCGAACTCGACTGCACCGCGGTGCCGTCGGCGAGCGAACACCTCGGCGGCATCCGCGCCGCGGTCGATCGCGTCACGCGCTGGACCGAGCAGCTGCTGCGGTTCGCGGCGGGCACCGAGCGCGGCGGCAGCGTCGACGTCGCCGCCGTCGTGCATCGTCTCGAGCCGCTGCTGACGCTGCTGGTCGGCCCGCGCGTCACGGTGCGCGTCGACGTGGTCAGCTGCCGCGTCGAACTGCCCGAAGCCGGGCTCGAGCAGCTGGTCGTCAACCTGGTCAGCAACGCCGCGCAGGCGATGGCCGATGGTGGCGTGGTGCGCGTGCTGGTCACGCCGACCGGTCGCTCCGGGGACGGCCCGCAGCTGGCGCGGCTCGAGGTCGTCGACGCCGGTGTCGGCATGGACCGGGCCCAGGTCGATCGCGCGTTCGAGCCGTTCTACACGACCCGTCCGGACGGCACCGGGCTCGGGCTGGCGACAGTGCGTTCGATCGTCGACGCGGCTGCCGGCAGCGTCGAGGTCGACAGCGAGCCCGGGCGCGGCACGCGCGTGGTCGTGCACCTGCCGCTGCTGCGGGAGGCCGCGCTGCCGGTGGCGGATGCGCCGCGCGGAGTCGATCCGGGGCGGCACGGCGGCTGAGCGGGCCCGTTTTTCCAGGGATCTGCGCGGGGTGCCTTTCGCGACCGCGGCGGAGCGTGCGTAGACTGCGGCGTTCCAAGATGAAGATCTCTGTTCGATCCGGGGGAGCCCGCGCGCTCCTGTTCGCGTTCGCCGGCCTGCTCGCCGCGCCGGCGCTCGAAGCCCAGACCCGCAAGGAACTGGGCCGCATGTGGACCTTCGAGGCTGCGCCGCTGGGCTGGTTCCAGCAGGCCTACGACTGGCAGCCGTCGAAGGAGTGGCTCGACCACGCCCGCCTGTCGTCGCTGCGCCTCGGCAAGCGCGACGGTGGCGACATCAGCTACTTCTGCTCGGCGTCGTTCGTCAGCGAGCACGGCCTGGTGATGACCAACCACCACTGCTCGCGTGACGGCATCGTCAGCGTGCAGGGCGAAGCGGACTGGCTGAAGGACGGCTTCTACGCCGGCAGCTACGAGGGCGAGATCAAGATCCCGGGCCTGCTGGTGTCGCAGATGGTCGGCCAGAAGGACGTCACCGACGACGTCAAGGCCAACGGCGAGGACGCCGTGCTGGCGGCCGCCAAGGAAGCGCAGCCGGACCTCTACCACCAGGTGATCGCGCTCTACCAGGGCGGCAACTACCAGCTCTACAGCTTCAAGCTGTACGAGGACCTGCGGCTGGTGTGCGCGCCGCACGGCCAGGCCGCGCACTTCGGTGGCGACCCGGACAACTTCTGCTACCCGCGCTGGGGGCTCGACTTCACGTTCTTGCGCGCCTACGACGCGGACGGCAAGCCGGTCGACAGCAAGGAGCACTGCTTCAAGTGGCGCACCGAGGGCGCCGACAAGGGTGAGCTCGTGTTCGTGACCGGCAACCCGGGCCGGACCGGCCGCCTCAAGACGTTCGCGCAGTGTGAGTTCATGCGCGATCACTACTACTCGACGCTGGTGCCGATGTACGAGGGCGCGATCAAGCGCATGAAGGCGCGCGCCGCCGAGGACGCCGCGTTCGAGAAGGCGCAGCGCTCGACGATCCTGCGCTACGAGAACTCGCGCAAGGCGCTGCAGGGCTACCTCGACGGCCTCAGCGACGAGCGCGTCATGGCCATCAAGCGCAAGGCCGAGGCCGACCTGCGCGCCGAGGTCGCCAAGAAGCCGGAGCTGCAGGAGAAGTACGGCGACGCCTGGGATCGCATGGCCAAGATCCAGAGCGAGAAGGTGCAGGCGCTGAAGGGCGGTGCCAACCTCAACCAGGTCGAGTCGAAGTTCGGCCCGAAGGAGAAGGAGATCGAGAAGCAGATCGGTGAGGCGTGCTTTGCCGTCTACGGCAACTCGATCCCGCCGGACGCGACCATGTCGCTGCGCCTGAGCGACGGCGTCGTCAAGGGCTACGACTACAACGGCACCGTCGCGCCGCACTTCACGACCCTCTACGGGCTGTTCGCGCGCAACGCGGAGTTCGGCGACGAGCACCCGTTCGACATCCCGAACGCGTGGAAGGAGGCCGAGAAGAAGCTCGACCTGCGCACGCCGTTCAACTTCGTCGCGACCTGCGACATCATCGGCGGCAACTCGGGTTCGCCGATGATCGACAAGGACCAGAACGTCATCGGTCTGGTGTTCGACGGCAACATCGAGATGCTCGGCAACAACTACGTCTTCGACGACGAGGTGTCGCGCACGGTCTCGGTGCACCCGGCGATCATCATCGAGTCGCTGCGCAAGATCTACGGCGCCAAGAAGCTCGCCGACGAGCTCGAGCGCAAGTAGCAGCGACCGGCTCGGGGGTGTCAGCCCCCGAGCAGCAGCCGGGTGGCCGCGAGCGCGCGCTTGCGGCCCTCGGACGGCTCGCGGTCGAGCGCGAGCTGCGCGAACAGGCCGGTGACGACGTGCAGGCGGTTCTGGCCGAACGCGATCCGGTGCGACGTCGATGCGAACGTCGGCGGCTGCAGCAGCGCGCGGGTCCACGCCGAGTAGGCCTCGGCGTCGAAGTCGTCGCGGTCGATCAGCGCCAGCACGGTGCGCACCAGGCGGCCGTCCTCGCCGGCCGAGAAGGTGCGGCGCACGCGGCCGAGCCGTTCGCGGATCGCGTCGAGGATCTGGCGTTGCTGCGCCGGCTGCAGATGGCGGCTGCGCCCCAAGAACTTCAACAGATCGGCGGTGTGGGCGATCGAGTGGACCCAGCCGAGCTGCTCGTCGTAGCCGCGTTCGTCGCGTTGCCTGGCGAAGTAGGCCAGCGTCGCCTGCAGCAGCCCGTCGAAGCGAGCCCGGTCGAGGTAGGGATGCTGGTTGTCGCGCGCGACCAGCAGCGCCAGCGACAGCGCCGCGAACGAGCGCTGCAGCACCGCGCGGTCGGTGTCGCCGGGCGCCGCGAGCCGCGGCTGCCAGCGCTGCAGCCGTTGGCGCAGCTGCGCGTCCGGCACCGCGCCGTCCTTGCCGATCCAGCGCGCCAGCAGCGTGTAGCCGAGGTCGTCGCGCAGCTTGGGATCCGGATGGTCGAGCAGGCCGTCGAGCGTGTCGAGGTGCCGTTCGAGGGCCGCGCCGGTCGGCGGGCGGGCGTCCTCGGCGAGGAATGGTCGCAGCTGTTCGACCTGGCAGCATGCGCTCCCGAGCGACAGCGCGAACGTGACGACGGCGTGCATGCGCATGCGACGGATCGTAGACGCGGGGAGGCCGGGGGAGGTGCCGGCGCGTTCGCTTTCGGTGGTGGCCGGCCGCGAAAGTTGGAGGACGAACCAGGTACCGTACGGCAACGTACCGAACGGCGAGATTTCGTACGGGGCGTCAGCGGTCGGCGCAGAGGCGGATGGCGGTGGCCTGGAACTGGGTATGGGGGGGCCAGAAGTTGCGGTAGGCGACGCGGGCCTGGGTGCGGGGGGTGGCGAACGAGCCGCCGCGCAGGACCCGCTGGTTGTCCATGAACTTGCCGTTGTACTCCATCAGCGCGCCGTCGAATGGGCGGTAGCCGGGGCAGGGCTCGTAGTGGCTCATGGTCCACTCCCACGCGGTGCCGGCGAGCTGCTGCAGGCCGCGGCGATCGGGGCGCGCCGGCTCGACGTCGAACGGGCTGCGCGACAGGTCCTCGTGCAGCAGGTTGGCGTCGTCGCGGTGGAAGCCTTCGTGGCGCGCTGCGTGCTCCCACTCGACCTCGCGGGGCAGCCGCGCGCCGCGCCATTCGTCGTTGTTGGCGCCGAACCAGCGCGCGAACGCTTCGGCCTCGTAGAACGACACGTGGCAGACCGGCGCGTCGGGATCGATCGCGTGCAGGCCGTAGAGCGAGAACCGCTGGTAGCCGCCCTCGCCGTCGCGCTGCCAGTAGAGCGGCGCCTCGACGCCGTGCCGCCGCACCCAGTCCCAGCCGTTGGACAGCCACAGCAGCGGGTCGCGGTAGCCGCCGTCGTCGACGAACGCGCGCCACTCGCGGTTGGTGATCAGCCGGTTGGCCAGCACGAAGTCGCCGACCAGCGCCGGGTGCGCGGGCAGTTCGTTGTCCCAGCAGAAGCCCCCCTGCGCGATCGACCGTCCTTGGTAGCCGAGCACGGTGGTCGCGGCGTCGAAGCCGCACGCGACCAGTGGACCCGGGCCCGCGGTGGCCGCCGGCGCCGGCGAACGGGTCGACTCCAGGTAGCCGCGGCGCAGCGCCTCGGGCGCAGACCAGCGGATGTGCAGGATCTCGGTGACGAACAGCTCCTGGTGCTGCTGCTCGTGCTCGCAGCCGATCGCGACCAGCCTGGCGGTTTCGGCGAGGTGCTCCGGCGGGCACTCCGCGATCCAGCCCTGCATCGCCTCGTCGACCGCCGCGCGGTAGTCGCGCACGATCGCGGTCGACGGCGACGCGACCTGGCCGCGGCGCCCGCGCTCGAGGCGCGGGCCGAGGCCCTCGTAGTAGCTGTTGAGCGCGTAGTCGAGCCCGTCGAAGCCCGCCGGCATGCGGCCGAAGCGCTGCAGCACGTTGGTCGCGAAGAACCAGCTGGTGTGGCCGAGGTTCCAGTAGGGGGGACTGACGTCCTCCATCGACTGGATCCGGAAGTCGTCCGGCTGCAGCGGCGCCATCAGCCGTTCGGTGGTCGCGCGCACGCGCGCGAAGCGGCGCAGCAGCCGCCGCCGCGCCAGATCCGGGCTCCCCGCCGGCGTTCCCCGGTCGTCGCGTCGCAGGAAAGCCGGGCTGTCGTTCACGACTGGGTGGGATTCGGGCCGGGGACGCCTGCTGCAGGCGCTGGGTGGCCGTGTTTGTGGAACATGTAGACGCCGAACGCAATGCCCAGCAGGCTCATCGCGTAGACGCCAGGGTAGAAGATCACGTGCTCGAGCCAGATCAGCCAGAACTGCTGGTTGGACGAGCCGATCTCGAGGCGGGCGACCTGGTCGGTGCCGGGGTAGGCGATGTCCTGCACCAGGTGGATGTCGAGCACGCCCTTGAGGTGGTTGTCGCTCGCATACTTGCTGAACAGCGCCGCCGGCAGCCGGCCGAGCAGGATGCCGGAGCTGACCATCACGAACAGCATCGCCATGCTCTTGGCGTGCTTCGCAGCGACCAGGCACAGGGCCAGGCCCGCCGGCCACAGAAACCGGTCGAGGCCGACCGGCTGCACGACGATCGCCGGGGCGGCGAGGTACTGCATGCCGAGCCACGCGGCGAAGCTCGACCACGCCAGCAGCAGCGGCAGGCCCCAGGGGTTCTTGACCGGTCGCTTGCGGATCGCCCACAGGATCAGGATCCACAGCATCGCGAAGCCGGCGTAGGGGATCGCCCAGAGGCCGGCGTCGGCGGTGATCGTCCCGGTCGGGAACGACACCATCGAGACCTCCATGTCGGCGCCCTCGTAGCCGGCGAACGTGTGCACCGTCTCCAGCGTGCGTTCGCCGTCGCCGACGCCGTGCATCAGGGTCAGGCCGGCGACGACCGTCAGCACGCTGATGGCGACGCGACGGAACCGGGGCAGGGTCAGGGCGAAGGCCAGCGTCAGCCAGGCCGACAGGTGCAGCAGCGCGATCGTGAGGTCCATGCTCGAAGCCGGAGCAACGCCCCGGCGACAGCGGGTTTTCGGTGCCGGAGCACCCGGATACCAGACTTTTCCCCAAGCCGCACTTGCCGCCTCCCCGATCCCTCGCTAGCGTGTTCGCCCTTCCTCACCCGGACCGATGGGCCCGGTGGCCCGTTTTCCGACACGGATCGAAGCTGCAGTCATGACGAAGCAGAAGACCAAAAAGGCGGTGGTCAAGCGCATGAAGCTGACCAAGACCGGCAAGGTCAAGTTCCACCACGCGTTCACGTCGCACATCATGGTGCGTCGCTCGACCAAGCGTAAGCGCAAGCTGCGCAAGGCCGCCGTGTGCTCGGGCAAGATCAACGCCAACATGGCCATGCTGCTGGGTGGGAGGTAACCAACCATGAGTCGCGCAACCAACGGTCCCGCTACCCGCCAACGCCGCAACCGCGTTCTCAAGCGCGCCAAGGGCTTCCGCCAGCGTCGCGGCAATCTGTTCCGCATCGCCAAGGAGACCACGCTGCGGGCGGACGCCTTCTCGTTCGCCGGCCGCGCGCAGAAGAAGCGCGCGTTCCGTCGCCTGTGGATCACCCGCATCACGGCCGCCGTCAAGATGCACGACCTGCGCTACTCGCAGTTCATCCACGGCATCCAGAAGGCCGGTATCAAGCTGAACCGCAAGGAGCTCAGCGAGATGGCCATCCACGACCCGGCGACCTTCGGCGCCGTCTGCAGCCAGGCCAAGAGCGCGCTCAGCTAGCGCGCGCCGGCAACCCGGACCGCAACCGCAAACGGCGCTGGCAAGTCCAGCGCCGTTGTGCTGTACCGCCACAACTCCCACTCTCATGGACATCACCGCCAGACAGGACGAGTGGCTGCAGCAGGTCGCTGCCGCCACCGACAGCGCGGCGCTCGCCGAGCTCGAATCGCGTCTCTTCGGCCAGAAGGGCGAGGTGCTCGAGCTGGTGCGCTCGGTCACCTCCCTGCCCAAGGAAGAGCGGCCGGCCTTCGGCAAGGCCGCCAACGCGGTCAAGCAGGCCGTCCAGAAGGCGCTCGAACAGCGCCGCGAGGCGTTCGAGGCCCAGGAGCTCGAGCGGGAGCTGCAGGCGACCGACTTCGATCCGACCGAGCCGGGCCCGCGCGCGCGCCGCGGCGCGCTGCATCCGATCACGATCGTGCAGAACGAGCTGGTCGACCTGTTCACGTCGATGGGCTTCCGCTGGGAGGACGGCCCCGAGATCGAGTCGGAGTACTTCAACTTCGACGCGCTCAACATCCCGGGCGACCACCCGGCGCGGGAGAGCCAGGACACGTTCTGGCTCGACGACGGCAACCTGCTGCGCACGCACACCTCGCCGGTGCAGGTGCGCACGCTGCAGCGCCTGACCCAGAAGGGCAAGGACGGGGCCGGCAGGTTCCAGCCGCCGCTGAAGGTCATCGTGCCGGGCCGCTGCTTCCGCAGCGAGACCGTCGACAAGACCCACGAGCACAGCTTCTACCAGATGGAAGGCCTGGTCGTGGACCGCGTGCAGAAGGACGCCGACGGCAACTCCAGGGGCGTCAGCACCGCCAACCTGATCCACACGATGAAGACCTGCCTGCGGGTCATCCTCGAGCGCGACGTCGAGGTGCGGCTGCGCCCTGGCTTCTTCCCGTTCGTCGAGCCGGGCTTCGAACTCGACGTGAACTGCCCGTTCTGTTCGGGCAAGGGCTGCTCGGTCTGCAAGCAGAGCGGTTGGATCGAGATCCTGCCGTGCGGCATGGTGCACCCCAACGTGCTGCAGGAGGGCGGCCTCGACCCCGAGCAGTACACCGGCTTCGCGTTCGGCATGGGCCTGCAGCGCGTCGTCATGTTGCGCTACGGCATCGACGACATCCGCCACTTCATGGGCGGCGACCAGCGGTTCTTGTCGCAGTTCCCGGAGGTGGCGCGATGAAGCTCTCGCTGCGATGGCTGTCCCGCCACGTCGACCTGTCGGGCATCGATCCCAAGCAGATCCTCGCCGATCTGACCATGTCGACGGCCGAGATCGAGGACCTGATCCACTTCGGCGCCGGCCTCGAGCCGCTCGTCGTCGGCCACGTGCGCAAGCGCGAGAAGCACCCGGACGCCGACAAGCTGTCGGTCTGTGAGGTCGACCTCGGCCCGTCCGGCGGCGTCGTGCAGATCGTCTGCGGCGCGCCCAACGTCGACGCCGGCCAGCGCGTCGTCGTCATCAAGCCCGGCGACACCCTGCCCGCCGCTGGCGGCAAGGGCGCGCTGAAGATCAAGGTCGGCAAGATCCGCGGCGTCGAGTCGCACGGGATGATCTGCTCGGAGTCGGAGCTCGGCCTGAGCGACGAGGCCGACGGCATCTTCGTGCTGCCGAAGGACACCGAGATCGGCGCGCGCTTCGTCGACGTCTGTCCGGTGCAGGACTGGATCTTCGAGATCGACAACAAGTCGGTGAACCACCGGCCGGACCTGTGGGGCCACTACGGCTTCGCGCGCGAGCTGGCGGCGATCTACGGCCGTGAGCTGAAGCCGGTGGTCGTGCCGCAGGAGCTGCCGACGGATGGCGAGGCGGTCGAGGTCGTCATCGAGGACCGCGAGGCGTGTCCGCGCTACTGCGGCCTGAGGATCGACGGCGTCGCGAGCGGCCCGTCGCCGAACGAGCTGCGCTGGATGCTGCAGGCGGTCGGCCAGCGCGCCATCAACCTGCCAGTCGACCTGACCAACTTCGTGATGCTGGACCTCGGCCAGCCGATGCACGCGTTCGACGCGCGCCACGTCGGCGCGCGCGCGATCCGCGTCCGGCGGGCCAGGGACGGCGAGGTGATCACGACGCTCGACGGCCAGCAGCGCAAGCTCGTCGCTACCGACCTGCTGATCTGCGCCGGCGACGAGCCGGAGGCGCTGGCGGGCGTGATGGGCGGGCAGGGAACGATGGTCGAGGAGGGCACGACCAGCCTGTTCCTGGAGTCGGCCAACTTCCACGCGACCACGATCCGGCGCACCACGATGCGCCTCGGTCTGCGCACCGACGCCAGCACGCGCTTCGAGAAGGCGCAGGACCCGGCCAACGCCGAGACCGCGGTGCACCACTTCCTGCAGCTGCTGCAGCAGCACTGCCCCGACGCGGTCGCCGCCGGCCCGCTGGTGGACCCGGCCGGCTTCTCGTACGAGCCGCAGCCGCTGCTGCTGCGCCGCGACCGGCTCGACCTCAAGCTCGGCGTCGCGCTCGAGGACGAGCAGGTCGTCGCGATCCTGACGTCGCTGTCGTTCGAGGTCGAGCAGAGCGACGACGGCTTCGTCTGCCGGGCGCCGAGCTTCCGGGCCACCAAGGACATCGCGATCGAGGACGACCTGATCGAAGAGGTCGGCCGGATGTTCCGCTACGACAACATCCCGGAGCAGCCGCTGGTCGGCGCGGTCGAACCGCCGCCGCACAACGAGGAGCTGTTCCTGGTGCGGCGCATGATCGAGGTCAGCTGCCTCGAGCTCGGCTGCAACGAGGTCTACAACTACAGCTTCACGCCGGACGCGGTGGTCGAGGCGTGCGGTGCCAAGGGCCAGCACTACGTGCGGGTCCAGAACCCGGTCGCGCCCGAGATCACGCGCATGCGCCGGCACGTGCTGCCGAGCCTGCTGGCGACGGTCGAGAACAACCTGCGCCAGGTCGCCGAGGTGCGCCTGGTCGAGACCGGCAAGGGCTACCACGCCGAGATGAAGGACGAGCACGGCCTGCCGCACGAGGTGCGCGAGCTGGCGCTGGTGTTCGCGCGGCGCGATGGTGCTGGCGAGCATCCGTTCGGCGAGCTGCGCGAGCACGTGCAGCACCTGCTGCGCCGGCTCGGCTACCCGGTCGAGCTGCACCGTTCGTGGAGCGGCAGCGACCAGCCGTGGGTGCACCCCGCGCGCGCCGTCGCCGTCGACCGCGACGGCTCCCCGGTCGGCTACGTCGCGCACCTGCACCCGGGTGTCGCCAAGGCGCTCAGCCTGCCCAAGCAGGTCGCGATCGCGACCATCGACGTGCGCGCGCTGCACGCCAACGGCCGCGCCGAGCCGAAGTACACGCCGGTGCCGGTCTATCCCGACCTGCCCGTCGACGTCGCGCTCCTGGTCGACGCCGACGCCAAGGTCGGCGACGTCGCCGACTTCCTGCGCACCACCGGCCGCAAGCTGATCCGCAGCGTCGAGCTGTTCGAGGTCTACCGCGGCGAGCACGTCCCGGCCGGCAAGAAGTCCCTCAATTTCACCGTCACGCTCGGCGCCGACGACCGCACCCTCTCCGACAAGGACGAGGGCAAGTTCCTCGACAAGGTCCGCAAGAACGCCGACCAGATCGGCGCCGAACTCCGAGGCTGACCGCTCGGTAGGTCTGGTGCCGCGACCAGACCTTGCGGACCAATGGCTCGGCGCCGTCGGCGGGCGTGCGACCGGCGGGCTTCGGTTGACGTTGCAGCCCGCGGGCCGAGCGCCGCCCTAGCCGAACGGCCCGCCGCCGCGCGGTCCGTCGTCGAGCCGCTGGCGATCCCACGCGGCCCGTAGTTCGGTGAGGTGGGCCAGCATGTAGCGGGTCAGCACCACGTCGATGTCGGTGCGCGGGCCCGTATAGCGCTCGTCCAGGTCGGCGAACGGCTCGTCCTCACCGAGCGCCTCCAGCTGGGCCAGTCGCTGCTCGCGGCTGCCCGCGGCCGGACCCGACAGCCGCTGCGCCGCCTGCCGCACGAGGTCGGCGCGCAGCGGATCCTGCACCTCGTCGAACCCCGCCGCCGCCTCCCGCCAGCCGTCGCCCGACGCCAGCGCAAAGTACTGCACGAAGCCACCGCTGCAGACCTCGTCCTCGACCCGCCGCATCGCGTCGAGCCGCCGTTCGGTCTCGGTCCAGCGGCCGCGCCGCGCCTGCAGCCGGTCGAACCAGTCGTCGATGCCGCTGTGCGCGAGCATCCCGGCCGCCGCCGCCTCGGCGCGCTCGTCGGTGGCGCCCATGTGCCGCAGCAGCGTCGCCTCGTCCTGCGGATCGCGCAGGCGGCCGAGCATCGTGCCGAACGCGCGGAACGTCGACGTCGCGAACGCGCCGGGGTCCTGCTGCAGCAGCGCCAGCAGCTGCTCGCGCGGCAGCGACTGCCCGGCCGCCGCCATCGCCTGCACGACGTAGCCGAACTCCGGATGGCTGGCCTCCAGCAGGCCGCGCCGCGCGAACCCGGCCAGCGCACGTTCGCGATCCCAGCGCAGCAGCAGCGCCGGAACGTCGCGGGTGTCGTAGCCGTCCAGGTGCTCCAGCAACGGCTCGAACAGCCGTTCGCGAACCCGTGGGCCGAGCCGCCCGTCCTCGTCGGCCTCGCGCAGGCCGATCGCGATGCACGCGCGCGTCGACGCGTCCGGCGGCGCGGTGACGCCGCGCACCAGCTCGTCGTCGACGTCGTCGCTGCCGATGCGGGCGAGCCACCGCCACGCCTGCCGCCGGATCGGCTCCTCGCGGTCGTCGAGCAGCTCGCGCACGAACGGCACCGCCTCTCTCGTCGGTGCTGCGTCGAGCAGCCGGCAGGCGCGCACCCACGGCGTCTCGCTGCGTTCGCGCTTCTGCAGGCGGGTCTGCATGTCCGGGTCGCGCAGCGTCGCCAGCGCGTGCTTGCGCGCCAGCTGCGGCTGCTGCGCGATCTGCCGGCCGAGGTCGCCGTCGTCGTCGCTGTGCGCGATCTTGAACAGGTACTGCTCGACCGCCAGCCGCACCTCGCGATCGCTCCAGTGGCTCGCCTGCTCGCGCGCCTGCTCGACCTGCTCGAAGTGCTGCTGCAGCTCGTCGAACAGGTCGCCGTCGCCACCAGCACGCCGCATCGCTGCGGCGGCACAGCGGCGGCGCTGCAGCACCCACACCACGATCCCGGCCAGCAGCAGCAGGGCCACCAGGCGCGGGATCACGGCCGCAGCTCCCCGAGCAGGCCGACCAGTTCGCGCACGAACCGGCCGGTCAGCCCCCAGATGCGATCCTCGCCGAACACGAAGTGCGGGCTGGTGCGCGGCTGCGCGACGCGGGTCGGCACCGGCGGCGGCAGTTCGCGCCAGCGGTCGGCGCGCTGCAGGTCCGGCAGCGGCACGAACAGGGCGCGATCGACCTCGCGTGGATCCAGCCGCAGCTCGAACGGCCGCACCCGCCCGACCACGCAGTGCACGTAGAAGCGCGACGTGCTGGTGCGCGGCGGCAGTTCGCCGAGCGGGGTGACGTTCTCGGGCGGCATGCCGACCTCCTCGAGGCACTCGCGCAGCGCGGTCTCCACCGGCCGTTCGTCGCCCTCGACCTTGCCGCCCGGAAACGCGATCTGGCCGGCGTGCGCGTCGCGGCTTTGCGGCCGCAGTCCGAACAGCAGGTGGTCGACCCCGTCCCGCGCCACGATCGGGCACAGCACGGCGGCGCGGCGCAGCTCGGTCGGCTGCCAGCCGCCGACTTCTCGCAGCCGTTGTCGAAGTTGTGTGTCGACGTCGAACACGCCGCGGCAAGATGTCGTGCATGTCCGCGCGCGTCAACGTGCACCTGGTCGACGGCACCTACGAGTTGTTCCGCAGCTTCTTCGGTGCGCCCCCGGCGCAGGCCCCCGACGGCCGCGAGGTCGGCGCCGTGCGCGGCCTCCTGTCCAGCATGGGGGCGCTGCTGCGCGACGAGTTCACGTCGCACGTGGCGGTCGCGTTCGACACGGTGGTGGAGTCGTTCCGCAACGAGCTGTTCGACGGCTACAAGACCGGCGAAGGCATGGACGAGGACCTGTGGGCGCAGTTTCCGCTGGCCGAGCGCGCGGTCCAGGCGCTCGGCTGCGTGGTCTGGCCGATGGTCGAGTTCGAGGCCGACGACGGCCTCGCCGCGGGCGCGGTGCGGTTCGCCGCCGACGAACGGGTCGAGCGTGTCTACATCTGCACGCCCGACAAGGACCTCGGCCAGATGGTCGGCGGCAAGGTCGTGCAGTACGACCGCAAGCAGCAGAAGCTCTACGACGAGGACGCCGTCTACGAGAAGTTCGGCGTGCCGCCCGAGTCGATCCCGGACTACCTGGCGCTGGTCGGCGACGCGCAGGACGGCATCCCGGGCCTGCCCAAGTGGGGGGCCAAGTCGACCGCCGCCGTGCTGGTCGGCTACGGCCACCTCGAGCAGATCCCCGACGACGCCGACGACTGGCAGGTCGAGGTGCGCGGCCGCAAGGGCCTCGCCGACGTGCTGCGCGCACACCGCTCGGAGGCCGAACTGTATCGCACGCTGGCGACGCTGCGCACCGACGTGCCGCTGCAGGAATCGCTCGACGACCTGCAGTGGCGCGGCGTCACCCCCGACCTCGCTCCGCTGTGCCGCGAGATCGGCTTCGAACGGTTCCTCGACCGCTTCCAGTGACCGTGGGCGGCGGCCGGCGGGCGACCGCGGGCCGCTACTGGCAGCCGCTACTGCCAGCCAATGGTCGCGCCGAGGCCGCTGACGTCGCGTCCACCGTACAGCACGACGCGGCCGGCCGCCTGGTCGTAGACCATCGCGTGGGCCCAGCGCGCGGTCGGGGAGTTGCTCGGCGACAATGGCTGCCAGGTGTTGCCGAGCAGCAGCCAGGTGTCGCCGAGCAGCAGCGAATCGGTGCCGCTGGCGCTGCCGCCGAACAGCAGCAGGCCACCGGTCACCGGGTCGTAGGCCATCGCCCCCGACGACCGCGGCGGCGGTGCGATCGGGCCGGTCAGGTCGGTCCACTGGCCGTCCTGCAGGCTCCACGTGTCGGCCAGCAGCGTGTTGCCGCTGAACACGGCCGCGCGGGCCGCCGCCGGGTCGTAGGCGACCGAGGCCAGGTGGCGTTCGGGCATCGGCGTGGCCGGCGCGGTGATCCACGCCTGCGCAGAGAGCGGCGTCGTCGCGACGAGCCACAGCAACAGCGTCCTTGGGTTCCCCGTGGGGTGGGTCGAGGCCGGTGCCGGCCGATTCGCGCCGTCAGTCCTCGAAGCGCAGCCCGGCCAGCGTCGCCCGGGCGGGGCTCTCGGGCCCGAGCCGCTCGGGCTCGGACGGAGCCTCGTCGAACAGCAGCGACGGCGCGATCCCGACCATCATCGCGGCGCAGCCGAGCACCGGGATCGAGCACAGGCACAGCTGCCAGCCGAGCGACATCCGGAACACGTGCATCAGCGCACCTGCAGGAACGCGACCTTGAGGTAGCGGGTCTCCGGGCACTCGAGCGCGAACGGGTGGTCGCCGCCGGCCGAGCGCAGCGCGGTGACGCGCACGTCGCGGCGCGCGGCGGCCGCCGCCTCGCGCAGCATGCGCACGAACCGTTCTTCGCTGACGCTGCCCGAGCACGAGCAGGTCACGACGATGCCGCCGCGCGCGACCTTCTCGAAGCCGAGCCGGTTGAGGTCCTGGTAGCGCTGCAGGCCCTGGTCGATCTCGTTCTTGTTGGCGACCCACTTGGGCGGGTCGAGCACGATCAGATCGTGCCGGCCCGGCTTGGCCTCGCGCAGCATGTCGAACGCGTCGGCGTGCACGCAGTCGAGCGACAGCTTGTTCTGCTTCGCGTTGGCCTCGGTCTGCGCCACCATCGCCTCGTCGAGGTCGCCGGCCAGCACCCGCACGGCGCCGCCCTTGACCGCGTTCATCGCGAAGCCGCCGCTGTTGCAGCAGAGGTCGAGCACGTCGCGGTTGCGCGCCAGCATGCGCACCGTCAGCCGGTTGTCGCGCTGGTCGGCGAAGAAGCCGGTCTTGTGGCCGGTGCCGGCCTGCACCTGGTAGCGGATGCCGTGCTCGCGAACCACCGTGTGCACCGGGCTCGGTCGCGGCAGCTTGTCCATGCCTTCGCGCTCGGCCCAGTCCTTGTCCTGCAGCAGCACCAGCCGGCTCTTCGGATAGTGCCGCAGCAGCGACTCGCCGAGCGGCTCGAGCTGCTGCTGCATGCCGAGCGAGGCGACCTGGGCGACGATCGCGGTGCCGAGCTTGTCGACGACCAGGCCTGGGAAGCCGTCGGCCTCGGCGTGCACCAGCCGGTAGGAGTCGGTGACGCGGGTGACCTGCAGGACCTCCTCGCGCAGCAGGATCGCCTGGTTGAGCTGCTCGACGAAGTGGCCTTGGGGATCCTTGACCTCGCCGTCCGAGAACATGCGCAGCGCCAGTTCGGCGCGCGGGTTGTAGAAGCCGGTGCCGACCAGGCGGCCCTCGCGGTCGCGCACCTTGACCGTGGAGCCCGCCGGCAGCGGCTCCTTCGGCTTCTGGATCATCTTGCGGTAGAACCACGGATGCCGGCCGAGCGCGCGCACCTTGAGCCGCAGCTCCGGCAGCTTGCGGCCGCGTGCGCCACCTGGTTGTCGAGGGCCGCGACTCATCGACCGGTCTTCACGGGTGCGGGGGGCGCCTTCGGCAGCGAGCGCGGATCGGCCGCGATCTGCTGCAGCAGTTCTGCGACGCCGCGCTGCAGCTGCGGGTCCTCGCCGCGCAGCAGCGACGCGAGGTCGTTGTCGACCTCGATGTCGGGGTCGACGCCGTAGCCCTCGATGGTCCACGCCGGGCCCGGCTCGGTGTTGCCGAACTCCGGCACGTTGACGGTGCCGCCGTCCATCAGCATGCCGCGGTTGGTGATGCCGATGATGCCGCCCCAGCTGCGTTTGCCGACCAGCTTGCCGAGCTTCGCGCGGCGGAACATCGCCGGAAAGATGTCGCCGTCGCTGGCCGACGTCTGGTTGAGCAGGCAGATCAGGTGGCCGTGGAACAGCGAGTTCGGGTACGGGTCGTAGCCGGTGGTGCGGCCGAACGTGCACATCATCAGTTCGCGCGACAGCCGGTTGATGACCATCTCGCTGACGTTGCCGCCGCCGTTGTAGCGGTCGTCGATGACCAGGCCCTGCTTGTCGCGCTGCGGGTAGTACTGGCGCAGGAACTCGCGGATGCCGTCGGCGCCCATGTTGGGCAGGTGCACGTAGCCGAGCCTGCCTTCGCTGAGCTCGTGCACGCGGGCGCGGTTGCGTTCGACCCACGCGTGGTAGTGCAGGTTGGACTCGCTGCGGATCGGTTCGATCGCGACCGTGCGCGCGTCCTGCAGCGACGGCTGGCCGTGCACGGTCAGGTGCACGGTGCGCGACAGCTTGCCCTGCAGCAGCTCGTAGGGGTTGTCCTGCGGCTGCAGCTCGTGGCCGTCGATCGCCAGCAGGTAGTCGCCCTGCTTGAGCTGCACGCCGACCGCCGACGCCGGCGAACGGTAGGCCTCGCTGTCGTTCTCGCCGCGCAGCAGGCGCGCGACGCGGTAGCGGCTGGCGGCGGTGTCGAACTCGAGCACGACGCCCGGCAGCGCCACGCGCGGCCGATCGGGTGCGCCGAGGTCGCCGCCGGCGACGTAGGCGTGGCCGACGTTGAGTTCGGCGATCATCTCGCCGAGCAGGTGGTTGAGGTCGCTGCGGTGGCGCACGTGGGCGACCAGCGGCGCGTACTGTTCGCGCAGCTCGACCCAGTCGTGGCCGTGCATGTTGGCGACGTAGAAGAAGTCTCGGTAGCGCCGCCAGACCTCGTGGAAGATCTGCCAGTACTCGTCGGCCGCGACCTTGGTGGTGCGCAGCTGCGACAGGTCGAGCTGCTGCTGGCCGTCCTTGCCGGCGGTCGACGCCTTGGTGACCGCGAACGTCGCGCCCTTCTGGATCAGCACGTGCTTGCCGTCGGGCGACAGCGAGTAGCCGCCGATGCCCGACGCCAGCTCGGCCTCCTTGCGGTCGCGCAGCGAGTAGGCGTGCAGGGTCGTCGGCTTGTCGCTGCCGCGGCCGTAGTACGAGCCGCCGCGTCTGGCATACATCAGGTGGCCGTCGGCGACGCTCAGGCCCCAATAGTTGTCGAGTTCGACCGGGACCTGCTCGACGCGGTCGGCGAGGCCGTCGAAGTCGATCGCGATGGGGGCGTCGAACTTCGGCGGCTCGTCCTGCTCGTCGGCCGCCACCGCCTCGTCGCTGCGCTTGCCGAACAGCGCCGGCAGGTCCTTGCGCAGCGCCAGCGCGTAGATGCCGTAGCCGCGGTCGATCTGGAAGTCCCACTCGTAGGCGCCGGGCAGGCGCGGCTGGAAGCCGCGCAGGCCGCGGAAGAACAGCCGTTCGCCGCGCGGGCCGAACACCGGCGAGCTGTCGTTGCTGAGCGGTCGCGAGACGCAGCGCAGCTGCCGGTCGGCGAGCGTGTAGACGTAGACCTGCGGCAGCGGCGTCGCGCCGCTCATCGAGAACGTCAGGTGCCCCGAGCACGGCGACCAGCGGTGGTCGCGCAGCTGGCCGCGCGGCTCGTCGGCGACCTCGGTCAGGGTCCCGGTCGCGACCTCGCAGATGCGCAGCACGCCGTCCTTGTCGCCGAACGCGATCCGCTTGCCGTCGGGCGACCAGTTGGGCTCGTAGAGCATCGCGCGCAGGCCGCGGGTCAGCTGCCGCGCCGGCCGTTCGCCGAGGTGGTCGACGAGCCAGATCTGTTCCTCGCCGCTGCGGTCGCTGACGAACGCCAGCGTCGCGCCGTCCGGCGAGAACGACGGGTGCTTCTCGTGCGCGCCGGGGGTGTTGCTGAGGTTGCGCACGTCGCCGTGCTCCTTGGGCACGGTCAGCAGTTCGCCGCGCGCGGCGAACGCGGTGCGGCGGCCACCCAGGCTCAGGTCGTAGCCCTCGATCTGGTCTTTGGCGTCGACCAGCTGGCGCCGCTGCGAGATGCCGTCGTCGGGCACGCGCACCTCGATGCGGTGCTCCTCGCGGGTCCGGGTGTCGAGCCAGCACAGCTGGCCGCCCTTCTCGTAGACGATGCGGCGGTCCTGCGGGCCGCCGGCGCTCGGCCAGCGAACGTCCCAGGTCGTGCCGCCGGTCTCCTGGTTGCCCGTCCGCGACGCGAAGTCGTAGCTCCACAGGTTGAGCGTGCCGCTGCGGTCGCTGGCGAACCAGATCCGGTCGCCGATCCACATCGGGTCGCGGTCGGTGCGCACGTGGTTGCTGATGTTGGTCGCCCGCTTGGTCTGCGGGTCGAACACGAACAGGTCCTGCGCCCAGCCGCCCTGGTAGCGCTTCCAGGTGCGGAAGTCGCGGAACAGCGGCGCGTAGACGATGCGTTCGCCGTCGGGCGAGAACTCGCCGGCGCCGGCCTCGGGCATCGGCAGCGGCACCGGCAGCGCGCCGCGGCGCCGCGCCACGGCCGGCAGCGCGACGGTGTAGAGGCGGCCGCCGGTCAGCGTCCACGCCTGCCGCAGGCTGCGGAACAGCACCGCGGTGCCGTCCGGGGTCCAGCCGTAGACCTGGTGGTCGTAGCCCCAGCGCGCCGGCAGCGGGCCGTCCGCGGGGTACCAGGTCAGCTGGCGGATCTCGCCGCCATCGCTCGGGATCACGCAGACCTGCTCGTCCCCGTTGACCTGACCGGTGAACGCGATCCAGCGGCCGTCGGGCGAGAACTTGGCGAACAGTTCGACGCCCGGCGTCGCCGTCAGCCTGGTGGCGGTGCCGCCGTCGACCGACGCGCGCCACAGGTCGCCGCCGTACGTGAACACGATCTGGTCTTCGTGGATGTCGGGGTGGCGCAGCAGCCGGGTCTGCGCGGACAGGTCGGCCGTCGGCGCGAACGCCAGCAGGCCGGAAGACGCAATGGCAAGGAGGGGACGTCGCATGCGCGGTGCACGATCGGGGGCGTGGCGCTCCGGCGCAAGGCCGCAGCCCGAGGGGATCTGCGGTGATCGTCGGCGTCTGCATCGTGTAACCGTGCGGGCGGTCGTGGTAGTCTTCTGCGATCTCCATCGCCGTCCTGCCCCGACGGCCCTATCGGCCCGCCGCTTCGATCTGCCGGGTGCAGCCGCACCCACCCTGCCTCGCCTCAACCGCCCGGTCGCACCGGGCCTCTCTCCACCTCATGCAAGCGCATTCCCCGCCGTCGGCGGGCGTGCCGGCGTCGCGCCGTGCCGCCCTACTCGCGTGCCCGCACGGGCACCGCGCCCGGCGGGAGACGAGGTGAGCCCGGCGTGCCGCGAACCCCTACCCAGACCTGTTCCCGAAATCCTCTCCAGATCATGCAACGCATCGCGCGATCCCTCCTCGTTTGTTCCCTCGCAGCTTCGGGCGTGTTGGCCCAGAGCAACGTGGTCAGCGGCCTCGACGGGGCCGTCATCGACATCGGCAACCTGACCTACTGGGGTCGCCGCGGCCCGACCAACAACGGCGAGGTCGGCATGTCGTTCCGCAACGAGATGTGCAACCCGGGCACGGTCAACATCCCGTGGTATGCGGCGATGAACCCGAACCACCCGTTCTTCGGGTTCCAGATCGTGCGCGTGCACGACGACAAGATCGAGCAGATCAACGAGTGGTCGTTCTGCAAGCACGCGTGGCTGTCGGTCAACTACACGGTCGCCGGCTGCAACTCGAACTGCAACACCAGCACGCCGGGCAACCAGATGGGCCTCGGCTGCGGTGACGCCTACGGCGCCGGCAACAACGCCGACCGCTCGGACCTCGGTCCGCCGGAGGAGATCAACCCGTGGCTCGGCGAGTGGGACCCGGTCGGCAGCTACTTCGACATCGGCGACCCGAACCAGGCCGGCTACCCGGCGCTGGCCGACGGCAACTTCAGCCTGGCGACCAACATCTTCGACAGCGTCGACAACCGCTGCACGGTCAAGGAGCAGGACATGCTCGTGGCCGGCGCCGAGTACTACTACGCGCTGCACCTCGTGCTCGAAGGTGAGGACGTCGCCAACCGCGGCGACAACCTCGCGCACCGCGGCTTCACGCCGGGCCAGTCGGGCGGCACCTGGTTCTTCCAGTCGAACACCTCGATGCAGCTCGGCACGGTGCTGAGCCGCTGGCAGGGCGCGTCGATCGAGTCGGGCTCGAACGGCAACGACGACGGCCGCTTCTACGTCGCGGTCAAGGTCACGCCGCTGGGCGGTGGCCAGTACCACTACGAGTACGCCGTGCACAACGTCGACAACAGCCGCGGTGGCGCGACCTTCGAGGTCCCGATCGATCCGGCCGCGACGGCGACGAACTTCACGTTCGGCGACCTCGACGACGACGCCAGCAACGACTGGAGCGCCGCGCGCGTCAACGACACCATCGTGTTCAGCGCGCCGGCCGGCCAGAACGCGCTCGAGTGGAACACCATCTACAACTTCGGCTTCGACGCCGACATCGCGCCGGGCACGTCGTTCGCCGATCTGGTGCAGGCCCGTCCGGGTGCCGGCGCCAACGAGGTGCAGGTCCAGACGCAGGTGCCGGGTGGCTCGACGATCGCGACGTTCGGCACGTTCGGCGCTGGCTGCGCCGGCTCGGCGACCGAGCCGGTCGTGACCTGCCAGGAAGAGCTCAACGGCTCGGGCGGCACGCTGTCGGGCAGCACCAACCAGTACGAGTACACGTTCCGCGTCACCAACGGTGCCGCATTCGACGTCAGCTCGTTCGACATCTACACGCAGTCGAACAACGGCACGCTGACGCGTCCGGCGCACATCTACGCCGACGTCGGCGGGGGCCCGTCGGCGACGCCGCTCGCGTCGACGACGATCACGGTCGGCACCCAGCCCGGCTTCTACACGGCGACGTTCGCGACCCCGGTCGCGGTCAGCGGCACGTTCTACATCGGCTACGAGAACTCGCCGAGCGGCGTGATCTCCAACCTGACCGCGGGTGCGGGCGGCGTCGGCTTCTACCGCACATCGAGCACGACCTGGAACCAGTCGGGCCTGGTCCAGCGGCCGTCCTGGCGCGTCAACTGCAACACCGGTTCGGTCAACCTGACGCCGGCGATGTCGGTGAACGGCCTGCCGCAGCTCGGCACGACCTACAACCCGTCGGTCAGCGACGCGCTGGAGAACACGTTTGCGGTGCTGGTCTCGGGTCTTTCCGACCAGGCCTACAACGGTCTGCCGCTGCCGCTGCCCCTGCCGAACGCGCCGGGCTGTGACCTGCTGGTTGCCGCCGAGTCGCTCGAGCTGGCGATCACCGACGCGCAGGGCAACGCCCAGTCGCCGATGGTCGTGCCGAACAACTCGGCGCTGACCGGCCTCGCGGTGTTCCACCAGTGGGGCATCTGGGACCCGACGGTCAACAACCTGAAGATCGTGATGTCGAACGCCGGCATCGCCACCATCGGCAACTGATCGCCGGTCGGTCCGCAAAGCGTCCGGCCATGCCGGGTCGCTCGGCCGCAGCGCGCCCCGTCGCACCAACGTGCGGCGGGGCGCGTGTGCTTCGTGCCGGTGCCATGGAGCGGAAGCCTGCCCGACAGGTCGGCGCAAGTCCTTTGAAAGGAGGGGGGCGAGGGGCTTGGTGCTGCGGCCGGCGGCGCGCTACGCTCGACTCGCTGGAGCGAACCCGCTCTCGCGTCTCTGCCCCTGACCCCACCTCTGGAGATCCCCCCGATGCATCGCATCTCTGCCTACGCGGCCACCATGCTGCTGGCGGCTGGCGTCGCCGCCCAACAGAACATCGTCCCCGGCCTCGACGGGGCCGTCATCGACATCGGCAACCTGACCTACTGGGGTCGCCGCGGTCCGACCAACAACGGGGAGGTCGGCATGTCGTTCATGAACGAGATGTGCAACCCGGGCACCGTGAACATCCCGTGGTTCGCGGCGATGAACCCGAACCACCCGTTCTTCGGGTTCCAGATCGTGCGCGTGCACGACGACAAGATCGAGCAGATCAACGAGTGGTCGTTCTGCAAGCACGCGTGGCTGTCGGTCAACTACACGGTCGCCGGCTGCAACTCGAACTGCAACACCAGCACGCCGGGGAACCAGATGGGCCTCGGCTGCGGTGACGCCTACGGCGCCGGCAACAACGCCGACCGCTCGGACCTCGGTCCGCCGGAGGAGATCAACCCGTGGCTGGGCGAGTGGGACCCGGTCGGCAGCTACTTCGACATCGGCGACCCGAACCAGGCCGGCTACCCGGCTCCGGCCGACGGCAACTTCAGCCTGGCGACCAACATCTTCGACAGCGTCGACAACCGCTGCACGGTCAAGGAGCAGGACATGCTCGTGGCCGGCGCCGAGTACTACTACGCGCTGCACCTCGTGCTCGAAGGTGAGGACGTCGCCAACCGCGGCGACAACCTCGCGCACCGCGGCTTCACGCCCAACCAGTCGGGCGGCACCTGGTTCTTCCAGTCGAACACGTCGATGCAGCTCGGCACGGTGCTGAGCCGCTGGCAGGGCGCGTCGATCGAGTCGGGCTCGAACGGCAGCGACGACGGCCGCTTCTACGTCGCGGTCAAGGTCACGCCGCTCGGCGGTGGCCAGTACCACTACGAGTACGCGGTGCACAACGTCGACAACAGCCGCGCCGGCGCGACCTTCGAGGTCCCGATCGACGCGGCCGCGACGGCGACGAACTTCACGTTCGGCGACCTCGACGACGACGCCAGCAACGACTGGTCCGCCGCGCGCGTCAACAACCGCATCGTGTTCAGCGCCCCGGTCGGCCAGAACGCGCTCGAGTGGAACACGATCTACAACTTCGGCTTCGACGCCGACATCGCGCCGGGCACGTCGCTCTGTGAGCTGACGCAGGCCCGCCCGGGTGCCGGCGCCATGACGGTGCAGGTCCAGACCGAGGTCCCCGGCGGCACGACGATCGCCTCGAACGGCACGTTCGGCGCGGGCTGCGTCGGCTCGACGCAGATCGCGGTGCCGACCTGTGCGTCGTTCAACTCGGCCGGCGGCCCGCTGGCGCAGGTCACGTCGACCGACGAGTACGTCTACCGCGTCGGCCAGTCGACCGCGACGACGCTGACCCAGTTCCAGATCTTCACCGCCTCGACCGGCGGTCAGGTCACGGTGCCGGCGCGCATCTACGGCGTGCAGGGCAACGTCCCGGGTCCGACGCCGCTGGCGACCACGACGATGACGATCGGCGCGACGCCGGGCTTCTACACGGCGACGTTCGACCCGCCGATCCAGGTGCCGGCGAACTTCTACATCGGCATCGACAACACGCCGCAGACGACCTACCTCAGCGACCTGTCGGCCGGCAACGTCAACCTGGGCTACGCGCGCACCGGCAACGGCCCGTGGAGCTTCCAGATCATGCGTCCGTCGTGGACCGTCGACTGCACCAACCAGCCGCTCAACCTGACGCCGTCGGCGAGCGCCGACGCGCTGCCGATCCTCGGCACGACCTACAACGTCGAGCTGACCGACGCGGCTCCGTCGAGCCTCGCGGTGCTGGTCTCGGGCTACTCCGACCAGACGGGCGGTGGCGTCGCGCTGCCGGCTCCGCTGCCGAACGCGCCGGGCTGCGACATCCTGGTCTCGCCCGACGCGCTCAACGGCGTGCCGACGACGGCGATCGGCACGGCCAGCTACGGCATCGTGATCCCGAACAACCCGGCGCTCGCCGGCCTCGCGGCGTTCCACCAGTGGGTGTGCGTCGACGTGCCGGCCAACCAGCTGGGCGTGATCACGTCGAACGGCGTGCGCGTCACGGTCGGCAACTAGCCGGCCACCGCACGGCGCCTCGATCCGGCACGGCCTCGGGGCCGCGCTAGGTCGCGGCCCGCAGCAGCACCGCCGCGCCGAGCAGCGCGGCGGTCTCGGTCCGCAGGATGTGCGGGCCGAACCGCACGGCCGAGAAGCCGTGCCCGAGCGCATCGGCGCGCTCCTGCTCGCCGAAGCCACCTTCGGGCCCGACCAGCAGCACCGCTGCGTCGGCTTCGCCCGCGCCGTCGAGCACGTCGCCAGCCGCGTCGGCGAGCAGCCGGCACGACGGTAGCTCCGTCGCCAGGAACGCGGCGAGCTCCAGCGGCTCCCGCACCTCGGGCAGGAACGGCCGCGCGCACTGGCCGGCGGCCGCCGCGGCGATCTTGCGCCAGCGGTCGGCGCGCAGCGCCTGCGGCCGGCTGCGCGTCGTCCACAGCGGCTGGAAGCGGGCCACCCCGATCTCGGTGCCGTGCTCGATCAGCCAGTCCGTGCGCGCCGGCCTCGGGCACGCGAACGCCACGGTGACCCCTGGGCGCACGGGCCGGTGCACGATGGCGGGTTCGACCGCGGCGACCAGCTCGCGCTTGCCGGCCTGCCGGATCGTGGCCCGCGCGGTCCGGCCGCGGCCGTCGCCGAGCACGATCCGGTCGCCTTCGCGCATGCGCAGCACGCGCAGCAGGTGGTGGGCGACGTCGCCGGTGATCGTCGCCTCGCCCGCATCGGGCAGTCCTGGAACGTGGTAGAGGTTGGCCATCCGACGTGCGCGCGGGAAGTTCGGTCCGTTGTAACGGCTGGTCCGCACGACAGTACCTTGCGGTGCCGGCGGGACCGGGTAGTTTGTGATGGTCCTGTATCGCCCGCTCTCCCCCTGGGCATGCAAGACGGTTCCCTTCGCGTCCGGCGGAGACGAGCCTTCACCGGTCGCCCCGCCGGTCACGGCGCCTCACGGCGTCGCAACGACCCCTCACCACTATCCATATGGCCAACTACGTCCTCGAGATCCTCGATGGGGATCGCGCTGGCGAAGTTCTGCCCGTGGGCGATGCCGTGCTGCGCATCGGCCGCAAACCGGGCAACGACCTCGTCCTCGCCGATGAGAAGACGTCGGGCGTCCACTGCGAGATCGCGCCGGAAGGCGACCGACTCGTGCTGAAGGACCTCGGCTCCACCAACGGCACGTTCCTCGACGGCAAGCGCGTCACCGAGATGGTGCTGACCCCTGGTGACGTCGTCACCGTCGGCCGGCTGCGCGTCAAGTTCCGCAGCGAGGGCGACGAGGCGGCGGCGGCGGACGGCGACGGCGAGGAGTTCTCGCTGCGCAAGCTCGACGCGGCGCGCCTGCAGAAGCGCGGCAGCCCGATCGGTCTGCTGCTGATCCTGCTGGTCGTGCTCGGCGGCGGCGGCGGCTACTGGTGGTGGATGCAGCAGGAGCAGCAGCAGGCGACCGGCGGCGCGACCGCGCAGAAGCGCCGCGACCCGCTGTCGGTGCCCGGCAACCGGCTCGACCAGGCACTGGCCGACTGCGAGACCGACGAGGGCTGGAACCTGAAGGCCGGCGGCCTCGGCTTCCGTGCCAGCGGCGACGCCCACACCGGCGGCAACGGCTTCGCCGCCTACCGCGGCAACGACGACGGGGCCGGCGACGGCGGGGCCGGCGATGGCGAGGCTGCCGGCGGCAAGACCACCGCGCCGAAGTCCGACGACGACTTCGCGATCCTGCAGCTCGGCGAGCCGGTGCAGGTGTTCGCCGGCCGCACGCTGACCGTCGCCGCCCACTGCCGCACGCTCGAGGACGCGCAGATCGGCGTGCGCGCGGTCGCGTTCGCCGACAACGACGAGTTGCCGTTCCGCTTCGTCAGCGGCTCCGAGATCGCCGTTCGCGACGGCTGGGAGCGCGTCGAGGCGGTCGTCACGGTGCCGCCCGGCTGCGATCGCCTGCAGGTCGAGGTCGTCGCGGTGCTGCCGAGCGACGGCGCCGAGGCCAACGTCGACGACGTCGCGATCACCGAGGGCGGCGACAAGAACGTCGTCGAGCACAAGCTCGGATCGGGGGAGACCGCGCTCGGCTTCGGCACGGCGCTGGCGGTGCGTTCGGCCGATCCGCAGCATCCGGCGACGGTGCTGGCGGTGGTGCCCGACCAGGTGCCGGCGGCGCTGAAGAAGCTGCACGAGGCCGGCCAGTGCGTGCTGTCCGACGTCGGCGGGACGCTCGCCTGCAGCCAGGACGAGGGCGGCTTCCAGCTCGAAGCGAGCGGCGTCGGCGCGCTCAAGTTCGTGCTGCCGGCCGACTCGGGCAGCGGCGTGATGGCCGCCGGCGAGGACGGCCGCTGGGCATCGACCGCGGCAGCCTCGGAGTTCTCGGCGCAGAGCGTGCTGTTCGGCAGCTTCGGCACCCGCGGCATGCTGCAGTTCGAGGCCGCGACGCCGGTGCGCGGCGTGGTCGGCGGCGGCGTCTACGGCCTCTGCGTCGAGACCGCCAAGGCCAGGCTGCTGGTCGGCTTCCGCAGCGAGCGGCTGCAGGCCGGCAACCTCGTGCGCGACGCGCGCCAGGCGCACCGGGAGGGCCGTCCCGGCGAGGCGCTGGCGACGATCGCCGAGGTGTTCGCGACCTGGCCGATGGACTCCGAAGAGCTCGGCAACGCCCAGCAGCTGCGCACCGCGATCCTGGCCGAGCAGGCCACCGCCGCGCGGCAGCTGCAGAAGGACTTCGAGGAGGCCGGCTTCTTCGACACCCGCGGCGGTTACGAGCGGGTGGCCGAGGGAGTCGACCAGCTGGTCGAGCTGTACGGCGAGGCCAACATCGAGGACCTGGCGGCGCAGCGCGAGCTGCAGCAGAAGGCCCAACAGCGCCTGCGGGCGTTCGACCGGACCACCTACCAGTCGCAGCGGGAGCGCCTGACGCTGCTCGCCAAGGCGTTCGGTTCGGCCGCGCACCCGGGCCTGCAGAAGATGGTGCAGGACTACATCGGCAAGCACCTGCCGGAGACCGCGGACGACGGCGACGGATCGTCGGAGGCGGGCGAAGGCAAGGACTGACGCCGCAGCCCCGGCGGGGGACCAAACCGCCGGGCCCAACCAAGAGCTCAACCACCACAGACCAGAATGGCAAGCAAAGCAACCGCCGTCGATATCGGCAGCCACAGCGCCAAGGTCCTCGTCGCCCAGGTCGGCAAGCACGGCGTCAGCGTCCTGCGCTTCGCCGGCCTGCCGGGCGCCGAAGGCAACATGTCGCTGGCCGAAGCCGGCATCCCGTTGAAGGACAGTACCTGCGGCCTCGCCGGCCGCGACATGACGCTGCGCTACAGCCAGGTGCCGCCGACCCCGGACTGGCAGCTGCGCAACCTGATGGACCTGGAGATCCAGGACCTGGCGCAACAGTCGGGCGGCGCGCTCTCGGCCGACTACAACCTGCTGCCGATCGACGACGAGTCGGGCAGTGACACGGTGCTGCTGGCGCTCGCCAAGGACGACGCGCTCGAACGCCTGCAGGGCGACGTGGTGGCCGGTGGCGGCGCGGTGGGGGCGTTCGTGCCCAACTGCACGGCGCTCTACAACGCCTACCTGAAGTGCGGGCCGGTCGACGCCGACGCCGTGGTCGCGCTGGTCAACATCGGCCACGAGACCATCGACCTGGCGATCGTGCGCGGCACCGACCTGCTGTTCGCGCGCAACCTGACCAGCGGCACCAAGGTGCTCGACGAGGCGATCGCAAACAACTTCAACGTGTCGGCGCGCAAGGCCGAGGTGCTGAAGAAGGACCTGCTCGACCTCGATCCTGCCAGTCGCGGCAACTACAAGTCGGGCCAGGCCGAGAAGGTCACGATGGCCGCCGCCGGCGCGGCCACGTCGATCCCGGCGGCGATCAACAGTTCGCTGTCGTTCTGCAAGGCGCAGACCAAGATCAGCGACCTGCGCCTCGACAAGGTGCTGATCTGCGGCGGCGGCGCGCGCCTGCGCGGCCTGCGCGGTCTGCTGCGCGAGAACCTGCGCTGCCCGGTCGAGCTGTTCGACCCGTTCGCCAACCTCGACCTGAGCGCGCTGCCGCCGGACGACGCCGAGCAGCTCGAGCAGATGCGTCACGAGGCCGTGGTCGCGCTCGGCCTCGCCGTCGGCCGCCTCGACGACACGCTCTATTCGCTCGAGATCCTGCCCGAGGCGGTGCGCAAGAAGCAGCGTTTCCAGCAGCGCACGATCTTCAACATCCTGGCCGGCGTGGTGATCGTGGCGCTGTTCGCGCTGCAGGTGAACCACAACCAGGAGGCGGCGGCCGCGCAGAACAGCTACCAGACCAAGATGCGGCAGATGGTGTCGGGCAAGAACCGCACCCACGAAGAGGCCGCGGCGCTGATCGAGCAGAACGAGATCGACCGCGCGCTGGTGCAGAACCTGCGCCAGCGGGCGCTGCCGCTGCACGGCGTGCTGCGGGTGCAGCGCGCGATCACGCGGCACCTGCAGCCGCAGCTGTGGGTCGAGAAGTTCGAGGTCGGCAACAAGCGCGGCCGCGCCGGCGCCCAGGCGCTGCCGGTCGTGACCGTCGAGCTCGCGGCCAAGGAGCTCAACGGCGTCGAGCCGAGCCGCGAGATCGTCAACTTCTACGAGAGCTTCCGCACCGATCCGCTGATCAAGGATCGGCTGGTGTCCGACATGAAGGAACGTCCCAGCCCCGACAGCGCCAAGCGCGTCGTGCTCACCGTCGAATTGGAGGCGAACTGATGGACATCGGAGAATTCGCCCAGGAGAACAAGCCGTGGCTGGTCGGCTGCGCGATCGGCGCGGTCGTCTGGCTGATCGGCAGCGCCGTGATCGACTCGGTGACCGGGCCGGGCGCGACCCCGCGCCAGCAGGACCGCCTGCGCGACGCCTACAACCGCGAGGCGCTGTCGATCGCGCAGGATGAGAACGAGAAGCTCGGCGCCGAGCGCGAGCGCCTGACCAAGGAGCTGGCCTTCGAGGTCGCGCCGAAGTTCCGGCAGTGGACCGGCACCGCCGACACCCACCTGTTCCAGACCGGCCGCGACCTGCGGCTGCAGATCGTCAACGCGGCGAGCGACCGCGACGTGCTGGTCGAGGAGAGCGACATCAGCTGGGAGGTGCCGAGCGGCATCGACCAGATCCGCGACACGCTGTTCGGCCTCGACCTGATCGACGCGGCCCAGCAGCGGCTGTTCGCCGCGCACGACCGCGTCGTCAAGGAGAACGAGGACGCCCAGGGGCTGAGCGCGATCGCGTTCGTCAAGCTCGAGAGCAACCGCGGCCGGCGCACGATCGGACGCGGCCGGGGCCGCCGGCGCGGCGGCGTCGACATCAGCGAGCTGATCAAGCAGCAGCGCGTCAACCTGCAGTTCCAGTGCGACGAGGCGACGCTCGCCTACTTCCTGGAGTCGTGCCGCAAGCCGGGCCGCACGCTGGTGCTCGACCGCCTGACGGTGACCGAGGCGGCGCGGCCGGGCGAGCCGATCACGGTCAAGGCGACGCTGTCGGGGATCGCGTTCGTGAAGCAAGAGGAGGACGCGTAGCATGCGCAAGGAACAGGTGCTGTTGATCCTGGTCGTGCTGTTGGCGGCCTACTGCTCGACCGACTACTTCGAGGTCCAGCCGCTGCGCGTCAGCTACAACCCCGATCCGATCGAGGTCGAGCCGAGCGCGTTCCAGGAGGCGTCGCTGGTCGACGGCGACGCCGCCGAGATGGCGCGGCGCAACTTCTTCACCGAGCCGAGCGAGACCCAGCCGCTGCCGCCGCGCGAACTCGAGTTCCCGCCGCGTCCGCCGCTGTCGCTGTGCGGCATGCCGCTCGACTTCGGGCCCGACTTCCGCCACTCGTGGCTGCTGCGCCTCGACGGCGCACAGGTCGAGGACGTCACCATCGACCGCACCGGTGGGGGCGGCGCCGAAGCCGGCGACGGCGAGGAGGTCGGCGACGGCGAGCAGGACGCACAGGACACCGGCGTCGGGCCGATGACCGAGGAGCAGGCGGCCAAGCTCTACGACCGCCTCTACGTGCAGGGCCTGAACAAGCCGTTCTACGGCGTGCTCGACTCGGCGATGGGTATCGACCCGTTCGAGCTCGAGCAGCGGCGCACCTTCGACGGCGTCAAGATCCGCTTCCGCGTGTTCAGCCTGCAGAAGCGCAAGCTCGGCAGCCCGCAACCGTTCGGCGACGGCAACCAGCCGGTGGCGCGCTTCGAGCTGGCAAACACGCTGCGCAACGAGGTGACCCGCCGCGTGCGCGCGGTACCGACCAACGACGCCAGCCGCCAGGGCGAACGCCTGCAGCTGATCGAGTGGCTGCTCGAGCAGGCCAAGGTCGAGGCGTGGGTCTACGACGAGGCGCTGAAGCAGTCGGAGGCCTACCTGCAGATGTCGGGGCAGAACCTCGACGGCCGCCGGATCATGCAGCGCGTGCTGCAGGCGATGGGCAACCTCGCCGAAGAGGTCAAGCTGCTCGAGGGAACGACCGGCGACAACGAGGCCGACGCGTTCCGCCTGATGGGCCTCGGCGTCATCAAGGCGCGCCTCGGCCTGTGGATCGAGGCCGAGCAGCACCTGCGGGCGGCGACCGAGAAGGCGCCGACCGACGCGAGGACGCACGGGACGCTGGCCGAGTTCTACCGCAAGCGCGGTCGCACGATCCCGGCGCTCAACGCCGCGCGCCGCGCCCAGCAGACGCTCGGCAGCGTGCAGGACCCGGTCGCGCGCGCCGAGATCGTGCGCACGATCGTCGGCTGCCAGCTCGCCGTCGGTGACCTCGCCGCCGCGCGCCAGCTGGCGCCGAGCGAGCCGGGTCGCAGCTACCTGCGCGGCTGCGTCGCCTACGCGTCCGGTGACATGGCGGCCGCCCGTTCGATGTTCGAGCAGGCCGCGACCAGCGACGACGCGGCCGCCGCCCGGCTCGGCCGCGCCGCCTGCCTGCTCAACGGCGGTTCGTGGCAGGAGGCCTACACGCTGCTGACGCAGATCGCCGACGAGGACCCGCTGCTGCGCCACCGTGCCTGGACCGGCCTCGGGCTGCTGTTCTCGCGCACCAGCCAGTTCGAGGCCGCGCTGGCCTACTGCGACCGGGCCCTCGAGGCTTCGCCCAACGATCCCTACGCGCTCTACCTGAAGGGCCGCACGCTGCGCCTGATGGGCCAGTACGGCGACGCCGAGCAGGCGCTGACGCAGTGCCTGCGGGTGCGCGACGACTTCGTGCACGCGATCGCCGAGATGTCGGCGGTGCAGGACGAGCTCGGTCAGAACGCGGCCGGCACCGACCAGGCGGCCGCCTGGCTGGCCGCGCGACGCTACCAGGACCGGGCCGTGGCGCTGTCGCCGCAGCCGGAGCTCGAACTGCTCGAGCTGCAGGGCCTGCGCGCGTTCCAGGCCGCCGACCGCCGCGCCGCCCGCGCCGCGTTCGAGGCTGCGCGCGACCTGGTCGAGAACGACGCCGCGCGCGGCTACGCCAAGGGCGCGCTGGCGGTGGTCGCCTACAGCCGCAACCGCGTCGACGACGCCGTCACCACGCTCGAGCGCGTCGAACGCGACCTCGGCCGCGACAGCGAGCTCGGCAAGTGGGCCGGCGCGACGCTGTCGGCGATCGAGACGCACGCGCAGAAGGAGGCGCTCGGCGACAGCTTCGACCGCGATGCGCCGGGGGACCTGTGGAGCTGGGATGCCGACAAGGCGCTCGGCGCCAGGATCCGCGACGGCCGCCTGGTCTTCGATGGCACGTTCTCGACGAGCGGAGCTGGCGAGGTCTATGCCGAGCGGGTCGACGCGATCGCGCGCGGCAAGAACTTCCTCGCCACCAGCGTCGAGCTGGAGGTGCTGCCCGGCACCGACACCAGCGAGTCGTGGAACGGCATCGGCATCGAGATCCATCGCGGCCGCCAGGGCGTCGACTTCTCGGCGCGGGTCGGCGTCTACCAGGGCCAGCCGATGGTCACCGTCGTCGACGGCGCCGGCGGCAACAACGCCGCCGAGCCGGTGCGCAAGAAGCTGCCGCAGAGCCTGATGCGCAGCGGCTCCCAGGAGCTCGAGCTGCGGGTCGTGCCCAACGGTGACGAGGACGCCCGGCAGCTGATCCTGCAGGTCTACTGCAACGATGCGATGGTGCACAGCCAGCAGCTCAAGCTGCTGACCCGCAGCACCAACACGGCATTGAAGACGATCCTGTTCACGTCCGGCAACAAGCGGGCGCACACCGACGTCGCCTTCGACAACTACCGACTCGAGCGCCGCAAGGAGGCCCGCTAGTGACCGTTCGTTCCGATCTCTCCGCCCCTTTGGCCGGCCAGCGCGGCTTCACGCTGATCGAACTGCTGATCGTGATCGCGATCATCGGCACGCTCGCCGCGGTGCTGCTGCCGCGCGTGCTCGACACCCGCGGCGCCGCCGACCAGGCGGCGACCGAGGCGCGCATGCTGCAGCTGAAGAACGCGATCGAGAAGTTCGAGCGGGTCAACGGGACCTACCCGAGCGACGACCTCAAGTACCTGCGCGCCAACAAGAAGCCGACCTGGAAGGCCGACAACGGCAAGAACACCGGGATCGAGTCGCTGGTGGTGATGCTGAGCCAGAACAAGAAGGACGGCACCAGCCTGGCCGACCTCGGCGACGCGCTGATCAACACCGACGAGGACAGCCACGGCGAAGCGCTGCCGCTGCTCGACGGCATGCGCGGCCGCTACGAGGTCGCCGACGGCTGGGGCACGCCGATGGCCTACTTCAGCAAGCTCAACATCGACAAGCCGCAGCAGGTCGTTCCGGCGGTCGGCGAGGCGGCGGTCACCGTCAAGGCGAAGAAGCGCGAGGACGGTTCGTACTACGGCCAGCGCAAGTTCCAGCTGCTCAGCGCCGGCCCCGATCTCGATTTCGGCACTGACGACGACGTCGTCTGGCCGTCCAACTGACATGCACCGCGCCGCACCCCGATTCCACGCGGCCGAGGCGGGCTTCACGCTGCTCGAGCTGCTGGCCGTCATCGGCATCATCTCGGTGCTGATGGGCATCGGCCTCGGCTACCTCGGCCGCACCGACCCCGACATGGTCGCGCAGACGATCCTGCGCGGCGAGCGACGGGCGGCGCAGATGACGGCCCGCGCCGAAGGCGTGCCGACCGAGGTCTGGGTGCGGCCCGGCGCCGAGGGCGAGCCGGCGATGGTGCAGTCGCGGCTGCTCGAGCCGGTGGTGTCGTTCCAGTTCGAGCCCGGCCAGCCGTTCCTCGATGCGCGCATGCGCCCCGCCCTCGCCGGCGAAGAGGTCACTGCGGGCCGGTTCGGCGCGGCGCGCCGGCCGCTCGAGGACGACAAGGTGCCGCTGCTGCGCTGGCCGCTGCCGCCGCGGCTGGCGGACCTGCGCGACGGCTTCGTGCTGCGCCTCGACCTGTTCCTCGAAGAACGTCAGGACTGCGTCGTGCTCGAGATGCCGCCGATGCTCGAAGTGCGCCTCGATGACGACCTGCGGCCCGATGCGCGCCTGCGGGTGACCGACGGCCAGGGCCAGGCGCAGCGCAAGTCGCTGCAGAGCCAACTGTCGATGCCGCTGCGGCGCTGGTCGACGCTCGAGGTCGGCTACGACGGCCGTTCGTTCTGGCTCCAGGTCGACGAGCGCGAGTTCGCGCGCGTAGCGGCGAGCGGCGTGCCCGAGCAGGAGCAGAACATGGCGCTCGACATCTCGCCGGTCGGCTCCGCGATCCCGGGCATCGTCGACGAGGTGCGGCTGCTGGCGTTCGCGTTCGCGCCGCCGCAGTACCTGCCGATGGAGCTGCAGCCGACCGAGACCTTCCGCTTCACCTACGACAAGCGCGGCGAAGCGGTCGATGCCCCCGTGATCACCTACGAGGACCTGGACGCCGTGGAGGCTGGCCGATGATCCGTGACGTGCATCCGGAGCGGGACGAACGGGGCCTGGCCCTGCTCGCCGTGCTGTTCGCGTTGACCCTGCTGATGCTGCTGGCGCTGCCGTTCGCGGTGTCGATGAGCGTCGGCGCCGACGCGGCCATGCGCGACGTCGACCAGGCTGCCACCGAGCAGGCCTCGGCGAGCGTGCGCGACCTGCTGCTGGCCGACGTCGCGATGTCGCACCCGGCGTTCGACGAGACGCCCGACTACGACGGCCTCGACGAGTGGCCGGCCGGCGTCGACCTGCCCGAGGCGTTCGACGCGATCCGCGAGGACGGCCGCGTGCTGCTCGGCGGCGAGGTCACCGACCTGCAGCGCTTCCTGTCGCTGGACTCGGCGTCCCCGCTGCTGCTCGCCAACGTGATCGGCACCGCGACGCGCCTGGGCGAGGACTTCGAACCCGACGCGACCACGATGGTCGTCGACGACGCGTCGAAGCTGCCCGAACAGGGCTACCTGTGGCTCGCCAACGAGGTCGTCAGCTACGACAGCAAGGACGGCAGCTCGCTGCTCGGCGTGCAGCGCGGCCTGCTGCAGGAATACGGCTTCGCCGACGGCACCGCCGGGGTGCGCCAGCAGGCGCTGGTGCTCGACTACCGCTGCGTGCTGGCGGCGATCTGGCCGTTCTTCGGGCCGGATCGCGACGGCAAGCGGGTGCCGTACAAGAGCGTCGGCGAGCTGCTCGAGATCCAGAAGGCCGAGATGGGGGCGTTCACGGCCGCCGAGATGGACGCGTTCGCGCGGGCGTTCGCGGTCGACGCGCAGGCCGAGACGGCGCCGTCGTGGGGGCGCCCCGAGCGCGTCTTCAACGAGCTGCAGGCCGGCATGTCGCGGCGCCTGACGGTCAAGTCGGCGCTGCACCTCGGGGCCGGCAGCACGGTCCGGATCCGCAACGTCGCCACCGGTGAGTCCGAGTACGGGGTGCTGATGCGGGCGGCGACCCAGCAGCCGGGCCGGGCCCAGCTGCAGCTGCCGTCGGTGTTCCATCTCGACCTGCTGATGCCGGTGCAGAAGGGCTTCCCGGCCGTCGACACGGTGGTCGAGCCGCTGGTGCCGGCACCGGTCAACGTCAACACCGCGCCGCGCGAGGTGCTGACCGCGCTGTTCGCGCACGTGCGCCGCAGCGACGGCCTGCAGATCCCGGCCGACAACCAGCGCCGCAGCAGCGCGCCGCCGAACATCTCGCCGCGCGCCGCCGCCGAGCTGGCCGACGAGATCGTGATGCTGCGCTTCCAAGCGACCGGCGTGGCGGGCGGGGGCCCGTTCACCGGCTGGCAGGACCTGGTCGAGCGCTTCTTCGCGCCGAAGCTGCAGGCCGAGGGCAACAACCAGGGCCGCAACAAGTGGGTCGACCTGTACCGCAACGTGCGCACCGGCCGCGACAGCGTGCTCGAGATGGGCACCGCGCCGCTCTGCTTCAAGTCGGGGCCGTGGGTGACCTACCGCGCCGCCGCCAGCAAGAAGCGCAGCGTGGTCGCGCCGGGCGTGGTCGGCCGCCACGAACGCACCGGCAAGGCCGCGATCCTGCCCGGCTTCCAGATGGAGCGCCGCTGGGAGACGCAGATCGAGTTCGAGGACGCGTTCGTGCTCGATCGTCGGTCGCCGTTCTGGCTGACGTCGCCGATCAACCTCGGCCACCTGCAGCCGACCTCGACCGGCAACGACCCGGCCTCGCGCTACCTGCCGCATCTGGTGCCGATCGCCTACCCGAGCATGGGCCTCGGCGCAGCCCGCTACGCGGTCGACGATCCGGCCGACTCCGGCATCGAGCCGGCGACGTCGATCTCGCGACGCGGCCAGTGGCGCGGTGCGCAGGGCATCGTCGGCCTCGAGTCGTTCTCGTTCGGTCCCAACCGGCGCGGCCGCGACGTGCAGAAGGAAGGCCCCTACATCATGAACAACACCGGGCCGACCGAGCCCGGTGGCCAGCCGCAGACCGGCGGCAACCGTCGCCACGACCAGATCTCGTTCCCGTTCTCGGTGGACGGCGGCTTCATGGGGCGGTTCGCGACCTCGTTCTGGCTCGAGCCGCAGACGCTCGAGAACCGGATCCTGTTCGACCACGGTGACGGCGACCCGGACCGCAACCGGCTCGCAGTGCTCTCTCGCGACGGCAACCTGGTGGTCGAAGTGATCGACGAGGCCGGCATCGACCCCAACCCGAGCGACTCGCCGGCCGGCGTCGAGCGCACCGCGGTGCAGGTCAACCTGCCGCTCGCCGAACTCGGCCTGCCGGCCAACACGCCGGTGCACCTCAACGTCAGCGCGCCGACCGGCCGGCCCGGCGACATGTCGGTGTTCGTCGATGGCATGACGCGCGGCAAGCGCAACTACTGCACCTACCTGTCGGCGCCGATCCCGGCGTTCGACCCGACGCTGGCCAACAACTCGGTCGGCTACGGCCAGGACCCCAACGCCACCAACGGCAACGAACGGTTCCTCAGCATCACCGTCGAGTCGACCGAGAACTTTCCGCAGGTCGGCGTGCTGCGCATCGGCCTCGAGCTGTTCGAGTACTCGTCGATCAGCGGCAACACGTTCGTCTGCGAGTGGCGCGATTCGCTCGGCGGGCGCGGCGCGCGCCAGATCGGTCGCGAGCACCGCCCGAACATCCCGGTCGACCAGAACGGCGAACCGACGGTCGATGTCAACGACCCGCAGTTCCAGGGCCTCAACCTCGACGTGTTCCCGGAGCACCCGGTCGGTTCGCTGGTCGAGCTGTACGGCTACGGCGCGGTGCTGACCGAAGACACGCCGATGATGGTCGGCAAGACCCAGCTGGCCGACGCGATCGGCCAGTTCGCGGTCGCGCGCGGCTTCGTCAGCAACCCCGATCCGATCTCGCTGGTGCCGCTGCAGGGCCCGCCGATCCCGGTCGGCGTTGGCATCGACGAGAACTGGACCGGCGACCTCGAGCTCGCCGACCCGGTGCCGACCGGCGACGACCAGCCGCCGCCGAACGCGTCCGACGAGATCGCCAGCGCGTTCTCGACCAGCGGCGGCTACGCGCTGCTGCTGCAGGAGCGCATCGGCTTCGAGAACAACACCAACGGCCAGATCAGCGGCACGCCGGCCGAGGTCGGCGGCATCGAACTGATCCGCTACGCGTCGCGGCAGGGCACGCGGCTGGTCAACGTGCAGCGCGCGCAGACGCTGCCGGGCGAGGACAACCGGATCAGCAACGATCTCTACAACGCCCAGGCCCGCAAGTTCATCACCGACTACCCGAACGACTGGCAGCTCGCCGGTGGCGAGGGCACCTGGGACGACCTGCCGACGCGCATCCTGTGGGTGGTGCCGGTGTCGATCACGGTGCAGAACGCCAACGTCATCTGGGACCCGGCGGTCACCAACACCAGCGAGTGGGTGCAGCTGCTGCCGGCCGGCCAGGACGCCGACCTCGAGTGGGTGCGCTACGACGCGATCGCCGACAACCGCTTCCTGGTGCGCGGCAACCGCAGCGCCTGGCAGAGCCTGTTCCAGGAGCTGACCCGGACCGTGACGCGCACCCGGGTCGGCATCGGCCAGCTCGGCCCCGACGCCCCGACGGTGCCGACCACGCCGCCGTGGGGCACGGTCACCGCGTCGGCCAACTTCATCGGCTACACGCCGCAGCTCGAGAGCACGTTCCCGCAGATCCACTGGGCGCGTCGCCGGCTGGCGTTCCGCGGCGATCCGTTCACCGGCACGTCGTCGCACCCGCAGAACAACGCGCAGGTGACGCAGTGCCAGCGGGTGCAGCTGCTGTGGGGCAACTACGGCGCCTACACCGGCCGGGTCGGACGCCACGACCGCGTCGCTCTGGTGCAGGGCTCGGTCGCGAGCGGCACGTCGCGGCCGGCGGTCGAGTGGCACACCTGCACGTGGGGGGCGCGCCGGTTCGGCTCGGACAACCTGCAGCAGGACCGCACGCCGCCCGAGCTGTTCGGGCCCAAGCCGTTCCAGCTGATCGCGTTCCGCGACGAGGTGCGCAACCAGTACATCGGCCCGCCGCAGAACACCCAGATCCAGGATCCGCGCCAGTACGACCGGATCGTCAAGTTCCCGAGCGGCGAGCTGCCGGCGGCCTTCTGTCCGAACCCGTCGATCGGCGGCGGCGTCAACGGCGAGCAGCAGATGCAGGGCGTCGTCGACGAGGTCGAGGTGGTCTCGCACGTCGCGCCCGACCTGGTGCTCGACGAGATCATGGACGCCAACGCGCAGCAGTTGACGACCAACCCGTTCTTCACCAACACGTCGCTCGGGGCGCTGTGGGCCGGCGGCGCCGACCTCAGCGCCAGGTTCCCGGAGTCCGGTGGCCTGATCCAGGTCGACGACGAGGTGATGGCGTACTCGGCGCGCGCCAACGGCGTGTTCACGATCGCGAACAACGGTCGCGGCCTGTTGAACACCGAGGCGCGCGGCCACGACCGCGGCGCGCGGGTCAAGTTCCTGTCGCACCGGCCGGCGGCGATCCTGGCCGGCGGCGTCGGCGGCAACGAGTCGGTGCTGACGGTGCAGGACATCGGGCCGCTGCCGCTCGCGGGCACGCTGCTGATGGGCCAGGAACTGCTGCACTACAGCTGGTCGCGGCGCAACGCGAACACGCTCGAGATGCCCAACTGGTATCCGCCGAATCCGGACGGCACCGTCGACACCAGCACGTCGGCGGCGCGCGGCCTGTTCCGCGGCCGCTACGGCACGGCGCCGCAGGGAGCCGCGAGCGGCGAGGTGGTGATCCAGTTCCCGTTCCGTCACTGGGACCGCTACGCGGACTTCAGCGACGATCCGGAGCTGAGCTACTTCCAGTTCACGACCAACGAGGCGCCGGTCTACTACCGCGACCTGCAGTGGCGCGAGGAGACCATCGATCCGCGCGTGCGCGTGATCTGCCGGGTGCGCACCGACAGCCTGGCGCCGTGGACGGCGGTGCCCGACGAGTTCCCCGGGCTGTGGGAGTTCTCCGGCGGTTCGTCCGACAGCAAGCCGCACCGCATCGGCCGGCAGGCATCGCGCCTGGAGGTCCGCTTCCACACGGTCTACCAGCCCGGCTGCCTCGACCTGCAGGCGTTCACCCAGCACGGCTGGAAGACGTCGGCGCGGGTCGAGGACGTGCGCGTGCAGTACGAAGGCCAGAGCCGCATCCTCGACGAGCAGGTGACCGCGCGATGAACGCACGCACGCAACAGCACGGCTTCACCCTGATCGAACTGCTGGTCGTGATGGGCATCCTGAGCGGCTTCCTGGTGATGCTGGTGTCGCTGGTCGACAGTGGCCTGACGATGTTCCGGGACGGCGAGACCAGCCAGGTGCTGGCCGACCGCGGCGCGCGCGCCCAGCAGGTCGTGCGTCAGGAACTCTCACGCCTGCGCGGCAGCTCGACCGGCCGCGACCGCACCGAGGTCGAGGACCGCCTGGTCGTGCAGATGCTGCCGATCGGCCTGCCGCGCGCGCCCGAGCGGGGCGCGACGCTGGTGCAGGTGCTGCGCGGCGCAGTGCACCTCGATCCGGCCCGCGAGCTCGCCATCGTCGGCAAGCGGCTGGCCGCCGACGTGTTCGAGCAGGACCCGGGGCTGACGCCGGAGGAGATCGTCGCCGAGGTCCAGAAGCGGGCCGCGGTCGAACCGCTGCGCGGCATCGGCAACCTGCTGATGCTGCCGTGGCGCCAGGAGGGCGACGACGACGCGCTGCTCGAACTGCGCGCCGGCTGGTTCCTGCCGGGCCAGCAGATCCCCGCCGGCGTCGACAGCTTCGTCGATCCGTTCGACGTGATCGTGCCGGGCGGCGACGAGCTGCCGGGCCTGACCGTCTTCGAGCTAACCGAGCCGATCCTGCAGGACCTGCTGCACGTCGAGTTCGGCCTGTGGTCGCAGCGCACGACGTCGTGGGGCGACGAGCGCGGGCCGTTGCACGGCTACCAGTCGGGTGCCGCCGGCAACCTGCAGTTCCCGCAGGCGATCTGGGACAGCGCGCGCGGCGGCTGGCTGGTCGACCGGCAGAGCGGCGGCGAGTTCGCGTTCGACCTCGGCCCTGCCAGCGAGGACGACCCGACCGACGACATCCATCCGCACGGCATCCTGGTGCGCGTGGTGGTGGCGCAGGACCGCGACGCGAGCCCCGAGGGCGTGCTGGCGAGCTTCCTCGGCGCCGAGGACACCAGCATCTACCTGTACGACGGCACGTCGTTCCCGGGCAACCCGGACGGCGGCTACGTCAAGCTCGGTGCCGAGTGGATCCGCTACGCGGAGCTCGACGGCGACCGCCTGGTCGGCTGCAAGCGCGGCCAGCGCGCCACCAAGATCCTCGAACACCAGGCCGGCACGGTCGTCAACGTCGGCCGCACGGTCGAGTTCGTCGTGCCCGTGCTGCACGCCAAGGACGACTGGAATGGCTAGCCGAACCAACCGAGACGAAGGCGGCTTCACGCTCGCCGAGATGCTGGCGGCGCTGGCGATCCTGCTGTTCGGCGTGACCGCGCTGCTCGGCGCGCTGTCGTCGAGCATCAGCCAGCGGCGGACCACCGACGCGCGCCACGAGCTGACCGCGCTGTGCGACCTCGCGATGCACCGCGTGCGCTACGAGTCGATCCGCTCGGTCAGCGGCAGCAGCACGCCGGACCAGCTTGAGTTCGTGCCGCTGATCGACCAGCCGGTGCCGGGCTTCCCCGGCATGACGTGGTCGGCCACGGCGACCGAGGACGAGAACCGGCCGCTGCTGTGGCTCGTCAAGATCGAGGCCAGGTGGCTTGAAGAAGGCGAGCCGGTGGTCGAGCAGTTCCTTCGGATCGTGCCGCGGCAGCTGCCGATGCGCGACCGGGTCCTGTCGTTCCAGGAAGGGGCCGCGGAGGCTCCCCGCTAGCGCCCCCCGAACCAGCTAGATCCAAGAGGTGATGTCGATGCAACGTCTGCTCCCCGTCCTCGCCGCCGCGGCGGCGCTGTTCGCGTTCCTGCTGCCGCAGGCGACCGCACAGTCCGTGCAGCTCGCCGACGGCCGCGTGCTGTTGGCGTCGGTCGAGAACGCCGACGGCGAAGGCCTGCGCGTGCGCCGCCTCGACAACGGCGGCATGCTCGACCTGCGCTGGGACCACCTCAGCACGGCCAGCGCGACCCGCTGGAAGAAGGAGTTCGACCTGATCGGCGACGCCCAGGACGAGGTCCTGGTGCGCGCGACCGAGGTCGTCTACCTGAGCAACGGCACCCGCCAGACCGTGATCGGCCGGATCACCGACCCGTCGGGCGATCCGCTGGTCGTGCAGGCCAAGGGCGTGCCCTATCCGGTCCCGCGCCGCAACCTGAAGGGCGTGCGCACGATCGAGGTGCCGGCCACGCAGGTCTACACCAAGGAGGAGTTCTACACCGACGCGCTCGCCAGGTTCGCGCCCGGTGAGGACGCCAACAAGCACATGCTGCTGGCCGAGGAGCTGGTCAAGTTCCGCGACTACGACCGCGCCTCGGAGCACCTCGACCAGGCCAAGGACCTCGGCAACGCCACCGATCCGGCCCGGCTCGACAAGCTGATCGACCGGCTGAAGCGCTACAAGGCCGCGGCCAAGGAGCTGGGCATGATCGAGCAGCTGCAGGCCTACCGCAGCCGCGGCAAGCTGAAGGACTTCCAGAAGGGCGTCGAGCTGGTCGCGACGTTCGAGAAGGAGTTTCCGAACAGCAAGCTGAAGGCCGAGTTCGATCGCGCCAAGGACCGCTTCGACAAGGCCCGCGATCGCTACCTGACCCAGAAGGTCGCTGACCAGTGGCGCAAGTCGATCCAGCTGGTCGCCAAGAAGGCGATCTCCGAGGGCGGCCTGACGCTGCAGGCGGCGCGCGACTTCGCCGAGAACGAGATGACCGACAAGATCGTCGAACGGCTGGTCAAGTCGCTCGAGCTCGAGGAGGCCGAGATCAAGTCGATGTGGGAGAAGCGCGAGGAGTACCCGATCGGCAAGCGCACCGAGTACTTCGCCTACGGCGTCGGCTCGTGGGTGCTCGGCGAGAAGGAGATCCTCAAGGACACGGCCGCCGGCAAGGCCAAGGACAAGCAGGACGCCAACAAGCAGGACAACGCCGGTGGCGGCAACGACCGCAACATCGAGCGCTTCGCCAAGCTGCTGCGGCAGGCGATGGAACGCCGCCGCGGCCAGGCCCAGCAGGGCGGCCAGCGCGAGCAGACCGAGGAGGGCTGGTGGAGCGACGCCAGCAAGTCCGAGCAGGCCAGCTGGCTGCGGGCCTACTACGCCGAGTACGGCGGCCAGCTGAAGGTCAAGTTCGCGACCGCGCAGCAGTGCATCTCGTGCTACGGCGCGGGCACCACCCCGGAGATCGGCCCCGAGGGCAAGATGGTGCGCATGAAGTGCTACCTCTGCCAGAACACCAAGTGGGTGCGCAGCTTCAAGGCGTACTAGTGCCGGTGCCGGCTCGCCGAGGGCACCGGCGCTGCCTGCTGCTGGCGGTGCTGTCGCTGGCCGCGTGCGCCGGCGGGCCCCAACGGCTGCCGCCGCTCGGTGGCGGGGACGGCACGCGCGGCGGCGGCCGTGACCCGCTGCCCGACCAGCCGCCGGTCATCGCCGCACCGCAGCCGCCGCGCTTCGCCGAGGGCCTCGGCCCCGAGATCCTGCTGCCGGATCCGGCTGCCGGCGACGCCGAGGTCGCGCGCGTCGGTTCGCTGGTGCTGCGGCAGAGCCACGCCTACACGCGGCTGCTGAGCGCGCACCCGAAGCTGGCGCTGTCGGCGGTCGACCTGCTGGTGTTCGACGTGCTGGTGGCGCGCCATGCCGAGCAGTACGGCATCCGGGTCAGCGAAGCGCGCGTCGAGGAGCTGGCGTCCGAGGAAGAACGCGAACTCCGCCGGCAGGTGCAGGCCGAGCTCGAGGGCGTGACGTTCGTTGACTACGTCTGGCGGCTGTTCGGCATGCGCGAAGGGGACTGGCAGGCGGCCCTGCGGCTGCGCACGGCGCAGCGGCTCTACCAGGGCTACGTGCTGCGCTACCTGGCGCTGCGCGAGGACCGCGTGCAGGTGCGGTTCCTGGTGCACAAGGACCGCAAGGTCGCCCAGGAGGTCGTCGACAAGGTGCGGGTCGGCGCCGACTTCGCGACGCTGGCGCTGCGCTGGTCCGAGGACCCGTCGCGTCGCGACGGCGGCCTGTTGCCGGCCTTCGGCGAGGGCTTCCGGCACCCGGCCGCGACCCACGCGTTCGAGCTGCAGGCCGGCGAGGTCTGCGAGCCGTTCGAGGCCACCTGGGGCGGCGAGCAGCGCTGGTTCGTGGTCTACTGCCTCGAGCACCGTCCCGGCCGCGACGTGCCGTTCGAGCAGGTGCGGGCCGAGATCGACGCCGACCTGGAGCAGCAGCCGATCTCGCCGCTGGAGACGACGGCCTACACGATGCGCTGGCGCAACGAAGAAGAGCGGAAGTCGCAGGAGTCCGGCAAGTGACTCCAGGCTTTCGTCCTGCTAGATTTGCCGCATGGACGACATCTCGCGTGAGTTGCCGCCGGATGATTCCGGCGCAGCTCCGGTCAGCGCGCAGCAGAAAGGTCCGGAAGAGTTGGTCAGGTTCGAGCGAGGGTTGGTCGGCGACGACCAGGCCGACGAATCGCTCGCGCTGGGCGACCGCCTCGCCGGCATGGGGGCCCAGTTCCTCGCCGATCGCGTGCAGCCGGAGCCGGTCGAGGATGAACTGGTGATGGCCAGCAGCGAGCTGGACGAACCGCTCGGCGACGCGCCTGGTGCGCACGAGCAAGGTGCGCACGAGCAAGGTGCGCACGAGCAAGGTGCGCACGAGCAAGGTTCTGGGCACGAGGATTCTGAGCATCAGGATTCAGCTCGCCAGGATTCTGGCGAGCAGGACGAACGCGCCGAGCAGGAGGCCGACGAAGCCGACGGCGAGCCCGCCGAGCACGAAGATCCTGCAACGGCGGAAGGGGCTGCGGCGGAGACCGACCTGGACGTCGAGACGGAACAAGGCGTCGAGGCCGAGCCGGTCGACCAGGAAGCCCAGGTCGACCAGGAAGCCCAGGTCGACCAGGAAGCCCAGGTCGACCAGGAAGCCCAGGTCGACCAGGAAACCCAGGTCGACGAGGAAGCACAGGTCGACGAGACCGAGCAGGCCGACGAACCGGAAGCCGCCGAGGCCGAGGCCCCGGAGAGCGACGAGATCGACGCCGAGGCCGCGCAGGCCGCCGTCGCGGCCGAGGCCGGCACCGCCAGTGTCGAACGCGACCTCGACGAGATCGTCGACACCGAACTCGGTGACGACGGCCTGCCGATCGTGCCGGAGCTGACCGACGCGACCGAGCTCAGCCGCACGCTGTTCGTGCTGATGCTGACGTCGCGCGACGGCATGACGATCTTCCGCCTGGCGCAGGCGTGCAACACCAGCCAGAAGCTGGTCGAGGAGGCCCTCGATCTGCTGCAGGGCCAGCTGCGCGGGCTCGGCCTGCCGGTCGAGCTGACCCGCGTCGGCGACACCGTTCGCTGGATGTCGACGGCGTCGGCGTTCCCCTACCTGCAGCGCCTCAAGGGCGTCAAGAAGCTCGAACGGCTGTCGCCGGCCGCGCTCGAGACGCTCGCCGTGATCGCCTACCGGCAGCCGGTGATGCGCAGCGAGATCGAGGCGATCCGCGGCGTGAAAGCCGGGCCGATGCTGCGCACGCTGCTGCAGCACAAGCTGGTCAAGGTCGCCGGCCGCGCCGACGTGCCGGGCCGTCCGCTGCAGTACGGCACCACCCCGCACTTCCTCGAGCGCTTCGGCCTCGAGTCGCTGCAGGACCTGCCGAGCGTCAAGGAGTGGAAGAACCTCGGCTGACCGGTCGGGGCCGCCATCAGGATTCGGTGGGGGCGCAAGAAGCACCGGAATGCAGGCTTGCATTCCTCTTCCCGGTTCGCTAACTTGCCCGCCGCAAACGGACGTCCCGTTCGTCTAGCCTGGCCTAGGACCCTAGATTTTCATTCTAGTAACAGGGGTTCGAATCCCCTACGGGATACCAAAGACGCCCGTCGCCGAGAGGTGACGGGCGTTTTCTTTTGGCCGGTCTTTGCCGACCGGTCGAGGCTGCCGGGGGTGCAGCCGTCCGACCCCGACGCGATGCTGTAGCCATGCCCCGGACCGTCGCCGAACTGCTCGAGCACAGCGCCACGCGCTTCGCCGACCGGCCGTTCCTGTGCGCGCAGGGCCGCACCTGCACGTTTGCGGCGTTTGCAGAACGGGTGCGCACCGCGATCGCGAGCCTGCGTGCGCACGGCCTCCAGCGCGGGGATCGGGTGGCGATCCTGTTGCCGCGCGGCGTCGACGAGGCGGTGGCGCTGGTCGCGGGCATGGCGGCCGGTGCGATCGCCGTGCCGATCCACGCCAAGCTGAAGGACGACCAGGTCCGGCACGTACTCCAGGATGCGGCGCCGCGGCTGTGTGTCACCAACGCCGCGCGAACGGTCGGGCTGCGCGACGCCGACGACGTGCTGCGCGGCCAGCGTCTGCTGGATCCGCACGCCGACCTTGCGGGGGCCGCCGCCGAGCAGGTGCTGGCCGTCGAGACGGGCGACCCAGCGGTGCTGCTCTACACCAGCGGCAGCACCGGCCCCGCCAAGGGCATCGTGCAGACGCACGGCAACCAGGCCCGCGGCGCGGAGATCGTCTCCCGCTACCTGCGGCTGGATCAAGACGACCACATCCTGGCGCTGCTGTCGTTCAGCTTCGACTACGGCCTCAACCAACTGCTGACGGCGCTGCTGGTCGGCTGCCGGCTGACGACGGCCGAGCACCTCGGGGTCGGCGAACTGGCGTCGCTGCTGCGCACGCATCGGCCGACTGGGCTCGCGGGGGTGCCGTCGCTGTGGCACGAGGTCGCGGCCGGTCTCGACGCCGGCACGCTCGGCGACGACGACGGCTCTTCGCTGCGCTACGTCACCAACAGCGGCGGCGCGCTGCGCGGCGCCGACACGCAGGTGCTGCGGCGGCGTTGGCCGCACTGCGACGTCTACGCGATGTACGGACTGACCGAGGCCTTCCGCAGCGCGTTCCTGCCGCCCGAGGAGTTCGACGCGCATCCCGACTCGTTCGGCTACGCGATCGAAGGGGTCGAGCTGCTGCTGGTCGCGCCTACGACCGGCGAAGTGCTGGACGGGCCGGCGACCGGCGAGCTCGTGCACGCCGGCGAACTGGTCGCGCGCGGCTACTGGAACCGTCCCGACGCCGAGGCGCGCAGGTTCCGACCGGATCCGCGCGGGGGGGCGGGCCGGGTCGTCTACTCGGGCGACCTGGTGCGGCGCGACGAGCGCGGCCGCCACTACTTCGTCGGGCGCATGGACCGGATGCTGAAGGTGCATGGCCACCGCGTGTCGCCGGACGAGGTGGCGCAGGCGGTCGTCGGCATGGAGGGGGTCGGCGAGGTGTGGGTGCTCGGTCTCGACGGTGGTGCCGACGGCCACCGCATCGCGCTGTGCTGCGTGGGGGACCCGGCCGACCAGGCGCTGCGGCAGGCGCTGCGGCGGCGATGCCGTTCGCGGTTGCCGTCGTACATGCAGCCCGGCGTGCTCGAGGTCTTGCCGGCGCTGCCGCACAACGCCAACGGCAAGGTCGACGAGGCCGCGCTGCGCGGCATGCTGTCGTGATGCATCGGGACCCGCTGCAGGAGCTGCTGCGCCGCTACGGCGAGCGTTGGCCGGACGAACGGCAGCGCACGGCGCGGTTCAAGCGGTTCGTCGCTGCCCACGACGACTGCCTGCTGCGTTCGTGCGTGCCCGGGCACGTCACTGCGTCGGCGTGGATCCTGTCGCCGGACGGGCGGCACGCGCTGCTGACGCACCACAAGAAGCTCGGCAAGTGGCTGCAGCTCGGCGGCCACGTCGACGGCGAGGCCGCGGTCGAGCGGGCCTGCCTGCGCGAAGCGCAGGAGGAGTCGGGCATGCAGCGGTTCACGTTCGTACCGTGGGCGGGCGCGGCCTTGGTGCCGCTCGATCTCGACGTGCACCCGATCCCGGCGCGCCGGCAGGACCCCGAGCACCTGCACTGGGACGTGCGCTTCCTGCTGCAGGCCGAGCCGGGCCAGCAGCTGGTGATGTCGGACGAGTCCAACCGGCTCGAGTGGGTGCCGGTGGCGGAGCTTGCGCAGTTCACTACCGAGGAGAGCGTGCTTCGGCTTCATCGCAAGGCGGTCGAAGTGCGACAATAGAGGCATGGCCCAGGTCGACGACAACCAGCTGCGCTCCGCCCCGAAGCGACCCCGCGGCCGGCGTCGTCGTCGCTCCGCCTACGCGCTGCTGGTCGCCGGGGCCCTGTGGCTGCTCGGCTACGGCATGGGCTGGTTCGGTTCGGCCAGCGATCCGGGGCGCGGCGACCAGGGCGAACGGCGCGGCTCGCAGCCGGACGCCGAAAAGGTCGACGGCCAGGGCCAGCGCGTCGACGGGGATCGCCGGCAGCCGGCGGACGGCGCGGGTCCGGGCAACGTGCTCGCGGCGGCGCCCACCGGAGAGACGGACCCCGCTGCGGATCCCGAGACCGACGCGTCGGGCGCAGGCCTGCCGGGCAAGCCGGCGAGCGAGCGCGCCCGCCTGCCGGAGCCCGAGCCGGGCCTCGAACCCGATCGCTTCGCCAGCCTGATGTCGCTGCTGCGCGCGCATCTCGACGACGGTGCGTTGCCGCGCGCCAGCGAGCTGCTGCAGCGGCTGCGCCCGCAGGTCGGCGGCGACCAGGAGCAGGCGCGCGCCGTGCAGCAGTTTGCCGAGCGACTGGCGCGCGCCGAGCAGGCGGCCGAGGCGGCGATCGTCGCGCACCTGCGCGCCGGGGAGGTGCTGGCGGCCGATCTGGTGGTTGAGCGCCTCGCCGGTGACACGCGCTGGGCGCCGGCCAGCGAGCTCGCCGCGATGGCCGAGCTGGGGGAGGACTGGTCGGCCGCCGTCGGCACCGACGGCCTGCCGAGCGCTGCGCCGCTGCCGCGCAAGCGGCGCGTGCGGCTGCTGTGGCAGGAGGGCTTGCAGGAAGGTGCGGTGGCCGGCACGCGGCCGCAGCGCACCACCGTGCACCTGCGCAGCGCCAGCGGACAGAGCTATCCGACGGTCGCGACGATCGCGGTCGAACCGGTCGACTCGACCCAGCGGGAGGCGATCGAGATGGGCCTGGCCGCGGTGCACGCTGCGGCGCCGCGGCTGGCGCGGCTCTGGCTGGTGCGCGCCCTGCTGCTGTCCGACGAACTCGACGAGCGCGGCCGCAGCCTGCGCGACGCGCTGCGCGGTCGCTAGCAGGCAAAGCCCCGTCCGCATGCGTACACGCCGCTTCCGTGATCACGGTTGGCAGCGCGTCCACTACATGGACGCGCTCCTAGCCCCTGCGGTCCCGAGCCTGCCTCCGCCCGCTGCTTCGGCTAGCGATGGGCGTGGTCGTCTGCTCAGATAGCGGCCCGCCATGAATCGTCGCCTCCGTCTGATCACGGCCGCCGCGTTCGCGCTGCTGTTCTTCCTGATCCCGTCGCCGGACACGACCACCGGCCGGGCCTACCTGGGAACGCTGAAGGTGCGCGAGTGGCTGCTGGCCGCTGACGGACCGCTCGCGGACCTGGTCGAGAACGGCGGCATCCCGCCGATCCTGGTCGAGTACCGGCTCAGTCCGATGGACCCGGTGGTCTCGGCCGAGCAGGCCGCCGACTGCCAGCGGGCCGCGGCCGAGTGGGCCGCCGCGCGCACGATCGAGGCCGGCACCGAAGCCGACAAACGCTTCGTCGACCAGGACCGGGCACCGATCGGCATGCTGATCCTGGCCGGCGACCACGGCGTGCAGGCGCAGCTGGGCGAGGGCGGGCCGACCGAGACCTGGGCCTATCCGAGCCGCGGCAGCCTGATCCCCGCGTTCCTGGCGATCATCCTGGCGATCGCGACGCAGCGCATCGTGATGTCGCTGTTCCTCGGTTCGCTGGCCGGAACGGCCTGGTACCTCGCGACCGGCATGGGCGCGGTCGGCGCCGACGTCGGCATCGGCGGCGCGTTGCTGTCGCCGTTGACCGGGCTGTGGCACCTGCTGTCGGACACGCTCTGGTCCGACATCCTGGGCCAGCCGCAGACCTGGCTCGGCATCGGCGACAGTGAGCCGGTCTGGACGTCGAGCGCCGGCTTCCAGGCGCGCATCATCGTGTTCGTCGTGTTCCTGTTCATGGCCATCGGCGTGATGTCCAAGAGCGGCGGCATCCAGGGCATGGTGCAGTGGATCAGCCGCTTCGCGAAGGGGCCGGTCAGCACGCAGATCTGCACCTGGCTGACGGGCCTGCTGATCTTCTTCGACGACTACAGCAACTGCATCATCGCCGGCACGACGATGCAGCCGCTCGGCGACAAGAACGGCGTCAGCCGCGAGAAGATCGCCTACATCGTCGACTCGACCGCCGCTCCGATCGCGGGCCTGTCGATCTTCTCGACCTGGATCGCCTACGAGATCACGCAGTACCGCGCGCCGTTGACGCTGGTGACCAACGAGGCCGGCGATCCGTATCTCGCCAGCGACGCGTTCGCGGTGTTCGTGCAGACGATCCCGTTCCGCTTCTACTGCCTGTTCGCGCTGATGCTGATCGGGCTGTCGATCCTGATGCGGCGCGACTTCGGGCCGATGCTCAAGGCCGAACGCCGCGCGCGGCACGAGGGCAAGCCGATCGCCGACGACGCCAACCCGATGGTCGGCGGCGACATCGCCGAGATGCAGCCGCCCGAAGGCGCGCCGCGGCGCGCGATCAACGGCTTCCTGCCGGTCGGCGTGCTGATCGCGGTGACGCTGTACCTGATCTACTATTACGGCGCCTACGACGCGGACGGCAACTACGCGGTGCCGGACTCGCTCGACGGCCTGCTCGAACGGTCGCGCTACATCCTCGGCCAGTCATCCACCGAAAAGGCGCTGATGTGGTCGGCGATGTGGGCCCTGGTGACCGCGGCGGGCCTGGCGATCGGCCAGCGCATCCTGTCGGTGTCGCAGGTGGTCGGCAGCGCCTTGCGGTCGGCGAAGTCGCTCGGCATCGCGATCGTGATCCTGCTGCTGGCGTGGTGCATCGGCCAGACCTGCAAGGACCTCGGCACCGCGTTCTACCTGACTGCGGCGTTCCGCGACCTGATGAGCGCGGCGATCCTGCCGATCCTGATGTTCCTGCTGGCCGGCCTGATCGCGTTCGCGACCGGCACGTCGTACGGCACGATGGCGATCCTGCTGCCCAACGTGGTGGTGCTGTCGCACACGATCGGCGCCGAGTCGTCGTTTGGAGGGCCGGCGCTGATGGTGCTGACGATCGGTTCGGTGCTCGAGGGTTCGATCTTCGGCGACCACTGCTCCCCGATCAGCGACACCACCGTGCTGTCGTCGCTCGGCACCCGCTGCGACCACCTGCACCACGTGCAGACGCAGATCCCGTACGCGGTGCTGACCATGGCAACGGCGACACTGTGCGGCTACCTGCCGATGGTGCTGCTCGGGACTTCGTGGTGGTGGCTGTCGATGTTGCTCGGTCCGGCCGCGCTGGTCGCGTTCCTGCTGGTCTTCGGGCGCGACGCGTCGCGGCGCAGCCAGGCGGCGTGACGCCGCCGCAGCGGCGCTCCGCAGACGTTTTGCGTGCGCACTACGTCGGGACGGCGCTTGCTGCTAGAATGCCCGCGTAGATGAGTCCCCTGCAGTTCACCCTGTTCTTCGTCGCGCTCCTCGTGGGCTACGTGCTGGTGCACCTTCGCATGGTGCGCTTCGAAGAACACCTGCAGAAGCTCGCCGGCATCCGCAGCCTCGACGAGCGCCTCAAGTCGCTCGACGACCGGGTGCGCGAGCTGGCGGCGAGCGTCGACAAGAAGGGCCTGGGCCGCGTCACCGAGCAGCTGGATCGGTTGCACGACGACCTCGAGGACCTGCGCGAGGTGACCCAGCGTGCCAGCGAGCACGTCGTCAAGATCCCGGCGACGACGCCGGCTGCGGCGGTCGACGGCGACCCCGCCGAGCACGTCGGCCGCGCGGACTCGCCGGCCAGCCGCATCGTCGCGGTCATCGAGACCCGCCTGCTGCAGCTGGGCTACCGCAACCTGCGGCTGCTCGGCGACCTGACCGACGCGCAGTTCACCGACGAGATCGAGGTCCAGGTCGAGGCCGAACGCAACGGCATGCCGTGCAAGGGGCGCGTGGTGATGCGCAACGGTTCGGTCAGCGACGTGCACGTGCAGACGGTGGCGCAGGCGTTCCCGTAGGGGCCGCGGCGGCAGGGCAGCCAACGGCAGCAAGCCCAGCGGCAGCACACCCCAGCGGCAGCATTGGCCGCCGCATCCGCGCACCGGTGCTCAGTTGCCGCGCAGGCGCGCTTCGATCTCCGGTGCGAGCTTCTCGAGCGTCGGCCACGAGGCGTCGGTGTCGAGACGTTCGCACAGGTCCCGGTGGCCGAGCGCCAGCAGGGTGCGCTGCACGAAGTAGCGTTCGCGCGCCCAGCGCGACTTGCCCGGCAGGCCGAGCGCGCGTTCGTCGGCGCGGCCGGCGGGGGTGCCGGCGCGCACCACGGCCCCGACCCAGCGCGCGGCGTGGTCTCGTTCGCCGTGGCGGGCGAGCGCGCACGCCGCGGCGGTGCGCAGCGACGCGTCGCTGTGGCGATCCTGCAGGCACGCGAGCAGCACCTCGTCGTCGGCTTCGCCGGGCAGTTCGGCGAGCGCCAGCGCGGCTTCGACCGCCTGCGGCGCGCGCTCTTCGACCAGCTGCCGACAGAACGTCACGGCGGCCGCGCCGCCGATCCGCCCCAGCGCGGCCAGGCTCGCCTGCGCCCCGTCGGCGGCTGGCTGCTGGCGGAGCAGCGCGATCAGCGGCTGTTCGGCGCGCGCCCCGGCGGCGGTCACGGCCGGCAGCAGTTCGGTCCAGCGGTGCGCGGGGGCTTGGTGCAGCGCGCGGCAGGCGGCCTCGACGTCATCGGGCGGCGGTGCATGCCGGACCGCACCGCCGTCCGTCGGCCGCGGCGCGGGCGGCGGGGTGCCCTCGCAGGCGACCAACAGCAACGAGGCCAGAAGCGCGGTCCACGTGCGGTTCCAGTGCATGCCGATCCACTGCATGCCGAGATCGTGCACGCAGCGCCTGCTAGCACAACAGCCAGCGCTCGAACTCGTCGGGCAACGGCGCCGTGTAGGTCACCTGGCGACCGTCCTGTGGATGGCAGAACGTGATCGCGGCCGCGTGCAGCAGCTGCCGGTTGGGCTCGCCGTCGCGTTCGACGAACACGCTGTCGCCGGCCTTCATCCGGCGCACGAAGGCGAGGTAGTCGGCGTCGGGGCGGCCGTAGAGCTTGTCGCCGACGATCGGGTGGCCGCGGTGTTCGAGGTGGGCGCGCAGTTGGTGGGTGCGGCCGGTGGTCGGCTCGCACGCGACCAGCGAACGGCCGGTACCGCGCCGCACCGGGGTCACCGCGGTGCGCGCGGCCTGCGGCCGTTCGGCGTCTGGTGCGGCGCTGCGGCGCAGCCGGACCTCACTGCGCGCGTGGTGGCCGATCGGCTCGTCGCATACGAGGGGCTCCGTCACCTCGCCGCGCACGACCGCCAGGTAGCGCTTGTGCAGCCCTTCGCCGAACTGCCGCTGGATCGCCGCCTGCGCGCGCTTGTCGCGTGCCACGACCACCGCGCCGCTGGTTTCGCGGTCGAGCCGGTGCACCAGCTGCAGGGTCTCGCCGTGGTCCTGTCGCAGCTTCCAGATCAGGGTGTTGCGGATGAACGGCCCGTCGGCGTGCATCGGCAGGTGCGCCGGCTTGTCGACCACCAGCAGGTGGCGGTCCTCGTGCAGCACGGTGTAGCCGAGGTCGACGGCCGGCTCCCGGTGCAGCTTCTCGTAGCGCAGCCGCATGCCGGGGCGCAGGACTTCGTCACCGGCCGCCGGCCGTCCGTCGAGCTGCAGCCGCCGCTGGGCGAGTTCCTGCTGCCAGTGGGCGCCGTCGTGGTAGCGGAACCGCTGCGCCAGGAACTCGAGCAGGGTGCGTCCCGCGGCCTCGTTGGGGATGCGCGAGGTCAGGACGATCGGGTGCGGCTCGGGGCGGGACATCGGCTGCCCGTCATCTTGCGGGCAGGGTGCCGGCGTTGCGAGGGGCGGCGTTCGGCGCGCCGCGCGGGGGCCGTTCGTCAGGCCGGCTGCGTCACGCCGTCTGCTCGCGCTTGCGGCGCCGGCGCAGCAGCGAGGCGCCGACTCCGGCGAGGCCGCTGCCGACCAGCAGCAGGGTGCCCGGCTCGGGGACCGGCTGGCTGCTGCTGCCGCCGCCTTCCTGGCCGACGCTCGAGCCGCCGCCGCCGGCGCTACCGCCGTTGTTGGCCCCGGACGAACCGTTGCCGCCGCCGCCGCCACCGCCCGGATCGATCTGCTCGCCACCTTCGGAGCCGGCGCCGCCGCTCGCGCCGCTGCCGCCGTTGCCGGTCGGCTCGGCCGTGTTGCCACCGCCGCTCGAGCCGCCGTTGGAGCCACCGTTGCCCGGGTTGAACACGCCGGAGTCCGGGTCGTTGATCGGTGCCTCGGGACCGTCCGTCGAGGTGACGAGGGTGCCGGCGCCGTCGGAGCACGACGGCAGGGCGAAGCAGGCGATCAGCAGGTTGATGGACAGGAACTTGCGCATGGGTATCTCAGGTCCGCACTTGGAAGCGCGGGGGCTGCCACGCAACGAGCAAGGCACGTGCCGCGTTGCATGTCTGGTGCATCAGAATCCGAAAAGGTTTGGCTGGCACCGGGTCTCGACGGCAACGGCCCATGGCACCGGGACAACCGAGGGTGCTGCGGGTCCCGTCGGGGGAACCGCGCGGGCTGAAGCTGCCGATCCGCACACCGCAACGTGGGCGGGTGCGGCCTTCTAGTCGCCTTTCTCGGACGGGTTTCGGGCCCGGGCAACCGATCGGAGCGCCGCTGCATGCGCTGCACCGTCGTTCGCAACGGAGGGACCGCAAGCTCGCGCGGCAACCGTGGCCTTTTCCAGACGGGGTGTCGTGGAACCGACGTCGGTCCGCCGTCAGCGCAGCGGCCCATGGTACCGGACCTCGCGTTCGGGCGTGACCACGAACAGTCGGCCGGCCGTCTGCAGCACGCGACTCCTGGCGTCTCCCGCCAGCAGGTAGAGCGGCTTGCCGCTGTCGCGATCGAGAACCTGCAGGTCGCCGTCGCGCATCGCAGCAACCAGCCGGTTGCCGATCACGTACGGGCGGCTCGCCCAGTCGGCGCGGCACCGCGGGAACGGATCCAGCACGGCGCCGGTGGCGGCATCGAACCGGGCGATCTGCTCCGGGGTCGCGACCAGCACCCGGCTCGCGGCCACTTCGAAGCGTCCGAGCGGAGCCTGGCCGACGTCCCGGCGCCAGACCACCTCGCCGGTCTTCGCGGCCAGTCCGAACAGCCGGCCCTGGTCGTCGCCGACCACGACGACGTCGCCCGAGAGCCGGGCGCGCGGGCTGTCGACGCCGTCGAGGTCGCGCTTCCAGACCGGCTTCAGGTCCATCGACCAGCAGCTGATCCGGCCGCGGTCGCCAACCACGATCGCGTTGCCGGCGTGCTGCAGCAGGTCGTCGCAGGCGCGCTGGCCGAGGTCGACGGCGATCCGGCGGCGTTCGGCGAGGTCGATCGTGTGCAGGCGGCCGTCGCTGGTCGCGAGCGCCAGCATGCGCCCGACCAGCGCCGGCGCCACCTCACAGGGCAGCTCCGCCAGTTCCCAGCGCAGCTTGCCGTCGTCGGCGCCGATGCCGCGCAGCTTGCCGTCTAGCGACGCGACCAGCAGCTGGTCGTCGACCAGCAGCGCCGGCGACAGGTAGCCGGACAGGTCGTTGCTCGGGAACTTCCAGGCGGCGGCGCGCAGGGTCGGGTCGAGGCGGGTGACGTCGCCGCTGCGGTCGACGAACACCAGGTCGCCGGACGGCAGCAGCGTCGGCGGCGTCTCGACGGCGCCGTCGTGGCTGCGCACCCGCAGCGGCTGCAGGGTCAGCTGGGCGGTCCAGGTCGAGTTCTGGTCGCCGGTGAACGTCTGCTCGACCTGGTCGAAGCCGTCGACAGACACCGCGACGACCGTCGGTTCGGCCGGCACGCGCTTCAGCACGATCGGCGTCGCGCCGACGTCGAGGCCGTTGACCAGCACGGTGGCGCCCGGCGGCTGGCTGACGACGGTCAGCGGCAGCCGCACCAGCGTGTCGAACGGCACCTCCGGGAACGACATGCGCAACGCCTTCAGCTGCTGCTGCGCGCCGCCGAAGTCGCCGGCGTTGGTCGCCGTGTCGAGCTCCTTCAGCAGCCGGGTGATGGTTGCGTTGCGGGTCACCCGATCGCGGAAGTGCGCGCGCAGCTCGGGGTCGCCGGTCGGTTGGGCCTCGAGCTTGCGGTAGAGCTCGAGCGCCCCTTCGAAGTCGTGCGCGGTCTCCTTCTCGACGGCCGCCTTGAACAGCGGGTCGAGCCGGCGCTCGGTGTCGTTGCGCTGCAGGGCCGCGGTGTAGGCGGTGCTGCGGGCGCGGATCCGCTCGACGGCCGGCCGCACCGCGGCGAGCGCCTCGTCGATCTTGCGCAGCTCCACGGCAGTCAGGAACTCCGGCAGCTCCGAGCGGCTCTGCATCGCCGCCAGTTCGTCGTGCGCGCGCAGCAGCGCCGGCGGGCAGGCTTCCTGCATCGAGGCGAGGTTGGTCGCCAGCTGGCCGCGATCGAACAGCTCGGCAGGGTCGGGCGGCAGCTGGCCGTCCAGCTCCTTGGTCGAGCGCTGCAGCTCGGTCAGCATCGCCTGCAGGCGGGTGCTGACGACGCCGGTGACCTCGGTCGACATGCCGCGCTCGGCGTGCACCTCGACGTAGATCGCCAGCGCGGCGGCGAGTTCGCCGCGGCCGAGCCGTTCGGCGGCCTCGCTCATGCGCTCGGTCAGGCGGCCGCGGCGGATCTTCTCGAGGCGCTTGTTCTCGGCGGCGTCGGCGAACGCGACCCGGCTGGCGAGGTCCTGGATCGTCTCGCAGTCGCCGAGCGCGGTGCGCCACTTGTCCAGCGAGGTGCGGGCGCCGTTGCGGTCGCCCTGGTCGAGCAGCTGCTGGATCTCGCCCTGGGCGTTCTGCAGCGCCGCCTCGAACGCACTCTGCTGCCACCAGACGAAGCCCATGCCGCCGACCAGCGCCGTGACCAGCAGGATCGCGGCCAGCCGGATCATGCTGCCGAGCCTGGTGCGCTTGAGCGCCGCCAGCTGCCGCTGCACGTCCTTGCGAGAACGGTCCAGCCGCATCACGGCGTCGTAGGCCTCGGCGGCCTTCTCGCGGTTGCCGTCCTCCAGGTAGCACTCGGCGAGTTCGAGCAGGCTCTCGACGGCGCCGTCGACGTCCTTGGCCTTCTGGCGCGCGCGGGCCTCGCGCATCAGGATCTGCGGCCGAACGGTATCGGTGCGGCGCGCGTCCTCGATGATCTCGAGGGCGGTCGGCACCAGGTCGCCGTCGATCAGCGCGTCGAGCAGGTCGATGGTGACCTTCTCGAGTTCGGCGGAGTCCGGTTCGCAGTGCGCGACCAGCACCGTGCGCAGGAAGCTGAGCGTGCCCGGGTCGTACGGCACCAGCGCCCGCGCAGCGCGGGCCAGCTCGAGCGCCTCCTCGGCGACCGCCGAGCGCTGCGCGGCCTCCAGCAGCAGCGAGCTGGCAAAGCGCCGCTCGCCGACCTGCTCGAGCACCTCGGCCATGCCGCGGATGACGCCGAGGCTGCGATCACCGGGGCGGTCCCGCAGCGTCTGCAGCAGCACCACCGCGCGCTTGCTCTCGCCTTCTTCGGCGAGCTCGGTCGCGACCTGGATCAGCTGCGGGTCGTCGATGTTCTCGAGGATGCCGCCCTGGGCCAGGTCGCGCGCGGCCCGCGAGAAGTCGAACAGGCCGAGCGTGGTCTGGTCGGCCAGCTGCCGGTAGGTCGAGCGCCCGTCGATGCCGTTCAGCACCGCATCGTGGGTCTCGTCCAGGTCGTCGGGGTTGGCCGGCTGGGCGACCTGCTTGGGGATCTCGTCGAGGCTCTGCACCTGGTCGAGGATCAGCTGCCACTCGTCCGAACGGCGCGCCACCTCGAGCAGCAGGCTGTTGACCTCGTATTCGGGGCACGACTCGAACTGCGAGCGCAGCACGGTCGAACCGGGGTCGCCCTTGAAGAACTCGAACGTGCCGTGCTTCCACGTGAACAGCGCGAACAGGTCCTCGGCGACCTGCATGCCGATGATCTCGTCGAGTTCCTCCTGCGTGATCAGGCCGTCGCGGACCAGCAGCTGCCCGAGCGGGATGCGGTCCTTGCGCTGTTCGACCAGCGCGCTGCGCAGCTGGTCGGCCTGCAGCAGGCCGGCCTGGATCAGGCGCTGGCCGAGGCGTCGCAGGGTCAGCCGGGCCGGGACCAGGATCCGCACATAGCCGTCGGAGCAGTAGACCTGCCGTTCTTCGAGGGGGTTGCGAACCCGCAGCACGCCCTCCATCTTCGACATCGCCAGGGTCTGGAAGATGTCTGCCAGGCTGATCTGATCGAGATCGCCGTGCATCGTGACGGTCTGGTTGCCGTCCTCGAGCTGGGGCGCTTCAGTGGCCGCATCGGTCTCGGCTCCCTGCAGCAGGAAGTCGACCTCCGCGTCGTTCAGGATCTCCCGGTTGTCCGTCATGCGTGATCACACCAAGCGGTTCGCCGATCGGCCCGGCCCTTCTGGGGCGGGGTGGCGGCGGTTCGCTTCGGTCGGGCTTATCGGTTGGGCCCTGGCGCTGGCTCAACCTGCATCGGGACAAGCCCGCGGCTCGGACGATCCGTGGATCGATGCGAGCCATCGGGCCTACACCCAGCGGTTCCGGCAGCTGCTGCTGGACCAGCCGAGCCGCGATCTGAGCGTCGGCTGGCAGCTCGCGCGCGACCTCGGGCGGCCGGTGGTACCGCTGCTGTGGCAGATGTTCGCGGCGGAGCGCTCGAGCGTCGATCGGCGGCTGGTGTTGTTGATCGCGGCAGTGGTGGCCGGCGGGCCTGCCGAGGACGAGCGGCTGTTCTCATTGCTGGACCAACAGAAGCCGTTGTTCCAGGAACGCACCATGGCGGCCCTGCTGGTCGCCCTCGGTCCGCATCGCAGCCGGCCGATGGAGGACTTCGTGCAGCGCTTCCTCGGGCCCAACAAGGAGCCCGAGGACCTGCTCGATCTGGCGGTGCGGCTGGCCGCGGCGCGCTACCCGCGCGCGGCCCGCGGCGTCGGCCGGCTCGAATCGAACGATCCCGGGCTGCTGGCCGCCGCGGCATTCGCCGGCATGCCGATCGCGTCGACGTCGCAGGCCCGGCAGTGGCGGCGGAGCGACCGCCACTCGGGCCTGTTCCAGCGCGGCGCCTTGCTCGGCGAGGGCTGGCGGCTCGGCCTCGACGGCACCGAGCCGACGCTGCTGCAGCCGGCGCGCGATCTGCTGCGGGTCACCGACGCGCGGCAGTTCGACGAGCGCGAGGCCGCGATGCTGCTGCTGGCGCGCGCCGGCCGGCTCGACGCCGGTTCGCCGCCGCTCGACTGGCGCATGCTGCACCTGGCCGCGAGCCAGTCGGCGAGCCGGCCGGTGTTGCGCAAGTGGCTGAAGCCGACGCCGCCGGCGCTCGACGAACGGCCGGCGCGGCTCGGGGTCGCCTACGCGCTGTGGATGCCGATCGACGAGGTGGTCCGGCAGCGCGAGGTCTGGGGCGCCGACGAACGGATCCGCACCGACGTCGCCGTGGCGCTGGCGCTGCGGCTGTGTCTGCAGCGGGTCGAGCGGCCGATCCGGGTCGGCCTCGAAGGCGTGCCGGAGTGGTCGTTCGTGGTCTGGGCCAGCGGCGGCGGCTACCCGCGCGTCGGGGTGCCGGCGGACCCGCGGCTGGCGGAACTGGCGGGCCTGGTCGCGGACGGGCGCGCCTCGCGTCGCACGGTGCGCGAGGAACTGGAGCTGCGGCTGTGGCGGTGGGGCACGCACCCCGGGATCGCGCCGTGGCGGGCAGAACGGGAGCTGATCCGCGACCTGATGCTGGTCGGTAGCAAGCCGGGCGGCGGCAAGTACCGGCCGCAGATCAAGACCCACCTGCGCTACTTCCCGACCGGTCTCGACCGCGACGACGGCTTCTTCGAGATCGCGGTCGAGCTGTACGAGTTCCTCGACCGGCCGGTCGGGCCGGTGCCGTCTGAATACCGGCTGCGCTGACCGAGCGGCCGCTGCTGCCGCCGTTTGCGCGCCCGCTCGCTTGCGCGGCGTCACGGGCCCGGTGAGCATGCTCGAGAGAGATGCCCGGCGCGGTGCAACAGCCGCGCCGCAGGTCCGTTGTCGGGTTGCCTCAGACGATGGACCAGACCGAGTCGAAGACCCTGTTGGCCGGCCGTCCCGCCGGCGCCCCGAAGTCCCCGATGCTGCAAAGCGACTCCAACCTCGAACGTGTGCAGGAGGTCGAAGGCTACAAGGTCCTTCCGCCCTGCGTGCTCTACGGCAAGATCGGTCAGGGCGGCATGGGCGCGGTCTACCGCGGCCGCCACCTCAACCTCGACATCGACGTCGCCGTCAAGTGCCTCAAACCGGACCTGACCGGCGAGGACGAGCAGTTCGTGGTGCGCTTCAAGCGCGAGGCCCGCTCCGCGGCGCGCATCAACCACCAGAACGTCGTGCGGGTCTTCGACGTCTCGGAGGACGGCGGCCTGCACTACATCGTGATGGAGCTGGTGCAGGGCGAGACCGCCCGCCAGCGCGTGCAGCGCAAGGGCAGCCTCAAGGTCGGCGAGGCGCTCGAGATCCTGCACGGCGCCGCACAGGGCCTCGGCGAAGCGCACAGCAAGGGCTTCATCCACCGCGACATCAAGCCGGACAACCTGATGATCTGCCAGAGCGGCGCCGTCAAGGTCGCCGACCTCGGCCTCGCCAAGCCGTCGGGTTCGGGCCAGATGTCGATGCTGTCGGGCACCAACGTGGTGATGGGCACGCCGCAGTACATGCCGCCCGAGCAGTGGGAGAACACCGCGACGGTGACGCCGGCCGCCGACGTCTGGGCGCTTGGCGCGACGCTCTACTACCTGCTCGTCGGCGGCGAGGCGATCGCCAAGGACTCGCTGCCGCGCATCATGCAGCGGATCGTGCTGCAGCCGTTCCCGGACGTTCGCGAGCAGCGGCCGGACGTGCCCGACGACGTCGCCGGCCTGATCGAACGGGCCACCGCCAAGGACCCCGCCGACCGCTTCGCCGATGCCCGCGAGATGGCCGACGCGATCCAGCGTCTCGAGACGCGCCGCGAGTCGCTGCGCGACCTCGGTGCGGTCGAGGAAGGTGAGGAGCACCAGACGCTGCTGTCCCCACCGCCGGCCAAGACGCTGGCCAAGATCAAGTTCTGGCTCGACGAACAGGCGCAGGGCGTCGCCGGCGAGGACGAAGGCCAGACGATGGTGTCGCCGGCGTCGCGCCGGGGTGGCGGTGGCAAGCCGCAGCCGCAGCCCAGAAAGGGCGGCAGTGGCGGGCGGCCGGCCGGGTCGCTGCTGGTCGGGTCGCTGGTCGTCGCCGCGGCCGCGGTGGCGCTGTGGCTCTGGCAACCGTGGCGCGATGCAGCGACCGACGGCTCGCCGTTCGCCGTCGCCGACGCGATGCTGCGCGAACGGCGCTTCGCCGATGCCGAGCGGGAGACCCAGCGGGTGTTCGCCGGCCGCCCGCTGCTGCCCGGCAAAGACCAGCGGCTGGCGGCGCTGCACCTCGCCTGGGCGCGCCAGCTGCTGTCGGACGGCGACTTCCGCGGCGCGCTCGCGCAGGTAGACAAGAGCGAGTCGTTGGCGAACTCGGACGATGCGGGCAGCCTGCGGCGCGCGGCGCTCGCCAAGGCCGCGATGGCGATCGATGCGCAGCTGGTGCGCCGCGCTCCCGGCGAGGTGCCGGTGGCCGCCGGCGCGCCGGTGCGCTTCCGCGGCCGGCTGGCGTCGGCGATGGTCACGGCGCTGTCGATCGACGGGGAGGCGGTCGAGCTGGGCGACGACGGCACGTTCGCGGGGACGCGCAACCTGCAGGGACGTGCCACGGTGCCGGTGCGCGCGACGCTCGCGGGCGGCTACGTGGTGACGCTGCGGGACTGGACCGTGCTCTACGAGGGGACGGCGAACGAGGTCGGCGAGCAGCCGAAGTCGCCGGTCGCCATCGAGCCGGAGACCCAGCCGGCGAACCAGACGAATAACCCGGCTGGCAACCCGGCCGCGCCGGCTCCATCGGGCGCGCCGACGCTGTCGGTCGAGCCGGCCCGGGTCGAGCTGGTCGGCGATGCGGGCGCCGAGCTGGTGGTGACGCTGCCGCTCGACTGCAGCCTGGTCATCGACGGCCGCAAGGTCGAGCGCGACGCGGCCCGCTACGTGCATCCGGTGCGGTCCGATCTGGAGAGCCCGTCGCCGATCCGGCTGCAGTGGTCCGGCCGCGGCCGCCAGGGCAACCGCACCGTGGTGGTCACGCGCCGCCTCGGCGAGCTGAGCTTCGAGGACGGCTGCACGCTGACCGACGTCGCCGAACGGCGCGGCGGCGTGTGGGGCACCGACGCTGCGACCGTGCAGCTGAGCGCGCGCGTCGCCCCGAAGGCCGAACGGCTGCGCGTCAATGGCGAACTGGTCGAGGGCGTCGACTGGCAGGGGCGCGATGCCGTCGTCACGCTGCCGGTGGCGCCGGGACGGAACCAGCTGGTGGTCCAGTTCGAGCGCCGCTTCCACCAGCCGGTCACGCAGACGCTCGAGGTGACGCGGGTCGGCGATCCGCAGCTCGAGCTGGTCGGCGAGACGCGGGCCGAGGACCGGGTGACCGGTGACGCCTACGCCGTGCGGGTGCGCTGCGATCTGTGGACCGACCGGGTGGTCGCGGTGCGCGGCGGCGTCGAGACGCCGCTGTCGCGCGACGCCAACACGCGCACGTTCGGCGGCCGGGTGCCGCTGGACGCGGGCGGCAACGAGGTCGTGCTGCGCGCGACCAACTGCTTCGGCCGGACCGCCGCGCGCACGCTGTCGATCACGCGTTCTGCGTCGATGCAGAAGCCTCTGCTGCGAGGGCTGGTGGTCGTCGCCGGCGACGGCAGCGAACGGCCGGTGCGCAAGGACCGCCAGGCGTTCTTCAGTGCCGACAGCAGGCTTCGTGTCGACAGCGACGACGCCAACGCGCGGGTGATGGCCAACGGCGTGGTGCTGCCGCGCGACGGCGACGGGTTGTTCTCGATCGCCCCGGCGCTGCCCGAGCAGTGCAAGTCGACGAGGATCTCGCTGGTCGTCGCCAACGACGCGGGTGAGGCGGGGGCGTTCCCGTTCATCGGCTGGCTCGACACCGAGCCGCCCAAGGTCGAGGTCTCGGGTCCGGTCACGGCGGTGCGCGGCCAGCCATTCACGATCGAAGGCACCTGGGTCGACGACGGGGGCCTCAAGCGCAGGGGCACCACGATCGGCGAACAGCGGGCCCGGCTTTCGCCCGGTGGTGGGGTCGCCAAGCAGGGCACCTGGAAGCTCGAGCACCCGGGGCTTGCGGCGTCGGGCCAGCTGACGCTGGTCGTGCTCGACCGGGCGGGCAACCGCACCGAACTGCAGATCCCGGTCACGGTCCAGTGACGGAGGGAAGGCGGCGCTGGCCGCCTGGCTCAGAGCGTTCGCAGCACGTCGAGCACGGCGTCGATCTCGGTCGAGCGGGTCGACGGACCGGCCGAGATGCGCAGCGTGCCGGTCGCCGCGGTGCCCAGCCGTTCGTGGGCCCAGGGGGCACAGTGGTAGCCGGCGCGCACGTGGATGCCGGCGCCGGCCAGGATCGAGCCGAGCTCGAGCGGATCGTACGACTCGTGCACCAGCGACAGCACCGGCGTGGAGTTGCCGCGCGGCTGGCCGACCACGCGGATCCCGGGCAGGCCCCTCAGACCTGCCACCAGCTCGCCGATCCGCTCGCCCGCCCACAGCATCTGGCCGCGCTGCTCCTGCTGTTCGAGCCAGGTCAGGGCCGCCGCCAGGCCGAACAGCGCCGGCATGTTGGGCGTGCCGGCCTCGAACGCCTGCGGCCAATCGGTGGGGTGGCGGTCGAGCGCGACGCTCGAGCCGGTGCCGCCCTGCTTCTGCGGGGCGAGTTCGAGCCGTTCGTCGACGCTGACGAAGCCGAGGCCGGGCGGCGCGTGCAGGCCCTTGTGGGCGCTGGCGACGACGCAGTCGGCGCCCTCGTCGAGCTGCCGGTAGCCGGCGGTCTGGCTGGCGTCGAGCACCACCGGCACGCCGTGGTTGCGCGCGGTCAGGCAGACCGTGCTGGCCGGCGTGACCATGCCGGTCACGTTGCTCGCGTGCGAGAACACGACCAGGTCCGGCGGCTCGCTGCGGATCCGCTCGCACAGCTCGTCGGCCGTCGCGACGCGTTCGATGCTCGCGCCGCGCTCCTGCTGCAGCGCGGTCAGCGGCCGCACCACCGAGGAGTGCTCCCACCAGGTCGTCAGCACGCGTGCGCCGGGCTTCACCAGGGCGCGCAGCACCAGGTTGAGCCCTTCGGTCGCGCCCGAACAGAACGCGACCCGCTCGGGGCGGTGGCCGGTGCGCCTGGCGATGCCCTCGCGGCAGCGCTGCACCACGGCGGCGCTCTCGCGCGTGCTCGGCCCCTCGCCGCGGTCGGGGCTGACACCCACTTCGGTCAGCCAATGCTGCACCGCGGCGACCACGGCAGGCGGCTTGGGGAAGCTGGTGGCGGCGTGGTCGAGGTAGATCATCGCAGCCAGCGATCGTACAGCGCGCGTGCGCGCAGCGGATCGGTCACGCCGAACAGCAGCGCGCGGCCGCCGGGGAACACCGTGAAGCGCACGCCGTCGCACGCGAAGCGCAGCAGGTGCGGGGTGCGCACCAGCTGCTCGACCACACCGCCGAGCTTGCCGGCGAGCGCGTCGAGATCGATCGGCGCGGCGTCCGGCGGCTGCACCTGCACCGCGTTGCGACCGCACAGGCTGACCGCCTCGACGGCGTCCCCGCGCAGCGCCGGACGTTCGCCGTGGGCGCAGACGACGCAGTCCGGCGCGGCGCGGTCGGCGACCGGCAGCACCTGGTAGCTGCCGCGCCAGACGTCGCACGTATAGACGCCGCGGGTCGGCGGCTCGCCGAGCAGCAGCTTGAGCGCTTCGGCCGCCTGGAACGCGGTGACCGATGCGATCGCGGGCGCCAGGATGCCGCTGGTCTCGCAGTTGCCGACGTCGGCCTGCGCGGGCGGCTCGGGCCACAGGCACCTCAGGCACGCGCCGTCGGGGGTGACGACCATGCTGGCGCCCTCGGTGCCGACCGCGCCGGCGTAGATCCACGGCAGCCGATGCTCGCGGCACCAGTCGTTGATCAGGTAGCGGGTCGGGAAGTTGTCGGTGCCGTCGAGCACCAGATCGGGCCGCTGCGGCAGGTCGTCGAGGAAGCGCACCGAGCAATCGGCGACGTGGCCCTCGATGCGCACGTCGCGGTTGACGGCGCGCAGGCGGTCCCTGGCCGCGATCGCCTTCGGCAGACCCAGCTCGGCGTCGCGTTCGTCGAACAGGACCTGCCGCTGCAGGTTGCTCCACTCGACGATGTCCCGGTCGACCAGGTGCAGGGTCCCGACCCCGGCGCGCGTCAGCGCGTCTGCGAGGTGGGTGCCCAGGGCGCCGCATCCGACGACCAGCACGCAGCTGGTCCGCAGCTTGTCGATGCCGGCGGCGCCGACGCCGGGGACGCGGGCCTGCCGGCTGTAGCGGTCCAACGCGGGCCTAGCTCGCGAAGTAGTCGGCGTTCGTCTTGGTGAACGCGTTCCACTGCTCGGGCAGATCCTCTTCCGCGAAGATCGCCGTCACCGGGCACGCGTCGACGCACAGGGTGCAGTCGATGCAGTCGGCCGGGTTGATGTAGAGCTGCGGGTCGTCGTCTCCGCCGTGGATGCAGTCCACCGGGCAGACGTCCACACAGGCCTTGTCCTTGACGTTGACGCAGGGTTCCGCGATGACGTGGGTCATTCGTTCGTTTCTCGAAAGGGCTTCGGTTGAAGGAAGATGCGCGAGCCTAGGACGGAACGGGTGGGGAATCCACAAGGTCGCAGGGTCATTTGCGCGACGGCCGTTCGACGCCTCGCGACGGATGGCCGACACCGATGGCAATGCACGTTCCGCGTTACCTCGGGCAGCCGGTCGCCTAGAGGCGGCGCCAGCTGCTCGCCTCGTTTCGCTGGCGGACCCACCTCGATCCAAGCCTGCAAGAAGCCTCGTCGTCGCGCCTGAACCACGCGTAAGTGGTGCGAGAGCGGGGACTCGAACCCCGATGAGCCAGTAGCTCGCGGGCACCTAAAACCCGTGCGTCTGCCAATTCCGCCACTCTCGCCGGTGGGGCACGCACCGTAGCCGCGGCAACCGGGCCATCCAAGCCCGGATGCCCCACAACGGGATCCCGTGAGGGTCTCGACTCCAGACACCGTCATTCCGCGTCGATCTCCCGGACCGACAACGAGTTCTCCTGCGTAGGGGGGCCGTTGCCTCGCACACCATGACCTGCACCAAGCATCCTCATCGTCATGGCAGCGGCCTTGCGCGACGCATGGCCGTCTGCACCCTTCTAGCACTGGCAGCATGTGGGGCCGGCAGCGACGAAACCGGGGGCACCGGCAACCCCGACGGCAGCGGCGGCGGTGGCGGGGATCCCGGCAGCGGCGGTGGGCCGGGTGGTCCTGGCGGCACCGGCAACCCGCTGGAGGTCGTGCTGGACTTCTCGGTCGACAACGATGCGAGCAAGGCGCGCACCGAGACGATCCGCGCGTCGGTGCCGTTCCCGCAGGGCGGCTACCAGCCGGGGGACCTGGACAACATGGTGGTCAGCGGCCACCAGACGGCGTGGATGCCGCTGCAGTTCTGGCCGGACGGCCGCGTCAAGGTGGCGCAGGCGCAGTTCACCGACGAACTCGAGGCGGGTGAGAGCAAGCAGTACGTCGTCGCGCGCGACGAGACCGCGCTGACCGGCGCGTTCGAACGCAACGGCTGGGTGTCGCAGTTTGCCGGCACGTACGAGTTCGGGGCCGAGGTGCGCGACACGTTCCAGGTGCCGTACCGCAGCTTCGCGACCGGCGCGGGGGAGCTGCTGCAGACGTCGTCGCTGGTCGAGACCCGTCGTTATCGCACCTACCACGAGGCTGTCAGCGGTCCGGGCATCGGGCGCGACTACCTGACCTCGACCTACTACGTCACCGAGTTCCGCGACATGCCGTTCGTGGTCGTCGACTGGGTGCTCGGCAACGACTACCTCGGCGCCGACAACCCGGGCGCCAACCCCGACCCCAACCTGCGCGCGCTCGGCGACGCGGACGTGCGCGGCGCCTACTTCCTGTGCAAGGGGGCGGCGGAGTGCATCCCGTATCGCGCCAGCAGCGAGAACATCCAGAACGCGACCTCGCTGAGCGGCGGCTTCGACGGCTTCCGCGTGATGCAGAACACGTACCTCAGCGACGCGCAGACGCGCCGCTACCGGTTCTTGCTGCGCTTCGAGCCGAGCGGTGCGTCGCAGGCCGACAAGGACCGTTGGCGCAATACCGCCGATGCGATGATCCAGAAGCCGCTGTTCGCGCTGGCGACGCAGCGTGCCTGGGAGGAGACCGGCGCGGCCGGCCTGGTCGGTGGGCCGATGCCCGGCCCGTCGAACGCCGGCCAGCGCGCCGCCAACGAGTACGGCAGCTGGAACGGCACCAACTGGTTCGGCACCTGGGGCTATCGCAGCGACCCGCTGGTCACCGCGACCACCGGCACGCCGCGCAACCATCCGCTGAGTCCCGAGATGGCGCACGCGATCCAGGGGCAGCACCACCGCCTGGTCGAGAAGCTCGAGCAGATGGCGTGGGCGCAGGCGATGCGTCCGTACCACCTCTACGGCCTCGAGGTCGGCGCCGAGCAGCAGATCCTGCTGTGGGACGGCATCCCGTACCTGAACCTGCCGGGCGAGCACCTCGGCCGCAAGGTCCTGCGCGACAGCGACCCGTACCCTGCCTACCGCAGCCTCAGCGACGGCCAGCCGAAGGCGCACGGCTGGCAGCACTTCGACCACGAGCACTGGTCGACCGACCTGCTGTTCGACTACTGGACGATGAGCGGCGACGCCTGGGCCAAGGAGGAGCTGCGCCAGCTCGGCCAGAGCCTGAAGGGCCTGATGCGGCTGACCTACTACTACACGCAGGGGATCCAGCCGGCGCGCGCCGAAGGCTGGTGCATGCAGGGCTTCGCGCAGGTCTACCAGGCGACCCAGGACGAGTCGATCAAGGACTACGCGATGCGGCGCGTCAACGAGATCGTCGACACGCAGCGCAAGAAGAACCACCCGAGCCGGGCGCTGATGTTCCAGCAGAACTACGCGACGACGCAGTACCCGCTCAACCACGAGTTCTTCATGCCGTGGCAGCACGGCGCGGTGCTCTACGGCTTCCTCGGTGCCTACCGCAGCTTCGGGGAGCCGGTGCTGATGGACATCGCCGAAGACGTCGCGACGACGGTCGAATACTCGTGGGTGACCAACATGAACCATCCGACGTTCGGGTTCGTCACCAACGGCCTGCGCTACTACGTGCCGGCGTCGCACAACGGCACGCCGGTGCCCGCCAACCACTGGGACGGGCTGTCGGTCGGGGCGCACTTCGGCGACTCGCCGCTCGGCGGCGCGCACACGTTCTTGCTGGCGAGCCTGCACCTGCTGGCCGACATGACCGACGATCCAGCGGTGCGCTCCAAGGCGCTGACCTACGGCGGCATGCTGCGCGGCAACGTCAACGAGAACGACCGCTGGAACAAGTGGTACTACTGCCTGCCGTCGTCGTACGCGGGTTTGTAGGCGCACGCCCCGGACACGCCGCGCCAGCCGCCGGCGGGCCGAGCGCGTGCGCGCGCCGCCTCAGCCGACGTGCCGGCCGCAGCCGCACGCGTGTGGGCCGGGTGGCAGCTGGCCATCGGCGTCGACCCGCGCCACCAGCCGACCGCAGGCGCAGACCTTGCCGACCGGTCGCGCCGGGTTGCCGCGCACCAGCGTGTGCGGCTCCACGTTGCGCGTGACGACGCTGCCCATGCCGACCATGCACCAGGCGCCGAGCGTGACGCCGGGGCCGATGGTGCAGTTGGCGCCGACGGTCGCGCCCTGCTGCACGTACGTGCGCAGCGTCGCTTCGTCGGGTGCGCTGGATCGCAGCTCGGTGACGTCGGGGTCGGTCGCGCGCGGCAGCAGGTCGTTGGTGAACACCGTGTGGGCGGCGATCATCACGCCGTCCTCGAGGGTCACGCCGGCGCAGACGTAGACGTTGGCGTTGAGCTTGCACAGATCGCCGATGGTGACGTCGTAGGCGATGTAGGTCTTCTCGCCGACGATGCAGCGCGCGCCGATGCGGGCACCGTGGCGGATGTGCACGCCGTCCCAGATCGACGTGTGCGCGCCGATCTCGACGTCGTGTTCGACGATGGCGGTCGCGTGGATCCGTACGTCGTCCGCCATCAGGCCTCCGGGATCTCGACCCAGCGCTCTTCCTTTGCCGCCCGGTAGGCGCAGTCGACGACCACGACCGAAGCGCGCGCGTCGGTGTCGTCGATCACCGGGGCCGCGTCGCCGCGCACCCACGCGAAGAAGTTCTGCAGCTGGGTGCGGAACGCGGTCACCTTGTCGTAGCCGACGCCGAACGGCTGCCAGTCGCCGTCGGTGGCCTTCCAGCGCGACCCGCGCCAGCCGATCTCGAGCGTGCCGCGGGTGCCGATGATGCGCACGTAGGCGTCGGTCTGCTTGTGCACGCTCCACGACAGGTCGATCGAGCCGAGCGCGTTGCTGCGGCTCTGGAACAGCATGCGCGCGGTGTCTTCGACCGGCAGGTCCTGCACGCGGCGGCCGAACTGCACCTGCACCTTCGACAGCGGGCCGAGCAGGTAGCGGGCGAGGTCGACGCTGTGGCAGCCGTTGTCGATCAGCACGCCGCCGCCGCTGATCTCCGGTCGGCTGTTCCAGCGCCGGGTCATGTCGACGTGGGAGCAGAACACGTTCTCGTAGAGCACGACGTCGCCGCAGACCTGCCGGTCGAGCAGCTGCCGCGCTTCGGCGACGTCCGGGGTGTAGCGGAACTTGCTGCCCATCATCAGCCGCCGGTCGGCATCGCGCGCCACGTCGAGCATGCGGTCGGCGGCTGCCAGCGTCGGCGCCAGCGGCTTCTCGCACAGCACGTGCATGCCGCGAGCGAGCAGGCTGCAGGTCAGGCGCTCGTGGGTGTCGGGCGGACTCAGCACCAGCGCCGTGTCGACGTCGGGCATCGCTTCGGGCGCGGCGAACGCGGCGGCGCCGGTCGACTCGGCGAAGCGCGTGCGCGCCACGTCGTCCGGATCGACCACCGCGGCGATGCGCACGCCGTCGAGCTGCTGCAGCGCCTGCCGGTAGGCATCGGCGATGCCGCCGCAGCCGAGGATCGCGACCGAGAGCTCAGCCACGGGTCAGCTCCTGGTGGCAGCGTCGGATCGCGTCGGCGACCATCTCGACGTGGTGCGGTCGGTAGCGTTCGTTGATCGGCAGCACCACGACCTGCTCGAGGCCTCGGATCGAGCCGGGATACTGCGAACGATCGAACAGCGGCCCGTCGGTGGTGCCGCGCGGGTTGTGCTGCAGGGGCAGGCTGCTGACCGGGTGCGACCGCCAGTCGCGGAACAGCTGGCACTCGAAGGCCGGCTTCTGCACATAGCGCGGCGCGCAGGCGATGCCCTGCTCGCGCATGCGGGCGCCGAGCGCGACGGCGCCGCCGGGCACGACCTCGGCGTCGACCAGGAACGACCACTTCCAGTAGACGTGCTGGCCGTTGTCGGGGTCGTCCGGGCAGCGGATGCCGGCCAATCCGTGCAGGCGCGAATGCAAATCGGCGGCGATCATCCGACGGTGCGCGATCACCTCGTCGAGCTTCGGCAGCTGCGCGCAGGCGACCGCGCCCTGCAGCTCGGTCATGCGGTAGTTGAGCGCCGGGAAGTAGTGGTCGGGCTTCGGGTCGCCGTAGCCCCACGCCTTGTTGACGAACAGGAACACACGGCGCGCGATCTCGGCGTCGTCGGTGCAGACGATGCCGCCCTCGCCGGTGGTGATGTGCTTGCCCTGCTGCAGCGAGAACGCCGACACCTTGCCGAACGTGCCGACGGCCCGTTCGCCGAGCGTAGCGCCGAACGCCTGCGCGGTGTCCTCGATCAGCGGCAGCCCGCGCGACTCCGCCAACGCGACGATCGGCGCCATGTCGCAGGGCCGGCCGAACAGGTGGGTGACGATGATCGCGCGGGTCCGCTCGGTCAGCTGCGCAGCGATGGTGTCGGCGGTGACGTTGAGCGTGTCCGGGTCGACGTCCGCGAACACCGGCACCGCGCCCTCGTACCAGATCGGGGTCAGCGCCCCCATGTCGGTGATGGGAGTCGTGACGACCTCGTCGCCGGCGGACAGCCGCAGCGCCGCGATTGCGCAGTGCACTGCGGCCGAGCCGTTGGCGCAGGCGATCGCATGCTCGACGCCGAGCCACTCGGCGAACTCGCGTTCGAACCGGCTGACGAACGTGCCGCGCGTCGAGTTGAGCGTGCCCGATCGCAGCGCCGCGTGCAGCATGCGCAGCTCGGCGTCGTCGAACGTGCGGCCGCTGGCGTTGGCCTCGGTCGGCAGCGTCTGGTCGGCGTCCGCGTCGACGTCGGGACCCGACCACGCTTCGAGCGCCGCCACGATCGCTGCGGCGGCGTCGGTCGCCGGCGGCGCCGCCAGCCGGGACTGCCGCGCATGTTCGATCGCCGCCTGCAGCTCGACCGGGTGCTCGGCGACGACCGCGCCGCCGGACACCAGCAGGTCCCAACGGGCGCCGGCGGGGGCCAGCACGACGCACGGGATGCCGGCCGCCGCGGCGAACTCCTGGTAGCCGCAGCTGTCGGTGACGATCACCGCCGCGGTGCGCGCGCGGTCGAGCTGGCTGCGCGGATCGTCGTCCTTCTGCGCGACCTGCAGCTGCAGGTCGAGCCGTTCGCACGCCTCGCGCGCGGTCTGCTCGAGCTCCGGGTCTCGCAGGTGCTCACCGGCCAGCCACACGAACGGCTGCGCGGGTGCTGTGGCCGGCGGCAGCGCGGCCAGCGCCTGGCCGGTCAACGAGCCGACCACGGCGAGGTCGGCCTCGGCCATGCCTTCGCGCAGCAGGTGTTCACGTTCGGCGTCGCTGCGCACCAGGCAGGCATCGGCGGCGTGGTCGGCGAGGCGGCGGATGCGGTCGCGGTGGTCGCCCGTGCGCTCGCCCGCGTCGACGTGCACGCACCGGCTGCCGGCGCTGCGCGCGACGTCCCAAAGCGCGGTCGCCAGCCGCCCGCTGCCGACGGTCAGCACGAGCTCGGCATCGCGCAGCACTTCACGAGCGAAGGCGGCGACCTCGTCGAGCCGCTCGCCGCGCACCTCGCGGGCCAGCTCCACCTCGACCTCGGGCAGCCCGAGGCTGCGAGCGTGGGCCAGCTCCGGCTCGCCGCCCAGCAGGGCGACGCGCGCCCCGGCCGGGTGCGCCAGCAGTCGTTGGATCAGGGGAGCTGCGACGAAGGCCTCGTGGCACGAGGCCAGACCGATCAGGATCTCAGGCAATGCAGACGATTAGCCCGGGCCCGGGCGCTGGTTGATGCGGACCGCGACGTGGCTCAGCAGGTCGTTGATCGACTTCTCGATGCGGTTGACGTTGGCGACGTTGTCGACGACGACGGCCTTCTTCGAGGTCATCGGGTTGAAGATCAGCCGGCCGCTGCGCAGCAGCATGTACTCCGCGACGTCGTAGATCTCCTTGTTCATCTCGAGGCCCTCGGTCGACCAGCGGCGCACGTCGCCGAGGTAGCCGTGGTGGTGCAGGATCTCGCGCGCGTTGACCTCGTAGTAGTGGAACCGGCTGTTGATGAACACGATCAGCAGCAGCAGGCCGAGGCCGCCGCTCATGAAGCCGTAGAACGGCGTGTTCATCTCGATGTGCACCTTGCCGAGCACCTTGCCCATGTAGCCGGTCAGGTCGAGCCAGAACAACAGCACGACCACCAGCGCGATGGCGAACACCATCACGATCGACCAGATCCGCGAGAAGTCGAACGCGAAGATCAGGATGTTCAGCATGAACACGAGCATCCACGCGTTGCCGAGCACGTCCGGCCCGATGCCGAGGTCGAGCCAGCTGAGCAGGAAGAAGATCGTCGAGATGACGAAGGTCGGGTAGAGGAACACGACCTTCGGCCACGGCCGGATGATGACGCTCTCGGCAGGGCCGGCGGGCGAAGGGGTGACGGCCGGGCTCGGAGCAGGGGTCGGGGAATCGGTCTCGGTCATGAGCTGTGGTTGCGGTAGTGGGTTCGGCGGGCCGTACCCCTACGTATCCCGCGCGCGAGGATTGTGGAGGGGCGGGGCCGGATGCGCCAGAACCTTGCCGGGAGCCTGTGGATATCTGCACGGAATCCGGCCGCAGCGTGCCGGCCGCCGACAGGCCGCGACGCGCGATGGCGGCTACGGCCGTGAGCGGGCAAAGCCCCGTCCGCACGCGTACACGCCGCTTCCGCGATCACGGTTGGCAGCGCGTCCACTAGATGGACACGCTCCTAGCACGCCGACGTCTGGCGAACGGCGCTGCACGATGCGTTGCCCGGCCACCGCATCGTAGACGGCGCGACCGCGCACGGGCCGGCCGACGACGCCTGGAGCTACGGTGGCATGGAGGCGTACGCGACGGCGAGCGCGGTGCTCTCGCTCTGCGCGCTGCCGTAACGCCCGCGAACGCTCCGGAATCGCGGCACTTTCCTGGCGGTGCACGGCCGCCATTGCCGCCTGGGTGGCCATGAACACGCGCCGCCTGATGGTCTTCCTGATCGTGATCGTCGGTCTGTTCGGCTGCCGCCGCAGCTCGAACGGCCAGCTGGTCGTCGATGTCCCCGCCGTCGTTGCGGCCACCGTGATCGGCGGCGGCAACGTGCTGCTCAACCCGGCCGCGACCACCAGCGTGCTGGTCGGCCTGCTGACGCTGCGCAACGAGACCGCGCCCGGCACCGTCAATGGCGACATGGAGTTCTCGGTCGACTGCCCGGCCGGCTGCGAGACCCCGACGCCGACGGTCACGCTCGCGCCCGGCGAGGAGTTCGTCGTGCAGGTGTTCACCACCGTCGTGCTGGTGGCGGTGCTGACCGTCAACGTGTTCGCCCGATACCTCGAGGGTTCGACGACGCGCGACTTCCCGATCACCTGGAACAACCTGCTGTTCGCGAGCAATGCGTTCGCGGTGCTGGCTCTGATGCAGGAGCCGGCGTTCGCGACGCTGTTCTTCGCCAGCGTCCTGGTCGCGCAGGTCGGCGTGCTGACCCGCAACAGCAACCCGCTGGTGCCGCAGCGGATCCCGTCGCTGGCGCAGGACGTGCGGTTGTTCGGGGCGGTCGCGGCGTTCTTGACGATCGTGCAGCTGACGGCGCTGTTCACCGGGGTGACCGACGAGGGCAACGAGACGTTCCCGACCGGAACCGGGCCGAACGGCTTCACCGTCGAGGCCAGTCCGGGCGCGCCGCTGCAGGCGGGGGACTACGTCACCTTCTGGTACTCGGTGTCGGACGACATCCCGCTCGCGTCGCAGACCGAGATCTTCCAGTACGCGGTCGTCTGCGACAGCGACGCCAACCCTGCCAACAACTACGTGCCGTCCGCGAGCTTCCCGGACGACTTCTTCGCCGATACCGACCGCTGGTACGAACTGAACTACACGCCGACGAACGGCTGGACGCTGACCTGCAAGGTGGTCGGCGCCGGCAACAACATCCAGACGGTGTCGTCGGCGGCCCGCGCCGTGATCCGCGGCGACACCGTCGTGATGGTCGTACCGCGCAGCGAGTTCGCGGTCTCCAACCCGCCGTTCCGCGTCACGACGTTCGCGCACACCGGCGACTTCGGGCAGAACCCGCCGTTCACCTGGTCGGGCGACCCGACGCCGACGGTGGCCGAGGGACTGCAGACCTGGCAGTAGCGGCGCGCACGGCCCGTCAGCGGACGTAGCCGCCGAGCGGCGGGCCGACGCGGAATTGCATCCCGTCGAAGCTGAGCGGATGCAGCCAGAACTGTTGGCCGAGCATCGCCGCGGTCAGCATCGGGGTCTGCGCGGTCGTGCTGGCCGCACCGGGCCACGACGGGATCGGGGTGGTCGCGACGCTCCACTGGTAGGCGATCACGGTCGCCGGGTCGAAGTGCACCGGCTGCGCCGCGAACGGCACCGCGAGCGCCGGCCCTCGCGCGAAGCCGAGGCCGACCAGCACGACGTCGTGGAGGCCGGCCGTCAGCAGCGCCTGGAACGGCGCCCCGGCGGTCGGGACCGCTGCCGCTCCGCCCGCCAGCGGCACCTGCTGGGCCGGCCCGACGAAGCCGGGTGCGTTGGCAACCAGCGGCGGCCAGCCGCGCAGGTTGCCGAGCCCGCCGACCGCGGTCGTGCGCGCGTGCTGGACCGGCACACCGGTGTGGTTGACGACGGCGCCGGGCGGGATCGGGGTCGTGAAGTAGAGGTTGTCGCCGCCGAACACCTCGCAGTCGGTCAGTTCGAGCCGGGCGTTGCCCTCGAGTTCGACCGCCGGCGCCCCGAGCGTCGACGAACTGCTGCTGCCGGCGGAGCCGCGCAGTTCGCAGTGGTGGGCGACGACGGTGCCGCCGGTCGCGTGGACCGCGCGCGATGGACCCGGGTTGTAGCCCTGGTAGATGCCGCGCAGTTCGCACTGGTTGAGCAGCACCCGCCCGCCGACGACCCGCATGCAGTCGTGCAGGTTGATCCACGAGCAGCGGTCGAACTGCAGGTCGCCGCCGCAGACGGTCAGCGGTGCGTCGAAGTCGGCGTTGGGGCTGTAAAACTCGCAGTCGGTGAACACCGCATGGCCGGTGATCGTCAGGTTCACCGGGTGGATGGCGGGTGGATACGACGAGACGCTGCGGAACTGGAGCCCGGAGATCGTGGCGCGCTGTCCCGCCGGCACCGCGAGGGTGCGCTGGAAGTCGGCGCCGATTGCCGGCGAGACGGTGGCGCCGTCCGGAGCGACGATGCGCACGCCGACCGCCAGATCGAACGGCAGGTAGGCGCCCTGCTGCACCAGCACGGTGTCGCCCGGCGCGGCGACGAGCAGGGCGTCGTGGATCTGCGGGTGGCCGCCCGGACCGACGAGGTGGGTGGTCTGGGCGGTAAGCGGCCCGGCGAGCGCGAGGATCTCAGCGACGAGGCGAGCTGGGCGGCCCGCGGCGAACGACACCTTCATGACGCGATCGTAGATCGCTCGCAGGCGGCTGCCCAGGTGCGGCAGCATGCTGGCCGTCACTTCACCTGCTTGCCGGTGATCACCAGGTTCTTCTGCGGGATCGAGAAGATCAGCGCGACCACCGCCGTCGGCTTGCGGCGCGAGTCGCCGCCGTAGCCGGCGTTGTCGCGGTTGGGCTGGTAGTAGAACGTGCCGTCGTCGGCGCAGCGGGACAGCGTGAACCACCAGCGATTGCTCGCCATCAGCCGGCGGAAGCTCGGCTCGTCGACGTTGGCGGCGAGCGCGGCGAACGCCATGCCCATCGTCGGGCTGCCGTGCGTGTCGGGAAAGCTGTCGGGATGCGCGCCGATGCAGCGGGCATGGGCGAGCGCGCGTTCGCGGTAGTCGCCGGGCCACGGGCTCAGCGCACAGGCGATGCCGGCGGCGCCGGTCCGGCCCATGTCGGCGTAGCGGTCGTGGCCGGCGACCTCGTCGCCGTACCAGACGTAGCCGTTGCGACCCGTGCCGCGCGCGAGGAACCCGTAGGCGCTCTCGTGCCGCTGCCGGTCGACCTCGATCCCGCACTTCTGCATCAGTGCCAGCGCCAGCGCACCCTGGCCGGTGATCATCGCGATCGGGCCGTAGCCTTCGAAGCCCGGGTTGTGGCCCCAGCCGCCCTCGGCCTTGCCCGCCTGTTTGGGAACGGCATCGGGGTGGCTCTCGTAGGCCTTCGGGTTGATCTGCGAACGGTCGGTGTACTGGCTGTGCATCAAGAAGTCGTGCACCTGCTGCAGCTCCTCCAGCACCCACTTCTCGCGCGTGGCCAGGTAGTACTCCGACAAGAAGATCCCGGCCGCCACGTAGCGCCAGTTGATCAGCGAGCCGTGGTCCTTGGCGCTGGTCGTGCGCGCGTGGCAGCGGGCGGCGCGTTCGATCGACTTGCGGTACTTGGACCTGCCACTGCTGAGCATCGCCAGCGGCGCGAACAGGTTGTCGGGCGGGCTGCCGAACGAGCCGTCGTCGCGCTGCTGGTCCTGCAGCCAGTCGAGCAGCTCCGGCAGCAGCTTCTCGGTCTTGTCGCAGTCGTCGGGGAACGTCGATGCGTAGGCGCCGTGCTTCGCCCCGAGCTTGAGCGTGACGTCGATCGGCTTGCCGTCGCGCAGCAGCGACAGCTGCAGGCGGCCCTTGGCGCGACCCTTGCCGCCGAGCGCAGCCTCCAGCGCGTCAGCGAAGTCGCGGATCGGGCCGTGGGCGCCGAACACCTTCATGCCGTAGCCGTTGCGGTGCGGCTCGACGAACGGCTTGCCCGCGGCGCCGACGATGTGGTCCCCGACGCGCAGCCGGCGGGCGGCGGGGGAGCCGTCGAACACGTGCCGCACGACCAGGTGCGTCGGCGCGGCCTCGATCAGCTCGACGCGGATGCCGGTGACGCCGAGGTTGTAGTACCAGCCGTCGACGACCTGGTCCGGTCCGTCGTTGGCCTTCTGCTTCCAGGGTCGGCCGTCGGGATGGTAGTGGACCTGCGCCACCGCCGGCAGGCCGAGCAGCAGCACGCACGCGACAGAGAGGACCTTGCGCATGCGCGGCAATGCTACCGCAGTTCGCCGCACAGGCCTAACCCGCGCGCTCACGCCTCCTGGAAGGTCTCGATCGGCGGGCAGGCGCAGACCAGGTTGCGGTCGCCGTGCACGTCGTTGACGCGCGCGATCGGCGGCCAGTACTTGTGCACCTTGGTCCACGGTGCCGGGAACACCGCGAGTTCGCGCGAGTACGGCCGGTTCCACTCGTCGGCGGTCGCCTCCTCGGCGGTGTGCGGCGCGTTCTTGACCGGGTTGTCGTCCTTCGGGTACTTGCCCGACTCGATGTCGCGGATCTCGTCGCGGATCGCGATCAACGCGTCGCAGAAGCGGTCGAGTTCGGCCTTCGACTCGGACTCGGTCGGCTCGATCATCATCGTGCCGGCCACCGGGAAGCTGACGGTCGGGGCGTGGTAGCCGTAGTCCATCAGCCGCTTGGCGATGTCGCCGACCTCGACGCCGCTGCTGGCCTTCAGCTGGCGCACGTCGACGATGCACTCGTGCGCGACCATGCCGTTCTGGCCGGTGTAGAGCACCGGGAAGTGGTCCTGCAGGCGCTGCGCGATGTAGTTGGCGTTGGCGATCGCGACCTGGGTGGCGCGGCGCAGGCCGTCCGGGCCCATCATCGCGATGTAGGCGTAGCTGATCGTCAGGATCGACGCGCTGCCCCACGGAGCGGCGCTGACCGGACCCATCGCGTGGGTCTCGTCGCCGGTCGGCTGGCACGGCACCAGCGGGTGGCTCGACAGGAACGGCGCCAGGTGCTTGGCGACGCAGATCGGGCCCATGCCCGGGCCGCCGCCGCCGTGCGGGATGCAGAACGTCTTGTGCAGGTTGAGGTGGCAGACGTCGGCGCCGAGCTCGCCAGGGCCCATCAGGCCGACCTGCGCGTTCATGTTGGCGCCGTCCATGTAGACCTGGCCGCCGTGCTCGTGCACGGTCTTGCAGATGTCGCGGATGGCCTCCTCGAAGACGCCGTGGGTCGACGGGTAGGTGACCATCAGGGCGGCGAGGTCGTCCTTGTGCTGCTCGGCCTTGGCCTTCAGGTCGTCGAGGTCGATGTTGCCGTCGTCGTCGCACTTGACGACCACGACCTTCATGCCGCACATGACCGCGCTGGCCGGGTTGGTGCCGTGCGCACTCGACGGGATCAGGCAGACGTTGCGCTGCTCCTGGCCGTTCTTGCGGTGGTAGGCGCGGATCGACAGCAGCCCGGCGTATTCGCCCTGCGAGCCGGCGTTGGGCTGCAGCGAGCAGGCGGCGAAGCCGGTGATGTCGCAGAGCCACTTCGACAGGTTGTCGAACAGCTTGCGGTAGCCCTTGGTCTGCTCGAGCGGCGCGAACGGGTGCAGCTGGCCGAAGCCGGGCAGCGAGACCGGGTACATCTCGGTCGTCGCGTTGAGCTTCATCGTGCACGACCCGAGCGGGATCATCGACGTCGTCAGCGACAGGTCCTTCGCCTGCAGGCGGTGCATGTAGCGCAGCAGCTCGTGCTCGCTGCGGTAGCTGTGGAACGTCGGGTGGGTCAGGAACTCGCTGGTGCGCGCCAGCGCCGCGAGCTCGGGCGCCTTGGTGTCGGTCGCCAGCTGCAGCGGGCTGCCGCCGAAGACCGCGACCAGGTCCTGCAGGTCCTGGTCGTCGACGGTCTCGTCCAGCGTCACGCCGACCGAGCCGTCGCCGAAGTCGCGCAGGTTGATGCCGCGCTGCAGCGCCGCCTGCATCGCCGCCTCCGCGCCGTCCTTCGGCGTCACCCGCAGCGTGTCGAAGCGGGCCCCGTCGCGCACGTCGTGACCGTTCTGCGCCAGCGCGTGGGCGAGGCACTCGGTCTGGTTGCGGATCCGCTCGGCGATCGCCTTGAGGCCCTCGGGGCCGTGGTAGACGGCATACATCGACGCCATCACCGCCAGCAGCACCTGCGCGGTGCAAATGTTGGACGTCGCCTTCTCGCGGCGGATGTGCTGTTCGCGCGTGCCGAGGGCGAGGCGCAGCGCCGGCTTGCCGGTCTTGTCGATCGTCAGGCCGACGATGCGGCCAGGCAGCTGCCGCTGGAACGCCTTGCTGGCGGTCATGTAGGCCGCGTGCGGGCCGCCATAGCCGAGCGGCACGCCGAAGCGCTGGCTCGAGCCGCAGACGATGTCGGCGCCCATCTCGCCCGGCGGCTTGAGCACCGTCAGCGCCAGCAGGTCGGCGGCGACGACCGCGAAGCCGCCGCTCTGGTGGATGCGGTCGATGGTCGGCGCCGGGTCGTCGATGACGCCGTCGCTGCCCGGGTACTGCAGCAGCACGCCGAAGTGCTCGGCGCCGAACTGCACCGAGCGGTGGTCGCCGACCTCGATCTCGATGCCGAGCGGCTCGGCGCGGGTGCGCAGCACCGCGAGCGTCTGCGGGTGCACGTTGTCGTCGACGAAGAACGTGCGCGCGTCGTCGTTCTTGTGCAGGCGGTAGCACATCGCCATGCCCTCGGCGGCGGCGGTCGCCTCGTCGAGCAGCGAGCTGTTGGCGACCTCGAGGCCGGTCAGATCGAGGATCAGCGTCTGGAAGTTGAGCAGCGCCTCGAGGCGGCCCTGCGAGATCTCGGCCTGGTAGGGCGTGTACTGGGTGTACCAGCCCGGGTTCTCGAGGATGTTGCGCTGGATCACGGCCGGCGTGACGGTGCCGTGGTAGCCGAGGCCGAGGTAGCTGCGCAGCACCTGGTTCTCGGCGGCGAACGCGGTCAGCTCGGCCAGTACGTCGCGCTCGTTGCCGGCCGACGGCGTGGTCAGCTCGTTCTGCCAACGGATGCTCTTCGGGACGGCCTTGTCGGTCAGCTCGTCGAGCGTCTTGCAGCCGAGCGCGGCGAGGATCGCCTGCAGCTCGTCCTGGCTCGGGCCGATGTGGCGGTCCTGGAACTGGTCGTGACGGGGGAACGCGGAGGGAGAACTGGCCATGGGCGGGGTGCGGCGCGCGCCGGGACTGCCGGCTTGCGGGGCGAACAGGATAGGACTCCGCCCCGCTTGGGTGAAGAGGGTTTGGCAGGTTGCCGAGCAAGGTCAGCCAGCCTCGGCGTGCCGCTCGCCGCAGCAGTGGCAGTAGGTCGCCGCGGCCTCGTCCTCGGCTCGTTCGCGCAGCAGGTGCGGCGGCAGGTGCAGCACGTGCGCGCAGCGGCGGCACTCGCGCCGCTCGGTGCTCGGCCGACCGCAGTTGGCGCAGAAGCGGGCGTCGGCCGGGTTGCCGTGGCCGCAGCCGATGCAGTGGCGCCGATCGACGTCGGCGGCTGGCGGCGGCGGTGGCGCGTGCTGCTCGCGGTGGCTGGCCAGGTGGGCGGTGGTGGCCTGCAGCGACTCGATCGCGGGCGGGATCCGTTCGCGCAGCTGGCGCGAGCTGGTCAGGCCGTCGAGGCAGGCCTGGTGCCGCTCGATCCGGCCGGTCAGGTAGCGCACCCGTTCGGAGGTGCGGGCCAGGCCCTGGGCCAGTTCGAGCGTGCGCTGGCCGTGCTCGACGCGCTGCTCGAGCCAGCGGCGCAGGCCGTGGCCTTCGTCGTGGTCGGGCGTGCGCAGCAGCACTTCGGCCGCCACCAGCCGTTCGCGCAGCTGGGCGGCCAAGTCGGCGACCTCGTCGGCCTCGCGCAGCAGCCGCTGCTGGAGCTGTTCGCGATGGCCCTCGATGCCGCGCATCAGGCGCGGGTAGGTCCAGGTCAAGAAGGCGACGGCCGTGGCCAGCATGCCGAGGTAGATCAGGCTGCGCAGCTCGCCGCCGTAGACGCCGTTGACGACGATGCCGGTGGTCCACGCCGTCAGCGGCAGGGCCGCGAGCAGCGCGAAGCGCCAGCCGGTGATCGTTGCGACGTGCAGCGTGACCAGCGGATACGACACCGCAGCGGCGAGCGAGACGGCGGCGGCCATCGACCAGCCGCGCCCGTCGAGCACCGCGAACGCGACGAAGAACAGCGAGTAGGTCAGCGCGACCAGCAGGAAGTGGCCGAGCCGGAAGCGGTCGAGCTGGCCGGGACGATGCAGGTTGGCCAGATACCAGAAGCCGGCGCCGAACAGCAGCACCGCGACGCCGGCGAGCTGGACCAGCCGTGCCGCCTGCGACGCCGCGACGTCGACGGTCGCGGGGCCGGCGGCGGGCACGACCACGTCGTCGGCGAGGCCGACCAGCGCGTGGCTCGCGAACACCGCGAGCAGGCCGAGGATGGCGGTGACGATCAGCAGCTCGATCAGGGTGAAGCCGGCGCTGCCGGACCGGCGCTCGATGGTGTGCATTGCAGCTTTGAGACGAGCCCGGCGCCGCCGCATTCCCGGCAGCAGCGGGTCGGTTCGCGACGGCGGCTTGCGCCGGTATATTCCCGGGCATGCTCCGGATCGCGCCGCCCCTGCTCGCACTCGTCGCTCTCGTGCCGCTGGCAACGTCGTTGCCGGCCTCGCTCTCGGCACAGGATCCGGGGCTCGACCTGCCGCACCTGCGCGCGCCGGGGGCCGCCGCCGACGCCAAGGTCGTCGAGAAGATCACGATGCGGCTCTACGCCGGCTGGGACTGGGAGGCGGCGCGGCTGTGCCGCGAGCTGATGGTCGCCGACGAGAAGGCACCCCTGCCGCACGCGCTGCTGGCGCTCGGCATGCGCCACGATCCCAACCGCGCGGCCCGGCACTGCTGGGAGGCGGTGCTGCGCAAGCAGCACGGCTCCGCCGGCGTGCAGGCGCTGGTCGACGCGCTGCAGCGCTACTTCGGGGTCGACGCGCAGCCGGAGATCGTCGACGAACGGTTCGCCGAGCTGCCGCCGCGGGTGCGCAACCTGCAGTACGTGCGCGACCTCCGCAACATCGCGCGCGCGCACCCCGACGAGGAGGTGCTGCCGCTGGATCTGATCCAGGTCGAGCGCGCCCGGCTGGGCGACACGCACCTGCCCAAGGACGACGAGGTCGAGGGGGTGCTGCGACGCCACCACGCCTACCTGAAGCAGTGGCGCGCGATGCCGTTCGAGATCCCCGGCTACGCGGCGCTGGTCGCCCGCTACGTCACGGACGAGGCCGAGCGCGCACGGCAGCTGGCGCGGCTGCCGCGGCACCCCGACGTCCGGGAGAAGCGCGCGGTGCAGGCGCTGCCCGGACTCGAGCAGGTCGGCACCGACCTGTGGGCGCCGCGCGAGGCGACCGGCTTCACGTTGCCCGACGGCTTCGGCGGCAAGGCGACGTTCGATCCGCAGGCCGGCAAGCCGACGCTGGTCGTGTTCTTCCTCGGCTTCGGCTGCGCGCACTGTGTCGCGCAGCTGAAGGACCTCGACCCGAAGGCCGCCAGGTTCCGCGCTGCGGGCATCGAGGTGGTGTCGGTCGGCACCGACTCGATCGAACAGGTCAAGGCCGCACAGCAGGCCGCGCAGGAGAACGGCGTCGACCCGCTGCACTTCGACGTGCTGTGCGATCCGAAGGGCGACGTGTTCCGGCAGTGGAGCGTCTGGGACCAGTTCCAGAACGAAGCGCTGCACGGCACGTTCCTGGTCGACGGCAAGGGCCGGATCCTGTGGCAGGACATCAGCGAACGGCCGTTCGAGCAGTCGGACTGGCTGCTCGGCGAGTGCCGGCGACTGCTCGAAGCCTGGCAGTAGCGCGCCGCGGCCGGACCCCGCCGGTCAGCGCGGGATCGTCAACGGCAGCGTCGGGAACAGCTCGCCCCAGGTGCCCTGGTTGGGATCGTAGGTGATGCCGCCGCAGAACAACGTGCCGCCGCCGAGCAGCTGCGAGGCGACCGGCGGCCAGGTCAGCACCGCGGTCGCACGGCCGTCCGCGCCGAGCGTGCCCTGGAAGCCGGCCAGGATCGAGCTCGGCTGCAGGCTGAACTGGAAGAACGGGTCGTCGTTGAGCCGCCACGTGCGCAGGTCGCCGGGCTGCAGCGTCGCCAGCGGGATGCCGGGCGTGGTCGCGGCCGACAGCGCCAGCAGGTAGAGACGACCGGCGCTCGCGGGCGCGCACAGCTCGATCCGTTCCTGGCCCGGCGTCGCCACCGCCGCGGTGACGGCTCGCGGCGCCGGCGGCACCTGCATCAAGAAGTCGTCGAAGCGCGCCCCGGTGCTCGCCCAGCAGTAGACGCCGGCGCGGCCGATCGACAGGCTGCCGTCCTCGACCTCGCACAGCGTCAGGCCGTCGAAGCCGACCCGCAGCGTGTCGCCGCGCGCCGCCACCGAGACCTGGTGCCAGACGCTCGGCGGATAGTCGTCGTCGGACTCCCACAGCGTCGTCCACTGCCCCTGCGCGACCTTGACCAGGCGGCGGTAGTGGCGCTGGGCGTCGAGCGAGAAGCGGTAGTGGTTGTCCACGTCCTGGTAGCGGAACACCACGCCGATGGCATCGTTGTCGTCGTTGCGCAACCGCACGCGGACCTCCTGGTCGATCGCGAACGTCGGCGCCAGCAGCAGCGTGCCGGCCTTGGGCAGCCCCGCGCGCGAGCCGTCCCCGTCCTCGATGTTACTGGTCTGCACCGCCTCGCCGTTCTGCACGCTCCACTGCGACGGACCGCTGACGGTGCCGACGTCGACGACGGTCATCGGGGCCAGCGAACCGCTGGCGAAGTCGTGTTCGAACAGCTGCTGGCGGCTGCGCGTGGTCGCGTCGCCGGCGCGCACGACGACGTCGTCGAACGACACCAGCTGATCGGCCCACGTGTAGAGGCCGATCCGGCCGTCCGGGTGCGTTGCGTCGACGACGTCGAACAGCAGTTCGCCGTTGCGCCAGACGCGCAGGCGATCCGCGATCGCCGTGACGGTGACGTCGTGCCAGAACGTCTGTGCGTAGCCGGGTTCGTTGCTGCGCTCGGCGAGCACCGTCGGTTGGCCGGAGACGAACCGGGTCAGCTGCGTCACCTGCCGCTCGGCGTCGAAACGCGCCCGGTAGTAGTCGCCGGGACCGCGGTAGCGGAACACGACGCCGCACGAGTCGTTGTCGCGCGAGTAGAAGCGCGCCTGCAGCGTGACGTCGGTCCACGTCGCCTGGCCGGCGATCGCCAGGCTGCCGGCGTAGGCGGGCGCACTGCCGCCGATGTTGCTGCGCTGGCTCAGCTGGCGGTCGACGACCAGCCACGCCGACGGGCCCGACGTGCCCAGGTCGACCAGGGTCCAGCCCCAGGGCGCGCCGAACGGCTGGTCGAAGTGCTCCTCGAACAGCACCGGGTGGGGGCCCGGCAGGTCCTCGTACGAAGTCGCGATCCGCACGTCGGCACCCTGCGGCACGTCGATTTCGAAGCTCGCGGGCGTGTCGCCGTGGGCGAGGTCGCGGGCGTGCAGGTGGTAGCTGCCGGGATGCAGCCGTTCGCGGGTTGCGCGGGTGCCGTCGTCGCGCACCAGGTGCGGGCCGTCGGCGAGCACGAAGCCGGCCTCGGGCACGTCGCTGTGCACCGCCAGGCGCGCCGGCGCGACGATCTCGGTGGCGACGTGTTCGCGCAGGATCGCGCCGCTGGCGTCGTGGAAGCGGATGCGCAGCGTGCTCGGCGTCGTCGACGGGTCGTAGTCGATCACGCCGAAGTTGCGCACGGTGCCATGCCAGCGTTGTTCGGGTTCGCGGCGGTGGGTGTTGCTGCCGACGAACTGCGCCAGCGGCCCCGCCTGGACCTCGAGCAGGCCGGAGCGCAGCTCGCGGATCGCTGCGATGTGCTGGTCGGCGGCGACGAACACGACGTTGTGCAGGTCGTGGTCGACGAGGAACTGCAGCAGCGACTCCCGTTCGTGCACGTAGCCGTCCCACGAATCGGTGCCGCCGTAGAAGGTCGGCACCGAGGTCGCGACCACCTTCCACTTCGCCGTCGACTGCAGCAGGGCCTGTTCGAGCCAGGCGCGCTGGGTCGCGCCGAGCAGTGTCTTCTGCGGCGCCGGCAGGGCGTTGTTGAGGTCGCGGTAGCGGCGCGTGTCGAGCACGAACAGTTCGACGCCGGCGCCGTGGCGCAACCGACGGTAGGCCTCGAGCGGGCCGTCCGGCAGCGGGAACCAGTCGCGGAAGGCCTGCGTGCCGTTGCCGACCAGCGTCGTGCTGGTCTGGGCGTCCCAGTTGTTGACGACCTCGTGGTCGTCCCAGATCGCGACCCACGGGACCTGGTCGCACAGCATGTGCAGCGCCGCCGAGTCGCGGATCGCGCGGTGCTCGGCCCAGTAGTCGGCGAGCGTGGTCGCGCCGTCGCAGTACGGGAAGTCGCCGAGGTTGAGGAACAGGTCCGGTGCGTCGGCGAGGATCGTCGGGAACACGCCGAACTGGCCCAGGTCGTTGGCGTCGCCAGAGAACGCGATCGACACCGGCAGGTCCTGGCCGCTCTGCGGCGCGGTGCGGAACGTGCCGACGACCCCGAAGTTGCCGAGCGGTCCGGGCTGGTTGGTCAGGCGGGCGCGGTAGTAGTAGCGCGTCGCGGGCTGCAGGCCCGACAGCTCGATCCGCACGGTCAGGTCGCGCGACACCAGCGCGGCCTGCTGCGGGGTCTCGGCGAAGTTGGCCAGCGTCGGATCGGTCGAATACTGCACGCTGACCAGCGCCGGGATCGACGCGCGCGTCCAGTAGACGGCGCCGGTCGCGGTGACCTCGCCGACCATCTGGCCGTGCGTCGGCAGCTGCGCGCGCAAGAGACCGCAGAAGGCCGGCACCAGCAGGGCCAGCAGCAGGAACAGGCGAGGCAACCGTTGCATCATGCACCGCAGCGTCCCGAGCGGCATCGGACCCGTGCGGGGCTTACCGTGAAGGTTCGGTCAGTTCTTGCCGGCCTTCTGCTTGCCGGCCCTCTGCTTGCCGGGCTGCTGTTTGCCGTCCTGGGATTGCCTCGTGCTGGCGGCGCTCGGCTCGAGCAGCGCGATCCCGCCGGCCTGCAGGCCGACGACGACCGTCGCCACGATCCTGTCCTGTCCCAGGTCGACGACGTCGAGCACGCCCGGGTCGGCGTTCTTCGACTCCGAGGTCACGAACGCGTAGCGGCCGTCGCGGCTGATCGCGACGCCGTGGGTGACCTTGCGCGACGAGGCGATGCGGGCGCGTTCCTTGCCGGTCTGGAGGTCCCAGATCCCGATCGCGCCGTCGGTCTTGTAGGTCGCGACCAGCAGCTTGCCGTCCGGCGTCAGGTCGAGGTTGTAGGGGCCCTTGCCGGTCGCGAACCGACGCGTCACCAGCCACTTGTCGGTGTCGACCTCGACGATCGTCGCCTTGCCGTTGAGCGCCGCGTAGATCCGCGGGGCCGTCGGGTGTGGCGACACCCAGGTCGGCTTGGCCTCGGACGCGTGGTTCTCCGGCAGGTTGACGTCGAGCTGCATGTTGCGGGTCACGTCGAACGTGGTCGCATCGATCTCGTACAGTTCGCCCGACATCATCGCGCACGAGTAGTGGCGGTCGCCCTTCCGGGTCAGCCGCGAGCCGTGCGGCATTGCGCCGGTGACGGTGCGGCCGACCTCGACCATCGCGTCGGGGTCGACGATCGACACCGTGCTCGGCAGCATGCGGCCGTGCAGGTTGAAGTTGACGACGTAGAGCAGCCCGGTCAGCGGGCTGATCTGCATCGTCGCCGGGAACATGCCGAGTTCGCACTCGCCGACCAGCTCGTTGCTGTCGACGCGGTACTTGTAGAGCAGGCCGAACGGCTTGCCGTGCGCGATCGAGCAGTACCAGTAGTCCCCGTTCGGCCCGACCGTCAGCCCGTGCGGGCCCTCGATCTCGGTGGCCTGGTAGCCGACCTCGACGACGGCGCGCGTACTGGCGGCCTTGCCGTCGAAGTCGACCACGTAGACCTCGTCCGACGACTCGCACGCCACGTAGGCGGTGTACGGAGCCTGCGCGGCGAGGCCGTGCGCGAGGCCGAGCAGCAGCACCGCGGTCCGCATCATCGGCGGCGTCCCCGGTCCTCGACCAGCTTGACGGCCCACAGGCCGCTGTTCCAGTCGCTGAAGAAGATGTGGCCCTTGTAGGGCTGTGGGCCCCAGACCATCGGCGCGTTCGGCACGACGCCCTTCGGGTGCGTCGGCAGGAACCAGGCGATCTCGCGGCCCTGACGATACAGGTCGCCCATCAGGTCGCCGGAGATGTCGACCACGCGCAGGCCGCCGTTGTAGTAGGCGACGTACATCGTGTTGCCCTCGACCCACAGGTTGTGCGTGCCGGCCTCGGGCACTTCGTAGCGGGCGACCTCCTGCGGCGCGTCGAGGTTGCTGAAGTCGACGAAGTGGATCCAGCCGCGCGGGTAGGTGGGGTTGTCCTTGACCGACAGGCCGTACGGGAACGCCTCGTCGCCGGCGATCACGTAGAACTTGTTGGTGTCCTCACTGCGCCACGGGAACGCCGCGTGGTTCCAGCCGCTCGGGTAGGCGTAGTTGCCGATCTTGACCGGGTTGGACGGCGAGCCGCCCTTGATGCCGTTGCCGACGTCGACGAGGTGCAGGCCGTAGCGCCAGTTGGACGAGTAGGCGATGCCGTCCACGACCCAGACGTCGTGGATCGACGCACCCGGCTCGAACACCTGGTAGCTGCCGACGCGGGTCGGGGCGCGCGGGTTCTTGATGTCGAGGATGTCGTAGCGGCGGCCGGCGCTGAGCGCGTAGGCGTAGTTCTCGTGGATGAACAGGTTGTGCACGCCGCCGGTCAGCTCGTCGTCGAACTCGCTGATCCGTTCGGGCTTGCGCGGGTCGGTGACGTCGAACGCGACGATGCCGTTCTTGCGGTTGCTGGCGCCCTCGCGGCTGATGATGCACAGCCGGCCGTCGGCGCTGACCTTGACGTCGTTGACGGTGCGCGCATCGACGGTCACGGTCGCGATGCGTTCGATCCGCGCCGGGTCGGTGACGTCCCAGAAGATCGCGTCGCCGTTGGCGCCCCAGGTGCCGGTCACGCAGTAGTCGCGGCCGTCCGCGCCCTCCCAGACCCACAGGTCCGACGTGTGCACGTCGAGCACCGGGCCGTGGCCGACCTTGACCAGCTTGCGCTTCTTTTCGAAGCGTTCGTCGCAGCGCAGCGTGAACTGGTCGCTGGCGGCCCCGCAGGTCGCGATGATCGTGTAGAGACCGGGCTTCTCGGCGACGAAGCGGCCGTCCGCCTGGATCTGGCCGGTGGCGGCGTTGCCGAGCGTGTCGTCCGGCATGGCGCGGAACGTGTACTCGACCGGCACGTCGGCTATCGGCTGGCCGTCGCTGTCCTGCAGGCGCACGTCGAACGTCACCACGTCCCCGGTGCGAGCGCGCTGGTGCGAGCTGAGCAGTTCGACGCCGCGCACCGGGTTGGCGACGATCTCGAACGCGTGCTCCTTCTCGAGGCCGCCGCCCGAGACGCTGAGCTCGGCCTTGCCCGGGGCCAAGGCGCGCACGAAGCCGAACGCGTCGACGGCGAGCCGTTCGAGGTCGGTGGTCGCGAACGCGACGTCGAGGTCCTTGCGCGCGACGCCGTCCTTGTCGACGACCGCGCCGGTGACCCGCACCGTGGTGCCGGTGTAGAGGCGCTTCGGCGCACCCTCGAGGGTGATCGCCGCCGGGGTCGGGTGCGGCACGGTGACCACCACGGTGGTCTCCGGGCCGCGCTGCGCGCCGAACATGGCGCGCACGACGACCTCGTGGCTGCCGGCGGCGACCGCGGTCAACTCGCCGTCGCGGCTGCAGCGCAACGCCCGGCGCGCGCGGCTGAAGAACAGCAGTCGCCCGTCGACCGGGCGCCCGCCCGGGTCGAGGATCTCGGCTTCGAGCTGCTTGCTCTGCCCGATCGGCAGCGTCAGCTCGGCGGGGGTCACACGGATGCTGCCACCGGCAGCGGGCTTCTCGTTCTGGGCGAGCAGCGCGGGAGCCGCGGCCAGCACGAAGGCCAGCGCGGATGCGGAACGGATGTGGGGGACCAAGATCACGGACTCCAGGGTTGCGATGGACGCTGGAGTCTACGGCCTCGCCGGGCTCGTCCCAGCGGGCGCGTGTGACGTTCCGGTCCCGGCCGGGGTGCGGCCGGGACCGCCGCCCGGATCAGTTCCAGTCGACGCGCAGCGCGTTGGTCACGCCGGCGCCGCCGGGCAGCGACGCGTCGCTGTAGACCGCCTGCACGTAGAGCGCGAAGCCCGGCGGCAGCAGGCCACCGATCGCCAGCGGCACGGCGAAGCCGCCGTTGCCGTTGGCGAAGAACTGGCTGAGCACCAGCGGCGCCGGCGAGATCAGCTCCCCGCCGTTCCACGGCGACGGGTTGGGGATCGCGTCGAAGATCAACAGGCCGTTGGTGCCGGCCGGCAGGCTCTCGATCTCGAGCGTCGTGTCGGGCGTCGCCGCCGACAGCACGTCGCCGCACATCGACAGCGTCGCCGGGCCGCTGGTCTGCAGCGCGAAGTCGGGCTGGCAGTAGCGGCAGTCGATCAGGCCGGCGCGGAACACGTCGATGGCCGCTTCGACCACCTGGCCGGCGAACAGGTCGGCGATCCGGAAGCGCACCTGCACGGTCGCCGTCGGCGTCACGTAGTCGCTGAGCTTGAACGAGTACTGCGTCCACTGGTTGGTCGCGTCGGGCGTGCCGTACTCGGGCTGGATCTGCATCACCGCGACCCAGCTGCTGCCGTCGTTGGTGACGTCGACCTGCAGCGGGTCGCTGCCGTTGACCGACGAGTAGAGCCACGCCTGGAACGAGATGTTGCCGTCGCTGTTGGCGTAGTCGAGCACCGGCGAGATCAGGTCGGTCGGGCCGCCGTCGACGTCGTTGAGGCCGGCGGGCTCGACCAGCGCGCCCTGCTTGGTGACGAAGCACTGGTCGGCCGCACCCGACTGCGCGTCGCCGAACGGCGCCGCCAGCTGGCCGTTGTAGACCGTGCCGTTGGGATCGACACGCTCCCAGGCACCGTTGATCAGCGCCGGGTCGTTGACCACCGTCCAGCCGGTGGCGTTGGCCTCGAAGTCGTTCTGGTAGAGCGTGCCGGTGCCGTAGGCGGACAGCGCCTCGTAGTAGCCCGACGGCGCCGACGGGGGATCGCTGTAGGTCTGGCTGTCGGTCGCCTGCACGCTGACGTAGTACCGCACCGTCTCGGTGCAGTTGAGCAGCGGCAGGGTGCCGGTGTACTGGCCGGCGCCGTTGTCGGTCATCGCGACCGACTGGAACGGCGCGGCCCCGATGGCGTAGTGGAGTACGCCGGTGCCCGACACCGGCTGCACGCCGAGGCCGACCACGTCGACGGTGATGTCGGTCGGCACGCCGGGGGCGACCATCGCCGGCTGGCCGCCGACGAAGCTGAACGAGATCGAGGTCGGCGGGTCGTTGATGTAGATCTCGGTGCCGGTGCAGCGACCGACCACCAGGTCCATCGCGCCGTCGCCGTTGATGTCGAACACCGCCACGTCGAAGGTGCCCTGCAGCGCCGCCGGAGTGATGCCGCCGACGACCTGGCCGTTGACGATCTGTTCCTGCAGCGTGACGTTCGGCGCGTTGCCGAGGTTGCGGAAGATGTGGCAGCGCCGGTTGCAGCCGGGGATGTCGACGTCGGCGTCGGCGACGACTGCGTCCTGCCAGCCGTCGCCGTCGAGGTCGGCGATCAGGTTGTTGCCGCCGAAGCCGTCGTCGCCACCGCCGCCGGTGTAGCTGAACGCGATGCTCGGCGCGAACGTGGTCGGGCCCCCCTGGGTGATCGGGCCCTGGTTGAGCATGTACTGGTCCTGGCCGTCGTCGCTGACGATGAAGTCGGTCCAGCCGTCGTTGTTGAGGTCGCCGACGTTGAAGTGGTAGGGCGCGTTGCCGTAGGGCAGGTCGTAGCTGCCGAAGACGCCCTCGGTCGCGGTGTCGTTGTAGCTGATCGACACCGCCTGCGGCGCGTTCAGCGCGTCGTCCTTCATGATGTCGAGCTTGCCGTCGTTGTTCATGTCGACGATCGCGACCTTCATGCCGAACGACGACTCGAGCATCGTCGTGCTCATCCGGGCGGCCGACTCGTCGGTGAAGTAGCCGGTGCCGTCGTTGATCAGCAGGCGGTCGTCGATGTCCATCGACCGGGTGCCGCCCTGCTGGTAGTCGCCGAAGTAGAGGTCGATGTCGCCATCGCCGTCGACATCGCCGGCCGCGACCGAACAGAAGCGGTGCTCGCCGTTCCACGGGGTGTCGTCGATGCGCGCCGGGTCGTCGTAGAGCAGGCCCTGCCAGACGCCGTTCTGTTCGCCGAGGTTGAGGTAGACCCGGTTGGCGCGGATGTACTGCGGCATGTTGGCCGTCAGCGTGGTCGCGAAGATCACGTCCTCCCAGCCGTCGCCGTTGATGTCGGCGATCACGACGTCGCGGTCGTTGGTGGCGTCGAGGAAGCCGGAGCTGCCGGGCACGGTCGACGTCGTCAACGTCCCCGAACGGTCCGTCAGCACGCCGCCTTCGTTCATCAGCAGCACGTTGGGGAAGTGGCCGCTCGACGTGAACGGCTCCTTGCGGGCGACCACCAGGTCGGTGTCGCCGTCGTGGTCGAGGTCCGCCCAGGCGTAGTCCTTCTCCTCCTGGTCGCTGACGACCAGGCCCGGCGCAGCGGACACGCGCGTCGCGGTTTCGTTGCTGTAGGTGACCCACTGGGCGTGGGCGAGCGAAGAGGTCGCCGCGGTCGCGGCGAGGACCAGGAAGGCGGACGAGGGTCGCAGACTCTGCACGAAGGCTCCTTCGGTGGTGGTGTCTGGCCGCCGGAGGGGTCCGCGGCGCGCCAGTGGGTGGGCACAGGGTAGCGGGATCGACGCAGGCGTGGCGCGGAATCGCGCCGGTGCGCGATGCCGGGTTCCGGTGCCCTCGGACGGGGCCGCGCAAGGTTGTGACAGGTATGTGCCTACGTGGATGGTCGCGCGCCGGCGGCCGATCGTCGGCGTAGACTGCGGCCCCCTCAGAATGCCGCTGTCCGCTGCCGGCACGTGCTGCGCGGAGAGCCTGCAAGGAGATGCAAAGAATGCTTCGTAGCCCGTTGTTCGTCGGCGCCGCGCTGGTCGCCGCCTCGTCCCTCACCTGCCAACAACTGCCCGAGGCCTGGGCGAACGCGCTGCACTGGCGCAGCATCGGTCCGTCGACGATGGGCGGCCGCATCATCTCGCTCGCGGTCTACGAGGCCGAGCCGAGCACGTGGTGGGCGGCCACCGCGTCGGGTGGGCTGGTCAAGACGACCAACAACGGCATGACGTTCGAACACCAGTTCGATCGCGAGAAGGTCGTGTCGATCGGCCACGTCGCGGTGTCGCAGTCCAACAAGGACATCGTCTGGGTCGGCACCGGCGAGGCCAACCCGCGCAACTCGGTCAGCTACGGCAACGGCGTCTACAAGTCGACCGACGGCGGCAAGACCTGGTCGCACATGGGCCTGGCCAAGACGTTCCAGACCGGTCGCATCGCGATCCACCCGACCAACCCAGACATCGTCTACGTCGGCGCGCTCGGCCGCCTCTACGGCCCCAACGAGGATCGCGGCCTCTACAAGACCACCGACGGCGGCAAGACCTGGGCCAAGGTGCTCTACGTCGACGACCAGACCGGCGTGATCGACATCGACATGCACCCGAACGAGCCGGACACGCTGATGGTCGCGACCTACGAGCGCGCCCGCGACGGCTTCGACACCAACGATCCGGCCAAGCGCTGGGGGCCGGGTGGCGGCATCTGGAAGACGACCGACGGCGGCGTCAACTGGATGCGCATCAAGACCGGCCTGCCGAGCTGCCAGATCGGCCGCGTCGGCATCGACTACTACCGCAAGGACCCCAACGTGCTGATGGCGATCGTCGAGAGCGAGATGATCGCCAAGCAGCCCGAGGACGCCGCCTACCACGGCGCTTCGGTCGCCAGCGCCGACGCCGGCGTCAAGATCAACGCGGTCAAGCCGTCGCGTCGCGGCGGCCGTCGCGGCACGCGCTCGGGCGAGCAGGAGGAAGCGCAGCAGAAGGCCGAGCCGACGCCCGCCGAGAAGGCCGGGCTGAAGAAGGACGACGTGATCCTCGCGGTCGCCGGCAAGCGGGTGAACTCGCAGCAGGACTTCGACCGCGCCTGCCGGCAGTTCCGGGCCGGCGACGAAGCGGTGCTGTCGGTCGTGCGCGACCGCAAGGACCTCGAGATCACGCTGACGTTCGGCACGTTCCCGAAGAACGCGCGTTCGCCGTTCATCGGCACGCTCGGCGGCCAGTCCGGTGGTTCGCCCGACCTGCAGGGCAAGGCCGGCCACGAGTACGGCGGCATCTACAAGTCGACCGACGGCGGCGACACCTGGACGCGGATCAACACGCTGAACCCTCGGCCGATGTACTACAGCCAGATCCGCATCGATCCGAGCAACAGCGACAACCTGATGGTGCTCGGCACGTCGCTCTACCGTTCGACGGACGGCGGCAAGACGTTCGATCGCGGCGCCGGCAGCGGCATGCACGTCGACCACCACGCCGAGTGGATCGACCCCAACGACGGCAACCACATCATCCACGGCTGTGACGGCGGCATCTACGTCACCTACGACGCCGGCAAGAACTGGGACCACCTCAACCACGTGGCGATCGGCCAGTTCTACCACGTCGGCGTCAGCTCGGACCGCAACTACCGCGTCTACGGCGGCCTGCAGGACAACGGTTCGTGGGGCGGCCCGAGCCGCACCGCCGGCACCGGCGCCCGCAACCACGACTGGGTGCGCGTCGGTGGTGGTGACGGCTTCCGCTGCCTGGTCGACCCGGACGACAAGCACGTCGTCTACAGCCAGAGCCAGAACGGGCCTCCGGGCTGGCGCAACCTCGCCAACAGCGAGCGCGGCAGCCTGCGGGGCGGCCGCGGCGACAAGGGCGAACGCATCCGCTACAACTGGGAGACGCCGTACATCCTGTCGGCGCACAACAGCAAGATCGTCTACACGGCCGGCAGCCGCGTGTTCAAGTCGCTCAACCGCGGCGCCAACATGCAGACGATCTCGCCGGTGATCACCAACACCGAGCGCGGCGCCGCGACGGCGCTGGCCGAGTCGCCGAAGGACGACGACATCGTCTACGTCGGCACCGACGACGGCGCGCTGTGGGTCACGCACGACGGCGGCGACAACTGGATCGACTGCTTCGAGGTCGCCGAAGAAGCGCCGGCTGGCGAAGCGCCGGAGGGCGAACAGCCGCCGCGCGGCCCCAACGCCGGGTCGCAGCCGGCCGCGGCGCGCCCGATCCAGCACCTCGTGCCCGGCCCGCGCTGGGTCAGCGAGCTGGTCGCGTCCAGGTTCGACGCCAAGCGCGCCTACGTGACCCTCGACGGCCACCGCAGCGACGACGACGCCGCCTACGCGCTGGCCACCGACGACGGCGGCAAGACCTGGCGTTCGCTGACGGCGACGCTGCCCGAAGGTGCGGGCTCGACGCGCACGATCGCCGAGGACCCGGTCAACGAGAACGTGCTCTACCTGGGCACCGAGTTCCAGACGTTCGTGACGCTGGACCGCGGCGAGCACTGGACCCGGTTCAACGGGGACCTGCCGACGGTCGCGGTGCACGCGTTCGCGCTCAACGTGCCGTCGGGTGAGGTCGTCGCCGGCACCCACGGCCGCAGCTTGTGGATCGCGTCGGTCAACGAGATCCGGCAGATGACCAAGGAGGTCATGGCCAAGGACGTGCACTTCTACAAGCCGGTGTCGGCCGTGATCTGGCGGTCGGGCATGTCGACCGGCGGCACCAACCGCCGCTTCGCCGCCGAGAACCCGCGCGACGGCGCACACCTCGCGTACCACATCCACAAGCGCGCCCGTTCGGTGCAGCTCGAGATCCTCGACAGCAGCGGCAAGGCGGTGCGCGAACTGGAAGCGAGCAGCGACAAGGGCCTGCACCGCGTCACCTGGAACCTGCGCGGCCCGGTCAACATCCCCGACGGCGCCAGCGAGCGCGCGCGCCAGTTCTACATGCGACGCGGCGGCAGCCGGGTCGGCCCGGGCACCTACACCGCGCGCCTGACCGTCGACGGCGAGCCGTTCGTGCAGAAGATCCGCGTCGAGATCGACCCGGACCACCCCGACCCGAGCTGGATCACCAACGAAGAACAGGCCGAGCTGCACGAGTTCCTCGAAGAACAAGCCCGCGACGAAGCCGAAGCCGCCGCCTACCACCGCTGACCCCGAAGTGCCGCATACTGAACCGGGTTCATCCTGCGCCACCTGGCCCCGACGCCGTCGCCAGGAGCGCGTCCATGTAGTGGACGCGCTGCCGACCGTGATCGCGGAAGCGGCGTGTACGCGTGCGGACGGGGCTTTGCCCACCAGCGCGGCAGGCGTCGGGGGCAGCGCCGTGCTCGGTGAGGTCTGCTCCCGGAATCAGACGTTCGGGACGAGACTTCGGAACCAGACTCTCGGAGCCAGACTCTCGGATTAGCGGGGGGCCTTGCGCGCGGCGGTGACGACGTCGTGGGTGTGGCGTTGGTTGAGTTGCAGGGCGACGAGGCGGCCGACCAGGATGGCGACGTAGAACTGGCCGAGCATGGCTTCGCAGGTCGCCAGCGCGTCGGCGCGGGCGTTCATCGGCGAGATGTTGCCGTAGCCGAGCGTCGTAAGGGTCGTGTAGCTGAAGCCGATGAACGTCCAGAATTGGTCGCGTGACGCCTCGACGACGCGCTCGCCGAAGTCGAAGGAGCCCGGCTCCAGGCACTCGAGCAGCGAGTAGCCGCACGCCCAGCCGATCCCGAGCAGCAGGTAGGCGTTGACCGCACCGAGGATCGTGTCGGTGGTGATGCACGCCTTCGGCTCGAACAGGTGCACCAGCAGCAGCACCGCCGACAGCCCGCAGAACAGCACCATCGTCGCGAAGAACAAGTGCGTGTAGGCGAGCGGCGAGTCGGCCGGCATCGACAGCACCCGGAAGCCGATGACCAGCAGGCCGAGCGCGATCGCGACGTAGCGGGTCCCCCGGCCGTGCGCCGAGTTGGCAACCGCGGTCAGCAGCGCCAGGCCCAGGAAGCCGTCGATCAGGCCGAAGCCGCCGCCGTCCGGGGTCACGAACGGCCGCAGCGCGACCAGCATCAACAGGGCCGCGAGCAGGTAGGCGTGCCGGTAGTTGTCGGACAGCAACCGCATGGACAGCATGCGGGCATGCTAGCCGCACCGGCACGCCCGGCGGCGCCGCTATCGGCCGCCGCTGGCGTCGCTGGCGCGCTTCTCCATGCGCCGCCGGGTCGCCGCCGGCAGGATCTTGACGGCACCCTTGGCCTGCTCCTTGGCGACGTCGGCCTGCAGCTCCTCGACCGCCCGCGCCAGCTGCGCATCCGGACCCATCGGGTCGTTCCACATCGCGATGTCGGGCAGGCACCCGTTCAGCTCCATGTCCTCGCCCGTCGAGACCAGGTACCAGCCCCGCATCGGCATGCGAACCGAACTGCCGTCGAGCAGCCCCACCGAACCGGTCGAGATCACGCCGCCGGCCGTGCGCATGCCGACCAGCCGGCCGCGACCGACCTGCTTGACCGCGTGGCTCAGGATCTCGGCGTTCGAGAACGAGTGCTCGTTGCACATCAGGATGATCGGCTTGGTCCACGACGCGTAGATCTTGCGATCCTGCGGGTAGCCCTCGCCGCTGCCGCGCGACTTGGTGATCGCGTGCACCGGCTGGGTCAGTGCCGTCATCACGTGGTCGGTGGTGCTGCCGCCGCCGTTGAAGCGCACGTCGATGATCAGGCCGTCCTTGCCGGCGCCGGCGTGGTAGAGGTCCTCCTCCATCTGCCGGAAGCTCGACATGTTCATGCCGCGGATGTGCAGGTAGCCGAGCTTGCCGTCCGACAGCTCGTCGACCTTCTTGCGGTTGCCCTCGACGAACTCCTCGTAGAGCAGCCCGGCGACCGAACGGGTCGGGCGCACCGTGATCTTGTGCTCGCTGCCGTCCTCGCCGCCGATGGTCAGCTCGACGTCGCGGGTCTGGTCCATCGTCAGCAGGTCGTCGAGGTCGACGTCGCGCGTGATCGCGACCCCGTCGACGGCCAGCAGCGCCTCCCCGACGTGCACCTTGCTGCGCACCAGGTCGCACGGACTGCCCGGGATCACGCTGGTCACGACCAGCCCCTTCTCCGGCCGATCCAGCGCGAAGCGCAGGCCGAGGTGGTGGGTCGTCGGCGCCCAGCTGCTGGTGCTGCTGGTCGACGGCAGCGCGTCGCTGCCGCCACGGTGGCCCATGTGCGACGCGTTGAGTTCCCCGAGCATCATGTTCATCAGGTCGGTGAACTCCCGCTGGCCGAGGCACTGCGCGGCGACCGGGCGGTACTTGCGACGGATCGCGTCCCAGTCGCGGTTGTTCATGTCGGGGTCGTAGAAGCGATCGCGCATCGCGCGCCAGCCCTGGTCGAACGAGATCTGCCGCACGGCCGACCAATCGCGGGTGCGCCGCACCGAGAACGGGAACACCTCGAGGCTGGTGCCCTTCTTGAGCACCGCCGGCTTGCCGCTGCTGAGGCCGACGATCTCGTTGCCCTGCTGCTGCCAGGTCGCGCGCCGCAGGCCGCGTGCCGCGAGCTTCTTCGGAGCCCCCGGGTTGGGGAACGTCACGCCGTAGAAGCCCGACTGCGACGACACCGTCGCCGAGAACGCCAGCGTCTTGCCGTCCGGTGACCAGATCAGGCCGCCCTCGCGGCTGTTGCGGATCGAGATCCGGTGCAGGCGGTCGCGGATGCCGTCGAGGTGCACGACGACCTTGTCGTCGGCGTGCTTTTCGTCCGTCGGCTTGCCCTTCGCCCGGTCGGAGCCGGCCTCCGCCGCCTGCTTCTCCTTGCCCTTGCCCTTGGCCTTGCCGTCCCCCTTGCCCTTGCCGGACTTCATCGCCGCCAGCGCCTTCTCGAGCGTGCGGTCACGGCTGGTCTTCTCCTCGGTCTCGGCCGTCAGGTTGACGTAGTAGACGTCCGACTCGTCGCCGTCGCGCCGGCTGGTGAACGCGATCCGCTTGCCGTCGCCCGACCACGCCGGGCTGCCGTCGAAGTCCGGATGGCGCGACAGGTTGTAGGGCTGCTGGGTGCCGTCGAGCGCCACGATCCAGACGTCCGAGTTGTAGTCGGAATCCTGCGTCGCGTAGGTCAGCCAGCGGCCGTCCGGCGACCAGTCGAACTGCGGCATCGACCACGCGTCGACGACCTTGCGGTGGTCGCTGCCGTCGCCGTCCATGACGAAGATGTCGCTCTGCTTGGTGTAGGCGATGTGGTCGCCCTTCGGGCTGCGCCGCAGGTTGCCCTCGACCGCCCGGTCGTCGGTCACCTGGCGCAGCGCGAACGAGTCGGCCAGCCACCAGATGCCGTCCTCGCGGTCGATGGTCGCCTCCCAGATGTCGAACTCGCCGCTGACGTCGCTGACGAAGAACAGCCGCTTGCCGTCCTCGCTGAACGCCACGCTGGTCTCGTTGTGGGGGGTGTCGGTGACGCGGCGCGGTTCCTTCAGGATGCGGTCCATCACCCAGACGTCCTCACCGGACACGAACGCCATCTGCTTGCCGTCGGCGGTGAACGCGACGTTCTCGGCCGACGTCTCGGTGCGACGCTCGAGCGCCACCGCGTGGTCGTCGCCGGTCGCGCGCAGCGCCAGCGGCTGCACCTGGCCGGAGTTGGTGTCGACCTTCATCAGGTCGAACCGACGGCGCACCAGGATGGTCGTGCCGTCCTTGCTGATGCTCGGGAACGCCACCCCGTCGTCGCTGCGGTCGAGCGCGCCGACGCGCGTCACCCGGCGCACCGCGTCGCTGCCGAGCCGGCGCTGGTAGACGTCGAACGTGCCGTCCGGGTCGCTGACGTAGTAGTAGGTCTTGCTGTCGGGCGCCCAGACCGGGTTCTGCCAGGCGATGTTCTGGAAGTCCTTCTGGTCCTCGTCGAGGCGCTCGATGGTGGCCGGCGTCTGGCGCAGGTCGGCATGCCAGAGCTGCGCCGACTGCGTGCCGCGGTGGCCCTTGCGCGACCACATCGGCCGGCCGCGCACGAACAGCAGGTGGTTGCCGTCGGGCGACAGCGCCGCTTGGGACAGGCCGACGTCGAGCAGCATGCGCTTGGGCTTCTCACCCGCGAGGTCGATCGCGAACAGCCGCGTCGATTCCGAGTAGTGGAAGCCGCGGTCCGTGCGCATGCCGACCAGCAGTTCGCTGCCGTCGGCCGAGAAGCCGTAGATGGTCTTGCCGTTGGAGTCGTGGGTGAGCTGCGTCGGCGCCCCGCCGCCCAGCGGCACGCGGTAGATCTGCCGGCTGCCGCCGCGGCTGCTCTGGAACAGGATCGCGTCCTGCTTGGGCGTGAACCACGGCGAGCCGTCGTCGCTCGGATGCGTGGTCAGCCGGAACGCGGCGCCACCGTCGGACGAAGCGACCCAGATGTCGCCACGCCAGGCGAAGGTGATCTGTTTGCCGTCCGGCGACAGCCGCGGATCCCGCGGCAGGCGGATGGTGCGGTCCTGCGCGAACGCCGGCACCGCGAGGAGGAGAGACAACAGGAACTGCGGACGCATCATGCGACCCGCATTGTCTCGTTGGTCGTGCCTGCGGCCACGTCGTGGCGACGACGTTACAAGCTCCTAACCCGGTTTCGCGCGACCGACCTACCCGAAGATCTCGGGCATCCCGCCGGTCGAATCCGCAAACGCCTCGGTCTCGACCCCGACCGCGTTGAGCATGCCGACGAACACGTTGCTGAACGGCGTCGCCTCGTCGTACTTCCGGTACCAGCCGTGCTTCAGTCCGAGCTTCTCGCCGCCGACCAGCGCCAGCGGCAGGTTGCGCGCGTTGTGCGTCGTGCTGCAGCAGGAGCCGTAGAGGATCTGGGTCTGGTCGAGCAGGGAGCCGCGCTCGTCCCTGGTCTGGTCGAGCTTCTCGACGAAGTAGGCGAACTGCTCGGCGTGCCAGCGGTCGTAGCGACCCCACTGCTCCCAGTGCCCTTCGTGGCCGTCGTGGCTGATCGTGTGGTGGCCGCGCTTGATGCCGAGCGCCCGATTCGGGAACGAGTCGGCGAAGCCCATGCCGTCCTCGCGGCCGGTCATGTAGGTGATCACCCGGGTCAGGTCGAGCTGCAGCGCCAGCACGATCAGGTCGTACATCGAGCGCAGGTACTTGGCCGGGTTGACGTCCGGCGTGATGTCGAGGTCGAGGTGGCTGCTGTCGAACTGCGGCAGCGGCCGGTCGAGCCAGGCCTCGTTGCGGCGGATCTGCTCCTCGACCGCGTCGAGCGACTGCAGGTACTGGTCGAGCTTCTCCTGGTCCTTCCTGCCGAGGCGCTGCTGCAGGCGCTTGCTGTCCTCGAGGATCAGGTCGACCACCTTCTTGCCCTGCTGTAGCGCCTTCTTGCGCTGCTCGGTCGGCACGCCGCCGCCGGGCGAGAAGTAGCGTTCGAAGATCAGCCGCTGCTTGTGCTCGGACGGGATCGGCCGCGCGGCGTGGTCGAAGCTGAGCGTCGACGTGCGCGACTTGTAGCCGACGCCGCCGTCGGTCGAGAGCACCAGCGAGGGGTAGCGGGTGTGCTTCTTGAGCTGCAGCGCCGCCACCTGGTCGACCGAGATCCGGTTCTTGTAGACGTCGCCGCGCAGGTCGCCGGCCGTCAGCCAGGTGTCGCCGGCGAGGTGGCCGAGCAGGTTGCGCGACAGCGGGTGGCTGAGGCCGCCGAGCAGCGTCATCTTGCTGCGGTAGGGCTCCAGGCACTTCAGCACGTTGGTGAACCGGTAGTCCTTGCCCTCGTCGTGCGGCAGCCAGCGCCACTGGCCCCACTTCTGGTCGTGCTCCTGCGGCATCGCGGCGCCGTTCGGGAAGTAGACGTAGACCATCCGACGGACCGGTTCGCCGGGGCGGTCGCCACCGCCGAGCAGCGGCTGCATCGCGTCCAGCAGCGGCAGCGAAGCGGCGATTCCGGTACCGCGGAGGAAGGAGCGACGATCGAGTTGCCAGGTCTTGCGCATGACGGCTGGGAGCGGGGCCTGCTACTTCGACAGGAACGAAGGCGAGGTCACGATACTACGGAGGACCGATCGGGCGCGATATCCGCCCACCTTGACCTGCCACAGCAGCCGGTCGATCTCCTCCTCATCGGCGAAGCCGACCTCGCGGCCGAGCGAGTAGGCGAACAGGTGCTCGATCACCGAGCGCGCGAACGCGTCCTTCGCATCGGCGACCAGGTAGGCGCGGATGCCCGGCAGGCCGTCGACGGCGGTGCCGTCCGGGAGCGTCGAGGTCGCATCGACGTCGATGCCCTTGCGGCGCGCCTGGAAGCGGCCGACCGCGTTCATGCGTTCGAACACGAACCCGTACGGGTCGATGCCGGCGTGGCAGTCGCGGCAGCTGTCCTTGTCGCGGTGCGATTCGATCTTCTGCTTCAACGTCATCTTGTCGAAGCCCGGGGTCTCGGGGTCGAGGTCCGGCACGTTCGGCGGCGGCGGCGGCGGCTCGTCGCCGAGCAGGCGCGCCTTCAGCCAGACCGCGCGCTTGATCGGGTGCGGTTCGTTGCCGTCCGAGTGGCCGACGTGGAACGAGCCGTGCGACAGCAGGCCGCAGCGACGTTCGGGCATCGACGCCGGGATCGGCACCTTGCGGAAGTGCGCGCCGTAGACGCCGTCGACGCCGTAGAACTCGGCCAGGTTCTGGTTGAGCATCGCGAAGTCGGCCGCGACGAACGTCGACAGCGGCAGGTCCTCGCCGAACACCGTGGCGAAGAACGCGAACGTCTCCTCGCGCATGTCGCGCTTGACGAAGCGCGTGTAGTCCGGGTGCATGTCGACGTTGATCGTCATGCCGTCGTGGCGGTCGAGGCGCAGCCACTCGTAGGCGAACCGTCGCAGGAAGCGGTCGGTGCGTGGGTCGTCGAGCATGCGCTCGGTCTGCGGCAGCAGCTGTTCGCGCAGCCGGCCGTCCCTGGCCAGCTGGTGCAGCTCGTCGTCGGGCGGACCGTTCCACAGGAAGTAGCTGAGGCGGTTGGCGAGCATCCAGTCCGGCAGCGCGCCGCCGTCGCCGAGCTCGTCGAGCGGCTCGCACAGGTACAGGAACTCCGGCGAGCACAGGATCGCGACCAGCACCTCGGTGACCGAGTCCTCGTAGCGCTCGTGTTCGCCGCGGACCTGACGCCAGAAGCCGAGGTAGCGTTCGACCTCGTCGTCGTTGGCCTGGCGACGGAACGCGCGCGACACGAACCGGCGCAGCACCTCGCGGGTGTAGGCCTCGTCGTCGGAGCGCGTGTCGCTGTCGAAGAAGATGTCGGTGTGCGACTTCGGCGGCCAGCTCGGCAGGTAGGGGGCCTCGAACTCGATCGACTCGACCAGCAGCGGCGGGCCGGTCTCGCGGGCCGACTTGACCAGGTGGTCGTTCCAGACCCCGAGCAGCAGGAAGCCGGACAGCACCTCCTTGTCGCCGGACTCGGGCTCCGGGATCGGCAGGTTCTCGAGGCGGCCGAAGAACTCGTAGGTCTGTGCCCGGCCGAGCGGCGCGTCGACGTCCTGGGCCTCGCCGAACGTCGTGTAGTCCATGCCGTCGTCGGTGCGGGTGCCGATCAGCGTGCGGATCGACGGGGTCAGCTCGCGCACCTTCTGCTCCTGCGCCTTGCCCTGCTGGGCCAGCCGCTGCACCTGCGGGTGCGAGGCGTCGAGCGGCGTGATCACGACGTGCGAGAAGCCGACGAAGAACTTGCCGCCGACCTCGATGTGGTGGCCGCCCTTGCGCATGCCGATCACGCCGAGCGCGGTCGTCAGGCGCGGCTGCTGCAGCTGCTCCTCGGTCAGCTCGGGCCGCTGGTCGAGATGGTGGCGCGCCGCCTTGAGCCGCACCGACGGCATCGCGTCGGGGTTGACCGGCGGGTGCACCAGGTCGACCTGGTAGAAGCCGTCGCGCGGCAGCTGGATGCGGATCCGCGCCTTGCTGTCCTTGGGCACGTCGACCGGCCGCAGGAAGTCGCCGTCCTTGCGCAGGTTCTTGTGCTGGTCGGTCTGCTCGGCTGCGACCACCTGGGCGCCGTCGGCGGTCACCAGCCGGTTCTGCTGCCAGCTCGCCTGCGGCAGGTCGTCGTCGACCGCGACCAGCAGCTGCTTGCGCAGCGGCGGCAGGTAGCCGCGCGATGCCTTGACGCGCATCACGAAGTCACCCTGCTCCGGCCAGACGCGCTGCATCTCGAGCTTGAGGTTGGGCGACGGCCCCTGCCACGACTTCGGCACCTTCTCGCGGTGCGGCAGCGCCGACAGCAGGATCATGCCCTCGTCGACGGCGCGGAAGCGGTCCTGGCCGGAGCCGCGCAGGCCGACGCTGATCTTCTTCTGGATCCGTTCGCGCTGCTGTTGCTCGGCGTCGCTGCCGCCCTCGATCGGCCGGCCATCCCGCAGGATCTCGACCGTGAAGTCCTCGGGATTGAGCGGGACCGACTGGTAGCCGCCGGTGCGGCCGGCGACCTTGCCGCGACCGCGGCCCTTGCCGAACGTGACGCGGTAGTGGGTGACCTCGGGCTTCTCGCGCGCGATCGCCTGCGCGAGGCCCTGGCGCGCGATCTGCTGGTAGTTGTCGAGGTGCAGCTGCGAGGCCTGCAGGACCTCGCCGTTGTTGGAGAACCCGTTCTTGGCCTTGCCGTCCTCGGGCAGCGTCTGCGCGAAGTCGATCGAGACGCCGAGCAGGTCCTGCAGGCTGTTGGTGTACTGCTCGCGCGTCAGCCGGCGCAGCACCACCGTGCGTTCGCCCTTCTGGCGGTCGGCGGCGCGCTTCAGCGAGTCGGTCATCCACGCGACGACCTTGCGGCGCTCCTCGGCGGAGAACTGGTCCTCGTCCTCGGGCGGCATCTCGCCGGCGTTGATGACGTCGAGCGCCGCGTGCCAGCCCTCACCGTCGGCGGGCGTCTTCATCTCGGGGTCGAGCACGTTCAACTGCATGTCGCCCTTCTGCTTGCGGTCGCCGTGGCAGCGAAAGCAGTACTTGGCGAGCAGCGGCTCGATCTCCTTGTGGTAGTCGACCGGCTGGGGGTCCTGGGGGGACGCGTCCGGGACGAACGCGCTGCCGGTGACGAGGGCGACGACGGCCGTCGTCGCGACGGCGAGCTTGTGGCGTAGGGCGCTGAGCATGGTCCGCGAGCGCAGAGCTTAGCGCGTCGTGCGCCGCGGCGCACATGCCGGGTCCGGGACCCGGTTTGCGCCGGTGCGATCGCGGCCGGCGCTCAGCGCACGAGGCCGCCGACGACCGGGCTCGTGCGCAGCGGGAACGAACTGCCGCTGACCCCCTGCACGAACACCGCGAGGCCGACCGGGATCGCGACCCCGGGGATCGGCACGTCGAGCTGCGCGTCGCCGTTGCCGTCGAGCAGGATCGCGGCCGCCGGGAAGCAGCCGGCCGCCGCCAGCAGGAATGGCCCGTCCAGTTCGATCGCCGGGCCGCCGTCGAGGTCGTCGCTGCCGAACACCAGCAGCGGCTCGTTCGGTTCGCCGCGGAACGTCGCCGACCACACCTGCCCGCGCGTGATCGCGCCGTTCGCGCCGATGCCGAGCAGCGGGGCGACGACCTGGTTGGGGCAGCTCGACGGGACGACGCAGCGGCTGAGCACGACGTCGGCCGGCCCGGTCACGGTGCAGACCGACGCGTCGTGGGCGAAGGTCGAGTCGCTGATCCGCACCACGGTGTTGCTCTGCGACACGATCGTCGGTTGCAGGACCGGGCCGGTGCCGGCGCGGAAGGTGCAGCCGCTGGCGACCAGGGTCGAGTTGGCCTGCTGGTCGACGGCCGGGCCGTTGACGCCGAACGGGCTGGGGGCCGAACCCTCGACCTCGCAGTCGACCATGGTGACATAGGCGCCGCTCAGGAACAGCGGGCCGACGTTGCCGAGCAGCGACGGCAGGCCGAGTACGGTGGTGCGCTCGACGTGCGCGGTGCCGTTGGCGAGCGACAGTACGCTGCCGGTCCACGCGAACGTGCAGTCGATGATCGAGAAGTCGCCGCCGAAGCAGTTCAGCTCCTGGAAGTCGAGGCCGACGAACTGCGTGCGACCGGACGTGTTGGTCGCCAAGGGCAGCACGAAGCCGCCGCTGGTGATCTGCACCGTGCCGTTCGTCTCGGCCCGCATCGTCAGCGCCTTGTCGAGGTTGAACGGCGGGTAGGTGCCGGGCTCCAGCACCAGTTCGTCGCCGGCGGCGGCGCCGTCGATCGCGTTCTGGAGGTCCGGGATGCCGTTGGGGCCGACCAGCCAGGTGGTCTGGGCCGATGCGGCCGCGGCGAGCGCGAGCAGGGAGGCGGCAATCAGGATCGGTTGCATGGCGTCGGTTCTCGAGGGGGACCGGGTGGCAGGTTACAGGATCACGCCGCCGACCAGCGGGCTCGTCAGCAGCGGGAACGCGCTGCCGCTGACGCCCTGCAGGTAGACGCCGATGCCGGGCGGCACCAGCATGTTCGGCACCGGCACGTCGAGCGTCGCCGCGCCGTTGGCGTCGGTCAGCAGCGCCGCCGCCGGGAAGCAGCCGACCTCGTCGAGCAGGAACGGCTGCTGCAACGTCGCCGCGACGGTCGCGTCGATCTCGTTGCTGCCGAACACCAGCAGGAACTCGTTCGGCGCGCCCGTGAACGTCACGCTGTAGGTCTGGCCGCGCACGACGTTGCCGTTGGCGCGGGCGCCGAGCAACGTGGTGGTGGGCAGCGCGCACGACGCCGGCAGCGTGCAGCGCGAGCAGACGACGTCGCCGCCGACGACGCCGCAGCTGTTGGCGCCGGCGACGATCGTGCAGTCGGTCAGCCGCGCCGTGCTGAGCGCGTCGAGCTGCAGCGCCGGCAGCGCGGTCGGGCCGAGCGCGCCGGAGATCGTCGAGTTGCTGGCCAGCAGCGTCGCGTTGTTGACGTCGATGCCGGGGGTGCCCGACGAGCCGGGACCGCCGGGCTCGGGCGTGATCGTGCAGTCGTTCATCGTCACGACCGAGTCGTTGACGACCAGTGCCGCCTGGGCGCCGATCAGGAACGGCTGGCCCTCGATCGTGACGCGCTCCAGGTGCGCGGTCGCGAACGTCAGGCCGAGCACGATGCCGGGGCTCGTGAACGTGCAGTCCTCGATCGTGATGCGGCCGTTGAGCATGTTGTAGCTGCCGAGCCGCAGGCCCTGCAGGCGCACCGGCTCGCTCGGCGGCGCGGCGATCAGCGCGAAGAAGCCGCCGCCGGCGATGTCGACGGTGCCGGGCACCTCGGCGCGGATGGTGACGCCCTTGGACGTCGCGAAGCTGGCGTAGCTGCCCGGCTGCACGACGATCTCGTCGCCGGCCGAGGCTGCGTCGATCGCGGCCTGCACGCTCGGAAACCCGGCCGGGCCGACGGTCAGGGTGGACTGGGCGGGGATCGCGGCGGCGAGTGCCAGGGCCGCGGACGGGAGCAGGGTCCTTCTCACGCCGCCAGTATCCCACCAACGGCCGCCGGTAACGCGGTGCTGGACTCAGCGTTTCGCCGGTCGGTAGGCGTGCACCGCGGCGTCGTTGCGCCCGAACAGCAGCAGCGGCCCGTCGGGCGTCGGCAGCTGCCGCAGCTGGCGGTGGTCCCCGAACGCCGAGATGCCGTGCTCGTGCGGGGGCAGCACCCGCAGGCGGCCGTCGCGCACCTCGAGCACGAGGCCGGTGCCGCCGTCGTGCCGGCCGGTCTCGGGCTCGGGGCTGAAGTCGTTCTGCGCGCAGACCAGCAGCCCGTCGACGACGACCATCGCGTGGATCGGCGCGATCTGCGCCAGCCGCGGCAGCGGCTCGAACGCGAAGGTGCCGTCGCCCTGGTTGCGCAGCAGGCAGCTGGCGAGCTCGGTGGCGACCAGCTCGCCGCAGGCGTCGAGCTTCTCCTCGGTGTAGATGTCCTTCAGCAGCGACTTCGCGAAGCCCTCGTAGGTCGGGAAGCGCTCCTTCAGGATCGGCATCGCACCGCTGCTGCAGCTGCGACCGCGCACCGGCAGCAGCCGGTCGCCCTCGTACTTGGCCTCGACCAGGTCGCGGCGGCCGTCGTCGTCGAAGTCGCCGAAGTAGAGCCGCGCCGGCTTGCTGGCGCTGGCCTTGTACTTGGTGTTCCAGCCCTGGTTGCCGGCGACGACGTCGAGGTCGCCGTCGCCGTCGACATCGAGCACGCACAGCGAACGCCACCAGCCCGGTCGGTCCTGCAGGCCGGCGGCCGCAGTGGCGTCGACGAAGCGTTGGCCGTCGCCGCGCAAGAGCCGCAGCGGCTGCCAGCGCGCCGCCAGCAGCAGGTCGAGTCGGCCGTCGCCGTCGAGGTCGGCGAAGCGCGCGTCGGTGACCATGCCGGCCGTGCGCAGCGCCGGCGCGACCTCGGCGGTGACCTCGACGAAGCGGCCGCCGTCGTTGCGGTAGAGGCGGCTCGGCGGCGCGTCGGGATAGGCGCCCGGCACCAGCCGGCCGGCGACGAACAGGTCCGGATCGCCGTCGCCGTCGTAGTCGGCGGCGACGACGCAGCCAGACGAGTCGCGCACGTCCGGCAGCGCGTCGGCGACGCGCGCGAAGCGGTGCTCGCCGTCGTTGCGGTAGAGACGGTCGCGCAGCGTGCGGTCGCCGCTCGCGACCTCGGCGCCGCCGCTGGTCACGACGAGATCCTGGTCGCCGTCGCCGTCGTGGTCGACGAAGCAGGCGCCGACGTCCTCGCTGGTGGCGTCCTGCTGCCACGGACCGTCGATCCGCAGCCAGCGTTCGCCGTCGCGGCGGAACAGCGCGCCGGCCTGCTCGCGGGCGCCGCCGACGTAGACCAGTTCGCCGGCCGCGGCCAGCGCCGGGCCGAGGCGCGAGACCTGGGCCGGCAGCAGCGGCTGCGCTTCGTATTCGTCGAACGCGTTCTCGCGGTGGCGGAACGCCGGGGCCGGAGCCGGCACGAAGCGCGGCGGCCGGATCGAGGCTTCGACGTCCCGCGCCGGCGGGGGCGCCTCGCCCGGTTCGGTGATCGTCACCCGCTGGCCGGCGTCGACCTGCTGCACCTGGCTGACGTGGCCCGAAGGCCAGTAGACCGACAGCGCCGCCGAGGCCGCACTGCCGAGGCCGAAGTGCAGTTCGGCCGGCTGGCCCGACAGGTAGCCGCGCGACAGCGACAGTTCGCGCAACAGGCGGGTGCCGTCGGGCAGCTCCGCCACGACCCGGGCGCCGACGCCGAACCGTTCGCTGTGCTGGCCGCGCAGCCGCACCACGAGCGCGCGGCCATCGCCGGTGCGGTTCTCGTAGAGGGCGCACTCCGACTCGAAGTTGTTGACCAGCACGTCGAGGTCGCCGTCGCCGTCGAAGTCGGCGAGCACGGCGCCGTGCGAGACCGCTTCGAGGTCGAGGCCCCAGTCCGCACCGGTCTTCTCGAACTTCACATCACGGCCGCCGACGTTGCGCAGCGCGAGGTTCTGCTCCGGCACCTTGCCGACGTTCTGGATCAGCTGGATCGCGGCCTGCTGCTGGCCCTGTTCCCACAGCTCCGCGACGCGCAGCTTGAGGTCCGGGTCGGTGTCGAAGCGCGCGATGCCGTTGGTCGCGAACAGGTCGACGCGCGCATCGTTGTCGAGGTCGCCGAACAGCACCGACCAGGTCCAGTCGGTGCTCGAGACCCCGGCGAGCCTGGCCGCCTCCTGGAAGCGGCCCATGCCCGTGTTGAGCAGCAGCGCGTTGCGCATCACCTGCGGCGGGTCGCTGTGCATCAGCACCGGCCGTTCTTCGTCCATGTCGCCCATCAGCACCTTGGCCTTCTCGTGGGTCGTCATGCTCATGTCGGCGACGATCAGGTCGAGGCGGCCGTCGCCGTCGACGTCGGCGGCGTCGGAGCCCATGCCGTAGTAGGCGGTGTGCGGCACGACCTCGCGGGACACCTCGCGGAAGGTGCCGTCGCGCTGGTTGTGGTACAGCAAGTCCGGCGTCTCGAGGTCGTTGGCGACGTAGAGGTCGGGGTAGCCGTCGTCGTCGTAGTCGAACCAGGTCGCCGACAGGCCCATGCCGCGATCGCGGATGCCGGCGCTGTCGGTGACGTCGACGAACCGGTTGCCGACGTTGCGCAGCAGGCGGTCCGGCTGGCCGGCCGTGTAGGGCCTGCCGCGGAACGCGAAGAAGTGCTCGTCGTCCGGGCGCACGGCCTGCTGCGCAGCGGCGAACTGCTGCGCCGTCGGCACCATCTGCCGCGGCGAGCGAACGGTGTCCTGCGGCGGCCGGAAGCCGTCGAGCACCTCCGGCGTCAGCGCCCAGCCGGCGTGCAGCGCGCGGTTGGTCAGCAGGTAGAGGTCGAGCTGGCCGTCGCGGTCGAAGTCGGCGAACGCCGCCATCGTCGACGCCGCTACCAGGTCGAGGCCGAAGCTGGCGCCGTTCTCGACGAACGTGCCGTCGCCCTGGTTCTGGTAGAGCAGGTTCCTGGCCTCGACGTTGCACACGTAGAGGTCGAGGTCGCCGTCCCCGTCGACGTCGGCGAAGCAGGCGCCGCTGCCCCAGGCATCGCCGCCGTGCACCTGGCCGGCCGCGGCCGTGACGTCCTCGAAGCGCAGCGGGGCGGTCTGCCGGAACAGCTTGTTGGGCCCGTCCTGCGAGATCAGGTAGGCGTCGAGCAGGCCGTCGCCGTCGTAGTCGCCGACCGCCATGCCGGCGCCGTTGGTCAGATACGTGTAGCGGTTCTCCGGCCGAAGTTCGTTGCGGAAGGAGAGCCCCGACTCGGAGGCCGGCACCCGGCGGAACCGGCTCTGTCCGGCCTCGGCGGACTCTGCCGGGCGCAGCGGTTCGATCTGGTGCCCGCCCGGTCCGAATGCAGGGCGATCCTCCTTGCATGCGGTGACCAGCAACGCGGCGGCGACAAGGGGGGCCAGGCCTGTCCGGCGCGACGCGCCGCGCGGCCCACTCGGAATCCTCCGAACCATGCCGGCACTATCGCACGCGCGTGGGCGTTCGCCCACCCTTGCGTATCGTTGCGTCGGCCTCGTCGGCACCTCTCTCTCTCTCTCCGCGTTCCGCCATGATCCGAGCCCTGCTCTGCCTGTCGTTGGTCCTCCCGTGCTTCGCGCAGGACTACTACTCCGCGGCACTCGATGGACAACAGGTCGTGCCCGCGGCGACCGGGCCCGCGGCGGGCTTCGCGGTGCTGCGCTACCAGCCGACCAGCGGCCAGCTGCGCTGCTTCGCCCACCTGGAAGGCCTGCAGAGCCCGGTGCAGTCCGCCGCGGTCCGGCTCGGCGCCAGCACCGCCAACGGCCCGGTGGTGCTGCCGCTCGCTGCGGCCGGCGCCGGCGCCTGGACCGGCAGCAAGCTGCTCAACGCCACCGTGGCGGCGGCGCTGGCCAGCGCCGGCCTCTACCTCGACGTGCGCACGACCCTGCTGCCGCTCGGCGAAGTGCGCGGCCAGATCGTCGCCGCGCGCGCCAACCGCTTCCGGGCCGCACTCGGCGGCTCGCAGGTGGTTCCGCCGGTGACGACCACCGCGACCGGGCAGCTCGAGGCGATCTTCTACGAACCCGAACGGCGGCTGGTCTACTTCCTGAGCAACGCCGGCGTCGGCACCGTGCTCGGCGCCGACCTGCGCCGCGCCGCGATCGGCAACAACGGCCCGCTGGTGGCAGCGCTCGACGGCCAGGCCCAGAACGGCGTCGACTTCTGTGGCGCCACCGGGCGGCTCGGGGCCGCCGACACCGCGGCGCTGCTCGGCAACGACTGCTACCTGCAGGTGCGCACCGCGGCGACGCCGACCGGCGAACTGCGCGGCCAGCTCGAGCGCGACATCGGCCCGTTCGTCGGCGCGCTGTCGGGCGCTCAGGTGGTGCCCGCGACGCCGTCGACGGCGGTGGGCGGCGTGCAGGTGACCGTGCGGCCGGACGGCGCGGTGCGCATCGACGGCTCGTTCACGACGCTGGTCGGGGCCCCGACCGCGGTCGAGGTCCGGCAGGCGCCGCCGCTGTCCAACGGGCCGCTGGTGTTCACGGTGCCGCTCGCCGGCGCGAGCTTCACCGGCACCCATACGCCGACCCAGCCGCAGCTCAACGACCTGCTCGCCGGCAACTGGTACGTGACCGTGGCGTCGTCGACCTACCGGCAGGGAGAACTGCGCGGCCAGCTGCTGGTCGGCGCGCGGCCGACCACGTTCGGCCGCGGCTGCGTCGGCGCGCACGGCCGCCGGCCGAAGATCGGCGCGCGCCAGGGCGCGGTGATCGGCGCGCCGTTCTCGATGGACCTGTTCGCGGCCGGCTCCGGCCAGATCGCCCTGCTCGGCTTCGGTGCCGAGCGCGACCAGTTCGCGGCGCTGCCCCTGCCGCTGATGGCGGCGAGCGTCGGCGTCGCGGCGCCGGGCTGCGCGCTGCTGCTCATGCCGCAGCTGTTCGAGGCGCGGGTGACCGACGTCGCCGGCTGCGCGCGGGTCGCGCTCGACGTGCCGGTCGCGCCGAGCCTGCGCGGCAGCCGCCACGTCGCCCAGTGGCTGGTGCTCGACGGCGCGGCCAACCCAGCCGGGCTGGTCGCCAGCGACGCGCTGTCGCTCGTGATCGAGTAGCGGATCGGGTCGCGGTCGGCGCGGGCCCAGGCCGGGACCGGTCCGCAGGCTTGCGCTCGGGGCGCCGGTGCGGAAAGGTGGTCGGCCCGATGCCGAAACTCACGCTGCGCAGCCGCCCGACGATCTACCTGCTGGCGATCGTGGTCGGCGCGGTGTCGGGCATCGGTGCGCTGCTGTTCGAGTACGGGGCGGCGGCGGTGGTCCGCTTCGCGCTGGTCGACGTCGCCGGCTACGCGCCGAAGGGGCCGCGCGGCGAGGTCGAGCTGTTCGCCGACCACCAGCAGCACACGATCGCGTGGTGGTGGCTGCTGGTGCTGCCGGCGGTCGGCTGCCTGCTCAGCGCCCTGCTGTCGCAGTGGTTCGCCCCCGAGGCCAAGGGCCACGGTACCGACGCGGCGATCGACAGCTACCACCACAAGGGCGGCAAGGTGCGCGGCCGGGTGCCGGTGCTCAAGGGCATCTGCAGCGCGCTGACGCTCGGCTGCGGCGGCAGCGGCGGCCGCGAGGGCCCGATCGCGCAGATCGGCGCCGGTTTCGGCTCGTTCCTGGCCCAGCGGCTCGGCCTCGGCGACAAGGCCTGCCGCACGCTGCTGGCGGCCGGCATGGCCGGCGGCGTCGGCGCGATCTTCCGGGCGCCGTTCGCCGGCGCGCTGTTCGCCGCCGAGATCCTCTACCGCGACGCCGAGCTCGAGAGCGAAGTGGTGATCCCGGCGTTCCTGTCGTCGGCGACCGCCTACTGCGTGTTCTGCGGCTGGTTCGGCGAGTTCGGCACGCTGTTCCAGCTCGGCGACGGGTTCGTGTTCCGCAACGTGCTCGAGATGCTGCCGTACACGGCGCTGGCGCTGCTGCTGCTGCCGGCGACGTGGTTCTACGTGCGGTTCTTCTACGGCACCGAACGGCTGTTCGGCCGGCTGCCGCTGCCGCGGCCCGCGGTCGCGGCGCTCGGCGGCCTGCTGACCGGCGCGATCGCGCTCGGCGCGTGGGCGCTGGTCGACGACGAGCGCGCGCTGGCGGTGCTGAGCAGCGGCTACGGCGTGCTGCAGCGCACGCTCGACGGCGACGTGATGGGCTGGAGCGGCGTCGGCCTGCTGCTGCTGGTCGCGGTCGGCAAGGTGATGGCCACCTCGTTCACGATCGGCGGGGGCGGCAGCGCCGGCGTGTTCGGGCCGAGCATGGTGATCGGCGGCAGCGTCGGCGGCGCCGTCGGCATCGTCTGCCACCAGTGGGGCCTGGTCGAGAACCCGGCCAGCCTGTGCATCGTCGGCATGTGCGGCTTCTTCGCGGGCGCCGCCAAGACGCCGATCTCGACGATCGTCATGGTCACCGAGATGACCGGCAGCTACCAGCTGCTGCTGCCGGCGGTGTGGGTGTGCGGCCTGACGTTCTTGCTGTCGCGGCGGGTCGCGCTCTACCAGAAGCAGGTGCGCAACCGGGCGCTGTCGCCGGCGCACAAGGGCGAGTACGTCGAGGCGCTGCTCGCCGACATGACGGTGGCCGACGTATTCGAACCGAGCGTGGTCACGACGGTGACGTCGTCGATGCCGCTGCGCGACATCGTGCGGGTGATCGCGGCCAGCCGGCAGGACTACTTCCCGGTCATCGACGACGGCGCGTTCGTCGGCATGGTGTCGGCGCACGACGTGCGCGAGCACACCTTCGACGAGGAGATCTACCGGCTGGCGATCGCGTCCGACATCATGTCGACGCCGCCGGTGGTGGTCCGCCCGGACGACGACCTGCACAAGGCACTCGAGACGTTCGACTCGATCTGGATCGACGAGCTGCCGGTGGTCGACGGCGACGATCCCGACCGGGTGCTCGGCCAGCTGCGGCGTCGCGCGATCAACCGCGCCTACACCAAGAAGCTGAAGGAGCTGCGGGCCCTGCAGCAGGAACAGCAGGAGGACTGACGTGCTCGGGATCTTCCTGACCAGGCTGCAGAGCGACCCGCACTTCTTCGTCTACGTCGTGGTGACGGTGGTGGTCAGCATCACGCTGCACGAACTGGCGCACGGCCTGGTGGCGCTGCGCTGCGGCGATCCGACGCCGAAGCAGAGCGGCCACTGGACCTGGAACCCGGTCGTGCACATGGGCCTGCCGTCGCTGGTCATGCTGCTGCTGTTCGGGATCGCGTTCGGCGCGATGCCGGTCGACCCGACGCGGCTGCGCGGCCGCTACGCCGAGGCGCTGGTCGGCCTGGCCGGGCCGCTGAGCAACCTGCTGCTGGCGCTGCTCGGCTCGCTGCTGCTGACCACGTGGCTGTCGTTCGGCGGCGGGTTCGACGCCAACCTGCGCGAGAACCTCGGCCAGTTCCTGTTCGTGTTCAGCTACGTCAACCTGGCGCTGGCGATGTTCAACATGATCCCGCTGCCGCCGTTCGACGGGGCGCACGTGCTGGCGGGCCTGGTGCCGCCGTACCGGCGCTGGCTGCACTCGATCCGCGACCCGATGGTGTTCCTCGGGGTGCTGCTGCTGGTGTTCTTCGGCCTCAGCCAGGTCGAGGGCGGCATCACCGGGCCGGCCGCCAGCGCGGTCGACGCGTTCGTCGGCTGGCTGCGCGCCTGAGCCACCGGTCAGGGCAGCCCAGCACCGCCTCGGCACGATTCCCTGCCACCGCGGCGGATCCCGGGCCCCAATCCCGTGGCCGGTGCGCCGAGAAAAGATGTTTGGACTTTGTTCGGGTTCCTGTCAGGCTCCCGATCATGCGCCCGAGGGCGCGATACCACCGACGATCCCGTGGGAGGGACCATCTACGATGAAATCGAAGGCAGCTGATAGGGCCGGGGACGGCAAGGCGAGCAAGCAGGAGGCCATGAAGGCGGAGGCGCTCTCCGACGCGCTGGCCTCGATCCACAAGAACTACGGCGACGGGTCGATCATGCGCCTCGGCGAGCGCACGCTCGCGCCGATCGACGGCATCTCGACCGGCTCGCTCGGCCTCGACCTCGCCACCGGTGGCAAGGGCTTCCCGCGCGGCCGCGTCATCGAGGTGTACGGTCCGGAGTCCTCCGGCAAGACCACGCTGACCCTGCACGTGGTCGCCAACTGCCAGAAGATGGGCGGCACCTGCGCGTTCATCGACGCCGAACACGCGCTCGATCCGCAGTACGCCCGCCGCCTCGGCGTCGACCTCGACTCGCTGCTGATCTCGCAGCCGGACCACGGCGAACAGGCGCTCGACATCTGCGAGACGCTGGCCAAGTCGGGTGCGATCGACCTGATCGTCATCGACTCGGTCGCCGCACTGGTGCCGAAGGCCGAGATCGAGGGCGAGATGGGCGACACCTTCGTCGGCCTGCAGGCCCGCCTGATGAGCCAGGCGCTGCGCAAGCTGACCGCCGTCACCGCCAAGACCAACACGACGCTGATCTTCATCAACCAGATCCGCGAGAAGATCGGCGTGATGTTCGGCAGCCCGGAGACCACGACCGGTGGCCGCGCGCTGAAGTTCTACTCGTCGGTGCGCATCGACATCCGGCGCATCGGCACGATCAAGAACGGCGACATGCCGGTCGGGGCGCGCACCAAGGCGACCGTCGTCAAGAACAAGGTGGCGCCGCCGTTCCGCAAGACGGAGTTCGACATCCTGTTCAACGAGGGCATCAACCGCCTCGGCGAGCTGCTCGACCTGAGCGTCGACCAGGGCATCATCCGCCGCTCGGGCACCTGGATGAGCTACGGCGAGACGCGCCTCGGCCAGGGCCGCGAGCGCGCCCGCGAGTTCTTGAAGGAGAACCCGGAGATGGCCGAGGAGATCGAGACGAAGCTGCTCGACAAGATGATGCCGAAGCCGCAGGAGGAGCCGGGCGACGGCGACGAGCCTGCGGACGGCGCGGGCTCGGCCAAGAGCACGGCGGCCGACGGCAAGTCGTCGGGCCGGGCCGGCGGGCGGGGCCAGAAGGCCGCGAGCGCCTCCTAGGCGACGCGGCCAGACGACCTCGCCAGACGCCATGGCGAGAGGACATGGCCAGTGGCGACGTTAGGAGGTCGCATCTTGGGCTCGACCGGGGGATTCGCTACAACGCTTGCCCCCGAAGTCCCCGCGACGGCCATGCCGGCCGTCCTCCCGATCGGGGGGCCAAGCCATGAATCGCCTGACTGCCGACCAGATCCGCACGCGCTACCTCGAGTTCTTCACCCGCCAAGGGCACAAGGTGATGAAGTCGGATTCGCTCGTGCCCGCGAACGACCCGACGCTGCTGTTCACCGGCGCCGGGATGAACCAGTTCAAGGACATGTTCCTCGGCAAGGGCACGCTGGACACCAGGCGTGCCACGACGGCGCAGAAGTGCCTGCGCGTTCCGGACCTCGACAACGTGGGCGTGACGCCGCGCCACCACACGTTCTTCGAGATGCTGGGCAACTTCTCGTTCGGCGACTACTTCAAGAAGGACTGCATCGCGTGGGTGTGGGCGTTCTTCACCGAGGTCTGCGGCATCCCGAAGGACCAGATGGTCGTCACGATCTACCGCGACGACGACGAGGCGCACGACATCTGGACCCGGCACATCGGCCTCGCTCCCGAGCGCGTCTACCGGTTTGGCGAGAAGGAGAACTTCTGGCCGGCCGAGGCGCCGAGCAAGGGGCCGAACGGCGTCTGTGGTCCGTGCAGCGAGGTCTACTTCGACAACGCGCCGGGTGAGGCCCTGCCGGGCAACGCCGGCCTCGAGGACCTGCCGGCGCCGCGCTTCCTCGAGATCGGCAACTGCGTGTTCACGCAGTTCGACCGCAGGGACGGCGGCAAGCTCGAGCCTCTGCCGCAGAAGAACATCGACGTCGGCCTCGGCCTCGAGCGCATCGCTGCCGTGCTGCAGGGAGCCGCCAACAACTTCGAGACCGACCTGTTCCGTCCGTACCTGGAGCACGTCGGCAAGCTGTGCGGGACCGAATACGGCCAGGACGCCGACAAGGACATCCGCATGCGACGGATCGCCGACCACGTGCGCGCGGTCACGTTCTGCATCGCCGACGGCGCTCTGCCGAGCAACGAAGGGCGCGGCTACGTGGTGCGCAAGATCCTGCGCCGCGCGGCGCGCGACGGCTACGAACTCGGCTTCGACAAGCCGTTCTTGTGCGACATGGTCGACGTCGTCGGCCGGATGATGGGCAAGCAGTACCCCGAGGTGCTCGAGAACGCCGCCCAGTGCCGCGCCGTGATCCGCGGCGAGGAAGAGAACTTCCTCGGCGTCTACCGCCAGGGCATGGCGCGCCTCGAAGAGTTCCTGGCCAAGAACCTCGGCGCGCATTCGCGCGGCGCCGTGATCCCGGGCAGCGGCGAGTTCGCGTTCCAGCTGCACGACACCTACGGCTTCCCGATCGACATCACCGAGAAGGTCATCGAGGAGCGCGGCTACGGCCTCGACGAGGGTGGCTTCCACGCGGCGATGGAGGCGCAGCGCGAGCGTGCGCGCGCCAGCGCGTCGACCTCCGAGGCGGTCTTCACCGCCAGCGTCGCGGTCAAGCTGCGTGAGGCGGGCCACCGCCCGACGTCGTTCGTCGGCTACACCGACGTGGCCGCCGACGGCGAGCTGCTGGCACCGATCGGCGACGGCGACCAGCTGCTGCCGCGCGCCGATGCCGGCGCCAAGGTCGTGCTGGTGTTCGACCGTTCGCCGTTCTACGCGCAGGGCGGCGGCCAGGTCGGCGACCACGGCCGCGTCAAGACCGCCACCGGCGTCGCCGTGGTCCGCAACACGACCGCGCTCGACGGCTTCCACCTGCACGAGGCCGAGGTCGAGTCGGGCCACCTCGAGGCCGGCCAGCCCGCGCAGCTCGAGGTCGCCGCCGAGCCCCGCCGCGCGACCGAGCGCAACCACACCGCGACCCACCTGTTGCACGCGGCGCTCAAGCAGGTGCTCGGCGACCACGTCAGCCAGGCCGGCTCCGAGGTCGCCCCCGAGCGCCTGCGCTTCGACTACACGCAGCCCGAGAAGCCGTCGGCCGACGCGCTGCAGCAGGTCGAAGAGCTCGTCAACGAACAGATCCTGGCCGCGACCGACGTCGCCGCCTGCGTGCAGAAGCTCGACGACGCGCGCAGCAACGGCTTCGTTGCGCTGTTCGGCGAGAAGTACGGCGACGAGGTCCGCACGCTGCAGGTCGGCGAGTTCAGCAAGGAGCTGTGCGGCGGCACCCATGTGCGCAACACCGGCAACATCGGCCTGTTCCGGATCGTCAGCGAGGGGGCGGTCGCGGCCGGCACGCGGCGCATCGAGGCGGTCACCGGCCGCGTCGCGCTGCAACTGGCGCGCGCCGAGCGCGAGCAGCTGGCGGCGGTCGCCACGCAGCTCAAGGTCCCGGGCGCCGAAGTGCCCGGCCGCGTGCAGGAGCTGGCCCAGGAGCTCAAGAAGACCCGCAAGGAGCTCGAGAAGGCGCTCGCTCCCGACCTCGACGTCGAGATCGCCAGACTCGAAGAGCAGCTGGTCGCGCACGAGGTCGGCGGATCGGCCGTGCACACGGTCGTCTACGATCGGCCCGGCCTGCAGACCAAGGACGCGCAGGAGCTGCTGCACCGAGCCCAGCAGAAGCACGGCCCGCTGGCCGGCGTCGTCGTCAGCCGCAGCGCGGACTCGGTGCTGGTGGTGGTGGCGGTCGCCAAGGACCTGACCGACAAGGTCCAGGCCGGCGCCCTGGTCAAGGAGCTGACCGGCCTGATGGGCGGCGGCGGCGGCGGCCGGCCCGACGGCGCCCAGGGCAAGGGCAAGGACGTCGGCAAGAAGGACCAGGCGGTCGCGGCCGCCCAGGCGGCGCTGCAGGCTGCCGGGCTGCGGCCGTAGCCCCGCCCAGGGGGCCGGGGGGCGGCCATCTGGATCCGGTCGGCCGTTGACTTCGCGAGAACGGTCCGTAACCTGCCTTCCCCTTCAAATCAGCCCGAGGGGCGGCGCGGCGGTTCGCGCCCGTCCGAGCGGGCCGCAAGCAACCACTTCCCATGGCAACTCCGAAGCGCAAAATCAGCCGCTCGCAGCGCGGCAACCGCCGCTCGCACCAGGCGCTCGCCCGCACGCAACTCGTGCGCTGCACGCACTGTGGCTCGATGATCCGGCCGCACACGATCTGCAAGGCCTGCGGCCACTACCGCGGCCGCCAGGTCATGGTCGCGAACAACCCGAGCAACTAGGCTCGCGGTTCGGCCCGCCCGTCGCGGTCTCCGTCCGCACGCCTTCCGGAGCCATCACTCCGGACCCGGTTCCGAGGCCGGGGCACGACGGAATCCTGACGCACGGCCTGGCCCGGTCCCGTTGTGTCCGACGTGGCCGAGCACCCGTTCTCTCTCCCTCCCGTGGCCTGCCGCGGCCCCGGCGTCCCGACCCCGGACGACGGCGCACGCGAACGGCACGTGCCTCCTTCCGCGGCGATCCCGTGGTGTCCCGCGGATCCGTGCGGCGCACCGGCGCGCCGCTTTTGACCCGCATCCCAGCTCGCCGCACCGGTCCCAAGACATGAGCAGAATCGTCCTCGACGCAGTAGGTGGCGATCACGCCCCGACCGAAGCCATCGCCGGAGTCGCGCTGGCGCTGCAGCAGGGCTACGTCAAGGCGGACGAGGTCGTCCTGACCGGTCCTGAGCAGCAGGTCCGCGAGGCGCTCGCAGCAGCGGGACTGCCGGACTCGATCGAGGTCGTCGATGCGCCCGACGTGCTGACCTGCTCGGACACGCCGACCGACGCGCTGCGCAAGAAGCGCAACAACAGCATCGCGGTCGGCATCGGCCTGGTGAAGGCCGGCCGCGCCGGTGGCTTCGTCAGCGCCGGCTCGACCGGCACGGTGGTGGCGGCGGCGACGGTCGGCCTGCGCTACCTCGAGGGCATCCGCAAGGCCTGCATCGGAGCGATCATCGAGGGCGAGAAGCACCCGTTCCTGGTGCTCGACGTCGGCGCCAACCCGATGCCGAAGGCGCAGCACCTGGCGCAGTTCGCGCTGATGGGCTCGGCCTACTACGGCTGCCAGTTCGGCATCGAGGAGCCGCGCGTCGGCATCCTCAACATCGGCAGCGAGGACAAGAAGGGCAACCCGCTGGTGCTCGAGGCGCGCGGGATGATGCAGCAGATGCCGATCTGCTTCCACGGCAACGTCGAGGGGGTCGAGGTGTTCTCGGGCGACTGCCACGTCGTCGTCACCGACGGCTTCAGCGGCAACGTGTTGCTGAAGACCAGCGAAGGCGTCGCCGAATACCTGCTGCGCACGACCTTCAAGGAGATGGCCAAGGCCGGCATCCCGCAGGAGCAGATCCACATGGTCCAGAAGGCCGTGCTGCCGCGCGTCGACTTCAGCGAGTACGGCGGTGCCCTGCTGCTCGGCGTCGAAGGCGTGGTCACGATCTGCCACGGCCGTTCGCGCGCGCCGGCGTTCGCCAACGCGCTGCGGTTCGCCAACCGCGCGCTCGAAGGCAAGGTCAACGAACACATCGTGCAGGCGGCCAAGTCGCTGAACCTCAGCGAGTCCGGCGACCAGAGCGCCAGCGGCCAACCCCAAGCGTGACGCAGCCGTGATCCACATGGCGGCACGGATCCACATGGCGGCACCGACCCCGAGGGCGGTGCCGGGACATCCGGACGCGGCGACCGCGTCCATCAGTGAGCCCCGGTGGGGCGAGGAGAATCGGTGATGGCAGCTACGCGCCCCGTCGGCATCGCAGGTCTCGGCCGGTACGTGCCCGAGAAGAAGCTGACGAACCAGGACCTCGAGAAGATGGTCGACACGTCGGACGAGTGGATCGTCCAGCGGACCGGCATCCGGGAGCGTCGCATCGCGGCCGACGACGAGGTCACCAGCACGCTCGCGATCAACGCGGCGCGGCAGGCGCTCGAGCACGCCAACGTCGCGCCCGAGGACCTGCAGCTGATCATCTGCGCGACCGTCACCGGCGACCAGCCGTTCCCGGCGACCGCCTGCCGGATCGGCTACGACCTCGGCGCCAAGGACGCCGGCGGCTTCGACATCGCGGCGGCCTGCAGCGGCTTCGTGTTCGCGAGCCAGGTCGCGGCCAATATGGTCGCCAGCGGCGCCTACGACCGCGTGCTGGTCTGCGGTGCCGAGATCCTCAGCCGGATCCTCGACTACGAGGACCGCAACACGTGCGTGCTGTTCGGCGACGGCGCCGGCGCCGCGGTGTTGACCCCGCACGAGTTCTGCAAGCAGGGGGAGTTCCTCGGCGGCTCGATCTCGATGGAGGGCGGCGCCGAGAACGTGCTGGCGCAACCCGGCGGCGGCAGCCGGCACCCGGCCTCGCCGGAGAGCATCGAGCAGCGGCTGCACTTCATGAAGATGGGGGGCACCAAGGTGTTCCGCTTCGCGGTGCGCGTGTTCGCCAAGCTGGTGCGCGACGTCGTCGAGAAGTACGGCGCCGACGAGATCGGCGTGATCATCCCGCACCAGGTCAACCAGCGGATCATCGAGTCCGCGATGGAGCAGGTCGGCCTGCCGATGGACCTGGTGTTCAGCAACATCGACCGCTACGGCAACACGTCGGCGGCGTCGGTCCCGATCGCGCTGCGCGAAGCCTACGAAGCCGGCCGCCTGCAGAAGGGCAAGCTGGTCGTGATGCCGGCGTTCGGCGCCGGCATGGCCTGGGGCCACACGCTGTTCCGCTGGTAACCACCGCCGGGCACGGCAGCGCGGGCCGGAGCAAGCCCCGCAGCCGACCGGCACCTGCAACCCTGCAACCAACGACTCGAGCATGACTCTCACGGACAAGGTGGCGCTGGTCACCGGCGCATCCCGCGGCATCGGCCGCGCCATCGCGGTCGAACTGGCTCGCCAGGGCGCCGAGGTCTTCTGCACGTCGACCCGCGCGGGTGGCTGCGACGCGACGCTCGAGGAGATCGCCGCGCTCGAGAACGACGCGGCGGCGCACGCGCTGGTCTGCGACGTCAGCGACGCGGACTCGGTCGAGGCGCTGCAGAAGGGCGTGCTCGACGACAAGGGCCGGCTCGACATCCTGGTCAACAACGCCGGCATCACCAAGGACGGCGTGTTCATGCGGATGTCGAACGATGACTTCGACGACGTCGTCAACACCAACCTGCGCGGCGCCTTCCTGGTCTGCCGCGCGTTCGCCCGGCCGATGGCCAAGGCGCGCGGCGGCCGCATCGTCAACGTCGGCTCGGTCGTCGGCCTGACCGGCAACGCCGGGCAGGTCAACTACGCCGCCAGCAAGGCCGGCCTGGTCGGCCTGACCAAGTCGCTCGCGCACGAACTGGCCGGCCGCGGCGTCACCGCCAACGTGGTCGCGCCGGGCTTCATCGAGACCGACATGACCGCGGCGATCCCGGACGACCACAAGGCCGCGATGCTGCAACAGATCCCGCTGGCGCGCTTCGGTGCGCCGGCCGACATCGCCCGCACGGTCGCCTTCCTCGCGGGGGACGCCGGCGCCTACATCACCGGCCAGACGCTGGTGGTGGACGGCGGCATGACCATGTAGCGATCGCAAACCCTTTGGTCGTGGGCCCGTCTTGGGCTAAGATCGCGGCCTCGATACTCCTTCGGCGGCTCTCTCTTCCGCCTCTCGCGACCGTGGACGATGTATCCACGGCGCACTCGTTCCCAGTTCCTGACCGTGACCTGTGCCACGGTCGTGTACCCAAAACATCAAGAGGCAAAGAAAGTGTCGAAGACCGACAACATCGAAGAGCGCGTCCACAACATCGTCTGCGAGCAGCTGGGCACGACCCGCGACAAGATCTCGGCCGAGACGTCGTTCATCAACGACCTCGGCGCCGACTCGCTCGACACCGTCGAGCTGGTCATGGAGTTCGAGGACGAGTTCGAGATCAACATCCCGGACGAGGACGCCGAGAAGATCCAGACCGTCGGCGACGCGGTGACCTACATCACCGGCAAGCTCAGCTAGCAAGGTTGCTGGCTCGGCTGGGCCGCCCCCTCTGGGTTCGCTCAGCTGGGTGCGCTCAGCTGGACAAGCCGAAGCTGGCTCGTTTCCTGTCGGGATCGCCCGGCTCGATGATGACACGGCCTGTGGTGCGGGCGGCGCAGCCGCGACCCGACGCAGGCGGTTCTTCCGTCGGTCTCCGACCGTCGGATTCCTTCCGGCATCGACGCTCGCGCTGCGGGCGTCTACCGGTTTTGCAGCGAGGACACACTGATGAGTAGACGTCGCGTCGTGATCACCGGCGTAGGGGCGGTCTCGTCCCTCGGTCTCAACCTGCCGACCATCTGGGGCAACCTGCTCGAGGGTCAGTCGGGGGCGGGCCTAATCACCAAGTTCGATACCGAGAACCACACCGCGAAGTTCGCCTGCGAGGTGTGGGACTGGAAGGACGAGGACCACTTCCCGAAGACCGAGTCGAAGCGCCTCGAGCGGTTCACGATGTACTACCTGGTCGCCGCCGACGAGGCGATGAAGACCAGCGGCATCGACATGGACAAGGAGGACCGCACGCGGGTCGGCTGCATCACCGGCACCGGCATCGGCGGCATCGACGAGATCGAGAAGAGCAAGGTCCTGCAGGTCAACCGCGGCGCCAACCGCGTCAGCCCGTTCTTCATCCCGAAGATCATGGCCAACGCGATGGCCGGCCAGGCGGCGATCCGCTTCGGCACGATGGGCACGTGCTTCGTGACCTCGTCGGCCTGCGCCAGCGCCAGCCACGCGATCGGCATCGCGCTGCGCACGATCCAGTACGGCGAAGCCGACGTGGTGCTGACCGGCGGTTCCGAGGCGGCGACGACCGAGCTCGGTCTCGCCGGCTTCTGCGCGCTCAAGGCCGTGTCGACGCGCAACGACGACCCGAAGAAGGCATCGCGCCCGTTCGACAAGGACCGCGACGGCTTCGTGATGGGTGAGGGTGCGGCAGCGCTGGTGCTCGAGGAGCTCGAGCACGCCAAGGCCCGCGGCGCCAACATCATCGCCGAGGTCAAGGGCTACGGCTCGACCGACGACGCCTTCCACATCACGGCGCCCAACGAGGACGCCGACGGCCCGACCCGGGCGATGGCGCAGGCGCTGAAGGACGGCGGCCTCAACCCCGAGGACGTGCAGTACGTCAACGCGCACGGCACCAGCACCTACCTCAACGACAAGATCGAGACCGCCGCGATCAAGCGCGTGTTCGGCGAGCACGCCGGCAAGCTGAGCGTGTCGTCGACCAAGTCGATGGTCGGCCACCTGCTCGGTGCGTCCGGAGCGATCGAACTCGCGGCATGCGCGATGTCGATCCGCGATGGCAAGGTGCACCCGACGATCAACCACGAGACGCCCGATCCGGAGCTCGACCTGGACTACGTGCCGAACACCGCGCGCGAGCTGAAGGTCGACAACTGCATCAGCAACTCGCTGGGCTTCGGCGGCCACAACACCAGCCTGGCGATCGGTCGCTACGTCGACTGATCGGCGCGCGGCGAACCGCGCGCGCCATGCAAGTCCCGATCCGCGCGGCGCCCGATCGCGGGGTCGGGCACCCCGCCCCGCGGCGTCTGATCACCTGGGCCCATTGCCGGAATCGCGGCGAGGAGATACGCCTGAGGCGTTCGATTCCCCGTTCCCGGAACCCAGGAGATTGCCGTGAAGCAGAAACTCAAGGACGCCCTGCACAGCTTCAAAGTCGAAGCCTTCAAGATGTCGCACCACGGTGCGGAGGAGCAGCAGGACGTCGCGCAGGAAATCCTTGCGCGCACGGCGGAGGCGCTCGACAACGCCTACCACTTCCACTTCAAGGAAGGCACGGACGTCAACCCGCATCGCGTCGAGACGTTCCAGATGATCAAGTCGGTGGCGCTGGAGACGATCCTGCCGCCGGTGGTCGAGAAGCTGATGCGCCGCATCACGGTGCTCGAACACACCAACAAGAGCATGATCCGGCTGCTCGACGAGCTGATGGAAGCCCTATCGGAGGACTGATTGCGCACCGTTCTGGCAGGAGATCTCGGCGGGACCAAGTGTCGCTTTGCGCTGGTCAGCGAAGACTACGGCGTGCACTGCGCCCAGCGCGTCGACACGATCCGTGACCGCGAGCCGTTCCTGCAGCGCATGCAGCAGGCGATCGAGCAGGTGCTCGTCGACGGCAAGGCCAAGGGCCTCGACGCGCCGAGCGCGGCCGGTCTCGGCGCCGCCGGCGTCGTCGGCCCCGACGGCGAGAGCCTCGGCGACCCGCCGAACCTGCCGCTCGGCGGCTTCAAGCTGCGCAGCTGGCTGCAGCAGCAGGTCGACCTGCCGGTGACCCTGCTCAACGACGGCCGCGCCAGCGCGTGGGGCGAGTTCTTGAAGGGGCATGCGAGCGGGCGCGACCCGCTGCTGTGCCTGTTCTTCGGCACCGGCATCGGCATCGGCCTGATCGAAGGTGGGACGCCGTACGGCGGCGCCAACAACGCGGCCGGCGAGATCGGCCACACCATCTTCGAGCCCGGCGGCCGGATGTGCCCGTGCGGACGCCCCGGCCACTACGAGGCCTACTGCGGCGGCCGCGCGATCACCGAACGGGCCGCCAACGAACTGGGCTCGTCTGGCAACGGGCCGTGGACCGTCGGCGACGTGGTCGCCGCGACCGACCGCGGCGACGAACGGGCGCGGGCGATCCTCGACGAGGCCGCCAACGCCGCGTGCACGCTGGTCACCAACGCGACCATCCTGCTCAACCCGGGCGCGATCGTGCTCGGGGGCGGCGTGCTGGCCGGCTGGCCGGGCCTGCGCAACCGCATCATCACCAGCGTGCGGCGCGACACCGACACGCTGTTCCACGAGGACCTCAGCTTCGTCGAGAGCCTCGGCGGATCGGATGCGATCCTGTGGGGTGCTGCGGCGGCGACCGGTGCGCTTTGGCACGAACGCGGCTGAAGCGACGCGATCCTCGGTCGTATGGTCGCGTCGAAGGGGCGCTCTGCCCTATGCTCGCCGGCGTCGGCTCGCGCGACCCGGTCAGGCGCGCCCGCCGCGAGGGTGGTCCCTGGATCTAGGGTTATGGATGTAGCGGTACTGGTTGGCGGTTGTTCTCCCGAGCACGACATCAGCCTCGCGTCGGCGAGCCAGGTGTTGCAGCACCTGGACCGCGACCGCTGGAACGTCTGGCCGGTGCTGCTCGAACGCAGCGGCGGCTGGCGCCCGGCGTCGCGGCCGCTGGCCCGGGGGCAGACCTGGCGCGCCGGGGACCCGGACGGCAAGCAGGCCAGCATGCGCCCGGGCGCGGCGATGGACTGGCTGCTCGACCGCTGTGGCGTCGGCCTGGTGTTCCCGGTGCTGCACGGACCGTTCGGCGAGGACGGCACCGTGCAGGGCCTGCTCGAGCTGTATGGCGTGCCGTTCGTCGGCAGCGGCTGCGCCGCGTCGGCGGTGGCGATGGACAAGCTGCGCACGCGCGAGGTCTACCTGGCGGCGGGCGTGCCGGTGGCGGAGGCCTACCTGCCGGGCGATCTGGTTGCGACCGAGCGCGGGCCGTTCGACGCCGCCGTCGAGTTCGCCCGGCTGCAGCGCGCCGTCGGCACCCCGGCGTTCGCCAAGGTCGACGTGTCCGGGAGCACCGTCGGGGTCAGCCGGATCACCTGCGAGGCCGACCTGCAGCAGTTCTTCGACGGCTACGGCCGCCGCTTCCGCCGCTGGTTCGCCGAACGGGCCGTGCGCGGGGAGGAGATCACCGTTCCGGTACTGGGCAACTGTGGCGACCGGCACGAGGCGCTGCCGCCGGTGGGCATCTACCCGGTCGACGACGATTGGTTCACGCACGATGCGAAGTACCGGCCCGGCGCGACCGAAGAGATCGTCCCGCCGCGCGGCCTGAGTCCGTCGCAGATCGAGCAGGTGCAGCAGCTCGCGCTCCGCTGCCACCGGCTGCTGGTCTGCGACGGCATGTCGCGTACGGACATGATCGTCACCGATACCGGCCCCGTGGTGCTCGAGACCAACACGATTCCCGGCCTGACCAGCAACAGCCTGCTGCCGCGCGCGGCAGCGGCAGCCGGCCTCGACTTCCCGCGGTTGCTCGACCGGCTGCTGGAGCTGGGACTGGCGCGGCACCAGGCGCCCGACGCCGACGCGCCGCGCGACCTCGACGGCGACGCCAGCGCCGCCGTGGAGGCCTGAACCCGAGCCGTCCATGATTGCCGCCGCCGACCTGCAGGACGAACCCGCGACCGTCGCCGAAGCGCCGACGCTCTGGCAGCGGCTGGTCGCGTTCGTCAGCGAGCCGGGCGTGCTCGAGGTGGTGCTGGCGGTCGCGCTGGTGGCCGCGGTGGTGTTCGTCTGGTGGCGGCTGGCGGCGCTGGTGCGCAATGCGCGCGCCCGCGAGGCGCTCGCCGACTACCTGCTCGGCGTCGAGCAGGCGCTGCAGGGCGACCTCGCCGGCGCCGAGAAGCGGCTGCGGCGCGTGCTCGAGAAGGACCCGGAGAACCACTTCGCGCGGTTGATGCTCGGCAAGGTGCTCGGCGACCTCGGCCAGGCCGAGCAGGCGCACCAGCAGCACCTCTACCTGCAGAAGGCGTTCGCGGTCGACAGCGGCGAGAACGACCTGCTGCTGGCCCAGAGCCTGCTGGCGGCCGGCATGCCGTGCGAGGCCGCCGACGTCGCCGAGCAGGCGATGGCGCGCATGCCGCAGCACGGGCCGGGCTGGGACTTCCTGTATCGGGCGCGGTTGCAGCAGGGCGACCACCGGGCCGCCGCCCGCGCCGGCCGCAAGCGCATCCTGCTGCTGCGCGACAGCGGCGAACGCCAGCGCGCCCAGCTGGACCTCGCCCGCACGTTCGCCGAGCTCGGCACGCGCGCGTGGCGCGACGGCGACGCCAAGGCCGCGCGGGCCGCGCTGCGCGAGGCGCAGGCGCTCGACGAGGGCCAGCAGCGGCTGCCGCTGCTGCGCGCACGCCTCGACGCCGACGAACACGGCGCCGCCGAGCTCGCCCGGCGGCTCGCCGCACCGACGGCCGAACGCGCGCTCGCGGTGACGAGTGCGCAGCTGCCCGCCGAGACCGTCGAACGGCTGCCGATGGCGACGTTCGAGGGCCTGCTCGAGCCGGCGCGCTGGCGCTGCCGCGCCTGCGAGGCGCCGCTTCTGCGCGAGGTCGTGCAGTGCCCGCGCTGCGGCATCGCGGCGCCCGGCGACCTGGTCGAACCCGCGCTGGTCGCGGGGATCGAATCGGCGACCGAGGCGATGGACCGCATCGACGTCAACGAAGCCCACGTGCGCCGGCTGGTGCGGCGGTTCGTCGACGGCGACCAGAGCGTCGCCGGCGAACTGGTCGCCGTCGGCGAGGCGGCCGTGCACGAACTGCTGCGCACGGCGTGGAAGAACAGCGGCCGGGTGCAGGAACAGGCCATCGACGCGCTGCACGCGATGGGGCCGCAGATCGCGCCGGCGCTGTTCGCCGCCAGCGACGCGCTCGGCCAGGCGCGCATCTGGGGCGTCGGCGAGGGGCCGGCGGCGATCGTCGGCAAGGTGGTGCAGCGGTTCGACCGCGAGGCGTTGCCGCACGTGCAGCAACTGTTCACGTCGACGCGCCCGGACCACCGGCGGATCCTGATCGACTACTTCCTCGGCCTCGGCGACGTCGAGGCGTTCCAGTCGGTGCTCGAACGGTTCCCGCCGATGGAGATCCTGCACCGGCTCAACAACGCCGCGCGCGACGTGCTGCAGGCGTTCCTGGCGTCGATCCCGCGCGGCCACTTCCTGGTCGAGTCGCTGCTGCTGGAGCCGACCTTCTACCGCGACGAGGCGCTGCTGGCAGCGGTGCCCGACGCCGAGGATCCCGAGGTGCTGATCGCGGTGATGCTGCGTCGCGGCGCCAGCCGCCAGCTGACCACCAGCCTGATCGCCGGGGTCGCCGACGACCGCCTGGCAGCGACCTCGATGCGCGTGCTCGAAGAACTCGGCGAACGGGTGCTCGAGCACGTGCTCGCGGCCTACGCCAGCCCCGAGGCCTCCGAGGACGCCTGCAAACGGCTGGCGCGCGTGCTGGTGCGCGGCGGCGGCGCGGCGGCCGGCCACATCACCGACGGCTTCGGCCCCGAGCCGACCATGTTCGACGACCGGCTGCGCGAACTGCTGGTGATCATCGGCGACGACGCGGTCGACGCGATGCTCGGCGCCTACGAACGTTCGGGCTGGCTCGAGAAGGTCAGCGCCGGCCTGCTGCGCCGCCACAACAACCGCCGCGTGCAGATCGCGCGCGCGCTCGGCGAACTGGCGACGCGGCCGGCGACGCGCGCGTTGAAGACGCTGCTCAAACGCGAGAAGGACGACAACCTGCGGCTGCACCTCGAGCGCGCGCTGCACGGTGCGGGAGGCGTCGATGGGTAGGGTCGGCGACGTGATGCGCAAGGGCCTGCTGGCGCCGATCAAGGCGCTGCTGCCGAAGAACCCGTGGCTGCGCGTGCTGGTCTACGCGCTGCCGTTCGTGCTGCTGTTGGCGCTGTTCGGGCCGGCGCTCGACGTCGTGCTCAAGCTGGTCGACCTGTTCGTGCGGGTGCTCGAGCCGATGCTCGAGACCACCGTCGGGCGGATCCTGCTGCTGCTGGTCACGTTCGCGGTGCTCGGCATGGTGCTGTTCTGGCTGCTCAAGCAGCGCGTGCGCGACATGCGCGCCGAGGCGACGCTCGGCCGGCACCTGCACGCGACCGCCGCGCTGGTCGGCCTCGATCGACGCGCCAGCCGCGAACGCTTCCGCAAGGTCGCTCGCTACCGCGGACCGCTGCCGGAGCGCTACCCGCACGTGGTCCAGGACGCCAACCTCAAGCTGGCGCGGCTGGCCCTGGCCGACGGACACGTCGACGAGGCGATGGGCTGGCTGACGCGCGTCGTCGAGCCGGGCCTGCCCAAGGAACTGCAGCGCACGCTGCTGCAGCTGCGCCTCGAGGCGCTACGCCGCCAGGGCCAGGTGCTGCCCGCCACGCTGCGCCGCGAAGCGGAGGCCGCGGTGCAGCGGTTCGGGGGCGACGTCGCGATGCTGCGCGTGCTGCGCGAGCTGTGTGAGGCCGAAGGCGCGCTCGACGAAGCGGTCGAATGGCAGGACAAGGTCGTCAAGCACGCGCCGCCGGCCAGCGCGACCGGCGAGCGCCAGCGGTTCGTCGACATGCTGGTCGCCGCCGGCGAACGCGCGCTCGCTGCCGGCGACCACGACCGCGCCCGCAGGCTCGGCAAGCGGCTGCAAAAGGCCGACCCCGACGGGCCGTCCGGCAGCCTGCTGCTCGGCGACGTGCACCGAGCGCTCGGCGAGCACCGCAAGGCGGTGCAGGTCTACGGAGCGACCCGTTCGCCGATCGGACTGGACCGCATCGCCGAGCTGCTCGGCGAACACCCGGGCGCGGTCGAGCCGCGCGAACTGCTGGCGAGCTGCCCGATGCAGGGCGCGCTGCTGCTGGTCGCGCGCGAGCTGGCGCGCGCCGGCGAACACGCCCGCGCCGAGCGCGCCGCCCGCGTGGCTGCCGACGCGCTCGGCCCGACGCCGACCGTGTGCGCGGTGCTGGCCGAGGTGCTCGACCTGCTCGGCGAACAGGCGAAGGCCCAGCTGCTGCGCGAGCAGACGGTGGCGCGCCTGCTGTCGCCGCAGCGCTGAGCTAGCCGCGCGGTCGCGCGTCGATCGCCAGGTAGCCGCTGCGTTCGACGACCTCGCCGAACGCGAGCTCGAGCGGTCGCTGGAACAGCGGGCCGTCGACGGCGACGGTGTGGAACTCGCCGTTCTCGCCGCAGGCGTCGACGCCGTCGCGTTCGAAGCGGCTGGCAAGCTCCGGCGTCAGCTCGGCGCCGAGCACGTCGCGGTCGAGCTTGCGGGCATCGACGGCGACGACGTGGCAGCGGAAGCCGCGGCGCCAGTGTTCGTCGAGCACCTCGCGGCGGTCGCGCTGCCACAGCGGCAGCGACGCGCGCAGCCCGGCCCGTTCGCAGACGCGCTGCTCCCAGATGCGGTGGTCCTCGAGGTCGATGTCGCCGAACACGCAGTCGGTCACGCCCTCGTCGCGCAACGCCCGCAGCGCCGCGACGAACGCCTCCTCGTAGGTCTGCCACGACGCCCACGCCTCGCGCATCGGCAGCCCACAGGCGCGGGCCTGGGCGTGCAGGACCTCGGGCCGGAGACCGTGCGAGCGCGAGCGCTCGCCGTGTTCGTCGAGCACCGTCAGCAGCGCGTACGGTTCGCCTCCCGACTCGATCGCCAGCTGCAGCGCCAGGCACGAGTCCTTGCCACCGCTCCACGAAGCGGCCCAGATCGGGTCGTTCACGTGGCGTTCGGCTGGGCGGAGGAAGGCGAGCGGGCCAGCTGCCAGATGGCCAGCAGGGCGCCGCCGTAGACGAGCGTTCCGAGCAGCATGTTGCCGGCGTAGGGCAGCGCTGCGAGGTAGCACGCGAGCAGGCCGGCGGCGGTCGCCGGGTAGAGATCCGAGACCAGCCAGACGTAGCAGTTGACGGTCACGAAGAACGTCGCGGTGGCGCCGACGCCGGCCAGCAAGAGCGACCATGGCCGGCGCCCGGCGAGGCAGCCGATCCAGACCGTTGCCGCGATCGCGGCATAGACGGCGGGCATCATCACGAACGCGTCGGTGCCGTAGACGAACGCCGCCAGCGCGAGGTCGCTGACCAGCATCGCGAGCAGCGGCAGCGCGAACGCCTCCAAGCGACGGCCGAGCGCGACCGCGCCGAACAGTGCCATCGCCGGCACGGCGGTGAAGTTGGGCCAGTGCGGCACCAGCCGCGACCAGGCGGCGGCGCAGACCAGCGCGGTGGCGACCAGCCGGGCGCGTCGATCGGGAAGGGTGGGGGTCATGGAGTCAGGTGGGGAATGGGGATCAGGTCGGTGTAGTGGCGGCCGTCGCGCACCACGCGCGTGCCGCGCACGAACGGCACCGGGCGTCGGAACACGGGGCCCTGGTGCACGAACGAATGGAACTCGCCGTGCTCGCCGCACGGATCGACGCCGGCGGGCCATCCATCGGCGAGCAGCCGGCTCGACAGGTCGACGCCGTTGAGCGCCGCCGCGACCGGCTCGGCACAGGTGACGACGGCCTCGTAGCCGTCGTCGGTGAAGCGGTGCAGCAGCGCTTCGGTGTCGCACGACCACAGCGGGAACACCGGGCGCATGCCGACGTCGGCCAACCGTTCTTCGCGGTAGCGCCGCGTGCGCTCGAGGAAGATGTCGCCGAAGCCGACGTGGTGCACGCCGTCGGCACGCAGCTCCTGCAGCAGTTGCTCCATCGCAAGCTCGAACGACGCCATCGCCGCCGCCTCGTCGACGCCGTCGGGCTGGCGCCAGCGCAGCTTGTGCAGCGGCAGGCCGATGGCGCGCGCCTGGTCGTCGAGCAGCGACTCGCGCACGCCGTGGTGGCTGACGCGGTCGTGTTCGGCGCTGAGCGTGGTCATCAGCCCGACCACTTCGTAGTCGTGGTCGCGCTGCAGGTCGTGCAGCGCCATCGCGCTGTCCTTGCCGCCGCTCCACGACATCACCAGCCGCCCGCCCAAAGGCGGCGGCGGTGGACGTTCGGCCGGGTCGCGGCGGCGACGCTCCGGGTTGCACGGATCGCGAGGCAGAGCCATCAGGGCGTCGGCCGCGTCCTGGTCGAACCGCTGTGGTGGCCGGCGAGGTCACGGATCGAAAACGCCAGCGAGAACCGCATCGACTGCGGCAGCGGCACCGGCTGCACCAGCGTGTAGCCGGTCGCGTCGACGCTCTGCAGCGTGAACGTCGCCAGCAGGCCGCCGGCATCGACCGGCAGGCCGAACAGCGCCGCGCGCAGGCTCAGCGGGTCGAGATCGCCGCGACCGTTGGGGTCCTCGATGCGCAGCGTCATCGTGCCGTCGTTCTGGATCTGCAGGTCGACGGTCGGGTTGTCGAGCGTCAGCGTCTGGATCTGGTGGATCGCGGTGACCGCGTCGATGTCGGCGCTGCCGCTGCCGGGGTCCTGGATCGGCGTGCCGGTCGAATCGACGTCGATGCCGTCGAGCACGTCGACCAGCCGGACCTGGTGGATCAGGTCGAGCACGACCAGTCCCTGCACGACCAACGGGTCGCTGGCAAGGTCGTTGAGGTCGAATGCGTCGCCGCCGGCCTCGACCAGGTCGCGCGGATCGACCGTCGGGTCGTTGACGAACGACGGCGTGACGCCGGCGAGGCCCGAGTAGCTGCCGACCGGCACGAACGAGAACGGTCCCGGGCTCTGCATCGGGCCGTAGTAGCGCGACGGGAAGCGCGCGAAGTGCACGCCATCGGTGCTGACCTCGACGAAGCAGACCTCCGCGAACGTGTTCCCAAGGTTGCTGGTCGAACGGAACGGGTTCTCGTGCACGATCAGGTCGGCGCCGGGGCCGTTGGTGATCGCGTTGCTGAAGCCGAGCGTCAGCGAGCCCTGGATGCCGAGGCTGTGCACGTCGCTGCCGCCCGCGGGCGCACCGAGCGCGTTGCCGGGCTGGAAGATGCCGCCGCCGGCCTGGGCGTTGGACTGGTGGGCGACGACGGTGTCGGCGAAGAACTGCGCGGGCAGTGCCGCGCAAAGGGCCACGGCGCCGGTGGCGGTGGCCAGGAAGGTGCCGAACCCACGCTGGGTACGGACCTCGATCGAGGAACGGTTCATGGATCTAGCGGCGTCACTCGCGCCGCGCGAAGCGATTGCGGCAGCGCCCTCTCGGCGCTGGTCCTCAGCAGGTCTTCTGGCTTCCGGATCGTCCTACTGGTGACCCCCTTCCCGACCCGCCGTTCGCGGCGAGCCAGTGGTTCGTGGTCACGTTCGTCCTCGGTCACAGCTGCGGGACAGCGCCGGCATCGCACCGGACTTCCCCGCTGGGGACGCGGAGTTGCTTAGCCGATCTCGCCACGCGGTGCAAGCACGCGTTTCGTGGCGATCTCGGCCAGCACCGCTACTGCACCGTCACGCGTGCGACGTTCGACGCCGCGAAGAAGGCGCCGTTGGCGTCGACGAACACCGCGACCGCGTCGAGCTGCTGGCCCTGCAGCAGCGTCGGCACCAGCGCCGGCCACACGAACGGCGCGTTGGGGAACTGCGTGGCGCCGGCGTTGCCGGTGAAGTGCAGCGGGTGGCCGGCGCTCGCCGGCGTGGTGACGCTCAGCAGCGACAGGTCGTCGACCTCGAGGCCGAGGAAGTTGCCCATGCCGCGATCGCGCGCGGTCGCCAGCGTGTAGAGCACGTAGCCCTCGGCGACGCCGGCGGGCAGGTTGCTCAGCGTCGTGACCATGCTGCCCGGCGCGCTGGAGACCACGTCGAGCACCGCGCCCGTCGCGTCGCGGCCGGCACCGATGCCGCTCACCACCAGCGCGAAGTCCGCGTCGGTGGCCGCCGTCTCGACGTGCTGGTCGACGACGATCTCGGGGGCCGACACGCGCACGGTCCACAGGCCCTGCATCGGGTTCTGCACGAAGCAGTTCTCGACCGTGTCGTGGTCGTTGGGGGCGCCGCCCGGCGACGAGAACACGTCGCTGACCAGACCGACGTTGCCGTGGTAGACGGTGCCGTCGGGCGCCGTCACCTCGAGGTCGAGGTCGTTGACGCGGTGCAGCACCGCCGCCGGGTTGCCGGCCGGATCGGCGAACGTCATCGTCGCGCGCAGCTGCGGCGTGCCCGGCTTGACGAACACCGTGTAGACGCGCTGCTGCCCCTGCTGCAGCACGTCCTGTTCGTCCAGCACGAGCATCTGCTCGCGCAGGTCCCACAGGTCCTCGAGCGACGGGAAGCCCCAGCCCTGGCGGTAGCGGCCGCCGACCTGCGCGTGCGGATACTGGCGCGCGGTGTTGATCAGCAGCGCCTTGGTGGTGCTGAAGTGCGGCCGGCGGGCGAACCGGTTGGTCCAGTCGTCTCCGGGCTGCAGCTCGAGGCCGAACGCGCCGTCGGTGAACAGCTCGAGCATCATCGCCGCGTGTCCTGCGATCATCGGCGTCGCGCCCGAGGTGCCACCGAATCCCGACGTGTAGCCGCTCGCTCCCGAGGTCGTGTAGATGCTGTCGTAGTAGCCGCACAGGTCCGGCTTGATGCGCCCGTCGGTCGCGGGCCCGGTGCTGGTGCCGCTGGCGCTGTCGTCGGCCGGCGTCGCGGTGTCGTTGTGGAAGATCGCGCCGCCCGAGACGATGTTCTTCGCCCACGCCTGCGGCCGCGACATCTGGTTGCCGGAGTTCGACTGGCTCTGGAAGATCGGCAGGTCGAACTCGGCGATGATCCAGTCCATCTCCGCCGAACGCGCGTCGTAGAACAGCGTGCGCGGGTAGCCCCACGACGCCGTCTGGAACATGCACTGCCACGGCTGCGCCGGGTCGGTGATCTCGCGCACGACGCCGTAGCGGCTGTTGTTGCCGGTCTGCATCGCCGGCGTGCTGATCAGCCAGCTGTAGTCGGTGAAGAAGCCCTGGCCGTCCGGGCACATGCCGCGCGCCATCGGGTCGACGCCGTTGGCGAACACGATCCCGAAGGTCGACTGGCCGTGGTTGGTCGCCTGGCCGCTGAACACCGACGCCGGCACCACCCGCCAGCTGTTGGCTGCATACTCGGGGTGGTTGGGGAAGATGCCCTCCATGATGTGGCCGCGCACGCCCTTGCCGGTGAAGCCACCGGCGGTGCCGCCCTGCGCCTCGAGGTAGTCGGCGCCGCCCTGGATGCGGGCGTTGTCCATGTCGTGCTCGATCGGCTGCGCACGCTCGACCCACAGCACCGCGTCGTCGGCGAGCACCTGCTGCAACTGCGGCGGCGTCAGGTCGACCTCGAGCAGCAGGTTGCCGGCGGCGTAGCGCCAGATGCTGCCCCCGAGCCGTTCGATGCGCTGCACCAGCCCGTTCTCGTCGTGCTTCGGATCGGCCATCACGACGACGTAGCGTTCGCCCTGCGTGCGGTCGCCGACCAGGTCCGGCCGCAGCTCGGCCGCGAGCTTGTAGGCCGGATGGAACGGCCCGACCCAGCGAACGCCCGCGCGGTTGCGCAGACCGCGGCGCGCGTCGGCCGGCCCGCACACGACGTAGGCGTCGTCGGGCAGGTACCACAGCGGCCGCAGGCCGGCCTCGGCCAGCCGTTCGCGATCCGCCTGCGTCGGGGTGCCGGCGAACTGCACGATCCCGAGCTGCGCGGTCGCGTTCGCCTGCAGGCTTGCCGGCACCGCCGGCGTCGCCTCGAGCGGATCGAACACCTCGAAGCGCAGCTGCAGCTGCGGGCCGGGAGACTGGGCAACGAGCAAGCCGCCGAGAACGGTGGCGCCGACGGCGAACAGGATTCGGTTCATGGGATGCCGCATGGTGGCAGGGCAGGCCCAACCCTTGTCCCGCCCCGAACGCATCCTGTCAACCGCACCGGTTCGCAGGTCCAGTTCGGGGGGCGGGTCTTCTCGACGGCCGCCTGCCACGGTCTGGTCGGGTCGCGGGAGGGGAGGGGGCTCGATCCGTGAGATTCGTCCCGGAACCCATTCTTGGATCGCCAATCTCTCGGACCGCCAATCTCTCGGACCGGGCGCAACGAATGGTGCCGGAGGCGGGACTTGAACCCGCACGAGTTGCCTCGCAGCTTTTTGAAAGCTGTGCGTCTGCCGATTCCGCCACTCCGGCTCGTGGTGCGCGGAGCCTAGGGGCGGCGCGCGCTGCAATCAACCGCGACGATCGACGTTCGGCGGCGGCAGTTCGCGCAGGCGGTGCTGGCCCGGCCTGGCCGTCTCGACGACGCCGACCCGTTCGGCCGCCTCGAGCACCATGCGCGCTTCGGCCAGATCACTGCCCAGCCGGTTGCACAGCGCGAACAGCAGCGCATCGGTGGTCACCGTGATCGCGCGTCCGCCCAGGCCGTCGAACACCAGCGGAAACAGCTCGGGTGCGACGTGCACCTGCTCGTCGGTCGTCGTGCGGGTCGCGGCGTCGTTGCCGGTGTCGCCGCTGCAGCACGGGTCGACGTTGGTGCCGCAGGTCACGCACTGCGCGTGGCCATGAACGTGCACGACGCCGCGCATCGAGCCGCACCACGGGCACGGGGTTGGCGCGGCGGGGGCCATCGACCTAGCTCATCGTGACGACGAGGTCCTCGTCGACTTCGCTCTGCAGCAGGTTCTGGATCGCCATCAACGTGCCCGACGTCGAGCTCGGGCAGCTGCCGCACGCGCCTTCGTAGCGGATGTAGAGCGTCTTGCCCTCGAGCCCCATCACCTGCAGGCCACCGCCGTCGCCGGCCAGCGCCGGGCGCACCCGGTCGTCGAGCAGCGCGTTGATCTTCGACAGCATCTCCGGATCGCCGCCCTTCGGGATCGACGCCAGCGGATCGTCCGAGTCCTTCGGCGCGACGTCGGCCTCGCCAATCTCGGGCGCCTCGTGGCTCTCGAGCAGCTTCGAGATCTGCCCGGCCACCGCGCGCCAGTCGGCCTCCCCGGTCATGCTGACGGTCACGAAGTTATCGCAGAAGAACAGCGTCTCGACGCCCGGCACCGCAAACATGCTCTGCGCCAGCACGTCGTCCTTGGCCTGCTCCGGCTTCGCGTAGGCCTGCGTCTGGCCGGGCTTGGCCATCGGCTTGTCCATCAGGAACTTGAACGCGTTCGGATTCGGGGTGGGCTGGATGCTGGTGACGTTCATGGGGGGAGCAGGATAACAGGTTGGCGCGACCAACGCGTGTGGGATCGCGTGCCGTCCGGCGCAAGGGGCCGATTCAGCGCAGCAGGTCGCCCGCGGTCCCGACCGGCCCCGTGGTCAGGCGCGCCGGCTTCCACAGGCCACCGGCGCCGGCGTGGTCGACGACCCGCAGGACCAGGGTGTTGCGCTGCCCCGGCCGAAGCTTGCGTCCCAGTTCGCAGACCTGCTGTTCGAGCCAGATCGTGGTGCGGCTCGCCTCGTCGCCGAACGTGCCGACCAGTTCGCCGTTGAGCCAGCAGTGGAAGCTGTCGTCGACCCCGTCGAACACCGCGCGTGCGTCGAGGCCCCGCCAGTCGGCAGGCACGTCGACGTCGATGCGGTACCACGCGACGCCGGTGTAGTGCCGCAGGTCGTCGGCCTGGTTCTCCCAGTGCGAGCCGGCCTTCAGATCCCGCCAACCGTCGCCGTCGACCTCGTGCGCCGGATCGAACCAGCGCGCGTTGCGACCCTGGTCCTGCGGGTCGGTGCAGAAGCGCCAGATCGGCAGGTCGATGGTGCGCTCGACCAGCTTCGCCCGCAGCGCCTCGATGGTCTCGTCGCGCAGCGCGCGCTCGGGTGCTGGGCCGTCGGCCAGGTGCGCGACGAGCTGCTGGCGCACCCAGAACGGCAGGCTGTGCCGCGGGCCGTCGAGGTTCATCGAAGTCGCCAGCAGGCGGCCCTCGCCGACCCGCGTGTCGAACGCGTGCAGGTGGAACTTCACGTCGCGCACGTCGTGCGTGTCCCAGAACGCCAGGATCGGGTCGACCTGGTCGCGCAGCCCGGCGAGCGGGATCACGCGTTCGGACTCGAGGTCGAACGCGATCGTGTCGAGCAGCAGCTGCGTGGGCAGCCGCTGGTGGATCGGATGGGGCGGCGCGAACGGCGCGCCCTTCAAGAACCACAGCTTGTCGTTGCGCAGCGTGCCCTTCCGGTCGCCACACAGCAGCAGCACTCGCTGGCCGGCGAGCATCGCGTCGATGCGCTCCGGGGTCAGCGTGTCCGTGACCAGCACCTCGCTGCGCAACGGCTGGCTCGCTGCGGGCACGTTCCACAGCGGCCACGCGTTGCGGGCCGGGTGGGAGCCGGCCAGTTCGGCCCGCACCAGGACCCGACGTGGACGGACGCGCGGCGCCGGCAGCGCCAGCGTCACGACCTCGCTGCAGCCACCGGCAGCCACCTGCAGCGGCACCTCGGTGCGCACGCCGAGTTCTTCGCACGACAAGGTCAGCGCGCCACGCAGCGGCTCGGCACCGAAGTGGCTGACCCGCACGCGCACCTCGCGGTCCATCTCGGTCCGGGAACGTGCCTGGCACGGCAGGTCCAGGCAGATCATCGTGTCGCGGTGCCAGCGCCACGCGTCGGCGTCGTACTTGGGCCGGTCGAGGTCGTCGATCAGCCCCATGCGCGCCTTGGTGAAGTCGCGCGCGACCGACACGACGTAGCCCGCGTCCGGAATCTTCAGGCGCAGCTGTTCGATCTGGAACTGGCGGTTGCGCAGGCCGAACGCCCGTGCGGTCGGCTCGAGCTGCCGCAGCAGGTCGCTGCCGAACGATGCGGCCAGCCACTGCTCCGCCTCTGCCTGCGCATCCCAGCACCACGGCCGCCACCACAGGTCCTGCGTGCCGTGGGTCGTGAGCCAAGCGTCCCGATCGACCCAGGTGTCCGCCGCCAGGCACTCGCCGAGCAGCAGCGGCTTCGCGCCCTTCTCGTCGATGTGCTTCAAGAAGTCCTGCAGACGACCAGGGAACCACGAGTTGTTGCCGTACGGGTGCTCGTCCCAGAAGTCGGTGACGCGCTGCCAGCCGATCCACGAGCTGTCGTCGACGACCAGCGTGTCCGGCACGCTGCTCTTGCAGGCGTCGTAGAGCGTGCGCACGACGTCCAGGTCCGCGCCCTGGCCGGTCTCACAGGTGATGCTGCGGAACCCGACCGACGCGTGGCTCTTGTCGAGCCGGAAGAACTCGCGGTATTCGCGCAGCAGCTCCTGCTTGTGCGCCTGGTCCATCGTGGGATGCCAGGTCGGGTACTCCTGCCACACGGCGAGGCCGAGCTCGTCGCACAGCTCGTAGAAGCCGCGCGGCGGGATCCACAGGCAGCACTTGACCGTGTTGAAGCCAAGGCTCGCGAAGTATTCGAGCTGCGGCCGCCAGTGCATTGGATCGCTCGGTGGTGCCAGGCTCGGCGGCGAGTAGCCCCAGTGCAGCACCCCGCGCATCTGGAACGGCTGGCCGTTCCACAGCACGCGCGTGCCGTCGGTACGCAGCGAGCGGAACCCGACGCGCCGTTCGACAACGTCGACCTCCTTGCCGCGCTCGAGCAGCGCGACGCGCAGCGTGTAGAGCTCCGGCGCGCCGGGTCGCCAGCGCCGCACCTGCGGCACGCGCCAGGGCTCGGCGAAGCCGCCGAAGCCGCGGCGTTCGTCGAGCACGACCCGGTCGCCGTCGCGCAGCTGCACGTGCAGCGCGTCGCCACGCCGGTTGCGATCGCCGGGCACGATCGACGCGCGCACGGTCAGTTCGCCGTTGCCGTCATCGAGCAGGCGCGCGTAGCAGAACAGGTCGTGCCGGTCGAGCTGTGGCCGGTCGCCACAGCACAGCGTCACCGACTGCCAGATGCCGCCGAAGTGCGGCTGGATGATCGGCAGGAAGCCCTGCGTGTTGTGGCCGACGCGTTCGTCGACGAGCACCTCGAGGGTGTCGCTGCCGTCCCACTTCAGGTGCCGCGTCAGCTCGGCGCGGAACGGCGTCCAGCCGCCGAGGTGGTCGTGGACGCGGTGGCCGTTGACGAGCACCTCGGCGTAGGTCGCGACCGCGTCGAACTCGACGAACGTGCGCGGCGTGCGCCGCTCGGGCAGCGGCAGCGTGCGCCGGTAGCGGGCGCGACCGTCGAAGTCGTCACCCAGCACCGCCTCGAACGCACCGGGCACGTGCACCGCGCGCCAGTCCTGCGCGGCCTCGTCGCGGACCTGCCAGGTGCCGTCGAGGGAGATGCGCTGCTGGGCCGGGACGGCGGCGACGGACAGCAGCAACGTGGCGAGGGCGGTGCGCATCAGAGTCGGTAGGCGTCGGTGAGCTTCTGTTCGAGGTAGGCGAGGAACGGCTCGCTGCTCAAGGGGCGACCGGTCGCGCGTTCGCACAGCTCGGCGGGGGAGTAGCGGCGCCCGTGACGGTGCACGTGTTCGTGCAGCCACTCGCACAGCGGCGTGAACTCGCCGCGGCCGAGCAACGCGTCCAGGTCGCCGAGCGCCGACGCTGCGGCCGCCGCGAACTGCGCCGCATACAGGTTGCCGAGCGTGTAGGTCGGGAAGTAGCCGAACAGGCCGCACGACCAGTGCACGTCCTGCAGGCAGCCGCGCGCGTCGTCGGGCACGTCGACGCCCAGGTAGTCGGCATACAGCTGGTTCCAGCGGGCCGGCACGTCGGCGACCTCGATCGCGCCGTCGATCAGGTCGGTCTCCAGTTCGAACCGCACCATCACGTGCAGGTCGTAGGTCGCCTCGTCGGCCTCGACCCGGATCAGGCTCGGCGCGACCAGGTTGCTCAGCCGGTAGACCGAGTCTCGGGTCTGGCCATCGCACGCATCGCCGAGGTGCTGTTGCGCGACCGGCCAGCACCAGCGCCAGAACGCCTCGCTGCGACCGACGTGGTTCTCCCACAGCCGCGACTGGCTCTCGTGGATGCCGAGCGACGCGGCCTCTGCCAGCGGCGTGCCGTAGGGCTCGCGCAGCAGCCCCTGTTCGTAGAGGCCGTGGCCGCCCTCGTGCATCGTCGAGCCGAGTGCGTCGAGCACGTTGTCGTCGTGGAAGCGCGTCGTCAACCGGACGTCGCCGCCGGTGCCGATGCAGAACGGGTGGGTGCTGCGATCGATGCGGCCGCGCTCGAAGTCGAAGCCCATGCGGGTGACTACCGCGCGCACGAACGCCTCCTGGCGGGCCTGGTCGATGCGGCGATCGCGGAACGTCACGTCCGGCGCGGTGCCGGCGTCGAGGCGTTGCCGCAGCGCCACCAGCCGTTCGCGCAGCGGGCCGAACAGCGCGCGCAGATCGGCAGCGCGCATGCCCGGCTCGTAGAGGTCGGCCAACGCATCCCAGCGGGTCTGGCCGTCGCGCTGCAGGCAGTCGGCCTTCTGCCGCTGCAGCGCGACGATCCGCTCCAGCCACGGCCGGAAGCCGGCGAAGTCCGACGCCGCGCGCGCCTCGGCCCAGGCCTGCTGCGCCCGGCTCTCGGTCGACGCGAGTTCGGCGACCAGCGTCGACGGCAGCCGGGTCGCGCGGTGGTGGTCGCGCTGCCACTCGCGCAGGCAGGCCCGCTCCGCTTCGTCGTCGGTGCCGTCGCTGGCGGCGATCCACTCGGCGATGCGCGGGTCGGTGCCGCGCTCGTGCGAGAGCCGCGCCAGCAGCGCCATCTGCTCGGCGCGACGTTCGCCGGCGCCCGCCGGCATGAAGGTCTCCTGGTCCCACGCGAGCAGCGCCGAGGTCGAGGCCAGCAGCGAGGCCTCGCGGAGGTGCGCCAGGAGTTGGTCGTAGGGTCGCTCGGCGGTCATGGCCGAGAGCTTACGGCTGGCGGCGTCAGCGAGCGACCGCGTGCTCGCCGCCCGAGTCGCGCGCCAGCCGCTCGAGCAGGTCGCTCTTGCCGCCGATCGCGATGGTGTGGATGCGCACACCCCGGCCGACGTTCCAGCGCGCGACCTCGCGCGCCAGCCGATCGAAGTCGACGATCGCGCCGACGCTCGGCCGCCCGTCGGTCAGCAGGAAGATCGTATCGACGTCGTCGGACGCGAACGCCAGCCGCAGCGCCTCGTGCACGTCGGTGGGGCCCTTGGCGACCAGCGCTGCGACGAACCCGTCCGCAGCCTTGCGCTTGCTGCGGCCGAGCGCGGTCAGCTTGCCGAACATCGCGGTGGCATCGGCGGCGAACGCGATCACGTCGACCTTGGCCCCCTTGGGCAGGCGATCGAACACCTGCGTCAGCTGCCGCCTGGCCTCGTCGATGCGCAGCGCGTTACCGGTGCCGAACGGCTGCAGCATGCTGCCCGAGGTGTCGACGACGAACGTGACGCGATCGCTGGTCACCGGGATGTCCCAGTAGGTCGTCGCCGTCGCGTCGGGCTTGCCGGCCTTGCGTGGTTCGGCAGGGGGGCGCACCGCGAAGCTCGCCTGCTCCGCGGCCCACCAGGCGCGCCACTGCTTGTGTTCTTCGAAGCGCGCGCCGGTCAGGTCCTGCAAGGCCGCCAGCAGGTCGGCGCGCACGCGCGACCGATCCTTCTTGAGGCGCTCGATCAGCAGCGGCACGCTCGCCGCGTTGCGCTCGGCGCGCAGCAACTCGATCGCCGCCACCCGCACCTGCCAGTCGCGATCGCCGAGCCGCTTGCGGGCGACCTCGCCGGCCGCCGCCGGAGCCTCGAACCGCCGCGCCAGCAACCGCAGGCTCGCGGCAGCCGCTTCGCCCTTGGCCGTCCTGGCAAAGTCCACGAACCGACCCGGATCATCCGGGGTGCGCTCGGCCAGCGCCGCGGTCCGCAGCGCCTGCAGGGCCGGTGCCCCTTGCTGCCAGGCAGCCGCCAGCGCGCGGTCGGCGCGTTCGTCGGCGAGCTGCAGCACCGCCGCGCAGGCCGCCGATACGACGCCGGCGTCGCGGTCGACCAGCAGCGCCTGCAGCATCGGGTAGACCTCGGCGCGACCAGCCGCGGGCGTGAACCCGAGCGCCCGGGCCGCCGCGGCCCGCACCGCGGCCTGCTTGTGGTCGATGGCGCCGTCGAACAGCATCGCCGCGGCGCCGGCCTCGCCGAGCGCGCGGCGCCAGCGCGGCAGCGCGTCGTCGCCGAACGGCGCGTCGGCGCGCGCGACCGAGCGCCACAGCAGCTTGCGGGTGTCGACGCTCGGGCCGACCAGCAGACCGAGCGCCACTGCGGCGTGCAGGTCGCCCGAAGCATCGTCGGCGATGCCGCGGGCGAACTGCTCGGCGAGCCGCGGCGCCTGGTCGTGGCCGTGCCGCGCCAACTGGCCGAGAGCGGTACCGGCCAGCACCTTGTGCTTGTCGCCCGCGAGCTGCACCCGCACGGCGTCGACGGCCGCGTCGCCGTGCCGCGCCGCCAGGCCGCGCAGCGGTGCCAGCCGCGCTTCGCCGCCGCTGCGACGGATCTCGTCGAGCAGCAGGTCCCTGGCCTCGTCACCGTTCTCGACCTTGCCGAGCGCGTAGCAGATGGCCTCGCGGCGCTGCTTGTGGTTGCGATGGCTGGCCAGCTGCTGCGCCAGCAGCTGCACCCCGTCGGGGCCTTGTCGCCGCATCGCATCGGCGATCGCGCCACAGAGGCGGGCGGCGTCGGTCTTGGTCAGATGCGCGACCAGCGCCGGCAGCACCCCGTCCCGCGCCTTGGCACCGATCGCGCGGACCACGGTGTTGCGGTAGCTCATCGTCTCCGCCCGTTCGAGTTCGGCGACCAGCGTGCGCGAGATGCCGGCGTCGACGAAGCGGCCGAGGTCCCGGACCGCGCGGTGCCGGAATCGCTCCGGCTCGCTGCGCACGTCCTCGAACTGCAGCAGCGCTTCCTGCGGGCTGTTCGGCCGTTGCGCCGACAGGCCGGCGACCAGGAGCAGGGGGAGCCACAGCGACAGCACCTTCATGGCGGCATGGTAGCCGGGGGGTGCCTTGGTGGAACCTCGCGGCTTGGCTAGACTCTGCGCATGAGTTCCTGGAGGACGACGGCAGCGCTGCTGCTGGGAGGTGCCGCATGTGTCGGCGCCGGGGTCCTGTTCGGCTCATCCTGGACCGCGCCGCAGCCGCGCGAGCAGCTCTGGCGAGACGCCGGCCCGACGGTGCAGGTCGAGGCCCGCCTGCCGTCGTTCCGCGGCGTCGTCGACCGGGTCGGCGGCGCGGTCGTCAGCGTGCGCGCGCTGCTGCCGCTGGCGGCGACGCCGGCGGCATCGCCGGAGGATGCGGCGGTGCGGACCGTCGAGCCGCGCCGGGACCGGCGCAGCGGCTCGGGCTTCGTGATCCACGAACGGGGCCTGGTGCTGACCAGCCTGCACGTCGTCGCCGGCGCCGAGGACATCGAGGTCTACCTGCCCGGCATCGGCGGCCAGTTCGCCGACCTGATCGGCCAGGACCCGGCGACCGACCTCGCGCTGCTGCGGCTGGTGTCGCCACCGCCGGGCCTGCCGGTGCTCGAGTTCGGCGACAGCGACGACCTGCATGCGGGGGACTGGATCGTCGCGGTCGGCAACCCGTTTGGACTGGCTCGCACGGTCACCGCGGGCCTGGTCAGCTTCGTCGGCCGCCACCTCGAGCACGACGACCTCGGCGTCAGCCGGGACTTCCTGCAGATCAGCGCCGCGATCAATCCGGGCAGCTCCGGATGCCCGGTGTTCGACGTGCACGGCCACGTCGTCGGCGTCGCCACCCAGCACGCCAGCGCCGCCCAGGGCATCTCGTTCGCGGTGCCGGTGCGCGCCGTGAAGTGGGCGCTCGACAAGATGCGCGACGATCCCGAAGGCGTGGTCCGGCGCGGCTACCTCGGCATCGCCTTCGCGCCGCGTCGCGGGCTCGACGAGCACGGCCGGCCGCTGCCGGGCGCGGTGATCGTCGAAGTCAAGGAAGGCGACCCGGCGGCGCAGGCCGGCTTGCGCAAGGGCGACATCGTGGTCGGCGTCGACGACGCCCCGATCGTCGACCCGAAGGACCTGCACGAACGGATTGTTTGCAGTAACCCGGGCACGCCCATCGCACTACAACTGTTGCGGGACGATGGGGCGTGTGCTCCGGTCGTCGCCGTGCTCGGGGAGGTCGGACAGCGGGGCGATGCTCCGGCGGCCAACTGAGCGCGCCCAAGGGACCTTCGGGATCCGGTCACCCGGATCCGTGTGCTTCGCTTTGTTGCCTTCCGAATCGGCTTCGTTCTTCCTGCCCGGCCTCGTGCACCAGTTCGGCAACCTGCTGCTGACGGTGCAGGGCCACGTGCTGCACCTCGAAGCGGCCGACATCCCGCGCATGCAGGAAGCCGTGCTCGGCGCGGTGCAGCGCGGCAGCGCCAGCCTGCAGGTCGTGCGCGCGCTGCTCGGCGAGCGGACCGGCGCCCCCGGACTGGCGTTCGACCTGTTGGCCCAGCTGGCCGAACTCGGCCGGGTGCCGAGCCGCGAGCGCGGGCTCGGCCTGGAGCTGCAGGGCGACCCGACGGCGGAGTTCTGGGTGCCGGCCGAGGCGTTCGTCGTGGTGTGTGCCGAGGCGGTCCGGCAGTGGGTCTGGTCGGTGCCGGTCGGCTCGTCGGGAACGGCCGTGCTGCGCGCCGCGGTCGAGGACGACGGCCGCTTCGTGGTCCGCCTCGGCTTCGAACTGGAGCAGGGCAGCCTGCCGTTCCCACTGGCGATTCCGGAGGTCCAGAAGGGGCTCGAACCGGTGCTGCAGGCCTGCCCGTGCGACGTGCGTATCCTGCCCGAGGACAACGGCATCGGGATCTCGTTCGCGGCGGAGCCGCTGGTGCAGGGCGTCGAAGCTTGAGGTAGCCTTTACAATGCCTTCGCAGGCCCTACCTAGGGTCCTCTCGGTTCCTTATTCCCCTCAAACCGAGCGAGACGATCATTCGCCGTGGCGAAGCCCAAAGTTCTGGTCATTGAAGACGAGCCCGACATCCTCGAGGTCATCCACTACAACCTCGAGCGTGAGGGTCACAAGGTCATTGCATGCCGCAACGGCGAGCAGGGTCTGAGCCGCATCCGCACCGACAACCCGGACCTGGTCATCCTCGACCTGATGCTGCCGGGCATGGACGGGGTCGAGGTCTGCCGACAGGTCAAATCGGACCCGGTGACGCGCTCGATCCCGATCATCATGGTCACCGCGAAGAGCGAGGAGAGCGACATCGTGCTCGGCCTCGGCATCGGCGCCGACGACTACATCGCCAAGCCGTTCAGCCCGCGCGAACTGGTGGCGCGCGTCAAGGTCGTGCTGCGGCGCGGCCCGCTGCGCGAGGACAGCGGCGGCGGCGAACGGGTGGTGCGCGGTGCGCTGGCGATCGATCTGGGTCGCTACGAGGCGCGCGTCGACGAGCAGCCGATCAACCTCACGCCGACCGAGATGCGGTTGCTGCACTTCCTGGCATCGCACCCGGGCCGCGTGTTCCCGCGCGCGCACCTGCTGAGCCGCGTCATCGGCGAGGATGCGATCGTGACCGACCGCAACATCGACGTGCACGTGCGCGCGCTGCGACAGAAGCTCGGCGAGCACAGCTCGATCATCGAGACGGTGCGCGGCGTCGGCTACCGGTTCGCGGAAGCCACGCAGTGATCGAAGCGCGTGCGCGGCGGGCCCGGAGGGTCACGCCGTGATCACCCTCTGGATCCTCTCGCTGGTGCTGCTCGGCATCACCGCGTGGGCATGGCGCCGCGCCCGTTCGGCGCGGGACTCGGCGCTGTCGCGCTGGCGCCACAGCGAGGCGACGGTGGCGGCTGCGCGCGCCGAGGTCGCTCGCCTGGCCGCCGGCCTCGCGGGCGCCAGTGACGGCCTGGTCGTGCTCGACGACCAGGGCCACGTGGTCGCCACCAATCCGGCCGCGCAGCAGCTCGCCGGGCTGCCCCAGACGGACTGCCGCGGAGCCCGCATCGAGGAGCTGGTGCCGTGGCCGCGCCTGCACGAGGCGCTGGCCCTGTGCCGCAAGAACGGCCTCGCGCAGAACTTCGAACTCGAACACGACGAGGGCACCGTCAATGCGCGCACACTGGCGATCCGGGTGCGCGCGCTGCCCGGTCTCGGTTCGGTCGTCGGCATCGACGACCAGAGCCGCCTGAAGCGACTCGAGTCGCTGCGCCGCGACTTCGTCGCCAACGTCTCGCACGAGCTGAAGACGCCGCTGGCGGCGATCAAGGGGTTCGTCGAGACCGTGCAGGACGACCCCGAGATGCCGGTGCCGACGCGGCACCGCTTCCTCGAGCGCATCGCGCGTCAGACCGAACGGCTGGCGACGCTGGTGGCAGACCTGCTGACCTTGTCGCGCCTCGACGACGACGCGGGCCTGGCCGGTGCCGAGCCGGTCGACCTGGTCGCGGTGCTGCGTGAGACCATCCGCGACCTGATGCCGCTGGCCGAGAAGCGCGAGCTGGACCTGCAGACCAACATGCCGGATGCGGCGATGTGGGTGCGTGCCGACCGCGAAGCGCTGCGCCAGATCGCCGGCAACCTGATCGACAACGCGCTCAAGTACACGCCCGAGCGCGGCTCGGTCCGGGTGCGGCTGCAGTCGATCGACGGCAACAAGCTGCGGCTCGAGGTCGCCGACACCGGCATCGGGCTGTCGCCCGAGGACCAGGAACGCATCTTCGAGCGCTTCTACCGGGTCGACCGCGCCCGTTCGCGCGAACTCGGCGGCACCGGCCTCGGCCTGTCGATCGTCAAGAACACCGCCAAGAACCTCGGCGGCGACATCGGCGTCAACAGCGAACTCGGCGTCGGCAGCATGTTCTGGGTCGAGTTCCCGCAGGAGAAGTCGGCCGGATAGCGGCCGCTACTGGATCACGCCGCCGCGCTCGACGAACTCGGCGCTCTTCTCCTGCATGCCCTTCCTGGCGTAGTCGCGCACCTCCTCGGTGATCTTCATCGAGCAGAAGCGCGGCCCGCACATCGAGCAGAAGTGGGCGACCTTGGCGCCGTCCTGCGGCAGCGTCTCGTCGTGGTAGGCCTTGGCGGTCTCCGGGTCGAGCGACAGGTTGAACTGGTCGTCCCAACGGAACTCGAAGCGCGCCTTGCTGAGCGCGTCGTCGCGGTCCTGCGCGCCGGGGTGGCCCTTGGCGAGGTCGGCGGCGTGCGCGGCGATCTTGTAGGTGATCACGCCCTGCTTGACGTCGTCCTTGTTGGGCAGGCCGAGGTGCTCCTTCGGCGTCACGTAGCACAGCATCGCGGTGCCGTAGCTGCCGATCATCGCCGCACCGATCGCCGACGTGATGTGGTCGTAGCCCGGCGCGATGTCGGTGGTCAGCGGACCGAGCGTGTAGAACGGCGCCTCGTGGCACGTCTCGAGCTGCTTGTCCATGTTCTCCTTGATGAGATGCATGGGCACGTGCCCGGGGCCTTCGATCATCACCTGCACGTCGTGCTCCCACGCAATCTTGGTCAGCTCGCCGAGCGTCTCCAGCTCGCCGAACTGCGCCGCGTCGTTGGCGTCCTTGATCGAGCCGGGCCTGAGGCCGTCGCCGAGCGAGAACGACACGTCGTACTTCTTCATGAGCTTGCAGATCTCTTCGAAGCCCGTGTAGAGGAAGTTCTCCTTGTGATGGTGCAGGCACCACTTGGCCATGATCGAGCCGCCGCGTGAGACGATCCCGGTCACGCGTTCGGCCGTGAGCGGCACGTAACGCAGCAGCACGCCGGCGTGGATCGTGAAGTAGTCGACGCCCTGTTCGGCCTGCTCCTCGAGCACCTGCAGGAACATGTCGAGGTTGAGGTCCTCGACCTTACCCTCGACGCGCTCGAGCGCCTGGTAGATCGGCACCGTGCCGATCGGGACCGCGCTGTTGCGCACGATCCACTCGCGGGTCTCGTGGATGTTCTTGCCGGTCGACAGGTCCATGACCGTGTCGGCGCCCCAGCGGGTCGCCCACTGCAGCTTCTCGACCTCCTCCTCGATCGACGAGCCGAGCGCGCTGTTGCCGATGTTGGCGTTGATCTTCACCAGGAAGTTGCGGCCGATGATCATCGGCTCGATCTCCGGGTGGTTCTTGTTGGCCGGGATGATCGCACGGCCCTCGGCGATCTCCTTGCGCACGAACTCGGGCTCGACGTTCTCGCGGATCGCGACGAACTTCATCTCCTCGGTGACGATGCCCTGCCGGGCGTAGTGCATCTGCGAGAAGTTGGTGTCGCCGCGCGCGGTGCGCGCGTCGATCCACGGCTGGCGGCGCCTGGGCAGGCCCTTGCGCACGTCGTGGCCCTGCGGACCGGTGGTGTCGTAGACCCGCACCATGTCGCCGTTGGTCAGGCGGATGTCGCGGGCGGGGACTTCGAGGTCCCCGACGACGACCTTGTCGGAGTTCGGGAACGAATCGGAGAGCGGGCGCAGGCCCGGCTGAGGCGCGGTATCGGTCATTGGGCTGCTGTTTCCTACGCCGGTGCGAACCGGATCAGGTTCCAGGGGTGCTTCTCAGTTCGCGTCCGGCGAACGCCCCCAAGCAGGTGGTCCGCCGGCAGCAGCCGACGGGCGGACCAGGATGGGCCAACGCCGTGGCCCGTGCAAGCAATCAGCGGTTGCCGCGGCGCACGCCGTCGTCGCCGCCCGCGGGGCCGGGATCGCCGCCCTGGATGTCGGGCGGCAACGGCAGCGGCTCCGGCATGCGCGGCAGCAGATCCGGGTCGACCGGGGCCACACCGTCGATCAGCAGTGGCCCTTCGAGCGGCTGCAGCGCCAGCACCGAGCGCAGGTCGTCGTTGACCGCCGCGCCGAGGAAGTCGATCGCCTGCTGCGAGAACCGCAGTGAGTGCGAGTCCTCGGCGGCCTCCGCCAGCTGGCTGTCGGGGAAGAACATGTGCACCACGAACACGCCGAACAGCACCACGCAAGCACCGGTCGCGACGCCGAGCACGCCGCCGCCGAGGCGGTCGAAGAAGCCGAGGCCGGCCTTGTCGGCGAGCTTCTTGATCAACATCGCCAGCAGGCTGAGCACGACCAGCACCGCGATGAACAACAGGCAGTAGGCCAGGTAGAGCGTGGTCTCGCCGGGCGCGACCTCCTGGGTGGCCATCGCGTCCGCGGCCATCCGTTCGGGCGGGGTGCTGCTCATCAATCCGGCCACGTCGCGGCCGAAGCGGCCAGCGACGATGTAGGCCGCGACCAGGATGCCGATCCGGCTGACCTGCCAGATCAGGCCCTTGAACAGGCCGAGCACGAAGAACACGAGCAGCACGCCGAGCGCGGTCTTGTCGATCCAGCCGAGCGCCTGGAGCGTCTCGCCGAGGGTCTCGAAGAAGGAGGGCTCAGCAGGTTCCTGGAAGCAGATCACGTCGGGGGTCCATTGTGCCTGGGGGAGGACGGTTTGTCGCGTTCCGTAAGCCGGACCGGTGGCTTGGCTTTGCAATTCGGCCCGACGTGGGCGACCCTGCGTGATCGCGCCGAACGATTTCCGCAAAGATGACCCGAGACGAAGTTGCCCGACACACCGAGCTCGTCGCCCAGCTGGCGAAGCAGCTCTCCGACAACCAACGCCTGCACGCCGAGCTGCAGCGCGCGCGCCGGCAGTTCTTCGGGGAGCAGCAGGATCGGGTCGGCGACGACGCCGCCGAGCACCGCTTTGCGGAGTGGTTCCTGTTCGAGCGCGAGAGCGAGTCGCTGGGCGCGGTGCCGATCACGGTGCCGCCGTATTCGGCGCAGGCCGACGAACTCGAGGACTCGATCGCCGGGCTGTTCCTGGTCGAGTCGGTCGGCGACAGCGTGACCGCGCGCGACATGCACAACGACGAGATGCTCGAGCTGGCCGACGCCCGGTCGCTGCAGCCCGGGGACCTGCTGGTCGGCCGGCTCTACCCGGCGACGCAGGAGCGCTGGTCGGCGTCGGCGGCGACGCCGGCGCTGCGGCCGGGCCGGGAGCTCGCCGAGGCGTTCGTGCACGACCTCAAGGAGCTGGAACTCGATCGTCGGCTGCAGCAGATCGAACTCGAACACCTGCTGCTGCGGCAGCACGGCCATGCCGAGGTGCCGGTCGTGCCAGGCCCGCCGCCACAACCGGTCGCGCCGCTGGAGCACCTCGAAGCCGACCTCGAGCAGCTGCTCCAGTCGGTCGGTGACCGGCACAGCGCCGAGGTCCTGAGCCAGCAGCTGGCGGTCGCGCCGCGACCCGGCGCGTTCATCGGTCCGCTGCTCGACCAGCTCGCGTTCGACACCGACGTCGACCTCGACAAGGCGCGGCGGCTGCTGCTCGAGATCTGGAACGCGCACCACGCCGGCCCGGCGGACCGCGCCGAGGCGCCGTCGACCGGCACGTCCGGCCCGCCCGGCGAGACGCTCGGCGAGCAGCTGGTGCGCACGCTCGACGAGGGCCTCGGCAAGCAACAGGACGTCGAGCAGCTGTTCTCGCAGATGGAGAAGCTCGCCGGCATCCAACCCGAAGAGGACGACGACGACGATGACGAGCGCGCGACCGCGATCGTCGAACAGCTCGGCGCCGGCGACGGCGACAGCGGCGACCTCGCGCCGCTGGTCACCGAGTTCCACTGGGAGACCGAGCAACAGGACGCCGACCACTCGCCGCTGCTGCTGTGGGTCGAGCTGCAGCGCAACGCACCGGTGCCGAACACCGACCTCGAGTCGATCCGCGCGCCGGATCTGATGCGGCTGCTGCTGCACGTCTACCTGCGCTCGGCGCCGACCGAACGGGCCACGCAGGTGCGCGCGGCGTTCGCCGAGCTGAAGCGCTTCTACGACTGGGTCGCGGTGACCCAGGAGCTCGACCAGCGCGAGGTGCTGGAGACCTGCAAGGGCGCGTTGCTCGAACAGCTCGACCGCCTGCAGGATGCCGGCGTCGCGCTGTCGAACGACCGCGCGCCGGAACAGGCGCCGGGCCTGCTGCAGATCGAGGAGATCGGTGCCGACGGCTTCGGGGCGCGCGACGACGACGGCGGCAGCCACTGGCTGTTGGCCGACGCCGCGGCCCGCGAGCGGCTCGAGGTCGGCGACCTGCTGCTCGCCGGGCTGGCGCCGTCGGAGCCGGATGCGCCGACCTCGATGCACCGGCGGCCCGCCGGCATGGTGGTGGTGCTGCCGATCGATGCCCGTTCGCTGATCGAATAGCGCGGTCGCATCGCGCGTTGGCGGCCCGCGACCAGCGCCGCCGCCAAAGCGCCCGATAGGCGTCTCCATGGGTTGGGAGACAGCACTCGATCGGCTGCTGATGCAGCAGATCCATCTCGCCGAGAAGGACCAGAGCAAGACCGACGCGGTCCGCCGCCAGCTGCTCGACTACGGTGAGATCGCCGGCGGTCGTCCCGGCCAGAGCTTCCTGTTCGGGTATGCGGGCGCGCTGCTCGGCATCGAGCTGCCGAGCAGTTCGGAGGAGGTGCGCAGTCGCCGCTGGCGGCTGTTCGGCACCGTGCGCGCCTACGACCGCAAGGGCGATCGCGAGAAGATCGCCGCGACGCTCGAGGACCCGCAGCTGCTGCTCGACCTGCTCGGCGACCCGATGGTCGCCGGCAACGCGCTGCCGCTGGTGGTGCGCTCGCTGTTCTGGTCGGGGGACATCAAGCTGGCCGTGCGCGCGATCCAGTACCTCGCCGCCGAGCCCGACTCGAGCGAGCTCGAGACCATCGTCGATGCCGCGGTCACCGACCTGCTGACGCGGCTCGAGACCCGCATCGACACCGACGACCAGGAGAGCACGGCGTCGATCCTCGGCAAGATCCTCGGCATGTCCGGGTTCGAACGGCTGCCGGTCGACGTGCAGGCGCGCTACCACCGTGCGCTGGCCGAACGCCTGCTCGAGGCGAGCGAATGGGAGATGGCGATCACCACCGCCGAAAAGGCGCAGCAGCTCGCCACCGGCCATGCGATGCTGGAGAGCTCGGCAGCGCTGGTCGCCGCACTCGGCGAACTGCGCCAGCACGACACCGTCAGCGTCGACCCGCGCGCCGAACGCGTCGAGCGCGACGCGGCGCTCGAGCGGCTGCGCCACGTCAGCGAGCAGCCGGAGCACGCCGCTCCCGAAGCCGTCTACCTGCGCAGCCTGCTGGCCTACGAGACCGGCGACCTGCACGTCGCCGCGCGTGGCTTCGACCGGTCCATCCAGTGCCTGCGCCGACTCGAAGGCCGCGACGTCGAGCTGCGCGACCGCGCGCGCTTCTTCCAGGCCGCCGCGCTGCTGACGGCGGGCGACCCGACCGAACAGACGCGGGCGCTGAAGTTGATGGAGCAGTCGCTGGAGACCGTCAAGCCCGACCTCGAGAGCTTCTACTCGGTGCACGAGGCGCTGAAGAAGCTGGACCGCCAGCTGTCGCTGCGCTTCCTCGACGCCGTCGACATCGGCCGCGGCTCGACGCCGGACCAGCTGCTGTTCGTCGCGCTCGAATACCAGGCGCTCGGCGAGGCGACCCCGGCGCTGCGCGCCGCCCGCCGCGTGCTCGAGGTCGCCGTCGACCTCGACCAGCGCATCGAGGCGCTCGGCGTGGTGCTGACCGCGCACAACATGCTCGGCGAACAGGACCAGGCGCGCGCCTGCTACGCCGAGATCCGCGAGCTGCTGAGCCAGCGCGGCAAGTTCGAGCAGCTCGAGAAGCTGCTGCAGAACGAGGAGCTGGTCGGCCAGGCCCTCGACCACGTCGAGATCAAGGTCGAGCTGATGCACTGCTACGACGAACTCGAGGGACGCGAGTACGACCGGGCCGCGCTGCAGGTCGCGGTCGCGCGTTCGCTGAAGGCGCGCAAGGACGTCGAGGCGTTGCAGCAGGCCTACGCGCTGCTGCAGGAGGTCAACTGCGTCTACCCGGAGCTGGCGCCCGACGACCTGCAGGCGATCGAGAAGCTGCTCGAACTCGACGACGAAGCGCCGCAGAGCGGCGACCAGGCCAAGGCCGCCTTCAACGCGCTGAAGAAGGATCTCGGCCGCGCGCCGCGCGTGCTGGTCGTCGGCGGCAACGAACGGCAGCGTCGCCACCACCCGCGTCTCGACAAGCTCGGCAAGGAGTGGGGCTTCGAGGGCGAGTGGCTGATGACCAACTACACCTCGCCGCAAAAGACCGTCTCGACCATCCAGGACCGGATCAAGAGCGGCGTCGACGTGCTGATCCTGCTGCACTGGAACCGGCACGAGACCACCGAGCCGGCGCTCGAGCTGGCGCGCGCCGCCAGCGTGCCGGCGCGCACCGTGCACTACGCCGGCTTCACCAGCCTGCAGGTCGCGCTCGGCGAACAGGTGCAGCGGGCCGTCGGCGCGGCCAGGTAGGCCGCCTCGGCGTGGCCAACCGGGCGGCCGCGGCGTAGCCTGCCCGCGTGCACGCACTGCAGCGGGACTGCCTGGTCGTGGGGGGCGGCGCCGCCGGCGCCGCCCTCGCCTGGATGCTGGCCAGGCACGGCGTCGCGGTGACGCTGGTCGACGACGGCCGCGCGCACTACAGCGGCCCCTACGAGACGGTGCTCGCCGGCACCGGCGAGGTCTGGCGGCGCATGGGCCTGCTCGACGCGGTGCACGACGGCGTTCGCGTCGACCCGCTGCGCCACGGCGCGATCTGGGGAGGCGAAGACCTGACCTGGCGCGACGACCCGACGCCCGGCCTGCTGCTGCAGCGCGGCACGTTCGACCGCGCGCTCCGGCGGGCCGCCGCGACCGCCGGCGCGCACGTCTACGAACGAACCCGCGCCGAGCGGGTGCGCGACGGCTGGCTCTGCGGCGACGACCTGATCGCCCCCCGGCTGACCGCGGTGGCGACCGGCCGCCGCCAGGGCCTGGCCGGGCTGCCTCCGTACCGGCGCGGCGAGCGCCGCACGCTGGCGGTGACGCTGCGCGGCCAGCCGGACCGTCAGGATCGCGGCACGGCCGTCGTCGAGGCGGTCGCCGACGGTTGGCTGTGGAGCCACTGCCCGCAAGAGGGACCGGCCAGCGTCGCAGCGCTGCTCGACGCCCGCAGCGGCGACGGCCAGAGTCGCGATGGCCAGACGCCTGACGGCCAGCGGCGCGATGGGGGACTGCGTGAGCGGGTCGACGCGATGCTCGCCCACGCCCACGGCCCCGCTGCGCGCATGGGCGCGGTCGAGGTCGTGCGCGCCAACGACGCCAGCCCGCGGGTCCGTGCCGACGGCGGCGACGACCTCGTGCTGGGCGACGCGGCCGGAACGATCGACCCGCTGGCCAGCCAGGGAGTCGAGAAGGCGGTCGCGGCGGCGGACCACGCGACCGCGGCGATCCTCGCGGCCCTGCGCCGTCCGGACTGGTGGCCGCGGCTGCGCCGCCTGCACGCGCTGTGGGAACGACAGCTGTGCGCGCTGCACGACCGGACCAGCGCCGGCTTCTACGAACGGGAGCTGCGCTTTTCGACGCAGCCGTTCTGGCGCGCGCGCCGCCAGCGACCGGACCCGCCGCTGCTGCAGCACACGCAGCCGGTGCAGTGGCACGCGGACGTCGAGGCCCGGCACGTGCTGATGCGCCACGGCGACGGCTTCGCCGAGGTCGACGGCGTCACGGACGTTCGCCGCGGCTCCGAGGTGGCCCGCATCGGGCGGGTGCCGACGGCGGCGCTGTGGCCGCTGTTGCGCACCCATGCGTCGATCGACGACGTGATCGAGCAGGCCCGCATGGATCCGCGGCTGTTCGTGCTGAGCCCGCGCGACGTGCACGACGCCGTGCAGTGGCTCTACCAGCAGGGCTGGCTGGTCAGCGACGGGCCGTGCGCGCCAGCAGGCCACTGACGGCGGCGACGGCCAGGCTGTCGCCGCGCGCCTGCAGGCGCCGGCCGGCCAGCGTGACGAACCGGAACGCGGCGCCGAACGAGACCCGTTCCTCCGTGGGCAGACCGTTCGCCATGTTCCGATAAGATATGTTATGTAAAACTCGAGATGGGGAGGCCCGGGATCGGGAGACCGCGATCGGGAGACCGGGATCACCTCGGTCGCCGCCGCCCGCCCGCGGCCCGCGAGCCGATGCCCGGCGTCCACTGGAACGCCAGCCACGCGGTGAAGTCCGGCGACGCCAGCCCAATCAGGTCCTCGCCGAAGCCGATCTCGACCGCCCAGTCCGGCGTCGGGTTCCAGCGGCCGCCGACCCACAGCAACAGCTGTTCGCGCGATGCGACCCGCGGCCCCAGCTCGCGCAGCGTCGACGTCTCCCACTCGGCCTGCACGATCGCGGCCAGGTCCTGGCTGAGCGGCAGCTCGATCGCGCCGCCGATCGACGTGACGTCCTGCCACGCGAAGCCGACGTCCCGCGACGGCCGCGGCGTGCCGGCGAACGTGTGCTGCGCGGTCATCGAGTAGCCGATGCCGGCGCGGCGGTACTCGGCGACGACGCCGAACGCGAAGTCGACCTCGCCGTTGCCGTAGCCGGCGTCCTGGTCGCCGGTCGGCAGCTCGAAGCCGCCGCGCAGCGTCAGCCCGAGCCGTTCGTCGCCGGGCGGCTGCAGCTGCCAGGCCAGGTGCACCGGCACGTCGAGCAGTTCGGCGCCGCTCTCCTGCTTCGACCAGACCGTCGTGGCGCCCTGGCTGGCGTTGACCACGAACTCGTCCTTCGGGCTGGTGCTGCGGTTCTGGTCCGGGAATCCGAACAGGTCGTGGTAGTCGATGATGAAGTCGTCGAGGAAGCCGCCGCTGGTGTGCGCGAACGGCAGCTGCAGGCCGAGCTGCAGCCCTTCGCCGAGGCCGACCTTGGCGTCGAGCGCGGCCCGCAGCACCTCGCCGTCCATGAACCACGCACCCTGCGGGTTGCTGCCGTTCAAAAACAGGCTGGTGTAGGCGAGGTCCGCGCGCCAAGAGGTCTGCCCGGCCGGCAGCACCGCGGCGCCGGCCGGATCGAGGTGCAGGACCATCAGCTGCGCCGGGTGCTGGTTGCGCACCGGCAGGGGGCCCTGCAGCCGCGGTTTGCTGACGCAGCCCGACCACGCGGCCATCCCCGAGATCAGCACCCAACCGCCCACCTTGGCCGCTCGCATCGCGCGCGAACGTATGGCCAACCCCGCCCGCTTGCCAGCACGGGCCACGAGCGCGTCCCAGACCGTTTTGGCGGCCTCGCTGCACGGCGCGACGCCCTGGCTCCGATGCGGCGGACGCCCCCACGCCACCGACGCAACCGCCGATCCGGGCCCGAGCGCGGCGGGCGTCTTCTCCCGGGTGTGTGTCGCATCCGGGCGTTTGCCTCTAAACTGCCGCCACCTTGATGAAGACCCTCTGGTTCGTTCCCGTCCTGTTCCTGGTCTCCTGCGCCGAAGGCGGCGAGGAGGACCGTCCGCAGAGCGAGGTCAAGATCGCCGCCCAGCACCACCTGTTCGCGCTGCGCAGCCTCGCCGGCTTCGGCCAGTTCCCGGTGCCCGCCAACGCGGTGCAGACGGACCGCGGTCTGCTCAACCTGTTCGACGACAGCACCTACACGGTCACGCGCGCGTCGGGCACGTCGGGCGCCGATCGCTACGCGCTCGAGAACGACGGCACGTTCTCGATCTACGTGACCGGCAGCGGCAACGAACCGTCGCAGGTGTTCCTCGGCGGCTACGGCCTGGTCGCCAACGAACCGGACTACTTTTTCACCGACCGGGTCACGTCGAACGGCAGCCCGCGCATCGGCATGTTCTTCGGCACGCGCCTGGTCACCGGCCAGGTCGAGCTCGAGGGCGCCTGGCACGTGCTGTCGCTGCACGTCGTGTTCGACCAGACGATCCTGTCGCCGAGCAACGTCGGCCGCGGCGCCCACGGTGCCGTCAGCATCACTGCCGGCGCGCCGGGCACGCAGCGCACCATCAGCGGCACCGGCTTCCAGGGCACGTCGGCGCTGACGTTCGGCGGCACCATCCAGAACCTGCTGGACGCCGAGAACAACGGCACCGGCGCGATGAACCTGACGCTCGACTACCAGCTGACCGGCCAGGCCGCCGACGCGCGCATCATCGAGTCGGCCGGCACCGAGAACGTGATCTTCGGCGTCGACGAGAACAGCGGCGACGGCGAGGCCGGGCTGCTCACGATGATCCGCAAGTTCGACGCGCCGACGACCCCGGTCGACTCGGTGCGCGTGCCCGGCACGTTCCTGGTCGGCGGCCACACGCTGTTCGTCAACCCGAGCAACTCGGGCTCGGACTCGTTCATCGGCACGGTCACGCTGACGCCGCAGGGCGGCTTCCGCCTCGACGCGACCGGCAACACCGGCGCCGACTTCTCGTACATCGGTACCTACTCGCTGGCGGCCGACGGCGGCCTGACGATCAGCATCAGCGGCACCAACGAGACCTGGTTCGCGGCGATCGACAAGAGCTACAACTCGTTCGCGTTCGTCGACGACTTCGAGGAGCTGCGCCCCAACAACATCCCGGAGCTGAACTTCGGCTTCGGCGTGCGCCAGGCCGACGCGCCGTAGCCGACGCTTGCCGCGGGGCCGCCCCAACCTTCATGATGGCCCCGTGAACGACGCGGTACTCGCACTCGACCTCCCCTTCACCGAGTGTCTCGGGCGCGGCAAGGTCCGCGAGATCTACACGCTCGGCGACGACCTGCTGCTGGTCGCCACCGACCGCATCTCGGCGTTCGACGTCGTGATGGCCGAAGGCATCCCGGGCAAGGGCCGGGTGCTGACCGAGACCACCGCGTTCTGGCTCGACCGGCTGCGCGACGTGGTGCCCAACCACATGCTGTCGACCGACGTCGACGCGTGGCCGGAGGTGCCGGCCGAATACCGCGACGCGCTGCGCGGCCGCGCGATGCGCTGCCGCCGCTGCGAGCCGCTGCCGGTCGAGTGGGTCGTGCGCGGCTACCTGACCGGTTCTGGCTGGCTCGACTACCAGCGCGAGGGCGCGGTCAGCGGCGTGGCGCTGCCGGCCGGCCTGCAGCACGCCAGCCGCTTCGAGCAACCGATCCTGACCCCGTCGACCAAGGCCGACAGCGGCCACGACGAGCCGATCGACTTCGAGCGCGTGGTCGAACTGGTCGGCCGCGAGCTCGCCGAGCGCGCCCGCGACGTCGCGATCGCGCTCTACACCAAGGGCAACGAGCACGCCAACGAACGCGGCATCGTGATCGCCGACACCAAGTTCGAGTTCGGCCTGCACGAAGGCGAACTGATGCTGATCGACGAGTGCCTGACGCCGGACTCGAGCCGGTTCTGGCCGAAGCACGAGGTCACGCCCGGCGGCAAGCCGAAGCAGTTCGACAAGCAGCATCTGCGCAACTGGCTGCTGCAGCAGGACTGGGACAAGGCTCCCCCGCCGCCGCCGCTGCCGGCCGACGTGGTCGCGTCGACCGCCCGCACCTACCAGGAGATCCAGGAGCGCCTGACCCGATGAGCCACCCGCTGCCGCCGACGATCCGCTGGGTCGGGGAGCTCGACGGCCACCTCGAGCTGCTCGACCAGACCCGCCTGCCGCACCACGAAGAGGTGCTGCAGCTGCGCGACGTCGACGGCGTCATCGACGCCATCTACCGACTGTGCGTGCGCGGCGCACCGGCGATCGGCGTCGCGGCCGGCTACGGGCTGGTGCTCGGGGTGCGCCAGCTCAACCCGATGCCCGACGCGTTCGTGCAGACGACGCGCGACGTCGCGGCCCGGCTGTTCGCGGCGCGCCCGACCGCGGTCAACCTGCGCTGGGCGCTCGACCGCTGCGTCGCGGCGGTGCAGCGAGACCCGAGCCTGCGCACGCTGTTCCGAGAGGCGGCCAGCATCCACACCGACGAGGAGGCGATGGCGCGCGGCATCGGCGAGCACGGCGCGGCGCTGGTGCCCGAGGGCGGCACGGTGCTGACGCACTGCAACGCCGGCCGGCTGGCGACCGCCGGCGACGGCACCGCCCTCGCGGTGCTGTTCGCGGCCTGGCGGCAGGGCCGCCGCTTCGACGTGCTCGCCGACGAGACCCGCCCGCTGCTGCAGGGCGCACGGCTGACGGCGCTCGAACTGCATCGCGAGGGCATCCCGGTGCGCGTGCTCGTCGACGGCGCCGGGCCCGGCCTGATCCGCAAGGGCGAGGTCCAGATGGTCGTCGTCGGCGCCGACCGCATCGCCAGCAACGGCGACTTCGCCAACAAGGTCGGCACCTACCCGCTGGCGCTCGCATGCGCGGCCGCCAACGTGCCGTTCTACTGCGCCGCGCCGCTGTCGACGTTCGACATGGACCTCTTCGACGGAGACGCCATCCCGATCGAAGAACGCGATGCCACCGAGGTCACGGCGCTGCACGGCCTGCCGATCGCACCGCCCGGCGTCGGCGCCCGCAATCCGGCGTTCGACGTGACGCCGCACCAGCTGGTCGCCGGGATCGTGACCGACATCGGCGTGCTGCGGCCGCCGTTCGTCGCCAATATCAAGGAGGCGATGGTCGGCAGCCGATGACCCGGTTGCCATGGCGATCGCTACCAAGAACAAGGCCAGCAAGAAGGCCGGCAAGAAGGCCTCCAAGAAGGCCAGCAGCAAGGCTGGCAGCAAAGCCGGCCGGTCTGCCGCCGGCAAGGCCCGGAGCACCACCACTCCGAAGAAGCCGGCTCGCAAGACGGCTGCCAACGCGAAGGGTACGACCACCAAGGCTGCCCCCGCGAAGGGAACCAGCTCGAAGCAGGCTGCCAAGGCGAGCAAGGCCAAGGCCAACGAGCCGGAGCGCGCCGCGCCGACGATGGCCGAGGTCGACGCCGACGTGCTCGAGTTCATCGCCGCGATCGACGCGTTCAAGCAGCAGCACGGCCGGCCGTTCCCGAGCTGGAGCGAAGTGCTGCTGATCGTCCGGCAGCTCGGCTACTCGAGGTAGCCGACCGCGATCAGCACCAACAACGCCGCGCCGACCACGATCCGGTACCACGCGAACGGCACGAAGTCGTGGCGCCGCAGGAACGCGACGAACGGTTGGACCACCGCGATCGCGGCCACGAACGACACCGCCGTACCGATCGCGAACGGCGCCAGCATGTTGCCGTCGAGCGTCTCACGCACCTTGAACAGCTTGTAGAGCGAAGCGCCGTAGAGGATCGGCAGCCCGACCAGGAACGAGAACTCGGCGGCGGCGGTGCGCGACATGCCGAGCACCAGCGCCCCACCGATCGTCGCCCCCGACCGACTGGTGCCGGGCACCAGCGCGAGGCACTGCCACAGCCCGATCAGGAACGCCGCGCGGTAGGACATCTGCGGCAACGCGTCGATGCGCGGCGGCCGCGACTTGAGGTAGCGCTCGAGCACGATCAGCAGCACGCCGCCGACCACCAGCGTGATTGCGACGACCGTCGACGAGAACAGGTACTCGTCGATCAGGTCCTCGAACAACAGCCCCACCACCACCGCCGGGATCGCGGCGACGAAGATTTGCCACAGCAGGTTGGGCTTGCCGCGAGTCGGCGTCGCGACCGTCTTCAGCGCGTCGAACAGCCGTCGCCAGTAGAGCACCAGGATCGCGGTGATGGCGCCGATCTGGATGCCGATCGCAAATGCGTTGGCGGTCTCGCCGTCGCCGATCCCGAGCATGCGCTGGGCGACGATCAGGTGGCCGGTGCTCGAGACCGGCAGGAACTCGGTCAGCCCTTCGACGATGCCGAGAACGGTCGCCTCGAACCACCCCAGCTGGGCACCATCGCCCAGTTCCGCACCACCGAGCTGCGCGATCACGGCGTGCAGCGGATCACAGGACCTTGCCGGGTTCGGTGAACGGCAGGTCGAAGGCCTCGGCGACCGCAACGTGCGTGCACTTGCCGGCGAGCACGTTGGCCGCGGTGCCGAGCACCGGATCGGCGGCGGCGGCCGCCGCCCCCATCTTGGCGAGGCGCTTGGCCCACGGGCCGGTCGCGTTGGTCAGGCCGAACGTCGACGTGCGCGGGACCGCGCCCGGCATGTTGGCGACGCAGTAGTGCAGCACGCCGTCGACGACGTAGGTCGGCTCGGCATGCGTGGTCGGCTTGCAGGTCTCGATGCAGCCGCCCTGGTCGACCGCGACGTCGACGACCACCGCGCCGTCCTTCATGTCCTTGAGGTCCTCGCGACGGATCAGGCGCGGCGCGCGCGCGCCCTGCACCAGCACCGCGCCGATGACCAGGTCGGCCTGCGCGATCTGCTCGCGGATCGCGATCGGCGAGCTGTGCAGCGTCTGCACGTTGGCCGGCATCACGTCGCTGAGGTAGCGCAGGCGATCGAGGTCGATGTCGAGCATGCGAACGTCCGAGCCGAGACCGGCCGCCATCTTGGCCGCGTTGGTGCCGACGACGCCGCCGCCGAGGATCACCACGGTCGCGTTGTCGACGCCCGGGATGCCGCCCATCAGCATGCCGCGGCCGCCCATGTGCTTCTCGAGGCAGACGGCCCCGACCTGCACCGCCATCCGACCCGCCACTTCGCTCATCGGCGTCAGCAGCGGCAGCGAGTTGCGGTGCACGAGCGTCTCGTAGGCAAAGCAGTGCGCGCCCGACTTCAGCATCGCCTCGGTCAGCTCCTGGCTGGCGGCGAAGTGGAAGTAGGTGAACAGGATCTGGCCGGGCTTGATCAGCGGGTACTCGGCAGCCAGCGGCTCCTTGACCTTGACGATCATGTCGGCCTGGCCGTAGACGTCGGCCGCGCTCGCCACGATCTTGGCGCCGACCGCTTCGTACTCCTCGTCGGTGATGCCGGCGCCGAGGCCGCCCCCCTGCTCGACCAGCACCGTGTTGCCGGCCTCCACGAGCTCGAGCACCATCGCCGGAACGGCGCCGATGCGGTTTTCCTGGGGTTTGATCTCCTTGGGGACGCCGATGATCATTGCTTGCGGTTCTCTCTGCAGCGGGATTTGGGCCAGGACGATAGCGAGGCCCGGGCCCGACCGCGAGCGCGATCCCGCGGTGAGCACGCAAAGCGCGGCGGGGCGCCCGCCGCCGGCCCGATACCGGCCGGGCACGCGCCCTCAGAACGACGCGTCGCGCAGCCGCTGCTCGAGCAGGGCCCGTTCGCCGGCCGGCAGGTCCGGCAGCAGCGAGAACGACACCTCGACGGCGTCGCTGCGGCGCTCGACGCGCGGTGCCGGCTGCACCAGCACCCGCGGATCCGCGCCCAGCAGGTCCAGGATCTGGCCCGCCGCCGCGGCGACGTCGTCGGCCGGCAGCCGGCACGTGATCGAGTCCGGCCGCGGCACCGCCACGGGCGGCTCCGACACCGACGGGCGCACCGGCGGCGCGGCCGGCTGCGGTTCGATCGGTGGCGGCGGCGGCACGTCGCTCCCCCGCGCGAAGAAGTCGTCCTCGACCTCGTCGTGCTCGTCGATCACGAAGTAGTCGTCGAGATCGACCTCGTGCTCGGACGGAACCTCGGGAGCGCTCGGCTGCGTGTCGTCGTCGCGCGGCGATGCGGCCGGCGCTGCGGGCTCGCTCCCCCACCCGCCTGATTCGGCGAACGGCGGCTGCGGCGGCTCGAGCGATTCGGCAGGCGGAGGCTCGGCTGGCATCGACGGCGGCGCGAAGGCTGCCTGCAGCTGCGCCGGCACGGTGCCACCCGACTGCTTGATGCGGCCGATCGCCTCGCCGAGCAACGCCGCCGCGGTCCAGAGCTCCTCGACTTCCGGTTCGTCGACGCCCTCGTCGGTCGACGCGGGCGCCGGATCCGACAGGGCCTCCTCGGGCGCGATGGCGTCGGCGACGTCCTGGTCGTCGACCGGAACCTGCATCTCGGGCGCAATCGCAACGGGCCGGCGACGGCGCGGCAGCAGCAACCAGATGCCCGACGCGATCGCCAGCAGCGCGACGCCCCACAGCGGCCACATCGAGGCCTGCTGCTCACGTTCGTTGTCGCCCTGCTCTGCGGCGGCCCGTTGCGCGCCCTGGCCAGGATCTGCCACCGCGGGCTTGCCTGCGTCGGACTTGCCTGCGTCGGACTTGCCTGCGTCGGACTTGTCGGCCGCGGGGTTGCCCGTCTCGGGGTTGCCCGACTCAGGGTTGCCCGTCTCGGGCTGCCGTTCGCTACCAGCCGGTGCGGGCTGCACGCGGTTGAGCCGTTCGAGGAACTTCTGCAGCTGGTCGGCGGTGCGCGTCAGCGCGGTGCCCATCAGCTCCTCGACCTCGCGGTGGCGCTGGTCCTGCTCCTGGATGGTCTTCTCGAGCGCCTCGAGCCGTGCGGCGAGCGCGACCGCTTCTTCGTTCTGCTGGGCGTTGCGCGACTCGACCAGCAGCCTGGTCCACTGCCGCATCTCGCGGGTCAGCGTCGCCTGCCGCTCCGACAGCGTGCGCTGGGTCTTGCCGAGCTCGACCAGCACCTCCTGCATCGGCGCCATCGCCGTCGTCACCAGCTCAGCCGGCGCGTTCTGCAACGAAGGGCGATCGAGCTGCTGCTGCAGCAGCTTGCTCTGCGCCTGCATCGCCTGGTTCTGCGCCTGCATCGCGAGCAGCAGTTCGCGCGTGTCGGTGTCGGGCGCGCACGCCGCTGCGACCAGCGCCACAGCTCCCCCCACCAGCCCACTGCGCAGCCGACCGCTCACGCGTCGTCCTCCTCGTCGCCGCGCTCGTCGAAGCGCAGCCGCTGCGGCCGCACCACGATCGTGCCGCGAAGTTCAACCAGGTCGTCGTCGCCGATGTGCACGTCGAGCTGCGCCGGACACGCTGGCTGCGCGCCATCGTTGACCAGCCGCAGCGGCACGACGCACTGCGGCTCGCCGGTCTGGAACGGGAACCGCGTCAGCCAGCTCGCGCCACAACGGAACGCGTGGCCGCGCTGCTCGTCCCAGACCCCCTGCAGCCCCTTGGGCAGCAGTTCGAGCAACGTCTGCGGCTGCGCCAGGCCATCGCGCCAGACCAGCGTCGGCACCAGCGGCACGGTGAGGTAGCCACGCAGACGCGCGCCGGGCACGACCGTCAGCACTTCGCGCGGCACCAGCACCAGCGGCAGCCGCGGCGCACGCAGCTCGACCTGCAGCTGGCCGGTGCCGCTGAGACCGAGCACGTAGCGACGCGCTTGCCGTCCGTCGGACCACAGCAGCGAGTAGCTGCCGCGCCGGTTCTCGAGCACCAGCTCGGCGCGCCCGATCTGCACGCGCGACGCCTGCCCGTGCGCAGGACGCGGCAATGGCACCGAACGTGCGAGGGCGGCAGACATGTCGTCGGAGGCAGCGAGCATGGCGAGCGCCACCGGCTTGCCGGCGGCTGGGCTACCGAGAAGCCTACCGCAGCAAGGGCGCGACGCCCGCGTTCGGTCTCAGTTCGATGAGGACGACGCGAAGAAAGCGCTTGCGCGCTGCCGACGGGTCGGGCATAGTCCTCGCCTCGCGAACGGGGCGTTTAGCTCAGTTGGCTAGAGCATCAGCTCGACAAGCTGAGGGTCATAGGTTCGAATCCTATAACGCCCACCATCTTCTGGATGGTTGCCCGATCGCGAAGGTGTCGCCGAGGAACCGCGCCAGGTCCGGCCGACCCGACCATCCCGCAGAGTCCGCAGGCGCAAGTGGCAAGACGGCCCGCACCACGTAGAGCCTACGCAGCCGCCGAGATCACCGATCCGACGAACAGCAGGATCAGCAACCACGTCAACAGCTGGCTGACGATGATGATCCAGACCTGCGCCCCGTGGAACTCGCGTTCGATCCAGTGGTCGATCCGCACCGGGAAGACCCCGACGATCGCCGGGGCGACTGCGCCAATCGATGCCCACCAGAGAATTCCGACGCCACCCTTCTCGTCCTTCGACCAGTCACGGACGAGGAGGATCAGGGACTGGGCGACCAGTCCCACCAGGAACAGGCCGATCCAGGAGAGCAGAATCCGGATGTCGCGCCCCTGGCCGCTGCGGAACCAGCGGATGGCGCTTGCGACCTTCGCGGACAGGCCTTGTGCGCGGTCCAATTCGTGCCACGCGACGGCCTCCTGCACGACCAGGTACTCGCCGGTCCTGCCCTGCGACTTCAGCTCCTCTCCGATCCGCCGCAGCGCGGGGCCGCGGTCGAACGAGCCGGTCCCACGCCCAACGGCTGCGACCAACGCGTGATCCACGGGCGTGTCTCCCCAACCGCCGCGAAACCGGCCGAGGTCGACCCTTGCACGGTCGCCGATAGCACCCAGGGCGAGGATCACCCGGCCCTGCACCGACGAGCCACGCAGCGAGAGTTGGGCGTCCTGCGATTGATGATCGACGTGCAGGTCCTGCGACACCCTGCAACTTCGAACCTCGACGCCACGGGCCGCCAACGCCTGCAAACTCAGCCGGCGGCATCGAACGTGCGCCAGCTTCTGGATGGGGAGGCCGATCTCGTCGAGTTTGCAGTCGTGTTCGACCACCACCTGCTTGAGCAGTAGCCGCGCGTCCTCACGCCGCGACTCGACGCCAGAGACGAGCAGCCGGCTGCACTCCACGTTCTCGAACTGCAGCAACGTCCCGACTCCGACGTTGCGCAACTCGATGGCTCCGTGACAGCGAACGTCCGAGATCACCAGCGTCTCGGCCTTGACGTTCTCGATGACCAGATCCCCGCGCACTTCGACCCGAGGACCGAGTCGCAGGTTTCGATGCGCACACAGATTGCGGAACGCGAGCTCGAGCACGGACCCCCGAGCAAGCGTCAGGGACTCGTGGCAACAGTGCGAGAGCGTCAGATGTTCGACCTTCGCGAGCGTGATCTGCACGTCTTCGGTCGTGCGCAGCCCGCGCATCGACGAGTCCATGCAGGCCTCCCGAACGAAGGCCTCTCCACCGATGTCTCGCAGGCGCGCAAAGTCCGCATGGGCGATCCGGTCCTGGCACGTCGACGCGGCGGTCAACAGCGTTGCTGCCAACAGGACGGAGGTTCGGCGGACGGCCGGCATCATGCAGCGATCTCGACACGCACGCCGGCTGTGTGTCCGACTCGCTCGAACGTGAGTTTGCAGGCTGCGCGCTGCCAGTCGGAATCGTGATGGGTCGCCATGACGATGGTCCGCCCCTGATCGAGCCACTCGTGCATCAGTTGGTCGACCAGGTCTCGGCCCTGTTCGTCGAGGTTTGCGCGCGCCTCGTCCAATAGGATCAGCGGCTCTGCCTGTAGCAGGACTCTCGCCAACCCGAGCCGCTTGCGCTGCCCGGAAGAGAACGCATCCGTGCACTCTCGACGGAGTTCACGCAGGCCGACCCGCTCGAGAGCTGCTACGACTTCGCGATCATCCGGCCGTCCCGACGGAACGACCAGCGCCAGGTAGTCTTCGGCCGCGTGACCCGGGACCAACATCGGAGATGCGGCGAGGAACGAGCAAGCGGTCGAACTCGACCGACCGTCCCAGGTGCTTTCGACCCCCTGCGCCCGCCGCGTCCGCGCATCGATCCCACCGAGGTGTGCCAGCAGCGTCGACTTGCCAGACCCATTGCCGCCGACGAGTGTGCAGACCTCCCCCACCCCCACCTCGAACGGTGGAATCTCGACCTCGAACGGCGAGACCCCATGCCTTGCACCCGCGTGGTACCGGAGGACTCCTTCGGCGACGTGCAGGCCGGCGTTCACTTTCCCCCTCGGACGACCGGCTGCATGCCCTCGAGATACTTCGGCGGGTTCAAGCCCGCATTCGCGCACTCCGATGCCTGCTCGGGCGACAACTTGGGATAGACGAGGCGGTAGGCGTCGCGCAGGATGCTGTCGTCGACCATGCGACGCACGCGCGGCACCGACTTGCCGTTGATCAGTCCTGCTTCCGACATCATGTCGCCGTATCGGGAGACGTCGTAGCTCGATCCATTCGGGGACACCTCGGTCCGGGCGTGACCGGCACGGGTGTCGTATTGCAGCAGTTCCTTGCGCAGCACGCTCTCGTTGGTTCCAGGGATGAACTGGCGCACGGCCTGCAAGCACTGCTCGGCGTTGTCCCGATCGAGCAGGAAGCGCTTGGCGAGGATCAGGGCCGACATGTAGCGGACCAGCAGATCGCGCTTCGCGCCGACGACCTCCGGCAGGCATATCTGACGGCAGCACGGGTGCCGGGTCAGCTTGCTCATCCAAAGTGCGATCTCCATGCCACTGCTTCGGTCTTCGACCAGCGTCATGTGCGGCGACCAGAGCAACGCGGCATCGACCTCCCCCGTAAGCAGAGCCTGGGTCAGCTGGGTCGGCGAATCGTAGACCTGCAGCACGATGTCCTTCGCCAAGCCCACCTCACGGACCTTCGCACGTAGCACCGCGTCACCGGTCGATTGGGTGATCGTGCCGATCGTGCGATTGGCGAACGGCAGCAACAGGTCCCGCGTCGTTCCTTCGGCTGGCACCTTCACAGCGATCTCGACCGGCGAGACGATCGCCGCGGAGTACCACGCCGCGCCTCCGATGGCTGTCAGGTTGGACCCGGTTGCGACCTTGTAGATCGGAGCGGCGATGCCCGGGATCGCGATGTCGACTTCGCCGGCTTCGAGCGCCTGTAGCGCCTTCGGGCTGTTGGCGTACTTCCGAGGGTCCACCAGCACCCCCTGGCTGGCGAAGAACTTCTGGTGCAGCGCGATGAACAGCAGCGCATCGTGCGTCGCAGGCAGGTAGGCAACGCGCAACTCCGGCAATGCGTCTTCGGCCGGGTTCTGCGACTCGACCTGCGGATCCCACCGAACGGAAGTGGCGCGTTCCTCCAGCGACTGCTCCGCGGCACGGACCTCGGTTCGTCCGCACTGGACGAACAGGCAGACTGCCAGGACGGCGACCACGGTGAGGGCCCAGAAAGGGACGGGTTTGGGTGTTCTCGTCATGCGTCTATGAGTGCGGGGACAAGCCGGAGAAGAAGGCGGTCACGAGGTCGAACACGAACAGGAAGCACGTGCCGACGCAGATGATGGTGGTCAGCCCGAGCACCCAGATGTCGGTGGCGCCGGTGTCGCAGGCGGTGCGCAGGTAGTAGTGCGCGATCCCGTCGACGGCGCGGTCCACGGCGGGCGAACTCTCCGCCTCGACGCAGACGACGAACACCAACACGATGGCGATGTAGAAGGCCGGGGACATGTAGCGGATCACCAAGGGCAGCTGGACCTTGCAGAGCGCGCGCCACCGGGACAGGCGAAGGCTGTCGAGTTTGGTCGTGAGCGTGTCGCGGACTCGGTTCAGACCGGACACCGCAGAGATCACCAGCGGCCAGAACGCGATCGAGGCCAACACCAGGGTTCGATCGAAGTAGCCGAACACGCGATAGATCGACGAGTATGGCGTGACCCCGTGGCCTGCGAACCACTCGCGAACGGCCGCCGTGTCGATGGCCTTGCCGAGCCACGGCGCGAACGTGAACAGGAACAACGGCGGGATCAGTGCTCCGAGGCGCAGGACCGGAACCAGGCCCGACCCGAATCGGCGCGACTCCTGCACGAGGATCGCGACGACGATCGCGAGGCATGCCCCGACCGCGAGCGCAATCAGGTTCCGCAACACCGTTGTGGTGAGGGCCTGGAGGAGTCGTCCCGAGCTCGCTTCGTCGACGACGAGCTGGCACAGGCGGCCCGGCGTGACGTGCCAGAGTCCGAACACGTCGGTCAGCACGACCCACGCAAGGAAGCCGAGGAAGAACGTGCGGGAGAGGAATGGTACCGCGTGCAGCGAGACCCGCGCGGCTGCCAGCAGGCGTCGGCGCGGAGACCGCCCGCCGAGCGGACGTCTGCGCAGCCACTCCCCGACACCGAGCAGAACGACCGGCACGCACAGCAGCACGAGGGCAGGTCCCTGCACATCGTAGTCGAGGCCCCCGACGCTCCCGACCGACCCCGATGCGGCCTGCTGGATCGCGCTGCCGTTCCCGGCAATCCACGCGGCGACCGCTACGAGCAACGACGCGAGGACGAGGAATGGAACGACCGGCCGGAGCCCCTCCGTCGGCGCTCCACTGCCCTGGACGAACCGCTCCGGCCTCGGGCTGCCGCCCGCCAACGTGGCGCGTCGTCGCTGCGTCCGCCTCGGTTGCTCTGTAGATCGCATGGCTGCCGATGGCTCGGCGCACGGCAACGCTGCGGAAGGTCGCAGCACGGCTTCGACGCCTGGCCGGGTCGAAACGCGAGCGGTCCTTGGGGCCGGACAAATACGGCGACGAATGCGGGCGGAACTACGTCACGCCCGGATCTCACCCGGCAGCGGGTCCCTCGACAGGGTGGTGACGGACCCCGAACCGGCCCGCAACGGCTACGGGAGGCCGAGAACGTGCACGACTCCCGCCCGCGGCACGAAAAGGCCGTGAGCCGGAGCCAGTCAGGAGGCCCTGGGGGAAGGGGCCAGGGAGGGCCCTGCGGGACGGGGCCTGTGGGGAGAGAGGGGGACGAGAGATCAGGCAGCCTGCTTGGCCGCGACCTGGGGCCGGCTGGGCACCGGACGAGCGCGCATCGCGCGCCCCAGGACAGGAGCAAGCAGGAAACTACCGACGCACCAGCAGACGAGCACTGTGGACAAGGGACACCTCGGTTGTTGGACCCCGAGAATACGCACGCCCCCGCACCCACCGGCCAGCCAACATTCCGAAATTCGGAGCTCTCCACAAATCCAGTGGTATCGGATTTGTCACCGCATGCGCCTGGCTGCACATGCGGTTGCGTTGGCCGCGGACCTATTCGTCCGCGCCGAACGTGCGACCGACGATCGAACGGTCGCCCTGCACCGCGGTGCGCTGCAGGTAGGGCATCAGGCCGCGCATGCCGCCGAGCTCCTCGCCACCGCCGGCGCGGCCGGGGCCACCGTGCACGGCGCCGGGCAGCACGGCGCCCGGGCCGAGGGCCTGCCCCATCGTCTTCTCGCTGCCGACCCACACCCGGCCGTGCCACGGCGCGATGCCGCCGACGTAGCTCGCGACGAACTTCTTGTCGTCGCTGTAGGCGCTCGAGACCAGGCAACCACCGGCGCGGTTGACCAGGTCGACCGCGGTCTCGACCTTGCCGTCGTACGGCAGGATCGTCGCGCACGGGCCGAACACCTCGAGCTCGTGCAGGATCTCGGCGTCGTTGTCCTTGGCCTGCAGCAGCGTCGGCTCGACGAAGTAGCCGGCGCCGTCGCGCACGCCGCCACCGGTCACCGTGTCCGAGACCTCCTGCAGCTTCTTCATGCCCTGCTGCACGTCCTCGTACTGCGCCGCGCTGGCCACCGGGCCCATGCGCACGTCGCCGTCCATGACGTTGCCGACCTTGGTCGACTCGAGGCGTTCGACCAGCGCTTCCTTGACGTCGTCGAGCAGATCGTGCGGCACCAGGATGCGACGCACGGCGGTGCACTTCTGGCCCGCCTTCTGCGTCATGTCGACGTGCACGTTGGTGACGAACTGCGTGAACGTATCCTCGTCGACCTCGGCGTCGGGGCCGAGCACCGCCGAGTTGATCGAGTCGGCCTCGACGTTGACGCGCACGTTGTTCGCGAGCAGGTTCTGGTTGCTGCGGATCAGCTGGCCGGTGCGGGCACTGCCGGTGAAGCCGACCGTGTCCTGCGGGCCGCAGTGGTCGAGCAGGCCCGAGACCGAGCCGGCGAGGAACTGGAACGAACCCTCCGGCAGCGCCCCGCTCTCGACCGTCAGCTGCGCCAGACGGTAGGCCAGCATCGCGCTCGCCGTGCCCGCCTTGGTGACGACCGGCACGCCGGCGAGCAGCGCGCACGCCATCTTCTCGCCCATGCCCCACGCCGGGAAGTTGAACGCGTTGATGTGCACGGCCACCCCCGGACGCGGCATCAGCACGTGCTGCGCCCAGAAGCGCGCGGTGCGGCCGAGCTGCAGGCCCTCGCCGTCCGGCAGCCAAGGCGTCTCGGGCAGCTCGCTGCCGAGGTGCGCGTAGTAGGCCAGCGTGCCGGACGCGCCGTCGAGGTCGAACTTGGCGTCGCCGCGGGTGTTGCCGCCGTTGCGCGCCGAGATCTCGATCAGCTCGTCGCGGTGCTGGTGGATCACCTTCGACAGCGCCTTCAGCGCCGCCGCGCGCTCGGGGAAGCTCATGCCGCGCAGCGCCGGTCCGCCGACCTCGCGTGCGTGCTTCATGACCGCGGCGAAGTCGACGCCCTTGGGGCGCACCTCACCGATCACTTCCTCGGTCGACGGGTCGTAGAGGGACACGGCATCGCCCTCACCGGCGACCCACGCACCACCAACATAGTTCTGCAGCTGCGTCATTCGGGCGAACACGATAGCCCTCCGCCCGACTCGTTGCACGAACGGCTGGCCCCGGGCTCAAAACAGCGTCAGCGGCACGCTGTCGGCGACGCAGCTCGGCTGGCCGATCTGGTCCTGCGCCACGAAGCTCCAGCGCATCGACAGGCCGGCCAGGAACGACAGCACCTGCGGCGGCCACTGCAGCGAGGCGGTGGCCCGGCCCTGCGCGTCGAAGGTGCCGAGGCCGCCGCTCATCAGGCTGCCGTTCGGGTTGGCCGCGAACCAGGTCGTGACCGCGTCGATGTTGAGCGGCACCGGCAGCGAGGCCCCCCAGGTGAAGCCCGGCGCGGTCCCGGACAGCGACGCCAGCACCAGATAGGTGTGGCCGGACGCCGCCGGACCGGCGTCGAGGAACACCGTCGTCACGCCGCCCGCCGCGGTGTTGATCGCGAACGGGAACACCGTGATCGGCGAGCCGGCCGTGTAGCGGCGCCGCGTCGTCGCGACGTGGCCGTCGGCGTCCTGGACCTGGGCGAAGGCGACCCGCGTGCTCGGGAAGCCGACCAGCTGCTGGCCCTGGGACAGGTTGGCCCAAGGCGTGTCGAACACCCCGTCGCCGTCGTAGTCATAGCGCGCCAGCAGCGATGCGCTGCTCTGGTCGACGTCGCTCGACAGCGTCGCATCGGCGGTGACCGTCAGCTTCGGCGACGTCGCCGTCAGCACCGGCCGCGGCCAGTTGCAGCCGGGCACCGCGTGCGCGGCCATCGGCGGCCACCACGAAGGGTTCTGCACCTGCAGGTCGTAGCGGAACGACTGGTAGCCGTCGCCGCCGCCGAGCAGCGCGCCGGTGATCGACGCGTCGATCGTCGACGGCGTGGTGGTCTCGCCGCTGCTGCTGTAGGTCTTGACCACGGGACAGACCCGGCGAGCCGGCACCCCGGCCAGCGTGCAGGCCAGCCGCGCGTACTCGGCGGTCTTGCGCACGTAGGCCTGGTGGCTGGCATAGCTGCTGTAGATCGAGCCGTCGGCGGTGTAGGCCATCGGCATGATCACGTCGAGCAGCGGCGCCAGCGCCTCCCAGTCCTGCCCGTACTGCGACGACAGCGTGCTGCGCACCGTCGCGTAGCTGTTGAAGTTGGTGTTGTAGACCGGGCCGTCGAACGCCGACCGGTTGGCGATCAGGTAGGCGTGCAGCGACAGGCTGCCGACGCGCTCGCGCACGTCGGCGACGAAGCCGGTGACGTCCTGCGCCACCGCCCCGCTGCTGCCGACGTAGCGCACGTAGTCGAGCGCGAGGCCGTCGAGGTCGTAGACCGGCTGGCCGTTGGGCTGCCACGCGTCGACCAGGTAGTCGACCACGTCGAGCAGGTACTGCCGGTGCGCCGCGTTGCTCGGCTGCACGGTGTCGGCGAAGCACTTGAGCACCCCGACGACGCGGATGTTGGCGGCGTGGCAGTTCGCGATCAGCAGCGGCAGGTCGATGCCCGCACCGGTGCTGCGAACGTCCCCCCACAGCGGATTCCAGTCGCCGGCGCTGTCGGTGATCCAGAGGTCGCCGTCGGTCGGCCCGGTCGCGCGGAACACGCTGACGTAGACCGTGTCGACGCCGTGGGTCTGGCAGTTGGTCACGATTTCGGCAATCCGTGGCGTCATGTCGCCGACCAGGAACGGGAAGACGCCGACGGCGACGTCCGAGGAGGGCGCCTGGGCGGCGAGCACCGGCGCGAGCAGCAGGGTGGCGAGAACGCGTACCATGTTGATCACGATAGCGAGCGCAGGCTCGCAACGGCAGGCGGGCTGGTAAGGTCGTCGTCTCAAGGAGACCCCCCCCACACCGATGAAGAAGCCTCTGCTGCTCGCCGTCTGTCTCGCCACGACGGCCTCCCTCGCCTCGGCCCAACAGGCCATCCTGTTCACCGGCCGCTTTCCGTTCGTCAGCGTCGACGCCGCCAACAACGGCGGTTCGATCGTGCAGATGAGCGAGTTCGACTTCAGCTACGCGGTGCCGCTGCCCGGACAGACGGTCGGCCGCACGATGCTGGGCGCCAACTCGATGCACGCCTACCTCGGCGACGGCGACCAGAACGGCGACTACCTCAAGTTCGACGGCTGGAAGCCGTCCTACTTCACCAACGTCGGCATCGACGGCGTGTTCGTGAAGTACGGCACCACCGCGCCGAGCTGGCGCGACGTCTACTGGACGCCGCGACTCGACGCCGCCACCACGCCGATGGAGGCGCTCGACAACAACGGCCAGCCGGTCGTGCTCGCCGAGGGCGACTGGGTGCGCTTCGAGCCCAACGGCAACGTCACGTTCTTCCTGACCCAGGCCCAGCTGGCGATCGCCGCCGGCGCGCAGGTCAACAACGACGTGCCGTCGGCGACGGCGCTGGTGCAGGCTGCGAACGGCGACCTCTACTACGTGCCGGGCGACGGCGGCCACTGGGTCAACGGCAACCAGTCCGGCCAGGTGTTCGTCTACGACGGCGCGATCTGCAAGATCGACGCGGCCAACATCACCTACGACGCCAACGGCGACGTGCTGAGCCTGGCGCCCGATTCGGCGCGCTGCCTGCTCAACGAGGTCGGTGGCGCGCCCGGCGGCAACCTGACCGTTCGCCAGGTCGTCGACAACGCGTTCGCCTACGACCGCACCGGCCAGCCGATCCTGACCGCGGGCATCTACGGCAAGACCGGCGGCCTCGGCCTCGACCCGAACGGCGGCACGTTCGTGCCGATGTTCCCCGACGCCACCGGCGCCTACCCGCCGGAGCCGAACCTCGCGTTCTGCAGCAACGCCGGCTCGTACGGCGGCACGATCTTCACCACGGCCAACAACGGCGACGTGCTCGAGATCAACGCGTTCGGCGGCCCCGGCACCGGCGTGCTGTGCGGCAGCCTGACCCCCGGTGTGCCGGCCGACGGCAGCTGGCTCGGCGTGCAGCTCGACGTCGCGAACTTCCAGCCGACGCTGCTGGCGATGACGCTGATCGACCTGCCGCAGCAGCCGCTGACCGCCGACGTCGCGGGCTTCGGCCGCCTGCCCGACGCGGTCACGCAGCCGGACTTCACCGTCGACTTCCACGGCCTGCCCAACCAGGCGGTGTTCGCGCTGGTCGACGTCGGCCCGCAGTCGCCGGCGACGTTCGCGCCGTCGTTCGACATCGGCCTGGTGCCGCTGGGCTGGGACGCCAACAGCTGGCCCGACCTGTTCCTGACCACGACGCCGGTGTCGCTCGGCCTCGGCCTGACCGACGCGTTCGGCTACACGTCGGTGACGGTGCCCAACCCCAACCCGGGCGGCTTCGCCGGCTTCACGCTGATGGTGCAGGGCGTCGGCCTGCAGCCCGGCGGCTTCGAGCTGAGCGCGCCGGTGCTGGTCCAGCTGCAGTAGCGGCTGGCCCCGAGCTGGGCGAAAGCCGGCCAATGAGCAGCCGTAGAGCCCTTGCCTCGAAGGCTCCGGCCGGCCGCCGACCCGCGGTCAGACGACCAGCGGTCAGACGACCCGCGGCGATCAGACGCCGCTGACGAACTGCATCAGCTCGCGGAAGCGGCGCTCGACCGTTTCGCGGCTGGTGTCGGCGAGGCGGTCGACGCCGAAGCCCTCGACGTTGAGGCTAGCGGTGACCGTGCCGTAGGCGACCGCGCGCTGCATGTTGGCCAGCGAGATCTGGTCGCAGTTCGCGAGGAAGCCCATGAAGCCACCGGCGAAGCTGTCGCCGGCGCCGGTCGGGTCCACCACCGTCTCGGTCGGGTAGGCCGGCAGCGCGTAGTGGAAGAAGTTCGAGAACACGAAGCAGCCGTGCTCGCCCTTCTTGACGATCACCAGCTTCGGGCCGAGCTCGAGCGTCGCCTTGCCGGCGGCGATCAGGTTGCTCTTGCCGGTCAGCTGCTTGACCTCGCTGTCGTTCAGGATGATGCCGTCGATGCGCTTCAGCAGCGTCAGCAGGCCGTCCTTGGCGATGTCGATCCACAGGTCCATCGTGTCGGCCACGACGAACTTCGGGTCCTTCATCTGTTCGACGACCGACAGCTGGGTCGCCGGCGCGCCGTTGGCGAGGAACACGAACGGGGTATCGCGGTAGTGCTCGGGCACCTTCGGCTCGAAGTCCCCGAACGTGTTGAGCTGCACGTCGATGGTCTCGCGGTCGTTCATGTCGGCCGAGTAGCGGCCGTGCCAGGCGAACGTCTTGCCTTCCTTGACCTCGAGGCCGTCGAGGCAGATGCCGCGATCCGCCAGCAGCTTGCGGTGCTCGTCGGGGAAGTCCTCGCCGATCACGCTGACCAGGCGAACGGGCGTGAACAGGCGGGCGGCGAGTCCGAAGTACGTCGACGAACCACCCAGACAGCGCTCGGCGTTGCCGTGCGGGGTCTCGATGGTGTCGAACGCAGTGGATCCAACTACGAGCAGCGTCATTTCGGGGGAACAGGTTAGCGATCCGACGCCAGCGGATCCAACCCGTTCCGCCGCGCTACTCGTCTTCGAGCGGGCGGCGGGCGGCTTCTTCGGCCTCGCTCTCCTCCAGCGCGACCTCGCGGTCGATGTCCTCCCGGGTGACCCGGTCCTTCTCGAACAGAACCAGCAGGCCGGCCAGGAAGCTGAACCCGGTCAGCACCGTGCGGTAGAGGATCGACAGCGCCACCCCGCGGGTGCGCATCGCCATCGCCGCGTCGGAGACGTTGCTCAGGTGCTGGGCACCGTGCTCGGCGAACAGGTAGCCGTAGAGCAGCTCGCCGACCCCCCAGCCGTTGGGCGCAATCGGCACCGCCGAGACGATGTTGATCACCGGCACCAGCACGAAGTACTCGAACGTCGGCATGCCGACGCCGATCGCGATCCCGAGGCACACCACGCAGAACACCGACAGCACGTGGTTGACGATGCCGAGCAGCAGGCTCAACACGATCACGCTGCGCTGGTCGCGGTAGAAGAACACCGCCTTGTCGACCATCTGCAGCGCCGAGCGGACCTTGGCCGGCAGCCGGTTGAGCAACCAGGTCAGCCGCACCAGTTCGCGCAGGCGCTTGCTGAACGCGACCACACCGAGCAGACCGACGCCGAGGATCACGCCCCAGATCGCCATCGCGATGGTCGAGAACTGGTCGAGCGCGAACAGCACGCAGATCGCGCCGAGCAGCGCCAGCGAGCCGAGCCCGAGGATCCGGTCGACCCCGACCGAGACCAGCGCCTGCACGCGGTGGCCGGGGCAGCGCTTCATGATGTACAGCGCCTTGATCACGTCGCCGCCGGTCGAACCCGGGAACACCGTGTTGAAGAACACGCCGATCCAGGTGAAGCGCAGCGCTTCGAGCAGCGACACGTTCATGCTGTTGACGCGCAGCAGCCACCACCAGCGGGCGCCGGCGATCAGCACGGTCAGGAAGTAGCACAGCGCGCCGAGCGCGAACCAGGCGACGTCGAGGTTGCGGAGGTAGCTGAGGAAGCCTGGCCGCACGTCGATCTGGCGGCCGTCCTCGAGCGTGCGCGACGCCGGCTGTTCGGTCTCGACACCGGCCTGCACGAAGCGCACCGGGTCGGCGCGCCAGTCGCCCTGGATCTCGATGACCTCCTCCTGCACGACCTTCTGGTCGACCAGGTGGACGAGCCGGTCCTCGAACGCGATCAGCGTGAAGACGAACCACATCATGCCGCCGACGAACAGGATCTTCAGGGCGGTCACGGCGTGCTTGTTCATCGCCACTCCCCCTTGCCGCGCACCTTGGCGCGCGCGGCGGCGATCGAACCCTGTTCGGCGGCGACGCGACGCAACGTCGCCGCGGCGAACGCGGCGGGATCGACGCACAGGTCGGCGAGGCTCGCGATGGCTACGGGAGCCCCGCTGGAGCGGGCGTTGACGGCGAAGTGGATCAAGGCGCTGACGGGGGTGACCGTAGCGATCGAGATCGACAATTTCCCGTCCGCGACGTAAAGGTCGTCGCCGTCGCGGCGGACGTCGTGCTGCGGTGCGAGTTCGTGCAGCACCTCGCGCACCTGCGCCGCGAACAGCCGCTGGCGGTGCACGGCGAGCAGCAGGTCGGTGGTCGCGAACGACTCCCACACGAAGTGCACCATGTCGTCGGCAGCGATGCCCGGCCCGTCGAGGTCCTCGAGGTCGGCCATCTCGACGTCCTGGACCCGGCACGCGCCGCGGAACGCGACGCAGGCGTCGCCGACCAGGTCGAAGCGATCGAGCAACCAGTGCGCGCGCAGCTGGCTGCCGTCGTAGGCGATCTCGTCGTCGCTCCAGTGGGTCTGCATCGCTACGAACCGCGGTTGTCGATCCACTCCCGCACCCACGCGGGATCGGGGTCGAGCGTCTCGCGCCCGAGGCACCACGTCAGCGCCACGATCGCCGGCGTCCGCAGCTTCGAGTAGTAGTCCTGTTCGGACAGGATCGTGCGCGCCAGGAACTCGACCGGCGAGGTCGCCTCCCAGTCCTGCCGGCCCGGCAGGCGCACCACGGTCTCCGACAGTTCGCGATCGAGCTGGCCGCAGTAGTGGATCAGGCGCAGCTGCACCAGCGAGTCCGAATCGAACGGCGCAGCACCGCTGGCACGTTCGGCCGGGCTCGCCGCCATCGTCGCCAGCATCAGCGGCACGGTGCGCGGCCCACCGAGACGACGGATCTGCTCCATGGCGCACAGCCGCACCTCGGCGAGGCGCCGCGAACGACCCTGGATCGCGCGCAGCAGCACGCCGCGCACGCAGTGGCTCATCGCCGCGCGCAGCGCGTCGCGCACCCACGGTCGCGCAGCCGGGTCGCGCTCCTGCGCGTAGAGCACGCCGAGGTCCTCGACCAGCACCAGCCGGTCGGCGAAGCTCGCGAGCGGCTGGCTGGTGATCGCCGCGAGCGCGTCGCGGTACGCCTCCGGCGCGGTCAACGCACCCGACTCGCCGCGCGCGTCGGGACCGGCGGCGCGCAGGCCAGCGCGCGCCCGTTCGGCGACGGTGGCGTCGAGCGGCGTGGTCAGCTCGAGGAACGCCCCGGCGAACGGCGTCAGACCCAGCTGGCGACTGACCCGCGACAGCCCGTCGATCGAGCGCACCCGCGTGGTCGCGTTGAGGTCGAGTTCGCCGAGCCAGCCGAACCGCGTCATCGCCGCTGCGCACGTCAACAGGTCCGGGCCCGTGAACCAGCCGCCGGCGGTCTCGTCCGGCAGTTCGCGCAGCAGCTCGCGCACGTGGTAGCCGGGGTTCTTCAGCTCCTGCATGCTGCGGCGGCCGAAGATCCAAGCCAGCGGTGTGCGGATCGGAGCCAGCAGCACCAGCCGCCGGAAGTCGCGCGACAGCATCGCTTCGTTGGCGTAGACCACCTGACGGGCCTCGCCGGTGCCGTCGATGCGCACGATCTCGTCGAGTTCCTCGAGGATCTCGTCGCTGCTGAGCACGTCGGCGACCGAGCAGCCGCCGCCGGCCAGCAGCGGCAGGACCAGTACGGTGGCCTGCAGGGTCCTCCGCATCATCGTTCGCATTGCTTCCTCCACATCGCCACCGCGTTGCTGCGGCCCTCCTCGTTCTCGGCTGCGCACGGCGGCGCGTCGACCGACAGCGCGCGCGCCATCGCCGCGTGCATGCCGGCGAACGCGCTCGGATCCTGCTCGTCGGCCATCGCCCGCAGCAGGGCCCCGGCCGCCCGTTCGCCGTGCTGCCTGGCCGCCCCGTAGGCGCCGAAGCGACGCACCAGCGGCGAGTCGTCGGCCATCGCTGCGCGCCAGAACACCAGATTGTCGAGGCCGTTGGCGTCGGCCAGCTGCACGGCGCGGGTCCGCACCGCCGGCGACTCGTCGGCGCACGCGATGCCGATCGCGCGCAGCCGCACCGGTCGCCGACCGTCGTCGGGCCCGCTCGCCTGCGGTCGCGCCAGCGCATCGAGGATGCGCATGCGCCCGGTCACCACCGGCGCCGCTCGCAGCAGCGCGAACGCGTCGCGCAACTCGCCGCCGTCGTCGGCGACGGTGCGGTTCTCGATGCGCACGTGCCACTCACGCAGCCACGCGGCGTTGTCGACCAGGAACGCGCTGTCGACGTGCAGCCGCAGCAGGTCGCGCATCGTCACGTTGGCGGCCTCGCGTTCGCCGGCGAGCCACTCGACCTGCGCCAGTTCGAACAACGTGCCGGGCGCGACGCGGCTCCGGCCGCGCTCGCGCACGACCGCGCGCAGCTCCACCATCGCCAGGTCGTTGCGCGCGACGTCGCGCAGCAGGCCGGCGCGCGCCAGACGCAGGTCCGACGACGCGGCGCGCTGGTCCGCGGGAATCCGATCGATCGCCTGGTCGAGCACGTGCCGCGCCTCCGGGTAGCGCTCCTTGCGCACCAGGAAGCTGGCCAGCTTCAGCGCCGGCTCGGTCACGTCGGTGGCGTTGGCGAACGCGTTGCGCAGCGTGCGCTCCTCGCCGCGGCCATCGTCGGCGACCTCGGTCGGCGACGGTTCTGCGGCCGGCGGCGCCGGCAGCGAGACCACCGCCGCGGCCGGGTCCTCGGCGATCGCTTCGACCGCACCACCTGCCGGCGGCTTCGCCGCGGCCGCCTCGGTCGGATCGCCTCGGCCCGGCTGCCGGTCGCTCGGAACCGCCGCGCCCGGAACCTCCGCGACCAGAACCTCCGCGACCGGAACCTCGGCGCTCGGAACCATCACGACCGGGACCGTTGCCTTCGGAGCCATGCCAGCCGCCCCCGTACGACGCGTCGGCGTGCCCGCTGCCGCGCTCGGCCCGGCCGGCCCGCTCTGCTCTTCGGCGGCGAACGGCGCGCGCGCGTCGCGGCCGAACGAGCGCGCGCCCGCCGGTTCGTCGGGTCCGACGCACGCCGCCAGCGCGAGCGCCGCCATCCACTGCGCGCCGCGCGCGCCACCACCGCAGGAAGCCATTGCGAGCGCCATGGTGTAGGCGAACCCGCGAGCCGCTGCACGCACGATTCCCGCGCTTCCGTCACGGCCCGCGTTCGGGCACGATGCCGCCATGCCGTCAGCGGAGCTCGAACGGGTCATCAAGGACGCCATGCGGCTGCGCAAGCCGCTCGGCGACATCGTGCGCGAGCTGGCCAGCAGCATCCAGCGTGCGCAATCCCGGTTGCGCCCGAGCGACGTCACCCGCAAGGGCGTCGGCGACTTCGTCACCGCGATCGACCTGCGCAGCGAGAAGCGGCTGCGACGCGAACTGCGGGCGCTGCGCGAGCACGCCGGCTTCCTCGGCGAGGAGACCGACGCCGACCAGCTCGACCACGACTGGCTGTGGGTCGTCGACCCGATCGACGGCACCTCCAACTTCTCGCGCGGCCTGCCGCAGTTCGCCGTGTCGGTCGCGCTGCTGTTCCGCGGCCAGCCGGTGCTCGGGGTCGTGCACTGCCAGCCGGAGGACGCGCTGTTCGTCGCCGTGCACCGCAACGGCGTCTGGCGCAACGGACGACGGGTGACGACGCCGCGCGGTCGCTTCGACGACGGCGCGATCGTCGGCTGCCAGTGGTTCCGCGGCCAGGAGGACATGTCGTTCCTGCCGGCCCTGCAGTCGGAGGGCGCCAGGATCCGCACGCTCGGCAGCACCGTCGTGCAGCTGACCGACTGCGTCATGGGCCGCCTTGACGCCAACGTGCAGCAGCAGGGCCGGCTGTGGGACTTCGCGGCGGCCGGCCTGGTCGCGGTCGAGGCCGGGCTGCGCTTCACCGACTGGTCCGGCGCCGCGGTGTTCCCGGTGAAGGACCTGCAGGTCGCGCACACCGCGACGATCGCGGCCCGGCCCAACGTGCACCGCCGCATCGTCGCACTGCTGCATCCGTTCGCCCGCTGACGTGGGCAGATCGCGCTTGTTGTTCCGCCCTCGTAACGTTCGCCGGCCGGATGTCGGCTGAGCGTGACACGAACGGCCCGCCGCCCCCGGAAAATGGCCACCCGGCGCGGTTGGTCCCTCTTTTGCAAGCTCTGGGCAGTCGGCTAGAGTGCCCGTGCGCGCGCGGCGGGTTCATCCCATGTCCGAACCGACCTGGTCCTTTCTCGACCGGGTCCCCTGCGCGTGCACCCGAACCATCCATGAGGAGCCCTTCGATGAAGAACATCCTGCTGTCTGCAGTGACGGTCGCCAGCTTCGTGGCGATGCTGCCCGAAACCGCCCTTGCCCACGGTGGCCAGTACCGTGGCCCGGGCGACGTCGTCCCGCCGGGTGGCGGTGGCGGCGGTGGCACCACCGGCCGCCCGAGCGGCCCGACCACCGGCGGCCCCTCGGGCCCGAGCGCCCCGGCCCCGTCCGGCCCGGCGACGGGTGGCCCGGCCGGCCCGAGCACCGGCGGCCCGGCTGGCCCCGCAGGCCGTCCCGGCCCGGTCACCGGCGGTCGCGGCATGCAGATCGGCGACGACCTGACGAAGTGGAGCTTCTGGTGGGAGTTCAACAAGGACCCCTTCATCCGCCTGCGTGACGCGGTCCTCCAGGGCGGCCCGCAGACCGGCTCCGACGACTTCTACCTCGGCAGCACGCGCAAGAGCGCGGCCCGCGACTCCCTGCGTCCGACGCAGGAAGACATCATGGGCGAGATCCTGCCGGCGCTGAAGAAGGCGATCGACTCGACCGACTACAAGGACATCAGCTCGTCGTGCATGATCGCGATGGCGAAGATCGGGCAGGACCACCCGGAGTTCAAGCTCCGCGACGTGTTCACCCCGCGCCTGTCGGAGAACACCCAGGAGGTCCGCGAGTCGGCCGCGCTGTCGTACGGCATCGCCGCGATCGCCGGTGAGGACGAGATGAACATGCTCGTCGACCTGGCGCTCGACAAGGGCAAGGGCCGCGAGGCCTCGGGTGGCAGCGTCAACATGCGCACCCGCGCGTTCGCGTGCTACGGCCTCGGCCTGGTCGCCTACCGCAACGCCAACGTCGCCGTCAAGAAGCAGGCGTTCGACGCGCTGAAGACGGTGCTCGAGAGCAAGGACCTGCGCGACCGCAACATCCAGGTCGCCGCCATCAACGGCATCCGCATCCTCAACATCGGCACCGGCACCGACGAGGAGAAGGCGCTGCTGACCGACGCGGTCAACACGCTCGAGAAGCACTACATGCAGAAGCTGGGTGCGGGCCGCAACATCATCCTGGCCCACTGCCCGCCGGCGATCGCCACCCTGATCGGTGCCGACCACGAGCGCAGCGACTACTTCAAGAAGCTGTTCGCGGCCGACATGCAGGACAAGGGCAAGATCAAGCGTGCCGGCAACGCGATCAGCCAGTCGTGCGCGCTCGCGCTCGGCCAGATGTGCAAGCCGTACGAGGACAAGAAGTCCGACGACGCCGAGTACAGCAAGCTGCTGCTGAACATGTGGAACAAGCACAAGGATCAGCAGACCCGCAACTTCGCCGTGCTCAGCCTCGGCTGGATCGGCGGTGAGCTGAACCGCGAAGCCCTGCTGAAGGCCTTCGACAAGGGCGGCAAGGCGATCGAGAAGCCGTGGTGCGCGATGGCGCTCGGCGTCTACTCGCACTTCCAGTACGAAGCGCAGAAGGCGCGCGGCGAGAGCGTCAACCCCGACACGTTCATCGGCGAGACGCTGTTCAAGGAGCTCGAGAAGAGCAAGAACCCGAGCCTGACCGGCGCACTCGCGATTGCGCTGGGCCTGAACCAGTTCACGGACGCCGCCGACGAGATGCGCGACCAGATGCTGAAGAACCAGGCCAAGGAAGAGATGGCCGGCTACCTCGCCATCGGCCTCGCCCTGATGAAGGACGACCGCTCGATCGAGGACATCAAGAACGTCGTCGACGCGTCGACGCGTCGCTTCAGCCTGCTGCAGCAGGCGGCCATCGCGCTCGGCAAGCTGGGCGACAAGACGGTCGCCGAGCGTCTGCAGAAGCTGATGACGGACGGTGAGCCGAACCTCGCCAAGCTCAGCGCCATCGCCTCGGCGATCGGCTTCATCGGCGACAAGCGCTCGATCAAGCCGCTCAAGGACCTGCTGTTCGACGACAAGCTCAGCGACCTGTCGCGCGCGTTCGCCGCGGTCGCGCTGGGTGGCGTCGCCGACAAGCAGCCGCTGCCGTGGAACAGCGCCATCGGCGTCAACATGAACTACCGCGCCGCGGTGGAAACGCTGACCAACAGCCAAACGGGTATCCTCGACATCCTGTAGGTCTTCGGACCTCGGGCTGCCGAGTCTGCCTGCCCCAACGAAGCCTCTCCGTGGCCCAGGCCGCGGAGAGGCTTTTCCATGTACGGTCCGCTGGCACGGCCGTTGCAATGCAGGCGTCATGCGAACCCTCGAAGCCTACGCGTTCCGCGCCGTGCTCGGCCTGCTGCTCACCGCGCCCGCATGGGCCCATGGCGGCCAGTACCGCGGCCCCGGCAACGTCGTCCCCCCATCGGGCGGCGGCGCGTCGGGCGGCGGCCAGTTCCGTGGTCCGAGCGACGTCCTGCCGGGCAGCACGGCAGGCGGCGCAGGCGGTGGCGGAACGACCGCAGCGCCCTCCGCTCCGCGTGGCCTCGGGCGCACCGGCGCGTCGGCTGCCGGCGCGGCACCGCGCGGCGTGCCGGTCGGCGACGACCTCGGCCGCTGGGAATTCTGGTGGGAGTTCGGCAAGGACCCGTTCCTCAACCTGCGCGAAACCATCTACCGCGAGACCGTCGGCGACGACGGCCAGTCGCTTTGGAACCCGCGGCTCGCCGGCCGCAAGCGGGACATCCAACCACCGAACGACAACGACCTGCGGCAGGTTGCGAGCCAGCTGGCCGCGACGCTGTCGTCGTCGCGGGACCGTGATACCAGTTCCGCCTGCATCGTCGCGCTGGCAAAGATCGGCTCGAAGCGCGCCGGATTCGATCTGGTCGACCTGCTCCAGCCGCTGCTGAAGCGCGGCGACCAGGAGCTTCGCGAGACGGCTGCGCTGGCCATCGGCATCAGCGGCGACCTCGACAAGGAGACCGTCGAGACCGTCACCGCGCTGATCGGCGACACCGCCGAGGGCCGCCGCCTGAGCGGCCGGCACGAGGTCAACCAGCGCACCCGCGCGTTCGCCGCCTACGGCGCCGGCCTGCTGCTCGACCGCTCGCGCAAGGCGGCGACCAGCATGCGCCTGGTGCGCGCGCTGCTGCCGATCGTGCAACGCGCCGAGGCACACGACCGCAACCTCGTGGTCGCGGCAATCGAGGCGCTGGCGCTGTTCCCGACGCAGTGGCAGGGCGCGGCCCCCGACACGCTGCGAAGCGAGATCCTCGCGACGCTCGGCGCCTACTACCGGAAGGAGCTCGGCGTCGGCGACCAGCTGATCCAGGCCCACGTGCCGACCGCGCTGGCCCGCCTGCTGCCGCGCGCGTCGCGCGACGCCGAAGCCTGGCGCAAGCAGTTCGCCGAGGACCTGCAGAACGGCCTGCGCACGCGCTCACGCGCCGGCGGCGTCAAGGTCAACCACCACATCGCACAGTCGTGCGCCATGGCGCTCGGCACCCTGTGCGAGCCGTGGAACGACGAGAACTCGTCCAGCCATGATGTGGGTGAACTGCTGGTCGAGGTCTACCGCGACCACCGCGACCAGCAGACCCGCTCGTTCGCGTCGTTGGCGCTGGCGCGCATCGGCGGCAAACGCGCCCGCATCTTCTTGCTGGGCGAACTCGCGCACGCGAACAAGGCGATCGAACAGCCGTGGCTGGCCGTCGCGCTCGGCGTGATCGCGGCGCGGCAGCGGGCCGCCAACACCCACCAGGGTGTCGACGCAGACGCCTACCAGCAGGTGACCGACGCGCTGATCTGGCAGATCGACGAGGTGCGCAACCCGAGCACCGTCGGCGCCATCGCGATCGCGCTCGGCCTGACCGGGACCGGCGACGCCCGCGACGTGCTGCGCGCACGGCTGGTCAAGCACCACAAGCGCGACGCGGTCGCCGGCTACGTCGCGCTGGCGCTCGGACTGCTGCAGGACAACCGCGCCATCAAGGACCTGCGCGAGGTGCGCAAGGACGCCACCCGGCGGCCGTTCGTGCTGCTGCAGACCGTGCGCTCGCTCGGCCTGCTGGGCGACCACACGCTGACCGACCAGCTGATCGCGGAGCTGCAGGGCTCGGGCCAGAGCCTCGTGCGGCTGTCCGCGACCGCGGCCGCGCTGGCGCAGATCGGCGACCGCCGCTGCCTGCCGGCCCTGCGCGGCCTGCTGGCCAACGAGGACGTCACCCCGCTGACCCGCGCGTTCGCCGCGGTGGCGCTCGGCGGTGTCTGCGACAAGGACCCGCTGCCGTGGAACGCGGCCTACGCGACGCACGTCAACTACCGCGCGGCGACCGAGACCTTGACCGACGGCGGCTCGGGCATCCTCGACCTGCTGTAGCGCGGCGCGGCCAGACCCGTCGCAGCAGCAGCGCCAGCGCGGCGCCGAGCGCGACGATCGCGCCGGCGAGCCAGCCGTTGCGGGTTGCTGCGGTGTCCGCGGCCTCGATCGGCCCGAGCTGCTCCTGCAGGTCCGCGAGGCGCTGCTCGAGCTTGTTGCGCAGCTTGGCGTCGGGCGACAGCTGGAGTCCCGCGCGATACTCGAGCGCGGCGCTGTGCAGGTGGCGCAGGTTCCAGCGGGCGTCGCCCGCTTGCAGCCGCAGGAACGGCGTCGCCGCGGCGCTCTCGGCCACGACCTGCAAGGTCGCGCGCCACGCACCTCGCTGGCTGGCCTCGAACGCCTCCTGCTCGGCATCGGTCCGCCCGCGCTGGCCCGACGCGGCCACGACCTGGCGCGGGTCCGCATGCTGCACGTAGCTGTCGAACAGCAGTTCGTCGAGCAGCGGCTGGTCGTCGCACAGCACCGGCGCAGCCTCGGCCAGCGCGTGCCAGTTGGCGGGCTCCGCCGTGCGGCGCAGCACGTCGCGCCAGTGCAGGAGGTCGGCGTCGGCCAGCCCGAACGGCCGGTCGAGCGCCTGCTCGAGGATCTCGGGCCGCAGCGGCGCGCCGCGGCGGGCGACCAGCAGCGCGTTGCGGCTGGACGGGATCAGGAACACGCGCACTTCGTCGAACACGTCGGCGACGGTCGCCGCGACCGCCTGCAGCACGGCGTCGTCGAGCTGCAGCGCGCCGACGTTGCAGGCCAGCACGCCGCCGTCGAGCAACCGGGCATGCGCCTGCGTGAAGAACTCGCGGCTGGCGAGGTGCGCCGGCACGTAGACCTGGTGCGCATAGGCGTCGACGTGGATGACGTTCCAGCGATCCTCGGCGTGCGCCAGAAACTGGCGGCCGTCGATCGCGAAGCGCCGACCCGCTGCCTTGCCGTCGCCGAAGTGGGCGTCGCCGAGCGCCATCGTCTCGGCGTCGATGTCGACCGCGTCGACCGTCATGCCCGGATATAGCGCGCCGTAGACCTGGCGCAGCGTGCCGGCCGCGTCGCCGATCGACAGCGCCTTCAGGCCGTCCAGTCCGCCACCGTCGGCCGCCAGCAGCGGCGCGACGCCGTGCCAGTCGTAGTAGGCGCCGCCGGTGAACGGCGATCCCTCGAGATCGAGCGAGTGGAACGAGTCGAGGCCTTCGTTGATCACCAGCGTGGTGCGGGATCGGCCGTGCTCGCGGGTGCGGTGCACCTGCAAGAACTGGTAGGGCGTCTCGCGCTCGGCGACCAGTTCGACCCCGGCGGCGGTCGGTCGCAGCGGACCGCCGTGCAGCAGGGTGCTGGCGCCGGTGACCAGCAACGCCACCGCGGCGGCGCCGCGCCCTCGGCCCGGCGCGACCAGCAGCGCCGCCAGCAGCATCACCGCGGCGGCCACCAGCAGCGCGAGCCGACAGCCGAGCGTCGGCACCAGCCAGTGCGTCGCCAGGAACGTGCCGACCAGGCTGCCAACGGTGCCGGAGGCCGCGACGTCACCCGCGGCGCGGCCCAGGCTGGTGCCACCGCGCGCCAGCAACACGATCAGCAGCGGCGACACCGCGGCCAGTAGCAGCAGCGGCGGCGCGAACACCAGCGCCGTCGCGACCAGCGAGCCGCGGATCAGCACCGGCATCGCGGCGTCGAGCGGCAGGTCGGCGGGCAACAGCAAGGCGCCGAGCCAGCCGGTCGAGAACGGCGCCACGACCAGCAGCAGGCCGCCGGCCAGCAGCAGCCGGAACGGCCACCGTTCGGCACCGTCGCGGGCGCTGAGCCTGCCGCCGAGCGTCGCGCCGAGCGCCATCGCGGCCAGGATGACCCCGATGACGTTGGTCCAGACGTAGGCGCTGTCCCCGAAGTGCGGGGCCAGCAGCCGAACCGCGGTCAGTTCCGCGGCCATCACGCCGAAGCCGGTCGCGCCGGCCGCGAGCACGGCGCGCAGCGGGCGCAGCCCGCGCGCGCCCTCGGTCGAGTCGGCCACCTACTTCTCGTTCTCGCCGCTGCCCTTTTCCTTGTCCTTGTCGGTCTCCTTCGAGACCGTCGTCACGTAGCGCACGGGGAACAGGTAGTCCCAGTCGTTGCGACCGACCATGCGGCTCTGCATGTCGCGGAACGAACGGCGGCGCTTCTCCTGCACGGCCTTGCCGTTGATCACGATCGTGAACTCCTTGCTGAGGTCGATCAGGTCGTCGTTGAGCAGCAGCTCGAAGCGCTCGACGTTCTTGGCCTCGACGGTGATCCGGTTCTGCTCGCGGTCGGCCTCGACCTGCAGGCGCGGCTTGTCGTCGGGCCCGGTCGTCAGCAGCGACTCGGCGACGTGGATGTTGACCCAGTAGGCCTTCTTGAAGCGGTCGTGGTTCGGCTCGAGCACGACCTTCTTCGGCGCCATCACCCGCTTGTGCTCACCCATCCACTTGAGGATGTCGGCGCTCGACTCCTTGTGCGGTGCCGCGCCCTTCGAATCGAGCACGGTCGCCATGCCGGGGCAGGTCTCGTCGAGGCGCTTCTTGAGGGCGTCGACCTCGTTGGCGTTGGCGCCGTTGCGCAGCAGCAGGATCGGCAGGTTGCTGAGCGCGCCGAGGCGGATGTCGTCGACCGGGATCGGGTTGCGCAGGATGACGCCGGCGAAGCGATCGGGGAACAGCGACGCGAGGCGCATGCCGTAGCCACAGGTCTGCGTGCCGCAGTCGAGGAACACCTGGTCGCGCTCGATGTTGTAGTTGTTGAGCACGAAGCCGAGCGTGCCGAGCACGGCGCGGTTGCGGCTGTCCTCGTCCTTCTCGGCGCCGTCGCGGGTGTAGTCCGGCACCGGGTCGAGCTCGAGGCCCTCGGGGATCTGCGGGATGTGCACGACGTGCGTCGCCATCATCTCGCTGCCGTCCCAGGTGTTCTTGAAGTGGTCGGAGGGCTTGGTCCAGACGCCCGCCTTGCCGTCCGGCAGCGACACGATCGCCGGCCACGGCTCCTTCTCCTTGTACTTCTTGGGCACGAAGATGCCCCACTTCAGGTCCGAGCCGGAGCCCATCGACTGCGGGTAGAGCTTGCCCTTGCCGTGCTTCGGCTTGCCCGGCGTGAAGCAGTTGTGGTAGATCGCCCGCAGGTCGACCATCGAGCCGAGGATCTCCCCCTTGCTCTCGGCCTTGTCCCACGCGTCGGTGAAGGCCTCCTTGGCCTTGCGGCGGTTCTTGCCGGCCTTCTCGCGCGCCTTGCCCTCCGCGTTGTCGTAGGTGATCTCCGCGTCGAGATACTTCTTCAGCTTGTCAGCGAGGGACTTCTGGTCGCGAGCACTGAGGATGGGCTTGTCGCCGCCCTGGGGGGCGGCGGCCGCGAAGATCAGGCTCAACGATGCAGCTACGAACATGGCAGGTCCTTGGATTCCGTTCGGGGAGAAAGTCGTGTGCGCGGCGCGGCATAAGTCCGGCGCCATCGCGGGTATCGCGGAGAGAGGGGTCCGCTCAGTGTAACGGCCACGGAGCCCGTCGGCTACCGCCCCATGGCGCATCCGGCCGGGCGTTCGACGGCCGCGGCACGCCGCCGATCAGCGTCGGGTGAGCCGATCGAGTTGCACGTCGAGCAGCAGCCGCCGCAACATGGTCGCCTGCGGCCGCTGTTGCAACGCCTGGTTCGCGGTCGGCACCGGATCGCCCCCCTGCTGGCCGGGCTGCAGCGCCTCCATGTGCAGCAGGTTGGTGATCGCGGGGCCCTTGGCACGCTGCTCCGGACCGCGCTTCAGGTCCAGCGCGACGCTGCGACGGAACGCCGCCAGCGCTTCTTCGCGACGGCCGCTGGCGCGCAACAGCAGGCCGTAGTCGTTCCAGAGTTCGAGGTCGTCGGGCGCCACGCGCCGACCGAGCTCGTAGGTGCGGAACGCGGCGTCGACGTCGCCGATCTGGCGCAGGCACAGCCCGAGGTTGGCGACCCGGTAGGACTCGATCGGCTCGAGCGTCGCCAGGAACTGGAAGATCGAACGCCCCGCCGGCCGATCGGGGCCGCGCAGCGCCGCGGCCGCCAGCGGCAACAGCCGCGCCTCCTCGGCGCGCAGCGCGGCGGCGACCGCATCCGGGAACGCGGCCGCCTGCTGCTCGACGATACGGGTCAGCTCGACCAGGCGTTCGCTCTGCGCGAGCGCGCGCAGGCGGACCGTCAGCAAGCGCGGCTGGCGCGGCCGGCCCTCGACCGCCTGCGGACCTTCGATCGGGGTGCTCAGCCGCAGCGCGTGGTCGATGCGGCCGGCGGCCAGCGTCGCCTCGGCGCCGAGCGGCAGCCGTTCGGTGCGCGCGGCGCCCTCGGGCAGCCGCAAGAACGCGTTGCTGAGCCGGTGCGCCAGGTCGCCGCGGTCCGCCTCGGGCGCCGCGGCATACTCGGCGGCGATCCGGTCGAACGTCGCGACCAGCTCGCCCTGCTGCTGTGCCGTGGCACTGCCGGCCAGCGCAAACGCGAGACCGAGCGCACGCAGGCCTCGGCCGACAGCGACGCACCCGTTCACGACAGCGCCACCCGGGTCTCGCTGCACACGACGTCGCCTACCAGGAACGGCTGCTCGCCCGCGGCGCGGCAGCCGTCGAGCACGTGGTCGACGTGCTCCTTGCGCACGAACAGCACCATGCCGATGCCCATATTGAGCACCCGGTAGGCCTCGTCGCGGGCGACCTTGCCGCGCTGCGCGATCAGTTCGCAGATCGGCGAGCGCGGGATCGCCGCCGTGTCGATGCGCACGCCGAGGCCGTCGGGCAACACGCGCGGGACGTTGTCGGGCAGGCCGCCGCCGGTGATGTGCGCCATGCCCTGCAGTTGCCCCTGCTCGACCAGCGGCAGGCACGGCTTCAGGTAGCTCTTGTGCACCGCCAGCAGCGCGTCGCCGACGCTGCGGCCGTCGAGTTCGTCCGGCGTATCGTCGAGCGCGAGGCCGGCGTCGGCGAACAGCACCTTGCGCGCCAGCGAGTAGCCGTTGGTGTGCAGGCCGCTGCTCGGCAGGCCGACCAGCTGGTCGCCCTCCTGGATCCGGGTGCCGTCGAGCAGCTGCTCGCGCGCGACCGAGCCGACGATGGTGCCGGCGACGTCGACCTCGCCGTCGCGGTAGACGCCCGGCATCTCGGCGGTCTCGCCGCCCAGCAGCGCGCAGCCGTTCTCACTGCAGGCCTTGGCCAGGCCGTGGATGATCTGCTGCACGCGTTCGGGGACCATCTGCGACATCGCGATGTAGTCCAGGAAGAACAGCGGCCGCGCGCCCTGCACCAGGATGTCGTCGACGCAGTGGTTGACGAGGTCCTCCCCGACGCTCGCCATGTCGCCGCGCTGCGCGGCGATCATCACCTTGGTGCCGACGCCATCGGTCGACGCGACCATCAGCTGCCCCGCGACGCCGGCGCGGTCCAGATCGAACAGGCCGCCGAACGCGCCGACGTCCCCGACCACACCGGACGTGTAGGTCTTGCGGATGGCTTCGGCCGCCCCGGTGACGGCCGCATACTTCTTGTCGATGTCGACGCCCGCGCGACGGTACGCGGATTGAGCTTCGCTCACGATGGGTGCACTCCGGTCGACGGTGGGTCCGCCGATCAACGAATCCGATGAGCGTGGCACTCCCACGCCTCGCCCCCATCATGGTCAGCGACGGTCCGTGCGGCAACCTTGTGTCGCGCGATGCCCCGACGAGGTTGCAATGGAACGGCCGGGCGGCCCATGATCGAGCGCCGTGTCGAAGCGCCGCATCGCCGTCCTGGGCTGCACCGGATCCGTCGGGACCCAGGCCCTCAGCATCCTCGAGGAGCACCCCGACCGGTTCGAGGCCTGCCTGCTCGCGGCCCACACCTCCGCCGACGCCCTGGCCCAAGCCGCGGCGCGACACCGCCCTGCGGCGGCCTGCCTGACCGGCCGCAGCGAGCCGCCGGCGCTGCCGGGCGGCACCCGCTGGTTCCACGGTGCCGACGGCCTGATCGAGGCGCTGGCCGCGGCCGAACCCGACACCGTGCTCAACGCGATCACCGGGGCCGCGGGCCTGCGGGCCTCGGAGTGGACGCTGCGCAGCGGCCGCACGCTGGCGCTGGCCAACAAGGAGTCGCTGGTCGTCGCCGGCGAATACCTGATGCCGCTGGCCGCCGAGAGCGGCGCGACCATCCTGCCGGTCGACAGCGAGCACTGCGCGATCTTCCAGTGCCTCGACGGCGAGGATCCGAAGGCGATCCGCAAGATCTGGCTGACCGGCTCGGGCGGCCCGTTCCGGCAGCGGCCGCTCGACACGTTCGACGCGATCACCCGCGACGAGGCGCTCAAGCACCCGACCTGGACGATGGGGCCGCGCATCACGATCGGCAGCGCCACGATGATGAACAAGGCGTTCGAGGTGCTCGAGGCGCACTGGCTGTTCGGGGTGCCGGCGGATCGCATCGAGGTGGTCCTGCACCCGCAGAGCATCGTGCACTCGATGGTCGAGTTCGTCGACGGCTCGATGCTGGCGCAGTGCGGCGTGCCCGACATGCGGGTGCCGATCCTGTTCTGCCTCGGCTACCCGGATCGGCTGCCGTTCGGCTTCCAGCCGTTCGATCCGCGCAAGTGGCGCTCGCTCGAGTTCGTCCCGTTCGAGCCAGAGCGCTACCCGGCGGTGGCGCTCGCGTACGACGCGATCGGGCGAGGCGGCGACACCGGCTGCGTGCTCAACGCCGTCGACGAGGTCGCCACCGCGGCGTTCCTGGCCGGCGAGATTCCGTTCCCGGAGATCACGCGCACCGCGGAGCAGGTGTTGCGTGAACGGCCGACAGGGCCGATCCGTTCGATCGACGAGGTGCTGGCAGCCGACCGCGACGGTCGCGCCCGGGCCGCGGCCCTGCACGCCTCCACTCCGGCCCCCCGGGCAGACGATAGGCAACACGACTGATGGAACTCGGCAGCATCGTACTGGCCATCTTCGGCATCGGCCTCCTGATCTTCCTGCACGAGGGCGGCCACTTCCTCGCGGCGCGGGCGGCAGGCGTGCGCGTCGAGGTGTTCTCGCTCGGCTTCGGCCCACGCATCGCAGGGTTCGCCTGGCGCGGCACCGACTTCCGCCTGTCGGCGGTGCCGTTCGGCGGCTACGTGATGGTGGCAGGCCAGGACCCGAGCGACCGCCGCTATCCGGCGAGCATGTCGCTGTGGAGCAAGTCGGTCGGCCAGCGCGCGCTGTTCTGGTCGGGCGGCGTGCTGATGAACGCGCTGTTCGCGCTGATCGTGTTCCCGATCGTCTTCTCGTCGGGGGTCAAGTTCCCGGCGGCGGTCGCCGGGCCGATCGTGCCCGGCTCGGCGGCGTGGGAGGCCGGCATCGAGGAGGGCGAACGCATCGTCGAGGTCGCCGGCAAGCCGGTCTACTCGCTGCAGAACCTGACCATCGAGGTGGCGCTGTCCGGCAACCGGCCGGTCGAGCTGCTGGTCGAGACCGCGGCCGGCGAGCGTCGCGTGGTCACCGCCAGGCCGCACTACGACCGCCAGCAGGGCCTGTACAGCCTCGGCCTGAACCCGGCCTACGACCAGGACCAGGTCGTGCTGGCCGTCGACGACGGCGGCATCGCGCACCAGGCCGGTCTGCGCAGCGGCGATCGCGTCGTGTCGATCAACGGCACCCGCGAAGGCGCCGTCGCCGCCTTCGAAGGCCTGGAGCCGCTCGACGTGGTGGTCGAACGCGACGGCCAGCAGATCGAGGTCACGCTGACCCCGAAGCCGAGCACCGAGGACGTCACGCCGATGATCGGCGTGCGGCCGCTGCCGCACCGCGTCGCCGGCATCCGTCCCGGCAGCAAGGTCGTCGAGGAGCTCGGACTCGAGCGCGACGACATCGTGCTGGCGATCGACGGCCGCCCGTTCCTGTCGGGCACGCTCGACGCCTTCGCCAGCAACCCGGCGCCGAGCACCACCTGGCTGGTCGTTCGCGACGGCGAACAGAAGCAGCTGACCGCCGCCGCCGCCGCGCCGGATCGTCGCGCCCTGGCCGAGCTGGTCGCGATCGACAGCGACACCCGCCTGCAGCTGCTGCCGATGCCGGGCGGTGCTGCCGAGGCCGCGGGCCTGCGCGCCGGCGACTGGCTGCAGCGGATCGACGGTGAGCAGATCGACGACTGGGACGACCTGCGCCGCGCCGTCAAGGACGCCGGCGACCAGCCGCTGCAGCTGGCGCTGCTGCGCCCCGATCCCGACCAGGTCACGGGCCTCGGCACGCCGACCGGCGCGCCGATCCAGCTGACCCTGACGCCCGAGCGCACGCCGGCCCCCGACGTCGGCTTCCGCCGCAGCATTGCGCCGGTGATGAGTGAGATCCGCGCCGACGGCTTCGTCGACGCCGTCAAGCTCGGCACGGTGTCGTCGCTCGACCTCGTCAAGCAGCTCTACGTCACGATCAAGCGCATGCTGACCGGCGAGGTCGGCGCCAAGAACCTGGGCGGCATCATCCGGATCAGCCAGGTCAGCTACCAGGCGGCCCAGCGCGGCCCGACGTGGTTCTGGTACTTCCTGGCGCTGCTCAGCGTCAACCTCGCCTTCGTCAACCTGCTGCCGATCCCGGTGCTCGACGGCGGCCACCTGATGTTCCTGCTGATCGAGAAGGTCAAGGGCTCGCCGGTCAGCACCAAGGTGTTCGGCTACAGCCAGGTCATCGGGCTGGTGTTCGTGCTGCTGCTGGTGCTGTTCGTCACCTACAACGACATCCAGCGGGTGATCGAGGACTTCCTGCGGCCGTAGCGCCGGCCGCTCCGCCGTGCAATCGCGGCGGGCTTGTGCGATCGTGCCCGGGTGACAGAACGGCCGACCAAGGTCCTCTCCGTGCTGCGGCTGTGCCGCATCGGCACCTGGTTCTCCCCCGCCGCCGACGTGTTGGCGTCGTCGGCGATCGCGCAGGTCGCGCTCGGTGTCGACGTCGTGCGCGCGATGCTCGCGAGCGTGCTGATCTACGGCGCCGGCATGGTCTGGAACGACGTCGCCGACCGCAAGCTCGACCGTCGGCAGCGCCCCGAACGGCCGCTGCCGAGCGGTGACCTGTCGATGGCGTTCGCGGTGACGCTCGGGTTGCTGCTGCTCGGCGGCGGCATCGGCCTGTCGCCGTGCCGCGCCCACCACGGCCTGATCGCGGCGCTGGTGCTGGTCTACGACTTCCTCGGCAAGCGCCTCGAGTGGCTGGGCGCGCTCAACATGGGCGTGCTGCGCGCCCTCAACCTGTCGACCGGGCTGTTCCTCGCCAGCGACGCGATCCCGGACGAGGCCCGCCGCGCTCTGCTGATCGCGGCGCTCTGCTACGGCATCTACATCGTCGCGGTGACGTTCGTCGGCATCTTCGAGGACACGCCGTCGGTGCGCGGGCGCACGGTCGCCACCGTGCAGGCCGCGCCGCCGCTGGTCGCGTTCGCCGGCATCGCGGTGGTCCAGGGCGCCTTCTGGCCGGCACCGGCGATCGCCGCGTTGCCGGTGCTGTGGTTCCTGCGACGCAACGCGCGCACCACCGAGTGGACCCAGCCCGAGATCCGTCGCTCGATGATGTTCCTGCTGCTCGGCACGATGCTCTACACGGCAATGCTGACGCTCGCGGCCGGTCGCTGGCCGGAGGCGGTCGGCATCCTGCTGGCGATCCCGATCGCCAGACGCATCGCGCGCAGCATCGCGCTGACCTGAGGCCGACCTGCGCCAGCCGACGGGCCGCTGCAGCCGGCTACTGCGGCGCGCGACCGAGCGCGACCAGGCGCGCGTTCCAGGCCGCGCGCGCCTCTTCGCGCTGCATCACGCCCTGGCGCACCAGCGCCTTCAGGGCGTTCTTGAACGTCTCGAGCTCCTCTTCGATGCTCGGCGCCGGCTCGTCGTCCTCGATCTGCTCGTCGACGAGTTCGCTGTGGGTTTCGGGGGCCGCGGGCGCGGGCGCCTGCCGGGGTGCCTGCTGGGGCTCCTGCTGGGGCACCGGCGCGCGCCGCTGCTCGGCCACCGGCGCCGCTTCCTCGTCCTCCATCTCGACGGTCTCGGCGACCAGGTGGTCCTCGATCGGCGCTGCCTCCGCCTCGAGCCCGTCCATCTCGTTCATGACCTGGCGGAACTCGGCCTGCACGTCCTCGACCGCGGTGGCGAACGGGTCCTGGCCGATGTGCGCGTCGCGCGCCTCGGGCGTGCCCTCGTAGCGGAAGCCGTCGAGGTCCGGGCCGACGATGTGCTTGAGGTCGGGCTCGACCTGCGCCTCGGCGACGTTGACGTTCTGGCGCTTGTTCATCGCGCTGACGATGAAGTTGTTCATCCGCGTCAGCGACTCCATCAGGAAGCTCTGCATCTCGACCTGCAGGCGCGTGTCGGCTTCCTGCTCGGCGTCGTGCGAGACCTTCTCGACGATCGACGCCGCCTGCTTGGTCGCCGCGGCGAAGAAGTCGTGCACCTCGCGTGAGAGCTGCTGCTCCCGCACCTCGCGGGCCTCGACCTGCTCGAGTTCGCGCAGCGCCTGGTTCTCGTAACCCAGCACGCTGTTCTGGGGTCCGAGCTTGGCCTGCACCTTCTTGCGGTCGCGTCGGAAAGCGTCGAATTCGTCGGTAGGTTGGCGCAGCATCGGTCTCCTCCCGCAGGGCTCGATGGCCCCGCGTGGCAGGAACTATCGAGCGCCGTCGTCGTCGCCTTGAAGCAGGCGCCTGGCCGCGTCCCGAAGCAGGACCAGCGCCTGCTCTCGCGTCGTTGGCGTGGGACGTTCGTCGATCTCGGCCTGCACCTGCCGCAGCAGCGCGCCGACCTGCGGGCCGCGCGGGATCCCGAGCGCCAGCGCGTCGCGCCCCTGCAGCAGCGGCTCGCGCAGCGGCGGCAACGCCGCCAGCCGTTGCTTGGCGAAGTCGTGGATGTCGAGCTTGCCATGGCTGCCGAGGCAATCCGCGCGGTGGAACTGCAGGTGCTGCACGAACCCCGGCTCGCGCATCCACCGTTCGGCGCGCGCCGGCCGCATCTGCGGCAGCGACGCGAACCGGATGTGGTGCAGGCACACGTCGACGACCGCCTCGCGCACCGATTTCGGGGCGCGCAGGCGGCGCAGCACGTCGTCGGCCATGCGCGCCGACAGCGTGTCGTGGCCATCGAAGCGGATGCGGTCCTCGGCGACCCGGAACGTCGGCGGCTTGCCGACGTCGTGCAGCACCGCGCTCCAGGCGAGCACCTCGTCGCCCTCGGGGCACTGGTCCAGCACCAGGCAGACATGGGTCAGCACGTCCCCCTCCGGGTGGTATTCCGGCGGCTGCTCGACGCCGTCCATCGCGGCGCATTCGGGCAGCACGTGCGCGGCGAGGCCCAGCTCGACCAGCAGCCGCAGCGCGCGACCGCGCCCCGCCCCGGTGAACATGTCGGTCAGCTCCGCGTAGCTGCGCTCGGCCGACAGCGACGCGACACCCGCAGCGGTCGCGATCGCCGCCGCGCGCGTCGCCGGGTCGAGCTCGAGCTCGGCGCTGGCCGCGAACCGCACCAGCCGCAGCAGCCGCAGCGGGTCCTCCTGCAACCGCGTGACCGGGTCCCCGATGCAGCGCAGCAGGCCGGCGTCGAGGTCGGCGCGACCACCGCACGGGTCGTACAGCTGGCCCGTGAGCGGATCGTAGTAGAGCGCGTTGACGGTGAAGTCGCGGCGCGCGGCGTCGCGGTCGGGTTCGGTCACGAACGCGACCTCATCCGGATGTCGCTGGTCGGCGTAGCCCGCCTCGGCGCGCAGCGTCGTGATCGTGCACTCGGCACCATCGATCGTCGTCCGGCAGGTGCCGAAGCGCGCCTCGCGCAGGTCGGCGTCCGGCATCGCCGCGGCGACGGCTTCCGGCAGCAGGTCGGTGGCGAGGTCGAAGTCGCGCGGCGGCCTGCCCTGCAGCAGGTCGCGCACCGCTCCACCGACGATCCAGCCACGTCCGTTGGCCGCAGCGAGGCGCCGCAGGCATTCGGCGACCGGCGGCGGCGGTGGCGGCAGTTCGATCCTGGTCACCTGCATCGGAAACGAGGATACTACCGGCCGAGGCGGCATGGCGACGACGACGGAATGGCGGCGGTCACGGTGGGCGAACCCGGCCGGGTGGTACACGACCATCGGTCTGTTGCTGCTCGCGTTCAGCCTGTGGATCCCGTGGCTGAGCGCGTCGCGCACGGCCCGCATCGAACGCCGCGCCAACGGCCTCGCCGAAGCGCTGCTCGACGCCAGCAGCGGCTTCGACCTGCCGCTCGACGAGGCCGACCTGCTGTCGATCCAGGCGCGCTTCCTGGCGCTCGCCGACAGCCGCGGCGAGCACACCAAGGACCTCGAACGGGTCGAGCCGCCGCCCGAAGGCACGCTGCTGTGCCTGACCAACAAGCACTACGCGTTCCAGCTAGCGGAGTCGCCGCCCGACGTCACCCAGCAGCCGGGGCGCCACACGATGGCGGCCGTCGAGGTGATCGCGTGGCCGCGCAGCGCGATCGGCCCGGGCCACTGCGCGTTCTTCTATCCCGAGAACGCCGCGCGCGCCTACACCCGTAACCTGCGGGCGAAGTACTCCGGCTTCGGCGAAAAGCGACCGAAGCCCGGCGCCCCACACCGCCGTCCGGGCCTCGGCAGCCGCCGTTCGTCGCACTATCCCGGGCAGGACAGCGAGCGCTGGCTCGTCTTCTGAACGCGCCGGCGGAGCGCCCGGCAGGCCGTCCCTGATCAGAACGCCCCGATCCAAACGCCCCGATCAAGACGCCCCGATTAGAACGCCCCGATCAAAACGCCCCGATCAAAACGCCCCGATCAAAACGCATTGTTGAGGAAGTCCGCGAACAGCCCGCGCAGGCCCGGCTGCTCCTTGCGGATCATCCGCTTCAGCCGCATCGCGTCGTCGATCGTCAGCCAGTTGCGCGTCAGCAGGTTGAGCGCCAGCACCCGCAGCTGCGGCAGCTCGCTCTGGTCGAACAGGACCTTGCGCACCGGCTCGACGCATTTCTCGACCAGCTCCTGATCCTGCCGGCGGTCGGCGGCGTAGCCGGTGATCGTGCCCATGACCCGCGCGCGCAGCTCCCACTGCTCCTTCGGCAGCTTCAGGAACCGGTCGACGATCACGTGCTCGCTGCCGCGAAGGTTCAGGAACAGCGTCGGCAGGTAGCTGCGCGTCGTCAGCGGGTTGTCGTCGCTGCGCGTCACCAGCTTCTCCGGGCCCGCGAACAGGTCGAACAGCGCCTCTGCGGCGGCGTCGCTGCCGTTCTGCGCGATCGCCTGCACGAACGGGCGGCCCTGGCCCTCGGGAGCCTTCTCGAAGCGTTCGACCAGCACCGGCACGGCGCGCGGGTCCCCGCTGGCGGACAGCTGGTTGATGATCGCCTGCAGGCGGGTCCCGGTGGCCGTCGGCAGCTCCTCGAGCAGCACCGACACCAGCTGGCCGCGGCCGCGCCGGGTCAGCTCGCGCGTCGCCAGCGCGCGGATCTCCCAGATCTCGTCCGGCGCCGTCATCACCTCGAAGACGTCGGCGACGTCGTCGCCGTCGATGCGGGTCAGCTGCTTGGCGACCTCGAGCCGGATCTCCGGGCGCAGGTGCGTCGACAGCCGCAGCAGCACTTCGCGCAGGTCGCCGATCGCGGCGTCGGGATCGGGACCGAACGCGCAGTGCCGCACCGCCCAGGTGACCTCATCGAGGTTCTCGCTGAGCATCGCGTCGCGCAGGTAGGCGGTGCCGGCGGCTTCGCCGTTGGCGTGCAGCACGCCGGCGACGATCGCCTTGAACTGGTCGACCGCCGTGCCCCAGCGCGGCCGCAGCACTTCAGCCGCTTCCTTGACCGGCAGCTGCGCGGCCTCCTTGAGCACCTGGTCGCGCACGCGCGTCGGGAAGTCCGCGACCATCATCTGCCGCAGCAGCTGCACGCGCTGCTCGGGCAGCCGCAGCCGCACGCCGCGCAGCCAGGCTTCGCGGCCGCGGCCGGTCATGATCGTGAAGTCGCCGGCGAGCCGGCGCAGCGTCTGCTGCGATCCCGACGACGCCAGCGCCACGTAGGCGGCCTGGCGCACGCCGTCGCTCTTGTGCTGCACCGCGCGGCGCAGCGCCGCGTCGAACTCGTCGTTGCGGGCCTTGCCCATCGCCTCGACGCAGTTGCGCACCACGTCGCCGAGCGCCGGGTTGCTCATCGCGCGGTCCATCGCCTCGATCAGCGGGTCGCCCGCGTCCTCGGGCGCCCGCCAGAAGAACTCGGTCGCCAGCTGCCAGGTCTCGCGGCTGGTGTTGCCCTGCAGGTTGCTGGCGAGCCGCTGCAGCGCCTGGCGGCGGGTCCGCGAGTACTCGAGGCCGACCATGCGCGGGTAGTCGAGCTTGACCGGGAAGCCGGGCTCGAACGGCTCGAGCTTGTACGGGTTGGCCTGCGGATCCTGCGCCGCCGCCCGCTCCTGTGCTGCCAGCGGCGCCGCCAGCGATGCCCAACAGGCCGCCAGCAGCGGCGTCACGGCATGCAGCAGGAAGGACGAACGGAGCGTGGAAGTCGGCATCATCGGGTTGTAGTCACGGCGGGCCGCCGCGTCACCGCCTCGCCGCCGTGCGCAAACGCTCAGCGCGGCTCGGCTTGCAGCAGGCCCTGCACATAGAGCAATCGGCTCTCGGCGGTGCGGTAGTCGAGCTGGTTCCGCAGAAGACGGCTGCGGGCCTCGCGCAACTCCTGGTTCCGGCGCTGCACCTCGAACGCGGTCGAGGCGCCGACGCGCTGCTTGACCTGTTCGGTCTCGAGGTTGGTCTCTGCCAGCCGCACCGACTCCTGGGTCGCGCGGATGCTCTGGCCGAGCGTGCGCAGGCGGCGCAGCGCCTCGCGCACTTCCTTCTGCACGTCGAGCGTCGCGCCGTGCAGCTGGCGACGCTGCCGTTCGACCTCGAGCTGGGCTCGACGCGCCCTCGAACGGGCCGCGTGGTTGCCGATCGGGATGGCGAACTCGAGCCGCACCGACCAGTCCGGGAACTCCTGGTCGGTCGCATCCTGGAACGCGCGCCGGAAGCCACCGCTCTGGCCGCCCACCGGGTCGTCCGACGAGACGCCGTCCGACGAGTAGCTGCTGACCAGGTCGAGCTGCGGCAGGATGTCGCGCTCGGCCTCCATCGCGGCGACCTCGGCGGCGGCGACCGAACTGCGCAGCGCGCGCAGGTCCGGCCGGTTCTGCATCGCGATCTCGACCAGGTCCTCGAACGCCGGGAACGACGCGCCGGGCTCGACCGCGATCGGCGAGATCGGTCGCAGGTTGTAGCGCCAGATGCGCGACTCGCTGCCGTCGTACAGCAGCCGGCGCAGGTCGTCCTCGCGATCCCGGATGGTGTTCTCGGCGGTGATCAGCTCCTCGCGGCGGCGGGCGACCTCGGCTTCGTCGGCGACGCGGTCGCGCGGCGCCAGCTCCTCGACGCGGATCCGTTCGAGGGTGATGCGCAGCTGCTCCTCGGCGACCCCGAGCGCGCTGTCGACCACGCGCCAGTTCTCGCGGGCGAACACCAGCTCCCAGTAGGCCTGCACGATCTGCAGCAGCGTGTCCTGGACCGTGCGGTCGAAGTCGTGGTGCGCCTGCGTCAGGCGGTAGCGCGCCGACGTGACCCCGGCGAGGTTGAAGTCGCTCCACGCGCCGCGCAGCAGCGGCTGGCGGAACGACGCCTGCCAGTTGGCGGTGAACTGGCGGCTCGGGAAGAAGCCGCCGCCGCCGTCACTCTCGAAGCGCGACGGCTGGAACGCCAGGTCGAACAGGCCGCCGGTGATGACGCGCTGGCGCCAACCGATCTGGGCGTCGATGGTCTCGGACTTGACCGACGGCTGGAACGCGTTGCGCTGCGGGCTCTCCGACGACGAGTAGCCGCCGCCACCGTAGAACTCGGGCTGGAAGCCGGCCTCGGCAAAGATCACGTCGAGCCGCGCCTGCTCGGGCAGCAGCTCGGCCGTCTTGATGCCGACGTTCGAGTTGCGGCCGCGCAGCAGGGCCTCCTCGAGCGTCATCTCCTTGATCGGCGCGCCGCGCTGTTCGGCGTCGCGGTCGACCGGCACCTTGCCTGCCTGCTTACCTGCCTGCTTGTCTGCCTGCTGGCCGCCCTGCGCAGCGGCCTTGCGGTCCTGCTGGGACTCCTGCTGGGCCCCCCGCTGGCCCCCACCACGTGGCGTCGGCTGCTGCTCCTGCGCGCGGGTCAGGCCACCGAGCGCGGCGGCCGTGAGCAGTGTCAGGGCGAGTCGAGGCACCATCGTCCGCTGCAACATAGGCACGAACGTTTAAACCGCAGCCTGAGGGTGGTACCCAGCGAAAACTGATCAGCTGCCGCGAACGGGACGCCCCTTGGGCATCAGTCCGCCGACGAAGCCGGCGTAGTTGGTCGCCAGACACAGGCAGAACGCCGCACGATCGCGCAGCCGTTCGGGAGCCGGCAGCACCGCCAGCTGACGCAGCTCGCGCTGCATGCGGGTGTGGCCGCGCGTGCCGGGCGACAGGCTCCAGGCGATCTGCTGCACGGTCGCGTAGTCGGGCGCCAGCCGCGCCGGCTTCCAGCGCTGCAGCGTCCAGTTGAGGCGATCGCGCTCGTTGCGGCCGGCGTCGAGCAGGTCGCTGAAGCCGTAGACCATCGCGGCGAGCACCTCGGGGCGATCCTGGCCGAGCGCGCGGTGCTCGCGCAGGCGGCCGAGCACCAGCTCCCGCACCAGCGTGCAGCGCTGCGCGTCGACCCCGAACGCGGGCAGGTGCGCGAGCACGCGGCCCGCCTCGCCCAGCACCAGCGCCGGCACGCTGCCCGACAGCAGGGCCGGGCGGCGCCGCTGCCAGTTCTCCTCGTCGGCCTCGAGCACCTCGTCGATCAGGCGTCGACCGTGCGCGGCGACCTCCTCGAAGTGCTGGCCACTGATCGCGGCCAGCTCGACCAGGCCCGACAGCGCCACCACCAGCCGTTCGTCGTGGACCTCCGGCAGGGTCTCGGCGAGCCAGTCGCCACAGCGGCGCAGGGCGTGCACGCGCACGGTGGTCGAGCCCGCGCCGATCAGTGCGCGCATGCCCCAGGCGACGTCGACCAGGTCGGCGGCGAGCGCCTGCTCGCCGCTGCCCAGCGGCCGCTGCATCAGCTCGTCGGCGAGCTCCTCGGCCAGCTCCTGCACGCGGCCGTCGACCTCCTCGAGCGCGCCCTGCTCGCGCAGCGCAGCGGCCCGCAGGTCGGCGCTGGCGCGCAGCTCGTGGCCCAGGCGCATCATCGTCAGCGCGTTGGCCGGGTCGAGCCAGCCACCGAGCTCGTCGCGTTCGCCGCGCAGGCCGCGCTCGAACGCCGAACGCAGGTGCTCGCTCTCCTCGATCGCCAGGCGCTGCTGGATCGCGCGCACCGACTCACGCCACAGGTGGTCGGCGTCCTCGACGACGACCGGCTCGATCCGCGGGTCGTCGCCGCGTTCGCGCTCGGCCTGCGGCAGCGGCACCTCGGCCAGGTCGGCGTAGTTGCGCTCGGGTTCGCCGCGCCACAGCGACGCCGCGTCGAACCAGCAGAGCGCCCAGAACGTCGCCGCCGCGGCGACGCCGAACAGCAGCGGCAGGTGCCAGGTCGGCCCCTTGGGCTGATGGTGCGCGCGGCAGAACCGGTCCGCCTGCAGCACCACGTCCTGCATCTTGCCGGCCATCTTCGGGCCCGCGTCGGTGCGCAGGTGCCGGAACTGCTCGACGAACTGCACCGTGTCGGCGAGGTCGAGCGCGCGCATCGGATCCTTGGCGACCTGCTGGCGCATCCGGTCCAGCTCCTCGCGGCTGCCCTGCTCGAGCAGCAGGTCGATCGGGTTCCACGGTTCGTCGCTCATCCCGCACCCCCCACCCGCCGTGCGTCGTCGTCGCGGCCTTCCTGCTCCTCGCGGTGCGACGCCATCATCTCCTTCAGCGCGTTGACGGCGTTGTGCATGCGCGACTTGACGGTGCCGACCGGAATGCCGAGCAGGTCGCTGATCTCGCCGTAGGGCCGCTCCTGGTAGACCGCCAGTTCGAACACCAGGCGGTGCGGCTCGGTCAGCCGCTCGAGGCCGCGGCGCATCGCGGCGCGCTCCTCGCCGTCCTGCATCTGCTCGTGCGGCGACGGATCGTCGTTGGCGTACTGGCGCGGCGCCTGGTCGTCGTCCGGGTGCACCACCTGGTCGAACGAGAAGAAGCGCGGGCGCGGCCGCTGGGCCCGGTAGTGGTCGATCCAGAGGTTGGTGGCGACGCGGTAGACGAACGTCGACATGCGGCCCTCGGGGCGGTAGCGCTTGCTGCCCATCATCAGCTTGATGAACAGTTCCTGGGTCAGGTCCTCGGCGCGGTCGCGATCCCAGCAGAGCCGGAAGAAGAACTGCAGCATGCGTTCGCGGTAGCTGTCGACCAGCTCGCGGAACGCCTGGGCGTCACCTGCCTGGTACCGCGCCAGCAGGTCGTCGGAGACCTCCGCTGGCGCCTGCTTCTTGGTCTTGTTCTTCACGGGAGAAAGGGCTCGCGGTGGCGAACGGCTGCGGGCCCCGCCCGGTTCAGTCCGGGTCCACGATCGTCCGGAATTCCGTAAGCCACGGGAAGGCCCCCGTTTCGGCGGGGTGCAGCCGGACCGATCGGCCAGGCTCGGCCCGGTGCCCCAGCTCCACCCACAAGGTGTTCTCCGGCAACTGCTTGCGCACGTTCTCGGCCCACTCGACGCAGACCACCTTGGCCGGATCGAACAGGTATTCGAGGCCGCCGTCCTCGAGGAACGCGTCGAGCTTGGCCGGCAGATACGCGTCGGCGTGCAGCAGCGGCACCTCGCCGTCGTGTTCGACCACCAGCAGGTAGGTCGGGCTGCTGACGGCGTCGGGATCGTCGACGTCGAGGCCGCGCGCCAGCCCGCGCACGAAGGTCGTCTTGCCGGCGCCCATCTGGCCGGTCAGCGCCACGGTCTGGCCCGGCTGCAGGCGGCGGCCGATCCGTTCGCCGAGGCGTTCGGTGGCGGCCGGATCGTCGGGCAGGTCGAAGGCCACGGCGTCGCTCATCCGTCCACCCGGTGCTGGAAACCGCGCGCCGGCAGCACGTCCTTGCGGCCGCGCAGCGACAGGGTGATGCCCGGCTGCCGCACGACGCGCCCGATCGGCCGCCGCGCCCGCGCGGTCAGGGGGCCGCCGCTGCCGAGCTGGTGGCCGCGGCGCACCCCGAACAGCAGCACGTGGTCCTCGCCGTCGTGCAGGGCCCGGCGCAGCGCCTCGTCGGGGTCGCCGTGGGCGAGCCGCCGCGCCGCCGCGCGGACCGGGATCGCGGCGGCGTCGAGTTCGGCGCCGAGGCCGCCGCTGGCCTCGAGCATCGTCGCGAGGTCGAGCACCAGGCCGTCGCTGACGTCCATCGCCGCGCGCACCCCGTCCTGCCTGGCCAGCCAGCGGCCCTCGGCCAGCGCCGGCCGGAAGCGCAGGTGGTGGCCGGCGATCGAACCGCCGAGCGCACCGGTCACGTGCAGCGCGTCGCCGACCCGCAGGGCCGAACGGGTCAGCGTGCGGCCGCGAACGCGCCCGAATGCCGAGACCGTGACCACCAGCGGGCCACGGGTGCTGGCGACGTCGCCACCGACCACGACCGCGCCGGCGGCGCTGGCGGCACTGCGCACGCCGCGCAGCAGCTGCAGCAGTTCGGCGGCGCTGCGGCGAGCCGGCCACACCACCGACACCAGCAGCCAGTCGGCGTCGGCGCCCATCGCGGCGAGGTCGCTGAGGTTGCGGTTGACGGCCTTGCGGCCGACCAACGACAGCGGCGTGGCGGCCTCGAAGTGCACGCCCGCCACCACCGGATCGCAGCACATCGCCGTGCGTTCGCCGCCGGTGCGCACGACCGCGGCATCGTCGCCGAGCGGCACCGCCACGTCGCGGCGCGACGGGAACAGCGCGCGCAGCCGCGCGGTCAGTTCGCGTTCGGTCGCCATCAGCCGCCTCGCTGCTCCCGATCGGGTGCGAACACGACCACGATGGTGCCGAGGATCTGCTCGCGCGGCAGCGGCCCGAACACGCGGCTGTCACCCCAGGTCGCGTCTGGGTTGGGATGCTCGATCGTGACGGTCTCGGCGTCGAGCGCCTTGACGCGCGACACCTGTTCGCCGTGCGGCGTGCGCACGAACACGTCGCTGCCAACGCGCAGGCCGGTGGTCCACCGGTCGAGGATCACCCACGAGCCGCCGGGCACCTCGGTGATCGTGTTCATGCCGGGCGGAACCCAGCGGGTCTCGAACTTGAGCAGGAACCAGGCCACCGCGACCAACCCGAGCACCAGCGTGGCGCGACGGGCGATGCGCGCCAGCCGCTGCGGCAACAAGGGCCGCGCGTCCACCTCCGGCGCGCTGCCGTCGTCCGGTCGTGGTTCGGCTGCGGAATCGGTCATGCCCCAGCAGCATCACGCCGCGAACGTCGGCGGTCCAGTCCTCAGTCGCCGCTCGGCGCCGCGCTGCGTTCGGGCAGTGCCTGCAGCAGCGCCCGCGTCGCGGCCTCGGGATCGGCGGTCGCCATGATCGCGCTGCGCACCGCGACCCCGACCGGCCGCTGCCCCGCCGGCACGTCGACGAGTTCGGCCATCGTGGCGACGTCGACGCCGCCGAGCCAGACGACCGGCAGGCGTGCCGCCTCGGTCAGCGCACCAGCGCGCGCGACCCCGAGGAAGGCCGCGTCGGGCTTGCTGGTGGTGCGCCAGACCGGCGACAGCAGCGCGAAGTTGCAGCCACCGTCGGCGGCCTCGTCGAGTTCCTGTTCGTCGTGCGCCGAGTAGCCGAGCACGAGGTTGCGACCGAGCACCGCGCGCGCGGTGGCCGGCGGCAGCGAGCGGTGGCCGACCTGGGCGCCGTGGGCGACGCCGGCGGCGACCACGTCGACGCGGTCGTTGACCAGCAGCAGGCCGTCGACGGCGTCGAGCATCGGCCGCAGCGCCTCGCAGGCGCGCAGCATCGCGCGCGCCGACCAGCGCGGTTCGCGCAGCTGCACGCAGCGACAGCCGCCGCGCAGAGCCGCCTGCACGACCTCTTCGATGCGGCGCGGATCGCCGACGCCATCGCTCACCAAGATCAGTCGCAGCCGCGGATCGCCCATGCGCCGCGCATGCCAGGCCAATCGCCTCAGATCCGCTTCTCGTAGATCGGGCCCTTCTCGAAGTACTCGTTCTCGGCGCCGACCGTGTCCATGTCGTAGCGCCGGCCTTCGAGGATCATGCGGCTGGCGATGATGCCCATCTCCAGGCTGTGGTCCTGGTTGGTGTAGCGGAAGCGGCCGGGGCGACCGACGTAGATCAGGTTCTCGATCTGGTCGAGGTAGTCGCGGATGGTCTCGACGTTGCCCTTGTAGGTCGTGTCGTAGACGGGGTAGACGTGGCTGCGCTTCCACAGGTACGTCTGGCGGATCTCGTCGCGCGTGAAGAAGCCCCACTTCTCGAAGTACGGCATCACCATGTCGAGGATCTGCTCCTTCGACATCGTCCACAGCTCGTCGGTCTCGAACGCGAAGAACTCGATGAAGAAGGACGTCTTGCCCTCGGGGCACATGTCCTTGCTGAAGTTCTTCATCTCCGAGGTGCGACCGAACGGGATGTCCTTCTGCGGGAAGTAGATCCAGTTGTCCTCGGTGACCTGCTCCTTGTCGAGCGTCAGGAACAGGTAGATCTGGCTGCGCCAGCGCAGGTTGTTGGCGGCGTCGAGCACCTGCTGCGGCGGCTTCGGATCGAGCAGGTCGAGGAACGCGGTCAGCGGCACCGACTCGACCACGCTCTGCGGCTTGACGGTCTGCACGCCCTCGGGTGTCTCGATGTCGACCTCACGAACGCGCTTGCCGTCGTGACGGACCGCGATCGGTCGGCTGTGCGTCTTGATCTCGGTGCCGGTCTCGACCAGGTGCTTGCCGATCTCCTCGTAGATCCGGCCGGTGCCGAACTGCGGGTAGTAGAACTCGTCGACCAGCGACTTCGGGCCCTTCTTGCCACCGAGCCCGATCGCCTTCTGCAGCACGCTCCACAGGTTGAGCCCGCTGATGCGCTGCTTGGCCCAGTCGGGGTGGATCTCGGCGCACGGGATGCCCCAGATCTTCTCGCTGTAGTTGATCATCGAGAACTCGGCCAGCGTGCGGCCGAAGTTCGCGACGACGTAGTCCTCGAACGTCTTCAGCGGCTTGCCGAACACGTCGTAGCGCAGCCGCGCCACGAAGTAGTCGATGCCGACCCGCGCGCTCTTCCAGAAGCCGAGGTTCTTGACGACCTGGCCGAAGTTGACGGGGTAGTTGTAGTACTTGCCGTCGACGAACTGGCGGGTCAGGCGCGGCACGCGCCGCCACTCCTCCTCGAGCAGGTCCTCGATGAAGTCGTAGAGGTACTGGTTCTTGGAGAAGAACCGGTGCGGGCCGATGTCGGTCAGGAAGACGTCGTCGCCCTCCCGCACGGTCAGCGTCTTGGCGAGGCCACCGATCTGCTCGTCACGTTCGACGACGGTGCACGTCTTGCCCTTGCGCGACAGCTCCATCGCGCAGGCGAGGCCCGCAGGGCCGGCTCCGAGCACGAGGATCTCGGGGGCTTCGTTCAACTTGGGGGTCGGCATGGAGAGGCGCGCGGCGGCAGCGAACAATTACCATCATCGGCAGACGGTGCATCGGCAAAACCGAAGCAGCGGACCGTGAAGCCCTTTGCATGGGCTTCATCGATGCGTCTCAGTTCGGATCAGCGCGAGGGTTTGTCGGACCAGTCCTCGAGGCTGTAGAGCACGTTCTGGGGCAGCGGCGCGCGCGCGCGATCGGTCAGCTCCTGCACGATCTGCGCTCCGGTGAGGCCATCCTCGATGCCGGCTTCGACGCTCTCGCGATCGATCGTGAACTGGTAGACGTGGTCGCTCTTGGTGCGGGTGGCGAACCGGTCGAACAGGTGCAGCACGTCGTGCACGTCGTCGCCCGGGAATACGAGGATCTCGAAGTCCGGCTGCACGATCACCGAGCACCGCGTGCCGCCGACCTTGGTCGCCGGCTCCGCGTCGAGCAGTTCGGCGCCGAGCTGCGACAGCCGCAGCGCGGTCACCCGGCCGCCGGTCATCGCGACGTCGACGAGGCCGAGCGGGAACAGCCGCTTCTTGATCCAGATGAGCAGGTTCCAGGCCATCTGCTGCAGCGACTCGCTGGGCGTGTAGGCGCCGCCCTGGAAGCGCGCCGCGAAGAACTCCTCGGCCGCCTGCGAATCGAGCTGCGACAGGTAAGCGTTGCGCGTCAGGAACGGCAGCACCGCGACGTCCTGCCACAGCAGCGGCTCGGCGCGGCGCAGCAGCCGCAGCAGCACGCGCCGCATGCGCGTGTGGTGGAACGCCTCGCCGGGCAGCGTGCGGTCCTCGACGAAGTGGCCGAGCAGCAGCTTGAGCTGGTCGGTCAGCGTGGCGCGCTCGAACTGCAGGCCGGTCGGGGTCGGCCGCAGCGAACGTTCGCCGCGACGGTCGATCAGCCGGCGCTGCAGGCAGAACCGGTAGATCATCTCGAGCATCGAGTCCGCCGGCAGGAAGCCGCCCGGGATCGACAGCAGCGTGCCGGCGATGCGCTTGGCCGACGCCTTGAACAGCTCGCCCTCGGCGGTGAACAGCACCTTGCTCTGCTGCAGTTCGCGCAGGAACCGGCAGACGTTGCTGCTGAGGTCGCTCTTGGCGCTGAGCTCCTGCTCGACCTCGGGCCGGTGCTCCTCGCCGCGCTTGCGGATCGCCCACAGCGCGACCTCGTGGAACACCACCACGCCGTGCTCGTACGGCTGGATGCCGACGCGGGCCAGGTCGAGGTTGGCGGTGGTGCCGAGCATCGCCTCCTCGAGGCTCTTGCCGAGCAGTTCGAAGTCGGGCGGTGACTTCAGGTCGACCTCGCTGGTCAGATCCTCGTAGCTGGCGATGCCGCCGTGGGTGTGCAGCGTCACGTCGACCAGCTCGCGCACGTGCTCGGGGAGCTTGTCGAGGCGCTGCTGCATCGCGCTCTCGAGCGTGTAGAGCTTGTAGATCTTGCGCGCGTGGTCGGCGGCTTTCTGCTCCTTTTCCTTCTGCGTGCCCTTGTCCTGCTTGTGCTTCTGGAAGTACCGCGCCTCGAGGAAGCCCTGCAGCGTCAACGTGTCGGGCAGCTGCCGCTGGCGACGTTCGCGGTAGCTGCGCACGCACTCGACCAGCTCGCTCGGCGCCGCCCACGCCGGGCTGTCGTAGTGCGCCCAGCGCTTGTCCTTGACCGGCCACACGAACGCCTCGCGGTGCAGCGCCGCCAGCGACGCCTCCAGGTCGAACCGGCTCTTGAAGTTCTTGCCGAAGTCGGCGAACAGCGCCTGCACGGTGCGCACCGCGCCGGCGTCGGCGAAGAACACCTCGAGCAGGTCCTGCAGCTTGCGCGGCAGCGTGCCGATGCGCTGCAGCACCAGGCCTTCGTCCTCCATCGCGGTGCTGGCCCTGCCGAGCACCGGCTTGCCGGTGCGCCCGACCAGCTTCTTCTCGTCCTGGTCGCTGCACCAGCGCCGCAGGCACTCGGTCTGCACCTCGGCCTCGCTGTCGCGCAGCAACACTCGCAGGCTCAACCGGCTCATGCGCGCACCTCGCGACCGTTCGCGTCCGGCAGTTGCCCGCTGGCCAGGATCTCGTAGGCGTAGCCCTGCTCGGTCAGGAACAGCTGCCGCTTGCGTGCGAACTCCTGCTCGCGCGTCTCCTCGCTGACCAGCGTGTAGAAGGTCGCGGTGCCGCCGTCCGCCTTCGGTCGCAGCACCCGACCGAGCCGCTGCGCCTCCTCCTGGCGGCTGCCGAACGTGCCGCTGACCTGGATCGCGACGTTGGCGTCGGGCAGGTCGACCGCGAAGTTGCCGACCTTGCTGACGATCAGGTGCGGCACCTCGCCGCTGCGGAACGCCGCGTAGAGGCGGTCGCGCTCGGCGTTGTTGGTCTGGCCGGTGATCAGCGGGATCCCGAACAGCGTCGACAGCTGCTTCAACTGCTCCAGGTACTGCCCGATCACCAGCACCCGGTCGTCCTGGTGCACGCGCAGCAGCCGGCCGACGACATCGTGCTTGCGCTCGTTGTCGGCGGCGATCCGGATCTGGTTGCGCGCGGTGGCCGCGTCGTAGCGCTGGCGGCGTTCGTCGCCGAGCGGCACCCGCACCTCGTGGCAGCGCGCGACCGCCAGGAAGCCCTGCTGTTCGAGGTGCTTCCACGGCAGCTCGTAGCGCTTCGGGCCGATCAACGAGAACACCTCGTCCTGGCGGCCGTCCTCGCGCACCAGCGTCGCGGTCAGCCCCAGCCGACGGCGCGCCTGAATTCCCGCGGTGGCGCGGAACACCGGCGCCGGCAGCAGGTGCACCTCGTCGTAGACGATCAGGCCGAAGTCGCCGCGGTCGAACAGGTCGAGGTGCGTGAAGCCGTCGAGCTTGCCCTTGCGGTGCGTCAGGATCTGGTAGGTCGCGACCGTCACCGGCCGGATCTGCTTGTTCTCGCCGGTGTATTCCCCCACCTGGTCTGCGGCGAGGCCGGTCTTGTCGAGGATCTCGCGCACCCACTGGCGGACCGCGACGGTGTTGGTGGTCAGCACCAGCGTATTGGTCTGCAGCAGGTGCATCGCGGCGATGCCGACGACGGTCTTGCCGGCACCGCACGGCAGCACCACGACGCCACAGCCGCCCTGATCGGTGCCGCCCATGTGGAACGCCTCGGCGGCCGCCGACTGGTAGTCGCGCAGCGCGAAGCCGTCGCGGTCGGCGAGCCCGAACGCGAGGTCGGTGCCGGTGCGGTAGCCGCCGCGGTCGTCGACCGGATAGCCGAGCCGCACCAGCTCCTGCTTGACCTCGCCGCGCTGGCCCGCGGCGACGAACGCGCGGCCGCGCTGGTCGAACGTGACCAGCTTTTCGAGCCGCGGATGCTCGGCGAGTTCCTGCAGCAGCTCGGCGTCGCGGCTGCGCAGGTGCAGCTGTTCGTCGTCGACCCGCTCGAGGCGCAGCAGCCCGTAGCGGCGGAACCACTCGGCGATGCGCTCGGTGACCTCCTTGGCGATCGGGAACCGCGCGTGGTCCTCGAGCCAGCGCAGCACCTCGTCCGCCGACTCGCCGAGCGCCGCGGCGTTCCAGATGCTGATCGGCGTGATCCGGTAGAAGTGCACGTACTCCGGCGACTTCTCCAGTTCGGCGAAGCTGGCCAGCCGTTCGCGCGCCGGTTCGTATTGAGGGTGCTGCGTCTCGAGCAGCACCGCGCCGTCGGCCTGAACGATCAGAGGGGGTTCCGTCATCCGATCTCCTCTCGGGTCTTGCGCGACGCGCTGCGCCGCGCTCCCTGAGCCTTCTGCTGCTGCCCCGTGGTGTTCGGGGCCTTCTTCGTCTGGGCCTTTTTGGACTGGGCCTTCTTCTTCTGGACCTTCTTCTTCTGGACCTTCTTCGCGGGGGCCTTCTTCGCGGGGGCCTTCTTCGCGGGCGCCTTCTTCGTCGCGCCCGTCTTCCGAGCGCCCTTCTTCCGCGGCGCCGCCTTCTCGCTGGCCGTTGCGCCCGCGGTGGCGAGCGCCTGCAGGTGGTCCTTCAGGAACCGGCCGGTGTGGCTGGCCTGGATCCTGCTGAGCGCTTCGGGGGTTCCCGCGGCGACGCAGCGTCCACCGCCGTCGCCGGCCTCGGGCCCCATCTCGATCACGTGGTCGGCGGCGGCGATCACGTCGAGGTGGTGCTCGATGCAGATCACCGAGTCGCCGCGATCGAGCAACCGCTGCAGCACGCGCAGCAGCTTCTGCACGTCGTCGGCGTGCAGGCCGGTGGTCGGCTCGTCGAGCACGTAGATCGTGTGCGCGCTCGGCCGGCGCTGCAGCTCGGCGCACAGCTTGATCCGCTGCGCCTCACCGCCCGAGAACGTGTTGGCCGGCTGGCCGAGCGTCAGGTAGCCGAGGCCGACGTCGTGCAGCAGCTGCAGCGGCCGCACGATCTTCTTGTGGTTGCCGAAGAACTGCAGCGCCTCGTCGACGTCCATCGCCAGCACGTCGGCGATGTTCTTGCCGCGGTACTCGACCGTCAGCGTCTCCTGGTTGTAGCGCTTGCCGCGGCAGATCTCGCAGGTCACCCAGACGTCGGCGAGGAAGTGCATCTCGACCTGGATCTGCCCCTTGCCCTCGCAGTTGGCGCAGCGGCCGGCGGCGACGTGGTACGAGAACCGACCGGCGCCGAAGCCCTTCTGGCGCGCCAGCGGGGTCGCCGCGAACAGCTCGCGGATCGGCCCGAACGCCTTGGTGTAGGTCGCCGGGTTGCTCGACGGGGACACCCCGATCGGCGACTGGTCGACCACGATCAGCTGGTGGTGCCGTTCTTCCTCGTCGTTCCAGACGACGTCGACGCTGCCGTCCTTGAGCTGCGGCACCAGCGCGTCCATCACCAAGGACGACTTGCCCGAGCCGGACACGCCGGTGATCGCGGTGAACACGCCGAGCGGCACGTCGACGTCGACGCGGTCGAGGTTGTGCACCGACACCTCGCGAAGCTCGACGTAGCCGGCGGCTTCGCGCGGCGCCTCGCGCCGTTCGATCGGCAGCGTGCCGCTCAGCCACTGGCCCGTCAGCGTGCCGCTGCCGGCGATCTCGGCCGGCTTGCCGCTGGCGACGACCTTGCCGCCGCGCACGCCGGCACCCGGCCCGATGTCGAGCACGTGGTCGGCGGCGCGCACCATCACCTCGTCGTGTTCGACCGCCAGCACCGTGTTGCCGAGGTCGCGCAGGTCGAGCAGCGTCTTCAGCAGCCGCTCGGTGTCGCGCGGGTGCAGGCCGACGGTCGGCTCGTCGAGCACGTAGAGCACGCCGACCAGCTTGTTGCCGAGCTGCGTCGCCAGCCGGATGCGCTGCGCCTCGCCGCCCGACAGCGTCGCCGCCGAGCGGTCCAGCGACAGGTAGCCGAGGCCGGTCTCCCGCAGGAACGACAGCCGGTGCTCGAGCTCCTTGAGCACGTCGGCCGCGATGCGCTGCTCGGTGCGGTCGAGCTGCAGGTTCGCCAGCGTCTCGCTGGCCTGGTCGACCGTCTGCGCCAGCACCTCCGGCATGCGCACGCCGCCGACCCGCACGTGCCGCGGTCCCGGCTGCAGGCGATCGCCCTCACAGACGGGGCACAGCTCGCTGCGCATCACCGCGGCCAGCCGATCGTCGCCGTCCTCGTGGTCGGCGTCGCGGCCGTGGAACCAGTCCTCGACCTGCCTGGCGAAGCCCTTCCACGCGACCTTCATGCGCCATTCGCGCTTGCGGCCGCCGTCGTCCTTCTTGAAGACGACCTCGAACCGCTCGTCACCGGCGCCGCGCAGCAGGATCTCGCGCGCCTGCTTGCTCAGCTTGTTCCAGGGCTGCTCGAGCTCGAAGCCGAACCGTTCGGCGACCGCCGACGCGACCTCGTGGTAGTAACCGTCGGTCCCGGTCAGGAACGTGAAGTGGCCGCCCCTGTGCGAGATCGCGCCGCCGAACGCCGGCTTGTGCGGGTGGTTGACCAGCAGCTCCTCGGCGCACAGCACGACCTTGCCGAGACCGAGGCAGCTGCTGCACGCGCCGCTGTGGTGGTTGAACGAGAACCAGCGCGGGTGCGGGTCGTTGGGCGCGCGGTAGTCGCAGTGCTCGCAGCTCGGCTCGGCCCCGAACCAGTGCCGCTCCGGCTCGGCGTCCTTCGGCACCACCTGCACGACCGCGGCGACCTGGCCGTCGTGCTCGCGGGTCTGCGCCTGCGCCTGTTCGATCGCGTCGGCCAGGCGGGTGCGGTCCTTCAGCGTGGTGCGGTCCACCACCAGGTCGAGCGAACCGGGCAGCTTGCGCCCCCAGTCGTCGTCGAGGCGCCGCTCTTCGCCGTCGACCAGCGCGCGCACGAAGCCGGCCGTGCGCCACTGCTCGAGCAGCGCGTCGCGCCACTGCACCGCCGCCTTGCCCTTCAGCACGGGCACGGTCACCGGCGCCAGCACGTAGGCGCGCGCCCCCGCGTGCTGCTGCACCAGGTGCGCGGCCGCCTTGCTCGGCGACCAGGCGACCAGTTCCTGGCCGTGCGTCGGGCAGTGGTGCCGGCCGGTGCGCGCGTAGAGCAGACGCAGGTAGTCGTGGATCTCGGTGGTCGTCGCGACCGTCGAGCGCGGACTCCGGCCGGTGCGCTTCTGGTCGATCGCGATCGCGGGGCCGAGCCCGTCGAGCTTGTCGACCGGCGCCTGGTCCATGCGGCCGAGGAAGCGGCGCGCGTACGTCGACATGCTCTCGAGGAAACGGCGCTGCCCTTCCTGGAAGATCGTGTCGAACGCCAGGCTCGACTTGCCCGACCCCGACGGACCGGTGACGACCGTGAAGCTGCCCAGCGGCACGTCGCAGTCGACCGCCTGCAGGTTGTGCGTGCGCGCGCCGCGCACCGAGATCGCCTCGGGCGGCGCGCTGCGCGCGCTCGCGGCCCCACCCTTGTCGCTTTCCTGGCTGCCGGCCTTCCTGGCGGCCTTGCGGCGGCGCTTCTTGCCGAGCCCCATCGCGCGCAGCGCCCTGCCGGTGTGCGAGTCGTCGAGGTCGGCGACCTCCTCGGGCGTGCCGGTCGCGACCAGCCGGCCTCCGCCGACGCCGCCCTCCGGGCCGAGGTCGATCAGGTGGTCGGCGGCGCGCACGACGTCGAGGTTGTGTTCGATGACCAGCACGCTGTTGCCGGCGTCGACCAGTCGCTGCAGCGCGTCGAGCAGGCGCGCCACGTCCTGGAAGTGCAGGCCGGTGGTCGGCTCGTCGAGGATGTAGAGCGTCTGACCGGTGGCCGGACGCTGCAGCTCGGTCGCCAGCTTGACCCGCTGCGCCTCGCCGCCCGACAGCGTCGTCGACGGCTGGCCGAGCTTGAGGTAGCCGAGGCCGACCGCCAGCAGCGCGTCGAGGCCGCGCGCGATCTTGGGCAGGTCCGCGAAGAACGCCGCGGCATCCTCGACGGTCATCTCGAGCACGTCGTAGACGCTCTTGCCCTTGAAGCGGATCGCCAGCGTGTCGGCGTGGAAGCGCGCGCCGGCGCACTCCTCGCAGACGACCTCGACCGGCGCCAGGAAGTTCATCTCCAGCGTCTTCACGCCGGCCCCCTGGCACTCCTCGCAGCGGCCGCCGGCGACGTTGAACGAAAACCGGCCCTTCTTGTACTCGCGCAGCCGCGACTCGGGCAGCATCGCGAACAGGTCGCGCACGTGGGTCCAGACGTCGGTGTAGGTCGCCGGGTTGCTGCGCGGCGTGCGCCCGATCGGTTTCTGGTCGATCTCGACCAGCTTGTCGATCTGGTCGATGCCGTCGACCGCCTTGCAGTGCGCCGGTGCGACGCCCTTGTCGGCGAGGTGATCCTTGATCGTCGGCACCAGCACGTGGTGCACCAGCGTCGACTTGCCCGAACCCGAAACCCCAGTGACCGCGGTCAGCCGGCCGAGCGGCAGGTCGACGTCGAGGCCGTCGAGGTTGTGGTGGCGCGCGCCGCGGACCCGCAGCGCCCCGCGATCCTCGCGGCGGCGTTCGGCCGGCATCGGCACCTGCACGTCGCCGCGCAGGTAGCGGCCGGTCATCGACGCGGGGTTGTCCTTGACCTCGTCGGGCGTGCCCGCCGCCACCACCCGGCCGCCGTGCGCGCCCGCCTCGGGGCCGACGTCGACCAGGAAGTCGCTGCGCTCCATGGTCTCCTCGTCGTGCTCGACGACGACCACGGTGTTGCCGCGGTCGCGCAGCGCTTCGAGCGTGCGGAGCAGCCGCTGCTGGTCGCGCGCGTGCAGGCCGATGCTCGGCTCGTCAAGCACGTAGAGGATGCCGCGCAGGCCGGCACCGACCTGCGCCGCCAGCCGGATCCGCTGCGACTCGCCGCCCGACAGCGTCGCGGCGCGGCGCGCCAGCGTCAGGTAGCCGAGGCCGACGTCCGCCAGGAACGTCAACCGCCGGTCGATCTCCTTGAGGATGTCGCGGCCGATGCGCAGGTCGTTGCCGCTCAGTTCGATCGCACGCACCCACGCCAGCGCGTCGTCGACCGACATCGCCAGCACTTCGGGCAACGTGCGGCCGCAGAACGTGACCGCCCGCGCCGCCGCGGACAGCCGCGAACCGTCGCATTCGGCGCACGGCGTGGCGGCCCGGAAGCGATCCAGGTGCCGCGCACGCGACGGCCGGTAGACCTTCTCCAGGTGGCCGAGCACGCCGGGGAACGCGACCTTGTCGCTGCCCGAGGTCGTGAACATCGCGGTCTTGCGCTGCCACTTGAACTCGAACTTCTTCTTGCCCGAGCCGTGCAGCACGACCTTCTGCACCCGCTTGCCGAGCTTCTTCCACGGCGTGTCGACGTCGCCGCCGAACGCCTCGAGCACGCCCTGCAGGTGCTCGATCGTCAACCGCCCGTAGACCAGCCGGCCCTGGTCGGTGAACACGTGCAGCGCGCCGTCGCGGATCGACTTGTTCTCGTCCTGGACCAACAGCTCCGGCGCGAAACCGAACGTCTCGCCGATGCCGTCACAGCTCGGGCACGCGCCGATCGGGCTGTTGAACGAGAACAGCCGCGGCTCCATCTCGGGCAGCGCGCCGTGGCCGTCCGGGCAGCTGCGCTGGGTCGAGAACAGCCGGTCGTCCTGCCCCTTGCCGTCGACCAGCGTGCACAGGCCACAGCCGAGCTGCACCGCCTGCTCGACCGCCTCGGCCAGCCGCGACCGCACTTCCGGCTTGATCGTCAGGCGATCGACGACCAGTTCGATCGTGTGCTAGACGTAGCGTTCGAGCTGGATGTCCTCGTCGAGGCGGCGCACGACGCCGTCGATGCGCGCCCGCACGAAGCCCTTCTGCGCCCACTCGACCAGCTCCTTGCGGTACTCGCCCTTGCGCTCGCGCACCACCGGCGCCAGCACCATCGCGGCCTGGCCGTCGTGTTCGGCGACGATCGCGTCGACGATGCGATCGGGCGACCACGACTCGATCGCCGCGCCGCACTCGGGACAGCTCGGCTCGCCCAGCCGCGACCAGCACAGCCGCAGGAAGTCCATCACCTCGGTCAGCGTGCCGACCGTCGAGCGCGCCGAGTGGCTGGTCGACTTCTGGTCGATCGAGACCGTCGGCGACAGGCCTTCGACGTGGTCGACCTTGGGCTTCTCCATGCGCCCGAGGAACTGCCGCGCATACGAACTCAGGCTCTCCAGGAAGCGCCGCTGGCCCTCCTGGTAGATCGTGTGGTACGCGAGGCTCGACTTGCCGGAGCCCGAGACGCCCGTGAAGGTCGTCAGCGAATCACGCGGGAACGCCAGGTCGACGTTCTTCAGGTTGTGCTCACGCGCCCCCCGCACCACGACTTGTGGCGCCTGCGCCGGCGCCCCAGCTGCCTTCTTGCGGGCCTTCTTGCGGGCCTTCTTGCGGGCCCGCTTCGGCGCCGCCGGAGCGGCCCTGCGGGAGGTGGTTTTCGAGTTCGTGGCCAAGTTTCGAACCCCGCAGCATAGCGGGTGGGGTCCGCTTGGCCAGCGTCGCGACGGTTGTTGCGGCGCCGCGCACCAGGCTTTGTCGCCCGCCCCCGGCCCGGGCCCTGCTGCGCAGCCGACGGCCAACGAACGGACAAGATCGCACGCAGATCCAGCGCCGGTCGCGACCTTCATGCACCGCTCACGGAACGCCCCGGCTGCCGGCCGAGCAGTGGAGCCATCTTCCACTCCCCGAGTTCTGGAGCCATCTCGCCGCCCGATGGTGGCCTGCGTCGACGACCTGGTCGTGGTCGGCTGGCAGGACGACCGCGCCGCCGCCGGCGTCGGCAACAACAACTGGAACGACACCGTCATCCGGGTGTCGACCGACGACGGCGCGACCTTCGGCGCCGAACAGAACCTGACCTCGTTCGCCGCGCCGACCACGTTCGCCGCGCAGCGCGAGAGCCAGCTGTGCGTGTTCGGCCAGGCGCCGAACTACTCGGTGGCGGTGTTCACCGAGGACTCCCGCGGCGGCGACGACGACTGCTACCTCTACCTCAGCACGACCTCGGGCGCGCCGGGCACGTTCGTGCCGCCGGTCGTGGTCAGCATGTCGCCCGCCGGCGTCGACTCGGACGGCATGGCCGTCGGCTGCACGCCCGAGGGCGCGCTCTACGTCAGCTACGAGGACGACCGCTCGGGCGCCAACCAGACGTTCGTCGTCACCGACCCCAACGGCGGCGCGGACTTCCTCGCCGGCCTGCAGACCGAGACGCTGATCTCGCAGGGCAACACCAGCACGCCGCTGCTCGACTGCCACGGCAGCTACGCGGCGGTGACGTTCGTCGACAACATCGCCGGCGCCGACCCGGCGGCGGTCGCGTTCACCTACGACTTCGGCACGACCTGGACCTACTGCGAACTGGTCGACCCGGCGGCGATCGACGCCGACGCCGACGCGGTGGTCGCCGTCACCACCCGCGGAGACGTGGTCGTCACCTGGATGGACGACCGCAACGGCGGCAACGCCAACAACAACCTGTTCGCGGGTGGCCTGCGCGTGACCTACGTCGAGTACGACCCCAACCTGCCGGGCTACGTGTGCCGCAACGCCGGCGAGCCGGGCGACTCCAACATCCTGCTGATCGGCTTCACCGCGCCGGCGTGTGGCGCGTTCCAGATCGATCCGGCCAACGGCTGGCAGAGCAACTTCACGGTCGACGGCCTGACGCTTGCGGTCGCGTCGCTGCCGCTCGCCTACGGCACGGTCGACAACGACCGGGACGCGGTCTACTTCGGCCTGCCCAGCGCCACCGCCCTGCTCGGCATCACGACCTACGCCAGCGCCGTCAGCCAGGACCCGACGACCTTCGCGATCGTCGCCACCGCCGACACGCTGACGCTCGACCCGTAGTCGCGCGGCCGGCCCCCGTCGGGCTAGACTTGCTCGCGATGAGCGACCAGAACCTGCCCGACTTCGGCTTCGACGACGAGGATCCCGCCGACGAGCGGGACCTGCTCGTCGTGCTCCGGCTGAGCAACCGCAACATGGGCACGCACGAAGAGCGTGCCCAGATCGAACTGCTGGCCGAGCAGCTCGAGGCGGCGGTGCTGGACGCGGGCGTCGGCGAGTACGACGGCGACGAGTTCGGCGGCGGCGAGTGCATCCTGTTCTTCTGCGGCCCCGACGAGGACCAGCTGCTCGGCGTGCTGCGGCCGCTGCTGCAGCGCTCGTCGCTCGCGCGCGGCGCGCACTTCGTGCGGCTGGTCGAGCAGGACGACGGCGAGATGCGCCGCGAGAACGTGCGGCTCTGAGCCGAGCCCGCGTGCAGGCGACCGCCGGCCGTTCAGGGGCGGCGGCGGATGCGATAGTCCGGGTGCTCGGCGGACTCGAGCGTGTGCCCGGTCATCGAACACCAGGCGGGCAGGTCGGTCGGCGCACCAGGGTCTGTGGCGATCAGGTGCAGCAGGCCGCGCGGCGGCAGCTTCGCCAGCCGCTGGCGCAGTTCGAGCACGAGGTCGCCACAGCCCATGCCGCCGGCGTCCCAGCTCGCATGCCCGGACGGTTGGGCCTCGGCCACCGCATCGCGCCCTGCGCCCGCCTGCGCCGCAGCGGCGGGATCTTCGTCGAGCGCGAACACGCACGGCGGCCGATCGACTCCGGCATGGCCCTCGAGGTCGCCGGCGTGCCGCCACGCGGTGAGGAAGCAGTCGTGGTGCCGCACGTATTCGAAGCCACGTTCGCGCAGCGGTGCGAGCGCTTCGCCCATGTGCGCGGCGATGCACGGCAGGCAGTGCGGTGCCCCCTTGTAGCCGAGCACCAGGCAGTAGACCGCTTCGTGGCCGCACAGCGCCCTGCTGCAGCGCCGGCACGGAGCACCGGTCAACGCCGCCGCGTCGGCGAGCGCCGCCACCGTGCGCGGATCGCCCGTCTCGTCGTCGTCGTCGGCCGACGCGCTCATCCGCCGTGCCGCTCCCGCAGCTGCCGCGCCGCCGCGACCATGCTGCGCAGCTTCTGGACCGCGTGGTCTTCGACGTTGACGCAGCGATTGGCGAAGCAGCCGAAGCCGCAGTCCGGGTTGAGGAACACCTGCTCCGGGCGGAAGTACGCCAGCGCCTCCTCGGCGCGCGCCACGATCGTCGCCGGATCCTCGGCCTCGTCGGTGCGCGGGTTGACGCAGCCGAGCCCCAGCTCGCGATCGGCGAGGGCACGGCCGACGACCGACAGCTCGCCGGCGCGTGGCGTCGCGTACTCGAGCACGAACTGGTCGACGCGCATCGCGCGGAAGGCCGGCAGCAGCCGTTCGTAGTCCCCGGTCAGCAGCACGTCCTCCTGGCGGCTCCAGTTGCCGCGGCAGACGTGCACCCCCGTACGCACCCCGTCGACGCCGTCGACGACCCGGTTGAGCAGCGTCGCGGCGTATTCCAGTTCGGCACCCGCATCACGGCGGGTAGCAAGGGTGGCTCACATGAATGTTCGCCGGTCGTTGTCGTCGCTCATCACGACCTCGGTCAGCACCGGTTCGTCGAACTGCACGAACGATACGCCCGCGTCGCGCAGTTCGATCAGCTCCTCGCGCAGGATCCGGACCACGTCGTCGCCCATCTCGGTCTTGTCGTCGTAGCCGGCGCGCGAGAACGCCCCGACCCACATCGAACGGGTCAGCAGGTACGGCCCGGGCAGCGAGACCTTGACCGGCTTGTCGGTCAGCTGCTGCACGAACCGCAGCTCCTCGGTCGCCAGCGGTTCACGCCGTTCGAGCCTGCCGGTGCAGGTCGGGTTGCGGATCGCCGACGCCGGCACGTCGAGCGTCTCGAGCATCTCCTCGAACGCCGCCTTGTCCTCCATCGACTCGAGCATCTCGGCCAGCGACATCAGCCGGGTGCCGGACAGCTTGTCGGTGACGAACGAGTAGAAGTTGTCGCGTCGATGCTCGCCATCGACGACCACGTCGACCCCGGCCTCGACCTGCAGCGCGACGCAGCGACGCACCTCCTCGTCGGCGACGGCCTCGAACTCGGCGCGGCTCGCACGCCCCTGCTGCTTGTCGCGGAGGGCTTGCAGCAGCTTGCGCGAACGCGGCCAGCTGCCGACCTGGGTAACGGAAAACATCGGCCTCTCCTCGGTCAGACGATTGCCAGGGTGATGTGGAGCCGGGTGGCCTTGCGGAGCGTCGCAGCGAGCGGCGACCGGCGCACGGTCTGGTCCCAGACCGCCCGCACCCGCGCCTCGTCGTCGAACGTCGACGCGAACAGACGCGCCTCGATCGACTCGATCGAAGGGTCGCCCTCGACCAGGCCGAGGTGTGCGGTGACGTCGTGCAGGCGGGCCCGCGCGGTCAACTCGATGTCGTCGACCTGCAGGCCTGCCCGGGATGCGGCGACCGCGAACCCGGTCACCAGGTCCCCCGCCAGCGCTCCGACCAGCGACTCGATCGCCGACGGGTTGGCGTCCTGCTCCTCGAAGCTGGCCGGCTGCCCGATCCGCCACTGGAAGTTGCGGCAGTAGACCGACGTCTCGAGCGGCGCCGACGAACGGGCCCGCAGCCGCCACTGGTAGTCGCGCGCGCGCTGCTTGTCCTGCTCGAGCGCGGCCGCCTCCTGCTGCATCGCCGCGCCGCCGCCGCGCCGCACGAAGTAGCGCGCCTGCTCGGGGCTCGCCCCCGGCAGCGCGCCGAGGAACTCGTGGCCGACCATCCGGCACCACGGCGGCAGGTCGTCGCGCACGCTGCGTTCGACGCTGCGGATCTCGAGCACGCCGGCGTCGGGCACCGGCAGCATGTTCTCGCGGATCAGCAGCACCAGACCCGATCCGCAGTCGAGCGCGCCGCCGTCGAAGACGCGGTCGGGCTCGAGTCCGGCAAGTTGTTCGGGGGTCAGCACGGACCGTTCCCTAGTAGCCGACGCTGGGCGAACCGTTGGCGAGCCACTCGACCAGCGCGGCACCGCCGGCCGGGGTCGCACCCGCCACCAGCTGGTCCTCGGTGATGCCGCGCTTCTTCATGCACGGCGAACAGACCAGGATCTTGCCGCCGTTGGCGACGAACTTGTCGACCAGCTCCTTCAGCGGCACGAACGGCTCGCCGGCCGCGACCTTGTCCATCTCCCCCTGCACGGCGGCCCAGACGCCGTCGGCGCTCAGGAAGACCATCGTCTCCTTCTCGCTGCCGACCGCGGCGTTGGCGACGACGAAGCCGAGCGTGGCCTTGTCCTCGTTGGTCTTGCACTCGGTGATGGTGACGCAGAATGTGTTGCTCATGGCTTCGGCTTGCCCCGGGGTTCGGGGTTCGGGGCTCAGGGTTCGGGTCAAGGGGCTCGGTGTGGATCGATCCAGCGGAACGGCGCGTGTCCGTCCGAGAGCCTGACCAAGGCACACGACCCCGCCCGCCCCAAGCCGTGCGAGCGCGATGCGCTACGCCTGCGTCGGAACGGCAGCGAGAGGCCGATGAGGGGCGCAGACCGCACCCCGCCCGGGCCGGGCTCAGGGGTGTCAATGTCTGCGGGGGTGGTTCATCGGCGGGTGCGCGTTCCGGGACAGCGCGCATTGAACCTGCCAGCGGCGCGGCGATGCAATGGCAAACCCAAGCGCTGCACGGCAACGCAGGCTTTGCCGGACAACTTCGCGACAATTCGCGACGTCCGCCGTCGCGGCTGCGCGATATGGTTCGTCGCGTGATCGACCGACCGATCCAGACCCCATTGCTTCCATACACGTGAAGCAACCCCTGGCTGATCCACGGAGCAGGTTCCGTGGAGAGCCGGGGAGCCGGTCGGTTCCCCCTGAACTTCTGAGCCAAGAGTTCACGGCGCTCTCCAGCTTCCACGTCATCGACTTGCTCCGCGGCATCGGCCGCCACTCTCTCACAGCAGAGCAAGCCAGATGATCAAGCTCCTCTCGACCGCAGCCACGGTGGCTGCGGTCCTCTGCGTGTCCCAGGTCGCGGTGGCGCAGCAGTGCTACTCACCGCAGAACCGTTGCTTCAGCTTCGCCCCTCCCGGCGACGAGGTCGAACGGGTCGACACCGGCCTGACGTTGCGCTCCGACAAGCTGCGGTTCACCGGCGACACCCGCCTGCGCGGTCGCTTCGCCGAGACCCCGGACGACGCCCCCTACAACGCCAACGACAACTACAGCACGCGCACGCGCCTGCAGCTCGACTACGAGGTCAACGAGTGGGCGCAGGCCTACGTCGAGTTCAACTACTCGGAGGTCTGGGCCGGTGCCGAGGGCTACTCGGACGCCGCGCCGTTCCAGCAGGGACCGAACGGCATCCTGTCCCGCGAGAACTTCAACGGCATCGCGCAGGCCTACATGCAGCTGGAGGACGCGTTCGGCTTCGACGAACGGATCCGCATCGGCCGCAGCAACTACTTCCTCGCCAACGGCATGGTGCTCGGCTCGTGTGACTTCCTGCAGTACCCCGGTGCGTTCACCGGCATCTGGGTGTCGCGCAGCTTCGGCGACATCGACGTCGAGGCGTTCGCGTTCGACAACTACGGTCCGCTGCAGAGCCAGCTGGTCGGCGGCGGCGAACGCTACGCCGGCGGCACCGCGCGCTGGAACGCCTGCGAGGACGGACTGCTCGAGACCCTCAACGCCTACTTCATGACCGGCACCAACGACGGCGACGTGCAGCGCAACGCCAACGACAACTGGGCCGGCCTCGAAGGCGTCGGCCACTTCACCGAGAACCTCAAATGGGAGGCGCAGTTCGCCCACCGCTCGGTCGACATGGGCGACGACGTCACCGCCTACCGCGCGCGCCTCGAATACACCTTCGACGAGCCCTGCTGCGGCTTCCTGCGCGCGGTCGCGTTCACCCGCACCGACAGTGAAGGCGCGCTGCACATCAACCCTGCCGACTTCAACTCGGCCGGCCTGCTGCACCAGTACGGCGGCATCTGGCGCAGTGACCTCGACACCAACCAGCTGAGCGCGCAGTTCACGCCGGGCTTCGACCTCGACTGCACCGCGACCGTGCTGACCCTCGACCGCGACGGCGCGGCGACCCAGCTCGGCGAACTCGAGTTCGACCTGCTGGTCGGCAAGATGGTGCGGCCCGGCCTGCACGTCGGCGCCGGCTACGCGATCGACGACGACCAGCGTCAGGTCGGCTACGCGCAGGCGACGCTCTACTTCTAGTCCTGCGCGCGCCGGCGCGATCCGCCGCCAGGATCGGTCGGCCGCGGGCCGCGCGCTACCGCGTGGCCCGCAGCAGCCGTTCGCGCAGCTCGTCGTGCAGCCGGCCGTTGCTGGCGATCACCGAGTCGCCGAACAGCCAGTCGTCGCCACCGGGGTAGTCGCTGATCCGGCCGCCGGCCTCGCGCACCACCACCGAGCCCGCGGCCACGTCGTACGGCTGCAGGTAGCGTTCCCAGTAGCCGTCGTAGCTGCCGGCGGCGACCAGGCACAGGTCGAGCTCAGCGCTGCCGAGTCGCCGCAGGTCGCGGCAGTGCGGCAGGATCGCGGCGAGGCTGCCCGAGTTGTCGTCACAGCCCGGTTCGTTGCGGTTGTAGCTGAAGCCGGTCGCCAGCAGCGCGTCGGCGAACGCGTCGGTGGCGCTGACCTCGAGCGCGCGCACCGCACCGTCGGCCAGCGTGCGCCGCGCCCCGCCGCCGCGGCTGGCCTCGTAGGTCTCGCCGAGCGCCGGCGCGTGCACCACGCCGACCACCGGATCGCCGCGGTGCGCCAACGCGATCGCCACGCAGTAGAACGGCACGTCGTGCACGAAGTTGGTGGTGCCGTCGAGCGGGTCGACGATCCACAGCCACTCCGACGCGCTGCTCGGCTCGCCCTGGGTCGTCAGCACGCCCTCCTCGGCGAGCACCGCGTGCTCCGGAAACGCCCGCTGCAGGCCGCCGACGACGATGTGCTCGGCGGCGCGGTCGGCGCTGGTGACCAGTTCGCGCCGCGCGCCCTTGGTCTCGAACGCGACCCGGCTGCGGCGCTGGCGCAGCAGCTCTTCGCCGGCGAGGTGCGCCAACCGCACCGCCTCGTCGACGAACGGCTGCAGCTCGCTCAACGCTGCACCTGCATCGCCGCGACCGCCGCGACGATGTCCTCCTGGATCTGCTTGAGCTCCTTGTTCAGCCCGTTGCGACCGCGGTCGTAGTTCATCAGGATCGAGAACCAGCGCAGCTCGCCGTCGGGCAGCTCGACCATGCCCGACAGCGACGATGCGCCGCGGATCCAGCCGGTCTTGGCGCGCACCTTGTCGACCAGGTCGCTGCCGACGAACCGCTTGCGCAGCGTGCCGGTGCGGCCGGCGACCGGCAGGCACGCCTGCAGCTGCGACCACAGCCCCTTGCGCTGCAACTGGAACATCGCGACGACCAGCAGGCCGGGAGTGATCCGGTTCTCCTTGGACAGGCCGGAGCCGTCGGCGATCACGACGCCCTCCGGCACGTGGCCGACGAGGTCGGCGAGGCGGTCGCGCAGCGCGGCGTTGCCGCCCAGCAGGCTGCCGTCGCGTCGCGTGCGCGCGCCGAGCACGCGCAGGCACTGCTCGGCGTCGAAGTTGGACGAGTCCTCGAGCATGCGCCGCAGCGCCGGCTGCAGCGGCGTCCGGTGCCGGTAGACCTCGCCGTGCTGGTGCGCCGGCCCGCCGGCACCGACGCGCACGCCGTTCTTGCGCAGCTGGTGCGCCAACGCGTCGGCAAACCACCGGTCGGGGTCGTTGACCGCGGTCCGGATCTCGACCCGCGGCGACTTCTCGTAGAATTTGCCGCGCACGCGGATCGTGCCGCCCTGGTCGATGGCGCCGTAGGTGGCGCCCTGCTGGGACGCGACCTCGCGGATGCCGCCGCGGATCTCGTAGCCGGCCGGCGGCGCCAGCAGCGTGGCGCGGGCGTTGCGGCCGCCGCTGCGCTCGATCGCCATCACGAACGTGCCCTGCTGCAGCACGAACCCACCGGTCGGCGCGCAGTAGTAGGTGTAGAGCTGGTCCTGCGGCCACGTCTTCGGTCGCGACGGTCCGTGGAACACCCCCGGCTCGAGGCGGACCCCGCGCACGCTGTGCACGTCGTGCTCGGCGAGCGCGCGCGCGACCAGCGCGAACACCTGCTCCGGGTCGTGCTCGGTCTCGGCGATCCAGTTCGGGTCGCCGCCGGCCTGCACCACCAGTTCGCCCGCCTCGAGGGAGAACACGGTCTCGAACCGGTGGTCGGCGCCGAGTCCCTGCAGCACGCCGGCGGCGGTCAACAGCTTCATGTTGCTCGCCGGCGCGAACGACTCGGCCGCGCGGTGGCGGAACAGCACGTCGCCGGTCGAGCTGCAGACGGCGACGCCGGTGCGCACGCCGCGCGCCTCGGCGTTGTCGACGGCGCGCTGCAGCGCGTCGCGCTGGGCGCACACCGACGTCGCGAGCGCTGCAGTGACGACGAGCGCAGGCACGGACCACGGTTGCATGGCGATGGGATACAGGAACGCGACGAGCATCGCCAGCGTGACGTGGCCACCGCGCGCGCCGTCGCGCTACCGTTCTCGCCATGTTCGCCGCCACCCTCGTGTCGTCCCTGCTCGCGCTGTGCGCGCCGCAGGCTCCGCAGCAGCCGATCCGGACGCTGGTCGTGTCCGGCGCCAACAACCACGACTGGCAGTGGACCTCGCCGCAGATCAAAGCGGCACTCGAGGAGACCGGCCGCTTCGAGGTGGAGATCACCTACGAACCTGCCAAGGACCTGCAGGACGTCGCGGCACGGCACGCCGACGGCAAGCTCGACCTGATCGTGCTCGACTACAACGGCCCGCGCTGGGGCGAGGCGGCCGAGACCTCGTTCCTGGCGGCGGTGCGCGCCGGCTGCGGGGTCAGCGTCGTGCACGCGGCCAACAACGCGTTCGAGGGCTGGCACGACTACGAACTGATGGTCGGGCTGCTGTGGCGCCGCGGCACCGGCCACGGCCGCTACCACCCGTTCGACGTGCACTGCATCGACCACCACCACCCGATCACGGCGGGCATGCGCGACCTGCGCATGCACCCGGACGAGCTCTACCACCGCCTGGTGCACAAGCCCGGCGCGGAGTACCGCGTGCTGATGAGCGCGTTCAGCGACCCCAAGACCGGCGGCACCGGCCGCCACGAACCGATGGCGACCGCGGCCACGTTCGGCGAGGGCCGCGTGTTCCACACGCCGCTCGGCCACGTCTGGCGCAACCGGGTGCCGAGCCACGCCACCTGGCACGACCCGCAGCTGCGCCACCTGCTGGCGCGCGGCAGCGAATGGGCGGCGACCGGCGCCGTCACGCTGTCGCCGACGCCGCTCAACCGGCTGTCGGCGAAGGAGGAGCAGCAGGGCTTCGTGTCGCTGTTCGACGGCAGGCGGATGGAGCACTGGACCGGCTTCCAGAGCGACGAGCTGCCGCAGCAGGGCTGGGTGGTGCGCGACGCCGCGATCGTGCACGAGGCGGGCGGCGGCGGCGGCGACCTGGTCAGCCGCGAGCAGTACGGCGACTTCGACTTCCGGTTCTCGTTCCGCATCGCGAGCGGCGGCAACTCCGGCGTCATGTGGCACGTGACCGACGAGGGCCGCGAGACCTACTTCAGCGGTCCGGAGTTCCAGGTGCTCGACGACCTGACCCGCAAGCCCGGCCCCAAGCACGCGGTCGGCGCGCTCTACGACCTGGTGTCGCCCACCGGCAAGCGCGCGCGGCCCGCCGGCTGCTGGAACGATGCGCGCATCGTGGTGCAGAAGGGCCGCCTGCAGCACTTCCTCAACGGACAGAAGGTCGTTGACTGCGCCTGCGCCGGCCCCGAGTGGGACCGCATGATCGCCGCGAGCAAGTTCAAGGACTGGCCGTTCGGCAAGGCCACGCAGGGCCGGATGGCGCTGCAGGACCACGGCGACGAGGTCGCGTTCCGCAACCTGCGCATCAAGCGGCTCTGAGCCGCCTCGCGCGCCGCTCAGCCGCCGATCGTCGCCGCGACCCGGTTGCTGATCGTGATGCCGAGCGCGTTGGAGAGGTCGAGCACCGCGATCTGGCTGTGCAGCTGGGTGCCGATCAAAGCCGCCGTGTCCGGCACCGGGATCGTCCAGCTGGCGTTGCCGACGGCGTCGGCGAACTGGAACACCGTGTCGACGACGCTGACCTCGAGCGCGCAGCCGGCGGCGCCGAACGGCGTCAGGTCGACGAACGTCGCCTGCAGGCCGACCACATGGAAGGCGAAGCCGTTGCCGCCGAGGCTGCTGCCGTCGACCGAGTAGCTGCTGCCGAGCCGCGGCCGTTCGCGCACCAGCGGCGCGCCGGGACCGAACCCGGTTGTGCCGAGCCACAGCGTGCGGCCGCCGCAGCCGCCTGCGAACACCGTGCCCGCGGCCGCCGGCGTCGCGGTCACGTCGAGCACGTAGGCGCCGGCCTGGCTGCCGTCGGCGCCGCGCACCGCGAGGTGATGGATGCCACCGGCGACGCGCAGGTCGAGCACCTGGTCCCACGCATCGCGGTCGCTGGCGTAGAACGGACCGGCGACCAGGTTGGGCACGCTGGCACCGTCGAACAGGTACAGCACCGGATCCTGCGCCGGCGTGCCCGCGACCGCGCCGGTGGCGTCCAGCCGCACGCGCAGCACGCTGTCGCCGAACACCAGCACGCGCCAGAAGTCCCAATCGCCGTCGACGCCGGTCGAGCCGAGCGCGCCCAGGCCGCGCATCGGCACGATCGCGCTGGTCGCGACGCCGCCGCTGCGCGGGTCGTTGTTCTCGGCCGCCTCGTTGGTCGTCGGCGGCACGGTCGCACCCGCCGCAGCCCCGCAGCGAACGTCGAGCACGTAGCTGCCGGGCACCGCGTTGGCGCCGGCGGTCACTGCGACGTAGTAGACGCCGGCCGGCAGCGCCGCCGCGAACAGCTCCGAGTACCAACCGCTCTCGACGCCGTCGTCGCTCTGCTGCAGAGGCCCGCCGGTGTCGTCGAGCAGCGTCACCACCGTGTCGCGCACGGCACCGCCGAGCCCGGGCCCGGTCGCGACGTGCAGGTCGGTGCTCGCGGCGAGCACCACCCGGTACCAGTCCTCGTCGGAAAGCGTGCCGAGGCCGCCGGCCGCCTCCTCGCCACACGACAGCGTGGTCGCGGTCAGCGTGGAGGCGTTGGGCTCGGGCGCCTCGACGACCCGCTGCGCCAGCGACGGCACGGCGAGCGTCAGGGTCGCGAGGATCGGGCTGCGCAGCATGTGCGCAGCGTAGCGCCAACGGTCACTGCAGACGACGGGGGCTCGCCATCAGCAGCCGTCGGTTCGGATCGATCTTGAACTCGGCGTCGCCGATCTTCATCGCGCCCTTGCCATCGACCATCGCGACCCGCACCTCGGCGCCGCTGACGCTGATCGGCACGTCCATCGGGAACGGCAGGTCGCCCGGCGTGCGCCACTCGAGGTGCAGCGTGCCGTCCTCGAACCGGTAGACGACCCGCGGCAGGCCGGCGCTGCGCACGTAGACCTCGAAGAACCAGCGCGTGTCGACCCCGGCGATCTCGTCGACCAGCTTCACGAAGTCCTCGGTGTCGACGAACCGCACCTGGCTACCGTCGGTCCGCTGCCGCGACGCCTCGGTCGGGTAGGCGAACCGCTTCAGCGCCTCGAAGAACTTCGCGTCGCCGAGGTGGTAGCGCAGCGAGTGCAGCACCAGGCTGCCCTTGTAGTAGATGTCGTTGCCGCCGCCGCCGCCGAAGTAGATCTGCTTGCTGTCCTTGACCTTTCGCGGCGCGATCGGCGAACGGTTCATGGTGCGGTGCCGGTGGATCTCGTCGTCGTAGGCCTTCCGGCCGAAGCGCACCTCGCGATAGAGCGGCTGCATGTAGGTGCCGAAGCCCTCGTGCAGCCACATGTCCTTCCAGTCGCGGCAGGTGACCAGGTTGCCCCACCACTCGTGCGCCAGCTCGTGGTTGTGCAGCCAGTCGTATTGCTCCTCGCGGAAGCCGTTGCCGTAGGCGACCATCGTCTGGTGCTCCATGCCGAGGTGCGGCGTCTCGGCGATGCCGTACTTCTCGTGCCGGAACGGGTAGGGCCCGAGCAACCGTTCGAACACCGCGATGTGGTCGAGGAACGCCGGCATGCAGCGCTTGGCCTTCCGCTTGCTGCTCGGCAGCACGTAGAACGCGATCGGCATCTCGGTGCCGTCGACGCACGTGAACGTGTCCTCGAGCACCACGTACGGCGCGATGTTGAGCGCGATGTTGTAGTTGGCGATCGGCGAGGCCGAGCGCCAGTGGAACGTGGTCTTGCCGAGCGCGGTCTTCGGCTCGCCCTGCAAGGTGCCGTTGGACGCGCAGATCAGCCCTGCGGGCACGGTGACGTGCAGGTCGAAGCCGTCCGGCTTGTCGGACGGGTGGTCCTTGCACGGCCACCACAGATCGGCCCCCTCGCCCTGGCACGACGTCGCGATCCACGGCTTGCCGGCCTTGGTCTCGGACCACGTGAAGCCGCCGGTCCACGGCGGCCGCTTCGCGACCAGCGGCTTGCCGCCGTAGGCGACGCGCACCTCGAACGTCGCGCCGCGTTCGATCGGCTGCGCCGGCGTGATCACGATCCTGCCGTCGGCGTGCTGGTGCGGCGCCGGCTCGCCCTGCACGGTGACCTCGCCGACCTGCAGGTGCATGTCGAGGTCCAAGGCGAACGTCTCGATCGCCTGCACGGCGTCGGCCCGCATCGTCAGCGCCGCATCGATGGCCCGCTCGGCGGGGTCGACGTCGATCACCAACGTGTAGTGGCGCACGTCGTAGCAGGCCTGGTCGGGCCGCAGCGGCCCGCCCGAGACGTTGGGCTTCGGTCGGTCTTGGCCAAGCGCGGCCGCGCCGAGCGCCCCCAGCAGGATCAGCGAAGAGGTCCTCATGCCGGCAGTCTACGGCTGAGCGCGCGGCACGCTCCCGATCGGATCTTCCGGACCGGCGCTTCCCTGGGAGAGACCGTTCGACTATTCCAGAACCATGGAACCGAAGTTGGCAGCAAGGGTGTTCGGCGCCCTGGCCCACGCCGTGCGGCTGGAGCTGTTCCGCACGCTCGCGCGCGAGGGCGTCGCGGGCCTGTTCGCCGGCGAGCTCGCCGAACGGGTGCAGCTGCCGGCGTCGACGCTGTCCTTCCACCTGCACGAGCTGACCGGCGCCGGGCTGCTGTCGAGCGAGCGCGACGGCCGCCGGATCCGCTACGCGGTCGAGCCCAAGACCCTGCAGCAGCTGATCTGGTTCCTCGGCGAGGACTGCTGCCAGGGCCGCGCCGACCTGCTGACCACGCCGACCCATCGCATCGAGCAGCAGCTGCGCGCCCCGCAGCCCCAGGACCGGCCCATGGACGGGCGTTCCGACCAGCCCGGCGACCGGCCGACGGTCGCGTTCCTGTGCACGCACAACACCGCGCGCAGCCAGATGGCCGAAGCGCTGCTGCGCCACCGGGCCGCCGGCGAGATCGACGTCGTCAGCGCCGGCATGCGGCCGCGGCCCGTGCATCCGATGACGCTGCGCGTGCTGCAGGAGATCGACGTGCCGACCGACGGCCTGGTCGCCAAGGACCTCGGCGAACTGCTCGGCAAGCGCGTCATCCACCAGGCCATCGTGCTGTGCCCGGAGGCGCAGCAGGACTGCCCCAACGTGGTGCCGTTCACGCGGTCGGTCGACTTCTGGCCGTTCCCCGACCCGACCGAGCCGGCGCCGTCGCCGAGCGCGCAGCTGCAGCGGTTCCGCACCGTGCGCGACGCCATCAACGCCCGGCTCGGCACCTGGATGCTCGAACGTCGCCGCGGTGCGCGCGCGATCCCCGAGGTCCTGCACCAGACGGGCTCCGAACGATGAGGGTCGCGATCAACGGGCTCGGCCGCATGGGCCGGCTGTTCCTGCGTGCAGCGCTGCCGGCCGGCATCGACGTCGTCGTGATCAACGAACCCGACGGCACCGCCGAGGCGCTGGCGCTCGGGGTCGAGTTCGACTCCGTGCAGGGCCGCTACGCGTCCCCGGTGACGACCGACGGCGCCCGGCTGGTCGTCGCCGACCGCAGCGTCGACCTGATCCAGGTCGCGACCTTCGAACGGCTCGACTGGGCCGCACACGGCGTCGACCTGGTCGTCGACTGCAGCGGCAAGGCCAAGCAGCTCGACCGCGCCCGCGTGCACCTCGACCGCGGCGCCCACCAGGTGCTGGTCAGCAACCCGGTGCAGGGCGTGCCCAACATCGTCTACGGCGTCAACCACGCCGACGTCGACTTCGCCGGGGAGCCGGTGCTGACCGCCGCCTCGTGCACGACCAACTGCCTGGCGCCGGTGGTGCGCGTGCTGCACGACGCGATCGGCATCGAGCGCGGCGCGATCACCACGATGCACGACCCGACCAACACCCAGGTGGTCGTCGACCGGCCGCACAAGGACCCGCGGCGGGCGCGCTCGGCGCTGCTCAACCTGATCCCGACGTCGACCAACTCGGCGACCGCCGTGACGATGATCGTGCCCGAGCTGCGCGGCCGGCTCGACAGCATCGCGGTGCGGGTGCCGGTGCTGAACGCGTCGCTGACCGACTGCACGTTCGAGATGCAGCGCACCACCAGCGTCGACGAGATCCACGCGGCGATCCGCACCGCGGCCGCCGGCCGCATGCAGGGCGTGCTCGGCATCGAGGATCGTCCGCTGGTCAGCAGCGACTATGCCAACGACCCGCGCAGCGGCGTCGTCGACGCCGGCTGCACCCGCGTCGTCGACGGCCGCCTCGCCAAGGTCATGATCTGGTACGACAACGAGTGGGGCTACGTGAACCGCATGGCCGACCTGGTGCGCTGCATCCAGGCCGCGCAGCGATGAACGAAGGCAGGCACTCCCGCGGCTACCTGCTGGTGGCGCTGTGCTACCAGGCGTTCACGCTCAGCGACGGCGCGCTGCGCATGCTGGTGCTGCTGCACCTGCACGACCAGGGCCAGACCGCCTGGGCGCTGGCGTTGCTGCTGGTGCCCTACGAGGTCGCCGGCGTGCTGACCAACCTGCTCGGCGGCTACCTTGGCGCGCGCTTCGGACTCAAGGCGACGCTGGTGCTCGGCCTCGGCCTGCAGACGGTCGCGTGCGCGCTGCTCGCCGTCGACACCGCGTCGTTGTCGATCGCCTACGTCGGCGCCACCCAGGTGCTGTCGGGCGTCGCCAAGGACCTCGCCAAGACCAGCGCCAAGAGCTACGTCAAGGCGCTGCAGCCGCCGGGCGGCAGCGCCGGCCTGTTCCGTTGGGTGGCGCTGCTGACCGGCAGCAAGAACACGATCAAGGGACTGGGCTTCTTCGTCGGTGGCGCGCTGTTGGCCTGGGTCGGCTTCCGCCACACCAACGCGGGCCTGGCCGTGCTGCTGGCCGCGTTCGCGCTGCTGGCGCTCGCGGCGCTGCCGCGCATCCCCGGCCGCCGCACCGCCTCGCTGCTGGCCGTGCTGCGGCAGGACGCGCGCATGTGGTGGCTCAGCGCCGCCCGCATGTTCCTGTTCGGCTCGCGCGACGCGTGGTTCGCGGTCGCGCTGCCGCTGTTCCTGGTCGAGGCCGGCTGGCCGCACGCGAGCATCGGCGCCCTCTTGGCCGGTTGGGTGATCGTCTACGGCCTGGTGCAGGCGTCGGCACCGCGCCTGACGCGCGCCACCGAACCGCGCGCCGGCGTGACGGCGACGCTGCGCTGGACCGTGAGCCTGCTGGTGCCGCTGCTGCCGATGGCGGGCACGCTCGCCGACCTGGAGCAGCCGGTGCCGGCGCTGGTCGTGTCGCTGTGCGCCTACGGGGTGCTGTTCGCGCTGACCAGCAGCCTGCACAGCTGGCTGGTCGTCGCGATGCACGACGACCACAAGGACCCCGAACGGGTCGGCTTCTACTACTCGGCCAACGCGATGGGACGGCTCTGCGGCACGGTGGCGTCCGGCGCGCTGTTCGCCGCGGGTGCGTCGGCGGGCCAGGGCCTCGGCTGGTGCCTGCTCGCGTCCTGTGCGCTGGTGGTGCTCGCCGCGCTGTGCACGCAGCGCCTCGGCCGCGCCGCCAGGCTCTGACGCGCGCCCGCGCCTCTGGCCCTCAGCCGCGCACCAGCCGCTGCAGCAGGTCGAACGGCAGGTTGCCGCCGCAGACGACGATGGCGGCGCGCTGGCCGCGGCGGTCGCGGTCGGCGCGGCACGCTGCGATCGCGACGCCGACCGCGCCCTCGACCAGCAGGTGCTGTCGCGCCAGCGCGTCGCGCATCGCGCGCGCGATCGCCGGCTCGTCGACGTCGACGAACCGGTCGACCAGCTCGCGACACCAGCCGAACGTCACCGCACCCGGCTCGACGCCGCCGGCGGTGCTGTCCGACCAGGTCTGCTCGCACGGCACGTCGACGATCGCGTCGCGGCGCACGCATTCGGCCATCGCCGGCGAGGCCTGCGGCGAGCAGCCGACGAACTGCACGCCGGGCCGCTGCGCCTTGCCGTAGGCGGCCATGCCCGAGATCAACCCGCCGCCGCCGAGCGCGACGTAGACCTCGTCGACGTCCGGCCAGTCCTGCAGCAGCTCGTGCATGACCGTTCCCTGGCCGGCGACCACCGCCGGATCGTTGTACGGCGACACGTAGGCGCGGCCGGTCCCGGCGGCGACCGCGCGCGCGTGGGCTTCGGTCACGACACAGTCGTCACCGTGCACCTGCACGTCGGCGCCGTAGCGCTGGATCGCCTCGCGCTTTGGCACCGGCGTCGTCGTCGGCACGAACACCTGCGCGTCGACCCCGAGCTGCTGCGCGGCCGCGGCGAGGCCGAGGCCGTGGTTGCCCGACGACGCGGCGACCACGCCGCGCGCCCGCACGGCCGCCGGCATCGTGCGCAGCGCGTGGCTGGCGCCGCGCAGCTTGAACGAGCCGGTGTGCTGCACGTTCTCGAGCTTGAGGCGCACCTCGGCGCCGAGTTCGTCCGACAGCCACGGGCACGGCACCAGCGGCGTGTGCAGCACGTGGCCGCGCAGCCGGCCTGCGGCGCGCCCGACCTCGTCGGCGAGCTCCGAGACGTCGCCCGGATCAGCCACCGGTCGCGGTCTCGGCCGCGTCGCCGCCGACGCCGTCGCTGCGCCGTAGCGGTCCCGACAGCGACTCGATGCGCACCGCACCACCTGCCGGCACCGCGATGCTGGCCCCGCACCACTGCACCTCGGTGTTGCTGACGGCGCGGCAGACGGTCGCGTCGCCGTCGTCCTCGACCCGCGCGTCGCCCGGCTGCAGGCCGGCGAGGGTCGGTGCGGCGGGCGGCGTCAGGAAGAACGTCACCCGCTGCGACGGCTCGATGGTGGTCTCGCCGAACGCGTGCCGCCAGCGCACGCTGCGCGAACCGAGGTTGGTGATGGTCGCGCGGCCGCCGTACCACGACGGCTCGTCGACGCGCTCGACCTCGACCAGCGCCGGCCGCGCGACCTCCGGGATCGACGCGGTGCCGAACAGCGCGCCGAAGCCCGACAGCGCGCCCTGCATCTCGGCCGGCACCTCAGCGGGCGCGATCTCGAGTTCGCTGCCGTCGGGCAGGCGCACCTTGTTGGTGCGGCCGGTGACGTGCACGCGCAGCCACGACAGGTCTGCGAACGCGAGCGACACGTTCTGCTCGTCGAGTCCGACCACGCGCAGCCGCGTGCGGCCAGCCGCTTCGATGCGGGTGCTCTGGTGCAGCAGCACCTCGAAGGTGCCGCGGCCGCGCTGTTCGGCCTCGGCGCCGACCGGCAGCGACGCGAACTTGTCGTGCTGCATTGACGGCACGAACGGCTCGTCCGGCGTCTCGCGGAACCACGAACGCCCGTCCTGCGCGATCAACAGCCCGACGTCGGTCGAAAACGGCAGCGGCTTGCGCGCCCGCAGGCGCACCCACGACGGCCAGCCCACCGGCTCCGGCTCGGCGGCCGGCAGCGGCGCGACCAGCCCGGTCGCGTTCGGATCGTCGGGATCCGCCGGCAGCGGGTAGTTGCCGTAGCCCTGCAGCCTGCCGGGGAACGCCGGGAAGCCCGACCACTGCGGCGCCGACGGCGCCGACCAGATCGACGAGAACTCGTCGGGCCCCTGGCTGCCGTTGCCGAACGGGTTCTGCGGCGACAGGAAGGTGCCGGGCAGGTTGACGTTCGGCTGGCCGGCCTGGTTGATGCCACCGGGATTCTGGCCAGTCGGATTCTGGCTCGCTGGGCCTTGCGGCTGCTGCCCGCCCGGGTTCAGCGGGTTCAGCGGCTGGATCTGCGCCGGAGCCGTGGTCGCGAGCAGGGCCAGCACGGTGGCCGCCACCGGTCCAGAAGCCATCAGGGAGACAGTCGGTTGCGCGCTCACATTCCTCCGATCGGCAGGAAGAACGACTCGTACTTGTCGAGGAACTTGTCGGTCAGGACCTTGCGCTCGGCGACGGCGTCGGCGAGCGGCACGTCGACGATCTCGCCGGCCTGCATGGCTGCCATCCTACCGAACTTCCGCTCGATGACGAGGCGCGCGGCCCGGGCACCGAGGCGCAGCGCGAAGATCCGGTCGAAGGCGATCGGGTGGCCGGCGCGCTGCAGGTGGCCCAGCACCAGCGGCCGCGCGTCCCAGCCCATGCGCTTCTCGACCATGGCAGCGAGCACGTGCGCGACGCCGCCGATCTTGTAGTCGCCCCATTCGTCGCGGTCGCTGGTCGACAGGCAGGCGCCGTTCTCCCAGATCCGCGTGCCCTCGGCGACCGCCACGATCGCCGAGCGCGACCCGTCGGCGCGGACCTGCTCGAGCCGTTCGCAGATCGCCTCGATGTGCGCAGGCCGCTCCGGCACCAGGATGCCCTCGGCCCCCGCCGCGACGCCGGCATACGCGGTGATCCAGCCGGCGTGCCGGCCCATGCACTCGACGAAGAACACGCGGCTGTGCGACTCGGCGGTGCTGCGCAGGTCGTCCATCGCGCGGGTCGCGACCTCGACCGCCGAGAAGAACCCGAACGTGAAGTCGGTCGCGTCGAGGTCGTTGTCGATCGTCTTCGGCACCCCGACCACCGGCACGCCCTGCTCCTGGAACAGCCGGTTGGCGGCGCCGAGCGTGCCTTCGCCGCCGATCGCGACCAGCGCGTCGAGCCGGTTGTCGGCGATCGTCTTCAGCACCTTGGGCACCGAGACGTCGGGGTCGCGGTACGGGTACGCGCCGCTGCTGCCGAGCGACGTGCCGCCATAGATCAGCAGGTGCTGGAAGCTGCTCGGGTCGATCTCGCGGGTGATGTTCTCCATCAGCCCGTGCCAGCCGTCGGCGAACCCGACCAGCTCGACGTCGTGCTCGAGCAGGCGACGGCCGAGGCCGCAGATCGCCGCATTGAGACCCGGCGCATCGCCGCCACCGGTCAGCACCCCCACTCGCATCGTCATCGGTCGTCCTCGTCGTCGTCTTCGTCGATCGGATACTGCGGCCCGCGGAACGGCTCGGGCTCGGCCGGCGTCGCCTTGGGCACCTCCGGTGCGTTCTTGGCCAGCTTGCCGGCGAACCCCTGGAACTCGAGCTCGAACTCGGCCCGCATGCCGTCGGTCACCCGCACCAGTTCGCCAAAGCGCAGCTCCAGCGCCTGGCGCAGCCGCTGGCTGCCGAGCAGGTGGTCCTGGCCCTCGGCGCAGGTGAACTGGCCGACGATGCGCAGCCGCTTCTGGTTGGGCCGGTGCACCTGGACGCGCAGCCGCGTCACCTCGGGCAAGGCCTCGCCGGCCAGCCGCAGGCCCATCTCGACCGCCTCGCGCGCGACCCGCACCGGACCGGTCGAACTCTCGCTGAGGATCCAGTGATCCGGCAGGCCGTCCTCGCGGCGCCGCACCAGGTACGCGAAGTTCCACAGCAACAGCCCGACGGCCAGGAACAGCGCGATCCACGCCGCCGGCGTCTGCAGCGGCATCAGCAGCATGCGGTGCTCGGACGGTATGGGCCCGAGGTCGTTGCCGAGCACGCGCGGCTGCAGGAACGTGGCGATCCACAGCGCCGCGACGCCGTTGGCGACCGCGACGTTGACCACCAGCAGCAGACGTTCGGAGAAGCGGCGCCGGGCAGCCATCGTCGGGCCTCCGCGCTACCTCGGCGTGAAGTAGCGGTCGATGAAGCCGGTGTCGATGTCGCCGGCGCAGAAGTCGCTGTGCTCGAGGATGCGCAGGAACAGCGGCGCGGTGGTCGCGATGCCGTCCATCTGCATCTCGGCGATCGCGCGGCGCGCGGCCTCGATCGCCTGCTTGCGGGTCTTCCGGTGGATGATCAGCTTGCCGACCATCGAGTCGTAGTGCGGCGGCACCGTGTAGCCCTGGTAGACGTGGCTGTCCCAGCGCACGCCCGGACCGGCCGGCGCCACGAACGTCGAGATCGTGCCGGGCGACGGCTTGAAGTTGTGGTCCGGGTCCTCGGCGTTGATGCGGAACTCGATCGCGTGGCCGCGCATCTCGATGTCCTCCTGGCGGAACGACAGCGGCTCGCCGGCGGCGACCAGGATCATCTCGCGGATCAGGTCGGTGTCGGTGACCTGCTCGGTCACCGGGTGCTCGACCTGGATGCGCGAGTTGATCTCGATGAAGTAGAAGTTCTTGTGCTGGTCGAGCAGGAACTCGACGGTGCCGGCCGACTGGTAGTTGGCGACCTTGGCCAGCCGCACCGCGGCCTCGCCCATCGCCTTGCGCGTGTCCTCGTCGAGCACCGGGCACGGGCTCTCCTCGAGCAGCTTCTGGTGGCGACGCTGCAGCGAGCAGTCGCGTTCGCCGAGGTGCACGACGTTGCCGTGCGAGTCGGCGATGATCTGGATCTCGACGTGGCGCGGCTTCTCGACGAACTTCTCGATGTAGACCGTCGAGTTCTTGAACGCCGCCTCGGCCTCGGCGCGCGCCGAGTGGAAGCCCGTCACCAGGCTCGGCTCGTTGTGCGCGACCCGCATGCCGCGGCCGCCGCCGCCGGCCGCCGCCTTGATCAGCACCGGGAAGCCGATCTCGCGCGCGATCTCGAGCGCGCTCTGCTCGTCCTCGACCGGGCCGTCGCTGCCGGGCACACACGGCACGTCGGCGCGCGCCGCCAGTTCCTTGGCCGCGACCTTGTCGCCGCACTCGGTGATCGCCGCGGCCGACGGGCCGATGAACTTGATGTTGCAGCTCTGGCAGACCTCGGCGAAGTGGGCGTTCTCGCTGAGGAAGCCGTAGCCGGGGTGGATCGCCTCGACGTCGGCGATCTCCGCCGCCGCGATGATCGCCGGGATGTTGAGGTAGCTGTCGGCCGACGGCGCCGGACCGATGCAGATCGTCTCGTCCGCGTAGCGGAGGTGCAGGCTGTCCTTGTCGGCTTCGCTGTAGACGGCGACCGTCTCGATGCCGAGGTCCTTGCACGCGCGCAGGATGCGCAGCGCGATCTCGCCGCGGTTGGCGACCAGGATGCGATGGAACATCGGGGGCCTTAGCGGATGGTGAACAGGGGCTGACCGAACTCGACCGGCTCGCCGTTCTTGACCAGCACCTCGAGGATCTCGAACTCGCGCTCGGCCTTGATCTCGTTCATGACCTTCATGGCCTCGACGATGCACAGCGTGGTGTCCGCGTTGACGCGGTCGCCGACCTTGACGAACGCCTCGGCATCCGGCGACGGCGACGAGTAGAACGTGCCGAGCATCGGCGACTTGAACACCTCGCCCTGGGGTTCGGCCGGTGCGGCGGCCGGCATGGCGCCCGGCGCGGCCGGCATCGCCGCCGGTGCGGCCATCGGCATCGGCGCGGCGGCGTAGGTCACCGCCTGCGGCTCGGTGCGACGCACGCGCCAGCGCGCGCCCGCTTCCTCCAGTTCGACCTCGACCACGTCCTTGTCGACCATCATCTCGACCAGCCGCTCCAGCTGGCTCAGCCGGTCGTCGCCGGCCGACTTGCGCGGCGAGGCCTGGCGTGCCGGCGCCTTCTTGGCGGCCTTGCGGGCGGCCTTCTTGGCGGGCACCCTGCTGGCGGGCGCCGGCTTCTTCTTCGTCGTGGACTTCTTCTTCGAGGAACGCTTAGCAGCCATCGTGTGGGATCGGGGCAGGGGAATCCTGCCGAATGGGCCGCACAGTCAACGGCTTCCGGCTGGCGGAATCAATGTGGCGATGGGCAGAAGCGGCGAGCGGCCGTCCCCGGCCCCACCCTGCCGGACGCGCCGGGCCCGGCTACAGCGCCTCGGCGATCTGCACGGCGTTCAGCGCGGCGCCCTTCTTGAGCTGGTCGCCAACGATCCAGAACGACAGGCCCGGATCGAACACGCGCGCCCGGCGCACGCGGCCGACGCCGCACGGTTCGCGGTGCGCGTAGTTCGACGGCATCGGGTAGCGGTGCGCACCGGGATCGTCGTCGAGGACCAGGCCGGGCGCCTCGGCGAACAGCCGCTGGGCGTCGGCGACGGCCAGCTCGCGCTGCAGGTGCACCGAGACCGACTCGCTGTGGCAGCGCGCGACCGGCACGCGCACGCAGGTGGCGTCGACGGGCAGCTCCGGCAGGCCGAGGATCTTACGCACCTCGTACAGCATCTTGTCCTCCTCCCGCGTGTAGCCGTCCTCCATGAACACGTCGACGTGCGGGAACAGGTTGAACGCCAGCGACTGCGCCAGCGCGTCGGGCGCCGGCGGCTCGTCGCCGTCGAGCACCGCGCGGGCGCCGGCGAACATCTCGTCCATCGCGCGCTGGCCGGCCCCGGACGCGGCCTGGTAGGTCGAGACCACCACCGAGCGCAGGCCGGCGGCGGCGTGCAGCGGCTGCAGCGCCAGCACCAGGATGATCGTCGAGCAGTTGGGGTTGGCGACGATGCCCTGGTGGTCCTGCAGCGCGTGCGCGTTGACCTCGGGCACTACCAGCGGCACGTCGTCGTGCATGCGGAACGCCGAGCTGTTGTCGACCACCACGCAGCCGAGGTCGACGGCCGCCCGCGCGAACGCCTTGGAGGTGCCACCTCCGGCCGAGAAGAACGCGACGTCGCAGCCGCGGAACGCCTGCTCGCCGACCGCCTCGACGACGTGCTCCTCGCCGCGGAACGCGATGCGACGGCCGGCCGAACGCTCGGACGCCAGCAGCTTCAGCGACGCCATCTCGAAGTCGCGCTCTTCGAGCACGCGCAGGAACTCGTGGCCGACCGCGCCGGTCGCGCCGACGATCGCGACGTGGGGCGCGCTCATGGCTGGCCCTCCGCCGCGGGGTTCCGGTCGAACGTGCCGGACTTGCCACCGCTCTTATGCAGCAACCGCACGGTCTCGATCACTGCCGCGCGGCAGCGCGCCTTGGTCATGTCGTAGACGGTCAGCGCCGCGACGCTCGCCGCCGCCATCGCCTCCATCTCGACCCCGGTGCCGGCGACCGTCGCCGCCTCGGCGACGATCCGCACCCCGTCGGCGCCCGACGGTTCGAACGTGACGCCGGCGTGGCTCAGCGCCAGCGAGTGGCACAGCGGGATCAGCCGCGAGGTCTCCTTGGCGGCCTGGATGCCGGCGACGCGCGCGACGGCCAGTGCCTCGCCCTTCGGCAGCCGGCCGGCGAACAGCAGTTCGCAGGTCTCCCGGTCCAGACGGATCCGCGCCTCGGCGACGGCGCGCCGCTGGGTCGCGGGCTTGCTGCCGACATCGACCATGTTGGCCTGTCCGCGGCCGTCGACGTGGGTAAGTCCGCCTGCTTCCGACGCGGCAGTTGAGGGATCGGGCTCTTTCGTGCTCACGCCCCAGAGCCTACGCCCGTAAGCGTCGCGCTGGCGAACCGAAATCCGTTCGGCAACTCGCCCGCCGCCACGTATAGAAATGCTGCCCGGCGTGCCTCGTCGGGCACCTTGCCAGCGAATCGGTCCAGCTCCGAGACCTGCACGTGCCCCTGTTGCGGTTCTCGACGGCTCGTTTTCCGTTGCCTCCGGTGACGGCGAACGCCGATCCAGCTAGCTGGCTCCGTTCCCAAGGACCGGGGCCGCACCAACCGGAAGCAGAAGCACATATGCGAAACGCCCATCCGACGCTGTCCGTCGTTCTCGCCCCCCTCTTCCTGCTGGCGCTCGGCAGCGCCGGCACCGCACAGGAGCTGCGCCAGCAGGTCGCGGCCGTGCTGCAGCAGAGCGACGCCGTCGAAGTCCCGGCCCTCTACCCGCTGTCGATCGAGCTGGCCGACCTCGCGCCCGAGCGCAACCTCGACGGCTACCTGACCGCGATCCTGGACACGGCCGGCAAGAGCAACAGCGAGAAGCAGCGCCTGTGCGCCGCGCTCGCGCTCGCCGACCTCAAGGAGGACACCACCTTCGGCAAGAGCATCCACGAGCTGCTCGAGCCGGTCGCCAAGGACGGCTCCGACGCGCCGCGCGCCGTCGCGATGTCGCTGCTCGGCCGCGAACGGCTGTTCAACGCCCGCGTGCTGCCCGACGTCCGCGACCTGGTCAAGGCCGCCTGCGAGAACGAACTCGTCGCGCCGCTGGTCCGCATCGAGGCGAGCCTGGCGCTGTGGAGCATCGGCACCAACACCCAGCGCGGCGTCGCCAAGACCGTGCTCGAGCAGTTCCTGCAGTCGAGCGATCGCGAGCTGCAGCAGCGCGGCGCGCTGGCGCTCGCCGAGATCAACACCGAGGGCGGCCGCGCCTGGCAGATCCTGCGCGAGATCCGCGACCAGCCGACCGACTTCGGCCGCCGCGCCAACCTCTACATCCAGCGCGAGGAGCAGCGCCGCGAGTTCGACCGCGCGCTGACCGAGCTGCTGAAGCGCAAGGGCCCCGAGCAGAACGCCGGCAGCGACGACTACGCGGTGCTCGACGAGCTGCGCCACCGGATCCGCATCCAGCACATCAACGGCTCGGACGTCACCGACGACGAGATGGTCGAATACGCGGCCAAGGGCATGCTGCAGGGCCTCGACCCGCACAGCACGTTCTTCACCTCGCAGGAGTTCCAGAAGTTCTACTTCGACCTCAACCGCGAGTACGGCGGCATCGGCGCGTTCGTCAACTTCGACCAGGACGGCGACTTCTCGATCGTGCGCCCGATCTACTCGGGCCCGGCCTACGAGGCCGGCCTGCGCAGCGGCGACAAGATCCTCGAGGTCGACGGCTGGGAGACCGGCGGGCACACCACCGAGGAGATCATCAAGAAGCTCAAGGGCCGCCCGGAGTCGCAGGTGGTCCTGAAGTTCTTCCGGCTCGGCTTCCAGGAGGCGCAGGAGATCACCATCACCCGCCGCCAGATCTCGGTGCCGGCCGTCAACTGGACGATGGTGCCCGGCGAGATCGGCTACATCGAGCTGATCAACTTCAGCGCCAACATCTCGGCCGAGCTGCAGGTCGCGCTCGCCGACCTGACCGACAAGGGCGCCAAGGGCATCGTGCTCGACGTGCGCAACAACACCGGCGGCTTCCTGACGCAGGCGCGCGACGTCGTCGAGCAGTTCGTCAAGGGCCGCGAGCTGGTCGTCTACACCGAGGGCCCCAACGAGCCGCGCCGCTCCTACTCGACCTCGGACCGCCGCCGCCGCAAGGTCTGCGAGCTGCCGCTCGCGGTGCTGACCAACCGCCTGTCGGCCTCGGCCAGCGAGATCACCGCCGGCGCGTTCCAGGACCTCGGCCGCGCGACCATCATCGGCAAGCGCTCGTTCGGCAAGGGCAGCGTGCAGAACCTGTTCCCGCTCAACACCAGCCCCGAGGAGCCGTTCGAGGACCTCAACGGCGACCGCACCTGGCAGGAGGGCGAGCCCTACACCGACAAGAACGGCAACAACAAGTACGACCCGGGCGCGCACATCAAGCTGACGGTCGCCAAGTACTACCTGCCGTCGGGCCGCTGCCCGCACCGCGAGTACGACAAGGAAGGCCGCATCGTCGATCCCAACTGGGGCGTCAAGCCGGACGTCGAGCTCGAGCTGCTCGAGAACAAGCCCGAGGACGCGTGGAAGAACAGCGCGGTGTTCGCGATCCTGAAGAAGGGGTCGATCCGCGAATACGTGCGCGAGCACATCCAGAAGGACGAGGCGCTGTTCCGCCAGCTGGCCGAGGGCGACGACGGCGATCCGCAGCGCTACCCCGAGTTCGACGCGTTCTACGAGAGCCTCGACACCAAGCTCAGCAAGGACGACGTGCGCCGCTGGCTGCGCTACGAGGTGCGCGACCAGGTCAGCGACCTGCGCGGCGCCGTCTACCCGGGCAACCGGGCGCTCGGCGACGCCCAGGAGGACGCCCAGCTGCAGGAGGCGATCCGCGTGCTGATGAAGGAGCGTGGCGCCGACATCCGCGACATCGCGGCGCTCAAGAACGTGCTGAAGATCTCGTTCGACGACAAGAAGACCGCCAAGGCCAACGACGGCAAGTAGCCGTCGCGCCAGCGGCCCCGGCCCACGCCCGGCCCACGCCAGGACCGCGCCAGGCCCGCGCCCGGCCCGCGCCACGAACGGCGCGGGCGGACTGTCCCCGCGCGCACCGCGAGGCGACAATCCCGAGCATGCGTTCCCTGCTCGCCGTGCTGCTCGCGTCCCCCTGCGCCCTGGCGCAGGAGCAGGCGCCGACGTTCACCGAGGACATCGCGCCGCTGGTGTTCGCGCACTGCACGCGGTGCCACCGGCCGAACGAGGCCGGGCCGTTCCCGCTGCAGACCTACCGCGACGTGCAGAAGCGCGCGGCGAACCTGCTGGCGGTGATGGAGGATCGGCTGATGCCGCCGTGGCACCCCAAGGAGGGCTACGGCCGGTTCCGCAACGAGCAGCGCCTGTCGGACCAGCAGATCGCGACCTTCCGCGCCTGGGTCGAGGCCGGCAGGCCGGAGGGCCCCGCTGCGAAGCTGCCGCCGCTGCCCGACTTCCCCGCCGGCTGGCAGCTCGGCGAACCGGACCTGGTCGTGAAGACCTCGGCGCCGTTCCCCGTGCCGGCCGGCGGCCGCGACATCTACCGGAACTTCTCGCTGCAGCTCGACCTGCCCGAGGACAAGTGGCTGACGGCGATCGAGGTGCGTCCCGGGGACCGGGAGGTGCTGCACCACGTCCTGCTGTTCGTCGACCAGGACCGCGCCGGCCGTCGCGCCGAAGGCCGCGACGGCAAGCCCGGCTACCGCGGCCGACGCAACCGGCGCGCGCCGATGGTGGCCGGCTGGGCCGTCGGCGGCCAGCCCGAGCACCTGCCGCAAGGCCTGGCGATCCGCATCCCCAAGGGCAGCGACCTGACGCTGCAGAGCCACCTGCACCCGAGCGGCAAGGCCACCGAGGAGCAGACCACGATCGGCCTCTACTTCGCCGCAGAGCCGCCCGAGCGGTCGCTGGTGTCCATACAGCTGCCGGCGTTCTTCGGCTTTCTGGCGGGCATCGACATCCCGGCGAACGACGCCGACTGGGTGTTGAAGGACCACTTCGAGCTGCCGTGCGACGTCGACGCCGTGACCGTCGGCGGCCACGCGCACATGCTCTGCTCGTCGATGAAGATGCACGCGGTGCTGCCCGACGGCCGCGAGGTGCCGCTGCTGCACATCGAGGACTGGGACTTCGACTGGCAGAGCCGCTACACGTTCGCCGAGCAGGTCCGGCTGCCCAAGGGCGCCGTCGTGCACAGCGAACTCCACTACGACAACAGCGCGCAGAACCCGGACAATCCCAACCTGCCGCCCAAGCGCGTGCGCTGGGGTCGCGAGACGACCGACGAGATGGGCAGCATCACGCTGCTGGTGACGCCCGCCGACGAAGCAGACCTCGCGACCCTGCAGCGCGCCGTGCGCGAGCAGCCGCGGCGAGGTGCCCAGAGCCGCGTTGCGCAAAAGGTCGAGAGCCGATTCGACGCGCTCGACCGGGACGGCAACGGCACGCTGAGCAAGCAGGAGGTCCCGCGCACGCTGCGTCGCTTCTTCGCGCGGCTCGACCGCGACGGCGACGGCCAGCTGACCCTGGACGAGGCCAGAGCCCTGGCCGGGTTGCGCCGATGAGACGTTCTCGCCAGCTCGCGAACGCCAGGATCGCCAAGGCCCTGCTCGTTGCAGGGATGCCGCTGCTGCTCGGCGGCTGTGCCAGCACCGAGCGCGCGATCGACCTGCAGGACCTCGACGGCCGCACGCACGCGCCGCTGCAGCTGCCGCCCGACGCCGTGCACGTGCTGATCTTCACCAGCCACGAGTGCCCGATCGCCAACGGCTACGCGCCGACGCTCGGCCGGCTCGCCGCCGCCTGGCAGCAACGGCCGCGGGTGCGGCTGTTCCTGGTGCACTGCGATCCAGACCTGACGCCGGCGCAGGCGCGCGAACACGCCGCCGACTACGAACTGCCGGGCACGATCCTGATGGACCCCGGCCAGCAGCTCGCGGCGGCCTGCGGCGCGACCATCACGCCGGAGGCCGTCGTCGTCACCGCGCGGGGCCAGCTGTACCGTGGTCGCATCGACGACCAGTGGCGCAAGCTCGGCAGCCGCGCGCCGGCGGCCAGCCAGCACGACCTGGCCGACGCCGTAGCCCGGGCGCTCGACGGCAGATCCGTTCCGGGACCGCACCCGAAGGCGGTCGGCTGCCTGCTTCCGGAGCCCCGCAAGGCCCCGTGATTTCGCTGCTGCGGCACGCTTCTTTGCGAAACCGAAGCATTCCGCCCGCCTCTCCCAGCTCACCCCCGACATGGCGGTTTTCACTAGCTAGTGGGTTGCAGCTGACCGGCACACCCAATAGATAGTGGCTCCCTACGGCGTAAGCCGCTTTCGTCCCCGGTCGTTGGCCCCCACTGCGCAGAACCAGGCGCGCATGGGGCGCAACCCGGACCCGGCGAAACGGGTTGCCTGTGGGGTCCGGTTCGTTGGTCACGAGCCGGGATCGTTCTCTCGCAGCGCAGTGGTTTCCCGTCCGGTGGTCCCGGCCTCCTCCAAGGCCCCGACCATGGCGCCCGTCCCTTGATCCCGCACCGGGTGAGGCATGCATGCCTCGCCGATCGCGGGGCCCATGCATCGAGGTCCGGAACGTCTCGGCAGGCCACGCGCCGCTTTGGTCAGCAAGAGCAGTTCCCCGCGGCAGGCACGGGGACAGGTCACGAAACGGGTCGGTCTGGTCACCGGCCCCACGGTCTCAGGAGGACTGGCGTGAAGATCAGTCGGCGGTTCACGGGCAAGGGCAAGTCGCCCTACGAAGGCATCCCATTCACGAGGCGGAACTCGGAAATCCGCAACCCTGACGGTTCGCTCGTCTTCGAGGCGCGCGACATCGACGTCCCGGCGCACTGGAGTCAGGTCGCCGTCGACATCCTTGCGCAGAAGTACTTCCGCAAGGCCGGCGTGCCGCAGGTCGACGCCGACGGCAAGCCGCTGATGGACGCCGACGGCAACGCCGTGCTCGGCGGCGAGCGCGACGCGCGGCAGGTGTTCCACCGCCTCGCCGGCTGCTGGCGCAAGTGGGGCGAGGACCACGGCTACTTCGACTCGGGCGACGACGCCCAGGCGTTCGAGGACGAGCTGAGCCACATGCTGGCCAACCAGCACGCGGCCCCGAACTCGCCGCAGTGGTTCAACACCGGCCTGCACTTCAAGTACGGCATCACCGGGCCGGCGCAGGGCCACTGGTACGTCGACGACCCAGCACAGAAGGTCGGCGGCAGCAACCCCGGCGGCAGCAACCACGAGCGCGTCAAGCAGAACGCCGCCAAGAAGGCCGCCGCCACGCTCAAGAAGAGCAGCAGCGCCTACGAGCGGCCGCAGCCGCACGCGTGCTTCATCCAGTCGGTCACCGACGACCTGGTCGGCGACGGCGGCATCATGGACCTGTGGACGCGCGAGGCGCGCCTGTTCAAGTACGGGTCCGGCACCGGCAGCAACTTCTCGCAGCTCCGCGCCGAGAACGAGCCGCTGTCGGGCGGCGGCAAGAGCTCGGGCCTGATGAGCTTCCTGCGCATCGGCGACCGCGCCGCTGGCGCGATCAAGTCGGGCGGCACCACCCGCCGCGCCGCCAAGATGGTCTGCCTCGACCTCGACCACCCCGACATCGAGTCGTTCGTGTCGTGGAAGGTCAACGAGGAGCAGAAGGTCGCGGCGCTGGTCACCGGCAGCAAGCACATCAAGCAGCACCTCAACAAGGTCATCAACAGCTGCCACGTGCAGGCCGACGACGGCGAGGGTTCGACCACCGTCATCAAGCCGAAGGACAACCAGGCGCTGCAGGCCGCGCTGCGCGAGGCGCGCACCGCGATGGTGCCGGAGAACTACCTGCACCGCTGCCTGCAGCTGGCCGAGCAGGGTCTGCGCGCCGTCGACGTCACCGAGTACACGACCGACTGGGACGGGGAGGCCTACGCCACCGTCAGCGGCCAGAACTCGAACAACTCGATCCGCATCCCGAACGAGTTCTTCCGCGCCGTCGACGAGAACGGCAAGTGGCGGCTGATCCGCCGCACCGACCGCGGCGTCGCCCGCGAGATCGACGCCAACGAGCTGTGGGACAAGGTCAGCTACGCCGCCTGGGCGTGTGCCGACCCGGGCGTGCAGTACGACACGACCATCAACGAGTGGCACACGTGCCCGGTCGATGGCCGCATCAACGCGAGCAACCCGTGCTCGGAGTACATGTTCCTCGACGACACGGCCTGCAACCTGGCGTCGATCAACCTGGCCCAGTTCATGGCCGAGGACGGCACCTTCGATCTCGAGGGCTACAAGCACGCGATCCGGCTGTGGACGATGGTGCTCGAGATCAGCGTGCTGATGGCGAGCTTCCCGTCGCAGACGATCGCCAAACTCAGCTACGAGTTCCGCACGCTCGGACTCGGCTACGCCAACCTCGGCACGATCCTGATGCGCCAGGGCATCCCGTACGCCAGCGAGAAGGCCTACGCGATCGCCGGCGCGCTGTCGGCCGTGCTCAGCGGTGAGGCCTACGCGACCTCGGCCGAGATGGCCAAGGAGCTCGGCACGTTCCCGAAGTACGGCAAGAACGAGGAGCACATGCTCCGCGTGATCCGCAACCACCGCCGCGCGGCCTACCACGCCAGCGAGAGCGAATACGAGGAGCTGTCGATCACGCCGCGTGGCATCGACCCGCAGCTGTGCCCGCCGGAGCTGCTCGAATCGGCGCGGGAGTGCTGGGACCGGGCGCTGGTGCTCGGCGAGAAGCACGGCTACCGCAACGCGCAGGTCACCTGCATCGCGCCGACCGGCACGATCGGCCTGCTGATGGACTGCGACACGACCGGCGTCGAGCCGGACTTCGCGCTGGTCAAGTTCAAGAAGCTCGCCGGCGGCGGCTACTTCAAGATCGCCAACCAGAGCATCGCGCCGGCGCTGAAGAAGCTCGGCTACGAGCCGTCGCAGATCGACGACATCGTCGCCTACGTGGTCGGCCGCAAGACGCTGGCGGGTGCCCCGGGCATCAACCACGAGAAGCTGGCCCAGAAGGGCTTCGACGACGCCGCGATCCAGAAGGTCGAGGGCGCGCTCGAGAGCGCGTTCGACATCACGTTCGCGTTCAACAAGGGCATCCTCGGCGAGGAGCTGCTCGAGAAGCTCGGCGTCAGCGCCGAGCAGATGAACGACTGGGCGTTCAACCTGCTGGACCACCTCGGCTTCAGCAGGCAGGAGATCGCCGAGGCAACCGACTACGTCTGCGGCACGATGACCGTCGAGGGCGCGCCGCACCTCAAGGACCAGCACCTGCCGGTGTTCGACTGCGCCAACCGGTGCGGCAAGAAGGGCAGGCGCTACATCCCCTACGAGGCGCACCTCTACATGATGGCCGCGGCGCAGCCGTTCATCTCGGGTGCGATCAGCAAGACGATCAACATGCCGGTCGACGCTGAGATCGGCGACGTCAAGCGCGCCTACCGCCTCGGCAGCGAGCTGATGCTCAAGGCCGTGGCGCTCTACCGCGACGGCAGCAAGCTGAGCCAGCCGCTCAGCTCGACGGTCGACGACGAGGACGAGGTCGAAGCGGCCGCGCCGATGGTCGCCTCCAAGGAGGTGCAGGCGCTCGCCAACAAGATCACCGAGCGCGTCGTGCACCGCTACATCGCCAAGCGTCGCCGCCTCCCGGGTCGCCGGGCCGGCTACACGCAGAAGGCCAACGTCGGCGGGCACAAGATCTACCTGCGCACCGGGGAGTACGAGGACGGCTCAGTCGGCGAGATCTTCCTCGACATGCACAAGGAAGGCGCCGCGTTCCGGAGCCTGATGAACTGCTTCGCGATCTCGGTGTCGCTCGGCCTGCAGCACGGCGTGCCGCTGGACGAGTTCGTCGACGCGTTCGTGTTCACGCGGTTCGAGCCGAACGGCATGGTGCAGGGCCACGACCAGATCAAGATGGTCACGTCGGTCATCGACTACGTGTTCCGCGAGCTGGCGATCAGCTACCTCGGGCGCGACGAACTGGCGCAGGTCTCGAGTGAAGACCTGAGCAACACGACGATGGGCGCCAAGGTCTCCGACCCGGAGTACACCGAGGAGGAGGTCGTCTCCGAGACGGTCTACGAGAGCACCGAGGCGCCGACGCCGGTGCAGGAGAACCCCCACCTGCACCCGCCGAGCGCCGGCCTCGCGCGTCCGCACGAAGCGACGCCGCGCGCCGCCGCCGGCGAGAACGTCGCGCTGATGCGCAGCGAGACCAGGACCGCGCTGGAGAACCGCCAGATGCGCCTGCAGATCGCCGAAGCCCGCCTGAAGGGCTACGAAGGCGACGCCTGCGGCAGCTGCGGCGCCTTCACCCTCGTCCGCAACGGCACCTGCCTCAAGTGCGTCTCCTGCGGCGCCACCAGCGGCTGCAGCTAGAGTTGCCGTACGGTACCTGGTTCATCCTCCAACCTTCGGCCGGCAACCTCCCCCGGCATCCGCGCGCACCGCGCGCGGATGCCCGCCGCACCGGCCGGCGCCCTACTGCTCGTCGTCGAACCGACGGATCCGGATGTTCGCGAACGCCACCGGGTCGTTGTGGCCGGCGAAGCCGAAGTGGCCGGAGGCGTTGTCCTTGCCGGTCGCGTTCTTCAGCTTCGACTCGAGCTTGCTCAGGTCGGCATCGAGGATGCGGTAGCCGTTGAGCTCGACGGTCACGCGCGAGCCGCGCATCGTCACCTGCTGGAAGTTCCACTCGCCGACCGCGCGCAGGTAGCCACGGTGCGCCGCCTGCAGGCCGTAGGCGCTGCCGTGGTATTGCCACGGCTTGAGCTTGGCGTACTTGGCGGCCGTGTTGTCGAGCACCTGCAGTTCGATGCCTGTGTAGGCGGGGTCGCCTTCGCCCGGATAGCGCATCGCCAGGCCGTTGTTGCCGCCCGGCGGCAGCTGGAAGTGCAGCCGCACCGAGAAGTCCGTGAACGTGTCCCGCGTGAACAGCGTGCCGCCCTTGCCCTGCTTGCAGCGGATCGCACCGTCGACGACCTCGTAGTTGTCGGTCGCCCCCTGAAAGCCGGCCAACGTCGCGCCGTCGAACGCCGGCACGTAGCGGTTCTGGTCGCGGCTCTGCAGCAGACCGTCGGCTTCGTGCGGGCCGATCTCGCGCACCGTCAGGTTGCGGAAGCGGATCTCACCGCCGTGGGTCTGCAGCTGCAGCGGGCCCGCCTTCGGCAGCGGCTTCTTGCGATCCCAGTAGTTCTCCATGCGCACGCCGTCGACGGTGACGTGGCCGTTGAGCGCCACCCAGACGATCTCGCCGACCATCGTGATGCGCAGCTGGTTCCACTCGCCGAACGCGCGGTCGTAGCGCTGCTTCGGAAAGCGCTCCTCCTGCTCGTTGTTCCACAGCCCGCCCGAGCCCTTGTCGGCGCCGAGCGGCCACTTGCCGCCGGCCTCGGTGTAGTCCCAGATCTGCACCTGCGGACAGCCGCGCAGGTAGATGCCGGAGTCGGCCTTGGCCACGGTCCGGTATTCGAGCGTGAACACCGCATCGCCGTAGTCGCGATCGGTGGTCAGATACGCGCCGTGGCCGTCGTTGACCAGTTCGCCGTCCTGCACGCTCCAGTGCTGCTGCATCGAGGCGTCGTCCTCGGCGCGCAGCTGCTGGCGCTGCTCGTCCGACATCGACGCGAGCTTGTACGGCGAGACGTGGCGCTGGCCGTGCCAGCCGCTCAGGTCCTTGCCGTTCCAGAGCAGCTGCGGTCCGTGCTGGTTCGTCTGCTGGGCCACGACCGGCACAGCCAAGAGGGAGAGAAGGGCGATCAGGTGCGCACGCATCGCCGCACTCTACGCGCTCAGCGGTTCTGCAGGAACGTCGCGATGTCGCCGAGGAACGCCTCGAGGTAGTCGCGGTGCTCGGCATCGACAAAGACCTCGTCGATCGCCGCCATCATCAGCTCCATCCAGCGGTCGCGGGCCCGCTGGTCGACGACGAACGGCATGTGCCGCTGCCGCAGCCGCGGGTGGCCGCGCTCCTGGATGTAGACCGGCGGCCCGCCGAACCGGTAGATCAAGAACGTGCGCAGCCGATGCTCGGCCCCGGCCAGGTCGTGCTCGGGATACATCGGCCCGAGCACGTCGTCGTCCGGCACCCGCCGGTAGAACGCGGCGACGATCGCCGTCAGCTTCGCGTCGCCCAGCAGGTCGTAGATCGGCAGTTCTTCGCTCACCGGAGCAGCGTGGTGGATCGCGCCGCGAACACAAGTACCATGTCCGGCCCGATGGTCTTCCACGCCGCCCCCGATCCGAACGAACGCGAGTTCGACCGCAGCCTGCGCCCCGGCACGTTCGCCGAGTTCGTCGGCCAGGAGCAGATCCGCGACAACCTGCGCATCGCGATCGAGGCCGCCTCGGGCCGCGCCGAACCGCTCGACCACGTGCTGCTGTGCGGCCCGCCGGGCCTCGGCAAGACCACGCTGGCGCACCTGATCGCGCAGGGCATGCAGGCCGACATCGTGCTGACCAGCGGCCCGGCGCTCGGCGCGCCGAAGGACCTCGCCGGCACCCTGACGCGGCTGCAGCGCAACCAGGTGCTGTTCATCGACGAGATCCACCGGCTGCCCAAGCAGCTCGAGGAGTACCTCTACTCGGCGATGGAGGACCACGCGATCGACGTCGTGCTCGACCCCGGTCCGAGCGGCCGCAGCGTGCGCCTCGGCGTGCAGCCGTTCACGCTGGTCGGCGCGACCACGCGCGAGGGCCTGCTGACCGCCGCGTTCCGCTCGCGCTTCGGCATCGTCGAACGCCTCGAGCCGTATCCGGCGACCGACATCGAGCAGATCCTGAGCCGCGCCGCCGAGCGCCTGGGCGTCGCGATCGATGCACGCGCTGCCGCCATGTGCGCCGAACGCAGCCGCGGCACCCCGCGCATGGCGCTGCGCATCCTGCGCCGCGTGCGCGACCTCGCGCAGGTGCTCGACAAGCCGGGCATCGACGAACGCATCGCCGAAGAGGGCCTGCAGCGGCTGCGCATCGACCACCTCGGCCTCGAGGAGGTCGACCGCAAGCTGCTGCGCGCGCTGACCGACCGCGGCGACGCGGTCGGGCTCAAGACGCTGGCGGCGATGATCGACGAGGCCGAGGACACGCTCGAGGACGTGCTCGAGCCGCACCTGATCCGCCAGGGACTGCTGGCGCGCACCCCGCGCGGCCGCGTCGCCACCGCGCGCGCCTACCAACACCTCGGGCTCGACCAGCCCGACCGTCAACCGAACCCCGGCCCCGGCGAACTGCCGTTCGCCTGAGCGATCCCTTGACCGCATTCCGCTTCGAACTCCTCGGCACGAAGGGCAAGCTCCGTCGTGGCCGCTACCACACCCCGCACGGCTCGTTCGAGACGCCGTGCTTCGCGCCGGTCGGCACCTACGCGACGCTGAAGGGCCTGACGCCCGAACAGGTGAAGGCCACCGGCAGCGAGCTGATCCTGGCCAACAGCTACCACCTGCACGTGCGCCCCGGCGCCGAACGCATCGAGCGACTCGGCGGCCTGCACACGTTCATGAACTGGGACGGGCCCATCCTGACCGACTCGGGCGGCTTCCAGGTGTTCTCGCTGAGCCACAAGATGAAGATCGACGACGTCGGCGTGACGTTCCAGATGTCGGTCGACGGCAGCACCCACCACTGCACGCCCGAGTCCGTGCTGACCTTCCAGAAGCAGCTCGGCCCCGACATCGCGATGGTGCTCGACCACTGCCCGCCGGGCGACGCCGAGCCGAAGCTGCAGCGCATCGCGCACGAACGCACGCTGCGCTGGGCGCGGCAGGCGCGCGACCTGCACGACCGCTGGGGCGGCTCGGCCCGCGGCCAGGCGGTGTTCGGCATCTGCCAGGGCGGCACCGACACCGAGCTGCGCGCCGCCAGCGCCGAGGCGCTCGCCGCGATGGAGTTCGACGGCTACGCGATCGGTGGCCTCAGCGTCGGCGAGACCAAGAAGCAGATGGCGACCGCGCTCGACGCCTGCGTCGACCACCTGCCCACCGACAAGGTGCGCTACATGATGGGCGTCGGCATGCCCGAGGACCTGGTCACCGCGACCGCGCAGGGCGTCGACCTGTTCGACTGCGTGATCCCGACGCGGCACGGCCGCAGCCACACGGCGTTCTCGCCGGACGGCAAGCCGATCAAGATGCGCAACGCCCAGTACGCCGACGACCCCGGCCCGTTGGTCGAAGGCTGCAGCTGCTACACCTGCAGCAGATATTCACGCGCGTACCTGCGGCATCTTGCCGTCGCCGACGAGATGCTCGGCGGGATCCTGCTGTCCATCCACAACATCCACTTCCTGCAGGACCTGATGAGTTCGATCCGCGAACAGGTCCCGATCGACTAGCCCCATGCTGCGACTGCTGTCCCTGCTCGCCCTCCTGCTCGCTGCCGTCCCGGCGCAGGAGGCCGTCCCGCTCAAGATCGGCACCTGGAACCTCGAGTTCCTCGGCGCCGACCCCAAGTACCGCCGCGACACCCCGCCGCGAACCGACGAGGACTACGCCAGGATCGGCGCGTTCATCCGCGAGCTCGGCGTCAGCGCGCTCGGCGTGCAGGAGATCTGCGGCCAGCAACCGCTCGACAAGGTGGCGGCGGCGATCGGCCCGACCTGGCGCGCGGTGCTCGGCACCACCGGCCAGTGGTCGGACGGCTTGACCCAGCAGGGCGTCGGCCTGCTCTACAACAGCGCCCAGCTGCAGCTGCTGCACTGCGAAGAACTGCTCGACTTCCCGTCCGAACGCGACGGCGTCAACGTGTTCCATCGCAAGCCGGTGACCGCGTGCCTGCGCCACTTCGGCACCGGCGCCGACTTCCGGATCGCCGTCGTGCACCTGAAGGCCGGCCGCAAGGACCGCGACAAGCAGAAGCGCCGGGCCGAGGCGCAGACGCTGCGCGAGTGGGTCGACCGTCTGCAGCGGGACCCAGACGAGGACCCGGACATCGTCATCCTCGGCGACTTCAACTGCACCTACGGCGACGCGCCCGAGCAGATCCTCGAGCAGGACGGCGCGATGCAGTACCTCGACCAGCAGCGACCGAGCCCGACCATCCTGTGGTTCGACACGCCGATCGACCAGTTTGCGGTCGGACGCGGCTTCGCCGAGATCCGGCGGGACTCGCTGGTCGCACACGCTGTCGACGGCGAGGAGCAGCGCTCGGCCTTCCGCAAGACCTTCAGCGACCACTTCCCGTGCACGGTGGTGCTCGACCTGAACGGCGACGACGACCCGCAGGCGACGTTCGCGCGCGGCCCGGCCACGCAGGTGCTGCCGCTGTCGCGACGGCCGAAGGCCGCCGCCACGGCACCGAGCGCGCCCGCCTGGCCGCCGGCCGTCGGCACCACGGTCGTCGTCTACGCCGGCGAGCAGACCTACACCGGCGAGCTGCTGCGCAGCCTGCCGAGAGAGCACGGCTGGGTCGTCATCGCGGTCGACGGCAAGCCGCGTGGCTTCCCGATGCAGAACGTCCGCTACGTCCGCATCAAGGACTGATCGCGGCCGTCGCGCGGTCGAACGAATCGGCGAAAAGACCGCGCCGGGACCGCGGCGCGAGACCGCCGTGCCACCGGCACCTTGGATGCCGTGCGGGCACTCCCCAGCCCATTTCAGGGTTTATTCGGACAGCCGCACACGGCGCGTCGGGCTAGGGTTCTTGCGTCCGAGCATTTTCTTCGGTGACCGGGAGATCCGCTGCAACATCACGGCCTCCACGTTCGTTCCCGGCGCGACCTCATCCTATGCAACTCCGACTCGCCACCTTCGCACTCTGCGCCCTCGCTTCGCCTGCGCTGCTCGCGCAGGTCTATCGCACGACCGACGACGCGCCCGTCAATGGCGCCATGAGCCCGGCCACCGACACGTTCCTCAACGTGCCGGGCCTCGCCACCGACTTCGTGCGCGCCGGTGGCGGCCAGTGGGTCGAGCTACCGGACGGCAGCGCGCGCTACACCTGCCGCGTGTTCAGCCAGAGCAACCTGTACGTCGCGATGCTGCTCGAGCTGCACCTGACTGGACGGATCATCCCGGTCGACCCCGGCTACCCGCCCGCCAACGCGCCGATCCAGGGTCTCTACCCGATGCAGTACGCGCCGAACGGCTTCATCGACACCAACACGTTCGTCGACTACACGGGCGCCACTGGCACGCTGACCGGCGTGCGCAACCTCGCCGGCGCGAAGATCTCGCTGACCGCCAACGCGCCGGTCCAGATCGGCTCGGGCGCCAACAACCACAACGCGAACTTCGGCCTGTTCGGGCGGTTCACCGGCAGCGTGCTGTCGAACCCCAACTTCAACACCATCACGCTGACCGGCGACCCGACCCTGTCGCTCGAGTTCGTCAACGAATACGCCGAGGACACGACCCACCCGCAGGTCTACGACCAGAGCCTGACGACGCTGGTCGAGGGCCGCGCGATGAGCATGCCGGGGCTCGCCGACGACTACGTGTTCGTGCCGGCCGCCGACTTCCAGGAGTTCCAAAGCGGCCAGGCGACGCTGACCGGCACGCTCGCCCGCGTCGCCGACCTGAGCGATGCGTGGGACGTCGCGCTGACGTTCGACAACCGCGTCGACCCCGGTCAGGTCAACCACCCGCCGGCCGGCAGCCCGGTGCTGCAGCTGCTGTCGACCGCCTACGTCAGCGGCGGCGGCGCCCTGGATCCGGCCTCGTGGCACTACTACACCACTGTCTCGGGCACGCTGACCGGCACCGGCCTCAACGCCGGCGGCCAGATCGACCTGACCCAGACCGTCGCCGCGCAGGTCGGCGGCGGCGCCAACAACACCAACACCTACATGGGCCTCTACGGTGCGTTCGCACCGACCATCGTCAACCAGCCGACCAACCGCGTCGTCAGCCTGACCGGCGACGTCGAGATCTTCGGCCTGACCGCGGTGTTCCCGGTGCTGCCGTTCCCGAGCCTGACCGTGCCGGCGCAGCCGCCGCAGCACCCGACCGTCAGCGACCAGGGCGTCATCCTGCAGGGTGACAACCTCGCCTGGGTCGAGCTGGCCGCGGTCGACTTCGACCTGATTGGCAAGGGCGACGAGAGCGACTTCGTCGACGGCTGGTTCCGCGTCATCGACAACCAGCACGTCGAGATCCACGCCGCGCCCGGTGGCGCCGCCGGCCTGCGCAACCTGCTGGTCTACAACCCGGCCATCCAGAGCAACGCGGTCGCGACCGACTTCGTGCTGCCGACCACGCCGGTGCTCTACGCCGAGCCCAAGGTCGGAGCGCAGGGCACGCTGCACTTCCGCATGCACCACGGCGTCGTGATCGGCCCGGCCCTGGCGCTGATCGGCATCAGCCAGTCGCTGGTGCCGAGCGCCTTCCCCGGCATCACCAGCCTCGACATCGGCAACGGCTTCGCCGACTTCGTGCTCGACCCGACGCTCTACAGCCACGACGCGAACGGCATGGCTTCGTTCGCCTACGGCCCGATGAGCGCTGCGCTGCTCGGCAGCACCTACTACTTCCAGGGCATGGTCGTCGACGTCGGCCAGGCGGCCCCGCCGTTCGACCCGAGCAACTACTGGCGCGTCGACTTCCAGTAGCCGCCGCCGGCGCCGCGGCTCAGAACAGCCGCAGCGCCCACGCCGCCATCGCCACCGCGAGCACAGCCGCGACGATCGGGACCAACCACGATCGGCCGCGGCCGTGCTCGAGTTCGTTCTCGGGGCCGTAGCCGTCGGGGATGTCGATGCTGTGGTAGTCGATCTCCTCGCTCGACTGCCAACCGGTCGTGTCGTCGCTGCCGCACTCGCGGCACGCCTTGGCCCCGACCGCGACGTCGGCGCCGCAGTTGGGGCACTCGAAGAACTCGCGCTTGCGGCTCATCGCACCTTCTCCAGCAGCAGGTAGTCGAGGCCGACCATCATGCGGTCCTTGGCCTTGGGGTTCTTGCCGACGAGCCGCAGGCGCAGCGGCTGCTCGCCCGCCTCGAGATCGACGACGCCGGCCACCAACCGCCCGCTCGGCTCGACCTGCGCCGCATAGCCGTCGAACGGCTCGCCCAGCAGCGTGTCGCCGATCGACAGCTGCACCCGCGCGAAGTCGTCCGCGCGGGTCATCCCCACCGTGATCCGATAGCGGCCCGATGCCGGCACCGGCACGCCGAGCACCAGCGCGTCGCCGACCTTGCCGTCGCGCCACCAGCGGTGCGCGTCCCGCGAGAAGCGGCCCTCGAAGAAGGCCAGGTTCTGCACCTCGTGGGTGCCGCCCGAGCACGAGATCACGCGCAGCCCCTCGCCCTCCAGCGCGCCGTCGACGACCAGCATCTTCGGCGGTGGCAGCCGTTCGAGTCGGCGCTCCGGGAACGGCGGCACCGCCGGCAGTCCCGACCCGGCACCTGCGGCGCCGTACCAGTAGGCGACCGTCTCGTAGTCGACCTCGAGGTCCTCGACCCAGTGCCAGCGCTCCAGGTCGAACCGGAACGAGCGCTGGAACGGCACGCTGTCGAGCACGTGGGTGCGGTGCAGCTGGGTGAAGCCGTAGTTGTTCGGCCCTTCGCACTGCACCTGCGCGTGCAGCGGCGCCACGAACGGCGTCGGGTCGCACCACGCATAGCCGAAGTAGTCCTCGGTGCCGGTGCCGAACCACGACGGGAACGCCTCGCCGTCGACCAGGAACTTCTCGTCGCCTTCGCCCCACCAGATCCGCGACGGGTTGCGCACCAGCAGCGAACAGCCGACGAAGCGTCCCTTGCCGGTCGCATCGAGCACCACATGGTCCGAGAACGGCCGCGTCGGCTGCGCCTTGACCACGTGGTAGCCGGCACGGAACAGCAGCGGCTGCTCGGGCATCTGCGAGCGGGGCAGCTGGCAGCCGAGCGACAGCCGCACGCCCTCGCGCGCGCCCTCGGTGTGCAGCCGGATCGAGCCGTCGCGCGGGAACGGCATCGGCAGCTTGCAGTAGGCGTCGCCGTCGTCGGTGACACCGAGCCAGCGCCCCGCCCACGGCTTCCAGTCGGGACCGCCGCCGAAGAACGCGGTCACCGGCACGTCGACCAGCCGTTCGTCGCCGCAGGTGACCTGCAGCCGCGTGCGTCGCAGCACCTCGGCGACCTCAACGCCCTCGTCGCGCTCGACGCGCAGGTACAGTTCGTCGACGAGGTGACCGGCCGGAATCGTCTCGGGCACCTCGCGCACCCAGCCACCGCAGAACGCCGCCTCCGACAGCACGCGCGCCATCCGCGAGCGCTTGCCTTCGAGCTGCTCGGGCCGGAACGGCTCGACCTCGGTGCCGGGCGGCGCCAGCGCCACGTCGGCGAGGTAGTACAGATCCGCCGCGGTGGCCGACACCACCAGCCGCTCGCCGAACAGCACCGGCAGGTAGACGTTGCCGCCGCGCGAACGCATCGCCGCGAGCGGCTCCGGCACGCCGGCTCGCCCAGTACACAGCGCGGCGAAGTCGACGCTCCAGACCCGTTCGCCGTCGATGTCGAAGTGCAGCGTGCCCTCGGGGTTGGCCGACCAGAGCCGCGCCAGGCACCCCGGCCCCTCGACGTCGACCATCACGTGCTCCTTGCCGTTGGCACCGTCGACGACGCGCAGGTAGTGGCCGCGATCCTGGTTGGCGTACCAGCTGGCGCCCGCGGCCGCACCGCGGTCACTGCGGCGGTCGTAGCTGCTGAACTGCACGCAGCGCTCGCCCTCGACCGGCGGCTGCCAGATCCAGTGCAGCGTGAACAACCGCCAGAACATGTGTTCGAGATCCCAGCGCGGCGCCGCCCGCTCGGCCACGGCTGGCCGCGGCGCATCGACCTGCGCCGACAGCACGCCCGCGACCCAGATGCCACACAGTCCGACTCGCAGCGTTCGCCTCATGTCGGCCCACGATAGCGCGCCACCTGAGCATTGCGCGAGCCGCGCCGATCGCGACACTCACCGCGTGCGTATCCCTGCGGCCGTCCTGCTCTCGACCACGCTGGCCCTGGCCCAACAGTCGGTCGGCGCGCCGGCCGACCCGCTGCCGCAGGACCCGCAGAATCCGGTGCAGGGCCCCGAGCCGTACGACCCGTACCGCGGCATGGACTTCAGCGGCCGCATCCCGAAGCCGAAGTTCCCCGACGACCTCGAACGGCCCGAACGCTGGCGCTACACGCCGCCGGCCCGGATCAAGCCCGGCGGCCTGATCGACCGCTTCTGGGTCAGCTCGTTCCTGAGCCCGATCGTGTTCCGCGAGGAGGACATCGGCTTCGGCGGCGGCCTGGCACTGACCGACATCGACTTCCTCAACGACAACTTCCGCCAGTTCGCGAACATCGTTGCGACCTACTCGGCGGAGGGCCAGCAGACCTACCGGATCAACTGGTCGCGCTGGCTCAACCACCGCTCGATGCCCAACGGCGGCATCATCCGCGAGGAACGCGGCCGCATCTACGGCCGCGGCGGCTACTCGAAGACGCTGACGCGCCGCTTCTTCGGCATCGGCAGCCGCACGCCCGAGACCAACGAGACCAGCTACACCGAGGAGCTGAGCGACCTCGGCGTCGGCGTGCGCCTGCCGATCCCGGACGAGGGCAGCGACTGGCTCGCCCGCGTCGACCTCGACGCGCAGCACCACGGCCTGTCGACCGGCCGGGTCTCGACGGTGCCGAGCACCAACCAGTTCCTGCCGGCGTTCCAGGACGCGTTCGTCGACGGCGACGGCGTCGACCAGCTGTGGCTGACGACGCGGCTGGCGTGGGACACGCGCGACAGCCTGGCCCAAGCCTACCGCGGCGAACGGATCGGCATCTCGGCGGCGACCGCGTGGCAGAGCGGCGGCGAGTGGGGGTCGATCGTCAGTCTCGACGCGCAGAAGGTGTTCGCCGTGCCGCCGCTGTTCCATCGCGGCGCCAGCGGCCGCGAGGAGAACCCGCCCACCGACGTGCTCGCGTTCGGCTGCTTCGTGCAGGACACCGTCGGCGAACTGCCGTTCTACAGCCTGCCGAACCTCGGCGGCTCGCGTACGCTGCGCGGCTACATCCAGAACCGCTTCACCGACCGCGCGGCGGCGCACTTCACCGCCGAGTACCGCGTCAACATCATCGAGCGCGGCGTGGCGTTCACCGACACGATCCGGATCGAACGCATCGGCGTCGCGCTGTTCTACGACGGCGGCACCGTCGCCAGCGACTGGGACGGCCTCGACGACGGCCGCTACCTCGACAGCTACGGCTTCGGCCTCCGGTTCGCGTTCTCGCGCGAAGCGGTGTTCCGCGTCGACGTCGGCTACGGCGACGAGGGCAGCAACTTCACGATCGCGTTCGGCAACGCGTTCTAGTCGCGGGGCCTGCCAGGGCTGGGGCCGTTCTCATCTCATCTGGCTCATCTCGTCTGGCTCATCCCGTCTGGTCTGGCCAGCCACCCGCGCCGGCGTCCAGCAGCGCCGCGACGCGCTCGCGCAGCGCGCCGCGCGGCGGCACGAACAGCACGTCGACCTCGTGCGGCTCGCGCGCCTGCAGCGGCCGCAGCGTCACGTCGTGGCGCAGCCAACGACGCTGCGCGTCGAGCACGAAGCCGCGGTAGCCGAGCCGTTCGAGTTCGTCGCGAAGCTCGCCGGCGCTGAAGCCGGCGCGGCGCTGGTGCTCGTCGACGACCTCGACGAACACCAGCGGCAGGCGCGCCGCGAGCGTCTGCCGCAGGCCGCGCAGCACCGGCACCTCGTGCCCCTCGACGTCGACCTTGATCACCAGCGGCTGCTGCGGGTCGTCCGCCGACAGCAGATCGTCGCCGACCCGGCACGCCACCTGGTAGCTCGCCGTCGCCGCCGCGCCGTCAGGCCCCTGGGCGCTCAGCGAACCCCAGCCGGCGTGGCCGGCGAACTCGCGCAGCTCCGCGGTGCCCGGCGCGTCGCTGACCGCGGTGTGCAGCAGTTCGACCGTCTGCAGCCGGTTGCGTTCGAGGGTCTGACGCAGACGTTCGACCATGCGCGGATTGGGCTCGCACGCGAGCACCGAGCCGGTCTCGCCGACCGCCGCCGCAGCGACCAGCGATAGCATGCCGAGGTTGGCGCCGATGTCGACGAAGCGATCCCCGGGCCGCAGCACGCGCTGCAGCATCTGCTGCAGCGGCAGGTCGTGGTAGCGGCCGAGGAACCACGTCAGCCGCTCCGACCAGTTGCCGAGGTCGAGCGTCATCTCGAAGCCGTGCACCTTGCCGCGAACGACGCCGAAGCCGCTGTCGGAGAAGCGGTCGTCCTGCTCGCCGCCCAGCCAGCGGTAGAGCCGTCCCCAAGCCGGCAGCTCACGCCGCACGTACGGGGTCAGCAGGCGGTGCAGCAGGCGCATCCGACCGGTGCCGTCGGCCGGCTGCGTGGTCACGACAGAAGGACTGGTCACGTCAGGTGCGGCAACGCCAAGGTCCTCCGGGACGAACGCCGCCGACAACAGGTTACCCCGTTTCGGCTGCGTGCAAACGGGGCATCGTGCGGCGTGACAGCATGGCAAGCATGCGCCACAATGCGAACCCCTCCGTCCCTCGATCTCGATGGCACCCAGAAGACTCCTCCCGCGCCTGCTCGGCGCGCTGTCCGCCTGTGTGGCGCTGCTCGCCCAGGCGCCCGTCGAAAAGACCATCCGCTACGGCCGCGACATCCGTCCGCTGCTGTCGGATCGCTGCTTCCGCTGCCACGGCCCCGATGCCAACGAACGCGCGGCCGACCTGCGTCTCGACGAGCGCCGCTTCGCGATCGCCGACCTCGGCGACGGGGCCGCGGCGATCGTGCCCGGGGATCCGGAACGCAGCCTGCTGATGGAGCGCATCCGCAGCCACGACGACCAGGAGCGCATGCCGCCGCCGTCGTCCAACAAGCCGGCGCTACAGCCGGCCGAGATCGAGAGGTTCGCGCAGTGGATCCGCGAGGGTGCCGCCTACGAGGGCCACTGGGCGTTCGAGCCGCCGAAGCCGCAGCCGGTGCCACAGAACGGCGCCGGCCACCCGATCGACGCATTCGTGCGGCAGCAGCTGCAGCGCGTCGGCGCCGAGCCCAGCCCCGCCGCCGCCCCTGCGACCCTGTGCCGGCGCCTGTTCCTGGTCCTGACCGGGCTGCCGCCGACGCCGCGGGAGCTGCAGGCCTACCTCGACGACGCGCGCAGCGACCGCTACGAACGGCTGGTCGACCGGCTGCTGACCGAGGAGCCGTATGCGACCCGCCACGCCGAGCACCTGGCCTCGATCTGGCTCGATGCCGGCCGCTACGCCGACACCAGCGGCATCCACATGGACGCCGGTCGCCAGGCCTGGCTGTGGCGCGACTGGCTGATCCAGGCGATCCGCGACGACAAGCCGTTCGACGCGTTCGTCGTCGAGCAGCTCGCCGGGGACCTGTTGCCGGACGCGACCGACCAGCAGAAGGTCGCCACCGGCTTCCTGCGCAACCACGTCACCACCGACGAGGGCGGCGCGATCAACGCCGAGTACCTGGTCGAGTACGCGGCCGAACGCACCGCGACCGTCGGCAGCGTGCTGATGGGCCTGACGCTCGGCTGCGCGCGCTGCCACGACCACAAGTACGACCCGATCTCGCAGCAGGACTACTACCAGCTGTTCTCGTTCTTCAACAACAACGAGGAGCCGGGCCTCTACAGCCAGGCGCGCAACAACCCCAACCGCGCGCTCGAACCCAACCTGTCGGTGCCGACCGACGCGCAGCACCAGCGGCGCGGCGAACTGTCGGCGCAGATCGAGGCGGCGCGCGCGCTGCGCGACCAGATCGATCCCGACGAACGGCGCAACTACGGCGAGTTCCTGGCCCGCGTCGGCGGCGAACTCTCGCTGCACTGGACGCGCCCGCGGGTCGAAGCCGCGCATTCGTCCGGCGGGGCGACGCTGACCGTGCTCGACGACGGCTCGGTGCTCGGCAGCGGCGACAACCCCGACCGCGACGTGCAGCGTTACGAACTGCGCACGCACGCGACCGCACAACGCTGGCTGTGCCTCGAGGCCCTGCCGGATGCGTCGCTGCCGCAGGCTCGCACCAGCCGCGCCAGCCACGGCAACACCGTGCTCCAGCACCTGCGCCTCGAGGCGCGCCCGCTGCAGGGCAGCGGCGACGGCGAAGCAGCGTGGCGCGAGGTGCCGCTGATCTACGCGCTCGCCGACATCGAGCAGCAGAACGGCGACTTCGGCGTCGGCAACGCGCTGGTCGACGACGGCATCGGCTGGGCCCCGGCCGGCCACCAGCAGACCGGGCCGCGCACCGCGTGGTTCCTCGCCGGCGAGCCGTTCGGGTTCGAGGGCGGCACCGAGCTGCGGGTCACCCTCAAGTACGACAGCCGCTACCGCCAGCACGTCTTCGGCCGGGTGCGGTTCGCCACCAGCCGCGCCAGCGACGCCGGCATGCACGCACTGCCGCTGTGGACCAGCGGCTACTACACGTGCGGACCGTTCTCGAGCAAGAACGCGCAAAAGCTCTACGAGACCGCGTTCGGTCCCGAGCTGGCGACGTCGTTCGAGCGCGACGCCCGCTTCCAGCACGCGAAGTCCAAAGGCGCGAAGACGGCGACCAAGGGCTGGAGCTACCGGGAGAACTTCGGCCGCGACCGTACCAACCTGCTGAACAACGGCGTCAACGCGGTCTACGTCGGCCAGCGCATCTGGGTGCCGTCGCGCCGCGAGGTCGAGTTCCAGCTCGGCAGCGACGACGGCTTCCAGCTCTACGTCGACGGCAAGCTGGTCGGGCAGCGCCGCGTCGCGCGCGGCGTGCGCCTCGACCAGGACCGCGCCAAGGCCACGCTGACGGCGGGCGCCCACTTCGTCGTGCTCAAGATCGTCAACACCGGCGGGGCCGGCGGCTTCGCGCTGCAGACCGTCGCCGGCGAACGCGAGCTGCGCGACGACCTGTTCCTGGCGATGGTGCCCGACGTGCTCGGCGACCCCGAACGGCAGCAGAAGCTGCTGCACGCCTACCGCAGCAAGCGCTCGCCGGTCTACCTCGAGCGCACCGCACGTCTGGCCGAACTGCAGCAGCAGGCCGAGGCCCTCGAGGCGTCGGTGCCGATGGCGATGGTCATGCAGGAGCGCGGCGAGCAGCGGCCGACGTTCGTGCTGATGCGCGGCGAGTACGACAAGGCCGACCCGCAGCGCCCGGTCATCCGCGAGCTGCCGAAGGTGTTCGGCCCGCTGCCGGCCGACCTGCCGAAGAACCGGCTCGGCCTGGCCCGCTGGCTGGTCTCCGACAACAACCCGCTGCTGCGCCGGGTCGCGATCAACCGCTACTGGGAGTTCGTGTTCGGCACCGGGATCGTGCGCACCAGCGAGGACTTCGGCATGCAGGGCGAGTGGCCGAGCCACCCGGAGCTGCTCGACTGGCTGGCGCTCGAGTTCGCCGACCGTGGCCACAGCGTGCGCCAGATGCTGCGTCTGATGGTCACCAGCGAGACGTTCCGGCAGCGCAGCCGCGTCGGCGACGTCGGCCGCGATCCCGACAACCGGCTGCTCGGCTGGTTCCCGCGGCGACGCCTGACCGCCGAGGCGATCCGCGACCAGGCGCTCTACGTCGGCGGCCTGCTGGTCGAGCGCACCGGGGGCCCGAGCGTCAAGCCGTACCAACCGCAGGGCCTGTGGCGCGAGGTCGCGATGCTGCAGTCCAACACGCGCATCTTCGAGCGCGACGACGGCGACGCGCTGTGGCGCCGCAGCCTCTACACCTACTGGAAGCGCGCCTGTCCGCCGCCGAGCCTGTTGACGTTCGACGCGCCGACGCGCGAGTTCTGCACCATCCGGCGCTCGACCACCAACACGCCGCTGCAGGCGTTGGTCCTGTGGAACGACGAGCAGTTCGTCGAGGCCGCCCGCGAACTGGCGAGCCGATCGATGCGGGCGGCGCCCGACGACGAGGCGCGCCTCGTCGACATGTACCGCCGCACCACCGGCCGCACGCTGCGCGGCGAGCAGCTGCAGATGGCGCGCGAGACGCTGCGGCAGCTGCAGCGCCGCTACCAGCAGGATCCCGACGGCGCCGGCAAGCTGCTGGCGGTCGGCGAGAAGCCCGTCGACGGCGAGCTCGACGCGGCGCGGCTGGCCGCGTTCACGGTGCTGGCCAGCGCCTTCCTCGACCTCGACGCGACCCTCTACATCGACTGAACCGATGGCCGACCAAGACCTCCTCCGGGACCACCTGATGTCCCTGTCGCGGCGCCGCTTCTTCCAGGGAGCGGCCGCCACCGGCCTGACCGGCATGCTCGGTTCGACCGCGCTCGCCTCGAGCCTCGGCCGGCCGCCGCGGCCGATCGGCGACGGCGACGGGCCGCACTTCGCACCGAAGGCGCGCCGCGTCATCTACCTGCACATGGAGGGCGGCCCGAGCCACCTCGACCTGTTCGACCACAAGCCGGACCTGCATCGCCTCTACGACACCGACCTGCCCGACTCGATCCGCAACGGCCAGCGCCTGACCGGCATGACCTCGGGCCAGAAGCGGTTCCCGGTCGCGCCGTCGCTGTTCCGCTTCGACAAGCACGACAACGGCGGCGACGGCGTCTACATCAGCGAACTGATGCCGCACCTCGGCCGCGTCGCCGACGAGCTGTGCGTGGTGCGCTCGATGCACACCGAGGCGATCAACCACGAGCCGGCGATCACGTTCGCGCAGACCGGCAACCAGCAGCCCGGCCGGCCGAGCTTCGGCTCGTGGGCGAGCTACGGCCTCGGCAGCGACAACAAGGACCTGCCGACGTTCGTGGTGATGATCACCCAGGGCTTCGGCAACATGCAGGCGCTGGCGGCGCGCTTCTGGGGCAACGGCTTCCTGCCGAGCGAGCACCAGGGCTGCAAGCTGCGCAGCAGCGGCGACCCGGTGCTCTACCTCAGCGACCCGCCCGGCGTGACCCGCCAGGACCGTCGCCGCATGCTCGACCTGGTCCACGCGTTCGCCGAGCAGGAGCGCGCGCGCACGGGCGACGCCGAGATCGACGCGCGCATCGCGCAGCAGGAGATGGCCTTCCGGATGCAGGCCTCGGTGCCCGAACTGGTCGACCTCGCCGACGAGGACCAGGCGACCTGGGACCTGTACGGCGACGAGGCGCAGAAGCCGGGCACGTTCGCGCAGAGCTGCCTGATGGCGCGCCGACTCAACGAGCGCGGCGTGCGCTTCGTGCAGCTCTACATGCGCGGCTGGGACGCGCACGGCAACCTGCCGAGCGAGATCCGCAAGCAGTGCAAGGCCGTCGACCGCCCGATCGCCGCGCTGCTGACCGACCTGCGCCGGCGCGGCCTGCTGGACGACACGCTGGTGGTCTGGGGCGGCGAGTTCGGCCGCACGGTCTACAGCCAGGGCGGCCTCAGCAAGACCAACTACGGTCGCGACCACCACCCGCGCTGCTTCACGATGTGGATGGCCGGCGGCGGCGTCAACCGCGGCCACGTGCACGGCGAGACCGACGACTTCGGCTACAACATCGTGCGCGATCCGGTCAGCGTGCACGACCTGCACGCGACGCTGCTGCACCTGCTCGGCTTCGACCACGAACGCCTGACCTACCGCCACCAGGGGCGCGACTACCGCCTGACCGACGTTTTCGGACGTGTCGTTCCCGAGCTGATTGCGTAGAACGAGCCCCGCGATGGTTCTCCAAGTCGATTCGTCCGTCTGGCTGGAAGTGTTCGGCCGCTTCCACATCGTGCTGCTGCACCTGCCGATCGGGCTGATCCCGGCGATGGCGGTGCTCGAGTTCGGCGCCGCGATCTTCCGACGCAACATCCCCAAGGGTGCGCTGCTGACGCTCGCGGTGATGACGGCGCTGACCGCCGCCGCCGCGTTCGGTTCGGGCTGGGTGCTCGCCGCCGAGAAGGTCGACTCCGAGGTACTCGGCCTGCACAAGAAGTTCGCGATCGCGATGGCGTCGTGCTGCGTCCTGCTGCCGATCCTGGCGCCGCGCAAGAGCCGCCGGCCGTTCCGTCTGGCGCTCGCGGCGGCGCTGGCGCTGTCGGTCCCGACGGGCCACTTCGGCGGCACGCTGACGCACAAGAAGGACTTCCTGTTCAAGCCGCTGACGCGCGCGCTCGACCAGCAGCAGGGGCAGCCGACGGTCGAGCCCGGCGGCCAGGATCCAGGTGGCCAGAATCCAGGTGGCCAGGATCCAGGTGGCCAGGGTGCAGGTGACCAGGGTGCAGGTGGCCAGAATGCAGGTGGCCAGAATGCAGGCGACCAGCAGCCGGGCACGCCGCCGGCCGCCTCCCGCTACGCGACCGAGATCCAGCCGATCATGGAGCGCGTCTGCACGCAGTGCCACAACCCCAAGGACTACGAGGGCGACCTCGACCTGACGACGCGCAAGATGGTGCTCGAGGGCTGGGGCGACGAGCAGATCGTGATCCCCGGCAAGCCCGAGGAGAGCGCGATGCTCGAGTCGTTCGCGCTGCCGCTCGACGACGACGCGCACATGCCGCCGAAGGACGAGGAGCAGCTGACCAAGGCCGAGATCGAGACGATCCGCAAGTGGATCGCCGACGGCTGCCCCGAGTAGCGCGCTACAGCAGCCGGAAGTCGCGGTCGCCGACGCGGCGGCGGCGCACGTCCATCAGCTGCACCGTGGTCGTCGGGCGCAGCGACTCGTCGACGTAGATGCGGCGGTGCGGCAGCCGCACGCCCTCGAACTCGCGCCAGTCCTCGAGCAGCACGCGGCGCTGCTGGCCGCTGCTGGCAAACCGGTGCAGCAGCTCGCGCGGCGTGCCGGTGCTCGGCTCGTAGAGCAGTTCGAAGCGGTCGCGCTGCCGCGGCGTCGCCTCGGGCCCGAACACCTCGTTGGCCGCCGCTGGCCGCCGCTCGATCGTCAGTTTGACCAGCGTCTCGCCGCGACGCACGGCCGCGTCCCGGCGCAGGATCGCGTAGCTGCGGCCCTCGCCGTAGCACCAGGGCAGCCGCAGGTGCAGGCCGAACAGCGCAAGCTCGGCAGCGGCCGTGCCCTGCAGCTTCTCCCACGGGATGCCGCCGCGGCCGGCCGACACGCGGCCGGCGTCGCGCACGAACACGCGGTCGCCGTACTCGAGGCGGTCGCGCTCGGGGTGGGCACAGTCGGCGATGTGCACGTAGGTGCGTTCGCCGATCGGCGCGCCGTCCTTGCCGTGCACGGTCAGCTTCCAGTAGGCGACCACGCCGCCGATCTGCTTCAGCGCGCCGGGCGAGCGGGTCGCCCGGAACACGTCGTGCAGCGGCGAGTCGAGGTGCATGCCCGACGCCAGCGGTTCGTCGGCGGTGCCCGCCGCGATCACCCGGTCGTCGTCGGCCGGACGCTTCGCGACGGCGCCGCCGCGGCGCTCTGGGGCGGCAGGGCGGGTCTCCCCGGCCGGCGCCGGGGCGGGGTTGCGGCCGAACCCGACCGGCCAGCCGTTGTTGTCGAACGACACCGGCGAGATCGAGTTGCTGCCCGCGGGTCGCTGCCCACCCTCCTGGCCCTGCTGGGCGAAGGCGGCGAGCGACGAGACCAGACAAGCCACGAGGGTTCGCATCACGTCGATGCCATCGGCATTCCGCCCCCCTCCGGTTGAGCCGACGGGCCCGCTCCGCGACACTCCTGCGGTGCGTCCGTTGCCGTTGCTCGCGCTCTGCGCCCTGGTGGCCTGCCACTCCGCGCCCGCAGAGATCCCGGAATCCGCCCTGGCCGACGTGCCCGAGCCGACGCCGCCGGTCGCGCTGCGGCTGCCGGCCGGCACCCGGGTGGCGGCGACCGTCAGCGACGGCCTGCCGGTCGACGGCCCGTGGCGCGCGGTGCGCACCTGGTGGCGGGAAGCGATCGGCCAGACCGTCGCGTTCTCGATCGCCCCCAAGGCCTACGACGGCCTCGCGCAGCTGGCGCTGACGATCGACGTCGACGCCAAGGCGCTGACCGCGACGCTGCTGCGAGACGGCACCGAGACGTTGCTGGCGAGCGCTGCCTACGGCGAAGGCCTCGAGACCCCGGGCCTGCTGGCGGCGATCGACCAGCTGGCCTGGGCGGCGCGGCGCGCCCTCGGCGAGGCGGCTACGCGGCCGCTGCCCGTCGGCCGGATCACCTCCGAGGATCCGCGCGCGGTGATCGCCGTCGAGGACGCCGACGAACTGATCCGTACCGGCGGCTTCTCGGGCGCGTTCGCGGCGCTGCGCACCGCCCGCCGCCACGACGGGGGCGCGCCGTTCGTGCTGGCGCCCCTGGCCGCGCTCGAACTGCTGCGCAACGACCCGACGCGCGCCCGCGACATCAGCCGCGAGGCGCTCGGCTACGCGGCGCGCTGCTCGCCGACGGTCCAGCACCGGCTGGCGCGCACGCTGCTGCTCGCCAACGCCGCGCTCGAGCCGCGGCGCGCCGGCCGCTTCGACCGCGAGCTGACCACGCTGGCCGCGGTCGCCCGCCGCGAACGGCCGCACGACGACGAGCCCCGCTACACCGACGCGCTCGGCCACAACTTCCTCGCCGACTTCGCGACCTCGCGGCCGTTGCTCGAGGACCTGCACCGGCGGCTGCCCGAGCGCGGCTTCGTCGCCTACCACCTCGGCTGGGCCTGCCTCGGCACCGACGACGCCGTTGCCGCCGCCGAACACCTGCGCGAGGCCAGCCTGCGGCTGCCGACCCCGTGGGTACTGCTGCCGTGGGCGATCGCGCTGTTCGAGTCGCGTCGCGACGACGAGCTCGGGCAGGTGCTCGATCGCGCCCGTCGCGACTACGGTTCGGGTGACCGCGACAGCATCAGCCACCAGGTGCTGCGCATGCAGGCCGCGCACGCGCTGCTGACCGACCAGCCCGAACGCGCCCGCGAGCTGCTGCTCGACGACCTGCGCTGGCTGGTCAAGCACCCGCTGGCGCTCGATGCGCGCGTCGGCGACTTCGCCGAGGCCGGCGCCGTGCTGGTCCGGCTGGGCAGCTCCGACCAGCTGCCCAACCTGGTCGCCGCGGTGCAGAAGCTGCCGGTCGAGGCGGTGACGCGTGACGCGGCCGCGTTCGTTGGCGGCATGCACCAGGTCCTCACCACCGGGGTGCGCGCCGAAGGGCTCGAGGACGCGCTGGCCCGCGACGGCGACAGCGCCTGGTCGTCGCTGCTCGCCGCCTACGCCCACGAACGCGAGGGCGAGGTCGGCGCGATGCAGAACGCGTTGGCGCGCGCCGCCCTGCTGTCGGCGTCGCCTTTGACCAAGGCGCTGCTGGCGCGCAGCCTGCGCGCGGTCGGCAAGGCGGTCGAGGCCGACCGGCTGCACGACACGCTGAAGCGCGAGATGCTGACCATGCACCTGCGGCAGCCGTGCCAGCACCCGCTGTTCGGCCCGGAGCTGGCCTACGCGTACCTGCTGCGCTGACGATCAGCCGAGCAGCAGCAGCCGGCAGCGGCCGGCCTCGCGCAGCCCGGCGCGCTCGTAGCTGCGCCGCGCCGCCCGGTTGTGCTCGGCGACGTGCAGCGACACCGCGCCACGGCTCTGCGCCATGCAGCTGGCGACCAGGTCGGCGCCGAGGCCGCGGCCGCGCCGCTCGGGGAACGTGTAGACGCCCTCGATCACGACCCCACCGGGCCCCTGGCTGCCGAAGTCGAGCTTGCTCCACAGCCCGCCGACCGGCCCGAGCACGCGGGTCGTGCCGTCGTGGATCCGGTCGTCGATGGTGCTGTAGAGCCAGCGCCGATCGACGCGGTCGGGCGCGATGTTGAGGTCGCTCGCGTTCAGCGCCAGGGTCGCGCGCGCCAGCCGTTCGCGGTCTTCGCGCTCCGGCTCGCGCAGGTCGTCGCGCACGTGCTTGGGGTTGGCGTCGTCCGGGCCGCCGCAGTAGTAGATCTGGTCGCGGTGCGCGAGGGCCCGCCGCGGCACGACGGCCGCCAGCGCGTCGACCAGGCCGGCGTCGCCGAGCACGATGCGCCAGCTCCAGCGCGCCCGCAGCACCTGCGCGGCGAGGTCCCGTTCGTGGCCGTGGGCGCGCTGGTCGCTGACCACGACCAGGTTGCCGCGCGGGCCGAACCACGCGACCCCGCAGTCCCTGCCGTCGACGGCGAACACGAACCCGTCGGACAATCCCTCCGAGAGGGCGTTGCGAACGTAGACACCGTGCACGCCCGCCGCCTCGGCGAGCGCGGCTGCCGCGTCGTCGCCGCGACGCAGTCGCCGCACCTGCAGTCCTTCGGATGGAGTCAACGACTCAAGAATCCAATGCCGTGGGCCGATCCACAACGTTGTTCTCATTCCTGAGGAAGACCCTTGGACACCTACGACTTTCTGGCGGACCCCCGCAACCTGACGCTGGACGAGCGCCGTGAGGCCCTCGAGCAGTACTCCCGCGAACAGCAGCAGTGGCTGCAGAAGCTGCGCGTGCTCGTCGAGGAGCCGAAGCCGGAGGAGGACTTCCCCGCGTTCCTGCTCGCGACCGCGCCGTTCGCCGAACTGGCGGCCCGCCTCGGCAAGGCCCAGAGCCACAAGGAGCTGAGCACCGACGCCGCCGACGAGCTCGAGTGGTTCGTCCGGGTGTTCGCCGACTACCTACGCACGCGGGACGGCGAGGACGTGTTTCCCGAACCGCCGCGCATGACCGGCTGATCGCTACCGACGCAGGCGCGCCGCCAGCGCCTGCATCTCGTCGTTATCCGGCGGCTCGCCGTCGAGGCCAGGGACCTGTCCAGGTTGCTCGGTCGGGATCAGGTGCACGTGCGCATGGCGCACGGCCCAGCCGATGACGCTGACGCAGACCCGCGCGCACGGCAGCCGTTCGCGCATTCGCCGGCCGATCCGGTGCACGAACGCCCACAGCCGCGCGCTGGCCTCGTCGTCGAGGTCGAACACCGAGTCGACCAGCTTGGTGGTACAGACCACCACGTGACCGGGGCGGACCGGACGTTCGGCGAGCCACGCCACGTGCTGCGGGTCGCGCGCGATCTCGTGCACGCGCCGCGTTCCGTCGACGACGTCGAGCAGGTCCTCGCTCACCTGCCGCCCTCCGCGGGCTTCGCCGCCCCCCACGCCTGCCGCAGCGCGTCGACCGTCGTGACCGGCGCCTGGCAGACGCCCCGTTCGCAGACGTAGGCGCACGGCGCGCCGTCCCTCGGCAGCTTGCCATCGAAGACCTTGCTGATCGCCACCAGCGCCTCGCGGTTGCCGTCGTGCACGCACGCGACCACGCCGGGCTGCGGGAACCGCCGCCACGCCGCGCGCAGCAGCGCCTGGGTGCGCGCGTCGTCGGGTCGGCCGGCGATCACGATCTCCTTGGGCGCGCCGAGGTGCAGCTGCACCGCGCGCATCAGCGCCGGCGCCGACGCCGGGCTGTGGGCGAGCAGCGCGTGGTTGGCGCGCAGCGCGCCGGCCCCCAGCTGGTAGACGGCGTCGTCGCCGAGCAGCAGCCCCGCCCGCAAGAACGCCCGCGCCGCCATCGCGATGCCGGACGGCGTCGCGCCCTCGCTGGCGCTTTTGGTGCGCGCCAGCAGCTGCTCGTGGTCGTCGGCGGTGAAGTAGAACGAACCGTCCTCGGCCCGGAAGTGGTCCCTGGTGGTCTGCAGCACCTGCTTCGCGGCGCGCAGCCAGCGCCCCTCGAAGTCGCTCTCGAACAGCGCCAGCAGCGCGTTGGCCAGCGAGGCATGGTCCTCGAGGTAGCCGGCGAACGGCGCGCTGCCACCCTGCCAGCTGCGGCGGACCCGACCGTCGACCACGCACCGTTCGAGCAGGAACGCACCGGCGCGTTGCGCGGCCTCGAGGTAGCGACGGTCGCCGAGCACGCGGTAGCCGTCGCACAGCGCTTCGATCGCCATGCCGTTCCACGCCACCAGCACCTTGTCGTCGGTGCCGGGCCGCACCCGCTCGGCGCGCGCTGCGAACAGTCTGGCACGCGCCGCGGCGAACGCCTCGGTCGCGGGCACGTCCTGCGCCTGCCACAGCACGTTGGTGCCGTCCCAGTTGCCGGCCGCCGTCACCCCGAACACGTCGCAGACGAGCTCGGCGTCGTCGCCGAGCAGCTGCTCGATCTCGTCACGGCTCCAGACGAAGAACTTGCCCTCGACGGCTTCGGACTGCGCGTCCTGGCTCGACCAGAAGCCACCGTCGGGCGCCTGCATCTCGCGCAGCAGGTAGTCGAGCGTGCTGCGCGCGACGCTCGCGAACGGTCCGTCCTTCTCCACCTGGCTCGCCTCGAGGTATGCCGACGCCAACAGCGCGTTGTCGTAGAGCATCTTCTCGAAGTGCGGCACCAGCCAGCGGCGGTCGGTGCTGTAGCGATGGAAGCCACCACCGAGCTGGTCGTGGATGCCGCCGCGCGCCATCGCGCGCAGCGCCGCCAGCGCCATCGCGCGGCCCTGCTGGTCGTCGTTCCGCAGCAGCATCTGCAGCTGCGAGGCCTGCGGGAACTTCGGCGCGAACCGCGGCGGTGCGGCGAAGCCCGGATGCTCGGCGTCGTACCAGTCCCGGGCCTCCGCCAGCACCTTGCCGAACAGCGCCGGCGTCGGCTCGCCCGCCGGCAGCGACGGCGCCAGCGCCTGCTCGAGGTGCTCGCTCAGCTCGCCCGCACCCTGCAGCACCTTGTCGCGCTCGTCCGCCCAGGCGTTGGCGAGCGACTCGCAGACCAGGCGGAACGACGGCAGGCCGCGGCTCGCCGTCGGCGGGAAGTAGGTGCCGCCGAAGAACGGCTTGCCGTCCGGCGTCAGCCACGCCGACAGCGGCCAGCCGCCCTGCTTGCCCATTGCGTGCAGCGCGCCCATGTAGATCTGGTCGATGTCGGGCCGCTCCTCGCGGTCGACCTTGATGCAGACGAACTTCTCGTTCATCAGCTTGGCGACCTCGGGGTCCGAGAAGCTCTCGGCCGCCATCACGTGGCACCAGTGGCACGCCGAATAGCCGATGCTCAGGAAGATCGGCTTGTCGAGCTTCTTGGCCAGCGCGAGCGCTTCGTCGCCCCACGGGTGCCAGTCGACCGGGTTGTGCCGGTGCTGGCGCAGGTACGGCGACGACTCCTTGTCGAGGCGGTTGGCCGGGCGCGGCTCCTGCCGGTCGCCTTGCCCGGCCTGCCCACCGCCGTGCTCCTGCCCCGGCAGGGCGGCCATCGACAGCAGCCCCAACACCACGCCCCACGGCTTGTTCATGGCGCCATCGTCGCAGGGTCCAGGCCGGCGCGCGAGCCCTTCCCTGTTGCCGGGGATCGGCTACCCTTCTGCCATGCGGCGAAGCTCCCCGATCGCGGTTCTCCTGCTGGCAGCCTGCGGTGGCGGTGGCGGCGGCGGTGACGGCACGCCGCCGGTGACGCAGAGCGCCGCGTTCACCGCGACCACGGCACCGATCGCGCCCTCGGCCGACGGCACCGACCTGATCGTGGCGCTGCGCAGCACCGCGTCGCCGGCGCCGGCCCTGCTGCAGGTCGATGTCGAACTGCCGCCGCAGCTGCAGTTGGCCCAGCAGCAGCAGCGGCTGAGCGCGATCGCGCCGCTGTCGGTCGACGGCGACTTCGACGGGGAGCGCTTCGTGGTGCTGTGCGGCGATTCGACCAACCCGTCCGCCGACCCGCTGCCGATCGGCGACCTGTTCCGGCTGCGCGTGCAGCCGAGCCAGCCGCGCCAACCCGGCACCTACACGATCGCGCTGCGCGGCCTGCGCGCCGCGACCAGCGCCGGCGCCGCCGTGCCGCTGGCGGCGCAGACGATCCCGGTCACGGTGACGGTCCAGTAGCGCGACGGGTTCCATCGCGGGACCGTTCGACCGCGCGACCGGGCGCTGCAGCGGCGGCTACTTGTTGCCGTCCGGCTGCTGCTCGAGCACGTGCTCCTCGAGGCCGGCGAGGCTGGCGCGCTGGATCTGCTGCACCTTGTCCTGCAGCGCCCCGAACCAGTTGGTCCAGCGCTCGATCAGCGAGTTGAGCTTGCCGTGCTCGGTCCAGGTCACCTCGGTGGAGCCGCCGTTCGCCTTCCAGCTGATGCTGCCGGCGAACTTGCCGCCGGTGTTGCCCTGGCGGTAGACGAAGCCGATGCGGTAGTCGACGCCGGTCTCGGTCACCGCGTCGAGCGTCACCACCGCCTGGCCGAGCGGGCCGCTCCACATCGCCTCCTGCCCCGGCTTGCCGGCCTCGCCGCGGAAGCTGCGGTTGGTCGGGTTGCCGAGCTGGAAGTCGATCGACGACCACTTCGACCACGCGTCGAGGTCGCGCACGGCCCCGGCGACCTGCGCCGGCGGCAGCGCCATCGTGCGCGTGGTCGTGACCGTCCATTCGTCGGCCAGGATCAGGCCGACGCCGAGGAAGACGAGCACGCTGCCCGCGAGCGCGAGCACGACCGTGCGGAGCACGAACTTGGTGTTGGACATCTGGGGCCGGCACAGTAGCCCGCCGGGCCTACCGACCCAACAGCAGCGGCGTGAAGTATCGGTAGTAGACCTCCAGGCTCAGCACGCACATCGCCGTCGTGTAGCTGCGGTCACGCCGGTTGTCGCCGGCCTCCTCGGCGTAGACGTCGATCGGCGTCCACGAGCCGTCCTCGTTCTGCGCCTGCGGCAGTACCGTGCTGAGCCGTTCGTTCCACCGCTGCCACTGCTGGCCGCCCTTCAGGAAGCAGCACAGCGAGCCGTAGTACCAGAAGTAGACGTTGCCCTGGCCGCGCAGCACGAAGTCGTCGTCGCGGTAGCGCCGGTAGCTGCGCGGCCGGCGCTCGACCGTGTAGTCGCTGGCGACCTCGACCATGCGGTCGTCCTTCTCGACGCCCATCAGCATCAGGCAGAACGCCGCCGCCGGCGTGCTGGCGGGCAGCGTCGGCCAGCCAGAGCGCAGCCGCGACGGCTTGTGGTTGTAGCGGAACCAGCCGTTCGGGCGGTCGAACGACAGCTCGAGGTACTGGCGCGCCGCCGGCAGCACGTCCTCGGGCAGTTCGATGCCCGACAGACGCGCCGACTCGAGCGCCATGATCATCCACGACGACACCGACACGCGCGCGTAGCTGTCCTCGGCCCGCAGACCGGGCGAGAAGTAGCCCCAGCCGCCGCGGTTGCGCTGGTCGCTGCGCGGGCCCTGGTTGGCCAGGATCCAGGTCAGCGCGTCCTCGAGCGGGCGCAGCAGGTCGTCGTTCTTGGTCAGGCCGTAGCACTCGGCCAGCGCATAGGTCGCGATGCCGTGGCCGTAGCACGAGCTGCGGCCGAACGCGCCGGTGTCCTCGTCCTGCAGCGCCAGCAGATGCTCGAGCGCGCGGGTGACCACCACCGAGTGCTCGCTGTTCGACGACGGCGTGTGGCCCGCGCCCAGGAACGCCAGCATGCACAGCGCGGTCTTGCCGACGTAGACGAAGCCGTACTTGCCGTCGTAGTCGCGGCGGTTGCCCCACGAGCCGTCGCGGTTCTGGATGCTGGCCAGGTAGGCCAGCCCGTCGCGCACCGCGCGCTCGGTCTCCTCGGTGCCGCCGAAGCGCTCCAGCGCCTGCGCCTTGGCCGGGCCGAAGCGGTTGCTGTAGGCGTTCTTCTGGACCACCGGCTGGCTCGGCTGCGGCAGCGACGACGGCCGCGGCGCGGCGCGCGCGACCTCGGTGCCGGGCGGCGTCACCGGGAACCGCGCGGCGAACGCCCCGGCGGTGCTGCTGCGCGCCGGGCGCGCGCGCCGCGGCGCGAACGACGGGTTGCCGGTCGGCTGGTCCGGCAGCGGCTGCGCGGCGGCGGCGACCGGCGCACTGGCCGCCGCTGCTCGCGGCTCGCGGCTGGGCGCGTCGCCGCCGGGGCGTCGGCCGCCGCCATCCTTCAGCGCGATCGGCGCACCACCGCGCAGGCTGGCCTTCGGCGCCGTGCGCACGCTCGGCCCGCGCATCGCCACCACCGGTCGCGAACGGCGCAGCGCCGAGCCCGGCGTCGCCAGCGATTCGCGCGGCGACGGCCGCTCGCCGGCCCGCGCGGTGCGGGCCGCCCGGACCGTCGACGTGTCGGGTGTGGCCGGTGCCGTCACCTCGACGGCGGCGACCGCAGCAGTCGGTGCGGGGCCGGCGGCCTCGCTGCGCGCCGGCAGCGCGCCGCCGGCCGGGCGATCGCCGCGCAGCTGCATGCTGGGTCGCGGCAGGCTGCGCGGCCCGGCGACCGCGACCTCGCGCGCCGCCGGCTGGGCGTCGATGCGACGGCTGGCCGAACGACCGACGGTGCTGCCGGGCATCGCGACCGTGACCGCGTCGTCGCTGGTCTTGCTGGCGCCGCGCTCTGGAGCCGCGACCGACGCGCTCGCCGGCGCCGCCGACAGCGACGCCTCGGTGGTCATGCCGACCGGTGCGGGCGCCGCGTCCGCGCGCGTTTCGGCCGCGGCCAGCGACGCCGCCGAGGCGGCGTCCTGCATCGCCGGCGCATCGGGCGAGCTGCTGTTGGACGGGCTCGATCGCATCGGGATCGCCGCGTTGGCGTCGCCCTCAGCGATCTCGACCGCGCGCGCCGCCGCGCGCGCCACGCCGCTGCCGGGCGTCTCGACCCTAACGACCCGGGCCTCGGCGTTCGGATCGGCCGCTGCCGAACGCGCAGCTGCCCGATCGGCTCGCTGCTGCACCTGTTGGACGGCGCCGATCGCAGCCTGCTGCAGTTCGGCCGCCGCATCGCTGCCGTCGCGCTTCTGCAGTTCGGCCGCGGCGTCGTCGAGCTGCGCCGGCTCGGCCTCGGCCTCGGCGGTCGGCTCGGCCTGGTAGGCGCCGCTCTCGACCGCGAGGCTGTTGCTCGCGTCGGGCTGCGGCCGCTGCGTCGCCGTGCCCGGCTGGGCCACCTCGAACGAACGTTCGCGCACCGTGCGCTGCACCTTGGCGGCGACGTCGCCCGCACCGCCCGAAGGGCTCGCGCTGGCCACGCCCGCGGAGGCGACGATGCTGACCTGCATGCCGCTGTCGTCGTCGTCGCTGCCGGGCAGCAGCGAGCCGGCGATCTCGACGCCCATCAGCCACAGGAACAGCAGCACGTGCAGCAGCAGCGACAGCAGCAGGCACTGCGCGACCAGGTCGAGCGCGCTCCAGCGCTGGCCGAAGTAGAGCAGCAGCAGCAGCAGCGCCGCGCACGCGATCAGCGACAGGCACAGCCATTCGAGCCACTGCTGGCCGGGCCACCACGGCACCAACTCCTCGGCACGGCTGACGAACCACAGCGCCGGGTCCTCGCCGGCCGCCGGCTGCACGAACGCGACCGACTGCCCGTCCGGCAGCGGCAGCGGGCTGCGCAGCGACCGCGTGCCCCATGCGAGCGACAGTTCGACCGGGCGGTCGAACGCGTCGCCGAGCCGGCTGGTGCGGCACACCAGCAGCGGCCGGCCGCGCAACTTGCGCACGAACCACAGCGACGCACCGTTGGGCGCGAACGCCGGATCGCGATCGACCACCCGTTCGCGGCGGCGCGCCTGGTCGGGGAACACCAGCGACGGATCGAGCGGATCGCCGAGCAGCCAGCGGTAGAGCACGCCGTCGTTGCCGTCGTCGATGGCGCGGTCGATGCGCACGAACACCAGCGACGTGCCGGTCGGATCGGGAGCCGGATCGGTCTCGTCGAACGCCGTGTTGCAGGCCGCCATCGGCGTCACCCGGCCGAAGCCGCGCGGCGTCCAGGTGGTCGCGAACAGGTCGTAGCCGCCGATCGCGTCCGGCCGGTCCGACGTGAAGTAGACGCGCTGGTCGGGACCGACCGCCGGCGCCAGTTCGTTGTGCTCGGTGTTGAGACCGTAGGCGGGCTCGGGCGGCACGTCGGGGCGATCCGGGTGCCAGGTGAACAGGTCGCTGGTGCCCGCTTCCGTGGCCATGCCGAACAGCAGCGCCCCGTCCGGCAGCTGCGCCACCCGCCCGATCGGATCGACCGGCAGTTCGCGTTCGGCCGCGGGCGTGGTCCAGCGCAGCATGCCGGCGCCGGCCATGTCGGCACCGGCGACCTGCTGGCCGCCGTCGCTGTAGTAGAGCGGCCGACCGACGACGAGGCCGACGTACATCGCGGACGCCAGGCACAGGACGGTCCACGCCGCCCACATCAACCACCGCCTGGTGCGCGCCCCGATCGCCATGTGCCTACCCCTTCTTCGACGGCAGCGCCGCGAAGTCGACCTTCTTGACCTTGGCCATCCGGCAGGTGTCGAGCACCTGCAGGCCGATGCCGAACTGCGCCGCCTTGTCGCCGCGCACCAAGACCGCCTGGTCCTTGTTGCGCGACACGGCGGCGACCAGCTTCTGCTTGAGCGCCTCGAACGTGACGTTGCGCCCCGCCATCGTCAGCGAGCCGTCCGAGGACACGTTGATGATCAGCTGCCGGTTGGACTTGCCGGCCTCGCCGGTCTTGGCCTCGGGCAGGCGCAGGTCGAGTTCGACCTCGTCGCGCGAGAACGTCGTCGCCGCCAGAAAGAAGATCAGCAGCAGGAACACCACGTCGACCAGCGGCATCAGGTTGATGCCGAGCTCTTCGTCGCTGTCGGACTCAAGCCGCATGGGTCTCCTCCGGCTCGTCGCTCGACGCCGCGTCCCGCTCGGCCGCGGCCGGGTCCGGGGTCTTCGCCGTCGGCGGCAGCGACGCCAGCGCCTCGACGGTCGGCGTCACGGTGTCGGCGATCGCCGCGACCAGCCGCCGGGCGCGCGCCTTCAGGTGCGCGGCGAGCAGCGTCGCCGGGATCGCCACGAACAGGCCGAAGATCGTCGTGTAGAGCGCGACCTTGATGCCGGCGGCGAGCGCTTCGCTGCCCTCCTGGCTGCCGAGCCCGGTCTGTTCGACCGCCGCGAACGCGTCGGCAATGCCGAGCACGGTGCCGAGCAGGCCGAGCAGCGGCGCGACCGCGGCGACCACCAGGATGCCGGCGACGTTGCCCTTCAGCTTGGCGCCCTCCTCGTGCAGGCGGTCCTCCATCGCCTTCTCGACGTCGGCGAGCAGGCAGCCGCGGCGCCGCAGCCCGGCCGCCAGCACGCGCGCGCCCGGCGCCCTGGCCTCGAGGATCCCGGCGGCGATCACGTCGGCGCGGCCCTCGGTGCACTGGTGCGCCGCGTCGACGACGACCTGCGGCAGCACGCGACCGCGACGCAGGCTCAGGTACCGTTCGAGCGCAAGGCCGACCAACACGATCGAGCAGATCAGGATCGGCCACATCAACAGGCCGCCGGCGGTGAAGAACTCGCCGATCGTCTGCACGACGTTCGGCGACTGGGGCATCAGCGAGAGCATGGCGGAGTCCTGTCTATCGTTGCGCGGCCGCGACCTTGGCTTCGTCGCTGCCCTTGTGCTTGTCGAGCAGCTCGTCGAAGAACCGCGTGGCCTTGGCCGGCTGCTTCATGCGCTTGTAGGTGAGGCCGGCCTGCAGCAGGCCCTTACGCACCCACTCGGCGTCGGCATAGAGGATCGGGATCTTGACGAACGCGTCGGCCGCGCCGTTGAGGTCGTTGCGCAGCGCGCGGCTCTCGCCGAGCCGGAACTGCGCCTCGGCCGCGAGCGCGCCGTCGCTGAGGCCGGTCACCAGCTGGAAGCAGCGCTCGGCCTGCTCGTGCTGGCGCCGCTGCAGCCGGGCCTTGCCGAGCCACAGGTTGGCGCGCGCCGCGTCGGCGCGCGCGACCTCGTCCGCGGCGGCGTCGTGCTCGCGCAGGAACCGCTCCAACGGCGCGATCGCGTCGTCGGGCCGTTCGGCAAGCAGGGCGCACTCGCCGACCACCAACCGCGCCCGCGGCGCGCGCGCGTGCTGGTTGGCCTCCCGCAGCAGCAGCTGCGCGCGCTGCAGCGCGCCCTCGGCATCGCCGAGCCGTCGGCACGACTCGGCGCCGAGGTAGAGCGCTTCGTGGCGCAGCTCCTCGCCCTCGATGCCGACGATCTCGGTGAAGTGGTCGCGCGCTGCACCGAGCAGCTTGCGATCGACCGGCGCGCCATCCTCAGCGATCGCGGCCTCAGCGGTCGCGGCCTCGAACTCGGCGAAGCCGAGCCGGTAGAGCGCCTGCTTGCGGTGGCTGCCCTGCACCTGCTCGAGCACCTTGCGCGCGGCTGCGAGCTTCGGTGGCTGTTGCGCCAGCAGGTCGGTGCCGACGAACAGCCGCGACTCGCCGGCCAGCTCGACGTCCTCGGTCATCGCCGTGACCTTGCCGAACTGCTGCAGCGCCGCGCGTTCGTCGCCGCCGCGCCGCAGCGCCCACGCGAGTTCGTAGACGACGCGATCGGGCTCGTTGTAGCCGCCGTCGGCGGCCAGCGCGGCGAGCACCTGCTGCGCGCCCTTCTGGTCGCCGTTGCGCGCCAGCGCGACGCCGAGCGCATAGCGCAGCATCGGCGCCTTCGGGTGCTTGCCGTGGTTCTGCAAGAACGTGCGCGCCGCCTGGATCGCCTCTGGCCACTCCTGCCGCCGGTGGCGCACCGCCGACTCCAGCTCGAGCAACCCGGCCAGCTCGTCCTTGGCCGCCGGGTGTTGCCGGGCTGCCTGCAGCGCCTGCAGGCACGGCGCGTCGTTGCCCAGCTCGAACGCACACCACGCGCGCCCCGCCAGCGCGCGCGCGCCGGTCGCGTCGTCGCGCGACGTCAGCTGCGCGAACAGCTGGTCGGCGGCCTCGTAGTCGCCCTGCTGGTAGGCGAGGTCGGCCTGCTCGGCGACGTCGGCGCTGCCGGCCTCGTCACCGCCCTGCTGCCGCGCGATCGCGGCGGCGCGCTCGAGCCGGCGCTGGGCCGCGCCGAGGTCGCCGCGCTGGCGCAGCACGCGCGCCGCGATCCGCTCGGTGCGCGCCAGGAAGCGGCCCTGCTGGTAGCGCGCGCGGTAGCGGTCGGCGACCTGCAGCGCCGGGTCCTGGGCGCCGCTCTCGTAGAGCGCCAGCGCCTGCATCGCCATCGCCTCCTCGGCGTTGCCGTCCTCACGGTCCTTGGCGACCGCACCGAAGCGCTCGGCCGCGCCCTGCTTGTCCCCCTGCAGGTAGCGGCACCACGACAGCTTCCAGCGCGCCGTGCGGCGGTGCGCGTCGACCTTCTCCAGCTGCTGGTAGACCTGCTCGGCGGCGGCGAACTCGCGCAGCGCGAAGCGGTTCTCGGCGATCGCCAGCTGCGCCAGCACCCGCGAACGGTGCGCCGGCTCGAGCTGCAGGACCGCGTCGGCGCACTGGATCGACTCCTGGTTGCGACCGAGTTCGTGCAGCGCGTGGCAGGCGCCGTAGAGCGCGTCGCCGTAGAGGTCTGCGCCGACCGACGCCGGCACCGCGCGGTAGGCCCGCAGCGCATCGCCCCATTGCTCGAGGTTGGACAACGCCTCACCGAGCGCGAACGACAGCCGCGGCTTGTCCTCGTCGCTAGCCGCGGCGAGCGCTTGCTCCAGCGTCTGCACCGCCGCCTGGCCCTTGCCGCTGGCCAGCGCACACAGGCCTTCGAGTTCGCGCGCCTCCTGCTGCAGCGGACCGGCCTCGGCCAGCAGCGGCCGCAGTTCGTTGCCGGCCCGGTCGAACTGCTGCGCCTGGTAGTAGCAGCGCGCCCGTTCGAGCCGTGCATTGGCGACGAACGGAGAATCCGGGTGGCGCTCGATCAGCCGCCCGAACGCGCGCAGCGCGCCGTCGCGATCGTCGCTGCCGAGCGCGACCCAGCCGAGGCCGAACTGCGCGTCGTCGGCGAACTCGCCGCCGACCTTGCGCGCCGCCTCGAACGCCTGTCGCGCGGGTACGTACTGCTCGAGCCGCAGCCGCGCGTCGCCGACCAGGTAGCTGCACTCGCCCTTGGCCGCCTGGTCCGGCGCGACGTCGCACGCCCGGGCGAACGCCTTGGCGGCCGGATCGAACTGGTTGAGGCGCAGGTAGGCGAAGCCTTGCTGGTACAGCGACGGAAATCGGAAGCCGCGCTGCTCACCGTCGGCCAGCGCGGCCGCCTTGCCGAACGCCTCGGCCGCCGGCGCGTCGCGGTCGAGGTCGCGCAACGTCTCGCCGAGCGCGTAGCTCGCCGCCGCTGCGAGGTAGTGGTCGTCGGCGACGCCGCCCGCCAGCGCCGCGAACTGCTGCTGCGCCCCCTGCTGGTCGCCCTTCTCCTGCAGCAGGCCGCCGAGTCGGTAGCGCGCCTCCGGCAGCAGCTCGAACCTGGCGCCACCGCGCTGCAGCGCCTTCTTCAGCGCGTCGATGGCGGCGTCGGTCTGCTTGCGCTCGATCTGCGACTGCGCCAGCCGGTAGTAGGCCTCGGGCACGAGCTGGTGCTGGCCGTTCTCGCGCACGAACTTGCTCAGGTAGCGCACCGCCTCCTCGTGCAGGCCGCGGTTCTGCATGCCGATCGCGATCTGGAAGTCCTCGGGGCGACGGCCGTTCTGGGCGACGGCGAGCGACGCGCCGAGCGCGACGAACAACAGGGAGCGAGGGGCGGACATGTGGGCGTGGGTATCGGTCCGGGCCGAGAAGATTCGCGGCCGGGAAGGATGCAACGTAGCTCGCACGCGACGTCGCTGCATCCCGTCTGCGAGGTCGCCGAGGACGGCAGGAAAGTTGGCCCGAACCGCCAACACCCCACCGCCAGCCGCTTCGAGCAGAGCGAGGTGGGACACCGGCGTCGAACCCGGCATGATACGGGAGCTACGGGGGTGCTGTTTGCCGATGATCCAAGCCTTTCGCTGGTTGCCGTTCGCGTGCCTGCTCGCGACGCTCGCATGTTCTCTGCCGGTCGATGCACAAGACCGTGCGCGTGGCGGCACGCCCGCCGAGTTTCGCGCCGCGTGGGTCGCGACCGTCAACAACATCGACTGGCCGTCGCGCAAGGGACTGTCGGTCGACCAGCTGCGCGACGAACTCGACGCGATCGTGCACCGTGCCGTCGAGCTGCGGCTCAACGCGCTGATCTTCCAGGTGCGCGCGGCCGGCGACGCGTTCTACGACTCGCCGCTGGAGCCGTGGTCGGAGTGGCTGACCGGCGTGCAGGGCAAGGCGCCGGCCGACGGCTTCGACCCGCTCGCCTACCTGGTCGACCGCTGCCACCGCAACGGCTTGCAGCTGCACGCCTGGTTCAACCCGTTCCGCTGCGTGCACAAGGCCAGCAAGTCGCCGCCGCACGAGACCCACGTCACCCGACGCGCGCCGCACCTGACGTGGAAGTACGGTCGCTGGACGTGGATGGACCCGGGCCACCCGACCGCGCGCAAGTGGACGCTGGCGGTGATCCAGGACGTCGTGCGCCGCTACGACGTCGACGGCGTGCACATCGACGACTACTTCTATCCGTACCCGGAAAACAAGCGGCCGTTCCCCGACGACGCGAGCTGGCAGACCTATCGCAAGCAGGGCGGCAAGCTGTCGCGCGGCGACTGGCGTCGGCAGAACATCGACACGTTCGTCGAACGGCTCTACCAGCTGGTGCACGACGAGAAGCCGTGGCTGATGGTCGGCATCAGCCCGTTCGGGATCGCGCGGCCGGGCGTGCCGAAGGGCATCCAGGCCGGACTCGACCAGTACAGCGACATCTACGCCGACGTGCCGAAGTGGCTGCGCAACGGCTGGTGCGACTACCTGACGCCGCAGCTGTACTGGCCGATCGACCAGAAGCCGCAGGCGTTCGCGGTGCTGCTGGACTACTGGCACGCGCAGAACCGCAAGGGCCGCGCGATCTGGCCCGGCCTCTACACCAGCAAGATCCGCGACGGCGGCGGCCGCATCCGCGCCACCGAACTGCGCGACGAGATCCTGCTGACGCGCCGCGCCGACGCGGTCATGCCCGGCCACGTGCACTTCTCGTTCCAGGCGCTGCGCGGCGACCACGCCCTGGTCGGCCGCCAGCTCCGCGCCGAGGTCTACCCCGACCGCGCCGCGGTCCCGAAGCTGCCGTGGCTGCCCCCGCGGCCGACCAAGCGCTGACGCCGTAGGGCATGACGCCGCAGGGCGACCCACGCGTAAGGAACCCGCTTCATCCTGCGCCGCTTCGCGGCGCAGGATGAACCGGTTCGGTATGCGGTGGTTCGGAAGAGACTCGGAGCATGGCTCCCAACCGCTTGGTGCAGCCGAGAACCTGGTGCTAGCTTGGTTGCCATGAAGCGCTTCCTCGCCTTTGCCCTGGTCACTGCATCCTACGGCACTGCCTTGCTCTCCCAGGCGACCTGGGTCCAGGCAATCCCGGCCACATCTCCATCACCGCGCATGGTCTACGGCATGGCCTACGACGCGGCGCGCGGAAGCTGCGTCCTGTTCGGCGGCAACGCCGGCGGCGCATCCATCTACTCTTCGGAGACGTGGCTGTGGGATGGCTCCGACTGGACGCAACACGTGCAGGCGAATGGCCCCGACGGCCGAGTTCGGCCAGCGATCTGCTACGACTCCGCCCGTCAGGTTGTGGTGATGTTCGGCGGCTACACCTCGGCCAACGCATCGTCCAATGACACCTGGGAGTGGGATGGAACCACGTGGACTCAGGTGTCGACTCCTACGGCACCCGACCCGCGATACAGCGCGTCGATGGCCTATGACGAGTTGCGCGGTGTGTGCGTTCTCTATGGCGGATATTCACCAGGCAGCTGGCGCGAGACCTGGGAGTACGACGGGCAAGACTGGACCCTGCGCAACCCGACCGGACCCGCGCCGACGGCAACGAGTGAGTGTGGCATGGTCTTCGATCGCTCCGCTGGAGCGATCCTCCTGCACGGCGGCCGATGTGATGCCGCACCGTGCAATGGCGCGACCTCGCACAACGAGAGTTGGTCGTGGGATGGCCTGTCCTGGTCCCAACTACAGCCGAGCCAGTCGCCCCCGCCGCGCTATGCCCACGGCATGAGCTACGACCCGTTCCGTCAGAAGACCATCGTCTACGGCGGAACCGTGAACTTCGGGTATGCCGATGACACCTGGGAGTTCGATGGCAACTCCTGGCAACAGGTCATCCCTGCAGCCACGCCTGGCCAGCGCGAACGGATCATGCTCGCATTCGACGAAGCTCGAAGGCTGGCAGTGGTCTTCGGTGGCTATGACGGAAGCAGGCTGGGAACCACATGGGAGTATGCGCCGGATCCTGACGATGCATCTCTCGTGGCGTTCGGCAACGGCTGCGGTGCGGCTCCGGGCCTCCGGCTCGCTGCGACGACTCCCCGACTGGGCCACCCCTGGGATTTCCAAGCCCAGTTCATCGAACCGACGTCGCCATCATGCCTCTTCTGGTTCGGCGACAACGCGATCCCGGGCGGCGTCGACCTGACGTTTGCTGGTTTGCCGGGCTGCTCCGCCTACCTCACGAACGTCATCGACGTCTTGCTCGCGCCCGCGGCCAGCGGGGTCAGCACCTTGTCCATTGCGGTGCCGCCGTCGGCGGCCCTCATCGGCAGTTCGATCGCCGCGCAGGCCACGGCAGCGTCTTTGCTGCCCCCCGCAGGGTTCAGCACATCCAACGGCGCGCTAGGCATCATCGGCAATTGAGTCCCTAGGCCTTGCTCCGGGAACCAACCCTGGGGGCCGGACCAGCCTTGCAGGCCAACCACCGCATACCGAACCGGGTTCATCCTGCGCCGCTTCGCGGCGCATGCGGTCGGTTGGCGGTCGTTCTGGTTAGACGAAGCCGGCGATGGCCATGTCGTCGCCGTAGGTCTGCATGCGAACGTCGGAGAGTTGCCAGGCTTCGGCCATGAACGGGCGGCCGTCGCCGCCGACCGGGGTCGGGGCGCCCTGGCCGCCGATGATCTTCGGGGCGACGAAGGCGAGCACCTGGTCGACGGCGTTCCAGGCGAACATCTGGGCGACCAGGCCGCCGCCGCCCTCGACCAGGATGCGGCGCAGGCCGCGGCGGCGCAGCTCCTTGAAGGCACGACCGAGGTGCAGGCGGCGCGGCCCCTCGGCCGTCGGGATGTGCAGCACCTGCACGCCGAGGTCCTGCAGGTGGCCGCTGCGCACCGGGTCGACGTCCTCGCTGGCCAGCAGCCAGGTCGGCGCGTCGTGCGCGGTGCGCACCAGGTTGCTGTCGTCGTCGATCTCGCCCAGCGGATCGATCACGATGCGCACCGGCTGCTCGCCCTCGACGTGGCGAACGGTCAGCTCGGGGTCGTCGATCTGCGCGGTGCGGAAGCCGACCATCACGCCATCGCAGTGCGCGCGCAGCTCGTGGGTCTTCTTGCGCGCCTCCGGCCCGCTGATCCAGCGCGCCTCGCCGGTCGGCGCCGCGGTCTTGCCGTCGAGGGTCATCGCCCACTTGCACAGCATCCACGGCCGATCGAGCTTCAGCGCCTTGCGGAACGGCACGTAGAGTTCGTCGCACTGCGTCGCCAGCACGCCGTCGAGCACGTCGACGCCGGCCTCCTCGAGCAGGTCGATGCCGGCGCGCCGGTGGCGCGGATCGGGATCGACGGCGCCGATCACGACGCGCTGCACGCCGGCCGCGACCAGCGCCTGCGCGCACGGCGGGGTCTTCTTGCCGTCGGCGCCCTTCTCGGTCGAGCACGGCTCGAGCGTGACCACCGCAGTGTCGGCGGTCAGCCCCTTGCTGCGCAGCTCGTCGAGTGCCATCGCCTCGGCGTGGCGGCCCCCGAAGTACTCGTGCCAGCCGCGCGCGACCACCTCGCCGTCCCTGAGCAGCAGGCAGCCCACGCGCGGGTTCGGCTCGACCTCGAACCGACCGCGGTCGGCCAGCTCGAGCGCCTCGCGCATCAACGCGTCTTCGCCGCTCACCGGGCCACCCCGCTCACTGAGGGACCCCGCTCGGCGATGCTTCGTCGCGATCGTGCGCACCCTGATCGGCGGCACCCTGATCGGCAGCACTCTGCTGGGCCGCATCGTGCGGCTGCAGTTCGCCGACGCACGAATGCGCCAGCGCCTCGGTGACGCGCACCGGCACGTACTGGCCGACCAGCTCGCGGTCGCCGCTCTCGAAGTGCACCAGCCGGTGCTGCGCGGTGCGGCCGGTCAGCCGGCCGGCGACCTTGCTCTCGCCCTCGACCAGCACCTCGACGGTCTGGCCGACCAGCGCGCGGTTCTTGGCGGCGGTCAGCTCTTCCTGCACCGCCAGCAGCACCTGGTTGCGGCGCTCCTTCTCGGCGGTCGGCACGTCGTCGACGAGCTCGCTCGACCGCGTGCCCGGGCGCGGCGAGTACTTGAACACGTAGCTCTGCGCGAAGCCGATGTCCTTGCAGAACTGCACCGTCTGGTCGAAGTCGGCCTCGGTCTCACCCGGGTAGCCGACGATCCAGTCGCTGTGCAGCTCGATGTCGGGAGCCTTGGCCCACAGCTGCTCGATGCGCTTTCGGTAGCGCTCGACGGTGTAGCCGCGGCGCATCGCCTTGAGCACCGCGTTGCTGCCCGACTGCGCCGGCAGGTGCAGGAAGCGCGCGACCTTCGGCAGCTCGGCCATCGCGTCGATCAGGTCCGGGCTCAAGAAGTTCGGGTGCGAGGTGATGAACGCCAGCCGCCGCAGCGCCGGGATCTCGTGCAGCTCGCGCAGGAGCCGCGACAGGTTGGCGTTCTGCCCCTTCAGGTCGCGGCCGTAGGCGTTGACCGTCTGGCCGAGCAGCGTGATCTCGGTGACGCCGTCGTCGCACAGCCGGTTGGCCTCGTCGACGAGGTCCGCGATCGGCCGCGAGATCTCGTCGCCGCGCGTGGTCGGCACGATGCAGTAGCTGCACGGCATGTTGCAGCCGCGCATGATCGACATGTAGGCCTGGCTCTGGTGCGGCCGGACCTTGACGTTGCGGGTGATGCGGTCGCCGCTGACGCCATGGTCGACGCTCAGCATGCCGGCCCCGACGACGTCGTGGCGGGTCCTGGCCGGCTCGCGCTCCCGGGCCAGCTCGGAGTTCTTCGAGCGCGCCTGCTCGACCGTGTCGTCGATGTCGCCGAACGCCGACGGGCCGACCACCAGGTCGACGTGCGGCATGCGCGACAGCATGTAGCGCTTGTGCTCCTGGGCCATGCAGCCGAGCACCCCGACCACCAGCTCCGGTTCGGTGCGCTTGCGCACCCTAAGCTTGCCCAGCTTCGACCAGACCCGGTCCTCGGCGTGCTGGCGCACCGAGCAGGTGTTGATCAGGACGACGTCGGCGTCCGCTTCCGCATCTGCGGGAACGTAACCGCGTTGCTGCAGCTTGGTCTCGACCAGCTCGCTGTCCAGCTTGTTCATCTGGCAGCCATAGCTCGTCAGGTGGTACTTCGGCTCGGTCATGGAGGACCGGGGATTCTACGGCGAACTTTCCACGAACCCAGAGCCTGTCGCGAGTTGCGGAGATTGCCTTCTCACCGGCGGTCCGGACGCGACGTATCACGGCCATGCCCGTCCCGATGACCCGTCGCTCGTTCCTCGGCACGTCCGCGGCCGCCGCCGGCGCCCTCTACGTGCCGTTCCGCCTCACCCAGCCCAAGCGTATCCTGATGCTCGGCGGCACCGGCTGGCTCGGCCCGGCCATCGTGCGCGCCGGCCTGGAGCGCGGCCACACGTTCACGCTGTTCAACCGCGGCCGCTCCAATCCGCACCTGTTCCCCGAGGTCGACAAGCGCAAGGGCCAGCGCCGCCGGCCGCGGCCCGGCAGCAGCGACCCGGCGCAGGACCTGAGCGCGCTCGAACGGGGCGAATGGGACGCCGTCGTCGACACCAGCGCCTACTTCACCGGCGAGGTCGAGGACGTCGCCAAGGTGCTGCAGGGGCGCGTCGGCCAGTACGTGTTCATCAGTTCGCTGTCGGTCTACCCGGCGCTCGGCGAGAACGCCGACACGATCACCGAGGACGCGGCGCTGGCGACCTGCGAGGACAAGTACACCACCGACCTCGGCAAGAACTTCGAACGCTACGGCGCCCTGAAGCGCTACGGCGAGGACGCGGCCGAAGCGGCGTTCCCGGGCCGGACCACCAAGGTGCGGCCGGGCTACATCGTCGGCCCCGGCGACAAGACCGACCGCTGGACCTACTGGCCCAAGCGCTTGCTGCGCGGCGGCGAGATCCTGGCGCCCGGCGACCGCGACCAGTTCACGCAGTTCGTCGACGTGCGCGACCTCGGTGCCTGGATCGTCAAGCTGATCGAGGACGGCAGCTACGGTCCGTTCAACGCGACCGGTTTCGACGCGCGCATCTCGATGGCGGAGTTCCTGCACACCGGCAAGGGCTCGATCAACCACCGCTGTTCGTTCACGTGGGTCGACGACGCCTTCCTCGAGGAGCACGAGGTGACGCCGTGGGGCCAGATGCCGGCGTGGATGCCGGCGAAGCGCAACGGCTACGCCGACAACCGGCGCGCGATGCAGGCCGGACTGACGTTCCGCCCGATCGCCCAGACGCTCGCCGACACCGCCGCCTGGGTGCAGGACGGCCGCGGCGACGGGCCCTGGCGCGCCGGGATGTCGGCCGAACGCGAAGCCGAGCTGCTCGCCGCCTGGCGCAAGCGCCAGTAACAACGGCGTCTTCGCGGCGCGCAAACGAATGCCGGCGCTTGTCCCCGCCGGGCTGCCGCGAGCTATCATGTCCTGTCTGCCCTCCAGACTGCCATGAACCTCGCTCTCTCCGCCGCAGCCGCGCTGGCGCTCGCCGTTTGTACGGCCGCCCAGGCGCCGCGTAGTCTCTACACCCTGGCCAACCCGACCCCGGGTCAGTGGCTGATGATCCAGCAGCACTTCGACGCGCTGGGCAGTTGCTGTGGCACGATGCCTCAGGACGGCAGCGCCGAGTTCGTCGTCGAGGCCGCGCAGAAGGGCCTGGTGCAGTCGCTGCTGCCGAACGCCACCTACGTGCGGCAGGTGCGGTCGTTCCAGCAGACGTTCGACCAGGCGGTCGCCGCCGCCGGCATCGACGTGCCGCCCGACGCCTACTACACGGTCGCCGAGATCGAGGCGGCGATCGACGCCGAGGTCGCCGGCAACCCGACGCTGGCGCAGAAGGTCGACCTGAGCGCCTTGCCGGGCGGCATGCAGACCCACGACGGCAACTCGATCTACGCGCTGAAGATCAGCGACAACGTCGCCAGCGACGAGGACGAGCCGGCCATCTTCGTGATCGCGCAGCACCACGCGCGCGAGCTCAACTCGCCGCACATGGTGATCGGCGCGATGCAGCGCGTGCTCGCCGCCTACGCGACCGACCCGGCGATCCAGGCGGTCGTCGACGGCTACGAACTGTACTTCGTGCCGATGGTCAACCCCGACGGCGTCGACCACGTCTGGAACGTCGACGAGTTCTGGCGCAAGAACCGCCGCGCCAACGCAGGCGGCAGCTACGGCGTCGACCTCAACCGCAACTACCCGTTCTTGTGGGGCAACTGCGGCTCGTCGGCGACCGAGACGTCCAACATCTACCGCGGCCCGTCGGCGGGCAGCGAGCCCGAGACGGTCACGATGCGCAACGCGATCGCGACGCTGCGCCCCGAGGTCTACATCGACTTCCACAGTTCGGGACAGGAAGTGCTGCGCACCTATGCGCCGTGCGCCAACGTGAGTGCTTCGACGGCAGCGCTGATCGAACACTACTGCGACGACCTGCGCGCGCCGATGACGTTCGGCAAGCGCGACCCGTCGGCGTCGGGCGAAGCCCCCGAGGACCACTGGTCGTCGGGCGGCACGCTGTCGTACCTGATCGAGATCGGCACCGCGTTCCAGCCGGACTTCGCGCTGACCGTCGCCGAGGAGGCGCGCGTCTGGCCCGGCGTGCAGCACGCGCTGACGACCTGGCGGCCGGCGGTGCGCGGCCACGTCACGTCGTCGTCCAACAACGTGCCGCTCGAGGCGACCATCTCGTTCACGCCCGCCACGTTCGCGCTCGGCGAGCAGACCCGCAGCCGCGCCCGCGACGGCCGCTACGGCCTGTGGCTGCCGCTCGGCAACTGGACCGTGACCTACGAGGCTCCCGGCCACGTGCCGACCTCGATCCAGGTCAACGTCACCAGCTACGACCAGCCGGTCGTGCACGACATCGTGCTGGCGACCGACGCGTTCTCGCTCTACGGCGCCGGCTGCGAAGGCTCGGTGCCGGTCCCGGTCGGCCCGTGCCCCGAGCTCAACGGCGGCGGTGGCACGCTCGCCAACCAGCTCCGCGACAACGAATACTGCTACACCGTCGCGCAGAACGACACGCTGACGGTCACCGGCTTCGAGATCTGGACCGGCTCGACCGGCGGCACCGTGCAGGTCCCGGCGGCGCTCTACCTCGACGCCAACGGCGCGCCGTCGGCGACCGCTGCGGCAACCGCGACGATCACGGTCGGCAGCACGCAGGGCTTCTACACCGCGGTGCTGAACCAGCCGGTGCAGGTGACCGGCACGTTCTACCTCGGCCTCGACACCTCGGCGCAGAACGCCTACATCAGCACGCTGACGTCCGGTTCGTCGGGCGGCGGCTGGTATCGCGACCTGGTCAACGGCCCCTCCAGCTGGACCGCGTCCGGCCTGGTGCAGAACCCCGCCTGGCGGGTGCTGTGCACGCCGCAGACCACCGGCAAGGTGCCGGCGCTCGGCTTCGACGGCCAGCCGCAGCTCGGCAGCAGCTACCAGCCGAAGGTCCGCGACGCGCTCGACAACACGTTCGCGCTGCTGGCGTCGGGCCTCGACAACACCAGCTACAACGGCGTCGCGCTGCCGTTCGAACTGCCGAACGCGCCGGGCTGTGACCTGCTGGTCGCGGCCGAGGCGCTCGACCTTGTGATCACCGACGGCAACGGCGAGGCCAGCTACCCGATCGTCGTGCCCAACGCGGCCAACCTGGTCGGCCTGACGCTCTACCACCAGTGGCTGATCTGGGATCCAACCGTCAACGCGCTCAACATCGTCACGTCGAACGCCGGCACCGCGACCGTGCAGAACTGACTTTCGGTGCGCCGGTCGGCGCGTGAGGATTCTCGAACGGGCCGTTCGGCCCCTTGCGGTGCCTCGGGCGAGCCCTAGGCTTGTTGAGAATGCATCGCAATAAGATCCTCGCGCCGCTGACCGCGGCCGCGCTCTCCGCCGCCGCGATCGCGCAGGTCCCGTCGGCCGTTCCGTACGCCCGTTCGCTCGATCTGCTGGTCACCGACTCCAGCTACGACGGCATCTGGCGCTGCATCGACTGGAACCAGGACGGCGACTTCAACGACGCCGGCGAGGTGCTGCCGTTCTACGACGAGAACGTCGGTTCGCTGGTGCTCGGCAACCCGTCGTGCATCGCGGCGGCTCCCGACGGCACCGTCTACGTCGGTGACTCGACGTCGGACATCGTGATGGCGATGCGCGACGCCAACGGCGACGGCGACGCCCACGACCCGGGTGAGCACCGCGTGTTCTTCGACGACAGCAACCCGGCCGGCATCGCGATGGCGTCGATCCAGGGGCTGCACGTCGACCTGCTCGGCCGCGTGTTCCTGGCGATCGCCAACTCGGGCTCGACCGGCGTCGACCTGATCGTGCGCCTCGAGGACCAGAACGGCGACGGCGACGCGCTCGATCCGGGCGAGGCGATCGACTACCACACCGTGCCCGGCTCGGTCGCGACCGGCGACTCGATCCCGAGCGAGCTGGCCGCCGGCCCCGACCTCAACCTCTACTACACCGAGGCCGGCGCCACCGGCGTGATCACCAAGGGGGTCTACCGGCTCGCCGACGCCAACTTCGACGGCGACTGCAACGACCCGGGCGAACGCAGCCTGTTCTGGGACACGTCGACGATCGGTGCCAGCAGCCCGTTCCACTACGGCATGGCGATCGCGCGCGACGGCCGCTTCTACCTGAGCGACCACAGCAGCAACGAGACCATCTGGACCGCGCGCGACGCCAACGGCGACGGCGTCATCGACGCGACCGAACAGGGCGTCGACTACCAGACCGCCGGGTCGACCTGGTGGGACGTCGTGATCCGCGACGACGGTTCGGTGCTGCTGTGCGAGGACCAGACGCCGGACCGGCTGGTCGTGCTGCGCGACCTCAACGGCGACGGCGATGCGCTCGACGCCGGCGAGGCGACCGAGATCTACAACGACACCGTCGCCGCCAACGGCAACCTGCGGCCGCGCGGCGCGACGCTGATGCGCGGCCCGGAGCTGCAGGTGTCGCCGGCGACGGTCGCCATCGGCAACCCGACCAACTTCTTCGCGACGACCAACCAGCCGGGCCAGCTGGTCGGCGTGTTCCTGTCGATCGGCCTCGCCGGGCCGGTGGCGCTGCCGCCGTTCGGGCAGGTCGAGATCGACGCCACCCAGGTGGTCGCGCTCGGCGCCGGCCTCAGCGACGCGGCGCAGTTCTACACGCAGCCGTTCGCGGTGCCCAACACGCCCGCTGCCATCGGCACGCTGGCCGCGCAGGCGATCTGCGGCGACGGCTTCCGGCTGTTCCTGAGCAACGCGACGGTGCTGACCGTTACTCCGTAGCGCACCCGGGACGGCTCGCGCGGGGCGGGATTCGGCGACATACTTGTGCGCCGACTGCCCACCTCGCCGCACCCATGCGCATCACGATCCTCGCACCCGTACTCCTCGCCGCCGCGGCCGCGCCGGCCCTCGCCCAGAACCTCGACCTCGACAAGGTCGGCGGCGGCCTCGGCGGCCAGCTCGCATGCCCGCTGCAGGGCCAGGCGAACGAGCCCTACGCGCTGCTGTTCGACCTGATCGAGTTCCCGACGTTCCTGCCGCAGCTCGGCGTGCAGCTCGACATCACCGACCAGTTCGCGTGGGTCAGCTACAACACGCCCGGCTTCGTCGGGCTCACCGACGGCAGCGGCCAGGCGACGCCGACGATCACGATGCCGAACGACCCGTGGCTCGAGGACTGCGTGTTCTCGTTCCAGGCCGTCGCCGGCTCCGGTCCGTTCCGCGTGTCGAACCTGACGCGCGTCACTCCGCAGGCGCCCGGCACCTTCAAGGCGGCGCTCGGCGCGCCGACGCTGCCGATCCTCGGTGGCGGCGCGGTGCCGGCCGACGACGGCGAGGTGCTGTTCGTCGGCGGCAGCGGCCCCGCCGCGCAGAGCTACTCGTCGCGCCTCGAGCAGTGGTCGCTGGCCGGCGGCACGTTCGGTGTCGGCCTGCTGTCGCAGACGACGCCGCTCGCCGACGGCCGGGTGCTGTTCACCGGCGGCCTCGACCTCAGCGGCGGCCAGCCGACCGCGGCGGCGGCGATCTACGATCCGGCCACCGGCACCACCACCAACCTGACGATGAACACCGCGCGCGCCGGCCACGGCGCGTCGCAGCTCGGCAACGGCCAGGTGCTGATCACCGGCGGCCTCGAAGCGTTCGACCTGAGCGACCCGCTGGCGATCTTCACCAGCATCCTCAACACCACCGAGCTGTTCGACCCGAGCACCAACACGTTCAGCACCGGCGCGACGATGCTCGAGGCGCGCGCGCTGCACACGCAGACGACGCTGAGCAACGGCCAGGCGCTGGTCGCCGGCGGCCTGTCGGTGCTGCCGATCGTCAACATCCCGACCGTCTCGTCGACGGCCTATCTCTACAACCCGGCGTCCGGCGGTTTCGGTCTGCCGAGCCTGTTCACCGGCGGCCGCCTGCTGCATTCGGCGGTCGCGCTCGGCAACGGCCGCGTGCTGCTGTGCGGCGGCCTCAACGTCGACCTGTCGGTGTTCCTGCAGACCGGCAACATCGCCGACATCATCATCGGCACGCGCGAGGACTGCGTCGTCGACACGCCGGGCTTCTTCGGTTCGTTCCAGACCGTCAACGGCATGCAGGTCGGCCGCGCCGGCGCCGCGCTGGCGCCGCTGCCGGGCGGCGGCGCGCTGATCGCCGGTGGCTTCCAGCTCGCGATCGACGTGCCGAACGGCGGCTTCGTCGCCACCGCGACCGACACCGCCGACGTGTTCTCGCAGAGCCCGAACGCGATCGCGCCGACCGGCTCGATGGCGGCCGAACGCCTGTTCCCGCAAGCCGTCGGCCTGCCGGACGGCACCGTGATGGTCGTCGGTGGCGGCCCGCTCGAGGCCGAGATCTACCAGCGCTGAGCCGAGAATCCGCGCCGCGGGGCTTGCAAGCTGCGCGGCGGGACCTACCCTGCGAGCCGCGATGAGCGCCTTCCGTCACCAGCACCACCATCATCATCACCACCATCACCCGATGGCCGGTGTGGTGAAGGTATGCGCGTGACGAGCTGATCGTCCCACCCGCAAGACCCCTTCGCGACGCCGGCCACGCCGGCGTCTTGTGGTTTTGGGCAGGCCCCTCGACCGCACGGCGGAGGCGCGGCCGGTGTCGGCAACCCGACCGACACCATGACCATCGATTCCCCGCAGGTCCGCCTCGGACTGCCCAAGGGCCGCATGAACGCCGGCATCCTCCAGCTGCTGGCGGACGCTGGCATGCCCGCGGTGCAGACCGGCCGTGACTACCGCCCCCGCCTGCGCAACTGCGCGTTCGACGTCAAGCTGCTGAAACCGCAGAACGTCGTCACGATGCTCGACCAGGGCAGCCGCGACCTCGGCTTCGCCGGCGCCGACTGGGTCGGCGAGCTCGGCGCCGAGCTGGTCGAACTGCTCGACCTCGAACTCGATCCGGTGCGCATCGTCGCCGCCGCCCCCGACGCCCTGCTGGTCGACGGCCGGCTGCCGCAGCGGCCGCTGCGGATCGCCACCGAGTATGCCGGCCTGACCCGCGAGTGGATCGCGCGCGAAGGACTCGAGGCCAGCATCGTGCTGAGCCACGGCGCGACCGAGGCGTTCCCGCCCGACGACGCCGACCTGATCGTCGACAACACCGCGACCGGCACCACGCTGCAGCAGAACGGCCTGCAGATCATCGCCGAGCTGAGCCGCAGCAGCACCCGCCTGTTCGCCAACCCGCGCAGCTACGCCGACCCGGTGCGCCGCGACGTCATCGACGCGTTCGTGCTGCTGCTGCGTTCGGTGCTCGCGGCCCGCAGCCGCGCGATGCTCGACGTCAACGTGCCGGCCGACCGGCTGCAGCAGGTCATCGAGGTGCTGCCGGCGATGCAGCAGCCGACGGTGTCGACGCTGCACGGCGGCGACGGCTTCGCGGTGCGCGCGGCGGTGCGCCGCGAAGAGCTGCCGGCGCTGCTGCCACGCCTGCGCGACCAGGGCGCGCGGGACCTCGTCGTGACCCCCGTCAGCCAACTGGTGCCATGAGCCTGCCCACCCCCAACGTGCTGCCGCCGCCGTACGCGCGCACCGCGCCGCCGACCGGCATCGACCTGTGGCTCGACGGCAACGAGGGCCCGGCACTCGCGGCCGAGCTGGTCGACAACCTGGCAACGGGCCTGGCGTCGGCCGAGCTGTGGCGTCGCTATCCCGACGACGGTCCGCTGCGCGAACGGCTGGCCGCCCGCTTCGGCATCGCCAGCACCCAGGTCGTGCTCGGTGCCGGCGCCGACGAACTGCTCGACCGGATCTGCCGCGCGTGGCTCGCCCCGGGCCGTTCGCTGGTCGCCCCGGTGCCGTGCTTCCCGATGCTGCCACGCTACGTGCAGGCGGCCGGTGCCACGCTCACCGAGATGCCGTGGACCGACGGCGCGCTCGACCTCGAGCAGCTGTGGCGGCGCGCGGCTGGCGCGACGGTGCTGGCGCTGACGACACCCAACAACCCGACCGGCCTGGCGATCGCCACCGACGACCTGCTGCGCACCGCGCGGCGTGTCGGCGACGCGCTGCTGGTCGTCGACCTCGCCTACGTCGACTACGCCGACGAGGACCCGACGCCCGCGCTATTGCGCGAGCCCAACGTGCTGGTCGTGCGCACGTTCTCGAAGGGACGTTCGCTGGCCGGCCTGCGGGTCGGCTACGCGCTCGGCAGCGAGCCCGCCGTCGCTGCGCTGCGCGCCACCGGCAGCCCGTATCCGTGCAGCACGCCGTCGCTGCTGCTGTGCGAACGGTTGCTCGACGCCGACCGACCACAGCCGCGGCTCACGCGGATCCGCGACGAACGCGAGCGGCTGGCAGTGGCGCTGGCCTCGCTCGACCTGACGGTGCTGCCGAGCCAGGCCAACTTCGTCTACGCGACCGCCGCGACTCGCGACCAGGCGCTGGCGTTGGCACGACGGCTGGCCGGGCGCGGCATCGCCGTGCGCAGCTTCCCGGCCGACGGACCGTCGGCCACCGCCGTGCGCATCACCTGTCCCGGCGACGACGCCGCGTTCACGCGGCTGGTCGAGGCCTTGCTCGCCGGAGGTCGACCGTGAGCGCGCGCATCGCCGAACGTTCTCGCCGGACCGCCGAGACCTCGGTGCAGGTAGCCGTCGCGATCGACGGCACCGGCAGCATCGACGTGCGCACCGGGGTGCCGTTCTACGACCACCTGCTGGCCGCGCTCGGCCGGCACAGTGGCATCGACCTGACGATCCGCTGCGAGGGCGACCGAGACGTCGACGACCACCACACGGTCGAGGACGTCGCGATCGTGCTCGGACAGTGCGTCGACGACGCGCTCGGCGACCGTCGCGGCATCGCCCGCTTCGGCCACGCCTACGCGCCCCTCGACGAGGCGCTGGTGCGCGCGGTCGTCGACCTGTCCGGCCGCCCGTTCGCCCAGGTCGAGCTGCCGTGGCGACGACCGGTGATCGGCGGCATGGCGATGGAGAACGTCGGCCACGCGCTGGCGACGTTCGCGAGCAACGCGCGCCTGTGCCTGCACGTCGACGTGCTGCGCGGCGACAACGACCACCACCGCAGCGAGGCCGCCTTCAAGGCGCTGGCGGTGGCGCTGCGCACGGCGGTCGAGGTCCGCGGGGACCGCCTGCCGAGCACCAAGGAGACGCTGTGAGCCGCAAGGAGACGCTGTGAGTACCGTTCCCTACATCGCGACCGGCGTCGCCAACGACGCCTCGGTGCGCGCCGCGTTCCGGCGGCTCGGCCGCGAGCTGGTCGCGGCGAGCGCCGCCGACGTCGTCGACGCCGACCTGCTGGTCGTGCCCGGTGTCGGCCACTTCGCCGCCGCCGCCGAGCGGCTACGCGAGGGCTGCCTGCGCGAGCCGCTGCGCGCGCGGCTCGCCGCCGGCCGCCCGACGCTCGGCATCTGCCTCGGCATGCAGCTGTGCTGTGACGGCAGCGACGAGGCGCCCGACGTCCCCGGCCTCGGCGCCCTGGCCGGTCGCCTGCAGCGCTTCCCCAAAGGCATGCGCTGCCCGCAGATGGGCTGGAACACGGTGCGCGCCGGCGCCGGCAACGGCAGCGTGCGCACCGGCCAGGCCTACTTCGCCAACAGCTACGCGCTGCCGGCCGAAGAACGCGCCGGCTGGCGCCAGGCGACCTGCACGCACGGCATCCCGTTCGTGGCGGCCGCCGAGCGCGGCCCGGTGCTGCTGTGCCAGTTCCACCCGGAGCTGTCGGGCGCGTGGGGCCACGACCTGCTGCAGCGCTGGCTGCGCCGCGCGGCGCGCGCCGAGGAGGCGTCATGCTGACGGTCCGCATCGTGCCGTGCCTCGACGTCGACCAGGGTCGCGTCGTCAAGGGCACCCGCTTCCAGAACCTGCGTGACTGCGGCGATCCCGCCGAGCTCGCCGGTCGCTACGCGCGCGACGGCGCCGACGAGATCGTTCTGCTCGACGTCAGCGCGACCACCGCCGGACGCGGCCACGCGCTCGACACGACGGCGAACGTGCGCGAGGTCGTCGACGTGCCGCTGTGCGTCGGCGGCGGCGTGCGCAGCGTCGACGACGCGCGCGCGCTGCTGCAGCGCGGCGCCGACAAGGTCGCGGTCAACTCGGCCGCGGTGCGCGACCCCGACCTGCTGCGCCGGCTCGCCGACGCGTTCGGCAGCCAGGCGGTCGTGCTCGCCGTCGACGCCCAGCCGCAGCCCGACGGACGCCACCGCGTGCGCACGCACGCCGGCACCACCGACGTCGACCTCGCGGTCGTCGACTGGATCCAACAAGCCACCGAGCTCTCGGTCGGCGAGGTGCTGCTGACCAGCATCGACCGCGACGGCACCGGGGTCGGCTACGACACCGAGCTGCTCGCGCAGGCCCGCGCGGCCACCGACGTGCCGCTGATCGCGTCCGGCGGCGCGCGCACCGTCCAGCACCTGCAGGACGCCGCCCGCGCCGGCGCCGACGCGCTGCTGGTCGCGTCGCTGCTGCACGACCGGCGCACCACCATCCCCGAACTCAAGCGCGCGCTCGCCGCCGCCGACCTGCCCATCCGAGAGACCCTGTCATGATCCTTCCCTCCATCGACCTGCGCCGCGGCAACGCGGTGCAGCTCCGTTCGGGCGTCGAGCTGGTGCTGGACGCCGGCGATCCGCGGCCGTGGCTGCAGCGCTTCGCGCGCGTCGGCGAGGTCGCCGTCGTCGACCTCGACGCCGCCCTCGGCGACGGCGACAACCGCGCGCTGGTCCGCGAACTGTGCCGCACCGCGCCGTGCCGCGTCGGCGGCGGCATCCGCGACCTCGACACCGCGCGCGACCTGCTCGACGCCGGCGCGACCAGGATCGTGCTCGGCACGATGGCGACCCCCGAGTTGCTGTCGCAGCTGCCGCGCGAACGGGTCGTCGCCGCGCTTGACGCCGTCGACGGCGAGGTCGTCGTCGACGGCTGGCGCACCCGCACCGGCGCCGGCATCCGAGACCGCATGCGCGAACTGGCACCGTACGTGTCGGGATTCTTGGTCACGTTCGTCGAGCGCGAGGGCCGCATGCTCGGCCTCGACGTCGAGCGCGTGCAGGCGCTGAAGGACGCCGCCGGCGATCGCGAGCTGGTGTTCGCCGGCGGCGTCGCCAGCCCCGACGACGTCGCGACGCTCGACCGCCTCGGCGTCGACGCGCAGGTCGGCATGGCGCTCTACACCGAGGCGTTCTCGGTCGGTGACGCGCTGGTCGCGTCGCTGCAGAAGCCCGAGCGCGGCCTGTGGCCGACCGTCGTGACCGACGAGGTCGGCGCCGCGCTCGGCCTGTGCTGGTCCAGCGCCGAGAGCCTGAAGCTCGCCGTCGACGAGGGCCGCGGCATCTACCAGTCGCGCTCGCGAGGGCTCTGGCGCAAGGGCGAGACGTCGGGCAACACGCAGCAGCTGCTGCGCGTCGACCTCGACTGCGACCGCGACGCGCTGCGGTTCGTCGTGCGCCAGCAGGGCCGTGGCTTCTGCCACCTCGACACCGACGGCTGCTGGGGCGATCGCGACGGCCTGCTGGCGCTGCCGGGCCGGGTCGCGCGCGCCGCCGCTGCGGCGGCTCCGGGCAGCTACACCAACAAGCTGCTCGAGGATCGCGACTGGCTGCGCGCCAAGCTGATCGAGGAGGCCGGCGAACTGGCCGACGCCGACGGGCGCGGAGAGGTCGTGCACGAGGCGGCCGACCTGCTCTACTTCGCGGCCGTCGCGATGCAGCGCGCCGACGTCACGCTGGCCGAGGTCGGTCGCGAACTCGACCTGCGAGCCCGGCGGGTGTCGCGCCGAGGCGGCGCGCAGAAGCAGGAGGGCAAGCGATGACCGTGTTGCCCCGTCGCGCCCCCACCGACGTGCGCACCGCTGCCGGCGACGCGATCGACCCGGCGACGCTGGCCACCGCCGCACAGATCCTCGCCGACGTCGACCGCGACGGCGACGCGGCCGTGCGCCGCCACGCCGAGCGGTTCGACGAACTCCACCAGGATCGGCTGACGCTCGGCCCCGACGTGCTCGCGGCCGCGTTCGAGCAGCTGCCGGCAACCGACCAGCAGATGCTGCGCGACGTCGCCGGTCGGATCCGTTCGTTCGCCGAGGCGCAGCGCGATTCGATCTCCGAGTTCTCGCGCGAGCTGCCCGGCGGCATCGTCGCGCAGAAGCTGGCGCCGGTCGAACGCGCCGGCTGCTACGCGCCGGGCGGACTGGCGACGCTGCCGAGCTCGCTGTTGATGACCGCGGTGACCGCGCGCGCGGCCGGCGTCCCGGTCGTGCTCGCCGCATCGCCGCGCCCGACCCCGATCGTGCTGGCAGCAGCCCACGTCGCTTCGTGCGATGCGCTGCTCGCATGCGGCGGCGCGCAGGCGATCGCGGCGCTCGCCTACGGCGACCAGGCGCGCCCCGGCGTCGACGTCGTCGTCGGTCCGGGCAACCGGTTCGTGACCGCGGCCAAGCAGCTGGTCCAGGGCCGCGTCGGCATCGACCTGCCGGCGGGGCCGAGCGAACTGTGCGTGGTCGCCGACGACCACGCCGACCCCGAGCTGGTCGCCGCCGACCTGCTGGCGCAGGCCGAGCACGACCCGACCGCGAGGCCGTGGCTGGTGACGACCTCGTCGTCGCTGCCCGATCAGGTCGAACGCGCGCTCACCGAGCAGCTCGCGACGCTGCCGACGGCGGCCGTCGCGAAGCAGGCGCTGCAGGGTGGCGGCTGCGTCTGCTGTCGCGACGAGGACGAATTGCTCGCCGTCGTCGACCGGCTCGCGCCCGAACACCTGCAGCTCGCCTGCCGCGACGGCGATCGGCTGGCACCCCGGTTCGCGCACTACGGCGCGCTGTTCTTCGGCGCCCACGGCGCCGAGGTGCTCGGCGACTACGGCGCTGGCCCCAACCACGTGCTGCCGACCGGCGGCGCGGCGCGCTACACCGGCGGGCTGTCGGTGTTCCAGTTCTTGCGCGTGCGCACCTGGCTGCGGCTCGACCGCCCCCCGGCCGCGCTGTTGCGCGACGCCGCGCGACTCGCCGACCTCGAGGGCCTGCCCGGGCACGCCGCCGCGGCGCGCCGTCGGCTCGCCCGATGACCCAATCCCGATGATGCCGGCCCGATGCCACCGGCCCGATGATACCGACCCGCCGACACCGACCGCTTGCATCGTGGTAGCATCTGGCCCAAAGCACCGGACCGTGGACTTCGAACTGACAGAACCGACCCTGCCGCACGGCGCCGTGCCGATGTTCCCGCTGCCGGGCGTGTTCCTGTTTCCGCACCAGGTGCTGCCGCTGCACATCTTCGAGGAGCGCTACCGCGACATGGTGCGCGACCTGCTCGACGGGCCCGGCCGGCTGGTGATCGCCTCGCCGCAGATCGGCGAACGCGAGACCCCGCAGCATCCGCCCGCGGTGGTGCCGATCGGCGGCCTCGGCGAGATCCTGCGGCACGAGAAGCTGCCCGACGGCCGCTACATGATCTGGGTGCTCGGCATCGCGCGCGTGCACCTGCAGGAGGTCGAAAGCCCGCACCGCTATCGACAGGTCGAGTGCCTGCCGTTCCTCGAGACGGCCGTGCCCGAACCCGAGCGCGACGACCTCGCACACGAGCTGCGCGAGGCCGCCTCGGCGCGGCTGAAGGAGCCGCTGCCGCTGCCCGACTCGACCCCGCCGAGCCTGCTGGCCGACCTGCTGGTGCAGACCCTGCAGGCGCCGCGCGCATTCGTCGAGCGCGCCTTCGTCGAGCCGGACGTCACCGCCCGCGCGCGGCTGGCGCTGCGGGCCGCCGAGGAGCAGGGCGCGTCCGATGACGACGAACGCGACGACGACGTCGAGGGCGAGGGCGAGCTCGGCACGGGCGATCCGGATTAGCGCGGGCAACGGCGCGGCGGCGTCGCTAGGCTCGAACGGATGCTGCCGCATCGTGCACCCTCCGGCTCCGCCACCCCGCGCATCTACCTGGTCGGCGCCCACGCCACCGGCAAGACGACGCTGGCGCGCTGGATCCGCGACCGCTACCGCGTGCCGATGATCGCCGAGGTCGCGCGTGGCGTGCTGGCCGAGATGGAAGAACGGCTCGACACCCTGCGCACCGACATCGACCTGGTCGACCGCTACCAGGCCGCCGTGTTCACCCGGCAGATCGACGCCGAGCGCGCGGTCGACGGCCCGTTCGTCAGTGACCGGGCGTTCTGCAACCTGGCCTACGCCGCCCACCACTCGTCGATCCTGGCGCGGATCTTCCGCGACCCGCGGCTCGAGGAGTACATGCAGTGGGTGCGCGGTGGCCTCGTGTTCTTCCTGCGACCGCACCGCGAACTGCTCGCCGAGGACGGCGTGCGCGCCGGAGTGGAATGGGAGGAGGTCGTGCGCATCGACGGCATGGTCAAGCTGCTGCTCGAGCAGTTCGACGTGCCCTACATCCCGGTCGCCTCGCTGTCGATGCAGGAACGCGTGCGGCTGGTCGAGCGCGTGCTCGACCTTGCCGGCATGCCGCGCACCCGCAGCGGCAAGCCCACAGCCGGCAAGCCCACACCCGGCCGGCCCAGCGCGACCGCCAAGACCGACCCCGCCAGCAACGGCACGCGGTAGTTGCCGACGCTTCCCCCGGCCCTACGATCTCGCCCATGTCCTCGCCCCTGTCCCAGCGACAACTCGCACGCGAGCTGATCGACCTGCTCGAGACGCGCACCGCGCTGCGCCCGCGCGTCGCGATGCTGCTCGGCTCCGGCCACGCGTCGATCACCAACCAGCTGAAGGACAAGGTCGCGCTCTCCGGCGGCGACATCCCGGGCATGCCGCTGCCGTCGCCGATCCACGTCGGCATCCTCGAGGGCGTGCCGGTGGCGGTCGCCGACGCGCCGCTCAGCGCCTACGAAGGCATGACCTCGGCCGAGCTCGCCCACCCCGTCCGGGTGTTGAAGGCGCTCGGCTGCGAACTGCTGATCGTGACCGCGGGCGCTGCCAGCCTCAGCCAGCAGATCGAGCCCGGCGCGATCGCGGTGGTCGAGGACCACCTGAACTTCAGCAACCTGCATCCGCTGACCGGCCCCAACGACGACCTGCTCGGCCCACGCTTCCCCGACATGAGCGAGCCGTACTCGCAGAAGTGGGTCAAGCTCGCCCGCGAGGTCGCGATCAACGCCGGTGTGCCGTGCCCGCGCGGCGTGTTCGCCGCAGTGCCCGGGCCGAGCATGCCGACGCGCGCCGAGTACCGGTTCCTGCGACAGGCCGGCGCCGACCTGGTCGGCATGTCGTTGGTGCACGAGGCGATCGCCGGCGTGCACGCGGGCTTCCAAGTGCTGGCGCTGGTCGGCGTCACCCAGCAGGTGCTGCACGGCGGCACCAGCCGGGTCTCGATCGAGGAGATGATCGACGCCGCCGACGTCGCCGCTCCGCGCATGGCCACGCTGCTGGTCGGCGTCATCGCCGCCGCCCGGGCGCACACGTGAGCGCGCGCCACGACGAGCTGAGCCGCGCCCAGCGCCCGCGGCTGGCGGTGCTGCTCAGCGGCTCCGGCCGCACCCTGCAGAACCTGCTCGACCGGATCGACGACGGCCGCCTGAAGGGCTGCGTCGCCGGCGTCGCCAGCGACCGCGACGACGCCTTCGGCCTGCAGCGCGCGCTCGACCACGGCATCGAGACCCGCCAGCTGACCGACCCGTCGGCGATCTGGTCGTGGGTGCACGAACTCGACTGCGACCTGGTGCTGCTGTGCGGCTACATCCGGCTGCTGCCGATCATCCCGGACTTCGAGGGCCGGGTGCTCAACATCCATCCGTCCCTGCTGCCGGACTTCGGCGGCAAGGGCATGTACGGCGAACACGTGCACCGCGCGGTGATCGAAGCCGGCCGCACCGAGTCGGGCTGCACCGTGCACCTGTGCGACAACGAGTACGACAACGGCCGCGTGCTGATCCAGGCGCGCGTGCCGGTGCTGTCCAACGACAACGTGACGTCGCTGGCCGCGCGCGTGTTCGCGGCTGAATGCGAGGCCTACCCGGCCGCGATCCACCTGCGCTGGCGCGAGCTGATCGGCGAGACGCCGATCCGCTGAGCTGGTGGCCGGTGCGCCGGGCAACAGCCGTCAGGCGCGCCGGCTGCGGGTCGCGCGCCAGCCGAGGTAGCGGCGCACCAGTTCGTCGAACCCGGCGCCGAACAGGATCACCGCGCCGACCACGGCGAACTCGAGCTGGTTGCTGTCGCCGACCAGGTTGATGGTGTTGGAGAGCAGCTGCATCAGCGCGGCGCCGAGTACTACGCCGAGCACCAGCCCTTCGCCGCCGCGCAGCGCGACGCCGCCGAGCACCGCGCCGGCGATCGCGTACAGTTCGTAGAAGTTGCCGAAGCTCGACGCCTGCGCCGAGTTGACGTCGAGCACGAACAGACAGCCGCCGAGGCCGGCCAGCAGCGAGCACGCCACGTAGCTCAGCGCGGTCAGCCGACCGGTGCGCACACCCGAGAAGCGCGCCGCCTCCTCGTTGCGACCGAGCGCGAACAGGTGCCGGCCCCAGACCGTTCGCTGCCACAGCACGCCGGTCAGCACGGCGACGATCGCCAGCACGCAGAGCGGCGCCGGCAGCCCGAAGTCGGCTGTGATCGGGATCTTGCCGGTCGCCAGCCAGCGCAGCCCCTCGCCGGCGTCGCCGAGGCCCATGGTCTGGTCGCCGGTGAACTTGCGCATCAGGCCGCGGTAGAGCAGCAGGCCGCACAGCGTCACCACGAACGGCTGCAGCCGCAGGCCGACGACCAGCAGGCCGTGCCATAGCCCGATGCCGGCGCAGACCAGCAGCACCAGCGGCATCGCCACGATCGCCGGCAGGCCGCAGTCGGCCAGCAGCCACGGCAGCATGCAGCCCGCGACGCAGACCACGGCGCCGATCGACAGGTCGATGCCGCCGGTCACGATCACGAACGCCGCGGCGACCGACAGCACGCCGAACATGCCGACGCGGCGCAGCAGGTTCTCGAGGTTGTACGACGACAGGAACGTGTAGTTGCCGGTCGAGGCGTCGTGACTCAGCACGGTCGTCACGATCGCGATCACCAGCAACAGCCCGGCAATGCCGGCCAACTTCTTCATCGCCCGTCCTCCGCTGCTTCGGTCCGCTGCCTCGAGGTCGCCCGTTGGGCGCCGGTCGCCAGCATCATGATCCGTTCCTCGGTGCGCTGCGCAGAGCGCAGCTCACCCTGCACCGCGCCGTCCCGCAGAACCAGCACGCGGTCGGCCAGCTGCAGCACCTCGTCGAGCTCCGAGCTGACGAACAGCACCGCCAGTCCTTCGGCCGCGAGTTCGTCGAGCCGCCGGTAGATCTCGGCGCGCGCGCCGACGTCGACGCCGCGCGTCGGCTCGTCGAGCAGCAGCACCCGGGGTGCAGCGGCCAGCCACTTGCCGAGCACGATCTTCTGCTGGTTGCCGCCCGACAGCGAGCCGGCCACCTGTTCGCCACCGCTGCACGCGATGCCGAGCTGCGCGATGCTGTCGCGGCTCAGCGCGCGCTCGTAGGCGCGGTCGAGCCAGCGACCGCGGCGGCGCAGGGTCGGCAGCGACAGGTTCTCGCGCACCGCCATCGACACGACCAGCCCTTCTTGCTTGCGGTCCTCGGGCAACAGCGCGAGGCCGCGCTGCACCGCCGCGCCGACGTCTGCCGGCGGCAGCTGGTCGTCGCCGATGCGCACGTCCCCGGCGAGCCGCGCATCGACGCCGAACAGCGCGCGCAGCAGTTCGCTGCGTCCCGAGCCGAGCAGCCCGGCGATGCCGACGACCTCGCCGGCGCGCAGCTCGAGGTCGACGCTCGCCGCCGGGAACATCGCGGTGCGCACCCCGCGCGCCTGCAGCACCGGCTCGCCGGGCGGGTGCGGGCTGCGCGCGGCACCCGACAGCTCGCGGCCGACCATCAGCGCGACCATGCGATCGTGGCAGATCTCGTCGCGGCCGAGCTCGCCGCTGTTGCGGCCGTCGCGCAGCCCGACGACGCGGTCGGCGAGCTGCTCGATCTCGCCGAGGCGGTGCGTGATGTAGACGATGCCGACGCCCTGCGCGCGCAGCTCGCGCACCACTTCGAACAGCCGTTCGGCCTCGGTCTCGGTCAGGCTCGAGGTCGGCTCGTCCATGATCAGCACGCGCGCCTCGGCGCGCAGCGCCCGTGCGATCTCGAGCAGCTGGCGCTGGCCCATGCGCAGCGACGACACCAAAGCGCGCGGATCGACGTCGAGGCCGAGCCGGCCCAGCCACTCGCGCGTCACCGCGGCCATCTCGCGCTCGCGCAGGAACGGTCCGCGCCGCAGCTCGGCACCGAGGAACATCGCGGCGCTGACGGTCAGGTTGTCGCACAGGCTCAGCTCCTGGTGGATCAGCGCGATGCCGCGCCGCAGCGCGTCGAGCGGATCCAGCAGCGTCACCGGCCGCCCGTCGAGCAGCACCTCGCCCTGATCGGGCCGGTGCAGGCCCGCCAGCACCTTCATCAACGTGCTCTTGCCGGCGCCGTTCTCACCGACCAGCGCGACCACCTCGCCGGCGTGCACCGAGAGGTCGACGCCGTCGAGGGCGCGCACGCCGGGGAACGCCTTGCGGACGCCCCGCGCTTGCAGCCGTGCCGCGGTCGCCACGCGCTACTTGCCGAGCTTCTGGTTCAGGTCGTCCCAGAACGCCTGCACGTTCGCCTTGCGGATCTGGCGCGCCGGCACCACGATCGTGCCGCTCTCGGGCAGCAGCGCCTTGCGCGCCGCCTCGTCCTCGGCGGCGAGCAGCTTCGCCAGCAGGGTGATCGAGCGGTGGCCGTATTCGTACGGGTTCTGCACGACGGTGCCGTGGATCTCCCCGTCGCGGATGCCCTTCAGCGTCGCGGCGTCCTCGTCGAAGCCGACGATCGCGATCTGGTCGAGGCGGTTGGCCGACTTGACCGCATCGAGGATCACCGGCGGCTCGTACGCGAACAGACCGACCATGCCGCGGAGGTCCGACCAGCGCGTCAGGCTGTCCTGCGCCGCCGCCTTGGCCTTCTGCGGGTCCATCTGCGACGTGAACGTCGCGCGGATCTCCCACTTGTCGTTCTTCAGCACCGCGTCCTGCGGATCGAAGCGGCTCGGGTCGTGCGACCGCCCGAGCAGGTGGTCGATCAGGCCCTGCCGGCGACCGCGCGCGTTGTCCTGGTCGAGCGTGCCGACCAGGATCACGATCGGGCCGCCGTCGGGCATCGCCTCCTCGACCAGCTGGCCGCACATCCGGCCGGCGTCGTAGTTGTCGACGCCGATGTAGCACAGGCGCTTCGACTTCGGCGCATCCGAGTCGTGCGTGATCAGCGTGCAGCGCTCGGCGATCCGGTCGAGCAGACCGGTCATGTTGTCGGGATCCTTCGGCGTGACCGCGATGCCCTTGACGCCGGCGGCGACCAGGTCCTCGAGGTAGCGCTTCTGTTCCTCGGCGGTGCCGGTCGGCGGCATCCGGACCAGCGCCTCGACCCCGGCCTGTTCGGCCGCGGCCTTGACGCCGGCTTCGGCGACGGCCCAGAACTCGACCGCGCAGTTGGTCACGAACGCGACCCGCGGCTTGCCGGAGTTGGCGGCGGCGGGCTCGTTGCCGCACGACCACAACAGGCCGGCGGCGAGCGCGAGCAGACAGACGAGGGAGGTTCGACGGAGCATGGCTGGGATCGGGACGGGTTGCGGGGAGGTAACGGCGCCGGCTGCCTTCGGATCAGCAGACGGTCATGCCGCCGTTGACGGCGACGTCCTGGCCGGTGATGAACGCCGCCTGCTCGCTGGCGAGGAACGCGATGATGCCGCCGACGTCGCCGGGCACACCCCAGCGTCGCATCGGGATCAGCGCCTTGTAGCCGTCCTTCAGGGCCTTCGGGTCCTTGTCGTGGCGTTCGACCGGGATCCACCCCGGCGACACCATGTTGACGGTGATGTTCCACGGCGCCAGCTCGGTCGCCATGCTGCGGGTCCAGCCGGCCTGCGCACCCTTGGCGGCGACGTAGGCCGAGAAGTTCGGCACCCCGCGGCGGAACACCTCGCTGCCGATGTTGACGATGCGCCCCCACTTGCGGCGCTTCATGCCGGGCAGCACCGCGCGCGTCATCAGGTAGGGCGACTTGACGAAGAAGTCGAGCATCGACTGGTAGAACGCCCAGTCGTACTTCTCGATCGGCTTCTGCGGCTGGTCCGGCGTCGCGTTCAGCACCAGGATGTCGGGCTTGCCGAGCTTCTTCTCGACGTCGCCGACCAGCTTGTCGACCTGACGCTCGCTGGTCACGTCGGCGCGACAGACGATCGCCTCGATGCCGCGGCCCTGCAGCTCGTCGCGGGTCTGCTCGGCCTGCTCCTTGCCGTTGTAATAGTTGATCACGACCCGCGCGCCGGCCTCGCCGAGCGCGATCGCCATCGCCTTGCCGAGCCCCTTGCTGCTGCCGGTCACGATCGCGACCCGACCCTCCAGCGACGGCGACCGCGGATCGACGTCGAGCGCCTTCATCTTGGTCTTGGCAGCGGCAGAACGAGAACGCGACGAGCGGGCGGACTTGGTCATAGGAATGTCTGCGCACGCTACCGGGTTGCCGGCCCTGGAGCGACCACATACAAACGAGTGCGATCATGTTGCGACCCCTCGTCCCCATGCTCTTCGGCCTGCTGCTGCCGGCCTTCGCGTCGGCGCAGGAGTCGCCCGCCCCGGCCCCGGACGCGACGCCGATGGACGCGCGCCGCGAGCACTGGGCATGGCAGCCGCTGCGGTCGGTGGCGCCACCCGCCGCCGGCCACCCGGTCGACGCGTTCGTGCAGCAGCGACTCGCCGACGCGTCGCTGCAACCCTCGCCGCCGGCACCGCCACACACGCAGCTGCGGCGGCTGTGGTTCGACCTGGTCGGCCTGCCGCCGACGCCCGAGGCGGTCGAACGGTTCCTCGCCGATCCGAGCGAACGGGCCTGGCAGCGCGAGGTCGACGCGCTGCTGGCGAGCCCGCACTTCGGCGAACGTTGGGGCCGCCACTGGCTCGACCTGATGCGCTACTGCGAGACGCTCGGGCACGAGTACGACTTCGAGATCCCCAACGCCTTCCGCTATCGCGACTACGTGATCCGCGCGCTCAACGCCGACCTGCCCTACGACCAGTTCGTGCGCGAGCACATCGCCGGCGACCTGCTGGCCGATCCGCGGCGCGACGCCGACGGCAACAACGAGAGCGTGCAGGCGACCGCGTCGTGGTGGTTCGTCGAGCAGACCCACTCGCCGGTCGACGCGATGCAGCACCAGGCCGACCGCGTCGACAACCAGATCGACGTGTTCGGCAAGGCGTTCCTCGGCATGACCGTCGCGTGCGCGCGCTGCCACGACCACAAGTTCGACGCGATCCCGACCCGCGACTACTACGGGCTGTTCGGCTTCGTGCAGAGCTCGCGCTTCGTGCAGGCCTCGCTCAAGCAGGTCCCGCCCGACTCCGACGGCTACCAGCGCGCCTTGCGCGCGCAGCGTGAGCTCGCCAGGCACTGGTTGCCCGACGCCGAACCGCGCGCGTCCGGCGTGACGCTGCGCGACGACGACGTCGTGATCGCCGACGCGGCGCGCCCCGACGCGCACTGGTACGTCAGCAACGACGCGTTCGGTGCCGAGCCGTGGCAGGGCCCGTTCTGCCCGAACCCCGATGCCGAAGAACCGAGGCTGATCCAGCTGCCGGGGCCGTTCTGGCTCAGCTGCGCCGCCGGCAGCCAGCGCGAGGGCACGCTCGCCACCCGTTCGTTCCGCATCGAGCATCGCTACGTGCACGTGCGCGCCGCCGGCGACCATAGCCGCCTCAAACTGATCGTCGACGGCTTCCACGTCGTGCGCGATCCGATCTACGGCCGACTGCACAAGAACGTCGACAAGCAGGAAGCCCACTGGGTCACGTTCGACGCCGAGATGTGGCGCGGCCGCACCGCCTACGTGCAGGCGATCGACCAGCGCGCTCCCGACCTGGGCGATCCCCGCCACAACCGCGGCCACTACCCGGAGCACACCTGGCTCGCGGTGCAGTCCGTGATCCTGTCGCCGCACGGTCGGCCGCCCGAGACCAGGTCCAACCCGCTGGTCGCCGACGCCGACGCGGGCCGCACCGACGCCGCGTGGCGCCGGGCGCGCAAGGAGCTGGCCGATGCGGTCGCGGCGCTGCCGGTCTCGCCGACGATCCCGGCGATGGCCGACGGCAACGGCATCGACAGCTACGTCTACCTGCGCGGCAACCACAAGATGGCGGGCGAGGCGGCGCCGCGTTCGTTCCTGTCGGCGGTGCCCGCCAAGATGGCAAAGGCCCCCCAGCACTCGTCGGGCCGCCTCGAGCTGGCCGACACCGTGCTCGCCGCCGACAACCCGCTGCCGCCGCGCGTGCTGGTCAACCGCGTCTGGCACCACCTGTTCGGCCGCGGCATCGTCAAGAGCGTCGACAACTTCGGCGCGCTCGGCGACCGCCCGAGCCACCCGCGGCTGCTCGACTGGCTGGCGCGCGACTTCGTCGCCAACGGCTGGTCGCTCAAGCAGACGATCCGCCGCATGGTGACGTCGCACACCTACCGGCAGAGCAGCCGGATCCGGCCAGACGCGCAGGACGTCGACGCCGACAACGTGCTGGTGCACCGCCAGAACGTGCGGCCGCTCGAAGCCGAGCTGGTGCGCGACGCGCTGCTGGCGATCAGCGACTCGCTCGACCCAAAGCTCTACGGCCGGTCGATCGAGCAGCCGCGCGAGGCGATCACCAACGCACGCGGCCGGCCCGGCCGCCACGACCCGCTCGACGGCCGCGGCCGGCGCAGCATCTACCTGGCCGTGCGGCGCAACTTCATGAACGAGCTGATGCTGGCGTTCGACCAGCCCACGCCGTTCGCGACCGTCGGCCGCCGCAACACGTCCAACGTGCCGGCGCAGGCGTTGGCGCTGGCCAACGCGCCGCTGGTGCACGAGCTGTGCAAGCGCTTCACCGACCGCGTGCTGGCGCACAGCGACAACGCGGCGCAGCGGCTGCAGCTGGCCTACCGGCTGGCGTTCGGCCGCCTGCCGCGCACCGAGGAGCTGCACCGCCTGCTGCCGTTCGTCGAGCAGGCGGACGACGAACGCACCGTCTGGTTCGACACGCTGCACGCCCTGCTCAACACCACCGAGTTCCGCTTCCGCCGATGAGCCGCCGCCCACAGACGTTCCGTCCCAACCGTCGCGAGCTGCTCCGGCAGGCCGCCAACGGCTTCGCGATGCTGCCGTTCGCCGACCTGCTGCAGCGCCAGCAGAACGGCGGCGCCCTGGTGCGCCACCACGCGCCGCGCGCGCGCTCGGTGATCTTCCTCTACATGGACGGTGCGCCGAGCTGCCACGACCTGTTCGACTACAAGCCGCGGCTGGTCGCCGAGGACGGCAAGAAGTTCGCGCTGCCGATGGAGCCGACGCAGTTCAACGACCGCGGCAACACGCTCGGCCCGTGCGCGAAGTTCCGCCAGCGCGGCGACAGCGGCCAGTGGATCAGCGACCTGCTGCCGCACATGGCGAAGGTCGCCGACAAGATGACCTTCGTGCGTTCGATGTACGCGGACTTCAGCGAGCACACCAACGCCAACTACTTCCTGCATACCGGCCACGGCCTGCAGGGCCGGCCGAGCATGGGCGCCTGGATCGGCTACGGCCTCGGCACCGAGGCCGAGGACCTGCCGGCGTTCTGCGTGCTCAACGGCGGCCTGGTGCCGCCGGGCGGCGTCGACAACTTCCACTCGGGCTTCCTGCCGGCGCACAGCCAGGGTTCGCTGTTCTCGATGCGCGGCGACGCGGTCGCCAACATCAAGCCGCGTGAGTCCGACGCACGGCAGCGCCGCAAGCTGGCGCTGGCGCGCGCCCTCGACGAACTCGGCCTCGACGAGCACGGCAGCGATCCGGCGCTCGAAGCGGCGATCCGGAACCAGGAGCTGGCGTTCCGCATGCAGACCGCGGTGCCGGACCTGCTCGGCGTCGACGGCGAGTCGGCGGCGACCCGCGAGATGTACGGGATGAACTCGGACTACGAGCAGACCCGCATCTACGGCCGTCAGTGCCTGCTGGCGCGGCGCCTGGTCGAACGCGGCGTGCGCTTCGTCGAACTGACCTGCGGCGACACCGGCAGCGACCGCTGGGACCAGCACGGCGGCCTCAAGGCCAAGCTCGGCCGCAACTGCAAGATGGTCGACCAGCCGATCGCCGCGCTGCTCTACGACCTCGAGGCGCGCGGCCTGCTCGACGAGACCATCGTGCTGTTCGGCGGTGAGTTCGGCCGCACGCCGTTCGCGCAGGGGCGCGACGGCCGCGACCACAACCCGTTCGGGTTCACGATGTGGATGGCGGGCGGCGGCTTCCGACCGGGCGTCAGCTACGGCGCAACCGACGAGTACGGCTACAAGGCCGAGGAGAACCCGATGTCGATCCACGACCTGCACGCGACGCTGATGTGGCAGCTCGGCATCGACCACGAACGGTTCACCTACCGCTTCGGCGGCCGCGACCTGCGCCTGACCGACGTCTACGGCAAGGTCGTGCGCGAGCTGTTGGCCTGATCCACCGCGCCGGCCGCCGCGGTCCTGGAGATACGACCTGGAGGCGTTTCGGCCCTGGCGACCGCGGCGGTGGCCGGGGACAATCGGCGGCGATGCTCACGCTCCTCGCGCTGACCGCTCTGCTCTCGCAGGTGCCGCAAGGCCCGACACCGCAGAGTCCGAAGCCCGAGGCCGTGCTCGAGCAGGGCCCGACCAGCGCCACCGGAAAGCCAAAGACCAAGGTCGACGACGAGGCCTGGTTCGACCGCAAGCTGGCCGACGAGTGCGCCAAGGCCGCCGACCGCGGCCTCGCCTGGCTGCAGAAGCAGCAGCTGTCGTCGGGCGCCTGGGTCGGCTATGTCGGCCACAAGCAGCAGGACAACTACCAGCTGCTCGACAACGCGCTGCTGCCCGACGCGCAGCGCAGCAAGGGCGAGGGCCACCTCGGCGTCACCGCGATCTGCGGCATGGCGTTCCTCGCCGGTGGCCACCTGCCGGACCGCGGCCGCTACCAGGACGTGATCAAGCGCGCCGAGGACTTCGTGATCACCCGCTCGCAGCAGTCGGGCCTGCTGAGCGCCGCCGGCACGCGGATGTACAGCCACGCGTTCGGCACGCTGTTCCTCGCGGAGGTCTACGGCATGGCCGCCAACGAGCGCGCCAAGGTCACGCTCGAGAAGGCGGTCAACCTGATCGTCGACTGCCAGAACCAGCACGGCGGCTGGCGCTACAACGCGTTCGACCGCGAGCTCGACCTGTCGGTGACGGTCTGCCAGCTGCAGGCGCTGCGCGCCGCGCGCAACATCGGCATCCGCGTGCCGAGCGAAACCATCGACCGCGCGATGGGCTACGTGAGCAAGAGCCGGGTGCAGAACGGCTACGACCGCGGCCTGTACTACTACAAGATCTACGGACGCGGCCAGTACCAGAAGTCCCAGCAGTACGCGATCAACGCCGCCGCGATGACGGCGCTGGCCAGCGCCGGCGTGCACGACGACGAGCTCAGCGACCCGGTGCTGTCGTTCCTCGAGAAGCAGTACGCGAACGTCGCGGGCGGCTACTACCGGGACCACTTCTACTACTGGTACGGCAACTACTACGCGGCGCAGGCCTTCTACCAGTTCGGCGGCCCGCGCCTGCGCGCGTTCTATGCCCGGCTGGCGCGCGACCTGCTCGACGCGCAGGCAGCCGACGGTCGCTGGCGCAACCGCGTCGGTCCCGGCGACGAGATGGGAACGGCGATGGCGTGCATCCTGCTGCAGATGCCGCGGCAGTACCTGCCGATCTTCCAACGCTGAGGCGGCGACGCACGCTCGCGCGATCCACCGAGCGTTGTGGGAAACTGTCCACGAACGCCAACACCGGCGATGCAGATCGGTGCCGAAGAAGCCGCGCCTTCGCTCTTGAATCCGATGTTGCCGTCGTCACGATCGTGGATCGGTCAAACCACGGTCAGACAGGGCGTATGCGCAACCAAATTGCACGGGTCGTTCTCGCTGCGGGCCTCGGCGTCGCTTCGGCGTTCGCACAGGCACCAGCGTCTTCTATCGCTACCAGCAGCACCGATCCCTTCGCGGGGATCGGTCGGCAGGTCGGCACGAGCCTCGGCTCGGCTCCCACCGACCCGAACGACGAAGCGCGTGATCGCATCGACGTGCCGGCGTTCGGCGCTCGCTCCTGGCAGGACGACGGTCGCGCCGACTACTCGGTGTCGACGCTGTTCCGCGAGGCGCACGGTGAGTTCATGGACCGCCGCGAACGCTACGATCCGGCGCTCGAGCTGCGCGCGCGCTGGATGCCCAACCAGCGCATCAACGGCGAACCCGGCAGCTTCGACCTGTTCGGCTACGACTTCGACGTCGAGTTCCCGGTGGTCATCTACCCGGACTCGTACCTGCTCTTCGGCCTCTACCAGTACGGCCGCCACTACAGCACCACGACGCCGTTCGGCTCGGCCAACAACCCGGGCATCAACTCGGAAGGCAACTGGGGCGACCAGACGCTGACCGCCGCCGGCGCGCGGCTCGGCTTCGGCGTGTTCGTCGCCGACAACGTGCTGTTCGAGATGGAGACCAACCCCGGGGTCTACTCGGACCTCGACGGCACGCTGACGCACAAGGACTACGACTTCCCGTCGTCGGCCATGTTCACGATCCAGGCGACCGACAACTTCTTCTGGAAGCTCGGCGCCCGCTACAACCAGGTCTACGAGGACGCCCCGTGGCTGCCCTGGCTGGGCTTCAGCTGGGAGGTCGTCGAAGGTGTGCGCATCGACCTGATGGCGCCCGAGTACGTCGAGCTGTCGTGGTGGCCGTCGGGCAGCACCGCGATCGCGCTCGGTGCACAGGTCCAGGGTGCGCAGTACCGCGTGCGGTCGTCGTCGGGCACCGGCAAGCAGCGCGCCAACCTGCAGATCCAGGAAGTGATCGTCTACGCGGGCCTGACCCAGCGGTTCACCGACCACTTCTCGCTGAACGTTCGCGGCGGTGCGGTCGTCGCCGGCGACTACTTCCTGACCACCGGCGCGGCGTCGTTCGACCCGGCCGAGGGCGCGCTTGACCAGGGCTTCTACGCCGACGTGACGTTCGGCATCGACTGGTAGCGCGGGTCCGTTCGCAGCGGGGATCAGCAGCCTGGGCTTCCGTAGCCTGGGCTTCCGTAGCCTGGGCTCCGTAGCCAGTCCTCCGCGCGGCCAGGAAAGCCGCGCCCCCGGCTACAGGATCCGCTTGCCGAACGCGCTGCTGATCACGTCGACGGCGACCTCGCCGGACTGGTTGCGCACGTCGAGGATCGGGTTCAGCTCGGTCACCTCGAGGCTGCGCATCTTGCCGGTGTCGCTGACCATCTCCATCAGCAGGTTGGCTTCGCGCCAGCTGATGCCGCCCTTGACCGGCGTGCCGGTGCCCGGCACGTCGCGCGGGTCCATGCCGTCGAGGTCGAACGACACGTGGAAGCCGGCGGTGCCGTCGGTCGCGTAGCCGATCGCCTCGGCCATGATCGCGCGCATGCCGCGCTCGTCGACGTCGCGCATCGTGTAGGCGTGGATGCCCGATTCGCGGATGATGCGGCGCTCGGTGTCGTCGATGTCGCGGATGCCGATCAGGCAGACGTGCTCCTTCTGCACCTTCGGGGAGAACCCGCCCATCTCGACCAGCCGCGGGTGGCCGATGCCGAGCAGCGTCGCCAGCGGCATGCCGTGGATGTTGCCGGTCGGCGAACTGTCCGGCGTGTTCATGTCACCGTGCGCGTCGACCCAGATCAGGCCGATCTTCTCGCCCTTGTCGTGGAAGTGCTCGCTGACCCCGGACACCGTGCCGATCGCGATGCTGTGGTCGCCGCCGAGCACGACCGGCACGTCGCCCTGGTCGAGCGCGCGCCGCACGCGCAGGCGCAGCCGGTTGCAGACGTGGTAGATCGGTTCGAGGTAGCGCGCGCTCTCGTCGCCGGGCTCGCGCGTCTCCGGTGCCGGCACGCCGACGTCGCCGTCGTCCTCGATGTGGTAGCCGAGCTTGCGCAAGGCAGCGGTCACGCCAGCGATGCGGATCGCGGACGGGCCCATGTCGACACCGCGGCGGCCGGCGCCGAGGTCCATCGGCACGCCCACCAGGCGGAGCGTCGGCTTCTGGTCAGGTTGGGTAGCAGTCATTGGTAGGCGAAGGATCTTACGGATTGGCCAAATCTTACGGGTTGGCCAGGGCGACCGGCGCACCGCGCCCGATTCCGAGCACCGTTGCCGCCGAGCCGTCCCGCGCGGCGACCTCCAGCAGCCCGAACGAGCCGACGTAGGCGAGCAGTTCGCCCTCGGCGACGTCGCCGTAGGTCGCCTGCAGCGCGATCGTGCGGCCGCCGACCTCGATGCGCGCGTCGCGGCAGCGGTCGGCAGGGACGTTGGTGATCAGGTTGCCGTAGTGGTCGACGTGCACGACCCGGTCGGCGCCGCCGAACACCGGGTCGTCGGCGTCCATGTCCTGCACCCGCGGGCCGAGCGCCGAGAAGCCGTAGCGGCCGGTCGCGAGGAACGCGGCGACCGGCGCAAACACGTCGCGGCCGTCGAACGTGCGCGCCTGCCGCTGCACGCGCAGGTGCTCGAGGTCGAGTTCGCGGACCTCGGCGGCCGGGTCCGACGCCAGCACCGCGCCGAGCAGCCCGTTGTCCGGCGCGAGCCAGTACTGGCCGTGCGCCGCCGCGCCGACGACGCGGCGTGCGGTCCCGACGCCGGGGTCGACGACCCCCACCTGGACCGTTCCGTCGGGGAAGCGACCGATCGCCGACCACAGCTGGAACGCGCCCGCAGCGACATCCTGGGCGGCGACGCCGTGGCCGAGATCGACGACCTGGACCTTGTTCGACGCGCGCAGCAAGGCGCCCTTCATGATCCCGACGTAGGGGTCGGCCGGACCGAAGTCGGTGGTCAGCGAGACGATGCCGGAGGGACGCGCGAACATGCCGGGGCAGCGGACACCATCGCACGTTCGTCGTCAACGCGGACGGATCAGGATCACCCAGCCGTTGTCCTGGACCAGGCGCGCGCGGATCCAGCGGCGGCCGCCGCGGCGCAGCTCCTGCGCCTGCAGTTCGGTGACGAACGACCGCATCGCGGCAGCACCGCCTGCGGGAACGGCCTGGCGCGCGATCCCGTCGAGCCACGGCACGACCAGCACCAGCGCGCCGAGCCCGGCCGCCCACCGCCATGACGCGAGCGTGCCGAGCGCCAGGATCGCCAGCGTCTGCAGGCCGAGCCGGCCGAGCGCGAAGTAGCGCACCGATCCGTCGCCGTCGGGATCGAACTGGTCGCGCCGCATCGCGGCAACCGCGAGCGCCACCACCCCGACCCAGACGACCCCGACCGCGAACGCCTGCACGGGCTCCGACCATCGCCGCCTCGCCCGCAGGACCAGCGCCAGCCAGCCCATCGCCAACAGCAGGCCGGCCGCCGACACCGACCACGTGCCGAGCTGTGCGAGCAGCCACGGCCGCAGTTCGTAGCCGGCGAACGCCTCGAGCATGACGCGACCGAGCCAGGTCGTCGGTACCAGCGCCAGCCGTTCGGCCTGCACCGCGGGCACCTCGGTGACGACCATCTGCCGCAGGACCCAGTAGCCGACGAGCGCCGCCACGAAGCCGAGCAGCACCGCCGCGCGGCCTCGGCGAACCGCCGGCAGCGCCAGCAGCGGCGCCAGCGTCAGCGCGAGCGGGTGCCAGAGCACCAGCATCGCCACCGCGAGCCCGTGCCGCAGGCGCGCCATGCGCGTGCCCCCGCACGGCCGCAGCAACACCACCACGAGCCACCACAGCATGCTCCACTGCACGTAGCTGAGCGTCGTCGGCACCAGCACGCTCGACCAGGGCACCCAGGCCACGACGGCGGCCAGCAGCAGCCGCAGCCGGAACCGACCCAGCAGCTGCCAGCCAGGGTGCAGCACGCTGCACGCAGCGGCCGTGTGCAGCAGCATCGCCAGCCCCACGAACGCGTGCGGGATCGCGGCCGTCGGCAGCCGGCACGCGCACCACGCGGCGACGTTGCTGCCGACCGGCACGTAGCCGGCATAGGGCGCGAACCAGTCCGACAGCCGCGGTTCGGCGTAGCTGCGCGCGAACAGCAGCGTGCCGTCCTCGAACGGCAGCACCGGGTCGAGCAGCCAGGCGCCGCCGCGCACCGCCACGCCGAGCAGCAGCAGCGCGAACGCGCCCAGCCGCCACCATCGGGGCTCGCGAGCCGGCGGATGCACGACCCTAGTGTAGTGCGTCTGGTAGATGGGGCATGATCCGGGATGCGAGGGCGTTCGTCGCAAGGCGCTGCGCCGACTGCATGTTCCAAACATCCTGCCGAGGAGTAGCAACGCAGCGACGGGCGTCCTCGGGCCCGCAGCATGCCCCTTGTATCGGACGCACTACCCTAGTGGTCGACCGGCGTGCCCAGCACCTCGAACAGCTCGGCGCGCTTCTGCTCCATCAGCTCCCGCGTGTCCGCCTCGAGGCACATGCGCAGGAACGGCTCGGTGTTCGACGGGCGCACGTTCGCCCACCAGTCGTCGTACGTCACCGTGATGCCGTCGAGGAAGTCGATCTTGCCGTCCGCGAAGCGCTGCTCGACCTCCTTCATCTTGCCGGCCTTGTCCTCGACCTTGAAGTTGATCTCGCCGGTGCCGTGGTACTTGCGCAGCTCGTCGGCGGCCACCTTCAGCGACTTGCCCTCCTTGCTGAGCTGGTTCATCACCTCGATCGCGGCGAGCACGCCGCAATCGGTGAAGAAGTTCTCGGCAAAGTAGAAGTGCCCCGACAGCTCACCGCCGCCGATGCAGTCCTCCTTGCGCATGGTCTCCTTCATGAACGAGTGCCCGACGCGTTCGCGCACCGGCCGGCCACCGAGCCGCGTCACCTCTTCGGGCACGACCTTGCTCGAGCGCAGGTCGTAGATGATGCCCTTGCCCGGATGCCGCTCGAGGAAGCCACGCGCCAGGATCACGGTGATCAGGTCCGCGTGCACGGTGCGCCCCGCTTCGTCGACGAACGCACAGCGGTCGGCGTCGCCGTCGAACGACAGCCCCATGGTCGCGCCGTGCTTCTTGACGGCGTCGCGCAGCACGTCGAGATTCGACTCCTTCAACGGGTTGGCTTCGTGGTTCGGGAACGTGCCGTCGAGTTCGTCGTACATCGGCACGACCTCGAGGCCCTCGATGCGCGAGAAGATGTCGGGCGACTCGTTGGCGCCCATGCCGTTGGCGTAGTCGACGCAGACCTTCATCGGCGCGACGTGCCTGGCGAAGCCGGCGATGTGCGCGCACCAGTCGTCCATCAGGTCGACCTGCTCACGCTTGCCCTTGTCGGCCTTCGGCTCGAGGTCGCCGCTCTCGACCAGCTGCTGGATGTCCTTGATGCCGCTGTCGCCCGACAGCGGCCGCGCCTCGCCGCGGCACATCTTGAAGCCGATGTACTGCTTGGGGTTGTGCGACGCGGTCACCGCCATGCCGCCGTCGCATTCGATCTTGCCGATCGCGTAGTAGACCATCGGCGTCGACGCGAGCCCGATGTCGACCACGTCGCAGCCCTGCGACATCATGCCCTCGATGACCGCGTCCTGGATCTCGGGCGCCATCGTCCGCATGTCGCGGCCGACCACGAGTCGCCGGGCACCGAGGAACTGCACCATCGCCGCGCCGATGCGGAACGCGTTGTTCGCGTCGATCTGGTCGGGGTAGGTGCCGCGAATGTCGTAGGCCTTGAAGATGCTCACGTGAGGTCCGGTTCGGAAGGGTGGGGGTCGGAAGGTTCAGGGCTTTCGGAACGTTCAGGAGATTCGAAAGCTCAGGGGATTCGGAACGCTCAGGGGATTCGGATCCCGCGAACGATCTCGAGGCAGCGCTGCACCATCTCATCGTCGAGATCCCGGTGCAGCACGAAGCGAATGCGGTCGGCGCCGGCCTTGGCGGCGCGCACGTCGTGGCGCTGGAGTTCGTCGAGCACCGTGTCGGCGGCGCCGGCGACGGTGTCCATCATCACGATGTTGCTGTCGGTGGCGGCGACGTCGACGGTCGCGCACGCGAGCCCCTGCAGGCCTTCGGCCAGCACGCGGGCGCGGCGGTGGTCCTCGGCCAGCCACGCGGGCCCACGGTCGACGGCGATGCGACCGGCCGCGGCCAGCACGCCGGCCTGGCGCATGCCGCCGCCGAACGCCTTGCGGACCCGGCGCGCCTCGCGCACGAAGTCCCCGGGTCCGGCCAGCAGCGACCCGACCGGCGCGCCGAGTCCCTTGCTGAGGCACAGGGTGGTGGTGTCGACCGGCGCGACCAGTTCGCTGGCGGGCACGCCGAGCGCGACCGCGGCGTTGAGCAGGCGGGCCCCATCGCAGTGCACGCGCATGCCGTGCCGCCGCGCGGCGGCCGCGAGTTCGGCTAGGCGCGCCGCGTCGGCGACCCGGCCCCCGGCCATGTTGTGGGTGTTCTCGACCACCAGCAGCCGCGAGCGCGGGAAGTGCGGATCGTCCGGGCGCACCGCCGCCTCGACCTGCGCCGGCTCCGGGAAGCCGCTGGCCGCCGTCAGCGTGCGCACCTGGGTGCCCGACAGCCGCGCGATCGCGCCGCCCTCATAGAAGAACACGTGGCTGCGTTCCTCGCAGATCAGCTCGTCGCCGGGACGGCAGTGCACGTGGATCGCGACCTGGTTGGCCATCGTGCCCGACGGCAGGAACAGCGCAGCCTCCTTGCCGAGCAGCGCCGCGACGTGCCGTTCGAGCGCCGTCACGGTCGGGTCCTCGCCCCAGACGTCGTCGCCGACCTCGGCCGCCGCCATCGCCGCGCGCATCTGCTGGCACGGGGCGGTCATCGTGTCACTGCGGAAGTCGGCGATCGCCATCGCCGCTGAGAATGCCCGGCACCGGTTCGAATGCAAGCGAAGCGCGCCAGAGCGGCCGCTTCTCAGCCAGTCCTCTAGGAGCGCGTCCATGTAGTGGACGCGCTGCCGACCGTGATCGCGGAAGCGGCGTGTACGCGTGCGGACGGGGCTTTGCCCGCTAGCCGCCGTCGAACCGCCAGCTGCGCGCCATCGCCCGCGCGATCTCGGCCGCGTCGGCGCCGGGCAGCAGCGCCCCGTAGAGCAACCGCAGGATCTCCCTGTCGACGCGCGCCAGGCGCTGGTGCGAGCCGTAGCCGTGCTCGCCCTCGTAGACGAGCGAGTCGCGCAGCAGGCCCGAGTCGTTGCTCGGGCCCAGCGACTGGAACATCTCTTCGAGCGCGGTGTGCCGCAGCCAGCGCGGCTCCAGCGCCGGATCCACGAACACCAGCGCCCGGGTCAGCTCGAACGCGCCATTCCAGGCGATCGTGAACCAGCCGTCGGCGTCGGCGCTCGGCGGCAGCGCGCCGAGTTCGGCGGCCAGCAGTGCCGCCTGGCCCGGAGCCACCGGGAACACCGTGACGAAGCCCTCGCCGCCAATGCGCGTGTCGCGCCGCTGCACGTATTCGAGTTCGAGCCGGTGCACGCCCTCGAGCGTCCGCGACAGGTCCTCGAAGGCGCGATCGATCGCGCGGCGGAAGCGGTCCTTTGCTTCCACCACCAGGAACCGCACCGGCCCGCGCCAGCGCACCACGCCGTCGCGCCGGTGGCCGGACTCGGCACCGAGCAGCACGTCGGTCGCCCATTGCTGCTCGACGGCGCGGTCGATCGGCACGCCGGCGGCACACGCGGCGAGCAGCCAGACCAGCGGGATGGCCAGCAGCGAACGGGACCTCACTCCCCTACCGTCGCCACCGCGCTCGACGATTGCAACCGTCGCGGCCAAGCGCGACGCTGCGCCGCTTGCATCTCGAACGACAGCTCCGCTGGCTGCGCAGCTACGCGCTGGTCACCTATCCGTTCGCGTGCGTGCCGTTCCTGTTCCTGTTCTTCGCGGATCACGGCATGAGCGCCGGCGAGTACGGCGAGATCCTGACCGCGTACTACCTGACGATGTTCGTCGCGGAAGTGCCCACCGGGGTGCTCGCGGACCGGTTCGGCGCGCGCCGCATGCTGGTCATCGGCCCCGGGCTGCTGGCGGCCGGGTTCGCGACCTTCGTGCTGTGGCGCGACTACCCGGGCTTCGTGCTCGGCGAGATCCTGCTCGGGCTCGGCCACTCGGTGCTGTCCGGCCCGCCGACCGTCGTGCTCTACGAGACGCTGAAGGCGCACGGCCAGGAACAGCGCTACCTCGCCGAGGAGAGCCGGGTGCACGCCCGCCGGCTCTACGGCACCGGCACCGCATTCCTGCTCGGCGGGACGCTGGTGCGCTTCGGCAACGAGCACGGCACCGCCTACGAGCCGGCGATCCTCGCCACGGCGGCGCTCAACCTGGTCGCCGCGCTGCTGGCTTCGCGCCTGCTCGGGCCGCGCACGATCGTCGCTCCCGAACGGGTCCGCGCGCCGTTCCTGCGCCATGCCGGCGACGAACTGCGCAAGACCCCGGTGCGCTGGCTGCTGCTGTATTGGGTGGTGCTGTTCACGCTGCTGCGGTTCCCGTTCCACAACTACCAGCCGTACCTCGAGGCGATCGGCGAGACCGAACCGCTGTTCGCCAACGCGATTGCCGTCGGCGTGATCTTCGCGCTGCTCAACCTGTTCGCCGCCCCGCTGAGTTCGAAGGTGCCGCAGCTGGTGGCGCGCTGGGGGCGACGGCCGCTGTTCTGGGGCATGCCGCTGGTGCTGTGCGCGTCGATGCTGGTGATGGCGTTCGAGCGCCGCGCCGCCGCGTCCGGCGGCGCCGTCACCTGGTTCTGCTGGATCGGCGTCGCGATGTTCTTCGTACAGCAGGTGCCGTTCGCGATGCACTGGTCGCTGATCCACGAGTTCGTCAACCACCGCATCGGCTCGCACGCGCGCACCACGGTGCTGTCGGTGCTGTCGCTCGGCGCGCGCGCCGTCTACGCGGTCGCCAACGTGCTGCTGTTCCACCTGCAAGAACGCGAAGGCATGGCGCGCGTGCTGTTCACCGCCGCCGGTGCCGGTGCGCTGGCGACCGCGGTCGCGCTGTGGCTGCGACCGCGCGGCCTGCTGCGCGGCCGCGAGCCGCTCGGCTAGGAGCGCGTCCATGTAGTGGACGCGCTGCCAACCGTGATCGCGGAAGCGGCGTGTACGCCGCGGACGGGGCTTTGGCCCGATAGGCCGGCCGCCGGCGCGGCCCCGCCGCCGCTCAGCGCCCCAGGTCGACGAACACGCCGCCGTTCTCGCGCGCGAGCTGGTCGAGGAAGTTCTTCTGGAAGTCGCCGATCGCGATCGTGTGGATGACCATCCGGTACAGATCGTTGTGCTTGCGCACTTCGGCGAGGATCTCCATCGGCTCGATCAGCTTGCCGACCGACGGACGGCCATCGCTGAGGAAGTAGATGGTGTCGAGCGGCCGCTTCTCCTTGATCGCCTTCTTGTCGTAGCCGGTCACCGCGGCCTTCTTCTTCGGCTTCTCGGGATCGATGCCGAAGCCGTAGAGCAGCGCCTTCAGCGTGTTGGTCTTGCCGGCGGCGAGGTTGGCGCTGCCGCCGAGTCCCGACGCCGCCAGCTCCTGCGACTCGCTGCCGCCGATCGGCTTGAGCCGTTCGACGAACTGCTTGGCCGAGTCCCGGTTGACGACGTTGGCCGGCACCAGCCGCTTCTTCCACGGGTCGAGGTCGGTCGCGAACGCCACGATGTTGAAGTTGGTGTCCTTCGACAGCGTCTCGATCGTGTTGAGCAGCTCGGTCTGCACGATCGTGAACCGCTTGCGGTCGCGGTACTCGCGGAACTTGTCGACCTCGACCACCAGGTCGTCCATCGAGCCCGACACGTCGATCACGAACAGCACGTTGGTCGACGTCGTCGGGATCCCGGCGAACGAGTTGGTCTCGTCCTTCTTGCCGTAGAAGGCGTCGTACTTCTTGCGGCTCGCGATCTTCTGCGCCAGCTCCTCGTCGGTCGGGATGCGCCAGCCGTCGATCGACATCAGCTTGGTCCACTGCTGCTGCCACTTCTCCGGGTCGACCCCGAAGTCGAGCGCGGTGATCCGGAACAGCGCGTCGGCGCACTCGGTGCGCAGCCGGCCCGACTCGCGCATCAGGTCGATCAGCGGCTGCACCGCCTGTTGCGGGCGCAGCACCGCGACCGCCTCGATCGCGGCCGTCTGCACCTGCCACTCGTCGTCCTCGAGCAGCTTGGTCACCGCCGGGCCGAGCTCCTTGACCTTCAGCTTTGCGATCGCATCGCACGCGGCCATGCGCACCGGCGCGTCCGGGTCCTCGACGAACTGGCCCAGCAGACCGGTCTTGCCCGGGTCCCCGATCGCCATCAGCGCGCGCGCGGTCTCGTACTTGACCGGTCCGTCGAGCCGCTTGGCGTTCTGGATGTACTCCTCGATCGCCGGCACCGCGCCGCGCAGCTTCGAGCGGCCGCACAGCTTGATCGTGACCGCGGCCTTCCTGGCGTCCCTCTCCTTTGGCAGCTCGTCGATCCACGGCTGGAAGGTCGCCTGCTCCCGATAGCCGCCCAGCACCGTCAGCGCCGCGTCCTGCACCGCCGGCGACTTGTGCGTCAGCAGCTTGATCAGCGACTCCGCCGCCGGCAGGCACTCGTTGCCCTCGAGGGTCATCACCGCCTCGACCTGCAGCGCCTCCTCCTTGGCCTTGCGAAAGTAGCGGTCGAACTCCTTGACGGCATCGAGGCGGCCCTCGAGGTCGGACTGCGCGGTAAGCACAGCGGACGCGAACAGGATGAACAGCAGCGACAGGGAACGGTACATGTGCGGACGGAGCGTGCGGATCGGTCGTCGGGGTCTCGACGCAGGCTATCCGTTCTGGCCGTCCTCTGCATGCCGCCACCACGTCAGACGCATGTCCCGATCGACGTGCCGCGCGAGCGCCTCGACGTCGATGCGAGCATCGCGCAACTCCTGCTCCCCGCCGTCGGCGCGCACCACGACCACCAGGGTGTTCTCGAAGCGAGCTTCGAGCAGCCAGCGACACCGCAGGGCACCCGCCGCCAGCCGCACGGCCTTGGCCAGGTTCTCGAGCTGGACCAGCGCCTCGTGGCCGGCGACCACCAGCTCGACGAACGGCAGGCCGCCGCGGCCGCCGGCGCTGCAGCTGCCGAGCGTGAACCCCGGCAGTCGTTCGAGCACGCGGGCCAGCGGCCAGATCTCCTCGTCGACGCCGCGTGCGAACGCCTCGTCCGCCAGCTCCGCTCCACGCACCGCGCGACGGTCGCCGAAGGTCGCCCCGCACAGCCCGCACTCGTGCACGGACGCGCCGTCACGCTGGACGACGCGCATGTCGTGGTTGCCGCATTCGGGGCAGGTCTGCACGGCGGCAGCTTAGCGAGTCCGCCGGCCGGAGCGCGCCCCGACCTTCGACTCCGCGGCAGACTACCTGGGCGGGCCGCTGCGCGCAGCGCCGCCCGGGGTCTTCGGCTTGGGCTCGACCTCGGCGCCGCGGCCGTTGCCGAGCTCGCGTTCGGCGATCTTCTTGAGCCAGTTGTCCTCTTCGCGCGTCGTGCCGAGGCGGACGTTGCTGTCGTCCTCGCCGCTGACGATCTCGCCGACCACCGACTTGGGCAGCATCACGCGGTTGCTGCGGAACTCGAGCACGATGTGGTCGTCGGCGATCCGGCTGAGGATGCCGCCGACCAGGCGGTTGTTGTTGGTCAGCCGCACGAAGCCCTTGGTGGCGCGCTGCAGGTCGTCGTAGTCGTTGGAGCCGAGCCTCGTCAGCTGCGCGATCTCGATCGTCGGCAGCGTGACCTCGCCGGTGTCGACGCGCAGCGTGATCGTCTCGCCAGCGATCTGCTTGACCTTGCCGATGAAGTAGTTGCCGTTGTGCAGCTGCGCGAACGCGCGGCTACCCGGCAGCACCCCGTCGAGCGCGTTGCCGTTCGACGTGTCCCCCTGGCCCATGCCGCCGACCAGCAGGTTGTCGCCGAAGCGGGCCAGCGTCTCGCCCTTGGCCTCGACCTCGGGCTCCTGCGCCGTCGGCGCGACCGGCCAGCTGTCGGGCTTCGGGGTGTCGACGGCGACCGGCCCTTCGGTGCCGCCGGCCGTCGGCGCGACCACGACGTCGGGCGTGGTGGCCGACGGTTCGCCCTGGCCGATCTGCGGCTGCGGCGGATCCTCGGCGGTCGGCGGGTCGACCGGCGCGGTCGGGTTCGGCTGGTTCTCGCCCGGCTGGTTCTCCCCCGGCTGGGCCTCGCCTGGCTGGTTCTCTGCCGGCTGGGTTTCTCCGGGCTGGGTATCTCCGGGCTGGGTCTCGCTCGGCACGGCCTCGTTCGGCGGGGTCGGCCCCTCCGACGTCGGCGCCGTGGTCGGTGCCTCGGGATCGGTATCGGACGGCTGCGTCTCGTTCGGCGCGACCGCAGCCTCCACCTTCGGCGGCTCCGCCACGTCGAGTTCGACGCGCGGCCGCGGCACCTCGACGCGGGCGACCTGCTCGGGCTCGACGCTCAGGCCGAACCACGCCGGCCGGACCACCACGGTCGCCGCCAGCCCCAGGATCATCACCGACGCCGCGAGCGACAGCAGCAGGCTCCACGAACGCCTGCGGCCCGAACCCGGCCCCCCGACGACCACCGCCTCGTGCTCGTCCTCGTCCTCGGCGTAGATGTCGTGGCCGTCGACCCCCTCGAGCTCTTCGGGCGTGTACTCGTGTTCGGCGTACTCGTCCTCGTAGCCCGGTTCGTCGCCCTCGGCCTCGTCGTAGACCTCGTCCTCCTCGTAGCCCGACGTGTCGTACTCGACCTCGTCGGCACGCTGGATCTCGTCGACCTCGGAGAGCGCGTCCACCGACGTCGCCGGCAGCGGCTCCCAGCCGGCCCCGCCGACCTCACCACCTTCGGCCGCGTCGAGCAGCTGCATCTCCTCGTAGCCGTCTTCGACGTGCTCGGCCGCGGCTTCGGCACCGCCGGCCGCAGCGACCTCGTCCAGCTCGTCGAACGCACCGTCGCCGACCTGGGTCGGCGCCTCGCTGGCGTCGACCGACTCCGGCGGCAGTTCGTGGGTCATGTTCACGAACGGGTTGCCTTCGGCGACCATCGTCTGGTCGTCGGCCACCTCGAACGTGTCGTCCTGGTCCTCGTCGTCGAACGCCCCGACCGCCGGCTGCTCGTCGCCCGGCTGCTCGGCGAACGCCTGCTCGGCCAACGGCTGCGCGCCGTCGGCCTCGGCCTCGTCGCTCCACAGGCCTTCGCCGTCGTCGAGCACGAACGGTCCCGACTGCTCGAACTCGCTGATGCCGTCGTCGCCGACCAGCTGCAGGTCGGCTTCGCTGTCGAGCGCGAAGTCCTCTTCGTCACCCAGCATCGAGTCGAGTTCGGACGCGAACGTCTCCTTGGCCTCGACCAGCTCGGGGTCGGCCATCGCCTCTTCGTCCTCGAGCGTCGCGTCGGGCACGCCCATCGTGTCGTCGCCGACGGACTCGAGATCGAGCTCCTCCCCGCTCCACTGCGACTCGCCGTCCTCCGCGAACGTCGGCTTCTGGAACGGCTCCTCGGCATCCAGACCCTCGGTATGGTCCGTGAACAGCAGGTCGTCCTCGTCCTTGTCCGCGTCCGCCTTGTCGGCAGGGTCGTCGGCGGCCGCGAGATCTTCTGCTTCCGGCTGGGCCGGTTCGTCGAACAGGTCCTCGAGGTCGTCGTTCTTGCCGACGATGTCCTCGACGACGAAGTCCTCGTCGAGGAAGTCCGCGTCGTCGTTGTTATGGGTATCACCCGTCATGAGCTGCTCCGTGGGTCCGGTGGACAACTCCCTATCGGCATCCGGACGCCTCGGACTGAGGGGTGCCCCGGATCGCACCGGCTGCGCAAGTCGCGCCCGATCCGCGTGGCACGACGGGCCGAGATTCGATCCGGGACGGCCCGTCGCGAAGGGCCCGTCGCGAATGGAACGTGACCGGACGCTCCGGAACGTTCAGCCGCGCTCGGCCGCCAGTTCGCGGCTGATCGCCGAGGACGGCAGCAGGCGGCGCACGCCGCCGCGCAGCACCGTCAGGCCGAGCGAGTCGACGTATTCGAGCAACGGGATCAGGAACTTGCGGCTCGTGTCGAGCCCGTCGCGCAGCGCCGGGATGTCGAGCACCTCGTCGTTGGCAAGGCAGTTGTCGCGGATCCGGTGCAGCACCGAGCGCACCACCGACGCGCCGTAGTAGTGCTCGGCGACCTTGTCGAGCTTGGCCTCGTCCTGGGCGCGATCAATCAGCGACAGCAGCGCGTCCCCGCGCAGCGAGACGACCTCGGCGAGCTCGTCGAGGGTCGGCGGACGGAACGCGCGGTTCTCGCATTCCGAGACGATCTTGTCGAACTGCGCCTGCTGCTCGGCGGGCAGCGGCTTCAGCCGTTCGAGGAACAGGATCTGCCCCTGCCGGCCGGCGCGCACGCGGCCGGCGTCCTGCAGCTTGGCGAACACGAACTCGACCAGCTGCTGCGGCAACGTGCGGGTCGTGCGGATCGCGGAGCGCTGGATCGACGCGGCCGCCGGCCGGCGCGCCAGGATCTTGTCGACGCTCGTCAGCAGCTCCTGCTCGCCGTCGAGCACCTGCTGCCGCAGGAACACGCGCATGCCCTTGTCGTACAGTTCGGCCTCGGGCAGCTGGCCAACCAGCTCGACGACCTTGCCCTCCTCGACACCGAGCGCGCGCGCCAGGTCGTCGACCGGGCAGCCGACCGGGCCGGCCTGCTCGAGTTCGTGCAGCACGCGTGCCTCGGGCTGGTCGCCGGCGTCGACGATGCCCTGCAGTTCGCTGCCGAGGTCCTTGCGGCGGTAGCGGCCCGACTCCTCAAGACGCAGGATCCGGCCGCCGCCGACGGTGACCACCGGGTTCTGCAGCCGCAGCAGGAAGCGGTCGCCGGCGTAGCAGGCGACCGGCTCGTCCAGCTCGAGACGCGCCACGAACTGGTCGCCGGCGGCCGCGCGATCGCGATCGAGCAGCAGCAGCTGGCCGAGCACCTCGACGGTGCCGGTGTGGAACCGGATCGGCACGCGGTGCTCGAGCTTGGGCGACCGCGGCGTGAGTGCCAGCTCGACGTCGACGGCGTCGCCGCTGCCGAACATGTCGGGCTCGGCGGCGACCATGCCGCGATGCACGCCGGCCTCCTTGGCGTCGGGCACCGACAGCGCGGTGCTGTGGCCCGCGACCGCCTCTTCGACCTTGCCGCCGTAGGCGTGGATGCCGCGCACCTTGACGCGTTCTGCGAGCGGCAGGATCTCGAGCTCGGCACCCGGCCGGACGGAGCCCGACAGCGGGATGCCGGTCACGACGGTGCCGATCCCGGGCAGCGAGAACACCCGCTGGATCGGCATCCGGAACGGGCCGTGGCTCTGGCGCGGCTCGACCGACATCGCCAGCGCTTCGAGCTTCGCCTTGAGCTCGGGGATGCCGTCGCCGGTGATCGAACTGACGCGGCAGAACTCGGCGCCTTCGAGCACGGTGCCCTGCACCAGCTCGCGCACCTCCTCCTCGGCCACCTCGACCAGCAGTTCGTCGACGACGTCGATCTTGGTCATCACGACCAGACCGCCGCGAACCTGCAGCAGGTCGAGAATCTCGACGTGCTCGATCGTCTGCGGCATCACGCCGTCGTCGGCCGCGACGATCAACATCGCGAGGTCCAGGCCGGTCGAGCCGGCCACCATGTTGCGCACGAACCGTTCGTGTCCGGGCACGTCGACCATGCCGAGCAGGCGACCGTCGGCGAGCTTGATGCGCGCGAAGCCGAGGTCGATCGTCAGGCCGCGATCCTTCTCCTCCTGCAGGCGGTCCGGATCGGTCCCGGTCAGCGCCTTGACCAGGCTGCTCTTGCCGTGGTCGATGTGGCCGGCCGTGCCGACGACGACGGGGTGGATCTGGCGCGCCATCTCGAAGGCCGTTCGTGAGGCAGGGGCGGGATCAGGCGTGCGCCATGTAGAGGATGCGTTGGCAGGAGCCGCAGCGGACGACTCCGGACGCGCCCATCAGCTTGGCGACGTCGTTCATCGTGATCTTGTTGTAGCAGCCCAGGCAGTACGAGTCCTCGACCGGCGCGACCGCCATGTGCTCGCGCGTCTTGTAGAGGCCTTCGTACTCGCGCAGCAGGTCCGGTGGCACGCCCTCGGCGGCGGCGTCCCGCTTCGCGCGCGCGGCGGCGATCTCGTCGGCGCGCTCGGAGCGCATCTTGTCGGCCTCGGCGAGGAAGCCGTCGAACACCGCGCGCTCCTCGTCATAGGCCTTCTTGGTGGCGTCGGCGGTCGCCTTCAGCTCGTCCATCTGGTCGAGCAGCTTGAGGCCGTCGTCCTGCAGCTGGTCGCGGTCCTTGCGCACCGACTCGATCTCGAACAGCGTCGCCTGGTATTCCGCGTTGTTGCGCACGACGTTGAGGCGTTCGTTGAGCTTCTTGATCTGCTCGTCGGCGGCGCGCGCCGCACTGTCGGCGCTGCGCGATTCGACCTCGGCCTTCTGCAGGACCGCGGCGGCCTCGGTCGCCGCCCGTTCGAGCTGGTCGAGGCGGCGCTTGCGCTTCTCCTCCTCGGCCGGGAGCTGGTCGATGTCCTTCGTGAGCGAGGTGACCTCTTGGTCGACCTTCTGGAGATCGAGGAGCTTCTGGACGTGTTCGTGCACGGAGTTTGCGGGTCACGGATCCCTGCGATCCGCGGGCGAGCAGTCTAGCCGCGCGCCCGGCCTGCTCAAGCTCCAGGCGCGCAACTTCGCGCCGCGCCGCGGCCGGCCCAGCGGCCAGCCAGCGGCCGGCGGGCGCCGCCGTCGCCGAGAACGGGCGCCCACCGCGGGGGTCGATCAAGCCCACCGGCCGATCGCCCCTCACCGTCGGATCAACTCCACCGGCGGATCACCCCTGCTCGCCGACGCCCTGGTCGAAGAAGCCGCCCAGGCGACGGGCGCGCACCGGGTGCTGCAGCTTGCGCACCGCCTTGGCCTCGATCTGGCGCACGCGTTCGCGCGTCACGCGGAAGATCCGGCCGACCTCCTCGAGCGTGTAGGTGTAGCCGTCGCCGATGCCGTAGCGCAGCTTGATGATCTCGCGCTCGCGGAACGTCAACGTGTCGAGCACCGACTCGATGCGGTCCTTGAGCATCTCGCGGCTCGCCGACTGCACCGGCGACTCCACCGACTCGTCCTCGATGAAGTCCCCGAAGTAGCTGTCCTCCGAGTCGCCGATCGGACGGTCGAGCGAGATCGGATGCTTGCTGATCTTCATCACGCGCTTGGCCTCGTCGACCGAGACCTGCGCCGCTTCGGCGACCTCCTCGATCGCCGGCTCGCGGCCCTTCAGCTGGGTCAGCTTCTTGGACACGTTGCGCAGCTTCGACATCGTCTCGATCATGTGCACCGGGATGCGGATCGTGCGCGCCTGGTCGGCGATCGAACGGGTGATCGCCTGCCGGATCCACCACGTCGCGTAGGTCGAGAACTTGTAGCCGCGACGGTACTCGTACTTCTCGACCGCCTTCATCAGGCCGGTGTTGCCCTCCTGGATCAGGTCGAGGAACGACAGGCCGCGGTTGCGGTACTTCTTGGCGATCGAGACCACCAGGCGCAGGTTGCCGGACGACAGCTTGCGCTTGGCGTCCTCGTAGTTGGCGTAGGCCGTGCGCAGGAACGTCAGACGGTCCTGCAGACGATCGATCGACTCGAGGCCGTCGACCTGCATCTCGTGCAGGCGACGACGCGTCTCGATCGCGTCGGGGTTCTGCAGCTGGGCACCGCGGTAGCGGGCCAGGCGGTTCTGCAGGCGCTGCATCTCGGCGATCCGGCTCTCGACCAGGTCGATCATCGGCCGCACCTTCTTGCCCTGCAGGTTGAGTTCCTCGATCAGCGCGACCGCCTTGCGGCGGCGCGAGAAGATCCGGCGCTTGAGCACCACCTGACGCGCAGCCGACGCCTTCTCGGCGAACAGCTCGGCGAAGTCCTCGCGCGCGGCGTCGTAGATGCGCTGCAGGGTCTGGATGTTGCCCGGCAGGCGATCGGACAGGTCCGCCTTGCCGACCTCCGGATCCTGCTGGTTGACCTTGAGCGTGCGATCGAACGCGAGCTCGCCCTTGAGCACGTCCTCGAGGATCTCGATCGCGTTCTTCATGCCGAAGCCCGACGACAGCACCTCCTTGCGGAACTGCTTGCGGGTGAGCTCGATCTTGCGCGCCAGCGAGATCTCCTCCTCGCGGGTCAGCAGCGGGATCTCGCCCATCTGCGTCAGGTACATGCGCACCGGATCGTCGATCTTCTCGGTGATGTCGACGACCGGCGCCGACAGCTCGGCCTCGGTCGGCTCGGCCATCTCCATCTCCGGCGTCAGGTCGACGTCCTCACCGTCGTCGGCGTCCTTGGACGCGCCGCCCTTCTTGCCGGCCTTCTGCGCCTTCTCGTCCTCGACGACGTCGAGGCCACCGTCCTCGATCATCGCGATCGCGGTCTCGATGTGCTCGGGCGACGTCATGTCGTCCGGCATCACGGCGTTCAGCTGGGCAAGGGTGACCGAACCCACCTTGCGCTGGGCTTTGATCAGGGCCTTGATCTTCTTCTCTAGCTCGTTCTTGGCGGCCATATGTGTCGGTCGGGGTGAGCCGGCGCGGAGCCGGCATCCCCCGCGGGGGGGTCATTCGGGTTTCTGGAAGTTCGTCGGTGGACGACGGCGGCGGTCAGGCCGACTCGTCCATGGATGCATCGTGGTCGTCCGCTGCCACCGGGGGGGCCTGCGGGGGTGCCTGCGGGGGTGCCTGCGGAGGAGCCTGCGGGGGAGACTGCGGCGACTCCGTCGGCTCGCTGGTCGGCTCGCCCGTCGACTTCGGTCGGTTCGGGTCGAGGAAGCTCGGCAGCGGCCGCGACGGCCCCGCCGAGGCCGGCTTGTTCATGTCGTCGCCGTTCGGCCGCGGACGGTCGCGTCGCATCAGCTCGAGCAGACGCGCCTGCAGCTCCGCGGCGGTCTCGGTGTCGCCGGCGCGGATCGCCTGCGACAGCTGTTCGCGCAGGTCGCGCAGCTGGCTCTGGGTGGCGACGCGGCGACGGCCGTCGAGGATGCCGCGCAGCACCTCGCCGGCGTCGACCATCTTCTCGGCACGGTCGTGCGCCAGCGCCAGCATCGCGTGCAGCGACGGCTGCTCGGACGAACGCGAGAACAGGTAGCGGAACAGCTCGGGTCCGGTGGTCCGGCCGATGGCCTGGCCTTCGGCCGCCCACTCCATCAGCTTGCCGATCGCCGGCACCTGCAGCGGCATCTCGTCGAAGTCGAGCTCGACCAGCAGCTCCGGCTGCGACAGCACGCACGCCAGCAACTGTGCCTCGGCCAGCTGCATCGGCGTCGGCTTGCCGCGGCCCACCGACGAAGCACCGCCTGCGGCTGAAGCACCGCCTGCGGCTGAAACACCGTCCGGAACGTCCGGCAGCAGCACCTCGTCCTCGTCGTAGTGCGGTTCGGGTTCGGGCCGTGCCGCCGGCCGCGCCTCGCGCATCAGCCGCTTCAGGCCGTTCTCGGGCACGTCGAGGTGGCGCGCCATCTCGCGCAGGATCGCGACCTGCCGCACCGGTTGCTCGACCTGCTCGAGCAGCCGCGCGCACTCCTGCGCCGCCTTCTCGAACTCGGCCGGCTGCGAGAAGTCGAGACGCTGGCGCATCAGCCGGAACCAGACGGTCATGCCGTCCTCGGCGCCGTCGATGGTGTCCGCGAACCGCACCCGCCGTTCGGCGACCAGCTCTTCGTCCTCGCCCGGGCGCGCCAGCACCACGTCGGCCGGGTCCTTGGCGTCCTCGCTGCCGTCGCTGACCATCGCGACGCGCACCGACAGACGGCTGTTGATCAGCTCGCGATGGGCACGCTCGGCGGCCTGCTTGCCAGCGCGGTCGCCGTCGAACATCAGCACGACCCCCTGGTCGGCGTAGCGCTCGACGATGCGCGCGTGCTCGGCCGTGAACGCGGTGCCGAGGGACGCGACCGCGCCCTGGAAGCCGGACAGGTGGCAGGCGATGACGTCGGTGTAGCCCTCCATCACGACCAGCCGCCGCTCGCCCGCCGACTTGGCGGCGCGCAGGCCATAGAGCACCCGGCGCTTGCTGAAGAACGGCGACTCCGGCGAGTTCAGGTACTTCGGCGGCTTGTAGTCGCTGCCGGGACGCTGCTCGCTGCCCGGCGCGCCGGGGACCAGGCGACCGCCGAACGCGACCGTGCGACCGCGTTCGTCGACGATCGGGAACATCAGGCGGCCGGCGTAGATCTCGCGGCCGTTGCGCAGCAGGCCGGCCTGCTCGAGCACCTCGAGCGGCAGCTTCTGCTCGCGCGCGAACTCCTGCAGCGCGCGACCGGGGCCGTTCGGGCCGGCTGGATGGTAGCCGAGTGTCCACGGCACGATCGCCTCGGACAGGCCGCGGTCGTCGAGGTAGTCGCGCGCCAGCTGGCCCTCGGGCGTCAGCAGCGAGCGGTGGAAGAAGTCGGCGACCTGGCCGAGCGCCTCGTAGGCGGTGCGCGCCTGCTGCTTCTGGCCTTCGCTGCGGCCCTTCTGGAAGACGCCCTCGAGCGAGATGCTGGCGCGCTCGGCCAGCGTCTCCATCGCCTCGCGGAAGCTCAGACCGTCGCGCTCCATCAGCCACGTGAACACGTCGCCGGTCTTGCCGCAGCCGAAGCAGCGGAAGTGCTGGGTCTCGCGGAACACCGTGAACGACGGCGAGTTCTCCGGATGGAACGGACACAGCGCGACCAGCGTGCGCCCGCGCGGGCGCAACGGCTGGTACTGCTCGATCAGAGCGACCAGATCGGTGCTCTCCTTGACGCGCAGCTTGGCTTCTTCGAAGCGGTCCATCAGGGGGTTGCCGGGGCGTGCCGGCTCGGTCTCGGCCGGCAGATCACGCGGATCGGCCGGAGCAGCAGGGGGCGAACAGCAGCGGATGAACAGTCAGGGGAGGAACAGTCCGGGGGCGAACAGTCACGGATCGGGGAAGGGGAGGTTGCGTGCCGGCCAGGAGGCGGCCCCCGATCTCCCTGACGCGCAGCCGGACCCGTTTGCCAGGACCGTGCCGCCACGCGCTGCGGAGACTCAGGTGCTCAAGACTACCCCATCACTCCGGGCGCAGCCGGGCAGTGACGGGGGCTTCTCGACGAGGCGACACGCCGGGCCGGTCGCGCTGCGACCGGGCACCTGCAACCGCCTCACACCAAGCCCAACCGGACTCATGCCGCAAACTGCGAACGCCTATCGAGGCAGCGCCGGCAACCGTGGTTGCCGACCCCCCCGTGGACCCGCATGGAGTTCGTTTGACCGGGGACGTTGCGCGTTGTGGAACCCGGAAGTGTAACACGTCCTTTCTGCACGTCAACCGCAGAGGTAGCGGATTCCGGCGCGGGCCGACGCAGCGTTCACGGCCGTTCGCAGGCCTGCCACAGGACCACCAGCTGGTCCGGCGACAGCTGCTCCGCCCGCTGCGCCAGGAACTCCGCCGGCAGGTCGGGCATCGGCAGCTCGAGTTCGCGCGCCGCCGCCGCCAGCGTCGTGCGCAGGGCCTTGCGCCGCTGGCCGAACAGCTTGCGCAGGAAGCGCGCGTAACGGCGCCTTGCCACGGGGTCCTCGAGGCCCTTGGGCAGCTCGGCGCGCCGCTCGAGGGCGACGATCGACGACCAGACCTTGGGGCGCGGCCGGAACACCGATGGCGACACGTCGCGCAGCGACCGGGCGACGAACAGGCTCTGCACCAGCGCGCTCAGGCCGCCGTAGAGCTGGTCGGTGACCTTGGCGGCCAGCCGCTGCCCGAGCTCCTTCTGGACCAGCACGACGGTGCGATCCGGCAGGCGAGCGAGCTGTGCGAGTTCCGCCAGCAGCGGCCCCGAGACCGAGTACGGCAGGTTGGCGACCACCATCAGCTGGCCGTGGCACTGTTCGGCGACCTCGCCGATGCGCGGCACCAGACCGCGCGACGGGCCGGACAGCGCGTCGGCTTCGAGCCACTCGATGTTGTCGTGCGCGCCGAGCTCGCGGCGCGCGATCTCGAGCAAGCGCGGCTCGATCTCGACCGCCAGCACCTTGCCGGCCCGCACCGCGAGTTCGCGGGTCAAGAAGCCCAGGCCGACGCCGATCTCGACCACCGTGTCGCGCTCGCCCGCCCCCGCCTGCTCGGCGATCCAGCGGTGCAGGGTCGGGTCGAGCAGGAAGTTCTGCCCACGGGTCGAACTCGGACGGAATCCGACCGCCGACAGCTGGTCCCGGTAGCGCGAGAACGGGTCGCGTGCGGCTGGCGGCTCCTGGCTCATGGCTGGCGCTGCAGCTCCTCGACCAGCAGGTCGCCCGCCGTGCCCGCCGGCATCGTCAGGTCGCGCAGCGGCGACGCCTGGTAGGCGGCGAGCAGCGCCTGCTGGTGGCCATCGCGGCGCACGAACGAACGCAGCTGCGAGCGTTCGTTCGCGCCGATCTGCCCCTCGAGTCCGACCAGCCGCGCCAGCAATTCGCCGACCGTCGTGTAGACGCGCAGCCCGGTGCGCATGCGCCGTTCGCCGGCGGCCTGGGTGTCGAACTGGTGCTCCCAGACGTCGCGCATCGGCGTCTCGAAGTCGGCGCCGACGCAGCGGCGCGGCACGCCGTCACCGCCGAGCGCGACGATCATGCCGCCCGGCAGGTGGCCGAAGCGGTCGCCCCAGACGCTCAGGCACGCCATGCCGTGGGCGCGCCGCAGGCTGCGGCGGAACGAGCTGCGGTCGCCGACGCCGCTCTGCTGGCACCAGTCGAACGGCACGGTCTCGGTCCATTCCCGCACGTTGCCGATCAGGTCGTACGGAGCGTTGCCGCCTGCCTTGCGCCCAGACTCGAAGGTGCCGACCGGCATGCGCTCGCCGAGCGCCAGGTCGCCGGTGTTGGCGCGCGCCGGCTCCTCCTTGCTCCCCCACGGGAACGGGCTGCGGCCACCGCCCTCGGTGACGAACTGCCACTCGGCCTCGGACGGCAACCGACCGCAGCGCCAGCGCGCGAAGGCGCGGGCCTGGACGTAGTCCATGCCGCCGACCGGCAGCGCCATGCCGCCGACGATCGCGACGCGATCGGCCGCGACCGCGCGGCCCGCGTCGCTGCGCGCGAACTCCTGCCAGTCGCCCTGGGTCGCTTCGAAGCGATCGACGAACAGCCCGGCACCGACCCCGTCGCGCTCGATCAGCACGAAGTCACGCAGCGAACCGAACCGACCGCTGCGCGCGATCGGGTTGCGGGGTTCGCCGTTCGACGCCGACTCGGAGCCGCACGCCGTCGACAGCATCAGGGCCAGCAGAACGGGCAGGCGGCGTCGCACCGCCTAAGCCTAGCGTTCGATCAGCAGGATCTCGACGCGACGGTTCTTCTTGCGCGCCTCGTCGGTGGTGCCCTCGACCGCCGGACGGTTCGGACCGTAGCCAGCCGCGCTGACACGCTCGGCGGGCAGCCCCTGGGCGATCAGGTGGTCGGCGACGCTCATCGCGCGCTCGACCGACAGCCGCAGGTTGGTGCCCCAACGACTGCGCACGATCGGGGTGTCGTCGGTGTGGCCCTCGACGCGGATGGTGCGATCCTGCAGCGACGAGACCAGCTCGTCGAGCGTGCGCTTGCCGCCCTCGGACAGCACGTTCTGGCCGGGCGCGAACAGCACGCCGCCGGCGACGCGGAACGCGACGCCTTCCGCCGTCTGCACGACCTCGACGCCGTTGACCTGGTCGCTGCCGCCGGGCGCGTAGCGCTGCATCAGGTCCTCGAGCTTCTTCTTCTGCTCGGCGATCCAGGTGGCGTCGGCGGCGCGCGCGCCGAGTTCCTGGTTCTCGTTGCGCAGGCGGTCGACCTGCGACGCCAGCTGGCGGTGGTCCTCCGAGAGCTGCGCGATCTGCGCCTTGAGCGCGGCCTTCTCGCCCTGCAGGCGACGGTGTTCTTCGGGACTGACGCAGGCGGCGGCGCAGCAGAGCACCGCAATCATCATGGTGTACTTCATCGAATGCCCCCTCGCGGGTTCGCTGGCTGACCGGTCGCCAGCACTGACCTGCTGGCGAATACGTCGAGAGCGTAGCCGAGTGGACATGCAAAAGCCACGGCAGAGACCCCGCAGGGCTCATCCGTGGCTTCGTCGTGGTGCGCCCGCGGGCGCAGCGGCGGGAACGCGCGCGCAGCGCGGTCCGGCGACTACTTCTTCTCGGCGAACGCCGACGTGAAGAAGCTGTCCTCCGGGCTGTTCTCTTCGGTCAGAGCGTTGCCGATCATGAAGGCCCAGAGCAGCACCGCGGTGCTGAGCACGGCGACGGCCGTGACCCACGCCGGGGTCTCGTCCGACGGCGCGGCCGAGGCGGCGGCGCGCGGCGCGCGCTGCACCTTGGCGACGCGAGCAGGGCGGGCCGGAGCCTCTTCGACGATGTCGTCTTCGGCCAGCAGGGTGTCTTCGTCCGAGATCTGCTCGGTGACCATGCCGGTGTCGTCCTCGAGCGAGTCGGCGAACGACAGCTTGGTGTCGCCTTCGCTCTGCGAGTTCAGCGAAGCGATGTCTTCGGCGCGGAACTTCATCGAGTCGCCGTCGCGATAGGCGCGGATCTCACCCTCGGAGACGAGCTTCTTCAGTTCTTCGCTGCGAAGCTGCAGTTCGCGCAGGGCCTTCTCGAACGAGAGGAAATCTTCGGACTGGGACACAGAGTTACCTCACTGCCTCGTTGGGACGAGCGTTGGGAGAGGGGTTCTAAGGGAAGCTGATTCGGACGAATGACCGGCCGAAGCCGGCGGCTCCGATGGGCAAACGGAGGCTGTTCCATAGGGAGCAGCCCCAGGAGCTTACCGCAAACGTCGCCGTTGGGAAGCCACTACTTGTCGGAACCGGACTTCCCGTCCAGCCCCGTCGACACCGAACGGTCCTTCTTACCGCGCTTGTCGAACAGCTTCTTCAGGTCGTCGTACTCGTATTCGGAGCGGTCGTTGTAGCTGGGCAGCTGCAGGTCGAGGTCGATCCGCCGCGCCCCGACCAGGGTGATCCGCCGCTGCGAGGCGCTGCCGCCGCGGGCCTCGTAGACCGCCAGCTGGCGGTTGTTGGTGTCGACCAGGTAGAGCACCGAGGTGCCGACGCCGTAGCTGCCGGTCACGGCGATGAAGCCGTTGTTGGCCGAACTGCCGCCGCCTTCCTCGGTGTAGACGATCGGCGCCGGCTGGTCGGCCTCGGTCGGCTGCGCGATCGGGCGCGGCGGGGCGTTGATCGGGCCGCGGCCCTGAGCGTGCAGCGTCAGGCCGTCGACCGGTCGCGGGTCGCCGCCGCGCGGGAACAGCTGGCCGAGCAGGAACGCGCCGCCGATGCCGGCGCCGAGAAGGAGGGTCTGGAGGGACTTGTTCATCGCGGGGAGGGCTGCGGATCCTACCGGAGCCGGGCGCCGGGCGATACGGGTCCCCCGCCGACGTCAGCTGCCTCGGGCGAACCGCCCGTCCCGCAAGAACGCCATCACCTGCCGCAACACCCGTTCGCGGATCACGATGCTGGTGTGGCCGAACGGCACCGTGATCGCATCGGCGCAGCCGGCGAAGGTGGCTTCGGCCACCCCCACGGTGCCGTCGTCGTGGCCCGGGATCGAGCCGTTGCCCGGCCCGATGTCGCCGGCGACCGTGCCCGATCGGCCCCCGAACGGGATCGGCTGCAGGTGGAACGGATCGCTCGTGACCAGCTGTCCGGCCGCCAGGTCCCCCATCGCCAGCCGGAACGCGAACCAGTGGTGCCGCTTGTCGGCCAGGATCGCGCCGCGATGCGGCGAGGCGACGTAGACGCACGCCTTCGGCTCGCGGGCGTCGTCGCGACGCAAGTACTCCTGGATCACCAGCCCGCCCATCGAGTGCCCGACGAACGACAGCTCGTCGACGCGCCCGGCCGCGACGCGCCGTTCGACCGCGTCGCGCAGCCGCTGCGCGTGCCCTTCGATCCGGTCCTCGGTCGACGGGTAGCCGCAGTTGACGACCTCGTAGCCGCTGGCGACGAGCGAACGCTCGAGCCGGTCGAGCGACATCGGCGTGCGCCACAGGCCGTGCTGCAGGAACACGACCCGCACCTTGCCGTCGTTCGGCGGTCGCAGGTCGTCGGCGGTGACCGCCGGGCCCAGGTTCCAGACGAAGTCGAACGGCAGGCACACCGGCACGCGCAGCACGGCCGCGACCACGAACGCGGTTCCGAGCAGGGCTACCGCGAACAGCGCGCGCCGCGCCCACCGGGACATCCTGCTACGCCTCACCTGCCGCGACCCCGGCGGAGCTGCCGGCGCTGCAGCCGCTGGGGAGCCCCCCGTGCAGGCGGGCGCCGAACGGCAGGGTTCGGAGGACCTGGGCCTCGTGTTCGGCGAGCTCCCGGTACCTGGTGCGGACGGCGTCGGCATCGACCACCAACGTGGCCAGATCGACGTACAACTGTTCGTGCCGTTCTTCCGCCGGGCACAAATCGGCGTAGAACCGCGCCACCTCCGGCTCCGCCTCGGCCAGCGCCGCCGCCAGCAGCCCCATGCGCTCGTGCGAACGGTGCTCGATGATCGCCGCGACCAGCAGCTCGTCGCACAGCCGGCCAGTGTAGTCGCGGCGGATCGCCTTCTTGAGCTTCTCGGCGTAGCCCGACGACGTTTGGGTCTCGAACGCCACGCCGCGCTGGTCGAGCAGCTTCAGCGTGCGCTCGAAGTGCACCAGCTCCTCCCGCGCCAGCGCCGACAGCTGCTTGTGCAGCTTCGCGTCGAGCGGCACCCGGAACAGGAACGCGACCGCGCCGGCCGCCGCCTTCTTCTCGAGGTGCGCCTGCTCGAGCAGCAGTTCGTCGACGTTGGCGAGCTGGGCTCGGGCCCACGCGGGCGGGGTCGCAAACGGGCGGGGCAGGGTCGAGGCGTCGGCCGACATGCCAGAGAGCCTACCGCGCGAGCCGGTCGCTTGATGGTGGCTCTTGCGCGCCGCGTGGATTCGGGGCCGCGACGATGCGCCCCGATCACCGGAGCCGGGCTCAGACCACCGACCGGGGGTCACCTCAGGCGCAGCAGCTCGACCAGGAAGCGCTGCGCGGCGGCCTCGGTCCGCACCCGCGTCGCGTGCCGGATCCCGTCGAGCACGAACTGCTGCCCGTCCCACTCGAACACCAGCACCTGCGCGCCGTCGTCCTCGCCGTCGAAGTCGCGGCCGCGGTCGACCGCGATCGCCACGTAGTTCTTCATCGCGTGCATCGCCAGCACCGGCCGGCGCAGCCATTCGGCGTAGCCGCCGCCGCCCTCGGCCATCCGGCGCAGGGTGTCCGCATCGAGCCGCGCGTCGGCGGCCTGCAGCCGGACCTCGAGGTCGCGACGATACGACGCGGTCGTCAGTTCGGCGAAGCGGCCCTCGTCACCGCGGCGGCAGGCGGCGTCGACGGCCTTGGCGGCGGTGCTCAGTTCTGGCACCACCCGGGTCTCGACGACCTTGCCGTCGTCGACCACCGGGTTGGGCCACGCCGACGGCGCGAACGCCAGCACCAGCGCGGCGAGGCCGAGCGCGGCCAACACGATCAACGTCCAGGAGCTGCGTTCCATCCTTCGTACCTCACCGTTGTCGTTCCCGGGCGGAAGCGGATCAACACGCCGCCCTGCAGCGCCGCGGCCTCGGCGGCGGCGTCCGGCAGATGCAGCTGGTCGACGTCGACCAGTTCGCCGTTCTCGATCGAACTCGGCACCGGGCCGTGCAGCACCGCGGTCCACGGCAGCGTCGCCGGCCGGTCGTCGCGCGACCGGGTCACCAGCACCAGCTCGCGTGCGGCCGCGTCGAACGAAACCCGCTGCAGCGGCGCGCCGGTGCAGCGCACGTGCGGCGGCAGCAGGGCGGCGTAATGGCGCGCCTCGATCCGGTAGCTGCCGACCTCGTCGGGCAGGAACACCGTGCGGCCGTCGAACCACGACCACGGCTCGCCGTTGACGGTGACCTCGTCGAAGTCGGTCGCCAGCACCACCGACGGCGCGCGCAGCCGGCTCGGCTGCAGCACGTGCGCGGTGACGCTGCGCGGGGTCGGGTCCTCGAGCGCGACGCAGCGCAGCGCGCCGGTTCCGGGGCGGGTCCGCGCGAACACGGTCGGGCCACCGACGACCTCGACGACGTCGCCCGGCTCCTGGTGGATGCGCAGCCAGACGCCACCGCCGCTGGCCGGCTGGCAGGCGCGCCAGGTCCAGTAGCCGCGCTCTCGCACCAGCAGCGGCGTCGCGATGTCGGTCTCGAGGTGCAGCACGCGGTTGTGCGGCACCGGCAGGTCGCTGGTCAGCGATGCCTTGCCGTCGGGGCCGAGGTCGACCGGCAGCGGCCGATCGACCGCGTCGAGCAGCCGCTGCAGGTGCGGCAGCAGCTTGTGTCCCTGGCCCTGCGGCCACAGCAGGAAGCCGACGCGCGCCGCCAGGCCGGCCTCCGGCGCGCCGCGCCAGACCACCGCGCCGGGCTCGACGATCAGCCGTTCGTAGCGCGGCAGCTGCAGCGGCACGACGCACAGGTCCGGCATGCCGGGATCGGTGCAGCCGAGCACGAACGGCTGGCGCCGGCCCTTCGGGTCGTCGCCTTCGGTCGCCGCGCTGAGCAAGTGGTAGCCGGGCAGCGCCAGCCGCCGCTCGATCTGAAGGTTGCGCGCCGCGCGCACGCACTGCGCGCGCACGACGAAGCCGGGCACGTCGGCGAGCGCCGTCAGCGCGACGCGTTCTTCGTGATAGCTGGAGCTCGACCGCTCGACCAGCTGCGCCAGGCTGCCGGCCGGCACGGTCACCTCGGCCTCGACCCCGACGTCGCCGACGCGCGTCACCACCAGCTCGTCGATCGCGACCGTCTGGCCCTCGAACACCTCGACGCGCAGCACCCGGGTGCCGTCGCGCGCGATGTGGACCGGCACCACCACCTCGGGCGCGCGGCCGCTCGAACGGCACGGGATCGCCCGCAGCAGCGTGCCGTCGAGCGACACCGTCACGACCGCCTGGCCGCGCTCGGGGCGCAGCTGCAGACGCAGCTCGTGGTAGCCCTTGCTCGGCCGCCACTCCAACTCGACCGCGGTCGGCCATTCGGGCGCGGCATCGTGGCCGAGCAGTTCGGGCACGCGGCGGTCGACCCCGACCGCGTCGGCCAGCAGCTCGACCTCGCCGTAGCCGCCGCCACCGCGCCGGCCGTGGCGCAGGAAGTCGATGCGTTCGGCACGCATCTCGGCGCCGTCGGGGCGGCCACCGTAGAGCCGCGTGTGCAGGAAGCCCGGGCTCAGCAGGCGCGCGCCGTCGCCGAAGTCGGCCAGCCCGCGGGCGTCGAACTGCAGCGCACCGCCGCTGCCGAGCAGCCGGAACCAGTTGTTCTGCAGCACGTGCACGGCAGCCGGCGCCGCGACGCTCGCGCCGAAGCCCGGCTGGGCCTCGTCGAGCAGCGCCGCCGCCGCCGCGCGGATGCCGTCCTGGCCGGTCGCCGCGAGCGAGGTCGCGACCGCCGCGCGCAGCGGCTCCATCGACAGCCCCTGCACGTAGGCGGCCGTTCGCGGGCCGAGCGTGCGCGGGTCGTGGCGCCGCCACAGGGCGGTCCCGCCGCCGAGCCGTCGCTCGCGCACGAACTCGCAGAACTGCTGCACCAGCCAGTCGCCGCGGCTGCCGCCGCCGCGCACGCCGTTGCCAGGGAACCGGTCCGGCAGCGCGCGCGCGTCGAGCAAGCCGATCGGGAACAGGTCGCCGGCGAAGCCGTCACGCCAGCCGGCGGCGACGCCGGACAGGCCGAGGCCGCGCACGCCGCCGTCGTCGGCATCGAGCGCGCGCAGGCCGCCGCCGAGCGCGGGCACCCGTTCGCCGGCGCAGTAGAGCGACGCCGACGGCTGATAGTCCTGCACCATCGCGACGCCGTAGCCCGACGGGTCGTGCCACCACTGCCGCAGCCCGAAGCCGTCGAACGCGCCGCTGCCGTGGCGCCGCACCGAAGCCAGCTCGCGCGCCGTCATGCGCAGCGCGACCAGCCGTTCGGCGGCGCGGTCGCCGACCGGCAGCGGGTCGATGCCGCCGAACAGCAGCATGCCGCGCTGGTGGGCCTCGATGGCGAGCGCCTGGAAGCCACCGCCGGACCAGCCGGCGCCGAGGCTCTGGCCGCGCCAGGAGACCGGCGGTTCGATCGGGTCCTGCTGGTCCCAGGCCAGCGGCGCGCCGTGCTGGGGGTCGGTCAACGTCAGCTCGAACACATCGGCGCCCTGCTGGAAGCTCGGCACCAGGGCTTCGCGAACCAGCTCGTCGACCGGTCGCACCGCGTCGACGTCCTCGCCGTCGTAGAGCGCGCCCTGCCAGCCCCAGTGCGCCAGCAGCGGCACGATCGGGGGCCCGTCGCGGTCGAGTCCGGTCGGCAGCGGCGTGCGATCGGGCAGCGCGAGCAGCACCACGTCGCGGTCGCCAGCGCCGGCCCAGCGGGCACAGCGCTGCACGAAGCCGCGCGCGTTGTCGCGCACCTGCGGCTGCTGGTGTTCGAAGTCCGGCAACAGGCCGCAGGCGAGCACCTCACCGCGGCCGTGCCGGAAGCGCAGCAGCACCGGCGGGCCGAGCGGCGCGGGTTCGCCGTCGAGCACCTCGCCGAGGCGCGCCAGCACTTCACCGTCCCGCGGCGGCCCGTCGCGCCACGCGCACAGCGCGGCGTTGCACGGCGCACCGCCGGTGACCGGGATCGAGTGCTCGGACACCGAGCCGTGCAGGCCGTCGTAGAGGTCCGGCACGCGACCCGAGACGAAGTGCAGGGTCAGCTGCGCGTCGCCGCGACGCGCTCGTCGATCGAAGCCCCAGCGATAGACCGAGCTCTCCGGACGTTCGGTCTCGACGCCGAGTTCGCTGACCAACCGCGTCGCGTGGCCGAACAGCACCAGCCGGCCGCCCTGCCCGACGAACGTGCGCAGCTTCTCGACCTGGTCCGGTTCGCCGATCGCACCCGGCACGCGCCAGTTTGGATCGACCACGACCAGCGCCTTGCGCGGATCGAGCTCGGGCAGCACCAGCTCCGGCACCAGCAGCTGGCTGCGGACCGTCGCCTGCTGCGCCAGCAGTTCGCGCCACGCCGGCAGCACCCGCGCGTCGTCGACCACGCCCGGCCGCGCGGTGCAGCCGTGCACCAACGCGAGCGCCAGGGCGCCCACCCAGATCCGGCTCCGAGCTCGCCCGGAGCGCTGCCGCGGTTCGTCTACCATCCTTGCCATCGGTGGATCGGCACGATGGCGGGCTCGCCTTGAGCACTGTTCCGTTTTCCGACAGTCCGTCGGGGTGTGCCCTCGGACCGGCAGCGTGCTGCAGCTCGGGGCCGCCTGCCCAGGCCTTCGCCGTCCTTTGCGCGCGCCCACCGGCTCGATACCGTGCGGGTGCCATGACCGGACCCGACTCGTCACGCGAGGAACGCCTCTACTTCCGTCAGCTGCTCGCCGGCCGCGACTTCGGCGCCGACAACCCGGTCGCCGGCCAGATGGCCAACTTCGTCTACGCGATCGGCGACCAGGTCACGCGCGAGTGCGTGCTGGTCGACCCGTGCTACGCCGTCGACGAGCTGTGCGACCTGGTCGAAGGCGACGACATGAAGCTCTGCGGCGCGCTGGCGACGCACTACCACCCCGACCACGTCGGCGGCGACCTGTTCGGCCACGAACTCGAAGGCGTACAGCAGCTGCTGGCGCGCTGCCCGTGCAAGGTGCATGCGCAGCAGGACGAGGCCGAGTGGATCCTGCGTCAGACCGGCTGCGAACGTTCCGACCTGCAGCTGCACGACAGCGGCGACGTGCTGAAGGTCGGCGAGATCCCGATCACGATGATCCACACGCCGGGCCACACACCGGGCTCGCAGTGCTTCCTGGTCGAGAACCGGCTGATCGCCGGGGACACGCTGTTCCTGCAGGGCTGCGGCCGCACCGACTTCCCCGGCGGCGACCCGAAGCAGCTGTACCGTTCGCTAACCGAAAAGCTGATGCAGGTGCCGGACGACGCGGTGCTGTATCCGGGCCATGGCTACGACCCGCGGCCGCACGCGTCGATGGGAGACACGCGCCACAACAACCCGGTGTTCCGGCCGAAGAGCGAGGCGCAGTGGCTCGCGATGTTCGCGTAGCCACCCGCCGATCATGGGCAGTCGCCGTAGCAGTCCGCGCAGCGCAGGTATACCCACACGACGCCATCCAGGGTCGCATCCGGATCTCCACAGCCGCCCTTCCAGAGCTCCACGAACTGGCCGTGCTTGCCGCCGCCACACGAGTCGCTGAACGTGACGTTACCGATGCTGATGTTGGTGCCGCCCCCGCCACACTGGCCGGCGTAGCGCAGGGAGTATGGACTGGTCACCGAATCCAGCTTGACGGTCACGTAGACGTTCGCCGAGCAGCCCGACTTCTCCTTGCACGTGGGCCCGTCGCAGTAGCAGGAGCCGTTGGTTGGCGGGTTGTTGCCCGGGATGATCGTCACGGTCAGATCGGGCTGACCATTGCTGAACACGAAGACCGAGCCGGCGATGACCTCGCACGACCGATTGGTGATCTGGCCGCAGAGGGTCTCTTCCTCGGCGGGGTCTTCGACATGCTGCGCCAGGACTCCGCCGGCGCTCGAGAACCCGAGGAACAAAACGAGGAAGACGAGGTTGAGGAGCTTGGACACGGACATGCTCGATGGGGATCAGGGGTTTCGTACCAGGTGATGGAGCGCCACGGCCGTAGGACCACGGGCTACGGACAGTCGCCACCGCAACTGTTGCAGGAGCCCTGCAGTTCGTAGCGGCAGATCAGCGCTGCGTCTTCGTCGCCACAGCTGCCGCTGCGGACCTCGAACTCGGCATGACTGCCGGGCAGGACGGGCCGACCACCGCCACCGGCCAGTGGCCACGGGCATGCCCAGGAGTTGGCCCACGTCAGCTGGCCGTAGATCGAGCCCGGCCCGTTGACGCACTCCCCGGTCTTCGGTCGCACCAGATGCTGGCCGATCGGGGCGTGGACCAGGATGTCGCCACTGCCAGCACAGCCCATGTTGCCAGAGATCACGCAGGCGGGGCCATCGCAGACGCACTTCCCCTTGCCGTTGCCGAACCCGTCAGGCACCCAGGTGAACGTCGTGCAGGGCGGATCCGGGTTGTTGGGTGGACCGCCGGGCAACGGCACCTGGTAGACGGAGATGTAAGGCTCGCAGTTGTAGCCCTCGACCTCGCCGCAGTCCGTCGAAGGCTCCGGTTCCGGCTCCGGGTCCTGTGGCTCCGGATCCTGGGATGCCGATCCGCCGGGCTCGAGGGAATCGGCCCAACCAACACCCGCGCCATCGGCGTGGACGAGCGAGCCTTCCCGAAGGCCAGCAAAGTACAGCGCGCCCAGCGACACGATCAGGGTCATCGAAATACGTACGATCACAACGGGACCTCCTTGGTTCTAGTTGTTCGAGCCCATGGCGAGGATCTCCACCACGAGCAGTGCGCAGTCTTCTTCCCCCAGGTAGCCGCTACTGCATGCGAACGTCGCCAAGCGACACCCGAGGTCATGTACCAGGGTCAACATCTCGGCCTTGACCCGCTGCGTTTCGGGCAGCATGTCCATCGGGATGTGGTAGACGCCGGCGCGGTTGTAGCGAGTGACCACCGGACCGACCCCCCGCGGGCTGATCGGCACGCGCATGGCGCCGTTGGCATCGCGCGTCGCGGGCTTGGGTGTCACGCGACCGGATGCAATGACGTTCTCGACCTCCCGATCAACCGAGTTGCTCAGCGCGAACTCCCACTGCTTCTGCTGGTCGCGGAAGCCCTGGACGAGTTCGGCGACGACACGGAGATCCGCCTCCTTCGGCTCGATTCCAACCGCGTTGAGAGCGGCGTAGGTCAGCGGCGTCGGCCCGTTTTCGAACAGGTGCCCCAGAGCGAACAGGAAGTCCTCGACCGCGACCTTGCGGTCGACGAGAGCCTTGTCCCCGTTCGAACCGTCCAGCGCAGCCGGGCGGTCGGCTGCGCGCGACGTCCGATCGGCATCCGCCATCGCCGGCTCGGAACCTTCCGTAGCCAGGACGTCGGCGGCGCCAACCACCGACGCACTGTCCCCAGGGTCGCGACCGGCTGCCGAACTCCCGGTGGTGGCAGGATCACCGCCTGCTCGCTCGCCACCGGAGAAGATGTCCGCAGCGAACACCAACAGCAAGGCGCACGCGGCGACGACGATCAGGAGGCCCTTCTTCGCACCCATGACCGAACCATACATATCGAATGGCACTCATCCGTCAAGCGGGTCATGCCATGACGGTTCGGCCGATTCCGCTCAGTCGCCCAACAGGTCCAACCCCACACCCGAGTTGCTGTTGTTCTCGAAGCAGGTGAAGTCGACCAAGAACGTCGCCACCAGCAGCAGCTTGCGCACTTCGATCGGCACGTGCGGCTGGCACTCGACGCCGAAGATGTCGGCGTCGGTGAACATCTCCTTCAGCAGACCGCCCCACTTCTTGCTGATCCGGCCGACCTCGCCACCCTGGAACATCAGCTTGAACGTCCAGATCCGGAACAGCGGGCTGAAGATCTCCATGGTCTCCTCACCCGCCGCGTTTTCGAGCGCGAAGCGACGGTGGAACCACGACCACTTGCGCTGCACGGCGCCGACGCGCTGGTCGCCGTCGTAGATCTCCATGCGGTGGAAGAACCAGCGGAACGGCTTCTCGCCGCGGCCGACCGGGTTGCCGGACTCGTCGTAGATGTGGACCGAGGCCTTGCGGCAGCGGCCCAGCAGATTGCGCAGGAACCACGCGCCGATGCCCTTGGCCTCTTCGGCCGCGTAGCCGAGCCGCGCGCCACTCTCGGTATTCAGTTCGTAGCGGTTCTTCGACTCGAACCCGAGCAGGATCTCACCCCACTCCTAGGTCTGATGGATCAACACCCGCTCGTGATCGCCGACGATCGCTTCCAGTCCACTCATGCCCGCATCGTGCCGCGGCAGAGCCGTGGGCGCTAGCGCAGCACGCAGACGCCGGCGGTGACCAGGAAGATCGCGAGCACGACCCAGCACACCCACATCACGACCAGGCGCTGGGCGCCCTTGCGGATCTGTTGGTCGAGCGGATCTTCGGTTGGCTTCACTCAGGATTCATCGGCGCCGCACGAACCAAGGATGAACTCGAACTGCCGGCGTCGGCGGCCCGTTCAGCTCCCCCGCCGCCGCTCCTCCAGCTCGGCAAGCGTTCGCGGCCAGTCCTTCTTCAGCAACTGCGACAGGCCTCGGTCTGCCAGCAGCTTGCCGCCGCACTGGCAGGTCGCGCAGTAGTTGCACTCGTTGTCCGCGTAGCGGATACGCTGAACCGGCGACTGGCAGACCGGACACGGTTCGCGGTAGCGGCCGTGCACGGCCATGCCGTCGCGGAACGCGGTGACCTTCTTCGGCCAGCCGTCGGCCGCTTCCCGCCGCAGGCGATCGGTCCACTCGGTCATCACGTCGACGATGGCGACGCGCAGGCGCTCGACCTGCTCGTCGTCGAGGCGGCTGGTCCACGTCACCGGCGACAGCCGCGCGCGGTGCAGGATCTCGTCGCTGTAGGCGTTGCCGATGCCGGAGAATCGGGTCGGATCGGTCAGCGCGCGCTTCAGCGTGCGATTCTCGTCGCGCAGCCGTTCGGCGAACTGCACCGCGCTGGCGTCGAGCACCTCGAGGCCGCCGCGGTCGAACTCGTCGAGCCCCGCGCGGCCGGCGACGACATGCAGCGAGGCGCGCTTCTTGGAGCCGGCCTCGGTCAGCAGCAGCGTGCCCTTGGCGAAGTCGAACGCGCACAGGTCGATGCGGCTGCCGAGCCGCCGTTCGCCGGGATGCCACTTGAGGCGGCCGGCGATCATCAGGTGCAGCACCAGGAAGTGGTCGTCGGGAAAGGCCAGCACCAGGCGCTTGCCGAGGCGTTCGACGGCCTGCAGCGGTTGCCCGTGCAGCACGTCGGGTGACGGGCTCACCGAGCGCAGCAGGAACGGGCTGCGGATGCGCAGGTCCTCGAGCACGTCCCCGACCAGCATCGCCTCGAGGCGTTCCTTGTAGACGGTGACATCGGGGAGTTCGGGCATCGTGCTCGTCGTGGCCCAGGCTAGCCGATACAAGCTCCCGACAAATGAGTGATCCGACCCCGTTCTTCACCTGGCGGCCGCACCCGTGGCACGGCGTCTCCGCCGGGCCCAACCCGCCCGAGCACATCACCGCCTACGTCGAGATCACGCCGTTCGACGTCGTGAAGTACGAGATCGACAAGGTCAGCGGCTTCCTGCAGGTGGACCGGCCGCAGCGCACCAGTTCGCAGCCGCCGAGCCTGTACGGGTTCATCCCGCGCACGCTGTCCGGCAAGCGCACCGGCGAACTCAGCGTCGGCGCGACCGGCGGCGACGGCGACCCGCTCGACGTCTGCGTGCTCAGCGAACGCCCGATCAACAGCCGCGACATCCTGCTGAAGGCGCGCGTCATCGGCGGCCTGTCGATGCTCGACGGCGGCGAGGCCGACGACAAGATCGTCGCCGTGCTCGAGGGCGACTTCATGTGGGGCGACGTCACCGATCTCGAGCAGCTGCCGCCGGTGCTGGTCGAGCGCCTGCGCCACTACTTCGCGACCTACAAGCTGGTGCCGGGGGCGGCGCCCAACACGCTGATCCCGTACGGCAAGCAGCACGCCCAGAAGGTCATCACGGCGTCGCTGGCGGACTACGAAGAGGTCTACGGCGTCGGCCCCGACCAGATCCAGATCGACATCGACCAGCAGATCCGCGGCTGATCGTTCCTGCGGTGCCGTAGCACTTGCTAACCGATCTCGAGTCCGCGGGCCGACAGCCAGGCGCGCAGGTCGGCGCCGCGCTCCTTCGAGTCGAGGAACGCGGGCATCAGGCTCCAGGCCTGGTAGCAGCGCAGCGACTGCGCCCCGAGCATAGGAACCTGCCCGCCACGCGTTCGCCGTCGAGTTCGACCCGGAAGCCCGACTGTGGGCTCGGCGTCCGGCACGAGCCGACGCAACCCGACAGACCCAGCAGCAAGCACGGCAAGGTCCGGGCGAGGCGTGCGATCGTCAGCAGCGGGCGCAGGAAGCGGACGGGTGCGGGCATCGTGTCGGTTCTCGTTCCGAGGTGGGCTGCAGTCTACGTCGCTCGGCCAGCCGACGCAGCTCGACGCTCACCCACGAACGCCGTTGCCGAGCACCCGCAGCAACGCGGGCAGCAGCACCAGCGCCGACAGCAGCGCACCGAGCAGCGACAGGTCGACCAGCAGGCCGAACGTGAACGTTCCCTTGAAGCCGCTGCCGAGGATCGTCACGAACCCGACCAGCAGCACCAACGTCGTGATCACCACCGGTCGGCCGGCGGTCGCCAGGGTGCGCTGCACCGCCTCGTCGCGGTCGTGGCCGCGCAGGTGTTCTTCACGCCAGCGCGCCGCCAGATGGATCGTGTCGTCGACCATCAGGCCGAGCGCGACGCAGAACGAGATCACCGTCAGCGGCCGCAGCGTGATGCCGAGCAGCACCATCACCCCGACCACCGCCAGCATCGGCACCAGGCACGCGAGCATCGCCACGGTCGCCAGCCGCGCGCGTCGGCACTGCAGCCAGACCAGCACGAAGATCACCAGCACGGAGCCGAGGAACGACCAGCGCAGGTCGTCGGTCATCGACAGCACCTGCGCGGTGCCGACCATCTGCAGGCCGGCGAGCCGCGGCTGGATCGCATCACAGCCTTCGGCGAGGTCGGCGACCGCCGCCGCGAAGCGGTGGTAGGCCTTGGTGCCGAGATCGGGCCGGAACACCAGCAGCCGCGCCGTGCGGCCGTCGTCGCCGAGCATGCCCGCCGGCAACAGCCCGGCCGCGGCCAGCGTGCCGACCATCACCTGCGACAGGCCGTCGCGGTAGAGATCGGCGATCGACAGCGTGCGGCTGACCCCCTCGACCTGCTCGAGCCGGTCGACGTAGTCGAGCAGCTGCACGCGCGCTCGGCGGTCGAAGCCGTCGGGCGCCTCGACCACCACCTCGGCCGGCACGACCCCGACGAAGCGCTGCTCGTAGAAGCGAAGCTGCCGCATGATGTGCGAGTCGGGCCACAGGTCGGCGGTGATCCGGTGTTCGGTCTCGAGGTCGCGCGCCAGCACGGCGCTGGTCACCGCGACGACCGCGCCGAGCGCCACCCACCAGCGGGCCCGGGCCCGCTGCAGCCAGCGCGCCAGCTGCACCAGCCAGCGCGCCGGGTCGGCGCCGCGACGCGCCGCCGGCGCGCCGACGAACGACATCGCCGGCGGCAGCAGCAGCATCGTGTAGAGGAACGCGAAGCCCATGCCGACCGCGGCGAAGCCGCCGAGGTAGCCGAGGTCGCGCAGGTCGGCGCGCAGCAGTGACGCGAAGCCGACGATCGTCGTCAGCGAGGTCAGCAGGCACGGCACCAGCAGCGCCGCGAACGTGCGCACCGCCGCGGCCCGCGGGTCGCCGTCGACGTCGCGTTCTTCGAGGAAGCGGCCGACCATGTGCAGGCCGTCGGCCACCGACATGCACAGCAGCAGGGTCGGCAGCGTCGACGTCAGCATGGTGATCTCGACGCCGCAGTAGCCCATCACGCCGAGCGTGCTGACCAGCGTCAGCGGCACCACCAGCAGCGCCAGCAGCGCGAGGCCGAGATGCGGCACCAGCCAGAACAGCAGCGCGGCGGACACCACCGTGCCGATCGGCAGGAACCGGGCCATGTCGTCCTTGACCAGCTGCCGGCTGACCATCGTGTGGTACGGCAGACCACAGAGGTGCAGTTCGGCGCCGAACCCGGCCACGACCTCGCGCAGCGCGTCGCACGCGGCCTGCAGGTCTTGATGCTGCCAGGCGACCTCGAGCTCGATCACGCCGCCGACCGCGTCGCCGGTGCGGGCGACCAGCAGGTCGCGCCACGTCGACGACGCCGCCAGCTGCTCCGGCGTGCTGCCGAGCGAGCCCGGCACGGTCGCCGACGCCAGCGTCGTCACCGAGCGCAGCACCTCGTGCTGCTCGGCGACCGCGGCGAACGCGCGCACGTGTGCCAGCGCCGCTGCGCCGGTCGGCTCCGCCTCCGGCCACGCGAACAGCAGGATCCGGTCCGGCGGCTCGAAGCCATCGTCCTGGTAGTGCTGCATCGCGCGCTGCAGTTCGGGGTCGCTGCTGCGGAAGAAGCCGTCGACCTTGAAGCCTACCTGCAGCTCGCCGATGCCGGCCGCGAGCACCGCCGCGGCCAGCAGCACCAGCGTCAGCACGGTCCGGCGGCGGCGCACCAGGCGCGCGCCGAGGCGGGTCAGGGAGTCGGTCGGGGTCGGTTCCAACGGCTGCAGTCCATGGCGGCGCCGACGCATCGCTATGCTGCTCCGCCTCATGTCCGCGCCGTCCGACTCCGCCAGCAAGCACCACCACAACCCCCGCATGTCCCAGGGCGGCAAGCTGTCGTTCCGCAGCCGCGTGCAGGACCTGGACGACGACCCCGGCGACCGGCTCGTGCTCGGCGGCGACGATCCGCCGGCGCTCGACGACCTGGTGCCCGACGGCTATGACGACGTCGAGATCGAGATCGGCCCCGGCAAGGGTGCCTACCTGATCGCGGCGACCGAGGCGCGTCCCGACACGTTCCTGCTCGGCATCGAGGCGGCGCTGGGCTACGCCAGCCTGGCCGCCACCCGGTTGAAGGAGACCGGCCGCCAGAACGGCCTGTTCCTGGTCGACAACGGCAAGCTGTTCCTCGAGGACCGGGTCGCGCCCGGCGCGCTCGCGGCGGTGCACGTCTACTTCCCCGATCCGTGGCCGAAGCGCCGCCACCGCGGCCGCCGGTTCTTCACCGAAGACGTGCCGCGGACCCTGGCGCGCGCGATCCGCGACGACGGCTACTGCCTGATCGCGACCGACAACGCCGGCTACGCCGGCCAGATCGCGCGCGTTATGGGCCACACCGATCTGTTCGAACGCGACGAGGACGAGGAGCAGCGCCGCATCGCGCTCGGCCCGGGCCACGCGTTCACGCCGACCAACTTCGAACGCAAGTACATCGAGCAGGGACGCGTGATCCGCCGCTACGCGTTCCGCCGCCTGCCGGGCGACCTGCCCGAGAGCCCCGAAGGAGCCGGCACGTGAGCACCTGGACCGACGTCGGCGCGCTCGCCGAGATGAACTTCGACCCCGGCCACCCGGTCAAGCTCGACGGCCGCTGGCTGGCGGTGTTCCACGTCGACGGCGACTACCGGGTGATCGACAACGCCTGCCCGCACGCCAGCGCGCCGCTGTGCGACGGCACCGTGCTCGACGGCAAGGTCGTCTGCCACCTCCATCTCTGGGAGTTCGACCTGCGCACCGGCCAGTGCGACGTCGGCCCGGAGTGGTCGGTGCGGACCTACCGGTCGCGCGTCGTCGCCGGCCGGCTGGAAGTCGCGCTCGACGGCTGATCGGGTCGGCGGGCCCGCGGCAGGACCGATGCTGGCCCGCGGCAGCACCGCTGGCGCCGACCGGCCCCGCGGAGAGGACCTTCGCAACCCGGAACGGCCACCGCTAGCATGCTTGCCGAATGACGGACGGCATTGCAGGTGATCGCTACGAGAAGCTGAAGGCGTTGCGCGAGGCGGGGACCGACGGGTTTCCGGCGCGGGTCCCGAAAGGCGTCGCCGTGGCCTCGGTGCTCGAGGGCTTCGAGCACAAGATCGGGCAGACGGTGACGGTCGCCGGCCGGCTGTCGCAGGTGCGCGACTTCGGCAAGCTGCGGTTCTCACACCTGAGCGACCGCAGCGGCTCGATCCAGATCGGCTTCCAGCGCGACCACCTGGCGGAGTTCTGGCCGAACCGCAAGAAGGTCGAGAGCAACGACTTGGTCAGCATCACCGGCGAGATCGGCGTCACCCAGAAGGGCGAGAACACGATCTGGGCCAGGCAGGTGACGCTGGCCTCGAAGGCGCTGCGGCCGGCGCCGGAGAAGTGGCACGGCCTGCAGGACCAGGAACAGCGCTACCGGATGCGCTACGTCGACCTGTTCGCGAACCCCGACGTGCGCAACGCGTTCGCGCTGCGCTCGAAGATCGTGCGCGAGGTGCGGCACTACTTCGACTCGCTCGACTACCTGGAGGTCGAGACGCCGATCCTGCAGCCGATCTTCGGCGGGGCGGCGGCGCGGCCGTTCACGACCCACCACAACGCGCTCGACATGCCGCTGTTCCTGCGCATCGCGCCGGAGCTGTACCTGAAGCGGCTGATCGTCGGCGGCATGGAGCGGGTCTACGAGATCGGCCGCGTGTTCCGCAACGAGGGCATCAGCACCCGCCACAACCCCGAGTTCACGATGCTCGAGAGCTACGAGGCGTGGGCCGACTACAAGGACGTCATGGACCGCGTCGAGGGGCTGTTCGCGCACCTCGTCGACGTGGTGCTGGGCGGCGACGGCAAGGTGACGTTCCGCGAGCAGGAGTACGACCTGAAGCCGCCGTTCCAGAAGGCGCGCTACCTCGACCGGTTCGCCGACAAGAACCCCGGCGTCGACTGGTTCGACCACGAGCAGTGCCTGGCCCGCGCCCGGGAGCTCGGCTTGAAGACCGACGGCATCGAGCCGGCCAAGCTCGCCAACGACGTGTTCGAGGCGACCGTCGAGGACACCCTGACCGGGCCGGTGTTCGTGCACGACTACCCGACCGCGATCAGCCCGCTGGCCAAGCGCACGGCCGACGACCCGCGCGTCACCGAACGGTTCGAGCTGTTCGTCGCCGGCATGGAGCTCGGCAACGCGTTCTCGGAGCTCAACGATCCGATCGACCAGGAGGAGCGCTTCCAGGCGCAGGTGCACGACAAGGACGACGAGACGCCCGGCGAGGTCGACGTCGACTACGTCACCGCGCTCGAGTTCGGCATGCCGCCGGCGGGCGGCCTCGGCATCGGCATCGACCGGCTGTGCATGCTGCTGACCGGCTCGACCTCGATCCGCGACGTGGTGTTGTTCCCGCTGCTTCGCCGCATCGACCAGACCGGCGCAGACGAAGCGCAGGCGGCGGCGGACGGAGGGTCCGAGGCGACCGCCACCGAGTAGCCATCGTGATCCCCGCGTTCAGCCCGTTCCTGGCGCTGCGTTACCTGGTGACGCGGCGCATCAACATCCTCGGCGTGTTCGGGGTGGCGTTCGCGGTGTGGGCGATGCTGATCGTCGACGGCGTGTTCACCGGCTTCGTCACCGACATCCACACCGACGTTCGCACGTCGGCGCCAGAACTGCTGCTGACCGACCTGCCGCACGACACCGGCTACGAGCCGCTGCGCGAGGTGCTCGAGGCCGACGCCGACGTCGTCACGACGGCGCCGCGGCTGCGGCACCACGGCCTGCTGCAGTCGGTGATCGGCAACCGCTTCCAGAGCGGCGGGGCGACCAGCTCGCAGCTCGAGTTCGAGCAGGCCCGCACCAGCAACGGCTTCGCGGTGCTGATGGGCATCGACCCGCTGCGCGAGCGCGAGGTCGTCGACATCGACGTCTGGCTCGACGGCGGTCCGGCGCAGATCGAACGGCGCGGCCGCAAGGACCCGCGCGCGGTGGTGTTCGACGAGCGGGACCCGGACCGGCTGGCGGCGCTGAAGGTGCCGGACGACCTCGAGTTCCGCGGCCGCGAACGCGCCGGGCTGGCGCGGCCGAGCCGCCCCGAGGACCACGTCAGCGCCTGGCCCGGCGCGCTGTTCGGCTGGCCGCGCGTGTTCGCCAACAATCGCACCCGGCAGGGCGATCCGTTCGACGTGCTGTGCGTCGCGTTCCCGACCGAGGACGAGCAGGGCGCGGTGATGCGCCCGCACACCAAGCGCATGGCGTTCGCCGGCTGGTTCAGCGCCGGCAGCCGCATGTTCGACGAGACCACCGTGCTGGTCCCGATCGAGACGCTGCGCACGATGCTCGGCCACGACGCCTACGAGCCGGATTCGATCGCGCTGGTCACCGACGTCGCGATCCGGCCGCGCGACGGCCTGACCGACGAGCAGCTGCGCGCGCTGCAGGTGCGCCTGCAGCAGGCGGTGCAGCCGCTGCTGCCCGCGGGCAGCGCACCGTGCGCCGTGCTCGACTGGCGCCAGCAGAACCAGACGTTCCTGTCCGCCGTCGCCCAGGAGCAGGCGATGATGGAGATCGTGCTGTTCGTCGTGATGCTGGTGTCGGCGTTCGTCATCTACACCACGCTGACGATGATGGTCACACAGAAGGTCAAGGACATCGGCATCGTCGCCGCGGTCGGCGGCGCCCCCGGCGGCATCGGCGGCGTGTTCCTGATCGGCGGCGTGATCGTCGGCGCCGTCGGCACGATCCTCGGCGTGATCGCCGGCGTGCTGTCGTCGATCTGGCTCAACCCGGTCAACGACTGGCTCTACGCCACCGTCGGCATCGAACTGTTCCCGCGCGGCCTGTTCGACCTCGACGAGGTGCCGTGCCACCTCGAGCCGTCGTGGGTCGTCACGGTCGCCGTCGGCGCCGTGCTGCTCGCCGTCGTCGTCGCCTTCCTGCCCGCGCGCAAGGCCGCCCGCATGAACCCCGTCACCGCGCTGTCGTTCGAATGACCCCCGTCCTGCAAGCAGTCGACGTCCACAAGAGCTACGCGATCGGCAAGCGCGAGATCCCGGTGCTGCGCGGCGTCGACCTGAGCATCGCCCCCGGCGAGAAGGTCGCGCTGCTCGGCGCGTCGGGCGCCGGCAAGTCGACGCTGCTGCACCTGCTCGGCCTGCTCGACGCGCCGACCCGGGGCGAGGTGCTCTACGACGGCAGGCAAGTCGGCACGCTGCCGATCGCCGAGCGCGCCCGGCTGCGCCACCAGCACGTCGGGTTCGTGTTCCAGTTCTACCACCTGATCCCCGAACTGACCGCGCTGCAGAACGTCGCGCTCGCACGCATGATGGGCTCGTCGGTGCTCGGCTACTGGCGCCAGCGGCGGCGCTGCCGGCAGGAGGCGATCGAGATCCTCGAGAAGGTCGGCCTCGGCGACCGTCTGCACCACCGCCCCACCGAGCTGTCCGGCGGCGAACGGCAGCGCGTCGCGATCGCGCGCGCGCTGCTGGCCGAGCCGCGCGTCGTGCTGGCCGACGAGCCGACCGGCAACCTCGACTCGCACACCGCCGAAGGCGTCGTCGAGCTGATGTTCTCGATCCAGCGCGAACGCGACCTGGCGTTCCTGCTGGTCACCCACGACGAACAGCTGGCGCGCCGCTGCGACCGCATCATCCGGATGAAGGACGGCAAGGTCATCGCGCAGGAACAGGTCGCCTGATGTATCGGCTGTTCCTCGCCATCCGCTACCTGCTGACGCGGCCGATCAACCTGCTCGGCATGGCCGGCATCATGATCAGCGTCTGGGCGCTGGTCGTGGTCGTATCGCTGTTCAGCGGCTTCCTGCAGGTGATCGAGAAGCACGTGCAGTCGGCGAGTTCGGACATCGTCTGCAGCGACCTGCCCGAGTGGACCACGTGGCCCGAACTGCAGGCCGCGATCGAGGACGACGCCAACGTCGCCGGCGCAGCACCGCGCGTGTTGCACTACGGCATGCTCAACCCGCCCGGCAAGCGCCCGCCGCCCGCGCCGCTGCCCGGCAAGAGCGCGCTGCACGGCGGCGACCAGCCGTTCTTGTTCGTCTACGGGGTCGTGCCCGAACAGGAGCGACGGACCACCCGGTTCGGCAGCTGGCTGCGTGCGCCGGAGATCCCGAACGCGCTGCGCTGCGCCGATCCCGAGCGCCCGCTGGCCGAGGTCGACGGCCTGCCGGCGGTGCTGATCGGCCTCGACCGGATGCAGCGCGAGGGCATCGCGGTCGGCGACCGGATGCGGCTGACCACGGCGCGCATGGCCGCCGGCGGCGAAGGCAAGGCGCGGCCGGTCAAGATCGAACTCGACCTGCGGGTCGCCGGCGCCTACCGGACCGACCACGGCGGCTTCGACGGCAACAACGTGTTCGTCGCGCTCGACACGCTGCGGGCCGTGCTGTTCCCCGAGCAGCCGCAGCGCGTGCAGGAGATCGCGATCAAGGTGCGCGACGAGCGCCAGCTCGACGCCACCGCCGAGCGTCTGTCGCGCACGATCCAGCGGGTGTCGGAGCAGGGCTCGTTCGGGTTCGGCCACGTGCAGACCTGGGAGCAGAAGAACGCCCAGTTCCTGGCCAACGTCTCGCACCAACGCGGCCTGATGAAGATCGTGCTGATCGTCATCATGGTGGTCGCGGCGTTCCTGATGCTGGCGACGCTGTCGATGATGGTCACCGAGAAGACCTCCGACATCGGCATCCTGACGGCGATGGGCGGCACCCCGGCCGGGGTCACGACGGTGTTCTTGGCCTGCGGCCTGGTGATCACGGTGGTCGGCGTGGCGCTCGGCCTCGGCGTCGGCGTGCTGACGTCGATCTACCTCGAGGAGGTCCGCCAGGCGGTGCTTTGGGCGACCGGCAAGGACCTGTTCCCGCTCGACGTCTACAACCTGCAGCGGGTGCCGTGCCGGATCGAACCACTGTGGCTGCTGCAGGTGACCGGCATAGCGCTGGTCACCGGTCTGATCGTATCGGTGCTGCCGGCGCTGCGCGCCGCCCGCCACGACCCCCTGGTTTCGCTACGCGGCGTATGATGCCGATGCGGACCATGATGCGCCTTCCCTCCACCATCGTGCGCGCGACCGCGCCGATCCTCGCGCTGCTGCTGGCCGGCTGCGTCGGCTCGCCGTCGGCCAACGACCGCGGCGTGCGCATCAGCGCCCAGCGGCTGCTGGCGCTCGACTTCGGCAGCAAGGTGACCGGCGCGCGCATCGACCGGCTGACGACGCTGCCGGCTGCGTTCGGCGACGAGCTGCAGCGCCCGACCATCTGGAGCGACGGCAACCGGCCGCTCCGCGACGAACTGCGGCGCGCGACCAACCTGCCGGGCCAGCTGCAGGCCGGCGCCAGCTTCGAATTGCTGCGCGCCCCGCGGCGCCTCGACCTGCTGCTACCGGACCTGCACGACTTCGAACAGAACGTCGCCGACGACCTCGACCAGGGCCTGCGCCTGTTCGGCACCGGCCTGCACCCGCTCGGCGAGATCAGCGACCGCGAGCACCGCGTCGACCACCGCGACGAACGGCCCGAGCTGACGCTGCTGCAGCGGCTGCGGCGACGCCTGCGACTGTGAACTTCCTGCTGCTCGAGCCGCACGAGGTCGGCGACGACGGTCGCTGCGAGCTGCGCGGCCGGCGCGCCCGCCACCTGCGCGAGGTGCTGCGCGCCGAGGTCGGCCAGCGACTGCGCGCCGGCGTCGTCGGCGGCAACCTCGGCGAGGCGGTGGTCGAACGGCTGACCGAGCAGCTGGCGGTGGTGCGCGCCACGTTCGAGCGCCCACCGGCCCCGGTCGCCGACGCCTTGCTGCTGGCGGCGCCGCGGCCGAAGGTGCTGATGCGCATGCTGGCGCACGCAGCCGCGCTCGGCTTCGCCCGCGTGGTGCTGTTCCGCAGCTGGCGCGTCGACAAGACCTGGATGCAGAGCCGCGCGTTCGACCCGGCGGTGCAGCGCGAGCAGCTGCTGCTCGGCCTCGAGCAGGCCGGCCGCACGGTGCTGCCAGAGGTCCTGCGCTTCGACCGCTTCAAGCCGATGGTCGAGGACGACCTGCCCGGCCTGCAGCTGCCCGAACGGCGCTTCGTCGCGCACCCGACGGCGGCGACCGCGACCTCGTCGCTCGAGCCGCCGCGCGGCGCGTTCGCGCTGCTGCTCGGACCCGATGGTGGCCTGTTGCCGTACGAGGTCGACAAGCTCGCCGAGGTCGGCTTCGAGCCGATCACGATGGGCCCGCACCCGCTGCGCACCGAGACCGCGCTGGCGGCGCTGTGGGGGCAGCTGGACCTGCTGCGCGCACGCAGTAGCCTTGGACCACGATGACGCTTCGGGTGGGATTGTCGGGTGCCGGCCCAGCCGGTCTGCGCGCCGTGCAGGATGCGAACCTCCAGCAGGACTGCGACATCATCGCGGTGCACGACGACCGCGACGGCCGCGCCGAGCAGCTCGCCCACGGCAGCCAGCTCGGCTTCGCCACCACCGACTTCGACCGACTGCTCGGCTACGGCGTCGACTTCGTCGTGCTGACCGGCCCGCTCGACCAGCGCCTCGACCAGGTCCGCCGGGCCGCCGAGCAGGGCGTGCCGGCGCTGGTGCACGCGCCGGTCGCCGCCGACCTGCAGACGGCCGAGGCGATGGCCGAGGTCTGCGAGCAGCACGAGGTGCGCCTGGGCGTGCACGTGCGCGCCCAGGGCGACCCGATCGTCGAGCAGCTGCGCCGCATGATCGCCGGCGACTGGCTCGGCGGCGTCACGGCGGTGCAGTCGATCGTCGCCGACGACGAACTGCTGCGCGCCGGGGAGGTCACCCACCGTGGCGACCCGTTCGTCACGCTCGCCTGCGAGCACGTGCACCTCGCCGCCTGGCTGACCGGCCGCCGCGCCGCCAGCGTGACCGCGCAGACCACCCGTTCGTTCGCGCCCGACCTCGACGACGGCGGCGTCGCGACCGTCGTGCTGCGCGGCAACGTGCCGTGCACCTACATCAGCAGCCGCCTGACGCGCGCCAACGCGTTCGCGATCCACGGCACCGACGGCGGCGTGCGGATCGCCGGCGACCGGATCTGGCTGTGCGGCCAACGGCCGTTCCAGGGGCACGTGTTCGACTACGAGACCCCGGGCATCGAGCAGGTGCTGGCGCGCCGCGACCTCGAGAACGCGCTGGCCGCCCACCGCGCCCAGTCCGAACTGCACGGCCGGTTCGCGCGCTGGCTCGAGGACACCGACGACTACCCGTGCTCGATCGAGCAGGCGATCGTCGACTTCGAGGTGATGGAGGCAATGGCGACGGCCGCCAAGATCGGCCGCCGGATGGACCTGTGAGCGTTCCTGCCTTCTGCGTTCCTGCCTAGCGGCCGCTGTACTGCTTCTCGTAGTACTCCTGGTAGGCGCCGCTGCGCACGCGCTCCCACCACGGCTTGTTGTCGAGGTACCAGTCGACGGTCTGCTTGAGGCCGGCCTCGAACGTGTAGGTCGGGGTCCAGCCGAGCTGGGCGCGGGCCTTGGACGAGTCCATCGCGTAGCGGCGGTCGTGGCCGGGGCGGTCCTTGACGTAGGTGATCAGGTCCTCGCCCTTGCCGACCAGGTTCAGGATCTCCTTGACGACGAACAGGTTCTCGCGCTCGGCGTCGCCACCGAAGTTGTAGACCTCGCCCTTGTGGCCATCCTCCATCGCGCGCCGGATGCCGCGACAGTGGTCGATGACGTGGATCCAGTCGCGCACGTTCTTGCCGTCGCCGTAGATCGGCAGCGGCTTGTCCTCGTGCGCGTTGGCGATCATCAGCGGGATCAGCTTCTCGGGAAACTGGTAGGGCCCGTAGTTGTTCGAGCAGCGCGTGATCACGCAGTCCATGTCGTGCGTGTGCACGGCGGCGCGCACCAGCAGGTCGCTGCCGGCCTTCGACGACGAGTACGGCGAGTTCGACTGGATCGGGGTCTCCTCGGTGAAGTAGCCCCAGGCACCGAGCGAACCGTAGACCTCGTCGGTGCTGACGTGCACGAAGCGCTTCACCCCGTGGTGGCGGCTCTGGTCGAGCAGCACCTGGGTGCCGATCACGTTGGTCTGCACGAACGCGGTCGCGTCGAGCACCGAGCGGTCGACGTGGCTCTCGGCCGCGAAGTGCACGACGATGTCCGGCTGGTGCTGCGAGAACACCTCGGCCATCGCCTTGGGATCCGCGATGTCGCCGCGCACGAACGTGTAGTTGGCGTGGTTCTCGCAGTCGGTCAGGTTCTCGAGGTTGCCGGCGTAGGTCAGCAGGTCGAGGTTGACGATCTGGTGGTCGGTCTCCGCGAGCATCATGCGCACGAAGTTCGAACCGATGAAGCCGGCGCCGCCGGTGACGAGGATCTTGCTCACGGTAGGAGTCCGATGGTCGGAGTGGATCAGGATTGCTTGCCGCGCAGGCCGCCGCCGGCCGGCCCGTCTGCGGCCGATTGGTCTGCGGCCGCCGCCTGCTGGCTCTGTTCGTCGAGCGGCAGGTGCCGCTCGAGGGCGTCCTGGTAGTGCGGCAGACGCTTGCCGCGCACCGTCGCCAGCTTGTCGGTGTCCAGCACGGACCACGACGGACGCTCGGCCGGCAGCCCGAGGTCCGCTGCGGTCTGCTCGCCCACCTCGACGTCGACGCCGGCCGTGCGCAGCACGTCGACCGCGAACTGGTGCCAGTTGCACTGGCCCTCGTTGGCGGCGTGGTAGACGCCGCCCGCGGGCCGGAGCTTCGCGAGGTCGAGCAGCGCGTCGGCGAGGTCGTGGGTCATCGTCGGTCGGCCGACCTGGTCGGTGACCACCTTGAGCGGCTGGCCCGAGCGCGCCCGGTTGAGGATCGCCCGCGGGAAGTTCTTGCCGCCGGGCCCGAACACCCAGCTGGTGCGGACCACGTAGAAGTCGTCGCGGCCGTGCGCGAGCACCGCCTCCTCGCCGAGCCGCTTGCTGGCGCCGTAGACCGACAGCGGCGCGATCTTCGCGTCGGTCGGGTAGGGCGTGCCGTGCAGCGCGCCGTCGAACACGAAGTCGGTGCTGACGTAGGCCATGCCGGCGCCGTGCGCGGCCGCCGCTTCGGCGACCCAGGCGGTCGCCAGGCCGTTGATCCGATACGCGGTCAGCGGCTCGGCCTCACAGCCGTCGACGTTGGTGATCGCGCCGCAGTGCAGCACGAAGCCGGGCCTGGCTGCGGCGACGCCGCGCTGGATCGCGGCCCGGTCGTCGAGCGGCATCTCGTCGATGTCGACGCCGACGGCCGACAGCCCGCGCTCGGCGGCGAATTGCAGGATCGCGCGGCCGAGCTGGCCCTTCGCGCCCGTCACCAGCAGGTCGCAGTCGCTCGTCATCGCGCCGCCTAGACGTCCATGCGGTTGGCGCCCGCCTCGCGCACCAGCGTCGACGAGCGGTACAGCGACTCGAAGGTGCCGGCGTCGGTCCACCAGCCGCTGAGCTTCTCGCTGGTCAGCGTGCCACGGCGCACGTACTCGTTGTTGACGTCGGTGATCTCGAGCTCGCCGCGGTCGGACGGCTTCAGCGTGCGACAGATGTCGAACACCTCGGCGTCGTACATGTAGATGCCGATCACCGCGAGGTTGGTCTCCGGCTCCTTCGGCTTCTCGACGATCTTGAGCACCTTGCCGTCGTCGTCGACGGTCGCGACGCCGAAGCGTTCGGGATCGTGCACCTCCTTCAGCAGGATCTTGGCGCCGCCACCCTGGGCCCGGAACTCGTCCGCGGCCTTCTTGATGTTGCCTTCGATGATGTTGTCGCCGAGCACGACGCAGATCGACTCGCCGTCGGCGAACTCCTCGGCGAGCTTCAGCGCATCGGCGATGCCGCCTTCGCCTTCCTGGTAGGCGTAGCCGAGGCGACGCAGGCCGAAGTCCGAACCGTTGCGGAGCAGCTGCAGGAAGTGGCCCGCGTAGTTGCCGCCCGTCACTACCAGGATGTCCGTGATCCCGGCGTTCACCAGGCACTGGATCGGGTAGTAGATCATCGGCTTGTCGAACACCGGCAGCAGGTGCTTGTTGGTGATCTTGGTCAGCGGGTAGAGACGGCTACCCAGGCCACCGGCGAGAACGACACCTTTCATGACTCTTACTCCGATCCGATCTGCGTGCGATACCACGCGTAGGTCCTGCGTAGACCTTCGGCGAAACCGACCTTGGGAGCGAAGCCGAACCGCTCTTTTGCGCGGCGGACATCGGCCAGCGAGTGGCGCACGTCGCCGTTGCGCGGCGGCGCCATCTGCGGATCCGGTATCACCTGACCAGGCAGCTGCTCACGCGTGAACGCGCACAGCTGCTGGTAGACGTCGAGCACCGTGGTCGAGTCGCCGTAGGCGAGGTTGACCGTCTCGCAGCCGCGGCTGTCGCCGTCGAGGCACTGCAGCACGCCGGTGACCAGATCCTCGACATAGGTGAAGTCGCGCGCCTGGCCGCCGTCGCCGTCGATGCGCACCGGCTTGCCGAGGATCAGGTTGCGGCAGAACGCGGCGATCACGCCCGAATACGGGCTATCGGCCGGCTGGCGCGGACCGAACACGTTGAAGAAGCGCGTCACCACGACGTCCATCTCGAACACCCGTGCGAACGTGCGGCAGTACAGTTCGCCGGCGAGCTTGGCCGCCGAGTACGGCGACAGCGGGTCCTCGCGCAGTTCCTCGTGCTTCTGCCGCTCCTGCTGGTTGCCGTAGGCGGAGCTGCTGCCGGCGTAGACCACGCGCGCGCCGTTCTGCCTGGCGGCGTGCAGGACCTGCACCGTGCCGGTCGCGCACGCTTCGTGCGTGTCGAGCGGACGCTCCAACGAGCGCGCCACCGACGGCAGCGCCGCCAGGTGCACGACCTTGTCGACGCCCTGCATCGCGCGCTCGACGTCGGCGGCGTTGGCGATCGAGCCCTCGACGAACTCGACGTCGATGCCGTCGAGGTTGGCGCGGCTGCCGGTGACCAGGTTGTCGATCACCACCACCTGCCGGCCCTCGGCGCACAGCCGTTCGCAGATGTGCGAGCCGATGAAGCCCGCACCCCCCGTCACCAGAACCCGATCCGTCACGACAGCATCCTCTGCTAGAGCACCCTCTGCGCGGCCTTCTCGTCGACGTACCAGCGGCAGAACTTCTGCACCCCATCGGCGAGCGGCGTCGTGCAGCGGTAGCCGAGTTCGCGCTCGGCCCGCGACACGTCGGCGTAGGTGATCGGCACGTCGCCCGGCTGGTCCGGCTGGCGGTCGAGCACCGCCTGCCGGTCGAGCGCGCGCTCGAGGTGCTGCACCAGCTCCGACAGCGAGGTGGTCGCCGCCCCGCCGAGGTTGTAGATCGCGTAGCCCTGCTCGCGGTCCATCGCCGCGCGCACGCCGCTGACGATGTCGGTGACGAACGTGTAGTCGCGCCGCGAGTTGCCGTCGCCGAAGAACGGGATCGGCTCGCCGTCGGTGATCATGCGGGCGAACTTGTGGATCGCCATCTCCGGCCGCTGCCGCGGCCCGTAGACCGTGAAGAACCGCAGGCACGTCACCGGGTTACCGTGCAGGTGGTGCCACGTGTAGCACAGCACTTCGCCGGCCTTCTTGCTGGCCGCGTACGGCGAGACCGGATGGTCGACGTTCTGGTCCTCGCCGAACGGCACCTGCTCGTTGCCGCCGTAGACCGACGAACTGCTGCCGAACACGAACCGCACGCCCGGGTCGCGGATCTGCTGCAGCAGCAGCTGGGTGCCGGTGACGTTGACGTCCATGTAGCGGACCGGGTCCTGCAGCGACGGCCGCACCCCGGCGAGCGCCGCCAGGTGCACGATCGTCTCGCGGCCGTCGACCGCCTGCCGGCAGGCGTCGGCGTCGCGCAGGTCGCCCTCGACGAACGCGAACCGGTCGCCGCCCGCCTCGCGCAGCAGCTCGAGGTTGCGACGCTTGATCGCCGGGTCGTAGAACGGATCGAGGTTGTCCAGCACGCGCACGTCGGCGCCCTCCGCGAGGAGGCGCTGCGCCAGATGCGAGCCGATGAAGCCCGCCCCACCAGTGATCAGTACGCGCGTCATGGAGCCGTCGTGAGGCAAAGGTGGTAGCGGATCCGCCGCCCCCAATGCAATGCGGAGAACGGTGAAATGCCGGTGTGGTGGGCTTCGGGGCCAGGTCGACGTAACGAGACCTTCCGAAACGACTAGAATACCGACATGGCTACCTACCCCGTGGCATCGTTGCTCGCCGTGCTGGTGCTGGGACACGGCACCGCCCTGGCCCAGAAGCCGAAGGAGCCGCCGCAGGACCCCAAGGTCCCCGAGCGCCTCAGCGAGCTGAAGTCCTTCATCAAGAACCGCAAGATGACGGAGGACTTCCAGGCGATCAGCCTGATCCAGGCGCTGACCAAGACCCCCGACCAGCAGAACTCCAAGGACAAGAAGAAGATCGCCAAGGGCCTCGGCGACGTGTTCAAGCTCGGCAAGGTCCGCGAGGGCCGCCAGGACGTGATCTACCGCGAGGCCGCCGACGCGCTCGCCAAGTACGAGGAAGAGGGCGCCGAGCAGCTCGCCAAGTACGTCGAGAACAAGCGCTTCAAGGACAACATCTCGCTGCAGGCCCACATGCTGCGCGCGCTCGGCCGGACCGAGCACGACAAGCACATCGACTACCTGATCGAGGTCACGTCGCGTTCGCCGCACGACGAACTGCGCGCGGCGGCCGGCGAGGCGCTCGGCAACTTCAAGAAGGCCGACATCAAGGACAAGCGCGAGATCGTCAAGATGATCATCCGCACCTGGGGCAGCCAGCACTCGCTGGCCACCCAGCCGGTCAACAACGACCCGAGCGCGCCGATCGACTTCGGCCCGCAGAACGCCCGCCGGATCCTGCGTGCCTGCGAGGGCAAGTGGGTCGCCACGCTGCAGAAGCTGACCGGCGTGTCGCTGAGCAAGTTCCCCGAGTGGCAGCGCTGGCAGAACAAGAACAAGCGCTGGGAAGGCTGAGTCGGCGCCGATTCCCCGGCGCGCCCCGCCGGGGTAGACTTCTGCCGCCGCGGCAAGCCCCTCGCCGCGCCCGCCGCATGGTCCACGCCCGCATCCTCACCGCCGTGCTCCTGCTCGCCGCGACCGCGGCGGCGCAGGGCGACGACCCGCCGCCGCAGCCCGCGTCGACGCTGCAGATCCGCCTGAAGGCGCGCGGCATCGACCTCGACAAGGCGACCGCCATCGTCACCGAGCTGAAGACGCGCGGCACCGTGCATCGCCTGCGCGCGTCTGCCACCTTGCGCAAGCACTACCGAGCGCACGAAAAGGCGTTCGAGAAGCAGGCGGAGAAGGTGTTCGGGTCGTTCGAGACCCTGGCCAAGAAGGCGCAGAAGCAGCTGCTCGGGCGCAACGGCCACAAGCAGGTCGAACAGCTGCGCGCCGAAGCGCTCGCGGTCACCCGCGGCAAGAACCTGAGCAAGGCCGCGATCCACCAGCAGATCGACCCGCGCATGAAGCAGCTCGGCGAGTTGCTGCAGCCGTCGTTCGCCGACATCCTGCGCGCCGACGAGAAGATCGACCTGCAGCTGACCGACCTCAGGCTGCTGCACGGCGAACTGCGCGAGTGGTTCGCGCTTTACGGCTCGGCGACCGAAGGCCTGGAGCTGCACGAGGACGCGCAGAAGCACTTCGCCAAGCTGCCGATCCCGAAGGGGCCCGGCAGCGACCGGCGCATCGACGAGGCGATCGCGTTCGCGACCTTCGCCGGCCTGCCGATGCGCAGCGGCGACCGCAAGGCGCTGCTGTTCAACGAGTCGATCCGCAAGCAGACGCCGCACCAGGAGTACCTCGGCACGCTCGAACTCAACCGCATCCGCTTCCTGCTCGGTCTCGGCCTGGTGCGCATCGACCCGAAGCTGTCGGACGCCGCACGCGACCACAGCACGGACATGGCGAAGCTCGGCTTCTTCTCGCATACCTCGCCGGTCAAGGGCAAGGAGCGCTTCGGCCAGCGCGCCGCCAACTTCTCTACCAGCGCTTCGGCCGAGAACATCGCCGCCGGCCAGCGCACCGGGGCGGGCGCGATCCGCGCCTGGTGGTACAGCCCTGGCCACCACAAGAACATGCTCGGCGGCCACGGCCGCACCGGCCTCGGCCAGCACGACACGATGTGGACGCAGATGTTCGGCGGCTAGGAGCGTGTTCGGCGGCTAGGAGCGCCGCCTACTGCTTGACGCCGTCTACCAGACGTTCGATGCCGCGCGGGTTGTCGTCGCGCAGCTCCGCCGGCAGCAGCTCCTGCGGCCAGTCCTGCCAGCAGGCCGGGCGCACCCAGCGCTGGATCGACGTGGTGCCGACGGCCGAGAAGCGCGCGTCGGACGCCGCCGGGTAGGGACCGCCGTGCACCATCGCCGGCGACACCTCGACCCCGGTCGGCACACCGTTGGCGATCAGGCGGCCGACCTTGCGACGCAGCGCGTCGAACACCGCGCCGTGCTGCGCGAAGTCGTCGCCATCGCCGTGCACGGTCGCCGTCAGGTGGCCATCGAGCGAGGCGACGACCTGCTGCAGCTCTTCGTCGGTGCGGCAGCCGACCCCGAGCACCGCCGGGCCGTAGATCTCGGAGCGCAGCCGTTCGTTCTGCTGGAACGCCTCGGGCGTCGCGCGCAGCAGCGCCGGACACACCGCGCTGGCGCCGTCGACCGGCGCGGTGGCGGTTGCGACCTCGACCGGCAGCGCGCGCACGTCGTCCATCGCCCGCTCGAACGCCGAACGGATGCTCGGGTGCACGGTCGGCCCCGGCTTGGCGCTGGTCAGCCGTTCGCGCAGCGCCACCGAGAACGCCTCGTCACCCTCGCCGTGCAGCCACATCACCAGGCCAGGGCTGGTGCAGAACTGCCCCTGCGCCAGCAGCGCCGACGCCGCCAGCTGCTCGGCGATCTTGGTGCCGCGGTTCTTCAGCGCGTTCGGCAGGATCACGACCGGGTTGGCTGAGCCCATCTCGGCGAACACCGGGATCGGCTCGCGCCGCGCGGCCGCCAGGTCGAACAGCGCGCGGCCGCCGGCGTGCGAACCGGTGAAGCCGACCGCCTTGACCGCATCGTGGCGCACCAGCGCGCCGCCGGTCTCGTGGCTGCGGCCGTGCAGCAGCGAGAACGTGCCTGCCGGCAGGCCGAGCTTCTGCACGGCATCGTGCACGACGCGGCCGACCAGTTCGCTGGTGCCGGGGTGCGCCGGGTGGCCCTTGACGATCACCGGGCAGCCGGCAGCGAGCGCCGACGCGGTGTCGCCGCCGGCGACCGAGTAGGCCAGCGGGAAGTTGCTCGCGCCGAACACGACCACCGGCCCGAGCGGCACGTACATGCGGCGCAGGTCCGGCTTCGGCTGCGGCTGCCGTTCGGGGTCGGCGTGGTCGATGCGTGCGTCGACCCACGAGCCCTCCTCGATCAGCACCGCGAACTGGTTGAGCTGCAGCACCGTGCGCGCGCGCTCGCCCTCGACGCGCGCCGCCGGCAGCGCCGTCTCCGCCTGCACGCGCTGGACCAGTTCGTCGCCGAGGTCCTTCAGGCCCTCGCCGATCTCGCGCAGCAGCGCCGCTCGCACCTTCGGCTCGCTCGCGGCGAACGGCGCCGACGCGTCGGCGGCCGCAGCGCAGGCGCGCTCGACCTGCTCGCTCGTCGCCTCGGCGTAGCCCGGCTGCAGGTCGGTGCCCTGCACCGGATCCATGCCGAAGAACGTCTCGCCACCGCCGGCCTCGACGCGGCCGGCGACGAAGTGCATGCCTTGGAGCTCGGCCATCAGACGGCCTCCGGGCGCGGGGGGCGCGTCACGGGCATCGCGGGCAGAACGGACGGGACGGATCGCGTATCCATGCCCGCATCACGAAACGGGGCGCGGGCCGTTCGCGCAAGGGCTGCGTGCAGGATCGCCGCCGCGGCGCCGGCAACTCCGCCGAGCACCCTTGGCAGGCCGCGACCGAGGCGTCATCGTCACGGCATGCACCGCGAGGACTTCGAACGCACCCCGGTCAACCGCTGGCTCGGCTTCCGGCTGCGTTCGCGCACGCCCGAACGGGTCGAGATCGAGCAGGACGTGCGCCCGGAGATGCTGCAGGAGACCGGCGTCGTGCAGGGCGGCCTGCTGACCGCGCTCGCCGATACCGCCGCCGTCTACCTGCTGTGGCCCGACCTCTCGGCCGCGCGCACGATGACCGGCACCACCGTCAGCATGCAGTTCCTGTCGGGCGCGCGCCCCGGCGACGGTCCGCTGCGGGCCGTCGCCACGCCGCTGCGCGTCGGCCGCAGGCTGGCCGTCTGCGAGAGCCTGGTGCACCAGGGCGAACGCCTCGTGTGCAAGGGCACCTTCACATTCCTGCTGATGGAGACGGCATGACCCCGCTGCAGATCGACGGCCCCGACGACGCAACCGTGACGCTGCTGTTGGCGCACGGCGCCGGTGCGGGCATGGACCACGAGTGGATGGCCACGGTCGCGCGCGGGCTCGCCGAACGCGGCCTGCGGGTGGTGCGGTTCGAGTTCTCGTACATGCATGCGCGCCGCGAGGGTCGCCGGCCGGGCCCCGACCGCATGCCGAAGCTGCTGGCCTGCTACCGCGAGGTCTTCGACGCCCAGCAGGGCCCGGTGATCCTCGCCGGCAAGTCGATGGGCGGACGGGCGGCGACGATGCTCGCCGACGACGTGCCGTGCGCCGGGGTGGTCGCGTTCGGCTACCCGTTCCATCCGCCGGGCAAGCCCGACAACCTGCGCACCGCGCACCTGGAGACGATGCGTACGCCGACGTTGATCGTGCAGGGCGAACGGGACCCGTTCGGCACGCGGGACGAGGTCGATGGCTACGACCTGTCGGCGCAGATCCGGCTCCGCTGGATCGACGACGGCGACCACTCGCTGAAGCCGCGCAAGAAGAGCGGCTTCACGATGCAGGGCAACCTGGCGAACGCGATGGACGCCGCCGTCGCGTTCGCCGGCGAAGTGACCGCCTAGGTCGCGCGCCGACCAGCCGCGCGCCCCTAGGAGCGCGTCCATGTAGTGGACGCGCTGCCGACCGTGATCGCGGAAGCGGCGTCTACGCGTGCGGACGGGGCTTTGCCCGCTAGCTCCAGCTCAGGTCGTGGTTCTTGACCGGCAGGTCGCGGATGCGCTTGCCGGTGGCCGCGAAGATCGCGTTGCAGACGGCCGGCGCGACCGGCGGCGTGCCGGTCTCCCCGACACCCGACGGCGGCGCGTCGTTCGGCAGCAGGTAGGTGCGCACGTCGCGCGCCGACTCCTGCATGCGCGGCACCATGAAGTCGTGGAAGTTCGACTGCTCGACGGCACCGTCGGCAAACGTGATCTCCCCGAGCATCGCGATGCCGATGCCGAACGCGGCCGCCCCTTCGAGCTGTGCCCGCACGCGGTCGGGGTTGACCAGCGTGCCGGCGTCGATGCCGATGTCGAGGCGAGGGATGCGCACGACGCCCTCCTTGTCGACGTCGACCTCGACGATCACGGCGACGTAGCCGAGGAAGCTGCGGTGCACCGCGACGCCGAGGCCACGGCCCTTGGGCAGGTCCTTGCGGCCGTTCCAGTCGGCCTGCTTCGCGACGTGCTCGAGCACGCCCAGCAGGCGGCCGGTATCGATCGGATAGCGCTCGAGCGGCTCGCCCTGGTTGGGGTACTCGACGCCGCTCAGGTCGACGTGCCGCGGCTCGCCGATCAGCTCCTTCAAGAACGCGATGCGGTCCTTGCCCGCCTTCGCCGCCAGTTCGTCGACGAACGAGCACTCGGCGAACGCGTGCTGCACGTGGTGCACCGAACGCATCCAGCCGATGCGCGTGTTGGCGCGCGCCGGCGCGGCCTCGAGCCGCACGTTGGCGATCTGGTGCGGCATGTCGGTGAAGCCGAGGTGCAGCTCCCCCGCCGACGGCTGGTCGGCCTGCGGACTCGGGTTGAAGGTCGTGCCGATCGGCGGGAACGACGAGCGCCCCCGCCACGCGGTCGGCCTGCCGTCGGCGCCGAGACCCGCCTCCAGCGACACGGCTGCGGCCGAGTGGAAGTAGTCGAACCGCATGTCGTCCTCACGCGTCCACTGCACGCGCACCGGCTTGCCGAGCTGCCGCGCCAGCATCGCGGCCTCGACCACGAAGTCGGGCTTCGACTTGCGGCCGAAGCCGCCGCCGAGCAGCGTGACGTGCACCTCGACCTGCTTCGGCTCGATCTGCAGCGCCTGGGCGACCGCGCCCTGCACCGCCTGCGGGTTCTGGGTCGGCGCCCAGCAGCGGCACGTTCCGTCGACGAACTCCGCGACGGCGGCCAGCGGTTCCATCTGCGCGTGCGACAGGAACGGCACCGAGTAGACGGCCCGGTGCGTGTCGGCCGCGGCGGCCATCGCCTTGTCGACGTCGCCCGACTCGCGCACGACCGTGCCGGGCGCGGCCACGTTGGCCTTCAGACCGGCGTAGAACGCCTCGGTGCCGAAGGTCGCGCCGTCGCCGCCGTCCCACCTCGCCTGCACCGCGGCGCGGCCCTGGTTGGCGGCGAACGTGTTCTTCGCGATCACGGCGACGCCGCCCAGCGCCTGGAAGCCGGGCGCCCCGCGCCAGGCCGGGATCTCGACCACGTCGAGCACGCCCGCCACCTTCTTGGCGGCGGCGGCGTCGAAGCCCTGCAGCTTGCCCCCGAGCACCGGCGAGCGCGCGATCGAGGCGAACACCATGCCGTCGCGGCGCACGTCGGCGCCGTAGGTGGCCTTGCCGACGACCACGTCGTCGAGGTCGTAGAAGCGCACCTCCTCCTTGCCGACGTAGCGGCGCTCCGACGGCTCGCGGAAGCGCAGCTCTTCGTCCTTGGGCACGGAAAGGCCGCGCGCGGTCGCGACCAGCTCGCCGAACGCCAGCTGCTTGCCGTCCGGGCCGTGCACGTGGTGGCCCTTGGCGTGGCACGCCTTCGCCTCGACGCCCCAGGTCTTGGCCGCGGCGCGCTCGAGCAGCAACCTGCCGGCGGCCCCCGCGCGCCGCATCACGTCGTAGAAGCGCCGCACGCTGCGCGAGCCGTCGGTGTTCTGCGAGCCGTAGGCAGCGTCGCCGAGCGCCTGCACCAGCGTCACGCGGTCCCAGTCGCAGCCGAGTTCGTCGGCGACCACCATCGGCAGGCTGGTGCGGATGCCGGTGCCCATCTCCGAGCGGTGCGCCCAGATCTTGACCGCGCCCGACGGTTCGATCGCCAGCCACAGCGACGGCTGCAGCGGCTCGTCGACGCCGAGCGCCGTCATCACGCCAGCGGGAGCGACGCGCGCACCGACCACCAGCGCCCCTCCGGCGAGCAGACCGCGCAGCATGCTGCGTCGGTCGAACGAAGCCTGTTCGAACGTGGTCACTTGCCACCCCCCTGGCCGGCGGCGCGGTGGATGGCCTTGCGGATGCGCGGGTAGGTGCCGCAGCGGCAGATGTTGCCCGACATCGCCTCGTCGATGTCGTCGTCGCTCGGCTTCGGGTTGTTGGCGAGCATCGCGCAGGCCGACATCATCTGGCCCGACTGGCAGTAGCCACACTGCGGCACGCACTCCTCGCGCCACGCCTTCTGCACGGCGTGGTCCCCGTTCTCGGACAGGCCTTCGATCGTCGTGATCGGCTGGGCGACCGCCGACACCGCCTGCACGCTCATCATGCACGAACGGATGGCGGCGCCGCCCAGGTGCACCGTGCAGGCGCCACACTGGCCACGGCCGCAGCCGAACTTGGTGCCGGTCAGGCCCAGCTCGTCGCGCAGGGCCCAGAGAAGCGGGGTGTTGGGGTCGATGTCCCCGAGGTCCCGAACGGTTCCGTTCACTTCGATCTTCACGACAACTCCCGGACTGGGTGAGGTTGGTCAGGCGTGCGGCTACCAGCGTAGCGCCACCGGCCCTGGGCGCGATGGTCGAGACCGTGGCGCGTCACGATGCTCGCGTGCCCGGGCACCGTGCGGCCCACGCGCTCCGAGCGACCGGACGGTGCCGCAGTTCAGCTCGACTTCGCGATGCAGTAGAGCCTGCGGTCGGATCGCAGGAACAGCGCGTCCCCCGCGACCGCCGGCGAAGCGTGGAACTGCGGATCCTCTTCGGTCAGTTCGTTGCGCGAGACCAGCTCGAAGGCGTGCTCGCCGACGCGGTAGACGAACACGCCGCGCTCGCGGCTGACCACGTAGAGATGCCCGTTGGCGAACACCGGCGGCGCGTAGACGCCACCGGTCCGCCCCGGCAGCCGGCCGCCGAACAGCTTCTCGCCGTCGGCGGCGCGCAGGCACTTGGCCTTGCCCATCTGGTCGACCAGCAGCAGCCGGCCGTCGTGCAGCACCGGCGACGGGATGTCGACGTTCTCGCCCTGCCAGACGACGCGCTGCTCGGCGTCCGGCAGAAGTGCGATCGCGAAGCCCTTGCCGCCGCCGCCGAACGCGAACACGTGCTCGCCGTCGCTGATCGGGCTCGGCGCCATGCCGCCGCGCGTGCCGGTCTCGACCTGCCAGCGCAGCGCGCCGGTCTTCGGCTCCAGGCCCCAGACCTCACCGCCGAGCACGATCACGACCACCTGCGCGGCGCCGCTGCCGGCGAGCATCGGCGACACCGCCGAGCCCTCGAGGTTGGCCGACTCGCGCTTCCAGACCAGCTTGCCGGTCCGCTGGTCGAGCGCCCGGATCGAGTTGCTCTGCTCCGACGCGTTGACGATCACCATGCCGCCGTGCAGCAGCGGGCTCGCCGCCGACCCCCACCGCAGCGACAGCGTCTGGCCCTCGCGCTCGACGCTGTTGGTCGGACCAGGCGCCCCTTCGGTCGGCTTGCCGAGGCCCTCCTGCCAGAGCTTCTTGCCGTCCAGGTCGAACGCGCAGACGCCGGCGTGGCCGAAGTAGACCCAGACGCGTTCGCCGTCGGAGACCGGCGTCGGCGTCGCGAAGCCGTGCTCGTTGATCTGCATCTGGCGCGCCTCCTTCGGCAACGCACCCGGGATCGTGCTCTGCCAGCGCCGCGCGCCGGTGGCGCGATCGACGCAGACCAGGTGCTGCTCGAGCTTGCCCGGCTCGCCACCGTCGTCCTCGTACTTGCCGTAGCCGGTGTAGCAGGTCAACAGCACCCGGTCACCGACGACGATCGGGCTCGACGCACCGGCGCCCGGCAGGTCGAGCTTCCAGGCGACGTTCTCGTCGTCGCTCCAGCTGGTCGGCGGTTTGTCGGCGCGCGCGACGCCGTCGCCGTGCGGGCCGCGGAAGGCCGGCCACAGCGGCTGCTGGGCGGCTGCGGTCTGGGCCAGGACGAGCAGGACGACGACGCTGCGCAGGATGGTCATGGGGCACCTCGGGGTTGCCCGACCTCTACGGAGCGCGAACGCCGTCAGTCAGGCCCGATCGCGATTCTCCCCGATCCGGCGCGCCGCCGCGACGGCCCGGCGGCGGTTCTTCGCGCGCGAGACGATCCGTTGCCGTGCTCGTGCTCGAGGTGCCGGCGCAGCACGTCGCCGCCCATGTCGCGGTCGAAGTCGCGCCAGCAGACGTGCACGTGGTTGGCGCCGTTCTGGGTGCAGTCGTACTCGATGGCGAAGCGCGCGCCGTGGATGCGGTAGTAGTGGCCGGCGCCGCGCTCGAGCGAGCCCGCCCACGCGAACGTCAGCCTGGCCAGATCGCGGCTGCGGATGCGCTCGAGCTCCTGCCGCGCGATCGGGCCGCGCAGCACGTTGGCGTGTAGCTCGAGCAGTTCCCACAGCTTCTGGCGCTGGTCGTCGCGCATCTCGCGCCAGGCGAGGCCGCGGCGTTCGCCGAGCGCGGTCGGCGCCTTGCCGGGCCCGAGCAGCACGTCGGCCGGCGCCTTGGCGTCGTAGATCGCGACGCGCTGCTGCTCCGGCGTGAACAGCGCCATCAGTTCGCGCGCCAGGTCCTCCTCGCGGCCGAGCGGCGCGGTGCGCGCCCACTGCTCCGGAACCCGGTGCGGGTTGGTGCCGAGGAAGTGCGGGGTGTGCGCCACCAGCACGCCGTCGACCACCATCATGCGCAGCGACAGGTGATGACCCTGGAAGCGCACCGCGAAGTCCCCTGCGCCGGGGTCGCCGCAGACCAGCATCGCGTAGCGACCGGGATCGCGGTGCGACGCCGGCTTGTCCGGCTTCGACTCCATCTCGAACAGCACCTTCTCCAGATCGGCGATCGCCATCGACTTGGCGAAGCCGCTCGCGCTGAGCATCGTGCGCAGCACGTCGTGCGCGGCGTGCCGCTGTTCGCGATCGAGCGCCCCCATCTCGACGCCGGCGTAGCGGCCCGGCACGAAGTGCCAGCTGGTCGCCTCCGCGTCGGTGATCGCACGCTGCGCGGCTTCGCGCTGCGCGTCGGTCAGGCCGGCGAGGAAGCGCTGGGTCGCGGCGGTCAGTTCGACGGTGACGTCGCCGACCGACGGGCCGGCGGCGCACGCCGCGAACAGGGACAAGACGACGAGGGCGAAGGCGCGCATCAGGACTTGCGGAGGGCGTTGGCGACGACGGCGGCCTGCTCGGCCTTGTGGCGCTGCAGCGAGCCGGTCGCCGGACTGGCGGCGGCCTTGCGGGTCGCCTTGCCGTCCCAGTCGAAGCGGTCGCGCACGAACTGCCACGAGCCCATGTTCTCCGGCTCTTCCTGGCACCAGACGAACTCGGCCTTGCGGTAGCGCTTCTGCAGCGCGGCGAGCGCGGACGCCGGCCACGGGTAGAGCAGTTCGGTGCGCACCAGCGCGACGGTGCGGTCGTCGCCTCGTTCGGCCTTCAGGTCGTAGTAGACTTTGCCGGAGCAGACCACGACGCGCGTGACCTTGGCCGGCTCCTCGATCGCCTCGTCGTCGAGCACCGCGCGGAAGCCGTGCTCGGTGAACTCGGCCAGCGACGAGCCGGCGTCCTTCTGGCGCAGCAGGCTCTTGGTCGTCATCACGACCAGCGGCTTCTTGACCGGGTCGAGCGCCTGCGCGCGCAGCAGGTGGTAGTAGCTGGCCGAGCACGACGGCATCGCGACCCGCATGTTGTTCTCGGCACACAGCTGCAGGAAGCGCTCGAGGCGCGCCGAGCTGTGCTCCGGGCCCTGGCCGTCGTAGCCGTGCGGCAGCAGCAGGCCGACCGACGACTGCTGCCGCCACTTCGCCTCGCCGGCGGCGAGGAACTGGTCGATCTGGATCTGCGCGCCGTTGACGAAGTCGCCGAACTGTGCCTCCCACAGCGACAGCCCGGTCTGCGTGACGACGCTGTAGCCGTACTCGAAGCCGAGCGCGGCCTCTTCGCTGAGCAGTGAGTCGACCACGAAGAACGTCGCCTGCTCGTCCTGCATGTGGTTGAGCGGCACGTAGCGCTCGGCGGTCTCGGCGTCGTAGAGCGCCGCGTGGCGCTGGCTGAATGTGCCGCGGCCGGAGTCCTGGCCGGCGAGCCGCACCGGCACGCCGTCGGTGACCAGGCTCGCGAACGCCAGCGCCTCGCCGGTGGCGAAGTCGATCGGCTGCTTGCCGGCGACCATGTCGGCGCGGCGGCCGAGCACGCCCTTGACCTTGGGGTGCGGCGTGAACGACGACGGCCAGTCGAGCAGCCGGTCGTTCCAGCCGGTCAGCTGCTCGGCGCTCGGCCGCGCCTCGGGCGGCGTCCACTCCTGTTCGGCGACCGGCTCGCCGAGCGTCACCTCCGGCGCCTCCGACGAGCGCACCGAGTCGAGCGACTCCTTCAGGCGCGCCTGCATCTTGTCGTCATAGGTCGCGACGTCGTCGCGCGTCAGCACCTTCTTGCGCACCAGGTAGTCCTGGTAGATCGTGCGCACGGTCGGGTGCGCCTCGATCGCGGCGTAGAGCAGCGGCTGGGTGTAGCTCGGCTCGTCGCCCTCGTTGTGGCCGTGGCGGCGGTAGCAGACGATGTCGAGCACGACGTCGGTGTGGAACGTCGCGCGGTACTCCATCGCCAGCCGGATCATGCGCGCCGCGGCCAGCGGGTCGTCGCCGTTGACGTGGAAGATCGGCACCTGGATCGCCTTGGCGACGTCGGTGCAGAACGGCGTGCTGCGCGAGTCCTTCGGCGACGTCGTGTAGCCGATCTGGTTGTTGACGACGATGTGGATCGTGCCGCCGGTGCGGTAGCCGTGCAGCTGCGACATCTGCAGCGTCTCGAACACCACCCCTTGGCCGGCGAACGCGGCGTCGCCGTGCACCAGGATCGGCAGCACGTCGTCCCAGACCTCGTGGGCGGGCTTGTCGCCGAGCTGGTCCTGGCGCGCGCGCGCCATGCCCTCGACGACCGGATCGACCGCCTCGAGGTGGCTCGGGTTGCAGGCCAGCTCGAGCGCGACCTTCTTGCCCGACATCGTGGTGTGCTCACCGGCTTCGCCGAGGTGGTACTTCACGTCGCCCGAGCCCTGCGTCATCGACGGGTCGAGCCAGCCTTCGAACTCGCCGAAGATCTTGGTCAGCGGCTTCTTCATCACGTGCGCGAGCACGTTGAGGCGGCCGCGGTGCGCCATGCCGATGACGGCGCGGCAAACCCCGAGGTCGGCGGCCTTCTCGAGCAGCGCGTCGATCGTCGGCACCAGCGTCTCGCCGCCTTCGAGCGAGAACCTCTTGTGGCCGACGAAGCGGGTGTGCAGGAATTGCTCGAACGCCTCTGCTTCGACCAGCTTGTCGAGGATGCGCAGCTGCGCGTCCGCACCGAGCTCCTCCTCGTTGCGGTTCGCCTCCATGCGTTCGCGCAGCCAGTGGCGCTGCTCCTGGTCGGCGATGTGCATGAACTCGACCCCGACGTTGCGACAGTACGTCAGGTGCAGCGTCTCCTGGATCTCGCGCAGCTTCGCGAACGGCTTGGGCGTGACGCCGTCGCTGTAGAACGTGCGCTCCTTGTCCCAGATCGTCAGGCCGTAGCTGGCCATGTCGAGTTCGGGCAGGTTCTTCGGCTGGTGGGTCAGCGGATCCAGGTTGGCGAGCACGTGGCCGCGCACCCGGTAGCTGCGGATGTAGGTCATCACGCCAGCGGCGCGCTCGAGGTTCTCGGCCTCGCGCAGGCTGGAGCCGAGCGGCGGCCGGCGGTCGACGCTGTTGCGCACCGGCTGGTACGGCACATTCATCGAGCGGAAGATGTCGTCGTAGAAGTTCTCGTCGCCGAGCAGCAGCTTGTGCATCCAGTCGAGGAACTGGCCCGACTCGGCGCCCTGGATGACGCGGTGGTCGTAGGTGCTGGTCAGCGTCATGACGCGCGACACGCCGAGCTCGGTCAGCGTCTCGTGCGCCGCCCCCTGGAACGCGCCCGGCACGGTGATCGCGCCGGTGGCCATGATGAAGCTCTGGCCGGTCATCAGGCGCGGCAGCGAGCTGACCGTGCCGATGGTGCCGGGGTTGGTCAGCGTGCAGGTCGTGTCGGCGAAGTCGTCCGGCGTCAGCTTGCCGTTGCGCGACTTGGCGATCTGGTCGTTGAACGCCTGGAAGAACCCGGCGAAGTCGAGGTTGGCGCAGTCCTTGATGTTGGGCACGACCAAGCTGCGGCGGCCGTCCTTGCCGGGCAGGTCGACCGCGATGCCGACGTTCAGCGACTTGCCGACGCGACGGAACGGCTTGCCGTCCTGGTCGACGTACTGCGCGGCCATCGACGGCACCCGCAGGATCGACTGCACCATCGCCCAGCCGATCAGGTGCGTGAAGCTGACCTTCGGCATGTACTGGCCGAGCTGGTGCCGGTTGATCGAGTGGCGGTTCTCCTCGAGCACCTTGACGCCGACCTCGCGCGTCGACGTCGCGGTCGGCACGCTCAGGCTCTCGGCCATGTTCTTGACGATCTTGCCGGCGACGCCGGTCAGCGCCTTCAGCTCGTCGCCGTCGGACGTGGTCGTCGCGACCGGCGTCGGCGCCGGCTTCGGCTTGGCCACCGCGCGCTGCTCGGGTGGCAGCTCGGTGTCGAACCAGTTGCGCCATTCGGCCGGGACCGAGTCGGGCGCATCGAGGTAGTCGCCGTAGACCTTCTCCGCGTACGCCGCGTTGAGGCCGAACACTTCTTCGAAATCGGGTGCTTGCATGAACGGGTTCTGCGGCAGCGAGGCTAACGCCCCGCGCAGGCGGACTGGAGCACCACCCCGAGGAAAGCGCACCGGTCCCGCAGATTGCGCGGGAACGCGTGCCGGTCGCGGTGGCGGGCCCGGAGTGACGCGCACTCCGGGGGGCAGCGGCTCAGAGGGGCAGCCGCTCAGAAAGACAGCGGCTCAGAATGGCAGCGCCTGAGAATGGCAGCCGATCTGGGGCGCGCTACTTCTTGGCCAGCATCAGCACCATGCGGCGCCCTTCCTGGCGCACCGGTGCTTCGATCTTCGCGACGTCCGAGAGGTGCTTGACGACCTCCATGATGACCTGTTCGCCGACGTCCTTGTGCGCCATCTGGCGGCCGCGGAACAGGCAACAGACCAGGACCTTGTCGCCGTCCTCGAGGAACTCGCGAGCGCGCTTGACCTTGGTCTGCAGGTCGTGCTCGCCGGTGCCTGGACGCACGCGCAGCTCCTTGACCTGGACCTGGTGCTGCTTGCGGCGGCTGGCTTGCTCCTTCTTCTTCTCCTCGTACTTGAACTTGCCGTAGTCCATGATGCGGCACACGGGGGGCCGCTGGTTCGGGGCAATCTCCACGAGGTCGAGACCCTTGCGCACGGCCAGTGCCAACGCGTCGGCCGTCTCGAGGACGCCGAGCTGCTGGTTCTCCTCGTCGATGACGCGGATCTGCCGGATTCGGATCTGGTGGTTGATCCGCGGGCCACGGTCCTGGGGTGGACGGCGTCGCGGATCAGGCCTGGGCATGAGGCCTCTTCAGGTGCTGCAGTTGGATAGGGATTCTCCTTGGTTGTTGGATGTGGGTGCCTCGGCAGCGCAGGGGCGCCAGGGACCGAGACCGGAGTAGGTTAGGTGCCTTCCCGCCCCACCGCAACGGCGTATCGGCCTCGGCGGGGCCCCGGATTGAGGATTCGGGGCGCGGCTCCCGCCCTTCGGCCGCCGGCCGGAATCGTGCGGTCGGGCGTGCGGCCACCCCCCCACGCCGCTGGCCGCCGGCTGCCGCGCCGGTTGCGGGCTCAGAAGCCCAACGCGCCGCCGCCGGCGTTGCTGGCGGTCCAACCGAAGCCGTTGGCCGCCGGATCGAACGCAAACGCCTGGTTGAAGAACGTCGCGCCGAACAGGTCGGGCTGGTTCGGGATCGCCCAGCTCCAGTCCGCCTGGTTGGCGGCGCCGACGACGAAGTCGAGCACCAGCGCGTCGACGTACTGGGTGCAGCCGGTCATGCCGAGCACCGTCAGGTCGAGCGGCAGCGGCAGGCCGCCACCGGTCTGGGTGTTGGACAGGCCGGTCGCGACCAGCGCGGAGCTGAACGGCAGGTTGTCGATCGTCAGCGAGAAGGTCGCGCCGAGCGCCGGCCGGCTGCCGGCCTGCGCGGCCAGCGCCGGCACCCCGAGCGAGCCGCTGCAGCCGACCCCGAACGGCGCGTAGGTGGCGATCGGCGAGGCATCCTGCCAGGCGGTCGTGTAGACGTTCCACATCGCCGCCAGCGTGACCGTCTGCAGCACGCCTCCCGAGACGACGTCGAACACCGTCAGTTCGCTCGGCGTGCTCAAGAACGTCTGCGTCGAGGTCACCGCCGCGCGGGTGTCGTCGGGCGACAGCGAGATGCCGTTGGCATCCGGGATCGTCAGCCCGAGGTACTGCGTGAACGTCGTGTTCTCTGGGTTGGCGTAGTCGAAGTCGATGCGGCCCGCCCAGCCGGCGCCGGCCTGGCCGCTGACGACCGCGAACGAACGATCGAGCGACAGGTCCATCGTGTTGGGCACGCCGAGCGTCAGCGCGAAGTCCTGGTGCCCGAGCGCCGTCGAGAAGTCGAGCCACGTCTGCGTGACCAGGTCGTAGACGCCGAGCCCCGAGGCCGAGCCGATGCCGGCCCACAGCAGGTAGACGTAGCGGTCGTCGATCGAGACCTTGCAGTCGGTCGCGAACGTGAAGCCCTGGCCGACCGTGCCGGGCACAGCCAGCGACGCGATCACCTGCAGGTAGCTGGCGCTGCCCGGCTGCAGGTCGACCAGGTCGAGCGTGCCGCTCTGCAGGAACACCTGCGGCACCGCGGCGAGGTCGCCGCTCCACGACAGCGCCCAGCGCTCGCGCGAGGCGCCGCTCAGCGACGTGGTCTGGGCCACCACCTGGCCGTAGGTCGGGCTGCCGAGCGCGGCGTCGAGGCCGACCAGTTCGCGCGTCGATCCGGAGCCGCCGGTCAGCGTCCACAGGATGTCGCGGTTGGCGTCCATCTCGACGCCGTAGCACGCGCCGGGCGCGCTGTAGAACGTCGACCAGGTCGCGCTGCTGCCGTCCCACTCCGCCTGCGCCACCTGGTTCATCAGCGACTGGCCGACGTAGAGACGACGGCCGCTGTGCGCCCAGACCGCGTCGGTGACGTTGTCGGTGTAGCTGACGCCAGTCGCCGCCAGCACGGTGCCGGTCGCCGATTCGCAGAACACGTGCTGGTCGGCGCTGCCGCTGGTCGAGCTACCGACGAACACGACTTCGTTGCCCGCCTGGGCGACGACCGACAGGGACAGGAACGCGGCCGCGGCCGCCGTGCAAACGCAGGTTCGGTGCATGGGGGTGACGAGAGGAGTGACGAGACGGAGCGATGGCCGCAGTCGCAGACGCGGGCAGGGACGACCGTCGCGCCCGGTCTATGCACGAGCCCACGGCGCTGTGACGCGAAACACGAAAGAAAAAACGACGGCACGCAACCGGCCGTTTCGACGTCGAACGCGGGGGTTGTGCTGCACGCGCGCACCGCTAGCGTCGCGACTGCCCCGCTGTCCGAGCCATGCCCACGCCGAGCGACGAAGACCTGTTCGCGACGTTCCGCAAGCAGCGCGACGTCGACGCGCTGGCGACGCTGTTCCGTCGCCGCGTCGACGAACTGCTGCGCCTCGCGGTGTTCCTCGCGCCGCGGCCGACCGACGCCGAGGACCTGGTGCAGGCGACCTTCCTCAGCGCGATCGCGCGCGCCGAGACCTACCGGCCCGGCCACCGCGTGATGAGCTGGCTGTGCGGCATCCTGACCAACCACGCGCGCATGCTGCGCCGCACCGAGGGCCGACGCGCGCCCGAACCCGCGCCGCCGACCGCAGCGACGACGCCGGTCGACGCCGCGCTGCAGTCCGAACTCGAACGCGCGCTGCGCGACAGCATCGCTGCGCTGCAGGAGCCGTACCGTTCGGTGCTGCAGCTGCACCTCGAGCGCGGCCTCAACAGCCAGCAGATCGGCGCCCAGCTGCAGCAGAAGCCGGCGACCGTGCGCAAGCAGATGGCGCGCGCGATCGAGCAGCTGCGCACCGCGCTGCCGATCGGCCTGGCGACCGCGCTGGTGCTGCGGATGAGCCCGGCGCAGCTCGCCGAGCGCGCCGCCGAGGCCGCCCAGTTCGTCGGGCACGACGCCGACGCGAGCCGCTTCGACGACGACCCGATCGCGGCCGAACCGCTCGCCCACGGCGGTGCGCTGCGGCCGGCGCTGGTGACGGTGCTGGTGGTCGCGGCGGTGCTCGCGACGATGCTCTGGTGGCGCGAGGACCGCCACACGCAGCCGCCGACGGCCGTAGCCGCTGCCCCCCAGCACAACCCAGCGGTCCGCAGCGTTCGCCCGCTGCTCGACCAGCCGGCGGCCGAGACCGACGCCCCGCGGCTTCGATCCCGGCCGGGCCACGCCCTCGCCGTGCACGTGCTCGACCCCGACGGGGTGCCGCACCGCGGCCTCGAGATCCTGTGCGTCGCGGACGACGGCCGGCCGTTCCAGCTGCGCGCACTGGCGGCGACGACGCGCCGCGCCACCACCGACGACGCCGGTTTGGTGCGCTTCGACGGGCTGCCGCGCGGCCGCTTCGAGCTGGCCATCGCCGGCGCGATCCCGAAGGCCCAGCTGCAGATGCGAGGCGACGACCAGCGGTTCACGCTGCAGCTGCCGCGACGGCACCGCCACCGCGGGTACGTCACCGACCCGGCCGGCCGACCGGTGCCGGGGGCGCTGGTGATGGTCAGCGAGACGTCGGGCCGCGGCGACCTGCCGGCCGTGCTGGCGACCACCGACGCGACCGGCCAGTACGACGCGTGGTTCCCGCTGGCGCAGGGGCGCGTGTTCGCGCGGCACGTGCAGTTCGCGCAGTCGCACTGCCACCGGCTCGCGGCCGACCGCGAACTGCACCTCGAGCTCGAACCGCCGGTCCCGCCGGTCGCCGTGCACGTGACCGACGAAGGCGATCGGCCGGTCGCCGGCGCGCTGGTCGCGCTGGTGCCCAAGAGCCAGGACACCGACTTCTACGTGCCGCAGCTGGCGCGCACCGACGCGCTGGGCCGCTGTTCGCTGCCGGGTCCGGGCCCGCGCCATGCAGCGGTGCTGGTGCAGGGCCGCGGCTTCGCGGCGAGCACCACGGAACGTTCGCAGGACGCACGCGAGGTGCACGTGCAGCTGCGCGCGCCCGCGCGCCTCGCCGGGGTGGCGCGCGACGCCAGCGGCGCGCCGCTCCAGGGCCGCGAGGTCGCGGTCTCGATCGCCGGCGCCCGCACCAACGAACCGACCGGGCCGATGCTGGCGCAGCGCGTGCGCACCGACCACGAGGGTCGGTTCACGCTCGCCGAAGCACCGCGGGGTCTGCTGCAGGTGCGCATCCACGGCAGCTGCAGCGGCCGGCTCGGCCCGCCGATGAGCCAGTTCGTCGTCGCTGGCGTCGACGTCGACACGCGCGACGGCGACCGCCTCGACGTCGAGCTGCGCGCGCCCGCCACCGCACGGGTGCACGGCACGCTGCGCACGCCGCGCGGCGACGCGGTCGCCGGCTGGCACCTGATCGCGGTGCCGGAGGTCGGCACCGCCGCCCACCGGATGCTGCGACGCCGGGTTGCGCGCAGCGACGCCGACGGCCGGTTCGAGCTCTTGGCACTGGCGGCCGGCGAACGCTACCAGGTCGGCTGCTACCCGCCGGAGCGCTGGTGGCCCAACCCGCTGACCTGGCCGCTGGCCGTCGCCACGGCGCGTGCCGGCTCGCCGTGCGAGCTCGTCGTCGACCCCGACGCGACCACCACCGCGACGCTGCGCTGCCAGGCGCTGCGGCCCGACGGCCGACCGGCGCGGCGCGCGACGTTCGAGCTGCGCCTGGTCGGCTTCCAGGCGCCGCAGACCTGCGTCGCCGACGCCGCCGGCCGCGCGAGGTTCGGCCCGCTGGGTGCCGGGGACTACTGGCTGGTCGTCGGTGCCCCCGGGCTCGGCTCGCGCACGATCCCGGTGCACGTCGACGATGCCAACGCGCCGCTCGACCTCGGCACCGTGCAGCTGCAGCGCGCCGCGCGGGTCGCGGTGCGGCTGGTCGGTGACGGCAAGCGCAGCACGCACGGCCTGCGCGTGGTCGCGAAGAACCTGGTCGGCGACAAGTTCGTCGCCGCGCGCAGCTCGAGCCGCGGTGTCGCCGCGCTGCGGCCACTGCCGCCCGGCCGCTCGCAGCTGCTCGTCTACGGCCACGGCATCGCGCCGACCCTGCTCGAACGCGATCTCGAGCCAGGCGTGCAGTGGCTCGACGTCGACGTCCGCTCGGCGACGCCGGTGACGCTGCGGTTCCCGTTCCCTCTGGCCGAGAACCCGTTCGTCATCAACGGCCCGCTGCACGTGCGCATCTACGACCACCGGGACCAGCTCGTGCTCGACGACCACCTCGGCGCCACCACCAGCCGCGGTTGCTTCGAGATGGCGCTGGGCCTCGCGCCCGGCCGCTACCGCGTGCACGCGCGCTCGATCTGGAACGCGCTGGCCGAGCAGCAGCTGGTCGTCGCCACAGCCCCGCTCGTGCGCGAGCTGCCGCTCGGCCTGTGAGGGCCGCTACCGCTGCCGCGGCGGCTGCTGCAGCAGGAAGAACAGCACGTTGTCGGTGAAGATCGGGTTGCGGGTCAGGCCGATGTGGTCGTCCGGCAGGAACGTCACGCCGGTCCACGGCACGGTCGACTCGAGCCACATCCGCGCCGCCCGGTCCGGGCTCAGGTCCCCGAGCGCGCTGCGCCGGGTGACGGTGGCGTCGCCCGGCGCCATCAGCTCGTCGCCGTCGAACTCCGGCACCAGCTTGCCGCCGCGCGCCACCATGCGCACGCGCGCCAGCGTCGGCTCGGTGTCGGCAGCGAACAGCCGCAGGTCGACCGGACAGTCCGGCACCGGCCGGTCGATCGCCGCGTGGAAGCGGCGGGTGCGTTCCAGCACGTTGGCCAGCGCCTGCCGGGCGAGCCGTCGCCGTTCGGCGCGGTCGTCGACCTCGGGCAGGAACCAGCGCAGGTAGCGGTCGGACTCGGGCGCCAGCAAGCCCCAGTCGTTGCGGTCCCAGACGTCGACGTCGAACAGGTCGAGGTCCATCGGGGCGCCGTGCTCGTCGAGCACCAGCCCGTCGCCGCGCGGCAGCAGCTGGTAGATCGCGGTCATCGTGCCGAGGATCGCCGGCGCGTAGGTCGGCAACAGCGGCGGGCCCGGCGAGAAGCCCACGAGCAGGTTCTGCAGCGCATCCATCGAGCCGAGGCTCGGCGTGCCGACCAGCACGACGCGATCGATCTGCTCGGCGCCCTTCCAGGTCAGCTCCGGCAGCGAACCGTCGGCCGGCAGCGGCGCGTCGCCGTAGCGCAGGAAGTAGCGCGTCACCAGCCCGCCCATCGAATGCGCGACGATGTCGAAGCGATAGCCGTCGGCGAGCCACTGCTCGAGCTCCAGCGCCTCCTCCAGACCGTCCGCGGTCGCCGCCTCACGCAGTTGCGCGATGCGCCGGCGGGCGCTGCGATCGATGCGCTTGCGCGTCTCCTGCAGGAAGCGGCCGAGCTCGGCCGCGTTGACGCGGTTGTCGCGCCGCCAGTCGTAGAAGAACGTGAAGCAGGTGAAGTGGTCGAGTTCGTACGGGGGCGAGCCGGGATCGAACGCGACCGGGTCGGTATAGCCACCGACCCCGAGCGTCTTCAGGATGTCGCGATAGACGCCGACGTTGATCACCGCGAACACCAGGCCGACGTTGATGCCCTCGAGCGGCCCGGTCGGGAACACCGCGGCCGTCGCCAGCTCCGGCATCCGCGTCGCCAACAGGTCCGCGAACGGCACCGCGACACGGCGCGCTCCCTCGCGGCTGGCGGGGTCGGCGGCATCCGACGTGAACGCGCCCCACACGGTCTGGCGGCTGTCGCGGTGCTCGAGCCGCGCGCCGAGGATGCCGTGCACGACCACGACCGGGTTGCGCGCGTGTCGCCGGGCAGCCTCGCCGTAGAGCTTGCGGATCTCGGGCGAGTGGTCGCGCGCGGTCGTACACGCGCCGAGCAACAGCAGCCCGAGCAGGGCCGGGCGGAGCAAGGTCCTGATGGCGCGGATCCTCATGGCGCGGACGGTGTACGAAGGAGGCCGGCGAATCGTTCGCCGGCCCCTTCCGAATCGGCGGCTCGCAGGGCCGCGGATCGCCTGCAACGATCAGAGCGCGAACGACGCGACGTCCGAGACGCACACGTCGAGGCTCAGGCCGGTGCCGGGCACGATGTCGAAGCCGACGGTGACACCCTGCACGTAGTAGGTCCCGGCCGGGGCCGTCGTCGGCGGCGTGAACGTCAGCGACGCGTCGCCGTTCATGTCGGTCAGGCCGAGCGGCGCCGGCACGAACGGCGCGGCGAGGCCGAGGTCGAACGAAGCGAAGTTGCCGAGGTTGATCGGCGTGGTGCCCTGGGTGTCGCCGAGCACGACGAACGCGAAGCGCATTGGGTCCGAGCCGTCGAGGTCGATCGAGATCTCGCCGGCGTTGTTGGCCGCGGTGACCGTGGCGCACTGCGCCGAGGCGACGTTGACGAACGAGAGCGCGGCCGCGGCGAGGATGGCGGTACGGAGCATGGAGGGTCCTTCGGGGGAAAAGGTCTGGAGAACAGGCAGACCGGGCACTTCGCCCGGTTCATACGAGCCGCCATACGAGCCGACAATGCGCGGTGGCTCGGATCTCTCCGGAAACTCGGATCTCTCCGGAAACCGGAGGCTCCCGAGAGCCCCCGACCACGCCCCTACGTGCGCTCTTCCTCGTGCTTGCGCAGCAGCGCAGCGAACTCCTCGACCTTCATCGTGCCGAGGTCGCCGTCCTTGCGCGAGCGCACCGCGACGGTGCCGGCGTCGACCTCCTGGTCGCCGACGACGGCGACCAGCGGGACCTTCTCCTGCCACAGGTGGTGGCGGATCTTGGCGCCGATCTTCTCGCCGCTGGTGTCCGCCTCGACGCGGAAGCGCTGCTCCTTCAGCGAACGGACCAGCCCCTCGACCGCGTCGCCGTGGCGTTCGCCGACCGACAGCACCGCCGCCTGCGTCGGCGCCAGCCAGACCGGGAACGCGCCGCCGTGGTGCTCGACCAGCACGCCGAAGAAGCGCTCGAGCGAGCCGAGCAGCGCGCGGTGGACCATCACCGGACGGGTCTTGTGGCCGTCCTGGTCGATGTAGGTCATGTCGAAGCGCTCGGGCAGGTTGAAGTCGCACTGGATCGTCGAGCACTGCCAGGTGCGGCCGAGGCTGTCCTTGATCTTGACGTCGATCTTCGGGCCGTAGAACGCACCACCGCCCTCGTCGATCTCGTAGCCGAGGCCGACCGACTCGAGCGCCGCGCGCAGCGCCGCGGTCGCCTTCTCCCAGCTGGCGTCCTCGCCGACGCTCTTCTCGGGCCGCGTCGACAGGTTCATCTCGTAGTCGTGGAAGCCGAACGCGCGCAGCATGTCGATGACGAAGTGCAGGCAGCGCGTGATCTCGTCCTCGACCTGGTCCTCGCGCAAGAACAGGTGCGCGTCGTCCTGGGTGAAGCCGCGCACGCGCAGCAGGCCGTGCAGCGAGCCGGCGTTCTCGTAGCGGTAGACGGTGCCGAGCTCCGCCCAGCGGAACGGCAGCTCGCGGTAGCTGCGGCGCTTGGACTTGAAGATCTGCACGTGGAACGGGCAGTTCATCGGCTTGAGCAGGTACTCGGCGCCGTCGATGTCGATGCCGGAGTACATCGACTCCTTGTAGAAGTCGAGGTGGCCCGAGGTCGCCCACAGGTCGCTCTTGGCGATGTGCGGCGAGTAGACGATGTCGTAGCCGCCGTCGATGTGCTGGTTGCGCCAGAACTCCTCGACCTTGTGGCGCACGAAGCCGCCCTTGGGGTGCCACAGGATCAGGCCCGCGCCGAGGTCGCCCATCGTGCTGAACAGGTCGAGGTCGACGCCGAGGCGACGGTGGTCGCGCTTCTGCGCCTCCTCGAGGTTCTTGCGGTGCTCCTCCATCGCCTTCTTGTCCGCGAAGGCGTGGCCGTAGATGCGGGTCAGCATCTTGTTGCCGGCGTCGTCGCCGAGGTAGGCGCCGGCGAGCGCCAGCACCGCGATGCCCTGGCCGACCTTGCCGGTCGACGGCACGTGCGGCCCCTTGCAGAGGTCGACGAAGTTGCCCGAGTGGTAGAACGTCAACGGCTCGCCGTCCGGGATCTTGTCGATCGTCAGCAGCTTGTAGTCCTCGCCGTGCTCCTCCATCAGCGCCTTGGCCTGGTCGCGCGGCAGCTCGCGCAGCTCGAACGGCACGTCGGACTTGACGATCTCGTGCATCAGCTTCTCGAGCTCGGGCAGGTCGTCGACCGTGATCGGCTCGTCGCCGAAGTCGATGTCGTAGTAGTAGCCGTAGCGCGGATCGTCGACCGGCGGCCCCTTCCACAGCTTGGCCTTGGGCCGGATCCGCTTGACGGCGTCGGCGAGCACGTGCGCCGCCGAGTGGCGCAATACCTCGAGGCCTTCCTTGCTGTCGCGGGTGAAGATCTTGATGTCCGCCGAGCTGTCGATCGGCAGCTGCAGGCTCTGCACCTCGCCGTCCAGCTCGATGCCGACGGCGGCCTTGGCCAGCCCCTTGCCGATCGATTCGGCGACCTGGAGCCCGGTAGTGCCCGTCGCGTACTCGCGCACGGAACCATCGGGGAGGGTGAGTTGGATCTGGCTTTCGGATGACATGGCTTCTCGCGAAGCATTCTTGCGACGGAGTTGGCACCACGCAAGGCGGCGCCGACGTTGGTCTCAGGAAGCTGCGACCGATACAACGTCGGCATGCGCACGCGTCCGCTGTCCGCCTCCTGCCTGCTGCTGCCCGCCCTCGTGGCCGGCTGCAGCAGCATCGACGTCTCCGAGAACCCCTGGCTGTTGGCCCCCGACTCGCACAGCTTCGCCCGGCCGGCGGAGGTCCGCTCGACCCACCTCGACCTGGTGCTGGACCTCGACTTCGAGCAGCACGTCGCGACCGGCCTCGTCGAGCACACCCTGCAGCGCTTCGACCGCACCGCGCCGTTCGTCGTCGACACCGACGGCCTGTCGATCCGCGCGGTGCTCGACCAGGACGGCGAGCCGCTCAGCTACCGGCTGGCGGACGCGGACGACCAGTGGCTCGGCCGCGCGCTGACCATCGACCTCGGCGAACGGACCGAGCGGGTGCAGATCCAGTACGCGACCTCGCCGACGGCCGAGGCGATGCAGTGGCTGTCGCCCGAACAGACCGACGGCAAGGAGCACCCGTTCCTGTTCACGCAGGGCCAGGCGATCCTGACCCGCAGCTGGATCCCGCTGCAGGACTCGCCGGCCGTGCGGGTGACGTGGAACGCGAGGATCACGGCCCCCAAGGGTCTGCGCACGGTGATGAGCGCCGACTACCGCAAGCGCGTCGACACCACCACCACGTTCTCGATGACGCGGCCGGTGCCGAGCTACCTGATCGCGCTGGCGTGCGGCGACCTGCGCGCGCGGCCGGTCAGCGGTCGCTGCGCGGTCTGGGCCGAGCCCGGCGTCGTCGACGCCGCCACCCGCGAACTCGACGACCTCGAACGCATGGTCCGCGCCTGCGAGGAGCTGTTCGGTCCGTACCGCTGGGGCCGCTACGACGTGCTGTTCCTGCCGCCGAGCTTCCCGTTCGGCGGCATGGAGAACCCGTGCATGACGTTCGCGACGCCGACCATCCTGGCCGGCGACAAGTCGCTGGTCGCGCTGATCGCGCACGAACTCGCGCACAGCTGGTCCGGCAACCTGGTCACCAACGCGACCTGGCGCGACTTCTGGCTCAACGAGGGCTTCACCGTCTACCTCGAGCAGCGGATCATGGAGCACGTCTACGGCCGCGACCGCGCCGCGATGGAGATCGCGCTCGGCATGCAGGGGCTGCAGAAGGAGCTGCAGGAGCTGCCCGAACCCGACCAGGTGCTGCACATCGACCTGACCGGTCGCAACCCCGACGACGGCATGACTGCGGTCGCCTACGACAAGGGCGCGGCGTTCCTGCGCCGCCTCGAGCAGGTGTTCGGCCGCGAGCGCATGGACCGGTTCCTGCGCGAGTGGTTCGACGAGCACCAGTTCAAGAGCGTCACCACGCAGACGTTCTTGACGTTCCTCGACGACCGGCTGCTGTCGACCGACAGCGACAAGGCCGCGCAGGTCGACGTCGCGCAGTGGGTGCAGAGCGGCGGCCTGCCCGGCGACGCGCCGATCCCGGACAGCGAGCGCTTCGCGGCCGTGGACGCGACCGCGCAGGCGTTCGCGGCGGGCACCGCCGCAGAAGAGCTCGACACCGAAGGCTGGGTCACGCAGCAGTGGCTGCGCTTCCTCGGCGCCCTCGAGACCCCGACCGTCGCGCAGCTGGAGGCGCTCGACGAAGCGTTCGCGTTCACCCGCAGCGGCAACAGCGAGATCCTGAGCGCCTGGCTGGCGCTCGCCACCCGCAACGGCTACCACGCCGTCGACGCGCGCATGGACCTGTTCTTGATGACGGTCGGCCGCCGCAAGTTCCTGGTGCCGCTCTACCAGGCGATCCTGGACAGCGACGGTGGCAAAGACCGTGCGACGCGGATCTACCAGCGCGCCCGGATGCGCTACCACGCGGTCAGCCAGCGCACGCTGGACGAGATGCTGGGCTACCAGGGCTGATCGACGACGCGATGAAAAAACGTCGGCTCGCTCGCGATTCCCATATCCCGAACCGATAGCTTCCTTGCCCAAATGAGTGACTCCAAGCCGCAACTCCCCGTCGATCCCAAGGAACTCGTGCCCGCGGGCGTCGGCGTCGTGCTCGGCATCCTGCTGCTCGGCGCGTTCGTGCTGCTGGCGCAGGGGATCGGCCTGACGCTGCTGGTCGACCACGGCAACATCCCGAACCAGTAGCCGGCCGCACCCGTAGCGGAGCACGACCCGCAGCGGTCGCAGGCCGCTACGCTACGGTCGCAGGCTGCAACGGTCGCAAGCGAACCGCCTGCAGGTGGCCCTGCAGGTAGCTCAGCCAGACCGAACGGCTTCGCTGCTTGACGCGGTCGTACCACCGGCACATCGGCCACAGCAGCAGCACGCACGCCACCGTCACCAGGTAGGCGGCCCCGAGCCCGAAGCCCTGGAAGCCCTGCGGCAGCGGCTCGAAGTCGACGTCGGCGAGTCCCGCCGGCGCCAGGAACGACAGCTCGGCCTGGATCAGGTGCACTCCCTGGCCGTCGCGCAGCCAGAACATCGCCACGGCGGTACCGTGCACCAGCGCATGGTGCACGATGTAGAAGAACATCGGCACGCGCCCGAACATCTGCAGCCAGCGCTGCACCGGCCCCGGCGCGCGTTCGAACCAGGCCAGCAGCAGCATGGCCGGTCCGAGCGTCATCAGCGCATAGGCGAGCGACGGCGGGTACTTCTCGCACGCCAGCAGCGCGATCCAGTCCGCACCCTGCTCCCTCTGGGCCCAGAACGGCCGCGCGTTGCCCCAGCCGTCGAGCAGGCGCACGACGAAGAACGCCAAAAGCAGCGCCGCGCCCAGCGACAGCCAGCGGCGGCGGCGATCGCGGTCGTCGCCGCCGAGCAGGCCGCCGGTCGCGTAGCCGAGGGCCATCACGCCGATCCACGGCAGCACCGGGTAGACCGGCAGGATCGGCCCGATCGGACTCTGCACGATGCCGAACGTCGGCCGCGCCCAGCTGCCGTGCAGCAGGCGCCACGCGTCGGCCCACACGCCGGTGGTGCCGTCGCCCCAGTCCCGGCAGGCGTCCTGGCCGGCGACCAGCGCGACGCCGACGACGACCAGCGCCCAGCGCGGCAACCACAGCAGCGCCGCCAGCGCGATCATGGAGACGCCGATCGCCGCGATCACCTGCCAGAACAGGATCTGCAGGCCGTGCATGACGACGAACGTGATCACCGTCAGCTCAAGCACCAACAGCCACAGCCCGCGCGTCACCAGGAAGCGGGACGCGTCGCCGCGGCTGCGTCGCCGGCCGTACAGGAACGCCGACGTGCCGGCGAGGAACACGAACACCGGCGCGCAGAAGTGCGTCACCCACCGCGTCAGGAACAGCAGCGGCGTGGTCGTGGCGACGTTCTCGGGGTTGCCGAACAACGTCAGCGAGTGTCGCGCGTGATCGAGCACCATCACGACCATCACCAGGCCGCGCAGCGCGTCGATCGATTCGATGCGGGACGAACGTTCGCTCACGCCGCGCAGTCTACCTGCGGGCGTGCGCAACGACATCGAACGTCCGCGCGGGCACGCAGTCGGTGCCCCGGGACGCGTCGCATTCAGCTGGTCGGGATCACGTGCACGGCCCGCGAGCCGGACGCGACCTGCCGACTACCACTCGTCGCCGCCGTCGTCGTGGTAGCCACCGCCACCACCACCACCGCGACGTCCGCCGCCGTAGCCACCGCGGCCACCGCCGCCGCCGCCACGACCACCGCGATCGCCGCCGTAGCCGCCACGGCCACCGCCGCCGCGACCACCGCCGCCACCGCCGTAGCCGCCACGACCACCGCCGCCGCCGCCACCGTAGCCGCCGCCGCCGCCGCCGCCGCCGCCGCCGCCGCGGTAGCCACCGCCACCGCCACCGCCGCCGCGGTAGCCACCGCCACCGCCGCCGCCGCGACCACCGCCGCCACCGCCGCCGCCGAACTCCTGTCGCGGCTGCGCTTCGTTGACGCGCAGCGGGCGACCGTCCAGCTCGTGGCCGTCCATGGCCTCGATCGCGCCTTGCGCGTCTTCATCGGTGGCCATCTCGACGAACGCGAAGCCGCGGCTGCGGCCGGTGTCGCGCTCGAGCATGATCTTCACCTCGGCGACCTCGCGCCCATCGGCGCCGAACGCGTCGCGCAACGCGTCTTCCGTGGTCTGGAAGGAGAGGTTGCCTACGTACAGTCTCTTACCCATCGGGTTCTCACGATCTCTTCCCCCTTTGCTCAGTCATGCGCTTGCCGGGGGTCAAAGGGAGAAGTCCCCGGGCAGCTTCGAACGGAAAGCGCGAGTTTCTCTACAGCCGACTGATCGTGCAGGTTTGGCCAGACCAACAGGCCCGCGGAGGTTTCGCAGACGCGCGAACCATCCAGCATGATCGCCTCGGGCGCAAGCGGCCCCGAGAATTTCACGGGGTCCGAGGGTGGCCCGGGCCCCATCCGGGAGCGCTTTCGCGGGCAAGGGCTTGCAACCGTGCGACAGATCCGGGCGAGTTCGCTCGCACTGCCAGGGCCGATCGTTAAGGTGGCCGGCGCTCTCCCAGTCATGCAATACGGTTTCGTCCTCGACCAACGTCGCTGCATCGGGTGCCACGCGTGCACCGTGGCCTGCAAGTCCGAAAACGAAGTGCCGGTCGGCGACTTCCGCACCTGGGTGAAGTACACCGAGGTCGGCGAGTTCCCGGCGGTGAAGCGGCACTTTGCGGTGCTGCGCTGCAACCAGTGCACCAACGCACCGTGCGTCACGATCTGCCCGGTGACGGCGCTGCACAAGCGCGACGACGGCATCGTCGACCTCGACAAGGACGTCTGCATCGGCTGCAAGGCGTGCATGCAGGCGTGCCCCTACGACGCGCTCTACCTCAACACCGACACCGGCGGCGCCGAGAAGTGCCACTTCTGTGCGCACCGGGTCGAGCAGGGCCTGAAGCCCGCCTGTGAAGTCGTGTGCCCGGAGACCGCGATCATCAGCGGCGACCTGCACGACCCCGAGAGCCCGGTCAGCAAGATCCTGTCGGAGGTCTCCGGCAGCGAGGTGCGCCGGCCCGAACAGGGCACCAGCCCCAACGTCTTCTACCTCGGCGCGCACGAGGCCAACCTGCAGCCCGGCACGGCGAAGGAAGAGGACATGTACGTCTGGAGCGATCGCAAGATCCCGAAGGCGGAGCTGCCCGCGGCCGACGCGCAGAAGCTGGTCCGCAGCGACGCGCGCGTCGCCTACGACGCCGACCACAAGGTGCACTGGGGCTGGAAGGTCTCGGCCTACCTGCTGACCAAGGGCGTCGCGGCCGGCGCGGCGCTGTGGGCGCCGTTCCTGGCGACCACCGGCATCGGCAGCGACTTCGCGCGCGACTACCTGCCCGAGCTGCTGGCGCTGTTCTTCCTCGCGGTCACCAACGTGCTGCTGGTCGCCGACCTCAAGCGGCCGAAGCAGTTCCTGTCGATCGTGCTGCGGCCGCAGACCAAGAGCTGGCTGGTCAAGGGCGCCTGGGTGCTGATGGCGTTCGGCGGACTGACGACCGCGAGCCTCGGTGCGCGCGTGCTCGGCATGACCGAAGTCGCCGACGCGATGCGCTGGCCCAACCTGATCGCCGCGTCGCTGGCCGCCGCCTACACGGCGTTCCTGTTCGCGCAGTGCGAGGGCCGCGACCTGTGGCAGAACACGCGGCTGCTGCTGCCGCACCTGCTGGTGCAGGCGCTGATGGTCGGCGGCGCGGTGCTGCTGCCGTTCGTGCCGGACACCAAGCTCGCCGTCGCGGTGCTGGTGCTCGCCGTCGTGCACCAGCTGTTCGGCCTGCTCGAGCGCCACGGCAAGCACGAGACCCACAACGCCAAGATGGCCGCGGCGCTGCTGCCGACGATCAAGGCGTGGCCGGGCTCGGGCCTGTCGGCGTTCCACTTCGGCATGGGAACGACCACCGTCGCGGCCCTGCTCGGCATGCTGCTGGTGCTGACCGGCGCCCCCAACGCGGCGCTGCTGGCGCTGTGCGCGGTCGTCGGCCAGGCCGGCCTGTTCCTCTACGAGCAGGCCTATGTGCGCGCCGGCCAGCTGCCGCCGCTGTCGTAGCGGCACCGCGCCCGCGCCACGCCCCAGGAACGCGGGGCTGGCAACGCAGGGCTGGCAACTCTGAGCTGGCAACGCAGAGCTGGCAACGCAGGGCAGACAAACGCAGGACATCCGTGGGCGCTCTGCGGGCGCTGCGTTGCGTCAGGCTCCGGCTGGTTCCCCGGTGGCCCCAGCCGTTGCTGGCTCCGGCCTTCGGAGGACCAGGCCTCCGTTGGATCCAGCCCCGAAGCTCCCGATGCACCGCGTCCTCCCCACCGTCGGCGTCGCCGCCGCGCTCGCGCTCAGCGCCGCTCCCCTCTCCGCCCAGTTCGGCCGCCGCAGCGAGCCGCCGAAGCTCGAGCACTTCTACTACGACAACTGGACGTTCGACAGCGAGCACGCGGCCGGCGGCGAGGTCCGCTACTCGATCTACCTGCCCAAGGAGCACGACCACGAGAAGAACAAGGACCGCAAGTTCCCGTGGATCCTGTGGTGCCCCGGCTTCGGCGGCCCCGACGACTTCCAGACCCGCGGCGGCGCCAGCACGCTCGACCGGCTGCGCGGGGCCGACAAGATCCCCGAGCTGGCGCTGGTGGTGTTCCGCGCGCCGGGCCGGCGCAGCCGCACCACCTACATGAACGGCGAGGCCGGCGGCGACATCGAGGACCTGATCGTCGAGGACCTGGTCCGGCACCTCGAAGGCCGCTACCGGCTCGGCAACACCCGCAAGCAGCGCGCGATCATGGGCGTCAGCGCCGGCGGCTTCGGCGCGATGAAGATCGCGCTGCGCCACCCCGACGTGTTCGGCGCGGTCGCGACGCACTCGGCGGCGATCCTGCCGGCGCACCCCGACGAGCTCGCCGGCTCGGCGGAGAACATCGTCTACCGCTACCTGCGCGGTGGCCTCGCCGAACTGCTCGGGGACCCGATCGACCCCGACAAGTGGGCCGAGCAGATGCCGATGGGCCTGGTCGCGCGCCGCAAGCCGCAACAGCTGAAGGGCCTGCAGATCTACTTCGACGCCGGCACCGACGACCACTACGGCTTCTTCGAGCCCAACCGGAACCTGGCCGCCGCGATGCGGAAGAACGGCCACCGCTTCGTGTTCCGCCCGGTCGAGGAGGGCGGCCACGCGTGGAGCAGCCCGAAGATGCGCGACAACGTCGCGCTCTCGCTGACGTTCGTCGGGCAAGCGCTGTCGGGCAAGGACGCGGTGGCGGCCGCGAGCGGCAAGAAGAAGGCAGCCGACGGCGGCAAGTAGCCGGCCGGCGGCCGCCCGCTACTTCGGGTACGGAACGTCCATCGGCGGCCGCGGCTTGCTGCGCCGGTCGCCGTCGCCCTTCAGGTAGTGCTCGAACCAGCGCAGCGTGCGCAGGCAGTAGTCCATCCGGTTGACGTTGACGCGGTTGCCGTGGCCCTCGCCTTCGTACTGCACGTAGCGCACCTTGGCGTCGGTCGCGAACTTGATCGCGCGGTAGAGCATGAACGGCTGGCTCGGGTGCACGCGCGGATCGCTGGTGCCGCCGAGCAGCAGCGTCGGTGTCGTGCAGCGATCCGCCCAGCTCAGCGGGCTGCGGTCGGCCAGCAGCCCCGGCTGCTGCCACGGCCACTTCTCCTGGTAGTGCACGTAGTAGAACTCCATCGGGATGTCGCTGGTCATCCACTTGGTGCGGATGTCGACGAACGGCACGAAGCTGACCGCCGCCGCGAAGTGCGGGCTGTGCCGCGTCGCCGCCCACGCCGCCGTGTAGCCGCCGTAGCTGCCGCCGCCGACCCCGACGCGATCGCGGTCGACCAGCCCCTGTGCGACGAAGCGCTCGATCGCGTCGAGGTGGTCCTCGAACTCCTTGCCCATCGGGTCGCCGTGGTCGTGCTTGCAGAACGCGACCCCGTAGCCGGTCGACGACCGGTAGTTCGGAAACCACCCGACCATGCCGCGCGCGGCCAGCAGGTGGCCCCAGTTGGAGTAGGTCGTCAGCCAGCCATTGCTGTGGTGCGCCTCCGGACCGCCGTGCGCGACGATCACCAGCGGGTAGCGCTGGCCCTCCCGGTAGCCGATCGGCAGCACCAGCATGCCCTCGACGGTGACGCCGTCGCGGGTCCGGATGCGCACGACGCGCTGCTCGCCGAACTGCTTGTCGCCGAGGATCGCGTTGCTGTCGGTCCAACGCTCGGCGCGGTCCTCGCCCGAGTCGTCGTCGGGCAGCGGCGCGAACAGCTCCGCCGGGTGGTTGGCGTGGCTCGCCGTGTAGACGAACCGGCCGCCGTGCGAGCTCATGCCGCTGATCGCCAGCTGCTGCGACTTCGGTTCGTGGATCCACAGGTGCTTGCCGTCGTCCCCGAGGCCGCGCAGCCGCGTGCGCACGCCGACGCTCTCCTGCACCAGGAAGCCGCCGCGCATCGGCTGCAGGTGCTGCACCATGCCGAGGAAGCCGTGGCTGAGCGGACGCGTCGCGCCGTCGCCGACGTCGGCCAGGAACAGCGACCCCGCGTGCGGATCGTTGCGGTCGGCGGCCGACACGTAGGCCAACCGCGCGCCGTCCGACGAGAACGCGAAGTCGCCGAGCTTGCCGGGATTGTCGACCAGCTTGTGCCGCGCGCCGCTGGCTGCGTCGACCAGGTGCAGGCGCTTCATCATGTAGCTGTCGTCGACGGTGTTGCGCGGCGCGATCGCGCAGGCGAGTTGCTTGCCGTCGGGCGACCACTGGAAGTCGAACACGGTCACGCCCTCGGTCAGCCGCTTCGGCTCGCCGCCCTGCTCTTGCACCCACAGCGACAGATGGCGCCAGTCCTCGTCGACGACCACCGGCCGGAAGCCCCGTTCTTGCGCGGCCGCGCGCGGCTCGGGCATCGGGTCCAGTGCGGTGAACGCGATCGCGTTGCCGTCGGGCCGCCAGCGGTAGCTCGCCACCGACGGCGTGCTGGCGAACAGCGACACGTCGCCGCGGTCGAGGTCCATCAGCAGCACCTGGGTGCGGCCGTCGGCGCGTCCCTTGAACGACACCTGCCGCTTGCCGGGCCGCACCGCCAGCGAGCCGGCCGAGCGCTTGCCGTCGACGAGCATGCGCACCTTGCCGTTCTCGTGCACGCCGACATGCAGGTAGCTGCCACCCGGGCCGTCCTCGATCGGGCGCGGCACCACCAACTGGAAGGCGACGAATCCGTCGCCCATCTGCGGGTTGACGACCTGACGCAGAGCGAGCGCCTCGGTCACGGTCAGGGGGCCCTGCGCGAGCATCGCGGCGGGCAGCAGCAGCGCACAGAACCAGCGGGAGAACGAGTTCGCCATGGCACCGACGATACCCACTCGGGCTACCATGTTCGCCCGTTCGGCCTTGCCGAACAGCTGGCTTGTCCCATGCCAGCGCCGCAGTTGCGCGCAGCCCGCGCAAGCCCTCCTCCGCGCCATGGACCTGTTCGACCTCGATGCCGACGCCCGCCAGAAGCTGGCCGAGATCTGTGCCCACGAGGGCATCGACGAGAGCTACGCCAGCTTCGTCGCCCGACACCTCGATGCCGAGGACGCCTCGTGGCGCTGGTGCTGCGGCAGCAACTGCGATCCGTGCGTCACGACGTTGGGACGCGCCGTCGACCGCGCACGGCACGCACTTCGCTTGGGGCCGGGAGGGGTATCGGGAGGCACGCCGTCCGCGTAACATGCGGGGATGGACACGAGCCGAAATGTGCTCTTGGCCCGCACCGTCATGCAGCGGGCCGTCTTCGTCCTCCGCCAGGACCGCCAGGTCGTCGACGCTGTCGATGACCTGATCCAGCGCGGATTCTCCGGCGCTCCCGTCACCGATCGAGGCCGGCTGGTCGGAGTGTTCAGCGAACGGGACGCGCTCGCCGCGATCGCCGCTGCCCACTACGAGGACGAACCCCCGGGCACCGTCGCCCAACACATGCGCCGCGACTTCGCCGTCGTCAGTGCCGACGCAGACGTCTTCGAGGTCGCGTCGGTGTTCCAGAGACAGCCGATCCGGCGGGTGCCGGTGGTCGACACGGAACGCCGGCTGCTCGGGATCATCTCGCGCGGCGACGTGCTGAAGGCGCTGCGGCGGACGTTCCCGTCCCGGCAGCCCAACAAGTACGAGCAGATGCAGGAACGGCTGTCGCTGCGGCAGGGCCAGCACTAGCCGACCCGACCCGAACCGAGCCGACCGCGACTCGACCTCGACCTGGACCTCGACCCGTTCTCCAGCTGGCGATCCGACGGACGCCAGCCGCGCGCCGCCACCGGGCGGCAAGCGTGGAACTTTCGCGCCACCGCGGCCCCCGCATGAAGGCCGCGCGGCGCGATCCCCCAAGGCGCCGCACCTCGCGCTAGCGGGCAAAGCCCCGTCCGCAAGCGTACACGCCGCTTCCGCGATCACGGTTGGCAGTGCGTCCACTACATGGACGCGCTCCTAGACCCCGCCCCGGCGCCCATCTATGGTCCGGCACATGACGCCGGACACGATGCGCACGACGCCGCTGGAGAACTTCCCACCGCCCGAGAAGTGGGACGACTGGACCGAGCTCGACGCCAAGGCGTGGCCGAAGCGCGTGCAGAAGAACTACGCGCTGGTCCCGACGATCTGCTTCAACTGCGAGGCGGCGTGCGGCCTGGTCGCCTACGTCGACAAGGACACGCAGAAGATCCGCAAGGTCGAGGGCAACCCCTACCACCCCGGCTCGCGCGGCCGCAACTGCGCCAAGGGCCCGGCGACCGTCAACCAGATCGACGACCCCGAGCGCATCCTCTACCCGATGAAGCGGGTCGGCCCGCGCGGCAGCGGCAAGTTCGAACGCCTGTCGTGGGACGAGGTGCTGGAGACGCTGTCGACCCGGATCCGCAAGGCGATCGTCGAGGACCGCAAGACCGAGGTCATGTACCACGTCGGCCGGCCCGGTCACGACGGCTACGTCGAGCGCGTGCTGCAGGCCTGGGGCGTCGACGGCCACAACAGCCACACCAACGTCTGCAGCGCCGCGGCGCGCCTCGGCTACACGCTTTGGTCGGGCTACGACCGCCCGTCGCCCGACTACGAGAACGCGACGTTCACGCTGCTGATCTCGGCGCACCTGGAGACCGGCCACTACTTCAACCCGCACGCGCAGCGCATCATCGAGTCCAAGATGAACGGCGGCAAGCTGGCCGTCTGCGACGTGCGCCTGTCGAACACCGCGAGCATGGGCGACTACTGGCTCGCGACGCGGCCAGGCACCGAGGCGATGATGCTGCTCGGGTTCGCGCACGTGATCCTGCGCGAGGACCTGGTCGACTGGGAGTTCGTGCGGACCTGGGTCGAGTGGCGCGCCTACCAGAAGGCCAAGGGCCGGCCCGAGGACTTCGCTGCGTTCCAGCAGGGCCTGCGCGACGACTACGCGTTCGCGACGCCCGAGCACGCCGCGTCGATCACCGGCCTCGAGGCGAGCACGATCGAGGAGGTCGGCAAGGAGATCGGCAAGGCCGGCAGCCGGTTCGCGAGCCACGTCTGGCGCAACGCGGCGGCCGGCAACGAAGGCGGCTGGGCCGTTGCGCGCAACCTGCAGTTCGTCAGCGTGCTGGTCGGCGCGGTCGCATCGGTCGGCGGCACCGCCGGCAGCGGCACCAACAAGTTCGTGCCGGCACCGTTCAAGAAGCCGCGCCCGCAGGAGGTCTGGAGCGAGCTGCTCTACCCCAACGAGTGGCCGCTGGCCCACCACGAGCTGAGCTTCTGCCTGCCGCACCTGGTCAAGAGCGGCCGCGGCAAGATCGATACCTGGTTCGCGCGCGTCTACAACCCGGTGTGGACCAACCCGGACGGCGCGATGTGGATCGACATGTTCGAGGACCCGGACGCCGTCGGCTGCCACGTGATGCTGTCGCCGACCTGGAACGAGACCGCGCGCTGGGCGGACTTCGTGCTGCCGATGGGCCACGCGACCGAACGCCACGACCTGATGAGCCAGGAGACCCACGCGGCGACGTGGATCGGCTTCCGTCAGCCGGTGCACCGCGTGCTCGCGCAGCGCCAGGGCAAGCAGTTCACCTGGACCTACGAGGTCAACCCGGGCGAGGTCTGGGAGGAGGACGAGTTCTGGATCGCGCTGTCGTGGGCGATCGACCCCGACGGTTCGCTCGGCGTGCGGGAGCACTTCGAGTCGCCGTACCGCGAGGGCGAGCGCATCACGATCGACGAGTACTACCGCTGGATCTTCGAGAACTCGGTGCCGGGCCTGCCCGAAGCCGCCGAGAAGGAAGGCCAGACGCCGCTCGAGTACATGCGCCGGCACGGCTGCTTCCTGGTCAAGGACCAGGTCTACAAGACCCACGAGACCGAGCTGCCGCCGGGCGACTACGCCGTCGACCCCGACCTCGGCGTCGTGCACAAGGACGGCAGCGTGATCGGCGTCTACGACGGCGAGCGCTGCATGCAGGGCTTCCACACGCCGTCGAAGAAGCTCGAGCTGTACTCGCCGACGATGGCCGAGTGGGGCTGGCCCGAGCACGCCACGCCCACCTACCTCGAGAGCCACATCGACGAGAACAAGCTCGACCGCGCGGCCGGCCAGATGGCACTGGTGCCGACGTTCCGGCTGCCGACGCTGATCCACACGCGCTCGGCCAACAGCAAGTGGCTCAGCGAACTGTCCAACACCAACCCGGTCTGGATGCACCCCGAGGACGCCCGGCGCATCGGCGTCGAGATGGGCGACCTGATCCGCGTCACGACCCGCATCGGCTACTACGTCAATGCCGTCTGGGTGACCGAGGGCGTGCGCCCCGGCGTGATCGCCTGCAGCCACCACATGGGCCGCTGGACGGTCTCCGGCGACCAGGTCTCCGGCAACCACTGGCAGCTGCACGACGTCGACCTGCGCAAGGTCAGCGACAGCGCGTACCTGATGCGACGCACCAAGAACGTGCAGCAGTTCGCGTCGGACGACCAGGACAGCGACAAGGTCTGGTGGTCGAGCGGCGGCGTGCACCAGAACATGACGTTCCCGGCCCAGCCCGACCCGATCAGCGGCATGCACTGCTGGCACCAGGTCGTGACCGTCACCAAGGCCGAGCCCGGCGATCGCTACGGCGACGTCTACACCGACATCGAGAAGTCGATGCAGGTGTTCGAGGAGTGGCAGGCGCGCACCCGCCCCGCCAGAGAACACGGCCAGGACGGCCTGCGCCGTCCGCTGCACCTCAAGCGGGTCTGCCGGCCGACGGACGAGGCGTTCAAGCTGTAGCCGCGGCCAGAGATCCGGACCGGCGACCGCTCAGACGCCGGCGCCCGACAGGCAGCGACGGAACGCGACGGTCGGCCGGTTGAGCGTGGTCGAGCCGGCCGGTCCGATGTGTTGCAGCTGCGAGCCGACCACGACCGAGCCGCCACCCGACTGCGGGCAGACCTGCAGCACCTGCGGCAAGATCGTGCTGAACAGCGTCTCGCCGGTCGGCAGGTAGAACACCGGCACGGACCAGGCCGAGAAGTCGACCGTCGACGCCCGGTAGTACGGGCCGACGGCAGGCGCGCGCAGGTCGAAGCCCGCCGGCAGCAGCCCGGTGTTGGCGCCGACGTGCAGCACGTCGCCGACGAGCGTCGGCACCACGAAGTCGGCATCGACGACCTGGGCGCCGTCGACGACGCTGGCGACGCGAACCGCACCGACCACCTGGTCGTGCAGCACCGCTCCGGCACCGGTCACCGGGTCGACCGTGCGCAGCCGCTGCAGGCCGCCGACCTGCTCGACCAGCAGGCGCTCGCCGGCGCGTTCGATGCCGTCGACGGGATCGATCGTGCCCTCCGGGAACGGCATCGTCGCCGAGCCGGTCGCGGTCAGGTTGACGACGACCCCGCCGGTCGGCTGCAGTTCGGCACGGAACCAGTCCATCAGGTTGGGATCGCCGATCGCCACGGTCAGCACGTCGGCGGCGAACCCCGGCAGGATGTGCACGCCGATGTACGGCTGGAACACCGGGTCGTCGGTGATGTGCAGTTGGGGCAGCACGCCCGCGGTGTCGAGCAGGTAGAGCTCGTCACGGACTTCGGAGTCGACGTAGAGCAGGCGCGAGCCGTCCTCGTCGAGCAGCAGTTCCTGCGAGCCCGCGCCTTCGGGCAGGTAGTCCGGCTCCTCGTACTTCGACGGCGGCGGCGGCAACACCACCGCGTTCTGGGTCAGCGTCGCGAAGTAGAGCCGCTGCAGCTGCTGCGGCCCGTAGAGGAACACCACCGACGACCCGTCGCCGCTCATCGCCATCTGGTCCTTGAGGTCCGCGTTGGCGATCGGCGCCGGCGACACGTCTGCCGGCGTCGCGCCGTCGACGAGGCCGCAGCGCAGCACCTGCTGCTGTTCGGTCTGGTACCAGACGACCTGGTCGCCGACCATCACCGACTGCGCTTCGAGCTGCGAGGCGGGCGAGACCCGTCGCCACGGCGCGTTGGTGCTCGCGTAGACCTGGCCGTCGAGCCGCACGATGTCGAGGCCTCCCTGCAGTTCGGGCACCGCGAAGTGGCTGCCGTCGCGCGCGACGCCGACCCGATCCTCGAACGGGTCCTGGCCAGCGAACGCGGGCCGTTCGAGCACGACCGCCGCCTCGCCGTCGGCGGCGACGTGCAGGAACCCGAAGTGCGCTCCGCCGGCCCGGCGGTAGCGCAGCAGGCGACCGTTGCCCGGCAATTCGACCCGCGAGATCCCGTGGCGATCGACCAGCCGGCTGCGCCTGGGGTCGTTGTCCTGGCCGAGGTAGCGGCCGGTGATCTCGATCGGCAGCAGCTCGATGCCCTGCACGACGACCGTTCCGGCCGCGTTGGGCGTGACCTGCGGGACCGTCACGACGGCCAGCGAGTTCGGCGAACCTTCGGCGAAGCAGATGGCCTGCGCCGGCGCGAGGCCGGCCAGGGCGAGGGAAGCGACGGCGAGACGCTTGGACATGTCGGTTGCAGTGTAGCTGGGCTGGAGCGGGCGTGCGGTCGGGGCGGGATCAGTTCTCGACGGTCTTGCCGTCGACGTTGGAGAACTCCCAGCCGCCGTTGCTACCGACCAGTGCCTGGCTGGTGACCATCAGGCCGACGAGGCCAGGATCGTTCGGGGTCGTGAACGTGGTCTGGAACATACCGCCCTGGGTGAAGCCGCCGGCCAGCAGGAACGGGGCCCCACCCATCAGCCAGGCGCCGCCGATGCCGGGCAGCGGCGTGAAGCCGGTGTTGCTGGTCCAGTCCATGAACACGAAGGCCGCCGCGCCGGTCGGCGCGAACACCTCCCACGTCTTGGTCTCGCCCAGGCGCAGGTTGCCCATGTCCATCACCTTGTTGGTCGGCGTGGCGGCGTCGATGCGCAGCACCGGCGCGGCCGCCGTGCCGACGTTGACGACGTCGAGCAGCGCCTGCTGGCCCTGCCACAGGTTCAGGTTCAGCACGTTGCTGACGACCGGAATGTCGGTGCCGTCGAGGTAGAACTGGTTGTTGGTGTTCTGCACGTCTTCGACCTTGCCGCGGATCGTGGTCTGCGCGGGCAGGGCGGCGGCGGCGGCGAACGTGGCGGCGAGGATGATGGCGGTACGCATGTCGGACTCCTTTCGTTTCGATTCGTTTCGTGGACGAACCCGCCAGCGCAACGAGCGTGCCAACCTCAAAGACGGCATGGAACGTCCGGGATCCGCACACAGAGGCCGCGGCCGTGCCCGGAACCCGGACGCTCCAACCGGGGTCCCGTCGGGCCGACCCGCGCCTCAGGCGAACAGGCCGTGCCGCTTCAGCTTGTCGTAGAGCGCCGTGCGGCTGATGCCCAGCGTCCGCGCAGCCTTGGCCTTGTCGCCGCCGCAGTGCCGCATCGCGGCCTCGATCGCCCGGCGCTCGGCCTCCTGCAGCGTGCACACCGGCTCCGACGTCTCGCCGGCCGCCGCCCCGGCGACGTCGCCGGCGCCTGCGGCCAGCCCTTGGCCGGTCGGCAGCCGCAGCTTGGCAACCTCTTCGCCATCGCACAACAGGGCGGCCCGCGCGATCACGTGCTCGAGCTCCCGCACGTTGCCCGGCCAGCCGTACTGCCGCAGCTCGGCCCGCGCCGACTCGAGCAACCGCAGCCGCACGCCGCGTTCGCGCGCGTGGCGTTCGACGAAGTGGTCGGCGAGCAACTCGACATCGCCTTCCCGTTCGCGCAGCGCCGGCACGTGCAGCTCGACCGCGGCCAGGCGGAAGAACAGGTCCTCGCGGAAGCTGCCGTCGCGCACCATCGCGCGCAGGTCCTTGTGGGTCGCGGCGACCATGCGCAGGTCCAGCGCGATCGTCTGCGAGCCGCCGACGCGGCGGATCTCACGCTCCTGCAGCGCGCGCAGCAGCTTGACCTGCAGCGCCGACGGCATGTCGCCGACCTCGTCGAGGAACAGCGTGCCGCCGTTGGCCAGCTCAAGCAGTCCCGGGCGGTCGCGATCGGCGCCGGTGAACGCGCCCTCGACGTGCCCGAACAGCTCCCGCTCCATCAGCTCGGCGGGCAGCGCCGAGCAGTTCTCAGCCACGAACGGGCCTTGCGAGCGGACGCCGCGTTCGTGCAGCGAACGCGCCACCAGCTCCTTGCCGGTGCCGGTCTCGCCGGTGACCAGCACCGCGAGTTCGAGCTGCGCCAGCTTGTCGACCTGCGCACGCAGGTCCTCCATGACGCCGCTCTCGCCCAGCAGGCGGACCGCACTGCGACGACTGCCGCGGCGCACCACCGCCAGTTCCCGACGGCTGTCGGACAGCTCCTTCTGCATCGATTCCTCGCGCAGCATGCGGTCGACGGCGATCGCCGCCTGGTCGGCCAGCACCTCGAGCGCGCGGCTGTCGGCCTCGCGGAAGACCCCGGCACGGCCGGCGTGCTCGACGTAGATCGCACCGCGCACGCCCGCCGCGCTGTCGAACGGTACACAGATCGCCGAGCGCACCCGCAGGTTGCGCACCGACTGCATCGCCTGCAGCTCTTCGTCGGCGAGCACGTCGGCCCCGGTCAACGCGCGCTGCTCCTGGATCGCACGGTTGGCCAGCGAACGGCTGAACGCCTGCGCCGCCTGCTCGCTCGAGCCGCTGTCGAACTCGCGCCGCATGCCGTCCTCGCGCTGCACCAGCAGGTAGCCGCGACGGCCGGCGGTCAACGTCACCGCGGCGTCGAGCAGGCCGCGCATCGCCTCGTCGAGGTCGCGCGCCTGCGCCAGCTTCCGGTTGACGGCCAGGAACGTGCGGAACAACGCTCCCTGCGCGTCGGCCACGTCGGCGCGATCGTGCATCGCCCCATCGTGCTCGATTCCGTCCTGCTGCGCCATCTCCGCCCGCAGCGCCAGGCACTCGGAGCGCAGCCGTTCCGAGTCCGGCTCCCCGAGGTCCGCCAGCAGCCGCTCGGCCGCGGCGCGGTCGCCGCTGCGCAGTTCGGCGCGCGCCAGCATCACGCTCGCCAGCCGGGCGCTGGCGACGTCCCCGAGCCGCTCGAGCTGCTGCCGGCCCGCCTGCAGCGCCTCCCGCGCGCCGACCGCATCGTCGCGCAGCAGCGCCACGATGCCGAGGTTGGAGGTCGCGATCGCCGCCCGCGCCTCGTCGCCGACGTAGTCACAGAGCGTGCGCGCCTCACGCAGCCCCATGGTCGCGGAGACCAGGTCGCCCTGGTCCTTGGCGATCACGCCGAGGTTCAGCTCGCAGCTGCCAAGGTGGCGCAGGTGGCCGATGCGCTGCGACAACGCCGCTGCGCGCTCGAACGCCGCCCGCGCCGCGTCGAGGTCGCCGCCGCGCCGATCGAGGTGCCCGACCAGCGTATGCAGCGACGCGGCCAGGAACGGCTGCTCGTCCTCCTCCAGCTCGGCGAGGCAGGCGTCGGCGAGTTGGCGCGAGCGAGTGAAGTCCCCGTCCTGCTCCAGCACGACCGCCAGCAACACCCGGCCCGAACGCGAACCGACGAGTTCTTCGAGCAGCCGCCGCGCCCGCGCGGTGTCGCCGGCGGCCAGCGCCAGCTGTGCTGCCACCCTCCGGTGCGCCTCGTCGGTCGGCTCGCCCAGGGCCGCCAGCTCGGCGGCAGCGAGTCGAAAGCGGCCGGCATCCAGCAGCGCCCGCGCCCGCAGCAGCGGCCGGCCGGCCGCCCACGGCAGCGCCCGCGCCGGTTCCCCGCCATCGAGCAGGCCTTCGACGTAGGCGATCCGCGCGCGTTCGTTCTCGAGGCCGTCTCCCGAACGCAGCAGCGCCTCCGCCTGCGCGTGCCGACCGGTGCGCGCCGCACGCGCCACCGCTGCCGCCAGCGGTTCGCCGTCGGTCGTCGCCGCCGCCGCCGCGCGCAGCCGCCTCGCCCGCGCGTCCGGCCACGACCAGCGCGAACCGGCCGGCACCACCTGCCCTGCTGCGACCAGCCGGTCGAACGCCCTGGCCACGCCGTCGACGCTGCGGTCGTGAGCCAGCAGGGCCACGGCCGCATCGCGAGCGGCCTCACCGGCCAACCCGACGACGTCCGCCAGGTGCCGCGAGAGGCGCTCGGCGTCGAGGTCGGGCAACCGCAATTCGAACGTCCGGTCGTCGGCGCCATCGCGCAGCAAGCGCAGTTCGTCCGCCCGCTCGACCACCGCGCGGGTCGCGACGCCGTGCACCGCCAGGTGCAGCGCGACCGCGCGGCGTTCGTCGGCTCCGGCTCCGACCACCTGCACGTCGCCGGTCACCTCGAGCGCGCGTTCGATCTCGCCGGCGAACAGCTCCACCGGATCGGGCCGCAGTAGCGCCGCACTCGGCCGGCCGCTGCCGCCGCCGACCAACGCCTCGATCGCGCTCGCCACATCGGGAAACCGTCGGGCCCGATCCCGCGGCAACACCCCCACAAGGAAGCGCTGCAGCTGCTTGGGCACGCGCGCGAGCGGCAGCCCACACGCCGCCAACAGCCCTTCGCCCGGAAACCGCCGCACCGCTTCGGCGACGCGGCCACGGTCGTCGAGCAGCGCGTGCACGACCATCGCGCCGAGCGAGAACAGGTCGGCGCGGGCATCCGGCGGCACCCCGAACAGCACTTCTGGCGCCGCGAAGAACGGCGTACCGCCGCGCGCCGACTCACCCGCGCGCACCGCCAGTCCGAAGTCGAGCAGGTGCACGCGGTCCCGTTCGTCGACGACCAGGTTGGCCGGCTTCAGGTCGAGGTGCAGCACCCCGCGGAGGTGCACGAAGCCCAACACCTCGAGCACCTGCAGCACCTGGTCGACGAGCAGATCGGGCTCACGGGAGAGCGCATCGGGCACCGAGCCTCTCACGTAGTCGCGCAGCACGAACGCCCGACCGTCGTCGAGCACGCCGACCCGGCGCGTGGCCGGGATCCGAGGATGGCGCAGCGACGCCGCGCTGCGCACCTCGTCGGCGACGTCGCCATGCCCGAGCACCTTCAGCAGGAACTCGTCGCCGCCGCGGTCGACGCCGTGCAGGCTGCGCCCCTGGCCGCCATCGCGCACGCCGAGCAGGCGCCCGTCCGGCACCACCGCGCGCAGCAGGTCCAAGTCGCGAATCGTCACCGCCGGCCGAGGCTACCGGGCGGACGTGGCACCGAACAGGTGTCGCCGACGACCGGGCTGCTGCATAGTGGCGTCGATGCGGTTCGTGCTCGTCTGCCTGCTGGCACTGGCGCTGCTGGTGGTCGGCTTCGCGCTGCTGCGCGGCCCCGCCGACGGCCTGCCCCTCGCCCCCCACCCGCGCACGCTCGGCGGGCGACCGCAGGGCCATGTCTACACCAGTGCCGCCGAGGAGCCGGCCGACGTGCACCCGCTGACCTGCCGCGGCCCAGCCGCCCGCAACCTGATCCTCAGGGTCACGCACGACACCTTGCTCGACCGCGACGGTCGCGACGGCAGCCTGCGCGGCGCCCTCGCCACCAGCTACCGCCTGCACGACGACGGCCACGGCTGCGACTACCCGCTGCGTGCGGGCGTGCGCTTTTGCGACGGCTCGCCCCTGACCGCCGACGACGTGCTGCTGCCGTTCGAACTGCACCGCGGCGGCCATCTCGAACTCGGCTTCGTCGGCGACGCGATGCAGCACGTGCGCAGCGCCGAGGTCGTCGACGGCACGCTGCGGGTGCGGTTCGCCGGCGACCACTTCGACGCGGCCAGCGTGGTCGGGGAGAACTGGCTGGTGCCGTGCCGCGCCTGGCTGCTCGAACGCATCCGCGAACGACTCGACGCGGGCGAGTCGATGCCGCCGGTCGCCTCCCGTCGGTTCGCCGACCTGGTCGCCCAGCTGCGGCGCGAGACCGGTCCCGGCACCGGGCCGTACTCGATGTATGCCGACGGGACCTCGCTGTGGCGCGCGCGCCAGCGGGTCACGATGGTGCGGCACGAGCAGAGCTGGCACCGACAGGTGCGCCCCGGCAGCTGGAACTTCGCGGCGATGCGGGTGCGGTTCCGCGACCAGGCCGCGGCCCGCAACGCGCTGCTGCGCGGCGAACTGGACTGGTACTCGGGCCAGGACCTCGACGCGCTGCTCACCGCCCACCAGCAGGTCCGCCGCGACTACGTGCGCCACCGCTACGACTACCCGCAGCTCGGCGTCTACCGGATCGTCTGGAACGCACGGCACGCGCCGTTCGACCGCCCGGAGGTGCGCCGGGCCCTCGCCGGCCTGGTCGACCACCAGGCGCTGCAGCAGCGCTTTGGCGACCTCGAGCCGGCGCGCGGCCACGCCAAGCCGTACGCCGATGCGCTGCAGGGGTGCCCGACCAGCACCTTCGATCCCGCCGCGACCCGCGCGGAGCTGCGGCGAGCGGGCTTCGACGCAGGCGCAGGCACGCCGCTGCGCCTGCGCCTGCTCGCGCTGTCCGGCACCGAGGTGCTCGAGGCGATCGTCGACCTCGTCCGCGACGCGGCGCGCACCGCGGGCGTGCAGCTCGAGGTCCGCGAACGCGCGCTGACGCCGCTGCTGGCCGAACTGCGGGCCGGTGCCTGGGACGGCCTGTTGGTGCTCGAGTCGTTCCTGCCGTCGCAGGATCCGCATCGCTTCCTGCACTCGCAGGGCACCAACAACCACGGTGGCTTCGCCGATCCGGCCCTGGACGCGTTGCTCGAGCAGGCGCGTCGGCAGCCCGACCCGGAGCTGCGGAACGAACTCTGGCGGCAGGCGCATGCCCGCTCCGCAGAGCTCGCGCCGGCTGCGCTGGTCGCACATCCGCGCGCCGCCGTGCTGATGCACCGCCGCGTGCGGGGCTGTCAGCCGGGGCGGTTCGGGATCCGGCCCGAGTGGGGCTGGGTCGCGCCCGAACAGCAGGTCTCCCGCTGAGCAGAGCAGGCGTGTCCGGATTCCGGGCGCACGGCGGCCTGCGGCGCCCGGATTCCGGTCGCTCGACCGCCGCCTCGGTCGCGGCACGTTGCTTGCTCGAGGACCGGCGACCATGAAGAACCGCATCCTCGCCACCTGTTCCGTGTCGCTGCTGCTCCTGCTGATCCCGGCGTGCTCGGGCGGCAGTTCCTCGGCGACCGAGCCGACCAGCCTGTCCACTGACCCGGCGCGCGCCGGCGACCTCGCCGACGTCCAGCGCGCCATCAACGACGCCGCCGCCGGCGACACCGTCGCGATCGGCGCAGGCACGTTCTCCGGCCGGCTCGTCGTCCGCAAACCGCTCATCCTGGTCGGCCAGGGCAGCGCGACCGTGTTGACCGGCGTCGCCGGTCTCGACGACGCGGCCATCGAGGTGCGTGACACCATGGGAGTCGAGGTCCGCAACGTGACGCTGTCGGCTCCCGACGGCGGCATCCGGGTCCGGGGCTGCGTCGACGTGCTGGTCGAAGGCGTCGTCGCCCGCGACAACGGCGACACCGGCATCGAGGTGCGCAGTTCGTCGGACGTGGTCGTGCGCAACTGCGACGCCGTCGACAACGTCGGCCATGGTGTGAGGGTGCGCGAGGCGTCCCAGAACGTGCTCGTCGAGGACTGCCTGGTCGCCTCCAACCTCGACCACGGCGTCGAGGTGCGTGACGCGCTCGACGTCACGCTGCGCACCAGCGTCGTGCGCGACAACGCCCAGAGCGGCGTGCGCCTGCGCGACAGCGCGATGGTGCTCGTGTTCGACAACGACGTCGTCGACAACGTCGAGTATGGCGTGCGCATCCGCGACACAGCCGTCGACCTCGCGGTGCTGAACCAGGACAACCGGATCGACAACAACGGGCAGGGCAACGTGCGCGTCGAGTGACGCGCCGGTCTAGCCGCCATCCCGCCCGGCGCGGCGGCGGCGTGCGTTCCCCGGCCGCCCGTTGCCAACGGAGGTTGGCTGCGCCTCGCCTCAAGTCCGCCCCGCACGGGCGCCGATGGCATGGGTGACTTGGAGAAGTCACCCCCCGCTATGGCACCAGCCGCCCAGTTCCCGTTGCCGACGCCGGAGATCCACGTGTGGGTCGCCTACCTGACCGCGCGCTGCAACTTCGCCTGCGACTACTGCATCCAGAAGCCCAAGATGGTTCCGGGCCAGCGGCGCAAGCCGTGGGGTCGCTACCAGGAGCTGTCCGGCCGCGAGTGGGTCGAGTCGCTCAACGCCTACCCCGTGCGCCCGGAGCACCCGCTGATCCTGACCGGTGGCGAGCCGTCGCTGCACAAGGACTTCGCGTTCATCGCCAGCCGCCTCGAGGGCTACGACCTCGACATGACGTCGAACCTGACGTTCGACATCGATGCGTTCGCGAAGGAGATGCGCGCGCACGGCAAGACGTTCAAGACCAGCTTCCACACCTACCACCCGAAGTTCAGCGCGCCGGAGAAGTGGCTCGACCAGGCCGAACGCCTGCGCGACAGCGGCATCGTCGACGAGCCGACCTTCTCGATGGTCAACCTCGAGCAGTTCCCGCACTTCCGCGACGACGAGCACGACGCCAACGTGCGCAAGCTGCTGCAGCTCGCCGACCGACGCGGCTTGATCTACCAGTTCAACGAGTTTCGCGGCACCCACATGGGCGAGGGCTTCAACCGCGACCACAAGTACCGGATCGACTGCACCAGCGCGTGGGTCAACATCGACCCCGAGGGCAACGTCTACAACTGCCAGTACCACCTGACCGAACGGAAGAACGCGTTCGGCAACATCACGCAGATCGACGCGTGCCGGCCGCTGCCCCGGATGGGCGAGTTCTTCAGCTGCACCGACTTCGGCTACTGCGATCCGTGCCACGAGAACTCCGGCCACGGCGCGTTCCGCGACCAGCAGGGCAACATCTTCCGCCGCACGGACAACGACGCGCGCGTCTACCTGCAGTGGATGGAACCCCAGGCGATCCGCGACGTGGCGCGCCGCTACTTCGCGCAGGGCAACCTCGACGAGGCCGAGCACGCGCTGCTCGCCGCGATCGGCAAGCACCGCGAGCTGGGCGCCGACGATCCGGAGACCTGGGCCGACCTCGGCGTGACGCTCTACGAGTCCAACAAGAAGAAGCAGTCGCTGGCGGCGTTGCTGCACGCCGTCGAGGCGGGCATCACCCGCACCGAGACGGTCGCCAGCGCGCTGGTCGTCGCGCGCGAACTCGGCATGGTCGAGCACGCCAAGCAGACCATCCTGCGCTACGTGCCGGCCCAGGTGCTGTCCCGCATCGAGCAGGCCATCGACGCGACCCAGCCGATCGACGCCCCGGCACCGCCATCGCCGACCGGAGCCTGAGCGTGGACGTGCTCGTCGACTACCAGGGCGCCTGGGGCCTGGGCGACCTCTTGTGCAGCGATCCGATGATGCTCGGCCTGGTCGAGCGCTTCGGCCACGACACGCGCATCTTCGTCAACGGCAAGTGTGGCAACGTGCTGCACAACCCGCGGGTCAGCGGCCCCGCCCAGCCCGGCCAGCAGTTCGACCACGTCGTCGAGGTCCGCCTGTTCACGCACATGGACCGCGAGGCCTACGGACGCCTCGAGGCGATGCCGAGCCTGATCGACCACATGTGCAGCTACGCCGACGTGTCGCCCAGCGACCGCCGCCCCCGGCTGCACCTGACCGCCGACGACCTCGAGGTGCTGCGGCGCGTGCCGCTGCTCGGCAAGCCGCGCGTCGCGCTGTGCGTCGACTTCGTCGATCCGCTGCGGCACTGGCCGCTCGACCACTGGCGCGTGGTTGCGCAGTCGCTGCACGACGCCGGCGCCCAGGTGATCGAGATCGGCGTCCAGGATCGCCTCGGCATCGGCACCGACCTGGTCGGCAAGCTGACGATGCGCGAGACCGCCGCCGTGCTGTCGGCCTGCAACCTGTTCGTCGGCAACAACAGCGGGCCGTTCCACTACGCGCAGGCCGCCAACCTGCCGTGCGTGACGCTGTTCTCGCTGGCCACGCCAACGCGCTTCGTGCACCCGGGCGCCAGGGTCTACCCGGTCGAGGCCAGCGGCCTGCCGTGCCTGCACTGCATGAGTCGCTGCTTCGCCGCGATGCAGGAGACCGGCTGCACCGCCAACCCGCGCGGCCGCTGCATGACCGACATCGGCGTCGAGCAGGTGCTCGAGACGATCGAGCGCGCCCTGAGCGAACGGCAGCTCGGCCGCGATCCGCTGCTGGTCGAACCCGGCCGCCACGGCCAGGCCCACGGCTGAACCGACCGCCTACGGACCGATCACGTCGCGCACGACGTTGCTCAACCGCAGGTCGAACGGATCGTGCAGCAGCAGCGCCTGCGCGTACAGCGGCACGCCGACCAGGCTCGGCTGGTTCGGGATCGGCCATCCGCTCGAGCCGCTGCGCGACGAGGCCTGGATCGCGACCGCCGGCAGCGGCGCGGCGGTGTTGGGGTCGATGCCGAGCGTTCCCAACGAGGGCAGCTGGAGCTGGGCCGGCAGCGTCGACAGCCAGATCCACGCCCGATCCAGCGGACTCGACGGCCAGCGCCGCAGGTAGGCGTCGAGCGCGTAGGTCTGGCCGAGGCGCGGTGCGGCCGGCGCGTGCAGCTGGTGCTGGGTGTGCACCAGCACCTCGTCCCCGCCCCAGTTGCCGACCACCTGATCGAGGTCGCCGTCACCGTCCAGATCCGCCAGCGCGCAGCTCGCCGACCAGACCGCCGTGCTCGGCGACCACGCCTGGCTGACGTCGGCGAAGTTGCCGGCACCGTCGTTGCGCAGCACGCGGTTCTGGCCGCCGCCGTAGTAGGCCAGCTCGGCGGCCACGACAAGGTCGAGGTCGCCATCGCCGTCGATGTCCCCAGCCGCCACGTCCCCGGCCCGCGCGAAGCCGAGCGTCGTCGTCGAGAAGCCCGCCGCGCCATCGTTGCGGAGGATCCGGATCTGCTCGCCGCAGCCGTAGCCGGGCCCGCAGAGGTCGCCGCCGACCACCGCCAGATCGAGGTCGCCGTCGCCGTCCCAGTCGCCGGCGACCAGCGCCGCGTTGCGGCCGCCGTGGGCGGGCACGCTGGCGGCGGTCGCGTCGACGAAGGTGCCGGTGCCGTTGTTGAGGTAGAGCGACGTCGTGCCGGGCGTGGCGACGTACGGATAGTAGTAGCCGGGGTAGATCCGGTTGGAGAACGCCAGATCGAGGTCGCCGTCACCGTCGAAGTCCCCCATCACCACGTCGCTCGAATCGTCGGCGCGAACCGGCATCGCGTTGGGCACCGCGGTGAACGTGCCGGTGCCGTCGTTGGCCAGCACGGCTTCGTCGGGTGCCACCACCACATCGAGGTCGCCGTCGCCATCGACATCACCGAGCGCCAGCGCTTCGCCGACGCCCGCCTGCGTGCTGGCGGTGAAGACACCGGTGCCGTCGTTGCGCAGCACGGTCAGCCCCGGTCCGAACCGCGAGATCGTGACCAGGTCGACGTCGCCATCGCCGTCGACGTCGCCGGCCACGGCGTCATAGGAGCGGTCGAGCACGGCCGGCAACGCCGCCGCGGTGCGGTCCTCGAAGCGACCCTGGCCGTCGTTGCGCAGCAGCCGGTTCTGCGCCGCGCCGCTGGTGCCCTGGCGCCGCGCGACGAACAGATCGAGGTCGCCGTCCTGGTCGATGTCGAGCGGCACCACGGCCGATCCGACGTCGGCGACGACGTTCGCGCTCGCTGGCACGCCGTGCCGAGGCAGGGTCTGGTAGACGCTCTGCGCGCACAGCGAGCTGGCGGCCGCGTGCGTGGCCGCCAGGGCGAGCAGGGCGGCCGGGACGACGGAGCTTGGTTGCATGGCGTTCCTTCCGGCTCGGATCCTAGTCGTCCCTGGACCACCGCGACAGGCCCCCGCCTGCGGCGATCAGAGGTCCAACTCCGCCAGGTGCGCTTCGTAGCCGTTCGCCGCGAGCCAGCTGCGCAGCGCCTTGGCGACGGCCTTGCCCTTCTTGCTGCCGACGTCGTGGCAGACCCGCTCGAACGCAGCCTCGACCGAACGAGCCAGCTTGAACGACAGCGTGCCGGTGCCGGGTTCGAAGCGCTCGCGGTCGAACACGAGCGGCGGGCCGCCGGGCTCGATCTCCTCCGGCGGCTGCGGCAGGTGCTTGACCAGCGCGTCCCGATCGAGGCCCTTACCGCCGCGCTGCGAGACCCAGCCGCCGAGCGCGACCGCGGCGATCTCCTTCTGCTTCCACGGCCACAACCGCCGCACCTTGCGGTCTTTGGCGGCGAACTGCAGCAGGCCGTGCAGCGGCGGTGAGATCCCGAACGACAACTGCTTCTGGCCCATCTAGGTCGCCTTTCTCACTTTCTTGCTTTCTTTCTTTCGGGATAACGCCGATAACATGGCTCCCCCGATTGAAGAAACCCACCCTGCCAATGTGAAGTGTTGGCCAAGGACACGATGATGCACGCACCTCCCACCGACGACACCCGCATCCGCACGGCCGCCGACGCCCGCGACGAAGCGCGGCGTGACGCCGTGGAGGCGCTCCAGGACAAGCTCGGCGACATCGCCGTGCTCGCGACGCTCGCCGTCTGGGCGACGTTGTTCCTGGCGCGCTTCTGAGCTTTCCGGCCGCCGCCAGCAGCGCTCCGATCCAGGCGCCTGCGAGCGCGGCAATTCCGATCTGGTGACCCCGATCTGGGCCACTCCGATCTGGGCCACTCCGATCTGGGCAACCACGAGCTCAGCCATTCCGAGCTCGGTCCGCGCCCCTACGACTCCTCGCCGTCCTTCTTGGCCGTGCTGAGGATCTGCAGCTCGGCCATCTGCTCCGGTGAGACGCGGCTCGGCGCCTGGCTCATCAGGTCGACCGCCATCGACGTCTTCGGGAACGCGATCACGTCGCGGATGCCGTCGCGGCCGAGCGCCAGCGCGACCATGCGGTCGAGGCCGAGCGCGATGCCGCCGTGCGGCGGGCCGCCATACTTGTAGGCCTCGAGCATGTAGCCGAAGTTGCGCTGCTGCTCCGCCTCGCTGATGCCGAGGAAGTCGAACACCTTCTTCTGGATCTCCGGACGGTGGATCCGAATCGAGCCCGAGCCGAGCTCCCAGCCGTTCATCACGAAGTCGTAGGCGCGGCTGCGGTGCGACTCGCTGTCGGTCTCGAAGTCGGTGTTGTCCCAGTCGACCGGCGCCGAGAACGGGTTGTGCGCGTACTGCCAGCGCTGGTGGTCCTCGTTCCACTCGAACATCGGGAAGTTCAGCACCCAGGCGCAGCGGAACGTCTTGGGGTCGCGCAGGCCGAGGTCGGTGCCGACCTTGAGGCGCACCTCGCCGAGCGCGCGGTGCACGACCTTGTCCTGGTCGGCGCCGAACAGCAGCAGGTCGCCGGGCTCGGCCCCCATCAGGCGGATCAGTTCCTGGCCGGCCTCGCCCTCGTAGAACTTGGCGATCGAGCCTTCGACGCCCTTGTCCGAGATCTTGGCCCACGCGAGGCCCTTGGCGCCGTACTCCTGCGCGTGCTTCGTCAGCGCGTCGATCTTCTTGCGGCTGTAGCCTTCGGCGGCGCCCTTGGCGCAGATGCCCTTGACGATGCCGCCGGTCTCGACCGCGCCGGCGAACACCTTGAACGCCGAGTTGCTGGCGTGCTCGGTCAGGTCGACCAGCTCCATGCCGAACCGCAGGTCGGGCTTGTCGCTGCCGTAGCGTTCGATCGCCTCCTCGAAGCTCATGCGCGGGAACGGCGTCGGCAGGTCGATGTCGAAGCCCTCCTTGAACGCGTGCACGACCGTGCGTTCGACCAGGTCGAGCACGTCGTCCTCCTCGACGAACGACATCTCGAGGTCGACCTGGGTGAACTCCGGCTGGCGGTCGGCGCGCAGGTCCTCGTCGCGGAAGCAGCGCGCGATCTGGTAGTAGCGGTCGACGCCCGAGATCATGCAGATCTGCTTGAGCACCTGCGGGCTCTGCGGCAGCGCGTAGAACTTGCCCGGGTGCACGCGGCTCGGCACCAGGTAGTCGCGCGCGCCTTCGGGCGTGGAGTTGGTCAGGATCGGGGTTTCGATGTCGATGAACCCGTTCTCCTGCAGGTAGGTTCGCACCGCGGTGGTGAACTTCGAGCGCTTGATCAGCGCCTCCTGCAGCGGCCGGCGGCGCAGGTCGAGGTAGCGGTAGCGCATGCGCAGCTCCTCGTTGGCCTCGACGTCGTCGAGCACCTCGAACGGCGGCGTCTGCGACTCGTTGAGGATCGTGACCTCCTGCACCAGCACCTCGATCTCGCCGGTCGAACGGGCCTTGTTGACCTTGTCGCCCTCGCGGCGGCGGACCTTGCCGCGGATCGACACCACGTCCTCGGCGCCGAGGCGCTGCAGCAGCTCGAGCGCGCCGTCGACGATGCCCTCGTTCTCCCCGTGCGCGGTGACCTGGGTGACGCCGTAGCGGTCGCGCAGGTCGACGAACACCAGCTGGCCGTGATCGCGGTGGTTCTCGATCCAGCCGTTCAGCACGACGATCTCGCCCTCGTTGGAGAGGTTCAGGTCGCCGCAGGTGTGGGTACGCTGCCAGGGAGCACGTTCGTGGGCCATTTCGCGGACGTTCGTATCCGCGATCGCAACCGCATTCCAGCAACCGCCCCCACCGACGGCCGCAGCACCGCATACCGAACCGCAGGTGCAAGTTGCGCAACTTGAACCGGGTTCGGTATGCGGTGGCAATGGTGGTCACTCGTAGCGCACGGACTCGCTGGGGCTCTGGCGGAGGGCGCGCCAGGCGGGCACGAGTGCCGCGAGCACGGCGGTCGTAAAGCCGAGCAGGGGCACGTAGACGAACCAGTCCCACGGCACCGTCAGCGGCGCGTCGAGGCGGGCGACGGCGTTCATGCCGAACACCAGGACCTTGCCGAGCGGCACGCACAGTCCGAGCGACAGCACGCTGGCGAGGCCGGCGACGACGGCGCCCTCGATCAGGAAGCTGCCGCCGAGCGCGTTGCGCTGGATGCCGAGCGCGCGCAGCACGCCGAGTTCGCGGGCGCGGCCGAGCGCGGCGATCGTCATGCCGTTGAGCAGGCCGACGCCAGCCAGCGCCAGCATCAGCAGCAACAGCAGGTCGAACAGCTTGAAGTCGCGGCCGACGTCGCGGAACAGGTAGGACTCGATCTCCTTGCCGGTCTTGTTGCGACGCAGGTCCGGCAGGGTCGCGCGCGCAGCCGCGCGCACCTTGTCGACGTTGGCGGCCGGATCGAGCCGCAGCGTGATCAGCTCGACGCACCGATCGCCGATGCAGAAGTCGCGTCGCAGCCAGTGCGGCGAGCAGATCGCGAACGCGCGCTCGTCGCTGTCGAAGCCGGCCCGGTCGCTGAGCAGCAGCACCTCGTAGCTGACCGGCGTGCCGTTCTTGTCGCGCAGCGCTACCAGGTCGCCCTGCCGCCACTCGCGCGAACGGGCCAGCCGCTGGCTCGCGACCAGCGTGCGCACGCGCGGATCGACGTAGCGACGCAGCGCGCCGGCGTGGCCCTCGAGCGGCCCATCGGCACCCCCGGCGCTCTCGACCGACAGGCCGCGCAGCAGGAAGCCGCCGCTGCGCACCTCGCCCTCGAACGCGTCGACGCGCCGCACGCCGTCGACCTCGGCCAGCTGCTGCGCGTTCTCGGCGGTGGTCGGTTCGCACTGCACGATCAGCACGTCGCGCAGCGCCGCGCCGCCGAACTGCCGCACCTCGGCCTCGAGCGAACCGGTCAGCGTCTTGAGGCCTAGCGTCGCGAGCATCACCGCCGACAGGCCACACACCGCCGCCGACACCCGACCACCGGCGCGCTTCAGCACCTTGTCGACCAGCCACGTCGCCATCGGCGAGAACGCGCGGAACGGCAGCAGCATCGCCCGCCCCAGCATCGTCGTCAGCCCGGGTGCCAGCAGCAGCACGCCGCCGAACAGGCCGAGCATGCCGGCCAGTTCGAGCAACACCGTGCGGGTCTCCTTGCCCTCCTCGACCGCCAGCGGCGTCATCGCCAGGTATGCGAGCGGCAGCGCCAGCACCAGCAGGCCGAACATCCACAGGTGCACGCCCTTCAGCAGGTCGACGCCGTCGTCGTTGCCCGGCGCCATGCCGCGCGCGCGCAGGATGTCGAGCGCCGGCACCTGGCGGGCGCGCACCAGCGGGAACATCGCGCCGGCCAGCGTGAACAGCACGCCGAGCCCGGCGGTCCACAGCACCGGGAACCACGGTACGTCGAACGTCGCCCACTCCTTGCCCAGGCCCAGCGAGCTGACGCGCTTGCTCTGCAGCCACAGCGCCAGCACCAGGCCGAGGCCGACCCCGATCAGCGAACCGATCACGCCGAGCATCAGCGCGTCGAGCAGGAAGATGCGGGTGATCGCGCCGGTGCCGGTGCCCAGGCAGCGCAGCAGGCCGAGCTGCCGGATGCGCGCGACCAGCGAGTGCGACAGCGTCTGGAACACCACGTACATGCCGAGCAGCAGCGCCAGCCCGCCCAGCACCTTCAGGCCGTTGCGGAACGCACGCTCGTCGGCGCCTTCGCCGATCATCGCGCCGCGCACGTCCTGCACCGTGTAGTCACCGCGCAGGTCCTGGCGCAGCCGATCGAGGTCGGTGCCCGGTCGCCGCAGGATGTGGAACAGGCTGCCGCCGACCGGCCGCAGCTGCTCGGCCAGCGGCAGCGCCGTGACCGCCATCAGGCCGGCCGCGCGCTTGCCGAGCTTCTGGTGCTCGAGCACGCCGACGACCTCGACCCGGGCCGCGAACCGCTGCCGTCCGGCCGGCACCGGGACCGGCACCAGTTCGCCGTCCTTGCACTCGACGCGCTGCTGCGGCGGCGGTTCGCCGAGCTCCAGCACGTCGCCGACGTCGACGCCGAGCAGGTGCGCGGCTTCGCCGCCGAGCAGGATGCCGGGCCGTTCGGCCTGCGCATCGCGTTCGTCGAGGTCCCGGCCGCGGTTGACGGCGTAGTGCGCGAACGACCTGGCCGGCAGCGGGCCGAGGCCGAACACCGACAGCGGCAGCGGCAGCCCCGGTCCGACCGCGACGCCGCGCGCCTCGCGCCAGGTCGCGACGTCCTGCACGCCTTCGTGGGCGAGCAGGTCGGCGCGCACGTCGGCGACCGCGACGTCGGCCGCCTTCGGCAGCACCTCGAGATCGACCCAGCCACGCTGCGGATCCTGCTGCAGCAGCCGGCTCTGGATCGTGTTGAAGTCCATCACGTAGATGGCCACCACGATCGCCACGCCGAGCGCGATGCCGACCAGGGTCAGCAGGATGCGCAGCCAGCTAGACGCCCAGTTCCTGGAGACGATGAAAGACGTCAGCGACATCGAACGGCCCACCCTTCAGTTCGGCTTGTTGCAGCAGCGCACCATCGTGCAGGAACAACACGCGGTCGCCGGCGGCGGCATCGCGCGGGTTGTGCGTGACCAACAGGATCGTCGCGCCGAGCCGCGTGCAGACGTCGCGCAGCAGCGTGATCACCTCTTCTCCGGCCTTGCTCGACAGGTTGCCGGTCGGCTCGTCGGCGAGCACCAGCGGCGGCTGTGTGACCAGCGCGCGCGCGATCGAGACGCGCTGCATCTCGCCACCCGACAGCGCCGACGGCTGGCGGCCGCGCAGCTTCTCGACGCCGAGCAGGTCGCACAGGCTGTCGACGCGTTCGCGGTGCTTGCGCGGACTCTGGCCGAGGATGCGCAGCGGCAGCGTGATGTTCTCCTCGACGGTCAGGTCCGGCAGCAGGTGGAAGAACTGGAAGATGAAGCCGATCTTGCGGCGTCGCACCGCGGCGCGGTACTCCTCGTCGCCGCCGCCGAGGTCCTCGCCGCCGACCAGCACCTGGCCGGCCGACGGCCGATCGAGACCTGCCAGCAGGTGCAGCAGCGTCGACTTGCCCGAGCCCGACGGGCCCATGATCGTCGCGAACTCGCCCTTCTGCAGCGTGAAGCTGACGTCGCGCACGATCGGCATCTCGCGCCCCTCGACGTGCCGAAGCCGGAACACCGAACGGGCCTCGAGCACCGCCGCCGCGTCGGGAGGAGCGGCCCCGGCTTCGTCGCCGGGCGCCGCACTCGACTCAGGAGTCGTCGCCATGGCCGCGGATCTTGCCCGATCGCCGACCCGCCGTGGGCACCTTTTTCTTCGGAACAGCGATTACTTTGCCATCCCAAGCTGAGCGGAGGACCGCATCGGCGCTGCGGTCGCTATCCTCTGGCGCCGCGATCCTTGCGTGCGAATCGATGACCCGATCCTGCCCCCTCGACCTGCTCGGAACGACCTCCGCCGCGCTGCGCGAGGCGGCGGCGACGTGGTTCGGCGACGCCAAGGGAGCCGGCTTCGCCGCCGACGTGCACCGCACCGCGGTGCAGCACGGCAGGTTCGATCCCGAACGGCTCGGCGCCGGCCCGCGGGCGGCGTCGGTGTGGCGCCGCCACGCGACGCTGGCCCTGCCCGAGGTCGTCGCGGAGCAGCGCGAGCAGGCCGAGCACGGCAGCCTGCAGAAGCGCGCGCTGCGGCTGCGCGACGGGCGCACGATCGAGAGCGTGTCGCTGCCGATGGGCCGCGGCCGCCGTTCGCTGTGCGTGTCGACCCAGGTCGGCTGCGCCCGCGCCTGCACGTTCTGCGAGACCGGCCGCCTCTCGCTGCTGCGCAACCTGTCGGCCGCCGAGATCGTCGCGCAGGTCGTGGTCGACCGGCGATGCACCGGCACGCTGCCGGACACGATCGTGTTCCAGGGCATGGGCGAACCGCTCGACAACCTCGACGGCCTGCTGCCGGCCCTGGCGGTGCTGACCGACCCGCGCGGCCTCGCGTTCGCGCAGGACAAACTGACGGTCTGCACGGTCGGCCACGTGCCCGGCATCGACGCGCTGCGCGAACTCGGCTACAAGCGCCTCAACCTGTCGCTCAGCCTCAACCACGCCGACGACCGGCAGCGGGCGGCGATCATGCCGCACTCGGTGCGCTACTCGCTGGCCGAGATCCAGCAGGCGCTGGTGCGCTTCCGCCGCCGCAAGAACACGGCCCTGGGCGTGCACTGGTGCCTGCTCCCCGGCATCAACGACACCGAAGCCGACGCCGCCCGCATCGCCGCGTTCGTGCAGCCGCTCGGCCGCACGTTCTTGCACCTGATCCCCTACAACCCGGGCAGCGCGCCGATCGCGCGGCCGCCGACGGAAGTGGAGATCGCGCGCTTCGCCGGCTGGCTGCGCGCGCACGGCGTCGCCGTGCGTCGCCGGATCACCAAGGGCCGTTCGGTGATGGGCGGCTGCGGGCAGCTCGGCGGTACCGAGCTGGCGTGACGGGCCGTCGTGACGGGCCGTCGTGACCAGCAGGCCCGTCGGCTGGTCGCTACTTCACCTCGACCAGCTCGACCAGGAAGATCAGCGTCGAGTTCGGCGGGATCTTGCCGCTCTGGCGGGCGCCGTAGCCGAGCTCCGGCGGGATCTGGAACAGGAACTTGCCGCCCGGCTTCATCAGCTGCAGGCCTTCGGTCCAGCCGCCGATGACGCGGTTGAGCGGGAACGACGTCGGCTCGCCGCGGGCGTGCGAGCTGTCGAACGTGGTGCCGTCGGTCAGCCAGCCGGTGTAGTGCGCGACGACCGTCTCAAACGCCTTGGGCGAGTCGCCCTCGCCCTGCTCGATCACCTCGTACTGCAGGCCCGACTGGGTCGTGACGACCTTGTCCTTGGCGAGCTGGCGGAACTTCGGCAGCTTGGTGGTCGCGACCAGCTCGATCTCCCAGACGGTGTCGGCGCGCGCCTGCGGCAGCAGCTTCTCCGGCACCTCGGCGCGGACCACGCCGCCGACCTTCATGCCCTGCACGAAGTCCTTCAAAAACGGCCACTGCAGCGACTCGAGCGTGCCGCCCATCTTGCGGCCGCTCTTCTCGGTGCAGTCGAGCAGCGTGCCGTCGGCCTTCCAGATCGCGTAGCGCAGCGACACGCCGTCGCCGTCGGCGATCCCTTCGCCCGTGCCCGCCTTGACGACCTCGAACTTGCTGCCGTTCTCGAGCGTCTTCTGGTTGTCCGGGTTGCCGGGCTTCATCTTCGGCATCCGGATCACCTTGATCAGCTCGACGTCGAACACCAGCGTCGAGTTCGGCGGAATGCGCGCGCCGGCGCCGCGGTCGCCGTAGCCGAGTTCGCTCGGGATCACGAACTTGCAGCGCATGCCCGGCTTCATCAGCTTGAGGCCTTCGGTCCAGCCCGGGATCACCTGGTTGACGCCGAAGCGGGTCGGCTCGCCGCGGTCGCGCGAGCTGTCGAACTTGGTGCCGTTGGTCAGCCAACCGGTGTAGTGCACTTCAACCGTGTCGCCGTCTACCGGTCCGGCTTCGTCAGAGCCCTTCTTCAGGATCCCCCACTCGAGTCCGGACTCGGTCTTCTTCATCTCCTTGCACTCCGGGATGCCGCCCTGCTTGGCGTCGGTGGCGTCCTGGCAGATGGCATGGGAGGCGAGCAGGCCGGTCGCGGCGAGCAGGCAGGTGCGGGTGACGTTGCTGATCAGATTCATGGTCATGGATCGCGGGTTCGGGCGGGTCAATCTAGCGGCTGTGCGCCGATGGGTCACGGATCGCGGCGCCTGGGCTCCGATTCAGGTCGCTCAGCGGCCGTTCGTCGGCGCCGGCGGCTGCGCGTTGGGCTGGTAGACGGCCGCGCCGCAGCAGCTCCGCGGCTGGAACTGCGGGCCGCAGTCGCGCAGGCTCTCGGAGCCGCCCACCATCAGGTAGCCGTGCGGCGCCATCACGCGCGCGACGCGCTGCACGATGCTGCGACGGGTGTCGGGCTCGAAGTAGATCAGCACGTTGCGCAGCAGCACCAGGTCGAACGGGCCGATGCCGCTGATCGGCAGCAGCAGGTTGCGCTGGCGGAAGTCGACCATCGCGCGCACCGAGGCGATCGGCCGGCTGCCGGAGCCGGCGCGTTCGAAGTAGCGGCGCATCAGCGGCGGCCGGCTCGTGCGGCCCATCTCGAGCGGTGAGTAGACCGCCTCGCGGGCGCGCTCCAGGGTGCCTTCGCTGATGTCCGTCGCCAGGATCTGCACGTCCCAGTCGGCGGCGTCGGGCAGCCGTTCGTGCAGCAGCATCGCCAGCGAGTACGGCTCCTGGCCGGAGCTGCAGGCGGCACTCCAGATGCGCAGCCGCCGCGAGCCGCGGCCGCGGGCCCGTTCGATCAGGTCGGGCAACAGCCGCTGCTCGAGCGCGTCGAACGGCGCGCCGTCGCGGAACCAGGTGGTCTCGTGCGTCGTGATCGCGTCGACGACCTCGCAAACCAGCGCCGGGTCGCCGCCGTGGCGCAGCCGGAAGTACAGCTCGTTGAAGTTGCTGCACCCGGCGCGATCGGCGAGGTGGCCGAGGCGCGTCTCGATCAGATAGGCCTTCGACGCGTCGAGCGACACGCCGGACAGCTGCAGCACCAGCTGCTCCATCAACTTCATCTCGCCGGCGCGCAGCTTCATCGCGCACCTCCGAGCTGGTCGAAGATCGCCTGCGCCATCTGCGACAGCGGCACGGCGCGCGCGATGCCGGCTTCGATCGGCCCGCGCGGCATGCCGTAGACGGCGGAGCTGGCCTCGTCCTGCGCCAGCAGCACGCCGCCCGCGTCGTGGATCGCGCGCGAGCCCATCCAGCCGTCCTCGCCCATGCCGGTCAGCATCACGCCGAGCACCGCGCGGCCGTAGGTGTCGGCGAGCGAACGGAACAGGTAGTCGACCGACGGCCGGCACGAGCACTCCGGCGGGTCGTCGGTGACGCGCACGACCGGTTGTGGATTGCCGCGCGCGACCCGCGCGTGGCGGCCACCGGGCGCGATCAGCACCTGGCCGCCGACCAGCGGCTCGCCGCCCTGCAGTTCGCGAACCGACAGCGCGCAGATCTTGTCGAGCGATGCCGCCAGGCTCTTGGTGAAGCCGGGCGGCATGTACTGCACGACCACGATCGGCACCGGGAACGACGCCGGCAGCTGCGGCAGCAGTTCGTTGAGTGCGACCGGGCCGCCGGTGCTGACGCCGAGGCCGACGACCCGCACCTCGCGGCTCGGCACGACCACCTCCGACGGGCTCGTCCCGTGGCGGCCGGCGCTGCGACCGGCCGACCCGCCGGCGTCCTGGCCCTGGAACGGCCGCGCCCCGGCCGCGCGCAGGATCGGCGTCAGCAGGTCGCTGCCGAGCCGTTCGGTCAGGTCGCGTCCGACCAGATGCGGCTCGCGGCGCACCACCGCGGCGACCCCGCAGGCGCGCGCCTGCGCGGCCAGTTCGGCGGCCTGGGTCCCGACCTGGCCGGTGATCACCGCGCGGCGCGAGTCGACGCGGGCCTCCTGCATGACCTCGAGCATGCCGAGGCCGCCCTGCGGGTCCTCGGACAGGTCGATGATCACCCAGTCCGGTCGGTAGGCGGCGATCTTCGGCAGCGCGGTCTGCGCACCGGAGGCCGTGCCGATCACTTCGAGGTAGGGGTGTCTCCCCAGTCTCGTCGCCAGGCCGTGCCGCAGTTCCGGATCGCGATCCACCACCAGGACCCGGATCTTTGCAGCGCGAGAAGTCATGCCCGGCCCCTTATCGGCCCGGGCGTTGGCCGGCCTGCATACGCACCGCGAACCTGCGGGAATTCCCGACGTCAACGAGGTCCCGCGCGGCCTCCGGCGGCCGTGGTCGCGGGGGCACGGCTGCGGGAAGTTCCCCACGATGAAGGCCCCCCCACGCCGAAGGACCAAACCAGCTGCGATGCCCGCTGCGATGCGGACCGTGCGCGGCTGCTGTGAGGGCTGCCTAGCTGAGGCTGCCGGTGCCCGAGGCCCGGCGGGCCAGCCGTTCGCGAGCGAGCGCCTTGCGGAGCGAAGCCTCGGCCTTCAGGAACTCCTCGCTGAGCTTGTCGAGGTTGGCGAGCTTCTCGCGCGCCTCCTGCTCCTTCGCCTTGACGCGATCCATGTCGATCTCGTGGGCGAACTCACCGGCTTCGCAGACCAGCGTCAGCACGTTGTGCTGCACCTGCGCGAAGCCGTCGCTGATGAACATCTCGGCCGACTTGCCGTCGGTCTCGACGATCGTCGCCGTGCCGCTTTGCGCGATGCCGGTCATCAGCGGCGCGTGGCGCGGCAGGATGCCGTAGCGGCCGTCGGTGCCGACGAACGACACCGAGGCGACCTTGCGGTCGACGATGGTGCGGTCGGGGGTGACGATGCGCAGGTGGATTTCGGCCATGGCTAGCGGGTGGGAACGTTGGGTTGCGGCGTGCGGGTCGACCTACTTCTCGGCACGCGCGACGGCCTCTTCGATGCCGCCACACATGTAGAACGCCGACTCCGGCAGCTCGTCGTGCTTGCCCTCGAGGATCTCCTTGAAGGAACGCACGGTGTCTTCGCGCTTGACGAACTTGCCCGGCGCGCCGGTGAACGCCTCGGCGACGAAGAACGGCTGCGACAGGAAGCGCTGGATGCGGCGCGCGCGGGCGACCACCAGCTTGTCCTCTTCGCTGAGCTCTTCGATACCGAGGATCGCGATGATGTCGCGCAGGTCCTGGTAGCGCTGCAGCGTGCGCTGCACTTCGCGCGCGGTGTTGTAGTGCTCTTCGCCGACGATGGCGGGGCTGAGCATCTTCGACGTCGACTTCAGCGGGTCGACGGCCGGGTAGATGCCGAGCTCGGCGATCTGACGCTCGAGGATGATCGTCGAGTCGAGGTGCGCGAACGTCGCGACCGGCGCCGGGTCGGTGATGTCGTCGGCAGGCACGTAGACGGCCTGCATCGACGTGACCGAGCCCTTCTTGGTCGACGTGATGCGCTCCTGCAGGGCACCCATCTCGGACGCCATGGTCGGCTGGTAGCCCACCGCGGACGGCAGACGGCCGAGCAGTGCGGACACCTCGGAGCCGGCCTGCACGAAGCGGAACACGTTGTCGACGAACAGCAGCACGTCCTTGCCTTCCTGATCGCGGAAGTACTCCGCCATCGTCAGGCCGGTCAGGGCCACGCGCAGACGCGCACCCGGCGGCTCGTTCATCTGGCCGAACACCAGCACGGCGTTGTCGAGCACCGACGACTTGTTGCCGTTGGCGTCCTCGTACTCGGCCTCTGCCATCTCGAGCCAGAGGTCGTTGCCCTCACGGGTGCGCTCGCCGACGCCGCAGAAGACCGAGAAGCCGCCCTTCTCGACCGCGGTGATGCGGATCAGCTCCTGGATGAGGACCGTCTTGCCGACGCCAGCGCCGCCGAACAGGCCGATCTTGCCGCCCTTCGCGAACGGGCACAGCAGGTCGACGACCTTGATGCCGGTCTCGAAGACCTCGGTGATGGCTTCCTGCTCGTCGAACGACGGGGCCGGACGGTGGATCGGCAGGGTCTTGGTGCGGTCGACCTCCGGCATCGGCTCGCCGGTGCGCGGGTGCGCGACGCCCACTTCGAGGGCGCGGCCGAGCGTGTCGAACAGGCGACCGGTCGTGACGTTGCCGACCGGCACCGAGATCGGTGCGCCGGTGTCGGTCGCCGGCATGCCGCGGCTCATGCCGTCGGTCGACGACATCGCGACGCAGCGCGCCGTCGAGTTGCCGAGCTGCTGCGCGACCTCGAGCACCAGGTCGATGTTCCGCTCCTTGTCCACGACCGTGATCGCGTTGTAGAGGTTCGGCGTGTGGCCCTCGGGGAACTGCACGTCCACCACGGGACCGAACACCTGCAGGATCTGCCCCTGCACCTGGTTGGCGGGCACTTGCGTTGCGGTAGTCACTTCAGTCGTCCTCAGTTTGGAATGCGTATGCGTGGTTCAAAGGGTGTGGTCAGCCTCAGCTGACGGCGCTCGCGCCACCGACGATGTCGAGCAGCTCCTTGGTGATGCTCTCCTGACGGGCGCGGTTGTAGATCTTCTTGAGGTCCTTCTGCATGCGACCGGCGGCATCGGTCGCGCCCTTCATCGCCATCCGGCGAGAAGCGTGTTCGCTGGTCAGCGACTGGAGCATCGCGTCGAACACGACCGTCTCCAGGTAGCGCGGCATCAACGCGTTGAACACCGTGGTGGCGTCCGGCTCGATCAGGAAGTCGAGCTCCATCTTCTGCTGCTCGGCGTCGTCGCCGACCGCGATGGTCTTGATCGGCAGGAACGCCGCGTCGGTCGGCACGAACTTGACCATCGACTGGAAGCGCGTGGTGAACATGCGCATCTCGTCGACCTTGCCCGACGTGAACGCATCGACCAGCTCCTGGGCGACCAGCTTGGCCGACGTGAAGTCGGCCTTGTCGAGCGGCGGCTCGACGAAGAAGCGCTCGACCTCGAAGCCGCGGCGCTGCAGCCAGGCGTAGCCCTTGCGGCCGTAGACCCAGAACTTGACCTGCTTGCCCTCGGCCTTCAGCGCGTCGACCTTGCGACGCAGCGCCAGCAGCAGGTTGCTGTTGTAGGAGCCGCACAGGCCGCGGTCCGAGCTGATCAGGAAGATGCCGACGGTCTCGACCTCGCGGGCCATGAACAGCGGCACGTCCTCCTCACCGGCGACCTTGGCAGCGATGCGGAAGATCATGTCGCGGATCTCGGCCGTGTAGGGCGCGAAGCCCTGCGCCTTGGCCTGGACCTTGCGCAGCTTCATCGACGCGACCATCTCCATCGCGCCGGTGATCTGCGCGATGCTGGCCACCGACTTGATGCGGCCGCGGAGTTCCTTGAGGTTCGCCATGGTTCAGTTGCTCGGGGAGTTCGTGGTTAGCCTGCGAGTGCTGCGGGTGCGCGCGAAGAGGTCCGGACTAGGCGAGGAACTCGCCCTTGAACGTCTTGACCATCTCGTCGCACTTCGCCTTCAGCTCGTCCGTCCACTTCTTGTTCTCACGGATGTCGGTGAGCACGTCGGCGTGGCTGGCGCGAACGAACGCGAGGTACTTCTTCTCGAACTCGGCGACCTGGTCGACCGGGACCTCGTCGAGACCGCCCGAGGTGCCGGCGTAGATGATGACGATCTGCTCCTCGACCGGCAGCGGCTCGTACTCGGCCTGCTTGAGGACCTCGGTCATGCGCTGGCCGCGGGTGATCGCGTCCTGGGTCGCCTTGTCGAGGTCGCTGCCGAACTGGGCGAACGCCGCCAGCTCGCGGAACTGCGCCAGCTGGATGCGGAGGCCACCGGCGTTCTTCTTCATCGCCGGGATCTGTGCGGCGCCACCGACGCGCGAGACCGAGATGCCGGCGTTCACGGCCGGGCGCTGGCCGGCGTTGAACAGCGACGACTCGACGAAGATCTGGCCGTCGGTGATCGAGATCACGTTGGTCGGGATGTAGGCCGACACGTCGCCTTCCTGCGTCTCGACGACCGGCAGCGCCGTCATCGAGCCGCCACCCATCGCGTCCGACAGCTTGGCGGCGCGCTCGAGCAGGCGGGAGTGCAGGTTGAACACGTCACCCGGGAAGGCCTCACGACCCGGCGGACGACGCAGCAGCAGCATGACCTGGCGGTAGGCCAGCGCCTGCTTGTAGAGGTCGTCGTAGGCGATCACGACGTGGCGACCTTCGTCGCGCAGTCGCTCACCCATCGCGGCACCGGCGTAGCAGCTGAGGAACTGCATCGAGGCCTCGGACGACGCCGGCGCCGACACGACGATCGTGTACGGCAAGGCACCGTTCTCCTCGAGCTTCTGCACCACGCCCTTGACCGTCGACTGCTTCTGGCCGACCGCGACGTAGATGCAGATGACCTGATCCTTGTTGTTCGGATCGCCGCCGCCGGTCTGCTTCTGGTTGATGAACGTGTCGATGATCAGCGCGGTCTTGCCGGTCTGGCGGTCGCCGATGATCAGCTCACGCTGGCCACGGCCGATCGGGATCATCGCGTCAATCGCCTTGATGCCCGTCTGCAGCGGCTCGGTGACCGGCTGGCGCTCCGGCACCGACGGCGAACGGCCTTCGATCGGACGGTAGTCCGACTCGTCGACCTTGATGTCACCCTTGCCGTCGACGGCGCGACCGAGCGAGTCGACCACGCGGCCACACATCTGCAGGCCGGTCGGCACCGAGATGATGCGGCCGGTCGTGCGCACGGTGTCGCCTTCCTTGACCTCGCGGTCGGAGCCGAGCAGCACCGCGCCGACGTTGTCCTCTTCGAGGTTCAGGGCGACGCCGTAGATGCCGTTCCCGAAGTCGAGCATCTCGTTCATCATGCAGTCGTCGAGGCCGTGCACGCGGGCCGTGCCGTCACCGACCATCAGGACGGTGCCGACGTTCGACTTCTGCATCTTGCCCTGGAAGCCCTCGATCTCGGCCTTGAGGACGGTGGCGACTTCGGATGGTTTGAGGTCCATGATGACTTCGTAAGGTGGCTGTGGAGTTGTGCGATCAGTAGGTGGCGCGAGCCTCGCGGCGCGCGCCGGCAACCCGGGCGCGCCGGACGGCGACGCCTGGATTCAGACGGACGAATGCTGCAGTTTGCTTTCGAGCTGTTCCAACGCGGCCCGCAGCGAGCCGTCGTAGAGCACGTTGCCGACGACCAGGCGCACGCCACCGATCAGCTCGGGCTTGTGCGCGGCGGTCAGCACGACCTTCTTGCCGGTCAGGCGGGAGGCCAGGTCGGTCAGGCCCGCCAGTTCTTGTTCGCCGAGCGGGTGCGCCGATTCGGCGACGCCCTCGACCTCACCGCGATCCTGCATCAGCAGCTCGCGGAACGCCGTCGGCAGGTCCTTCAGCACCTCGAGGCGGCGGCGGTACTGCAGCACGCCCGCGAGGTTTGCGACCAGCTCGTGACGACCCTCGGTCAGCTTGCCGAGGATCCGGGTGCGCTCGTCGGCGGCCACGTCCGGGCTGTCGAGCAGCGCCGCCGCGCCGGGCGCGTGCAGCTCGCCGTGCAGCGCGGCCAGGTCGCTGGCCACCGCATCGACGGCGCCCTTGTCCTTGGCCAGCGTGAACAGCGCCGAGGCGTAGCGTTTGGCGAGCAGCGTCATCAGACGTTCTCCGCGCCGCTGACGAACGACTCGACCAGCGGCTTGTTCTTGGCGGCGTCGACCTCTTGACCGAGCAGCTTGCCGGTCGCGGTGATCGTCAGGTCGACCGCGATCGCGCGGATCTCCTGCACGGCCTGGCGCTTCTCGGCCGCGATCGTGTCGCGGGCCTTCTGCAGCTCGGCCTTGGCGCGCTCGTCGGCCTCACGCACGGCTTCGGCAGCCTGGCGCTCGGCGCGACCCATCGCCTCCTCGACCATGCGCTTGGCGTTGGCCTGGGCTTCGGCGAGTTCGGCCTGCGCCTTCTGCATCTGCGCTTCGGCTTCCTGACGGGCGACCTCGGCAGCCTTGATGGCGTCCTCGACCTTCGTGTCCCGCTCCTCCAGGGCCGCGGTGATCGGCCCGTAGACGAACTTCCACATGAAGATGAGGCCGACGCCGAACGCGAGGAACGTCCAGATCATCGCGCCGGGCTGGAAGTCCAGCAGCGCGCCGAGCGGCTTCGGGCCGTCCTCGGCTGCAAGAATGGTCAGAGTATTGGCGAACGGCACGATTACCTCCGCGTACGGATCAATGGGTCGACTGGCACCTGGAGCCGCGGACGACGTGCCCGCGGCCTACCCGCGAACTACTTGTTCGCGAGCAGCAGGCCGATGACCGCGGCGAACAGCGCGACACCTTCGACGAAGGCCGCGAGGATCAGCGCGTTGCCCTTGATGTCGCCGGCAGCTTCCGGTTGACGGGCGATGCCCTCACCGGCCGAGCCACCGATCTTGCCGATGCCCATGCCCGCACCGACGGCGGCGAGGCCAGCGGCAAGGCCGGCACCGATGCCGAGGCCGATGTTCGAGGCGGTCGCTTGAGCGAGGGCATCCTGGAAGAAAGCGATCATTGGATTCTCCGTTACTGACGAAAGGGAAGGGTTGGAACTGAAGCTGACGAAACGTGCCGGAGCGACTTCGCCTAGTGATCCTGGTGGATCGACTGGTGGATGAAGTTGATGCTCAGGAACGTGAAGATGTAGGCCTGCAGCAGGGTGATGAAGGCCTCGATGATGTAGATGAACACCGCCATGCCGAAGCACGGGATCGCGGTGAGGTAGCTGGTGGCGGCGCCTTCCTGCAGGCGGGCGAACAGGAAGATCAGGCCGATCGCCGAGGCGATCACCAGGTGGCCGGCGAGCATGTTCGCGAACAGACGAATCGTCAGCGCGAACGGCTTGACCAGCAGCGACACGACCTCGATCAGGAACATGATCGGGATCAGCGGCAGCGGCAGGCCGTGCGGGACCAGACCCTTGAAGAAGCCGACCGCGCCGTTCTTCTTGATGCCGCAGCCGAGCATCATCAGCAGCGTGATGACGGCCAGCGCGCCGGTCACGTAGGGCGTGCCGGTGGCGGTGTAGATCGCGAGCGGGAAGCCGTGGCCGGCCGAGGGGATCAGGCCGATCACGTTCATGAACACGATGAAGAAGAACATGAACATGAAGAAGGGCGCCCACTGCCGGCCCTCTTCCTTGCCCATGACCGAGTAGACCATCTCGTCGCGCACCCACAGGCAGAAGCCCCGCATGACGCGCGTGAACCAGCCGACGTTGCCCTTCTTGAAGGAGCCGACGACCGGCATGAAGATCAGCAGCATCAGCAGCAGGCAGACGCCCTGCCACGGCTGGATGTTCCAGACCGTGAACCAGCCGTCCTTCTCGCCCGCGATCGGGTAGGTGACGCTGTGGTCGAACTGCCACTTGAAGATGTCCGACGCGGTCATCTCCATCGTGTGCGACGGAGCGTGGTGGCCGTGATCGCCGCCAGCGTGCTGTTCGCCGCCTTCCGTCGCGTGGGCCTCCGGCTGCTGCTCGTTGCCGCCGCCGTGGCCACCTTCTTGAGCCGGCAGCGCGACGGCCGCCACGAGGCACAACCAGACCGTGATCAGGATTCGCTTGGCGAGCATGTTCGTCGGAGGAGTTCGAGTGGGTTGGTTGGTCGAGGCGACTATCCGGCGATCCGTCGACCGAGCGCGCGCGCGAGGATCAGCGCCGTGCCGGTCTGGCACAGCAGGGCCGCCCCCACGAACGTCACGGCAAAGGTCGTGATGTCCGAGAATTTCGTGGCTTCCTCACTGAGAGGAAATTGCTTCAGGGCCAGGAAGCCGAGCACCAGCAGCGCCATCTTGACGCCCATGCCGGCGGCCAGCAGGCCGGTCAGCCGCGCCGACACCGCGTGGCTGGTCGCGCCCGGCATCTGGGTCGCGGCGAAGCGGCCGTGCACCCAGATCGTCAGCATCATCGCGGCCGCGGCCAGCACCAGACCGACCACGTAGTAGCGCAGCGCCGACGCTTCGAGCAGCTCGTCGCCGCCGAACAGCAGCAAGCCGACGCCGGTGCCGACGATCGCCAGCACGACGATCATCGTGCCCAGCGCGCGCAGCAGCATGCCGCGGTGGATGGTGACGGTGCCCGTCGACGTCGAGACCGCGCCCTGCTGCTGCAGGGGCTGCTCCGTGTGCGTGGTCGAGGGGGTGTCGGGCATGCAGGCCGAGGGGGGTGGCGGCGCTGGTGGTCAGACGGGCTGGTCAGACGGGGCTGGTCAGACGATCGGTTGTCAGACGCGTTACTTCGGTGCCTGCTTCGAGGCGTCGTTCTGGTCGTGCCGGTCCGCTGGCTTTCCGAACGGCCACAGCTCAGGTGCGACCTCCCGGATCAGATGCAGCATGCCGCCGACGATGCCGAGCAGGACCAGCAGCAGCAGGAGCCACGGTTTGGTTCCGAACTGCCGGTCGAGCCAGATTCCGCCATAGGCGAACACACCAACCGAAACCGCCAGGGTCAGACCTGCGCCGATGGCCCGTTGGCCGCTCGGAGACCGCCCGCTCCCTGATGGACCGGCCCCGTTGTCGCCGTTGCTCGTCATTGCGCTCCGCGAACGATCGTGCGTGGTGAGAACGAGGTTGGTTTTCGGTTGCTCGTCATCCTCGCGCCAGCGAGCCCGACAAGCGGCAAGCAGGCTAGCGACGCCCCATCGGCAAAGCAAACCACTCGACGGCCATTTTCTCGGCGCGGAATGCGCGCCGGGCCCCCACTGCCCTGGCGACCCGCCGGACAGGCCGGCGGCTCGTTGTGGAGAACTTTGCCAATGCGTATCCAACGGTTCGTCCTGACGTTCCTCGCCGTCGTGCCGACGGCACTCTGCCAGAACGTCGTGTCCCCCAACGACCGCGGCCCACTCGAGGGCAGCAGCTACTCGCACTACCCGCTCGGTCGCAAGAGCGCGCGCATGCAGACGCTGCACGACGACGTGCCGGGCGGCACGGTGATCGCCGCGCACGCCTACCGCCGCGACGCGATCGGCGTGCGCGGCATCGTGCCGGGCTTCTCGTGCGACCTGCAGGTGACGCTGTCGATGTCGCCGAACCCCGCCGACAGCGCCTCGGGCACGTTCGCCAACAACACCGGCGCCAACCCGGTGGTCGTGCTGCCCCGCCAGGTCGTGACGTTCCCGTCGACCGACCGGCCGTCGCTCGACCCGTCGCCGACCTTCGAGCTGGTGATCCCGTACGCGGTGCCGTTCGTGGTGCCGCCGCAGGGCGGCACGCTGTGCGTCGACGTCGAGATCTTCGGCAACCAGTCGCCCAACGGTCCCGACCAGAACTTCAGCGTCTACCTGGACGCCCAGCAGCAGTTCGCCGACGGCCGCGCGATGCAGCCGGGCTTTCGCACCATGCAGGGCTGCCCGGCACCGGGCGCGACCGCCGACTGCTACGCCAACCTCGACCTGTGGCGCCTGCAGAACGGCAGCAGCGAGTTCGACGTGTCGATCCGCAACGGCGTGCCAGACCCGGGCAGCAACACGACCCGCGCGTTCCTGACGCTCGGCACCAGCCTCGACGGCACGCCGTGGCCGCTGCGCAGCGACTGCCCGTTCTACAGCTCGTCGGAGCTCTGGTACGCGCTGCCCGGCACGATGACGACCAACGGTCGCTATGACGGCACGCTGCCCAACCTGCCGCTGCTGCCGCCCGGCCACCGGCTGTGGTGCCAGGCCGGCTCGATCGACCTGGCCACCACCGGCATGTCGTTCAGCGACGCCGTCACGTTGGTGACGCCGCCGTACGGCCAGCTGCCGATCCCGTGCGCCCGCATCGCCAACGGCAGCAACGTCGCGTCGGCGACCGGCAGCGTCAGCTCGTCGGTGCCGGTGATGGCGTTCTTCTAGGCGCGGGCGATCCCGGCGCCGCCGGCGCGGCTGATCCCCCGCCGGCGGCGCCGGTCGCGATCAGAACACCAGCTGCCGGCACTCGGGGATCGGCGACTCCGCACCGGTCGTGGCGACCGGCACGTCGGGATCGAAGTCCGGCAGGCCGAAGCGGGCCTGCAGGTCCTGGTAGCTGTAGGCGCGCGTGCGGCCGTCGCCGAACAGCACGTGCACGGTGCCGTCCGACCAGACGTGGCCGAGTTCGTTGTCGGTGGCCATCAGGGCCTGGCGCGCGTGCCGCGCGTTGCGCAGGTGCCGCCGCGCGCGGCCGGCGTAGTCGGTCTGCAGCGAGTCGACCCGCGCCAGCGACGGCCACGGATCCTGCCCGACCTCGATCTGTTCGCGCGCCGCGCGGTAGGCCGGATCGTTGTCGCGCGCACCCGGCGAGAAGAAGTAGTCGAGGTTCTCCTCGGTCTTCGTCATCACGCCCGACGTCCAGGTCGACAGGATCAGCCGGTGGCCCGACTCCTGCGGCAGGGCACGCTGGTGCTTGGACTCGTAGAGCTCGAGCCAGGTCTCGTGCGTGCGCAGCTGCGCCAGGTCGGCGAACTGGTGCGCCGCCAGCCGGACGCCGCCGGTGCTCTGCAGCAGCACGGCGGCCAGCACGCCGAGGATCGCCATCACGATCATCAGCTCGATCAGCGTGAAGCCGGCGCTGCGCGCAGCGCGGCCGGCGGGAGGAACGGCAGAGGCGTCGTGACTCATCGACGCTTCGGACCCCGGCGCGCTCGACGCCGTCAGCGGAGCGCGGGCATGTTCCCGGAGGCGTTACCTTCCCCGCGGAGCGTGCCGAGGGCCGGACCGGCCGGACCCGACTAGTTGTCGAGCTTCTGGCACTCCGGGATCGGCGAGTTCGGCCCGTAGGTCTCGATCGGCTGGTCCGGGTCGAAGTCGCCGAGGCCGAAGCGCTGCTGCAGGTCCTGGTAGCTGTAGGTGCGGGTCTTGCCGTCGCTGAACAGCACGTTGACGGTGCCGTCGTCGAACACCCACAGGCCCTCGTTGTCGGTCGCCATCCAGGCCTGCTCCGGGGAGTTGGCCTTGCGCAACGAGCCGCGGGCGCGCCCGACGTAGTGGGTATCGGTCGAGCGGGTGTCGTCGATCGACGGCCACGGGTCCTCGCCGATCTCCATGCGCTCGCGTGCGGTGCGGTAGTCGGGGTCGTTGTCGCGGGCCCCCGGCGTGAAGAAGAAGTCGAGGTTCTCCTCGCTGTGCGGGAACACCTTCGACGTCCACGTCGACATCACGAACTTGTAGCCGCCCTTGTTGGGCAGCGCCTTCTTGTGCTTCGACTTGTAGAGCTCGAACCAGCCATAGTGGGTGCCCATCTGCCGTGCGTCGGCAAAGATGTTGGCGGCCGTGCGCGACTCGAGCGCACGCGGCAGCAGCACCGCGGCCAGCACCCCGATGATGCTGATGACGATGAGCAGTTCGATCAGGGTGAAGCCGGACTGGGTTCGGCGCATAGGAAGCGGTCTCGCGGGTCAGGGGTCTGTGGGACCCCGCCAGTCTAGTGCCGGCGTCGGCCGTTGGGAACGGCCGGCGGCGAATCCCCCGCGGAGGGCGCAGCGATCAGTTGTCGCTGCCGGTGCCGGTCGCGCCCGTGCTGCCGGCCTTCTGGCTGCCGGCGTTCTGGCTGCCGTTCGCACCCGGCTTCGGGGCGTCGACGACCGGCGGCTGGATCACCGGCGTGGTGGCCGGCTTGCCGCTGGTGCCCGTCGGGGTCGGCGACGGCTGCTCGGGGGTCGTGCCGCTCTGCGGCTCGCCCGCGGCGGCACCGTTCGACTGGCTGCTGTTCGGCTGCTCGTTCTGCGGCTGGCCGCCGCCCGGTTGGCCACTCTGTGGTTGGCCACTCTGAGGTTGGCCACTCTGAGGTTGGCCACTCTGGGGCTGGACCGCCTCCGGCTGCGTGCCGTTCGACGCGTTGCCGTTGCCCGGGTTGCCCTCCGGCTTCGGACCGGCGTCCTGCATCGGCCGGGTCTCGCCACCCGGCGCCGCCAGGTTGTTGAGGTTGTGCTGCTGCTCGTAGCTCTGGGCGAAGAACTGGTCGCCCGAGTACTCCCCCCACCACTGACGCCACCGCAGCACCGCGACCTGCAGCTCCTGCTGGTTCTGGTTCAGGTGGTCGTAGCCGAAGTCATGGCCGGTGGCGCTCTTCAGTGCCTCGTGGCACATGTAGCGGACCTCCTTGCGGTCGCTGTCGAGGCCTTCGATCAGCTTCGGAGCCTGCTCGATGTCGCCCATCAGCACCAGCGAACGCGACGCTTCCATGCGCACGCTCGTCTCCGAGTCGCTGGTCAGCCGCTGCAGACTCGGGACCGTGCGGCGATCGCGCAGGCGACCGAGCACCCAGCAGCACGACGAACGCACCTTCGGGTTGTCGCTGTTGAGGCCCTGCAGCAGCGCCGGGATGGTCTGCTCGCCGGTCTGTGCCAGCCACAGCAGGTTCTGCACCAGCTCCTCGCGGTGCTGGTAGGGAATCTGCTCGATGCGCTGGTTGATCTCGTTGCCCATCAGCTGGTTCGGTTGCTGATAAGGGCTGACCGTGTCGGTGTTCGTGGTCGAGCACGAAGCCAGAGCGAACAGCAGGGTTGCGGCGGCCGCGATCCTCATGGGTATCCTCGTCGAATGATTCGGGGGTCCGGGACCGTCTGCCCCGGTTGCCCGGTTCATCGACCGCTGCCAAGGACGACTTGAGCGGCATGCGCGGGAATCGTCGCGGAAATGCGACCCCGACCGCGAACGCTTGCGGGCGCGGCCCCGGTCTGCTTGAGTCGCACGGACCAGGAACCCCGTCGGCGCGAGCCGCCAGCACCACCGGAGCGACACCCCCATGAACAAGGCCGACCTGATCACCGAAGTCCAGAAGCACCTCGGGGTCGAGTGCTCCAAGGCGCACGCCGAACGCGCCGTCAACGCCGTGCTCAGCGCGGTCGAGCGCGGCCTGCAGGTCGACGGCGAGGTGCAGATCGTCGGCTTCGGCACCTTCCAGGTGAAGGAGCGCGCCGCGCGCATGGGCCGCAACCCGCAGACCCGCGAGCCGATGCAGATCGCCGCCAGCCGCTCCGTCGGCTTCCGCGCCGGCACCGGCCTGCGCAGCGCCGTCGCCCGCCCCGACGACCCCGGCCACGAACACACCGCCGAAGCCTGACCACCGCATACCGAACCCGGTTCAGGTTGCGCCACGGTTCAGGTTGCGCCACCTGGCCGCGCGCCACGCCGCAGTCGGCTATCCCCCAGGCAGCGATGCCGCCGTCGACCACACGGGCGCCTTCCGGTCCGAACCGACGCGCACGCCGAACGGATGAGAACGAACGGCCAGGATCAAGCCGAGCCGTCGATCCACGCGCCGCCGAGCACGCGCGTGTCGCGGTAGAACACCGCCGCCTGACCGGGCGTGATCGCGTCCACCGGCTCGTCGAACGTCACCCGCGCGGTGTCGCCGGTCGCGACGATCCGGCCCGGCACCGGCCGATGGCGCGCCCGCACCTTCAGTTCGCCGACCACCTCGTCGCCGTCCGCCGGCGCGTCCGCCAGCCAGTGCACACCGCTGACGAACATCGTGCGCCGCTGCAGGCCATCGCGCGGCACCAGCGTCACGTCGCCCGACTCCGGATCGATCGCGGCAACGTAGTGCGGCGTGCCCAGCGCCGGCAGGCCCTTGCGCTGCCCGACCGTGAAGCCGTCGACGCCGTCGTGTTCGCCGAGCTGCCGGCCCTCGACGTCGACGAACGACCCCGGCCGCCCGGTGCCGCCGCGCGCGCGCACGACGTCGCGGTAGTCGCCGCTGGTCACGAAGCAGATCTCCATCGACTCCGGCTTCTGCGCGGTGACCAGGCCGTTCTGCTCGGCGACCTTGCGGACCTCGTCCTTGGTCATGCCGCCGAGCGGGAACAGCGTGCGGTCGAGCGCCGTGCGATCGATCCCGAACAGGTAGTAGGTCTGGTCCTTGTTGCCGTCGACCGCCGTGTGCAGCTGGCCGTCGCGCACCTGCGCGTAGTGTCCGGTCGCGACCATCTCGGCGCCGACGTCGTCGGCGAGGTCGAAAAGGTGGCCAAACTTCAGGTGCTGGTTGCACAGCACACAGGGGTTCGGCGTGCGGCCGGCGCGGTACTCGGCCGCGAAGTGGTCCATCAGCCGGGCGAACTCCTGCTCGTAGTCGACCGCGTAGAACGGGATGCCCAGACGATCCGCCACCACCGAAGCGTCGCGCGCGTCGCTCGCCGAGCAGCACGACTTCTCCTGGGCGGACTTTCCGGCCACCCCGTTGCGCATGAACACGCCGACCACGTCGTGGCCCTGCTGCTGCAGCATGAGGGCCACCACGCTGCTGTCGACACCGCCGGACATCGCCGTAAGGACTCGCATGATGGGCTCCCGGGACCCGGTCGGAACCTCGGGGCAGACAGGATGGGCTTCTTTGGCTGCAACGCAAGCCGCCCTGTCCCTATACTGCTGGCCCATTTTCCGGCCCAGCTTGCGGCCGAACTTCCGAGCCGGCCCGACGACCGTCACCCGCCCGTCGGCCACTCCCGACCTCGCCCGGCCGTCGCCGGGTGATCGCAGACCCCCAGATGTCGCAGACGACCTACTTCGTTCCCGTCCCGTTCGTTCGCTTCCAGGATCCGACCTCGCGCTCGGACGCGCCGACGGGCGGCAACAGCAACCCGGGCGCGGCCGGCAGCACCGGCACCGGCGAGCCGACCGGCCCCAAGCAGGACCCCAACGCCGCGCCGCAGGGCCCGTGCGCCAACGACACCATGCTGTGGATGATGCCGGTGTTCCTGGTGCTGATGTACTTCATGATGATCCGCCCCGAGCAGAAGCGGAAGAAGGAGCAGCAGGCGCTACTGTCGTCGATCAAGCAGGGCGACAAGGTCGTCACGATCAGCGGCATGCACGGCGTCGTCGACTCGCTGACCGAGAAGACCGTCACGCTGCGCGTCGACAGCATCAACATGACGTTCGATCGCACCGCGGTCGCGCGGGTCGAGCGTGAGCCGGCGGCCGACAACGCCGCGCCGAAGGCCAGCTGACCCGGGCGGACATGCCGGCAAGCGCGCCCCGCAGACCTCGGGACGGCACGGTGAGGACCTCGCCTGCCGCGCGCTGCAGCGCCTCGGCCTGCGCGTGCACGCACGCAACGTGCGTACGCGACACGGCGAGATCGACCTGCTCTGCCGGCGCGGGCGCGTCTGGATCGCGGTCGAGGTCAAGGCGCGACGCGACCATCCGGCGCCCGAACGGACCGTGCGCGCCGACCAGTTGGACCGCATCGAAGCGTCGTTGCAAACGCTCGCGCCGTCGCTGCGACCGCGGCCGCGCGAGCTGCGCATCGACGTCGTCACGGTGCGTTGGCGCGACCCGGACAGATCTGGCCGACGGCCGGCCGATCTTCACCACTTTCGCGGGATCCGTCGGCTGCGCCTTGCCGCCGATGGCATAGGGTTCTCCCGCACCGCTCCAGCAGACTTTCTTCAGACGCCGAGTTATTCCAACGGCTTCCGGACGCTCCCCTCATCCATGGTCACCCTAGCCGAACAGATCATCCCGCGGCGCAAGATGCTCTTGCTGCTCAGCGAGAACGTGCTGTTCGCCGCCGTGATCCTGATCGGGACCAGCGTGCCGCCGCTCAGCAGCAAGAGCTTCCTGCTGCTCGAGATGTCCGAGGACCTGATGCGCGGGCTGGTCACCAGCTTCGCGATCGCGATCTTCTGCCAGGCCGCGCTGAGCTACAACGACCTCTACGACTGGAAGGTCGCGCAGAACCGCGCCGAACTGGCCAACCGGCTGGTGCACAGCTACGGCTACGCGCTGGTGATGCTGGGCTTCCTGGCGCTGGTCGCCGGCTCGCTGTTCTACCTGCCCGGTCTGCAGAACATCAACGGCGAGACCTGGAAGCTGATCGTGCTGGTCGGCATCGCGTTCGCGCTGGTGTTCGTGCTGCGCCACTTCTTCCACTGGTTCTTCTACAAGTGGCGGTTCGGCGAACGGGTGATCGTGCTCGGCTCGTCGCCCGAGGCGCTCAACCTCAGCCGCATGCTGCGTGAGAACCCGATGGCGGGCTTCGAGGTCCGCGGCCTGATCGAGGAGGTCGGCCAGCCGCCGCTCGAGACCACCGCCGACGACGCGCCGCTGCTCGGCAACCTCGAGTGCCTGCACAAGACCTGCCGCGAGGACGGCATCAGCCGCGTGATCGTTTCGCTGAAGGAACGTCGCGGCAAGTTCCCGGTCGATGCGCTGCTGAAGTGCCGCATGGACGGGGTCATCATCGAGGAGCGCGAGGCGATGTACGAGCGCCTCACCGGCAAGCTGGCGGTCGAGTCGATGCGGCCGAGCTACCTGATCTACGGCCGCGGCTTCGCCAAGGACCCGCTGACGATGGCGCTCAAGCGGGTGCTCGACATCCTGGCGTCGTCGATCGGGCTGGTGCTGTCGTTCCCGATCTGCGTGCTGACGGCGCTGCTGATCAAGCTGACGAGCAAGGGTCCGGTGTTCTTCACGCAGGAGCGCGTCGGCGAGGACGGCGAGGTGTTCCGGCTGACCAAGTTCCGCACCATGACGCCCGACGCCGAGGCCAAGTCGGGGCCGGTGTGGGCGCAGAAGAACGACAGCCGCGTCACGCCGATCGGCAAGTTCCTGCGGCTGACGCGCATCGACGAGATCCCGCAGTTCCTCAACATCCTCGGCGGCCAGATGTCGTTCGTCGGGCCGCGGCCGGAGCGCCAGCACTTCGTCGAGCAGCTGCAGAAGGACATCCCGTTCTATCCGCTGCGGCACACGGTCAAGCCGGGCCTGACCGGCTGGGCGCAGGTGTGCCACCCGTACGGCGCCTCGATGGAGGACGCGCAGGAAAAGCTGCGCTACGACCTCTACTACATCAAGAACATGGGCCTGCTGTTCGACCTGAACATCATGCTGCGCACCGTGACCGTGATCCTGCGCGGCAAGGGCGCGCGCTGAGCCCGACCGAGACCACCCACGCACCGAGACCCCACCACCCGACGAGATGACGAAGATCCTGGTTGCCGACGATCTGGGCGACGAAGGCATGGCGATGCTGCGCGACTGCGGCGACGTGACGCTCAAGACCGGCATGGACGAAGCGACCCTGCGCGAGACGCTGCCGGGCTACCAGGTGCTGGTGGTCCGCTCGGCGACGACCGTCACCGCGAAGAGCCTCGAGCTGGCCGACGACCTGGCGGTGGTCGGCCGCGCCGGCATCGGCGTCGACAACATCGACGTGCCGGCCTGCACCGCGCGCGGCATCGCGGTGATGAACACGCCCGAGGCCAACACCGTCACCACCGCCGAGCACGCGGTCGCGCTGCTGATGAGCCTGGCGCGCAAGATCCCGGCGGCCGACGCGTCGGTGCGCGCCGGCAAGTGGGAGAAGTCGAAGTTCACCGGCGTCGAGCTGCAGGACAAGCAGCTCGGCGTGGTCGGCCTCGGCCGCATCGGGCGGATCGCCGCCGACAAGTGCCGCGGCCTCGGCATGACGATCGCGGCGTACGATCCGTTCGTCACCCAGGCCAACGCGCCCGAGGGTGTGCGCATGCTCGACCTCGACGAGCTGCTGGCGACCAGCGACTTCGTCACGGTGCACGTGCCGCTGATGGACAAGACCCGCCACCTGCTCGACCGCGATCGCCTGTTCGCGATGAAGAAGGGCGCCCGGCTGGTGCACGCCGCGCGCGGCGGCATCGTCTGCGAGCGGGGTCTGGTCGAGGCGCTCACCGAGGGCCACCTCGCCGGCGCCGCGCTCGACGTGTTCGAGTCCGAGCCGCTGGCCGAGGACAGCCCGCTGCGCTCGGCGCCCAACCTGGTGCTGACGCCGCACCTCGGCGCCAGCACGGCCGAGGCCAAGCGCTACGTGTCGCGCGACATGGCGCGGCAGATCGAACTGGTGGTCAAGAAGGGCGTCGTGCTCAACGGCGTCAACGTCGCCCGCGTGTCGCCGGCCGACGCCGCCCAGATCGGCCCCTACATGGACCTGGCGCGCAACCTCGCGTCGGTGCTGACGCAGACGTTCTCGGGCCAGCTGCAGTCGGTGCGCCTGACGGTGCAGGGCGGCGTGCCGGCCTCGGCCCACAAGGCGCTGACCGTCGCGACGCTCGCCGGCGCGCTGCAGCCGTCGACGACCGGCCCGGTCACGCCGGTCAACGCCGAGCGCATCGCCGAGGAGCGCAACGTGCGCACCCACTGCGACGCGTCGACGATGAAGCGCGACTTCATGAGCCTGCTGCGGGTCGAGTGCGTGATCGACGAGCAGCGCCACTTCGCCAGCGGCACGGTGCTCGGCCACAAGCACGGCCGCATGGTGCAGCTCGACGACTACGTGCTCGACGCCATCCCGGAAGGGCCGATGATCGTGACGTTCCACAAGGACGAGCCCGGCGTCGTCGGCAAGCTCGGCACCGTCATCGGCAACGCCGGCTGCAACATCTCGCGCATGCAGATCGGCCAGAGCAAGGACAAGACCACCGCACTGGGCATCCTCAACCTCGAGGGCGACGCCACCGACGCCCTGGTCGAGCAGGTCCGCGCCATCGACTCCATCGAACAAGCCCGCCTGGTCCGATAACCCGGTCCGATAACCCGGTCCGATAACCCAGCCCGATAGTCCGGTCCGATAGTCCGGTCCAACAGCCTGGCTCCGGGAGCACCCCTTGCGGACCACGCGCCCCCGACCTGCTCGGCGGATCCGACGGCCTCTGTCCCTGGAGAACGCGACGGGTGGATCCGCGAGGATTTGTCGCGGAACCGAACGTGCCGACGGTAGGGTGCGGGGGTGGGAACTCGATCCGGGCCGCCGTTTGCTGCTGTCTACTTCGATTGTGATTCGACGCTGTCGTCGATCGAAGGGGTCGACGAGCTGCTGCAGTTCGCCGATCCGGCGCTGCGGCGGGACATCGCCGAGCTGACTTCGCAGGCGATGGACGGCACGCTGCCGCTTGCCGAGGTCTACGAGACCCGACTGCGCAAGCTCGCGCCCAAGCGCGCGCAGCTCGACGAGGTCGGGGGCCACTACGTCGCCAACGTCGTCGCGGACGGCGAGGCCACCATCGCGGCGCTGCAGTTCTGCGGCAAGCACGTCGGCATCGTCTCCGGCGGCCTGCTGGTGCCGGTGCAGCACCTCGCGCGCCACCTCGGCGTGCCGACCGAACACGTGCACGCGGTGCCGCTGATCTTCGACCAGCAGGGCGACTACGTCGACTTCGACCACGACTCGCCGCTGTGGCAGAACGGCGGCAAGATCCCGGTCGTCGAGAACGCCCCCGCCGCCCACCATCCGATGGCGTTCGTCGGCGACGGCATCACCGACCTCGAGACCAAGGACCACGTGGCCCGCTTCGTCGGCTTCGGCGGCGTGGTCGCACGCGACGCGGTGCGCGCCGGCGCCGAGCACTTCGTCGACGGCCCGTCGCTGGCCGCGATCCTGCCGCTGCTGCTGAGCGACGACGAACAGGCGAAGCTGCGCGCCGAACCGCGCTTCACTTCGTTGCTTTCGTGAGCCGAAGCAAGAAGCTTGCGGCATGGGCGACTCCCCCGTGCTGTTCATCCCCGGTCCGACCGAGGTCGACGAAGAACTCCGACAGATCATGTCGATGCCGCTGCTCGGCCATCGCGACCCGAAGTTCGTCGCGACCGTGCAGGACGTCTGCAAGTACCTGCAGCCGCTGTTCCTGACCGAACAGAACGCGGCGTTCGAGACCTGCCCCGGCACCGCGCTGATGGAGGCCGGCATCCGCAACTTCGTGCCGCGCGGCAGCAAGACGCTGCACCTGGTCGGCGGCGCGTTCGGCAAGCGCTGGCACAAGGTCAGCAAGGCGTGCGGTCGCGAGGCGGTCGCGATCGAGCGCCCGATGGGCCAGGCGCACAGCACCGACGAACTGGCGCAGCACCTGCAGCAGCACCCGGACACCGCCGCGGTCTGCATCACCCACAACGAGACCTCGACCGGCGTGATCCAGCCGCTGCGGGACCTCGCCGCCACCGCGCGCGAACACGCACCGGACGCGATGCTCATGGTCGACGTCGTCACCAGCCTCGCCGGCGCCGAGCTGCGCTTCGACGACTGGGGCCTCGACTGGGCGTTCGCCGGCACCCAGAAGTGCCTGGCGCTGCCCCCCGGCCTCGGCGTCTACGCCGCCAGCGACCGCGCCCTGCAGCGCGCCGCGACGGTCGACGAGCGCGGCTTCCTGTTCGACCTGGTCCAGGCGGTGCCGGACACCGTCTCGGGCAAGCCGACCGCGACGCCGTGCGTGCCGCTGGTCTACGCGCTGCAGCGCCAGCTGCAGCGCATCCACGAAGAAGGCCTCGAGAACCGCTGGCAGCGCCACCTCGACCTGCAGGCGCACACGCTCGGCTGGGCCGAGGGCCGCGGCTACACGCCGTTCGTGCAGGAGGCCGCCCACCGCTCGCCGACCGTCAGCTGCATCGACGCCAACGGCGCCGACGTCGGCGCGATGGCCGAACGCGCCGCCGCCGCGGGCTTCAAGATGGACAAGGGCTACGGCGACCTGAAGGGCAAGGCGTTCCGGGTCGGCCACATGGGCGACCACGACCAGGCCCGCCTCGAGGCCTTCCTGGCGGCGCTCTGAGCGACGACGCAGCCAGCGCGGCGCTCTGCGACGACGCAGCCAAGCGCGGCGCTTCGCGACGACGCAGCCAGCGCGACGATCTTTGAATCCTCGCGCCGCCCGACCTAACAGGACCGGGCACATGCCCAACCAGCTCAAGACCATCCTGCTGCTCGGCGCGCTGTCCGCGCTGATCATCACGATCGGCGGACTGATCAGTCCGGCCGGGCTCTACCTCGCCGCCGCCATCGCGATCGTGATGAACGTCGGCGCGTTCCTCTACTCGGACAAGCTCGTGCTGCGCATGAGCCGCGCCCAGGTCCTCGAACGCCACCAGGCGCCGGCCCTGTTCGGCATGGTCGAGGAGCTCGCCACCAAGGCCGGCCTGCCGATGCCGCGGGTGGCCGTGGTGCCCGACGCGACCCCCAACGCGTTCGCCACCGGCCGCAGCCCCGAGCGCGCCGTGGTCGCCGTCACCGAGGGCCTGATGCAGCTGGTCGACGCGCGCGAACTGCGCGGCGTGATCGCGCACGAACTCGCCCACGTCAAGCACCGCGACACCCTGATCGCGACGATCGCCGCGGCCGGCGCCGGCGCGATCTCGTTCGTCGCCCAGATGGTGCAGTGGAACGCGCTGCTCGGCGGCATGTCCTCGGACGACGACGACGGCGGCGGCCTCGGCGCGCTGCTGTTCTCGTTGGTGGCGCCGATCGGCGCGGTGATGATCCAGGCCGGCATCAGCCGCTCGCGCGAGTTCCACGCCGACGAGTACGCGGCGCGGCTGACGCGCGACCCGCAGGCGCTCGCCGACGCTCTGCGCAAGCTGCAGAGCTACGGCCAGCAGATCGTGCAGCGCGGCGCCGGCCGCCCCGAGCCGGTCACGACCAGCCTCGCGATCGTCAACCCGCTGGCCAACCTGCGCGGCCGCGGCGCCAGCCTCGCCAACCTGTTCTCGACCCACCCGCCGACCGAGGCCCGCATCGAACGGCTGCTGTCGCTGCGCCTGTAGACCGCTGCGGCCACGCGGCTGCGGGCCGCTTCCTAGCGGGCAAAGCCCCGTCCGCAGGCGTACACGCCGCTTCCGCGATCACGGTCGGCAGCGCGTCCACTACATGGACACGCTCCTAGCCGCCGCCGCGCACGAAGCACACTGCGACGCCGGCCACTGCGAGCAGCGTGCCGATCACTCCGAGCGGACCGACCCGCGCGCGGTAGAGCCACACCGTCACCGGCAGCATGAACACCGGCGTGGTGCCCATCAGCGCGGCGGCGACGCCGGCGTCCCGCGCGTTGGCGCCGGCGACCATCGACATCCAGACGCCGACGACCGGACCGCACAGCGTGCCGACCAGCGCCGCCCCCAGCGCCTTGCGGACCTGCCAGATCTTGCGCATCGCGAACGGCCGGCGCTGCAGCACCACGACCAGCTGCATGCCCACCGTCGCCGCGCCCATGCGCACGATCGTCGCCAGCAGCGGGTCGACCCCCGTCGGCAGGTCCGCAGCCGGTGCCATCGCCGCGCGCGCCATCACGAAGCCCGCCGCCTGGCCGAGCGCGCCGACCAGCGCGCCGAGCACGCCGATCGTCCACTGCCGCCTGCTGAGGTCCGGACGCCACGACCCGCCGCGGCTGCGCGCCAGCACCAGCGTCACCCCGACCACGGTCAGCAGCACCCCGAGGCCCTGCTCCGGCGACGGCGCCTCGCCGCGCAGCGCATCGATGCCGACCGTGCACGCCGGCCACAGCGCCATGATCACCGACGCCAGCCGCGGCCCGATCGTCGCCAGCGAGTGGAAGTAGCCGTAGTCGCCGACCACCAGCCCGACCACGCCGGACAGCGCGAGCAGCGAGACGCGCGACCACGACGCGTCGCCCGGCCAGACCGCACCGGTCATCGCAAAGCCGAGCAGGCACAGCATCGGCAGCGCCGCGTAGAGCCGGAACTGGTTCAGCGGCTGCGCCCCCGCTTCGCGCCCCGCGACGGCGAACGCCAGGCTGCTGCCGAGCCAGCACAGCGCCGTCGACAGCGCCGCGATCTCACCGAGGTAGGGCATGCAAAGGGCGCGGGAGTGTGCCAGTCTGTTGCGACCGACACAACGTGCAACTGCTCGACCCGTACCTGGCGTTCTTGAAGAACGAACGCAAGAAGAGCGCCGCGACGCTGCGCGCCTACGGCGCCGACCTGCGCGGCTTCGCGCAGTGGCTCGAACAGCAGCAGACCCCGGTGACGTCGGTGCGCCGCACGCAGCTGCGCCGCTACCTGGTCGAGCTCGAAGAACAGGGGCTGGCGGCGACCAGCGTGCAGCGCAAGCTCGCCAGCGTGCGCGGCTGGTTCGCGTGGCTGCACCAGCACGAGCACATCGACAAGGACCCGGCCAAGCTGATCAAGGGGCCCAAGGCGCCCAAGCGCGTGCCGCGCTTCCTGACCACACCCGAGGTCGACAAGCTGCTGGCGCAGCCGTTCGACGACTCGCCACAGGGCCTGCGCGACCGCGCCATCCTCGAGACGCTGTATTCGACCGGCTGCCGCGTCAGCGAGTGCGCCGGCATGGAGCTCCGCGCGATCGACCTCGACGAAGGCACCGCGCGCGTGCTCGGCAAGGGCCGCAAGGAACGCATCGCGATGCTCGGCGGTCCGGCCCTCGACGCGATCCGGCAGTGGCTGCCGGCACGGCGCCGGATCCTGCTCGACAACCGCCGCACCGACCACGGCGCGCTGTGGCTCAACCGGCTCGGCACGAGGCTCAGCGCGCGCTGGATCTTCGAGACCGTGGTCGCGCGCGCCAGGCAGGCCGACCTGCAGACCCGGCTGACGCCGCACGGCCTGCGCCACTCGTTCGCCACCCACCTGCTCGACCGCGGCGCCGACCTGCGCACCGTGCAAGAACTGCTCGGCCACGCGCGGCTGGTCACCACCGAGATCTACACCCACGTCTCGATCGGCCGGCTGCGCAACGTCTACGACCAGGCCCACCCGCACGGCCGCGGACCTTCGGACGAAGCGGCGGCGCCGTAGGCCCGGCCCGCTCGGTCGGATCGCCCGCGCCTCAGAACTTGTCGCGGTAGGCCGCCCACATCGCGGGGTGCCACGGCACCCAGCTGCGGTGCCAGTCCTCGGCGTGCTCGTGCTGCTGGTAGCGGTCCATGTAGTCGAACCACGCCGGGTGGTTCCACTCGTCGACCAGCCCCATCGCACGAACGGTCAGGCACTGCGCCACCCAGCCATTGGCCGTGCAGCAGCGACGGTAGGGATTGCCCTCCCAGCGGTGGTCGTCGCGGTCCGGCGAGTCGGCGTGCGCGAAGCCCCATTCGGGCAGGTCCTCGTGTTCTTCGGTGTAGTTGCCAAAGCCCCAGTTCCACTCGCGGTCGCCGGTGCGTCGCACGTAGAACGTCTGCGTGTCCTCGCCGAACCAACCGCCGTTGCCGCCGGCCTGCTTCGGCTTGCTGACGTAGTCCTTGCCGACCGCCAGCATGCGCTCGTCGCCGAGCACGCGGCCGGCCACCAGGATCGGCAGCTTGCGACCGTGGCCGTGGCCGCCGAGGCCGTGCCAGCGGCAGCCGGCGAGCAGCTTGGCGTGGTTGTCGATGCCGAGCTGCGTGAAGTGCACCAACAGCTCCTGCTTGCGCTTCTTCGGCAGGTCGAGGTTGAGCATCAGCCCGGCGCTGCCGACCAACGCGGCGATGTCGCGACCGTAGTCGGGCATGTTCTCGAGCGGGTGCATGTAGCGCGCGACCCACGCCGGCACGTGGTCGAGCCACAGCTTCTCGAACCGCCGCGTGACCGATTCGATCAGCGGCACGTCGCCGACCGGAGCGAGCTTCTGCAGCGCGCGGAAGTCGAGATCGGCGACCCGGAAGCGCGGCTTCTTGGTCGCGGCGTCCCCCTTCACGTACGGCGGCCGGAAGGCATCGGGCGCGGGCTTTCGCGCCAGCACCGTCAACACCGACGCGCGCAGCAGCGTCGGCGGCGCGTCGGTCTTCGGCCGGCTCTCGACCGAGACCAGGCTCTGGCCGGCCTGCAGCCGCAGCGGCGCCTTCGCGGACAGGCCGACCGCGACGTTGAGCTTCGCGACGTAACGTTCGTTGGTGCCGTTGCCGTAGAGGCCGCCGTCGTAGCCCTGGTTCTCGGTCGACGGATCGGGATCGACCATCGAGCCGTGCAACGCGCGGCCGTCCTCGACGGTCGTCTCCGGGCTGATCGCCACCACCTTGACCGGCCCGATCACCCACGGATCACCGTTGGCGAACGCGCCGACGACGTACGGCTTGTCGAACGTCCAGGTGATGCCGTGCCGTTCGACCTCACGCCGCTTCGCGGGCAGGCCTTCGGGGTCGCCGATCGGGATCGCGCCCTGCGCCGGCGTCGGGCCGACACACACGAGCAGGCAGGCGGCGAGCAGTAGGCGCACGCTGGCGGAGGGTCGTTGCACGCGAGCAGGCTACTGCCGGACCGCGCATCGCGCACGGCACGGCATCCACCATCCTTCCACATGTGGAAAGTTGTCGACGCAAACAACGCGCACGTGCCCCCTCGCTTCGCGCAGCGCGCTCGGCCATCATGCCGTCTCTACGTCCTCGTACTCCGAACCAAGGCCGGACCATGCTCTCCCCCCGTGCTGCCGTTCTCGACTCCTTCGCCGCGCACCGTTGCTCGGCGATCCTGCGCACCGACGACCCGACCGCGGTGCGCCCCGCACTCGACGCAACCGTGCGCGGCGGCTTCCGCATCGTCGAGGTGACGCTGACGACGCCCAACGCGCTCGACCATGTCGCCGCGCTGCGCGAGCAGCCCGACCTCGTCGTCGGAGCCGGCACGGTGCTGACGCTCGAAGACGCCAAGAACGCGGTCGCCGCCGGCGCGCAGTTCCTGGTCTCGCCGGTCACCGACCCGCAGATGATCACGTTCGCGCGCCAGCACGACCTGGTCTCGATCCCGGGCACGCTGACGCCGACCGAGATGATGACCGCGCACAAGGCCGGCGCCGACATGGTCAAGCTGTTCCCGGGGCCGGCCAACGGCGCGCAGTTCGTCAAGGCGATCCGCGGCCCGATGCCGTTCTTGCGGATCTTCCCGACGCACGGCGTCACCGAGGAGAACTGCGAGCAGTGGCTGGACGCCGGCAGCTTCGGGATCGGCTTCGTCGGCTCGCTGTTCGAGCCGACCGACCTCCAGCGGCGCCGCTGGGACGTCATCGAGGCGCGCGCGCGCCGGATGATCGCCAAGGTCGCCGAACACGCCGGCCGGATGCGTCGCTCCCAGCAGGAGGCGGCTGCCGCGGCTTCCTGACCGCGGCGCCCTTTGCGCTCGGCAGAACTGGCGGGTGCGCGGGATTTGGCATAACGTGCGTCGCTCGATGTCCCGCCGCACGCCATTCCAGCTCCGCCTCGCCGCGCTCGCAGCGCTGCTGGCGATGTGCCTGCGTCTGGTGCTGCCGCTGCTGCACGGTGGCCACGACTGCCACCACCGCGCGGCATGCGGGGTCGAGGTGTGCGCGTGCGGCGTGGTGCATACCGACGCCGATGACGTGGATTCGGGTGCTCTGGATTCGGGCGATCTCGATCCGAATGGCGAGCACCAGCCGGACGACGGCGAGCCGTGCTCGACGTGCCTGGCGTGCCAGCTCGAGGACCAGAGTCCGGGCGGCGCCCCGCTCGCGGTCGTCGTCGTGCCCGCGGGCCCGCTCGCGGCGGCGCCGCTCCGCACCATCTGCATCGAAGCCGACGTCGACGCCACCTGCGTGCGGCCGCCGCCGCGCGCGCCCTCGTACCGAACGGTCTGAGTCCTCGTATCCCGCGCGGCCCGCCGCCTCGTCCGGTGTGCCGCCCGCAGCCCCGCGCTGTGCCGAGACCCGCATCTGTTCCGTTCCGATGACCCACGTCGCCCCGCCCGACGCCGCCACCGCGGCGCCCGCGCACCTCCCCGATCCCACCCCGCACCTGCCGGCCGTTCGCGCGGTCGCACGCCGCCTGCTCGGCTGCAACCACCTCGCCGACGACGCCGTGCAGGAAGCGCTGGTCGCGCTCTGGCGCGAGGCCGAGCGGCCGCAGAACGCGCGCGCCTGGCTGGTGCGCGCCGTCGTGCTGCGCAGCCGCCACCTCCGCCGCACCGCCCGCCGGCGTCGCCACCACGAGCACGTCGCCTCGCACGACTGCGACCTGCACCAGGGCTGTGACAACCCGCTGCACGTCGCCGTCGCGCACGAGACCGCCGAGCGCCTGCACCGTGCCCTGGACACGCTGCCCCGCCCGCAGCGCGAGGCCTTCGAACTGTACGAGCGCACCGGCCTCGACTACGCCGGCGTCGCCGACCGCCTCGGCCTGCCGATCGGCACCGTGCGTTCGCGCCTCCACCGAGCCCGCGCCACCATCGAAGCAGCCCTGTCCTGAGGTTGCCGTACGGTACCTGGTTCATCCTGCCAGCGTTCGCGAGCGCGTTGGAGGATGAACCAGGTACCGTACGGCAACCTTCGTGAACTAGAACGGGGCGGGCGCTTGGCCTAACCTGCCGGCGCTTTGCTGTCGTTCTCCATGCTCTGGCCGGCCGTGCCGGCGACGCTGTCGTCGGAGTGGTATCTGGCGCTCGGCTTCCTGGCGCTGTGTGCGGGGCCGCTGATGGTCTACCTGCTGCGCAGCCACGCGTGGTCGACCGTCGCGCTCGACAGCTTCTGCCTGATCACGATCAGCGGCTTCGCGCTGCTGCACCTGCTGCCCGAGTCGGCCGAACAGGCCGGCTGGCTGGTGCTGCCGCTGGCGCTGTTCGGATTCGTGCTGCCGTCGATCGCCGAACGCACGATCCACCACGGCCACGAGGGCATGCGCAAGACGGTGATCCTGCTGGCCGTGTTCGGCATCGCCGCGCACGCAACGCTCGACGGCCTGTTCCTCGAGGCCGGCGGCCGCGCCCACGAAGGCCACCAACACGCCGGCACCCACGAACTGACCGCGTGGGCCGTGATCCTGCACCGCATCCCCGAGGGCCTCGGCATCTGGTGGATCGTGCCGCGAACCCTCGGGGTGCGCGCCGCGATCCTGATCACCGCAGCCAGCGTCGGCGCGACCCTGTTCGGCTACTTCCTCGGCGGCCAGGTGCTGACCGAGGACTCGCAGAACGCGCTGGCGCTGCTGCAGTCGCTGCTGGTCGGCTCGCTGCTGCACGTCGTGCTGCACGCCCACATCCCTGCACCGCGCGAACAGAGCCGCCTCCGCCCCGCCTCGGTGGTCGGCGCCGCACTCGGCGTCGCGGTGCTGTGGTTCGTCATCCACGACCACTTCCCCGAGAGCGAGCACGGCGGCCCGCTGCAGGTCTTCACCCAGCTCGCGCTCGAGTCCGCGCCGGCGCTGCTGTTCGCATACTTCCTGGTCGGACTGTGCCACGCGTTCCTGCCGGCCAACTGGCTGCAGTCGCTGACCCGCGGCTCGCGCCTGTCGCAGGCGCTGCGCGGCGTCGCCGTCGGCCTGCCGCTGCCGGTCTGCTCGTGCGGCGTCGTGCCGATCTACCGCGAGCTGATCAAGCAGGGCGCCGCCGTCGCGGCGGCGATCGCGTTCCTGGTCGCCACGCCCGAACTCGAACTGGCCGCGGTGATGCTGACCTGGCAGCTGATGGGCGGCGAAGTCGCGCTGGTCCGCGCCGGTATGGCCGCCGCGCTGGCGCTCACCGTCGGCGTGCTGGTCGCCTCGTTCGCGCGGGCCCGCAAGGTCGATACAGCCGCCGCCAGCGAAGACTGCTGCACGATGCCGTCGGGACAGGCCACCGGCCTGCTCGGGCGCCTCAAGACCGCCGTCCGGTTCGGCTACGGCCCGGCGGTCGACAGCACCGCGACCTGGATCCTCACCGGCCTGCTGCTGTCGGCGATGCTGATGCCCTACGTCGACCGCGACTGGATCGCGTCGCTGCCGGCCGGCATCGACGTGCCGATCGCGGCGCTGATCGGCCTGCCGCTGTACGTCTGCGCGACCGGCAGCACGCCGCTCGCCGCGATGCTGCTGGTGCAGGGCCTGTCGCCCGGCGCGGTGCTGGCGCTGCTGCTGACCGGCCCGGCGACCAACGTCACCACGTTCGGCGTGCTGGCGCGGCTGCACGGCACGCGCACCGCGCTGGTGTTCGCGCTGTCGATGTGGATCGGCGCGGTCGGCCTCGGCTACGTCGCCAACTGGCTGGTCTCGGTGCCCGACATGGCGGCGTTCTCCGAACACGCGCACGCCTCGACCACCGCGTGGCTGTGGCTGTGGCTGCTCGCCGCGGTGTTCGGCTGGTCGCTGCTGCGCCAGGGCGTGCGGCCATTCCTCGAACGGCTGTTCGAGTCGCCCGCCAACGTCGGACCAGGCGGCGACGACCATGGCCACGGCCACCATCCTCACCACCACCATCACCACGGCGACCCTGGTGCGAACCACGACGCTGCCGGCACCGAACCTGCAGACCCTTCGAGCGACGGCGGCTGCTGCGGTGGGCATTGACTGTGGATGACACGCACCGGCCGCCCTGCTAGGTTCGCCGTGTGGGCGTAACGGTCATCACGGGGCACCGACTCGAGGCGTTGTTCGACGCGCTGTGCGAACAGCTGGCGTCGTCGCCGGCGGACCCGATGGCCACCGAGACCATCCTGGTTCCGGGCCAGGGCATCGCGCGCTGGCTCGAGCTGCGGCTCGCCGAACGGCTGGGCATCGCCGCCGGCGTCGAGACGCCGTTCCTCGGCGCGTGGCTGCACCAGCTGACCGAGCCGTCGGGGCCCGACGGCGACCCGTTCGCGCGCGAGGTGCTGGTCTGGCGACTCTGGCGGCTGCTCGGCGAGCGCAGCAAGGCCACCGCCGACAAGGACCGCTTCGGCGCCGCCAGCGACTACATCGAGAACGACCACGACGGCCGCAAGCGGCTGCAGCTGTGCACGCGGCTCAGCGCGTGCTTCGACGACTACCAGCTCTACCGCGACGACCTGCTCGACGCGTTCGCGCGCGGCGACGACCACAAGGCGCTGTCCGAGCACGCCCCGTGGCAGGCCCGGCTGTGGCGCGCGCTGCTGGCCGACGCCGGCCTCGAGCTGCCCGACCAGAAGAAGGACCGTTCCCGCCGCGGCGACGACGCGACGCCGCTGCTGTTCGCCGAGCTGGCCGAACCGCCGCCGCCGCCGTCGTGCGAGCAGGCCCACCGGATCGCGTCGCTGCGGGCGCGGCTCGACGACCAGGCCTGGTGCCGCCAGCACCTGCCGCCGAGGCTCTGGGTGTTCGGCACCACGACCATGCCGCCGGCCTTCCTCGACGTGCTGCACCGCATCGGCCACCGCATCGACGTGCACTTGTTCGTGCCGCAGCCGACCCCGCACTTCGTCGGCGACCTGCGCGAACGCAGCAAGCGCAGCGGCGACAACGCGCTGCTGGCGCGGTTCGGCGCCGAGAGCCGCGACTTCCAGGGCATGCTGGTCGACCTCGAGGAGCGCTCGGACCACGACGTGCCGGTCGAGCAACACCCGCTCGACACGTTCGTCGACGACGACCGGGTGCCCGACACGCTGCTGGCGTGCCTGCAGCAGGATCTCGTGCAGGCGTTCGACCGCGGCGAACGGGACGCCGCGCCGTTCGTGCTGCGGGCCGACGACGACAGCCTGCGCATCCACGACTGCCACAGCCCGCAGCGCGAGCTCGAGGTCGTGCGCGACCAGATCTGCGCGGCGTTCGACGCCGACCCGACGCTGCAGCCACGCGACGTGATGGTGCTGGTGCCCGACGTCGATCGCTATGCGCCCTACGCGCACGCGGTGTTCGGCCCGCTGCAGCACCGCCTGCCGTTCCACCTCGCCGACCGGCACCCGGCGCGCGAACTGCCGATCTGCCGCGCGCTGCTGCAGGTGCTGGAGCTGGCCCGCACGCGGCTGACGCTGGCCGAGGTGCTGCATCTGCTCGAGACGCCGGCGATCCAACGTCGCTTCGGCCTGTTCCCGAGCGACGTGCCGGTCGTGCGCCACCTGTGCCGCGAGGCCGGCATCCGCTGGGGCCTCGACGGCGACAGCCGCCGCGAGCACTTCGAGCTGCCGGCCTTCGACGACAACGCCTGGCGGCCGGGCCTCGAACGGCTGCTGCTCGGCACGCTGACCGGCCCGCTCGACGAACTCGTCTGCGGCCGCGCTCCGGTCGGCGACACCACCGAGGCGCGCGCCGAGCTGCTGGCCCGCTTCGTCGCCTTCACGCGCGTGCTGTTCGCGCAGGTCGCGGCGCTGCGCCAGCCGCACGCGCTGCAGGACTGGGCCGATCGCGTCGACCAGGCCGTCGCCGAGCTGTTCGAGGCGGGCGATCCGGACGAGGAGGAGGCCGTGCGACACCTGCGCCGCGCGACCGTCGCGCTGCGCGGCCAGGCGCGCACCGCCGCGCACGTCGAACGGCTGCAGCCGGCGGTGATGCACGCGTGGCTCGAGGGCGCGCTCGCGCACGGCGCCAGCCACAGCCGCCTGCCCGGCCAGAGTGACCGCGGCTTCCTCGGCGGCGCGATCACCTTCGCGGCGATGCTGCCGATGCGCGCCGTGCCGGTCCGGGCCTTGTTCGTCTGCGGCCTCGACGACGAGTCGTTCCCGCGGCGCGACAACCCGTCGCCGTTCGACCTGATCGCCGCCAGGGCGCGGCCGGGCGACCGCAGCCGCCGCCTCGACGACCGCCAGCTGTTCCTCGACCTGATGCTCGCGGCGCGCGACCGGCTGCACCTGACGTTCGTCGGCCACTCGGCCAAGGACAACGCCGAGGGCGCGCCGTCGGTGGTGCTGTCGGAGCTGCTCGAACACGTCGAACGGACCTGCACCACCGAGGGCCGCCGCAGCGCGACCGAACTGCTGGTCGTCGGCCACCCGCTGCAGCCTTGGAGCCCGCGCTACCGGGGCGGCGGCGACGCGCGGCTGTTCACCTACGCGCGGCAACCGGCGATCGGCGACGACGACGCCGGCCCGGCGCCGTGGTGCCCGCCCGACGAGGCGGTGCTCGAGGTGCCCGAGGACGCGCGCGAGCACGTCGCGCTCGACGACCTGTTGCAGTTCTGGTGGCACCCGTGCCGGTTCTTCCTGCAGCGCGGCCTGCGCGTTCGCGTGCGCCAGGACGAGGAGCAGGAGGACGCGGCGGAGCCGTTCGAGATCGACGGCCTGACGCGCTACCACCTGCAGGACGAGGCGGTGCGGCGGGCGCAGCGCGGCGACGACGAGCACGGCGACCCGCTGGCGTGGACGCGACAGCACGGGGTGCTGCCGGTCGGCGCGCAGGGCGACGTCGCGTTCCATGCGCTGCGCGCGGACACCCAGAGGCTGCTGCACGAGGCGCGGCAGTACGCGCACACCGTGGCGCGTCGCGTCGACGTGCAGCTGGGTCGTGCCGATGCTCCCGGCGCCCGACTGACCGGCCAGATGCACGGCTTCGGCCCGGACGGTCGCACCTACATGCGGGTGAGCAAGCTGAAGGCCAAGGATCGCATGCGCGCCTGGATCGAACACCTGGTGCTGTGCCTGCAGGCAGCGCAGCAGCCGGACGCCGAGCCCGCCTGGCCGAACCGGACCCGGGTGCTGTCCGGCGACGCCGAGCACGAGTTCCTGCCGGTGCCCGGCGACCAGGCCGTGACGTTGCTCGCACGGCTGGTGCAGCTGTTCCGCACCGGCCTGACCCGTCCGCTGCCGTTCTTCGAACGCAGCTCGTTCGTGGTCGGCAGCGGCGGCAAGAAGGACCCCGAGTCCCTGCTGCGCCGCGCCCGCCGCGAGTACGAACTCGGCGATCGCAGCGAGCCGTTTCGCTACGACCTTGGCGACGAGGCGGTCGCGCTGTGCATGCGCGACCGCGACCCGATCGACGCCGGCGTCGACGGCGAGTTCTACCGACTGGCCAGCGAGCTGTGGCAGCCGGCGCTGAGCTTCCTGAAGGAGGTGACGTGATGGCCAACGGCTACCAACGGTTCGCGCTGGCCGACGCGCCGCTCGACGAAGGCACCGTGCTGCTCGAGGCGAGCGCGGGCACCGGCAAGACCTACACGATCACCGGCATCCTGGTGCGCATGCTGCTCGAAGGGGTGGTCGAGCACGTCGAGCAGGCGCTGGTGGTGACGTTCACGGTCGCCGCCGCCGACGAACTCAAGAACCGCCTGCGGGCCGGCATCCGACGCGCGCTGGCCGTGTGCCTCGGCGCCGACGACCAGGACGAGTTCTTCGCCGGGCTGCGTCGCCACGGCAAGCAGGGAGCCCAGCGGCTGCGGCGCGCGCTCGACGAGTTCGACCAGGCCTCGGTGATGACCATCCACGGCTTCTGCAAGCGCCTGCTTGAGGAGTCCGCGTTCGAGAGCGACCAGCCGTTCGACCTCGACTTCGCCGTCGACGAGGGCCCCTTGTGGCACGACGCGGCGGCCGACGCGCTGCGCTCGCTGCGCGAGCACGACGGCCCGATGTTCGGCGCGGTGATGCACCACGCCAAGCTGCCCCCGGACGAACTGGTCCGCCTCTACCGCGGCTGGCGGCGCTACCCCGACGCCGCGCTCGATCCCGACGAGCCGCAGTTCGGCGTGCACCTGAGCAACCTGCGCGCCGCCGTGCATGCGGCGGCGGCGACGTGGGACGACCAGCTGATCGGCGACATCGAGGGGTTCCGCTGGCGCAAGGCCGGCGACAGCAACAAGGCGCCGGGCCGTGGCGATCTGCACGGCTACCTGCGCCAACACGCCGCCTGGATGGTCGAGCACCCCGAGCGCTGCCTCGAGTTCCTCGACACGCTGGCGCCGACGCCGATGAAGAAGCGCATCCTGAAGAACGACGAGTTCAAGCTGGAGCGGCCGTTCTTCGCCGGCTGCGAGGAGGTGCACGCACGCTGGCAGGTGACGCTCGACCACCTGCGCACGGAGCTGCTGCGACGCATGGACGTCCGGCTGTCGGCGCTCAAGCAGGACCGCGCGGTGCTGACGTTCGACGACCTGCTGGGCAAGGCGCACGGCGCAATCCGCCACCCGCGCCGCCGCGAGCCGCTGCTGCGCGCGCTCGGCGAGCGCTACCGCGTCGCGCTGATCGACGAGTTCCAGGACACCGACGACCGCCAATACGAGATCCTGTCGACGGCGTTCGCCAACCGGCCGCTGTTCCTGGTCGGCGACCCCAAGCAGTCGATCTACGGCTTCCGCGGCGCCGACCTGCGCACCTACCTGACCGCGGTCGAGGACGCCGTCACCAAGAACACGCTCGATCGCAACTTCCGTTCGTCGCAGCAGCTGGTCCAGTCGGTCAACCAGCTGTTCGGGCGCACCGGCGCGTTCGTCGAGCACGACATCCGCATGCACAAGGTGCGCGCCAACGCCGGACCGACCGAGCTCCAGCTCGACGATCCCGCCGACGCGACGCGCACCGCACCGGCGCTGCGCTTCCGCACGTTCGCGTTCGAGCAGGACGGCAAGGGCCAGCCCACCCACCTCAAGCCCGACGAAAGCCGCCGTCGCATCGCCGCCGACGTCACCGCCGAGATCCGCCGCCTGCTCGACGGCGGCGTGCAGCGCGACGGCAAGCCGCTGCTGCCGCGCCACATCGCGGTGCTGACGCGCCGCAACGTCGAGGCGGTGCTGGTGCAGGAGCACCTGCGGGAAGCCGGGGTGGTGTCGGTGATCGGCAAGGCCGGTGACGTGTTCGAGACCGAGGAGCTGATCGAACTCGAACGGCTGTTGGTCGCGATCCTGCGCCCCAACGACCTGATGCGCGCCCGCGCGGCGCTGACCACGCGCATCTGGGGGCTCGACGCGCTCGACCTGGTCGAACTCGACCGCGACGAACACCGCCTCGAGGCCGAGCTGATGCGCCTCGATCGCTGGCGCCAGCTGTGGATCCATCGCGGCTTCGTCGCGATGAAGGAGCAGCTCTTGCAGGAGCTCGAGGCCGACACGCGCATGCTCGCGCGCAACGACGGGGAACGCCGGCTGACCAACCTGCAGCAGCTGTGCGAGATGCTGCACGAAGCGGAGCACGACCACCGGCTGTCGCCCGAAGGCCTGCTGCACTGGCTGCGGCACGAGCGCACCCACAAGGACGAGATCGACTACCAGCGCCGCGAGCTGCGCCTCGAATCCGACGAGGACGCGGTGCAGATCCTGACGATGCACGGCAGCAAGGGCCTCGAGTACGACGTGGTGTTCTGTCCGTTCTTGTGGGACGGGCGCAACGAGCAGACCCGCAACGTCTCGCTGCCGCGCGGCGACGAACCCGAGCGCGGCCGCCGGTTTGCGTTCGAGACCGACAAGGCCGATCCGGACTGGCAGCGCCTCGAGGCCGACCGCCTCGCCGAGGACGTGCGCCTGTGCTACGTCGCGCTGACCCGCGCCAAGCGGCGCTGCTACGTGCACTGGGCGCCGATCGGCACCTACCAGGGCGGCTACCACTGGAGCGCGCTGGCCTGGCTGCTCGACCCGTCGCCGGCCGCCGACAAGCAGGGCTGGCAGATCGAGTGGGGCAAGGCCTACCGCGCCGGCTCCGGCTCGATGTACGCCGAACTCGACAAGCTCGTCGAGGCGACCCACGGTGCTATCGGCGTCGACCGCATCGGCGTCGACCGGGCCAGCGTCGACCGGGCTAGCGTCGATCGGGCCGCGCAGGCCGCGGCGGCACGCGCACCGGTAGCCGACGAACGGACCGGATCGCCGGCGCGCCGCGCGGTCGTCGCCGGCCGCCGCCGCGAGGTCCCCGGCCGCCGCCCGCTGGCAGTGCACAGCTTCTCGTCGCTGGTCGCCGGCAGCGAGCCGGGCGCCCACGCGCACGAGGTCCGCGACCCGGCGCTGCGCAACGACGCGCCGGGCGACGGCATCTTCGGCTTCGCGCGCGGCGCCGAGGCCGGCCAGTGCCTGCACACGATCCTCGAGAACGTCGACCTCGACCGACTCGACGAGCACGCCGCGCGCCGGGCCGTCGAGCGCACCTTGACCCACCACGGCCTCGCCGACGCCGACGCCCACCCGGGCGACCTCGATCCGGCCGGCGCGGTGCTGCAGAACCTGCGCGACCTCGCCGCGGCGCGCACGTCGGCCGACGGCCCGTCGATTGCCGAGCTGTGCCGCGGCCGGCGCCTGGTCGAGTGGAAGTTCACGATGCCGATCGGGGTGCCCGACCCGCAGGGCCTGGCCACGCGGTTCGCCGAGCACGGCGGCGAGGTCGCCGCGGACTACGCCGACCGCCTGCGCATGCTGAACCCGCGCGCGCTGGCCGGCTTCCTGACCGGCTTCGCCGACCTGATCGCCGAGCACGACGGCCGCTACTGGGTCGTCGACTGGAAGTCGAACCACCTCGGCAACGAGGCCTCCGACTACAGCGACGAGGCGGTGCGCGACGCGATGCAGCACCACGACTACGTGCTGCAGTACCACCTCTACGTGCTCGCCTGGCACCGCCACCTGACCGCGCGCCTGCCCGACTACGACTACGATCGCCACTTCGGCGGCGCCTGCTACGCGTTCCTGCGCGGCGCGCTGCCGGGCGAGACCAGCGGCATGTTCCACGATCGGCCGCCGCGCGCGCTGGTCGAAGCACTCGACGACTGGGCTCGGGAGGAACGGCGATGAGCGCGTCCCCGACGCTGGCGACGCTGCACGCCGACCTGCTGACGCGGCTCGGCAGCGGCGGCGATCTCGAGTTGTTGCGACGGGCGTGCCTGATGCTGGGCACCGCGCGCGACGAGGGCCACGTCTGCATCGACCTCGCCGCCTGGTGCGACGAGCCGCCGCTCGACGACGAACCGCCGCGACCGACGCTGCAGGAAGCGCGGGACGGCCTGCTCGCGACCGGCGTGGTCACGACGGACGCGCCGGGAGCGGCGCCGCTGCCGTTGGTGCTCGACGAACGGCACCGCCTCTACACGCTGCGGCACTTCCGCGCCGAGCGCCGCATCGCCGCGTTCGTCTCCGACCGGCTGCAGCGGCCGCCGCTGCGCAGTGCCGCCCAGCTGCGCGAGACGCTGCAGACCGTGTCGCTGCTGCCGGACGGACAACCGAGCGAACCCGATTGGCAGCTCGCCGCGGTCGTCGCCGGGGCCACCCGTTCGCTGACGGTGCTGTGCGGCGGACCGGGCACCGGCAAGACCACCACCGTCGCCAAGCTGCTGTCGGTGCTGCTGCACGACGACCCGACGCTGCGCGTCGCGATCGCTGCGCCGACCGGCAAGGCGGCGGCGCGGCTCGGCGAAGCGCTGGCAGAACGCGGCGCCGAACGGCCCGAGCTGGCCGAGCCGCTGCGCGACCTCGAGCCCCGCACCCTGCACCGGCTGCTCGGCTACCTGCCGCTCGACGACGCGTTCCGGTTCGGCCGCGACCAGCAGCTGCCGTTCGACCTGGTCGTCGTCGACGAGGTCTCGATGGTCGACCCGGCGATCTTCGCGGTGCTGTGCGACGCGCTGCACGAACGGGCGCGGCTGGTGCTGGTCGGCGACAAGGACCAGCTGGCCGCCGTCGCCGCCGGCCAGGTGCTCGGCGACCTGACCCACGCCGCCCGCCCCGAGCGCGGCCTCGGCGCCGAGCTTGCGACGTTCGTGCGCGAGGCGACCGGCATGGAGGTCGCGACCCAGATGGACGCCGCGCCGATCGCCAACGCCACGGTCTCGCTGTGGAAGAACCACCGCTTCGGCAAGCAGCCGGGCATCGGCGCGTTCGCGCAGGCGTTGATGCAGCGGCAACCCGACCGCGCGCTCGAGGCGCTGCGCCACGGCCACGACGACCTGTCGCTGCTGCACGATCCCGACGCGGCGCTGGCGACGTTCTTGCCGCAGCTCGAGCACCTGCTGGACGCGGCGCTGGCCAACGACCCCGAGCGCGCGTTGGCGGCGATCCCGCACGCGCGCGTGCTGACCGCGATGCGGCTCGGCCCGACCGGCGCGGTGCAGTGGAACCAGCACGTCGAGCGCCACCTCGCCGAGCGCGGCCACCGCACCGACGAGCCGTACTACGTCGGCCGCCCGATCCTGGTGACCGCCAACGACCAGAACAACCGCATCTGGAACGGCGACCTCGGCGTCTGCGGGCGCCGCGACGACGGCTCGCCGGTGGTCTGGATCCGCGACCAGAACGGCCGCACGCGCGAACTGAGCCCGCGCCGCCTGCCCGCCCACGAGACCGCCTGGGCGATGACCGTGCACAAGGCGCAGGGCAGCGAGTTCGACCACGTGCTGCTGGTGCTGCCCGACGTGGAGAGCCCGCTCAACCACGCGTCGCTGATCTACACCGGCGTCACGCGGGCCCGCCGCAAGGCCGTCGTCTGCGCCGACGCGCAGCTGCTCGACGCCGGCCTGCGCCTGTGGCCGGCTCGCCGTTCTGGGCTGGCCGACGTGCTCGGGTAGGGCGACCGGCTACCGCTGCGCGAACCAGATCGTGTCGGTCAGCAGTTCGCGCAGCACCGACGTGGCGTAGCTGCCCTTCGGCAGCGTGAAGCCGAGGTGCACGCCGTGCTCGTGGGCCCGGGCCGAGGGCTTCTTGAGCGGGCAGCGGAGCGGCCGACGTTCGCCGCGAGCCAGGCCGAACGGCAGGTCGTTGAACTCCTCACCGGTCAGCGACAGTTCTGCCAGCGCCTGCAGCTCGATCTCGAGCGGCTCGCCGGTCGGCACCATCATGTCCGGCCCCGGCATCGGCCCGGACGGCGACAGTTCGAGCGCATCGGCGCGGGCCTGCTCCTGCTGCGGGTCCTCGACCGTGAACACCGCGCCGTTCTTGTGCAGCTGCGCGAGGTCACCGGGCAGGATGGTAGAGAGGCGGTCGAGCCGCTTGCCAACGACCCGGTTGAACAGCTCGCTCTGCACGGCCGAGAGCACCAGGCCGAAGACCCGGCGCGGCATGCGCCGCGACATCTGCCGCGCGTCGCCGCGCAGCGCCTCGAGGCCCTTGGCCAGGTTGGCGCCGCGCTTGCCGAAGCGCTGCTCGCCGAAGTAGTTCGGCACCCCGTTCTCCTCGAGCTCGGCGAGGTTCTGCTGCGCGATCTCGAGCGCCCCGTCGCTGCAGTGGCGCAGCACGATCTCGAAGCGATTGCCGCGCGAATGCCCGAGCCGCAGCTTGTTGCCGTGTCGCGAGACCTTCAGCACCCGGAAGCCCTGGCCGTCGAGCTCGCGGCAGGCGCGTTCGTCGCCGAGGTCGACGCTGACCCACTGCCGGCTGATCGCGCGCGCGTCCTTGAGGCCGGCGATGCCGAACGACTTCTCGTGGCGGCCGAGCTGCCGCCCGAACTCCTTAAGCATGTCGAGCGTCGACAGCCCGCGCTTCTCGACCCAGAGCCAGACGTGCTGGCCCTCGCCGCTCGGCTCGTAGGCCGGGACCTCCTCGACGACGAAGTCCTCGGGCTCCACCTTGTAGCGGCCGTCGAACAAGCCGGCGCCGCAGCCCCGCGGGACGGGGCGCATCGGCTTCATGCGATCAGTCCTTCTTGGCCTTGGCCTTGGACCTGGTCTTCTTGGCCTTCTTCGCCGGCTTGTCGTCGGCAGCGGCCTCGGCCTCGGCCGGCGCATCGCCGCCGGCAGCCTTCTCCGGCTTGTAGGCGGCGACCGGATCGCCGCCGGTGGCGTAGGCCAACAGCCGCGCCAGTTCGTCGCGCAGCTGCGCGCGGTCGACGATGCGGTCGATCTGACCCTTCTCGAGCAAGAACTCCGAGCGCTGGAAGCCCTTCGGCAGCTCCTTCTTGATGGTGGTCGCGATCACGCGCGGGCCGGCGAAGCCGATCAGCGCGCCGGGCTCGGCGATCAGGAAGTCACAGACCGACGCGAACGACGCGGTGACGCCGCCCGTGGTCGGGTGCGTCATCACCGAGATCGAGACACCGCCGGCGGCGTGCAGCTTCTGCAGCGCACCGCAGGTCTTGGCCATCTGCATCAGCGAGACCGCACCCTCGTGCATGCGGGCCCCGCCCGAGCACGCGAACAGCACCACCGGCAGGCCGTCCGCGAGCGCGCGTTCGCACAACCGCGCGATCTTCTCGCCGACGACCATGCCCATCGAGCCGCCGAGGAACTGGAAGTTCATCACCCCCAGCGCGCACGGGATGCCCTTGATCTTGGCGAGGCCGGTGACCATCGCGTCCGACTCGCCGGTCTTGGCGCGCGTCGCCTTGAGCTTCTCGCCGTAGGGCATGCGGTCGTTGAACTCGAGCACGTCCTCGGCGCCGAGGCGATCCCAGATCTCGTCGAACGAGCCCTCGTCGGCCGTCAGCGCGACGCGCTCACGCGCCGGCAGCGTGAAGTGGTAGTTGCAGTTCTGGCAGACCCGGTTGCGCTGCTCGAATTCCTTGCGGAAGAGCATCGCCCCACAGGACTCGCACTTGATCCAGAGCCCACCGGGCATGTCCTTCTTCTTGCCGAAGCGGGTCCAAGCCATGTCGTTCGCTGCCATTCAGAAAGTTGGGGGAAGTGGGAGAAGATACCTGCTGAGCGGGCTACGGGCCAGCGTTCAGCAGGCACCGTCGGCGCCGTTCTCACGACCCGTATCCCGAGCGTTCTCGGCAAGTTGTCGCAGCTCCGCGATGCGCTGGCGTCGATCGTCGACGCCGAACACCGCCGTGCCTGCAACGAATACGTTGGTGCCGGCCGCCGCGCTGTCGGCGATCGTCCCGGGCCCGATGCCGCCGTCCATCGAGATTTCGCCGTCGAAGCCCATCGCGCGCAGCGCGCCGGCCTTCGGCAGCACGCTCGACATGAACTTCTGCCCGCCGAAGCCGGCGAACACGGACATGATCAGCACCAGGTCGAGGTCCTTGACGTAGGGCTGCAGCCGTTCGACCGGCGTATCGGGCTGCACCGACAGGCCGGCCTTGGCGCCGCGGCTGCGGATGTGGCGCAGCAGTTCGCCGACGTCGCCGTTCTGCTCGACCTCGACGTGGAACGTCAGGCAGTCCGAACCGGCGTCGAGGAACGGATCCGCGTATTTCCACGGATCGCTGATCATCAGGTGCGTGTCGAGCGGCTTGCTGGCGCACTTCTGGATCGCCTCGACGACGAACGGCCCGAACGTCAGGTTGGGCACGAAGTGGCCGTCCATGACGTCGAGGTGCAGCCAGTCGCAACCGGCCTGCTCGACCGACTCGACCTCGGCGCGCAGGTTGGTGAAGTCCGCCGCGAGCAGCGACGGTGCGATTCGCACGGGATGCATCGGCCTCAGTATGCCGCAGCCGCACCGCCACTGCGAACATCCGCGACGCCGACGCGGGTGCCGTCGTCTCGCAGTTCGGCCGCGAACACCAGCGCGATGCCGCGCGGCGAGTCGGCGAAGTGGTGTCCCTTGGCCGCCAGCGCCCGCCGCACGTCACCGGGCAGCGCCAGCGGTTCCCACTGGATGTGGTCGGGCAGCCACTGGTGGTGCACGCGCGGCGCTTCGACGGCGAGGTCGAGCGGCATGCCGTGGTCGACACAGTTGAGCAGCACCTGCGTCACCGCGGTGATGATGCGGCCGCCACCGGGCGCGCCGATCACGTAGCGCAGCTTGCCGTCCTTGCAGACGATCGTCGGCGTCATTGACGACAGCATGCGCTTGCCGGGCTCGATCGCGTTGGCCTTGCCGCCGATCAGGCCGAACTGGTTGGGCACCCCCGGCTTCGCCGAGAAGTCGTCCATCTCGTTGTTCAGGAAGAAGCCGCAGCCGTCGGCGATGCAGCACGAGCCGAACGTCGAGTTGATCGTGGTCGTGCACGACACCGCGTTGCCGTCGCGATCGATGATCGAGAAGTGCGTCGTGTCGTCCGACTCCTTCCTGCCGGCCGGCACGCCGGGCGCGACCTTGCTGACCTTGTCGAGGTCGATCGTCGCCCCGCGCTGGCGGGCGTAGTCCTTGCTGATCAGGCCTTCGACCGGAACCTCGTAGAAGTCCGGGTCGCCGAGCCAGCGGCCGCGGTCGGCGTAGGCGCGCCGCATCACCTCGGTCAGCAGGTGGATGTAGTCACTGCTCCCCCACCCGAACTGCGCCAGGTCGTAGGCGGACAGCATGTTCAGCATCTGGATCATCGCGACGCCGCCCGACGAAGGCGGCCCCATGCTGATGACTTCGTAGCCGCGGTAGGTCGTGCGCAGCGGCGCGCGTTCGGCCGGCGCGTAGGCGCGCAGGTCGTCGACGGTGACGAAGCCGCCGTCGCGTTCCATGTGCGCCGCCAGCCGCGCGGCGGTCTCGCCGTCGTAGAAGCCCTTCTGGCCGCCCTCGGCGAACCGCTGCAGCGTGTCGGCGAGATCGGTCTGCACCAGCACGTCCCCCTGCCCGAGCGGGGCGCCGTCCTTGAAGAAGATCTTGCGGGTCGAGGCGAACCGCGACAGCTGGCGCCGCTTGTATCGCAGCGAGCCGGCCAGGTGCTGGTCGACCGGGAAGCCCTCGCGCGCCAGCCGGATCGCCGGTTCGGCCAGCTCGGCGAGGCTCTTGGTGCCGAACTTCTGCAGCGCGTGCAGCATGCCGGCGGGACTGCCCGGCACGCCGGCCGCGGTGACCCCGAGCTGCACCTTGTCGTTGTCGACCGAACCGTCGGCCTTCAGGTACATGTCGCGCGTCGCCGACTTCGGGGCGCGCTCACGGAAGTCGATCGTCTCGACCGTGCCGTCGAGCTTGCGGTAGACGAAGAAGCCGCCGCCGCCGAGGTTGCCCGCCTGCGGGTGCGTCACCGCCAGCGTCAGCGCCACCGCCACCGCCGCGTCGACCGCGTTGCCGCCGTTGCGCAGCACGTCGATGCCGACCTGGGTCGCATGCGGATCCTGCGTGACCACGACCCCGTGCTCGCCGCGGGCGACCAGGTCGTTGGGCTGCGGGCCGACGCTGCCGAGCAGCACGACCGTGAACAAGAACGCCCCGAGCGCGCGCACCTTCATCTATTGCTCCTGGCTGCCGCCTTCGTCGCCCAGGCCTTCGCCGAGCTTGACGCCCTGGCCCTTGAGGTAGTCGAGCACGCGCTGGAGCTCCTCGTCGGTGCCCTCCAGCTCGAGGGCGATGAAGCCGCCCTCGTCGGTCACCGACGCGCCGCGGATGTTCACGACGACGTCGAACGAGCGGTTGATCTGGTAGAGCAGCGGCTCGCGGACGAGGTCCTGGCTGAACTCGAAATGGATGTTCTTCTTGGTCTTCACGAAGTCTGGGGGTTCTTGCCCGTTCGACGGGGGCGAGCAGCATAGCGAGTCGCGACGTCCGCCGGACAGCATTCTGGGTCCGGCACAGGATTGCCTCTTGCGCCACCTTCACCGACGGCTACCTTGCTGCCCCGCAAGGTCGCGTAGCCAAGTGGTTAGGCAACGGATTGCAAATCCGTCTACGGCGGTTCGATTCCGCCCGCGACCTCCATTTCCCTGCTGGCGCAGCATGCGTGCTGCGCGCGGGACTCGGTGGCCGCGACTCGACAGCCGCGACTCGACAGCCACGACTCGACAGCCACGACTCGACAGGCAACGCACGATGGCCTGCGACCGGGTGACGCAACAGCGGCGTGGCCACCCTGAGAACGTCGCCACGCCGGGACCCGGAACTCACCCGCGCCGACGTCGCGAACGAAACATGCGGGGGGCGGGGTTCGAACCCGCACGACCGTTACCGGCCCGCGGCTTTTAAGGCCGCTGCGTATGCCAATTCCGCCACCCCCGCTCAGGGCCGGCGTCGCGAGCGTACCGCATCAGCAAGGTCCACCCCACCCTTCGCTTGCGAGGAACGACCCGCATCGAGATGCCGCTGCGACGTCGATCCTGGCGGCTCCGTTCGCGTCGCATCGACCGGTCCGCATGATCGGCTCCCGGAACCAGACGTAACCGAACGGTCAGGGGCGGGCGGCTTGGCGCAGGGTTTCGGCGGCGGCGAGGACGTCGGTGGGGTCGGGCATCGGGCCGCCGAAGCGGGCCTGGTCCAGCGCGGCGTGCAACTCCTTGAGGCGGATCATCCCTTCGGGGGCGACGCCGCGCTTGTGCAGCGATTCCCAGACGATCGGGACGGCGAAGGTGTCGCCGCCGCCGACGCGGGCGAGCAGCGCCTCGAACGCAGCGGCCGAACGGGCAGCGTCGCCGCTGCCGAGCGCCAGCCGCAGGTCGTTCATGCCGGCGTCCAGGCGACGGCGGCGGCGCCGGGTCTGGCCGAAGCGGTGCACGACCAGGCCTCCGATGGCGAGGCCGACGAACAGCCAGCGCAGCCACCAGGAGCCCGGATCGCGCCGCAGCGCGTCCTCGCGGATCAGCTCCTCGATGCCCTCGGCGAGCTCGACGCCTTCGCGGCGCGGCAGCACGCGCACCGGCACCGGCTCGCCGCCCAGCCGCACGAACGCGCGCTGCTCCGGCGCGTAGCTGACCAGCGACAGGCCGGCGAGTTCGGTCATGCCCTCGCGCAGCGCCACCACGTCGAACACGAACACGCGGCCGCCGTCCCGTTCGCGCTCGACCACGCCCTGCACGTGGAAGCCGTCCAGCGCGACGCGCTGCGGCTTGCGGAAGCGCTCGAGGTTGCCGTCGCCGACCACGAACATCTCGACCTGGAACGTCTCGCCGACGTGCACCTGCTGGCCGCCGCTGGTGACCTCGACGTCGAAGTCGCCGACGGCACCGGTGTAGTCGTCGGGCGCATCCCCGACCAGCCGTCGCACCTCCAGCGTGCGCGGCTCGCTGCGCACCTCGCCGTCCTGCCGGTCGACCGGCTCGCGACCGCGCAGCAGGTGCTCGCGGAACCTGGTCGCGTAGGCGTAGCGCACGCGCACTGGGTCGATCGCCTGCACGCCGGCCGTCAGCGGCAGCCAGCGGCAGCGCAGCTGCACGCGCGCGTAGGTGGTGCCATCGCGCTGCTCGTCGCCGAGCGCCGTCGCCGCGACCATGCGGTCGCCGACCGCGACGGTCGCCGCCAGCTCGTCGTCCCCCACCGGGGAGAACGTCACCGCCCGCTCCGGCGCGGCGCGCAGCCACGGCAGGTCGACGTGCACCGGCGCATCGGTCGGCTGCCGGATCAGCGCGACGCCGTGCTGTTCGAACCAGGCGCGGTCCCAGCCGATCGTCACCGAGACGACCACCGGCTGCTGCACGAACGCCTGCTCGACCGCGTCGACCTGCACGTAGCAGCGCTCCTGCGCGCCCAGCGCCGCGGCCAGGAAGAGCCAGATCCAACCTCTCGCGATCACCAGTCCCGTCCTCGTGTGCTGCGGTTCTCGCGCGACCGCTGCTGGCGGCCGCGCACCTTCTGTCGCTGCTGCGCGCGCACGCGCTGCTGCAGCTTCTCCAGTTCCTGCGCCGACAGCTCGGCGTTCGCGACCTCGGGGATCACGACCTCCGGCGGCTGGTCCGGCTTCGGCGGCTCCGGCTGCGGTTCGGGCTCCGGCGCCTCCTCCTTCTTGGACTCCTTGGGCTTGGCCGCCTCGCGCTCGGCCTCGACCTCGGCGCGGCGACGCAGCGTGCGCTCGAGGTTGCGCACCGCCTCCGGCCAGTCCGGCCGACGTCGCACCGCCTCGCGGAACTGCAGCTCGCTGCGCTGCATCGCGCGGCTGGCCATCACCCAGGCCATCGGCTCGGCGTCGGGCAGCTTCGCCGCCACCACCGCCCGTTCGCCGTGCTGGCGCGCCGCCATGCCCAGCACGAACGCCGCATCGGCGCGAACCCCGTCGACCTCGGTCAGCGGCGCCACCAGCTCCTCGGCGTCGCGGCTGCGCAACAGCTGCAGCGCGCACAGCGCCGCGTTGAGCCGCGCCCGCGGCAGGTCGGACTGCGCCACCATCGCCGAGAATGCGTCGAACGCGCGCTCGTGCTCGCCGGCGCGGTAGTCCGCGAGCGCCGCTCTGAAGGCCGTGGCGTCGACCTCCGGGCGGGTCTGCGGCGCCATCAGCAGCAGCGCCGCGAGCATCATCCAGCACCGCTTCATCGACGTCGCTCCGGCAGGCACATGCGCAGCATCAACAGCAGCAGGCCCGCGAGCAAGGGCCAGGCGAAGCGCTGCACCACGTCGGCGTCGCCGGCGGCAAGCCGGCGACGCGCCGCGAACGGCACCAGCTCGTCGCGCCAACGGCGCAGCAGCGCGTCCGGTTCGCCGCCGCGCCACAGCGTGCCGTCGCCCGCCGCGGCGACCGCGGACAGCCCGACGACGTCGAGGCGGGTGATCACGTCCTGGCCGCGCTCGTCGACCAGGAAGGTCTGCTCGCCGTCCTGCTCGACCACGATCTTGCTGCCCGCAGGGCTGCCGTAGCCGACCGCCTGCACGCGATGGCCGGCGCCGGCGGCGGCCTCGGCCGCGCGCGCGGCGTCGTCGCCGAAGTCCTCGCCGTCGGTCAGCAGCAGCAGTTCGCCGACCGCCCCGACCCGTTCGAGCGCGCCCTGCGCGACGCGCAGGGCCTCGCCGAGGTTCGTGCCGCCGAGCCCGATCGCGCCCGGCTCGAGCTCCGCGAGCAGCCACGCGATCGCGTCGCGATCGGCGGTCAGCGGCGCCACCACCTGCGCGTCGCCGGCGAACGCCACCAGCGCGAAGCGCGAGCCGACCGCGGCGTCGAGCAGCGTCTGGACCTGCGCGCGCATCGCCTCGAAGCGGCTCGGCGCGACGTCGTCGGCGGCCATCGAGCGCGACACGTCGACACACAGCACGACATCGGGCGCCAGCTGGGCCTCGCGCCCTGGCGCGACCGGACGCAGCAGCGCCAGCGCACCGGCTGCAACGGCCGCCACGACGCAGGCGCCGCGCGCGGCGCCGAACACCGGCCGGCCGAGCAGCGCGTGCTCGCGGCCGCCGTAGTCGCGGCGCAGCGCCGCGAGCGCGCGGCGGCGCCAGAGGTAGCCCGCCCACAGCAGCAGCGGCAGGGCCAGCAGCGCCGGCCACCAGCTCGGCGGCTGCAGCGTCCAGACGTTCATGCCGCACCTCCGGTGCCGGCCGGACGCAGCGCGTGCGCGAAGCCCAGCAGCGCCAGCCCCAGCAGGATCGGCACCGCGAACCACTCGGTCACGCGCACCCCGGGCTCGGCGAACTGCACCGCCTCGAGCCGGTCGATCTCGTCGTAGACGGCGCGCAGCGTGCGCTGCTCGGGCGCGGCGAAGAACCGTCCGCCGCTGATCTTGGCGAGCTGCTGGATCGCGGTCGTGTCGAGCGGCCGCCAGCTGCCGTCGGCCGCCTGCTCGCCGCGACCGATCGCGATCGTGTGCACGCGGATGCCGTGGTCGCGGCACCACTGGCCGGCGTGCAGCGGCGCGATCTGGTCGGGCGCGCCGAACGCGGCGACGTTCTCCTCGCCGTCGGTCAACAGCACGATCACGCGGCCGGCCGCGTCCGAGCGCTGCAGCAGGTTGGCCGCCATGCCGACCGCCGCGCCGATCGCGGTGGCGTCCTCGGGGCCTTCGGCGTCGACCAGCTGCACGCGCTGCAGCAGTTCGGTGACCGTCGCGCGGTCGGCGGTCGGCGGGCAGACCAGGTCGGCGAACCGCGCGAACGTGACGATGCCGAGCCGGTCGTCGCGACGGCCCGCGAGGAACTCCGCGGCCAGCTGCCGGCCGACCTGCAGCCGGCTCTGCTGCGGATCGAGGTCGGTGGCGGCCATCGACGACGACCGATCGAAGCACAGCAGCACGTCGCGACCGAGCCGCGCCGGCGGTTCGGCCTCGACCTGCACCGGCCGCGCCAGTGCCAGCACCAGGGCCAGCAGCGCCAGGCCTTCGAGCAGCAGCGGCAGCAGCGCCAGCCGGCCGCGCCAGGTCCTCGGCAGCCGCGCGTCGTCGCCGGGCAGCAGCGGCATCGCCGCAAATGCGACGCCGACGCGCTGCCGGCAGCGGACCAGCAGCGCGACCGCGACCAGCGCCAGCAGGCAGAACGCCAGCGGTTCGCGCCACTGCAGGCCGGTCTCGACGACGGCGATCACGCCCCCTCCTCCGATGCCTGCACGAACGCGAGCGCGTGGCCGCGCGACCGTTCGCGCGCCTCGGCGGCCGGCGGCAGCGGCCCGAACAGCGCCAGGTCGCAGCCCTGCAGGCACGGCGACAGCCGCTCGCGCAGCCGCGGCAGCGCCACCAGCAGCTCCTCGCTGGTGCGCACGTCGGCCGGCATCCCGAAGCGCTCGGCGCAGTGGCGCCGCACGATCGCCTTGAGCCGCAGGAAGAACGCGTCGGCGTCGCCGTCGCCGACCTCGAGCGCCTGCAGCGCGGCGACGGCGCTCCAGCTGCGGACCGGCGCTGCGGTCGGTTCGGCCTTCGCGGCGAGCCGGCGCGCGAACCACCGCCACCAGCCGTAGCCGAACACGATCGTCAGCGCGGTCAGGCCGGCGATCAGCCAGCGTGACGGCGGCGCGCCGACCAGTTGGTAGCCGTTGGCCGGCCACTCGAGTTCGCCGGGCGGCTGCGGCAGGCTGGTCGCGACCGCCAGCGTGCGCGGCGGATCCAGCGGCAGCGTCACCTCGCCGAGTTCGTAGCAGCGCGCGCGCAGGCGCACCACCTCGCCGGCACCGCTCGGCCGCCGTTCGACCACCTCGACCTCGAGCGGCAGCAGCGTCGCCTCGTCGAACGCGCGCTCGGACTCGACGACGACCTCGAACGCGTCGCCGAAGCGCACCTGTTCGGGCATCGTCACGGCCTGGGCCGTCGCCGCCGTGCCCAGCAAGCAGACCCAGCAGCAGGCCCACCAGCAGCCCCACCAGCAGGCCAGCAACCGCCGCGCCGTCACCGCCGCGCCTCCCGGCGGCGGAAGAACCGCAGCAGCGGCGCCGCCAGCGCGCGGATGTCGGGCTCGACCGGCACCTCGACGTCGATGCCGTCGATGCCGGCGCGCCCGAGCACGTCGTCGTGGTGCGCGCGCCAGATGGCGATCCGTTCGGCCCAAGCGCGGCGCACGCCGTCGTCGGCGAAATCGCACAGCTGCTCGCCGCCCCCGCCGCCGCCCGCCGAGGCCGGCGCGAACGCGCGCAGCAGGCGGCGCGGCGGCTCGACCAGCTCGCGCGGCAGCAGCCGCACCGCGACGACGTCGTGGCGACGGCCGGCCAGCGACAGCGCGTGTTCGTAGCCCGTCGTCAGGAAGTCCGACAGCACGAACACGACCGCACGCCGACGCACCCGCGCGGTGGCCGTCGCGATCCGTTCGCCGAGGCGGCCCGGTGGCTCGAACGGCAGCCGCACGCAGTCGTCGACCACGCGCAGCACGTGGCCGCCGCCCGGCTGCGGCAGTACGAACCGCTCGCCGGCGACCATGCCGACCCGGTCGTGGTTGTCGATCGCCATCAGCCCGAGCATCGCGCAGTACCGCGACGCCACCTGCCGCAGCGACCAGGCGCCGAGGCCGTGCGCCATCGTCGTCGCCAGGTCCGGCACGAACACCAGCGTGCGCTCGCGCTCCTCGACGAACCGCTTGACGAACGGCCGGCCGACCCGCGCGGTGACGTTCCAGTCGACCGAGCGCGGGTCGTCGCCCTCGACGTATTCGCGCACCTCCGAGAACTCGACCCCGAGCCCCCGGAACGTCGACCGGTAGCCGCCCGACAGCACGTCGGTGATCATGCGCGAGGTGCGCACCTCGACCCGGCGCACCTCGGCGAGCACGTCGCCGAGCCGTTCGACGGACGCATCTGGCGTCGGCAGCAGGTGTTTGGGGCGGAGCCAGGACATGCGGGCGCGGCGAGGCTACGGCATCGCGCCTCCAGCTGCACCGCCCGTCCTGCACTGAAGAGGTCCCACCCCGTCTGCCGATGAGGACCCTGGCGTCGCATCCGTGCGACCGTCGCCGCGCCAGGACCACCACCGACATGACCAGGATCCTCGTAGCCGACCCCGATCCGCGTTCGCAGCAGCACCTCGCGTCGCTGCTCGAAGAACGCGGCTACGCCCTCGATGCCGCGCCCGACCTCGACAGCGCGATGGAGCCGGTGCACGAGGGCGCCGTCGACCTGATCCTCGCCGACCTGTCGCTGCCCGGCGGCGGCGGCATGGAACTGCTCGAGCAGGTGCGCCACAGCCACCCCGAGACCTCGGTCGTGCTGCTGAGTGCGTTCGGGTCGGTCCAGGACGCGGTCAAGGCGATGCAGCACGGCGCCGCCGACTTCCTCGGCAAGCCGTTCGCCCCCGACCAGGTGCTGCTGGCGATCGACCGCGCGCTCGAGAAGTCGGCGCTGCAGCGCGAGAACCAGCAGCTCAAGAGCGCGCTCGACGACCGGCTGCGGCTCGACAACGTGATCGGCACCGACCCGCGCATGCAGGGGATCTTCAAGACCGTGCAGGCGGTCGCCGACACCCGCACCACGGTGCTGGTGACCGGGGAGTCGGGCACCGGCAAGACCCTGCTGGCGCGCGCGCTGCACCAGCTCAGCGACCGCAAGGCGGGCCCGTTCGTCGAGGTCAACTGCGGCGCGCTGCCGGAGAACCTGCTCGAGTCGGAGCTGTTCGGCCACGTCAAGGGCGCGTTCACCGGCGCCGTGCGCGACAAGGTCGGCAAGTTCGAGGCCGCGGCGGGCGGCACGATCTTCCTGGACGAGATCGGCACGTCGACGCTGGCGTTCCAGATCAAGCTGCTGCGCGTGCTGCAGGATCGCGTCATCGAGCGCGTCGGCGACACCACTACCGTGCCGGTCGACGTGCGCATCGTGCTCGCGACCAACAAGGACCTCGAGCAGGCCGTGCAGGACGGCGAGTTCCGCGAGGACCTGTTCTATCGCATCCACGTCGTCAGCGTCGAGATGCCGCCGCTGCGCGAACGGCGGGCCGACATCCAGGCGCTGGCCGAACACTTCCTGCGCCGCTTCCGCGAGGAGCACGGCCGCAGCGCCGCCCGCTTCAGCGACGCCGCGATCGCGACGTTGATGCAGGCGCCGTGGCCCGGCAACGTGCGCCAGCTCGAGAACGTCGTCGAACGCGCCGTGGTGCTGTCGCAGACCGACGTGATCGACCGCACCGACCTGCCGGCGGCGCTCGGCGTCGCCGAGCCGGCGGCCAGCTCGCAGCAGCCGCCGGGCGCGGTTCCCGACGGTCCGCCGCTGCCGCTGAAGCAGGCGCTGATCGAGCCGGAGAAGCGCATCATCGAGCAGGCGCTGCGCTGGTGCGACGGCAACCGCGAACGCGCCGCCGAGGTGCTCGGCATCAACCGCAGCACGCTGTTCCACAAGCTCAAGAAGCTCGGCATCCGGTGATGGTGCAAGCCGTCGCCGCGGGGCTATAACGAAGCCACGGCATGTTCCAGAAGAGCCTCCAGATCCTCGTCGTCTGCGCACTGCTGACGCTCGGCGCCATCGTCGGCTACGCGGTGCTCCGCCTCGGCGGTCCGGAGAACGCGCTGGCGCGGGCGCGCGCCAACTTCGCCGCCGGCAACTACGGCGAGGTCATCGCCGACCTCGACCTCGCCGAGCGCGGCGCCGGCATCGCCAACTCGCCCGACCTGCGCGAGCAGCTGTGGCGGCTGCGCTACGCGGCGCACTCCCGCCTCGACAACCCGGCGGGCGCGCTCGACGACGTGCGCCGGCTGCTGCAGAACGGCCACCCCGACGACGAGGACCTGCTGCTCGACGAGGTCCGCCTGCTGGCGCGCGCCGGCCAGGGCGAACAGGCGCGGCTGCGCGGCCGCGCGTTCGTCGAGGCCCACCCCGAGCACAGCCGCGCGCTCGAGCTGACCGGCGAGGCCTGCCAGACCGTCTACCAGCCGCTGCTGCGTGACCTGCAGGTCACGCTCGAACGCGAGCTCGGCCAGAGCCGTCGCGAGGCGTCGCGCAAGTCGCTGCTCGCCTATCTCTACCGCCCCGACGGCGACCCGGAGATCGAACGCGCCGCCAGCAGGCTGGAGCAGATGTTCGAGACCGAGCCGCGCCTGATGGCGGCCTGGCCCGATGTCTCTGCGCAGGCGCGTTCGCTGCGCAAGCGGATCCAGGAAGGCCTGTCGTTCTTCCAGCGCAGCCTCGACCTCGGCGGCGAGCCGGTGGTCGCGTTCCGGGCGATGGCGACCGCGTTCGAGCAGTCGGGACGCATCGACGACCTGCTGCTCGCGTGCGAGATCCAGCGCCGCATGTTCGACCACGCCTACGTGCCCGAGAGCGGCGCATGGGCGGCGTGGGCACGCATCCAGGCCGGCCTGCCGCGCGCCGCACTGGCGACCGTCGACCGCTGGCTGACCGCCGAGGAGGTGCCGCAGCGCGCCGCCGACGGCAAGCTCGGCCAGGCGGCCGCCGAGCTGGCGCTGGCGCGCGCGATCGGCAACTGGCGGCTGCGCGACAAGGACACGCTCGCCGCGACCGGCAGGCTGGTCGCGAAGCTGCGCGAGCACGGGGTCAACGTGTCGCTCGGCGGCCCGGCGCTCAACACCGTGCGGCGCGCGCTGCAGGTAGCCCCCGATCCGGAGCAGACCGAACGCATCGTGCAGCAGCTGCTGCGCGTGCCGCTGCAGCAACCGGCGCCGCTCGATCGCCCCGACCTCGTCGCCGAGTTCCAGCCGGTGCTGCTCGACAGCATGCTGGCGCGCAACGCCCCCGAAGGCGAGGTGCAGCAGGTGCTCGCGAGCTGGCGCCGCAGCCGCCCCGAGAACGCCGAGCCCCACCTGCGCACGGCGCAGTATCTGCAGACGCGCGGCAGCACCGCGGCGGCGCTGGCAGCCCTCGCCGACGCCGTCAAGATCACGCCCGGCGACCCGCGGCTGTTCCCGCTGCGGGTCGCGATCTCCGCGCAGCACTACGAGAACAGCGGCCAGAGCGGTCCCAACCTGTTCGCGCAGTGCGTCGAGAACCGCAAGCCGGTGCCAGACCTGGAGGACCCGATCGGCTTCGTGCTGTGCGCGCAGACCGCGCTGACCCAGCCCGGCGGCATGGCCGCGCGGATCGCGCTGACCAACGCGCGCGCGGCGATCGGCGCGTTCCCCAAGGCCAACCTGCCGCGCCAGCTCGAGCTACGGGCGCTGCTCGCGCAGCAGCGCTACGACGAGGCCGCCAAGACCGCTGACCTGACGATCCGCGCGATCACTCCGGACGCCGCCACGCTGGCGCTGGCGATCGAGGCCAAGCGGCTCGCGCGACAGTCGCTGCGGCAGCTGGTGCACGTCGCGATGCCGCGCGTGCCGCGCACCGACACCCTGCAGGTCGAGCTGCTGCGCATCGCGCTCGAGGATGCACCGCAGACCGCGGCGCAGTTCGTCGACCCGTCGATGCTCGCCGACGACGCTCCGACCGCCACCCGCGTGCTCGCGATCCGCGCGCTCGTGCACAACGACCAGCTGCAGCGCGCCGAGCAGCTGCTGGCCGTGACGCCGCCGCAGGCCGACGACGACGACCGCCTGCTGCTGCTCGGCGCGTTCGCCGACTGGGTGCTCGCGCGCAGCGAGCAGCTCGACGACGCCGCGCTGCTGCCGGCGGCCGCGGCGATCCGCGACCAGCTCGACCTGGCCAAGGGCGCGCAGCAGCCGCTGCTCGACGCCGCGCAGAAGCTGGCCGCCGAGCACCCGGCGACCGCGCTCGACCTGCTCGAACGTGCGCTGCCGGCCGCGTCGCCCGCCGAGCGCAACGGCCGCCACTACGGCCTCGCCGGCACGCTCGCCGCTCGCCAGGGCGACCTGGTGCGCGCCGAGGCCCGCTGGCTGGCCGCGCTCGGCTTCGAGGACGGCGTCGCCGTCGTCGAACCGCTGGCGCGCCTGCTGCTGCTGCAGGGCCGCGAGGCACGCGCCCGCAAGGTCTACGCGCTGGTCGACCCGCCGACCGATCCGGCGCTCGCCGCGCGCATGGGCAACTTCCCGATCGCCGCCGCGCTGGTCGCGCAGCAGCTGAAGCAGGATCCGGCCGACCTGCTGGTGCACGCGACGCTGGCGACGTTCGGCCAGTTCTCGCTGGTCGACTGGGTCGCGGCGACCGAGCCCGACCTGCAGAACCGCCGGCTCGAGCTGCTCAGCGGCCTGCGCGATCCGGCGCTGGCGTCGCTGACGCTGCCGCGCGCCGACGCAATGCTGCGCGCCGACCCGAGCAAGCAGACCCATTACCTGCTGCTGGCGCGCGCGACCGCCGACGCCGGGCTGGCGCCCGCGGCCAGCGCGCTGCACAACGAGCTGTTCAAGGCGGGGCTGCTCAACCCGGTGCTGCTGCGCGAGGTCGCCTACGCCGGCAAGGATCCGGCCTACGAGCCGAGCAAGCAGCTCGACCTGAAGCTGATGGACGCCGTCTCCAACGGCGGCACCGCCGGCTCGCAGCTGACCTTGCTGTACGGCACCCGACGCATCGTGCACGGCTTTGAAGCCGGCGGCTTCCCGGAGATGGCCCGCACGACGCGGCTGGCGCAGTGGCTCGTCGGCGCCAGGCTGCAGCCTTGGACCGACGCCGACCTCGAGCTGATCACCACCGGCCACCCGGCACCGCAGGCCTGCTTCGTGCTCGACCAGATCCTGCAGGGCCCGCACGCCGGCGACCGTCAGCAGCTGCTGGCGGCGTTCTACGAGCTGGCCCCGAAGGCGCTGGCGGCCGATGCCAAGAGCCTGCCGGCGCTGCTGGCCGCCGCGACGCGCCACCTCGCAGAGGACGGCGCGCTCGGCCCGGCCGTGCACTTCGTGCTCGAGCACCGCAGCGACAAGCTGCCGGTGGACGAACCGGCGCTGCTGCTGAAGCACCTCGAGATGGTCGCCACCGGCCGCGACGACGGCAGCCTGCTGCGCGCCAGCAGCGACCGGCTGGTCGCGCGCGTCTCTCTCGACGAGGCGGCGGTGCGGGTCGACGAACTGCTCGAGAAGTATCCGACGTCGGTGCCGCTGTGGGCGCTGCGCACGCGGCTGCGCACGCGGCTGCGCATCGACGGCGCGCTCGACGGCATGCGCACGGTGCTGAGCCATGCGCAGGACCCGCGCGCCGAGCTGTCGTTCTTCGCGCTGTCGGCGGCCGAACGCAACCTGACCACGGCCGACGTCGACCGGCTGGCGCAGCTGCCCGACGCCCTGCGCGACGCGCCGATCGGCCACTACGTGCAGGCGCTGTTCGCGCTGCGTCGCGGTGACGCGGCGGCCTCGCTGCCGCACTTCGCCGAGGCCGAGCCGCAGCACGACGGCCGCCACCTGCTCCTGTGGGCGCTCGCCGAACTCGAGGCCGGCGACGGCCAGCCGGCGACGCGCGCGATCGAACGGCTCGAGCAGCTGCTGCGCGACTACCCGAGCAGTTCGCTGGCGCGGTACGCCGGCAGCTTCGTGCGCCAGCTGTCGCCGCGCTGAGCCAGCGCCGCCGACATCGTGTCGAAGCGGTGGGCCTGCAGCAGCCGGTCGAGCTTGTCGTAGGTCTTGCCGAGGTTGACGTAGTGGCGGAAGCCGCGCACGCCGCCAAGCCGTTGACGCGGCTGCTCCGGGTCGACCTCCCACGGATGCAGGTAGATGCAGCCGGGCACGCCGAGCCGTTCCTTCTGGTGCAGGCCCTTGTGCAGCAACCAGAGCGGGAACAGGCGCAGGTAGCCGCCGCCGCCGACCGGCACGTGCTTGCCGAGCACGTCCCACGTCAGCGGCGGGAACTCGAGCAGTTCGCGGGGGTGGCCATGGCCGGCCTCGGCCTCGATCCGGTACGGCGTCGTCGGCGCGCTCGGCACCCCGTAGTCCGGGTGCCGCACCGGCTGGATCGAACTGTCCATCGTGATGCCGCTGCGCAGCAGTTCGTCGACGGCCCACGGCGTCTTGCGGCCGATCGACCACGTGCAGGCGCGGAACGCGGTCGGCCGCCGGCCGGTGATGCCGGCGAGGATCGCCGCGGTCCGTTCGAGGTCGTCGCGGAAGCCCTGCTGGCCGAGGTCGGGCAGCACGCGGTGGTCGTAGCCGTGGCTGCCGATCTCGTGGCCCGCGTCGTGGATCTCGCGGATCACGTCGGGCATGCGCTCGGCGATCCAGCCGAGGCAGAAGAACGTCGCCTTGGCGTCGCGCCGCGCGAACAGCTCCAGCAGCCGCCGGGTCGCGTCGCCGCAGCGCAGCTCGAACCCGTCCCAGTCGGACCGGTCGATCAGGTGCGCCATGTTGAGGACCTGGAACCAGTCCTCGACGTCGACGGACATCGCGTGCACCGCACTCATCGCAACAGGCTCCTCGCCGACGGCACCAGCTGGCGCAGGAACGCGGCACAGCGCGCCTCGGCGACCTCGGGCCCCTCGCCGTCGTAGATCGGCGACTCGACGCGCAGCAGGAAGCCGGACTCGTTGGCGCGCAGCACGGCGCGCGGCAGGTGGTACATCGTGAAGTCCCAGTAGTCGCCCGAGGCCCAGTCGGTGGTGCCGAACACGCTCAGCGTAACGTAGCGCCACTGGTCGGTGCGGCTGTTCGCCCGGATGCGGCTGACGGCGACGCCGTCGCCGAGCCACGGCGCGTCGACCAGGTCGTCGCGCACGATGGTCATGTTGCTGCCTTCGATGCAGATCCGCGGCGGGTGCACGCTCTTCCAGTTGGTGTCGTGGAACAGCGCGACCAGGCTGATCAGGTGCCGCTGCTCGTCGCGATAGCGCCGCCAGACGAAGTCGCCGGTGCCGAGCAGTTCGCGCCAGCGCGGCAGCGCCTGCTGGAACTCCTGCTCGTCGTCGGCGCTGCGCGGCTGCAGCGTGTAGCCGGCCAGCTGCGCGGGCAGCCGTTCGGCGCGGTCGGTGCGGTCGCCGAACGGGCGGTAGACGCTCAGCCACAGCAGCGGCCCGGCGCACAGCCACAGCGCGATCGCCGGCCCGCGCAATGACGTCCTTGCCGCGGCTCGCGGCACCTCGATCGACGGCATCGTCGGCCGCTCCGAAGCCTCGCTGCCGAGTCGGCGCGCCAGCACACCGTCGACCGTCACCAGGATCACCAGCAGCGAGACCCACTCGACCACGTTGGCGATGGTGTGGCCGGTGCCCTCGGCGAACGGCACCCCGAACCAGCGCGCCAGCAGGCACAGCGCCGCGATCCGGCAGACGTTGGCGAGCACCGCGACCGGCGCCGCCATCAGCAGCAGCACCAGCCGCCGCGACCGGCGCTGCGGTCCGGTGAAGAACGAAAGGCAATAGGCGAGCGTCAGCATCGCCAGCAGCGAACGCAGCCCGCTGCAGGCGTCGGCGACGAACAGCGAGCCTTCGATGCCGGTCGGCAGCAGCCGGTCCCCCTGGCGGACGACGTCGGCGCCGAACAGGTTGGCGAGCCACGAGCCGCCGACCACCGCGACCTCCTTGAGCTCGAAGGCGAGCCGGCCCTCGACGTAGATCGGCGTCGGCACCGCGAACAGCGTCAGCCACAGCACCGGCCACAGCCCGGTCAGCCGTTCGCGCCCGAGCGCCAGCCAGGCGGCGCCGGGCACGGCGAGCACCAGGCTCGCGGCCGACCACGAGTCGATCATCAGCGCCGCGCCGACCAGGTGCAGCAGCAGCGCCGGCACCAGCAGCCACAGTCCGCCGAGGTCGGTCGCGCGCGGCCGCAGGCGCCACTGCGCGCGCCGGTGCAGCACCACCGCGGCGCCGACCAGCGGCACCAGCCAGCAGTGCGCGAAGTACTCGGTCGGCGCGTTCCAGCGATCGACGCACCAGAGCAGCGCCATCGCATAGGCGACCAGCAGCGGCAGGAACACGGCGACGAACGACTTCATGCCGGCACCTCTCCTCGCAGCCGTTCGAACACCTCGAGCACGCGGTCGGCGTTGCCCGCCCAGGTCCAGCGGCGCTCCAGCAGCGAGCGACGACCGGCCGCGCCGATGCGCTGCGACAGCTCGCGATCGGCCACCACCCGCCGCAGCTGCGCGGCCAGGTCGTCGGCGTCGCCGGCGGCGAACAGCAGGCCGTTCTCGCCGTGCTCGATGTTCTCGCGCAGATTCGGCTGGTCGGGTGCCAGCGTCACGACGCCGGCGCACAGCGAGTCGAACAGCTTGAGCGGCGACGCGTAGGCGTTGATCGCCGGGATCAGCGCGCCGTCGCACGCCATCACGTGGGTCGGCAGCTCGGCCGGTGCGACCACGCCGAACGCGCGCACGCGGTCCTGCACGCCGCGGCCGTGCGCCTGCTCGAGCAGCGGCTCGAGCGCCGGGCCTTCGCCCATCAGCGCCAGCTGCAGCCGTTCGAAGCCGGGCCGGCACATCACGTCGAGAACCAGATCGAGCCGATGCCACGGCCGCATGTAGCCGACGAAGCCGAGCACGAACGCGTCGTCCGGCAGCTGCCACGAGCCGCGCAGCGCGGCGGCGCGTCGCTGGGCGGCCTCGTCGTAGCGGTCCGGCACGGCGCCGTTGCCGATCACGTGCACGCGCTCGCGACGGGCGCCGAGGTCGACCAGCACGTCGGCGAGCACCTCGGTCACGGCCAGCACCGCGTCGGCGTGCTGCAGCACGTGGCGCTCGGTGCGGCGCGCGCGCCGCGGCAGGCACAGCTTGCCGAGCCGTTCCATCTCGACGGTCATCGGCGAGTTGACCTCGAGCAGCAGCGGCACCGACAGCTCGCGCGCGACGTCGAGGCCGGCGCGCAGGTGCAGCGCGTGCCGTTCGTAGACGAAGTCGGGACGGGCCAGGCGCGCCGCTGTGCGCAGCATCGCCCGGCCCTTGTGGTTGTAGACGACCTCGGCGACCTCGACCGCGGTGCGCGGCAGGCTCAGCCGCTGCCAGAAGCCGCCGCCGGGCTCGCGATCGTCGGCCGCGGCGGCGGGCGTCGCAGACACGGCCTTCGGCACCAACGCGCACTCGTCGACGGTGTGGCCCTGCGCCCGCAGCGCCGTGATCAGCTCGCGCACGTGCACGGCCTGGCCGTCGTCGGCCCGGATCCGATGGTGGTAGAGCACGCGCCTCGGTTCGCTCATCGCGCTGCCTCCTGCGCCGCCGCACGGAACGTGTCGACCAGTTCGGCGACCGGCTCGGCCCACCCGTAGCGCTCGGCGAACGCGCGCACCTCGTCGGTGCGGCGGCCCGCGGCCAGCGTCGCGGTGAGCGCGGTGACCAGCCCGTCGACGTCGCCCGGCTGGACCATCGCGCCGAGCTGCGGCGGCGGGTCGTCGCCGAGAATCTGCGGGATGCCGCCGACGCGCGAGGCGACCACCGGCAGGCCACAGGCGAGCGCCTCGGTGACCACGTTGGGCCAGCCCTCGCGCTCGCTCGGCAGCACCAGCAGGTCCGCGGCGCGATAGGCGAGCGCGACCCGTTCGGGCGGTTGCGCGCCGAGGAAGCGGACCCGGCCACCGCCGGCGTCCTCGATCGTCGGCCGTTCGGCGCCCGCACCGACCAGCACCAGCGTCAGGTCGTCGAGCTGGCGCACGGCGCGCGCGGCGACGTCGAAGCCCTTGCCGGGCACCAGCCGGCCGACGCCGAGCGCGATCCGCCCGTCGACCGGCAGGCCCAGCGCCGCCCGCGCGGCCGCCTGGTCGCCGGGCGCGAACCGGTCGAGGTCGACGCCGTTGCGCACCGTGCGCACCGCGCCGTCGGGCAGGCCGGCGGCGGCGGCGAAGCGTTGGCCGAGCGCGTCGCTGACCGCCATGCAGGCGTGCGCGGCCGCGGCGACTGCCGCGATGCGCGCCGCGATCGCCGGGTCCTGCGCCAGCACGTTGACGTCGGTGCCGCGCGCGGTCAGCGTGAACGGCACGGCGAGCTCCTGCGCGAGTTCTCCCGCGGCGACGCCGTCCGGCCACAGGTAGTGCGCATCGACGACGACGGGGCCGTCGGCACACAGCTGGCGCAGCAGCGAGCGCGCGCCGTCGCGCACCGCGTCGGCCTGCCGCCGCTGCGACATCCCGGGCCAGTGCCGAAAGCGCGGGTGGTGCACGTCGACGCCGCCGCGCGACTCGCTCCGCGGCACCGCCGCCCACGCCTTGTAGGCGCCGCGCCGCAGCGGCCAGATGACGTCGGGCACCGGCGCGACCACCGACCAGCGGAAGCCGCCGGCGGCGACGACGCGCCGCATCCGTTCTTGCACGAACAGGCCGTGCGTCGGCATCACCGACGACGGGAACAGGTTGCTGAACGTGACGACGTGCACCATCAGCCGGCCCACCTCTCGAGGAATCGCGCCAGCACCAGCACCGCCCACAGCATCTCGGCGTGATCCCCGACCCCCTGCCGGTGGCGCTGCAGCAGGTCGCGCACGACCTCGGGCTCGATCCACTCGCGCAGCCTGGACTCGCCGAGCACCGCCTCGACCGCATCGCCGATCGGCCCCTGGCACCATGAACGCAGCGGCACCGAGAAGCCCATCTTCTTGCGCTGCAGCGCCGACGGCGTCAGTCGCTGCGCCAGCGTGTCGCGCAGGAACGCCTTGGTGCGGCCGCCGTCGAAGTGCCAGTCGGCCGGGATCGTGGCCGCCTCCTCGAGCATGTGGTGGTCGAGGAACGGCGCGCGCACCTCGAGCGACACCGCCATCGAGGCGCGGTCGGCCTTGACCAGGATGTCCCCCGGCAGCCAGGTCTCGAGGTCGGTGGCGACCGCGCGGTGCAGCGGGTGCGTCGCCGTCGACGCCCGATAGGCGCGCAGCAGCGGTGCGTGCGGATCCCCGGCGGCGTCGTGGTGGTCGCGCCGCAGCACCAAAAGGACCTCCTCGGGCAGGTGCGCGCTGACCGAACGCGCGTAGGCCTCGGCCGGATCGCGCGCGAGGTTCTGCAGGGTGCGCCGGGCGCGCAGGTAGCGCGGCAGCCAGTCGGCCTTCGGGTAGAGCGCCCCGAGCGCCTGCCAGACGAACCGCGGCAGCCGGCGCCTGGCGCGGTGCTCGTTGCGGTCGAACAGGTAGCGACGGTAGCCGCCGAAGCCCTCGTCGCCGCCGTCGCCGGACAGCGCGACCGTGACGTGCCGGCGCGCCAGCCGGCTGACGTGGTAGGTCGGGATCGCGCTGCTGTCGCTGAACGGCTCGTCGTAGGTGTCGGCGAACCAGTCGAGCTGCAGCAGCGTGTCGACGTCGAGCACCTCCTCGCGCAGCGACGCGCCGCAGGCCGCGGCCGACTCGCGCGCGCCCGGACGTTCGTCGAAGCGCGGCTCCGAGAAGCCGATCGTGCAGGCCTCGACCGGGCGGCCGAGCGTGCGCGTCATCGAGTCGACCACCGCGTAGCTGTCGACGCCGCCGGACAGGAACGGCGCCAGCGGCACCTCGCCCATCAGCCGCACGTCGACCGCGTCGTCGAGCCGCTGCAGCACCGCCTCGCGATGCTCTTGCTTGCTGCGCTGGTCCGGCGCGAACTCCAGCCGCCAGTAGCGTTCGGTCGCGACCCGGCCGTCGCGCACCACCACCTGGTGCGCCGGCGGCAGCTTGTGCACGTCCTCGAACACGGTCAGCGGATCGGGCACGTAGCGCAGCGCCAGGAACTGCGCGATCGCGTCCGGCCGCAGCCGCCAGCTGCGCGGCAGCTCGCGCAGCGCCTTCAGCTCGCTGCCGAACGCGAACGCGCCGTCGTGCTCGCACCAGTAGAACGGCTTCTTGCCGACGCGGTCGCGCGCGCCGTACAGCTCGTGCCGCTGTTCGTCGACGATCACGAACGCGAACATGCCGCGCAGCTTCGACGCGAGCTGCGTGCCCCACTCGCGGTAGCCGTACAGCAGCACCTCGGTGTCGCTGCGGGTCCGGAACGTCACGCCCTTGGCCTCGAGCTGCCGGCGCAGTTCGAGGTAGTTGTAGATCTCGCCGTTGAACGTCACCCACAGCCGCCCGTCGGCGGTCGCCATCGGCTGCAGGCCACCGGCGACGTCGACGATCGCCAGCCGGCGGTGGCCGAGCACGTAGCCGGGTCCCTGGCGCAGGTCGTGGCCGTCGGGGCCGCGATGCACCAACGTGTCGTTCATGCGCGCGACCAGCGCTGGGTCGACCGAGCGTTCGCGCGAGTACGCGAACATGCCGCTGATGCCGCACATCAGCGCCACCCCGTGCGGCGGCGTCCGCCGGTGCCGGCCCGCGAGAGCCCGCCGTGGCCGACCTCGACCGCGCCGCCGAGCGCGACCGCCGGCCGACCGGCCGACCGCAGCCCCGGCAGCGCGACCTTGACGACGCCACCGCCTCGTCGCGGCCGATCGGTCGCCGGCGCCGCCGCCACCGGCGCGCGGCGCAGCGCCGCTCGCACGCACAGGTTGAGCGCCGCGACCAGCGCCAGCCAGTGGTAGAACAGGTCGAAGTGGCCGCGGTTGAGGAAGAACGCGCCCACCGCGAAGCCGACCGTGGTCGCCTCCATCATGCGCGCGTAGTTGCTCGCCCACTGCAGGTCCGGCCGGTAGCGGCACTGCCGGTAGATGCGACCGAGCGACAGGAACACCGAGGCCAGCACGGCGAGGTAGACGAGGAACGCGAGCGTGCCGGACTCGGCCCAGATCTGGAAGTAGCTGTTGTGCGCGACGTAGGTGTGCGAGCCGGCGCCGAGCGGCACCACCGAGTACTCCGGGTAGCGCGGCTGGAAGTTGCGCATGCCGACGCCCCAGAACGGGTTGTCCTTGACCATCTCGAACGCGGTCGCCCACGCGGTTAGCCGCGCGTTCGCCGACGACTCGTTGGTGTCGCCGATCGACGCCAGCCGCTCGAGCACGTGCTCGGGCGCGAACACCGGGAACAGCGCCGCCAGCATCACCAGCACCATCAGCGCGCGCAGCAGCTTGCCCGAGCGCCACGCGATCCACATCGCCGTGAAGCACAGCGACAGGAACGCCCCGCGGCTGTGCGTCAGCAACACCGTGATCACGGTCAGCCCGACCGCCGCGAGCGTCGCCTTGCGCACCCAGTCCTTGTTCTCGCCGATGCCCATGTACCACAGCAGCGGCACGTTCATCACCAGGGCCAGCGCGAAGTCGTTGTTGTCCTCGAGCATGCCACCGGGGCCGCGAAGGATCTGGCTGCCGCCGCCGGTCAGCACGCCCCACAGGCCGCTCTTGACGCCGAAGAAGCCGAGCGAGATCGCGATCACCCAGAACATGCCGCGCAGCCGTTCCTTGGTGTCGCACTGCCCGACCGTGAACAGCGCGATCACGACGATCTTGCAGTACTCGAAGAAGTAGCGGTTGGTGTACTCGTCCTGGATCTGCGCCTGCCCGTAGCTGATCGCGATCAGCACCATCAGCAGCACCATCATCGCGGTGCGCGGCTCCCACCTCGTGAACGGCCTGCGCCCCTGCTCGTTGGCCCACCAGCCGGCCAGCATCGCGATCGACACGAAGAACGACAGCCGCATCGTGCGCGCGAAGCCCCAGCACAGGTCCTGCGGCCGCATGTAGGCGAGCCAGCTGAACAGCAGCATGCCGAGGTACGGCCGACGGAAGGCCGTCGGCATCATCGCCATCACGAACAGGAAGACGATCAGGTCGCGCATCGAACGGCCGGGATCAGCTCCCTCGGATCAGGCGCCGAGGATGGTTCGCAACAGGTCGGAGACCCACGTCGGCAACATCGTCGGGTCGAAGTAGAAGATCGACACGATGACGGTCACCAGCGCGACGGCGGTGCCGGAGACGACCGCCACGCGGCGGCGGCTGCGCACCGCGTGCAGGCGTTCGTCGACGGTCTCGAGGTGGGCGACGCCGCCGAGCACCGGCACCGGCAGGCCGCGCTCGACGTCGTCGAGCGTCTTGAACGAGCCCTGCAGGAAGTCGAACGCCAGGATCAGGCCGATCGCGGCGCCGAGGCCGAGGATGCAGCCGACCATCGCGACGACCAGGATGTTCGGCTCGGTCGGAGCGGGCGGCACCACCGCCTCGCGCTTGGTCTTGACCGGCAGCTCGCGGCTGAGCTTGGCCAGCAGATCGGTGGCGCTGTTGAGCTCCGCCAGGGCGGCGTCCTTGGCCTGCTTGGCCTCCTTGATCTGGTCGAGCTTCTGCGTGTAGATGCCGTAGCCCTCGATCCGCGCCTGGAAGCGCGCCGCCTCGGCCTTCAGCTGCTCGGCCTTCAGCTCGATCTCGGCCTCGAGCTCCTTCAGCTTCAACTCGTCCTTGGCGATCTGTTCGAGCAGCTCCGCATACTTCGGGTTGGGCACCAGGCCGTCGGCGTCGACCGCCGCCTGCGGCACCAGCGCGCGGATCTGCGCCATCAGCATCTCGGCCTTCCGCTTGGCACGGTAGTAGGGAGCCGTTCCCACCTCGAAGGTGTTGGTGAACTCCATGTTGGCCTTCAGCCACAGCAGGACCAGCGGCTTCGCCGCCTTCACCTTCAGCGCCTCGGCCATCAGGTTGGTCGCATCCGGCGGCACCCGTGCCGGCAGGTTCGCGAGCGTCTCCCGATCCTTGGCGATCTTGGCCTTCAGCCTGGTGCGCTCGCGCTCCTGCTTGTTCAGCTCGCGCTCCTGCACGCGACGCGCCTCGTCCTGCTTGATCCAGCTGGTGCGCTGGTCGCTGACCTCGGCGATCGGATCGATGCCGTACTGCCGCTCGAGGTCCTGCTTCTCGCGGGTGAAGCCCGCGAGCGTGCGGCGGGCGCGGTCGGCGTTGGTGGTCGCTCGCAGGCGCTGCGCCTCGGCCGGCGCGCGCAGTTCGTCGATGCGCCGACGGCCCCAGACCTCGACCAGCTTGTTGAGGAAGTTGGCGGCGCGGTCGCCGTCGCGGTCGCGATACTCGACCCGGATCAGCGCGTAGCTGCGGGTCTTGTCGCCGGCGTTGGTCTCCGACACGGTGATGCGCGACTCGACCGCGCGCTCGAACTGGCCGCGCTCGAACTCGTCGAGCGCCAGCGTCTCGGGCCACTTGAGTTCGGAGATCGCCTCGCCAGCGGCCAGCGGGATGGTGCTCTTGGCGGTGTCGACGACGGCGCGGAACGGGTGCTCGGCGTTCTCCGGCCCCGACGGCACCTGCTGGTGCTCGAGCAGCGTCTCGGCGACGAAGAAGCGCGGGATCAGGAACGCGACCAGCCCGCCGATCAGCAGGCCGAGCAGCGAGACCGGCACCAGCTGCCAGCGCCGACGCTTGACCAGGTCGACGTAGCGCTGCAACGACAGCTGCGGCAGTTCGACCTGCGTCATCGGAGGTCCTCCATCGGGCTTTCGGGCGGCAGCGACATGGACACGATCAGAACCGGAAGAACAGCCGGTTGTTGCTCGGCTCGCCGGTCAGCACGTCGTAGGCGAACGTGAACTGCGCGGCGCCGAGCATCGTGCGCACCGCCAGGGCGACCGGCTGCAGCACCCGTTCGAGCAGGCGCGCGACCATGCCGAGAAACGTCGGCTGCACGTACAGGATGTCGTGCTCGCGCATCTGGAAGTTGGAGGCGGTGTAGCCGGTGGTCAGCATCTCGCGCACGTTGACGTCGATCACCAGCGGGTGTTCGGCGTCGGGCCGGATCAGGTAGACGCGGCCGAGGTTGGCCAGCGCCGTCCAGCGCGCGGTGAACATCGCGTCGATCAGCGTCATGTCGGTGGTCAGCGGCACGCGGCCTTTGAAGCCGACCTCGCCGACGGCGTAGAAGTACTTCACGCCGCGGATCCGCGCCTGCAGGTCGACGTCGAACTTCAGCACGCTGCGCAGCTGCGTGCGCACCAGCGCCGCCAGCTCCGCCTCGGTCTTGCCGAGCGCGTAGACCGGCCCGATCAGCGGCACGAAGATGGTGCCGTCGATGCCGACCGGCTGGCCCTGCTGCAACACCGCCAGCTGCTCGGCCCCCGGCTGCAGCAGCACCTCGGGCGGCACGATGAACTGCACCACGTCGGAGCCGCCCAGGTAGTTCTCGCGCGTCGCCTCGCCATCCGCCCGCGAGCCGAAGCCCTTCTCGTGCAGCAGTTCGCGGATGCGCTTGTCCTCGAAGCTGCCGCAGCTGGCCAGCAGCGCGAGCAGCAGCAGCACGAGGCGGCCGCCGAGACCGGCGGCCTGCGACGGAGATGGACTGGTTGGTTGGATCACGTTTGGTTTGCCTCGCAAAGCAGATTGCCCGTGCATCCTAGATAACCAGGAACCCAAGGCAACCAACCGCTTTGTCGATCGTCGACATCATCGGAACTTGCCGGCCGCGAACCTGACCGTCGCCGCCGCGTTCTACCCGGCACACCACGGGATTTGTACCCGCTTGGGACGTGCCCACCTCCCCGCAACCTGACTCCAACGACTACAAAACCACCATGCGATGGGTGATCGCCCTGCTAGGGATCGCGGTGCTCGGGTTGGCCGCCAGCTGGTGGCTCGACCCCGGCGACGTCGCGCCGCCGCCTCCAGGCGGCAGCGCCGCTGCCTCGGGCCCGGGATCCGCGGGCCGCACGGCGACCGGCGAGTTGGCCTCGGCCACCGTCGGGCACGCCTCCGACGACGGCTCGGACCCGGCGATCGAGCGTGAGGACGGCGCGCCGCTGCCGGACGAACCGGGCCCGCTGCTGCTGGTCCTGCACGGCTCCGGCGCCCCGGCGACGGGCGCCACGGTCTACTACTTCGACGAGACCGAATACCGCCGCCGCGCCAACGACCGCAGCCGCACGCTGACCCGCTGGGACGCCGCCGAACGATTCGGCCAGCGCACCCGCACCGACGACCGCGGCGAAGTGCTGCTGCCGCGCGGCCGCGGCCGCTGGGTCGTCGCCGCCCAGAAGGAGGGCGAGTTCGGCTACCTGACGGTCGCGCGCGACGGGTCGCACCGGCTGACGATGCAGACCGACGAGCAGGTCGAGATCGTCGCCAGGTTCGCCGACAGCACGCCGGCCACGATCCCGGTCGCGCTGCGCCACCAGCCGAAGAGCAACGACACCGACACGATCTGGCGCGGCTCCACCGACCAGGCCGGCCGGGTGCTGGTCCGGCACTTCCAACTGCTGCGCCGCGCGGCGGCCAAGGGCCAGCCCGAGGGCTTCCGCGAGCGCTTCGCCGCGATGGCCTGCCTGCCGACCGAGCCGCTGACGCTGACCGAGTTCGCCGGCCGACCGGCCAGCGACGAACCGGTGCTGCTCGAGGTGCCCGACCTCGGCGCCGTCGAGGTCCGGCTGACCTGCCACAGCGGCAAGCCGCTGCTGTCGTCGGCGCGGATCGGCTTCGGGGCCGAACGGCGCGCGCGCAAGCCCGGCGCGTTCCCAAGCAGCCGCAGCCTGTTGCACCAGTCGGTGTCGAAGCCGGTCGGCCAGGCGCCGGTGCAGCTGCCGTTCGCGCAGGTCGGCCAGCCGCTGCGCATCTACGCGCGCTACCCCAGCGATCGGCGCGCGTCGTACTCGCAGTCGGCCGCCGGGCCGAGCGAACGCGGCGAGACCGCCGCGGTCGTGATCCGGCCGCTGCCGCAGCACGCGGTGCTCGCCGGCCGGCTGCTGGACCTGACCGGCAACGGCATCGGCGGGTCGCGCACCAGCGTCACGATCTGGAAGGACGACCAGATCCACACCACCACCACGATCGACACCATCGACGACGGCCGCTGGGACTGCGTGCTGACCGGCCGCGAGGAGGCGGCGCGGTGGCGGATCGAGTTTCGCCGCGAGCACCCGGTCTCCGGCGACGACGCGCCGAAGCGTTGGCTGGGTGCGATCGTCGACCTGCCGCCGTGGCCCGGTGGCACGCGCGTCGACCTCGGGGACATCCGGCTCGAGCCGCTGCCGCCCCTGTGCGCCGGCGTGGTGGTCGACGACCTCGGCCAGCCGGTCGCCGGCGCGACGATCACGATCGAGCAGCTGCGCCCGGGCAACGGCAACTCCGGAGCGCGCAACCGGGGCCGCACCGAACGCGTGCTGCTCAACGAACTGCGGCTGCAGGTCGAGGCCAGCCGCAGCGTGCGGTTCTCGAGCAACGGCAGCCCCGGCCCGCGCGAATCGTGGCGCCGGCTCAACAACCTGCGCACGCGCACCGGCGCCGACGGCACGTTCGTCGTCGAGGCGACCATGCCACCGGGCAAGATCCGCGTGAAGGCCGACACCGACAAGCACTTCGCGCGCACGGTCGACCTGCCGGAGCCCAACCAGAACCTGCACGTCCAGCTCGACCGCAACGGCATCCTCGGCGGCCGCGTGCTGCTGCCGGAGTGGTTGCCGGACCGCGCCGTGACGATGACGCTCGAGCCGGTCGAGGAATCGCGCCGCCGCGGCGAGACCCGCAGCGACCGGGTCTCGATGCGCCGCGGCGGTCGCTTCCGGATCGAGCCGCTGCGCCCCGGCGCCTACACGCTGTTGGTCAAGATGCGCGGCCTGCGCGCACCGATGGCGAGGATCGAGGGCTTCTTCGTCAAGCCGGGCGACAACCGCGACCCGCGGCTCGAACCGCTCGACCTGTCGAACGCGCTGCACGTCTACCGGCTGCGCGCGCTCGACCAGGGCGGCCAGCCGATGGATCTCGACGGTCCGATCCACGCCCGCCTACAGCATGCCGACGGCAGCTGGAGCGAGGCCGGCTTCCGCTGGCAGAACGGCAAGGCCGAACTGATCACCGCGCACCAGACCGCGGAGCTGACGTTCTTCGGGCGCGGCTTCGTGCCGCTCAAGCGCCAGTTCGGCCCCGGCCAGCACGACGTCTACCTCGAGACGATGCGGCCGGCGATGGTGCTGGTGCCCGGAGCGCGCGCGCTGTGCGGACCGACGCGGAGGGTGCGGATCTCGGCGCTGCTGCAGGGCGACACCGGCTACCCGTCGTCGCTGAGCGGCACCGACCAGAAGACCGGGCGCAGCTTCTCGTTCGCGCGCTGGGACCTCGGCCGCACCAGCGGCGGCTGGCTCGGCCAGAGCGACCTGGTCGAGATCCCGCTGATGAAGGCCGGCAAGTACCAGATCATCCTGCGGGCGCACGCCACCGAGTCGACGCGCACCCCGCAGACGTCGGTGACGCTCGGCACGTTCGAACTGAAGCCCGACGGCGTCACCACCACCACCGTGCCGCTGCTGTCGCAGCAGGTCGCCGAGGCGCTGCAGAAGCTCGACCAGCAGTGGCAGCAGCGCCAGCAGCAGCGTTCGCAGGGCCGCAGCCGCAATCGGTAGGCGCGCGCGGCCGTCGGCCACGGTAGGGTGCGCGCATGACGAGGCAGCGGATCAGCTCGGGATCGCGGTTCGAGGAACAGGCGGCGTATTCGCGGGCCGTGGTCGACGGCGACGACGTGTTCGTGGCGGGCACCACCGGCTACGACTACGCGACGATGACGATCGAGGCCGACGTCGTCGCGCAGTGCCGGCAGACGCTCGACAACGTCGAGGCGGCGCTGCGCATGGCCGGCGCGTCGCTGCAGGACGTGCTGCGCGTCACCTACATCCTGCCCGAGCCGTCCGACTTCGAGAAGTGCTGGCCGGTGCTGCGCGAACGCTTCGGCGACGCGCCGCCAGCCGCGACCATGCTGTCGGCGCGGCTCGTCAACGACGACATCAAGATCGAGATCGAGGTGACCGCGCGCAAGCGGCGCTGATCCCCATGCCGACCACCATGCGCGCGCTCTGCATGACGTTCCTGGCGCTGCTCGCCAGCTGCACCGGCTTCCGCGAAGGGGCGCCGGGCCTGTTCCGCTCGCCGCAACCGCGCGAGGAGCTGCTGATCCAGCGCATCGAGGACCACGGCATCCGCACCGTGGTCAGCATGCGCGGCGGCCGCCACGCGCGCATGTCCGAGCGCGCCGCGCTGGTCAGCGGCGCCGGCTTCCACCAGATCCCGATCTCGGCCAAGCGGCCGGTGCGTCCCGAGGCGCTGCTGCAGCTGTGGCGCGTCGCCGAGTCGGCCGAGCGACCGCTGGTCGTACACTGCCGCGCCGGCGTCGACCGCACCGGTCTGGCGATGGCGATCTTCGTGCTGCACGACACCGGCGACCTCGACGCCGCGCGCCGGCAGCTGGCGCTGATCCCCAACGGCCACCTGGCCGCGTTCGGCACCGAGGAGATGGACCGCGTGCTCGATCTCTACGCGGAGTTCCACGGCGTGATGACGTTCCCCGACTGGGTCGAGCGCATCTACCGCGCCGACTACGCGGCACGCGTGCTCGGCGAGGAACGGGGATGACGCCGCAGCTCGCCGAACTGCTGACGTTCGCCAACGATCTCGCGGACCTGGCGGCGCCGATCGCGCGCCGGCACTTCCGCAGCGCGCACGACGTCGAGAGCAAGCCGGACCAGACCCCGGTGACGATCGCCGACCGGGCCATCGAGACCGCGCTGCGCGACCGCATCGAGCAGCGCTATCCCGAGCACGGCATCTACGGCGAGGAACACGGCACCGCGCGGCTCGACGCCGAGTTCGTCTGGGTCGTCGACCCGATCGACGGCACCAAGGCGTTTGCGTCCGGCAACCCGCTGTTCGGCACGCTGATCGGCCTGATGCAGCGCGGCACGCCGATCGCTGGCGTCGTCGACGCGCCGGCGCTCGGCGAGCGCTACCACGGCGCGCTCGGCGCGGGCAGCTTCCGCAACGGCACCGAACGGCTGCGGACCCGCGACGTCGCGCGCGTCGACGACGCGGTGCTCTACTGCACCACCCCCGACCTGCTGCTCGACCACCGCGGCCACCGCGCGCTGCGGGCACGTTCGCGCTGGACCAGCTTCGGCGGCGACTGCATGGCCTACGCGTGGCTCGCCGCCGGCACCGCCGACGTCGTCGTCGACACCACGCTGAAGCCGTTCGACTGGTGCGCACTGGTGCCGATCGTGCGCGAAGCGGGCGGCGAACTGCACGACTGGCACGGCGCGCCGCTGACGCTCGACAGCCCGGGCGATGCGATCGCGGCGGCGACCCCGTCGCTTGCGGCCAGCGTGCGCGAAGTTCTGGCCGGCTGAGCCTCGCGCCGAACGCGGCGGCGGCGCACGATGGCGCCATGCGCGCACTGATCGCCGTCGTCGCCCTGCTCGTGCTCACAGGAGCGGCCTTCTGGTGGTTGCAGCAGGACCGCGCGGTGCAGGCGCCGCCGTCCGCGCACGATCCGGACGGCCCGGCGGGCTCCGTCGAGCCACCGCCCGAACCGGTCGCCGCCGACGGCGAACGGGAGACGGCGACGCCACCACTGCGCCCCACCGGGCCGGACGAACCGCGCGCGTCCTCCATCGAGTCGGGCACGGAGCCTGGCACGGGGACGGGCACCGAGCCGGGGCCTGCACGAATCCGCCCCAGCATCGTCGAAGCGCGCGACGCCGCGACCAACCAGCTGCTGCCGGCGTTCCGCTGGCGCTTCCAGAACGGCCAGCAGACCGTTCGCGGCGCCAGCGAGGCCGGCGTCGGCGAGCTGCCGCTGCCGCCCGGCGCGACCGTCGACCTGCTGGTCGAGGCCAACGGCATGCAGCCCGCGACCCGCAAGGGGCTGCACGTGCCCACCGAGGCCGAGCCGCAGCTGCAGCTGCAGCTCTACCTGACGCCGGCGGTAAGCGCCCAGGGCATCACGCTGCTGGTGCACGACGTCGACCGCCGCCCAGTCGCGCACGTGCGCGTCGACGCGTTCGAGCTGGACGCCCAGAACCGCGACGGCGCCTGGCAGCTCGGCAAGCCGATGTGGGCGCGACGCACCCAGGCCGACGACGGCCGCTACCAGCTGCCGCCGCTGCCCGCCGGCGAGTACGGCATCCGGCTGCTGGCGACCGACGCCGACGGCCAGCTGCTGCCGATGTCGCCGTTCCGGCGCGCGTTCGCGCTGACCGGCAGCAACGGCTTCGTCGAGGACGTCACGCTCGAGCCGGCCTGCGCGCTGCGGGTCGAGCTGCTGGAACCCGACGGCAGCGCGTTCGACCCGAAGCGGCACGGCAACGTCACGATCACGCTCCATGCCGCCGGCGAACGGGGCATCCAGCGCAAGTGGACCGCCGCCCGCCGCGACGGCAGCGGCACCGTCAGCGAAGCCGACCACGTGCCGGCGCCGTCGCCGATCTGGCTGGCCGAGCCGGTCGCGATGGGCGGCTACACGCTCGAGATCTTCGTCAACGGCGACCCGCGCGTGCACCAGTCGCTGATCCTGCGCGCCGAGACGCAGACCGAACGGGTCACCGTGCGCTGACCGACGCCTGCGGCAGCACTACCGGAAGCAGCGCGCGACCAGCGCGGTCCAGCCGGTCTGGTGCGAGGCGCCGCAGCCGCGGCCGCTGTCGCCGTCGAAGTACTCGTAGAACCAGTACAGGTCGCGGTAGGCCGGGTCGTTGGCGAAGCGCTCGTCGTCGCCGGCGAACGGCGGCTTGCCGTCGGCATCGCGGCGGAACAGCGTGGTCAGGCGGCGGGCGAGTTCGTCGGCGACCTGCTGCAGCGTCATGTGGTTGCCGCTGCCGGTCGGACACTCGACGGTGAACGACTCGCCGTAGAAGCGGCCGTAACGCTCGAGCGCCTCGATCAGCAGGAAGTTGGTCGGGAACCAGATCGGCCCGCGCCAGTTGCTGTTGCCGCCGAACATGTGGGTCGTGCTCTCGCCCGGCGTGTAGTCGACGCGGTATTCGTCGTCACCGTGCCGGAACACGAACGGCTCGTCCTTGTGCACGCGCGACATCGAGCGGATGCCGTGCGGCGACAGGAACTCCTTCTCGTCGAGCAGGTAGCGCAGCACCCGTTCGAGCCGCGCCTTGGACGGGATCGCCAGCAGCACCTTGGCCGCGTCGCCCTCGCCAGTGAACGAGATGTGGCCGGCCAGCTCCTTCTCGTTCTCGAGGAACCAGAGCATGCGCCGGTGGAAGCCCTTCAGCTCCTGCAGGCGCGACAGCGGCAGCACCTCGACCGCGCACAGCGGCAGCAGGCCGACCAGCGAACGGATCCGCAGCCGCACGGTCTCCTCGTCGTCCTTGGCGCCCTCGGCGCCGTGGATCTGGTCGTAGTAGAAGCCGTCCTCCTCGTCCCACAGACCGGTGCCGCCGAGCGTGTTGATCGCGTGCGTGATCTGCACGAAGTGCTCGAAGAACTTCGACGCGACGTCGGCGTAGCTCTTGTCGTGGTGCGCCAGTTCGAGCGCCATGCTCAGCATCGTCGCGCAGTAGAAGCCCATCCACGCGGTGCCGTCGGCCTGCTCGAGGTGCCCGCCGGTCGGCAGCGGCTGGCTGCGGTCGAACACGCCGACGTTGTCGAGGCCGAGGAAGCCGCCGCCGAACACGTGCTTGCCGTGCAGGTCCTTCTGGTTGACCCACCACGTGAAGTTGAGCAGCAGCTTGTGGAAGGCGCGCGCCAGGAACGTCACGTCCCGCTTGCCGCGCGGCCCGGTCATCTTGTAGACGCGCCAGCAGGCCCACGCATGCACCGGCGGGTTGACGTCGTGGAACGCGAACTCGTAGGCCGGCAGCTGACCGTTCGGCGCCATGTACCACTCGCGCAGGAACAGGATCAGCTGGTGCTTGGCGAAGTCCGCGTCGATCTGCGCGAACGGGATCATGTGGAAGGCCAGGTCCCACGCGGCGTACCACGGGTACTCCCACTTGTCCGGCATCGACACGACGTCGCGGTTGTAGAGGTGCGCGAAGTCGGAGTTGCGGCCCTCCTTGCGCGACTTCGGCGGGTCGGGCTGGGCCGGGTCGCCGGCCAGCCACGTGCGCACGTCGTACCAGTAGAACTGCTTGGACCAGAGCAACCCGGCGTAGGCCTGCCGCTGGATGCGCGCGGCCTCCTCGTCGCAGTCGCCGAGCAGATCGCGGTAGAACGCGTCGGCCTCGGCCTCGCGCTCGTCGAGCACGTCGTCGAACTGCGGGCCGAACGGCTCGATGCGCTGCACGGCGCGCCACAGCCGCAGGCGCACCCGCCGCCGTTCGCCGGCCGGGATCGTCAAGAAGCACCAGAACGCCGCCTTGCTGCCGCGGCCGTCGGCGGCGACCGCGTCCTCGAAGCCCTCACAGACGCGACGGTGGAACGCGTCCTTGACCTTGGCGTCGGGGTCGCCGCCGCCGAACAGGTGCTTGTGGTTGGTGTCGTTTTCGGTGAACAGCGAACCCAGGAACTCGCGGCCGTCGCCGTAGGAGAAGTCCTCGAGCGCCAGCGCCATCGCGGGCAGGTCGGCGCCGTTGGCGACGATGCGGCGTTCGCCGTCCTGCTGGATGCTGCCGCGCGGCCAGTAGCCCTCGCCCTCGCGCCCCCACGACCACGTGTTGCGCCACCACAGCTGCGGCAGCACGTGGATGCGCGCCTCCTCGTCGCTGCGGTTGTGCACCGTCAGCTCGATCAGCAGGTCCTCCGGCGAGGCCTTGGCGTAGGTCGCGGTGACGTCGCAGTAGCCGTCGTCGAACGCGCCGGTGTCGCGCAGTTCGTACTCGGGTTCGCTGCGGCCGCGCTTCTGGTTGGTGCGCAGCAGGTCGTCGTACGGGAACGCGCGCAGCGGATACTTGTAGAGGCCGCGCAGCCACGCCGAGCTCGGCAGCGCGTCGACGTAGAAGTACTCCTCCTTGACGTCCTCGCCGTGGTTGCCCTGCGGGCCGGTCAACCCGAACAGCCGCTCCTTGAGGTACGGGTCCTTCTCGTTCCACAGCGCCAGCGAGAAGCACAGCCGGCCCTGGCGATCGGTGATGCCGAGCAGGCCGTCCTCGCCCCAGCGGTAGGCGCGGCTGCGGGCGTGGTCGTGCGGCAGGTAGTCCCAGCAGCTGCCGTCCGGCGAGTAGTCCTCGCGCACCGTGCCCCACTGGCGCTCGGCCAGGTACGGCCCCCAGCGCCGCCAGTTCTCCTGGCGGCCCACGCTGCGGGCGAGGCGGTCACGTTCGGCGCTGTTCGGATCGGACATCGACAGCGGTGTACCCGGTTGGGCAGGCGAAGGCATCAACGTTGACGGATCGCTTTCGACAGCCGCGCGGGCACGGGTGAAACGAAGGTCCTGCGTTCGCCGGAGACCGGATGCGGCAGGCTCAGCTGTGTTGCGTGCAGCAGGAACTGGCCGCGGCCGAGGTCGACCGAAGAGCCGTAGCGCCGGTCGCCGACGATCGGGTGGCCGAGGTGCGCGAGGTGCGCGCGGATCTGGTGCGTGCGGCCGGTGTGCAGCACGACCCGCAGCAGCGAACGGCGCGGGCCGCGCTCGAGCACCTCGTAGTCGCTGACCGCGGGCTTGCCGCGCGCGTCGACGTGCACCTTCGGCTGGCTCGGACGCGCGGTCTCCCGCAGCCACAGCGGCGCGTCGATCGTGCCGCGCTCGGGCGCGGGCACGCCTTCGACGACGGCGGCGTAGACCTTGTCGACCTGGTCGTCGCGGAACGCGTGGCTCAGCGCCCGCGAGGCCTGCGGCGTCAGGCCGATGACGACCAGCCCCGACGTGCCGCGGTCGAGGCGGTGCACCGGTGCCGGCCGGTAGGTCGGGGTGCGCACGCCGAACGGCTGGCCGTCGAGCCAGCCCACCAGGTGGTGCTGGTGGCCGCTGCCCGGCTGCACCGGCAGCCCGGCCGGCTTGTCGACGACCAGCAGCGCGTCGTCGCGGTGCACGATCGAGGGCAAGAGCGTGCTCGGCGCCGGCGGCGTCGGCGGCGGCGGCAGCGGGGTCGCACCGACGGCCGCGCCGAGGTTGTCGGGCAGCGTCAGCACCATGCCGGCCTGCAGCCGCAGGTCCTGCCTGGCCTTCTTGCCGTCGATCCGGATCGTGCCGCGGCGCAACAGCTTGAAGATGCCACCGAGCGGCACGTCCGGCAGCAGCTTGCGCAGGTATCGATCGAGCCGCTGGCCGTCCTCGGCGTTGCCCAACTCGATCTCGTGCATCGCAGAAGACAAGCAGGTGCGCCGACCGGGCGAAACAGAAAACGCCGGCCCCACGGGCGGCCCGAGCCGGCGCTCGGTGCGGAAATCCGCGGAAAACCGTTCCGCTGCCGTCGGGTCCGCGCGGTGACAACGCACGATGACAGCCTGCGTCGCGATCCCCCCCTGCGCCTGTCCGCGCCGATCGAGCATACTCGGGCACATGGCCGGCCTGCCCGAACTGCTGCAGCGCGCCCGCGACGGCGACCGCGACGCCCGGAGCGAACTGGTGGCGCGCTACTACCAGCGCGTCGCCGGCCTGGTGCACCAGCAGATGCGGCAGCGGCTGCGACCGCAGCAGCACGCGGTGCTGCGGCAGCTGTCGACCGGCGACATCGTGCAGGAGGTGTTCGTCGAGGTGCTGCGCAACCTCGACCGCTGGGAAGGCGACCGCGAGCAGGCGTTCGTGGCGCTGCTGGCGACGCTGGTCGAGCACCGGCTGGTCGACCAGGTGCGCCGCAGCCAGGCGGCGCGCCGCGACGTTCGCCGCGAGTCCGACGCCGGCCCGCAGACCGCCGGCGTGCACGCCATGGGCGGTGGCCCGGCGACGCTGGCCGGCAACGAGGAGCAGCTGGCGATCTACCGCGAGGTGCTGCAGTCGTTCGGCGACCGCGAACGCGCGCTGCTGACGCTGCGACTCGAGCATGGCCTCGAGTTCGGCGAACTGGCCGAGCGGCTGGCGTGGCCGTCCGCGGACGCGGCGCGCAAGGCCTTCCACCTGGTCCAGGGCCGGCTGCTGGTCCGGCTGCGGCAGCGCGGCGTCGATCCGGGGGCGGGCCGATGAGTCCCGACCACGAAGACCGGCTGGCCGCTCTGGTCGCCGAGGGCCTCGCCCGCATCGAGGCCGGGCAGCCGCTCGACCCCGCCGAGCTGTGCGCCGAGCACCCCGAGCTCGAGCCCGAGGTGCGCGCCGCGCTCGGCCTGCGCGACGACGTCGCCGCCCTGCACCGCGCCGCTCCCGACGCGGCGACGCCGCAGCAGCCGCTGCTGGCCGACCGCTACCAGCTGCTCGACGCGATCGGCAGCGGTGCCGCCGGCACGGTCTGGCGCGCGCGCGACCAGCGGCTGCACCGCGAGGTCGCGGTCAAGCTGCTGCACCGGGGCCTGTTCGACGGCGGCGACGCCGAACAGCGCTTCCATCGCGAGGCCGTCGTGCTCGCCGACCACGAACACCCGCACATCGTGCGCATCTACGACCAGGGCCGCGCCGACGACGGCACCAGCTACCTGGTCACCGAACTGCTGCGCGGCGCGACGCTCGCCGACGTGCTGGCGCACGGCCAGCGCGCGATGCACGACCGGCCGTCGCTGCGCGGCTTCGCCGAGCTCGACTGGTTGCGCCGGCGGCTGCCGGCCGCCGAGCTCGCATCGACCTGGCTGCGCCAGGCCGTGGTCTGGGCCGCGCAGCTCGGCGACGGCCTGGTCGCGGCGCACCAACGCGGCGTCTGCCACCGCGACGTCAAGCCCGGCAACGCGTTCGTGCGCGACGACGGCCGCGCGGTGCTGCTCGACTTCGGCATCGCGGCGCGCGCCGGCGACGCCGGCATCACGCGCACCCACACGGTGCTCGGCACGCCGTGCTACATGGCCCCCGAGCAGGCCGCCGGGCGCGGCGAGCCGCAGCCGTCGCTCGACATCTACGGCCTGACCGCCACCCTCTACCACCTGCTGACGCTGCGGCCGCCGCACGCCGGCGACCTGCAGCAGGTGCTGGTGTCGCTGCGCGACGAGGACCCGATCCCGGCCGACCGGATCGTCGCCGGCCTGCCGCGCGACCTGCAGGCGATCCTCGACCGCGGCCTCGAGCGCGACGTTCGCCGCCGCTATCCGACGATGCGTGCGCTGGTGCACGACCTCCGCGCGTTCCTCGACCACCTGCCGGTGGCGGCGCGCCCGATCGGTCGGCTGCGCCGCGGCCTGCGCCGGATCCGGCGACGGCCGGCGCGCGCGCTGGCGGCGACCGCGACGGTGGCGGCCCTGCTGTTCGGCGGCGTCGGCGTGCCGGCCTGGCTGTCGATGCAGGCGCACGCGGCCGAGCTGCAGTGGCGCCAACGGCACGCGCGGTTGCCGGCCGATGTCTGCATCGAGGGCTACCCGGACGAGCGGCCGCTGGTGCCGGTCGCCGAACAGGACGCGCTGCTGCGCGAACTCGACCAGCTGGTCGAGCTCGACGACCGCGACCTCGGCATGCGGCTGCTGCGCGCGGCGAGCCGGCTCGACTACGGCCGCCTCGACGGCGCCCGCGACGACCTGCGCCGCATCGCCGAGATCGCCGGCAGCGACTACGTGCGCGAGGTCGCGCGGCGCTACGCCGACGCGCCGGTCGGCGACGACGGCCGCGGCGTGCCCGACCTCGACGGCCTGCCCGAGCCGCGCACCCGCGACGACCACTTCCTGGCCGGCTTCCACGCGCTGCGCGCGCGCGACTGCGAACGCGCCGACCGGCAGCTGACCGCGTGCGGCGACTACCTGCCGGCGCAGGACCTGCGGCTGCTGGCGATCCTCGGCCTGCAGCGGCGCGACCCGCAGCGCGCGATCACCGAGGCGAGCCGGCTCGAGGGCGTCTACGGCTACGCGACGGCGCGCACCCAGCACACGCTGGCCGCAGCCCACCTGCAGCTGAAGCTGTACGAACAGGCGCTGCCGTACTGCGACCGTTCGCTCGAGCTGCGCCCCGATCGGCACGGCCCGTGGACCAACAAGGGCTTCGCGCACCTGCGGCTCGGCAACCTCGCCGCGGCCCGGCGCTGCTACGAACGCGCCGTCGAGCTGCGGCCGTGGCTGCCCAACAGCCTGTCGGGGCTGTGCCAGACGCTGCGCGAACTCGGCGACTACGACGGCGCCCGGGCCGTCGCGAGGCGCATCGCCGACGTCGGCTGGCGCGAGTACGAGCTGGCCAACGTCGAATTGGTGCGGGCGCTGCAGGCGCACGTCGCAGCCGACCTCGCGGCCATGCACGACGCCGCCCAGCGCGCCGTCGAGCACTTCGACGCCGCGGCCGACGACGCGTCGACGCGGTTGCCGAAGCGGGGCAGCATCCGCGCCTCGCGGCTGCTCGCCGACATGCTGCGCACGGACCGGCTGCAGGACGCGCTGACGCCGCAGCTCCTGTCGATGCGCAGCGAGCCGCGCAACGCCCGCCGCATCGCCAACCTGAGCGCGTTGCTGGCCGACGCCGAGCTGACGCCGACGCTGCGACTGCGGCTGCGGCTGTGGCTGCTCGACCTCGCCGTCGACCTCGCTCCCGAGAACCCCGCCTACCAGAACCAGCGCAGCGAGCTGCTGCGTCGCCACCGCTGATCCCGAGGACCCGCCATGCGCTGCCTTTCGATCCTGTCGTTCCTGCTGCCCACCGCGCTGCTCGCGCAGAGCGGCGGCCCGACGCTGGCGCTGCCACACGCGTTCTCGGTCGATCCCGCGACCGTGCTCGGCGGCCTCGGCCCGGCCGATGTCGGAACCTCCGACTACGGCATCGACGGCGTGCTGCCGCCGACCGGCGGCGGCCCTGGCCCGGACTTCTCGACGTTCCTCGGCGGCGTGCCGGTCGACGTCGACGCGCTGTCGCTCGGGCTCGACTGGGTCGTCGCCAACCCGCTCGGCGAGGCGGTGATCGCGCCGCCGCAGTGGGGTGCGATCAGCTTCTCGGTGTCGCGCGGCACCATCGGTGCGCCCGGCGGCGTGATCGCCGACGAGGTCGCCAACGTCGACGGTGCGGCGGCCGACGTGTTCGCCTACGTGATCCCCGGCAGTTCGCTGCCGCCGGCGATCGTCGGGGTGCCGTTCCGCGCGCAGGACTCGGTCGAGATCGACGCCGCGCTCGGCACCGCCCCGTCCGGCAACCTCGACGCGCACGACATCTTCACGTCGCTGATCTACGAGCAGAACCCGCAGCTCGCCGCGGTGCTCGGGCCGCCGACGGTCTACTTCTCGGTGTCCGACGCGACCACCGCGGCAATCCCGGCGGCGTGGACGACGGTGCCGGCCCAGCGCAGCGGCGCGACGGTGTTCTCGACCACGTGGCTGCCGACACCCGGCACGTGGAGTCCGGTCACGGTCGCGTTCACCGCCGCCGACTTCGGCATCGACCCGTCCGAGGACCTCGACGCGCTGGCGCTCGACCTCGTGCGCGGCTTCGCGCTGTTCTCGGTCGACCCGCTGCTGCCGGGTCCCGCCGGACCGCGCGACCCGATCCTGTTCTGCCTGCCCGGCACCGGCACCAACAGCGTCTACCGGCTGCCCGGTGGCTCGCCGATCAGCACCGAGGTGACGCTCGGGCTCGGCCCCGACGACGTCGACGGCATCTGCTCGCTCGATCCCGGCAGCGCGCTGCAACCGAGCCCGATCAACCTGCCGATGATGCTCGGCACGCCGCTGCCGCCGATCCTGCCCGGCCTGCCCAACCAGGTGCAGGCGTCGGCCAGCCGCTTCGTCGACCCGTTCGGTGGCCAGGAGTTCGCCGAGACCTGGATGACCGGCTGGCCGCCGCCCGGCAACCCGCAGCTGAGCCTGGCGATCTCGGCGGCGGCGCTCAACAACCCGTTCGGCCCCTACACGGTGCTCGACGTCTACGTGCGCCCGGCGGCCAACCCGTTCGACGGCCACCCCGAACGCACCCGGCTGCAGCTGCCGCCCGGCATCGTGTTCTCCGGCCAGCAGCTCTACTTCCTCTGGGGCACGCTGTCGCCGACCACCTTCGACACCAGCCTGCCGCTGCGCCTGATCCTCTGAGCCCCTGATCCTCTGAGCCCCTGATCCTCTGACCAGCCGTTCGCTTCGGCACCTCGGGAAATCGCGATCGCCTGTCAGATGCACGCCCGTGCTGGGTCCAATGGGGCGATGCTCGAGATCCTGGCAGCCTGGACCAGCGACCACGACGGCGTGCCCGGCGCCGCCGGCGACCGCGCGGCCGACGCCCCGCAGGCGCGCGACGATGCCCTGTGCGCCGAGGCGCCGCGGCTGCGACGGCTGGTGCACCGGCTGCTCGGCTGGCGCGCGTCGGCGGCCGACCTCGACGACGTGGTGCAGGACGTGCTGCTGGCGGCCTTCCGCCACCGTGAACGGTTCCGCGGCGACAGTTCTCTGCGGACCTGGTTGACCACGATCGCGCTGCGCAAGGCCCAGCGGCACGCCAACGCCAACCGCCGCCGCCGCCGGCTCCGCTCGCTGTTCGGCATCGCCGAACCAGCGGTGCCGGACCGCCAGACCGACGACGAACGGCTGGACCGCACCCGCGCCGCGATGCAGCAGCTCGCGCACGGCGATCGCGAGGTGCTGGTGCTGCGCTACCTCGAACAGCGTGACGTCGAAGAGATCGCCTCGCTGTGCGGCTGCAGCCGCACAGCCGTCGACGCGCGCCTGTCGCGCGCCCGCCAGCGCCTGCGCGACCGGCTGACCGGAGCGGACGCATGACCGACGAACGGCACCAGCTGGCCACCTGCGACGAACGCACGCCGCCGCCGCCGGGCCTGCCGATCACGCCGCAACGGCTGGCGCAGCGGCTGCGGCAGCGCCGCCGGCGCACCGCCGCGCTCGCCGTCGCCGCACTGCTCGCGGTCGGGCTCACGATGATCGGCGCCGCCCGGTGGTCGACGTGTCCCCCCGGGTCGACCGCGACCACCGAACTCGACCTGCTGGAACGGCGCCTCGAACAGCTGCTGGAGGACCTCGCGCAGCCGCCGGCCCAGCTGCGCGGCGGGAGCCACGGTGCCTTCGACGCTGGCACGTTCGATGCTGCCTCCTTCGACGCCGGCCAATTCGATCGTGGCCCCTTTGATCCTGGGCGCCACCTCGCGTTCGAACTCGCCTACGCGCGCGCGCTCGCGCTCGCCCCCACCGACCACCCGACCCCGACCGACGAGATCCGATGAACCACCGCCTGCTCCCGATCCTGTTCGCCAGTGCGCTGCCGCTGCTCGCCCAGGACGCGCCGTCGCCCGCCGCGCACGAGCTCCAGGCCCAGGTGCTGCTGCACACCGGGCCCAACGACATCGTCGTCAACCAGCACCTGATCGGGCGCATGCTCGAGGAGAAGGCGCTCGGCCAGCACGTGCGCGACCGGCTCGGCGACGGCTTCGAGCAGGTCACCGAGAGCTCGGCGCTGATGCGCGGCGAACACCGCGCCGGCACCTACCAGTTCGACATCTACCTGACGGTCGCGTTCGCCGGCGAATGGACCGACGCCACCCAGGACCGCTGCATCGACGCCGCGATCGACCACCTGCGCCGCCGCCTCGAGGACGTGCTGGTCGCGGCGCCGCACCGCGAGTGCGACGAACGGCGGGAACGCCTCGAACGGCGCCACGCGACCCAGCAGAAGCGGTCGCTCGACCTGCGCATACAGCTGGAGCGAACCGCCAACGACCTCGAGCGCGCCCGCCGCAACCGTCGCCAGATCGAAGAGCAGCTGCTCGAGGCCCGGCTCGCCGAGGCCACCGAGTCCAACGCCCGCAAGCACCTCGCCAAGATGCGCGACGAGAACACGGCGCTGCGCGACAAGCTGCGCGACGAGATCGCCGACAGCCGCGACAGGCGCGACGAGCTCAACAACCTGCGGCTCGGACTCGAAGCGCGCTTCCAGACCGAGAAGCCCGAAACCCGCGACGAGCTGCGGGCCCGCATGCGCAAGGTCGCGGGCCAGATCGCCGAGGTCGACCGCGGCATCGACCGCTGGCAGGAGCTGCTCGGCAACATCGAGACGATGCTGCTCAAGGTCCTGCAGCAGCAGCCGGAGGTGGAGCTGCAGTGGAGCCGCGCGCGCGCCCGGCTGGAGAGCCTGCGCGAGGCGCAGCGGGAGGCCGAGGACCGTCTCACCCAGGCGCTCGAGCACGAACGCGAACGCGCCGCGCGGACCGTCGAGCGCCAGCAGCTCGACATCGACCTGGAGGTCACCCGCCGCGAGCTCGCCGAGGTCCGCGCCCGGATCGGCTCGATGCAGCCCCTGCGCATGCAGGTGCTGCGGCCGCAGGCGCGCTGAGCGCTACTTGCCGTCGGTGGCCGGCAGCACGATCTTCTTGGGCGGCTCCTCGCCGGCCGGCACGAACCGCATCGACACCGAGTTGACGCAGTGGCGGGTGTTCTTCTCGGTCATGCGCTCGCCGAAGAACACGTGGCCGAGGTGGCCCTTGCAGTTCTTGCAGACGATCTCGGTGCGCACCATGCCCCACGACTTGTCCTCGTGCCGTTCGACCGCGCCGGCGATCTCGTCGTCGAAGCTCGGCCAGCCGCAGCCCGAGTGGAACTTGTCGGCCGAGCGGTAGAGCGGCGCGTTGCACTGCCGGCAGATGTAGAGCCCCTCGTCCTTCAGGTCGGTGTACTCGCCGGTGCCGGCGCGCTCGGTGCCCTTCTCGAGCAGGACGTGGGCCTCTTCCTCGGTCAGCTCGTTGTAGCTCATCGGATTCTTCGACTCTGGGGCAGCGGGTTCGGAGGCATCACCAGGGACCGGATGACCAGCAACCGGATCCGTGCCGGACTCGCCAGCCATCGGTCCGGCCTCGGAGGGCGCTGCCGCGGCGGCTGGCACCTGCGCGCCACCGGTCTCGGCCGAGAGGTCGTCTCGGCCCTTGGGCTCCGGGCCGCAGCAGGAGAACAGGAACGTCGCGGTCAGCAGCGACACCAGCGTGGTCTTGCGCATGTACGTAGGTCGGGTTCGTCGACCGTCCGGGACGGGATGCGGTCGCCGCATGCTACGACGACCGAGGGGCATGGTGCCATCCCGGCCCGCCGGCACGCGCTCAGGCCTTCTCGAGCCGCGCGCCTGCCGGCGTGTCGACGATCTTCCAGCCGGCCGCCTGGATCCGGTCGCGGATCTCGTCGGCGCGCGCCCAGTCCTTGTCGGCCTTGGCCTGCTTGCGCTCGTCGAGCAGCGCCACCAGTTCCGGCGGCGCGTCGCCGGTGGCGTCGGCCGGTGGCTCGTCGCCGAACACGCCGAGCACGTCCTCGAAGCGCGCGAACGCCTGCAGCGCCGCCGCCGCCGACGCGGCCGTCGGGGCCGCCCGGTTGACCGCGCTGACGAACTCGAACACCGCCGCCAGCGCCTCGGACACGTTGAGGTCGTCGCACATCGCCGCCGTGAACGCGTCGTTGGCCGTCTGCACCGCCGCCGCGAGGTCGTCGCCGCCGGCCCGGTCGGCGCCGTCGCGCACCCGCACCAGCTTCTTGCGGGCCTCGTTGATGCGGCCGATCGCGGCGCGCGCCTCGTCGAGTCCCTTCAGCGTGAAGTTCAGCGACTGGCGGTACTGCACGCGGATCAGCGCGTAGCGCAGCTCGAGGCCGCTGTAGCCCTTCTGCAGGATCTCGCTGACGGTGTAGAAGTTGCCGAGGCTCTTCGACATCTTGGTGTCGTCGACCAGCAGGTGCCGCGCGTGCATCCAGATGCCGACGAAGCGCTCGCCGGTGTGCGCCTCGGTCTGCGCGATCTCGCACTCGTGGTGCGGAAACACGTTGTCCTCGCCGCCGGTGTGGATGTCGATCTGCTTGCCGAGGTAGTGCATCGACATCGCCGAGCACTCGATGTGCCAGCCCGGGAAGCCGCGCTGACCCCCGTCGAACGGCCCGTCCCACTGCATCTGGTGCTGGTCGTCGACCTTCCACAGCGCGAAGTCACGCGGGTCCTTCTTCTCGGTGTTGACGGCGACGCGCGCGCCGGACTCCAGCTCGTCGATGTTCTTGCCGCTGAGCTTGCCGTACTCGGGGAACTTGCCGACCTCGAAGTAGACGTTGCCGTCGACCTGGTAGGCGATGCCCTTCTGCAGCAGGTCGCCGATGATGTCGCCCATCTGCGCGATGAAGTCGGTGGCGCGCGGCATGTGGTGCGGCAGGCGAACCCGCAGCGCTCGCTGGCACTCCGAGAACTCGTCGATGTACTGCTGCGCGATGTCCCACGCGGTGCGGCCGGTGCGCTTGGACTCGGCCTCCATCTTGTCCTCGCCGCCCTCGATGTCGTCGAGCGTCAGGTGGCCGACGTCGGTGATGTTCATCACCTGCGTCACCTCGTAGCCCTGGTCCTCGACGAAGCGCCGCAGCACGTCGGCGAACAGGAAGCTGCGGAAGTTGCCGATGTGCGGCGAACTGTAGACGGTCGGTCCACAGTGGTACATCGTCACCTTGCCGTCGACGAGCGGCTTGAGGTCTTCGAGCTGACGGGTGAGCGAGTTGTGCAGACGGATCGCCATGGGTGGACCGGAAGAGTCGCAGAGGCCTCGATCGGGTGCAACCACGCCGCTACAAGAGACCCGTGGCGGACGGGCCCGACAGCACTGACGACGACGCGGACGCGGCGCACCCGCACAGGGCCCACCCGGATGCGGCCCAGCCAGACCCGTCGACGCTGCTGCCGCGGCCGGTCGACGGCCCGTTCGAGCTGCTGCGCGAGATCGGCAGCGGCTCGTCGGGCACCGTCTACGAAGCGGTGCTGACGCGGCCGTATCGCGAGCTCGACGCCGGCATGCCGGTCGCCGTCAAGTTCCTGCGGCCGGAGCTGCTCGCCGATCGCAAGGCGCAAGAACGGCTGTTCGCCGAGGGCGAGCTGGGCATGTCGATCCGGCACCCCAACGTCGCCGAGATCCACGGCGTCGAGACGGTCGAGATGCTCGGCGTGGCGACCACCTATCTGGTCATGCAGTACGTGCAGGGCACGACCCTGCGCGAGCTGCTGCAGCGCAACGGCGCGGCGCTCGAGGACCTGACCCGCCGGCTCGGCGCCGACGCGGCGCGCGGGCTGTTCGCGCTGCACCGGCGCGGCCTGGTGCATCGCGACGTCAAGCCGGAGAACCTGATCCTGACGCCGGGCAGCGAACTCAAGATCGTCGACCTCGGCCTGGTGCGGCCGTTCGGCGCCGAGGGCGGCGGCTCGTCGCCGGGCCACAGCTCGGCGTCGTCGTCCGGCTTCGGGCTCGCCGGCAGCGTCGCCTACGCGTCGCCGGAGTCGCTGCGCGGCGCGCCCGCCGGCCCGCGCAGCGACCTCTACGCGCTCGGCGTGGTGCTCTACGAGGTCACCACCGGCCAGCACCCGTTCGCCGACGCGACCACGCCGGACGAGATGATGCACGCGCATCTGTACCGGCTGCCGCCGCTGCCCTCGCACCTGCGCCCGCGGATCTCGCCGCTGCTCGAACAGGTGCTGCTCGACCTGCTGCAGAAGGCGCCCGACGACCGGCCGCGGTCGGCGTCGGAACTGGCGCGGGTGCTCGAGCAGGGCGAACGTTCGGACTACTGGCAACGGCACGAGGCCGACGCCCCGGTGCTGGCCAGCAGCCGGCGGCTGATGCGCATGCGGCGGCCGGCGGAGGCGCCGTTCGTCGACCGCAAGCTCGAGTCGGCCCAGCTCGACCACGCGTTCGCGGCGGCGCGCAGCGGCCGCGGCGCGGTGCTGGCGGTGGTCGCGCCGGAGAGCACCGGCCGCCGCCGGCTGCTCGACGAGGCGATGGAGCGCTGGCTCGACGGCGACCAGCCGCCGCGCTACCTCGGCGGCGACGCCGACAGCGGCTTCGGCCACGGCGAGCCGTTCGCCAGCACGCTGCTCGACCTGCTGCTGCGCGGCGACGACCGCCACACGCCCAACGCCCGGCCGCGCGCCGTCGACCGCGCGCGGCAGCGGTTCGCGCTCAACGAGCCGGACGCCGAAGCGCTGGTCGCGGTGGCTTTCGGCGACAGCACCGAACCGTCTGAGGTGCGCGCCAACCGGCTGGCCAACGCGTTCCTGGCGCTGCCCAAGAAGGGCCAGCCGCTGGTCGTGCGCGTCGACCACGCCGACGACCTCGACACCAGCGGCACCCTGGTGCTGCAGCAGCTCGCCGCCGCGGCGCCGTCGACCTGGTTGCTGGTGCTGCTCGCGGCCGGCCCCGACACCACGCTGGTCGACGCCGAGCAGCGGCTCGAGCTGCAGGGCCTCGACGAACGTTCGTTCCTGCAGTTCGGCCGCTCGCTGTTCCGCACCCCGATCGAGCAGGGCGTCGACGACTACCTGCGCGGCGCGCACCAGATCCTCAGCGGCCTGCCGGGCAGCCTGCTCGAAGCGCTCGAACACCTGGTCGACCAGGGCGACCTGCAGGGTCGCGTCGGCGACTACCACGGCCTCGGCCGGGACGTCGAACCAGCGCCGGCTCCCCGCCACGTGCAGCGCTTCCGCGAACGCGTGCAGTCGCTGCTGCCGGCCCACCGCGCGGTGCTGTCGGCCGCCGCCGTGCTCGGCGACCGCTGCTCGCTCGCCGAGCTGGCGGCGCTGATCCTGCAGCCCGAGCTGGCGGTGCTCGAGACGCTGTCGCTGTTCCGCGGCCGCATCGTGCGTTCGCAGGGCGGCGAGGTGTCGTTCCGCCACCGCGACTTCCGCCAGGCCTTGCTGCGGTCGCTGCCCAACGAGGAGCAGCAGCGGCTGCACGCCGCGGCCGCGCAGGTGCTCGAAGCGCGCGGCGCCTCGCCGCTGGTGGTCGGCATGCACCGTTCGCAGGCGCTCGACCACGAGGGCTGCCTGCTGCCGCTGCTCGAAGCACTCGACAACCGCGTGCGCGCCGGCTCGCGTCGCACCGCGCTGCGCCTGGTCGGCCGGCTGGCGGTGCACTTCCGTCACGTCGCCACGACCGACCGGATCGAACGGCTGCGGCTGCGCTTCCTGGTGCTGAGCGCGCAGGCGCAGCAGAACGCCGACCAGTCGCAGACCGCGGCGCGCACGTTCCGCGACGCCGAGAAGCTGGCCCGCCAGCTGCACGACCTCGACGCGTCGGCCGCCGCCCGCATCGGCCTGGCCACCGACGCGCTCGACCACGGCCGCATGCTGTCGGCGATCACGCTGCTCGAGACCGTGCACGACGACCTCGACGACGAGCACACCGCGACCGGGCCGGCCACCGACGCGCTGGCGGCACAGGCCCACGCCCTGCACGGCCGCATCCTGCTCTACCTCGGCCAGGCCGCCGACTGCATGAAGCACCTGCTGGCCGCCAAGAAGCGGGTGCCGCCCGAGGAGGACGACCTGCGCTGCCACCTGTGGATCGACCTGGCGCGCGCCGAGGGCCTCGCCCGCCGCTTCGCGACCGCGCTGCGCACGCTGCACGCGATCGAGAAGGCGCACCCGGTGCGGCACCTGCCGCGCGCGCGGCTGCGCTTCCACCTCTACCGCGGCCAGCTGCGCGCGGTGCTCGGCGACCCCGAGGCCGGCCAGGATCTGCGGCTCGCGTTCGAGGAGGCCAGCCAGCTGGCGCTGCCGGTCTACGCGGCGCGCGCGGCGCTGTTCCGCGGCGAACGGCAGTTCTTCCGCGGCCGCGACGACGAGTCGCGGCAGCGCTTCGACGAGGCGCTGGCGATGGCGCGCGCCGCCGGCGACCGCGTCGGCGAGGCGTCGGCGCGCTGCCAGCTGCTGCGCCTCGGCGCGACCGACGACGGCCTGCCGGCACTGATCGACGAACTCGACCTGCCCGAACTGCACGCCAACCTGCTGCTGGCGATGGCCGGCAGCGACCGCGCGCACCCCGACACCGAGGCGCGGCTCGACGCGCTGCTCGACAACGCCGACCTGCCGCTCGCCGTGCACCTGCGCGCGTTGGCATGGCTGGATCGGCCGGCCTCGGCGCGTTCGCTGGTGCGCTCGATCAGCGAACGGTTCCCGCAGCGCACGCTCAAGCAGCGCTTCCTGCAGCTGTGGAACGACAAGGTGCGGATCTGAACGCGCGCGCGGACGGTGCCGCCATTCCAGGAACGAAAAGCCGCCCGCCCCGTCGCCGGCGTAGAGTGATCACGTGCCGAACCCCCGCCGCATCGCCCTGTCCGCCGTTGCCATCGCCGTCTTGATCGCGGCGGTGGTCTGGGCGACGTCCGACGCGCAGGCCAAGGCGCCCGAGCCAGGCAACCTGCCGACCGACACGGCAGCCGGGGACCGCTCGGCTACAGGTGATCGCGCCGCTGCCGATGATCGCGCCGCTGCCGGTGCGCGCACCGGCGCGCTTGCGCCGACCGACGCCGAACGCGACGTGGTGCGCGTCGCCGTCGACGCCGGCGAGGCGGCCCCCGAGGTCGTGCTCGACGTCGTGTTGCGGGTGCAGGCCGGCCAGCAACAGCAGCGACTCGCGCCGTTCTGCGACGTCGCGCTGCACCTGCCGGCGACGAGCGAGGCCGACGACGAGGTGCGCGCGACGGGCCGCACCGACGCGGCCGGAGAGGTGACGTTCCGCCTCGCCGGCGCCGTCGGCCGCCGCGTGCAGCTGCGCTCGGGACTCGGCGGGGCGGGCAGCACCACCATCACCGACGAGCCGCGGCAGCGCCTCGAGCTGCTGGTCCCGGCCCGCCTGGTCGCCGCCGGCAGCGTCGTGCAGACCGGCAGCGTCGCGGTGCCGTTCGCCGACCTGCTGCTGCTGCACTGGTCCCACGACGAGCGCGACCCGGGTCGGCTGTGGCGCATCGGCCGGGCCGACGCGCGCGGCCGCTTCGAGATCGCGCTGTTCGCCGGCGGCCGGATCGGCGCCAGCCACCGCGACCATGGCGACTCGCCGATGTACCTGGTGCGGCCGCCGCGCAAGGCGACCGGGACCGACCTGCCGGTGCAGAGCTTCGAACTGCTGCTCGCGTCGATGGCCGCGCCACTGCAGGGCGTGGTCGTCGACGACCAGGGCCAGCCGGTGCCGTTCGCGCAGGTCGAGGCACGCAGTTCCCAGCGTGCTCCGACCGGCGCCGAACTCGCCGGCCCGCCGCGCCGCACCCGCTGCGACGACGGCGGCCGCTTCCGCATCGACCGGCTCGCCAGCGGCACCGTGCACTGGGCCGCGCGCGCCCGCGGCCACGGCTGGCAGACCGGCACCGACGAACTCGACGGTGGCCGCGTGCACGAACTGCGGATCCAGCTACCGGTCGCCGCATCGCTGACCGGACGCATCACCGTCGCAGGGACCGACGACGCGGTCGCGGACGCGCTGGTCACGGCCGGCAGCCGGGGCAGCCTCGCCTTCGCCGCTGCCCGCACCGACGCCGACGGCCGCTACCTGCTGCACGATCTCGGCGCCGGCCCGCTGCCGGTGCGCGTCCGTCACGACCTCGGCAGCGCGCGCAGCCGCCGCACGCTGCGGGTCGGTGAGGCCGCGACCTGGGACGTGCAGCTGGCCGCGGCCGACGGCGACCGCGACCTCAGCGGCGTGGTCGTCGACCAGCAGCAGCGGCCGTTGCCGGGCTGGCGCGTGGTCGTGCGGCAGCAGGGGCACGACCCGGTGTCGCGCTTCACCGACGAGGCGGGACGCTTCGAGGTGCCGGTGACGCTGCGCGAGGGCCTCGACGTGCGCGCGTTCGACCCGGGTCGCGAGGTGACGTCGTTCGCCGACGCGATGCTGCGCGACCAGCGCGTCGACCGGCCGGTCCGGCTGGTCGTTGACGCCGACGGCCACACCAGCGTGCACGGGCGCGTGCTCGACGCGACCGCCACCGGCGTGCCGGCGACGATCGGCTGCTGGCACTACGAACGTCGTGAGTACGCGCGCTACACCGCCGACAGCGACGGCCGGTTCCGGATCGCGCGCGCGCCGGTCGGCACCATCGACCTGACCATCGAACATCCGGGCCACGTCGCCCACGTCACCGGGGCGCTCGAGACCGTGCGCGGCCTGCCGATCGACCTCGGCACCGTGCAGCTGGCGCTCGGCGGCGGCCTCTACGGCAACGTCGTCGGCCCGGGCGGCACCGCTCCGCCCGACTGCACGCTGGCGCTGGTGCAGCCGGGCACCGGCCGCGAACTGCAGGCCAGCTACGACGGCGGCGGCTACCGCTTCACCGGCGTCGCGCCCGGCACGCACACGCTGCTGGTGCGCGGCAACGGCATCGCCGGCGCGTCGCTGCCGGTCACCATCGAGGCCGGCGTCGACCTGCCGCTCGACCTCGAGGTGCACCAGGGCATCTACCGCCGCATCCTGGTGCAGGTGCCGCGCGGCGGCGGCCGGCGCGCGACGCTGGCGCTGCGCGCGGCCGACGACGTGCGCTGGATGGCGACCGGCACGATCGCGCGCGGCGGCGGCGGCGACGGCGTCGCGACGTTCGAGACCTGGATGGTCGCGGGCAGCTACGAGGTCGTGGTCGGCACCGACGGCGGCCACCAGGCGCGCCAGACCGTGCGCTACGCGCCGAACGGCACGACCGAGCTGACGCTGCGCACCGCACCGCGCTGAGCGTCGCGCCGCAACCCGGGCCAGAGCTACGACTTCGTGACAACCGATCCGACGGCGGAGCCATCCGCGCGGACGCACGTTCCGTAAGCTGCTGACGTAGTCGCCCTTCGACGACCATGCAGCGATCCCTCCCCTCTGTCGTCGCCGCCGCACTGGCGGTCGTCTCGCTCCTGCCCGCGCAGGACAACCCGCCGATCTTCGACAGCTCGACGGTCGAACACCTCGCCTGGCGCCACCTCGGCCCGGCCAACCCGTGCGGTCGCATGACCGACATCGCCGTGCACGACGAGCGCCAGTCGACCTGGTTCGTCGGCACCGCCGGCGGCGGCGTCTGGCGCACCAGGAACGCCGGCACCACCTGGGAGTGCGTGTTCAACCAGTTCGGCACGGTGTCGATCGGCGACGTCGCGATCGCGCCCAGCGATCCCGACGTGATCTACGTCGGCACCGGCGAGGAGGCGGCGCGCAACTCGGTGCAGTGGGGCGACGGCGTCTACAAGTCGACCGACGGCGGCGACAGCTGGACCCACGTCGGCCTGCGCGAGACGTTCCAGATCGGCCACATCGAGGTGCACCCGACCAACCCCGACATCGTCTACGTCGCGGCGCTCGGCCGGCTGTGGGGCGACAACGAGGAGCGGGGCGTGTTCCGCAGCAAGGACGGCGGCGCCCACTGGGAGCGCGTGCTGTACCTCGACGACAAGACCGGTTGCGTCGACGTGCGCGTGCACCCGGGGGACCCGATGACGGTGTTCGCGTGCCTCTACGAGCGCAAGCGCGACCGCTTCGACGGCAACGACCCGATCGTTCGCTTCGGCAAGCACACCGGCCTCTACAAGAGCATCGACGGCGGCGAGAACTGGCGGCAGCTGACCGACGGCCTGCCCTCGTGCACGTGGGGCCGCAGCGGCATCGACCTGCTGCAGAGCAACCCGGACACGATGTTCGCGATCATCGAGACCGAACGCAGCGGCTGGGCCAGCGGCGACCAGAAGGACGCCCCCGCCGGGCGCGCCGAACGCCAGGGCACCCGCCAGCGCCGCAACGCGCGCGGCACCGCCGTGATGGGCGTCGGCACCGAGGGCAAGGACGGCGAGGGCGACCGCGCCGGCGCGATCCTGGTGTCGGTCACCGAGGCGGGCGCGGCCGAGCAGGCCGGCCTGCAGGTCGGCGACCGCATCACCGCGATCGACGATGAGCCGGTCGCGACCTACGCCGACCTGATCGAGATCATCCGCGACTCGCGCGGCGGCCAGACGATCCAGCTGATGTTCGCGCGCGGCGACGACCTCCGCGAGGTCGAACTGACGTTCGGCACCCGCGAGACCAACCTCGCGCGCGCCGCCGGCAAGCCCAACGGTCCGTACTCGGGCCGCCTGTTCGGCCAGGAGGCCAACCGCCAGGGCCGCCAGGGCGAACGCGGCCACGAGACCGGCGGCGTGTTCCGCAGCGACGATCGCGGCGAGACCTGGACGCGCCTGAACAGCCTGACCGAGCGGCCGTTCTACTACTCGGTGATCCGCGTCGACCCGCGCAACCCGGACAACCTCTACTGCGTCGGCACCACGCTGTGGGGCTCGACCGACGGCGGCAAGGAGTTCGCCGGCATCAACCGCGGCATCCACGTCGACTTCCACGGCATCTGGGTCGACCCGGACGACAGCGAACACGTGATCGCCGTCTGCGACGGCGGCATCAACGAGACCTGGGACCAGGGCCGCAGCTGGCAGCTGCACAAGGGCTTCTCGGCGGCGCAGTACTACGACTGCGCGACCGACAACAGCGTGCCCTACAACGTCATCGGCGGCCTGCAGGACAACGGCACCTGGGTGGTGCCGTCGCAGACCCGCTACCGCGACGGGATCACCACCTACGACTGCTTCAAGATCTGGAGCGGCGACGGCTTCGGCGCGCAGGCCGACCCGATCGAGCCGCACATCGTCTACGCCACCAGCCAGAACGGCAACGCCGGCCTGATCGACACCCGCACCGGCATGCAGGCGCGCATGCAGCGCGGCCGGCCGACCGACGGCGGCCGCGCGAGGTTCAACTGGGACGCGCCGTTCATCCTGTCGCCGCACAACCGCCTGGTCGTCTACCACGCCGGCAACTACCTCTACCGCGGCGACCGGCACAGCCACCTGGACAACCGCGGTTCGCGGCCCGGCCAGGGCCCGCTGACCAACGCGCGCTCGATCCAGATGGAGTGCGTCTCGCCGCGCCTTGGCGACACCGAGGACGGCACCGCCTGTGCGCTGGCCGAGAGCCCGCTGCAGCGCGGCCTGCTCTACGTCGGCACCGACGACGGCGCGCTCTGGCGCAGCCAGGACGGCGGCGTCGAGTGGCAACGCATCGACCAGAACCTGCCGGTCGACCAGCGCCTCTACGTCAGCGACATCGTGCCGTCCAACCACGAGGCCGACCGCGTCTACGTGACGCTCGACGGCCACCGTAGCGACGACTTCGGCACCCACGTGTTCGTCAGTGACGACCGCGGCGAGACGTTCTACAGCATGGCCGACACGCTGCCCGGCCGGGCCGTCTGCCACAGCTTCGCCGAGGACCCGCGCAACGAAGAACTGCTGTTCCTCGGCACCGAGCACGGCACCTGGGCCTCGCTCGACCGCGGCTACAACTGGCTGCGCCTCGCCAACGGCATGCCCAACGTGTCGGTCCGCGAACTGGTGATCCAGGACCGCGACAGCGACCTGGTCGCCGCGACCCACGGTCGCGGCATCTTCGTGCTCGACATCGAAGGCCTGCGCCAGCTGAGCGAGCGCACTACCGAGCGGAGCGCGTGGCTCGCCGAGGTGCAGCCCGCCTACCTCTGGCGGATGGGCAGCCGCGGCTTCCAGGGCCAGAAGGAGTTCCGGGCCGACAACCCGGGCTACGGCGCGACCATCTACCTGTGGCTGCGCGAGGAACCGGCCGAACGGCCCGAGCTGATCATCCAGGACGTAACCGGCAAGCAGATCGGGACCGCGCGCGGCCGCAAGGTGCGCGGCCTGCAGGCGATCCGCTGGGACGCCCGGGTCGAGCGCCGCCTCGCCGCGCCCGGCACCTACGGCGTGCGCCTGAAGGGCCACGACGACGTCGACGCGCGCGCCATCGAGCTGCGCGCCGACCCGATCACGCTGCCCGCTCGCGGCAGCAACCCCACCACCACCCAGAGCCGCTGAGGAATCCACCGATGAACCAGAGCAAGCATCTCGTTCCGTTCGCGGCGGCCCTCCTGGCCGGACTCGCGACCGCCCAGACCACCGACCAGCAGCACCTGCGCAGCAACGTGCTGCAGCAGATGCCGTGGCGGGAGCTCGGCCCCGTGCAGAGCGGCGGCCGCATCGTCGACATCGCCGTCAACCCCGACCGCCCGCAGGAATACTGGCTGGCGTCGGCGAGCGGCGGCGTCTGGCACACGACCAACAACGGCATCTCGTTCGAGCCGCAGCTGCAGAACGCCTACTCGATCTCGATCGGCGACATCGCGGTCGCCCCGAGCGATCCAAAGGTGCTCTACGTCGGCACCGGCGAGGCCAACAACCAGCGCAGTTCGTACTGGGGCGACGGCGTCTACCGCTCGGACGACTCCGGCAAGAGCTGGCGCTGGGTCGGCCTCGACGGCACCGACCACATCGGCCGCATCGTCGTGCACCCGGACGACCCCGACACCGTCTACGTCGCCGCGCTCGGCGCGCTCTACTCGCCCAACGACGAACGCGGCCTCTACAAGTCGACCGACGGCGGCAAGAACTGGGACCGCGTGCTGCACGTCGACGAGAACGTCGGCGTCGTCGACGTGGTGCTGCACCCGCAGAAGCCCAACGTCGTGTTCGCCGCGTCCTACGAGCGGCGCCGCCGCGCGTGGAACTTCGAGGAGGGCGGCCAGGGCTCGCGCATCTACCGCTCGACCGACGCCGGCAAGACCTGGAAGCAGCTTGGCAACGGCCTGCCCGACGGCAAGCTCGGCCGCATCGGCCTCGACTGCTTCCTGCGCGACGGCGACGTCGTCTACGCATCGATCGAGAACCTGAACCCGCGCGCGCGCACGCGGCGGCCGGCCAGCGAGCCGAGCGGCGACGCACCGCGCAGCAGCCGCCCGCGCGATGCCGCGGCCGGCGGTGGCTCCGGCGGCGAGCATGACGAGGTGCCCGCCGCCGAGATCCTCGCCGATCCGGTCGCGCGCCAGGAGTGGCTAGACGGCCCGGAGGAGGCGCAGGACCCGCGCCGCCGTTCGCGCCAGCGGCTGGTCGGCGGCGAGGTCTACCGCAGCGACGACGGCGGCGACTCGTGGAGCAAGACCCACAAGGACGCCACCTCGGTCGGCGGCAGCCCCGGCTACTACTACGGCCAGGTCCGCATCGATCCCAACGACGCCGACACGCTGTGGGTGCTGTCGGTGCCGGTCTACCAGAGCAAGGACGGCGGCGCGACCTGGACGCCGGGCGGCCGCCGCCGCGGCGGCCCCCGCTCGTTCGGCGACGGCCTGCACGTCGACCACCACGCGCTGTGGATCGACCCGGACGACAGCCAGCACTGCCTGCTCGGCAACGACGGCGGCATCGCCGTGACGTTCGACCAGGGCAGCACGTGGGATCACCTGACCCACCTGCCGATCCTGCAGTTCTACGCGATCGGTGTCGACCAGGGCGTGCCCTACAAGGTCTACGGCGGCCTGCAGGACAACGGCACCTGGGGCTTCCCGATCCACGGGGAGACGTCGGCCGGCCTCGAGGCGCAGGACGCGATCAAGGTCTCGGGCGGGGACGGCTTCTACTCGGTGCCCGACCCGACCGACCCCGACATCGTCTACTCGGAGTCGCAGTTCGGCGGCATGCTGCGCTCGAACCTGCGCACCGGCGCGCGCCGTTCGATCAAGCCGCGCGCCCGCAAGGGCGAGCAGCCGCTGCGGTTCAACTGGATGACGCCGATCGTGATCTCGCCGCACGCGCCGCACACGATCTACACCGGCAGCCAGCACCTGCACCGTTCGCGCAACCGCGGCGACGACTGGACGACGATCAGCGTCGACCTGACCACCAACGACGTCGACAAGAAGCAGGGCGACGTGCCGCACTGCACGATCACGACGATCGCCGAGTCGCCGCAGCGCGAAGGCGTGCTGTGGGTCGGCACCGACGACGGCAAGGTCTGGCGGAGCAGGGACGGCGGCGGTCGCTGGACCGACCTGACCGACCGCTTCCCCGAGGCGGTGCAGGGCCTGTGGGTCAGCCGCGTCGAGGCCTCGCCGCACGACGCCGGCACCGCGTTCGTCAGCTTCACCGGCTACCGCGAGGACATCCGGGACGCCTACGTGTTCCGCACCGACGACGGCGGCGACTCGTGGCTGTCGATCGCGCACGACCTGCCGCAGGAGCCGGTCAACGTGATCCGCCAGCACCCGCGCAACGCCAACGTGCTGTTCGTCGGCACCGAGATGGACGTGCACGTGTCGATCGACGACGGCGCGCACTGGTTCCCGCTCGGCTACGGCCTGCCGCGCGCTGCCGCGCACGACCTGCTGGTCCATCCGCAGCACCCGCACCTGCTGGTCGGTACCCACGGTCGCGGCATCTGGGGCCTCGACGCGTCGGCGTTCGAGACCCTCGACAGCGGCAGCCTGCGCGCGTCGCTGCTGGCGCTGCCGCCGAGCGACGGCGTGCTGCTGCGCTCGGGCTACGACCGCGGCTACTTCGGCGCGCGCCGCTGGACGGTGCCCAACCCGTTCACGACCGCGACGTTCCGCTACGTGCTGTCGCAGGACCAGGAGGACGCGCCGAAGGTCGAGGTGCTCGACGCCACCGGTGCGGTCGTGTTCGAGGCGGAGGGCGGCAAGGCGGCCGGCTACCACGAGGTCCGCTGGGCCGGTGGCCGTCGCGGCCGCGGCGGCCGCGGCAACGAGGGCCCCCGCCCCGGCACGTTCGCGGTGCGCATCACGCTCGGCAACCAGTCCAGCGTGCAGCCGTTCACCGTGCACGACCGGCGCGGCGCGACCTCGGTGCTCGGCGCCTACCCGGGCGAGCTCGTCGAGGACGAAGAGGACGAACCGCGCGGCGACGGCCACCAGCGGTAGCACCGCAGGCCCGCGCCACATCGGTCTAGTCCATCACGAAGTCTTCGAACGTGCCGTCGTCCTCGTCGACCTCGAACTCGCCGAGCAGCACCGCCTGCATCTCGGCGAGCAGGCCGATGCGCAGCGCGGCCTCCTGCTGCTTGGGCGAGGCGGTCGCGAAGCCCTCCTCCTCCATGTGCTCGGCGGTCATGTCGTTGAGCACGTAGAGCGCCAGTCGGGCGGCGTTGAGCGCAGCGAGCCAGGCGTTGACGTGGTCGTCGGGGATCAGCAGCACCGCGTTGACCGACTTCGGCAGCTTGCGCAGGTTCTCGAGGTCGCGGCGGACCAGCTGCGCGCGCGACAGGAACAGCCGCTCGAGCTCCGGCACCGCGTGTTCGCGCCAGTGTTGCTCGTCGTCCTCGTCCTGGCAGGTCTCGGGCAGCAGCCGATCGCGCACGCGGCGGTCCGACGATTCGATCAGCATCGGCACCCCCTTGAGCGTCTCGACCGCGGCCGGGGTCAGGTCCCCGAACACGTAGCCCTCGTCGACACGCGCTGCCCACATGCTCACGCGGCCTACTCCTCGACCTTCTCCAACGTGGTCAGCAGGTGGTGCGACTGCAGCTTCTGCGCATACATCTCGGCCTGCTCGCGGGCCCCGGTCCAGACGATCGAACGGCCGGACTTGTGCACCTCCATCATCAGCTTGTGCGCCTTGGTCTCGGTGTAGCCGAACACCTTGACGAAGATCTTGGTGACGTAGCCCATCAGCGTGACCGGGTCGTCGTGCACGATCACGTTCCACGGCGGCGCGAGCGACGTCTTCGACCGGGTCTCGGTCTCGGTGTCGGTCTGTTCCTTCGTTGCTGCGCGCACGAACATGGTGGCCGTCATGCTAGCCGACCGCGAGGCAGAACTCACAGCTGTTCGACGTGCAGCATGTGCTTGCCGAACAGCGGCACGATCAGCCGGTTGCGCTTGCTGTCGTAGCCCATGTCGGCCGGTTGCTCCAGTCGCACCGGCAGGGCGGTGACGCCGCCGGTCAGCGCGAAGCGGTAGATCGCCGAGCCGTCCCACGAGGTCGCGTACCAGGCCGGCTGCTTGCTCTTCTGGCCGTCCTTGCCCTCGACCTCGTGCTCGACGCGCACCAGGCCGTCGAGCTTCTTCTGCGGCGCCTGGCCGAGGTCGGTCTTGGCGCCGCGGTAGTCGACCTCGTAGAAGGTGCCGTCGCGCCAGCTGACCACGTAGAGGCCGGCCTTCTGCGCCGAGATGCCGTTGGGCTGGCCGAGCTGCTCGCCCTGGATCAGCGGAGTGACGGCGCCGTCCGGCGCGATCCGCCAGATCGCGTCGGTGCCGGTCGACGCGAAGTTCGCATCGAGGCCCGAGTCGCTGACGTAGACGCTGCCGTCGGGGCCACCGGCGACGTCGTTGAGGAAGGTCGCGCCCTCGATCGCGACCTCGCCCATCGGCGCGCCCGAGCCGCGGTCGAACTTGCGCACGACGTCGATGTCGGCGACCCACAGCACGTCGCCGACCAGCGCCATGCCCTTGGGTGCGTTCAGCGTCACGCCGGTCTGGTCGCCGTGGATCCACAGCGTGCGCGAACCGTCCTGCGGCCCGACCTTGAGGATGTAGCCCTTGCCGTCGCGTTCCAGCGGCGCGCCGTCGACGTTGGACACCAGGTAGACGTCGGCCGACGCGTCGTAGCAGACGGATTCCGGGGTCGAGAAGCCCGGCTGCGGCTCGCGGCTGCAGCCGGCGCAAAGCGCGGCCACCAGGACCGCCACACGCACCGTCGTCATCACCAGCTCTCCTTCAGTCCGGCCATGCGCAGCACGGTCTGCCACTCGGCCTTGGTCACGGGCTGCACCGACAGCCGGCTGCCGCGCTGCAGCAGCATCATCTCGTCGAGCTTCGGCTCGGCCTTCATCTGCTCGCGCGTCACCGGCTCGTCGGCCTTGGCGACGAACTCGATGTCGACGTGGTACCAGCGCGGGTCTTTCGGATCGCTGTCCGGGTCGTGGTACTTGCCGCCCTCCTCGAACTGCGTCTGGTCGGGGTAGCCCTCCTTGCAGACGCGTGCGATCCCGACCACGGCCATCGGCTTGGCGTTGCTGTGGTAGTACAGCACGCCGTCGTCGAGCAGGATCTCGTCACGCAGCAGGTTGCGCGCCTGGTAGTTGCGCACGCCGTTCCAGAACGTGCTGCCGTCCTGTTCGAGCTGGTCGATGCCGTAGACGTCCGGCTCGGACTTGAACAGCCAGTAGCGCCTCGGACGCTTCGACTTCTTGGTCGCCATCGGCGGCCAGGATAGTCGGCCGCCGGCGCCGTTTCGCGTGCGCCGTGCGCTTTGCCGGCGGCTACTTCCAGAGTTTGCGCAGCTCGGCGGTGTCGCGCTTGCCCAGCTCGATGCCGAGCTTCTGCTCCCGCATACCCGGCTTGGTGCGGCCACGCGCGATCAGGCGCGCCTCGGGGCCCGGATCCCAGATCCGCGTGCGGCCGAGTTCGTCGCCGTTGCGGCGCATCAGCAGCAGCGTCCAGTCCGGCTCGTCAGCGAAGCCGGTGCGCATGTCGACCGCCCGCTTGCCGACGAAGTCGCGCAGCGTGTCGTCGACGTAGTCGCCGACCTCGCTGCGATCCTCGTCGGAGCCGTCGAGCTGCCAGGTGCCGTCCTCCTGGATCCGGAACGTGCGCTTGCGGCCGTCCTTGTGCACCAGGTCCAGCCGTTCGACGACCGCCGGCTGCTTCATGATGCCCTTGTCGCAGTAGACCGTCCACGGCCGCTGCAGCGTCTCGAGCGCGACCTTCGGCACCAGCGCGACGTTGTCGGGCTCGTCGGCGCGCGCGCAGTAGATCAGCGGTTCGTCGCCACCGACGTCGGCGTCGCCGCCGAACCAGAGCGTGTGCATCTCGGTCTCGTTGACCCGCCGGGTCGTCAACGACCAGCGCGTGCCGACCATGCCGTAGCGCGGATCCTCGGCCCGCGGCCGCTGCACGTCCTCGTCGGTGACGAACTTGCGCGCCACCAGCCGCTGCAGCGCGTGCGCCGCCTCGTTGACCGGCGTCGCGCGGGCGCCGTACTCGACCGGCTCGATCAGCTGCCATGGCGCGTTCTGGTTCTGGCGGCGCAGCCGGATGCGGTCCCGGCCGCTGCCCTGGCCCGGGTCGATGACCAGTTCGACCAGCTGCTCGAACGTGCTGTCGCCCATCGGCACCAGGATCCGCGCGCGCAGGTTGTTGGCGGCGTTGACGAACACCTGGCCGTACTGGCGGTTGTCGCTGATGAACAGGTGGCCGCGCTCGGGCAGGTAGCCCCAGACCTGGCCCTGCTCGAGCCACAGGTCGAGGTTCTCCTCGCCGTAGGCGCCCTTGACGTAGATCCTGATCTCCGGATCGCGCTCTGGCGGACGCGCGACGCTCGGCTGGAAGTAGTCGACGCGCAGCGACGTCACCGCGGTGACGAACTGCTGCGCGGCCTGCGACGACGCGCGGCCCGCGACCGGGGAGGTCAGCTGCCAGCCCTTGCCCTCGCGCAGCAGCTCCAGCGTCTCGCGGCCCCCGAGCGGGTTGACCTGGTCGACGCGCAGCTTGGTCGTGTGCACGAACTGGTGGCGGAACACCTGCTTCTCGCGCAGGTCGTCGAGGCCGACGCGCATGCTCTCGATCAGCGCCTGGCCGCCTTCCCAGATCTTGCCGTCGCGGCGCAGGAAGCGGGTCTCCCCGAGCGGGCCCGGATCCCCCACCTCGACCTCGATGCGACGGTCCTGCCACTCGACGATCAGCTTCATCGTCGGCGGCGACAGCCCAGCCTTCTCGCGGCCGGCCTCGTCGTCGTCGAACGGCACCGCGCGCATCTGCGCCGAGTCCCAGGCGTTGACGATCTGCCGCAGGTAGCCCATCGACGCCAGGTCGACCAGCGGCTCCTGGATCTGGAAGCGGCCGTCCGGCGCGCGGCCGATCTCGACCGGCTCGCGCTCGTGGAACTGCCAGCGGATCCTGGTCGCGTCGGTCAGCGAGCGGCCGTCGAGCACCGCGGTCTCGGTGGTCGTCTTGGCCGGCGGCGTCCGGTCGGTGAAGTAGAGCACCGCACCGAGCCCACCGGCCAGCACCAGCAGAAGAAGGATCGCTTTGCCGCCCATCAGTGCCTCCGTCGCCACCACACGATCAATCCGAACACGAAGAACGCGCCCGGCACCCACAGCACCAGCAACCACCAGACCCGCTCGATCTGCTGCGGCTGCACCTCGAGGCTGCGCACCTCGTACTGCGCCCCCTCGATGTCGAGCAGGACCTTACGTTCGGCCATCCAGTTGCAGATGTTGAGGGCGAAGTCGCCGTAGAACCGCATTCCGGCGTTGTTGCAGAACGCGCCCGACACGATCACGGCCTGGCCGGTGCGCGGGGTCCCGTCGGCCGCGCCGGCCGGCGGTTCCTCGGCGTCGACCTCACAGGCCATCGCCACTGCGAACGACTGCAGCCGCACGTTGGGAGCCCGGTAGTCGGGCCGGCCGTCGGCGCCGGGCACGGCCAGCCAGCCCTCGTTGCCGGTCCACAGCAGCGGCTCCCGGCGCACGTTCGCCGGCGCGCCTTCGCGCTCGCGCAGGCCGCGCGCCAGGTAGACCTGGATGGTGCGGCCAGCCTCGTGCAGGCGCCGGGTCGTCGGGTGCAGGTGGTTCGACTCGACCGCCAGCCGCGCGACCTCGGGGGTGCCGTCCAGGCTCGGTGCGCCGCGCGACGGCGACGGGATCTTGTGGAACACCGGCTGCCGGCTGAGCTCGTAGCCGAGCAGTTCGCCGAAGCGGCCGCCGGTCGGGTTCTGGTCGGGGATCGCCGACCACGCGTAGTTGAGGAACACGCGGCCACCGCGCCGCATGTACTCGTAGAGCGCGTCGGCGTCGCGCGACACGAAGTCGCGGTTCGGTTCGATCACGATCACCAGCGAGGCATCGGCCGGCACGCCGCCGCGCAGCTGCTTGAGCTCGCGCACCTCGAAGCCGCTCTGCACCAGCGCGGCGACGAACTGGCCGTAGCCGACCGCCGAGGTGTCGCCGAAGTCGACGAACGACGAGTTGCTCTTGATGACGTAGGCGATCGGGTTGCCCTGCACCAGCAGCCCCTTGAGCGCCGAGCTGATCGCCTTCTCGCCCTCGTAGTCCTTGAGCACCGGCACCAGCGCCCGCTTGACCGGCCCGGCCTGCTGCTGCGGCATCTCGATGACCGCCAGGTCGGAGATCAGCGACAGCTTGCGGAAGCGGCGCTCCTTGCCCTTCTGCCGCACCGCCACCACCAGCGCCTCGTTGTCGGCGGCGGTGTAGCCGAATGCCTGCGCCGCTTCGCGGTAGGCGGTCGTATCCTCGAACGGCGCGTGGTCGTACGACTTGACGCTCTCGCCGCCGATCGCCACGTAGCGGCGCAGCAGCATCTTGGTCAGCTCGAGCAGCCGCGCGCGGATCGCCAGCGCCTGCGCCTCGGCCTCGTTGCGCGCCTGGCCGCCGAGCTGCTGGCGGAACACGTGGAACTCGACCTCGGCCCCTTCGTCGCGCAGCGTGCGCAGCAGCTCCTCGGTGACCGGATCGACCGAGTTGACGCGCTGCGGCGTCATGTCGACCAGCGTGCGCAGACCCGGCCGCGACGCGACCCAGACCAGCAGCACCCAGACGAGCAGCGCCAGCACCGCGCTGATCGCGAGGTTGGCCCAGACTCCCAGACGACGCACGTTCATGCCTGCCTCCGCGAGGTCAGGCTGGTCCACGTCAGGAACAGGAAGAAGCCGATGCCGCCGAGGTAGAACACGACGTGGCTGGTGTCGATCAGGCCGCGCGCGAACCAGTTGCTGAAGTTGCCGTAGACGTCGAGCTTGCTGAGGATCTCGCGCATGTAGTACTCGTTGCGCAGGTCGCCGACGTACTGCGACAGGAACCCCGACGCCTGCGTCAGCAGGCCGGTGAACAGCATCGTCAGGATCGCCGCGAGCAGCACGTTCTCGGTCAGGCTGCTGGCGAAGCAGCCGAACGCCAGCAGCAGGCCGCTGAGCAGGAACATGCCCAGGTAGGCGGCGAACACCGGCCCGAACGAGATGTCGGCGCCGAAGTACGGTTCGTACTCGAGCAGGTGCAGCACCAGCACGCTCGGCAGCCACAGCAGCGCGAAGAACGTCGCCGCCGCCAGCCACTTGCCGATCACGACCTCGAAGTCACGCACCGGCGCGGTCATCAGGGTCTCGATCGAACCGGTGCGCCGCTCCTCGGCGAAGCACCGCATCGTCAGGATGCCGGGCACCAGCAGCACCATGTAGAACGTGCTGCCGGCGCCGTAGGTCGCGCCGGGGAACTGGTTGGGGTCGGCCTTGTAGATCGCGAAGTTGAGCGCGATCGTCACCAGCTCGAAGCCGCGCACCAGGTAGAACAGCACCGCGATGATCCAGCTGACCGGGCTGACCGCATACGACAGCAGCTCCTTCTTCAGCGTCGTGAGCGCACCCCTCATGCCTCGTCCCCCCGCCGGGCGGGCTCGATCGGGCCATCCCCGATCGGACCGTCGTCGCCGGTCTGGCCGATCTCGAGCAGCTGGTCGCGGCCGTCGGTGATTGCGTAGAAGTACTCCTCGAGCGTCGGCAGCTCCACGCCGAGCTCGTGCACGGCGATGCCGGCCTGCTGCAGGCGGTCCCCGAGCGCGACGGTCGGGTCGCATCCGGGCTCCAGCCGGCAGCGCAGCGACGCGACCTGGGCGCCTTCGCCCGCAGTATCTTCCATCGTGTCGACGACGACGCCCGGCAGCACCGCGACCACCTCGCGCAGCAGCGCCGCCGCGCAGCGCGCCGTCACCCGCAGCTGCGCGCGCGTGTTCTGCGCCACCAGATCGTCCGGCGAACCGTCGGCGCGCACGGTGCCGCGGTGGATCACGATGACGCGCGAGCTGACGTCCTGGACCTCGCCGAGGATGTGGCTCGAGAACAGGATGGTGTGCTCGTCGGCGAGTTCGCGCACGACCTGCTTGACGCGGCGGCGCTGGTTGGGGTCGAGGCCCGACGTCGGCTCGTCGAGGATCAGGATCTGCGGGTTGGCGACCAGCGCATCGGCGAGCCCGACGCGCTGCCGGTAGCCGTGGCTGACGTGGCCGACCAGCTTGCGCGACACGTCCTCGATGCCGGCCTTGGCCATCGCGCGCGCGACCGCGCCGCGCCGTTCGCGAGCCGGCACGCCCTTGAGCTCGGCGCGATAGCGCAGGTACTCGATGACGCGCAGGTCGGGGTAGATCGGCACCTCCTGCGGCAGGTAGCCGATGTTCTTGCGCACCTCGAGCGACTGCTTCTGCACGTCGAAGCCGGCGACCTCGGCGGTGCCGGACGTCGCCGGGTGGTACCCGGTCAGCACGCGGATCGTCGTGGTCTTGCCGGCGCCGTTGGGCCCGAGGAAGCCGACGACCTCGCCGCGATCGATCTCGAACGAGATGCGATCGACGGCCGCCGTCGGCCCGAACAACTTGGTGAGTTCTGAGACTCGGATCATCTGCGAACGAGCTAGCTCCGCGAACCGGACCCCGTAACAACGAACTGGCCCCAACCGCCTGCCGGGACACGTGCACGGCAGGGTATGGCCGGGATCGGACGAAGGCCAACATCGATCGCATGGAACGCTGCGGGCCGCGAGGGTTATCGGCCAACGCGGCGCTCCCGGAACAACTCCGACTGTGCGTTTGTGAACGTCTGGCTGCTTGAAACCGCGCAGCCCACGACGGAACGTGCGTCGCCATGCAAGCCACCTACCTGGGCCGCGCGGGCCTCCTCCTGACCGCGCTGCTGTTCGCCGGCTGCGGCGGCGAGGACAAGCCCACCTACGATTGGCGCAACCGCGAGCTCGCCTGGAGATACGGCCCCACCACCGGCACCGCGACGCCCGAGCACCTCGCCGGCACCGGCAAGCTCGGCCAGGGCGCGATGGCCGAGGGCTGGAAGTGCGAGCTCCGCGGTGGCACCGAGCTGACGGTCCGGCCGTTCCGGCTGGCGGACGAGCACCGCATGTTCGGCAAGGCCGGCCTGGTGCTCGCGCTGTTCGACAAGAGCGAGCAGCGGATCACGGTGCTGCGCACCGACCAGCCCGTCACCAAGGAGAACGCGACCTTCACGTTCACGCTCGACGAGGCGACCGGCAAGAAGGTCTACGACCTGATCCTCTGGTACGGGAAGGTCTGATCGCGCGCGCCCCGATTGGCTAGGATGACGCCATGCCGTCCCCCTCGTCCTGCGGCGTCGCAGCCCTCGCGCTGCTGACGCTCGGCGCCGCCGCGCAGGAAGCCCCCTCCGGAGAGCAGGCGCGCGCGAGCTACACGTCGCTCGCGCAGCCGTTCTTCCGCGCGCACTGCGTGCGCTGCCACGGCGAGGACAAGCAGAAGGGCGACGTGGCGCTGCACGCGTTCGCCAACGGCCCGGCGAGCGGCCAGCATGTCGAGACCTGGGAGCTGGTGCTGGACATGCTGCACAGCGGCGAGATGCCACCCGAGGACGAGCCGCAGCCCGACCAGCAGGACCGAGAACGCCTCGCCTCCTGGATCGACCGCGAGCTGCAGGCGTTGGTCGCAAGAGTCGCCGCCGCCGAGGCGCCGCCGACGCTGCGACGGCTGACCAACGTCGAGTACCACAACACGATGCGCGACCTGCTCGGGGTCGAGCTCGAGCTGTCCGACAACCTGCCCGAGGACCCGTCCCGGCCCTACCGCTCCAACAACACGCCGGGCTTCTTGTTGATGGGGCTCGAGCACCTCGACCGCTACGGCGAGAACGCCCGGCGCGCGATGGCCTCGGTGATCGTCGACCCGACCCCGCCCGAGGTGCATCGCACGCGCCAGTCGTGGCAGGCGCACGAGCAGCGCGGCATGCCCGATCCGACCGGCATGCAGCGCGACGAGCTCGGCGTGTTCGGCAACCGCAACCGTACGGTCGCCAACGGCATGCGGGTGTTCGAGTGGCCGCAGACGGGCACGTTCCGGATTCGGCTGCAGGCGAGCGCGATCCTGCCAGCTGGCGTCGACGAGATGCCACTGCAGATCATGCTCGGCCACGACATCGTCGGCGTCGGCGTGTCGGGACTGAGCCCGGCGCGCCCGGTCGGCGTGCTCCGGCTGCAGAACCGCGCCGACGCGCCGCAGGTCTACGAGCTGACCGGCAGGATCGAGAACTTCCCGTCCAAGCCCGAGCATCGCTACCGCCGCGGCGGCAAGATCGACGGCCGGCTGATCGTGACCGCGCCGCACTTCACGGTGACGCCGGTCAACATCTACGACGACGGCACGCTCAACGACCGCCCCGACCCGCTGACCCGGCCGCGCGCGGTCGTCGACTGGATGGAGTTCGAGGCGCCGGTGTTCGACAGCTGGCCGCCCGAGCACCACACCCGCATCCTGTTCGACTCGCCCGACCGCGAGCGCGACCCGAAGGTCTACGTGCGCGCGGTGCTGGCGCGGTTCCTGCCGCGCGCGTTCCGCCGGCCCGTCGGCGAGGCAGAGCTGGCGCGCTACGAACGCATCTACACGCTGGTGCAAGAGCGCCTCGGCCTCGAGACGCTCGAAGAGGCGATGCGCGAGACGCTCGCGACCGCGCTGATCTCGCCCGAGTTCCTGCAGCACACCGACGGCCGCGGCCACCCGCAGCACGAGCTCGCGTGCCGGCTGTCGTACTTCCTGTGGGCGTCGATGCCCGACCGGGAACTGTTCGAGCTGGCGCGCCGCGGCGAGCTCGCGCAGCCCGAGGTGCTCGCCGCGCAGGCGCGGCGCATGCTCGCCGATCCGCGCAGCGACGACTTCGTCGCAAACTTCGCGAGCCAGTGGCTGGCGCTCGACAAGCAGCGGGCGGTGCCGATCAACCTCGAGCGCTTCCCGCGCTTCCTCTACACGATCGCGCGCGGCGAACGGCGCGGCCAGGAGGTCTCGAACCGGCCGACGGTGCGCGAGATGATGCACGACGAGACGGTGGCGTTCGTCGCAGAGTTGATCCGCCGCAACGCCCCGGTCGCGCAGCTGATCGACGCGGACTTCGCGATGCTGAACCGGCGGCTCGCCGCGCACTACGGTGTCGACGGCGTGCAGGGCCACGCACTGCGGCCGGTCGAACTCCGACCCGAGCACCACCTCGGCGGGCTGCTGACGCAGGGCGCGTTCCTGGTGGGAACGTCGACCGGCACCGCGCCGCATCCGGTCTACCGTGCGGTCTGGCTGCGCGAGGCGATCCTCGGCGACCACGTGCCCGACCCGCCGGCGGACGTACCGGCCTTGGAGCAGTCGGCCGGCGAGCAGCCCAGCGAGGCGGTCACGCTGAAGGACCTGCTACGCGTCCACCGCACCAAGGAGAGCTGCCGCGACTGCCACGCGCGCCTCGATCCGTGGGGCATCCCGTTCGAGGAGTACGACGCGACCGGCCGCTGGGCACCGAAGGTCGCGCCCGCGGGCACCCGGATCCAGGGCTTCGACGCCAACACGCACCGCGACCTCGACGGCTACCGCAGCTACCTCGACGGCCTGTGCACGCAGGACGTCGACGCCACCTCGCGGCTGCCCAACGGCCCCGAGGTCGACGGCGTCGCCGGCCTGAAGCGCTACCTGCTCGCGGAGCGCCTCGACGACTTCGCCGCCAACGTCACCCGTCGGCTGCTCGCCCACGCGCTGGGCCGCGAGCTGACCTACCGCGACCGCTACGTGATCGAACGGCTGCTGCGCGACGGGCGGCCGAACGGCTACCGACTCGAGGACCTGATCGTGTCGATCTGCACCTGCGACCAGTTCACCGCGAGGACCACGAAATGACCCGCAAGCCCTGGAACCTCGACCGTCGCCAGCTGCTGCGCGGCGCCGGCGCGGCGCTGGCGCTGCCGCTGCTCGAAGGCATGACCGGCCGCACCTCGCCGCCCGCGCGCCCAAAGCGCCTGGTCGCGACCTACATCTCGTACGGCGCCTACATGCCGAACGGCCCGAGCGGCATCACCGACCTCAGCAAGCCGCACCACGACTGGAGCTGGTGGCCGTGCCGCGACCCGGGCCCGCTGACGTTCAACAAGGCGAGCGCGCCGTTCGCGTCGTTCCAGAACCGGCTGAGCTACCTGCAGGGCCTCGACCACGCCGGCGGCCACAAGCTCGGCGGCCACAGCTCCGGCGACGTGTTCGCGACCGGCGCCGACATGGCCGACCTCGAGAAGACCAACAACATCTCGATCGACCAGGTCGCGGCGAACGCGCACGGCGCCGAGACGCGCTACGCGTCGCTGGTGCTCGGGACCGAGGGCGGCACCGGCAGCTACGGCGCCGCCAAGACGCTGTCGCACCGCGGCCCGGGCAAGCCGATTCCGGCGCTGCACAAGCCGCGCCAGATCTTTGACCGCATGTTCCGGCCGTACGCCGGCCGCGACCTCGCCGACGTGCGCAAGGAGCTGCAGACGCGCCGCTCGGTGCTCGACCTCGTGCTCGAGCAGTCGAAGGACCTCGACCGGCGCCTCTCGCGCGCCGACCAGCAGAAGATGGCCGAGTACCTCGAGTCGGTGCGCGACGCCGAGAAGCGCATCGAGCGCATCGACCGGTGGACACACGAACCGATGCCGGAGGTCGACGCGTCGGGCCTGCGCCTCGATGTCACCGCCAAGCAGCCCGAGGAGTACGTGCGCACGATGTACGACCTGCTGTTCCTGGCGCTGCAGACCGACCTGACCCGGTACGCGACGTTCATGACCGAGAGCGAGCAGTCGACGTCGCACGAGGTCGGCAACTACTCGAACTACCTGCTCGGCTACCCGGGCAACACGCACGACATCTCGCACAAGCGGCCGAAGGACATCTCGGGCCGCTGGGAGCAGTGGCGCGCGAAGCAGCACGCCTACTTCCTCGACAAGCTGCGGTCCGCCAAGGAAGGCGACGGCGACATGCTGGACCACACCGTCGTGCTGTGGGGCTCGGCCCACCCCCACCAGGCGCACAACACGCAGAACTACCCGATCCAGGTCGCTGGTGGCGACGCGCTCGGCTTCGAGCACGGCCGGCTGCATCGCTTCGTCGGCGACGACAAGGTGCCGCTCGCCAACCTGTTCGTGTCGATGCTGCACGCCGTCGACGTGCCGGTCGAGCGGTTCGCCGACAGCACCGGCCCGATGACCGCTCTGAGGAAGGAGGCGTGATGCGGTTCGGCCTCGCCATCGCCCTGCTCGCCGTCATCGCCGCTGCACAGCAGCCGGCCAAGCCCAAGCTTCCGCGCGTGCTGCTGGTCGGCGACATCAGCCTGAACAACCACTTCCAGAACACGCAGAAGGCGCTCAAGGGCAGGGCCACGGTCCTGCGTTCGCCGCTCGGCCACCTGAGCAGTGGCGCCATGCTGGAGCACGCAGAGGAGGTGCTGCAGAAGCAGCGCTGGGACGTCATCTGCGTCAACCTCGGGCTCAACGACCTGATGCACCGCGACCCGACCAGCAAGCAGATCCGCGCGATGAGCCCGAAGGCCGGCGGCGTGCCGGTCACTGGCCTGGAGCAGTACGGCGACAACCTCGAGCGGCTCGCCGAGCGGCTCCACGCGTCGACCCACCGCGTGCTGTGGCTGAGCACGATGCCCCTCAACCCGCGCCAGAAGAGCTCGGCGATCGATCCGCGCGACGTCGCTCGCTACAACGAGGTCGCCAAGCGCCGCATGCGGAAGGCCGGCGTCGAGGTCGTCGACCTGCACGCGCAGATCGTCGACGCCCTGCGCGACGCCAAGAACGAGCGCGCCCGCAACCACCAACACAACCAGCTGTTCAAGAAGGACCTCAGCAAGCCGCTGGTCGACGCGATCCGCGCCCTGCAGACGGACAGCCAGCACGACGCCGGCAAGCAGGCGCACTGCAAGCGCTGCAACACCGTCTGGGGCGCCATGGACCTGCGCACCTGCTGGCTGCACCGGCGCGCCGGCGTGGGGATGGACCCGCGCTGCGACCACTGCCGCTACCACGGCGCCTACAAGTTCCTGTTCGCCAAGGGCATCACCGAGGAACAGCAGGCGATCCTGCGCCGCGGCGACCGGCCGGCGAGATAACGCGGACGGGCTACCTGTCGCGGTTGCCGGCGACGATGCCGGCGCAGAACACGACGCACGCGACCACCGCCATGACGCCGCCGACGATCGACGTGCTGTAGTCGCCGTTGAGACGCTGCAGCTGCACACCGACCCAGATCAGGGCAGCGGCGTTGAAGGCGAACAGCAGGCCCAGGAGCTTGAGTATTCCTCCGCCCCGCGTGGGGTTCTCCGAACTCATGCACGCAGCGTAGCGCGACCATTGCCGCAGCACGAGGCGGTCACAGGCCGTCGAGGCGCTGGCTGCGCCACGACGCGAACCGCCGGGCAAGCGCGTCGCGGCGGTCGCGGTCGACGTGGATCACGTCGCCGCCGCCGTTGTACGGGTGGTAGCACGCGCCGCTGCGCGCGGACACCATCGCCGCCTCGACGATCTGCCACTCGGCGACGCGGTCCAGCAGGCCGTCGAACGCGCCGGGCCTCCAGGTGCACGCGCTGGCCCAGAGGTGCAGGAACGACGGATCGTCGTCGCTGTCGTCGACCACGACCATGCACCACGGCTGCGCGTCCGGATCCACGTCGGTCCAGGCCCTCGGACGCCGGACCTCGCCCGCGTGCTCGGCGTAGCAGCCGGACAAGACGAACAGCGGCTCGTCGGGCTCGAACAGCTGGTCGAGCACGGCTGCGTGGCGCGCACGGACCTCGCCCCGTTCGGCAGGGCTCTCCGCGTAGCGCTTGCCCCGGGGCAGCGAGTAGAACCGCACCCAGCGGTCCGCGAAGCCTCTCCGCAGGCTGCTCGGAACCGGCCGGGCGTCGCCGAAGGCGAGCCCCCACGTCCGGTCCAGCGCCTGCAGGTTCGTCACGCCGAGAGCGTAGCTCCCGGCGCGGCGGACGCTACTTCACCTCGAAGTCGGCGTCCTTGATGTCGTCGTCCTTGCCGGCACCGGCGCCGGCACCCGCCTCGCCTTCCGGCGCAGCGCCCGCGGCATCGGCACCCGGCGCACCACCGGCGGCGCCGGCCATCGCCGCGCCCGCCTGCTGGTAGGCCTGCTCGAACGTCGCGATCTGCGCCTTCAGCGCGTCGGCGTCGTCGCCCTCCATCGCCTTCTTCAGGTCCGCGATCGACGACTCGATCTTGGCCTTGTTGTCGGCATCGAGCTTGTCGCCGTTCTCCTTCACCTGCTTCTCGGCCTGGTAGACCATCGAGTCGGCCTGGTTCTTCAGGTCGACCAGCTCGCGGCGCTTCTTGTCCTCGCCGGCGTGCGCCTGGGCGTCCGAAGCCATGCGCTCGACCTCCTCCTTGCTGAGGCCCGAGCCGACCTCGATCGTCACCTTCTGCTCCTTGCCGGTGCCCTTGTCCTTGGCGGCGACCGACAGGATGCCGTTGGCGTCGATGTCGAACGTCACCTCGATCTGCGGGGTGCCGCGCGGCGCCGGCGGGATGTCGTCGAGCTTGAAGCGACCGAGCGTGCGGTTGTCGTTGGCGAACTCGCGCTCGCCCTGCAGCACGTGGATGTCGACGCCCGGCTGGTTGTCCGCGGCGGTCGAGAACACCTGGCTGCGGCTGGTCGGGATGGTCGTGTTGCGCTCGATCAGCTTGGTCATCACGCCGCCGAGCGTCTCGATGCCGAGCGACAGCGGCGCGACGTCGAGCAGCAGCACGTCCGAGACCTCGCCGCCGAGCACGCCGCCCTGGATCGCCGCACCGAGGCTGACGACCTCGTCCGGGTTGACCGAGCGGTTCGGCTCCTTGCCGAAGATCTCCTTGACGACCTCCTTGACCTTCGGGATGCGCGTCGAGCCGCCGACCAGGATGCACTCGTCGATGTCCGACGGCTTGAGCTTGCTGTCCTCGAGGCACTTCAGCACCGGCGCGCGACAGCGGTCGAACAGGTCTTCGCACATCTGCTCGAACTGGGCGCGGGTCAGGTTCTCGGCGAGGTGCTTCGGGCCCGACTGGTCCATCGTCACGAACGGCAGGTTGATCGCCGTCTGCGCCGCCGAGCTGAGCTCGATCTTGGCCTTCTCGGCCGCTTCCTTCAGGCGCTGCAGCGCCATCTGGTCGCTGCGCAGGTCGATGCCGTTGGCCTTCTGGAAGTTGTCGCAGAGCCACTGGATGATGCGCTCGTCGAAGTCGTCACCGCCGAGGCGGGTGTCGCCGTTGGTCGCCTTGACCTCGAACACGCCTTCGCCGACGTCGAGCACCGAGATGTCGAAGGTGCCGCCGCCGAGGTCGAAGACCGCGATCTTGAGGTTCTTGCCCGACGCCTTCTTGTCGAGGCCGAACGCGAGCGCGGCCGCGGTCGGCTCGTTGATGATGCGCTCGACCTTGAGGCCGGCGATCTGGCCGGCGTCCTTGGTCGCCTGACGCTGGCTGTCGTTGAAGTAGGCGGGCACCGTGATCACGGCGCGCTCGACGGTCTCGCCGAGGTAGGCCTCGGCCGACTCCTTGAGCCCGCGCAGGATCTGCGCCGAGATCTCGGGCGGCGTGTAGGTCTTGTCGCCGACCTCGACCTTGACCAGCTCGTCGGCGCCGCCGACGACCTTGTAGGGCACCATCTTCTCTTCGGAGTCGACCTCGTTGTGACGACGACCCATGAAGCGCTTGATCGAGTAGATCGTGTTCGCCGGGTTGGTGGCAGCCTGGCGCTTGGCCGGCGCACCGATCAGGCGCTCGCCGCTCGGGGTGAACGCGATCACGGACGGCGTCGTGCGCGCGCCTTCCATGTTGGGGATGACCTTCGGCTCACCACCCTCCATGACCGAGACGACCGAGTTGGTGGTTCCGAGGTCGATACCGACGATCTTCGACATACTTGACTCCTGGCGTCCGCGCCGACGCCTGCGCGCCGACCGGACCGATATGCAACGGGATGCGCCCCCGCACCTCGGGGCCGCTGCACCCCCCTAGACAAATCGCGTGCCCAACCGGAATCGCGGTTCTACCAACGGTGGAACAACGACTTACGGCAATCGAAGGCCGTCCCGGCGCGCCAATCTGGCAGCCGCCGGCCAAAACGCCCCTGTCAGGCTGACAGGTCCTCGGGCGCCGCCGCCCGGGCCCAGCGGCCGAACAGCACCAGGGCCAGCTGCAGCACCGCGACGATCGCCATGCCGACGACCAGCACCAAGTAGTAGTCGGCGAGCATGCTGTCGGACTGCGCCGCCGCCCACAGCAGCGCTCCGGCGAGCGCGAACGCCACCAGGTCGACGACCATCGGCGCCCGCATGAAGCCGGCTCCCTGCACCGCGCCGATCGCACCCAGCGCGCCGGCGCCGAGCACCTGGCTCCACGCCGCGATGCCGAAGTAGGTGCCGGTGGCGTGCTCGGTGACCGGCGACGGCTCCGGCAGGAACCAGCGCAGCACCACCTCGCACTCGGCGGTGTAGAACCAGACGAACGTCGCGCCGAACGCCATCGACTGCCCCGCCGCAGCGACGCCGGCCAGGCGCGCGCGCCAGACCAGCCCGGCGGGCACGGCGCGGCCGGCGTAGGCGGTCGCGGCACTGGCGAAGCCGAGCGACGAGAACAGCACCAGCGTGTCGAGTCGCGTGGTCACGCCGAGCGACACGGTGACGTCGTCGCCGAAGTGCTGCTGCACGATCACGGTCAACGCCACGACCACCAGCGCGCGCAGCACGATCTGCACCGCCTGCGGCCACGCGTCGCGCAGCAGCGGCGCGACCACCGCGAGGTCGCCTCCGGCGCCGTCGCGTGCGGCCGTGACGCGCCGCCACGGCAGCGCGTGCCCCGGCCGCCGCAGCCACCAGATCGCGAACCCGGCGGCGATCGAACGCGACACCACCGACGCGTAGGCGGCGCCGACCACCCCCACCGACGGGATGCCGAGCTGGGGCCAGCCGAACAGCAGCACCACGTCGAGGCCGAGGTTGATCACGTTCGCGCCGAGCAGCACGCACAGCGGCGCGATCGCCTCGCCGGCGGCACGCATCGCCGCGGTCGTCTGCATCATGACGAACATCGGCAGGCAGCCGAGGTTGCTGACGATCAGGTAGTGCAGCGCCTCGCTGCGCACCGCACCGGTCACGCCCACCGCGTCGACCTGCAGCGCCGCCGGCAGCGCCGACGCGACACCGAGTGCGAGGCCGAGCCAGACCATGAACACCTGCGCGCGCACGTTACGCCGCCGGGCCCCGTCGACGTCGCCGCGGCCGAGCTGCCGCGAGAGCTGCGCGAGCAGCGCCGTCGAGACGACCTGGCCGACGATCATCGGCAGGAAGTTCCACGTCGTCGCGACGTGCGCGGACTGCACCGCGTCGTCCCCGAGCCGGCCGACCATCGCGAGGTCGACCAGGTTGATGACGGCGTGCGAAGCCAGCCCGATCGCGAGCGGCAGCCCCTGCAGCAGCACGGCGAAGAACGGGCCGCGTCGCAGCACGGGGTCGTCGGTCGGACTCACGCCGGCGATCGAACTACTTCTGCGGTGCGTTCGCCAGCCGCAGCTTTGCGTCGGCGAGGTGGTAGCGCGCCTTGGCCAGCTCCGGGAAGCTGACGCGGCCGGCCTCGTGCAGGCTCTGCAGGCTGCGCACCTTGCGCTGCACGCGTTCGAGATGCGCCGTGCAGGCTTCGGCGGCGGTCATCTTGCCGGCGGCGACCGCGGCGTCGACGTAGCGCAGCGACCACCGCACCTCGTCCTCGATCGCCATGCCGGCAGCGTGGCCGGCCTTCTGCAGATCGGCCAGGTGCTGGAAGAACTGTTCGACCGCTTCGAACCGGGCAAGCGCGTGGGCGCTGGCCTGCGGATCCTGCTGCTCGGTCGCGTGCTGGGGGCCGGGGCCGTTCTGCATCAGCGCTGCGGGGATCACGAGCAGGGCGCAGACGGCGCCCACGAAGGTGTTGCTTGCCATGGAGTCTCCTCGACGAGCCGTGCTCGTCGTCACCCACGGTAGGCGATCGTGCGCGCGTTCTCGGCGACGACCGCAACTTCCTCGCGGCAGCCAGCGGCCGTCCGCGTCGACACCTCGACGCAACCCCTAGGGGACAACCCCGTCCCGACGGCCCCGTACCGGGCCAATCGCCGCTAATGCCGCACAACGCCGTAGGTCGATCCACTGGGGCAATTCCCGTAACGCCATCACGCGCTGCCCGTCCATGACCATCAAGTGGAAGCTCCTGTCCATCCTGGCCCTGCCGCTGTTCGGCCTGCTCGCGCTCGGCGCGCGCGGCTTCGCCCGCAGCTGGCACCGCGCCGAGGTGCTCGCCGACCTGCAGGGCGATTGCGACCTCAACGCGACGCTGAGCAGCATCGTGCACGAGTCGCAGAAGGAACGGGGACGGACGGCGGCCTTCCTGGCCAGCGGGGGCGAGCGCTTCGCGGCCGAACTGGCCGAGCAACGCGAACGCACCGACCGGGCGATCGCCATCGCCAGGCAACACGTCGAACGCCTCGCATCGCGTACCGACGGCGACGGATTCGCCGCCGCGGTGTCGTCGGGCATGCAGCACCTGCGCGCCATCGCCGAGCTGCGTAGCGAGGTCGACCGCCAATCGGTCGCGCGCGGCGAGGCGGTGGCGCGCTACACCGCGATCCACCAGGACCTGCTGCGCGCGATCACGGCGATGGCCGCCGAGAGCCCCACCAGCACGATCGTGCGCCGCGTGCTGGCGCTGGCGTCGTTCCTGCAGGCCAGGGACCGGGCCGGCCTCGAGCGCGCGACCCTGGCCAGCGCGTTTGCCGCCGACGGCTTCGCCGACGGCCTCTACGAGCGATTCGTCGCACTGGTCGCCGAACAGCAGGTCTACGTCGACGAATACCAGGCGCTCGCCTCCGACGACGCGCGCGACCTGCTGGCACGGGCCCTGCAAGGCCCGAGTTCACCGGGTTCACGTCCTGGCGAGCCCGCGCCCGCGAGCGCGCGACGCAGACCCTCGACGGCAGCGCGGCCGAGGTGTTCGCGGCGGCGACGCGCTGGATCGACCGCCTGCACGAGATCGAAGAACGGCTGCTGGGAGAGCTGCGTACCGACGCCGCCGACGAACACGACCAGGCGCTGCACGCGTGCAACCTGTGGGCGCTGTTCACCCTCGGCGTCGCGGCGACGGCGCTGGTGCTCGGCACCGGCATCCTGCGCTCGATCCTGCGCCGCATCGCGATGATGACGGCGCGGCTGGCCGAGATCGCCGACGGCGACCGCGACCTGTCGCAACGCATGGACACCTCGCACGGCGACGAGCTCAGCGCGCTGGCCGAGCGCTTCAACACGTTCGCGGCGCGGATCTCGGCGGTGATCCGGGACACGATCACCCGCACCGCGCGCATCGACGAGGGCTCGGAGCAGCTGTCGAGCGTCGCCGCGACGATCGCCTCGGGCGCCTGCGAGCAGGCCGCCTGCGTCGAACAGATCAGCTCCAACATCGCCTTCATCACCGACCGCTCCAAGGCCAGCTGCGACGACGTGCGGCTCGCGGCGGACGAGTCGGGTCGGACCCGCAAGACCGCCGGCGAAGGGCGCGAGCAGATCACCTCGATGGCCGACACGATGCAGGCGCTCGAAGCGTCCTCGCGCGAGGTCGTCGGCGTCATCGACGAGATCGACGGGATCGCGTTCCAGACCAACCTGCTGGCGCTGAACGCCGCGGTCGAGGCGGCGCGGGCCGGCGACGCGGGCAAGGGCTTCGGGGTGGTCGCCGAGGAGGTGCGCGCGCTGGCGCTGCGCTCGGCCGACGCCGCCCGCCGCACCAGCGCGATCATGCAGGAGTCCGACCGGCGCACTCGCGAGACGGCGCGGCTGGCCGACCAGGTGCGCGAGTTCTTCGAGCAGATCCTGGCGCAGGTCGACCAGGTCGACGACCGCCTGCAGCAGGTGACCGGCGCGGCCGCGGATCAGGCCAGCAGCATGAGCGAGATGAACATCGGCGTCTGCCAGCTGGGCCAGGTCGCGTCGCAGAGCTCGGCCAGCGCCGAGCAGCTCGCGGCGAGCGCGCGGGAGTCGTCCGACCAGGTGGCGCGGCTGCGGGAGATCCTCGGCGGGTTCAAGACGGCGGAAGGCTGAGCGGCTGGGTCGGCGATCGGCGCGACGTTCGTCGGGCGCCGACGATGCCAGCCAGCCCGGACGCGAAGACGGCTACCGGAGCGCACCAGATCCATGGCGTCGTGCGCGGCACTGGATACCCCTCGAACATGACGTAGGCGAGAACCCCGAAACACACGACGGGGGTTGCTGCGAACGACAGGCACGCCAGCATCCTGCAGTGGACTGGCGACCGGATAGCCAGCCAAGCACCCACGCAGCCACTGACGACCGGAACACTCCAGCGCCACTCGTAAATGTCGTGGTAGCAAAGCCAGTCCCGGTTGACGACACCGAGGAGGATCGACAGGCACAGCACCCCCACCACGCCACCGGCAACGAATCCCGCGAATCCTCGCAACATGGATCGGAACCTGCTCGTCACCATCGTGTGGGCCATGGTCCTTGTCGTCGCGGCTGCCGCCAGCCTGGCCGTCCCACTGCAAGGCACGACGCGTTCCGCGGGCCAACCTTACTGCGTTCGGATCGTAGTGCGGACGCGACGCCTGCCAACCATCACCACTACCACGACTCGACAAGCAGGCCGACGGCTGAAGCAGCGGCTACCTGGGACGCGCCTCGACCCGCAACTTCTCCAGAATGGGCGGCCAACCCGCAAGGATCAGAGCCTCCACCAGAGCCGCGTCGCCGCCTGAGGCTCCCTCCTGGTAGGCACGGGCCAGCTCCTCGACCGGACGCTCTCCCAGCAACGCGCCCAACTGCCGCGAAGGACCGATGGCCCGAGCGAGCGCAAGGTCGCTCTCGATCTCAGCAGCCAGCTCAGGGCTCATGGTCGCACCGTGACAGTGCGCGATCGCACGGGCAAGCTCGAAGCGGAAGCCGTGCACGAAGCCGACACCGACCACGAACAAGCCCCCGAATGGCGCCCCGCTCTCAGCAACCACCTGCGCCTTCCCCTTCCACTCACGATAACGCGAAAGCAACAACGGCAACGCCTCCCCCGAGAAGCTACGCCCGTGCATGCGGAAGGCGGCCAATCCAGCTTCCGACTCGAGCGGAGACACGCCTTCGCGACCGAGAGCCTTGAGCACGGCGCTCTCCGGCGCGCCCACGTAGTAGACCCGCTTGCCCTGCGCCAGTGTCCGAAACCGGCCTGACGACCACTCCTGCAAGTACATCGGAACCAGTTCGCGCAGGACGAACAGCTGCTCGAAGACACCAGCGACCGGATCGGGAACAGCGATTCCCTTGGCGTTGGTCAGAGCAACCAGGACCCTCGCAAACCGCGGGGCAAGCTCCTTGGTCCGGCACTGTTTCAGCAACGCGAACAGGGCGCCCTGATCCACGGTCACCTCGAGACCCTCCGCCGGCACGGCCGCCAATGCGAGACCATCGAGCAAGGCCTCCGCGCCGATGCTGGCTGCGCGCTTGCCGTCAAGGGACGCCAACCATGCGTGCAGCGCTGTCGCTTCAGCGTCCGTCAGTCGACGCTTCCGTGACTCGACGAGCAGGAGTTGCTCTCTCAGCTTGGCCGGCTGGGATCGGGCGTCTCCTTGCCGCACCACATGGAAGTCCACGCGCGGGAACGCTGGATTAAAGCTCACCCATGACGTGGTTCGCACCGCCTGACCGTCGAAGGTGCCAGCAACCAGGCGACAGACCAAACTCGAGGCGTTCGTCTCTGGAGGGGGTGGCGCGCGGCCAACACCCTTCTCCACGACAACCGTGCCCGAGGCAATCACGTCTCCAAGCGGGGACTGTGCCCACTCGATCGAAGCCTGACCACTGACTGTCGCCCTACCCGGCCCCATCCGCACGGAAACCGCCAGCTGCTGTCCGCTGCTGCAGCTCGCCAGGATCAGGACCAGGCAGAGTGACCATAGGCCCCCAATCGTTGGCCTCTTGAACGAACCAGCCTCCGTCGCTCTTGCTTCTCGGTAGTGCAGCATGCGTGTTCGACTCCAACGTAGCGGAGTCGGCGTGCAGCGGCACCACCACGACGCTGACGACTGCAGTCTCCCTCCAGGACCGTTGAAGCGGCGAGCGACCCAAGCACGGATCAAGCGTGCTCAAACCGGCTTCCACCGCCCGGCGAGGAAGACCCCAGCAGATCTGCAGCATCCTCGGTCTGCTGGGCCTCAGCCCAGTCACGCACGAACGCCTCGACGATCCGAGTGTCGAGCTGCGGACCTGCCACCAAGCCCTGGCGCCACGCAGCCCGCAGCACCTTTGACCGGATCGAGCCTGCCGACCTCAGGGACACAAGCTGCATTGCAAATGCAGTCGGCTGTATGGCCGGGTCCTGCTGATCCCCGTCAGCTCCCCAGGATCTCCCGCGCCCGGTCCAGGATCTTGCTCGGCGAGAACGGCTTGGTCATGTAGTCGTTCGCGCCGGCCGTCTTGCCGATCTCGCGGTCGCACTCCTGCCCCTTGGCGGTCAGCAGGATGATCTTGACGTCGTCCAGCGACGTGTCGCTGCGCACTTCCTGGGTGACCTCGAAGCCGTTGATCTTCGGCATCATCACGTCGAGGAACACCAGGTCCGGCTTGTGTTCGCGGATCGCGGTCAGCGCCTCTTCGCCATTGCGCGCCTCGAGCACGTCGTAGTTGCCCTTCTTCAGCACGAAGGTCAGCGAACGACAGATGAACGGCTCGTCGTCGACGACCAGGATCTTGGGCTGACTCATCGCAGGGCTCCTTCGTCCGTGCAGCGGATCACCACGGCGGTGACATCGTCGGTGCCGACCTGACCGCGGCGGAAGCGGTCGAGTTCGGCGACGATCCCGTCGAGGATGCGCTGCGCTGTGCGGTTGGGCGCGAGCTGCGCGAACAGGGCCGACAGGCGGTCCTCTCCGAACATCTCTTCGTTCTGGTCGATCGCTTCGGGAATCCCGTCGGTGTAGAGCAGGATGCAGTCGCCGGGCTCGAGCACGAGTTGGCGCACCTGGTAGTCCGGATCGGGCAGGAAGCCGAGGATCACGTCCTCGCTCTCGAGGCGCTCGACCGAGTCGGTCGCGGCGCGGTAGACCATCAGATCGTTGTGGCCGGCGCTGACGTAGTCGACCGCGCGGCCGTTGGGGCGCAGCGCGACCGCCGCCGCGGTCAGGAACCGCTCGGTGCGCGTCAGGTCCTGGTGCATGCGCTGGGCGACCTGCGAGAACACCTGCTCCGGCGCGTCGAGCACGGTCGCCAGCGTGCGCAGCATCGCGCGCGCGCCGACCATCACCATGCCCGAGGCGAGGTTGTGCCCCGAAACGTCGGCGACCACGACCATCGTGCGGCCGTCGGCGAGCGGGACGTAGTCGAAGTAGTCGCCGCCTACCGCGCCGCAGGCGAAGTAGCCGGCCGCGACGTCGAAGCCGTCCAGCTCGACCGGGCCCTCGGGCAGGATCTGCTGCTGGATGGTCTGCGCCATGCTCAGCTCCTTGCCGAGTTCGGCGACCTTGCGCGCGCCGAGCACCGCCCCCAGCATCGCCGCGAACGACTCCGCGACCTGGCCTTCCTCGTTGCCGAGCTCGGCCTCGAACGCGTTCGCCTCGTTGCCGAACGAGCTGGCGCGGTCGATCAGCACCAGGGCGCCGAGGATCACGCGCTTGTCGCCGGAGCCGTAGGTGACCGGCACGCCGAGCACCTGGCGGCTGGCGAGGTGCTCGACCGAACCGGGTTCGCCCAGGTGGCCGCCGTCGGGCACGCTGCGCAGCACGACCGTCTCGGCCGCGAGGATCTCGCGCAGCAGGCCTTCGACCGGCTGCACCGGGTCGAGGTCGACGTCGTCGGTGCGGGCCTGCTCGCCCGCGTCGTGCACGACGACCTCGCAGTATTCCTTGGTCGGGTTGCCGGCCAGGTAGACGACGCGCTCGACGCCGGCAGCGCGGTGGCACGCGCGCACGCCGAGTGCCGCGATCTCGGTCGCGTCGCCGCCGGCGGACAGCTTGGGCAGCGCTTCGCCCATCATCGAGACCTGCTCGAGCAGGCGCAGCGCCGAGCCGTTCATGCTGTCCATGTCGGACTCGAGCCGCTCGCGATCGGCGACCGCGCGCAGCAGCGATGCGACCAGGGCGTGCACCGGCGTCTCGGCCGGTACCTCGGCGACCAGTTCGCCGATCGGCAGCGACACGCGCACCTGCTCGGCGCGGGTCGGCTTCTCGCCGTACGAGTCGGCCCACGCGCCGGCTTCGTCGAGCACGTGCACGGAGACCCCTCGAGCGCGACGGGGATCGCCTTCAGCAGTTCGTTGGAGTCCGGGTGCAGCGACACGGATGCCTCTGGTGTTCGCGATGACGCGCACACACTTGGTCAGACGCAGGCAGTTCCAGCCGTCGGTGCGGAGGTACTCGACGTCGTCCATCACCATGCGCGCGATGCGGATGCCGTAGCCACCCGCCTCGCTCGGCATGCCCATGTCGAACTCGCTGTCGTCGTCGTCCGCGTAGGCCAGCGGGTCGAACTCCGGCCCCTGGTCGCGAAGTTCGATCTGCAGCTGGTCCTCGGTCAGCTGGAACACGACTTCGATCGGCTTCGACTCGTCGAGCTGGTACCCGTGCCGGAGCACGTTGGTGACCATCTCCTGGAGGGCGAGCAGCACGTTGTAGCGCGTGCCTTCGGGGTCCTCGTCGAACACGACGGAGTCGAGCAGCGTCTCGCCCGTCTGCCAGACGAGGCGGAGATGGTCCATGGGACCCGTTAGCTTGATGGCGGCCTGTGCGAACATGGGCGTTTGCGTTGACGGTCCGCTATCGACCGCGCGGCCCCCGGACCTGAATCGCGGCGCCGAGGGTCACTCCGGATTTCGGAGTGCGTAGCCAGAAAGTCCGCCTCCACCGGAGAACGAACGGTGGCGCCGCGCCGCCTCTGCCGATACCCTCTGCCGTGCGGCGGCGACTGGTCCGGATGCTCCGGTGCCATCGTCCGCAGGAGGGCTTGGCATTGCACGACCGACGCTTCCAGACGGAGCGGCGGCGGCTCCCCGTGGGGCCGCCTCCCGCCTACGCGACGCCCGCTCAGGGCGACCGCGATTCCTTCCGCCAACGCCCCGGCTCCGGTCCCGATTCGGGTCCGAAATCGTGGCGATGGCCGGGTGCGGCGCTGCTGCTGTGCGCGGCGCTGGCCACCCTGCTGGCCGGCTGCGTCAACCCGGGCCCGCCGCCGCAGCCCCGCTTCGAGCCGCCCGCGACCATCTCCGGCACCGTGACGTTCGCGTCGTCGGCGCTGCCGCCCGAGCAGGAGCTCGAGTACCTGAGCCACTTCCACACGCCGCCGGCGCTGCTGCGACGTGCCTGGCTCGAACTGCAGCTCGGCCGCGCCCAGGAGTCGATCGACACCTCGGCGCGCGTGCTCTACACCGACCCCAAGCCGTCGGCACACGTCGAGTCGTTCGCGCGCTACCTGCGCGCCGAGGCCTACCGCCGCCAGGGCCACCCCGAGCGCGGCAACTACGACCGCAAGCGCGCCCAGGCGCTGGCGATGGACCCCGAACTGCAGCGACGCCTGCTGCCCTCGGTGCTGCCCCCGCGTGAGGCGGCCGGGTTGCCGTGGGGCGACCTCGCGGTGCAGCGCCGCGGCGCCTGGCAGCCGCAGCGCGAGAACCAGCGCAACCTCGACCCGATGCAGCGGCCGCGTCGCGTCACCATCCACCACTCGGCGATGTTCTTCCGCAGCACCGCGCCGCGCGCGGCCGCCGCGCAGATCGCGCGCATCCAGCGCGAGCACATGAACAACCGCGGCTACGGCGACATCGGCTACCACTTCCTGATCGACCCGAGCGGCCGGGTCTGGGAGGGCCGCCAGCTGCAGTGGCAGGGCGCGCACGCCAGCGGCAGCAACAACATCGCCAACATCGGCATCTGCCTGCTCGGCAACTTCGTGCGCCAGCGCGACGGCCAGGGGCCGACGCGCGACCAGGTCCGTGCAATGGAACGGCTGGTCGTCAACCTGATGCACCACTACCGGATGCGCGGCAACGCGCTGTTCTGCCACAGCGACTTCAAGTCGACGCAGTGCCCGGGTCCGCGCATGGCGCCGATCGTCAAGCAGTTCGCCCGGCAGCTGCGCGCCCGCGGCCACGTCGCCATCGCCGAGGAAGACGAAGAGGACGACGAGTAGCGGCCTTGGGAGCCGGCCCCTGCCGTGCCGATGAAGGGGCATGGAACCGGCCGTTCGCAGCGCCCTGAAGCACACCCTGCCGGGGGCGCGCACCAGCTGCGCGCTGCTGACGCTGCTGACGGTGCTGCTGGCGTGGCCCGACCCGCCGACCGCGCTCGAGGTGTTCGCGCGGCCCGCCTACTTCGCGCTGCTGACCTGGTTCTTCTGGCGCACCAGCCGCGCCAGCGTCGCGCTGCACAGCAACGCCATGCGGCTGGTCTGCGGCGGCTTCTTCGTGTTGTGGCTCGGCTACACGCTGGCCGGCGCGATCCACCTCAGCAGCCTCGAACGCGAGTATGCCGCGTTCGTCTACCTGCGCACGACCTGCGAACGGGGCGCGTGGTTCCTGCTCGGCACGACGCTGATCTCGTACGGGCTGATGCTGTGGATCCCGCAGGTCGTGCGCAGCCACGAGCTGCTCGCCGAGCACTCCGCGCGCCAGGAGGGCGAACTGCAGCGCGCCGCGACCGAACGCAGCGAACTCGAGCAGCGGCTGGTCGACGCCGACCGCCTGGGCATGCTCGGCGAGCTGGCGGCGTCGATCGCACACGACCTGCGCAACCCGCTGACCGTCGTCAAGGGCACCGCCGAGTCGCTCTGTCGCAAGCCGCGCACGCCGGCGGAGGTCGCCGAGCACACCGACGTGATCCGCCGCAACATCGACAAGGCCGACCAGACGATCGAGAGCCTGATCGACCTGGCGCGGCCCAAGCGCACCGAACCCGAGGACACCGACGCGCGCCGTGCGCTCGACGAGGTCGTCGAACTGCTGCGGGTCGAGGCCCGCCGTCGCGGCATCGTGATCTCGCTGCCCCGCCATCGGACCGCGACCGTGCGCGCCGACCGCACGCTGCTGGCGCAGGCGCTGATGAACCTGGTGCTCAACGCGATCCAGGCGTCGCCGCGCGGCAGCGAGGTGCAGCTCGACGTGCGCAGCTTCCGCGAACACGCGGTGCTGACCATCGAGGACCGTGGCGCCGGCCTGCCGCCCGAGGTGCGCGGCAGCCTGTTCCGGCCGTTCTTCACCACCAAGGACACCGGCACCGGCCTCGGCCTGACCAGCTGCCGCCGGATCGCGCGCGAGCTCGGCGGCGAACTGCGGCTCTACCCGCGCGCCCGCGGCGGCGCGCGCGCGCTGCTGTGGCTGCCGGTCGCGAACCGCTTGCCGACGGCGCCGGCGACGGCCGATGAGGGGGTATGTCCCGCCACCAGCTGCTGATCGTCGACGACGAACCCGACCTGCGCTGGGTGCTGCGCGGCCTGTTCGAGGACGAGGGCTTCGACGTGCGCGAGGCCGGCGACGGCCGCGAGGCGCTCGAGCAGCTGCTCGCCGACGCCGAACGGGACCGGCTGCCCGACGTCGTGCTCAGCGACATGCGCATGCCGGACACGTCGGGCCTCGAGCTGCTGCGCGAGGTGCGCCGCCGCCACGAGGACCTGCCGGTGGTGCTGCTGAGCGCAGTCGAGGATCTGGCCACCGCCGTCGACGCGATGAAGGAAGGCGCGTTCGACTACCAGGCCAAGCCGTTCGACCAGGAGCGCCTCAAGCTGTCGGTGCTGCGCGCCGCCGAGCAGCACGCGTTGCGTCGCGAGGTGCAGCGGCTGCGCGACCAGCAGGCGACCACGCCGCTCGACTTCGGCCCGAGCCGCAAGGCGCAGGAGCTGCGCCGCACGCTCGAACTGGTCGCCCAGCAGGAGTCGGTGGCGGTGCTGATCACCGGCGAGTCCGGCACCGGCAAGGAGGTCGCGGCCCGCGCCATCCACCACCTGTCGCCGCTCAAGGACGGCCCGTTCGTCGCGGTCGACTGCGGCGCGCTGCCGGAGCAGCTGCTCGAGAGCCAGCTGTTCGGCCACGAGAAGGGTGCGTTCACCGGCGCCGACCGCGCCCGCCAGGGCCTGTTCGCGATGGCCGACGGCGGCACGCTGTTCCTCGACGAGCTCGGCAACCTGCCGCTGCCGCTGCAGGCCAAGCTGCTGCGCGCGCTGCAGGAACGCACGGTGACGCCGGTCGGCGGCAGCGAGCCGGTGCCGTTCCGCGCCCGGCTGCTGACGGCGACCAACGCCGACCTGCAGAGGGACGTCGACGCCGGCAACTTCCGCCTCGACCTGTTCCACCGGGTCGCCGAGTTCACGGTCGCGCTGCCGCCGCTGCGCGAACGACCGGACGACGTGGTGCACTTCGCGCGCACGTTCCTGGCCGAGGCCAACGTCGAGATGGGCCGCCGCGTCGAGGGCTTCACCGAGGCCGGCGAGCAGGCGCTGCGGCGGCACCCGTGGACCGGCAACCTGCGCGAGCTGCGCAACGCCGTGCGCCGGATGGTGCTGCTGGCGACCACCAAGGAGCTCGACGTCGCGGACCTCGGCATCCAGCCGTGCGACGAACCGGGCCCGTCGGCCACCATCCAGAGCGTCACCGACGAGATGCTGCCGCTCGCAAAGCGCTTGCAGCACGCCACCGACACGCTCGAAGCCGAGATCCTGACGCAGACGTTGGCCGCCTGCGACGGCAACAAGGCCGCCGCGGCGCGCACGCTGCGCATCGACTACACGACGCTGCATCGCAAGCTGAAGCGCCACGGCATCACCGGCGCCTGAGCCCCGGCCTATGGCGCGCCTGCCATGGTGCGGGCGCCAACGCCACAGGGCCGCGGACGGCCGACGCCGCGACCAACTCCCATGCCATCGGCGATTCGAACCGAGAGCGCACCTGGCACCTCGCTTGCTCCCTGTCGGATGGACATTCCGGCAACCCTCGCGGCCGCTCCCTTCACCTTGGGCAGCGGCCGCGGGCATGTACCGGCCGAGGTTCCGTTCTCCATGGGGCGTTGCGCGCGGCCGGTGGCCTACTATGGGGTCCGTATGCGACCCCTGCTGAGTCTCCTCGCCCTGCTGGTGCTGACGTGCTGCGAGAAGGGCGGCAGCCCTGCGAGCACGAACGGCGAAGCGTCGAAAGCGCAGGCCGGCTCCCCCACCTCCGGCGGCGCCCGACCGGGACTCGTGCCCCAGACCGACAAGCTCGGGCTGAAGCTCGAACACGACTTCGGCGTGCTGCCGCACGGCGCCCAGCGCACCCACGAGCTGGTGGTCGACCTGGCCAAGCTCGGCCAGCCGTTCGTGCCGCTGCGCGTGCACCTCGAGTGCTCGTGCGGGCGCGCCGACCTGCGCTACCGCAACGAGGCCGGCGACGAGCGCTTCCTCGACGGCACCGCGTTCCCGCGCAACCTGCCGGCGCAGGGCGAGACGGCGTTCCTGCACATCGAACTCGACACGCGCAAGAAGGAGGCGGTCGACCTGCCGAAGACCGCCAGTCGCGGCTACATCCTGCTGCAGCAGGTCGAGGATCCCAACGGCATGGGCCGGATCCGCGTGCCGTTCGTGATCCGGTTCGGCATCGACGCGCCGGTCGAACTGCGGCCATTCGCGGCGCTCGACTTCGGCGCGATCGCGCAGTCGTCGACCGGCGAACTGCTGACGACCCTGCGTGGCGACGAGAACCACCGCGACCTGCAGTTCCTCGAGGCGCGCTCCCTCGACGGCGACCTGCAGGTCACGCTGGAGCCGAAGGACGGCTACACCCAGCTGCGCGCCCGCGTCGTGCCCAACCAGTTGGGCAACCATCGCACCGCGGTGGCGGTGAAGACGTCGGATCCTGACTACCAGGTCGGCCTGGTCGCGACCTGGAAGGTCGTGCCCGACCTGGAGGCGACGCCGATGAACAAGATCACGTTCACGACCGACCTGCGGCAGCCGCAGGACGAAGGCGCGATGCTGCGCCAGTTCGTGCTGGTGACCGACCACGCGACCCAGCGCACTCCGGAGTTCGAGGTCGTCGAGGTCGTCGCGGACGACGGCAGCGACGCGTCGTCCCACTTCGCCGTCGAGCTCAGCCCGGTGCCGACCGCCGGCCGCAAGCAGCGGCTCGAGGTCCGCTATCTGGGTGGACTCGAAGCGATGTTCCGGGGCAAGATCGTGCTGGGCAAGCCCGGCGAGACCACCGTCGTCGGCGCGCCGCGCCTGCCGATCGACCTCGTCGTCTTCCCCACGAAGCATCCATGAGCAACTCCCTCCTCCTGCGCGGCCTGTGCCTCGCCCTCGGTCTGGCCACCGTCGTGGCGACGTTCGCCCAATGCGGCGAGGACCCCGGTCGCGAACGCCTCGGCAGCAACGACCGCAACAAGACGACGTCGCAGGATCCGCAGGACCCGGTGCTGCCACCACCCGACGCGCTGCGCATCCTGATCAGCGGTTCGATGCTCGGTCGCCTGGAGCCGTGCGGCTGCGCCAGCGGCCAGCTCGGCGGCCTCGCGCGCCGGGTGCAGCACATCGGCGAGCAGCGCAACTACGACCTGCTGATCGAGGGCGGCGACCTGGTCGCGGGCAAGTCCGAACTCGACAAGCTCAAGCTGCTGACCGCGTCGCAGGTGCTGTTCGCGATGGAGCACACCTACGACGCGCTCGGGGTCGGCGCCAACGATCTGTCGCTGCCGCTCGAGGAATACGCGGGCTTCCTGCTCGGCGGCCCGGCGATCGCGACCAACCTGACCAGCGACGACCCGAGCTGGCCGGCGACGCCGTTCCGCGACAAGAAGGTGCGCGATCACGACGTGCGGATCGCGTCGCTGCTGCTCGACCCGCTGCCCGAGAACCTGCGCGGGGAGGACGCCAAGGTGCAGCGCACCGAGCCGGCGCCGGCCTGGGCCAAGGCGTTCGAGGGCACCGATGCCAAGATGGTGCGCATCGCGATGGTGCACGGCCGTGACGACGGCATCCGCAAGCTGATCCCGCAGCTGCAGCCGAAGCCCGACCTGGTGATCGGCGTCGACCAGGGCTTCATCGAGCCGGACAGCTCGCCGGCGATCGTCGGCGGGGTGCCGCTGGTGTTCGCCGGCATCCGCGGCCGGGTGCTGCTCGATGCGCGGCTGTGGCGCGACGGCGAGACCTCGCGCGTCGCCTGCGAGCTGGTGCCGCTGGCCGGCAGCAAGACCGTTCCCGGTGGCGGCGGCGACCCCAACGTCAAGGCGTTCCTGCTGACCCACCGCGAGGACGTCGCGCGTGAGAACGTGCTCGAGCAGATGGCCGAGCAGCGCGCGACGCCCAACGGTTCGAGCTACGTCGGCAGCGCGCAGTGCGGCGGCTGCCACCCGAGCGCCATGAAGGCGTGGCAGAACAGCAAGCACGCGCATGCATGGCAGACGCTGGTCGACGCCGAGAAGGATCCCAAGCGCTACGGCTGGCCGGTCACCAAGTACCCGGACTGCGTCAGCTGCCACGTCGTCGGCTACGGCGAGAAGAGCGGCTTCGTCAGCGCCGAGAAGACCGCGCACCTGACCGACGTCGGCTGCGAGCGCTGCCACGGCCCCGGCCTCGACCACGTCGCGTCCGGCGGCACCAAGAAGCTCGGCATCCTCGGCGGCGCGCTGCCGTCGGTCATGTGCACCCAGTGCCACGACTACGAGCAGTCGCCCGAGTTCGTCTACGGCGAGCGCTGGAAGCTGATCGAGCACGGCCGGGAACCCAAGTAGATGCGGGGCCCCCGGTCGGCCGGCGCCAGCGGCAGCGCAGGATTTGTCACACGTTCACCAACGGCGTGAACGGCGTGCGCGAACAGCTATCGTTCGCGCATGCCATATTCGTCTCGTCGTGACTTCCTGATCACCGGAGCTGCGGTCGGTGGTGCCGCAGCACTCGGTGCGGCCGAGCCCGTCCGCATGCCCGTCAAGGCCCGCTCGCCCAACGAACGCCTGCGCATCGGCGTCGTCGGCTGTGGCGGCAAGGGCCTCAGCGACATGCGCGCGTGCGCCAAGACGCACGACATCGTGGCGCTGTGCGACGTCGACGACGGCAAGGCCAAGAACGCGCGGGCGGAGCACCCGAAGGCGGCGTTCCACTACGACTGGCGCGACATGATCGAGAAGGAGCAGCTCGACGCGATCACCGTCAGCACGCCGGACCATACCCACGCCGGCCCGGCCCTGATGGCGATGCACAAGGGCATCCACGTGTTCGTGCAGAAGCCGTTGACGCACACCGTCGCCGAGGCGCGCCTGCTGCGCGACGCGGCCCGCAAGACCGGCGTGATCACGTCGATGGGCAACCAGGGCACCTGCCTCGACGGCCTGCGCACCGCGGTCGAGTGCGTGCGCGCCGGCGCGATCGGCACGGTGCGCGAGGTGCACGTCTGGACCAACCGGCCGATCTGGCCGCAGGGCATCGAGAAGCCGAGCCACATCGACCCGATCCCGGCCTCGTTCCGGTGGGACCTCTGGCTCGGCCCGGCCGCCTGGCGCAGCTACGCCAAGGGCCGCAAGGACACGCCGTTCAACGGCTACGCGCCATTCAACTGGCGCGGCTTCTGGGACTTCGGCACCGGCGCGCTCGGCGACATGGCGTGCCACGTCGCCAACATGCCGTTCCTGGCGCTCGGCCTCGGCGACCCGACCTGGGTCGAGGCCGAGAGCGAGGGCGCGACCGACTACAGCCCACCGAAGAGCTCGACGATCCGCTTCCTGTTCCCGAAGAAGGGCGACCGCGACGAGGTCCGCCTGACCTGGTACGACGGCGGCAAGCTGCCGCCGCAGGAACTGCTGCCCGGCGTCAAGCTGCGCGCCGGCGGCTTCCTGCTGGTCGGCGACGAGGGCAAGCTCTACTCGCCGACCGACTACGGCGAGCGCTTCGACCTCTACCCGAAGGAGAAGTTCGAGGGCTTCACGCCGCCGCCGCAGACGCTGCCGCGTTCGCCCGGCGTGCACCAGGAATGGCTCGACGGCATCCTGGCCGGCAAGCAGCCGCTGGCCAACTTCGAGTATGCGGCGCCGTTCACCGAGTCGATCCTGCTCGGCAACCTGGCGCTGCGCTGCGGCAAGCGCATCGAGTGGGACGCCGCCAACCTGCGCGTCACCAACGACGAGTACGCCGACTCGCTGGTGTCGAAGCAGTACCGGCGCGGCTTCGAGCTGACCGAGGTCTAGCGCCGGCCGCTACCGGCGCTCCCCCTTGCAGTGCCGGTCGAGCCAGTTGGCCATCTCGGCCAGGCAGTGCAACACCGACTGCCGGCCGCGGTAGCCGTGCGACTCGAACGGCAGGAAGCACAGGCGCGCGGTCGCGCCGTGCCCCTTCAGCGCGCCGAACAGGCGCTGGCTCTGGATCGGGAACGTGCCGGAGTTGTTGTCGTCCTGGCCGTGGATCAGCAGGATCGGCTCGTTGATCTTGTGCGCGTGCATGAACGGCGACATCGCGAAGTAGATCTCCGGTGCCTCCCAGAACGTGCGCTCCTCGTTCTGGAACCCGAACGGCGTCAGCGAACGGTTGTAGGCGCCCGAGCGCGCGATGCCGCAGCAGAACAGGTCGCTGTGCGCCAGCAGGTTGGCGGTCATGAACGCGCCGTAGCTGTGGCCGGCGACCGCGACCTTGTCGGTGTCGATGCAGCCCTGGTCGGTGAGCGCCTGGATCGCCGCCCGCGCGTTCATGCGCACCTGCTCCACGAACGTGTCGTTGGCGCTGCGGCGCGGACCGACGATCGGCATCGACGCGTTGTCGAACACCGCGTAGCCCTTCAGCAGCATGAACAGGTGCGAGCTGCCGCGCATGCGCAGGTAGCGGTTCGGCGTCGCGCGCACCTGACCGGCGTCGCTGGCCTTGGTGTATTCCCGAGGATACGCCCACAGCAGGCACGGCAGCCGATCGCCGTCCTGGTAGCCGGGCGGCAGGTAGAGCGTGCCGTTCATCGGCACGCCGTCCTCCCGCTGGTAGTGCACCAGCCGCTTCTGGATCTTCGCGGTGAACTTCGCCGCCGGATCGGTCGCCGTGTGCAGCACGACGCGGCGACCGCGGCCGCGATCGACGTAGACCAGCTGCGGCGGCGCGCTCGGACTCTGGGTGCGCACCAGCAACTCGTCGACGCTGCCGTGGACGAGGCCGAGCACCTCCTGGTAGCTCTCGCCACCGGACTCGAACAGGCGCTGCTTGTCGCCGCTCTGCAGGTCCCAGGTCTCGAGGAACGGCCGGTTGCCCTGCGGGGACGCGCCGGCGCCGCTCATCAGCAGCCGGCCACCGGGCTGCCGCAGCACCCGCCGGCCGTCGAGCGTCAGCTCCGACAACGCCATGCCCGGGTCGTTGTAGACGTCCTGGGTCGAGCGTTCGTAGAGCAGCGTGCCGGCCGCGGTCGGACGGGTCAGGTCGCGCTTCCAGATCCGTTCGGTGCGGCTCTTGCGATCGACCTCGCCGGTCAGCACCAGCTGGCCGTCGGCGGCGAACTGCACGCCGGCCGCGCGGAACTCGGTGCGGAACCACAGCCGCGGCGTGCCGGCGGGCTCGAGCAGCAAGAACGCGAAATCGCGCTGCGGCACGTCGCGCTGCGGATCGCCGTCGTCCTGGGCCTCGAACCAGTACAGCGCGTGCTGCGCCGTCGCGACCCAACCGATGTTGCGCGGGCCGCGCTTGACGCCGCCGATCGGGATGGCGTCGTTGAGCCGATCCCGGCCGACCTCGCGCAGCACCTTGCCGTCGAGATCGAGCACCTCGGTCCGCCGCGGAAACCGGTAGATCGGCACCACGAACGAGAACGGCCGTTCGACCGCTTCGACCAGCAGCAGCGTGCCGTCCGGCGACGGCGTGACCCGCGAGTAGATGCGCGGCGCGCCGACCTTGGTGATCCGTTCGCCGTCGACGATCGCCAGCTGGCTGTGGCCGTAGAACTCGAGCAGGTCCTCGTCGTGTCCGTCCTGCAGCAGGTCCTGGTAGGTGCGCACCTGCGCGTTCTGGTTGCGAACGGTCTGCTGCACGATCGGCCCGGCCGGCACGCGCGGCCGCTCGGGGCGCTCGCCCGGCACGACCATGCGCACCAGCAGCCGCCGCTGGTCCGGCATCCAGCGCACCGCGCCCCCCATCACCTGGTTGAGGCGCACGCCTTCGACCTTTCGCGGCGGTGCGTCCCACGGATCGCAGATCCACAGCTCGCCGCCGCCCTCGCTCGCCCGCACCAGCGCGAACGCCCGATCGTCGGCGGTCCAGATCGGCGCGCTCCAGTGGTCGGCGTCGACCGGCACCCGATACTCGTCGCCGCCGGGCAGCTTGCGCACCGTGATCGACGTCGTGCGCGTGCTCAGCTGCCGGCCGAACGTCTCGCCGTCGATGCGCATGCCGGCGAGCTTCAGGTGCGGCCGGGCGACCACCGCGAGATCGGGCAGCGCCTCGCGCGTGCGCATCACCAGCAACGATCCCTGCGGCGACAGCGACGCCGACGGCTCCGGCGGCGCGGTCACCAGCTCGGTGATCGTCGAGCCGGGGTCGAGCCAGCCCGCCGCATCCTGCGCGGACAGCAGCGCGGTGAGCGCGAGCGGGACGAACGAACGACGCAGCCAGTCGGTATGCAGCATGATCACCTCTGTGGTCGAGGCTTACGCGCTGCGGGCGGCGACTGCACGTCACCGCCGCGGATTTGGCGAGCCTGTCACATCCCTGCTGCGCCTGGGCGCCGGCTCACGCGTCGCGATCGGCGATGCGGTCGAGGCTCTCGCGGTGCTTCTCCGCGAACGTCTCGCGGAAGTCGATGCCGTCGACGAAGTCGAGGCGGCTGTCGCACGGGCGCCGGCTCAGCAGCTCGACGTCGATCAGGTTGAAGACGATCTCGCCGAAGTCGGCGGCGGCGCGCACGCCCCAACGCTCGAACACGATCGCGGCCATCGGCCCGAACTGTTCGGCAGCGTACTCCTTGATGCCGGTCAGCAGCTCGCGACCACCGACATGACGGTCTTCGCCGGTGAGCTGGTCGCGGCCGAAGTGCGTCATCGTGTAGTCGAGCGCGTCGAGCACGAAGTAGTAGGCGTGGCGCGAGAACCTGCGGTCCCGGCACCTCACCGTCTGGATCTTGTCTTCGAGCAGGTCTTGATCAGTAGCGGCCATCGACACGGTTCCTCTTCGGACGAAGCGGTGGTGTTCGACCACCGTTATCGACACATCGGGAACCGCCCTTGAGCGCGACGAAGTGACCCCTTCGCTGCACTTCCCCCACCGGAGACCACGCGCGCGCCGGGCGACCAACCCGGACTGCTGCGACCCGCGACGTCGTCAGAGCATCTGCACGAGACAGGCGGCGAGCGCCTGTTCTGGCGGGATCAACAGGTCGAGATCCCGTTCCGCTTGCAGTGTTCGTTCGAGCCACGTGGTCCATGGTTCCAGCGTCGCGGCAACGTAGGAGCCCTCCGCCGAGGCCGCAAGGGCGTCCCGCTGCCGCCGTACCTCGGCCCGCAACAGCCACAGGAACAACCGGGCGATCTCGACCTCGTCGCGCTTCTCCTCGGCCCCCTTCAGCACCGCCTGGGCCATCGCGATCGGGCGCAAGGTCTGGGTCGTCGCGAACCAGGCACGCACCAGATCATGGAGCTGTACCGCCTGTTCGGTAGACGCCCGCAGGGCCTGCCCGAGGCTGCCCTGGGCCAGGGCCACGATGTCGTCGAACCGCCCGAAATGCTGGGGAATTCTTTGCTCCAGCTCGCCGCGGAGGGCCGCGTCGGCCAGTGGCAGCACCCGCAACCGCTGGACCCGCGAGCGCACCGTCTCGAGCAGTTGCTCCGGACGAGAAGTCTCGAGCAGCAGGAACGTCGCCGCGCCGGGCTCCTCGAGGGTCTTGAGCAGCATGTTCTGCCCCTCCTCCTCGATGCGGTTGGCCTCGACGAACGCCGCAACGCGCGCGCCGCCCTCGATCGCGTGCTGCGCCAGCCGATCCTGCACGGCGCGCACCTGGTGCACGGTGATGCGGTGGAAGCTGGTCTCCTTCTTGACGAACTCGGCGTCGTCGCGCGGTCGTCGCACGACCTGCACGTCGGGGTGCAGGTCGTTGGCGATGCGCGTGCAGGTGCGGCACATGCCGCACGGTTCGTCGGCATCGAGCTCCGAGGGGCACAGCAACGCGGCCGTCAGGTACTGCAGCACCGTGGTCTTGCCCGAACCCGGCGCGCCCTCGACGACGACGCCGTGCGGCAGCTGCAGCCGACGCGCCATGCGCACCCAGCGGTCGAGCGCCTCGCCCTGCCCGAGTGGGCGCTGCAGCCGCTTCGTCATGCGGACCGCTTCGGCCTCGTCCGGCTGCGAGGCGTTCTTGCGCCTGGCCTCGCGCACCCACCTGGCGCTCATCGACGCACCTCCTGGGCCAGCACCGCGACCCGTTGGCGCAGTTGCTGCTGCAGAACCTCGAAGTCGCCGCCGGCGTCGAACACGGCCGCGCGTGGTTCGCGCGCCGCCGCCCGCAGGTAGCCGTCGCGCACCCGGCGGTGGTAGTCGTCGCCGCGCGCCTCGATGCGGTCGTCGCCGCCGCTGCGGCGGCCGCGCCGCTGCGCCGACACCTCGGGCGCGACGTCGAGCAGGAAGATCGCGTCCGGCAGGCAGTCGCCGTGCACGCGCCGCGTCAGGTCCTCGAACCAGACCGGGTCGAGCACGCCGGGCGACGGCCGCTCGGCGGCGAGCAGCTGGTAGACCATCGTCGACAGGTAGCAGCGTTCGGCCACGACGACCTTGCCCGCCTGCAGCGCCGGCCGGACCACCCGCTGCATCAGTTCGGCGCGCGCCGCCGAGAACAGCAGCACTTCACTGATCGGCTGCAGGTCGCCGGTCGCCGGCGACAGCAGCAGTTCGCGCAGCGCCTCGCCGACCGGCGTCGAGCCGGGCTCGCGCACGTGCAGCACGTCGGCCCCCTCGGCGTCGAGCCAGGTCGCGAGCGCGGCTGCCTGCGTGCTCTTGCCGCACCCGTCGGGCCCGTCGAGCGCGACGTAGCAGCTCACTGCAGCTCCTCGATCAGCGCGCGCAGCTCCGGCGTCTTCTCCAGCTCCTTCTCGAGCGACAGCACCATGTAGCTGACCGCCGCGCGGGTGCGGCCGAGGAAGTTGCCGATCTCGCTGCCCTTCAGGCCATGGTGCTGGCACAGCTTGGCGAGCACCTTGCGGGCGCGCGACACGGCGCGGCTCTGGCCCTTGCCGCACAGGTCGTCGACGCTCACGTCGAAGCGCTCGGCGACGCGGTCGCGCACGCGATGGAACACCGTGCGCGGATCGATCAGCTCCAGGTAGCGCGGCGGTAACGACTCGCCGCGCGACTTCGCCCAGGCCGCGCGCAACTCCGGGTAGCCGCCGACGGTCTTCTGCGCCAACGCCTCGATCTGCGGCGCGCGGCCGTTGCGCGACGGTGAGCCCTCGAGCGCGCGCAGGTAGCGCAGGCGACCGAGCGGCCCCGGACGTTCGATGCTCGCGACGAACCCGGCCATCCACGACGACTGCAGCGACGCGTCGAGGTCGCGCACGTCCTTGGGGTGCCAGCGCGAGGCGAGGATCGTCGGCGAGCCGTGCGCGGCGCGCGCCTCCAGCACCTGCTGCAGGAAGGCCTGCAGCTTCGGCTTGTGCGAGATCCGGTGCGCCTCGTCGATCACCAGCGGCAGGTCCGCGACCAGCTCGTCGAACAGCTCGGGCACGCGCTTGTCCTGGTGCACGCGCTGGAACACCTTGAGCAGCTCGGGCAGGTCGTACCAGAGCGAGCGCAGCGGCATCTGTTCGCGCCACCAGTTCAGCAGGAACGTCTTGCCGACGCCCGACGGGCCGTGGAAGACGTAGAGGCTCGCCGGCACCAGCCGCGTGCGCGGCAGTTCGTCGCCGAACGGCAGCCGGTTCTGGCCCGGGATCAGGCTCTGCAGCACCAGGTGCGCGGTGCGGTTGCCGTCGTCGATCACCGGCCGCTGCGGCGAGACCTCGAGCGCATCGAAGCGATCGGTCACCTCGGACTGGATCTCGACCTTCAGCTCGGTGCCGAAGTCCTGCGACAGCACCTCGGAGATCGCGTTGCGGAACAGCGCCCGCACGCGGTCCGCCGCCAGCCGCGTGTCCGCCTCGAAGTACACGGTGCCGCGCTCGAGCAGCACCGGCCGCAGCCCCTTGAGCCAGGCGTCGAACGTCGCGGACCCGACGCGGTCACGCAACGTGGCCTGGACGCGGGTCCAACTGTCTTCGAGCAACGGCAGCATGTGTGGCTTCTGCTCCGACGGGGCGTCGCGACCGACGACGCCCGCAAAAGTCGGAGGGCCAACGCTACCAACTCGTCAGCGGCCTCGCCACTCTTGCTGCAGCTCGCGCGCATCGGCCGCAGCGTCGCTGCCAGCCGCTTCTTGAAGCACCCGCTGCAACAGGGTATCGCGTCGCTCGCGGTCCCCGAGCTGGTGCCGCAGCTTCGCCGCGCGCAGCCACAGCGCGCCGCGCGCAGCGCGCTCTTCGTCGCTGTCGACCGCCGGCGCCGTCGCGTCGGGCCGCATGTAGGCGCGGTCCTGGTCGGCCCGCACCGCCGCCGCGACCTCGAACTCGAGCGCCGCCTGCGCCTCTTTGCCGAGCGCCTCGTAGGCGTCGCCCATGCGCTCGTGCAGTTCGCGATAGAACGGATCGATCCGGTTGCACTCGAGCAACAGCCGCAGCTCCTCGTTGCGGTTGCCGGCCTCCCGCTCGAACTCCGCCAGCGTGTAGCGCGGCACGAACGCGCGCGCCGTGCGGCGCACGTACGACTTCATCTCCATCTGCGCCTGGGTTCGTTCGCCCTGGTCGCGATAGATCTTGGCAAGACGCAGCTCCGGTGCGGTCGCCTGCTCGGTGCACGACGGCCAGCAGGCCTTGGCGCGCTGGAACATGTCGATCGCCGCGTCGGTGTTGCCGAGTTCGAGCAACACCTCGCCACAGCGGATCCGCGAGTCGAAGTCGTCGGCGCCGAGCGAGAAGCCCTTCTTGTAGTGCTCGACGGCCGCCTCGAGCTGGCCGCGGCGGCGCAGCATCTCGGCGCGCACCAGCATGCCGTCGGGGTGGTCGGGGTCGGTGCGCAGCACCTCCGCCAGCCAGCGGCCGGCGTCGACCGGGTTGTCCTGCTGCAGCCCGGCCCACGCCAGGTCGATGCGGGCGCCGAGGTCGCTCGGATCGTTGCGCGCGTCGATCATGCGCTGGCCGATCGTGTTCTGGTCGAACCGCTGGACCAGATCGATGCCGCGCAGCAGGTCGTTCTCGATGTACTCGAGCAGCAGGCGATCGAACGCGCGCGAACTCATGCCGACCGCGCGCTCGAACGCCCGTTCGATGCCCTGGTCGTCGCCGAACGCGCGCAGCAGCTCGAGCGCCTTGTCGAAGCCGTACTTCTTGGTGATCAGCTCGACGATCAGGCCCCCCTGGTAGTAGCCGAACAGGATGCGCGGCCCGCGGAACAGCCGGTTCATGATCCGTACCGGCGGGATGTCGCGGTTGTGGAACGCGTCGAACAGCTCGCGGTCCATGCCGCGTTCCCACGAGGTGTCGCGGGCGCGTTCTTCGTAGACCGAGAAGCCCTCGGTCAGCCAGCGCGGCACGCGGTTGTTGCTGAGGCCGAGCGTCAGCACGTGGGTGTACTCGTGCCACGCGGTCGCCTCCCACATGAAGTCCTGACGGCGCAGGTCGACGTCGACCGGCGACACCAGCGTGATCAGCCGGCCGAAGCACGCGCCGAGTGCGGTGAAGCCGCGGAAGCCGATCGTACGCACCGAGAAGTCGTCCCAGGTGTGGAACACCTCGACCGTGGTCTTGCCCTCGGGCTGCCAGCCGTACTTCTTGCCGAGCACCTCGACCGCCTCCAGCTGGATCGGCAGCAGGTAGGCGCGCAGCACGTCGGCGTCCTCCTTGTGCAGCAGCATCGTGAACGGGCCGTGCTCGACGGCCTCGTACTGTTCGTCGAGCAGCTCCTGCACCGCGATCGCGTTGTTGCGCCACGGGTCGACCATCGCCTTCTCGATCTCCTTGGCAGCCAGCAACAGGTCGCGGGCGCGCTTGCCGTCGCCGGTGTAGATCAGCGCCTTGGCGAGGCCGTGCATCGACGACACGTGGTCCGGCTGCTTTTGCAGCGCCGCCTCGAAGAACGGGATCGAGTCGGCGAAGCGGTAGAGCGACGACAGGTGGTCCCCGAGGATGCGGTCGCATTCGGGCCAGGTTGGATCGCCCGCCAGCGCCTTGTCGCGGAACGAACGGTACTCCTCGTCGCGGCGCAGCAGCATCGCGGCCGCCGCTCGGTGGCACAGCGCCTCGCGATAGCTCGGGTCGATCGCCAGCACGTCGTCGATGCGGCGCGCGGCCTCCTCGAAGCGGCGGTCGTCGAGCACCCGCGCCGCGCGCAGCAGCAGCGCCTCGGCGCAGCGCGGGTTGCGGTCGAGCACGCGGTTGAGGAAGCCCTCGGTCTTGTCGCCGTCGAGCACCATGTTGGCGCGACGGATCTTGAACATCGTCAGCAGCGCCTCCTCGTCGTCGCCGTTGACGTCGAGCACCTTCTTGAGGTCCTTCTCGCCCGACGGGAAGCCGGCCGCCTCGCCGTAGGCCTCGTACTTCAGCAGCCCGAGCGCGGTGCGGGCCTCCGGGCGCTCGGGCGCGAGCTGGATGCTGTCGACGAACATGCGGCTGGCCCGTTCGTAGTTGCGGCGGCCGCCGAGTTCGTAGAGCGAACGACCGACGTAGGCGAGCTGCAGCGCGTCCTTCGGATCGGGTTCGAGCGCGGCGTTCTGCTGCCACAGCTCGGCCGCCTCGCCGCGCTTGCCGGCGCCGTGCAGCACGACGCCGAGGCGATGCCGGGCGCGCGCGTCGGCGGGGTCGCGTTCGACCAGCTGGCGCAGCAGCGCGGCCGCCCGGTCGTAGTCGCCGAGCCGCTTGTAGGTCTCGGCCAGCACCCAGACGACCTCGGGGTCGGCCTGCGCGGCGGCCGGCAGCCGCTTCAGGCCGCGCTGCGCCTCGAGGTAGTTGCCGCGGCGCAGCTCGATCGTCTGCAGGCCGACGGTCGCGGCGACGTAGTAGCGGTCGTCGGCGTCGACGCCGTCTTCGGTCAGGTACTCGAACAGCTCTTCGAACGCCTGCTCGGCCTCGAGCACGCGCCCGGCCAGCAGCTTGCGCTGGCCGTCGGCGAGCAGCTCCGCGTATTCCTGTTCGTCCTCCCCCTGCGCCGAGAGCATCGGGGCGAGGAGCGCGAACACGAGCGCGCGGGCAACGGTCAGCTGGGATCGCATCGGCGGCAACATTACGAGGCTTGGGCCCCGCCTGCAGGACGAACAACCGGGAATGCCGTACCGTTCGTGCCTGCGCCTGCTGGCCGGGCGCGCGTCAGCCGTCGAGTTCTTCGAACTGCGCCACGGTCTCGCGGAACTGCTGCGGGATCGGGCACGACTGCATCGCCTCGTCGACGAACACCAGCGCCGCCTTGGCCTTGCACAGCACCTCCTCGCCGGAGCGGATCTCGTACTGCATGTCAAAGCTCGCATTGCCGAGCCGGGTCGTCGCAGCGGCGACCGTGACGTTCATGCCGAGCCGGCCGGGGCGCAGCCACTGCACGGTCGCTTCCGCCAGGACGAACGGCACGCGTTGGTCGGTCATCAGCCCGAGGTGCGAGAAGTAGGCGAACCGCGCCTGCTCCATCAGGCTCAGGTAGACGGCGTTGTTGACCACGCCGGCGGAGTCGACATCGACCCAACGCAGCGGCACTTCCGTGTCGAACCGGTAGAACATGTCCGGGCATTGTCGCAGGCCGCGACGTGTCGCAACAGACCGCACCCCCCGCTGTCGGGGAGGCTTTTCGGAGTTCGATCGTAGGAGCCGACATGCGCAAGTGGATCCCGCTGCTGTTGCCGTTCGCCGTGCTGTCCGCCGCCGTGGCGGTGCCGGCCCAGGACCAACCGTTGACCGACCGCGGCTCCCCGCTGCAGGTGGTCGAACCGAACGCCGACGACCGCGCCCTGCGCATGACCCCGGTGGTGCGCGCCGTGCAGCGCGCCGCCGACAGCGTCGTCAGCATCTACCTGCAGAACCAGCTGGCCCGGCGCCAGCCGGTGACCGAGGGCCAGGGCTCCGGCGTGCTGCTCGACGACAGCGGCCTGGTGATCACCAACTGGCACGTCATCGCGCCGGTGCTGCTCGGCGAACGCAGCGGCCGCAACTACGGTGTGCTCGTAAAGCTGCGCGACGGCCGCGAGCGCAAGGCCCGCGTGCTCAGCTCGACGCCGGTTCGCGACCTGGCGCTGCTGCAGCTGGAGCTCGAAGGCGACGAGCGGGTCCAGCCGATCGAGATCGGTCGCTCTTCCGACCTGATGATCGGCGAGACCGTGATCGCGATCGGCAACCCGCAGGGCCACGCCAACACGGTCACCAGCGGCGTGCTGTCGGCGACCGGCCGTTCGATCCAGGTGCGCGCACCCGACGGCGTGGTGCGCGAGTACAAGGATCTGCTGCAGACCGACGCGGCGATCAACCAGGGCAACAGCGGCGGCGCGCTGCTCGACATCACCGGCCGCCTGGTCGGCATCAACAACGCGATGTCGGCGGGCGCCGAGAACATCGGCTTCGCGATCCCGATGGACGTCGTGCGCAAGGAGTTCCAGCGGCAGCTGCTGCAGAGCACCAGCTTCGTCGCCAACGGCAACGCGCCGTGGCTCGGCCTCGAGGTCGCCGACCGCGACGGTAAGGTCGTGGTGCGCGAGGTCGTCACCGGCGGCCCGGCGGAGCTCGCCGGCGTGCGCGTCGGCGACGTGCTGACCCGGATCGGCGAGCACGACGTGCGCACGTCGATCGACTATTTGCGCCACTTCTTCGACCTGGCCGACGCGCGCACGGTGCCGATGACGATCGAACGCGGCGGCCGCGCCCGCCAGCTCGAGACCCGGCCGATCCCGCGCGCCGACGGCACCATCCTGACCGGCCTCGGCGTGCGCATCGACGAGATCGACGTCGAGGAGAACCAGCGGCTGGTGCGCGAGGCGACCTACGCGTTCTACCGCGGCAGTGGCCTGCGTCGGGTGGCGCTGTTCCCGGCGACGCTGCGGGTCACCGACGTCGCGCCCGACTCCCCCGCCAGCCGCACCGGCATCGAGAAGGGCGACCTGATCCTCGGCCTGATCGTGCGCGGTCGCTTCGGCGAACGCGAACTGCCGCTCAACTCGCGCGTCGACCTGGCCCGCCTGTGCCAGGAGCAGCGCGGCAAGGAGCTGAAGTTCATCGTGCTGCGCGGCGACCGCGACCTGGTCGGCACGCTGAAGATCGGCGGGTGAGGCCGGCGCCGCGAAGGTTGTCGGACGAACCGCGTACCGTACGGCAACGTTTGGGGTCAGTGCCAGGGCCAGTCGCAGCGGGCGAGCATGGTGAAGGTGGTGGGCAGGTCGGGGTCGTCGAGGGCGGGCAGGGCGGTGGTGGCGCGGCGCACGGCGGCGCGGCCGAGCAGCTGCCGCTGGCGCCGGGCGTCGAAAGCCTCGAGCAGCCAGGTCGAGCACACCGTGCCGCGCTCGAAGTGGTGCGCGAACGATCGGCCGCGCCGTAGCCGGTAGTGCGTCGGCAGGCCGCGCACGCCGCGGCCGACCTCGTTGGCGAGCCGCTTGCTCGCCGCATCGATCTGGTCGCGCAGCGGCTCGGCGGGCCGGCGAGCGTGGTGTGCGCGCAGGGCAGGCAGCAGCAGGCCCGCGGTCAACCAGGCGCGCTCGAAGTGGCTGCCGTCGCGCTGCCGGCCCTCGCCGAACCGCCAGGTGCAGGCCGACGGGTCGTAGCGCAGCGCGATCGCGGCGGCCAGCCGGTCGGCCGCCCGCGCGGCGATCGGCTCGTCGGTGACCCGCAGCAGCGCCTCCAGCTCGGCCAGCGGCCACGCGTACGAACGCAGCCGCTCGTTGCGGCCCGTGCCCTGCGGCAGGTTGACCGCGAGCGAACGGCCGAGCGCGCGCGCCGCCACCAGCGCGTCGTCGTCCGCGGTCAACAGCCCCACCCACAGCAGCCCGCGCAGCCAGACGTGGCCGGTCTCGACGACTCCGGTGCGGTGGTCGACGCCGTGCACGAACGGCAGGCCACTGCGCAGGTCCAGGTCGCGGTCGCGCAGCTGCGCGGCGCACCGCTGCGCCAGCGCGAACGCCCGCGCGTGCTGCAGCGCCACCGCGCAGCGCAGCAGCGCGAACGCGGTGTCGAACTCGAGGTTGGTCACCTCGCCGTCGGCGCGACGGAAGTCGCCGGCGCCGCGGGCACCCGGCATCTCGACCAGCGCATCGACGACCTCACCGAGGTGCCGCCGCAGCCGCGCGGTCGTGCCGCCACCGCGTCCCCGCACCGGCAACAGCCCGCAGCGCTCTGCCTCGGCGCGCCCCCTGCGCTGCCACCAGCGCGCGCGCGTCGCGAGGCCGGGGCTCTGCCGGGTCCAGCCCTCGCCGGCCTCGAACCGTTCGCCAGCGATCTCGGTCGCGGCGGTGAACGTCACCCGGCAGCGCTCGTCGACGGTGCCATCGCACCACTCCCAGCGGGTGGTCTGCTCGAGGCCGTGCGCGACGCGGCGCTGCTCGCGCCGCAGCACGAACGCGGCCCCGCGGCCGTCGAGGTCCGGCCCGCGCCCTCCGGCCACCACCTGCACGCGCCCTCGCGGCGCCAGGATCGCCAGCTCGATCCAGACCTCGTCGCGCCCCCCGCTGTCCGCAGTCCGGTCGTCGCTGTGGCCGCGCACCGGCAGCGGCCGCCACTGCAGCTGGCCCTCACCGCGCAGCGCCAGGCCGTCGGCGACCGCCTCGCGCGGCACGCGCAGGCCGATGCGCAGCGGCGAGCCGTCACTCGTCCAGGTCCAGATCGGCGCCGCCAGCGCCACCGCGAATGCGAGCAGTCCCACACGCTATCGGGGACCGGATCGCGCCACGGTTACGCGGAATCGCCGCGATCGCGCCAGTCGCTGACGAAATGGCGACCGCCGGCGCGCAACCAGTGGCGGAAGCTGTCGTGGTACGGCGCGTGGCACTCCGCTTCGATCTCGGCCCGCGTCATCCAGCGCACGTCGAGCACCTCGTGGCCGGCGCGCGGTTCGCCGTCGGCCTCGACCGCGAAGAAGAACGAACGCCACGCGTACTGCCGCTCGCCGCGCACGATGCGCTCGCCCTCCTGCACGAACACGAACTCCGGCGCACCGACCAGCCGCAGGCCGGTCTCCTCGTCGAGTTCGCGCCGCAGCGCTTCCTCGAGCAGTTCGCCGGCCTCGACGCGGCCACCGGGCAGGTCCCAGACGCGCTGCACGCGCCCGTCGATCTCACGGTCGTTGGCGACGAACAGGTACCGCTGCTCGCGGACCAGCACCGCGAACGCGCCGAGGAAGTCGCCCACGCCGCTATCTGGGCTCCAGCTCCACCAGGCCTTGCGAGAACGGCAGCGGCGTCTGGCCGAGCACCTGCAGCACGCCGGTGGGCACGGCCAGCGGATCGCGGTCGCCGCTGCCGCTGAGCACCAGCTGCGGCTGCACGCCGGGCTCGGTCTCGAGGATGATGTCGAAGTCGTCGTCGCCGAACACGACGTAGCCGCGCATCGGGATCTGGAACGGCAGCACCCCCGGGATGTCGGCGAGCGCGTTGAGCGCCAGCCGCCCCGAACGCACCGACTGCTGCAGCGTCACGCCGAACTCCTCGGTGAACGCACCCGGCACGAACACGCGCCCTTCCCAGCTGCCGCTCAGGTCGATCGGCTCGGGCAGCGGACCGATCAGGTCGGCCGCCCAGGTGCCTTCGTCGAGCGCGCAGCCGAACGTGCCGGTCAGTCGATCCGGGCGCGCCAGGCTGGCCTCGAGCACGGTCACGCCGTCGGCCTGCAGCGCGATCACGCCACCGGCCAGCACCAGGTCGTAGTCGGCCGGCTCCAGGCACGGATTGTCGATCGTCAGCGACACCACCGGCTCGCCGGCGAACTCCTGGATCCGGATCGTCACGGCGCCGATGTCCTGGGTCCGGGTCGAGCGCCAGTTGCCCCGCCACTCCCCTTCGAGCGCCGCCGGGATCGTCTCGCTCCCGGGCACCGATTGGACCGAGAGATCGCCGCACGCCGCGAGCAGCACGGCGAGCACGCACACCGGAAGGTATCGCATGAGGGTCGAGGCGGACGGGGCGGCGCCGCCGATCGCGGCTAGCCCAGCCGCGTCAGATGGTAACGGAGGATCCGCCGGCGGCCAGGGCCCCCCGGTAGGCCGCCGCCAGCTGCCGGCCGACGACCTCCGGACGGCACTGCCGGCTCGCTGCCACGGCCTGGTCGACCAGGGTCGATCGCAGGTTCGCGTCGTTGCGAATCCGAACCACCGCCTCGAGCAACCCCGCCGGGCCGTCGGCGACCGGGACCAGCAGACCGCGCCCGACCGAACCCAGCGCGTCGCGCACGCCCGGCACGTCGTAGCCGACCACCGGCACCCCCGCCAGGAACGCCTCGATCGCGACCAGGGGGCAACCCTCGCGCACGCTCGGCAGCACCACCGCGTCGTAGGCGGGCAGCAGCCGGGCCGCATCGGGTTCGGCGCCACGCACGCGCAGACGGCCGCCACAGGTGCGTTCTGCCTGGGCGGTGAGCTGGTCGCGCAGCGGGCCGTCGCCGAGCACGTCGCCGTGCAGGTCGCCTGGCAGGTCGCCTGGCTGGTCGCCTGGCTGGCCCGCCGGCTGGCCACCACGCGCGACCATCTCGACGAAGTCGTGCAGCCGCTTGATCGGGACCAGCCGCCCGACCGCAGCGACCACCCACGCGTCGGCGGCCAGTCCCAGCCGGGCTCGGGCGGCATCGCGACCGAGCGCCTCGGGCACCTCGACGGCCGGCGGCGTGACGGCGAAGCGCGCTCGCGGCGCGACGCGGCAGGCGGCCAGCTCGTCGGCGCAGCTGGCGCTGACCGCGAACAGCAGGTCGGTGTGGCGCGCGAGGCGACGTTCGAGGCGACCGAGCAGCAGCGACGGCAACCACGAGAAGTAGTCGTGCAGCACGTGGCCGTGGAACGTGTGGGCCACCACCGGCACGCGTTCGGCGCGCGCGGCGCGGCGGCCGACCATGCCGGCCTTGCTGGTGTGGGTGTGCACGACGTGCGGCCGCCAGGCGCGGATCAGCTGGCGCAGCTCGCGGCCGGCGCGCCGATCGGCCAACGGGTCGACGCCGCGGCCGAGATCGGCGAGCTGCAGCCAGCCCGGGCGCAGCCGCCCGGCGCGGCGGGCATCGGGCGGCAGCGGCGGCACGTCATGGCCCGCCGGCGACAGCTCGACCTCCTCCGGCCCCACCGCGCCGGTGACCAGCAGCGTCTCGATGCCGAGCGACCGCTGCGCGTGCCACAGCGCGATCGCCTGCCGGGTCGGGCCGCCGAGGTTCGGGCGCGTCAGCACGCGCAGCAGCCGCAGCGGCGGTTGGGAGGCGGAGTCGTCCGGCATCGGCGACGCCATCATCGCCGCTCGCTACGCTGCTGTCATGAACCGCTTCGCCTCGTGCGTGTTCGCGCTGGTCCTCTGCGCCGGGCTGCTGCCAGCCCAGGACCGGCCGAACGTGCTGTGGATCTACGTCGAGGACCTCTGTGACTGGCTCGGCTGCTACGGCGACGAGCTGGCGCAGACGCCGACGATCGACGCGCTGGCGGCGCGCGGCGCGCGCTTCGAGCGCGCCTACATGCCGTCCGCGGTGTGCTCGCCGACGCGTTCGGCGGTGATCACCGGCTGCTACCAGACGAGCATCGGCGCGCACAACCACCGCAGTTCGCGCACGCCCGACGACCAGATCGCGCTGCCGGACGGCGTGCGCACGATCCCCGAACTGCTGCGCGAGGCCGGCTACTACACGTTCAACCGCGGCAAGCTCGACTACAACTTCACGCACGACCCCGAGGCGCTCTACGACCATCACGATCCCGACATGCGGCTCGACCGGCTGCGCGAGGTCGCGTCGCTGTGGCGGCCGGCGGCGGCGGCGCAGAAGCCGTTCTTCGGGCAGATCCAGCTGCGCGGCGGCAAGAACAACGAGCCGGCGAAGGTCGACCCGAGCAAGGTCGAGGTGCCGCCCTACTATCCCGACACGCCGGTCGTGCGCGAGGAGATCGCGCACCACTACGACGTGATCCACAAGACCGACCGCGAGGTCAAGCGCATCCTCGCCGCGCTCGCCAAGGACGGCCTGCTCGACGAGACGGTGGTGTTCTTCTTCTCGGACCACGGCTACCGGATGCACCGCCACAAGCAGTTCTTGTACGAGGGCGGCGTCAAGGTGCCGTGGATCGTCGCCGGACCGGGCGTGCCGGCCGGCGTTCGCGACGACCTGGTGTCCGGCATCGACCTCGGTGCGACGACGCTGGCGATGGCCGGGGTCGCGCGGCCCGCGGCGATGCAGGGCCAGGACGTGTTCGCCGACGGCTACGCGCGGGCGTTCGTGGTCAGCGCGCGCGACCGCTGCGACTACACCATCGATCGCATCCGCGCGGTGGTGACCGACCGGTTCCGCTACATCCGCAACGAGTTGCCCGACCGGCCGTACATGCAGCCGCAGTACCGCGACGCCTGGCGCATCACCCGGCAGCTGCGCGAACGGGCCGCGGCCGGCCAGCTGAACGGCGACCAGATGCAGTTCTACGGGGCGCGGCGGCCGCGGGAGGAGCTCTACGACCTGCAGGCCGATCCCCACCAGGTCGACAACCTCGCCGGCCGCGACAGCCACCGGCCGTCGCTGCTGCTGCACCGGGCGATCCTCGACGCGTGGATCCGGCGCACCGGCGATCGCGGCCAGCAGCCCGAGTCCCGCGCCGGCCTGCGCGCCGTGCTCGACCGCTGGAAGGACAAGTGCGTCAACCGCGAATACGACCCGGTGCGCGCCGAGATCGCCGCCGAGAACGCCGGCAAGCAGCGCGTGCTGATCCTCGGCGATTCGATCTCGATGGGCTACACGCCTTTCGTGCAGCGCTTGCTGCGCCAGGACGTCTGGGTGCTGCGCCCCGCCGAGAACTGCGCCGGCACGACCAAGGGCGTCGCCAACGTCGACCGCTGGCTGCAGATCGAGGGCGGCGAGTGGGACCTGATCTGGTTCAACTTCGGCCTGCACGACCTGAAGCGGGTCCAGCCGAACGGGCGGAACTCGAACGACCCGAAGCACGGCCGGCAGGCCGAGCCCGAGGTCTACGAACGGCAGCTGCGCGAGATCGTCGGCAAGCTGCAGGCGACCGGCGCGAAGCTGGTGTTCGCGACGACCACGCCGATCCCGGAGGGCGGCGTGAAGCCCCACCGCGACGTCGACGACGCCCCGCGCTACAACGCCATCGCCCGGGCCGTGATGGCGGACCAGGGCGTCGACGTGGTCGACCTGCACGCGTTCGTGCTGGCGCGGCAGCAGCGGATCCAGCCGCGGGTCGACGTGCACTTCACCAAGGAGGGCTCGCGCCTGCTCGGCGAAGAGGTCGCGGCGCGGATCCGCGAACGGCTGCAGAAGCCCGGCAAGTAGTGGCCGTTCGTGGCCCGCAGGATCTGCTCCCGGAACCAGACCTACGGAACCGCCAGGCCTACGAAACGGTACGTTCCGACCTGTCAGCGGGCGTCGGCGGTGACGGGGGTGCGGGTGTCGGTGCGGAACGGGATGGCGGGCAGGCCTTCGCGGTTGCGCAGGCTGATCTCGGGCCAGTGGCGCCAGGCGTAGCGGACGTGGCGCGGTGAGGCCATGGTGCCGCGCACGACCACGGTGTCGCCGTCGAGCACGGCCACGGCCGGTTCGAAGGCGCCGCGCTCGGTCGCGATCTCGAAGCCGACCAGCGCGTCGCCCTGCTGCTGCAGGCCCGAGCCGACGTGGTCGAAGTGCAGGCGGATGGCCTCGCCCTCGATCGTGTAGTGCGAGAGCATCGGTCCGGAGCAGACGACGTCCTGGCCGTAGGTGCCGGCCAACGCCTGCAGCGCCAGCCGGCGGCCGACCTCGAGCTTGTGCGGCGGGTGGATGTTGTTCTTCAGGCCGAGGTCGATGATGCAGGCCATGCCGGTGTTCGGCAGCGACAGCGTCATCGTCTGCGCCTCGCGCAGTTCGGCCCACGCCCGCGGGTCGCCGCGCTTGTCCTCGAACGCCGCCAGCTGCACGAACAGGAACGGGAACTGCCCGCGGCCGAACGCATCGCGCCAGTCGCGGATCATCGTCGGGAACAGCGTGCGGTACTGGTAGGCCCGCGGCGCGTTCGACTCGCCCTGGTACCAGATCGCGCCACGGAACGTCATCGGCACCAGCGGCTGGATCATGCCGTTGTAGAGGCGCGCCGGCGCGTGCCGGTGATCTGGCCCCATCGGCGCGCCCGGCCGCCGTGGCGCCTTCTTGCCGTCCTTCCTGGCGGCCGCGGCGCGCACCTTCCACTCGGCCATCGCCTGGTCGTGGCGCCGCCTGGCGTCCGGGTAGCGGTCGTAGATCTGCTGCCACCGTTCGAGGATCGGCTGCAGCACCTCGTGCCGCTGCAGCGCCGCCTCGCGCGTCCATGCCTCGGCGCGGGTGCCGCCCCACGACGTGTGCACCAGCCCGACCGGCACGTCGAGCGTCGCGCGCAGGTGCCGGCCGAAGCCGTAGGCGACCGCACTGAAGTTCTTCAGCGACTCGGGCCCCGCCGGCTGCCAGCGCGCCTGGATGCTGCGCTGCGGCGTGCGCACCGCGACCCGCGGAAACTGGATCACGCGCAGCCGGTCGTCGGCCGAGTCCGGCAGCGCCTTCTCGGTGTCCTGGTGCTGCCGCATCGACCAGCTCATGTTGGACTGCCCCGAGCAGATCCAGACCTCGCCGACCAGCACGTCCGAGATGGTCACGTCGTTGGACGCGCGCACCACCAGATCGAACGGCCCGCCGGCCGCGTGCGGCGGCAGGTGCACCAGCCAGTCCCCCTCCGGGCCGGCCGTCGCACGCGCCTCGGTGCCGTCGAGCAGCACGGTGACCGGCTCGTTGGGCGCGGCCGTTCCCCACACCGCGATCGGCTGGTCACGCTGCAGCACCATGTGGTCGGAGAACACCGACGCCGGCAGCGCCTGCGCATGCAGCGCGCAGGCGAGCGACGTGGCGACGAGGGCGGGACGGATCGCGTCGTGCATGGGCTTCACTCGGCGACCAGTGTCGCACACCGATCAGAAGTGCGACCAGCTGATGTCGAGATCGTCCGAGACGATCCAGCCGAAGTTGTTCCAGCCCGGCGTGAACACGCCCCACTGGAACGCCAGCGTCACCCCGCTCGGCACCGAACACGGGATCGGCAGGATCACGCTGCCGAAGCCGCTGTTGTTGACCACCGCCGGGAACGCGTCGAGCAACGGCAGGCCGGCATACAGGCTGCAGCCGGGCGCGCCCGGGATCGGCGTCGTCGTCAGCTGGTCGCTGACCACCAGGAACGCGAGCGAGTTGGTCGGCGCGTTGTCGACGGTGATGCGCAGCTTGTGGTTGCCCGGGATCGCCGGGCCGTTGAGGGTGCCGATCTGCGGCAGCTCGCCGAGCGGCCCCGGGCAGGCGACGCCGAACGGCGACTGGTTGGCGACCACCGGTTCGAACAAGCGCGCCCGGATGTCGTTGATGCCGCCGCTCGGGCCGGTCATGCCGAACCAGGCCAGCATCGTGGTGTTGGTCTCGGTCTGGTTGGCGACCGACTGGATCGGCCGCGAGGCGGCGCGCAGCGCGCCCTGGAAGGGCCCACCCGGCTGGTCGACGAGGCGGTCGGTGATCGCGACGGTGCCGTCGCGCAGCACGCGCGCCGCGCGCACGTCGACCTCGAACTCGGCCGGCGGGATGATCTCCATGTAGCCGACGGTGAACTCACAGGCACCGGCACCGACCGCCGGCACCCCTTCGAAGTTGCTGGTCGCGCGCACCGAGATCGGCTGCAGCAGCGTACCGGCGAGGTCGTACATACGGGCCCAGACGTCGCGCTCGTCCTCCCACGCAATGCAGTACTGCACGTCACTGCTGGTGCGCGAGCTGGCGATCACACCGATCGACGGCGTGACCTCGTCGGGACCGACGGCGCCGTTCGCGGTCACCACGCTGGGCGGATCCAACCCCACCAGAGCGGACGGCGACTGCCGCACCCGGAACGCGACGGTGAACACGTCGACGTCGCCCGGCGCCGGCGAGTTGTAGAACCGTTCGAACACGACCCGGTTGGCGTGCCAGGTCTCGCCGACCACCATCACGTCGACGTCGCTCTCGGCGATGCGCGGCGCGCGCGCGTAGCCCGACGCGAACGAGGCGACGTAGAGCGTGCGCTCGACGCCGGACGAGAACGTCTGCGGGAACGCCGGCTGCGGCCAGTACAGGTCGCGGAACTTGATCTCGCTCGGGTCCGCCTGGCCGGCCGCCTGGCGGTCCCAGACGACCATCATCGCGCCGTCGCCGGGACCGCTGACGTCCGGACGTCGGTCGACCTCTCCCCCGAACGGCGCCGAGATCGAGAACGCGGCGGCCAGCGCCGCGCCCGAGTTGCCGTGGAACATCCGGCCGCGGATCACCCCGCCACCCTCCCAGACGACCAGGAAGGCCGGCTGGTTGAGGCTGTTGCACATCGCCACCGACGGCGTGCGGTTGACGCCCGACGTCGTGACCTGGATCAGGCCGCTCTGGGTGACGCCGTCGCCGTCGATCAACTCGCCGCGGATCTGCCGGTTGGTCGACGAGAAGATGCGCTCCCAGACGACCATGTAGGTGTCGTTGACGAGGTCGTAGGCGACGTCCGGCGAGGTGTCGTTCCACGACGGGCCGCCCGGGTTGAGCACCGGTCCGACTGCGGGATCGACCACCAGCGGGTAGCGGGCACCGTCGACGAACGCGGCCGGCACGACCAGCTCGATCCTGCCGAGGCCGTCGTAGCGGGTTGCGACCGGCGTGCGGTTGCCACCGCGATCGAACGCGACCGCCTCGCCGTAGCGGATCCGCCGGGCCCCGTCGCACGAGAACTCCAGCGCCTGCTGGCGCAGGGCGGCCGCCGGCGCGGTGACGTTGCCGCCGACGCCGATCTGCACGACCAGGTCGCCGTGTCCGGCGGGCTTGCTGGCGAACACGAACGACTGCTCGAAGCCGGTCGCCCCCACCTGGTAGCGCTCGACCACCCCGCCGTGCACGTACTGCACGCGTTCGCCGAGCCGGCTGGCCTGGGCAGCCGCGTCGGCGGGCAGCCAGCCGCCGCTACGGCCGGCACCGACGAACTGCAGCTCCAGCCGCGGCGTCGTCGCGGCCGAGAGGATCGCCGGCACCTCCAACGTCGCGCCGCGCGCGAACTCGGCGCGCCAGTCGACGCCATCGGCGGTGATCCGGCCGAGCTCGTCCTCGAACACGCCGTGGCGGGTCCGGGTGGCGACCGGGTCGGGCTGCTGCGCCGCCAGCGGCGTGGCGACAGCGGCCAGGAGCAGCAGGATGGGGAGAGTGCCGGATGGGGTTCGGTTCATGTCGCGAAAGGCCCAGCAAGGGCTTGCGGCGGGAGTGCCGCGGTGCGGCGGATGTCGCGCGGGCGACGCAGATTTTCGGGGGCCCCGGGCTCGCGGGACCGCCCGAACCGGACGCCGCTCCGTCGGCATCGAGCCGCAACGCGGGAACGAGCGGCCAGGCAATCGCCCGCTGCTTCGCCGACGCGGGTCGCGTAGCATCGGGCGCGCCTTGCCCACGCCGGACCCGTTCGAGCAGCTGCGCGCCGTCTTGCTGGAGGCGATGCGATGGCACGGAGCGGCCCGTCGTGACTACCTCGACGCGGCCTGCGCCGGCGACGACGCGATGCGCGCCGAGGTCGAGGCGATGCTCGCAGCCGGCCGCGTCCCGCACGACTCGCGGCGCGACGCCGACGCGGCGGCCAACGCTGCCGCCGGCAACGAGCCACCACCGACCGACGCCCGCATCCCGGAGCGCATCGCCGGCTACCGGGTGCTCGGCGTGCTCGGCCACAGCGGCATGGGCATCGTCTACCGCGCCCGCCAAGAACGGCCCGACCGCGAAGTCGCGCTGAAGGTGCTGCGGCCGGAGTTGGTCGACGCCGCGCGGGTGCGCAGCTTCCTGCGCGAGACCGAGGCGCAGGCAGCGCTGCGGCACCCGGGCATCGCCGCCGTGCACGACGCCGGCGTGTTCGCGTCGGCGGACGGCGACGTGCCGTTCTTCGCGATGGAGCTGGTCGACGGCGTGCCGCTCGACGCGTTCGTGCGCGAACACCGGCTCGACCTCGAGGCCCGCTGCCGGCTGCTCGCGCAGCTCTGCGAAGCGCTGCAGCACGCGCACGATCGCGGCGTCGTGCACGGGGACCTCAAGCCCGGCAACGTGCTGGTCGCGGGCCTGCCAGGGCAGCCGGTGCCGCGCATGGTCGACTTCGGCATCGCGCGCGTGCTCGGCGGCGACGCGGCGGTGTTGATGCCCAAGACCAGCCAACTGATGGGCACGCTGCCCTACATGAGCCCCGAACGGCTGCGCGGCGACGCGCAGCGGCTCGACGCGCGTGCGGACGTCTACTCGCTCGGCGTCATGCTGTTCGAACTGGCGGCGGACGCGCTGCCGGTCGACGTGCGCGACCGGTCGCTGACCGAGGCCCTGCACCTGCTGCTCGACGGCGAGGCGCCGCCGCTGCGCCGCGTGCGGCCGGAGGCGCCGCGCGACCTCGAGGCCGTGGTCGCCGGCGCGCTGGACAAGGATCTGGACCGCCGCTACCCGAGCGCGCGCGCGTTCGCCGCGGACCTGCTGCGGGTGTTCGACCAGCGACCGAGCGCGTCCAGCCCGGCGACCGCGTGGGGCCGCGTCGGCAGGTTCGTGCGGCGCAACCGCGCGCGCACGGTGTGGGCGGTCCTGGCGTTCGTCGCGCTCGCGGTTGGCCTGGTCACCATGTCGATCCTGGCCGGGTGACGCCGTCGTGCCACCGGCGCGGCGGTCCGGGGCTCGCGTGGTGCGGCGAGGGCCGACAGCTGGCGCTGCAGCCGTTCGACGCGCAGGAGCCGGTTGGATGATGCGGGCGCCGCGGCGGTGAGGCGGCGCCGTTCCCGCGGGATTTCCTGACCGATCATGGGCGTCGTTGGCGTTCTGTCTGCCGTCCACCCCTACCTTTCTCGCCAAGGAGTCCGCCGTGGCAGCCAAGAAGCAGACCAGCAAGAAGCCCGCCGCCAAGAAGAAGGCAAACAAGAAGAAGGCCACGGCCAGATCCGGCCCCGAGGTCGTGCATACGTTTCAGTTCTGCCGCCTCGCCAATCCACCGTACATCAAGACCCGGTCCTGGAAGACGTTCCGCGACGGCAAGGTCGACCAGCTTCGCTTCCACGCTGCGAGCCACGATGCGATGGAAGTGGAGGCAGCCTGGTTCGCCGAGCGGCTGGTCTACTGGCTGATGGCGCTAGGCTACAGCACGTCCGCGCAGGCCGCCGAACGCATCCGCACGATCGCCCGCCAGGGTGGCAAACCGATGAAGGACCTGCTCAAGGCAGTCGACGACCACACCACCGGTGGAGTCAGGAGCGAATGATGCCATCCCAGCCCGTAGCCGTTCTGCTGGCGCTGCTCGCACTGCTCGCTCTGTGCAGCTGCGGGGCGCCCCGGCCGTTCCGCAACCACTCCGCCTCGCCCACGATCCACTCGTCCAACACAGCGCTTGCGCTGCCCCCGAGCCTGCCCCAGGACCGCGTCACGGCCGCGACGGAACCCGTCGACATCGAATCCACCGAGTTCCGACTCGATCGTCGGGACTTCACCGACTTCGTCGAGATCGAACCGACGACCGTGTCCTCCGCTGCGGGCGACATGACGACCGCAGCGATCAAGTACAAGATCGAACACCTGTTCGAGGGCGCGGACCTCTATCTGAAGAGCGAGGGCGTTCTCACCGCCGACGCACAACTCGCCCCGACGCGGGGCCTGGAGCACAAGCTGCGCTGGACCTTGGACCTGCTCCCGGATCGAGGCAGCCGCAAGGACTACACGATGACGCGGCGCCAGGGTCAGGAGCTCTACACAAGCTTTCGACGCGAGGGCCTGCTCTATCGCAACGAGCCCGAGCTGGCCGAGGTGTCGAAGCTGTATGCCGAGTGGACGCTGGCCTCCGACCAGGACAAGCCCGGTCTGCTCAAGGAGGCCCGCAGACTGTGGCAGGAGATCGCGCCTGGCCGAGCGTTCCCGGTCGACGAGGATACCTGGCCCGAGCTGGACCGAGCCACGGCGGGCTTGGCCCCCTGGCTCGACGAGACGGGCAAGTGGCGCGCGTGGCTGGAGTTCGACGCTGGCGCAGAGACCGACCAGGACTTCGACGACGTGCAGTTCGTCGGCGGCGCCGAAGCCAAGTTGAAGCTGCCCATACTGGGCAAGCCGCTCGACTGGTTCTGCGGCTGGCTGCGGGGCGGCAACCAGGTCGTCAAGCTGGCCAACCTCAACCGCGGCCCCTACCTCTGGGTCGGCATCGACGCCGTCGACGCGTCCGAGAACGAGTCGCGCAAGATGATCACCGGCGGCGTGGACGACGACTTCCTGCGCGCACGCGCGGGTGCCTACTACCGCAACGAGCTCTGGAGTAGCGACGACGGCAAGAAGACGATCGATCTCGAAGCCGAGTGGCTGCTCTATCACGAACTCGATGCGCCGTCGTCGATCGAGGCCGCCGACCTCGACACGACGTCCTTCGTGCGCGTGGCGCTCACCTACGACGACTTCTTCGTCGAGTACCGCGACGGCAGACAGCCGCTCGACCTGCAAGGCGAGTCCGCCGTGTTCGTTGGGTTCCGATTCGGCGAGGTCGGCGCGTCCAACCAGGGCCGATAGCCATGGCTCCTGCCGACCGAGCTAGACCGGCAGGTACTGCAGCAGGAACAGGTGCCAGCCGAGCAGCACCGAGTAGCCGATGAACACGAACGCCATGCCCCAGCGCGCCGGGCGGAAGTGCTTGGCGATCATCAAGAACGCGCAGGCGATGCCGATGCCGACGGTCTTCAGCAGCAGGAACGGCCACGGGTGCCAGGTCGAGTCGAGCACGACCTGCACCACCGGGTTGAGTTCGGTGCCGCCGTGCGACAGGAACAGCAGCGTGAAGAACGCATCGAGCAGGTTGAGCGCGACGATCGCCAGCACGACGAACAGCACGCCCGGTCCGTGCACGTCGACGAAGGCGCCGTCGCGCTCCTCATCGCGCCGGATATGGCGGCGGCGGCCGCCCCACAGCACATAACGGCTGAACATCGGCGTCGGCCGACGGCGCCGGTCCGCGAACGTCCGGCGCTCCCCGTTGTCCTCGACCACGATTTCATCCCGACGCTCGGCGCCGACCTTCCCTTCGATGGTGCTCGTCACGGGAGGAGTCTAGCTCATGGTTTCTCTGCAGAGCAAAAAGGCCGTCTCACGCCTTCGTGAGCCGGCCTTGCCATGGGCGATTGCTCGCGAGACGGACTAGACGAACTTGGTCACGCCCGGGATCGCGACCGGGTGCTCGGGCGGCTCGTCGTCCCAGGTCAGCAGGTTCGGCATCAGCACCTCCTGGCTCTGGTGCGCCTGCTCCCAGGTGATGCGCTTGCCGGTGTAGGCGGCCATGCGGCCCATGATCGCCATCAGCGTGCTGTTGCACATGTACTCGCCGTTGTTGATCGGCTTGCCGGCGCGGATCGCCGCGAACATCTCGTCGTGCTCGGCCTGGTACATGTTGCGCGCCTTGTCGGCGTAGCGCCAACGGTCCTCGCCGGCGATCTGGTGCCGGAAGATGTTGGCCTTGCCCTTGGTGCCGTAGATGTACTCGTTCACGTCGCGCCAGCAGTTGTTCTGCTGGCGGCACTGGGCGATGCCGCGGGTGCCGTCCTCCCACTCGTAGGTGGTCGCGAAGTGGTCGTAGACGTTGCCGAACTTCGGGTCGGTGCGCTTCTGCCGGCCACCCAGCGACGTCGCCGCCTTCGGGTAGACGTCGCCCTTGATCCACGCCAGCATGTCGAGCGTGTGGATGTGCTGCTCGCCGATGTGGTCGCACGACAGCCACGTGTAGTAGAGCCAGTTGCGCACCTGCTTCTGCAGCTTGCTCCAGTTGTCCTCGACCGGGCGGAACCACAGTTCGCCGGTGACGTAGTTGCCCTGCATCGTCAGGATGTCGCCGATCGCGCCTTCCTGCAGCTTCTGCACGACCGCGCGGCGGCCGTCGTGGTAGCGGTAGCAGAGGCCGCTGACGACCGAGATGCCCTTCTTCTTGGCGAGCGCGCAGGCCTTCTCGACGCGGCGCACGCCGGGCGCGTCGGTCGCGACCGGCTTCTCGGCGAACACGTGCACGCCCTTCTCGACGGCGCGTTCGATCTGCATCGGACGGAAGCCCGGCGGCGTCGCCAGCAGCACCACGTCGACGCCGGTGGCGAGCACCTGGTCGAGCGCGTCGAGGCCGACGAAGCGGCGCTCGGCCGGCACCTGGAACTGCTCCTTGCGGCCAGCCCCTTCGGCCGACTTCTGGATCCCGGCGAGGCCGTTCTCGAGCCGGTCGACGAACGCGTCGCCGGCGGCGTAGAGCACGTTCTCCTTGTCCGCCATGATCGCCTGCACGGCGGCGCCCGAGCCGCGGCCGCCGACGCCGACGATGCCGACCTTGAGCTTGCCGCCGCCCTGGTGCACGGGCGACGCGGCGCGCAGCGCGCCGAGCGAACCGGAGGCCGCGACGGCCCCGCCGACGGCGGCGGAGGTCTTGAGGAACGAACGACGAGAGGGCTTCTTGGTCGACATGGGCACTCGGGCAGGCAGAGGGAAGGGCGCGAGCGTAGCCCCTACCACCGCGGCGATGAAGCCCGTCGTCCGGCGCGGCGGATCGGCGCCGGCGGCAGAACAACGTCGCCGGAAGCCGGGCCGGACTCGACAGCGCGGCCGATCAGGCCGTATCCTTCCCGCCTCGCCGAAAGGCCGACCCCTCCGAGGCAGCCTGCCCCCTGCTGCCACGTCCCCAAGCCTCGCGTCCACGATGCGCCGATACGCCCTCCCCCTGCTGCTGCTCTGCGGCTGCTCGACGATCTCCCCCGAACAGCAGGACGTGCTGACGGCCTGCCAGCGCAACGCGCCGATCTACTTCGAAGGCGGCAAGCTCGAACAGGCGATGATCCAGGCCGAGCGCGGCCTCGAGATCGACCCGGACGACTACAAGCTCAACGCGATCAAGGGCGCCATCCTGCTGCGCGCCAGCGAACGCAACCCGAAGCTGCTCGACCGCGCCACGACCAAGCTCGAGCAGGTCTTCGACCGCCGCTCGCCGATGCGCCACGAGCCGTACGTGCTGCTCTACTACGGCCTCGCCCAGCAGAAGCAGGGCCTGCGCAACCTCGGCGAGGCGATCCGCCTCGAGGACCGCGCGCGTCGCACGCCGGACAAGCGCGACGAGCTGTGGTCGGAAGCCCAGCAAGAACGTGCGCGCGCCGGCGACCGGCTCGAGGCCGCCGACCAGCTGCTCGGCTACCTGCTCGACCTCGGCGCGCTGCTGCGCATCACCCACAAGCACCGCCTGCAGATCGCGCTGCAGCGCGGCGACGACAAGCAGTTCGAGAAGTCGGCCAAGGCGTTCCTGAAGGAGTCGGCCGACGAGCAGGCGGTCGTGCGCGCCGACGTCGAGCGCACCCCGACGCCCGAGTACGAGGCCGAGCGCTACCGCTACCTGCGCGAGCTGCGCGCCGAGGAGATCGACGTGCGCGCGCTCTACGCCGACTGGCTGTTCGACCGCAACCAGCTCGAAGCGACGCTGGCGCAGCTCAACCGCGTGCTCGAACTCGATCCCAAGCGCAGCAACGACTACTACAACCGCGGCCGCGTGCTGATGGCCCTCGAGCGAAAGGACGCCGCCAAGCGCGACTTCCGCCTGTTCCTGTCGATGTCGGAGCTGCCGGACGAGCACGACAAGAAGACCTACGCGGTCAACGCGCTGCGGCAGTAGCCTCGTAGCCGTGAGCTTCGCGACGACGCTGCCCGGCTCGCTGCGGCTGAAGACGCAGCGCGACTTCCGCTCGGTCTACGGCCGCGGCCGGCGCGCGTCCGGGGATTGGGTGACGGTCGTCGTCTGGCCGCGCCGCCAGGGCGAGGTGCCGGCACCGCGGCTCGGCCTGTCGGTCAGCAAGGACCACGGCGGGGCCGTGCGGCGCAACAAGCTCAAGCGCGTGCTGCGCGAGGCGTTCCGGCTCGAGCGCGCGCGCATGCCGCAGAACTGCGACGTGGTGCTGATCCCGCGGCGCCGCGACGACGACCTGCCGCTGGCGGAACTGCGCGTCGAACTCGCGCGGCTGGTCGAGAAGGCGTTCCACAAGCCGCCACCAAAGCAAAAGGGCCGGCGCCGGCGATGACGCGTTCGCCGCTCGCCTGGCTGCTGTCGGTGCCGGTCTGGATCTACCGCAAGGTGATCAGCCCGATGAAGCCGCCGACCTGCCGCTTCCACCCGACCTGTTCGTCGTACGCGCTCGAGGCGCTGCGCGTGCACGGCGCCGTGCGCGGCAGCTGGCTGACCGTCTGGCGGCTGTGCCGGTGCCACCCGTTCTGCGAGCCGGGCTTCGATCCGGTGCCGCCGCGTCGCGTGCGACGGACCGTCACTCCGCCTCGCCCTTCGGGAACGGATCGATCGCCGAACGCACGACCGTGACGCGCGCGCCGACGCGCACCAGGCCGCTCGGCCGCTGCCCTTCGCTGAGGAACTGCTGCAGCTCGTCGTCGTCGACGAACCAGTCGGCCCGCCGCACCGGCTCGACCCGGTACTTGGCCAGCACGTCCGGCACGTCGTGCACGACCTCGCAGATCGGAACCCGCTGCACCGGTCCGGGGTCGACCGGCTGCGGGCCGGCGGTACCGTCGGGCCACAGCGCGACCCCGAGCCAGACCACCGCCGCGACCAGCGCCCCCTGCACGGCCCGACGGCGGCGACGCCGCCAGCGCACCGCGCCGACCAGTTGCGGCAACATCGCCGCCATGCGCTGCTGCGCCAGCGGACTCAATTCGCGTCTCTCATGCATGCCACCACTCCGCGGCCTTCTGCCGCAACCTGTGCAACGCCCGGCGCAACCGCCCGTGGGCGGCGTCCGGACTGATCCCGAGCGCATCGGCGGCGGCCGTCACCGACGACGCCCCGCCGAAGCGCGCCTGCAGCAGCGCCTGGTCGGTCGCCGGCAGCGCCGCCACGCTCTGCTGCAGCCACTGCTGCCGCTCCCCCTCCGCGAGCTCGAACCACGGCTCGTCGGCGAGGGTCGGCGCGACGTCGGCAACCGCCCGCTCGCGGCGGCTGCGCCGCGACTCGGCGCGGCTGCGGTCGACGACCGCGTTGACGACGGCGCGCGCCATCCACGCGCGCAGCCGTTCGTCGCTGTCGAGCGCCGGCATCCGGCGGGCGACATTGAGCATCACGTCCTGCACGACGTCGAGGCACCAGGCCTCGTCGCGCCGGCTGCTCGCCCGCGCCAGCGCCAGCGTCGACGCGAACCACGCCTCATAGAACTGCTCGTACGCGCGCTCGTCCCCGGCCGCGATGCGACCGGAGAACGTGTGGTCCACCGCCGGCGGTGCCGACGGCAGCGAAGTGCGCGGATCGGGCAAGGCCTCGACGCTCCTACTTCGGCTTGCGCTCCTTCTTCGCCCGCTCGACGGCCTCCATCTGCTGGCGCTGCACGTAGCGGGTCTCCTGCTTGTCGAGGTCGCGGCTCAGCGTGACGATGATCTGTTCGACCACCTCGATCTGCTCGTAGGTGCCGCGGACCAGCAGCAGGCCGGCGTCCTCGTGGTAGCGGATGCGCGGCGGCTTCTTCTCGTCGGCCATCGCGAGGTCCAGCGCCGACAGCACCGTCTCGACCTTCATCGGCTTCATGCCCGACGCGCGCTGCGCGGTCAGGTCGTTGAGCGTCAACACGCGCTGGTGCAGCTGGCCGGGCTTGGGGCCGACCATCTGGACGCCGCCGGGCTGCGACTGCGCGTACGCGTAGATCGAGTAGACCGGCTGGCCAGCCCCGCGGAACTCCTTGACGCGCACCTGGAAGTCGGCCTCGGCGGCCATGCAGGCGCCCTCGAGGGCCTGCTCGACGCCGGCGTCGCGCAGGATCATCGGCGGGATCACCGCCGAATCGGCGCGCGTCGCCAGCACGATGTTGGCCTTCGGCTGGTCCTTGCGCACGGCGGCGACGAACTCCTTCAGCGTGCCGCCCTCGAAGCTGAAGGAGACCACCACTGGCTCCGGGCCGGCGCGGCGGGACGGGCCCGCCGGGCCCCCCTGGGCATCCTGCGCCGAAAGGGCCATCGGAATCAGAAGAGCAACTGCAGCAAGTCGTTGGATCATCGGTTCTCTCTCTCGTGGGTTGGTTCTGCAGGAGAGACGACGCCGACCACCGGATCCGTCGCCGCCGTGCGAAAAAAGCCGCGACGCGGAGCGGTCGGCGCCAGCCGACTCCGGCAGCTGCTACCCGGTCAGCCTCCCCCACGCCCACATCAGCCCGTCCGAAAGCGTGGCGATCACGAGCAGTTCGAGGACCAACACGAACCAGACGAACGGACGCACGGCCTGCGGCAGCCGCGGCAACGCACCCAGCAGCGCCAAGATCGACACCGCGGCCAGGCCACAGGCGAACAAATGGTGTGGTTCGGCGGTCCACGGACCGGACCTCGTTTCGGCGGCGATCCAGGACGCACCCGCCGACAACAGCCCGATCAGCAGCAGCTGGTGCAGGCGATCGCTGCGGCTGGCTCGCCTCGGCCCGCCCCCGGTCCGAGCCGTCCTGGCCGGTGCTGCGACCGGCTTCGGCGCCGCCTTCCTGATGTGCCAGAGGGTGCCAGACCGCCACACGAACATGCCTCCGATCACGGTCGGCACGACGACGAGCATGAGCCAGACCGGAACGAGCACTGCGAGGCCCATCTCCTCGGCCAGCAACAGAGAGGCGCCCGCGAACCAGAGTCCCCACAAGGACATCAGGATGCCTGCGATGAGGTAGGTCAGCGGCTGTGTGCGCACCAGCGCCTCCGGAGTCGGGCGGGCGTCGATCCGTCAGCGATCATCCCGAGCCCGGACCAACCTCGCAATCGCCTCGATGCCGGCCTCCATCTTGAGCCTCGCCGACGAGTTGGCCGAGTGAACGCGCACGATCGGCGGGGCGAAGCCGCGCATCGCGACCGCCTGCTCGATCCACAGGACGACGTCGTAGCCGGTGCCTCGCTCGTCATCGCCGAGGTCGTGGTCCAGGCTGATCTCCTCTACGTCGCCGTGTTCCAGCAGCCGGATCGCCTCGTCGGGCCATCGCACCAGGGTCCACCCGTCGGGTGGCACCCGTTCATCATCTAGGAACACTCGCATCGTGTCTGGCGGGTTTGTCGGGCTGGCTCGCCTGGCTGGCTCGTCTGGCTGGCTCGTCCGGCTGGCGTGCTCGGTGGTTGTACTGCGGCACGGAGTGCCGTGCGCGCTCGTCGCCACGAAACCAGCGCGAACTCGGATGACCCACCGCTCCCTACCCCGCAGCCGTTGGCCCGCCGCCGCGTCGCAACCGACGCCTGGCCCGGCGCCGCAGTTCGTCGTCGAACACCGGCCCGCGCGCCAGCTCCGCGACGCGACCGCGGGCCTGTTCGTCGAGCTCCGGGACGAACGCGCAGGCGTCGGCGGCGGCCTCGTCCTCGCTGTCCCACAGCGCTTCGCGCAGCGCCGCCATGCGCGCCCCGGTCTCGCTCGCGATCATCGCCAGGGCGTGCACCGCGCGTCGGCGCGCGTGGCTGTAGGCCACCTGCTCGGCCACCTCGGCGAGCAGCGGCGCCGAGCGCGGGTCGGCGAGGCGGGCCAGGGCGTCGAGTTCGCTGATGATGTTCCAGCCGCTGCCGGTGACGACGTCGGCCGCGACGTGCCGTTCGAGGTAGGTGCGATCGTCGCGCGTCGCGTGGTCGGCGAACGCGGTTCCGGCGACCGTCGCGAAGTAGCCGCCGCGCGGGTGCCAGCGGCGCGCCAGGTCGAGCTGGCGCGGGCCGGGCAGCTGGCGCACGTAGCCGGCGAGCGCAGCGCGGCGCATGCGGTCGAGGCCGGCCAGCGTGCGCGCCGGATCGTCGAGCACGTCCTCCTGCGCGAACAGCTGTTCGCACAGCGCCAGCACCCGGTCGTCGTCCATCGCGCCGAGTGCGCGCGCGGCGGTGCGCACCCGGCCGTGCACCGGGTCGTCGCGCAGGCACGACCAGAGGCGTTCGCGGTCGGCCGGCGAGGTGCGCTGGACCAGCTCGGCGTGCACGTCGTCGAGCTGCGCGACGCGGGCGCTGCGCGCGAACTCGAGCAGGTCGTCGACCGACATCGCGGCGAGGTCGGGCCGTTCGCGGGGCTGCAGCCCCGAGGCGACCGCGGCGCTGTCGGACAGATCCAGCATCTGCGCCATCACCCGCGCGCGGATCGGCGGCGACAGCGCGACCGGCTTGAGCACGTCCCAGTCGACCAGCCACAACGCGACATGAAAGCGCAGCGCCTCGTCGACGCGCGGGTCCTCGAGCAGCGCGCGGGCGGGTCCGTGGCCACAGGCCGCAGCCGCCGCCAGCACCTCGTGGCCGAGGCGATCCTCGTCGGCGCCGGCGAGCGAACGCACGATCGGGGTGAGGTCGGCGCGCAGGGTGGCGACCAGTTCGCCGAGGTAGCGGCCGCGGGACTCGATCTGGCGGTCGACGCGCGGGTCGTCGGTGATGCAGTGCAGCACGTCGTCGACGCTGCCCGGCTCGGTGCGGGCGCGCAGCAGGCCGACGCCGCGGCCGCGCTGCAGCTGGCCGAGGCGCGTCTCCGGCGGCGCGAGCTGGTCGAGGTCGACTACTTGCCCGCCTCCAGCTCCGCGAGCAGCTGCTCGACCGCGGCGTCGAGGCGCGCGCCCTTGCGGCCCCGGAAGCGGATCACGCCCTTGTGGTCGAGCACGTAGGTCTCGGGCCATCCGGTCACGCCCCAGCGGCTCGAGATCGGCCCGCTGGTGCCGCGCGGACCGTTCCAGAACGAACGCCACGTGACGCCGTGCTTGCGGGCCTGCTCGCGGTAGTGGTCGCGGTCGTCGTCGCTGTTGACGCCGACCAGCGCGAACGGCCGGTCCTGGTGGCGCGCCACCAGCTCGCGGTGGTGCGGCAGCGCGGTGCGGCACGAACCGCACCAGAAGCCCCAGAAATCGAGCACCACGACCTTGCCGCGGAAGTCGCGCAGCCGGAACGCCTCGCCGTCGAGGTCCTCGCCTTCGATGTCGGGCACGACCATGCCGACCTGCAGCCGCTGCTTGCGGAACTCGGGCGCGCGGATCTTGTCGGCGAGCCAGTGGCCGTCGGCCAGGCCGGCGGCCTTCTGCCGCAGCGCGTCGGACGCGGCGCGGTCGTGGCGGCGGATCGCGACCGACTGCCAGTAGTGCGCCCACGCCTTGACCAGGTCGTGCGGCGACTCGGCGACGACCCGCGCCAGGAACTTCGGGCCGCGTTCGCGGCCGAGCTGCCGGGCGATCACGTCGGCGCGTTCGAGCAGTTCGGTCAACGCGGGGCTCTGCATGTGCCGCTGCTCGATGCGGTCGACGATCTGCAGCGTCAGCTGCTGGTCCCGGCACTGCACCGCGGCCCAGCCGAGCAGGCGCACGGCGCCGTCGCCGCCGAAGCGGTCGGCGGCAGCGACCGCCTCGCGGCAGGTGCCGAGCAGGTCCGGCCGTTCGATCGAGTTGAGGATGCGCAGCTGCTGCTGGCGGTCGCCGGTGCGCCGGGCCTCGAGGTAGGCCTCGCCCGCCTCCAAGCGGCGGCGCGCGGCCAGGTAGTCGCGGTTCTGCTGGCGCAGTCGTTGGCTCAGCTGCTCGTAGGCGGCCTCGGCCGACGGGAAGCCATCCTGGGTCTGTTGGGCGCACAGCACCAGCGGCAGCAGGGCGGCGGCGGCCGCAGCTTGGATCCAGCTCATGTCGGTCAGGATACGACGCCGCGCGGATTCGTCACCAGCCACGGCGACCAGCCACGGCGACCAGCCACGGCAAAACGGACCGCGCCTATCCCGTCACGACGCCCAGTAGCGCCGCCAGGCTGAGCACGTCGAGCCGGTTGTGCTCGAGCACGCGGTCGACCGGACCGGTGCCGTCGCGGATCCAGTCGAGGAACGCCGCCGGCGCCTCGCTGCCCGGCAGGTCGTCGTGGCGGACCAGCCGCAGCAGCCGTTCTTCGGCGGTGCGCAGCCGGCTGTCGGGCCACTGCTTGCCGAACGCGCGGCGGATCACGTGGTAGAGGTCGAGGTGGCGGTCGGTCAGCACCGGCGCCGTGATCTTGTGCACCGCCAGCCGCGCGGCGATGCGGTGCCGGTCGTAGCTCTTGCCGACGAACGTCACCGGCACCGGGTGCTCGCCCATGCGCGTCGCCAGGTGGTGCAGCATCGCCGGCTCCTCGCCGAAGTCGCGCAGGAACAGCTGCTCGAACACCAGCGCGTCGGGCTCGAACCAGGCCAGCCCGTAGGCGAACACGACCGTGCCGGCGCCGCCGGCGAGGCCGGTGGTCTCGGTGTCGAGGAACAGGCACTCCTCGGGGCGCAGCTGCGCGAACGACGGCGACTTCGCCATCGTGGCGAGCCGCGCCGGATCGAAGCGCGTGCCGCGCAGCAGTTCGATGTCGCCGTGCCGGTGCGAGAGCGGGTAGCGCAGCTGCCGCAGCCAGAGCGGGCCATGCCCGGTCGCGACGACCTCGGCGTCGGGCAGGTGCACGGGCTGCCTGGGCGCGACCGCGGGCAGGCCGGCGGCGAGACGCTGGCGACGCTGCTGCAGGAACGCCCGCATGCCCGAAGAGGCGGCGGTACGATCACGATGTTCGTGGTCGCGCTGCTCCTGGTCGCGCTGCTCCTGGTCGCGCTGGATCTGATCGCGCTGCTCCTGGTCCCGCAGGCGCTGCTCGGCCTCGCCGCGGAACGCACGCCGCAGCTTGTCGCGCCGCGAACGGCTGCCCGTGCTGCGGTCGCGACCGACACCGCCGTCGCCGCCGGTGCCGCGGCTGCCCGACGGCGCTACCACGCGGCCTCCGTGTGCGGCGGCAGCACCTGTTCGCGTTCGTCGAGCATGCCGCGCAGGATCGTCAGCGCGACCGCCTTGCTGCGCATGCCGAGGCTCGCCTGCGGGCCGACGCACGACGGGCAGCCGCTGCGGCAACGGCAGCGCTCGACCAGTTCGGTGGCCGCCTGCAGGATCTCGCGGTGCACGCGGAAGATCCGCTCGGCGAGGCCGACGCCGTCGGGGATGCGGTCGTAGAGGATCAGCGTCGGCGCCTCGAAGTGCGGGTTGTGCGCCTCGGCGAGCACCTTGACGTCGCCCGGGTCGACGCGCACGAACAGCGGCACCAGCCCCTGCAGCAGCGCACCGATGCCCTGCAGGCACGAGGCCTCACCGCCGCGGCGCAGGCCGAGCTTCATCACCAGCTCGGAGCGCAGCACCAGCGCCGTCGCCTCGGTCTCGAACTCCTCGGGCGGCAGCACGATCTCGCCGATGCCGACGTTCTCGCGGGTGTAGAACTTGATCTTCTTGAACGCCTTGGCGAGCGTCGCGACGTGCACCTCGCCGCGGTGCGCGGTGTAGTTGGCGAACTCCTGCTGCTCGTCGACGTGCAGCACCTTGACCTCGGTCTCGTCGTCGGCCTCGGTGTAGTAGTCGGCGTCGACGCGCTTGACGAACGCGCGACGGTCGTCGTAGTCGAACCGCTCGACCAGCCAGGTGTCCCCCTGGTGGCCGTAGATGGCGCCCTCGTAGACCTCGGTGATCGCCGACGGCCGGTCGATCTCGGCGAGGATCTTGCGCGTCTCGACGTCCTGGATCGTGACGTTGTCCATGTCGGCGGCCGTCAGCGAAACGCCCTCGGCGGGGTAGGTGCGCTCGGCGTAGTGGTAGCGACCGCCCTGGTGCACCAGCACGCGCAGGTCGTGCGTCAGGAACTCGAGCACGTCGCGGGTCTCGTCGGCCTCGCCGAACCGTTCGTGCTCGTCGAACGGCAGCTCGAACGCGGCGCAGCGCACGTGGTTGGTCAGGATGATCGCGTTGTCCGGATCAATCGACACCGCGTCGCGCGGCGCGTCGAACAGGTAGCCCGGGTGCTGCATCAGGTACTGGTCCATCGCCGAACTGCGGGCGACGACCACCACCGCGCTCTCCTGGCTGCGGCGGCCGACCCGGCCGGCACGCTGCATCGTGCTCGACACCGTGCCGGGGTAGCCGACCAGCACGCAGACGTCGAGGCTGCCGATGTCGACGCCGAGCTCGAGCGCGTTGGTCGACACGACCGTGCGGATGACGCCGTCGCGCAGGCCCTTCTCGATCTCGCGACGCAGGTTGGGCAGGTAGCCGCCGCGGTAGCCGGCGATGCGCTTCTGGTCGATGTGCCGCTTGCTGGCGTCGTCGCGCAGGTACTTGAGCAGCACCTCGGTCTGGCTGCGCGAGCGCGCGAAGAAGATCGTCTGCAGGTCCGAGTCGAGCAGTTCGCCGCCGAGCTGCCGCGCCGCTTCGCTCGCCGGCACGCGCATGCCCGACGTCGCCTGCACGACGTGCGGGTTCAAGAACAGGAAGTGCTTCTTGCCGCGCGGGCTGCCGTCCTCGTCGACGACGGTGACCGGCTTCTCGAACAGCCGCCGACCGTGCTCGCCGGCGTTGCTGATCGTCGCCGACGCGCCGCAGAACACCGGGTCGCTGCCGTAGTGGCGGCAGATCCGCCGCAGCCGGCGCAGCACGTTGGCGACGTGGCTGCCGTAGATGCCCGACAGCGTGTGCAGCTCGTCGACGACGACGAAGCGCAGGCCGGTGAACAGGCCCTGCCACTTCTGGTGGTTCGGCAGGATGCCCTGGTGGAGCATGTGCGGGTTGGTCAGCACCAGCGTGCCGTGCTCGCGCAGCGCCTGGCGCACCGGCGGCGGCGTGTCGCCGTCGTAGACCGCCACCGTCAGGTCCTCGCGCCCGCTCGCGGCCAGCAGCTTCTCCAGGTCGGCCATCTGGTCGCGGGCCAGCGCCTTGGTCGGGTAGAGGTAGAGGCCGCGCGCGTCGAGGCCGTCGCGGATCAGCGCGTCGAGCACCGGCAGGTGGTAGGCGAGCGACTTGCCGGACGCAGTCGCGGTCGCGATCACCGCGTCGCGGCCACCGTGCAGCAGGTCGGCGCACTGGCGCTGGTGCGAGAACAGCTCGACGATGCCGCGCGCGTGCATCGCGTCGACCAGCGACGGGTGCAGCCAGTCGGGCAACGGAGCCATGCGCGCCGGCCGCGGCGGCACCTCGTGCCACGCGTCGACCGTGCCGGGAGCATCGTCGGCATTGGCCCGCAGCCGACGCACCAGCCCGCTCAGATTCACCGCGGGACCCCGCACCAGAAACCACCCATGCCGGCATCCTAGCGACACCCGAACGAAAACCAAACCTGGCGCGACGATGTCGACCGGAAGCCCCGGCGGCAGCGGCCGTTCGCCGACAAAAAGCCTCGCACAAGCCCATTGCGCTCGGCCCCGCAGTCGGCACCTTGGCTGCCGGCGTGACCGGTTCTCCTGCAAGCGACGGCGAAGACTACGGCGGCCGCGACTTCGCGTTCTTCTGGGGCGCGGTGCTGCTGCTGCTGCCGAGCATCTGGTCGCCGTGCAGCATCACCGGCCAGGACGAGTACTGGCTGTCGTTCCGCACCGTGCTCGAGATGCAGGAACGCGGCGAGTGGCTGACCCCGTACGTCAACGGCGAGGTCCGGCTGCAGAAGCCGCCGCTGCTCTACTGGCTGATGCGGGTGTCGTACCTGACGTTCGGCAGCAACCTGTTCGCGGCGCGGATCTGGACGGTGCTGTTCGGCGCCGGCATGGCGCTGTTCACGGCCAAGCTGGCGCGCCGCTACCGCCGTGACGGCGCCGGCACCGGCTACCTGGCCGGCGTGTTCGTGCTCGGCGCCGCCGGCGTGATGATCGACGCGCGCCGCGCCATGTTCGACCTGCCGGTCGGCTGCCTGTGTACCGCCGCGATCTACTACAGCGTCACCTGGTTCGGCAGCGGCCGCCTGCGCCACGCGCTCGGCGCGGCCTTGGCGCTCGCCGCGGCGTCGATGACCAAGGGGCCGGTCGCGCTGTGGTTCTTCGCCGCGGCGCTGCTGGCCGCCGCCTGCGTGCGCCGCGGTCGGCCGGCCGGGCCGCTGTGGCACTGGCTGGTGGCCACAGCCGCATTCGGTGCGCTGGCGCTGCCGTGGCCCTTGTGGGTGCAGGCCGCCCACCCGGAGTTCTGGCAGGTGATGCAGACGCAGGCCGAGCACCGCGAGTTCGGCCTGCCCGAGCCCAAGCGCATCCCGGCGCTGCTCGGCGCCGTGCTCGGGCTGGTCGTGCCGTGGTCGCTGGCCGTCGTCGGCGGCGCGTGGGCCACGCTGCGCGGTCGCCTGCGCCGCGGCTCGCCGGCGCGCTGGCTGCTGTGCTGGATCGTGATCGGCCTGCTGCCGTTCGCGTTCATGAAGGCGTTCGAACGCTACATGCTGGCGCTGGTCTGCCCGATGGCGATCCTCGCCGCGCTGTGGCTGAGCACCTGCTCGGACCGGCTGCTGCGGCTGCACACGACCGTCGCCACCTGCCTGGTCGGGATCCCGGTGCTGGTGTTCTCGCTGTTCGCCGCGTGGTTCCAGCTCGCCTACCTGTTCCCGCTCGCCGCGCTCGGGCTGCTGGTGCTGACCTGGCGCGTCGCCCGGCGCCAACGGCCCGACGTGCCGCTGACCGCGGCGATGTGCGCGATCCTGCTCAGCGTGCTGCTCGGCTTCGTCTACCCGTCGCTCGGCATCAACCGGCTGCCGGACGACCTGCCCGACGACCTCGACACGACCGCGGTCGTGACGTTCGGCCGCCCGCAGCCCGGCATGCTGTCGATGCGGCTCGGCCGCAGCGTGCCCCAGATGGCCGGCGACGACGCCGGGCTCGGCCCGCGGCTGGCCGCCTTCGACGGCTACGTGTTCGCGCTCGACGCCGACGCGGCCCGCATCGAGGCCGCCGCGACGGCGCACGGCGTCGCGATCGAACGCGTCACCGGGTTCCGTTCGTTCTACTCGCGCAAGGCGTGGCTGAAGTTCTTCCGCCAGGGGCTCGAGCGCGGTGACTGGCTCGACGCGCTCGCGGCGCGCTCCGCCGACGGCCTGAAGCCCGGCTTCGTGTGCTTCCGCGTCGGTCGCTGAGGCGACAATCTTCATTTCCGGTTCCCACCATCCGGACCTCGGCCGGCATGCTGTGGCCATGCGACGCACGTGGCTCCGTAGGCTCCTGAAGGTCGCGCTGGTGGCCGTTCTCGCGCCGGTGCTGCTCGCCGCCGCCTGCTACGTGAAGTGGTGCGTCTGCGACAGCCGGCTGGCGACGATCACCCCCGGCACGGTCTACCAGTCGGCGGCGTTCGCCCCCGACGAACTCGTCGACGTCTGCCGGGACCACGGCATCCGCACGGTCATCGACCTGCGCGACGACCACCCGGGCGAGGTCGCCGCCAACGCCGCAGCGGTCGCCGACGCGGGCCTGTGCCACATCCACCTGCCGACCGAGACGCACCCGACCAGCGAATCGGTCGCCGCGTTCCTGGCGGCGATGGACCGCGCGCCGCGGCCGGTGCTGGTGCACTGCCAGCACGGCGAAGGCCGCTCGGTGATGATGTGCGCCATCCACCGGATCCAGAACGAAGGCTGGACCAACGAAGGCGCGTTCGACGGCACCGCGCGGCTGCCCGACGGCCTCAAGTTCCTCAACTGCTGGTTCCCGGGCCTGCGTCGCTTCCGCGAGTCGCACCCGAAGGGTCGCTTCGTGCTCGGCTACGTCAAGGTGCCGGAGGCGACGGAGCCACGCGACCAGCCGGAAGGCACGCCGGCCGCCGGGCCGAACGTCGTCGAGGCCGCGTCGCACAAGGACGGCGCGCCGCGCTGAGTCAGCGCCCGCCGGCCGCGACCCGCCGACGCAGGAAGTCGGCCAGCGAGCCGTAGAGGTGCGCGCGCGTGCCCGCACGTTCGTGGATCGAGTGCGACCGGTTGGGGTAGGCCAGGTACTCGAACAGCTTGCCGTGCGCGACCAGCCGGTCGAACAGCCGTTCGCTGTTCTGGAAGTGCACGTTGTCGTCCCCGGTGCCGTGCACCAGCAGCAGCCGGCCCTTCAGGTTCTGCGCGAAGTTGATCGGCGAGCAGCGTTCGTAGACCTCGGGCACCTGCCGCGGATCGCCGCAGTAGCGCTCCTGGTAGATCGTGTCGTAGAGCCCGATGTGCGTCACCGGCGCGACCGACATGCCGGCCGCGAACAGGTCGGGGTAGCGGAACAGCATGTTGAGCGTCATCGCGCCGCCGCCCGACCAACCCCAGATCGCCAGCCGTTCGGGGTCCATCCAGGCGTGCCGCGCCAGCAGCGCCGTGACCGCCTGGTTCCAGTCGTGCGAGCTGACGACGCCGATGTTCTGGTAGAGCGCCTTGCGCCAGTCGCGCCCCTTGGGCGCCGGCGTGCCGCGCGCGTCGACCGACATCACCACGTAGCCCTGCTGCGTCATCCAGCGATGGAACAGGTGGTGGCCGAGCGACCACGTGTCCTTGACGGTCTGGCTCCAAGGCTCCCCGTAGACGTGGAACAGCACCGGCCACTTCTTCTCGGCGTCGAAGTCGGGCGGATACATGACCCAGCCGTCGAGCGTGTGGCCGTCGGCGGTCGTGACCTGGAAGAAGCCGTTGTCGCCCTTCTGAACCTTCGCGTAGCGGTCCGAGAGCCGCTGGTTGTCGACCAGCACCCGCACGCGTTCGTGCGAAGGCAACCGCACCAGGTCGATCACCGGCGGCCGGTCGAACGACGAGAACGTGTGGATCGCGAGCGAGCCGTCGCTGCTGATCTGGTAGTCGTGCCAGCCGGGCTGGTCCTTCGGCGTCAGCCGCCGCGGCGCGCGGCCGGAGCCGTCCTCGAACAGGTACTTCGCGGTCGCGTTGCCGTCGCTGTGGCTGACCAGGAGCCGGCCGCCGTCGAGATCGGCGTGCTCGACCGCCATCACGTCGTAGCCCTCGGTCCAGGTCAGGTTCTTGACGAAGCCGTTGTTCTGCCACGCGACCGTGCCCGCCTGCCGCCACGCCTTCTGCCCCGGCTGCTGGAACGCGACGTCGCTGGTCCAGAAAAACGCGGCCCCGTCCTTGGTCCAGGCGAAGTCCTCGCGCACGTCGACGTAGGCCGCATCGCGCTCCTCGTGCACCAGGCGCAGCTTGCCGGTCTGCACGTCGCAACCGTAGACGACCAGGTGGTTCTGCTGCCGCGGCAGCCACTGCACCATCAGCTCCTTGCCGAGCGGGTGCCACTGCATGCGCGGCACGTAGGTCTCCCGCGGCTCCCCCGGCGTCTGCATCCAGACGGTCTCGCCGCCGCTGGCCGGGATCACGCCGACGCGGCACGACGAGTTGGTGGTGCCGGCCTTCGGGTACTGCACCGGCACCAGCTGCGCGTAGCGGTCGCTCAGGTTGTCGACCATGTAGAACTCGCCGACGCCGCTGCAGTCGAGCTGCCAGTAGGCGACGTGCCGGCCGTCCGGGCTCCAGCGGAAGCCGTCGCGGCAGTCGAACTCCTCCTCGTAGACCCAGTCGAACGTGCCGTTGATGACGGTCTTCGAGCCGTTGTCGGTCAGCCGCCGCTGCTGGCCCTCGACCACCCCTTCGACGAACAGGTCGTGCTTCGACACGTAGCCGACCTTGCTGCCGTCGGGTGAGAACTTGGCGAACATCAGCGACGACTTCGGTTGCCGGCCGCCGAGCCGACGCGGCGCCTTGCTGCCGTCGAGCGGCAGCACGTAGTACTCGCCGCGCGTGTTGCGCCGCCAGACGCGTTCGCTGTCGGTGAACACCATCAGCCAGCTGCCGTCCGGCGAGAACGTGTAGTCCTCGATGGTCAGGGCGCGGCCCTCACCGGGCACCCACAGCATCGCCGCCGACACGATGACGTCGCGTTCGCCCGACACCGCCTGGTAGCGGACCAGCTCGAGCACGCCAGTTCCCTGCTTCTGCTCCAGGGTCGCGTAGTGTGCTCCGTCGAGCCACCGTGCCGGCCCGAAGCGCTCGGTCCGAAAGGCACCGGACGTGATGCGCGCGGCATCGAGCCGCGCAGGATCCTGCTGCGCGCAGACGGCGCCGACCAGCAGCGAGAACAACACCAACGAGCACGGCTTCACGCCCCGATCCTACGCGTTGCGGCGCCAGCCGGACGCATGCAACGCGCCACATCGGCCCGGTTCAGCGCGGCGGCGCTGCGCCCGCCGACGGCCGCGCGGCCGCCCCCGACACCGACACCGAGCCCGGCGAACGCGCCGACGTCGCCGCGAACGTGCCGACGCCCTGAAGCTCGACCTCGACGTCGTAGGCGCCGGCGACGACCCCGGCCATCGGCACGGTGCCGTCGGCGCGCACCGTCGGATGCGCTTCGATCCACGGCCGCGGGTCGCGGACCTCCCCGCGCCGGCGGAACAGGCGCACGGTGGCGCGCCGGCCGGCGCAGTGCGCGGGCAGCTCGAGCACCAGCGCCTGCTGCGCGAAGCCACCGAACGGCAGCAGCTGCCGACGGCCGCTGGCGTCGCGCGCGACGACCAGGTCCGGAACCCGCGGCGCGGGCGTCGCGACCACCGGCGGATCCGCCTGCGGCGTCGCGGTGCGACTGCCGCCTTCGAGCGACAGCACGCCGGTCAACACGACCATCGCTCCCGGCACCCCGAGCCAACGCAACGCAGCGGACATGCCGCACCCATCGGCGTTCGGGGCCGTTCGGCTGAACCGCGGCGGGGCCCGGTTCAGCGGCGGTCGAGCGCGTCGGCCTCGGCGTCGCGGCCCAGGCGGCGCAGCAGCGCGTCGAGCCGCGCGCGCTCGAGCTCCGCTTCGCCGACGCGGCCCGCGGTGCGCGCCCGCAGGAACGCCTCGCGCAGCAGGTCGACCGCTTCGTCGGGATCACCGTGCTGTTCGACCATCCAGGCCAGGTTGGTCATGCCGACCGTGCACACGAAGTGGTCGTCGGGCAGGCTGCCGCGCGCCAGCTCCAGCGCCTCGCGCTGGCCGCGGATCGCGTCGTCGCGGCGGCCCTGCTGCCAGTGCACCCCGGCCAGGTTGCCGAGCGCGTTGACGAGGCCGGCGTGGTCGCGTTCGGGTGCCGCGCGCATGCCGGCGACCGCGGCCGCGAGCACCGTCTCGCCCTCGTCGATCCGTCCGAGGCGTGCGAGCACCGTGCCCAGCCGCTGGCGGGCCTCGTGGACCAGGCGGTGGCGTTCGCCGAGGCGCTGCAGCAGCGTCGCCGAGGCGCCCCGCAGCAGTCGGGCGGCCTCGTCGTGCTGCTCGCGCTGGTGCAGCAGCCAGGCGAGGTCCGCGCGCGCCCACGCGACGTGGTGATGGTGCTCGCCGTAGACGCGCAGGCGCCGCGCGAGGCTGTCGCGGAACGCCACCTCCGCGCCCTCCAGGTCGCCGCGATGCTGCAGCAGGAACGCCCGGTGCTGCAGCGCCGACAGCACGTCGGGATGGTCCTCGCCGAGTTCGCCCTGCAGCGCGATCGCCTCGGCGACCGCCAGCAGCGCCGGATCCACTCGCCCCACCGCGCCGTAGAGGTTGGCGATGCGCAGCAGGGCGTGCGCGATCGCCGCCGGCTCGCCGAGGCGGACCCGGACCTGGTGCGCGCGCTGCAGCAGCTCGAGCGCGCGTTCGAGCTCGCCGCGCCGCTGCGCGCAGTCGGCCAGCAGCGTGTCGGCCATCGCCTCGAGCCGCTGCCGCTGGCCGACCCGCGGCGCCAGCGCGCGCGCCTCGCGCACGTCGGCTTCGGCCGCGTCGACGTCGCCACGGGTCACCGCCACCATCGCGCGCTGGGTCAGCGCCCGCGCCAGTTCGTCGGGGTCGTCGAGCTGCCGCGCCAGCGCGACGGCGCGGTCGGCGTGCACCCCGGCGTCGTCGAGTTCGCCGAGGAAGCGCTGCAGTCCGGTCATCGTGCGGCGCACGCGCAGTTCGATCTGCGGCTCCTCGCCGAGCCGCGCCGGCACGCCGCGCAGGCTGTCGGCCAGCAGCCGGCTCGCCGGGTAGTCGGCCTGGCCGAGCCGGCTCGGATCGGCGCGCGACCAGAGTTCGTCGAGCAGGTCGAGCGCCCGGTGGGCGCGCTGCGAGGCGAGCTCGGCGCGCTGCTGGTCGTCGCGCGCCGCCTGCTCGGCCGCCGCCGCGCGCCACCAGCCGTTGGCCGCAACGGTGACGCCGAGCGCGAGTGCCAGCACCACCGACGCCGCCGCCACCGCGAAGGTGCGGTGCCGCCGTGCGAAGCAGTGCACCCGGTAGCCGAACGTGTCGGGCCCGGCCGTGACCGGTTCGTGCGCCTGCAGCCGTCGCACGTCGTCGAGCAGCGCCGCCACGGCCTGGTAGCGCTGCGCCGGCTCGCTGGCGGTTGCGCGCTGCACGATCCAAGCGAGCTCGCGCGGCAGCGCGGCCGAGGCCGGCTGGCCCGCACGATCGTGGTGCTGGTCGGCGAGTTCGCGCAGCAACACGCCGAGCGAATAGATGTCGCTGCGCGCGTCCGGGGCGGCAGCCTGGCCGAGCGCCTGCTCCGGGCTCATGTAGCCGGCGGTGCCGCCGGCGCGGCTTTCGTGCTCGGCGCGCGCCCCACACCGCGACAGGTCGCGCGCGATGCCGAAGTCGATCACCACCGGCGCGGCGATGCCCTCGCGCTCGGTCACCAGCACGTTGGCCGGCTTCAGGTCGAGGTGCACGACGCCCTTGGCGTGCGCGTGCTGCAGCGCCGCACCCAGCTGCGCGAACAGCTCCAGGCGCGCGGCCAGCGGCAGCGCCTGCCGCTGGCACCAGGTGGTGATCGGCTCGCCGTCGACCAGCTCCATCGTCAGCCACGGCCGGCCGTGCTCGACGCCGGCGTCGAACATGCTCGCGATGCCCGGGTGCTGCATGCGCGCCAGCGTCTGGCGTTCGGCGCGCAGTTCTGCCGCCGCAGCCTCACCTCGGCGCCGTAGCAACTTGAGCGCGACCGGCCGTTCGACCGGCTGCAGCTGCCGCGCGCGCCAGACCGACCCGAAGCCACCGGTGGCGATGCGCTCGACCAGCTCGCACGGGCCGACGCGGTCGCCGGGCTGCAGGCCGTCGTCGAGCAGCCGGTCACCGATCGGGCCATCGCCGTCACCCGCCGAAGCCGCCTGCTCGACCAGCGCCGCGGGGTGCGCCAGGAAGTCGCCGGCCTGCTCGTGGGCGCGCAGCAGCCGTTCGAGGCAACCGCGCAGCTCGCGGTCGTCGCCGCACGAACGCGATACGAATCGCTCCCGCTCGTCAGCCGAGAGGTCCAGCGCGACCGCGAACAGGTGCTTGACCCGCGGATCGTCGGCGGGCAGCTCCGGGCGTCGCGCCTCAACCATCGACGTCCCCACCACCGAGCGCCGCGAACAGCCGCGCCCGCGCAAACGCCCATTCGCGCAGCACCGTTCGCCGCGACAGCCCCATCGCGGCCGCGGTCTCGTCGACGCCGAGCCCCGCGAAGAAGCGCAGCCGCACGATGCCGGCGGCGCGCGGGTCCTCGTGCTCGAGCGCGTCGATCGCCTCGTCGAGCTGCAGGAACGTGGTCGGATCTTCGAGGTCCGGCCGCGGCGCGACCAGTTCGGCGACCGTATCGGCAGCCCGCTGGCGGTCGCCGCCGCGCTTGAGCCGGTGGCGACGGCGGGCGTGGTCGACCAGCACGTAGCGCATCGCGTTGGCCGCCGCGCGGTAGAACGACGCGCGATCCTCGAAGCGCGCCTGGTCGGACGAGATCAGCCGCAGCCACGCCTCGTGCACCAGCGCCGTCGCCTGCAGCGTGTGGTCGCGCCGTTCGCCCGCCATGCGCTGCTGCGCGATCGCGCGCAGCTCGCGGTAGACCAGCGGCAGCGCCTGGTCGGCGGCGTCGAGCTCGCCGCTCGCGGCGCGGTGCAGCAGCCGGGTCAGCTGCGGAGGTTCGTCGGATGCAGGCACGGGCCGCGCCATGATACGCGGCCGGGCGCTGCATCGTGGCCTCGCGGACGGCGGCGGCGACGCGAGCATCGCAACCGCTAGAAGAACGTGCCTTCGAGCAGCACCGGCACCGCACCGTAGATCGGCTGGCCGAAGCCGAAGTCGAGCAGCGTGCCGGTCGCCGCGGCCGGATCCGACGCGTCCAGCTGCTGGCTCAGCAGCGGCGACGCGTCGCCGAGGCGGACCTCGACGGCCTCGGTCGTGATCAGGCCGAGCGCGTTCGACGGCGCGTCGAGCAGCACGCCCTGGCCGTAGAGCACGGTGCCGACCAGCGCCGGCTGGTTGGGCACGGCGACCGACGCGATGCCGTTCCAGCCGATGAAGCTGCCCTGCCACTGCAGCGTCGTGAACAGGATCGGGTCGACGTAGGCCTCGTTGCCGGGCGCGCCGATCAGGCCGAGGTCGATCGGCACGTTCAGGCCGGTGGTGCCGAGCGCCATCACGCCCGGCGGCTGCGAGAACGACGTCGAGACGATCAGGTCGATGGTGCTGCCGGGCACGAACTGCAGCGGATCGGCCCCGCCGGCCACCGTCGCCAGCACGTACGGGTAGTCGAAGTTCGACAGCGGCGGGCCGTCGCCGAAGCTGGTCGCCGAACCGCCGGGACGTTCGGCGTCGAGGTAGTAGCTGGCCGACTGGCCGGCGGCGTTGTTGCCGACGATGTCGATCAGCAGGTTGCCCAGCGATGCGTTGAAGGTGAAGGAGTTGACCGGCACCTGGATGTCCCAGCCGAGCGGCCCGGCATAGCTCTCCGGCACGGCCGGCAGCTGCACCGTGCCCTGGAACACGACCGTGCCCGCGCTGGTCACGTTGTTGGCGAACGTGTCGCTCATCGTGCCGGGCGCGGCCGAGGTGTGGCTCAGCGTGACCGTGACGTTGGGCACCGAGGTCGCCGCGAGCGGCGCCGACGGCCGGTCGCCGCGCAGCCGCAGACCGGTCAGCACCGCGCCGTTGGTCGCGACCGCGCTCGCGTCGATGACGATCTGGGTGTGGAAGCCCGGCCGGCCGAACGGCATCGAGGTCGAGCTGTGGCCCTCGGCGAGCGGCGCGTGCGCGGGCACCGCGACCTGGGCGGCAGCCTGCAGGGTCAGGAGGCAGGAGGAGCTGAGAACGGCTAGGGAACGGATCATGGATCGGGTGGGAAGTCGGGGTCCGGGCGTCGCAGGGGCGACGACGCGAGACCTTGCGCCAGATCCGCCGCTGCGGTGCCAGATCGGGGCCGTTTTTCTCGACTGCGGGTCTCGCCCGACCTGTCTCCCCCGTCTGCTCTTGCCTGACCGGGTGGATGCGCCCAAACGCATCCGCGGCGGGCTCGCGAACTACTCGAACGCGAACGACGGGCCGACCCCGACGCGCGCCGCGACCATGCGCTCGGCGAGCGTCGCCATCTCCGCCCAGCTGGCGCCGTCGTTGAGGGCGCGCGCGACCTGCACGACGCCGGCGACGTAGCGCGGCGCCGGCACGCCCTCGAGCGCGCGGTCGAGCACCCAGCGGGCGGCCCGCTGGTCGCGCGCGAACGTCGCGATCGCGCGCTGCGCCGTGCGCACGTCCTCGAGCCGTTCGATCGGCGCCAGTTCGCGCAGCAGCGTCGCCTCCTCGTGACGGCCATGCCGGGCCAGCCACGACGGCAGCAGCGTGCGCACCATGCCGTCGATCGCGACCAGGCCGCGCGCGCGTTCGACCGCCGCGGTGCGCCGCGAGTTGACCAGCAGCGGCACCAGCGGCCGCAGGTGCACGTTGCGCGCATGGTCGGTCATCGCGTCGTTGCAGGCGCGCACCAGCGCCGCCATCACCGGGCACGCGCACTCGGGCTCGTCGCTGTGCGCCTCGCCCGCCAGCCACGCGACCATCTCCATGGCACACATGCCGTCGTCGCGCGAAGGGTGCGCACCACGCTGCAGGGGATGTTGCTCGATCAGTCTATGCATCTCGGGTTCCGGGACCCAAGTCGACCCCACCGCTCCCCCACACCCGGCACTTCCGGTGCACCACCCCCCAGGCCCCCATCCCACCGCCCGGTCGCCACCTGAACCTTGCCGTACGGTACCTGGTTCGTCCTCCAACATTCGCCGCGAACCAACCCCACCGAACGGCTCGCGCCCGGCTACTTCAGGTCGAGCAAGCCGGCGGGCACCCGTTCGTCGGCGGCGCTGGGGCGCGGGATCCGCAGCAGCTTGGCGAACAGGCTGACGCCGAAGCCCGGCGTGATCGGGTGCGCGTGGTGCTCGCCGCGCGGCACCCCGAGGCCCATCGCGAAGCCGACGACCTCACGGTCGTAGCTGTGCGGACTGCCGTGCGAAGCCGGGATCGTGCCGTTGATCCAGTATGGCTGGATCACGAACTGCACCTCGCCCGCGCGGCCCGGCACGACCGCATTGGCGAGCGCGCGCCGGATCGGATCGGCGTGATCGTGGTCGTTTTGCAGTTCGTCGGTCGAGTAGGCGCTCATCACGCCGCGCACCGTGGCCGCCGCGGTCGCCGCGAGGCGCAGCGCCGCGTCGCGCATCGGCGCGATCGCCAGCCGGTCGAGGTAGACGGTGTTCTCGCTGACGCGCTCGACGTAGGCGCCGCCGCCTTCCCGCGGCCCGAACGCCTTCTTGAGCGCCGTCTCGACCGCCGACTTGACCCAGGTGTCGAGCGGTCCGCGGCCGGCCGCGACGCCGTTGCTGCGCGCCTGTTCGGGCGTCGGGCCGACGCCGTGGTCCGCGGTCACGAACACCGTCCAGCGGCCGTCGCCGACCTCTTCGTCGAGCATCGCAAACAGGGCGCCGAGCTCGCCGTCGAGCCGCAGCAAGGCGTCGCGCGCCTCGACCGAGTCCGGGCCGAAGTAGTGACCGACCAGGTCCGTCGCCGAGAAGCTGACGCACAGCAGGTCGGCCGCGTCGTCCTTGCCGAGCTGCATGCCGCGCACCGCCGCCGCCGCCGCGTGCCGCACCATCGTGTTGCCGAACGGCGACGCGTAGATCTGGTTGTAGTAGGCCGCGCCGGGCTGCGTCAGGCCGCCAGTCAGCGGCTGCGGCAGCGTGCGCTGGCCGCTGTTGTTGAAGTGTGGCCACTCGTAGCGACGATCGTCGACCAGCCCGCGGTAGGCCTCGTCCGGACCGCTGCGCTGCCACGGCTTGCCGAACCAGCCGTCGATGACGCGCTCACGGTTGAAGGCCAGCAGCCAGGCCGGCGTCTCGTCGACCCAGTTCTTGTTGGTGACCAGGTTGCCGGTCGACTTCTCGAACCACGCGCAGACGTCGGCCGACGGCCCGCCCATCAGGATCGCCGAACGATCCTTCCACGCGACCGACGCGACCTTGCCGCCAGGCACGTGCGCCTTCAGCGAATCGGCGAGCGTCGGCACCAGCATGCGGCCGGGGCCGCGGTCCTTGCCCTCGGGCAGCTCCGGCAGCGCTTCGGCCGGCTCGCCGACGCAGTAGACGAGGCCCTTGTCGGCGCGCGAGTACCACTGGTTCTTGACGATGCCGTGCCGGCTGGCGGGCGCGCCGGTTCCGATCGTCGCGTGGCCGGGCCCGGTCTCGGTGCAGGCGTGCTCGTAGGCGCAGTTGGCGAACCGCACGCCGTCGCGCTGCAGCCGCCGGAAGCCGCCGTCCGGCGCATAGAACGGCTGCCCCAGCTCGAACACCCAGTCGGCCAGCTGGTCGACCGACACCAGCACGCACAGTCGCGGCCGCTGCTGCGGGGAGTCGTCCTGGGCGGCGACGGTCGCGGCGAACAGGACGGCGGAGACGAACACGGAGCAGAGGCGCATCATGCTCCGAGTATCTTGGCGACGCGTTCGACCGTTCGCCACGGCAGAAGGCCGAGATGGTAGACGGCGATCGAGTCGATGCCGTGCTCGGCGCACAGCGCCTTGGTCTTCACGAGATCTTCGTCACAGGTGAATTGCGGCGCCTTCGGCCAGATGCACAGCCGACGCGGCGAACCGGCCGTCGCGCGTGCGCCGTCGTGCTCGATCAGTGCGGCGATCTGCTCCGGGTTCTCGCCGTAGCACGTGAACACGCGCTGGTCGGTCGCGGGGAACGCCTCCGCCGACGCCGCCGACAGCTGGCTGCCGGTGAACCAGCGGTCGGGGTGAACCTGCACGGCGCGGGCGACGGCGCCGCTCGCGGCGACCACCGCCTCGGCCATGCGCTGCACGGACCGCGCGCGCACCGCGATCACGGCGTCGACCCAGGCGCGCTGGGCTTCGTCGAGCGCGGCGTCGTCGTTGGGCGGCGACGGCGGCGCCATCGCGTCCGCGTCCGTGGTCATGGCGTCGACGAACGCGTGCACCTGCTGGCGGTGCGCCTCCCCGTCCTGGTCGAGCTCGCGGTGCAGGACCATGCAGGCGTCGCAGAAGCACGCCGACAGCGCGAACGCGAGCAGCCCCTTGGGCGAGAACGACTTCTTGTCGTGGTGGCTCGAGTGCTGGATGCCCATCTGGCCGAGGGCTTCGAGTTCGATCGTGCCGACACCTTCGTGCGCGGCCAACTCGCGCACCAGCTGCGTGTGGTAGGCGCGCACGGCCGGCTGCGCCGGGCACAGCGCGTAGGGGTAGCGGTCGCCGTGGGCGTTGGCGACCGACAGCTGCGGCGCGCGCAGGCCGAACGGCGTGTTGTGGCCGAACACCGTCCAGGCGCGCACCTGCAGGCCCGCCTCGCCGGCGTCGGTACACAGCCGCTGCAGCGGCGACGGGCCGTCCGTCGGCACCTCGCTCGACGGCACCGGCTGCAGTTCGCCGTAGTCGCCGTCGGGACGGAAGTGCACGCAGCCGTCCTCGAGGAAGCGCACCCGGCGCTCGGGGTTCCACGGCGTCAGCCAGCGACCGTCGTGGTAGCTGGTTGCCATCGACAGTTCGCCGAAGCCGAGGTCGCGCAGGCGGGCGAGGCCGCCGTGGGCGTCGAGCGCGCGCAGATCGAACGGATGCACGTACAGTGCCAGTTGCATGCCGAGAGCGTAGAGGTGGCTGCGCGCGGTGCTACCATGCGTTGGTGGCACGCCCCCTCTCGTCGTTCTCGTTCGTCGCGCTGCTGTCCGTCGCAGTGGTCGCGCAGGAGGCCGCACCGCGGCCTGCGCAGCCGAAGCCATCGCAGCAGCAGCCGAAGCCGAAGCCGGGCGCGGACCTGACGTTCGCCGACGGCAAGCCGGCGACGACGCTGTTCCGGCGCAAGCACGACCCCAAGCACCACCACGACACCTGCAAGGTGTTCCACCACGTGCGCGCCCTGGACGGCACGTTGCTGACCAAGGGCAACGGCGGCCGGTTCCAGCACCACAAGGGGCTGTTCGTCGGCTGGAACCAGACCCGCTGGAACGGCCGCAGGTTCGACTTCTGGCACATGCCGAAGCAGGAGCTGCAGGTGTTCGAGCGGTTCGTCGCGCCGGACCAGCTCGGCATGGCCGACGGCGCGCAGGTCTGCGAGGTGCACTGGGTGACGCCGGAGGGCGAGCCGGTGGTCATCGAACGACGCGGCCTGCAGATGCTGGCCCAGAACGAGGACTCCTACACGCTGCACCTGCGCAACGAACTGCGCGCCGCGAGCCACGAGGTGACGCTCGGCGGCGACCCGCAGCACGCCGGCCAGCAGTTCCGTTCGCCGCAGGCGTTCGCGCCGGACGGTGCGACCAAGGTCACCTACGTGCGACCGAAGTCCGCCGAGCACCACGGCAACGACGTCTGGACCGGGTGCGACTGGATCGCCGCGATCCAGGACCACGGCGACCGCACGTTTACGATCCTGCGCGTCGAGGGCCCCACCAACCGCGGCAAGACCACCTGGTCGACGCGCGACTACGGCCGCTTCGGCGCCACCCGCACCGTCAAGATCCGCAAGGACGAGCCGCTGCTGCTGGACCAGTTCTACGTGATCGCCAACGGCCGGCGCGACGCCACCTGGTGCCAGACCCAGGCCACCAACCTGCGCCACCCCCGCTGACCACCCCATACCGAACCGCGTTCCACCTGCGCCCCCAACCGCCCCAACATGAACCCGGTTCAGTATGCGGCGTTTGGGGCCGCATACCGAACCGGGTTCATGTTGGGGCAGTTGGGGAACGGTGCCGGTGGCTAGAGGCCTTCGAGGCGGCGCTCGAGTTCGTCGACGCGCGCTTCGAGGGCGGCCAGGCGTTCGGCGACGGTGTCGTCGGTCGTGGTCGGCAGGCTCGGGGCGGGTGCGTGCGCCGTTGGTTGGTCTTTCGGCTCACTCGCATCGCCAACCTCCGGTGCGAGGGCGACGTTGCCGGGGCCGAGCAGGTGCGCCCAGCGCTGGTCGCGTTCTCGCGGGCGCTTCGGCTGTAGCTCGACCAGCGGCGGCGAACGTTCGGCCAGGCTGCGCAGCACGTCTTCGATCTGCGCCGGCGAGCCGTGGAACCCCATCCGTGCGACCCGCGGCTTGAGCGCGCCGGGCGCCTGGGGGCCGCGAACCAGCAGTTCGCACAGCACCGCGAGCGCGTCGTCGCCGACGTGCAACAGCTCGTCGAGCTTGTGGCGGAACTTCGCCGCGCGCCCGCCGCCCTCCACCCGCGCGATCACCTCGCGCTGGTGCAGCGCCATGCACGCGCCGGCCACCTCGAACTGCTGCAGGTCCATCACCGGATCCCGGTTGCTCTTCTGGTTGCAGCCGTGGACCAGCGCGTTCTCGGTCATCGGGTAGCTGTCCGGGACCGTGCGCTGCTTCTCGATCAGGACTCCGACGATCCGTGCTTCGGTTCTGTCCAGCTCCACCATGACCATGCCTCGTGCGTTGCCGTCGACTCGGGGATTGCAGGCCAGCAACATAGTCGACGTGCAGGCGACGGAGACCCCGAACTTCGGCGCGCCCGCGAACGGCTACCCAAGCTCACTGCAGCTGGAACGCGAACGTCAGGTTGCCGCCGAGCACCGGTGCTACGGGCGACCAGATCTGCGTCGAGGTGACCGCGCCGCCGAGCAGGCCCGCCCGTCGATTCGCACCGCTTAACGACACACCATCTCTCATTGCCTGCACATGGCGAGCCCGCCCGACGATGATGCACGGCATGAAGGCTCGACGCACCGCGACCATCTCGATCACCGCGACGCTGCTGCTCGGCATCGCCACCGGCCCCGGCTGCGCCACGTCCAAGCTCTGGGAGCTGGACGAGGGCCGCTACGAACTCGCCGACAAGGACGACATCCACGTGCAGGCGCAGGTGCACCCCGACGCCGACGGCACGTTCGTCTACCTCACCGGCGATCGCGCGGTCCGATGCCACCCGCACCTGATCTACGGCGAGGAGGCGGTCGCGCTGCTGCAGCGCGACCGGTCCTTCGAGGCGACGTCGACCGAGGTCTGGCTGAGCACGACGCAGATCGACGACGGCGCCCCGCGCTACCGCGGCCGGATCAGCATCGAGGGGCGCTGGCTGCCGGGATGGCGCACGGTGCTGCAAGCCAAGGACGTGCCGCCGCAGGCGCTGCGTGCGCTGCAGCAGGACGGCGCACAGCACCACGGCCTGGAGCTGGCCCTGTGGCAGCTGGGCCCGCTCGTGGCCAGCATGCCGGGCGACGCCTGGACGGAGCACAGCACTGCCGACGCGCGGGTCGCGTCGTTCGTGATCGTGGACGAGGACGGCGACCCCGCCCCGCAGGACCGTTCGCCCGACCGGCGCGGCCAAAACGTGCCGTTCACGGCCAGGACCGAGATCTACGCGCCGTGGACCGTCTACCTGCGCGTCGTCGACGGCGACCGCACCGACTACGTGCGCACGACGCCGACCGACCTGTGGCTCGTCGGCATGACGGACTGGCGCCGCGGCCACGCCAGCTTCCGCACCAACTTCGTCGAGCACCCTGCCGCGGCCGACCAGGCGGCCTTCGCCGACCCGGACGCGCTCGCCGACCTGCCCGCGGTTCCAGCACGCGTGCACGAATCGCGCCGTCACTACCGCACCCCCGAGGTCGGCGTCGGCAAGCGTCTCGGCCAGGTCGCGTTGACGCCGGTCGCCGTGTTCGTCGACGGCCTGCTGTTCGTGCCGAGTCGCGTGCTGCTGCTGTTCGCGGACTGGAACTGAGCGCCGCTCAGGCGCCGTAGATCCGCGCGACGGCAGCGCGGTAGTCGGCCAGCAGCGCGCGGTAGGTCGCCGCATCGCCGTCCGGCTCAGTCGCCTCGCCGAGCCGCACGAACGGCCGCGCCACGTCGTCCGACGACACGTCGTCGCCGTCGCGGCGCCGAACCGCCCACAGCGCCTGCAGCGCCCCGCCGAGCGCGGCGGACTCGGTCTCGACCAGCACCCGCACCGTCGCGCCGAACACGTTGGCCAGGATCTGGCGCCACAGGCCGTTGTTGGCGGCGCCGCCGGTCAACCGCACCTCGTCGACCTGCACGCCGAGCGCCTGCAGCCGTTCGAAGCCGAGGCCGAGGTTGAGCGAGGTGCCTTCGAGCGCGGCGCGGTAGAGATGGCCCGGCCGCAGCGTGCCGGGCCGCATGCCGAGCAGGGTGCCGGTGGCGTTCGGCAGGTCGGGCACGCGCTCCCCCATCAAGAACGGCAGCCACGTGATCCCGTCGCAGCCGGGCGCGACCTGCGCCGCGGCGGCGGTCAGGCGGTCGTGCTCCATGCCGGTCAGCGCCTTCACCTCTTCGCTGACGCCGGTCAGGTTCATCACGCACAGCAGCGGCATCCAGCCGCCGTCGCTGCTGCAGAACGGCGCGATCAGCCCGTCGGGATCGACGACGGCGTGGCCCGTGCGCGTGAAGATCGTGCCCGAGGTGCCTAGGCTGACGACGACGACGCCGTCGCGGGTCGCGCCGCTGCCGATCGCCGACATCATGTTGTCGCCGCCGCCGGCCGCCACCTGCACGCCTGCCGGCAGGCCGAGCGCGTCCTGGGCCGAGGCCTGCACCTCACCGACCAGCGCGTGCGCATCGACCAGTTCGGGCATCATCTGCGCGAGCGAAGGGTCGATCGCCGACATCGCCCTGGCGTCGAACGCGCGCGCCGCGGGGTCGAACCAGCCGCTGCCCGACGCGTCGCCGCACTCCATCACGAACCGACCGGTCAGCCAGAAGTTGACGTAGTCGTGCGGCAGCAGCACGCGACGGACGCGGCGCCAGTTGTCCGGCTCGTGCCGCTTCAGCCACGACAGCTTGCTGGCGGTGAAGCCGGTCGGCACCGCGCGACCGAGCGCCTCGCCGAGCTGCCGGGCTTCGTCCGCGGTCGCCGTGTCGCACCAGAGCTTGGCCGGCCGCACGACCCGGTCGTCCGCGTCCAGCACGACGCAGCCGTGCTGTTGTCCGGACACGCCGATCGCCGCGATACGCGACGCATCGACGTCACCGAGCACCGCCCGACCGGTCGCGACCACCGCGTCGATCCAGTCGCGCGGGTGCTGCTCCATGTGGCCGTCGCCGAGCCCGTCGATCAACGCCAGCGCCTGGCTCCGGCGCGCGACGACCTGCTGGCGCTCCGCGTCGACGACCAGCGCCTTGACGCTCTGGGTGCCGACGTCGAAGCCGAGATACAGGGACCTGCTCATGCCGTTCTCGATCAGCCGCGCACGCCGAGCAGGTGCTCGACCAGCAGCTGGTCGAGGCGTTCGTAGCGGAGGCCGCGCTTGCTGACCTCGTCGGCGTCGATGTCGAGCGCCTTCAGGGCCGCCGCCTTGTCCTTGCTGTAGCCGCCGGTCAGCAGCGGATCGATCGCGCCGTCCTTCTGCTCGGCGATGATCTCCTTGACCTCCGGGTCGGCGTCGAACGCCTCCGCCTTGTGCTTGAGGATCTTGTAGGTACGCATGCAGCCGCGCGCGAACTCCCAGACACCGTCCTGGTCCTCGCTGCGGTAGGCGTGCGCGTCGAAGTGCAGCGGGCCGGTGTACGGCGCGCCACCCAGCGTGCCCTCGAGCAGGCGCACCAGCAGGAACGCGCCCTTCTGGTCCTCGCTGCCAAAGCGCAGGTCCTGGTCGTAGCGGCCGATCTTCTGGCCGTTGAGGTCGATGTGGAACAGCTTGTCGCAGGCCAGCGCCTCGGCGACGTTGTGCGCGAACGACAGGCCGGCCATCACCTCGTGCGCGACCTCGGGATTGACGCCGACCATCTCCTCGTTCTGCAGCGTCGAGATGAAGTGCAGCATGTGGCCGGTGGTCGGCAGGTAGAGGTCGCCGCGCGGCTCGTTGGGCTTGGCCTCGAGCGCGAACTTCATGCCGTAGTCCTGCTCCTTCGAGTACTCGCACAAGAAGTCCATCGCGTCGCGCATCCGGTTCCATGCGTCGCGCGGGTCGCGGCAGGCGTCGGCCTCGACCCCTTCGCGGCCGCCCCAGAACACGAAGATCTTCGCGCCGAGGTCGGCGCCGAGGTCCATCGCACGCATCGTCTTGGCCAGCGCGAACGCGCGCACCTTCGGGTCGTTCGACGTGAACGCGCCGTCCTTGAACACCGGGTGCGAGAACAGGTTGGTCGTCGCCATCGGCACCTTCATGCCGGTGTCCGCGAGGGCCGCCTTGAACTCGTTGACGATCCGGTCGTGCTCGCTCGCCGACGCGCCGAACGGCACCAGGTCGTTGTCGTGCAGGTTGACGCCGTAGGCGCCGCACTCGGCCAGGCCGCGCACGATGGCGTTGGGGTCGATGCGCGGCCGCACCGGCTCGCCGAACGGATCGCGGCCGGGGTTGCCGACGGTCCACAGGCCGAACGTGAAGCGGTCTTCCTTGACGGGATCGAACGAGGTCATGCCCGGCACGGTAGCGCGCCGGCTACTTCTTGCCGAGCAGTTCCGCCGCCGTCCAGGCCGAGGCCCGCTTGTTGGTCCGCCGGCGCTCCTGCTGGACCTGCTTGGGCGAGATGCACGAGGCCTGGTGGCCGAACGCGCGACGCAGGTAGCTGAGCACCTGCGCCAGTTCCTGGTCGCTCAGGTGGCCCTGGCCCGGCATCTCGAGGTCCCACCTGGTGCCGTCGACCTCGATCGGGCCGCGAACGCCGTGCAGCGCGATCCGGACCAGCCGCTCGGACGGCCCGGTGACCCACTCGGAGTCGCGCAGCGGCGGCGCCAGCCCCTGCTGGCCGGAGCCGTCGAGCTGGTGGCAAGCCGCGCACGCGCCGCGGAACACGACCGAGCCCTTCTGCACCATCGCCTTCTCGGCGTCGGTCAGGCTGGTGACGGCACCGGGCGCGGCGGCCCCGCCGACGCGCACCGCGCCGAGCAGCGCCTGGGCGTGGCGGCGGATGCGCTGGTCGGCGCTGGTGCCGAGCGCCGCCAGCTGACTCGGCGCCTCGCCGAGGTCGAGCCAGCCGACGCGATGGTTGCCCTTCGGCAGCGCCGCGGCGAAGCCCTGCAGCAGCGCACCGCGGGCGTTGTCGGTGGCGACCTCGCCGGCCACGGCCAGCACGTGCCGCTGGGTGTCGCGATCGCGGCTGCGCATGGCCCGCCGGGACAGGTCGACGATCGCCGCGCGCAGCTCCTTGTTGCTGGCGTCCGCAGCCGCGAGCGCGGCGAGCACGTCGCCGAGGTGCGGGTGCGCCGCGGTCGCGACGCAGCCGCGCAGCACGGCGTCCCCGGGGTCGTCGAGCACGAACCGCGACAGCCGCCGCAACGCGCGCGGCTCGGCGCGTTCGGGGTCGAGGTCGTCGTGGCGCAGGGCGTCGCCGACCGCCAGCGCTGCGTGCCAGCGCACATTGGCTGCGGTGCCGGCATCGAGCTGCTCGACCGCGGTCCAGACGTGGTTGTCGTGGCGCGCCAGCGCCGAGCCGGCGTGCTGCCACGTAAAGCAGCGCACGCCCGCGTCCGGGTCGCGCACGAACCGCCGCACCTCCGAATCGGTCCACGCCCCGAGCCCCTGTACGGCCGACAGCGCCGCGATGCGCACGGCGGCGCGTTCGTGCGTCAGCAGCGACCGCACCGTCGGCAGCGCCGCCTGCAAGTCGTGCTGCACCAGGTGCTGCAGCGCCTGATCGCGCACCGTGCCGCTGTCGTGCGCCAGCGCCGCCGCGACCGCGGCGGGCTCCGCCTGCGACAGCTTCGGCGCGGCGGCGACCTCGCGCCCGACCTTGGGGACGATGCGCCAGATGCGGCCCTTGTGGATCGGGTCCTCGAGGCCGCGCTTCTCGACCTGGTGGCGCAGGAACGACGTCACGTAGTTGCGGTGCTGGATGACACCGCGGTACATGTCGACGACGTACAGCGCACCGTCGGGGCCGTTGCTCAGGCCGACCGGCCGGAAGCGCTCGTCGGTCGAGGTCAGGAACTCGTCCTGCACCGCCGCATAGGCGTTGTCGCCGCCCATGCGCGCGTCCCCGTCGCGCATCACGAACCGGCGCACCAGGTTGCCGCACGGTTCGCAGACGAACACGTCGCCGTCGCACGGCAGCAGCGTGCCGCGGTAGGCACACGGCGAGCACACGCCGGTCGTTCGCGCGAGCTTGTAGTCGCGCAGCACGCCCTTGCGGTAGCCGCGGTTGACGCCGGGCGTGATGCGCGCGGGCCAGGTGCTCTGGTCGGAGACCGCCCGGTGGTTGAGGCCCGGCAGGCCACCGAGGTCGGCCGCGGGTGCGCCGTAGTGGTTCGGCACCAGGTCGACGCGCAGCCAGTCGGAGTTGTAGTTGAAGTAGAAGCGGCCGCGATCGTCCATCGCGAGGCCCCACTGGCCACCGCCGTTGCCGCGTTCGAGCTCGAACGTGCCGACGCCGGTCCAGCGCAGCAGCCGCTTGTCGTTGCACAGGTGGATGCGGTGGTCGAGTTCCCAGGTCAGGCCGTTGCCCGAGTGCTCGGGGTTGCCGGTGCCGGCCTCGAAGCCGCCCATGATCACCTGCTGCGGTCCGTCGGCGACCAGGTCGCCATCGGCGTCCGGCATCCAGACGAGGTTGGGCGGGGTGATCACCAGCGCGCCGCCGCGCATCGGCAGCACCGCGCGCGGCAGCACCAGGTCCTTGGCGAACACGGTCCAACGGTCCGCCGCGCCGTCGCCGTCGTCGTCGTGCAGCACCACGATTCGGCCGCTCGGCTCGGCCTCGTCGGTGGCGACGATGTCCTTCATGTAGCTGGTGAACTCGCACACCCACATGCGGCCGTCTCCGTCCCAGGTCGCGAGCACCGGATCCTGGACCATCGGCTCGCTGGCGAACAGCTGCACCTCGTAGCCCTTCGGCAGGTGGAACGTCGCGCGCTCCTCCGCCGGCGTGCGCACGATCGCCGGCGGCACGTCCACCGAATCGGGCAGCATCACCTGCTTCTCACCGGGCCGGTCGCCGCGCTGGGCGCACAGGTCACCGGCGACGAGCGCGAGGAGGGAGACGGACGCGAGGGCTCGCATGCGGCGGAGCTTAGGCGCCCGGTGCCGGGTGTCCACCCGGGCGCCGGCGGTTCCGGCGGCGGCGCGGCGGTCGGCGGCGCGCCCGTCACGATGCGCCTGTCGACGATGCGGGCGTCGACGATGCTTCCGTCAGCTGGGGTCGGGCCGCGGCTCAGTCCGGCTGCAGCCGCACGAAGCCCTTCGACGGCACCTCGACCTCGAACACCTGCTGGTCGAGTTCGACCCAGTAGTGCCCCGGCGGGATCCCGCCGACCTCCCAGTCGTTGTCGTCCCCGGCGAAGCGCACCGCGACCGGACGCATGCCGCTGAGCACCTCGTTGGCGTCGCGACGGAACACCAGCGCGCGGCGACGCACCGGATCGGCCGAGTCCGGGCGCAGCTGCTCGTCGACGAGCACGCGGCCCGGCTCCTTGAGCACCAGCGACACCGTCGCGCCGAGGTTGCCCGGACGCGCGATCCACGCGACCTCGCCCGCCGGGCCGAGCACGAACACGTCCTCGTGCGCCTTGACGCGGCCGAGCGACAGCACGCCCGCGGCGTTGGTCAGCCCGAGGAAGCGCGCGTCCGGCAGCGACCGCGTGATCGACTGGGACACCGCGAACACCTCGCAGCCCTCGAGCGTGCGGTTGAACCCGTCGGTGACGCGCAGCGCCTGGCTCGACACCACGTTCTCGACCGGCTGGACCTCGATGTTCTCGTAGCGGTAGTGGTTGGCGACCCGCACGTTGGTGCCGTCGAGGTTGTGCAGCACGCGGAAGCGACGCCGGATGTCGACCGGCGGACCGTCCGGGCGGTAGCGCGGCAGGCCGTTGAGCTGGTCGAGCACCAGCGGCTGCACGCGCGGGAACAGCGCCGAGCCCGACAGCAGCCACAGGCGACCGCGACCGACCTGGGTGCCGAGCACGCGCCCCTGCGCATCCGACGTGACCTCGTGCACCGAGGCCGCCGCCGACAGCGGCATGCCCGGCACCTCTTCGAGCACGGTCAGCGTGGCGCTGACCGGCAGCTCGTGCATCTGGATCGAACGGACCTGCTGCACCGTGATCGGCAGCACCTGCGTCGTCGCGGTGGCTTCGCCGCGCTCGGGCACCGGCACGATCGTCGGCTCCAGGCTGCTCTGCCAGATCATCAACGCCAGGTGCTGGTGCCTCGGCAGCTTCGCCGGCAGTTCGTCGATCGCGAACACCGCGTTGCCGTTGGTCGTGGTGGCGTGGCTCGGCAGCATCATGACGGTGCCGAACCACTCGTCGATGATGCACGGCAGCACCTTGGCACCGACCCGGAGCTGGCCGACGTTGTCGCGCACGATGCCCTGCAGCGCCATCGTGTGCTGCACGACGACGTGCTCCTTCAGGTAGGCGAACTCGTTGTGGTACTGCAGCGCCACCGGGTGCGGCGGCACGAAGGCCATGCCGAGCTGCGAGGCCGGCAAGGCCATCACGATCGCGAAGTCGCTCTCGCAGCGCTCGCCGTTCGCGATCAGGAAGCGGCCGTCCTGCTGGCTGATCTCCATCGACTGGACCAGCTGCGACTGGCTCGCATAGGCGAGCAGCACTTCGGTGTTGTGGCTCGGCTGGCCACCCGGGCCGAAGACGTAGCCGGCGAGCACGCCCTGCGCGCCCTGCACCGGCGGCGTCACCGGCACGCGCGGCGCCGTGCCGCCGAGGTCGGCGACCGGCCCCGACGAGACGTCGACGCTGCCCGAACCGCTACAGACGCCGGTGCGACCGATCGCGACGATCGCCGGCGGCGCGTCGGCGCGAACGATCTGCGCCGGCTGGCCGTCGCGGGTCTCGACCTCGATGCGCAGTTCGCCGGGCAGCTCGACCGCACCGAGCGGCTCGTGCGCGGCGTCCTCGATCATGTCCGACGGGATCGCCGTGATCGAATACTCGCCGATGCCGAGGTCGACGACGCTGCCGTCGGCCATCGGGATCGACACGCCGCGGTTGGTCTCGATCAACAGCTTGCCGTGGTCGAGCAGCGGCGAACCGTCGCTCAGGCGCAGTTCGCCGTCGATCACCTCGAGCGTCGCCGCAGGCTGGGCCCGCTCCGACGCATCGTGCCAGTCGATCAGCGCGGTGCCGCCGCGGCCGACCCAGAGGATCTGGTTCTCACCGAGGCTGTCGCCAGCCATCAGGCGGCGACGGAACGCATCGAAGGTGTCGTCGGCGGACAGCACCACCAGGCGCGCATCGCTCTTCGGCGCGACGTCCGGCGTGCCGAACAGCTGCACGGACGCGACCAGCAGCGCCAGCACCGCGGCACCGGCAACCAGCATGCCAACCGGCCCGAGGCGCAGGAAGCTGCCCTCGCCGTCGTCGGGGTTGCCGTCGTCGGGGTTGCCGTCGTCGAAGGTGCTCCCGTCGGCGCCGTCCCCGCGCATCTCGTCACGGCCGTCGACCAATTCGGACGGGCCCAATTCGGTGCCCAGCTCGGTCATCGACATGCCCTCGGTGAGCACCAGCTGCTCGACGACGCGGCTGGCGAAGTCGGCGCGCAGCGGGCGCTCCTCGGCGCCCTGTTCGGCGAACGCCTGGCGCAGACGCAGGGTCTCGTGCTCGGCCCGCGACAGCTCGACCGAGCATGCCCGGCACGACGAGACGTGGTCCTCGACGATGCCGGCCTTGCCGGGACCGAGGTCCCCGTCGACGTAGTCGCGCAGCATGCCCCGCACCCGCGCGCAGGCCGGGGTCGCCGGCGGACGACGCCGCAGGTCCGCCGGGTTCGGCGGCTGGAACATCGGATCCTGGCTCATGCGCCACCTCCTTCGGCAGCGCGGCCACCGGCCTCGGCGGAGCGACCGCCGGCCTCGGCGGAGCGGCCACCAACCTCGGCGGAGCGGCCAAACGTGACGCCCTGGCCTTCGAGCCGGCTCTGCAGGATGTCCTTGCCGCGCGCGATCTGGACCTTGACGTTGCTGACCGAGATGCCGAGCGCGTTGGCGATCTCCTGGTTGGTCTTGCCGCGCAGGTACTTGAGCTCCAGCGGCAGGCGCACCTTGTCACTGAGCTGGTCGAGCTCGGTGCGCACGGTCGGGGCGAGCTGGTCGCCTTGCGCCGAGCGCGGGTCCGGCAGCTCGCCGAGCAGGTCGCGGTCGCCGACGTCCATGCGGGCGGTCGGCAGCTCGGCGACGCGACGGCGGCGCAGGCGGTCGCGGCAGGCGTTGCCGGCGATGCGCAGCAACCACGGCCCGAGCTTGCGGGTGCCGTCGAACTGGCCGCGGGCGCGGTAGAGCTTCAGGAACGTGTCCTGTGCCGCCTCCTCGGCGTCCTCCGGCCGGCGCAGCATGCTGATCGCCAGGCCGTAGACCATCGACTGGAACCGCACGACCAGCAGTTCGAACGCCTCCAGGTCACCAGCCTGGACACGGAGCATCAGCTCGTTGTCGGAACGATCGGGCAAGGGGTTGGAGGGACGAGTCGGGGGGGCGACCACGGATTATGCCAGCCCTACGCCCCACCCGGTGGCCGGGGCCAGCCTTTCTGCCGCACACGGCCCAAGTTAGGCGTCAAATCCGGGAGCGCCAGCCGGTTCCGCCGGGAGCGGCCGACCGAAATGCCGGCATGACCGGACTTCAGGGCGTTTTTCCCCGGATTTCAAGGCGGGGCCGCGTCCTTCCGATGCCATGGGTGGCGACGGGCTCCCCCGCCTCGCCCGACCACCGACTCCCCCATGGCCAAGATCCCCGACAAGCAGGGCCTCTTCTTCGAACTCGACGGCGTGCTCGTCGAGCAGGCGCGCCTGACCGAAGACGGCACCGTCCCCTTCCTCGACCGCGCCGTCGACGCGCTGACCCGCATCGACCCGAGCCAGTTCAAGATCTTCGTGGCGACCAGCCGGACCGACATCGCGTTCGGCAAATATCGCGAACGCGAGTTCACCAAGTTCTGCGAGGCGTTCCTGCAGCGCATGCACGACGATCAGATCCCGATCGCCAAGATCTACTCGTGCCCCTACCACCCCAAGGGCAAGGGCCGCTTCAAGAAGGAGAGCGTGTTCCGCAAGCCGGGGCCGGGCATCTTCAAGATGGCCCAGCAGGAGTTCGACCTCAACCTGCAGCGCAGCTGGATGATCGGCCACACGACGTCGGACATCCTCGCCGGCCAGCGCGCCGAGCTCGGCACGATCCTGGTGCGCACCGGCCAGGCCGGCCAGGACGGCGCGTTCCAGGTCGAGCCGCACTTCGTCGAAGACGACTTCTGGCACGCGGTCGCGCGCGTCAACCAGTTCGAATACTCGCTGCGGGTCTAGGGGCACCGGGCTTGCCTCCCGCCGGCGCGCGCCTACGTTCGCGCGCCTGATGGAGCTGGAGCCCAACTGGGAAGAGACCGCAGCGACGATCCGCGCGCAGTTCGAAGCCGGCCGAAGGGTCGATGCCTGGACCGCGCTGCAGCCGCACTACCAACGGGGCTTCGCCGCGGCCGACCCGACGTTCCTGCAGCTCGCCCACGACCTCGCCTGGTGGCTCGGCTTCGAGACCCGCCGCCACTGGCTCGGTCGCAGGATCCGCACCCGCCACCCCGACGCGCTGTGGAGCCGGACGCGCGGCCTGTTCGACGCGCTGCGCCGCGGCCGCACGCTCGAGTGCTACGAGCAGCTGCTGCGCGACGACGCGCCGGCCCCGCGCGACGACGGCGAAGCCCGCTGGCACGAGCTGGCGCGCGCGCGCGTGTTCGCCTACGCGCGCATCTACGACCGTTCGCACGAGGTGCTCGACGCCGCCGCCGAACGCTACGGCGAGGACTGCGACCTGGTGCGCGAACGGGCCTGGACGCTGTGGATGCAGGACGACACCGAACGCGCGCTCGAGACCTGCCAGTCGGCGCGCCGGCGCTGGACCGAGAACGCGTTCGTGCACGAGCAGCAGAGCTGGTTCCTGCTGCAGAAGCGGCGCACCGACGAGGCGCTGCAGTCGCTCGACGAAGCCTGCGCCACGATCCAGTGCCCGTCGCTCGAACTGCTCTACGCCGACGCGCTGGTCGAGGCCGGCCAGCTCGAGCACGGCCGCGCGCGCCTCGAACGGGTGATCTCCGAGATGCCGCTCGACCGCCACCAGCAGACCGGCGCCAACATGCAGCTGGCGCGCGTGCACCGCCGCCTCGGCGATGCGCACGCGGCGCTGCAGTGGATGCAGAAGGCCGGGCCGCGCATGCGCAAGTGGACCGACCGGCTGTCCAGCTGGCTCGACGAACACCCCGAGGGCGGCGGCCGACACGTGCTGCAGGTGCCGTTCGTGCGGCAGGACCACTCGACCTGTTCGCCGGCGACGATGTCGTCGCTGCTCGCCTACGCCGGCATCGACGTCGACCAGCGCGAGATCGCCGAGCAGATCACCTACGACGGCACCGCGTCGCACGCCGAACTACGCTGGGCGCGCGGCCGCGACCTCGACGTCTGGTTCTTCCAGTTCGACATCGACGTCGCCCACCAGCTGCTCGACCGCGGCCTGCCGTTCGCGCTGAGCACGCGCGCCGAGACGTCCGGCCACCGCCAGGCGATCTGCGGCTACGACCGCGGCCTCGGCACCGTGATCGTGCGCGATCCGAACTTCTCGTCGCTGCAGGAGATGGACGCCGAGTGGCTCGACAAGCACATGCAGTCGCGCGGCGGCGACTGTGCGCTGCTGCTGCCCAAGGACCAATCCGACCGGGTCCCGGTCGAGCTGCTGCCGCTGCGCGACGAGATGATGCTGCTGCAGGAGCTGCGCCAGGCCTACGACGAACGCGACCTCGCGCGCGCCGAGCAGCTCGGCGCCGACCTGCTGGCCCGCGAGCCGTCGACGCCGCGGTTCGAGGCCGCGATCCGGATCGCCTACGAGCGCGAGGACCGTCGCGAACGGCTGCGCCTCTACCGCGAACGCTACGAACAGCACCGCGACGATCCGTACTGGCAGTACGGCTATGCGGTCGAGCTGCGCGCGCAGGACCGTTGGCAGCCGTTCGTCGCGTTGCTCGAGCGGCACGCGGGCGGCAAGTCGCCGCACCAGATGCTGATGCTCGCCGAGCACCTGCGCCACGCCGCGCCGACCCGCGCGCGCGCCGAGCAGCTGGCGCGTCGCGTCACCAGGCTGATGCCGGGCCGGGCCCTGCCGGTCAAGGTCGTCGCCGACATCTGCTGGAACGACCTCGACCGCCGCGAACACGCGCTGGCGCTGTATCGGCTGTGCGCCGCGCTGGAGCCGCACGACGAACGGCTGGCCGACAGCTATGCCGATGCGTGCGCGCTGCTCGGCCGCCGCGACGAGGGCCTCGCGTTCTTGCAGCGCCGCGTCGACGACATCGGCAGCACCCGCTGGGAGGCGCGCGCGACGCTGGCCCGCGCGCTCGACGCGGCCCACCGGCGCAGCGAGGCGATCGGGGTGCTGCGCGATGCGCTGCACCACGCCGACGAACCCGAGGTCCGCGAACAGCTGTTCGACCTGCTGCTGACCGACAGCCAGCGCGCAGAGGCCAAGGAGCTGCTGCAGGACGAGGCGCGCTGGCGGCCGCTGCCGCTGCAGGATGCGCGCCGCCGGCTGGCGCTCGCCGAGCGCGACTTCGCCGCGGCCAGCGACGCGCTGCGCCAGGCGGTCGAGCTCGATCCGCAGAACGGCGGCGCGTGGGCGGCGATGCTGCGCGACACGCTGGCGACCGAAGGCCGCGACGCGGCGCTGCAGCGCGCAGCGCAGTGCATCGAAGAGCACGGCGAGAACCCGCGGCTGTTGGTGCGCGTGCAGGAGTTCTACGACGAGATCGAGGAACGCGCCGCGTCCGAGCAGTTGATGCGGCGGCTGGTCGACGAACACCCGACCGAGTGGTGGCTGCTCGGTCGCCTGACCCGCCACCTGATCCGCAGCGGCCGCGCCGAAGAAGCGGCGCCGCACGCGGCGGTGATGCTCGAGCAGATGCCCGACTCGTTGCCGGTCGTGCTCGACGCGATCGACGTCGCCGAGGAGACCGGCGAGCTCGCGCGCTGCCGCGCGCTGCTGGCCGACGCGGCGGTGCGCTGGGCCGACGAACCGGCGCTGCTGTCGCGTCGCCGGCAGCTGGCGGAGAACGCCGGGCAATCGGCGGCCGCGGTGCGCGAGGCGATGGCAAAGGCGCTGCAGGGCCACGTGCCGCCGGCGCAGGACGACCTCGACTACCTGGTGCGCGTGATCGCGAGCGACCTCGAGGACGACGACGTCGAGACGTTCTTGCAGCAGCTGCAGGAGCGGTTTCCCGGCGACCCGTCGCTGGCCGCGTCGCGCTGCAGCTGGGTCTCGGACCACGACGCCGCGGCGGCCGTCGAGATCGGCCGCAAGCTGCGCGACGACTTCCCGTGGATCCTGTCGAACTGGATCCTGTTCGGCCGCTGCCTGCGCGCCGCCGGCCAGCGCCAGCAGGAGCGCGACCTGCTGCAGGAGCTGATCGACCGCGAACCGAGCTACGGCCAGGCCTGGGTCGAACTCGGCGAGTCGCTCGAGCAGGAGGGCCGCACGCAGGAGGCGATGGCGACCTACGATCGCGGCATCGAAAACGCGCCGAGCGACCCGACGCTGTTCGGCATGCGCGCGAGCCTGTGCTGGACGTTCGGCGATCGCGACGGCGCGCTGCAGAGCGCCGACCGGGCCGCGCTGCTCAGTCCCGACTACGGTTGGGTTCGCCGTGCGCAGGTGATGTGGCGCGCACAGATCGGCGAGCTCGACGCGGCGCTGCGCCACGCCGAGGCGTGCGTGCGCGACAACCCGACGTGGCGACTCAGCTACGAGCTGCTGGCGACGGCGCACGAGGCGCTCGGCGACCAGGAGCAGCGGGTCGCGGCGCTGCGGCAGGCCGTTCGCATCGATCCGCGCACCGGCAGCGCGCGCGCCCAGCTGCTCGATGCGCTGCTCGAGTTGCGCAAGTTCGACGAGGCCGAGCAGGTGATCGCGGCCGGCCTCGAACTGCTCGGTGACGACCCGCAGCTGCACCTGTCGCGGCTGCGCATCCGCCGCCTGCAGGGCGAGCTGGCCGCGGCCCGCGAAGGGCTGGTGGCGCTGCTGCAGCGGCACGACGACTTCGTCGACGGCTGGTTCGAGCTGATGACCTGGCTCGACGACGAGCACCGCGACGCCGACCTGCTCGAACTGTGCGGCGATCCGCCCGCGGCGATCGCCGACAACCCGACGCCGTTCTGCTACGCGGCCGACGTGCACATCCGCCGCGACGAGCTGGCGCTGGCCGAACGGGACCTGCGCAAGGCGCTCGAGCGGGCGCCCGACCACGACTGGGCGCGCGACCGGCTGGCGCACGTGCTGCTCGAGCGCGGCAAGCCCAAGCGGGTCGCCGAGCTGTTCCCGGGCGCGACCGATCCGGCGCAGCAGCCGTTCCACCGGGCGGCGATGCTGTGCGAGGCGCTGGCCCGCACCGGCGAGCGCGAACGCGCCGAGCCGTTCTTCCTGCGGTTGCTGCGCGAGCCGGAAGCGAACGTCGAGCGCCTGCGCCGCGCTGACGAGGCGATGCGCGGCCGCGACCGTCGCGCCCAGACCGCGCTGCTCGACCGCGTGCTCACCGACAGCGAACGCGAGGCCGACGTGCGGCTGCACGAGAACGCGCTGACGATCCTGATCGCCGAGCAGGACAAGGGCTTCTGGCGGCGGCTCGACCGGTTCGCGGCCTGGCTGCCCGACGAGGACCGCCTCGAGGTGCTGGCGCGGCTGCTGTATGCGTGCAACGGCAACTACCGGGTCGCCGACATCGACCGCTGGGTCACCCGCAACCTGCAGCCGCCGATCGACGACACCGAGAGCTGGGCGCGCATCGTCTACGCGCTCAACGACGACGCCGGCGCGGCGACCGCGGTGCGCCTGACCGACGGCAACTACCGACGCGCCGGCGTGCGCGGCTGGATGCTCGCCAACCTGTCGGGCGTGCACGCCGACCTCGATCAGTGGGACCGCGTCGAGGAGGTCAGCAGCTTCGCGCTGTCGTCCGACGTTCCGGCCGACCATTCGGTCTGGTGGCACCGCCGGTTCCTGGCCGAGTGCGCCTACCGGCGCGGCGAGCACGCGCGCTGCCTCGAGCTGTGCGAGATGGAGACCGAGAGCTTCCCGAGCGAGAAGCTGCGCGTCGTGCAGCTGGCGACGCTGGCGCGCATCGCGATGGCGAACGGCTGGTTCGGCCGGCGCCGCGCGTTCCTGGCCGCGCTGCCCGAGATCCTGCGCCTGGCCGAGCTGTCGGACGACGAGAGCCGCGGCCCGCACGACCGCACGCACCTGCGCTGGTGGCGGTTGTTCCGCGCGGCGCCGACCGTGACGGGTCTGGCCTACGCGTGCGGTTGGCGGTGGCTACGGCGGCGGCTCGGCTGAGGTCGGAGAGGTTTCGTCCCGGAAGCAGACCTACGGGACAGACCTACGGGACCAGACCTGCGAACCGGACGCTAGTTCGAGAGGGCGGCGACGCCGGGCAGGGTCTTGCCCTCGAGCAGCTCGAGGCTGGCGCCGCCGCCGGTGGAGACGTGGCTGAGCTTGTCGACGATGCCGAGCTTTTCCGCGGCCGCGACCGAGTCGCCGCCACCGACGACGGTGAACGCGCCGTTGGCGGTGGCGTCGGCGACCGCCTGGGCGACGGCCTCGGTGCCCTTGCAGAACGCGTCCATCTCGAACACGCCCATCGGGCCGTTCCAGATCACGGTCTTGGCGCCGCTCAGCGCGGCGACGTAGCTGGCGATCGTCTTCGGGCCGATGTCGAGGCCCATCAGGCCGTCGGGGATGTCGCCCTCGTGGGTGCTGACCGGCGCATCGGCCGCGAACTTCGGCGCAGCGACGTGGTCGACCGGCAACAGCAGCTGCTTGCCCTGCTGCTCGGCCATCGCCATCACGCGGCCGGCCTCTGCCAGCAGATCGGGTTCGACCAGCGACGTGCCGACCTGCTTGCCCATCTTGCTCAAGAAGGTGTAGGCCATCGCGCCGCCGATGATCAGCTTGTCGACCTTCGGCAGCAGGTTCTCGATGACCGGCAGCTTGTCGCTGACCTTGGCGCCACCGAGGATCGCGACGAACGGGCGCTCGGGGTTGCTGAGCACCTTGCCGAACGCGTCGAGTTCGCGCGCCAGCAGCAGGCCCGCCGCCGACGGCAGCCGCTCGGCGACGCCGCTGACCGAGCTGTGCGCGCGGTGCGCGGTGCCGAACGCGTCGAGCACGAACACGTCGCCGAGCGCCGCCAGCGAGCGACGGAACGCGTCGACCTGGTCCGGGTCGGCCTTCTCGCTGCTCTTGTTGCCGTCGGCGTCGACGACCTTGCGCTTGCCCTCTTCCTCGATGTGGAAGCGCACGTTCTCGAGCAGCACCACCGTGCCCGGCTGCAGCACGCCCGGACCGCAGGCCTGCTCGACCTCGGCACCGACGCACTGCGGCAGGAACTGCACCGGCTGGCCGAGCAGCTGCGCCAGCTCCTCGGCGACCGGGCGCAGCGAGAACGCCTCGACACGCTCGCCGTTGGGCCGACCCAGGTGGGACATCAGCACCACCGACGCGCCCTGCTCGAGCGCGTAGCGGATCGTCGGCAGCGCCGACACGATCCGCTGGTTGTTGGTGATCGCGAGCGTCGCCTTGTCCTGCGGAACGTTGAAGTCCACGCGCATCAGGACGCGCTTGCCGGAAAGATCGAGATCGGTGATCGCCTGGTAGCTCATGGCTGCGCTCGCGTCTGAGGGTTGGAGTCTGGGCGCTCGAGTTGGGGCTCTTGAGCCCGCGTCTGGCGGAACTGCTGCGACTAGATGGCCGCCGAGAGCTTCTGGGCGAGCTCGACGACGCGGTTGCTGTAGCCCCACTCGTTGTCGTACCAGCTCACCAGCTTGAAGAAGTTCTTGTTGAGCTCGATCGACGAGCCGGCGTCGAAGATCGACGAGGCCTTGTGGTGGATGAAGTCGGACGAGACGACCTGGTCCTCGGTGTACTCGAGGATGCCCTTCATGTAGGTGTCCGAGGCCTTCTTCAGGGCCGCCTTGATCTCGTCGAGCGACGTGTCCTTCTCGGTCTTGAACGTCAGGTCGACGACCGAGACGGTCGGCGTCGGGACGCGCAGCGCCATGCCGGTCAGCTTGCCCTTGACCTCGGGCAGCACCAGACCGACCGCCTTCGCGGCGCCCGTCGACGACGGGATGATGTTCTGCGCGGCAGTGCGGCCGCCCTTCCAGTCCTTCTTCGACGGACCGTCGACGGTCTTCTGCGTCGCCGTGTATGCGTGCACCGTCGTCATCAGGCCCTCGGTCAGGCCGAAGCCTTCCTTGAGGAGGACGTGCACCAGCGGCGCCAGGCAGTTGGTGGTGCACGACGCGTTCGAGACGATGTCGGCCGCCTTGAAGTCGACCTTGTCGTCGTTGACGCCCAGCACGACCGTCGGCATCTCGCCCTTGCCGGGCGCGGTGATCAGCACCTTCTTGGCGCCGGCGGTGATGTGGCCGCGGGCCTTGTCGTCCTGCACGAACAGGCCGGTCGCCTCGATGACGAGCTCGACGCCCATCTGCTGCCACGGCAGGCCGTCCGGCGTGCGCGCCGAGACCACCTGGATCTCCTTGCCGTTGACGACGATCACGTCGTCCTCTTCCTTGTCCGGCGACGACTTCTTCGAGCTCACCTCGCCGTCGAAGCGACCCTGGACCGAGTCGTACTTGAGCAGGTAGGCGAGGTTGTCGGCCGGCACGAGGTCGCCGACGGCGACGACGTCCAGCTCTTCGAGGAGGTTCTGCTCGGCGAGAGCGCGGAAGACGAGGCGGCCGATTCGACCGAAACCGTTGATGGCGACCTTGGTGGCCATGGCGGGGTAAGCTCCTGTTGGTTAGCGGACTGCGCGGAAAATCGGCCGAGCAGTCTAGCGGCCTGCCCTTCCCATCCAATGGACAGTTTCGTTCGTTTGCTGGATACCTGCGCGAAGACCCTCTCGCGCTACGAGAACGTCGCCGCGGAAGGTCCGGTGCTGGCGGCGGTTTCGGGCGGAATGGACAGCACCCTGCTGCTGCTGGCCCTGACCCGGCTCTACGACGAGGGGCGGCTGCGCGGCCCCCTCTGTGTGGCGCACATCGACCACGGCGTGCGCGAGGACAGCGGCGCCAATGCCCAGCACGTGCTCGACCTGTGCGACCGGCTGGACGTGCCGATCCAGGTGCGACGGCTGCGATGGGCCCAGGATGAGACGCCCGGCGAGGACGCGCTGCGAACGGCCCGCTACGAGCAGTTGCAGGACTGCGCTCGCCACTTCGGCGCCGCCGTGCTGGTGACCGCGCACCACGCCGACGACAACCTGGAGACGGTGCTGTTCCGCATGCTGCGCGGCACCGGCCCGCGCGGCCTCGCCGGCATCCCCGAGTCGCGCTGGCTCGGCGACGACGAGCATCGCCTGCTGCTGGTGCGACCGATGCTGCGCACGCGCCGCACCACCATCGAGTGCCTGATCGAGCGACTCGGCGAGCAGCCCTACCACGACTCCAGCAACGAAGATCTCGGCCTGGCCCGCAACGAACTGCGCCATCGCACCATCCCTTCGCTGCGCAAGCGCATGGGCATCGGCCTCGACGTCGCGATCATGACGGTCGCCAGCACCGCGCGCGCCGCCAACGAGATCGTCGAGGCGCAGGGCCTGCGGGTGCTGACGCAGCGCACCCGCAACAAGGCGTCGTGGCGACTCGAACTCGACCTCGCCGGCATCGACGTGCACACGCTGCCGTTCGTGCGGGAAGCGCTGCGGCAGGCGCACGTGACGATGCACCCCTACGGCGACGCGCCGACCACCGCCTGGCTCGACCGCGTCATGGACCTGCTCGACATGGACGACGGCAAGCGCGTCGCCGGCCGCGGTGGCCTGCTGGTCGAACGGATCCGCGACGGCCTGCTGCTGATCGACACCGACCGCGCCGGCAAGCCGCCGCGCACCGACGACGGCGGCCAGCAGCTGATCGTCGACTCCGCGCGCCAGCCGTTCGGCGCGACCGAGTGGACGATGCAGGCCAACGGCCATCCGGTGCCGCCACTGGTGCCGTCCCCCGAGGAAGCCGGCCCGCTGCGCGCGCTGCTCGACCCGCGACTGTGCCCGCAGCCATGGCGGCTGCGCACGCGCCGGCCGGGCGACCGCTTCCAGCCGCTCGGCTACGGCGAGCCGGTCGAACTGCGCCGCTTCCTGCAGAGCCGCCACGTGCCGCGCTTCGACCGCGACCGCATGCCGCTGGTCGTCGACGCCGACGACCGCGTGCTGTGGATCCCTGGCGTCGAGATCAGCGAGGTCGCCAAGCTGCAGCTCAACACGCGGTACTGCGTCGAGATCCAGGCAGCGTGCGGCGTGGCGCCGGAGACGGTGGCGTAGCTCGGAGGCCGATCCGTTCGCCGCCGGATCGTGGTGCGGCGCTGCGGACAGCGCTCGGGCGCCCCCGCCAATCGCTGCGTGCGGCTCACGCGCGAGCCGGGCGAGTCCGTTCGGCAGCCGATGCGCTCGCAACGGCACGCCGCAGCGCCCTGGCCTACGACGGAGCGGCGAGCTTCGCCGCCAGCTCTTCGGCGACGGCGATCACCTCGTCGATCCCGTCGACCTCGACGAACCGTTCGATCGGAATAGCCGCCAGCCCGGCCCCCGCGCCGAACACCTGGCCAGCCATCGACGCGATCGTGTCGGTATCCCCACGCGTGTCGTTGATCTCCTCGAAGACCTCCGGCAGGCCCGCCGTGTGGGCGCGCTGCGCCGCGAAGATGGCAAGTGGCACCGACTCCACGACGTAGCCCGAACACCCCAGCACGCTGGCCGCGATGCGCACCGATGCTGCAACCGGCAACCCGGCCGCAACCTGCAGGGCATCGCGCACGCGCGTGTCCGGCAACGCAGACGCGACCCGCTCGGCGAGGTCGTCGACGACCCGTCGCGCTTCGAAGCAGCAGCGGATCGCATGGAAGATGGCGCCGGCTCCCGCGATCGCCTCGTCGTTGCGATGCGTGATCGAACCGACGTCCCGCAGCAGCGCGGCGCCGGCCTGCGGCGATGCTTCCCGGCAGAAGGCCAACGGCGCGATCCGCATCGCAGCACCGTTGCCGGCGGCGCGGTCTCCGACGCGACCGGCAGCGGCCCAGTGCGCCCCGGCATCGAGATCGCGCAACGCCTGCAGCGTGCTCGCACCGACCCCGCGCAGCCGCCCCGAGCGGAACCACGCCAGCAACCGCGCGGCCACGTCCTCGGGCTCGACCCGACCACCCGCACCGATCGCCTCGCAGGTCGCGAGCGTCAACTGGGTGTCGTCGGAGATCCGGCGCGCACGATCAGGCGCAGCCGCGGTGCCGTTCTCCTACGGGCCGCCATGGGCGTCGCCGAGCGCGCCGGCGACGATGCAGCCGACGATGCGGTCCCGGACTTCGTTCCGTTCGTTGCTCATGACCAGTCTTCGCGCTGCCCCACCGCCACGCGAGGAACCGCCGCCAGTCGAACGACCTCCAGACATCCAGGCTGCGATGCGTGATGCACCACCAAACGTAGCGCACAAAGCCCACGCGCACACACCCACCGACGCCGCGTGTGCCGCATACCGAACCCGGTTCACGCTGCGCCACTTGTCGCGCGCATGCGCGCGACAAGTGGCGCAGGATGAACCGGGTTCGGTATGCGGTGGTTGCACGCCGGCCTACTTGATCAACTCGGCCTTCTTGTACTCGTAGAAGATCCGCACGAAGTCGCGCATCTCGACGCGGAAGCGCTCACCGAACGACAGCACCAGGATGTGTTCGACGACCTTGCGGGTCGCCTCGTTCTCGAACGCGCCCTTCTCCTTCTCCTCGCGCTTCTCCTTCTCCTCGCGCTTCTCCTTCGAGGTCTTCGGCCGCACGCTGTCGACGACGAACTCGATCTCGACGAAGACGCCGCCGCCGGCCTTCGCGACGGCCTCGAAGTCCTTGCGCATCTGCTTCTGCGCCTGCACGAACTGGGCGGCGACCTGGATGCCGGGGCCCGGCTTGACGAACACGCCCATCGTCGACGTCAAGAACGGCGTCAGCTTGCGCTTGCCGGTGGTCGGCTTCTTGTTGCCGACGCCGTGCGAGCCCGGTCGTTCGAACGCGTCCTTGGCGAGCTCGACCAGCGTGTCGGCGTGGCGCGGGTGCGGCGGCGCGTCGCCGATGACGATCACCAGCTTGTTGGCGTCGTCCTTCCACTTCATCTTCTTGTGCAGCGCCAGGTCGAGGCCACCGAGCACGGCCTCCGGCAGGTCACCGCCGCCGAACGCGCGCAGCTTCTCGAGCTTCTTGCGTGCGGTCTTAATGTTCTTGTTGAGCGGCTGGATCACCTTCGCGCCGCTGTCGCCGAGCTCGCCCTCGTCCTTGTAGTGCACGATGCCGAGCCGCATCTTCGGCGAGATGCCGTCGAGGATGTCGACCATCTCGCCGAGCGCCGCGGCGACCGCGTCGATGGTCGGCTGCATGCTGCCGGTCGAATCGATGCACAGCATCAGGTCGAGACCCGACTGGTAGAGGTCGAAGGCGCGGTTGGCCGCGGCCGCGGTGCCGCCGGCGCCGGCATCGGGCTGCGCCTTCTCGACCCACTCGACCGGCTTGTGGGCGTCGCGGCGCTCACGCCACCAGCGCACCCATTCGCTCTTCTTGCTGGCGCCGGCGTCGGGCGCGAGCCGCACCAGCGCGTCCTGCACGCGCGCGGCGTAGTGCTTGTTGGACGCGCCGGCCTGCTTTTGGATCAGTTCGTCGAGCAGCGCGGTGGTCGCGACCATCGGCATCAGCGCATCGTCGGCGCGCAGCAGCGCCTCCAGGCCGAACGCACGCAGCCGCGCGTCGCGATCCGACATCGCCGAGATCAGCATCTGGTCGGCGGACGGGTGCCAGTAGCCGTTGAGCGACAGCAGCACCACGACCTTCTGCACCCAGTGCTCGGCCGCCTCGTAGCGCGCGACCAGCGCCTCGGTCGCGCCCTTGCCTAGCGCCGGCCGGCTGCTGGCATCCTGGGCCTGCAGACCCGTTGCCAGCGTGAACGTGGAGAGCAGGGAGGCCGCGAAGGCGCGGCGGACGACGGATCGGAGCATCGGGAAGGTGCGGTTGCAGCGAGGGGCGGAGCTGCAGTGTAGCGGATTGCTGGCAAAGGCCGCTCGCGACCTGACGCGGGCTCTGCGATACTCGTCGCGCCCCCTCTGCTCCGAACCCGACCCCGCCACGTGCGACTCACTGTCGAGACCGGCCCGCTCGCCGGCACCACCGTCCCGCTCGATCGCGACATCCCGACGCTGCTCGGCAGCGGCGACCAGTGCTCCCTGCGCATCCGGGAGGCCGGCGTGCTCGAGCAGCACGCGGTCGTCAAGGCGCTCAAGGGCGAAGGCTTCGGCATCAAGGCCAACGGCCCGGTGCGGGTCAACGGCGCCGACGTGCAGGCCAGCCGCCTGCAGGACGGCGACGTCATCGAGATCGGCACCACCCGGCTGGCCTACGGCGACGTGCAGGACCAGAGCATGCCGACGATCGCCGGCTACCGGATGATCGACGTGCTCGGCAAGGGCGGCATGGGCACGGTCTACCGCGCCGAGCAGACCAGCCTGCACCGCCAGGTCGCGCTCAAGGTGCTCAACAGCGCGCAGACCCAGGACGCCGCGTTCGTGTCGCAGTTCGTCGCCGAGGCGCGCGCGGCGGCCAAGCTGCAGCACCCCAACGTCGTGTCGGTGTTCGACGTCGAACACGACGGCGACCTCTACTACTACGCGATGGAGCTGATGCACGACGGCTCCTGCGAGGACTGGCTCAAGCAGAACGGCGTGATGCCGGTCGACCGCGCCATGCAGGTCGTCGCCGACGCCGCCGCCGGCCTCGCCTACGCCGAGTCGCTCGGCATCGTGCACCGCGACATCAAGCCCGACAACCTGATGCTGGACCAGCACGGCGCGATCAAGATCGCCGACCTGGGTCTGGCCAGCACGTCGTCGGACCAGCAGGAGGACCGCGCGATCGGCACGCCGCACTTCATGGCGCCCGAGCAGGTCCTCAAGCAGCCGCTCGACCACCGCACCGACCTCTACGCGCTCGGCTGCACGTTCTATCGCCTGGTCACCGGCAAGACGCCGTTCCGCGGCCAGACGGTCAAGGACATCCTGCGTGCGCAGGTCAAGGAGCCGGCCGAACCGGCCAACAAGGCCAACTCCGACGTGCCGCAGGAAGTCGCCGCGATCATCCAGCGGCTGATGGCGAAGGATCCGGGCGACCGCTACCAGACCGCCAACGAACTGCTGGAGGAGCTCGAGGCGCTGCTGCAGCCGCCGCAGAAGCGCGGCCTGTGGATCGGGCTGGCGGCGGCGGCCGTGGTGGTCGCCGGCGGCGCGATCTACTGGGCGGTGACCAAGCCCAAGGAGAAGGAGATCATCACCGAGAAGGTCGTCTACGACGATCCGGAGAAGCAGCAGTTCGCCGATCGCATCCAGGTGCTCGAGGCGCAGGCCCGCGAGAAGGACGCGACCATCGCGCTGCTCGAGGTGCAGGTCGGCGACGCCGAGGACGAGCAGCTCGCGGTCGCGCTCGACGGGGTCGCCAGCGCGCACGTCGGCACCGGCGCGGCCGACCGCGCCACCCGGCTCGCGGCCGACATCCGCCGCGACGTCGCGCGGCGCGAACAGCTGCTGCAACAGCGCCGCGCCAAGATCGCCGAGCACGTCGCCAAGCTGCGCAGCGGCACGGTGACGCCGCTCGACGCCAACGACTACGAACTTGCGCTGCGCGGTCTCGACGTCGAGCCGCCGAAGGATCTCGCCGGGGACGACGAGCTCGCGGCCGGCGTCGCCAAGCTGCGCGACGAGATCCTCGACAAGGCACGCCAGCGTCTGCAGGAGCTGCGCGATCCGGTCGTCGCCGCGCGCGCCGGCGACGACGAGCAGGCGCTCGCGACCGCGCTCGAGGCGTTGCGGCAGGGCCTGCAGCCGGACCAGCGCTGGCCGCGGCAGGTCGGCGACGAGCTCGCCGCCAGCAAGCAGGAGATCGAGGCCGGCGACGCCGCGCTGGCGGCCCTCAAGACCGCGCGTCGCGCCGGCGTCTGGCAGAGCTACGACGAACTGCTGCGGGCCGACCGCGTGCGCAGCGCGCTGGCCGCGTTCGACTTCGCCGGCGTCGGCAGCGCGCTGCAGGCGTTCGCCGCCGACCTGGAGCAGGCCGAGGCCGCCGAACGTGCCCGGGCGCTGCAGGGCTGGGCGGCGCACGCCGACCTGTTCGCCAAGGTGCTCGAGCAGCACTGCAGCAACGGCGAGCTCGAGCTGGTGCTCGGCGACGAGAGCCTGCGCGTGCTGCAGTGGGATCGTGAGCAGCGCCAGTTGCTGACCAAGACCACCGGCCGCCGGCCGCGCGACCGCAGCTTCGACTACGGCTCGCTGCTGGTCGAACAGTGGCAGGAGCTCTGCGCCCAGGTCGACGGCGCACCCGCCGGCAGCCGCGAGTGCTTCCTCGCGTTCGTCGCGCTCGACGCGCACGCGCGCGCCGCGTCGACCTACCTGGCCCGCGTGCAGAAGGGCAGCGACGACAGCGGCACCGGCGAGGACGGCTACCCGTTCCGCGCAGTAGTGTTCGACACCCTGCTGTCCGACCTGCCGGAGAGCAGCGAGGCGTGGGCGCCGGTGCTGCGCGACGAGCTGCAGGCGGGCAAGCGCCTGGCTGCCGGCCTGCGCACGCTGTCCGAGCGGCGCAACCTGGCGGCTGCGGGCCACATCGAGAAGCTGATCAGCGACCACCCGCACAGCTTCGTCGCGGTCGTCGTGCAGTAGCGCGACGGCCCAGCCGTCGTCGGGCTCACCCGCCGGCCGGCCGGGTCGACCTCACTTCGTCAACGACGGCGTGCGCAGCCGGAAGCCGTGGCGGCCGTGCGGCAGCTGGCCGAGCAGGTCGCTGGCCGCCCCCACCACCAGCGCGCCGAAGCCGTGCCGCTTGCGCACCTGGTCGACCGCCGCGAACAGCTTCTGCCGCGCGTCGTCCTCGGCGGCGAACAGCTGGCCCTGGCGTTGGCCGCGCGGCTGCAGCGACGTCAGCGTGACGCCGACCAACCGCACCAGCACGCGGCGCTCGAGCAGTTCGTCGAGCAGCGCGGTCGCCAGCTCCATGCACAGGTCGGTGCGGTCGGTCGCGTCGCGCAGCGAACGCGAACGTTCGCCGGCGACGCCGTCGACGTGGCGCAACCGCACCTGCACGGTGCGCGCCAGCAGCTGCTGCTGGCGCAGTTCGGTCGCGGCGCGGTCGAGCAGGTAGGCGAGCATGCCGCGCAAGAACGGCCGCTGCTGCGACTGCGCGTCGTGCCGCGGCTCGAACGACGACTCGCGCGAGATGCTGCGCATCGTCGGCGTCTCCTTCACCGGCTCTTCGTCGAGGCCGCGGCAGCGCAGCCAGACGTCGTCGCCGCGCTTGCCGAAGCTCTGCCGCAGCAGCTCGCGGTCGACGGTCCACAGCTGCCGCACGTTCTCGATCCCGACCTTCTGCAGCAGCTGCTGGCTCTTCGGCCCGAGCCCCGGCACCAGCTCGATCGGGAAGTCGCCGAGGAAGTCGCGCTCGCGGCCGTTCGGCACCTCGCAGATGCCGCCGGGCTTGGCCCTGGTGGTCGCCAGCCGCGCGACCGTGCGCGTGCTGCCGAGCCCCTGCGCGACCGACAGTCCGGTCTCGGCGCGCACCCGCCGCCGGATCTCGCGCGCCAGCGCCACCAGCGAACGTTCGCCCGCCACGCCGGTCGGGTCCTCGAGCACCTGTTCGACGACCATCGGCACGCCGGTCAGGTCGGCGTAGAAGTCGTCGAGCGAACAGACCTCGACCACCGGCGAGAACTGCCGCAGCACCTCGGCGACCTTCTGCCGGTAGCGCTCGACCAGCCGCGCATCGCCGGGCCGCACGATCAGCTCCGGGCACCGCCGCATCGCCTCGTGCAGCGGCATCGCCGTCTCCACGCCACGCCGCTTGGCCTCGTACGAGCGCGACGCCACCACTCCGGTCCCGACCGCGACCGGCCGGCCCATCACGGCAGGGTCGCGGAGCTGCTCGACGGAGGCGAGGAAGGCGTCGATGTCGACGTGCAGGATGCGTCGTTCCATGGCGAACGAGAACCTAACAAAACCCGAACACCAGGGAATGGCCGACGGCGGATCCCGACGCACGATCGGCTGCGCGCCCGCGGCGCGCGCACCCCGGCCGCGCCGCGCTTCGGCCGCGGCGGCGGCGCCCGGGCTGGCCCGCGAACCCCGCGCCAGACGCCCTCCAGACGCGGCACGGCGACGCTCGGCGGCTCTGCACACTTTCCACACGACATTCCACAGCGCGGCCAACTGTCCACAGGTAACCAACAGCCAAACGGGCAGACCGACAGCTGGTTAGGAGCTCTCCACATCCCGCTTCCACACGACTTCCCACAGCCACTTGCTTCCGATCCGGCTGCGGCCAAAGTGCTGCGCCGCGCCTTCGCGCGATGCGCCGATGGAGCCACGACCGCAGCACGAGAGCCAGCAGCCCAGCCGCACGTTCTGGGACGAGATGCGGCAGCTGATGCGGCTCGGCGTGCCGATCGCGTTCGTGCAGTTCGGCATGACCGCGATGAACTTCGTCGACGTCGCGCTGCTCGGCCGGCACGACGAGAGTTCGCTGCCGGCGATGACGCTCGGCAACCTGCTGAGCTTCGGCACCATGGTGTTCTGCATGGGCGCGGTCACCGCCGCCGACCCGCTGCTGTCGCAGGCGGTCGGGGCCCGCGACCAGGAAGCGGTGCCGCGGCTGCTCGGCCGCACGCTACTGCTCGGCCTGCTGCTCTCGGTGCCGACCGCGGTGGTGCTGCTGCCGGCGGCGACCTGGCTCGAACTGCTGCAGCAGCCGCCCGAACTGATCCCCGAGGCGGCCAGCTACGCGCGGCTGCAGACGATCGGGATCCTGCCGTTCCTGTGGTATGCGGCGCTGCGCAGCCTGCTGTCGGCGCACGCCCGGCTGATGCCGCAGGTGCTGACGATCGTCGCCGGCAACGTCGCCAACTTCGCGCTCGACTACGTGTTCATCTTCGGCGCGTTCGGCCTGCCGGAGATGGGCGCGACCGGCGCCGGCCTGACCACCGTCGTGTGCCGCTGGCTGATGTTGTTCGGGCTGGTCGCGTTCGGCTGGCGCGACCTCGGCCCACAGCTCGCGCGGCTGCGCGACGCGACCGTGCGCGCCCGCGCGTTCGCGGTCGGGCCGCTGTGGCGCATGCTCAAGCTCGGCTCGCCGATCGGCCTGCAGTTCGCCCTCGAGTGGGGCGCGTTCGGCGCGGTCGGCCTGCTGGTCGGCTTCCTCGAGACGCAGCCGGGCGCCGACGGCTCGGGCCGGCTGCTCGGCGGCCACCAGATCACGATGATGCTGGCATCGCTGAGCTTCATGGTGCCGCTCGGCCTCGGCATCGCCGCATCGGTGCGGGTCGGCTGGGCGGTCGGTCGCCGCGATCCCGAGGCCGTGCGGCGCTCGGTGTTCGTCGCGCTGTGCGCCGCCGCCGCGGCGATGACCGCGTTCATGCTGCTGTTCCTGCTGCTGCCGACGCAGCTGGCCTCGGTGCTCGCCGAACACGAACCGATGATCGCGGTCGCGGCGACGCTGATCCCGATCGCCGGCGTGTTCCAGATCGGCGACGGCCTGCAGGTGGTCGCGGTCGGCTGCCTGCGCGGCATGGGCGACATGCGTTCGGCGGTGATCGCCAACGTCATCGGCTTCTGGCTGCTCGGCCTGACCCTCGGCTCGGCGCTGGCATTCGGACTCGACATGGGTCCGGCCGGGCTCTGGTGGGGTCTGGCGATCGGCCTGTTCACGGTCGCCATCGGCCTGATGTTCGTGCTGCGGCTGCGCTCGTCCCAGGACCGCGAACGGTTGCAGGTCGACTGAGCGCCCGGCGCTGCTAGGATTCCACCATGCGTTGCAAAGTCGCGGCCCCCCTGCTCCTGCTGACGGCGCTGCTGTCGAGCTGCTCGGCCTGGTTCTTCTCGGGCGAGCACTGGATCGACCGCACCCGCCCGGTGGTGCTGCTCGAGACCACCGGCGGCGTCGAGTACGGAGCGGCGACCGAGTTCGGCGTCTTGTCGCTCGGCAGCACCGCGACCGACGGGCCGTGCCGCGTGCACTACTTCCTCGGCCCGACGCCGGTGATCGAGAGTGGCGCGCTGCAGCCGGTCAGCCCGCGCTTCGTGCGCGCCGAGATCGACCTCAAGACGCAGATGGCGCGCGCACTCGATCACAGCCCCACCGCCGACGACGACCTGTGGGTCATGTGGACCGAGGACGGCACGTCGGTGCGCACCGTGGCCGTCGACCTCGCGCGCGGCAAGGGCCTCGCCGGCGACCTGCTGCGCGACCCGGGCACCGACCTGCCGGGCGGCGCGACGCTGCTGTGCCGCGGCCCCAAGGGCGAGTCGATGTTCGCCGGCCTGATCGCCGGCATCGCCACCGTCGACGCGGGCCCGGCCGCCGGCCGCTACTACGTGTTCGCCGGCGTCGACCGCGTGCGCGAACTGCTCGCGGTGCCGCGCAAGTACCCGACCGACCTCGCGCCCAAGTACCGCAACGACGGCATCTCGGTGATGAAGCCGGTCGACGGCCAGCCGGCGCAGCAGAAGCCGACGACCCTGCAGCCGACGACCCTGCAGCCAACGACGACGCCGCTGCCAATACCGACGCCGAAGCCCGCAGGCGACGGCAACTGAGCTACTCGCGCTCGACCCCGGCCAGGCTGAGCACGCTCTCGACGACGTCGTGCAGCACGAACAGGACCATCTGGTCGTGCGCGCGGATCTCGTCGTCGCCGCGCGGGATGACGACGTGGCCGTCCTCGCGGGTGATCGCGGCGACCACGCAGCCGCGCGGGAAGCCGGCGTCCTTGAGCGCCTTGCCGACCAGCGAACTGCCGGCGCCGATCTCGAGTTCGAGCACCTCGGCCTTGCCCTCCTCGATGGTCGCGATCGTCGAGATGCTGCGGCTGCGCACGAACGCCAGGATGCGGTTGGCGCACAGCAACCGCGGCGACACCGCCGTATCGATGCCGAGCTGCTGGTAGAGCGACACGTAGTCGGGCTTCTGCACCAGCGCGACCGTGCGTTCGACGCCGAGGTTGCGACTGAGCTGGCACGACATCAGGTTGCGTTCGTCCTCGAGCGACACGCCGAGGAACGCGTCGGCGTCGCCGACGTGCTCCTCCTGCAGGAAGTTCAGGTCGGTCGCATCGGCGTGCAGCACGACGACGTTCTTGAGCACCTCGGACAGGCGTTCGGCCTCGGAGCGGCTCTCGACGATGCAGCGCACGTTGACGTGCTCCCGCTGCAGCGCCTGGCAGACCTGCTGCGCGATGCCGGCGGCGCCGAACACGACCACGTTGCGCGCGCGCTGCTTCTTGCCACCTAGCTTCTTCTCGAAGGTCGCGATCGCCTTCGGCTCGCCGAGCACGAACAGCTCGTCCTCGGCGCGCAGGTCGTCGTCGCCGCCCGGCACGATCACCTCGTGGTCGCGATCGATCGCGGTGATCAGCATGCCGTTCGGGATTTTGATGTCCTTGACCAGCTGGCCGGTGAACGGCCCCTTCTCCTCGAGCTTGAAGCGGCGCATCTGCACCTTGCCCTCGGCGAAGTTCTCGACGCCGAGCGCCGCCGACTGCCGCACCAGCTTGACGATCTCCTCGGCCGCGAGGTCGTCCAGCGACAGCAGCAGGTCGTATTGCAGGTTCTTCCGGAAGAACGTGCGCGAACGCCGCACCGCCGACGTGTCGTGCAGGCGCAGCACGGTCTTCTTGGCCCCCATGCGCTTGCCGAACAGCGTCGTCAGCATGTTGACCTTGTCGTCGTTGGCGACGGCCAGCAGCAGGTCGCACGAGTGCGCCTCGGCGCGGTCGAGCACGTCCGGACGCGAGCCGTCGCCGTGCACGGCCTGCACGTCGAGCAGGTCGGCGACCCGGCGGATACGGTCGCGATCGGGGTCGATCACGGTGATGGAATGCCCCTCCGTCGACAGCACCTTCGCCAGGTAGCTGCCGACTTCGCCGAGGCCGACGATCAGGATGTTCATCGGTCGACAGAACGATACTGTCACGGCCCCCGATTTGATCCTGCTGCTTGATCCTGCTGCTCGACAACAAGGACTCGTTCGTCTGGAACCTCGCCCAGGCGCTGCAGAAGCTCGGTGCCGAGGTCGACGTCGTGCGCAGCGACGCGGTGGCCGTCGACGCGATCGGCAGCTACCGCGCGGTGGTGCTGTCCCCCGGACCTGGCCGCCCGGACGACGCCGGCCGCTGCCTCGACGTCGTGCGCCGCTGGTCCGGCGAACGACCGCTGCTCGGCGTCTGCCTCGGCCACCAGACGATCGCGCAGGCGTTCGGCGCCGAGATCGTGCGCGGCGAGCCGGTGCACGGCCGGCCGACGCCGATCCACCACGACGGCACCGGCGTGTTCGCGGATCTGCCGCAGCCGCTGCTGGCCTGCCGCTACCACTCGCTCTACGTGCCGCGCACGCTGCCCGACGCACTGCGTGCAACCGCGCACAGCGATGCCGGCGAAGTGATGGCCGTGCAGCACCGAACCCACCCGACCCACGGCGTGCAGTTCCACCCCGAGTCGTTCCGCACCGAGCACGGCGAACGGCTGCTCGGCAACTTCCTGCGCGAGGCGGCGGCGTGAGCGACGCCGTCGTCGATGTCCAGGGCCTCGTCAAGCGCTACGACCAGCGCCCGGTCCTGCGCGGCCTCGACCTGCGCGTCGAGCCCGGCCAGCTGCTCGGCCTGATCGGCCCCAACGGCGCCGGCAAGTCGACGCTGCTGCGCACGCTGGTCGGCCTGGTCGAGCGCAGCGACGGCGCGGTGCGCATGTTCGGCCTCGATCCGCAAAGGGACGCGCTGGCGATCCGCCGCCGCACCAGCTACCTCCCGGGCGAGACCGGCGTCTACCAGCAGATGCGCGGCGCGGCGTTCCTCGACTTCGCGCTCGGCTTCTACCCGCGCCACGACACCGCGCTGCGCGACGAACTGCTCGACGCGTTCGCGCTGCCGCTCAACCAGCGCGTGCGCAGCTACTCGGCCGGCATGAAGCAGAAGATCGCGCTGGTCGCGACGCTGGTGCCCGACGTCGACCTGTACCTGCTCGACGAACCCGACCGCGCGCTCGACGCGTCGGTGCGGTTCTTCGTGCGCGACGTGCTGCGCCGCGTCAAGCAGCGCGGCAAGACGATCGTGCTCAGCTCGCACCATCTCAGCGAGGTCGAGACCCTGGCCGACCGGCTCGAGTTCCTGCTCGACGGCGCGCTGGTCCCGGCGGCTCGGGTGCGCGACGCGCGGCTGGCGCTGCGCCGCCAGCCGCGGATCCGGCTGCACGACGGCCACACGCTGCCGCCCGGCGCGCAGGTGGTGCGCGAGGAGCCCGACGGCATGCTGGTCGTGCAGACCGACGACGACGCCGTTCGCTGGCTGCAGACCGCACCCGCCGAAGCGATCGCCAGCGCCGAGATCGGCGTCGACCGGCTCGAGGACCTCTACCAGCTGCTGCTGCGCAACCGTGACGACGCCAGCGGCACTGACGTCAGGGCCAACGACGGAGGCCCGCGATGATCTGGCGCAAGACGATGCGCGAGCTGTGGCTGATCGGGCTCACCTACGTGGTGATCCTCGAGGCGCTGGCGATCCCGGTGCTGCTGCTGTGGCCGGAGATCTACGCCGACCTGCAGCGTTCGACGCTGTTCAAGACGATCGGCATCGAGTTCATGAAGCGCATCGGCGAGGCCGTCAGCAACCGCGACGAGAGCATCGCCTACATCAACTGGTGCGCGACGATGCTGCTGTTCCGCAGCTGCAACCTGGTCGCCACCGCCGCCGCCGTGCTGATCGGCGTCGGCCTGTTCGCCCGCGAACGCGAGAACCACACGCTCGAGTTCCTGCTGGCGCGACCGGTCTCGCGCGGCTCGATCCTGTGGCAGAAGACCTGGCCGAGCCTCCTGGTCGTCACCGTGCCGATCTTCGTCGTCAACGCGAGCGCGATCCCGTGGTCGTGGGTCATCGAGTACGACCTGCCCGCCTACGAGCTGTTCCTCGGCTCGCTGCACGCCGCGATCTTCGCCGCGACGGTGCTGCTGATGACCATCTGGATGTCGATCCGGCTGCGCGTGCAGGCGCACGTCGCCGCCGTCGTCGGCGCGTTCCTGGTGCTGCAGCTGGGCATCTACATGACCCAGCGCATCCGCCCCTACAGCCTGTTCCGGCTGGTCGACTTCGACTGGTACGGACCGATCCTGTGCGGCAACACGCCGGCGTGGCAGATGTTCGACCCGATCCGCGGCCACGGCAACACGACCTGGCTGCTGGTCGCGTGCGTCGCGTTCTACGCGCTGAGCTACCGCGCGCTGAGGCGAACCGAGCCGTGACCTGGCTGCTGGTCGCGATCACGCTGGTCAAGGAGCTGGTGCGCACGTTGACGGTGCCGGTGCGGCTCTTGCTGTACCTGCCGCGCCGCCACCACTGGCGGCAGCAGGCGCGCGCCGCGCTCGATGCCGCCAGCCAGCGCCCGCCGGGTGACGACCTCGAGCAGCTCGAACGGTTCTTCGGCAAGCGCAAGCCGCAGCGCGGCGACCGCCCCCATCTGTTCGTCTCGGCCGGCGAGGCCAGCGGCGAACTGCACGCCACCAGGCTGGTGCGCGCGCTCGGCGACGGCGTGCGCACGTCGGCATTCGGCGGCGGCCAGCTGGCCGAGGCCGGCGCCGAGGTGCGCTTCGGGCTCAGCGAGCACGCGGTCATGGGCGTCGTCGGGGTGCTCAAGCAGTTGCCGCTGATCCTGCGCGCGTTCGCCGACTTCCTGCGGCTGCTGCGCGACGACCCGCCGGACCTGGTCGTGCTGGTCGACTACCCGGGCCTGCACCTGGTGATGGCCAAGGCCTGCAAGCGCCGCGGCGTGCCGGTGCTGCACTACATCGCGCCGCAGTACTGGGCGTGGGGTCCGTGGCGGATGCGACGCTACCGGCGTGCGGTCGACGCGACCCTGACGATCCTGCCGTTCGAGACCGAGTTCTTCCGGCGCAACCGCGTGCCGGCGGCCTACATCGGCCACCCGCTGCTCGACGAACTCGCCGAACACCCGCCGGCCGCCGACGCCGTCGCCGAGGTGCGCGCGCGGCGCACGCTGGTGCTGCTGCCGGGCAGCCGGCGCGCCGAGATCGAAGCCAACCTCGCCGGCATGCTGCGCATCGCCGACGCGCTTCGGCAACGCGAACCGGACCTGCGCGTCGTGCTGCCGCACAAGAACCCGCGGCGCACGCAACTGATCCGCTCGATCCTCGAGCAGGTCGGCGCCAGCGACGTCGAGCATCACGAAGGCGCGCTCGCGCCCTGGCTCGCCGGCGCCCATCTGGTGCTGGCCAAGTCCGGCACCGGTTCGCTGGAGGCCTGCCTGCACGGCAACCCGACCATCGTCGTCTACAAGCTGCGCGGCATGATCTCGTCGATGGGCTACCACAACATCCTCAGCGTGCCGTTCATCGCCGGCGCCAACCTGATCGCCGGTCGCGAGGTCGCGCCCGAGCACTGCTTCCACCGCGAAGCGGGCTGGCAGGACGTGCAGCGCGACGCCGAGGCGCTCTGGTTCGACGACGACGCGCGGCGCATCTGCCGTCAGGGCCTCGACGAAGTCCGTCGACGGCTCGGTGAGCCGGGCGCGACCGGCCGGGTCGCCGCGATCGTGCGCCGCTTCCTCTTCCCCGCCGAAAGCAACTGATGTCCCGACCGCTCGTCGACCTGCGCGCGTTCCTCGACGTGCTCCGCAAGGAGGGCGAACTCGTCGAGATCGACGCCCCCGTCGATCCCGACCTCGAAGCCGCCGAGGTGCACCGCCGCGTGATCGCCGCCGGCGGCCCCGCGCTGCTGTTCCAGAACGTCAAGGGCTCGCCGTGGCCCGCCGTCACCAACCTGTTCGGCACCAAAAAGCGCGTCGAACTGGCGTTCGGCAGCCGGCCGCTCGAACTGGTCCAGCGACTCGCGGACGTGCCGCACACGCTGCTGCCGCCGAGCCTCGGCAAGCTGTGGCAGCATCGGGACCTGCTCGGCCCGCTGCTCAAGGTCGGCCGCAAACGGGTGCGCAACGCGCCCGGCCTCGCGGTGCAGGACAGCCCGCCGCGGCTCGACCGGTTGCCGCTGCTGCGCACCTGGGAGGAGGACGGCGGGCCGTTCGTGACCCTGCCGCTGGTCTACACGGAGCACCCCGACGGCCTCGGCAGCAACCTCGGCATGTACCGCATCCAGCGGTTCTCCGACGACACCACCGGCCTGCACATGCAGATCGGCAAGGGCGGCGGCTACCACCTCGCGGCCTACGAAGAACGCGACCAGCCGATGCCGGTCGCGGTGCACATCGGCGGCCCGCCGGCGCTGATCCTGAGCGCGATCGCGCCGCTGCCCGAGAACGTGCCCGAGGTGCTGCTGTGTTCCTTGCTGATGAACCAGCGGCTGCGCACCGGCAGCTCCGAGCACTCGCCGCTGCCGCTGGTCGCCGACAGCGAGTTCGTCATCGTCGGCGAGGTCCGGCCGGGCGAGCGCCATCCCGAGGGCCCGTTCGGCGACCACTACGGCTACTACTCGCTCGAGCACGACTACCCGCTGCTGCGCGCCAAGGCGCTGCTGCACCAGCGGGACCCGATCCTGGCCGCGACCGTCGTCGGCAAGCCGCGCCAGGAGGACTTCTTCCTCGGCGACTACCTGCAGGAACTGCTCAAGCCGCTGGCGAAGGTCGCGATGCCGCAGGTGCGCGACCTGTGGTCGTACGGCGAGACCGGCTACCACTCGCTGGCCGCCGCGGTCGTGCGCGAACGCTACGGCCGCGAGGCGATGCAGAGCGCGTTCCGGATCCTCGGCGAGGGCCAGCTGAGCCTGACCAAGTTCCTGCTGCTGACCGACACGCCGCAGGACCTGACCGACTTCCGCCAGGTGTTCGAACACATCCTCGCGCGCTGCCGCTTCGGCACCGACCTCTACGTGTTCGGCAGCCTGTCGATGGACACGCTCGACTACGCCGGCCCCGAGGTCAACAAGGGCAGCAAGGGCGTGATGCTGGGCCTGGGTGAGCCGGTGCGCGACCTGCCGCGGGAGTTCTCCGGCAGCCTGCCGCCGGGCTTCGCCAAGGCCAACGTGTTCTGCGGTGGCTGCCTGGTCGTGCAGGGGCCGCGCTTCGAGCACGACCCGAACGCCGCGGCCGCGCTCGCCCGGCACGACGGCATCGAGCCCTGGCCGTTCGTGGTGCTGGTCGACGACGCCGACCAGGCGGCGCGCTCGAGCGTCAACTTCCTGTGGACCACGTTCACCCGCTTCGAGCCGGCGGCCGACCTGCACGCCCGCGACCTGCAGCTGGTGCGCAGCCAGCCGAGCTACACGCCGCCGGTGGTCGTCGATGCCCGGATGAAGCCGAACTACCCGAAGGAACTGTTCTGCGACCCCGACACCGCGGCGCTGGTCACCAGCCGCTGGCGCGAGTACTTCCCCGCCGGTCGCGTCGAGATGGGCGACAGCGACCGCGGCCACCTCGATTGATTCCGGCACGTTGAATCCCGGCACGTTGATTCCCGGCACGTTGATTCCGACACGTGGATTCCGACACACTGATCCCGACGGCATGACCTACCGCAACCTCGAACCCGAAGACGCGCAGCAGGAACTGCAGCAGGACCCGACCATCCGGTTGCTCGACGTGCGCACGCAGCCCGAGCACGACAGCCACCGACTGGACGGCGCGACCCTGATCCCGGTCCAGGTGCTGGCCCAGCGGCTCGACGAACTCGACCGCGACCAGCGCTGGTTCGTCTACTGCGAGCACGGCGTGCGCAGCGTCGCGGCCTGCGAGGTCTTGACCCAGGCGGGCTTCGGCGAGATCACGAATATCCGCGGCGGCATGGCATATTGGGCGAGCCAAGGCCTGCCCTACGTGCAGGGACGCTAGCGGCGCGCCGCCCCGGACCCGGGATCGACGCTCCCGCGGGGTCCTCCTGCGACCGCTCCTGCTGCAGGGCGTGCCAGCCGCCCGCTCCCCCACCGAAACTCGCGCCCCGCCGCCCGCCATGCCCCACGCGAACCGCCGGCCCACGACCTTCGTCCCGACCCTGCTGCTGTCGCTGGCCCTGGCCTCGTGCCACGCCCGCTTCCACTCGAGCAGTTCGTATTCGCACCGCTACCAGGACCGCGGCGACCACATCCAGCTCGACCTGCACGACGACGGCGTCGAGCGCCACGCCGAGCTGCGGCGCGAGAGCAGCGGCGAGATCGAGGTCTTCCGGGTCGAGCGCCTCGAACCATGGTACGACGAGGACCCGGCGTCGCTGGGCTGGCTGTTCCGCTACCTGCGCCCGAACATCGAGCTGCGCCTCGCCGACGGCACGATCGTGCCGCACCCGGACCTGGCGACGAGCGCCGCGCTGCGCGAGCAGCTCGAGCAGGACCTCGAAGGCACCCTGCGCGAGCTGCCGCGCCTCGTTCGCCACGAGTCCCGTTCGGCGCTGTTCGCCGAAGCCGCCGGCCGGGCGACGTCCGGCGCCGACCTCGACCTGCTGGTCCAGGCCCTCGAGGCCGGTGGCCCGCTCACCGCCGACTGCCCGGAAGGCCCGATCAACGGCCGCTCGGCGGCCGGCGGCTCCCGTTCGACCTCGATGCACACGTGCATGACGGTCCTGGCCAGCCACCCGAAGCTCGACACGGCCCGCGCCGACGCCCTTGCCGGCGTCGTCGACCAGCTGCAGAACTCGCGGCGCGAAGCGGAGGTGCTGTCGACCTTGATCCCGAAGGCGACGGCCGGCGCGATCGTCGACGCCGCGGTCCGGATCGATTCGAGCAAGTCGCGCTTTCGCGTGTTCGAACAACTCGCCGCGCAGGACCTCGGCGCCCGCGATGCCGACCGGATCGCGGCCGCCGTCGACCGCATCGGCAGCTCGCGCTACGAGGCCGCGGTGCTGACCGCGCTGATCCCGTCAGCTTCGCAGGACACCATCGTCGCCGCGGCCCGCAGGATCGACTCGTCCAAGAGCCGCTACCAGGTGCTGCTGGCGCTGGGCTCGCACCCGGGCCTGAGCACCGCCGACGCCGACCGGATCGCGAAGGCTGCCGACAGCATCGGCAGCTCGAGCCAGGAAGCCGAGGTGCTGCGCGCGCTGGTTGCGCACGCCAGCAACCACTCGATCGTCGAGGCAGCCGTGAAGATCGACTCGTCGAGCCGGCGAGCCGAGGTCCTGCAGGCGCTCGCCACGCACGGCGCGCTGTCGCAGGCCGACGCCGACCGCATCGCGGCCGCCGTCGACGACATCGGCAGCTCGTCCTCCGAAGCCAAGGTGCTGCTGGCGCTGCTGCCGCACGCGAGCCACGGCGCGATCGCCGCCGCCGCGGTGCGCATCGACGCGTCCAGCGGCCGCTACCAGGTCCTGCACGCGCTGGCCCGTCGGCCGCAGCTCTCGCAGCGCGACGCCGACCAGGTCGCCAGCGCAGCCGAACGGATCCGCAGTTCGAGCTACGAGAGCAAGGTCCTGCGCGAACTGGTCGGCAAGGCGTCGGTGTCGTCGCTGCTGCAGGCCTGCCGCAGCATCGACAGCAGCGGCAGCCGCCGCGAGGTGCTCGACGCGCTGGTCGCGAGCCCGGACCTCGGCGTGGCCGACGCCGACCGGCTGGTCGCCGAGGCTGCGAGGATCACGTCGTCGACCGACAAGACCAGGCTGCTGCTCGCGCTCGTCGGGCGCGCCGCGGACGAGAAGATCCGCAAGGTCGCGGCGCGGCTGCCTTCGTCCAACCGCGCCCAGGTGCTGGACGCGCTGCTCCTTGCGCAAGGGCGCTGAAGCGGCCGGCGCGGGGCGGTCCTCGAGTTGCTAGAGTACGCGGCATGTCGGCGCTCGGTCGTGCCGACCGAGATCGATGAACGAAGCGCTTGCCATCGTCGCGCTGGGCCTGCTCGGCTACGCCGCCATCTCCCGCCGCACCGCCGGCTCGGCGCTGACCGCGCCGATGTTCTTCACCGCGCTCGGCTACCTGGTGCACCTGCTGCTGGGCGGCCACGTCGAGCTCTTGATGGAGGCCGACTCGGTGCACCTGCTGGCGGAGATCACGCTGGTCGTGGTGCTGTTCACCGACGCCAGCCAGATCGACCTGCGCGAACTGCGCAGGGACCCGGTGCTGCCGGTGCGGCTGCTCGCCATCGGCCTGCCGCTGACGATCGCGCTCGGCACGCTCGGGGCGGTGCTGCTGTTCCCGTCGATGGGCTGGTGGGAAGCCGGCCTGATCGCCGCGATCCTGGCGCCCACCGACGCGGCGCTCGGCCAGGCGGTGGTCAGCAACCCGTCGGTGCCCGACCGGGTGCGCCGCGCGCTCAACGTCGAGAGCGGCCTCAACGACGGCATCGCGCTGCCGGTGGTGCTGCTGTGTCTCTACGCCGTCGAGATGCAGCACCTGCACGAGGCGGGCACCGGCTACTGGGTGCGGTTCGTCGCGATGCAGCTCGGTCTGGGTCCGGTGATCGGCGCCGCGGTCGGCTGGCTCGGCGGCCGGCTCGTCAGCCGCGCCAGCGCGTCGGGCTGGATGAGCCGGACCTTCGAACAGCTGTCGGCGATCGGCATCGCGGTGCTCGCGTTCGCGGCCGCTGAGATCGCGGGCGGCAACGGCTTTCTGGCGGCGTTCGTCGCCGGCATCACGCTCGGCAACACGGCGCGCGCGGTCCGCCGTTGCCTGGTCGACTTCGGCGAGACCGAGGGGCAGCTGCTGACGCTGGTGACGTTCACGACGTTCGGGGCGCTGATGGTGCCGTTCGCGGTCGACCACTTCGACGTCGCCGTCGCAGGCTACGCGCTGGCGAGCCTGACCGTGATCCGGGCGGTGCCGGTCGCGCTGAGCCTGCTCGGCGTCTCGCTCACAATCCGCACCGTCGGCTTCCTCGCCTGGTTCGGCCCGCGCGGCATCGCGTCGTTGCTCTACGCGCTGGTCGTCGTCGAGCGCGCCACGATGGGCGTCGTCGAAGAGGTGCTCGCGGTCGTCACGACCACGGTCCTGCTCAGCGTGCTGCTGCACGGCGTCACCGCAGCCCCGCTGGCGCGGCGCTACCGGAGCGACGCGGGGATCGACCAGGCGCCGCTACCTGCCGTCCTTGCCGGTGGTCTTGCCGGCGGTCTTGCCGCCCTTGCCGGCCGCCGGTTCGTTGCGGCCACGGTGGTTGCCGGGCCAGGGCAACCCCTCGGGCCGCGCGTCGGCGTAGCGATCGAGCACGGCCTGCAGCCGCGCCCGCACCTGCGGCTCGGCGTCGCCCGGCAGCGCGGCCTTCTCGAGCGGATCCTTGCGGTAGTCGAACAGCTTGCCGGTGCGGTAGAGCTTGAAGCGCGCGTCGTAGGCGAACTCCTGTAGCGGCTCGCCGCGCGGGCTGTACCAGCAGTAGATCCATTCGCGCGGCGAAGCCCCCTTGCCCTGCAGCCGCGGCCACAGGCTGTGGCCATCCAGCGGCAGCTGCTTCGGCACGTCGACGTCGGCGACGTCACAGATCGTCTGCAGCACGTCGGTGCTGTCGGCGAGGTCCTCGACGACCATCGGCTCGATGCGCCCCGGCCAGTTGGCGATCATCGGCACGTGCGTGCCGTAGACGGTCGTGCGACCCTTCATGCCGCGGATCGTGCGGTCGCCGAACCTGGACCGCAGGCTGCGGTAGGTGCCGTTGTCGCCGACGAACAGCACCAGCGTGTCGTCGCGCAGCTGCAGCTCGTCGAGCGTGTCGACGAGCCGGCCGACCAGCTTGTCCATGTAGCGGACCATGTCGGCGAAGTAGCGGTCGTCCTTGTTCTTGTTCTCGCCCTTGATCTTCGGGTCCCACCCCTCGCTGTCCGGCGTCGCCTGGTGCGGGAAGTGCGGCAGGATCATCGGGTAGTACAGCAAGAACGGCTCGGTGCGGTGCCGCTTCACGAAGTCGACCGCGAAGTCGCTGACGAGGTCGGGCCCGTACTCGCCGTTGTGGTAGTCGACCTGCTCGTTCTGGTGCTCGAGGCCCGGGTTGGGGTAGCGCGGCGCGAAGCGCGTGTGCTGCCACAGCACGTGCTCGTCGAAGCCGAACTGCCGCGGCAGCCCGGCCACCCGACCGAGCTGCCACTTGCCGGCGATGCCGGTCCGATAGCCCGCGTCGCGGAACAGGTTGCCGAACGTCACCTCGTCGCGCTTGAGCTGGCCGAAGCCGATGTAGTTGCGCACGTTGTATTGCCCCGTCATGACCTGCACGCGGGTCGGCGTGCACAGGGGCTGCACGTGCGCGTTGGTGAACCGCGCGCCGGTGGCCGCCAGGCGATCGAGGTTCGGCGTCTGGTAGCTGCGCCCGCCGTTGCAGGTCAGGCACTCGTAGCCGAGGTCGTCGGCCAGGATCACGACGACGTTCGGCTTGCGCTGCGCCAACAGCGCGGCAGCCGTCATCAGGATCGTCGCCAGTAGCCGCATCACATCCGCGGCCACTTCGCGGCCGCCTCCCGGCACTGTTCCAGCGTCGGCACCAGCGCCAGCCGCACGAAGCGCTGCTGGCCCGCGCCGAAGAACGAACCCGGCGCGACCAGGATGCCCTGCTCGCGGCACCGTTCGGCGTAGGCGACGTCGTCCGAGAACGCCGCCGGGATCTCGAGCCAGAGATACAGCCCCGCCTCGCTGCCGTGCACCTTCAGGCCACACTCGTGCGCCATCGCGAGCAGCACGTCGCGCTTGGCGGCGAACACGCGCAGGCGGTCCTGCACGTGCTGCGGCTCGGTCCAGGCGAGCCTGGCGGCGGCCTGCACGAAGCTCTGCGGCGCGGTACCCATGCTGGCGCGGAAGCGCTTGTAGACGGCGATCAGCTCCGGGTCGCCGGCGACGAAGCCCGAGCGGTAGCCGGTCATGCCCGAACGCTTGCTCAGCGAATGCACCGAGAGGCAGCCCTCGCGGCCGAACTCGAGCAGCGTCTTCGGCTGCTCGCCTTCGTAGTTGAGATCGGCGTAGCACTCGTCGCTGACCAGCACGAAGCCGTGCTGCCGCTGCACCTCGACCCAGCGTCGGTACAGTTCGTCGCGCAGCTTGTAGCCGCTGGGGTTGTGCGGGTAGTTCAAGAACACCATCGCGGTGCGCGCCAGCAGGCCGTCGGGCAGCGCGTCCGGATCCATCTGGTAGCCGTTGTCGGGCCCCAGCAGCACCGCGTGCGGCTCGGCGTTGGCGAACAGCGCGCCGATCCGGTAGACGGGGTACGCCGGCTCGCCGTAGACGACGACGTTGCGCTCGGCGCCCTCGTGCACGAACGTCATCGGCAGGTGGAACAGCGCCTCCTTGCTGCCGAACGTGCCGATCACCTCGGTGTCGGCGTCGAAGGTGAGCCCGAAGCGCCGCTGCAGGTAGCCGCTGACGGCCTCGCGCAGCTCCTGCGTGCCGTGGTTCGGCGGGTACTGGCTGACCTCGTCGACCCCGTCGATCATCGCCTGGCGCAGGATCGCCGGCGTCGGCTCGCGCGGATCGCCGGTGCCGAAGTCGAGCAGCTCGAGCCCGCGCTCCTCGATCTCGCGGCTCCACGCCGACAGTTGCACCATCGGGTAGGTCGGCAGGTTCTGCAAGCGTTCGTTCACTTGCCTTCCTTCTTCTCCGCCTGCTTCTGCAGCTTGGCGGACAGGTCGTCGCGCACGCGCTCGAGCAGCGCCTTGGTCTTCTGGATGCCGACGTCCTCGCTGCCGCTGCCCTCGAACTCGATGCCGACGTGGCCGCGCCAACCGTGCTTGCCGACGACGATCTCGAGCATGCGGTCGTAGTCGGTGTGCTTCTCGTTGCCGTCGTCGTCGAAGTCGTGCGACTTGGCGCTGACCCCCTGCGCGAACGGCATCAGCTCGTCGACGCCCTGGTAGCGGTCGTAGGTCTTGCCCTTGGCGATCTTGAAGTTGCCGAAGTCCGGCAGCGAACCGACGCGCGCGTGGTCGACCTTCTTCAGCACCGCGCTGAGCCACTTGCCGTCCGACGACAGGCCGCCGTGGTTCTCGACGATGACGTAGATGCCGTGCGAGTCGGCGAACTCGCACAGCTGGCGCAGGCCGTCCGCGGCGAGCTTCGACTGTTCGTCGTAGCTGCCCTGGCTCTGCGCGTTGACGCGGATCGAGTGGCAGCCGAGCGCCTTGGCGGCGACCACCCACTTGTGGTGGTTCTCGACCGCCTGCTTGCGGCGGCGGTCGTCCTTGGCGCCGAGCGCGCCCTCGCCGTCGCACATGATCAGCAGGCTCTGCACGCCTTCGCCGTCACAGCGCTTCTTCAGCTCGGCGATGTACTTCGCGTCCTTGGCCTTGTCCTTGAAGAACTGGTTGACGTACTCGACCGCGTGGATGCCGAACGACTTCGCCTTCTTCGGGAAGTCGAGGTTGCTCAGCTGGCCCTTGCGCAGCGTGCGGTGCAGCGACCACTGCGCCAGGCTGATCCCGAACAGCGGCTTCGCCGGCACCGGCGGCGAGCCGCCCAAACCTGAAGGCAGCAGGCCGGAAGGCACCAGGCCCGCAGACACCAGCCCCGAGGATGCGAGCAACGAAGAACCGGCGAGGCCGGCGGCGACGCCGAGGAAGCCGCGACGATCGAGCGAAGGCGTGTGCATGCGCCGCATTGGAGATGCGCGGCGCCTGCCAGGCAACCCTCAGCCGCGTCAGTTGCCGATGCGCAGCGACACCGCCTGCGCCAACCCGACCCGCGCGCTCGCGAGCAGCCCCTGGAAGTAGAACTGCTGGCCGACGAACGCGGGCTGGTTGGGGATCTGCACGAACATTGTCGCCGAGCCACCGGTGAACGTCGGGCCGGTCGTCAGGCCGTCGACGGTCGCCAGCAGCACTTCGCCGCTCTGGCCGTTGCCGAGGCCGAAGCCCGGCAGCGACGTGCCGCACGGGAACGCCGGGTCGGGCGCCGTCGAGATCGCGAGGCCGGAGACCGCCGGCGTCGGCAGCTGGCCGGTCGGATCGCTGAGCGAGAACTGCAGCCACTGGCCGAGCTGCGGCGAGCCGGCGATCGCCATGCTGCCGGTCGGGTTGCCGCAGCCGTAGACCAGCGTGCTGTGCAGGCGTTCGATCATGATCGTGCCGACCTGCGTGGACGCGCCCACGAACGGACCGACCGCCGTGCTGACCATCGCGATCGGCTGGTGCGGGGTGACGTCGGCGTTGCCCGAGTTGTAGGAGACGCCGCTGTCGGTGCCGGCGTCGTAGACGGTCGCCGGCAGCACCAGCGACTCGACCCAGTCGCCGTTCTGGATCAGGTCGACGCCGTGCACGCCGACGAACCAGTCCGGGCTCGGCGCCAGCATCGTCACCAGCGACAGCTGCGGGTGCTCGGGCGACGCCGTGAACGTCACGCTGACCGTGCCGGGCGAGTTGCCGAGCGCGCCCGCGCCGCCGTAGTTGAGCGCCTGGCCGGCGACGCCGTTCTGCACGTGCTGGTTGAGCTCGTTGACCAGCACCGACGTGGCGCCGGTCTCGGCCATCTGCTCGATGCCGGGCGTCGCGATGCCGCCGGGCTGCCACAGCACCAGGTTGGCGTCGTGGGTGCAGCCGACCAGCGGCGAATAGTGCGGGTTGGACGGGAAGCTGGTCGGATGGGTCTGCGCGCTCCACGTGCTCTGGAACGTGAAGCGGTAGACGGCCGAGCCGTTCTGGGCGAGAGCGGGTGCTGCCGTGAGCAGCAGCCCGGCGAGGAGGGTCGGAAGGCGGGTGTGCATGAGGGGAACGGGTGGCGGGCAGGATACCGCCTGCGGGCCGGGCGGCGCGGCTGCTACGAGCGACGGCCCGATCGGTCCCGCCGATTCCGGCTTCTTCCGGCCGTTCCCGGACGCGTCGGTCTCGGACGCGTCGGTCTCGGACGCGTCAGGTCGACAGCCGGCGCAGCACCTCGGCGCGACCCAGGCCATGCGCCTGCGTCAAGCGACGCAGTTCGTCGTCCTCGGGTCGCGCCACCACTTCGCCGGACGGCAGCCTCGCCACCTTGAACTGCACGTCGCCGAGCGGCGTCGCGCGGGTCTCCTGCCAGCGTTCGAGCACGGTGCGCTGCACGCGGTGGCGGCGCACGCCCAGCGACGACGACTCCTCGAGCAGCAGGTCGGTCAACGACGGCGCATCGACCTCCTCGCACAGGACCGTCAGCAGCACGCCCGGCCGGCCCTTCTTCATCGTGATCGGCGTCGCGAACGCGTCGGTCGCGCCGCGCTGCAGCAGCGCATCGAGCAGCCAGCCGACCTGTTCGCCGGTCGCCGTGTCGAGCTGGCACGACAGTTCGCAGAGCTCGGTCGGCGAACTCGCCGCCAGGCTCGCCCCCACCATCACGCGCAGCAGGTTGGGGACGTCGGGGTCGTCGCGGGTGCCGGCGCCGTAGCCGATCGCCTCGACCTCGAGCGGCACCGGCTGGTCGAAGCCGTGCCCGAACTCCCTGAGCAGCGCGGCGCCGGTCGGCGTCGTGCGCTCGCCGCGCAGGCCACCGGTGCGCACCGGGATGCCCTTGAGCAGCGCCGCGGTCGCCGGGGCCGGCACCGGCAGGATGCCGTGCGCGGCCCGGACCGTGCCCGAGCCGACCGCGATGCCGTTGGCGTAGAGCCGTTCGATGCCGAGCAGGTGCACGCACAGGCATGCGCAGACGACGTCGACGATCGTGTCCTCGGCGCCGACCTCGTGGAAGTGCACGTCCTCGACGGTGGTGCCGTGCGCCTCGGCCTCGACCTCAGCGATGTGCCGGTAGACCGCGACACAGCGGGCCCGCACGTCGTCGGGCAGCGCCGCGCGGTCGACGATGCGGCGGATGTCCGACAGCCGCCGGTGCACGTGGTCGGCGTGCTGCGGCAGCTGCACGCCGGCGTGGCTCTGGGGCGCCATCAACGCGAACTTCCCGGGTTCGGGCGCGCCGCCGACGTCGACGTGGAACTTCACCCCGCGCAGGCTCGCGCGCATCACGACCTCGCTGCGGATCGCCACCCCGGGCAACTGCAGCGAGCGCACCGCATCCGCCAGCGGCGCGAGCGGGGCGCCGGCGTCGAGCATCGCGCCGACCCACATGTCGCCCGCGACCCCGGACCAGGCATCGAGAATGGCTGTGCGCATCGCAGTTTGGGATCGCGGGTGGGATTCCGTTCCTGGACGAAGGCGGGACGGAACGGGGTTTGCTCGGGTCCAAGGGTCCTTCGATCGCGCCGCCCGGCCCGATCGGGGAAAGGTCGCCGAGTCGCGTTCCAACCTGCGATTCGGCCCGGCATACTACGCTACCGATACCCGAGTTGTGAACCAGCGCCCCGTTGCCATCGCCCACGTCCGTGACCGCCGCCAGTGCGCGCGTGGGGCGACGTTCGTCCACCGGCTCGGCGGGTGTGCGCTGGTGCTGCTCGCAACTGCACTGTGCGCTTCCGCGCAGACCCCGGGCGCGAGCGGTATCGAACGCATGGTCGCCAAGGACGCGGCCGCCGAACTGCAGAGCAAGGACGCCGAGACCCGCGGCGAAGCGGCGCTGATCGTCGCCGCGACCGGCAGCGTGGTGCACGAAGCGCGCCTGCTCGAGCTGGCCGTCGATCCGGCGCCGGCCGCGCGGCGCCGCGCCACCATCGCGCTCGGCCTGCTGGCGACGCCGACCGCCGTGCACCACCTCGAGGCCCAGCTGCGCACCGTCGAGAGCCGCGGCAGCGAGGACGGCGTGATCGCCGCCTACGCGCTCGGCCTGGTCCCGGTCGACCGCGTCGACACGTCGGTCGCGCGCACGCTGACGCTGTTCCGTCGCGGCAGCTGGAAGCGCCAGCACGACGTGCTGCTGGCGCTGCTGCAGTCGATGGCCGGCCAGCCCGACCGCCCCGAACTCGGCGCGCTGCGGCTGCTGATGGACGAGGACGCCAACCGCGCCACCGACGTGCGCGCGGCGCTGCTGCGGCTGGTGCTGCCGCTCGACGGTTCGCTCGAGCCGCGCGACCTGCAGCGCGTGCTGCGCCGCGGCAGCGCCGCCGAACGGCAGGCGGTCGTCGCCTGGATCGCCGGCCGCCCCGCCGACCAGAACGACGGCTGGATCGACGAGCTGGCGCAGATCGCCGAAGGCGACGACGACGCCGAGCTGCGGGCCCTGGCCCTGCTCGGACTCGCCCGTTCGCGGCACCTGCCGGCGATGGAGATCGCCGCGCGCGCGCTGCGCAGCAACCACGGCCACGAGTGCACGCAGGCGGTCGAGGCGATGCTGGCGATCGGCGGCGCGAGCATGCGCGGCGCGCTCGAGCAACACCTGCTGGCCGAGCGTAACCTACGCCGCCTGGGCGCCCTGTTCGCCGGCTTCCAGGCGCCGCCGTCGCAGAAGCTGCTCGACCGCGCGGTCGAGGTCGCGACCACCGGCCACGCCCCCGCCGAAGCCCGCGTCGCCGCCGCCGAGCTGGTCGCGCGCAGCGACGAGAAGCGCGCCGCGCCGATGCTGCGCGACCTGTTCCGCGTCATCGACGACCGCGAACTGCTAGTGCGGATCGCGCGCGCGCTGCATCGCGTCGAAGAGAACCCCACCTCCCTGTCGCGCCTGATCGAACTGCCGATCGCGCTGACCGCGCACCGCGACCGCTGGTACGCGCTGCTTTCTGCCGGCCACGCCGAGGCCCAACGCCAGGTGCTCGCCACCCTGCAGGACCAGAAGGCCACCGCCGACGACCGCCGCACCGCGCTCAAGGTCTGGCGCCAGGCCATGGTGCTCGGCCCGCTCACCGCGGCCCCGGCCCCGCTCGACCAGACCCTCCGCTGACCCACACGCGAAGGTTGCCGTGCAGTCGCGGTTCGTCCGCCAGCCTTCGCGGCTGCGCCGCCGCGAAGGTTGGCGGACGAACCGCGTCCGTACGCAACTCTCCGTCCCGCAACCCTACCCATAGCCCTACTGGGGCAGCTCGTGGATCTGGGTGACGAGCTGCTGCACGGCCTGGCCCATGGCCAGGGTCAGCGACGGCAGCGAGTCGTCGGGGGCGGCGACGACGGCCTCGAGCGGCTGCGCCGCGATCGCACCTTCGCGGCTCGGGTGCACGAGGCAGGCGACGCGGGCGGCGGCGGCGCCGGAACTTCGCTGCAGTTCGAAGGCGGTCAGTTCGACCAGCCGGCCGGCGCCGGTGATCGGCACGCCGTCGTGCACGAATGCGCGCCGCAGGATCTCCTCGGGCGGCATCAGCCAGCGGTGGTCGCCGTCGTAGACGATCTCGAACGGCGACACCCGCACGGCGATGTCCTGGACCAGGTGCGACTGGCCGCGGACCTGCACCGGCTCGACCGGCGAGCCGCGCTCGGCGGTGCCGAACGCGGCGGTCGGGTCGAACCAGCGCACCGGCGGCGCCGGGGGCCCCGACGACAGGCAGCTCGACAGCGTCGCGGCACCGCCCAGCAGCACCACCAGGAACGGGCTCGATCGCGGCATCACTTGTCCTCCTTCCACGGCGAGTTGGACGCGCCGCGGCCGCGCAGCAGCGAGCCGGGGTCGCGTTCGAGCATCGCCGCCAGCCGCTCGACGGCGGCCAGCGCGCGGCGCAGGTTGTGCAGTTCGGCGCGCACGTCGGCGCGCAGTTCGGCCAGGCCACCGAGGTGCACCGCGGCCCCGCGCACGCCGGCGCTGGTCTCGTCGAGCGCCATCGCCTCGACCTCCCGCTGCAGCGAACGGCCCAGTTCCGTCCACGCCGCCATCGTCGCCCGCAGGCCCTCGCGCTCCTCGCGGAACGCCGCCGCGGTCGCACCGACCTCCTGCAGCGCCCCGGTCGCCGCCGCCACCGCGCCCTCGGCATCGAGCGCGTCGACCTGCTTCTCGACCTTGCTCAGCAGCGACTGCAGCTTGCGCGACACCTCCGGCAGCCGGGCCGCACTCAGCTCGGTGCGCAGCAGGTCGACCAGCTCGCGCACCGTCGACGCCACCCGCGGCAGTTCGCGCAGCACCTCGCGCGTCGACGACTCGAGGCTCTTGGCGGTGCTCGGCACGGTGCGCAGCGTGACCCCATCCGACGGCACGTCGAACGGCAGCAGCTGGGGGCCGCGCGGCGGATCGGGAAAGTAGTCGACCTGGATGAACGCGGTGCTGGTCACCCACGACATCACCACCTGCGCCCGCAGGTTGCGCGTCAGCGGGTTGTCGGCGTCGAGCTTCGACGCATCGAGGCCGAGGTCGCTCAGGTAGTCGTCGTAGAGCGACGCCTGCACCTCGAGGTGCTTCTTGTCGGACGCGAACTTGATGCGCTCGACGCGGCCGACGGTGACGCCGCGGAACTTGACCGACGAGCCCTCCTCGAGCCCGGTCAGGGCCTCGTCGAAGTAGGCGTAGGCGGTGTGCGTCGAGCGCTGCAGCTCGCGCGCGCCGAGGAAGGCGACGCCGAGCAGGCCGATCGCCGAACCGGCGACGACGAACAGGCCGAGTTTCCAACGAGAGGCTGGCGCGGTCACAGATGCTCCTGCAGCGGTTGGCGACCGAAGAACGCGCGCACGCGCGCGTCGTTGGGCCGCTCGGACAAGGCGCGCGGACTGCCCCGCGCGATGATGCCGCCCGCTTCGCGGTCCAGCATGATGCACTGGTCGGCGACGCGACGGATGGAGGGCAGTTCGTGCGTCACCAGCACGATCGTAACCTGCAGGCCGCGGGCCAGCGTCACGATCAGTTCGTCGAGTTCGGCGGCGGTGATCGGATCGAGGCCGGCCGACGGTTCGTCGAGGAACAGCAGCGGCGGATCGAGCGCCAGCGCGCGCGCGATGCCGGCGCGCTTGCGCATGCCGCCGGAGACCTCGGACGGCAGGTGGTTGGCGTAGCGTTCGAGGCCGACCAGGCGCAGCCGCCCCATCGCGACCACGTGGGCGGCGTCCTTGCTGAGGCCGGTCCACTTCTGCAGCGGCAGCAGCACGTTCTGCAGCAGCGTCGACGAGCCGAACAGCGCCGCCGACTGGAACACGACCCCGAACCGCGGCGGCATCATCGCGTCCTGCGGCGTGCCGACCCCGGTGAAGTGCACGCGCCCACCGAGCGGCGCCTGCAGGCCGATCAACGTGCGCAGCAGCGTCGACTTGCCGCAGCCCGAGGCGCCGAGGATCGCGAACACCTGGCCGCGCAGCACGTCGAACGCGAGCTCGTCCAGCAGCACCTCGCCGCCGTGTCCGATCGCCAGGTCGCGCACCTCGAGCACCTTCCGCATGTCACCAATCCAACAGGGTGAAGGCCCACGTGAACAGCGCGTCGAGCACGACCAGCAGGAACAGCGACGTCACCACCGCCGAGGTGGTCGCGCGGCCGACCCCGTCGGCGCCGCCGGTGGTCGCGAGGCCACGCTGGCAGGCGACCAGGCCGATCGCGCCGGCGAAGCCGAGCGACTTGAGCAGGCCGGTGCCGAGGTCGCCGAGGTCGACCGCCGCCTGCAGCGCCTGCAGGTACACGACCGTCGGCTGGTCGAGGTAGCCGACCGCGATCGCCCAGCCACCGACCGCGCCGACCAGGTTGCCGAGCAGCGTCAGCAGCGGCACCACCAGCACCAGCGTCAAGACGCGCGGGAACACCAGGAACCGCTGCGGATCCTGGCCGAGCGTGCGCAGCGCGTCGATCTCCTCGTTGACCTTCATCGTGCCGAGCTCGGCGGCGTAGGCGGCACCGCTGCGGCCGGTCACCAGGATCGCGGTCATCAGCGGCCCGAGTTCGCGCACCATCGCGAGGCCCACCATGTCGGCCAGGAACTGGTCGGCGCCGAACCGGTGCAGCTGGATCGCGCCCTGCAGGCCGAGGATGCCGCCGACCAGGAAGTTGATCAGCAGCACGATCGGCACGCCGTCGGCGCCGGCGCGTTCGATCAGGTTCCAGAACTGCCCGAAGTGCACGCTCGCCGGTCGGCGCAGCGCGTTCACGATGCCGACCACGAAGTCGCCGACGAACTCGAGGATCGCGCGGGCCCCCTCGAGCACCGCCACCACGACGTTGCCGGTCTCGGTGATCACGCCCGGGTGCTTGGGCGTCTCGCGCTCGCACGGCACGCTGCGGGTACAGTCGTAGAGCTTCAGCATTTGCGAGGTCTCACCGCTGGCGCCGACGACCTCGACCTCGCGGCCCTCGGCGCGCAGCTGGGTGACCATCGCCGCCAGCAGCGCGGCCGAGCCGCCGTCGAGCCGCACGACCGCCGACAGGTCGAGGTCGGCGAGCTGCGCCGGCCCGAACGCGTCGGGCACCTCGCGCCACAGCCGGCGTCCTTCGACCAGCGTCACCGCACCCGCGATCGCCACCCGGTGGCGTCCGTTCGACGCCGTCTCGGAGCTCACGGTGAACGACACGGCCATGCGGGCGACGCCTCGGAGCCTACGCCTTGCCCTTGCTGGAGCGGGCCTTCGCCGGCCGCGCCTTGCTGGTGCGCGCCTTGCTCGACGCCCTGCCGGTCGACGACTTGCCAGTCGATGCCTTGCCCGTCGATGCCTTGCGGGTCGTCCGCTTGCTGCTCGCCCCCTTGCTGGCCGTCGCCTTCGCGGCGCGCGCCTTGCGCGTCGACGTCGCGCCGAACGAACGCACGCCATCGCGTGGCTCCTTGATCGCCGCCAGCGTCTCCATCACCGCCTTCTGCGCCAACGCCGCCGGCCGCGCCATGCTGGCGTGCACCAGGTCGTTGCTCGACAGCACCCCGCACAGCACACCGCGCTCGTCGATCACCGGCAGCCGGTGCACGCGCGCCGTCGCCATCACCTTCATCGCGTCCTTGAGCTCGTCGTCGGGACCGCACGTGGTCAGTTCGCGCGCCATCGCGACCAGCACCGGCACCTCGGCGAGCGGCTTGCCCTGGGTGTAGCTGGCCATGCAGAGGTCGCGATCGGTCAACACTCCGACCAGCACGTCGGCGCCGTCGGTCACCGGCACGAAGCCACAATCCCGATCCCAGAGCACCTGCGCCGCGGCGTCGAGCGTGTCGACCATGCGGACCGCGCGCGGCTCCTTGCACATCACATCCGATACGTTCATGCCGGGATCCTCGCCGCCGTGCGGTTCGCACGCACGGGTTTTCCGCGCACCGACACGACCTGCGGCTGGTTACGCGGCGCGGAGTCGGCACACTGCGCGGATGGCCGACACCGACAAGACCGACGCGGACGACGCCGTGCAGACGTCGCCGCTGCGCGTCGGGTCGTGGGTGCTGTACGACCTGGCCAACACCGTCTACATCGCGACGGTGACGTTCGTGTTCACGCCGTACGCCAAGGAGGTGCTCGGCGGCCTCAGCGGCCACGGCATCACCAACTTCCTGTCGATGGTCGCCGCCGGCCTGCTGGTGCCGTTCTTCGGCGCGCTGGTCGACACCACCGGCCGCACCAGCCGCTACCTGATCGTCACCACCGGCCTGTGCATCACGGCGCTCGCCGGCTGGAGCCTCGACTGGGGCGGCGGCTGGCTGCTGCTCTGCTTCTTCGCCGCCAACCTCTGCTACAACCTCGCGCTGCTGTTCTACAACGCGCTGCTGACCTCGGTCGCGCCGCCCGAACGCGCCGGACGGGTCAGCGGCCTCGGCGTCGGCGTCGGCTACCTCGGCACGATCCTGGTGCTGGTGTCTTTGCTGACGCTTCCCGCCGGCGAGCGCTCGTTCTTCCTGATCGCCGCCGCGCTGTTCGCCGTGCTGGCGCTGCCGTGCCTGCTGTTCGTGCGCGAACGGCGCGCCGCGCCGCGCGTCGGCGGCCCGCTCGGCCCGATCCTGCGCGAGGCCAACGGCCGGCTGCTCGAGACCGTGCGCACGCTGCCCCGGCATCCGGCGCTGATGTGGTTCCTGATCGGCAACTTCTTCCTCGTCGACGTGCTCAACACCGCGGTGCTCTACTTCGCCGACTTCACCAAGGACGTGTTCGCCGCCAAGGCCGAAACCGGGGTCGACCTGTTCGGCGCGACCTTCCAGGGCGAGGCGGGCATCGACGAGTTCATGCAGATCGCCGGCCTCTGCCTCAACGTCATCGCGATGCTCGTCGGCATCAGCATCGGCCGCTGGACCGACCGCGCGCCGCTCGCCGTCCTGCGCGTCAGCGCCGTTGGCCTGCTGTTCGCGCTCGCCGGCGGCGCCTGGTTCGGCGGCGTCAGCCCGATCGGCTACCTGTGCACGCTGGTCGCGCTCGGCGCTTTCGGGCTGACCGGGATCTGGACCGCCGGGCGCAAGGTCGTGGTGCTGCTGGCGCCACCCGACAAGATCGGCCAGTACTTCGGCCTCTACGGCATCACGGTCAAGCTGTCGGTGATCGGCGGCGTCGTCTACGGCCTGGTGCACGACGAGTTCGGCAGCAAGCCGGCGATGCTCGCGCAGAGCTCGCAGTTGCTGCTGGGCCTGCTGTGCCTTTTGATGGTGCGGTTGCCATCCAACCGCGTAGCAGCGGCGCAATGACCGAGACGGACGCCATCGACCCGAGCCCGAAGAAGCCGCCGCGCGAGGCGCTCTGGCAGCGGGTCGTCGTCGGTCTGCTGGCTGCGCTGATCTGGTCGATCTCGATCCTGCCGAGCTGGCTCGCCTATGCGCTCGGCGACCTGCTGGCGATCCCGTGGTGGCTCTACTGGTCGCTGCACGACCGCCGCGGCCGCCGCTCCAGCGGCTACTGGCGCAACACGCGGCTGGCCTTCCGCGAGGGCTCGCAGCTCGGCCCGCATCGCCCGAAGGGCCACATGTGGAAGTGGTCGCGCCACATCGCGTGGATCATGATCGACTTCTGCCGCATGCGTCGGATCACCGCCGACAACTTGCACCTGCACTGCGACCTCGACGAGTACCCGCAGCTGCAGGAACTCTACGAGGAGGGCAACGGGCTGATCTTCGCGACCGGCCACGTCGGCGTCTGGGACGTCAGCGGCTACGTCGCCGGCCTGCTCGGCCTGCCGATCACGTCGGTGTTCCGGCCGAGCCCGCTGCCGGCGCTCAACCGCCTGATCGAACGGCTGCGCACCGGCACCGGCCAGACCGTCGTCGCGCGCAAGAAGGTCATGTGGACCCTGAAGAAGACGCTCGAGGACAAGCAGGTCATCGGGCTGCTGTCCGACGGCGGCGGCAAGCACAGCGCCGTGGTCGCGCCGTTCCTCGGCATCTCGGCGCGCACCGTCGCGACGCCGGCCCTGCTGCACCTGTCGACCGGCGCGCCGATCGCCGTGGTCGCCGTGCTGCGCACCGGCCGGATGCGCTACCGGCTGCGGGTGTTCGACATCGTGCGCGAGGCCGGCACCGGCGACCGCGAGCGCGACCTGGTCGCGATCACGACCCGCATCAACAAGGCGCTCGGCCAGGGCATCGTCGAAGCGCCCGAGCAGTGGTTCTGGCAGAGCCGCCGCTTCCGCCACCGCCCGCCCGGGGAGCAGGTCGACGCCAACGGCCTGCCGCCGCTGGTGCCGATGGACGACGCCCCGCAGACCCCGCCGATCGCGCGGCATCGTTCGCCGCGCCCGGCGACCGGCGGCAGCGCCTCCCGCACGACCGGCTGAGCGGCATCCTTCATCGTTTCTTCATCAAGTCTCCGAGGGGCCTTGATGACGGCGTGCAGCATACGTCACCCCGGAACCGCGCCCGCGGCCGCTCCGGCCACCCCTCGCTGCCCCTCGACCACCGTGAAGATCGCCCTCGTCGCCCTGCTCAGCTGCCTTCTGACCGGCTGCTTCTGGAAGTCCGGCCGCAGCTACACCGAGGTCTGCAACAAGGGTAGCGACACCATGCTGGAGGTCGCCGGCGCCTGGGCCGAGGCCTACGACAAGGTCACCGACCACATCGTCATCTCGGTCTCCGGCGGCGGCTCCGGCACCGGCATCGCCAACGTCATCTCGGGCACGATCGACCTCGCCAACAGCTCGCGCAAGCTGAAGCCGTCCGAGGACAAGCGCGCCCGCGCGCTCGGCCAGGAGCCGGTCGAGCACATCGTCGGCTTCGACGGCATCGCGGTCTACGTGCACAAGGACAACCCGCTGCAGTCGATCACCATGGAGCAGCTCGACGCGCTGTTCGGCGACGGCGGCGAACTCGAGAACTGGACCCAGCTCGGCGTCGACTTCGGCAACGAGCAGGACAACGAGGTCGTGCTGGTCAGCCGCCAGAACAACAGCGGCACCTACGAGTACTTCCGCGAGGCGGTGCTCGGCAAGAAGGGCCGCTTCAAGCCGCGCTGCCTGAACCTCAACGGCAGCAAGGACGTGGTCGAGTTCTGCAGCGGCAGCCTCAACGCGATCGGCTACAGCGGCCTCGCCTACGCGACCGAGCACGTGCGGCTGCTGCCGGTCGTCAACAAGGGCGGCGGCGAGCCGGTGACGCCGTCGAACGACACGATCCTCGACCGCAGCTACCCGATCTCGCGCCCGCTCTACATGTACACCAACGGCCAGCCGCAGGGCGCCGTCAAGGAGTACCTCGACTGGATCCTCGGCGACGACGGCCAGACGGTCCTGAAGAACCGCGGCTACTCGCCGGTGCGCCCGCTGTGAGCCCCGCCGCTGTGAGCCCCGCTGGGAACCCCGCCGTGCACCACGCCGAACACGGGAGCCACGGTGCGTGAGGCACCGCAGCCGAGGCTCGACGCGCCGACGCTGTTCGACCGGATCGTCGCCACGATTCGGGGGCGGAGCTTTACGCGCACAGACGGCGCCGCCACACTGCTGCGTTCCCCCGCGCCGGGGAAGGAAGCAGAACGAGACGTGACGAGCCACTACGAAGAACGCCTGGTACGAGACCTCAACTGGATCGACGAGCTGGTCGGCATCGTCGGACAATCGATCCTGAAGGCGCTCGACCAGTCGGTGCGCGCCGTGCTGCAGGTCGACAAGGAGCTCGCCGCGCAGACGATCCTCGGCGACTACACCACCAACCGGCAGACGCGCGAGCTCGATCGCCTGTGCCACGCGTTCGTCGCCCGCCACCTGCCGAGCGCCGGCCACCTGCGCACGGTGTCGGCGGTGCTACGGCTGAGCATCGGCCTCGAGCGCATCGGCGACTACGCCACGACGATCTCGCGCACCGCCGCGCAGCTGTCGACGCCGCCGCCGCCGGTGGTCGCGCGCGACATCGAGATGATGGCCGAACAGGCCCATCGCCTGCTCGCCGACGCGCTGCGCAGCTTCACGTCGCGCGAGGTCGAGCTGGCGATGTCGACGCTGGCCAACGCCTCGCAGTTCGCCCGCTACTTCGACCGGGTGTTCACCGACCTGGCCCGCGAGGGCGAGGCCAACAGCCGACCGTCATCGGAGCTGTTCGCGCTGATGGCGACGTTCAACCGGCTCGAGCGCGTCATCCACCAGGCGAAGAACATCTGCGAAGAGACGGTGTTCGTCGTCAACGGCAAGACCAAGGGCGAGAAGACCTTCAACATCCTGTTCGTCGACGAGCTCAACACCGGCACCAGCCAGCTCGCCGAGCACTTCACGACCAAGGCGTTCCCCAACAGCGGCCGCTACCGCAGCGCCGGCCTCGAACCGGGCGAAGAGCTGGACGCCGACTTCGCCACGTTCGCCGGCAGCGTCGGCATCGACCTCGGGCGCGCCTGGCCGGTCGGGTTCGACACGATGCGCGAGGAGCTGATCGACTACGACCTGGTAGTCGGGCTCGAGCCGAGCATCCGCGACCGGCTCGGCCGGCTGCCGTTCCACACCACGATGATCACCTGGCAGGTCGACCCGAGCGACGGCCCGGAGAGCGTCTACCGCCAACTGACCCCCATGATCCGCGAGCTGATGGAGAACCTCCGCGGCGAACAAGCGAGCTGACCGTGACCGACGCGAGCTCTCCCCCACCTGGTAGCGACCCGGCAGCGACGGCCAAGCGCCTGCAGAGCCTCGACCGACGCGACGGCGCGTGGTGGCGGGACTTCGGCGCCCGCAGCCTCGTCTCGATCGGCGGCGTGTCGGCGATCCTGTTCATCGGCGCGATCTTCCTGTTCATCTTCTCGCAGGGCGCCGAGTTCGCCTTCGATCGCCTGTCGATCAGCGAACTGCTGTTCGGCGACCGATGGGAGCCGACCGCCAAGCCGCCGAGCTACGGCGCGATGCCGCTGATCGCGGGCACCGCCTGGATCACCGTGGTCGCGATGCTGATCGCGGTGCCGCTGGCGTTCTGCGCGGCCGTCTACGTCGGCGAGTTCGCGCGCGGCAAGCAGCGCGAGTGGCTCAAGATCGTCATCGAACTGCTGGCGGCGATCCCGTCGGTGGTCTGGGGCGTGATCGGCCTCGCGGTGATCGCGCCGTGGATCAAGGACACGTTCGGCGTGCAGGTCGGCCTCAACGTGCTCAACGCCGGCCTGATCCTCGGGCTGATGGCTGCACCGATCATCACCACCATCGCCGAGGACGCACTGAAGGCCGTGCCGGACAGCTACCGCGAGGCCGCCGAAGCGCTCGGCGCGACCCGCTGGCAGGTGATCTGGAAGGTCGTGCTGCCGCACGCCCGGCCGGGCCTGTCGGCCGCCGTGCTGCTCGGCATCGGCCGCGCGTTCGGCGAGACGATCGCCGTGTTGATGGCGAGCGGCCACCGCCTGATGGCGCCCGAGAGCGTGTTCGACAGCGCCGCGACCCTGACCGCGACGATCGCCGCCGAGCTCGGCGAAGCCGCCGTCGGCAGTGACCACTACCAGGTCCTGTTCGTGCTCGGCCTGCTGCTGTTCCTGATCACGTTCTCGATCAACCTGGTCGCCGACTGGATCGTGCGCGGACGGGGGCGGCGATGAGCACCTTCGTCCCCACCCAGATGGAGCAGAAGGGTCTGTCGACCCAGAAGCTGGTGCGCACGCTGTTCGCCGGCTTCGTGATGTTCCTGCTGCTGCCGGTGCTCGGCATCCTCTCGGTGCTGGTCGTCGAGGGCTGGCCGGCGCTGTCGTGGTCGTTCTTCTTCGACAAGCCGAGCGAACTCGGCGCCAAGGGCGGCATCTGGCCGGCGCTGGTCGGCACGGTCTGCCTGACCGGCGTCGCGCTGGCGGTGGCGCTGCCGCTCGGCGTCGCGGCCGCCGTCTACCTCAGCGAGTACGCCAAGGACAACTGGCTGACCCGCCTGATCAACCTGGCGATCGTCAACCTCGCCGGCGTGCCGTCGATCGTGCACGCGCTGTTCGGCGTCGGTGCGTTCGTCTACTTCCTCAACTTCGGCGAATCGGTGCTCGCCGCCGGCTGCACGCTGGCGGTGATGACGCTGCCGGTCGTGATCGTGTCGACGCGCGAGTCGCTGCAGGCGGTGCCGCACAGCTTCCGCGAGGCGTGCTGGAACATGGGCGCGACCCGCTGGCAGACGATCGCGACGATCGTGCTGCCGAACTCCGTCAGCGGCATCCTGACCGGCCTGATCCTGGTGGTCAGCCGCGCGGTCGGCGAGACCGCGCCGATCATGTTCACCGGCGCGGTGTTCCTGCGACTGGTCTCCCCGGACTCGGTGTTCGACCGCACGATGGCGCTGTCGTACCACCTCTACACGGTCTCGACGCAGGTGACCAACGTGCCGCGCGAGGTTCCGTTCGCGGTCGCGCTGACGCTGATCCTGGTCGTGCTCGCGATGAACGCCATCGCCATCTGGCTGCGCATGCGCCTGCGCGGGAGGAAGAAGTGGTAGGCCCGACCGACGCCACCGAGCAGGACCCGACCGTGCAGGACCCGACCGTGCAGGACCCGACCATGCAGAGCCACACTGGCAACAGCGATACTGGGCAGAGCCAACCGATGCTGCGGTTCGCCGATGTGACCATCCGCTACGGCGACAAGGTCGCGCTGCAGAACGTCAGCTTCGAGGTCCAGCGCAACGAGATCTTCGGCATCATCGGCCCCGCCAACGCCGGCAAGACCTCGTTCCTGCGCGCGCTCAACCGCATGGACGAGTTCGTCGACGACATGCAGGTCGACGGCACCATCGAGTTCGCCGGCCGCAACGTGCGCGACGTGCAGAACCTCTACGCGCTGCGCCGCTTCATCGGCGTGGTGTTCCCGCTGCCGGTCGGCCTGCCGCTGTCGATCTACGACAACGTGGCGCTGGCGCCGCGGCTGAGCGGCATCACGCGCAGGTCCGAGCTCGACGGCATCGTCGAGCGCTGCCTGACCCGCGCAGCGCTGTGGGACGAGGTCAAGGACCGGCTGTCCAACCTCGGCTCGCTGCTGTCCGGCGGCCAGCAGCAGCGGCTGACGATCGCACGCGCGCTGTCGCAGCAGCCGGAGGTGCTGCTGCTCGACGAGTTCTCGATCGCGGTCGACCCGGTCACCACGATGCGGATCGAGGAGGTGCTCAAGGAGCTCCGCCACGAGATGACCATCGTGCTGGTCACCAACCTCGTGCAGCAGGCCCGTCGCCTCGCCGACCGCACCGCGTTCTTCCTGAACGGCAGCTGCGTCGAGATCGGCGAGACCGAGGACCTGTTCACCGGCGGCGCCAAGGACCAGCGCACCGTCGACTACCTGGAGGGCCGCTTTGGCTGATCACACCGCACCCCACGCGCCGGGCGACCCCGTGCTCGACGCCGCCGCCAACGCGATGCCGGCCATCGCGGTCCGCGACATGAGCCTCTGGTACGGCGACTTCCAGGCGCTGCACGACGTCCACCTGACCATCAAGTCCGGCATCGTCACGTCGATGATCGGGCCGTCGGGCTGCGGCAAGTCGACGCTGCTGCGCAGCTGCAACCGCATCAACGAACGGCTCGGCTACGTGCGCACGACCGGCACCATCGAGGTGCTCGGCGAGGACATCTACGGCGCGGACGCGTCGCGCATCCAGGTCCGCCGCCACGTCGGCATGGTGTTCCAGCGGCCCAACCCGCTGCCGCTGTCGATCCGCGACAACGTGCTGTTCGGCCACCGCCTGCACCGCGAGGGCAAGACCTCGCGCGCCGACGAGGACGCCGTCGTCGAGCAGGCGCTGCAGCAGGTGCTGCTGTGGGACCGCGTCAAGGACAAGCTGTCGACCAAGGCCACCGGCCTGTCGCTCGAAGAACAGCAGAAGCTGTGCATCGCGCGGCTGCTGCCGACCCGACCGAGCGTGCTGCTGATGGACGAGCCGTGCTCGGCGCTCGACCCCGAGGCCACCTCGGCGGTCGAGGAGCTGATCTGGGAGCTGCGCGGCAAGTACTCGATCCTGATCGTCACCCACAACATGGCCCAGGCCCGCCGCGCCAGCGACGAGTGCGTCTTCATGCTGCTGGGCAAGGTGATCGAGCACAGCGCCACCGAACGCATGTTCGTGTCGCCGCAGCAGAAGGAGACCTCCGACTACATCGAGGGCCGGTTCGGCTGATCGGGGGTCCCGGGAAGCGACGGCCGTCTGGTATCGTCCGACGGCTCATGTCCGCGACCGCACCCCTCAGCATCCTGTTCCTCGCCGCGACGGCGCTTGCGTGCCCGCAGGCGCCGACCGAGGTCCTGGCCACCTACAAGCTCGAAGGTCAGCCGATGACCGTGACGCGCGCCGACGTCGCGCTCGAGATGGCCTTCCACCTGCGGCGTCGCGACCGCGGCCGCGAGGCCTGCGAGATGATCGTCGACACGCTGATGACGCGCGCCGAGGCCCAGAAGCACGGCCTGACGCCGACGCGCGCCGACGCCGAGCAGTTCTGGAAGCAGCTGCAGCAGCAGCTGCGGGCGGCCGGCGTCGACCCGGCCACGGTCGCCGCCGTGCGCAACACCGACGAGGAGCGCTGGCTCGACGACCTCAAGGTGCAGATCTCGCAAGAACGGCTGGTGCGCAAGGAGCTCGGCCTCCCGGAGAAGGAGAAGGTCAGCGGCGACATGCTCAAGCTGTGGATCGGCGAGGCTCGCAAGCGGCACGCGATCGAGACCGACCCGGACAAGCTGCCGATCGGTACGGTCGCGAAGATGGACGACCAGAACGTGCCGCTGATGGACCTCGGCATGCTGCTGCTGCGCACCAGCGAGGACTTCGAACGCGACCGCTTCATCCGCCAGGTCATCTACCTGCAGTCGATCGAGAAGCAGGCCGAGAAGCTGAAGCTGCGCGTCACCGACCGGGACCTCGACGAAGCCGTCGAGGCGCGCCGCCAGCAAGCGAAGCAGGACCCGCGGTTCTCGCAGGTGAGGCTCGAGGACCTGCTCGAGGCGCAGGGCCTGACGATCGACGCGCTGCGCGAGCTCCGCACGTTCCGTTCGCAGATCCTGCTCGACAAGCTGGTGCTCGCCAACTTCTCGGACGCGCGGCTGCGCCAACAGATCGTCGAACAGCGCGACGAGGTGATGCGCGAGGTCGGCCCCCGCCGCCGCATCGGCCTGATCTACCTGCGCGCGCGCAAGGAGCCCAACGCGATCATCACCCGTTCGTTCGAGCAGGCGCGCCAGCAGCTGCTGAAGGTCCGCGAACGCATCGCCAAGGACGGCTTCGCCGCCACCGCGAGCATCGAGAGCGAGCACGGCGCCAGCAAGCGCAAAGGCGGCGACGTCGGCTGGCACCGGGCTTCGTCGAAGCAGCTGCCGGAGGTCATCGTCAAGGCCGCGTTCGCCCTCGGCCTTGCCGAGGTGTCGATGCCGCTGCAGGACGAGAACGGCTGCTACCTGGTCACCGTGCTCGAACAGGAGCCGATCCCGACCGACAAGGAGCTGCTGCAGCGCCTGCGCGTGCTGCGCGGCAAGGAGTTCAGCGAGAACATCCTGAAGGACGCCGACATCCGCATTGTCGGCGCCGAACCGGCCCCCACCAAGTCCGGCAAGTAACCCCACCAGACACCGCATACCGAACCCGGTTCAAGCTGCGCCACCTGGCCGGGCCACCTGGCCGGGCCACCTGGCCGGTCGGCGCGGCGCATCAGCCGTCGGCGGCGTCGCCGAACCCCACCACCGTCGCCACCCCGCCGTCCTCGAGCTGGAGCCTGGTGCCGAGCGCCTGGAAGTCCTTCGGCAGGTAGCCGAGTCCGACGCGCAGGTCGTGGCCGGCGACCGGCACCGCGTGCATGACGCGCCCGACCGGCAGTTCGTCCTCGGGCTCGAGCAGGGTCGCGGGCGCCTCGATCGCGTCGCCGCCGCCGAGCTGCAGCAGACACAGCTTGCGGTTGACGTGGCCGTAGGTGTGGATGCGGGCGACGATCTCCTGGCCGGTGTAGCAGCCCTTGCGCGTCGAGCAGTGGTCGTCGAGCCCGGCCTCCAGCGCCAGCGTGCTCGCCTCGGTCTCGACACCGACGCGCACCAGCCCCGCGGCCATGCGCAGCGCCTCGGCCAGGTCTTCGGCCAGCGGCGTCGCCGACACCCGCGTGGTGTCGCCGTAGCTGCGCACGAACAGCACGCCGTGGCGCGCATAGCGCAGCTGGCAGCCGTCGTCGGTGTTGACGGCGCTCGCGACCGGCTCCGCGGCGGCGGCGACGTATTCGTGGCAGCCGCCCTGCTCGACCCTGGCGATGCTCAGCTTCTCGGTGAAGTGGTAGCGCTCGAGCAGTTCGAACAGCCGCTCGACCTGTTCGCGATGCGTCTCCAGGCGGAAGCCGTCCCCGCGGCGCCAGACCAGCACCGTGCAGACCAGCTTGCCCTTGGCGTCGAGGAACGCCGCCGGGGCGAGCTGCCCGTCGTCGAGTCCGACGACGTCCTGCGAACACAGCCGCTGCAGGAACGCTCCCGCATCGGGACCGAGCACGTCGAGCAGCGCGAACGGCGCGTCGTCACGCGCGTAGGGTCCGTTGGCAAGGAGGGTTGCAGGCAATTGGGTCTCGGTCATGGCGGCGGGGATTCCGGCGTCGGCGTTCTTGGGTTCAAATGTGCCTCGATTCAGGGCTTTTTCCAGCCGATCCGTTGAATGAGCCCCAAACCAGGTCTACTTTCCCGCCCGAAAGCACATGCTGCGGATCTCCAAGAAAGCCGACTACGCCGTGTTCCTGCTGGGCGCCATCGCCCGCCAGGGTGCCTACCCCGGGGGTAGCGCCGAGGACACCGTGGTCAGCGCGCACGAGATCGCGCGCCAGGCGGGCCTCAACAAGAGCGTCGTCGCCAACCTGCTCAAGGAGTTCGCGCGGCACGACCTGCTCGACTCGGTGCGCGGCCTGCGCGGCGGCTATCGCCTGGCGCACGCCCCCAGCGAGATCACGCTCGGCCAGATCCTCGAGGTCGTCGAGGGCAAGTTCGTGCTGGTCGACTGTGTCTCGCACGACGAGCCTTCACAGGAGGACTCAGTACACGAGGACTCGGTAGATGGGGACTCGGTAGATGGGGACTCAGTACACGGCGACTCGGCCGCCTCCGGCCTGCTGCCGCAGGCACCGAGCATGGCCGGCAACGACGCGTCCACAGCGTCGACCGGCAGCACCGACTGCGCGCTGATCGCGTTCTGCCCCAGCAAGCAACCGATGCGCGTCGTGCACGAGCGCATCCGCAAGCTGTTCGCCGAGATCCACCTCGACGAACTGTGCGCCATGACCCCTGTCTGCTCGTCCGCAGACGCCACCACCGGCGACGCCACCGAAGGGTCGACCAGCGGTGGCGACGCGGCGCGCACCGGCAACCCCCAGCAGCGGCAAACCCAGTAGCGGCAACCCCAGTTAGATGAACAAGCCGATCTATCTCGACTACAGCGCCACGACGCCGTGCGACCCGCGGGTCGTCGAGCGCATGGTGCCCTTCTTCACCGATACCTTCGGCAACGCCGCCAGCCGCAGCCACTCGTTTGGGTGGACGGCCGAGGCCGCGGTCGAGGAAGCGCGCGGCCAGGTCGCGCAGCTGATCGGCGCGCACCCGAAGGAGGTGCTCTGGACGAGCGGCTCGACCGAGGCCAACAACCTCGCGATCAAGGGCGTCGCCCAGATGTACAAGCAGAAGGGCAACCACCTGATCACCGCGGTGACCGAGCACAAGGCCGTGCTCGACCCGATGAAGTACCTGGAGACCCAGGGCTACGAGGTGACCTGGCTCGACGTCGACGCCAAGGGCCACGTCGACCTGAAGCAGCTCGAGAACGCGATCACCGACAAGACCATCCTGGTCTCGCTGATGGCCGCCAACAACGAGGTCGGCACCGCCCACCCGCTGAAGGAGATCGGCGCGCTCTGCAAGGCGAAGGGCACGCTGTTCCACACCGACGCGACCCAGGCGGCCGGCAAGCTGCCGCTCGACGTCGAGGACCAGAACATCGACCTGCTGTCGCTCAGCGCGCACAAGATGTACGGCCCCAAGGGCGTCGGCTGCCTCTACGTCCGCCGCAAGAACCCGCGCGTTCGCCTGACGTCGCAGATGGACGGCGGCGGCCACGAGCGCGGCATGCGCTCGGGCACGCTCAACGTGACCGGCATCGTCGGCATGGGCGAGGCCGCGCGGATCTGCCGCGAGGAGATGGCCACCGAGGTCGACAAGCTGATCGCGCTGCGCGACCGGCTGCAGGACCGGATCCTGAAGGAGCTGCCGGACGCCGTCATCAACGGCGACCCGGAGCACCGCCTGCCGCACCTGACCAACATCTCGTTCCCGTATGTCGAGGGCGAGTCGCTGCTGATGGGCATCAAGGAGGTCGCCGTGTCGTCGGGCTCCGCGTGCACGTCGGCGAGCCTCGAGCCGAGCTACGTGCTGAAGAGCCTCGGCCTCGGCGACGAACTCGCGCACAGCTCGATCCGCTTCTCGCTCGGCCGGTTCACCACCGAGCAGGAGGTCGACTTCGCCGCCGATCGCGTGATCACCGAGGTCAAGCGCCTGCGCGAGATGAGCCCGCTGTGGGAGATGGTCCAGGAGGGCGTCGATCTCAGCCAGGTCAAGTGGACGATGCACTGATCGCCACGACCCAACAGCAACCGAAACAACCAAAGCACCAACCAACAGCGAACCCAACCATGGCCTACAGCGACAAGGTCCTCGACCACTACCAAAACCCGCGCAACGTCGGCTCGCTCGACAAGGACGCCGAGGACGTCGGCACCGGCGTCGTCGGCGCACCGGAGTGTGGTGACGTGATGAAGCTGCAGATCAAGGTCGACGACGGCGGCAAGATCGTCGACGCCAAGTTCAAGACCTACGGCTGCGGCTCGGCGATCGCCTCGTCGTCGCTCGCCACCGAGTGGCTCAAGGGCACGACGATCGACGCCGCCGCGCAGATCAAGAACACCCAGATCGTCGAGGAGCTCGCGCTGCCGCCGGTCAAGATCCACTGCTCGGTGCTCGCCGAGGACGCCATCAAGGCCGCGATCGACGACTGGAAGCGCAAGAACGGCAAGCTCCCCGCGGAGGAGGAGGCCAAGTCGTGAGCGACACCACCGAGAGCAACCAGACCGGCAGCGACACCGAGGAGCCGAAGGCCAAGCCGAGCCGCGGCGTGCAGCTGACGGAACGCGCCGCCAAGGAGATCCAGCGGGTCATCGCGGAGCAGAAGTTCCCGGAGGAGTCGACCTGGGTGCGCATCGGCGCCAAGGGCGGCGGCTGCTCGGGCTTCACCTACGTGCTCGACTTCGACCAAGCCGGCCCGACCGAGTTCGACCTGACGTTCGAGCAGCACGGCGTGAAGATCGTCGTCGACAAGAAGAGCGAGTTCTTCATGGGCGGCACCGAGCTGGACTTCAACGACGGTCTGCTCGACCGCGGCTTCGTCTTCAAGAACCCGCAGGCGTCCGGCACCTGCGGTTGCGGCACGTCGTTCAGCGCGTAGCAGCCACAGCCGTGATCCACGTCCCCGCCCCCGACGCGTTCGCGGTGTTCGGCGTCCCCCGCACGCTGGACCTCGACCCGAACGATCTCGAGCTCCGCTACCTCAAGCTCTCGCGCGACTGCCATCCGGACCACAACCGGTCCGAGAACTCCGACGACTGCGTCGCCGTGCTGCAGCGCGCCGCCGAGATCAACGACGCCTGGAACGTGCTGCGCGACCGCTGGAAGCGCGCCCGTGCGCTACTCGAAGCCGAGCAGCCCGGCGTGCTCGAGGCCAACAAGAAGCTCGACCCGATGTTCCTGGCCGAGGCGCTGGAGCTGGCCGAGGAGGTCGCGTTCGCCGACAGCGACCGCAGCGCCGCGTTGACCGACAAGCTGCAGGCCGCGGTCGACGCCGACTTCGACGCGCTGCAGCGCGCGGTCGCCGACCGGGACTTCGCCGCGGCGGCGCGCCGCGTGCACCAGTCGCACTACCACCTGAAGGCCCTGCACGACCTCGAAGCCAAGTCGTGAGCGACGCATCCCAACCGCAGGCCGACGAGCACCGTCTCGTGATCGGCATCGACCTCGGCACCACCAACAGCCTCGCCGCCGTGCGCGCCGGCAAGGAACCGCACGTGCTGCGCGACCAGGGCGCCGATCCGCTGACGCCGTCGATGGTCTGCTTCCATCCCGACGGCCGCACGCTGGTCGGCGCGCAGGCCAAGGACCTGCGGCTCGAACACCCCGAACGCACGGTGTTCTCGGTCAAGCGCCTGATCGGCCGTTCGGCCAGCGAGAGCGCCGAGGACATCGACGACCTGCCCTACCGCGTCGTCGCCGGCGAGCGCGACCTGCCGCGCATCCGCATCGGCGACCGCGAGTGGTCGCCCGAGGCGATCTCGTCGATGGTGCTCAAGCAGATCAAGGCGACCGCCGAACAGGCGCTCGGCCAGCCGGTCAAGGAAGCCGTGGTGACGGTGCCGGCGTGGTTCGACGACGCGCAGCGCCAGGCGACCAAGGACGCGGCCGAACTGGCCGGCCTGACCTGCCTGCGCATCCTCAACGAGCCCACCGCCGCAGCCCTGGCCTACGGCCTCGGCGGCAAGAACGACGGCACGGTGCTGGTCTACGACCTCGGCGGCGGCACCTTCGACGTGTCGATCCTGCGCATCCAGGACGGCATCTTCCGCGTGCTGGCGACCGCCGGTGACACCCACCTCGGCGGCGACGACTTCGACCAGCTGCTCGCCGATCGTATCCTCGACAGCCTGCCGAGCCGCGAGGGCGCCGAGGATCCGTACGTGCTGCAGGCGGTGCGCAGCGCCGCCGAAGGCCTCAAGATCCGACTCGGCGAACAGGACCAGGCGACGCTCGAACTGGACCTCGGCGACCGCGGCGAGGTGCAGCTGACGGTGACCCGCGCCGAGTTCGAGGCCGCGATCGCGCCGCTGGTGCAGCGCACGCTCGACTGCGTCAAGGCGGCCGTCAAGGACGCCGGGCTGAAGCTCGCGGAGATCGGTGACGTGGTGCTGGTCGGCGGCAGCACGCGGGTGCCGCTGGTGCGCGCGCGACTCGAATCGCTGGTCGGCAAGCCCCCGCACACCGAGGTCGACCCGGACCTGGCGGTCGCGCTCGGCGCCGCGATCCAGGCCGACGTGCTGGCCGGCAACGACAAGTCGCTGCTGCTGCTCGACGTGATCCCGCTGTCGCTCGGCATCGAGACACTCGGCGGCACCGTGCAGAAGCTGATCCTGCGCAACAGCACGATCCCGACCAGCGTGTCGGAGGAGTTCTCGACCGGCGTCGACGACCAGACCGCCGTCGACCTCGCGATCTACCAGGGCGAGCGCGAGCTGGCCCAGGACTGCCGCCTGCTCGGCCGGTTCAAGCTCAGCGGCATCCCGCCGCTGCCGGCCGGCCTGCCGCGCATCAAGGTCACGTTCCTGGTCGACGCCGACGGCGTGCTGCGCGTGACCGCGCGCGAACAGCGCACCGGCGTCGAGGCGTCGATCCAGATCGTGCCGACGTTCGGGCTGACGCGCGACGAGGTGCGGCGGATGATGCTCGACTCGATCGAGAACGCGCAGGAGGACTACCTGGCGCGCGAGGCGATCGAGGCGCGCGCCAAGGCCGAGGCGATGATCCGCGGCACCAGCAAGGCGCTGGCGATGGCGGAGCTGCCGCCCGACCAGACGTTCGCGGTGCACAAGGCGGTCAAGGCGCTGCAGAAGCTGCTCGACGCCGACGCCGAACCCGACGCGATCAAGACCGGCTGCGACGAGCTGACCAAGGTCACCGCGACGATCGCCGACGACGTCATCAGCGCGGCCGTCACCAAGGCCCTGAAGGAACAACAACAGCCATGAGCGAAGCCCGCCTGATCGTCAACGCGGACGGCGAGACCAAGGAGCTGAAGCTCGCGGTCGGCCAGTCCATCCTCGAAGCGGCCCTGCAGCAGGGAGTCGAACTCGACCACGCATGCGGCGGCGTCTGCGCGTGCTCGACCTGTCACGTCAAGATCAAGCACGGCTTCGACTGCTTCCCCGAGGCCAGCGACGACGAGCTCGACCAGCTCGACGAGGCGCGCGACGTCGCGCTCGACTCGCGGCTCGGCTGCCAGGCGCGGCTCGAGCGGCTGCCCGAGGACGGCAGGGTCGAGATCGTGATCCCGTCCTGGAACGTCAACATGGTCAAGGAAGGCCACTGAGCCGATGCCCGGCCGCTTCGAACTGCGCGTCGACGACCTGCGCGGCGAAGCGATCCAGGCGCTGCTGCAGGAGCACCTCGAGATGGCGGCGCAGAACTCGCCGCCCGGCGCGGTGCACGCGCTCGACCTTGACGGCCTGCGCGCGCCCGACGTGACCTTCTGGACCGTTTACGACGGCGACCAGCTGGCCGGCTGCGGCGCGCTGCGCGAACTCGGCCCCGCACACGGCGAACTCAAGTCGATGCGCACCGCGACCAGCCACCTGCGCCGTGGCGTCGCCGCGCAGCTGATGGAGCACATGCTGGCCACGGCGCGCCAGCGGGGCTACCGCAGACTCAGCCTCGAGACCGGCAACAACGAGGCGTTCGCACCGGCGCGCAGCCTCTACCGGCGCTTCGGCTTCGCGCCGTGCCCGCCGTTCGGCGACTACGTCGACGACGGCTTCAGCATCTGCATGACGCGCGAGCTGTAGCGGCTCAGCTGCACTGGAACACCGCGGCGGTGGTCCGGCACGATCGGCACGCGAACGCGTAGTGGAAGCCCTCCATGCCGAGCTCCAGGTCCTCGGTGTCGAGCTGGCCGACGAACCGCATCGTGCGCCGGCACGTCGGGCACGACGGATACTCGCTGCTCTGCACCCAGGTCGGATGTCCGCCGAGCTGCGAGGCCGGGGCCGCGCCCCACTCGATCGCCCACCGCGGCGGCCGCCGCCGACCCCGGCGCAGCGCATCCTCGGGCAGCGGGTCGTACTGCTGCCCACCGTCGGCGCCTTCGTCGGGCGCGAGCAAGCGGCTGCGGCCGGCGTCGTCGAACACGCCGCGCTGCGGGCCGACGTGGTAGAGGCACGCAGGACACAGCGGCACGGCGAGCACGCCCGCCCTCTCGCGAACGCGCAGCAGGTCGTAGACCGGGTTGCCGCAGCTCGGACAGGCCTGCCCGTTGCGCACCGTGACCCCCACGCCGGCCTGCTCGGCGGCCCCATCGCCGGCCGCATCGCCGACCGCGCCGGGAGCACCGTCGTCCGGCCGCTCGACCAGCTCGTAGCAGCGGTCCGTCGTCAGCGCACGGCAGGCACCGCGCTCGTCGAGTTCCCACCCGGCCCGGTGCGTCACCTCGCACAGCTCACCCCCGAACCGGGTCCACCACGGCGGCGGCGTCGCCCGCCACCCGGCGAATCGCGCGACCACGACCTCGTCTCGGCACCACGCCAATGCCTCCAGCACGGCCCACAGCTCGCGGCGATCGGCGACGGCCAGCCGGGCCAACAGCCGATCGCGCACGTCGGCCGCAGCGCCGGCGAAGGCGGCCGGCGCCAGCAGCCGTTCCTGGTCCAGCAGCGCCAGCTGCACCGGTCGCACCTCGGCCGACGTCTGGCAGGCGATCGCGATCGCCAGCTGCTCGCCGTGGCGGATCCCGCGCGCGATCAGGTCGACCGCCGCGTCGCGCAGCCGCTCCTGCTCGGCCGGCGTCAGGCGTTCGAAGTATGCGTGCACCGGCTCGGGTGGATCGAGGTAGACGGTGCCGTCGGGCTTCGGCGCATCGAAGTGCCGCACCAGGATCTCGACCGGATCGTCGACACCGGCGAACCGGTCGACCTGCGCAGGCATTGTCGGCTTGCGGTCCGGATGGCCCCAGCCCAGGTGGCAGGGCATGCACATGCCGCCGGTGTCCTTGGCCGTGGCGGGCAGGATCTGGCGCTCGCAGCCGCCGACCTTGCAGGGAATGCGCTGGGTCATGACAGCCGCGTCTCCACCTGGATCTGGTTCTCGAGCGTCCGGTGCACCGGGCAGCGATCGGCGATCTCGAGCAGCCGCGCGCGCTGCGTCTGGTCGAGTTCGCCCTCGATCGTCAGCACGCGGCGGATGCGGTCGACCCGGGCCTCCTGCTGGTCGCAGTCCTCGCAGTCCTGCGCGTGGATCCGGTCGTGCTGCAGCTCCACCGTCACCGACTCCAGCGGCAGCTGCTTGTGGCGCGCGTACATGCCGAGCGTCATCGACGTGCAGGTCCCGAGCGCCGCCAGCAGCAGGTCGTACGGCGTCGGACCGAGGTCGGTGCCGCCGACCTTGCGCGGTTCGTCCGCCAGCCAGTCGTGCTCGCCCGCCGTGCACAGCTGCAGGAAGCCATCGGCGCGGCCGGTGACGCGAACGGTGCCGTGCTCGGTGTCCGGGTGGTCGATCGGCGGCAAGTAGCGGCCCGCCCAGGCGCTGATCACGTCGGCGACGTACTGCGAGTCCCCCTTGCTGGTCAGCAGGTGGTCGGCGCTGTCGAGCGACACGAAGCTCTTCGGGTGCTCGAGCTGCGCGTAGAGCTTGCGCGCGTGGTCGATGTGCACCAGTTCGTCCTGCGGGCTGTGCAGGATCAGCGTCGCCTTGCCCAGCGTCTTCAGCGTGCCGCGCACCTCCTGCTGCTCGAGGTCGTCGAGGAACTGGCTCTGGATTGTGAACGGCCGCCCCGCCAGCTGCACCTGCGCGCTGCCTTCGCTGCGGATCGTGTCGAGGCTGCCCTGCAGCAGGTGCGTGACGTGCTCGGGATGGCTCGGCGCGCCGATCGTGACCACCGCCTCGACGTCCGGCAGGCGGGCGGCGCCGACCAGCACCGCCGCGCCGCCGAGGCTGTGGCCGACCAGCAGCCTGGGCGCGCCGTGGTTGGCCCGCAGCCACTCGGCGGCGGCGACCAGATCGTCGACGTTCGACGAGAAGTTCTGGTTGGCGAAGTCCCCGCCGCTGTTGCCGAGCCCGGTGAAGTCGAAGCGCAGCACCCCGAAGCCCTTCGCCGCCAGCGCCCGGCTGATGCGCGTCGCCGCCGCGACGTCCTTGCCGCAGGTGAAGCAGTGCGCGAACAGCGCGAACGCGCGAGGCTCGGTCGGCGGCAGCTCCAGGCGGCCGGCGAGGCTCTGGCCGCGCCGGTTGTCGAACTCGATGCGATGCGAACGGCTCATGCCGCGATGTTCGCGGGACAGCGCGGCAGGTTCCATCGCACCGTCGGGTTCTGCCGATCAGAACACCACGAACGTCGACGGCAGGCTCAGCTCGAGCAGGCCCGGCGCCAGCACCGCCGCCTGCACCGCGTAGGCCGTGCCGAGCGTCAGCGTCGGCGCGATCGGCAGCGTCGTCGTGACGACTCCGCCGGCAGGCGCGGTCGCCACCGGCAGAAAGCCGTACGGCTGCAGCGGATCGATGCCGAGCACGCCGAGCGGGGTGCTGGCCAACGGTCCGGGCGCCCCGATCGCCATGCCGACGAACGCGCCGGCCGGCGCGACCGTCGCGACCGTCACGTCGGGAGCGCTCGGCGTCCGCTGGGCCCAGGTGCCAGAGACCTCGGTGGCGCTCTTGCTGGCCGTGCCGGCGATCGCGACGCCCCACGGAAAGGCCAGGCTCATCTCGATGCGAGGGTCGTAGACGACCGAGCCCCCGTTGGCGACGATCGCGTAGCCGCCCGAGAGCGGCCCCACCGGACCGTTGCGGATGTGGCTCGACGCCGCACCCGAGACGATCAGGTCGCTGTTGAGCGTCTGCACCGCGGCCGTGACGGCGACGCCCGTGTCGAAGCGCGGCGCGACGACCTCGACCTGCGAGTGGTTGGCGGTCAGGCATTCGCCGCCGCCGAGGTTGATCTGGGTCATCCCGAGCTGGCAACTGCTGAGCAGCACGCGGCTGCTGTCGACCTGCACGGCAGGGCCGCCGAACAACACGCACTCGCGCACCGTGACCTGGTCGGACTGGTAGACCTGCAGCGACGGGCCGAACTCGGGGCCGTTGGCGTTCTCCTGCGCGACGATCTGGTCGAGGTGCACCGGCCCGGCGCAGTTCTCGACGACCAGGTGCAGCATGCCGTTGCTGATCCGCCGGAAGCCGCTCATCCGGAACGTGCTGGTCGCCGGCAAGCCGGTCACCCGCACCGGGTCGAGGTGGGTCGTGTCGAGGGGCACGCTGCCGCCGATCCCCACGATCGTGAGCCCCTTGCTGGTCGTGAATCCGGTCGCCCCAGCCAGGAACGCCTGCTGCACCAGGATCGTGTCGCCGTCGGCCGCCGCGTTCACGGCGCTCTGCACGTCGGGGAACTGCACACCAGGCCCACCGAACGGATTGACCAGCCAGGTGGTCTGCGCCGCGAGCGGCGCCAGCGAAACGAGAACAAGTGAGACGAGGAACTGCGAGACCAGGACCAGCGAGACCGGGAACTGCGACGACAGGGACTTGTGCATGGATTCTCCTTCGTGACATCGACGGCCGGGTCGGCCGCCACCTTTTTCTGCTGGCGATGCTAGCACGCGGCGGCCGGTCGCGCCGCCGCACGGCCTCCTAGTTGGCGTGGCCGAACAGGTTGCCGACATGGCGCCATCGGGTTTCCACATCCCGTCCAGAGCCCGGGCCGGATCGCGGCCGAGCACACCGTTCTCCCGGGTGCACCGCTTCGCTATGTTGCCGGAGCCAATGACCGCGACCACGCACGACCTCACCCCCGTCGCCAACACCATCCGTGGCCTCGCCATGGACGCCGTGCAGAAGGCCAACTCCGGCCACCCCGGCATGCCGATGGGCATGGCCGAGGTCGCCGCGGTGCTCTGGACCGAGTTCCTGCGCTGGTCGCCGGAAGAACCCGAATGGATGGGCCGCGACCGGTTCGTGCTGTCGGGCGGCCACGGCTCGATGCTGCTCTACGCGCTGCTGCACCTGGCCGACTACCCGGTCACGCTCGACGACCTCAGGCAGTTCCGTCAGCTGCACAGCAAGACGCCGGGCCACCCCGAGTTCGGCGACACGGTCGGCGTCGAGACCACCACCGGCCCGCTCGGCCAGGGGTTCGCCAACGCCGTCGGCATGGCGATCGCATCCAAGATGGCCGCCGCGCGCACCGGCACGGACCTGCTGTGCTCCCGGGTGTTCGTCACGGTCGGCGACGGTGACCTGATGGAGGGCATCAGCTACGAGGCCGCCGGCCTCGCCGGCCACCTCGGCCTCGGCAACCTGGTCTGCCTGTTCGACGACAACCACATCACGATCGAGGGCCACACCGACCTCGCGACCGGCGAAGACATCCAGAAGCGGTTCGAAGCGCAGGGCTGGCGCGTGCTGCACTGCGACGGCCACGATGTCGACCAGGTGCGCAAGGCGCTGTCGATCGCGACCGGCGCGCGCACGCCACCGAGCGAGTCGCGGCCGACGCTGATCTGCTGCAAGACCACGATCGGCAAGGGCAGCCCCAACAAGGCCAACACCCACGGCGTGCACGGCGCCCCGCTCGGCGACGAGGAAGTCGCGCTCAGCAAGCAGGCGCTGGGCCTGCCGGCCGAGGACTTCTACGTCGACGACAAGGCGCGCGAGATCTTCCGGCTGCGCAAGGCCGACAACGAAGCGGCGCGCAAGCAGTGGCACGGCGACTTCGACGCCTGGCGCCAGCAGAACGCCGCTGCCGCCGCCAGGTGGGACGCAATGCTCTCCCGCGAGACTCCGGCGGACCTGTTCGAGCAACTGCTCGCGGCCGCCGGCGACGACAAGGCGGCGACCCGCGCGACCAGCGGCAAGGTGATCCAGAAGGCCGCCGAGCTGATGCCGGGCATGGTATCGGGCAGCGCCGACCTCGACCCGTCGTGCAAGACCGCGATCAAGGCCGACGGCTCGTTCACGCGCGAGGACCGCGCCGGCCGCACGCTGCACTACGGCATCCGTGAGCACGGCATGGGCGCGGTCCTCAACGGCATCGCGCTGCACGGCGGCTTCCACCCGGCCGGCAGCACGTTCTTGGTGTTCGCCGACTACATGCGCACGCCGATCCGGCTCGCGTCGCTGATGAAGATCTCGGCGACGTTCGTGTTCACGCACGACAGCCTGATGGTCGGCGAGGACGGCCCCACCCACCAGCCGGTCGAGCACCTCGCTACGCTGCGCGCGATCCCCAACCTGCACGTGTTCCGCCCGGCCGACGGCCCGGAGACCGCGGCGGCGTGGACCCACGCGCTGACGCGCAAGGGCGGCCCGGTGACGCTGGCGCTGACGCGCCAGGGCCTGCCGCCGCTGCCGCACGGCGACGGCTGGGATCCCAAGCAGGCGCTGCGCGGCGGCTACGTGCTCGTCGACGCCGACGACGCCAAGGCGACCATCTGCGCGACCGGTGCCGAGGTCTCGCTCGCCGTCGACGCCGCCAAGGCCCTCGCTGCCGACGGCGTGCCGACGCGCGTCGTGTCGATCCCCTGCCTCGAGCTGTTCCACGAACAGGACGACGCCTACGTGCAGGGCGTGCTCGGCAGCGCGCCGCGCTTCGCCGTCGAGATGGGCCGCCCCGAATGGTGGTGCCAGCTGACCGGCCGACTCGATCGCTGCATCGGCCACAGCGGCTTCGGCGCCAGCGCCCCTGGCGGCGCGGTGGCCGAGCACTTCGGCTTCACGCCGGCCAACGTCGCGGCGCGGGTGAAGGCCGCGCTGTAGGTTCGGGCCGCGCTGTTAGTCCGGGCCGCTCTGTAGCTCCGCGCCGCGCGTAATCCGGGCCCCGGTAGCACCGGCTCGCACCGCGGCACAGCACCGCCAACGTCACGCTCAGAACGGCTGGCCGATGTAGAGGTAGGCCGAGCGCGCCCCGCCTTCTCCCTGTCCGTAGGCCAGGTAGCACGGGCCGAGCGGCGTGTTGACCGACACGAATACGCTGCCCGCGAGCCGCAGCCGCCGCCAGACATCGTTCCGCGTCGCCCACCCATTGCCGGTCTCGAGCGTCGCACCGACGTAGACCGGGAAGTCGAACGAATCGCCGTGCCGGCCCGCCAGCCGGTGCCGCACGAGCACGCCGACGAACCCGGTGTGCTGGCCGTTGACGGTGTTGTCGTCGTAACCCGACAGCCGCGAGAACCCGCCGAGCGCCGGCGTGCGGTAGATCGGCAGCGTGCCAGCAAGCGCGGTCTCGTAGGCCACGCCCAGCCCGAACGTGGTCCGCCCCACCGACGTGTAGCCGACTCCGGACCCCGACAGCTTCTGGTACTCGACCTCGCCGCCGAACGCATCGTCGCCGTACAGGTAGGCCAAGCCCGTGCGGACCCCGGAGCGCGGGTAGCTGGCGTCGTCGAGCGTGTCGGCGATGCACTGGGCTTCGAGCACCCCGTCGTCGAAGTCGAAGCCCTGCGTCGCGATCACGAAGTCCGGGTCGACGTCGCCCCACAGGCGCGAGTAGCCGACGCGCAGTTCGCCCCACGAGCCGATGTTGCAGCCGAGGTCGACGCCGATCGCGTGCAGCCGGAAGTCGACGGTGCCGACGCTGCTGGCCGCCTCGTCGTTACTCGCCGAGACCCGCGGCGCGAAGAACAGCCGGCCGTCGGGCGTCAACGGCTGGTAGAACTCGCTGAGCACGCTGCTGCGGTCGCCGACCGTTCCGGTCGTGCGCCACTCGGCGCCGAGCTCGTTGATCTCGCGCACGTTGACCTGCACGCCGAGTTCGAACGCGCTGGTGCCTTCGAGGTCGGTGGTCAGACCCAGGCCGAACTTGAGGTAGGTCGGCCCCCACGACTTGTCGACCGCGTGCACGATCACGTCGACGCTGCCGGGTTCGATCGCGCGGATCGTGAACGTCACGCTCTCGAAGTCGCCGAGGCCGTGGATGCGTTCGAGGTCGACGCGCAGCCGTTCGAGATCGAGCCGGTCGCCGGGGCGCGCCCGCAGCCGGCCGCGCAGCAACGCGTCGCCCAGACCCGAACGGTTGTCGAGCACGACCCGGCGGATCCGCGGCGCCGGTTGCACCGCGCGCCGCTGGGAAGCCCGCCAGCGGTCGTAGGCCTCCGGGGCGAGCGCATGCCGACGCAGTTGCTCGGCGACCGCGCGCGCGGCCGCCGCGCCGATCGCGATCGACTCGTCGGCGCGCTCGAAGTCCGCCGACGTGATGTCGCCGAGATCGGGCTGGATGTAGACGTCGCCGTCCTCGAGCGTCGCGAGGCTGCGGTCGACGTTCTGCTGGGTCAGTATCTGCACCATCTGCGTCGACACGTCGAGCGCCGAGCCGACCTCGTCGATCTCCACCGGCGTGCCGATGTCGACGACGATCACGTGGGTCGCCCCCATCGCCCGCGCCACCGCGATCGGCACGTTGTCGACCAGGCCGCCGTCGAGCAGTTCGACTCCGTCGACCACCGCCGGCGCGAAGATGCCCGGCAGCGACATGCTGGCCCGCATCGCCTCGGCGAGGCTGCCGCGCGCGAGCACCACCGGCTCGCCGGTGCGCAGCGCCACCGCCACCGCCCGGTACGGCAGCGGCAGTTCGTCGAAGCTGCGCAGCGCGTGCGCGCGCGGCGTCAACGCGAGCAGCTCGAGCATCAGGTTCTGTCCCTGCAGCAGGCCCTTGGGCATGCGCAGCTCCCCGTCGTGCAGACCGAGGCCGACGTCGACCAGCAGCTCGAAGTCCTCCTGCTTGCGACGGAACGTGCGGGCCGATCGCTTCGAGCTGTCCTGCAGCAACACCGACCACGGTCGGCGGTCGCCGGTGCGCACGACCTCGGCGGCGAGCTGCTCGGGCGACAGGCCGTAGGCGTAGAGCCCGCCGACGATCGAGCCCATGCTGGTGCCGGCGATGCAGTGCACCGGCACGCGCAGCTCCTCCAGCACCTGCAGCACGCCGACGTGGGCGCAGCCGCGCGCGCCGCCGCCGCTGAGCACGAGGCCGATGCGGACCTCGGCCGCGGCCGGAGGCTCGGTTGGCGACTCGGTCGTCGGTGCGGGCGGGCGCTGCGCCGTCACCGCGAGCGCCAGCAGGCAGAGCGTCGCCAGCAGCCGAAGCCCGCTGCAGCCCGGAGTCGCGCGCCCGTCGGCGCGCACCGGCTTCGTGGAGGTGTTCACGGCAGGCGCCATGCGATCCGACGATCCGCCACCGCGCAAGCCGCGCGTCGGCGAAGTCGCCGCCCCGCCTCAGAGCACTACCCGTTCTCCCATCTCGGCGACCCGGAAGCCGCGCGCCTCGATGCGCCGCCGCAGCGCCGGGTCGTGCAGCGCCGGATTGGTGTGGTTGAGGTGCAGGAACCGCAGGCGGCCGGGATGCGCGTCGGCCTGCGGTTGCAGCCGGTCCATCGTGCGCGTCATCAGCGGGTGCGGGATCTCGTCGAGCGAACGGCCGGGCAGCTCGCTGCCGTCGTAGAAGGTCGCGTCGAGGTAGGCGACATCGACGCCGTCGAGCAGGCGGTCGAGCAGGCCCGGCGCCTTCTCCCAGGCGTCGACGTCGGGCACGAACAGCACCCGGCGGTTCGGGCCCGAGATCACGTAGGCCATCGTGTCTGAGAACTCGTCGCGATGCGGCACCGGCACCGCGCGCACCGAGACGCCGTGCCACGGTGCGAACGCCGAGCCGACCTCGAATGCGCGCACGTCGATCTGGCCGAGCTCGACCAGCTGCTGCCACGGACCGTGGCCGCGCAGGTAGTCGGCGAACCGCGGCGAGCACCACACCGGCAGTTGCTCGGCACCGACGACTTCGCGGCCGAACAGGGCGAGGCCGAGGTAGTGGCCGATGTGGGCGTGGGTGACCATCACGGCGTCGACCGGCGCGCGGCCTCGGCCGGTGACGCCGGCGAGTCGGTGCAGCAACGCGGTCTGCTCCTCGATCCGTGGCGTCGCTTCGACCAGCAGCAGCCGTTCGGTGCCGCTACGGCGATCGACGACGCCGAGGCACGCCGGATACTCGACGCGCCCCGCCGCCCGCGCCGCCACGCAGCAGGGCTTCTCGCAGCCGAGGTGGGGCAGGCCGCCGTCCTGCGCGATGCCGAGCACGAACAGTTCGACGGCGGCAGGCGGCGCACCGCCGGGGGCCTGGCAGGCGCCGACGAGCAGCGAGAACGTGCATACGAGGGCTCGGATCATCGACGCTTCCTGACGGGCTTGGGGGGTGGCGGCGGCGGCTCGACGGTCGTCGGGCGCAGCTTCGCGTTGTAGCTGCGGCAGTCGACCTCGGGAAACCCGGCCTTGCTCACCAGGTCCCCCGCATCGGCACCCGTCCCCCATCCTACCACCGCATACCGAACCCGGTTCATCCTGCGCCACTCGGGGCCGCATACCGAACCGGGTTCATCCTGCGCCACTTGGCGAACGGCACCACGAACGACACCGCTGCCCCCCGGTCTGCCACCTGTCACGGAGGACACGATGCCCCACACCACACGACGCGACCGCCCCGGCGACTGGTTCCATCTCTTCAACCGCGCGATTGCCAGGCGGACTATGTTCGAGAACCGCGCCGACATCGAGTTCTTCCTCGATCGCCTCGGCGAGACCGTCGCGAACGGCTGGCTCGAGATCCACAGCTACGCGGTGCTGACGACGCACTTCCACCTGCTGGTGCGCAGCCCGGCTGGTGAGATGCCGCGCGCGCTGCACCACGTGCAGCTCAACTACTCGCGCTACTTCAACCGAACGCGCAAGCGCGACGGGCCGTTGGTGCGCGGGCGCTACCGATCGCTACTGGTCGACACGCCGACGTATCGGCGCGTGCTGGTCGGCTACATCGACGCCAATCCGGTGGCCGCTGGTCTCGCCAGGCGACCGGACGAATACCCGTTCGGCAGCTGTCGCGCCTACGTGCTGGGCCAAGGACCGGCGTGGCTGTCGCGCGACATGGTCCGCGCGGAGGTGCTGGCGATGACGGGCGCGCGCACGTTCGACGGGGCGCGCTACGTCGACGTGTTCCGGCGCGGCTACACCGAGGCGCAACGCGAACTGGTCGAACTGCGCGTGCAGAGTGGTCGCGGTCCCGACCCGACGCGTGACGACCTGCTACACGACCAGCCGATCGCGATGGCCAACTGGTTGCGGCGCAAGGCGCTGCTGGCCGACGGCACGACTCCGGGCGTCGTGCTGGTGGCGCCGACTTCGATCGACGCGGTCGTCGCCGCCGCCGACATCCGGCCGCCCCTGGGCATGCCCGCCGCGGCCGCGCGGACGCCATGGCCCCGCGCGGCACGCGTCGTGCTGCTCGCCGAGTTGTGCGGATTGACCCAGCACGCGATCGCCGCGCGGCTTCACGTCGGTCGCGACGCGGTGTGCAACCTGCTGTTGCGCGGGCGTCAGGCGATTGCGACCGATGGCGCGTTCGCCGCGCAACTCGGCCACCTGGGCAGCGAGGCGATGCGGCGCACGTTCGGAACGTTCGCTCGTTCGGCGGGCAGCGACGCCGATCTGCGTCCGGCGGCGGCCCGCGGCGACCACGAACGGCTGGCTACCGGCGCAGGATGAACCCGGTTCGGTATGCGGCCCGGTTCGGTATGTGGCCCCGGTGGCGCAGGATGAACCGGGTTCGGTATGCGGTGGTGGTTACATCATGCCGATGACGTTGCCGTTGTCGTCGATGTCCATGTTGTGGCCGGCTGGCGCCTTGCCCAGGCCCGGCATCGTCATGATGGCGCCGGCGAGCGGGTAGACGAAGCCGGCGCCAACGGCGACGCGGGCGTCGCGCACCTTGAAGCGGAAGCCGGTCGGGCGGCCCTTCAGCGCCGGGTCGTGGCTCAGCGAGTACTGCGTCTTGGCCATGCAGATCGGCAGTCGGCCGAAGCCGGCCTCCTCGAACTTGGCCAGCTGCTGGTCGGCCTCCGGCTCGTAGTCGACGCCGTCGGCGCCGTAGATCTTGGTCGCGATCGTCTCGATCTTCTGCTTCAGGCTGTCCTCGTCCTTGTAGAGCAGCTGGAACGTGCTCGGCTCCTCGCACGCCTTGACCAGCGCATGCGCCAGGTCCTCGCCGCCCTTGCCGCCGTCGGCGAACAGCGTCGAGATGTGCGCGTCCGAGGCGCCCGCAGCGAGCGCGCGCTCCTTGACGAACGCGATCTCCGCCTCGCTGTCGGTCGGGAACTTGTTGATCGCGACCACGACCGGCACGCCGAACTGGCGCACGTTCTCGATCTGCTTCTCGAGGTTGCCGATGCCCTGCTCGAGCGCCTCGAGGTTCTCCTGCGACAGGCCCTCGGGCAGCGGCTTGCCGGGCTTGATCTCGAACTGGCCGCTGTGCGTCTTCAGCGCGCGCACCGTCGCGACCAGCAGCGCCGCGTCCGGCTTGAGGCCCGACGCGCGGCACTTGATGTCGAAGAACTTCTCGGCGCCCATGTCGGCGCCGAAGCCGGCCTCGGTGACCACGTAGTCGGCCGAACGCAGCGCGACGTAGTCGGCGACGATCGAACTGTTGCCGTGCGCGATGTTGGCAAACGGCCCGGTGTGCACCAGCGCCGGCGTGCCTTCGAGGGTCTGCATCAGCGTCGGCTTGAGCGCGTCCTTGAGGATCGCGGTCATCGCGCCCGCCGCCTTGATGTGCTCGGCGGTCACCGGCTTGCCGTCGGTGTCGTAGCCGACCACCATCTCGCCGAGGCGCTTGCGCAGGTCGTGGATGTCCTTGGCGAGGCCGAGCACCGCCATGATCTCCGACGCCGACGTGATGTCGAAGCCGGTGACGCGCGGCGTGCCGTTCCCCGGCTTGCCATCCTCTCTCGGGCCGCCGCGCGCGACCTCGATCTCACGCAGCGCACGGTCGTTCATGTCCATCACCCGCCGCCACGTGATCTGCTCCGGGTCGATGTTCTTCTCGTTGCCGTGGAACAGGTGCGCGTCGAGGAACGCCGCGCACAGGTTGTGCGCCGAGGTGACCGCGTGGAAGTCGCCGGTCAGGTGCAGGTTCATTTCTTCGGGCGGCACGACCTGGCTGTAGCCACCGCCCGCAGCACCGCCCTTGATGCCGAACACCGGCCCCATCGACGGCTGACGGATCACGCAGCAGGTGCCCTTGCCGATCCGGTTGAGCGCCTGGCTGATGCCGACGGTGTGCACCGTCTTGCCCTCGCCCAGCGGCGTCGGCGTGATCGCCGTGACGACGATGTACTTGCCCTGCTTCTGGGCCGGCTCCTTGAGTCGGTCGAGCTTGACCTTCGCCTTGCTGTGGCCGTAGGGCTCGAGGTCGTCGGCCGTCAGGCCCATGACCCGAGCGACCTCGGACAGCGGACGAAGCGGGATGGAACGTGCGATTTCGAGGTCGTTCAGCGACATGGCGGGGCGGGCAGGATAGCGACCCGGCGCCCCGCGGGCCAACCGGAACCCCCATCGCACCGCGGCATTCCGGCGGACCCGACCAGCGGTCCCACACCTGGACCGGCCGGCCGTCCCGGCGCGGGACCGAAACGTCGGAAGCGCAGCCTCGATGCCGATACCGGCAAAAGGTTCACCCATGTGCGATCATCATCCCAACGGCCGCCTCCTCGCTCCCGCTTCTGCCACGGCCGCGCTGCTGGCGCTGGCCGCCTGCGGCTCCGGCGGCGGCGAGAGCGCCGGCTCGGTCACCGACACGATCCCGCCGCAGGCCGGCCAGGTCTTCGACGGCCCCGACGACGACATCGACACCCAGGAGTCGACCACCACGATCACCGCCAACTGGGTCGACTTCATCGACGACCAGGGCCCGGTGACGTCCTACGAATGGGCGATCGGCACGACGCCCGGCGGCGAGGAGGTGCAGGTCTGGACCGACGTCGGCGCCGCGATCGGCGCCAGCAATGAGACCGTGCAACTGCAGGTCGCGACCACCTACTTCTGCTCGGTGCGCGCCTGTGACGCGGCCGGCAACGTCTCGGTCGTGGTGACCTCGGACGGGGTCACGGTCGAGAGCAGCGGCGGTAGTGGCGGCAGCAGTGGCGGCAGCGGTGGCGGCAGCGGTGGCGGCAGCGGCGGCAGCGGTGGCGGCAGCGGCGGCAGCGGTGGCGGCGGCGGCGGCAGCAGCAGCACGCTGGCCTCGTCGATCACCCATCATGGCGTCACCTGGCAGTTCTCCGAGCCCGAGAGCGTCGGCCAGTTCGCCAACGGCGACTGGTGGGTCAAGGGCCCCGTCGAGATCGTCTCGATCTCGCCGCAGACCCAGGAAGTCGCCGGCCGCGTCATCAACGGCTCGATGCTCAACCCCGACGCGACTGCGATCGACCAGGGCCTGCACGGCTACGACTCGACGCTCTACGGCCCGTATGCCGGCTCGCGCTACCAGCCGTCGCGCAACGTCGCGTGGGGTGTGTCGCCGTCGTCGCCGCTGGTGCTCGGCGCCGGCAACAGCCTGATCTCGAGCATCAGCTGGACCGACAGCAACCCGCCGGCGAACGGCTCGTTCTCGCAGCTGCAGACCGCGGTCGTGCTGACCGTGCTGGCCGCGGACGCGCCCGCCGGCTCGTTCCGCCCGCCCTATTCGGGCTCCGACAAGACCATCCGGCACAACGAGTCGGACCTCGACTACAACGCGCTGGGCAGCCTGGTGTCGGCGGCGCAGCAGCCGGACCTCGCCGAGACCGCGGCCAGGTTCGAGCGCGTCTGGCTCGACCACTGCGCCAGCTGGACCTCGCGCTACCTGCACCCGATCGACAACATGCCGGACTACGGCCGCGACTTCACGTCGCTGTTCGGCACCGGCGCGCTGATGCTGCAGCTCGACCTGCCCAACTCGCAGAAGCGCGACCTGCTGGTGCGCATGACGCAGATCGGCATCGACTTCTGGGGCAACGTGCAGAACGGCGGCTACTGGAGCGGCGTCGGCGGCCAGTGCAGCGGCCGCAAGTTCCCGATCCTGTTCGCCGGCCGGGTGCTCAACGACGCGCCGATGCTGGCCATCGGCACCAGCCATCCTTCTGGCTACTACGGATCGGGCCATCCCAACAACGCCTCGCAGTTCGGCGAGGACTGCCAGACGTTCTATGTCGAGCAGACCGCGCCCGGCGTCTACAACTGGGGCCACGGCGGCTACGACAGCAGCCACGACGGCATGCCCGAGTGGGGCAACAGCCATACGCAGTATCCGTCCAACGACAACGTGCTGTGGGAAGGCGATCCCTACCGCCGCTGCTGCACCGCCAACGCCTGGGTCGGCCAGACGCTCGCCGCGCACATCATGAACCTCGACGGCGCCTGGGCACATCCGGCCTACTTCGACTACATGGACCGCTACATGCAGATCGAGACGGTCGGCGAGTGGACGCGCAACTGGGAGCCGTGGCAGGGCAACATGTGGGACCTGCACCGCACCAGCTTCTAGCCGTTCGCCCTACAGCTGCAGCCGGCTGCGCAGCGCGCGCCGCGGGGCCAGCAGTTCGTCGAGCCCGACCAGGTCGAGCTCGGCGAGGAACGCGTCGCGGGCGCGCGCCAAGGCCCGCTGCAGCCGGCAGCCGCCGGCCAGCACACACGCGCCGCCGTCCGCCATGCACTCGACCAGGTCGAGGTTCTCGGTCGCGCGCACGACCTCGCCGACCACGATCTGCTCGGCCGGCACCGCGAGCACCAGGCCACCGCCGCGGCCGCGCCGGGCCTGCAGCAGGCCGAGTTCGACCAGCTTGTGGGCGACCTTGGTCAAGTGGTGCGTCGACACGTCGAACGCGCCGGCGATCTCTCGGACCGGCGAAGCCTGCTCGCCGCGCAGGCCGACGTACATCAGGACCCGCAGCGAGTAGTCGCTGAACTTGCTGAGCTGCATGCGTGTTGTTTCTGGTATCCTGGATACCAGTATATCGCATGACCCGCCGCATCCTCAACGTGCTCGAGCTGCAGATCGCGCTGCAGGACGAACAGATCGAGACCCTCGTCCACCGCTTCTACGACCGGATCCGCGACGAGCCGCTGCTCGGGCCGGTGTTCGCGTCGCGCATCGACGCCGACGCCTGGCCCGCCCACCTCGACAAGATGGTGCGCTTCTGGTCGACGATCCTGCGCGGCACCGATCGCTACACCGGCAACCCGATGCTCGCCCACCAGGGCCTGCCCGGCGTCACCCCGGCCCACTTCACGCGCTGGCTGTCGCTGTTCCGTGAGGTCGCCGAGCAGTGCCTGTCGCAACCGCTCGCCGACTCGATCCTGCAGCGCGCCGAGCGCATGGGCGCGCGCCTGCAGGCCGCGGCGCGCTGAGGTCGGCGGCCGCTACGGCCACAGCTTGCGCCAGCAGAACCAGTGGTGCGGCCGTCGCCGGATCGCCTGCTCGCACGCCTTGGCCATCGCGTCGACGCCCGCGCGCACGTCGGCGTCCTTGTCGTCGCTCTGGCCGACCTCGATCGGATCCCACAGCTCGACGCGGTAGTGGCGGCGACCTTCGCGGAACACGAACACCGGCACCATCAGCGCATTGGCCGCGCGCGCCAGCGCGACCGGGCCCGGCGGCAGCGGCATCGGCCGCCCGAACATCTCGGCCGTGATCGTCTCCATGCCGGTGCGCGGCCGGTCGCCGGGCATGCCGACGACGTCGCCCTTGCGCAGCGCCATCAGCAGCTTGGCGCCGAGCGCCATGTCCGCGCCGGCGTAGTGCACCACGAACTGGTCCCGCTGCGGGTGCTTGTCGAACAGCTCCTGCACGAACGCCTGCGCCCCCGCGCTCATCTCGGGTTCGCGCACGACGTGGAACTTGCGCCCGCCGGGCAGCGCGTCGGTCAGCGGCCCCATCTCCCAGTTGCCGAAGTGCGCGGTGAAGAACACGAAGCCGCGCCGGGTCTGCTTCATGACCTCGTAGGTGTCGTCGCCGGCGAAGTCGAACGTGAACCGCTTGTGCGGCCGGAACTGCTCGTAACGTTCGGTGTGGCACCAGGCGAACTCGTGGAAGGTGCGCCAGACCCGTCGCTGCCGCTCGAACCACCCGCACCTGCCGATCGCGACGTCGAGGTTGCTCTGCACCGCCGCGCGGATCTGGAACAGCACCGCCCAGAAGAACCAGGTGTGCAGCCAGACCATCGCCGTGATGAACCAGTTGGGATACCACGTGGCCCAGTAGTGCCATCGGTACCAGAACGTGCCGGTCACATGGAACTGCCCGAGCAGCCGCTTCATCCACGTGCGCTGCGGGCCGTGCACCTTCTGGCGCAGCGGCTGGACGTTCTCGGACGACGAGGTCACACCGCCGATCTTGCGGGCGCAGCGGCCGGTGCGTCAATGCCGAACTGCCGCACGCGCGCGTCAGCGCATCGCCGCACGGTAGACGTCGCAGAACCGTTGCAGGCACCGGACCGCCTCGTAGCGCCGTTCGGCCACGGCCCGGTTGGCGGCGCCCAGCCGCGCGCGCAGCTCGCGGTCGGCACCCAGCCGGTCCAGCGCCATCGCCAGCGCCCGCGGGTCGCGCGGCGGCACGATCAGGTCCTGGTTGGGTTCGGAGACGACGGCGCGGATGTCGCCGACATCGGTGGCCGCGACCGGCAGGCCGCTGGCCATCGCCTCGACCAGCGCGATCGGCATCTGCTCGGTCCGCGACGACATCGCGAACACCGAGAACGTGCGGTAGTGCGGCGCGGTGTCGTTGGTGAAGCCGCAGAACTCCACCCGCTCGGCCAGCGACAGCCGCTCGGCCTCGGCGCGCAGCTGCGCCTCGAGCGCGCCACCGCCGACCAGCACCAGCCGGACCTCACGCTGCATGCTCGCGACGGCCTGCAGCAGCACCGCGTAGTCCTTCTCGGGCCGCAGGCCGCCGACGGTGCCGACCACCAGCGGTTGCCGCTCCTCCGGCGCCGGTGCGAAGCGTTCCAGATCGACCCCGTTGACGAGGTGTTGCGCCGTCACGCCCCACTCCCGACGCGCGATCTGCTGCAGGCCGGTGGACGGCACGACCACCGGCACCGACCGCAGCAGCCAGCGGCGCATCCAGTTGCGCCGACGCAGCCGCCGTTCGACCTCCTCGGGGCCGAAGCCGTCCTCGTGGTGCACCAGCGGCAGCCGCGACCGGCGGGCCGCCGCCACCGACTCGATCGCACCCCAGTTGTAGGTCAGCACCAGGTCGGGCCGCTGTGCGCCGAGCCAGGCCGCCTGCACCTTGCGGGTCGCGAAGAACGAGCCGCGCGGCGGCGGCGCCGCGAACGTCACCGACGAGGCGGCCGGCAGCAGTTCGCGCGCGTCGGTGTTGCCGTCCATCGCCTGCACGACGTGTTCGACCTCGTCGCCGAGGTGCTGCATCAGCTGCACCGCGCGCACCTGTGGCCCGCCTCGCCCGAACGTCGCGAAGACGTGCACGAAGCGCCGCCGTGCGCTCATCCGCGGTGGTCGAAGATCCGGCTGAGGAAGCGGCCGCGGTCGCACTCGGGCTGGAAACCGAGGTCGCGCTTGGCGTCGGAGCAGTCCAGTTCGGTCGTGAACGAGCGCGACGCGAAGTCGCGGTAGGCCGGCCAGTCGCGCTGCTTGCGCGCCAGCACCTTGACCCCGTACTTGCCGAGCTCCTGCGCCCACATCCACCACAGGGGCGTCGGGTGGAAGTGGTAGTCGCGACCGGTGCGCGACGCCATCGCCTCGACGTAGTCGCGCGCCGTCAGCCGCACGTCGCCGGCGAGGTTGTAGGTCTTGCCGCCGGCGTCGGGCGCGTCGAGCGCGGCGACGAACGCCTGCGCGCAGTCGCTGGCCAGCACGAACGGCAGCGGGTGCTTGCCGAGCCCCCAGCCGACGCACTGGTTGTCGCGCACCCACAGGCCGATGCCCGAGTGCTCGAAGATGCCGTCGTGGCCGACGACGATCGCCGGGCGGATCACGGTGACCTCGAGGCCGTTGCCGTCCGCGCCCGGCTGGGCGAGTTCGTGCAGCACACGCTCGCTCGCGATCTTGCCGCGCGCAGAGCCGGCGCGCTGCTCCGGCCGCGGATCGGTGCCGCACATGCCGTCGATCTTGCCGTGCTCGCCGAGCCACAGCGCCGCCGTGCTGCTCGCGAACACGAACCGCCGCACGCCGGCCGCCCGGGCCGCTTCGCCCGCGACGCGCACCGCGTCCGACATGACCTGTTCGATCCGGGCGGGGTCGGTGCCCGCCGCGGTCGCCAGGTGCAGCACCCGTTCGGCGCCGGCGAAGGCCTCGGCCAGCACCGCGGGATCGGCGGCGTCGCCGACGAACACACGCACCGAACCGTCGCGCAGCTCCGCCGGCAGCAGGTCCGGCTTGCGCACCAACAGCGTCACCGGCCGCTTGTCCTGACGCAGCCGCCGCACGCAGCGACGGCCGATCAGGCCGGTGCCGCCGAGCACGACGACCTCGCCGGGGCGCGCCGGGCCGGGCGCTGCCAGCGGCGTCGGCGCGGGCGGTGCATCGAGGTGGACGCCGCCGGCGCGCGCGACCCCTTCGCACATCTCGAGCACGGCCTTGGCGCCCGCCGCGGTCATCGCATCGGGCAACGCCTCGCCGCGCACCGCGCCGTGGAACGACGTCAGCGTGCCGCGCATGCCGCGCAGGAACGGGTCGTCCGGGAACGCGACCTTGAACAGCCCGAACGCGTAGCCGAACAGCGTGCCGAACGCGCGGCCGGTCAGGTGCAGGCCGCCCGCGGCGAGGTTGCGCGCGCCGTCGAGGAAGTCGAGCCAGCGGGTCTTGCGGCGCAGCCAGCAGCTGCCGCGCGCAAGGTCGAGCAGCGCGCCGCCGTCGGAGCCGATCGCCTGCACGGTGGTCTCGAGCCACGGCTTGCCGAACGCCATGCGAACGGTCGCCGTGCCGCGCTCGCAGGTCAGCCGCGCGATCCACTCCTCGACGAACTGCACCCCGTTGGCCAGGCGGCGGCGGTCGCCGGTCAAGACCTGCACGTCACGGCACGCGCCGAGCAGCCCGTAGACCATCGAGAACAGGTGCACGCCCTGTTCCCAGACGATGTTCGCCTCGGTCTGGAACATGAAGTGGCCGACGTCGCCGGTCTGCAGCTGCCGCAGCGGCACGTGGTGCTGCAGCGTCAGGTGCTCGAGGCGGCCGAGCCGGCCGGTCGCGACGTGGCGCTCGAGGCGCCGGATCGCCGGGTGGAAGGTCTGGTTGTGGTTGACGGCCAGCACGCGGCCATGCCGCTGCGCCAGCTGCTGCAGCTGGTCGACCTCGGCGCTGCGCAGCACCAGCGGCTTCTCGACCAGCGTGTGCCAGCCGTGCTGCAGGCACTGGGCGGCGAGGTCCTGGTGCAGGCCGGGCGGCACCAGCAGGTGCACCGCGTCGAGCTCGCAGCCGGCCGCCATCTCGTCGATCGACGCGAACGTCTGCGGCACCCCGTACTTGCCGGCGAGCTTCCGGGCGCGCTCGGTGGCGACGTCACAGAGCGCGACGACGCGCACGTTCTTGACGCTCTTGAGTACCTGCAGGTGCACGTCGGCGATGAAGCCGCTGCCGACGAGGGCGAGCCTGGTCGGGCGACCGGAGACGGCCTGCGGGGCGGTGGACGGGGACGGGTCGGACAACGGTGCGAAGCGGGTCAAGGACGCGTCGGATACTGCGGCAGGGTCGATGGCGGTGCAACCGTGGCGTCGATGAGGAATCGTGGCGATGATGTTCGACCATGTTCCGGTCGTATCGCCGCCTCTGGATTCTCACCCCCCTGTGGCTTGCCTGCCATGCATCGGCACAGGAGGCGCCCAAACTGACGCTGGCCACCGTGCTGCAGCGTGGCCCCGCTCTCGCCGCGCCTTCGCCGCAGGTGCTGTGGTTGCCGGGCGGTCATGACGCGACGGTGATCCTCGACCACGGCGACCAGGGCCAGGCGCTGCACCGGATCGTCGACGGCAAGGTCGTCGACACGCCGGCCGCGACCGCCGCCGCGGTCCGGGCGGTGCTGCCGATGGACGCGTCGAAGGCGCCGGCGCGGTTTCCGCCGGTGTCATGGCTCGATCCGGACACGCTGCGGATCGTCTACGACCGTTCGGTCTGGCATTGGGACCTCGGCGCGAGCGAGGCGACCCGCCAATTGTCGTGGAACGCACCGGCCAAGGACTCGTCGGCGTTCGGCGAGCCGATGCTGCAGCTGGCGCCGGGCGACGGCCACGCGGCGGTGCGCCGCGACCACCAGCTGTGGCTGCACGACCGGCAGGGCGAGCTGCACCAGCTGACGTTCGACGGCAGCGAGGACGTGGTCTACGGCGGCGCCGCACACCGCGCCGAGTTCGGCATCACGCAGGGCATGTTCTGGTCGGCGGACGGCCGCTACCTGGCGTTCTACCGCGAGGACCTGCGGCCGATCGCGCCGTATCCCTACCAGGACGCGACCGCCATGCCGCCGGCGCCGCGCCGCGGCCGCTACCCGATGGCCGGCCGCGCGCACAGCCGCGTGCAGGTGCTGGTCTGCGACACGACCGACTACCGCGTCACGCCGATGGCGAGCGACCCCGACGCCGACGTCTACTGGACCAACCTGACGTTCGCGCAGGACGGCAAGCTGCTGGTCAGCCAGGTCAACCGCGGCCAGGACCACGTCGAGCTGGTGCGCTTCGATCCGCGCACCGGCGCGAGGCTCGGCACGCTGCTGCGCGAGCACGACCGCGAGTGGATCGAGCCCGAGCACCCGGCCGTGTCGCTGCCGGGCGGCAGGTTCCTGTGGTGGTCCAACCGTTCTGGCTACCGCCACCTGTTCCTGCACGAGGCGGACGGCAAGCTGGTGCGGCAGGTGACCGACGGCAACTTCGACGTGCAGGCGCTGCTGCACGTCGCCGCCAACGGCAACCGCGTGTGGTTCACCGCGGCCGGCGAGGACCCGCGCCAGTTGCACCTGTTCTCGGCCGAGGTCACGGTCGACGGCCAGCGGCGCCTGACCCGCGAACGCGGCACGCACCAGGTCGAACTGTCGCCCGACGCGCAGCGCGCCAGCGTCGTCTGGTCCAACCTGGAGCAGATGCCGCGGGCGCGCCTGCTCGAGCTGCAGAGCGGCGAGACGACCGCGCTGCCGCAGCCGGAGAACCCGCTGGAGAAGTTCCGCCTGCCGGGCCAGCGGTTCTTCGAGGTCGAGGCCGAGGACGGCACCGTGCTCTACGGCCACCTGGCGCTGCCGGCCGACTTCGATCCGAAGCAGCGCTACCCGGTGCTGCACTACGTCTACGGCGGCCCCCACGCCCAGCTGGTCAAGGACCAGTGGTTTGGCGGCGCCGCCGGCTGGCTGCAGGCCCTGACCGCCGACGGCTTCGTCGTCTGCCGCCTCGACAACCGCGGCACCCCCAACCGCGGCATCGAGTTCGAGCAGAAGATCCACCGCCACCTCGGCACCGTCGAGGTCGAGGACCAGATGCGCGCGATCGCGTGGCTGAAGCAGCAGCCGTTCGTCGACGGGGGGCGCATCGGCGTGCACGGCTGGTCGTTCGGCGGCTACATGACGCTGCGGCTGATGCTGTTGCACCCCGAGGCGTTTGCCTGCGGCATCAGCGGAGCGCCGGTGACCGACTGGGCCATGTACGAGACCGGCTACACCGAACGCTACATGGACTCGCCCGCCGAGAACCCCGACGGCTTCGCCGCCTCGAGCTGCCTGCCGCTCGCGGGCCGCCTGAAGCGACCGCTGCTGCTCGTGCACGGCAGCGACGACCGCACCGTGATGTGGAGCCACACCCTGCAGTTCGTCGACCGCTGCATCGCCGCCGGCACCGACCTCGACTACTTCCCCTACCCCCAGCAGCTGCACGGCCTGCGCGGCCACCACCGCGCCCACTTCCTCCGCAAGCTCCGCACCTACCTCCTCCACCACCTCCAACCCCGCTGACCCCACATACCGAACCCGGTTCATCCTGTGACCCCACATACCGAACCCGGTTCATCCTGCGCCCCTCCGCGCCGCATACCGAACCGGGTTCATCCTGCGCCCCCTACCCGCCGAGCACCGCCATCACGACGTCCGAGAACTCGACCGCGGCCGCGTCCAGCGTCACGCCCTGGCAGTTGAGCTGCTGGTAGGTCAGCGCCGGATCGGGCGGGAACGCGAACAGGAACCCCGGTGCGCTGCCGACCGGATCGACCAGCCCGAGGTAGGCCGACGCGAACTGCTGCGGGTAGAGCGTGCACCCCGGAAAGCCCGCGACGCCGAGGTCGACCGGCAGGAGGTCGCCCAGGCCACAGACGACGAACGCCAGCGCGCCCGGCCGCCCCTGCTGCAGGTCGAGCTGCAGCCCCGGCCCGCCCAGCACAGCGCTGCCGCTGCCGGCCAGGTCGAGCGGCCCGGCACCGCAGCCGGTGCCGTATTCGCCGATGCTCGCCGACGGCGGCAGCAGCGGCACGCCGTTCATCGCCAGCAGCACGTCGGTCTGGGTCATCGCGAAGCGATAGACCCGCAGGTCGTCGACCAGCCCGTTCATGTTGCAGCAGACCGTTCCGCGCCGCAGCGCTCCCACCGACGCGGTGTTGTTGGAGAACGTGCCGTGCCCCGGCATGCCGGGCAGCCGCGCCGGGTCGTAGGCGATGTTGCCGGTGTCGACGACGCCGTCGACGTAGAGCGTGATCTGCCCGGAGACGTCGACGAACGTCACGTGGTGCCACGTGTCGTCGTAGACGACCGCGTTGGACACCCCGGTGAACGGCACGTCCCCCTGGTCGTTGCGGCAGTAGACGCGGAACTTGTCGGCGTCGGGCAGGTACTGCCCGCTACCGAAGATCAGGATCGCGATCGTGCCGATCGTGCCCTCGGCGTAGACGAACGAGTTCTGCTGCGCCGGCGCCTTGATCCAGTACGAGATCGAGTACGGCGAGCCGAGGCCGTCGTAGACCGACGTCTGGTCCGCGAGGCTGACGTAGTCGTCGACGCCGTCGAACGCCAGCGCGTTGCCGAAGCTGCCGGGCAGCCACGGCGTCGGCCCGAAGTTGTTCAGCGTGCCGTCATTGGCATTGCCGGAGATGTCGGCGGTGATGCCACCGCTGCCGGCATCGAGCGGCCACTCGCCGGAGTATTGGGCCAGGAGCGGAGCGGACAGCAGCGCGGCGAGCATGGCGCAGCGCGGCACGGACCACGAGCACGGGGGCGCGGAGTTCATGGCGGACCGTCTGGGGTCGGGCCGCGAACGTCGCCGCGGCCGCAGGGGAAACGAGGATCGAGGGCGGCGTCGCCGCCGCGCCACGATACCAGACCGCCCGCCCGCCGGGTCGCCGCCGCTACTGCAGGATCGTCGTCGTCAGGTTGGACACGCCGGTCGCCACGCCGGACGGGTCGCCCTCCAGCACCTGGAAGTAGAACTGCAGCACCCCGAGCCCGGCCGGCACCGGCACCGACCAGTTCTCGATGCCGAGCGGCGCCGAGAACGTTCCGAAGCTGAGCAGCAGCGGGTTGGCGAGCAGGTCGAAGCCCTGCAGCGGCGCGGTCTGCGGCAGGATGCCGAGCACCAGGAACCACTGGTTGCCCGGCGTGCCACCGAAGTCGTAGCTGGCGATGCCGCCGGTCGACGGCACCAGCGTCGTCGCACGCAGCTTGGGTGGCTGCGTCACCACGTAGTCGACGGTCAGCGCGTTGCTGGTGCCCAGCGGGTTGCTGACCGTGATCGTGGTCGGCCCGAGCGCCGTGCCCTGCGGCATCGCGACCGACAGCGCAGTGTCGCTGACCACGACGATGCCGCTGGTCGACGTCTGTCCACCGACCGTGTAGCTGTCGACCGTCAGCAACCCCGAGCCCTGCAGCGTGACGCTGCCCGGCGCGAACGTCGTCACCGTCGGCGTGCTGGCCGAGGTCAGAACCGGCGCCGTCGCCGGCGGCGGCATGCACGACGCCGCGTGCGCCGCGCTGTCGATCTGCGCCGCGACCGCCGGCGAGAACAGCGTCACGTTGTTGCTGCAGCCACCGAGCCCCGAACACATGATGTAGCACGGCGAGTTGCCGTTGCAGTGCGGCGCCCCGAAGTTGTGGCCGAGCTCGTGGCAGGTCAGGCCGACGCGGCTGTTGAAGTTGTTGGTGAAGTCCGACTGCGACAGCCCGTAGCCGTTGGTCTGGCTGCAGATCACGCCGAGGTAGGCGACGCCGATCGTCGAGCCGGTCAGGTTGCGCCCGGTGAACAGGTGCGCGATGTCGCGCTGGATCGACGCGTTGTTGGTGTTCCAGTAGTTGCTGAACTGGCTCAGCAGCGCGCTCGAGTCGTTGGTCGTGTAGACCGTCGTGGTCGTCACGATCAGCGACGTCACCAAGAACGTGGTGTCACAATCGCGGTCGTAGATGAAGTCGACCTGGTTCATCACCGACGTCACGTCGTTCTGCGTCTGCGTGACGCTGTTGTTGTTCCACTGCCAGAACTGCCGGTCGGCCTCGATCGCGATCTCGCACACCGCCGTGTAGTCGGGCGAGCCGACCGGCGTCGCGACCGACAGCCCGGTCGTGTCGGTGCCGCATTGGTATGGCAACGGGTTGGTGTCCGTCGCGCGGAAGACGATGTGCAGCGAAGCACTGGCACGCGGATCGACGCGCCGCACCGGCTGCACCACCCACGTCTCCCCGTTGAGCCCGGGCCCCGTCGGCGGCAGGAACACCATGCCCTCGAGCGTCCCGTCGACCACCGTCGCCGCCACCCGCGCATTGGGCTGCTCGACCAGCGAGCCGCGGAACGTCACACAGTCGGGCGTCGGATGCAGCACCAGCCCTTGCGCCGTTCGTTCGAACAGCTGGAAGTTGGCCGCGCGCACATCGTGCGGCGCGAGCGCGAGCGTGTAGGGGACGCCACCGAGCACGACCGGAACCCGCAGGCTGTCCTGCGGCGAGCCCGGCAGGGACAGCGACTGCAGCGTGCCGGCACCGACTTCGAACAGCGCCAGCAGATTGGGCGGCGCGAGCCGGGCCTGCTGGGCGTTGGCGGAGGCGAACGGTGCGAGCGTCGCGATCAGGAGGAGGAGGAGTCGTGCGCTGGTGGCGGCGGCGTGCAAGGACCGCGCGGCACGTCGGGGACGTTCGCTTTGCATGGTGTCTACGCGGGCAGGGCGGGAGACGAGAGGGGTGGGGATTGTAGCGGGGAGGGTGGCGGAGGGCAGCAGGGTCGGTTGTGGTGTCGGGTGGGGTCCGGGGAGGGGCTGGTGGCGGTGCGGTGACGGGTGGCCGGTGGCATGGGAAGTAGGGAGCGGCCGGGTTTTCTGGCCGGGGTGGCGGCGGTAGTGTGCTGCGTGTCGGGCCGTGGCGCAGCTTGGTAGCGCGGCTGGTTTGGGACCAGTAGGTCGGAGGTTCGAATCCTCTCGGCCCGACCAACTCAATTCTTGTCGATCGCTCACCTTGGGCGGATCCGTCGCATTTGCGACGCGCGCGACTTGGGGCCTGTTCGAGAGCTTGTGCACACGTGTGCACACGAACGGACTCTGACACCGGACCCCAAGGACGACGCGATGACTCGCAAGAACCACCTCCCCACCCTGCGCCGACAGTCGGTGCGCGGCACGGTCTACCAGTGCGCCAGCTTTCGCCTCGGTGACACGACCCGGCAGCGAACCTACGGCCGATGGGGCGACGCGGAAGGCCGCGCGCTGTTCGAGTAAGACCTGGCCGAGTGGCTCGCCAACGGCCGCACGTTCGCGGAGGCGACCACGCCGGCACCGGTGCCGGAGAGCCCCGGCCCGCTCCCGATCGGCGACCTCGTCGAACGCTACCTCGAGCACGAGCGCAGCGACCACGGCGCAGCGTGGTGCCAGCGGAATGGCCGGGACCTGAGCTACAACGCGCGCGAGTTCGCGTCGTGGCTCGGTGAGTCGATCGACGCGAGCACCGCCGGCCCGACTACCCTCAAGAACTTCGTGACCCACGCCGTAACGCGCCCCGACCGCCTGCGCATCTGCGTCAAGACCGCGCGCGAGAAGCGCCACGTCGTGCTCGACGTGTTCCGCTGGTCGGTCTCCGAGGAGTTGCTACCCGCGAGCGTGCACCACGCGCTGCAGGCCGCGAAAACCGGCCGCGAGGACACGCGCGGCAGCGTGAAGCACCACCCCGTTCGATGGGTCCACGTTCGACCGGTGCTCGACGAATTGTCGGCACCGGTCACGGGTGCGCGGCCATCCGAGCTGTTCGACCTGCGCCCCCGCGACATCGACCAGCGCGGCGAGACGTGGAAGGGCGAGCTGACGGCTCACATGACGGCGGCCAAGGGACACCGGCGGGTCCTGTTCTTCGGCGCCGCCGCGCAGGAAACGTTGCGCCCGCTCATGCTCCGGCCCGCGAAGCGCACGCTGTTCTCGCCGAAGGACGCGGTGACGCCGATCGGCCAAGGCGTCGAAGCGGCGCGCCCGCCGGGCGACACCTACGACGCGCAGGCACTCGGTAAGGCCATGCGACGCGCCGTGGCACGCTAAGACCGGCGTCGCGCACTCCGTGGCAGGAAGTCGACTCCGGCGTGGACGCCCTACCAACTGCGCCACGCGGCCGCCACGCGCTTCCGCAAGCAGCACGGCATTGAGGTCGCGCGCGTGCTGTTGGGGCACACGTCCGCGGCGATGACCGAGGTCTACGCCGAGGCCGATTTCGCTGCAGCCGCGAAGGTCGCTGCCGCGGCATGCTAAGCGGCCGTCCTGCCCCACTGGAAAATCAGAAGGCGGGGTTGCACGATTTCGCTGTGAGGATCCCGGAGGAGTTATCGGAAGGAGCCCAGGCCCTCGCTTGGTGGGCCACGATTCTCGGATTCCCCATCGGCATCCTGTCGCTCGCCCTTGTTTTCTGGCAGATGGGGCAAGCCAAGAAGGCAGCCCGAGAAGCAAGAAGCGCCGCCAAGGATGCGGACAGCTCGGCCGGCGCGGCGAGCGCCGCAGCCAGGGAGGCGCTCGGCAAGATCAAGATGTTCCAGGGTGTCGTCGACCTTGAACACCTTTGCGGCCGCGCTAAGGCACTGATCGCTGAGCTGTCGCAGAACGGCAAGAGAACGAAGCGCACTGCGGCCCGCGAGTTGATGGCTGCGATGTCACGCTACGAAGGAACAAACCACGGAACCGAGCAAGCCAAGACTGTCCGCGAATTGCGCGAACGCGTCGGCGAGTTCGTCTTCGACCTCGCAAAAGACGCTCTAGGAGCCGCGCGTCTGGCGGAACTTGAACTCATGCTCTACGCCGTTCACGACGAACTCGAACTAATGTCCGGCCATTCGATCTCAAGGGTCAAGGCGAACCAATGACCATCCCGAAGGAATACGAGGGCCTCGTGCAGAAACTAATCAACACGACCACCAAGAAGCAGGCTCGTTGGCATGAGTGGCGCGGAGGCGTTGTGCTCTGGCTAGGCAGCTCCGGCGTCCACCTCTGGGAAGGAGAGGGCAGTGACGGAGCCGAGTTCGTCGCCCTCGGGATCGTCGAGAAGCCCCGCAACAGGCGGCAGCGGATCCTCATCGACAGCTTCTCGATCGAGGGAACCCCCGACGAACTGGATGACTACATCAAGCTGGTCGATCTCCTGCATGCCGCGAAGCGCGGAGCTACCGGGATTGACAAGCGACTCGAGGAAATCGAGAAGGCGCTCGAACGCACGGACGGCGCCGTCGGTGACCCAGAGGACAGCGGCCCCGACGAGAGCAGTGGGGAAAGCGGAGTCGACTACGGCGACATCCCCTTCTAGAAGACCGCAGACTGGCCACGGGCCAGTAGGTCAGCGCGCGGAGCCTCGCCGCAACTCTTCTTGGCCAAGGCGTTTTGGCCAGCGCGGTGCGACGAGTGGCCGCGACCGTGCACACGAAGTGCTACGACAACGCTGTCGTCGAGAGCTTCTTCGGGACCTTGAAGACCGAACTGATCTACCGGTCTACCTGGCCCACGCGCGATTCTGTGCGGTCAGCCATTCACGAATACATCGAGGTGTTCTACAACCGCCGTCGTCGACACTCGCGACTGGGACACGTGTGCCCGGCCGAGTTCGAGGACAACTTCAACGCTGCTTCGGCAGCCTAACCCGGCTGTCCACCAAACCGAGGGAAGCTTACCTCGATCACCGACCGCCGTGACCCGACTCTCTCCATTCGGACTGTGATCTAGTGTTTCAGCACCGTCTTCGCTATCATCATCGTTGGCAATCCGATTCGGGAGTCACCTTGCGGTCGATTGCCCATCTTTGCCAGGCCGGCCAGAGGTCTGATTCCTCTCGGCCCGACCAACTGAACGCGACCTGAGCACACCGCTTAGGTACCAATCTGCTTCGTAGGCAGAACAGAGTCATCGCAGGGGAGAAGAGTCATGGCCAAGGTTCTGCAAGTCTCCGAACTTACACCCTACATCTCGATCTTCGTCGGTCGGGCCGTTGGCAAGATCGCGGGTCTAGCCGAGAGCCTAGTTGATGAGATCCGGCAGGAACTTGTTGTTGGCAGCGACCATCGCCAAGAGGCAGCCTCGATCTCGAAACCCAATTCGACCCCCAAGAACAGCGCATTCCTACACTACACCGATCAGCAGAGCCCCTCCTGGCTTGCTCCAGGTGCACACGCATCGATCAAGGACGTCACGCAGCATCTTGCCTTGGCCTACTGCTGCCACTCCCATGTCGCGATCTTCGCGTCGGAACATGCTGCACAAGCGTTGATCGAACGCCTCCTTAGCGGACGTAGCAACTCAGCACTAACGGACCGAGTTCGGCGAGTCCGTCGCGAAGTACTTGAAGACGCCTTGCTTGACGGTCCTGCCCGCACTCTGTGGCTATCTGGCGTGCACCGCAGGACCGACGTGAAGGCGGATGGCAAGGTCCTCACCGGGACGGACCTTCATCACACGCTGAATCCCATCGACGACCAGTCATACCACGCGACCGCTGCGCGAGTGAACGCCAGCGCACTCGACAACAAAGCTACAGGTCTCTCCCAGCGCCGCTCGCGAATCTGGGTTAGCAAGTCCAAGAGTTGGACTGAGTTCTGCGCAGTCATTCGGAAGATTCTCGCTGCCTTAGATGCTGCTGAGAAAGCTCCGAAACCTGGTGGCTCGGGGTTTGGGTATCTCGCAACTCCAGTCTCCGACCTAAAGCGCGCGAAGAACGCTTTCGACGTGTCTTTGGTGCCCCCCGAGCTGCTGTCAGCAGGCAGCGCGGGAGACGCCAATGCGCTATTGGATGCCGAGTGGCTAGCTTACAACACGGAATTTGACGTAACACCTACATCCGGCGCTAACGTGCAGGCCAAAGTCCTGGTCAACGGGACGCGCCTTGGCACCGTGGACATTGATGTAGCCCAAAGGCCACGAGGCATCGAACTAAGAGTCACCGGCTCGCCAGGAAAGAACTGCGACAAGGCCATGTTCGACCAAGTTGTCGCTAGCTGCCAGAATGAGCGCTGGCTGAGGGTCCGCTACGCGTCAGGAGTCACACTGAGTGATGGCGCGCTCTTCGCGATGAAGTACCGCGACCTCCCCTTCCACAATTGGGCCTGGATCGACTTCAGCCCTTCAGACTGCAAACAGGAGAAGCCCTCCAAACCCGGCAAAGGCAGCAAGCCGGTGTTCACGCCAGACCTCATCGGCCAGCGAAACTCGCTGTTCTGCTGGATTGTCAACAACTGGTTCGGGCACCCAAAACTGGCTTCGTCCAAAGGCTGGCTGCTATGCGATGATGGGGCGGACGAGATTGCCGACTTCGTACACCTCGACCTCAAGCCTGTCGGCCTGGATCAGCCACGCGTGACCCTCATCCACGTCAAGGCGTCGAATAGCGACAGCTCCAGTCGCCGAGTGTCGGTCTCCGAATACGAAGTCGTGTGCGGGCAAGCTGTGAAGAACCTCCGCCTACTTGACCAGAAGGGACTCGCCAGCCGTCTCAAATCGAAGCAGGGCAAGGCCATCGCCAGAGCTACCTGGAAAGATGGGAGGAAGAAGAACAGCAGAGCAGACGCCATCAAGGCCTTCGAGTCGCTTGATGCGAACTACGCCCGACGGGTCGTCATCGTTCAGCCTCGAGTCACCGAGTCAGCACACATGACGGCAACCAAGGCTGTCGCCGCCGGCACGCAGACCAACGACGCCGACCACATGCGCCAGTTGAACACACTTCTGCTTGCAACCGAATCCAGCTGCCGCGACTTGGCAGCTGAACTCGTCGTGCTCGGATCGGCGTAGGGCTCCACCATGCAGCACGGCGAACGCGTCCCCATCCATGAACTTGAGCACCTGCTCTTTGCGATCGCGCCTCGAACTTCAGGCCTCCCATGTTGGCAGCATCGAACGCTGAGATGCTACGGACAACTCAAGTCACGCAAGCGACGGATCAAAACGTCAGCTTACGACTCATGAATTCGCGGCTTCGCACAGCATGCTCCCGCCGACGCCCCGTCACGGACCGACCACAGAACCTCCGACTCTCGGCGAACGCTTGGAGTTCGGCCAGTCGTTGTCGCCAAGAATCCGGCCAGTCGTTCCTCCCGACTGACCGCCCAAGGGTGGGCTAGTGCAGGGCAGGCGGCCCTCAAGAGAGTCCTGCACTGGCCGGATCGCAACCGTACCTCACTGGCCGGTCTTGACCGTTCGCCGAGGCAGACCGAACTCGGCAAAGACTTCGACATCTTCGAGGAAGACGGCGAGAAGAGTCGGCACTATCCGACCGACACCGGCCCGCTCGACATCCTCGCGATCAGCAAGGACAAGCAGCGCCTGCTCGTCGTCGAGCTCAAGAAGGCCCGCGCCAGCGACGCCGTTGTCGGCCAGGTGCTGCGCTACATGGGGTTCGTGCAGGACGAACTCGCCCAGCCTACTCAGACGGTCGAAGGCATCATCGTCGCGCACGACGACGATCCGCGGATCCGGCGAGCGCTCGCGATGACGCCGACAGTCTCCTTCTATCGCTACAAGATCAGCTTCAAGCTGATCCGCGCGCAGACCCGCCAACGCAGCCCTACGCAGCAGAAGCGCCCCGACGCACCAAACGCCGGGACGCCCCACACGACCCAGCCGCCGATCGTCAGCGTCAGGCCGTTCGACGTCGCGAGGTTGGTCGGGCCGAGGTCGACCTCACCCACCTGCAGGTTGACCGCCTGGCCGGTGAAGGCCGGGTCCGCCGGGAACGTCAGCGACGTGGTGAAGCTGGTCGAGGCGGCGACGTCGGCCAGGATGATGTCGGCCGAGTTGAGCAGCGTGCAGCCGGCGCCGGCGCCGAGCAGGCCGGTGATCGGGGTCGAGCTGGTGCCGAAGCCCCAGATCGACAGCTTGATCGGCGCGGCGGCGCTCATGTTGGTGCAGGTCGCGCTGAACGTGACGCCGATCCACGGGTCGTTGTCGTTGGCGAGCGTCAGCGCGGTGCCGGCGATGCCGGCGCAGCCGGCGCCGTACGAGCTGACCGCGGCCTGCGTCTGCGGACCGTGCGAACGGGTGCGGTTGCGTGCGCCGTTCTGCTCGTTGCACGGGCCGTAGACGCCCTTGCCGAGCGCGCTGATCCAGTGCATGCCACCGTTGCGGCAGCCGACGCCGTTGGTCGAGATGTCGGTCCAGTCGCTGCCGTCGAACTGCCAGGTGCTGGTGCTGCTGCTGCCGCCGTTGCCACCGTGCACGATGACCATGCCGGTCATCGGGTTGTAGTACGACATCGCCGCAAACAGGCCCTGCGACGTGTTGGCGCTGTTGAACGGCGTGGTGCCGCCGGTCGTCAGCTGCGTCCACGCGCCGGTGCCGAAGTCGTAGCGCCAGGTCTCGCCGTTGAACTCGGTCGCGCCGGTGGTCGGGTTGGTGGTCTGGCCGCCGTGCAGGATCAGGTCGCCCTGCAGCGTGCGGTATTCCATCATCGCGTTCTGGACCGCCGGGCCACCGCTCGACAGCAGCGCCCAGGCGCCACCGACCCAGGCCCAGGTCTCGTTGCTGCGGTAGGCGGTGCCGGTGCCGTCGACCGCGTTGCCGCCGTGGAAGACCACGCCGATGCCCGGCACGTAGACGCCGTTGTTGACCAGCCAGCGGCCGTCCGGCGACGGCGAGGCGGGCGTGACGTTGACCCAGCCGTTGGTCGCGTCCCACTCCCAGGTGTCGCTGGCGCGCTCACCGGCGACGCCGTTGGTGTCGAGGCCGCCGAACACGACGAACTTGCCGCGCGCGATGTCGAACGCGCCGACGGCGCCGCGACGGGTGCTCGGGGCGCTGATGCCCGAAGCGGTCAGCAGCGTCCAGTCGGTGCCGTCGTACGACCACAGTTCGTCGTAGCCGGCGACGGTCGAGCCGTTCTGGCCGCCGTACATGTAGTAGTTGGTGCCGTCGGTGCCGGTCGCCGTGCGCTCGCGCGCGGTCGGCAGGTTGGTCGGCGACTCGAGGGTCCAGTTGAAGGCCTGGGCCTGCGCGGCGGCGCAGAGGCCCGAGATGGTGGCGAGCTTGAGGAGGGTGTTCATGTGGAGGGGTTCGGATTCGTGGGTCGCGACCGGGCGCCATGACGCTCCGGAACGCGACAAGGTACCGCAGGGATGCGGCTCGAGGGGGCTCCACCGTTGCGCCCATGCGCATTGCGGTAGGACTCGTCGTGGGTGTTCTTGTGGCTGGCTGCGGCGCTGCAAGAAATGTCGTGGGATTGCGCGGCGCGCGGACGGGCCCGGCAAGCAAGCCCGACCTACCGCGCTGCGCGCCCACCTGGCACACTCTGCGCCATGTCGCGTGAGGGAGAACTGCCGACCGGCGCCTACGAGGCACCCCTGACCGAACGCCTTCAGGCGCACCTCGTTGGCATCGAGGCACGCTGCCTGCTCCCCCCGGTCCACCCCGAGGAGGCGCCAGAACGCTTCGCCGAGCACGTCCGCGCAATCCTGCGGACCGCACTCGCGTCGCTCCCCGCGAAGGACCGCGCCAACGCCCAGGTCCAGTTCGCCAACGACCTGCTCGACTGGCTGCGCGAACGGGGCGTCGAGGTCGACCGCGAGCACCTCTGCACGCCGCCGCGCGTGCTGCGCATGCTGACGCCCGAGCTGCTGCCGCACCAGCGTCGACCGAGCCTGCCCGACGTGCCGCTCGTCGACCACGATCTGCTGACCAACGCCCCGGGCGAACCGTCCCTGGCGCATGCGCTGGCCACGGAGCTGGAGACCGCCGACCGGGTCGATGCCGTCATCGCATTCATCCGCTGGACCGGCCTGCGCTACCTGTTCGACGTCCTCGAAGACGCGACGGCGCAGCGACGGCCGGTGCGCATCCTGACGACGACCTTCACGGGCTCGACCGAACGGCGCGCACTCGACTGGCTGGTCGCCCATGGCGTCGAGGTCAAGGTCAGCTACGAGACCCGCACCACCCGGCTACACGCCAAGTCGTGGCTGGTGCATCGCGACAGCGGCTACTCGACCGCATTCGTCGGTTCGTCCAACCTCAGCCACGCGGCCCTCGTGGACGGCATCGAATGGAACGTCAGGCTCGCCCGCAAGGCCGCACCCGAGGTGTTCGCCAAGCTGGAGGCGACCTTCGAATCGCTCTGGAACGACGACAGCTTCGAACGCTACGACCCGGACCGCGATGCCGAGCGGTTCGATCGAGCGACCCGCGCCATCGGCGGCGCGGACCAATCGAGTCCGCTGTCGGGGATCGAGGTGCGGCCGTGGCACTACCAGCGACAGATGCTCGAGGCGCTGGTGGTCGACCGGCAACGGCACGCCCGGAAGAACAGCCTGGTCGTGGCCCCGACAGGCACTGGCAAGACCGTCGTCGCGGCGCTGGACTACCAGGCGCTGCGTGAAGGATCCGGCGGCCTCGACGTCGGCACCAATCCGAGCCTGCTGTTCATCGCGCACCGCAAGGAGATCCTCGACCAGTCGCGACGCACGTTTCGGGACGTGTTGCGTCGGGGCGACTTCGGCGAGACCTTCGTCGACGGCATCGTGCCGACCGAGTGGCGGCATGTGTTCGCCTCGGTGCAATCGCTCAGCCGGATGGACGCCGACGCGCTGCCCGAACGCCAGTTCGACATCGTCTACGTCGACGAGTTCCACCACGCGGAAGCGCCGACCTACCGCCGCATGCTCGATCGGCTGCAGCCCAAGCTGCTCGTCGGCCTGACCGCGACGCCAGAGCGCACCGACGGCCACGATGTTCGCGATCGCTACTTCGGGGGTCGCTACGCGTTCGAGATGCGGCTGTGGGACGCGCTCGACCAGCAGCTGCTGGCCCCGTTCCACTACTTCGGGGTCGCCGACGGCTCCGACCTTTCGCAGCTGCAATGGCAGCGCGGCGGCTATCGGATCGCCGACCTCGAGGCGCAGTACGTGATCCGCGACGGCAACGACGCGCGCACGGCCAAGGTGCTCGAGGCCCTGAGGCATCACGTCGCAGAACCGCGGCACATGCGCGCGTTCGGGTTCTGCGTGTCGGTCGCCCACGCGCGCTACATGGCCGCGAGATTCGAGGCGGCGGGCATCCCGGCAAGCGTCATCGTCGGTGAGACTCCGCACGACCAACGGGAACGCACCCTGCAACAGCTGCGCGACGGCACCACCAACGTCGTGTTCGCCGTTGATGTGCTCAGCGAAGGCGTCGACGTGCCCGAGGTCGACACGATCCTCCTGCTCCGCCCCACCGAGAGCCACATCGTGTTCCTGCAGCAGCTCGGTCGCGGCCTTCGCCTGCACCGCAGCAAGTCGGTCTGCACGGTCCTCGACTTCATCGGCCGACAGCACACGCGGTTTCGCTTCGACCAGCGACTGCGCGCACTGACCGGACTCAGCCGCAGCGGCATCGCCCGCGAACTGCAGGACCGCTTTCCGCGCCTGCCGTCCGGATGCCATCTGCAGCTCGACCGCCAGGTCGAAGCACACGTGCTCGAGAACCTCAAGGCGGCGACCAGCGCGGCGACCGCCAACCTCGCGCGCGAGCTTGCCGACCTCGAACGTGTGCACGGGCGCATCACGCTGGCGCGGTTCTGCGCCGAAACCCTGCGCGAACCAGAAGACATCTACCGCAGCCATCGCGGCTGGTCCGCTCTCCGCCGGGCTGCCGAGCTGCCGTGCGACCCGCCAGGGCCCCGCGAGCCGGAGCTGCAGCGCGCGATCCACCTGCGCCTGCTCGGTCTCGACGATCCCGAGCGGATCGCGGCGCTCGGAGCGCTGGCGCGTGCGAGGCCAGACCTGGACACGGATCGCAGCCGGTGTGTCGAACGCATGCTGGCGTTCATCCTGTTCGACGACGGCAAGGCGCCGCCTGACCGGCCGGGTCTGCTGGCAGCGATGCGGGCCGAGCCAGCCATGCAGGCGGAGCTGCTCGAACTTGCAGACGTGCTCGAGCAGCGCGCCGACGTCGCCACCCGGCCCTGTTCGCCATGGGCGGACGTGCCGCTGCACCTGCATGCGACCTACACCCGCGGCGAGGTGCTGGTCGCGCTCGGTGCGCGGCAGCCTGGCCAGAAGCTGGCGGCGCGCGAAGGCGTCAAGTTCGTCGAGGACCGCAACGCCGACCTGCTGTTCGTCACGCTCGACAAGACGGGCAGCGGCTATTCGCCGACGACGCGCTACCGCGACTTTGCGATCTCGCGAGACCTGTTCCACTGGGAGAGCCAGAGCGGCACCACCCGCCGTTCGCCCACGGGCCGCCGCTATCTCGAGGGTTCGTCCCACGTGCTGTTGTTCGTCCGTAACCGGCCCAAGGACGACCGTGGCCGCGCCGAAGGATTCGTGTTCCTCGGCACGGCCAGGCGAGAACGCGATCAAGGCGAACGACCGATCCAGATCACCTGGCGGCTCGACCACGCGATGCCCGAGTCCTTGCTGCGGATCGCTCGCGCGGCCGCTGGTTGAAGCTGCGCAGCCTCGGGCGTCGACAGATCGCTTACACAGCCTCGGTCGTCCGCGTCTCTACTGCACCAACATGCCACCCCCGACGGCGCTCCACCTTTTGGCCCTGCTCGCCCTCGCCGGCACCACCCGCGGCCAGGACCAGAGCGCCACCCCCACCCCACAACCAACCGACTCCGCCCCCCGCTTCGTCGCGATCACGCTGACCCAGACCAAGGACGGCCGACGCGAGGCCAGCATCTGGGACGTGCCCGTCGGCGAGCCGGCGCAGCGACGGCTGGTGCTCGGCGACAGTTCGTGGGCGCCGACGCCGCTCGACGGTTCGGTCGGGTTGCTGCGCTGGCAGGTGCGGCCGGGGCGGGCGGACGTGCGGTACTACGAGGTGCGGATCCTGCGCTTCGATGCGGCGACGTTCACCACCACCGACCTGCTGCGCACGGCGCGGGCGCGTTCGCTCGGAACGGCGCGGGGCCGGACCATCGTCGAGACCAGCGAGGGCCAGGTCGTGATCGATGCGGCCAGCGGCGAGGTCGAGCCGCTGGCAGAGCGGATCGAGGTGCTGGCGCGGCACGGCGACGAGTGGCTGGTCGTCCGCGACGGCAAGCTGGCGCGGTTCGATGCGGCGCGCGGCGAGGTGACGCAGCGCTTCGACAAGGTGCTGGCGCAGCCGCGGTCCGACCGGCGCCGCACGCTCTGGAGCGGTGGCCGCTACGTGGTGCGCCACGGCGCGTTCTTCGACGAGCAGGGCCGCAGGTTGGTCGCGCTGCCGTTCGGCGAGCTCGGCATCGTGCACCAGGAGGTGCGCATCTGCGACCTCGAGACCGGCGCCGAGAGCTCGGTGCGCGTGCGCATGCAGGCGCGCGGTGGCTCGGGGATCGGGGTGATCCCGACGGCGATGCCGACCGAGCTGGTCGGCGGCATGTTCCGCTACGTCGAACGGCGCCCGGCGGAAGGTGCGCACGCCGACCTCGAGGACTTCGTGCTGGAGCGCGACGCGCAGTGGGTCACGATCGACGTCGCGACCGGCAAAGAACTGCTGCGCACCGACTACGCCGAGCGCGACCTCGACACGCCCGACCCGCTGGCGGCGGCCGGCGTACCGGGCTACCTGCGCGAGGCGTTCCGGGCCGAGGGCCTGCAGCCCGACGACGACAACCTCGCGCGCGTGTTCTTGCGCGATCGCGGCGTGCAGCTGCGCAGCTTCGCCGGCGCCTGTCGCATGCCCGACGGCCAGCGGCTGCTAGTGCTCGCCGACGGCACGCTGCACCTGTGCGACCTCAAACGCCGCACGGTGCGCCGATGGCCGGCGCCGAAGGCGTGGGCCAGGCAGATCCACCTCGCGCTGCACGCGCGGTAGCCCGCTGGCTGCGGGCGGGCCCTACTTGCCGTTCTTGATACGCTCGCGGAGCAGCGCCAGCGCCTTTTCGAGCGTCGGGTCGTAGGTCTCGAAGTCTCGGCTGGTGCACTCGACGAACACGTCGGGCTCGATGCCCTCGCCTTCGAAACAGGTGCCGTCGGGGCGCAGCGCCTGCCAGCTCGGAAGCTGCACCGAGACGGCGTTGCCGAGCTCGTGCACGACCGGGTTGCCGCTGCTGCCCCGGGTCTTCTGGCCGACGACCTGCACGCCCGCGGCCTGCTTCATCATCATCACGAAGGCCTCGCAGCTGCTCATCACGCGCGGCCCCGCGAGCACGGCTACCGGTCGATCGTAGACCACGTCGTTGCCACGGACCTTGCGATCGACGACCGGACCGAGGCCGTCCGCGCCGATGCTGCGATGCCGGGCGTAGACCTTCTCGCCCTGCACGAACCAGCTGGCGACGCGACGTGCGATGCGCTCGTCGCCGCCGACGTTCGGGCGCACGTCGATCACGAGCGCCTTGGCGTCCATCATCTCGGCGATCGCGCCGAGCAGCCGTTCGACGTCGACGGCCTCCTGCCAGCCGGTGATCAGCAGGTAGGCGATGCCATCGTCGGTGCGGCCGCGGAACGCACGCGGCGTGACCCGCTCGAGCTGGAACAGACGCCGCACCGCAAAGGTCCGGTAGAGCGGTTCGACCAACGGCGTGAATGGCGCGTAGCTGCTGTCGCGATAGCCAACCACGATGTGCTGGTCCTGGGTCGCCTGCAGCAGTTCGCTGGTCGCGACTGCAAAGGCTCGGTCGGTGCGTGCGTCCCGCAACTTGCCGCGGTGGCGTTCGAGCAGTGCCGGCCAGTCCGCGACGACGCGGTCGCGGTAAGCGTAGCTGTTCGTGAGCAGCACCTCGAGCCGGGCCAGGGCCTCTCGGTTGCGCTGCTGTTGTTCGGCGAAGGGGCGCAGTGGCTTGGGAAACGTCGTGAACGTCCACCGCGTCGGCGGCAACCGAACACCATCCTTCGCCTGGATCTTGCGTGCCGACGAGCAATTCAGGCTCAGCTCGTATTCCTGGTCGGGCTGCAGCTGCACCGGGATCACCAGCGTGCGGTCGCCCTTCCACCGGGGCCGGCCGCGGACCTTCGGCAGGCTCTTGCCGCCGCCGCAGATCGAGTGGCCGCCGCGAAACATGTCGCGATCGAACGTCACGACCAGTTCGCTGGTCGTCGCCGGGATCGTTGCGCCGTTGGCCGGCGTCATCGAGACGACCTTCGGCGGATCCTTGGCCTGGGCGGCGAGCCCCCAGCAGAGGCAGAGCGCGGACAGCAGCGGGCGCAGCATGCGTGAAGGATACGCCATCGGACCGCGCATGCGATCCGTACAGCAAAGCAGGGCTGCCATCTGGCAGCCCCGCTTCGAGCGGCCCCGCAGGGCCGCGACCTGGATCCGCAGAGGACCCTGGCCTCGACGATCAGTTGCCGATGACGGCGGCTTGCGCGTTCGACAGCACGAAGCCAAGCGTGTTGGCCGGGATGTCGAGCACCGCGGCCTGCGCGTAGAACTTCGCGCAGATCAGCAGCGGGTCGTTCGGGATCGGCAGCGAGTAGAGGTTGCCCGGGCCCGCGTTGGCGATCAGCAGCGACGTGGCGTCGGCGCTGACGGCCAGGTTACAGCCCGGCGCACCGATGACACCCAGGTCGAACGGCAGCGGCAGCGCGTTGAACAGGTCCTTGCTCTCGCCGAGCACGATGATCGAGGCGGCCGCCACGCCGAGACCGGCGTCGAGGTCGACCTCGTAGTTGCCGCCGAGCTGCGGCAGCGAAGCCATCGCGAGGCTCGGAACGACACCAGCCGAGTTGGCGCAGCCGATGGCGTAGGTGCCGCCCGCGGCGTTGCTCGACACCGAGCAGGTCTCGTAGAGGAAGCGACCGTTCCACAGACGCGGCGAGAAGGCACACGGGCCGAGCTCACTCGTCGACGAGCAACCGACGCCAGCCGGGTGGATCGTCAGGTCGGCGTTGCCGTAGGGGCTGTTGGCCGGGCCGTTGGTGTACGACACCTGGACCGAGCCACCGGCCTGGTCGATGTGGTAGCACGCGACCCCGTAGTCACCGGCAGGCAGGTAGAACGGGTTGTTCAGCGCGACCGAGGCGAACTCCGGAGTGGCGACCGCACCGGTGCCCGTGAACGTGACGACGCCTTCACCGGCGAGCGTCCACGCGGCAGCGTTGCCTTCGTTGCCGACGTGCGTGCCAGGGGTGATGTAGACGCGGACGTCGGCGGTGCCGGCGTAGCCGTAGACACCGGTCTCCATGCCGGTGATGCTGATGCCTTCGGCAACACCGACGCTGATGTCGAAGTAGGTGCCGACCGCCGGGGTGGCGAGCGTGCCGTTGCCGCCAGCCATCGGGCCGTTGGCGACGCCGTAGCCGGTAGCGTTGACTGCGCGCACGAGCGTGTCCGAGAAGCAGCCGCCAGCGCCCTGAACGGTCAGGGTGCAGTTCGGCAGGCTCAGGATCGGGCTCATGCTCGGGTCGAAGTAGACCGGGTTCTGGTTGGTGTCGTCGACCGTGCCGTCCCCGTCGAAGTCCCAGTCCCACGCCGTCGGCGTCGGGCTCGACAGGTCGGTGAACTGCCACAGGCCGCTGCCGGGGACCAGCTCGGCGACCGAGAAGTCGGCGACGACCTCGTCGACGGTGACCGCACCGACAACCGTCGTGGTGCTGCTGCCGTTGATGACGTCGGTGGCCGTCAGGGTGACGTCGTAGCTACCGCACGAGGCGTAGGTGAACGTCGGGTTTTGGGCAGTCGAATCCGTCAGGCCGTCGCCGTCGAGGTCCCAGTCCCACGAGATCACGCCGCCCGGATCGTCCGTGAAGGTCGTGTCCGTGAACGCGACCGTCAGCGGCGAGGCGCCGGACGCGGGAGCCGCCGAGAAGCTGGCGAAGATGCCGGCCGGCGGGGTGGTGTAGGTCCAGACTCGGCCGATCTGGCCCGTGGTCGGAGCCAGGTAGGCAGCCGTGGTGTAGGCCGGGTCGTTGATGTCGTACTGCACGCCCGTGCGATCCAGGTTGGTCGCGACGCCTTCGATCGTGGTGGCGAACGGAGCGCCCGTCGGGCTGTACGAGTTGTGCGCAGTGAAGTTCGTCGTGGCGACCGGCGACCAGTTGCCGACGACGTCGACGATGTCACCCGTCATCACCGAGATCGGCGCCGGCGGCGTCATGATCGCGTTGGTGCCGCCGGTGGCGTAGAAGACCTGCACGCCGTTGATGCGCACCACCACGCCGGCGATGTCACCAGCCTGCTGGGCGTCGAGCGGCAGCTCGAAGTCCTGGATGAAGAAGTCGTTGTTGGCGACGAAGCTGTAGCCGCGGCTGAAGCCGTTGTAGACGTTGTTGTGCGCCGGGATGGCGACCTGGTTGCCCACCTGGGCAACCATCGGGGCAGCAAAGGCGGCGACCGCCAATGCCACGGGGCAGAGGTTCTTGGACATGGTGTTCGTTCTGAGAAACGAGATACAGAGACGTGATTGTGCCGCACCGAGTCCGGTGGGCACGGCAGAAGGCTCCCCCAAAAACCTGGCTCCGTCAATCCGCCAGTTCGCCCGGGCGTGCCGCTAGACCCCTGGCAACGGCTCACTTACGGCGGCGAGAAACACCGCGGATCCCCATCGCAGCAGAGGCACGGCGCCAATGCGGCCATTGCAGCACGTCGCTGCGGCCCCGAAGTCTGCCTGCAAAAAACGCCGACACCCAGCAGCGGAACGTCGACGAATCGCGCGCGGCCGCGCCGACGAGCCGTGGACGCGCACGCAGCCCCGGCCGTGGCAAATGGCGCAACCTGAACCGGGTTCGGTATGCGGGGTTCGGTATGCGGCAGCAAGTGGCGCAGCCTGAACCGGGTTCGGTATGCGGGGTCAGGTGCCGAGGGTGGCGGTGGCGGCGTTCGAGACGATCGCGCCGAAGGCGTTGGCGGCGGCCTCGAGCACGACCGCCTGGGTGTGCAGTTCGGCGGCCATCAGCGCCGGGTTGTTGGGGATCGGCAGCGTGTAGCTCGCGGTGCCGGCCCCGCCGGTCACCGCGACGAGCACGTCCGGCGACACCCGCGCGGGGCAGCCGGGCGCACCGAGGAAGCCGAGGTCGACGGCCGGCGTCACGGTGCTCAGGCCGAACACCAGCGCCATCACTTCGGGCGCCGGCATGTTGCCGATGTCGACGACCAGCGACTGGCCGAGCACCGGCAGCTGCGACGCGCTGTTGCTCGGCACGCCCTGCGAGCCGGCGCAGCCACCGCCGAACACTTGGTAGTCCGCCGGCACGCCGGCCGCGTACTCGAACGTCTCGGTGAACCAGGTCTGGAAGTTGCCGCTGATGCCGCCGTAGAGCACGGCGACGCCGCGGCTGCTGTCGAACGCCATCGCGAAGCGGCTGCGCGACGACGGCGTGCCGCTGCCGACCTGCGTCCACGCCGCGCCGTCGTACTCCCACGTCTCGGTCGAGAACGTGCCGTTCGGCGTGCGGCCGCCGTAGTGCACGCAGACGCCGCGCGCCTGGTCGTAGACCATCTGCGCCTGCTGCACCCCGAGGCCCGGGATCGAGGTCGGCGCGGTGCCGACCACGTTGGTGCGGTCGGTCCAGTCGACGCCGTCGTACTCCCACGTGCGCTGGTCGGGTGCACCGAACAGGCTGGTGCCGCCGGTCAGCACGCAGACGCCGCGCACGACGTCGTAGCACATGCTCGCGTAGACCGGCTCGAACGGCGCGTTGGCCGTCGCCACCTGGGTCCAGCTGCTGCCGTCCCACTCCCACGTGTCGGTGAAGTTCGGCGGCAGGTTGGCGTTGGGCGTGCCACCGAACAGCACGGTGACGCCGCGCTGCACGTCGTAGGCCATGGTGTGGCCAAGCCGCGCCGGCGGGCTCGTCGCCGGCGTGACGTTGGTCCAGACGCTGCCGTTGTACTCCCACGTGTCGGCCAGCAGGCCGGAGCTGCCCTGGCCACCGAACATCACCAGGCGGCCTCGCTGCGTGTCCTCGACCATCGCGAACTCGCGGCGGCCGGGCGGCGAACCGATCGGGTTGGCGTTGCTCCAGCTGCTGCCGTCGAACTCCCAGGTGGCGCCGAGCGCCGGCCAGCCGCCGAACAACACGGCCTCGCCGCTCGCCGAATGGAACGCCATCGCGGCGTCCCGGATCTGGCCGGGGTTGCTGGCCGTGGCGACCTGGTTCCACGACTGGGCGGGGAGCAGCGGCGACAGGCAGGCCGCGGTGAGCAACGTCGGGAGCGTGCGGGGCATTCGGTTGGTCGGCTTCGGGTTCTGGTACGGGCACGGCTATGCTCGCCGACCGGAGATCATGAACAAGCCCCCCCACCTCGCATCTCTCGCCGTGCTGGCCGCGCTGACCGCGTGCCAGTCCGGCCCCGCCCGCAAGGTCCAGCTCGACCGCGTCGACAAGACCGTCGTCGTGCAGCTCTACGCCGACGGCTTCGAGGAGCTGCCGCTGCGCGACAAGATGCTCGCCTACCACCTGTCGCAGGCCGCCATCGCCGGCCGCGACATCTTCCTCGACCAGCGCTACCAGCACACGCTCGGCCTGCGCTGGATCCTGGAGTCGCTGTGGCTGGTGCGCGCCGACTTCCCGGCCGAGGTGCGCGACGAGGTCGAGCGCTACTGCAAGCTGTTCTGGGTGCACTCCGGCATCCACGACAACCTGACCACCAAGAAGGTGCCGCTGCAGCTCACCTTCGAGCAGTTCGAAACCGCGTGCAACACCGCGGTCGCGGCCGGCCACGCGATGGGCCGGCAGCAGCTGCGCACGCTGCGCGACGTCCGCCACGCCTACGAGGTGATGACGGACATGGACTCCGACCTGTCGGTCACCGACAAGAGCACCGAGCACGGCAACGACCCGCTGGTGCAGAGCGCCAACAACCTCTACGTCGGCGTCACCACCGCCGACCTCGAGGGCTTCGAGGAGCACAACGGCCTCAACTCGCGGCTCGTCAAGACCGACGGCCGACTGATCGAGGAGGTCTACCGCTGCGGCGACGGCGCCACCATCCCGCCCGGCCGCTACGCCGCCGAACTGAACGCGATCAACGAGCACCTGACGCGCGCGCTGCCGTTCGCGCCGGCGCCGACCGAGAAGGCCCTGAAGAAGCTGATCCGCTACAACCAGACCGGCGACCTGAACGACTGGCGCGAGTTCAACATTGCGTGGGTGCAGGACAACGACAGCCGCATCGACTTCATCCTCGGCTTCGTCGAGGTCTACCTCGACGCGCGCGGCATCAAGGGCTCATGGGAGTCGGTGATCAGCTTCCGCGACGAGCACAAGACCCGCGCGATCGCCGAGCTGGCGGTCGAGGCGCCGTGGTTCGAACAGCGCATGCCGTGGGCCGACGAGTTCAAGAAGCAGGACGTCAAGGGCATCTCGGCGCGCGCGATCTCGGTCGTCACCGAGACCGGCGACTCCGGCCCGATCACGCCGATCGGCATCAACCTGCCCAACGAGGCCGACGTGCGCCAGCAGTACGGCAGCAAGTCGGTCAACCTCGCCAACGTGGTCGAGACCTACAACCTGGTCAAGGCCGCCGGCAGCCTCGACGAGTTCTCGTTCACGCCGGAGGAGGCCGCCCGCGCGCGCCTCTACGCGGCCTCGATGGACGACCTGCACACCAACCTGCACGAGGTCGTCGGCCATGCATCGGGCCAGGTGAACCCCGAGATCCCCAACCCGGCCCAGCGCCTCGGCCTCTACTACAGCACGCTCGAAGAGGGCCGCGCCGACCTGGTCGGCCTCTACTGGTGCGCCGACCAGAAGTGCAAGGACATGGGGCTGGTGCCCAACGACGACGCGGTGCTCGCCAAGTACGAGGCCTACGCGCGCAACGCGCTGGTGCAGCTGCGGCGCGTGCCGCTCGGCGAACGGGTCGAGGAGGACCACATGCGCAACCGCCAGCTGATCGTGCTGTGGCTGCTCGACAAGGGCTACGGCGTGCACGTCGAGGAGCGGGACGGCAAGACGTTCTACGTGGTCGACTCCGCCGAACGGTTCCGGCAAGGCTGCGGCGAACTGCTCGGCGAGCTGATGCGGATCAAGGCGACCGGCGACTTCGCCGCCGGCAAGGCGCTGGTCGAGACCTACGGCACCAGGATCGACCGCGCGCTGCACCAGCAGGTGCTGGCGCGCATCGCGGACCTCGACCTGCCCTCGGTCACCGGCTTCGTGCAGCCGGAACTGCGCCTGGTCCGCAACGCCGACGGTGACGTCACCGACGTCGAGGCCGTGCACTGCCTCGACCTCGCCGACCAGATGCTGCGCTGGAGCGGCCGCCGGTAACGCGCCTCGCCGGCGACACCGACGGCGTCGCCAGGCACGACCTCACCGAGCGACGCGGAATTGCCCTCGTGCCCGACCGCGCAGGGGCTATGACGTGCCGCCGCCGTGACCGCCGCCCCCCGCAACTCCGCCGCCCCCGTCACCGCCCGCCGCGTGCTCACCCTGTGGTGGCCGCTCGCCGGCAGCTGGCTGCTGATGGGCGTCGAGATGCCGATGCTGACGGCGGCGATGACGCGCATGCCGGGCGGCGAGCCGCACCTCGCCGCGATCGGCGCGCTGGTCTACCCGCTGTCGATCCTGATCGAGGCGCCGATCATCATGCTGCTCGCGGCATCGACGGCGCTGGTCAAAGACCTCGCGACCCACGCCCGGCTGCTGCGGTTCGCGCACCTGGCCTCGCTGCTGCTGACGATCGTGCACGTCGCGGTCGCGTTCACGCCGCTCTACGACGTCATCGTGCGCGACGTGATCGGCGTGCCGGCGGCGATCGTCGAGCCCGGCCGGATCGGCATGATGCTGATGACGCCGTGGACCTGGGCGATCGGCTACCGCCGCTTCCAGCAGGGCGTGCTGATCCGCTGCGGCCGCTCCGACCTGGTCGGCGTCGGCACCATCGTGCGCCTGGTCGCGAACGTGCTGGTGCTGCTGCTCGGCCTCGCGGTCGGCACCTGGCCCGGCATCGTCGTCGGCGCCGCCGCGATCTCGTGCGGCGTGCTGGCCGAAGCCGCGTGGGCCGGCTGGTCGTTCCGTCGCGCGGCGCGCCCGAAGCTGCCGGCGGAACCCGACGGCGAGCTCATCAGCTGGCGCGCGTTCGCCGCGTTCTACACGCCGCTGGCGTTCACGCCGATCATCACCATCGTGATCCAGCCGATCGGTTCGTGGGCGATGAGTAAGATGCACGCCCCGCTGCAGTCGCTGGCCGCCTGGCCGGCCGTCTACGGCATCGTGTTCCTGTCGCGCAGCGCCGGCTTCGCGTTCAACGAGGTGGTCGTGTCGCTGGCCGGCGAGCCGGGCGGCGGCCGCGCGCTGTACCGCGTCGGGGTCGGCATCGCCTCGGTGACCACCGCGGTGCTTACGCTGCTCGCGCTGACCCCGCTCGGCGGCGTCTGGTTCGCGAAGGTCAGCGGGCTGTCCACCGAGCTGACCGCGCTGGCCTGCACGTCGCTGCCGCTGGCACTCGCGATGCCGATCTACTCGGTCGCGCAGAACTACCTGCAGGGCCGGATGGTGCACCACAAGCGCACGCGCCCGATCACCGAGGCGGTGGTGCTCTACCTCGCGGTCTGCACCGTGTGCCTGCTCGCCGGCATGCGCTGGCTGCAGGACCTGCCGGGCATCCAGGTGACGCTGCTCGCGTTCACCGTCGCCGGACTGGCGCAGACCTGGTGGCTTTGGCGCAGCGGCCGTGGCCAGCGCGACGCGACGCCGACGCCCCAGCCGTCGGCCTGAGCGGCAGGGCCCCACGCACGCGACGAGCCCGCCACGTTCGCCCGTGCCCCGGAACGCGGTTGCCAGCCGCGCCCGTGGCCAGATGATGCGTCGCGCATGATCGACGACCCGATGCTGCCCGACTGGATCGCCGCCCACCTCGGCGGCCGCGTGCTCGCAGCGGAAACGGTGCAGACGCTGTGGTCCGGCTACGGCCAGATCCTGCGCGTGCAGCTCGACGGCGCAGCGCTGCCGAGCGCGATCGTCAAGCACGTGCAGCCGCCGTCGGTCGTGCAGCACCCGCGCGGTTGGTCGGGTCGCACCTCGCACCAGCGCAAGCTGCGTTCGTACGAGGTCGAGCGCGCGTTCTACCTCGATCGCGAGCCGCGTGCGAGCCACCGCACCGCGCGCTGCCACGCCGCCAAACGCACCGACACCGGCTTCCTGCTGCTGCTCGAGGACCTCGACGCGTCGGGCTACGACGGCCGGCGGCAACGGCTCGAAGGCGTCGAGCTGCAGCGCTGCCTGCGCTGGCTGGCCTCGTTCCACGCCGCGCACCTCGGCCCGACACCGCCCGGCCTGTGGCCGAACGGCACCTACTGGCACCTCGCCACCCGCCAGGACGAACTCGCCGCGATGCGCGACGACGAACTGCGGCGGGCCGCGGCGCCGCTCGACGCGGCCCTGCGCACCTGCCGCCACCGCACGCTCGTGCACGGCGACGCCAAGGTCGCCAACTTCTGCTTCGCCGCCGACGACGTCGCCGCGGTCGACTTCCAGTACGTCGGCGGCGGCTGCGGCATCCAGGACGTCGCCTACTTCCTCAGCAGCTGCCTCGACGACGACCAGTGCGAACGGCAGGCCGAGCGCCACCTCGACACCTACTTCGCCGAGCTGCGCCCACGCCTGCCCGGCGACGTCGACGCGGACCAACTCGAGCGGGAGTGGCGCGCGCTGTATCCGGCGGCGTGGGCGGACTTCCACCGTTTCCTCGACGGCTGGGCACCCGACCACTGGAAGATCCATCGCTACACGCGGCGGATGACGCGAGAGGCGCTGTTGCAGCTGTGACGTCCCTCGGCCGAACCCGCTTCGCAGCCGCGCTGGTGCTCGCCAGCACGACGCCGGCGCTCGCCCAACAGCAACCCGGGCAGCGGCCGCCCGAACTGCGCGTCGGCGTCGCCGAGGCGATGCGCGTCGACGGCCGCCTCGACGAAGCCGCCTGGCAACGCGCCGACAAGATCCCGGGTCTGACCGCGATCGAACCGGTGCAGGGTGCAGCACCCGCGGTCGGTACCGAGATCCGCGTGCTCGCCGACCGCAAGAACCTGTACATCGGCGTGCGCTGCCATGACGACCCCGACCAGCTGTCGGCGTTCGCGGTGGCGCGCGACGCCGAGCTCGGCTCCGAGGACCACGTCAAGATCGTGCTCGGTCCGGTCGCCGACGGCCGCACCGGCTACGTGCTCGCGGTCAATCCGCGCGGCGCGCGCTACGACGCGCTGGTCGCCGACCGCGGCGAGTCCGAGAACCCGGACTGGAACGGCGCCTGGGAGGCGCGCACCCACGTCGACGCCGACGGCTGGACCCTCGAGGTGCGCGTGCCGGTCGCGATCCTGGTGTTCGACGGCAGCTCCGACCGCTGGCAGTTCAACGTCGAACGGCGCGTGCAGCGCCTGCTCGAGCGCAGCCGCTGGTCGACACCACGCCTCGACCAGCGCGTCACCCAGCTCAGCCGCGCCGGCTACATCGTCGGCGTGCCCCGGTTCGACCTCGGCCTCGGCGTGCTGGTGATGCCGTCGGCGGTCGCGCGCAGCGTGCGGTCCAACGACCCGGTCGAGGACACCGGCGACGAGTTCGACGGCAGCCTCGACGCCTCGCTGCGGATCACGCCCGAACTGGCGGCGATCGTCACCGTCAACTCGGACTTCGCCGAAGCCGACGTCGACCGCCGCCAGATCAACCTGACGCGCTTCCCGCTGTTCTTCCCCGAGCGCCGGCCGTTCTTCTACGAAGGCGCCGACGCGTTCGACTTCGGCCTCGGCCTGCAGCGCAACATCGTGCCGTTCCAGAGCCGCCGCATCGGGCTGGTCGACGGCCGCACGGTGCCGCTGCGCTTCGGCAGCAAGGTCGTCGGCCGCGTCGGCGGCACCAGCGTCGGCGCGCTGCTGACGCGCACCGGCGGCGAGGACGGCCTCGCGCCGGCGTCGACGATGGGCGTGGTGCGGCTGCGCCAGGACGTGCTGGCCGAGTCCAACGTCGGCATCCTGGCGACCACAGGCGATCCGCTCGGCCGCGACGGCAGCTACACGATCGGCGCCGACGCGACCTACCAGACCTCCCGGCTCTTCGGCGACCGCAACTTCCTGATCGGCGTGTTCGGGCTGACGATGGGTCGCGACGACCTCGACGGCAACCCCGGCGCCTACGGCATCAAGGTCGACTACCCCAACGACGACTGGGACATCGTCTGGCAGAGCTGGCGCATCGACGAGGACTTCGACCCGTCGCTCGGCTTCGTGCCGCGCCCCGGCGTCTACAAGCACCGGTTCGGCGCCGACTACGGCTGGCGGCCGCAGAACGGCTGGCTGCGCCGGCAGGTGTTCGCGTTCGAGGCGTCGCTGTTCACCGACCTGTCGCACCGCTGGCAGAGCTACGAGGTCGAGTTCGCGCCGGTCGACGTGACGCTCGAGAGCGGCGACGAGTTTGCGTTGATCACGTCGGCGGTCGGCGACCGTCCGGACGCGCCGTTCGACCTCTCCGACGGTGCGGTCGTCGCGGCCGGCGACTACGAGTGGCTGCGCTACGGCGCGTTCTTCTCGACCGCGACCAAGCGCGCCGTCACCGGTTCGCTCGGCTGGAACGGCGGCGAATTCTACGACGGCCACCTCGACCAGATCGAGGCGAGCACGCGCACGTTCCTCGGCCCGCTGGTCACGCTCGAGGCCAGCGCCGAGTGGAACCGCGGCCGCGTCGGTGGCCGCGACTTCGCCACCGACCTCTACGGCGTCGAGGTGCAGTTCACGTTCTCGCCGGACCTCACCTGGACCACGTTCGCCCAGTTCGACACCGAGAGCGACTCGCTCGGCGTCAACACCCGCCTGCGCTGGGACATCACCCCGGTCGCCCGCCTGTTCGTCGTCTACAACAGCGACGCGACCGACCCGTTCGACCGCTGGCGCACGCAGCGCCAGGCGGGCACGGTGAAGGTGCAGTACGAGATGCGGTTCTGAGCGCTACCGGGGCGCTCGCACCGGCGCGCCGTCCAGCCGCGGCTCGGCGCACGGCGGCAGCGCGCGGATCGGGCATGCCGACGATGACATCGGCTGGGACATCGACTGGTCCGACCGCCGGCGAGGGGGCCGAACCCCGCTGCCGCCTACGAACGCTCGGTGATCTCGATCAGGTGGTAGCCGAACTGCGTCTTCACCGGCCCGTGCACTTCGCCGACGGCTTCGTTGAACACGACGGTGTCGAACTCCTTGACCATCTGGCCCGGGTTGAACGTGCCAAGCGCGCCGCCGCGGGCGCCGGACGGGCACGACGAGTGTTGCTTGGCGAGGTCCTCGAACGAGGCGCCGCCCTCGATCTGGGCCTTGAGATCGAGGCACTGCTGCTCGGAGTCGACGAGGATGTGACGGGCGGATGCGCTGGTCATGTCCACAGCGTGACGGATGCGGCGGGCAGGGCCAGCTTTTTCGTGGCGCTGGCGGCGACAACTTCCCCTAGCACAATGGAGCCCGACGTCGATGCCCCACAACGACCACCCAGAGACCTTGCAGCTGCTGGCCCGCGCCAGGGAAGGCGACCCCGAAGCCTACGACCAGCTGTTCGAACACGCCGCGGCCCGGCTCGAACTGTACCTGCGCGTCCGGCTCGGCAAGCAGCTGCGCAGCCGCGAGGAGTCGCGCGACCTGCTGCAGGAGACCTACCTGGCCGCGCACCAGGCGTTCGGTCGGTTCGAGGATCGCGGTCCCGGATCGTTCGTTCGCTGGCTGTGCCAGATCGCCGAGAACCAGATCCGCACGCGCGCCGAATACCACGGCGCCAAGAAGCGCTCGCCCGGCGAACTCGCGCGGGTGTCGCAGCTGATCGACCGGCTTGAGGCCGAGCAGACCGGCGTGCTGACGCAGGCCGGCCGCAGCGAACGGCGCACGTGGCTGGCCGAGGCGATCACCTCGCTGCCGGGAGACGAACGTGACGTGCTGCTGATGCGCCACTTCGAGGGCCGCGAAATCGCCGAGATCGCCGAGCGCATCGGCACCAGCCCGACGTCGGTCCGGCGGCTGATCGGCCGCGCGACGGTGCGGCTCGGCGACCTGCTCGGCGAGGTCGGAGGCCTTGCGTGAGCGGCGACCTCGAAGAACGCATGGGCCAGCTCTGCGACAAGCTGCAGCAGGCGCTCGACGCCGGGCAGTCGATCGATACCGGCGAGCTGGCCGAACGCTTCGCAATCCCGCAGCCGGACGTGCTCAAGGCGCTGCAGGCGCTGCGCGCGATGCACGACGTGCTCGGCGAGGACGCGGTGGCACAGCAGCACGACCTCGCGCCCCCACGGCTCTCCGACGACTACGAGGTGCTCGACGAGCTCGGCCGCGGCGGCATGGGCGTCGTCTACCGCGCCCACCAGAAATCGCTCGACCGCGACCTCGCCGTCAAGGTGCTGCGGCCCGGCGACCTGCTGTTCGGCGACGCGATCCGCCGCTTCGAGCGCGAGGCCAAGAGCCTCGCCAGGCTGCGCCACCGCCACATCGTCTCGGTGCACGAGGTCGGCAAGACCGACGGCTTCGTCTACTTCACGATGGACCTCGTCGACGGCTGCACGCTCGCCGAGCGCCTCGAGGAAGGCCCGATGCCGACGACGCAAGCCGTCAAGCTCTTGCTGCAGGTCAGCTCCGCGATGGCGTACGCGCACGGCAAGGGCGTGATGCACCGCGACCTCAAGCCGGGCAACGTCCTGCTCGACGGCGACGGCGACGCGTTCGTCTGCGACTTCGGCCTGGCGCGCGAGCTCGGCAGCGAGGCAGGCGCCACCCTGACGGGCCAGATGCTCGGCACCCCAGCGTACATGGCGCCCGAACAGGCCCTGGGACAGCGCGACGCCATCGGGGAACGCACCGACGTCTACGCGCTCGGCGCGATCCTCTACCAGTGCCTGAGCGGGAGACCTCCCTTCGCCGACCTGCCGCTGGCGCAGCTGATGCAGGCCGTGCTCGAGCGCGACCCCGTGCCGCTGCGGCGGCACGGGGTGCACGTCCCGGCGGACCTCGAGGTCATCTGTGAGATGGCCATGCACAAAGACCCGGCGCAGCGCTACGCCACCGTGCAGGCGTTCGCCGAAGATCTCGAACGGTTCTCGACCGGCAAGGAGATCCTGGCTCGGCCGCGTACGGAATGGTCGTGGGCTGCCAGCTTCGTGCGCCGCAACCGCAACTCGGTTTTCGCTGCGCTTGCGCCGGTTGCCGTTCTTTCGCTGTGTGCGTGGCTGTTCGTGCTGCCAGCGTGGATGCAGGGACGAACGCTGATGCTTGCACGGCAACTCCGGGCCGCGGGCAACACCCCAGGTGCACTTGCTGCCTTCGAGAACGCCCATGCAGACAAGAGCCCAGGCGACTTGTCTGGATCCGAGCTGATCGAGCTGCTTGGAGCCCTGGTCGACGAGGCAGCGCGTAGCCATGTGCGCGGGTCGGCCGCCGAGCACGCACGCGCCGACGATCTCGTCGCTCGCGCCGAGAGCCTGGTGCAGAGCGTCGAAGGCGAGCATCACGCGGGTTTCCTGAAGCTGGCCAGTGGCCCGGATGGCCTGCCCGTCCAGGACTACTACCTGGATTACGTCCGGCTGGCGGCCATGCTGCCGGACAAGAACGGGCTCTACCGGCACCATCCGAGCTACCGGAAGCTGCTCGAAGACGACACGCCCGGCCGCGGTGATGCGAACAGCCTCGCAATCGTGCACGCTCTCGCCAGCGATGCGGACCATGACGCTTGGCACGAAACCGCGTTCGCGAGGTTCGTCAGCCTGCTGCCGGTGCACCACCGGCTACCCGAAGCGACCCGTGAGCGGATGAACCACGTGGCCCGCGGCGACGGCCCAACATGCGCGTTCGTCGAGCGTGACCACATGGAGCGCATCCTGGGGGTGGTCATGGACCGATCCCTGCCGTTCGAAACGCGCCGCTGTGCTGCCGCCCTTTTCCATCGCATCGGTTGGCTGCCGTTTCTCCATGCGAAGGGTCCATCGCTCGACGGCATCCGCGAATCGGATCTCAACTGGCTCGAACAGGCATGGCAGTCGCTGCGAGGCTTGGATCGCCGTGCGGCCTACGTGCGCCGCATCGACCTCGTGCTCGAACGCCTGATCGAAGCGCAGGCCATCCCAGATCCGAAGGAGCGGCACCGTCGAACGTGGCGCTTGAAGCATTGGCTGCGCCGACACACGGGACAATCGCACGGTCCTAAAGCGCTGCGCGCCTGGTGGCGGGAACACCGCGACCTGGACCCACGACAGCATCTGCTGCCCAGACGGATGCGGAATGTGCCCGTATCGGAACTGACGATCGACGATCTGCTCCAACAGCTGGCGTCGCATCGAGGCGAAGAGACCGCACGCGTGCACCACCTGCTCGAACTGACCGCATCCGACGCGACCCAGGTGCCACTTCTCACGATCTGGAACCAGGGCGATTGCCTGGCGCGCTGGCGGCAGGCTTTGGGACGCAGCGACCGCCAACGCCGCGTCTTCCGTGCCGCCACGTTCGCCATCGGCAACGGCGAGGCCACGCCTCGCCTGATCGGCCAACACCGACAGGTCCTCGGCTACGGCGAGCAGGCTGCGTGGCACACCGTGATCGAGAACGACATGCCCTACCACGGTCTGTTCGTCGGACGCCACCGACACCGCACATCGGGCGGCCTCGAGAAATGCTCGATGGTTGGCCGCGCAAGCATCCGTTGGAGCGGCGACGACGCCACGCTGTCAGGCGTCACGACCATTCGAACGCGCTGGACGCCGGGGCTGAGCCTGAGCCACAGCGACAGCGCGAACAGCGACTGCCCCGAAGGCCTCGTGACGATGCTCGGTGGCGCGACCTGGCAATCGAGAGAGGGAGCCACGGGATACGCGGTCTTTGCCCTGGGCGTGCTCGAACCCGCTGCTACCGCGACGGACGTATGGGATCGAGAGGACTGGGTGCAAGCGATCCAACGCACCCTGGACCACCTCGCGTCCCTACCGGACGAATACGTAACCGGACACGCACAGAGAATCGCAGCGGCGGCCTTCTTTCCGATGGCCGACAAGGTCGAAGCCCTGCGCGAGCTTCAAGCAAAGGCCAACAAGCACGAGAGGAGCTCGGGCTGCGTCATCCCCCGCAAGGCTGGCCTGCTCCTCGCCGGCGACGAGGCGGCGATCCGGATCGAGACGGGCGAAGCAGGCATGTCCCCACACGGCATCATGAACCCGACCTTCTTCGCGAGGCTGGCCACGACCACGGACTCGGAGACGCTGCGTGCCTACGCCTTCGCTCAGCTCGCCGCGCAGCCCGTGCCCGGGTATCTCCTTCGACGGCTGGCATCCACGAAGTCTCTCGATGGCCAACGCCCCGACTGGCTGGACGCACAGGCGCGCTCCACACCATCGCCCGTGCTGGCCTGGGTAGCGGACAACGCCAAGCTGCTGCTCCTGCTGATCGGACACGTGTTGATCGCTGCGCTCGCCCTCCGGTTCACCCTTCGCGCACGCTCCCTTCGCCGTGACGCCGCCAAAGTACTGTGGATCAGCGGCATGCTTCTCCCCTTGTGGTCCCTGCGTGCCAGCGGCATGGACTGGAACCCATCGTGGCTGGGCCACGGCCTGCACGTGCTCGGAGCCTGGGCGATCTGCTGGCGGCTCACGCGAAGCCCCGTATGGCTGGTGGCACCGCTATTCTGGACCGGTGCCACCATCGCGTTCGTGACGGACTCCCTCGAGCATCCGATCCTCGTCGGCCTGATCGCCATCGTAGGCATCGTGCTGCAGTCCTTGTGGGCCAACACGGCCAACACCGCCCGCCGTCGGTTGCAGTTGGCGCAACCTGCCTGAGCCGTTTCTGGCGCTGGCGGCGCGATCCTCCCCTGACACAATGGAGGACGCCCGCATGACCGCCGCACACCACGACCAGATCGAGGCCCGATGAGCGGCGACCTCGAAGAACGCATGGGCCAGCTCTGCGACGAGCTGCAGCAGGCGCTCGACGCCGGGCAGTCGGTCGACACCTGCAAGCTCGCCGAGCGCTTCTCGATCCCCGAGCCCGACGTGCTGAAGGCGCTGCAGGCCCTGCAGGCGATGCACGACGTGCTCGGCGACGACGCGGTGGCACAGCAGCACGACCTCGCTCCCCCACGGCTCTCCGACGACTACGAGGTGCTCGACGAGCTCGGCCGCGGCGGCATGGGCGTCGTCTACCGCGCCCACCAGAAGTCGCTCGACCGCGACCTCGCCGTCAAGGTGCTGCGGCCCGGCGACCTGATGTTCGGCGATGCGATCCGCCGCTTCGAGCGCGAGGCCAAGAGCCTCGCCAGGCTGCGCCACCGCCACATCGTCTCGGTGCACGAGGTCGGCAAGGCCGACGGCTTCGTCTACTTCACGATGGACCTGATCGACGGCTGCACGCTCGCCCAGCGCCTCGAGGCCCAGCGCCTCGAGAACGGCGCGATGCCGACCACCCAGGCCGTCAAGCTGCTGCTGCAGGTCTGCTCGGCGATGGCGTATGCGCACGGCAAGGGCGTCATGCACCGCGACCTCAAGCCCGGCAACGTGCTGCTCGACGCGAGCGGCGACGCGTTCGTCTGCGACTTCGGCCTGGCGCGCGAACTCGGCGCCGAGCACGGCGCCACCATGACCGGCCAGATGCTCGGCACGCCGGCCTACATGAGCCCCGAGCAGGCGCTCGGCGACCAGGACCGCATCGGCGAACAGACCGACGTCTACGCGCTCGGCGCGATCCTCTACGAATGCCTCGCCGGCAAGGCGCCGTTCGCCGGGCTGCCGCTGGCGCAGCTGATGCACGCCGTCGTCGCGAGCGAGCCGGTGCCGCTGCGCAAGCGCAACGCGCGCGTACCGCTCGACCTGCAGGTCATCGTCGACAAGGCGATGCGCAAGAACCCGACCGAGCGCTACGCGACCGTGCAGGCGCTGGCAGAGGACCTCGAACGGTTCTCGATCGGCAAGGAGATCCTGGCGCGGCCGCGCTCGGAGTTCGGCCGGGCAGCGCGGTTCGTCGCGCGTCATCGCTCCAGCATCCTCGGCGCGCTGCTGCCGGCGGCGCTCGTGCTGCTGGCCGTCTGGTGGTTCGTGGTGCCTTCGATGCAGCGCGCCAACGGCGTCGCGGTCGCGACCGCGCTCGCCGAGGCCGGCAACACGGCGGGCGCCGCCACGGTGTGCGTGGAGCTGTTCGACGGGGTGGACCCCGACGACCTGACGCTCGCCGAACGCACGCTCTACCTCGAGGCACTGACCGACGAGGCGGCCCGCAGCTATCTGTACGACCCAGGCGACGACACGTCGCAGGCCGACCAGCTGATTGCTACGGCCAGCCACGTGGTGCTCGACGCGAGCCAGAGCACGACGGTGGCGTTGTGCGAGCAGGCGAGTGCCGAGCAGCGAGCGGCGTTCGACGACGCGCGTCGGCGACTGATCGCGTTCGGCGTCGATCTCTCGCCAGTAAAGCGGCCGCGCGACGACGACACGACCGCACCGGGCCGCCGCCCGGACGGTGCGATGCACGAGTTCGACGTGCTTGCGAGGTTCGACCTGAATGACCCCGGCCATTGGACGGCGGAGCAGCGAACCGCGATCCCGACGCTGCTGCGCGCAGCCCATCGTCTGCCGCACCTCCCCGGCCTGCGGCTGCGCAACGTGCTGTTCGGCGCCGCCCGTCCGCAAGCGCGCCTGCCGATCGCGGCGTACGAGTTCGTCGATCACGCGTTCCTCGACGGGCTGACGGCGATCGTCGGCGACCGCAGCCAGCCGTTGGGCAACCGCAAGGATGCCGCCCGGCTGTTGCATCGCTGCGCGTGGCTGCCGTTCCTCTACGAGACCGCGGACGGCAAGGACCTGGTGATCCGCGAGGCCGACCTCGACTGGCTGGCGCAGGCCTGGCCACGGGTCCGCGCAGCCGACGCGCCGGCGACCGCCAGCGTGCGCGCGGACCTGGTGGCAGCGCGCCTCGCCGACCGACCTGCCGACCACCGGGCCGGGCAACTGCACCACTGGCTCGCCGCGCACACGGGCTGCATGGAGTCGGATCCCGGGGCCGCGGCCGGCTGGTGGCAGGAGCACCGCACGACGCCGATCCGGGAGCTGCTACAGCGCGCGCTCGGCTGGGGGCCGGAGCCGCCCGTCTCGGCCGAGGCGGTGCTCGACCGCCTGCGGCAGCCCTCGCGCCAGCGTGCCTGGCTGCACCACCTGTTGGTGGAGCTCGCGCCGGCCGGCATCCGGATCCCGTACGAGGAGCGCGCACCGGGCGACACGCTGGTGACGCGTTGGGAGCGCGCGCTCGGTTCGATCGACCGGACCGAACGGCCGCTGCGCCTCGCGGTGCTGGCCAGGATCGACCACGCCGTCGAGCCCACGCTCGTCTGGCAGCACACGGTGCCGGTGCTCGGCGAGGACGAGGTCGCGTTCACGGCGCCGATCGAGCACGCGCTGCCGTTCCTGCGGTTCTACCTGGGCACGGTGCGGCCGCCGCAGTTCGGCGACGGCGCGGCGCCGGCGGCGTTGCACGGATCCGTACGCACGCACTGGCGCGCCGGACGGTTCGACCTCGAAGGCGACGTGCGGGTCGCCAACCTGCGGCACCCCGAAGTGCACCTGCAGGTGTCGGCCAACGGCGAACGACACCCCGCGAGCTACGTGTGCGAGATCGGCCGTGGCCGCTGGCTCGGCCCCGACGGCAGCAGCTTCGAGTTCGTCGTGCTGGCAAGCCTGCGCCCGGCCGACGAACGGCCCGAGCGCTGGGACCTGTCGGACTGGCGCCGGGCACTCGCAGCATCGCTGCAGCGCGTCGCCGACGCCGACTACCCGCACCAGCTGCACGAGATCCACCAGGTCTACAGCGCCGCCTTCGTACACGTTCCACCGGCGCGCGGCGCGCTCCGCACGATCGACCACAAGCTGCACGGACTGCCGCAGCAGCAAGACCTCCCGGAGTACCGTTCGGACGTACGGCTGCTGGCGCGGCTGTTCGCCGGCGACGCGAGCGCGCTCGACGACCCCCAGCCCGAGCAGCGCGACGGCTGGTTCACGAATGGCTACTCGTGGATCCTGCTCGCGCTCGGCACCGAAGATGATCGCATCCGCAAGTACGCCTGGAGCCGCGTAGGCCGGCTGGACGACGGCTACCGCAGCGACGGCATCGGCCGGGTGCTGGCGCGGGCGCGGGCAGCAGGAGTGATGGTGCCGGCAGCGATCGAAACGCGAACGGAAGCGGCCTACTTGCCGTGGCAGACCTACGTGCGCCGTTCGCTGGCCGACTTCGTGATGTTCGCGCTCTCGCTGCTGTTCCTGCTGCTCGGCTTGGTGCTGGTCATGTTCGCCCCGAGGCACCCGCGGGCGCTGGGCGGTTCCCATGCGTTGATCGTGTTCGGCCTGATCACGTCCAGGCAGCACGTCTGGATCGATGGCGTCTGTGGCTACCCCAGCTGGGTGCCGCTAGGGCTGACGATCCTGGGCGCCTGGACGATCGCGGCGCACGCGCGCGGCCGGCTGTGGGCAACCTTGGCGGCGTGCGTGTGGACGGCGACCGCGATGCTGGTCGCCTTCGAACGTCTGCCGCACTCCTTGGCGACCTGGTGGATCGCCGCGCTGCTGCTGCTGTCGGTCTGGTGGCCCGCGACGCTGCAAGCCGCCTCGCGGCGCAAGGCCGCGCAGCCGGCCTGATCGATCAGCGCACCACGCCGCCACCGGCCTGCAGCCAACCGACCAGCCCGTTGATGTCGCCGCGGTAGACGACCTCGCGCGGATAGCGCCTCAGCTCCTGGCTGTAGTGCTTGTCGTAGTAGTCGACCAGCAGCGGCCGGATCCACGGATCGTGCGCCTCGACGGTGTGCCAGCGGTCGTCGTGGTCGGCGTGCATCAGCGCGTCGACGCACGCCTTGGCCATCGCGCCGCCGAGTCGCTTGTGCAGCTTCTCGACCGACGCGACCAGCCGCGCCTTGACCACCTGCCGATCTTCGTGCGCGCACGGCTCGAACGCGTACTCGCGCGCGATCCGCGCGACCCGTTCGTCGTCGGGTCCGTCGAGCAGCGCGATCGGTGCGCGCTTGATCCGCTGCCACAGTTCCTTGGGCAGCAGCACGCGGCCGACGTGGCGCGCCTCGTCCTCGACCAGCACGAAGTCGGCGTCGCTCAGCTGCAGCGACGCGGCGACGCGGTTCTCGAACGTCGCCTGCGCCGGCTGGGGTTCGCCGTGGCCGCCGAACGCGCTGCCGCGATGACGGGCCATGTGTTCGAGGTCGAGCACGTGCACGCGCGCCGGCGCCGCGCTGGCCACCGCGTGCAGAGCATCGGTCTTGCCGGATCCGGTCAGGCCGGCGACCACGACGAAGCGCTGCTCGCGCACCAGCTGGTCGAGCCGCTGCATCAGGAACCGCCGCAGCGCCTTGGCGCCGCCGCGCACCCGCGGCAGTTCGCCGTCGAGCCACCGCTGCGCGATCGCGCTGCGGTCGCCGCCACGCCAGCAGGTCAGCGCGACGGGCTTCTCCGTCTGCGCTACGACCTTGCGCCACCCCGCCACCCGAGCCTCGCGGTGCGGCGCCGTCAGCGACACGCCGAGCTCGACCGCCGCGTCGTGGCCGCGTTCGTGGTAGCACGCGCCGACCAGGTGCCGCTCTTCGTCGGTCAGGATCGGCAGCGGATGCGCACCCGGCAGCGCGTTCTTCTGCACCTCGACGGGCGCGCGCACGTCGATCAGCTCGAACGCCGCTTCACCACCGCCGTTGGGCCAGACCTGTTCGGGGGCGAGCCACCCGCCGTCACCATCACCGTCGCGCACGATCTGCATCTTGCCAGGAAATCCGTGTGATGCCGACCGCGCTCCTCCGCTTCTTTCGATGGCCACCTGTCCCTCGCTCGCAACCGTGACCGCCGATCGACCCAAGGACCCTCTCTCCGACACGACCGAGGTGCTCGAGCAGCTGCTCGCCGAGGCCCTCGAGGCGCGTGAGACCGACGGGGACGCCGGCCTGCAGCGCTTCCTCGGCCAGCACCCCGAGCACGCCCGCGAGCTGGTGCGGGCCCTGTCCGACCTGCAGCGGCTGCAGCTGCTCGACCAGCCGACCCCGGCGCTGCCCGAACGGTTCGGCGAGTTCGTGGTCGAACGGCAGCTCGGTGCCGGCGGCATGGGCGTCGTCTACGTCGCCCGGCAGGAGTCGCTCGGCCGCCGCGTCGCGCTGAAGATCGTGCGCCCGGAGCTGCTGATGTTCGACCGCGCGCAACAGCGCTTCCAGCGCGAGATCGACGCGATCGCGAGGATCGACCATCCGGCGATCGTGCCGATCCTGGCCACCGGCACGGCCGCTGGCGTCAGCTACTATGCGATGCCGCTGCTCGACGGCCGCAACGGCATGCAGGCGATCGCCGCGCTGCGTGGCCGCGACCCGAGCCAGCTGACCGGCGCCGATCTGCGCCAGGCGCTCGGCGGCGGGATCACCGACCGCGACCCCGACGAGGTGTTCGGCGACGGCTACTGGCAGGCGGCCGTGCGGCTGCTGCGCAAGGCCGCGTTCGGCATCCAGCACGCGCACGAACGCGACGTGCTGCACCGCGACCTGAAGCCGTCCAACGTGATGCTGACGCCCGACGGCCGCGCGGTGGTGCTCGACTTCGGGCTGTCGCACACGCGCTCCGACGACCAGTTGACCCAGAGCGGCGCCACCGCCGGCTCCCCCGCCTACATGGCGCCCGAGGTGCTGCGCGGCGAACCCGCCGACGAACGCACCGACGTCTACGGCCTGGCGATCACGCTGTTCACGCTGCTGACGCTCGACTCGCCGTTCTCGACGACCGACACCGAGGAGCTGCGCCGCCGGATCCTGACCGGCGAGCGACAGTCGCTGCGGCACCGGCGCGACCTGCCGCCCGAGCTGCGCGTGGTGCTGGCGTGCGGCATGGAGCGCGACCGCCTGCGCCGCTACCCGACCCCGCAGGCGTTCGCCGACGACCTGACGGCCGTGCTCGAACGGCGGCCGATCGCCGCGCGCCGCCTGCCGACGGCCGTGCGGGCGCGGCGGTTCGTGCAGCGGCATCAGGCCCTGGCATCGACCACGCTGGTCGCGCTGCTGTCGTGCTTTGGGCTGTTCGTGTCGCTCTACGTCTACCAGCGGGACGCCAACGCCGCGCTGCGCGAACAGACCGAACGTTCGGACCACAGCGTGCGCGTCAGCATGCAGGCGGTGCGCCGGCTGCTCGCCGGCCTGACCTCGGACCGGCTGCACAACGCCGCCGCGCTCGACACCGCGCACGACATGCTGGTCGACGCGCGCCAGCTGCTGGCGCAGCTGCGCGAGGACGCGGTGCACCGCGACGAGGCGCGGCTGCTGCACCAGACCGTCACGCTCAAGCTGGTGGTGGTGCTCGGCCGCCTCGGGCGCATGGCGGACGCCGAGCAGCTGGCGTGTGAGGCGATCGCCGACGAAGGCGACCCCCGCTCGAACCAGCGGCAGGCGCTGCTGAGCGGCACGTTCCGGGCGCGGCTCAGCGCGATCCACTGCGCCCGCGCCGAGTTCGGGCAGGCTGGCGACGTGCTGGCCGACGCGCGGCGGCTGCTGACGCCGCTGCTGCAGACGTCGTCGGCGAACGACGCGGCCAAGGAGCTGCGTTCGGTCGAGACCGACGCGTCGCGCATCGCCGGCGCCGAAGGCGACGTCGAGGCGGCCGAGGCGGCGCTGCGGCGGGCGATCGAGCTGGCCGCGATGGTGACGCCGCCGAGCGACGAGCCTGGCACCTTCCCGCTGACGCGTTCGGTGGCGCAGCTCAACCTGGTGCGGTTCCTGAAGCGACACGGTCGCCTCGACGAGGCCGCGCGCGCCAACGACGAGCTGCTCGATGGCCTGGTCGGGCACACCACCGACGCGCGAAGGTGGCCGACGCCCGACTACGTGCGCGCGATGGCGCTCAACGAACGTTCGAGCCTGATGCAGCACCAGCGGCGCGACGACGACGCGATCGCGGTCGCGCGCGATGCGCTGCCGCTGCTCGACCGGCTGGTGCAGAAGCACCCGCTGACGCCCGAGGTGCCCAAGCTGCGCGCCGGAGTGCGCGCCAACCTCGGGTTGCTGTGGATGCGCAAGAACCGCTTCGACGAGGCGCGGCCGCTGGTCGAGGGCGGCATCGCCGACATCGAGCTGGCGCTGCAGGCCAACCCGCAGGACGCCGAGTCGCCGCGGTTGCTCGCCCACAACCTGCGCCTGCTCGGCGCGATGCTGCTGGCGGCGAAGGACTGGGACGCGCTCGAGAAGAACCAGCTGCGACTGGGCGAGCTGCCGTTGGAGCCGAAGTGGCGCGCGTGGGCCGCGTCGGTGCTGCTCGACGTGCCGTGTCAGGGCGAACGGCGCGCCCGCAACTGCGAGGTCGCGCTGGACTGGCTCGAGCACGCGGTGGCGGCCGGCCACGTGCTGCGGCACAAGAACCCCAACTTCGATGCGATCCGCGACGACGCCCGCTTCCAGAAGCTGATCCGGACGCGTTGAGAGCGGGCTCGCTGCGGGCGGGTCCCGTTGACGGCGGGCCCACGGCGCGACCTGCTCGTCAGGGGCGGTCCTGCAGCAGCTCCTGCGCCTGTTCCGGGTTCTTCTTCAGCGCCCGCCAGAGCCTGGCATCGGTACGCTTGTGGACCTCGATGGATTCCAGGCCGGACGCCGAACACGCCTGCGCCGTCGCGACCACCGGGTTGATCGACGCGCGGCCGAGCACCCTGCGGTTCCGCACCCTGGTTTCCGGCACTCTGGGACTCTGGCGCTCGGCGTCGGCCGCGTCGCGATCGAGCGCCACGAACGCGTACGGCAGCGAGCGCAGGTCGATGCCGAGGCTGCGCGCGGCCTTGACCCAGTCGCCGTCGGTGAACACCTCGCCCGGCGGGCTGGCGAAGAAGTGGCACCAGTCGTCGTCGTTGGCGAGCGTCGGACACGGCTGCCGATGCGGACACGGCGCGACCACGCCGAACTGGTCGAGCAACCGGTCGCGCAGCGCCGCGAGCCGTCGCGCGACCGGGCGGTTGCCGGACTCCACCACGATCGCGCGCGGGCATCTGCGCAGCAGCTGCTCGAGCTGCTGCAGGCCGCGTTCGTCAAGTTCGCTGACGACGTGGCTGACCAGCACGACGTCGACCTCGAGGTCGCGCACGCTCGGTTGCGCGACGACGGCGACGTGCGCGTGGCCCTCCTGCATGCGTTCGACGGCGAACGCCATCGCGTGCGGCGAACGGTCGTGGTAGCGCACCTCACCGGCACCGAACCGATCGACGTAGCGGCGCGCCGCCACCCCCGACCCACAGCCGAAGTCGAGCACCGTGTGCCCGGCCGACGGCCGCCAGCCGCGTGCCGCGCACTCCGCGAGCGCCGCATCCCACTTCCACCCGATGCGCGCCCCGAGGATCGCGTCGTACGCGGCGAGGTCGCGCGCATCCCGCCAGTAGTCCGGCATCGCCCGCCGCCCACGCCGCCCCTCCAGGAACCGTTCGCGCAGCCGCTGCACGCGCTCGAGATCGACCGTCACCATCCCAGAACCCTAGCCCCGAAAGGTTGCGGTACGGTACGCGGTTCATCCTCCAACTTCCGCGCGAGCGCGCGGAAGTTGGAGGATGAACCGCGAACCGTACCGCAACTCTCAGTGGACCAGGACCCAGTGGTTGCCGTCGGCGCCGGTGGTGTCGGTGGCGAGGGCCTGGGAGTGGATGTGGGTCGGGGCGACGCCGAGCAGGCCGACGCCGGCGTCGGGCACCGAGGTGCTGCCGGTGTAGCCCGAGTCGCGGGCTTGTAGGACCTGGCCCTGCTGGTTGACGAAGAACGCGCGGTTGCCGGTCGTGCCGGTCTCGATCGGCCACGCGACGCAGCTCCAGTAGCGCTGCGCCTGCTCGGCGTCGATGCTCGCGGCGTTGGCCGAGATGCCGGCGAGGCCGGCACCGTCGGCCGCCGGCAGGAACAGCCGGAAGTGGTAGCCGTGGTGCGTGACGCGGCCGGTGTTGTCGGTGTTGGCGACCGACTTCGACAGCAGGTTGCGCGACAGCGTCTCGGTCGAGCCGCGCAGCACCTCGAGCGCGCCGAGTTCGCCGAGCGTGCCGAACTCGTAGCCGGCGTCGAAGTTCGAGTCGAGCTCGCCCGAACTCTGGAACTGAAACTGCGCGGTCGAGATCGCGCGCATGGTCGCGATGACGGCGGCCTCGTTGGCGGCCAGCCGGCTGGCCAGCAGGTTCGGGACGGCCACGCCGGCGAGCACGCCGATCAGCGACGTGACGATCAGCGCTTCGATCAGCGTGAAGCCGGACTCAGGATGCTGCGATTGCTCGTTCATGTCGGACACCTCTCTGCGTTCGGGAACGGTCCCCTGCATCGTCGCGCAGCGATCGCAAGGCCGGGCAGCGCCGCCATGGCGCCGCTGCCATGGTCGGAGAAAATGCGCAGATTCCCTACAGTCGCAGGGCGAGCCACCGGCCCGATCTCGCGATGAGCCAGGAAGGCGAAGGGCCCGTGTCGCCCGGAAACCGGGCCGCAGTCTGCTGCAGCGGGCGGCGCCCCAGGAGCGCGTCCATGTAGTGGACGCGCTGCCAGCTGTGACCGCGGAAGCGGCGTGTGTGCGTGCGGACGGGGCTTTGCCCGCTAGCCGCGCCCTGCGGCCGCCGGCTCCTGCTGCGGCTGCTCGGCCGGCTTCGGCTTGCGCTCCTCGAGCTCCTGGCGCCAGCCGTCGGCGCGCTCGCTCTGGCCGACCTCGTCCGCCAGTTCGATCATCTTCTCGAGGAAGCTGGGGTCGCGCGTGTAGGCCAGCGCCTGCTCGCCGGCGGCGAACGCGACGGGCGGTCCTTCGTTGTCGCGCAGCTGCTGCAACACCCGCGGCAGCTCGGCGATCGCCAGCCGCCGCCGCGTCAGCAGCGTCTTCTCGAGCGTGTAGGCCCGGGTCTCGTCCCCGAGCGCGCGCCACAGCGCCGCCAGCTGCTGCTCGGCGGTGGCGTCGTCGACCGCCAACTCGGCGAGGCCGTCGGCGCATTGGCCGGCGAGCTCCGAAAGGCCGGCCTCGGCGAGCTGCAGGCCGACCGCCGCGAGCGTCTTCGACGCATCGGCCAGCCGACCCGCCTGCTGCCACGCGACCACCCGTTCGCCGATCGTTCGCAGCCACGCCTCGCGGTCGGCGAGTTCCAGCTGCAGCAGCTCGTCGAGCACCCGCTGCACCTGCGACGCGTTGCGCGGCGGGGTGCGGCCGTACATGTCCGGGCGCGCGCCGCACAGCAAGGGCTCGAGCTCGACCAACGCCTCGCCGGCACGGCCGACCCGCGCCAACGCCTTGCACAGCTCGCCCATCATCGGCAGCGCGTCGCGGTCGTAGGCCAGGCGGCCCAGCCGCGAGCCGCGCAGACGCTCGATGCGCGCCTGCAGCGTCACCAGCCGTTCGGCCAGTTCGTCTTCGGTCAGCAGCTGCGGCCACGCCTTCAGCGCCGCCAGCATCATCGACGCCGAGTCCTCGGTCGCGAGCTTGTCGTCGAACAGGGCCACCGCCGTTTCACGGCCGAGCTCGTCGCCCAGCCGCTGCTGCACGTCCCGGATCACGTCGCCGGGCTGCTCCTTGCGGTTGCGCAGCAGGTAGGCCGGCAGGCCCTCGCCGCCGGCGAGGATCGCCAGGCGATACAGCGCCGCAGCCTCGGTCTTGCGGCCATCGCGCACCAGTTCGTGCGCGACGTTACGCAGCCGCGCCTCGTCGGGCGTCTCGCGTCGGTGCAGCAGCAAGTCGACGACCCGACGCCGCTGCGCGTCGGGCAGCTCTTCGTTGGCCAACGCCGTCAGCAGCTGCACTGCCTCGGCCGTGCCGCCCTCGCCGCGCTCGAGCGTCGCGAGCAGCTCGTCGATCGCCGCCGAGACGTGCTCGGCCTTGGGCGCGACGGCCAGCAGCGCACCGAGCAGGCTCTTCGAGTCGAGCTGGCCGGAGTCCTCGAGCAGGCGCCGCATCCGGCGCGCCTCGGCCACCGCGAACTCCTTGCCGGCGAGCGCCGCCAGGTCCTGCTGCGAGATCAGGATCTCCGCCGGCGGCGTGCCGATCACGAAGCCGCGGCGCTCGCGGCCGCGGCCGCGCCAGATGCGACGCAGGTCCCGTTCGGCCTCGATCGGATCGTCCGCCTTCAGCAGCGCCGACACCTTGGCCGAGGCCCGCGGCGCCGGCCGGCCACCGACCAGCGACACCGCCTGCACCACCGCGCCCGAACTGCTGATCAACCGCGCCGCCGAGGTCGCCGGCTGCGATGGCCGCGCGCCCGGCCGCGCCGCGCCGGCCTGCTGCTTGCGGAGCGCGTCGGCCGCCGGCTGGTTGCCGAGCCGGACGTGCAGCGCCGCGAGCTGCGAACGCCAGCTCTTGGCGCGCTTCTCGTCGAGCTCGACCAGGCGCTGCAACGTCTCGGTGGCGTCGACCAACCGGCCGCACTGGCGCTGGAAGCGCATCGCGCGTTCGAGCAGGTCGACGTCGTCGCCGCCGTCCTGCAGCGCGCGTTCGACGAACGCCACCGCGCCCGGCATCTTGGTGCGCAGCTGCCACTGCATGTAGCGCAGCGCCTCGTGCTCGGGCCGCTCTTGCAGCTTGCGCTCGACGACGGCGATCGCCTGCTGCTGCAGGCCACTGGTCACGATCTGACGGACGGCGTCGTCGACCTGCCGCTTGTTGAGCCCCTTCGGACGGTTGGGCACCACGCCGGCCAGATCGTCGCGCGTGATCATCGCCGGGATGCCCTCCTCGAGCATGCGCGCAGCCGCGGCGCGGTCGTCGAGGTCGACGACGATCTGCAGCAGCCGCAGCCACTCCCGGTGCGAGCCCCCCATCGACAGCGACGCCTCGAGCCGCAGCCGCATCAGTCGCTTGCTGCCGATCTCCGAGTAGCCGAAGCCGGCGCGCCGGCGAGCCTGCTGGTCGGCGGCCTCGAACTCGCGCCGGAACACGCCCTCGTACCAGCTCAAGAACCCGTCCGACAGCGGTTCGGGCACGAAGTCGGCGCCCTCGGTCAGCACGTTGAGGCGCTGGCTGCGCGGCGCCGACGTGTACAGTTCGCGCACCAGCGGTGCGCGCCGCTCCTGGGGCAGAAAATGCAGCAGGTTCATGCTGCGCAGGCCGAACTGCTCCTGCGCGCTGTTGGCAACCTCGGCGCGCAGCATCTCCTCGATCCGATCCGGGTCGAGCTGGAAGTCACGCTCGGCCTCGAGCTCGTACTGCAGGCTGACCAGCGCCTTGGCCCCCTTGGCGGCGGTGCGTTCGACGCGGTACGACAGCAGCCGCTGGCGCAGATCGGGATCGAGTCGCGAGGCCAGGTTGAGGATCGTGTTGGCGCTCTCGCGATTCTGCAGGACCCGCTGCCGCTCGCTCATGCTCGCGGTGATGCGCACGCCGGCCCGCGCGATCCGTTCGGCGGCATCGTCGGCGCCGACCAGGATGCAGGCGCCCAGCAGCAGCGGCACGCTCTGCACGTTGGACGGGTCGATCGCCGCGGCGTCGACGTTCTGCAGCATCGTGCGCAGTTCGTCCTTGCGACCGACGAGCATCGGCACGACGTGCGAGGCGGCGACCGCCGGCGCCACCGGCCCGTCGCCGACCTCGCTGCGGCGCAGCCAGGCGAACGCCGGATCGTCCGCGAACTCGCCGTGCTGCAGCAGCCGCGTCGCGGCGACGTGGAAGCCGCGTTCGGCGCGGTAGCCGATGCTCTGGCGAGCCAGCTCGCGGTCGGTCGGAAAGCGCTGCAACAGCCTGGCGTCGATCGCGTCGCTGATCGGCAGGTGGCGGAAGCACAGGCACAGCCGTCGCAGGGCGTCGGCCCGCGCCCGCAGCCGCGGGAACTCGCCGATCGTCTCGACCGCGCCGGCGGCCGCGGCGCCAAGCTGCTGCAGGTCGCGTTCGACGGTCGCGGCCATCTCGGTCAGGAAGGCCTCGGCGTCCGCCTCGGGCAGCGTCACCAGCAGCCCCTCGACCAGCAGCGGGATCGTCTGCTGCAGCGCGTCGACGTTCCGCTGGCCGCCGTAGATCGACAGGATGTCGTTCGGGTCGGGCTCCTCCTCGGTGGCGACGTGCACCCGGTCCTGGGTCTGCTGCAGCGCCGAAGCGAGGCCCTGCCGGTAGACCGCGCAGGCGGCGTCGTCGCGACCGACCAGCTCCTCGAGCCTGGCGATCTTCGCCATCAGCGCGACGTCGGTGACGTCGACCGACAGCAGCCGGCGGTAGAACTGCAGCGCCGGCTCGTAGCGCTCGGCCTGCTCGAGCACCGCGGCGGCCTGGCGGTTGACCTCGGCGCGATCGAGCAGTTCGGCGGCACGCGAGAACGTGCGCATCGCGTCGGGCACGGCCTTGGCGTGCAGGAACACCGCGGCGAGGTCCATGAACACCTGCGGCGGCACCACCTCTCCCTGACCGAGCAGCCGCCGGCCGACCATCACGTACGGCTTGTAGTCCCAGTTGGGGCTGATGCGCAGCTGCCGGCTGCCGCCGAACACGACCCGCGCGTTGCGGTCGAGCGACCGGATCTTGCCGAGGATCTCGCGCAGCAAGGCGGTGCGCCGTTCGCCGGCGACCGGGATCCCGGCCGTCAGCGTGCGGATCGACATCGGCATGTCGTTGAGTTCCTCGGCGAGGTCGGCGGCGAGCCGGTGCAGGTAGAAGCGGTGCGAACGCTCGGCCAGGCGCTCGAGCGTGACCCGCATCGCCCACTCGACCAGGCCGTTGGGCACCTGCGACTGCTGCTGCGCACGCAGGTTGAGGATGCCGTCGATCGCGATCGTGAACAGGTCGTCGCGCTCGGCCGTGGCCGCCAGGTACTGGAAGCGGCGCGCCGCCTCCATCTCGCTGCCGGTCTCCCGCATCAGGTTGGCGACCAGCAGGTGCGTGTCGATGCGGTCGGGGTAGCGGCCGAGGCCCTTGGTGTAGCTCTTCAGCGCACGGTCGGTCAGGCCGGCCAGCTGGAAGATGCCGGCCTCGAACTCGTCGGCGATGCCGCCGTCCTCGGCCGCCTCGCGCAGCTTCGGCAGGTTCTCGATCGCCTGCGCGCGGCGGCCGCGCTCGAGGCGACTCAGGGTCAGCTCGCGCATGTGCTCGACGCGGTTGTCCGGGTCGAGCCGGATCAGCTGCTCGATCAGCTCCTCGTACTCGCGGTAGTCCTGGCAAGCGAGGTAGATGGTCGCCTTGCGCCGGATCAGCTCGACGTCGCCGACGTCCTGGCCGCGCAGCGCCTGCTCGGTGATCTCGGTCGCCGCGGCCGAGTCGCCGACCTTGATGTAGAGCCGCACCAGCAGTTCGACGTCGGTGGTGTCGGCGGTGCCGGCGTCGAGACGGTCCTCGAGCTCGATCGCGATCTTGGCCAGCACGCCGAGGCGCGAGGCCACCGTCATCATGCGGTCCTCGACGTAGCGGCCGCGCGGCGTGCTGCGCACCTTGGTCCAGAGCGATCGCCAGACCGCCAGCGCGTCGTGCTCGCGGTCGACCTTCGACAGCAGCAGCGCGTACTTCATGTCGAGGTCGGTGCCGAGGAAGCCGCCGTAGGCCTCACGCATCCGGTCGAGCACGCCGACCGCCTTGTCGAGGCGGTCGATGCGTTCGTAGATGCCGGCGACCTCGCTGAGCACGCTGTCGCGGCCATCGGCAGTGCGCTCGATCTCGTCGAGCATCGTCGTCGCCTGGCGGAAGCGGCCGCGGTTGACGTGCAGCTTGACGATGAACATCTGCGCCGCGCGCCGCAGCGACGCGCTTTCGGCGGCCGCCTTGGCGCGCGCTTCGGCCAGGTCGTCGAGGCCCAGCTCCATCAACGAGAACGCCGCATCGAGCTGCGCCTGGGCGTCGCCCCGGTCCTTGCCGTAGCTCTGCCACGCGGCCCTGGCGCGCTCGCGGTCGCCGCTCTCCAGGTAGTGACGGCTGAGCCCGCTGCGCCACTCCAGGTTGTCCGGCTCGGCCGCGATCAGCTCCTCGAACTGCGACACCAGCACCGCCTCGCGGCCGGTCTCGCGACAGATCTCGAGCAGCTGGCGCCGCAGCGCCGGGGTCCAGGCGCCGTCGCCTTCCTGTCGGAACAGGCGCAGCGCGTCGTCGACCCGGCCCTCGTCGCGCAGCAGGTCGATCCAGATCTGGCGCGCGTCCTTGTCGAGCGACTCAGCCGCTTCGAACCGCTGCAGCAGCGCGTCGATGGCGTCACCGGCCCGGTAGGCCGAGACCACCACGGTCAGCGCATAGCGGCGATCGCGGCGCATCTTGGCGACGTCGACCGCCTCCCAGGCGAGCTGCTGGGCACGTTCGGGTTCGTCGGCGGCCAGCGCCCACTCGGCGAGACGCACCAGCTGACGAAACCGCGCCGTGCCTTCGCCGGAGACTTCGTAGAGCTCGAGCGCGGCCTTCGGCTCGTTGCGCAGCGCGAGGATGATCGCAGCCTGGTTGCGCTGCTCGCGGTCGTTGCCGTCACTGGCGGCGAAGTCCCGGAGCTGCTGGATCGAGTCGCTGCCGACCAAAGCCCGCCGGAACAGGATGCGGCGCCGCAGCGCCGGCTCGAGCTCGCGCGCCAGCAGATCCTCGTAGGCCTTGCCGGCGTCGTCGCCCTTGCCGAGCGCGTCGAGCAGTTCGGCACGCAGCAGCAGGTCGGCGTCGGTGCGCAAGGCCACGTCGATGCCGTCGAGCACGCGCAGCGCCTGGCGCGTGCGACCCTGGTAGCGCAGCACGCCGCACAGCAGGCGGCGCGTCGCGGCCCGGTCGTCGGCTTCGATGCGACGACGCAGCTCGGCCACCACCTGGGTGCACTCGCCGTGTGCCGCCGACGCCGCCTGCCAGACGGCGTCCGCGCCGGCCTCCGGCGACGGTCCCTGCAGCGTGGCATCGACCAGCCGCACGACCTCGGGAGCGAGGGCGTCGGGGTCCTGGGTGCCCGGATCCTGCGTACTGGGACCCCGCACCGCACCGTCCTGCGCCAACGCGAACCACGACGAACACCAGAGCGCTGCCAGCGCTGCTGCGACACGAACCACGGACATCAGACGGGCCTCCGCGTGCCGGCGCCGCGACGGCGGTCGAACACGTCGAACAGGAATGCGAGCAGGGACAGCAGGACCAGCCACGGCCACAACGGCACCACCTGCAGCGGCGTGCCGGAGCGGCGCAGCGACAGGGCCGGCGCGGCTGCGCCGACCGCCACGAACGCACCGCCGGTGTGCGTGGCGATCGCCGGCAGCGGCAGGGCCTCACGCGGGTCGACCTGGGTCTCCGGGACGCCTCCATCGAGCGCATCGGAGCAGAGGTGGTGGCGCCAGCCCGAACCATCGGTCGCGAGCAGGCGCACGTCGTCGCTCGCCGCCGCGACGTGCACGCCGGCGAACACGCCCGGCGCGACCTCGCGCAGATCGACCTCGGCGCCATCGGCGACAGCGACCCGTGGCGCGCTCGCGCCGCGAGTGGCGCGGCGTGCCTCGACGTACAGGTGTTCGGCGTCGCGACGCAGCAGGAACGAGAACGGCGGCTGCGACGAGCGCGACGTGCGGGCCAGCAGGCGGGCCAGCATCGGCCCGTAGCCGTCCCAGTCGCGCCAGCCGCGCGTGCCCGGGCCGACCGGCTCGGTGGTCATCGCGGTGACGCGGCCGAGGCCGTAGCGCCACGACGCGAGCACCGGCCGACCGCTGCCCTGCACCGACATCAACACGTCGGCACCGGGCCGCGCCGAGGTCTCGACCAGCGTCTCCACCGGCGGGATCTGCTTCGGGTCGACGTCCCCCCACCAGCCGCGGCCGCCGCGGGTCTCGACCGCGTAGTTGCCGGGACGGTACGGCGGCAGCATCGACGTGCTCGGCTTCTTCAGCAGCAGCTCGGGCAGGTTGAAGCGGTCGGGCGAGTGGTAGTAGCGGCCCCCGCCCCAGTCGGCGAGCTCGACCAGGAACTCGCTGTGACGGCCCGGGCCAACCAGCACCGTCGACGTCGCGATGCCCTCGTCGGCCATCTTGCGCAGCAGGTTCTCGTAGGGCCCGGTCTCGACGCCGGCGTCGGTGATCACGAGCACGTGCTTGTAGCGCGTCTGCACGTTCTTGAGCGCGTAGTAGCACTCCTCGATCGCCGGGAACAGCACCGTGCCGCCCGAAGCACCGAGGCGGTTGATGGCGCGCTGCAGGTCGATCGAGTTGGCGGCCGACTGGATCGGCGCGGCCCACTGCTTGGTGCCGTAGAACTCGACGATGCCGACCTTGTCGTGCGGCAGCAGGCGGCGGATCGCCAGCCGCGCGACCTCCTTGGCCAGCGTCATCCGGTTGCCGACCATCGAGCCGGAGGTGTCGATGACGACCGCGAGCGTGGTGCTCGGGTCCTTCTTCTCCTCCTTCTGCACGTACTCGACCGGCGAGATGGTCTCGATCACGGTGTCGTGGTAGCCGCCGGGACCGAACGCCGAACGGCCGCCGCTGACCAACAGGCCCATGCCGCGCTGCTGCACGGCGTCGGCGATCGCCTGCTGCCAGGCGGTCGGCACCTCGGCCGCAGCGCGGTCGTCGAGCACGGTCAGGTCGACGTCGGCGAGGTCGATCGCATCCCCGGCCGGCTGCCGCAGCTCGAAGCCGTCACCGAGCAGCTGGCCGAGGTGTTCTCCGGCCTGCTGCACGCGGCCGCCGAGGTAGAGCACGCGCAGCGGCTCCTGCACGGCGACGGTGCGGGTCCGCGTGTCGTCGGACGGGTCTTGCTCGGCGGCGTCGGTGCGCGCGACCTCGACGGTCAGGTCGACGAAGCCGCTCGCGCGCGGCTCGAACGGCAGGTCGACGGTGGCGACGCCGCGACACGTGAGCGCGACCGGCTGGCCGACGACCTCGCCATCGGCCTTCAGGGTGACCTGCAGTTCGGCGTCGGCGGCGGCGACCGCGACGCGCACGCGGCCGACGTGGCCGACGCGCAGTTCGTCGAGCGGGACGATGCCGACCGGCCGCGCGTTGGTGTCGGCGGCCGGCACGGCGACGACGTGCAGCGGCAGATCGCGTTCGGTCAGTTCCTGGACCGCGCGCTGCCAGCCAGAGTCGGTGCCGCGGCCGTCGCTGATCAGCGTGATGGCGCCGCCGGTGCCGGCGGGGATCGCCCGCAGCGCCGCGTGCAGCGCATCGCCGAGCGGCGAGCGGCCTCTCGAACGCACCTGCAGCAGCTGGTCGAAGCCGGCCGGCGCGTCGGTGGCACCGGCACGTTCGCCGATCTCGACGAGCACCCGCACCGCGTCGGGCTGCAGCTTCTGGACCACGGCCGCGAGCGCACGGTCGACCGCCGCCGGATCGGCGACGCTGCCGGTGCGATCGACGACCACGACGTGGTGGTCGCTCCACGACGAGCGCACCAGCACGGGCCGCGCGAGGCCCAGCAGCAGCGCGACCAGCACGACCGTGCGCAGCAGGGCGCGGCGCGCGTCGGCGGGTCGCCGCGGCACGAACCACACCAGCAGCACGAGCGGCAGCAGCCAGAGGAAACCGGGATACTGGAAGTTCATCGGGGGGCCTCGGCTACGGGATGCGGGACGTGCGGAACAGCACCCACTCAGCCGCGAGCAGCAGCAGCGCGAAGAGCAGCAGGACGGTGATCAGGTCGAAGCCCGACGACGACGCCGCGTCGAGTTCGTCGATGTCGGCCAGGTCGGCCGGCGCGAGCCCGCTGGCATGCGGGTCGAGCAGCGAGGCCGCGAAGGCCGCACCGCGCGCGGGCTGGTGTGGGCCGGGCTGCCGCGGCACGAACGCGGCACCGAAGCTGCGGCCGCGCACTTCGTCTACGGTGACGTCACCGTCGTGCGCGGCGACCGGTTCGCCGACGGCGACCCGCGCCGGGCCTTCTTCGAAGTCGGCGAGCCAGCGCAGGCCGAGCCCGACGAACAGCGGGAACGAACGCGAGCGCACGAAGTCGTAGTCGGGGTCGAGCAGCTGCCGCCAGACCCACAGCCCCTTCCGTTCGGCTGGCTTCGCACCCATCGTGACCGCGCGGCCGAGCGCGGCGGCAGCCGCCATCGCGTCGATCTCGTGCAGGCCGAGCCCGGTGTAGAGTTCGTCGAGCACGGCCGACGGATCCTGGCCTGGCGGATGGAACACCAGGAAGGCGTCGTCGGACTGCTCGGGGTCGGCCAGTTCGAACGCCGGCAGGCCGCTGCCGAAGGTCGTGCCGGCGACGCGCACCACGACCCGCGCATCGCCATCGCGACGCACCAGGCCGGGATCGGAGGCGACCGCGCGCAGCACGATCGCCGGCACGCCGGGCCCGATCGCGACCGGGATCGGGGCGCGGTCCGGCAGTACGAACGTCGCGACGTCGTCGAGCGCCAGCGCGTCGCCGCCCGCGAGCGACGCGGTCAGCTGCTGGCCGTTCGCCGGCACGTCGCGGTAGCGGAAGCGCCGGCCGCCGTCGACGGGCTCGGCCGACGGGGTGCCGGTCCAGTCGACGTCGTCGAGACGCAGCCGCGGCGCGGCGCCGTCGGTCGCGCCCGATAGGGCCAGGACCTCGACCAGCACGTCGACCGCGTCCCAGCGACCGGACGCCGCGGGCCGCACGCCGAGCGCGGTGATGCCGGCGTTGGCGCCACTACGGGGCGGCACCGGCAGGCGACGCAGCCGCACCGAGTCGGGCAGCAGCGCGCGTTCGGCTGCGCGCAGCGGCGCGTCGCCGACCACGCAGACGGTCGTCGGCACGCCGTCGGCGGCGCGGACCAGGTCGAACAGCACCTCGGCGATCCGGTTGGGCGCCGCGGCCGGTGCCACTCCGTCGAGCCGGCGCGACAGCAGCAGGGCCGGCTCGCCGGGCCGCAGCAGGGTCTCGGTGCGGCCCGCGCACAGCACCACCGTGCGGCGTTCCTGCGGCAGGCCGGCAACGTAGTCCTGGGCGCGTTCGATCGCGCGCGCGAACCGTTCGCCGTGGGCCATGCCGGCCGAGCCGTCGAGCAGCACCAGGTGGCGGCGGCCGTCGCCACCGTCGCCGCGAATGCCGGCGAACGACAGCCACAGCAGCGCACAGATCAGCAGCAGCAGCGCGTAGGTCCACGGGTGGCGGAAGCGCTGCGTCAACACGCGGGCGCGCGACTCCTCGATCGCCTGCTTCCAGAACAGCGTGGTCTCGACCTCCACCTGCTGGTGGCGGACGCGCAGCCGCTGCAGCGCGAACAGCGCCGCCGCGATCGCGAGCAGACCGAAGACGCCGAGCAGCGCCGGAACGAAGCCGAAGCTCATACGATCAGTGCCCCCGTCTCGAACAGTTGCGACAGCTGCGGCAGGACCGGTTCGTCGACGTCGACCTGCACCAGGCCCGCCTGCCGCTGCACCGCCAGCTTCTCGAGGCCTTCCTGGTGCTGCTGGTAGGCGCGCCGGTAGGCGGCGAGCACGTCGGCCGTGACCGACACGTCGTGCTGCTGGCCGCTCTCGCAGTCCTTGACCAGCAGGTCGCCGCTCAGCGACGGGTCCCGGTCCGACTTGCGCACCAGCTGCACCAGCACCAGCCGGTGGCGCTGGCGGGCGAGGCTGTCCTGCACGGCGGCGATGCCGTTCGGGTCGAAGAAGTCCGAGATCACCACCAGCAGGCCCCGGCGCTGCCCCATGCGCGCGAACTTGCCGAGCGACGCGACGAAGTCGGTCTGCCCGCCCGGCGTCTGCGCCGCCAGCGCCTCGGCGATCCGCATCTTGCGCACGTTGCCGCTCCTGGCCGGCAGCGCGATGCGCAGCTGCTCGGCGAACGGGAACAACCCGACGCTGTCGTGGTGGTTCAACGCCGCGAGCGCCAGCGCGAACGCCGAGCGCAGGCCGGCATGCGCGCGCGGCTTGTCACCGTGCCACATGCTGCCGCTGACGTCGGGCGCCAGGTAGACCGGCAGGTCCTCGAACTCCTCGAACAGGCGCAGGAACACCCGGCCGAGCCTTCGGTAGATGTTCCAGTCGATCGCGCGCAGGTCGTCGCCCGGCGCATAGCCGCGGTAGTCGCGGAACTCCATGCCGGAGCCGACGTGGCGCGAACGCTGCTCGGCGTGCACGCCGCCGCGCGCGACGCGCTGCGCCAGGATCCGGAAGCGGGTGACGGCCTCGAGGAACTCCGGATCGAAGAGTTCCTGTCGGGTCGGTGCGGTCGCGGGCATCGGCGGGAAGACGTGGAGGAAGCTGCGAAGAGAACGCGACGGCTACTCGACCGGCGGCTGCACGTGGCCGAGCACGTCGGCGATCACGCGGTCGGTGCCGACCCCGTCGGCCTGGCCGTGGAAGTTGACGAGCACCCGGTGGCGCAGCACGTCGGGCGCGACCGCCTTGATGTCGTCGGTACTGACCGCGAAGCGGCCCTGGGTCAGCGCGCGCACCTTGGAGCACAGCATCAGCGCCTGCACCGCGCGCGGCGACGGGCCGAGCGCGACGAAGTCGTTGACGATCTGCGGCGCGAACTCGGAGCCCGGCTGCGCGCCCACCACCAGGTGGATCGCGTAGCGCTTGGCGCGCTGCGGCACCGGCACCGACAGTGCGACCTTGCGCAGCTCGAGGATCTCGGCGCTGCTCGAGACCTTGCTCACCTCCGGCTCCTTGCCGGCGGTCGTGCGGTCGACGATCGCTTCGTACTCCTCGATCTTCGGGTAGCCGACCACGATCTTCATCAGGAAGCGGTCGAGCTGCGCTTCGGGCAGCGGGTAGGTGCCTTCCTGCTCGACCGGGTTCTGCGTCGCCATGACGCAGTACGGCTCCTGCAGCTTGATGGTGCGGCGGCCGACCGAGATCTGCCGCTCCTGCATCGCCTCGAGCAGCGCCGACTGGGTGCGCGGCGTGGCGCGGTTGATCTCGTCGGCGAGCACCAGCGACGACACCAGCGGGCCTTCCTGGAACTGCAGCTCGTGGCCGCCGCCCTCGGTCTCGACCAGCACGTTGGTGCCCTGGATGTCGGCCGGCATCATGTCCGGCGTGAACTGGATGCGGGAGAACGGCACGTCGACGGCCTGGCCGATCGACTTGACGAGCATCGTCTTGCCGAGGCCCGGCACGCCTTCGAGCATCACGTGGCCGCCGGCGAACAGCGCCGTCAGCGCGGCGTCCAGCACCGGCTCCTGGCCGACGATGAAGCGCTGCACCTCGCGCTTGATCTTCTGGTGCACGTCACGGAATCGTTGGGCGTCGCGCTCGGCGACCTGGGCTAGTTCGTTGGCGTTCATCACTGCGGTCCGCCTTCCTCGCGAAGGCTGAGGTAGAAACTGCGCACGAGCTCCTGCATCCAGGGGCTCAGGGTCCTCTTGGTCAGGTGGCCCATCGGGGCGGCGCGCGCGCCGCGGCCTTCGCCGGGGATGCGGTCGCCCTGCTGGGCCTGGGGTTCGATCCGTTCCTGGGTGATCTTGGAGATGCCAGGGTTGGGCTTGGCGCTGACGTGGTCGGGGAACGTCACGCCGAGCACGAGCTGCGCGACGCCGCGCTGCTTCTTCGGGCCACCGGGGCCGCCGCGGCCGTTGGCGTCGTCCTGCGGCTGGCCGTTGCCCATCGAGATCTGCAGGTCGCGGTTCACCGGCGGCTTGCGCTGGCGAAGGTTCGGCTGCACGCCGCCGCGCGCCTTCGACTCGTCGTTCTCGTCGTCGACCTCTTCGTCCTCTTCGGGGTCTTCCTCTTCGTCGGTGACGACCTGGTCCTTGGCCGACCACGGCGACGCGGTCGGCGACTTCGACGAGCCCTTGCCGGAGCCGCGGCCCTGGGTCGAGCCCGACTCCTCCGGCGGCTTGTTCGGCTCGTCCTGGCGCTCGCGCTCGTCCGCGCGCGGCTGGTCCTTCTTCTTCTCCTTGGGCTTCTTGGCCTTGCCGCCCTTGGTCGACTGCGCCTGGTTGCTCGGCTGGCCGCGCTCGCTGCCGCCGCCGGCGGCCGTGCGCGCTTCGGCGCTGCGGCCCGAGCCCATCGGGTTGCGCCCCTTGCGCTGCGCCTCGGTCGGGTTGTCGTCCTCGCCGGCCGACGAGTCGACGGCGTCGCGTTCGGCCCGCCTCGGCGTGCGTTGCTCGGGGTTCGGCCGTTCGCCCGCGGGCGGTGCCACCGGCTCGCGCACGTCGTCGCGACGGTCGTGGCCGGCCACCTCGGCGCGCTGGCCGGTGAGCGGCGCATCGGCCCCATCCGAACGCGCCGGCGTCACCTGCGTCGCGACGCAGAGCAGCACCAGCGCGGCGACGCCGGCGAGCCACATCGGCGCGGCGTTCTCCGGTTCGGCCGCCGTCGGCCGCGGCTTGCGGCCCTGGGCCTCGCGCAGGCGCCGGTCGGCGTCGTGCATCGCCGCCAGCATGAAGCCGTCGGGCTCCTGCTCGGCGCTGAACGCGTGCGCCGTCGACAAACGGTCGTCGAGGTCCAGCTCGCGGTCGAGCAGGCACAGGGCCTGCTGCTCGCGCACGCGCAGCTCGCGCGCTGCCTTGCGGCGCAGCAGCACGCGCATCGTCGGCAGCAGCAGCGTCAGCGGCAGCAGCACGAACCACGGCCAGCGCAGGTCGACACCGACCAGCGCGAACAGCAGCGTCAGCACCAGGTAGACGGCGGGGAACACCAGCAGCGGTGCGGCCAGCCCGCGCACGGTGCCGGCCTGCTGGCGCACGTGGTGTTCCTGGATGTGCTCGGCGACCGGGCGGGCCAGCTGCTCGAGGCCGGCGCGGATCTGCTCCTTGGAGCGGCGCGTCTCGCTCATCGTTGGTCCTCCTGCGGCGTCCCGACGCGCACGTCGCACTGCGCGCACTGGTCGACGCGCCGGCCGCCGGGGTCGCGCACGATCGCGACGACCACCAGCTGGTCCTTGGCCATGCCGGTCGAAAGGCGCGAGGCCGGTGAGCCACCGCTCTGCTCGTAGTCGTCGAGGAACGCGACGTTGTCGGCGACGATCTGGTCGAGGCTGCGTTCGAACGGCAGCACCATCTTGCCGTCCTCGGGGCGCCAGGCGGCACCGAACACCGAGCCGGTCAGCGCCGCCCGCGCGACCATGCGGTGCACGACGGTCGCACCGAGGCCCGGGTAGATGGCGCCCTTCTCGGCCAGCACCAGCTCGATGCGGCGCCCGCGCGCCGGGCCGGCGATGCGGGCCTCGCCGCGCACCACGCCGTCCTCGATGCGCGCGTCGAGTTCGATCGTGAAGTCGCTCTTGCGCTTCAACCGCGCGACCGCCGAGTCGCGCACGTCCTGGTAGACCGTGTCGGCGTCCGGATAGCGACACGCGCCGGGCCCGGCCTGCACGCCGTCGACCAGGAACACCGGCCGCTTGCCGACCGACTCGGCGACCGTCAGCGACAGCTCGTTCATGATCGCGACCGGCCGCGGCGCGTCGGTGTGGTAGGACAGCAGCGCCACGCGATCGCCGGGGAAGTGGCTCTGCAGCGCCTCGAACACCATCGCGCCACCTTCGGTGAACGCGCGCCAGCGCTCGCCCTGCTTCTGGCCGAGGTGCGGGTTGGTGACGTGCTCGATCAGCACGCAGCGGTTGGTGTCGGTCTTGTCGTCGACCTCGAAGCGGGTCGGCGCCGTCATGCTGCGCACCTTGCCCGAGATCATCCGGTCAACCAGCGCCACCGAGAACGGCTCGCCGCCCATCTTCTGCTGCAGCGCCTCGATCCGCGGCACCGCCTGCGGACCGAACTCCGGCGAGATCACCGCCTGCACGTAGCGCGACATCGCGCGCTTGTGCTTGCCCTTGAGCTCGTAGACGCGACCGAGCAGCAGGTTGACCTTGGCGCGGTCGGCCGAGCCGAACGCGTCGGTCAGCCCGAACGCCGCCGACATCAGATGCTCCCACGCGCCGCGCGTATCCTCCATCTCGAGCAGCAGCTCGCCGAGGCGCACGTGCAGCCGGTGCACGGCCTCGGGGTAGCGGTCGGCGCGACCGTCCTCGATGCCCATGCGCCCGGCCATCACCGCGAGGTCGGGGCGGCGCGCCTGCACCAGCGCGTCGACGGCGTCGAGCGCCTCGGTCGCGCGCAGGTCCGCCGGCCGCGCCGCGTGCGCCCACTGCAGCGCCGGCTCGATGTCCTCCTTCGGCGCGCCCTCGTCGATCTGCATCTGCAGCAGCAGGTTGGCACACTCACCGGCCAGCCGGGAGCCGCCGTGCTCGCGGATCCACGCGACCAGCGCCTCGGCGTCCTCCTCGGCGCGGGCGTCGAAGAACGCGGCCTCCTCCTCGGGGAACGGCTGCTCGCGCACGCGGGTCAGGCCGATCCAGCCGTTCTGCACGTCGACGCTGACGCGGAACTGCTGCAGGAAGCCGAGGCCGAGCGTCGCCAGCGCGCCGTCGCGGTGCACCAGGTCGAACAGTTCAGGCCGCCATGCAACGACCTCGGACAGATCGATGCCGGCTACCTCGACGCGACCGATGCGGCCGCCGGGCTGGTCGACCTCGAAGCAGAAGTCCTCGTCGACGATGCTGTCGAGGCTGGTCGAGCCGAGGCCGATCATGCGCGTGGTGCCGTTCTGCAGACGAGCGGGCATCCAGACGACGTCGCCGGCGACCGACGCCGGCACGTAGTGCTGCTCGGGACCGGTCGGCCGTTCGCCGCCGCGGTCGACCGCCCGCTTGAGCCGCAGCTGGCCGCGCGGCAGGTCGAAGGTGACCTCGTAGTCCTTGAGGATTTTCGCGCCGATCGTGCCGGCACAGGCGACCTCCTCCATCTGCGGCGCCCACCGCTTGGTGAAGTCCTCCATCGCCTGCTCGTCGCCGTGCTCGCGCATCGGCACTTCGATGTCGAGGCCCGGCAGTTCGATCGTCATCGGCAGCGTGGTGCCGTCGGGCTGCTCGACCGCGAGGCCGTTGGCGACCTTGTTGTGCAGTTCGAGGCCGACCGGCTTGTCGAACGAGATCCACAGGTTGACCGGCGCGCTGTTGGTCGGCGACGACAGCTGGCAGCGGGCGACCAGGCGGCCGCCGAGCACGCGCACGGGCACGCGCGCTTCCCCCTGTTGTGCCGCCAGGGGGCCGAGGGCGATGCTGCATGCCAGCAGCACGAGCGCGACGATTCGATGGGTACGGACCATGGGCGGGAAACGTCTCGATCAGGGGTGCGCCCGCCGGGTCGGGGGACTCGGGGGGAACGGGCGCGTCAGGTGTGCTTCGAGCCGGCTGCGTTCGAGCCAGCTGTCGTTCGAGCGGGCTGTGCTTCGAGCGGGGCCGACTACAGCCCGCGCGGGGTGCCGACGATCTCGCCGAACGCCCAGTTGTCGAAGACCATCTCGATGTGCAGTTCCTTGGTGTTGTTCGGCACGCTCACGGCGACCGGTACGAGGCCTCGGCCTCAACAACTGCCTGGGAATCTGGTCTCGGCGATCACCTCTCCGGTCGAACGATCGACGACCGTGATGCGCGGCGACTTCCCGACCGGGTTCCAGTTCTTGTACTCCTCGTTCTTCGCACCGTAGAACCAGATCCGGTTCGGGTCGAAGGTCAGCTGGCCGCCCTGGTCCTGGTAGGCGAACTCGGCCTTGGCCGGGCCGCCCCACTGGAGCTTCTCGGCGGCGTCGGCGGCGACCGCGAACGGCTTGCTGCGGCCCTGGCTCATCGCGACCCGGCTGCCGGCGAGCGACAGCACGCCCGAGTGCAGCACGTAGTCGCCGGCCGGCACGACCATCTCGGCGTCGTGCTTGCTGAGGTGCACCGAGTAGCGGCCGTCGGTGCTGTTGAGCACGGCGGCCATCACCTTGCCGTCGGTGACCGCGCGCAGCGACAGCTTGCCGGTGGCGCCCGCGAACGGCGCGAACCGCAGCTTGCTGCCGTCGGCGGCGACCTCGATCTGCTTCAGCTCGCCGCCGATCGAGACCACCTCCGACAGGAACGAGGCGGCGCGGCCGTTGCCGATCACCAGCGCGTCCTTGCCGATGTCGTCGAAGCGGCCGTTGTGGTTCTGGTCGACGATCCGGATCCGCGTGCCGGCGAGTTCGCCCTGCACCACCGAGCCGGCGACGAACGTCCACTCGCCCTGCTTGTGCAGCGAGACGCCGTAGCGGCGGCCGTCCTTCGCCAGCACGACGAAGCCCTTGTCGCCCTCGATGCGGGTCTCGAGTTCGCCGTCGCCGTCGGCGTCGATGCGCAGCGCTTCGCCGTCGATGTCGGCGCGGAAGTCGGCGCCGATGCCGTCCTGGAAGTGGAAGCCGGTGGCGACCGCGGTGGCGGCCTCACCGGGGAGCAGCAGCTTCTGGCGGCGCTGGATCTTGGTCTGCAGCGCGACCTCGCCGCTCTTCGGCAGCGCCTGGGCGGCGGCAGAGCCGGCCAGCGCGAGAGCCGCGAGCAAGGGGACGTTCGTTCGCATGTAGGTTCCTCGGAGGAGTTTCAGAAACGGACGACCAAGGTATCGGATCGCCGACGCCCAGATCCTGCCGTCTCCTTTGTTACCAAATGGAAACCTCCGCCAGATTCGCGCAGATCGCGGCGGAAGGCCCGGCCCGAGCGCGGCCTGGCAGGAAAGCGCCGCCCGGAAGGAAACGGCGCGGATACAACCGCCTGCCCAGACTGTTCGCGTCGATGAGCCGTGATCCCGACTCCATCCTGCTGGTCGAAGACGACGTGCGCGTCCGGCACGAGCTGCGGGCGGCGCTCTGCGAAGCAGGCCTGCAGGTGCGGGAGGCGGCCGATCTCGGCCAGGCGCGCGACGCCGACGCAGCCCGCCACAGCCTGGTGCTGCTCGACCTCGGCCTGCCCGACGGCGACGGCCTCGACTTCTGCCGCCAGCTGCGCGAACGCGGCGTCGCCACCCCGATCATCGTGCTGACCGCCCGCGACGCGGCGCGGGATCGCGTGCGCGGCCTCGACGCCGGCGCCGACGACTACGTCGTCAAGCCGTTCGAGGTCGAGGAGGTGCTGGCCCGCATCCGCAGCGTGCTGCGCCGCTCGCGCCAGCAGGTGACCCAGCAGCTCTACCGCTGCCGCGAGCTGTGGGCCGATGCCGAGTCGCGCGAGGCCGGCCGCGGCGACCGCAAGATCGAGTTCGCGCCGCGCGAGTTCGACCTGCTGCTGTTCCTGCTGAAGAACCCGGGCAAGGCGTGGACGCGCGACCAGCTGCTCGAGCACGTCTGGGGCGTGCGCGGCGGCGTCGGCGACTCGCGCACGATCGACCTGCACGTGCGCAAGCTGCGCCGCAAGATCGAGGACAACCCGGCGGCGGCGCAGTTCATCGCGACCGTCTGGGGCGTCGGCTACCGGCTCAACGACGAGGAGGCACCGCAGTGAGCCAGCGGCCCCGTCGCGCAGCGCGGCTCGGCAGCCTGGTCGTCAAGCTGACGCTGGTCGCCGCCCTGGTGATGCTGGCGTTCGGCTGGCTGCGTTCGACGCTGACGGCGTGGGCGTTCGACACGTTCGCGATCCCGGCGCCGACGGTCAGCCCCGACGACCAGGCGCACGACTCGCTGGTCGCGGTGATGCGCGACCGCGACGCCCAGCAGGACCCGGCGATCGCCCACCGGCTGCAGGTCTACTTCGACGCGCGCCGCTCCAACGAGACGCTGGCGTTCGTGCTCGACCTGACCGGCGACATCGTCGCGCGCTCGCCCGAACTGACCGCCGTCGACGACGCCGACCTGACCGCCGCGCCGCGCTACCGGCTGGCGATCGGCGGCAAGGTCGCCGGCACGGTGTTCAGCTACGTGCGACCGGTCTACGAGGACGAGACGCTGCAGGGCTTCGTCAACTCGATGGTCTACACGCTCGACGCCGACCGCGTCACCAGCGAGTTCTACGTCGACGCGCCGCTGCTCGACCTCGACGCCGACACCGACCTGTCGCTGAGCCCCGAGCTGGTCGCCGAGCAGGAGGCCCGGCGGTTCCAGTACAGCCGGATCTCGAACGCCGTGATGGTCGGCATCGCCGTCGCCACCGCGCTGCTGCTCGGCATCGTGGTGTCGTTCCTGGTGACGCGGCGGCTGCGCGCGCTGGCGCGCGAGGTCGAAGCCAGCGCCGACGCCGACCTGCCGGGACCGTTCACCGCGCGCGGCCGCGACGAGATCTCGCTGCTGGCCGCGGCGCTCAACGACATGCGCACGCGCATCGGCGAACTGGTCGAGAACCTGCGCGAGCAGGACCAGAACCGGCGCGAATGGATCGCCCAGGTCAGCCACGACATCCGCACGCCGCTGACGTCGCTGTCGGTCTGCCTCGACCGCGCCCGCAACGACCTCGACGGCGCCTCCGAAGCGACCCGCGAGGCGCTCGAGCTGGCCAGGCACGACCTGCGCCGGGTGCGCTCGTTCGTCAACGACCTGTTCGAGATCGCGCGCCTGGAGATCGGCGACGAACTCGACCTCGAGCCGATCCCGCCGCTCGAACTGGTCGCCGATGCGGCCCGTTCGCTGCGACCGCAAGCCGACCTCAACGGCATCACGCTGCAGGTCGAGTCCGAGGGCGAGCCCGGCGAGATCACCGGCGACGGCCACCGGCTGCTGCGCGCCTGCGAGAACCTGCTGAGCAACGCGATCCGCCACGCGCGCACGCGGGTGCGCATCGGCGTGCAGGTCGTCGACGAGGGCGTGCGGCTCTACGTCGCCGACGACGGCGACGGCTTTGCGTGCGACAAGGGCGACGTCGACCTCGGCCAGGTCAGCCGTCGCGACACGCAGGCGGACTCGTCGGGCCTCGGCCTGCTGGTCGCGCGAAGGGTCGCCGAGGCCCACGGCGGCACGATCACCGCGACCAACGACGTCGCCGGCTGGACGCTGGTCGAGATCCTGGTGCCGCACGCGCGCGGCGCCGCGTGACGCCGGTTACGCTGTCGCCATGAACCGTGCTCCGATGCTGGTCGCGCTGCTGGCCGTGCTGCTGCTGGCGAGCTGCACCGCGCCGCCCGCCACCGGCCCCGTGCGCACCTTCGGCGGCCTGCGCGACGTGATGCGCAACGGCAACGACGAAGGCCGGGTGGTGCTCACCGACGTCGCGACCCCGACCGCGGTCGGCGTCGGCGCGCTCGCCGGGCTACGCGGCGAGGTGACGATCGCCGACGGTCGCGCGCTGGTCGCCGAACGCGTCGGCGACGACGTCGCGATGCGCGATGCCCGCCCCGGCGAGCGTGCGACCCTGCTGGTCGCGTGCGAGGTCGCCGCGTGGACCGAGCTGCCGCTGCCCGACTGCGCCGACTACGCGACCCTCGAGCAGCGCATCGGCGAGGCGCTGCGCCAGCGCGGCGTCGACCCGTTCGCGCCGACGCCGGTGCGAGTGACCGGCCGGGCCCGCAACCTGCGGATGCACGTCATCGCCGGCGCCTGCCCGATCGCCAACCCGACCGGCCCGTCGCCGTGGCGCTACGACGGGCCGGCCGACGACCTGACGCTGGTCGGCTTCTACGTCGAGGACGCCGCCGGCCAGCTGACCCACCACAACCGACAGAGCCACCTGCACGCGATCGCAGACGCCCGCACCGGCCACCTCGACGAGGTCGCGCTCGAGCAGGTCCGGCTGTTCGTTCCGGCGAAGTAGCGCCGCCGCTGAGGCCACCCCCGTGCCGCGAATCCGGGCCCGGCTGCAACGCCGCCAACCGGCCCGACGTTCCTCCCCGTGCATCGCAGATGCGCGGCTCCTGAGGGGGAGCCCCCGAGAGGAAACCGCGGCGCCTTTGGGACGAGGCGCCGACCGGGCACGAAGCCCCGCGGTCGGACAGCCGCGGGGCTTTGTTTTTTGACCGATACACCGCTGCGACATGCAACACGGCGGCCGCTCCGGCGTTACCACCCTTGCTCGATCCCTTGGGTGGCTCCTGAGGGGGAGCCAAGGTCGAGCCCTCGCCCCGCGGCAGTCGGTCCTGCCGCGGGGCCTTTTTCGTTTCGGGCTCGCCCAGATACGGCCCACGGCACCAGATGCAGCTGACCACTTGGTTGTTGGTCGCCGCGGCGACCGTGGCAGGGTGATCGGGACTCTGGTCCGCATTTCGTGAGGAATCGCCCCGCCTGGCCCTCCGGTGACGCCGCAGGGCCCGAACATGGCCTCGCCGGCGGCTCTGGGGGGTGTGGCTGCCTTGGCACGCAGCGGACCAACAGCCAAGTGATCAGGTCCCCGGCAGTCGGCAGGAGCCGTTCCACCGAGGAATGCGAAAGGACGAGCCGCCAACCCCGTCGAAGCCGTAGAGACATGGTGCAACGTGGGGCCTGGTGCCCACGTTCCTGAGCATGGTTGCAGACTTGGGTGGTTCCCGGTGTGGTGTCGGGAACCAGAACGAACGAAGCCCCGCGGCTCGAGACGGCCGCGGGGCTTTTCTTTTGGCCCGCAGCCGCGACGGCCACGCGCCGTTGGCATGGGCCCTGCCGGCGGGCTAGCCTGCGTCGCTATGACGCGTCCCACCCTCGCGGCGTTGGCCCTCCTCGCCGCCTGCTCGTCGATGCCCGAACTCCCCGAGAACGCCATCACGTCCCGTCACTTCGGCAGCAACTCGGAGGGTCGCCCCGCGACGCTCTGGACGCTGCGCAACGGCAACGTCGAGGTCGATGTCACCGACCACGGCGCGACCCTGGTCGCCGTGCGGGTCCCCGACCGCGCCGGCTTCCTGGGCGACGTGATCCTCGGCTTCGACGACGTGGCCGGCTACCAGTCGGACCGCAACCAGTACTTCGGCTGCACCACCGGCCGCGTCTGCAACCGGATCGCGAACGGCGAGTTCTCGCTCGACGGCTACGACTACGTGCTGGCCAAGAACAACGGCCCCAACCACCTGCACGGCGGCGCCGAGCGCAGCCTCGACAAGGTCACCTGGAACGCCGAACGCCAGAGGACGGCCGACGGCGCGCCGGCGCTGCGGTTCACCTACACGAGCCCCGACGGCGAAGAGGGCTACCCCGGTGAGCTGTCGATCGCGGTGACCTACACGCTGCACGCCGACGACCGGCTGCGCATCGACTACGAAGCGCGCACCGACAAGCGCACGCCGGTCAACCTGACCAACCACGCCTACTGGAACCTCGGCGGCGCCGGCTCGGCAACGGTGCTCGACCACACGCTGCAGGTCGACGCCGCGCGCTACACCCCCACCGACGCGACGCTGATCCCGACCGGCGAGATCGCGCCGGTGCTCGGCACGCCGCTCGACTTCCAGCAGCCGACCGCGCTCGGCCTGATGATCGAACACCTGGTCGACACGCCGGCCGCGGGCTACGACCACAACCTGGTGCTCGACGGCGAAGCCGGCACGATGCGCCGCGTCGCCGAACTGCAGCACAAGCCGACCGGCCGCTCGATGGTGATCGAGACGACCGAGCCGAGCCTGCAGGTCTACACCGGCAACTTCCTGTTCGGCCAGACCGGCAAGGGCGGCCGGACCTACCCGCAGCGCAGCGCGATCTGCCTCGAGACCCAGCACCATCCGGACGCGATCCACCACGCGAACTTCCCCGACACGGTGCTCGAGCCGGGGCAGACGTACCGTTCTGCCACCCAGATGACCTTCCGCGCCCACTAGCAGTAGCATGCGGGCGTGATCCGTCCGCTGCCATGCATCCCGTTCGCGCTCGGCTGCGTCCTGGCCCAGGACCAGCCGGCGCCCGCGCGGCCGGCGCCGCCGGCGCCGTCGTTCTCGTTCCTGACGGCACCGCCGAAGGGCCTGCCGCCGATGCCGAAGCCGGTCGGCTACCAGCCGACCGAGGCGATGTTCGAGCTCGGGCGCAAGCTGTTCCACGACGGCATCCTGAGCCGCGACGGCTCGGTCTCGTGCGCGACCTGCCACCCTGCCGCGACCGGCTTCGCGCATCCGGCGGCGAAGCCTCCGGGTGTCGCCGGCCAGGTCGCGGTGCGGCACGCGCCGACGCTGTTCAACCGCGGCTACGCGCCGCTGCAGCGCTGGGACGGCGGCTCGCCGACCCTCGAGGCGTTCGTGCTCGAGCCGATCGCCGATCCGCGTGAGATGGGCTCGTCGGTCGACGACGCGCTGGCGCGCCTCAAGCAGGACGCCGGCTACCAGAAGGCGTTCGCCGCCGCGTTCGCCGGCGAGGCCGACCGTCAGGGCCTGCAGCGCGCGCTGGCGACGTTCGTGCGCGGCATCGTCACCGGCGACGCGCCGTACGATCGCTTCCTGCGCGGCGAGGTCGACGCGATGAACGCCCAGGAACGCCACGGCCAGTGGATCTTCGAGAGCAAGGGCGGCTGCTGGAAGTGCCACACGCCGCCGCTGTTCACCGACGAGCGCTTCCACAACACCGGCATCGGGGTCGTCGACGGCAAGGCCGAGCCGGGCCGCGCGGCGATCAGCAACGACGAGCGCGACCGCGGTCGCTGGAAGACGCCGACGCTGCGTTCGGTGCGGCTGACCGCGCCGTACATGCACGACGGGTCGCTGCGCACGCTCGAGGAGGTGGTCGCGTTCTACGCGCGCGGCGGCGAACGCAACGCCCACCTCGACCGCAAGATGAAGCCGCTGACGCTCAGCGCGAGCGATCAGGAGGCGCTGGTCGCGTTCCTGCGGTCGCTGTAGCTGCGCGTCCCAGCAGGGTTCCCAGCAGGGTTCCCTGCAGGGCCGCCAGCAGCGCCTGCTGCGCGATGGCGCCGCCCGGCGCCGGCACCACCTCGTCGACGCCGCTCGCGCGCGCTTCGACGGCCTCGTCGTCGCACAGCGACAGCAGCCGGTTGCCGAAGCCGAGCGCGCGGATCGCCCCGGCGAAGCCCGCCAGCCGTTCGCCACGGCAGGTCGTGTCGACGACGATCGCGCACCAGCGGTTCGGCGTGCGATCGATGCGCGGCAGCACCAACTCTTCGCGCTCGGCGCGTTCGACCTGGTAGCCGGCGTGCTGCAGCGCCGTCCGGCACCGTTCGAAGCTGCGCTCGCAGCTGCCGACCACCAGCACCTTGCCGGGCCGGACCAGGCCGAGGTGGCCACCGTCACCAGTCGGGTCGATCCAGACCGCCCGTTCGCTCGGCTCGGCGCGCAGCGCAAGGCGGTAGCTGCACACCGAACGTCCCGGCGACTCGACGCGCAGTTCGCCGCCGAGCAGTTCGGTCAGGCGCTGCGCGAGCGTCAGGCCGAGCAGCGGCCTCGCCGCCGCGTCGCGCACGTGGAACGGCGCGAACACGTAGCCGAGTTCGATCTCCGCGAAGCCGCCGCCGTGGGTGGCGACCTCGACGACCAGCTGTGCCGGCCGGTCGCCTCCCGGCGCCTCCTCGTAGCTGATCCGGACGTCGAAGCGGCCCGGCAGCGCGCGCTGCATCGCGACGTGCAGCACCGCCGCGATCGCACGCCGGACCAGCACCGCGTCGAACACGACCCGGTCGGGCAGGAAGCTGCGGTAGGTCACCGCGACCTCGAGGCCGAGTTCGGTGGCCCGGTCAGCCTCGTCGCGCAGCGCCTGCTCCAACCACGCACGCAGCGCCACCTCGACGGGCGACGGCTGCACCGCGTCCTGCTCGAGCCGGCCGAACTCGGCGTAGTCGCTGACGAACTGCTGCAGGTACTCGTTGTGGTTGCGCACCGCGTTCATCGCCATGCGCACGGCCTCCGGCACGTCGGCCTCCTCGACCAGATCGAGCATCGCCTGGCCCGCCGCCAGCGGCAGCCGCAGCTCCTTCAGGAACTGGCGTAACTGGGCGCGGTCCGGATGGCTACGCAGCGCGACGCCCGGCAGGGGCGTCAGGCGCCCGACGCGCGCCATCGGCGACGCGCTGCTGGAGATCCCGATCGAGGTGGCGGAGTTCATGGCGAGGAGCCGCGTGGCGAGCGCGACCCTCCCCTGATCGGCGCGCGGCGATCGGCAACATGAGCGACCCAGGGAAATCCCTAAGCGTTCGGCGCACCCGCCGCTGGCATGGCCCTCACGCGTCCTGCTCCGGCGCGCGAATCTGCGCGACCATCTCGCGAGCCGCAGCCGACGGCCCGCGACAGAGCGGCGTCAGCGCGCCGGCGACGACGAAGTTGACGACCATGCCGACCGCCCCGATGCCCTGCGGGCCGATGCCGAAGCACCAGCGGTCGGCCCCGAAGTAGACCGTCGACAGGATGTAGCCGGCGGTGAAGCCGATGCCGGCGACCATGCCCGCGATCGCCGGCACCGTGCCAACGCGCACCGAGAAGATGCCGAGCACCAGCACCGGGAAGAACGACGACGCCGCCAAGCCGAACGCGAACGCCACCACCTCGGCGACGAACCCCGGCGGGTAGATGCCGAACAGGCCGGCGACGACGACGGCGAAGCCGATCGCGATGCGCGACAGCCGCAGCCGTTCGCTCTCGTTGGCCTGCGGCCGCAGCGTGCGGTAGTAGAGGTCGTGCGCGATGCTGCTGCTGATGACCAGCAGCAGCCCCGACGCCGTCGACAGCGCCGCGGCGAGGCCGCCGGCCGCGACCAGCGCGATGATCCACGCGGCCAGGTTGGCCATCTCCGGCAGCGCCAGCACCAGGATGTCGCGGTCGGGCCCGGCGTTGCCGAGCGCGGTCAGCTCCGGCCGCACGTCGCGGCCGCCCGGCTCGTTCGCGAGCCAGCGCGCGTGCGCGGCCTGGAACGCCTCCATCTCGGCGGCCGAGAGCTTGCCGGTGCGGAACAGCTCGTTCTGCGCGGCCTGCTCGGGGCCGTGGTAGGCCATCCTGCCGTCGCCGTCGTCGAGCCAGATCACCAGCCCGGTGCGCTCCCAGGTGTCGAACCACTGCGGCAGCTGCTGCTCGGTCTTGCCGTTGAGGCTCTCGAACACGTAGTAGCGCGCGAACGCGGCGGTCGCCGGCGCCGACAGGTAGAGGATCGCGATGAACAGCAGCGCCCAGAAGCCGGACCAGCGCGCGGCCTGCACGTTCTTGACGGTGTAGAAGCGCACGATCACGTGCGGCAGGCCGGCGGTCCCGGCCATCAGCGCCAGCGTCGTGCAGAACACGTTGACGCGGTCCCAGCTGCCCTCGAACGCCTCGGTGTAGCTCGAGAAGCCGAGGTCCTCGTGGATGCGATCGAGCGTCGCAAGCAGCCGTTCGCCCGAGGTCTGCAGCTCCGCGCCCATGCCGAGCTGCGGCACCGCGTGGCCGGTCAGCTGGTAGCTGATCGCGGCGACCGGCACCACGAACGCGCAGATCAACACCCAGTACTGGGCGACCTGCGTGTAGGTGATGCCCTTCATGCCGCCGAGCGTCGCGTAGACGAACACCAGCACCATGCCGATCAACACCCCGACGGTGACGTCGACCTCGAGGAAGCGCGCGAACACGATGCCGACGCCGCGCATCTGGCCGGCGACGTAGGTGAAGCTGATGAACAGCGCACACAGCAGCGCGACCAGCCTCGCGGTCTGCGACTCGAAGCGATCGCCGACGAAGTCCGGCACCGTGAAGTGGCCAAACTTGCGTAAATACGGCGCAAGCAGCAGCGCCAGCAGCACGAAGCCGCCGGTCCAGCCCATCAGGTAGACGCCGCCGGCGAAGCCGAGGATCGAGATCGTGCCGGCCATGCCGAGGAACGACGCCGCCGACATCCAGTCGGCCGCGGTCGCCATGCCGTTGGCGATCGCCGGCACGCCGCGGCCCGCGACGAAGAAGCCGCGGGTGTCGCGCACCCGCGCGCGCCAGGCCAGCAACAGGTAGAGCCCGAACGTGCACGCGACGAACAGGAACGTCCAGCCCTGCACGCTCACGCGTCGGACTCCCGCTCGATCTGCTGCAGCTCGCGCTGCAGGCGCCGGTCGAGCCGCGCCATGCCGACCGCGTAGATCAGGATCAGCACGACGAACGTCACGATCGCACCCTGCTGCGCGAACCAGAACCCGAGCGGGAAGCCGAGGAAGGTGCAGGCGTTGAGCGCGTCGGCGAACAGCACGCCACAGCCGAGCGAGACCGCCGCCCAGACCACGAGCAGCGACAGGGAGAGACGAACGTTGGTGCGCCAGTGGCGCCGGTGCGCCTCGGCGACGCGATCGGAGACGGAGGGCATGGGCGCGCGACGATACGCGATCAGCTGCGCCCGCGCCGCAGCGCACGCGCCGTCGCCACGCGTTCTGCGATCGCCAGCAGCAGCAGCAGCGGCAGCAGCCAGGGCGCCAGCCGCGAAACCTGCTCGACCACGGCGCTGCCGACCACCGCGGTCGGCGCCGGCGCCGGCTCGTCGCCGGTGCGCGGGGCGCCGCCGCCGAGCGCGCGCAGGTAGTCGACGTCGTCGGGCACCGGCGCTGGCGGCCGGACCTCGCCGTCCGAGCGCAGGTCCTCGGCCTCGACCGACGGCTCGGCCGCCGCGGTCGCCCGCAGCCACTGCGCGATCCACGCCGGGAACGCGTCGGCCTCGCGGAACGCGCGCCCCGACGCCCCGCCGAGGTCCGCCGCGAACGCGCCGACGCGGCCGAGCCCCCGATTGGCGAACGACAGCAGCGGCCAGCCCTGCTCGCCGACGACCAGCAGCACGCGGCTGTCGAGCGGCGCCTCGCACGCGACGGCCGCACCGAGCATCGGCCACTCGGCCGGCTCGGGCTGCAGCAGCGGCGACTCGACCACCGAGAACACCGGCAGGGCGCGCGGCGCCTCCGTCGGCGCGGGCTGCTCCGGCTGTTCTGCTGGCGGCGGCTCCGGCTGCGGCTCCTCCTGCGGCGCCGGCCGGTCCGGATCCTCGCCCGGCACGTTGGGCTTGCGACCGGCCCGCGACAGCGCGCGCGTCACCTCGCCGCTGACCAGCACGGGCACGGTGCTGGCGTTGCCGGTCGCGATGAACTCGCCACCGCCGTCGTGCGCGATCTCGCGCGACTTCGCCTTGAAGTCCGGGTCGGTCTGCGCGTCGACGATCGAGATGATCGACACCGTGATCTTGCTGCGCGAACGCATCAGGTGCGCCTCGCGCCGCAGCGGCAGCGCCTGCCCCATCTGGAACTCGCCGTCGGTCAGCACGACCACGTGTTTGACCGCCGCCGGCTCGTCGCGCAGCATCGCGTGGGCGCTGCGCAGGCCGCTGAGCAAGAACGTCCACTCCTTCTGGTGGGCCAGCTTCTCGATGCCGGCCCGCACCGCTGCGCTGCGGGTCGCATCGGTCAACGGCAGTTCGATGCGCGCCGCTCCCTGGTCGCCGAACGTCACCAGGCCGACGCGGTCGCCTTCGCCGAGCGTCTGCGCGGTGCGCAGCGCGCTGGTCTTGGCGTAGCTCATCTTGGTCATGCCGTCCGGGAGCCGGTTGCCCATGCTCTCGGAGCGGTCGACCACCAGCACCATCGCGATCGCGTGCTTGTCGACCTCGATCGGCTCCTCCGAGATCGGACTCGCGCCCTCGGTGTCGCCGATCCTGTCGGGCTGCGGCGGCGGCGGCGGCGACGGCTCGCCCGCTTCGGGCGGTTCGGGGCGCGGCTCCGGATCGCCACCGCCCGGGCCCTCGCCATCGCCTTCGTCGGGCTGCTGCGGCAGCGGCCGCACCGGCAGGATGGCGCGCAGCGGCGCGCCGTCGGGTCCGAACGCGGCGCCGAGCACGAACAGCCCGACGCCGTCGCGCACCGCGTCGACCAGCTCCCGCTGCTGCGCGACCGACAGGTCCTGGCCGAGCACGACCCGGCGGTGACGCCGCCAGTCGGCCGGCCAGCGGTCGGCCTCGCGCACCCGTTCGCCCTGCGCGCGCAGCGCGGCGGCGAGCACGCCGGTCGGCTCGACGACCAGGATCTCCGCCGGCGGCTCGACGTCGAAGCCGCCCGACGCCTGCACCCGGTGCGCGCCGACCACGACCTCGAGGACGGCGTCGTAGCGGCCGGGCTGCATCGGCGTGAACGTGACGCTGCGAACGGTCGCCCCGATCACGACCGCCTCGCGCAGCACCTCGCCGTTGCGGTCGCGCACCACCAGTTCGGCGGGGACGTCGCGATCGAGGCCGTCGACGCCGATCTCGAGCAGCGCCGGCCGGTCGGCTTCGACCCGCGCCGCGGCGCGGATGTGCACGTCCTCGGGGGCGAACGGCATCGCTTCCGGCAGGCTGGTTACGGCGCCGAACGCCGCCGCCGGCGCCGCCGCCGCACCGCGCGTGCGCCAGCGCAGCTGCAGCTCCTGGCTGCGCGGCCCCGAACGGGCGGCGGCGCGCAGCATCGCGGCGCGGTGCTCGGCGAGCTCGCCCGCGAGTTCGACCTGCTGGACGCGCGGCTCGATGCGACGTTCGGCGGTGCGGTCGGAGATGCCGGCCACGATCGTGAACGCGAGCACGACCAGCAGCGCCAGCCAGCGCGCGATCGCCGGCGCCGTGCGCACCGCGGCCAGCCCGCACAGCGCGAGCAGCATGCCGGTGGCGAGCACGACGGGCAGCGTCACCGCTACGACCCGCTGCGCATCAGGAACAGCGGCATCAGCCAGTCGACCCGATCGCCGAGGTCGCGGCCGTCGCCGTAGTCGACCTCGAGCGTGATCGTGTCGCCGGGCTCGACGACCTGCATGCCGACGTCGCGCGGCGGCTGGCCGGCCGCCAGGTCGTCGACCTCGAACACCTGCTTGCCGTTGCGCAGCACCCGCGCGACCGCGTGCGCGCGCAGCGGCAACGCGTTGACCGAGTCGTCGAAGGCCACCGCCGAACGGAAGTGCGTCGCGCCCTCGGGCACGGCGAAGGTCAGCCGGCTCATGCTGTGCACGCCGAGGCCGCGGCCGTAGGCGCGGTTGTGGGCCAGCAGTTCGGTGCCGACGACGCTGCGGTCGCGCCGCCAGCGCAGCACCGGCTCGCCGCCGAAGCCGCGCTCGACCACCTCGGTCGGCGTCAGCGACGACAGGTGCGTGACGCCGTGCTCGAACACCAGGCAGGCGAGGTCGAGCCAGCGCACCGTCGCGGTGTCGCCGGCCTCGAACGTCACCTCGACGCCGTCCTCGCTGCAGCGGCCGATCGCGACGCCGAGGCGGTCGCCGCTGCGGGTCAGCAGCGTGCAGCCGGCCGGCTGCTCGCGCAGAAGGCCGCCGCGCAACCGCAGCGACGAGAACTTGCGCGGCGCGAACCACTGCGCGCCTTCCCGGCCCTCGGCCTGGAACTGCACGCCCTGCGGCCCGAACCGGAACAGCGTGCCGGCGATCAGGTCGTAGCCGCGCTGGGTCTCGACGAACAGCGCCTCGTCGACGCCCTCGGGCACGACCTGGTCGCCGGGATGCACGCCGGGATGCACGACCGTCTCGATGCGGTCGATCGGCACCGTGCGCTTGCCGAGCACCGGCGACAGCAGTTCGAGGTTGTCGCCGTTGTCGTCACCGCCGGCGATCGCACCGAACAGCCGTTCGCCGCCGACCAGGTCGACGCGCAGCAGTTCGGGCGCCGTCGCCGGGCCGAGCCGGACCGCCAGCAGGTCCTTGGCCGCGACCTTCTGCATGCGGCCCCCGACGCGGGCCTCGTAGCCCGACTCCGGGCTGCCGATCAGCCGCTCGGCCAGCAGCTTGCGACCGCTGCGCAGGTCCAGTTCGAGCTGGCGGGACGCCTGCGCCGGCAGCGCCGCGGCCAGCAACAGGGCCGCGGCCACGCACGCCCCCCTGCCAGAATGGCGCAAGGCCCGACGACGTCGGTCCGACAGGCTGACAGTTTGTCGCGCGGCCGGCGCGCCGCGGCTGCTGGCCGCTGCGTTCGCCGAATCCTCAAACCGTTTGCCAGAAGCAACTTCGAACCCGCCGCGCAGATCCGCGGCCAACGCCTTCATCATCGGCACCACCTTTGCTCTCGCGCGCGCCATTCCTATGCAGACCGCCTCGACGACGAGGTCGGGTCACCGCGTGCAACGGCGCGCGGGAACTGCCAACCCCTGAAGTATCCAGAATCCTCCCCAAGGTTGTGATGGTCAAACAACTCGTGTTCGAAAACGACGCCCGCGAAGCGGTGCTTCGTGGCGTCGCCAAGCTGGCGAAGGCCGTTGTCTCCACCCTGGGCCCCCGCGGCCGTAACGCCGTGCTCGACAAGGGCTGGGGCGGCCCGCAGGTCACCAAGGACGGCGTCACCGTCGCCGAGGAGATCGAACTCGAGGACCGCTACGAGAACATGGGCGCCAAGCTGGTCAAGGAAGCGGCCAGCAAGACCGCGGACGCGGCCGGCGACGGCACCACCACCGCGACCCTGCTCGCCCACGCGATCTGCGATGAGGGCATGCGCTACCTGACGGCCGGCACCAACCACGCCGACCTGATCAAGGGCATCAAGGCCGCGAGCGACGAACTGGTCAAGGCCATGCAGAAGATGGCCAAGCCGGTCCCCGCCAACGACTACAAGGCGATCGCCCAGGTCGCGACCATCTCGGCGAACAACGACGCCGAGATCGGCAAGATCCTCGCCGACGCCATGAAGAAGGTCGGCGAGAACGGCGTCATCACGGTCGAGGAGGGCAAGGGCCTCGAGACCGAGGTGCACGTCGTCGAGGGCATGCAGTTCGACCGCGGCTACCTGTCGCCGCACTTCGTCACCGACAACGAGCACATGACCGTCGACCTGCGCGACGCGCTGGTGCTGGTGCACGAGGACAAGCTGACCAACATCCGGCCGCTGCTGCCGCTGCTCGAGCAGCTCAAGGAGTCGAACAAGCCGCTGCTGATCATCGCCGAGGACATCGAGGGCGAAGCGCTGGCGACGCTGGTCGTCAACAAGCTGCGCGGCGTGCTCAAGGTCTGCGCGGTCAAGGCGCCGGGCTACGGCGACCGCCGCAAGGCCATGCTGCAGGACATCGCGATCCTCACCGGCGGCGAGGCGATCTTCAAGGACCTCGGCCTCGACCTCGAGAAGGTGCAGCTGCGCCAGCTCGGCAAGGCCAGCAAGGTGCTGATCGACGGCGACAACACGACCATCGTGCAGAAGGGTTCGGCCAACACCGCCGCCATCAAGGCGCGCGCCGGCCAGATCCAGCGCGAGATCGAGGCGACCACGTCGGACTACGACCGTGAGAAGCTGCAGGAGCGCCTGGCCAAGCTGACCGGCGGCATCGCCGAGATCCGCGTCGGCGCGCACACCGAGACCGAGATGAAGGAGCGCAAGGACCTCGTCGAGGACGCCATGCACTCGACCCGCGCGGCGATCGCCGAGGGCATCCTGCCGGGCGGCGGCACCGCGCTGCTGAAGGCGGCCAAGGCGCTCGACAAGCTCAAGTTCGACGGCGACGAGCAGTTCGGCGTCGACCTGATGAAGAAGGTCGTGCAGATGCCCGTGCGCACGATCGCCGAGAACGCCGGCATCGACGGCGCCGTCGTCGCCCGCCGCGTGCTCGCCGAGAAGAGCCCGACGCACGGCTTCAACGCCCTCAAGGGCGAGTACGGCGACATGCTCGCCGCCGGCGTGGTCGACCCGACCAAGGTCACCCGCTCGGCCCTGCAGAACGCGGTCTCGATCGCGTCGCTGCTGCTGACCACCGACTGCGTCGTCACCGACGCCCAGGAGAGCGACGACGACGCCGGCATGCACGGCGAGATGTAGTCGCACCACCCCCTCACGCACACAACCACACACACACATCCGGAGTAACTGATTATGGCTTCCCTGCGACCCCTCGATGATCGCGTCGTGCTCAAGGTGCTCGACGCCGAAGAGAAGACTGCCGGCGGCATCCTGCTGCCCGACAGCGCCCAAGAAAAGCCGCAGCGCGGCAAGGTGACCGCGGTCGGCGAAGGCCGCCTCGGCAAGGACGGCAAGCGCCTCAAGCTCGACGTCAAGAAGGGCGACGTGGTCCTGTTCGGCAAGTACGCCGGCAGCGACGTGCAGGTCGACGGCGACGACTACAAGATCCTTCGCGAGAGCGAGATCCTGGCCAAGGTGGAGGGCTGATCCAAGATGGCCAAGCAGATCATGTACGACGACGTCGCGCGCCGTAAGGCCGTCGCAGGCGTCGAGAAGCTCGCCAAGGCGGTCAAGGTCACCCTCGGCCCGGCCGGCAAGAACGTCATCATCGAGAAGTCCTTCGGCGGCCCGCAGGTCACCAAGGACGGCGTCACCGTCGCCAAGGAGGTCGAGCTCGAGGACCCGTTCGAGAACATGGGCGCCAAGCTCGTGCGCGAGGTCGCCAGCAAGACCAACGACGTCGCCGGTGACGGCACCACCACGGCGACCGTGCTCGCCGAGGCGATCCTGACGATCGGCCAGCGCTACCTGACCTCGGGCGTCGACCCGAACAGCCTGCGCAACGGCATCGACACCGCCGTCGCGGCCGTCGTCGCCGAGCTGCAGTCGATGGCGAAGAAGGTCGACAACAAGAAGAAGGAGCAGATCGCCCAGGTCGGCGCGATCTCCGCCAACAACGACACCGAGATCGGCGAGATGCTCGCCGAGGCGATGACGCTGGTCGGCGCCGAGGGCGTCGTCACCGTCGAAGAGGGCAAGAGCTTCCAGACCGAGCTCGAGCACGTCGACGGCATGCAGTTCGACAAGGGCTACATCTCGCCCTACTTCATCACCGACCCGAAGACGATGGAGGCCTCGTTCGAGGACGCCCTCGTGCTGGTCCACGAGAAGAAGATCTCGAACGTGCGGGAGCTGATCCCGCTGCTCGAGGGCGTCTCGCGCACCGGCAAGGCGCTGATCATCATCGCCGAGGACGTCGAGTCGGAGGCGCTCGCCGCGCTGGTCGTCAACCGCCTGAAGGGCGTGCTGAACGTCTGCGCCGTCAAGGCGCCGGGCTTCGGCGACCGCCGCAAGGCGATGCTGCAGGACCTGGCGGTGCTGACCGGCGGTCAGTGCATCAGCGAGGACCTCGGCATCCAGCTCGAGAAGGTCACCGTCGACCACCTCGGCACCGCCGCGAAGATCCGGATCAGCAAGGACGCCACCACCATCATCGGCGGCGCCGGCAAGAAGAAGGACATCACGGCGCGCGCCGACAGCATCCGCAGCCAGATCGAGAAGACGACCTCGGACTACGACCGCGAGAAGCTCCAGGAGCGCCTCGCCAAGCTGACCGGTGGCGTCGCGATCATCCGCGCCGGCGCGATGACCGAAGCCGACATGAAGCAGAAGAAGCAGCGCATCGAGGACGCCCTCAACGCGACCCGCGCCGCCGTCGAAGAGGGCATCGTGCCCGGCGGTGGCACCGCCCTGCTCCGTGCCAGCAAGGTGCTCGACAGCCTCAAGGCGAAGGGCGACGAGCAGTTCGGCATCGAGATCATCAAGCGCGCCTGCGAGGCGCCGATGCGCCAGATCGCCGAGAACGCCGGTGAGGACGGCTCGGTCGTCGTCGACGAGGCGCAGGACAAGAAGGCCAACGAGGGCTTCAACGCGCTGACCGGCACCTGGACCGACATGTTCAAGGCCGGCGTCGTCGACCCGTGCAAGGTCGTGCGCTCGGCGCTGCAGAACGCCGCGAGCATCTCGGGCCTGATGCTGACGACCAACACGATGGTCACCAGCATCGAAGACGACAAGAAGGCGGTCGACGGCAGCAGCCACTAAGGTGCTCGCCCACCCGTCCCGCAGCAGCCGCCGCGGGACGGGACCGACCTTCCACCGCACGACGCCGCATGAGTACGAAGCGCGACTACTACGAGATCCTCGGCGTCGACCGATCGGCCGACGACGACACGATCAAGAAGGCCTATCGCAAGCTCGCGATCGCCAACCACCCGGACAAGAACCCGGGGGACGAAGCGGCCGAGAAGCGCTTCAAGGAGGCCGCCGAGGCCTACGCAGTGCTCAGCGACGCGCAGAAGCGGCAGCGCTACGACCAGTTCGGCCACGCCGGCGTCGACGGCGCGGGCGGCGGTGGCGGCGCCGGCTTCTCATCGGCCGAGGACATCTTCGCCGCGTTCGGCGACATGTTCGGCGGCGGCGGTGGCGGCGGCTTCTTCGACCAGCTGTTCGGCGGCGGCCGGCGCGGTCGCGGCCGGCGCGGCGCCAGCCTCAAGGTCGACCTGGAGCTGACCCTCGAAGAGGTCGCCACCGGCGTCAAGAAGACCATCGAGCTGAAGCGCGCCGAGGCCTGCGGCACCTGCGCCGGCTCCGGCGCCAAGCCCGGCACCAGCAAGAAGACCTGCCAGACCTGCGAGGGCCACGGCCAGGTCGTGCGTTCGCAGGGGTTCTTCCAGCTGCGCCAGACCTGCCCGACCTGCCAGGGTCAGGGCGAGATGATCGAGACGCCCTGCACCAAGTGCAAGGGACGCGGCGCGGTGCCGAAGACGTCGCCGGTCAACATCACCATCCCGGCCGGCATCGAGAACGGCCACGCCGAGCGCATCCCCGGCCAGGGCGAACCCGGCGAGGGTGGCGCGCCGCCCGGCGACCTGATCGTCGTGCTGCACGTCAAGGAACACCCGGTGTTCACGCGCTACGGCGACGACCTGCTGATGCAGACGCGGATCTCGTTCCGCCAGGCGGTCATCGGCGACGAGGTCGAGATCCCGACCATCACCGGCGAACAGGTGATGATGAAGATCCCGTCCGGCACCCAGCCGGGCGAGAAGCTGCGCGTTCGCAACCACGGCCTGCCCCGCCCCGACGGCTACGGCCGCGGCAACCTGGTGGTGCAGATCCAGGTCGACGTGCCCGCCAAGATCACCGCCGAACAACGTGAGCTGCTCGACAAGTTCGACGAGCTCGAGACCGGCAAGAAGCCCAAGAAGGACCAGAAGAAGACGATCTTCGAGAAGGTGAAGGACATCTTCTCGTGAGCGATCAGGAGCCGAACGTGACAGATTCGACGGAAGACCCCAAGGACCTCGACGAGCAGAACCAAGGCGCCGGCCCCGACGCGGGCGGCGACGAGCCGACCGTCGAGATCCCTGCGCACGAAGCCGAGATGACGAAGCTGCGCGAGGAGCGCGACCAGCTCGAAGCCAAGCTGCAGCGCGCGATGGCCGACACCCAGAACATCCTGCGCCGCCAGCGCCAGGAGCTCGAGGACGGCCGTCGGCGCACGCTCGAAGGCCTGACCCAGGAGCTGCTGCCGGTGCTCGACACGTTCGGGCTGGCGCTGCAGAGCTACGACGGCGAGGCCGCCGACGGCTCGGCCGCGGGCCAGGCCGGCGACGTCGACGCGCTGGTCGAGGGCGTGCGCATGGTGCGCACGATGCTCAGCGGCGCGCTCGAGCGCCACGGGCTCAAGGAGATCCCGGCCGAGGGCCAGCCGTTCGACCCGGCCCGCCACGAGGCGCTCGGCAAGGAGCCGAACGCCGACGTGCCCGAGAACCAGGTCCTGCGCGTCATGCAGACCGGCTACATGCTCGGCGAGCACGTCGTGCGCCACAGCAGGGTGATCGTCGCCGGCCCCAAGGCCGGCGAATAGGAGCCGAGTGATGCCGACCTACGACTACGCCTGCAGCAGCTGCGGACACCGCTTCGAAGAGTTCCAGAGCATGAGTGCGGACCCGCTGAAGAAGTGTCCGCAGTGCAAGAAGAACAAGCTCGAGCGGCTGATCGGCACCGGCGCCGGCGTGATCTTCAAGGGTTCGGGCTTCTACGAGACCGACTACCGTTCGTCGAGCTACGCCGAGGACGCCAAGAAGGACACGGAGTCGAGCGAACCGAAGGGCGGCTGCAAGCCGACCTGCGGCACGGACGACGCGCCGAGCGGGTGCTCGATGCCGACGTCCGACGACTAGCTCAGTGGCGGAACAGCCGCACCCATTCGTCCAGGGCTTGCTCCGGTAGTCGGAATCGGCGTGGGTGGCCGTGCCCGTCTAGCAGCTGACGCAGCACAGGCTTCACCGGGTCCCCCAACCCCGGACGCAGCAAGACGGCGGCCGCGATCTGGATCGTGTCCGCTGCCGCCATACGCTCGATGGTGTCGCGATCCAGAGCCCCTACTGCCTCCTGCAGCTGCTTGCATAGCTGCCGCTCCGATGCGGACAGCTCCCCCGCAGGATTCGGGGGAGGCAACGCCTCGATCGCAGCCCACACAGCCGAGACCCGGGCGCGCCGCTGCTCTGCACGCTCCACCTGACGATGCTGCGCGGCCCCAACGGCGGGCCCCGACGCCGCCAGCAGGAGCGCCGCGAGCAGCCAGATCGACACATGCACCGCGCGCGTCGGCTCGAGCGCGGGTCCGTCGCGCCAGCCCCCCTGCTTGCGAGCTTCGATACGCGCAAAGATCGTCATGCCGAACCAGACCGGCAGCGTGACGACGCCCCACCCGAGCACGGCGCACGCCGTTCCGCGGATGGTCTCGGTCGCCGGATCCTGCGCGCCGCCCATGACCACGATGATCGGGAACGGCAGCAGCTGGATCAGGGCCAGCGCGACCACGTCGGCGACCAGCAGGACCACCCCTGCCGCGCGGCGGAAGGGCACGTCGTGCACGACGCTGACCACCCGGATGATCAGCAGCACGCGCCAGGTCGCCACGAGACCGAGCGACCACAGGTTCGCGGCGACGGCCTGCTGCGTCTCGAGGAACCGCTCGTACGGGACCGCATAGATCCACGCGAGCGGCCCGGTCATCCAGAACAGCGCGACGAACCGGCGCCAGCCGACAGCGAAGGGCTCCTTGGTCCGCTCCCCCTTGCCGCCCCCCCGCACGAACGCGTACAGGACCGACGCCACCAGCAACGACGCGCCGGGCGAGGCCAGCAGCCGCCACGGCTCGTGCACCAGGTCCTCCTGGTCGTACTCGCGCGCCAGCGACGCCATCAGCACAAAGACGAGGCCGACCCAGACCGACGCGCGGCAGGCGGCGATGCGCCGGATCGCGCCAGCATCGCCAACCAGGAACCTCACACAGTCCAACAGGTTCATGCGCGCACCTCCCGCGCCCGCCGCCACACCGACCGGCGCAGCCGCGCGCGCTGCTCGGTCTGCTCTGCCGAGAACACGCGCCGCAGCACCGCCTCGAACGCCGCCTCGAGCTGCGTCACCGACATCCGGTCGGGCTCGAAGCAGACGTCGAACAGCGTGTGGCTCGACCACGGCGCGGCCGCGCGCAGCCGCCCCTCGCCATGCAGCCGCTCGCGCAGCGGCGCGCCCGGGAACGGCGTCTGCAGCGTCACCTGCACCTCGGCGAACGGGCTGTCGCAGAGGAACTCCGCCAGCCGCCCGGCCGACTCGTCGGTCTCGCCGTCCGCGCCGAGCACGAAGCAGCCGTTGACGACGATGCCGGCCGCCTGGATCGCGTCGACCGCAGAGAGCATGCGATCGAGCCGGTCCTCCTTCTTGCCCATGCCGGGATGCCGGAACACCAGTGACTCGATCCCGACCAGCACCTGGCGGCAGCCCGACGCGCGCAGCTGCGCGAGCAGCTCGGGCCGTTCGCCGATGCGCCAGTCGCTCTCGGTGAACCAGCGCGCCTGGACTTGCGCGAACGCCGGCAGCCACGGCGCATCGCGACCGGCGAACGTGTTGTCGTCGGCGAGCTCGATCAGCGGCCGGGCCTCGCGCCGCGTGATCGCGTCGAGCTCGGCTTCGATGCGCGGCAGCGGCTTCTGCCGGAACGGCCCGAGCAGCCGGCTCGCCGCGCAGAACTCGCAGGCGAACGGGCAGCCGCGTGCGGTCTGCAGCGTGTAGCGCGGCCGCACGCCCTCGCCGAGCAGCTCGAACGCCGGCAGCGGTGCGTCTCTGAGGTCGAACGCGCGGTCCGCCTGGTAGCGGCCGTGCAGCTGGCCGTTCTGGGCGTCGCGCAAGATCCGAAGCCACACCGGCTCGCCTTCGCCGACGCACACCGCGTCGGCGTGCTGCAGCACCTCGTCCGGCAGTGCTGTCGCGTGCAGGCCGCCGACCACGACCGGGATGCCTTCGTCGCGCAGCTGCGCACACAGCGCATAGGCCTCGTCGACCGACGCCGTCAGCGCCGAGATCGCCACGAACGTCGGCCGCTGCAGGACGAGCTCGTCGACGACCGTCCGCGCGTCGCCCTGCAGCTCGTGCCAGCTGCGCCCCCACTCGCCCGGCGTCATGCCGGCGAGCGTCAACAGCCCCAGCGCCGGCAGGCCACCGATCGCGCGGCCGCGCTGCCGGAAGCCCGGCAGCGACATGCCCAGCTCCAGCACACGTTCTTGGTGAACGCGTGCGCCGACCAGCGGGACGAAGGCGACGTGCGGCATCGCCGGCCACGATACGTAAGCCGGGCGTCCTGCAAATGGCGGAGCTCCGCTGTCGACCGCCCGGCGCGATCGGCCACTTGCCGCCCAACCCGGCAGATCCCCGGCGGTGCAGATCCCCGGCGTGATCCGGCGCGAGGCGACCGGCAGGACCGCCGGGATCCGACTACCGGTCGACCGCGTCGAGCCGACCGTTGTGCGCCTCGCAGCCGCGCAATCCCGACAGATCGCCGCCCCGACCGGCCACGTCGCCGATCGTGACGGTCCGCCCCCACGGCCTCGGCCCAGGCCGGTACGGAACCTTCACACATCTTCCCCCCAGCGGGGGCTTTGCGTGCGCACAACGGCCGCTAGCCTGCTCGCCTGGAGAATCAGACTTCGGGCGCCACGGTGCCCACCCTCATTGATGAGCACGAATATCCGGCACTTCCTCACCCTGACGGCCGCAGCGATCTCGCTGGCCTTCACCTCGGCGCACGCGACCGCGCAGGCCGACCGCATCCACCCCGGCAAGTGGACCTCCAAGTCCCGGTGGGCCGAGGGCTGGATCGTTCACGAGAGCCGCCATTACCAGATCCAGTCGCAGGTCGGCAAGGAGAAGGCCGAGCGCCTCGCGGAGCACATGGAGCAGATGTTCAAGCTCTACCGCAAGACGTTCCCGCCGGGTAAGGACGGCTTCATCAAGAAGCCGGTCAAGCTGTTCAAGGACCGCGAGAGCTTCCAGCGCTACAGCGGCGTCGGCGGCGGCACGATGGCCTACTACATGTCGGCGCCCAACCGCGAACTGGTCGGCTTCGACACCGGCGTCTGGCAGGACGAGAAGAAGGAGGCGCCGGAGACCGGCAAGAAGAAGACCCGGCGCGAGCGCCTCGAAGAGCTGCTCAACAAGCCGATGGACTTCCTCGGGGTCATGTCGCACGAGGGCTGGCACCAGTACTTCCACTGGTACGTCGTGTCGCAGATCCAGCTGCCGTCGTGGATCAACGAAGGCATGGGCGACTACTTCTACTGCGCGGTTCCGCCCTACGACGCCAAGAGCCGCAAGGCCAAGGTCAAGCTCGGCTCGCTCAACCAGGAGCGCCTGCCGACGATCTGGGCCGCGGTGAAGCAGAACCAGCACGTCCCGTGGAAGCAGATCATCCGCTACAGCCAGCGGGACTACTACAGCCGACCGGGCCTCTGCTACGCGCAGGGCTGGGCCATGTGCCACTTCTTGATGGAGCACAAGAACAAGAAGTACCGCAAGATCATCCCGACCTTCATCAAGCTGGTGAAGGACGACAGCAACATCGAGGACTGCACCGAGCGCGCTTTCAAGGGCATCGACATCGACGAGGTCGAGGCGGAGTGGAAGGAGTGGGTGCTGGCGCAGAAGCTGCCCGAGGGCTTCGACGGCGGCGAGTAGGGCAGCTGATCACTTGGCTGTTGGTGCCCTCGCACGAGTGGCACGCGGAGGCGTAGATTGGTCCGCATTCAAACCGATCGCGTCCCGCTCAGGCTCATCGGATGGATGCTGCGCGGACCCCAGTCCTGCTGCCAGCGCAGCACCTCGACCGACCGCAGCCGGCGCGGCAGCAACCCGAGCACGACCGCGGACGCCAGCATCGGATGGTCGCGGTTGAATCGCTTGCGCACGTAGTTGCGGTAGACGGCGAACAGGTCGAGCTGCGCCTTGAGCCAGCGTGCGGCCTTGGACACCAGCCACGACTTGCGCCGCAGGCGGCCGCAGTTGTCGCGCGACATCGCGATCGTCGCGTTGATCGGGAACAGCGGGTTGCGGATCGTGCGCGCCTCGGTGCCGGCCGTGGTCGTGTGGGTGGCGCGGTCGCCGAACACCTTCTTGCACGACCTCGCGTAACTCGCCTTCTTGTCGGTGTGTAGCCCGAGCCGTCCGGTGCACCGCCGGTCGAGCTCGCGCAGCACGCCTTCGACGCACTCGCGGCTGCGGTCGGGCCGGCGGCCGTGCTGCTGTTCGTGGGCGTCCTGCCATGCCCGCCGGGTCGTGCCGCGTCGGGCGAGCCGGCGGATCGGCGCCGTGTCGGCTGCGACCAGGAACCACGACTTCCGCTCGATCAGGATCGGCACCGTCAGGGTGCGGATCGACGAGCCTTCGTACGTCTCCTCCTCGTCGAGCACGTAGTCGCCGCCCGACGGCAGGCGCTGCGAGAGGTTGCGGTGCAGGCCCGCGCAGGTGCGGGCGATCTTGCGCATCTTGCGCTGCACCCCGGAGCACGACAGCTCGAGCAGGCGCCCCGCCTGGCGCAGGCCGATGCCGCTCGTCAGCAGGTCGAACAGGCGGGCGTTGGTAGCGGGCCTGCGGTCGCGGTAGTCGTGACGGAACGTCTGGCGTGAGAACGTTCTACGGCAGGCGGGGCAGCGATAGCGCTGCTCCGGCGCGGTGCGGCAGGCGGCGCGGAACGAACCCCAGCGGGCGAATCGCCGGGGCGGGGTCGTGAAGGCGGAGCAGTCCTGGTGCGGACAACGGGGTGGCTCGAAGGTCATGCGGTGTCGTGGCGATGCGCCACGACACCGGGCCCGCATTCGCTGGCGGTGGCAGCGAATCCGCGGGACCAACAGCCAAGTGATCAGTTGGTCAGGCTTCGGTTGCCGGGTGCTCCTCGTCGGCGTGGTCCTGCCCCCGCAACTCGACCGGCCGGTAACCACCACGGCTGCGGAAGTACAGGATCATCGCGATGTAGCAGGCCAGCATGAACAGCGGGAACACCGTGATGCTCGCCAACGCCCCCTGCTTGGCGTCCTCGACGATCTCGCCGACCTCTTCCGCGTTCGGCAGCGCCTCGACGGCGGCCATGTCGACCGCCGTGTAGCCACCGAGGAAGTAGGTGTCGTCCTTCGAGACCTTCTCGTAGACGCCCGGCAGCTGGTCCTGCAGGGCTGCCTTGGCGCTGTTCTCCTGCATCTCGCCGATCAGCGGGCCGCCGATGATGCCGACCGTCAGCATGCCGATGCCGGCGATCGCGTTGAGCGTCAACGCGCCGCCCTTCGGGAACTGCTCGGACACCACGCCGAGCGTGGTCGGCCAGAAGAACGTCTTGCCGACGCCGTAGAGGGTCGCCGCCGCGAAGATCACGAACAGACCTTCGCTGACCGACAGCGCCAGCAGGCCGGCCGAGGCGATCGCAGCACTCGCCGCGAGCAGACCCAGTGGGCTGATCTTGTGCACGATCGCGCCCGCGAAGAAGCGCAGCACACACATGATCGCCGAGGTGTAGATCAGGACCCACAGCGGGTTCGAGCCGGCCTGCTTCAACGGCTCCTCCATGATGCCGGTGATGGCACCGTCGGTGCCGAGCTCGGTTGTCGCCAGCGGCATCATCACGATGCACAGGAAGATCATCAGCGGCCTGCCCAGCGCGCGGCAGTAGACGCCGTAGCCGACCACCAGCACCGCGAGCAGGATGTAGACGACGAGGTCGGACCAGCCCAGCGCCAGACCGAGCTGCTTGACGATCAAGAAGCCCGCGATCGCCGCGCCGATGACGCCGAACTCGGCCAGCATCTCGCGGTAGGAGGCCCCCGCTGCGACCCGTTCGTTGACCGGGAAGCGCACGAACAGCAGCATCAGCAGGTAGACGACCGCCGGCAGCGCGATCACGTAGACCAACACGCGCCAGTCCTCGGCGGCCTGCGCCCCGAGCAGCATCGTCAGGATGCCACCGAGCACCAGGCCACCCGGCCAGCCAGCGTGCAGGATGTTGAGCCACTTGGTCTTCTCGCGGCTGAACATCGTCGCGACGACCGGGTTGATGAACGCCTCCACCGTGCCGTTGCCGAGGCCGAGCACGACCGAGCCCCAGTAGAGGTAGCCGAACGCGTCCTGGCGCGCCTGCGCGAGCTCCGCCTCCGCGAGGCCTTCGGCGTTGACGATCGAGTACGCCTGCAGCGCCAGTACCGCATAGATCGCGTAGCACACGAAGCTGAACAGCATCGCGGCGCGGTAGCCGATCCGGTCGACGATCAGGCTGAACAGGATGATGCTGATCGCGAACGGCCAGATGCCGGCGCCGAACAGCTCCTGGCCCTGGACGCGGTCGAGTCCGAACTCGGCCGGCCACAGGTCGGGGATGTTGACGAGGAACGCCCTCGTGATGAACGCAAAGGACGTGGTGATGAGGGCGATGAAGCAGCCCCAGAAGACGAGCTTCTCGTTGCGGTCGTTCATGGGTTCCGACGGGGAGAGAGACGGGTGCGGCCCATCCGGGCCCGGGCTTTGGCTCAGCCGCCAGTGGACAGCAACCGAGCACCAGCGGCGAGCACCGACTCGGGACCGGAGTCGAGCGCCCGCCAGATCCGCAACATCGAACCGAATCCGGGGTCCTGACGCGAGAACGCCTCGACGATGAGCCATCCCTGGTACCCGATTTCGTCGAGCGCCATCAGGACCTCGCCGAACCGAACCTGCCCCGTTCCGGGCGTTCCCCGGTGGTTCTCGGACAGCTGCACGTGGCCGAGCGTGGTCCGACTCGACCGGATCGCAGCGCACAGGTCGCCCTCTTCGAGGTGCGCATGGTGCGTGTCGAGCGCGCCGACGACGTTGGGGTGGCCGACGGCGCGGACCAGCTCGTCGCAGTCGGCCGCGGTGTTCAGGAAGTAGCTCTCGAAGCGGTTCAGCGGCTCGATCGCCAGCGTCACGCCATGACGGCGCGCGTGTTCGGCGGCCTGCTGCAGCACGTCGACGCAGCGCGACACCTCGTCGCTGCTCGGCGGCTGCTCGGTCCACACCCCGTAGGCCGAGTGCAGCGGGCCGGCCAGGACCTCGGCGCCGAGCGCCTGCGCCTTCTCACAGAGACGCTGCAGGTGCCGGACCGCCGCCTGCCGTTCGGCGGAGTCGGCCGACACCGGGTTGGCGCCCGGCACCGCGAAGCCGACCGCGGTGCGGGCCAGGCCCTCGCGTTCGCAGACCTGCCGCAGCCAGCCGATCTCGTCGTCGCACGCGTCGACGATCGGCAGCTCGGCGCAGGCGTAGCCGTGCGCGCGCAGTCGGCCGAACCACGGCTCGTGCACCGCCGTGATGCGCGGCGCGAAGTAGAGGAAGCTGAAGCCGAGACGGTCGTGCATGCGTTCAGCTCAGGCTCCATGACGGCAGGTCCTTGCGCACGCCGCCCGCCATCGCCGACTCGTGCGCCAGGATGCCGACGCAGGTCCAGTTGGCCGACTGCCTGGCGTTCGGCCACGGGTCGCGGTCCTCGACCAGCGCCGACAGGAACTCGTGCACCAGGTGCGGGTGGCTGCCGCCGTGGCCGCCTCCCTGCGTGAACGACAGGTGCTCGTTGCCCGCGAGGTCGTAGACGCCCTTGGTCGTGAAGTCGCGCACGCCAGCGGGCAGCAGGTGCGCGTAGTCGGGCACGTCGACGCGCGCCGGGATTTCGTGCTCGGGCTTCTTGGCCGTGTGCAGCACCGCCTGCTCGCCCTCGATCAGCGGCCATTCGAACGCCTGCTTGCTGCCGTAGACGTCGATGCTCTCGCGGTACTGGCGCGCGGTGTCGAACAGCGAACGCACGATGCGCGCCGACAGGTCGCTGTCCTTGAGCTTGATGTGCGCGGTCTCGACCGCGAACGGCGAGCCGTAGATGCCGATCATCTCCTCGCGGATCGTGCCGGACCCGAAGCACGACACGTACTCGGCGTCCTTCTTGGGCAGGCCGAGCATCGGACCGACGCAGTGCGTCGCATAGTGCATCGGCGGCAGCCCCGGCCAATAGCCCGGCCAACCGTCCATGTCCTGCTGGTGGCTCGCCTGCAAGAACTGCAGCTTGCCGAGGTCGCCGTTCTCGTAGAGCTCCTTCACGTAGAGGAACTCGCGCGAGAAGACGACGGTCTCCATCATCATGTACTTGAGCCCGGTGCGTTCGCACAGCTCGACGATGCGCCGACAGTCCTCGACGCTGGTCGCCATCGGCACGGTGCAGGCGACGTGCTTGCCGGCCTCGAGCGCCGCGATCGACATCTCGGCGTGGTCGGGGATCGGCGTGTTGATGTGCACGAAGTCGACGTCCGGATCCTTCAGCAGGTCCGCGTAGTCGGTGTAGCGGCGCTCGATGCCGAACGCGTCGCCGAGCTGGTCGAGCGATTCGCGGTTGCGCTGGCAGATCGCGAACAGCTCGGCGTTGGGGTGGCGCTGGTAGATCGGCAGGAACTCGGCGCCGAAGCCGAGGCCGACGAGGGCGGCGCGGAACTTGGTCATGGGTCGGTTGCGACGAACGAAGGAAGGTCCTGAGAATCAGCGCGCCAGCTCGGCGGCGGTCCACATCTGCACGCGGTCCTGGTGCTGCTCGCGCACGCGGCGCACCGCGTCGGCAGCCACCGGCGCCGCGTCGTTGCTCCAGCTCTGCCGCACCAGCGTCAGCACGTCGGCGACCTGCTGGTCGTCGAGGGTCGGGCCGAGCGGCGCCATCACGTTCTGGTAGCGCTTGCCGGCGACCTCGACCGGGCCCATCAGGCCGTGCAGCACGATGCGCGCGGCGACCGCCGGATCGCCGGTCACAAAGCTCGAGCCGTCGAGCGGCGGGAACGTGCCGGGCACGCCGCGGCCGTCGACGCCGTGGCACGCGATGCAGGTCCGCTGGAACACCTGCTTGCCGCGCGCGTGCACCGCCGGATCGGGCTGGTGCTGCCGCACGATCGGCTCGGCCGGCCGGTCGCCGAGGTCCCCCTGGTGCAGCGCGCGCAGCGCGCCGGCGAACGTGTTCTGGTTGCCGATCGCGACCAGCGAGACGTCGTCGTAGAACGCCGTGCCCCGGGCGCCGCCGTAGCCACCGAACAGACAGTGCACGACGTGGCGCCTCCGCGTCGCCTCGAACTCGACCGTCAGCTCGGTCCAGTCCTGGTCGCCCTTCAGGCCGGCGCTGTGCGGGCCGCCGTGCACGTTGATCATCATGCCCGGCGCGTTGCCGCGCGGCGTCGCGCCCTCGGTGCGCAGCCACGCGCTCAGCCGGTAGCGCGTGCCCGGCTCGACCTCGACCGTGCACGCAAGGCCCGCGTCGATGAACGCGTCGCAGCGCAGTTCGAGGCAGCGGCCGCCGTTGCGCCCGTGATCACTCGAACGCACCGTCACCCGTTCGGGCGCGGCACCGCTGTAGCGACGCAGGTCGGTCCAGGCGGCCGGCGCGCCGTCGACGACCTGCTCGAAGCCCGGGTTGGGCAGCAGGTTGGTCGGTGGCGCCGGCTCGGCGAACGTCACCCCGTCGACCTCGGCCGCCGCCAGCACCGTCACCGCCTGCCGGTTGGCCGCCATGTTCCAGGCGTCGCGCATCGCGGTCTCGTCGAGCAGGGCATCGCCGCCGCGCTTGCCGACCTGGTAGATCGCCGCGCCGATCTCCGGATCGGCCGCCGCCATCGTCAGCGCCACCAGCACCTCGGCGAGTTCGCGGCCTTGCGCGTCGATGGTGCCGTCACGCACGTAACGGCGCTTGATCGCGTCGACGTCGGCGAGCGCGATCGCCGTGCGGCGCACCGCCTCGCTGCGGCTGCGCAGCGCCGCCTCGACGACGGCCGGTGACTGCAGCTGCAGCTGCGCCAGCAGCTGCAGCGCGTGCGGCGCCGCCGTGCCGCCAGCCGCGACCAGCGGTTCGAGCTGCTCGCTGACGTCGTCGCCGAACTCGAACAGCAGCCGCTGCGCGTGCAGCCGCCACAGCAGGTTGTCGTGCGACAGGCCGGCGAGCAGCGTCGCCGGGTCGTCGGGGTCGAGCTGCGGCGCCTCGTCGTCGGCGCTGCCGGTCGGGAACACCCGCCAGATGCGGCCGTGCTGCTTGTCGCGCAGCGGCGTCTCGTAGGCGTTGCCCCGGCCGGTCTTCGCCGCGATCCCGGCCGAGCGCACGCTCGGCGTCGGGTTGTGCTGGATGATCAGGTTGTACCAGTCGCAGATCCACACCGCGCCGTCCGGGCCGACCTCGGCGCAGACCGGACTCGACCACGCGTCGGCAGAACAGAACAGGTTGTTCGGCGACAGCTCGGCGCGGAAGCCCGCGCCGCGCCGCTCGACCGTGAAGCTGCCGACCAGCTTGCCGGTCGGGCCGCAGACGAACGCCACCCGGTCGTGGTATTCGTCCGGCAGCCGCCGCGCGGTGTAGAACGCGTGCCCCGCGCCGGCCGTGAAGCGATCGAACTGGTCGACCTGGCGGATGTCCTGGGACGACGGGAAGAACTTCGGGTTGCGATCGGCCGGCGGCGTGCGCGGCTGCTCCAGGTCGCAGCGCTCGTAGGCCTTGCGCGCATGGCTCAGGTAGAAGCTCGGGTTGCCGTTGGCGGTCGAACCGAGCACGTCGAACGACTCGGTGAAGCCGAGCCCCCAGGTGTTGTTGGTGGTGCCCTGCAGCACCTCCAGCGCCGAGCCGTCCGGCAAGAACCGGAACACCGCCTGCGAGAAGTCGTGCGGCACGCCGCCGACCTCGCCGGTGAAGCCCGAGTAGCCGACCGTCGCGTAGATCCAGCCGTCGAAGCCGTAGCGCAGGTTCGACACGCCGGCGTGGGTGTCGCCCATGTGGAAGCCCGAGAACAGCACCTCGCGCACGTCGGCGCGGTCGTCTCCGTCGGTGTCCTGCAGGAACAGCAGGTCGCGGCCGTTGGTGCACAGCACGCCGCCCTCGGCGAAGCACAGCGAGGTCGGAATCGACAGCTGGTCGGCGAACCGCGTGAACCGGTCGGCGCGTCCGTCGCCGTCGGTGTCCTCGCAGATGGTGATGCGGTCGTGGCCGTGCTCGCCCCGCTGCAGGTTGTTCGGGTAGTCGATCGTCTCGATCACGAACGCGCGACCGCGGTGGTCCCAGGCCACGCAGATCGGGTTGACGATGTCAGGCTCGCTGGCGAACAGCTGCAGCGTCATCGAGACCGGCACCTGCGCGAGCTTCTGCGACTCGGCCGGCGACAGCGGCTTCTGCGCCACCGTGATCTCCTCGCGTCGCCGGTAGCCCGGCAGCGACACCTGCTCGGTCTCGAGCTGCGGCAGCTCCAGGCGCTGCAGCAGCTCGCGCCGATCGCCGACCGACCACAGGATCCCGCGCCGCAGCAGCTGGTGGAACTGCGGCAGGTCCCAGACCCGGTGGTCGTGCCCGCTCGCCGTGTAGAACACCCGGCCCTTGCCCTGCCGGCGCAGCCACGTCCACGGCTCGCCGTCCCTGGTCTGCAGCACCTGCCGGTCGTCTGCCAGCGAGTCGTGCTCGTAGGTCTCGTCCCACGCCCGGAACGGTTCGAGCCCGCGCAGGATCTCGTGGTCCACGGCGACGTTGTCGACCGCGAACTCCTCGCCACCGTGGCGCGCGAACCGCCCGCCGACCAGCTTGACGAACAGCGGCGAGCCGCCGAAGCACGCCGACGCGCAGTGCACCGGCACGAAGCCGCCGCCGCCGTCGACGTAGCGCAACAGCGCGGTCAGCTGCTCGCGCTTCATCGGCGTGTGCTGGTTCCAGTTGCCGTACATCAGCACCGCGTCGAACTGGTCGAGCCACGCAGCGCGCAGCGCGACCGCCGGATCCTCGACATAGGTCAGGTCGATGCCGTCGACGCCGAGCGCCTGCTTGAGCACGCGGTAGCGCGTGATCGGATCGTGACCGGCGTGGTTGGCCGTCGGCGCACCGAAGAACATCACCTGCAGACGGCGGCCCGGCTGCTGCGCGGTCGCGGTGCGCCCGATCAGGGCGAGCAGCGACAGCAACACCGTCAGACGCAGACAACCGAGCATCGGGGAGCTGTGCATGTTCACGACCGATGACACCCGGAGGCCGCCGGCGCGGCTTGTAGCTTTCGGGCTCTCGTGTGTATGTTTCGGCCATGCAGGCCAACGACCGCTGGGCCGCGCAGCTCGCCGCGGGCCAGTTCCGCCGGCTGTTCGACCGCCTCCCGGGCACGATGATGTTCGCCAAGGACCGGGACTTCCGGCTGCGCATGGGCAACCAGGCGTTCGTCGCGCGCTGCGGCCTCGAGCGCGAGCAGCAACTGGTCGGCCGGACCGACCACGACCTGTTCCCGGCGGCCCTGGCCGACAAGTACCGCCGCGACGACGAACGCGTGCTCGCGACCGGCGAGTCGCTCTACGACCTGATCGAGCTGTTCCCCAACAAGCTCGGCAGCCCGGAGTGGTCGATCACGGACAAGCTGCCGCTGTTCGACCGGCAGGGCCGCATCTGTGGCATCTGCGGCACCGTGCGCAGCTACGAGGGCCAGCGCGCGGCCCTGCAGCCCTACCTCGACCTCGCCAAGGTCGCCGACCACCTCAAGGCCAACTACGACCAGCCGCTCGACGTCGGCCGGCTGGCGCGCATGGTCGGCCTGTCGACCCGCCAGCTGAGCCGCAAGTTCCGCGCGACGTTCCAGATGACGCCGCGCGCCTACCTGATGCAGCTGCGGGTGATGCGAGCGTGCGAGCTGCTGGCCGACGGCGACCGGCCGATCACCGAGATCGCGCTCGCGGCCGGCTTCTACGACCACGCCGACCTCGCCCGCCAGTTCCATCGGCACATGGGCATGACCGCGACCGCCTACCGCCAGTCCTCGCAGGAATGACGGCCGCCGCCTTGCCGTTCGCAGCCGTTCTGCAATCATCGGTGGCGGTCCTCGGAGGGGCTTCATGCGCGTCAAGATCGCCGGTCGGATCCTGCTCGTCCTGCTCGCCGCCTACGGTGCGGCCCACCTCGTCGGCGTTGTCGCCGACGCCGGCCGCGCGTGGCCGCAGCCGCCCGAACGTCCGGCCCGCCACGCCCCGCTGTCGGCGCGCCAGCAGCCGCTGGTCTCGGCGCTGAGCCGGGTGCTGCAGGAGGACGGCGTGCGGCAACCGGCGCGCTGGGCCAGCGCCATCGTGCGCAGCTCGCCCACCGCCGACCTCGGCTACCTGGCGCTGGTCACCGCGCAGATCCGCCGTGAGTCGCACTTCCTGGCGCCGGACCTCGAATGGGTCTACCAGCGCGTCGTCCCGGAGCTGGCGCACGACCTCGGCGTCGACGATCCGATCCGCACGATCGGCCCGATGCAGGTGCAGCGCTGGCGGCTGCACGACCACTTCGAACAGGCCCTCGGCCAGCGCCTCGATCGACACAACGTGCGGGCGCTGTCGCTCGACATCGAGACCGGCGTCGCCGCCTGCGTCGCGGTGCTCGACGAGATCGTCGTCGACTACGTGCCGGACCGCTGCCTGACCGGCCAGGTGCACACCCCCGGTCCGTCCGGCCTGCTGCCGCAGGCCTTCGGCCGATCGGGCGACTACCTGGCCCGCGATCCGGAGCCGCGCGCCCGCGCGCTGCAGCAGAAGCTGCTGAGCGACCTGACCGGCGAGGCCTTGGCGCTCGACGGCGTCGCCGGCGCGCGCACCCTCGACGTGCTGCACCGGTTCCCGCAGTACCGCGACGACGGCAAGCTGCGCGACGCCTGGGAGCAGCGCTACGGCGAGGCGCCGCCGGCCGGCATCCCGCCGCGCATCACCCACGACCCGCGGCTCGCGTTCGTGCTCGCCGACTTCCACTCGGGCCAGGGCTCGTGCCGCCTGGCGGCGCTGCAGGCCTTGACCAACCAGCTGTTCACCACCGCACTCGCGACCGACGGCAAGTGGGGACCGAAGACCAAGGCCGAGATGCCGCGGCTGCTCGCGGCCGCCGTCGACGACGACGAGCAGCGCCGCGACTTCCTCCTGCTGCTCGACAAGGGCCACAAGCGCAGCTGGCTGTGCGGCCGACTGCTCGCCATGGCGCGGCGCCTGCATCGCGAACGCACCGGCGAGCCGGCGCCGGACGCGCTCGTGCCCGACCTGTGGTTCGACAACACGACCACGCGCCTGAAGGGACTCGGCCGGATCTCGGTCGCCGGCTACGTCGCCGGCTCGGCCGCGTTCTACGAGGACTACCTCCGGCGGCTGTGCGCGTACGCCGGCGCCGAGCCGCCGGGCCTGCTCGAGCCCCGGTGACGCCGGCCGCCGCGCGCCGGGATTTCCTGTCCGGGCCGCAATACGTAATCCGCCGCGATCCAGAAGGTGCGCACCGCGATGCTGGACGAGACGCCGCTGTGGTACTACATCCTCGCCGAGGCCGAGAACAACGGCGGCGTGATGACCGGCGTCGGCGGCCGCATCGTGGCGCTGACGCTGATCCGGATGCTGCACAACGACGAGGACTCGTACGTCAACGCCGAGACCCCGTGGACGCCGACGCTCGGCTCGGGCGGCACGTTCTCGATGGCCGACCTGGCGCGCTACACGCAGTCGTAGCGACGCTAGGAGCGCGTCCATGTAGTGGACGCGCTCCTAGCGCTCGAACGCGTCGATCACCTTGCCGAGGAACGCGTCGACGTGCCGGCCCTGCAGCCAGCGCACCACCACGACCATGTCCCTGGACGGGCACAGCCAGACCAGGTTGGTGCCGGCGCCGAGGAAGAACACGTCGCCGACCGGGGCGCTGCGGTACTGCTTGTGTTCCTCGCTGCTGTTGAGGAACCAGTTCATGTAGCCGTACTTCCGGTTCTGCGGCGTCGGCACCTTGGCCATCTCGATCCACTTCTCGGACACCAGCTGCCGGTCCTTCCAGCGGCCGTTGCGCAGCATCAAGAGGCCGAAACGCGCGTGGTCGCGGGTGCGGATGAACATGCCGCCGCCCCAGTGGCCGCCGCCGCTGACCGACTGCATCCTGGAGCCGTCCACCGTGACCCAGGAGTTCTCGTAGCCGTGCCAGCGCCAGGTCGGCGAACAGCCGATCGGGTCCATGACCTCGCGGCGCAGCACCTTCGGCAGCGGCTCGCGGAACACGTGCAGCAGCGACAGCGCCAGCTGGTTGACGCGCACGTCGTTGTAGCGCCAGTGCTCGCCCGGTTGCTCCGACGGCCGACGCTCGCGGCGGTAGCGATCGGCCCAGTCGGGCTTGCCCCACAGCGTGCCTTCCCAACCGCTGGTCTGGTTGAGCAGCTGGTGCCAGGTGATCTCGCCGTTGTGGGCCGTGTCGTAGCTGCCGTCCTGCACGTAGTCGCGCACCCGGTGCTGCACGTCGCGGATCAAGCCGCGGTCGAACGCCAGCCCCGCCGTCGTCGACAGGTAGGTCTTGGTGATGCTGAAGGTCATGTCGACCTCGCCGGTGTCGCCCCACTCGGTGACGATCTTGCCGCCGACGACGACCATGCCGTTCATGCCCGACGGCGGCTTGACCGGACCGATGCGCTCGCCGTACGGCTCGCGCGACGGGTCGAAGCCGCCGTCGCGTGCGAAGTGCTGCTTGGCGAACGCGACGGCCGCGGCGAGGCGGTCCTGGTCGAAGCCGGCGTCCCTGGCCGCGACGGTCTGCCAGTCGCCCCACTTGCCCGGATAGTACGGAGCTTCCTGTGCGATCAGCGAGGAGGCGACGAACAACGACAACAGGGCGAGCGGGACGCGCGGCATCGAGGCAGCGTAGCCTGCGCCCCGCCCCGGACCGGCGACCTTCCGCAACGGAGAACTGCTCGAACGGAGAGCTGCTCGAACGGGCCCAACCACCGCATACCGAACCCGGTTCAGTCGCACTTCCGCCTCCGGCGGAAGTGCGCAACTTGAACCGGGTTCGGTGCGTCTGCGCCATCACCTCGACGGCCGCGCCGCTCACCCCTCCATCGCATCCGCGTTCCACGTCGCGACCCGCACGCCGTTCTGGAACGCGTCGAGCGCGCCGATGCCGCCGTAGGGCAGGTTGAGCGACAGGCAGCGCGACAGCCGCATGCCGAGCATCGCCGCGGTGAAGCCGGTCAGCAGGGACCCGGGCCCGACCACGATCACCTCCTTGCCCGCCACCTCCGGCATCACCTCGGTCCACCACTGCAGCATGCGCTCGACGGACTGTCCCAGGGTCTCGCCGCCGGGCGCGGCGGCCTCGCCGAACTCGCTGAAGAACGTGCGCACCGCCGCTTCCTGGTCGCGCATGATGTCCGCCCACGAACGGCCCTGCCACTGGCCCATCTCCTGGTCGCGCAGGCGCGCGTCGACCTTGACCTCGAGCTGCTTGTGCTCGGCCAGGCCGCGCGCGGCGTCGAGGCACTGCGGCTGCGGGCCGCTCGCGACCAGCGCGACCTCGCGCTCCTTGAACAGCTCGAGCCAGCGCAGCAGCTGGGCGCGGCCGCGGCGGCTCAGGTCGGCCGGGCCAGCGCCGACGGCGAGCTCGGTGTGCGCGGATTCGAGTTCGGGGTGGCGCAGCAGCCACAGCCGGCAGAAGTCGGTCGGTTCGTCGAGCACGCCCCCATCTTGGCGAACGGCGCAGCGCCGTTCCATCGCGGACCGCCGACCTCTACCTTGGTGGCGTGAGCTTCGCGATCCTGAAGACCGGCATCGACGGCCTCGACGGCATCCTCGGCGGCGGCATCCGCTACCCCGACGACTCGGCCGCGTTCGTCTGCCTCGCCGGCGGCCCCGGCACCGGCAAGACCCTGCTCGCGCTCGAGATGGTCGTGCGCGCGTGGCTCTCCGGCGAGGACGGCACGTTCCTCTACTACTCGGTCGAACACACCCCCGACTCGATCGAGAAGAAGCTCGCGTTCGACTTCGACTGGTTCCGCAGCGGCGTCGAGGTCGAGGCCGAGCCGCGCGAGGTGCCAAACAAGATGGTGCTGAAGGCGCACGAGGCGTCGGAGGCGCCGCGCAAGCTGGTGCTGACGCAGGCCAAGCCGGCGGCGCTGACGCAGAAGAACGCGCGCGGCACCACCGTCGACATCGAGTGGATCCTCGCCGAGATCGAGAACCACCGCCGCGTCGCGCCGGTGCGCATGGTCGTGATCGACAACGTCGGCCTGCTGCTGACCGACCTCGAGTACTTCGAGAAGCGCGCGACGCTGCTCGAGACGCGGCGCCGGCTGCTCGAGTCGAGGATCCACGGCATCTTCGTGATGGAGGAGGCCCATCCGCGCGACCTGCGGCTGCCGTCGGCCGAGGAGTTCTCGACCGACCTGATGCTGCACCTGTCGTTCCGCGAGGAGGCCACCGACTTCAAGGTGCGCGCGATCGAGATCAGCAAGGCGCGCCACCAGTACTACTACCGCGGCGTGCACCACTTCTCGATCGCCGGCCGCGGCATCACCCGCGACGTCTACCTCGGCGCGCGCAACGAACGCGGCCCCGGCATCCACATCTACCCGTCGGTCGCCGCCCAGCTGTCGATGGCGCGTGACCAGGCGCAGTTCGCGGTACCTTCGCGCGGCGACACGCCGATCGACCTCGGCCACCCGGACCTGCAGCGCGCGTTCCTCGAGGACAGCGGGCCGACCAGGCACTCGTCGACGATCCTGCTCAGCGAGCCGGGCACGCGCTCGACCTACCTGGCGCTGCGGTTCCTCGCCAAGGCGCTCGACCAGGGCGAACGCGCGCTGTTCGTGTCGACGCGCGAGGACCGCGACGCGATCCGGCGGATCTGCCAGCGCGAACCGGCGCTGTCGGCGTGCCTGGGCGAGGGCGGCCGCTTCGCCGACGACTTCCGCGTCGTCTACCTGCATCCCGAGTTCATCACGCCGGGCAAGTTCACCTGGGACCTGATCCGGCTGGTGCAGGGCGGCCACGCCGACGGCACGCCGCGGCCGGTCGCGCGCATGGCGTTCGACAACATCTTCCAGCTGCACGAACGGTTCCCGCTGATCAGCGACCAGCGGTTCCTGATCGCGGCGATGCTCGACATGCTGCGCTACGAGGGCATCACCCCCCTGTTCGTCGACATGGTGCCGCCGTCGGGCGGGAAATCGACGAGCGCCTTCGATCCTTCCACCTACCTGGTCGGCTTCGACAACGTGCTGCACGTGTTCTTCGAGCAAGACCCGCAGGGCTCGCGGCCGTTCTTCCGGGTGCTCAAGTCGGTCGGCAACGACTACGTCGGCGACCCGCTGTCGATCGAGTGGCGCCGGAGCTGACCCGGCGCTGGAAACCGGAGCGCGCCGGGCGTCCGATACCGCGATGCGTTATCCGATCCTTGCCTCGCTCCTCGTCGCTTCGACCCTGTGCGCGCAGAACGCGCCGACCTTCGAAGAACGCCTCGCCGCGCGCGAAGCCGCCATCGACGGCCGCCTCGGCTTCGACGTCACCTCGCAGTACTTCTTCCGCGGCATCCAGCAGGAGAACCAGGGCATCATCTTCCAGCCCTGGCTCGAGCTGAACAGCGAGCTGTGGCAGGCCGACGACGGCGAACAGTCCGTCGACCTGGTGTTCGGCCAGTGGAACTCGCTGCACGACGGCCCGACCGGCACGGGCGGGGTCGGCGGGGTCTGGTACGAGAGCCGGTTCTTCTTCGGCGCCAACGCGCAGGTCAGCGAGCGCTTCCAGGTCGGCGCGCGCCTGAACTTCTACAGCACGCCGAACAACGGCGGCTTCGCGCGCGGCCTCAGCAACATCACCGAGCTGCAGGTCGACGTTCGCTTCGACGACACCGGCGTGCTAGTCGAGGACTTCGCGCTCAACCCGTACGCGACGATCGCGATCGAGCTCAACAACCAGCGCGACGGCGGCAGCGACGAAGGCCAGTACGTCGAGCTCGGCATCGCGCCGCAGTTCGAGATCGGTGCGATCGGTGAGGCGCCGGTCGTGCTGACCACGCCGGTCCGCCTCGGCCTCGGCACCGGCGGCTACTACGAGCGCCCGGTCACCAACGGCGACGACGACTTCTTCGGCTTCCTGCAGCTCGGCGGGGTCGCCTCGGCGCCGCTCGAGTTCCTGCCGGCGGGCATGGGCCCGTGGGTCGGCCACGTCGGCCTGCACGCGCTGCTGCTCGGCGACAACAACGAGGCGCGCAACGGCGGCGACGGCGCCGAGCTGATCTTCGAGTTCGGCATGTCGACGTTCTTCTAGGCAGCAACGCGCTGCCGCCCCGCCGCGGAGCACGCGCGCTGCCGGCGGAGCCGGCCGGATCTACATGCAAACGGGGCGGCCGCGATGGCCGCCCCGTTGTGCTTGGTCTCGGATCCGTGCGGATCAGAACACCAGCGTGAACAGCAGGTCGATGCTGGTCGTGTCGCTGACCTCGGTGCCGGCCGCGTTGTCGAACTGGATGCTCGAGATCTGCAGCTGGGTCTTGAGGTTGTGCTCGTGGTAGTAGGCGTTGACGCCACCCGAGATCTCGGTCGCTTCCGGACCGTCGAAGTCGGCCGACGAGTAGCGGAGCACGCCGCCCCACTGGATCTTGTCGCCCTCGTTCTTCTTCAGCGTGTAGGAGACCTGGCCGTAGAAGCCCGCGTCGTCGCGGTTCAGGTCGTCGTTGTCGCGCAGCCAGTACTCGAACTGGCCGGCGAAGCCGTTGCCGGCCTTGAGGCCGCCGAACAGGTTGATGGTCATGGCGTCGCCGCCGTTCGCGAGGGCCTCGTTGGCCGACGTGATCGTGCCGCCAGCGATCCAGTGGAGGTTGCCGGTGTGGGCCAGGTCACCTTCCGACCAGTCCTCACTGTTGCCTTCCATGTTGCTGTAGCTCGCACCGGCGGTCCAGCCGATCTCGCTGGTGCCGACCTGGTTGGCCTGCGCGGGGCCGGCGAGGCCGACCAGCGCCGCCGTGTTGCCCGGAACCCCAGCACCGTCGATGCCGGCGGTGCCGTTGTTCATCAGGCCCGCGTGCCAGTTGAACTTGCCCTCGGCGGCGTTGCCTTCGAACAGGGCACCGGTGGCGCGCTGGTTGGCGAAGGCCGTCGTGGCGATCGAGCGGTTGACCATCTCCAGGTCGGTGTCCGCCATGCTCGTGTCGGCCTGCAGGCCCGAGCGCATCTTCTGCTGGCCGAGGCGCAGGTTGACGTTCTCGTGGAACTGCCAGCCGGCCCAGGCATCGACCAGGTCGGCGCCCGTCGACGGGTCCATCTGGACGAAGTAGGTGACCTTGTCCGAGAAGACGTTGCCGCCGAAGCGGATGCGCGACGAGCGCACGGCGAAGCCGCTGTTGGTCGTGCTCGTCGGATCATCGTCCGAGTAGCGGTACCCGACCTGAACCTGACCACCGATGTTGATCGAGAAGTCCTCGGCGTCCTGCGACGAGAACGTCAGACCGCGCCCGAGGCGGTAGTCGACGCGACCGTTCTTGAACAGGTTGGAGAGCGTGTCGCCGTTGGACGAGCCCTGCTGGCTCAGTTCCGGGTTCTGGGCGGCGAGACGGGCTTCGAGCTCGGCAACGCGTTGCTCGAGCGACTCCTGCGCATTCTGCGCAGCGACTTGGCTCGCGAACGCCAGCAGCGCCGCGGTCGGGATCAGGGAACGAGTGAGGGGGTTCTTCAAGTGTGCACCTTGTGGAGCCAGCAGGTCCGACGAGGCTGGGTCGCTTGCGCGAGGAGCACAGGGTGTGTCCGAGAGGTCCCTGCTAACCGCCGTCGTCCAATCTCTGACCGGGATGGACTGCGGTGTTATTGCTGCGGCGCGAATGAGTGTCCAGCTTTTCTACAGGCTTTTCCCCCACATTTGTCCACAAGCGCCCCCACACCGGACGTCCGATGCCATCGGACCTAGCGAACCAGGCCTACACGGACAGGGCAGCCAACAGGGCCTGCGCGCGCGGGCCGTCCGGCTCGGGCACGAACACGTGGTCATGATGCGCCCCCGCGAACACATTGCACGGAACACCGTCTTCTGCCAGCGCGGCCGCGAAGCGGGCCGTCAGCCCCACCATCGACAGCCCGGTCGGCAGCTCCAGCGTGATCCAGCGGCTGCGCCAGAGCACCTCGAAGCCCTGCGCCTCGGCCACGGCGACCGGCAGCACCAGCGTGCGCCCTTCGGCTTCGCGCACCGTGGCGACCACGCCCAGCCCCGTGGTCGGCGTCGCCTCGGGCACGCAGACGAACGCGTAGATGCCTTCGTGCAGCCGCGGCGCGAGCCCGCTCACGACGTGCGCTCGCGGTGACCGGCGACGATCTGCTCGACCACCTGCGGCTCGGCCAGCGTCGAGATGTCGCCGAGCTGGTCGTAGGCGGACTCCGCCACCTTGCGCAGGATGCGGCGCATGATCTTGCCGCTGCGCGTCTTCGGCAGACCCGGCACGACCTGGATCTGGTCGGGCGTCGCGATCGGGCTGATCGCCTTGCGGACCTGCTGCTTGAGCACCGCTTCGACCTCCTCGGGGGCGACCCCCTCGGCGCTTTGGCCGGCGATCACGTAGGCGTAGATGCCCTGGCCCTTGACGTCGTGCGGGTAGCCGACCACCGCGGCCTCGGCGCAGAACTCGTGCGCCACCAGCGCCGACTCGATCTCGGCCGTGCCGAGGCGGTGGCCCGACACGTTGAGCACGTCGTCGACGCGACCGGTGATCCAGTAGTACCCGTCCTCGTCCCGCCGGCAGCCATCGCCGGTGAAGTACTTGCCCGGATACATCGAGAAGTAGGTCTGGTGGAAGCGCTCGTGGTCGTTGTAGATCGTGCGCGCCTGCCCCGGCCAGCTGCCGGTCAGGCACAGATTGCCGCTGACGCCGTCGCCGTCGAGCACGTTGCCCTGGTCGTCGACCAGCTGCGGCTGCACCCCCGGCAGCGGGAACGTCGCCGAACCCGGCTTGCACGGCGTCGCGCCCGGCAACGGCGACATCAGGATGCCGCCGGTCTCGGTCTGCCACCAGGTGTCGACGATCGGGCAACGGCCGTCGCCGACGACGTCGTGGTACCACTGCCAGACCTCGGGGTTGATCGGCTCCCCCACCGTGCCGAGCACGCGGATGCTGTCGCGCCGGTACTTCTGCACCGGCTCGTCGCCGAAACGGATCAGCGCGCGCAGCGCGGTCGGTGCCGTGTAGAAGATCGACGCCTGGATGTCGTCGCAGACCTGCCAGTAGCGGGTCGCGTCCGGGTAGACCGGCGTCGACTCGAACACCACCGTGGTCGCGCCGTTGCACAGCGGACCGTAGACGATGTAGCTGTGGCCGGTGATCCAACCGACGTCGGCCGCACAGAAGTGCACGTCACCCGGGTGCCAGTCGAACACCAGCTGGTGCGTGTACGACGCGTAGACCAGGTAGCCGCCGTTGGTGTGTAGCTGGCCCTTGGGCTTGCCGGTCGAACCCGACGTGTAGAGCACGAACAGCGGATCCTCGCTGTCGAGCCACTCGACCGGACAGTAGGCGCGCTGCCGCTTCATCTCGGCCTCGAGCCAGTGGTCGCGACCGTCGCGCATCGGCACCTCGGTGTCGGTGCGCTGTGCGACCAGCACCGTGTGCACGGACTCGACCTCTTCGACGGCTTCGTCGACGGTCGCCTTCAGCGGGATCGTCCTGCCGCCGCGCAGGCCTTCGTTGGCGGTCAGCACGACGCGGCAGTCGGCGTCGACGATGCGGTCGCGCAACGAGTCGGCCGAGAAGCCGGCAAACACCACCGAGTGCACCGCGCCGATGCGCGCGCACGCCAGCATCGCGTAGACCGCCTCGGGCATCATCGGCAGGTAGATGCAGACGCGGTCGCCCTTCTGGACGCCGAACTTCTTCAGCACGTTCGCGAACCGGCAGACCTGCTCGTGCAGTTCGCGGTAGCTGATGTCGACGTAGTTGCCGGGCTCGTCCTGCACCCAGACGATCGCGGTCTGCTCGGCGCGTTCGACCAGGTGGCGGTCGATGCAGTTGTGCGCCGCGTTGGTCTTGCCGCCGAGGAACCACGCGACCTCCGCCTTGTCGAAGTCGACCCTCGAGGTCTGCTCGGGCTCGCGGAACCAGTCGATGCGCTCGGCCTGCCGCCGCCAGAAGCCCGACGGGTCGCGCACCGACTCGTCGTAGAGGCGCTGGTACTGCTCGAACGAACGCACGTGCGCGCGGCGCGCGACGTGCTCCTTCACCGGGACGATGGAGTCGGACATGTTGCTGGCGACGGACGGATTCTCGCTGGCGACGGGTTCGGCTGGCGAGTGCGGCTCAGAGCGTGCGGATCCAGTGCAGCAGCGTGCGCACCGCGGTGCCGCTGGCGCCGCCCTTGTAGTAGTCCTTGGCGAGGCAGCCATAGGCGGCACCGGCGATGTCGAGGTGCGCCCACGGCGTGTCGCCGACGAAGTAGCTCAAGAACGCACCGCCGGCGGTCGAGCCGTTGCCGTGGCCGGGCGAGTTGATGTTGGCGAGGTCGGCGAACTTGCTCTTCACCTGGTCCTTGTGGCACTGCCACAGCGGCAGCTGCCAGAGCGGCTCGTCGGCGACGTCACCGGCGTCGATCAGGTCGTCGATCAGCTTCTGGTCGCTGCCCATGATGCCGGCCATCTCGTGGCCGAGCGCGACGACGACGGCGCCGGTCAGCGTCGCCAGGTCGCACATCTTCTCCGGCTGGTAGAACTTCTTCGCGTAGCAGATCGCGTCGGCGAGCACCAGCCGGCCCTCGGCGTCGGTGTTGAGCACCTCGATCGTCTGCCCGTCCATCGCGGTGACCACGTCACCGGGCCGCTGCGCGTCGGCGTCGGGCATGTTCTCCGCGGCGGCGATCACGCCGATGACGTTCTTCTTCGGCTTGTGCGTGCCGAGCGCCCCCTTGCTGAGCGCGTGGAACAGGCCCATCACCGCGCCGGCACCGCACATGTCGTAGCGCATCTCGTCCATGCGCGCCGACGGCTTGATGCTGATGCCGCCGCTGTCGAACGTCAGGCCCTTGCCGAGGATCGCGACGTTGCCCTTGGCGCCAGGCGTCTTGTACTCGAACACGATCAGCTTGGCCGGCAGCTTGCTGCCGCGCGACACGCCCAGCAGCGAGCCCATCTTGAGTTTGGCCATCGCCTTCTCGTCGAGCACCTTGACCGTCAGGCGGCCACCGGCGAGGCGCCGTGCCTGGCTCGCCATCGCGGCCGGCGTCAGGATGTTGGCCGGCTGGTTCTCGAGGTCGCGCGCGAACACGGTGCCCTCCGCCGCCAGCGCGCCGAGCTTGAGCCCGCGCGCGAACTCCTTGTCGTCGCCAGCGGTCAGGCCGACGGTCGCGACCGCGCAGCGCTGCGCGTGGCGCTTCGGCGCCTTGTCCTTGCGCGGCGGCTCGTAGCGGTAGGCGCCGAGCACCAGGCCCTCGCCGATCGCCATGCCGGCCAGCAGCGGCTTGCTCTTGCGGATCACGTTGGCCGGCACCACCAGCGACAGCTCGGCGACCTCCAGCTCCTCGGCCCGGCCCTGCGCCAGCGCCGCGGCGCGCCGCAGCTGCTCGGTCTGCACGTCCTGCGCCTTGCCCATGCCAACGACGCCGAGCCGCTTGCGGCCCGAGCCCTTCGGCTGGTGGAACACCGAGACCTGGCGGAACGACGTCTTCAGGTCGCCCGTCGCCTTGGCCGCGCGCAGCGCCGATGCCAGCGCATCGCCCGCGTCGACGCGACCATCCGAAGCCAGAACGAAACAGGCATCCCCGCGACTTCCCTGCGCGGCCGACACATGGCGGATCTTCATACGCCCGTGTTTGTAGCCGCCAGCACACGGCCAGGCCAACGAGTACTCGACTCGCCGATCCGGCCGGGTCGGCGCAGCGCGCCGTTCCGCACCGACCGGGGCTCCGGCTGCGCGCCGCTATGCGTCGCCGCCGGGCTTGGGCAGGTCGCCGATCCAACGCTCGCCGCTGCCGTCGCGCAGCTTCTCGCGCTTCCAGATCGGCACCTCGTTCTTGAGCCGGTCCATCAGGAAGCGGCAGGCGTCGAACGCCGGGCCGCGGTGCGGCGACGCGACCACGACCACGACCGAAGCCTCGCCGACCGGCACCTCGCCGAGTCGATGCACGACGCGCGCCCGCGTGATCGGGAACCGTTTGATCGCTTCCTCGAACAGGCCGCACATGACGCGCTGCGCCATCTCGGTGTAGGTCTCGTAGCTGAGCGAGAGCACCTCGGCGCCTTCGTTGTGGTCGCGCGTCGTGCCGGCGAACGTCACGATCGCGCCGTCGCGGTCGGTGCGGCACTCGGCCTCGAGCGCACGCGGATCGATGACGCCGTCGGTCAGGTCGAAGCGATACAGCTCCTTGTCGCCGGAGCCGCCGCTGATCGGCGGGATGAACGCGACCTCGTCGCCGTCGCGCAGCACCGACTCGGCGCGCGCGTAGTCGCGGTTGACGGCGAAGGCGACCGGCACGCGCAGCAGCGCCGGATGTTGTTCGGCGAGCTTTTCCCGCAGACCGTGCACGGTCGTGCCCGGTTCGAGCTCGACCGACAACTGGTCGGTACCAAGGGTCTCTCGCACCGCGGCGAAGCAGCGAAGGGTCACGCGGATCGGCGCACCGGAATCAGGCATCCGGACATTCTGCATAGGCAGCAGGCGCGCGCGCCACGCTTGGGCTAGATTCCTTACGCCCCTCTCCTTCGCCGTAATGCCCCGAGTTCCCGCTCGGGCCGGCCCAATGCGTACACCTATGCGTTCCATCAAGCTTCTCCCGCTCCTGGCGTTGGTCACCGCGCTTCCTGCGCAGTGGGCGCAGCAGTCGCCGCCCAACTCGCCGTCGCCGCGCCGCTCGGGCGCCGCCGCGTTCGATCCCAACACCAACCGCGTGCTGATCTACGGCGGCCTGACCGCGACGCCGAGCCAGTCGACCAACGAGATGTGGTCGTTCAACGGCCAGTGGACGCAGCTGGCTCCGGTCGGCGCGACCGCGCGCTGGGGCCACCAGATGGTCACCGACACGACCAACAACCGGCTGATCACGTTCGGCGGCCGCTCGCCGACGATCAGTTCGCTGGCCAACGACACGCGCGCGTGGACGGGCAACTCGTGGACGGTCATCCCGACCGCCAACGCGCCGAGCGCGCGCTTCCTCTACGGCATGGCCTACGACTCGAACCGCAACGTCGTGGTGCTGTTCGGCGGCCGCAGCGGCTTCGCGCCGAACAACCAGACGTGGGAGTTCGACGGCACCAACTGGACGCAGGTCGTCACCGCCAACACGCCGGCGGCGCGCGAGGAGATGGGCATGGTGTTCGACGCCTCGCTCAACCGCGTGGTGATGTTCGGCGGCTGCGACGAGAGCACCCAGACGATCTTCGGCGACACCTGGTGGTTCGACGGCGTCGACTGGGTCGACGTCAGCCCGGCGAGCAGCCCGGCGCCGCGCTTCCGCGGCTCGATGGTCTACGACTCGAACCGCTCGCGCACCGTCTACTACGGCGGCTTCGACGGCACCTCGATCCTCGAGCAGACGCTCGAGTACTCGGGCGGCGAGTGGTCGACCGTGCCGCCGGCCGGCAACAACCCGACCAACGCCACCGAAGCGCTCGGCGCCTATGACCCACTGCGCGAGAAGTTCGTGCTGTTCGGCGGCTTCGGCGGCGGCTTCAGCAACGAGACGTGGGAGTTCACCGGCAACACCGACGGCGTGTTCTCCCTCTACGGCGCCGCCTGCGACCTCGCCAACGGCACCCCGGGCCTGACCGGCACGACGCCGAACATCGGCACCACGCTGAACCTCGACGCCAACAACCTCGGCACGTCGATCGGCGCGGTCTGGGTGCTCGGCCTGTCCGACCAGGTCTTCAATGGCCTGCCGCTGCCGTTCGACCTGGCACTGATCGGCCTGCCGGGCTGTGGCCTGCTGGCGAGCGCCGACCTGATCGACGTGTCGCTGGCGACCGGTGGCGTCGCCAGCTACTCGGTGCCGCTGCCGGCGCAGGTGAGCCTGGTGGGGCAGTCGGTGTACTGTCAGGGGTTGGCGTTCACGATCGGTCCGGGGGCGGTGTTCCTCGGTGCGACCCGGGGCGGCCGAGCCCTGATCGGGCAGTAAGCGGGCGCGGCGCAGCCGCGCACGCAGCGGGTACGCGAACGCGAAGCGTTCGCGGTCCGCCACAAGCTTGGGCAAAGCCCAAGCGGCAGTTCGGGCGTCGGTGGGCTGGGGGCTGGGGCTGGGGCTGGGGCTGGTTGTGCTTGGCTGGTCGCCCGATCAGCGTCGCGTCGGCCTCGACAGTACACAGAGGCCCGAACGTCCCGCTCGGGCTTTGCCCGAGCTCGTGGCGGGCCCGCGAACGCTTCGCGTTCGCGTACCCGCTGTGCGTCGCTTGGGCTGAGCGCTGCGCGCTCAGCCCAAGCGACGCACTACCTCCTCCACATCCCCCCTCGACCCGATGAACAACGGCGTGCGCTGGTGCAGATCTTCCGGCACGACGTCCAGAATCGGCCGCACCCCGTCACTCGCCGCACCACCAGCCCGCTCGCACAGGAATGCCAGCGGCGCGTTCTCGTACAACAACCGCAGCTTGCCCTGCGGCTTGTCGGTGGTGCCGGGATACATGTAGATGCCGCCCTTCAGCAGCGTGCGGTGGAAGTCGCCGACCAGCGCGCCGGCATACCGCGCCGCGCGCTTGCCGCTGTCGGCCTGCTGGCGACGGAACGTCGCGACCATGTCCTTGGTCTTGCCGTCCCACAGGATCTCGTTGGCCTCGTTGACCGAGTAGGCGCCCTTGCCCTCGGGGATCTTCAGGTCGGGGTGCGTCAGGAAGAACGTGCCGATCGAGCGGTCGAGCGTGAAGCCGTTCACCGGGCCGCCGGCCGAGTAGACCATCATCGTGCACGGCCCGTAGAGCACGTAGCCGGCCGCCACCAGGTTGCGGCCGGGCTGGAAGAACTCTTCCTTGGCGACCGGCTTGCCGATCTCGGCTCGCTTGTAGATGCCGAAGATCGTGCCCATCTGGCCGGCGACGTCGACGTTGCCGCTGCCGTCGAGCGGGTCGATCGCGATCAGGTACTTGCCGTCCTCGCCGCCGGGCAGCACCTGCATGTGCTCCATCTCCTCCGACGCGATCGCCGCGACCATCGGCATGTTCTCGAACACCTGCAGCGTGGTGTCGTTGCTGATCACGTCGAGCTCGCGCACGTCCTCGTCCTGCACGTTGCTGGTGCCGGTGTAGCCGAGCTTGCCGACGAAGCCGGCGCGCATGATCTCGCTGGCGAGCATGCGCGCGACGAGGCTCATGCGGTTGAGGACCGTCGACAGGCCGCCGGTCGCGTGCGCGCTGGCCTGGTCGCGGAAGAACTGTTCGCTGAGGGTGAAGCGGTTCATGACTGGCGACCAGTTGAGCGCAATCGCCAGCGCAGGCCAAGTTCTGCGGTCAGCGGCGCTCGATGTGGAGGCTCGCGCCGTCCGGCAGGGAGGACGGAAGCTCCAGCACCACCGCGGTGTCGACGTCGACCCGCGCCAGCAGCCGTTCGCCGCCGGGCCAGCGTGCCAGCAGCGACGCGCCGGCCTGCGCCCCCCACAGCACAAGACGCGGGCTCGCCTCCTCTGGACCGAGGCTTCGCAGGGTGCCGGGCTCGATCCAGCGAGCCGGCGGCGCCCCCCGACCGCGCCGCCAGTAGAGCCGCATGCTGTCGGACGACGGCAGCGCGCCGTGCACGCCGGCGACGTCGAAGCGCGCGACCTCGACCAGGTCGACGTCCGGATCGAAACCGTCGCCGAAGAACCGGCCGCAGGCGTGCGGCACCGCCGGGTCGAGCGAGAACTGGTGCGGCGAGTCGAGCACGAAGCGCACCCCCTGCTCGTCGAGCCAGGCGCCGAGGCGGTGCGCCTGCAGCGCCGCGAAGCTGCGGCGGTCGACGACGCCGTCGAGGTTGACGATGCCGCGCGGGCGGTCGCGATGCACGGGGTCGGGGAACGCGTCGAACCAGGTGACGATGCCGCTGTTGAAGCAGCCGACCCGTTCGCTCGCCGGCAGCGTGCGTTCGAGCAGCTGCCCCGCCAGCCGCATCTCGGCCTGGCCACCCAGCGGTTCGGGCTGCACCCGCCAGCTGTCCTGCAGCTGCACGATCGGGAACGCCAGCAGCAGCAGCCGCCACCGGCCGAGCCGCTGCATCGCCGCGAACGCCGCCACCACCAGCGGCGCCAGGTAGTAGTCGCGCGGGTACCAGCGGATCGCCCAGTGCAGCACGACGATCGCCACCAGGCCGACGGTGACCGCCAGCAGCCAGCACGGCATCGGCCGCAGCTTGACCGCCGGGAACAGCGCCAGCAGCAGCGCGCACCAGCCGGCGGTCGCGAGGTCGTGCACGCCGAGCGACGCCGCCGCGCCGACCGCGACCGCCGGCACGACCCGCAGCGCCGCCGGCCACCACGGCCGGATCAGCAGGAACGCGACCAGGCCGAAGCCGAACGTCGACGCCAGCGCGAACGGGCCGCCGAGCAGCACCGGCCGCGTGAACCACCACTGGCTCGACCAGAAGCCCGCGACCTGCTCGAGGTTCTGGTGCCACAGCCACGACATCGGCATGCCGGAGTCCTGCAGCAGGCCGCCGCCGAAGTGCAGGTTGAGCGCAGCCAGCGCCGCGAACGACAGCACCGGCGCCGGCAGCGCGCAGAACGGCGCGCGGCGGTGGCGGCACAGCGACATCACGAACACCAGCGCGAACAGGTCGCTGCGCGCCAGCGTCGCCAGGATGCACATCGGCACGAACGACCGTTCGCGGCCGTGCCGCAGCGCGTAGACGCCGGTGGCGCAGAGCACCGCGAGCGCCGTCTCCTGGCCGTTCTGCGCCTCGCGCAACAGCAGCGGATGGCCGAGCCAGCACAGCGCCAGCACCACGCCGGTGGCGCGGTCCCGCGGCAGCCGCCACCAGATCGCGGCGTTGACGACGTGCAATGCCCCGCCGAGGAACGGCGCCAGCAGCACCGCCTGGCTGCCGAACAGCCACGCGATCCCGGCCAGCAGCAGCGTCCACAGCCACTGCACGCCGGACGTCGTCACGCCGTCACTGACGGTGCCACAGCGGCCCTCGGCGAAGTTGATCGCCCAGACGAACTCGTAGTAGGCGTCGTCGCGCAGCCGGTTGCCGAGGTCCGGCGCAAACGTCCACCAGCAGTACAGCCCCCACGCGGCCGCGAGCGACGCGACGACGACGGCGGACATCGTGAGCAGTGGCGCGGAACGGAGCATCCCCGGTGCCGCAACCAGAGCGCCGCGGGCCTGCCGGTTCCGAACGCCTTGCTCAGAACTGCGGCCGGTAGACCGTCCACATGTCCTCGACCCACGGCTTCCACGACATCGTCCAGCCGGTCGCTTCGATGCTCGCGTAGCGGTCGGTGTAGTCGAACAGCGCCGGGTGGTTCCACTCGTCGACGAGGCCGAGGATGCGCGTGCACAGGACCGCGCCGATCCACGCGTTGGCGGTGCAGCACTGGCGGTACGAGTTGCCGGTCCAGACGACGTCGTCGTTCTGCGGGTAGTGCGCGTGCGAGAAACCGAACTCGGGCAGGCCGACGTGCGCCGACGAGTAGCCGCCGTGGCCCCAGTTGAACTCGTTGGGGCCGGTCTGCTCGACGTAGAACGTCTGGCAGTCCTCGCCGAAGTAGGTCGAAGACTGGCCGTTGGGCTGGTGGCCCGAGACGTAGTCGTGGCCGACGCGCAGCATCTCGACGTCGCCGAGCAGCGCGCCCGCGAACAGGATCGGGAACTTGCGGCCCGAGCCGTGGCCGCCGACGCCTTCCCACGAGGCGCCGCCCTCGAGGTTGCCGTAGAAGTCGATGCCGATCTGCACCAGGTGCGTCGCCAGCTGCTTGCGCAGCGACAGGTTGCCGGCCGTCTGGCACATCAGCGCCGCCTCGTTGTAGGCGGCGGCGAGGTCGCGGCCGTAGTCGGGCATGTTCTGCACCGGGTGCATGAAGCGCGTCGCCCAGCCCGGCGCGTGGTCGAGCCACGGCCGTTCGAAGCCGGCGATCGTCGTCGCCAGATCCGGCATGCCCGGCGCCGCGACGAGGTTCTGCAGCACGTTCCAGTCGATCTGGTCGACCGCGTGGCGGACCACGTGGTCGCCGCCATAGGCCGGGCGGAACGAGCCCTCCGGCGGCACCACGTCGACGACGGTCAGCACCGCACAGGTGTCGAGCGCCGGCATCAGGTTGGGGTCGAAGTTGCTGATCGCCTTGACCAGGCAGTGGTTCGGGCCGAGCGTCAGCGGGTTCTGCGCCGACAGGTTCCAGGCCGCATTGCGCGCGTTGCTGTAGTGCTGCGGGTCGAACAGCGTCGAGTCGTAGCCGTGGTCCTGCGTCGACGGGTCGGGGTCGACCATCGCGCCGTGGATGGTGCGGCCGTTCTGCACCGCGCACGGCGGCGTCATGCCGCTGACGGTCACCGGCCCGACGACGAACCAGTCGCCGTTGGCGAAGCGGCCCGCCTCGACCGGCTGCGCGAACTGGAACGTCACGCCGTGCTGCGAGATCGACGACACCCAGGTCGTCGGCGTCGGCATGCCGCCGATCCGCGTCGCGTAGCCGTTGCCGAGGCCGAGACCGAGCGCGTTGCCCGGGTGGCCGTAGAGCAGCTGGCAGAACAGCGGCTGCGCAGCGAGTGCGGGCTGCAGCGGCACCGACACCGGCACGGTGACCGCGCCGGGACCGGTCGGGAACGCGAGTTGGGCGTCCGGCGCGACGTACAGCGCACAGCCGGGCGCGCCGAGCGGATCGAGCGGCTGCGGCAGCGGCACCGCCCCCCACGCCTCTGCGCTGGTGCCGAGCAGCAGCATCGCGAACGACGACGCCGGCAGGTTCTCGAGCGTCATCATGCTGGTGCGGCCCGGCAGCAACTGCGGGGACACCCACACCTGCGGGAAGTCGCCGGGCACCGGGCCGCAGCCCTGGCCGAACCAGCGACCGTTGGGCGCCGGGTCGTTTGGCGCCGGCAGGGTCAGCGTGTAGTGCTGCGCCGTCAGGGTCGGCGCGGCGGCGAGCAGGATCAGCACCAGGGCTCGGGCTGCGGTTCGCAACGGATGAAGACGCATTTGCGGGCGCCTTACGCCTCCTTGTCCCGACGTGGCTCGGGGTTTTCCTCGATCGCCTCGGGCGATCCGCCGATGTGCACGAGACTCCAGGGTGCGCGCCGGCGGCGCCGTCCCGGATCGCGCCGCTCGCGCACGAATGCGGAAGTCGCGTGGTTTCCAAGCGTCGTTCCGGCCCTACCGTCTGCAGCAGCATGTCCGACGCCAACCCGACCCGACCGACCGCGAACGCCCAGGCCCGCTGGCTGGTGCCGGTGCTCGCGCTGCTGCTGGCGGCGCTGGTCGCCTGGCTGTGGCCCGACGGCCAGACCGCGACGCCGCGCGGCGCCGGCCCCGACGAGGTCGAGCAGCCAAAGCCCGGCCAGGACGGACCCGAGGTCGCCACCGGCGGCCGCGTCGAGCAGCCGGAACCACCGCCGCTCGAGCGCACCGAGCCGCCGTCGGGCAGCGAGCACCCGCAGGGCCTGCGCGGCCGCGTCGTCGACGCCGCCGGCATGTCGATCGAGGGCGTCTCGGTGCACCTGACCGAGTCGCCGAGCAACGACCCGATGGTGCTGCTGCTGGTGCAGCAGCAGCGCCACCTGCTGGCCCCGGTCGCGACCGCGACCAGCGCGCACGACGGCGTGTTCGCGCTCGGCCTGCCGATCGTCGAGGACAAGGCCTACGACGTCTACCTGCTCTCCGACCGCTACGCGACGCTGCGCCTCGCCGGCCTGCGGCTGCTGCCGGACACCTGGCACGACCTCGGCTCGCTGACGCTCGAGCCCGGCACGACGATCCGCGGCCGCGTCACCGTCGACGGCCGGCCGGACCTGCCGGTGCCACAGGCGGTGGTGACGGTGTCGGCGGGCGGACCGTTCGCCGACGCGGCGCTGCAGGCGCTGCCCGGTGGCCGCGGCGCGCTGGTCGCGCACGTCGACCACAACGGTTCCTACGAACTGCCGCACGCCCCGACCCGCGGCGTCGTGCAGGTGGCCGCGGTCGCCCCGGGATTCGCCCGGGTGGTGCAGCGCGACGTCGAACTGCGCCCCGACCTGCCGGTCACGCTCGACTTCGAACTGCCGACCGGCCTGACGCTGGTCGGCACGGTGCGCACCGTCACCGGGGCCGCGATCGCCGACGCCCGCATCGAGGCGTGGCCGAAGCAGGCCAGCCTGCCGCCGCTGGTCGGCTACAGCGACGAGCGCGGCGCGTTCGCGGTGCATGGCCTGCGGCCCGGCAAGCACCGCATCGTGTGCCGCGCGCGCGGCTTCGCCAGGCTCGAGCGCACCGGGGTCGAGACCGGCGAGCCACTGCCGCTGACCCTGCAGCCGCAGCACCGCATCCACCTGACCGCCTACACCCCCAACGGCGGCGTGCTGCGTCGCTACCGGCTGGCGCTGCGGCGCTTCTTCCCCGCCGACCTCGACGCGCCGCTCGACGAAGTGGCGCTGGCAGCCGGCCAGATCGGCGCGATGCACCAGGTGCCCGAGCAGCGGGTGCGCCTGGACAACGCCACCGACCACGCCGAGATCGTCGGGGTGCCCGACGGCACCTACGTCTGCGAGGTCGAGGCCGACGGCTTTGCCAAGACGCTGTCGCTGCCGGTCCGCTTCCCGCCGCCCGACGGCACCGCGCCCGACGGGTCTCCGGGGGCCGGTTCGCCCGGCACGCTGCAGCGCCTCGAACTGACCGTCTCGCGCGGCGCGATCGTGCGCGGGCAGGTCGTCGACGAGCGGGGCCGGCCGCTGGTCGGGGCCAGGGTGACGACCCAGGTGGTCGGCACGATGCCGGACCACCCGGTGCTGCGGGCGCTGCAGCGCTCGGTGCCGTCCAGGATCAGCCGCCGCACGGTGACGACCGACGCCCAGGGACGGTTCGCGCTCGAACGGCTGGCTGCCGCCTCCTACCAGCTGCAGCTCGAGCACCCCGACGCGTGCCGCACGTTCGTCCGCAACCTGGACTGCAACCTCCCACAGGAACGGACCTTGCCCGCCATCACGATGCCGTCGGGAGCGCTCGTCCGGGGCACCGCGAAGGTCGACGGGCGCATCGCGGGACAGATGAAGGTGATCCTCACCACCGAAAGCACCGCGCCGGCCGATCAGTCGATCCGTCTAGAAACCGTAACGGACCGGGAAGGTCGCTACGCCTTCTCCCGTCGGATCCGGCCGGGCAGCTACGTGCTGCGGGCGGCCGTCGTCGGCGGCGCCCAGCCCGATACCGAGATCTTCCAGCAGATGTTGCAGCTCAAGAAGTCGTCGACGACCGTGCTCGTGCCGCAGGGCCAGGACGTCGTCGTGCAGCACCTGAACCTGCCCGCGAACTAACCCACTGTCGATCGCCACCGTGTCCTCCGTCGCCAAGATCGCCGTCCCGCTCCTGCTCGTCGCCGCTGCCGCTGGCGGAGCCTTCTACTACTTCAACCAGGGCGGCACGACGCCGGTCGCGCCGCCGTCCGGCCAGCAGCCGCAGAAGCAGCCCGAGCAGGACCAGGGTCCGCAGGACCCGAAGACGGCGCCGGCCAAGGCCAAGGACCAGGAGCCGCGCCCGATCGAGCGGGTCGAGGTCACCGAGGGCGACTCGCACGCCGACGCGCCGCAGGGCGTCAAGGGCCGCGTGCTGCTGCCCGACGGCAGCGCCGCGGTCGGCGTGCGCGTGATGCTGCTCGAGAACGCGATGAGCAACATGATCGACATGTTCCTCAAGAACAAGACCGGCCAGGTCGCGCCGCCGATCGCCAGCAGCGCCACCGTCGAGGACGGCTCGTTCGCGCTCGGCGTGTTGCAGCCCGGCCAGAAGGTCGACCTGCGCATCGTCACCGACCAGTACCCCGAGCTGTCGAAGTCGCCGATCACGGTGCGCGCCGACGACTGGTTCGACGCCGGCGACCTCAAGCTCGAGATCGGCCTGACGGTCCAGGGTCGCGTGCTCGACGCGATGACCAAGGCGCCGGTCGCCAACGCGGCCGTGTTCATGATGGCGAGCGCCCGCACCCACGCGATGTCGGCGACGCCGGGCCGCGAGCGCGGCGCCCAGGCGATCACCGACGGCAACGGCTTCTTCCGCTTCACCAGCGGCCCGCGCATCGGCGCGATCAACCTGACCGCCGAAGCCGCCGGCTACGCCACCGGCACCAAGCTCAACCAGCAGATCGCAGCCGACAAGCCGAACGAGTTCACGCTCGAGATCGAGGCCGGCAGCACGATCACCGGCGTCGTCGTCGACCCGCGCGGCAAGCGCATCCCCGGTGCCGAGATCAAGGCCAACGGCCTCAGCGTCAAGACGCCGCAGAACGAGACGATCTACGCCGACGACCAGGGCGAGTTCGAGTTCCCGCCGCTGCGCAGCGGCCCGTACCGCCTGACCGCGTCGGCGCGCAAGTTCGCCGAGGTCGAGATCCCGGTGGCGCTGACCAGCGAGGACATCAAGGTCGTCATGCACCCGCGCGCGAGCGTCAAGCTGAAGGTGCTGACGTCGCAGCAGCGGCCGATCAAGAGCTACCGCCTGTCGCTGAAGCGCGCCTTCCCGCAGAACCCGGACGCGATCGGCAACGTGATGGACTGGCGCGACCGCAACATCTCGCCGCGCGACTACGCCGGCGACTGGGCGATCATCGACAACCTGCCGGCCGGCGACTTCAAGTTCCAGATCACCGAGAAGAACCACGCCAAGTCGCTGTCGCCGATGTTCCACGTCGTGCAGGGTGACGAGGGCCAGGTCGAGGTGATCGCGGTGCTGACCGACGGCGGCTCGATCACCGGGACCGTCATCGACGACCGCGGCCAGCCGGTCGCCGGCGCCTACGTGACGTCCGACATGAACGCCGGCCTCGCGGCGGGCACCGGCCTGTTCGACATCTTCAAGAGCATGATCCCGGAGAAGCACACCACCAAGAAGGTGCGCACCGACGGGCAGGGCCGCTTCCGTATCAGCAAGCTGTCGTTCGCCGACTACATGATCCGCGTCGCGCACCCGAAGTACTGCGAGGGCACCGCGATCAACATCAAGCTCGACCAGGAAGGCCAGGTCGTCGACGCCGGCGTCATCGAGCTGCAGCTCGGTTGCCGTGTGCAGGGCGTGACGACGGTCGGCGGCCTGCCGACCGGCCAGGTCAAGGTCGTGATCTCGATGCCGGCGCCGGCCCCCGGCCAGCAGGGCGCGATCCAGCCCGGCGCCAAGATGACGCCGGAGCAGCAGCGCGAGGCGGCCAAGCGCCTGTTCAGCACCCACGTGCTCAGCGACGGCAACGGCAACTACGTGATGGGCAAGCGGGTGCCGCCCGGCACCTACAAGATCACCGCCGCCCGCCACTCGGCGGAGAACCCGTTCGGCGCGCTGCTCGACATGAAGGAGACCGAGCAGGAGCTGGTGGTCAGCCCGGGACAGGACACGATCACGATCAACTTCAACCTGTCCAACCGCTAGGAGCGCGTCCATGTAGGGGACGCGCTGCCGACCGTGATCGCGGAAGCGGCGTGTACGCGTGCGGACGGGGCTTTGCCCGCTAAGAGCGCGTCCATGGAGTGGACGCGCTGCCAACCGTGATCGCGGAAGCGGCGAGTACGCGTGCGCACGGGGCTTTGCCCGCTAGGAGCGCGTCCATGTAGTGGACGCGCTGCCAACCGTGATCGCGGAAGCGGCGAGTACGCGTGCGCACGGGGCTTTGCCCGCTAGGAGCGCGTCCATGTAGTGGACGCGCTGCCAACCGTGATCGCGGAAGCGGCGAGTACGCGTGCGGACGGGGCTTGCCCGCTAGGGCCGGACTCGGCCCTGCTGTGGCACCGCCCTCGGGCAGGCGCCGTATGGTCTGCGGCCCCGGCGCGGCTACCGTGTCGGGATGCCAAAGAAGGCCAGCTACTGGGACTACATCCGCGTCGAGGACCTGCTGCAGCTGCAGAGCGGGATCGACGCGAGCGAGCAGGACCTCTGCAACGACGAGGTCCGCTTCATCGTCATCCACCAGGTCGACGAGCTCTGGTTCAAGCTCGTGCTGCGTGAGCTGGCGACGGCGCGCGACCTGTTCGCCAAGCCGCACGTTCCGGAGGACGCGCTGGCCGGCGCGGTGCAGAGCCTGAAGCGCGTCACCATCTGCTTCGAGCTGGCGGCGCAACACTTCCGGCTGATGGAGACGATGCGCACGCAGGACTACCTGACGTTCCGCGACAAGCTCAACCCGGCGTCCGGCTTCCAGTCGGCGCAGATGCGCGAGATCGAGGTGCTGATGGGCCTCGACGACGACGACCGCATCCCGTTCGGCAAGGAGGGCAGCTACCTCGACGCGCTGAAGAGCCACGACGGCACGCCATCTCCCGCGCACGCGCGGGTGACCCGCCGGATCGCCGACACCCCGACGCTCAAGGACGCGGTGCGCGGCTGGCTGCACCGCACCCCGATCCAGGGCAGCGTGCCGGGCCAGGACGGCGACGACGCGGCGGTCGCGCTGTGGGGCGAGGACTACTATCGCGGCCACCAGCAGCTGCACGAACGCGCGCTGCAGTACGCGGTCAAGGCGCAGGCTTTGTCACCCGACGACGAGGCCCGGCTGCGGCAGCGCTACGAGGGCCAGCTGCGCGGCGCCAGGCGGCACCTCGACGCCGAGGACGTCGCCGACGACCGCCGCGCGTTCGTGCGCCGGCTGCGCGCGGCGATCCTGTTCGTCGACAGCAACCGCGCACTGCCGCTGCTGAGCTGGCCGGGCGCGATCATCGACGGCCTGATCGAGTGCGAGCAGGCGATGCTCGCGTTCCGCCAGCGGCATGCGCGCATGGTCGAACGCGTGATCGGGCGCCGCGTCGGCACCGGCGGCAGCGACGGCGTCGCCTACCTCGACCAGACCGCGCTCGAGTACCGCGTGTTCACCGAGATCTGGGCCGGTCGCACGCTGCTGCTGCCACCCGAGCTGTGCCCCGAGGTGCGCGACCCGGCGTTCTACGGCCTGGTGCAGGGCTGAGGCCGGCCGGACCTCAGCCCCACATCACCTGCCGAGCGAAGTCCTGGTCGACCTGCTCGCGCAGCAGCAGTTCGCGCGCGACCGCCGCGATCGCCTCCCCGTAGCGGTCGACGTCGCGCGCCGCCGACTCGCAGATGTCCTCGAGCACGCTGCGCGCGTTGGTGATGTGGTGCTGCTCGACCGCGAACGACGCGAGGCACTTGCGGCACTCGTCGGTCACGCACGCGGAGAACGCGGGCCGGCAGCCCCCCACCTCCTGGCGCGCCGCGACGTCGAGCAGCAGGCCGTCCCAGGCCGGCATCGTGCGGCCGTCGTCGAAGCCCAGCTCGAACGGCTGTTCGTCGCGCTCGGTGCGTCGCAGCTGCAGCCCCTCGTGGCCGAGCGACGTCGCCACCACCAGCCGCGCCGCGGCCTGCAGCGCTTCGACCTCGGGCGCGGTCTCGGTCGGGATGTCGGTTCCTTGCATCGGTCTCATTCCTTACCCACCCCGTTTCGACCGCGATGGGCGGCGTCTCATGCGCCCACCCGCGTAGGGGACAGCCCCTACGACGGCCGCCGCCACCACCTACGCCACGTGCGCGGCGCGGCGACGACGCAGGGTCACCGTCGCGCGGGCGCCGCGGCGCCCCTCGGCCCGGCGCCATCGACGGTTGCCGCGCGGGTTCAGAGCCGCCGGTTCTCGGGCCGCGAGACGCGCCGCGAGAACGCCAGGCGATTCCCGCGTCGGGACTCCTTGCGGAAACCGAGCAGGTGGAAGACCTCGACGACGAACCAGCGCGCGACCCGCGGATCGGCCAGCAGCGTGTTGCGATCGTCGGGCGCGCGCGAGATGCCGGGCAGCACCGGCAGCAGCCCGCCGAGGCGCATCGCGCGCAGCCACTTCGCCAACCACAGCCAGAACCAGCGCACCCGCCGCGCCAGGAAGAAGCCGTCGTCGCCCTGCTCCTGGTAGAGCGGCAGCATCACGTGGCAGGCGCTCGGCGCCCGGATCTCCCCGTCGCGGTTGCGCGCCAGCAGCGCCCCCTTGGCGACCCGCGCGAAGTTGACGAAGCCGGGCTCCATCCGGAACGCGTGCTCGGGCGCGATCTCCTCGCGGTGCGTGATCTCGACGATCGGGGGCGCGTCGCCGACGGCCCGGCGCAGCCGTTCGCGGTGCGGCGCCAGGTCGACGAAGTCCGCCGCCAGCATGCCGAGCTCGACCAACAGCCCCCACAGCACGGCCTCGTGGTTGTCGACCGCCTCGTCGCTGTCGTGCTGGCCGCCCTCGACCGCGAAGCCGGCGATGCCGCGATCGGCGAACCACTCGAGCGACGCCCCGGCGATGTTCTCCTCGATGCCGAGGATGATCGGCACGCCGGTCGACATGCCCAGGCGGCGGTTGTCGATCGTGTCGGCGAGGCACAGGAACGGCGAGCCCTCGGCCGAGCTGGTGTGCAGGTCGACGAACAGGATCGGGCCGGACGCGGTGCGCTCGACCTCGTCGAACGCCTCGAGCAGTTCGAGCTGCTCGCGGTCCTCGGGAGAACGTTCGCGCTCGTCGCGCGCGCGCGTGCGGGTGATCGCCGCGTCGCTCCAGCCGCGGTTGAGGTCGCGCGAAAGGAACCGGCGCCGCGTCGACAGAGCGCTGAGGTTGCCGCGCAGCGCCACCAGCCGGCCGCGCAGGTCGGGTTCGCGTTCTTGCAGCTGCGCCAGCACCCGCTCGGCGGCGTGCACCCCGGCCGGCTCGTTGCCGTGGATGCCGCCGGTGACCAGCAGCGTCGGCCCGGGCCGGCCGCGATCCCACCTGCCGATCTCGCGCTGCATCGTCTGCTCCGAAGCGGCTTCGACGGCGACGCCGCTCATTCGGCGTCGGTCTCCCGCAGGTGCTTCTCGAACAGCATCGCCGCGACGCGGATCAGGTCGCGCTCGGTGATGATGCCGACCAGCCGGGCGTCCTCGACGACCGGCAGGCTGCCGATGCGGTGCGTGCGCATCTTCTCGATCGCCTCGAGCGTCGGCGTGCTCGGGGTCACGCAGACCGGCTCCTTGATCATGATGTCCTTGACCGCGACCGGCGCGCGCTCCTTGCCACGCATGCCCTGGCCGACCATGCGCAGCAGGGTGCGGTGCGAGACCAGGCCGACCAGGTTGCCGTCGTTGTCCTCGACCGGCACGTGGCGGATGTGGCGCCAGTCCATCAGCGACGCGGCCAGGTCGACGACGTCCTCCGGATGCACCGTGAACAGGTCGGTGGTCATGAACTGGCCGACCAGCACGTAGCTGTCCCTCCAGCCCTCGAACTCGCCGGTGTCGGCCAGCTCCCAGGTGTGCACCGGATCGGCGGTCTCCTGCCGGCGCTGCATCGCGCGCACCAGCGCGATCATGCGCTGGTCCTTGGTGCCCTTCTCGCCCATCGCGCTGAGCGAGTCGAGCTGCCAGCGCGAACCGGTGCGGCCGCGCTTGCAGCGCTCGCCGATGATGCCGAGGTAGCGTTCGACGTCGCCGCTGTCGACGTTGGCGTGTTCGAGGCCCTCGCGCGCCATCGGCAACAGCACCTCCTGGATCAGTTCTTGCGCGGTGTACTCACGGCCGTGGAACCAGGTCAGGTTGGCCTGCAGGCCCAGGCGCGCGGCGGCGACGAAGTTGCCCTTGGCGTCGTCGAACGACATCGCGCGGCTGACGTCGTCGAACTCGTGGCTGACCGCCGCCATCAGGCCGAAGTAGAACGCCGCCGTCGCCATCTCGTCGACGGGGCTCGGCCCGGACGGGAACGCGCGCGCCTCGATGCGCAGGTGCGGCTTGCCGTCGCTGATGCCGTAGCAGGCGCGGTTCCAGCGGTAGACGGTACCGTTGTGCAGCCGCAGCGCGGTCATGTCCGGCACGCCACCGCGGTCGAGCACCGCCTCCGGGTCCTCGTCGAGGTCGCTGGCCAGCATCACGCGGAAGCGCGCGATGTCCTCGCGGAAGATCTCGAGCACCGAGTCCCGCACCCAGCCGTCGCCGAAGTTGACGCGCGGCCGCTTGCCGCGCAGCTGGTGCGCGGCGCTGCGCGAATCGACCGACTGCTGGAACAGGGCGACGCGGGTCTCACGCCACAGGCGTCGGCCGAGCAGCACCGGCGAGTTGGTCGACGCCGCCAGCACCGGCGCGCAGATCGCCTGCGCGGTGTTGTAGAGCTTGGCGAACTCCTTGGGGCCGACCTGGAAGTGCACCTGGAAGCTCGCATTGCACGACTCGAGCATGACGTTGTCGTGCGTCATGTCGAGCTCGTCGACGCCCTTGATGCGGAACTCGAAGTCGCCGCCGCGGAGCTGCGCCATCGCGTTGTTGAGCGCCAGGTAGCGCGGGTTCTGCACCATCGACTGCAGCGACAGGTCGCTGCGCCGCAGCGTCGGCAGGATGCCGCTGAGCACGATGCCGCCGCCCTGGTCGTGCGCGGTCTTGCGCGCCAGTTCGAGCAGCTCGGTCAGCTCGGTCTCCATCGTCGACAGGCAGCTGCCGCCGAACACCTGCGGCTTGAGGTTGGCCTCGAGGTTGAACTGCGCCAGCTCGTAGGTGAACTGCTCGTGCCCGAGCGCCTTCATCATCTGCTCGGCGCCGTTCCAGGCGCGGCCCGCGCGATCGAGCAGGAACATCTCCTGCTCGGCGCCGATGCGGCGGATGCCGGTTTCGAAGCGATCCTCGTCGAGCATGCGCTCGAGGGCGTGCACGTCGGCCAGGATGGCCTTCATGAACGCGCGAAGTTCGTCTTCGGAGAAAGCGCTTGGCAGGTCGTGTCGGCCCATGGGAGACGGGTGGGGTCGGGCCCGACAATAGCTGCAACGCAAACGGGGAGGAAGGGATGCGCGTCCCTTCCTCCCCGTCAGGTGGAGCCGTTACCCGTCGACTCGCGGGTCGACAGGCAGCATCTGCGCCATCGTCCGGCGCCATCGCCGGCACCATCACCTGGCGCCGGCTACGCCTCTATCGGACGAAGCCGTTGAACATGATCCGCTTCTCCTTGATCAGCGGGTGGTTCAGCTTGACGACCAGCTCGCCCTTGACCAGGCCGGTCGGGGCGTTGTCGGCGACCGACAGCTCGACCACCAGGTTGTTGCCTTCCTTGCGCTGCGTCGCGGTGATGAACTCCTGCTTGAGGGTCATCTTCTCGAACAGCATCTCGGTCGCCTTCAGCTCGGTGCCGTCGTTGGGCGTGAAGGTGATCGACTTCTTGATCGGCTTGCCCTTGCGGATCAGGCCGAGTGTCAGGAAGCCACCCGGCTTGACGTCGAGCGGGCCCTGCACGAACGCCAGCACGCGCACGTTGAAGGTCGCGCCGTTGTTGACGTTGGTGCGGAACTTCAGCATGCCGCCACCGCCGACCTCCGAGTTGACCGGGCCGTACTTGCCGCTGATGCGGTAGGACGTGTGCTCGCCGTTCTGCACCTTCTCCCACTTCACGTCGAAGGCGTCCGACGGCTTGTCGACCGACAGGATCTCCCACTGCTTCTGCATCGTCGACGAGACCGTGACCGTGAACTCACGGGTCTCGTTCCAGGTCATCTTGTTGAGATTGACCTCCTTGGGCGAGACCGCGAACAGCTGGGCGCCGGTGGCACGGAACGTCAGCTTGGAGTGCGGCTCGACCGGGTCGGTCGTGTGGATGTCCAGCGTCGCGTGCTTGCCGCCGGTGATCTTGTTCATGTCGAGGCGCGTCTCGACCGTGCCCTTCTCCTTCGGGCCGATCGTGATCTTGGCGACGTTCTCGAGCTTGTCGGGCTGGCCCGCGCGGCGCGTGACGCGCACCAGGCGCTTCTGCGGCTTGGCGATGACCTTGTAGATGCGGTCGCCGATGGTGATCTCGGCGCTGGCGCACTGGCAGCTCGGAGTCAGCGCGACCCAGTCGACCGACGTGTCCTGCGGGTTCTCGAACTGGAACGTGCCGACCGCCTCACCCGAGCCGTAGAACGTGCCCAGCTCGCGCACCGTCACCGGGAACCAGGTGTTGCCGCCCGAGGCCTTCTGGCCGCCGGTGCCGGGCCGCGGGATGTGGTCCTGGGGCGTCTGCCGCGCCTCGTCGACCTGCGACTTCTTGATCTGCAGGTCGGCCTTGGCCGGCTTCTTGGCGGCCTCCTGGCCGAGGGCGGGGAGCGCCAGAGCGGCGGCGATACCGAGGTTACGGATGATGGAATTCATGGTCGTCGCGGGTTCAGAGTCGAGGACGGCGAGTTCGGGCGAGCACTATAGCTATCTCGGCAACGGAAAACTCCCGATCCACAAACAGCGAGCCCAGGTCGGGACGATCTACCGGCACGGCGCCCAGGCGACGGTGGCATCGCGCGTCCAAGTCCCCCACGATGCAGCCGATGCGACCCTTGGCCTTGTCGTTGCTCTGCGCCACCGCGCTGCCGCTGACCGGATGCTGCTCGATCGCGCGGGCCTGGTGCGGCCCGGACAAGTCGCCGTGGGTGTCGATCGACTTCCGCACGCCCGAGCTGGCGACGCGCACCCTGCTGGAGGCGCTGCGGCGCGACGAGCCGCAGATCGTCTACGACGCGCTGTCGGACGACCTGCGCAGGCAGATGGGCATCGACGGCCTGGCGCTCCAGCTCGCGTGGGCGAAGATCAAGGAGCAGTATCCCTACCTGCACGTCGCCGGCTACGCCGAGGTGCCGCCGGCCCGCATCGACGAGCAGGGCAGCAACGCGACGATCGTCGTCGACGTCGAGGGCACGCCGCTGCAGATCGGCCTGGTGCGGCAGACCTACTGGGAGCTCCGCTACCGGCGCCCCGGAGCCGACCTGACTCCGGACGAGCGGGAGGCCCGCTTCGGCCACCGCCTCGACAACCTGACCGGCACGGTCCGCATCGACCTCGACGCCGAGGCCGAGGAGGACCGTTCGTTCGTATCGCTGCTGCCGCAGAACGTGCTGCACAGCAACATCGACGAGATCCCGATCGCCAACGTCGAGTCCCTCGGCGTCCGCCGCGAATGGAAGATCCGCACCCTCGACCAACTCACCGAAGGCAACTGAGTTGCGTACCTGGTTCATCCTCCAACATTCGCGAGCGCTGGCGCTCGCGAATGTTGGAGGATGAACCAGGTACCGTACCGCAACTAGCGGACGGCGGTGTCGCGGACGACGACCTTGGCGCCGCGGGGGAGTAGGTGGAACAGCTCGTGGATGTCCTTGTCGAACATCCGGATGCAGCCCATCGACGCCTGCGTGCAGATCGTCTGCGGCTCGGTGGTGCCGTGCGCGCCGAAGCCCGAGTAGCTCGGGTGGCCGAACTTGATGAAGTACTCGCCGAGCACGTTCTTCTTGTGGCCGTAGGGGTAGATGTTGCCGTCCGGCGCGGTCCAGTCGGGACGGGACTGCTTGGCGATGACCTCGAACTCGGTCACCGGCGTGTGGTCGTTGGCGCCGTGGCCGACCCAGTAGAGCCGCAGCAGCTGGTCGCCGACGAACACCATCAGCGCGTAGCTGTCCTTCTCCAGCAGCGCCGTGATCGGTGCGACCGGGATCTTCAGCACCTGACCGACGCGTAGCGCGTTCGGGTTGGTGATGCGGTTGAGCACGGCGATCGTGCCGGCCTCGACCTTCAGCCCCTCCTGGCGGTACTTGCGGGCGATGCGATCGAGCGAGTTGCCCGGCTTGACCGTGTAGCTGCGCGCGCCGGCGACGTTGGTCGGGTTGCACAACCAGCGATCGACGCGGATCCGGTGCTGCGCGCGCGCCTTGTCGACGACCTCGCGCCACTTCTGATCCGTTCGCTCGATCCGACCGCAGGTCATCAGGTAGATCAGGTCGGTGCCGGCGTCGATCGCCTCGGCGTCCGGCAGCGCCATCGCGGCGGCGGTCGCCTTCTCGGCGGCCGCGCGCCCCTCGGGGCTGCGCAGGAAGCCGTTGTGGTTGCCGAGCATCGCCAGCTGGTCCTCGAACGTCTCGCTGCGCGGCTGCAGCAGCTTGACGATGCGGTCGTGGTTGGCGCCGAGGCGCCGGGTCGCGACCGCGAGCCAGGCGGTGCCGATCGCGGCGCGATCGCCGCGCTTGACGCGCTCGATCAGCTCGGCGACGTCGCTCGGCATCGGTTCGGTCACCTCGGCGCGGTTGGGCGGCAGGTCGTCGCCCCCGCCGGCGGCCAGCATGTCGTCGATGCTCGCCGTCGCCGGCGCCGTGCCGCCACCTGGCACGTCGGCGCCATCGCCGTCGGGCGCCTCGACGCGATCGGTCTCGTGCTTCGCCTGGACCTCGTTCGAGGTCCACTTGCCATATCCCCACCAGGCGAGCGCCGCCACGATGAGGCCGAGCAGGAACTGCCGCATATCACCTCCGCTGCAGCCTCCCCCCACGGGACGCTGCGGACCGCCGCGCGCCTGCTCCCACCCCCGACCACGGAGGTGCTGACCGTCGAGCCGGCGCCGGTGCGCGCAGGCTACCCGCTGACGCCGATGGCGTCGAGCAAGTGTCCGATCCGAACGGAAAACGAGAGGCCTCGCTCCGCCATCTGCCGTCGACGGAGGCCGGTTGAACCCTTGGGTTCAGGTGGGCTCCCCCCGGGGTATTTGGGAAGAGGCCGGCGCCGCCATGCTCGCGCACAGCGACGTCTCCTGATCCCGCTTGGCCCTCAGGGTCGGAGCCCGGCGAATGGTCATCGGTTCAACTTGATGGCCCGCGTGCAAGCGCGAGCAGCGCAGAGCGAGGCTCCCGTGGAATAGGACCGGAACAGTCTATCCCGCAAGCGTCTCGGCCGCCACGGAACCGCTCGCCACTTCGCGTTGGCCGTCGGGCAGCCGCGCCAGCACGCGGTAGTAGATCTCGCGGTCGACCGGCGCGTCGCGCCACGCCCAGACCGGCACCTGGTAGCGGTTGGTGCGCACCGCGCCGCCCATCGGGCCGTCGGTCGCCCACAGGATCGAGCCGAAGCCGTCGAGCGAGAACTGCAGCACGTAGTTCTGCGCGCCCTCGACCTCTGGCCAGGTCAGCTCGGGCGGCTTGCCGCTGCGCTGGCGGCGACGCTTGCTCGGGTCGAGCGCGTCCGGCAGTTCCGGCAGTTCGTCGGGCCGCGGCGCGCGCTGGCCGAGCAGGTGCTTCCGGATCGTGGCCGGGTCCTCGACCTCGACGACGTGCATGCAGCCGCGGCACGCCGGCGCCGGCTCCTTGGCGACCAGCCGCTGCCGCATGGCGCGGTAGTTCTCGTTGTTCCAGACCTGCTCGAACGGCTGCTCGACCGCGTTGCCGAGGATCGGAACGCCATCGACGCAGCACGGCCGCACGTCGCCACCGATCGCCACGTAGGTCTTGTTCCAGAGGAAGTCGCAGTACCAGATCGACCCTTCGGCGTCGTCCCCGTCGACCTGCGGGGCCGGGGCCGGGAAGCCCGACGAACGGCGCGCCTCGGCGCGGCGCTGCTGCACGGCCGCGAACTCCGGGTTGGCCGGGTCGTTGCCGGGCCACGTGCGTCGCCGGTCGAAGCCGACCGAACGCCGCTCGAGCCCTTCGACGACGCCGTCCTTGATCGCATAGCTGCGCTTGGTGTCGAAGTCGTTGGCGGTCGCCGCGGTCAGCTGGTCGAGCGACTGCACGTCGAGCGGCAGCGACAGCTCCGCCGCGACCCGGAACGCCTCGTCGAGGCATTCGATCGCGAGCTCGCGGTGGTGCACCAGCGACTGCCGCTTCATCTCGTCGGTCACCGGGAACACGTGGTAGCAGCTCAGGTGGTCCATGCCGAGCGACTTCGCGAACCGGACCAGGTCCGGCAGCTCGCGGATGTTGCGCTCCATCAGCGTGCAGTTGAGCGCGAACAGCGGCTGGAAGTCCTGCGACAGGTGCTCCCGACAGTAGGCCATCAGCTGCTTGACGTTGCCGACCACGTGCTCGTAGTCGGCGCCTTCGCGGATGCCCTCGAACGTGTCCTTGGTGACGCCGTCGAACGAGATCGACATCGAGCCGAGGTTGGGCGCCAGCCGTTCGATCATCGACGGCTTCAGCAGCGTGCCGTTGCTGAACATCTCGGCCTTGACGCCAAAGCGCTCGGCGATCGCCAGCATCGTCTCGAAGCCCTGCGACATGGTCGGTTCACCCGAGACCGTCGGCTGCCAGCGCGTCACGTACGGGAACAGCGAGCCGGCGATGCGCTCGAACTCGGCCAGCTCCATGTGCGGACCGGCGACGGTCGTGCCGTCGTTGAACTGCAGGCACATCCGGCAGCGCAGGTTGCAGAAGCGGGTCGTCTCGATGCCGGCGAAGTCGGGCGGCGGCACGCTCCCGTCGAACGGGCCGGGTGCTGGCTTGGCGTCCATCCGGGTAGTCTACCGCGCGCGCGGGTCCGACTGGGGCCCCAACTCGAGACGCTGCCGGGGCGCGACCCGCTACTCCCAGCGGTTTTCGGCGATCACCGAGAGCACCCGTTCGGCCGCTGCCACCGCGGCCACGCCGTCCTCGCCCGGCACCGTCGGCCGGCTGCGCGTCCTGACGCACTCGACGAACTCGGCGAGCTCTTCCTGCAGCGGGTTGCCGCTGTCGAGCTGCAGGTTCTCGACCTGCAGCAGCCCGTCGAACACGAACTTCCACAGGTCCCCCATCTGGGCCTTGTCGAGGCTCTCCATGTCGAGCTGCTCGAAGTCCCAGCCCGGCGCCTTGCGCACGACCATGCCGGTCGCCGCCTGGAAGTCGAGCGACACGTAGCCCTCCTTGGAGAACACCCGCATCTTGCGCAGCGGCTTCAGCGCGACCCGGTTGGCGGTCAGGTGCGCGACCGCGCCGTTCTCGAACTTGATGATCGCCGACGCCATGTCCTCGGCCGGCGTGAACACCGCGCCGCCGAACGCCTCGACCGACTTGATCTCGGACTGCACCAGCGCCAGCACCAGGTCGAGGTCGTGGATCATCAGGTCGAGCACCACGCCGATGTCCGTCGAGCGGAACGAGAACGGCGCCAGGCGGTGCGACTCGATGTAGCGCGCCGCCTTGCCGATCGTCTCGATGCCGCGCAGCGCCGGGTTGAACCGTTCGACGTGGCCGACCGCGAGGATCCGGTCGTTGGCCGCCGCCGCATCGACCAGTGCCTGGCCATCGGCGACCGACCGCGCGATCGGCTTCTCGACCAGCACATCGACCCCGCGCTCGAGGAAGAAGCAGCCGACCTCACGGTGCAGCCGGGTCGGCACGACGACGCTGACCGCGTCGACCTTGCCAGCGAGTTCGCGGTAGTCGGCGAAGGTGTCGAGCTTGTAGGTGTCCTTCGCGAAGGTGCGGGCTTCGTCGCTGGGATCCGCGACGCCGACGAGTTCGCAGTCGATGCCGCCGAGCAGGCGCATGTGGTGCTTGCCGAGATGGCCAACTCCGACGACCGCGATGCGGGGGCGGTTGGGGTTGGGGGTCGGGTTGGGGGTCTCGGGGGACGAGGTCGGGTCGGTGGGCACGGGGGAGGGTTTACCGGGTGTGGGTTGGGGAGGCCAGGGTTGGGGTGGCGGGGTGGTTGGAGGGGCGGGGTTGGCGGGGTTGGAGGTTGAAGGGGCGGCGGGGTTGGAGCGGTGGCGAGGTTGGAGGCGTGGCGGAAGCGGCCACGCGAGTCGATGCGCGGAGGCTCGATGCAACGGGACGAGTCCACGGGGCTGGTCACGAGGGTCGGTCGAACGCGCCTCGACCTCGGGATTCGATAACGGCGAGGGCGTTCCCCGCGGCTCCGTCCCCTCGGCGTCGGCTCGAGGCGAGGCGCCAGAGGGCGCAGCCGACGCCGAGGGGGACGGAGCCGCGGGGGAACGGGGGCGGGTGTGGGTTTGGGATTGGGGCGGTGTGAGGTAGGTGGCGGCGGTCTGGGGCGTGCCGGAAGTTGGAGGATGAACCGCGTACAGTCACGGCAAGTTTGGGGGTGGTGGGTTGATTGGGTTGGGGGCTTGGGGTAGATTAGTGCGCAATCAAGATGGTGAAGAACGGTCGGATGACGGGGAAGGGCAGGGGCAAGCGGGGTGCCGGTGAGGGGCGGCAGCTGGGGTTGCCGTTTCGGGGGCATGGCGGGGTGCGGAAGGGTGCGGGGCGCAAGCCGAACGGGAGCAAGGCGCTGGTCGACCACCGGCCGCGGGCGGCGCTGGCGTCGCGGTTTCCCGTGCACGTGACGTGTCGGGTGGCGCGGGGGCTGCCGCGGTTGCGAAGGCGGAGGGAGCGGGCGGTGCTGTTGCAGGCGTTCGCCAAGGGGTGCGATCGGTTCGGGATGCGGCTGACGCATTGGGTCGTGCTCGACGACCACCTGCACATGGTCTGCGAGGCCAAGGGGCGCGATGCGCTGCGGCGCGGCATGCAGGGGCTGCTGATCCGGATCGCCAAGGCGCTCAACAAGCTGTGGCAGCGGCGCGGCAAGGTGTGGGCGGATCGGTTCCACGATCGGGTGCTCAAGACGCCGCGCGAGGTGCGCAACGTGCTGCGCTACGTGTTCGGCAACGGCCACAAGCACTCGGCGCGCAACGGCGGCACGGGGCCCAACGTCGACGGGCCGATCGACTGCTACTCGAGCGCGCCGTGGTTCGACGGCTTCCGGCCGCGGGTGCGCACGCGCGGGATCGAGGGCTTGCCGCGGCCGGTCTCCCCCACCCGCACGTGGCTGCTCAGCGCGGGGTGGCGGCGGCACGGGCTGCTGTCGCCGGTTGGCGGGGCTCCGGTTGCGCCGCCGTAGGTGCGCGCGTTGCGGCCTCCGTTATGCAACCGCCGCCAAGCTTTCGCCTGCCATGGGTGCGGTCTCCGCCACGCACCGCCGCCAGGCTTCGTCCGCCGCAGGATGGGCCCGGCCTGACTTCGGCTGCCATCGACTCCGAAGCGCCTGGGCCGACCCCGAAGCCCTCGCGCCGAGGCAGCAGCGCCCCGGCCGACCTAGGCGTCGACCAGGGTGAACTTCAGCTCGGCTTCGGCGACCAGGCGGCCGGCGACCTTGCAGCGGGCGCGCACGTGGCCGACCTGGGGGCGGGCGCGGATGGTCTCGACTTCGATGCGGAGTTGGTCGCCGGGGACGACGGCACCGCGCAGCTTGACCTTGTCGATGCTCCAGAGAACGGCGAGCTTGCCGGTGTTCTCGAGCTTGCGCAGCAGCAGCACGCCGGCCAGCTGGGCCATCGCCTCTAGCTGCAGCACGCCGGGCATGATCGGCTGCTCGGGCCAGTGGCCCTGGAAGAACGGCTCGTTGATGGTGACGTTCTTGATCGCGACCGCCTTCTGGAAGCCGTCGAGTTCGATCACGCGATCGATCAGCAAGAACGGGTAGCGGTGCGGCAGCAGCTTGAGGATGTCGCGGATGTCCAGACCGGTGTCGGTCGGGGCCTCGCCCTGCTCCTGCTCGCGTTCGCGCTCCTCGAGGATGCGCTGCACCAGCGCCATGTTGAGGCCGTGGCCCGAACGGGTCGCGATGATGTGCGCGTCGAGGTCGACGCCGACGTTGGCGATGTCGCCGATCAGGTCGAGGATCTTGTGGCGCGCCAGTTCGTCGTCCCAGCGCAGCGTGTTCTCCTGCGGCCCGTCCGGCCCCACCACCAGCGTGTTCTGGTTGTTGGCGCCCTTGCCGAGGCCGGCCGCGCGCAGCGCCTCGACCTCGTGCTGGAACACGAACGTGCGGGCCGGCGCGATGTCGCGCGCGAAGTTGTCGGGCGACATCTCGAACGCGACGATCTGCTTGGCGCCCGGCATGTGGCCGTTCTGGCCGTTGCCTTCGGTCTGCGCCGGATAGTCGAGGTGGTACTCGATGGTCAGCTTGCCGGTGCCCGGCAGCGCCACGATGCTGGCCGAGCCGTCGCGCACGTAGATCGGCTGCTTGACCGAGTAGAGCGGCCGCGGCATGCGGGACTCGACCGAGCCGGTGTTGCGCAGCCCCTCGAAGAACTGCACCGCCGAGCCGTCGAGCCCGGGCACCTCTTCGCCGTCGATCTCGACGACCGCGTTGTCGATGCCGAGCGCGTAGAACGCCGCCAGCAGGTGCTCACAGGTGTAGACCTCGGCGCGGCCGTCCTGGATGCAGGTGCGGCGCTGCCGCGCCTTCATGTTGGCGCCGTGGGCGCGCACGACCGGCTGGTCGTCCAGGTCCGTGCGCACGAACGACACGCCGGTGCCGGCTTCGGCCGGACGCACCGTGATGTGGATCTCCTTGCCCGAGTGCAGTCCGACGCCGGTGTACTCGACCGGCTCCTTGACCGTGCGCTGCATGCGGCTCGGCGCCGCCGTCGCATCGTCCTTGTTCGCTACCACTCGGTTCTACTCCTTGCCGTCCTGCTGGTCCTTCGGAGCGCGCTCCGGCGAGTTGCGATCCGGCACCGGGATCATCAGCTCCTTGATCACGTCCCCGGTCAGGTCGAGCTCCTTGCTCGCGAACCAGACCTTGCGCTCGTCGAACGCCTTGACGCGGCCCTGCACTTCGCTCGGCGACATCTCCGCGATCGGCTGCACGGTCTGCGGCAGCGCGCGCTTGCTGAGCACCAGCGACACGCCCTTGCGCTTCGCCACGACGCCGATCACGTACTCGAGATCCTCGTAGACCGCGAGCGTGTTGCGCAGGTCCTGCAGCTGCATGCGGTCGCGGTAGGCCTTGCGGCGGTAGTCCTGCGTCTGCAGCAGCATCTTGTACTCGAACTCCTTGTCGGCCCGCTCCTGCGAGCCCTCGGCCAGCACCTGGATGGTGCCGCGCAGTTCGTTGCCGCGCGCCGACATCTCCTTCAGCTGCTCTTCGTACTGCTGGATGCTCGCCTCCAGTTCGCCGCGCAGCTTGATGTAGCGCGGGTACTGCTCGACCGCCTTGACGACGTCGATCACGCCGACGACGACGCCGCCGGCCGGCTGGTTCGCCGCGGACTTCGACGCGTTCGCGTTCTGCGGGCCTTGGGCGGTCGCGGACGCCAGCAGCGACAGCGCTGCGGTGACCGGGAGGAACAGTCCGACGATGGATGCGATCGACATGTCTAGGGAGTTGGCCTCGGCGCCAATGACCGCGCAAGGTAGCAGGCCCGGGGCCCCAAGGCCAACGCCGAAGCCCGACGAACGGGCCGAGATCCGTCAGCCGCGGATCGCCTGGCGCAGGTCCTCCAGCAGCACTTCGGCCCCCTCGAGACCGACCGCGACGCGCATCAGGCCGTCCGGGATGCCGGCCGCGGCGCGCTGCTCGGGCGTCAGCGGCGCATGGGTCGTGTAGGCCGGCACGGTCGCCAGCGTCTCGATGCCGCCGAGGCTGGCGGCCCGGGCGATGACCTTCAGGCGGTCGACGACCGGCAGCACCCCCGGCAGGCCGCCGGGGAACTCGATCGCCAGCACCGCGCCGCCGCCGTTCATCTGCCGCTGCACGATCTCGCGGTCGGGGTGGTCCTCGAGGCCCGGGTAGGTCACCGCGGCGACGGTGCCCTTCGCCACCTCCTCCTGCAGGCCCTTGGCGACCGCGAGCGCGATGTCCTGCTGGGCCTGGACGCGCAGCGCCAGCGTCGGCCACGAGCGCTGCAGCAGCCACGCCGAGTCCGGCGCCAACAGGCCGCCGGTGCGCCGCCGCCACGCCTCGATCGGGCCGAGGTGCTCGTGGCGGCCCGCCACGACGCCGGCCAGCACGTCCGAGTGCCCGCCGAAGAACTTGGTCGCCGAATGCACCACGAGGTCGACGCCCTGGGCGAGCACGCGCTGGATCGGTGGCGGCGAGAAGGTGCCGTCGAACACCGTCGTCGCGCCGGCGTCGCGCGCCATGGCCACCACCGCCGCGATGTCGGCGACGCGCAGCGTCGGGTTGATCGGCGACTCGAACACGACCATCTTCGCCGGCCTTTCCAGCTGCGCGCGCAGAGTGTCCGGCGAGAGCGACGAGAACCGTTCGACGGTCACCCCAAAGCGCGTCAGGTCGTGCAGCGAGAACGCCGACGTGCCGCCGTAGATCTCCTCGGCGACCAGCACGCGGTCGCCCTGCGACAGGTGCGCGCCCAGCGTCGCGCTCATCGCGGCCATGCCCGAGGCGAACGACACGGCCCCTTCGGCCCCCTCGAGCTCGGCGACCAGCGCCTCGAAGCAGCGGCCGTTGTGGTGGCCCATGCGCTGGTAGAAGTCGCCGGACTTCTCGCCGCTGCCCATCGCGCGCAGCGTCTCGGCGTCCGGCAGTCCGGACGTGCTGCTGCGGACCAGAGTGGGTGCGAGCGGGCCGAGCGGCGGCCGGTGCGGCTGCGGAGTTCCGTAGAGCGGTTCGGACATGCGGGGATGTTGTTTGAACCGCGTCCGGCTTGCAACGAAGCTTGCCGGCATGCCCGACGAGATCGCGTGGACCGAGCAGGTGCAGGGTGCGCTGCTGCGCTTCGCGTCGGCAGCGGCGCCGCGCGAGTGCGCGGTGCTGGTCGGCGGCGAACGTCGCGAGCACGCGACCTGGATCACCGACCTCGTCGAACTGCCCAACGTCGCGCGCGGCGACGATGCATTCGAGGTGCCGCCGGCCGCGTTCGTGCGCGCCGAGCAGCAGCTCGCGGCCCGCGGCGCGCCGTTCGTCGGCTTCGCCCACAGCCACCCGCGCGGCAGCTGCGCGCCATCGCTGCGCGACCGCGAGCAACTGTGGACCGACTGCGTGCAGTTGATCACCGACGGTCGTCGCATCGAGGCGTTCTGGCTGACCGCGGGACGCGCGGTGCGACCGCTGCGGCTGAGGGTCGCGGAGGCGTCGCGATGATCGTCGCGATCGGCACCGACGCGGTCGAGATCGGGCGTATCCGCGGCCTCTACGAGCGCAGCGGCGAACGCTTCGTGCAGCGCGTGTTCACGCCGGACGAGGCCAGCTACTGCCGGAGCCGCCACCACCCTGCCGAGTCGTTCGCGGCGCGCTTCGCGGCCAAGGAAGCAGTGATGAAGTGCCTCGGCACCGGCTGGGCCGACGGCACCGCGTTCCGCGAGATCGAGGTGCAGCGGCTGCCCAGCGGCGACACCGAACTGGTGCTGCGCGGCGTCGCGGCCGAGCGTGCCGCCGCGCGCGGGATCCGCCGATGGCACGTGAGCTTGACGCACACGGCGATCACCGCGACGGCGTTCGTGATCGCCGAGGCCTGATCGTCCTGGTCTGATCGTCTTGGTCTCGGCCCGGGACGGCGCCCGGCCGGCACCTCCAGGCGGCGCGTGCAACTTCCGAAACCGGAGAGGCCGTGGCTGCTCTCCGTCGAATCCGCCTCGCGTCGCTGCTCGCGCTGCTGTGCGCCGGCTGCGGGGTGTTCGAGCCGTCGTCGCGGACGACGGTGCACGGCGAGGTTGCCCTGCCGGCCGACGTCGCCGCGACGCTGCTGTCTGCGGCGTTGTGTGACGAGCTGCACGCCGAGCCCGCCGCGCACAGCTGCGGCGCACCGGCGCGGCGCACCGACGACGGCTTCGTCGTGCGCTACGAACGCGGCCCGGGCGAGCACTGGCTGCCGCACGCCGACCGGCGGCTGTCGCTGCGTCGCACCGACGGCCGCGGCGGCCTCGCGGTGCGCAGCCGCGAGCTGCGCGAGGCACCGCTGGCCGGCTTCGCGGCCCGCCGCACGGCGGCCGTCGAGGTGTCCGTTGTTGACCGCGGCGCTCGCTGCGAGGTGCGCTTCCGCGCTCCCGCCGACCTGCACGCCCGGCTCGGGGCGGTCGTGCACCGCACCCTCGAGCTGGCGGTCTGCGACGACGACGGCGGCCCGGGCGCCGCCGAGGCCAACCTGGTGGTCTGGCGCCTCGGCCGCCTGCTGGCGCGCGCCCACCGCAGCGAACACAGCGAGCAGCGCGCGGCGCTGCTGCGAGCCGCATCGCGGCTGCCGGACGCGCCGAGCGAGGTGTTCGAACAGCTCGCCGAACTGCTGGCAGCCGAGGGCCAGTGCGAGCGCGCGGTCGCCAACCTGCGCCGCGCGGCGCTGCTCGAGCCCGACCCGGCGCGGCGCGCGGCGCTGGCGCAGTCGGCGGCCGACGCCAGCGAGCGGCAACGGCGGCCAGCCGGCATGCGCAGCGAGGCGCTCGACCACCTGATGGCCGGCGACCTGCCCGGCGCCGAGCAGCGGCTGCACAGCGCGCGCCGTTCGGACCCGGCACCGGCCGTCGACTACCACCTGCTCAGCACGCTGCACCGCCACCGCGGCGACGAGATGGCGGCGCTGGCGGCCGAACTGCTGGCGCGCGAGTACGAGCACGCCGACGGCTCGGGCGGTTCGGTGCCGATGGCGGACCGCACCGACACCTGGGCGCAGTCGATGACCGAGTGGTCGCGGCGGCTGACGCTCGGCGCGCACCCGGTGCGCGCTTCGGCGCAGCTGTACGGCGTGCAGCGGCTCGGCGCGTCGCCGGGCCGCTGACCGTTCACAGCCCGTAGGCCCGCACCGTCAGTTCGCGCACCGAGACCTCCTGTAGCGGATGCAGCGCGAAGCTCGGCGGCAGCTTGGCGTCGAACAGGTAGCGCCGGCTCAGCAGTTCCTTGCCCTCGAAGTTGACCTTGACCATCGCCTGCGTCGGTGCCGACTGCAGCACGTCGATGGTGATCCGGTGCAGCGCGCCGGGGATCGCGGTCGCCTTCGCCGGCGCGAACGCACCCGACAGCGCCTTGGCGAACGCGCGCCGCGCGCGCTCCTCCTCGAGCGCCGGCCCGTCGATCAGCTCGACCTGCACGCTGTCGTTGGCGGCGAGCACGACGATCAGGTGAACGCCGTCGAACTCGATCATGTAGCTGCGGTCGCCGACCGCCGGCTGCGGGAACGTCAGTTCGATCTCGGCCCGCGTGTGCTTGCCGAGCGCGCGCATGCCCGGCTCGGCCCGCAGCGCCAGCAGCGGCTGCTCCGCGAACGGCCGGCGGCCGCCGGCGAACTCGAGCTCCTCGCCGTGCAGCTGCCAGCCCTCCTTGGCACCCCCGCGCAGCACGTCGGCGGGCATCGTCACCGATGCGACCAGCGCACCGTCCTGCGCCGCGACGGTCGCGGTCGCGCCGCGCGGCATCTCGCTGCGCAGGTCGCGCAGCAGGCTGCCCTCGCGCTGCGCCAGCTTGTGGCGCTGGCGGGCGCGGCGCAGCATGGTCTCCTGCCGCCCGCTCATCTGCAGCAGCGGCACGCTGTCGAACCGCATCAGCGCGCGCCGCAGCTGGCTCGCCGAACCGCCCTGGTCGACGTCGCGCAGGGCGGTCTCGAGCTGCGCAAACATGCTGTCGAGGTCGATCTGCACCGACGTGCCCTGCTCGCTGCGCGCGTTCTCGAGCCGCGGTGCGACCTCGTCGAGCACGAACGCGCGGTCGATCTCGGCCAGCGCCTCGACGTGGCGATCGAGGCCTCCGGCGTCGTCAGCGGCCAGCCGCAGGATGGTCAGGCCGAGCGCGCGCGGTCCGCTGGGGATGTCGCGCAGCGGGCCGGCGTCCGGGCCGAGCGCGTCGAGCAGGTTGCCGATGCGCAGCTCGGTCAGGTGGATCCCGCGCGGCGGCTGGTCGACCGCCTCGCCGAGCAGCCGCAGGTCCTCGCCGTCGGGTTCGACGCGCAGCGCGTACGGCTCGGCGCCGCCGTGCAGGAAGCCGATCGGGTTCGGCGAACGCGCCGCGATCGCGCGCAGCAGCGCGCGCTCGACCCGGCGGGTCTCGCCGAGGCAGCGGCGGTGCCCCTCGAGCTGCCGCTTCTGCTCGTCGGTCGCCGGCTCCAGGTCGGCCAGCACTGCCTGCGCGGCGGCGGCGTCGCCGTAGCGGAACACCCGCCAGGCGGTGTCGCAGCGCGCCTCGAAGCGCAGGCCCTGGTGCTCGATCACGGCGACCTCGACCGCGGCGTCGGCGGCCAGCAGCTGCTGGTCGACCGACGGCCATGGGTTGTGGCCCGGCCGGAAGCACGACGCCGCCGGCCAGAAGTAGCCCAGGTTGCTGCGCAGCCGCTGCAGCGCCTCGCGCACCACCGCCGGATCGGTGCCGCCGTCGAGCCGGCTGCGCAGGTCGCCGACCGCGACCGACACGTTGCTGCGCAGCGCCAGCGCGACGTCCTTCTCGGCCTGCTCGAGCGCGCCGACCGCGGGACCGGCGGCCCGCTGCAGCCGTTCGTTGAGACCGACCCGCACGGCGTCGGGCAGGCGCTCGGGCAGCGGCTGGCGCACGCCGTCGCAGAACGCGGACAGCGCCACCCGCCAGTGGCCGATCGCCTCGGTGAAGTTGTGCGTGCGCGCGCTCGCGTTGGCGCGGCCGGGCACAACCTTGGTCAGGTAGTGCTCGAACTGCTCGACCAGCTCCGCGTCGCGGCGCTCGAGTTCGTGCTGCACCGCCTGGCGCAGCGCTTCGACCCGCTCGCGACGCACCCGCACCGGCAGCTGGGCGAGCGCGATGCCGCAGGCCTGCCGCGCGCGCGGCTGCAGCCGTTCGCGGTCGAACTGCGACAGGTCGGGCCAGACCGTCGGGTCGCGCAGCCAGCGCCACAGCTCGCTGCGGCGCGGCCCCTCGAACTCGTCGACGACGCCGTCGAGCACCGCCTGCAGTTCGTTGGCGACCTCGAGACGGCGCTGCTCCAACGGCCGGATCGTGCCGCTCGGCGCATCGGTGATGGTCGCCAGCCGCAGGTGGCGGGAGCCCGGCGACGGCAGCGACAACAGTTCGCGGTCGAGCTCGGACAGATACTGCGCCGAATCGGGCTGGGCGTCGCGTGGCTCGACCATCTGGCGGCCGACCCACCACGCGGAGAATGCCAGCAGCATCGCGCCGCAGGCCAGCGTCACCGGCCGCAGCCACCGGCCCGACAGGTCGGCGGCGGCCTCGAGCCGGCCGGCGTCGACCGCCGGCGGCAGCTCCTTGTCGAGCCGGTCGAGGTCGTCGAGCAGCTCGCGCGGCGTCTGGTAGCGGACCGTGAGGTTCTTGGCGAGCAGCTTGCGGATCACCAGCGACAGGCCTGGTGACACCGCCGAGTTGGCCTCGTCGGGCGGCACCACGTTCTCGTTGAGCACGTTGGTGATCAGCTCGGCCATGGTGTTGCCGCTGAACGGCGGCACGCCGGTCGCCATGTGGTAGAGCGTCGCGCCGAGCGAGTACAGGTCGCTGCGCACGTCGACGTCCTGCGGGTTGCGCGCCTGCTCGGGCGAGATGTACATCGGCGTGCCGACGGTCGCGCCGTCGCGCGTCAACGTCAGGTCGGCCGGCCCCTTGGCCAGGCCCATGTCGGTCAGCTTCACGCTGCCCTTGTCGTCGATCAGGATGTTGCCCGGCTTGATGTCACGGTGGATGACGTCGCGCTGGTAGGCGTGGTCGAGCGCCTCGGCGACCTCGCGCGCGACGCGCAGCACGTATTCCTCCGCGAACATCCCCCACTCGACCAGCAGCTGCCGGAGCGACTTGCCCTCGACGAACTCCATCACGAAGAAGTGGTAGCCGCCCTCCTCGCCGAGGTCGTAGCCGGTGACGATGTGCGGGTGGCTCAGCGACGCGACGATGCGCGCCTCGCGGCGCAGCCGGTCGACGTAGCGCTTGTCGCGCGCCAGCGACGGCTTGAGGATCTTCAGCGCGACGATCCGGTTGAGGCGCTTGTGCCGCGCCTTGAAGACCGTGCCCATCGCGCCGCCGCCGACGCGGTCGAGGATCTCGTAGTCCTGGAACGGCTGGTCGAAGTTGGTCACCTGCCTCCCATCATGGCACAGCGAGCGGCCCGCGGGGAGCCGGCCGGGCGGACTACGCGTCCTTCGCGGCCGAGCCGTCGTCGTCGGCCTCGTCGTCGTCCTCCTTCAGCGGGCGGCCCTGCGGGTCGAGTTCGTACTTCTCGACCTTGCGCTGCAGGGCGAAGCGGCTGAGGCCGAGCAGGTCGGCGGCGCGCGACTTGTTGGACTGGGCGCGGTCGAAGGCCTTCTGGATCTCGCGGATCTCGAGGTCCTTGACCATGTCCGGCAGGGTCGTGCCGCGCTCGGCCGGCACCAGACCGTCGTCGAGCGTGGCGGTGCCCGGACCGCGCCGGCCCTCGCGAACGTGCGCGCTCAGGTGCGTCTCGAGGATGATGCCGTCGCACAGGATCGCCGCGCGACGGATCTCGTTCTGCAGTTCGCGCACGTTGCCGGGCCAGCTGTAGCCGACCACCTTCTCCATCGCGTCCGGCGAGACCCGCACGCGGCCGCCGGGCGTCTCGCGCTGCAGGTCGTTGAGGAACCGCTTGACCAGCTGCGGGATGTCCTCCTTGCGGTCGCGCAGCGGCGGCAGGTGCACCGGCAGCACCGCCAGGCGGTAGTAGAGGTCCTCGCGGAACTCGCCGTCGCGCACCATCTGCTCGAGGTTGCGGTTGGTCGCGCAGATCAGCCGCACGTCGACCTTGACGGTCGTCTGGCTGCCGAGCGGCCGCACCTCGCCCTCCTGCAGAACGCGCAGCAGCTTCTTCTGCAGATCGAGCGCCATGTCGCCGATCTCGTCGAGGAACAGCACGCCGCCGCTGGCGGTCTCGAGCAGGCCCTTCTTGTTGGCGGTGGCGCCGGTGAACGCGCCCTTGACGAAGCCGAACAGCTCGCTCTCGAGCAGCGACTCGGGCAGCGCCGCGCAGTTCTCACTGACGAACGACTGGTCGCAGCGCTTGCTGTGCGCGTGGATGGCGCGCGCCACCAGCTCCTTGCCGGTGCCGCTGTCGCCAGTGACCATCACCGGGTCGTCGGCCTCGATGTACTTGTCGAGCAGGTCGAACACGGCCCGCATCGCGCTGCCGCTGCCGACGATCTGCTTGTAGTCGAACTTGCTGCGCAGGCCGAGGCTCTGCGCGCTGAGCTCCTCCTTGATCTGCGACAGCTCGCTGGTGGTCTCCTGCAGCTGTCCCTTGAGCGCGCCGTTCAGCTGGTCGACGCGGTCGAGCGCCGCCTGCAGTTCGATCTGCTTGCGGCGCAGCTCCTCCATCGCGCGCGCGTTGACGATCGCGGTGCCGGCGTGGTCGCTGAGCGACATCAGCAGCGTCTTCTCGCGCTCCTGGAACACCTGCTGCTGCAGCCGGTTGTCGACGTAGAGCACGCCGCCGACCTCGTTGTGGGTGCGGATCGGGATGCACAGCACGCTGCGCAGCCGCAGGTCGGCGACCGACTGCAGGTCGCGGAAGCGGTCGTCCTCCTGCGCGTTGGTGGTCAGCTCGGCGACGCCGGTGGCCATCACGCGGTTGGCGATCGTGCGCGAGATCTTGAACTCCGGCGACAGCACCTCCTCCTGCGCGAAGTTGCGGGCGACCTCGACCTGCGGGCCGTCGTCCTTGTCGCCGTCACCGCCCCGCAGGATCAGGAAGCCGCGCTCGGCGCCGCAGATCTGGATGCCCGCGTCGACGATCTGCGTCAGCAGCCGCGCCAGGTCGCGCTCCTCGTTGAGCGCGCGCGCGATCTGCAGAAACGCCACCAGGTCCTGCGCGCCGCGGTTGTGCTGGTCGCCGGGCCGGGTCTCGTCGACCGAGACGCTCTGGTCCTGCGGCTCGGCCAGCGTGATCTCGTAGCTGCCGACGACGAACTGGTCGCCCACCGCCAGCGACGCGCGCATGACCGGGCGGCCGCGCAGCTTGGCCGGGTTCTGCGCGCCGGCGTCGACCAGCGCGAAGCTGCCGTCGATGCGCTCGACACGGCAGTGGATGCGCGAGATCAGGCGGTCGGGCAGGAACAGGTCGCACTCGCGCGAACGGCCGATCGTGACCACGTCCTTGTGGAACGCGTGGGTCTCGGACTTGTCGTCGTGGCTGACGACCAACAGGAATGGGCCTTCGGACATGGCGGGACGCACCACCATAGCCCCGAACCGCCCCGACGTAACACGTCGGCGTGCCCAACCTGTCGCCACAGCGGGCGATACACGCGGTGGCAGCGGCGGGGCCGGCCGCCGGCAGACCCCGTCAGCCGTCGCGGCGCGCGACCTTCGCCTGCATCCAGCGATCGTAGACGGCGCGCCAGCCGCGTCGGGCGAGGTTGGTCAGGCCGTTCTCGAGCAACAGGCGGCGCCGCCGTTCGACCGCGGCGACCCGGCGCTCGTAGGCGGCCAGCCGCGCCGCGAAGTCGGCGCCGGCGGCCGCGCGCAGCTCGTCGAGCCGCGCGTTGGCCGCCTCGTAGAGCGCGTAGTCGCGCTGGTTGCGTTCGCGGAACGCGGCGCGCACGTCGGGGTCGTCGATCACCGCCTGCTCCTCGGCGGTGCGCCTGGCCCGGGTCGGGTTGAGCGCGCGGTAGACGATCGGCTGCCAGCCGAGCACATCGAACATCAGCAGCATCGACTCGGCGAAACGCTCGGTGACCCCGACGAACGCGAACGCGTCGAAGCTGCCGGTCGTGTGCTCGACCACGTAGCTCATCCGGTCGTGCCCGTAGCCGTCGGGCAGCGGCCAGCCGCCGCGGCCCTCGTGCAGCAGCCACGTGCGCAGGCCGCGGTCCTCGAACAGCTCGCCCGGCGGGTGCTGCCGGACCAGCACGTCGCGCAGGTAGTAGTAGGTCGACACCGCCATGCGCAGCGGATCCCGCACCCAGCTCAACCAGCGCACGTCGTCGCGGGCAGCCCCGACCGTTGCCGCCACCTCGCAGTCGTGGCCGCTGTAGCAGCGCGGCTCGCGCACCTGCGGCCAGCTGCGGTTGCCGGGCCGCGGATTGGTGCGCTGCAGACGGTCGCCGAAGCGCCGCGCCAACACGTCCTCGACCGTGGTGCCGCCCGCCTTCGCGACGTGCGCGAACAGGTAGAGCGGCTCGTTCGCGCGGGCTTGGTCGGAGGCGGTCACGCGACAAGCCTACCGCGCCATCACCGCCACGGCTTCGACTCTTCGGCAGCGGCGAAGCCGGCCCACTGCTCGCCCTGGAGCTGGCCCTTGAAGTCGTATTCGCCGGTCGCCTCGAGCTTGCGGATCGCATTCGCGACCGCCTTCCAGTCCTTGGCCGCGAGCCACACGTCGAGCCCGGTCGACAGCACGTATTCGCAGTCGGGCTCCAGCGACACCGCCTCCTTCAGGTCGGCGATCGCGTCGGCTTTGCGGTCTGCCTGCAGCAGCATCAACGCGCGCAGCGTCAACAGCACGGCGTCGCGGCCGACCGCCTTCATGCAGTCGTCGATGCAGCCGACGGCCGCGTCCCAGCGCTCCTTCAGGAAGTGCGCGTCGATCAACGTCAGCCGGAACTGCGGCGCCGGGAAGCGCCGGGCGGCGTCCTCGAGCGCGGCGACATAGGCGTCCGATTCGCTCTCGATCATCGACAGCGACTGCACGTGCAGCGCCGTCACCATCTGCGTCTGCTGCATCGCCTTCGACAACCGCGCGTAGACCGCCATCGCGCCCTGGTAGTCGCCCTGGCGCATCTTGCGGGTCATGTCCGCGACCCGCGACCCGTCCTTCGGCGAAACGCCCTCGGCACCGAACAGGCGCGCGATCACACCCGCGTCGAGTCCCTTCAGCATCAGCGCCGCGGTGCTGCGCATCTGGTCGACCATGCCGAGGCCGAACGCGTGGTTGTAGACGTCGGCGACGCGCCAGGTGTCGCCGTCCTTCCGCAGCCGCAGGTCGAGGATCGAGATGCCGTTCTCGCCGCAGAAGCGGAAGCGCGCCGACGGCTTGCCGTCGATCAACAGCACCTGCTTGAACTTCGGCTGGCTGGCCGCCCACTGCGTCCACAGCGTGCGGTTCGCGGTCCCCATCGAGCCCTTCATGCCGGCCCGGAAGCCCTTCAGCACGCTGGCGTTGTCGACCTCGACGCCATCCAGGGTCGCGTCCATGATCGCCTCGACGTCGAGGAAGCCCTCGACCTCGTCGGGCTGGTCCTCGCGCAGCGCCTTCTCGAACGTCCGCGCCCAGGCCTCGACGCTCTGCCGCACGGCGGCGGCATCGGGCTTGCCGGCCGCGGGCCGTTCGTCCTGTTGGGCGAGCAGGGGATGGGCGAGGAGCGGGAGCGCAAACGCGGCGAGCAGTCGGAGCCTGGTCATGGCCGCGCAGCGTAGCGCAAACGCCGCCCCGACCGAGCCCCGACCGCCGAGCCCCGACCGCTGAGCCCCGACCACTGAGCCCCGACGACCGACCGCTACAAGAACGGCCGCAGCGCCTCGGCGACGACCCGGTGCCCCTCGCTGGCGATGTGGCCGTCGCCGCTCGCGAACCACGGCATGCGCCCGCCCTCCATCGCCACGACCAGCGCCGGCAGCAGCTCGACGACCTGCACGCCGGCGGCGATCGGCTCGGCGAAGATCGCGCGGTGCGCCGCCGCCTCGTCGGCGGCCAGCCCGGACAGCGCCGGCGCTCGCTCCCCCAGCCACGCGGCGTAGCACCGTTCTTTCGTCGGCAGCACCGCGACCACCAGCCGCGCGCCCGCGTCGCCGCACAGCTCGGCGATGTGCTCGAGGCAGCGGCGCGTGATCGCGACGCCGTCCCGCACGTTGGCCGACGCGGCGCGCAGCGCCCGGCGCCGATACTGCGGCTGCCAGATGGTCGCCGCCGTCTCGTGCGCGAACGGCACGCTGGCCGGGGTCTGGTCGAGCGCGCCGCCCTGCAGCCGCGACTTGACCACCTCGGCCGCCCGGTTCAGCAGGCGGCTGTGCGACAGCACCCCGTCGACCAGCGTCATCGTCAGGTTGGGCGGCGCCGACGAGTCCGGCTCGGGATTGGCCCGGATGCGCGGCCCCTGCTCGCCGGCGCGCAGCGCCTCGGCGCCCTCGAGCCCGGTGTAGTCCGGCGCGTCGACCAGGTCGTTGCCGTAGTACAGCGTCACGACCACGACCTCGGGCTGCAGCGAGAGGCCGCGGCGCACCAGTTCGACGTACTGGACCGGGCCGTAGGAGCCGTTGGCCATCTGGTAGCAGCGGCGCCCGGCGGTCTCGCTGTGCGCCGCGAACGTCTCGTCGATCTCGACGCCGAAGCCGTAGGTCTGCGAGTCGCCGACGAACAGCACGTCGGCAGTCTCCAGCGCGACCTGGTTGCGCCAGCCCCGCGCGTCGGTGCCGGCGGTGCCGGGCGCGAGCACGTGGCCAAGGCGCGGCTCGTCGAGCAGCCTGGCCGGCCGTTCTGGCGGCGCGCCGAACAGCCGCACGGCGCCTTCGGCCAGCAACAGCAGGACCAGCAGCGGTGCGCTGACGAACAGCACGCGCCGCCACAGCCAGCTGCCGCGCGCGCCGCCCAGCAACAGCCGCGAGCCCAGCGGCACCATCAGCGCCGCGCCGGCGACGTAGCCGACCAGCCGGTAGCGCCACAGGCTGCCGCCGCGCCACGCGTCGAAGGCCAGGTACGCACCGAACGCCGCCAGCAACAGGGCCACCAGCAGCGTGCGGCGGCCGCGCTTCATGCGGTCAACCCCAGCAGCCGTTCGCCGGCGGCGGCGACCTCTTCGACGGTGATGTCCTTCATGCAGCGCTGGTGGCCGAGCGGGCAGATCTTGCGCTGGCACGGCGAGCACTCGAGGTCCTTGCGGATCAGCGCGGTGTGCTCGAGGCAGTAGTTGGTGTAGTTGGGGTCGTTGGGGCCGATCATGCAGACGACCGGCAGGTCGAACGCGTTGGCCATGTGCCGCGGGCCGGTGTCGCCGGTCACCATCAGGCTGCCGCGGCGCACGACCGCCTTGAGCGCGTTGAGCGGCAGCACCGGCTCGGTCAGCGCCAGCGCCTGGCCCTCCGCGGCGATGCGGTTGCCGAGCTCGACCTCGGCCGGGCCGACCAGCACCAGCGCGCGCATGCCGTGCCGGTCCTGGAAGTGGCGGCTGATCGCGGCGAAGCGCTCGGGCATCCACAGCTTGCTGGCGCCGAAGTTCGCGCCGACCACCAGCAGCACCAGCCGCTGGCCGTCGGCGACGCCGCGTTCGCGCAGGTGCTGCGCGACCCACGCGTCGTCCTCGTCGGTCACGTCGAGCTTCGGATGCAGGCCGCCCGGCGGCAGGTCCAGCTCGTCGAGCAGGTCGTGGCAGTACTGGGGCATCGGGTTGGGCCAGCGCCGCGGACCTTCGCGGCGCTGCCACCACCTACGTCGCACGTGCGCGACGCGGCCAAGATTCATCAGACCGGGCCGGCCCTGCCGGTAGCCGAGCCTGAGCGGCACCCCCGAAAGGAACGGCACCAGGCCGGTCGCCGGCGAGTTGGGCAGCACGATCGCGAGGTCGAAGCGACGCGAGCGCATGTCGGCGACCTGTCGCCACAGGCCGCGCAGGCCGCCGCCCTTCGGCGTGTCGACGATCTCGTCGAAGTAGTCGCTGCCGGTGACCATGTCGCGCAGGTAGGGACGCATTCCCGCGGTCACATGGGCATCCGGAAACGCCTCGCGCACCCGCTGGAAGCTCGCCGTCGCCATCACGAAGTCCCCGAGCCAGTTCGGGGTGCGGATCCAGATGCGTTCGATCTTGCTGCGGTCGACGGCTCGAGTCACGGCGACGATGTTGCGGCCTCGGGGCCCGCGGAGCAACCAAGATGCCGCATGCGCACCGCAGCCGTTCGGCGGGGTTTCCGGGGATTTGTTGGCGTCCGCGGGCGACTACGCCGGCTCGCTTGTTATCGTGCTCGACCCATTCGCCACCATCCCCTGGCGCCCACCAGTTCCAACATGGCATCCCAAGCCACCCTCGATCGTCTCTGTGCCGAGTTCGACAGCCCGCCCGAGCACATCGCCGCGGCCGTCACCCTGCTCGAGCAGAACGCCACCCCCGCCTACCTGTCCCGCTACCGCCGCTACGAGCTCGGCAACCTCCCCGAGGACCGGCTCGTCGCGCTGGCGGAGCGCCTGCACCTGCTGAACGAACTCGAGCAGCGCCGCGCCACGATCCTGCAACAGGCAGAGGAGCGCGGCCGCAAGACCGACGAGCTCGAACAGACGCTGGCCAACACGGCCGACCAGGACCTGCTCGACGACTACTACCAGTCGATGCGTCCACGCCGTCGCGGCATCGCGATGCAGATGGAGGAGAAGGGCCTTCTGCCGCTGGCGCTCGCGATCCAGCACCGCCAGTTCGGTGACGCAGCGATCACGACGGTGCCGGCACCGAAGGTCGAAGTCGCCGAGCGGGCGCCGAAGCCGGCCGCGGCCGAACCGCAGGAAGCCGCAGCTGGCGAAGGCGCCGGCGAGGCTGCGGCGGACGCGCCGACGGAGCCGGCTGCCGAGCAGGCCGAGGCGGCACCTTCGGACGAAGCCCCGACGCCCGCGGAAGCGGCGGCTCCCACCGAGGCCGAGGCCGCGCCGAGCGAGGCGGCTGCAGCGGAAGCCGCGGCGGCCGAGGCCCCGTCGACCGTCGAGTCGTCGACGGACGAATCGTCGACTGGCGAATCGTTGACTGGCGAATCGTCGACCGGCGAGTCGTCGACCGATGGGCCGTCCGAACCGGACCCTGTGGCCGAGCCCGCCGCCGAGCCGGCAGCGGGTCAGGCCCCGAGCGAAGCCCCTGCGAGTGACGCCGCGACTGATGCCCCCGCTGATGCCCCCGCTGATGCCCCCGCTGGCGCCAGCGAGCCCGCCGGCGAGCCCGTTCCGGACGTCGACCTGCGCAAGCTCGCCGAGCCGTACGTGTCGGCCGACAACGACCTGCCGACGCCCGAGGCCGCGCTCGAGGGCGCGCTGCTGATCCTCGCCGACCGGATCCTGCACGATCCGGCCACGCGCGCGCGCTTCCGCGACGAGCTGCGCCGCGGCATCCTGCGCGCGAAGCCGGTCAACCCGGACGGGGACCCCGGCAAGTACAAGCAGTTCTTCGACTTCGCCGAGCCAATCAACCGGATCCCGGCCAACCGCATGCTGGCGCTGCGCCGCGCCGAGCGCGAGAAGATCCTCAGGCTCGAGCTCGGCCTCAAGAAGGGCCACCACCGCACCGTGCTGCGCAGCCTGCACGCCAAGGACGCGGTGCCCGGCACCCAGCTCGGCGACTTCTACGACCTGGTATTCGACAGCGCCGCCAAGGGCCTGCAGGAGGTCTGCGGCAACGACGTCCGTCGCCGCCTGAAGGAGAAGGCCGACCGCGAAGCGATGCGCACCTACGGCCGCAACCTGCGTTCGCAGCTGCTGGCGCCGCCGCTCGGCAGCAAGAAGGTGCTGTCGCTGCGCACGTCGGGCAAGGCGATCTGGGCGGTGCTGCTCAACGAGGACGGCTCGATCGGCCAGCACAAGACGATGCCGACCGACAACGACGAGCAGAAGCAGGGCGCCCTGAACCTGCTGGTCGAGTGGATCCAGAACGAGAAGCCGCACGCGATCGCCGTGCCGCATGGCCGGCGCCAGGCGGGCAGCGAGAAGATCGTCACCCGGCTGCGCGAAGCGCTCGGCGAGACGCCGCTGCCGATGGTCGTGCCGGTCGACGAGGCCGCGTCGACGATCTTCGCGACCAGCACCGGCGGCAAGAAGGCGATCCCCGGCGTCGAGGTCGGGGTGCGCACGGCGATCTCGCTGGGCCGCCGCCTGCAGGACCCGCTGCTCGAGCTCGCGCGCATGGAGGTCCGCACGCTCGGCCTCGGCCAGACGCTCGACGACGTGCACCAGGGCACGCTGCAGCGCGAGCTCGGCCGGGTCAAGTCGAGCTGCCTCGCCGAGGTCGGCTGCGACGTCAACACGTCGGGCGCCGACGTGCTGCAGATGATCCCGGGCCTCGGCCACGAACGCGCCCAGGCCCTGGTCAAGCACCGCAAGGGCAAGGGCGGGTTCCAGGCGCGCACCGACGTGCAGGAGGTCGAGTCGATCAACGACGCCTGCTACCGCAACATCGTCGGCTTCCTGCGCCTGACGGGCGGCAGCGAGCCGCTCGACGCGACCCCGATCCACCCCGACGACTACGAGCTGGTCCGGGCGATCGCCCAGGCCAAGGGCTGCGAGCCGATCGAGCTGATCGGCAAGAACCTGCGCGACGTCGACGCCGACGCGCTGAGCAGCGACGAACTGCCGAAGGCGCGCGTGGTGTCGGTGCTGCAGCAGCTCGGCCGCGCCGGCCACGACAGCCGTGGCGAGCTGATGGCGACGGCCAACGAGGGCGTGCACACGCTGGCGGACCTGCACCAGGACCGCGAGCTGAAGGGCCGCATCGCGAGCCTGACCGAGTTCGGCGCGTTCGTCGACCTCGGCATCGGCCAGGACGGCCTGGTGCACATCTCGCAGATCCCGGGCCACCGCCTGCGCGACCCCAACCAGATGCTGCGCGTCGGGGAGGTCGTGACCGTGTGGGTGCTCAACGTCGACACCCAGAAGCAGAAGATCTCGCTGTCGATGCACCAGCCGCGCCACCTCGCCGAGGGCCGCCTGCCGACGCTCGGCGAACGCATGGAGCAGCAGAAGGGTCGCCGGCGCGGACGCGGGGATCGCGGCCCGCGCGGCCAAGGCCGCGGCGAAGGCCAGGAAGGACGTCGCCCCGGCGCAGCCGGCGGCCGCCCGGGCGGCGGCGGCGGACGCCGCGGCGGTCCCGGCGGCGGTCGCGATGGCGGCGGCCGGGATGGTGGCGGCCGGGATGGCGGCGGCCGCGGCTTCGGCGGCGATCGGGGCTTCGGCGGCGGTCGCGGTCGCGACGGCGGCGGTCGTCGCGGCGGTCCGCGCGAGCAGCGGATCTACACGGTCGAGCCGGCCCGCGAGGTCGAGGAGCAGCGCACCGAGAAGGGCGAGGTCACCTCGCTGTCGAGCCTGCGCAACCTGCTCAGCCGTCAGGACGACGACAACAAGAAGGCGTAGCCACGGTGGCCACGGAGCAGGTCTTCGTCGTATACCGTGACGCGTTCTTCGGCGGCGACTGGCCGCACGGCTACCAGCCGATCGACGCGCCCGGCGCGTTCCTCGGCCGGGCGATGCGGCTTGGCCGCTTCGTCGACCGCGACGAGGCCGAACGCACGCCTGCGTGGAAGCAGTGGATCCCCTACTGCATGCTGCGCTGCGGCGACTGGCGCGCGGGCGGCGATCCGCACGGCCGTGGCATCCTGCTGGTCCAGCGGACCCGCAAGGGCGGCGAGGCGCGCCTGCACGAGTCGTGGACGATCGGGCTGGGCGGGCACATCGAGCCGGTCGACGCCGACGATCAGGGCGCACCGGACGCACGGGCCTTCTTCGGCGCCGCCCTGCAGCGCGAACTGGCCGAGGAGCTGCAGCTCCCGGACGCGGCGCTGCCGGCCCCCAGGCTGCTGGGCCTGATCAACGACGACAGCACCGACGTCGGCCAGGTGCACGCCGGGCTGGCCTACTGCATCGACCTGCCCCAGCCGCTCGCGCAGGCCCGAGAAATGGTCGGAATCCGTGAAATCTCGAAGATGCGAGGTGGCTTTACCCACCTTGTCGAGTTCGCCGAACTATGGCAAACTCCATCTCAGTTCGAGTCCTGGTCGCAGTTCTTGATCCAGGCCGAAATCGTCGGTGCCATGGGCGGTAGGTCCTGGAGTGGTCCGGCGACGGCCGAGGACGGATCCGGGCTCGAATCCTAGGTTTCGGTTGGCCTCTCCCGGCCGGTCGTCGCCTTGGAACGCAATGGCGTCCTTTGCCTCTCGAGAGGCCGGATGTTGCGGATCTCAGCCCGCAGCCCCGGTGTCTCACGGTCGCCGGCGCGTCAGCCTTACCATCCAACCCGACAGCCGACGGCACGCCAGCCCGAAGCCCCCAACCACCCGATGCAGCTCCCGCTCTCCAGGAACTGCTGCACAGGAGACCAATCTATGTCCACCCGGCAAGCCGCACGCCCCACGCGCGACGAAGTCTACGATCTGCTGATGAACGCCCGCCAGGCCGACTGGGTCGAGCTGTCCCTCGAGGACGGCCGCTCGATGTCCGGCGCGATCATCTTCAACGAGTTCAAGGGCACCGGACGCCTGATCAACGTGGACGAAGAGTTCAGCTACGACTTCAACGTCGACCAGATCGTCAACGTGAAGCTCTAGTCGGCAAGCTGTAGCCGGCAAACTGTAGTCGGCAAGCTCAGGCCGGCATCCGGCCGACCGGTCGACCCAAGCTCCCGGCCGCTCGTAAGCTGCAATCGCCCGGAAGAACCGGAGGCTCGCCAGAAGGCGAGCCTTCGGCGGTTTTGGGGCCAGGACCTTGGCGGTCCGCCTTGGCAGGCTGAGCTCTGCAGGCTGGGCTTCGCGGGCTGGGCTCTGCAGGCCCGACCTCGGCAAGCCGGGCCGCGTAAGCCCCGAGGCCCGTGCAGGCGCGGCCCGACAAAAAAGCGCCGCCGACCTGACGGCCGGCGGCGCCCAGAAACCTCAGGACCCCGCCTGCCGCTGCACCCGACGAACCCGACGCCGCAACCCGCCGGTCGCGGCACCGTCAGCAACGTCAGTCACCCACGTCGGGGCAGCGGCAGAACGAAGTGACCAGAGTCGGGCCACCCGAGTGCCTAGTTCGAGTGACCCGTGCTGTCGGTCCCTCCCTTGGTGACCGCCCAACACGGATGCGCACCATAGCAATGCGAACGGCCGGTGCCAAGGGTTTCTTGACGCGACCGACTACCTGTTGTTGTCCACAGGTCGCCAAGGCGCCATCCCTAGTTTCGTCAAGAGTCGCGGGGCACCGCCGGCAGCAGGATCGAGAAGCAGGTCCCGCGGCCCAGTTCGCTCTCGACTTCGATGCGACCGTGGTGCCGTTCGACGATGCCGTGGCTGATCGCCAGGCCCAGGCCGGTGCCCTTGTCGACGTCCTTGGTCGTGAAGAACGGGTCGAACACCTTCTCGAGCACGTCGGGCTCGATGCCGCTGCCGTGGTCGCGCACCTCGAGCGCGACCTCGTGGCCGCGCAGCGAGCAGGTCAGCTCCACCACCCCGTGGCGGGCCGACGCGTCCTTGGCGTTGAGCAGGATGTTGATCAGCACCTGCAGCAGGTGGTTGGTCGAGCCGCGCACGACCACGTCGGCCGGCACGCGGTCGTCGAGCTTCAGCTCGACCTCGGCCTGGCGGAACGGCACGCGCACCAGATCCTCGGCCTCGCGCAGCAGCTTGCGCAGGTTGAGCGGCCGCAGCTCGAACGGCGTCTCGCGCGAGAACTGCAGCAGGCCGTCGGTGATCTTCGAGATCCGCCGCGTGTGCTTGTCGACGACGTCGAGCTCCGACAGCAGCTTGTCCTTGCCGTCGCCGTCCTCGACGCGGTAGCGCAGGATCTGCACCTTGTTCTTGATGACCCCGATCGGGTTGTTGATCTCGTGGCTGACCCCAGCGGCGAGCGTGCCGACCGACGCCAGCTTCTCGCTGAGCGCCAGGTGGCGACCGAGCCGCACGAGTTCGCGCTCCTGGCGGCGCAGCCGCGCGAGCACGGTCGAGACGAAGTAGATCGAGAACGCCAGCGTCGTCGCGTAGGCGAACACCAGCAGCCACAGGCCGAGCGGGTCGATCGCGAACAGGTCGAACATGCCGACCCCGAGCGGATGGTGCGGCAGCCAGCCCTCGCGTTCGGAGAAGCCGAGCAGCAGCAAGGACAGCATGCTGACCAGGGCCACCATCACCGCGGCGCGCACCGACAGCACCAGCGCCGCGATGAAGGCGTGGAACAGGTAGAACAACGCCAGCGGGTTGGTGATGCCGCCCGCGTAGTGCAGCAGGGCCGTCAGGATCGTCAGGTCGACGCCGATCTGCAGGTAGACGTGGCGGCGGACCGCGGCGAGGCTGCTGCGCTGCAGACGGGCGTAGGCGACGATGTAGAGGCCGTCGACCAGCACGATCGCCGCGCCGAGCAGGTAGAGCGGCCACGGGTCCTCGATCAGGTCGAACGCGTGCGTCGCCAGCGCGCACAGCCAGATCACGCCGGCCGCCACCACCAGCCGCAGACGGTTGAACCAGCCGACCTGCGACAGCAGCGAGCTGTGCTCGCGCGCCTCCTCGGGCAGCAGCAGGCTCCCGCCAGGCAGCGGGCCGGCCGCACTCAATCGCGGTTCCTCGACTCGTACTCGGTCCGTGCGTAGCGCCACGCACCCAGTGTGAGGCAGACGCCGGTGAAGATCAGCAGGTCGATCAGCGGACTGCCCAACTCCAGTTCGAACGAACCGGCCAGCTCGTCGACCTCGAGCGCCTCGCCGCGTTCGGCCGGCCACAGGTCGCGGGCCAGCTTCCGGCTCGGCTCGAGCTGGTCGAGCAGCACCCGACGCAGCGGGTCGGTGATGGTCAGGCGCCGCATGCCCGCCGAAACCGGCAGGTTGGCGGCCAGCATCTGCACGCCGACGACGAAGAACGCCGCCCACGCCAGCGGTCGGCGGAACATGGCGCCGAACAGCATCGCGGTGGCGGCGTAGGCGACGACGCCGAGGCACAGGACCTGGCAGTAGGTGGCCAGCAGCGCCGGATCGCGGCCGTCGAGCCACATGTCCGGGTGGCCGCCGACGCCGGCGAACAGCGCCGCCGCGCCGCCGCACGCGATCAGGCTCGCGACCAGCGACACCGCCAGCCACTTGCCGAGCAGCAGCGGCACCCGGTGCACCGGACGCAGGAACAGGTACTGGCTGGTGCGGTCCTCGATCTCGCCGTGCACCGCCTGCACCCCGAGGTAGAGCGTGGTCCACGGCACGATCACGGTGCCGAGCCCCCACCAGGCGATCACGCAGTAGAGGTGGGCGCCGTCGACCGAGTCGTGGGCGCGGCCGGAGACCACGAACGCGAACGCGAACAGCAGCACCAGCGCGATCGGCACGTACCAGAACACGCGCCGATGGCGCAGCATCAGGATCGTCTGCCGCGCCGACTCGAGCAGCGTGCGCAGCGATCCGATCCGGGCGGGTGCGGTGGGCATCGGTCGGGTCGTCGTCATCGCGTCACTCCACCAGGTATCCGAACACCGCCGCCAGGTCGTCGTCGAGCGGCGCGACCTCGTGCACCCCGCCCTGCCAGGTCGCGCAGAGCGCCGTCAACCGGTCGTAGAAGTCGCCCTGGCCGAGCAACGAGACCTCGACCTGGTCGTCGTGGATCGCGAGGCCCTCGACCTGCGGCCAGCCGGTCAACTCGGCGGCGAGTTCGCGCGGGCGCGCGCCGCGCAGGCGTAGGCGGTGCGGCCGTTCGGGCAGCTTGTCGCGCAGTTCGTGGATCTTGCCGTCGGCGAGCAGGCGGCCCTGGTGCACCAGCACGACGCGGTCGACGACGGCCTCGAGTTCGTGCAGCACGTGGCTCGAGACCAGTACGCCGACGCCGCGGCGGGGCAATTCGCGGATGTGCTCGGACAGCTCGGCGCGTGCGACCGGGTCGAGGCCGGTCATCGGCTCGTCGAGCAGCACGAAGCTCGGGCCGTGCGCGAGCGCCTGGCCGAGGCGCACCCGCTGGCGCATGCCCTTGCTGTATTCGCGGATCGGCCGGCGCATGTTCTCGGCGAGGCCGAGCTCGGCCAGCACCTGCTCGGCGCGTTCTCTGGCGGCGCGGCCGCCGTAGCCGTGGTAGCGCAGCATCCAGGCGACGAACTGCACGCCGGAGAGCGGCTCGTAGAGGCGATCGAAGTCGGGACAGAAGCCGATCCGGGCGCGCGCGTCGATCGACTGCGACGGATGGCCGCAGACGACGACCCGACCCTGGCTCGGCCGCAGCAGGCCGACCGCCAGCTTCATCAACGTCGACTTGCCGACGCCGTTCTTGCCGACCAGGCCGACGACCTCGGTGCGCACGTCGAACGAGACGTCGAGCAGGGCGGCGACCGAGCCGTACCACTTGGTCACGGATTCGAACTGCAGGATGGCTTGCGGGTCGCTCACTGGAGCGCCTCCACCACCCGCATGCGCCGCTGCGCCAGCACGACCAGCACGGTCGCGACGGTCACCAGCATCGCGTAGGCGCCGAACACCGAGACGTCGCGCTGCGGCAGCGACGCGAGGTCGCGGACCACGACGCGGCCGGCGTCCCAGAACGAGAGGCACGAGCGCAGCTCCGGTTCGCGCAGCGCCTTCGACAACACGAAGCCGATCGCCGAGCTGCCGACCAGCAGCATCGCCCACATCACCATCGCGAGGTTGGCGCTGTTGGCCACGGCGCTGAGCAGCGTGCCGATGCCGGTCCAGATCGCCGTCATGATGACGAGTCCGAGCAGGCCGATGACGACCTGGCCGGAGGTGTCGGCCAGCAGGGTCCAGTCCTCGGCGAGGAAGCCTGCGGCGATCCACAGCAGCAGCGGCATCAGCACGGTCAGCGTCGCCGTGATCAGGAAGCCGCCGAGCCACTTGGCGAACACGTAGCCCCACGGCGAGATGCCGCGGGTCCAATACAGTTCGAGGCCGTTGGTGGCGCGGTCGCGGGCGATGCTGCGCGCGACCGACATCGAGGTGAGCATCAAGAAGAACACCATGCCCGGCATCGTGCTCAGCGCGGTCTCGAAATAGAACGCGGCGCGTTCGGGGTTGAGGTGGTCGAGGTTGGGCGGCAGGTTCTGGCTCATCCGGTCGCGCAGGCCGCGCGGCCCGAAGTCGACCACGCCGAACATGATCAGCAGCATCACCAGCCGGCCGAGCGACGGGAACAGGCAGACGAAGAACAGCGCGACGCCCCACTTGGTGCGGAACAGCGCCGTCATCTCCTGACGCGCGAGCGGCCACAGCCGCGCGAACCCGGTGACCCGCTGGCAGGACAGCGGTCGGTAGTGCAGGGCCTGACTCATCGATCGGCCTCGTGGTCGTCGACGGCACCGGGACGTTCTGGGTCGCGGCTGGCAGCGTCGGCGTCGGCTGCGGTGGGTTTGGCGACGGTGGGGTTGGCTGCGGTGGGGTTGGCTGCGGTGGCGTCGGCTGCGGTGGCGTTGGCGACATCGGGGGCGGCGGCGCCGCCGTTGTGGGCACCGGCGTTGGTGGCCGCAGGCTGTTCGCGCACCGCGCTCAAGAACACCTCCTCGAGCGAGCGTCGCTTGAGCGTGAAGCTGCGCACTCGCGCGCCGGCACCGCGAACGGCCTCGAAGACGCCGTTGGTTGGCGCGTCTTCGGGGAGCCAGACCGCGTAGTGGCCGTCACCGAGCGACTCGGCACGCCACCGCTCGGCGAGCACTGCCAGCACGTTGGTGGCCGTCGGGTCGATGCGCAGGCGGAACTGGCGATCCGCGCCTGCAGTCAGCTCCTGCAGGTCGCCCTGTGCGGCGACGCGCCCTCGCTCCATGACGACCGCCGAATCGCAGACCGCCTCGACGTCCTGCAGGATGTGCGTCGAGAACACGACCGACTTGCCGAGGTCCCGACTCAGCTGGCGGACCAGTCCGAGCATCTCGCGGCGGCCGGCGGGGTCGAGCCCGTTGGTCGGTTCGTCGAGGAACAGCACCTGCGGATCGTGCACCAGCGCCGACGCGAGCTTGGCTTTCTGCCGCATGCCGGCGCTGTAGCCGGAGACCGGGCGGTAGCGCTGCTCCTCGAGGCCGACCAGGTAGAGCACTTCATGGGCGCGGCGCCACGCGTCCCGACGCGGCAGGCCGCTGAGCATGCCGAGCAGGCTGACCATCTCGAACGCCGAGGCCTGCGGCAGGTGGGCGTCACGCTCGGGCATGTAGCCGACGTGGCCACGGATCTCCGCCGGCGATGCGTCGGGGGGAAGGTCCCGGAAGCGCATTGTGCCGGCCGCCGGGCGGACCAGCCCGAGCAGCGACTTGAGTACGGAGCTCTTGCCGGCACCGTTGCGGCCGAGCAGCCCCACCGAGCCCTGCTCGAAGGTGACGCTCAAATCGTCGACCGCGACGAACTCGCCGTAGCGGATGGTGACGTTCTCGAGTTGCACGGTCATGGGGTCGGGCGAGACGCAGCAGGTGGATCACCGACGGTTGCGCCCCGCGTTCTTCGTCGGTTCGGCCGCGTGGGGATTCACGCGCCAGCGGCGGGACCTTTGTCGGAGGGAACGGCGAAGCGGGCGCGCCAGCGGTCGAGCAGGCTGCGGCCGCGGGAGATCAACGTCAGGCGCACATCCGCGCGCCGGTCCTGGCACAGCGTCGGCCGCGTCCAGCTCGCCGTGACGAACGGTTCGGGCAACTGCTGCAGGAACCGCGAGGCCAGGTCCCGGTGCGGATCGGCATGCAGCGCCGCACCATCCGCAGCCAGGGCATGCTCGAGGTGGCGCCGCAGTGGAGCATGGTGCTTGTGGTGGTAACTGACGTCGGACAGCAGCAGCAGGTCGAACGAACCGGGCACGAGCCCCTGTGCCCAATCCAACGCCACTCCTGTTGGATCGCATCGCCGACCGGGCTGGATTCGGCCGTTCCAGCACGCAAACGCCAGCGCGTCCGGCTCCAGATCGGCGAACGTGACCTTCGCACCGCCCGCAGCCGCCAGCACACCAGGAATCCCGAGCCCGCAGCCGAGGTCGAGAACCGACGCCTGACCGAGATCCGTGACCCGCTGCACCGCGCGCGCCGTCGCCAGCGCGGCCGGCCAGATCCGGATCCAGTACGGAGGCTCCTTGCCGAGCACGACCGAAGGGGCCCACGTGCCCTCGCGCATCCACGCGCGTTCATCCGGAACCACCAGCGACAGCTGGCCCTGTCCGACAGGAAGGCGCACTCGGCGCAGGGGATAGCGACGCAGGACCGGGTCCGTGCGTGCCTCGGGCACCCCAGGCATCCGCGCGCCGTCGCTCATTGCCAGGGACGTTAGAGGTCGAGGCCGCGTCCGTAAATGGCGCGGCCGACGGACGTGTCCCGAGCCGGAGCCGCCCGCCGGACCTGGACGCCGCCGGCCTGGCCGTCGCTGAGCTGACCGTCGCTGAGCTGGCCAAAGCTGACCGAGCTTAGCTGACCAGAACCAGCTGATCAGGCCTAGCTGACCACACAACGCGGACCGTCCTTGCTGCTCTGGCCTTGCTGACCTCGCCTTGCTGACGTGGCCCACAAATGAAAACAGCTCCGCCGTCCTGACGGACGACGGAGCTGTTGGAAGAATGACCCGGCACTGACCTACTTTCGCGCATAGCACTATCATCGGCCCAGACTGCTTGACTGCCGTGTTCGGAAAGGGAACGGGTATTTCCAGTCTGGTATGGGCACCGGGAGGCGCTTGTCCACGCGGCGGACAGTCGAGCTGCCTCCGCGAGGAGATAAGAAGGGTTGGTGGAACGAGTCGTCGAGAATCTGCAGCTGCTGCTGCCAGCGAGTGAAAATGAGATCAAGCCGATCGACTGGTTAGTACCGGTCAGCTGAAGACATTACTGTCCTTACACTCCCGGCCTATCAACCTGGTGGTCTACCAGGTGTCTCAGGGATGACCAGTCTTGGAGTTGGCTTCGCGCTTAGATGCTTTCAGCGCTTATCCGGTCCGTACTGGCTACCCAGCGATGCCGCTAGCGCGACAACTGGCACACCAGAGGTACGTTCTTTTCAATCCTCTCGCTAGAAAAGAGTCTCCTCAATCATCCTACGCCCACACCAGATAGGGACCGACCTGTCTCACGACGGTCTAAACCCAGCTCACGTACCGCTTTAATGGGCGAACAGACCAACCCTTGGGACCGCCTTCAGCCCCAGGATGCGATGAGCCGACATCGAGGTGCCAAACCACGCCGTCGATATGGACTCTTGGGCGTGATCAGCCTGTTATCCCCGGAGTACCTTTTATCTGATGAGCGATGGCCCTTCCACACGGGACCACCGGATCACTAAGACCTACTTTCGTATCTGCTCGACCTATGTCTCGCAGTCAAGCACACTTATACCTTTACGCTCTGCAAGCGATTACCAACCGCTCTGAGTGTACTTTGCACTCCTCCGCTACTCTTTAGGAGGAGACCGACCCAGTCAAACTACGCCGACACTGTTCCCATGCCGGATGACGGTCACAGGTTAGACTCCAAATATGCCAAGAGTGGTATTTCACCGGTGACTATTCGACGGCTGGCGCCGCCGACATCAACGTCTCCCACCTATGCTACACATGACAAACCTAGAGCCAGTATTAGGTTATAGTAAAGGTTCACGGGGTCTTTCCGTCTTGGTGCGGGAACGTGGCGTCTTCACCACGACCACAATTTCGCCGAGTCCTTCGTGGAGACAGTATGGCTGTCGTTACGCTATTCGTGCGGGTCGGAACTTACCCGACAAGGAATTTCGCTACCTTAGGACCGTCATAGTTACGGCCGCCCTTCATTGGCGCTTCGACTCGCAGCTTCGATTGCTCTAACCACTCATCTTAACGTTCCAACAGCGGGCAAGCGTCAGTCTCTATACGTCGTCTTCGACGACTTCGCAGAGACCTGTGTTTTTAGTAAACAGTCGCAGCCATCGTTTTCCTGCGGCCACCTTGCGGTGGCTCCCCTTATCGCGAACTTACGGGGTTAATTTGCCTAGTTCCTTCACGTAAGGTTCTCTCGAGCGCCTGAGGCTATTCGCCTCACCCTCCTGTGTCAGATTTGGTACGGTCACTGCTTCGCTCCAGCGAAGGTTTCTTGGACGGACTTCCACGCGGTTACCACCCGAGCCGGAGATCACGCGAACGGATTTTCCTATTCGCCACCCCAACTCAGCAACCAGAACTAATAACTGGCCGCACTTCGACCCGCCGTCACTCCTCTTTCAACGCTAACAGTGGTGCAGGAATATTAACCTGCTTCCCATCGACTACGGCCTTCGCCCTCGCCTTAGGACCGACTAACCCTGGGCGGAATTGCCTTGCCCAGGAAACCTTAGGTTTACGGCGAGCAGGATTCTCACCTGCTTTCTCGCTACTCATCCCGGCATAATCACTTGGACCACGTCCACCAGTAGTTACCCTCTGGCTTCAACCGCTCGTCCAACGCTCCCTACCAATGCACACACCATTGTGTGCAGTCTGGAGTTTCGGCTTCATGCTTAGTCCCGTTCATTTTCGGCGCAGAGTTGCTCGACTAGTAAGCTATTACGCACTTTTTAAATGATGGCTGCTTCTAAGCCAACATCCTAGCTGTCTATGCAACCCCACTTCCTTACATACACTGAGCATGAATTAGGGGCCTTAACTGCCAATCTGGGCTGTTTCCCTCTCGACCACGAAGCTTATCCCTCGTAGTCTGACTCCCAGGCTGTCAACAACGGTATTCGGAGTTTGTCTGGGTAGGTAGGTTATGCACCCCTAGCCTGAACAGTAGCTCTACCCCCGTTGCGAAACACCTGAGGCTAGCCCTAAAGCTATTTCGGGGAGAACCAGCTATCTTCAGGTTTGATTGATCTTTTACCCCTAACCACAGGTCATCGGAAAATTTTTCAACATTTACCCGTTCGGTCCTCCACGAACTGTTACATCCGCTTCAACCTGCCCATGGTTAGATCACCTGATTTCGGGTCTGGCGCACTCGACTGGTATCGCACATTTCGCACTCGCTTTCGCTTCGGCTTCGGACTTCTAATCCTTAACCTTGCCGCCTACGCCAACTCGCCGGGTCATTATGCAAAAGGCACGCCGTCACCCCATGAATAGGGCTCCGACCGCTGGTAGGTATACGGTTTCAGGTTCTGTTTCACTCCCCTAACAGGGGTTCTTTTCACCTTTCGCTCGCGCTACTCTTCACTATCGGTCACCAAGGAGTATTTAGCCTTGCGCGGTGGGCCGCGCTGATTCACGCCTGGTTCCACGGGACAGGCGCTACTCGAGATATCCGGCGGAGGCTGCTCGCTTTCGAATACGGGGCTATCACCCTCTATGGCCTGGCTTTCCAGCCAGCTCTCCTAGCGAACAACTTGGTAACTCCGTGCAGGTCCGCAACCACTGCTCCGGCTCTCACAACCCCCTGCATGCAACGCCTGCGGGCTTACACATACAAGGTTTGGGCTCTTCCCTTTTCGCTCGCCGCTACTGGGGGAATCGATGTCTCTTTCTTTTCCTGCAGGTACTTAGATGGGTCAGTTCCCTGCGTTCCCTACCGCACGCTATGGATTCACGTACGGCTCACGAGCGTCTAGCTCGCGTCGTTTCCGAATCTCGGACACCCCCGGGTCAAAGACTGCTTGCGTCTCACCGGGGCATTTCGCAGCTTAGCCACGTCCTTCGTCGGCTCTTGGTGCCTAGGCATCCACACGTACACCCTTTCTAGCTTGATCTGATTCTCACTCGAGATCCTCGACGATCTCGTTCCACCAACCCTACTTGTCAAAGAGCACGTCGACTCGCACGGTGAGCTTTCGCTCGAACCGAACGCGTCGTGTTCGCTTCCATCTCTCTCGCTCCTGACCAGCAATTTGCCGACCAGCAAGCTGCATCAGGCGCTCCGAACTGGTGGAGACGACGGGACTTGAACCCACAACTTCCTGCTTGCAAAGCAGGTGCTCTACCAATTGAGCTACGTCCCCGCCGTGAGCGGAGAGGCCGCAGAATGGTTGGCCTAGGTGGATTCGAACCACCGACCTTACGCTTATCAGGCGTACGCTCTAACCAGCTGAGCTATAGGCCAAGGCTGCGGTCGGCCGATCGCCGACTCGTCACCTGGCGCCTGGCACGAACCTCGTCCGCGCTGGCAGCTCTGCTGACTCGTCTGCGAACAGTCCGAGAGAGAAGAAAATAGGGTGGCCTCGAGAAGAGCGTGCAAGCCCCTGTGGTTATCGGTGGATTAGAGGTCCACCGACAAGGTTCCTTAAAAGGAGGTGATCCAGCCGCAGGTTCCCCTACGGCTACCTTGTTACGACTTAGTCCCAATCACCAAGCTCGCCTTCGGCGCCGTCCCCCTTGCGGTTGGACTAGCGACTTCGGGCGCTCTCAGCTTTCGTGGCTTGACGGGCGGTGTGTACAAGGCTCAGGAACATATTCACCGCGGCGTAGCTGATCCGCGATTACTAGCGATTCCAACTTCATGCAGGCGAGTTGCAGCCTACAATCCGAACTGGGGCTGGCTTTATGAGGTCTGCACCACCTCGCGGCTTCGCATCTCTCTGTACCAGCCATTGTAGCACGTGTGTAGCCCTAGGCGTAAGGGCCATGATGACTTGACGTCGTCCCCACCTTCCTCCGTTTTGACAACGGCAGTCTCACTAAAGTGCCCGGCTTTACCCGCTGGTAACTAGTGATAAGGGTTTCGCTCGTTAAGGGACTTAACCCGACATCTCACGACACGAGCTGACGACAGCCATGCAACACCTGTGCAGGTCACACCCGAAGGTAATCAGCCGACTTTCACCGGCCTAGCCCCTGCATGTCAAGCCTAGGTAAGGTTCTTCGCGTTGCTTCGAATTAAACCACATGCTCCACCGCTTGTGTGAGCCCCCGTCAATTCCTTTGAGTTTCAGCCTTGCGACCATACTCCCCAGGCGGGGTACTTATCACTTTTGCTTCACCTGGAAGAACACAGGGATCCCCCAAGCTAGTACCCATCGTTTACGGCTAGGACTACCGGGGTATCTAATCCCGTTCGCTACCCTAGCTTTCGTACCTCAGCGTCAGTTGTGGACCAGAGAACCGCCTTCGCCACCGGTATTCCTCATGATATCTACGCATTTCACCGCTCCACCATGAGTTCTGTTCTCCCCTACCACACTCTAGCATAACAGTTTGCCAGGCAATTCCACGGGTGAGCCGTGGGCTTTCACCCGACACTTGTTACGCCGCCTACGTACGCTTTAAGCCCAGTAATTCCGAACAACGTTCGCACTCTCTGTATTACCGCGGCTGCTGGCACAGAGTTAGCCAGTGCTTCCTCTCGAGCCTTCGTCAATGCATGCCGGTATTAATGGCATACACTTCTTAACTCGTGACAGGAGTTTACAACCCGAAGGCCTTCGTCCTCCACGCGGCGTCGCTCCGTCAGACTTTCGTCCATTGCGGAAGATTCTCGACTGCAGCCTCCCGTAGGAGTCTGGGCAGTGTCTCAGTCCCAGTGTGACCGACCACCCTCTTAGGCCGGCTACCCGTCGTAGCCTTGGTAGGCCATTACCCTACCAACTAGCTGATGGGCCGCAATCACCTCTGACAGCAGACGATCCCGAAGGATCCCGTCCATTTACACACAGCAACATGCGATGCCGTGAGACCATCGGGTATTGTCTCCGGTTTCCCGAAGTTATCCCCGTCTGTCAGGTAGCTTGATTACGTGTTACTCACCCGTCCGCCACGCTACTTGCCCGAAGGCTTTCGCGTTCGACTTGCATGCCTCATCCACGCCGCCAACGTTCGTTCTGAGCCAGGATCAAACCCTTCACTTGATGTTCGTTGAACAACACAGGGTCATTCTCTTTGGCTTTGTCGCTAACTCACACCCGAACGACAAGATGCTGATGCATCCCACCGCATTCCGAGCATGAGCGGCTTGCCGGTCCCCGCTGCCCGACGCAAGCGCCGGAAACCGCGAGAACCAACCTCAATAAGCTCACACGCTTACTTTCGAGGCCACCCAGAATGCCAAAGATCGTTCCCCCTGGGCGGCTTGCGCTCGCTCACGGCGGCGAGAGAAGGTAGCGAGCCAGCCGAGAACGTCAAGCCCACGTGCTCTTTTTTTGTCGGCTCGGCCCCCGCCCGGCCGCAAGGCCTTGCTCCTGCGCCCTGGTCCGCTACCAAGGCGCCGTGCTGCTCCTGCTGTTCGCCTTTGTCGCCGTGCAACTTGCGGTGGCACTGTGGGCCCTGCGCCAGATCCGCAGCGAGGACGACTTCCTGGTCGCCGGCCGCAGCCTGGGTCCTGCGCTGGCGGCGACCAGCATCTTCGCGACCTGGTTCGGCGCCGAGAGCTGCGTCGGTGCGGCCGGCGCCGCCTACGGCACCGGCTGGACCTGGAACGCCCCGGAACCGTTCGCCTACGGCCTGTGCCTGGTCCTGACCGGCCTGTTCTTCTCGGCCCGGCTGTGGCGGCTGCGGATCACGACGATGGCCGACTTCCTGTCGCGCCGCTTCGGCCCTTCGAGCGAACGGCTGGCCGCTGCGCTGCTGCTGCCGTCGTCGCTGTTGTGGGCGGCCGCCCAGATCCGCGCCTTCGGGCAGGTCGTGGCGGTCAACTCCGACGGCCTGCTCGGCGTCGAAACCGCGATCGCGATCGCCGCCGCCATCGCCATCGTCTACACGGTCGCCGGTGGCCTGCTCGCCGACGTCTACACCGACGTCGTGCAGTGCGGCGCGTTGCTGCTCGGCCTGGCCGCGCTGGCCGTCGCCGTCTGGTGGAACCTGCCGCCCGACGACGCAGCCGCCGCCGTCGCGACCGCACCTGCCGCTCCCCCACCCACGCCGTCCGGCTGGTTCGCCCAGTTCGAGGAGTGGGCGATCCCGATCTGCGGCTCGGTGGTCGCGCAGGAGGTCGTCTCGCGCTCGCTCGCGGCCCGCAGCGCCTCGGTCGCGCGCCGGGCCGCGATCACCGGCGGCGCCATCTACATCGCGGTCGGCGTGATCCCGCTGGCGATCGGCGCCGTCGGGCCGCGCTTCCTGCCCGACCTGGTCGACCCCGAGAGCATCCTGCCGCAGCTGAGCCGCGAACTGCTCCCGACCGCGCTCAACGTGGTGTTCGCCGGCGCGCTGATCGCTGCGATCCTGTCGACGGTCGACAGCTGCCTGCTGGTCGTGTCGTCGCTGGTGGCCCGCAACCTGACGCCACGCAGCGCCGCCCACGACCCCGCCGTCGGCCGCCTGCGGCTGGCGCGCTGGAGCGTCGTCGGCGGCGGCCTCGCCGCCTACCTGCTGGCGAGTTCGGACTGGAACGTGGCCGACCTGGTCGAGGAGGCCTCGGGCTTCGGCAGCGCCGGCGTGTTCGTGCTGGCGTGCGTCGGCCTCTACGGCCGCCGCGGCCGCAGCCTCGCCGCCAACCTGACCCTGCTGGCCGGCCTCGGGGTCTGGGTGACCGGCCGCCACCTGCTGCCGGACGCGATCCCGCACCCGTACATGACCTCGCTCGCCGCCGCGATCGCCGCGTTCGCGATCGGCTGCGGCATCGAACGGCTGCGCTCAGCTCCGGCACGCCACCAGTAGCGACACCGAGCGCGCACCGGCCTCGCGCAGGATGCCGGCGCAGGCGCGCGCGGTCGCCCCGGTCGTGAACACGTCGTCGACCAGCAGCACGTCGCGCCCACGGATCGCCTTCGGACGCCGGACCGCGAACGCGCCGCGCACGTTGTCGGCGCGCGAACGCACCAGGGGGTCACCCTGCGGCCTGGTCGCCCGCACCCTGGCCAGCACGCCGGCCAGCGCGCGCAGGCGCAGCCGTTCGGCGACGCCCGAAGCCAGCCAGCGCGCCTGGTCGAAGCCGCGTCGCCGCAGCCGCGCGCGGTGCAGCGGCACCGGCACAAGCAGCGGCCGCGGCATCCGGCCGGCCACGCGCCAGGCGTCGGCCATCTCGCGCGCCAGCAGGCGCCCGGCCGTCGCGTCCCCGTCGAGCTTGAAGCGCCGCACCAGCCGCCCGCCGGTGCCGACGAACCGCAGCGGCGCCACCAGCTGCGAGACCCGGCGCAGGTCGTCGTGACGGCGGCCACAGCGCGCCGTCGCCAGCACCGGGTCGCCGCAGCGCACGCAGCCGAGCTCGGGCCGGCGCGACAGCTGCCGGTGGCACGGTTGGCACAGCCCGCGCGCCGCGTCGCCGCAGGCGGGACAGACCGGCGGCAGCAACAGGTCGAGGCCGGCGCCCACCAAATCGCGGGCGCAGCGGCGGACGCGCGGGGTCCAGAGCGGATGCACACCGTGGTGGCATCGCTCGGCGCAATCTGCGCCGCGAAGTTCGCGGCGAGGTGCCGATGCCCGGGCCGGGCCCGAACGCGCGCGCTACCTGCCCGGCAGCGCGATGCGGCGGGCCCGCTCGGCGGCGCCCGACTTCTGCTCCTTGACGCCGAGCGCCTGGCGCACGCGGTGCACGTAGGCTTCGACCGTCATGTCCTTGGTGTGCGGCACCCCGAGGATCTCGCCGATCTCCTTGGTCAGCTCCATGTCGTCCTGGAACGACCACGCCTGGCTCTGGAAGAACTCGCGCAGCAGGCGGCGGAACGCGCGGCGGCTGCTGTAGGCGCCGATCGCGTAGACCGCGCCGGCGAACGCGATGATGCCCGCGCACGACAGCAGCGTGGTCAGCCGCATGTCCCAGTGCGCGACGATCTGGAGCAGGAACCCGGTCGTCAAGAACAGGAATCCGATGATCACCTGCATGTTGTTCAGCGCGGTGTCCCGCACCTTCAGCAGGCTTCGGCCGGCGACGCCCAAAGCATCGCGCAGCGCCTTCCGCGGCTCGCGGAAGCGGATCGAGTTCGCCAGGAAGAACACGCCCACCACGTTGCAGGTGAGTCCGACGACGACTAGTTCGGGGTTATCCATGATCGGGACGGCATGACGAACGCTCCCGTCACCGCCCCGGTCTGACCGATCCCGGGATGCGGACGAGAGCGGCGCCCGTCAGCGCACGCCAGGGCCGAATGCTAGCCCTGAAAAGCACCTTCCGCCAACATCCGCGTGCAAAACGACCGGCCCGCTCGCCCCAGGGCGGGAATTACGGTCCACTTACGTCCGCTTTCCACATGCCGAACCCACCGCCGATCGACGCCGACCTGGTTGCCTACCTGGGCGAACTCGCCCGTCTCAGCCTGCCCGAGCAGCGCCAGGAAGCCCTACGCACCAAGCTGCAGGCGCTGGTCGAGGCTTTTTCGACACTCGAAACCGCGGCGCTGGGCGAGGCCGGAACGACCGCGCCGGACGCCGCCACGGTGCGCCCCGAAACGCTGCGCCCGGACGTGCCCGAGCCGGTGCCGAGCGTGGCCGACGTGCTGCAGAACGCCCCGCAGACCGCCGCCGACAGCTTCGTCGTGCCGCGCGTGGTGGAGCCGTAGGGCGATGTCGGACCACCCCACCGCAACCGCGCTCGCCGACGCCGTGCGCAGCGGCGCGCGCAGCGCGACCGACGTGCTTGAGGCACAGCTGACGCGGATCGCCGCCGTCGACCCCGAGATCGGCGCGTTCTGCGGCACCTTCGCCGACCGCGCGCGTGCCCGCGCCGCCGAGGTCGACCGCCGTCGCGAGGCCGGCGAGCCGCTCGGTGCGCTCGCCGGCGTCCCGATCGGCATCAAGGACAACCTGCTCGTGCACGGCGAGAACGCCACCGCCGGCAGCCGCATGCTGTCGACGTTCACGGCGCCATTCACGGCCGCCTCGCTCGAGCGGCTCGAGCGCGACGACGGGGTGCTGCTGGGGCGCACCAACATGGACGAGTTCGGCATGGGCAGCACCACCGAGACCTCGTCGTGCCAGCGCACCCGCAACCCGTTCGGCCGCGACCTGGTGCCGGGCGGCAGCAGCGGCGGCAGCGCCGCGGCGGTCGCCGCCGACCTGTGCCCGCTGGCGATCGGCAGCGACACCGGCGGCTCGGTGCGGCAACCGGCGGCGCTGTGCGGCGTCACCGGCCTCAAGCCGACCTACGGCCGCGTGCCGCGCTACGGCCTGATCGCCTACGCCAGCTCGCTCGACTGCGTCGGCGCGATCGCGCGCACCGCGGAGGACCTGGCGCTCTGGCTCGACTGCGCCAGCGGCCGGCACGAGGCGGACGCCACCAGCATCGCCACGCTGCCGCCGGTGCGCGCCGGCCTCGCCGGACGAACGGACCTGCATGGCGTGCGCGTCGGCGTACCGCGCGAACTCAACGGCCCCGGCATCGACGAGCAGGTGCTGCGCAGCACCCGTGCCGCGATCGAGTCGCTGCGCGACCGCGGCGCCGAGGTCGTCGACGCGAGCCTGCCGAGCGCCCAGCACGCGGTGGCCGCCTACTACCTGCTGGCGACGTCCGAGGCGGCGTCCAACCTTGCCCGCTACGACGGCGTGCACTACGGCTGGCGCGGCGGCGAGCACGCCAGGACCCAGGCCGAGATGACGACCCGGACCCGCAGCAGCGGCTTCGGCGAGGAGGTGCAGCTGCGCATCCTGCTCGGCACGTTCGCGACGTCGATCGGCCACAGCGCGCAGTACTACGACAAGGCGCGGCTGGCCCGTCGCGCCGTGCAGCGCGACTTCGTGCGCGCGTTCACCGACTGCGACGTGCTGGTCTGTCCGACCTCGCCGACCGCGGCACCGCGCTTCGGCGAAGCTGCCGACGACCCGCTGCAGCGCTACCTGTGGGACGCGCTGACGGTGCCGGCGAGCCTCGCCGGGATCCCGGCCCTGTCGATGCCGTGCGCGCCGACCGACGACGGCCGGCCGGTCGGCATGCAGGTGATGGCGCCGCACGGCGCCGACGGCCGCGTGCTCGAGGTCGCGCACGTGTTCCAGCAGCACACCGCACACCACCAGCGGAGGCCGCAGCCATGACCGGCTACACCACCGTCATCGGCCTCGAGGTGCACGTGCAGCTCGGCACGGCCAGCAAGCTGTTCTCGCCGGCCCCGGTCGGCGCCCTCGGCGACGCCAACACGCGCGTGCACCACGTCGACCTCGGCCTGCCCGGCGTGCTGCCGCGGCCCAACCTGCACGCGATCGAACTGGCCACCCGCGCCTCGCTGGCGCTCGGCGCCGAGGTGCAGCTGGTCAGCGAGTTCGCGCGCAAGCACTACTTCTACCCCGACCTGCCCAAGGGCTACCAGATCAGCCAGTTCGACCGGCCGCTGGCGCTCGGCGGCGCGGTGCCGTGCGGCGACGGCAAGACGTGCCGGCTGCACCGCCTGCACGTCGAGGAGGATGCCGGCAAGCTGACCCACACCGGCATCGGCACGCTGGTCGACCTCAACCGCGCCGGCGTGCCGCTGGTCGAGATCGTCAGCGAACCCGACATGCGCAGGCCCGAGGAGGCGCACGCGTTCTTGCACCACCTGCGCGAGGTACTGCGCTTCGCCGGCGTCAGCGACTGCGACATGGAGCTCGGCTCGATGCGTTGCGACGCCAACATCTCGCTGATGCCGACCGGCAGCGACACGTTCGGCAAGAAGGTCGAACTGAAGAACCTCAACTCGCTGAAGATGGTGCAGCGCGCGCTCGAGTACGAGGAGCGCCGCCAGACCGCGATCCTCGCCGCCGGCGGCACGATCACGTCGGAGACCCGCGGCTGGCACGACGAGCTCGGCGAGTCCCGTTCGCAGCGCAGCAAGGAGCAGGCGCCCGACTACCGCTACCTGCCCGACCCCGACCTGCCGCCGCTGGTGCTCGACGAGGCGTTCGTCGAACGGCAGCGGCAGCGCATCGGCGAGCTGCCCGATGCGCGTCGCGCGCGCTACCGCGAACGGTTCGGCCTGGCCGAGCACGACGTGGGGTCGCTCGCCCAGGACCGCTTCGTCGGCGACTGGTTCGAGCAGGTCGTCGCCAACGGCGCCGACGCCAAGCTCGCCTGCAACTGGCTGATCGAGGACCTGCTGCCGGCGCTGCGCCTGCGCGATGTCGGGCTGTCGGACTCACCGGTCACGCCGGCGCGGCTGGCCGAGGTGATCGCGCTGGTGCAGGACAAGGTGCTGACGCAGCGCACCTCGCGCCAGGTGCTCGAGCACCTGCTGGCGAACGACGTCCCCGCGCGGCAGGCGATCGTCGACCTCGGCCTCGGCCGCATCGCCGACGACGCGCAGCTGCAGCCGCTGGTCGAAGCCGCGATGCAGGCCCTGCCGCAGGCGGTCGCGACGTTCCGCGAGGGCAAGGAGAAGGCGCTCGACGCGCTGAAGGGCCACGTCATGAAGGCGACCCGCGGCCGCGCCGACCACGAGGTCGTCGACCGGCTGCTGCGGGCCGCGATCGGTGGCAGCTGACGGCGCGGGCGATCGCCGTCGTCAGCTGCCGATCTGCGCCTGCAGGCCGCCGCTCGCGCTGAAGTCGCCGAGCACCGGCCCCAACGGGTCGAGCACCGCCCACTGGAAGAACAGGCTGCGTCCGACCAGCATCGGGTCGTTGGGGATCGGCAGCGCGAACGTGGCGGTTCCTGCCGCGTCGGTGGCCAGCGCCGAGAACGGCACCAGCGGCACGTCGAGCAGCAGCCGGCAGCCGCCGCCCAGGCTCAGGTTGGACGCGCCTTCACTGCCGAACGGCAGCGCCAGCGACTGCGGCAACGCCTGCGCGACGGTCAGGGCGAACGAACCGTTGCCGATCGTCGGCAGCCCGACCGCCCCGATCTGCGGGTCGCCGGCCGTGCCGGCGCAGGCACTGCCGTACGGCAGCACGAACGACACGCTGCTGCTGCTGGGATCGTAGACCCACGGTTCGACGCCACTGACGCCGTCGTCGCACGCGAAGAACGTGCGCGCGCCGTCCGAGTAGAGGTCGCGCAGCACCACCGCGCCGAAGCCCGGCCCGCCGAACGCCGTCACCTGCTGGGTCGTCGCCGCGGTGCCGTTCGACAGCCACAGCTGCAGGCCCGAGGCGAAGTCGTTGGCCGCGAAGTGCAGCTGGGTGCCGCCGATCGCCGACAGCAGCGTGCCCGGCACCGGACCGTCGGCGAGGCCCGGCGCGATGTCGCGCACCAGCTGCGTGGTCGACAGCGAACCGCTGGTCCGCCACAGCTCGCGGCCGCTGCCGAGGCCGTCGTCGTGCAGGAAGAACAGGCCCGCCTGGGTCCACGTCAGGTCGAGGAAGCTCTGCGGATCGGTCGTGCCGGTGTCGGTCACGGCGACCGTGCCGGCGGCGGTGCCGTCGGTGCGCAGGATCGTGCGCACGCCGGCGACGTTGGCCGTGAAGTAGAGGTCCGCTGCCGCCGCGGTCAGCTGCGCCGGGCTGCTGCTGAGGCTGCCCGGGGCGAGGTCGACGACCGGCACCGTGCCCGCCGCCGTGCCGTCGGTGCGCCACAGCTCTTGGCCGAACGCCGGGGTCGAGCAGGTGAAGTAGAGCACGTTGCCGACCCGGGTGAACTCCGACGGGTTCGCGTTGCCCGCGCCGGGCCGCAGGTCGACGAGCAGCTGGGTTCCGGCCGAGGTGCCGTCGGTCCCCCACAGTTCGGTGCCGTTGACGGCGTCGTTCGCGGCGAACACGGCGACACCGTTCACCACCGCGAACCGGTGCCCGGACGAACTGTCCGCGCTGCCCGGCCGCAGGTCGCCCAGTTCGAACGTGCCCGGAACGGTGCCGTCGCTGACCCACGGCTCGCGCCCGCTGGCCGGCGTGTCGCCGGAGAACAGCACCAGGTTGCCGAACGTCGTCAGGTTGCGGATCCGCAGCGTCGCGGCGGTCGCGGTCAGCTGCACGGTGCCGGCGACGGTGCCGTCGCTGACCAGCAGCTGGCTGCCCTGCGCAGGCAGCTGCGCGTCGAAGAAGATCTCGCCGCCGCGGCGCGCGGCCGTCGTCGGGCTGCTGTCCCCGCCGCCCGGCACGAGGTCGTCGAGCAGCCGCGTGCCCTGCGCCGTGCCGTCGGTCAGCAGCGGTTCGCGACCGACGTTGTCGTTGTCGGCGACGAACCAGACCTCGCTGCCGAGCCGCTGGAACAGTGCCGGATCCGAGTCCGCGGTCGCCGGCGCGAGGTCGGCCAGCAGCTGCGTGCCGGCGAGCGTGCCGTCGGTGATGCACGGCTCGAAGGAGCCGGCGTTGCCGAACGAACCGCGGAACAGCAGCTCTGCGCCGAACGGGGTCAGGCCGCGCGGCCGCAACGACGACGACGAGGCCACCAGGTTGGCGACCAGCACCGTGCTGGTGCCGTCGGTCCGGAACAGCTCGGTGCCGACCGACTGGCTGGTCGCGCCGAACCACAGCTGCCCGGCGAACGCCGTGAACCCGGTCGGGTTCGACGGCAGCGAGCCCGGGTTGAGGTCGGCCAGCTCGAACGTGCCGGCCGCGGTGCCGTCGGTGCGCCACAGTTCGCGGCCGTTGGGATCGGAGCGCGCCGAGAAGTAGACGGCGCCGCCGAATGCGGCGAACTCCTCGGGACCACCGTCGAGCGCGCCGGCCCGGATGTCCGCCAGCAGCGACGTGCCGGCCACCGTGCCGTCGGTGACGTAGAGCTCGCGGCCGAGCGCGCCGGTCACCGCGCTGAACACGGCGAGCCCGCCGAGCGACGTGAAGCCGCGCGGCACCGAACTGCCGCTGCCGGCCTCCAGATCGGCCAGCACGAACGTTCCGGCGGCCGTGCCGTCGCTGACCGCCGGCTCACGCCCGGCCGCCGTGAACGCCTCGAACAGCACGCTGCCGCCGAACGGCGCCATCGACGCGAAGCCGGTGCTGGCACCGCCGGGGGTCAGGTCCTCGACCAGCGACACCGCACCGTTGGGCCCCGCCAACACGTGCAGTTCGACGCCGAACCCGGGCGCGTCGGCGGCGAAGAACAGCCGGCCACCGGCGACGGTCAGCTGCTGCGGCCCCGAGCCGCCCACGCCGGGAAACACGTCCGCGTACAGCTGCGTGCCGGCCGCGGTGCCGTCGCTGCGCCACAGTTCGCGGCCGTTGCTGCCGTCGTCGGCGGCGAACCAGACGTAGCCACCGAACGCGACCAGCTCCTGTGGATTGCCCGCGACGTCCCCCGCCCGCAGGTCGGCGACCAGCACCGTGCCGGCCGTGGTGCCGTCGGTCTTCCACAGCTCGCGGCCCAGCCCCGGCACGTCCGCCGAGAACAGCACTTCGTTGCCCAGCACCACCAGGTCCCGTGGCCGGCTCTCGCCGACCGCGACCAGGTCGGCGAGGATCCTGGTGCCCGCCACGGTGCCATCGGTGACGTAGGGCTCTTCGCCGAACGGGCCGTCGGCGACGAACACCGCGCGGCTGCCGATCACGTAATAGGGGTCGAAGCCGCTGGACGGCTGGCCGCTGGCGTTGGTGACCAGGTTGGCCACCAGACCCTGCGCGGCGATCGCTTGCGCCAGGGCGAGAACGGCGACGGTTCCGAAACGGGTGTGCATGGTCGGCCCGAGCGACATCCGCAGACGCGCATCACGGTGTTTCTTCGGCTTTCGATCGGACGTCGGATCGGGCGTCGGATCCGGCGTCGCGCTGCGGCGCTTCGGCCGCGATGGTCCCCGTGTGCAGCAGCCGCCCGTTGGCCTGCTGCCATGCCACCGGTCATGGCACGATCGTCGGGTCGTTGGCGGGCGCACGTCGCGCGCGCCGCAGATGCTGCAGGACGATCGCGACCTGCAGCACGGCGACCGGCCCCTCAACGAGCAGCAGCACCTTGGCGAACGCTTGCCAGGAGCCGCCGTAGCCGGCGTTGGCCCAGAGCACCGTCCAGGCCAGCAGGCCGGCGGCGTGCGCCCCGACCAGGCACAGCGCCACGCGCCATCGCGACGCGGCCAGCCACCCGGCAAACACCAGCGCGACCTCCTGCAGCAGCGCCGCGGGCAATCCAAACAGCAGCGCCAGCGGCGCCACCACCAGCGCGCCGGGGCTGTGCAGCAACGCGAAGACGGCGGCCACGGTCGCGACCGCCACGAACCAGCCCAGCCAGATCCCGCGCCGCAGGGCCGCGCGGAAGGCTGCGGGCCCGGAACCTGCCGGCTCGTCACCGATCGCGCCTTGCCGTCGCCCGTCCATCCGCCGGGCGAGGATAACCGGCGTCGGCGGCTCACGTTCGACCTACCGGAAAAGGCCCGTTTCCGCGGATCCCACCCGCACGGTCTGGCACGACTGCGTAGCATGCGGCGCTCCGCGGGCTGCCTGCCCGCCCGAACGAATCATGATGCGCACTGCGATCGCTCTCTCCCTTATCACCGGCCTGACCCTCGCGCAGGACCAGGAAAAGGACCTCTGGATGCAGAACTTCGAAGCCGCCAAGGCCAAGGCCAAGGCGGAGAACAAGGACCTGCTGGTCGACTTCACCGGCTCCGACTGGTGCGGCTGGTGCATCCGCCTCGACAACGAGGTCTTCAGCAAGGAGGAGTTCCAGCAGGAGGCGCCCAAGCACTTCGTGCTGGTCAAGCTCGACTACCCGCAGGACAAGTCGATCCTGACCAAGGAGATCATCGAGCAGAACAAGAAGCTGCAGCAGGTCTACAACATCCAGGGCTACCCGACGATCCTGCTGATGTCGCACGCCGGCCGCGTCTACGGCCAGATGGGCTACGAGCAGGGCGGCCCGGCCCCCTACGTCGAGAAGCTGGCCGAGCAGAAGAAGGCCGGTGCGGGCTTCCAGGCCGGCTTCGCGGCGGCCCAGCAGAAGAAGGGCATCGACCGCGCGATGGCGCTCGACGACTGCCTGAAGGCGCTCGACGAGCAGGTCGCGGCCTCCTACCACTTCGACCTGATGAAGGAGATCGTCACGATCGACGCCGACGGCAAGGCGGGCCTCAAGGAGAAGTACGCCAAGAAGGTCGAGGAAGTCGAACAGCGCCGCCGGATCGACGAGGCCGGCCGGGAGCTGAACGAGCTGATCTCGGAGGACATGAAGGCCGGCAAGGGCGAGGACGCGCTGAAGAAGCTCGACGCCGCGATCGCCAACACCAAGGGCCCGATCCACAAGCAGATGGCGCTCTACTTCAAGGGCATGGTCACGATGGACGTGTCGGGCGACGCGAAGGCCGCGCTGGCGCTGCTCGAGCAGGCCAAGGCGGTCGCGCCGAAGACGCCGATCGCGCAGCAGATCGACCGGGTGCTGCCGCAGCTCAAGGCGGCCGCCGAGAAGGGCGACGGCGGCGACGAAGCCGGCGGCGAACAGACGGGCGGCGGCAAGTAGCCAGCCGTTCGCGCGCCCGCCGGGAGTCCGGCGGCGCAACCACCGCGCGACGCCGTCGCACGGGAGGGCCACGCAAAGGCCTACGCGCGGCGCGCCCGCGGTTCGAGACGTCGGATGCGTCGCCCGTGGGCGGTTGGATCCTGTTCGGCGAGCCGCGCGGACCGCAGCGCAACCCCGGCAGCGCCGCCGGGACTCGCTGGCTGGTCCCTGGCCGGCCCCTCGCGAGGCCCCGCCGGGCCGCGCTTGATCGGCGCCATCGGAGGCGTAGCGTCTCCTGGATGAACCTCGCCCGGCCCGATTTCGACGCATCGTCCCGGCGCGAGCGCGCGAAGCGGACCGCACGATGAACGACTCGAACCAAGCCGGGCCCCGGACAGCTGCGGCCAGCGACGGGCTGGACCGCGTCGACGCCGACGTCCTGGTGACGGGCGCCGGGCCCGGCGGCACCACCGCCGCCGCGCTGCTGGCGCAGCACGGCTTCTCGGTGATCGTGCTCGAGAAGGACCAGTTCCCGCGTGAGCGGATCGGCGAGTCGCTGCTGCCGGGCCTGATGCCGGTGCTCGAACGGCTGGGTGTCACGCCCAACGACGAGACCTACGTCTACAAGCGCGGTGCGCGGTTCGTTTGCGAGCACACCGACCGGCAGCAGGCGTTCGAGTTCCGGCACGCGCTGCCGGGCGCCGCCGAGCACGCCTGGCACGTCGACCGCGCGCGCTTCGACATGCAGCTGCGCGACCGCGCCGTCGAACTCGGCGCCGACGTGCGCCACGGTGAGACCGTCACCGACCTCGGCGCCGACGACCACGCCGCGTGGGTCGAGACCCGCACCGCGCGCTACACGGGCCGCTACCTGATCGACTCGTCGGGCCAGTCGCGCCTGCTCGCGCGCCGCCACGACGCGGTCGAGCCCTACACGCGCTTCGGCCACTGCGCGGTCTACACGCATTACCGGGACGCCAACGTCGAACTGCTCGGGCCCGACTTCGACATCCGCATCATGCTGCGGCCCGAGGGCTGGGGCTGGATCATCCCGCTGCCGGGGCGGCGCCTCAGCGTCGGCATCGTCGCCAAGGGCAAGATCGCGCAGCCCGACCTCGACGACGGCCTGCTCAGTGGGCCGCTGTGCACCGCGCTGACCGAGGGCGCCACGCGCCTGCAGACGCAGGTGGTCGGCAACTACAGCTACGCCAACACGCGCCCGTCCGGCGCGCGCTTCGCCGCCGCCGGCGACGCCGCCTGCTTCCTCGACCCGGTGTTCAGCTCCGGCGTGACGCTCGCGCTGCGCGGCGCCGCCGACCTGGTCGACCTGGTCGCGCCGGCGCTGCGCGACGGCCGCGAGGCCGACCCGACGCTGCTGGACGACTACCACCGATCGATGCAGCGCGCCTACGCGACGTTCGCGGGCCTGGTCGAACGCTTCTACAACACCCGCTTCGCCGAGAGCTACTTCCTCGGCGGCGACCTCGGCGACGACCTGCGTCGCGGGGTCATGTCCGTGCTCGCCGGCGATGTCTGGCGGCACGACAACGCCTTCCAGGACATGCTGCTGTCCGCCCGCCGGCGCCGCACCGCGCCGACCAAGAACTGAGAGCTGCCCCCATCGTGACCGACGCCCCTTCGCCGCAAGCCCGACCGCTGGAGCCGATCGCTCCGCTGTTGGTGACCGGCTACAGCATGCTCAGCGCGCTCGGAACGGGCCGCCAGCAGCACCTCGAGGCGCTCGCGGCCGGACGTTCCGGCCTCGGCGACCACCCGATCCGACTCGACTTCGAGACCGCCGCGGGCGCCGTCCGCGACGAGCTGCCGGAGCTGCCGGCGGAGCTGCAGCCGTGGTCGACGCGGCTGGCGCGCATGGCCTACGCGCTGCTGCAGGAACTCGACGAGCCGCTGCGCCGCGCCCGCGAGAAGTGGCGTCCCGAGCGCATCGCCGTGCTGCTCGGCACGTCGACGGCCGGCGCCGAGACCACCGAGGTCGCCTACAAGCAGTTCGTGGCCGGCGGCAGCTTTCCGCGCGACTACGACTTCCAGCGCCAGCACACGTTCGGCGCGGTGCTGTCCGTGGTGCGCAAGCTGGCCGGCGTCGAGGGGCCGTCGTGGATGGCGTCGACCGCCTGCACGTCGTCGGGCAAGACGTTCGCCACCGCGCAGCGGCTGATCGCCGCCGGCGCGATCGACGCGGCGATCGTCGGCGGCCTCGACACGCTGTGCACGATGACGCTGACCGGGTTCCACTCGCTGCAGGCGCTCGACAGCGCCCCGTGCCGGCCGTTCCGCGAGAACCGCAACGGCATCAGCATCGGCGAGGGCGGCGCGTTCGCGCTGGTCGAACGCGAAGGCGACGCGCGCGTGCTGATCGAGGGCATCGGCGAGACTTCGGACGCCTACCACATCTCGGCGCCGCACCCCGAGGGGCTCGGCGCGCAGGCCGCGATGCGGGAGGCGCTGCAGCGCGCCGGCCGCAGGCCCGAGGACGTCGACCACGTCAACGCGCACGGCACCGGCACGCGGCTCAACGACACCGCCGAGGCCAACGCGATCCAGTGCGTGCTCGGCAAGGACGTGCCGACCGTCTCGACCAAGGCCTACACCGGCCACACGCTGGGCGCGGCCGCCGCGCTCGAGTTGGCGTTCTCGGCGTGCGCGATCGAGGAGGGCTGGATCCCGCCCGCGATCGGCGACGGCGACATCGACCCCCAGATCGAAGTGAACATCCCGACGCAGAAGACGACCGGCACGTATCAGCGCGTGCTGAGCAACTCGTTCGCGTTCGGCGGCAACAACGTCTCGCTGCTGGTGGCCAGGCCGTGAGCGCCCTCCGAGTCGCCGTCACCGGCGTCGGCCTGTGGATGCCGCGCTTCCCCAACGCCGCGGCCTGGGCCGAGCGCACGCCGCTGCCCGACGACGAGCCGACCAAGCCGACCGGCCAGGCCTACAACCGGGTCAACCGGCGCCGCGCCAGCCAGATGGGCCGCGCGATCGGCGACGCCGTCGCCGAGGCGCTGGCGCAGGCCGAGGTCGATCCGCAGACGACGCCGGTGATCGTCGGTTCGTCGATCGGCGAGGCCTCGGCGATGATCGGCCTGCTCGACCAGATGTGGCGCGAGCAGGAGCCGATGTCCCCGGCGGTGTTCACCGTCAGCGTGCACAACGCGGCGAGCGGCCTGCTGTCGATCTCGATGAAGAACAAGGGCTACACGACCTCGATCGCCGCCGACTACGACACGCCGGCGGCGGCGCTGCTCGAGGGCATCGGCCTGCTCGCGACCGGCCACGACGCGGTCTGCTGCGTCTGCGCCGACGAGGCGTCGCCGCGCAGCTTGCTCGAACACGCCCCGCACTGGGACATGCTCGCGGGCGCGGTCGTGCTGACGCGCGCGGGTGCGGCTGGCGCGCACGCGCACCTGACGGTCGCGACCGACGGCAGCGCCGACGTCGACGCCTCGGACGTCGCCGAGGGGTTCTCGCACAATCCGCAGGTCGGCATCGTCGACCTGATCGACGCGATCCAGCGCGGCGCGACCGGCGCGCTGCGGCTCGATCGCGGCAAGGGCCGCGGCTACCTCGCCAGGCTCGAGGCCTGAACGTTGCTGGCGACCATGCAGCCCCTACCCGCCGTCACCGAACTCGTCCCCCACCAGAAGCCGGTGCTCGCGCTCGAGCGCCTGACCTCGTGGCAGCAGGAGCACGCCCGCGGCGAGCTGACCATCCGCGCCGACAATCCGTTGCTGCGCGACGGCAGGATCGACACGGTCATGTCGCTCGAATACATGGCGCAGTGCGTCGCCGCATGCCTCGGCATGGAGGCCTACGTCGGCGGCGGCAACGTGCGCGTCGGCATGGTCATCGCCTGCCGCCAGATGCAGATCACCGAGCCCCACCTGCACCTAGGCGAAACCTACCACGTCACCGCCGACCAGGTCCGCGGCACCGACGCCATCTCCCACTACGACGGCACCATCACGACCGCCACCGGCACCCCCGTCGCCACCTGCACCATGACCCTCGTGCACGGCGAAAAGCCCCCCGAATAACCCCCGCATACCGAACCCGGTTCACGCTGCGCCACTTCGTGACGTTCGCCGGCGGCCGAACCGAGGGCACCGGGCAGCCCAGCCAGGCGGCCCAGCCGAGCGGCCCAGCCGAGCGGCCCAGCCGGACAGCGCCGCGCCGTCGACCGAACGATTGCGCGGGATCCCTGCTCCCAGCCGTGCAGGCGCCAAGTGGCGCAGGATGAACCCGGTTCGGTATGCGGCGTTTGGGTGGGGTTAGTGGCAGACGAAGAGCCAGCTGGAGGTGGTGAGTTCCTCGGCTCGTTGGATCTGCAGGCCGGCCTGGTGGAGCAGGCGGCGGAGTTCGGGCTTGCGGCGTTCGCGGCCGCCGCAGAGCACGCGCATCTCGAGGTCCAGCATGCGTGCGAGGTCGGGGCGGTTGTCGGGGGCGAGCACGGCGTCGATGACGACGATGCGGCCGCCTTCGGCGCGGGCCTCGCGGCAGTTCTGCAGGATGCGCGTGGCGACCTCGTCCGGCCAGTTGTGCAGCACGTGCTTGATCAGGTAGACGTCGGCGCCTGGCGGGACCGAGTGCTGGAAGTCGCCGGCGACGGCGTCGATCTGGGGCGGCAGGTCCGGGCGCGCCGCGGCGACGACGTGCGGCAGGTCGTAGAGGACGCCGCGCGCTTCCGGCGCCTGCGCCAGCAGCGAACGCAACAGCGTGCCGCGGCCGCCACCGACGTCGACCAGCAGTCGCGCACCGGTAAGGTCGAGACGGCCCTCCAGGTGGCGCGCCTCGTGCTGCGTGAACGCGTCGATCGCGGCGTCGTATTCGGCTGCGGCCGCCGGCGTGTTGGCCAGGAACTCGTAGAGCGACGCGCCGAGCGCGTGCTGCAACGGCGGCCGCCGCGCCTCATCGCGCATGCCGTCGCGCAGCCGCGACCACGGATCCCACTGCGAGCGCGACCCGAGGAACGACGCGAACGCGCCGAGCCGGTCACCGCACAGCTGCTCACCGCGCGCAGTCAGCGCGAACGTGCCGGGCGGTCCCTCGCGCAGGCAGCCCAGGCCGGCCGCAGCGCGCAGCAGGCTCTCGAGGTCCTCGCCGTCGCAGCCGGCGCGCTCGGCGAGGTCGCCGAGCGTGGTCGGGCCGTGCTGCTGCAGCAGGTCCGGAACGCGCACCGCGGCGAGTGTCGACAGGACCTGCGCCCGGTGCTTGCCGCCGAGCTCGTAGAGCAACCAGTCGGCGTCGTCAGCAGGCTCGAACGCGGCCACCGATCAGACGGTCGCCGACGCCGCGAGCAGCTCGCGCGCCTTGTCGGCCTCGGGGTGGCGCGGCTGCCGGCCGAGCGTGCGCTCGACGTCGCGCGCCATCTTGGTCAGGTGGTCGCGTCGCGCCCTGCCGACCTTCGCCTCGCCCTCGAGGCGATGCGCGGTGATGGTGACGCCGATGTCGTACCAGCCGCTCTTCTCGAGCAGCACCTTGGCGTGTTCGGGCCCGATCTGCTGCACGGTGCGCAGCACCAGTTCGCCGACCGCCTGCTCGCCCTGCTCGATGCGCGTGCGCATCAGTTCGAGCGTCTCCTCGAGCGTGTAGCGCTCGCCGGTCGACACGTGCGCGTCGACCAGGATCGACGGGAAGTGCGGCGCGCCGATGAACTCCGGCCGCTGCTCCTCGGGCACCAGTTCCGCCCACTCCTTGAGGAAGCGCTGCATGAAGTTGCCGAGCTCGAGGAAGCGCGTGCCGATCTCGCCGTAGGGCTGGTAGTCCTGCGCCGACAGCTTGTAGATGCCCTGGTGCACGAGGTGGCAGGTGAACGACCAGTAGAGCATGTTGTCCCAGAACACCTTGGTCGCCATCGCCGACGGGTGCCCGTAGACCGCCTGCGCCTCCTTGTAGAGGTCGGCGCAGCCGTTGAACAACGAACGGTAGAGCAGGTTGAGGTGCTGTGACTTCGCCTGCAGGTCCTCGCCGGCGCGCTCGGCGCGGATCATCTCGACCGTGAAGTGGTTGGCCGTCGCGATGAAGTCGGTGCCGGGGCTGTAGAGCGGATCGACGAACGCGCCGGCCTCGCCGACCAGCGCCCAGCGATCGGGCGACCAGCAGCGCGCGACGTTGTGGCTGAAGCCCTTCAGGCACAAGAAGTCGACGGCCTCGTACTGCTCACACAGTGCTGCCAGGTGCGGTTCGTGCTCGCGCAGGAAGTCCATCGTCGCCGCGAGCCCCTGGATCGGGCCGGTGCCGTGCGGGTCGTCGTGGATGACCAGGCCGACGCTGGTGTAGCCGGTCGACAGCGGGATCAGCCAGGCCCAGTAGCCGTGGCCCATGAAGTGGTTGGTCGAGCGCCAGCGCTCGGTGTTGCACGGCCGTTCGTGCCATTCGGTCTCGCTCGCGGGCACCATGTCCTCGAGGTCGACCTTGCCCTTGACCCGAAACCAGCTGGCGTGCGCCTGGTGCGGCGAGCCGCGGGTGGTCTTCATGCGCTTGCGCAGCAGCGCCTGGCGGCCGGTCGCGTCGACCACCCAGCGCGCCTGCAGCTCGCCATCGACCTGCCCGGCGAACGTCACCCGGTGCAGCTCGTCGCTGCCGCTCGGCGCCAGCTCGACGTGCTCGACCTTGGCGCCCTCGATCATCGTCACGCCGTCGGCGACGTTCATCTCGCGCAGGTCGTTCTCGATCTTGCCGCGGTCCATCTGGTAGGAGCGCACCACCGGCTCCGAGCACGGGCCGATCTCGAGCCGCTCGTGCAGCGGCAGCTTGCCGCCGCCCGGGAAGAACCGCAGCCCGAGCTTCACCAGGTGCTGCTCGAGCAGGTAGTCCTTCAGCCCGAGCCCTTCGAGGTACTGGCAGCCGAGCTCGACCGACGACTCGCCCACCTTGTGGGCGGCGTCCGGCAGCGGCCGCGCCATCTTGTCGATGACGGCTACGCTCAGCTCCGGCATCTCCTGTCGAAGTTGGCGGGCCAGCAGCAAGCCGGCGAACCCGCCACCACAAATGACGACGTCCTGGGTGGACGACACGGTCTGTTGGGACATAGGGTGCGTGCGATTGGTGGGCGCGGACAATGCCTGCCCGGAACGAAATGCTAGCGACAGCCAGAAGGCGATCCAACCCGGCGTGAGCGACCTCCTGAAGCACTGGATCCGCCGCGTGAACGTCGTCATCACGGTCGGCGGCTACACGGTCCTCGCGCCGTTCGGCTACGCCATTTTGGCTTTGCTCTGCTTCGTATGGCGCCGGGACCGGATGCAGCGCTCGCGCCGCCTGCAGTTCCTGACCTCGCGCGCCTACCGGTTCATGCACCGCTGGTTGACCTGGACGCGGATCACGGTCTTCGACTGGCGCCGCACCGCCGGCGACCTGCCGCAGGGGGCCTGCGTCGTGATCGCCAACCACCCGACGGTGATGGACGTCGCCGCGGTCACCGCGATGCTCGGTGGCGCGATCTCGATCGTGAAGCCCGGCGTCTACCGCCGCGCGATGATCCGCCCGCTGATGCTCGGCCTCGGCCACGTCGAGGGCCCGGGGCCGGACCCGATCCGGATCGGCCGGGTCGTCGACGACGTCGTCGAACGGCTGTCCTGGGGCATCCCGGTGGTGATCTTCCCCGAGGGCACCCGTTCGCCGCCGGGCGGGCTGATGCCGTTCGGGCGCGTCGCGTTCGAGATCGCCTGCCGCGCCCGGGTGCCGCTGGTGTCGCTCGCGATCACGTGCGAGCCGGTCTACCTGTCCAAGCAGGTGCCGCTGTTCCGCCCGCCGCATCCGACCCCGCGGATGTGCATCGACGTGCTGGCCGTCGACGAACCCGACGGCACCGACAGCAGCCGCGCGCTGCGCAGCCGGGTCGAACGGCGCTACCGCGAGTGGATCCGCAAGGTTGCGGCTGCCGGGTCGCGCTCGTACGATCCCGACGCAAAGGAAACCGAATGTCAGAAGACCAGCTAGCCGCCCGCATCAAGGAGATCATCGTCGAGACGCTCGCCCTCGAGGACGTCGAACCCGCGAGCATCGAGACCGACGCGCCGCTGTTCGGCGAAGGCCTCGGCCTCGACTCGATCGACGCGCTCGAGCTGGCGCTCGCGTTCCACAAGGAGTTCGGCGTGCGCACCCAGGAGAACGACGAGCGCAATCGCGAGTACTATCACTCGGTCGGTTCGCTGGTGAAGTTCATCCAGGAGAAGCAGGCCGAAGCGGCCTCGTCCGAGTCCTGATCCCGGTGCCGGCCGTGGTGGCCAAGACGTGAAGATCTGGGCCATCCTGGTGCGCGTGCTCGCGGCGATCGCGCTGGTCGCCTACCCGGCGTTCGTCTGGATCGGGCTGTCGTCGGGCTCGCCGCGCCAGGTCGCCATCGTGCTGCTGTGCGTGATGGTGCCGGCGATGCTGTTCCGGGCCGGCAAGGGCAACGCGCCCAAGAACGTGCGCGGCCTCGCCGCGGTGCCGGCGACGATCCTGCTGATCCTGGTGGTCGCCGCGCTGCTCGACGGCAGCGAATACATCCTCGCCACGCCGGTCGCCACCAACGTCGTGCTGCTGCTGTCGTTCGGCATCACGCTGCGTCCCGGCAGCATGCCGATGATCGAACGGTTCGCGCGCCTGCAGGAGAAGGAACTCGACCGCGACAAGCAGGCCTGGTGCCGGATGTGGACGTGGATCTGGTGCGCCTTCTTCGTCGCCAACGGCACCACCGCAGCCCTGCTCGCGATCTTCGCCGACATGAAGTGGTGGGCGCTCTACAACGGCCTCTTGTGCTACGCGTTGATCGGCAGCCTGTTCGCGATCGAATGGCTGCTGCGGCGCGTGCGCTTCCCCGACGTGCGCAAGCGCAAGACCCCCGACGAGACCGCCTGAACGGATGAAGCTGCACGACTGGATCCAGCTGCAGGGCGACCTGCGCGACCGCCTGCTGCGCGATGCGCAGCGCATCGCCGCCCACCTGCCGGCGGCGACGCCGGGCTCGATGGTGGCGCTCGCGTTCGGTCGCGACCGCCACGCCTTCGCCGCGTCGCTGCTCGCCTGCTGGCTGCGCGGCCACGGCGCCGCCGTCGTCGAGAACACCCTGCGCGAACGCATCATGCCCGTGCTCGAACACGAGGCGGTCCGCCACCTGCTGCACGACACCGACTCGGGGCGCACGCTGCAGGTGCCGCAGCTGCTGGCGCGCGACGACCAAGGCCGCGACGCCGGCGCCGAGCCGCCGGCGGAAGCTCCGCTGCCGAAGCCGATGCTGGCCGTGCACGTGCAGACCGACGACGGCGACCTGCACTGGTGCAGCTGGGACCCGCAGCAGCTCGCCGACGCGACCGACACCGTCGCCCGGCAGCGCCCCGAACGCGGCGACGGCCCGGCCACGCCGGGCCTGGCCTCGTCGCTGTTCCTCGACACGCTGGCGGCCCTGCGCGGCCACGCCAAACTCGCCGCCGACGCCCGCCGGGTCGCGACGCTGGAGCTGCCCGGGGTGCCGCCGACGACCAGCCGACACACCGAACGCCTGCAGCAGCTGTTGGCGCATCCGGGCATCGACGACGCGGCGATCGTGCACGATCGCCAGGGCCGGGCCCTGGTCGCCGTGGTCGGCGACGGCGCCGCCGAGCTCGCCGCCACGATGGCAGACGCGGTGGCCAACACGATGTCCGACACGGTGGCCGACACGGTGGCGCTGGAGTCGATCCCGCGCGACCCCAACGGCCAGCCGCTGCGCGCCGAGCTTTGCCTGCGCTTCGGCCTCGGCCGCGACGGCCAGCCGGTCCAGCGCGAGCTGGACTGGACCGAGGTCTGCCGCCGCGACGACGACGCGACGTTCCGCACCGAGCTGCCGGCCGACTACCTGTTCTACGAAGGCCACTTCACCGGCTACCCGGTGCTCGCCGGGGGTGTGCAGCTGCACGAACTGGTGCTACCGCGGCTGCGCGCGCTGGTCGGCGAGCTGCCGCAGCTGCAGCAGCTCGACGGCATCAAGTTCCTGGCCCGGTTCGTGCCCGGTGAGACCATCGACGTCGCGCTGCAGCGCCAGCAGGACCGCAGCAAGGTCACCTTCGAGGTCCGTCGCGGCGAGACCCGCTGCACGGCCGGGCGACTGGTGTTCGCCGCCGAGGTGCCGCCGCTGACGACGGCCGGAGGTCCGACCTCGTGAAGCTGGTCGCGCTGGTGCCGACCTACGACAACCCGCGCACGGTGCGCGGTGTGGTCGAACGGATCCGCGCGCGCGGGCTCGACGTGCTCGTCGTCGACGACGGCAGCGGCCCCGATGGCCGCGCCGCCTGTGAGGCGATCGCGGCCGACGGTCTCGCGACGGTGCTGCACCGCCCCGACAACGGCGGCAAGGGTGCGGCCTGCAAGCACGGCTTTCGCAAGGCGCGCGAGCTCGGCTACAGCCACGCGTTCCAGATCGACGCCGACGGCCAGCACGACCTGGACCGGATCGAGGCGTTCGCCGAGGCGGCGCGCAGCAACCCCGACGCGCTGATCCTCGGCTACCCCGAGTACGACGCGACCGCGCCGCGCTCGCGCCGGATCGCGCGCGGCCTGACCGACTTCTGGGTCGCGGTCGAAGTCGGCGGACGCGGCAAGATCCGCGACGCGATGATCGGCTTCCGCATCTACCCGCTGGCGGTCGTCGCCGATCTCGAGCACGTCGGCGACCGCATGGACTTCGACATCGAAGTCGCCGTCGAGGCGGTCCGGCGCGGCGCCCCCACCGTCAACCTGCCGGTCGCGGTGCGCTACCTGAGCGTCGACGAAGGCGGCGTCTCGCACTTCCACCCGCTGCGCGACAACCTGCGCTTCGCGTGGATGCACAGCAAGCTGTGCACGCTCGGCTGCATGCGCTGGACGTTCCGCCGGCTGTGGCCGTTCGGCCGCGGCCGCCGCGCGGAGGTGGCCCGTTGAGCGCGCAGCCCGTCGAGGCGGCGAACGCGGACGAACGCGACACCTGGCTGAGCCAGGGCGAGCGCGGCACGGTGTTCTTGATCCACGCGACGTTCCGGCTGGCGCAGCTGATCGGGCGCACGCTGATGAAGCCGCTGGTGTACGTGATCGCACTGTTCTACCGGCTGACCGACAAGCAGGCGGTGGCCGCATCGCGCGACTGGCTGCGTCGCGTGCACGGCGCCGAACCGACCTTCTGGCAGACGTTCCGCCACATCCACACGTTTGCGCAGGTCACGCTCGATCGCGTCTTCCTGGTCAGCGGCAAGGCGCGCGCGTTCACGTTCACGCGCACCGGCGACCACTTCCTGGCCGAGCAGTTCGCGACCGGCCGCGGCGCCGTGCTGCTCGGTGGCCACCTCGGCAGCTTCGAGGCGATGCGCAGCGGCGGCGAAGAGGATCGCATCCGGATCAACATCCTCGGCCACTTCGCCAACGCCCGCATGATCAACGCGCTGCTCGAGAAGCTCGATCCCGAACGCGCGGCGACCGTGATCCACATCGGCGACGACCCAGTCGGCCAGATGGCGCGCGTGCACGACCGGATCGAGGCCGGCGACTTCGTCGCGCTGCTCGGCGACCGCACCGGACTCAACGAGCGCACCGTCGAGGCGACGTTCTTCGGCCAGCAGGCGCGCTTCCCGGCCGGCCCGTTCCTGCTGGCGTCGCTGATGAAGTGCCCGGTCTACCTGACCTTCGGCCTGTATCGCCGGCCCAACCGCTACGACCTGTCGTGCGAGCCGTTCGCCGACCGCCTGCATCTACCGCGTCGCACGCGCGAAGCCGCGCTGCAGGAGGTCGTGCAGCGCTACGCCGACCGGCTCGAGCACTACGCGCGTTCTGCGCCCGACAACTGGTTCAACTTCTATGACTTCTGGCAAGACGACACCTCCGGGGACGGATCCGCAGGCGAGCGCGAGCGCACCGAGCAGCCCACCGAGTAGCGGCGGCCGACCCAAGCGCCCCGATCACGCGGTCACGGTGCGCTTCCGCGCCGGGCTGCACCAGTGCGATCCGCTGGCGGTCGTCTGGCACGGCCGCTACTTCGAATGGCTCGAGCAGGCGCGCACGGAGCTGTTCCGCAGCGTCGACCTGGCGGTGCCGGCGATGATGGCGCTCGGCTGCAAGATGTTCGTCGTCGACGCCAGCTGTCGCTACATGGCGCCGATCCTCTACGATCAGCACCTGTCCGTGACCGCCTGGTTCCTGCAGGCCTCGCCGCTGATCAAGGTCGCCTACGACGTGCACAACCTCGACACCGATCGCTGGAGCGCGCGCGCGGTGACCGTGCTCGCGACCACCGACGTGCAGGGCAACCTCCACACCAACACCCCCGATGGCATCCTCGAACGTCTGCCGGTCTCGTAACGGTCTGTCGGCCACTGCCACGATGGCGAGAGCCGCGACCTCGGTGCTGTCGCTGCTGGCGGTCGTGATGTCCGGCACGACGACGTCGTCGCTGTTGGCCGCAGCCGCGACGGTGCAGAAGCCGCAGGTGCGCACCCAGGAGAAGGCCACGGGCCAAGATCCCGCGAAGGGCCAAGATCCCGCGAAGGGCCAGGAGCACGCGAACGACCAGAAGGCGGCGAAGGACCAGAAGGCGGCCGAGCCGCAGGGCGACGAACCGGCGCGCCCCAAGGACCGCGCGGCCCTGTTCGCGATGTTCGGCAAGCTGCGCGGCATGTCCGCCAGCTACACCGAGAAGAAGCACCTGAGCCTGCTGGCCGTGCCGCTGCAGAGCCGTGGCAAGCTGCACTTCCTCGCCGAAGGCAAGCAGAAGAAGGGCCACCTGGTGCGCAGCGTCGAGAAGCCCGAGAAGAGCAAGCTGACGATCACCGAGGACGAGCTGCGCATGGCCGACGCCAACGGCACCGAGGTCATCGATCTGCGCCAGAGCGATCGGGTGCGGCTGTTCGTGACCTCGCTGATGCGCATCTTCCAGGGCGACCAGAAGGCGCTGCAGCAGCACTATCGGGTCCGCTACGTGCTCGACGCGGAGCACGCGACGCGCTGGCACCTCGAGCTGGTCCCGAAGAAAGCCCCGCTCGACAAGATCCTCGCGCAGCTGTCGCTGTTCGGCGACGGCGAGGCCGTCACCCGTATCGAACTGCTCGAGCCGAGCGGCGACCGCACCGTGACGACGATCGACGAGGTCGATCCCGAGCGCACGTTCACCGCAGCGGAGAAGCGCGAGATCTTCGGCATCCGACCGGCCGCCACGTCCAAGACCAAGTGAGCCGCGAGCGACGCTTCCTGCTGGTCGGCACCGCACTGCTGGCGTTGCTCGCCACCGTCGTGGCGCTGCGCATCGACGTCGCGACCGACATCACCCACTTCCTGCCTCGGGGCGCGGACCACGACGACGTGCACCTGGCGCGCGAACTCGCGGCCGGCGAACTGAGCCGCACGATGGTGCTGCTGGTCGACGCCGAGGACGCCAGCGCGGCGGCCGCGGCGAGCCGCCGGTTCGAGCAGGAACTGCGCGCCGAGCCGGTCGTCGCCGAGCACCTGCAGCGGCTGGTGACCGGCTCCGGCGAGGCGGTCGAGGACGCGATGTGGCAGACCTACCGGCGGCACCGCGTCGCGTTCGCCGCGCCCGACGCCGACGCCGCCCAAAGACAGCTGACCGACGATGCGCTCGATGCGTCGATCGCCGAGCTCAAGCGCAAGCTGCAGACGCCGATGTCGACGCTGCTGGTCAAGGTCGTGCCCGAGGACCCGCTGCGGCTGCTGCCGCAGCTGTTCGAACGGCTGATGGCCGGCCGCGGCGAGGGCCTGAAGCTGGTCGACGGTCGGTTCGTCACCGAGGCCGAGGACGGCGCGGTGCTGTTCCTGACGACGACGATCCCGATGACCAACGCGACCGCGATGCGGCCGCTGCTGGCCGGCATCGACGCGGCGTTCGCGCGCGCCGAGCAGCGCTCCGGCGGCGGGCTGACGCTGCACCAGAGCGGCACCCACCTGTTCGCGCTGGCTGCCGAGGCGGGCATCCGTTCCGACATCCAGCGCGTCAGCATCGGCTCGGCGATCGGCCTGACGACGCTGTTCCTGCTGTTGTTCCGATCGCTGCGTCTGCTGCTGCTGGTGCTGCCGATCCTCGGCATGGGCTTTCTGTGCGGCACCACCGCGTGCCTGTTGTGGTTCGACTCGGTGCACGGCCTGACGCTGGCGTTCGGCGCCGCCTTGATCGGCGTCAGCGTCGACTACGGCGTGCACTTCCACTGCCACCACCTGCACGCCGGTGACGGCAGTTCGCCACGTGCGTCGCTGCGACGGGTCTGGCCGGGGCTCGGGCTCGGCGCGCTGACGACGATCACCGGGTTCCTGGCGCTGGTCGCGTCGAGCTTTCCCGGTCTGCGGCAGCTGGCGGTGTTCGCGACCTTCGGCATCGCCGCAGCGGCGCTGTCGACCTGGTTGTTCCTGCCGGCGCTGGCCAGCCGGCGCGCCCGGCCGACCGCGATCGCCAGCGGCCTCGCCGCGCTGCTGCGCCGCACGTTCTTCGCCCCGGACCGCAGCCGGATCGCGCTCGCCGCTCCGATCGTACTGGTGCTGCTCGCCGTCGCCGTCGGCCTGCCGCAGCTGCGCTGGAACGACGGCCTCGCCGACCTGAACAAGATCGACCCGGAGATCCAGGCCCGGGACGAGGCGGTGCGCGCCCGCGTGGTGCGCTTCGAACAGCGCCGCCTGGTGGTCGCCACGGGCGCCGACGAGGAGGCCGCGCTGCAGGCCAACGAACGGGTCGAGAGAGCGCTCGCGCCGCTGGTCGCCGACGGCGCGCTGTCCGGCTTCCGCAGCCTGGCGCCGATGCTGCCGTCGGCCGCGACCCAGCGCGCGGTCGACGCGGCCGTGCGCGGCGACGAGACGCTGTGGCCGCGGCTCGAGCGGGCGCTGCGGGCGCACCAATTCGTGCCGGCCGCGTTCGCGCGCTGGCAGGCCTTCGTCGCCCAGGAGCCGCCCGCACCGCTGCGCTACCGCGACCTGGCCGGCGGCCCGCTCGCGCAGATGGTCGAGCCGTTCCGGTTCACGTGGAGCGGCGGCGTCGGCTTCGTGACGTTCCTGCACGACCTGCACGACGAGACGGCGTTGCGCGCGGCTCTCGCCGACGTCGACGGCGGCCGGCTGATCGACATCGCCGGCACGCTGGGCGGCGCCTACGGCGCCTACCGACAGCGGCTGCTGCAGCTGTGGATGCTCGGGCTCGGCGCGGTGCTGCTGCTGGTCGCGGTGCGCCACCGCGCGCTCCGTCCGACGCTGATCGCGTACGTGCCGGCGGTGCTCGGCGCGGCCGGCACCGCGGCCGTGCTGACGCTGCTCGGCCTCGAACTCAACATGCTGTCGCTGGTCGCGCTGCTGATGGTCGTCAGCATGGGGGTCGACTACGGCGTGTTCTTGGCCGAACACCGCGACGACGAAGTGCAGCGCGACGCGACGCTGCTGGCGGTGACGCTCGCCGGCGCGTCGACGATGCTCGGCTTCGGCCTGCTGTCGCTGTCGTCGCAGCCGCCGTTGTTCCACATCGGGCTGACATCCGCGGTCGGCGTGCTACTGTGCCTCGTCCTGGCCCCGACCGTCTGCGCGCTCGCCTCGCGCACCGCGCCTGGAACGCACCCGTGACCCGCTCCCCCATCCCGTTGCTGACGACGCTCGGCGTCTGCCTGGCGTTCGCCGCGTGCCGAACCCCCCGACCCGTCGTCCTGCGCGATGCCGACTACCCGGGCACGCTGCAGGCGCCGGCGACGCTGCCGGTCGAGGCCGTCTGGCAGCAGCGCGTGACCGCGTCGTGGCAGGCGCCCGGCCAGCCACCGCAGGAGCGCGGCTTCGACGCCGCCGTGCAGCGACGCGGCGACACGCTGACCGTGATCGGGCTGTCGCCGATGGGCTCGATCGGGTTCTCGATCGAGCAGGGCCCCGACGGCATCGACGTCGTCAACAACATCCCCGAGCAGATGGTGATCCCGCCGCGATTCATCCTGCTCGACGTGCAGCGCGCGTTCTTCCCGTGGTTCGACGACGACATGCAGGACGGTGAGCGCAGCGCCGACCGCGACGGCGAACGCATCACCGAGCGCTGGGCCGACGGCAGGCTGCGCGAACGCACGTTCACGCGGCTCGACGGCGCCCGCGACGGCACCATCCGGATCTCGTACCGATGGACCCGGTCCGGCGACGCCGATCCGCAATGGGCCGATCCGGAGTGGGCCGATTCGGAGTGGGCCCTGCCGCCGCACGCCGTGCTCGACAACGCGTGGTTCGGCTACCGCCTGACGATCGACACCAGCAGCGAGACCCGCCTGCCGACGGAGGCCCCGAAGTGAGGCGACCGGTGTTCGTCGCCGGCCGCGGCGCGGTCACCGGCTTCGGCCGGGGCGTCGCGGCGCTGTGCGACGCGGTGTTCGCCGGGGAGACCGCGCTGCGCGAACGTCGTCGCACAGCGCCGTTCCGCGCCGAGACGACGGTCTGCGGCGAGTTCCCGGCGGGCACGCTCGACGAGCTCGAACTGCCCGAACGCGACCTGCCGCTGCGGGCGGCGATGCTGGCCGCCGAGGAGGCGCTCGACGAGGCCGGCCGGCCCGACGTGCGGAGCATGGGCGTCGTGCTCGCCACCACCAAGGGCGACATGTCCGGCATCTGCGGCCGCGGCGCCGGCCTCGGCTCGCCGATCCGGCTCGGCGTGATGGTCAGCGAGGCGTTCGGGTTCGGCCTGCAGCCGACGGCGCTGTCGTGCGCGTGCGCATCGGGCGTGATCGGCATCGCCTCGGCCGCGCGACGCATCGCCAGCGGCGAGTGCGACCGCCTGCTGGTGGTCGCGGCCGACGCGGTCAACGAGTTCATCCTGCGCGGCTTCGGCGGCATGGGCGCCCTCGACCCGGCGGCCTGCCGACCGTTCGACCGCGAGCGCCGCGGCGTGTCGCTCGGCGACGGCGCCGGCGCGATCGTGCTGACGGCCGCCGAAGCCGAGTCGGTCGGCGTGCGCGTGCGCGGCTACAGCGGCGCCAACGACGCCTGCCACGTGACCGGTCCCGACTACGAGGGCCTGGGCGTCGGGCTCGCCGCGCGCCGCGCCGTCGCGCACGCCGGCCTGCGCCTGGACGACGTCGACCTGCTGCACCTGCACGCCACCGGCACGCGCGCCAACGACAAGAGCGAGGCGATCGGCCTCGCCAACGCCTGGGCCGACGTCGCCGACCGCACGCCGCCGGCGTTCGGCAGCAAGGGCCAGACCGGGCACACGCTCGGCGCCGCCGGCGTGCTCGAGTCTTTGCTCGCGATCGCCGCGCTCGAACGTTCGGAAGTGCCGGGCAACCACGGTCTGCGCGAGAGCGACTGCGACCCGCGGCTCGACGTGTGCGAACGGCCGCGTCGCCTGGCGCGCGCCAACACCGCCCTGAAGGTCGCCAGCGGCTTCGGAGGCGTCCAGGGCGCAGCGGTGTTCTCGGCATGAGCCTCACCGCCACCGTCCTGGCCTGCGGCGTCGTCGACGAGCACGGCATCTCCGGCACGCGCGGCGTCACCGCCACCTGGCAGGAGCTCGAGACCGCCCCGCCCGGCACCGGCCGCACGCTGAAGGCCGTGTTCGGCAAGTCCGACGCGACGTTCCGCCGCATCGACCTGCCGGCGCGCGCCCTGGTGCTGGCGTGCGAAGCGGCTGGACTCGACCAGGTGCTGACCGAGCCGCAGCGCAACGAGGCCGCGATCTGCGTCGAGACCGACGTCGGCTCGCTGACGACCGACGTCGACTTCCAGCTGTCGCTGGAGGACGAGGTCGTGCACGCCGGCATCTTCCCGTATTCGCTGACCAGCACGAGCCTCGGCGAGGTCGCGCTGCGCTACAAGCTGCGCGGCCCGACGATCAGCATGTCGGTGCTCGAGAGCGCGCCCGGCGAGAGCCTGCGCGAGGCGTTGCGCATGCTGGCCGCAGAGGACGTCCCGTTCGTCGTCGCCGGCGTCGCCGACGCGCTGCGCGAACCCGCGGCCGGCCGCGACGCCTGTGTGCGCGCCGTCGTCGCGGTACTCGCCCTGCCGCAGAACGCGAACGGCAACGGCATCGCCACCCTCGACTGGCCCGCCGAAGACGACCCCACCCCGTTCGCCCAACTCCACCGCCTTTGCCGCTAGAAGTTGCGGTACGGTACGCGGTTCATCCTCCAACTTTCGCGGCGGCAGCGCCGCCGCGAAAGTTGGAGGTTGAACCGCGTACCGTACCGCAACTCTGGAACCGGGCGACCGTTCGGGGGCTCTCAGGCGGGGCTGGCGGCGGGTTCGGGCCGGCGGTGGCGCAGCCGAGCGAACACCATCGGCAAGGCAGCGCCGGCGAGCACGAACAGGACCGGGCGGAACGGCTGCAGGTAGCGCGGGTCGGGGATCACCGGCAGGTAGGCCAGCGTGCCGAGCAGCGCCGTCGCCCCGAGCGCGAACCGAACCCAGTGCGCGTCGCCATCGCCGCCGCGGCGGGCGCGCAGCAGCGCCAGCAGGGCCCCGGCCGCCGCCAGCAGCATCACCGGCCCGTGCAGCCACCGCATCGCGGTGTGCGTCGCCGCCATCACCGGCTGGCGTTCGTACGGTGAGTTGCCGACCGGATAGACGTTGACGTCGTTGCCCTGAACCAGCGGCCAGCTCCACAGCCAGATCGGCTTGTCGAGCAGGTACCATCGCGCATAGGTCCAGGGCTCGTCGGCCACCCGCGGCCCAAGCACTTCGAACAGGCTCGACCACGAACGACCGAACTCGGGCTGCGCCGGATCTTCGCGATACGGGAACCCGAAGTAGCGCGGGTCCTCGAACACCATGCCCGGGTAGCTGCCGTGGCTGATCGACGCGGTCGCACGTTCGCTGCCCTTGCGTGCCAGCTCGGTGGTCTGGTTGCGCACATTCCACGCCAACAGCGGCAACAGCGCCACCGCCAGCACCATCACGGCGCGGCGTCGGTCGCGTCGCCACAGCGCCACGGTCACGACCAGCGGCAGGAACACCAGCGTCTCGTTGCAGAGTGGCGCGAAGCCGAGCACGGCGGCCCCGAGCAGGGCGGTACGGACGGACTTCGCCGAGGCGAGCAGCCACAGCGCCGTGGTCACGACGAACGCCGCCAGGCACTCGGTCAGCACGAACGCCGGTGACACCACCAGGTGTGGACTGAGCGCCACCAGCGCCGCCGCCGCACACGACGGCCAGAAGCCGGCGACCTGCCGCGCCAGCCGGTAGGCGACCAGCACGGTCACCGTCGACAGCAGGACCTGCAGCCAGCGCGCCAGCGCATACCAACCGTGCTCGCCCCCGAACAGCCGGCACATAGCCAGGAACAGCGGGTAGCCCGGCGAACGGAACGAGTCGGGCAGCGGCTCCACCTGCTCCGACAGCGAGTAGACCCCGCGATCGACCAGGTTCTGCGCGTACTGCGCGTACTGGCCGGCGTCGACGCGCAGCGGCGCCTGCACGTCGGCCGTGCTGACGAAGGCGATGCGCAGCGCCGCCGCGACGACGACGACGATGCTGATCAGGACGGCACGTTCTGCTGGGCGCACGCCATGTCATCGACCGTTCGGCGCCGGCGACTCAACGCCGCGTCAATACGGATCGAACACCGCCACCGTGCGTTCCTCGCCGAGCTGCTCATTCCGCACTACCACCGCGAGTTGGTGCTCGCGGTGCTGCAGGCGAAGCAGGCTGATGCACGCGACCGGCTCCGGCCCCGGCCGATGGGCGACGTCGATCGTCACCACGTCGACCCCTTCCTCGCTGCTGACCACCAAGCCGCAGGGCTTGACGCCGAGCGCGATCGGCACCACCACCAGGTATTCGTCGTACCAGTCGAGGCCCGGCTCCTCGCGCCCCTGCAGCGCGCCGCCGAAGTGCTGGCAGATCGCGCGCCACTCGCTGCGGTCGACGATGCGTCGCGGCTTCGCCGGCACGTGCGCCGGCCACAGTTCTTCGTGCGAACGCACAACGCCGCGTTCGCCGTCGCCGACCACGCGGATCGGGAACGTCGGCTGCGGCGATGAGCATCCGAGCAAGAGCAGGGCAAGGAGCGGCCAGCGCATGGACGAGCACGGTATCGCGGCGCGGCGACGCTACCATCCCGGGATGCGAAGCACGTGGGCCGCAGCGGCCGTCCTGTCCCTCGCCGCGGCCGCGCCGGCGCAGGTCCCCAGCAAGGAGATGGCGCAGGCCGCCGCCGCGTATGCGGCCAAGGTCACCGCGTCGGCGATCTTCGTCAGCGGGCGCACGCTCGAGTCGGTGCTCGAGCAGGAGTTCGCGCCGTCGCGGCCGCTCGACGCGATGATCCGACCGCTGCTGCGCTTCGACGTCGACCGACGGCGCCGCAGCGTGACCTGCCGCCTCGGGATGATGCGCGCGACCGCCGTCTACCACCCCGGGCTCGGTTGCTCGCTGGTGCAGGGCAGGGTCGACGGCAACCGGACGCGCTACAGCAAGCCGCTGCCCGCGTTCGATCTGGCGAAGGCCTCGCCCGAGCTGCCGTGGCCGCGCGGGCAGGCGGTCGCGGCCGCAGCCGAGACCGGCATCGACCACGCGGCCCTGCAGCAGGCTCTGGATCTGGCGTTCGCCGAGCCGAACCCGAAGAAGCCGGTGTTCACGCGCGCGGTCGTCGTCGTGCACCGGGGTCGGCTGGTCGCCGAGCGCTATGCCGATGGCTTCGACGCGCAGATGCCACTACCCGGCTGGTCGATGAGCAAGACGTTGACCAATGCGCTGGTCGGCCTGCACGTCGGCGCCGGCAGCTTCGACGTCGACGGCCGGCCGGCGGTGTCCGGCTGGCGCGAGGAGGGCGATCCGCGCGCCGGGATCCGCCACCACCACCTGCTGGCGATGAGCGCCGGGCTCGACTGGAACGAGGACTACGCCGACCCGCACTCCGACGCGCTGCGCATGCTGCTGGCCTCGCGCGACCACGCCGAGGTCTACGCACGGCGGCCGTCGACGGCCGCGCCGGGTGCGCGCTACCAGTACGCGAGCGGCGCGAGCAACCTGCTGTGCCGCGAGCTGCGCGCGGCCTACGACAGCACGCTGCGATACTGGCAGATGCCGAGCCGCTTCTTCCAGCGGGTCGGCATGCGCACCGCGGTGCTCGAGACCGACCCTTCGGGCACGTTCGTCGGCAGTTCGTACTGCTATGCGTCGGCGCGCGACTGGGCCCGGTTCGGACTGCTCTACCTGCAGGACGGCATCGTCGACGGCACGCGCGTGCTGCCGGCGGGCTGGGTGCGGCGGTCGACGTCGCTGGCGGCCTCACCGGCGAGCGACGGCCGCTTCGGCTGGCAGCTGTGGCTCAACCGCGACCCCGACGGCGATGGCCCGAAGCAGCGCCGCTGGCGCAACCTGCCGGAAGACCTGTTCCACATGGACGGCCACGAAGGCCAATACGTGATCGTCGCACCGAGCCAGCAACTGGTGATCGTGCGGCTCGGCTGCACCAAGGCCGGCGGCTTCCCGTTGACCACGTTCGTTCGCGCCGTGCTCGACGCCGCCAGCTAGCGGGCAAGGCCCCGTCCGCACGCGTACACGCTGCTTCCGCGATCACGGTTGGCAGCGCGTCCACTACATGGACGCGCGCCAGCGGGCAAAGCCCCGTCCGCACGCGTACACGCCGCTTCCGCGATCACGGTTGGCAGCGCGTCCACTACATGGACGCGCTCCTAGCGGGCAAAGCCCCGTCCGCACGCGTACACGCCGCTTCCGCGATCACGGTTGGCAGCGCGTCCACTACATGGACGCGCTCCTAGCGGGCAAAGCCCCGTCCGCACGCGTACACGCCGCTTCCGCGATCACGGTTGGCAGCGCGTCCACGCCATGGACGCGCTCCTAGCGGGCAAAGCCCCGTCCGCACGCGTACACGCCGCTTCCGCGATCACGGTTGGCAGCGCGTCCACTACATGGACGCGCTCCTAGCGGGCAAAGCCCCGTCCGCACGCGTACACGCTGCTTCCGCGATCACGGTTGGCAGCGCGTCCACTACATGGACGCGCTCCTAGTGGCGCAGGATGAACCGGGTTCGGTATGCGGCGTTTGGGGGCGCATACCGAACCGGGTTCGGTATGCGGTGGTTGGTCAGCGGCCGCGGGTGGTGCGCGGCTCGGGGAACTGCTCGTCGAGGTCGCGCCAGTGCTGGATCGGATCGGGGAGGTTCGAGGCGCGCGGCTGCAGGTAGTCGGCCCAGCGCCGCGAGAGGCGCAGGTCGCCGGCGGTCAGGCCCTCGAGGCCGGGATGGCTGGCCAGCACCTTGCTCAAGACCGTCGCCTTGGTGCTCGCCGGCACGCGCGGCAGGTTGCTTTCGGGCGGCCGACCGAACAGGAAGCTGACCGGCTCGCCGTCGCCGCGCGCGAGCACGACGCGCACCTCGGGATACTGGACGCCGCGCAGCCACCGCTCGCCGAGGTTGGTCGCGTCGATCTCGAGCAACGTCGGGCAGTCGCGCACCTGCGGCGCGATCTCGTCGCGCCACTCGGCAGCGACCATCGCCCCGGCGCGCACCCGCGGCTCGCGCGCGCGTTCGCCGTAGCGGACCTCCATCGTCGGGATGCCGCCCTCGCGGTAGAGGCGCAGCAGCGGCAGGCGCGTCTGCATCCACGGCAGCATGTAGCCGGCGTCGTCGACCAGGCACAGCGGCCGGTCGTCGCCGGCATGCACCGCGAGCCGCGGCCGGCGCAGCTCGAGGTGCAGGCGGAAGCGGTCCGGGAAGGCGCGCTCGACGCGCACCTCGCGAACCCACGGGGTCGACTGCAACCCGTCGCGCAACCGCATCGCGGTCGCTTCGTCGAGGATGCCGACCTCGTCGGACAGCCACGGCGAGAGCGTCTCGGAGACCGAGACGAGCATCTCGTCGCTCATCCAATCAGGGCGCTCGACGAACCCGACCCGGTCGAGGGCCACCTTGGGCCCCGGCTGGGCGCCGTTGCCGAACTTGGCAGCGAGCACCTTCGCGGCGCGCGGCCCACAGAACCAGACGGTCGCGGCGAACGCGCCCAGCACGAACACGCGGACCGCCCACATGGACGGGTTCGAACTCATCACGCAGACTCCGGCGGCGACGCCGGAGCAGACCTAGGGGACCGACTCGGGGACCGAGCTCGGCGCGATCAGTTCAGGCGGGCGACGACCGGCTTCTGCTCGCCCTTGCCGGCGCGCTCGCGCGTGCCGCCGCTGGCGACCTCGCAGTCGTCGGTGAAGATCTCGAGCGTGTCGATGACGTTCTCGACCAGGTCGCGATCCAGGGTGATCTCGCGCGCGCCCTTGGCGGCCTCGAGCTCGTGGTCGAGCAGGCGGGTCAGGATCTTGAGCTGCGAGAGGTGACGGCCGACGAACTTGCCGACGTTGACTTCGGACTTGCTTTCCATTGCTTGGCTCCAAGCGCTGCCACGCGGCAGCCTGGTTGAGGGAGGAGCGGTGGTGACCCCCACCGCTGGTAGACCGGAACGGCCGCGAATCGACGATGTCGCCCCTCGCAGCCGCTTGCGAAATGCTCCGCTGACCTGCGGAACGAGCGCGAGCATAGCGAGGGGATCATTCGCAAAAAAGAGAGCGCTTCGTGCAGATCGACCTCCTCGCTGTGGACAAACGTGCACACGGCTGTGAAGTCGTGACGGTCAGGCAGGCCAAAGTGAACGACCTGCACGATTCCAACCGCGGCACCCGTGTGCCATGCTGCGCCGCGTGCCGACCCGCCCCGAAGAGCCCATCACGTTCAAGGGCTACACGCTCAATCCGTTCCAGGTCGAAGCAGCGGAGGCGATCGAAGCCGGCCACAACGTGCTGCTCGCCGCACCGACCGGCGCCGGCAAGACGCTGGTCGCCGAGTATGCGATCGAGCACGCGGTGCAACAGGGCAAGCGCGCCATCTACACCAGCCCGATCAAGGCCCTGAGCAACCAGAAGTTCCGCGACTTCAAGAACGACGGCCTGCGCGTCGGCCTGATGACCGGCGACCTGACGCTCGACCCGGACGCGCCGCTCGTCATCATGACGACCGAGATCTTCCGCAACGCCGTGTTCGAGGATCCCGAGCGGTTCCAGGACACCGACTTCGCGATCTTCGACGAGGTGCACTTCGTCGACGACGTCGACCGCGGCACGGTCTGGGAGGAGAGCCTGATCTTCGCACCCGAGCACGTGCGCTTCGTCGGGCTCAGCGCGACCATCGCGAACCTGCACGAGTTCGGCGAGTGGATCCGCGAGGTCCGCCACCAGGACCTGACGGTCATCGAGCACAAGAAGCGGCCGGTGCCGCTGTCGCACCGGCTGTTCCACCAGGACGCCGGCGTCTTCCAGCTGGCGCAGCGCTCGCGTGCGATCACGTTCCACGAACGCGCGGTGGCGCGCGAGAAGCAGCACCACGATCGCGACCAGCGGGTCAGCAAGCGCGAACGGCAGCGCTCCAAGTGGGGCGACAAGCGCGAGCGCGCCCGCGGCCGCCGCAACCGCTTCGGCCCGCGGCCGTACGTGATGCTGCTCGACGAGATCCAGAACCGCCAGCTGCTGCCGGCGCTCTACTTCTGCTTCTCGCGCAAGGAGTGCGAGATCAAGGCGGAGAAGAGCATGGGCCGCCGGCTGCTCGACCGACGCGAACGGCGCGAGATCGAGGACCTGTTCTACGAGATCTGCGACCGCTTCGAACTCGACCCCGAACAGGACCCCGGGCTGCTGGCAATCCTCGGCCGCGCGCTGGTCGGCGTCGGCTACCACCACGCCGGCATGCTGCCGATCCACAAGGAGGTGGTCGAACGGCTGTTCACGTCGGGCCTGCTGAAGCTGCTGTTCACGACCGAGACGTTCGCCCTCGGCATCAACATGCCGGCGCGCACCGCGATCTTCGACCTGCTGCGCAAGTTCGACGGCGTGCAGATGAACTACATGAAGGCGCGCGACTACCTGCAGATGGCGGGCCGCGCCGGTCGCCAGGGCCTCGACAAGACCGGGCTGGTGATCTCGATCCTCGAGGACGAGGACCTGCTCGAGGCGCCGCTGGCGCGCTACCACTCGGGCAAGGTCGAGGCGATCACGTCGCGCTTCAACCTGTCGTACTCGACGATCCTCAACCTCTACGACCGCCTCGGCAGCAAGGGGCTGCAGGAGGCCTACGACAGCTCGTTCGCGGCCTTCCAGGCGCTGAAGGGTTCGGCCTCGGCGCGGCAGAAGAAGCGCGCGGCGGCGCACGCGGCGCTGGCCAGCCGCGTCAACGTGCTGCGGCAGGCCGGCTACCTCGAGGACGGCGGCCTGCTGCCGCGCGGCAAGATCGCGCAGCGCATCAACGGCTACGAGATCCAGGCGGCGGAGCTGCTGTTCAGCGGTGTGCTCGACGAGATGGACATCCACCAGCTCTCGGCGACGTTCACGTCGCTGATCCACGAAGAACGGCGCCGCGCCGACCCGCACCAGCAGGGTCGTGAGACCGGGCCGCTGATGCGCAAGGCGACCCAGGCGGTCCGGCGCTTCCGTGACGTCGAGTCGAAGCAGGGTGTCGCCAACCCGATCAAGGAACCCGACTGGGGCATCGCGCCCGCGGTCGACTGCTGGAGCCGCGGCGGCGACGTCGAGGACCTGGAACGGCTCACCAACGGCCACGCCGGCGACGTCGTGCGCACGCTGCGCATGGCGATCCAGATGATGCGCCAGGTCGCGCAGCAGGTCGGCAAGCACGAACAGCTCGGCGCGCGCCTCGAGGAGGCGATCGTCGCGATCAACCGCGACGTCGTCGACGCCAAGCGGCAGTTCGAACTCGGCTGAGCGGGAACCGGTCGATCAGGAATCCGGCCGACGGCGAAGTTGGCCGATGGAGAAGCTGGCCGACGACGACCCAGCCGACGAGAAACCGCCGACGGGAAACCGCCGACGGGGAACCCGCCGACCGCGGCCGTTCACTCGCCGCGCGAGCGCGCCATGCCGGCGAAGCCGAACTTGGCCACCAGCACGTCGAAGAACTGCTTCGGGCTCTGGGTCAGGTGGCGGAAGCGCATCGGCGCGGTGCGCATCGTGATGCGCGTGCCGACCTGGACCTGCATCTGCACCTGGCCGTCGACGACGCAGTACGCGTACGGCATGTCGCCGGTCTCGACGATCTCGAACTCGAGGCCGCTGCCGATCGACAGCACCAGCGGGTGCGCGCTCAGCGAGTGCGAGGCGAGCGGCGTCAGCGCGACCGCGTCGAGGTCCGGTGCCAGCACCGGGCCACCGGCGGCCATCGAGTAGGCGGTCGAACCGGTCGCGGTGGCGGCGATCACGCCGTCGCCGCGGTAGGTGCCGATCTCGGCGTCCCCACGGCGCACGCGCACGATGATCATGCCGCCGGCACCGGCGCGGCTGACGACGATGTCGTTGAGGCCGAGCACGTTGCCGGCCGCCCCTTCGCCGAGGTCGACCTGGCAGCGGAACATCAGCCGGGTCTCCTCGCAGAGGTCGCCGTCGACCAGCTTCTGCAGCGCCAGCTCGCTCTGCTCGTCCTCGAACGCGGTCAGGAAGCCGAGGCGGCCACGGTTGATGCCGAGCGTCGGGCGCTGGTTCTCGGCCATCCGACGCGCGGCGGCGAGCAGCGAACCGTCGCCACCCCAGACCACCACGACGTCGGCGTCCTGGTCGTGCAGTGACGCCTCGCGGTCGGTCACCTCGGCGGTCTCGATGCCGTGCCGCTCGAACCACGCGGCGTAGCGGGCGATGACGTCGGCGGTGCCGCCCTTCTTGGCGTCCCCCACCAACAACACCCGCCGGATCGTTCGTTCCGCCATCGCCGCCTCCATGGGCCTGGACTGCCCGCCGCGAGTCCCGGCGGGCGCTCTGGATCAGGGTTGCCGATCAGGAGGTGACCGCCGCGTCCTTGTCGACGCGAAAGCGATCGGCGACGTGCCTCGCGGTCATGCCGCAGTGATCGAGGATCTGGCCGCGGGACATGTGCACGTGGATGTCGTCCGGAACGCCCACCACCTGCACCTCGGCGCGCACCGGGCCGTGGGCGGCGAGGCACTCGAGCACCGCGCTGCCGAAGCCGCCGACCTTGACGTGGTCCTCGAGGGTCACGACGCGCTCGTGGCGGTTGCACAGGTCGACGACGAACTCCTCGTCGAGCGGCTTGCAGAAACGCGCGTTGACGACTTCGATCTGGACGCCCTGCTCGGCGAGCTGCGCGGCTGCCTCGAGCGCGGTCTGCACCATGTGACCGTAGGCGAGGATTGCGCCGTCGGAGCCCTGCCGCAGCGTCTGCGCCTTGCCGAGGCGGATCGGCTCACGCTTGCCGTCCCAGCCCACCAGGTCGTGCTCCTCGGGCGCGTTGCCGCGCGCGTAGCGCACCCCGCTCGGGCCGTCGAGCGTCAGCGAGAACTGCATCATCTCGTGCAGTTCCTTGCCGTCCATCGGCGCCATCAGCGTGATGCCCGGCATGCAGCGCAGGTAGCTGATGTCGTAGATGCCGTTGTGGGTCGCGCCGTCCTCGCCGACCAGGCCGGCGCGGTCCATCGCGAACACGACCGGCAGGCGCTGCAGGATGACCTCCTGGAACACCTGGTCGTAGCCGCGCTGCAGGAACGTCGAGTAGATCGCGCACACCGGCTTCATGCCGGCCGTGGCCATGCCCGACGCCATCGCGACCGCGTGCTGCTCGGCGATGCCGGCGTCGACGAAGCGCTCCGGGAAGCGATCGCGGAACTCCATCAGGCCGGTTCCGTCCGGCATCGCGGCGGTGATCGCGATCACCTTGTCGTTCTGCTCGGCGAGCTTCTCGATGCTCTGGCTGAACCACTTGGTCCAGGCCTGGCCCTTCGGCTTCTCGGGCACCATCGGCTGCAGCACCGCCGGCTCGACCGGGACCTTCTTGGGCTTCGGCTTGGCGGCGTGGGCGCGGTCGTAGCGCTCCTCGCTGCCTGGCACGCCCTTGCCCTTCTCGGTCATGACGTGCAGCAGCGTGACGCCGTCGAGCTGCTTGCAGTTCTCGACCGCCTCGAGCGTCTCCTGCATGTTGTGGCCGTCGACCGGGCCGAAGTAGCGGAAGCCGAGCTCCTCGAACAGATGGCCGGGCACCACCATGTTCTTGACCATGTCGACCGCATCGCCGAGGCGCTGGTCGAGGTCCTTGCCGACCACCGGGATCGACTGGATCAGGTGATGGATCGACTCCTTGGCACGGTTGTAGAACGCGCCGCTGCGCAGCTTGTTGAGGTGGCGCGACAGCGCGCCGACGGTCTTGGCGATCGACCAGCGGTTGTCGTTGAGGATCACCAGCAGCTTGGTGTCCTCGAGCGAACCGGCGTGGTTCAGCGCCTCGAACGCGACCCCGCAACCCATCGCCGCGTCGCCGACGACGGCGACCGAATGGCGGCTGGTGTTGCCCTGCATCTTGTCGCCCATCGCGATGCCGAGCGCGGCCGACGCGGCGGTGCCGGCGTGGCCCATCAGGTAGGCGTCGTACTCGCTCTCCCATTTGTTGGAGAAGCCGCTCAGCCCGTCCTTCTGCCGCAGCGTGTGGAAGCGATCCTTGCGGCCGGTCAGCAGCTTGTGCGGGTAGCACTGGTGGCCGACGTCCCAGACGAGGCGGTCGTCGGAGAAGTCGTACAGGTAGTGCAGGGCCACCGTCAGCTCGACGACGCCCATGCCCGAACCGAGGTGGCCGCCGGTCACCGAGACGGTGTCCATGATGACCTTGCGCAGTTCGGCGCAGAGCTCGGTCAGCTTCTCACGAGGAAGCTTCTTGAGGTCCGCGGGGGTATCGACCTGATCGAAGAGAGGGGTAGGCGACGGTTGGTCCAATGTCTGCTCCGGGCAGCTGGTTCGTTACGACCGCACGGCGCACGACCCAAGCCCTCCGGACGTTCCGGTGCCTCAGGTTCGGCGCTCGACGGTGTAGAACGCGACATCTTGCAGCAGCAGCGCGGCTTCGTCCAGCGAACTCCGGCCAACCCCCCGCCAGCTGGCAGCGGCGGAAACCACTTCGCTGGCGAGACCTGCGGCTTCCTGCGCGAGTTCGCCGGCCGCCTGCAGGCTCTGGTCGAGGCCGAGCAGAGCCGGCCAGGTCAGCTTGCCGAGCGCGACATCGGCCCCGGGATTCTTGCCGAGTTCCTCCGCCGAGCCGGTGACATCGAGGCAGTCGTCGGCGATCTGGAACGCGCGGCCCAACCGATCCCCGTATCCGGTAAGCAGTTGCAGGAGTTCCGCCGGAACGGCATCCGGACCGGCCCCGGCGTGCGCGCCCACCACCAGCGAGGCGGTGATCAGCGCGCCGGTCTTGTGGTCGTGGATCCAGCGCAGCCGCTCGAGGGTCTGCCCCGGGCCTCCGTCCTGGGCCGACGGCCTGGACCGGCCAGGCGCCGCGCCAAGCCCCAGCGGCGCCACCGCGGCGTCGCCAAGCGCGCCCCCGGCGTCGCCAAGCGCGCCCTCGGCCGCGAGGTCCTCGACCTGGCCGCCGACCATGCCGACGCTGCCCGAGGCGCGCGCCAGCGCCGCGACCGCAGGGCCGCCGGCGGCGGCGACGCCTTCGAACGCCAGCGTCAGCAGCGCGTCCCCAGCGAGCAGCGCCAGCGACTCCCCGTAGACCTTGTGGCAGGTCGCGCGGCCGCGCCGCAGGTCGTCGTCGTCCATGCACGGCAGGTCGTCGTGCACGAGGCTGTAGGTGTGCAGGCATTCGAGCGCGGCCGCCGGGCGCAGCGCCTGCTCGAGACGGCCGCCGGTCGCCACGCAGCCGAGCAGCGTCAGCATCGGCCGCAGCCGCTTGCCGCCCGGAAACATCGCGTAGTGCATCGCCTCGTGCAGCCGGGTCGGCTGCGCGGAGGGATCGGGCAGCAGGTCGCGCAGGGCCGCCTCGACCGCCTGCTGGTGCTCGCCGACGAACGAACGGAACGCGCCGGCAGAGTGGCGTTCGCTCATCTCTTCACGACGATGCCGAGCATGGCATCGGAACAGTCCTTGGGGGTCAAACCTGGCAGCAGCATGCGGAAGCCTCGGTCGGTGATCGTCGACTCGACGCCGTCGCGACGCAAGACACCGTCGAGCAGCAACAGCGAAACGACGTTGCGTCGCTCGTCGATCTCGACCGCGACCCGGTCGCAGTGCGCACTGCCGAGCACCAGCCCCTTGTCGTTGGTGCCGACCAGTTCGACCTGCAGGAAGTGGCCGTCCAGCTGGCCGCGCAGACGCGACGCGCTCCAGTGGATGTCGGTGCGCGCTTGCGCCAGCAGCCGCGACAGGCGCCGCGCCCACTGCCGCCGCGAGGCCGGATCGAGGTCGCCGGGCTGGTCGTCGCTGGTCTCGCGCTCGACCGGGTAGGCGCCGCTGGCGCGCACCAGGTAGGGCAGACGCCGTTCGAACAGCTGGCCGTCGACGTCGTCGAACACCACCGCGAAGCCATCCTCGGGCAGCGCCGCACGTTCGCCGTCGACGCTGCGGTGGCCTTCGAAGAAGCGCAGTTCGAGGCGGCCGGTCGTGCGATCGAGCGACGCGGTCATGCGCGCGGCGGTCACGAACACCACACCGAGGCCGTCGGCCGCGGTCTCGAGCAGTTCGACGTCGTGCAGGCCCTCGGCGTCGACCGCGGTCGCCCGCAGGAACCGCTGCGCCGTGAAGCCCTCGAGCCGCAGGCACTGGTGCAGCGCGTGCAGGCACTCGCGCACGCCCGCCGGCATCGGCTTGAGCGCATCGGCGACCCGCTGCTTCGACTCCGCGGCGCGGCGCGCGAGTTCGGCGTTGCGCGCGTCGAGCAGCGTGCGGACGGCGGCCAACCGCTCGCGCGTGGTGTGCAGCTCGAGCTGCAGGCGGCTGTATTCGGCGAGGCCGACGCCGCCGTCGTCGGAGTCCGTCGTCGACCCCGGTGCCCCTTCACCGGGCGAAGTCGCCGGCTGCGCGTCGGCCTTCGGGTCCTCCCGGCTCGGATCCACCCCCTGCCGGCCCGCGGGCCGAGAGGCCACCTGGTCGGGATCCACCCGCTGGGCGAGCCCGCGCTCCGCCAGCACGGCGCGACGTTCGAAGTCCCCCGCCAGCTCGGCGAGGCGCAGCGTCTCGAGCGCGAGCATCACGACCGCGCCGAGCAGGGCGAACAGGACGACGTAGTGGGGCCAGCGCATGGGGCACGTCAGACGGGGCAGACGCCCGGCCCTTCCCAGGCACCCGACGCGGGTGCCGTCGCGCGCCGACGCCGTGCCGCGTCAGCCTACCACTTCTCGTTCTTGTTCTTGTTCCACCAGGCCTGCCACTTGCGGAACGTATCCTGGTCCTGGCCGGTCAGCGCCTTGAGGGTCTCGTTCCACGGGCCGACGATGGCGGCCAGCCGGTCGCGGGCGTTCTGCGCCTCGACGTTGGCGCCGCCGAGCTGCGACGCCGCCTCCGACAGCGACCCCCACTTGATGATCATGCCGCTGACGATGTCGCGGCGCAGCTTCTGGTCGGACTCGCGGAAGTTGCCGAGCGCCTTGCCGGCCGCGGCCTGCAGCGCGGCCTCGGGGCTGCGCCGGGCCTCGTCGAGCAGGAACTTGACCATGTCCTCGTCCTTGGTCCGACCGATGTTGGTCAGCAGCTTCTCGCGCAACGGCACCCACTCGGGCTTGTCGGGAAAGCGCTTCTTCTCGTAGGCGGTCTTCAGCGCCTTGGCGCCCGGCTCGCCGTGGCGGCCCAGCGCCTCGGCGGTCGCATTGTAGATCTGCGCCTTGTTGGCCGGCCGCACCTTGCCCTTGTTGAGCACGCCGTCGAGAGCCTTGACGATCGACTTCTTGTCCTTGTCGTTGAGGCCCTTCTCGTTCTTCTGCATCAGCACGTCGATGATCCCGATGCCCTCGGCGTCGCGCGTGAACTTCTTGTCCTTGGCGACCTCCTTGAGCACCTTGACCTTCTCGGCGACCTCCTTGTCGGGAGCGATCTTCTTGGGCTTCTGGGCGGTCGCGGACGGCGCCATCGCAAACGCCGCGGCCAGCAGGGCCGTCGTGAACAGAATCGGATTGCGGGATGTCGTCATCGAATGCTCCCTTGGTTATCGGCTGAGGGGTCTGGGCAGCCGCAGCCCGAGGCGTATCGGACGGGCGACAGCGTGCCGCAAGCGACCTCTACCATAACAAATGTCGTGCCCGTGCACGCAACCCGCCGCTGCCACCGGGCTCTCGTCGCCCGGGCTATCGTCCCCCGGCTACCTTCCCCCGGCTACCTTCCCCCGGGCAGGCGATCCAGCAACCGCGACGCCGCCTCGCGGACCAGCGCCATGTCGAGTTCGTGCCATCGGCTCGGCGCCGCCTGCGCCGGCGCGACGCCGAGTTCGAGCAGTTCGGCGTACAGCTGCTGGTGCAGCCGGCTGAAGCCGATGTGGTGCGGCGAGTGCAGCGGCGGGTCGCCGTAGAAGTCGACGATGTGCGCCAGCACCAGCTCGGTGTGCGGCGACAGCGCCAACGCCGCGAGCTCCGCCCGCCGCTCCATCTCGGCCTCGATCTGCGCCGGCGACAGACCGAACCGGAGCAGCAGCCCGGCGCCGCGCAGCAGGTTCCACTCGATCGGCATGTAGTGGAACGAGTCGACCAGGTGCCGCCGTTCGTGGTCACGGATCATCCCGAGCACCGCCTCGGCGAGATCCTCGTCGGCGACCGGTGAGCGCAGCGCCAACCGCCACGAGACGTCGAGCGGGTCGAGGCCGACGTCGCCGGGGATCGGATCGCGCGTCAGCTGCAGCTGGTCGCGGCGCGCGATGCGGCGGCGATCGAGCAGGCCGAGCGCCCAGTCGACGACCGCGTCGTGGTCGACCAGGAAGTGGTTGAGCAGCGCGACCCCGGCCAGGTCCGAGCCGAGCACGCCGCCGAGTGCGCGGATGTCGCGGTCGGTGCCGACCACCTCGAAGCAGCGGCCGGGCAGCCGCTGGCGCTCGGTGTCCGGCAGCTCGCGCAGCGACAGCCGCGTCACCAGCAGGCCCTCGGCGGTGCCGCCGGCGCGGCGGCCGAGCACCAGGTGGCGGTTGTAGCGCGCCAGGTGTTCGCACAGCCCGCCGCCGGAGAACGGGTCGAGCATCTCGCCGACGAGCGGCACGGCAAAGCTCTGCGGCTCGCCGACGACGTCCTCACCGAGCACCCGCAGCGACAGTTCGCGGATGCGTTCGACGACCGTCGCGAGGTCGGCGGCATCGCCCGCCCGGTAGCCGCGGTAGAGCAGCCGCCGCAGCCCCGCTTCGAACGCCAGTTCGCGCCGGGCCTCGTCCTGGCGCTGCAGCCAGTCCGCCTCGGCCTCCGGGAAGCGCTGCATCGCGACCTCGGCGAGGCGCTCGACCTCGACCAGCATGCCGACGTCGCGCAACGCCGCGAGCAGCGCCAGCGTGCCGGCCGCGTCGACGAGCGGCGCGCCGTCCATCCACGGCCCGTCGAGCAGCGTCAGCCAGCGGCCGCGCAGTTCGCTGTCCTCCGCCGCGACGACATGGCGAGGCACGTCGCTGCGCAGGCGCTGCAAGAACGCCTCGACGTCCCCCATCGCCAGCACCAGCCGCCGGTGCGCGCGCTGCAGCGCCGGACTCGGCCGCTCGGCCAGGCGTCGCTCGAGCACCCGGCGCGCGGCCAGCACCTGGCCGTTGTCCTCCAGCAGGTCGGCCAGCACCTGGGCGCCAGCCTGGTCGCCGAACGCGCGCAGCCGGTCGCCGTGTTCGCGCAAGACGTCGGCGACCTGCCGGCGCTGGTCGCGGGTCGCGTTGGTCTCGGTCCAACCGTGCACGAGCCCCTGCACGCCGGGGTCGAACGGACGGTGGCGCAGCGCCTCCATCAGCGCGCCCCAAGCCGCGTCGCGGCGCTCGCGCTCGATCGCGACCTGCGCCAGCCCGAGGTCGCCGACGCCGGGGACCCGGCGGTCGCTGCGCAGCGCCTGGTAGACCAGCGCCGCCGCCTCGTAGCGTTCGTCCTCACGCAGCGCCGCGGCGAACGCGACCCCCACCAGCGGATGCTGGCCGCTGGCCGCGAACAGCCGTTCGTAGATCTGCAGCGCCCGCGAACGGTCCGTCGCGCGCAGCGTGTGCGCCAGCCCGAGCCACGGCCAGACCGACTCCGGCGCCAGCTCGGCCGCCCGGCGGAAGCCGGCGAGCTTCTGCTGCGGATCGTCGCTGATGCGCGCCAGCAGGTAGTGCGCATGGCCGTCCTCGGGCCGCTTCGCGACCCGACGCCGCGCCTCGTCGAGCAGGCGCCCGCGGCGCCCCCGCGTGCGCATCAGGTCCTGGCGCAGGCGGTGCGCGTCGACGTGCTGGGGCTCGAGCCGCAGGATGGTCTCCAGTTCGACCAGCGCGCGCTCGGGCATGCCGCGCTCGACCGCCTGCCGCGCGGTCCAGGCCATCTGGTCGGCCGGCCGTTCGCCCCACGGCAGCCCACGCACGACATCCGGCGGCAGTCCCGGCCCAATCGCGTGGCAGGCAGCCAGCAGGAAGGCGAGCAGACCGGCGCACGACGAAGGACGCATAGGTGGCGTGATACCGGCGCGCGTCCGTCCGTCGCGAGAAGAAAAAGGCATCCCACGGTGTTGCGAGGCACCGCGGGCGCCCGACCGCCAGCGCCACCCCCATGGCTCCAGCGATGCTCACCTGCCGTCGGCGGGCCCCCACCCGCGCTACGACAGTGCACGAACCCCCTGATCCCGCACGGTTCGCACAACGCCAAGGCCATCCCCCCGAACGACCATCGGCGCGCACGGGCAGCATCGACGCGGGGTTCGGGGTTCTTGAAGAAGGCCCCCAGACCCCCGTGCCACCGCTCCGACTGATCACCTGGTTGTTGGTCCCGGAGATTCGCTGCCACCGCCAGCGAACGCGGGCCCCAGTGTCGTGGCGCATCGCCACGACACCGCATGACCTTCGAGCCACCCCGTTGTCCGCACCAGGACTGCTCAGCCTTCACCACCCCGCCCCGGCGATTCGCCCGATGGGGCTCGTTCCGCGCCGCCTGCCGCACCGCGCCGGAGCAGCGCTATCGCTGCCCCGCCTGCCGTAGAACGTTCTCACGCCAGACGTTCCGTCACGACTACCGCGACCGCAGGCCCGCTACCAACGCCCGCCTGTTCGACCTGCTGACGAGCGGCATCGGCCTGCGCCAGGCGGGCGCCTGCTCGAGCTGTCGTGCTCCGGGGTGCAGCGCAAGATGCGCAAGATCGCCCGCACCTGCGCGGGCCTGCACCGCAACCTCTCGCAGCGCCTGCCGTCGGGCGGCGACTACGTGCTCGACGAGGAGGAGACGTACGAAGGCTCGTCGATCCGCACCCTGACGGTGCCGATCCTGATCGAGCGGAAGTCGTGGTTCCTGGTCGCAGCCGACACGGCGCCGATCCGCCGGCTCGCCCGACGCGGCACGACCCGGCGGGCATGGCAGGACGCCCACGAACAGCAGCACGGCCGCCGGCCCGACCGCAGCCGCGAGTGCGTCGAAGGCGTGCTGCGCGAGCTCGACCGGCGGTGCACCGGGCAGCTCGGGCTACACACCGACAAGAAGGCGAGTTACGCGAGGTCGTGCAAGAAGGTGTTCGGCGACCGCGCCACCCACACGACCACCTCCGGCACCGAGGCGCGCACGATCCGCAACCCGCTGTTCCCGATCAACGCGACGATCGCGATGTCGCGCGACAACTGCGGCCGCCTGCGGCGCAAGTCGTGGCTGGTGTCCAAGGCCGCGCGCTGGCTCAAGGCGCAGCTCGACCTGTTCGCCGTCACCGCAACTACGTGCGCAAGCGATTCAACCGCGACCATCCGATGCTGGCGTCCGCGGTCGTGCTCGGGTTGCTGCCGCGCCGGCTGCGGTCGGTCGAGGTGCTGCGCTGGCAGCAGGACTGGGTCCGCGCAGCATCCATCCGATGAGCCTGAGCGGGACGCGATCGGTTTGAATGCGGACCAATGTGCGCCTCTTGGTGCCACTCGCGCGAGGGCACCAACAGCCAAGTGATCAG